>CAVOMO010000001.1:0-166647 GCA_963697045.1 uncultured Acidobacteriaceae bacterium
ATAGGTTTGCGGCCGGCAAAACCTTCCTCAGTGCTGTGCCAATGCGTGAGCTTTTTCTCGCCCAGCTTCCAGCAGAGCAGGATTACCTCATCGCCTACCAGGCAGGGAAAATCGAGCAGGCCGATGTCGAGGTCTTTCACCTGGACGCCGGTGGCGTCAACTTCGGCGACGGCGTCCTTGGCGCGCTGTATTGCCTTCTCGCGTTCGGCCTTGCGCCGGGCCACCGACACCACATCAACCATGGTGCCGCCGTTTATGAAGATGCGGTTGGCCAGCGATTGCAGCTCGCCATCCACTTCTTCAATCAGCGCCTTGGCCTGCATGGCGGATCGGAGCAACGACTCCAGCACCGGGAGCAGGGTCTCGGCTTCAGAAACTGTGAACGTGCGTGCCATATCGATACTTTCCAGCTTGGCTTGATCGTGCGCCTGGTGGCGAATCACCATGCGGCGGCGATACTCCCGCAGGTCTGACCAATAGCGCGGGACGCGCCGCCAATACTTTTCTCGTGGACGTTTGCGAATGATCACTGTATGTCTAACATTCTATCAAGCGCCACGCGGGCCCACTTCTTCACGCTGTCTTTTACTTTGATCTGATTGACAATGTTGCCGTCCACCAGGCTTTCCAGCGCCCAGCACAGGTGTTGCGGCGAGATGCGGAACATGGTGGTGCACAGGCAGCCGGAATCGTCGAGCGTGATGACCCGCTTGTCCGGATTCTCCTTTGCCAGGCGATTTATCAGGTGAATCTCTGTGCCGATGGCGAACGCCGATCCTGCCGGCGCTTGCCGCACGACCTTGATGAGGTAATCGGTTGAGCCGATACCGTCAGCTTTCTGGCAAACTTCCCAGCGGCACTCGGGATGAACCATGACCTGTATGCCGGGATACTTCGCCCTCACCTGGTCCACATGCTCGGGCAGGAACCGCTGATGTACCGAACAGTGTCCCTTCCACAAAATCACTTTGGCGTTGCGCAGCCGCTCGGCGGTCTGGCCACCTTGCAGCATGTAGGGGTCCCAGACCACCATCTGTTCCAGGGGAATGCCGCGCGCGTAACCGGTGTTGCGGCCCAGATGCTGATCGGGCAGAAAGAAGACCTTGCCATTGCGGCGCAACGCCCACTCGAACGCGCCCTTGGCATTGGAGGAGGTGCAGACCATGCCTCCGCGCTCGCCGCAGAACGCTTTGATGGCGGCGGTTGAGTTCATGTAGGTGATGGGAGTGATGCCGCTGCCTTCGTCGTCGGTCACGCCAAGGTTGACCAGTTGCTCCCAGGCAGCTTCCACCTGCGAAATCTCAGCCATGTCGGCCATGGAGCAGCCGGCGTTCAGGTCGGGCAAGATGACCGCTTGTCCGGGGCGTGCCAGTATGTCGGCACTTTCTGCCATGAAGTGCACGCCGCAGAAGACGATATATCTGCCCTTGGCCTGCGCCGCCATCTGCGACAGGCGGTAGGAATCGCCACGGCAGTCGGCGAAGCGAATCACTTCATCGCGCTGATAATGATGCCCAAGAATGATGCACTCGCTGCCCAAGATAGCTTTGGCTTCCGCAATGCGGCCGTCCATGGAGCTATCGGGAAGTACCAGATAGTTTTCGAGCGAGCAGGATACCGCTTCGATAATCGGTGCTGTAGCCACTTTTTGTCTCTGCCTTCAGTCCCGGCCGCGCGGCTCCGTTGATCGGAATCTCACGCCCCGGAACGGGGATGTTGAAAGCTGACCTGCGGCTCCAGTAGATCCACTGCGCATACTGCGCCCGACCTACGGGGATGTTGAAGCTACAGGTTGACGCTTCTTTACCACTCACTTCATTCGATGATCTGGACAGCCCGTAGTTACAAAAACATGAACCGCCTGAACGGCACGACCTGGCGGCTCACACGGCGCTGTGACAGGAACCGAATCAATCTATTGTGGCGCGTTGACGGGGGTAATGCAAGGGAGAAGCAATCAGCCATCAGCAGTCAGCACTCAGCCAACCCCACCAAGGCACATACAAGAACTGCCTGAGCAGGGCAAGAGCGGGATGCGAGGGGACACCGCGAAAACTGAGGGCTGAATGCTGAAGGCTGAGTGCTGAAGGCTGAGTGCTCTCACCCCCCGATATGCACCATCGTTCTCGACGCCGGCACGAAGCCTGGCTCGCCGATGTGGTGGCGCTCCTCTTTGTGCTCGACGGCGTGAAGGATGAACTGGACCATCTCTTCGTCACTGGCGCCTTGCGCCATCAAGCCAGCCAGATCATGCTCGCGGACCGAGAACAAGCAGGTGCGGATTTTGCCGTCTGAGGTAACGCGGATTCGACTGCAATGCCCGCAGAACGGATGCGACACCGGTGCGATGATCCCGATCTCGCCGACGCCGTCTTCAAAAACGTAGCGGCGAGCGGTTTCGCTGCGCGCGTGGCCGATTTCGCGCAGAGGCATAAACTCGGCCATGCGCCTCACGATCTCGTCAAGGGTCACGACGATTTCCGGCGACCAGACGCGATCCTCCTCCAGCGGCATAAACTCGATGAAGCGGACAGCAACGCCTACCTCGCGCGCGAAGCGGCCGAACGCGGTGATCTGATCGTCGTTGAAGCCGCGCATCAGCACGCAGTTAATCTTGACGGGACTGAGTCCGGCTTCTTGTGCGGCGCGGATTCCGGCGAGCACGCGTTCGTAGCCGTTGGGGACGCGCGTAATGCGGGCGAAGCGCTCGGCATCGACCGCGTCCATTGAAACCGTCACCCGCGTGAGGCCGGCATCGGCCAGGGGTTGCGCCATCTCGGCCAGCAGGTGTCCGTTGGTAGTGATCGCGATATCAAGTGGCTGGCCGTCGAAAGTTCGCATGTTGCCAAGGTCGCGCACCATCTCCACCAGGCCTCTGCGCAATAGCGGCTCGCCGCCGGTGAGACGGACCTTCGTGATCCCGAGCCCAACGAACACGCGCGCCATGCGAAGGTAGTCGGCAATGGGCATCTCGGGAAATTGCGGGCCGCCGGTGCCCGACCGGCAATAGACGCACCGGTAGTTGCAACGATCGGTGATGGAAATCCGCAGGTCGTTGATGCGTCGCCCGAATTTGTCGGTGAGGAACACGCTATTCGCTCTTCGCCTGTCGCTTTTCGCTCGCAGCTCTTAGCTGTTAGCTCCTAGCTTGTGGCAATCGATTCTGTCTGTCATCCTGAGCGAGCGCAGCGAGTCGAAGGACCCCTATGCCACGCACTCAGCTTCCCGGCACGTTTTTCAAATGCGTCGGACTGCAGATTCACAACTAAAGTCTGTTTCGTACAGGAAAGAAGACGGGACGGCGCGCGAAGAGACACTGCGCTGCTGGTCGTTTCCTTTCCAAGCACGGGAGGCATGGCCGTTTCCCGCCACACCCTCGGTCCCGCAAGATCTGCGAAACACCGCCGCCGCAGCCTTAGGTAGTCCGTTAGGCCACGGAGGTCGGAAACAGTACTAAGGGATTATAGATGCACAAGCGGGGAGAAAGCAGCACAGGAGCAAATCAGCGGGGACTGCCAGGTAAAGGCCTTCTAATCGCGCCACTCACTTCAGTGTGACGGAAGGAACCGTTTGCTAAGGTTAATGGCAATTCTGACCGTACCAGGGGGGCGACATTTGGGGATGTGTCAAAAGGGGCGACTTCAAACACATTTGTAGCGTGCCTCAAATTGAAGCTTCCTACGGTGACGTGGCTTTTGTGGACCGGAGCAAAAAGGGCTGACCGAACGCCTTCGCGGTTCTCGATCACCGCAAAGACTCGACCGTCTATTCCCGTTTTGCGGTAGCGTCGACTTTTCCAGTTCCCATAGCCACCACTCTGATAGTTCCGTCCGATGCCTCAAACACGTAGTCTGCCCCGTTAACGGCAGTTCCCTTCAGCGTGCCCCAGGCTTTAGGTATGGTCACGCTCGTTTGAGCATGAACTGCAGCAACGTCATGCTTTCCAAGCTGCCACACAGTTCCAAGGGCTGCCAAGAGCAGTGCCGTGTATACAGCAGCAGTTCTAGTCAGTTTCATATGCAATCTCCCACATTCAGTCACAACGGAGTCGGCTAGCAGCATGAATCGCTAGCGAAGAGCGAAAGGCGAATAGCCCAAAGCGGCCTCTTCACATTCCGTCGTAGTTGGGCCCGCCGCCGCCTTCCGGCGGTACCCAGGTGATGATCTCGTAGGGGTCCATGATGTCGCAGGTCTTGCAATGTACACAGTTCGATGCGTTCAGATGGATCTGCAATCCGCTGGGCGTGTCCGTGGCTTCAACCATCTCATAAACGTTGGCCGGACAAAAATTCTTGCAAGGATTGCCGTATTCTTTCACGCAGCGCTCGTTGCAGATGTCGGTGTCGTGGATCACGAGGTGCGCCGGTTGGTCTTCTTCGTGCTTGGTGCCGGAGTAATACACATCCGTCAACTTGTCGAAGGTGAGTTTGCCGTCACCCTTGGCGGGGCCGATGATAAGCGCTTCCGGCCCGCCGTCCGCGGGAAGCCGCTTCAACGGCTCCATGCGACGGTGTCCCGCCTCATTGGTGTAATGTGCGCGCAGGCCGCGGCCGCCCGTGAATTGCTGAATGCCCGCGTGGAACATGCCCGACATGAACCCGCTCTCGAAACCCTGGTGAAAGTTGCGCACCGGCCAAAGTTCGGTCTTGATCCAACTATTCTCCACGCGATCCTGAAATGTCTCCAGCAGGCCGAGCGAGAAATCGTTCTTCACCATGCCATCGAAGGCAGTCTCAGCCGCCAGCATCCCGCTCTTGATGGCAAGATGAATCCCCTTCAGGCGCTGTGAATTCAAAAAGCCGGCTGAGTCGCCCAGCACCATCCAGCCATCGCCGGCCAGCGGTGGAATGCACCACCAGCCGCCATAGGGCAGCGACTTGGCGCCATAGCGCACCATCTTGCCGCCTTCCAGCAACTTGGCGATGAAGGGATGTTTCTTGAACTCCTGAAGCACGCGTTGCGGATCGAGCCGTGGGTCACGATAATCGAGCCCAGTGACAAAACCAAGCGACACCAGATTATCTTTGGCGCCGTAAATCCACGCGCCGCCATATTCGTTGAAGGTCAGCGGGTATCCCATGGTGTAGATGACTTCGCCCGGCGCGACGCGTCCGGCGGGCAGCTCCCACAGCTCCTTCACTCCGACCCCATAGGTTTGTGGATTGCGCTCCTTATCGAGCTGGAAGCGCCCGATGAGCTGCTTGGTTAGCGAGCCGCGCGTGCCTTCGGCGAGGATCACGACCTTGGCTTTCAAATCGTAGCCGGGTTCGAAGTTAGATTTGCGCTCGCCGTTCTTGTCCACGCCTTTATCGTCGGTGCGCACTCCCACAACGCGGCCACTTTCGAAAAGCAGTTCGGAGCCGGCGAAGCCGGTGAAGATCGTGATCCCCGCCTCTTCAACTTTGCTGCCCAGCCACTTCACGAACTTGTTGATGGAGATAACGTAGTTTCCATGATCACGCATGGGCGGGGGCGTGATGGGAAACTTGAACTTGCCGGTGCGGGTCAGAAAGTAAACCGCCTCTTTCACGACGGCGGCATCGAGCGGCGCTTCCTTTTCGAAGCCCGGCAACAGTTCTTGCATGGAACGGGGATCAAGCAGAGCGCCCGAAAGACAATGCGCACCGACCTCCCTGGCCTTCTCCAGAAGGTAGATATTGTCCTTGGTGAGCGGCGCGTCGGGATGTTTGGCGTTGTGCTGGTCGATAAGTTGCGATAAACGGAGGGCGCATGCCATGCCTGCGGGTCCTCCGCCAACAACGACGACATCGGCTTCCATTACGGGGCGTTCGACGCCCTCAAGCGGCTTACGAAAAACGATCATTATGCCTTTCCAACGTATTTATTATTGCGCTTATTTTTATTCTATCGTCACCGTGGGTGACACAACCGGGGCCTTCGTCACAGGACGGGACGCAATATCCAAAGTACGAATTAATGGTACGCAAAAAGAAAGGCGCAAGTTCATGCGCCGCTTTGTACTTCAAGAGTAAATGCTGACGTGCTGATTCTTCTATGTGCCTTTAGCTTTTTTTACTTCTTCGATCAACGGCGGAACAATATCGAACAGATTGCCCACTACGGCGACATCGGCAATTTCAAAGATCGGCGCCTCTGCGTCTTTGTTGACCGCAATGATGGTGCGCGCCCCCTTCATCCCTACTACGTGCTGAATCGCCCCGCTGATCCCCAGCGCCAGATACAACTTGGGCGCGACGGTCTGTCCCGACGATCCGACCTGACGGTCCATTGGCAGCCAGCCGGAATCGCAAATCGGCCGTGATGCGGCGATCTCGCCACCTAGCGCCTCGGCCAACTGCCTGGCAAGTTCGATGTTCTTCTGCTCTTTAATACCGCGACCGACGGCGACAATAATTGCCGCCTGCGTAAGGTCGACTGCCTGCTTGGCCTCTTTGAAAGGGGCCTCCGGTTTGTTGCGTACCGCGCCTTCGGCCACGTCGAGATTCACGGTTTCCACCGCCGCCGCGGCATCCCCTCGCGCGACTTGGTCTCCACGGAACGCGCCGTTCTGGAAGGTCGCAAAGTACGGCGCATCACCAACGAACGAGACGTCGGCAGCGAACTTTCCCTGAAACATCTGACGAGTGAATCGCAGGTTGCCGCCTTCATACTTGTAGCCGACGGCATCGCTGATGAGAGTACGATTCAACGCGGCAGCCAGCTTGGGAGCGAAGTCGCGCACCTGGTAGGTGTGCGGCATCAGCACCAGCTTGGGCTGTTTCTGCTCGATGAACGGCTTCAGCGCAGCCACGAAGCCATCAGGGGTGTACGGCTCAAGCATGGCGGACTCAAGGTCGTACACCTTCGACACTTTTGCCGCGGCGATTTCTTTGGCAATGTCGCCGACGCCGCTGCCCACTACGGCCGCTTCCAGCGTCCAACCAGTTTCAGCGGCAATCGCCTGCGCTCCGGTGATGGTCTCCCAGGAAACACGATTCAATTTGCCTTCGCGTTGCTCTACTACAACCAGGATGTTATCTGCCATTTCGATCCGATCTTGTTTCTGTCTTTTGCAGCCTACTAGCTTCGGGCGAGTAGGGCTGAAAGGCTGATTTCGCGTTTTTTTCCGACAATGGCATGGTCGTCCCGCGCCCGCCGCTGCGGGCGCGTCGCCTTGCCACTCTCACCGTTACCAAACCCCCAACTGTCGTGGCGATCTTGCGCCGAAGGTCAGGCCACCCGATTCTCTTCCGCATCTTCCCGGCGCTGTTGCTCGAGCGTGTGCTCCAGTTCGTGGTGTCCCAACCGCGTAACCCCGACGGCCCGCCGATAGCGGGTCCCCATGGTTACCAGCACCAGGCCTAAAACGCCTTCGACGCCCAGCCATATCGGCCAGAACCACGAACCGTTGCGCAGGCTGATGAAGAAGAATGTTCCGAGAATCGCGTCCATCCAGAGCAGTATCCAGCCAACCGTCAGCAGAACAGAACCGAGGCGGCGATTCTCAACCGTGTTGTCAATGGCAACCTGATCGCGATCAAATCCTGGCATAATCCGAACTCCTTTCGTTATGAGTTCAACCCGTTTAGATGCCAAATATGAGCAGGGTTGCCAACGTTCGGAAACTCAGCCGGCCGCGATTCCTGGCCCACAACACTTGATTAGCAAAGATCACGAACACAACTCGGGATGAGGATGCGTCGCAGCCCGGGGCCGCTCGAAATAAGGCTTAAATCACGCGCAACTCGTTGCGCAGCTTGTCCACCAACTTCTTGGCAATCTCTCCCGCAGGACCTTCCAGCACCTCGGTCTTCTTGGTTTTCTGCGGGATGTACAGCTTCTCAATCTTCTGCAGATTTTCGCCGAGGGCCGGCTTGACTTCATCGAAGCTTACTTTCTTCAATGGCTTGTTCTTCGCCTGCTTGATGCCGATCAAGGTTGCGTAGCGCAATTTGTTGATGCCCGACTGAATGGTCAGCAGCGCAGGCAGTGGCATGTCGACAAACTGGAAGAAACCGGCTTCGAGTTCGCGTTTCACGCGAATGCCGCTGTCGCTCTTCTCGATTTGCATGATGATGGTGGCGTGCGGCCACCCCAGCAGTTGCGCCAGGATGACGCCGGTTTGCGCAAAACCATAATCGTCAGACTGCAAGCCGGTGAAGATGAGGTCGAAGCTCTCGTCCTTGATGGCCGCTGCGAAGGCCTTGGCGGTATTAAACGCGTCGAGTGTGACGAAGCCGTCGCCTTCCAGGTGAATGGCGCGGTCGGCGCCCTTGGCCAGCGCCTCGCGCAACACTTGCTGGGCGCGCGCTGGGCCGCTGGTGATGACTACAACCTCGCCGCCGTGCTTCTCCTTTTGTCGCAGAGCTTCTTCCAAAGCGTAGGCGTCGGGCTCGTTCACTTCGTAGGAAACATCTTCGCGAATCCACGTGCCGCCCTCATTCAGCTTGAGCGGCGCGTCCTTCTGCGGGACCTGCTTCATGCAAACCAGGATCTTCACCAGGGCTCCTATCGCTCCACAGAATGGTTTGAGCGCATTCGGTGAAACGGGCAAGTATAAATGAGCGGCGGAGGATGGGAAACGCGACGCGCGCAGGCGAGTTTCGGAATGGGAATCGCCAATGCGGATGCAGCGCGCAGCACTATGGCTGTTACTTAATATTTCCGGCCTTCATGAATCAGTTCTTTGATCTTCAGACCGCCCAGCTGGTTGCCTTTGCGCAATTCTCGGATGCTCTCTATCGCCCCGGCGACGGAAGTCCTACTCGCCCGCTCCCCTTCCAGTAGCTTCTTTTTGCGTTCGATTCCCCAGCGATATCCGGCCAGGTCTCCATCGCTGCGGACGACGCGATGACAGGGCACGGCCAGCGCCACGGGATTGGTTGCGCAAGCACGGGCTACGGCACGGACCGCTTTTGGATCGCCGATCGCGTGCGCGATCTCCGTGTAGCTGCGCGTCTCCCCACACGGTATCCGTTGCAGCGTCTGCCAGACTTTCTGCTGGAAGGCGGTAGCCCGCACGTCGAGCGGCAGGTCGATCGTGGTCTTCTCACCACTTAGGCTGGCCAACAGGGGCCCGATGTAACGACGCATTGCCGCATCGTCGCGCTGCAAGTTCGCTGCGTGGAACTCATTGCGAAGGTCGCGCTCCAACTCGGTCACGCTTTCGCCAAAGCGTACAGCGCACAGTCCACGCTGGGTGGCAGCTACCAGCATTCGCCCCAGCGGAGTCGGCGCAATCGCGAAGATGATCGTCGGCGCCTGCGCCGCCGCGCCGGTACGCGCCTGGTGTCATGCCCAGCTGCTGGTCGGACTTCTCGTAGAGACGGCTGGGCGAGCTGAAGCCTGCGTCGTACAGTGCGGTAGTCACATCTTCTCCTTTGCGAAGTTGGGTCTTCACCTGCTGCATGCGCCGCGCAGATTGATACTCGCGCGGGCTGAGTCCGGTGGCGCGTCTGAACAGCCGTTGCAAATGGAACGGGCTAAGCCCGACACGCTTGCTGAGCGCCGCCAGGGTCATAACACCTTCGGCATTGTCGAGCAACTGCCGCGCCCGAAGCACATACTGCGCCTGCGCAGAAATTTCCGTCGGCTTGCAACGCAGGCAGGCGCGGTAACCAGCGCGCTCGGCTTCACGTGGATCAGGGAAGAACTCAACCGAGTCGCGTCGCGGACGGCGGCTGGGACACGATGGGCGGCAATAAACGCCGGTGGTGCGTACCGCGAAAACGAAGCGTCCGTCCTGCCGAGCATCGCGCGCCATCACTTGTTGCCAATGGTTTTCGTTCTGAACTTGAGTTTGCATGCTCACAGCGTAGCTTTGGTCCGCGGGGGGCGCTATCCGTCCCTTGCGGGCAAAGCGTTTTGACGGCGGCGATGCCTTCCGGGCCGCGTTACGCACTTCGCGCCGGCTGGTTGCCTTCGAACTAGTCCCAGTTTTTCTCATGCTGCCAGAGATCATGCAGGTTCACTTTGAGTCCCTGGATGTACCAGATGTCAGTATTCTCCAGCGCGTAGGGGTACTCAAAGTGTCCCATGTTTTCGGCGTGCTCGGTGATTTGCTTCAGATGCTCGGGATCGCCTTCCCCTAACAGGATCATGCTCTCGCCAGTGTATCCATGAGTTCCCCAAAACCAATAGTTCTGATGGAAGCAAATGGCCTGCGGCAATCCGTACTTCGGCCCAAAGTAATCGATTGCGCCAGCCTCCCCATAATTGTCGGTCTTGATGCCGGTCTTGGCCTGCACCTCGGGAGGCAGACTGTGATACACGCGGGCCACCTCTGCGACCATGGCTTCCCAGCCAAGTTCGTCGGAATAATACTGCGGCAGCGGAGAGCGCGCGTGACTGTGCTCGCTAATTGGCGGTGTGAAGTGAATCGCATGTATGAACGCGACAAATCGCTCAGGGCTGATGACCGGCGCAACCAGAGGCAGGAACACCAGCAGAGGAATCAGCAGCACCAAAACAAAAGCGGGTTTCAGCCAAGTGCGCCTTGTACGTTCAATCCACTCTGCGCAGACCACGGCGCCAGCAGCGTACAGCATGGGATACGCAGGAGCGACGTAGTAATCCTTGCCGTGCTGAACCATGAAGAAAGCGAGCGTGACCAAATACGCCCAGCCAAGAACGCGATAGCGCCGCCCTTGGCGGCCAAAGAACAACCAGCCCAATCCCGCCAGCCACAGCGGGAGCGCGAAAGGGTTCGCCATAAGCATCTGCTGCAGGATGAATTGCACGGGATTCAGTGCGACGTCGCGGCCGCTGGCGCGGATGTTGTGCATCAACTGCACGAACGGCCAATCGCGGTGCACATTCCACAGCAAGTTCGGCAGGAAAATCAGAAATGCGATCGCGCCTGCAATCCAGATCCACTTGTTGGCGAAAGCTTTTCGCTCCGGCGTAAGCAGCAATCCAACAACGATTCCCACGCCGAACACCGCGATCGAATACTTATTTTGCAGACCGATGCCCGCCAGCACGCCGAACCATAGCCACAGCCTCTGATTGCCGGTCTGGATGATGCGAATGACGATGGAGGCGCAGCCCATCCAGAAGAGCGGCTCGAAGTCGTTAGTGCCTAGCAGGTGCCCGTTAATCACGAACACAGGTGAAACCGCCAGCGCCAAGGCCGCCAGCGCCATCGCGAAGCGCCGTCCGCCGAACTGGAACGCCTGGTACCCGGTGAGCGCGATGGCTCCGCACCCCGCGATTGCCGGGATCAAGCGGATGACAAACAGCGACGACCCCAACAGTGTGGTGAACAGCCACGTCACCGCCGGAATGAACGGCGGCATATCGACGTAGCCCCAGTCCAGATGGCGGCTGCAGGCGATGTAATAGAGTTCGTCGCGAAAAATTCCGTAACGGGTAGCCGTAAGCAGGTGAAGCACGAGGCGCGCCGTAACAATCAAGGCGACTGCCGCAAACCCGGTTGCATACCAGCGGGCCGAACTCTTGCGATCTTCTAACGGAGAGAGATTGGAAACGGTAGCCATCCAGTTCTCCAGAGACGGAATGCCCACCGAGAATAATACGGAATCAGCAGGGAGTATGTTTCAGCGCATCCGGCGGATGGCCCTACTTGTTACTGTTTGTTCTTAACGTCTTGCCATTGCAGGCTGAACAAGGGCACGCCGGAACGGTCCACCTGTATGTGGTTGTGGCCCATGGAAACATGACCAATGGCGGTGGAATTGATCCGCATGTCGGCTTCAACGGAGGGCAGGTGGTGCAAGCCCGGCGCCGCGACTTGCGCAACAACACGTGGCGTGGCCCGCGGTGCTGGCTCGGGCTGGCTTGCACCCATTTGGCTATCCAGGACCGCGTGCAAAATCCGTTCCGACGCACCCTGTTTTTTCAGCTGGATCAGCGCCGCCGGGCTGGTGGCGAAATCGCTGTTCGACATCCGGATCTCGCGAAGGATAACGCTCTCGGGAAGGCCCGCTTTCATCATGTTGACGATGTCGGCATTGGTCAGGGCTTGATCGGTTGGAGCTTGCGCCAGCACAGGCAGAACCAGCAAGGAAGTTAATAGGACGGTGAGATGAAGTAAACGAGCGCCTCGCATGTGCGGCGCCTCCTTTGCACAAGAACTTATCTTTCCGAAGAATCGGCGACCAATGCCCTGAGGTCCGGGAGCACACTTCCAGAGTACAACCCCTAAATGATTGAACGCGAACCGTAGAGAAAGTTGCAAGATTTCTCTAAAAGTTTCTGTGTCGCTTGACCCGGTCGAACCATCGCCGGTCTTATTAGCAATCTTTGCTAGCCGTGCTACGATTTCGTCGAAGCGATACCCAGGAGGCGCGCCGTCATGCCTACCCGCAACGTCAACCTGACCGAAAAACTCGATCGCTTCGTGCTGACCGAAGTTGAGAGTGGGCGCTACGAGAACGCCAGCGAGGTGGTGCGCGCAGCGCTGCGGATTTTGGAGCGCGAGGAAGAGCAGTACGAGGCAAAGCTGGCTGCGCTGCGGGCGGCCATCGACGAGGGTGACGCCAGCGGGATTACGAAGGGCAACGCATTTGCGCGTGTCCGGAAGACCCTCAAGCTTCCCGTGACGCGGCGCTAGGCCGTGGCAGGCATTCGTTTTTCGCGGCTGACTACTGACTACTGACTACTGTTGTTCAGCCCTGCACGCACAATCGCTCTGGCCTGTTTGACGGACTCGAAGATGTGCGCCTCCATGCCTAGAGCATAGGCGGCCTCGACATTATTGGCACGGTCGTCGAAGAACAGCGTCCGCTCTGCCCGGCAGCCAAGAGCGTCAAGACAGGCGCGGTAGATGGCCGGATCGGGCTTTACAATGCCGAGTTCGCATGACCAGATTTTCACTTCGAATTCACCGAGCCAACTGAATTTGCGCACCTCGGCCAGCAGGTCGTGCGGAATATTGGAGAGGATCGCTGTCCGCACTCCGTTTGCCTTGATGTCACGCGCCAGGGCAAGCACCTCGGGATTGACCCGCAACCACATCAGGGTTTCCATCCCGGCGATGCGCTCCACCTGCGAGGGCCGAAGCTCAACACCAGCAGCCTCGGCGAAAGCCTGCCAGTGTTGCCGGAAATCGGCGCGGCCAATATCGTAGTCGTGGCGAGTGGCGGAGTAGATCTCGAAGAACGGCGGCTCGGAGACACCAACCAGCGCAGCAAACTCCTGCAACTCAGCTTCCGAGGGCGCCAGACTCAGCACCCGCCCATAGTCGAAGATGACAGCTTCCCAGCGGCCCGGCATCAATCCATTCTTACACGGAGTGTTCTTCAACCGAGGCTTGCTGACAACCGCTACCGCCATCCATAATGAATGCGCCGCGAGAAGGAAATAATTGAGGAGTGAATATAACTGTGAACGCGCAGAACGGGCTCATTCACCTGCCGAGTCAATACAGCGTTGGAGAAACCATGCAGCGCCTCGAAGCGCTACTCAATGAGCGCGGGGTCACCATCTTTGCGCGCATCGACCACAGCGGCGAGGCCAAGAAGGTTGGACTCAAAATGCCATCTACCAAGCTGCTCATCTTTGGCAGTCCGGCGGGCGGAACTCCCTTGATGCAGGCTGCTCCCACAGTCGCGATCGACCTGCCACTGAAGGCGTTGTTCTGGCGGGACGCGGAGGGAAAGGTCTGGCTCACCTATAACGATCCTGAATACCTGCAGCAGCGCCACAAGTTTCCTGTGCAGATGCTTCCCAACATTGCGGCGCTGAGTGAGTTATTCGAGAAAGCCGTGGGAGAAGTACGCCGCGTCTGGCCTTAAATGGCTCGCAACAGCATCAGCGTGACATCATCGTGCTGGGGGGCGTTGCCGACGAAACGGTCAAGGTCGCTCATGATGTAATTCAACAGCGCGGGGGGAGCATAGTTCAAACCAGCGTGTAGCACCCCGAATAAGCGGGCCTCCCCATACTCCTCCTGGAGCTGGTTCTCAGCTTCAACCACGCCGTCGGTAAAAATCACCAGCCAATCGCCGTTTTGCAAAGTCACCGAGCCTGACTGGTAAGGCGCATTCTCAAGGATGCCCAAGGGCACGCCGCCGGTCTGCAAGCGCTCGATGGTGCCCGACTGCCGTCGCAAGATCGGATTATTGTGTCCGGCATTGACGTAGTTCAAGGTCCGCGACGCCGGATCGTATTCGCCAATAAACGCAGTGGTGAAGCGGCGGCCGTTCTGGCTGTTGCTACAAGCATAGGCATTCATGCGCCCCACCAATTCGACCAGCGGGTCCGGCATGGCGGAAAGTGTCTTCAGGCTGGCTTGAAAAGTTGCCATCAGCAGGGCCGCCGGAATGCTTTTTCCGGCCACGTCAGCCACAGCAATCAGAAATGTCCCGCCGGATGGACCTGAACCGGGTCGTGCGAAGACATCGTAGTAGTCGCCGGCCACGGTATTCGCCGGACGGGTCGCAAATGCGATCTCGAGCCCGGGCACGGTGGGAGGACTTGCCGGCAGCAGCCATGTCTGGATTTCTTTGGCGATCTGGAGATCGCGCTTCATGACCACCCGGTCGCCTACTTCCAGAATCACCAGCACCAGCAACAACAGGCCGGCCCAAAAGGAACTGCCGAACCAGAGGGCGTGCGCCTCTCCGCCTTTGCCCTGCTCGGAACCTCCTATGTTGGAAAAGAGGAAGACCAGCGCCACCAATAGCAGGACCCGCCGGGCCGGCGTCAGTTTTTCCATCATCGCCCAGAAAAACTGGCGCGCAACGTTGAAGAAGTGTTTGCCCTTGGATACTCCCGCGGTACGAGTGGAATCTACGTCCTGAGAGTAAAGTCGATAACTGGAACGAGCGTCAGCCTGGAACTGGTCCCAGAGCTCGCTGACCTTCATGCCGTCGGTGACGCGCTGCCAGAACGGCCGAGGGCGGGTCATGAGCGGGCCAACTTGCGCGGTGAATTTGTCTCGCGCGGTGGCAAGAAACCGGCGCGTTGGTTGTTGCAGTGCATGCTGTCCATCAGGAAAAGTGAGACCTGAGACGAAGAAGTATCAGCATTCAGCCGGCGGCAAGCCAGTCACTGCCGCGTCTCGGGTTTGACCTGTTCATCAAGAAAGGCCACCGACTGAACGCCCGACACCTCAAAGCGCTTGCGGCAGCGAATATTCTTGCAGGCGACCAGGTCGTCGCGGCGGACCATGTAGGAGCGGGCTTTGGCAAATTTTGCGCGGTCGCGCTCGTCGGCCCGCGGGGGCAGTTGGCGCTTCTTGGTGCGAACGAACCAACCTAAATCGTATTCGGCTGACTGATGGCAATGAGGGCAGTTCAAGGTTGCTTTCCTGGTCTCTTGCCGCTCGTCATACAGGTCGCGCTCGTCCATCAGCTTCCTCCGTTGGCCATCACGGTAGATGGCTCAATCTCGCCCATAGCATTAGAACATAGTCTCCGCTTCGAGGATGGGACACGAGGGGCCTGGTCGCGCACGACTACAGCGCCTTGCTGATTCTTGCTCTACGAACCAAGACCCAGCGGAGAATGTCCGCTGGGTCAACCTGCGTTCGCTCGAAAACCCTGCCCCGCAGGTTTGTGGGGTTGGAGGAGAATGATGACCTGCGTCGCTTGGCCGCCAAGAGAAAGTTTTTCACGCTGGCGGCCGGGGTTTTCACTGCCTGCTGGAAAGTAGATTGCCAGATACGCGCTGCCAGAACATCCCCCTGAGGCCGTATAGCTCGTGCCGCTTTCGTCGTATCGGAAACCGGCAGTGCGCCTCGTCCCAATCACTGCTTCATCCGTCGGGAACGGTGCTATGATGCGCGCAAAGGGGGCTTTTTTATGGCTCGTTACATACTGTGTTTCATCCTCTTAGCCGCCGCCCTCGGCCACGCCAATCCACCGCCGGCCACACCGGACAGCCCCGTCTTGAGCTCGAATCTTGCGGATTTCAGCTCGGCCATCGCAACCGCCAACGGACCGCGATCGTGGGCACTGGGGGAATCGCCGCGTGACACCGCGCGCGCCGATGCCGGCGAAGGAATCTGCTACAAGATCCGCGCTTATATTTTCAAGCGCGATGACGACCACGCGCCCCAGTTTGTCAGAAGCACAACCTGCGGTCCCAGTCAGCCACGCTCGAAAGATGCGGTGTGGCCGAAGGCGAAACTGGTCCCGGCTAATTGAGATGGGAGAAGTGGCCTAAGGATTACACTCCGGAAGATGTGAAGGAGTGGATTACGTCGTTCCGCGCTGCCGTGCGCGAGAAGCGCGGGCTCGATTGATGACCTTCCGTGAGCCTTCGACGGCGCGCTCAAATTCCTTGTCGTTCATCCGCTTGGACTGCTCAGTCGCCATCTTGGTGAACTTGTCGACCAGGGTTTCCGTTGCGGATTTCATTGTGTTGAGGAACCATTGTAGCGCTGTTGAGCCAAAGATTGCCGCATCGACGCAAAGCTGAAGCGGCACCGGAGGTTAGGCAAAGAAACTTGAAGCATTCAGTCCAGCTAACCGCCTGCATTACTCTCCCCCACTCACCTTCGGCGCGTAAGGGTTGTCGCCCACTACCTGCCACACGGTATCGAGCACGGTCCCGTCCACCCACTTCACCGCCGCAACGGGACGGTCAAGCAGATGGGGCTTGGCAGGTTTGCCGCCGCAGATCTTCTCCACGTCGGCCTGCAGTTCTTCGATGGGGCGAATCGGCAGGCCTTTGCCCTTTACCGAGTCGAGCAAGTCTTGCCGGCGCGGATTGATGGCAATGCCACGTTCCGTGGCGATGACGTCGATGAGTTGACCCGGCCCGGTCAACGTAGTCACTTCGTCAACAATCACTGGAATGCGATCGCGGAATGATGGGACCGCAAGAATCGTGCATCCAGCGAACAGGCAGTTCTGCCAGCCGCCAATCCCGTGCAGCAGCCGCCCATCGGAGTGGGTCACAACATTCGCATTGAAGTTGATGTCAACCTCGGTTGCGCCGAGCACGGCGGCATCAACCATCGAAGCGAAGTTGCCCTTGCCGTGAAAGTTGTACGAGGTGAATGGACTGGTGGCCACGTGACGCGGGTCGCTGGCGATCGAATGTACAGCATCCAGGTCGAAGGTCTGGCCGTCGAGAATGTATCCGATGAGCCCTTCGTTGAGCAGATCGACAAGGTATTTGGTCGAGCCTCCACGCACGAAGCTGGCTTTCACATTCGCTTGTTTCATCATGGCGGCGAGGTAATCCACAAAAGCCAGCGCGATGCCACCGGCGCCGGCCTGGAAGGAAAATCCATCGCGCATGATTCCGCTGTCGCGAAGAAACCGTGCAACCAACTCAGAAATTCGCAGTCGATCGGGACTGCGCGTGATCTGCGTGGTCCCGCTGACGATCTGTGAGGGATCGCCGATGGAGTCAACCTCGACGACGTAATCCACGTTGTTGCCCTGGATCTGCCACGGCACGCAGGGAAATGGCACCAGATTGTCGGTCACAACGATGACACGATCGGCATAGACGGAATCGGCGAGGGCAAATCCCAGAGAGCCGCAAGCGGACCTTCCATGCGAGCCATCGGCGTTGCCGAAGCAGTCGGCCGTGGGCGCGGCAATTACCGCGATGTCAATGTGGACCTCGCCATCCTGCACCGCCTGCCAGCGGCCACCGTGCGAGCGCAACACGCCCAGGCCTCGCATGTGTCCGTGCGAGCAATAGTCGCCGAGCGGCCCGTTCATGCTGCCTTCGATGTGATGCACCGCGCCCGACTTCATCAGGTCAATTACGGGTTCGTGGCACGGAAATGACGCGCTGGGAAACCACACCAGGTCTTTGGCGCCCATGCGTGCGGCAGTTTGCAACGCTGTAAGCGCGACCCGGTCTCCATTGCGCAGGTGATGATGGCTGCTGATGGTCATGCCATCGCGCAGTCCGCACAGACGCAGCGCGGTTTCCAAGTCCGGGACGCGCTTGTCGCCGTTGGCGGGGTAGTCGCTGCTGCTGCGGATCGGCGGGCCAACTTTGTTCCACGTGGAACTATGCTGGTTAACCCCTTTGTATGGCGCCACTTCGCGGCCGTTGACCTGAGTTGGCACGCGACGACCCGCTGCATTCGTAACCAAGCCTGTCGCCACGCCTGCGCTCATGATGCTTGTCCTGTTCCGGATGCGTCGGCGACCAGGCCCATCTTTCTGGCCCGCGCAACCAGTTTTACGGCGCGCTGCACCACCGGTGCGTCAATCATCTTGGAGCCCAGGCTCACCACGCCAAGTCCGCGAACTTGCGCTTCTTCGAAGGCGGCAACGATTGCCAACGCCTTCTCCAGTTCGTTCGGCGCAGGCGCAAATGCGCGATGGATGATCTCAACCTGCACCGGATGAATACAGCCCATGCCTTCAAACCCCATAGCTCGCGAAGCCTCGCCCCAGTGCAGCAGTCCCTCAATGTCAGACGCATCTCCGTACACTGAGTCGATGGCCTGCACGCGCGCGGCGTGCGCCACGTTGACCACTCGCTGGCGGGCATAGAGCGATTCGTTTCCACCTGCCGTCTTGGCGACGCCGAGGTCGGCCGTATAGTCCTCCAACCCAATGGTGATGGCCGCAATGCGCTCCGACGCTGTCGCAATTGCGAATGCATTCTCAATGCCCAGCGCCGATTCGAGAATCGGCATCAGCCAAATGAGACGGGTGAGACCCGCTCGTTGTGCGATTGACTCCATAGCTCCCACAATGTCAGATATCTGCGCAGCGGTTTCGACCTTCGGAACCAGAATTAGATCGGGAGACTGTGGAACAATCTCTTCCAGGTCGGCCAATCCCATGGGCAGTTGATTGATCCGCACCATGCGCTCTGCTGCCCCAAAGTCCACCGCTCGCAGTGCATTGCGAACCAGCAGGCGGGCAGCATCTTTCTCGGCATGGTGCACCGAATCTTCCAGGTCGAGAATGATCGCGTCCGGCCCATGCAGTCCCGCATTGATGAAATATTTGGGTTCGTTACCCGGGAGATAAAGGCGTGATCGCCGCAGACGGTCACGCTGCGATGGCGCTGCCAGCGTCACTGCGTCCGGTAGTGCCGACTTACCAAGTGCGAGTCCAGCGCGGCGCACCGCCGCCTCGATGCGAGCTGAGATCACGAATGGCAGCGCGCCTTCATCCACGATCTCGACGAATGCATGCTCGACGCCCAGCGCGCGCAGTACGTCGCGCACCTGCCGCCGGATGACCTCGCCATAGTACAGTTCGACGCGCGAACGCAGATCGATCGCGATGCCGCCGCTGCTGCGCTGTTCGAAGCTGACGTGCAGGTCGGATCGAACGTCGCCGCCGGCGCGTCCCGCTTCGCCACGCCGCATTACACTAGTTTCTGCCGCTGCCGGCATAAGCCTTCTCCACCGTCACCCCAAGTTTCGCCAGGATGGCGTCTGTCATTTCCGTCGTCGAGGCCGCCCCCTGTGCCAGCGATTTCGCGCCGCCTGAGAGGCGCATCATGTCATAGGTGCGGACTTTGCCCTCAGCCACGACCGCCGCAATGGCATCGCGGATCTTGCGCGCCTTACCGGTCTCTCCGAGGTGATCAAGCATCATCGCAGCCGAAAGAATCATGGCGATGGGATTGACGATCGCCGGATTCAGTTCGGCGTACTTGGGGGCCGAGCCATGCGTGGGTTCAAACACCGCAACCTCCTGGCCGATGTTGCCAGAAGCCGCAAACCCAAGTCCGCCAACCAGTCCCGCGAAGGCATCACTGATGACATCGCCGAACAAATTGCTGGCCACGATCACGCCATACTCTTCGGGATTCTTGGTCAGCCACATGGTCTGCGCGTCGATGTTAGTGGACCACAGCGCAATATCGTTGTACTGCTTCTGCACTTCCTTGGCGACCTCTTCCATCATCCCAGACGTTTCGCGCAGCACGTTGGGTTTCTCGCAGATGGTCACGGATTTGTAGCCGTACGTGCGCGCATAAAGAAATGCGGCTTCGCAAATCCGCCGCGCCGCCGGCCGCGTGATGATGCGCACCGAAATCGCAAGGTCCTCGCCGGCGACTTTGTCGAACGGCTTGAATTTCGGATGTGTGCGCAATGCCTCTCGTACCACCTCCGGCGGGTTCGTCCACTCGACTCCCGCGTACAGGCCTTCCGTGTTTTGACGGAAAACCACCACGTCCACCTTGGGCTCTTCAAAACCCCCGGCCGGTTTCTTGCGGATGAAGTTCAGCGAGTTGCCGGGGAACGACAAGCACGGCCGCATGCACACATCAAGGCTGAAGATCTGCCGCATGGAAACAATCGGGCTAAAGTATTGATGGCCCTTGCCTCGCAAGGCCGGCCTCAGCTCGGCCTCGGCCTCCTTTTTTGGCTTCGAGGTGATTGCGCCGAACAGACCGACCTTGTGCTGGCGCAGCAACTCGATGGTGCGCTCGGGAAGAGCATTGCCTTCCTTGATCCAGCACTCCCAACCGATGTCCGCGGGCACGTACTCCGCCTCGAAGCCAACCGCATCGAGCACCCGAAGCGCCTCAGGCAGGACCTGATTGCCAATGCCATCCCCCGGCAGTGACACGACCTTATGTTTTGCCATGACTGCGAACTCCTGTATCCTACATTGTAAGACTACCCCTAAACCTGCACCGCCGCTGTGCTCAACCCTAGTTTCCGGCTCACTAAGTTTTCCACTCCACCTGCGATCACCAGCGACTGCGGCACACTGCCCAGAGCCGGGAACGCAAACTGCTCGCCTGCGTAGCGAATGGTGCTGGCGGAGAAATCAACCTCGACCTCGTCCCTGGAAATGATCGTCTTCTCCTTGCGCGCGACTGCATCCGCAAACTTGGCGCGCAACCGGTTCACCAGTTCAGGCGCCTCGATGCAGAGAAAGCCGTTGTTAAACGCGTTGCGAAGATAGGTCTGCGAGAAGCTGCCTGCGATCACCAGTGGAATGCCCTTGTATTTAAGCGCCGTCACCGCCTGCTCGCGACTGGAACCGGTGCCGAAGTTGAAGCCCCCGACGATGACGTCCCCCGCACGCGCGCGCCCGGCAAACTGGGGATCGTAATTCTCCATCACCACGCCCGCCATCATCTCCGGGGTCATGTCTTCGCGATAGGTGTAGTCCTTGCCGTAGATGCCGTCGGTGTTCAGGTTATCTTGAGGCAGGAAAATCAGCCTGCCTTGCACGCGCTGCGGAAATCCCGGCAGGATTTCGACCTTCTCGGCCGGACCCACACCAGTGGTGAGCTCTTCAAAACGCTTTGTCAGCTGGCGATATTCTGCTTTCGCAGGCCCGCAAATGTAGCCGGCGACGGCCGACGCGGCGACCACCTCGGGGCTGCCCAGATAGCATTGCGCATCGCGCGAACCCATGCGCCCTTTGAAATTGCGATTGGTAGCCGAGATACCGACCTCGCCCGCTTCGAGCAACCCCGTACCCAGGCCGATGCACGGTCCACATCCCGACGGCAGCGGACGCGCGCCCGCTTCGAGCAATGTTTGCCACACGCCGCGCCTTTCCGCTTCCTCCTGCACTGCACGACTGGCAGCCGCAAGATAAAATTGCACCCCCTCCGCGACTTTCTTGCCTGCCAGTACCTTCGCCGCAGCCTCCAAATCCTCCAATCGCGAGTTCACACACGACACCAGGTATGCCTTCTGGATGGCGACTTTCTTCTTCGCGAGTTCGGCGACCGATTGCATCACCTGCACCGTGTCAGGACCGGAAACGTGCGGGGTGACCTCTGCGAGATTCAACGTGATTCGCCCCGCGTATGCCGCATCAATGTCCGGGGCCGGAGGGTTTGTGCGCCACTGCTCAAACTTCTCTTCGGGGATACGCGTGATCCCCTGCGCCCGTAACTCACGATTGCGCGCTTCCAGGTATTGCAGCGTAGTTTCGTCCACTGGAAACCAGCCGACCAGCGTTCCCCATTCCGTGGACATGTTGGCGATACTCAGCCGCGCATCCATGCTGAGCGACGCCACCCCGGGTCCGCTGAACTCGACGACCGCATTCAACACTTCTTCCCGGTTGTAGAGTCCGCACAACGTCACGATCACATCTTTTCCGGTCGCACCCGGCGCGAGCCGGCCCTCGAGCACCACTTGCACGGTCCGCGGAATCTGCCACCAGAATTCACCCGTCGCCCAGATTGCGGCCGCGTCGGTGCGAACCACTGGCGTTCCGACCGCACCCAATGCGCCATACATATTCGAGTGCGAATCCGAGGCCACCACGAATGTTCCCGGCAGCACGTAGCCCTTCTCCACCATAATCTGGTGGCCGATGCCGGTGCCCGGCGGATAGAAGTCGATGCCCTGCTCGTGGGCAAAGGCCTCCATGCTGCGATACTTTGCCAGGTTCGACTCTTCCTTGTTCTGAATATCGTGGTCGGCCGTGATCACCGGCTGCGCGGAATTGTTCACCTTCCGCGCGCCGATGGCCTTGAATTTCTTCATCACAGCAGAAGTGTTGTCGTGGGTCATCACGTGAAACGGCCGGATGGAAAGAAAATCACCGGCGCGCAGCGGGCGGCTCGGCCCCTCGGTCATGTGCGCTTGCGCGATCTTTTCGACGATGGTCTGTGCCATGTGCTCACGTTCGCGGGCTAAAGCCCGCTCGAGATGAAAAAACAAAGAGCTCAACGGCGCGCCTAAAGGCGCGCCCCTTCAAAGATCAGCCTTAAACAGTTTCATCAACTGACTGACGCTCGGCTGCTTCTCCAGGTTCCAGATAGCGTCCATGGCGCGGCGACGGGCCTGGCTCGACATCACCGGCCCCGCCAGTGCCTCAAATTTCTCTTCCACTTCCTTGTCGGTCAGGGGATTGCGCGGATCGCCCTTGGGATAGTCAAGCTGCGTCGTGTATTCACGGCCATCGATGGTATGGATCCTGACAATCACCCGCTGCAGCGCCGGGAAAACTTTTTCGATCTCGGGATCTGCGGACACGGCGATCTTGCTGAGCTGGGCGCGGATTACGGGGTCCATGATCTTCGCCTGGGTAAACTGCAAGGGAGTGACCTGGCGCTCGGCGATAGCAGCGGCAATGACATACGGCAAAGAGTGATCGGCTGTCTCCTTGCCGCGCGGGTCGTACTTGCTGGGATCGCTAAGAATGTCGGCCCCGCGTGCCGTGGTGCGAATGTGTACTTTTGCAATGTCGTTAGGCTTCAAGTCATGGTCTTTGACCAGGGCCAGCACAGCGGAGATCGGCGTATGCGTCAGCGCTTCCGTGGGAAATGCCTTCATCCCACATTGTGTGATACGCCACGAATCGCCCAGCCCGTCGGTCAGAACATTCAGCTTCCACTCTGGGCCGAAGCAGTGCACCAGTCCTTCTTTGCCGTCGATCACGTGCTCGGGGCCTGTGTATCCTTTTTCCGCCAGCAAGGCTGCGAGCATGCCACTCTGCGTCGCCATCGGATCGACGGTGTTCTTCATCATGGTCAGTTTACCGGCCGTCACTGCGCCCAGCGTAGCGCGTGCGCTGGCGCTGATGCCGATGGCGTGCTGAATTTGCTCCGCACTCAGGTACAGCATACGTGCCGCCACGATCGGCGAGACGAACGCGGTCAATGTGGCATGATGCCAGCCGCGTTCGCGAATGCCCGGGAAGGCCGCTTCGCACATGCGCATCTCAAATTCGTGGCCCAGCACCAGACCGACGATCAGTTCGCGCCCATCGCTGCCGGCACGCTCGCCAGCAGCCATTGCCGCGGGAAAAATGTCGGAGGGGTGCGATGGGTCCTGCTTCCAGTAGATATCGTTGTAGTCCATGCAGCGAATCATCAGCGCGTTGGCCAACGCCGCTGAGACGACATCCATCTGCTGGCCGGTCCCGATCACGGTTGCACCACTTCGGCCTGCAATCTCGTTCATCACTTCCAGCGCGATCTTGACGTCATGCTGCTGGTAGCCGCCCAGCGCGCAGCCAATGCTGTCGAGCAGGAAGCGCTTCGCCTGATACACCGCGTCTGGGGAGAGTTGCTCGAACTTCAGACTGGCCGCCCATTGCGCCATGATCGCGGTGATCGTCGGCTTGGCCGCCGCCTTGCTCGGCGCTGGCGCTGTTGTGGTTGACATCAGAGTCTTCTCCTCTTTTCCTTCTATTTCGCCAGGTTCTTGAAGGGCAGGAAAGCCATGAAATCGGCATGATGGACGATGTAGGCCTCAGTCGTGCGCTTCACCAGGTCGCCTTCAGCAGCGTGCGCCGCAATAATATGACACACCGCATCAGGCACGCCACACTCCATGGCCAGCGCCACCCCGGTAAAAGGATGGCGCAGCAGCTCGCCGCGCTTGCTCTGCCGGGTCTCGCCGCCGACGTTTTCATACTCCAGCAGTTTGCCGACATCGGCCAGAATTGCGCCTGCAATCACTGTGTCCATGTCGATGGGCAGTGCGCGCCCCATGAATTCCGTCATGCTCTCGGCTGCCTTGCGCGCGATGTGCACCACGCAGCGCTTGTGTTCCATGAACGTCGTCGGGCAGTTTGGCACCAGCAGGGTGAACGGAATGCTGTTCAGGTCGTCTGGTGTGAGCGAGCTGAGTTCGAGCGCGCGCTGCCAGGTCCTGGTGACCTGCTCACGCAGCTCGAGTGCCTGAATCCACTCAATCTCGGGCCATAACTTAACCACTGCTTCCCGCATTCGTACTCCTCTACGCAAATCCCACTACAGGTACAACCGGATTGGGTGGTCCTTCGCGGCGCCCTTATTAACGGGGCGAAATCCTGTCCGAAGGCCAAACAAGTATTCGTACCATTAGACCCCACCGGAGGGCTATGACGCGCGTCACAAGGGCGGAGTGCGGCGCGTCATCATACTCCACGTGACGTGCTCGATTTGGTTGGTGATTTCCTCGGCTGGCGTCTCGGGTGGGAAGCGCATGGGCTTGCCAATCACGACCGTCAGCTCGCCGGGCCGCGCAATCTTGCGCCCGGCCATCTTCATCTGATACAAGCCATCGATTCGCATGGGAACAACTGGGATGTTTAGCCGGGACGCCAGCATCCCAACTCCGGAACGGAACGGCGCGGGCTTGCCGTCCGGCGTGCGCACGCCTTCGGGATAAACCAGGACGCTGAAGCCTCGATCCACCGATTCACCCGCGTAGGCGAAACTCTCGCGTACGCCAGACTGCTGCGGCAGCGGAAAAACGTTGAACAGCGCAACCACCAGATAGTAGCCGGCCCGGTATGCCCACCGCACAAACGGATTCCAGGTTTGCGGCGGCCGCCACATCTCCCACAGCATCTCTCCCCACATGCCGACCGCGAGCCTGTGCCTCACACGGGACGGAAGTGCTACCAGCGCGAAGCCAACATCGATGTAGGTAACGTGATTGCTACTGATGAGGAATGGCCCGTCGATATCGCGCAGGTTCTCGCGGCCAGTGACCTTTGGGTGGGCCATGATCATGGTCGCCGGCCAGGTAAGCAGATAGTAGATGAAGTTGCGAATCCACGTGGTGGGCCAGCGCTGTGCCCACCGCGGATACCGATACCCGCTCTGCGGCGACTTCTGAGGCTCGCGCAGCAGGCGTTCGAGGTCCCCAACCGTGCTGACGCTGGTGAAGTTCACTTCGTTGAGATCGATCTGGTAGCGGTCTTCCAGCGCACTCATCAGTTCGACGCGGTCCATGGAACTCAGGTTGAGGTCTCCGTCAAGCCGGGCATCGGCGGAGAGCGGGCCGGTGCTGCGTCCAGTGACGCGCGCGATCAGGTCGGCCAGAGCGCCCGGCGGCGCGGCGGTTCGATCTGTGTCCGAGGCGAAATGTTGCTGGATAGCCTGCTGGATGGCGGCGATCCTTGGCTTCTGCGTTGGCGTGCGCGGGAAGTCCTGCTCGGGCCAGACAAACCACCGGCGTATGTGCTGATATTCCGCGAGCTGCTGGTTCGCCTGCCTGACCGCTTGCTCTGGATCGGTTGAGTCACGCAGAAGAAGAACGGCGCAAGGCTCGGCATTGCCACCCTGCTCGAGGCCGACGACGACGCAGTCGCGTATCGCGGGCTGCCGACGCAGCGCAATCTCGAGGTCATCCGGATAAATGTTCATCCCTTCGCGGGTGACGATTACGTTTTTCTTGCGGCCCTTGAAATAGAGATTGCCCTCGGCATCGAGTTCGCCAAGGTCGCCAGTGCGAAACCACCCGTCCCCGCTCAATACTGGCTTCAGTTCTTTGCCTTGCCAATAACCGGCAGCGACATTGGCGCCCCGTACCAGGATTTCGCCGTTCTCATCGAGCTTGATCTCGCGGCCTTCGAGCACCTTGCCAATCGAGCGTTTGCCGGTGCGGAAGGGATGATTCAGGGAAATCAGCGATGTTGTCTCGGTGAGGCCGTAGCCCTGAATTACGACGAAGCCCACGCGCCGCCAGAACTCTTCAGTCTCGGCATCGAGCGCCGCGCCTCCTGAAATGAATGCCCAGAACTTCCATCCGAATTGGTTGTGAATTTTCCGGAAGCGCCACCAGCGCCTGACGAAGTGCTGGTCTTTCGCGGCTGCGAATTGGCGCTGAAACCACGCGCCTTGGTTCGCCACCTCTAAATCGCGCAGCAGTTTGTCTTTCAGCGACTCCATCAATCGCGGCACCGCGACAACCACCGACACCCGTTCTCTCTTGATGACATGCAGAACTTCCGTCGGGTTCAGCGTGTCCTGGAAGATCACGGTGGCCGCGAGCAACTGCGGCAGGAAGATGCCGAGGAATTGTCCAAAGACGTGGCTTAGCGGCAGCAAATTCAAGAATCGCAACGGATGAAAAATGCGCTCGTAGCGGAGGTATTTTCCGATCTCGCGCTCCAGCGGCTCCAAGTTGGCCAGAATGTTGCCATGAGAAATGACCACCCCACGCGGTTCGGCAGTTGTGCCGGAGGTGAAGACGATCTGCACAATGTCATCGCGCGTGAGAGACGGTGGAACAACGGGCTGATCGGAGTATGCCGCGAGCTGCTCGCGCAAGTTCTCCAAGGTGATTTCTGCCGTGCCCGCAATGTGGTTCTGTATGGAGCCAACGCAGAGCCTGGCATCTACCTGCTGCGCGATACGCTGGGCGAAATCGGGAGCTGCGATTTTGTCGATCGGCACCACGATGACGCCGCGCAGCAGGCATCCCAAAAACGCCACTACCCACTCAGCGCAGTTCTCGCCCCAAATGATGACCTTGTCGCCCTTGCCGATGCCACGCTGTTCCAGATCGCGCGCAAAGCGATAGGCATTGCTGAGCACATCGCCGTACGTCCATCGCTGCATGCGATAACCGCGATGTTGAACGTAGGCCACCTCGGTCTCATGGCGGCGGAAGTTATCAAGGTATTCCAGGATGGTGGTGCGTGCCATCTGCTAACAGTTTAACCGCTGGAAGGATGGTGGAGACCTGAAGCCGTGCCCCTTCAAATTACGGCACGCGACCTGACTGGAACTGGCGAGCGGCCGCATTCTCGACTTTCTCAATTACGACGATCGCCACCCATTCGTTGTGGCGATTCCGGTAACGTACTGTCCGCCCGCCGAGGATATTCGCAACCTGCTGCGGAGCCAACTCCTCGCGATAGTCGAAGAAACGCTCCTGTATTTCCTCGCCAAATGGCAGACTTCGGAGCAGAGGATGTGGAGGCTGCCATTTGGTGGGAAACAGCAACGCGACATCGAACTGATCAGTTGCTTGCGCCGCCCGTTCGATCTCGAACGATGAGAAGTTCTCGATGGGCACCACGGTGAGCGGCTGTTTGACATATCCCAGGAAAGGACGCGTCAGTTCATCGGAGGCCGGCCACGCAGTAAGCACGCGTTTGTTTGGGAAGCGGACCGCCAACTCATCGGCCGCCTGTTTGTGGAGGATGACGTAATCGCGATACAGCAACGTGTCCTCCGGCGCAATCCGATAAGGCGGCGGAGTAAGCAGTGCGAACACGAAAGCTGCGCAAGTGACTGCTACCCACCAGGCCCAGCGGCGTATCCGGCGCCACAAGGTGGAAACACAAAGCAGGATTACCAGCGGCACAGCCGGAAGCATGTATCGAGCCAGCACAGCGCCTCCCAGCATCGATAAAGCGAGTATGTGCGCCAGGATGACCACCCCGAATACAAGCTGCGCGGCGATGGGAATCCGGGGCCGCCGTACCCCATCGGGCTCCTCTAGCGGGGGCCGGCTCATGGCAAACGCTGCGGCCAGCGTCAGCACAAACAGGTTGAGGTATCCCAGCGTGTGCCAGAGCCGCATCAGGATGGCCAGCGCAATGCGGAGTGGATTGAGCGTAGCTTGCAGGTTGTAACGCAAATACTCCGGATTGCCGAAGTAGAAGCCGGTCCGGTGATGGTGATAGAGGAACCACAGCGCGAGCGGAACCAGGCACAGCAGAAACGAGAGGGCGGCCAGCGGTCTCCGCCGACCCAAGCATATTGTTTCACCTCCGCGCACCCTGCCTTGCAGAATGGGACAAAGCAACTCCCACGCCAGCAGTGCGAGGGGCGTCACGATGGCAGTCTCCTTAGCCAGGGGCGCAAGGGCGAAGAACATAAGGGTGGCCACCGGTCTTCGCTCCACATACATTGCCAATCCCCAAAGCGTCAGGCCACAAACCATCATGTCGAGATGGGCCAGCGAACTCTGCGCAAAGAAGACGGAATAGACCGCGGTGCACAACACGGTTGCGGCAGCAACCTCTTCGTTGGCCACGTCGCGTGCGAGCCGCCACAAACCCACGAGGGCAAACGCGGCGATCAGCAGCATCGCAGTTCGGGTCACTGCTGGGCTGAAGGCGCTGAACTTCCACCAGAACGCCAGCCACAGCATTACCAGTGGGGGATGCGCGTTGGAAAGCGTGGTGTGTGGAATCAGCGAGCCGGTGAGTAAGAGATCGCGGGCTGCGGGAACAAAGTAGCCGGCTTCATCCCAGAAATACGGCAGCCGCAATAGAGAAGCATGAGTGATGAATAGAAATGCAAAAATAAGCGCGAAGGCGAGCAGGCATTGGCGCAAGTGGGGTTGAAAACCCGGCACCCGCAAGTTGTCGGCAGTTTTTCTCATTTCTGCAACGTGTCAGCCGAACGCCAGCTTCCCCATGGTGTAGGAGGGTCCGGCTCACCGCACGCAGGCATTGACCATCCACGAACACCGGAGATAACATCACCGTATGGAAAGAGCTCCGAGCGTAGTTGGCTTTGATCGCATCACCCTCGACCCAGACCAGATGGGCGGGCAGCCGTGCGTTCGAAATATGCGCCTGACCGTTCGACGAGTTCTAGAGGCGATTGCCACCTATCCTGTTCGGGAGGAACTTTTTTGCGAGTATCCTGAACTTCAGCAAGAGGACATTACACAGGTCCTGGAATTCGCCGCAGCGAACCTCTCTGACGAAACTCTCGACTTCCGGGTCGCATGAAAGGCCTCCTGCTTGATCAGGGCCTACCCCGCTCCACTACAGGGCTTCTTGTCGAATCGGGTTTTGCTGCGCTTCACGCCGCGGATGTCGGCTTATCTCGGGCCTCTGATCCCGAGATCCTCCAATACGCGAGAGTGCGAGACCTAATCGTCGTGACTCTTGATGCTGACTTTCACATGTTACTGGCCTCTGCGGGTGCAGCCTCGCCGTCGGTTATCCGATTGCGGCGGCAGAGACTAAAGGCGAAGGAGGCTGCGAGTGTTATTAAAGCGGTACTGGAACTGGGCCATGAGATTCTTGATTCCGGAGCTGTTGCCTCAGCAACGAAGACTTTCGTCCGCTTCAAACGCCTGCCTCTGCGACGCCAAAAATAACCGACCGCAGGCCGCTCAATGAACCGGACCCGTCCCGGGCCCCATGCGAGGATCCAGTTTGACCTCTCCGAAGGTGTTCTCGTAGTTCACCAGGTTCTGTTGCAGGATCGTGTAAAGCGCTTTTGCCTGCTGCGGACTCAGGTAGATGCCCTGAAAGTTGCGCACATCCACACGAGTTTCGTCCTGCTGTTGCAGGGTGCCAAAAATCAGGAAGAAGTCCCACACGTTCACTCGTACCTGGACGCTATTGGCGTAATTTTCCCGGTAGTCGGGGGTATTGGTTAGCTGAATCAATGGCTGCGGAGGATTCGACATAAGGACCTCGAAAATCGCAGTGTAGCAGAACCCGAAGCGTTTCACAGTTGCTATGCGGCGCACTCGAGGGATGCGATTACTTTGCCGGCATGGTGTAGTAACCGGTGCGATGGCGCACCTGTAATTCGGCGGGATCGGCGTAATCCTTGGTCGCGGGATCGATCTTGATCTCGATTTTGCGAAAGTCCGAGTCCGAGAGTCGAGTAGCGGGGTAGTAGGCGATCAGATACTGGGTGCGTAATTCGTCGCTAATCTGGCGGAAGGCAGCATCCAGTTGCTCCAAACCGCTGGCGTAAAAATATTTTCCTCCGGTATCGCGCGAAAGCTGAATGAGTGCGTGTTCGCCGCCAATGTCTCGTCCTGCGCTGTTTTCGATGGGTACAATGACGATGCTGTAGAGAATGACCTCAGCCTCCTGCGCCGCGCGCACTGCCTGCTGGTAGCTGGTCTGGCTGACGGTGTCGCCTCCATCTGTGATTACGACCATGACTTTGCGGCCGCGTCGCTGCTTCAACGCCTCCGAGCCCAGATAGAGAGTGTCGTAGAGTGCCGTCGCCGCGCCTGACCGGATGTGATTGATGGCCCGGTCGATAACTCGAACATCGGCGGTGAAGGGTGTCACCTGGTCAACCACCTCGCTGAACTGGAACAGGGACAGGCCATCGATGGGACGCAGTATCGCATGCGCGAAGCGTCGCGCCGACTCCAGTTCCAGCTTCTGGTCTCCGCGGGTGCTGAGGCTGGTGTCGACCGCCACAACAATCGAGAGTGGCAGCTCTGACTCCCGCCGGAAGACTGCGATCTTCTGCGGCTTGCCATCCTCGAAAACCTGGAAGTCTTCCTCTTTCAAGGCTGATACTGGCGCTCCGCTGCTGTTGGTAACTGTAGTGAAAACATTGACCAGCTTCACGTTGACTTTGAAAGTGGTGGTGGGTTCGTCGCTGCTGTCGGTCGTCTGCCGCTTCGGCGAATCAGGCGGATGAGGAACACCCTGAGCCGGTTGCTTCTGCGAGTCGGGCGGATGCGGTACGCTGCTCTGCGCGAGCGCATCCTGGCCGGTGCAGAGCGCACACCACCCGGCGCAACTCAAGGCAGAAATCAGCAGCAGCTCGCGCGCGACCACGATTGCCCGAGCGGGAATCCGGCACATTGAAAACATTGTTAGCTCAAACCCCGGTTTCGCTACTTTGACGCGCTTCCGCCGGCACAAGGAATTTCCGGAGGAAAGGATTCACCATCCGCCCACACCGCCCCATCTTCGAAGTACTCCCTCTTCCAGATGGGGACCTGTTTCTTCAGAGTATCGATCAACCAGCGGCACGCGTCGAAGGCAGCCGCGCGATGAGCGGACGCCACCACAATACAGACGCTGGTTTCGCCAATTTGTAAGCGCCCCAGGCGGTGCACGATCCGCACCTCGCGGACGGCGAAACTCGCCAATGCTTGCTGCGCTAACTGTTCCATCTGCCGCAAAGCCATTGGCTCATAAGCAGTGTAGTCGAGATAGAGGGTGCGCCGACCGCGCGAATGATTGCGAACAATTCCATCGAAGATAGCCACTGCTCCATCTTCGGGATGTTTGAGGGCAGAGACGATGGCAGCCGCTTCAATCGGCTCAACGACAAGCCTGGAGTGCTCAGAAATCGGCGGCGCAGAAATCTCGTCCGATGAATTCTCGTCAACCCTGCCTCCGCTTACCGGCGGAAGCAGCGCTACCTCGTCGTTATCGTGTAATAGCGCCGCACCATCGGAGTATTCGTAATTGACGGAGAGTGCGATGGCGTTGCGAAAGTCCTGCAACTTGGGTATGCGCCGCCGAAGCTCGCTATAGAGATCGGCCAAGCGTGCGCCGTCAGAGAGCTGTACGACTTCGCTGTCGCGCCCGGCCAGGTCTCGCAGCATCCCCAGGTAAAGTACGCGAACCTGCATGACTAGAGCATAACCCACTGCCGACGCGGGCTACGCGTCGTTGTTGGATTTGGTGCGGCGTTCTCGAGCGGAACTATTTCGTGGGGGTCTCGGCGCACTCGGGAGATTTGTCCATCTCGCCGCGAAGTTTGCTCAGGTCGAAAACGCTGGTGGTTGGGGTTCCGGTCATGAATGGCTTGAACTCAATTGAAACCTTGCCAGAGTCGAGTAACGACCGGATGAATTTCACACGTTCAGCATCAGTCTTGGCGAAATAGGCGTAGGTTATGGTGTCTCCGTAGGGAACCCACGGCGTCATTTGCCGGGTGCCTGATATTGTCATGTTGAAAATCAGTTGGGCTTTCGCGTCTTCAACCAGGGTGCCTCCCGCAGAAAACGCAAGAATGTGTCCCGTCTTTTTGCCCTTGTGCGCGCACTCCACGCTTAAAACAGAGAATTTTTCCTCTCCCGACATGAGGGGGTATGGCTTCAGTGCCACAACGCTCAGGGAGACAGTGCCGTTGGCGCGGGCGACATGCACCTCTTGCCCGGTGCATAACGCCGACCATAGCAACAAGGCGACAAACCTCGATATGCGCAGTGCGGTTAGTCTTGTCACTCGACTACTCACCTTACTCTCTTAGTGAATGTCGAAGTTTTCCTGGTGCAGCAGCGGGTCGCTCTTCACCAGCACGGTCTTGCCCGTCAAGTCTTCCATCTCTGAGATCAGCTTGCCGTTGCTGGCCTTGAGGGCTTTGGCTACCTCGGGATTCACGCGAATAGTGATATCGGTCTTATCGTGCAACTTCGCCATCTTGCGCATCTCGATGTAAAGCTCGTTGCAGACGGTCGGCACCGACTTCACAAAGCCCGCGCCCACACAGTAGGGACAAGTTTCTCCCAGGGTGCGCTCCAGCGATTGCTTTACCCGTTTCCGGGTAATCGCCACCAATCCGAAATCATTGAACTGCAGCACCTTCGACGGAGCGCGATCATTGCGCAACGCCTCTTCTAATGCCTGCATCACCTTCTGGCGATTCTTGCGCTCGTCCATGTCGATGAAGTCAATGACGATGATGCCGCCCAGGTCTCGCAGCCGTATCTGCCGCACGATTTCCTTGACCGCATCCACGTTGGTCTTGGCTATGGTGTCTTCCAGTCGCTGCGTCTTGCCGACGTACTTGCCGGTATTGATGTCGATGGCGACCAGCGCTTCGGTCTGGTTGATGACGATGTGCCCACCGCTCTTCAGCCACACCTTCGACTTCAGTGAGCGATTGATCTCGTCCTGAATGCCGAACTGCTCGAACAACGGGGTATCTTTGGTGTAGAGCTTGATGCGACGCACCAGTGACGGTTGAAAGCGGCTGGCAAAGCGCACGACGCGCTCATACTCGTCTTCGGTGTCCACCCAGATCTGCGAAAAGTCGGCATTGACCTGATCGCGCAAGACACGTTCCACCAGGTTCAAGTCGTGATAGATCAGAGCTGGCGACTTGCTGTTTTCGGCGCGGCTCTTGATTTCGGCCCACAAGTGTTTCAGGAAGCGAATGTCGGCGCGCAGGTCTTCTTCCTTGATGTTGGACGCAGCGGTACGCACGATGAAGCCGCCTAATCCGTTTTCCCGTTCGCTGGTGACGATGCGCTTCAGCCTCTGGCGTTCTTCGTCGGACGCGATCTTGCGTGAAACTCCGACGTGATTGACCGTAGGCATGTACACCAGAAAACGACCGGGCAGCGCGATGTGACTGGTGATGCGCGCGCCCTTCTTGCCAATTGGTTCCTTGGCAATCTGGATCAGCACCTCCTGCCCTTCCTTCAGCAGGTCAGTGATGAGCGGCTGGTTGCGGTTGGTATTGGGACGCGCGCGAAAGTTGCGGCGTGGACCACCCCGGCGATTGCGATCGCGAAAACCACGGCGATCGTAGCCTGGACGCTCGGTTTGCCGCTGCTGATAGCCTGCGGTGGGAGACGCAGCCCGCACCTCAGCGCGGTCGTTGTTCTCTTCCCCCTCGCCGGAGTCTTCTTCTTCCTCTTCCTCGCCGGTATCGGGGCCGTAGATTTGTTCGCCACGCTCCTCGGCTGCCACGACTTCGTCTTCATCTACGTCGGCAATTTTGGGAATCCAGCGGTCCGAATCGCCATCGTCAGCGTCGAGAGTCTCTTCCTCCAGAACCAGTTCTTCGTCGCCCTCCACCTCGCTCATCGCGCTAAGATCGTCGGGGACAGGATGGAACTCCATCTCCTCGTCTTCCAAGACTTCATGCTCCAGCGTGCGTCCCTCGGGAGCAATAGAAGGGGCGGCTAGAGACTGGGCGACCGGCGACTCCTGCGTTACGCCTTCGCTGGGATTCTGTTCCCGAACGTCGCTGGCCAACGAGAAGTCGGTGCTATGCACTTCGGCAGGTAGCTTTTCGGCCAGAGTTGGATTCTCCGCGGTTGCGGTCAGGACCTCGGTAGCCGTCGCTTGTGATGTCAGTCTCGTCTCAGGCTCTGCCTCATGGGATTCCCAAGCTGCCATGTTCCTGGCCGCCGGCTTTTCGAGTTCGCGATCCGGGTGCGCTTCTGTAGTGGGTTCCGTTTCCTGAGGTTCGATGACAAGGGCGCTCTCGGCCGCAGGCGCAGCTGCGTGTTGGGTTGAATCTGGTTCGCGGCCGGCGCTTCCAAGTTCGAAATCACGGTGTGATTGGGCTTCCTCAACTGCTGAATTGGTGCTCGAATCCACTTGGGCAGACCGGTCGAAATCTTCAGCCGGAGCAAACGAAACCTCTTCTGCCGTTTCATTTTGCTTCGGTGCAGACGTCGGCTGCTGCGACAGGTTGCGATACTTCGAAATCGATTCGCCAGGCAGAACGATCGGGGTGTAGCCCGCGGGTGGTCCGTAATCGGCGCGAGGTCGCACTGGGGAGCGCGTTTCCGCTTGGTAAGCCGGCGCCTCCTCCACCGCCTTTGCCGGCTCGGGCTTCGGCTCTGGGCGGTCGTTGCGCTCGTCCCCCTGACCCCGACGCCCGCCGCGACGCCGACGGCGTCCACGCCAGGGCCGTGTTCCCTCTCCAGAATCCCGCTCCTCTGGGGACGAAGCTTCGGTCGGCTCGCCTGTCGATTGATCCTCAGCCGGAGCAGCGAAATCTTCTTCTACTGCTTCGAACTCCTCTGCGACCTGCGGTTCGGCAACTGCAGCTTCCGCTTTAAGCTGTGCCTCTTTCGCGGCATACGCTTTGCTTACATCGATGGCATTGCGCGGCACAGGAATGCTGCCGAACTCTTCCTCGTCGTCTTCGTCACCGGTTACCTCGAGGAAATCGGAAACATAAAGGAAGGCATCGCGCTCCAAGCCGATGTCCACGAACGCCGACTGCATACCGGGAAGCACGCGCGTGACCCGGCCTTTGTAGATAGATCCTGCGAGGGTGTATTCGTTTTCCCGCTCGAAAAAAACTTCGGCGAGTAGGTCGTCCTCTACCAGCGCCACCTTGGTTTCGTGAGGCGTAGAGGACACATAAAGTTCCTTGTTCATGGAGTGCTCCGGTTCAACCGGCGCGGTCGATTGGCAAGGACAGGAAAAACTCTACAGGTGATTAGGCGAGGGCACACCGGAGCTTACGCCGGGATGTAAACCAGACCTGATTCGTGAAGCAACAATTTGTGGAATCTTTAGCACCGTATAGAGCACGCATTTCGAAGGTTGTGGCCTCACTCCCAGCATCAGCCAAGGGGCCGTTTCCTGCTTCGACCGACGTGCTTTGCAATCCTGTCCGGCCTGTTCTCCTGGCGGCCGGCCTGCCCTCGTACGTGAGGGCGCTCGTAATCTTGTTTTCATTCTTCAGAAGCTCGACTGTCAGTCTGTAATGGCTTCCCCGGCGAATGGTACCGGCACTATAAGCGCGTCCTAAGTGCGCTAGGAAATTCCTGCAAAAAAGTTTGTAATTCAGTTCACAAACCGGCGCATGCGAATGTTCATTACGATTCCCAGCGCCAGAAACATGAACAGTACCGACGATCCCCCGTAACTCATTAAGGGTAAGGGGATGCCCGTGACCGGCATGAACCCAACCACCATGCCTACATTAACCAGGACGTGGAATGCGAGTACCGCAACCACACCCATGACCACAAAGGCACCAGCCCGGTCCGGGGCCGTCTGAGCGTTCTGAACCAGACGCATCAGTACGATAAAGTATAGCAGCAACAGGCCCATAGCGCCTAGGAATCCGTGTTCCTCGGCAAAGGCCGCAAAGATGAAGTCGGTGTGGGGCACCGGCAGAAATTGTCCTTGCGTCTGGCTGCCGTGTGCTGTTCCCTTGCCAAAAATGCCTCCTGAGCCTACGGCTACGAGTGACTGAATCACCTGATATCCATGGCGTTGAGGATCTGCTTCTGGCTCCATAAAGCTCGTCAGACGGTCTCGCTGATAAGGCTTGAGAACATGCCATGCCACGGGGGCCAGCAATGCCCCCAGCACCAAAATGACCAAGGCATGACGGGCCTTCATTCCCCCCAGGAACAAGCCCATTACAGCGATCGGGATATAGGTGAGCGCCGTTCCCAGATCCGGCTGGACGAGCACCATTAGCATAGGAACGCCAACGAGCGCCCCCGCTTTCACGATGTCTTGGGCCGTACATTCGGACTTGGTGTCGGCAAAATACTTGGCCATGGCGAGAATCAGCACCAACTTCACCCACTCCGAAGGCTGAAAGTGAAATGATCCCAACTGCACCCAGCGACGCGCGCCCAGATACTTCTTGCCGAACAATTCGACTGCAATCAACGATGCGATGGAAATCAGGTACAGCAGTGGGACCCGCTCCAACAGGGCCTGATAATTGAAGAAACTGACCACGAACATCAGGCCTATTCCGCCCAGAATCCAATACACCTGCTTGAGGTGTACACCCATAAATTTAGTGCTGAGGGTTGCGCTGTAAATCTCGAGCACGCCCAGAGAGCAAATTAACAGCACCAGCACCAACAGGACCCAGTCGAAATCGCGGAAGGAGATGTAGCGGCTCATGGCTGCCTCTGAGGAACCATCGCGGCCGCAGGTGTGATTGTTGGCGGGCCAGCAGGCTGTTTTGGCGAAGTTTGCGGCTGGTCAGGAGTTGTCTCCGGGGGCGTCGGCTGGCTCTCGGCGGGAGGTTCGGGCCTGGCCATCTCCACGTGCGCATCGCCGGTTTCGAGATCACCAGGATGAATGGGTTTGCCCGCTTTTCCCATTCCCGGCGCCGAAGCTACCGGCTTGGTCTTGCCGTCGGCCGAAACCGTGAATCGTCCGGCTTGCATCTTGTCGGGGCTCTTGGCGTCGCCCTCGTGCCAAATCGCGGCAACTTCCGCCTGCTTAGGCCCAGAAGTTGCTGCCCCAGCCTTGGCCACTTGCGTCTGGCGAGTGCGCTGTTTCTCAACGTAGGCCTTAATGACCTGCGCAGTGGCGCGAGCGGCAAAGTATCCGTGCTCGCCCTCCTCGAGCAAAACCGCCACAACAATCTCGGGATTCCGGCGCGGCGTGACGCCAACAAACCAGCCATTGTCCTTGTACTTACTCTTTTCGCTGGCGCCCATCTTCGCCTTGAGTTGGTTGGAGATGGTCTGCGCGCTGCCAGTTTTTCCAGCGAAATCAATTCCCGGCAAACGGGCGCTGGGCGCGGTTCCCACGGGCGACACCACCGCTGCCAGCGCGTCTGTGATGGTCATCCAGTTCTGCTGGTCGAGGGGAATCTTCACCTGCTCGCTATAACTGGCCACCTGCTTAAACCCGGGGGGAAACTGGTCCGGAAAAGCGACATGCGGGCGAACCAGCACCCCACCGCTGGTCACCGCGCCGACCGCCCGTGCCAGCTGCATCGGCGTGGTTGCCACGGCGCCTTGTCCGATTCCGACCGAGATGGTTTCGCCGGCATACCACTTCTGCTTGAAGTTCTTGATCTTCCACTCTTCCGAAGGCATTACACCGGCGACTTCCTGAGGCAGGTCCACCCCCGTTTTTTGTCCGAGCCCGAGCATGGTGGCATACTTTGCGATGCGACTGATGCCTAGCTTCTCGGCTAGCGTGTAGAAGTACGAGTCGCAGGACTGGAAAATCGCTTTACTGATGCCCACGGTTCCGTGACTGCCGTGTCCGGCGATCCAGCACTTGAAGAAGCGGCCGTAAAAGCTCTTGCCACCTCCACAGGTAATGACGAGGTCCTGCGCAATTCCTTCCTGCAGTCCGGCGGTTGCCATGATGACCTTGAACACCGAACCAGGCGCGAGCTGCGCTTGGATGGTTTTGTTCAGCAGCGGCTTGCCGGGGTCAGTGACCAGCCGGTTCCATTCATCACGCGTGATGCGCACCGCGAATTCGTTGGGATCGAACGTGGGACGGCTCACCATCGCCAGAATTTCGCCATTACGCGGGTCCATGGCGACGATGGCTCCGGGCCTGCCTTCCAGCGCTTCCTCAGCTGCAATCTGCATATCGAGATCGATGGTGAGCTTGAGCTGTTTGCCGGGGGTCGCAGCCACGTCGCTAAGAGTACCTACTTCCTTGCCGCGACTGTTGACCAGCACCTGGCGCGAGCCGTTCTTGCCCATCAGAATGTCGTTGTAATACTGCTCGACGCCCGACATCCCCACGATGTCGCCGGGGTTGTACAGCTCCCACTGCGGCTGAGTCAGCATGTCTTCGCTCACCTGGCCGACATAGCCAATGATGTGCGCCATGAATCCGTTTTTCGGATACAGGCGGCGGTGAACGGTGATGATGTCGAGCTCGGGCAATTCCTCTTTGTGCGACTCGATGAACGCCAGTTCGTCGGGAGTGATGTCGTCTTTGAGGAACAGCGGCTGATATCCCGGGACGGCTGCCATCCGCTTCAGGCGGGCGCGAAGCTCGTCGGGCGGCATGTGCAGCCCAGCGGCAATCTTATCGGCGTCAGCCTGAAGATTGCGGTTCTGGTCGCGCAGCAGCAGCACAGAGAACGAAGGATAGTTGTCAACAATGATGCGCCCTTCGCGATCGAGGATCTTGCCGCGTGGCGCCAGAATGGGAACTTGCTTAATGCGATTCTGTTCGGCCAGTGAGCTGTAGTAGTCGTTGCGCGCCACCTGCAGGCGCCACAGCCCGAAGGCAAGAACCAGGAAGACCCCCAGCAGAACGTATTGCACTGCCGTAAGCCGGAGCTGGGAGACTTTTTCGTCGCGACCGAACATCAAGAACTACAACTTTCGCAGGGGTCTGATGGTTGCAAAGTTTTGAAAGTTACGAATCCGCACAAAATTAGAACGACCAGTTTCCCGGTTTTATGGGATACCTGGGGTGAAATCAGCCTCGTTTTCATCTGGTAAGTGGCGATGAAACTCTGGGCTCATTGTAGCCCGAATCAGGGTGTGGGCGGAGAGGAAAAAGGGCGTGATCCATTTACATCCTGGGGCACTTAATGCTTCTGTATCGCCCCCGAGGGAGTCGATTTGGAATTGGTCTCCGTCCTCGCCGCTGAAGTCGCTCCGGGTGTATCGGCTGCAGTCGTCCGACGGAGTCTAATTGCTTCTTCGCAATTTGCGAAGTACAATTGGAGCGGTAATCGACCGAGCGTCCCCCATAAATGCGAGTCATCAGCAAGAGTGCCTGGCGCGACGTTGTTACTGTTGACCCATCAGTCGAGGGACCAATAGCAGAGTGGCACAAGGTCGCTAAACACGCGACTTGGCGAAGTCTTGCGGATGTGCGGAAGGTATATCCGCATGCCGATTTCGTAGATCCATATACGGTGTTCAACATCAAAGGGAACAGCTATCGGCTGATCGTCAAAATTGAGTACCGATGGCAGATCATTTTCGTCAAACAGCTTCTGACGCATAGTGAATACAACCGAGGTAAGTGGAAGAGATGAACGCATTAGCCGCAAATTATGCCGCTTTGCTTTCCGAGACGAGGCCTGAGGTCATTCGTGACGAAAGGCAGAACCAGGCCTACGTTCGCCTACTCGAAAAGCTAACCAGCAAAAAATCGGTTACTCCGGCAGAGGAAAAACTCATCGAGCTGCTGGCAGTATTGATCGAAGATTTTGAGGCAAAACATTTTCCTGTTCCAGAAGCGACTCCTATCGCGATCATTCGGCACTTGATGGAGGCCCACGGATTGCGCCAGAAGGACCTCGTGAGCATTTTCGGCACGGAGAGCATCGCCTCAGAGGTCTTGCACGGCAAACGAGAACTCACCAAGGAACACATCAGGCGATTGAGCGCCAGATTCGGCGTGTCGCCGGCGGTGTTCTTCTAAATAGCTGCGCTCCCTTTCACCGCTGTTTGAACCTGTCGAGAAACTTGAAGACAAATATGCCGATCACGGCATTGGCCAGCGCGGAAATGGCTACGTGGCTCCAACTCCACTGTTGCATCTGGCGAAGCAGCCCATGCGCTACGCCGTAATAGATCGCCTGGTGGGCGATGAAAAAGATGTAGGTGAGAATGAAGCGCGAGCCGGGATTCTCGACATCGATTTTCAGACCCAGCGACGACGCCAGGTATCCGACGATGGTCAGGGCAATGCCATACATGCCGAGCGGATGGCTGGGGCCGGCGAACAGGTCTTGCATCAGGCCAATTGCGCAGCCGGTGAGGCATCCGCTGATCGGATTACGCCGGGCCACCGCGAAGAAGATGGTGACCATGAAAGGCAGGTCAATAATGGGCAGGAAGCGGGCCCGCACCGGAATAAAAATCTGAATCAGTACCGCGATCAGCGGAATGAAAATGACCGCAGGCCAACTGAATTCGTGGACCGCGACCTGGTCCCGTGAGGTAAGGCTTCCCCGGAATGGCATCACTCGGCTGCTCATTGGGGCGGCTGCTCCCTGTTAGGCGGCGTCGTAGGCTGCGGGGGATTCGTACCTCGCGGTTGCTCCGCAGTCGGCTTGGATTGCTTGGACGGCGACGAGGTCTCGTCTCCATTCATAGCGCCATTCGCTGGCGACACTCTACCGGCTGGGGCGGTGGAGTTCGCATCGGGTGCGTTTGCGCCTTCGCGGTTAGGCGGTTTCACAACCGTCGCAGGAGGGTGGGTTACGCCAGCAGTTGCAGGCCTGGACGGCTTCGATATGCCCGTGCTTCCCGTCGCCGCGCCCGGCGAATTGCCGTGCGTAGCGGTAGCTCCTCCGTTGGGCTTGGGAGTAGCTGAAGGCCCTGGCTTGTTCGCGGTTGGGGTCCCCACCTGACCCGGATGAACTGTTGCTCCGGTTGCGGGCGCAGTCGCGCCGGCAACGCCAGGTTTCGCCTTCCCAGCGGCGTCAACGTCGGGCTTCGTAGGGACGGTCGGCAGGCGTTCGGCCAGAATATCCGATGCACGCAGCGGCCCCAATTCCTTGCTGTCGGGCATCTTCTCCGTGATTTTCGTAACGACTAATACTTCTTCGACCTGGTCGAGTTGGGCTGAAGGCACGACGCGAATATTCAAGAAAAGGTCCTTGCCGGGCTCGACCGAAACGACTTTGCCGACCGGCAGGCCTTTGGGAAAGATTCGATCGCCACCGCTGGTGATCACCTCCTCGCCGGGCTCCACCTTCTCGTCGCTCATCACGTATTGCAGGGTAGTCACGCCATTCGACGCCCCCCGCAAGATGCCTTGAAGGCGTGAGGCTTTCAGGGCAGCGCCCACTCCGCTGTTTTGATCATTGATGAGCAAAACCTGTGAGGAATCAGCAAAGACTTGCACGATCTTGCCTACGATGCCCGCCGGTGTGATGACGGCCATGTCCGGCTTGAGGCCATCCTTCGATCCCTTATCCAGATATAGAATGCGCGACTGCTCACTGCCACTGGTGCCGATGACCTGGGCCGCGACCGTGGTATCGACGTACTGCTCTTTGAATGCGAGCAGGGCCTGGACCCGGCGCGCCATGCGGGCATCTTCGGCGTAGCGGGCGTCTTCGATCTTCATGCGGTCGATTTCGGCGCGCAGCTCCCGGTTTTCGCGGCGAACACCGCGAAGGTAAGCGTAGTTGTGCCAGATGTCGTGGACCCATGTCTGGGTGTGGACCACAGCCGTTTCGACAGGAGTTACCGCGGAGATCGCCCACAGGCGGAGGAGGCGGGTGTCGCCGCCTTGCGTTGGCCGGCGCACCTGCACGGCCAGGGCAATAATCTGGGCGAACAGAATGGCCGCCAGCACAATCAGGTTCTTATAGCGGCCGAGGAATGTGTCCATACCTATACTGCTTCGGAAAACGCAAAACTCAAAATGGGCTGGTGCCGGCGAGCGATGAACCCGCTACCTAGTCAATCGATATTTTCCGCAGCAGCTTGAAGTCGCTCAACATTTTTCCCGTGCCCAGAACCACACTGCACAACGGGTCGTCCGCAATCGAAACCGGCAATCCAGTCTCTTCGCGGATGCGTTTATCGAGGTTCTTTACCAGCGCGCCTCCGCCGGTCAATACAATGCCGCGGTCGCTGATGTCGGCCGACAATTCTGGAGGCGTGCGCTCCAGCGCGACCCGAATCGCGTTCATGATGGTCGAGACACACTCGCTAAGCGACTCGCGAATTTCGCTGTCGTCAATCGTAATGGTTTTGGGCACGCCCTCGATCAGGTTGCGCCCCTTGATCTCCATGGTGAGCGGCTTGTCCAGCGGATAGGCGGAGCCAATTTCGATCTTGATCTGTTCGGCGGTGCGCTCGCCGATCAGCAGATTGTACTTGCGCTTCAGGTAATTCATGATGGACTCGTCCATCTGATTGCCCGCCATGCGGACCGAGCGCGAATACACGATGCCGCTGAGCGATATGACAGCGATGTCGGTGGTGCCGCCGCCGATATCGACCACCATGTTGCCGCTGGGCTCGGTGATAGGCAGGCCTGCGCCAATGGCCGCCACCATGGCCTGTTCCACCAGATGCACTTCGCTGGCCTTGGCGCGATAAGCCGAGTCCATGACCGCGCGCTTTTCCACCTGCGTGATTTCCGAAGGCACGCCGATGACGATCCGAGGATGCACCAGCATCTTGCGGTTGTGCGCCTTCTGGATGAAGTAGTTCAGCATTTTCTCGGTGACTTTGAAGTCGGCGATCACACCGTCCTTCATCGGCTTGATGGCGACGATATTGCCGGGGGTGCGGCCAAGCATCTCCTTGGCCTCTTTGCCCACCGCTTCTACTTCACCGGTATTTTTGTTGATGGCGACGATGGAGGGCTCGTTGACGACGATGCCTTTGCCGCGGGCGTAAACCAGCGTGTTCGCCGTCCCCAGGTCAATGGCAAGGTCGCTGGAGAACATGCTGAACAGTGAGCGCAAATTGCTGAATCGAGAGGCGCTACTATGAAAACCGTTAGATGACATTACAAGCTATTCTTTCTTGGGATGCCTATAGTTTATGACAGAAGCGGCACACGTGCGCAGTAAACCAAAATGCCCGAGTTCCGGCAGATGACGAGGTTCGTGTTCCGAGGCAAACCACCGGATGGAATTTCGTTCATCGCTCCACGTTTCTCGCGAAGCGAAAGAGTTGGCGCTTCTATGCGTTGTTTGCCAGTAAGAGTACCACCAGAGCGTAGCACAGGAGAATGTTACTTTCGCGTTAATAGGGAGGGGCAAGACGCCATCACGTTAAATGTTTAGGCGCTGGCACTGCTCTTGTCGGGCGGCTTCCCAACCGCGATTGCCGTGCTGCACCCAGGCGATGGAATCGGGCCGATAGCGGCGTTTGAGGCGCTGCACCTGGCGTTCACTCAGTTGCAGCAGACGGGCGGCTTCGCGTATGCTCAGCCTCCCGCCTGCTGCATTCTCAATCACTTTCACCCGTTGGAACTCTTTCTGACTCCGTCACCATCCTTCGAGGGCGACAAAGTCTCGTTGCAGTTAGGGGGTGACATTATCTTGGAGCATCTACAAGAGCCTCCCTGCTGGGTTGCAGCCCTCTTCCACACCCGATACGATTGAAAGGCTTGCAGTTCGCTACGGAGGGCAATCTTATGGCTACTATGGAACAGAAGCCGGCAGGCGTTCACACCGGCCCTAAAACCAAGGTCTTCAAGAATTTTATTGGCGGCGAGTGGGTGGAGAGCCGCACCGGTCGCACTTTTGAGAATCTCAACCCCGCCGACACTCGTGAAGTGGTTGGCATTTTTCAGAAATCGGGCAAGGAAGACGTGGACCATGCCATCGAAACCGCCAAACAGGCGTTCAAGAAGTGGCGTCTGGTGCCTGCGCCGCGCCGCGCCGAGATGCTGTACAAGGCTTCCGAGTTGCTGATCGCGCGCAAGGAAGACTACGCGCGCGACATGACCCGCGAGATGGGCAAGGTCATCAAAGAGACCCGCGGCGACGTGCAGGAGGCCATCGACTGCGGCTACTACACCGCCGGCGAAGGCCGCCGTCTGTTCGGGCCGACCGTGCCCTCGGAGCTGCCCAATAAATTCGCCATGGCCATCCGCCAGCCTCTGGGCGTGTGCGCCATGATCACGCCCTGGAACTTCCCCATGGCGATCCCGTCGTGGAAGCTGTTCCCCGCACTGGTTGCCGGCAATACAGCAGTGATCAAGCCCGCGCAAGACACCCCGCTCTCCACGTTGAACTTTGTGAGGACGCTGCATGATGCCGGCATTCCGGCGGGCGTGGTGAACATCGTCACCGGGTTCGGCGGAGAAGTGGGCACACCGATGACCGAGCATCCTGACGTGCGCGCGGTATCGCTCACGGGATCGACGGCAGTAGGACGCATCGTGGGGCAGGAGGCGGCCAAGACGTTCAAACACTGCTCGCTGGAGCTAGGCGGCAAGAATCCTATGATCGTGCTCGACGATGCCAACCTCGACCTCGCGCTGGAAGGCGCGCTCTGGGGCGCGTTCGGCACCACCGGGCAGCGATGCACCGCGACCAGCCGCATCATCATCCAGAAGGGCGTGTACAAGAAGTTCGTGGATGAACTGGTGGCGCGCGCCAAGAAACTGAAGGTTGGCAATGGTCTAGACGAAAGCGTCGACATGGGCCCGGCCGTCAACTCCAACCAGATGGAGACCGATTTGAAGTACATCAAGATCGGCAAGGAAGAAGGCGCCAAGATGTTGTGCGGTGGACATCGCCTCGAAGGCGAGGCGTACAACCACGGCTGGTTCGTCGCGCCGACGGTATTTGCGGATGTCGATCCCAAAATGCGCATCGCGCAGGAAGAGATCTTCGGGCCGGTGGTTTCCATCATCCCGTGCGATGGTTTGGAGAATGCGATTGAGATTGCCAACGACATCGAGTACGGATTGTCATCGTCGATCTACACCAAGGATGTGAACAAGGCCTTCACAGCGATGCGCGATCTATATGCTGGCATCACCTACATCAATGCGCCCACGATTGGCGCAGAGGTGCATCTGCCATTCGGTGGCACGAAGGCGACGGGCAACGGTCACCGCGAGGGCGGAATTGGCGCAATCGATTTTTACACCGAGTGGAAGTCGGTGTACGTGGATTATTCAGACAAGTTGCAGCGCGCCCAGATCGATCGGCCGGAATGAGGTTGGACTCGGAGTAAAGACCGCAGTCCCACTCCACAATGGTTGTGGATCGCTCGGGCTGCCGAGAACATTCTCCAGCGCTAATTGTCCTTGCTCTTCTCCGGCTGGCTCTTTTCGCGCGGCTTTACCGTGGAGCGCACGACCATAAATTTATTTAGCGTGTCGAACCAGAACGGGGCCCCAAGCGAGAGGGCCAGAATCGTGATTATCCAGCCGACCAAGCTCTCGGCCCAGAACGCGGCAACTTTCGTCGCATCTTGGGAATTTGCAGTTTCCCTAGCTTTTAGCCATGACGCCCACCCGAAGGCGAACGGCAACTGCTGTCCCACATCAACCAGCGATTGTGCTTGCTTTTTCAGGTCGTCAGATGTTTTGACGGTGGCGTTGCTCACATACCTCTCCGCCAGGTCGGCCGTGGCCTTTGCTGCCGTGGGATTCGTCCAGAGATCCTGCGCCAGTTTCACCGAATCGACGTTGAGCGACAGAGTGATCACCAGCGCGATCCCGAGCAGGATTGTCTGCGAGCGCCGTTTGTACCAGCCGGCGGCGCGATCCATGGAGTCGTTGAACCAGTTCTCCACCTTCTGCTGAAACTCAGCAACGTCCTTCTGGGTATTGGCGACGACGCTTAGCAGCGCCTGCTGGGTCGGGCTATCCGGCAGTTTGGCGATTGCCTGCCGCACCTCCTCGAGGGAGCGCGGCTTGGGGTCGTTCGGGTCAGGCGGAGCGATGACGTCGGTCAGCGCGGTCGCAAAAGTTCGGGAAGGAATATATGAGGGAAGACTCACCTTCATCTTCTTCTCGATTAGAGCTACGACGAACGGAAGGCCCGCGGTGGCGTGATCTGCCCGTGGTTCTTGCGCAGGAGCATCGGCGGCAGGCGGTCGGTCCGCGGAACTTCCGGTGACCAAACTCGCCGCCTTTTTAAGTTCCGCGGGGCTGGGGTCTTGGAATAAGCCACGGACCAGGCCGTGGGCGTAGATAGCGTCCACAAAATGGCGGCCGTCGGCGATCTTGCTGTCGGAGAAGAGGCTGTTAATGCCCTTGACAAGATTCTTAGCGCGCAGCGAGAAAATCGATGCGATGCCCTCATTGACAACCGTGCAGATCAGGCTGAGGAACAGGTAGACGAACGCTATTCCAATGGCGACATCGACAATCGCGGTACTAGGCATGCCGCATCCTTTCGTATGGTAATGATCGAGTGCTTCAGCAGAATGCTCGCGAACGCTTTCCCACTGACTCAGGCGGCCCCTGTCCGCGAGCACAGCTGTGTGAGGGCGAGAAGTATAGCCCAGTACAACGCAGCGCCGAAAAGATATTTTCCTGTATGCGGAAACCACTAAAGTGTGGATTTGGGCGCAATTTCCCGAGCCGCTAGTCGAGGTTTCCGTCAAGGGCCGTGCTGGTTCATAATGGAGCGTTCCGGCAAATCTCATGGGCCTGCTAAGAGGAACCCCAACCATGGCTACTCAAGAAGTCTCCAAGGTGCTGACCGCGAGTTGCATGGCGAATGTACGCTATGCAATTCGCGACCTGGCCGTGGTCGCCGACGAGGTCGCGCGAGAAGGCCACAAGCTCCTCTACCTCAACATCGGCGATCCCTGTAAGTTCGACTTTGCCACTCCCCCGCACCTGATCGAGGCGGTGCTGAAGGCCATGGTGGACGGCCATAACGGGTACTCCGAATCGTTGGGCATCAAGCCCGCGATTGAAGCCATCCGCAATGAAGCTGAGCGCAATGGATTCCGCGAAATCCAGAGTATCTTCATCGGTTATGGCAGCGGCGAAGTGATTGATAGTTGTTTGACTGCGCTGCTGAACCCAGGCGATAACGTGCTGACGCCGAGTCCCGAATATCCGCTGTACGGCGCCATCATGGCCAAGCTCGATTGCCCGGTCAACGCCTACGATCTGGACGAAGACAATAGCTGGCAGCCGGACGTGGCCGATATCGAGCGCAAAATCAACTCGCGCACCAAAGGCATCCTACTGATCAATCCCAATAATCCGACGGGTGCGGTGTACTCGAAGCACACCCTGGAAAGTGTTCTGGAACTCGCCCGCCGGCATGGATTGATTATTTTCGCCGACGAAATTTACGACAAACTGGTCTTCGATCCAAGCGCGAAACACATCTCCATCGCCACCCTGGCGCAGGATGTCCCCGTGGTGACCTTCAACGGACTTTCCAAGGCGTATCTAGCGCCGGGCTGGCGAATCGGATGGGCCATAGCCACCGGACCTCGCGATGTTCTGCATCCTTACATGGAGGCGGTGCACCGGTTACTGCGCGCGCGTTTGTGCGCGCCGCATCCCTTCCAACACGCTATCCGGCCGGCCCTGGAAGGACCGCAGGACCACCTGATTGAGGTTTGCGACAAACTGCGACGCCGCGCCAAGATCACCGTCGACTGGGCGAAACGCACGCCGCGAGTGAAACTGGCCGCGCCCAAAGGTGCGTTTTATGCGCATCCTTCGCTGGACATCCCCGAGGATGACCTCACGTTCGTCACCGACCTGCTAAAGCAGAAACACGTGCTGCTGGTGCATGGCTCCGGCTTCGGCGAAAAACCTGGAACGCGGCACGTTCGCATCGTGTTCCTACCTCAGGAACCAGTATTGAGCGCCGCATACGATGCCATGGCCGAATTTATGCGGGCGCGCTACGCGTAGAAGTTGAACTGGGCACTGAGGCCCGCATGAGTTCATCCACGTTTTTGTCGTCCCCGGCGGACCGCCGTAGTGGACGAGAGAGCTTGCCTGGATTGGCACGGGCTGGTGAGTTGGGCCACAAAGCTCAGAGCACCGGCAAGCCCCGCGGAACTTTAACGCAGCCCACACCCGGTGTCTAGGGTGGAGCATCGCTTCAGCGGTGCAGTTGGGGTCGGAAATAAGCCGGCTTCAGCCGCTGAGGTAACGGAAACTTTACCTCAGGCGCTAAAGCGCGATTCAGGAACTGACGGCAGTTGCACGCCTGAAAGGCGTGCTCCACCCATCGCCTATACACCAGATGTGAAACTGCTTCAGTCTTCCTGCTTCAAGAATACGTGGTCGATCATCTGGCGCATATAGTGGCCTCCGAAGCCGCCCGCGCTGGCTGCCAGCAACTGTATAAAGGCACCATAGACCTGACCGCGATCGTGGGGCCATTTGACGATGAATTGATAATAGGCAAGCACGGCGGGTACGCCTGTCCACACCAGCATTACCCATCGCCAGGGCTGCCGCGATTTCCACACGCCCAGCATCATGGTGAAGGCGAGCACGCAAAGAGCAGTGAGTAACGCATCGTCAACTATCTGATTGACCCATCCGGAGAACAGGCCGAGCAAGATGGCGATTGCGTACACCACAAAGCTCGTATGCGATGTAGAGGCGCGTTGACGGTTTACAGTCTGGGCTGGGCCATGCAAAACACCTGAGTGTAGCAGGGCAGAAGAGGAGGAGTTTCGGCCGATGCGAAGGTCAGCTTTCGCTCTTAGGCTTGTCGTTGGTTTTGCCTTTTCGCACCCGGACAAGGACGCAAGTGGCGTTGTCTTCCCCGCCACCTTCATTGGCTGCGTCGATGAGGGTTTGGCAGGCAGCTTCCAGCGACGGCAGTTGCAGCAGAATGGCGCCCATTTCCTGGTCGGCGACGTGGCGCAACACCCCATCGGTAGTCAGCAGCAAGACGTCGCCATCTTGCGCCGGAAACTCGCCAAGGTCGGGAAGCGTACTCTCTTCGGTGCCCAGGGCGCGGGTAATGATGTTCTGCACCGACGAATGTTTGGCCTCTTCCAAGGTGAGCATCCCACGGCGTACCTGCTCCATCACCAGGGAGTGGTCTTCGGTCAACTGCAGTAACTGCCCTTCTCGAAACAGGTAGATGCGGCTGTCGCCCACGTGGGCAATACTGCAAACTCCATCGCAGAAGCGTGCCGCCACAAGCGTGGTGCCCATTCCTGTCGTGTTTTTATGCGCTTCTGCATAATCCAGAATCGCATCGTTGGCCTTCTTGACGGCCTCGGCCAGCAGCCTTGCTCCGACCGGAGCATCATCCAGATAAGCATTGTCATCGATCTGGGACGTGTGCTGGCGAAAGTACGCCAGGATGGTATCCACAGCGATTTGGCTGGCTACCTCGCCTGCGGCATGACCACCCATGCCGTCGCACACCACAAAAATGCCCAACCGCTGGTCATAGCCGAAGTTGTCTTCGTTAGACGGACGAACGCGCCCCACATCGCTGCGGCCAGCTACTTCTAAAATTAATGACATTCGGGCAACAGTTTACGCTGTATGGCAAAATCGCGCGAGCACCCGGCACGGAGGTGGAATCGGATTTGAATCCTTACCAGCAGTTGCCTTTCCGCCGTTTGACGACCACAGCAATTCGAGGAAAATCTCATATAGAAAATCAGTGCAACGGGCTACTGACAAGTGCCTCACGGCCTGGTCTTGGCAATCTCTGGTTCCTTCTCGCGCGTGTTCCACTGGTCCATGTGGTGTGTGGTCAAGTCTGCCCGCAAATACTCAAAAGCCTCCTCTGGCGTGCTGGCCCAGTGAAACAATTGCAAATCCTTGGGCGAGATAGTACCTGCGTCCACCAGTGCCTGGAAGTTGATCACGCGGTCCCAGTAGTCCTTGCCGTACACCACAATGCAGATGCGTTTGGCCAGTTTCTCGGTCTGGGCCAGAGTTAGCAACTCGAACAGCTCGTCGAAGGTGCCGAAGCCTCCGGGAAACACGACCAGGGCCTTCGCCAGGTAGGCGAACCACAGCTTACGCATGAAAAAGTAGTGGAACTCAAAGTTCAACTCCGGCGTGATGTACGGGTTCGGCATTTGCTCGAAGGGCAAATTGATGTTGAGCCCGATCGTCTTGCCACCCGCTTCAGCAGCGCCGAGATTAGCAGCTTCCATGATTCCCGGGCCGCCGCCGGTGGTAATGACGAAACGGTGCCGAGGTTGATTGATGGTCTTCGTCCACTGGGTTACCAGGAAGGCCAGCTTGCGCGCGTCTTCGTAATAGCGAGCCATCTCGACGTCGGCCCGCGCGCGACGAAAGCGTTCCTGCTCCTCTTCGGGCGCGGGAGTCGCCGAACCCGGCTTGTCCAGCAGTTGCAGGGCCTCCTCGGCTTGCGAGCGGCTATGAAAGCGTGCCGAGCCAAAGAACACAATCGTGTCCTGGATGCGTTCGCGGCGAAAGCGCGACAGCGGTTCCTGATATTCGGCAAGAATGCGAAGGATACGGCCGTCAGGGCTGTTAAGAAATTTCTTGTTCTCGTAAGCCAGAGGCGCGCGATTGTGGCGAAGATGCTCGTCCGTCTTGTCAGCCATGGATTAGTGTCTCAGTCCATCGAGAATTTCCGGGAGATAAGGGTTGGATGCGAAAAACCTGCGGAAGGTAGAGAAAGGACTGCACGTCAGGGGGCTTCGCGGTAGCGGACCGCCTCGGCGACTCCCATCCAAATATCAACCAGGCCGAGACCGCTGACCAAGCCACGCACGAAATTTTGCATGAGGAATTCGCGGAGTTGTGGATATCCCAGCAGAAGCGAGTTCTCGGTCCAGATGCCGGTCCAGGGCAGCGCGGTGAGGATTATGCCCACCTCCAGGCAGAACAGCACGAATACCACCAGCCAGATCCGCTGCAGCCAGACGTGCGGCTTCTTCGGAGGAAGCGGGGGCGGCATCACCAGCACGGGACCGCGGGGCTCCAGCCCATTACCCTCTTGCGGCGGCTCTTGCGCAAAAGAACTCATGATTCTCGTCCGGTCCAGCGCTTGTCCTCCGAATGGTGTCGCTTCTACCACAATTCGTTCCTACTGACAGATGCCCAGCCTCGTCGGTTCACGGATGCTTCTGACGTACAACCGGCATAGAAGATTCTATCAGTGCGTGCGCGACGGGCGGGCTATAGTGACGATTAATTGGCAGCAGAGTTGAAGCGGAGTACGCTTCGAAAGTAAGCACTTGAAGGAAACAAATGAGTAAGCCGGAAATGCAAAAAAAACTTGCATCACTTAGTTTTTCCGAGAAGATAAAGATTCTTGAAAAACTCCGGCGCCGCAGCCTCGCAATTGCTGCCAGCGGTTTGCGACCCGGAAAGACCAATCCTGCCGCAAAATAAGACGGCAGGGCCTGTTACCCTGCCGTTTCGTTAAGCCTTAGCTGAAAGCTGACAGCCCTCTACAGCAGTTCCTCGTTCCAGTTCTCCAGGAAGTGCTTCACCTCGGCCATGAACTGATCGGCCACAGCTCCGTCAACGATGCGGTGGTCATAGCCAATGCTGAGGTGCATCATGGAACGGATGGCGATGGAGTCGTTGCCATCCTGGTCGGTAACCACGACCGGCTTTTTCAAGATTCCGCCCACGCCCAGAATCGCAACCTGCGGCTGGTTGATGATGGGCATCCCGAACTTAGCGCCAAAGATGCCGGGGTTGGTGATGGTGAACGTCCCACCCTGCACTTCCTCGGGCTTCAATTTCTTGGTGCGGGCGCGCTCGCCGAGGTCGGTGATGGCACGCTGCAAGCCCACGAAGCTGCGCTCCTCGGCATTCTTCACGACGGGCACGATCAGTCCCCAATCCAGCGCGACTGCGATGCCGAGGTTGATGGAAGAGTGATAGTGAATGTTCTCGCCCTCGACCGACGAATTGATAATGGGCCACTTGCGGATGCCATGCACGACAGCCCGCGCAAAGAAGGGCGTAAAGGTGAGCTTATTGCCCGTGGCCTGCTCGAACTTTGCCTTCATCTTCTCGCGCAGTTTCACGATGCGGGTCATGTCCACTTCGAAGACACCGTGCACGTGCGCGCTGGTGCGCTTCGACATCACCATGTGCTCGGCGATCTTCTTGCGCATGACCGACATGGGCACAACTTCGCCCGGGGTAACCCCGCCGGCAGGCTGCAGGGGGGTGACGGTGGCAGGCGCGGAAGGTGCAGAAGCGGAGGGTGCAGGAGCGAAGGGCGCGGAAACCGCCGCCGGCTTCATAGCAACGGCAGGTTGCGATCCGCCAGCGCCGTGTTTGGCGATAAACGACTCGATGTCATCCTTGGTTATGCGGCCGCCAAGACCTGTTCCCGGAACCTGCGCCAGGTCAACCCTGTTCTCCTTGGCGATGCGTCGCACTAACGGACTGGAACGCACCCGGTCCTGCTCGCCACCTTCTGAACTCTCCTCACCTGCATCCTGCCGGACAGGTTCCGTCTTTTGCTCAGGCGTGGGTGCTGACTCCTTGCCGGGGCGTTGGCCGGAAGGCTGCTTGGGTTCCTCGCCACTGGGAGGCTGCGCCACTTCTGTCTGGGTCGAGCGGCTGCCGTCTCCTCCGGCAGAGGGCGGTGGCGCCGTGCTGGCCGCCGGAGCGGGCGTCGCGGCTGCAGCAGCTTCACCTTCGCCGGCGATGGTCCCCACCACGGTATTCACTTGCACCGTAGCGCCGGCCTGAACTTTGATGTCTTGCAACGTGCCAGACGCGGGCGCCGGAATTTCCGCGTCAACCTTGTCGGTCGAGATTTCAAACAGAGGCTCGTCGCGTTGAACTTTCTCGCCCGGCTGTTTCAACCACTTGGTGATAGTTCCTTCAAAAATCGATTCCCCCATCTGGGGCATGATCACGTCTGTAGGCATGTTGTCCTTCCGCGGGATATATAGCTGGAACTGCGAGCATGCAGCAAACGAACATTATATCGCCTAAAAGTGAGGTTCTGCCGCCGTCATCCATGGGCTCCAGGACTTTGCCGGTTCGTGACGACAACTCAAATTCAGGTATTGCTTTTTCGACAGTTGTAATCGAAAAGCCTCGAAAACCGTTTGCATGAACCAAGTAACCGAAACGATACATCGCGGTAATGTGTGCTGTAGTGGTTTGACTCGCTGGAATACGTGGGCTACTCTCGACGCAGAAAAAAGGGTTGATGCAGATTTTTTCTATCACCGTCTTCGCGCTCGCCTGCGCCACCATGTTCTATGCGCTATTCGGCTACCCATTGCTGCTAGGCTGGATGGCCAGACGGGCCAACAATCCTGTCCAGAAGGACAATAAGCTTCGCACTGTTTCTTTTGTAATCGCCGTCTATAACGGGGAGAAGTTTCTCGAGCGCAAGCTGAAGACGATTTTGAGCCTGAACTATCCCCGCAACCTGATGGACATCCTGGTGGTTTCCGACGGCTCGACCGACCACACCGATGAAATCGCACAGAGCTTTGCCGGCCAGGGAGTGCGCTTTCTTCGCGTCCCGCACGGTGGCAAGGCCGCAGCCCTGAATGCTGCTGTTCCCCTGGTTACAGGCGAGATCCTGGTGCTTAACAACGTCCGCCAGACGCTTGATACCGACTGCTTGCGCAACATCATCGCCTGCTTTGGTGACTCCAGAGTCGGGGCGGTCAGCCCGAGAACGGTCATTGTCGAAGGGGACATCCATGAGGAGGCGACCACGACTGCCTATTGGCGTTACGAGGATTGGATCCGCCAGCGTCTTACGCGGGTTGACTCGACCTTCGGCTACAGTGGCGCCTTCGCTGCCATGCGGCGCTCGCTATGGACGCCACTTCCGCCCGGAACGTTACTGGACGATGTTTATGTACCACTGAAGGCGTTCTTCCAAGGTTACCGGATCCTATACGAACCGACGGCCACCATGTACGACCTCCCTACGGTTCTGCACTCGGAGTTTCGTCGCAAAGTACGTTTGCAGGCGGGGCTCTACCAGATGCTCACAATCATGCCCGAACTGCTTGGCCCACGGAACCGGATGCGGTTCCATTTCTTGTCGGCCAAGTATGGGCGCATTGTCATACCGTATTGCATGATCGCGATAGCGCTGGCGACCCTTGGCTTGCCGCCCTTCTGGCGAAGTCTGGCGTTGTGGGGACAGGTAGGATTCTATGGATTGGCGGCAATCGATCCGCTCGTGCCTGACCGCTTCCCACTGAAGAAGGTGACATCTCCGATTCGCACTTTCGTTGTTCTGATGGCTGCCTCGCTAGCGGCGGTGCGGGTCTATTTTGTAACCCCTACCAGTCTCTGGAAGGAAGCGACGTACCGCAGTGCAACTCCCCAGCCAACATCCCCCGCTGATCCGAAGGTGCCGACCAGTACCGGAGTCTGAATCCGAGTGCACCAGCTTTACTTGCTGTTACGAGCGAGGGTCACGAAGAAATCTCGACTGATCGGCTCGACCGTCGCAGTTGTGCCGGGAAATTGCGAGAACATCTTCTTCAATTGCTCTTCGGTATAGAGGAACAGATCGCAGCGCTTCTTATAACGGAGGCTGCGTTGCCATGCCAGCAGTCCCCCTGCGACTGGAAACGAGAAGAACGCTTTGTCTTTGGTCAGCGATAAGACCTTGGCGACCACTTTTTCCGGGTCGGGCATGTAATCCATGAAGCCCATCACGATCACGTAGTCGAACAGTTCCTCAGGAGCGTACTGGTAGAAATCGGCGACCATGAAATTGCAGCGATCACCGACACCGACCTTGTTCGCATGTTCGCCGGCCAGCCGCAACATGCCTTCTGCGAAGTCAATTCCCACTACCCGGGCGGCGCCGCGTTGAGCAAGTGTGATGGAGTAGTGGCCCGGCCCGCAGCCGACATCGAGAACGTTCTTGCCTTGGATTGGATCGCAGCCCGCAATCGACTTCTCGAAGCGCAGTCTCATGCTCTTGCGGAAGAGCCGATTGATGACACGGTCAAGCGGTCCATTCTGATTGCCATAAATGGCGTCAAAATCGTTGGCGTACTGATGAAAGAATGTTTGGGTTCGATCAAGCGACATGGGTAGTTGCCAATTGGGGGTAATTGCTCAGAGTGTTTTTAAACGTAGTCATGGGAAAGTCGCGGAAGATCCGCCGGAGCTTCGCTTCCGTGGACTCCAGGTTAACGTACGACTTGAAGCGGCGTATTCGGCCCATGGGTAAGCGGGGATGCTCCGGATCGATCTCACGAGGATGGATATAGAACACTACAGGCCGTCCTTCGTTAAGGACCTGCTGCGCCATCTTACGAATCAACCAATAGGGGAAAAGCCGCAAATATCCTCCACCGAAGAAACACATCGGCTTACCCATAAGATCGGCAACCGTGATCGGAACCTCCAATAGCGCATCATGCTGCCCGGTGCGGTGAGGCTCCCGCCTGCCCTGAGGCATGCCGCCGTGTCCGCGCTGCGCCGGAAATACCGAGGAATCATATTGGTAGCCGGCCTCGGCCAGCGCATCGAAGAACCAGGGAGTCTCCTCGGTAGAGGAAAAACCGGGGGCGCGGTAACCCAATACCTCCGCCCCGGCAATCTCTTCTAACAGCAGGCGCGCGCGACGGACATCCTCATAGAACTGGGTCCGGTTGAGTTCGTAAACCAGGCGATGCCCATAACCGTGCGATGCGACCTCATGTCCGCGGTTGGCGGCATCCTTTACCAGGTGAGGAAACCGCTCGGCCACCCATCCCAGGAAGAAGCAGGTCACCTGAACATTCGTATCGCTGAACAAATCCAGCAGCTGGTTAAAATTTTTTTCCACCCGCGACGGCAGGGCCGCCCACTGGTCAATGGTAGGCACACAGGGGTCGTCCAGAATATGGAACCAGTCTTCAACATCAACCGAGAAAATGGAGGTCTGCATGGCGCCTGCGGGTGAGCTAGATATATAACGTTTGCCGCTCATTGCACAAGGGCGGAACGGTTTTTCAATTTAGCACAGGAGGGCCGTTCTTTAGAGTTATCCTGCTGTAGCCAACTCAATCGGTTGAATCCGCCGCACTCTGATCTTCACTTCGACCCGCGATCCAAGTCGGTTGATGATCGACATGAGGCGATCGACCGTAAAGCGGTCGAGGTTCGCGTTGCGGATGCGCGAGAAGTCGGCCGCCGCAATCCCGGTACGGCCCTGCGCGCCGCGCACACTCAAGCCTTCGCGGTCCAGTGACTTGATGATTTCAGCGGCCAGGATAGCCTTGAATTGCTCGACATCCGCGTTCTTATGTCCCAGATCGCGGAAGACATTTCCGCTTCCGCGGACCACTTCTTGTCGTTCCTGTTTCATCGCAACATCTCCTTCAGGGTCTTTAAACGTTGCCTGATCAGTTCAATCTCCCGCTTAGGCGTCTTGATGCCTTGGGTCGACTTCTTCACAAAAGCATGAACGACCCAGATTTCGTCTCCATGTTGCAGGGCATAGGCTACCCGGAAAGCATCTCCTCGAAATGCCAGGGCAATTTCGAACACCCCCGATCCCATTTGCTGCATAGGTTTTGCAATGTCGGCCTTGCCGCCCTCAGCTGCGATGGTCAAGGCCGTAAGGCAGATCGACCGCGCCCCTTCTGGAAATTTCTCGAATTCCTTCAGTGCTGCCTTGATCCAGGAAACAGGCCGCGTTTTTCTAGTCATCTGCCAAACTTACCTCAGGCCACCTTTCGTATGTTGTCATATATGACAACGCCAGTCAAGAGCACACGATGCGATTTTGCAATCGATCTCATTCAACGGACGAGCTTCGTGCCAATTTGACTCTCCGAGAGGCGTGGGCTAGCCTCAATGTTTTGCGCTCGCTCTGCTGTAACTTCTTGCCCGAGCGCATTTGAGCGGCCGGGCTTCGGGTTGTCCCGCCACCACCTTATGAAACTCCGACGCCACTTTCTGCATGTGATACTCGCGCTGGCTCTTGGCGCCCAGGCTTTCGCAGGCAATGGGATGCACCCGACGCATGCGCCTAAGGCCATGGTCGCCACATTGCAGCCCGACGCATCCGACGCCGGAGTCGCGATCATGAAGCAGGGAGGCAATGCCGTGGACGCCTCGGTTGGCGTCGGTTTCGCTCTTGCGGTCGTGCTACCCCAGGCAGGCAATATCGGTGGAGGCGGCTTCCTGCTCTACCGCCGGGCGGATGGCGAGGTCCACTTCCTGGACTTCCGTGAGAAAGCCCCAGCCAAAGCTACCGCCAACATGTATCTGGATGCCCAGGGCAATGTTGTCCCAGGCATGAGCATTTTCGGCTACAAAGCGATCGGCGTTCCCGGCTCCGTAGCGGGTCTGGTGTACGCACAGAAACACTGGGGCAAGTTGACGCTGAAGCAGGTGATGGAGCCGGCAATCCGGCTGGCGCGCGATGGTTACCTGCTTGACTACGACGCAGCGAGGTCATTCCACGATCCCAATCTGGCGAGGTTTCCAGATTCGCACCGCATCTTTCAGCGCGACGGCGACTACTACCAGCCGGGCGACGTTTTCAAACAGCCGGAGCTGGCCAAGACACTGGAGCGCATCGCCGAAAATCCTGACGGCTTTTACCACGGCGCGATGGCGCATGAACTGGCTGCGGCAATTGAAAAGGGCGGCGGCCTGATCACCGCGGAGGACCTCGCCCAGTACGAAGTAAAAGATCGGCAGCCGGTTCGCGGCACGTATCGCGGATACGAGATCATCAGCGCTCCGCCACCGTCGTCTGGAGGCGTCACTCTGCTCCAGGCTCTCAACATCCTCGAAGGATACGACCTCGCTAAGCAGGGAGAAGGTTCGGCCCAGAGCATACATCTCATCGCCGAGGCTTATCAGCGGGCATTTTTTGATCGCGCTGAGTTCCTCGGTGACCCTGATTTTTCCAAGATTCCGGTTGCCCAGCTTTTGGACAGGCGCTACGCCAATGCGTGGCGCGAAACCATCCCGCTGCGCCGCGCGACTCCAGGAAATCAGTTGCGGCGCCCGTCCATCTTCTCGCAGTTGGACAGTTACGCCAGTTCGCATCCGCAGCCGAAGATGCTGGTTGAGCCGGTCCACACCACCCACTACTCGGTCGTCGATCCTGAGGGCAACGCCGTGTCGGTCACCACTACGCTGAATGAGAGCTTTGGCTCACACGTTACCGCCGAGGGCCTGGGCTTTCTTCTAAACGACGAGATGGACGATTTCGCCTCCAAGCCAGGCGCGCCCAACATGTTTGGACTGATTCAGGGTCCGGCGAATGCCATTGGTCCAGGCAAACGGCCGCTGTCAGCGATGGCGCCGACCATCGTGCTCAAAGGCGGCAAGCTTTTCCTGGTTCTGGGTGCTGAGGGTGGCCCCACCATAATTACCACCGTCGCCAACGTGCTGATCGGCGTGGTGGACTACGGACTCAATATTCAGCAGGCGGTGAATGAGCCTCGCTTCCACGATCAATGGCTGCCTGACGAGATTAAGCTGGAAAAAGTAGGTTTCTCGCCCGATACCGTTCGCATCCTTGAGCACATGGGGCACAAGGTTTCTGCGGACGCGAGTTTGGACTCCGTCCCCGGACGGCAGCCTCGCCCACAGGCGCAATATTGGGGCGATGCACAGTGCATCGAAATTGATCCCGACAGCGGTGAGCGCCTGGGCGCCAGTGACGGGCGCCATAACGGAAAGGCAGTGGGATTCTGATGCGGCGTGCCATGTCCACGCTGATCTATGCGCGGCGGGAGAGGCTGCATCCCGGCCTGCTCGACCAGATGGTGTCCGGCGGCGCAGAAGCGATCGAGATCTTTGCAGCACGCGGGCACTTCAACTACGCCGACCGGCAGCACGTCCGCCAGATTGCCAACTGGTTTCGCAGCACCGGAGTAACGTTCCACTCCATGCACTCTCCCATGCATCCCGACGAAGATTGGGGACGCAGCGGCGCGACCCACATCAACATTGCGTCGGTTGAGAAACTTCAGCGTGTTGCGGCCACAGATGAAATCAAGCGCGCCATCGAGGTAGCCGAACAGGCGCCTTTTCAATTTCTGGTGCAGCATGTCGGCATCGGACACGAAGAGGCGGATGAGCGCAAACTCGACGCCGCGATGAGTTCCCTCGAACACCTGCACGCCTTCGCTAAACCACTAGGCGTGCAATTGCTGGTCGAGAACATCACCAACGGCCTTTCGACGCCAGAGAAGCTGATAGAACTGCTGCTGGCCGGGCACTTCGACGATATCGGGGTGTGCTTCGACGTCGGCCATGCGCACATCATGTCAAGCGTGCCGCAGGCGTTCGAAGTCTTAAAGGACCGCGTGCGCTCGACCCACGTGCACGACAATGACAAAGATCACGATGCGCACCTTTGGCCCGGCCAAGGCAGCATCGATTGGAAGGAGACGATGGAGCTATTGCGAACTGCGCCGCACGCGCCGCCGCTTTTGCTGGAGATCGAAGGGGTGGAAGGCGAGGACGTTTCACAGAAGGCGGCGGACGCGTTCAGTACAACTGGAAACGGCGTCATGAGGGCGCAAATTTTCTGTCCTCATAGCTGCCATTCGCGTTGCCGCCACGCTGCATCGAATTGAAGTGTTCGTCCTAAATGGTCAGGCACCGACCAGCAACCATTAAAGGCGGTACACTGATGTACTCCGATTGCGGGTTTTCCGTGAACGGAGCACTGCCCACGGGCCGCATCAACAACTATGTCCACACCAGCTGAGAACCTGCAGCGGCCTGCTATCAAGGTCTTCGTCGCCACTTCGGTGATGCTGACCTTTATCTCGTTCTGGCGGGCGGCGGCCATTGTCCTCTCCGACCTTGCTTCGTCGGCGTACTACGTGGGCGGTGACGCGGAGAAGGTCATCGGCAAAAGCGCTCCCTGGTTCGTGCTCGCGGTCATGCTTTTCAGCTACGCGGTGCGGGCCATCTACATCGAGTCCAGCGCCATGTTCGTCCGTGGCGGCGTGTACCGGGTCGTCAAGCAGGCCATGGGCGGGACCCTCGCCAAGTTGTCAGTTTCTGCGCTCTTGTTCGACTACATCCTCACCGGTCCAATAAGCGCGGTGGCCGCTGGCCAGTACGTCGCTGGATTTTTCACTGACTCCTTCCATCACCTCGGCTACAACGTTCATGTTCCCGACAATTCATTCGCGGCCGCTTTTGCGATAGTGGTGGTGCTGTACTTCTGGTGGCAGAACATCAAAGGCATTCACGAGTCCAGCGAGCGGGCGTTGCAGATCATGAAGATCACCACCGTGATGGTGGTGCTGCTGATTGTCTGGTGCCTGATTACGCTGGCCAAAACGGGTGCGCACCTGCCGCCATTTCCGAGTGCGTCCACCATGCACCACGACAAGGAGTCGCTGGGCTGGTTGCTAGGCACCTGGGCGGCGCGAATTCCCCTGATCATGATGCTGGTGGGTTTTGGGCACTCCGTACTCGCGATGAGTGGTGAAGAGTCGCTGGCGCAGATCAACCGCGAGATCGAACATCCAAAGTTAAAGAACCTGGAAAAGACCGGGCTGGTGATCTTCCTGTACAGCCTGTTCTTCACGGGTCTGGTGTCGTTCTTCGCGGTCATGATCATCCCCGACAAGGTGCGTCCCGAATACTATGCGAACCTGATTGGCGGCCTGGCCATGCACGTCGTGGGTCCCTACACCCTGCGACTGTTCTTTCAAGGCTTCGTTGTCATCGTGGGCGCGCTCATCTTGTCGGGAGCGGTGAACACCGCCATTGTCGGCGCCAATGGCGTCCTCAGTCGCATGGTCGAAGATGGCGTACTCACTACCTGGTTTAAGAAACCCCAGAAGCGTTTTGGTACCAGCTATCGCGTCATCAACATGATCGTCGGCTTGCAGATATTTACCATTCTTGCCAGCCGCGGCAATGTCTACCTGTTGGCCTCGCTCTATGCCTTCGGCGTGATTTGGAGCTTCTCGTTCATGTCGCTGGCGGTGGTGGTGCTCCGCTACACCAGTCCCGAGAACCGGCAGTGGAAGGTGCCGGGCAACATTCGCATTAAGGGAGTCGAAATTCCCGTAGGACTGGTCCTGATTTCGCTACTGTTGTTTTCCACCGCCATCGTGAACCTATTCACCAAGCAACTGGCCACCATCGCGGGCGTGTCTTTCAGCCTGGTGTTTTTCCTGATCCTGACAATCTCTGAGCGGCGTACGGCATACCAGCACGCCTCTGGCGAATCAGGGCTTGAGCAGTTCAACATAGCCACGGACCGGGAGTTGAGCGCGAAAGCTATGGAGGTGCGACCAGGCAACATCCTTGTCGCCGTCCGTGATCCCCGGAACCTTTACTACTTGCGGCAGGTACTGGCTAAAACGGACACCACTAAGACCGATGTAGTGGTCATGACTTCGCGCGTCTATCAACGTGAGCACTCTTTCAGCGGCAGTGAGGTGGTAGACACCTCCGACGTGTTCAAGAAGTATGAGCAGGAGTTGTTCACTGCGGTGGTCACTGCCGCTGAGAAGGAAGGCAAGCACGTTTCGCTGGTGGTGGTGCCCACCAATGATGTTTTCGAAAGCATCGTGGCCACGGCGCAGCGCTTGCATTCTTCCGTCATCGTGTGCGGTCTGTCGAACAAGCTCACCGCCGACGAGCAGGGCAAACTTACCGGCGATGCCTGGGAACGGCTGGCCGAACCGCGTCCACGTCTGCGCCTGGTTGTGGTCGAACCCAACGGTACAAAGCACGAATATCTGCTGGGGCCGCATCTCCCCCGAATGCGCCAGGAAGACGTGGACCTGCTGCACGGTCTGTGGAAGGAAGTGACCACCGATCCGCGCTATAGCGAACTGCACCATTACCACGTGCTTAACGTGGCGCTCCAGGAATTGACGGACCGCCTGCACAACGGCGCCTATCGTGAGGATGTCCTGAAAGAAATTTCAGATCAGATGCAGCGGCAGGGCGGGACGCCGGTTGAGGACGAAGACACTCCGACCGTGCCGCCCACGTAGCCGCTGTTATGTGTTACCGTGCTGCCTGCGGGGGTTATATGTGTGTTTAGACCGTCGCCTTGCTAACATCAAAGCGTGAGCCCCGCTCCTAAAGTCCGCGTTCGCTTTGCTCCCTCCCCTACGGGACAACTGCATGTCGGCAACGCCCGTACCGCATTGTTCAACTGGCTCTTTGCCCGGCAAGCCGGCGGCGTGATGGTGTTGCGCATTGAAGACACCGATGTTGCCCGAAGCGAGGCGCGTTTCGAGGACCAACTCCTCGACGACCTGAAGTGGCTCGGCATCGACTGGGACGAAGGTCCCGACGTCGGGGGCCCGCACGCGCCCTACCGCCAGAGCGATCGTCTGGAGTTGTATCGCGAGCACGCCGAGCGGCTGGTGAAAGAAGGCAAAGCCTATCTCTGTTTCTGCTCGCAGGAAGAATTGGAGCGGGACCGCGAGCATGCGCTGGCACACAAACTGCCGCCGATCTACTCGGGAAAATGCCGCGCGCTCGATCCGGAAGAAAGCCAGCGCCGTCGCGCCGGTGGCGAGGCCGCGGCAATCCGGCTGCGGATTCCAGAGCATCCCATTCGCTTTCACGACATCGTGCACGGGCCGGTCGAGTTCTCCAGCGAAGTGGTCAGCGATCCCATCATCCTCCGCTCCACCGGCATTCCGGTTTACAACTATGTGGTGGTGGTGGACGACGCGCTGATGGACATCACCCACGTCATTCGCGGCGACGATCACCTGTCCAACACGCCTAAACAGGTGGCGCTTTACGAGGCGCTGGGATGGCCGGTGCCAGAGTTCGCGCACTTGTCCACAATTCTGGGGAGTGATCGCGAGCGCTTGTCCAAGCGGCACGGGGCAACCTCTATCGCAAATTTCCGCGAGATGGGGGTACTGCCCGAGGCCCTGGTGAATTACCTCGCGCTATTGGGTTGGGCGCCGACCGGCGGCAACCGCGAAATCTTTTCGCCCGAAGAGTTGATCAGGGAATTTTCCCTGCAGCGCGTAACTCCATCGCCCGCCGTCTTCGACATGGAGAAGTTGTACTGGGTGAACCGGCATTACATCAAGCAAGGCCCGCCGGAGCGCATCGAGCGGCTCGCTGAAGCCGTTACTTTGTGCGCGCCGGGTTGCTGCCAGAGAATCCCGATGGGCCCACTCGCGCCTGGTTCAGCAAGGTCGTTGCCCTGCTGGCTCCTTCGGTAGACAAGCTGGACCAGCTTCCTGGACGCGCCGCATTGATCTTTCGCTACGATGCCGCGACTGCGGTCAGCTCTCCTGATAATGCCGAGGTGTTTGCCTTGCCCAAGACTTCCGACGTGCTCGCCGCATTTGCCCAGCAAGTGGAAGATAGCCGGTCGCCGATGACGCCAGAAGCCTTCAAGGCCATCATGAACGAGGTGAAGGCGACGACCGGCGCCAAGGGCAAAGAGCTGTTTCATCCGGTGCGGATCGTCGTGACCGGATCGCACTCCGGTCCGGAGTTCGACAAGCTGATCCCCATTCTTGAGGAAGGCTCGCAACTCGATCTGCCACAGCACGTGATGAATGTTAGCGAGCGCCTGGCTGCCTTTCGTGCGGCACGGGGGAAGTAACAGAATCAGCAAACAAGGGCTTCAGAAATCTCGCCAGGTACTCGCTCTTCTTTTCTTCCGGCAGGAACGAAGCGCGGAAGGAATTCTTAGCTAACTCGCGAAGCTCATCGTCGCTGAAGCTGAAGATCTGCTGTGCAATCCGATATTCCTGCGACAGATTCGTATGGAACATGTCGGGATCGTCGGTATTCAGCGTGACCGGCACTCCGGCGTCGAATAATTTACGCACCGGATGTTGCTCCACCGTACCGCAGCAGCCGGTCATGACATTGCTGGTGATGCATATTTCCACTGGAATTTGTTTGTCGGCGAGATGTCGTACCAGTTCCGGATCGTCGACAGCGTGCAGTCCATGCCCGATCCGGTCCGCCTTCAGTTCCCTGAGCGCGCCCCAGATGGATTCAGCTCCCACCGTTTCCCCGGCATGTACGGTCAAGCGTAACCCGTGTTGTGCTGCGTGATCATACACTTCACGGAACTGCTCGGGCCCGGCGCGGCGCTCGTCCCCGCCAATTCCGATGCCCGCGACACGGCTTTCCTTGAAGCGAATTGCCTCTTCAACCACGCGGCGCGCTTCATTGACGCCGAAGTGCCGGACCGCATCGAAAATCCAGTACAGCGACATTCCAAACTCGCGTTCGCCGCGCTGCCGCCCCCGCTCCGCTCCTTCAAACAGAGGAGCAAATTCCTGCCCGCGCCACTGCACCACGCCGGCAGAGATGTACACCTCGGCATGAAGAACATTCTGCGCATGCAGCTTCTGCATCATGCGATAGGTCACCAGCTCGTAGTCGTCGGCGGTACGCATTCGCTCGGTGACCGCCTTGAACGCGACCAGAAAGCCGGTGAAATCCTGGTATTCGTACAACGCACGAGCTTCTTCTTCGCTGAAGACGCGTCCGCTGTCTTCAATGTTCTTGTAGCGATTATTGGTGCTGGGTAGCGGCGTGGGATGGCGGCGACTCAGTTCCGCCAGTGTTGGGGGATCGACGGTGCCTTCGAGGTGCAGATGGAGTTCGGCCTTGGGCAACGAGGCAATAAAGTCGGAGGAGACGGATGTGTCAAACAAGCGCTACTTCCCTGGGCTCTGGCGCGGACTGAACTCGCTGCGGTGGCGGCTGTAGAGCATGTACACCATCAACCCGATAATCAGCCAAACGAAAAAGCGCAACCAGGTCAAAATCGGCAGGCCAGCCATCAGCAGTACGCAAAATACTACGCTGAGGATAGGCGCTGCCAGCCCGCCTGGTGCGCGAAATCCGCGCCGCCGCTCCGGCTGCTTGTAGCGCAGGATGATGACTCCGATCGACACGAGGACAAACGCGAACAGCGTGCCGATGTTCGACAAATCCGAAAGCGTGCCGATGTCCAGAATTCCGCCGGGAATACCCACCAGAAATCCCGCGATCCAGGTCGCGATAGCCGGCGTTCGAAATCGCGGATGCACCCGGCTGAACATTCTGGGCAGCAAGCCATCGCGCGACATTGAGAACCACACGCGCGCCTGTCCCAACTGGAACACCAGCAGCGACGAGATCATGCCCATCATCGCGCCAAAAAGGACCGCCAGCTCTGTCCAATGCAAAAGCGCGGACTTGTTGGTTCCCGCCAGCTTGCTCATGCTGTTGACCACGGGCGCCGCGTCGTCAATCAAAGTCTGCCAGGGAACGATACCCGTCAGGACTACGGCAACGGCAATGTACAGCAAGGTACAAACGACGAGCGTGGCGATAATTCCGATTGGCAGATCGCGCTGCGGGTTGCGCGCCTCCTCCGCCGCCGTTGAGACCGAGTCGAATCCAATATAGGTGAAGAAGATGATCGAGCCGCCGGTCAGCACGCCTGGCCAGCCGTTCGGCGCGAACGGGTGATAGTTGGCGGGATGAATGAATCGCATTCCCACGAACACGAAGGCCAGGATGGCGGCGATCTTCAGGAGCACCATGACATTGTTGGTCTCGGCCGATTCGCGGATGCCGCGCACCAGCACCACCGTCAGCAACATGACAATCAGAAACGCCGGAAGGTTGAAGCCAAAGTGCCAGCCCGGCGCATAGAGCACATTGTTTTGCAGGTCGGTTAGACCTCCGGGCAAGTATGCGGGGGTAATCCAGCGCAAGGCAGGATGCCAACCGAACCAACTGAACGTGGCGACCATGTGCGCGGCGAAGCCCACGCTCACGGCCATGTTGCTGACCGCGTACTCCAGAATGAGGTCCCAGCCGATGATCCAGGCAATCAACTCACCCATGGTGGCGTAGGTGTAGGTGTAAGCGCTCCCGGCGATCGGAATCATCGATGCCAGTTCGGCATAGCAAAGCCCGGTGAAGGCGCAGACGATAGCCACCAGCACCAGAGAAATCGCCAATGCCGGACCCGCGCCAGGCCGGCCCAGCGTGGCCGCGTGATGCACCAGATAGTCGGCCACCGGTGCGTTCAAGATGGATGAGGTATCAAATTTCTGTCCGGCAATCGCCGTTCCTATCACGGTGAAGATGCCGGAGCCGATCACGGCGCCAATGCCGAGCCCGATCAGCGACCACGGTCCCAGCGTCTTCTTAAGCCGATGTTCCGGCTCTTGCGAATCGGAGATCAGCTTGTCGATAGACTTGCATGCGAAGACTTGGTTCGCCAGGGTGACGCTCCCAGGATTGCTGGATTCAGTGCCTTCGAATTCAAACAGAAAGAGCCGGGCAAGGGCAAGTCGAAGGCGAATTCACCACAGAGACACGGGGGACACAGAGAAACCATTTGGCACTTGGCACTTAGCACGTAGCCATTTCGATTTTGCTAATTGCTCTTCTGTGTCTCAGTGCCTCTGTGGTGAAATTCCCGTACTATTTGTCCGGCGCGAGTATCTTCTCGAAGTGATCCTCGATCATATGAAACAGGTGAGTCCGGGCCTCGTACCCGGCAATGCCATGGGTCTTGCTGGGATACATCATCAATTCGAACTGCTTGCCTGCGTTGATGAACGCATTGACCATCTGAATGGTGTTCTGCATGTGGACATTGTCGTCGCTGGTGCCGTGCACCTCCAGCAGCTTGCCATGCAAGTCGGCCGCGAAGTTCAGCGCCGAGCTTTTTCTGTAACCCTCAGGGTTTTCCCTGGGAAGGCCCATATAGCGCTCAGTGTAGATTGAATCGTAATTGCGCCAGTCGGTCACCGGCGCCACCGAAACTCCGCCCTTGAACATGTCTGTGTGCTCGAGCGTGTATAGCGTGAAATATCCACCGTAGCTCCAGCCCCAGAATCCCAGCCGGTTTCCGTCCAGCTGCGGAAATTGTTGCAGAGCTTGCTTCACGGCGGCCAATTGGTCGCTCAGTTCGGTCTCGCCTAGGTTGTGCTTGACGGCCATGGCGAAGGCCTTGCCTCGATTGGCCATGCCGCGATTGTCAACTTTCAGAATGGCGAAGCCCTGCCGCGCCAGGACCTGGTCGAACAAACTAATGACACCCCAGGCATCACGTACGTCCTGTGCTGCCGGGCCGCCATAGGGATTGACGATGAGCGGCACTTTGCCGTTCGCAATCATCGGCCCGCTCTCGGGCAGCAGGATCACGCCTTGCAAAGTGGTTGTTCCATCGGCTGCCTTGAAGTCCACGAACTTCGGAGTCAACAGGCTGTAGGCCTCAACGCTGCGCGCCTTCCAAAACGCGTTGCAGGCACCGTCGGCGCTGCATAGCGAAACTGTCGGTGGCGTGGTCAGCGACGAGTAATTATCCACGTAATACTTGGCGTTGCGATCGAACTCCGTGGAGTGCGAGCCATTTTCCTTGGAGATGCGGTGGAAGTTCTTCCCGTCCAGTCCCACGGCATAGAGGTTCTTCTGCCGCCAATCACCCTCGTTCGCCGAGAAATAGACCACTCCCTTTTTTTCGTCAACGCCATCGATGCTCTCGACTTCCCAGTCGCCATGCGTGAGCTGTGCCACCACGGTTGCCGTGCCGTTCAGCGGATTCTCCTTATCGAACTGGTACAGGTAAATGTGGTTATGTCCGTCACGCCAACTCGTCCACAAATAGCGATCGCCGGAAGACAAGGCCTGGAAGTCCACCTCGGGATGCATGTCGAACCAGGCGTCGGTGGTTTCGGTCATCATCAGGGCCCATTTTCCGGTCTTGACATCCACAAAATACAAGTCTAGGCGGTTTTGCAGTCGGTTAAGGGCCATCGCCCAGAGCAGGCCGTCGCGCACCCAACCGAAGCGGGGAACCAGCGAATCGGGACTGTCCGACAGCAGCACATCGCCGCCTGTTCCCGCATTAATCCACTTCGTTTTGCCGCCATCGGAGGCCACCACCCCAAGGCGCACTTTGGGATTTGGATCGCCGGGCTGAGGATACTTTTCCTGGTCCACCGTGGCATGCGTAGGCATCCAGTCGGTGATGGGATAGGTGGGGACCTCCTTCTCGTTCATCTGGAGAAACGCAATCTGCCGGCCGTCCGGGGACCAAAAGTAATTGCTGCGGGTGAACAACTCTTCTTCGTAAAGCCAGTCGACTTCCCCGTTCAGCAGGTTGTCGTCACCATCTTTGGTAAGAGTTCGCTCGCTCCCGCTGTCCAGAGGCCGGGTGTAGAGGTTGTGCTTGCGCACATACGACACGCGAGTTCCATCCGGCGAGAACTTGGGATCAACCGCGGCGTCGGAGCTGCTTGTGACCTGCACGGCCGTGCCGCTGTCCAGGGTGTAAAGCCAAAGTTGTCCCATGGAGTCGAACAGCAGCTTCTTGGAATCGGGCGACCAGTGATAGGCGCCAATGGAATAACGCTGCGCCGCTTCTTTCTTGCGTTCGTCTTTGATGGTACTGGTGGGAGGAGCCAGAGTCGCCAGCTTCTCGCTCGCTACCAACATGGCTGGCTTGCCTGCCGCGGTGACGTCCACGTAATACAAGGCTCCGTGTTCGCCGCTGTCGTCGCGTTGCACGAAGGAAACCTTGGAGCCATCCGGGCTCCACTTCACATCTTCCGGACCGCGCCCCAGTATGCCGCCAGGTTTTAACATTTCTTCAATGGTGAGATCTCTCTTGGCCGGGGACTCCTGCGAGCCCGGGGAAGAGACCGATTGCGCCATCAGGAATGAAGTAAACAGGAAACAGCAGACGAATGCAGCAAACCGTGAGTTCACGTTAGCTCCGACCAGAAAAATCCGTAGCGGGGAAGTTTATATCAGGAGAGTAGATTCATGCCGCGACTGGCGCGAGTCGAGGCTGGAGACCCCAGGATGCACATGATTGGCGGTAGAACATGGTTTTCTCGGATTCGTTAGTCCGCTCTATAGAGAACTGTGAGTTGTCCCGACAAATCGTCATTGCGGTGCTCCATGATCAATGTCTGCCCGTCGGACGATAACGACCAGCAATCACAGAAATGCATTTCCCGTGTAGCAACCTGCATCCATGATTCAATTACCAGCTCTTCGCCTTCCCATCTTGCATTTCCTCGAACTAGTCTGCCATTCAACGAATTTTGATCTGGCTTGCCATTGAGCCAGCATTTGAAGACCACGCGTTCTGTGTTTCCATCGAGTCTCGTGACAACCATTTCTTCTTTTAGTTCGCAGTCCGACTGCTCGATTTTGATCGAAATAGCTTTCGGGGGTTGACCCACGAACCTGCTCTTGGGCAAATCTGCGATCCAAGTGCCGGTGAAGTTGACGCTCATATACGCGGAAGCAATCGTACATGGTGAGGTGCGGGGAGAAGCAGCCACTTTTCAGAGGTCGTCAGCGGTAAATCTGATAGATCCGCAACCACTCGACAACCACGATGAACATGCCGATGCCGAAGTAAAGATTGCGTGCCGTCGCAGTGCTGAGCGCCGCCGGTAAAGGCATGCCTCGGCTGCGAAAACTGATCACCAGGGAACGCTCGCGCTCGATGACGAAGTCGGCAATCCGTTTGTGGAAAGCCGTAATCAGCAATCCCAGACAAAGTCGCGCAATTTCGATGGCCATGTCCTCATGCTAGCTGCGCTCACCGTATTCTCTCAATAGACCGAAAACCTTAGTCCGCCAATGGGACCGCGGGCTGAGGCCCGGTTTCTGCGTGCTAGAATCCCAGCAGGTTCCCGTGGGGTCCAGATGAATTCCGATCTGCAAAAGCTGATCGACCTGCAAGTGGTCGATGCCCGCATTGCCACGCTTAAGGCCGAGGTTGCGGCCCTGCCCAAGCAGGTGGCGGAGATCGAGGCCAAACTCGCCGGTTCCAAGGCCCAACTTGAGGCCGCCCAGGCGGCAATGAAGGCTGATGAGATTGCCCGCCGTAAACACGAGTCCGACATCAAGGACCAGCAGGAGAAAATCAGCAAGTACCGGGACCAGTCGCTGAAGGTAAAGACCAACGACGAGTACAGGGCGCTGAACCACGAGATCCAATTCGCCGAGTCTGAGATACGCAAGCTGGAAGATAAGATCCTGGAAATCATGGTGGCCACCGATGCGCGAAAAGAAGCCATCAAACAGGCTGAAATCGCGCTCAAAGCCGACACCGCTGCGAATGAAAAAGAGAAAGACCACGCCCGGGCGCAGACGGCTGAGGACGAAAAACAGCTTGCCGAATTGAGCGCCGCGCGCAAGGAGTTGCGTTCCGGCGTCGCCGAGGAGACCCTCACCCATTACGACCGCGTGCTCAAGCTGCGCGGCTCCGTCATGGCGGCGGTTTATGAGGACGAAAGTTGCTCGGCCTGCCGGGTGCGGCTGCGACCGCAGGTGTTTCAGGAAGTCATGAGCAACGAGCAGATCGTCACCTGCTTTTACTGCAACCGGATTCTGTACTACGTTCCTCCTCCGCCCAAGCCGGAAGAAACCACAGCGAAAAGCGAAAAGGCCGGACATGCCGCCAAACCAGCCAAAGAAGAGTCCGCCGAGGCAGACGAGGCCGCCGCACAGTAGCACAATTCCTCCGGCTCAACCGTGACCCCATGTTTCACCCTCCCGCGTAAGATAATCGTTTGGTTTCGCACGTGAGGACGTTCCTGACAAACTCCATCCCACTCATAACCGTGAACCACCGCGGCGCGGCGCGCTTGCGAGGCGGACATTTGTGGGTGTATCGCTCTGATCTAGTGCCGCCCGCCGAGGCTCTGGCCGGCTCGCTGGTGCACGTCCGCGATGAGCGCGGCCGCCATCTAGGGTCGGCGCTGTACAGTAGCGCATCGCAGATTGCGATCCGCCTTCTGACTGGCGACGAAATCAACCAGGCGCAGCTCACGTCGCTTTTGCAGGAACGCATTGCGGCCGCAGTCCGTTGGCGCGCGCAGGTTGCGCGCGACACCGACTCCTACCGTGTGATCTTCAGCGAGGCAGACATGCTGCCAGGGCTTATGCTCGACAAGTACAACGACGTGCTTTGCCAGCAGGCACTGACCCAGGCTTTCGATCGCCCGGACATTCGCCAGACGGTGGTGGACGCGATCGGCGAGCACTTTCCCCAGGCCAACGTGGTGGAGCGCGTCGATCCCCACATTCGCGAACTGGAGCAACTGCCGCCGCGCGAGTCGCAACTGGTGCGCGGTGAGCGCTCCAGCACCATCTTCACCATGAACGGAGTGCGCTTCCACTTCGACGGACTGGGTGGGCAGAAGACCGGCGCTTTTCTCGATCAGCGCGAAAACTATACTGCGGCTGCAGGCTACGCGCACGGCGACGCCCTCGACTGCTTTACCTATCAGGGAGGATTTGCGCTGCACCTGGCCCGAGCCTGCGCAACGGTTGCCGCGGTGGACTCGTCTCGCCCGGCGCTGGAAGTGGCAGAGCGGAATGAGCAGCTCAATCTCGACGCCTACCACTGCGGCGAGATCGAATGGATCGAGGCCAACGCGTTCGACCTGCTCAAGGACTACGCTACTGCGGGCCGGCAGTACGACACCATCGTTCTCGACCCGCCGGCATTCGCCAAGACCAAGCGCGCCGTGCCGACTGCCCTGCGCGGATATAAGGAGTTGAATCTGCGCGCTCTGAAGATGCTTCGGCCCGGTGGCACTCTGGTCACCTGCTCATGTTCCTTCCATGTCGGCCAGGGCGAGTTTCTGGCAATGCTGGGCTCGGCCGCTGCCGATGCAGGCCGTCGAGTGCACATTCTCGAAGAGCGCGGCCAGTCACTTGACCATCCCGTGCTGTTGAATGTGCCGGAGACCGCCTACCTGAAGTGCGTCATCTGCCAGGTGCTGCGATAACGGGTCTCGCTGGATTCCCGCGATCCCTGAAAATAGCCATTGCTACCGCGCTAGTTCTTGCTGTACATCTCCTCTCAGTGGGACCAGCTTGAAATTCGGGGATAGGATTAGGCTGCATCCAAGTCGTGTATGTTCAGTTGTTCTTTCGCCTGCTAACTGGGGGTTTGCTGTGACAATGAATGAAATCAGGCACGTTCTTCTCTGGTGTGCTGTCTTTAATTACGCGATTCTACTCATCTGGTTTGGCGTCTTTGTCTTCGCCCATGACTGGATGTACCGCATGCATGGCCGCTGGTTTAAGCTCTCGATCGAGACCTTTGATGCCATGCATTACGCCGGTCTTTCTGCCTACAAGATCGGGATACTCTTGCTCAACTTGGCTCCGCTGGTCGCGCTCTATTTGGTCTCGTAAAGCCGCCACGTCGCGTCCGACTTAGAGGCGCCCCCTCGCTAGCTTTCCTCTTGAATTGAAAAGACGACGGATAAACCTCTCCCTATTCGGTCACCTAGTTTGTGTAAGTATTTATTAATCTGTTAGTTACATTGGTGGTGATTTTTGCATTTTAATATTTGACAATATTACACTCATATTTTATGCTTCCTATTTGCTAAGTTATGCATCAAACTTAGCGAGGTCATAATGACCACAAAATTCTGTTGGAGGATGTTGAAACCATGACTGTGTTGACCCGTTGGGACCCTTTCCGTGAATTGAATGCTTTGCAGCAACGCATGAACCGGCTGTTTGAACAGCAGTACGGTGGCGGGCGCGAAGAGTCGCTGACCGCCGGAGCGTTTGCTCCCCCGGTTGACATTTACGAGGACGAGCAGAGCGTTCAGTTGAAGCTGGAAGTGCCTGGCGTCGATGAGAAGGACCTCGACGTCAAGGTCGAGAACAACACTCTGACGGTAAGTGGCGAGCGCAAGTTCGAGAAGGAAGAGAAGGAAGAGAACTTCCGTCGGGTGGAGCGCCGTTACGGCAGCTTCAGCCGCTCGTTCACCCTGCCGAACACCGTGAACACCGAGGACATTCACGCCGACTACAACAATGGCGTGTTGACCATCCGGTTGGCCAAGCGTGCCGAGGCCAAGCCGAAGCAGATCAAAGTCACTGTAGGCAGCCAGAAAGGTGTCGAAGGCAAGAAGCCCGAGAGCCAGACCCACCCCGCCAGCAAGGGTCAGGTTGCCTGATCAAGTTTCGCCCTTCCGGTGGGTTTCTGGAGGGAGACGGACTGGGGAGTTCGAGGGAGGCGGGAATCTCGTCTCCCTTTAGTTTACTGAAAGTACTCACCCGGAGGGGCGGAAGCTGTTTTCAGTTGCCAGTTGCCAGTTGCGCCTGTCGGAAAGTAATCGCCAAAGATTTTCGGCTTTAAGAGATTTCCGAAGTCCAAGCGAGTAGCCTAGGTTGAGCTGGCCACTGGCCACTGATGACTGGCTACTGACAACTGGAGTTACCGATGGCAATTCGCTGGGACAAATTGACCGTGAAAGCGCAGGAAGCCATGCAGCGGGCGAACGACATCGCCAGCGAGCATGGCAATCCTGAGTTGCAGCCGGTACATATTCTGGCCGCGCTGCTCGAAGATCGCGAAGGCATCGTCTCGCCTCTGTTGGAGCGCGTGGGACTGCATGTGGCCACGGTGCAGAATCAGGCGATGCGCGAGATCGAGAAGCTGCCCAAGGTTTCCGGCAGCGGCGCCACCCAGGCGCATCTGTCCGATGCCGCGTCGCAGATGCTGGAAAACGCCTTCAAAGAGGCGGCCAACTTCAAGGACGAATATGTCTCGACTGAGCACCTGCTGCTGGCTCTTTCCAAGCTGAAGCGCGATCCGGCCCAGAAGATCCTCGCCGATGCGGGAGCGACCTATGACAACATTCTGCGCGCCCTGACCGTAGTGCGCGGCAGTCAGCAGGTGACCGACCAGAACCCGGAGGCGAAGTACCAGGCGCTGGAGAAATACGCCAAGGACCTGAACGAGCTCGCCCGTCAGGGCAAACTCGATCCCGTGATCGGGCGCGACGAGGAAGTTCGCCGCGTGGTGCAGGTGCTGTCGCGCCGGACGAAAAACAATCCGGTGCTGATCGGCGAACCGGGGGTGGGCAAGACCGCTATTGTTGAAGGTCTGGCACAGCGCATTGTTTCCGGCGATGTTCCTGAGCAACTGAAGAACAAGCGCGTGGTGTCGCTCGACCTGGGCGCGATGCTGGCCGGCGCGAAGTATCGTGGCGAGTTTGAAGACCGGCTGAAAGCAGTGCTGAAAGAAATCGAGCAGTCCAACGGACAGATCATCCTGTTCATCGACGAGCTGCACACGCTGGTAGGCGCCGGCGCGGCTGAAGGCGCGATTGACGCGTCCAACATGCTGAAGCCCGCGTTGGCACGTGGTGAATTGCGTGCAATCGGCGCGACTACGCTCAACGAATATCGCAAGTACATCGAGAAAGACGCCGCGCTGGAGCGCCGCTTCCAGCCCGTCTATGTGGGTGAGCCTACGGTGGAAGACACCATCGCCATCCTGCGCGGGCTGCGCGAGAAATACGAAGTTCATCACGGCGTCCGCATCAAGGATTCGGCCATTGTGGCGGCGGCGACGTTGTCGCATCGCTACATTTCCGACCGCTTTCTGCCCGACAAAGCCATCGACCTGATCGATGAGGCCGCGGCTTCGCTACGCATCCAGATCGACTCCATGCCGACCGAGATCGATCAACTTGAGCGCCGGGCCACGCAGCTTGAGATCGAGCGCCAGGCCCTGAAGCGCGAAGACGATTCGAACTCCCGCGAACGGCTCGCCCTGGTCGAGAAAGAGCTGGCGCATATCAAGGAACAAGCCAACGCCCTGAAGGCGCGCTGGAAGCAGGAGAAGGAAGCCATCGCCAAGGTGCGCGAGTTGAAGGAGCGCATTGAGAAGCTGAAGCTGGAAGAACAGGAAGTCACGCGCAAAGGCGACTTCGAGCGTGCCGGCAAAATCAAGTACGGCGAGTTGCCGCAGCTTGAAGCTGAGGTCAAGAAGCTCGGCGCCGCGATGGACGGCAAGCAGTCGCGCATGTTGAAAGAAGAGGTAGACGAGGAAGACGTCGCCAAGATCGTCAGCAAGTGGACCGGCATTCCGGTGTCGAAGATGCTGGAAGGCGAAGTGAAGAAGCTGGTCACGATGGAAGACCGGCTGCGCCAGCGCGTCATTGGGCAGGACGAAGCCATTCAGAGCGTGGCCAACGCCATCCGCCGTTCGCGCGCCGGGCTGAGCGATCCCCGCCGCCCGATTGGCTCGTTCATCTTCCTAGGACCTACTGGTGTAGGCAAGACCGAGCTGGCGCGGGCGCTGGCGGAGTTTCTGTTCGATGACGAACACGCCATGATTCGCATCGACATGTCGGAGTACATGGAGAAGCATTCGGTGTCGCGGCTCATCGGCGCGCCTCCGGGCTACGTCGGTTACGACGAAGGTGGACAACTGACCGAAGCGATACGCCGCCGGCCATACGCAGTGGTGCTGTTTGACGAAATCGAGAAGGCGCATCCCGACGTGTTCAACATCTTCCTGCAGATCATGGACGATGGCCGTCTCACCGACGGCAAAGGCCGGATTGTCGATTTCAAGAACACCATCATCATTATGACCTCGAACATCGGATCCAGCTACCTGCAGGACTTGGGAGAGCGCTCGCCCGAGCAGATCGCCGAAGCGCACCAGAGAGTGATGGAGGCGCTGCGGGCGCATTTCAAACCCGAGTTCCTCAACCGCGTTGACGACATTGTCATCTTCAACCCGCTCGGCAAAGAGCAGTTGACCAAGATCGTGGACCTGCGGCTGGAGGACCTGCGCCGCCTGCTGGCCGAGCGCAAGATCAGCCTGGAGCTTACCGCGAAGGCGAAGGAACTGATCTTCACCGAAGGCTACGATCCGAACTACGGCGCGCGTCCGCTGAAGCGGGCCATCCAGCGCCTGGTGCAGGACCCACTGGCCCTGAAGATTCTCGATGGCGAAGTGCTGCACGGCGATCACGTCATCGTCGACGTGGACAAGAAGGAGCACAAGCTGACGTTCAAGGTGGCAAAGCGGGTAGGAGCGCCGGAACCAGCGGCAAAAAAGTGAGCTGGGCGCCCTCGCTCATTCGCAGTGTTCGAGTGGGAACAAGGTTAGAACTGTACGCCAGAGGAACTGAGTGTTAATGCATACATGACGCGCAGTTCGACATCAACCGTTGTCTCTGGCTGGGGCTTGTGTGCCGTCGGAGTGACCGCGTTCATCGCTGCGTCCTTTGCCATGCGCCAGCAGACCATAGATGGCTGGCTCGCAGTCTGGCTTGCCGAAGCGCTGGTCGCATTCACCATCGCGCTGTTCAGCATGAGCCGGAAAGCTTCCCGGCAGGGAACGGATTTCATGTCGGGCGCGGGTCGGCGGCTGTTGATGGGATTGCTGCCGGCCTTGGCGGCCGGTGCGGTGCTTACGGCGGCCATTGTCTGGGACGGTTCCACGCGGCTGATACCTGGTGTGTGGTTGTTGCTGTATGGAATTGGGGTCGTGCAGGCCGGCGCGTTCTCGGTCCGCTCAGTGCCGGCGATGGGAATCGTGTTCGTGGTGCTCGGCGCCATCGCTCTGCCAATGCCGTGGCTATGGGCAAATACCATCCTGGCTACTGGTTTCGTACTGGCCCACATCGTCTTCGGAGTGTTTATCGCCAGCAGGCATGGCGGTTAGACAGGACGTCAGTCGCAAGGGCTAACCTCAGGCTGGAAGCCGTTTTGCTGCTATCGTTTCATTGACAATAGCCGCTTCCGTAGTCTATTCTTAAATCTTTCGTAGTCCTGCGTTTGCCCGCCAGCAAGTTTCCTAGCGCGTCCAGCGCCAGAACTCAGCGGATCTTTCGCGGTTTTCAATTATTTTGGGAGACTCACAGATGTCAACCTATTTCCCCAAGGGGGAAATTGCGCGCAAGTGGTTTGTCATTGATGCCGACGGCCAGACTCTGGGCCGGCTGGCCAGCCGTATCGCGCGCATCCTCTCTGGCAAGGACAGCCCCAAGTACACGCCGTTTATGGACTGCGGGGACCATGTCATCGTGATCAATGCCGAGAAGGTCCGCATTAGCGGCCTAAAGGCTGACAACAAGGTTTATTACCACTACTCTGGGTTCCCCGGCGGCATGAAGGCTGAGGAGTACAAGAAGCGCTTTGCGCGCAAGCCGGAGCAGATTGTGGAAGAGGCCATTACCGGCATGCTGCCGCATACCAAGCTGGGACGTACCATGGCCGGCAAGCTGAAGGTTTACCGGGGCGACAAGCACCCGCACGCGGCGCAGAAGCCCGAAGTCAAGGCTGCCGCAGCCGCCAAGCGCGCGTAGCGCGAGAGCTGGATACCAGGCGGGCTAAAGCCCGCTGGAATTTTGGGAATGAATTTTGACGGCGTGCCTGAAGGCACGCCCCTTCAGGGAAGGATCAAAGGGAGCACGCGTCTCCCGACGGACAAACGATGGCAGATCAGGTTCAGTACTACGGAACGGGACGCCGCAAGTCGAGCGTGGCCCGCGTGTTCATGCGTCCTGGCAGCGGCGAGTTCACGGTCAACGGGAAACCGTTTGAAGCACACTTCGTGACCGCGGCCCAGCGCATTATGGCCAAGTCGGCGCTGGTGCTCACCGAAACCATCGCCAGCTTCAACGTGGTTTGCACGGTTGACGGCGGAGGCGTGAATGGCCAGGCAGGCGCAGTGCGCATGGGAACGGCGCGTGCGCTGCAGGAGTTTAATCCCGAGCTGCGGCCCAAGTTGAAGGCCGAAGGCTTTCTGCGTCGCGATGCTCGTGGTAAAGAGCGCAAGAAGTACGGGCAGAAGGGCGCTCGTAAGCGGTTCCAGTTCTCTAAGCGGTAAAGACGGGATTGGGGACTGGGGGTTAGGGGCTAGTTGCAGATTTCAGATGACTAATCCCTAGCCCCTAACCCCTGACTTCTCGCCTTGTGGTTCCGGGGGTGAGTCGGAACGGTTCAACCGGAACGAATTCTCCCGCACTCGCATAGGGCGGGTCACGGGAAAGCAATCCAGAGCGATCCGGCCAGGCGTGAAACGCCCAAGCCGCCGCAAAGGATGCAAGCCAACCTAGGAGGTAGCTTGGCAAATATCACGATGAAGGAGTTGCTCGAAGCCGGCGTTCACTTCGGACACCAGACGAAGCGTTGGAACCCGAAGATGAAGGAATATATCTTCGGCGAGCGCAACGGAATTTACATCATCGACCTGCAGAAGACGCTGAAGATGTTCAAGGAAGCGTCCAAGTTTGTGCAGGACTCGGTGGCCGAAGGCAAGCTGGTGTTGTTCGTGGGCACCAAGCGCCAGGCGCAGGATGCGATCGCCGAGGAAGCGACGCGTTGCGGCATGTTCTTCGTCAACCAGCGCTGGCTGGGTGGTCTGCTCACCAACTGGGTGACGGTGCAGAAGTCGGTGAAGCGGCTGAAAGAGCTCGATGAGATGGCCACCGACGGCCGTTACGAGCTGCTGCCGAAAAAAGAAGTGGTGAAGCTGGAACGCGAGCGCAAACACCTGCAGGCCAATCTGGCCGGCATCAAGAACCTGAGCCGCCTGCCCGACACGCTGTTTGTCATCGATTCGAACAAAGAGCAGATTGCAGTGAAGGAAGCGCGCAAGCTGGGTATTCCGGTGGTTGCGGTGGTTGACACCAATTGCGATCCCACCGAAGTGGATTACATCATTCCCGGCAACGATGACGCGTTGCGCGCCATTCGCCTGTTCGCTTCCAAGATTGCCGACTCGGTAGTCGAGGGTTCGCAGGCTGCCACCGACAAGCAGATGGCAGACATCGCCTCGGGCGTGCAGTACAGTCCGGATGCCGAGGCTGCCGCCGCCAGTCCGGAAGAGGGCGAAGCCGCAGTGGCTCCTGAGACCGGCGATGCCGAAGAAGTCAGCATGGAAGAAGTGTTGGGCAAGGGTGGCCGGCGCGCCGCCGCTGAGAATACAAGCGCCTAACAACAGTTTGAGACGACGAGTGGTTCCATGGCCCGCGCGTCATTGCAGCGCGGGCTGTTTGTTAGAGGCCGCTTTTCGCCGTTCGCTCTTCGCCAGAAAATCGGCGAATGACGAAAGAGTGAGATTACGATTTCATTGGACACGCTTTTCGGTCTTCGCCGCGAAGAGCGAATAGTGAAAGGCGAAGAGCGAGGTTTTTAGAAAGATGAGTACCGCAACCGTGAATATTACTGCCGCACAAGTGAAAGAGCTTCGGGAGAAGACCAACGCTCCCATGATGGATTGCAAGCAAGCGCTGACCGAGTCCAAGGGCGACCTGGAAGGCGCCATCGTCATCCTGCGCAAGAAGGGCGTGGCCACTGCTGCCAAGAAGGCGACCCGCGCCACCAGCGAGGGTACGGTGACCAGCTACATCCACGCCGGAGGCAAGATCGGCGTGCTGGTAGAAGTGAACTGCGAGAGCGATTTCGTGGCCCGCACCGACGATTTCAAGACCCTGGTGCACGACATCGCCATGCATATCGCGGCCACCGATCCGCGCTACGTCCGCAAGGAGGACGTGACCCCGGATGCCTTCGAGAAAGAGAAGGACATCTACCGTGCCCAGGCGGCCCAGACGGGCAAGCCGGCGCCGGTGATCGAGAAGATCGTCGAGGGCAAGATGGGCAAGTTCTATGAGGAGGTCTGCCTGTACGAGCAGCCCTTCATCAAGGACCAGACCATGACCGTGCACCAGCTTATCGCCTCTGTCGTAGGCAAGCTGGGCGAGAACATCTCGGTGCGGCGGTTTGCCCGCTTCAAGGTGGGCGACGTGGGAGAGACCATCGCCATCAGCAAGGCGGCGGAAGCGACCTCCGAGTAGGAACTCGCGACCTTTCATCGGACGTGATCAGGCAGGGCGGGACAAGTTCCCGCCCTGTTATGCTTGTGGAAGGAGATCGGTTATGCCCGTAGTGGATGTCAAGAAAGCGGTCGAACTTGCTCGGGGCTACCTGTCGGATGTGTTGCAGGTTCCGACCGCGCAGCTCCTCCTGGAAGAGGTCGAACTTTCGGAGGATCAGCAATTCTGGCTTATCACCCTGAGTTATCCGGAACCCATTACATCACCCGCTCAACTTATTGTTGGGCAAAACCGCGCGTACAAGGTCGTGAAACTTCATTCTGACACGGGCGAATTCGTATCCGTAAAGATCAGAACTCTGGCCGCAGCCTAGCCTATGACGGATCCGCTTAAACAACTGCGGATATATGGCCACCGCGGCGTGGTTATCGATGCAAATCTTCTGTTGTTGTTCTTCCTCGGCAGTTATGACCGGAAGCAAATCTCTACCAACAAGCGTCTTGCGATGTTTACCGAGAGCGATTTAGACCTTCTAACCAAAGTGCTCAAGCAATTCTCGCAAATTGTTACCACTCCAAACATTTTGACCGAAGTTAGCAATCTGTCGAACGCAATTCCAGACACCAAGAAGGCTGCGTACTTCAGTTGGTTTGCCAGGAGTTTGGCAGTCCTGCAGGAAGAGTATGTGTCGAGTACCACCGCCCTCGGGAATCGCTGGGCCAGGTTTGGTTTGACGGATGCTGGAATTGCCGAAATCGCTAAGAACCGATATCTGGTCCTGACCGACGACCTTCGGTTATCTCGATCATTGGAGAGTGACGGGATTGAGACTCTCAATTTCAACCACCTTCGCGAAGGGTTTTGGCGACCCAGCAACTGAACGGTGTCTCCAGCACATCGTCCAGCGCCAACGAGGCCCGCAACCTTGAGTAACTGAGCTTGACAACGGCTCGTGCCACCCCTAACTTCAGGCCATGGCAGTACATCTCAACCCCGAGCAGGCGTCGAAACTGGCGCAACTGGCCAGCGACCGAGGACGAGATGCGGATTCGCTGGCGCAGGAAGCGATCAGCCAGTATCTGGAAGAAGAGGCCCACTTTCTCGAAGCCGTGAAGATCGGCGAATCCCAACTGGAGCGCGGCGAGTACCTCACCCACGAAGAAGTAGGGTGTCGCATCGAGCGGATGCTCACGTCCTAACGGACGTAGGTTGTCGCCACAAGCTTTTATCCCCGGCGGCCTTCGCAAAATGATGCCGGGTTCAACCACCTAGCGGGGCATACGGCCCGCCCTTCTCCCGTGCTAAAATCTGACCAATGCTCGCGAGAGAAGTTTTGTCTTGATCGAGATAGCGCCGTCCATATTGTCGGCTGATTTCGCCCGCCTGGCTGAGGATGCCAATGAGGCCGTGCGAGGTGGCGCCACCCTCCTCCATGTGGATGTCATGGACGGCCATTTTGTCCCTAATATCACGATCGGGCCTCCGGTGGTCGCGTCCCTGCGCAAGGCCGTGGATGTTCCGCTGGACTGTCATCTGATGATCGAGAATCCCGACCAGTACATTCCGGCGTTCGCCGACGCCGGGGCCAACTGGATCTCGGTGCATCAGGAAGTATGCCGTCACCTGAACCGCACGCTGGAACTGATTCGCGGCCACGGCATGCAGGTGGGAGTGGTCCTCAATCCAGCGACACCGGTGCAGACGCTCGGGGAAGTGCTCGATCTGGTGGACTACATCCTGGTGATGTCGGTCAATCCCGGTTTTGGCGGGCAACGGTTCATACCCGCAGCGCTGGAAAAGGTCCGTAAGCTGGCAACCATGCGCGCTGCCAAGGGTTTGAACTACAGGATTGAAATTGATGGCGGCGTGGACCTGACAACCATTGCACCGTTGGTCCGTGCCGGAGTAGAAGTTTTCGTTGCCGGCAGTTATGTGTTCGGCCACGGCGATCCGGCCCGCCGGGTCGAGGGATTGCTGAGAGCGGCCCAGGAAGCCGCCTTATTGCGCGCCTAGTTGTGAATGCAGTATCTCCCAGAGGTGTTTAGGATGTTTCGTCGCGTCATCATCGCATTTTCCATAACTGCAATGCTGCTGACTCTCGGATGCAGCAAGAAGAAAGTCCAGAATCCAATCGCCAACGTCAATTCGAAACAGCCGGACAAGGTGCTGTTCGATCGCGCCATGGACGCGATGCAGCACGGCAAGTACGACGTGGCGCGGCTCAGCCTGCAGACCCTGATCAACACTTATCCTGATTCCGAATATGTGGCGCGCGCCAAGCTGGCCATCGGCGATTCCTGGTATGCCGAAGGCGGCTCGGCGGCCATGACCCAGGCGGAGAGCGAATACAAGGACTTCATCACCTTCTTCCCCAATATGCCCGAGGCGGCGGAAGCGCAGATGAAGATCGGCAACATCCACTACAAAGAGATGGAGAAGGCGGACCGCGATCCCACTCACGCCCGCCGTGCCGAGGAGGAGTATCGCCAGCTCATTTTGCAGTTTCCAGACAGCCCGCTGGTGCCTCAGGCCAAGCAGCGGCTGCTGGAAGTGCAGGAAGTGCTGGCCGACCGCGAGTACATGATCGGGCACTTCTACTTTCTGCGCGAGGTGTACCCTGCGGCCATCGCCCGCCTGAAATCCGTGGTGGATACTTATCCACTGTACAGTGGCGCTGACCAGGCCCTGTTCGAGTTGGGCACCTCTTACGAAAAAGAAGTTGAGTTCGTTCGCCACTCGAAATTGCCGGAGGTGGCGAAGGGTGGGTTGATTAAGCAGTACACCGAAGGCGCCACCGCCGCCTACGATCGTATCCTCACACGATACCCGCTGGAAGATCGCGCTGACGACGCCAAGAAGCGGTTGCAGGCGATGAAGCAACCGATTCCGCATGCCACCGAAGCCGCCATTGCCGAAGATAAAGCTGAGATTGCCAGCCGGGGTTCGGTGGGACACTTCGGCAAGCTGATGGAGAACTTCCGGCGAGGTCCGGATGTGACGGACGCCACCAAGGTTGGCGAGCCAACGCTGGTTGATCCCAAGCAGGTCAGCGCGCCCGATATGGTGCGTGCCGCCAACACCAGCATCATCGGTAGTATCGTCGGCTCCAACAAGGTCGGAGCTGAACGGGTTGAGAACGGCGCAACGCCAGGGGCTAACGCTCCAATTCCTCGCTCTGATGCTGGAGAAGCCGCGCCGGCCGGAGCTACTCCGGGCACCGGCAATGCCGCTGGCGCCGCACCACCGCCCGCAGCGGGGGCAGCGGTCACGGGCGGGGCAGAGAGTGGCCCGCCCTCAAACCCAGCCCCGGACAATAGCGCGGTTCCTGAAATGAAGAACGACCTGCAGCCCGCTGTCTCAACTCCTCCGCCCGGCGCGACTGCTCCTCCGTCCGCCGCGACGACTCCGGCACCTGGACAAACCAACGATGCCGCTACGGCGTCCTCCAGTTCTGACAGCGGTGCGCAGCCAGCACCCGCGGCCAGCAGCGGTTCGGCGCAACAGTCCCCGGCCCCAACCGACACAAACACGGAAAGCTCGTCGAAGAAAAAGAAGAAGCATCATTGGCCCTTCTAAAGGGAGGGCGGTTCAAGAGCGCAGCTTCGGCTGCGCTTTTTGTTTGGTGTCTTGCGTTGTCACGCTCTGAGAATTGCTCTCAGCTGACTACTGGCTACTGACTACTGACCGTTCTTCCTTGTAATATCGAAGTCGAAGCTTGATTCGCAGAACGGACCAGAATGCCTCACGACCTTCCCAAGGCGTATGAACCGGGCGCCATCGAACCGCGTTGGGCCGAATACTGGGTCCACCAGAAATTGTTCCACGTGGAACCTTCCGGCGACCCCGACCGGCGCACCTTCACGGTGACCCTGCCGCCGCCCAATGTGACCGGTAACTTACACATGGGCCACATGTTAGAGCACACCGAGATCGACATCATTGTGCGCTGGAAGCGCATGCAGGGGCTGCGCACGCTGTGGCTCCCAGGCACCGATCACGCCGGCATCGCCACCCAGTTGATGGTGGAGCGCCAACTCGCCGCCGAAGGCAAGAACCGCCGCGATCTGGGCCGCGAGGCGTTCATCGCCCGCGTCTGGGACTGGAAGCAGCACTATGGCGGAGTCATTCTGCAACAGATGAAGCGCCTCGGCGCTTCGGTTGACTGGTCACGCGAGTACTTCACCATGGACGAGCGCATGTCACGCGCGGTGCGCGAGGCCTTCGTTCGCCTGCACGAAGAGGGATTGATCTATCGCGGCAAATACATCGTGAACTGGTGTCCGCGTTGCGCAACCGCCGTCTCCGATCTCGAGGTCGTGCACGAAGACACGCCGGGCAAGATTTACGAGATCCGTTATCCCGTAGTTGGTTCCAAGGACGAGTACATCATCGTCGCCACCACGCGTCCCGAGACCATGTTGGGCGACACTGCCGTCGCGGTGAATTCGGCCGACGAACGCTACCGTCATCTGCACGGCAAGAAAGTCCTGCTGCCGCTGATGAATCGTGAAATCCCGATCATCACCGACGACATCCTCGCCAATCCCGAGTTCGGGACCGGCGCCGTGAAGGTCACGCCGTCGCATGATCCCAACGATTTCGAGGCCGGCCTGCGCAACAACTTGTCACAGATTGACGTGATGAACGAGCTGGCGCAGATGAACGAGCATGCCGGTCCGTACAAGGGACTGGATCGCTTCGAGGCGCGCCAGAAGGTCCTGGAAGATCTCGAGCAAGGCGGGTTCCTGGTCGGTTCGAAGGACTACGTTGTGCCGCTGGGAAAGTGTGATCGCTGCAAGACCATCGTCGAGCCGCGGCTTTCTACGCAATGGTTCGTCAAGATCCAACCGCTGGCCGACCGCGCCATCGAGGTGGTGGAGAACGGCAACGTCAAGTTCGTGCCGGAGAATTACTCCAAGACCTACTTCGAGTGGATGCGCAACATTCATGACTGGTGCATCTCCCGGCAGTTGTGGTGGGGACATCGCATTCCCGCGTGGCATTGCAAAGATTGCCACGAGATCATCGTGGCGCGCGAGGCGCCGGCAAACTGCTCAAAGTGCGGTGGTCCCGTGGAGCAGGATAGCGACGTACTCGACACCTGGTTCTCGTCAGGCTTGTTGCCCTGCTCGGCGCTGGGTTGGCCCGACAGCACGCCCGACCTCGACGCGTTCTATCCGACGACGCTGCTCATCACCGGCTTCGACATCCTCTTCTTCTGGGTGGCGCGCATGATCATGCTTAACTGCCATTTCATGCGCGAAAACAAACATGGTGACGTTCCCTTCCACAACGTGTACATCCACGCCCTGGTGCGCGATGCGGAGCGCCAGAAGATGTCGAAGACCAAGGGCAATGTGATGGATCCTATCCAGATCATCGAGCAGTACGGCACCGACGCGGTGCGCTTTACCCTGGCCTCGATGGCTGCGCCGGGGACCGACATCGCATTTTCGGAGAGCCGCACTCAGAGCTATCGCTCCTTCGCCAACAAAATTTGGAATGCTGCGCGCTTCCTGTTCATGAACGTGGACCGCGCGCAGGAGGCGGGCCTGTGGTCGCTTGCCGAATTCGCGGGTGCCCCACCCTTCCCCGAAGGGGAGGGTGGGATGAAAGGTGTCCCTGGTTTCAAGGCCGAAACCCTGGACGACCGCTGGATTCTTTCGCGCTTCAATCGGGTTGCGCAGCAGATGAACGAAGCGCTGGAGACCTACCGCTTCCACGAAGCCGCGCACGTGGTTTATCAATTCTTCTGGGGCGAATATTGCGACTGGTATCTGGAGCTGATCAAGCCGCGCCTGGCCGCAGACGATCGCGAGCAGGCCCGCAGAGCGTACCAGAATCTCATCAGCATCTTCGAAGGCGCATTGCGCATGTTGTCGCCGTTCATGCCGTTCATCACGGAAGAGCTCTGGCATGCCGTGTACGATGGCAAGCCGCCGCTTAAATCGATTGCGCTGGCCGCGTATCCGACGGCTGATCCGTCGCAGGTGGACGCCGCCGCCGAAACCGAGATGGCGATCATGCAAGACTTGATCGAAGGCGGTGCGCAACCTCAGGGCTGAGTTGAAGATCGAACCCAAACAGAAAGTTGCGATCGAGATTTTCGCTGACGGCGACATCCGCTCTTTGATCGAGCGCAACCGTGGTGCGGTGGAACGGCTGGCGAATGTGGAAGCGATCACCTTCGTGGAGTCATCGTTGTCGAAGTCTGCGGGCGCGCGCAGTACCGCCCGCTTCGACGTGCGCGTGCTGTTTGAGCGCAAGGTGGATGCGGCTGCCGAACGCGAACGGCTCAGCAAAGAACTGGCGCGGCTGACGCAGGAGTTGACGCGTGCGAATGCGCAGTTAGGCAACGACGCCTTTCTCGCCAAAGCCCCGGCACACGTTGTCGAGGGACTGAAGAGGCGCAAAGGCGAAGTCGAAATGTTGGTCCAGAAAGCAAACGAAGCGTTGGGAGAGTTGGGTGCGTAAGCTCACGCTTTGAAGGGGCACGGCTTCAGCGTGTGCGTGAGAACTCACTTTTCGAAAATGCGGTGGGAGAAGCAAACTTAGAATGGCCAATAATCGAGTCCCGAAGGGACGGAAGAACTTAGCCCAGCGCTTCAGCGCTGGGGAGGGTGGGATATGTACCTGAGTCCCGTAGGGACGGCAGAGGTTTTCACGCACACTCTTCAGCCGTGCCGTTACGAGGGTGGAGAAGTTTGGGCAGGTAGCAGTCACTCAATGATGTAGCTCCGGGGGAGATCGATCGTGGATTGGACAAGCCGCAGGATCACCGCAATCCTGGAAAATGCCTTGCAGGAAGATCGCGCCACGCGCGATGCCACCACCTACGCCTGCATCGATCCCAACCAGCGCGCCTCCGGTACCATCCTGGCGAAGCAGGACTGCGTGCTCTCCGGGTTGGGCTGCATCTCGCGCATCCTGAGTGTCTTCGCCACGCTGGACGGCGCCGTCACCTCGCATCCCGAGGTCACCAGCCACACCGAAATCTTCGACGGCGTGCGCTTGCGCAAAGGGCAGTCCGTTGCGGTCATCGTACACAATGCGCGCGTCGTCTTATCTTGCGAGCGTGTGATCTTGAACATCATGCAGCGCATGAGCGGCATTGCCACGCTGACCCGCCGCTACGTGGACGCGGTGGTGGGTACCGGCACCATAATTCTTGACACCCGCAAAACTGCGCCGGGCCTGCGTGTGCTCGACAAATACGCCGTGAGTTGCGGCGGGGGCATCAACCATCGTCTCGACCTCAGCGATGGCGTGCTGATCAAGAACAACCACATTGCGCTGGCCGGCGGCGCTGTGCCTGCCCTGCAACGCGCGCTGCACAATCGTCGCGGCTCGCAGATCGTCGAAATTGAGGTGCGCTCGCTCTCCGAACTCGAGGCCGTCCTGGAACATGGCGCCGAAGCGGTCTTGCTCGACAACATGTCTCCCGACCACGTTCGCCAGGCGGTGGAACGTGTCCGCAAGTTGGACCGGCAAGTACCACTGGAGGCATCGGGGGGAATCACCCTGGAAAACGTGCGCACCTATGCCGAGACCGGGGTGAACTTCATCTCGGTGGGAGCGTTGACCCATTCCGCCCCGGCGGTTGATCTCAGCATGAGGATCGCGCCAGCGTAAGGGCTATCAGCTAAACAACGTTGTCGTCCTGAGCGAAGTCGCCGCGGCCGGGTTCTATAAAAGGGGATGTCAAGAGAAAACACTTTTCCCTTCGCTGGAGAACAGGTAGTTCTTTGACATCCAGCCCCTTTGGTCGTGCTTCTGGTGGAGATCCGCAGTTGTCTTTCGGTTTTTCACGTCCACGCTACTACGTCGTTGGTGCTGAAGCTACCCAAGCTTGGCGGTGGCCATTGGCCAACCATGGTTCTATCTGAGACTCGCGCCGAGGCGCGGCACTATGGCTTTGTTGGGTTGTCCGAGGGAGCATATGGTGCCCCGTGAGACTTGCTGCTTTGGCAGGCTCAGCCTAACCCGGCCAGGATACTTACCCTCGAACCCGAGCGCTCAGAAGCAATCGACAGTCGCGGAAGTGACTCCGGTATGGTCTTTGGGATCTGCGCGCTCAAGCGGCTTGTGGCTTCAGATATTCGGCGTCGAACGGTTCTCCTTTCTTCCAGACATGCAAAGTGATGGCGGCCAGCTTGCGCGCCAGGGTCAGGCGCGCAAGCTCCGGCTTTATCCCCTTTATCAGAAGATTTTCGTAGAAGGGGCGAAAAGGCCCGTGGCTGGCGCTGGCGGTGGTGGCCGCGCTCTTAAACAGGTTCTTCAGATCGTGATTGTGGTTGAGATTCAAGCCGCGGATGAACACCGGCTTCTTCCGGCGCTCCAGCTGACCGTTGACGAAGCCGTAGTCGGCGCTGCTGCGCGTCTCCAGCGCCAGGCCACAGTAGGCCCAGAACTGCCGCTTCGTGCGGAAGCGATGCGGCGTTTGCACTCGTCCGATGAGCATGGCGACGCGGATCGGACCCAGCCACGGAATGCTGCGCAGCAACTTGGTCTCGCCATGTTTGCGGCCCTCCAGAATCAGATCGCGGCGGGCATCGCGGCGCAGCTCTTGCAGCAGGTCGAGTTGCTGGTAGAGTCGCCCGGCGCGGCGGCGTAATCCGTTGTCGCTTAACTTCGCCAACCACTCTTCCCGATGCCGTGCTCCGTAAGGTTTCTGGCCGGCACAGGCAATGGCCTGGCTGCGGTAAAGTGCTTTCAACCGGCCCATGACCCGGGTCGTATCTTCGGTGAGCGCGGCATAACTGCGCCCCAGATGCTTCACCGCCACCGTGCTGTTCTGGCCGTGGTAGACCGGCGACAACAGTCCGGCACGCAGCAGCTCGGCAAGTTTGCGCGCGTCTATGCTGTCGCTCTTGTTGCCCGCCTTCAGCAGCGCGTTTTTGCGCGGATTGCAAACCACCAGCTTGGCTACCCGCCGCACCAGCAGATCGTACAGCCACGCGGAATGAGTACCTTCTTCGAAGGTCACATGCAAGGTCCCGCGCAGACCGTTAAGAAAATCCAGAATGGTGGCGGCGTGAGTGGCTATCACCGACTGCATCACCAGCTTGCCGTCAACGTCCAGCACTGCTACCGAGATGGTACTCTGGTGGACATCGAGGCCAATATACTTGATGCTATCCATGGGGTGTTCCTTTCGTCAGGCTTGGTTTGTTGCTTCACACAGCAACCAAATCCTACTTCGAAAGGGGCGCCCTTTTATAATGCGTGCCCCAGGTTTCGCGGTTTTCGAGACCTGGAACTTGTCGCTGATGCAGCGAACACCAGAACGGTGAATCACTCCAATTCCCCGGATCTCTAACCCCGCGAGACCCGGGCCACCCGCCATTAATGGTCAGGTTGTGAATCCTCAGCCAACAACGGGCTTCAGCTGTTCGGAATGACGATGAAGGGCCCCGTCTCCGTATCGCCCTCGTTCTGCAGAAACGTGGGACGACCTAGCCGCGGCGGTGCAAACGCAGGTTCCCAGACTGGCGACTGCAGATTTGGCATGGGCTTTGCCTGGAACAACTTCCTGCACTGCTTGGCCGTCCACCGGGCCCACCTTCGGGACTTCTTTCTGCGGGCGCTATCGGTCGAAATTCCAGTTCCTGCATACATCTGCCGGTAGAGCTTCGAAAGGAACACGAAAGCTATCCTGGACCGCAAGCGCGGAGCGCAGGCTGATCTTTGCCAGACAGAGCTCCAGTTATAAAACCTGTCCCAAACCTTCTGGGTGCGTTCGGCAATTTCTCCCGAGCTCATCGAGGGATGGGGCGTAAACATCTTCGGCCGAGTCTCCGTTGGAATCAGCCAGTATCGGGTAATCGGCACATCCCCGACCAGCGTCGGTTTTTTCGCCTGCTCTTTTTCCCAGCGTGCAAAGTCCACAGTCCCGGGAAACGGCGTCATCATCACGAACTGAGCAAAGGTTACGCCCGCCTTCAGTGCCATCTGTACCGTTGCATCGAACGTTGCCGGCTTATCTGTGGGCAGACCGAAAATGAACGAGCCAAGCACATGGACGCCATGCTGTTTGAACGTCTGCAACTGCTCCACCAAGGCCTCGCCAGACTGGTTGAAGTCTTTGAATACCGCCTTGAGTCCTTCCGGTGTCACTGCTTCGACGCCCACCAGCGCACCCTTGATATTGGCCCTCCGCATAGCGTCCAGATACTCGCCGTCCTCACCCGCCTCCATTGTGATCTGGGTGTAGAACACCATATCTTTCGGCAGTTTTGCCAGCTCTTCCATGAGTTGGAAACGCTCGGCGCGGATCGCCGTCAACTCCTCCAGTTTGGCGATGTTGTTTTGCTCCCGGGCCAGCCGCAGATCGGTCAACGTTACGGGATAGAAATTATCGTCGGCGAGGGCAATAAACCGGAAGCCGAGGCGGCGCAGTTCAACGATTTCGTCGATCACGCTCCGATACTGCCGTTGCCGGGGCTTTTGTCCATCGGTCCGCCACACGCTGCAAAAAGAGCAATGCTTTGGGCATCCGCGAATTGTCTGCACCGAGGCCCACATATACTTATCCGGCTGCATCAGGTCCCATCGCGCGGCCAGGAACTGGCTGCCTTCAATCCGTCCGCCCTCATAGATACTGCTTGGCTTGCCGGCGAGGCAATCGGCGACGACCTTGCCCCAGGCAATGTCGCCATCTCCCTTCACCACGGCGTGGGCGCCACCGCGTTCGAAAGCCTCTTCGGGATACAAGGTGGCGTGGATGCCACCGTAGATTACCCAAGCCTCGCGAGCGCGCGCCATGCGGCCGACTTCATATCCACGTAAAGCATTGCCCGTATGCACACTGATGCCGACGATATCTCCCGGCATAATGCTTTCCGGCGCAATCTGCTCAAGTGACTCGTCGACAAGAATGGGGTCCCCTGCTGCTTGAGGTGTCGCTGCCGCAAGGACAAACAACCATCGCGGCGTAATGACAGCAGTACCGAAAGAATTGTCGCTGGGATTTACGAGATGAACACGCATGGATTCCGACCCTTCCCGCTGGAGTACGGCGACTCCAGTTCGGCACTCTGCTGTCAAGGCCAGCAGTGGCTATCTGGTTTCTGTTCTCCGTCGCCCAAGAGTCGGAGCACGGGGCGAACAAATCCGTACTGCTTCGCAAGTAGGTAATTTTGCCAAGCCACAAGAAATAAAACTGAGCAAAATTGCACACAACGTGCAAGAACTGCTGCAGGAGCAGTTCCGGTCGCATGCTCCGCTACGCGGAAACCGATCTGTCCCCCTAATCCTCAGATTGCGGTTGTAACAGCCCCATATCGCAAGTGCTCCTACCCAATCGCTCCCCATTCGCGCATAATCGTTCTATCGCCCGAACCACGACAACCCGCACCGATTCGTCCGCCGATGCTTCTACCGACGCGCGCCTGGGCCGCATTGTGCGGCTGCTCAGCGACAACGCGACGGTCGTCATCAGTGGCACGCGTATTGCCGAGGAGTTGGGCACCACGCGTTCCGAGGTCTGGCGCGCGGTACAACACCTTCGGGAACTGGGCCTGCACGTTACGGGTCATCCCGCGACTGGATATCAATTGGAAACTGTCCCCGATCTTCTACTTCCCGATGTCTTGAGCCCGATGCTGAAGGGAACAATCTTCGGCTCGCGCGTTCATCATTACTTCAGCATAGGCTCGACCAACGTAACCGCAATGCAGGCGGCGGCTGACGGTGAGCCGGAAGGCGCCGTCTTCCTGGCTGAGGAGCAGACCGCCGGGCGTGGCCGCGCCGGCCATAGTTGGGAGTCGGCACAGTCGGTGGGCATCTACTGCTCGGTGGTGCTGCGGCCGGTGTTGTCGCCGGCTGATGCCTTGATGCTCTCGCTGATCGCCGGCATCGCAGTAGCCGAAGCGGTGGAACAGGCCACCGGCCTGCGCGCCGATCTGCGCTGGCCCAACGACGCCCTGTTGGGTGAGCGGAAGTTTTGCGGCATCCTGACCGAGATGAATTCCGAGCCTACGCGGGTTCACTACGTGGTGGTGGGCATTGGGATCAACGTAAACCAGACGTTGTTTGCGGGCGAGCTTGAGGAGATTGCGACATCGCTGCGCATGGAGAGCGGTCACAGCTGGTCGCGCGTCGAGTTTGCCGCTGCTCTGCTAAAATCCCTCGACAGCGAGTACCGCAAGCTCACCCAAGGCGGCCCCACGGCGCGTTCTTCGATTCTGCGGAGGTTTGAGGAGCGTTCCTCGTATGCCCGCGCGCGCCAGGTGCAGGTTGAGGGCGGCGGCGGCTATGAGGGAGTCACGGAAGGGCTGGATGATCGAGGCTTTCTGCTGGTGCGCACCGAATCGGGTCTGCGCACCGTGCTTTCAGGAGACGTGCGCGCGGTCAGCGGGAAATAAGCCATGCTGCTGGTGATTGACGTAGGCAATACCAACACGGTGCTGGGTGTTTTCGAGGCCAAGTCCGCCAAACCGGGCGCTGGACGCCTGCTTGCGCACTGGCGGGTTTCGACCATCAAGACGCAGATGGTGGACGAGTACGGCGTCCTCTTCCGCAATTTGTTTGCAATGCACGGGCTCGAGGTCAGCTCGGTGCAGGGCATCATAATTTCGTCAGTCGTGCCGCCACTCGACTCCACCTTGCGCGAAATGTGCGAGCGCTACTTCCACTCGCGGCCGCTGTTTGTCGAGCCCGGCGTCAAGACCGGCATGCCGGTGCACTACGACAACCCCGCCGAAGTTGGAGCGGACCGCATCGTGAATAGCGTAGCTGCGTTCGAGAAGTACGGTGGCCCGTGCATCGTAGTGGATTTTGGCACCGCGACAACCTTCGACGTGGTCTCGCGCAAGGGCGAGTACATGGGCGGGGTCATCACCCCGGGGATTGGGATCTCGGCCGACGCGCTTTTTCAGCACACCGCGCGCTTGCCTCGGGTCGACGTCCGTAAGCCGCCTCGGGTGCTGGCCACCAATACCGTCAATAGCCTTCAGTCAGGTCTTTACTACGGCTACCTCGGGCTGATCGACGGAATTCTGGAGCGGCTGATTGCCGAGCTGGGCGAGAACGTGGTTATCGTTGCCACCGGCGGGCTTGCGCCTCTGATGGGTGGGGGGTCCAAATACATTCGCGAGATCGATGACCTGCTCACGCTCGAGGGGCTGCGAATCATTTATGAGCGCAATCATGCGCATGTGCGTCGCCGAAATGAGCACTCCCTGGGAAGCGAAACTCCGGAAGGCGGCAGCGCGCCCGAGACAATAAGCTCGGTTCCCAAGCCCGATTGATCTACACTGGGGGGTGGCCCATCCTTTCGTGTCTTTTGCGAAAGGGTGGAAGCAGGATTCTTGAGTGGCAGACCCTTACCATTCGGTGTCGCAGCATATTCGCCTTCGCCAACTCTCGATGGAAACCTACTTCAACTACTTCACCGAGATCGAGGAGCACTTCCAGCGTCGTCGAGGCACCTTGCTGCTGTTGACTCCCCTCGATTGGGCGCTGATGGAAACCTGGAAAGATGCCGGCCTTCCGCTGGAAGCGGTACTGCGTGGCATTGATGTCACCTTCGAAAAGTGGGAGCGGCGTCCCAAGCGGTTTCAAAAGGTGAATGGCCTGGCGTACTGCTCCCAGGAAGTATTGACTTCGGCCGAAGAAATGAAGGAATCCGCTGTGGGTGCACCCTCAACGGAGGCAAAGAGTGCTGGACTTGACCAGTCTGCGGTGATGGAATATCTGAATCGCAACGCCGAGCAGCTCGATCGCCTGCAATTGCCGGCCACGGCGCAAACGCTTGCCCAACAGACCGCATGTACTTTGCGCGCTCTGGCGGTTTCGTTGTCGCAGGAACACTTGCTGTCAATGGAAGACCTGGAGCGGCGCCTGACGGTGGCGGAAGAAAAAATTTTGGCTGCTCTGCTGGCGGCAACGCCTGATAACATTTTGCTCGCGGTACGTAGCGAAGCGGATCGCGACCTGGCGCCCTATCGCCGCAAGATCAGTGCGCCTCAAATCGAACAGTTGCACAAACAGTATGTGCAAAAGCGAGTGCTGGAACAGTACCAAGTTCCGCGGTTGAGTTTGTTCTACATGTAGCATCGAACTGTCATGGTGAGCGGAGTGCCGCCGAGGGTTGCGGCACGCTGGTTTGCAGCTCGGGCGGGCAAGCAATCGAAGTCCGCGCTTTGATGCTGGCAAGCATTTTCTTGGACTCGAGGTCCGGGCCTTTGCAAATAGAGATAGAGAAACTGATATACGGTGGCGATGGCCTGGCGCGTATGCCCGCCGACTCCCAAGGTCGCGGCAAGACCGTCTTTGTGCCGTTTGTGCTGCCGAACGAGCAGGTCGAGGTCTCGATCATCGAGAGCCGTTCCGGTTTTGCTCGCGCCAATCTCGAAAAGGTCCTGACGGCTTCGCCCGATCGGGTGGAACCGGGTTGCCAGTACTTTGGCAACTGCGGCGGCTGCCAATACCAGCACATAAGCTACCAGGTTCAGTTGCAGCAGAAAGCTGAAATTCTGCGCGAAACCCTGCGCCGGGGCGCCAAGCTTGAACTCAAGCACGACATTCAGCTGCACGCCTCGCCGCCGTGGAACTATCGCAACCGCACCCGCATGCACGTGCGGCACAGGCCCGGGTTTGTGCTGGGCTACTACCGCCACAGCTCCCACGATGTGCTTCCGGTGGAAGCATGTCCCATCAGTTCACCCTTCATCAACCGGGCGATTGCCGCAGTGTGGGCCATCGGCCGCGAAGCTGCTGTTCCGGAGTTCCTGCACGGCCTGCAATTCTTTACCAATCACGATGACACCCGGCTTCTTGTGGAAGCTTACATTTGGCCGGGCGACAATCCTGCAGAATTGCAGCCGCTGGCCGCGGCATTGAACAGCGCATTGCCAGGGCTGGTGGGACTGGTCGTCTTCCCCGTCTCTTTCGTCGACGATGAGACCGGACATGGCGTTCCGCGCGCGCCCAGTCACTCTGAAACCGCCACTGCAATAGGCGGCAATTGCCTGCTATACAACGCTGGAGGGCAGCAGTACCGGGTCAGTGGCGGGTCGTTCTTCCAGACCAATCGCTACATGGTCGACACGCTGGCGCAGGTGGCGACAGCTAACGGTGGCGGACGGGCGGCACTGGATCTCTACGCCGGCGTCGGTCTGTTCACGCTGCTGCTGGCTCGTAACTTCGACGAGGTGCTGGCGGTGGAATCGTCGCAGGATTCGCTGGCCGACTTGCGGGTCAACGTCCCGACCAATGTGAAGTGCATTCATGCCACCAGCGAACGCTTTCTAACCGAGCGCGGTCCCAATCTGGCCCCCGACCTGGTAGTGCTCGATCCCCCGCGCGCCGGGCTGGGCGAAAAGGCGTCGGCCGCTCTGGGTCGCATGTCCGTCTCCCGTGTGACGTACGTCTCATGTGATCCGGCAACTCTGTCTCGCGACCTCCGCCTGCTGTTAGAATCAGGTTTTCGGGTCGAGCAGGCGCACCTTGTGGATCTGTTCCCGCAGACCTTTCACATGGAAACCGTTCTGCATCTGGTCCGCTGACCCTCGACGACCCGGCCGGAGGACCAATGTACGCGCTCGCCATTCTTCGCTATCGCAAGCCGCTGGAAGAAGTGTTGAAGCACGTTGACGCTCACCGCGCTTATTGCCAGGGCCTGAAGCAGGAGAAGCTGTTGATCGCTTCCGGACCCTTGGTACCGCGCAGTGGTGGCGCCATGCTGCTGCGGGTTCCGGATGACGAAGCTCAGGCGACGCTGGACAGCATCCGCGACAACGATCCGTACACCCGGTTCGGAATCGCGCAATACGAAATATGGCCCTGGGCCCCCGCCTTTGGCGCGGAGGACCTGGACCGGCTGTAATCACCCAGGCAGCTGAGGTAGCGCGACTGGACGGTCAGTGGCGACAACCTCGTCTTCGACGATCACAGTGCCGGCACCCGCGCCCGCGGAACCGCTGCTCTACTGCGGTGGCAAAGAGTCTGTCTTTCTTGCGGCGCTAGCTTTTTCCTTAGGAATAATCATCTCCAACCTTCTCTGGCGCCCGCCCCAATCCTGGTTGATCGCGTGTCTGGTTCCACTGGTGGGCGCTGCATTCTTCTACCGCCGCTCGCCGCAGACCGCTTTCGCTTTGGTGCTGGTTGCATTGGTTCCGCTCGGCGGCTTTTATCTGCAAGCCCGCGACGCGGCTGCGCCGACGCTGGCCGAGGACCTTCAGCCTTTCGCCAATGGTGACGACCCGGTTGATGTGATCGGCTATGTCATCCGCGAGGGATTAGTGCGCGACAGCCCCTACGGCGGCAAGCAGGAGTCGGTGGATGTAACAGCCGAGCACCTTCAGTTGGGCGATCGCATCCTCAATACCGCCGTCGGCATTCGGCTTACGATCTACAGCAAACCCACCGAGGAACAAGAAGCTCGTCAGGAAGGGACCGACTCACCGCTTCATGTGTACACCTACGGTCAGCGTCTGCATTTCATTGCGAAGCTGCGAATGCCGCGAAACTATCGCAATCCCGGCGCGATGGACATGGCCGGCTATCTGGCCTCGCAAGGCATTCGCCTGACCGGTTCTTCCCGCGGCAACAGCGTAGATGTATTGCCGGGCTTCACCGGCAGCCGCATTGGGTTGTGGAGGAGTGCTGCGCGGCGCAGTGTACTGGCCCACATCATGCAACTCTGGCCCGGCGAACGCGGCGCGCTAATGCAGGCCATGCTCATCGGAGGGCGGGCATTTTTCGGCCGCGACATCAAGACACAATTCCAGCGCACCGGAACCTATCACATCCTGGTGGTGTCGGGCATAAACGTCGGCATTCTGGCCTTTGCGGTTTTCTGGGCGCTGCGCAAGCTACCGTTCGGCGAGACCTGGGCCACTGTCCTTACCATTCTGCTCTCGTGGGTATACGCTTTCCTTGCTGATCTGGGTTCACCGATCGTCCGCGCCACCATCACGCTTGCAATTTACATGGTCATGCGTCTGCTGTTTCGCGAGCGGGCTGCGCTCAACGGACTCGGCATTGCCGCTCTGGGCATCTTGCTGGTAAATCCACGGACGCTGTTCGAAGCCAGCTTCCAGCTCACATTTCTCTCGGTGATCGCAGTCGCCGGTGTCGCGGTGCCGATATTGCGGCGCACGGTGTATCCATTTCGCAAGGCACTTGGCAACCTCGACTCACCCGGCTTCGATTTCGCTCCCCCGACGCGAGCTGCGCAATTTCGTTTTGAGGTGCGACTGGTTCGCGACCTGATGGAGAACATCTCCAATCGCCGGTTTGCGAACTTGGTGGTAGTCGGCCTCACGCGATTCGTCATCGGGGCGGCCGAGCTGTTATTCACCTCCACCGTAATCCAGATCGCACTGGCGCTGCCGATGGCGTGGTACTTCCACCGTGCCACCACCATGGCCCTGCCTGCCAACGCGCTGGTGATCCCGCTCGCCGGGATTCTGCTGCCCGCAGCCGTGGTTGCGGTGGCCTCCTCCTACGTCGCTCATTGGCTGGCATGGTTGCCGGCGCTGATCAGCCGGTATGCTCTCGATGCGTTGACGGGCACGATCCAGGGAATCGGCCATCTGCGCGTCTCCGACGTTCGCATACCCTCGCCGGCCCTGCTGGTCTGCTGTGCGGCCGCAGGCGCGTTTGGCCTGGCATTGCTGCTGGCCCGCCGGCGGGCGGTACTGGCTGTCTGTGGGCTTGCGGGACTGCTGGTTGCTGCGGTTTGGATTGTGCTATTTCCTCCCAGGCCGCGGTGGCAACCTGGCGTGCTTGAGGTTACGGCCATTGATGTGGGCCAGGGTGATTCACTGCTGCTGATCACCCCCGAGGGCAAGACCCTGCTGATGGACGCCGGCGGCCTGCCCGCTACTGCACGATCTGATTTCGATGTTGGCGAAGAAGTGGTGTCACCGTATCTTTGGTCGCGCGGCATTCGCCGGCTCGACGCGGTGGCAATTTCCCATGCCCATTCCGACCACATGGGTGGCATGGGCAGTGTGATTGCGAACTTTCAGCCGCGCGAACTCTGGTATGGGATGAAGTCTGCGAGCAGCGGTTTCGTGGCAGTCGAACAGGCGGCGCTCTCAAATCATGTGGTTCTGAGGCCATGGAGCGCCGGGGAATCGTTTGAGTTCGGAGGTGTTCACGTGCGCGTACTGAATCCTCAGCCGGGAGGGCAGCCCCACGACCCGCCGCAGGATGACGAGTCGTTGGTCGTACGGCTGCAGTATGGCGGAAGTTCAGTATTGCTGGTGGGGGACTCGCATAGGCGGACGGAGAAGTTTCTGGTGGACGAAGCTCCCCAATCCGACTTGCTCAAGGTGGGACATCACGGTAGCGCCACCTCAAGTTCGGCAGAATTTCTTGCCGCCGTGAAGCCTCACTATGCCGTGGTTTCCGTGGGCTTCTACAATTCGTTCAAACTGCCTCGACAGGACGTAATGGAACGTTACGCGGGCGCGCACATCCCAACCTACCGCACCGACCTATCGGGCGCCGTCTCCTTTTACCTCGACGGCGCAAAGGTCACGCCCCGGCAGGTTCCTCGCTGACGGCCTCATCTGCGTCGGTGGTGGGATTACGGCGATACTCGTCGATCGTCTGCAGGGCTTCGACGGCCTGATCGGGGCGCACCATCACCACCACGCCGCCCACGCCGGGCAGGATGTCTTGCGGAGCCTCACGGTTTTGCATGATGGCGTCAATTCCTGCCGACTCCAGCAAACCGCGCACCACCATCGCTTCTGACTCTTCGTCTGTATCGAAAACCTTTACCAACTCGTCATGATCGTTTTCTGTCTCTGCCATGGTGCCTCCAAGGGGTCGATTCAAATGGTACCTAATTGCTACGTGTTTCCCGGCTGAAATTGTGCCGTTTCGGTGTATGATGCCGCCCACCACGTTCGGAGCGCAACAGTGGGGACAGGTCTGACATCCAAATTGTAGCGGAAAGTGAGCGAAGACGATTTCGGGCGGCCGCGCATGGCGGTTGTTTCTTTCGAGGAATCTATGGGCCTATCGGAACGCAGGGAAGAAGTTAGACCGCAACTCAGCAGCGAGCAGCAGGAACAGGAAGAAGAGCGCCGCAAGCTGCGCCGCCTGCAAGTCATGATGAACATGGTGATGTCGGTGATCAGCCAGGACCAGGACCTCACCGTGGAAGAAGCGGCCGAACTGGTGGCCAACACCAAGCGTGCCGCCCTGGCCATGTTCCCCGACAAGGAGTTCGCCTACGACATCCTCTACAAGCCGCGGCTGCAGCGGCTGATGTCCGAACGCTTTCGCATGCAGTGAGCAACCTTACTTGCTGATGCTGGTGAGGTAAATTGTCAGGCTTCCCCAGAATAGTTTGGCGCGCATCTGCACCGGCAGATGTTGAGCATCGTCGGTGTACCAAATCCAGATCCGCCCGCGATTTTTAAGAATTCCCGAATCGCCTTCCGGCCCGACACGTATGGTTTGAAACGTTCCGGCTGGAGTTTTTATCTGCTCCTTACCTTCGACGTGCGCCTGCACGGTTACAGTCTTGCCCCCGTCATTAAGCGGGAAGGTATAGTTGGCCCCTGGCTGCAGCGGGAGGCTTCCCACATAAAAAATTCCCGACACCACATCGGTCACGCAGCCTGGAATGTCGTTCTCGGTCTTCTTCTGCTGATTGTCTTTCAGACTGCGTTCTTCGAGGTTGGCCTTGCCGCGTGCGTAGTCGAATGAAATTAACGTCTCGCGCCGGTGCGAACCCTCTTCGGTGTGCTTCTGCACCTTGTATGAGCACAAGGTCTTGGCGTCGAAGTAGGAGTTGAAGCGGTCTTGCACGAGATAGAGGAGCGCCACCGCGCCGATGGAGTCGACAGTCGCGGCTACGTGCTCCTGCGATCCCGTCCGTTCAATGCGCACGGTCGCGACTCCGGCTGGCAAGAGCCGCCATTCGCCTTCGAAATGCAGCGTCTGTCCGTGGGGAAACTCGTAACCGGGACGCAAAGGCTGGATGTGTGCGGCGGCGCCAATTGTGGTTTCTGGCGGCGTTTGTGTCCCGGCGCGAGGGGTTTGCGCAGCGGGACCGGCCGGCGCGCTGGATCCCAGCGTTACGGCAACAGCCAGCAGGATTGTCAATGCAGCACTGCTACGCCTAATCAGAATCACTTTCACCCGTGGAACCAGAGGATCTTGGCTACCAGTGCCGCCAGCATGGCCGCGGCGCCCAGCAGGGCATTGTACTCGCGATGCCGCCAATATAGCTCGCGCGAAAAGCCATCCATCATTTGACGGAACAGCAAGGTGTGGGGAAGCAGGCTGGGCACACGGTGCGCGTAGTCGTCATACGCCGGAAATTGTTTTCGCAAGAATGATTCCTCTCCGCGGATGACCGGCACGTAAACGAGTACAAACATCGCCAGCATCGCGATCGCCACCCAGATATCACGAGCGGCGACTATGAATCCCATGGCGATAATGACCGATCCCAGATACAGAGGATTGCGCACATAGGCGTAGGGGCCGGTCATGGTCAACTCCTGGTTCTTCTTGACCTGTCCCGAGGCGAGGGTGCGAAGGACAATACCGCCAGCCGCGATGACGGCGCCCAGGAGGAAAGATTTCCACGTTGGTTTTGCTCGCCAGAAGTAGAAAATCGCCAATACAAATCCTGCCGGCACCCGAATGCGGCGGGCCACGCGACTCCAGGCGACCTTCGACTGGGGGGCTTGCGGCTCAGCCATACTGTTCCCCCAGCAACCGCTCAGCCGCTTGTATCGCCGCTTGTGGCTTGATCGAAGCCAGGCCTTCATCTCGACGATCGGTATGCGTCGTGTTGTTCACACTCTGAGGACTGCGTAGAACCACGCTGGGCGTGCCGAAAGGACCATTACGCTCTGGCCGCGTGGGCCCGAATAGTGCAACCACGGGGATGCCTAAGGCCGCCGCCAGTTGCATGGGGCCAGTGTCTCCGCCGATGAAGAGCTTGGCGCGCCGCGTCAACGCAATCAATTCTCCGACCGAACACTTCAACGGCATCGCCACTCTGCCGCTGGAGCTACGTACTGCGTCGGCCAGAGCTTCCTCTCCGGGACCATGGTTGACCAGCACCGCCATGCCACGCTCTACCAGCGCCCGCGCTACCACGCCGAACGACTCCGGCGGCCAGCACTTTGCCCCCCATCCGGCGCCGGGATTGAGGATTGCCAGCGGCTTACCCACCACAATTTCAGATTGATGTTCCGCCCACGCTTCGCTGGCGGGATCAACAGGAAATTGCGGCTGAACATATTGCAGAGCTTCGCCTGCAAGCTGCGAAGCCAGAGAGAGCGCGTGCTCGATCACGTGGCGCCCTCTCACGTCGATGGCATGGGTGTAGAACATGCGCGCCGGCGCTTCGCGCGGCTGCGACGACCCAATGCGGATGGCAGCGCCGGTGAAATGCGCCGCCAACGCCGAGCGCATCGCGCCCTGCAGGTCGAGCGCGACCCGGTATTTCCTTGCGCGCACTTCACGCCGGCACGACCCGATTTCGCTCCATGTTTCGCGGGACATCGGTGTCCTGCGCCAACTGGAAAACCTGGCCACATGCACCCAGTCGGCGAGCGGCTTGCGTTCGGAGCGGGCGGAAAGCCGCTCCGAATCACGCGCGCACAGTAACTCCAGCCAGCGTTGTTCCACCAGCCAACCGATTTGCAGATCAGGCTTGGCGCGGCGCAATGCGGCAATTGCGGGCATCGCGTGGATGATGTCGCCCATCGCACTGAGCCGCACCACCAGAAGCCGGTCCGCCGCGGCGATGGCGGAGCTGTGTTGCGCGAGCATGGGAGTCTGCTCCTCCGGCGATACAGGAGTGCTCACCGTTTTCCACGTCCTCCGCTCCAGGACTGCAGTCGAGTGAGAAAATCGGTAGTGGAATGGTGCTTGGGATCGCCAACAATCTCGATCCGCCCGCCATGCGCCAAAACCTCGTCGCGCTCGGGAACGCTCTCTGGTGTGTAATCAGTGCCCTTGGCTTGAACGTCGGGGTGAATCTCTCGAATCAGGGCGCGCACGTCTGCTTCGTCAAAGATAACGACCGCATCCACGTCACTGAGGGCGGCGACGATTTCCGCGCGTTCTGCTGACGGCATCAGAGGGCGGCCCGCTCCCTTGAGCTGCGAGACGCTGTGGTCCGAATTCAATGCCACCACCAGCTTTCCTCCCAGCGACTTCGCGCCCCGCAGATAGCGGATATGCCCAACGTGCAATAGGTCAAAGCAGCCATTGGCCAGCACAATCGGCTGGCCGCTGCGGCGCCACTCGGCCACGCGCTCTCGCAAAGCATCGCGCGAAAGGATTTTTTGTGTGTAGTCGTTCACGAAGATGTAGTTGCCGCATACTGGTCGATGGCAGCCATTAATTCCTCGTTCGATACCGTCGCCGTGCCGCGCTTCATCACTACGATGCCACCCGCGAAATTGGCCAGCCGTGTTGCCGACGCGGTATCAGCCCCGGCCGCCAGCGCCGCGGTGAAGGTCGCGATTACGGTGTCTCCTGCGCCGGTCACATCCACCACCTGGTCGGAACCGTGGATGGGCAGGACGAGCGGTGGCGCACCTTTCTCGAACGCAACCATGCCATGACGGCCACGCGTTATCACCAGCGACTCCAGTGCCATCTCCTGCATCAGTCGCTCGCCGGCGCTGAACAGTTTGCTCTCGTCATGACCAATCTTGATGCCCAGCGCCTCTTCCACCTCCGGCTCATTGGGCGTGGCCGCGGTAACGCCCTCATAGGCGAGCATGCGATAGCGCGAATCGAGAGTGACCGGCTTGCCGGCCAGACAGCGGTTCGACTTGATGAAGTTCAGCAGCCTGGGTGAGGCCGCACCGTATCCATAGTCGGAAATCAGGAATGCATCCGAAGCCGTTGCATATTCACGCGCCGCGTTCACCAGATTCAACAAGACGGGATGCAATTCGCCCAAGGGTTCCGGTTCGCGGTCCACGCGAACCACCTGCTGCCGGCTGGTGTGTGACATGCCGGCCAAGATGCGACTCTTGGTGGTAGTCGTGTGATGCTTGACCCGCTCGATGCCGCTGGTAGGAATTCTCTTCTCGTGCAATCTTTCCAGCAGCAAGCTGCCGACGTCGTCATCGCCCACCACCCCAACGGGAAGAACATTGACGCCCAGGGAAGCGAGGTTCATCACCGCATTGCCCCCGCCGCCGGGAACGACACAGCGTTCGCGATGCTTCAGGATCAACACTGGCGCTTCACGTGACACCCGCGCGATCTCACCAAAGATGAATTCGTCGGCCACCAGATCGGCGAGCACGGTGACCGAAACGTCGCCGAATGACTGGACGACCTTCCTCCAGCGCTCCGCGGCTTTTAGGTGTCTGGTCATGAGTTCAAATGAACGCCCGACGCTTAGAGCAGGTCCAGTGTTGCATTAGCACGGGGAGTGCGGGCCTTCAGGCCCTCGTTAACTTGGTCCGCGCAATTCCCGCTGAACGCAGGCCTAAAGGCCTGCTCTACCCGTGCAAACCGGATCCACCAATCCTGGAACCACCTTAATTCGAGCCACCAGGCGTGCGGCAACCGTTGATTGTCTCACGCGGGCCGCCGCTTTCGCTCACTGACCGTGGCCAGTATGAACTCCAGGACGGCAGACGCATTATGCAATCGCATTCTCACCGGAACCACATGAATGGGTTGCAGCGCTTCCAGGCGCCCCTCGAGGTTGACTGCGTCTTTCTCGGTGGTGACGAACGCCTTGGCGCCGCGCTGCTTGCGCAGTTGCAGCAGTTGGCGGATGTCCTCTGTCGAATACCGATGATGGTCGCGAAAGCTGCTGGTGCCGGCGAGCATAACTCCCGCCGCGCGCAATTGGGCCACAAAGTTCAGCGGACGCGCGATGCCACAAAACGCAAGACACGATTCGTCGGTCTGGGGAGCGACAATGTCGCGCGTCACTCTCCACACTTGCTGGCGCCCCAGGCGCAGACCGTCGCCTGCCGTGTCATTGGTCAGCACGATCGCATCCGCGCGCGTCAGCGAAGAGAGCGGCTCGCGCAGCCTGCCGGTTGGAAGCAGTGAATCCCGCGCGTCGCCGGGCGAGGCCAGCACGATGTCGAATTCACGCGCCAGCCGGCGATGCTGGAAGCCATCATCCAGCAGGTGCAACCGCGGACCAAATTTCTCCTCAGCCAATCGGCCGGCGGCGTATCGGTCCTCGCCGACGACCACGGGCACCCCCAACTTCCGCGCGATGAGCAGAGGTTCATCGCCATATTTTCGTGGAGATCCCCCAGGATCGACCATCATTGTCCCCCTCGTCAGGCGCCCGTAGCCCCGCGAGAGTACATCGCACGGAATGCCCTGCTTTTTCAGTAACTCGCCCAGCAAAATCAGGAACGGCGTCTTGCCTGAACCGCCAACCGTGATATTGCCAATACTTACCACCGGCCCTTGCAGATGGCTGAGGGTCAGAGTGCCGCGGTCGTACAGTTCATTGCGGGTGCGGACGGCCGCGCCATAGAGTGCGGCAAGCGGATTCATAGGCGCCGCTCCGAGATCATTGCCGGCCCCAGAGCGCCTTGTTCTGACAACAACTCCAGCAGCGCGCTCACGGTGCGCCCGGTTGCTCCGCGTTGCGAGCGCATGACTTCGAATGCCCGCTGCCCAAGCGCAATGCGCTCGTCGTGGTTCTCCAGCAATTGCAGCACGGCCGCGGTCAATGACTCTGGAGCGATTACGCGCAAAGCATCTGCGTTGCGGAAGACCTGGACGATGTCGCGGAAATTTTCCGTGTAGGGACCAACCATAATCGGCGCTCCGAACTGGGCCGCCTCCAGTACATTGTGTCCGCCGCGCGGCACCAGGCTTCCGCCAACGAATGCCAGATCGGCAAACTCATACAGGCTGGCCAACTCGCCAATGTTGTCGAGCAGGAAAATGCCTCCCGCGATGGGTGTCGTTTCCTTCCATTGCGAGCGCCTCTGGTAACGCAGGCCGGATAGGCCTAACAGCGATGCCACCACCTCGAAACGCTCAGGATGCCGAGGGGCCATCACCAACACCGTATGAGGATAACGTGGCAACACCTCACGGAACATCTCCAGCAGCATGGCCTCTTCGCCATCGAGAGTACTGCCCGCCACCAGGAACGGACCGTTCCCTTCGCGCTTCAGGGCGGCGAATGCCGCTGCAATGGGCGGCCGGGCCGGCGGCTTCACTTCGAACTTCAGATTTCCGCTGACCTGCAGCCGCTCGGTGGGCGCTCCCATCCGAACCAGGCGGCGTGCGTCTTCCTCACTTTGTGCCAGGAAGAGCTGCACGTTTTGCATTACTGGACGCAGTAATTTCTGAAATCGTAGGTATCTGGGCAATGAGCGGTCAGAAACGCGGGCATTGACCACCGCCACCGCCACACCCGAGAGCCGCGCCCAGCGCAGCAGATTCGGCCAGAATTCGCTTTCGGCCAGCACCAGCAACTTGGGACGCAGCGCCTTCAGGTAAGCGCGCACCGCAAAAGGCAGGTCAATGGGAAAATAAAAAACGTTGGTGTCGCCGAAGCGCTCATGCGCCAGCTTCTGTCCCGTGTCGGTCGTGGTAGAAACCACGATGCGCCAGCCGGGCAACTGCGTCTTCAACTCGTGGATCACTCGCGAGATCGCCAGCACCTCGCCGACGGACACGGCGTGGATCCAAATCGTGTTAGCCGCGACCTGTTGGAGCAGCCGGTCGGGGACTGTGCCCAGACGCTCTTTCAAGCCAACGCGGTACTTGCCGTGGCGCAGCATCTCCAGCAGCCACCAGGGTGCGCTCACCACCAGTGCCAATAGCAGAAGAATGCTGTACAGGGAATACACGCTGCGATTGTAATTGCGTCACCACGATCATCCAACTCTTAGCCAAGTTGAGTGCAGCCTGCCGATAGCGGATAATTCCGCTATGCCGTCACCATATCGGTTCTTGCTTTGCCTTGCCACCCTGACCATCCTGTTCTCATCTGCGACGCTTTGGGGGTCCAAGGACTTCGTTCCTCCCAAGGCCAGTAACGCAAATACCTATGCCAGCAAGGACACGCACCCCAACGAGCACATCACCGCTGCGGTGGACTTGTACAACAACTCTCCGAAGGCTGACATCTTTATCACGCACTTCAGCGATGAAGGCATACTTCCCGTGTTCCTGATTGTCACCAACGATGGGGACCAGCCGATCTCTGTGAATAGCATGCACGCGGAGATGGTGACCGGCCACCGTAACAAGCTGGAAGCGCTCGACGTGGACGACGTTCTGCGCCGGGTGGCGCATATCAGGGGAAACAGCACCAATCCCAACCCCCACGCTGGGCCCATCCCGCTTCCCGGAGGAGTGAAGAACAAGAAAGCGCAGCAGCAGTACGAGGAGATCACGCGCGCGAAATTCACCGCTGCGGCGGTCGAGCCGCATTCCACTCAGTCGGGCTTTCTGTTCTTCGATGTGCAGGGATTGAGCCAACCAGTGGACGGTGCGCACATCTTTCTCACCGGGATGCGCAACAGTAATGGCAACGAGTTGATGTACTTCGAAATCGCACTGACTCCGTCGAACCCGGCGCCGCAGGGAGCAAAGTAAGCAGGAAGTCGACTCAGCGCCGCCCGTTATAATCACATCATGGTCGCACCTCCGGAAGCCCCGGTCGCAACGCAGTCCAGGTACGAGCCGGTCATTGGGTTGGAGGTCCACGTCCAGCTTCTGACCCGCACGAAAATCTTCTGCGGCTGTTCGACCCGCTTCGGCGATCCGCCGAATACCAACGTCTGTCCGGTGTGTCTTGGGTTGCCCGGGCCCCTACCGGTGTTGAACCGGCGGGCGGTAGAGTTTGCGGTGCTGGCCGCGACGGCGCTTAACTGCAAAATCAACCAGACGTTGATCTTTGCGCGTAAAAACTATTTCTATCCCGACCTGCCCAAGGGCTACCAGATTTCGCAGTACGACAAGCCCCTGGCCGAACATGGTTACATCGAAATCAAGGGCGCGACCGGCCCCAAGCGGATCGGCATCACGCGCGTGCATTTGGAAGAAGACGCCGGCAAGAGCATCCACGATGGCCTTCCCGACAGCGCCGAGTGGACGTCGATTGATCTGAACCGCTCCGGGGTACCGTTGATTGAGATTGTGAGCGAGCCCGATATTGCTTCGCCTGACGAAGCTCACGAATACCTCACGCGGCTGAAGGAGATCATCCTTTACACCGGGGTCAGCGACTGCAACATGGAGGAAGGCTCGCTGCGCTGCGACGCTAATGTCAGCATTCGGCCGCGGGGAGAAAATAAGTTCGGCACCAAGGCGGAGGTGAAGAACGTCAACTCTTTCCGCTTTATCCGCCACGCACTGGAATACGAGATCGAACGGCACCAGCAAGTGCTGGACTCCGGCGGTAAGATCGTGCAGGAGACGCGCCTTTACAACTCCGCCGAAGGCAAGACCTACAGTATGCGGTCGAAAGAACAGGCGCACGATTACCGCTACTTCCCCGAGCCTGACTTGTTGCCGCTGGTGGTGGATGAGAAGTGGCGCAAGCAGATCACGGACATGATGCCCGAACTGCCGGCAGCCCGGCGGGCGCGGATGGTTGTGCAGTATGGCATCACCGAGTATGACGCCACGACCCTGACCGGCACTCGCTCGCTGGCCGATCAGTTTGAAGAAGCAGCCAAGGCCGCGAAGAATCCCAAGCGCGTGTCCAACCTGGTGCAGAGCGAATTGCTTGGGCGCCTGAAGGCTGCGGGGCTGGAGATCGAGCAGTCGCCGATTTCAATGAAGGGCGTCGCCATGTCGGCTGACCTTGTGGAGAGCGGCGCCATCAGCGGGAAGATGCTCAAGGAGTTGTACGATCTGGCCTTCGAGCGTGGCGAGGATTTCCCCGCCGTCTTCGAAAAGGAAAAGCCGCAACAGCTTAGCGATACTGCCGCCATAGAGAAGATCATTGACGAGGTGATAGCTGCCAATCCCAAGCAGTTGGAGCAGTATCGCGCAGGCAAGAAGACGGTGATCGGATTCTTTGTCGGTCAGGTGATGAAGGTATCAAAGGGACAGGCCAATCCAGCGATGGTGAATGAGCTTCTGGCCAAGAAGCTGGAATAGTCCGCAGCCAACCTGGAACTATTTAGGCGGCTGCGGGATCCTCGCAGAACGTTGACAGGCAATTCAACACCAGATCGCCCGCATCCGAGATACGGCATCGGCAGACAAACGGATTGCAGAGCCTGGGATTTGTTACCCTGTTAGCTTCCATGAGATTGCAGCTCTATCGGCTGTGCGGAAGTTTGCTTCTGGTCGCGGCGCTCTCCGGGTGCGGAACCCCTGGGGCGCCGCAACCACCGTCGTTGCAACTGGCGCGTCCGGTTGACGACTTGACCGCCTCGCGCAAGGGCAATCGCGTCGAACTGGACTGGTCGCTGCAGCGCAAGAATACCGATCGAACCCTGGTCAAGCATCTGCCCGCAATCCACATCTGCCGTCGCCAAGGCACCGGGCTAATGAGCACCTGTGACGTAGTCGCCGAAGTTTCTCCGCCTCAGCATCCGCCCCAGCCCAAAAACAAGAAGGAGGAGGAAGCTGCAATTCGGATGCGCTACGTGGATTCGCTTCCGGCGCAGTTAGGCCAGGAGAATCCGGCGGACTTCGTCACCTATGCGGTAGAAGAGGTCAACTCCCACGGACGCAGCGCCGGACTGTCCAATCAGGTGCCGATTCCGGTGGCCCCGACCATCCCCGCCCCCGGGGAGTTGACGGCGCGAGTTAGCGGCGAAGGCGTCCGGATCTCCTGGTCCGGCCCCGCTCCACCTGCGGCCCCGAAAGGACTGAACTTTCGCTACCGCATCACGCGTAAACCAGTTGGCGCGCCCGCCTATACGGTATTGGCCGACGTAGAACCTGCCGCCAGCGGATCGTATCTGGACAAAGCTTCCGAATGGGAGCAGAGGTACCAATATCGCATCACCACGCTTACGCAGGTCGATTCGCACGGTATTAATACCGCGGTCGAGGGCGACGATTCACAGCCGGTTGAGGTCTTCACGCGTGACGTTTATCCGCCGGGTCAGCCCGCCGGACTTCAGGCGGTTTTCTCCAGCGTGGGGCAGAAGCCCTTCATCGATCTCACCTGGGCCCCCAACCTGGAGAGCGATCTTGCCGGGTACAACATCTTCCGGCGCGTCGAGGGCGGGGAGTTTAGAAAGCTCAATCAGCAACTGGTTTCGAACTCATCCTTCCGGGACGAGAATGTCGAGGCTGGCAAGAAATATATTTATTCGGTCTCGGCTGTGGACCTGCGGGGCAACGAGAGCCAACGCTCCGCCGAGGCCAGTGAATCCGTTCCTGACAAATAAAAACCCTTCGAGGCCTTATGTCCTACTGCCGATTTCAATATCAGAACGTCATCCGCTACGGGCTCATCGAGAAGATGGCCGGCGTCGAGACCATCACTCGCACAATGGCTGGAGCTCCGGCTTCCTGGTCTGACTTTGAGGGCGCTGTGCGCAGCGAGGTGCCTGTGAGCGAAACTCGTTTACTGTCGCCAGTGGAACCGTCGAAGGTGGTTTGCATCGGGCGGAACTATCGCGAGCACGCTATCGAGCTAAAACATCCGATTCCCAAGGAGCCTTTGATCTTTCTGAAGCCGCCTTCCTCCGTGATTGCCACGGGCGACAACATTCGCCGGCCCAACATGCTCTCCCAGCGCGTGGACCACGAAGGCGAACTGGGAGTGGTGATCGGCAGGCGCTGTTACCGCTTGCGCCAGGGGGATGATGTGCGGCCTTACGTCCTTGGCTACACCTGCGTGAACGATGTGACCGCGCGCGACCTGCAGGAAAAAGACGGTCAGTGGACCCGGGCGAAGGGCTTCGACACTTTTTGTCCCGTGGGCCCAGTGGTGGTACCGGACCTCGATCCCTGGAAGGGCGTCACCGTTCAAACCCGCGTAAATGGTCAGTTGCGGCAGAACGGCACCACGGTGGACTTCCTGTTTCCGCTTGACGTAATCATTCACTTCATTTCGCAGGTTATGACGCTCGAACCCGGTGACCTGATTGCCACCGGAACTCCCGCTGGCGTGGGGCCGTTACAACCGGGAGACTCCGTCGAAGTCACTGTGGAGGGAGTTGGTACCCTGAAGAATCCCGTACTGGACCTCGAATAGTTCGCAGGTTGCAAATGACACTGTCCCGCTCGGGATGCGAGCAGAGGTGGGCCGTATGCGAATTCAGGATTATGGCCGTTTTTTGATACGCCGCGGCGCCCTTCGCGATTATCTTTGGGCAAGAACCAGCGAAACCAGCGGCCAGCCATGAATGCACTTCGCCTGTATCCAGCCCTCGCCATCGCGGCCGCCATCGTTGGCTACGCCCTGTTCTCACGCCGGAACAAGAAGTCGGCTGAGGAGGTTGAACGCGAGCGTCGGACCCAACTCACGCTGGCTGGGCGGATTATCGTCGGCAACGTCATTGATGTGCTGGAGCTAGAGGACAGTGAATCAGGCAGGCTGATGCTTCTGTTGGTCTACAAGTACGATGTCGCCGGCGTAACCTACGAGGCATCGCAGGATGTGACCCATCTGCGTCAGCTTATCGACCTGTATTCCTGTCGCCTGGGCTTGCCGGCTTCGGTCAAGTATGATCCCCACAATCCTGGAGATTCAGTCGTTATCTCCGAAACCTGGACGGGATTGCGAAAATCGCCTCTTCGCGTGACGGCTGGAAACGCCACTGGGTCCGGCACTTTGAGGAACTAGTCCGCTGCGTCCATCTGGATAGAGCCGCGGCTTGCAACAATTCGTTACCTCGGCCTCCATAGCCGAGTTGCTACAATAGGCTTTTATGCATAGTCTTCCTTTGCCAATCGCCGCCTTCGTGGCGGGATTGTTATCGTTTTTGTCTCCGTGCGTGCTTCCCCTCGTACCGGGCTATGTGTCGCTGATTTCCGGGGCCACCCTGGAGGACCTGCAATCGTCGGACCGGCGCATGCTTCGAACGGTGATGCTGCACTCCGTCACCTTCGTGTTGGGGTTCAGCGTGGTCTTCATAGCCTTGGGCGCGGTTGCCACCACTGTCGGACAATTCGCCAACGAGTATCACTCGCTGTTGACGAAAATCGCAGGCATTGTTGTCATCATTTTCGGACTCCACCTGACAGGTCTGCTGAAAATCAAGGCGCTCTACTCCGATAAGCGCCTGCACAACGTGAAGGGCAGTTCCAGCGTGATTGGTTCCTTCCTGGTGGGCTTTGCCTTTGCTTTCGGATGGACGCCGTGCATTGGTCCCATCCTCGCTGCTATTCTGCTACTGGCGGAGACGCAGAACACAGTGCTCAAGGGAATTTTGCTGCTGGCCATCTATTCTCTCGGCCTGGCCGTACCCTTTCTGTTGACATCGTTGGGCGTGGACCGCTTTTTGGCGTTCTACGGGCGCTTCCGCCGTCACCTGCACACCGTCGAAGTCATTAGCGGCGTGCTCCTGATTGCGGTGGGTGTACTCATATTTTTGAATAATCTGAAACTGCTTTCCGGCTATCTTTCCTTCCTTAACCGGTTTGCGTTGTGAAGGTACTGTTTGTGAAACGTAACGCGCTGGTATTCGTGGTTCTGGTGGGAGCCATTATTGGAATGCTGGCTGCCGGTAAGTGGCTGGATCGTACCCGCAAGCACGGACCTCTCAAACTGGTGGGCGATGTGAAAGGGGTGAAGGCGCCCGATTTCGACCTGGCCACCTTGGACGGACAAAGAGTGAAGCTTTCCGACTTCCGCGGCAAAGCCGTGCTGCTGAATTTCTGGGCGACGTGGTGTCCCCCGTGCAAGATCGAGATGCCTTGGTTTGTCGAGCTGCAGAAGCAATATGGCAAAGATGGTTTGGTGGTCCTGGGTGTGGCCATGGATGACACCGAACCTCCCAAGATTGCGGAATTTGCGCATCAGATGGGCGTGAACTATCAGGTCCTGCTGGGCACCGATCAGGTTTCGGACGACTATGGCAACGTGCAGTACCTGCCCACCACGTTCTACATCGACCGCAACGGAGTCATCGTGGACAAAGCGGCTGGACTGTTTAGTCGCGGGGAAATTGAGAACGACATAAAGAAGATTCTGGCAGGTAGCCACAACCCTGAAGCTCCCCAAAGCAGCCGCGCATCCGCAGGGAACTCCCTGGCGCCTCCAACAAAGGACGTTCAATGACGTGGCGTGCGGGAACCGTGGCGGCGATCGTGTTCTGCCTTGCTACTCTCGGCTGGGGGCAAGCCCCGGGGGAAAAGCAGCCTTATGTGACCTTGGCGCCGGTTGGAAATGTGCAACTGCGGGCGGGCGCCAGCACCAGCCTGAACATCGACTTTCGGGTTGGTTCTGAGTTCCATATCAACTCCCATCATCCCAAGGCCGACTACCTCATCCCCACCGTGCTTAAGTTGAATGCGCCGGAACAGGTTGCCGTGGCCGATTTGAAGTATCCCGCAGGAGAAGACATGGCGTTCGCTTTCGCGCCCAACGATAAGCTGAGCGTCTATAGCGGGGACTTCGCTGTCAATGTAGTTTTCAAGGTGCCGGACAATGCCGCCCCCGGCAGCTATCCGATTAAGGGTGAATTGCGGTTTCAAGCCTGCGATCACAGCGCCTGCTATCCGCCCCGCTCAATCCCTGTGCAATTCCAGGTGACAGTGGTCAAGAAGTAACGTCGCCTTTCGCTCTACGCTTTTCGCTCTTCGGGCATGCAGATCAGAAAACTTCTTAGAAAAACAGACTCCGTGATCGCTGTGTCTCTGTGGTAAAGGATTTTCGTCTGCCGTCCCTAGTTCCCCTTCTCCCGCTTTTCAATCTTGGCCCAGGTGTCCCGCAACTGCACCGTCCGGTTGAAGACCAACTTCTCAAGTGTCGAATCCAGATCAGCGCAGAAGTACCCCAGCCGCTCGAATTGGTAGCGCTCGCCCGGCTTGGCGCTTGCCAGCGATGGTTCCAGCTTGGCGTCAGCCAACGCCTGCAGCGAGTTGGGATTTAGATTGGCGGTGAATTCCTGGCCCTCGGGCACGTCGTTCGGGTCTTCCTTGACGAACAGATTTTCGTACAGCCGCACTTCGGCGTTGATGGCGTGCTGCGCCGAGACCCAGTGGATGGTTGCCTTCACCTTCCGGTTATCGGGCGCGTTGCCGCTACGCGTCGCCGGATCGTAGGTGCAATGGACCTCGACCACCTCGCCAGTCTTTTCGTCTTTCACAACGCCGGTGCACTTGATGAAGTAGCCAGCTCGCAGACGGACCTCCTGTCCGGGAAACAGCCGATAGAATTTCTTCGGCGGCACCTCTCGAAAGTCATCCTGCTCAATATAGAGCTCTCGCGAGAATGGTACCTTCCTGGTCCCGGCACTTGGATCTTCCGGATTATTCAGCGCCTCAAGTTCCTCGACCTGCCCTTCCGGATAATTATCGATAACCACCCGCAGGGGACGCAGTACCGCCATCACCCGGGGAGCGCGCTGGTTGAGGTCCTCGCGCAGGAAGTGTTCCAGCATGGCAAGTTCGATAGTGCCGTTGGTTTTGGACGCGCCGATGGCCGCGCAGAAATTGCGAATCGCCTGCGGCGTGTATCCGCGGCGCCGCAGCCCGGAGAGCGTCGGCATGCGTGGATCGTCCCAGCCGCGCACATGGCCGTCCTGCACCAGTTGCAGCAGCTTCCGCTTGCTCAGCAGCGTGTAGGTAATGTTCAGCCGGTCAAATTCAATCTGCTGCGACGGGAAAATCCCGAGTTGCTGAATGAACCAGTTGTACAACGGCCGGTGATCTTCGAACTCCAGCGTGCAGATAGAATGCGTGATCTTCTCGATGGAGTCGGACTGCCCATGCGCGAAGTCGTACATCGGATAGATGCACCATTTGTCGCCGGTGCGATGATGTTCGGCGTGCAGGATGCGGTACATCACCGGGTCGCGCATGTTCAAGTTCGGGGAAGCCATGTCGATTTTGGCGCGCAGGGTGCGCGAGCCATCGGGAAACTCACCGGCGCGCATCTTCGCGAATAGCTCCAGATTCTCCTCGACGGAACGGCTGCGATAGGGGCTATCTTTGCCGGGTTCGCTGAGCGTCCCGCGGTACTTGCGAACATCTTCGGCGCTCAAGTCGCACACGTAAGCCTTGCCGGCGTTGATCAGTTGCATCGCCCACGCGTGAAGCTGGTCGAAATAATCTGAGGCATAGAACAGCCGGTCTTCCCAATCGAAGCCCAGCCAGCGGACGTTGGTGAGGATGGAATCAACGTACTCCTGCTCTTCTTTTTCTGGATTGGTATCGTCAAAGCGCAGGTTGGTCTTGCCGCCGAACTCGGCCGCCAGTCCGAAGTTCAGGCAGATGGATTTGGCATGCCCAATGTGCAGATATCCATTAGGCTCAGGGGGAAAGCGAGTCTGTACTCGTCCGCCGAATTTGTTGGTCTTCAGGTCTTCGAGAATGATATCGCGTATAAAATTCGAAGGGCGGTCGGCGGATTCCGTTTGCCTCGTGGCGACCGCATCAGCATTGTGGTTTGGGGTAGTCATGCCTTCTGTATCCAGAGGAGCCCGACGTTGTCGCCATCCGTTGGAGGCAAGGTGGGAGCACCGCTGGCCAAGAGTTCTATTCTACGTGGTTGCGCGTCGCGCCCCAGACTACGGCCAGCAAATTTCGGTCAGCAGCACGCACACGTGCGCAATGGCAGCATTGTCCGTGCCCATGCCTTCCGGAGTCTTGGCCTTTATCCCCACGCATGAAGGATCGATGCCAAGCAGTTCGGCGACGTGTTGCTGGATCGCTTTCGCATGTGGCCCAATCTTGGGTGCGGCGAGGACCAGCGTGCTGTCAACGTTCCCCACGACGTAGCCCGCCTCTTGGATCTGCTTCAGCGCTTCGCGGACGAACAACGTCGAGTCAGCGCCCTTCCATTTCGGATCAGTCGGCGGAAAGTACGTCCCGATGTCCCCGGCGGCGATCGCGCCCAGCAGCGCGTCGGTCAGGGCATGCAGCAGTACATCGCCATCGGAGTGCCCGGCCAATCCTGCGTCGTGTGGAATCAACAGCCCGCCGATTCTCAGCGGGATGCCGGGCTGGAACTCGTGCGAATCCCAGCCAAAGCCGATGCGTGGTGTGCATTGTGGATTGGACAAAGTCTTGTGTCTGCCTACGGCTTACCCGCCCAGGCTCGCCTTGCGGCGATTCTCCTGCGACAGAAAAAATTCCGCCAACTCCAGATCCGCGGGCGAGGTGATCTTCATGTTTCGCGGAGAACCCATCACGACATGCACCGTACCTCCGCTGCGCTCGATCAGCGAAGCTTCATCCGTGCCCATGAATCCGTCGGCAGTAGCTTCGTCGAACGCCTTTTTGAGCAGGCCGAAGCGAAACCCCTGCGGCGTCTGCGCCAGCACCATGCGCTCGCGCGGGACGGTCGCAATCACAACCGCGCCATCGGCCGTGCGATCGACCTGCTTCACGGTATCAACCGCGGGCACTCCGGCGATCGCAGCCTGGTATTTCTTGACGGCTTCAATCACGCCAACGATGGTGTCCTGATCAACGAAAGGCCGCACCGCATCATGCACCAGAACAATGTCCTCGTCGGCCGCGTCGATGGCCGCCAACGCATTGCCCACGGAGTTCTGCCGGTGTTCGCCGCCCTCAACCACACGAACCGGTTTCTTCAGTTTCTCTTTTTCGAGCTGTTTTTGAAAGCTGGTGGTCTCGTTTTTTCGCAGTGCCACCACGATCTCGCTGACTGCCGGGCATTGCGCGAACTTGCGCAGCGTATGGAAGAGAATCGGGGTCCCGTCCAGTTCGAAGAACTGCTTACTCCTGCTCTTGGGAGCGCCAGCGGCACTGGACATGCGCGTGCCCAATCCGGCTGCCGGGATGATGACGATGACCTTCATGTTGGGGAGCGCAGTATAAACGCCCGAACCTGCCAAATACAAATCGCTAAGGAATGGGTTACGGCCCGCGCCTGTCTTTCGTCGCAGGCACCTGATCCGCGGACGAGTTGGCGTCAAGCTTCGTTTCGCACCGGAACCCGGTGCCAGGTTTGCGACCTCAAGTGCTAACTCCGAGTTTGGGCAAGAGCCACTGGGTCACAACGACGTAGACGATCACAAACGCGACGAGCAGAAGCCACGCTGGCATAGCTCTATTAAACTCCTCAGGCGAGCTTAATGCCAAGCTTGCGCCAGTAAGGACCATCATCGGCGCCAATTGCTGAAAGCCGCGACGTCCGGCAGCTAAGCCCATGCATCATGAGGGCACATCGCGGCATCTGGAAACTACGAAGGGGTACTGCATATGCGAGGGCCTAAGGTTGTTGTCGCGACGCTGCTATTGGTAGCCTCGGCCTTGATTGCACAAGAAATTCCAGCCGGCACAGCGCTGCCAGTTATGCTGCAGACCACGCTGGACGCCCGAAAAGCCAAGGTGGGCCAGAAAATCGAGGCCAGGGTCATGCAGGACGTCCCGCTATCCCCACAGGCACGCATTCGAGCCGGCGCCAAGCTGGTAGGACACGTCGTCGCGGTGACGCGTCCGACCACGGATCCACGATCGCGCATCGCGATCGCATTCGATCGCTTGATCACGAGTGGCACCGAAATCCCAGTCGCCACAAGTGTGCGCGCGCTGGCTTCCATGATGGATGTTTTTGAGGCGCAACTGCCCACCAACTCGATTGACGATTATGGAACCACACCCGCCGACTGGGTCACGGTGCAAATTGGAGGCGATGCGGTCTATCGCGGAAACGGGACCGTGATGTCTGGCGACCAGGCGGTGGGGAAATCGACAGTTGGAGGCGACGTGACCGCCAAGCTGATTGCCTCTCGCGACGGAACTTGCGGAGGGGCCGTAGCTGACAACGACAGGGAGCAGGCACTTTGGTTGTTCTCACCGTCAGCGTGTGGCGTGTACGGTTTTTCCGACCTGAAGATCGTTCATGCTGGCAGGCAAGATCCGGTCGGCCAGATCATTCTGGAGTCGGACAAGAATGTGCATGTGCCCGCAGGCAGCGGCTTGCTACTCAGGGTGAAGGGTACTTCCGATCATCTTTCGGTTGCGCCCGCCCCTCCGGCGTAAGCAGCACGTGTTGGCATGGCGAGGAGGGTCTTAATCTTACAGAGTCCGAGGGCGAGATAATCGTAGTCCGGCACGCTGGGTAGGCTTAGAATGGGACTCCAAGTACCGTAGCCGGCCGGCGCGCTGTTTGCGTTTGTTGGTGCGGGCAGCAATGCCACAACTCGACACGATGACGGCTGAAAAGAAAAAACGCAGCAAAGTCCGCGGCGCCTCCGATCCGATCATTCCTGACAAGCTATACTTCCGCATCGGTGAAGTGGCCAGCCTTTGTCGTTTGCCGGCTTACGTGTTGCGCTTCTGGGAAACCGAGTTCCCGCAACTCAAGCCGGTCAAGAGTGGCACCGGGCAGCGAATGTATCGTCAGCGTGACGTGGAAAATGTGCTGCGCATCAAGAAGCTGCTCTACGATGAGGGCTTCACCATCGCCGGAGCGCGCGCGCATCTCAAGGCCGAGCTGAAACCCTCGCAGCGGCAGGACGGTTTGCCCTTCCCCAAGCTCCGTTCGACCGACCATCTAAAAAAAGTCCGCCAGGGCTTGCAGGAAATTCTGGGTATCCTCAACAAGAAGCGAAGGTAGGAACTGCTGTCACCTGCTGCCCCGCCCTAGCCAAAATCGGGCTAGAACGGGGCACCCATGTTATTGGAAGCCATGTAGTAGGCCCACCAACTGACTACTGGCTACTGACTACTGCTTCCCTAGAACGTGACCTTGGCCGCGAACTGAACGCCGCGTGGGCCGCCTCCACCGAGGAAGGGGTTGCCGATGCCAACGTCGCCGGTAGCGGTCAGGCCGTAATATCCGACACCGCGTCCGTTGCTGGCAATCCCGTTGACGCCTGGATCGGCAATGAAGTTGGGCAACTCCGGATTAGCGAAGTTGGGATGATTGAAGATATTGAAAAACTCGGCGCGCAGCTGCAAATTGACCCGCTCGGTGATGGCTGTGTCTTTGAACACGGAGAAGTTAAATTCGGTAAAACCCGGGCCGGTCAAACTATTGCGTCCCAGATTGCCAAAGTGCCGGCTACCCGCGAGGCAATTGCTGTCTCCTGTGGCAGAGGTCGCGGTCGTATTTCCAAACGTGCATGGGACTTGGAAATTGGCCAGATTGAGGAAGTTATTGGGCGCGTTGCCGTACTGGATCGGCCCCACAACGTCGGGACGGTCAAACCCTTCTCCCGAGCCAGAATAGTCCCCATAAAAATTGTAGTTCAGCGAGAACGGCTGGCCAGTTTGTACGCTTGCAACTCCATCGAAGCCCCAGCCACTCTTCAGCTTGGTGTAGGCCCCGTTTGATTTGGGAAACAGGTAAGTGAAGTTCCAGCTGAATCGCTGGCGAATGTCAAAATTGGAATTGCCGCGCTCCAGCTGCGGCGCCAAACTGTTGTTGGGCTGCGAAGCATTGGGAATGAAATCTTCCAGGTCGCTGGCATTGTCGATGGAGTGCGACCATACGTAGTTTGCCTGGGACGACAGGCCGTGCCAGGAAGTTATGCGGAGCGAGGCCTGCAGCGCGTGGTAGATCGATGCGGCGGTTGATTCCTCCTGATTGACATAGAAGAAATTCGGAAACGCAGTGCGCGGCACGTTGAAATTAACGCCATCCGGGCCATCAAAACCCGCGATGTAGCAATTAGGAGCGGCTTGCCCGTTTGTAGCGCATTGACCCAAATCAAAAGCCGTAATCTGCGCCTGACTGGGCTGATTGATATCGCGGAATCGAAACAGCCTGGTTCCCTTTGAGCCGACATAGGCAATCTGCATCATGACTTTGTTGGTGATCGCCTGCTGAATGTTGAGGTTCCAGTTCTGAACGTACGGGGTACGGATGTTCGGATCAACGCCGAAGAAACTGCCGAGTGGTGAAGGACTCCCATACACCGGCATGCCGGCGGTAATTTGACTTAAGTTAGCACTGGAGAAGGTTATCGGATTCGCTCCAATGCCTACGTAAGCCGGTCCGGGACAGAACGTGCAGTTATAGGGGACATGTGCCAGGAACATGTCTTGTGAGAAAGCGTCGAAGAAGATGCCGTATCCGCCGCGAAGCACCGTCGAACCCTTGCCGAACACGTCATACGCAAAACCAAAGCGTGGAGCGAAGTTTTTGTAGTCGGGGTTATAGAGGCCGGAGGGGCCGCCCGCCGCCCCCACTTGCACCAGGGCCCCGCCGTCTGCGGGAAGGAGCCGGTAGAACTGATCATCCTTCTCGGCCGGCACTCCAAAGTAATCCCAGCGTATACCAAAGTTCAACGTCAGCCGCGATGTCCAGCGGAAGCTGTCTTGCAAGTACAGCCCTTGACTATTTTCGTGCTCGTGCCGCCTGGTGTTACCGGCAGCCTGGCTCCCATCCGATGGCAGGCCTTCCAGAAACGCTGTGAGATCGTCGAAGCTGAGCTTGCCACGGAAATTGGAATCCTGGACGAGCTCAATCGAGGTCCGGCGGAATTCATACCCGAACTTGATATCGTGGCGGCCAACCTTCCACGAATAGTTGTCGATGAAGTCCCAGTTGGTGTCCACGCGCTGCCGGGGCACGCCGGCGCTGGCGCCAATCTTGGAAAAACTGCCCACCGAGATCAGCGGTAGTCCGCCGTTGAAGGAGGAGGTCCCAGTATCTAATCCGATTGAGGCGGGAACGAAGCTCTGGTCTTCCGGGAAGAACCCTTCAGCAAAACGGTTCCATCCCACGCGCGCTTCATTCACCTGGGACGAATTAACCACCTTCACCCATGACAGGGCGACCAATTGGACGCGCGTCGGCGTCACGGTATTAAAGCCAGGCAGCAGCCCGCCCGCCAACTGCGCAAAGGGAAAGCTCTGGTCACTATTACCGTAGTAGTAGCGGCCAGAAATGTTGTTGCTGATGTTGGGATTGTAATCAACCTTGGCGATAAGGCTGTCCACGTTGTTAAAGAAGCGGGTCGATGTCGCCAAATTACCTCCGGAGGGACATCCGGTCAGATCACTGGGTGCTCCGGAAATATTGGGCTGGGGCCAGGGGTTACGCGCCAGTAAGTTAAGGATGGGCTGACTGACCGCAGTGCCTAGGCCCGCTATGGTTTGCGCAACCAAAGTTGGATCGGGGACGCAGCTCAAACCAGCCTGGGCACCGCTCTCTCGCTGACCTTCGTAGTCGAAGAAAAAGAATGCCTTGTCTTTTACGATCGGACCGCCCAGCGATCCGCCGAATTGATTGTTCGTGAAGGGATTTTTGGGCTGAGTATCGACGTTGAAATAGTTGCGCGCACCGAACGCGCCGCTGCGGTAATACTCCAGCGCCGAGCCGTGTAACTGGTTCGTGCCGCTTTTGGTGACGATGTTGACGATGGCGCCGCTGTTGCGGCCGTACTCTGCTTCGTAGTTGGAGAGGACATGCAACTCCCCGATGGCGTCAATGGGCAGAATGGTCGCCGGATCTCCGAAGACACCCGCCTCATTGATCGCCGGATCGTTGCGGAAGCCGTCATTCATGTCCGTCCCATCGAGCAAGTAGTTGTTCGAGCGCCCGCGGGAGCCGTTCATGGAGAATTCACCGAAAGAACCGGGAGAGTCGCTGATCTGGTCAGGCGAGCCTGCCACGCCGGGATTGAGGTAGATAAGTTTGGTGTAATCGCGGCCGTTGACCGGGATATTCTCGATCGTTTGTGAAGTCAGTATGCCGCCCAACTCTGCGCTCGTGGTGTCCACTTGCGGCACTTCGCCGGTCACCTCAATACGCTCGGCCACCTGCCCTGTCTTTAACGCGACATCCACGCGGCGGTCGCTGGCAACATCGACCACCACGCCGTTGGTCACCGAAGTCTGAAAGCCGCTCTGCGAAACCGTGACCGTGTAGTTGCCGAATGGCAACTCGCGGGCGCTATAGGTGCCGTCGGCAGTTGTCTGAGTAGTGCGCTCCAATCCGGTATCGACGTTGCGGACCTTGACGGTGGCGCCAGAAACTACGGCGCCAGATGGATCTGTAACTGTTCCGAGAACCGTTCCGCGAAAGGTCTGCGCGGGAACACAAATAACTGCCAGGAGCAGCATCAGGACGAGAAGCACGAAACGCTTGCGGTTCATGGTCGCCTCAGTCGGAGAGAGCTATTGGGCGGTGATTATAAACAACAGGACGGGCGGAGAACAAAACTCGGGAGGATGGGCTTCGGTGAAATCTGCACATTGGTGGTGTGGCGGCGGCCCGGAATCAAAAAAGTGAGCAACCAAGTCCTTCCCGTTTTGGGAATGAGAGGCCCTAGTCGCAATGAAATTGGTGTCAATGCAGCTGCGAAAGGGACACAATGGTCCTGGTAGGTACCCCCCACGACATTGGCCCGTTGGGTGGTAACCTCTAGCGGTTCTTGTTCTTCCGTTAGCCCCCAGAGAAAGCCCACTCTGCACAAGAGTGCATCTGCCAGACCGAATCGGGGTCGCACCGCGACAAACTTATTTACGACCCAGTCAGAGACCTTCGAGTTAGCACCGCCGCGTCGGGAACGAACCGATAATGCGGTGACGTGCTCGTCGGGCTTGAAGTCCATTCGCCAGTTTCCAGGAGAAACTTAAATGCGTTCCATGCGCCACGTCTTCTTAGCTATTCTCATTTTCGCCCTGTTATTTACAGTTTCGCCGTTCGCCTTTGCGCAGGTTCCGCTGCAGTTCGTTCCGGTCACACCCTGCCGGGTTGCGGATACGCGCCTGGCTCCCGGTGCGTTCGGTGGGCCGGCGCTGCAAGGCCAGACCTCGCGCGACTTCGCCATCCCGGAGAGCGCTTGCGGCATTCCCAGTACGGCGGCGGCGTATTCGCTGAATGTGGCCGTGGTTCCACATGGTGGTCTGGGTTATCTGACGGTGTGGCCAGCGGGCCAAACGCGGCCGGTGCTGGCGACGTTGAATTCTGTTGATGGCCGGATCAAGGCAAACGCCGCGATTATTCCCGCCGGCACCAACCAGGCCATTAGTGTTTACGCCACCCAGACCACCGATGTGATTCTGGATATCGATGGCTATTTTGTAGCTGCGAGCAGCACGACGCTGGCGTTTTTCCCGCTCACCCCCTGCCGGGTGGCGGATACACGCGGGACAAACGGGCCGCTGGGCGGACCCTTTCTGTCGGGCCGCCTGGAGCGCATCTTCCCGGTGCTCTCCAGTTCCTGCGTGATACCTGACACGGCGCAGGCCTACTCGCTGAATTTCGCAGCCATCCCTCATGGTGGACTGGGATACATGACGGTATGGCCGACGGGACAATCGAAGCCGCTGGTTTCGACTCTGAACGCCCTCACCGGCACGGTCACCGCCAACGCGGCGATTGTGCCCGCGGGACAGCAGGGCGCCATCAGCGTGTATCCCAGCAGCGACACTGACCTGGTGATTGATGTGGACGGTTACTTCGCCCCGGCCCAATCCGGACCGCAACCCTTGTCGCTGTATGCCCTGGCTCCGTGCCGGGTGCTGGACACGCGTCAGGGCAGCAGGCGCCTTCAGCGGAACCATGGCGATCGATGTGTTGGCCAGCACCTGCCTGGTGCCAAGCGCGCAGGCCTATGTGTTCAACGCCACGGTGGTGCCGCTGAATGGCCAGCCGCTGGGCTATCTGACGTTGTGGCCCGACGCCGAGAGCAAGCCGGTGGTGGCCACGCTCAACGCGCTGGATGGTGCGATCACTTCCAACATGGCAATTGTGCCTACGCTGAATGGTTCCATCGATGCCTACGCCACCACCCCCACGAATCTGGTAGCGGATATCTTCAGCTACTTTGCGCCGATTACTTCGCTGGGAATTACCACCACCTCGCTGCCCTCGGGAACGTTGGGCTTTGGCTACGACACGACCTTGGGCGCCAGCGGCGGCGTGCCTCCCTATACCTGGAGCATAACTTCAGGCAGCTTGCCAGCGGGGTTGAATCCGCTGGCTGCCAACGGCGAGATCTCGGGCCAACCCACGATAGTGGGAACCTATCCGTTCACCGTGCAGGTTTCCGACTCGCAATCGCCGGCTGCGACAGCGTCCAAGCCGCTGAGCATCACGGTGAATGCGACCCTGGCGCCAATTGACGATTGTGACCACGTCGCTGCCCGCAGGCACGCAGAACACCGCCTACAATGCCATGCTGGCGGCCACTGGCGGAGTTACTCCCTATACCTGGAGTATCCCCAGCGGCAGCTTGCCGATGGGTTTGCATTTGAACGCGAGTAGCGGGCGCGATCACCGGCACGCCCAGCGGGGCGGGCATTTCGAACTTCACGGTGCAGGTCACGGATTTCCAGAGTTGTCGACCGCGAGTGCGCCACTGAGCATCACCATTGCACCGGCGGTGCCGTTGAGCATTACGACCACATCGTTACCGTCTGGTACGACAGGCACCGCCTACAGCGCAACGCTGAGCGCGTCCGGCGGAGTCTATCCCTACACCTGGAGCGTCACCAGCGGCACGTTGCCGGTGGGCTTGCATTTGAATGCCAGCAGCGGCGCGATTACCGGCACGCCGACTACGGCGGGCACATCGAACTTCACCGTGCAGGCTGCTGATTCGGCAACACCGCCAGCCACCGCCAGCGCACAACTCAGCATCGTCATCAGCCCGGGAGGTGGCGGCAACCCGGGCGCTCTCAGCGGACACTATGCGTTTTACCTGAACGGTTTTAACTCCAGCGGCGCATGGACGCTGGCGGGCAGCTTCATCTCCGATGGCAACGGCAATATCACCAGCGGCTTTGTCGATGGCAATTCAGTGACGGGCCAGCCCTTTAATTCAACCGTCAGCGGCACGTATTTTATTGCGGCCAACGATTTGAACACGCTCACCATTCAGGGACCGTTGTTCGGAGCGGCGACCTTTGCATTTGGTCTTGACTCGACGGGCAACGGTCGGATCATCGAATACGACGACACCACCGGCCAAGGCAGCCGCGGCTCGGGTGCTTTGCGCAAGCAGGATCCGACGGCCTTCTCGCTTAGTAAACTGAACGGCGGCTACGCGTTTGGGATGACGGGAGTCGACAACTCGGCGTTTCGTTTCACTGACGTTGGCGTCTTTACGCTGAGTAACGGGAACATTACCAATGGCGCCTGCGACATCAACGATGGCGGAACTTTCCAAACTTGCACCTTTACCGGCAGCCTGCCCGCTATCGGTACACAGACTGGACGCGCTGTAAGCACCATCCAAAGCACTAACGGCACCAGTCATCAGGCAGTCTATGTCGTAACCGCGAGCGAGATGGTGATGGAACAAATCGACTCGGTCCCTGGCACCCAGACACCGTTAATAGTGGGCTCAGTGCTGCACCAAAGCGGGACCTTCAACAACGGGACGTTGAACGGCTTGAGTGTTCTCTATTATCAGGACATCCATGCCTCAGATGGGGCCGACCAATCCATCGGCATGATCATCAACTTCAACGGCAGCGGCGGCGGTAACCTTATCGCAGGCGACGAAGACTTGGCGGGCGTTATTACACAGATCCAGCCGGGACCAGCGAGTTACACAGTGACCGCCAATGGGGCCGTGACCTTCGCCGGCGGAAATGGACCTCCGGTGGGCTTCCTGGTGGGCCCGAACCGCGGATTCGTTGTGGGAACCAGTTCCAATTCCATCTTCGGGATCATGGAACCGCAAACCGGTGCGCCATTTTCCACCGCGTCCATGAGCGGGACCTACGCTGGGGGCACACTGGCCCCGATGGACTACCACAACGCACATGGCGAGCTGGTTACGGGACCGGCGGACGGCCTCGGTACTTTCACTGTCCAGTCAGATTCCAGCGGACCGGGCGGAATTAGCCAACAGTCAGGCGAGCCCGTTACTTACGCGATTGCTTCCAATGGCAGGGGCACGGCATTGACGCAAGGCGATCAGTTTCCCTCAGTTATCTACATGATCTCGCCCACCCGGTGGATCGTACTGTTGACTAATGTTGACGCGAGAATGGACGTGTTTAACCACTGACGTTTTATGGATTGATCTCCTTGAACTCCTGGCCGGCGCCTTCAGGCGCTGGCCGTTTTTTCAGGTGGGGAAAGCGATAGCAGAGTTTCGGTACATCTACTTAAGGGGTACTGAGCGAGGAACACAGGGATGAGCCTTGTTTTGCTTTGTCATCCTGAGCGACGAGCAGAGCGAGGAGTCGAAGAACCCTTATCGTTGCGCAAAATCTGCGCTTGATTCAGCGTGCCCCTCAATCGACATCGATTAGCGATTGGCGCGACCGATGCCGTTTATCAAGAATAGGGTCCTTCGACTCGCTGCGCTGCGCTCAGGATGACACCCAGAAAATTACCTATAGCGAAAAGCGAACAGCGCATAGCGGCCCTTAGATTACTACCGTCTCCTGATACTCGCCATACACGTGGCGCATGGCATCGGAAATTTCGCCAACCGTTGCGTTGGCCTCCACTGCTTCCACAATCGGGGGCATCAAGTTGCCCGTTCCGCGCGCCGTATCTTCCACCTGCTTCAGTGCAGCCTGCCATTTCGCCGGATCGCGCTTGGCGCGCACCGCGCGCAAACGCTCCACCTGCTTGCGTTCCAGAGACTCGTCCATATGCAGCAGCGGGACCGGCTTTTCTTCCTGGAGCTCGAACGAATTTACGCCCACGACAATTGCTTCTCGTTTGTCCACGGCGCGCTGGTACTCGTAGGCGGCGTTTTGGATCTCCTGCTGAATGAATCCGCGCTCAATGGCTTTCAGGGTGCCGCCCATGGCGTCGATCTTGTCGAGGTACTCGCGTGCCTGAATCTCGATCTGGTTGGTCAGCGCTTCGATGTAGTACGAACCGGCCAGCGGATCGACAGTCTGCGCCGCCCCTGATTCATAGGCGATGATCTGCTGAGTGCGGAGGGCGATACGCGCCGACTGTTCGGTGGGCAGCGCAAGCGCTTCGTCGAAGGAGTTGGTGTGGAGCGATTGCGTTCCGCCCATGACCGCTGCCATGGCCTGCAAAGCCGTGCGCACGATGTTGTTCTCGGGCTGTTGCGCGGTCAGCGTCGAGCCTGCTGTTTGCGTGTGGAAACGCAACGTCAGCGATTTTGGATTTCTGGCGCCGAACCGGTCGCGCATGATGCGCGCCCACATGCGGCGGGCGGCGCGAAACTTCGCCACCTCCTCGAGAAAATTACTGTGCGCATTGAAGAAGAACGATAGCCGCGGCGCAAAGTCATCCACGCCAAGCCCCGCGTCGATGGCCGCCTGAACATAACTGATCCCATTGGCCAGCGTGAATGCCACTTCCTGCACCGCCGTGGATCCGGCCTCGCGCATGTGGTAACCGGAAATTGAAATCGTGTTCCACTCGGGCACGTTCTCGTGGGCGTAAGAAAAAATGTCGGTGATGATGCGCATGGCTTGTGCCGGCGGATAAATATATGTCCCGCGCGCGATGTATTCCTTCAGCACATCGTTTTGCACGGTGCCAGAGAGCTTGCACACGTCGCGGCCGGTGCGGCGTGCGGTCACGATGTAGAGCGCCAGCAAAATCGACGCGGTGGCGTTAATGGTCATCGAGGTGGAAATCTTCTCCAGGTTGATGCCATCGAAGAGCCGCATCATGTCCTCGATGGAATCGATGGCAACGCCGACTTTCCCGACCTCTCCCATAGCGAGGGGATTGTCGGAATCGAGCCCGATCTGCGTCGGCAGGTCGAAGGCCACGCTCAAGCCGGTAGTGCCATTGCTCAACAGATACTTGTAGCGGCGGTTCGATTCTTCGGCATCGCCCATGCCGGCGTACTGCCGCATAGTCCACAGGCGGCCACGATACATCGTGGCTTGCACGCCGCGCGTGTAGGGGAATTGCCCGGGGAAATTAAGATCGCGGTCGTAATCCCAACCTTCCAAATCGGCCGGTGTGTAAAGCGGATGAACACTGATGTGGGATGAGGTTTCTTGCTCGGGCGCCAGCTTGGTGGCCACGGACCCTTTGTGTTTGCCTTCAGGCATAAGAGTAGGCCTCGATGTCTATCGTAAAGATGTCTAAATTATGAACTCGTGACAGGGAAGATGATATGACCCCGGTCACAACGTGCCGGGCTGTCTCAAATGCTCACTTTCGAGCTTTGCGGCGCGACCTGGCGAAAGAACTCACGCCAAAGTACAAAAAAGCCAAGGCGAATGCGGAAGCCAGAAGCAGCCTGCCGATCCCGGGAGCACCGCTGGCGTGACGGTGGTATTCGCGTACCGCAGCCCCGCCCCCAACCATCGCGAGCACCAGGAAAAAGAGCCCTGCTACCTCCAGCCAGAGCACATGCAGCACGCGGCCTGCACTCCCAAGAGTGACGCGTCCTCCCCGATAAAAGGCCCTAACCCAGCGATTTTCGCCGGTCTTGCGGCCCGCGACCCGCAGAAATGCCCGTCCTTGGGTGCCCAAATTGTGGGATGACACGCTTTTTACCTTTCGCTCAGCGCTATTGCGTATTGTCGCTTCATTCTATCAGCCGATTTTTCGGCAAAAAGGTTCGGATGCGGACTCACTTAACCCGGCACCCCACGAAACTCGGCCCGCGCAGCTAGCATCCAAGTTGTTGAGTCTGGGTAGTAGCGGGCGGGCCAAAACTTCTGGCCTGATTTGAGAAAGCGATGAGCCGTCCGGTGACAGCCAGCTAGCTTAGGTGCAATTGTGGATAAACGACTAAAAAGCCTGATGGAACAACTGGGGGAGGCGATCAACAACTCGCTTTCTGATTCTGACCAGATCGCCGACGTCATCACTCGAATTAAAGACGGGGGATACGACGTTTTTCTCGTACTCGAGGCCACGGTGGGTTTCAATGAGCGGGACGACGCCGCGGAGCCAGTTGAAATTGACGACCGTGGCTCCGCTACCGCTGATTTTCGCGTGACGACCCAGGACGTGAAGTTTCTCAAATCATTACGCATCAGCGTGGATGACTAGAAGGCGTCCGCAGCCTGGGATTCGGCGTTGGGTCCCGCCTCGCCTGGTACGCGGTGTGCTAAGATTTCGACTTCGCCTGTGGGTCGGCATGCGCCACCAAGGCGCTTGTCAGCCCTCCAGCAAGCGAGAGCGTTCTTTGGCTCTTTCAGGGAAATCGTAATCGGAAGCCATCAGGATGAGAGATACCCTCGGAGTCTTACTTGCGGGAGGAGCGGGCGAGCGTTTATATCCGCTGACGCGCGATCGTGCGAAGCCGGCCGTGACCTTCGGCGGCATCTACCGCATCATTGACATCACCCTTTCCAACTGTATCAACTCCGATCTTCGAAAAGTCTACATCCTGACCCAGTACAAAGCGCTGTCCCTGAACCGGCACATCCGGGAAGGCTGGGGCAACATTGTGGGACGGGAACTGGGAGAGTTCATCGAGATCCTCCCACCTATGAAGCGGGTCAGCGAGAACTGGTACATGGGCACCGCCGACGCCGTGTATCAGAACCTCTACTCCATTGGTTCCGAGCAGCCGCGCTTCGTGCTGATCCTGTCGGGCGATCATATCTACAAGATGAACTACGACCTGATGCTGCGTCAGCACAAGGATTCGGGCGCAGACGTTACGCTGGCCACCATCCTGGTCGATCCGGCGGAGACCAAGCTGTTTGGTGTAGTCGAGATTGATCGCACCGGAAGGGTCGTCGGCTTCCAGGAAAAGCCCGAGCAGACCGATCTGCGCTCGCCGTATAACCCGCGAATGGTGTCGGCATCGATGGGCATTTACCTGTTCAACACCGACGTGCTCATTCCGGCGCTGCTGAAAGATGCCGAAGACGCAACTTCCCGCCACGATTTCGGGCACAACATTCTGCCCCGCATGGTGGACGACTACAAGGTTTACTCGTTCAACTTCATTGATGAGAACCGGAAAGAGGCGTTGTACTGGCGCGATGTCGGGACCTTGGAAGCCTACTACGAGGCCAACATGGATCTGGTGTCGGTGGCCCCGGTTTTCAACGTGTATGACGGTGCCTGGCCGATTCGCACCCATATGCGGCAGTATCCTCCGGCCAAGTTTGTCTTCAGCGATCCCGGGCGCACCGGAGAAGCGCATGACTCGATCGTCTCTATGGGCTGCATTATCTCAGGTGGGTCCGTGCGCAACAGCGTACTGTCGCCCGACGTGCGCGTGAATTCCTACTCGGAGATTGATACCAGCATTGTCTTCTCCCATGTGAACGTCGGCCGTCACTGCCGCATCCGCAAAGCCATCATCGATCGCGATGTTGATATCCCCGAGGGAACGGTCATCGGATATGACACGGAAGCCGACCGTCAGAAGTATCACGTGACCGACAGTGGCATCACGGTGGTGACGCGCGATTACTCGCTGTTCGAGAATCCGGTCACGGTGGATTACTTCACGTCGGAGTAGATTCGGAACGCCATTACCGCTGATGGCTTTGCCACCAGGCTACAATCGCCCGTGGGTGGCGATTTCACTCCGTGAGCATCCGCGCTTTTACCGTTACCGCGCCCACACACCATAGCAACGCATCCTCCACGTGCTCTCGCAGGGACGGGCTGGTAAAAATGTTTCGCAGTTGCATGCCTTCCGTCAGGCGTGCTGCTAACTCGGTCAAGATGCCCTGATAGCGATCCGGCATGTGCAGTTTGGTGGCGCGCACCAGGTCGTCAAAGACCAGCAGGCAATCCAGGATCACACCGTCGGGGTCGGCTTGTTGGGAATTGACCCGATGCAATGCCTCGGCAATATCGCAGAACGTTTCGATAGCCTCCGGGGGAGGACCAAGTCTTGCCATGCTGGGATCGAGCGCCAGCGCCTTCGCAGCTAACCCGGGGTGAACGAAGAATACGATGCGCCCTTCGGCCGTGAGCGGGCGTTCATTATCGCTGCCGACTGCCAACAAGGTATAAAACTGGGGACCGTCATGGCCGCCGTCGACACGGAAGCCGATGAGGATCAGTTCTTCATGCGACCGGTGGGGAAGAACAGGTAACTCGCGCATGGGGAAATAGTACAGTTGCGGGTTGCCAGTTGTCAGCGGCCAGTTGTACGGGGCATGTTGACCGGCTTCTTACGGCTCTTGCACGGCTGCCAACGCGATTTCCAGCGACCGTGCGCCGCCAACGTCATCTAGATGTGTAGACATGGGGAACACCTTTAAGACGGCGTTACTACTGACTGCACTAACGCTTTTCCTGCTGTTTATGGGGCAAATCTTTGGTGGCCAGCAAGGCATGGAGATTGCTCTGGCGCTGGCCGTCGTGATGAATTTCGTTTCGTATTTCTACAGTGACAAGATTGCGCTTGCCGTATATCGCGCGCAGCCCGTCACACGGGAACAACTGCCGCGGGCGTACCAGGTCGTCGAACGCCTAACGCAAAAGATAGGCATCCCGACGCCGAAGATCTATGTGATTCCTTCCGAGTCGCCCAACGCCTTTGCCACTGGACGCGACCCCAAACACGCGTCGGTCGCGGTAACCGAGGGAATTTTGAATCTGCTCACTGACGAGGAACTCGAAGGCGTCCTCGCGCATGAGTTGGGGCACGTGAAGAACCGCGATATTCTCATCAGTTCGATCGCCGCCACTCTGGCGGGCGCCATCACCATGCTGGCGCGCATGGGCTATTGGGCCTCGCTTTTCGGAGGCATGGGAGACCGCGGCGACCGCGACCGCGGAGGCGGTGGCTTCACTGGGCTGCTGATGTTGATCCTGGCGCCGATTGCAGCCACTCTCATTCAGCTTGCAGTTTCGCGATCGCGTGAATACCAGGCCGACGCGACCGGCGCGCACATCACCGGCAATCCCTATGCTCTGGCTAGTGCGCTGAAGAAGCTCGATGCCTATTCGAAGCGCATTCCATTGCAGGCTTCGCCATCGACAGCCCATCTGTTTATCGTTGCGCCGCTGCTTAGCGGTGTCAGCTTCGCAAATCTCTTCTCAACCCATCCGCCGATCGCCAAACGCATCGAGCGCCTTACCGGGCGGCCAGCCGAACTCGACTATTGATTGTCATCCCTCGGCGTAGCTCTTTCGCCGCGTAGCACGGTACTTGTACTTTTTCGACTATCCCACAATGTGGTACACATAAAATGTCAACTTCTACAAGTGCACCCTGCAGCATTGAATACGGCGCCGGCTGTGAAAAACTTACGGCTACGCGGTTAGGAATTACCTGTCAAGGACGATGGCTCGGCGCCTCTCCCATGAAAGAGCAGAATCGTGTCCTTTACTTTCTTGCAGTTAGCAAATGGTCAAGCGATTGCAAATCCTGGAATGGAATGCGAAACGACTGTAAGCGCGATTGGCGGTTTACAACTGCGCAGCCGCAGTTCATAATTATGTTTGAGCAATCGGTCGATCCCAGGCACTCAGCTTACCAAACTCATTCGTGATTTGAGCGTATCCCACATTGTGGGAGGAGAGTTATGACACCAAATTCCGGCAATTCTACAGAGTCCAACCCTCGCGAACGTATTTGGTTTTTCCCAGACAAGTTCTGGCGGGCCACAAAAAACATGCCCCCGGACGAAGTTGCGAACCTGATGGCAGAAGTTGAGAGCTACGCCGCGGCCGGTGATATGCAGGCGCTCCGCAAGTATCCTTTTGTGATAGTAGGAGATCCTTACAAGAAATCGGTCGCCTGATTTAGGATCAAGCGTTTGATCGCGAACCGGCTGCCATTTCACGCGCGCGTCCCGCGACCTGAGATGCAACCGGTTTGATTGCCTGAGGGCGAACCAGAATTGGGCACGCGCAGGTTGTTTCCAGCAAGTATCGCGCGCGAGCTACACGTTCCGCCACCGGACTTATCTCCTGCAGACCCCGCCCGTAAACAATCAGCATTGCGTCCTGCCGCTCCACTGCGAGCCGGTCGATCTGCCCGTCGTGAGAGAAATCGAATGCGTCCGCCAGTCTCAGGATGCCTATGATCGGCAACAGGGCCGTCCGCTGTTTTGGGGTGAGTCCCACAAAAGCAGAGTTGCTGGTTTGCGGAAGCGCGCCGGCATGGTAGCGGGCAACCACCGCGACCAAGTGAAGTTCCTCCGCGGTCCACGCTAGCGGAGGTTTGAGCCGGCGAATCATGGAATAAGCGCGCTTGCGATGCCCGTCGGAGCCGCGGCTTCGTCCCACCTCGTGCAAAATGGCTGCCGCCTCCAGGATGCGGCGGTACACGGCGTCAGCACTCGCCATCCCCTGCTTGGCCAAGCCGTCGTAAAGTTGCAGCGCAAGCCGGCTCACATGCACTGAGTGGCTAACGTCTGGATCGAGGAAAGAAGCCCAGGTACGAAGCTTCTCCATAGAAGCCTGTTGCAATGAGGAACCACTCGGCAGTTCAGCGCGCCACACCCGCCAGAGCGAATTCTCTCCCAACATTTTCTGGCGATAAATATCCAACCGGTGTTGCCGTTCCTCCACAACTCGTCTGTTCCAGCGCTCGCGATCTTCGGGCTGAATCCCGGGATGCGCCTTAATTGCCGCCTTCAGCACATCGAAGTCATGCACCTCGCCAAGAGCATCCTGCAACTCGCGCAGATCGCTCGCCCACTTTGCGTGGCGCTGCGGAAGGAAATTTTCACAGGTGTAGCGGAAGCGCTTGATGCCGATTCGCAACTGGTGATAGCCAACCTGGGTGCGGTTTCGCAATGCCTGCCGGTGTAAGGCATGCGCGTCCGTCCAGCGCTCCAGAGCGAGATGCTGAAAGACCAGCCCTTCCACCGGAACTCGACCTGCCCGTCTGGCTAACCGCGCATTCAGCGTCGTCCATCGCTTGCGGTCGAAGTTGCGGAGCGCCTCTTGCGCGGCAGCCTTGAGCTGGCTCTCTTTCTGGCCCAGTGTGTCGAGCAGAAGCAGGCGAACTGGATCGTCCGGTGCCGAAAGACGGATAACCCACTCCGACATGACCTGCACATCGCGAAGATCGCCCAGGCTGCTGAAAAGGGCCTTGCCCAGCCGCTTCATCTCTTTCCATGCCGGATCCGGATCGACCGACAGGAAGCCGTCCGCCATCGAGCGGCAACGGCGGATGGCGACCCGGAGATCGTGCACCGGATCAGCCGCAAATTCAAGGCTGGCCTGGTCACACTCCCCCAGCACGCGCTGCGCCCAGTAGGCGAGTCCGGCTTTGTTGTCGCGTGTGACAGGCGAAGGCATGAGATTGAGTCCCGTTTGATTTTACTTTGTACGACGATCAAGATGCCCGGCAGCAGAAATGGTGGGAGGGTCCAAGAACCGCAGATCCTTCGACTCCTCGCTACGTTCGTCGTTCAGGATGACAAAACTACAGGTATACCCGCTCGGTGCTGCGCAGGCTTCGATAGCGCTGGAAAACACTCTTGTCGCTTTCCAGACCGAAGAGCGATTTGATTGAGGTCCCGCGGAACGTGTGCGCCAGCATCTTCCACCAGTTGCGGAGAACGAATAGTGGTTCATGCGCCATCACGGCGGGTATGTGCCGGGTCTTCATCCACCGCTCAGCACGCCATCTCTCGTACTCGATTTCCTCGGGTTGCAGATGCTGCGTGGCCACTACGGCGGTGGTGCCGTCGTACTCCTCCATGTTGTCGATGACGATTAAGTTGCGCGCGCGAAAATCTTTCGTCATCGGCGTACCAGGATAAGGGGTGGGATGCTGGATGTAGGGCCAGTCGACATATTTGCTGGCAAACTCCAGATTGGCCCGGATGGATTCGCGGGTGTCATCGGGGTTGCCGACAATGAGGCCGCCCACCACATACATTTTGTTCCTGTGCAGAACCTCAATGGCACGGAGCGAAGCGTTGCCCGTTATACGCCCCTCTTCGCGGAACTCATTCTTGGCCGTTGCTTTCAGGAAGTGGAGATCATCTTCGAGAATGTTCTCGATGCCAAGGAAAACGTAGCGGAACCCGGCCTGGCGCATCAGCGGAGCCAGGGTGTCTCCATGCATGGCAATCGGCGACGTCATCGCCTGCACGGTATAGTCGATATCGTTCAACCCCGCATCGATGATGGCGCGGCATAGCGCTTCAAATCGCCGGATGTTAAGGCTGATGTTGTCGTCCACGATAAAGATGGCGCGCGCACCGTGCTCCCGGGCATCGCGAATGTCAGCCAGCACGCGATCAAACGAGTAGGTATGAAAGTTGCGGCCACGCATCTCGATGATCGAGCAGAATCCGCAATCGAAAGTACATCCGCGCGAGGTTTCCACCACATCCACACCGCGTCCAAGCATGGTGTACCCGCTAAGCACGCGGGCGTCGCGCTTAGGTAAACGGATCTCATCTCCTTCGAGCGTATGCACGGGGCGGGGAAGATTCTGATGCCACCCATCGTCCGCCTGATATGACAATCCCTTAATCGCTGCGAAGCTTTCACCGTTTTCGATGGCGCGCAGCAGTTCGCGAAAGGTGATCTCGCCTTCGCCGCGGACAATGTAGTCGATGCCGCATCCCTCGCTCATGTAGGCTTCGGGAGCGAGGCTGGGATCATAACCGCCTACAGCGACTCGAACACTGGGCCGCAACGATCGCAGTAGTCTGATGATTCGCAGTGCGGTCTTGCGCTGGAAAGTCATGACCGAGAGGCCAACCACATCGGGCTGGATTTCGCGCACCAACCGCTCTACCGTTTCACGCACCTTGTGCTGAACCAGGATCAGGTCGGCAACCGCCACTTGATGATGCGAGTCGATGTTGCCGGCCAAGGAACAGAGCGCTCCATTGGGCATTCGCACCGCGACCGTCGGCATATGCTCAAACGAGTCGGGCATGGAAAGGAGCAGAACATTCATGACATAGTTCCTGCTGACACGGTGGTCCCCACGACTTGAAACATCCAGTTGGCATACATGCTACACCGAAATTGGTGTCAAATGACGGGAGAATGGGAAAGAGAGGATTAGGTAGCAGGCAGAAGTCTTGGTTTGATTGGTGGCGGCGGTAGGACTCGAACCTACGACCTACGGATTATGAGACCGTCGCTCTAACCACCTGAGCTACACCGCCAAAGGTCATGCGAGCACAGAATTTCGTGACCACTCGAGGGCAAGAATCGGTTTGCAACCCTCGCTCACACGAAAGGCCGGACGTGACCGCGTCCAGCCCACTTTCGATTCTAGAAGCGGCCCTTTGGGCTGTCAAACCGCAGCTTCCGCCGGGTCCTATGGTCGGGACGCCCTTGCCTCTCCAAAGTCTGTAACGCGGCTGTAATGAAGAAGTGTAATTCTGCCAGCGGTCGCTCGCGAGGCGAGGAAACCAAAGCGATCCCTTACAATGTGCGGGAAATAGAAGCTATGCGCGGTCACGCTCCAGTTCGACCAGCCCGGCATGCGATGGATATCCGGTGGCTCCCGCGGGGCTTCCGTCGCAAGGGGATGATACTCGGCCTGCTGCTGATGTCCGTGTTCGCAACCTGTTTGGCGCAGAATGCCCCGACGGGTGACGCGCCGGAACAGGCGCCTCCCGATCCCAAGGCAACTTTCTTTGAGCACTCCCAGACATCGAAGTGGTGGGTTTCAGGCCAGGCAAACTTCGTCTCCCAGGCGCACGGCGATTTTTATGCTCAATACAGCGGGACCAATAGCTTCAAAAATCGCGGTGAGAATGCGACCTCACGCGTGCTGACGTTCTTCTCGGGATATGAGTTCACGCCGAACACGATGGCCTATCTCGATGTCGAGGAATCTGGCGGCAAAGGCTTAAGTACCGCCTTGGGATTGGCTGGCTTCACCAATCTTGATGTAGTTCGCAATCCTTCCATTGGAACCGCGCCGTATATTGCGCGGCTGATGATGGAGCAGATCGTTCCGCTGTCGAATGAGAAGATGGAAGTGGAACGCAACGCTTTGTCTCTTCCGACAGAGGTCCCGGTGCGGCGGCTGGAAATGCGGTTCGGAAAATTTTCGCTCGCCGATTTCTTTGACCTTAACGTTGGCGGGACTGACAGCCACTACCAGTTTCTGAACTGGGTCATCGACAACAACGGCGCCTATGATTACGCGGCCGATACGCGCGGTTACACCGTTGGCGCCATTTTCGACTACGAAGACCGCAATTGGGGCCTGCGCTTTGCGGAGACCCTGATGCCGAAGATCGCAAACGGCCCCAATCTCGATGCCGATGTGGCCCGCGCTCGCGCTGAGAACATCGAACTGGAGCTGCGCCCGAAGCTGCTGAAAAGCAAAGATACGACCATCCGCATTCTGAGCTATGTCAATCATGCCAATATGGGTGATTATGAGCAGGCGGTGCAGCTTTATCTGGAGCATGTCACACCCACGCCCGACGTCACAGCCACACGCGAGCAGGGAAGGATCAAGTATGGTTTCGAGTTTAATTTCCAACAGGAGGTGTCCAAGGACATCTGGGCATTCGGCCGGTGGGGATGGAACGAGGGAAAACACGAGTCGTTTGCCTACACGGAAGACAACGAAGGCGTGGAGTTGGGCGGGTATGCAAAGGGCACTCGCTGGCACCGCAGCCTTGACCGCGCCGGGGTGGCGTTTGTTTCCAGCGGTATCTCCAAAGCGCATCAACTATATCTGGCCGACGGCGGCCTTGGATTTCTTCTGGGTGATGGCGGACTGACGAACGGCCGCGAAACCATCGAGGAGGCCTTCTACACCACGCACATCTGGCGCGGGGCCTTCTTTGCCTTCGACCTGCAGCACATTAACAATCCCGGATATAACAAAGTCCGCGGCCCTGTCACTGTGCCGGGATTGCGGCTGCATCTGGAATTCTGAGAGAACAGTTGCCAGTAGCCAGTTGCAAGAACCTGCAGGTAGAAAGTGCACGGGTAGTATAGGGTCCCCTCGACTCGCCCAGGATGACAAGGGTTATGCAGAGTAGTCCCAACCGCGCAACTGACAACTGGCTACTGGCTACCGGCAACTGACTATGGTTTTCGCTGGTAAACTGAATAGGCAATGATCCTCCCGTTCGTTCGCGAACTCTTCGCGGACGTAGAGAAGTCTTCCGCCTTTGCGCGCGCTATAACCCGGGTAAAGGGTGGCGCGGGGCGGACCCGTGTTTCTGGACTCACTCCGACTGGCAAGGCTCTGTTCTACACGCTGTTGCATCGCTCGATTTCGCGACCGGTCATCGTCATCGTTTCTGACAACCGTGCCATGGATGAATTGTTGCCGGTCGTGCGCTCGCTGGGCGAACTGACGGGCGCCGTCGCGCCGGATGCGGTCATCGGCTTACCTGCCTACGACGTGTTGCCCTTCCAGAACCTGTCGCCTCATCCTGAGATTCAGGAGACCCGTGCTACCGCCTTATGGAAGGTCGCAACCGGCGCCGCCAGCGTGGTGATTACGCCGCTACCCGCGACAGCAATGCGCTTACGCGCCACTGACTTTTACGCAGACTTGGCCAAAGTTGTGCGGCGAGGTGAGACCATCGATCCCGAGCGGCTTGTCGAGCATCTGCGAATCGTGGGTTACAACCAGGTGGACGTAGTTGAGATGCCAGGTGAGTTCGCCCATCGCGGCGGGCTGCTCGACGTGTATTCGCCGGAACTGGATCGGCCGGTCCGCATCGAGCTTTTCGGCGATGAAGTGGAATCAATTCGCAAGTTCGATCCCGCAACCCAGCGCTCGGCAGCGGTGACCGAAGAAGCCGTTTTGCTTCCATTGACGGAAACACCGGTGGAGAAAGAGACGCTGGCCGCAATCAATGCGCGGCTCTCCGGCGCCCGACTGGCGGGCGATGAGCACGTTATAGAAGAGACGGTCCGAGCGGCCGGCGTTTCGGTTTTTCCCGGCTGGGAACTCTACGCCCCCGCCGTCGGCAGGAAAGAGAACTTTTTCGACGATCTGCTGCCGGGCGCGGCCATTGTTCTTGACGAACCCGACACGCTGGACATCGCGCACGATGCGTGGTGGACGAAAGTGACCGAGGCCCACGAACGTAGTCTGGTCGGCAATCTGGTTCGGCCGGAGGATCTATACCTTACGCCCGAGCAATGGCACGAGCGTTTGCAATACGCGGCCACCATCGCGGTTGAGCAACTGGGGATCGAGGGCGCTGACGACGAAGAACATCTCACGTTGCAAACTCAACCGACGACGCGTTTTCATGGCTCAGTTGCTGCCATGACTGAAGAAGTTGGGCGTCTCGCGCGGGAGGGCAAACGCATCCTCTTTGCCGTCTCCAGCACCGGCGAGGTCGAACGTTTGGCCGACGTCTTTAACGAGTACAACCTGTCGTTCCGCATCGGCAGCCGTACACCCAAGCCAGGCAGCGAAGTGTATGTGGATGAGTCGTCGTACTTCGCAGAAGACGTGGAAGCCACCACCATCGTGAAGGCATATGTGCCCGAAGGGGTCGCGCTGCCTGAGGCGAACCTGGTCTTGTTCGGGGCGCGTGACCTGTTCGATGAGCCGGAGGTTTCGCTGGCCCACCCGCAGCGGCAGAAATCCAAAGTCTCGGCCTTCCTCTCTGATTTTCGCGATCTGGCGGTCGGCGATTATGTGGTTCATGTCGAGCACGGCATTGGCCAGTATCAGGGGCTGAAAGAGATCCCGCAGGAAGACGGCGGCACGGTCGAATTCATGATCCTGGAATACGCCGAGGGTGCGCGCCTGTATGTTCCACTCACCCGATTGGACCTGGTGCAGAAGTACCGCTCCTCCGAAGGGGTCAAACCCGTACTGAATCGGCTGGGCACGCAGCAGTGGCAGAAGACCAAGGCGCGCGTGAAGAAGGCCATGCAAGACATGGCGGAGGAGTTGCTCAAACTTTACGCCGTGCGCAAAACCGCCGAGGGACATGCGTTCGCCGCCGACAGCGAATGGCAACGCGAGTTCGAAGATACCTTCGAGTTCAGCGAAACCGAAGATCAGATGAACGCAATTGTTGACGTCAAGCGCGACATGGAGTTGGCCACGCCCATGGACCGTCTCCTCTGCGGCGATGTGGGTTACGGAAAAACCGAAGTCGGGATGCGTGCGGCCTTCAAGGCGGTCAGCGACAATCGCCAGGTCGCAGTGTTGGCGCCGACCACGGTGCTGGCCTTCCAACACTACAACACCTTCCGGCAGCGCTTCGCGGCCTTCCCCATCAAGATCGACATGCTCAGCCGTTTCCGCACTGCCAAGCAGCAGAAGGAAACCATCGCCAAGGTCGAGGCGGGACAAGTGGACATCGTTATTGGCACGCATCGAGTGCTGTCGAAGGACGTCAAGTTCAGCGATCTGGGGCTGGTCATCGTGGATGAAGAACAGCGCTTCGGCGTCCGCCACAAGGAGAGGCTGAAGCAGCTTCGCAAAGAGGTGGACGTGCTAACCATGTCGGCCACGCCCATTCCGCGCACCTTGCACATGTCGCTGCTGGGGCTGCGCGACATGAGCGTGATCGAGACGCCGCCCAAAGACCGCATGGCGATCCAGACCGTGGTGGCAGCTTGGGACGAGAAGCTGCTCCGTTCGGCGATCGAGAAGGAGTTGGAGCGTGGCGGCCAAGTCTACTTCGTGCACAATCGCGTCGAAAGCATCTACGAGATCGCTGACAAGCTGCGCGAGATGGTACCGAACGCGCGCATTCTGATCGGTCATGGACAGATGGCGGAGAGCGAACTGGAGCGCATCATGCTCGCCTTCATGCGGCACGAAGCCGACATTCTGGTTGCCACCACCATCATCGAGAATGGCCTCGACATTCCGCTGTGCAACACCATTATCATTAACCGGGCCGACCGCCACGGGCTCTCGGAGTTGTACCAGTTGCGCGGCCGCGTTGGCCGCTCGGACCGCCGTGCCTATGCTTATCTGCTGATTCCGCCCGACCGCGACCTGAGCGACCTGGCGAGAAGGAGGCTGGCAGCGCTGAAGGAGTTCAGCGATCTGGGCGCAGGCTTCAAGATTGCGGCGCTCGACCTGGAATTGCGTGGTGCTGGAAATCTGCTTGGAGGCCAACAAAGCGGTCACATCGAGGCAGTGGGTTTCGAGCTATATACAACCATGCTGGAGCGCACAGTCCGCGAACTGAAGGGTGAGGTACAGCCGGAAACCGCCGAAACACAGTTGAACCTTGGGCTGAACATCCGCATTCCCTCCGATTACATCCCAGAAGAGAATCAACGGCTGCGGATGTATAAGCGCGTCGCCGGGGTGGAGACAGAAGCGCAACTAGAGGATGTCGCCGGAGAGTTAGGCGATCGCTACGGCGCGCCGCCTCCGCCAGTTCGCAGCCTGCTGGAGTATGCAGTGTTGAAATTGCTGTCGCAGCGCATCGGTGTGGCGCAAATTGAGCGCCGCCGAGAGGCTGTGAGCATTCGTTTCACCGAGAACGCCTCGGTCGATCCGGAACGACTGGCCCGATTTGTTGCCGGAGAACCTGGAAGCCAGTTCACGCCGGCGGGCGTGCTGAAGTTCAACCTGAAAGAGAAGCAGCCGGAGCAGGTGCTGGCGCGGCTAAAGTCCCTTCTCGACCAGTTGGCGGGAGAGCAGCAACTGGTTGCATGAGAGCTGACGTTGGTCCCGCAACGTCACGCCACAGCCTGGAGTCCATTCTTGGCAACCAGCGATAGAAGTTTCAACGAGGCTCCCTGTGGATGCTTTTCACCGCGCTCCCACTGGCTCACCAAACCGGTGGTAACGTTGAGATAACGTGCGAAAACTGCCTGGCTGGCGCCTTCGCGCAAACGGAGAGCCCGGATTTGGCCAGGCTTCAGCGGCCGTACCGGTGTGAGGCACAAAGCATCGAATTCGCGCATGGTGCGCTTGTCTATTGCCCCAGCGGCATGGAGGCCTTCGGCGGTCTCATGGATAGACCCCATCAACGGACTACGATATTGTTTTCTCATCGCATTTCACTTCTATCAACGTGCCAGACGCAACCACCTGCGCGATGGTTCTATCGTCATAGCTCAGCAGTTCAGACGCGAGCCTTTTCACGGCAGCCAACTCGTCCGCGGTGACGTTGTCCATTTCCTTCTTGGCGAAGCCGTGAACAAAGAAAGCCCGTGCGCCGGCCCTGAATATAATGAGCGCACGAAACCCGCCCGATTTCCCCTGGCCAGGGCGCGCGATGCGCTGCTTGATGACGCCAGCACCAAGATTGGCGGCGATCAAGCCCTGCCCGGCATCCCGGACCGCCTGGCACAATTCCACATCACTGATGCCGGCCTTCTTCCCAAAGCGCGCGAACGCTTTGGTCTTGAACATCCGCATCTATCCTTACCAGAATTGCCTCGGGCACTGCCCGGAGGCTAGTATAACACTGAGTGCGGTAGTTAATTCGGCACGAGGATCCATGAAGAAGCAGGTTTGCAAGGCGGTTTTTCCGGCGGCGGGACTGGGCACCCGATTTTTGCCCGCCACTAAGGCCCAGCCCAAAGAGATGATGCCGCTGGTGGACAAGCCCATCATTCAGTACGGCGTCGAAGAAGCACTGGCGTCAGGCTGCGATCAGATCATCATCGTGACCGGGCGGGGCAAGAGCGCGATCGAAGATCACTTCGACATCAGCTACGAGCTGGAGAAGATGCTGGAGGAGCGCGGCAAGACCGACTTGCTGGCCATCGTGCGCCAGATTTCGGAGATGATCCACATCGCCTACGTCCGCCAGAAAGAGGCCCTGGGACTGGGTCACGCGGTCTTGATGGCGCGCGAGCTGGTCGGCGATGAACCGTTCGCGGTGATCCTGGCCGACGACATTATCGACGCCCAAGTCCCATGCCTGAAGCAGATGATCGAAATCTACAACGAGACCGGATGCTCCGTGCTGGCGACGCAGGTGATCGAAGGTAAAGCCATCTCTTCGTACGGCGTGCTCGATGCTAAACCGGTTGAGGGCAAATGGAAGGGCCGGCTCTTCGAAGTGCAAAACCTGGTGGAGAAGCCGAAGCCGGAAGACGCACCTTCGAACCTGGCGATCGTCGGCCGGTACATTCTGACGCCCGCAGTATTTGAAATGCTGGAAGCAACGTCGCACGGAGCAGGTGGTGAGATACAGCTCACGGACGGCCTGAAGCAGCTGCTCAAGAAGGAAAAGATTTACGGCTACACCTTCGAAGGCAAGCGGCACGATACCGGCGACAAGCTGGGCTTCCTAAAAGCGACGGTGGAGTTTGCCCTCAAGCGCGAGGACCTGGGCCGCGATTTCAGGGAGTATTTGAAGACGCTAGAAATATAGTCGGCGACTTCGGTTAGGCGTCTAGTGCTTGTTGCTCTCTTTCAGTTTGCGCGATTTTGCTTCGACGCCTGCGGCCAGTTTTTGCTTGTGGGCTTCCAGCTTTCTGGCCACCTCTTCATCGTAAAGCCCGATCATCTGCGCTGCAAGGATGCCAGCATTAGTCGCGCCCGGTTTGCCAATGGCGACGGTCGCAACTGGAATTCCCGCCGGCATCTGCACCATTGCAAGCAGCGAGTCGAGTCCCAGCAGCGCAGTGGATGGGATCGGCACGGCAATAACCGGCAGCGTCGTCTCAGCGGCGATGACGCCGGCAAGATGTGCGGCTCCGCCCGCGCCGGCAATGACCACCTTCACTCCGCGTGCTCTCAGTCCCCGCGAATACTCGCTGGTACGTGCCGGCGAGCGGTGCGCCGAGGTGATGTCGATTTCGTACGGAATGCTAAACTCGGCGAGCGCCTTTGCAGCCTCGTTCATGATGTCGAGGTCGGAGTCGCTGCCCATGACGATGGAGACGAGAGGATGTTTGTCCATGTTTTGGGATTTCCTGGGATGAACCTTTCTTGAAGGGGCACGGCTTCAGCCGTGCCGTAGGGTGCTGTGATTAAGGTGGCTTTAGCCACTGAGGGACTTGGCTATTGAGTCGAAGTGCGAGTCTCCTCGGGGGCTGAAGCCCTAACCCTCAACGCACACATGCGGCGCAGCTAGAGCTGCGCCCTTTCAAAACCATATCTCATTTCCCCGCGCGCAGATGTTTCAGCCCACGCGCCGCGATGTCTTTGCGGTAGTGCATGCCGTCGAAGCGGATCTTCATGACCGCGTCATAAGCGCGCTCCACCGCTTCCGGCAGGTCCTTTCCGTGAGCGGTCACACCCAGTACGCGGCCACCAGACGTGTAATAGGCCCCATCACGGCGATTGGTGCCGGCATGGAAAACTTTCACTCCATAAATTCGCTCCGCTTCGTCAATACCGCTTATGAGTTTGCCAGCCTCGAACCCGCCGGGATAACCTCCCGATGCCATCACCACGCAGACCGCGGGATCACGGGTCCAGCGAAAATCACCTTCGCTGACGCGCCCCTCGATTGACGCTTCAATCGCTTCCAGCAGATCGCTTTCCATGCGCATCATGATGGGCTGGGTCTCCGGGTCGCCGAAACGGCAATTAAACTCCAACACCATTGGTCCGCGCGCGGTCATCATGATGCCACAATAGAGGATGCCTTTGTACTCCGCGCCCTCGGCTTTCATGCCGGTGATGACGGGACGCGCGATGTGGGTCACCAGCCAGTCGCGCATCTGCGCATCAACCATCTGGTCAGTCGAATAAGCTCCCATGCCGCCGGTGTTTGCGCCTTGATCATCGTCTGCAATGCGCTTGTGGTCTTGCGCGGCCACCAGCGGAACCACGCGCTCTCCATCGCTCATCACCAGGAACGACAGCTCTTCGCCCTCCAGACATTCCTCTAACACCACGCGCGATCCAGCTTCGCCCAGTGTCTTGCCACTGAGCATGTCCTCGGCGGTGCGCTGCGCTTCGTCCTTGCTCGGCGCGATGACGACACCCTTGCCCGCCGCGAGACCGTCGGCCTTGACTACGATTGGAGGATGAAACAACTTAAGGGCCTCACGAACTTCATCCGAGTTGCCGCAGACCGAGTATTTGGCCGTGGGGATGCGGTGCCGCTGCATGAATTCTTTAGCGAAACTCTTGCTCGACTCCAGCTGCGCGGCGGCGCGGGTCGGGCCGAAGACAGGCCAGCCGCGGCTCTGGAATTCATCCACCACGCCTAGCGTTAGCGGCAGTTCGGGGCCAACCACGGTAACGTCGGGGCTGAGCCTATTCGCCAGCTGTACCAACGAATCCAGGCTCTTGAGGTCCACGGCGACGCATTCGGCGTCGGCAGCGATGCCGCCGTTTCCCGGGGCGCAATAAAGCTTGGTCACCCGCGGCGACTGCCGCAGCTTCCATACGATCGCGTGTTCGCGACCACCGCTGCCGAGGACGAGGACTTTCATGGGACCAGGTTTCGCACGACGTTTCGTTTGCCGAAAATGAGATGCCAAGCGAAAGAAAAGAGTAGGGCGCAGTGCGCCCGATGTCAAACTTGCAATGGGGCTGCCATTCTGAGCGAGGTCGCCGCGGGGGCCGAGTCAAAGGACCCCATAACCGCGGGATCGCTGTGTAACCGTCTCGCCCAGCAACAAATCTGGGATTGCCTTGCAATCCGCTATTAACTGTCGTTAACTAAGACTTAACAAGTCTTATGATCACGGTTTCCAAAGAAGACTATCTCAAGGCTATCCTGGAAGCAGAGGGCGAAGGCGAACAGGTCATCTCAGCCCGCCTGGCGCAATGGCTTTCGGTTTCCGCTCCGGCGGTCACCATGGCTTTGCGGCGGCTCAAGCGCGACAGCCTGGTTTTCGTGCGAAACGACGGGCGAGTGCAACTCACGGCAGAGGGACGGAAGATCGCCCGGCGACTGGCCGTACGGCATCACCTGATCGAACGCATGCTGAACGAGATCTTCGGCATGGAGTGGTACAAAGTGCATGATGAAGCGGAGCGCCTGGAACATGCCGTCTCCAGCGACTTTGAGGCCATGCTCACGCGCAAATTAGGACGCGGGGGGCCTTGTCCGCATGGGAATTCACCCACGCCTGAGTCTCCGCGTAGCAAGCGTAAACGTGGGCTGCTGTTGCTCTCCGAAGCGCAGCCTGGGGGGCGTTATGCGGTGCAAAGCGTTTATGAGCGTGACCGCAGGCTGGGAGAATTTCTGGAGAGGCTTGGTATTCGCCCCGGAGCAGAGATTTCGGTCCATCTCCGAAACTACGACGATACTCTTAGCTTGATCACCGCGGCGGGCAAGGTGTCGCTAGGCCGCAGCGCCGGGGAAAAAGTGTGGGTTGCACCTACCAATGGCGACAGTCCATCTCCGTCCAAAAAATAATTAACTACGGTTTAGTAAATCCTGTATACTTCGGCTAATAATGTTGATCTACGGCGACGAGTTACGCCGCCTCCTTTTGTTGGGTGAGCTTGAACACGAAACCCCAGGCACCTCCTAGCCCGCAAGATGTACGACCGGATGAAACCGGGGCCGCCCTCGGCAACCATGTGTCGCTGGAGGGTATGCATAGCACCGTTGCTGTGCCATCCCATGACGCGGGCTTTTGGCAACAGTGGCGGGCATTCGTCGGGCCGGCGATTCTGGTCAGCGTCGGCTATATGGATCCCGGCAATTGGGGGACCGACCTCCAAGGCGGGGCGCAGTTCAAGTATGGGCTCTTGTGGGTAGTCGGCCTGGCCAGTCTGATGGCCATCTTTATGCAGGTCATCTCCGCCCGGCTGGGAGTGGTGACGGGCAAGGACCTGGCGCAATGCTGCCGCGACTGGTATCCCAGGTGGACTCGCTGGCCCAATTGGCTGATGAGCGAAGTGGCCATCGGCGCTTGCGACTTGGCGGAGGTGCTGGGAAGCGCGGTCGCCCTTAACCTGATGTTCCACATCCCGCTGCTCTGGGCGGTCATCATTACAGGCTTGGACGTGCTGCTGCTGCTGGCCTTGCAGCGGTTCGGAATGCGTACCATCGAGGCCATTGTCGTCCTGCTGATCGCCACCATCGGCGTGTGCTACTTCATCGAGATTTTCGTTTTGCCGCAAACCCAGCCCAGTTTCCTGGAAATGGGACGGGCACTGATTTCGCCGCGCCTTCGCCAAGCTGGGATGTTGTATGTCGCCGTCGGCATCATCGGCGCGACCGTGATGCCGCACAATCTGTACTTGCACTCGGCCCTGGTGCAGAGCCGCAAGCTGCAGAAAGACGAACCGTCGATGCGGCGCGCGGTGCGCTTCAACACCATTGACTCAACTGTGGCGCTCACCATCGCTTTCTTCGTCAATGCGGCGATCCTGGTGCTGGCGGCCATGGTGTTCTTTGGCAAGGAAAGCGTGACCATTACCGGCGGCCAGGTAGTCAAGTTCGGAGCTAACAGCGATTGGATTCGAGTCGCGTATTTGACCCTGGCGCCGTTGTTGGGGACAGCTTTCGCGAGCACGCTGTTTGCGGTGGCTCTGTTGGCCAGCGGCCAGAGCAGCACCATTACCGGCACGCTCGCCGGGCAAGTCGTGATGGAAGGCTTCATGCACTGGCGGATCAAACCGTGGGTGCGGCGGCTCATCACTCGCACGCTCGCCATCCTGCCTGCTGTCTTTATTATCGGCTTGCGAGGCGACAGCAGCGTTACCGACCTGTTGATCCTCAGTCAGGTGGTCTTAGCGTTGCAGCTTCCCTTCGCCATGTTTCCGCTGCTGCAGTTCACCAGCTCGCGCAAGCGAATGGGGAGTTGGAAGAACGGTTGGTTTCTACTGTTCGCGGGTTGGGGCAGTGCTATGCTGATCACCGCGATGGACCTTTACAGCTTGCCCGAATCGCTGAAAGCCGCGTGGCAAGTGATTGCCGGCAGGTAGTCTGGCGGCGAGAGAAACGGGACGACCATGTACGACACCATTCTCGTAACACTGGACGGTACTCCGACCGATCGCGCGATCATCGAACACATCAAACAGCTGGCGAAGCTGGCGCACAGTCATTTGGTGTTGCTGCATGTGGCCGACGGATGGGCGGCCCGGACCTATGGCTCGGACGCGATCAGCCCGGAAATCGCGGAAGACACCGCGTATTTGGAGAGAGTGCGGACGGAGTTTCAGTCCATCGGCATTTCCGCGGAGGCTGAATTGGCATACGGCGAGCCGGTCAAGGAAATCATCAAATGGGTGCAGCGGAAGGGCTGCGACCTGGTTGCGATGAGCACCCACGGCCATCGCTTCCTCGCCGATCTATTTCTCGGCACCACCGCCACGCAAGTTCAGCACAGTGTCAGCGTTCCCGTGCTTCTCCTCAGGGCGAAATAACCGTTGGGTGCAAGATTGAACATTCGCACCTTTTTATCGCAGCTGGCATTGTTTCTGGTCATGGCGCTGGTAGCCGTGGCCCAGCAGCAGGAGCCATCCAAAAATCCGGCCGCCAGCGGCGCCGCCGATGATGCCGTAGCCAATCCTGCCAGACCCACAGTCTCCACCCCCGCAACGCTTACTCCGGTTGGGTATTTTCAATTCGAGACCGGTGTCCTGGCTGCGTGGAACTCGCCTGGAGTGTCCTCGCAGCAAAGTCTCAACGAGGTAATAAAGTTCTCCGCGTCGCGCTGGATTGAATTGTTGGTCGCGGACGAGCCGTATGCGCATTCCCACGCGACCGATGGACCCACGAATAGTTCAGGAGACGTGGACCTCGGGATCCAGGGAATTATCCATCACGGGGAGGGCGCTAATCCGACGATTGCGATGAGTTACTTCGGCCGAGTTTACAGTGGAGATGCGCCTGATCTTGACATCGGCAGCTTCAGGAACTCAGCGTTGCTTCTGATCAGTGCGGACGTTAAAGGCTTCCACTACGACACGAACTATATCTTCAATGAGGTCGCTAACGGTGCGGTGCGCCGGGCCCAGTTTGGCCAGACACTTTCGGTGTCGCATCCACTGTGGAAGAAGTTCGGGATCTCCGGCGAAATATGGCACTTCACACAGCCCTTTCTGCACGGCAATGCTGTGGGCAATCTGTGGGCGGTGAACTACAATGCGCGGAAAAATCTTGTATTCGATTTCGGCTTTCAACATGGAATAACGAGTACGTCCGCACAATGGGAGGCGTTTGCCGGCTTCACCTACCTGCTCCCGCACAAGCTCAGGCTGCCTTGGTAGGCCTATCCACATGCCTCCCCGGCGGTTTAAGATAAGAAGTACTGCATTGTTGGAAACCGCGCCCTCATCTAGCTCCTCAATACAGAAGGGAATCATCCATGAACAGTTTTGGCAGTCGTTCCGTTCTTCGCGTCGGCAAGCGGGAATTTGAAATCTACCGCCTTGACGCGCTGGAAAAGCAGGGTTGCGCGGTGGCGCACCTGCCTTACTCTCTCCGCATTCTGCTGGAGAACCTTCTGCGCCGCGAAGATGGCAATTCGGTGAAGGCCGACGATATCCGCGCTCTCTCGTCGTGGACGGGCAAGACCGTCCCGGTGCAGGAGATTGCGTTCATGCCGAGCCGCGTGCTGCTGCAGGATTTTACCGGCGTGCCCGCGGTGGTAGACCTGGCCGCAATGCGCGATGCCATGAAGTCGCTGGGCGGCGATCCGAAGCTGATCAATCCGCTACAACCGGCAGAGTTGGTGATCGACCACTCGGTGCAAGTGGATGAGTACGGTACGCCGCAGGCGTTTCAGCTCAACGCCGAACTGGAATTTCAACGCAACAAAGAGCGGTACGCCTTCCTTCGCTGGGGACAGACCGCGTTCAAGAACTTCGCCATCGTGCCGCCCGACACCGGCATCGTTCACCAGATCAATCTCGAGTATCTTGCACGAGTTGTCTTCGTTGGAGCGAACGGCGAGTCAGGAAAACCGATGGCTTATCCTGACACGCTGGTCGGCACCGATTCGCACACCACGATGATCAACGGTCTCGGCGTTCTCGGCTGGGGCGTCGGGGGAATCGAGGCCGAGGCTGCGATGCTGGGACAGTCGGTCTCCATGCTGATCCCGCAGGTTGTCGGCGTGCGGTTGAAGAACCAGTTGCGCGAAGGCTCGACCGCGACTGACCTTGTCCTGACCGTGACCGAGATGTTGCGCAAGAAAGGCGTGGTTGGCAAGTTCGTAGAATTCTTTGGCCCCGGTCTGCACAACCTGCCGCTGGCCGATCGCGCGACCATTGCAAACATGGCGCCCGAATACGGTGCCACGTGCGGCATCTTCCCAGTGGACGAAGAAACGCTGCGCTACCTCCGTCTCAGCGGACGCACGGAAGAACATATCAGCATCGTCGAGGCCTACTTCAAGGAGCAGGGCCTGTTCCACATGGCCAACACGCCCGAGGCGGAATACACCGACGTAGTTGAACTCGACCTCGCCACGGTCGAGCCAAGCATTGCCGGACCGAAGCGTCCGCAAGACCGCGTCGCGCTGTCGACTGCCGCGAAATCATTCGAGCAGGCCTTGCCGGGCCTGCTGAAGCCCGGCCAGCAGGTCCCTCCCAAGCAGGCCGCCCGCTGGGAGGGTGAGGGCGGGAATCCAGAGGGAATGGATACCCAGCACGACGTCGTCGAAGAGCACGTTGTACTGACCCAGGCACTCACCCACGGCAGCGTCGTGATCGCTGCCATCACTAGCTGCACCAATACTTCGAACCCGTCGGTGCTGATCGCTGCAGGATTGCTGGCGAAGAAAGCCGTCGAGAAAGGGCTGACGGTGCCATCGTGGGTGAAGACCTCGCTTGCGCCGGGATCAATGGTGGTTACGGACTATCTCACGCGCTCTGGATTGATGCCTTACCTTGAGAAGCTGAAGTTCAACCTCGTCGGCTACGGCTGCACGACGTGCATTGGCAACTCAGGCCCGCTGCCGCAGGAGGTGTCGAATGTCATCACGGAGAAAGACCTGGTGGTAGCGTCAGTGCTCAGCGGGAACCGCAACTTCGAAGGCCGCATCAACTCTGAAGTTCGCGCGAACTATTTGATGTCGCCGCCGCTGGTGGTGGCCTTCGCGCTCGCCGGGCGCGCCGATATTGACATGTACAACGAACCCCTAGGCTACAGCCGAAATGGCAAACGCACCGCAGTTTACCTGAAGGACATCTGGCCGACGTCGAAAGAAGTGAACGACGTGCTGGCAAAATATGTCACCGGCGATATGTTCCAGAACGCCTACAGTAAAGTTTTTGAGGGCGATGATCGCTGGCGCAGTCTCCAGGTGCCGGAGGGAGAGACCTTCGCATGGCAGGAGAGCTCTACCTACGTAAAGAACCCTCCTTATTTCGAAAATATGCCGAAGACGCCTGCACTGGTGAAAGACATTTCCGGCGCGCGCGTGCTTTGCTATCTGGGGAACAGCGTCACCACCGACCACATCTCGCCCGCGGGCTCCATCAAGCCCAACAGCCCGGCTGGCCAATATCTCATCGCGCATGGCGTTAGCGTGGGCGACTTCAACTCCTACGGATCTCGCCGCGGCAATCACGAAGTGATGATGCGCGGTACCTTCGCAAACGTACGTCTGCGCAACAAACTCACCCCCGACCGCGAAGGCGCGTATACCCGTCACTTGCCAGATGGCAAGGAGATGTTCATCTTCGAGGCGTCGGAAAAATACCGCGCCGACGGCGTTCCGTTGATGGTGCTGGCGGGTAAAGAATACGGCTCAGGTTCGTCGCGCGATTGGGCGGCGAAGGGGCCGCGACTGCTCGGAGTTCGCGCGGTGCTGGCAGAAAGCTTCGAGCGCATCCACCGCTCGAACCTGGTGGGCATGGGCATCCTGCCGCTGCAATATCCTCGACGATGAGACCGCCGAAACCAACGGCTTGACCGGCGAGGAGTCGTTCGACATTCTCGGGATAACCGATGTGCTGAAAAAGTTTGCGCCGGGCAAGACTGTGAAGGTGCGCGCCACCAAGGACGACGGCGCCACCACCGAGTTCGACGCCACGGTGCGTATCGATACGCCGCAAGAAGTGCAGTATTACCAGCACGGCGGTATTTTGCAATACGTGCTAAGGCAGTTGCTGAAGTAGAAAGCCTTTGGCCAGCCGTTTCTCATGTTGTCATACCGAGCGGAGTCACCAGGGTTGGCGACGCAAACTCGGGGGTATGATTTTGCGGGTAGCTACTCAGTGAACCGTACGCAACGGCCCGCCAGCACACTCCCAAGATGCCCTAACCTTCGTTGACACCGCCCCTCGCGCTCTGTTAGTTTTAATAGTTCCACTTGTAATCCTAGCGCCCTCATAGTGTCTTCGGCAGTAGGCATTCACGAACCAGAATGGATCTAATTCTCAAACAGGTAGGCGAATTACTGCTCGGAGCTGTGCCGACCATAGTAATTCTGCTGTCTTTGTACGCGATTTACAGCGTGGTGCTGCATAAGCCGCTGATGCGCGTGCTGGAAGAGCGACGCGAGCGCACTGAGGGGGCGGTTGTGAAGGCGCGCGCCGATATAGCGGCCGCGGAAACCCGCACCCAGGAGTATGAGCAGCGCTTGCGGGAGGCCCGCCTGGCAATCTTCAAAGCGCAGGAGTCCCGCCGCCAGCTTGCACAACAAGCTCGTGCCGAAGCGGTTTCGCAAGCGCGCACCCAGGCCCAGGAACATGTTCGCGAAGCCCGGGCGGCCATTGAGCAGGACATGGTTGCAGCACGAGGAGGATTACAAGCGGAAACCGAGAGGCTGGCGACGGAAATCATCCGCACGATTCTGCGACCAGCAAACGTAACTCCTGCGGCAGGTGGTCAAGCGTGATGAAGCGTGCGGCTCGTCTGGCGACCCTGAGTTTCCTGTTCCTGATTCTTGCGTTTGGCGCCCTCAGCGCCCAGCAGCCCACTGGATCATCTTCTTCCGCTGCCTCCGCCAACCAGGCGCAGGCTCCCTCGGCGCAGCAGCAGCCCTCTCATAATCCCGACACGGTGACCGACGAAGAATTGGATTCCGCCGCCGCCGGCGATGCCGGTGAGAAGGAAGAAAATGCGCAGTTGAAATACTCCAAGAATGTGGTGCGGTGGGGGCACTTCGTGGGACTCAGTCCGCACGCCAGCTACGTGGTTTACTGGTTCCTCAATTTTGTTCTGGTGGTCTTGTTCTTTGTCTTCCTTCTGCGTACGTCTGTGCCCAAGATGTTTCGCGATCGCACTCAATCAATTCAGAAGGGGATACGCGAGGCGCAGGCGGCAAGTGCCGAGGCGGCGAGGCGTTTGAGCGATATCGAAGCCCGCCTGGCAAAGCTGGACACCGAGGTCGGAGAGATTCGGGCGTCGGCTGAGAGTGAAGCTGCGACGGAAGAAATGCGAATCCGTCAGGCTGCCGAGGAAGACAAGCGCAAGATACTGGAAGGGATTGAGACAGAGATCAGTGCCCTCGCGCGCAATGCCCGCCGCGAATTGAAGACCTACGCTGCCACCCTGGCGGTCGATCTGGCGTCGCGCCAGATTAAGGTGGACGAGCCTACCGACCAGGCGTTGCTGCGTGAGTTCGTGGGTCAACTGGGAAAGGACGGCAAGTAAGCATGTCCGCCATTGCCCGCCGATATGCCCGCGCCTTGGTAGAGGTTGTCCTCGAACAGAAGATTGATCCCGACGTGGCACGGCAGCAACTGAATGCCATTGTGAATGCCGTTCACGAAAGCACCGACCTGCGCCGCGTGTGGGAATCTCCGGCCGTCTCGGCCGAGCAGAAACGGGCAGTCCTGGATGCCGTGGTTCGGCAGATTGGGGCGGCCAAGCCGATCCGCAATTTCATCGCGATCCTCATTGATCATCGCCGCATTGCGATGTTGAATGACATGGCCAAACAATTTGACAGTGAACTGAATGCCCAGTTGGGATTGGAAGAGGCGGAGATTTCCAGCGCTCGCCCGCTCTCACCCGATGGGAAGCGCGGGCTGGAATCGCAACTGGAGCGCTTGACGGGCAAGAAGGTGCGCGCGACCTACTCCTCAGATCCCGAGCTTCTAGGCGGAGTTGTGGTACGCATGGGCAGCACGATTTACGACGGCTCGGTGCGCGGGCAGTTGGAGAAGATGAAGCAGGAGTTGAGCAGGGCGTAAGCGCGGCCAACACAATTTATTCGCAATACTGGAACGGAACTCTATGGCGCAGATCAAAGCAGACGAGATCACGAAACTCATCCGCGAGCAGATCGACAACTACGAAACCAAGATCGCCGTTGATGAAGTCGGCACCGTAATGTCCATTGGTGACGGCATTGCTCGCGTTTATGGACTGGACAAGGTCATGGCCGGCGAACTCCTGTCGTTCCCCCACAACGTAGCAGGTCTCGCGATGAACCTGGAGGAAGACCAGGTCGGCGTGGTGCTGCTGGGCGAATACACAGCGGTCGAAGAGGGCGACGAGGTAAAGCGCACTGGACGAATTATGAGTGTGCCGGTGGGCGATGCCATGATTGGCCGCGTGGTCAACGGCCTCGGCGTGCCCATCGACGACAAAGGCCCCGTCAATACCGACAAGTACATTCCAGTTGAGCGTCTGGCGCCGGGCGTGATCAACCGCCAACCCGTGAAAGAGCCTATGGCTACCGGGTTGAAGGCCATCGACTCGATGATTCCCATCGGGCGCGGCCAGCGCGAGCTCATCATCGGCGACCGTCAGACCGGCAAGACCGCAGTTGCCATCGACACCATCATCAACAGCAAGGGCCGCAACCTCATCTGTATCTACTGCGCTATCGGTCAGAAGCGGTCTTCCGTCGCGCATGTGGTGAAGACGTTGGAAGATTTCGGGGCGATGGAATACACCATCGTCGTTTCCGCATCGGCCTCTGATCCCGCACCCATGCAGTACATCGCGCCCTACGCCGCCTGCGCCATCGGGGAGTACTTCCGCGATAACGGGAAGCACGCGCTGTGCATTTACGACGATCTGTCGAAACATGCTGTGGCATATCGCGAAATCTCGCTGCTGTTGCGCCGGCCGCCTGGACGCGAGGCCTATCCCGGCGACGTTTTCTACTTACACTCGCGCCTGTTGGAGCGCGCCGCGAAGCTCAGCAATGAGCTTGGCGGCGGTTCATTGACAGCGCTGCCTATCATCGAAACCCAGGCAGGCGACGTTTCGGCATACATTCCGACCAACGTCATCTCCATCACCGATGGCCAGATTTATCTCGAGACCGATCTGTTCAACTCCGGTGTACGGCCGGCTGTGAACGTCGGCTTGTCGGTCAGCCGCGTCGGCGGCAGCGCGCAGATCAAGGCCATGCGGCAGGTTGCAGGGACACTGCGATTGGACTTGGCGCAGTACCGCGAACTGGCGGCGTTCTCGCAGTTCGGTAGCGACCTCGACAAGGCAACGCAAGCGCAACTCGCCCGCGGCGGCCGTCTGACTGAGATCCTGAAGCAGGGCCAGTATCAGCCGCTGCCGTTCTCCAAGCAGATTCTCATCATCTACGCCGGCACCCAGGGCCTGCTCGACGACATGCCTGTCGATCAATTGGGCGAGTTTGAAAAGGGTCTGTACAACTATGTGGAGACCACGAATCCTGGAGTGCTCAAGTCCATCGAGGAAAAGAAGGTTCTTGATGACGATCTGCGCGCGGCCATGACCAAGATCACCAAGGAGTTCAAGGAGCGTTTCGCCAGCGAGCGTCAGGCTGTAGCCAAGGCGAGCGCCTAGAACCACATGGCGAACATACGCGACATTCGGCGACGCATCCGTAGCGTGAAGAGCACGCGGCAGATCACCAAAGCCATGAAGATGGTGGCGGCGGCCAAGTTGCGTCGCGCCCAGGAACGGGCCCTGGCAGCTCGGCCTTACGCTGTGATGATCACCAACGTATTGCGCTCGCTGGTCAACCGTACCGACCTGGTTGATCCGAAAACGGGTGAGCCGAAGCACCCCCTGCTGGCGCAACGGCCAGAGCAGAACATCCTTCTCGTGCTGGTTACCGGCGACCGTGGACTGGCAGGCGCGTTCAACTCCAACGTATTGAAAGCGGCGGCTAAGTTCCTGGAACTGTTCAAGGACAAGAACATCAGCATCGCCGCGGTGGGCCGAAAGGGCCGCGACTACATGCGCCGTCGTTATCCAGTAGCCACACCCGGAAGTGCGACGCGTGCCGGCCAGGTGCAGATCGTCGGCGAACATCTGAACCTGCTTGGCAAGTTGGAATACGAAGCTGTTTCCGAGATCGTCGACCGCGTGATTCTGGCCTACGACCATGGCGAAATCGATTCGGTTTACGTGATCTACAACGAGTTCAAGTCGGTGATCTCGCAGCGGCTTATTGCACAGCGCATTTTGCCGGTACAGGAAATCGGCCGCCGCGAAGTATTTCTAACCGAAGAGTTTTCGTTGGAAGAGCGTGAGCGCATGGGCGAAGCTGCCCGCGCTGCCGGAATCAGCCTGAAGGCCCCGGAGGAGAGCGAGGAGGAGCGGCGCGCCAAGGAATTTCCTGCTCCGGATGTTGATTACATTTATGAGCAACCGGCGGAGGAGATTTTCCGCGCCATGTTGCCAAAGTACGTGGTCATGCAGCTCTTCCAGGCAATGTTGGAATCGGTGGCGGCGGAAAATGCGGCCCGCATGACTGCGATGGATTCGGCCTCCAACAATGCGAATGACGTGATCGATTCTCTGACGCTGACCATGAATCGTGCGCGCCAGGCCGCGATCACGAAGGAGATCATCGAGATTGTAAGTGGCGCTGCAGCGTTGTAAGAACAGTGGCTAGGGGTTAGTGGATAGTGGATAGTTTCGGGTTGCTCGGCAAACGACATCTTGCTGAGAGCTAATGGCTAAGAGCTAAAAGCCAAAAGCGAATCGCGAAGAGCGGAATTCATATGGCAGAAAATATTGGACACATTATTCAGATCGCGGGTCCTGCGGTAGACGTGCAGTTCTCCGAAAAGGCGTTACCGCCCATCTATTCGGCACTGCGCGTTACCAGTGAGGGCTTCACCGTTCCAGAACCCATCAACGTCATCCTCGAAGTGGAGCAGCAACTCGGCGAAGGCCGTGTGCGCTGCGTTGCCATGGAGCCAACCGAAGGCATGGTACGCGGCATGAAGGCCCTCGACCTGGGCGGCCCCATCACCGTACCGGTTGGCCGTGGGACGCTTGGCCGCGTGCTCAACGTCATTGGCGAACCGGTGGACAAGCTTGGCCCGGTACCGCACGAGAAGCGCATGCCCATCCATCGCGAGGCGCCCGCGTTCGACGAGCAGTCCACCGAGATGGAGATGTTTGAGACCGGCGTGAAAGTCATTGACCTGATCCAGCCGTTCCTGAAGGGCGGCAAGATCGGCCTGTTCGGGGGCGCCGGCGTCGGCAAGACCGTCGTCATCATGGAACTCATTAACAACGTGGCCCTCAAGCACGGCGGCTTCTCGGTGTTCGCCGGAGTCGGCGAGCGCACCCGTGAGGGCAACGACCTTTGGCTGGAAATGCAGGAATCGGGCGTAGTCAACATCAAGGACCCGTCGAAGTCCAAGGCCGCGCTTATTTACGGCCAGATGACCGAGCCGCCCGGAGCGCGCCTGCGAGTGGCCCTTACAGCCTTGACCGTCGCCGAGTACTTCCGCGACGAAGAGGGTTCCGACACGCTGCTGTTCATCGACAACATTTTCCGTTTCACACAGGCTGGCTCGGAGGTATCCACACTGCTGGGCCGCATGCCTTCCGCCGTGGGATACCAGCCCAATCTGGCCACGGAAATGGGCGAACTGCAGGAGCGCATCACCTCCACGAAGAAAGGTTCGGTGACGTCGGTGCAAGCCATTTACGTGCCGGCCGATGATTTGACCGATCCCGCTCCCGCCACGACGTTCGCTCACCTCGATGCGACAACGGTGCTTTCGCGCCAGATTTCTGAGCTGGGTATCTATCCGGCTGTCGATCCCCTGGCTTCGACCTCGCGCATTCTCGATCCACGCGTCGTCGGCGAGCAGCACTACAACACGGCGCAGGCGGTGAAGCGAGTGTTGCAGAGCTACAAGGACCTGCAGGACATCATCGCGATTCTGGGTATCGACGAGCTTAGCGAGGACCAGAAGCTCACGGTATCGCGCGCCCGCAAGGTACAGAAGTTCCTCTCGCAGCCGTTCTACGTGGCCGAGCAGTTTACCGGCTTGGAGGGGCGCTACGTAAAGATCGACGACACCGTGCGCAGCTTCCAGGAAATTGTGGACGGCAAACACGACGACATTCCCGAGCAGGCCTTCTACATGAAGGGCTCGATCGATGAAGTGCTGGAAGAAGCTGAGAAGATGAAAGCGGCACACGCGTAATCTGCCATGGCTGACACGCTGCACTTACAAATCGTGACTCCTGACCACCTCCTCGTGCGTGAGGATTGCAACCAGGTTCAGATACCCGGCAAGAACGGAGAACTGGGTATTTTGCCGGGACATGCGCCGCTGATTACCGAGTTGCAAATTGGTGAGATCAGTTATCGAGCTGGCACAAACACGCATTATCTGGCTGTCGCGTGGGGATTCGCCGAGGTCTTGCCGGACAAGGTAACGATCCTCGCTGACGCTGCCGAGCGTCCGGAAGACATTGACGTCAAGCGCGCGCAGGAGGCGAAGGCCCGGGCCGAAGAGGCGCTGCGTCAAGCCGCCGCCGATATTGACTATGATGCGGTGCTCAATGCGCTGCGCCGCGCCGAAGTTCGCCTCGCGGTCGCCGCTCGCGCAGGGCAGACGGTCGCGCACTAGACTGATAGAGGCAGCCTTTAGGCTGGCGCCAAGAACACTCCTAAAGATGAAGCCGCGGCGGTCATTGTCTTAATGACCGCCGCGGCTTCATGGTTCTTTGGTCCGCAACTCACGCGACGCTGAAGTGCCGCTCTACCCGCGTTTACGCCGAAACTGCTTTCGGCTGCTGCACGGCAAAGCGAATCGCTTTGGCGAGAAGAATGGTCTCGATGCAACGCAAGGCCTCGAGCACCTTGTCGCTGATCTCACCATCCACCTGCACCACCGCTACCGCCGATGCCTCCTGCCCACTCTGCCTGCGACCGAGCGAGAAGTTGGCGATGTTGACATTGTGCTGCCCCAGCACAGTTCCGACTCGGCCCACAACGCCGGGCACGTCGAGATTGCGCAGGTAGATGAAGGTACCCTCAAGCGGTGCCTCTACGTCGATGCCATCGATTTCCAGCAACCTTGGTAAGCCGCCGGGCTGAACGCAACCGGCCACCGTATTTTCCTGCTGACCGGTTTTGAAGGTCATGCGGACCACGTTTGAGGCAGCGCCTCCTGCATCGCGCGCTTTCTTGCGTTCGGTAATGCGGATACCCCGCTCCTCGGCGATCGACGCCGCATTCACCAGGTTCGCCCGTTCATGAGCATGAGCGATCTGGTTCAGTGCGCCGGCCACGGCAGCATTGCGGATGAGTGCGGTCTTCCACTCGGCGATTTCGCCGCTGTAGCTTAGACCCATCTCTTCCACACCGCCCTCGCTCGATTGCGCCAGGAACGCGCCCAGGCGCTCGGCGAGCAGGATGTATGGCAACATCTGCTGATACTCTTCTTCACTGATCGAGGGCACGTTGACGGCGTTTTGGATAACGCCCTTCAGCAGGTACTCGCGGACCTGTAGCGCGATCTGCACACCGACGGCCTCCGACGCCTCGTGGGTGGAACCCGCAATGTGGGGCGTCAGGATGACGTTCGGAAGCGTAGCCAGCGGAGAGTCTTTGAGCGGCTCATGGCTGTAAACATCCAGCGCAGCGCCACCCAGTTGTCCCGACTGTAAGGCTTCGATGACGGCGGGTTCGTTCAACAACTCGCCGCGAGCGCAATTGATGAGGCGTACGCCCTTTTTCATTTTATGAATGGAGTCGGTACTGATCATGCCTTGGGTCTGCGGGGTAAGACCGACATGCAATGTGATGTAGTCGGATTGAGCGAAGACCTCATCGAGCGATCCCAGTGTGATGTTCAATTGCTGTGCCAGACTGGGTGCCACGTAGGGATCGTGTGCGACTATCTTCATGCCAAAGGCGATGGCGCGGCGGGAGACTTCCACTCCGACACGGCCCAAGCCGACGATGCCAAGCGTCTTGCCGCGAAGCTCGGTGCCTTGCAAGGTCTTCTTTTCCCATTTGCCGGCATGCATGGTGGAGTCGGCGCGTACGAGGTGACGCGCGAGGGCCAGCATAAGAGCGAACGTGTGCTCCGCGACCGCGACCGCATTGCCGCCAGGCGTGTTCATCACCACAATGCCGTGTTTGGTGGCAGCGTCGAGATCGACGTTGTCGACGCCCACGCCGGCGCGTCCGATGACACGCAGCTTGGGGGCCTTTTCCATCATCGCGGCATCGACGAACGTCGCAGAACGGACCAGTATGGCATCCGCTGTGGCGAGCTCGCCTGGTAGCGTTTCTTTGTCTGTGGTTACAACTTTCCAGTCTTTGTGTTCGCTGAAGATGGCGGACGCGGAAGAAGAGATTTTGTCGGCAATGACGATTTTCATACGCTAGCCACCTCGGCGAGTTGGCCGGCAAACACTTCTTGCACGGCACGCACGCCTGCGCCCAGTTCGATGTGATGAGACGGTGCAACTTTTAGCAGCACATGTTCCAATGCGCCGATGACGCCGATGGCGTCGAGATAGTCGTAGTAGCCCAGATGTGCGATGCGGAAGAGTTTGCCCTTCATCTCGCCCTGGCCGTTAGCGACAACCATCGCAAAGCGCTCGCGGAACTCTTTCACGATGGCGCTGGAATCCACGCCAGCCGGCGCCAGCACTGCCGTAACGGCGGCCGCGGGACAGGTGGGTGCAAACAACTCCAGGCCGAGAGCCTTAACGCCGGCGCGGACCATGGCGGCCGAAGTTTCCGCATTGTGAATGAGGGCTTCGCGGCCGTCGGCGAGATTGCCATTGCCGCAACGGCGAATATAGTCGAGCGCCGCAGCCAGTCCGCAGATCAGTGCGACGGCCGGGGTAAAGGCCGATTCGCCCTTTGCCGCCGACTTGCGTTCCTTGCGCAGGTCGAAGTAGAAGCGTGGTTGCTTGGCAGTCTCCATCCGTTGCCAGGCCCGCTCGCTCACACAGAGATAGGCGAGTCCGGGCGGGATCATAACAGCCTTCTGCGAGCCGCCAATGAGGATATCGATGCCCCAATCGTCCACCTCGAAATGTGTGGTGCCCAGGCCGGTGATGGCATCGACTACGAATAGCGTGTCGGTGCCCTTTAGCAGGGCTGCGATGGCCTTCACGTCGTGACGCGCGCCGGTCGAGGTTTCGGTGGCCTGCATATAAAGCACACCCGCTCCCTCAATCCTGGACTTGATTTCGCGCAGATCGAAAGTTTGGCCGTAAGGGACCTCGATGAGTTCGATCTTGCAACCGAAGGCCTTGGCGAGATCGCGCCAGCGTTCGCCGAATTTTCCGGCGGTGAGCACGACAACCTTCTCGCCTGGAGAAGTCAGGTTGGAAACCGCGGCCTCCATGGCGCCGCTGCCAGAAGAAGCGAGAATGAGAACGTCATTCTTGGTGCCGATGAAGGTCTTCAGATCGGCCAGTGTACGGGTAAAGATTTCACGGAATTCGGCCGTGCGGTGGTGCATGTCCGCGGCGGCAATGGCGTTTTGAGCGGCTGGAAGAAGGGGAGTTGGACCGGGCGTAAACAGACGTGTCTTACGAAGCATGGAAGTACCTCTAGAAATTGATTGCCGGAGCGGACGCGCACCGACAACTACAAATATAGGCTTTCGCGGCGGGGCAAGCTACCACACGTGGGTGGTGGCAGTGTGCTCCGAGTCACCAGCCAGTGTGACCCAGTCCACTATAATCATGTACATGAGTTTGACCCAGCAAGTGCAAAAAGACATGGTTGACGCCATGCGTAACAAGCAAGAACTACGGCTGTCAACTCTGCGCATGATGAAGGCGGCGTTACAGAACAAACGGATCGACAAGCGCGCCGATCTCGACGAGAAAGAAGAGCTGCAGGTCTTTACCACCATGATCAAGCAGCGTAAGGACTCGATCGAGCAGTTTGAGAAGGGCAATCGCCCCGAACTGGCGGCCAGGGAGGCCCAGGAAATTGAAATCATTGAGGGCTACATGCCCAAGGCCGTCGGCGAAGAGGAGATCGTTGCCACCGTCCGCGCCACCATCGCCGAGATGGGGTCTCCCACAATGAAGGACATGGGTGCGGTGATGAAGAATGCCAAGGCCAAGTTCGGAGACGCCCGCGTGGATGGCAAGCTGCTGAGTGAGGAAGTGAAGAAGCAGCTTGCGGCAAAGTAACCAGCACTTAGCATTCAGTCAATCCAAGCAGTTCGCGGGCCATCAAAGCCGTCGAAAACAACTTCAGATCCTTCGACTCGGACGGAAGTCCTGGCTCAGGATGACAACTCACTGCCTGAACACTGAGTTCTGAGTGCTGAGTGCTGATAGCTTTCTTCGAATGTTGTAATCTGAAATTGCCCGCATGACCTACCAAAACACCGTGGAGCAGCTCTATGCGCTGGGACACGAGCTGGCCAGCACGCCGACGCACAAGTTCGACTTGGCATATGTGCGCGAGCTGCTGGAAGCGCTCGGCCATCCCGAGCGGCGTTTCGCCAGCGTGCTAATCGCGGGAACCAACGGCAAAGGCTCGACCGCCGCAATGCTGTCCTCGATGTTGCGCGTTGCCGGATACAAGACAGCGCTCTACAGCTCGCCGCACCTGATTCGCATCAACGAACGCATTCGCGTCAACGGCGAGACCATCTCTGACGCAGAGTTCGGGGAAATGCACAATCGCGTCGAGCGCACCGCGCAGCAGTTGCTGCACACGGGTAGATTGCCCTGGCACCCCAGCTTCTTCGAGATGTTGACGGCGATGGCCTTCGAATATTTCGCCAGTGTCGGTGTCGAGATTGCGGTGCTCGAAGTGGGCATGGGCGGGCGGCTCGACGCGACCAGTGTCGTCGAACCTCTAATCTCGGTCATCGCCGACATCGCGCTCGATCATCAGAAATATCTGGGCGACACCATTGCCGATATCGCCCGCGAGAAAGCAGGTATTATTCGGCAGAATGGCGTTGTGGTCACGCTGCCGCAACATCCCCAGGCCAACGATGTGATCGGGCAGGCCATCCTGGAGAAAAACGCTCGCGGCGTGAGCGCCGTAAGGTACGTTCCGGCGGTGTCGCCTGGGGCTGAGACCTATCGTGAAGGGCGCCCCTTGGCCCGGCCTGGACGCAGCCGTTATCCGCTCGTTGTAATGGACGAAGAGATTGACGTGGACTCACCGCTGGCTGGACGTCATCAACTGCGCAATCTGGCATTGGCGATTGCGACTGCGGAAGAGTTGGCGCAGTTCGGCTTCAAAGTGACGCCGCAAGAAATGGAACATGGAATTCGCCAGACCCACTGGCCTGGCCGTTTTCAGGTATTGCCACCCTCTGCCGCCACCCATCAACGCGAGATGGTGCTCGATGTGGCGCACAATCCGGCTGGGGCCTGGGCTTTGCGATCTGCTCTTTCAGAGAATTTTTCCGGACGCGACTTGACCATGGTCTTTGCCGCCATGCGCGACAAAGCACTCGAGGAGATGGCAGCGATATTGTTCCCAATTTCCGAGCAGGTCATCGTGACCAGAGTTGACAATCCACGCTCGGCCACCACTAGCGAACTGCTGCAGGCCGCGGCGCGTACCGGTACACCGCTTTTCTCGGAGGAGTCGGTGTCCGCTGCGCTCGCCCGTGCGCGCGAGGTCAGCAGACCGCAGGACCTGATCGTGGTTACGGGATCAATCTTTCTGGTTGGCGAGGCGATGTCCGCGATGGGTATTCCGGCATGACGCGATGACAGCGATGACGAGCCTTCAACCACAAGTCGAAAGCCGGGAAACGGGCCGGGGCTCGGTGCTGAGCCGTCTGCGTTCGTACTTGTTTTTCACGCCAATGATCTATCTGTACACCGGAGTGATGGGAACGCTCTCACTGCTCTCATCGCTGTCCGATCGCGAAGGGCGCACACAGCACTGGTTTGCGCACGCTTGGGCGCGCATGATCCTGAAAACGGCGATGGTTCGCGTACGCGTCGAGGGACTGGACCACATTCACCCGGGGCAGACTGCCATCTATGCGGCCAATCATCTGTCGGCGCTGGATATTCCCGTGCTCTACGCCCGTCTGCCGGTGCAGTTTCGTATCATGGCGAAGAAGGAACTGTTTCGTTACCCGTTCTTGGGCTGGCATTTGAAACGCTCCGGACAGATTCCGATTGATGCGGGCGATGCCCGCGCTTCGCTGCGGAGCTTGACCCACGCCAGCGAATCCTTGCGCCACGGCACTCCGCTGGTAGTATTTCCCGAAGGCGGGCGCTCTGCCACCGGACAGCTTCAGGAATTCATGGGTGGCGCGTCCTACGTTGCCATCCGGGCGCAAGCTCCGATTGTGCCGATCGCAATCGTGGGAACAGACGGAGTCTTGCCCATGAACAGCTTCCACCTCTTGCCGGGTGAGGTGGAGATGATCATCGGAGAACCGATTCCTACCACCGGGCTGCGGGTGCGTGACATGGACAAGCTGACCATGCAGGTACGGGGAGCGATTGCCGAGATGTACTATTCGCGATCAAACGCCGCACCTTCGCCGCAAAATGGCGAAGCCGACGCCCAACCGGTGTTGGCACCCACAGATCTCCAGCGAAAAGAACCAACATGAAACCGCGCATCGCCATTCCGACTCCCAACTCGACGCGGCGACTTTATGTGTTACGTGCGCTACCCAAATATGAGCGTGCGGTGCGCGCGGCTGGAGGAGAGCCAGTCATCATTGCTGCGACGGCTTCCAACGCGGGGATCGCGCAGGCCGTTAAGGGCTGCGACGGCGTGCTTCTGCCAGGAAGCCCTGCGGATGTTGATCCTGAGAAATATGGCGCACGGCGGCATCCCGAAACTGCCGATGACGATGCCTTTCGCGATAATGCCGATGAGTTGCTGCTGCAAGATGCCTACAACATGCGCAAGCCGGTGTTTGGAATTTGTTACGGGTTGCAATCGCTGAACGTGTGGCGAACCGGCACACTCGACCAGGAATTACCCGGGGTCATCAATCACAAGCCGGGGAGCCGTGTCGCCGAGGCGCACCGGGTGCAGCTTGATCCGGAGTCAAAACTGGCCGCCATCCTGCGCGAAGCCGGCGCTCTGCCCGCCGGCAACGAACTTGTCATGCCGGTGAATTCAAGCCATCATCAAGCGCTGGAAACGCCGGGCGATGGATTGCGACTGGTGGCGTGGTGCCCCGAGGACGGAGTGAAAGAGGCGGTCGAGGGTACGGCGGCCGATCAATTTGTATTGGCCGTGCAGTGGCACCCGGAGCGGACCTACGAGAGCGATGCAGGTTCGCGGGCCATCTTCCGCGCCTTTATTGAGGCTGCTGCCGAATGGCATAAGAAATTGGAGAACAAGCAGCAGGACTTCGAGTCGGTCAGAAAGAGTTGACTCACCACAGAGACACAGAGGGCACAGAGTTTAGGAAGTCTTTCACCACGGAGAACACGGAGGGCACGGAGAAAAAAGGAATCTCAAACACATAGAAACGAAGAAAAACCGGAAGTCAATTTTAGTAAATCAAAACCACAAACCTCTTTGACTTTGTACCTCTATGGTTGCAAATGTTCGATGTTCTGTGCTCTCCGTGTGCTCCAAGGTGAAGAATTGCTCGTCTCTGTGCCCTCTGTGTCTCTGTTGTTAAACATTTCTTTCCGTGGCGAAAATCGAGTAACCTGATCTCTTATGCTCGATCTAGCCTTCGTACGCGATCATCTGCCCCTTGTCGAAGAAAAACTGCGCCAGCGCGGCGGCAATCCAGACGTCATCCTCAAAGACTTTCACGCTATCGATATTGAGCGGCGCGCCGCCATCACCAAATCCGAAACGCTTAAGGCCCAGCGCAACAAGGCCACCGAAGAAATTGCCAGGCTCAAGAAGAACAAGCAGGACGCCACTACGCTGATCAACGAAGCCAAAGAGCTGCGCGACCAGATCTCCGAAGCAGAGAAGTCGGCAGAGGAGGCGGACGCAAGACTCCGCGATATCCTGACCGGGATTCCTAACATGCCTGACGACAGCGTGCCAGTCGGCAAGAGCTGAAGCCGACAATGTCGAGGTACGCAGGTGGGGTGCGGCTCCGCAGTTTGATTTCACACCCAAACCCCACTGGGAACTCGGTGAGGAGCTTGGCGTGCTCGACCTGGAGCGAGCGGCCAAGCTTACGGGAGCCCGCTTTGCAGTGTATTGGGACATGGGGGCGAAGCTGGAGCGGGCGCTGATGAACTTCATGCTCGACCTGCACACGCGCGAGCATGGCTACACCGAAGTGCTGCCGCCTTTCATGGTGAACGCCGACTCGATGTACGGGACCGGTCAGTTGCCGAAGTTCGAAGCAGACTCGTTCAAGGTTCCCTACGGCGACAAGAACCTGTACCTGATTCCCACCGCCGAAGTTCCCGTCACCAACCTCTATCGCGACGAGACGCTTGACGGCGCGCGCCTGCCGATCTCGCTGGTGGCGTACACGCCGTGCTTTCGCAGCGAGGCGGGATCGTACGGCAAGGATGTTCGTGGCATCATCCGTCAGCACCAGTTTCAAAAGGTCGAGCTGGTGAAGTTCACCAAACCCGAACAGTCATGGGACGAGCACGAGAAGCTGACGCGCAATGCCGAGACGGTTTTGCAAAAACTGGGTCTGCACTATCGCGTGATGAACCTCTCCACCGCAGACCTGGGAGCGTCGTCGGCCAAGACATACGACCTGGAAGTCTGGCTTCCCGGTCAGCAAGTGTTTCGCGAGATTTCCTCGTGCTCGAACTTCCTGGACTACCAGGCGCGGCGCGCGAACATCCGCTATCGTCCGGAAGGCGGCAAGAAAACGGAGTTGGTACACACGCTCAATGGCAGCGGACTGGCGATCGGACGGACCTGGGTTGCGGTCGTCGAGAACTATCAGCAGGCCGACGGCAGCGTGCTCATTCCTGAAGTGCTGCGACCGTATATCGGCAGCGATCGCATCACAGCGAAGAAATTCTAGATCAGATTCGGGACCCGGGCGACGCCAACCAGAAATGGAGAAATGGAACCTCCGCATCCTGCGGGAGAAAGCATTTCTCAGTACCCCCTCCCCGGCTTTTTAATCCTTTATTTTCAATACTTTGCGTGTAAAGTATTCACAACACATGACTTATTGTATGGCGTAAGCCTTTACGGTTCAATACTTTGCGTGATTCCCGCCAAAGTATTCGATCTAAAGATAGTTACACGCAAAGTATTGCGGACAAAAGAGTTAGCTGGCACCTGTCCCCATTTGTAAGGTCACTGGTTTTCAAAGATCGCTGCCGCGTCGCCGGAAGGTGCACCTTCACAGAGAATACGAGCGCGCGCGGCGCCGGAGGCTTACTCCGGCTTACTCCGGCTTACTCATTTTACTTTGCGGGAATGAGTGGGGCGACAAGAAAACGCCTTCCGCAAAACGATGGTAACCCTGCGGGCCTCAGAAACTGTGTCAGCCCCGGAGCTCCCATGCAGGATCCTGGCCTTCTGAATGAAGCGCCGCTCGGCTGTAGGTACTCTAACCTGCTAAACCTCGAAGGCAGGTTACAATAGCTGTAGGTGCGGAGCCGCAGGCAACAATCGGGGTATCAATTCGATCTCAGCGGCGGAGCGCTTTGCCTTGATTTCACCAATACCGTAAGTCGCCGGAATGTTCCGGAACGCCGCACCGAACACCTGAACGGCTATGCCGACCTGATAGCGTTCGCGCAGCAATCGAAACTGCTCTCGCCGAAACTGGCAGCCAGCTTGCGCTCTCGCGCCAGCCGCGACCTTGCCGGAGCGCGAAGTGCATTCCGCAAATCGCTCGACTTTCGGGAAGCCCTTTATCGCGCCTTCGCTGCCATCGCCGCGGGAAAGCATGCCCGTCCCGCAGACGTTCAGCAGATCAATGATTTCGCGCTGGAGGCCCTGCGGCACCGCAAACTGGCGCGGACGAACGGCAATTATCGGTGGGAGTGGCAATCGGATGGAGGCGATCTTCTGGATCGTATCCTCTGGCCTATCGCACAGTCTGCGGCCGAGCTTCTTACGTCGAAGGACCGCGCCGCCATTCGCGAATGCCGAGCGCCAGATTGCGAGTGGCTTTTCCTGGACCAGAGTCGCAACCGCAGCCGCCGCTGGTGCGACATGAAGTCATGTGGCAATCGCCAGAAAGCCCGGCGCCATTACCAGCGCGCTCACGCATAGTCATTCCGCACGCGATTGCGGCGTAACCGTCAGCTTCAACAATTCCGTTCCGCGTACGATTTCGATTTCGTACGCTATCCCGTCGCGCTCGCCAGTTAACATACGATGCAGATCGTCAACTCCGGCGATCGCCTTTCCCGCAAAGCGGACCAGCACATCGCGCTCTCGCAGTCCCGCCCGCTGCGCCGGAGAGCCATGCACCACCTCGAGG
>CAVOMO010000002.1:0-27601 GCA_963697045.1 uncultured Acidobacteriaceae bacterium
GTCGGGGTGGGGGAGTTCTCTGTTAGAGAGCCGTAATCCTAGGTTAGAGTCCAAAGGATGAACGCGAACCTGGGGCACGGGGCCGTCATTCGAAGCGCTCGTCTCTTTCTTTATCACTTGCAGTTTCCAAGCGTCTTTCGTAATCAATCACGCCACGGAGTCGAATCTTTTCTTCCGCCACAAAATTGATCACGGTGCGATCTTCATACATTTCAAGTTTATCCAGAAGCTTAACGTTTGCATCTATTATCGCCGCACGAGAGCCACTCCAGCCGCTTGGACTGAACCGCCTTACAAACTGGCTAAGCACCTCAACCCTATTCGGCGCTTTCTCGAAGACACGAAGTGCAACGTCAGTCCATTCTCGTGGACCTATCTGGTCGGCATGCCGAAATAGGGTTATGCCGGCAGCAGCAATCGGATAACGAACACGCGGTTTCTGGTCACACCAGGCTAACAGCACGCTCTCCGTCAGTGAATCAAATGGATTCTTCCTGTGCTCTTGAAAGTCATTAAAGATGCGAACAACAAGGTTGTGCTGCATTGAGTCGCTGTCAAAAAGACCATCCAGAGCCGCAAATGGTTGAACAGTGAACAGTCCCTGTAACAAGTCGTCATGAGAAAAAGCGTGTATTTCGTGTTTTGAAATTGAGTCTTTCAGACTTCTGCAAATCTCCCGGGCAATTGTTGCGTCTTCCTCCGCAACGAGACAGCTCTTAGAAATTTCGCCTAAGGCGTAGTCTTCACGGTCGCTATGCGTCGTGAAGTCGAGCTGCCGTAATAGCTCGCGTCCCGCGCTGATAATCTCGGGGCTGTGGCCTTGTTGTTGGTCCTTCTCGGAGTGAAGTCGCATGTGAAGGATGTTCGATGCAACGTCAAGTCCCTCGGCCTTCCGAGCAATCTGGAGCACTAATTCCCTGAAATCGTTGCCAGAAATTGTGTCAGTCACTCGGCCAGCAGCCAGACTGCGATAGGTCCCGATAGGTGCTCTGCCGATTTCCAGCGAACGCATCAAGCGGGTGACACCTTGCTTACCGATGCCGGCGGAAGCCTCCAGAACGGGATACAGCGGCGCTAATGTCTCATCTTCAATGGCATTGTCAAGAATGAAATTGGCAAGGTCGGGGCTCTTCTCTTGCAGAGCATGCAGAAAGCCGCGAAGAATCCCCGTCTTCCACTTATCCCGGGGCGTCGCAGCGAGCTGCGCGGCCAGTAGTTCCCACATTGTGCCTGGGTCCTCAGCACTCTCGACCAAGCCTCGCGCAAAGGACCACAGCCGCCCTTCAGCGGTCACCAACTCGGCAAGAAGCTCGGCGAAAGCGCTGTCGTCCGCAGCGATGGCATTGCCCAGGGACTGTGCCATAGCTTCCATCCGTGCGTATCTGTCCTTAATATCGTTGACAGTGTCATCTTCGAAATCAAGGTCCAAAAGGTCCAAACTGGTCCGCCCTGTAGGGAATAAAACAATTGATCGAACCTGCTGCACGAGGTCCCTAGGACGAAGGAGTTCCTCCAACGATGCAAGCTTTCCGGCCACCTCCGAAGTGAAATCCTTGGAATCGAAATGTTGGATTGTACGGACTGCAATCCAACCCTTTGGCCAGAATTGCTTCTGAGAAATAGTCCGGGATACACGTTCAAGTTCGTCGTACATACCAGCCTTGCTCCAAAGGCCACGGAATTGTTCCGCTAGTGCGTCCCGTACCGACAGAGCAGATGGTCCATCCGTACAGGCCACGATCTCAGCAAGATTTAGGGTTGAAGAGAACCAGTGTTTTACATCATCGCTGGTAATTGGCCGATATCCGTAGTCTCGTGAGCGCGCGCCGAACTCGAAACCGTACAACGGCTGGAAATGCCACCCCTCCAGCGCCGCTTTTAAGGCGATTGATCCAAGGGCACGCTTCTTCGGGTTGCCGGAAAGAAGGAGTGTCTCTATCACCACTAACCGCTGCTCGATCGTTGCACGTGTTCCAGAAAAACAAATGTAGAAAAGAGAAGGAAAGACGTTTCCTGCCTCATTCGCCTTGTTGTTGACATCTCCGGCCTCGGCGATCGTTAAGATTAATTTGATACAGCGCTCGAACAGCGCTGCATCATAGGCCAGGGAGCGAAGAAGTCCAACATAGCAGGCACAGCTCTGCAAAGCTTTGTCGCGTTCCGGTCCGAGAAGAGCACGTTCGAGTGCCGACAGCGATTCTTCTGGCGCAGCCGGAGCAACATTTTCGAATATCGTTCTCCCGAGGTCATTGAGGTCAGTAACGTCCTCCAACAGGCCGCCGATGCCCAGCCATTGTCGGACAATTGATGTCGCTTCGTTGCTGGCATGTAGATACCCGAGCCTTCGCGAGAAGGATTTCAGCAGTCTTGCAGAAGCGCCGTTTACAAGATTATGTCGAATCGTCTCAAACGGAATATTCTGGAGCGCTATCGCAGCCAACCGGTTTGCAATAGCGGGAGGTAATACAGCGCGCCACAAGCCTCGTTGCTGCACAAGATCGCGGCGGCGTAGTTCGGCGACGTTCCGAAACATCTCTGCTGCGTCTTCGCCCACCGTAGTGCCCAGCACACTGAGCTCAGCTTCATCCGAGACATCTTCGCCATGAAATGAATAAACTAAGGAACACGCTTGCGCCGTCCTTAGAAGCGATTCGTTTGGCTCGTGTCGCTGCTGAAAGAGGCGCTGAAATAACTCCTCGTCGTTCAAACCTGCAATTGTCCCGTTCTTTTCAACAGTAGCTGCCAAAGCGATCGCGATCCGTGCGTTTCCACCAGAGAAATCAGCAATAGTGTGCGCATCGATTCTTGACAGTGTGGGAAAGCGATGTTCGACCAACTTCTCAATCAAGTCCCTCGATGACGGTTGCAGCTCAAATACGTCAGTTCCCTCCGGTTGGTCCTCTCGAATGTCATACTCAATGGTGATGACGCTTACCGTAGTGTCGGGAGATCGGCACAGTTCCGAGAGTCGCCGGTGCAGTTCTGGAGGGCAATTGTCAATTACAAGGACTGCCCTCGTACGCGCGGCGAGCAGATCCGAAGCGAGGCCTGTAGGTTGAGGGTCGGGGTTGTCGGCGAGGTTCGTGTAGATAGCAAGCGATGAATCCAGCGTATGCTCACCAACTCGATCATCAAACAACGCCTGCACCAGTCGCGTTTTCCCCGTTCCAGAAAGGCCAACAAGGCGAACGATCCCGCCGGGTTCTTGGAGCGGGAGGCGAATGCGATTGATGCCTTGAAGCGCATCCATACCCCCTTCTACTTCCTGTCCCGGTATTTGAACTCGAATTGTGTCATCAAGTAGATACCCTCCCTTGACGCCATCGGGCTCGTAGGCCCAGGGCCCATAAGAACGCCAGCCCTGAATGGCCTTGCCGACTCTCTGCCGGACCCAGGGGATCAGGTCAGCGTGATCCCGAACCCACGAGGCAAGTCGAGTTCGATCGTAAAAGTCCAGTGTTATAGCAGCTCTGTTGGCAAGGTCTTGAACAGCTTCCGCCATGGCAGCGCGGCGATTTTGGAGCGCGAGGTGAGATGTTGAGCCTGTCGAGCTCACAATGATGTACGCACCCGCTTGATCCGCCAATTCCTGAATAGCTTGCCTGATCACTCCCCTAGGGCGCATTTCCGCCAGAATTTCCGCGTGAGGCATATCCGGCGTCTTCACTTGAAACCCCGTTGCTGGACGCGGAACAAAACCCTCAATTGCCGTATTGGGCGGTAATGACACGCGAACATCGAGACCGCCATCGGCCGCATTCTGATTCCCGCCCCATGTGACCGACGAGGAGGAGAATCCATGCCTTCTTACCTCCGATTCACAAAGAAGACCGACCAGAGTGCGAAGGTCGTCCTCATTCAGCAGTGCGATGTGATCAGCCGTGATTTCAAACATGGGAATAGCTGATCTAAACACGCCGGAATCCTGTTTTCAACAGGGCACAACAAACGTTGAAGCTGGTCGGCACACAATCTGCCATTGCTCCCGCACCCTCCATAAATTCCCCTAATACCTCCCATCAACTTTTTTTACTGGCGAGGGGAGCCAGCGGCCTGTAACCTTGAGCTTCCACCACCAGGCAGTAGGGAAACCCAATCACCAAAAACACAGCAAGTCCCGTTGCAATGCACGATTTCATCTTCATCTTCATTCTGGCCCACACCGCCCGAATTTATTTCGAGGAGATCCATGCCAACTGAACTGCGCAACTTTCTCTCGCTCTCCTATGACGAGCTCGAAGACCTGAATCTGCGCTCCAAAGAGCAGCGCAAGAACCGCGTCCCCCTGCACAAAGTCCAGGAGGAGCGCCTGAAGTATCTGACCGACGAGAAGCGCATCAAGGCCGTCACCGTGCTGTTCAGCGACCTCGAAGGCCGGCTGCACATGCTCGACTACGACAAGAAGTTCCTGCTCAAGAGCTGGGACAACCTCACCTTCGACGGCTCCTCGATTCGCGGCTTCACCGCGCAGCGCGAGAGCGATCTGCGCCTGGGCATCGACTGGCCATCGTTCTACTGGGGCCCGGCCGACATTTTTGGGCCCGGCAAAGTGCTGGTGTTCGGCGATGTCATCGACAAGGGCGGAACGCCGTATGCCGCCGACATTCGCGGCGTGCTGAAGAGCTATGCCGACGATCTCTTTAAGCGCGAGGGCTACACCCTGAACGCCGCCAACGAAATCGAAGGCTTCCTGTTCGCCGGCATCCAGGCTGAGCGCCATTATCACGAGACGCAGAAGTTCGACTACGTCAACACCGGCGGCTACTACCACTCGCTGCCCGGCGATCCGCTGCGCACCTTCATCGACACCACCGCCGAGGTGCAGCGCGCCATGGGATTTGAGAACGAGAAGGACCATCCCGAGGTGGCGCCGTCGCAATTCGAAATTAACTACTCGTATTCGGACGTGGTAAATGCCGCCGACCAGATCCAGCTGTACAAGCTGATCTGCCGCCAGGTGGCGACCCGGATGGGCTTCACCGCGTCGTTCCTGCCCAAGCCGGTGGTCGGCGTGAACGGCAGCGGCATGCACACCAATGTTTCGGTCAGCAAGAAAGGCAAGAACCTTTTCTGGGACGCCAAGGGCGAAGAGAAGCTCAGCAAAATGGGCTGGTCGTTTGTCGACCGCATTCTCACCCACGGCAACGATGTCTGCCTAATGCTGAACGCCAGCGTCAACGCCTATCGCCGGCTTGATCCGCACTTTGAGGCGCCCAACCAGATCAAGGCGTCGGCGGTGGACCGCGGCTCGATGATTCGCATTCCCATCGGCAACGAGAAGAGCATGCGCGTCGAGGTGCGCTCGGTCAGCCCGGATGCGAATCCCTACATGGTGTTGTACGCGGTGTTCAAGTCGGGGCTCGACGGCGACACGGCGAAGATCAAGAACCTGCGCCAGGCCGAGCGCTATCTGCCCGACAATGTCTATACCGCGCTGGAGAATTTCCGCGACGCCAAGTGGACGACCACGATGCTGGGCGAAGACGTCAAGGGCCGCTACGCGGATTTGAAGCAGGCCTCGGCGGACCGTTGTCCGCGGCTGCTGGGCACGTTCGTCAAGGCGCCCGAGGTGCAATACCATCACGACGTGTACAACCAGTTTTTGTGGAATATGTTCTAGGGCGGCGAGTTGAAAGTTCGCCGCATATTCTGGGACTTGTGTCAGGGCACGGCTTCAGCCGTGCCGAAGTGCTGGTCAAGAAAACGTGGCCTTTAGGCCCTGAGGCGACATTCAAAGCCGCGGCAAATTGGTAAACGAATTTCTAACTCACCATACTAGTGCTTAATGCCCCACAAACGATGAGCGTGTCACCGGCGCGGAGATTCTTGAGGCAACGGAGAAGGGAAGGGCGCTTTGTGGTCGCGCCTGATAGCCCTTTAGAGGGTTGTACGGCTCACGCGGAAAAGGGAAGCTACGGATTGCGGGGCTTCCCCTTGTTTAATCAGGTTGCGGGCGTGGCCGATCTGCTGCGCGGTGAGTTTAACCGGGCGCTTGCGGGCTAGAACCCTGACCAATTCGCGGTTTCTCGCTATATAACCGGCTCTCTCATACTGCCTTCCCTGCCCTATCCACGGATGGTTATTTCGATGGCTTCCGGGGAGACGTTAAAGGTTAGCGCCAGACCCTTCTTTGCCTCTGCCATCGTGAGAGCCTTGACCCCGGCTCCGTTGGAAGCGGCTTCTATGCCGGTGTCCCGTTTTGGTGTCTCGGCAACGTCTGGCATGGTTTCCCAGGTCAGCTTTGCGGGGTCAATGCCCAGATCGTGCAGCCTTGCATACTTGACGGGGTTTCGGTCGCCCTTCCGGGCGTTAGGGACGTTCACCCGCGCGAATTCGCTGAATTTAATCAAGAAACGTTTGTCCTGGGCCTTGGCATTTTCCGGCGTGGGTTCGCAAGGTACTACGTCACTGATTTTTCCAATGAGAAAGGCCGTGTGGTGGGCTTCCGGACCCAGTGCCCAATCACCCTGATCCCACTTGGGATAGGCGTTGCGAGTGCAGACCGCAAACTCACATTGACGAGCATGATTGCGATCCAGACGCCAGGCAGAAGTACCCCCCTCTGCGAGAATGCGTTCCGTACTTTTGGCAGTGAATACAACAACGATTTCTTCCGACATGACAGCCCTCCCTTTACTAAGGGCAGGCTATCAGTATTAGAATACTACTGCAATACTTTATATACATTTTATCGAATTTATTTTGCAGCCTCGCCCCACTTCCCCTTCCTGCCCCCGATAACTGACTGAATACCGGGCTTGCGCCGAATCAGAGGTGACCAACCAATCCGAGTCCCTCCGGGACGGCACAATTCCTTCCCACACCACCTTCTTCCCCCCTCCACCTCGATTCCCAAATCGGTCCATTTTATAGTCGTCGTGCTACCACTTGCACGTTTTGCCGACTACTTTTTACATGTCAATATGGCAAAACACAACAACCGTACTTAACTGACTGAAAACATGGCAGATATAAATGCCTAAAAGTGTGTCATTTCCCGCCAGAATGTGCTATATTGAAACTAGAGTTAGAGATTGAGGAAGCGGTTCTGTAGAGCTTCCCGCCACCGACCCAGCCAAGTGCTGGGTTTTCGTGTTTCTGCCTGCTATTCGGCGAACCGCCAGCTTCGGCTGGCTTTCGTGTTTTGCGTCAGTTTGGGTGGGGCGGGCCTGCGCGCCTCCTCGCGATTGCCAACGTCAACGGCTTCAGGTTTTGCGCGATACTTCGTCCCGGTACGAAACTTCATACGATTCGACCAAGAGGAAAGCATGTGTCCCGCGGCTTAAGCGCGTTTCTCCACGGCGACCGAATGTGGGAGGACTACAAATGTCCCGCTCCACCCGCCAGGGGTAGATGACCCCTTCCCGGGGGCAGGTGAGAACGAACGTCGATCTTTGCCAGTAGGGTCTACTGGCCGAAAATCCAGCCCCTAGGGGGCGGAACAGTTTAGCCCAGCACGCAGCCGCAGGCGGAGTGCTGGGTTAAGCAGGAAATACATCCGAGTCCCTTCAGGGACGACACAATTCTCCGGAGAACGAACATGCCACTCAAAAACAGTGCGGCGCCATCCGCCAAGAAGCCGGGGCCAGCGCCGCCAAGTGCGGTGTCCCACGGCAAGCGTCTGCTAAAGAAAAGCACTGCCACGAAGAATCCGCCTGCTCCGACCGCCGCGGCGCGGAGGGCCCGCCGGCACGCCGCGGCCTTTTCCACCCTGAAGTCGCGCCAACAGGCAGTCGAGCGCGCCAGGCTGCAAGTCTGGCGTCACCTGGAGGAGATCAACGGCGCGGTCATCAAGCTGGCGGAGTCGGGCAGCTATCTGGCGGCGCGCACCCTCTTCGATTTTGCCGGGGTGTACAACCTGCCTCCCCTGGAGAACGAAGCCGCGCCCAACGCCCTGCCTGCTGCGCCAGCCGGTGCTCTGGCTGCGTCTTCTCCGACGCCCGAGCCGCCGCCGTCCAATCGCGTCGAAGCATTCCTGAAGACGTTGGGGCTGGATCAATTGCGCGACGACGAGCCCGAGCCGGACGTGGCCGCGTGAGGACACTTTTCCGCGCCCTCTGAAGTCATGCCCTTTCGTAACCGATATCTCAACTAGCCGCCTTGTAGAATGGCAAGTGGAGTTCCGCCGCGGCGGACTCCACAGTGGGAGCAGACTGCAGCATGGACATGACGTGGGTGACCGACCGCATCGCCTTGGGCGGCGGCATCTGGACCGATGACAAGATGATCGAGGTGGTGCGCGCCGGAGTAACTCACATCGTGGACATGCAGATCGAGTGGGACGACACTGCACTGGCCAAGCCTTACGGCGTGAAGGTGCTGTGGAACCCCACCGACGACGATTTTCAGCTCAAGCCTCCCGAGCTGTTACAGCGCGGGGTTGACTTCGCTCTGGAAGCCCTGGACGATGCCGAGAGCAAAGTTTTCATCCATTGTGCCGCGGGCGTGCATCGCGCCCCCATGATGACGCTGGCGGTGCTCTGTGCCCTGGGCTTCCCGCTCGACGCTGCCATGAACATGATCCAGGCGCGGCGCAAGGTCGTGGACTTCGCCGACGTTTACGTGCGCAGCGTGCAGGATTTCATGCGCAGCTACCAGGCGGCGCAACCGGAGCGCGGTTAACAAGTATCTCGCGCAACTCGGGGCAGGACTCCCACCCTGTGGGACATACCATCAAATTCGCAACTTTCCGCCGGCTCCGGCCGGCAGCAGAGAGGCATGGATTATGCCGACCATCAACCGCCTGACAGGGCGGTTTTTTTCTGTCCTCATTCTCCTCATACTTGCCATGGCATTGCCGCCCGCCGCAGTCCTGGGCGAAGTGCCTCCCACACTGTGTCAGATCACCGACACCGTGTACCGCGCCGACGGCTCTCCCGCGCAGGGCACGGCGCTCATTTCGTGGCCGTCCTTCACCACTGCCGCGGGACAGGCGGTGGCCTCCGGCTCGCTCACTGTCACTCTCGATTCCGGTGGCGGTTTTAGCGCCAGCCTCGCGCCCAACACCGGCGCCAGCCCGGTGGGCACCTATTATCGCGCGATCTTCAAACTCAATGACGGGACCACCGACTCCGAGTACTGGGTCGTGCCCAACGCACCCAACACCACCATCGGAGCCATTCGCAGCAAGCTGGTTCCCACCAGCCAGGCGGCGCAATTCTTAACCCGCGATTACGCCGACTCCAACTACGTCAGCCTGGCTTCCGCTCAAACCATCAGCGGTGTGAAGACGTTCAGCAACTCTCCCACCGTGCCGGCGCCGCAGAACCCGTCCGACGCCGCGAACAAGGCTTACGTGGATGCCGCGGGTGGCAGCGGCAATCTGGCCTCGCCCCCGCCCATCGGCAACACCACGCCCAACACCGGAAACTTCACCACGCTGACGGCGCAGAACATCAACGGCGTGGCCAACCCCGGAAAGTTCCCGCAATCGGATTTCTGCGCCAGGATCAACGCCGCCACCTCTACCCTGCCCGCTACTGGCGGCACCGTGAATGCCTCCGGCGAGGGGGCGCAGTCCTGCGCGGTAACCCTGGTGCTCCCGGCCGCGGTTGACCTGCAACTGCAAGGCACGCAACTTACGCTTGGGGGATGTCCTGGAATCAGCGTGACCGGAGCGGGAGCGCACCTGGAAGGCGGCAGCGAGGCAACTGCCGGCTATGCCCCAGGCTCTTCGTCCACCATCCTGAAGTCGGGCATTGCATGCCCGCTGATCCAGCAGATTCAGCCCTCCACGGATGGGCTGGTGGTCAGCAATGTGGAACTGGATGGGAACAGTGGTATGGGGACCTTTGGGGTATTTGCGCCGATCTCGGGCGATAACACGTTGCTGAATGTCAAGGCGCACGATTTCGCGGTCAACAATATCTTTGCCATGGGCGGCCTCAACAAAATGCACGACGGCTTCTATCAGCGCGCAGGCTGCGACGGTATTGTGTGGGGATCGGATGGGGTACTCGATGGCAAGCTGGAGTCCACCTACAACGGTTGCGACGGACTGCACGTGCTCAGTGGCGGCAACGTCATTAGCCCAAACACTCTCGACTTCAACAGCGGACGCGGCCTGTACATCGACGGGCGCAGTCCGGTCGATTGGGCGGCGGCAACCGTCTATGGACCCGGCTGCTACAGTGAGGGCGTTTGCGGCGTCATTATTCCCAGCTTGGGCAACCCTGGCTCATTTCAATATGTTGCGATTTCCTGCAGCGGAGATTGCAAGAGTGGCGGCACCGCGCCCGCATGGAACCAATCTTCAGGCGCACAAATTACCGATAATCACGTTACCTGGCTTAACACCGGAAGACCGTATTACACCGGCGCTGGTAATAGCGTTAACCCGGCGCAATATGTTTACAACGCCCTCGACCAGATTCGCGTGGAAGGCGACGCGGGACGCTACGTTTCCCAAACCCGCATCACCGGGGTGATGCTGAATACTTCGGCTGGTAACTCGACCGTCAATTCCGACGGAATTTACCTGACCTATGCCACGGAAACAGACATTTCGGGTGGTCAGTACATCGGCAGCATTACCAGCCAGAAAAACGACCAGGGCTGCATCATAGTTGGGAACCAAGCCAACCTGACCAATATCACCGGATTCACCGGCGTGGGCGCGCACAATGATTGCATTCACGTATTTCCCGGCGCGGCTTTTGTCAGTCTCAGCAACGTGCAGGTATTTGATAATGGCGACTCTACCACTACGGGAGATGCGCGATACGGGATTCTGGCCGACACCGGATCGCAGTATGTGACCATTGGCTCGGGCACGGCGGTGCGCGACAATCGCGTTCCGGCTTACTCGTGGGGCGCGAAGAATTATGCCGCAGATGGGTTTGAGGTTGGTTACACTCCCAACATCACAGGTGCTGCCCCCGCTAACCAATTCCCCGATGAGCTGGGAGGATCCGGCGGGCTACTCTACGAAGAGGATACCGGGGCGGGAAATAATCCTTACTTATTTGGCGCCAAAGTAGATATTGGCGGCTTGGTGCACCAAGCGTGGCCCTACACGCCGTATGCCCAATTCAATAGCAACGGTCTTACCCTGTTCTCATCGTCGGGGGTCAGCAGCAGCGTTACGGTCTCGACGCCGACCGCGAGTTTCACGCCCTACCAGATGACCTGGCCGGCCACGGCGGGGACGTCTGGGCAATGCCTGACTTCGGCCGGCGGCGGTACTGCTCCCATGACGTGGAGCGCCTGCAGCGGGGCCAATCTCAGCTCGCCTCCGCCTATCGGCAACGTCACGCCCAACACCGTCAATGCAACCGCGCTCACCTTCCAGAATATTCCGGGAGTGGAGTTCCTGGTCAGCCATTACGCCAGCATTCAGGCCGCTATCAACGCCGCCTACAACAATGGCGCGGTGCTGGGCACGGTGATCGACGATCGCACTTCGCCCTACACCGGCCCGGGCTTCATCCTCTATGACTCGGTGACCTTGAAGCTGGCGGCGACCACCTACACCATCAACAGCACGGTGACTTACAACAACGGCAACAATGTCGTCACCGCGGGAATCATCGCGCTGCCCGGCGCGCGCCTGATCGGCGCCAGCACCTCCACCAATCACGGCACCATCATCACCGCCGCCAATGGGTTGAATGCCGACCTGATCGCCACTTCCACCGTCGGCACCGGAATCGGCTCTGCCGCCCAGTGGTGGCATTGGGGAGGCTTCGAGAATCTGCGCGTCACCGGCAACGGCGCCAATCAGACTGCCGGCAATTGCTTCAACATCGAGAACATGGGCGAGACCGCCTTCCTGCGCACCATTGAAGTCAGCGGCTGCTATCTCGACAACATTCTCTTCACCGGAGCAAGTGCCACAGCGTCAGACATCGCCAACATCACCACCAACAGCGCCGGGCGCTACGGATTCAACTTCAACAACCTGAGCGGCGTGGCGGTGGTGCACGGCTTGAGCGGCGACTCCAACACCACCTCGATCGTGCGCCTCAACGGCGGCCAGTCGGGTACGCTGACCATTCTCGGATTCAAGACCGAGGAAGAAATCAGCGGCCAGGACCCGCTCATCACCATCGACCAGACCGGCCAGAACGGCGCCCAGCCCGCCCTGTACATCGTCGGCGGTTACACCTTCGGCCGCAGCGGCGTCAACGATGTCATCAAGTACGTGAACGGGACCGTCGGCACCACGCCTTACATCAGCGTGAATAATTTCTACGTGCAGGACTACGCCAACGCGGTGAACGACGTGGTCAACAGCCGCACCACCGCGGCCGCCAACATGAACAAGGTGCCGTTCTACTACGGGCCCACCGGCGGATTTCTTTCCGGCCAGGCCTTCACGCTCGATCTGAATACCTTCGTTCAGTCGCCGCACTCCGGCAACGGCATTCTCACGGAAATCTTCGGCACCACCAGCTCGAACGAAACCATGGTCGCTGCCAGCGGTACCTCGACCAGCCTCAGCACGGGGGGCATCGGCTTCCGCATGCCCAACCGTACCATCTACGGTCAATCGCCCGAGCTCTTCGCCAAGATGACCTACGCCTTCCCCGGCGGAATTCCCAACCCGCAGCAGTGGGAATTTATTCCGGCCAAGGTCGGCGGCGACAACAGCACGCGCTGGCTCGGCGATCCCAGTTATCGTTGGGATGAAGTTTACTCCGCCGATGTCAACACCACGACGGCCACCGTCGGCACTCTCAACGTCACCACCTGCAACGGCTGCGGGACTGGCACCCGCCTGGTGAGCGGGACCATGCAAGGCGCAACTGCAACCCTCACCGGCAACAGCGCCGATCAAACCATCTATACTGCCACCCTGCCGGCCGGCACCTTCGCCGTCGGCGGCTGGCGTCCACTGCTATGCCAAGTGGACACATCCCACAGCGTCAGGGGCCATCACCTACAAGTGGACCCTGGGTACCACAACGTGGGCCTACGGCGGATACACCTCGGCGAGCCAGAACCTGGCGTCTGACATTGAGGTACTAACCATCTCGTCGCTGACGTCGCAATCGGTGAACCTGAGCCCGGTGATTGCCGGAACGGCCATCGGCATCGGCGGCAGCTACGGCAACGCCGGCAGCGAGAACCTCGCCAACGCCGACACCATCAAGCTCACCTTCAACGGCGGCTCCTCCGACCAGGTCAAGGGCGCCACCTTCTACTGCCAGACGCGTGCAGTAAGAAGCCGCCTGCCAACCGACTACTGACTACTGGCTACTATGCCACTACTGCCACTAACTACTGCTCCACCGGAGATCACAATGAAAAAAGCTTACAGCGTCGTACTGTCCGTCCTCATGTGCATGGGTCTATGCGTATTCAATACCGGATGCTCTTCCGCGCAGACGGCCAAGACCGTCAATATCGTGGCGGCCGAAGCTGAGGTTGCATTGCAGTCGGCGGCCGCCTTTGCCCGGTTGGGCAACGACCCGACACTCGGCGCATTCTTTGAGTCTGTTTACAGTGCCGCCGTCGTGGACTTGCCCCTCATCAAGGATGCAGCCGCAGCCTGGACAGCCAACAAATCGGCCGGCAACCTGTCCGCCCTCTCGGCTGCGGTGAACACCCTCGCCGGCGAGGTCAATGCCCAAGTTCTGGCGGCGAACAAAGTAGCCAACACCGACTCGGAAAAGAAAGTGCTGTCGGCACTGTTACTGTTCTCGGCCACCATCAACGGCATGGCCGCTGCCTTGTCGGGAGTGAGCGCGAAGCTGGCGCTGCCAGCGGGCTACCACGAAGTCCTGGCACTCACGCCGCGCTCCACGCAGGCAGCAGGTGGCGCAAGACTTACGGCGTAACACCCGATTTTACAGACGGGATGTAACCCTTCGCCGCGCCCCGGCGCCACCGAACTCAGAACTGACTACTGGCTACTGACTACTGACTACTGGAGTGACTGTGGTGGCTAGACAAACCAAATCCCGCGCGACTAGATCGACAGCCAATACCATCCTGCCGCCAGCGACCTCCGGCCGAAGAGACGGAGCTCTCGCAGGCAGAAACCTCTGGCATTTCTCAAGGAGTGCGGGGCCCATCTCGATGAACATCCCAGCGTCCTAAGATCTGGATGGGGCCCATACCTTCGTGGACCGAAACCGTTCGCGAGTTGGTGATGTATGCCATGTTGAAAATTCGCGACAAGCACGGTCACCTGCGCCGTCTGCGCCTCAATCGCGCCCAGCGCGACCTGGAGAAAACCAGCGGCAAGCGCAACATCGTACTCAAGGCCCGCCAGTTGGGCGTCACCACCTACGTTGCCGCGCGCTTCTTCGTCAGCTGCATCACGCGCGAGGGCACTCTGAGCGTGCAGGTCGCGCACGATCAGCGCTCGGCCGAGGAAATTTTTCGCATCGTGCACCGGCTCCTGGAGAACCTGCCAGAGTCGCTGCGTCAGGGCGCGCTGGTAACCTCGCGCGCCAACGTCCGCCAGATCGTGTTTCCCACGCTCGACAGCGAATATCGCGTGGAGACAGCGGCGGACCCCAACGCCGGCCGCGGGCTGACCATCCACAATCTGCATTGTTCGGAGGTCGCCCGCTGGCCGCGCGATGTGTCGGAGACGCTGGCTTCGCTGCGCGCCGCGGTCCCGCCGGAAGGCGAGATTTTTCTGGAGTCCACTCCCAACGGCGCCGGCGGCACCTTCTACGACGAGTGGCAGCGCGCGCCGCAAACCGGCTACGTTCGCCACTTTTATCCCTGGTGGTGGGACCCGAATTATCGCCGCAAAGTCGAAATCGTCGAGTTCACCGACCAGGAGCGCGAGCTGATGCGCAAACACAATCTCGATGCCGGGCAAATTGCCTTTCGCCGCGAGATGCGCGCCAACTTCGGCAATCGCGCACCGGAGGAATACGCCGAAGATGCGGAGAGCTGTTTCCTGGCTTCCGGCGATTGCGTTTTCGATTGCGACATCCTCGACGAGCGCCTGAAGCAGCCGCCGGTGATGTCGCGACGCCAGCGACAACGGGAGACTGCTCACATTTTTCCCGCCGGTCGATGGGTCCGCTCCCAAGGAGTACATCATTGGCGTGGATCCGGCCGGCGGCGGCTGCGACGGCGATTACGCCTGCGCTCAGGTCATCGAGCGCTCAACCGGTTTGCAGTGCGCTGAGCTGTACGGGCATTTCACCCCGCAGGAGCTGGCCGCGCGCGTTGCGGTCCTGGCACGCAAATACAATCACGCGCTGGTCGCCGTCGAGCGCAACAATCATGGACACGCCGTGATCGCGCACCTGGCCATGAACGAGGGCTACCAGAACCTGTATCCCGGCGGCGGCCCGCCCGGATGGCTGACCACCGCGGCTTCGCGTCCGCGCATGCTCGAAAATTTTGCCGCCGTGCTGTCGAGCGCATCGTTCCTCTTCCTCAGCCCGCGGCTGCTTGCAGGAGTGCCGCACCTTCATCCGCCATCAGGACGGCACCTCGTCGGCGGCCGGCGGCGCGCATGACGACACCGTGATGGCCATGGCCATCGCCCTGGCGGTCCGCGCCGAGGTCATCGTCAAGCCGCCGCAATCGCTGCGCGAGTGCAATTTCGCTACCCTGCAAACCGCGTAAAGCAACTAGCAGTTAGCAGTTAGCAACTCTGCCGACCACTGGCTACTGGCTACTGACTACTGGCTACTGTGCTCACACGCTTGTGTGACCTGTGACGGCGCGCGGACAGCTCATTCGCGCTAGCATAAAGGCGGAAACTGCCGCGATGGTTTGGCTATTCGCGCCCCTCGTATCCGCGAGTGGCCGTGCGACGCGGAGGTGATGGCCGTGATGTACGGCCGCAATGGCCGTTGCGGGCGGTTTCCACGACACTGTGGTAGAGACCGCCCCGTCGCTCCTGCGAGGCTAGTGGTTACGGTCTCTTGTTCGTTCAAGCGGTCCAACACGTACGCCGGATGCGCGGCGGCGCGCAGAGTCACCTCATGCGCTGCGCCGACGGCTTCTACTACGTCGTCAAGTTTCAGAACAACCCGCAGCATGCGCGGGTCCTGGTCAACGATTGGCTGGGCACGCGCCTGGCCGAGATGGTGGGCCTGCCGGTGCCGGTGCCCGCCGTCGTCAACGTGCAGCCATGGCTGCTGCAGCACACGCCCGACCTGCGCATTGAACTTTGCGGGATTCGCAGCATGTTTACCCCGGGGCTCTCGTTCGGCTCGCGCTACGTGGTGGCGCCGCAGGAAGGTCAGGTTTACGACTACCTGCCGGAATCCATGATTGCGCGGGTGCGTAACCTGCGCGACTTTGCCGGCATTCTCGCTCTTGACAAGTGGACTTGCAATGCCAACGGTCGGCAGGCGGCCTTCTGGAAGCGGGTGCGCGAACGTAAATTCACCGCCAGCTTTATTGATCAGGGTTACTGTTTCAATGCCGGCGAGTGGAATTTTCCCGACGCGCCCCTGCGCGGCGTCTTCGGCCGCAATGATGTTTATGCATGTATCACATCGTGGGACAGCTTCGAGCCGTGGCTCAGCCGCATCGAGAATTTTCCCGAGAGCTCGCTGTGGCCGCTGGCCGAGGAGATTCCTCCGGAGTGGTACAACTCTGAGAGCGATGAACTGGAACGGCTGTTGTCGCGGTTGCTGGAGCGCCGTTCGCGCGTGAGGCAGTTGATCCAGGATTTCAAGAATTCATCCCGGAACCCCTTCCCGAACTGGCGCGAGGTGGTGAACTAATGTTGCACCACAGAGACACCGAGACACAGAGATGAAAGAAAATGGAGACAGCTGCCGTTTGGAGATTGTGTCGCGACGTTATTTGGAGAAAACTTGTTCGCTACACAGTAATCGCAAACCTTTTCAGGTTGCCACCAGCGGGGAGCACGAAGGATCAGCCCCGAAAGGGCGAAAGAGCTTAGCCCAGCGCGTACCGGGGTCCCCAAGCCACGCCGCCTTTGCGTGGATTGGGGTGGTTGAGCGCTGGGTAGAGCGCAAGCTTAAGATCGAGTCCCGTAGGGACGGCACAACACCAGCGTGGCTTCAGCCGCGCGACAATCGACGATGGTTTGGGCTGGATGCTGATTGCTGATTGCTAATTGCTAATTGCTAATGCCCGACTACAAACATTGCGATTGCTTTCTCCTCCGCTACGTACCCGACGTGGTGAAGCAGGAGTTCGTCAATGTCGGCGTGGTCCTGTTGGAGGAAGGCGGCGACGGCTTCACCGACGTGCGCTTCACGCGCGACTGGCGGCGGGTGCGCTGCCTCGATCCCGAAGTTGATGTTGAGCTGCTGCAATCGTACGAAGACGAACTGCGCCGCTTGCTGCAATCGCACGCGGCCGAGGTCATCAACTACAAGCTGCCCCTGTCGCGGCGCGAGTGGCTGCTCGACGTGATGCAGCAATCGTTTTCCGGCACACTGCAACTGGCGCCCATGCAAGGGGTGCTTACCGAATCGCCCCAAGCTGAGCTGGGCATCCTGGCGAGCACGTACCTGGAGTCGGAGCGTCGCGCGCCGCAGCGCGAGACCGCCGGGCGCCGCGCTATCTACAACACAATGCGCGGCGCTTTTGAGCAGGCGGGCGTCTGGAACTTCATGTGGAAGGACATCGAGGTGGCCAGGTACGCGGGCAACGGTGACCCGCTAAAAATCGATTGCGCGTATCGGCCCGAGAACGTCATCCAGATGTTCCACGCGGTTTCGCTTGCGACCGACGTCAACGCCGCCAAAGTTCTGGCCTTCAGCTATCAGAATTTTCGCGATCAGCATGGCCCTTGCCGAGAATGCGAACCCGAACCTATACGCCGTGATCGAGGACGGGCTCGACTGGAAGGACCCCGGGGTTGCCTTCGCGCTCGACGCCCTTGACCGCTACGGCATCGACGTGGCCACCGCCGCCCAGATGCCCGCGATTGCCGAGCGCGCCAGGGTAGAGCTGAAGTTGTAATTCGCTGCCGGACTTTGAATCGATATTCCCACAACATAGGTAGCGCAAACTATCCACTAGCCACTATCCACTGACCACTTCTCAGGGGAAACTATGCACATGCGAGACACGTTTCGCGGCGCTTTGCGCCGCATTGCCGGCGCACGCTCGGCCGGTTCCGCGTTCCTCAACCAGCACTGGCCGGTTCGCCGGTCAGCGCCTGCCGCGCTGCAAGCCACCAGCGCTTCACCCGCCCGCAGAACGGTGCCGCTGCCCACCATATTCACTCCGGGGGCATCCACGCAGGTGCGTGCCGGAGTCATGCCTAAACCTACGCCCATCAACTTGCGCCGTTTCGCTGAGATGCCAATCGCGCGCAAGGCCATCAATACCATCAAGGACCGTATCGCGGGAATGCAGTGGCGCATTCAGCCGCGCCACGGACGCGTGCTCAACGATCTGCCGAACGCCGCCGAACGCATCGCCGCCCTCACTCTCAATTTTGAGCAGCCAAATCCCCAGGATTCTTTCCGCTCCATGATCGAGCAGGTTCTAGAGGACGTACTGGTCGGGGGTTTCGGCGCACTCGAGCTCGATCTCAGCGGCGATGCTGCGCGTCCACTTACGCTGTGGCCGGTGGATGGCGCCAGCATTCGTATTCGCAGTGACTGGGACGGCAATCCCTCATCGGCGCGTTACGTGCAGGCCACTGGCCTGTTCACACCGCAGCAGGAGGTTACGCTTGCCGACGAGGAACTTGCCTACATCCGGCTGAATCCCCGCACGCACACCCCATTCGGCCTGGGTAAACTCGAGGTCGCCTTCGAAACCATTCACGAGTTCCTGTGCGCCCATCGTTTCGCCTCGCGGCTGGCCAGCAACACAGTCGTGCAGTACGCACTATGGTTGCAGGACCTCAGTCCGCAGCATCATGAGCGGCTCATTCGCTGGTGGCAGGACGAAATCGAAGGCACCGGCAAAGTGCCCATCCTGTCGGTCGAGACAAAACCCGAGGTGCTGCGCTTCAGCGGCGGCACCGACGCCGACCTGCGATTGCAGTGGCAGGAATTTCTCATCCGTATCATCGCCGACGCCTTCGATCTGCCGCCCATGCTGCTCGGCCTGGAGCGCGACGTCAACCGCAACACCGCGACCACGCAGTACGATGACGCCTTCCGCACCGCGGTCGTTCCGGTCGCGCGCTTGCTTGCCGAACACCTGACGCGCGACGCCATCAGCAAGCGCCTGGGTTGGGATGATCTGGAGTTCGTCTTCACCGACGTGGACGCGCCCAACGAACTGGAGCAGGCGCAAATCCAGCAGATTCTGATTGGCTGCGGCGTCTTCACCGTCAACGAGGTGCGCCGCATGCGCGGCCTGCCGCCCCTTCTTGAAAAGCAGGCCGGCCTTTCCGACGCTCCGCTCATGCAATGAACAACTCTCGTCGATTGTCATCCTGAGCGAGGAGGTCGCCGTGGCGACCGACGAGTCGAAGGGCCCTATAGCCACCCGATGCCAGACGCCCCTCATATCCAAAATGCTCCACTGGCTACTGGCGGCTGACTACTGACTACTGACTACTAGTTATTGACTACTGGCTACAGGCCTTGTCAGCGGCGAGTCGAAGGATCTGCGGTCTTCAGCTTTGCTAGTTGCTAATTGCTAGTTGCTACTTCCCATCATCCCACAATGTCAGACATCTCACAAAAGGAACAACCATGAACCTGCAACTGGAAGCAATGGCGCTCAACCTGCCCGATGTGCCGGCGCATCCTAACCGGCTGCCCTTCCGGGGCGTTCTCACCCTGGTCGGGGTCGCATCGCAACGCGCGCCCAGCGGCGCCCGCGGACATCGCGTGATGCTGACCCGCCCCGCCACCGAGCAGGCATTGCCCTCGCTCCTGGGCATGGCGCTCGATTACGCTCCGGCGCTCTCCAGCCACGACGCACGTCGCAAAGTGGGCATTATCAGCGAGGCTACCATCGTGTCCCTGCACGACGGCGGGCTGGCGAATTCAACCGGGCAGATCGCTGTCAGCGGCTATCTGTTTGCTCGCGACTTTCCTGAGGTGGTGCACGAGATTCGGTCTCAGCAAGCCAACAGCCTCGGCATGTCTTACGAGATCGCCGACGCCAGCGTGCCTAATCAGGGCGCGTCCATTTGGACGGTGACCGGATTCACCTTCACCGGCGCCGCCGTGCTCCTTCGCGATAAGGCCGCCTATCCGCAAACCTGGATTGCGTTGGCAGCCAGCAGTTAGCAATTAGCAATTAGCACACTTAGCACTTAGCACTTAGCACTTAGCACTTAGCACTTAGCACTTAGCACTTAGCACTTAGCACTTGGCACTTAGCATTACGGGCGCCCGTCATCAGCCTCTGCCCTACTCGTTGCTAGCCACCATCATTTTCGCTTTGTATCGGACTGAGCTTCAGGGCTGCAAAAATCGCTTCGGTGACAGATTCCTATCGCAAGCTTCAGGCTGCCAGAAATCGGCGACAGGTTCGTATCAGGGCACGGCTTCAGCCGTGCCGCACCCGGTCAACAACAGCTTGGGCTTCAGCCCCTGAGGGACTTGGCTTTGCAGGGGTTGCGCCGTGGCTGGCTGCTGAATGCTGAGTGCTGAGTTGCTGAATGCTGAGTGCTAGTTGCTAGCTGCTAGTTGCTTCTTCCCCATATCCCACAGAGTAAGAGGACAAAACATGAATCAGGACACAACGACCACAAACACCACCCCCGACACGCCGGCCCTGGCCGGCCAAATGGCGCAGGCTACGCAGTCTCTGGCCGACGCCCTCAAGAACCTGGACGGCCAGTTTGCTTCGCTGCACGCCAAAATCGATCGCATCATTGCTGCGGTTGACGACGGAGATTTGCAGGCCGGCGCCAGGCAGGACGGCGACCTCCGCAGCAAGCTGCTCGACCTGGAAACCAGCAACCGTAATCTCAAGGCGCAGGCCGACACCGCCCGCCGCAAGACCCTGTCGCCTATGGTGAGTGCTCTGCTGGCCAAGCAGGGCGTCGAAGGTGACGCTCTCATCGACAAGCCGGTCATCGAGAAGGCCCTTGCCGGTCTCAGCATCGAGCAGCGCATCGCGGTCAAGTCCGAACTCGCCCGCGCCGGAATCCTGGTTTAGCCAATTTGACGTCTAGCTAATTCGACAACGTCCGAGCTGAACCATGAATTTCTAGCCACTAACCCCTATCCCCTAGTCACTGCCTCTCGAAAGGACACCATGAAAGCACAATTCGTCAACCTGCAAGCCGCGGCTGATTACATGGGCCCGGGCGCGATTGAAGTCGATCGCTACCAGACCGAGATCACCGACATCGTCCGCCGCCGCGGCCCCTTCGGCCAGCGCATCAAGCAAGTCCCAGCCACTGGCCACCCCTCGCGCTTCTTTGAAGAGACGGCCATTCCCTCCCCGTCGGCCGCCAACGCCTTCGTCGATCCGCGCAATATCGCCCCTACACTGGTGACGCCCACACGCTTCGAGCGCTGCGTTCCTCTGAAGTGCCTGGTCTCGCAAATCAACTACAACGTTTTCGATATGGAAGTCGGCGCACAGCAGAGTCAGTTCGCCTACTTGCAGGCCAAAGACCTGGCCGACTCCGTCGAAGGACTGCTGCGCACCCACGACGTCGCGCTATGGAACGGCAACGACACCTCGTTGACCACGCCCACCACTCCGCAGTATTACGGCGCGGCTGCACAAATCAACGATGGCGGCAACGTGGTCACCATTGCGACCACCGCCAGCATCGTCGATGGCCTGAAGTCCACCATTGCGCAGATGGTCGCCAACAGCAATTATGAAGTGCGGCCCACTGCCATCTATAGCAATCCGGTGCTCCTCGACCTGGTTGACCGTGAGATGAAGCAGGAGTTCAACGTGGTGCTTTCCAGCACGACGGTGGCGGGCGGCTTGACCGTCAAGACTCTCTCCACCCAGGCCGGCGAGTTGCCACTGATTCCCGATTGGTCGATTCCCTACACCGGCATACCGGGCAGCGGTTCGGCGCAACTGCCTGCCTACATCGTCAGCGAAGACATGATCGAGTATCACTGGCTCACCAGCACCGATCCGCGGGTCTTCCAGTTGGGAACACCGAACTCGCTGGCCTCGCAGATGGTGGTGGTGAAGTTCGGCGGCATCGTCGTCAAAGGCGCCAGTTATGCCCACTACAAGGTGATTGTTGACCGGTAGCCGCCGGGCGGCCAGGTTGCTAATGATCCCTGTTCCGCTGATTGGCGATGCCGGATGCAACAGAGGGGACGGAGAAATTCCGTCCCCTGATTTTCTTACTTTGCGTTAACGTCACCGGCTGTCTTGAAGGGGCGCACCTTGAGGTGCGCCGTTAAGGTCTTTATTTGTTGTCATCACGAGCGGACTTTAGTCCGCGAGGGCTTAAGGTCCCAACTTTTTCCCTCTTTCCATCCCGCACGAAGGGAACCCCATGAACTATTTGTCTGATTCGGAATATGAAACCTATGGGCTGGAGTCCGCCACTCCGGAATCGTTCGTTGCCGCGGCTTCCTCACTGATCAATACATATTGCCGGAGGCCTACGCTTGCCATTGTTGAGTTCATAGAGCGCATTCGCGTGATGCCAGGCCGCAATAGTGTCCGGCTCACCAATCTGCCGCTCGCCGCGCTGACCCCCGAAACCTCGCCGCTGGTATCCGCCAGGGGCCGGTATGCTCCACCGCGGCGGGGCGAAGATACCACAATGTGGGAGCTCGCCGAAATCGCGATGGTCTATGCGCTTCCGGGGACCTGGGTCAGCCTCGATGTCACCACGTTCGATTATTTTGCCGAAACTGGCGAGGTTTCCTGGCTGGGCAATCCGCTCGGCCTGGCTTTCGACGAAATCGAGCTCACCTACACGGCGGGCTTCGCCCAAGTTCCTGACCCCATAAAGTTCGCGTGCGCCCAGTTGGTGAAAAATGCCCAAGCCACCCCCGCGCTCAATGTCCGCGCCGGCACTCTGAACTCGATGCACCTCGAGTATTTCTCCGGAACGCTAATCGATTCCACCGTGCAAGGCATGCTGGCGCCCTACGTGGCGCAGAAAGTGGGCTGAAATGTCTGAAACCGAGATTCCGCTGGGCACCGTTCACACCAGCATGGGAGTGCGGCGCGCCGCCGACGCCATGGTGCGAGCTTTGGGTGGCGCTCAGATCACTCTGCGCATTGCCGACCCTTCCGCCGGCGACACCAACAGTCAGCTAGGGCTTACGCCTCCAACATGCGAAGACCTGCAGATTTATCCAGCGGTAGTGCGGACCATCGCCCCAGCCGCAAACGGCAGCAAACGCATCGAGGTCACGCTTAGCGCAAAAGCGGTGAAGCCACTCGCCCAGGAGCATGGCGTGGACGATGTTCCCACCTGGCTGCTCACCGCCGAAGGCATACTTTTTCGCGGCAAGCTGATGTGCATCGACACCGTGATCAGCGACCACCTCGGCGGCATCGACTACCTCTACCACATCATGGCGACGGAGTAGCGAAAATCATGCAACCAGCTAAAGATAGTTTCTACGTGGAACTGCGCAACCGCCTGGTGGCAGTCGATCCAGCACGAACCATCACGATTGACGGCGCCACCCGGCCAGCCATCGCAGTGGTCGAGAACGAGCCGCCCGCCGCCGCTCCGCCGCTGTGCGACGCCTTCTACCTGCACTGGGGCAGCGCGCATCTGGTGCAGCCATCGGCCGGAACCTTGATGGCACTGGACTGCACCATCTCGTACTGCACCTCGGGCGCGGAGTCGAACGGATGGCTCGATCGCGGCCGCGATCTGGCCAGCCTGGACAACGACCTGCTCGCCATCTGCTCTCCCGCGCACACGGCCAAGTGCGATTACAGCTCCGGCTCGCCCGTACCCTTGGGATCCTCCATCTTCTGGACCCAACCCGCGCTGGGCGCCGCCAAGACCACGCCGCCCTATGTCGGCCGCGAGGCCGTCATCACCCTGTTTTTCTATCCTGAGGTGAACCAGACATGAGTACCAATCCTCTCGCCAGGCGTTCGCAGATGGCGCCGGTTGGCCGCGCGGTGCGCGCCTATGTCGCGCCGGTGGAGCGTCCCAGCGGCATCACCTATCCTTTCGACCCGGCTTCGCAGGGGCAGTTCGATCTCGACTCGCCACCGTCACCCTGGCTTGACCTTGGCTGGATCGAAAACTTTCAGCGCACCGCCATCAGCAAATACGACGCGCTACGCAGCGGTCCCAGCGGCAGCATCACCGTACAGTACCGTTCACAGCCCGAGGCGCGCGTGGATTTCGACCTGCCCTCGTGGGGCAAGCTGCAAATGGCAATCGCCGGTGGCTCCCAGCAAATGAATGTGCTCGCGGTCCTGCCCTTGAGCCCGCCACAAGGCTCAGGGGGCGTGGCTGTTCCGCCGGCTCCTCTGCAACCGGGTTCCACCGTGACGCAACTGGTACTCACCCCCGATAAGCTCGCCAACTTCAACGCCGGCGACATTGTGGCGGTGGATGCGGACTATACCGGCGCCATCGGTTATGTCGGCGCGGGTGCGCCGGCGGCGTATCTCTCGTCACCTTTGAACCCGGGCACGCAAGCCGATTTCATCCGCCGTGTGACCTTTAACGTGGCGCGCGTTTCCTCCAAGACGTCAACCTCGTTGCTCCTCGTCCAGCCCTTGATTGGAGCACCGGTCAGCGGCATGGGCGTGCAAAAAGTAATGGCGTTCGTGGACCGTGAGGGCAGCAGCTTTTTCCAGGAGTGGTCAGGCTTGTTCGTCATTGTGGGAGAGACTGGCGGTCGCGCCTGCTTCTACTATCCGCGCCTGCAGGTGGCGGCCAGCGGAGTGGAAACCCGGCAGCAATTCGATGCGCCCCTGTTCAGCCACATGCTGCATGCCAGCCTGCACGCATTGCCAACGGTTGACGCCAACGACAATGAAACCGTGCTCTGCTACCGCAGCTACTTCCCCACTTCCGACGCAGCCGTGTTCTGAATGTGATGGATATCTCATGAACCTTCTAATCGACAATAACGATGGATTGGGACCACAGGATTACACCGCTTACGTCGACGCCGGCCACCTGCCCAAGATCACGCGGCGCTTAAATCAAGCGGCCACCATGACGGCATGCCTCGTCTCAGCCGATCCCGGTTTTCATCCACCGGTGAGCGGAGCGCGCGTACTGTTGCAACGCGCCGATGGATTTCGTCTGTTCACCGGTTACCTGGCGACGGCGCCGGAGCAGCAGTATCTCGGCTACAGCCATGAGGGCGCTGCGTGGCGCTACAGCTTGCAGGCGCTCGACGATTCCTGTCTGCTCGACCACAACGCGCTGCCGGTTAGAGCGCCCTTCGCCTTTCGCACCGCGGGTGACGCCGTGCGCACGCTCGCGAATGATGTTCTGCCCAACGGCCTCGACCTCTCCGGCGTGCAAGACGTCAGCCCGATTAATCAGTTCGTCATTGTCCCGCAGAAAACCTGGAACGAGCACGTGCAGGAACTTGCCATCATGACGCGCGCCAGTTATCGCGTTCACGATGGCAAACTTTATTTTGAAGAGGTCGGCGGGCAAAGCTTCACCATCACCGAGCAGGATGCACATTTCGTTCCCGAAGCATTGCTGCTGCTGCAATCGGACCAGTTGCGCAACGACGTGACCATCATCGGCGAGCTCGAACCGCTGGTTTACGTTCGCGACTACTTCCTTGGCAACGGCACTACGCTGGGCTTCTATCTCTCCGACGTTCCATTCAGCAAAACTGCGCTCACGGTCTTTCAGGAGGACTACACTGCAGCCTCGCTGGAACCCACGTTGTGGAGCGTCACTGATCCCAGCGGCAAGGTCTCAGTCAGCGGCGGTCAACTGCAAATCAACGGTGGGCCCGCGACCGTCGCCTTCGTCGAACAATTGGAGCTGGCCGGCGGCCTCACGATGCAGCACGGGCAGGTCACCTTCAATGTCGCATCCAGCGGCACTTTCGGCGGCATCTACAATGGTTCGGCCGGCGATCCAAACTGTATCGCGGGCTTCTCGATTTCGCCCAGCGGCGCTAACTGCTCCATTCGGGCGCTCATCAATGGCGTTTTGGCCGGCACTGCATTGACCACTGTGCCCGGGCATCTGTATGGTTTCAGCACCCAACTGATTTCCAACGAAGCCCACCGCATTCATCAGACATATTTGTCATCGACTCATCCCGCCGGAAGCGGCCGGGGAGGCGACGCTGTGTCCGCGCTGATGCGGGTTGTGCTGTCGGTGCACGATGTTGATCCCAACAATCCCGGCACGCTGGCTGCGCCCGCAACTGTGCTCTACGACGACGTGCTGCCCTCGCCCCCGGGCTTCGCTACTTACGCACTGGCGAATGGCCCTGACCTGCATGTCTGCGTGTCGTTCACGCGTTTGCAGCATGTCGTGGACGCCGAAGTTCGCAGCCTGGCTCCGGGCGGGCAGTTCCGCACCCGCCTGACCGGTCAGCTCGCCGATGGCGGCGAGTGTTACGTGACGTTGTCCGCCGAGCTGCGCTTTTATCCGCCCTATCCGCCGCAGATAAATGAGCAGATTGTGGTGGCGTATCGCAGTAGCGGTCGCGCCATAGCGCGGGTACAGGATCCAAACAGCATCGCTGCTCATCGCAACGGCAGCGACGGCGGACGTTGCAGCTACGTTCGGCGATTGAAACTCCCGCTGGCGCCCACCTCGATCGACTGTGAAAATGCGGCGGCCGCACTACTTGACGATACGGTGCAGCCTGCCTGGGTCGGCGAATACCGCGTCGACAGCGACTTCCTCCCGGTAGGGGATGTCGTCCCCGCGAATGCGGTACAGGTTTCGGCGCAGTCGCGCGGAGCGGCCTTCACCGCCATCGTCCGCGAGGTTGACCTGCAAGTGGTCTCGCTTCGCGACGATCGCTCCGAGTACCTGCTGCGCTTCTCCAATGACGCCGCTGAACTGCTGGCCTTCAAGTTCGAAACCATGACCTTGCCGGAACCGCTCACGGCAATTTTCACCACTACAGTTCCGTCATCATCTTTATATCTTCCGTCTCTCACGGCGGCGCAGGTCACCACTGTCATCGCCAGCGAAATCACAGTTGACGCGGGTGTCGCCCCGCCTCCCGGCGGCGGCATCGAGGTGCGCCGCTCAAACGGCGGTTGGGGCGCCGGCAGCGACGGCAATCTCGCCGGCCGCTTCACCACCCGGACGTTCAATCTGCCGCGCCTCTCGCGCGTACAAGGCTATTACCTGCGACAGTACGATGCCTCCTCACCGGTCAAGTATTCGCGCGATTCGGCCCTGCTGTATGTGGATTATCCGCTGTGAAATTTGAGGGGCGCACTTGAAGTGCCTGGCTTTAGCTAGGCCGCCGCGCACTGGAAGGGGCGTGGCTTTAGCCACGCCGCCACAACGCCGTTGATCTGTCATTCCGAGGGCATTTAGAGACTGTGTCGCGACCCGTATTGGTTTGCGGCAGTGGAAAGAGTCACGCAAAATTCAGCCCGAATGGGGTAAAAGAGCTTAGCCCAGCGCTTCAGCGCTGGGACGAGTGGGGAAAATAAGACAGAGTCCCGTAGGGACGGCAGAGGTCGCGAAAACAGTCTCTTCAGCCCCGAGGAATCTGCTGTTTCCACACGTCCGGACGCCTGTTTCGGCAGCTTCTTCAACTCAATTTGCAACATATAAAGGGAGATCCTTATGGGCTTTCTTGCGAAATTATTGCGAGGTATTGCTCTGATTCCTTCCGTGGTACACGGCGTCGAA
>CAVOMO010000003.1:0-85734 GCA_963697045.1 uncultured Acidobacteriaceae bacterium
CTCTACGGAACAACTAGCGGGGACGGGTGTGGGAGCGGGACAGCATTCGAGCTGTCACCTCAAGTCGGCGGCTGGAATTTCACCACACTCCACGCCTTTCCCGTAAATGGACCTGTATCTACCTTGACCATTGATGCCGCCGGCAATCTGTACGGTACAAACCCAGGCATCGGTCTCCACGGCTATGACTATGGCAACGTTTTCGAGTTGTCACCCTCGAGCGGCGGCGGGTGGACGTACATCGACCTCTACGACTTTACCGGCGGTAACGACGGCAAGGATCCGGAGGGCGGTGTGGCTGTCACCGGCCCGGGTGGATACCTCTACGGTGCGACACGATACGGGGGACCAAACGGCGATGGGCTCATCTACCAGATCAACCTTGGCGCCCACTAACGCTCGCAACGAAGGCACGCCGAGGCATTTCCTCGCGCTTAGCGCGGGGCCGCAACTGTTGTGAAATCGCCATATCACAAAGTAACGGTTGATAGCTGCGTGGGTAAAGACTAAAAGGCGGGCTTTGGGCCCGCCTTGATCTTTGGGATGGAACTGAAGCTACTTTGCCGCGCCCACGGCCTTCACCCGCTTGCTGAGGCGGGACTTGTAGCGGCTGGCGGTGTTCTTGTGCAGGATGCCCTTCTGGACGCCCTTGTCCACGACGGAAACCGTCTCGCGATAGGCGGCCATGGCGGCTTCTTTCTCGCCCTTGGCAATGGCTTCGCGCAGGGACCGCAAAGCGCTGCGCAGACGCGACTTGTTGGCGCGATTGCGCGTAGTTTTGGTCTCAGTTTGACGCACGCGTTTGAGCGCCGAAAAATGGTCTGCCATACTTTGCTCTAATCCTTGTTGGGAATCTCGACGTGAGCCGGATAGTTGATTCTACCGGAAGCTGTCCCATTCGAGCAAACGGCGGCCCGCACTACCCGACCTCGGCACAAAAAAAGGAGGGCGCTTCCGCCCTCCTCCGTCGATGGGTTGTCGGATTTCACTACTTGTTGTTGTGATCTGCGGGCCCCGTACTGCAGCACGTCATACTTCCAAGGATGCCGTGCGCTTCTCCGAAAACTCCGGCGGTGAAGAACAAAGTTGTGGTGGGACCGGCCGAACCCCCGTTGCCGAAGGCGAGTGCCCACAGGCCGTCAATGTGCAGCTGCAGGTTAGCGGGATCGAGCAGGATTCCCGAGAAAACGCCAGCGGGAGTGTATGCCAGGATCGCACCGCTACCGAATTGCCCGACCAGGATGTCTCCACCGAACCCGCCAAAGCCGCTTGCCGGAGCGACCGCGATTCCCCAGGGAGAGTTTAAGTAAATGTTGTGCGCAAGCCGTGTGAGGAGATTGCCTGACGTATCGAAGATGTCAACGTAACCGTTTCCCCGACCCGGTACGTCATCATGCTTGTTAGCATCCTGCTTCGCGAAGGTCACGACCAGTTTGCCGCCACCGATATTCTGGACGTTGAACGGAGCGTAGCCCATCGGGACGGTACTGTCCTGGAAAGCGCTTGACCCAAACGAGTGTGGAGCGAAGTTCCTATCGAACACATCCACGCTGTTGTTGTGAAAGTTAGCAGCATAAAGGTAATTGGCGCCTGCTGCCGACGCCAATGCAAGGCCTTTGTAGACTGCGTTAGGGGTATTGAGTACCAGGTTAGCGCTTGTGCCCGTATACCATCCTGAAAGGTTTCCGTCCTCCGATACGAAAAGGAAGACCGCGGGGGTGCCATTAATCTTGAAGTCAGTGGTGGGGTTGTAGACCGTTCCCGACGGGGTTCCAGTGCTGCCTCCCACTCCGGGAATAGTGACCACCAGACCCTGCGGAGCTCCCGTGGCAATGTACAGAGTGGATAGCCCCGTCCCATTGTCGGAGACCCACCAAGGCCCCGTCGGGCTCACGGACAAGCCCCATGGATTGACCAAGTGTGTGTCATTAAAGGTGCCGACATTTGGAATGTCGGAGGTAAGCTGCGTTGGAGTGGCTCTCTGGGCAGCTGCGGGCAGACTAAGAAGCGTAGCCGCCACAAGCGTTGCCAGCGCGCTCAAGAGCAGCCGGGAAGCGGTTTGGGAGTGGTTGAATGTGTTGGTGCTCAGCATGGTTCCTCCATCACTTTCAGAATTGAGAATTCACTCGGCAACCTGGAGTCCGGGGAAACTTCGTTGCCATGAGTCTTCTGCAATCTATCCGGGGCAGAAATGGCAGTTGTCTTGGGCAGGTAAACACATTGTCAAAATTTGTTGACATATGGCCGGGAGGGCTATGCAGGCAGGCCCCGCAGTATGTCACAGAATTGTTAACAAGCCGTTGACTGCCAATTCGATGTGTTGTTAGCTGTAGTTCAGAGGCTGCAGGAAACGAGCGATGGACAAAATTCTGGTCATTGAAGACGATTCGGCGGTGCAGCGGGCATTGCGCCGGACCTTTGAATCCGCCGGCTTTGAGGTGTCGGTCGTGGCTGATGGAGCACTTGCCATGGACGCTTTCCGCGCTACCATGCCGCGGATCGTTATACTTGATTTACGTCTGCCGGGAAAGTCGGGTCAGGACCTTTGTCGCGAGATCAAGCATGAATTCTCCAATGTTCCCATCCTGGTGTTGAGTGCCGCCAGCGATGTGCTGGACAAAGTCCTGCTGCTGGAAATCGGCGCCGATGACTATGTCACCAAGCCCTTCAGCCCGCGCGAACTGCTGGCGCGGGTCCGCGCCGCCATGCGCCGGTTGAACCAGGCTTCGGACAAGGCCGACATTTTTTCCTTCGATGATGTGGAAGTAAACTTCTCCAAGATGGAATTGCGCCGTGATGGCCACTCGATCTCTCTCACTCCGCAAGAGTTCAAGATGCTGCGCTTCTTCCTCAACCATCAGGAGCGGGTGGTTTCGCGGACCGAACTGCTTAACGAAGTGTGGGGCTACACCAATTACCCGACCACGCGCACGGTCGATACTCACATTCTGCGTTTACGGCAAAAATTGGAAAAAGACCCCACCGATCCAGTACATTTCCGTACTGTCCACGGAACGGGCTACAAGTTCGTCCGGTAATCGGAGCGGGGAGGGAGATGGCGATGGGGCGGGTGCGGTTGCGGACCAAGTTCCTGATCGCCATGCTGCTGACTTCGGCGGGACTGACTGCGGTCTCCCTGCTGATCGTGCAGCGCACGGTGACCAACCAAGTCCGACGCGACCTCAGCAACGACCTGGCCAACTCCGTCGAAACCTTCCGCAATGCACAGAAGGAACGCGAGGCCGTGCTGGCGCGCTCCGCCAAGCTGATGGCCGATCTTCCCAGCCTGAAAGCGCTCATGACATCCCATCACCCGCCCACCATCCAGGATGCGTCGGAGGAGATGTTTCGCCTTTCCGGCGGCGAGCTGTTCGCTCTGCTGGATCCGTCGGGCCAGTTTGTGGGATTTCACACCAAGGCGCCCGGCATTACTCGCGAGCAGGCCCAGCAACTGCTGGAACATCGCAATTCCCTCGACCAGCCACTGCAGTGGTGGTTTGCCGGCGGACATCTGTACGAGGTTGTCCTGGCCCCAATCTACTTCGGGCCCAGCACCGACAATTCTCTGCTGGGGGTGGTTGCGGTCGGTGATGAGATGAACGCCGTCGTCGCCCATCAGGTCAGCCAGATTGCGGCCAGCCAGGTGACCATTGTTTGCGGGTCCGACGTTGTGGTCAGCACCCTGAATGCCGATCAGAGAGGCGAGGTCGGCGCGTATCTGAAAGGCCAGTCCATCCCGCAGGGCCCCATCGACTGGAAGCTGGGCGGAGAAAGCTTTGTGGTTTCCTCGCTCGCCTTGAATCCGGGCGAGATGCCGCCTGTGACCATGCTGGTGATGAAGTCGTACGACGAAGCCACGGCCTTCCTCAACCATCTGCGGCGGTTGCTGCTGGCGGTAGGACTGGGTGCGGTGTTCGTAGGCAGCCTGCTGGTGTACGTCACTGCCCGGACTTTCACCCGTCCGCTGGAGGAACTGGTGGACGGAGTGCGGGCACTAGGCAAAGGCGATTTTCGTTATCCAGTCGAGGCCCGCGGCGCCAGTGAGATCGCGGAACTTACCAATGCTTTCTCGCTCATGCGCGAGAGCCTGCATCAGGCGCAGCTGCGACTGCTCAATGCCGAGCGGCTGGCGACCATTGGAAGAATGGCCAGTTCGATTTCGCATGACTTGCGCCATCCTCTGACCGCGGTGCTGGCCAATGCGGAGTTTCTGGCCGACGCCGACCTGAACCGGCAACAGCGCGAAGAGCTGTATCAGGAGATCCGCGTGGCGGTGAACCGGCTGACCGATTTGGTCGATTCGCTGCTGGAGCTTTCGCGTCCCGCCGATTCGTTGAACGTCAGCGAAGCTCCCATCGAGCGCACCATCAGCCGCGCCATTGAATTGGTGCGAGCGCATCCCCAGTTCCACAAGATAATGGTCAGCATCGAGTCGCCCGGGCTGCACAGCGCGCAATTCGATTCCCGCAAAATGGAGCGTGTGTTTTACAACCTGCTGCTGAATGGCTGCCAGGCTGTCCAGGTTAGCGGCGGCCACGTCGCGGTGCACGTGGCTGAGGCAAACGGCAACCTGGAAATCCGCACCACCGACGATGGCCCTGGGGTAGAATCTTCCCTCCGCGACAAGCTGTTTCAGCCATTCGTCAGCCATGGCAAGGAGAACGGCACAGGGCTGGGCCTTACCATCGCGCAGAAGATCGTGCAGGACCACGATGGGACCCTGCAACTGGAAAGCTCGGTACCGGGACGCACCGTAATGCAGATCGTGCTTCCCCGGGTATGCAAGAAGATCGTCACGTGGAATGGCCGGACCGCGGACGCCTCTCAACCGTTTACTGCCTGAACGCGCGGGCTGGGGCCCGCACTGGTCGGAGATAGTCAAAACTCGTTGCGCGAGGTGCGACATGAAATTCACCAGGGGTTTGCAGGTTTCGCGTCCGGCGCTGCTGGTGGTTCTCGCCTTGGTGCTGGCTGTGCCGGGTTCCACCCAGACAGCTCAATCCAATGCCACAGCTGGGGACAATGCCAGCGTGAACACGGCTTTGGGAGAACTTCAATCCCAGGTCCGCGAACTGAAGGAAATGGTGCTGCAGCTGCAGCAGCAGACAACGGCGGGTCGGGCTGAGATCTCTCAGTTGCGGCAGGAACTCGAAGCACAACGCGGCGCAGGCGGCACAGCCAACGATGCGGCCAACGGCGCTGAGGCGACGCTGGATGAACCCTCGCCGGCCATGCCTGCGTCGAGCACCGCCCAACTGGCGCATCGCGTGGAGCAGGTTGCCGATGACGAACAACTGATTTCCGACAAAGTCAACGAGCAATATCAGACCAAGCTGGAGAGCGCTTCGAAATACCGGGTGCGCTTTTCCGGCATCGTGCTGTTCAACCTGTTCGGCAACAGCGGCTATCCCGACAACCAGGACGTGCCCACGTGGATACTCAAACCTGATCCGATGGACTCTCCAGGCTCGGTGGGCGCCACGCTGCGGCAGTCGATTCTCGGCTTCGAGGTCTTCGGGCCTGACGTCTTCGGGGCGCACAGCAGCGGCAACGTCAATCTTGACTTCGGCGGCGGATTCCCCGCCACCTACAACGGGGTGAACTCCGGTATCGTGCGATTGCGCACGGCCGCCGTTCGTCTGGATTGGAAGGACACGTCCGTGATCGCGGGCCAGGACGGCCTGTTTCTTTCGCCGCAGTCTCCAACTTCGTTCGCGTCTCTGATCGTTCCAGCGCTCACCTACTCGGGCAATCTGTGGTCGTGGACTCCGCAACTGCGGGTCGAGCATCGCTTCGAATTCTCCAACCATTCCCATGTGAGCCTGCAAGCAGGAGTGCTTGATCCGCTGACGGGCGAAACGCCCAGCGGTTTCAACTACGTTTGGTACCGGACTCCCGATGCCGGTGAAGAATCGCGCCAGCCGGCTTTTGCCACGCGCGTTGCTTACTCGTATCCGTTCATGGGGCGGACTCTCACGCTGGGCGCTGGTGGCTATTACAGCCGCGAGTACTGGGGCTTCAATCGAAACGTGAACGGGTATGCGGCGACCGCCGACTGGAACCTGCCGCTGAACCGTTGGTTTACCTTGAGCGGCTTCTTCTACCGTGGACAAGCTATTGGCGGGCTCGGTGCTGCCCTTAGCCGCAGCGTCGTCTATAACGGGCCGCTCACCGATCCGGCCACCATCGTGCGGCCGCTGAACTCCGAAGGAGGTTGGGCACAACTGAAGTATCAGCCGCTGCCGAAGCTGGAGTTCAACGCCGCCTTTGGACAGGACAATCCTTTTGCGGCCGACATTCGCTACTTCGGCGTGTACGCCCAGAGCTATGCCAATCCTTTCTTGTCCCGTAATCGCGCTGGGTTTGGAAATGTGATTTATCGTCCACGTTCCGACTTGTTGTTGTCGCTGGAGTATCGCCGGCTGCAAACCTTCTCGATCTTCAATGCCAGCTACTTGGGCGGGCAGCTAAATATGGCGATGGGGATACTGTTCTGAGCCGAACCATGCTGGCCTTCAGAAAATTCGCGCTGTGGATGAGTGTCGCGCTGGTTTTGTGCGTGACGCCGCCCTTGTGGTCGCAAGACATCAGCGTATCCGGTCGCGTCGCGGCCGAAGGAGGCGGCGCCCTGTCTCCGGCAAGCTCCACGGTCGTCTGGTTGGCGCCGATTGTCGCTGCGCCGGCCGATCCGGCCACGGTCGCTCCCATGCACGCCACGCTGCAACAGAAGAACAAGACCTTCGAGCCGCACCTGCTGGTCGTCACCAAAGGCTCGACCGTGGATTTTCCCAATCGCGATCCCTGGTTTCACAACGTGTTTTCCTTGTTTAACGGCAAGCGTTTCGATCTCGGGCTCTACGAAGCTGGAACCAGCCGCACCGTTCACTTCGACCGCGAAGGAGTGTCGTACATCTTCTGCAACATTCATCCCGAGATGAGCGCGGTGGTGGTGGTTCTGTCGAGCCCATACTTCGCCGTGCCCAACAAGCAGGGCGAGTTCTCGATCGCCGCGGTGCCGCCCGGCCGCTACATGCTGCGGGTTTGGAATGAGAATGCGATTCCCGCCACGCTCCACGCGCTCTCGCGCGAGGTGATGGTGAACGAAACTTCCCATTCGCTGGGCGTTATTCAAGTACGCGTGACCATGGCCGCCGCGCCTCATAAAAACAAGTACGGGCAAGATTACGAGCCGCCCTCTCCCAACAATCCGATCTACGTGCAGCCATGATCACGGCGGGGATTGGGTACCCCCCGCCTTCCAGCAGCATCTTTGTTTTCAATACTTTACTTGCAAAGTATTCATAACACGTGATTTAAGCGATGCCGTAAGTCTTTGCGGCTGAATATCTTGCGCGATTCCTGCCAAAATATTCTGTCTAAAGGAGATACACGCAAAATATTCCGAATAAAGCACTTATCTGGCACGTGGGAGTTTGCAGAGTCGCTGGTTTTCAAAGATCGCTGCCGCCGCCCAAAAGCCGTTCACCATCACGGCAACAGCTCAGACGGCACTCACGGCGCCGGAGACTGACTCCAGCGCTTCTCATTGTATTTTGCGGGTAGCAGCGGAGCTGAGAAGAAACCGCATAACCCAGAACGAAGGTAACCACAATTCCCAGTAGGCGATACTTCGGCGCGCGCCTCGGACGGGCGAACTAGGGCACCAGGCACCGGGCGTAAGAGACAAAGGCATGATTTCCCTGTGATAGGATTTGGAACATGGATGCCGATCTCCTGCGGTACTTGGAAGGAATGGAAAAGCGTCTGCGCGAGTACATTGACGAGCGCGCGCACCAAGTAGAGGAGCGCCTGCGCGAGTACATTGATGAGCGCACGCATGACTCGGAAACTCGCATCGTGCGGGCGTTTGGCGCTTATCAGGAATCGGCCAGTGTGCGTATGCGGAAGATCGAAGCCGATGTCTCCAACATCAATGCATCCACCAGTCAGCAGCTCGATGCCATGCAATCCAAGCTCCTCGATCTCGAAACCAGGATTATTAATCTGGAAGGCCCGCAGGCCAGCGGTGCTTGAACGGAACTAACCTAAAGACGAGAGAAGATCCCTCGCCCGTCTGTGGTGACTCGATGGACCACTCATTCGAAAATCAGTAATGAGTGGCCGCTGAAAGTCGCTCAAAACTTCAGCACCAGATCCAAATCCGCCGCCTCGGCGAAGGCGCGGAAGTCCCGGTCACGCGTGAGAAGTGGAACGTCCCTATCAATGCAGCTTTGGGCAATCAAGGCGTCTCCCAGCCGCGCTTTTCGGTGCCTGGCAATTGCTTTTGCGCGCAGCACTCCCGCCCGTTGCCAATACCCTGGTTCTATCTCCAGCATGGGCACTTCCGACAGCGTTGCCGACACGCTGGCAGGAAGTTTAGGGTCGCTTAGGAGTTCCGTAAGCACGATCGGCACCATGAGTACCTGGCGGTCGCCCAGTGCCTGGTCCAGCAAAAGCGTGTCCGAGCCGCTGCTGCCCTCCAGAAACGCGATCCACGTGCTGGTATCGGCGGCGATCATCGATCAGTTTTCAGCTCCGCCAGCGTCCGGCTAAAGCGAACCTTCCCTCGCATCTGGCGCAGTCGAGCATACGCCTGGGATGCCGCCAGCAACTGCAGTCCGGTACGAACCGTCTGGGTGATGCCGGTTCCGCTGGCCTTTTGTGCTTTCTCCAGAAGTTCAGCAGGTATCTCGACAGTGATTTTTCGCGCGGCTGGCATAGAGGTTCTAAACATACCATACTCAATACCAGCATTCAATATGGTAACGCCCAGCCGCTCTCCGCCTCGACCGATAAAAGGATGAAAGCCAAGAAACCCACCCGACCAAAGGAAGGTTGGATGGGGCACCCTATTTTTATTCACTCATCGAAGTGCTTGCCTGGGCCACGCGCCCAAATTTGGCTCGGTGACGAATTGCATGGGCTCCCCTCAAGTCAGCTAGCAAATCTGGATGTTTGTCCAGCAGTCGGAACAGATTTAATACGGCGGGCATCGGAGTTGCCTGTCCGCGTTCGTAACGCGAGAATGCATTGTGGCCGCCGCCAGTCAGCCCAGCGGCCTCCCGTTGCGTCAAACCAAGTTTGCGCCGAATGCGCCGAATCTCTTCGCTCTGTTTAGCTCGTTGTCGTAGAACCAGTGCATCACCCGCGGCCGCATAGCGCTTCGCGCTGGCTGCATCAAATTCCACTTCGCCGCAATCGTCGCATCGCCAGCCCGAGAGTCCGTCCACCTTGGCCTTACTTCCTGCGTATTCGACCTCAAACGTCTCTCGTTCGAAGCGGGTCATGGCTCGACGCGAGTCGCAATTCAAGCACTTCCGCGGCATTTCACTTCTCCTTAAACTGGATCACCGGGGCCAGGTCCCGCAATGTGATCTTGATATACGCTTGCTTGTTCACAGGCGTGTCAGCGTGATAAACGTCTTGCCAGACGCGGTGATCGGCATACGTCGTCATCGACTTGTAGAAATTGCGGCGCGGTAGGGAAGCAATGACCGCCAGCATTTCGGCCGTGGTCAATCCCATTTCGCGCCCGCCATCCAAGGCAGTCTTGGTGAATGCCGCCGCGCCCAGCCTTCGCACCTGTTCCTGGATACGCACCAACTCGTAATGTGGCGTGCGCTTCTCCACAAGGTTAGATTACCCTATTAGGGTAGAAGGCGCAAACCTATCGCGCGCTGAAATCGCGTGAAGTGGGATTGCTGAGGGACAGGAGTGAAAGTGCCGGGTGCCCCGGGTCTCGCGGGGTTCGAGACCCGGGAATTCCGTCATCGATCACCCGGCCAGCTAAGTCTCGTACTCACCCAGGTCTCGAAAAGCGCGAGACCTGGGGCACCCACCGTTACGTGATTTCGGTGCCCAAAACTAATGGATGGCTCCGGGCAGGAGACCCGGATCACCCGCCGAGTCAGAGCCACGTGTTGCTTGCGGAGCGAAGCAATTCGATTCCGGTATCTCTAACGTGGGTGAGGTATCGCTCCAGCAGATCGGGACTTATTCGCAACAGTGAGCCGATAGCTTGTTGGCACCCAGTTTTTGTGACGTACAGCTGATCTATCATCGCCCGGCGGTGGACGATAAGGTTCCTATCTTGTCCGAGTGTCCAGAACAAGGCATCTTGCAGCTGAGCGCATAGTCCTTTTTCATCCGGGAACAACACTTCAAAAATGTTGCGAATTGCGTCTACCTGTCAAGCCGATTTGCTGAACAAGCACTTCCCCATGCAGTGCGAGAGATCATACTGTCGTTAAGCGAGCAGCATGCCAAATGCTTTTGGATCAAAGTATCTCTTTGCAATCGTATGACCTAATAACTCTGCTGTCTTGGATGGGTATTCATTCAAAATTGTCACAAACAAATCGGTTGACGAGACCTCCAATGCACCCCAGCACAAGACAGTACACTGCCTCAGCAGTTCGTCGGACGAACTTTCAAGTTCCGCCTCGGATAACAGGGCCAAAAGGTCACTCAAAACAGCGCGTCCGAAGTTCCCGAAAGCATCAATCGAGTCTTCGCCCGGTTGTTGGTCTTCTGCCTGTTCTTTAGCGGCTTTTCTTGCGCGTTCGAATCGCCCATGCTTCACGTTCGGACTCACTTGAGAAGTGTGGCCCGGTCGACTTTCCGGAGCGGATACGCTGGGCCATGAGGAGCGCCTGAAAACGTCTTTGGTTGACTTCGATGGCGACATTGTAAAGGCATGCTCGCAACTGTTCTGGCTGCATCCAGAATACCCCGAAAGGCTTCAGCCATTGGTCGAAGTGGCGCTGGCAATGTGGAAGATGCCGCAACCATAGGCTGCCAGAAATCATCTGCGCTGGGGGGGAAATAGAACCGCCCCAGAACCTCCGCGAAGCGCTCTTTGTCCCTCATGCTGCCACGCATTCTTTCAGAGCGAAAGCCATTTGTACAATCAGTGCTGATGCGGTCACTTCAGAATACCTGCTTTGGCCTGTGCGCCATCTTCGCGTCCCGACTTTGGACGCTAACCTGGGATCACTGACACTCACAACCGACATCACATCCTCCCTTGACCCCGCGAGATACAATTCCTTCGGCTGCCAAATTGCCAGGAGACTGTATCCATGGCCACCGCTGCACCCGAAGCTCGAAACCAAGTCCCTGCCCGCGAACGCCTATCAGCCGCTGAAAGAGGGCGAACTTTACGTGCCGCTGGTGCCCACCGGCATGAGCGTGCCGGAAGTCACCTGGCGCGCGGTGCTGTGGGGCACGCTGCTGTGCATCATTTTCAGCGTGGCTTCGGCCTACTCCGCCCTGAAGGTCGGCCAGGGAATGGAGGCGGCGATTCCCATCTCCATCCTCGCCATCGGGCTGGCGCGCATGTACCGCCGCCGCTCCACCGTGCTGGAGAACATGATCATCACCGGCATGGGCGGCGCCTCCGGCAGCGTGGTGGCCGGCGCCGTCTTCACCGTGCCGGCGCTCTACATCCTCCACCTCGACCCCCATCCGGTGCAGACCATCTTCATCTGCCTGGCCGGCGGCTGCCTGGGCATTCTCTTCCTCATTCCCCTGCGCCGCTATTTCGTGCGCGAGCAGCACGGCAAGCTGCCCTTTCCCGAAGCCACCGCCATCACCGAGGTGCTGGTCACCGGCGAGAAGGGCGGCTCGCAGGCCAAGCTGCTGATCCAGGCCACCATCATCGCCGCCATTTACGATTTCTTCGTCACCACCTTCCATGTCTGGAAGGAGTACCTGAACTTCCAATTTGTGCCGGTCATGCGATCGCTGGTCGATCGCCATCGCATGGTCTTCAACTTCGACGCCATCGGCTTCATTCTCGGCCTCGGCTACATCATGGGCCTGCGCATCGCCATGATCTTTTGCGCCGGTGGCGTGCTGGTCAACTTCGTGCTGGTCCCGGTGATCTGGTTCCTCGGCAGCCACATGGGCGACGTCACGGTCTATCCGGCCACCATTCCCATCTCGCACATGACGGCCGCCGAAATCTACCGCAACTATGTGCGCTTCATCGGCGTGGGCGCCATCGCTGCCGCCGGTCTGGTCGGCATCCTCAAATCGCTGCGCGTGGTGGCGGGATCGTTCGGCATCGCGCTGCACGCCTTCCGCCACGGCGAAGCCCCGCATATGGAGCGCACCGACCGCGATATTCCGATCATGGCCATACTACTCGGCGTGGTGGTGGGGGCCATCGCCGTGGCCGTCTTCTATGGACAGCTGCATGTCAGCTGGACCGTGGTGGCGAGTGGGCCTGGCGCTGACCCTGCTCTTCGCCTTCTTCTTCACCACGGTAGCCGCCAACGCCATTGCCACCACGGCCAACAATCCCGCCTCCGGCATGACCCTGCTCACCGTGATCGTCTCGGCGGTGGTGCTGCTGAAGTTTGGCCTCTCCGGGACCACCGGCATGTTCTTCGTGATGGCCCTCGCCGGCATGGTGTGCGTCGCTCTCTGCGCCTCGGGACAATTCATTACCGACCTCAAGGCCGGCTACTGGATCGGTTCCACGCCCGCGGCGCTGGAGAAGGTGAAGTTCATCGGAGTGGTGGCCGCGGCGATCACCGCCGGCTTGACCATCATCCTGCTGGCCAAGGCCTTCCAGTTCGGAGAGGCTGCGCCCGGAGACATGCGCCAGGTGCTGGCCGCGCCGCAGGCCTCCGCCTTGAAGGCCGTGGTCGAGGGATTCATGAGCGGCCAGCCGGTCGCCTATGTCCTGTTTGGCATCGGCGCCCTGGTCACGGTGGTGCTGGAGATGCTCGGCGTCTCGTCCATGGTCTTCGCCCTGGGAATTTACCTCCCGCTGCAACTGACCACGCCCATACTGGCTGGCGGATTCCTCTCGCACCTGGTGAACAAGCGCGCCGACAAGACGGGCGGTGAACAGTGGCCGCAGCATCCGCGAGCGCGGCGTCATCGTCGCCGGCGGACTCATGGCGGGCGGAGCGCTGGGCGGCGTCTTCGGCGCAGCCTTGCGCCTGCTGCCGAAATATCAGTGAAGACATGATCCACACACCGTTTTATGCGAATGAGCCGGTGTCGCAGATGGTTTCTGCGCTGATGTTCATTGGACTATGCTTGTACGTGTGGTTTAGGTCGATCCAAGGAAAGAAGGCTTCATAATGGACCAGGTAGGACGATTTGTAGCCGAGGCCGTTCTCGGCATTGACACACTTTGGGGCGGAGACGTGATGTGTCCGTCGGGAACAGGACGCTTCATCGCCGACTCGTGGTTCTCCGACGAGCCGTTGCCCCCCGCCTACACCACGCCGGCCGCGGCGCGGGTGCGCGAAACCGGCGGGGTTGGCGGCAAGACCGTCGATCGCGAAGCGGTCGAAGCCTATTTGCGCGAGGTGGATCTGCCGAAAGCGATAGACGGAATGTGCGCCGAGGCAGAGAAAATCGGCGGGCTGCGCGGCCAGTATCTTGCCGGGCTCGCGCTCTCTCTCAGTACCATGTGGGACCTGGCGATGGAGATACTCGGCAAAGGCAAGCCGGTTCCGTATGACCGGTGCGTGCAGGCCTCGACCGGCAAGCTGCCGGAGCCGTCGCAGCCGGAAGCCAAGCGCGATCGAGTTGCGGAGTTGCTGGACCGTGGCGGATATTCGACGGCGAAGTCCGGCGGCCTGCTGGGTGCGGTTGATGCCTGGCGCCGCGACCGCAACGTTCCGATGGCGTCAGTTCGCGCGCTCGGCGCTGCGGTAATCGCGTACTTCGACAATCTCAGTGCGGCGAACCTGTTGCCGCTTTTGCCGAAGGAACTTGTCGCCCGTGCCGCGCGCGAATATCGACTTCCTGCCCATCAAGGACGCGTGGTTCTCCGGCTCCATGAACTATCTTGGCCGCGCTCGCGACGCCGATGGACACCCGAAATACGAGGCGAGCTACGAGATCAACGCGTCCCTGCAGATGAGCTTTCCGGAATTCCAGCAGCTTGTCAGTCATGAAGTCGTGCCCGGACATGTGACGACGTTCGCCTATCTTCAAGACCTGTACGTCCGCGGGCTGGCCGGCTTCGAAGCCACTGTCCTGACCATGAACACGCGAGCCGCTACGCTCTTCGAAGGCATCGCCAACAACGCCATCCTGATTGCGCATGGCGTGACCGAAGTTTGGCAACTCCCCGACGATGATATGCAGATCGGCGTCTTGCTGGCGCTGTTGCAGGACGACGCCAAGAACCAGTCGTCGTATCTCACCTGGGGAGAAGGCAAGCCGCAAGCCGAAGTGGCGGCGACCTTGCGCCGCGACTTTCTGGTGAGCGAGGAACGCGCCGACAAACTGTCGGGAGCATGGGGACGGCATCCGCTGCTCGGGCGTATGTATCTTCCCGCGTACCGCTCGGGGACGGAGCGGGTCGCGGAGTTGCGGCGAACCTTCCCGTCAGAGCGCGTGCTTCCCGCGATCTATGGTTGCTACGGGCTGGTGGATATCCAAACTGTGGATGAAGTGCTGAGGACAGGGAAGGCGCAAGGCACGGCGTGAAGCGGCGACATTTCGAATAAAGCTAGGCGATCCTGGTCTTGACCGCCGGGAGTGACTCAGTCTCCAGCGTATTCAAATCCAACATCTGTGATGCGTGTTGGATGTCAATACCCACCACATGGCCGGCGGAATCCAGGTCGATGACCAGGCCCTCGGCTACTTCTCGGGAGTCCGAGCTCGGATTGGCATTGAGATCGATATAGAGTGAATCCGTGTCAGGATAGTAGTGAAGTTTCATAGCTATTCCCGTTTTCCCAACGTCTCTGGACGAAAATTACGATCCGGAAATGCATTGTGGATCGTTTCACCATCCTCCAGTGTTATCACGCGAAGAATCCGGCCCTCCAACTCCGGCACAATGCCCCAATGCCGAAAGCGTCCATCCGGCTGTACTTCGCGTACCAACGGGTCCTTCACGACGCGCTCGCACCATTCGACCCTGATGTAAGGGCGCTTGCGTAAGACCTGCTCTTGGAAGTAGCGAGTCGTTTTCATTGTACGTGGTCTACGCGAAAGTAGCAGACCTTTCAGGGACTGAACAGCCTATTCCTAAAAATACCTTAGCGCTACCGATGAAGCTCTGCGCGGACACAACAATTTGTGAGATGACCGTCTAATATCTTGCCCTTCCAACCGGGCTGCGCCATGATTGAGCCATGGGTCGTGTTGCCATCGTCGCTGCCTGCCTGCTTCTGATTGCAACGGGATCGCTGGCGCAGGATTGGAAACAGGTGCATCGGGCCGACGAGTCCAAGTGGGCGAAAGAAACGGGACTCGATCCCGGAACCATCCATAAGCTGTGGCGCCAGGCCTCGCGTGCCCCAAATGAGAAAGACGATGACTCGCGCATCGCCGGTCTGGACGCCGAGGGCCTCTCCGATCGAAATCAGCTTCTGCTGGTCACCTACTCGGGAGAGAAAAATTGCCTTACGCTCACCGTCTTCCGGCGATACTCGGGGTCGACGTTTTCCAAGCTGTGGTCAGTCGAGCAGGCCCCTGATGGTCAGGGGTTCTGCGATAGTCCGTTCGGCAACGCCAGTGCCGATGTGGTGAAGAGCGTGATCCAGGTGCGCGTCCCGCAGGCTCCCGACGCCTCCAACGGATTCGCCAATTACGTGGTCTACGATTACGACTGGAATGGTCTCACCTACAAGTTTAAAGAGAAGCGATCCGGCCAGGGACGGTAGCTCCAGAGGAACATTCGGCCTTGTGCCCCAGGTTCGCGTCCGTCCTTTGGACGCTAACCTGGGCAGAGAGCTTCCCCTCAGCTTGCGTCCACCCCTCTGTCCACCTTGCGGCGCTCACGCTCCGCTTTTGAAGCTTCACGCCGGCGGAGAGCCCCTTCATAGCGCCGCTTCTCTTCCTCGGTCTCAGGAATGACGGGCGGAACCTTCAGCCTTCTGCCATGACGGTCCACGGCAACAAACGTGAGATAGGCCGTGGCGACCTTCTGCCGCGAGCCCGAGATGTAGTTTTCCACCAGCACCCGGACGCCAACTTCCATCGAAGTATTGAAGGCGCGATTGACCGCCGATTGCAGGATCACCATGTCGCCCACGTGGACCGGAACCAGAAAGTCGATGTGGTCCATGGAAGCAGTCACGGCGTAGGAGTGCGAGTGGCGATGCGCCGCTAGCGCGCCGGCAAGATCGATCCAGTGCATCAGGCGGCCGCCCAACAGCGCGCCCAGCGGATTGGTGTCGTTGGGCAACACGAGCTCGATCATCTCCGATTTCGAATCGCTCACCGGTCTCGGTCGCAGATTGTGGTCGTTCTGTTCCATGGCGTTCCTTGTGGTTAGGGTTAATGATCAAATGTCTTTTCACCACAGAGGCACGGAGATCACGGAGAGAAGTCGATAGAAAAAACCTCCGTGTCCTCCGTGTCTCAGTGGTAAATCATTTTCGAGCGTCGAGAGGACTCGCTGCTCCTCACCAAGTGCAACTTCCCCGGCGCGCTCTTTGCGCCTGCACGTAACACTCCGCCATGCGTTGCACGCGCGCGTCGTCATGTCGCTGGAGCCACGATGCGCTAACGGTCTCATATAGCAACTCTCCGTGACCGGCGGGCAGGTAGTCGCGCTCGCAAACAAAGAGCACATGCAGAACGCCGTCGCGCTCCTCGCCCAGCACAAACCGCACAGCGTCGGCATGGCGCTCGGCGGGAAGCCGGCAGCACGCCTTGGCGTAACCGAGATTGCATCCCGACTTCATCTCTTCGTCACTGGGCCGCGCGCCCTCGTGACCAGGCGCGGTACACGTCCCCGCCCATCCCGCGCCCAGGGGCAGCCGCTGCGGAAACGGCCAGTCTGACTCGAATCGTTGTTCGGGCATGAAGAAGGGGCAGGCCACAAAATCCTCGGGTGATGATGGTAAGAGTTCAACGCCATTGTACTGGTGGCTGGGGATTGCTTCCAGTGACCACAAGGTCACGCCAGACTGCTGCACCGGTCACTGACTTCCCTCGTTGCGTGTGGCTATTATGTTCAGCATGCCGACATTTGTTTGGCGATTAGTAAAGTTTGGAGCAGTGCCGTGGTTGCTCGTCGGGCTGCTCATCGCCCAAGAGCTAACAAGTCCCGCAAATTCGCCTGATCCCTGTTTGCCACGAACCATTCCTGTCACTTTCATCAGAAATGGTCAGAACTCGCCGCCAGTGGCACTACAGGATCTCCAAGTTGCGATTAAGGGAGACCAAGCCTCAATCGTTTCGTTGGTGCAGGAGAAGCTTAAACCCCGGGTAATTTTCCTACTCGACACAAGCGCCAGCATGGGACTTCCGCCGCAGAGATCAGGCTGGGGAATCGGCCTGGATGCGGCAAAGTTTGCCGTCGACGCAATTCCTCCGGGAGGCCCTATCGCCCTCGGCACATTCAGTGAGCACTTACAGCTCTCCGAGTTCCAGGATACGACCGGTCCCACCAAGCCATCTCTTGCTCTGGGGAACGTAAAGCCCGAACATAGGACCGCCTTGTACAGTGCGATCAGCAATGCCTCTTCCCTGTTCAAGACTCCGCAGTTTGGAGACACTATTTATGTCGTGACCGACGGCGGTGATAACCACAGTTCGATTAGCTTGCATCAATCGGAGGACGAATTAGTAACGCGCGGCGTTCGGGTTTTCGTTTTTCTGATAAATGATCCATACGCGAAATTCCTGACCCCAGAGGAGCGCGAAGGCCCAATTAATATGCAGGAGCTGGCGGAAAAAACCGGCGGCGGCCTTATTACGTTAGTGTCCAAAGAGTGGTTTAACAAGCCAGAGGCCGCGGCGATGGCGAAAAGCATCAGGGACCAGGTGGCGTCTCCTAACCGAATGGAATTGCAACTGACCAGCCCGCTGAGCAAGCCAGCCAAATTGTCCGTCACCTTCCCACGGGATCCAAAGGCATACACAATCGTTTATCCTCGACTTCTTGAGCCTTGCTCGAAGAGTGCGGGCCAGTGAACAGGCGCAGATAAGGAGGCCGGACCCATGCCCGACGAGAGCCGCGTAGCGGCGCTGAAAGAAATTCTGAGCGCAAATCCCGACGACGCGTTTGCGCGCTACGCCTTGGGTCTGGAGTACTCCGGCGCGGGCGAGACCGACAATGCGCTCGTAGAGTTTCAACGCTTGCTCGCGTCCCATCCCGACTACACCAATGGATACTTCATGGCAGCGCAGGCGCTGGCTCGCGCCGAGCGCAAAGACGAAGCCCAGTCGCTGTTGCGGCAGGGAATCGAATGTGCCCGGCGCACGCGAAATCAGCACGCTTTGGCGGAGATGGAAGCCATGCTCGACGAGTTGGAGCAGGGCTAGTGATACGAACAGGCTGCGGAAAGAATGGTTAGCTTTTTGGTGGAAGCCCCCTGCTTCAGCAGGGGGAAGCTGGACTTTAGTCCAGCGGAAGAGTGGCCGATTTTGAAATGGGCTTTAGCCCCGGGATTCGCGATTCCGGCGCTAAAGCGCCGGATCAGAGCGCACCGTTTTCCCGGAGCGCTGAAGCGCTCCTTCCCCCGCATAAATGCGGGGGCTTCCACCCAGAAACCCAACCCGCTTTCGCGCAAACTGCGGGCGGGTGAAGCTGTGCCCCTTCATGAACGACTTGTAAGATAGCTTCAGATGAATATCGACCTTTTGACAGTTGAATCCGCGCAAACCGCCGTGCTGGAGAAGCAGACCACGGCGACCGCGCTGGTGGACGCCTTCTACGCGAAGACTGACGCCGAAGATGGCGCCATCGGCGCTTATCTCACGCTGTGCAAGGAGCGCGCGTACCAGCAGGCGGCGCACATCGACGCGCTTGCCGATAAAGGCGATGCGCTGCCGCCGCTGGCTGGCGTGCCGATCGCGGTAAAGGATGTCTTCGCGACCAAAGGCGTGCGCACCACCGCGGGTTCGAAGATTCTGGCGAACTTCATCTCCCCCTACGACGCTACCGTGGTGACGCGGCTGGAAGAAGCCGGCGCCATCATCCTCGGCAAGACCAATTGCGACGAATTCGCCATGGGCTCGTCGAACGAGAACTCCGGCTTTCACCCGGTACACAATCCACGCGACCTCTCGCGCGTGCCCGGCGGTTCCTCGGGCGGGTCGGCCGCGGTGGTGGCCGCGGGAACGGCAGTGGCTTCGATCGGCTCCGACACCGGCGGCTCGATTCGCCAGCCGGCCGCATTCTGTGGCGTCGTCGGCCTGAAGCCCACCTATGGACGGGTTTCGCGCTACGGGCTTATCGCTTTCGCCTCCTCGCTCGATCACGTTGGTCCGTTTGGCAAAAGCGTAAAAGATACGGCTTTGATGTTGCAGTGCATGGCTGGCCGGGACGAGCTCGATTCCACATCTGCGGACGTGCCGGTGCCCAACTATCTCAACCAGATTGAACAGCCGGTGCGCGGTTTGCGAATTGGAGTTCCGCAAGAATATTTCGGCGAGGGCCTGGATCTGGAAGTTCGAAGCGCGGTCGAAGCCGGCATTCAGGAGTTGGCGCAGGCCGGATGCGAAATTGTTCCCCTATCGCTGCCCAACACAAAATACGCCATTCCGACGTACTACGTCGTCGCCACCGCTGAGGCCTCGTCGAACCTGGCGCGCTACGACGGCGTGCGTTATGGAGTGCGTGCGACCGACGTCAAGACTCTGGCCGAAATGTACCGGCGCACGCGCGACCAGGGTTTCGGCGCGGAGGTGAAGCGGCGCATCATGCTCGGCACCTACGTTCTCAGTGCCGGATACTACGACGCGTATTACCTGAAGGCGCAACGAGTGCGGCGTTTGCTGGCAGACGACTTCCATCAGGCATTTGCCAAGGTGGACGCCATCGTGACGCCGACCACGCCGACGCCCGCGTTCAAACTCGGCGAGAAGACCGACGATCCGCTCGCCATGTATCTGGCAGACATTTTCACGGTGACGGCGAACCTGGCCGGCATTCCGGGAATTTCCATTCCGTGCGGCAAGAGCAAGGACGGTTTGCCGATTGGGATGCAGATACTGGCGAAGCACTTTGACGAGCCCATGGTGTTGCGCGTGAGTCATGCGGCGGAACACGCCCTGGCGGGAACCCTGGCGACGTAGCGCGCTCCTGGAAAGTCGGAACAAGGCAAGTGATGACGGTATAATCACGCCATGGCCGACCATGTCATCCACATCTCGGAAGAGGAAGCCGCCAGCGACTTCGCGTCGGTGCTGGCGCGCGTGCGTGCGGGGGCGGAAGTCGTCATCGAGAGCGAAGGCGGCAAACTGCCGCTGGCAGTGATCCATCCGCCAGTACCGGGCCGCCGCACCATCTCGGAGTGCATCGCACTGTTACCCGAAGACTCGACAGCGATCATGGATGCAGACTTCGCTAAGGATGTCGAGGCAGCTATCGAGAGCCACGGTGAACCGCTAGAACCACCGCCATGGGACTGATCCTCGACTCCAGCGTCCTGATTACGGCCGAGCGCCAAGGGCAGAATGCTCGACAGATGCTGGCGGCCATCTACGGCAGCCCAGCGGGCAATACCGAGATCGCAATCTCCGTGGTCACGCTAATTGAGTTGGCCCACGGTGCCGCCCGCGCCGACACACCGCACCGAAGAGACAAGCGGCACCAGTTTATCCAGGAACTGCTCACGGCGTTGCCCATCCATCCCATCACCGTGTCGGTTGCCCTACGCATCGGCCAGATCGACGGCGAGAACCAAGCCAAGGGCGTCCGCCTTCCTCTCTCCGATCTATTGATCGGGGTGACCGCTCTGGAACTCGGCTACAGTGTCGCTACCGCTAACCTTCGCCACTTTCAGATGATCCCCGGCGTCAAGATCGTCTCGCTATAGGCTGCTTTCTCGTACCGCCTACGAAATCTCTTCGTAATATTTCTCACCCGCGCAGGCGCGGCATAGAATTTTCCCGCCTTGCCGCACTTCGCGCTGGAAGTTGATGCCTTCGCCGCATTGCTCGCACACGATCCGTTCGCCCTTGTAGCCGGGCAACTCCTCGGGCGGCAGAGCGACCTTTACCCACTGCACCGTGAACAGGTCGTCATTTGAAATCTCGCGGTAAGCCAGCATCTGTTGCTGGTTCTTGTTCTCGATCTCAGGATGCATCTGCCGCGCCAGCGCCTTCGAACTTTCCCGGGCACACACCCGCACCGCTCGGTCCGAGGCGAGATCGACAAAGGTTGCCGCCACCTTCCCCCAGTCGCGAAACTTGAGTGCCCGCTTGCCCAACCGGCAGCCGGTAACGACAGCGACAGCGTCGGTGGCGCAGCGGTCAATTTCCACAAAGGTGATGAGACGCTTGCGATCTTTGCCATGCGGGTCATCGATGCCCAACAGTTCCAGTCCATGCATGGCCAGCCGCACTCCCAGCACCTGCCCGGCACAGAGATGTCCGTGGGCAATTTCGGCGTCGCGTAGCAGTTCGTCAATGGTCTTCACTGGATCTTGCACTCCGTCTACGGTTCGTCTTCGTCGTCGGCCAGTTCATCAACAAAATGGCCCCGCACGGCAACGCTGAGCTTTTCACCGGCTTTGGGAAGGAAGGTCACGCGCGCCGGTTGCCGCTCCCAGCGAGGGGCAGCGCAATCGGAATCGGCTTGTTCCCCGCCACTCGCCTTTCCCAGTTCTTTGCGATACAGCGGCTTCTTGACGCCGATCTGCACCACCACGGCATCCAGCTTCTCACCGTTGGCGGTGGTGCCGCAGTAAGCGGCATAGTCGCGGTACCAGCTTACCTCCGAGTAAAACGGGTCGAAGTCCGGCAGCCTGATTGCCGTGATCTTCCCGGAACTGCGGTCCACCAGCAGCCATCCACCAAGCTGCCAAAGCTTCGGAGACTTGCGTGCCTCGTCGGGAAGCGCGTCGTTAATACGAAAGGCACGGCGCACCACGAATTGCCGGTCGGTCACGTCATGCGACTTGCCGGTCGTGTACTCCTTCAGCTTTGTATCCACAAAGAGGGGAGCGACCATGATATCCATCGTTTTGGTTTCGGCAGCGCCGATAGACAGTTTGACTGGCAGCGGCTTTCCCAGGCTTACCACGTGGGGCTTGGAAGCAGCGCCGCCGGCAACATTCAGAATCGCCAGCAGCACGAGAACGTGAACGGTGCGCATCGCTAAGAGAAGGCTAATCCCGGTTGTTCGCCGCTGCAACTCCTGTTCTCCGAAACCGGCGCGCGTGCGGCCGGCGTAAAATTCCGAAAAGGCCAGTCTTCGGGGGGTGGACATGACATTTATCGATACCAACCAACTGCCAGTCATCGAACGCTTGCCGGGTTGGAGAGGCCGCTATTTCGATTCGGCGAATATGACGTTTGGGCATTACGAGTTTGACGCCGGGGCCACGATCCACGAGCATTCCCATCCGCAGGAAGAAGTTTGGGAAATCCTCGAGGGAGAACTGGAAATAACCATCGCCGGCGTCCCTCAGCGCGCCGGTCCCGGCTCTGTGGGGATCGTTCCGCCGAATACCCTGCACTCCGTCAAGGCAGTCTCAGATGGGAAGGCAATCGCCATAGACTACCCTTTGCGGGAAAGTATGGCGCGACCGGCAAAGCACAGTTAGGGCAGTGACTCTGTAACAAACATTTACTGCTCTGACAACTGGAATACAATGAGCCAGCGTCTAAGATGCAGATGTACTACAGCTTCATAATTCCGGCCTACAACGAAAGCGAACGACTGGCTGGTTCGCTCCCCAAAGTATTCGCTTACATCCGTGAACGGCAACTCCAGGCGGAAGTGATCGTGGTGAATGACGGTTCCACCGACGACACTGCCGAAATCGCGCGCAATTTTGCCAGCCAACATCCCGAGGTTCGACTGATCGAGAATCCCGGCAATCGCGGCAAAGGCTACAGCGTGCGCAATGGCATGTTGCACGCCAACGGTGACGTTCTGCTGTTTACCGACGCAGACTTGTCATCGCCCATCTACGAAGCAACCAAGCTGTTCGCAGCCATAGACCAGGGAGCGGATGTCGCCATCGGCTCGCGCTGGCTGCAGGCTGACCTGCAAACCGAGCGCCAGCCATGGTATCGGCAGCTATACGGACGGTTGTTTAATTTTGCGCTGCGGATGGTTTTGGGATTGAAGTATCGCGACACCCAATGCGGCTTCAAGGCGTTTACCCGGTCGGCGGCCCAGACGGTGTTCTCACGGCAACGCGTCGAGCGCTGGGGATTCGATCCCGAACTGCTGTTTCTGGCGAACAAGTTCAAGCTGCGCACCGTCGAGGTGCCGGTGGAGTGGGCGCACGATCACCGCTCCAAGATCAGTCCTGTTCGTGACGGGTTGAAGATGGGCGTGGAGATGCTGGCTGTCCGCTGGAACGATCTACGCGGGCTGTATAAGGAGCCTTCTACGACTGTCGAAGAACCGCATATTCAGCCGGTTGCCCCTGCCGAAATCGCAAAATAATAATTATTGCGCCGCAGCGTAGTATCCGCGGCGGGAATGGACCGTCATTTTTTGTGGAGTGCGCACCTGCACTTGCAGGGCGTGGAATCCTGGCATTTCTTGTCGCGGTGAGAACGACACGTAGTACTGGGTCCGTAGCTGTTGCTCGATCTGGGCGAACATTGCTTCCAAGTCCCTGCTGGATTGCGCCACGTAGAACCGGCCACCCGTCTGCTCGGCCAGCCGCTGCAACACGGCGTCTGTGCGAGACATCAGCTTCTTGTCATGCAGGGCCAGGGTGTAAATCTGGACCTCGTCCCGCTGGGCGATAGCGATAACATTTTGCAGATCGTGAAAACTCTGGGTATCGGCGCCATCGCTTAGAACGAGAAGGGCACGATGCACCAGGGCTCTCTCCTCTCCATCCTGCGGATATTCATTGCATGCGGTGTACAACGCATCATAGAAACGCGTCCCCCATCCCGGCTGATGTACGCGGCCCACAGCTTCCCTCAACTGCGCGCGATCGGCGGTATAGGTCTGCCAGAGGCGGATCTCGCCACCGAACCCCATCACGAAAGCCCGATCGCTTTGCGGCTGCAGGATACGGTTCAGGAAATTGAGCGCCGCCGCCTTCTCGTCGGGCAACACGCGCTTCATGGAATCGCTGCTGTCCAGCACCAGCCCCAGTCGCAAGGGTAGATTGTCCTCACGCGTGAAGTCGTTAAAATGTTCCACCGGCACTTGATTATCCAGGATGCGAATGTCTTCCGCCGCCAGGTCGCGCAGCAGGTGGCCTTGTTCATCGGCCACGGTAAACTCCAGCCTCACTTCCGGCACGGTGCGGCTGACGGTATATCCCGGGATCGTGGCCGGAGTATAGCTCCCTGACGGAAGCAGGTTCATCGGCAGGGGCATCAGCGCAACCGCGTGGCTCCCAGCTTTTTGCTCCGGCGCGGCAGCCGGGGCGCTCGGAGATGCCGCATCAGCACCAGGATTGTTCACTCCGTCGGCCGCCCATTCGCCGATTCCGGCCAGCGTGGCCGCGCTCAAAGCCAGCGTTAACCCCACAACAATCGCGGACTTATGCACAAATGAGTTATCGGCGATAGAGAGCAAGAGCTTGAGCAGGAACTGACCGCCCCGCGCCATGCCAAGGAACCGCGTTCCAGTGCTTGCGGAACGCAAGCCAGCGGCTGCGTCGAAGAAGCTTTCGACGCGCTGCACCAATCCCGCCTGTTGACGTGATCGGACGACCACCCTGACACCTCACCCCAATTGGCGCATTGGATGAAAGGAGATCCGAAATGGTCGCTTGAACTTCGAAAAATTTTGCGTCGAGCGGGGAAAGGGCCAGCGGATCAGATGGCGATCAAGCGAGAGAACGGGGCGGCCTGCTTCAGTCGCGCTTTGCGCGACGTAAGGTGATAGCCCCGCCCTTCAGGGCGGGGTAGAGAAAAGCCAAGATCCCGAGTGCCCCGGGCACGACACAACGGCATGTGCCGATGAGCACCGCCAGTCATTTCAATTTCGGCCTACGATCTGGGGATGCACCCTCTGGCCTGCAATCTTGTGCATTGCGTTTTCAGCACGAAGAACCGCGCGCCTCTTATCCCAGACCCGGAGCGGTTGCGGCGATACCTGACTGGCATCGCGCGCAGGAAGAACATCCCGCTGATAGCAGCCGGCGGCACGGAAAATCATCTTCATGTCCTGCTTGCACTTCCGCCTGCCCTGCCCCTGGCCAAGGCGGTTCAGGATCTCAAAGGAAATTCATCACGGTGGTTGAACGAAAGCATCCGCGGTTTCGCCTGGCAACGCGGGTATGGGGCGTTTAGTGTCAGCGAGTCCCGGCGACAGGCTGTCATTGCCTACATTGCCAGTCAGGAAGAGCATCATCGCAAGTGGACGTTCGAGCAAGAATTCCTCACATTGTTGCGAAAATCGAAGATCAGTTTCGATCCTCAATTTGTGTTTGGATAGATGCCTGTCGTGCCCGGGGCACTCGGATATTTTCTTGCGACATGTATCCCCGCCCTGAAGGGCGGGGCTTTCACCTTGCGTCGCGCTTCGCGCGACCGGGGCATCGCAGGTTTCGCTGGGATGTCGCTTCGAACCTACTTCCTAAGTCTTCTTGCGACGGGTACCCCCGCTAAAGCGCGGGCTGTCAGCTTGCGTCGCCTTAGGCGCGCATGGACTGGGCCCGGCATTATGGTTTCGGATGCAATGGCTCACCACTAGCCACTAGCCACTAGCCACTCGTCCCCGCTACACTCGCCGAGTGAGAAGAATCCGCCCGAATGCCTGGATTTTCGCCTGCGCTTCTGGCGTTCTCCAGGTGCTGATCTTCCCCAAGCCCGCACTGTACCTGCTGAGCTGGGTGGCGCTGGCGCCGCTGATTTATGCCATCCTGAAATGCCGCGACCAAGACGTGAGCCTGGCGCTCGCCGAAGGCGGACTCTTTCTTGCGCCGGCGACGGCCTGGCAAGGTTTCCTGCTTGGCTATGTCAGCGGCGTCATCTGGTACCTCGGCAGTTGCTATTGGGTCTTCTACGTAATGCACGTCTATGGCGGGATTGGCGTTGCCACCTCGCTGCTGTTGCTGCTGATGTACGCGCTCTATCTTTCCCTCTATCACGGGCTGTTTGGATGTCTTCTCGCCCTGATCGCCGCGCGCCGCAACGGATTCAGCCTGCGCGCGCTGGTGTTCACCCCGTTCGTCTGGGTTGCCGTGGAACTGGCGCGCACCTACATCACAGGATTTCCCTGGGACCTGCTGGGCACCACACAAATCGACAACATCCCGCTCGCGCGCGTGGCCACGTTCACGGGTGTGTACGGCCTCTCCTTTGAGATTGTGCTGGTGAACACCGCAGTGGCAGCCGCCTTCCTGGTCCCGCACGCGCGTCGCAGGATATTGCTCACGGCGTCATTGGCGGCGGCGATCGCTTTACATGCCGGCAAATTAATAAAGCCGGGAGCGCTCCCAACTTCCGACGGGGCGACCCTGGTGCAGGCAAATATTCCCATCCTCGATCCCGGGGCGTGGACGCTCGACTACCTCACCCAGACGCTCGACTCGCTGGCGGCGCTCAGCGTTCCGCCGCGAGACAACAAGACTGGCACGCCCGGGCTGATTATCTGGCCGGAATCGCCAGCGCCGTTTTTCGTGACTGATCTGCATGTGCGCGGCACGCTGGCCAATGTGGCCCGCGCGACGGATTCCTACATCATCGCGGGCTCGATCGGTATCGACCATGCCGGCGAACGCAATCGCCAGCCCGACATTTACAACTCGGCGGCAGTGATTGCGCCCGACGGCGCGTGGACAGCGCGCTACGACAAAATCCATCTTGTCCCCTTCGGCGAATTCGTCCCCTTCGAGAAACTGTTCAGCTTCGCCAGTGGGCTTACCCGCGAGATCGGGACTTTCGCCCGCGGCACATCGCGGCTTCCGCTGCAAGTCGGTGACACCAGGATTGGCAGCTTTATCTGTTACGAGTCGATCTTTCCTGACGAGGTCCGGCAGTTCGCAAAGAATGGCGCTGAACTGTTCGTCAACATCTCGAACGACGGCTGGTATGGCGAGGGCGGCGCTTCGTGGCAGCACCTGAACCAGGCGCGCATGCGCGCGGTCGAGAACAATCGCTGGCTGCTGCGCGATACCAACACCGGCATCACGGCGGTGATTGACCCGCTGGGGCGGGTGGTGGCCGAAGCGCCGCGCAATCAGCGTACCCAGTTGCAGGCTGCGTATTCGCTGGAAGAAACCACCACCTTCTATACCCGCCACGGAGACTGGTTCCCGCTGCTGTGTGCGATAATCACCTTGCTGGGACTGCTGTTGCGCGTCTTCAGGTCTAAGTACATGATCCAGCCGGTGAGCGGGTGAAAGGCGTTTTCACCACAGAGACACAGAGGCACAGAGAAGCAAGAGCTGAGAGAAGGATTTCGAATCTAATAGCGAAAAGCGAAAAGCGAAAAGCGAATATGGTCGAAGAACTAGAACAGGAATACGCAGCGCTGCGCGACAAGGTGCGCGATCTACAGGAGTATCTTTGACGCGCCCAAGCTGCGCGAAAAACTGAGCGAGATCGAAAAGCAAACCTCCGATCCCACGCTTTGGTCCAACCCCGAAAAGTCACAGCAGGTCATGCGCGAGAAGAAGCGCCTCGACAGCTTGCTGGCCACCGAAACCGAACTGGCGCGGCGTTCCAGCGACATCACCGCTTACTTCGATCTGGCGCGCGAAGGGGAAGACGTCTCCTCCGACCTGCGGCGCGAAGTGGACGCATTGCGCGGCCTGGTCGAGAAGCTGGAAACCGAGACCCTGCTCTCCGGCGAAAATGACGAGCGCAGCGCGATTGTCACCATTCATCCCGGCGCCGGCGGCACCGAGTCGCAGGATTGGGCCGAGATGCTGATGCGTATGTACCTGCGCTGGGCCGAGCGCCAGGGTTTCTCCACGCAGCTCTACGAATACCAGCCGGGCGACGAGGCGGGCATCAAGTCGGCGACCTTCGGCGTCAATGGCGAGCACGCCTATGGGCTGCTCACTAGCGAGATCGGCGTGCATCGCCTGGTGCGCATCTCGCCGTTCGACCAGGCCAAGCGCCGGCACACCTCATTCGCCAGCGTCTATGTCTCGCCGGAAATCGACGAGACCATCGAGATCAACATCAAGCCGGACGACATTCGAACCGATACCTATCGCTCCGGCGGCAAGGGCGGGCAGCACGTCAACACCACCGATTCGGCGGTGCGGATTACCCACCTCCCGACGGGAATCGTGGTCGCCTGCCAGAACGAACGCTCGCAACACAAGAACCGCGAACGCGCCATGAGCATCCTGCGCTCACGCCTCTACGAGTACGAACTGGAGAAGAAGCGCGCGGTCACCAAAGGCATCGAGGATTCCAAGCTCGACATCGACTTCGGGTCGCAGATCCGCTCCTACGTGCTGCAGCCCTATCGCATGGTGAAGGACCTGCGGACGCGGGTCGAGATTGGCGATGTCGATCGCGTGCTGGACGGCGATTTGAACGAGTTGGTCCGGGGGTATCTGCAGTTAAGAAGGAAAGAACAGAGAGCCTAGTCGAGTCCGCAGCCGCGGAATCTACAGCGATCCACGCAGGTGTTTGGATTCACTTATATCGGGGAGACATTTCATGGGAAATCCGACAGCATCTCCTTGACTTCCTTGTGAGTCAGGACTGGCGCACCCGGACCCAAAGTTACGGCAGGAAAGCCTGACACCGGATCAATCACAATTCTTGCTTTGGCTTGGTTCTTCCTTTTGCGCGGCGAGGTGCGCCGACGTTTCGGAATTGCCTGTTGCTTGCTGGAATGTCTCTTGTGCATAAGAGTCGATCTTAGCAAAAACGTGGGTTATTCATGAACCTGGAGGTGTCATCCTGAGCGGAACGCCCGCAAAGAATTTCCGACCCGCCTTTTTTGTGGGTCGGGCGGGCGCGAAGTCGAAGGACCCCTATAGCTGCGAGAAATCACCAGGGGGCCGCTTGGCGCAGCACAAGTCTAGGATTACCGGTGGCCAAAGGGTTCCTTCGACTCCTCGCTACGCTCGTCGCTCAGCATGACACCCAGACTACGTGCGCTCATGAATAATCCGGGTTAGCAAAATGGTTCTTATCAGCTAACATCATGCCATGAACGACGATTGCCTCTTCTGCAAGATCATTGCCGGCAAGATTCCCACCAAGAAGGTGTACGAAGACGACAAGGTGTTCGTCTTCGAAGACATCAACCCCAAAGCGCCGACGCATGTGCTCATCATTCCCAAGCGGCATGTTGTCGGACTGAAGGAAGCCACGCCGGAAGACGCCGAGATTCTCGGTTACTGCCAGCTGATTGCGGCCAAGATCGGCCGCGAGCGCGGTATCGAGGACGGATACCGCACGGTATATAACGTGGGACCACGCTCCGGGCAGTCGGTCTTCCACCTGCATCTGCATCTGCTGGGCGGACGAGATTTGACCTGGCCACCGGGATAACCGCCGAATACCCAGCATGAACAGTCGATGCCGGAGAAAACCTAAGGCGCACGAGACAGAATCGTGCGCCTTTTCCCGGCTTGTCCTCACCTACGAACCTCAGAAGTTGAACATCACCCCCGTCGATACTCGCACGTTGTTCTGATGGGTGCTGAAATACTGCGTCCGCATCCAATCCACTTGTGCCACGCGGACGCCGAAGTGGCCCTTGAATGGAATATCGAGCCCGCCGCCCACGGCCATGGCGAATGCATTTTGCGAAGCCCCTATGCCGCCCTTCGAGCCGCTGACATGCGCCCCGCCAAACAGAGCATGTGCAAACGGAACCACGTGCTGCGCCCGGTAGCTCAGCGTGGGGCCAAACAAGTAGCTGTAATTGTGAATCGACACCGCGAACGGAGACCCGTAAGCGCCGCCGAAGTCACCCGTCACCCCCAGCCAGTGGGTGAGGTTCACGCTCGCCTGGGCATTCCAGCCGTTCAGCCCAAAACCATTTTGCTGAGAAGTGCCCGTTTTCGAAGAGCCAACATTGATGTAAGAGTACCCACCAAAGACCTCGAAGCGTGGCATTTCCTGAGCGCTGCCCGCCAGTGCGGCGGCCATTAAAATTGCAATCAACACTACTGTTTTCCTCATTAGTCGATTCCTCCTAGACCGGTGCAGCGGTGGTTTCCTTAAACCACACACCACCGCGGACAGGCACCGCGACGGTCCCGCTGCTCTGGCAAAGGCAGGAGATTCCGCCGTTCGCGGGTGCCGGTGATTACATCGGCAGGTTGTGGGATAGCTTGAGGGGAGGGGCTGCGCCGTTTCACTCTTGGTGTTCAGGCGATGGCTAGCTGCGTTGGAATTGAGTTCCCCTGAAATTGTCATTACGAGCGAAGCGAGGAATCTGCTCGTGTTTGCTTCTTGGAGCGAGGAGTGGAACAGCAGATCCCTCACTGCCTGAAGGCCGTTCGTGATGACAACTCCGAGGCAGCGAGGGCTGAGCGCTTTCCGGGCTGCTGCAGCGCTTTCCGCTACCTGCCCGCGATTACCTGCTGCGTTTTCGGGTCCCAGGGCACCGAGAACTGGCGCTCGATCTTTTCGCGATAGCATGGGCCGGAGTTGTAGGTGCAGAACGGATAGAGTTTGCCATCGGGCGTGGCGTAGTGAATGACGCAGCGCTTCACTCGCTCGATGTCGTAGTTGTAGGCATCCTGGAAATGCATGCCCGCCACCAGCAGGGTGCGATAGGTGAAGGTCCCGTCTTTTCCGTCACGGCCAAGCTTCTTGTTGGTCATGCCCTGCAAGGTCTGAAGGAATTTCGTGAACGTCAATCCCGGCGGCGCAAGCTGCTGCTTGAAGTGCTTCTGCAGCGAGTTCCATGCTTTCACTTTGCTGTATAGCTTGAAGCGCGCCTTGCCTGCCGAGCGCGACAGCTCTTCCATGTCCTGCAGCATGTTGGGCACGTCAACAAATTGCGTGATGGGCACGGCCTTCCTGGACTTCTCATCCACGAAAAAGTACGTCCCCAGCGAGCAATGCGGATGCGACGAGATGGTGGGCACGCCGGTACCACGCAGAGCGGCGGTCAGCTTGGAGAATGGCGTGACGCAGGCCAGCGGAAACCAGTCGGCGCGCGCATCGGTGATGCCGGTCTGCTCGCTGACGCAGCGCGCCAGATCGGAGAGCGTGAACCGCTTGGCCAGCAGCTCGTGTTTGGCAATGCGTCCGGTGAAGGCCACCGGCTGAAAGCTGATGCCGGAGACGGTGTCCACGTTTTCGATGGCGCAGCGCACAATGTCGCCGATCTGGTGGTCGTTGATGCCCTTCACGATGGTGGGCACGAAGACGATCTTCATGCCGGTGGCGCGGCAGTTCTCGATGACGCGCATCTTGGTGTCGAGCAGCGCCCGCCCGCGAGTGCGGAGGTAAACGTCATCGCTGACGCCGTCGAATTGCAGGTAAAGCGTGGCCAGCCCTGCTTCCTTCGCTTTCCTGGCGAAATCCAGATTGGCCAGTTCGATGCCGTTGGTCGCCGCCTGAATGTGGGTGAAGCCCATCTCGCGCGCCAGGCTGAGGATCTCGAAAAATTGCGGATGAATGGTGGGCTCGCCGCCGGAGAACTGCACCACCCGGCCGTCCACCGGGCGCTCGCCGCGAAGCGTCTGCAGCATGCCGCGGACCTGCTCAATGCCGGGCTCGTAAAGATAGCCGGCAGTGTTGGCGTTGGCAAAGCAGACCGGGCAGGTCAGGTTGCAGCGGTTGGTGAGATCGACATTGGCGAGCGCGGTGTGCGAGGTATGCATGCCGCACAGGCCGCAATCGTCAGGACACGACTTTCCGCCCTCGATCTGCGGATTGGCGAGCCCGAGATTGTCGCCGAAGTTCCACTCCTCCATCTTGAGGTAGAGTTCGATGTCGCTGAAGATGATGTCGCGAAAGCTGCCATGCTCGGCGCAGGACTTCTCCATCACCACCTTGCCGTTGTCGGCGAAGATATTCGCCGCGATGACCTTATTGCATTCCGGACAGAGTGACTCGGTCTGCTTGGGCAAGCCTTTCTGCAGGGGCGTGATGGGCGAGCCCGTGTAGGTCACGTCCGGCTGCAGGATGCGCAGGGTGGGCCGCTTGGTCGGAGAGAACTTTTTCTGCCGGTCCAGGTTGGCTGGCAAGTTCGGGACATTAATTTCCGGCGACAACGTCTGAGTGCTCACTAGGTATTCACCTCGGAATCAGAGGACGGCGCGACGCTGAAAGGAGAATGAGGAAAGATGACACCGCCGCGCCGCCTCGTTCCATGATTGTCGGGCCTGAGGGCGCCTTCGCACAGTGTCGTGCCTCACTCGTAGGAGTGAAGCAGGTGTGCAGTGAATGGCGGGAATGCGCAGCCGTTGGGTCGCTCGCGATGGTGAACGGGGTCCGTCGAAAATCACTTACCACGGAGACACGGAGGACACGGAATTCTTGACTTCTATAGCGAAGCTATCTCATAAATCGGGCTTTGAAGGGGCATGGCTTTGGCCATGCCGCAAATGGCAGTGTTCGAAGCGGGTTTTAGCCCCTGAGGTGCTTGCGGCGTTTCCGGTATGTATGAGATGACTTCGAGTTTCTCCGTGATCTCCGTGGCTCCGTGGTGAATTTTACTTCTGCGTCTCAGGCCGATGTTCCGCTCGTAAGGCAACTCCATAGAGGCTACAATCGCCCGATGACCTCCGATCGCCTCGCAAGGGTACAAGAGCAGTTGCGGCTCTACGAGCATCCGCTGGTTGAGTTCGACGCGCGCAGCAAAGGCGAAGCCGTGGAGGTCATCATCCGGCCGCGCTTTACCGACCCGCCGGTGCACACCTATTACTTCGAGCTGCACCCGCGGGATCTGGACGACGCGCAATTTGAGTGGGCCTTTCAACGCCAGCTCTTCGACTGCCTGCACGATTACCTGGTGGAGATGTTCGTGCGCACCCCGCAGCACCGCAAAGAAAACCAGCAGATGGAGCGCGAAGGTAAGCTGTGATTACCAGTTCCAATCAGCCTGCCAGCGACGCTCCGGGCGAATCGCGCCTGCGTAAGCGCATTGCCGACGAGATTCGCCGCAACGGCCCCATTCCGTTCTCGCGCTACATGCAGATGTGTCTGTACGAGCCCGAGCTTGGCTACTACTCGCGCGCGCGCGAGCAATTCGGCAAAGCGGGGGACTTTTACACTTCGAGTGACGTTCATGCCGTGTTTGGACGGCTGCTGGCCCGCCAGTTCGAGGAGATGTGGCGGGCGCTGGATTCCCCGCCGCGCATTGACGTTATCGAACTGGGGCCCGGACGCGGACTGTTCGCGCGCGATGTGCTGGATTGGTCGGCAAAACAGTTCCCCGAGTTCGCACGAGCTTTGCATTATGAGCTGGTGGAGCAGTCATCGCATTTGCGCGATCGATTGCACGACCGGCTGGCTGAGCACGCAGAGCAGGAAAGAGCGAGCATCTGCGACACGCTAGAAGCGGCGTCTTCGACCGCGGGTGAAAACATCATCGTTTTCGGCAACGAGTTCTTTGATGCGCTTCCGGTCGAGGTGGTGGATTATCAGGGCGCGTTGCGTATTGCCGAAGAGGACATGGAGTTTGTCGAGAGCTTCGATCTGCCAACTGGAGCGGAAGCCGAATTCCTCGATCGCTACAGCGTTCGTCCGGAAGAAGGCGAGCGGGTGGAAGCTGGGCTGGTGTCATTGCAGTGGATGGAACGCATCGCAGAAGCCTTTCAAGGCAAGCGAGGCTTTCTTGTGGTTATCGACTATGGCTACACGCGCGAAGAACAATTGGCGGGGCGCCATCGCGACACCATCATGAGTTACCGTCAACACACCGTTAGCACGTCGCCTTACGAAGCGCCGGGAGAGCAGGACATCACCGCCCACGTAAATTTTACGGCAATACGCGAGCGAGGCCTCCAGCGCGGACTCGAGCCCGTAGCCCTGCTCACCCAGTCGCAATTTTTGATCGGCATTGGCGAGGAGACGCAATTTGCCGACGCATTTCAGGAGTGCAGACTCCCGCAGGAGCAAGCCAAGGTTGCATTGCAACTGAAACATTTGATTTCACCCACAGGCATGGGCGAAACGTTTCAGGTACTGCTGATGTCAGCGCGAGTCGCAAAGGAAAAGGCTGCGGCGTTGAGCGGCTTGAAGCTGGGACGGGTTCGAAGCTAAGTTCCCGCAAAAAGCTGTTCGATTGTTCCCATTGGTAGAAAAAGGCGCTGACTTACCCTCGGAAGCTCGATGAAGCCATACTTCTTATAGAACGTGACCGCTAGTTCGTCCTTCGCATCCACAATTACCGCAGCGGACGCAATCTGTCGGCTCGAAGCAAGGGCCCGATGCAAAGCGTCCATCAGCAACCGCTCCCCCAATCCCTGACCGCGGAAATCGTTACTTACCGCAAGACGTCCGAGTAGCGTGGCCGACACCATTGGATACTTGGGGAGCCGTTTAGCGACCTCCTCCGGAACACTTCCTAGATCAATGGCGTACTGCGAAAGCGTATAAAAACCTGCAATCGTTCTGTGATCGGGGGTGATCACAAACGGAACTGCCGCTCGTTTTTTCAAGTCTTGTCGCGCTTGCTTCTGCAGGTACGAATCCAGTTCTTTACTGCCGCAAGAAAAAGCCGCCCGGTTGTGTTTGGCCCCGAGCGGCTCAATGATAAATTTGGTTCCCTGACTCTTGTCAGCCAATTACGATCCCATTTGTGCTCGGTAGCGCACGGCCGCGGCACGAGCAGCTTGGTTAGGAGCAGGAGGATTGAGGACCGCACGGATGAAAACTTCGCGCGCCTTATCCCGGATGGTTAGCGTCTCGAAATCTTTAATGGTGTTGGCCGCGGCCTGTTGCGCACTCGCAACCACAAATTCCGTAATCGTCGTGCCCCGCAGTTCAGCAGCACGTTCGATTAATCGCTTCTGGTCGGGAGTCACTCTTGCCTCCAACCGCTCCTGCTTGCGCAAGCGTGGATTGCGCCTCAATGCGTGTGCCATAACTTCTCCTGCATATAAAAGTGTACGGCGATTAGCCGTACACGTCAAGAGGGATGTACGATTTGCTAGAGCTGGTTCTTAGTGTGGATTTCTACATCCCAGGCTTATCGCTGCTCTGCGGCTGGAATGGCGACTGCAAATACTTGCGCGCCTCATCGAGGGCATTCTGAGTATTGTCGTTGGTCTGCAACGCCTGACGGTATTCGTTGGTGGCGCGCTCGCGCTGTCCGGTCAGGTCGAAGATCTTTCCCAGCTGGATGTGGCTCCAAACCTCGGTCCAGCGCGGTTCGCCATCGCCGTTCAGCGATTCGCGGTAGGCGTTGGCCGATGACTGGTAGTTGTGCTGGAGGAAGAACACCTCGGCGATGCGATAGTGCGCCAGCGAGCTGTTCTTGTTGACCTCGAGCGCCTTCTGGAATTCCTTCAGCGCTTCGGTCAGGTCGCCTTGTTCCACGTCCTGCTGGCCGCGCATGATGGAGGTGCGCACCTGCAGGTCCTGCGAGTTCTGCAAGACATCATTGTTGGGATCGATACTGATGCGCCGCGGCTTGCCGAAAGTTTCCACCGCATAAGCGGAGTTCGTACCTGAGACCTCCACCCGCTTGGTCTCGGTCTTGCCATCGGTGTCGATTCTCAACTCCACAGGCATGCGGAAAAGATCCATGTCCTGCTGTATCTCGCCGACCACGCGAAAGCCCTTCTGGGTGCGGTACACCGTATATTTGTTCTTGAACTCGGGGGCGCCGGTGGAATCGAGCCACTGGGTAAAGAACCAGGTAAGCTGCTGCCCCGAGCTCTGCTCGGCCACCTTGCGAAAATCGTCAACCGAGGCCGATTTGCCCGCGTATTGGGTCACGAAGGTGCGCATGGTTGCATCGAAGGGGTTGTCGCCAATCACCCAGCGCAGCATTTGCAGGATCATGCCGCCCTTGTCAGCTGTCAGAGATTGGAACTCCGGCGAAAACGTATCCAGCTTGCCGACATCCGCCAGCGGAACCGACAGGTAAGCCAGCGCCCCGACCGACATGTCTTTGGTGACTTCCTGGAAACCGGCCCGGCCGGCAACGTGCTCCACGTAGAGCGCCTCGGAGTAGCGGGCGGAGCCGTCGTTCAGCCACCAGTCGTTCTTGCTGCGGGGGCTTACCATAGTCCCGAACCACTGGTGCGCAACGCTGTTGGCCAGCAGCCGGTAGTTAATCTTGCTGACGAAGGCGCGCGAGGCCAGCGCCGCAATCTCCGGCGCCCATGCCGAGGGGACGGTATCATCGGGCAACTCGACGACATTCAGCGTATTGCTGAATGGCGGACCATAAGTCGAAGTGTAGAAGAAAAATTCCTTCACTGCGGTGTCGGCGTATTGGGTGGCCAGCGCTTTGTGCTCCGGCGTGGTGTACACCGTCACATTCAGTCCGCCTTCGCTGTTCTTGGTGGGCTCCCACTTCCCGATCAAAATGGTTCCCGGGAAACTCGGCTTATCTTCGTAACTGAAAGTGACGGTCTTGTATCCGGAGGGAACAGCCAGCTTGGTCAGCGACTCATGAGCGGCACTGCCCTTGCGTGTGGCCGCCTCCGTTCCGATTTCAGCAGCTGCGCCCGAACCCTGCTTGCCGCTGCCGATCACTTTGTATTCCGAGGGAACGCTGATGCTGATAGTCGAAGTGAAGCGATCGACGCCGTAGCCCACCATGGGGAACCATCGCCCGGAGTACAACAGGTAAGTTATGGGATCGCCGATGTAGGCAAGCTTTAGTCCGGGGACCGGGCTGTCGTCGCCCGACTGGATCGCGCCTTCGTATTCGAAGACCAGGGTGGTGCTGGCGCCCTTGGTCAAGCCAGTGGGCAAGGAGATCCGGATGGTCGAGTCCTGGCTCACCCGCTCCACCGACAGCGACTGTCCGCTGGTATCGAGCACGCGCGTCGGCCGCAGGGCGTTGTGCAGTTCAAAGATGGCAATGGTGATGTCGTCAAGCGCGGTGAAACGAACGCGCGCCTGTGCCTTGATCTGATGGGTCTGTGGCGAGACGACCGCATGGATGGCGTAGTCGTTGACCACGAGGCGCTGCTTCTCAGCCGCGAAGCACGGCACCGCCAGACCAAAAACCGATAGCACCAGAACGATGCGCACAACCGACCGCACTGCGATGTGCATTGGGGAAATTGCTCCTGCTCTACTCACTATAAATGATCAAAAACCAAGTTTCGAGTTTCGAGTTTCAAGTTTCAAGTTGTGAACTGGAACGATTCAAACCTAAGGAATTCCCCTGCGCCTCTGTTGTGAATGTTTTCAAATTGAACGGTTCGCAGTCCGAAACTTGAAACTTGAAACTTGAAACTCGAAACTTCACCCCAGCAATGTAAGTACGGCTTGGGCCGCCCTTTCGGATGCAGTGCCGCCCGCATCGCTGGGACGCAAGCGACGCCGCACCTCCGCGAATCCGGCAATCATCGTCTCCCGCGCTTCACCTGATGGAATCAGCCGCTGCAGCTCGGCGCAAACCCGTTGCGGCGTGAATTCGCCCTGTACCAGTTCCGGAACCACGTCACGTTCCGCGATCAGGTTCACCATGGCAAAGCGATCTACCTTTACTAGACGGCGTCCGAGGCCCCAGGTGAGCGGCGCCACCCGGTACACCATCGCGAACGGCGTTCCGATCAATGCCGCCTCAAGCGTAGATGTGCCGCTGGCCACAGCCGCTGCCCGCGCATGCAGCAGACTGGCCTGGGCGTCGCGGGTGAATACGATTTTCGGCCCCTTGTAATCGCGCAAAAATGACAGCTACCCAGTCGGCATCGAGGGTGGAAGCAACTGGCACTATGTAAACGTATTCCGGGCCGAGAAGTTGCGCTGCTTCTAACAGCGTAGGGAAAATGCGCGAGACCTCGCCGCGCCGGCTGCCAGGCAGCAAGGCAATCCATTCGCGAACCGGATCCAGCTTGTGTTGCGTGGCAAACTGTTCCCGCGTTACAGCTGGTGCCGGCAAATCGGCCAGCGGATGCCCGACAAACTGCGCTTCGATGCCGCGCTCGCGATAAAAACGCTCCTCGAACGGAAAGATAACCAGCATCTTGCGAACGTATTTGCGTACCTGCTCGATGCGGCCCTGCTTCCACGCCCACAGTTGTGGGCTGACGTAATAGATGACCGGGACTCCGCGCTGGTGCAACTCGCGCGCCAGGCGCAGGTTGAAGTCGGGGAAGTCGATAAGCACCGCCGCGTCTGGGCGTCGCCGTTCCGCCTCGCGCACTACCTGGCGGAAGCGGCGATAGATGAGCGGAATGTGCTTGATCACCTCGACGATGCCGACTTCGGCGATCTCCCGCGCGTCCACCAGGAGATCGCAACCGGCGGCACGCATCTGGTCACCGCCAACGCCGAAGAAGTCCAGCGATTGGCGCCGGAGTCTGCTGCGAAATTTGGCCGCGCAACGCTTCCATGAGCTTCGCGCCATAAACTTCGCCGGAGGCCTCTCCTGCGGAGATGAGAATTCGCACACTGGGATTATGACAGGCGAGCGATGCCGGATTCACTTACACGGCGGCCTTCGGGCCTGCATGGTCAGGGTCGCGCGAATCACTGCGCGGCTTGCCCAGCCACGTCATCGACAAATACGCTCCGACCCACGAGCCCAAAGCCGCGAAGCACACGTAAACCCAGTTCCTGGTGTAACTGATGACCGCGAAGGCAGACAGCAGGTACCAAACGCTACTCCAGGTTGCGGCGGGCACGCGCCGTCGGGACGACACGGCCGCGTTGAACATGACATATACGGCGTCGGTCGCAGCAGTGGATGCGGCGACGCCAAGAGCCAACCAGGGATGGATCTGCCACACGTCTTCACCTCCATAGAAATCAGGACGGGATTGCAGCGCTTAGGTCATTACTGGATAAGCCATGAATAATAGGCCGAGCCGAGTTGACATCAATCTACTCCGGCGTGCGCGGCTCATCGATCACGAACAGCCACGTGCCATCAGGCTGACGCCGGACCACCTCGGTGCTGAGCCCGCGAGCCGCGGAACCCGCGGTGTGAAGTGTCCAGCTCGCGTGCAGGACAGCAAGTCCTTCGCCCGATTCCGCTACCGAGCGGGTTTCCAGTTCCATTCGCCCGCCACGCGCCAGCATGCCCTTATATGCGTTGCGGATGGCTTCGTGCCCGACCATGGTTTGGCCGCTGACCAGAAGGACTGCGCCTGGTTCGTACAACGCGACGATAGCCTCGACATCGCCGCGATTGAAGGCGTCGAGAAAAAGGTTGTGGATTTCGGATGGGTCAATCGGGGACATCATCGAGGATGCTCAGTGGGTTGCTTTTTCGGTATCGCGGATCTTCAATCTGGATTCAACAGCCGCCAACCGCTGTGCAATGCCTCGCAACTCTTCCTCCGTGCGAAGTTGGCGCGACAGACCATCGAGACGTTCTTCGATACGATCAAACCCGCGCTCCATTAAGCGCGTGAGTTCTCGATCGCGTCCCTCCGCCCTCCGGTCAACCTCGTCAATCTTCTGTTCGACCGCGCCCAGGCGCGCCTTGATCTCCCCGATGTCCGGGGTGAGGAGCCGTTCGACTGCGGTCTTGACGTCGTCGTAAACGCCCATAATCCCTCATTGTACTGTACGGCAATAATTCAGTGCCTATCCGTCGGCCGAGACATTCACGCCCGTCGCGGAATATTCCTCGGCCGCAATCGCCGCGGGCGTGGGGATTTCCTGATCTTTGTATTGCAGCTGATACAGCTTCCAATAAATACCGCGATTGGCCAGCAACTGCTGATGCGATCCGATCTCGCGCACCTTGCCCTTGTGCATCACGATGATCTTGTTGGCGCGCTGAATGGTGCTCAGGCGATGCGCAATGATGATCGACGTGCGGCCTTCTACCATGCGGGTCAGCGCCTCGCGGACGCGGAACTCGGTCTCCGTGTCCACGCTCGAGGTCGCCTCGTCGAGGATGAGGATCTTGGGATTGTGCGCCAGGGCGCGCGCAAACGAGATGAGCTGTTTCTGCCCGGTGGACAGCGTGCTCCCACGCTCGCGCACTTCTTCGCCGAAGCCGCCCGGCAGCGAGCGAATGAAATCCGCAACGTTGACCTGCTCGGCGGCATTCTCGACCGCCTGGTCTTCAATCCAATGCGAGCCCAGGCGAATATTGTCCGCCACCGTGCCGGAGAACAGGAACGGATCTTGCAGCACTACGCCATAACGCCGCCGCAAATCGTTCAAGTTCATGTCGCGGATATCGACGCCGTCAATGCGGATGGCGCCCTTCTGCACGTCATAGAAACGCAGCAGCAGCGAGATGATCGTGGTTTTGCCCGCGCCGGTATGTCCGACGATGGCAACCGTCTCGCCCGGCTCGATGGTGAATGACACATCGCGCAGCACCCAGTCGTATTCCAGCGCGAGATCGCCGTGTGCATCGGCGGCCGGCTTGAGCTTCTCTCCTTTGCTGGCGGCCTCTTCCGCGGCTTGCGCCATGGTGCGATAGGCGAACCACACGTGCTCGAACTCGATACGGCCCGGTCCGGCGGGCACCTTCGGCGATTCGGGTGTGACGATCTCCGGCGTCGTGTCGAGCAGCTTGAAGATGCGCTCGCTCGAGGCCATGGCCGACTGCAGGATGTTGTATTTCTCGCTGAGGTCCTGAATGGGGCGGAAGAAGCGCTGCGCGTATTGCATGAACGCCACCAGCACGCCCAGGGTGACCAGGTTGCGCATCACCTGGCCGCCGCCGAACCACACCACGCAGGCGATCGCCGTCGCCGACAGCACTTCCACCACCGGGTAGTACACGGCGTGGGCCATGATCGCGTCTTTGAACGCGTCCATGTGGGTGCGGTTGATCTCCTTGAAGCGCCCGTAGGCTTCTTTCTCGCGATTGAACAGTTGCAGCACCACAATGCCGGTCACATGCTCTTGCAGGTACGCGTTGATTCTGGCGATAGCGATGCGAATGCGCCGGTAACTCTCGCGCACCTTGCGGCGAAAAATCGACGTCGCGTAGAAAATGAGCGGCAGCACGGCGAAGGTGATCAACGCCAGCCGCCAGTTCATATTCAGCATGATGACCAGGATGCCCAGCAGCACGAAGATGTCTTCGAAGATGGAGACCACGCCGGCGGTGAACATCTCGTTCAGCGCATCCACGTCGCTGGTGACGCGGGTGACCAGGCGCCCGACCGGGTTGCGGTCGAAGAAAGCGATGTGCAGGCCTTGCAGGTGGCGGAAAATCTGCGCCCGCAGATCGAACATCACCTTCTGTCCCGTCCACTGCATGATGTAGGTCTGGGTAAATTCGAGCAGAAAGCTGAACAGCAGCAAGCCGATGTAGATGCCCGCAATCTGCGCGATGCCAGTCAGCGGCCGGGAACTGAGGAAGCGGTCCAGCAGCGAGTGGGATTCGGTGTGGCTGGCAAGATATTTGTCGATCGCGACCTTGGTGAGATAGGGGCCGAGCACGTCAGCGCCCGCTTTCAGCACGATGGCAATGAGGGCGACGATGACCTGCAGCCGGTAGGGTCGCAGATAGGTAAGCAGGCGCTTCATCAGCCTGCTGTCATATGCCTTGCCTAAAACCTCTTCGTCGTGGATGGAAGCCATGTCCCCTATGCAATTGTAAACAAATGCCGGAAGTCATATAGACGAGGAAAGACGGTGGCCGGATGGAAAAGTTGGGAAGAGAGATGTTGGAACGGGAGCATTGGAACTGGCGCATTTCTTAAAGTTGTCATCCTGAGCGAGCGTAGCGAGTCGAAGGATCTGCGGTTCGGTCGACTGCGGTTGCCTTTCACTGACAACCGACAACTGACAACCGGCAACTGTTCTAGGCCATCTTCCTCAGTACCAGCGCCGAATTCTTCGAGCCGAACGCGATGCAATTGCACACCGCATGTTCGATCTCGGCCTGCCGACCTGCTTCAGGCACATAATCCAGATCACACTCGGGATCAGGCTTCTCCAGATTGATGGTCGGCGGAATTTGCCCGTGATGCATGGCGACCAGCGTGGCGGCAATGCCGGCCGCTCCGCAGGCGCCCTGGGGATGCCCAATCTGCGACTTCAGGCTCGACATCGGCGTCTGGCGCGCCTTTTCGCCCAGCGCCAGTTTCAGCGCGCGGGTCTCGATGCGGTCGTTCAACTGCGTGGAGGTGCCGTGCAGGTTGACGTAATCAACGGCCGCGGCGTCGATGGCAGCGTCCTCCATCGCCATCTGAATGGCGCGAGCGGGCTCCTCGCCGCACTCCTGCAAGCGCACGCGATGGAAGGCCTCGCAGGTGGAGCCATATCCTGCGACTTCGGCGAGGATGTGCGCGCCCCGCGCGCGGGCGTGCTCGTACTCTTCCACAACGAACATCCACGAACCTTCGGCGACGACGAATCCGTCGCGATCGGCCGAAAATGGCCGTGAAGCGCGCTCCGGCTCGTGGTTCCACGACGAGGTCATGATCTTCATCAGGGTGAAGCCCTTCATGATTCCCGGCGCGATGGGCACATCCACGCCGCCGACCAGCATCACCGGCAGAAAACCGAACTGAATCTGCCGCAGCGCGTAGCCGAATGCGTCGGTTGACGAGGTGCAACCAGTGGTGATGACGTGGCTCATGCCGCGCAGGCCGAAGCGCATGCTGACCTCGCTGGAGAGCGTGCCCATGGTCCCGCTGGGAATGCAAAACAGGCTGACCTGTTTCACCTTGCCGGTCAGCCAGAGGCGCACCTGCTCTTCGGAAAACTCCTGCGCGCCACCGCCCGAGCCCAGCACCACGCCAATTTCGCGTTGCTGATCGAGCGAGAGTTTTGCGGGATCGATGCCGGCAGCGGCCAGGGCCTCGCTAGATGCGGCCAGGGCCAGCGGAACGGCGCGCGAGACGTGTTTGCGCTCGTGCGCATCAACCCAGGCCAGTTCGTCGAAACCCTGCACCTCGCCAGCGATCTGCACCGGCAGGTCACTGGGATCGAAGCAGCGGATGCGCTTCACGCCGCTGGTCCCGGCGAGGACAGCGCGGCAAAAGGCGTCGTTGCCGATGCCGTTGGGGCTGACCACGCCCATTCCGGTGATGACGACGCGTTTTTTCATAAGGAAGCAATTAGCAACTAGCGACAGCAAACAGCACTTAGCACTTAGCACTTAGCATTTAGCACTTAGCATTTAGCACTTACACTTAGCACTTAGCAAAACAGCATCTGAGATACTCGTCAATTACCGGGAAGCTCTGAATCAGTGATGCTAACAGCTAGTGGCCGGTACGAGTCGCTAATTGCTAATTGCGCATTCCCCCCTGCTACTCTATTACTCGAAGGGCCTTTCCGCGAATCACTTGTCACAAGGAATTTACATTTCGGTGCCGTTTTGTCGCACGAAGTGCAGCTTCTGCAACTTCGCGTCCGGGGTATTTTCGCACGCGTTGTTCGACCGCTATGTCGGTCAAGTGTGCGAGGAGATTGAGGCTGCTCACCATCTGGCACGAGAGCTGGGCGGACAATTGGACCGCCGAGTGGACTCGATTTACCTGGGCGGAGGCACGCCGTCGGTGCTTGCGCCCGATCAATTGCAGCGAATATTTGCGGCCGTTCACCGGAGCTTTGAGGTCGAGCCCACGGCGGAGGTTACCGTCGAGTGTGCGCCGGGAACCATCTCCGGCGAGGTCATCGACGCCCTGCTTGCCTGCGGCGTAAATCGGGTAAGCCTGGGCGTGCAATCGTTCGTGGACAAGGAGTCTTCGGCGGTCGGCCGCCTGCACACCCGGGCCATCACGCTGGACGACATTGCGCGGCTGCGTTCCAGTGGCATCGGCAACATCAGCGTTGACCTTATCGCCGGCCTGCCGCACCAGACCGAAGAGTGTTGGCAGTTTTCGCTTGGCGAAACACTTGCCAGCGGCGTCCCTCACGTCAGCGTGTACATGCTGGAAGTCGATGAGGACTCCCGCCTGGGGACAGAGTTGCTCGCCGGCGGCAGCCGCTATCACGCGCATTATGTACCCGACGACGATCGCACCGCCGACCTCTACCTCGCGGCGTGCGAGCGCCTTGAGCAGGGCGGGGTGCAGCAATACGAAATCTCCAACTTCGCGCGGCCAGTCACGCATGGCATCGGATTGCGCGACTCGAAACATAATCTAAAGTACTGGACGCGCCAGCCGTATCTTGGATTCGGTGTGGATGCGCATTCCATGCTTCTCGCAGGAGATGGCCTGCGGGCGACGGGATTCGAGGCGGTGCGTTTTGCCACGCCGGATTCGCTCGAGCGTTACTCGGCTGCGAGCCGGCGTGGCTGCTCGCGCGGAACAACTTCGGTCTTCGCGAACGCTCATCGACCAGCAGGCAGCGCTGGAGGAGTCATTCTTTCTTGGGTTGCGGATGAATCGCGGGGTTTCACTCTCTCAGATTCGCAAGCGTTTCGGCGACGACGCAATCGCGGATGATGCGCCCGTCATTGCCGAGTTGGTTGATGCAGGGTTATTGGAAGGCGAAGGCGATCGATTGATGCTCACCGCACGCGGACGATTGTTGTCGAACGAAGTGTTTGCGCGATTTTTGCGCGAGCCGTGTGCCGCCCCTGAAGGGGCTCAATAATCAATTTTGAACGGCTACCCAGCGCTGAAGCGCTGGGCTATCATCTTTCGTCCCGCAAGGCGAGACTGGTTCTCTCGCTCGGCCAACCCTTTCGCCAGTCGAAGGTCGCATTCTTTGAAGGGGCACGGCTTCAGCCGTGCCTTTAGGCGCGCGTTGAGAGTTGGGCTTCAGCCCCTGAGGGAACTCGCAGTTCCGATCAAAGCGAAGTCTCTCCGTGGCTAAAGCCACCATCATGAGAGCAGCTTTATGGCACGGCTGAAGCCATGCCCCTTCAAGACCGCTTACAGCGCATCTGACCGCGTCACCAGCTCCGCAAATTTTGCCAGGTCAATGTTGCCGCCGCTCACCACGCACACAATCTTTCCTGGGTCGCATTTGCCGCTGAGGCCGGCCCCCACCGCGCAGGCGCCTGCGCCTTCACTGATCACGCGATTGCGCTCGGCCACAATGCGCATGGCTTTGCGGGTCTCCTCAAGCGTGCACACAATGCATCCGGCGAGCAGATGATGCGCCAGGTCCCACATGCGGGGAAAGACCGACTTGCCTCCGCAGCCGTCCACAAAGCTCGCCGTCCAGTTGGGGAAATTCTGGGGCGATCCCGCGGCGAACGAACGGGCCAGCGGGGCCGCCGTCTCCGGCTCTGCGGCAAACACCTTCGCCTTCGATCCGCGCGCCTTCAAGGCGGCGGCGATCCCGCACGACAAGCCCCCGCCACCGAAGGCCGCCACCACGCAATCTACGTCGGGCAGGTCCTCCAGGATTTCCAGCCCGGCCGAGGCATTGCCCGCAATGAACCCGTCATCCTCGAACGGATGGATAAATGTCCCCGTCATCGCGGGATGCGCGCGCTCAGCCAGGGCCTGCCAGCACTGGTCGTAGGAGGCCTTCACGATTTCTCCGCCGAGACGGCGTACCGCATCGACCTTGGCCGCCGGCGCCTCCTGGATCATAAGGATTTTGCAGGGCACGCCGGTCTTGCGCGCGGCCAGCGCCACTCCCTGGGCAGCGTTGCCGGCGCTAACGGTCCAAACACCGCGCCGCCGCTCTTCTTCCGGCAAAAGCCGGACCGCGTTGTACGCGCCTCGAATCTTGAACGAACCGATGGGTTGCAGGCACTCCAGCTTCAGATAAATGTCGGACGGTCCGTCGTAGTTGAGCCGCACCAACGGGGTGCGAATGGCCGCTTCATAGACGTGTTTGCGCGCGTCATCGATGAGCGCCGCAGGAATATTGCGGTGCGTCGCGTTGCCGCCGGATGCAAGATTAGTTGCCATAGCAGAATCTCTTGACATGAAAATCGCACCACGGAGGCACCCTTCGACTCCGCTCAGGGCAGGCTACGATCACGGAGAAAAATTGGTAAAACAATCTCCGTGTCCTCTGTGTCTCCGTGGTGAATACATTTCTGGAGTGTCCCTTGCTCCTGATTAACTTCGACGGCGCGAGATTGAATAGACTATAACCTATGCACTCTTCTGCGACCGATTCTGAAGCCACCGCTCGCCAGCACCCCAGCGAAGTGATTGAGCTGCGCAGCGACACCTTTACTCAGCCCTCGCCCGAGATGCGCCGCGCCATGTCTGAAGCTGTGGTCGGTGACGACGTGTACGGCGAAGACCCGACCATCAACCGGCTGGAAAAGCGTGCGGCGGAGATCTTCGGCCGTGAAGCGGCGCTGTTCGTTCCCAGCGGAACCATGGGCAACCAGATCGCGATCAAGCTGCACACCCATCACGGGCAGGAGGTCATCTGCGAGGAGCGCTGCCACGTTTTCGAGTACGAGATGGCGATGATGGCGCACTTCTCCGGCGTAATACCGCGGACGGTTTGGGCACAAGACGGCATCCTCACCTGGGAGCAGGTGAAATCCAAGATCAGGGCCAAGAACTACGACGATGCGAAAACCGGCATGGTCTCGCTGGAGAACACGCACAACATGGCCGGCGGTACGACCATACCGCCTGTCATCTTCGACGAGCTCTGCGGCCAGCTACATGCCGTGGGGCTGCCGGTCCATCTGGATGGAGCGAGGGTGTTCAACGCTTCCGTAGCGCTCGGGATTCCGGTGGCGCAACTGACCGCCAAGGCCGACACCGTCATGTTCTGCCTCTCCAAAGGACTGGGCGCGCCCGTTGGCTCAATGCTGGTGGGCAACGCAGAGCTGATGTATCGCGCCCGCATCTATCGCAAAGCGCTGGGCGGTGGCATGCGGCAGGCGGGCATTTTGGCGGCCGCCGGCCTTATTGCGCTGGAGCAAGGACCGCAGAAGCTGGCGCAACGACCACGCCAACGCAAAGTTTCTCGCCGAGGGATTGTCTGGGATTCGCGGCATCAACATCGATCCCGCCAAAGTGCAGACCAACATTCTGATGTGCGAGGTTTCCGGGACTGGGATGACGTCGTACGAACTCGCAGACAAACTTGCGGCGCGAAAAGTTCTGGCGAGCGGCTTCGGCCCACAGTTCATCCGCTTCGTTACCCATCTCGACGTCAGCCGCGAGCAGTGTGAGCAGGCGGTGGATGTCATTGCCTCGACCTGCGGCGCCAAGGCCCAGCGCGCCTAGAGCTGGAGATCCCCGTGTTCGTGAGCGACCAAGAGCGTCCAGTTACGAACAGTATTCATCGCTCCGCCACCACCGTCCGGGTCTCATCCACATCGGAATCAACCCCTTACAACGGAACGGCTCTGGCAGAACGATTGCGTCTACCCAAATGGATTGCCAAGGAGTCCGAATGCGCAGCTTTGTCGATGATCTTCGTTACGCTGTTCGCCAGATGTTCAAGTCGCCGGGATTCGCCGCGGTCGCGGTGATTACGCTGGCCCTGGGAATCGGCGCCAACACGGCCGTATTCAGCGTGATCGATGCAGTCATCCTGCGTCCTCTGCCGTACGACAAGCCGGAGCGACTGGTCAGCGCACAGTCTGCAACCACGCACGATCCCTCCGGCAAAGCGATGTCGTACCCGGATTTCTTCGACTGGCGCGCCCAGAACCACACCCTCGACCATCTGGTCTCCTACCATGACAACTCGTTCACGCTTACTGGAGTGGCGCGGCCGGTGCACGTGGACGCCGAGATTGTCTCCTGGGACTTTCTGCCGACATTGGGAGTGAATCCCGAGCTAGGGCGCGGCTTCACCGCCGATGAGGAGAAGCAGGGGACGAAGGTCGTGCTCATCAGCCATGCCCTATGGGTGGACCAGTTCGGACGAGACCCGTCCGCGCTGGGCCGCAGCGTGAAGCTCAGCGGCGATTCGTACACCATCGTGGGCGTGATGCCGGCGTCGTTTCGTTTTCCAGTGACGGAACCGCAGAACGGTGTTTGGACGACACTCGCGGTGGATGACGATCCAACCGATCCGCATCCCATGACGAAAAATCGGGGCGGCCATTTCCTCAACACCATCGGAAGGATGAAGCCGGGGGTCACGGTCGCGCAGGTCGATCAGGACCTGAAGAACATTGCCGGTAATCTGGCCAAGCAGTATCCCAATTCGAACTCGCGGCACAACTCGGCCAATGTGGAAACTGAACTGGCCTCCCTGATCGGCGATACGCGAACGGCGCTCACCGTAGTGCTGGGCGCGGTTGCGCTGGTGTTGCTGATCGCCTGCGCCAACATCGCCAATCTGCTGCTGGCGCGCATGCGCGAACGGCAACGCGAGATCGCAGTGCGCGCGGCGCTGGGTGCGGGGCGTAAACGGATCATCCGCCAGTTGCTGGTGGAGAGCCTTTTTCTGAGCACGGTCGGTGGTCTGGCGGGATGTGGCCTGGCGTTCGCGGCCACGCCGGCAATGTTGTCGCTCATTGGAGACAGCGTTCCCCGGGCTGCCAACGCGGGCGTTGATTTGCGCGTACTCGGCTTCGCAATATTGCTGTCGTTCGTGGCCGGACTCGTGTTCGGGATTGTCCCCGCCATCACCGCCTCGAAGACCGACCTGGTCAGCGCGTTTAAAGACGGCGGACGCACGGAAACCTCGCACCGCGATTGGCGGCGCTCATCGCTCATTGTGGCGCAAGTCGCGCTGGGTCTGGTGCTGACCGCGGGGGCAGGATTGCTAATCACCAGTTTCAGGAACCTGCTGCATACTAACCAGGGCTTCAATCCCGACCATCTGCTGACCTTCACTTTCGAATTGCCCGATGCTCAATACAAACAGAAGCGGGCCGAGTTCTATCGCGACTACTTCGAGAAGCTGCGCGCGATCCCGGGCGTGCAATCGGCGGGCGGCGTTATCGTGCTGCCCATGACGGAAGATCGCATCATCATCACCTTCGAGGACCCCGAGCATCCCGTGCCCGAGGCGCAACAGCCCTTCGCAGACCTCACGCCGGTCTCGCCGGGATACTTCGGGGCCATGCAGATTCCGCTGCTGGAGGGCCGCGACTTCTCTGATCGCGATGACATGAAGGCATCGCAGGTCATGATTGTGAACCGGGCGTTCGCGGAGAAATACTTTCCCGGGGAAAATGTAATCGGCAAAAAGCTGAAGCCGGGAGCCGGCAACAGCACTCCCGGCGGGCCGCCATGGCGGGAAATCGTGGGTGTAGTGGGCAACATCCGCCGCTCGGCGACCCAGCGCGAACTGAAGCCCGCCATGTATCTGGCCGCGGCACAAATGCCAACATGGTGCTGCCTCTTCACTGTGGTGCGCACGTCGGTCGAGCCGCGCAGCCTTGAGCCCACCATGCGCCAACTCGTGTCTTCGCTTGATCCGGACGTGCCGGTGACGCAGGTGCACACCATGAAGGAACTCATGTTCAGCGAGCTTTCGCAGCCGCGCTTTGCGATGGTGCTGCTGGGCACGTTTGCGGGACTTGCCATCGTGTTGACCGTGGTGGGCCTCTACGGCGTCATGATGTACTCGGTGACCCGGAGGCGGCGTGAGATCGGAGTTCGCATGGCCTTGGGGGCGCGGCGTGGCATCGTGCTGAAAATGGTTTTGCGCGACGCTGCGGTGCTGCTCACCATCGGAATTGCCGTGGGCGTGGCCGTGTCGCTGGTTTCAGCCTCGGTGCTGCAAAGCATGTTGTACGGGACGGGCTCGCGCAATCCGCTGGTGTTAACTCTGGTTTGCATCGCCGTGGCCTTGGCAGGCCTGATCGCGGCCTACATTCCCGCGTTCCGCGCAGCGTCCATCGAACCCATGCAGGCCCTGCGCAGCGAGTAGAGGCCCTACTCCGTCGAAGTCATTCACCACGGAGACACGGAGCACACGGAGTTCTTGGTCTCTGTCAAGTTTCTTCCGTGATCTCCGTGCCTCCGTGGTTAATTTTCATCTCTGCTTCCGGATTGCGCCCAGCCAGCCCGGCCTACAGTTCCCGGTAGTTCAACAACCCGACGCCGATCAGCGTGAAACAGACTGGCCAGATCCACGAAGGAATCGAGCGATCTTCGGGAGCAAGGCGAATCTCCAGCCAGCGCGCCCATCCGGCAAACACCGCCAAAAGGCCCAGAGATACGTGGGACAACTCGATCAGCAGGTTTTCCTTCACGTTGACGATGGCATGGGAATGGGTCAGCAATACCACTCCACCGGCCGCGACCATAAGGGGGAAGATGAGTGCCATGCGATCGTTTTCCCATTTGCGCTTGCGGACTCTTAGTTCAAAGACAGCAAAGGCAACGCATACCAGCGCGGCCAGCCGGTGTTGAAATGCCTCGGGATTGGCCCAGCACTCCCAGAAGCCCTTGTAGCCTACCGGCCAGCACTCGGTATCAGCCTGGACGAAGATGAAGATGGCAATGCCAATCAACAACAGCGGCCAGTATTCGGCCCAGCCGGCCTTGCCGGTGCGGGCCAGCAGCGCCAGCAATCCCATGGTCAGCACGACCAGCCCCATCCAGTGGTGGTTCGACTCCGACTCCATCGCCCATGAGACCTTCAGCGGCGAGAGCGGCTCGCCGTCGGCGTTGTAGGCCACGGGAATTTTATTCGGAACGTCGCTGGCGCTAGCCTGCGGTCCGGAAGCGGAGATGCTTGCATCCGCCACCCGCGGATAGGTGAAGCGCGGCAAGGTCGGCTTCATGCGCTGCACGATCTGTTGACGGGTGACGATGTCGTTGGGTTGGTCAACCGCGGGCGGTTGTGAGGTGAGCGAAGCCGCCGTCAAAATCACCGTGATTCCTATGCCAACTTCCACTTCGATGAGCCGGCGCAAGCGGGTCATGACCAGGTCTTTGCTGCTATTGCGCAGCATCCAGAAGTTAATGCCGCCCAAGCAGCATCAGCGCGGCCAGCATTAACACCTTCGCTGTCACCATCACGCCGTAGGCGGTACCGAGAACGGCGCGCCATGAACCGATATATCGAATGCTCATGCCCAGGCCGCTGAACACAATCGCGCCAACGCTGATCAGCGCCACCCGCGAGAAGCGCTCGGTTATGTACCATCGCGCCTCTTCTTGCTTGTCGCGAAACAACGCGAGGACCAGGAATGGCAGCCCGCCGATCCAGAACGCCGTGGCGGCGACGTGGATTGTGGTCAAGACAATGAGAAACGGGCGGTCGTCGAGGCGTGAAGCGGCGTGGTTCGTCATGACCGATGCGCCCAGGACCGTGATGGCCAGCACCGGTACCAGCCAGCGTGCGAACATCCACTGCTGGCGTGCCACCAGCCAGGTCGTCAGCGCCGCCACCAGCACAATGCTCCCCGAGAGAAAGAAGTTCGCTCCGATCACTGCGCGGAAGCCGATCTCAGCCGTGGTCATCAACACAGCCGAGTTCACGTACAGGTAAAGTACCTGCATGACGATCAGCCCGACGGCGCTGACCCGCAGCAGCGTCCACGAACCGGATTGCATCTTCTGGGTGGATTCGGGATTGCCCGGCACGCCGCGCGCGGTCCACAGAACGAACAAGATGCCGCCGAGCAGCAACGATTGAAAGACCAGCGTTCCGGCCCGCAGGACAACGGACAGGAACCCGAAGAGATCAACTAGTTGCTGCATGCTGCTGGACTATCTCACCTGGAAGGAAACTTCGCCACTGCTCATGTGGCCATCAGAGGCAAGCACGCTCCACTTCAGTTTGTAAGCCCCCGGTTTCAGCCCCCTGGCATTGCATTGCAGGATGTTGGGAGTGTTCTGCCTGGCGAGAGGAAGAGTAGTGCTGGAACCATCGGGCGTTGTCAGCTGCACGCGCGACCGGCTGCCGTCGATGCGTACATTGAAACGCAACTCAATGGGAACGTCGGGCCCGGTGACCGTGGCATTTAGTTTGGGCGTCGATTCCATCAGAATCGCATGGCCCCATGCCAGAGGTGAAAGCCCAGTCAACAAAAGAAGAGTCAAGAGAATTGGTACCCATGGCCCCGAAAGCGCGCGACGCAATTTGCATTCCTCCCCATTGCGCGGAAGTCTAATCAATCCAAAAAGTGAGTGAAAGGGTATTATGCCACGCTGATGCGATGGCTTAACGGTTGCCGAAAGAATTCGAACCGAGGGTGTTTTGAAAGGGCGCACCTTCAGGTGCGCCGTCAGCAGGTCCTTTTTTTTATCCCGAACCGGCTTCAGCCGGTGAGGCATTCAACCTATGGGATTCGTCTAGCAGCAACGCGTCACCACCAGGCCGGTGTGCGGATGCATCCGCTCGAAGTGGGCCAGCATTTCATCGCCCAGCAGCGGCGCAAACTCATCCCGTTCGGCGCAGGTGTCAACGCCGACAAATTCGACAGGATCGATGACAACGTTCAGATTGTTGCAGGGTGAGTCGCCCGGGATATCCGGTCGGATACGCCGGCAGCAGAACATACGCCTTCTTCTTTTTGCCGGCCAGCATGTATTCGCATTGGATCGAGGCACGGTCGCGCTGCACTTTGTGGATGGTGAACTTGCGCGAGGGGCGGCTAATCCTGTCCAAATGTTCGCGCAGCGTATTCACCGTCATAATCGTGGCGATTTGATGGCGCGCAGTCAGCGTGTGCATGGCGTCCCCCCCGTTGATCTGTAGCGTTCGACAAGGTCGAGCGCGTTGGGCGATTATGGCGATTATAAGCCGACCGTTGGCGTGGACGAAGGGGTGAGAACTATTACTTATCGGAATCAACTCGAGACCTGACGCAATTAACGACGACTATTACAAATAGGAGATCCAATGTCGCAAACAGTATGTTGAATCCGAATCTGAATCGCTCCATCAGCGGGCGTGCGAGCACCACGAGTGGCACTTGAACCAGGGACAAACCAACCATGGTGAACCAAAACCACTTTGCACGCCAGTATCTCTGATATTTCAGCGCGGGAAGGACAACGGGTAATCCCGCGATCGCTGCAGGCAATCCCCATCCGCCGAGGGAATCACTGAAAAAACCCAATAACACGGCCATCGCAACAAATACTATTCTGGCCGGCCAGGGAATTGGACTCGTCCGCGGTTCTGTATCTTGGGTCTGCTCGGTATGTACTCGGTACTCACTAACATCAAAGTTTCATTGTAGGCTTGCCTTGCTTGCCAGACGCCCCACCCTGCTTGCAGCGGCGCAACGACCTCATCATCGCGCAAGAAACGAACCTAGCTATCCCGCCTGCAAAATTTTCTCCACCGCGCGCTTGCGATATTCAAAGGTTGTGCGCAGCATGCGCTGAAATATCGCGTTCTCCAGAAATCTTCCGATCACGCCGAAGCCGACTTCGTACTCCACCACATCGTGAATGAGCGTGCCCTCGCGGCCATCCATGACCTTCGCCTCGAAGGAATGAGTGTGCGTCCAGCGATGGAACGGTCCCTGCTTCTGAACGTCGCGAAAAAATTGGTTGAGCGTGAAGTCAGTAATCAGCGCCGTCCATTTCTCGTGCAGTGGAACATGCGGAAGTGCGCGAAATTTGAAGGTGATCTCAGTCCCAACGCCTGCCATGCGCTCGACGCCCGTGGGCGTTTCACCGGCAGGGAAGCGCGGCCGCACCAGATTCAGTTTGAGCAGTCGCGTGCCCTGGCTGGGCGGCATGACCCGAGGGAGATTGTGGGGATCGGCGAAGAACGCGAACACTCGCGGCAGGGGCGCGGCGATCCAATGTTCGGCTTCAAACCGCTGACTCATGCCTTCTTACCTGTTTTTTCCTGAAATCGCCGAGGTGGAACCATCAGAGTAAACCCAAATTGTTGGGTCTGAAGAATTTGCGACCCACTAGGAATTGTGTTGGGTCGCTCAGAATCACGCGGACCGCAAAAAACCCCAAATTCCTCTTGACACACAACAGTTTAGGAGTAGGATACGTCCAAAGTGGTAAGAAGTGGGACACAGTGGTATAGAGGTGACCTCCAGTGGGAGCAAGTTGTGCGAAATGGTTTCAGCGCCAAAAACGCCATGCAACCGGATCGTAGCTGCCAAATGGGGACGTTAATGTTCACCTCCGTGGTGAAACGCCAGCCATGGCTGGCCGAAAGTTATGTTTCGCGGCACGCATACAACTCGACTGGACGAAAAGGGTCGCCTCAAGGTGCCTGCGGACTTCAAGCGCCAGATCGACGAAAACTACGGCGCCCAATTTTACATCACCAGCCGCACCGGCACTGTTGCCGAAGTTTATCCCATGCAGGAATGGGAAGAGATCGAGCGAAAGCTGGCGGCGGCTCCGGACTCGCATCCGGGCAAGAAGAAATTTTTGAAGTACACCAACTTTTATGGGCAGGTGGTGGAGATGGACGGGCAAGGCCGTTTGTTGCTCCCTTCCGCACTGCGCGATTCGGCCAACCTCAAAGGCGAGGTTGCGGTGATGGGGAGCCTGAAGCATCTCTTGGTGCGCAACGCCGAGGAGCTTCGCAAGGAAATCGCGGCGGAGCCGTTCACTGAGGAAGATGACGCGAGCCTCAGCAGCTTGGGCATTTAGAGCGGCGCAGGTTTCAGGTTCCATTCGCAATCTCGGAATGGGAGTGAATGGACAACGGCTTTTCAGAGACGAACAGCGCCCCTGGGCGCGGACGTGGCGAGAGCAAAGAGTTTGGCCATGTACCGGTTCTTTTAAAACTAGCGATCGAATTCCTGGCCGTACGGCGCGGCGGGACCTATATCGATGCGACCCTCGGCTTAGGCGGGCACAGTTGGGAAATCGCAAAACGCCTGGGCCCACAGGGTCATTTGATTGGCGTCGATAAAGATCCTTCAGCGTTGGAGCGGGCACGCGAGCGGTTGACCAACCCGCCGCCGGAGCTGGCCTCGGAGTGGCCGAAGGTTGAGCTGGTGCATGCCTCGTTCGCGGAGGTGGCGCAGCACATAGCGCCGGCCACCGCCGATGGTTTGCTCGCCGACCTGGGCGTCAGTTCCATGCAATTGCAGAACGCGGCGCGTGGATTCAGTTTTCAGGCAGATGGCCCGTTGGACATGCGGATGAATCCGCATTCCGGGCCGACTGCCGAACAAGTGGTAAATCGCTACGACGAGCGCGAGCTTGCCAACGCGATTTACGAATTCGGTGAGGAAAGGAGGTCGCGGAGAATCGCCAGAGCCATTGTACGGGCGCGGCCGATTCACACTACCGCTCAACTGGCGGAGGTGATTTCGGCCGCGGCCCGGCCAATGAACCAGGCTGAGCGGCGCATTCATCCTGCGACACGAACTTTCCAGGCACTCCGAATTCTGGTGAACCGTGAATTAGAAGACCTGCGGGAGCTGCTGAGCAGGGGCGCGGCGCCGCAGGTGTTGAGGCCGGGCGGCAGGTTGGTGATCATCAGCTTCCACTCGCTGGAAGATCGCATCGTGAAAGATGCGTTGCGAGAAGGAGCGCACGACGGGGTATATCGCGTGCTGACGAAGAAGCCGATGACCGCCGAGGAAGAGGAAGTCGATCGCAATCCGCGGTCGCGCAGCGCGAAGCTGCGGGCGGCGGAGAGGGTTTAGGGATTTAGGTAGAGCTGGCCTTCAGGCCAGTGTCTTGGGCTTGTTTGGATCGGAGCTGGCTTTAGCCAGCGGCAGAAAGTAGATGCTGGAAATTGTCGCGGGCTGAAGCCCGCTAGGGTATCAGTAGATGGGCTGGACGCGGACCTAAAGGTCCGCTCTACCTAAAAATGCTGCGGAAAAAGCTGTGCAGAATGTGAATAACTACGGGCCCTGGAATTCTGTTGGTGTCTGGAAAATGCAGGCCGGACAAAGGCCGATGTCGTGAGGCCGTTCGGCAGGAGAGAGTAATGGCAGCCGGAGTTCTTTACCCGACCATGGCGCAAGCTGGTAATTGGAATGAGCCGCCAGCCGAGCAACCGCGTGGCATGTTCATTGGCACGCCCGAGATCTATTTCGCCAAGCGCATCGACAACTCGCGAGTGGCGAAGATGGCCGACCCCAAGCGCCGCCGCGAGATGATTTCGCTCGGCATCACTTTGAGCGTGCTCTTCCTGTTCGCCATGGTGTATCTGTGGCAACACTTCAGCGCGATCGAGTACGGCTATCGCATCGAACAACTGACGGCACAGCGCAACACCATCTCCGAATCGAACCGCGCCTTGAGCCTGGAAGAGGCATCGTTGAAGGACCCGGCGCGAATTGACAGGCTGGCCAAACAGATCGGGATGCAGCCTCCAGCCGGGGGGCAATTGCAGCCCATGGACTCGACGATCGCCGATCCATCCACTCCCGTCATGGCGCAGGTCGGCGGGATAACGGTGGTCTCGGCGCTGCCTTAAACGGAAACGGGAGGCCGCTCCAGAAGTACAAGACCGGCTAAACCAGGCACGGTGAAAGCAAAGCGGCGGTCCGCAGCAACGGACCGCCTTCTGCACGTAAAGCGCCACCAGTAGACAAGATCACGATTCCGGCAACGCCGGAGTAACGCGGAACGGAGTAGAGGGAATGCGGGCCAGCGCTCCCAGGACGCCAAGTCGAAGGCTTTACATCTTCGCCGTGCTGCTTTTCATTTGGATTTTTGCCATCTGCTTTCGCCTGGTCCGATTGCAGGTGGTGAAGTTCGGCTTCTTCGAAGACCTTGCCGAGCGGCAACGCACCCGCACCGTTCCCGTAGAACCGCGGCGCGGCAACATCTACGACCGCTATGGCCATCCGCTGGCCATGTCGATCGAACGTCGATTCGGTGTTCGCGGTGCCCAGCGAAGTTCACGACAAGGAAACCACGGCGGCGATGCTGGGCAAGGTGTTGAACCTCGATCCCCAGGACATCCTGGTACGGCTGAAGATGGCGCGGCCCTTCGTCTTCATCGCGCGCCGGATCGACGCCGAAACCAGCACGCGCATTCGCCAACTCAATCTCCACGGAATCGCATTTCGCAAAGAGCCCAAGCGCTTCTATCCCAAGCGCGACCTGGCTGCGCAGGTGCTGGGATATGTCGGCATGGATGGCGATGGCCTGGGCGGCTTGGAGCGGGGATTCGATGACGACCTGCGGGGTATTCCTGGCAAAGAGCTAGTCTCGCTCGACGCTCGCGGCAAGTGGTTTAGCCGGGTCGAGAAGCCGCCCGATCCCGGACAGAACCTGGTGTTGACCATCGACCAGACTATCCAGTACATCGTCGAGCGCGAATTGCAGCAGGGAATGGAGGATACCAAGTCGATCGCGGGGACGGTGGTCGTGGAAAATCCCCGGACCGGCGAGATTCTGGCGCTGGCCAATCGGCCGACCTTCAATCCCAATGTGTTTAACAGCGTTCCCGCTGACGCGCTGAAGAACCGCGCCGTCAGCGATATTTATGAGCCGGGTTCGGTGTTCAAGGTCGTCACCTATTCGGCGGCGCTCGATCAGCATGTAGTGACGCCGGACGATAAGGTCGATTGCCAGCACGGCTCGATTGACGTCTTCGGCATGAAAATCCACGACCACGAGAGCCTGGGCGTGGTGACCATTGCCGAGGCACTGGCGCATTCCAGCGATGTGGCCGCCATCAAGACCGGCATGAAGCTGGGCGACCAGCGGCTCTACCACTACATTCACGAGTATGGCTTCGGGCAGCAGACCGGCATCGAGCTTCCCGGCGAGACCCGCGGGCTGGCCCGGCCAGTTAGCCGCTGGTCGAAGGTTTCCATCGGCGCAATCTCAATGGGGCAGGAGATCGGGGTGACGCCGCTGCAAACCATTTCGTTGGTGTCCACAATCGCGAACGACGGAGTGTACACGCCACCGCGCATCGTGGCCGGCGAGTTGCCGCCCGACGGAACGCCGAAGCCGGTGGTGTTTCATTCTGCACAGCAGCACCGCGTTGTTTCGACCATGACCGCGGCCCAGATGAAAAAGATGATGGAAGGCGTCGTGCTATTCGGGACGGCCAGGCGCGCAATCCTGAACGGCTACACGGTTGCCGGCAAAACCGGGACGGCGCAGAAGGTTGACCCTGCGACGGGCGGATATTCCAAGACCAAGTATGTCGCGTCATTTATCGGATTTGCCCCGGTGAGCAGCCCGGCGATAACCATTGCTGTGATTCTCGATTCGCCGGTGGGACTACATCAAGGCGGCCAGGTTTGCGCCCCGGTGTTCAAGCGCATTGCCGAGCAGGTGCTGGAATACATGCACGTGCCACACGATGCCGACGTCAAGAACCCGCAGCGAGAGACCCTACGGGCCTCGGCAAAAGATGCCGACGTGGCTGATGAATCATCCGACCGTCTTGGGCCGCCGCTGCAGATGACCGAGGCGGATGCAACCAGCGCCACCGCGCCAGCTACAAATTCGCAGTCAAAGGTGGCTGGCCCGAAGGCAACAGGACGGGCCGTGGCGAGCCTCGTTCCGCCAGCTTCAGCCGGCCAGCCAGTGCAGTCTCCTTCTGGGACGGAGATAGCGCAGGCTTCGCCTCCATCGCATCAGCCGAGCCCGGCCGAGCAGGCCGCGCCGCAGGGAACCGTGGTGCTCGATGTGGACAGCGGGGTGATCGTGCCGTCTTTCCTGGGTAAGCCGCTGCGCTCAGCGGTGGAATCGGCGCAGCAATTCGGACTGGAGATCAACGCAATTGGCAGCGGAGTCGCACGCCAGCAATGGCCCCCACCCGGCAGCCACCTGTCCTCAGGACAAAAGATCACGGTGCGGTTCACGCACTAGGCGGCTCCAAGATTGGTGTATTCGGGGTTGGTGGGAGCCCCCTGCTTTAGCAGGGGGAAGCTGGACTTTAGTCCAGCGGAAAGCGTCCGATTTTATGATGGGCTTTAGCCACGGGATTTCTCGATGCCGGCGCTAAAGCGCATTGATTGAAGTCGAGCTTTTCTCGGAGCGCTAAAGCGCTCCTTCCCTCGCATAAATGCGGGGGCTCCCACCACAAAGATTGAGCGAGCTTTACAGAAGCTCGAATCCTGGAAGCCGCAGCGCTTTCCGATCGAAAGTCACGGTGCGCGAACAGCCGGCCTGCGCATTGATCGCGCCGATAAGAGCATCAGCAAAAGCCCCGTGCTTCCGCTTGAGAGCTACCATGGCCAGAAACACCTCGGCTTCATGCTCTACCACGAGCAGCTCAATTTGCAGAATGCGCTCAATAGCCGCGGCGATTTCCGTATGGGTGAAGCCATAGACGCTCTCAAGAACCCATGCAATTTCCGCTATAACGACGGCGCTGATGAACCCGTAATTGTGCTCCGTAAGGTGCCGTTCGATGCACTCAGTCGCCTTCCGCAACTGTACCGGGTCGTCCTCGACGATATAACGGACCAGAATGTTAGTGTCCAGCCCAATCATCTACGGGTAGCCCGTCGATAACGTTCGATTATTCCGGTTGCGATGGCTTCGTCCATCTCCTCAAGCGAGGCATGCCTCGTGGCTTTGAGCATCCCCCGCAAGGCCGAGGCAGGAAGCTTCGGGAGTAGAAACACGGTGCCGTCAGGGTGCACAAAGAACTTGACCCGGTCGCCCGGCTTGAGGTGGAGATGTTCGCGAATCGCTTTCGGAATTGTGGCCTGGCCCTTGCTGGTGATTGCAGATTCCATGTTGGCTCCATTACATTTCTTAGAATGTAATACCGCATTCGACGGGAGTCAAGCAGGATTGCTCGCCAGCCAAATTTCTGATAGGTTACATGTAACTAAATCTGGAGAGGAACCATGCCACGAACTCCATCGAAGTCATCGCGCGACAAGGTCAGAGCGCATCGGGAAAGGCTGCGCCGCCAAGGGCTACGGCCAATACAAATCTGGGTCCCCGACGTGCGCTCGCCTGAGTTTGCGCGCGAGGCGCACCGGCAGTCACTGGTGGTTGCAAAGAGCCCTCATGCCAAAGAGGACCAAGACTTCGTTGACGCGATTTCCGACTGGGGCGAGGAGTGAAACGAGGGGAGGTTTGGACGGCTGCTGGCGGTAGGGATTACGCAGGCAAGCCTCGTCCCGTCGTGATCGTTCAGGATGATCGTTTTGACATGACGGACTCTCTTACCGTGTGCCCCTTTACTACCGACCGAGGGGATGCTCCTCTCATTCGGCTGCCTGTAGAACCCAACGAAGGCAATGGCTTGCGTATCCGGTCCCGGCTGATGGTGGACAAGATAAACACGGTTTCAAAAACGAAAATTGGCGTGCTTATTGGCCGTCTTGCCGACGACGACATCGTCAGGTTGAACCGCGCCCTACTCGTTTTTCTCGGAATTGGCGGCCCCAAAGCCAAGCTGTAAATTTCCAAAGTACGGCTGCCATTGCCAGGCCGATGCCAATTCGACTTGTCCGGCCTTCTTCAGCCTCTTCTGTCGCTTTAGTTCCTTAGTGGGAACATCGGCGATTCGGCAGCCCGCACACGCGCAAAGCATAGCTATAATGCGGGTAGAATGAATTTTATCGAGCTGCTGGATGGTGCCGAATATTTCGCGCAACAAGGCAATCCGCAGGTCGAGGGGCTTGACTACGATAGCCGGCGGGTGCAGCCCGGCTGGTGTTTCTTGGCTATCCGCGGTGAGACCACCGACGGCAACCGCTACATCGATGCCGCGCTTGGCGCAGGCGCCGTTGCCATTGTGAGTGACTCGGTACCGCCGCGTCCCGATGTCGCCTGGGCGCAGGTCTCTCACGGACGGCGGGCCCTGGCGCGGCTCAGCGCAAACTTCTATGGCCGTCCTGCCGAACGGCTGTCGATCACCGGCATCACCGGCACCAATGGCAAGACCACGACGGCGTTCATCCTGAATGCCATGCTGCGCGCCGCCGGACGCCACACTGCCATGGCGGGCACGGTGGAATATCGCGTCGGCGGCCAGGTCCTTCCCGCTCTCCACACCACTCCCGAAGCGCTGGAGTTGAATCAGCTGTTTGCCCGCGCGGTGGAGGCAGGCTGCACCGAGGCGGTGATGGAAGTGTCGTCGCATGCCTTGGAGCAGCAGCGGGTTTACGGAGTGCCGTTCGACGTTGCCGTATTCACCAATCTCACGCGCGACCATCTCGACTACCACGGCACCATGGAAGAGTATTTCGCCTCGAAGACGATACTGTTCACCGGCCTGGGTACCGAACCGCCGAGGGTGGCCGTGATCAACGTCGAAGACGAATACGGTCAGCGCATCATCAAGCTGCTTAAGAAGCAGCAGGAATTGATTACGTACGGCATGAATGGCGGCGATTTCCGCGCCAAGGATGTCAGCATCGAAAGAAACGGAACAAAGTTCACCCTGGTGACACCGGCCGGCCAACATCCCATCTGGAGCCCGCTGCTGGGGCGGGTGAATGTGCTGAACCTGATTGCCGCCTCCGCTGGTGCGTATGCGCGCAATGTCGAGCTCGGCGACATCGTGCAGGCGGCTGGAGGACTTGGCCAGGTGCCGGGGCGATTCGAACGAGTGGACCTTGGCCAGCCCTTCACCGTGATTGTGGATTATGCCCACACCGACGACGCCCTGCGTAACCTGACCGCAGTGGCGCGGGAATTTCTTGCGCAGCGCGGCGGGCCGGGACGAGTCATCACCGTGTTCGGATGCGGCGGCGACCGCGACCGCAGCAAACGTCCGTTGATGGGCGAGGCTGCCGGCGCCGGCAGCGACTTGGTGGTGCTGACCAGCGACAATCCGCGAAGCGAGAACCCCCTCGACATCATGAACGACGCGCTCCCGGGACTGCAGCGTTCCGGCACTCGTTACACCCTGGAACCTGATCGAGCCAAGGCCATCGCCTCGGCCATTCACGAGGCGCAGGCCGGGGATGTCGTTCTCATCGCTGGCAAGGGTCATGAGAAGATGCAGATCTCGGCCGCGGGCGCCGTCCCATTCGACGACATTGAGGTCGCGCGGAATGCGCTGCGGGACAATGGTTACTCAACCTCCCAGCCAACTGAGGCAGCAAAGTTATGAAGCTAAGTCTGTTGCGCGCCGCTAAAGTCATGCAAGCCACCGGCGAATTTGCTCCTGCCGCGGTCGCCAGCGGCTATTCCATCGATTCGCGCACGCTGTTGCCGGGCGATCTGTTCTTCGCGGTGCGGGGCGAGCGGCTCGACGGTCATGATTTTGTCGAGGCGGCACTGGCGAGCGGTGCCGTCGGCGCCGTCGTTAGCAAGGACCACAGCGCGCGGTTCGCCCAGAAGAATCAACTATTGGTTGTAGACGACCCGCTTCTCGCATTGCAACGCCTGGCTGCCGCCGTCCGCCGGTTGTGGGGCAGGCCACTCATTGCGGTGACCGGATCGGCGGGCAAAACCACGACTAAGGAAGCCATCGCGCACGTGCTGGGTACGAAGCATCGGGTGCTGAAATCGCAAGGCAATCTGAATAATCATTTCGGCATGCCCCTGCAATTGCTGAAGCTGGAGCCGGAACACGAGATTGCGGTGGTTGAGATGGGGATGTCGCATGCCGGCGAGATCACCGCACTCGCCAGGCTGGCGCAGCCGGATTGCGGTGTCGTGACCATGGTGGCTCCGGTGCACCTGGAGTTCTTTGAGTCGATCGCTGCCATCGCCCACGCCAAGTACGAACTGATAGAGTCGCTTCCCGAGGACGGCATCGCGGTGTTGAATGCCGACGATGAGTATGTTTCGCAGTTCGGTCGAGACTTGCACGGGAAGGTTGTTACCTTCGGATTGCACCAGCGGGCCAACGTTTCGGCGCGGCAGATTGAATCACGCGGCCCTCGGGGCTCGGTATTCGAAATTGTGGCGGATGCTGAGCGTGCTACAGCTACTCTGCCGTTATTAGGCGAGCACAGCATCTACAACGCCCTTGCGGCGGTCGCCGTCGGATTGCAGTACGGAGTTCCGCTGAGCATGGCTGCCGAATCGCTCGCGACCCTGACGCCCGGAGACAAGCGCGGAGAAATCATCAGCTACCAGGGCGCGACGATCATCAACGATTGCTACAATTCCAATCCGAAGGCGCTCGACAACATGGTCCGGTCGCTGGCCCAGCTTCCCGCGCGACGGCGGATTGTCATCGCCGGCGAGATGCTGGAGCTCGGCCCCGCAGCGGAGGCCATGCATCGCGAGTGTGGACAAAACATGGCAAGGCAGGGAATCGACCGGCTGCTGGGAGTTCGCGGGCTGGCGAAGTCGATGGTGGAAGCCGCAGTCGAAGCGGGAATGAATGCCGACTTCGTCAACACGCCGCAAGAGGCGGGCGCCTGGTTGCGGCGCGAGGTCGAAACCGGCGATGTAGTCTTACTCAAGGCGTCACGCGGAGTGCGCCTGGAGCGTGCGCTCGAAGCCTGGCTCGGCAAAGCGACGGATGCTGCACATTAGAGGTTTTCAGCATGGGTAGGGTGGAGCACCACCGCTTTAGCGGTGTGTTAGAAGCAGAACAGGCAGCGGAGAGAGTCTGTGTAAGCTTATAAGCGGGAGCCCCCTGCTTTAGCAGGGGGAGCTGGACTTTAGTCCAGCGGAAAAGGCGTTGCCTCATAGGAATGGGCTTTAGCCCTGGAATTCCGCGGTCCCGGCGCTAAAGCGCATTGCTTGAAGTCGACCTTTATCGGAGCGCTGAAGCGCTCCTTCCCCCGCATAAATGCGGGGGCTCCCACCGAGAGTTCTCAGAACGGGGAAGAATTTGCTCTATTGGTTGCTGTACCAGAAAGGTTTTCTCGTCTTTCACGTCGGCCCGTTCCGAATCTTTCGCTATTTGACCTTCCGCACCGTGTTCGCCAGCCTGACGGCTTTGTTCATCGGCCTGATCATTGGCCCGGCGGTGGTTCGCCGCCTGCGTGAATTCCAGATCGGCCAGTACATTCGCGAAGACGGCCCCAAGGACCACCTGAAGAAAGCGGGCACCCCCACCATGGGTGGCTTGCTGATTGTGGTGGGCATGATTGTCCCAACATTGTTGTGGGCCGATCTCAGCAACCGCTTCGTTTGGATTGCGGTTCTGGCGACTCTGGCCTTTGGCGCCATCGGCTTTGCCGACGACTACTTGAAGGTGGTGCACCGCCGCAACCTCGGTCTCACCGCGCGCGCCAAGCTGGGCTACCAGTTTCTGGCGGCCTTTCTGATCGGCGCCATCCTGGCCGGTCTGGAAACCCATGGACTTTACTCCACCCGCCTGATCGTGCCCTTCCTCAAACATTTCCGGCCGGACCTGGTGATCGGCCGGCTACATCACGGCTATTTTTCGCCGTTGGCGTTTCTGCCGTTCCTGGCGTTCGTGACCATCATCCTGGTGGGCTCCAGCAATGCCGTGAACCTGACCGATGGTTTGGATGGATTGGCGATTGGCTGCACGGTGATTGCTGCCGGAGCGCTCACCGTGCTCACGTATGTCAGCGGCCATGCCGTGTTTGCCGATTATCTCGAGCTTTCCAAGATGCCCCAGGTTTCCGAGGTGACCATCTTCTGCGGATCGATGGTCGGTTCCGCCATTGGTTTTCTCTGGTATAACGCCCATCCTGCGGAAATCTTCATGGGTGACGTGGGCTCGCTGGCGCTGGGGGGCGCCATCGGGACCGTGGCCGTCATCATCAAGCAGGAGCTGCTGCTGCCGTTTATCGGTGGCATCTTCGTGATCGAAGCGCTCTCGGTCATCCTTCAAGTGGGCTCGTACAAACTGCGCCGCAAGCGCATCTTCAAGATGGCGCCCATCCACCATCACTTCGAACTGATGGGCTGGAGCGAGTCGAAGGTCATCGTGCGCTTCTGGATTGCCTCGCTGGTGTTTGCACTCTTTGCTCTCACTACCTTGAAGTTGCGCTAGAAGCCCGGCAAACGTGGCACAATGGCGACGCGAGCAGAATTCCTGATGGACCTCAAAGGCAAACGCGTGCTGGTGGTTGGGCTGGGCAAATCCGGCGTGGCCAGCGCGCTTTTCCTGGAAAAGCGCGGCGCGCGTGTGGCCGTTTCCGACGCCAAATCGCAGGAGCAACTTCGTCACGAAATTCCTCTGCTGCTCGACCATGGCATCACCGTCGAAACCGGACAGCACGGCGAACGTACCTTCCGCGATCAGGACCTGATCGTGATCAGCCCGGGCGTTCCGTTCGATGTTCCGCAACTGGTGCAGGCGCGTGCGTTGGGCATCCCTGTCATCGGCGAGGTGGAACTGGCTGCGCGCTTTCTCAAGGGCAAGATCGTCGCCATCACAGGCTCCAACGGGAAGACGACGACCACCACGCTGGCCGGAGAAATCATTGCGGCTGGAGGTGAGAATACTCTCGTCGGCGGAAATATTGGGACGCCGGCCATCACCTTCGTCGAGAGTTCCACCCACGATACATGGGTAGTGCTGGAGATCAGCAGCTTTCAACTGGAGACCGTCGAGAGCTTTCACCCCCGCATTGCGGTGGTGCTCAACGTCACCCCCGACCATCTTGACCGGCACCATTCATTTGAAAATTACGCGGCCGCCAAGTCCCGTATTTTCGAGAACCAGGGCGCGAACGATTTTGCGGTTCTGAACGCGGACAACGAATCCTGCATCGCGATGGCTTCTGCAACCAAAGCTCCTGTGTTCTGGTTCAGCCGGCTGAAGGAGGTCACGAGCGGGGCATTCGTTCGTGGCGATCGAATCGTCTGGCGCGACCGCCGCGGCGATCGCGAGATCATGCCGGTCAAAGACATTTCTCTGAAGGGCTCTCACAATCTGGAAAATGTGCTGGCGGCGGTTGGTCTCGGGATGTTGGCCGGGATCGAGCCCGCGCAAATACGTCGTGCGGTTTCCGAATTCAAAGCAGTGGAACATCGCCTGGAGTTTGTGGCGACGGTTCGCGGCGTCGAGTACTACAACGATTCCAAAGCAACCAACGTGGATGCGACCATCAAAGCCCTGGAGTCGTTTCCCGGCCGCATCCATCTCATTCTGGGCGGCAAGGACAAGGGCAGCGACTACAGCGTGTTGAACGCATTGCTGAAAGAGCGAGTAAAGCGGGTGTACACCATCGGCGCGGCGGCCGCCAAGATCGAGTCGCAAGTGCAAGCAACGGATGTCGCGAGTGTGGGGACGCTGGAGGCTGCGGTGAAGCGCGCCAGCGAATCCGCCAGTGCAGGCGATGTGGTGTTACTGGCTCCCGCCTGCGCCAGCTTCGATCAATTTGACAGCTACGAACACCGCGGCCGGCTGTTCAAGGATCTGGTTCGCCAACTGGCCGCGAGGGAACAGCAGCGGGAGCATGTGGGCAGCAGCGCGCGCGGAGGCAACAAATAATGGCCAAGCGGGTGAGCGTGGATAAGTGGCTGTTTACAGTTACGCTGTTTCTGGTCTTCATCGGGCTGATCATGGTGTTCAGCGCCTCGGCGGTGATGGCAAAGGAGCGGTTTGGCTCGCCGTATGGTTTCCTGCTGCGGCAAATGGCGTGGGCGGGCGCCGGCCTGGCGGCCATGATCATCATCATGAACATCGACTACCGCAAGTACCGGCGGGCGTCGGTGGTCTTCACCTTCTTAGGATTTACCTCGCTGCTGCTGATCGCAGTTTTTCTGTTTCGTGATTCGCATAATACGCACCGCTGGATCAAGCTTGGCGGCTTCTCTTTGCAGCCCTCGGAGCTGGCCAAACCCGCAATCATTTTTTATCTCGCATACTTTCTGGAGTCACGCTGGCAGCAAATCACCGACTGGAAAAACGTCCTGCTCCCGGCCGCCGCCCCGGTTATTTTGTTCGCCTTGCTCATTGTGAAGGAGCCCGACCTCGGCACCGCCATCGCGTGCCTGGCCATCTCCGCCGCCGTATTGTTCGTCGCCGGGATGAACATGAAATATCTGGGGTACGCATTCGCTGCGTCGATTCTGCCGCTGTATTTCCTCGTGGTCCGCGTGCCCTGGCGCTGGGCGCGAGTGCAGGCATTTCTCGATCCGTTCAAGGACCCGCAGGGTAAAGGCTTTCACATCATCCAGTCGATGATTGCCGTGAGCACAGGCGGCCTGGCGGGCTTGGGGCTGATGGAAGGCAAGCAGAAACTCTTCTACCTTCCCGAGCCGCATACCGATTTCATCTTCGCGGTTACTGCCGAAGAGTTGGGCTTGTGGGGCTCGCTGCTGGTGGTCACGCTGTTCGGTATTTTTCTGTACCGCGGCATCCGCACCGCTCTGCGCACCGAAGACATGTTTGGGAAATTTCTGGCGACCGGCTTTACCGCGATGGTGGTCGTGCAGGCATTGTTTAACATGAGTGTGGTGCTTGCCATGATGCCGGCCAAGGGAATTCCGCTGCCGTTCATCTCCTACGGCGGTTCTTCGCTGTTCATCACTCTGGCCAGCGTTGGAGTGCTGCTCAACATCACTCAACAGACGGACTAGCCATGCGCGTAATCCTGGCTGGAGGCGGAACCGGCGGACATGTTATTCCGGCGCTGGCCATTGCGCAGGAGTTGCGTTCCCGCTACAACGCGCAGGTGATGTTTGTCGGCACCCAGCGTGGCATTGAAACGCGGCTGGTTCCAGCGGCGGGATTCGAACTGCATCTCATCCAGGTTGGCGCGCTGAATCGCGTCGATGCCGCGACCAGGCTCAAGACTTTGCTCGATCTCCCGCGCGCTCTCATGGAGTCGGCGAAGCTGGTCCGCGAGTTTCGGCCCAATGTGATGATCGGCGTGGGCGGCTACGCGTCGGGGCCGGCGATGCTGACGGCTGCCATGATGAGCGTGCCCACGATTGCCTTTGAACCTAACGTGGTTCCCGGCTTCGCCAATCGCATGCTTGCTCCCATGGTGAGTGCGGCGGCGGTGCACTTCGCGGCGACCTGCCATTATTTCCGCAACTGTCATGTGACCGGCGTGCCGGTGCGGCAGGAGTTCTTCCATGTTCCAGTTCGTCCTAAAGACGCGCGCCCTACGCTGCTGGTGTTTGGCGGCAGCCAAGGCGCGCACGGCATAAACCAGCCCGTGCTTGAGGCCCTGCCAAATCTGATGGAGGCGGTGCCGGGAATCCACGTCATACATCAGACTGGTGAGAGGGACTACGTCTCGGCCCAGGCAGTTTACTTACGCACCATGATTTCGGCGGAGGTGTCGCCTTTCATCGATGACATGCCAGGCGCTTTCGCGCGCGCCGACCTGCTGGTATGCCGTTCCGGGGCGAGCACCGTGGCTGAAATCACGGCAGCCGGAAAGCCCGCCATCTTCGTTCCTTTGCCCACGGCTGCCGACGATCATCAGACGAAAAATGCGGCCACGCTGGTCGATGGCGGCGCCGCCCGCCTGTTACGGCAGTCGGAGTTTTCCAGCGACCGCGTGGTAAGTGAGATTGCCGAGTTGTTGTGCGACCGGCAGCGCCTGGCGGCAATGTCGGAGGCGGCGCGCCGCTTTGCCCATCCCGACGCAGCCGCCAAGATCGCAGCGCTGGCGGCCCGTGCCGCTGGCGTCCAAAGCCATCACGCTGTAGCCTAGTGATTCGCCTTCCGCATGTTTGCAAAAATCCAACGCGTCCATTTTGTGGGAATCGGCGGCATCGGCATGAGCGGCATAGCCGAGGTGCTGCTCAACCTCGGCTATAAGGTGTCTGGCTCTGACCTGAAACCGTCACCGGTCACGCAGCGCCTGGCCGGAATGGGGGCCGTTATCCGCGGCGAACATCGCGCCGAAAATGTAGCCGGCGCCGATGTTGTGATTACCAGCTCAGCCATCACGCGCAACAATGCCGAAGTCGTGGCCGCGCACCAGCAGCATATTCCGGTCATCCAGCGCGCCGAAATGCTGGCGGAGTTGATGCGCCTGAAATACGGCATCGCGGTCGCCGGCATGCACGGAAAGACCACGACCACCTCGATGATTGCGGCGGTGTTGGCTGCCGGCGGCCTCGATCCCACGGTTGTCGTCGGAGGGCGCGTGGACGCGATGGGCTCCAATGCGCGACTAGGGAAATCGCAATACCTGGTCGCGGAGGCCGACGAAAGTGATCGCTCCTTCCTGAAGCTGTCGCCGATTCTGGCCGTGGTCACCAACATTGATCGTGAACACATGGACTGCTATCGCAACCTGGAAGACGTGGAGCAGACCTTCCTGCGGTTCATGGATTTGGTGCCCTTCTACGGGATGGTTGTGGCCTGCAATGACAATGCTGACCTGCGCCGGATACTGCCCGGGGTACAACGCCGAATCCTGACTTATGGAACGCATGACCAGTCTGACTTCCTGATTTCGGGCGCGCGCTGCGGACCTCGCAAAGATTCTGCGGCGCTCAGCAGCTTTCATGTCAGCTATCGCGGGAACGGCTTGGGCGAGTTCCAGCTACGCGTTCCCGGTGAACACAACGTGAGGAATGCGACCGCAGCGATCGCGGTGGGGATCGGGCTTGACGTGCCGGTCGAGGACATTCGGCGGGGGCTGGAAAACTTCGACGGGGTGGACCGCCGCTTTCAGGTGATCGGCAGCGCTGGCGGCGTTACCGTCGTTGACGACTATGGGCACCATCCCACAGAGATTCGGGCCACGCTGGCGGCGGCGCGACAGTGCGGCTTCGGCAAGGTGCATGTCCTCTTCCAGCCGCACCGCTACACCCGGACCCAGTTGTTGCTTGACGAATTTGCCACGGCGTTCCGCGACGCTGATTCGGTCATGGTGCTCGATATCTATCCCGCGAGTGAGCCGCCGATTCCGGGAATTACCGGCGAGCTGCTGGCCGACCGCATCACCGAAGCCGGTGGACAGGAAGCGCTCTACGTCTGCTCGTTCGCCGAAGCGGTGAAGCTGGCGGCGAGCGCAGCCATGTCAGGCGACATGATTCTCACGCTAGGCGCGGGCAGTGTTTCGCATCTTGGGCCGCAGGTGCTGGAGGAATTGAAGTCCACAGCGGCCAAAAGCGTGGGATAACTGCTGACAGGCGATCAGACGTCAAGGCTCGCTGACACAGCTGCAACTTCATTCTTGAGGATCGGCAGATCGGTCTGGATAATGCTCCAAACGACCGCATCGTTAACAAAGCTGTAGCCATGAATGAGGATATTTCGAAACGAGATAATTTCGGCGTGCCGGGTGATATGTGCTGCGGTCTCTGGAAATCGCCGTATAAGCTGAGCTAAGGCCTCCCCGATGATTTCTAATTGTCGCTCGACGGCGGAGCGTAGCATCGCATCTCGTTGGTAATCGGCCAACGTCTGGTTGGCGATGAATCTCAGTATTTAAGTCTGCTGAATTGCATATGTCCCAGAGATATGCCCTCTGGTCACGCTGCATACAGAGATACCTGCGAGGATTTGATATTGTGCCGGATGTAGGGATTGCGTACAGCCGAGGCCTCGACGAGGTCGACTTTACGGCGGAATAAGCTTTCCAGTTCCTTGAGAAGGCCAAAATAAGAGCGCACGTGATCGTCCGGCGACATCGGCGCAAACTCGACCACGAAATCGAGGTCACTAGCTGCCGCGTCAAAGTCCTCACGAGTGGCCGAGCCGAACAGTCCCAGGCTCAGCACACCAAAGCGAGGACAGATGCGCGCCAGTTCCTGCTTGCGGCTCTCGATCAGGTCAACCATGGCGATCAAATCATAACGTAACCGGGCCTTTCTGCGTAGGCACGCCGCAGCTTCCGTCGTCGGCCGTGCGAGTTTACTCTTCTGGTTCAACTTGACCAGCGAATCTGCCGCTTCCGGTTCTCTGTTTCCGCAAGCTGAACGAAAACAGTTATAGTGGGGCGAATAGAGGAAGTTTTGGGCGTTTCACCCGGTTTTCATGGCTCGAAAAAGCTCATCGGCAACCACGGAAGACGAACTGGAGGCGCGGGTCACTGATGCCGCGGTGCGTTTGCGCGGCTTCGAAGAATCGCCACTCGACGCGCGCATGCTCGATCTCGATGACGAGGCCGAGTCGCCCTTTTTGCGCGGACAGAAGCGGGTTCCGGTGCGTCGCGGGGCACTGCCTCGCAAGGCTGCCAGCCGCCTCAAGATCGCCCTTATCCTGGTCCTGATCTTTGGGAGCATCGCCTTGATCTGGCTCACGCTTCAGCAATATGCCACGCGCTCATGGCGGTTTCGCATCGATTCCAGCGACAACATCCAGGTTTCGGGGAACAGCAATGTCAGCCGTTCGCAGGTGATGGACGTAATGGCGAGCGACCTCAATCGCAACGTCTTTTTCGTTCCGCTGGAGTTGCGCAAGAACCAGTTGGAGCAGATTCCCTGGGTGCAATCGGCTTCGGTGATGCGGCTGCTGCCCGACCGCCTCAACATTGTTGTCAGAGAGCGCACGCCAGTTGCATTTGTCGAGGTCAATTCTCACATTGAGCTGATCGACTCCCACGGCGTGATTATGGATGTTCCCGCAGGTCAGCAGGCAAAATATTCCTTCCCGGTGGTGGTCGGAATGACCGACACCGAGCCGGTTTCGACGCGCGCCGCCCGAATGAAGATGTACGTTCAGCTGGTGAAAGAGCTGGATGCCGGTGGCGCGCACTACTCGCGCGACCTCAGCGATGTCGATCTTTCCGATCCTGACGATGTGAAAGCGACGGTCACCGATCCGAACGGAGCCGTGCTGGTGCACCTGGGAACGTCGAATTTTCTTGAACGTTTCAAAATCTATGTGGCCCACGTGCAGGAGTGGAGGACGCAGTTCCAGAAGCTGGAATCGGTGGACTTGCGTTGGGACCACCAGGTGATTGTGAATCCCGATTCCACAAGTCGTACGTCCAAGAGCGTTCCTGAGTCGCACAGCGCAGAGAGTGCGACGAATGCGCCGGCTCCCGTCGCAGTAGCGCAAAACACGCCGGCAGTGAAGCACAAAAAGAAGAAGCACCGGTAAAACATGGGAAGTCAAACGGAAAACCTGCTCACGGTGATTGACGTCGGTAGCGCCAAAACGTGCGTTATCGTCGCCGAAGTGAACGACTATGCGTTGCGTTATCGCGGCCACGGCATCGCCGATTCGCGCGGCATGAGAAAAGGCGTGATTGCCGATCTCGACAAGGCGGTTGACACCATCAGGAAAGCCGTCGAGGACGCCGAGAACGTGGCCCAGGCTCCGGTGGAGCACGCTGTGGTGGGGGTGGCGGGCTCGCACATCCGCGGCGTAAATAGTCATGGCGGCATCGTGTTGGGAGCGCGTTCGCGCGAGATCAGCCGCGAAGATGTCCGCCAGGCCGTGGAAAAGGCACGCAGCATCGCCATGCCCGACGACCGCGAGGCGCTGCACCTGCTTCCGCAGGAATTCATCCTCGATGGCCAGGGTGGTGTGCATGATCCTGCCGGGCTGATGGGACGCAAGCTCGAAGTGCGGGTCCATGTGGTGACGGCGGGCACCACGGCCACGCAGAACGTGGTCTCGGCCATGAACCGCGCCGGTATCCATGTGGACGACACCGTCTTTGAAGCGCTGGCATGCGCCGATTCCGTCTTGCAAACCGACGAGCGCGAACTTGGCGTCTGCCTGGTGGACGTTGGAGCAGGCTCGACCAGCCTCATCATGTACTACGAAGGCGTTGTGATCCATACCGGCGCCATTCCCATCGGCGGCGATCACTTCACCAACGACGTAGGAGTAGGCTTTCGCACGCCGATTCCCGACGCCGAGAACATCAAGAAGATGTTCGGCTGCGCCATCGTCACTCGCATTCCCGAGGGCAACGAGATCGAAGTGCCATCGGTCGGCGATCGCCCCTCACGGCTGATGCAGCAGCGTATGCTGGGAGAAATTCTGGAGCCGCGGGCGCGCGAGTTGATGGAATTGCTCCGCGATCACCTGCGCCAGGCGGGGGTTTACGATTTGCTGGGAGCGGGGCTGGTGTTTACGGGTGGCGGGTCGCGACTCAACGCTCTCTTGGAAGTCGCCGACGGAGTTCTGCGGCGGCCGGTACGGCTGGGGTATCCGGTGCCCATCGCCAAGCTGCCTTCAGATCTGTTGGAACCAGAGTTCGCTACGGCAATTGGAATGGTGCTCTATGGGCATCGTGCGCGGCAGGCGCGCATGAACATTGATCGCGGACTGGGAGCAAAACTTAAAGCGTTGTTCGCCAGGCAGAACGCATAATTAACTTTGCAATTGACCAGCGCCGTCGCGGCGGCGCATAGGGGAGTAGAGATGATCGAAGATTTCAACGACAAGAGCCAGCCCGAAAACGACATTCGCATCCACTTTAACGAAGAACTGCTGAACTCCGCGAAGATCAAGGTCATTGGCGTCGGCGGCGGTGGCGGCAATGCCGTCAATCGCATGATCGAGTCGCACCTGGAAGGCGTGGAATTCGTGGTGGCGAACACCGATCTTCAGGCGCTCAAACTGTCGAACGCGCCGGTGAAGATCCAGCTTGGCGTTAAGCTGACCAATGGTCTGGGTGCGGGCGCCAATCCTGACGTTGGCCGCAAGGCAGCGCTGGAAGATGCCGACAAAATCATCGAAGCGCTCGAAGGCGCCGACATGGTCTTCGTCACCACCGGTCTTGGTGGAGGCACGGGCACGGGCGCGGCGCCGATCATCGCGTCCCTGGCCAGCGAAATGGGCGCGCTCACGGTCGCGGTGGTCACCAAACCGTTTGCCTTCGAAGGCAAACGCCGTCAGAACCAGGCGGAGCGTGGTTTGCAGGAGCTGATCGACTCGGTTGACACCACCGTTGTCATCCCCAACGAAAAGCTGCTCGCGGTCGCCAAGGACGCAGGCTTCTTCGAGTCGTTCCGCGTCGCCGACGACATTTTGCGCCAGGCGGTGCAGGGCATCTCCGATATCATCACCATCCCGGGCATCATCAACCGCGATTTCGCCGACGTGAAGACCATCATGGCGGGCATGGGCTATGCGGTGATGGGCACGGCCACCGCAAGGGGCGAAGGCCGCGCCACATTGGCGGCGCAGGCCGCGATTGCGTCTCCGCTGCTCGAGGCGGGCGCGATCGACGGCGCGCGCGGCATCCTCATCAACATCACCGGCTCCAGTTCGCTGCGTCTGGCGGAGGTGAACGAGGCCTCCACCATCATCCAGAGCGCCGCGCATGAGGACGCCAACATCATCTTCGGCGCCGTGCTCGACGAAAAGATGAAGGATGAAGTGAAGATCACGGTGATCGCGACCGGATTCAAGGATGTTTCCCGCCGCGCGACGCATTCGGTAGGTGATGTGGTGCACCAGTCGCGTGCTACCGCAGCCAGCGTTCACGCAACCTACGAAGTGGCGGCCATGAGGGAGCCGCAGCCGGCGAAACCGTCAGAACCTGAAGCGGAGCGGTCGCGAGTCCCCTACATTCCCGACAATCTCGACGACATTGATTCCGAGATTGTTCGCCATGCCGAGCCGATGGACGAGGCGCAGCTGCAGGCGCGGGCCGCCGCTGCCGGTCGAGGCGAGCCGCCTACGATTGAAACCGTGAGCAGCAGCGTCAACATCAGCTATGACTCGGATGACCTGGAGATTCCGGCCTTCCTCCGCAAACGGGGAGAGCAGTAAGCAGTAGTCAGTGGCCAGTAGTCGGTAGCCAGTTGTTCCCACGAGGTCCCACCCTCTCCCCAAAGGCTGGCGAGAAGGGTGGGGCGCCCGGCCGTCGATCAGTTCCCCACCTCTGTCATCTTGAGCGCAGGCGGCGCTTCGCCGCCGGAGTCGAAGGATCTGCGGTTCGAGCCACGGGATAAACGCAACTCCTTCGACTCGCCCGCTGCGGGCTCGCTCAGGATGACAACAGTAATTGAAACTGGTAACTGACCACTGACCACTGACCACTGACCACTGGCAACTGACAACTGGCGACTGGTTAGGAATTATAACTAATGTTATAATCTCTCCATGCAAACTAAACTCCGCAAGATCGGCAATGGTTATGGAGTCCTGCTGCCCAAGCAGGTCATCGAACGCCTTCGCATGAGCGAGGGCGGCGTATTGAATCTCACCGAGACCAGCGCCGGGATTGAACTGTCGCCTTTTGATGCCGACTTCTCCGAGCAGGTCGAAGCGTTCCGCCGGACCGAGGCGCGGCACCGCAACAGCTATCGAGAACTGGCGAAGTGAAGCGCCTGCGATGGCTCACCGCGAAAGCAGTGCAGGCCATCCATGAGGAACTAATCGCGCGTTACGGAGGAATCTCCGGACTGCGTGCCCGCGGACTGCTGGAATCCGCGGTGGCGAGGCCTCGAAACCTCGCGGCATACGGACCGAAGACATCGGTGGCCGGCCTGGCGGCCGCGTATGCCTGGGGATTGCTGCGAAACCATCCGTTCGCGGACGGAAACAAGCGCACTGCGCTGGCGGCCCTGGTCGTTTTCCTCGAACTGAACGGGTGGGAACTCAGTTGCAGGGAAGCGGAAGAGACGGCGATGGTTCTCAGCGCCGCTGCGCGCCAGATCACCGAACGTGCATGGACGGACTGGGTGCGACGCGCTGCGAAGAAGAAGTCCTGAGCGGAGTCACGCCAGCGGCGCATAGTATTATGAAGGGGCAATGAGAACCCTGCCGACTTCTGTCCCGGAGCACGCCCTGTACTGACCCCTATGCCCAGCAAACTCGGTAAGACACTTGGTTTATTCCTCTTCTGCTCTCTTACATTCTGCGGCGTACTGGCGCAGACTCCGCAGTTCGTCCCGTTCTCATCCGCGCAGCCTGTGCTGGAGGCCATGCGCAGCTCGTTGCCGCCCGAGCTGAAGGCCTCCCTCACTGCCGCTACCTGGGACAAGTGGGTCCGCACAGAGGACAAGGAAATCCGCAGCCGCATCGACGAGGGCGAGGAAAACACCCTCACCAATCTGTTGCGCATGGGTGTCACCTACACCAAGGAACAGCCCATCACCTACGAGGACCTGAGTGACTATGGACACAGCACCGCCATCAATTCCATCGCTGACCGGCGGGCCAACGATCTGGTGCGGGCGCTCGCCGCTCCGCATCCTAGCGAAGGCATGCTGGAAATGCGGGCGCTGCTGGAGAGGGAGGGCTTCAGCCTGAAAACTCCCGAGGCGCAGAGCAAGGTCAAGGCCTACCTGCTGGCGAACCTGGGCCGTTGGCGCGACGATGTGGCGCGCGCCCGGGCGCAGACGAAGACCAATCCCTATCAGGCATTCAAGGACCGCGGCATCTCCACCGACAGCAATCTCTATCCCGACTACACCATTGAGCTGCACCTGAAACACATGATGGAACAGGGACTGCTGAAGCCGGGCAGCGTGCACCGGATCGCGATCGTCGGACCGGGCCTTGATTTCGTAAATAAAAAATCAGGCTCCGACTTCGTTCCTCCGCAAACCACGCAGCCCTTCGCGGTGATCGACTCGCTGGCCCGCCTGGGCCTTGCCGACCCCGCTACCGTCGAGGTCATCACCTTCGACATCAGCCCCAGGGTGAACCGGCACCTGGAACGCGCGCGCAAAGACGCCACTGCCGGGAAGCCTTACACCATTCAGTTGCTATCCAGCCCATCGGACCAATGGAGTCAGGAATACCACAACGGCTTCATCGAATATTGGCAGAAGCTGGGAGAAAAAGTTGGGAAGCCGGGCACACGGATCCCAGTTCCGGAGGCGGCGGTAAACATATGGAACCGCGCCGTCAGCGTGCGCCCGGGCGTCGTGCTGCGGGTATTTCCGGTTGACATGAATGTTGTTTTCCAGACCCTGGCACTGCCGCCGGATAAGCAATTTGATCTGGTGATCGGCACCAACATCTTCGTCTATTACGGCGGACTGGAACAGTCGCTGGCGCGCGCCAACCTGGCGACCATGATCAAGCCCGGAGGTTTTCTGCTCACCAACGAAGCTTTGCCGGGTACCGCTCCGACCAAGCTGGCGGACTCGCTCAAGACCTCAGTGCCCATTGTGAAGACTTCTCCGGCGATCACGGATTATATGTACAGCTACGTGCGGCAGAAGTGAAGGTGCCGCAGAGCAGTAATATCTAAGTGCCGTTGCATTCAATTCGTGCAATATACTGATCAGCTTTGTGTGTCTAACAAAGGCCAATCGATATGTATTGGGTTTATAGCCTGCCTAACTGGCTGTTTGGACTGCTTACTGTAGGCCTTTTTGTGGCCTTCAGTGTGGCAGGGATTTTTTGCACCCGGTCATGGATTGGGCGCATGCACATCCAACTCTCCCACAACGATATTGTCGGGTTTTACCTGGCGGGGTTAACGGTTCTCTACGGGGTCTCGCTGGGCTTGCTCGCCATCGGAGCATGGACGATCTACACCGAGACGGAAAATAAGGTGGCGAAAGAGGCAGCAGCTCTATCCGGCCTTTATGGCAGCGTTAGCGCTCTTCCGGAGCCACCACGCAGTTTGCTGCAGAATGATCTCCGCGAATATACCCGCCGGGTCATCGATATAGGTTGGCCTGCGCAACGGCGCGGCGATATCGCAACTGAAAACAGCACGACTCTCGATAAATTCCAAAGCGATTTTGAGTCGTTTGAGCCCACTACCGAAGAGCAAAAAATTCTGATCGCGGACATTACCCGGGAGTTCGATGCTCTGGAGGAGTCGCGAAGCATTCGTCTGGATAGCGTGGCTGCCGAATTGCCGCCGCCGCTATGGGCATTGATCTTGCTGGGAGCGTTGATCTGCATTATTTCTACTTGGTTCTTCCATACCGAGAGCCTGAAAATGCATGTCTGGATGACTGGCCTCATGGGAGCGCTACTCGGGCTGATGGTCTATATGGTGGCGGTGCTCGATAATCCCTACCGCGGAGCGGTTAGTGTCAGTCCTGCACCCTTCGAGCGGGTCTACAAACAGATGGTCAAGCCGGGCAAGTGATACCCTGGGCGGGAAAAATGTTGTTGGCTGATAGCTTCTTTTGATAGAACCCCGGCTAGGGGGGTGATCTCACACACCACACCGCATCCTACCGGCGCTGCATCGGGGCGCAGGGTTGTTCCCCTGGCTACTTACTGAAAAGTTCGCTGTGCGAGCCCATGCGGACAAACCGCAAGGTTTTATCGTCTGGCCTCTTGTAGACCAGCAAGAGGTCCGGCTTCAGATGACACTCGCGATGGTCCTTCCAGTTGCCCGACAGGGCGTGATCGCGGTGTTTCTCCTTCAGCGGTTGGTCATCAGCCATCTGCGTGGCGATCTCTGCGAGTAAAGTCCCGACATCTCTGTGCCGTGGCGTCGCTTTAGTGCGTTTGTAATCGCGGCTGAAGGCCGTAGTCCATTCAACGGTGCGCATTCAACTCGGCCATCATGGCGGCGACACTGGTCGCTTTACGCACCTGGCCCCGCTCTCCGGCCTCCATCGCGGCAACGGTCTCGCGGTTGGGGACCCGCACATCAAACGGCAGGGCCTTTTCTGCGGCAACCCGCGTCAGCAGCAGACGGACGGCATCGGATACTGTCAGCCCCATCGCGGCCAACGTCTTTGCGGCTTTGGCCTTCACCTTTTCGTCCACCCGGATATGAACCATGCTGGTTGCCATAATAACGCCCCCTTCGATATATATACATTGTATACCCAACTCCGGAATGTTCGGTGGGCCGGGTGAACAATTAGGTGGCGTTCCAAGTGTCTTCGGCTTGTTAGGCGTCGTAAGCGGATACATGCAGGAAGCCTCGGACCTTACGCTACCAGCCTCGACAACCTGGCAGGCCTCGGTTCAGGCGAATAGCGGAGTTTCCGTTTGTTGTCCCGGCCCAACAACTTAAAGAGTTGCTGTATAGCTCAGACCTTCAGCACCTAAGAGATGAAATAGCTGGCCGATTGGGAACCCACTGAGGCTGGGTGCCCCTTACAACCTTCTTTTGCTTGGTGGGTGGGATTTCGTCTTCCGATCATGCCCTACACCCTCGCCAAATGCACCCCGAACCATTTCTTGCGGTCGCACCACGTGTGCTCCAGGGTGAAGCCACTCTCGCGCAGGATCGATTCGATCATGGCGTCGGTGTACTTGTAGCTGATCTCGGTGTGGATGCGCTCCCCACGCTCGAACCACACGTCCAGGTCAAGCGCCGGCAGGAACGCCGTCTGTACAGTGGTGCTTTCCAGATATGCCTCGATGCGCGACTGGCGGCGGTTCCACACTGGTATGTGGTGAAAGCAGTCGAGGTCGAAGTTGGCATTGAACTCACGATTCAGGCGCGCCAGAATGTTCTTGTTAAACGCGGCAGTTACTCCCTGCGAATCGTCGTAGGCGGGCAGAAGAATCTTCGGGCTCTTGGCGTAATCGGCGCCCAGCAGCAGAGCGTCGCCCGAGCGCAGCGTCCGGCGAATGCGGCGCAACATGCGCACCGACTCGTCGGGCTCGAAATTGCCAATACTCGATCCGATGTAGAGCACCAGTTTGCGCCCGCTGATGCGGCCCAGCGCGGGCACGCCTCCGGTGTAGTCGGCGACGATGGGGTTGACCCGCAGACCGGGAAATTGCCGGCCGAGTTGCTCTACTGCTTCCTGCAGCGCGGTGGGCGAAACGTCAATTGGATAAAACAGCGCGCGACTCTGCCGGCGCAGCAGCTCCTCAATCAGAATGCACGTCTTGCTGGCGGTGCCGGCCCCGAGTTCGACCAGCGTCAACGGCGTTCCGGCATGCTGCAGGATTTCGCCGGCGAAACCCTCAAGAATCGAGCGCTCGGTGCGCGTGAGGTAGTACTCGGGCAACTCGGTGATCTGCTCGAACAGGGCCGAGCCGACGTGGTCGTAGAACAGTTTCGACGGCAGCCGCTTGCTCGTCGCACTTAGGCCCTCGAATACCTCCAGGGCGACTGCGTCGCTTGCCAGGAACTGAAGCTGCTTGCTAGTTGTTGCCATTGGCCAACCGTATGCCCATAAATTGCCAGCGCACGTGGGGCGGAAAAAAATTGCGGTAGGTCGCTCGAATATGCGACTGCGGCGTAGCGCAGGAACCGCCGCGCAATACCATCTGATTGCACATAAACTTACCGTTGTATTCGCCGACGGCACCCGCGGTCGGCCTGAAGCCGGGATATGGCAGGTACGCGCTCGCCGTCCACTCCCACACGTCGCCGAACATCTGCGATAGCGGCTGGGGCGGCGCCGCTTCGGCGGCACGCGGATGCAGGTTCCCGCTCTCCAGCAGATTTCCCACCACCCGGGACGACCTGGCCGCAACTTCCCACTCGAATTCAGTTGGCAGCCGCCCGCCCGCCCAGCGCGCGAAGGCGTCGGCCTCGTAGTAGCTGACGTGACAAACCGGCTCGCTCAAGTTCAACGGCTGCATGCCTTCGACGGTGTAATGCCACCACTCGCCGGCGCGCTGCTCCCAGTACAAGGGAGCGCTCCACTGGTTGCTGCGCACGCAATCCCAGCCGTCGGAGAGCCACAGCTCGGCAGTGCCGTAGCCGTTGTCGCGCACGAATTCCAGATACTCGCCGTTGGTTACCAGCCGCGCCGCCAGACGGAATGGTTCCAGGTAAACATTGTGGCGCGGGCCTTCGTTGTCGAATGCGAAGGCCTCGCCGGCAAACCCGGCGCTGTAAATCCCTTCATCGAAGCTGCGCCACTGCATTGGCGGGATGGAGGCAGACGCACTCTTCACCGCATGGCTTTCAGACGCCGGACGAAACGCCGGCCGCAGCGGATTTGTCCACAGCCCGTTCTTCACGTCGGTGACGATCAGCTCCTGGTGCTGCTGCTCATGATTGATTCCCAGCGTGATGAGCGCTGCCAACTCGGGTGCAGGATCGGCGGTAAGCATGTGCACGACTGCATCGTCCACATAGGCGCGATAGGCATGCACCTCGTCCAATCCCGGACGCGACAAGATGTGTCGCAAGGACCGCAGAGGGCGATCGCCCACGGCGTTGTAATACGAATTAAACAGATTGCGAAACGCAGGATGGAAAGGGAAGTAGCCGTTCTGTGCGCTGAGCAGGAAAGTCTCGAAGAACCAGGTGGTGTGCGCCAGGTGCCACTTGGCCGGACTGGCGTCGGGCATCGGCTGCAAACTGTGATCTTCCACGCTCAGAGGAGCACAGATCTGGAGAGAAGTCTCCCGCACCGCCAGATATTTCTCCAGCAACGAGGCTTCGCCCTGGGTCGGCGCAGGCATCGGCAAATCGCGAATTGGGCTGGTACTGCGCATAGGCTGCAATTGTGAATCGTCTGTAAGATGCAGAAAATGAGAGCGTCGGCTGGCCCCACTTTCGGCGGCTGCCTGTTGCTGCCTCAAGAGCAGATGCGGGGAATTTTACGAAGGCTACAAAATTTAAAGCGGTTCAAGACAGGGGTGGACCAGAGGCGGGGCGGCCCGTAGCCGCCAACCATACTTCCTGGTAAAGCACCCGTTCTCTTCGCCTGCCTTGCAGAATCCCTAATCCGCTATACTCGTCGGCAACATGGGTCCCACGTCTTCCGTTGCTGCATCGCCCGACAAAGAAGCGCAGTCCAAGTCCGGGGCCCGCTGGTTTACCCGGCCACTTTTTCTCGGGCTTTTTCTTGTGGTGGCAACCGTTGCGCTTTACTGCCCCGTCCACGGCCACCCTTTCGTCAACTACGATGACAGCCTCTACGTGACGGAAAACCTTCAGGTCCAGAGCGGGCTGAACTGGGACACCGTGACCTGGGCCTTCACCACGTTCGACGTGGACGCCTGGCATCCGCTGACATGGCTTTCGCACGCCCTGGATTGCCAGCTGTTTCAACTGAATCCCGCCGGGCACCACGACGTTAACCTGCTGCTGCATGCGCTCAACGTTGTTCTGCTGTTTTGGGTATTGCTGCGCGCGACAGGTTACGCCGGACGCAGCGCGATGGTGGCCGCGCTGTTTGCGCTGCATCCCATCAACGTCGAATCAGTGGCATGGGTTGCCGAACGCAAGAACGTGCTGAGCATGTTGTTTTTTCTGCTCGCCTTGGGCGCATATCGCTGGTACGCGCGTGAGCCGCGAATCGGCAGGTACCTGGCGGTGGCGTTCTTGTTTGCACTCGGTTTGCTGGCCAAGCCGCAGGTGATTACCTTCCCATGCGTTCTGCTGTTGTGGGACTACTGGCCGTTGCGGCGGATGTTTCCCTCAGCGCCAGGTGCGGATTCCGGCATCGCAACCCAAACTACCTTTCCGCCGAGGAACCTCTCCTGGCTGATAGTGGAAAAACTGCCGCTGCTCGCCCTTTCCGCGGTTAGCGCTGTCTTGACCATGAAGGGAGTGCGCGCGGGTGCTGTCAATGTCTGGTATTCGCCATGGGTCCGGCTGCAGAACGCCATCTTCTCCTACGGGCAGTATCTGCGCGATGCGGTTTGGCCCACGCGCCTGGCGGTCTTCTATCCGCACCGTGGAAATACTTTGAGCGGATGGCAGGTTGGCGCCGCGCTGCTGTTGCTGCTGGCCATTACCGCGCTGGTCATCGATCGCCGGCGACGCTATCTCACGGTGGGATGGCTTTGGTTTCTGGGCACCATGGTACCCATGATCGGGCTTGAGGGCGTGGGATACCAGGGCATGCAAGGGATGGCCGACCGCTACGCTTATCTGCCGTTCATCGGATTGTTCATCATGGTTTGCTGGGGCATATCGGAGTGGGCGGAGCAGCGGCACATTTCCACCCCGTGGCTGGCCGCTCTCAGCTTCGCAGTGCTCTTAGGTCTAACGGCCCTGACGTATCGCCAGATCGGATACTGGAGCGACAGCGCGACCCTGTGGTCGCATACGTTGCAAGTCACCAATCGCAATTGGCTGGCGGAAAACAACCTGGGCAAGATACTGGTGAGCCAGGGCCGGGTCGAGGAAGGCGTGTCGCACTTCATCAAGGCGACGGAAATTTACCCTGCCGACCCGGTAAGCAACATGAACATTGGCACCTACGAGCAACAGCGCGGAAATCTGCCGGAGGCCATCGAGCGCTACAAGAAGGCCTTGAGTTCCTCGCACGACGCCAATTTAAGGCTTGCCGCATGGAATAACATGGGTCGGGCCTATAGCGATCTCGGAGATACGGCCCACGCTCAAGAGTGTTTCGCAGCAGCGGAACGCCTGCAAGGCCGGCAATAGGCAAGCGGATGATTTGCGTTTGAGGAGAAATCCGGCGAGGACCGCCGAAAACGGCGAGCAATATAAAAAGGCTGTGACTTTGGTTATGCTCTAGCCGTCGACTCCTGCGAGGGAGCCAACAGCGTGGACGCATGTACCGTCACAGCCCTTGGTGCGATCACCGCTTTCGCGGTCCCTGACCCCGGCTGACGCCTCGCAGCGCAGTCGGTTTTTTCGGGTCTGGCGGTTCCTCCGGGTCGCCCCTCGGAACCGATCACCCAGCTTACTTCGGACTGGCTACTATTATGTTTGCCTGTCCTTTTCTGCCGTCGACATGTGTGATCCTACAGCAGGATGCGAAATTGTCAACGCCCAAGGTTGGTGCAAGTGCGGTTTATTTTTGTGTGCGAATCTTTTCGCGCAAGCGACAGAAATTACGCTCTTTTTTCAACACCTCTATTTTTATCCGCGATGAATTCACACCTTTTACACAGAGTTGTAGCATCCATACGATAGTCTTTGAGGAACCAGAATTGGCTCTTGACCAATTTCACGCACTGAAGCATTGTATGTAAGTAGGAGTTGAATGCCCGATCTTGTAGCCTACGTGGACGGCGGCTCGCACGGAAATCCCGGACCTTCCGGGATTGGGGTCGTGATTGAAAGTCCGGATGGCGAAACCACCCGCATCGCCCGCTGGATCGGGCATCAGGACAACAACGTTGCCGAATACGTCGCCCTGCTTGAGGCGCTGCAACATGCCATCACGGTCGGGGCCAAGACCTTGCATGTCTATTCCGACTCCGAAGTGATGGTCAAGCAGATGACCGGCGAGTACGCCTGCCGCAGCCCGCGCCTGCATTCGCTGAACTGGATCTGCCGCAAACTGGCGCGAGGAGTTGACTTCTCCATCGAACACATTCAGCGCGAAGACAACTGCGAGGCCAACCAGTTGGCCCACCACGCGGTGCGGCGACGCGAAAGCTTCTAAGTTCTCTTCACCACAGCCCACAAGTGTGACCTCAGTCACTGCGCTTTCCGCCCAAAACCGTCAGCATACTTCTTAGCTTCCGTGAACCGGAAGGAGCTTGCCATGCTGACCAAAACCATCATCGAGCCGTTTCGCATCAAGAGCGTCGAACCCATCCATTGGACGACCCGCGAAGAACGCGAAGATCTCCTCCGCGCCGCCCACTACAACCTTTTTCTCCTTCCGGCCGACGATGTGCTGATCGACCTGCTCACCGACTCGGGCACCGGCGCGATGTCAACCCAGCAATGGGCGGCGATCATGTTGGGCGACGAAAGCTACGCCGGCAGCCGCAGCTTCGATCATTTCCGCGACTCCATCCAGGACATTTTTGGTTATCAGCATGTGATCCCGACCCATCAGGGACGCGCCGCCGAACGCATTCTGTTCAACGTAATGTGCAAGAAGGGCGACGTGGTTCCCAATAACACGCACTTCGACACCACGCGCGCCAATATAGAATTCGTCGGCGCCGAAGCCGTGGACCTGCCGGTCCCTGAAGCTCGCCAGCCGGCGACGCGCCTTCCTTTCAAAGGGAACATGGACGTGGGTGCGCTGGAGAATTTAATCGCCCGCGTTGGCCGTGAACGTATCCCGCTGGTCATGCTTACCGTGACCAACAACTCCGGCGGTGGGCAGCCGGTCTCGATGGAGAATGCTCGTGCCGTCAGCGCGGTTTGCCGCAAGCACGGCATTCCCCTGTACTTCGACGCCTGCCGCTTCGCCGAAAATGCTTACTTCATCAAGCTGCGCGAAGAGGGATACGCTGCAAGGACTCCCAAGCAAATTGCGCAGGAGATGTTCGCGCTGGGCGACGGCTGCACCATGTCGGCGAAGAAAGATGGCATGGCAAATATTGGCGGCTTTCTGTGCACCAATAACGCAGTACTGGCGGGTCAGGAAAAAGATCTGCTGATTCTGACTGAGGGCTATCCGACGTATGGCGGCCTTGCCGGCCGCGACCTTGAGGCCATCGCCGTCGGTGTGCAGGAGTCGCTGGAAGAGGATTATTTGCGCTACCGCATCGCTTCTACTGCGTACCTGGGAAATCACATCGCCGACCAGGGAGTGCCCATCATGCAGCCACCGGGCGGGCACGCAATTTATCTGGACGCGCGCGCCTTTCTGCCGCATATTCCGTTGGACGAGTTTCCTGGGGTGGCGCTGGCGGCGGAGTTGTATCTGGAAGGCGGTATTCGCTCGGTGGAGATTGGCACCCTGATGTTTGGGGCGGCCGCCACTATGGACCTGGTGCGCCTGGCGATTCCGCGACGTGTTTACACGCAGAGCCACATGGATTACGTGATTGAGGTGATTCTCGCGGTATGGAAGCGTCGCGAGCAAATACAGGGCATGCATCTCACGTACGAAGCGCCATTCTTGCGGCACTTCACGGCACACATGGAGCCGGTGGGATGCGCGAAGCTGGTCGGGTGAGCGTTAGTTAGTCATACCGCTCGAACACGATCTGCTTGCGGTCCCAGCCCATCTCTTCTTTGAGCAGCTTGCGATTGGCGTCCACCATCTGATGCAAGCCGCAGATGTACGCCTGCATGTCGGTGCGGGCGGCAACGATCTCGCGCACATGATCTTGCACGTAGCCGCGGCAGCCCGTCCAAACGTCGCCGCAGCGGCTGAGCGTCGGCACGTAGTGAAAATTCGGATTCTCCCGTGCGATGCGCTCGAACTCGTCACGGTAGTAAAGGCTGTGCTCGTAGCGCGTCCCGAAGACCAGCCAGTATTCATGGCCGCGATTGCGTTCCGGCTTCTCGAAGAGCCAATGAATAATGCCGCGGATGGGAGCGATGCCGGTCCCGGTGGCGATGAAAATGGCGTCCTTGTGCGGCTCGCGCAAGGTGAAAAGCCCGTGCGGCCCGTGAAGCTTGACGGTCGCCCCTTCCGGCAGATCGCAGAGCCAGTTGGAGAGGAAGCCCTCCTCCACGCGATTCAGGCAGAGATCGAACGTCGGGTTCTGACGCGGCGCCGAAGCGATGGAGTACGCACGGGTGTGTTCCTTGCCATCGGGACGCGGCTGCTTGATCGAGACAAACTGTCCCGGAACGAAGCGGAATTCTTCCACCCCCTCGACGCTAAGCTCGAGATGCTTGGTCTGCGGCGACAGCAGGACCGACCGGCGCACGCGAGCCGTAAACATCTGCCGCTCGACACTTGCGCGCTCCTGAACTTGGGTTTCCATGGTTGACATTCATATAGATGCAGCGAGATAGCAATCCGCCTCTACGAG
>CAVOMO010000004.1:0-305000 GCA_963697045.1 uncultured Acidobacteriaceae bacterium
GCCGCCCTACACACATTCTGGGACCGCACTTGGAATCAGTGGAAGCATCTGTTGGGAACCAAGATCGAGGTCGAGGGCACATTCGTACAAACTGGCAAATACCGCAAACGTCGCGGGGAGTGGGAACTCGTTACTTGGGAGACTGCATTGCCGAGCCGGCTGGAGGTCAAACTCCCAGCCGATTTCCAGCAACAATTGGAGATCGGCGCGAACAACCTATCACCGCTTCGGTCAGTACTCACAGGCTCTTGATCAGATCCGCCTGTGCCTGGAACATCGGGCGGTCGAGAAAGCGGAGCTCGAGCGAATGTGTTCCGGGCTACATCTTCCCGGTGACTTTGATGTCGCACAGATCAGCTGGCGTCCGGATTATGACCCGTTCTTCTATCGCCAGCTCTCACGCCGGGCACGCCGGATTTATCTGTTTCGCGACGAATACATTTTCGACGTTGAGAAAGCTGTTGTCGTCGAAACCCCTCAGCTCGGCCACGCGACTTACGTCTTCGCCAAACCCCGGAGCATGGATAGCTTTCTCGCTCTGTACACCAAGATCACGAAGGACGACATTCGGCGAAATCGCAACAATGCCGCCGAGCGGCTGGGCTTTCTGGGGCGCGTGATTCACGGCACGAATCCAAGAGCGTGGCTCAAGGAAGTCAGGCAACGCATCGGTGAGAAGATCGACTTTGTGGTGGCAAGCTCTGAATAGACACATGCCGCCACCGGAGTCGGGCAGAGACTCCAGTCAAACTGTAATCGGTGAGATAAATCCTCAAATCATAGTGCCTCACTTGATACCAGCCATTACCGTCCGTTAGTCAAACGCAAAGCTCCAAAAAACCCCGCCGGCTGCCTTCTCGCCCGCTTGCAGGCCGCCGCCAACCGGCCCAATCAGTTTTCGCTCGATTAGGCCCGTTTGACTGGATCTTGGATCGCGGCTAAATCCTCCTTAAAGAGGCGAAGCCCCTCGGTGTCCGGGTCCGCATCCGTTGAACCGGCTGGCGACCGTTCTGGACCGACTCGGTTGCTGATGAACACAGCTGCGACGACGCGACGAGTTCGGCGATCGACAGGAAAGCCTTTTCGAAGTCTGCCGGGATTCGTGGATCCGGCTGCAAAGTTCGATGTGGCGGTCCCTCGGCGCGCTCACACGATCGGCGGTTCGGAGTTGTTGAGGGTACAGACAAATGACAGACATTCAGCTTTTAGACGAGCAGGAAGTGTCGAGGCGCTTGAGCGTCAGCGTCAACACGCTGCGCTACTGGCGCGTCTCCGGCGACGGCCCGAATTATGTAAAACTCGGTCGCCTGGTGAGGTATGATGCTGCTGCGCTTGAGAATTTTATCGGGCGCAACCTGCGTGTCTCAAAGGCGAGAGCGACGACGGAGGAAAAACGTGTCGCTCATTAAAAGGGGCAATGTATGGCACTTCGCGTTTCGCTGGAATGGCAAGCGCTATCGAGGGAGTTGCAAGACCTCCAAGGAGCAGGAAGCCAAGAAAGTGGAGTCGCTGGTGCTCGCGCGGTTACTGGAAGACGGTCGCGCGCCGGGAAACAAGAAGATCCCGACGCTGGCTGACTTCTCGAATCGCTTCTTCAACTGGTTGGAAGCTTTGCCGGCGGACCGTCCGCCGAAGGCGCCAACCCGTAAGTATTACCGAGTCGGCTGGCGGATGTTGGAGTCCACACCCATCGCTCGTATGAAACTGGATCACATAACGACAGATCAAGCCTCGATCATCGAGGGATCGTCAGCCGCGAACACGAACAACGCTCTGCGCACGCTTCGGCGCATGCTGAAAAAAGCGCACGAGTGGCAACTTCTATCCACGGTGCCAGTCGTGAAACTCGTCGAGGAGTACGGACGGGAAGAACTTATGGAGCCGTGGATGGAGCAGCTGTTGCTAGCGGTCACGGCGGGCGCGCGCCTTACGGCGAAAGGCCGAAAATCGCGTGTAGGCTGGGAGCCGTTCCGAACGGTCCTGTTAATCATGCTGGATTCTGGTCTTCGCCCTGGCGAGATCTTCCGAATGCGGTGGGAGAACATCCATTGGGACAAAGGGTTGATCTTCAACCCCCGCGGCAAGTCCCGCAAATCCCGGCGTTACGTTCCGCTGACCGAGCGCGTCAAGGCAGCACTGCTGATGCGCAAGGAAGGCGTAAACGAAGGATGGGTGTTTCCGTCAAAGAAAGCCCAATCCGGCCATATCACCGATCGCGAGGTTTCCAAGCAGTGGCTGGAAGCCAAACGGTTGGCAGGTATTCCCGAAGCGGTCGTCCTGTACTGTGCTCGCCATCGTTTCTCAACCGACGCGATGGAGGGCACCGGAAACGTGATGGCGGTCATGGATGCGATGGGGCATCAATCAGTCAATACCACGCGCATCTACAACCACTCGAATGTGACGCTGATTAGGGAAGCAATCGAGCGCAGGAATCAGCAGTTGTCCGAGACGGTGCAATAGGGTGGCCACAAAAATGGCCACAGTGACAAATATAGGCTGTGTTCAGAAACGGCGTAAGTGATTGCAGCAGTAATGGTAGCGCTACCGGGAATCGAACCCGGGTTTGAAGATTGAGAATCTTCCGTCCTAACCCCTAGACGATAGCGCCCCTTCAGAATGGCTCCTGCATTATAACAAATCGCCAGCGTTTATCAGCGTTTCGCGCGCCTCGGTACTGTCCTAATTTGTGTCAATTCACATCTCCTTTTTTGTCTGTCCCGTGAAAATTGAAATTAGGACACTACCCGCGCCCATCCATTCCCCCGATCGACACACGATTCTGTGCAATGCATCACTGCGCACGTCTTTATCGAGTGCTAGTCTTTTCTGGTTCGGCAATGAGAACGTACACGCTTTAATTTTCATAAAGAGGTCGCGAATGAGGCGGTTGCTTGCGTTCTTCATTCTATGGTTCGCGCTGTTCGCACCCGCGACCATGCGAGCGCAGCAGACACCCTCAACTCCGCCGCCAACCCCACAAACCTCGCCAGCAAAGTCGCCTGCGCCTCCAGGACCCTCCTCAACCCTGGGCAATCCCGATGTCCAAGTCTGGGTCAACACGAATTCCGGCGTCTATCACTGTCCCAACACACACTGGTATGGAGCAACGAAGTCGGGCGTCTACATGAAACAAACGGAGGCGCAGCAAAAGGGATATCGCCCGGCCTACCATCGGGTTTGCCAATAGCGCTATCCATAATTTGTGCTATCCCCCGCAAAGCCCGCAAAAGCCCAGTTTTAATGTGGCCCTTCGCACAGGGGTTGACAACCTTGGTCTCTCGTAGCAGAATCTCATTTATAGGCGAATAAAAAGCGAAAGTAGCTCCTACCCCTTCTCGCTCCGCCACCTGAGGTCCTTATGCCGTCTCATGCCACGCTCCGTGCCCACATTGAGTCTTCGCTAGGTGCGCGCCTCTCCTCCACGCTGTTGCTGCGCGAACGTGCCGCACCGCAAATGGTCTCAACTGGGTTGGCGGCACTCAATGCGCTCACCGGAGGGTCTGCCGCGAGGAGCGCTCAGTGAAATCACCGGGCCGGCATCCTCGGGGCGCACCGGGGTGATGCTGGCGGCGCTAGCCGAAGCTACCGGCCGGCGGGAGGTATGCGCGCTGGTGGACGCCAGCGACAGCTTCGATCCCGCTTCGGCGGCGGCCGCTGGCGTGGATCTTGAGCGCCTGCTGTGGGTGCGTTGCAGTGAGCGTCCGAGTTTGTCATCGCATAAAAACCATCCACCACGGGCTGCACTGGGCCGCCTCGAACAAGTGTTGAAGGTGACGGACCTGCTGCTGCAAGGCGGTGGCTTTGGCATGGTGGTGCTCGATCTTGGCGACATTCCCAGCGAAAGTGCGCGGCGCGTGCCACTCACCTCGTGGTTCCGTTTCCGCCGCGCGGTGGAACCGACGGCGACCGTACTGTTGCTCATCGAACAGGAGCCCTGCGCGAAGACCTGCGCTTCTCTGGTGGTGCGATTGGGGCCCCAGGCGGTATGTGCCCGCGATGCCGTGGCAGCTTCCGCGCGCATTGAACAGGGAGGTTGGCAAGTTGTGTCGCACAACGGCGCCAGCATTCCCGAGAACAATCCCGTAAGCCATGCCGCGATATTGCATGGAATGCAATTGCAGGCCGAAGTGGTGCGCTGCTCCAATCCGCCGGCCCGCCACGGCGGGGTGCTCGATGGCGGCCCCGGCGCGCCCCGCAAACCGGCGCAGCCAGCCAATGTCTCTTTTGAATTGCACGCTGCATGGTGATCTTCAACTTTCGACTTCGAGGCTTGGATGTTTGCTTGTATCTACATTCCCGACTTTTCCGTGGAGGCCATCGTGCGCGTCGAGCCCTGGTTGCGCGAACAGGCGGTGGTGGTGTTGGAAGGCAAATCTCCACTGGTGCGCGTGGTGGCGCTCAATGAAAAAGCCCGCGGCCTGGGAATGGAGGCGGGTATGACAAAGCTGCAGGCTGCTGTTTTCTCAACTCCTGCAACCGAAGCGGCCCATTCCAGCGAAGCCATGGTGAAAAATCCCAAGACCACGCAGATCGAGCTTTCTTCCCGGTGCGCGAAAAGCAAGCCGCAGCCTGGTCTGGCAATCTTGCGCCAGCGCTCAGCTGAGCAGGAGAACTCGGCCCATGCCGCGCTGCTCGACGTTGCCCATGCTTTTACGCCGCGCGTGGAAGACACCGCCCGCGACACCTTGCTGCTGGACCTGGCCGGACTGGAGCGGCTCTACGGCGCGCCTGCAACCATGGCGCGCTCGCTGGCGTCGCGGGTAAACGCGGTGGCGCTGGAGGCCAATATCGCGCTGGCCGCAAATCCTGAAGCGGCCTTGCATGCTGCGCGCGGATTCAGCGGGACTACCGTGCTCCCTGCTGGAGAAGAGGCGCATCGCATGGGAGTGCTGCCGTTGCAGGTGTTGCTGGATGCATTCGATATCTCGCTGAAAAACGCGCCGGCTACCGATCGCGAACGCGAGAAGCTGCGGGAACAGATGCTCGACACCCTGGAACGATGGGGAGTACGCGATTTTCGCACCCTGGCGCTGCTGCCTGAGCACGCGCTGGCTTCACGGCTGGGTGAAGCGGGCGCGCGTTTGCAGCGTCTGGCCCGGGGAACAGGCATGCGCACGCTGGCGCTCTGCGGGCCGCTTACCCATTTTGAAGAGGCCATGGAGTTGGAATCTCCAGTCGAAACGCTGGAGCCGCTGTCGTTCGTTTTGAACCGACTGCTGGAGCAATTATGCGCTCGGCTGGAGGCCCGCGCCCTGGCTGTACAGGAATTGCATTTGCGTTTGCGGCTGGAGCGGCGGGTTGCCGACGAGGAGACCATGACGGCGCAAGAATTATCTAGGACATTATCCCACATTGTGGGAGATAACCATACTGTGGAGCACACTTTGCGCCTGCCGGTGGCCATGCGCGATACCAAGGTTTTTCTCAAGCTGCTGCAGTTGGAATTAGCGGCCCATCCGCCGGGCGCTCCCATCACCAAAGTATGGCTTGCGGCCGAGCCCGCGCCTCCACGTTCGGCACAGCACGGGCTTTTCCTGCCGGTTACTCCAGAAGCGGAGAAGCTGGAAATCACGCTGGCACGTATCAGTGGCATCGTAGGCGAGCGGCGAGCGGGAATCGCGCGGCTGCTGGATTCTCACCGGCAAGACAGCTTCCTGATGGACCATTTTGTGGCCGGGGAAGATCCGAAGCAGAAGATTGCTCCCACAATGTCAGATATAAAGGAGCCGGCGCGATTAGCTTTACGTATTTTTCGGCCGCCGTGGCAGCTTCAGGTCAGGCTGACGGATGGGCGCCCAGTTGCTTTGACCGCCGTGACCAAACCGTCCTGTCGAGCCGAACTGCAGGGGAAAGTTTTGTGGTCGGCAGGACCGTGGTGCTTCTCCGGGGACTGGTGGATGGAGAATGTGAAAAAAGAAAGCGCAAGTGAGGACCGGGCGTGTCCGTGGGACCGTGAAGAATGGGATGTAGCGCTAGCTAATGGAAGCAGCGGCAATGTGGCCCTTTATTGCATTTACCGCGATCTCGCGAGCGGAAAGTGGTTTGCGGAGGCGAGCTATGACTGATGTGAGCATTAGCAATTAGCAATTAGCAATTAGCAATTAGCAATTAGCAATCAGCATTAGCATCAGCATTCAGCATTCAGCATTCAGCGACTGCTGTAAAGAGAACTCATTGATCTAAAACCTGCGGCGTAACTGACTACTGACAACTGACTCTGGCTACTGGTTCTATGTACATCGAACTCCACGCTCGCTCGGCGTTCAGCTTTCTCGAAGGAGCTTCGGTTCCCGAAGAACTGGCCGAAGTGTGCGCCGCATACCAAATGCCGGCAATGGCATTGCTCGATCGCGATGGAGTGTACGGCGCGCCGCGCTTTCATCTGGCAGCAAAGAAGCTCGACATCAAGGCGCATATCGGGGCAGAGATCACTTCCCTGCTGCCAAGCTATGCAAATGACAATGGCTCGCCCGGGGCTAAAGCCCTTTGCAGCGATGCCTTCTTCACCGGGCTAAAGCCCGGTGCTTCCACCTTTGCTTTCCCTGGCATTCCTCACTCCGCGCGTGCCGTTACTGTGCGCCTCGCGGGAAGGCTACCAGAACCTCTGCCGGCTGGTGACTCGCATGAAGTTGCGTGCGCCAAAATATCCGGCTGCGCTGCCTCGCCGCGCGAAGCCGGCATGCGATGACGAACCGGTGCTTGCGTCGCAAGCCATCGCTTCGGTGGACGATCTCCGTGAATATGCGAATGGATTGATTTGTCTGACCGGCGGCGATGAAGGTCCGCTGGCCCATGCGCTGGCTACCGGCGGCGTGGAGGCGGGCCGCCGTACACTCGAACAATTAATCGCGATCTATGGACACGGGAATGTTTACGTCGAACTGCAACGCCACTACAACCGCGAGCAAGAGGCCCGCAACCAGGCAGCGGTTGAGCTGGCGCGCAGCCTGGGCCTGCCGCTGCTGGCCACGCAAGGTGCACAATATGCCAAGCCGGAAGAGCGCCAGATACTGGATGTCTTCACCTGCATCCGCAACCATCGCACCCTCGATACAGCCGGCCGCCTGCTGGCGCGCAACAGCGAGCGTTATATCAAAACACCGCAGGAGATGTTGCATTTATTTGCTGATCTGCCTGAAGCCACGGCAAACACTTTGGAGGTGTCGTCGCGCCTTGAATTCACGCTGAACGATTTGGGGTATCAGTTCCCTCGCTACCCCGTGCCGAAAGGCGAAACCATGAACTCGTTTCTGCGGGCGCGCACCATGGAAGGTGCCCGTGATCGCTATCTGCGCCCCGGGCAAAGCGAATTGTGGCAGCGCGCGCAACGCCAGATTGAGCGCGAGCTCTTGCTTATCAAGAAACTCGAACTGGCGGGCTACTTCCTCATCGTGTGGGACATTGTGCGCTTCTGCCGCGAACAGGGCATCCTGGTGCAGGGTCGGGGATCGGCGGCCAACAGCGCAGTTTGTTATTCGCTCGGAATCACGGCAGTCGATCCGGTCGGCATGGATTTGCTGTTCGAGCGCTTCCTGTCGGAGGAGCGTGGCGAATGGCCCGACATCGATCTCGACCTGCCCAGCGGGGATCAGCGTGAGCGCGCCATCCAGTACGTTTATCAGCGCTACGGCAAACTCGGCGCTGCCATGACGGCCAACGTCATCACCTATCGCGGACGTTCGGCGGCGCGCGAAGTAGGCAAGGCGTTGGGTTTTGATGGCGAATCCCTGGACCGCCTCTCCGGGCTGGTGAGTTCCTGGGAATACAAAGACCCGGATGACACGCTGGAACGGCAGTTTCGCGATGCCGGCTTCGACCTGCGGCATCCGCGCATGCGCAAATTCTTCGAGCTTTGCATGGCGATACAGGACCTGCCTCGACATTTGGGGCAGCACTCCGGCGGCATGGTGATTTGCCAGGGGCAACTCGATGTGGTGGTCCCGCTGGAGCCCGCGACCATGCCTGGCCGCGTCGTGGTGCAGTGGGACAAGGAAGATTGCGCCGACCTCGGCATCGTCAAGGTTGACCTGCTGGGACTGGGGATGATGGCCGTGCTGGAAGATTCCATCAACCTGATCCGCAATCACTACGAAGAAACAGTTGATTTGGGAAAGTTGCCGCCCGACGATCCCACAGTGTATGACACGCTACAGAAGGCCGACACAGTAGGCATGTTTCAAATCGAAAGCCGGGCACAGATGTCATGCCTGCCGCGACTGCATCCCACGCGCTTCTACGACATTGTGGTACAAGTCGCAATCATTCGCCCGGGGCCTATTGTCGGCCAGATGGTCAATCCTTTTCTGCAACGCCGGCAGGGACGGCAAGCCGTTGTCTATCCTCATCCCTCGCTGCAGCCGGTACTGGAGCGCACACTGGGAGTACCACTGTTTCAGGAGCAACTGCTGCGCATGGCGATGATTGCCGCCGGATTCAGCGGCGGCGAAGCCGAGGAACTGCGGCGCGCCTTCGGCTTCAAGCGCAGCGAGATGCGCATGCGCGATATCGAGATCAAACTACGCACGGGCATGGACCGTAACGGCATCCCGCCGGAAGCGCAGGAGCAGATCATCCTTTCCATTACTTCGTTCGCGCTCTATGGATTTCCCGAGTCGCACGCCGCCAGCTTCGCGCTGATCGCCTACGCCAGCGCTTATCTCAAGTGCCATTACCTGGCGGCTTTTACCGCGGCGCTGCTGAACAATCAGCCTATGGGGTTCTACCATCCTTCAACCATTGTGAAAGATGCACAGCGGCACGGGCTGCGAGTAAAGCCGGTGGACATTGCGCGGTCGGAGTGGCTATGTACGCTGGAAGAAGACAACACCACATTGTCAGATACACAGCGTTTTGAAGGGGCGCGGCTTCAGCCGCGCCGTACGAAGCCGGGAACAAATACGGCTTTAGCCGCTGAGGAAACTCGCGGGACACAAGAAACTGCGTGCCCTCAGTGGCTAAAGCCACTCGTCAAAGAGCAGACTTGCGGCGCGCCTGAAGGCGCGCCCCTTCAAACCCATAATTCTGGAGTTAGGAACTCCCCCAGCACGGCTAAAACCATGCCCTTTCGAGGATATGATGAGCACCCCGCACGATTCGCGCTGCGCATGGGATTTCGTTATGCCAAAGGATTACGCCAAAAGGCGGCGCAAGCTATCGTGCGCGAGCGCAGTAAGCGGCCTTTTGCCTCCATCGTGGACCTCACGCATCGCGTGCCCGAATTGAGCCGCAAGGAACTGGTGCTGCTGGCCTCGATTGGCGCACTCAATTCCATTGGCTGCACAAGAGAGGAAGATGCGCTGGCAAACATCACCACGGATTCCAAGTCGCTGGACTTGGGTGGAGCAGCGCTTCAGCGCTGCATTGGAGAACTGCCTGGGATTCCGGCTTTAGCCGCTGAGGTAAGCGCAAACCATTTACCTCAGGCGCTAAAGCGCGAAGTCTTAACGGGAGCTGACTGCAGGCCTGAAGGCCTGCTCCACCCGTCGCCGAGACAACAACATTCGTCCAGCAGGCAGCGCCTGCATCGCCGCGATGCGCTGTGGCAGGTGGAGCGAGCCGTGCGTTTTGCCGGCCCGCTGCTGGAAGCGATTCCGGAGAGCGATGCGGCTTCGCCACTTGCGCCCATGACGCCCGAGGAGCGGCTGGTCGCCGACTTTCGCGGCGCCGGGCTTACAGTCGGGCCTCATCCCATGGCATATCGCAGGGCCGCTTTACGCCGGGCGCGCGTGCTCTCCGCGCATGAGTTGACGCAGGTTGTGCACGGCCGTTATGTGCGGACGGCTGGATGCGTGATCGCGCGACAGCGGCCGGGCACCGCCAAGGGCTTCGTCTTTCTCAGCCTGGAGGATGAAACCGGAATCAGCAATGCGATCATCTCGCCCGACGTGATGGAGCAGAACCGCATCATGATTCAGTCGGAAAAGTTTCTGCTGCTGGAAGGCATACTGCAAAATCAGGAGGGCGTGATTTCGGTGAAGGTCGATCGGCTTGCGCCCATGCGCGAAGCCTATGCCGTCGAGACGGTGGATGTCACCGATGCGGATGTGCGGTCACATGATTTTCATTGAGAAGATAGCTGGAAGCCATCTTAGCTTTTTGCCCCAGCCTTCTGCTCCGGATACTCATACACCCCGCGCCCGGCCTTGCGGCCCAGGCGTCCGGCCTTGACGTACTGCACAAGCAGCGGCGCCGGACGAAACTTTTCGCCCAGGCTTTTGTGCAGATATTCGAGGATGTGCAAACGAGTGTCGAGCCCGACCAGATCGACCATCTCAAATGGGCCCATGGGATGATTCAAACCAAGCTTGAGCGCTTTGTCGATGTCCTGAGCGGTGGCAACGCCCTCCTGCAACATATAAAAGGCCTCATTGCCGATCATGGCATTGATGCGGCTGGTGATGAAGCCCGGCGATTCCTTGATGACCACAACCTCTTTGCCCATGCGCTTGCCCACATCGACCGCGGCCGCCAGCGTGTCATCGTCGGTTTCCAGAGCGCGCACCACCTCCAGCAGCTTCATCTTGTGCACCGGATTGAAGAAGTGCATGCCCACGCATTTCGGCGCGCGATAGGTCACCGAAGAAATTTCCGTGACGCTGAGCGATGACGTGTTCGACGCCAGAATCGTGCCCGGACGGCTGACCTTATCGAGAAGGGTGAAAATCTCGATCTTCGATTCCATCTCTTCGGGCACCGCCTCGATGACCAGATCGGCCTCGCGCGCCGCCTGTTCCACCGATGAGGCATATTCCAGGCGCTCGAAAGCTTCGTCGGCAGCGTCCCTGGTGACTTTTCCGATTTCGACGGCCTTGTCGAGGTTGGCGCGAATTTCCGTTTCGGCCTTGCGCAGCGCGGTGGGGAGAATGTCTTCCAGGATGGTGCGATAACCGCCCAATGCCGCGGCATGAGCGATACCGCGGCCCATGATGCCGGCGCCAATCACGGCGATGGTGCGGACTCCGGCCATCAGGCTACTCTCCCTTTTCCAGCGTCTCGATGACGTGCAGGAAATTGGGATCGGCATGGCGCATGTATTCCGCCAGGCGCTTCTTCTCTTCAGCGCTGAGCAGATAGAAGCTGCTGTTGATGCGGCGCAGCGTCGCTGCAATATCGTCCACGAAATTCATCATGCGAATCAGTTCCCCAGTGGCAGCCATAACCATCCTTTCGAACAGGTAATAAAGCGGAAAATAACGGGCAAGCACTTATTCTCGCCGCCACCCGCGATTAAGTAAAGCAGGCAGCCTGCGGGCACAGCCCAACTGCCGGCTTGGTGCATCTAAAATTGCTGAGGCATTTCCGCTGACATAGTAGTAGTGTGTACAACGCGAGCAAGACCGAATGCGTGCTAGTTGGCCAGCCCTTATCGAGCTCGGAACCGAGCTCACCGAGTGTTTGGAACGTTTAGCCGCTGAAAAGCGCGACGTCAGCCCGCTCTCCACCTATCGACTGCAATTCAACCGAAACCTCCACTTCGAAGACGCCCGCAGGCTGGTACCGTACCTGTCGCGGCTCGGAGTCAGCCATTGTTACACCTCGCCGCTGCTAAAGGCGCGTCCGGGAAGTGACCACGGCTACGACATCGTCGACCACAACCAGCTTAACCCCGAGATCGGCAGCGAGGAGGAATTCCGCAGCCTGGTCTCGGAGCTGAAGGCCCACGGCATGGGCCTGATTCTGGATATCGTGCCCAACCACATGGGTGTCGGGTACGGCACCAATCCGTGGTGGCAAGACGTGCTTCAGAACGGGCGTACCTCGGCCTACGCGGGGTTTTTCGATATTGATTGGGAGCCGCTGAAGCCTGAACTGCGCAACAAAGTCCTTACCCCGATACTGGGCAATCCGTACGGCGAAGACCTCGAGCACGGCAACATACAGGTCGCGTTTGAAGACGGATGCTTCGTCGTGAAATATTCCGGTAGAGTGCTGCCAGTAGATCCCCAAACCATCCCCGCAATCTTCGCGGCGGAGGAAAATCGAAATCATCAGAGCCTCGACGGAGACGCCATTGCCTCGGAGCTAGGCTCCCTGCTCGAAGCCTTGAGCCAGCTTCCCGCAAACTATGTGACCGATTCGGAGCGGATCGCACGCCGCCAAGGCCAGATTCCGCCATTGCTGGAGCGCTTGCAGAAACTCGTCCAGGATTCCGCCGGGGTTCGTGATGAAATTAAGAAAGCCCTGCGCGTGCTGAATGGAACGCCGGGCGACAGCCAAAGCTTCGACGCTCTGCACGGCTTGCTGGAGGCGCAGGTGTACCGGCTGGCGTTCTGGCGCGTGTCGGGAGAAGAGATCAACTATCGCCGCTTCTTCGATATAAACGATCTGGTCGGCCTGCGCATGGAAGATCCGCTGGTCTTCGCCGAAACCCACAAGCTCATCCGCAAGCTGCTGGGCGAGGGCCTGATCTCGGGCGTACGGATCGATCATCCCGACGGTTTGTTAAATCCTTTGCAGTACTTCGTCCGCCTGCAAATGCTCTATGCCGCCAGCCAGTGCGCGGGCGCCGATCCCCAATCTCCGCTCGCCGCGGACGGCATCGAGGAAGAAATTCATGCCGGCTTCGCCCAGCACGACTGGATGAACCAACATGCGCCTCTGTACGTTCTGGTCGAGAAAATACTTGAGCCCGGCGAGCACCTGCCCGACAACTGGCCGGTCGATGGCACGGTTGGCTACGACTTCGTCAACCTGGTTAACGGGGTCCTGATCGACCATCGCAATGAAAAGCAATTTACCAATCTCTATCATCGCCTGCTTGGGGGCGCGGTTGCTGTAGAACAACTGATTTACGAGAGCAAGAAGCGCATCATGCACCGTGCCCTGGCGAGCGAAGTTCATGTGCTCACGCATTTGCTCAGTGCGATCGCCGGCCAGGACCGGCGCGCCCGCGACTTCACCTACAGCGTCTTGCGCGATGCCATCCGCGAGACCATCGCCTGTTTCCCGGTGTACCGCACCTACATAGACGAGCGCGGAAACGTGAATGAACGTGACCGCCGCTATATCCAACAGGCGATTGCTCGCGCCAAACGGCGTAACGAGATCATGGCCCCGGCGGTCTTCAATTTTCTGCAAGGCATCTTGCTGCTGAAGGGACACGAGAACGGCGCCACGATGTATGGCCACAGCAAGCAGCTGTACTTTACGCTCAAGTTCCAGCAGCTCACCGGGCCGGTGATGGCAAAAGGGCTGGAGGACACCGCCTGCTACGTTTACACCCGCTTCGTTTCGGTTAATGAAGTGGGCGGCTCGCCGGCTAAGTTTGGAATCGGAGTGGCCGAGTTCCACCACGGCAACCAGATGCGTGCCGAATTCTGGCCGAACTCCATGCTGGCGACATCGACTCACGACAGCAAGCGCAGTGAAGACGTGCGGGCCCGCCTGGATGTGCTCTCCGAGATGCCACGCCATTGGGCCGCACAGGTGATGAAATGGCGGCGCATCAACCGCAATCGCAAGGTTGAAATGGCTGACGAACGCAGCGTTCCCGACAACAACGAAGAGTATTTGCTTTACCAAACACTGGTGGGGGCCTGGCCGCTAAACATGGAGGGCGAGCAGGAGCGCCTCAACTTCGTACAGCGCATGCAGCAATACATGGAAAAAGCCGTTCACGAAGCCAAAATCAACGTGAGCTGGCTGAACCCGAACCCGGAATACGTCGCGGGAATCCGTGAGTTCATCACGGCCATTCTGTCGCCGAAGTATCGCGGAAGAGTGAACCTGTTCTGGGACTCGATGCAGAAGTTTCTGCCGCCCGTGCAGTATTTCGGCGCCCTTAACTCACTGACGCAAACCTTGCTGAAACTGACCTCTCCGGGCGTTCCTGATATCTACCAGGGTCTGGAGCTGTGGGATTTCAGCCTGGTCGATCCCGACAATCGGCGTCCGGTTGATTTCCATTTGCGCGAGCACGCTCTTCAACAACTGACCGAGTATTCGCAGTCGGGCGATTGGTTGGGGCTTTGCCAACAACTGCTGCACAACTACCACGACGGACGAGTCAAGCTTTGGGTCACCATGCAGGCACTGAACCTGCGGCGCGAACAGCGGGAACTGTTCCGCAGCGGCAAGTATCTTCCGCTGCAGGCCAATCGCGGGAAAGAGGACCACGTGGTGGCCTTCGCGCGGATGCGCCCGGGAGAGGCCGCGATTGTGGTGACGCCGCGGTTGAGTTACACCATGATGAAGGGAAATATGGAGCCGCCGCTGGCGGCCGCCTGGAACGATTCGGAGTTGGTGTTGCCGGCGGAAATGAGGGGCACGCAGTGGCACAACGTCTTTACCGGTGAAGTGCTCAGAATCGGAGAGCACGCCCCGCTATGCCGCGAAATCTTCGCTCACTTCCCCGTCGCTCTTTTCAGCGTGCGCTGAGGGCCGTTTCACACATTCGTCGCGATCGGTGACTTCGACCAGGGCGGCCAGCTTTTCTGCCAGCGGTGCGGTCAACGCGCCGCGCTGCATCCGCCAAGACCAGTTGCCCGTCGTCTGGCTGGGAACATTCATGCGGGCACCGCTGTCGAGCCCCAGCACGTCTTGAACGGGGATGACGCTTTGGTTTGCCACCGAAGTCAGCGCCGCCCGAATGAACGCCCAATGCACTCCGTCTTCCCTAATTTCCATGTAGGCGGACACTGCCGCCTTCTCTTCTTCCGTCGCGCATGAGTTCCACCAGCCCACGGTGGTGTCGTTGTCGTGCGTGCCGCTGTACACAACCGCATCGGGTTGGAACTGATGGGGCAGATAAATGTGGGCGCCGCGATTTCCAAAGCCGAACTGCAGCACCTTCATCCCCGGTATATCGAGGGCCTTACGCAGATCGTGCACTTCATGGGTGATGTAGCCAAGGTCCTCGGCGATGAACGGTAACTTGCCCAGCGCGCTCTTGAGTGCCTTGAACAGGCTGGCGTTGGGGCCCGCCACCCAACGGCCGTGTATCGCAGTGGGCTCGTCGGCGGGAATTTCCCAGCATGACTCAAAGCCGCGAAAGTGATCGAGGCGCACGATATCGCAGGTCTCAATCGCCCAGCGCATTCGCTTGATCCACCAACTGTAGCCGCGCGACCGGAGCACGTCCCAGTCGTACAGCGGATTTCCCCAGCGCTGCCCGGTTTCGCTAAAAGCGTCAGGCGGCACGCCGGCCACCACCTCGGGCGACAGGTCCGGCTTCAGACGAAAAATTTCGGGATGAGTCCAGACGTCGGCAGAGTCGTAGCTGACGAAGATGGCGACGTCGCCAATCACGCGAATACCACGCTCATGGCAGTAGGAACGCAACGCCGCCCATTGTTCGAAGAACGCGAACTGCAGAAAGCGCTCCTGATCAAGTTGCTCGCGGAATTCGGCGTGCAGCTTCGCCATGGCATCGGGGCGCCGGCGAACGATCTCTTCCGGCCAGCTACTCCAAGGCTGCTCGCCGTAGCGTTCGCGCAGGCTGCTGAACAGCACATAGTCTTCCAGCCACCAGCGGTTGTCGCGGCAGAAGCGGTTGTAACGCTCTCGCGCTGCACCCTCCGCCGAGCGCAAAAAGTTCGTCGCCGCCTCGCGCAAGAGAGGAAGCTTGTGCTGGCGCACGCCCTCAAAATCTACCGGAGAATCCAGATCCGACAAGGCCGTGGTCCGCTCACGATCGATGAGACCGCGATCAGCCAGACGTTCCAGGCTGATCATCAGCACATTTGCGGCGAATGCGGAGGTGCAGGAATAGGGTGAGTTGCCGAATCCCACCGGGCCGAGCGGAAGAACTTGCCACAAGGTCTGCTCGGCGTCGGCGAGCCAGTCAATAAACTCATACGCTGCGGGGCCCAGATCGCCGATACCTCCGCGCGAAGGCAGCGAAGTGGGGTGCAACAAGATCCCGGATGAGCGTTGTGAAAGCATGAGCAAGCGTTACAGCGATTTCAAATCTGGGGTATGGAGATCGGTGGAGCACGCCTTTCAGGCGTGCATAACTGCCGTCGTTCATGGATAGCGCTTTAGCGTCTGAAGTAATGTTTCCGTAACCTCAACGGCTAAAGCCGTATCATTTCCCCAATCTTAACTGCACCGCTGAAGAGGTGCTCCACCCCTATACACCAAGTGTGAAACTGTTCTAGACGAACGCAGAAAAACATTCATCACCAGCAACCGGCATTCATTTCGGTTGCCGGTCAAAGACAACGTAGGCCAGCAGACTTCCGCTGGCCAAAGACTCGAAACCGCCGGACTGGGCTACGTTCCTTCGGAAGGGCTGGACAGATGCTCCATCTCTGCCTTGTTGATCTTGATCTTCCCGTCCTTCTCCAGACGATCACGCAGGCCCTGCACGTAGAGGCCTTCAAACTCGGAGCGCTTCTGGTCCAGCAGCGTCTCCTTCGCCTTGTCCCAGTTCTGCTTCACCTCTTCCGGCGAAGGCTTTTGTACTTCCAGCACGTTCAGCACAACTCCGTTCGGACCGCCCTGCAGAGGGCCGCTGATCTCGCCCGGCTTCATGCTGAAAGCCACGGCAGCTGACCCACTCATGGGACCAAGTTCGGGGACCTGCGCATTGCTATCGACCAGATCGCTGGTCTTGACCGCGGCGCCCATCTCTTTGGCCGCCTTGTTCAGGTCGTGACCGGCTTTCGCCCGGTCGGAAAGTTCCTGCGTCTTTTGCGCCAGCAGCGCTTGCGCCCGCTGCTGCTTAAACTGCTGCTCCACCTGCGCCTTGATCTGTTCGAACGTCGGCGTTTGCGGGGGCTGGATGTCGATCACCTGATAGACCGCATATCCCTGCGAGGTCGGCGCCGTGCCCGGCGGGTCGTTCTTCTTGGCGGTGAACAGCGCGCTGTTCAAGTCCTTCGCGTTGCCGACGCCGGGAAGAGGATCGGCTTGCGAGATGAAATCCGTGGTGACGATCAGCAGTCCCTTTTCGCTGGCAGCCTTGTCCAGACCATTGGTGCGAGCCACCGTCTGCACCGTGTTGGCCAGACTTTGCGTCTCGCCAGCCACCTGCTGCTGCTTAATCAGCGGCTCAATTTGCGCCTTCACCTCGTCGAGCGGCTTCAATCTCGCCTGCTGTTTGCTCTCGACATGGATAATGTGGAAGCCATAGTTGGTGCGAATGACGCCGGTGGTCTGGCCGGCCGGTGTATTGAAGGCGGCCTGCTCGAACTCAGGAACCGTGCGGCCCCGCGTGAGCGGCGGCAGCAACCCGCCATTCTCCGCGCTCCCCGGATCTTCGGAGTTCTTCTTGGCCAGGTCGGCGAAGTTGGCGCCGCCCTTCAACTGCTTCTCAATGTCCTCCGCCTTGGTCCGCGCTGCGTCCACGCCCTTCTGATCAACCTTGCCGTCCGCATCCGGCGCCGGGGTCTTGATCAGGATGTGCCGCACCGTAACCGTTTCCGGAATGCGGTACTCGTCCTGGTGCTGGTTGTAGTACTGCTGCAACTGGGCCTGGCTGACCGAAACCTTGTCCGCCAGCTTGGCGGTGTCGATCAGGATATAGCGCGCCTTGCGTTTTTCAGGAACCGAGTTCGCGTACTGCTGCTTGGTCTGCTCGTAGAAGGACTTCAGTTCGGCCTCGTTCGGGTTGATCTGCTTCTTCACGTCGTCCAGCGTGATCACGGCGTACTCGAACTTCACCTTCACGCCCTGCTTCTGTACCTGCTCGGTGACATCTTTGTCGCTCACCGAGACCGCGCCGTTCACCAGCGCCAACAGTTTTCGCTGTGCGACCTCATCTTTCACCTCTTGCTCGAACTGCTGCACGCCCATGTTGAACTGGTTCTGGATGAAATCCTGATAGGCCTGCTGACCGATGAAGGTCCCGCCGGGAAATATCATTTGCCCCATTTGACCCTGGTGCAGGTAAGCGCGAAGCTCTTCATCGCTGACCCCCAGACCCATGCGGTCGGCTTCATAAACCAGCGCTTTCTGCGTGATCATGCCTTCCGCAGCCCGCTGCATCAGATAGGGCATGATGGAGGGAGGAATGTTTCCCTTGAACTGCTGCTTGCCCATCAGCCGGGCCTGGTCCGCTACTTCCTGCAGGCGGATGTCCTGGCTGCCGACCCGGGCCAATATTCCTGATTGCGTGACGCTGCCGCCAAACAGGTCGTTGAGGAAGCCGCCACCGGGAATGAGGGTGATTACCATCATCACGCAGATGACGAGAAGGATGCCGCCCAGCACAATTTTCTTGATAGGGCCGGGGGTTTGCAAAAATCGAATCATGCTTTTAGAAACTCCAGATTGGATAGCTGAATGCTCGATTATAAACCAGCATGCAGGTGATACGCAGTTCCCGGTCAGCAACTTAGCGCCGAAATGAGCCGGCAACGCAACCGCCGGATGCCGTCTGACTCCACTCGCTGGCGGAAATTCCCCGAACAAGGCCAAGCACTTCCCAAGGGCGGCATCCAATATGTTGTAATGGAAGCAGTTTAGTATGCAGAAATCGTCATCAGGGGTGCGTCGGCGCGTGTTGGCTTTCAAGCGCCGGCTTCGCGAACTAAAGATGATCGCCAAAGGGGTGGCCTCAACCGACCATCCGGTGCTGGCCCATATCATCCCAATTCGCCGCTGCAATCTCGCCTGCGAGTATTGCAATGAGTACGACGATTTCTCCAAGCCGGTCGCCCTCGACATCATGAAGCACCGCGTCGATCAACTGGCGCGCCTGGGAACGACCATTGTCACGCTCAGCGGGGGCGAGCCCTTGCTGCACCCGCAGCTTGACGAGATCATTGCGCACATCCGCACCTACCCCATTCTGGCGGGCTTGATCACCAACGGTTATTTGCTTACCGCGGACCGCATCCAGCGCCTGAACCGCGCCGGCCTTGATCATCTGCAGATCAGCATCGATAACGTGATGCCCGATGATGTCTCCAAGAAGTCTCTGAAGGTGCTGGACAAGAAGTTGCAACTGCTGGCCGAGCATGCCGACTTTCACGTCAACATCAATTCCGTGGTGGGCGCGGGGACACACAATCCCCATGATGCGCTGGTGGTGGGAAGGCGCGCGGTGCAACTCGGATTCACTTCCACCATCGGCATCATCCACGATGGCGAAGGACAGCTTCAGCCATTAAGCGAGGTCGAGCGCGAAGTATTTCTAAAGATGAAGGCGCTTGAGAAGCATCACTACGCGCGCTTCAACTGGTTCCAGAACAACATCGCCGACGGCAAACCGAACCAGTGGCGCTGCCGCGCAGGAGCGCGCTACCTCTACATTTGCGAGGACGGTTTGGTGCATTACTGTTCGCAGCAGCGCGGCTATCCCGCGGTTCCCCTGGAGCACTATTCGGTCGCCGATATCCGCCGCGAATTCCTCACCGAAAAGAGCTGCGCCCCACACTGCACCGTGTCTTGCGTGCATCAGGTGTCGTATATGGATTTCTGGCGGGCGCCCCAAACCCTCCAGACTCCGCAGTCGTCGGTGGATGCTGGCCAGTTAGTGCAAATCGAATAACGGCCTTTCCGCTGTAACAGTCGGCCATCCCACCTCGCCTTGTTTGCCATTGTGAAAATGTCATTTCCATCTACTCTTTCTTTGGGGAAAGCGCTATTCTGTACGGCTTGCTTTAAGCGCAGAATCCCGCATAGGCGAAAGGTCTTGTGAGGGTACGAGTCTTCTACCACGATAAATGTTTCGACGGCGCATGTTCGGCGGCGCTGTTCTCGCGTTTCTACCGCGAGCGCATCCGCGACGCCGATTTCGAATATGTGGGCCTGGTGCATCGTGCCGGGGCGCTGTTCAACGAAGACGATTTCACCGGCGATGAAAACGCAATTGTTGATTTCAAGTACTCATCGTCGCCCCGCATCACCTGGTGGTTCGACCATCACCAGAGCGCATTCCTGACGCCGGAAGACGCCTCCCATTTCGAGCAGGAGCTGAGCAACACCAAGTTCTATGATCCCGATTTTCGCTCCTGCACAAAATTCATCGCTTCGGTGACCCAGAACCGCTTCGGTTTCGATCCCGCACCGGTGGCCGAGTTAATTGAATGGGCCGACATTATTGATGGGGCCCTTTACAGCGATCCGCAGTCGGCGGTCGAGATGAAAGAGCCGGCAATGAAGCTGACCATGGTGATCGAGTCGAACCAGGACCCCGGCTTCATCCCCGCCCTGATCCCCATGTTGGCTTACAAATCGCTGGCCGAAATCGTCGCCGAGCCGATGATCGCCGAGCGCATTCCGGCACTGGCGGAACGCCACATCCGGTCGATCGACATTTTGCGCGAGCGTACCCAATGCAAAGACGGCGCTATCTTCTTCGATGTAACCGACCATGAGCTTGAGGGCTACAGCAAATTCGTGCCCTATTACTTGCACCCCAATTGTGTTTACAGCGTGGGACTCAGCAAGAGCAGCTTCCGGACTAAAGTGTCCGTAGGGTCGAACCCGTGGTCGGCGGTCAAGCCAATAGAGAACCTGGCCAAAATTTGCGAGCGCTACGGCGGAGGCGGTCACGCGCGCGTGGGAGCGATCTCATTTCCGCCGGGGAAATTGGAAGAGGCGCGCCGGGCGGCGCAGGAGATTGTCGCAGAACTACGGGCCAGCTACCGGAAGCATTCGTAATAGGCTTCTGAAAACTCGAACGTTTATGCTTTGAAGGGGCGCTCCTTTAGAGCCTGCCCTGAGCGAAGTCGAAGGGTGCGCCATTGTCGACCATTTATTTTTGTCATTCCGAGGGTCTTCAGCCCCGAGGAATCTGCGGTTTCTTTCATCGCGACTAGTTTTTCAGCAACCTGCTAAACGCCGATACCCGCCTCAAAACGCTTACAGAATGTTTACATCTTGTTGACAACCTTAAAAGCCTGCCCGCATATCCTCGTTTGCAACAGAAACAGCGGGCGGATGCGGTTTGACAAACGAATCTGTCGGGGCAATTCAGAGAGGTTTGTCCATCCGCCCTGGTCTGCTACGGTCGGAGGTGAAATCCCCAGCTTGTTACGAAGAGCTGGGGATTATTGCGTTAGAGCCGTTTGCGGTGTCATCCTGAGTCGTAGCCATAGGGGTCCTTCGGCTCCGCACCCGCCCGACCTGCAAAAGAAGCAGGTCGGAAATTCTTGCGGGCGCTACGCTCAGGTTGACACTACCGCTCATGACTCTTCACCGGGATACCCAGCCCGAAATCAGTTGTAATAAAATACATCCGCTCGGCGAGCACCAAAGGCTGAAACCGGCCTTGAATCCGGCGGAGCTATTGCGGCATCCCAGCACTGACGCGTGCCCTTGGGTCGCGAGAACAGGAAGGTAATATGGCGCCGGAGTTAGTCCCGCACAGCATGAACCAGGGCAATTCCCTTCCCCCGTTACCCTTCGAGAGATGGAAAGACACTCAGGCGACTTTGCACATGTGGACGCAGATCGTCGGCAAGGTGCGCTTGCAACTTTGCCCCCTGGTGAACCACTGGTGGAATGTGACGTTTTACGTGACCGGCCGGGGGATGACGACCTTGGCGATGCCGTACAAAGACCGCGATGTGGAGATACGGTTTGACTTCGTGGACCACAAGCTGGTCATAGAAACCTCAGACAATCAAAGCCGGGTCCTCGACTTGAAACCGCAGAGCGTTGCCGAGTTTTATGGGAAGTTCATGGCGGCGCTTGCCGAACTCGGAGTGAACATAAAGATATGGACCACCCCGGTCGAACTGCCCGGCCAGCCAATTCCGTTTGAGAAAGACCACACCCACGCCTCCTATGACGCCGAAGCGGTGCACCGGTTTTGGCTCATCCTCACCTGGGTGGACGAGGTGTTTAAGGAATTCAGAGGGCGTTTCATCGGCAAAAGCAGTCCGGTGCACTTCTGGTGGGGCAGCTTCGATCATGCGGTCACGCGCTTCTCGGGCAGGCGCGCGCCTGAACGGCCTGGCGCCGACCGCATCACCCGCGAAGCGTATTCCCACGAAGTCAGCAGCGCCGGCTTCTGGATGGGCGGAGGCGACATCAAAGGGCCGGCCTTCTACTCCTACGCCGCGCCTGAGCCGGCCGGTTTTGCCGAGCAACCTGCCGGGCCGGCAGCGGCTTTCTACCATCCACAGATGAAAGAGTTCCTGTTGATGTATGACGACGTGCGCGGCGCAGCTTCGCCGAAGGCGGCCGTGCTGGACTTTTTGCAAACTACCTATGACGCCGCTGCCACGCTGGCGAAATGGGACCGTAAATCCTTGGAGCGTTAAGACCGATTAGAGCGTTGAAACCGGAGGGACCACATGGCGGATGTCTGTACTCATCTTGATCAAATCAAGATCAAGCACACCAAAATCCACGTCTGTGAGGAATGCATCAAATTAGGTGACACCTGGGTGCATTTGAGGCTGTGCCTGATTTGTGGACACGTGGGCTGCTGCGATTCGTCCAAGAACAAACATGCCACCAAGCACTACCATAAGACGAAGCATCCGCTGATACGTTCCATCGAACCGGGAGAAGCCTGGGTCTGGTGCTACGTGGATGAGATTATGGCTGGGGAAATTCCGGACTGAGCATGTCATCGGACTTGCGCTCAAATCAGTCTTACTCCGGGCAGGAAGACGTGAGGAACTCTTCGGCCGAGGGGTGATTTGAATCACATACGGCCACAGTGCTAGCGTGATAAAACGATATTCGCGAGTTCTGGAAACCCGCCGGACGCAGGACCACCTTGAGGCGGCGCCAGACAGACAGACCGCAGTGCAGGAGAGGAAACGATGAACCAGCGCATTTATATCGCTGCCTACCACCAATCCAAGTTTGGCAAGCTGATGGACATGACCGTACCCCAGATCCTGGCCAATGCAGTCACCGGCGTTTGCGAGGAGATCAAGGTTGAGCCTTCCGTCATCGACACTGGATCCGTCGGCTCGGCTTGCAACTTTACCCTGAACCAGCAAGGACTGCTCTCGGGCCTGGTGGCCAGCGTTCCCGGGCTGGAGGGAAAGCCGATCGAGTCGACCGAGAACGCCTGTGCTTCGGGTGGTCAGGCGATACTGTCGGTGATTTACAAGCTGCGTGGCGGCGTAGGCGACGTGGGAGTTGCCGTCGGCTACGAGAAAATGCGCGACAACGTAGGAAAGATGGACGGCAAGCTCATCGGCGAGGTCCTGGGATATTATTCGCATCCCGACGAGCGTCCCGGCAAAGTTTTTGTCTTCCCGCACCTGTTTGCCGAGATCATGCAGTGTTACCTGCAGGTCTATGGTGTCGGCGAGAGCGACCTGGCACAGATTGCAGTGAACGAATATCAGAATGCGCAATACAATCCCCTGGCCCAGATGAACAAAGTCCAGATCACGCTGGAACAGGCCATGAAGATCGAGGGCATCAATCGTTACGTGGTGGAGGGTCTTCCGCTTAAGACCTACGATTGTTCCCAGATTACCGATGGCTACGCCGCACTCATTCTGGCCACGGAAGAAGGTCTGCGGAAGCTCGGCGTGCCCAAGTCGGAGTGTGTCGAGATCGCCGGCTACGCCCAGGGCACCGACCCTCTGCAAAAAGAAGGACGCAACACGCTAGTCCCGGCCGGCGCTTATCGGGCAATGAAGAAAGCATACGAAATGGCGGGAGCCCTGCCTGCCGACGTGAACGTGGCCGAGATCCACGACTGTTTCACCGTGGCGGCGGCCATCGGGACGGAAGTCTTGGGAAAGGCGTCGCCCGGCAAGGGGGCACGGTACTGGGTGGAAGGCAAAGCCAAGGTCGATGGAGACTGCGCCATCAATATGTCGGGCGGCTTGATCGCGAAAGGCCATCCCGTGGGAGCGACCGGTGTCGCCATGCTGGGTTCGTGTTTCCGGCAACTGAAAGGCAAGGCGTCGAAGGAGATTCAAAGGAAAGATCCAAAGGTGGCTGCGACCTTCAATATCGGGGGCGCGCTGGTCGCTTCGGTGTGCACCGTGTTGCGGAACGCGGAGTGATTGCATTACTACGGACTTGATTCTTCGATTATTGCCGTACTAATCTCCTACTGGGCAAACCAGTAACATGTCCGCTGCAAGCTCTTGGACCGTGCTGCTGGCCCAATGGACTTCTCTGCGGGGCATAGGAGGAAGATGGAGAACGCGCTGGGCTTAGCGATGACCGGAGGTGGCGCTCGTGGCGCTTATCAGGCCGGTGTTCTGAAGCGCATTGGGGAGATCAAACGGGTTCAAGCCCAAGGCAATCCCTTTCCCATCATAGGAGGTTCTTCCGCAGGAGCCATTAACGGCTCTGCCTTGGCCGCCGGTAGCGACGATTTTGCCTCAGCCACCCGGATCCTCGCCCACCTTTGGTCCTCCCTTAGACCTACCGATGTCTTTCGCTGTGATGTTTTGTCGCAAGCCCGCAATTCCATTACCTGGATACTTGATCTCTCTTTTGGAGCAGTTCTGGGAGGAGGCAACGCCCGCTCACTATTGGATGCCAGCCCTTTGCAGGGCTTTCTTCGTACCCACCTTAAATGCGAACGCATCCAGGACAACATCAAACGTGGGCATCTCTACGCGCTTGCCATTTCGGCGACCAACTACAATTCAGGCAAGAGCTACCTCTTCATTCAAGGCGCCAAAGGCCACCCGATGTGGAACCGGAGCCGCCGGGTAACCTTGGCGACAAAGATCACGGTGGATCACATTTGCGCCTCAGCCGCCATTCCTCTGGTCTTTCAGGCGATAAAACTGAAGACCGCCAAAGGAACCGCGTTTTTTGGCGATGGGTGTTTGCGCCTGCAACAGCCTCTCAGCCCGATCATACGGCTGGGTGCAAGGAAGATCTTCGCCATCGGGGTTCGCTGCGAAAATAAGGAGCATCAGTCCGACGCCATCGATGCGAAGGACCCTTCACTGGCGCAAGTGATGGGCGTCCTGTTTAACGTGATGTTCCTGGACCACCTCGCTACCAACGTCGAACACCTCGAGCGCCTGAACCAGCTGCTGGAAGACGGCCAGATCAGCCAAACTGGCCTTGAGGGCTGCGAGAAAATGCGGCCTCTGCTTCCTCTTCTCATTACCCCGTCTGTTGACCTATCGGAACTGGCAGCGCAACACCAGCGAGACATGCCCTATCTGATCCAGTACTTCGTCAACGGTTTGGGACGGGATGCAGCCGCGTGCTCGGACCTGATGAGTTATCTGCTATTCACGCCAAAGTACACCCAGGACCTGATCGAGATTGGCTACGGCGACGCCTGCGAGCGGATTGATGAGATCGAGGACTTCCTATATTCGTCTGCCGACGCCGAACTGCAGAGCAAGGGGAATGGGGCAGGCAAATCGCGCCAAGCAGATTTGACGAAAGCGGCACCCAACCTGGTCAAGTCCCGCTGGTGATCCCCCGTCGTTCAACGCGCTATCGCGGCGATTGACTTTGCATTCCCGTGTTTCTTGTTGACCACACGCACGCCATTGCGCCAGCGCTCGTCTACCTGCACCAGTGTCCACTCGATATGCGGTGAGAGGTAGCGCAGCAGAACGTCGCTGGCGGGATGCACCCGCAACGCCGGGGCAACCAGGAACAAAAGCGGCGGAGCGCTGGAAAGTTCGCGCCCGGCGAAGTATCCGTTGCGCGCGAATTCGCCGTGCTGTTGATGCCAGCGCACCCGCGCCCAGTAGTCGAGCCCTTGCAGCGGCAGATGGATGTCTTCGTTGGCTTTCAGCTCCAGGATGGCCAGCCTGCCGTCGAGGGTGCAGGTCAGCACGTCGAGCATGGCACGATCGGAGGCCGCGAACGCCGGCACTTGCGAATACACGAAGCGGCCATCGAGCCGCTCGTCGATCATGCGGACCTCGCGCGTGATCAGGGTTTCCAGCCAGCGCTCGGGAGCCAGCCGGAAGAACAGGTTGGTAGGCGAGCCGTCCGGCTGGCGCTGATCGAGGATGCCCTGCACCAGCTCGCGAAACAGCCCTTCGCTGTTCTCGTCGAGGACATACTCCGCCGAGCCGATCCCGAACAGAACGGTCTCGGCATTGCGGAACGATCCTGAAACCGGGGTGAGGCGGGCCCGGGCGAACTCCAGGCCGAAGAGCCGAAACACGATTTCCGCGGCGGACTCCACCGTAATCTCCGCCGCAGGGGCCAGCCCACGAATGCGTGCAATCGAGCTGGCGAAGCGCAGCCGCGCGCCCTCCACGTCCACGGCGTGAGTCAGACGGGTAGCGATGTTGCCGGTGTCAGGGACGTCGAGAGGTGCGCAGATCTCGGAGCGTTCGTCGAGCTCGTAGAGCTGCCACTTGGCGGCCTCGGGATGAAGATGGGCTGCGCGCTGGCGCACGATTTCTGCCCGTCCCGGCGGCATAAACAGCTTTAGCCCTTCGACATGGGCCCGGCCGGCAAGCTGCTGCCGCTGGTAGTCCATCCAGAGAATACCGAAGGTGAGCATCGCATCCACCGACGATTGCGACTCCTCGGCATTGACGCCGAGCACGGCAAATGCCGACTGGCCCGCTCGCAGCACGGCGCGGGTGTACAGCGGGCTGAACGAATGTTCCAGGTCGGGACTGGTGCTCAGGTGCTCAACCTTCATCCCCGGGAATTCCCGCAGCAGGACCCGCTCCAGCAAACGTTGATACTGAGTGCGAGCAGCGTGCTTGGCGGCGCCCTTGCGCCGGTCGGGGTTCGGGCAAATCTCCAGCGCCTTCGTCTGCGCCTGACCAAAACGCAACACGCTCAGGCGTAGCGTGCCGGCTTTCACTTCCGCGGCGAGCACCCGGCGCACGGCGTTGCGCTCCTCCGACCATAAATGCAAAACGCACTTGCCTTCCCCGGTTATGGAATACTTCGCCGTGGCAAAGTCAAACAGCAGCTCGCCGTCTTCGATGGCTACAGCCTGGGGCGCGTCCGCCAGGAATTGCTGCAGCATGCTGGCCAGAAACTTGGGCGAGATGGCTGTGGCTTGCATGGAAGTCGAGTTCACAGGTTAGGATAATTCAACTATGTGCGGGGCCGCATCCTCGTGAAGCACAGCCCTGTGTGATAATCAAAGCTCGGACCCCGGCTGCCAGCCGCGTCTTCCTCAGGCAGCCCGACATCCAATAAAGTGTGATTATGGACAAGAAGTTTTTTTTCGACCGCTACGGGCTGGCGCAAGCCGACGTTGAGCGCTATCTCTCCGCGGCGCTCTCTGCTGGCGGCGACTTTGCCGACCTCTATTTTGAATACCAAACCTCCACCTCGGTTTCGCTCGACGAGAGCATGGTGAAGTCGGCCACGCAGGGCATCTCCGTGGGTTGCGGGGTGCGGGTGTTGTCGGGGGAACGCACCGGCTACGCCTACACCGACGATCTCTCGCCCGAGCGGCTTCTGCACGCCGCCCGGACTGCGGCGCTTATCGCCAGTGGTCCGGCAAAGCAACCGATAGTGGGCCTGACTAACAAGCCGGCGCACGATCTCTATCATGTGCCGCTGCAGTCGGTGGATGCCGAAGTGCTGGCCAAGGTTGATCTGGTGCAGCAGGCCGACAAAGCGGCGCGGGCCTACGATCCGCGCATTCATGAAGTGCGGGTGAGCTATTCCGACGAGCTGCGCCGCATTCTGGTGATTGGTTCCGACGGCAGCTTTGCCGAGGATGCCCAACCCCTGGCGCGCATGAGCGTCTTCTGCATCGCCAAGGACGAAGTTGCCGGTTCGGCGCGTGGCACGGCGGGCGGCGGCGGTCGCGTGGCTCTGGATTATTTCCAGGGCGAGGCGTCGCCTGAGCATTTCGCCAAGGAAGCGGCGCGGCAGGCCATCATCCAGCTCGATGCTCGTGAGGCGCCCGCCGGTGAAATGGAAGTGGTGCTCGGTCCGGGATGGCCGGGGATCTTGTTGCACGAAGCCATCGGACACGGCCTGGAAGCCGATTTCAATCGCAAAAAAACCTCGGCGTTCTCGGGAATGCTGGGCCGGCGGGTGGCCAGCGACAAGTGCACGGTAGTGGACAACGGCACCATGCCCGGCCGCCGCGGCTCGCTCAATGTGGACGACGAAGGCAATCAGACCGAGAACACGGTGCTGATCGAGAACGGCATTCTCAAGGGCTATCTTTCCGACAAGCTGTCGTCGCGGCTGATGGGTATTCGCAACACCGGCAATGGCCGGCGCGAGAGCTATCAGCACATTCCCATGCCGCGCATGACCAACACTTATATGCTTGCCGGGCAGGACTCGCCTGAGGACATCATCAAGTCGGTGAAGTACGGCGTTTATGCGGCGAACTTCGGAGGCGGACAGGTTGACATCACTAACGGCAAGTTTGTTTTCTCCGCCTCGGAAGCTTATCTGATCGAGAACGGCATCATTACTTCGCCGCTGAAAAACGCGACGCTGATTGGCAACGGGCCGGATGTGCTGACCAAGGTTTCGATGGTGGGCAGCGACCTGCAACTCGATGAGGGCGTCGGGACCTGCGGCAAGGATGGACAGTCGGTACCGGTCGGCGTTGGAATTCCAACGCTGAAAGTGGACCGGCTGACCGTGGGGGGAACCGGCGGTTAGGTCTCTGGGGTCGGGTAGTGCGGGCCTTTAGGCCCGCGTAAACGTATTTTATTTTGGTCATCCTGAGGCGACTTTAGTCGTCGAGGATCTGCTTGTTTTTAGTACCCTATGGCGCCATTCAGCAGACGTACGACATTGTGACACTCTGACAACGTAGGACTTATACATGACTGTTTCGACCCAGGAATCCTCCACGCCAACCGCATCCGCCGATTTGAAGGAAATTGCCGCCGATGTAGTCCGCCGCGCCATGCAGGGCGGGGCCACAGCCGCCGAAGCTGTTGCCATGGATGGCAGCGAATTCTCGACGGTTGTCCGTCTCGGCGAAGTCGAGACGCTCAAGGAGTCCGGCTCCAAGGCCATCGGTGTGCGTGTCTTTTTCGGAAAGCGCGCCGCCAGCACTTACTCCAGCGACCTGACCTCGGAAGGCGTGAAGCAACTGGTGGACTCGGCACTGGCGCTGGCCAAGGTGACCAGCGAAGACCCGTTCGCCGGAATTCCAGAACCGGCGCAACTCGGCCAACTTCAAGGCGACCTCGACCTTTATCACGACAACGTCTATTCGCTTTCCACGGCCGATCGCATCGACTATGCGCGCCGCGCCGAAAAAGCCGCGCTCGACGCCGACCCGCGCATCGTTAACTCCGAAGGCGGCACCTTCGACGCGGCCGTCGGCTACAAGGTGCTGGCCAATTCAAACGGATTCGTCGGTGACTACCAGCGCTCCTATTGCTCGGTTTCGGCCGTGCCCATCGCGCAGGTGGAAGGTTCGTCGATGCAGCGCGACTACTGGTATTCAGTCGCGATGACCCTGAAGAAGCTGGAATCGCCGGAAGAAGTCGGCAAGATTGCTGCCCAGCGCACTTTGCGGCGCATTGGCGCACGCAAGGTCAAGACCGCAAGAGTTCCCATCGTGTTTGAGCACACCGTCGCGGGCGCGCTGGTCGGCCACATCTTCGAGGCGGTCAACGGCGATTCGATCTATCGCGGCGCGTCGTTCCTTGCCGGCAAGCTGAACGAGAAGATTGCGGGCGACAACATCAACGTGGTGGACGATGGCACCATGCGCGGCGGCTTCGGCACCAGCCCGTTTGACTCCGAGGGCGTGCCCAGCCGCAAGACGGTGGTGGTCGAGAACGGTGTGCTCAAGTCGTACCTGCTGAACACCTACACCGCTAAAAAGCTGAACATGCAGACCACCGGCAACGCCTCGCGCGGACTGGCGGGAACGCCGGGCATCGGGCCGGGCAATTTCTTCCTGCAGCCCGGGGTGAAGAGCCTGCAAGAGATAATCGCCGACATCAAGGAAGGCCTGTTCGTCACCGAGTTTCTCGGCTTCGGCGTGAACCTGGTGACGGGCGACTTCTCGCGCGGCGCCAGCGGCCTGTGGATCGAGAACGGCGAACTCACCTATCCCGTGGAAGAGATCACCGTCGCCGGCAACTTGAAAGACATGTTCTTCAACATCGCGGAAATTGGCAACGACCTGGAATTTCGCGGTTCCATCGCCTCACCCACGCTGCGCATCGATGGGATGACCGTCGCCGGCGAATAAGCCGTCCACATAAACACAATGGCCGACACCCAACCGAGGATGCCGGCCGCTGTGGACGAAGAGAACTTTAGCTACGGAGTGATCTCCCGAACGACCCCGCACCCCCGCTCCATCGTTAGGCCCGCGGACGGTACCGCCCCATCCATCCCGCCAGTGAAGTTGTGAATGACGTTGTAGGTTTGGGCCTGGGCCGGTTGCGCGGTGACAGTCAGGAGCAAAAATATCAAGAAGAGGAACAGCAGCAGGACCAGGATCGCGAGCGCCGGACTGTCGTGCCGAAGGCTCGCGCCGAAAAACGCGTTGGGCAATCGCTTGTGATGCATTGGATTCTCCTCCTTGCCAGCTGACTCGAATTGCAATGAACCAGATGGAACGGGCGCACGCGGACGCCGAGGGGAAGAAACCTCGAGGGTCTATTTCGCGCGCGGACTCGCCAGGAGTGGGTGGGAAAAAGGCCGGGGGAAATCTTCTCCCAAGACACCCACCAGAATCTCACTCCTGCAATGAAAGTTTGTCAGTGATGCGAAGCACGTCGGGAAGTGACAGCAGCAAACTAGAAACGGCGACCTCCAAACCCAGAACCTTGGCGGCGCAAATTGCAATGTCGGAAATGCGGAAGGCCGGCGCCATTGCAGACGCCGGCCCAATAGATGGGTCCGATTTATACGGCGGTGCGGCGCTTCAGCGGCTTCCGCACGTTTTTATTGCTGCCCTGATACGCGGGCCTGAACAGAGTGTGTCGCAGCCTCTGTCGTCCCCTCCGGGACTGTGTCGCGTTTCCCACTTTACCCAGCGCTCAACCACCCCAATCCACGCAAAGGCGGCGTGGCTTGGGGGCCCCGGTACGCGCTGGGCTAAGCTCTTTCGCCCCATTCGGGCTGGTTTTTGTGCCGTTCGTCCCTCGGTGGCAACCCGACGCTAGGTCGCGACACAGTCTCTGAAGGCCCGCACTACCCGCACGCCCGCCAAAGCAGGATGCACTCGACGACTTTCAGCATCCGTTACGGCACGAAGTTCGAGGCGTGGCACGTCGATCCCACCGGCGGTGGCGTCGGCACCCCAGACGGCGGTGTCGCCCACGGCGGATTGCTGAAGTCGAAGTCGAAGCGATCGAGGCGCCCCAATCATTTACGGTTTTGCCGGGATGGCTTTGTCATGCTTGGTCCGCAAGCCCGACAGAAAATAAAAGATGGTGGCCGTAATGAGTCCGACGAATATGCAGACAGAGAACAATGCGGCTCCATCGGCAAACGCCCAGTGCAAAAACTGCAGCGGCGTGATGGGATCCGGCGGTCCCGAATTGTTACCGCTGGTTTGATACATGAACCAGGCCAACGGAAGGTATGCAATTGCGCCCGCCAGCGCTCCGGCACCCAGAACAACAAGGGCATTGACCCGCATCCAGCGAGACGCCAGAAATACCACCGGTGCGCCGATGACAATGGTTGCGCCGTAACTGGAGCCGAAAAGAACGACTGCCGCAATGAGGATGGCGGGCAGTGCGGTCCACAGCCCCATGCCGCGCAACAGATAGACCGTAAAAATCCCTGTGCAGATTACCGGAAGCACCAGCGGCGCCACCAATACGGCTGTTAAGAATGACCTTCGCAATGTCCTTCGATCCTTCTCCTCACAACGGAATGTTCCCGTGCTTCTTGGGCGGGTTCTTGTCGCGCTTGTTCTCCAGCATGTCGAGCGCCTGGATCAGCTTGCGGCGGGTGTCACGGGGACGAATCACGGCGTCGAGGTATCCGCGCTCGGCCGCAACGTAAGGATTAGCAAAGCGCTCGCGGAACTCCTCGATCTTGGCGGCGCGATCGGCGTCGGGAGTTTCCGACTTCTCCAGCTCGCGCCGGTAAACGATGTTCACCGCACCTTCGGGGCCCATCACGGCAATCTCGGCAGTCGGCCACGCGTAGTTCACGTCGGTGCGGATGTGCTTCGATGCCATCACGCAATAAGCGCCGCCATAAGCTTTGCGGGTGATGACGGTAATTTTGGGCACCGTCGCCTCGGAGAACGCATACAGCAACTTCGCGCCGTGGGTAATGATGCCGCCGTACTCCTGCTGCGTGCCAGGCAGAAATCCCGGAACATCTTCGAAGGTGATAAGCGGAATGTTGAAGCAGTCGCAGAAGCGCACAAAGCGCGCTCCCTTGATGCTGGCGCTGATGTCGAGCACGCCCGCCAGAAACGCGGGCTGGTTGGCAACGATGCCCACCGGCTTGCCATTCAGCCGGGCGAAGCCGATGACGATGTTCTTGGCGTAATGCTCCTGCACCTCGAAGAAGTAGCTGTCGTCTACCACGGCGTTGATTACATCCTTAATGTCGTAGGGCTGGTTCGATTCGGCAGGGACGATGGTGTCGAGATGCTCGTCGGCGCGGTCGATGGGATCGGAGCAGGCCTTGCGCGGCGGGTCCTCGAGATTGTTGGAAGGAATGAAGCTGAGCAGCTCGCGAATCATGCTGAGGCACTCGGCGTCGTCGTGCGCCATGAAGTGCGCCACGCCCGACTTCTCGTTGTGCGTCATTGCGCCGCCCAGTTCATCCTTGGTGACCTCTTCGTGGGTCACGGCGCGGATGACATCCGGCCCGGTGATGAACATGTAGGAGGTGTTCTTCACCATCAGGATGAAGTCGGTCATGGCCGGCGAATAGACGGCGCCACCGGCGCACGGGCCCATGATCGCCGAGATCTGCGGCACCACGCCGGAGGCCAGCACGTTGCGCAGGAAGATGTCGGCGTAGCCCGCCAGCGACATCACGCCTTCCTGAATGCGCGCCCCACCGGAATCGTTCAGGCCGATGACGGGCGCGCCCACCCGCATGGCCATTTCCATGATCTTGACGATCTTGGCGGCGTTGGTCTCTGACAGTGATCCGCCGAAGACGGTGAAGTCCTGCGCGAAGACGAACACCAGCCGGCCTTCGATGCGGCCATAGCCGGTGAGAAAGCCGTCGCCGAAATACTTTTGCTCTTCCATGCCGAAGTCGGTGCAGCGGTGAGTAACCAGCTTGTCGGTCTCCTCGAAGGTGCCTTCGTCGAGCAAGAACTCGATGCGCTCGCGCGCCGACATCTTGCCCTGCTTGTGTTCGCGGGCCCGGCGCTCTTCGCCGCCACCGGCGTCAGCAAGCGAATCGCGGCGCTTCAGTTCGGTCAACTTCTGTTCCAGGTTCATGGGAGGGATTATAAACAGGGGCGGCGCAAGTAGGGATGAACGCGGGGATCGCCGGACAGGGACCCTCTGGGAAGCACTACGGCATCTTCGCGACTCAAGAGGGAGCGCCCTCATGCGCTGAACGCTCTCGTCATCATCTACAATTCAGGGGCGCTCCGGAGCGCGTCTCGTTAACAATAACGTCGCCGGCCCAACCTCTGCTGTCTAAGCAGAAGGCTTGCGACGCAACACTCCCATCACGCCCATGCCAAGTTGGCCCGGCGATTGGTCTACGCGCGCTTTCGGGCGCGAGGCTTTCTCGGAGCTGCTGTGGCAGGTTTCCTCGTTCTGGCGACTATCTTTTTGCTCGCTTTAGCTACCCTCTTAACTGGGGCTGCCAATTCTGGCTGGGGCGGCTTCGTGCGATGGTGACCATGCCGCAGTAAGTGGATGCGCGCAGACTCTTCTTCCGTTCGTATCTGAGTGTCGGCCTGGTCTCGGCGCTCGTCCAGGAGGTATTCCGGAATGGTTCTAATTGGCATTGCAGTAGTGTGGCAGAACCATCGCCTCCGAGATGTGCAATTTTGACCATTGGGCGACAAATTCATGGGTCGGAGAAGACCGGATGGAGACGTACTACGGAAATACTGGCGGGGCAGGAATCATGCTCGGCTGTTTAGGAGTAACGTTCAATCATGGACAAGAAGGAGATCAATTCCCCAAAAATGACCGCGCATATTGTCATTTGGATGTGCGTCGGGTGCTTGCTGCTGGCGGTTTTTCTGGCGCACTACGTCTGGAAAGTTTTTTGAGGCAGACTGGAACCGGCAAACTTCAACGCGCAGAAATCGAGGATAGCGGAATAATTTGGAGTTGCTGACGCCAGCCTCGTTTTAGAAGGTCCGGCTGGAGGATAAGGTTATTCCGCAGGATCTTTCTGGCGCGTGGCCTTTACACCTGACAATATCCCGATACCTAAAAGCACGACCGCACCCACCGCAATCCAGTGTGCGGGAATGTGCATCAAGTGTGCGCCATAAATCAGGCCGCAGAGCATTATCACGAATCCGATAGCATAAAGGCCGAATGACATTGAACATCTCCTTCTAGAAGTTAGCCGGGGCGGTTGTCGTCCAAAATCTCATCCCGACCCTTCCAGGCCTGGTCGTGCTTGTCCTGCAAATTTATTTCTCCCACCAGCGTGACTACGCCGCGCAAAACAGACCCTACACAGTGATGACGCAACCGGCGGTGGATGTTGCTTCGATCTTCGACGTTCTTGGCCAGTTCATCCCAGCCAAGAACATGAAGATAGACGGCCCGTTATAGCTGCGGCGGGGGTGTGGTCGTTGTGGTTGTGGTCTTCTGCACCTGCTCAGGAGGCGGTGTTGTAGTGGTAGTGGTGGTCGTCGTGTCGGTCTGCTTCACCTTGTGGTGTTTGTACTTGGTCTTGGTATCGGTAGTCTGAGTAGTCGTCGGCGAAACTGCCGGATCCTGCGAAGTCGTGGTGGTGGTGCTCTGCGTCTGGGCGGCTGGTGGGTTCTGCGTGGTCGTCGTGGTGCTGGATTGTGACGTGCTCTGTGCCATTACCGGAAGGGACAGGGCTAGCACGATGAGCGACGCGAGGATGACAGCAAATAGATTCTTGGATTTCATTCGATTCTCCTTCATTACCTTAGTCAGCCCGTATGGTATGACTGCCGACACCACTTAATCTGTGCACAATTGCTCGCTACCCGGCCAGGTTCAAGTTTCTAGTTTCGAGTACCAATCCATACCTACTCTTTGCGGCGGGTGGCCCGGGTCTCGCGGGGTTCGAGACCCGGGGATTTGGAGTGATTCACTGTTCTGGCGTTCGCTGCATCGGCGACAAGTCCCAGGTTTCGGAACCCGCGAAACCTGGGGCACCCGACTGGCGAAAACACGCGTGGGTGTTGAAAAAGTCACGGTGATTAGTAGGCCGAAACCAAGCAAAAGCATGTTACAAGGAAGAAACTCTAGCCATGCTTTGCTGGATTTCCATTTTCGGAGGCCTACTGATCATGATGGGGCAACACGACCGCTCAGAAGCGTTGTTCTATTACTTCCGCCTGGAAGACCAGATTCCCGAAAACCACCTGCTGCGGCTTATCGATAAACACGTCAGCTTCAGTTTTGTGCGCGAGCGGCTCAAGGATAGCTACAGCGATACCGGGCGTCCTTCCATTGATCCCGAGCTTCTGCTGCGCATTCTGCTGATTGGTTATTTGTACGGGGTCACCAGCGAGCGCAAGCTAGTGGACGAGTTGCGCATGCATTTGGCGTGGCGCTGGTTCACCGGGCTGGGGTTCGATCAGGAGATTCCGCATCACTCCACCTTCTCCAAGAACCGGCACGGGCGGTTCCAGGAATCGAAGTTGTTCGAGCAGTTGTTTGAACAGATCGTGAAGCAGTGTATGGACGTGGGACTGGTACGCGGGGACAACCTATCGGTGGATGGAAGTTTCGTCGAGGCCAATGCGGCCAAAGCGAGCCGGATTCCGCGCGAACAGTTGGCCGAAGCGGCCCAAGTCAACCATACGCTGCGCCAGTATCTCTCTGAACTAGAAGAGCAGAATCCGGTGGAAGAGCCGGTGCATGAACAGGAGCAAGTATCGACCACCGATCCGGACTCGACCTACGCTACCAAGGGCGGCACTCCAGCCCGGCTGGGGTACACGACAACTATCTGGTGGACAATGCCAGCTGCGTGATCGTAGGGGTGCAAGGGACTGCGGCCCGCATGAGCCAGGAGACAGTAGCCGCTCAAGACATGATCGCTCGCTTTGCTGAATGGCAAGGGCGCGAACCTGCAACGGTGGCCGCCGATGCCACCTACGGCAACGGCGAGTTCCTGCAGTGGTTAATGGAGCGGGACATCACACCGTACATGCGCACGCGCGACAGTGCGCTACGAAAGAAAAGTCCGCTCTATGGTCCCGACTGTTTTGCTTATCTTCCCGAAAGCAACAGCTACCTCTGTCCAGCTGGGGAACAACTCAACTTCGTCGGTTTGAATGTCAGGAATCGAACCCATGCCTACATCGGAAACCGCAAGCGTTGTGGTGCGTGTTCGCAAAAGGCGCAATGCACCACAGGCCAGTACAAGTATCTCGCCATTCACATCCACGAGCCCGCCCGGCAACGCGCTCGCGAGTTAGTCAACACGCCAGAGTTCGCTACCGCACAACGCCAGAGAAAGAAAGTGGAAGCCCTCTTCGCGGAACTCAAGAATCAGATAGGACTGCGTCGCTTGCGGCTACGCAGGATGAAGTTTGTTCGTGAGCAGTTCTTCCTGGCGGCGGCTGCCCAGAACATCAAACGACTGGTGCGCTTCCTCAGCCAAGCTCCCAATCCGACTCTCCCTGCAGCCGCCTAAGCAAAACCGACCACAAACAAAACAAGAACCCCAGCGCCCAATCACACCAGGGGAATATCATTTCTGCGGAAGGGACTTTTTCAACAGCCACAGCCATATCACAAGCGATCGTCACGGCAGAAGTGCATCCTGAGCATTCAGATCAGGTATCGGTTCCATCCAGTCCCAGAATGCTGAGTCGGTGTCCAGGATAAGTAGTATTCGCAATGGCCGCTGCCCGCCTTGCGGCATCAACCGTAGGATTTTAGCGCCTCTGGTCTGCACCAGGCGCCGCCCTAGAATCTCGTCACGCCGCAATACTTGGGTAGAGCCCAGGTTGTGAACTTCAATGCGGTCCGTAAACAGGACTACACGATATTTGAAGTCGCGCACGATCACGGTTATCCCGACAATGATGTACAGGATGCCCCACACCATCGGGCCCATATCCGCAGTCACGGACCTTAATCGGGAGATGCCAAGGCCGATCAGGATGAAGCCACCTAACAGCCCAAGAACTTCCCTGCTCAGAGACATGGAATAGGTGCGCGGGTAGTCTGCAGAACTCAGCGGCTGGTAGTGGATTGCTCCCGGGACAGAGCCTCCTGCGTCCGCTGGAACCCAGGCTGAATCCCGCCATGCACCGAAATACATTCTTAGAGCGATGGCCACCGTCAGCAATATGGAAGCTGCTAAACCGACCCAAAGCGCGTTTGTCGTCGCCCGATCATTCTCTCGGGTTCGATAGAGATAGGTGTCCTGGTAGCTCTCAATGGTAACCCCATCGCGTTTCAACTCCCATATATCGTTTTGACCGAAAAAGGACTTCACCAGCGCGGTGACCTGGTCGCCGGGTCTCAGCTTCATGATGACCCGGGAGTGACCCAAGTCCTCCTCAACCAGGTCGTGCAGACCGTCATCCGTTTTGACGCGAATGACTATCATTGGGCCACCCTTGGTGTTTGCCCATCCAGGCGCTCGCTGAACTGATCCGGCGAACAACTTGAGATCGCTTGGCTTGGCCATAGCGAGCCATCCTGTCAACGGGATGATAAGCGCGATGAAGCCCAGCATGATTGCAAGACTGAGAAACATGTAAGGCAAATTGCGGCGGGGTAACTTGCGTCTAGCGCTCCCAGGCGTGCTGTACGTGGGCATTTCGCCGAAGCCTCACTTGTAAGATTGGCCGAAGTATACACGTCAGGCGGAAGCTATTAAGCGCCAGAGTCGTCGGTGGTGAGGCGATTTTCGGGAGATAACCGACGAGCATTGAAGCGGCGGATTTGCGCCTTCCACGGATTGTTGGCAAGAACGGCGTTATCACAACTAATCCCGAAACGGGAATCCCGACACGGTGGGTGACCCGGGTCTCGCGAGGTTCGAGACCCGGGGGAGTCCCAGGTTTCGAAAACCGCGAAACCTGGGGCATCCGGGGTCGCTGCGGGCTGGGCTTTCCTGTTCCGCAACTACGGCGCTCGTTTCTGGCGCCGCCCACCTTGCTGCCGAAAAGAAACCTTGGGTTTTCGCAATGAAAAAAAGCGCAACCCCGTAGGAACGGCACACGTTCTCTACCCGAAGTGTTCCCATCCGGCAGGCTTTAGAAGTTGCGCCTTGCCGTCGGCAGTGGCCAGTCTCATCTGTTTGCCACTGAGGATCTCGCCGATGCGGGTGATCGCCACCCCGCAGATTTGCTTTGGGACTCGCCGATCAGGGCGGGCGGTAAAAAGGAGTTCGTATTCATCGCCGCCATGAAGGGCAAGTTCGAATGACGCCGGGGCTGAAGCCCCTCTCATAATTGACTTGCGTTCGGCACGGCTAAAGCCGTGCCCTGACACAAAGCGACGATTTTGAGAAGTTCCACCGGCGGCAGGCAGAGCTTGGGCGTAAACGACAGCACCCACGCCACTCTCATCGCAGATGTGGCCCAGGTCGGTGGAGAGTCCGTCGCTGATATCGATCATCGCGGAGGCCAGCTTCTTCTCGCGCAGGAATTGCCCGATCACGACGCGCGGCTGGGGATAGAAGTGTTTCGGGTGCGACCTGGGCCGCAACTTTTTTCCGTCGCGCAGTTGATGGAGCGCTCCGGCAGCCTCGCCGAGCGTGCCGGTGATGTAGAGGAAATCGCCCGGCCGCGCACCCGAACGCAAAACGGCTTGTCCCGTCGGGACGGAGCCCAGCACCACGATGTCGGCCAGGATGCCGGTGGGCGACTGTGCCGTGTCGCCTCCTGCGAGAGGAACCGAGAACTGCGCGGCGAGCTTTAATAGTCCTGCAACGAACTTGTCCACCCAGCTCTGCGGCAGCCCAGGCGGAAGCGCCAGCGAAAGAAATGCCGCGCGCGGAATACCTCCCATGGCGGCAATGTCGCTGAGCCCGCGGGCCAGGCAGCGATGGCCCACGGAATCGGGGGGATGCCACTCGCGCCGGAAATGTACGTCTTCCAGGCTGAAATCGGTGGTGACCAAAGCCTCGTGTCCCCGCGGAAGCGGCAGCACCGCACAGTCGTCTCCGATGCCCCGGCCGGCACGGTTATTCCGTGCCGCCGCGGCGCGACGGATGCGGTGAATCAGTGACTTTTCGTTTAGCGGCAACCGGCCCCCTCCAGTTCAATATACCCGAGGCCACTCTCCCGCCGAATTGGGCATCTACTACTTTAGTATCAGCCACTTGTCCACTTGTCATTGACATGCTTACGACCGCTCTGTTACGGTTTGGTGTCATTCATTACACCAGCCATGCGCCCAATTTGTTAGCCAATAGGCTGACGGTTGGGAGGAAAACCGTTAACCCACGGTTGTCCAGGTACGTAAGTCAGTTAGTTCGGACCCGGCAAAGGCCAACGTTCCGGATTTTCATAATTTTGTTTTTCACGTCCGGAACAATTTTTAACAGAGGGTTATAGTTTTGCGAAAACGCTTTTATATCCTTTTCGTAGCTCGCGATGCAGAAGGCCAGCTCCGAAAAATCCCCATCCCAATTCATTACCTTTACGTCTTCATGGCGGGCGCCCTGATCGGCATGTTCAGCATCACGGGCATGGCCGGCTCCTACACGCGCATGCTTGTGGAAGGTGGCCAGCTTCAACCAGTTACGCTCCGAGAAGAACTCGCTGCAGACCCGCTACAAACAACTGGAACAGGTCAATCACGAGAAAGACATCCAGGTGGCGTCGTTGGGTACGCTGGCCAACGAGGTCTCGGTGATCTACGGGCTGAAGCCGAATCCCAAATTGCTGAATGAAAAAGACGGGATCTTGCAGCCCGAGCAGGTGATTTCTTCCCTGGACCAGCTTTATGCTCTGCGCAACTCAGCCCTCACAGGCGCGGCGACGGCTGGATTGGGCCTGGGCCTGACCCACGAAGCCTCCCTCACCGACTGGGTCAAGGCCACCAGCGCACCCGCCCTCTGGCCGGTAATGGGCCCAATTACGGGAGCGTTCGGCTCGCGCATTGATCCCTTCAACGGGGAAGGCGCGTTCCACTCCGGTATCGACATCTCCTGCCACTACGGGCAGGCCGTTCTGGCGCCCTCAGACGGCGTGGTGACCTTCGCCGGACCGTACAACGGCTATGGCCGCATGGTTACGATGGACCACGGCAACGGCATCACCACTCGTTACGGACACCTGTCAGGTTTCGCGGTGGCGAGCGGCCAGACGGTGCGCCGGGGCCAGGTCATCGGCTACGTCGGCCTCAGCGGTCGCAGCACTGGGCCGCACTTGCACTACGAAGTGCGCATCCACGACACGCCGGTGAACCCGCACAAATTCCTGCGCAGCACAACTATCAGGCCCGAGGGCGTTCCCGCCGGTTAGGCCAGTTCAGAGTCGGTGTAGACCGGGTAGAGCGGCGCTTCAGCGCCGCGTTCGCTACGGATAATCGAAACCCTTATAGTGTGTGGGATTTTGGACGCCAGCCTGAAGGCTGGCTCTACGCGTACTTTAGCCGCATCACTTTTGTGGTTTTTTGGCCGCCGGAGCATTCTGCTCAGGCGGCTTTTGTGTTTCTGGCCCCAGTTCCACCGGCGACTCGCTGAGTATCTTCTTGAAGAAGTCGTACGGGACCTTGGCGGTCAGCACGGCCTGGTCTTTGTCCTGATGAATTTCCAGACTGTCAAAAGCGGCCTTCACGTCCGGGTCGGGACCGCCGGCGTCCATCGAGATATTGAGCGATTTGAAGAGCAGGAGGAAGGTGTTCACGCGATCGGTAAAACTGCGCGCTTCGGCTTCGCTTTGGGTGAGAACCTGGGCCCGCAGGCGAACTTCGTTGAGCGGACGCGCCGACGCAATCACAGTGCTGCCCGACGGCAACAATCCGCTCCAGCCTCCGGGTAAGAGCAGCTCAGCATGATTCTCCGAACTGGCAGCCGGCGGCCGCGCAATCGTCCATACAATGCTGCCCAGCGGCACCAGCCGGTAGTACTCGCTCACCAGGGGCGGTCCCGCGAACGGTAACGCCGCTTGCCGGTAACGATCGATCATGCCATGGATGGCGTCGGGGCCTTCGGTGTTGGAGGCGGCGGCCACATCAACTCCGAGCAGCGCCACGCGAACCGTCCGGCCTTCCATCGGGATGATGTAGATATCGAAATTACCGTAGTGCTCCACGCTGGCTGAGAGCTTGCGCAGGTACTGCTCGACGCGTCCGCTGTCGAAGTGTCCCTGCAGAATTTCGCTGTAGCGGGTCTCGGTTGATTTGCCGTTGACCGGCTTGCCGTAATGAATGGCCAGGGCGGCTTTATCCAGATCGCGCTCAAACTCAAAGCCGGTCTGGCGAACGAAGTCTTCGTATTGCGGGTCGCGGTCTTTGACGGGATGCTTGCCCAGACCGGTGAACAGGCGAATGGGCTCGAAGTTGACGTAGAGGACGGCGTCTGACTCAGGCAGAAGACGAACGGTGTCTGGGGCAGCGCGCTTTCGCAGTAGGACCGCGATCACAATGCCACCGGCGATGACGAGGACAACCGCTAAGGCAACCCACAACTGCTTTCGGCGTGTTCGCATGGATGAAGAGTTCATGATACGGGAAAAGGCGCGGGGGTGGCCATCCCCGCCAAAATTGGTTACAATGAAGCGACCGCATTTCAGCGTTGGTGACGGCCAACGCGCTCCGCAAAATCCCCAGCCTTGAGGCCCGCGGGAGTGGCGAGTTGTGGGTCTCTGAAGATACGCAAATAACCAGATTCCAGCGGGCAGTCTGCTTGCACGCGAGTTGCCGTTGTGGTAACTTTATTGTTTGTCCCGGCTGGCAGGAAGAATCATGCTTGGTTTGCGTCCGCCTGCGGCGGATGTCGAGTCATGCTGCAGTGCTGGCGTAGCTCAGCTGGTAGAGCATCTGATTTGTAATCAGAGGGTCGGGGGTTCAAATCCCTTCGCCAGCTCCAGGATCGTAACCGTGAGCGCGCCGCGAGGCGTAGCAGGAGCAAGCCGAGCGAGACGCGCAGATCTCCCAGAGAACTGATTCCAGCAGCAAGCTTCCTAAATCGCAGAACGCGCGCGGAAACACGGCCGCGACTGATGCGGAGTTTTGCCGGGATTGCAGAGCGGCGCTTGGCACGCGGTGTTCTTTGACAGCAGAGACTGGCGATTCCGGGCCAATGCCGACGCCGGGCCCTCAGGAAATCGATGAGAGTGGCATGCTCGGTCGAACGTGCACAGGTGGCCGAGTGGTTAATGGCAGCAGACTGTAAATCTGCCGCTCCTTGCGAGCTACGGAGGTTCGAATCCTCCCCTGTGCACCAGGTTTTTTCATGAAGCGGTTGTGGACGGCCTTGGGTTTGTTCGTGGTGCTGGGCGTGCTGGCGTGGACCACCATCAGCGATCAGAAGTTCAGGCTGGCGGCGGTGGCAGTACTGGCAATGTTTGCCGTTCGCACCTGGACATGGAGCCGCAAGCAGGAGCGTGAAGAACGCGAGCGGCGCGACGAGGATTGAGGCGTGGTTGTCGAGAGATCATCCCTCGCCGGCTGAAGCCGGCGCGGGATGACAAGAACTAAACGGATTATGCGGCGCGCCTGAAGGCGCGCCCCTTCAAAGAATCAGCCCCGCAGGGGCGGAAGTGAAGTTAGCCCAGGGCGTAAGCCCTGGGAAAGAGCGCGAAAACAGAATTGAGTCCCGTAGGGACGGCAGAGATTTAGGCTGGGAATGTGCGGGAGTAACTCAGTGGTAGAGTCACAGCCTTCCAAGCTGTTGGTCGCGGGTTCGATTCCCGTCTCCCGCTCCAGAAGTTTGGTGGCATGGTGTGCAGTGATGTTGGGTGAAGCCGAGGACGCTCGCCGTATTGCGAGCGCCACTGGCGAGGGCGAAGCAGCGAAGCGTTGCGGAGCCCTTTAAAGACGGCGCTGATGTAGCTCAGTTGGTAGAGCACTCCCTTGGTAAGGGAGAGGTCATCGGTTCAATCCCGATCATCAGCTCCATGAATTCTTGAACACGCAAGGCCCGCGGATGCGGGCGGATGGATTTACGAACCAGTGAATGCTTCGATGGAAGAGTCGGGACCGCGAATACCGTTTCAGCAGGCTGCTCTTCGCATTGAAAAGCTGGACGAATTTGAGCAGTTCCGCTCCGCCCTGGCCAGGATTTTTGCGGCGGCCACGGTGGCAGATTTTCTCCGGCTGCTGCAGCGCAAGGGAGTTCCGATCCGCGATTTCGATCGCGTGTTGCGTGAAAAGTTGCTGGAGCGAGCCGACCGCAAGCTGGCGCAGGACGGCAAATCGGCGCGGCAGTTGTATGACGCGCTGCCGGTGAGCGATCAGGCGCAGGTGCGGGAATTTTATTTGACGGCGCTGGAGGCGGTGGACCTGCCTCTGCGCGAGAAGTTCAACAAACTTTACCGGTACTACTAGGGCACAGAAAAAAATGGCGAAAGAGAAATTTGACCGCAGCAAGCCGCACGTGAACGTGGGCACGATCGGGCACATCGATCATGGCAAGACCACCTTGACGGCGGCCATCACCAAGGTATTGCAGAAGCACAATCCCAAGATTGTGTTTCGCAGCTTCGACTCGATCGACAACGCGCCGGAAGAGCGCGAGCGCGGCATCACCATTGCCACGGCGCACGTGGAATATGAGACCGCCAACCGGCACTACGCCCACGTGGATTGTCCCGGGCACGCCGACTACATCAAGAACATGATCACCGGCGCGGCGCAGATGGACGGCGCCATTCTGGTGGTCGCGGCCACCGACGGGCCGATGCCGCAGACCAAAGAGCACGTGCTGTTGGCGCGCCAGGTCGGGGTGCCGTACGTGTTGGTGTTTCTCAACAAGTGCGACGCGGTGGAGGATCCCGAGCTGATCGATCTGGTGGAGATGGAAGTGCGCGAGCTGCTGACCAAGTACCAGTTTCCGGGCGACGATGTGCCGGTGATTCGCGGCTCGGCGCTGGGCGCGTTGAACGGCGAGGCGCAGTGGGAAGCCAAGATCGACGAACTGATGGACGCGGTGGACAAGAACGTGCCGCTGCCGGCGCGCGACATCGACAAGCCGTTCCTGATGCCGATTGAAGACATCTTCTCGATTCAGGGGCGCGGCACGGTGGTCACCGGCCGCATCGAGCGCGGCAAGGTGAAGGTGGGCGAGGACGTGGAGATCGTGGGCTTCCGCGAGACCCGCAAGACGGTGGTCACGGGCGTGGAAATGTTCAAGAAGCAGCTGGACGAAGGTCTGGCGGGCGACAACGCCGGCCTGCTGCTGCGCGGCACGGCGAAGGAAGACGTGGAGCGCGGCATGGTGCTGGCCAAGCCGGGCTCGATCACGCCGCACACCAAGTTCAAGGGCGAGGTGTACGTGCTGTCGAAGGACGAAGGCGGGCGGCACACGCCGTTCTTCAAGGGCTACCGGCCGCAGTTTTACTTCCGCACCACCGACGTGACGGGAGTGGCAACGTTGCCGGCGGGCACCGAGATGGTGATGCCGGGCGACAACGTGGCGCTGGAGATTGAGCTGATCACGCCGGTGGCGATGGAGAAGGGCTTGCGGTTCGCGATTCGCGAAGGCGGACGCACCGTGGGCGCCGGCACCATCAGCGAGATTATTGCGTAGTTAGTGGACCCCACTCATTCCAAAAGCTGGAATGAGTGGGGCACCCAAGATTCTCGGCGGAGCGATTAAGCTGCGCTGATTTCCGCACTTCGATGCGGACAAGGCTTCGCGGTATTTAAGCTGCGAAGTAAACGAAAAGGAAAAGGTCAATGCCCCGCGAAATCGTGACATTACAGTGTGGAGAGTGCAAAGATCGCAACTATTCCACCACCAAGAACAAGAAGACCACCACGGCCCGGTTGGAGTTCAACAAGTTTTGCCGTAAGTGCCGCAAGCACACGTCGCATAAGGAAGTGAAGTAGCGAAGAACGCTCCTCGCTGTTCGCTTTTCGCCAGTCAGGTTCTGCGAAGAGCGAATGGCGAAAAGCGGAGTTTAGGGGCGTAAGCTCAACGGTTAAACTGTCGGTCTCCAAAACCGAACTTGGGGGTTCGAATCCCTCCGCCCCTGCCAGTATTAGTGAAGGCGCGACAGAGCGCCGGAAGGTATCAGATGGCGAAGTCAACAGCGATCGAAGTAGCGGGCGACAATAAGCTGGGCGCGATCAAGGCGTGGCCGCAGCGCGCCAAGAGTTTTTACAACGACGTGCGCACGGAAATGAAGAAGGTCACCACGCCGTCGCGCAAGGAAGTGCAAGGCACCACGACGGTAGTCATTATTACCGTCTTTCTATTCGGCCTGTATTTTGCCGTGGTTGACAAGATCCTGGGCTCGTCCCTCGATAAGTTACTGAAAGTGTTGTCACACCGCTAATGCGCGAACCCATGACTGAAGAAGAGATCAAATCGGAGAAGAACGGCGCCGAGCCGGAGACCGTCGAAGGGCAAGCCACGGCGGAGCTTTCTGCCGACCAACCCAACCCGCAGAACCCGAATATGAAGTGGTACATCATCCACACCTATTCGGGATTCGAGCGCAAGGTGAAGGAATCGCTGGAGTCGCGCGTGCGCGCCTATCCCGAACTGGAGCACAGGATTGGCCGGGTGCTGATTCCCACCGAGTCGGTGACCGAGGTCCGCGGCGGCAAGAAGTACACCAGCGAGCGCATGTTCTATCCCGGCTACGTGCTGGTTGAGATGGACATGGACGACACCGTGTGGCACGTGGTCAAGGGAACGCCACGGGTGACGGGATTTGTCGGCACCGGCCAGCAGCCCACGCCGCTGTCGGAAGAGGAAGTCAACCAGATTGTGTATCGCGTCGCCGACAGCAAGGAAAAGCCCAAGCTCAAGGTCAAGTTCGAGAAGAACGAATCGGTGCGCATCAGCGAAGGTCCTTTCGCCAGCTTTACCGGCGTGGTGGACGAGGTCAACGAAGACCGCGAGACGCTGAAAGTGATGGTCACCATCTTCGGGCGCTCGACCCCGGTGGAACTGGGATTCGGGCAGGTCGAAAAAGTAGTTACGTAGCAAAGCCGCTCTTCGCTTTTCGCCATTCGCACGTGCTGCGATGAAACTCTGGCGAACAGCGAAAGGCGAGTAGCGAAAAGCGTAGGAAATCATATGGCAAAGAAGATTACCGGTTCAGTGAAGTTGCAGATTGCTGCGGGCAAGGCCACTCCGGCCCCTCCGGTGGGCCCGGCGCTCGGTCAGGCGCAGATCAACATCATGGAGTTCTGCAAGCAGTTCAACGCCAGGACCAACGCCAAGGAACTGGACGGGCTGATTATCCCGGTGGTGGTGTCGGTGTACACCGATCGCACCTTTACCTTCATCACCAAAACGCCTCCGGCCTCCATTCTGTTGAAGCGCGCCGCGGGCGTGGCCAAAGGTTCGGGCACGCCGAACAAGGACAAGGTCGGCAAGGTGACCGAGAAGCAGGTGCTGGAGATTGCCAGGCAGAAGATGCCCGATCTGAACGCGGCCTCGGTGGAAGCGGCGGTCAAGAGCGTGAAGGGTACAGCCCGCTCCATGGGTATCGAAGTTACCGCATAGGGAATCCCACTCATTCGAAAATCGCGAATGAGTGGGGCACCCAGCACTACCGATCAGTCGTAGATACCACGGCCCTCCGGCAACAAGGGATGGCGGTGGGAGACAAGGAGCACCATGAGGAAAGCTGGAAAAAATATCGGGAAGGCGCGCGCCGCGATCGAAGCTCGTTCGTACACGCTTCAGGACGCGGTGCCCCTCTTGCAGAAAGTTAAGTACGCCAAGTTCGACGAGACCGTGGACTTGACGATGCGCCTGGGAGTCGATCCCAAGCACGCCGACCAGATGGTCCGCGGCACGGTAGTTCTGCCGCATGGGTTGGGCAAAACCAAGAAGGTGCTGGTCATCGCCAGTGGCGAAAAGGTGCGCGAGGCTGAGGCCGCGGGCGCCGATATCGTGGGCGGCGAGGAGATGGTGGAGAAGATCCAGAAGGAAAACTGGACCGACTTCGACGCCGTGATCGCCACGCCCGACATGATGAAGTCAGTCGGCCGTCTGGGCAAGGTGCTGGGTCCGCGCGGGCTGATGCCGAACCCCAAGACCGGGACCGTGACCTTCGATGTGGCTGCGGCGGTCAAGGAAACCAAGGCCGGCAAGGTGGAGTTCCGCACCGACAAGACCGCACTGGTGCACGTGCCGGTGGGCAAGATTTCGTTTCCCCCGGAGAAGCTGGTGGAAAATGCCGCCACGGTCATCAGCAGTGTGATCAAGGCAAAGCCCACGGTCGCCAAGGGCAAATACATCAAGGGATGCTATCTCAGCTCCACCATGGGCCCGGGTGTGGCGATTGACACCGCGGCCGTGGAAGCAGCGGCACGGACCATAAGCTAACGCGCAAAGAGGCGCGTTTCGGGCGCCCGGAAAAAGGATTCGAAGATGGCTGTCACAAGAGCAAAAAAGATCGAGCAGGTCGAGCAGCTCAAGCAAGAGTTCCAGAATGCGAGCCACGCCGTGGTGGGCACGTTCAGCAAGCTGACCGTGCAGAAGGATTTCGAGTTGCGCAAGGCTGTGCGCACCGCGGGCGGGCATTATCGCGTGGTGAAAAATACGCTGGCCGAGCGCGCCGCCCAGGGAACCAAGGTGGAAGAGGCGATGAAGGGCCTCGCCGGAGTTACCTCCATCGCTTACACCGGCGGCGATCCGGTGGCCCTGGCCAAGGCGCTCAGCAAGTATGCCAAGGACAATCCGGAGTACACCTTCAAGGCCGGCATTGTGGACGGCCACGTCATCGCGATCAAGGACATCGACGCGCTGGCCAACATGCCGTCGAAGCAGGAGATCCACTCCAAGCTGCTGTTCCTGATGAACGCTCCGGCGCAGCGCCTGGTAACCGTGATGAACGCCATTGGGCGCGATCTTGCGGTGGTGATCAACCAGGGTGTGGAGAAGAATAAGTTTGGTGGCGCAGCAGAACCGGCCCCGGAAGCTACGGAAGCTCCGGCGGCCGAACCTGCGGTGGCAGAAGCGCAGGCTTAGGCCTGCACCGTAAACGAGTTTGGGAGGGCGCAAGCGCTCCCTTAGGGTTTGCGTTATCCGTTGTGAGGCGTGCAGCCTGCATGAAGTCTGGACATGCGGACGGCACATTGGAAGCCTCGAAGACAGGTAACGAAATCATCACAACGAATAACGAATAGGTGGATAAACACATGGCGGATTTGCAGCAGTTGGAAGAAACAATCGTCGGGCTCTCGCTTCTGGATGCGGCGGCCCTGGTCAAGAAACTGGAAGATCGCCTCGGCGTCTCGGCGGCGGCAGCGGCCCCCGTCATGATGGCAGGCGGAGCCGGCGCGGGCGCCGCGGTTGCGGCCCCGGCGGAAGAGAAGACCGAGTTTGCGGTCGTGCTCACCGCAGTCGGCGCTAACAAGATCAACGTGATCAAGGCTGTCCGTGAAGTCACCAGCCTGGGTTTGAAGGAAGCCAAAGACCTGGTCGATGGCGCTCCCAAGACCGTGAAGGAAGGCGTCTCCAAGGACGAGGCCGAGACCATCAAGAAGAAGTTCACCGAGGCTGGCGCGACCGTCGAGGTGAAGTAAAGTTCCGTCCCGTTTCGTCCGGAAGCTGGCAACTGCTGACTTGCGCTTGGCAGCGAAAAGGAACGAAGCGGGGCGATTACTCCGGTAGGCTGACCGGAGTCAAAGGCTACTGCCGCCTGCGGTTAAGCGTAGGCGGCGGTTACGTTCCTCTTCACGTCGGAGCGGTCGTGGAGAGGCGCGATGAAGCCGAGGAAGTAGAGCAGTTCTGCTCAGCAGGGACTGCGGAATTCCCGGGCATCGTTGATTCGGATTCTTTCTGGAATCCGGAGCATCAAACAGATAGGTGGCAGGGCGGCAAGCTTGACCGGGGTCGCGTCAGCTCAGGCGCGACGGCAGGCTAGCCGAGGACAAGGCCGAAGATACTGGCGCGGGAAGCAAAAACATTGCGGCACGTTGCGTGCCGAAATCCTGGACCAAATGGTCATGGGATTGCAGAACGCCTGACACGGCGCTGACGGGGACTTTTGTCTCCGGCGGCGCGCTTGCGTTTTGGCGCAGACTCAAGCTGCCAATTCTCTCTTCTTCGACCGACCTGTCACCGTGCGACGGCAGTCCTACCCGTCACACATCCGCAGTAGCGGCTTGCACGGCCACGCATGAGCGAGCGGGCCGGGCGCTGACATAGGAGCTTTATACATGGCACATCAGAAAACTGCCAATCGAAATCGATTCGATTTCTCAAAAATTCCGGCAACCATTCAGATCCCCAACCTGATTGAGGTGCAGAAGCGTTCGTATGACCGTTTTCTGCAGATGGATTCGCTGCCGAGCGAGCGCGATGACGGCGGTTTGCAGGCGGTCTTCCAGTCGGTGTTTCCGATCACCGACTTCCGCAACGTCTCGCAATTGGACTTTGTGGAGTACGCCATCGGCAACTGGGAGTGCAAGTGCGGCCACCTCAAAGGGCTGAACCACCTGCGCACCACCTGCCGTAATTGCGGCGCCACGGTGAAGACCGATCCCTTCCATCTGGGAGATGTGCTGTGCACCAAGTGCGGCACTTACAACGCCAATACGCCCGATTTCTGCAACAAGTGCGGCGATCCTGTCGGTTTGCAACTGAAGTACGACGTGGCCGAATGCGAAGAGCGCGGTATGACCTACTCCGCCCCGCTCAAGGTCACCATGCGGCTCACCATCTACGACAAGGACCCGGAAACCGGCAACCGCTCCATCCGCGACATGAAGGAGCAGGAAGTATTCTTTGGCGACATTCCGCTGATGACGGCCAACGGCACGTTCATCATCAACGGCACCGAGCGCGTGATCGTCAGCCAGTTGCACCGGTCGCCGGGCGTGTTCTTCGAGACCGCCAGCAATCGCACCTATTTCCTGGGCAAGATCATTCCCTACCGCGGCTCGTGGGTTGAGTTCGAGTACGACCAGAAGAACATTCTGTACGTGCGCATCGACCGCAAACGCAAGTTCCTGGGTACCATCTTTCTGCGCGCGCTGGGGCTGCGCTCCGATGAGGAGATCCTGCGCACGTTCTACACCGTCGACCGCATCGCCATCAAGGACAAGAAGCTGTACTGGACGCTGGATCCCGGGGTCGAGCGGCCAACCAACCTGGTGGGCATGAAACTGGCGCACAAAATCGCGACCAAAGGTGGCGAAGAGATCGTCCACTCCGGCCGCAAGGTCACCGCCGCGGTGATGAAAGACATCCAGAAGCACAAGATTTCTGAGATTGAAGTTGACGTTAGCGACATGGAAGGCGCGTACGTTGCCGCCGATGTTGTGGATACCAACACCGGGGAAATCCTGCTGGAAGCCAACTCCGAGCTCACGGCCGAAAAGCTGTCGAAGCTGCTGGACGCCGGCATTGCCGAACTGCATGTGTTCTTCCCGGAACGCGACGACGTGGGCACCGTCATCGGCGCCACATTGCGCCGCGATTCGGTAAAGACCCCGCAGGAAGCGCTGATCGAGATCTACCGCAAGTTGCGTCCCGGTGATCCGCCGACGCTCGACACCGCCACCTCGCTCTTCCACGGCATGTTCTTCGACCCGCGCAAGTATGACTTCTCGCGGGTGGGCCGTCTGAAGTTCAACATCAAGCTGTTCGAGAGCGAAGACGCCACCCAGCTCGATCACCGCACGCTGGAGCCGGATGATTTCTACGCCACCATCCGCTACCTGCTCAAGCTGCGCAAGAACATCGGCTCGGTGGACGACATCGATCACCTGGGCAACCGCCGCGTGCGTGCGGTCGGCGAACTGCTGGAGAACCAGTTCCGCATCGGCCTGGTCCGCATGGAACGCGCCATCAAGGAAAAGATGAGCGTGTACCAGGAGATGTCCACGGCCATGCCGCACGACCTGGTGAACGCCAAGCCGGTGATGGCTGCCATTCGCGAGTTCTTTGGTTCGTCGCAGTTGTCGCAGTTCATGGACCAGACCAACCCGCTGTCGGAGATCACGCACAAGCGGCGTCTGTCGGCCCTGGGGCCAGGCGGCCTGTCGCGGGAACGCGCCGGATTCGAAGTCCGCGACGTGCACCCCACGCACTACGGCCGTATCTGCCCGATTGAAACGCCGGAAGGTCCGAACATCGGACTCATTTCGTCGCTGAGCTGCTACGCGCGGATCAACGACTACGGCTTCATCGAATCGCCGTATCGCAAGGTGAAGAGCGGCCGCGTGCTCGACTTCGTAACCGTGGTCAACGCTGGCGACAGCGACTATCGCGTGGGCGACCACATGGAGAAGTCCGAAGCCATCAAAGCCAACAACGAACTGCGGGAGCGGCGCAAGAAGCTCATCGACGTTGAGCCGTTCTCGTTCTACCTGTCAGCGTGGGAGGAAGATCGCCACGTGATTGCGCAGGCCAACGCCGAAATCGACGACAAGGGCCGCATTGTCGCCGAACTGGTGAACGCCCGCAAGGCCGGTAACTTTGTGCTGACCAGCCGCGATGATGTGGACTACATCGACGTGAGCCCGAAACAGCTGGTGTCGGTGGCGGCATCGCTGGTTCCGTTCCTGGAGCACGACGACGCCAACCGCGCCCTGATGGGCGCCAACATGCAGCGCCAATCGGTGCCTTTGCTGCGCGCACAAGCGCCCATCGTCGGCACCGGAATGGAAGGCGTCACCGCGCGCGATTCCGGCGCGGTAGTGCTGGCACGCCGCGGCGGCATCATCGACTCGGTTGACTCCGAGCGCATCATCGTGCGCGTCGAGGGCGAGCATCATCCCATGCAGCTTTCGCGCGAGGTGGGCAGCGACATCTATCAGCTCACCAAGTTCAAGCGTTCCAACCAGAACACTTGTATCAACCAGCGCCCCATCGTAATGAAGGGGCAGCGCGTCGCCAAGGGACAGGTCATCGCCGATGGTCCCTGCACCGACATGGGCGAGTTGGCGCTCGGCCGCAACGTGCTGGTCGCCTTCATGCCCTGGCGCGGCTACAACTTCGAGGACGCCATCCTGGTCTCCGAGAAGATGGTGAAAGAGGACTATTACACCTCGGTCCACATCGAGGAGTTCGAGATCGAGTCGCGCGATACCAAGCTGGGACCGGAAGAGGTGACACGCGATATTCCCAACGTCAGCGAATCGGCGTTGCGCGACCTGGATGAGAGCGGCATCATCCGCATCGGCGCCACGGTCAAGGCGGGCGACATCCTGGTGGGCAAAGTCACGCCCAAGGGCGAGACCCAGCTCACTCCGGAAGAGAAGCTGCTGCGGGCCATCTTCGGCGAAAAGGCCGGCGACGTTCGCGACGCTTCCCTCACCTGCCCTCCCGGCATCGAGGGGACGGTGGTGGACGTGAAGATCTTCTCCCGCAAAGGCCAGGACAAGGATGAGCGCGCCAAGTTCATCGAGTCCGAGCAGGTGGCAAAGCTGGAGAAGAACCTGGCCGACGAGATCCGAATTCTCACCGACGAGCGTTTGAAGCGCCTGGAGGCGTTGCTGGGCGGCAAGGAAGTGCTGGCCGACCTGCACGACGAGCGCACCAACAAGCGCCTGTTGACCAAGGGCGTGATGCTGGACCGCGACACCATCGAGCGCATCTCGACCCGCAACCTGAAGCGCGTCAAGTTCCCCGACAAGGACCCGCGCATCAACGAGCAGATCGACGAAATCGAAGAGATGACCTCGCGCCAGATTGACGTTCTGCGCAAGATCGTCCGCGAGAAAGTCGAGAAGCTGCAGAAGGGCGATGAACTTCCGCCGGGCGTAATCAAGCTGGTGAAGGTTTATGTCGCCATGAAGCGCAAGCTGAGCGTGGGCGACAAGATGGCCGGCCGCCACGGTAACAAGGGCGTCATCGCGCGCATTCTGCCGGAAGAGGACATGCCTTACCTCGAAGACGGCACGCCGGTGGAGATCGTCCTGAACCCGTTGGGCGTGCCCAGCCGTATGAACGTGGGCCAGATCCTGGAGACCCATCTGGGATGGGCGGGTTACGCGTTGGGGCAAAAAATCGGCGAGCTGCATGAAAGAGAACTCCAAGGCAGAACGTCTGCGCAAGGAACTCAAGGTGATGTTCAAGGACACGCCGTTCGTGGACAAGCTGGTCGGCCTCGACGATGACACGCTGGAGCACGTGGCGGATGGCATGAAGGAAGCGGTTTACTTCGGCTCGCCGGTGTTCGACGGATCGAAAGAGGGAGAGATCAAGTCGTTGCTCAAGCAGGGTGGCCTGCCCGAGTCGGGCAAGACCTCACTGTACGACGGCATGACGGGCGAGAAGTTCGAGCAGCCGGTAACGGTGGGCTATATCTACATGCTCAAGCTCTCGCATCTGGTGGACGACAAGATCCACGCGCGTTCGATCGGACCGTACTCGCTGATCACCCAGCAGCCGCTGGGCGGCAAGGCGCAGTTCGGCGGTCAGCGCTTCGGCGAAATGGAAGTGTGGGCCCTGGAAGCCTACGGCGCAGCCTACATCCTGCAGGAACTGCTCACCGCGAAGTCCGATGACGTTTATGGCCGCACCAAGATTTACGAGGCCATCGTCAAAGGCGAAGCGGCCATTGAGCCGGGTGTGCCGGAGTCGTTCAATGTTCTGATTCGTGAGTTGCAGTCGTTGTGCCTCGATGTGGAGCTGATCAAGACCAATGAGCGCAGAGCGCTCCCGGCAGCTCCGGTCGCGGCCGACTAGGGAGAGAGTTATGACGATAGACGAGAGGCTGGAAAAACTCGTTGACCGGCACGAAGCTCTGACTCAAACGGTCGAGCTGATGGCTCGCGAGATGCACGACATGAAATCCGGCATTGATGGGTTGAAATCCAGCATTGAGGGAGTCAAGAGCTATACCAACGAGATTGCTGAGGCGACGGCTCGCCTTCTGCATATTGCGCAGATCCATGAGCACCGGATCACGCGGCTCGAAGGTCCCTGAAACAGAATTTCGAGCCCGATGAGGGCAAATGGGAAAAGCTGCCGAGATAGCAGCACAACAATTAACTCGTCGCTTGCAGAAACTGAAAACGGACAACTGACAACCGACAACTGAATCTGAGGACTAAACATGTATCGCTCAAGTCCATTTGATCTCGGAAATGCCATCGCCGACTTCGACGCCATCCGCATCAGCCTGGCTTCGCCGGAAAAGATCCGCAGCTGGTCGCACGGCGAAGTCACCAAGCCGGAGACCATCAACTACCGCACCTTCAAGCCGGAGCGCGATGGTCTGTTCTGCGCCCGTATTTTCGGGCCGGTAACCGACTGGGAGTGTCTCTGCGGCAAGTACAAGCGCATGAAGCACCGCGGCGTCATCTGCGATAAGTGCGGCGTGGAGGTAACCCTGTCCAAGGTGCGCCGCGAGCGCCTCGGGCACATTGAGCTGGCGTCGCCCTGCTCGCATGTGTGGTTCTTCAAGGGACTGCCCAGCCGTATCGGGCACATTCTCGACATCTCGCTGCGCGAGCTGGAATCGGTGCTGTACTTCGAAGCCTATGTGGTGGTCGAGGCCGGCGATGCGCCGGTCAAAGACCGCGAAGTCATCAAGGACGAAACCAAGTATCGGGAACTGGACCAGGCGCATCGTGCCAGCGGCTTCAAGGCCATGATGGGCGCCGAAGCAATCAAGGAACTGCTGAAGCGGGTTGAGGTGGACAGCCTCTCCGGCGAACTGCGCGAGAAGATGCGCAGCGAGACCTCGGTGCAGAAGCGCCTGAAATATGCCAAGCGCCTGAAAGTGGTTGAAGCATTCCGCAAGAGTGGCAACAAGCCGCAGTGGATGATCCTCGACGTGATTCCGGTGATTCCGCCGGAGCTGCGTCCCCTGGTTCCTCTCGATGGCGGCCGTTTTGCCACATCTGACCTGAACGATCTGTATCGCCGGGTCATCAACCGCAACAACCGCTTGAAGAAGTTGATGGACCTGCATGCGCCGGAAGTGATCGTGCGCAACGAGAAGCGCATGTTGCAGGAAGCGGTGGACGCGCTGTTCGACAATGGCCGCCGTGGCCGCGTGCTGCGTGGCGCCAACAACCGCCCGCTGAAGTCGCTGTCTGACACGCTGAAAGGCAAGCAGGGCCGCTTCCGCCAGAACCTTCTGGGCAAGCGCGTGGACTATTCCGGCCGCTCCGTCATCGTGGTGGGGCCCGACCTCAAGCTGCACCAGTGCGGGCTGCCCAAGAAGATGGCGCTGGAGCTGTTCAAGCCGTTCATCTATCACCGCCTGGAGCAGACCGGACATTGCACCACCATCAAGCAGGCCAAGGAAATGGTGGAACAGCAGGAGCCCATCGTATGGGACATCCTGGAAGAGGTGATTAAAGACCATCCCGTGCTTCTGAATCGCGCGCCAACCCTTCACCGCCTCGGCATTCAGGCATTTGAGCCGGTGCTGGTGGAAGGCAAGGCCATCAAGATTCATCCGCTGGTCTGCACCGCCTTCAACGCCGACTTCGACGGCGACCAGATGGCGGTACACATTCCGCTGTCGCCGGAAGCGCAGGTGGAAGCCAGCGTGTTGATGCTAGCCTCACACAACATTCTGTCGCCGGCCTCGGGACAGCCAATCACCGTGCCTACGCAGGACATGGTGCTGGGTATTTACTACCTGACCAAAGCCAAGCCGGGCGCAAAGGGCGAGGGACGGGCCTTCGCCAACATCGATGAAGTGATCCTGGCGAAAGAAGCGGGCGAAGTGGAAACCCTGACCCCGATTCGTTTGCGTTACTCGGGCGAGGTGATCGATCTGACGATCGCCTATGACGATCAGGACGTGATCCATACCGAGCCGACCAACTTTGAGCGGCAGTTCATCTCGACCACGGTGGGCCGCGCCATCATGAACGACCACCTGAAGCGCGGCGCTCCGGAAATGCCCTACATCAACGGCTTGCTCAAGAAGAAGGGCGTGGGCAACCTGGTGAACTACTGCTACCTGCGCTTCGGTCTGGAAACCACGGTGCGGATGCTCGACGGCATCAAGCAGCTCGGTTTCCACTACGCCACCACGGCCGGCCTCTCCATCGGAATCGACGACATGGTCATTCCGCCGGGCAAAGCGGGTCTGGTGCGCGACGCCGAAAAGCAGGCCATCGCCGTGCAACAGCAGTATCTGGACGGCGCCATCACCAACGGCGAACGCTACAACAAGGTTGTCGAAATCTGGTCGGCCATCACCGAAAAGGTGGCGGACGAGATGTTCGGCGCCATGCAGGAAGACGACAAGAAGGGCGACATCAATCCGATTTACGTCATGGCTGACTCCGGCGCTCGCGGTTCGAAGCAGCAGATTCGCCAGCTGTCCGGCATGCGCGGCTTGATGGCCAAGCCTTCCGGCGAAATCATCGAGACCCCGATCACGGCGAACTTCCGCGAAGGCCTCACCGTGTTGGAGTACTTCATCTCCACCCACGGCGCCCGCAAGGGACTGGCCGATACCGCTCTCAAGACGGCGGATTCGGGCTACCTGACCCGGCGTCTGGTGGACGTGGCCCAGGACGTGATCATCAGCGAATACGATTGCGGCACGGTCGATGGCATCTACGTCACCTCCATCGTGGAGTCGGGCGAGATCATCGAGCCGTTGCGCGACCGTATCGTGGGCCGCGTCTCGCTGGAGAAAATCAAGGACTACGAAGGCAACATCATCGTTGACATCAACCAGGAAATCACCGAAGACCTGGCGGGTGCGGTGCAGGCAGCCGGTATCGAGCGGGTCAAGATCCGTTCGGTGCTCACCTGCGAGTCGAAGCGCGGCGTGTGCGTGATGTGTTACGGGCGCAACCTGGCTTCGGGCCGGTTGGTCGAGTTGGGCGAGGCCACGGGCGTCATCGCGGCGCAATCCATCGGCGAGCCCGGGACGCAGCTCACCATGCGTACCTTCCACATCGGCGGTACGGCTTCGCGAGTCAGCGAGCAGTCGCGCCTCGATGCCAAGACCAACGGCACTGTGCGCTTCATCAATCTGGTGACGGTGCGTGCCAAGGAAGGCCACCTGGTGGTGATGAACCGCAACGGCTCCATCGCCATTCTGGACGACAAGGGCCGCGAAAAAGAACGCTATGCCGTGGTTTACGGCGCCAAGGTCAAGGTGGAAGACGGGCAACAGGTCGGCCTGGGCGATGTCCTGGTCGAGTGGGACCCGTACACCTTCGCCATCCTGACCGAAATCGGCGGGGCTGTGCAGTTCAAGGACCTTCAGGAAGGCATGACCCTGCACGAAGAAGTGGACGAGGTCACGGGACTGTCGCGCCATGTGGTGGTGGATTCGCCGGATGAGAAACGTCAGCCGACCATCATCATCAAGGGAGCCAAGGGCAGCAAGCGTTACCTGATGCCGTCGCGCGCTCACTTGATGGTGCAGGATGGCGAGGTAGTGACTCCGGGCGACGTGCTGGCCAAGATCCCGCGCGAAACCACCAAGACCAAGGACATCACGGGCGGTCTGCCGCGCGTGGTGGAATTGTTCGAGGCCCGCAAGCCGCGCGAAACCGCGGTCATCAGCGAGATCGATGGCGTGGTGAAGTTCGGCGACGTGGCCAAGGGCCAGCGCAAGATCTATGTGGTGGCCGACAACGGTACCGAGAAGGAATACCAGGTGCCGCGCGGCGTTCACATCAATGTGCAGGAAGGCGAGCGCATCCGCGCCGGCGAGCCGCTGATGGACGGTCCTCTGAACCCGCACGACATTCTGGCCGTGCTGGGCGAGAAGGAATTGCAGGCCTACCTGGTGAACGAAATCCAGGAAGTTTACCGCCTGCAGGGCGTCAACATCAGCGACAAGCACATCGAGGTGATCGTTCGCCAGATGATGCGCTGGGTGAAGGTGGAAGACGTGGGCGATACGTCGTTCCTGCTGGAACAGCAGATCGACAAGTTCCGCTTCCGCGAAGAGAACGAGAAGGCGATTGCCAACGGCGGCAAGCCGGCCACCGGCCGTCCGCTGCTGCTCGGCATCACCAAGGCGTCACTCTCCACCGATTCGTTCATCTCGGCAGCGTCGTTCCAGGAAACCACGCGCGTGCTGACGGAGGCCTCCATCCAGGGCGCCGTCGATCACCTGCGCGGCTTGAAGGAAAACGTCATCGTGGGCCGTCTGATCCCCGCGGGCACCGGCATGGAGTACTACCGCAATGTCCGGCTCTCGCAGGAGATGGAAGAGGCCGCATCCAAGGTGCAGGAGGAGGTCACGGCCGCGTACGAAGAAGCCGAACGCGCGCTGGAACTGCTCCGTCACGAAGGCGAAAACGAGGCCGAGGAACTGACGACAGAGTAAGCTGGCCGGTGGAAGGGCGCGGCATCAGCCGCGCCGACAGAACCAACCAGTTGAACCAAGCCGCTTTAGCGGCGACACTTCAGGCCCGAGCGCAAGCTCGGGCCTCTTTTTTCGCACGGTCTCTGGGTGACGCACCGCTTCCGCAGCGCATCACCCGCCTCTAGAGCCGTGGATAGGAGAGCAGCCCGCTGAGACATCTGCCGATATACTTCAGTCGTGACTGAACTGGGTGTGACCCTGACAGACTACGGCTTGGTTTGCGAATGTGTAGTTTTTAGTTGCTTACTCGCTCCGTTTCGTAAGACAGCATCCTCAATTCCGATTTGGTTCATGGTCTTCTTTTCCTCTATCGCCGTGGCAGCCCTCACCGGCGGCACGGTCCACGGTTTCTTTCCAGACATTAGTTCGGTTGGATATCGAATTCTGTGGCCAGCTACCTTGATTGCTATTGGTGTGACTGCGTTAGCCGGCATTCGGATTGGTATAGCCCTGCAATTCGCCGATCCGGTAGCCGGTTTGATCGCCCTAGCTGCCTACGTCGCCTTTGTCCTCTACGGCATCGTAGTCCTGTTCATTAGCAGTGAATTCGTAGTCGCCATACTCGGCTACTTGCCAATGGTTTGTTTTCTTGGTTGGGCTTTCTTTGCGGCATATCGTCGCCATCGAAGACAGGCTTATCTGATCGGCTTTCTCGGTGTCTGCACGACCCTGGTGGCTGCTGTGGTACAGCAAGCCAAGCACGGTATTGACCCAAGATATTTCAACCACAACGTTGTGTATCATGTCCTCCAAGCCGCTGGATTGTTTATGGTCTTCATTGCCGCGCGCGACATCAGCAAGCACCACGGAGTGTGAACACATGATCACTCGACGGGAGTTTCTAGCCGGATCGGTAGCACTCTACGTAAGCTCTTACTACTCTACCGCCGCAGACGGTTCCTTAATTGTCAACGACATTCACTCGCAGCTCAACCGCACGCGGGTGGACCGCATTCTCAAGCCCACCACCGTGAGTGAGCTTCAAAGAGCGGTTAGGACGGCGAAATCGGCGAAGAAGCCGTTGTCGATTGCCGGCGGGCGACATGCGATGGGAGGTCAGCAATTTGGCACCGACATGGTTTTGGTGGACATGCGCGGGCTCAACCAGATGGTTAGCTTAGACTCCGAGCGCGGCACCCTGGAGGTTCAGGCTGGCGCGTTTTGGCCAGGACTGATCGACGCATATATTGCGCGCCAAAAAAATTCGCCACGACAATGGGGAATCGCACAGAAACAAACTGGCGCGGATAACATCAGCATTGGCGGGACGCTGGCGGCAAACGCCCATGGACGTGGCTTGACCATGCAGCCATTCGTCAGCAACATAGAGTCATTCACCGTTGTCGACGCGGAAGGCAACCTCCTCACATGCAGTCGCAAACAGAACAGAGAACTCTTCCGCCTGGTGATTGGAGGTTATGGCCTTTTTGGGGTGGTTTCTTCCGTAACCATACGCCTCGTTCCAAGACAGAAGATTGAGCGTGTGGTTGAGATACGCAGCGTTGATGGGTTGATGGCAGCCTTTGCGGAGCGTGTCCAAAGCGGCTTCTTGTATGGAGATTTTCAATTCGACATCGATCCGGCGTCAGACAACTTTCTGCATAAGGGCGTGTTTTCCTGTTACCGTCCAGTTGACCCGGCTACGCCGATGCCTGCACGAGAGAACAGTTTGTCTGACGAAAGCTGGAGAACCCTGCTTTATCTCGCACACGAAGACAAGAAAGCTGCATTCAACCGCTATTGTGACTACTATCTGTCCACCAATGGCCAGCTTTATTGGTCAGACACACATCAGTTCAGTAGCTATCCGGAAAACTATCACCGCGAAATCGACCGGAAACTCCACGCCAAACATCCCGCCACAGAGATGATTACAGAAATCAATGTGCCACGTGAACAAATTGGCTCGTTTCTTACTGAGGTCCGCGATGATTTTCGCACAAACAACGTCGATCTGATCTACGGAACGATCCGACTGATCGAGAAGGAAGACGAAACATTTCTGCCATGGGCAAAGCAGTCCTATGCCTGCACAATCTTCAATCTGCACACCGTACACACCCCTGAAGGAATCCGCCACTCAGCCGACGCCTTCCGCCGGTTGATCGACATGGCAGCGAAGCGTAATGGCACATATTATCTGACATATCACCGCTATGCTCGCCGTGAACAGGTGCTGGCCTGCTATCCGAATTTCCCGGAGTTTCTGCGGCTGAAAAGGAAGTACGATGCGACGGGCCGGTTCCAGAGCGACTGGTACCGGCACTACGAAGACATGTTTGGCGAGGCCGCGTGAGCGGAGACGACACAGCCGGAAGTCGCACGTCCTCCGAAACACTGAAGCGGCGTTATTTCTGGTTGCTGCTTTTTCTGCTGCTGTTATTTTGTCTTCGTGTCCTGGGACAAGCATTGGTCGCGTTCTTCGGGGCCACGTTTCTGCCGCCCATGGAGGAATGGTTCTCAGGAGTACTACCATACCCCGAACTCCTTAGCTGCCAGATACTAATCATCTTTTTGTACGGCAAGGTATGTTTGGATTTCTTTCGAGGACATGGGTATTTCGTCATCCCTCGTCCGCGCCTTGGGATCATTCTGCTGAGGTTTGGGGCGCTCTACCTCGGAGTAATGCTCATCCGTTATGCCATTCGTATGGGACTCTACCCTCACGAGAGATGGACGGGCGGGTCGATTCCGATTTACTTTCACTGGGTGCTGGCTTCATTCCTGCTCGGGCTTGGAAGCTATCATTGGCGCGCTGCAACGCGAGCGCCCACCGCGCGAACTGGGACTCGGCGTCTGCAATGGACATTTGCCACCCTTGTTGGGCTCGGCATTGTGGCGTGGATTGCTTACCAGGTCGCACCCTCAGTGCTGGCACGTCGGCTTGGATTTCGTCGTTCTGAATTCGCCGTTAGAGTGACGAACCGGGCGGCTATGATTACTTCAGACGGAACCAGCCTCTTGGCCGACATTTATCATCCGCAGCATACCAGTCGAACTCCCACAATCCTCGTTTGTGTCCCACTTACTCGAAGTCTCGAAAATTCGTTGTTCGCCAGCATCATCGGGCGTATGTGGGCGGAGCGCGGCTATACCGTGATAATTCAGAAAACACCTGGCCGATTCGGCTCGAACGGGAGGTTCTATCCCTTACGCGATGAGCGGCAAGACGGAATCGAAACACTTGCATGGATTCAGAAACAGGCGTGGTTCAACGGACACGTCCTCACGTGTGGAGGCCCTGCTTTTGGCCACACGGATTGGGCTATTGCCGGGTGTCCCACTTCTTCGCAGCTTTCAAATGAATGGGCACCGAGGCCAGAGCATCCAACCCTCTCCCATGACAGACGCCCAACCCGCTCACTGACTATGACTTGTGCAGCAGGTTGGTAGCGCGTGCACCCGCAAAACCCACCGTTTTCCAGTCGCCCCGCTTTGCTGAGCGTGTAAACTTCTTTTGCTTCCCAATTCTTTCGTATGCGGCGGTTCCTTGAACACTTTCGAGATGCGCTGTGGCGTGCCTTTCAGCACGACGCATTCGCCGTGGCCAAGGGAGCGGCCTTTTCCGCCATCTTCACCTTGTTTCCGGCGGTGCTTCTGGCGGCCTCCATCCTCTCGGAGTCGCACACCACCGTGACCTTCATTCGTGAGATCGGCCATGCCGTCGGGCGGATTCTGCCCGAGGGCACCAGCGACGCCGTCCTGCAATACTTCAGCGGCAACAAACCCGTCAGCTTGAAGTCGCTGATCACCCTGTCGCTCATCACGCTGTGGACCGGATCGGGCACCATGATCTCGTGGATGGAGGGCTTCCGCAACGCCTACCAGATGCCCAAGGTCTGGGGACTGGTGAAGGAGAGGATGATCGCCTTCCTGCTGGTGGTGCTGGCCGGAATCCCCATGGCGTTCTCGTCGTTCCTGCTGGTGTTCGGCAACCAGATCGAAAACTGGATCGCCTACCACGTGGGCCACGAGTTCGGGCCTTACATTGTGGGACTGTGGACGGCGTTGCGTTGGATCATTGCGGCGCTCACCAGCATTGCCGTGATCGGACTTATTTACCATCATGGCGTGCCCCGCACCCAGCCGTGGCATCGTGTGCTGCCGGGCGCGGTTCTGGCCACCGTGCTGTGGTTCGTCTCTACCGTATTGTTTGGCGTCTATCTTCGTCACTTCGCCAACTACGATGTGATTTACGGCTCCGTGGCCACCGCGATCGCGCTGCTGATCTGGCTGTATATCGTCTCCATGGTGGTCCTCATCGGCGCTGAATTCAATGCGCTGCGCTATCCGCGGTTTCTCTTTGGAGCTCATTCCGACATTACTCCCGAGAAGAAGCGGGTTCAGGCGTCCTGATGTAAGGCAACTTGGAATTGTCATTACGAGCGAAGCGAGGAATCTGCTGTGGCTTACGGTACGGCGGCGAAATTCCCTTAGAATCATGCTCGCCAAACCACTATAATGGTTACATTCCACAGTACTTTGGGGATTTTATTCAAATGAGGACATCGATTTAATGGCTGTGCAGCAGGCATCGAAACGTTTCTCGCTGGTTCTGGTTAAGCCGTCGCACTACGACGACAACGGCTACCTCATCCAGTGGCTGCGCTCTGCCATTCCGTCGAACACGCTGGCTGTGATGAACGGGCTGGCGCTGGAATGCAAAGAGCGCCGCGTTCTCGGCGATGATGTTGACATCGAAATCTCGGCCGTGGACGAAACGAATTCCCGCGTGAAGCCGCACCAGATTGCCAGACGCCTTCGCGGCAAACGCGGCATGGTTGCGCTGGTCGGAGTGCAGTCGAACCAATTTCCCCGCGCCCTCGACATGGCGCGCATCTTTCGCGCCGAAGGCATCGCGGTGTGCCTGGGCGGCTTTCACGTCTCGGGCTGCCTGTCGATGTTGCCGGAGTTGACGCCCGAGCTGCAAGAAGCGCTCGATCTCGGCGTCTCATTATTTGCCGGCGAAGCCGAAGGCCGCTTCGACGCCATTCTGCGCGACGCATGGCAAGGCACACTCAAGCCGCTTTACAACTACATGGACGATCTGCCGGCGCTGGCCGGGGCCACGCTGCCCATACTGCCGGCGTCGCGCATCAAGCGCACCGGCGGCCACATGACCAGCTTCGACGCCGGTCGCGGCTGCCCGTTTCTGTGCTCGTTCTGCACCATCATCAATGTGCAGGGGCGGAAATCGCGACGACGCTCGGCCGACGATGTGGAGCAGATTGTCCGCCGCAATCTGGCGCAGGGGATTAACCGCTTCTTCATCACCGACGACAATTTTGCCCGCAACCTGGACTGGGAAAGCATCTTCGACCGCCTCATCCAGATGCGCGAGCAGGAGAAGCTCAACATCAAGTTCATCCTCCAGGTTGACACGATGTGCCACCGCCTGCCGCACTTCATCGAGAAAGCGGGCCGGGCCGGAGTGGCGCGCGTCTTCATCGGCCTGGAGAGCATCAATCCCGACAGCCTTCTCGGCGCCCGCAAAAAGCAGAACAAGATCACCGAGTATCGCAAGATGCTGCTCGATTGGAAGCACGCCGGCGTGACCGTGTTTGCGGGATACATCCTCGGCTTCCCCAACGACACTCCCGAATCAATCATCCGCGACATCAAGATTATTCAGCGCGAGCTGCCCATCGACCTGCTGGAGTTCCACTGCCTGACGCCGCTGCCCGGATCAGAAGACCATCAGCGCCTGTACAAGGCAGGCGCCTACCTTGATCCGGACCTGAACAAATACGACTTGGAGCACGTGACCGCGGAGCACTCCACCATGTCGCGGGCGGAGTGGGAGCAGGTTTACGAGGACGCCTGGAAGACTTACTACACGCCGGAGCACATGAAGACGGTGATGCGCCGCGCGGTGGCGACCAATAGCAATCCCGGCAACATGCTGTTCCTGCTGAGCTGGTACTGGGGCTGCATCGCGCTGGAACGGGTGCATCCTCTGCAAGGCGGATATCTGCGGCGCAAATACCGCCGCGAGCGCCGCCCCAGTCTGCCGATCGAGAGTCCGCTGGTTTTTTATCCGCGCTATCATCGTCGATTTAGTTGCCAAACATCTGAAACTGGCGCGGCAGATCGTGCGCCTGGGCATGTTCCGCCAGCATTTGAAGCGGGACCCGAAGGCCCGCCTCTACAGCGATCTGGCGCTGACGCCGGTCGTCGCGGACGAATTCGAGGCCTATGAGATGTTCGCGACCAGCGATTCGGCAAAGTCGGAAGCCGCGAAGATGCACAAGCCGAGCGAATCTCGGCCAGCCGGTCAGAATCTGCTGGTTAACATTGAGCGGTAAACACGGTTTGGGTTGAGAGGCGACGACACGATGGCGCAAGAAATTTTTTCCTTGGCGGTGCTGGAAGCTCTGCCCGGCAAGCAGGAAGAACTGCTGGCGAAATTGCGCGAACTGTACACCATGATGCATGCCAAGGGCTACTGTCGCGACACACTGCACCGCGATTCATCCAACCCCGACCGCTTTCTGCACGTGCGGCGCTGGGCATCGGCTGAAATGCGTGCGGAAGCGCAGGCCGACCCCGCCGTGCATCGCTTCTGGCAAATGCTGCCGGAATTGTGCACCATCCCAATCGTTTACGAGAGCCTGGAGAAAGTGTTCGAGAGCTAGGGCTGGTGGCACGGGTCCGGATTTCAACCAGAGTCCCACAATTCCGCGGTTTGCCTCAGCTCTCGCGTTGCGCCCGGATTACGAACTCATCTCGTCGCGGGTCGAAGCGGACCGCGAGCAGATTGGGTTGGCAGCAAACCTCGCAATCTTCCACGTACTGCTGTAGCGGGCCCGCCGAGTCGTCAACGTCGGTGGAGTTCCACTCTCCGCAATAGCTGCATTGAAAGCCGGATTGCATGGCGAGATACCTTGAGTGCAATTATCGTCCAAGCACCGTGATTCCTGAATCCGAACTCCGAAACAGGAATTGTTCCAATCTGATCATGTTTGTCGGATAGTGCTCCCCCTTCGCCTTTCGTTCGTATCCCGTTAGCCCACCGAAGGTTACTCCTGTCCCTCGCTTCCCTCGCCAACTGGCATCGAACCTGCATTTGTAAGGACGGTTCGCAGCTATGCGGCCCGGCGTCAAGGCGAGGAGATCATGAACACTTCTCTGGCCAGCACGAAGATTTCTTTCAGCCACACAGAACAAACAGAAGCGACGATTCTCCTGGTAGAGGACGAGCCGGTCGTTCGCGACGTAACCCGTGCGGTATTGGAGCATGCGGGGTATCGAGTGCTGGAGTGCAAGGGTCCAGAAGAAGCTCTGCGTGCGGGACGCGAGCATCTTGGGCGCGTTGACCTGTTGCTGACCGATGTGGTCATGCCGGGAATGAACGGTGCCGAACTGGCGCAGCGATTGCAAAATTTGCAGCCCGGCCTGACTGCCATTTTCATGTCCGGCTACGCCGATCGCGATGTGCTGCATAACGTGCTGCACGACGATAGGACGAATTACATTCAGAAGCCTTTCACCATTAATGTCCTGCTGTCGCGCGTCGCGGCCGCCCTGCGGACAGGCGCGGAACTCGGCAAGGCTGCACTCTCTTTTTCCGCCCGGTGATTGCGGACCGGCAGCGAAAAAGCGGCGCATGTCCACTTTTTTCATAGGCAGGCAGACGTTTGTTCTAGTCGAGCTTGGTTTGCTAATTCCCGCCTCCCACATTCATCCACTGTGATGATTCTGCAACTTTAACGTAATACATAGCTGCGAACATCGGTTGAAAGACCCTTCAGCGCCCTTATTGGGCGCCTTAACCTTCAAGGAGATGCAGCATGACATTTGAGACTTTCAGAAGGCGGAGCCATGTGCGTGCACTTGCTCAACAACTTTTGGTGCTTTCGCTGATCGTTATATCCGGCGCGGTTGCCGCGTCTGCGCAAGAAGACAGGACATTCTTTCCTCCGGGCAACATCGTGATCAGCCGGAGTGTGTGCCCTGGTCAGCGATCGGGCTTCGGCATAAGTGAATTACGACTGGAAATCGCCACGCTAGCTTTGGCGATTTGCAGCCGCCAGTTAGGTATCGGAGAATTGTTTCCATTGACATTCAGGAAGCACACCATGTTCTTCAATCGGTCGGTATCGCTTCCGAAAGCACTCTCTCCCCTCTGCCGCAGGTAATAGGGAGGAATCGACTGGTAGTACAAGGTGGCAACGACGCTGGCCGCATTCGCCAGTTGCGAGCTGAGGGGAATCGCATAGCGAACTACGCTCGATCCGCTGCCGTCGCTGTAGTTTGGGTCGCCATTGACCCCAATAGGTTGCGTGAATTCAGCGGACGGACCATTGGGACTCCATCCCTTCGGAAGCAGGCGGTTGTTTTTTATGATTTCATCGAGACTCAGAAAGCTGGTGGTGATCTGCCCTTCTGGATTCAACGCCAGTTCTTCGTAAATCTGCACCTGATCGTCACGCGTAATCGGGTTCGCCTGATTGTAGTGAGGTTGAAAGGCCTGCTGGTTCGGCGTGAAAAATTCCGTGACCAGCGGATTGCCGCCGTTATCAAGAATGACGCCATCGTTCGATGTCTGGCCCGAGACCCACAGCGTGTTACCACCGCCATCTAGTACGCGGAACTCCAGAAACGCGCGACGAAATCCTACTCCCGACGGAAAGCTGTGGCCCGCCAGATTGACCACCCGAACGTCAGCCTGCAGCGCGGTGCCGGTATTCTGCAGCGAGACAATATTCACGGTGGCTGAGGCGCTCGCCACCTCCAGGCCCGAGTTGAGCGCGGTGTATTGGCTGGAGAAAGTATCCTTGGCTGCGAAACCCGGCAGCAGCGGGTTCGATGCATAGAGGCCTAATTCGCTGCGGTACTCCCCAAACATCTCCAACGCAAACAAATTGATGCCCAGAAGAGTGTGCCGCGCGAAGGTGCTTCGCTTGGTCAGCTGGATCTCGTCATCGGGCGCGCGAAAGGGCTCGGGCGGAAACGTGTTGTCTTCAATGTTGGCGATGTTGAATGCCAGAGGCTGGCCCTTGTACTGCCGCGGCATGTGACAGTCCTGGCAACTCTGAGGATTCGTGCCGTTGTCGGCAAAGCTGCTGTTCACCCACTCCAGAAAGGTCGTCTGCTCGTGGGAGACCTTCGGCGCTCCATGTTCGTCTGACTGCTGATTGCCATTCTTGTCGTACACAGGAAGAAAAATGGTGTGGCACGAACTGCACAGCAGCGAAGACTGCACCTGACTGGCGAACTGGGGATTGACTCCGATCGCATTCTGCATGGGCAGCGTGGCCACTTGAGCATAAGGACCGTACAGCTCTGTGGCCGGCCCCACTTTGAATTGTCCCGTGTATGTTTCCTTTGTGCCGAGTCCGTCAGCGGCCATCTTGTGGCAACCCAGGCAGGAAACTCCATCGCGCGCCAAGCCGCCGTAACGCGAGTTGGGGTCAGAAAGGTGCGTGTGGGTCAGTAGTCCGCCATTTGTGTCGATCTTGTACTGCCGTTCTCCCATGACTCCATGGCAGCGCAGGCACGTGTCGTCAATGAAATCCGCCGCGTTCTGTTGCCCGGTCAGTTTGGGATGGATGGTCCGCTCGGTCTCAAGCTGCGCTAGGAAGATCGGGTCCCGTCCAGACAGGCCCATCATCGAATAACGCCACTCGCCGTTAGGGGAGACGTTGACCTTGCAATTGGTCGGTGGCTGGCTGCCGGGGTCACAGGTCTGCAACGCATTGGGGAAAAGCATGGCGGGGATGTCATCTCTGACTTTGCCGTCGCTGCCAAGCAGACCGGTAATGGTCCCGGTTGCATCGTGACAGCCGGCGCACTGGTCCGAGGTCAGGAACTGCTGTGGTCCCGCGGGACGGCCATACGGAACAACATGGTCAAAGGATTCGGGCACCATGCAATACGATTTGCGCGGAGCTTGCTCCTGAGGAAATACATTCGCACATTGCGGCTTTGTGAGTGGATTCCGCGTGCTGCCGGACTGTTCCTTAATGCTTACAAAACTTCCGTGATGCATGTTGTCGAGCGGGTTGAACTCCGAGGCCGAAGGGCTGTTGTTGGTTGGCCTGATGGCAAGGTCTTGCACCAGGTCCGACGTTCCAAAGCCTGCTACGTGTAATGTGGTTGCGAAAGTGCCTTGTCCAGCCGCTGTCGATGCATGACAGTTGAGGCAGTACAGACCATATCCCGTGTAAACGGGTGTCGGCTCCGCACAACCGTTCGTCACCTGAATCGGCGGAGCCTCGCCGTTACCTATGTCGGCCCAGTACCAGCCGTCCCACACCGAGCTGTCCTTTACCATGATGGTCCAGTCCAGCAGCTTTGAGCCAGTCTCATCGGGGTACTGCTCTTTGACCATCACGCTGCCATCGACAATCCTCGCGTCGCGGTCCCCGTTGGTCAGCCAGGTCCACATCGTCGGCGAGTAGTACACCCTGACGAAGGGATGGACGTTCTGACTGGTGCGAATTTTGTCATCGTGCTGCCAGGACTGGTAGCAGCGCTCGTCGACAAATTTGGTGAGCTCGGGCAAGAAACCCGGAGAACTGGAGCGCTGCAATGGCGCACATGCGGACTTCTCCGAGTTGGAATTGGAACCACAGCCCGTTGACAGCAGGAGGCTGACGAGGGCCACACAGAGCAGCGCAGTTGCGCGTCGTGAGTTCACAACTCTCTCCGGGTGTTCTGCCAACCGCAGTGCTTTGGAGCTGATCTCCGCGGGTCGCAAAGTCCCAAATGTGTAAGGTTAGGCCTGCAATACTACACCACAGCCCTTAGGTGTGACGGCGCAGCGGGCCGCAGCTGAACCAGCCGAGGGTTGCGCGAGGGGCGCACAATAACATCTGGCCGCTTCCATGCGACAAGCCGAACTCACCATCCCCAGGCTGCTCGACTAACTTGAGAAACTCTACCGCAAGAGGGAACCGTGTTGGCCAGTGAACCTGCCTCCACAACTTCCCCCGACGTGAAAGTTATTGTTCGCGCAGCAAGTTTGCTGGATCGATGTGCAGGGCGCGCCGCACCGGGCCGGTGACCGACAGTGCTCCAGTAAGCAGCAATGTCAATGCAACCGCAGCCAGCACGAACGGGTCCTGCGCTGTGGCGTGGTAAACAACCGCCGAAAGCACGCGGCTGGCGGCCACGCCGAGCAGCAGGCCGACCACCGAGCCAGTGGCCAACAGGATGAGCATGCGGCCCAGCGCGGTAAAGAGAATCTGCCGGGCCTGGGCGCCGAGCGCAACCCGAATGCTGAGCTCTCGCAGGCGCCTGCTGACGGTGTAGGAGGCCAGGCCGAAGGTGCCGGTAATCGATAGCAGCAATCCAAACGCTCCAAACAAACTTAGCGCGACGGTTGCCACCTGAGAGACAAAGAACGTCATGCCCAGCTGGTTGTTCCAGGCGCTCGATTCCCGAACAGGAATAGCCGGGTCAAGACCGCGGATGACCTTCAGAAGCATGCCTGCCATATCGTTCACGGCCAGGGTGGAGGAATCTGGATGCATGCGGACGATGAGTGTGGTATGGCTTGTCGTTTGCTGCGAGATCGGGAAGAAGACGGCTGCCTTCTGCTTTTCCGTAAGCGAAAAGTACTTACCATCTTCCACGATTCCCACGATCTGGACTTGCTGGCCAGAGTCGTTCTTGAAATAGCGTCCCACGGCGTTGTCGGTCTGGAAGAGACGCCGGGCGAATTCCTGATTCACGACGGCGACCAGCGGCGTCTTTGAAGTGTCGGCGAAACTGACGTCGCGTCCGGAGAGCAGTGGGGTTTCTGCGGCGTTGAAGAATCCGGGTGAGACCAGGTAGGCGAAGGCGCCGAATGCCCGGTTCGAGGGCCTCAAATCGGTAGTTTGTTGCGCGAAGATATCAGGAGTTGAGGTATCCAGAGACAGCGGCGTGGTGTTGGCGTAGGCCGCAGTTTGCACTCCGGGTAGCTGCGAAACCTTGTCGAGCAGTTGACGCTGGAAATGGTCGGCAGCCTGGTTCGAATAGCCGGCCTGGCTGAGCTCAAATTTGGTGAGCACCGCATGCCTGGGATTGAAACCCATGTTCATGGTCAGGGCCTTGCCCAAGCCACGCAGCGAGACAAAGGCAGCCGTGACCGTGACGCAGCAAAGCGCGATCTGTGCCGCCAGCAGGACATCGCGAAGCGCCCAACGCCGTCCTGGCGAGGTCTGCACTCCGCCGCTCTTGATCGCCTCATTGGGATCGGTCTTGAAGATCTGCCGCAAGGGCATTACCCCGAACAGTACGCCGGCGAGCAGCGAAGTAAAGAACGCCATCAGCACCAACGAAGGCTGCGGCATCACAATGTGGAACCCGAAGGGGTATTCGGTGGGTGGGTGCCAGGTGGCCAGGCCGGTAAGGACCATCCACGCCAGACCGAAGGCCAGCGCACCACCGAAGATCGAAATCACAAAGGCCTCGACAAAGATCTGGCGGATGACACGCCAGCGGCTCGATCCAATGGCCATGCGGATGGCAATCTCTCGCGTCCGGTCTGCCGTACGCGCGGCGAACAAGCTGCCCAGGTTGGCGCAAGCGGCGAGCAGCACAATGCCGGCCAGTCCCAGCACCGCAGCCAGAAAAGCGCGCGCCGGCGCGCCGAAAAAGTCTCCCATCAGTCCCGGACGGGTCAGCTTCAAGGTGAGCTTTTCGTCTTCTTTCGGATACTGCCGGGCAATGCGGGCGGCAATCGTATTCAGCTCAGCCTGCACCTGGGGCATGGTGACCCCGTCCTTGATGCGCACCACCGAGTACACGTGCGGGTCTTTCCGCGACTCAAGCCAGTCGATCCCGTCCAGCGACGCCTCATTCGCCATGGGAACAAAAATGTCGGGCGTACCGAATTTCTCGGTCCCATAGAAGCCTTCCGGCGTAACCCCGACGATGGTATAGGGGAGCTTGTTCAGGCGGACGGTCTTTCCCACAATGTTGGGATCTGCGCCGAAATCATTCTTCCAGGCCGGCCAGGAAAGCACGGCGGCCTGTGATGCGCCGGGATGATCGTCATCGGCCCGCTGCAGCAGACGGCCCAGGAACGGCTTGATGGCAACGACCTCGAAGTACTGCCCGCTTACTTCGTATCCCCAGACGGGCCGGGTGATGCCATTGGCTTCCAGACCAAAATTATTGATGTCAACCGCGGCCACCGCGGAGAAAACGGTGTTGCCATCGCGCACATCGCGCACTTCCGGATAGGAAAAGATGGGATAGTCCTGATCGGTGTGCGCCAGCGTCATCACCCGTTCCGCCTGCGGCACATCAATTGGCCGCAGCACCGCCTGCAGCACGCCGAAGACGATGACGTTGGCGGCGATTCCGAGCGCCAGGGTGAAGAGCGCGGTGGCGGCGAAGCCGGGAGAACGGCGCATCTGGCGGAACGCAAATCGCAGGTCTTGCAGCAGGCTGGTCATGGTAGACCTCTCGGTGACGCTATGGCTATGTGCTGAAAGTGCAATTCGACAGCCAAAAAGCTGTGAATGCAACGTTAAGACAATAAAGCGGGTTCACGGACGTTGCGGGTGGCTGGGGAGCGAACGGTGAGTCCGGTTTCACCCGGTGGTGTCCATGAATGGACAAGCGACGGTGGCGGTTGCGCTCGTCAGAGAAAGCCGTAGCTGTTGCCGCCAGACGAGCTACCTCGGACACCAACATCCGCCGCTGGAAATAGCTTTGGGTAGTGGGTCAGTTTGATATTCACTCGCTTCCCCCGTCCTGGGTGGAGCACGCCTTGAGGCGTGCATATTGCAGCCAATTCGATGCGCGCTTTAGCGTCTGAGGTAAATCCACCCCTTTACCTCAGCGGCTCAAGCCGAGACATTCAGAGAATCTCAACTGCACGCCTGAAGGCGTGCTCCACCCAAGATCACTTGAGCACAATTTCAAACTGACCCACTACCTAGCTTTGGCACACTTGACTGCGAACACAATAGGACTACACTTTTGAGTTCCCCACGGCCATGTCGCTTTTGCAAAAGTCTGCACCGTTAGCTGCACTGCTGGCAATGCTGATGCTCAGCGGGGCCAGTGCGCCGTCGGGAGTGAGCACGGCAAAATCCCTACCGCAGCTCACGCTGTGGGCGTGGGAGCGCCCCGAAGATCTGAGATTTCTTGCTACGTCCCACAATGTGGGAGTGGCCTTCCTGGCCGGCTCGGTTTACCTGGAGCAGCAACCGGTCGCGCGCCCGCGGCTGCAACCGCTGCGCGTGGGTGAGCATACGCCGGTCACGGCCGTCGTCCGGCTGGAACCTACGAAGAGTACGCCCACGGTTTTCTCCGACGAATATCGCAGCCGGTTGGCCGACAAATCGTTGGAGTTGGCGCCGCTTCGCAGGTTTCCGCGCTGCAGATCGACCTCGACGCCACGCGTTCGCAACACGATTTTTATCGCGCGTTAATCGGCGATGTGCGGCGGCGGCTGCCCGCTTCAATGCCGCTCTCCATCACTGCGCTGGGCTCGTGGTGTATGGGCGATGACTGGATGAGCGGTCTGCCCATCGCTGAGGCCGTGCCCATGCTGTTCCGGATGGGGGCAGACCGGGCGGACATCCTGCAATCGCTGGCTTTGGGCGAGGACTTTCGCGAGCCGTTATGCCGGGGCAGCGTGGGGGTCTCCACCGACGAGCCCTGGCCTACGCCGCTGCTGCTGCGTCGGCATGTGTACGTCTTTCATCCACGCGCCTGGACTGCGGAGAGCTTTGCCGCTGTCCTGCGGAGGTTACAGCAATGAAATTAATGTCGCGTCTTGCGCTGGGGCTCCTGCTTTTTGGCGTGTTGCTGGTTCCTCCCAACATCTTTTCGTCCGGCAGTTGGGTTGAGGCGACATTCGTTCTGAAGCACCGGCCCGACGAGCCGATGAAGGCGTTCGATGGAGGCAAACTCGGCATCCTGTGGCCCCAGTTCGACCGGCGCTACCTGGTGATTGCCTATCGCTACCTGGAGCAAAGGCCGCTGACCGCGCAGGAGCGGCACAGCCTGGGAGATGACGCAGTACCCCAAGTCACTCCGCCTGGCACGCCCTATGACCCCGATCCTCCCGTAACCGCCTGGCTGAAGGCGCGCAGTCACGTGCTGGGGCTGCGAGAGGTGCAGAAGATCGACATCCAACGCTATCGAGAGAAACGGCTTCGCGGAGTATCCCAATTGCGGGGACGATGCGTTTGCCAATGCCGCCAGCACCGCGATGAGCCGCTCGCAAACCTTTGGTATTGCCGTCGGCACTGATGCGCGAATGGGTTACGGGTCAGGACGCGGTCTTCGAGAACTGCGGCAGCGCTGCGGACCTTCGGTATTACGGTCCGAACGAGAAGCGGCCGATCGCGACCCTGCATTTGCCGCCTCCTGCAACATTGGACAATGCGCTACTGAAGCTTGACCGGCAGTATCAGGTGGCCGCGGCCAACTTCTACGCTGGCAACCTGGACACGGCAGCCGGCGATTTTGAGCAAATCGCGGGCGAGAAGGATTCCCCGTGGCGCAAGCTGGCGCCGTACCTGGTGGCGCGCTGCTATATCCGCAAGGCAACGCTCGGGGGCAAGGATGAGAGCACTTTCTCGCGCGAGCCGATGCAGGCCGCTGAGCAGCGTCTGCAGGCCATGCTGGCCGACAAGTCGCTGGCCAGCATGCATCCCGCGGCGCAGAGTCTGCTGGACTACGTGGAAGCACGGCTGCATCCCGAGCAGAGGTTGCACGCGATTGCCGTGCAGCTTGCGGCCGGGGCTGGGGAGGACTTCGGGCACGATCTTTTCGACTACACCTTCCTCCTCGATCACCTGTTGGAAGGGGGATGGAACGCGGAACTGAAGCAGGCACTGGAAGCCCATCCCGGAGAACCTGTTGACACGTCGAAGTTCAAAGAAGACCTGCCGGTGAATGAATGGCGAGCAGACGCCAACGAGTCCCACAGCTTCGATGACCTGACCGACTGGGTACTCACGTTTCAGCTCGACGACACGCAGACCAGGCAGTACCGCTTCGAGCGCTGGCAGGCGACAAAGTCAACGCCATGGCTGCTGAGCACGCTGGTAACCATGCGCGCCGGCGATCCACATGCGGCCGATGTGGAGCGAGCGGCGGCGCTGATTGGCGCTGGCTCTCCCGCCTACGACACCGCGCTGTACCACCGCGTGCGCCTACTAGAGGAGAGAAACCAGCACCAGCAGACGCGCAAGCTGCTGGACGCGAACTGGGCGCGCATCGAGAAGGACTCGCCATCGAACCGGAACGCCTTCCTGGCCCAGCGCTTCGCCGTGGCCAGCAGCTTCCAGGAGTTTCTGCGCTTTGCGCCGCGTACGCTATCGGAGATCGATTACGGCGATTACTACTGTCTGAACGGAAGGTGTGGGACCGACAGCGGGGCGCAGGCCGGACCGCCGCAAGAGCTGGACTTGGATTCGGTGGCAATCTTTAACCAGCGCCTGCCGCTGTCCATGCTGGTGCAGGCCGCCAGTGGAAAGACGCTGCCCGCGGACCTGCGCAACCAACTGGCGGCGCGAACGTGGTTGCGGGCGGCAATCCTCGACGACACCGCCGCAGCGCACGAGCTGGAGCCGTACGTGCTGGCGAAGTTTCCGCAGGGGCGCGGCTACATCGAGCAATATGACCGCGCCGATTCGCCGCAGGCGCGGCGCTTCTCCCTGGTGTTCATGGTGATGCGCTTCCCGGGCATGCAGCCCTTCGTTAACGCAATGGGAATGGGCGAGGTGATCAGCAAGGGGACCAGCAACGCGATCTCGTCGGGTAGCTGGTGGTGCTATGACGTCGGCGGAGACCAGGAGCACAGGGTGTATCAGAGCGCATTCTGGTCCGACGCATCGGGAACGCAGTCGAAACCGAAGGTCGCTCTTCCCCCCGCGCCATCATGGTTGACGCCGGCGGAAAGAGAAGCCGGCGAGCGGGAGTGGCGCAAGCTGTCGGCGATTGGCGCCGCTCCGATGTATTTCGCTCCGGTAGTGCTGGACTGGGCAAAGACGCATCCCGACGATCCACGCGTTCCGGAAGCGCTGCATTATTTCGTCCGTTCAACCCGATACGGCTGTGTGGACAAGTCGATCGGCCGCTACAGCCGCGAGGCATTTGACCTATTGCACCGGAAGTATCCGGGATCGGATTGGACGAAGAAGACGCCCTACTGGTACGGCTGAGGGCGCGCCATCGCCGGCGTTCTTATTCTTCGCGCAGTGCCCTCACCGGATCGAGCGCCGCAGCACGCAGAGCGGGCACCCACGATGCAATCGCCGCGATGAGCAGGAACGCGACTGCCACAACACCGAACGTAGCCGGGTCCGTCGCTTTCACGCCAACCAGCATGGCGCGCATCAGCCGCGTCAGCACGAAGGCGGCAACCAGCCCAGCGCCAATGCCGATTGCGCTGAGCCGAAATCCTTGTCCCACGACGAGCCGGAAAATTTTGGACGGTTCGGCGCCCAAGGCCATGCGCACGCCGATCTCGGCCGTCCGTTGCCGCACCGCTGTCGCCAGCACCGCGTAGAGTCCCACGCCCGCCAGCACTCCTGCAATCACCGCGAAGACGCCAATCAGCAGCAAGGAGAAGCGCGTGCTGGCTTGCGCTTTATCGACCAGCGTGTCCACCGGCTGCATCTCCGTCACGAGAAGGTGTGGATCGACGTCTTTGATCGCGGCGCGCACCGCACTTGCGTACTTTTCCGGATCGCTGCCCGTGCGAATCGCCCAGGAGTTGACCGCACCGGAATCCACGAAGGCATCGGTAAAGTAAACCTGCTCGCGTCCGGGCACCGCCAGTGAGCTCTCATGCTGGTGCTTCACCACGCCAATCACCTCGACAAATTCTGCCTCGGGGGTGCGAACGCGGACAAGAATGCGCTTGCCCACGGCGGACTGACCCGGAAAAGCCTTCTTTGCCAGGTAATCATCGATGATCACGACGTCGCGTTTGGGCAGGTTGTCGTCATCGGTGAAAGTGCGGCCGGCCAGCAAAGGCACGTGCATGGCTTCGAAGTAGCCAGGCAACACAATTTGCAAATCGGACGCCTGAAACTTGCTGGCGTCTGACTTAGCTTCCTCGGTGCCCCAGCGGATAGGACTGAAGCCTCCTGCCAGCGGAAAAGGAAACGACGCAGTCACCTTCTCGACTCCAGGAATGGCGACCAAACGATCGTGAATTCGCCGGACGTCGGCAGCACGCTTTTCAGGCTTCTCGTCCGGGGCCCCAGGGAGGCCGGTCACTTGAAAGGCCAACAGCCGATGCGGATCGAAGCCGGGATCAACGCGTTGCAGTTCGAGAAAACTGCGAAACATTAGTCCGCAGCCGACCAGCAGAACAAAGGAGAGAGCAACTTCCACCATCACCACCGCATTGCGCAAAGTGCTGGCGCCGAAGAGAGCGGCATTGCGACTGCTGCCGCGCAATATGGTCGTGACTCCTGGTTTCGAAGCCCGCCAGGCCGGCAGCAAGCCGAAGATCGCCGTCACCGCCAGACATGCAACCGCGGCGTACAAAAGCACGACGGAATCGATGTGGATTGTTTCCAGGCGAGGAAGATTCTCGGGGGCGAGGACACGCAGTTCGTGAATTCCCGCCCAGGCGAGCCCCAGACCGACGAACGCGCCTGCCATCGCGAGCAAAAATGCTTCCGTCAGCAGCGGACGAAGCAGCCGCCAGCGGCTGGCGCCGAGGGCCGAGCGCACCGCCAGTTCGCGCTCGCGCAAGGAAGCACGCACCAACAGAAGATTGGCGACATTGGCGCAGGCAATCAGCAGCAGAAAAATGGTTGAGCCCATCAGCGCCAGAATTGCGGGGCGGGCCTCGGAAACCAGATGTGCCTGCATGGGTTCAAGGTCGATGTAGTAGCCCGCAGTTCTGTTGATGGGGAAATTCTTGCGCCCTTCGGCAGCCACATTATCGGCTGCCGCTTGCGCCTGTTGCAGCGAGACGCCGGGCTTCAGTCTGGCGACCGGACGGATGGCGAAGCCATTGCGATTGGCGGGATCGTACGCCAGGCGATTGGCGACCCAGATATCCGGCTCAGCTTGTTCGTTCGCATCCGGCGGAAAGTACAAGCGCATGCCCGGAGCCAGCACGCCGACAGGTATCATGGCCGCCGCTTGGCCTGGGCCGGCAGGCATGGAACGGCCCAGCACGGCTGAGTTACCGCCAAAGCGCCGCTGGAAGTACTCGTAGCTGAGAATCGCGTACAGCGGCATTCGCGGTTTCGGCGGCTGTGCAGCAGGGGCCTGTTGTGGTGCTCCAGACGGCGCGGCAGGATCGGCGACTCCGTCGTCATCGTAGAAGTCGCGACCTACGGCGATCCGGGCGCCTACCACTCGAAAGAAATTAGTGGTGGCGATGGCCATGCGAACTTGTTCCGGCGTGCCGTCTTCCTGGGGAATGACATTGCGAAACGAGAACACCCCGGCCATGTCCTCGAAAGCGCTCCTGGTGCCATCGCGCAGATCGATAAAGTCGGCGTTCGAAAATTGCAGGTTACGAACATGGCGCTGGCGCAGCTCCATGCCAGCGATCACCAGACGGTCCGGCTCCTTGTAAGGGAGAGGCCGTAACAGCACGTCGTGAGTGACACTGAAGATGGCGGTGCTGGCGCCCAGTCCCAACGCAATGGTGATTACGGCCGTCAGTGTGAAGAGCGGACTCTTGCTGAGTACTCGGAAGGCAATCGCCAGATCTCGCAGCAACATGATGGGCACTCCTCGGCGGGTATGACTTCAATGACGAAGACGGGCGAAGAGATTATATGTCACCGCAATTGCCACGTTTACCGGTCGCTGCCAACGTTGTGTCCTGATGCAGGATGGTCGAGATAGAAAGCGGATGGCGGTGACGAACCGTCGTGGACCGGATGCCAAAGGGATGGCAAATCACTCGAAACCGAATTGCGGCTGGACTGGGCGCCGAGATTGCCGATGCAGTCCTGCGGAAATCCCGCAGGCAATGTCCGGATGCGAACAGGATGTTTGACTAGCGGACAGATTAGACCCCCACAAGCCCTGCAATTCACTGATAGACCGACTCCCAGGTTTGGCCAGCGGCTTGCGACATATCTCTGGATTGGGCGGCTCTATTTTCGCGGCCTGGAGTGAGCCATGTTCGGAGACTTCCGTTACGCGTTGCGGCAGCTAAGGAAATCCCCCGTCTTTGCGCTGGTGGCCATCATCACGCTTGCCTTGGGCGTGGGAGCGAACACGGCGATCTTCAGTGTGGTCAAGGCAGTGCTCCTCAATCAACTTCCCTACCGCGAGCCCGATCGGCTGGTAAAGATTGCGGAGGCCGACCACGATAGTCCGCTGTCTGAGACGGTTGACTTCGCCACGACTTATGACCTGCGAACGCGCAGCCACTCTTTCCAGACCATGTCCCTATATCGTGACGGCGATGTGGCCATGGTTGAGCAAGGCCAGCCCGAGCTGCTGCAAGGAATGCGCGTCAGCTACGACTACTTCGACATGTTGGGGCTGAAGATGCACCTGGGCCGCGCCTTCCTTCCCGAAGAGGACCATCCTGAGACCCGCTACGAAGCCATCCTAAGTTATGGGCTGTGGCTACGGCGCTTCGGGGGCGACCCTTCGATCGTCGGGCGGACCGTGCGCTTGAGCGACCGTCCGTTCACGGTCGTCGGCGTGTTGCCGGCGAGCTTTCATCCGTTGACGCGCTCGGACCGGTCCATCCTTCCTGAGATTTATGCGCCCCTGGGATATGACCTGAAGCAGCCGTTTGCTTGTCGCGGATGCCAGCACTTGCAGCTCATTGGGCGGTTGAAGCCGGGAATGTCGGCGGAGCAGGCGAGGGCTGAGCTGAACACCATCATGCTCGACATCGTGCGAGAGCATCCCAAAGACTACGATCCGCGGACGGTCATCAGGGTAGTGCCCCTGCGCAACTACATGGTGGGACGGGTGAGCACCGCGCTTTGGGTGTTGCTCGGCGCGGTGGGCATGGTGCTGCTGATCGCGTGTGCGAACGTCGCTCATCTGGCGTTGGCCCGTGCCAATAGCCGCAGCAAAGAAATGGCCCTGCGCGCGGCCCTGGGTGCGGGACGGGCGCGACTGGTGCGCCAGATGCTCTCCGAAAGCGTGCTGCTGGCGATCATCGGCGGGCTGGCGGGTGCAGCGCTGGCATGGTGGGGCACCGGCGCACTCACCGGCCTCGGGCCAAGAGAACTTCCCCGCGCACAGGAAATCCGCATCGACACGCCGGTGTTGTTGTTCGCTCTCGCCATCAGCATTCTTACCGGACTGCTGTTCGGATTGATGCCGGCCCTTCGCGCCTCAAGCGCCGACCTGAATGAGGTAATGAAAGACATGGGAAGGTCCACCGAAGGGCGCTCCCATCACAGCTATCGAAATGTTCTGGTCACAGTGGAATTGGCCCTGGCGTTTGTGCTGGTCATGGGCGCAGGTCTGCTGGGCAAGAGCTTGTTGCAGCTGTTGAATGTCAACCCCGGCTATGATCCGCACAGTGTGCTGACGGCAGGAGTCAACGTCTATGGCGAGCGCTATCGAAAGCCCGAGGCCGAACTGAATTACTACGATCAGGCGATGCAGCGTCTGCGCGCAACGCCCGGTATCGAGAGTGTGGCCATGACCAGCACCCTGCCACTGGCCGGATCTGATCGCTATGGATTTCATATCCAAGATCGACCGCTGGCCAACGAGGCGGAGGCGCCTTCGCCGGACACCTATTCCGTGTCGCCGGATTTCTTCCGGGTGCTGAGAATTCCCTTGAAGCGTGGCCGGCTGTTCACCGACAGCGATCGGCGGGGCGCTCCCGGGGTCGCGCTCATCAGCGAGTCTTGTGCGCGAGCGGTGTTTCCCAACGAAGATCCGATTGGCAAGCACATCCAGTTGGGCGACCGCCGCGACGACAAAGAATGGTTGACGATTGTGGGCATCGTCGGCGATGTGCGCCAGTATGGCTTCGACCGGCCCTCGAGCATGGAAACCTACGTCGCCCAGGCCCAAAATCTAAACTTTGCCTTCAACCTGGTGGCGCGTACCACGGGCGATCCGCGGCGCTACGAACAGGCAGTGCGTCAGGTGTTCTTGGCGGTCGATAACACGCAACCCATCTTTCAAGTCCAGCCGCTGGAATACTACGTCGCCGAGTCGCTCGCCGCGCGCCGTTTCACCCTGATGCTGCTGGGACTGTTCGGCGGGCTGGCATTAGTGCTGGCGGCGGTTGGAATCTACGGGGTGATCTCCTACGCGGTGAGCTTGCGGACACGCGAGTTGGGAATTCGCATGGCCCTCGGCGCGGCCAGGAAAGATGTGCTTGCCATGGTGCTGCGGCAGGGCCTGAAATTCGTTGCGATTGGCCTGCTCACCGGGTTTGCGACCTCCTTGTTAATGACGCGATTCCTCTCTTCCCTGCTTTTCCAAGTCCGTCCGCTTGACTTGTGACCACGCTCGCTGTGAGCTTGACGCTGGCTGCCGTGGCGTTGCTGGCCAACTATCTTCCGGCGCGCAAAGCGTCCCGGGTAGATCCCATGGTCGCATTACGTCGTGAGTAATCTGCGTGCCGCCACTGAAGAGACTGTGTCGCAACCTCTAGCGTCCCTACGGGACTCTGTCTTATTTCCCACTTGACCCAACGCTGAAGCTCTGGGCTAAGCTCTTTCGCCCCATTCGGGGCTGAATTTTGCGCAATTCTTTCCACTTCCGCAAACCAATATGGGGTTGCAACACAGTCTCTGAAGGCGGCCGACCCCGGGTGCCTATCCTCGGCCGCCTTAATACTACAATGTTCTTGACATTCGATATACTGTTATAGTTAGCTATAACAGTACATAACGTTCCCGGCTCGATCAGCGAATAACCCATGGCCAGGGAACAAGGGAAAGGTTAAGGAGATTGAACCATGAAATCGAATCGCTACTTGCTGTTGGTTGTTCTGATGTCGCTCTCCACTGTGGCGTTCGCGCAGCACGACATGCAAAAGCCTGTCGCGCAATCCGACGCGCAAAGGTCTTTCGACAAGCTGAAAACTCTGGCGGGCCCATGGGAAGGCAAGGTGTCAACCGTCCCACCAGAAGCCGCCATGGAAGGCAAACCCATGCAGGTCACGCTTCGTGTAACTTCCATGGGCCACACGCTCATGCATGAGGCCACGGGAGCGGGACGACCCGACGACCCCATCACCATGTTCGTTGTGGACGGAGATCGCCTGCTGCTGACTCATTATTGTGACGCTGACAATCGGCCTCGCATGGTAGGCACGATGTCGCCGGACGGAAAGACGGTGGAGTTTGAGTTTCTCGACGTCAGCGGGAATCTGAAGTACGGGCACATGCAGCATGCAGTGTTCACCTTCATCGACGCGAACCATCACATCGAGGACTGGACTTACCTGATGCCCGGGGACAAGCCGGTGCACGCGCACTTCGACCTGCAACGGAAAGATTGAGCCGCGCGTATCTCTGGTAAGGTCTGGTGAGGGTCTCTGGAAAACCTGATGGACCGTGAGTGGAACGACAGTCAGCCGATTTACCGCCAGCTTCGCGACCGGGTGGTCGCGATGATACTCGACGGAGTTCTGAAGGAAGGCGACCCGCTGCCCTCCGTGCGCAATGTCGCGGCTGAATATCGAGTGAATCCGCTCACCGTCCTGAAGGGTTATCAGCAACTGGTGGACGAGGGACTGGTCGAGAGCAGACGAGGCCGCGGCATGTTCATCAATGCCGGCGCACGTGACATGTTGCTGCGGGGCGAACGGCAAAAATTTCTCGACGAAGAATGGCCCAGGATCCACGCAACCATTCAGCGGCTCGGCCTGGCGGCGGAGGAACTGCTCGACGGCGCAACCCGCCGTTCGACGCCGGATGCCGCGCCGGCGGAAACCGCCGAGCCCGATCCCCCCGAGGAGAAGAGCTGAAGCCATGACATGCATAGAAGCACGTGGCCTGCGCAAGGCCTTCGGCACAACCGTCGCGCTGGATGGCCTGAATTTGCGTGTCGAAGAGGGCCGCATTCTGGGACTTATCGGCCCCAACGGCGCCGGCAAGACCACCGCGCTCAACGCGATTCTCGGCCTCACCCCGTATCAGGGAGAACTGAGGGTGCTCGGACGCGACCCCTGGAACGAGCGCGATCACCTCATGCGCGACGTCTGCTTCATTGCCGATGTCGCCGTGCTGCCGCGCTGGATCAGGGTTTCGCAGGCGCTCGACTACGTCGCCGGCGTCCACCCGCGGTTCGATCGCGGGAAGGCGGAAAGCTTCCTGGCCAAGACCACCATCGGCCGCACCAGCAAGGTCAGCGAATTGTCTAAGGGCATGGTGGCCCAACTGCACCTTGCCCTGGTCATGGCCATCGACGCCAGATTGCTGGTGCTCGACGAGCCGACCCTCGGCCTCGACCTCCTGTACCGCAAGCAGTTCTACGATTCCCTGCTGAATGATTACTTCGATGGCAGCCGCACCATCGTGGTGACAACTCATCAGGTGGAAGAGGTGCAACACGTGCTCACCGATCTCATGTTCATTGATCGCGGCCGCATTGTCCTCGACTGCACCATGGACGAAGTTGAGGCGCGTTATGTGGAGGTCATGGTGAATCCCGAGCGGTTGGCCGCAGCCCGCGCGCTCAAGCCCATTTACGAGCGACCGGTGCTCGGTCGCAGCATGCTGCTGTTCGATCGGGTCGATCGCCAGCAACTGGCTGCACTTGGCGAAGTGCACACGCCCAGCATCGCCGACCTGTTCGTTGCAGTCATGAGCAATCCGGCCGGTCAGGCCCAAGGAGCAGCTCGATGAATACACCATCGAATGCCATGCCTGAGTCTTCCTTCGACTCTCGAGCAGTCGCGCCCCCGGTCATCTCAGCGACCCGATCCATGTACTGGTCGGTACGGCGTGAATTGTGGGAGTACCGTTCCATCTATATCGCGCCGCTGGCCGTGTCGGCGCTGTATCTGTTCGGCTTCGTGATCAGCGCCTATCGTCTGCCAAACAAAATGCGGGAAGCGCTGGCGCTCGACCCGATGAATCAGCACATATTGATCGTGCGGCCATACCACTTCGCCTTGGCCTTGATCATGGCGACTACCTTTTTCATCGCGCTGTACTACTGTCTCGACGCACTACACGGCGAACGCCGCGATCGCAGCATTTTGTTCTGGAAGTCGCTGCCAGTTTCCGATCTCACGACGGTTCTCTCCAAGGCGAGCATCCCGCTTGTGATTATCCCGGTGCTGAGCTTCGTGATCACCGTGGTGGTGCTGTTCGTTATGCTGCTGTTCAACAGCGCTGTTCTGCTGGGAAGCGGTGTGAGCGTGGCGCCGCTATGGACGGAGTTGTCGTTGTTCCAGATGTTGCTGCTGCTGCTCTACCACCTGGTGATGATTCACGTGCTCTGGTATGCGCCAATCTATGCCTGGCTGCTGATGGTCTCAGGCTGGGCGCGGCGTGCGGCACTTTTATGGGCCGTCTTACCGCTGCTGGCGATCGCCTTCGTAGAGAAGATTGCGTTCAACACCACGCATTTCGCTGCCATGCTGAAAGATCGTGCAACGGGTGGCGCGGCAGCCATACCAATGCCAGGTATGCTTCCGATGGACCAGATGACACACATCACTCCCGGTCATTTTCTGAGCAGCCCAGGTCTGTGGATCGGCTTGGCGCTCGCGGGGTTGTTCCTCGCCACTGCGGTCCGGGTGCGCCGCTATCGAGGACCAATCTAAACCGAGTGCCACCACTTTGCCTGAGTGTTATCATGCTGCGCGGGAGCAGCCATGTACTTCGAACAGTTCTACCTGGGATGTCTGGCCCACGCCTCCTACCTGCTGGCATCGGAAGGCGAGGCCATCGTCGTCGATCCTCAGCGTGATGTCGAGATTTACCTGGAAGCGGCGCAGAAACAAGGCGTCACCATCCGTCACATCTTCGAGACCCACCTGCACGCGGATTTCGTCTCCGGCCACAGAGAGCTGGCGGCACGAACCGGCGCCACCATCTACATCGGCGGCAATGCCGGAGCAACGTTTCCTCACGTCCCGGTGAAAGAAGGTTTTGCGCTGCGGGTGGGAAAGCTGCGCATCGACGGGCTCGAAACTCCCGGCCACACCTCCGAAAGCATTTGCCTGGTCGTCACCGACGAGGAGAAATCACAGCGCCCCTGGGCCGTGCTGACCGGCGACACACTGTTCATCGGAGATGTGGGACGTCCTGATCTTTCGAAGACGCTCACGCCGCAGCAACTCGCCGGGCTGATGTACGACTCGCTGCACGGCAAGCTGCTGACGCTGCCCGACGATGTGCTGGTCTATCCCGCGCATGGCGCAGGCTCGCTTTGCGGGCGCAATATGCGCGCCGAACGTTTCTCGACCATCGGGACCGAACGGCTCACCAACTATGCGCTGCAGATCAAGACTCGCGAAGAGTTTGTGCAGCAGATGACCAGCAATCTGCCGGCACGGCCCGATTACTTTCTGGAAGACGCTGCGATTAACCGGCAAGGCGCGACGCCGCTGACGGAATTGCCCGAATTGAACCCGATTTCAGTAGTCGAGTTGAATGGCATGTTGGAGCGCGACGCGATTGCGCTTGATGTGCGTCCCAACGATCAGTTTGCCGCGGGCCATGTGCCGGGCTCCATCAACGTCGCGCTCTCCGGTCAGTTTGCTTCCTGGGCGGGAGCGGTGATCGGGTTATCGGCGAATCCGGTGCTGATCGCCGAAACCACCGAGCAACTGGACGAGGCGCGTCTTCGTCTGGCGCGGGTCGGTATCGAGAATCTTGCCGGCTATCTCGACGGCGGGCCCGCCGCTTGGGAACGTGCGGGATTTGCCTTGCAGCAGTTGCCTCAGATTACGGTGCAGGAACTTAACTCCCGCTTGCAAGCCAACGCTCCTTCTCTACAGGTGCTCGACGTCCGTCGCGAGAGCGAATGGGAGGGCGGGCACATCAGCGGCGCCGATTGGTATCCGCTGGACCGATTCAAGGCCGCACTGCCGCCGCTGCAGCCGCAGCAACCCCTGGCCGTCCACTGCAAGAGCGGTTATCGCAGCGTGATCGCATGTAGCCTGCTACAACGCGCTGGCTACCACGTGACGAATGTGATCGGCGGTTTCGACGCGTGGCAGGAGGCGCAACTACCACGGGAGAGCGGTACCGCAGTCAGCGCTTAATTGCAGCAACCCAGGTTGTACTTTTTTTTGAAAATCAACGTCCCGGATGTCGAGAAAACGCCGCTCCGAAAGAGTCGCTCATCACGGTGCTGGCCTAACAGTGAACCCGTCGCACCCTTTTGCTAAGACGTTTCTGCCGCACTATTCCCGTCATCAGATTGCATCTACCGGTTCCTTTCGTCAGATTGCAGCCAGCAGCCGGTAGTTCGCGGCACAAGACTCGACGATTCGGCGCCTGCCGTGTCCTGGATTCCTCTCGTAACGCGTTCGCAGCAAGCCGAATGACTCCAGTAAATCGACATCGCGACTTACCGCCCGGGTATCGCGTTGCAATCCATTCGCAAGGTCAGAAACAGGAACTGCCTTTTCCCTGGCCACGCGCAGAAGACGGACGCGCTGTGCCGACAGCACTCTCAACATGTCTCTGACATCCTCGAACGTCACGGTAATCTCGGGCGCGATCGGTCCGCCGCGATCAAGTTTGCGAGCGTGTTCCCGCGCCCGGCGAAAGAACCCTTCTGCGCCGTCGGCAGTCACCCATACTTTAGCGTTGCTCTTCATCTTCGCGCCTCCACAGCTCTTTCACTTCCCTCTCAAATTGCTCGACCAGCGATTCATAATTCGAAAACTCCATCGCTCCGGTCCGGCCCAGGTAATGGCGGTGATGCTGATTGTGGCTGTTGTCGTAGCCGAGCACACGGCCATTATCGACTGCGCAAATCCGAGGGTTAATGTAGGCCAGGCTGTACTTGACTACTTTGTCGCCGGCAAACCAAGCTTCTTCCTTAAGAATCGCGCCCCGTCTCATGCCGGTGAGATAGAAGGTCTGATCGATTTTCTTTTCCAGCTTGGCCGGCTGCTTTCGTCGCCTCGAGCCCACGTTTCCAGCATATCACAGATAGGATAAATGTAATCCTTTCTGAAAACGGAGGATTTCGATTACCACAACTGAATAATCTGTGGGTTCAGTCCGCTGAGCTAGTTAGCGGTTACGGGTGGCTGGCCCGCTCCTCTCGCACCTTCTTGATGAGGACCACGTCACTTACCCAGTTGCTTCGGCCGGAGGAGCCTACGGCTTTGGCACCGTTTTCGAGATCACACCGTAGCCAAAACTTCCATTTAGCCATAGCGCTATTCGGCAGTTTGCCATAAAGAAATGACTAACGACACGCCGTCCGCTTCGTCTTACCAGAAGAATTTCATTTTAGGAGAAAATGGATGCAGCGAAAGATTCTCAGGACCATCGGACTAACAACCTTCGCGCTGGTTGTCTTGTCCGGCGCGGCATGGCCAGGACAAGCGCCAGACGCCAAGACGCCCTATCCCAGCATGGCCCCGCTTGACCAATACCTCATGGCGGATCGCAATGCCGAAATAGCGCTGGCGCGGAGTGCTGCCCCGGAATCCATCTCACGCGATGCCGAGATCCTGGTTCTCGGACGGCATGGTTACGAAACTGAGATCAAAGGTAAGAACGGTTTCGTGTGCCTGGTGGAACGCTCGTGGACTGCCCCTGCCGACAATCCGGAGTTTTGGAATCCTAAGCTGCGTGGTCCGCTCTGCCTTAACGCGGCAGCTGCACGGTCCTACCTTCCACTCACCATCAAGAAAACCCAATTGGTAATAGCTGGGAGTTCGAAAGCTCAGATGGTCGACGCTATCGGGGCCGCAATCGACAAGAAGGAATTGCCGACGCCGGAATCCGGCGCGATGTCCTACATGTTGTCAAAGCAAGGGTACTTGAACGACCAAGCCGGGCACTGGCGTCCTCACCTGATGTTTTTCTTTCCGCTCACCGACCCTCTAACATGGGGAGTAGGTTTGCCCGGTGCCCCGGTTCTAGCACTTCAGAACACTCAGGACCGACTGACCGTGCTTCTCGTTCCGGTCGCGAAGTGGTCGGACGGTACGGCTGCCATCATGGATGGGCACTGACCTGGGGTCTCGAAAACGGACAAACTGGAATTTGGCGGGTGGCCCGGGTCTCGCGGGGTTCGAGACCCGAGGATTTGGAGTGATTCACTGTTCTGGCGTTCGCTGCATCAGCGACAAGTCCCAGGTTTCGAAAACCGCGAAACCTGGTGCACCCGGCAGCACAGCATCCGTCCTTCTTACGGCGCGAAGTAGCTGGAGATGTCGAGGATCAGTTGCGTAAGTCCCGACGCATACGCATCCACCTTGCCGTTGTTGCTGGGAACGATCGCCATGTTGTTGCTGATGGAGCCATCCAGTGCGTTCAGGGTTGAGACCAGCGGTTTCGGGTCGCCGTCGGGCCACAGCGTCAGATAACCTAGCGCGCCTACCGGCACAACCGTCGCGTTGAAGACGTACGCCTTGGCCGCCGTCGGCGGTTCGCACGGACTACCTGTGACATTAACCGGAGGATTCAGGGTCCCGTTGAACGGTTGACCGTTGCCAATGTGGCGTGTGTCGATGACACGGCAAGGCGCCGCGGGATACAGTGACAGTCCGCCCGTGCCGGCTGGCGCGAAGTAGCCGTTGATGTCGATGATCAGGTCAGTGTCATTGCTGGGATAGACCGAAACCTCACCACTGCTACCGGCGGGCACAATCGCCGCATTCGCAATAATCGTTCCGGGGACATCGTTCAAAGTTGAAACCACTGGCCGCGTCTGGCCGGTGGGCCAGACCGTCAGATAACCTAGCCCGCCGTGAGGCACGACGGAGAAGTTGAGCGAATAGGCTTGGGCACTGGTAGGAATGTTGCAGCTCGTCGCATTCAGGATGGGGAAATCGCGTTCCGTGTGACCGGGCAGGAAGGGTGGCCCCAGTCCCTGGGGATAAGTACTGTTGCGAGTGTCAGCGATCCGGCAAGGCGTCAACGGATAAAACGCCAGCGTGGAACCCGACACTGGCTCGAAGTAGCCGTTGATGTCGAGGACTATGTTGCTGGTGTTGGTGACATACACACTGACGGCCCCGTTCGTTCCTGCTGGCACGATCGCCGCGTCGGCCTTGATGCGGCCATCCAGCGAGTTCAGGGTCGCGACAATCGGCCTGACCTCTCCGGTCGGCCAGATGGTCAAGAAACCCAGCGGGCCTTCGGGCACCACGGAGACATTCAGCGAGTAGGCTGCCGCAGTGGTAGGAATGTTGCAGCCACCCAATTGCGGGATGGTGAAGCTTTGGGAAGTGCCACCCTGAATCGGACCGCCGGTTAACCGCGTGTCAATCAGGCGGCAGGGGGTAGCGGCGACGAATTGCTGCGCTTCAGAAAAGATGGCATCGACCGACAAGGGTTGTGTCATCGTAACGACGCAGGAAGATGTGCCCTCGCAGGCGCCATTCCACCCGCCAAAAGTCCATCCCTGTCCGGGAGTGGCGTTCAGCGTCACCGGCGTTCCCTGGGGATAGGTGTGGGTGCAGGTTCCCGGACAGTGTATGAAGCCGTCGTTGCTGGCGACGGTCCCGTTGCCGCTGGTCGAGACCGTGAGCGCATAGCTGAATTGCACTTGAAGACTGAAGGCGGTGCCGCCAAGATTAGGACCGCCCCCAGTGGTAACACCGTATAGTTTTGCGTCGCTGGCCTGGATCAATCCGGCATAGGGGTACGCGCCGTCGGTGCAGCTTGTCCCACCCAGGGAACAGAAGTTGTACAGCGTGGTCAAAGTGCCGTCAGGGGTGATGGCGAAAATTGTACCAGCGCCGTGAGCGCCGCCTGTTCCGGCTGTGCCGTAGAAATTTCCGTCGCTGGCCTGCAGTAGCCGGTCATTAGGCGAACTGCCGTCTAGGCATCCAGACTGAAGGCAGAAGCTGTGGAGCGTGGTCAACGTCCCGCTGGGAGTCATCTTGAAAACTGTGCCGCTGCTGTTGCCGCCGCCTATAGTTGTTGTCCCATAGAAGTTGCCGTCACTGCCTTGCACAAGTCCGCCAGTTGGCTGATTTCCGTCAGTGTTATTGAAGCTGTACAGCACGGTAAACCCGCCGCCGCTAAGCGAAATTTTGAAGATAGCCCCGTAGCCATTTGGCCCCCCAAAGAGGGTCTCGCCGTACAAGTTCCCGTCGCTGCCTTGTACCAGCCCGGCTGTAGGGTTGTAACCGTCAGGGCAGCCGGATTGCGTGCAAAAGACGTGCAGAATGGTTACGGTTCCCGCAGCCGCCATTTTGAACACCGTTCCGCAGCCACCCTGGCACGTCGTCGATCCGCCGCCGAGAAAAGTCGTGCCGTAGAAGTTGCCATCGCTCGCCTGCACCAGTGGCCCAAATGGCTCGCATCCATCGTGTGCACCCCCCGCGAACTCATGCAGGGGGGTTAGCGTGCCGCTTGCAGTGATTTTATAGGCCACGCCGCAGACTCCACCTCCTTCAGTATCTCCGTAGAAATTTCCGTCGCTCGCCTGGATCAACCCAGACCTGGGCACACCTCCGTCTGACAGACCGGTAAAGCTGTGCAGGACCGTAAACGTGCCGCTGGCGGTAAGTTTGTAAACATTGCCCTGGCCAGAAAATCCGACATCGGATGCCGTGCCGTAGAAATTCCCGTCATGGCCTTGCAACAGCGTGCCCTCGGGGGCCGCACCCTGAGGACAGGGGTACGTCGAGCAGAAGTCGTAAAGCGTCGTCAGAGTTTGTGCTGACGAGCTGATGGCGAACGCGGCACACATCACGACCACGATGACCGCGACTTTCCCTGCACTGTAGATTTTCAAAGCTGATCCTTTTCCGCCAGGCTAGAAGTGGGAGAGAACAGTAATTTGGAAGGGCTCTTTTCGATCCAGGGTTCACTCGGTGCAGATACTATACCCCAAACCGGGCGCAATTTAACGTCACATGACGATTACAGTTTTGTGACACAGGACTTCCCGTTCTTACCATACCGCCGCACTACTTTAACTGAGTAGTACCTTCTGGAAGAATTCGGCGTCGCTGTGAACCCTAGTGGGTGACAGCTCCTACGAGGTGGGACTGTCTCCCAAGAGTGGGGTGCCCAAACCTCAACGGAGCCGCCCCACATTTTTGTCGAGTAGCTGGTTTTTGTTTTTGACAAGACTGGCGAATCCCCGTTCGAATCTGGTGAATCACATTTGGCAATCGAGAGAGCACGTCTCCACGTCGTCCTCAACGGCCCCCGATAGCGCTCAGTATTGATGCTCTCTCCTCATTTTTTCCGCCGATCCAAAAAAGGAGTTAATCCTTTGAGCACAATTACCGTAAAAGGCGGCACGACGATTTTCTACATGGACTGTGGCACCGGCCAGCCTGTCGTTTTCTCGCACGGTGCACAATTTTCTTGAAGCAGCCCGCATCAGCGGGAACAAATCTCGAGGAGGGAAAGTGATGCTTAAGAACATAGCTGTAATCGCGGTAGCCGCTATTCTCGCCCTGGCTGTTCTGGGCCTGGGCGTTTCCACGAAACCGGCGGCCACGGCGGGGTCCTGGCGGGTGGACAGCCGCCATTCCGCTGCGCAACTTATCACCGACGGTACGACCGATTACGGGAAAACGAAAATGGACTTTACTCTGGGCTTCGGGCGAGTCAATGGACACATAGACATTAATGATGCCGATCCCAGCAAGTCCAATATAGTTTTCGCGTTCTATCCCTCTACCGCAATGTCACCCATCATTGCGGAAGATGGAAAGTTCCTAAGCGAATGGCTATCGAACCAAGCCAACAACACACTGGTGTGTTTCCATTCCAAGACGGTGCAGCGGACCGCCGACGGCAAAGTCCAAACGACCGGCGAACTGGCGGTAACGCGAGTGGACCGCAACGTGGACGCGACGCCGAGTGAGGCCTATTCCGGACCGGTCTATGGCCCGCCGATCATTCACCGAGTGGCGCGCGAAGCTACTTTCATTATTGACGTCCCGGGTGGCGACGGGAAGGAGCAGAAAGACGGCGGGATGCTGGCGACGTCGTCGTACGCCCTGGCGCGCGAAAATTTCCCCCAGTTGGTGAAGGCCGTGGTCGCTACCTACTGGCCACCCGTGGTGGAGGATGAGAAGTGTGAAGCCCCGACCGGCGTCACTGAAGATTATCGCGGCTTCCGGTGCACAGGAATGTTTATGGAAGCTTCTGGGCTTCCCCCGGCGCCTGGCGTGGCCGGAGAGGACTACTCGGGGACGGCGTCGAATTTCAATGCCGTTGCGGGAAACCACCTGAACATTATCCTTCATATGCGTTTGGTCGCGAAGGCCTCTAGAGAAGCGGCGGCGGGGGAAAACTAGCTCACTTATTTCAAAGCCGCGGACAAAGGTGGTCTCTTCGCGGCGTGGGAGCAGCCGGAACTGTTGAGTGAGGAGATCCGCGCGGCGTTCCGCTCGCCGCGCTAATTGCAGAGCGGTGGGACACGGGGACACGTGTGCCGGTATCCCACGCCACAGCCGAAGATTCATAGGAGGAATTATGGCAACAGCAATTGCAATAGGAACGATGAAGGCGGCGGTGGTATCCAGACCTGGAGCAGATTTCGAGATCGTCGAGCGCGAGATTCCTGAGCCGGGCGCAGGACACGTGCGCATCAGGGTGCAGGCCTGTGGTGTTTGCCACAGTGACATGCTCACGAAAGAGGGCGCCTGGCCGGGCATTCAGTATCCGCGCGTTCCCGGGCACGAAGTGGCGGGCATCATCGATGAAGTGGGCACCGGTGTTTCCGAGTGGAGGAAAGGGCAGCGTGTCGGTGTCGGCTGGCACGGCGGTCACGATGGCACATGTCGCGAGTGCCGACGCGGAGATTTTCGCAACTGCCAGAACCTCAAAATTCCGGGCATCAGCTACGACGGCGGATACCAGCAGTACATGATAGCTCCTGCGGACGCGGTCACGGCGATACCGGACGGCCTAAGTGATGTCGAAGCGGCACCGCTGCTCTGTGCCGGAATCACTACCTATAACGCGCTGCGCCATAGTGGCGCCATGCCCGGCGACCTTGTGGCGGTGCAGGGGATCGGCGGTCTGGGTCATCTCGGAATTCAATTCGCCAGCAAGTTTGGTTACAAGGTTGCGGCCGTCGGGCGTGGCCCTGAAAACGCGTCGCTTGCCACAAAACTCGGGGCCAGCGTGTACATCGACAGCCAATCGACGAATGCAGCCGAGGCATTGCAAAAATTGGGCGGCGCACAGGTAATTCTGGCGACGGCCCCCAGCTCGAAAGCGATGTCGGAGCTGATCGACGGTCTGGGACCGAACGGCAAGCTTATGGTCATCGGTGTGGCAGTTGATCCGATAGAGGTCACTCCGGTACAGCTCATTAATGGAAGTCGAACGATTCAGGGCTGGGCCTCGGGAACAGCCGCCGATGAGGAGGACACACTGCACTTCGCCGAACTGAGCGGCGTGCGTCCCATGATTGAGACTTATCCACTGGAAAGAGCGGCCGAAGGTTACGCGCGCATGATGAGCGGCAAGGCAGAGTTCCGCGTGGTGCTGACGATGTGAGGTTGGCCACGGGGCAAGCTGACGCAGATGTTGCCGCCGGACAGACAATTTGCCACAAGAAGCACCCGAAGCCTACGCCCAGGCCATTGCCGAAGTAGGTGGTTATTGAACGAGGTTGTGCCTTGGCATCAATCCGCCAGGGAAGACTGCTGATCGAGGAATCATGAGCACTGTAACCACCGCCCCACACATCCCGCGCGAACCGGAACTCCTCGGGCAAACCGTCGTCGTGATCGGCGGCAGCGCCGGCATCGGGCTGGAAACGGCGCGACGGGCCCGCGCCGAGGGAGCCGACTTGATTCTCATCGCGCGCGACCCGGATCGCCTGCAGCGCGTCGGCCTCGAGCTCGGGGCCAGCATCGCCGCCTTCGACGCCACCGACTTCGAACGGCTCGCGAAGTTCTTCGACGAACTGCCCAGGCCGATCGACCACGTGCTGGTCACGGGCCCCGGTCCCTACTACGCGCCGCTGGCGGAGTTGGACTTCGAGGAGGCACGCCGCAACCTGGACGTCCATCTCTTGCTGCCGCTGCAGCTCGCCCGGCACGCCGCCCCCAAAATGAGACCGGGAGGCACGCTGCTGTTCATGAGCGGCACCGGTGGCCGCCGCACGGCGGTGGGATTCGCACTCATCTCGGCTATGACGGCCGCACTTCCCGCCATGGCGAGAAATCTCGCGCTTGAGCTCGCGCCCGTTCGGGTCAACGTCATCGCCGCCGGCTTCGTCGACACACCGTTGTCGGCAACACTGCTCGGCGATGAACTGGAAAACCGCCGCAATCAGCTTCGCGCCACGCTTCCCATCCGGCGCGTCGTGGGACCGGCCGACGTAGCCGCACTCGCTGTACACATCATGACTAACACGGCCCTCACGGGCGCGACCTACGACATCGACGGCGGCCAGCAGGTCCTCCCCGGATAACGAAGATTCGATCTGTTCGCTCTCAATCGTAGGGATTGATGTGAGGCAATCGGTGGTACCCTGTTGCTCAAGAGGAGGACAGCATGAAAATCCTCACAGGAATTGACGATTCGAAGTCCTCCGCGGATGTGGTAAAGGCCATCGTCGCACAGTTTCGACCTGACAATACCGAGGTCCGGGTCTTGCACGTGTTGCAGCCGATTGCGCCGGCCCCACCGCAAATGGCGGCGGGCTACGCTCCCGAATTGGATGAGCAGAAGCAGCCCGCCGCTGAGTTGGTCGAGCGCATTGCGAAAGAGTTGCGCAGCGCAGGATTCAAGGTGGAGACCGCCGTCGAGGTGGGTGACGTAAGGGAGACGATCATCGATGCTGCCGCCGCGTGTGGTGCGGACCTGATCGTAGTTGGTTCGCATGGGCAGAGAGCCATCCAGCGTTTCTTGCTGGGCAGCGTGGCGGAATTCGTCGCTCGCCACGCCAAGTGCTCGGTAGAAATCGTTCGCCCGCCCGTGAGTGTCTGACGGAAGGGAAGAGCACTCAACCTTTGGACGGTGATCCAGACAATCATCGCTTGGGTGGGGCGCCGGCGGATAGCATCACCGCCGCAAAAAGTAAACGCGATCCGTCCAGTCCCATTTCCCGGTTTCCTGGAACAAGTGAATCAGCGCCCGCATCAGGCCTCCGATGTCGGCAGGAGAGATGGTCTTTTCGTCGACGAAAATTATCCCGCCATGCTTTCGCCCTTCTTCGGCCCACCGCTTGAGCAGCGGGGGAATGGTCCTGCGGTCGTAGGTAACCAGCGTCAACCGTGCGGCGGCAGCTTCCAGCAAGCAGGCGGAATCTTCCTGGCCCAGGAAGTTGCCATGCTGCCATTCCGCCATCCCATGCACCACCAGCGAACGGTGGCGACGCCTGAGACCATCTGCCACTTCGGGCGAGATATGTTCATCCAGAAGAAGCTTGAGCATTTCAGCTTCTGGTCCGCTTGCGGGAAACGAATTCAGTCGCCTGGGGCAGCATGCGTTTCAGCGTCTGGAAATCGGCGGCATCGTTTTCGGACATGGCCTCGGCGATCTCTTCCGGAAACACCTCCGCATAGTTAACGGCCGCCCGGACCTTGGCTTCTGGCCACCGCAGGTGCTTGGCAACAGCGGCCACGTTCCCCTTGTAGCTCTGGACGAGCAACAGGATCTCCCAAACTGCGAGTGTGCTGCCTTGAACGTAGGCTTGCCGGCCGGCCGCTGAATCGCGAAAGTCGAGGAAGGCAAATTCCGACCGCCTTAAGCCTTCCTCGACCAGGCGCGCACTGGCGTCGCTCGGGGTCCATCCGTGGCGGTTCGCCATGCGCTTCAGGCGCTGGCCGCTGTGCTTGGACAATCGCATGCTGAGGACCGTCGAACGGGTTGCCTTCATTTTCTTTACCTCGAGTGTAACTGTTGTAAGTATTGTACACCTTGAGGGAAACCAAAGTATGCCGCCGCCCGCTGCCTAGCGAGGTAGAGCTACTGGCGCGTGAGCAACATCTATCTCCAACTATGCATTCCGCCAATTCCCAAGTAGCAGATTGATTCCGGTTTTTTGAATGGCCTGGAAATCCTCGGTATTGCCGGTTACAAGCTGCCTATCCAGCCGAACGGCTACGGCAGCAATCAAGCAATCGGGGAGTTCAAGGGCGGAACCGCGCTTTCTTGCTGTTGCCTTGATAGTCGCGGCGGTCAGGTAGTCAGTGGAGGTAGGAGTAATTTCTTCGTTCTGGTTGAGCCATTCCAAGGCCTTCTTCAGCTGACTGGAAGCGGACTTAAGTTCAAGACCATAGACAATTTCGTAAACCGTCACGCTCGTGAAGGTGAAAACGCCGTGCTCTCTATGGTAGCGAGCGGCGTGCCTGATGACGTTCGGATCGTGCCCCTTGAGATATTCGGAAAGGAGGTCCGTGTCCAGAATACATTTAACCATCGTCTATAGCGTGGGCACGGTTTTCGATGGCCGCCGTCTTTCCTCGTAGGCAAGGGAAACAACTTCATCCAGCAGAGCGGAATCTTCGGGACTCCCGAACAGACCCAGTCCTTGCTCGAATACCGTTTTCGGAGCCGGCTTTGTGGCTGAGAGGCCAGTTTCAATGAGGCGCAGAACGGCTTCATCGTGCGTGATGTGCTCTTGCTGCGCAAACCGTTCAATGTCGCGCTCGATGTTCGTGGGGATGTCCACGCTCATTAGTTTGCGCCTCCCGCCCCTGATATTAGGACTTTTCCGCCTCATTGTCACGGCAGGTCCGGGCAATCGTCGTGAGGGGAACCCGACAATCTCCCCTGATCCAGATCCCTCTCGCGTGCCGCTCTGCCTAGTACTTCGGCACGCTGGGGTCCACCTTGTCGGACCAGGCGAGGATGCCGCCGGCGAGGTTCTTTACTTTGGTGAAGCCGGCCTGGCGAAGCAGAGTCACGGCCTTGGCGCTGCGCACTCCGCTGCGGCAGTGGGCCACGATTTCGCGGCTGGAGTCCAGCTCGTTCATGCGCTTGGGCAGATCGCCCAGCGGGATGAGATGTCCGCCGATGTTGCAGATCTGATACTCGTGCGGCTCGCGCACGTCGAGGATGAACACGTCGTCGCCGGCGTCGAGCCGCGCCTTCAGTTCCTCGGGACGAATTTCGGGCACGGCAGAAGTCACCGGCGCCTCCTGGCTTTCTCCGCGGATGCCGCAGAACTCCTGATAGTCGATCAGTTCGCGGATGCTGGGATTCGCGCCGCACACCGGGCACTCCGGATTTTTGCGCAGGCGCAGTTCGCGAAAGCGCATGGCGAGCGCGTCCACCAGCAACAGGCGGCCAATCAGCGGATCGCCCGAGCCGAGGATGAGCTTGATGACCTCGGTCGCCTGAATCACGCCCAGCAATCCGGGAAGAATGCCGAGCACGCCGCCTTCGGCGCACGACGGCACCAGCCCCGGCGGCGGCGGTTCCGGATAGAGACAGCGATAGCACGGGCCCTGCTCGGTAGCAAAGACGCTGGCCTGCCCTTCGAAGCGGAAGATGGAGGCGTAAACGTTGGGCTTGCCGGTGAGCACGCAGGCGTCGTTCACCAGATAGCGCGTGGGAAAGTTGTCGGTGCCATCGGCCACGATGTCGAACTGGCGAATGATGTCGAGCGCATTGGCGCTGGTGAGGCGGGTCTCGAACTTGCGAACGTCGACGAAGGGATTGATGGCGGCGATCTTCTCGGCGGCGGAGTCGAGTTTGGGACGGCCCACGTCGCCGGTAGTATGGATGATCTGCCGCTGCAGGTTGGTGAAGTCCACCACATCGAAGTCAACCAGGCCGAGCGTGCCCACGCCGGCGGCGGCCAGATAGAGTGCGAGCGGCGAACCGAGTCCGCCGGTGCCCACGCAAAGCACGCGCGCCGCCTTCAGCTTCTGCTGGCCCTCCATGCCGACCTCGGGCATGATGAGGTGGCGCGAGTAGCGCAGAATTTCGTCGTTGGTGAGGGCGGCGGCTTGCACGTCAGTTGGCATAGTGGTATTCGATGAAAAGAAGACGCGGGAGACTCATGGGTGTATTTCCAATTCGTCAACCCGCAGCGAAGAGTCGAACTGGAATTACTATGAATTTCTCGAAGCTATAGGGGTCCTTCGACTCCTCGCTGCGCTCGTCGCTCAGGATGACACCGTGAGCTTTCTCGATAGCAGAGCGAACCGCTCTCTTCTCTCTCCCTAGTTGCCCCGCGACTCTCTCCTTAGTTACCTCCCGCTACCGATGGAATGATTGACATGGTGTCGCCCGGGTTTACCGGAGTGTTTTCATTTTCCAGATAACGAATGTCTTCGTCATTCACGTACACGTTCACAAACTTGCGCAGGCGGCCATCCTCGGCAAACAACTGTTTGCGCAACTCGGGATAGCGGGAGGTCAGCTCGCGCAGAACGTCGTCTACGGAGCCAGGGTCCAGTTCGATAGTGGCCTGTTTATCGGTGTAATGGCGAAGCGGAGTGGGGATTAACACTTTCATATTGCCTTGATGCCGAAGGGGGTCGTCTGGATTCAGCTGGAGGGCCTGTCAACGTTGATCTCTTCGTCCCGAAATGAAACTGTTTCGTTCTCCGCCACCAATTCGAAATTGTTCGTCTCTGTCGCCACGCCATTCATAACGCTGATGATGACCGAGGAGCAGCCGGTCCAGCCCTTGGACATTTCTCCGGGGCTAAAGCCCCGGCCTCAGAGCAGGCATTTACGGACGGCCTGAAGGCCGTCCCCTTCAAAGAGCCAGACGTAATCAGAGCCTCGCCAAAGCTGCGCCTATTCAAGCGTGAACATTCCAGTTCTTCAGCAAACTGATGGTGGTCGCGGCGCTCAGAACTCCTCCCAAAAGCGCTCGCTCAGGTAGTGGTCGGCGCTGTCGGGAAAGACGGTCACGATGACGGAGTCGGGCGCGCACTCCTCGGCCACGCGCAGGCAGCCCGCCATCGCTGCGGCCGCCGAGATGCCCACCAGCAGGCCTTCTTCACGGGCCAGCCGCTTGATCATGAGGTACGACTCCTCGGTGCTGATGAAAAGATTGTCGTCGGCGAGCGCCGTGTCGTAGATTTCCGGCACGATGGAAGTTGGCATGTGCTTGGCGCCTTCGATGCCGTGGAAGGGCGAATCGGGCTGTAGCGAAATGCAGCGGATGTCGCGATTCAGCTCCTTCAGGCGGCGCGCCGTGCCGACGAAGGTGCCGCTGGTGCCGAGCATGGCGACGAAGTGGGTGACGCTGGCTTCCGTCTGCCGCCAGATCTCTTCTGCCGTGCCGTAGTAATGCGCCCGCCAGTTCGCGTCATTCGAGTACTGGTTGGCGTAAAAATATTTGTGCGGCTCGGCGGCTGCCATCTCATGCGCCTTGCGCAGCGCTCCATCGGAGCCGTCGGCCGGATCGGTGAAAATGATTTCCGCCCCATAGGAGCGAATGATGCGCACGCGCTCGGCCGAAACGTTCGCCGGAATGCACAAGGTCACCGCGAAACCTTCCGCCGCTCCCAGCATGGCATAGGCAATTCCGGTATTGCCGCTGGTAGAGTCGAGCAGCGCCTTGCCGGGGGCGAGTTTTCCAGTACGCATGGCGTCGGCCACGATGCTGGCCGCGGCGCGGTCTTTCACCGATCCGCCAGGATTGGCCCACTCGGCTTTGGCCAGAATCTCGACGTGCGGCGAATTTCGCGCGATGCGCTGGAAGCGTAACAGCGGGGTGTTGCCGATTCGCTGGAGCAGACTTTGCCCCAAAGCTTTGGAATGGGAATGGGAATCGGATATAGGGATGATCTTGCGGGCCGCCTCGTTCATGGTTGTTATTCGATGAGACGAAGCGGCCCGCAGATTCTGGGCAGGACATGCAGTATTAGAGCATTGCGGCAGGGGCCGGCACCGCGACCTTGGTGGACTTCTCGTTACAATTATGGCCGTTGAAATCTGCCATAAGTTTACGGTTTGCCTTGCCTGCATATTCCAGAGATGCGCACGGGACATCGAACAGCCGACGACATTGTGAGCAACGACCAGCCACTACGACCCAACTTACGGAGCGTGATGCTTCGAGCTTACGGTCAGCCATACGTCCTTTCGAGCTACTAACTAGAGGATATAAAGAGGATCCAAAGTCAGTTTCAACGAACCGCGTGACCGCTGTCTATGCAGCGGGGCGCGGCACGCGAACGAAGGTAACCAGCAAAATAATCGCTATCAGTGACCACAGTCACCTAGTCATATCGGGCGCGACCTGACCCAACCCCGCGTACACTACTCTCCGGATGCTGCCCCCGGCTTGCTCGATTCACCTCTAATGCATTAAATTCGGGTCTCAACAAATATTAATGTTAGAGAGGTTTTGCAATGTCTCTTTCGATTGGCGACGTGGCTCCCGATTTCGAAACCGAAACCACGGAAGGCCCCATTCGCTTCCATGACTGGATTGGCGATTCGTGGGCTGTCCTGTTCTCCCATCCAAAGGATTTCACGCCGGTATGCACCACCGAACTGGGTTACATGGCGAAACTGAAACCTGAGTTCGACAAGCGCAACACCAAGATCATCGGGCTGAGCGTCGATCCGGTTGACAACCACAAACGCTGGTCTGACGACATCAAGCAGACGCAAGGGCACGCGCCCAACTATCCCATGATCGGCGACACCGAGCTAAAGATTGCCAAGCTCTACGGGATGCTGCCTGCCAGTTCGTCGGGGACAAGCGAGGGCAGAACTGCGGCCGACAACATGACGGTGCGCAATGTCTTCGTCGTGGGGCCGGACAAGAAGATCAAACTCATCATTGTTTATCCCATGACCACCGGGCGGAACTTCGACGAAGTGCTGCGCGTGATCGATTCTTTGCAGCTGACCGCCAAGCACAAGGTGGCGACGCCGGTGAACTGGAAGCCGGGTGAGGACGTGATCATTGCGGGCTCAGTCTCCGACGAGGACGCCAAGAAGATTTACCCTCAGGGCTGGAAGGCGCCCAGGCCGTATCTCCGAATTGTGCCGCATCCCAAGGGGTAAGGGAACGAAATTCACCACGGAGGCACGGAGATCACCGAGGAAACTCTATAGAAACCAGGAACTCCGTGTCCTCCGTGTCTCCGTGGTGAATGATTTCTTGACGGGACGACGGGCCCGGACGCCCGCCCTACTTTCCCGTCCAGCACGCTCGCCGTTTTTCCAGAAACGCCGTGATGCCCTCCTGCGCGTCGGCGGCCAGCGCATTCATGCTCATCACTTCTTTGGCGTAGGCATAGGCTTTCGGCTGGTCGAGATCGATCTGCGTGTAGAACGCCTGCTTGCCCAGCGCGACCGTCAGAGAACTGGCTTCGGCAATGCGGGCCGCCAGTTTGCGGCTCTGCTCCGCCAGTTCTGCGGCGGGAACGACCAGGTTAATCAATCCCCACTCCGCTGCCGTCACCGCGTCGATCATCTCGCCGGTCAGCAGCATCTGCAGCGCCCGCTTGCGTCCGACGGCGCGGCTGAGCGCCACCATCGGGGTGGTGCAAAACAGTCCAATCTTTACGCCGGGAGTGGCAAACGCCGCCTGGTCGGAGGCCACGGCCAGGTCGCAGGTCGCGACAAGTTGGCATCCGGCGGCGGTGGCGATGCCTTGCACCTCTGCGATCACCGGCTGCGGAATCGCTTGCACGCGCGTCATCAGCTCAGTGCAGACATCGAACACCTGGCGATACTCGTTGATGTCGCGTCCCACCATCTCGCTCAAATCGTGGCCCGAGGAGAAGACCTTGCCCGCGGCGCGCAACAGCACCACGCGCAACGCGCGATCGCGCCCAATTTCGTTCAGGCAATCAATCAGCTCGGTCATCAACTCCAGCGACAGCGCATTGCGCCGCTGCGGCCGGTTCAGCGTCACGATCGCAAGCGGTCCATCGGTCTCGAACAGGATGCTCTGGTACTTACTGGCTGTCGTAGTTTGCATTTCGGGCATTACGAAGCTCCTTCTACTGCGCGGGCTTGCTGGCGCAGCACGTTCTTGCGGATCTTGCCGGTCGAGGTTTTAGGCAACGGGCCAAAGTGTACCGCCTTGGGACATTTGAAGTGGGCCAGGCGCTCGCGGCAGAACGCGATCAGCTCCTGCTCGCTGACCGCAGCGTCGTCCCTCAGCAGCACGTAGGCATGCGGCACCTCGCCCCACTTTTCATCGTGGCGGGCGACAATCGCCGCCTCCAGCACCGCAGGATGCTCGTACAACACGCGCTCCACCTCGAGCGACGAAATATTCTCGCCGCCGGAGATGATGATGTCCTTGGCGCGGTCGCGCACCTCGATGTACCCATCGGGATGCATCACCGCCAGGTCTCCCGAGTGAAACCATCCGCCGCGAAAGGCGGTCGCCGTCGCTTCCGGCTCGCGATAGTAGCCCAGCATCACGTTGTTGCCGCGCATCACCACTTCTCCCACGGTGAGCGCGTCATCGGGAACGTCGCGCATGTCGTCATCCACCACGCGCATGTCGGTGCCGAAAACCACATAGGGCACGCCCTGCCGCGACTTCAGCAGCGCCCGCTTTTCCAGCGGCTCATCGTCCCAGTCCGAGTGCCACGCACACACCGAGTGCGGCCCATAGGTTTCGGTGAGCCCATAGACGTGCGTCAACTCCAGGCCCACCGCCTCGGCCGCGCGGATCACCGCCGGCGGCGGAGGCGCTGCCGCAATCGCCATCCTGATGGCAGGGCTGAAGCGAATCCCGTTGCGCGAGCAGTATTCGCTGAGGGTGCGCACCACGATGGGCGCGCCGCACAGATGGGTGACGCCCTCGTCCTGGATCAGCTTGACGGCGCGCTCGCAGTTCACTTCCGACAGGCAGATGTGCCGCGCTCCCACCGCCGTGACCGCCCAGGTAAAGCACCAGCCGTTGCAGTGGAACATGGGCAGCGTCCACAGATAAACCGAGCGGTACGACAGTCCGTGCTCCACCACTTCTCCAATAGCGTTCAGGTAGGCGCCGCGATGGGTGTACATCACGCCTTTGGGCACGCCGGTGGTGCCGCTGGTGTAGTTGATGGAGATGACGTCTTCTTCGCCCGGCGGGTGCGGCGCGACCGGCTTGCTGCCCTCGCCGAGGAAAGTTTCGTAGTCGGCGATCATTCGCTCCAGTTGCGGCATTTGCGCGCGCAGCGGCTGAAGCGGCGCCAGCAGGTCAGCATCGCCCAGCAGAATTCTTGCGCCGCTGTGGTTCAGGATAGTGGCCAGTTCGCCGCCTTGCAGCCGGATGTTCAGCGTGACCAGCACCGCGCCAATGAGCGGCACGGCATAGTGCGCCTCCAGCGGCAGCAGTCCGTTGCGCGCCAGCACGGCCACGCGGTCGCCGGGCACAATGCCGGCCTGCTGCAATGCGGCGCCGAAAGCGTGCACCCGCTGCTGCATCTGGGAGTAGGTGAAGCGACGGTCGCCATCGACCTCGGCGGTGCAATCGCAGTAAGCGCTGGCGTTGCGCGAAAGAAATTCCAAGGGAGTGAGTGGCGATATCATGGGGCCCGCCTGAATTGAGGATGTGGCGCGGATTATATATCAGAGGAAGGCAGGCGAGTGTGATGGCCAGCTCTTGGTAGTGTCCTAACCTTGCGTTGCTCAGTGCAGGAAAGCATTTCGGACGAATCTGCAACCCAAGTAAGCGGCAACGGACGCCATAACGACGACCACGATACTCCCCGGCTCGAATTGACTGCGAAAAGCGAGCGCCAAAAAAGCGCAAGCAAAAAAGAGAAAAATGATTCCGAAAATGAATGAGCCGAGTCTTTGAACCTTAGTTGCAGTCGGGCTCCCCTTCCAGATAAAGCCATCGACTTTCACCGCATTCCTTACCGTATCGGGCCAGACAGTATTGCGCTGCCGACGTTCAACATCCTCTCTGAAACGGTCATGCGGCTGTTTGGTCAATGACCTCTTATCCTAGCAATTCCCGAAGCGACCATATGTGATCGGTAATCCCCGCTGCTATTGCACCCGCAGCGTCTTATGTATACGGCAGAAGTTGTAATAAGCAAAGTGCAGTGCGCACGCGGCTTTGTGATTGGCGGTAGTGCCCTGAACTTGCGTTGCTGACCTAGAATGTGGGGCATGGCCGATAAAGAGGTTCTCACAGTCCTGCATGAAATCCGCGACTTGCAGAAAACGCACGTCGAACTTTACAAGAATGCCCTGAGTAATCAGCAACTCGCAATCGACATGCAGAAGAAGATCGTCCGCCGACAAAAGGTCGCACTGATGGTTTTGCTTGTTATCGTGTTCCTGGGCATTGCCTTCATCGTAGCGGCATCGCTGTTTAGACGGTAAGGTGGGAGCCGGTCATCGCATGTGCGGCAGCTAGCGCATCATCGTGATCACGCTCGAATCAGCGCGCTGGTTCAGCTCGGGTGAGCGTCAGGTCCTCAGGGGCTGAAGCCCAAGTCATCGCTGACCCGTTGCGGCACGGCTGAAGCCGTGCCCTGATACAAAACGTTTGCGCAATGGCTTCTAGTTAATCTTTTTGCTTTGCAACACCTTTCAACTTCTTACGAACTTTCTTGTTGAATAACTTTTTGCCCGCCGGCCTTAGATGTTTTGCCCACTCGCCTGATGTGGTGTCTGTTTTCTTATCAACCCGCGCCATGACAGCGAACTCCAAGCGTGAAGAGTGTGTCTGGTTTTTCGACTAGCTTCGTGCCCCAGGTTCGCGTCCGTCCTTTGGACGCTAACCTGGGCAAAGCAGCGATTGCCAAGTTAGTAAACCCAGGTTAGCCCAACAGAAGGGCGAACCTGGGGCACCGAAGCTTTAATCTTCCACACGGATTTTACCGGTCAGATCCACAACAGCGGCACCAGTCCGAGCGCTCCCAGCGCCACCAGCAGGCAGAGACCCGCAATGCCTGTCTTGCGATCGGCAAACATGTAGGCGTAAATTCCCTTGACGAAATTGTTGCTGGCGGCGGCAATCAAAATGGCTTCTGCTCCCAGCTTCACCGTAGCGCTGACGCCGGCGGTCTGGGTGATGCCCAGAATGAACGGGTCCACATCACTCACACCCATGATGGCGGCCAGGGTGTTGATTCCTGCCCTGCCCAGGTAGGCGACCGCCAGCTGGGTAGCGGTGATCATCAGGAGAAACAGAAAGGCAAACAGAAAGGCCGCGCGCAACTCCAGCGGGTTCTTGGGCTCGTATTCTTTTTTTACGATGGTGTCCGTTTTATCCGTCTGGCGAGACCAGAGGAAGCCGGCCGCGATCGCCAATCCCGCCAGCGTGAGGAACGGGAGCAGCAACATCGCCATCAGTTGGCGATTGAACAATGCCAGCAGCGCAGTCAACCGGAGATACATGACGCCGCAAGCTATCAGCATGCCGCCCGAGAACAAGTGCGGGTGGTCCTCGCGCGCCGCGCGCCGTGCCAGCACCACGGTGGTGACCGTCGAGGAGTACGCCCCTCCCAGCAAGGCGGCTAGCAGAATTCCACCTCGGCCCTTGGTCAACTTCTGCAACACGTAGCTTCCATACGAGATGGCGCTCACCGCAACTACCACCAGCCACGTCTTGAAAGGGTTGATATGGAAGGCGCCGAATTCACGATTGGGCAGAACCGGCAGAATGACAACTGACAACAGCAGGAACTTGGCAAAGGTAAGAATCTCGTCCGCGGGGACACGGCCGGCGAGGTCTTCCAAGACAACCTTCAACTCCAGCAGCAGCAAACTCGCTACGCTCAAGGCGGTCGCCAGCCAGAAATGTCCGTAATAAACCAGCGCGCCGACCAGATAGGTTGCCAGGCCCGACATCTCTGTGGTGACGCCGGCAGCAACGGAGGCCGTGAGCTTGTGCCAGTAAGAAAGCAGAAGAAATGCGGCGACGACCACGAACCCGACAGTCACCGGCATCAGTTGCGGTCCGGAAACCAGCGCCATCGAGTAGCCAATCAGCCCGATGATCGGGAAGGTGCGCACTCCGCCGAAGGCATAGTGTCCACCGAGCGCCCTGTGCTCTTCGCGTTCCAGTCCAACCATGAACGACAGGAAGAGGACCAGCAGGATCTGCACAGCCTCAGGCGGCAATGAGCGATAGAGTTCCACCGGTCAACAATGTCTCCGGATGCTATTCAATGCTCGCGAGGGAAGATTGTAAAGAGAGAGCAAGGGCCTTCGGGTAAACGCCCCGCTTTCATGGGTGTCATCCTGAGCGACCCCGAACATCGTGAGGGGGAGTCGAAGGACCCCTATAGCTTCGAAAAAGCAAAATACAGCGGGAGCACCAAACCAAAGCTTCGTGTGCTCCGTGTCTCCGTGGTGAATCACCTTCGATGGAGCCACAACCCGCCATTCCCAAATTGAACCAGAACCTTATTTTGTGCCGCTAAGGAACACCGCAACGCTTTTTCCGGCGTCTTCCCGGTGCTATGGTTGAGCTACATTCGGAAACTTAACGCCGGGCCGGGCCTGGCGTCCCGCTGCGAGACAGTCAGGTTCCTCGCAGAAGGCTGACGCGTTGCGCTTATTGCGGAATTCTCCGTGCGCGCCACCATCCAAAAGACCCCCAGGAAGGAAGCGTGTGCCCAAGCGTGTGCCAACTGCGCACACAACAACGCCGCGCCCAACGGCGACGCGCCCAACGCTGCTGTTCCTTCTGGTATGCGGGGTCGCATGCGCAAGCCTGCCGGCGGCTTCACAGACCCTGCTGACAACCATCCCGACAGGTTCGCACCCGTGGGCGCTGGCGCATGATGCGGCCAACCACAGGCTTTATGTCGCCAACCGGGACAGCAACAATGTAACTGTGATTGACGAGACCAGCTATGCCACCGCCACCATATCGGTAGGGTCTTGTCCCACTGCGGTAGCGGTCAATGCTGTGACCAACAAGATCTACGTTACCAACCAAAACAGCAACACCGTTAGCGTGATCGACGGGGCAACTGGCGCCACCGCTATCGTTGCCACCGGACGTAATCCTACAGCCCTGGCCGTCAACTCCATCACTAACTATATTTATGTTGGCAACTACCACGACAGCAGCGTCACTGCCATTCATGGGTCAGATAATTCGACGGTAACCATCCCTGTCGGCACCTATCCCACGGCGATAGACATCAACGCATCGACCAACAAGATTTATGTTGCCAACCTGAACAGCGGCACGGTGACGGTGATCGATGGCGTGACCGGCAATACGACTACCGTCGGCGCCGGCAGCTATCCCACAGCGGTGGCGGTCAATTCACTGACCAACAAGATTTATGTCGCCAATGGCGCTTTCCTGAGCGGTTCCAACGGGACGGTGACCGTGATCGACGGCGCGACCAACTCCACAACCGTTGTAGCAGTGGGACTCTATCCCAGCGCGCTGGCAGTCAACATGGGGACCAACCAGATTTACGTAGTCAATGCCGGCAATGGAACGGTGACTGACATCGACGGCGCGACCAATTCTACCCAGAGCCTTACGGTCGGCAGCGCTCCTAGTCTGCTTGTGGTGGACTCGGTCATCAACAAGATCTATGTCACCGACGATTTGCGATACGGCGACCTGATCACCATCGACGGAGCCACAGGCTCGATCACCACGATCGGGATCTCTGGCTTTCCTTACGCGTTGGCGTTTGCTCCCTCGAGTCATACGGTGTACACGGCGAGTCTGACCGCCAACACGGTGTCGGTGATTGGCACCGCCTCGCCCTCGACGGGGTTGCAATTCGTTCCTGCCGGGCCGTGCCGGGTGGTGGACACCCGCAAAGCCAACGGCGAATTTGGCGGGCCGGCAATAGGTGGCGGCAGCTTCCGCGACTTCGCCATTCCGGACAATCTCAGCTGCGGAATTCCAACGGCCGCTGCCTACTCGCTGAATGTGGCGGTCGTCCCGCATGGGCCATTGGGATATCTGACGCTGTGGCCCAGCGGCGAGGACCAACCCGTGGTGGCCACCTTGAATTCGCTCGACGGCCGCATCAAGGCGAACGCCGCCATCGTGGCGGCTGGAGACAATGGCGCGGTCCGCATCTACGCCAGCAACACAACCGATGTCGTGCTGGATATCGATGGCTACTTTGTCACCCCGCCCGATCCCGCGGCTTACGCATTCTTTCCGTTGACGCCATGCCGGGTGGCGGACACCAGAACCAGCAACGGTCCACTCGGTGGGCCGTATTTGCATGGCCGACAGCCACGCGACTTTCCGGTGCCGGCCGCAGCCTCGTGCGGCATTCCCAACAGCGTGGCCGCGTATTCGCTCAACCTCGCGGCCATTCCGCGACTGGGCGCACCGCTCGGTTATCTGACAGTATGGCCGACGGGCGAAAGCCAGCCGCTGGTGTCAACGTTGAATGCGCTGACCGGCACCGTCACCGCAAATGCGGCAATTGTGCCGGCCGGACAAAGTGGGGGAATCAGCGTTTATCCCAGCAACGATACCGACTTGGTGATCGACATCAATGGCTATTTTGCGCCGGCGTCGGCTGGTGGGCTTTCACTGTATGCGAACCCGCCGTGTCGCGTGCTCGACACCCGCAAGAGTTCAGGCGCCTTCAATGGTGAACTCACGGTGAATGTTGTGGGCAGCAGCTGCGGCGTGCCGGCGAGCGCGCAGGCCTATGTGTTCAACGCAGCCGTCGTTCCGCAAGGCTCGTTGGGATATTTGACGTTGTGGCCCGACGGACAGCCGCGCCCGCTGGCCTCCACACTAAATGCCCTGGACGGCGCCATCACATCCAACATGGCCATTGTTCCCACCAGCAACGGCTACATCGATGCTTACGCCTCCGGCCTGACGCAACTCGTGTTGGACATCTCCAGCTACTTCGCACCGTGAAGGGCGTGCGCCGCATCACCCTCGTATTCCTCGCTGCTGTGACGGATTCGCGTCACATCGACCAGCAACTTCGCGTCGTCGATGGTGTACACCGCGCGGTCGTCGCCCACGCGCATGCGCCATTCCTGATCACCGCCCTTCAGCTTGTTGAGGCTGGCGGACGCGGATTGGAAGCAAGATTTTCCAGGCGCGAACATCGCGCGATCCCTGAGCGGACAATCTGTCTTATTTCCCACTTGACCCAGCGCTGAAGCGGTGGCTAGCCAGAGCTTCCCGCCCTTGATTCGGTCGGCTGACGTTGTCGAGCGGTGATGCTCTTTCCAGCGCCGCGACGGGAAACCAGCACATCTCGTGTCGCGCCACAGAGCGCTTCAGCCCTCTGAGGGGATTACGCTGCCGTCTTGCGGCCTTTTTCGACAGTGATGAACTGAATGCCGGTCATGGGCCATGTCTCCGTGGCGTGAAGCCACCGCAATGACAGTCTGGCTTAACGGCACTTCCATGGCTGTCACTAAAGCCGTGTTCTGCTCTTCAAAGCACGACATGTCTCCTTATGGATTCAGTTCCACGTAAATCGCCAAACCTGCGTAGGAGTACTGCCCGATGTTGTACCCGTCGCGATGAAAGAACTGCGTCCCCGGCGTGACAACTCTGTGGCCGACGTTCTGAATTGCCAGAGAAGGGCCCGTGCCCGGGCAGGTAATCCGGGCCGTCATCTTTGGGACAATTTACGTTGTTGCCCAGGCAGGTCAACTCATTGGCGCCATTGGTCAGCCAATTGGTCCAGTAGGTAACGGGTGTAGGCTTCTGGTCCACCATGATCAGAGCGCCCAATTGTAGATCGCTGGCAAAGGCGGTGTTAGCGGAACCGGCGCTCACCGACGGGAAAGGCGGGCCACCGTTGAAATCACCAGAGCCGTTGCTCATGGTTTCAATCGTGCCATTGAATTTCGGCACATCATAGACCTTGAGTTCGGCCGGATTCTCGGCAGCCATGGTCACGGTCACGTTGCATGCCAGGCTGGTGTTCGCAGTTCCTTTGTACCAGGCGACGACACCCTGGTTGGAGTGAACGGCTTGCGACGCTATCAGCGACCAGGCTCCCATGCCTGAGGCCGGGACACAGCCGTTGAGGGATGCGGGAAGACTCACATTGTTCAGCACCTTCGGAATAGTCACCTCAAGAAACAACGGGTCGCCGCTGTTCGGTGTTATGGAGCCGGAGGCCAGTGAGGTACCGGAGTCGATGTGACCGCATGCACTGTTGGTCACGTAGGTCCCGTCGGTGACAGGAGGTGTGCAATTACTCACAGGCGCAGGGTTCCAACGGCAGACGACGCCGTTGTCGCCGGCGCCCCTCTCGTCGAGGAAACAAGGCCAGTCATGGCCGTTGGATTGCCATTTTTGAGGACCTTGGTTTTGAACCACGCCAACGCCAAGCACGGCGCCTTGATTATTTACAGATATGCTGCAGTTGGTGCGGTTTTCAGAGTACTTGTAATTGTCGGGCAGCGATGAACACTGCAGAATGGCAGGCTGGGCGGGGGTGACCGGCGCACTGCCTGTTCCTCCCGGGGCAAAGATGATGCGATAGACCGGGGCGTCACCGCCAAACACTTCAGGATCGTTAGGCCAGGTATAGGCGCCGTGAAGTACGGCATGAAGGGTGTCGTCACCAATGCAGGCTACGGTCTGGCCTCCAATCTTTACGTCGTTGCAGTTACCGGTTATGGGCTGGTCGGCCCAATCGAATCTAGTTTGGTTGTCGTTGTCCAACGGATTGATGGATCCGTAGGTATTGTTGCAAGCTACCTTAGCAGCCGGGCCGGCGAACTGAGGATCGGGCTTGCCATTACATTGGCTGGGTGTTTGCTGGTAAAAAGCCCGGAGCTCGCATGTGCCGGGCTTGTTTGGACCGGGGCCGGTTTTTTGGAAACAGGCGACGTGCAGGTCCTTACCTGGCTGGTTCTGCGGGCAATTGGCGTCCGTCTTACACGCTTGACCGTATTTCACAGTGTCGTCACCGGCACAAAATGTCAGCCAGGCGTAACAGTTGGCGTCGGTTGCCGGATTGCAGCCAGGTTTCCCTACTTCCAGGGGAAACTTGTACTTTCCGCAATTGCTGAGACAGGCCAGTGGGTTGTCGCCGGTTGGCATGGTCGGGTTGCCATTGCTGTCGACGATGACATATCCCAATGCAGGATGGAATGGCAGGCTGCCGACGCTTTTATCGATGTCGGAACGTTTGATCTTGAAATCGTTGCCGTTTTTCGAGCATCTCGTGGGCTCGCGCAGATCAGCTCCATGTACGGCGAGCGGGTAGTTCCAAGCCAACCAGTGAAAATCTTTTGGGTTGAGGGGATTGCGTTGGCTGCCACCGCGCGGTGAGATGTCCATGGTAAGGTTCGCGCCGTTGACGGCACTGATGTCTGGAGAATCGATAAACGTACCATTGAAGTTTTGGTAGAACGTCCACTCCGCCAAGGTGGTAGCTGGTGGCGGCGATATGTTGGCGGAGCTGCAATCATATTGACCGCCGCAACCGCCGGTTTCGCACTGGGCCCGGTTGGCAACGGGATCGTAACGGCAACCGGTCCGTCCCCAGAAGTTCGGCGCGACACCGCCCGTCTTAAACTGGCCGTACCATTGCGGCGGGACATCAATCGTGAGCACGTTGGCATTGTTTGCCGAGCCGTAAGCTTGCATCACCCAGGTTCCATCCTGGGGAAAGACTGGATACGGCGGCTGGTTCGCCTCGTGCGCGGCGTTGGCCGCTCCCAATACGATCTGGTCGGTGCAGTTGACCAATTGCACCTGGCGTTTGACGTTGGGGTCTTTTGGTGGAGGGACCGGCAGATTGTCCAGATATTCCTTCGAACCACACACCACGTCGCCCTGCGCTTGCGCATCAACGCTCAAGAGCAACGGGAGAACCAGACCGCATGTGAAAGCCAAAAGCGCGGCCATCAGAAGGCTGCCAGAAAATCGGACACGCGCGCGTGCTTGAACTCCCTGCTGTGGAACTGCTTGTTGCTCCCACATCATCCTTAGAAACAGCTCTCCAGTAGATAGACATAGCCCCCTCTTGGACCGGCATTCAATTGCCGGATGGTGTTCGACCTTGGTTGGTTGATCTAGCGGCGGTGGAACTGCCAGTTTCCCCACATCGCTCGGATGTTTTCTACTGCGGCAGGAGCGCTTCCAGACACAAGGCAGCTATCGTGCCTGGTGGAGACGCTCTAAAATCAGCCAGGAGCGACACTGTAGGCACGGCTTGGCCCGGAGGGTCGTTTCTGTTGACGCTGGCGCAGTTGCTTCTAAATTTCCTGCGCAAGATCGTATCTGTTCGTGGGACAAAAGCAAGTAGCAACACAACTAATATCTAATTGTTTACCGTGAGCTAGCCGCGGTTCCTGTACAGTGGCGGTTGCCACTTATTGCAGGAAGCTTTCACGGATGCACAGCTTTTGCGTGTGACTTTTTCTCTCGAAGTTTCCTTGCAACTGAACTAAACTCACACCGAATTCCGGCATTGGGTCTGGGCGCCTCTCATGAGCTATCGCGTTTCGCGAACCGTTCACACGCTGCTTCTGCTGATTGTCTGCCTGACGATCAGTGTTTTGGCTGGCGACCGCGAGCCGGCGCCGCACTTCAACGCCAAAACTACGGCCGGCGAAAAGTTCACCAACGATTCGTTGAAGGGCAAAGTTGTTCTGCTGCAATTCTGGACAACCTGGTGCCCCTACTGCCGCGGAGAGCAGCCCATGGTGGACAGCCTGGACCAGGAGTTCCGCGACAAGGGGCTGGTGGTGCTTGCGGTGGACGTGAACGAGTCGAAGAAAACCGTGAAGAAATATCTGGAGCAGAGTCCGCGAAGCTGCCGCATCGTTCTGACCGAAGACACCAACCTGGCCGCGATGTACGCCGCCAACTCCTATCCCATCTACGTGGTCATCGACCGCGACGAGAACATCGTGGCCATCCAGCGTGGATCGCGCGGCGAGCGCGCCCTGCGCTCTCTGCTGGCTCGCGCCGGCCTCGAGGCCAGCGAGTAGCAGGCGTCTGGAATGGCCCTTGCAGGCATCCTATGTAGGGACGGGGCATCGCGGAAGAAGGACAGGCAGCCACCGCCGCGCTGGCGCAACGCTTCGGACGAGAGTTCACCAGTCGCGGCTACAACTTTACCCTGCTGCCCAAGCCTATCCATCCGGTCAGGCTGCTGGAAAAACTAGAGGAATCGCTTGCGCTGGCAGGGGGAGAAACTTCCCAACGGCGCGCGGGACGCCGCTCTGGCCTGATCGCCACAGGCCATCTTTATCGGTTAAAATTCGGTTGGCGGAGTGAGGAAAGCTTTGGCAACAAGGGAATCTGCTCAGATCGGGTCGGTGGTCGAAACGGAGCGCCTGCTGGCCGCAATTGTCGAATCCTCCGATGACGCCATCGTCAGCAAGGATCTGAACGGCGTCGTTACCAGTTGGAACAGGGGTGCGGAGCGCATCTTCGGCTATACCCCCGAGGAAATCATCGGCAAACCCATCACTACTATCATTCCCCCCGAACTGCACGACCAGGAGCCGCACATCCTGGGGAAGATAAGGGAGGGCGAACGCATCGACCACTTCCAAACCGTCCGCTTGCACAAAGACGGGCATCTGATCGACGTATCGTTGACCATCTCGCCGGTAAGAAATGAACACGGCGTGGTCATCGGTGCGGCCAAGATCGCCCGCGACATCACCGACCAGAAAAAACTGGAAGCGGCTTTTCACACCAGTGAGCGGCTGGCTTCCGTGGGCCGCCTGGCGGCCACCATCGCGCACGAGATTAACAACCCTCTGGAGGCGATCACCAACCTGATTTACCTGGCCAATCAGCAGCAGGACCTGCCCGAGAAGGCCCGGCGGTATCTGGCGCAGGCCGACCGCGAACTGGGGCGCGTGACCCACATTGCACAACAGACGATGGGGTTTTATCGGGACAACTCCCGGCCCGGATCACTGGATGTCGCGGAAGTGATTGCTGACGTGCTGGCGATTTACGAGCGCAAGACGGTGTTCAAAAGCCTGGCGATCAGGACCGAAATCGAGCCTGGCCTGAGGATCTATACCTCCGAGGGCGTGATGAAACAGGTGTTGTCAAACCTGATCGCCAACGCGATTGACGCCTGCAATGAAGGCGGCAAGATCGTGCTGCGGGCGCACCAGTCGAAACATTTTCGCGACGGCCGTCGGGGCATTCGCATGATTGTCGCCGACAACGGCATCGGGATCCCGGGCCAGGACCAGCCCAAAGTTTTTTCGCCATTCTTCACCACCAAGAAAGATGTGGGAACCGGCCTGGGTCTGTGGGTCAGCAAAGAGTTGCTGGAAAAACGCGGAGGACGGCTGTGGTTCCGCAGCAGGCAGGGTTCAGGGACAGTCATGAACATCTATGTTCCGCATGAGAACGCCGAGGTTGCCGAACCCGCGGCGTGAAAGGTTGAGGACGGCGAACGGTTCATTCTTTCAGGGACGACTGGTTGAGTAGTGGGCGCGGCGAGAGTCGCGCCTTTTCGTTTATCATGAGGGAACGGAGAGGTGGCCGAGTGGTTGATGGCACCGGTCTTGAAAACCGGCAAGGGCGAAAGTCCTTCGGGGGTTCAAATCCCTCCCTCTCCGCCATTCATAATCATGTCAGAACATCGGCCCTTCGAGGAAACGCACCCTCATTTGAGGGAATTTAGAGCGTTCTTGGACGCACTAAACAAAGAGTCGGAGCGCGGGAGCCGTCCTAGTAGCGGCTACGATGCTGGAAGATCTATTGGGCCGTTCGATACACGCCTTTCTTATTGCTCACGAGGAGACTGATCGTGACCTGCCCCCCATCTTTAGTCCAGGGATAATGAGACTTTCTCCGGGTTTGACCCGCCCCAGAAAACTATGCCGCAGGAGGTTGGAAATTTCGGCCTGCGTAGTTCGGTTAGTGCCGAGGGTCAGACGAAGTTGGAGTCGATAGGGGCTCAACAACCCGGACATTAAGCCGGCGACAGATCGATCTTTTCTGTCGTAGCTTTGCCCGCTTGAAAAGCGGTCGCTATGTGTGCCACTTCTTGTAGCACCAGACCTGATGTAAGCCGAGGTCTTTCAAAAGTGTGACGGGTCGACGCTTGAGCGGTCTGTTCAAAAAAGAACACCCGCTGCTTCTTCTTCCCAAAATGGGACTGACTGGACTAGTGTGAACTGCGAGAGTACAGAAGGCAGGTCTATTTGCATTTCCAGAGACTGGGTAAGAATGCCATTAGGCTTTAGCTTGGAGATTTGCATGCTGATTACTGCTCATTAGGGGTGTTTTGTGCGGTTCCTTCACGAAGTACTTGACACATCCGACCATGAACACGACGGCTCCAGCGATGAACGTTTGCGTTGCGCCGCATTCCCCGCCCGATCCCAGTGAACGAATAAAAGCGGAAACTCTAATTACCATTAAGACAATTCCGCCGAGCCCGCAGCCGCAGACGATTTTCCGAAGCCGAAGTCAAGCTAATGATGTGGTTCTCCCACCACTGCTCTTCCTACTTGCCCAATATCAAATCGGATACAAATCGCTTGCCGTAGTTCTCAGCGCCGTGCTTCCACTTTGGCGGTGCGTTATCCGCCTAGCGAATACCAACCGGAAAGGCGGTGCCGACGACCGGATAGGGACCGAGCACATCAATGACATAGTTACGGAACTGCGTTGTGTGCGTCGAACGCGTGCGCATACCTGTTCCCGCGTTCAGGGAATCAGGCATTTGCAGAATCTAATCCGGAAAGCAGCTCGATGTTCGTCGCGACCAGCACCTCCAACACAGTTGCAGTGTTACGAGCGCTTGCCGAGATGGCGATGAGAGCTTCTGAGACGAGAGGATGTTGTTCCGCCATCAAGTCAAGACGGTCACTCACGCCGTGGAATTGATGAATTTCATTCAGAATGGTATTCGGATGCATGGGTACGCGGCTTTCCTGAGAACCTTAAAGAGAACAATTCAGGTGGGCTGACTTAGTCAGGGAACCTGAAAGGGAGCTCGCCGGTCTATCTCCAGGGTCGAGCGTCCCTCACAAATCCCGCAAATAGGACAACGCGGCATGTTCAAGGGTTCATCCTATGATCGCGCTAGGCGCGCCACCGAGAGTATCCCCACCCTCCGCCACCGAGCACAAACAGCACCAAAATAACAATCAATACGGTTTCCATGTTGTACCTCACTTGTAAGAGGAAGCTGGACTCGCTTTTGTAACGGTCGTCGTCTCGCTTCACTACCCAACATGATAGAAGTGGCTAAAACGGATGTCTGGTCACATTGGACTACTCTTGGCGCTCGATTTGTACGATGCGTTGGGGAAGGCGAACTTAGTTGCGGATATCTGATCACGAGCTGCCTGCTGGGGTTTGCCTCCCCTCACCCGCTGGAGGATAAGGTTATTCCGCAGGATCCCTCTGGCGGGTGGCCTTTACACCTGACAAGATCCCGATACCTAAAAGCACGACCGCACCCACCGCAATCCAGTGTGCGGGAATGTGGATCAAGTGTGCGCCATAAATCAGGCCGCAGATCATGATCACGACTCCGATAGCATAAAGGGCCGAATGACATTGAACATCTCCTTCTAGAAGTTAGGCGGGAGGTGTCGTCGAAGATCTGACCTCGACCCTTCATGGCCCGGTCGTGCTTTCCCTGCAAATTTATTTCCCCGCCAGCGTGACTACGCCGCGCAAACCAGAGCCAACACAGTGATGACGCAACCGGCAGTGGATGTTGCCTCAATCTTCTGTGCGCGATTGCTCGCTGTTTCGGCCGATGTCAAAGTACGGGTCCAACTCCGCAGCTCTACTTATGTCGAACTGGCTTTCTGATTCTTAACCTGCAGATCGTTCACCACTTGCTGCACATTCGGCACTGCAGTCGCCACCTTCCCGGCAAGTTCCCGGTTGTACTGCGAGTTCACTTCTCCGGTCAGCGTGACTACACCGCTCTTCACTTCGTACTTCACGTTGTCGTGCATCCTGTTCTGGATCAGTGCAGCATCCAGATTTTTCTCGATGCCAGCGTCAAGATCGGAGTTCACCGCCTTAGCTTCTTTTTCGGCGCCCACAGGAATCACGGCAATCTGATCCGCGACAACCTGGGTTCCCGCCAGAGACTTCGCCAGGGATTCGGCTTGTGACTTGTCATTCTCGCTCGTGACAGTTCCGCCGAGAGTCACAACGCCTTTGTCAAGATCCTGATTGACGGTGACATCTTTGAAGCCTGCTTGATCGAGCGATTTGCGAACATTGTCGGAGACATCGGGTGACTTCGTAGCCGTCCTAGAGCATCCGGCCAGAATCCCGACTGCAACCAACGTGAGCATAGCTACTAACAGCCTAAGCTTTTTCATAGTTCTCCTTTTGGTTTGAGATGGAAATCTCAAGAAATGATGAAGCGGTGCCTAGTGTGTTCTCCCTTTGCACCAGTGGGTATGCGTAGACTATTGACATCTGACGACCTTTGATTGCTTAACAGTCGCTGGTTGCAGTACTGGCCCGACGCTGTCAGGCGCGAACAAACTCGAGGGCCTACCCCCGGTTTTCGCGGACCAGCACTGGATGAATCCAAACCATACGGTAGTCGTCTGGAAAAAAAGTTTCTGTTCAGAAAGATACACATTTGCGATATTGGTCGCGTGGCCGTAGCCGTAGATTAATGATGCGGAACTATAGAATCCGACGCTACCTCGGCTGCTGTGCTCTTTGTTCTTGTGGGTAGATGACAAGAGCGTCCGCTACGATTAGTTTCCCGCCAGCTAAAGAAGAAAAAGGCCGCAAGTTTCGCGGCCTAACGTCTAGTCTATCTGCATGCATTCTCCTACATTAAGCGATATTCGTATCACTGCTTGGTAAGAACAACCGTTTTTGCAGAAGTAAACCCTCGCGCTGTTCTTTCTCCGGCACTAGCAAGACTATTTCGGAAAATCCATTTAGAAGTTCTAGTTGCGAGATTCATGAAAAGTGAGCCGTAATGCACAGACTTAGAAGAACACCCGTGGAATCCTTGCATACAGCAGGCCGCTTACTCCTCGCAAGGCCCACAGCAGCAAGGTAACAATTGGGCAATCGAAGGATGATCTGGCAAGAGGATTCAAAATGCGTACCACCCGTTTGCTGTTGCTAGCACTTCTGATAGTGGCCGTACCGGCCGCGTCGTTCGCGCAGTTCTCCGTGTCTGTCGCAATCGCTCCGCCCGCGCTACCTGTGTACGCGCAACCGATGGCCCCCGCCGCCGGTTATATCTGGACGCCGGGATACTGGGCTTATGGGGGCGAAGGCTACTTTTGGGTGCCGGGTACCTGGGTGATGGCCCCCGCGGTGGGCCTGCTCTGGACCCCTGGTTATTGGGGTTGGGGCGGAAATGCCTACGCTTGGAATAGTGGCTACTGGGGTCCGCAAGTCGGTTTCTACGGTGGCGTCAACTACGGGTACGGCTATGGCGGTGTCGGCTATCAGGGCGGCTATTGGAATAACGGAGCCTTCAACTACAACCGCTCTGTGAATAACGTCAACGTCACGAACATTCACAATGTTTACAACAAGACGGTAATCAACAACACTACCGTGAACCATGTCAGCTACAACGGCGGTGCCGGCGGGATTACTACCCGCCCGACCCAGGCAGAAGAGACAGCGGCACACCAGCAACACAGGCAGCAGACGGCCTTGCAAACCCAGCATGTGCAGGCTGCCAGTACCAACCACGCACTCCTGGCGTCCGTGAACCACGGGCGGCCGGCAATCGCTGCTACTGCGAAGCCTGCTGAATTTAGCGGTCATGGAGTGGTAGGGGCCAAGCAGGCGGGAGCGCCTTACAAGGCTGCTGCCACCGAGACCAGGGCCACCGAAAATAAGGCAGCTGCGAATAAATCAGCTGCAACCCGTACGAATGAGAACAAGGCGGCTGGGAATAAGGTAGCTCGTGCGCCCACTGAGACGAAGACTGCTCCACAGCCGCATGCTCAGGCGCAGCCACAGCAGCATGCCCAGCCGCAGCAGCATGCTCAGGCGCAGCAGCATGCTCAGGCGCAGCAGCAACAACATGCCCAGCCACAGCAACATGCTCAGGCCCAGCCGCATGCTCAGGCGCAGCAGCATGCTCAGGCCCAGCACGCATGCTCAGGCGCAGCCACAGCAGCATGCTCAGGCGCAGCCACAGCAGCATGCTCAGGCGCAGCCACAGCAGCATGCTCAGGCGCAGCCACAGCAGCATGCTCAGGCGCAGCCGCAACAGCATGCTCAGGCGCAGCCACAGCAGCATGCTCAGGCGCAGCCGCAACAGCATGCCCAGCCACAGCCGCAACAGCATGCTCAGGCGCAGCCACAGCAGCATGCCCAGGCGCAGCTGCAACAGCATGCTCAGGCGCAGCCGCAACAGCATGCCCAGCCACAGCAACATGCTCAAGCGCGGCCACCACTGCCTGCGCCCGGAGAAAAGAAGAGATAGCAGCGATCCACAAGGTTCAGTCGCTGCCAACGGATGGGCGGGGCTTCGGCTCCGCCTCTTCTTTTTATTTTTACCCCGGATTTAATAATCCGGTGCAAGCGCGAATAGATCTCGGTTCGTCAATCACCGCTACTATACGCGGCAGATTCGCAATCGCGGGGTATTGTAAGGAGATCCATCAGGGGCGACGGTTGTTGGCGCAATGCCCTCGGTTCGGCCCACGGGCATGACAGCAAACGGTGTGGCCAATGAACAATTGGGCTGGCAGTCGAAGGCGGGCATTGACGGAGCTTTGCAAACGATTTGCCGTGAAGAAAGAACGCCTTAGTTAGCGTCGCTGCAGGGTAGTCTAGTCACCTTCACCTAGTGCTCGATGTGAATCGTGTATGCCTCTCGCTCCATATACGCGGCAAGTCTAACATATTCTGGTTTTAGCCTGATTGCTACTTGGCACGTCATGAAATCTTTCTTGCGGATTGTAATTGTGTGGTCGCCCTGAGGTATCGCAATCTTGGAGAAGGTACCGCCTACGTACTCTCCATCGATTTCGACATCGGCTCCCGTCGGTTGCGACCACAATTCAACAGTAGCTTGTTGAATAGGGGGAGCTAGAGCGGATTGTATGGGCATAGCCCTCGCAGGTGTCGGCATCGCAACACTCCTTCGCTTTCGGAAGCGTTGAACCACTTGGTGGCGTGAAAGCCTGTAGAGAGCCCTCAGGCGAGAGCATCTCCACGGGCCGCGCCTTAAACATCAGTCCATCTGTAAGCAGTCTAGAACGATGGATTTTTTGCGGTCTGTTCAATATTGCACATATGTGAATAACCGCAACGAGTAGGTATGACACGGCGAAAAAGCGAGGAGATTGCGTCAAAGGGAATCTGAAAGAGGAGAAGGTGGTAACCTCAACTACATGGTATTCACGCGAGCATCGCGGAATGTTATAAGCCTCCGGCCCGGGAAAATGGCCACCCACTTCAAGAGGTAACCATCATCCCCACCGCCGCCGCAGTCATTACACCGAAGGTAGCCCAGCCTAAATACCTGAGTAGCGGCGGGTTCACGTGCTTTCCCATTACTTTTTGGCTACTGGTGAGGAGAACCACCAGCAGGATTAGCGGCGGCGCCAGAAGGCCATTGATTACCGCTGACCAGAACAGCATTTTCACCGCGTTGAAGCCGAAGTAATTGAGCACCAGGCCCAATGCCATGGCAACCGCCATTACTGCGTAGAATTTCCGGGCACTTCTTGGCTTGTCGGCCATTGAGCCCCGCCACACTACACCTTCCGCCACCGCATAAGCGCATGATCCCACCAGGACCGGAACGCCCAACATTCCTGTACCGATCAGCCCCAGGGTGAAAAGCAGGTAAGCGCCCTTGCCGGCAAGTGGACGCAACGCTTCGGCGGCCTGGCGGGCAGATGTAATGTCCGTTTGCCCGTGCGCATGTAACGTGGCAGCCGTGGTCAGAATGATGAAATACATGATGAGATTCGAAAAAAACATCCCCACCATCGTGTCGGCCCGCGCACTTCTTAAGTCCGACACAGTCGCGTTCTTGCGATCGGCGAGCCCTCGGCCCTTGGCCCGCCCTTCTTCGACCTCCTCGGCTGCCTGCCAAAAGAAAAGATAGGGTGAAATCGTGGTCCCCAGAATCGCCACAAGTACCGCCAGAAACCCGCGTGACCACTCCAGATGGGGCACGAACGTCATCGCCAGCGCGTGCCTCCAATCGACGTGAGCGTAAAACGATGCGAACACATAAGCGAACAAGACGAGCGTCATCCACTTGAAAATCTGCGCCATCAGCTTGTAAGAAGTCCAAATCAACAGCCCGATAATGAAGCACGCATAGACTGGAATCCAGATGAGTGCTCGAACCCCGGTGATCAACTGCGTCGCCTCGGCCATGCCGCCGAGATCGGCACCGATATTAATGACATTCGCAACGACGAGAATCGAGCAGGCTCCCCAGAGCACCCAGCGTGGATAGTAAATTCGCACTGCGGCTGCAAGCCCGCGCCCCGTGACCATGCCCAGTCGCGCGCACATGAGTTGGACCGCAGCCATCAGTGGAAACGTGAGCAGCGCGATCCACAGCGTGGCATAGCCGTAGGCTGCACCAGCGACAGAATAGGTTGAGATTCCCGACGGATCATCGTCGGCCGCCCCGGTGATCAATCCGGGTCCCAGGATTGCGAAGGATCTCTTCAGAAGGCCGGGTTTCTTGCCCTTTTCGACATTCTGGGTAGGTAGATGTTTTTTCGCCGTCATATCCGTCGGAAGCGATGCTCGGCATGAGGGATATTCATGGAGTTCGTGAGACACCGCGGCATTGAATTCTCCAACGGGAGAGTAATACTTGCAAACTCTAATCGCCGCCGCAAGTCTTTGCCCGAACAAAACAACTCCTGAATCGCTTGCCGGGGGGCAGAGGAAAGGATAAATTGCTGCCCCATTACGGACATTGCTATCCTCATGGAATTGCCTGCTTGCTAGGCCTCAGGGAGCGTATCTTCAAGGCTTTGGGCGAGAGTCTCCACTGAGGTTTTCTGGCTAAATTCTTCCACCTCTTTGTCCTCAGCGATCTGCTTAAGTCCCATGTGCTCACAAATCGCCTGGACCATCTGCAAGAGTTTCGTGATCTCTTTTTCGGCTATCAAATCGACTTGTAAATTCAAATGATCTCGCCGCTCTCCCCGTTTAGCCATTCGGTTCTGACGCATGAGTATAAAACTTGAAAGAACCACCGCCTCGACAGCGACAATCATTCCGAGCAGCGAGAAGGGGTAGGGATCAAATCGCGGAATCCAGGGAACCCGATTCAGGTTTGTCAGAACCCAAAAAAGCACGAGGAGGATGTGGACCAGCACAAAGAACATGCTCCCGGCAAAACCCGCTATATGATCGCTCGCGCGTTCCGAGAGGGTTCTCTGCTCCAGGAACTCATGCTCTTGTCTCGCAATGGAATCAATATGCGATTGTGTATGCGTTGAGTTTTCGCTCATCTAACCTCTATTCAGTCTGCCATCGGATGTACTTCCCGCGCGACGGTGCGTCAACTTGCGGAAGGTCCAGTTTACAAGTCCAGTTTGGGACGAAGAACTAACTGTGTTCTTTATTGAACAGACCGATGAATCTCGACCTGTCAGACTCTCTCTAGACCTCGGGGTTACGCAGCTCTGGTACGGCGCCAACAAGTGGCGCACAAAACGGCCGCTTTTCAATCGTTAGGTATAGGCTGGCCGCCAACCTGCTGAGTCAGCCCTTGGAGATCCTTAAAGGAGAACTTCAAAATGAGTATCGAAACGATTCTAGTTATTGTCCTGGTAGTGTTCTTGCTTGGTGGAGGCGGTTGGTACTGGGGACGCGGGCGCGCTTAACGCGAGCGTTCTAGAACGGAATCAGCTGTTCTGGCGAGGGGTGTGGTTGCTCAAAACTAAACGCCGCCGAGTTTCGATGCAGGCTGCCCCCTTTCCTTGGAAGGCACCGCTTTGCATGGCGTGATCTTCGACCTCTACGAGCGGCTGAAACCGAGCGGGGAATCTCGACTGCCAAGCGTACTCTGTGATCAACACAGTAGAGCTGGTTCGGAACAGAGGACCTAATCGCCCAAGAGTGGGGGAAAGGGATTGCCGTGCTGAAGGTGACGACCCGTTCTGGTCATTTTCGAGGTCATGGATAACCGGATAAGCGGAGATCTGCACCCGAAACAACAAAGGGGTCACCATGGCTCCTTCGACTTCGCTCAGGGCAGGCTCTAGAAGCCGCCACCCAACGGTTCATTTCAGGTAAATCGCTGCACTGATCGCGCCGCCCAGATCGCCCAGCTTGCGGCCTTCTTTCTTGCTTCCAGTGATATCGATTGCGCCTTTGGGCTCGCCATGACACTCCAGGCACGAGGCCTCGTAGTATTCGGGGATCATCACGCGATAAGCTTTTCTGCCGTTAAGCAAGGCTTCTTGCTCGACGAATTCGCCCTTCTTCCATCCTGGAGACTGAAACTTGCTCTTGATCATCTGGTCCTCCCAGGCGTCGGGCAAATTGGGCTGGTGACGAACCAACTCCGCCGGCGCAGTCAATTTTACGTAAGCAAGTTCACCTTGTTTATGATTGAAGCGCTCAGCAACTTGATAGGCAAAGATCGCCGGCAAGAATCCCTTGAAGCCGCGATTCGGATCATTGATGAGTGGCTGCGCCTGGTCCATCACCTCTTCCATCGCACGCATCTCGGCCTGAAGCATCTGGCCTTCCGCGGATGTGGGATCGAGATTGGGAACGGGGTGGCCGGTTTGCTCGGCATATTTCGCTTTGGCCTGCTCGATCACGGTTTTCGCCGGCAGATCTTTGCCTGACCCCCGTTGGTTAATCAAACCCTGCTGATCAGATATGACTTGTCGTGCCGAACGCAGCAAGGTCGTCAAATGGAAGAGCACGGTGTGATCGATTTCGTCCTGAGTGGCCGCTTCCTCCGGCATGACTTGCAGCAGCAGGTCGGGCTTAACCGAGATTGCTCCGCTGAATGGCCGGTCATGTGAGGCGATCAGCAGAATTGACACCGCAACGCCAAAGGCGAAGATTGCCATCGCGGCGGCGGCAGCGCCTCGATTGTCGCAATGCACCATGGCGATGGCGATCAGTGTGAACGCTGCTTGCAGCAGGAGCGCAGTCCACTTTACCCAATTCACGCTTGACCGGCTGACGATGATGCGCTGGCGGCGGGCGTCGATCGCGCTTTCGAGCGCCCCGACGATCTCGCGCTGTGCAGTCACTTGTCCTTCGCTGTGCGGCGTCAGAGTCAGGACCAACTGCAACTCCTCGGCCAGCGAGACTGGCGTGACCTTCAGGGACGCGGCGCGCCGGGCCATCATGGGCCATTCGTTGGTGGCAGCTTCTTGAATGTGGCGGCGGGTCAGGTCGCGCAGACGCGCTTCCGGCTCTCCCGGAAAGCTGGCGGCCAAAAATACCACCGTGCTGAGTGAACTGGCCTCGCGGTTGACGGCCGCCTTGGCACGATCGATGTCGCTCCACACCTGGGAGGCGACAAAGGCGACGAACAGGCCGAAGATGATGCCTAGCGGAGGCAGCATGCCGGGGGAGACGCCCTTGAACATGCGGGCGCGCTCGCCGGTAGCCAGCTTCATGACGATGGCATAGATTCCCCACGTACCTATAAAGGTAAGGGAGAAGACCACAACCGCCAGCCAGCCCACCGGAATGTTCTGGAGCCATTCCCCCATGCAGGTCTCCCTAAGTTGATTGCGGAATCGCGCCATGATACGCCATAAGAAGCTGGGTTGCTATGTCAAAGCGGGAGGAGCGGTGCCGCCGCTGCGCGGCTCACCTTTTGTCCGACTCATAGCGCGGGCTCACGCCCACGCCTAACACAAATGTTGCCGCTCTGCGGCTAAATAAGCCGGATTTTGTGGTGTGCGTTCCACCGCGAAATCTGATTTCCGGTCGCGACACGGTCTCTGAAGCGCCGCACTACCCGAACACCGCTTTTTGCAGCAGTTTCTGAAGGACTGCCCTTTCAAAGCTTCGAGTTATCCCGCGAACTTACGGGACGCCACACTAGCAAAATCGGCTGCTTATCGGCATTTATTACTCTTTTCGGCTGGAAATGCCGCACCAATCTGGTGTAGAGTGCTCACGTAAAAACGCCTATCGTCAGCGGCCGCATTTGTGAAGGAGACCATCATGACGAACCCGGCACAGTATTTCCCCGCGCGTCTTCGTGGCAACCTGACTACAGTAGCTTTCGCCCTCGCAGTCTGTGTGGTTGCCATTGCCACCATGCGACCGGCGCAGGCACAGACGTTCACCGTGCTACATCGTTTCGGCGGAGTTGACGGCAATCTGCCGACCGCTCCTATCCTCGACCGAGCCGGAAACTTGTATGGAACCACGGTAGAGGGCGGACCGGGTGAATTCGGTGGCTTCGGAAACATCTACAAACTCTCCCATACCGCTTCCGGATGGGTGTTCAACACGCTGTATAACTTCACCGCTCACGCAGATGGAGCTTATCCCGACAACGGCGGGCCCACCATTGGTCCAGACGGCACTCTGTACGGTACGGCCGGGGGCGAGGGCGCTGGTGGGAACGGCACCCTCTACAACTTGAGACCGCCGGCAACATTCTGCCGCTCGATATTTTGCGACGCCATCACCGTCCTGCATGCCTTCGCAGGCGGCAACGACGGTAGCGGTCCCAACGCCAACCTGGTTTTCGATGCCGCAGGCAACATTTACGGGACAACCGCTGGGGGCGGGGAGCACGGCTACGGCACCGTTTTTCAAGCTACGCGCTCGGGCGGAAGCTGGACCGAAACCGTTCTCCACAGCTTCAATCCACCCGACGGCATCAATCCCACGGCCGGAGTAATTCTTGACAGCGCCGGCAATCTTTACGGCACGACCGTCGCCGGAGGGGCCCACAACTGGGGCACGGTGTTCGAGTTGACACACTCGGGATCGGGCTGGACCGAGCAGGTGCTCTACACCTTTACCAACACCAGTGATGGCAGGTCTCCGTTCGGCGGGCTGGTTATGGACAGCGCAGGCAATCTTTATGGCAGCGCGCAGCATAACGGCCACAACTTTGGCGGCACAGTTTTCAAACTGTCTCGCTCCGGCGGAGGCTGGACGTTTACGCTGCTGTATAGCCTGAGCGGTCTGGCCGGACCGGCCGACCACCTGACCCTGGATTCCGCAGGTAATCTCTATGGCACAACCTACCAGGACGGCGTCAACCAGCAGGGTTCCGTCTTTGAATTGTCGCCGTCGGGCGGCGGCTGGGTGTATACCGACCTGCACGACTTCAGCGGCGATGATGGTGCGTTGCCGACCAGTACGGTAGTTCTGGATCCCAGCGGCAATATCTTCGGCACTACCTCACAAGGCGTCAACGGCGTCATCTTCGAGATCACGCGGTAAGGTGAAGGGTTGCCGGCTTGATCGCAGACTGCCAAATCACAAGTGATGCAGCAAGAGGGATTTGTCAGGATTGCTTGTGTAATGTTGTTTTCGCCATTTACCGTTTCTCTTTCTTTGATTGGCTAAACTAGGACTGCGCCGCCGCTCCTCCCTCGAACTCCTCCGCAACTCCGGGCCGGTTAAAGAGCAACAGAAACCAGACGCTGATTCCAACGTAAAAAATGGGAACTCCAACGTAATAAGCAATACCCCATATACCCATGGTCGGAAAAGGGTTTCGTTTGGCCATTGCCAGCATAAACATTATGTGGAAACCAAAAATGATCCCCATAAAAGCAATGGTAAGGGTCGCGAAAACGATGATCGAGAATCGTGCCCACCGTTTCACGGCCAGCAGGCCGATACCGGTAGCGAGAGCCCAAATTCCTGGAATCATCGTCATCACAACCACTGAAAGGATTTCGGATCCCGAGAAGAAGAGGGCGGGATTCCGTCCCCGATGAGAGGTGATCCCAAAGAGATCCAAGGCTGCAAGCACGCCCACACCAAGGGGCGGGAGAGATTCGAGAATGGTTGCAACTGCTGCCCAAGTCACCGATGTTGAACACCTCATAGGGTTGAACACTCTTTCACCAATCGGGTAGCTGTGAATCGTAGGTGATTTCTGGGCGGAATCCAAGTGCCGCAACTCTTGGGTAGTTGTTGAAATATCGCCATTACACAAGTAACCCTCTGCCGGCCTCCGATAAAATCTGAAGGTCACAATTGAATCGGAGCCCCCAGCCCACGGAAACTGACCCGCTTGGCAACAGGTACACTGTGTGCCATGAAGTCGGTGATCGTCGGCACCGCGGGCCACATTGACCACGGCAAGAGTGCGCTGGTGCGCGCGCTCACCGGCATTGATCCCGACCGCCTGGAAGAGGAGAAGCGGCGCGGTATCACCATCGACCTCGGCTTCGCCAATCTCGACCTCGAGAGCTCCGCTGGCGAACCCATTCGTGTGGGCCTGGTCGATGTCCCCGGCCACGAGCGGTTTGTGCGCAACATGCTGGCCGGCGTCGGCGGCATCGATCTGGTGCTGCTGGTGGTGGCGGCCGACGAGTCGGTCAAGCCGCAGACGCGCGAGCACTTCGAAATCTGCCGCCTGCTTTCGGTGCGGCGCGGCATCACGGTCCTGACCAAGTCCGACCTGGTCGATGCCGAAACCCTCGAAGTTGTGACCATGGAAGTGGCCGAGTTCCTCGCAGGCTCGTTTCTCGATCCGGCAACTTCGCCGATCATTCCCGTCAGCGCCAAGACGGGCGCGGGACTCGACCGGCTGAAGAGCGAGCTGGCACGGCTGGCCGCCGAGGTTCCATCCAAAGATTCGGGCGCGGTCTTCCGCCTGCCGATCGATCGCGTGTTTACCATGAAGGGCTTCGGCACAGTGGTGACCGGCACCTTGATTTCGGGCACGGTGCACAAAGAGCAGGAGGTCGAGGTCCATCCTAGCGGCAAGCGGCTGCGGGTCCGCGGAGTGCAGGTGCATGGCCGCGCGGCAGAGCAGGCCGTTGCCGGACAGCGCACCGCGTTGAACCTGGCCGGCGTGGAGACCACTGAACTGGCCCGCGGCATGATGCTGACGCCGCCGGAGATGTTTCATCCCACGGCGCGGCTGGGGGTGCAGCTTGACCTGCTGGCGTCGGCCAAGCCTCTGCGGCAGTACGCCCGTGTGCATCTGCATGCGTTCGCCGCAGAAACCATCGCGCGGGTGACTCTGCTCGGTGCGAAACAACTTCTGCCGGGCGAGTCGGGATTCGCAAGCCTGAAGCTGGATCGTCCGCTGGTTTTGTTTCCCGGGGACCGCTTCATCCTGCGGCAGTATTCCCCGGTGATCACCATCGGCGGCGGGCGCGTACTCGATGCGGGAGAACCGGCAATCCGGATTGACCGCGAACAGCGCCTGCCGTTTCTTGAGGCCATGGCCAGCGCCAGTCCTCGAGAGGCGCTGATGGCGCGCGTGAACCGGCGAGGGGTCGTTGGGCTGACGGTTGCCGAAGCGGTAGCCGAAACGGGATGGCTTCCGGCTCGGGTGCAGCAGCTCGCGGCGGAACTGAAGCAGGCGGGAGAGATCGCGGTCTTCGGCAATGTGCTGATCGGGTCGCGCTGGCTGGAGAGAGTTCGTCAGGACATGCTGTCGATTGCCCGTAATTTTCACGACGCCAATCCGCTGCTGCCGGGAATCAACAAGGGAGAGCTGCGCGCCACGCGCTGGGGACATGCCGAGCTGTTCGACGGCGTCGTCGCTTCCCTGCTGCGCGAGAAAAAACTTGAGGCCGACGGCGAGCTGTTGCGACTTTCCGGGCGGGGCGTGGTTCTGCGCGACGAGGAGGCGGAGTCGAAGTCGCAGATCGAGCGCGCCTTCGCCCAGGCAGGCTTGCAGGTCCCGGCGCTGAAGGAAGTGCTGGCCTCGCTGCCGGTCGATAAGGCGCGGGCGCAGAAGATTGTCACGCTGTTGCTGCGCGATCGGGTGCTGGTCAAGCTTTCCGACGACCTGGTGTTTCATCGCGACGCGCTGGAAGCCTTGCGCGGGCAGATTGTCGCGCAGAAGAGCAAGACTCCCAAGCTGAATGTCGGCAACTTCAAAGACCTGTTCGGAGTGACGCGCAAGTACGCGATACCGCTGCTGGAATATCTGGACCGCGAACGGGTGACACGGCGCGTAGGAGATGAACGGGTAATTCTGTGAGCGGGCGCAGTCGTTGCGTCGGGCGGTGATTGGGCGCACACGAAACTTGTGACGACAGCAACAGTCCCAGGTCTCGACCCCCGCGAGACCTGGGGATCCCGATGCCGCATCACCCTTCTCTCCCACACATTCGAAAGTCGCGAATGTGTGGGGCACCCGGCGACAGAATGCCGTCGCCAGTTACGGTGTTATCTGAAAGATCAAACCGCAACCGTCACCGCCACAACCGGCGGCAGGTGCAGATGCTGTACCGTAGACATTACCGCTCCGGTCCAATGCAACCCCGCCAAGGGGGTTAGCGTTGTCGAAGCCCCCTGTGAAATCGTGAAGTAGGGTATATGTCCATCCGCTGCCTGAAGGCGTTAGCTTAAATACCGTCCCGTAATTGTCCGGATAGCCCCATGTTGTACCGTAAATGCTCCCGGTTGCTCCCATAACGAGCTCACCCCATGGTCCCGACTCTCCAAGCTCCCTAGCGACAAAGCTGTAAAGAACTGTATAAGTCCAAGTACCATTGAAAGGCGTTAACTCGAATACCGTGCCACCACCACCCGAACCCTGAGCAGTGGTGGTGCCGTACAGGTTTCCTAAATTATCGAATATCAAGCCGGTTTGGGGAGTTTCCCCACCGGGATTGTTCCATCCGAATTGAAAGTTGTGGATGATACTTTTTGTCCAGCCCTCGGCAGATGGAGATAGCTTAAACACAGTACCCCCCGCCCCGGTGCCTCCGTTCTGCGTTGCACCGTAGAGGTTGCCGTTACCATCGAAGACCAATCGACCCACAGGAAGGCATCCGTCGTCATAGTCTCCGAAGCTGTAGATCGTGCTTTTTGTCCAGCCTTCAGGCGACGGAGCCAGCTTGAAGACAGTGCCACAATCGTTTAGGGTACCGATACCGCCCGAATAAGTCGTCCCGTACAGGTTTCCGCTGGTATCAAATACGAGCTGGCCCTTAGGACCCTTGCCATCGCTGCCGCCGTTGAACCGATACAGCACGGTTTCCGTCCAAGAACAGATTGCAGTCTTGCAAGCAGTGGCTGGAGGTTGCAGGCGGTACACACTCCCACAGCCGTTGTGGTCGCAACTCTGCCCATTACCTCCCGCCCAGGTTGTGCCGTAAAGACTACCATCCGGTCCTTTGATCACCCCTCCATCCGGAAGCACGCCCGTCATTGTTCTCGCTACCCGCAAATCGATACAGTGGTACTGTGATCCACGTGGAGCGCAAGTGGCTCGCCTTAAAAACTACACCATTGCCGATGCCATATTCGCCCGTGCCGCCCTCTTGCGTAGTACCGTACAGATTGCCGGCGGCGTCCATCGTTAGATTACCCGTAGGGTAGCTGCCGTCTGTTCCCCCGGTAAAGGTGTGCAGAACCGTAAACGTCTGGGCACGCACCAATTGGGATGACATGACTGCCACCGTAAATGCGATTGCGGCAACCAGCGTAGCGGTTGCCGTGCGCGACATTAGGCGGGAGAGCGGATTCTGAGATTGCTGTTTGCTGTGCATGGACTTTCCTCCTCTCCATGTGGTTGGAAATGAAATACGCGAAAGTGGTGGGCGCACTTTGACGCCTGTGAGAAGGAGGCTCGTGGGTCTTGTTTCTCACGGACTCGAAGGGAGTGGGGTAGAAAAAGGCTGGGAGTCCTCCTTCCGGAATACTCAATAGAATTTCACGCTCGCGCCAGCCATTTTGTCAGTGACCCGTGCCGCAGTGCGGAGTGACAAACCAAGGTTGTGGTTGGAAGGAAATTCGCGGTTGGCGTAAACAGGCGTGGCTGTTGAAAAACTCACTCGCAGAGATCGCGGATAAAATTCTTTGCGCTAGGATGTCCTATAAGCGATTTTATCTGCCCGGCCCACCCGCCTGTTACCTGACCCGACGCCGTAGAGTGATCGCCCGCAAGTACGATTACCGACCTATACAATCAACCCAGAAGGTAGTCATAATGCCCAGCAAGACCTTTTTCCAGGTGGCCGGTATAGCACTCATCGGCGGCGGTGCGCTGACGCTGCTTATCAATGTGGTGCTTACTCCGGCGCTACCCCACAATGTTTCCTTCGCCACAACCGCTGCTTCGATCATCTTCCTGTGGCGGCAGAGCGCGTCAGCTTTAGCCGCAGTTCTGTTGTTGATTGGCTGTGTCGGGCTTTACCTGGGGCAAGCGGAGCGCGCGGGACACTTCGGAGTGTTTGCCTTCACGCTCGTTCTGGTGGGCACGGCATTGGCTCTCGGGGTCGAATGGAAGGAGGTCTTTGACGTACACGACTTCGCTCGTCGCGCGCCCGATGCGCTGAACGCGCTCGATGCGGAGAAGGGGCTCTCGCTCTCCAATATAGGGGCCATTATCGCTATATCCACGTTCATGGTGGGTTGGATTCTGCTGGCCATTACAACCTTGCGCACTCACGCCGCCAATCGCATTGCTGCGTGGATGGTGATTGCAGGTTTCCTGGCGACACCCTTGTTGCGTCCCGTTCTGCCAGGTCTCTGGGGAGCGGCGGTCGGCAACGCGATTCTTGGCTCAGGACTAGCGTGGCTTGGCTATGACATTTTCCCAAAGGTCGGGCCCCGGTCGGTGGCTTGGGTCTCGCGGGGTTCGAGACCTGGGGATCTGGGGTGATTCACTGTTCTGGCGTTTGCTGCATCAGCGACAAGTCCCAGGTTTCGAAAACCGCGAAACCTGGGGCACCCCGCGTCTGCGCCGTCGGAGCGGGCGCCGGAGGGGTGTATGGTTTCGCATTGTCGTGCGGCGCGAGAGACCTGATAGGAGCCGTGATGGAAATCGTCTTGGATTGCTTCGGGTGCGCCGCCCCCTCGAGGAAGGGCACGATGGTAAGCACCAAATCAACCGGCGTAGGATTGAAATTGTTTAGCATTGCGCAGCGGGACCGCTATAGCAATCGCCAGCAAGACTATCGACAGCGTTTTCACGGCTTAAATATAGACCTGAAGTTCAGTAATGACCATACAGCTTGCGGAGTCGTACCTTGAACGCACGACCGAGTTATCGCTCCAAGGCCAACAAGCACAGCGAGCGTATATCTCATCAGCCCAATTATTCGCCGCTGAGTCAAATTGGCGACACCAGGCCTTATCACAACCAATCGTGACGGCGCGGATTGTTTGTGTAATGGAGATGTTACGACAGCAAAAACACCGAGTGCACACAGGGTGAGCGCCACCTCAGTGAATACACGACAGGTTGGCAGTATTGAACGTGTTGTTGTCCCAGCTGTTCTCGCAGGTTTCGTGTGCCTCGAACATGTCGTACTCGTGATTGAATTGCGCGGTGTTGGTGTCAATCACGTTACCCCTGCCTGGAACCGAGATACCACGCCGGCCGTTATTCATCGCGACATTGGTGTGGTCGACGTGGTTTCGCGTGCCGCCGACAATAATGCCGTCATAGCCATTGCCATCCGCGGTGTTGCCCCCAATCTGGCCGCCGGAGCCCGATATGGTCATGCCAGAATACAGATTTTGAGAAGCGGTGTTGGCGCGCGCGATGGCCGTCACATGTTGGTCCGTGATGAACCCGTTCCCGTTTCCGGTGCATGTCAGACGACTAAACACCGCCTGGCCCCGTGATGAGATCCTGACGCATACCCCCATACCACGAATCATGCCCGGGCCGAGGAGGGTTACGTTATCTCCGGCAGAATCTCTAACCCAAATTCCACCTATACGCGAGCCGGAGCCTGGCCCGACAATCTGGTGACTATGGAGATCCAGTTCTACGTCCCCGCGATCGATCGCAATTGCTGCGTCGCCAGTCCGACAATTCAGATCGTTCGCAAGATAGTACCTGCCAGGTCTATTGATAACCGTTCCGCAACGCGTGATGGGTATCTGTGCCTGCGCCGCGAGGGCGAGCAGTGGTAACAGCAGAAGAAACGCCATGGTGACGAGTAAAGACTTTCCTAGACGAGGGGCGCGCGTCATACTTTCTCCTCCAAGGTAGGGTTGCCGATGGCCTTCGGCGATTTACTGCGGCGAATGAGCGGCATCACTATACACCGGGCTTAGGCGTTGTCAAAGGAAAAGAAATCACCGCCGCAGCAGTGGACAGTCTTGCTCGCGTTCGCGGTGTTTGCCGTTATAGGCGTATTTATTGTGTAGCACCTGACTGAAGAGAAGAGGGGCGGCAGCCAAGCCCAAAAAAGGCAAATTACCTGAACCTATGTGACGCCGGTCACAGAATGGTATCTTGCACAGTGATATAAGTCGAATTGTTCAGCCGACCCCTGGAAGTGATTAATTTTGTGGGTAACTGACCCGCTCCCCATCCCTTATTGTGATGGAAGAGTGAATCGAGCACGGTACTTCCCGACCGATCGATATCTCCCAAGGCTGGATCCTTCGCCAAGGTACCGGCTCATCCCTACTAAGCCGTCAGACGTGCGTCTTTCCTAACCATACAACAGGCTGAATCACTGGAATGAGGGTCGGCGGGCCATACGCTCTGACGGTATTGAGTAATACGGAAATTCGAGCGGGCGGCACTCCACAATCCTAAACGAGGTCTCCCAATGAAAAGGGTTGTGCTGCTTCTCAGTTTTGTGGCCATGGTAGCTTTGTGTGCTAACGCACAGAGCATCATTGACTTTCATCAGATGCCGATAGCCAGCACCCCGTCGGTGATGCCGGACAGTTATCCGGCCGAACTCGGGCTGTACTGGGACAACTTTTACTATGTGACTCCGGGACTATGGACTGGGGAAGGTCGAGGGTTCTGGGTTGATCCTGCGACCCGCCATAACAGTGTTGCGTTTATCGGCGGGCCGACATGCAGTCTTACCACTCCCTGCCATGGCTCCATCAAATTGCAGGTAACTCCCAACGCCACGGCGGCCTTCACGCCCATCACCATGTCACTGGCCGCAGGATGGGCGACGAACAACGTCATTGTAACCGCGTATAACAAGTCGGAGATTGTGGGTCGCGTGATTTGGAGGCTCACAACAACGCCGAAGGTGTTCAGTTTCCCAAACACGTGGAACAACGTTACTCAGCTTGTGTTCATTCCCGAAATCACTTCGAATCCACGAATTGCATCACGGAATGTCCCACCGAATGCACCGCAGTCGGGGTCAATGGTGGTTTACACCTTTGTCTTGATGAAGCACTAATCCATTCTGTCGCACCAAGGGGGGCGCACACGCCCCCCTTTCCCATCGTTCTCTCACACCCTCTCGCCAACAGCGTCCACGTAGTAGGCGATGCTGGCGTCCACGTCTTTCACCCAAAAACCGGCAGCGGTGAACCGAAGCTGTTGGTCGAGGATTCTGACATAGCGCGCTGGGCCATCCCCCAATTTACGGTGCGAAGTAGCTGGAGATGTCGAGGATCAGTTGTGTGATCCCAGACGCATACGCATCGACCTTTCCATTGCTGCTAGGCACGATCGCCATGTTGTTGGTGATCGATCCATCCAGTGCATTCAGGGTCGAGACCGTGGGCCGACCGGTGCCGTCGGGCCACAGCGTCAGGTAGCCCAATGGGCCGCTCGGCACCACCGTCGCATTGAAAACATAAGCTTGCGCCGTCGCTGGCGGTCCACAAAAACTTCCGCTCACGTTCACCGGAGGAGTGAGCGTCCCGCTGAAGGGCTGACCGGTCCCCACGTGGCGAGTGTCGATGACCCGGCAAGGCGCCACCGCATACAGCGACAACCCGCCCGCTCCCGCCGGTGCGAAGTAGCCGTTGATGTCGATAATCAAGTCAGTGTCATTGGACGGATACACCGAAACTTTGCCACTCGCGCCTGCTGGCACAAGCGCCGCGTTGGCGATGATCGTTCCCGGCACATCGTTCAAGGTTGAGACCAGCGGCCGCGTCTGGCCGGTGGGCCAGACCGTCAGATAACCCAGCCCGCCGTGGGGCACGACGGAGAAATTCAGCGAATAGGCCTCGGCGCTGGAAGGAATGTTGCAGCTCGCGGCGTTGAGTATGGGGAATTGCCGTTCCGTGTGGCCAGGCAAAAACGGCGGCCCCAGGCCCTGGGGATAGCTGCTGCTGCGCGTGTCGGCCACCCGACAGGGCGCCAGCGGATAGAAGGCCAGCGTGGACCCCGAGACCGGCGCGAAGTAGCCGTTGATGTCGAGAATCACATTCGTCGTGTCGGTGACGTAAATACTAACCGCTCCATTGGCGCCCGCCGGCACGATCGCGGCATCAGCTTTGATGCGACCATCCAGCGAGTTCAGCGTGGCGACTACCGGGCGTCCCTCACCCGCGGGCCAGATGGTTAAGTAACCCAGCCCATGCTGCGGCACGACGGAAACGTTTAGCGAATACGCTGCGGCGCTAGTCGGAATGTTGCAGCCACCCTCTTGCGGAATGGGGAAGTTTTGGGAGGTGCCACCCAGGATCGGGCCACTGCCGTTCGGCGGCCGCGTGTCCACCAGACGGCACGGGGTTACAGCGACGAATTGCAGAGGCGATGGAGTTGGGTTCACCAGTTGCGACAGCCCGCCGCTGCTGCCGGAATAATTCGAGTCGCCGGAGTACATGGCTACGATCGCGTCGGTCCCAACCGCCAGCGTCGAAGTTGTGCACGCCGCTATCTCCGAATTCAGGGGAACGGCGGTGCAGCCAGAAATCGCGGTGCCGTTCGAGGTGAAGTCGACTGTTCCCGTCGGCCCGGAGGGACTTACCGTCGCGGTAATAGTGACTAGCTGTCCCTCTTCCGAGGGATTAGGAGTACTCGTCACGACGGTCGTTGTGGGGATCAAGTGCGGCCCCGTCAGACGGAAGACTGTGCCGCAGCCGTGGAGGCCGGAAGTGCACGCGGGGTTTGCGCCATAGGTGGTTGCCCCATAGAAGTTCCCATCGGTGGCTTGCACCAGCCCGCCGAAAGGCGATTTGCCGTCATCAGTGTCGTCGAAGCTGTGCATCGTGGTCAGCATGCCGCTTGCGGTGATTCTAAAGACCGTGCCACAGCCGCTGTTGGGTACGCAGTAGGCCCCGCCATGGAGGGTCGTCCCGTAAAAGTCCCCGTCGCTGGCTTCCACCAGACGGGCAACAGAACCGGCGCCGTCAGTGCAGTTTGGTTGAGAGCAAAAGTTGTAGATCGTGGTCAGGGTGCCGCTTGGGGTGATTTGGAAGACCGTGCCGCCCTGGTGGTAGGCCCCCCCGCCACCAGCGGAGGTTGACCCGTAGAAGTCCCCATCGCTGGCTTGCATCAGCCCGGCGTAAGGGTATTGGCCGTCAGCACAGTTCGTTTGAGAGCAAAAGCTGTAAAGCGCGGTCAGCGTGCCTGCCGGGGTGATTTTGAAGACCGTGCCATAACCGTTGGCCCCGCGCTCGAAGGTTGTCCCGTAGAAGTTCCCGTCGCCGGCTTGCACCAGCCCGGCGTAAGGGTTGCCGCCATCCGCGCAGCCGGCTTGAGCGCAAAAGCTGTGCAGCGTGGTCAGCGCGCCCCCGGGGGTGATTTTGAAGACCGTGCCGCAGGTGCCGCTACCCAAAGAACAGCCGGTGTTGGCCCCGCCCTCCAAGGTTGTCCCGTAGAAGTTGCCATCGGAGCCTCGCACCAGCCCGGCGAAAGGCTGCTGGCCGTCAGTGCAGTTCGCTTGCGCGCAAAAGCTGTACAGCGTGGTCAGCGCGCCTCCCGGGGTGATTCTGAATACGGTACCAACGCGCGGCTCGGCCCCGCCTCCATAGGTTGTCCCGTAGAGATTCCCGTCACTGCCTTGCACCAGCGCGCCGGTAGGGCTGGCGCCGTCATACCAGTCGAAGCTGTGCAGCGTGGTCAGCGTGCCCGCTGGCGTGATTCTAAAGACCGTGCCACAGCCACCCTGACAGTTGCTGCTGGACCCGCCTTGGTAGGTTGTCCCGTAGAAGTTCCCGTCGGTAGCTTGCACCACCCCGGCATTCGGAACGCTGCCGTCACTCGGGTATCCCGCGAACATGTGCAGCGTAGTTAAGGTCTGTGCAGGCAAGCTATTTGCCGTCGCGAAACAAAACAGCGCGAGGACCGCAACCGCTCCCCAAAAGCTAACTCGGTGGGTGTGTGAAGTTGACGTACCGCTACAACAGAACTTGGCGCAACAAGTTGCAAGCATCATGGGAAGTCCAGATTTCCTTTGGGACCGGGGCGAGGTGGCACGGACTATATCCGAGATCGTTCCTGACAGCAAGCAGATACTTCAAGCTGGAGTGTGGCTATCGTGAGATCCCGGAAAACGTGTATACTCTGCGGAATTGGCCGGCCACAAGGCGGAAAGTTTCCGCGACCTGTCGCCGGTTAGGGCCCCTTCCATACCGCCAATCTAAGGACGTGCATGCAATGGCAACTGCGCCAGCCGCCCAGCAGGGTATCTCATGGTTACGGCCGAAATACATTCTGTTTGCCTTCATCGGCCTGATGATGGCCTACGTTATCCGCCACAACGAAAGTTTTCTGCTCAACCGCGCCGACCCGGTGTGGCAACACTATCAGCCGTTCAAGTGGTGGCTGTTGCCGCACGGTCTGGCGGGAGCGTGCGCGCTGCTGCTTGGCCCGATGCAGTTTTCTGACCGGCTGCGCCAGCGCTACACCAAGCTGCATCGGGTGGCCGGAAGAATCTATGTCGTGGCCGCATTGATTCTGGCGCCCCTCGGCGCTTACATCCAGTACTTCAACGAGCGGATGAGCGCGCCGCGGTCGTTCACCATCGCGGCGGGTGTGGACGCGGCATTGTTGATGATCACCACCGGGGTGGCGTTCATCCTGATTCGTCAGGGCAAAGTGCAACAGCATCGCCAGTGGATGACGCGCAGCTTCGCCGTGGCACTGGTCTTTGTGGAAGTGCGGGTGGTCGGCGGCATCACCGGATGGGACAACCTTGGCATCGGCGTGACGGAGACCATTGTCTGGACTTGTGTCGCCTTCGCCCTGCTTGAGGCTGACCTGGTTCTGCAATGGCAGGAGTCGAGGCGTTCACGTTCTCTGCCGGCCAAGGCAAAGGCAACAGCAGCGGGGTAGGAAAGCAGGTGGTTCCCTCCGCCAAAAACTTTGGGGAGCCTTTGCAGGCTCCCCAACCCCTCAGTGCATTATGGAGAAAAACCCCGCCGGGAATTTTGCTCCGCAATCAGTACATCACGCTCCATCTACGAGGGGAAATAGTATTTCGCGCCATCACGGCAGGGCCTGAGCCAGACTTTCGAAAACGCCGCGAAACACGCATCTATTAGCGATATCGGACCAAGTACCCCGGGCCTAAAGGCCGATTTCCCATCAGCTCGTTTGAAGCGGCGCTGAAGCGCCGCACTACCCGTCATTGCGGATAGCTCTCCACTGAGTAATTGCAAGTGCCGTTGGTGGGCTGAGTCGGTAGCGCGGGCACCTGCAGCATCTGCGGCGAATTAAAGTCAAACGGACCGTTGGTCGGATCGGTCAGATCGGCCGCGTGTCTGTCGCGCTGCGTCAGCGGCAACAAACTGTAACGGTTCTCGATGAGCTGAAGAATGGAAGTGTAGTCGGCCGGCTGATGCGAAACAAAGTGCGGCTTCGACCATGGCGACACTACGATCACCGGCACGCGGAAGCCGGTCACATTGAACAGGCCATGGATGTAGAACTGGCCTTGAACCGCGTGCGCCACCTTATCGTCCGGAACGGTCACCAGGATGGGCGCCTGCTGCTCGTACAGCCCGCCACCCTCGTCATAAGTAAGGACAAAAGCCGAGTCCGGCCAGGCGTGGCTGGTAAGCAGCGCGTTCAGGATCTGCTGCACCCGGGCCGATCCCTTCTGAACGCTGTAGCCGGGATGTTCGTCATATCCCGTGGCGCTGGCCCGTTCGATGAAGACCACCTGCGGCAGTTGCGTGTCGGCGCCCGAGCTGGCCAGAATGTTGTACCACTCCTGAATATTGCGCACATTGCCCTGAATCTGCTGGTTGTTCCAGTCCGCCCACTGCGCCAGAAAAACGCTGTTGTCCTGGTAGTAATAGCGCCAGGTGATGCCGGCATTTTGCAACACCCGGAAGAGGGTGGGCCGGCTCCAGACGATGTCGTTGGACGGCGGCAGAAAGATGTCGCCATACGAAGTGCCGGCGAACAGATACATGCGGTTGATGGCGGTGTAAGCCGGAACCGGCGAGTACCAGGTGTCGCTGGTGTCGAACTGCGAAGCCAGTTCGTAGTAAAACGGCAAGTCGGTCCAGTCGTAATAGCCCAAGGCACGCGTGTCGGTCGGATCGTTTGAGATGTGAGGCGTGTTGAGGAGGAACCCGTCCATCAGGTATTGCGAATTGGACGTCAGGTGCATCCAGTCGCCGCCCACCAGGTCCATGTCGTTGTGAGTGTAGTTCCATTGGGGATCAAGGCCATCTATGCACTCGGTCCGCTGGTGGAATGGCGGAAAGCTCTGCCCTTGCCGGTTGCGAATGGTGTAGCCAGGAGGCAGATTGTGCAGGTCGTTTACATCGCTCATCTGCGCCCCGGGAATGTGGTCGACGTTGACGCGGTAGTACGCCAGGTTTCCGAAGTAGTTATCGAAGGAGCGATTCTCCTGCAACATGTAAATGATGTGGTTCAGGTTCTGCACCGTGCCGGTGCTGAGAATCACTTTGGCCGGCGACGACAGATGGTCGCCAAAGCGATCGGTCGCGGTGCACATGTAGGTGGTGGTTTGCGTGGGACGCACGGTCACACTGCCGCGCGCCGCTGGGGCCACAAGTCCGACGCCCTGATCAATTGCGACCGATGCGGCATTGCTCGCACTCCAGCTGATCGTCACCGGCGCGCCAGAAGCTGGGATGGCCGGGGTTGCCGTGCAACTCAGCGACATGCCTCCGCTGACAGTAACCGCGATTTGTCGCGAGTACGCCTGGCCGTTATGCGGCCCGGTCGCTCCCACCATGAAGATACGGTTGGCGCCCAGCGGTCCGGTCAGATAGCTGCCCGTGCAGGTTGGTCCGCTGCATGAGTCGGGAGTGAGAGGCACCGTGAAATTCTCGGGCAACGTTGTCAGGAAAAACGTGCTGCCGTTATTGGGGCCGATGAAGTTGAGCGTAACCGTTTGCCCAGCAGTGACCTGTTGCGTGGAAGCCGAGAGCATCATCGGAACCACGGTCAACGCCGCAGTCATGGGCTTGGTGGATTGCAGGGAATTCGCGTCGAGGGCGGTTCCCTGGAACACCGTGCTCACCGCCGGTGCGACCTGCGCATAGTGCGCGGCACTTAGCGGCAGCGAGTCCTGGTCATCGGCGAGCAAACTGGGAGTGACCGCGAAGGCATTGGCGTTCCGGACCTGCCAGCTGAATTCCACAAATTGTCCCGGCGCAGAAATGGCCGGGGAGACGTTGAAGTACTCCAGAACTGGAGCGGATGACGATGCGTTTTCACCAGCGCCGAGTTGAGCAGGGTCGGAGTTGGCAGAAGCATGTAAGGTCAGCAAGCTAAGCAAAGCGGCGGTGAGCAGGAACCGGTTCAATCCCAACATGTGAAACGCCTCCAGAATCGTCTAGCACTCGTGCGATGCAGAAATTCGGAGGGAGGTTTGCTGGGAGCAGGTATGGAACCAGCGGTTTTTCAGAAGTAGTTCTCTCACAAATGAGATCTGCGTATCCAGTTCGTGCGGCCCAGCCGCAAAAACCTCTAGGCCCGGAGACGCTTGATTAGTTCTTGATAAAATATACTAATAGACGTATTTATGTATAATGTCGCGATCGGGGCGCCCGCTGGAGAGAGGAACAACTAACCATGACGACGAGAGCGACAAAGCCTGTCAGGGCAGAAAAAAGCAGCGGAAATATTTTTGCCGATCTCGGCCTTCCCCATCCAGAACAGGAACTGGTGAAGGCAAAACTCACCTTGCAGATTTACCGTCTCATCAAGAGACGCGGCCTTACCCAAGCTGAAGCTGGAAGGATTCTCGGCATCAAGCAGCCCCACGTCTCTGCTTTGATGCGCAACCGCTCGGGCACTTTCTCAGTCGAACGGCTTATGGACTTTCTCACTGCTCTTGGGCAGGACGTGAAGATTACGGTCAGGCCCACGCGTAAGGAACACGGCGAGGTGTCGGTAGTTGCCTAATCAGGGGTGCCCAACCTTACTAACGAATTGCAGAATTGCCCGTGGTCAGCCAATGTCTTCAGCCGGGGGCTGGCCAGTCGGTTGAAGCAGTCCTCGCAAGACCAGCGAGAATGCTTGCCGAATCTCTTCCACAGCGAACGATGCCGGGAAACCCATTCGGCGCGCCAGCAACTGGTCGCGCAGCATGCCTTCCATCATTCCGATGAGCGCCGAGCGGGTGGCGTCGCCGGAAATACCGGGACGCAGTGCTTCGTGTTTCAGCAGCGGCTGCAGGATGCCGTCGATGGTTTGCACGAAGCGAAGATAGCCCTGCGGTAGCATCATCTCGCGGGAGTCTTTGCGCATACGCCGTCCCTCGGTCAGCAGCAATTCCCCCCACGCGGGATCGCCCTGAAAGGCATTCACCATCAGCTCGAACAGTAGCAAGAGTTTCTCGGCCGGGGAGTGCACCACTTCCAAGGCCGGGAACACGTGACTGGCCTGGCGCCAGCCGTCATCGAGAATCGCCTCCAGCAAACCTTCTTTGCTGGCAAAATGTTTTACCAGTTGCGACTCGCTGGTGCCGGCTGCTTTCGTGATTGCGGCGGTCGAAGTGTTGTCGAAACCTTGCGCGACAAACATCTGCTTAGCGGTCTGAAGCAGCCGCTCGCGCGAGGGCATCGGCGGCGCTGCTTGAGGTTGGAACGCAGTGCGGACCTTCTTCGCCATTCTCCGTAAATAGTATCACGACTAAATTAAGAAGTAAAGCTACTACACTGTAAGTGCTAAGCCTCTGGTGCCATATTTCTCCTTAATGACCTAACACTAATCGGCCAGTTAAGGAAAATTAACCTCCGCTTTGAAGTTGCGCTTGACTCGGCAAGGCGGGCGGCGCTACATTACTCCCGTCAATTGAATAGCGTCACTATTGAAACTGGTTACCTTTCTGCAATTAGTAACTTCACAACACTAGGCTCTTGTTTCTAAATCCGTTTCGTGCGACTGGTGGGCACGTGCTCACCTGCGAAAAAAATGTGGTTTCGTTCGGAGGAGAAAATGAAAAGCGCCCAAAAATTCGCCTTTGTGTTCACCTTGCTTGCCTTGCTATCGCTGGGCCTGGCCGCCCCGATGCTGGCGCAAGATCAAATTAATTTAACCGATGGTCACAAAGAGATTCACTGGAATGGGATAGGCAGCACTCATATCAGCATGACAATCCCTTCCCCATACTGTAGCGGCGGCACCTGCATTTTTGCGCAAGCCTCAGCCAGCGGCACCGGGAATTTGGCCTCGAGCGGCACCTACACGGTATCGTCGGCAGCCACTACTGCCGTTACCGGCGGCTGGGATGGCCCGATGTATCTGACCATCCAGGCGGACGGAAGCTCAGTCGTAACCCAGACGGAGCCGATCCAGTTCGACTACACCTCAGCCGCAGGCACGCTGACCGGTCTGCTGAATTTTACGACGATGTCGGCATCCGATAGCCACCTGAAATCGGTGATGCAGGGCACGCTGGTCGTGACCGGCGGCAGCTTCGCCCAGTACTTTCCTTACGGCGGTGCCGTGACCATCAATTGGGGAGCAACCTTCCCGCTGCAGATCCTGTGGCAACTCCATGGTTTCGCCACTTCGGAATTTAATACCGGGACCATCGATCCTGCTGCCGCCTGCGGGGCGCTGTCGTCGCCGGCCGGCGGCGTGAAACATGAATCGGGACTGCCGCGGGTTGCGGGCATCGATCCCAATGACCTCATCGGCTCCTTCACCCAGACCAACAATCAGCAAATCCCGTGTTCGGCCGCGACGCCATGTGGTTCGATGGACGTGGCGCTGGGGACGGGCGGCTTTGACGGCGACCTGGTGGTCACGGTGCAACTGTCGGGAGCGGGCCAGCCCTTCCAGTTTGACCGCATGGGCTTCAACAGCGACGTCAGTTCAGGATTGTTCCTGGATTGCTTTGCCTTCGGGGGAAGCTGCACCTCGGGCGTGGGCGGCGCAACCCTGGGGGGATCCAAACAGGAGGACGGCTTCGGCCGCTTCCAGCACACGCTGAACACCGGCCTGAATGGCGGCAGTGGCTGCTCGCCGGACGGGACGGGTTGCCAGAACCTGTTTACGTTCGTGATTGGCGACTCCAATGGTCCCCTGCAGTTGTCGGACTTCAACTCCTTCGTCGCGGGTCACGTGGCGAACGGAGCGTGCAGCGGATTCATTGCAACAACGGCAAACTGAACGGGCCGGTTCATTGCCTCAGGGCACGACTTAGGTTGTGCCCTTTTTTATTCTTCGCGGCTCGGCGCGACCGAAGTCGCGAGCTATCTGTCGCTCAGGGTGAAGTTCACGGTAATCTCGGTGTCCACTTCGACGGGCTGGTCGTTCAACCTGTAAGGCTTATAGCGCCATAGTTTCACCGCGTCCATTGCCGCCTTCACCAGCAGAGGATGTCCGCTGACCACGCGCAGGTGCTGCACCGAACCATCCCTGGCGACGACCGCCTGCAACAACACCGTTCCCTGAATCCGCGCCTGCATGGCCAGGGGAGGATAGACCGGCTTAGTCTGATGAATGAGCAGGCCCTGCGCGACTCCGGATGACACGCGCACTTTCGGAGGCGCAACTACCTTCGGCATGGCCGGTGGAATCTGGATGACGTTGCTGATGACGCTGTTCCCCACGCCCGTTCCAGTTCCGCCGGGAACGCCAGTCCAATAGGCCGCTGCGACGTCATTTGCGTTTGCAGATTGATCGTGCACGATCACAATCTGTCGCGGGATGAAGGTGGGCACGCGCACCACCTTGTCATCGAGCACCGACTGCGGATGAACCGTGCGCGCTTGCTGGGGAAACCGGCGCCGGCCCCGGTGGTGGAGCGGGTTCGGTCAAGATGTTTGCCAACTGGCGCGCGGGCAACGCTTCCGTATAGATGATGGGCAACAGCACCAGCACTCCCGCCAGCAGTGCCTGTATGGCGAAGGACAGGGTGGCGGTCCACGGATTTGGTTTGCTTAACGTTCCACTCGACTCGATCAGGCTGTCTTCGAACATACCGGCGCTCCTTGTATTCACTACAGACACCGGTAAGTCGAAATTAGCTCCGGGGATTCTTCACCCCGGCGGCGGCGTGGCCATGGGGGGCTAAAGGGACTGTGTCACAACCTCTGCCGTCCCTACGGGACTCTGTCTCATTTCCCTCTTGACCCAGCGCTGAAGCGCTGGGCTAAACTCTTTCGCCCCATTCGGGGCTGAATTTTGCGTGGTGCTTTCCACTGCCTCAAACCAAATTGGTTGCGACACAGTCGCTCTAGCCTTTTTCAATTTTTTTTTCGAGACGATTTAGTGGTTGGCTTCGCTGATCAACTGGGCTACCTTCGAGTCGGCGCCGACGGGTTCCACGAAAACAATTTGCCTGGCATTCAGATACATGCGGTCGGGCCCGTGCAGTTCTTTGCCACGCTTCACCAGAACGTTGGTAACCTGCTTGTCGTCCGGATTCGTTTTCGTGAGGATGTAGTACACGTCAGTCAGCACGGGATGGCCGGTGCCATAGCCCGACAGCTTGCCGTAATAGACGGAACCGTTACTGAGCAGTACAGCCTGATAAGGTGTCGAGAACTCGCCGGCTGCGTGCATTCGGTGGTAGGTGGCCGCATGCCCGATGAATAGTCCAATCAACAGACAGACTAGGCAGCCCAGAATCCAAAATGTTCGTCCTTTACCCGTTCTGGCTTCAGGTATCGCTGGCAGGGTCATAGCTTCTCCTGATTTCTGCCACCGAGCCTGGGCTCGTCGGCCGGATAAAACGGCATGGACCCATCGATGGTTGGACCCATGCCGGTCCTGCTACTTCGTCATGCGACGACGAACACTATAGCCGACGCACACTAAGCCCGAACCCAGAAGGAGCAAGGTGCCAGGCTCTGGCGTCGGTGAAGATCGGCCGTAGTCAGACGCAATGCTGGATGTGGTGCGAGATCCTCTGTCCATGCCGAGGCTGGATGTATGTCGGATGCAGTGCCGGATGCGAGGAGAATCGGTTCGCCATCTGCTCCCAACAACGCGCCCGACACAACGTCGAGCGTCAAATCGGTGGGGTTGTATTCCAGCACGAAGTGTTCCTTACTGTTGATCGGCAAACCCTCAACCATCGAGAACGTTCCCGACTCGCTGGCAAAGTGCACGATGTCGAAGGTGTCGCCGAGCGGCGGCGGATCAGCCCGAAGCTCGACCGTCAGCAGGCCATTGAACTGGGCGTGACCGCTGATGTTGAGTTGGTCGAATTCGTACTCCCCGAGTCCCGTTTCTGCAATAACAAAGGTCAGGCTGCCATTCGGTCCTTGGGTGTAGTTGCCAACGATGGGAAATGGCGCAAATCCTTCGGGATTATTAAAGGACATGGCGGCGTTGGAAAACACCGACCCAATGATCGTGCCCCCATCCATACCCGTACCGTGAACGGAGCCGCCTGCGAAAATGGCCATACCCCGTCCCTGGACTTGGAGATTGCCACGTATGTCTGTCTGGCCCGTGATCTGGGTGTAGTTTCCCGCGACAACATTGAGGGAACTGTCCTTATAGATGGTCACCGTCCCCGTGTTGAGAAAGCCGGAGAGCGCGGATGCGCCAGCGTGCGGGCCGCCGGTAACATTCAAAATGTCGATTTGACCACCGTTGTACAAACCCACAGTCACTGTGCCTTGGTTCACCACGCTACCAGCGTTGACGACATTATCAAAGACGGTGAGCGCCACGACTCCCGATGGAGTATTGAGCAGCCTGCCCCCTATGTTTGTAGTTGAGCCGTCGTCGAACTCCATGCCACCGGAGTTTTCCACATTGCCGTGAACCGCGAGATTACCCCACACGCCGTCGGAAAAAGAGACTGCGAATCGCCCACTGTTAATGAGATTCCCGCCAATGTTGGCGGTCTGCACGCCTATGGATCCGCTGTTGTTGAGGCCGCCGCTAACGGATACATCTCCTCCAAGAGAGTAAACCCCTCCGGAGTTGTTCAAGTTGCCGTTGACCTGAAGCGCGCTGCCGGTCCCCACTTCAATAAACCCGGCATTGCTGGAGTCGGCGCCCGCCGTCACCGTGCTACCGCTGGCCAAATACAGCGCGCCCGTTTGATTTACGGTGAGCGCTCCCGCAATAGTCAGCGTTTGCGCAGTGCCGTTGTCAGCAAGCCGCGAAGTGCCGGTCGTACCGCCCAGCGTAAGCGAGGCGATGCTCGCGCTTGTGTCGAGATATACGAGATCAGTGCCACCCGAATAAATAACGACGTCGCTGCCACTACCAGGCAGGCCGCCGGTCCAGTCCGCTGAGTCACTCCAGTTGCCCGTGCCGCCCAGCCAATTGTCGGTGGAAGTCGAACCATAAATGACGTACCCGGGGTGAAATCCGAAGTCGTTAAGAATTGCGGATTTGTGAGTTTGTGAAGCGTAGCCGCCGCTTACAAAAATAGCGACGCACAGGATCAGCAGCAGTGGCCCACGATGCTGGCTCATAGAAGACCTTCTTCGCTAGGTGATCGATGGGTTAGGCAAAGTTGGAGTCGCTCGGAAGGCTCGACAACCGGGGACGGTGAGCCGGCGACAGGCCGATCATCCCGTCGTAGCTTTGCCCGCTCGCGACGCGCGCTGCAATCCAGAACGGCGCGCGCGTCTTCGAGTTTAAGTCTAGGAGGATGTGGGGGAATATCAAGCAGCAAAGCGAATCGTACGAAGCTTTTGCGCGGTGATTCCCGATTTGAAACCGGGCGCAGCGGGTACGAACGACGTGCGCCAGGCTTTTCCTGGGCGCGGCTCATCATCGCGTCAGCGCACGACCTTGATCGTGGCCATGGACCGGTTGCACTAAGGCCGAGTCGCTTTCGGGGGCGCAGGAGCGATGTCAGCGATGCGTATGCGTTCGACGATAGAGGCAAACTGCTGGGAGTCCGCCGCTGTGTATTGCGACTTGGACAGATGGATGTCCACATACACATCTTCTTTCGCGGCGCACGCGATTAGATTTTTCTGCTGCGCGGGGGCGCCCTTCGCCACCGGCGCAAGGTATTCGACCACCGACATGGATCCCGTCGACATGGAACCGGCGGTCGAGTAGCGAACATCCTTTAACCCCTGGTTTTCCATACCCTGGATCCGTCGGCGCAGGTACACGGTGCAGGTATCGGCAACCACCGTCCTGGCTTCCTGTTGCATGTTGATGGCTAACGTGATGCCGGTCTTTTTATTATTCGCCAGCAGATACTGATGGCCTCCGAGTTTCATTACATTTTCTTCGACGGTGAATCCCGGTGAGTTGATGATCACCGCCCAGGTCTTGCCCGGGTAGGAAATTTGCACTGCATCTGCGGAAGGCGGCTTTTGCGCCCAGGCGTGGATGGCAACGCTGGCGAACAATGCCATGGGCAGGAGAATTCTTTTCATCGGAAATTTCCTTTTGACCTCGGAAGCGACGCCATTATAGCCGGAGGTCGCATTCTTGTCGCAAGCTTTTGGTGGAGGGGCGGGAGGAAAATAGCGCACAGGACAGGGCGCAGCCCGGAGCCGCCGCAACGAATTCTCTCCTCGGGCAGGGGCCGCTTGTTCTCTGGAGGGCGTAATCGAGAGTGCCCTGACACGGGGTTGCGGAAGAAAGATTTTGTCATTCTGAGCGGAGCGTGATCGCGAAGCGATCGCGCGTAGTCGAAGAACTCCTATTCGGGAGAAAATCCGCGCAGCCATAGGGGTCCTTCGACTCGTCGCTACGCTCCTCGCTCAGGATGACACCAATATCTTCGAGCCCGAAGGGCGACAGTGATTAGCCCAGCGCGGAAGCGCTAGGTAAACAATGTCCCACGATGTGGGAGCCCCTTCAGGGGCGGCACTGATTTCGTCGAATCGAAGAACACCCACGCCGCAGAGAGTCCTCGCAGCAATCGGGGTCCTCTCGGCTTCGCTCGGAGCAGGCTCTTCGACTCGTCGCTACGCTCCTCGCTCAGGACAAAACTTACGGTGCGAAGTAGCTGGAGATGTCGAGGATCAATTGCGTGATCCCAGACGCATACGCATCGACTTTTCCATTCGTGCTGGGCACGATCGCCATGTTGTTGGTGATCGATCCATCCAAGGCGTTCAACGTCGAGACCGTGGGCCGATTCGTGCCGTCGGGCCATAGCGTCAGGTAGCCCAATGGGCCGCTCGGCACCACCGTCGCGTTGAAGACATACGCCTGCGCCGTGGCGGGCGGTCCACAAAAACTGTGCACCACATCCACCGGAGGGCTCAGGGTCCCGCTGAAGGGCGGTCCGATCTGGCGCGTGTCGATCACCCGGCAAGGCGCCGTCGGATACAGCGACAGTCCACCTGCACCGGGAGCCGCGAAGTAGCCGTTAATATCAATGATCAAGTCGGTGTCGCTGCTGGGAAAAACCGAAACCTCGCCGCTGCTACCGGCGGGCACAATCGCCGCATTGGCGATGATCTGCGCGGGAAGATCGTTCAACGTTGACACCAGCGGCCGCGTCTGACCGGTGGGCCACACCGTCATGTATCCCAGCGGGCCGTGGGGCACCACGGAGAAGTTCAGCGAATACGCCGCGACCCCGCTTGCGGGAATGTTGCATGTCGTCGCATTCAGTATGGGGAAGACGCGTTCATGCAGGCCGGTCAGGTACGGCGGTCCCAGGCCTTGTGGATAGCCGCTGTGGCGCGTGTCGGCCACCCGACAGGGCGGCAGAGGATAGAAGGCCAGCGTTGAACCAGATGCCGGCGCGAAGTAGCCGTTGATGTCGAGGATGACATTAGTCGTGTCGGTGACGTAAATACTGACCGCTCCATTGGCGCCCGCCGGCACGATGGCGGCGTTGGCCTTGATGCGGCCATCGATGGAGTTCAGCGTGGCCACTACCGGCCGGCCTTCACCAGCGGGCCAGATGGTTAAGTAACCCAACGCATGCTGCGGCACGACGGAAACGTTTAGCGAATAAGCTGCGGCGCTGGTGGGAATGTTGCACCCACCCTCTTGCGGAATGGGGAAGTTCTGGGAGGTGCCGCCGAGGATGGGCCCGCTGCCGTTCGGTGGTCGCGTGTCCACCAACCGGCACGGAGTGACAGCGACGAATTGCAGAGGCGACGGAATCGGGTTCACCAATTGCGAGAGGGTGCCGCTGCTGCCGGAATAGTTCAAATCGCCGGAGTACGTCGCTACGATCGCATCCGTGCCCACCGCCAGAGTCGAAGTCATGCACACCGCTATCTCCGAATTCAGTGGCACGGCGGTGCAGCCAGAAATCGCGACGCCGTTCGAGGTGAAGCTCACGGTGCCCGTCGGCGCCGGCGGTCCTGCCGGACTTACCGTCGCGGTTATGGTCACCGATTCGCCAAACGTGGAAGGATTGAGCGAGCTGGTCACCGCCGTCGTGCTGCTGGCAGAATGAACTACCTGCATGACTGTGTTGGAGGTGCTGGGCGCAAGCGTAGTTGAGCCCTGATACGTAGCCACCACGCTATCGGTGCCGGCCGGCAGATTGGCGTAGTGCAGCACGGCCACACCGGAGCTATTCAGCGAGACCGATCCGATCTGCACACTGTTGGCCTGAAATACTACCGTACCGGTGGGCGTGGAACCGTTCTGCGCTGTGACGGTAGCAGTCATGGTGACGCTTTGCCCAAGATTCGACGGGTTTGGCGACGTCACCAGTACAGTAGCTGTGTGAATCAACTGCGGCGGGGACAACTCATACACCGCGCCCTCGGAGTGGAGGCCGCCCGCTGCGTTGGCTCCGTAGATATTTCCTTGTGCATCGAGTGTCACGCCGGCCAGAGGCTCACCACCTCCTTGATTGCTGCAATTTTCCATGGGACAGAAGGTGTAAATGACGTTGTAGGTGAACTGTCCACCACCGGCAGGACTCAATTCAAAGACCGTGCCCCGGTTGGCGCCGTTGTTGCCACCGAACGCGGTATTTCCGAACACATTGCCGTGAGAATCAATCGCAAGTCCCATGGGACCGTAACCGTTCGGGCAACTCGGTCCGGGGCAGAAGCTGGCCGGCAACTGCTCCGTCCAGGAACCGCCTCCGGCAGGGCTCAACTCGAAGATGCCACCGTAGGGGGGATTAGCCCCACCGCCGCCAGCGGTTCCGTAAAGATTGCCTTGCGCGTCTTGAACCAGGGCGTTCACTGGAGCGGCACCATCGCTGCACCCAGAAACGGGACAGAAGCTGTAGAGCACGGTCTCGGTCCAGGAGCCTCCGCCACCCGGGATCAGCTCGAAGACAGCTCCCGCCCCGTTCGCGCCGCCCCCTGACGTGGTGCCGTAAAGATTACCGTGAGAGTCGAAGATGAGGCCGCCCTTGGGCTGGAGGCCATCGGCGCAATTGGTGAGGGTGCAGAAGTCGTAGAGCACGGTGAAGGTCCACGAGCCGCCGCCGCTGGGCGATAATTCAAAGACGGTACCGCCGCTGTTGTGGGTTCCGCCGACGAGGGCCACGCCATACAGGTTGCCATGCGTGTCGATGGTCAGCCCTCCAATGAATTGCGATCCGCCCGGGCACGGATTAGGTGAGCAGATGTTGTAGATCACGCTTTCAGTCCACCCTCCGAGTCCGCCGGCCAGGGGACTGAGCTCATACACCACGCCACCGTTGAAGCTTCCGCCTTGGACGGTAGTTCCGTAAAGATTGCCCTGGGAATCGAAAACCAAAGGATAGTACGGGTCTTTGCCGTCGGCGCAACCCGATTGCGAACAGAAACTGTAGAGAACACTTTCGCTCCACGTGCCGCCGTTCGGGGTCAGCTGATAGACCACGCCCTGGTGGTTGGCGCCCCCGACATTGGCGACGCCGTAAATGTTGCCGTGGGTGTCAAAGAGAGGAGGAGAAGTGGGATTGCCCCCGTCCGGACAACCGCTCTGCGGACAGAAGTTATAGAGCGCCGACGCCGTGTATTGCCCCTGCGCCTGCACAGCCGCCGGCGAGAACAGGAGTGCGAGCGAGACCAACAACCATCCTACCCACATGGCCCAAACTTTCGAGCTCGAGACCGCGAATGCGGAAGTTTGCCGTTGATCCTTGCTCAGTTGCCTACCGCCGGTTGAAAATCCGGGCATGAACATCGCCTCCATGTCTTGTAAAGAGGCGTAAGCATAACCCATCTGGGCCGGCTTATCACCTGCGAAATGGCACGGTGCCAGTCGGTGGCCTGCACCAGCGGGGCATCAGGTTCGGCCCCGTCAGGGCAATGAGCTTGAGAACAAAAGCTGTAGAGTGTCGTGAATTGTGGGGGCGAGGCAATCGATGTCGCGGCACAAAACATACAGAGGAGGCTGACCAATTGAGTAGCTGCGTCGCACGGTAGCACGGTTACAGCGGCAAACCCACTTGCTTCCTACGGCGCGAAGTAGCTGGAGATGTCGAGAATCAACTGCGTGAGTCCTGACGCATAGGCATCGACCTTGCCGTTTGTGCTGGGCACGATCGCCATGTTCGACGAGATCGAGGCGTCCAATGCGTTCAGTGTCGAGACCACAGGCTGCGAGGCGCCGTCGGGCCACAAGGTCAGATAACCCAGCGCGCCGTAAGGCACGACGCTGGCATTGAAGACATAGGCCTGCGCCGCGGCCGGTACGCCACACGGACTGTCCACGACATCCACAGCAGGACTCAGCGTTCCGCTGAAAGGCTGACCGTTGCCTATGTGACGCGTGTCGATGACCCGGCAAGGCGCCGCCGCGTAGAGCGACAGTCCGCCGGTTCCCGCCGGCGCGAAGTAGCCGTTGATGTCGATGATCACGTCGGTGTCGTTGGTCGGATAAACCGAGACATCGCCACCAGTGCCTGCCACCACGATCGCGGCGTTGGCAATGATCGTTCCGGGAATATCGTTCAAGGTAGAAACCGTAGGCCGGCTTTCACCCGTCGGCCAAACCGTCATGTAGAACAGAGAGCCGTGGGGCACGACAGAAAAGTTCAGTGAATAGGCCGCTGCGCTCGAGGGAATGTTGCAGCTCGTAGCATTCAGTATGGGGAATTGCCTTTCCTGGCCGGCATTCAAAAACGGCGCACCCAGACCTTGAGGAAAATTGCTCTTGCGCGTGTCGGCGACGCGACAAGGTGTCAGCGGGTAAAAGGCCAAGGTGGACGCAGACACCGGAGCGAAGTAGCCGTTGACATCCACGATCACATTGGTCGTGTTGGTGGCATAGACGCTGATTTCGCCGCTAGTGCCCGCCGGAATGATTGCCGCATTGGCCTTGATGCGCCCATCCAGCGAGTTCAACGTGGAAGCCAACGGGCGCTGCTGTCCCGCAGGCCATACTGTCAAGTAGCTCAGACTTCCGTTCGGGACCACCGAGACATTCATCGAATAAGCGGCTGCAGAAAGCAGAGCCCCGCAAGTGCCAGCGCTGGAAATTGGGAAGCTCTGAAAAGTACCACCTTGAATCGGACCGCTACCGCCGTTCCCCGGCCGGGTATCAACTGCACGACACGGCTGACTCAGCGGAACAAACTGCAGAGGAACATGAGGTATGATCTCGAAGACGGTTCCGTTGCGTGGAGTGCCGCCAAGGTAGGTCGTGCCATAGAGATTGCCGGCAGGATCCGAGATCAGACCGACAAAGGGAATGGCCCCGTCCGTGCCATTGCCGAAGTTATACAGCACCTGCTCCGTCCAACCCCCGCCCGCTTCGGGCGTCAACTCGAACACCGTCCCGCATGCACCGCCAGGGCAGTGCCGTAAGTGCCGCCCCGGCTGGTTGTGCCGTAGAGATTGCCGGCGGCATCGAAGATCAGGCCGCCTACGGGATAGCCCCGTCCTTGCCGTTGCCGAAGCTATGCAGCACCTGCTCCGTCCAGTTCCCGCCGCCCGTGGGCGACAATTCGAAGACGGTACCCGTAGCCGAAGGCGCCGCCATCGTCAGGTCGTGCCATAGAGATTGCCGGCGGCATCGAAGATCAGGCTGGCGTTGGGATAGGCCCCGTCTCTACCGTTGCCGAAGCTATGCAGCACCTGCTCCGTCCAGCCCCCGCCCCCTGTGGGCGTCAATTCGAAGACGGTCCCCCCCGAACCGTAGACGCCGCCATTGTAGGTCGTGCCATAGAGATTGCCCGCGGCATCGAAGATCAGGCCGGCGTAAGGAGAATAACCGTCCGTCCGCCCACCGCATGCCGAAGCTATGCAGCACCTTCTCCGTCCAGCCCCCGCTCCCATTGGGCGACAACTCGAACACCGTCCCGCCGCCACAACTGCCCTCGTGGTGGTGCCGTAGAGATTGCCGGCGGCATCGAAGATCAGGCCGGCCTGAGGGAAAGCCCCGTCCGCCATCGCTGCCAAAGTTATACAGCACCCTCTCCGTCCAGCCGCCGCTCCCTGTTGGGCGTCAACTCGAAAACCGTTCCGCAGCTTTGGAGAGCGCAGAGTAAGCGCCGCCCTCGTAGGTCGTGCCGTAGAGATTGCCGGCGGCATCGAAGATCAGGCCGGCGTGGGGGCCAGACCCCGTCCGCGCCGTTGCCGAAGCTATGTAGCACCTTCTCCGTCCAGCTCCCGCCCGCTGAGGGCGTCAACTCGAACACCGTCCCGTTAGCCGTGCAGTGCCGCCAGAAATGGTCGTGCCGTAGAGATTGCCGGCGCCATCGGAGATCAGCGCCAGCTTCGGGATACACCCCGTCCGTGCTCGTTGCCGAAGCTATACAGCACTTTTTCCTGTACTTGCGCGGCCGCCCAGGTGCTCATCACAAACAACGTCGCGGCAAAGATCGCCAGCGCTGCTCCTTAGTCCGATGCGAAGTTTTTTACCTGACATGAATAGTCCTATTAGTACCGCAACTACGGTGCGAAGTAACTGGAGATGTCGAGAATCAATTGCGTGATCCCCGATGCGTATGCATCGACCTTGCCATTAGTGCTGGGCACAATGGCCATGTTGTTGGTGATGGATCCATCCAGTGCGTTCAGCGTCGAGACCGTGGGACGACCGGCGCCGTCGGGCCACAAGGTCAAATAGCCCAGCGCGCCTACCGGCACAGCCGTCGCGTTGAAGACATACGCTTGCGCCGTGGCCGGCGGTCCACAAAAACTTCCGCTCACGTTCACGGGAGGATTGAGGGTCCCGCTGAACGGCTGACCGCTGCCTATGTGGCGAGTGTCAATCACCCGGCAAGGCGCGACGGCATACAGCGACAGCCCGCCCGGCCCGGCCGGTGCGAAGTAGCCATTGATGTCAATGATCAGGTCGGTGTCGTTGCTGGGATAAACCGAAACATCACCACTGGTGCCCGCGGGCACAATCGCTGCATTCGCGATGATGGTCCCGGGAACATCGTTCAAGGTGGAGACCAGCGGGCGGGTTTCACCCGTCGGCCAAACCGTCATGTAGAACAGAGAACCGTGCGGCACCACGGAGAAGTTGAGCGAGTAGGCCGCGGCGCTGGAAGGAATGTTGCAGCTGGTCGCATTCAGTATGGGGAAATCGCGCTGCGTCTGGCCGCGGCAAAAACGGCGGCACCCAGACCTTGGGGAAAGCTGCTCTTGCGCGTGTCGGCAACGCGACAAGGCGTCAGCGGATAGAAGGCCAGCGTAGAACCCGAGACCGGCGCGAAGTAGCCGTTGATGTCGAGAATCACGTTGGTGGTCTGAGTTACATAAATGCTGACTGCTCCGCTCGCGCCAGCCGGCACGATTGCCGCGTCGGCCTTGATGCGGCCATCGATGGAGTTCAGGGTGGCGACTAACGGTCGGCCTTCGCCCGTCGGCCAGATGGTCAAGTAACCGAGCGGACCTTGCGGCACCGCGGACACATTTAGCGAATACGCCGCCGCAGTGGCCGGAATGTTGCACCCGCCCTCTTGCGGAATGAGGAAATTCTGGAAGGTGCCGCCCTGAATCGGGCCACTGCCGCCGCGATCCGGGCGAGTGTCCACCAGCCGGCAAGGAGTGACAGCAACGAACTGGAAGGGGATTGGAATTGGGTTAACCAGTTGCGCCAGCGTGCCGCTGCTACCGAAATAATTCGCATCGCCTGAGTAGGTCGCTACGATGGCGTCCGTCCCCACCGCCAGAGTAGAAGTCGTGCATGCCGCCGTAAGCGACGAGGCCAGCGGTACTGCCGTACAGCCGGAAATCGCCGTACCGTTCGAAGCGAAGCTCACGGTGCCCGTCGGCGGTGGCCCTCCCGGCGCCAGGGGACTTACCGTCGCGGTTATAGTCACCGCGTCCCCGAACATGGAAGGATTAGGCGAGCCGGTGACCGTGGTCATGGCGGCCCCCACCAGCTGCATTACGAGGTTGGAGGTGCTTCCGGCCAGGGTCGCCGAGCCCTGATATATCGCTGCCAAACTGTCGGTCCCCAGCGGCAATCCTGCATAGGTCAAAACTGCGACGCCGGAACTGTTTAGCGATACCGACCCAATTTGGACGCCATTGCTGCTGAACACCACGGTGCCAACTGGAGTCGAGCCATTCTGCGCAGTGACGGTGGCGGTCATGGTGACCGCTTGCCCCAGGGTTGACGGATTAGGAGCAGTCGTTAGGACGGTGGTTGTGGAAACTGCTGGGGCCAGACGGAAGACGGTGCCTTGGCCGTAGGTTCCGCCTTCCGAGGTCGTGCTGTAGAGATTGCCGGTCGCGTCCGTGATCAGGCTGTTGTAAGGCCAAAAGCCGTCTGTGCCGTTGCCAAAGTTATACAGCACCTTACCCGTCCAGCCTCCGCGCCCATCGGGCGCCAACTCGAACACCGTTCCCCGGTTGTAAGTGCCACCCTCGACTGTCGTGCCGTACAGATTGCCGGCGCCGGCGAAGATCAGGCTGGCATAGGGATCGGCGCCATCGGCGCCGTAGAAGTTAAGCAGCACCGTCTCCGTCCAGCTCCCACCCCCTATGGGGGTCAGTTCGAAGACGCGCCCCGTGCCTTGGCCTGTCGTGCCGTAGAGATTGCCGGCGACTAACAGCAGGCCAGCCACGGGATTTGCCCCGCCTGCGCCTCGGTTGTTGAAGCTATGCAGCACGCTCTCTGTCCAACTTCCGCCGATTGTGGGCGTTAACTCGAACACCGTGCCGTTGTTGTACCACCCGCCGCCGGACGTCGTGCCATAGAGATTGCCGGCGCCATCGAAGATGAGGCCGGAGTAGGGAAACGCCCCGTCCGCGTTGGTGAAGTGATGCAACACCTGCTCTGTCCAGCCCCCGCTCCCATCGGGTGTCAACTCGAACACCGTCCCCATGCCATTTTGGCCGCCACTGTATGTCGTACCGTAGAGATTGCCGGCAGCATCGAAAACGAGGCCGCAGCCGGGGAAACTACCGTCCATATGGTTGCCGAAGCTATGCAGCACCTTTTCGGTCCAACTCCCGCCCGCTCCGGGCGTCAACTCGAATACTGTCCCGCCCCCATTAGCGCCACCCTGCCAGGTGGTGCCGTACAGATTGCCGGCGGCATCGATGATGGGGCAGCTGGGATCACTACCGTCCGGAGAGTCGCTAAAGGTATGCAGCACCTTCTCAGTCCAACTTCCGTCGGCTCCGGGCGTCAACTCGAACACTGTCCCGTGGCCAGTCCCGCCCGCGCTGGCAGTACCGTAGAGATTGCCGGCGGCGTCCATGACCACGCCATGGGGGGAAGCCCCGTCGCCCGGGCTGCCGGCGAAGCTATACAGCACCTTTTCCTGTAGTTGCGCGGCCGCCCAAGTGCTCATCACAAACAACGTCGCGGCAAAGATCGCCAGCGCCATCCTTAATCCGATGCGAAATTTCTTGCCTGACATAAATAGTCCTCTCGGTACCGCAACTACGGCGCAAAGTAGCTGGAGATGTCGAGGATCGGCTGCGTGAGATCAATGGTCAGCCCGTGGGCGTACGACGGCTTCCCCGCCAAGCTGAAGAGTTAACCAGACAGTATTGTTCGCCCGACGGCCGGGCGTCAGTGATAGGAGTCACCGCTGCGGGTGCAAGCGAGACCTACGGAGTAAGCTGCCAGACGGTGCCGTCTCCTTGACCTCTCCCGCCGCTGGTTGTGGTGCCGTACATGTTACCGCTGGCGTCGAAGACCACGTTGCTCAAGGGCAGCGCTCCGTCGTCGGCCCCATCGAAGCTATGGATGATGGTGTGCGTCCAGCCACTTTGCGAATGAGTCAGCTTGAACACCGAGCCCTCATGATGAGCGCCGTCGGAATAGTTCGTGCCATAGATATTGCCCGCCGAGTCAAGATTGACTGGCGCGTTCAGTCCTCCCTCGATGGGATCAATGGCAGAGAAATTCCACGAGCCGCCAGCAGGTGAAAGCTCGAAGACTCCGCCGGTGAAATACGAGGTGTCGCCGAAAATATTTCCGGCGCTGTCGAGCACCACGCCCGCCTCGGGATTACCGCCGTCGCTTCCGCCAGTAAAGGTGTAGAGCAGCTCGAAGCTGTATCCTCCGGCCGAGCGGACCAGCCTGAATACGGTGCCATCCCCATGGGCGCCGCCGAAGGCAGCGGTGCCGTAAAGATTTCCCGCGGCATCCATCGCCAGATTCCCGAAGGGAAAGTCCCCGTCGGTCGTGCCCTGGAAGGTGTAAAGCGTGCTGAGCACCCAGCTGCCCCCGGAGGGCGATAGCTTGTAAACAACGCCGCCTGCCATGCCATAGAGATTGCCTGCGGCGTCAAAAATCACGCCGCCAAAAGGGCTGGTCGGATCGCCCAGCGCTCCCGTAAAGCGATAGAGTACGGTCTCCGTCCAGGTACACAACACCGAGTGGCAGAAGGTTGGTGGCGGCGTAAGTTTGAATATGGTTCCGCAGCCGAAGCCCTGCCCGCACCCGGTCCCACCCCCGAACAACGTGGTGCCATAGAGGGCGCCCTGCGGGCCAACCGTCACGCTGACCTGCGGGGCCATCCCGTCGTTGCCTCCCTGGAAGAAATAGAGCGGGGTGTATATCCACGCGCCGTTCTTGAAGGTCGAACGGTAAACCATGCCGCATCCGCCCTGGCCGCCGCAAACGCCTCCCTGATAGCCGCCGACCGGCGTAGTGCCATAAACATTTCCCGCACGGTCAAGCGTCACTCCGGTCTGGGGAATGCCGCCGTCCTGGCCGCCGAGGAAGTAGTGCAGCACGGTAATGGTTTGCGATTGTGCCGCGGGCACGGCAGCGACGGCGAAAGCAAACACGATTGCCAACGCCAGGCCGATGCTGGCTCGCATTCTCAAGTGGACCTGAGACGTCCGAGTCTGAAGTCGCTGTGGGATGGCCACGGGAAATCTCCTTCTCTGCGTGAAGCGGGTGCAGAGGCGTTTGTCTGATTTTCCAGCGCGCAAAGGAACTCTGACCGCGCACCGGGCATACATTGTGTACTGCCTGCCAGTGAAAATCAAACGTGGAAAAGGAGAGAGAGCCGGACTTTGGCCCAAGGGTGAGCACCATGTATCTAGCCCGAAGGGCGAAAGTGATTAGCCCAGCGCGGAAGCGCTGGTAACACGACATCCCACAATGTGGGATCACCTTCAGGGGCGGCACCTGAGCATAGTCGAGGGGGGCCCCCTTACGTGCGACTCCGGACAAAAGGAGTCTGTCATTCTGAGCGGAGCGTGATCGCGAAGCGATCACGCGCAGTCGAAGAACCCCTATTCAGGAAAGAATCTTCGCAGCCATCGGGTCCTTCAACTCGTCGGTCGCCACGGCGACCTCCTCGCTCAGGATGACAATCATATCTAGCCCGAAGGGCGAAAGTGATTAGCCCAGCGCGGAAGCGCTGGGTAAACGATATCCCACAATGTGGGAGCCCCTTCAGGGGCGGCACTGATTCCGCGAGTCGAAGAACCCCCCACTCTGCAGAGAATCTTCACAACCATAGGGCTCTTCGACTCGTCCCACAATTCACGGCGCAAAGTAGCTGGAGATGTCGAGGATCAACTGCGTCAGCCCCGACGCGTATGCATCGACCTTGCCGTTGGTGCTGGGCACAATCGCCATGTTGTTGGTGATCGACCCATCCAATGCATTCAGCGTCGACACCGTTGGTCTCGATCCGCCATCCGGCCACAACGTCAAGTATCCCAGCGGCCCGCTGGGCACGGCCGTCGCGTTGAAGACATACGCCTGCGCCGCAACCGGCGTCTCGCACTGGCTATTCACTACATTCACCGGAGGAGCCAGGTTTCCGCTGAACGGCGGCCCCAGTTGGCGGGTGTCAACCACCCGGCAAGGCGGCGCGGGATACAGCGACAGTCCACCCGGCCCGGCGGCTGCGAAGTAGCCATTAATATCAACGACCAGGTCGGTGTCGCTCGAGGGATACACGGAGACGTCGCCACTGCTACCGGCAGGCACAATCGCCGCATTTGCAATGATCGTCCCCGGAAGATCGTTCAACGTTGACACCAGCGGCTGCGTCTGGCCGGTGGGCCAGACCGTCAGAAATCCCAGCGGGCCGTGCGGCACCACAGAGAAATTCAGCGAGTAGGCCTGGGCGCTGGTAGGAATGTTGCAGCTGGTGGCGCTGAGTATGGGGAACTGCCGTTCCGCGTGGCCGTTCAGGAACGGCGGCCCAAGGCCCTGCGGAAAACTGCTGTTGCGCGTGTCGGCCACGCGACAGGGCGGCAACGGGAAGAACGCCAGCGTGGAGCCACTTACCGGCTCAAAGTATCCGTTGATGTCGAGGATCACGTTGGTTGTGTTAGTAACGTAAATATTGACTGCGCCGCCGATACCGGCCGGCACGATCGCGGCGTCGGCTTTGATTCGGCCATCGAGCGAATTCAGCGTGGCGACTACCGGCCGCTGTTCGCCGTTGGGCCAGATAGTCAAGTAACCCAGCTGACCTTGCGGCACCACGGAGACGTTCAGCGAGTACGCTGCCGCCGACATGGAAATGTTGCAGCCACCCAATTGCTGAATGGAGAAGGTCTGGAAGGTGCCGCCCGCAATCGGTCCGCTGCCGCCGTGGTCCGGCCGCGTGTCAACCAACCGGCACGGCGTGACGGGGACGAATTGCAGGGCCTGTGCAAAGATGGCATCGATCGACAACGATTGCGACATCGTGACCGTGCATGCGCCGGTGCCATTGCACCCGCCATTCCAGCCGGTGAAGGTCCATCCGCCGTTGGGCGTGGCATTGAGCGTAACCTGCGTATGGTTGGGATAGGCGTGGCTGCACACACCCGGACAATGAATGTACCCATCGGTACTCGCAACTGATCCGTTGCCCTGGGGCGCGACAGTCAGAGTCTTCGAGTCAGCGAAGACCGGCGTCAGGTTGAAGGTCATCGTCCAGTTCACATCCTCGTAAAGCGCATACTGATTCTCGGCGCTGAAACCATAGTTGGTCACCGTCAGCGGTCCCACCGTTCCGGGAAGCGTAAAGAAGATGGGCCAGTTGGTGGCAGGCGCCGTGCCCCATCCTATTTGCTGCGACTGCTGTCCACCGTCGCAGCTATAAATGGTATGGTTCGCCGATATGTGCGGGATCGGCTGGAAAGAAAAAGTGCCACCCGTCGCATCAACCACAATCTCCGAGTTGCTGGGAAACCCGCTGTCACCAATCAGAGTGTCATAAAGGAAATATTGCCCCTGAGTGCAGCCGTTCAAAACCTGGGTTGAATCGTTGGCCGACCCCGTGTTGCCTACGTCCGCGCCCTGCCAGCGCAGTTGATCGCACAGACTGTCCACCATGGTCGGCATGTTTACTGTCGCGCCCGTCGTCTCGTTGATGGTGTAGAGGTCGATGGTGTGAAAGGTGAACGAGCCGTTGGCCGTGAGGAAGTAGCTTCCCTGCCAGCCGATGACGGTTTTCCAGGCATCACAGTTCTGGGCCTGCAATCCGGTGACGGCAGCGGTGGCGAAGAACAACAGTGCCAGACTAACCACGGCTGGCCGCAGCAAAGCTCCCATAGAGAATCGTTGTCTCATAATCCCCCCGGCCTCGGTGACGAGGCATGTGCGAGACCGAAGTCAAGACGCCGCACCAGCAGCGATGACTATGGGCAGTGCTCAGATTTTTTGCGATGCTGTACCGCTTCGAAGGAATTGCCGCCCCATGACCCTACTGCCCAGTGGCGAATAATGTACCTCTGATTGGCTAGAAGGGCTACTATTTTTTCGCCGGGAAAAACAGAAATGGTGGCGTCGGGTCAGGGCACGACCTTGGTTGGGCGGGGGTTAGCGCAGTCGAAGAACCCCTATTCAGAACCGAGTCCTTGCCTCCCTATAGGGGTCCCCTCGGCTTCGCTCGATGCAGGCTCTTCCCTTCAGGGGCGACGGGATTTCCGGCTGCCTTGTCCTTGCCGCAAAAGAACCTTGGACGCAATAGCCTGGAAAGCTGCGTTCAGTTCAGCGGTGCACGACGGAGATGGGCAGTCGTGTACATAGAAAAACTGCCCAGCCGGCTGGCCTTGAATGTACGTTGGATAGCTGGGGTCATTGGCAAGTTGCGCCAGCAAAGCTTGCGTGGTCAGGCTTACGCTGCTGCCCAGTCCAATCGTATAGATATAGGTTGGGGTCGGGGCCTCGGTACGCAAAGCATTGGCAGTTACGATGGCGCGGTACTGGGCCTCGGCGGTGACGTTGGCCCGCAGAAATCCCTCCTGGGTTCCATATTGCTGCGAGGGGAACGTGGTGACGAGCTGTCCCTGGGCATTCCTGCAAATGTCGCCCTGGCTGTCGTACGGGAAGCCACTGGGGCAGCCCGTGTTGCATGTGCCCCATATCCTTGTTGCACTGGTAGGATCGAGGAAGCCAACATAGTTCCCAGAATCATACCCGCCATAGTTGATCAGTGTTGAGCCCGAACCGCCCACTCCCTTGCAGTAAAAATTGTCCTGCACGGTGTTCATCAAGCCATCGGTAAAATACACGACAACTTTTACTACCCTCTGCCCTCGACTGTACGACACACTGTCGTTCTGTAATTGAGCGAGCGAGAGGGGCGCCCCTATGGTAGGACTCAGGATTGGTTGGGTCCCTGCACCGGTGCCGAATGTGCCGCCCACGAAACTCAGGGCTGCGATCGCATTATCAATCGGCGTTTTGAAGTTGTAATTGATGGGAAAGTTGACCGTAGCATTGTCGGAGAAGCTGATCATGGCAACTTCGTCGATTGAGTTATTGAAGTCAGCGACGAACATTGGACCTGCGGATTGTAGCGCCGCTGCTCCACCATCTGCGACCATTGAGCCTGACCGGTCCAGCACGATGGACATGATCACCTTGCCACGGATTGACTGCGCGACAATTGGATTGGCCGTGAAGGACAGCAGCAGTGCAACAATCAGCAAAGCGGGGGAAAATCTAGAACTGATGGAAGACATGGCAACTCCTTTCATGACTACACAGGGAGGAGATAGAGATTCCTGTCGCCCCCTTCATTAACACCTAGAAACAGCCTCAGCACGGGTTGTACCACAGGCCGACGGGGGATGCCGAAAAGTTGCTGATCGCGACACCGCCGGGTTTCGTGTGAAGGGTAGTTGCTGTGACCGGATAATGCGGTGACCGGGGTCATGGGGTGATGTGATAAGCCCGGTGCACGGTGCCCCAGGTTCGCGTCCTTCTTTTGGACGCTAACCTGGGCTGAGGAATGTTCGGACCGGACCACCGAACATTTTCAACTCACGATCTCTGGCCGTCCACTCCGATTCGATTTCCACCACTCCTTTTTCCCGGAAAGCGTAATGGCGGAAACTACTCCACTTCCAATCTCCCGGTTCGTTCACCAGTCCGCGCTTCACGGGATTGCGGTGAAGGTACCTTAACTTCACGCTAAACTCCCGCGCGTCTCTTACGTTGCGGTCGTAATAGCGTTTTTGCCAGAACGAATTAGGTTGCCGATGCCCCAGGTTCGCGTCCTTCTTTTGGACGCTAACCTGGGCGGTGGTGCGGCTGCGCAGCCGTTTTGCGAACGACAACTTCAGATAATGGATCGCCTCGGCTAGCGTGCCATGCTCCGGCTCGCTGAGCAGCAGGTGAACGTGTTCGGGCATCACCACGTACCCGTAAACGCGCATGTCGAAGCGACGACGCATGTCCTCCAGGCAAACTGGGAATAGGTCGTAAACCGCGGCACTGACGAACTTGGGCTGGCGGTGATAACAACTGAAGGTGAGGAAATGCGATCGCCCGGATTCGTGAAACCGGTGCAGGCCACTGCGGCATGAGCACAATCTACACCCTTGCGAGTGTCGAGCGCAGTGATCCCAGGTTAGCCCAAAAGACGGGCGAACCTGGGGCACCTCGCTCAGGATGTCAACAATCCAGCCCGAAGGGCGAAAGTGATTAGCCTAGCGCGGAAGCACTGGGTAAACCATATCCCACAATGTAGGAGCCCCTTCAGGGGCGGCACCATCAAGGTCGAACTATTTTTGTGCGGGTCGCAGCCAACAGACCTACCAGATATCCCGAGAGCGCGTAGGTCCCCGAAAAAGAGGCCGAGCCTCCGAGGAAGGAACCGCCATCCGCATCGAATTGCAATTGCGCCGGGCCGTCCACATAGATGCGAACGAAATGATTGAAGCCATAAAACCGGCGGTCGCCGAAGGTGGCGCCCGGGCTCGTACATTGAATCCAGGGGAAAGCGAATCGCAGCCCGCCGACTCCCAGAAATGCCGAGCCCAACTCAGCGCCGTCGCCGAAGTAGAAGCCGGTCACGGTCTCGATGATGAGGCGCTTTCCCTTGGGAACGCTGTCGGGAAGTACGCACCGCCCAATGCTGACCCCCGTGTTGTCGAAGCTCCCGCCTGACTGAAATATGGTTGTCATCGCCAGTCCTCAGTGCTCGCTAGCGGGACAATGATACATCTTCGGGGCAGGGGGTTACGTGCGGGCTCAGTGATCCCAGGTTAGCTCAACAGAAAGGCGAAGTTGGGGCGCTCGGCACCCGGCGGTCCCACCTCCGAAATCATCACCTGGACTTTAAGTTAAGATGCTTAAGAAGCAACATGCCCAAAGTCCGAAATCTCGCCAGACTGTTTAGTGCGATTGCCAATAGGGACTACCAATCGGCAGAAGCGGTCGCAGCAGCGATCGCAACGGATGAAGAAAGAACTGGCCACCATTCCGCGGCTCAATCGCTGCGAGGCGCTTTGCACCCCAATGGCGTTCGGGCACGTCAGAGACCGAGCAATTAACGGCCATCCTACCGAGGATGCATTAATCACTTCTGCTCTGACACAAAAAACAGCGGAGACCAGGCTCAAGGATGTAATGCTCTCGCCTGCTCACAGGAAACAGTTGGAATCGATCATCTCAGAAATAAAGCATTCGGCATATTTGGAAGGGAGGGGTATTCGTCGTCGGAGGAAGTTGCTCTTTGTTTGATCTCCGGGCTGTGGAAAAAGTTTTACTGCACAAGCTCTGGCAAATGAGCTTAATCTTCCGCATTATGTGGTCCGTTTCGATGCAGTGATTGGTGCCTACTTGGGGCAGACAGCGATTCACTTGCGGCAGTTATTCCGATTTGCGTCAGATATTCCATGTGTCTTGCTTTTTGATGAGATTGACGCTCTAGGCAAACAACGGGGTAATCCGCTTGACGTTGGAGAGCTCGACCGAATCGTTGTAGCCCTCATGCAGGAGCTAGAGTTCCTGCAAACTCAGGGTGTCGTCATTGCGACCTCGAATCTCCGCAGAACTTGGATCGCGCTTTGTGGCGTCGGTTTGACATCGCTTGCGTTTTCCCGCTCCTGCGCGAAGGGATTTGATGCGGTATGCAACCGTCCTGACCCAGCGATTTCAGGTCAGACTGACTCGGCACGTCATTTCGGAACTGTCAAAAGCACGCAGTTACGCTGAAGCCGAGATACTCGTCGAGGCTGAGGCTCGTCGCCTAGCTTTGGCCGAACTCTGAGGCATATGCCGGACAAGAAAATCAAACCTAAGACATTCTTTTTGAACGAGCAACACGAACTCGCTCTCCGAGAAAGAGCGCGGAGGTAGGTACCCAAATATTCGAATATCGATTCGGCGGCAAAGGGCACTAGGATTTCCACATCGCTAAGGAAGGTTCGCGAGCAATTTATCCGCTCTAAGGATCCAGTACGGCAGAGCCATCTGTTCGTATTAGCCAATCCTGAACCCGAACTCACGAAGGTTTCCGTTGATAAAACGAAAGCGCCTAAGGGGACTGTTCGAAAAAGACAAACTATTCGGAAAAAGACTCCCGCGTGTTAGAAGACTTGGGATCGATTTATTGCAAGTGGCAGAAGACGGGAGTGCAGTCGTACACATGAAACCTGAGCTAGTCGAGCAGATCACGTCAACCGTCAACGCCCTTCCCGAGTTCGGGCCGAGGGAGCAGGCCAGATGGGCAACGATAGACTCCTTCGATATGATTCCCTTGAAGCTTCGCATTGACCATGAATGGCTGTCGAGTCTTCCAAAAAAAACAACTCGCTGATGCGGTAGTGGAGTTCCAGCCTCTTCTCACGCGTGCTGAAGTTGAGTCACTGATACACGCGGTTGGTGCAATTTTGGCAAAGCCTACCGGAGAGGTATTAACGGGAACAGGAACTGACTTCACGGGGAGGCAATGGATTAGGGGCAAGATTACACCAGTCGCGTTGCGCACGATCGCCGAACAGTTCTTTTCCGTCCAGTCTGTGCACTCTCCCCTCCTGTCGGTTGCGGTTTGGGCAAATCACAGATCCAGTCCATCGCAGGTGGACGCCTCCATTAACTCGGTTATCGATGTTTCAAGCCTTCCTTCGGTTGGAGTCGTGGATACAGGCGTGCCGTCCGGAGCATGTGAAATTAAAGCCCTATCTAAGAACAAAGATATATGGCCCCGACGTCTTACGCATCGCGGGCTGGATCCCACGGCTCATTTGTCGCGTCACGTGTAGTCTTCGGTGATCCTGATTATTCAACCGGCATTCCCACTCTAATGCCGGAAGGTAATGCTCGATATTACGACATCAACATTAGCGGAATCGGTCCCGGGCTGATTGAAGATAAGAGCATTTACCCAGCGCTACAGACGGTCGTGTCGACGGCTCCGGATGTGCGCGTATTCAACATGAGTTTTGATTCGAATGAGCCTTGGAATTCTATGTTGCCCGTCAAAAAGTACGAGGCTTTGTCTGTTGTTCAGGACATCGACAACTTTATCTATCAGAATGACATTTTGGTTGTCGTAGCCGCTGGAAATAGTCCACTAGGGCTTATCCCATCAACAGATTACCCGTTGCACTATGAAGATCCGAATTGGGCGTTGGGTCCACTGGCGCGCAGCTTCAACTCATTAACGTGTGGCTCTTATGTCGAGCGTTTATCGCCTAATGGTCTGGCGACGCAGGCCGGTTGGCAAGTCCATTTTGTCGCATAGGTCCAGGTCTGGGCGACAGTCCTAAGCCCGATTTCTCGGCAAACGGTGGTAACTGTACTGCCAATTACGATTTTTCGCCTGGGATGGGTGTTTGGGGGTCCAGTGATATCGGATTATGGGAAGACAAGTTTGGTACATCGTTTTCCACGCCGCTCCTTGCTCGCGAAGCAGCTTTTTCTCTTTCAGATGCTGCAACAAGTTTGCGAGCGTGGCGCTCGGCCTTTTAGTGACAGTTAAGGCATTCTTGTCCCTTACAGCAGAGCCTCCCATTAATGCTGAACAGGTCGCGCAGTTAGCTCAAGAGGACGCTGGGCATGGGCACGGCCAGTGCTAAAAGATTGCGGAGTCCAGCATCCCAATCAGCAGTGATGATTTGGCAAGGAGTACTTGAGGCTCCGGGTGACACTGCTAGAGTGCAGGTTCCGATTCCAAGTGATTGGTCGTCGGAAGCAAAACAGCCATTCCTGCGACTCGTTGTAGCTTGGGATCCCCCGGTGAATGCCGCCGTCCAGAACCTTTGGGTAACCGACGCGTGTCCGCTTTACTGAGATCTAGCGTGGATTCCAGGGCTTTACGCCCAACAGCATCTAGCACCAAATCTACCTCCACTTATCCGCTCATTAAACGATATTACGACCTTCGTCGACTACCATCAGGTGTCGCCGTTGAGGGTGACATATGGCTTCTAGAATTGTTTTACGAACAGATCGCGGAATATAAATTCAGCCATTACCTTTCCGGCGCAACAGCGTGTGGCACTTGCCCTGGAATTGGTTGATATCGATCCTGAACCTGTCAGTCCTCAGAATGCTGTGCAAGTCCTGCCGATTTCCCAAACAATGGTTCGTTTGTCAGTTACGCCAACGGTCGTAGGGACCCCGATCCTTCTGAGAACAATGGCGTGAACCCTGACCACGCGGAGTTGACGGAACATTGTCCTTCGAAATATTGCGAGCCTAAGTAGTCGCCAGCCCTCCATAAATTCCCCTAATACCTCCCATCAACTTTTTTTACTGGCGAGGGGAGCCAGCGGGCTGTAACCTTGAGCTTCCACCACCAGGCAGTAGGGAAAACCAATCACCAAAAACACAGCAAGTCCCGTTGCAATGCACGACTTCATCTTCACCTTCATTCTGGCCCACAGCCGGCCGAATTTATTCCGAGGAGATCCATGTCCACTGAACTGCGCAACTTTCTCTCGCTCTCCTATGACGAGCTCGAAGACCTGAATCTGCGCTCCAAAGAGCAGCGCAAGAACCGCGTCCCCCTGCACAAAGTCCAGGAGGAGCGCCTGAAATATCTGACCGACGAGAAGCGCATCAAGGCCGTGACCGTGCTGTTCAGCGACCTGGAAGGCCGGCTGCACATGCTCGACTACGACAAGAAGTTCCTGCTCAAGAGCTGGGACAACCTCACCTTCGACGGCTCCTCGATTCGCGGCTTCACCGCGCAGCGCGAGAGCGATCTGCGCCTGGGCATCGACTGGCCATCGTTCTACTGGGGCCCGGCCGACATTTTTGGGCCCGGCAAAGTGCTGGTGTTCGGCGATGTCATCGACAAGGGCGGCACGCCGTATGCCGCCGACATTCGCGGCGTGCTGAAGAGCTATGCCGACGATCTCTTCAAGCGCGAGGGCTACACCCTGAACGCCGCCAACGAAATCGAAGGCTTCCTGTTCGACGGCATCCAGGCCGAGCGCCACTATCATGAGACGCAGAAGTTCGACTACGTCAACACCGGCGGCTACTACCACTCGCTGCCCGGCGATCCGCTGCGCACCTTCATCGACACCACCGCCGAGGTGCAGCGCGCCATGGGATTCCAGAACGAGAAGGACCATCCCGAGGTGGCGCCGTCGCAATTCGAAATTAACTACTCGTATTCGGAAGTGGTAAATGCCGCCGACCAGATCCAGCTTGTACAAGCTGATCTGCCGCCAGGTGGCGACCCGGATGGGCTTCACCGCGTCGTTCCTGCCCAAGCCGGTGGTCGGCGTGAACGGCAGCGGCATGCACACCAACGTTTCGGTCAGCAAGAAAGGCAAGAACCTTTTCTGGGACGCCAAGGGCGAAGAGAAGCTCAGCAAAATGGGCTGGTCGTTTGTCGACCGCATTCTCACCCACGGCAACGATGTCTGCCTGATGCTGAACGCCAGCGTCAACGCCTATCGCCGGCTCGATCCGCACTTTGAAGCGCCCAACCAGATCAAGGCGTCGGCGGTGGACCGCGGCTCGATGATTCGCATTCCCATCGGCAACGAGAAGAGCATGCGCGTCGAGGTGCGCTCGGTCAGCCCGGATGCGAATCCCTACATGGTGATGTACGCGGTGTTCAAGTCGGGGCTCGACGGCGACACGGCGAAGATCAAGAACCTGCGCCAGGCCGAGCGCTATCTGCCCGACAACATCTACACCGCGCTGGAGAATTTCCGCGACGCCAAGTGGACGACCACCATGCTGGGCGAAGACGTCAAGGGCCGCTACGCGGATTTGAAGCAGGCCTCGGCGGACCGCTGTCCGCGGCTGCTGGGCACGTTCGTCAAGGCGCCCGAGGTGCAATACCATCACGACGTGTACAACCAGTTCTTGTGGAATATGTTCTAGCAGGCTGGGGAAAAACGCTGTGTGCCCCATCCTTTCGCCCGACTTTGGCGAAAGGGTGGAAAGCACAGGAGTTTTGAAGGGTCGGCCTTCAGGCCGTCCGCACATGCTCACTATCATGTTCTAGGGCTGGGTGCCCCATCCTTTCGCCCGACTTTGGCGAGAGGGTGGGAAGCACAGGAGTTTTGAAGGGTCGGCCTTCAGGTCTTGAAGGGGCGGCCTTGAAGGGGACGGCCTTCAGGCCGTCCGCACATGCTCACTATAAAGACGGGGGCTTTAGCCCCGCCGTTTGTGTCCGGCCCATTCCCAAATCGGTCCATTTTATAGTCGTCGTGCTACCACTTGCACGTTTTGCCGACTACTTTTTACATGTCAATATGGCAAAACACAACAACCGTACTTAACTGACTGAAAACATGGCAGATATAAATGCCTAAAAGTGTGTCATTTCCCGCCAGAATGTGCTATATTGAAACTAGAGTTAGAGATTGAGGAAGCGGTTCTGTAGAGCTTCCCGCCACCGACCCAGCCAAGTGCTGGGTTTTCGTGTTTCTGCCTGCTATTCGGCGAACCGCCAGCTTCGGCTGGCTTTCGTGTTTTGCGTCAGTTTGGGTGGGGCGGGCCTGCGCGCCTCCACGCGATTGCCAACGTCAACGGCTTCAGGTTTTGCGCGATACTTCGTCCCGGTACGAAACTTCATACGATTCGACCAAGAGGAAAGCATGTGTCCCGCGGCTTAAGCGCGTTTCTCCACGGCGACCGAATGTGGGAGGACTACAAATGTCCCGCTCCACCCGCCAGGGGTAGATGACCCCTTCCCGGGGGCAGGTGAGAACGAACGTCGATCTTTGCCAGTAGGGTCTACTGGCCGAAAATAGGGCGGACAGTTAGCCCAGACAGCCGCAGGCGGAGTGCTGGGTTAAGCAGAAAAACATCCGAGTCCCAACAGGGACGGCACAATCCCTCCGGAGAACGAACATGCCACTCAAAAACAGTGCGGCGCCATCCGCCAAGAAGCCGGGGCCAGCGCCGCCAAGTGCGGTGTCCCACGGCAAGCGTCTGCTAAAGAAAAGCACTGCCACGAAGAATCCGCCTGCTCCGACCGCCGCGGCGCGGAGGGCCCGCCGGCACGCCGCGGCCTTTTCCACCCTGAAGTCGCGCCAACAGGCCGTGGAGCGCGCCAGGCTGCAAGTCTGGCGTCACCTGGAGGAGATCAACGGCGCGGTCATCAAGCTGGCGGAGTCGGGCAGCTATCTGGCGGCGCGCACCCTCTTCGATTTTGCCGGGGTGTACAACCTGCCTCCCCTGGAGAACGAAGCCGCGCCCAACGCCCTGCCTGCTGCGCCAGCCGGTGCTCTGGCTGCGTCTTCTCCGACGCCCGAGCCGCCGCCGTCCAATCGCGTCGAAGCATTCCTGAAGACGTTGGGGCTGGATGAATTGCGCGACGACGAGCCCGAGCCGGACGTGGCCGCGTGAGGACACTTTTCCGCGCCCTCTGAAGTCATGCCCTTTCGTAACCGATATCTCAACTAGCCGCCTTGTAGAATGGCAAGTGGAGTTCCGCCGCGGCGGACTCCACAGTGGGAGCAGACTGCAGCATGGACATGACGTGGGTGACCGACCGCATCGCCTTGGGCGGCGGCATCTGGACCGATGACAAGATGATCGAGGTGGTGCGCGCCGGAGTAACTCACATCGTGGACATGCAGATCGAGTGGGACGACACTGCACTGGCCAAGCCTTACGGCGTGAAGGTGCTGTGGAACCCCACCGACGACGACTTTCAGCTCAAGCCTCCGGAGCTGTTACAGCGCGGGGTTGACTTCGCTCTGGAAGCGCTGGACGATGCCGAGAGCAAAGTTTTCATCCATTGTGCCGCGGGCGTGCATCGCGCCCCCATGATGACGCTGGCGGTGCTCTGTGCCCTGGGCTTCCCGCTCGACGCTGCCATGAACACTATCCAGGCGCGGCGCAAGGTCGTGGACTTCGCCGACGTTTACGTGCGCAGTGTGCAGGATTTCATGCGCAGCTACCAGGCGGCGCAACCGGAACGCGGTTAACAAGTATCTCGCGCAACTCGGGGTAGGACTCCCACCCTGTGGGACATACCATCAAATTCGCAACTTTCCGCCGGCTCCGGCCGGCAGCAGAGAGGCATGGATTATGCCGACCATCAACCGCCTGACAGGGCGGTTTTTTTCTGTCCTCATTCTCCTCATACTTGCCATGGCATTGCCGCCCGCCGCGGTCCTGGGCGAAGTGCCTCCCACACTGTGTCAGATCACCGAAGGATTGTTCGGCGCCAAGTCAGGCAATGAGAAAAAGGCAGCCGCGCTCTCCTTCGTCGAGTCCGCCCTTGCCGCAGACAGCAAAAACATCGTTGATGCCAGCAAGTTCCAGGACGGCCTCGGCAAGATCATCGACGGTGTAGTGGCCTGCCTGAACGCGTCGGTGTGGGCCCACAAGTAAACCCACGCCCCCATTGCAACTTCCGCTCACTGCGCCGCGTCGAACCCTCAGGTATTCTCGATAATGACCCGAGGTCTGCTAATGAAGTCGTTCCTCTATCTGCTGACGCTGGCGGCTGCCATCAGCATCTCCGCCGCGGCCCAACAGCCCGCCACTACCCCGCAGAACTCGCCCCCTCCTGCCAACACACCTGCCGAACAGCAGAGGAATGCAGCCAGCGCCACCAAAGACAACAGTGGCATCAGCGGCGATCAGGTAACCAAGCCGTCCGGCGCCAAAGGTCCCACGCTCATTGGCTGTCTCAGCGGACCCGACGCGGATGGCAAGTTTCTGTTGACCAGCATGCAACACCGCACTGGGGTCCAGGTCCTCGGCCCCGATGACTTGAGGACCAATTCCGGCAAAAAGGTGAAACTGACAGGCGCCTGGGAGGCCAGCCCGCAAGCGCAACCGCAGACGAAAGCCAAGGAAGGGCGCCGCTTTCAGGTGACGGTAGTCGAGGTGCTATCGCAAACCTGCAAAGCTCCCAGCGCGACAACGCCGGTCAGCAAGGAAAAACAGCAGCAGCGGGAGCAGCAACAACAGCAGAAGCCGCAGCCGTGACGTGGTCCAAATTCAGAACACTTTCTTCGAATCCAGCAGAATCGTGACTGGCCCGCTGTTCACCAGTTCAACTTCCATCATCTCCTGAAAGCGTCCCGTCTCGCAGCGCAACCCCAGCCCGCGAATCCGCTCCACGAAAGCGTCGTACAACTGGCGCGCAAGCTCCGGTCTTGCGGCGTCGTCAAACGACGGCCGCTTGCCTCGCCGGACATCCCCAAATAGCGTAAATTGCGAAACCGCCAGCACCGCCCCGCCTATCTCCCCCACGCTGAGATTCATCTTCCCTGCTTCATCCTCAAAGATCCGTAATCCCGCCACTTTTTCCGCCAGATAATCGGCATCGCCCTCGCTATCATCCTGCCCGACTCCCAGCAGCACCAGCAGACCTTTCCCGATCTCCCCAGTAATTTCGTCGCCTACCTTGACTCTCGCCCGGATCACTCTTTGCACCACAGCCCGCATCACAGGGTTGTACCACAACGCCGCTTTTAACTCTTAGCCTTATGGTCATTAGGCAACGCTCTTCGCTGTCGATGACATCTACAGATTCTCCCCAAATGCCGGATTCGATTCCAACTCCAAAATAAGGCGCTACGCGGTAATGGTGCTGCAGCGGGGAAAGCGTAAACTCGAAGTATGGCGAAGCGCAAACTCCGGATCGTTCGGCGCACTAACAACGTTCCCGTGTTGGGAGTCTGCGAATACTGCAGCATGCAGTTTCCAGCGCACCAGCCCGTTAGCGGGCAGTCGGAAGCCCAAGCCGCTATTCAACAACAGTTCAACGCGCACAAGTGCAATCGCGAGGACTTCAGCCAAGCCGCTGCGCGAACCCTCAGTGAAGCTGCTGAGAAGCCATAATTGGAAGTCGAACTACACCATTACCCGCTACGCGTTGACCTTGCCAAGCCTACCGTTTAGGATGAAACGGGCATCATCTATCTGAGCGCTGGCGAAGCCGCCTGTAGGCTTTGGTTGTCTCAAGGGCCTCGGCGTCCTTTACACGGCATCCAGGCTGCAATTACACTTGCAAGTTTGCCCGCCGCGGCGGATGCCACGTGCGCGATAGGAGAACGAATCGATGGCTTCGGTTGAAGAACGGGTAAAACAGATCATCGTGGAGCAGTTGGGCGTGGATGAAGCGGAAGTGACGCCCAGCGCTTCGTTTGTAGACGACCTCGGCGCCGACTCGCTCGACACGGTCGAGCTGGTCATGGCTTTCGAAGAGGCCTTCGAGATCGAAATCCCTGACGAGGACGCGGAGAAAATCCGCACCGTGCAGGACGCCGTAACGTACATCGACCAGCACGCCAAGGTGAAGAAGTAGTCGCCACCCCGGCCATCATCCCGCTCCGCCCGCCCCGGCGGGGAGCGGACTGGTCGCCTGTTACCGACATAGCGAAGTTTTTCGCTCGCCAGACGGGCGGGTCGAAAGGAGATTGCTGACCTCATGGCATCCGTAGAGGAACGTGTAAAACAAATCATCGTGGAGCAGTTGGGCGTGGATGAGGCCGAGGTGACTCCCAATGCATCGTTCGTGGACGACCTGGGCGCCGATTCGCTCGACACGGTTGAGCTGGTCATGGCCTTTGAAGAGGCCTTCGAGATCGAGATTCCCGACGAAGATGCGGAGAAGATCCGTACCGTGAAAGACGCCGTGGACTACATCAACTCGCACGCGAAGGGATCCAAGTAGATTGAGTCGTCGTGTCGTCGTAACGGGGATCGGGGTCATCTGCGCGGTCGGCCACAACACTGCAGAGGTGTGGTCAGCGTTGTTGGCCGGCAAGAGCGGCGTGGAGCGCATTACCGCCTTCGACGCCTCCCAGTTCGCTTGCCAGATCGCCGCCGAGGTCAAGAACTTCGACCCTCTACAGTTCGTGGAAAAGAAGGAAGCGCGCAAAATGGCGCGCTTTATTCATCTGGCCATCGCAGCCAGCGATGAAGCCCTGCGCATGGCCAATTACAAAGTCGCGAATGAAGACATGGCCGAGCGCACCGGCGTTAATATCGGCTCCGGTATCGGCGGCTTCGATATCATCGAGCGCGAACACTCCAACCTGCTCAATGGCGGCCCGCGCAAGATTTCACCATTCTTCATTCCCGCGGCCATCGTCAACCTGGCTGCCGGCCAGGTCAGCATCCGCAACAACGCCAAAGGTCCCAACGAAGCCACGTGTACCGCCTGCACCACCAGTGCTCACTCGATTGGCGACGCTGCCCGGGTCATCAAATATGGCGATGCCGACGTGATGATTGCCGGGGGGACCGAGGCCGCCATCACTCCCATGGGCGTTGGCGGGTTCGCGGCCATGCGTGCCCTCTCCACGCGCAACGACGATCCTCATCGCGCCAGCCGCCCCTGGGACAAAGACCGCGACGGCTTCATCATCGGCGAAGGCTCTGGAATTTTGATCCTCGAGGAGCTTGAGTCCGCCAGAAAGCGCGGCGCCAAGATCATCGCCGAGGTGGTCGGTTACGGCATGAGCGCCGACGCCAATCACATCACACAGCCGGCTCCCGGCGGCGAAGGCGGCTATCGGGTGATGCGCAATGCGCTGCGCGACGCCGGCATTTCGCCCGAGCAGATTGGCTACGTCAACGCGCACGGCACTTCCACTCCGCTGGGCGATGAGTTGGAGGCTAACGCCATCAAGCGCGCCTTCGGTGATCACGCCTACAAAATGCTGGTGAGCTCTACGAAGTCGATGACTGGACATCTGCTGGGCGGCGCCGGAGGATTGGAAGCTGCGATCACTGTGCTGGCGCTGCGCGATCAGATTGTCCCGCCGACCATCAATCTCGACAACCCAGACGAGGGTTGCGATCTCGACTTCGTGCCCCATACTTCCCGCAAGGTCAACATGGACTACGCCATGTCGAATTCCTTCGGCTTCGGCGGCACCAATGGTTGCCTGGTCTTCAAGCGCTGGACGGAGTAGAAGCAACTAGCAACTAGCAACTAGCAACTAGCAATTAGCCGTTAGCAGTTAGCACTTAGCAAATCGGCAATTAGCAACTACCTCTCATCCCATAAATCATTCCGGGCTGTATCAGGGCACGGCTTTTGGAGTGTGCGTGAGAATTCATTTTGAGTCGGCTCGGTGGTGCGAATTGCGCAAACAGCAAGCCCCGCAGGGGCGAAAGAGCTTAGCCCAGCACGGAGCCGCAGGCGGAGTGCTGGGTAAAGTGGAAATGGATCCGAGTCCCGTTGGGACGGCAGATCTTCTCACGCACACTCTTTAGCCCCGGCAAGAACAAATCCATCAGTCAATCAGCAACCGTTACTAATAAATGCTTGTCTGATCTCCAGCTCTCAGCAAATCTAAAACACTGCGCGCAGCGAGGGCGCCCTGCACACTATCCACTAACCACTAGCCACTAACCACTGCCTTCGGCGGTTCCCACAATTCCACGCGATTGCCTTCCGGATCCATGATCCACGCGAACTTTCCGTACTCGGACTCTTCCACCTTGTCCACCTTGGGATCCACCTCCACGCCTTCTTCGCGCAACGCGCGCAGCAGCTCGTCGAGGTTCTCTACCCGGAAATTAATCATGAAGCTGGACTGGCTGGGCGCGAAATATTTCGTCTCCTGCGGAAAGATCGCCCACACATTGCAGCCCGCGACCTCCGGGTGGTCGGCGTCACGCCACATGGCCCCGGCGCCGGGCACGCTCTCAATTCCGAGGTGTTGACGGTACCACTCGTATAACGCCTTCGGGTCCTTTGCCTTGAAGAAAATCCCGCCCAGCCCAATCACTCGTTGCATCGTGCACCCCTCTCTCGTCGCATTCTATCTTCCCTCAAAACAAAAGGCACGGAGAAATCTCCGTGCCTTTGTGCCGCAGCCTGCCCTGAGCGAAGCCGAAGGGTGGTGAAAAAGCCTACGCTTTCTTGCCCTGGGTCTTCAGTACTTCGATTGCGCGATTCAGCTGATCGTCCGGCTGATTGGCTTTCTCTTGCTTGTCTTTCTGCGCGTCATCCGGCGCGTTCTCGTCCTCGTCAGGAGCGATGAAGTCGTCGTTCGCGTCGGCGACCAGGATATTCGGCGTGACCGCCGTGTCCTGCACCGCCTTGCCTGACGGCGAGTAGTACTTGGCAACCGACAGCACCAGCGCCGAGCCGTCCGGCATGTCGATCACTTTCTGGATCGAACCCGAACCGAAGGTCTTATCGCCGACCACATCGCCGCGCGCGTTCTCCATCACTGCTGCGGCTACGATTTCCGCAGCTCCCGCCGTACCGCGGTTCACTAGTACCACCAGCGGCAGGCTGGTCACAGCCTTCTCCGGATCGGCGTTGAACACTTGCTTGGGATACTTCTGACCTTGCAGGTAGGTTATGGTGCCGTGGTTCAGGAAGAGGTTCGCGGTCGCGATGCCCTCGCTCTCCTCGCCGTCGCCCGAATTGCGCAGGTCGAGAATGATCTTCTTGGCGCCTTCCTTCTGCACCGCCTTCAGCTTGCTGGCGATCTCCTGCGCACGCCCCTTGGGGAAGTCATCGACCTTGATGTAGGCGATGCCGTCTTCCATCATCTTGTCGCTGACCGCCGGATCGGTAACAATCGCGCGCGTCAGTTCTGACTTCACCGGTTGCGCCCGCCGCGGACGCACCACGGAGACATTGACCACCGACCCCGGGGTCCCGGTCAACAGGCCGTCAATCTCAGCCAGCGACATGTCGCGCGTGGTCTTGCCTTCGATGGCCTCGATGATGTCGCCACTCTCGATTTCCGCTTTGTCAGCCGGCCCTCCCGGAATCACCGAGATCACGGCAGCGTAGCCGTAGCGCTTGGAAACCGCAGCGCCAATGCCAGCCTTGCCTTCCTTGCGCTGCTTGTAATCCTTGTACTCTGTGGGATCGAGATAGCTGGAGTTGGCGTCCAGCGACTCCAGCAACCCGTGCAGGGCGCCGTTGGTCACATTGGAAATGTTCGGTTCCTCGACGTACTCGGTGCGGATACGCGAAAGCACTTCGCTGTAAACGCCCAACTGGCGATAGGAGCCGTCGTCATTGGTGTTGGCCCGAACTCCCAGTCCGCCAACTACCACGAACGTAGCCAGCACAAAAGAGAGGGTGAGGACGATAACCTTGGTGGTCTTTGACATGTGTAATTCGCTAGGAGGGATACTCTCGCTCCCATTCTACCTCAGTTTCGATGCCGGATTGGCAGGAAGGTGGCAGGAAAATCGCATAAGTTCCGGCAAAATGCCCACTTCCGGCTATCGGTTGGACGTAGGCGGGACGCGAATAGTAAGCGCCTCCCGTAGAGGTCTTTCTTGATGCTGGGCCTCCAGGAGCTACAAAAAAGGATTCTCAATCCGCATGTTGCCGAACTCTTGGCCGTGCTGCATGTCTTCACTGTAGAGCACGCTACATTCGGCTTCGATAGCTCCCGCGACAAGCAGGGAGTCGTACCACGAGAGCCGGTATCTGTTTCGCAAATGCAGAGCCTCCGCGTAGAGCGCATGAGATGAATGGATTGCCCATAAAGGACGGAACACGGTCGCAAGGTATTGCTCTGCTTCGGCCAGACTCATTGGGGGAGTGAAGCGACGAAACGCGACATGAAAGAACTCCTGTATAACCTGGTAGCTGACAATCCCGTTGCGGGTTGCGATAGCCTGTCGAATCAGCTGCGCTGACCGGCGCGACTTTGCCGCTGCGCTGTGGCTCAGCGAATAAACGAATAGATTCGTGTCCAGAAAAAATCTAGCGTTCATTCATTTCGTCCCGGCTGAAGGGACCGCCGGCATCGATGTGACGCAGGCGCCTCATGAGCCTATCAAATTCCTGCTCGTCACCCGATTGGGCGGCAAACGTGCGTAGCCATTCCCGAAAAGCCGCATTAAGCGTCTTATGTTGAGAGCGAGCTATCAGTCGCGCCCGCTCGATCAATTCCTCCTCTGCGCTTAGCGTTATATTTTTCATACGACGACAGTGTACACGAAAACAGTGCATCTTGAACATCCGGCCAGTCCGCCTTCCTTTCCGCGACCCCTCACAACCTGCTCTGCGCTCACCCTGATAAACTCCTCTGTTTCACGTTGAGAGCCGAAAAGCGAAGAGCGAACTCGCGAAAGGCGAATAGCGACCCATGGCCCGCAGTCTTGATAAATCCCGCGCATTGCAAACCCGCGCTGAGCGGCTCATTCCTGGCGGCGTCAATTCGCCGGTCCGCGCCTTCCGTTCGGTCGGCGGCACGCCGCCGTTTCTGGTACGCGGCCTGGGAGCGCACGTCTGGGATGCAGACGGCAACCGCTACATCGACTACGTGGGCTCATGGGGGCCGCTCATCCTCGGCCACTCTCCATCCGAGATCACCGAGGCCATTATCCAGGCCGCCCGCAACGGCACCAGCTTCGGCGCTTCCACTCCCACCGAAGCTGACCTGGCCGAACTGGTGGTCGAAGCCTTTCCGGCAATCGAGAAGGTCCGCTTCGTCAGCTCAGGAACCGAAGCGACCATGTCGGCGATCCGGCTGGCCCGCGCTCACACTGGCCGCAAGTTCATTGTGAAGTTCGAAGGCTGCTATCACGGACACAGCGACGCCCTGCTGGTGAAGGCCGGCTCCGGCGTGGCAACGCTCGGCATTCCCGGCTCGGCGGGCGTACCGGAGGAGTTTGTCGAGTTCACCCTGGCGCTGCCTTACAACAACGTGAGCGCTGTTGAGGCCGCCTTCACCAGATTCAAAGGCCAGATCGCCTGCGTAATCGTGGAGCCGGTAGTCGGCAACATGGGATGCGTGCCGCCCCAGCCGGGCTACCTCGCGGCCCTGCGCGAAATCACCGCGCGCCATGGCGCGCTGCTCATCTTCGACGAGGTGATGACGGGCTTTCGCGTGGCCTTTGGCGGCGCGTCGGAGCTCTACAACATCCGGCCGGATCTCACCACGCTGGGCAAGATCATCGGAGGCGGTCTGCCGGTCGGCGCTTATGGCGGACCAGCGAGGATCATGGATCTGGTGTCCCCGCTTGGCCCCGTGTACCAGGCGGGAACGTTGAGCGGCAACCCGCTGGCTATGGCGGCCGGCATCGCCACCCTGTGTCAGTTGAAGGCCAACCGCCAGCAATTCTACAAGCAACTCGATGACATGGCGGGCAAGCTGGTCGCGGGCATCATCACCGCCGCCAAAGACGCTGGCGTCGTCATGACGGCCAACCGCGTGGGATCGATGTTCACATTCTTCCTCACCGATAAGCAGGTCACCGATTGGGATAGCGCGGCCACCTGCGACACCGCCAGGTTTGGCCGCTTCCATGGGGCGCTGCTCGACGCCGGAGTCTGGCTGCCGCCCTCACAGTTCGAAGCCGCGTTCCTCAGCACCGCGCACACCCGGGGTGATATCGACGATACTGTCGCCGCGGCCCGCGAGGCGCTGACGCTGATCTAGGAAATAGCGAGGAGAAAGCAGTCCCGGCACTTCACCTCTCCCGCGTCGGCGTGACCTCCAGCTCAAACCGATGCTGGCTGGCGGGGTCGTCGGCAGTAAAGACCACCGTCGGCTTGCCGGCCGCGGCCATGACCGCCGAACGTACTTTCACCTGCCGGATGGGCGGCGCCGTGTTCGCCGCGGCTGTGCCCGCCGAGGAGATCTCGGAGGTCACCTCCAATTCAAGCCCATCAGTGCCGTCGAAGGCGCGCAGGTCGAAGTTGACGCCGACATCCACGTAGTTCGTCCCGCCCTTCGTATCGGGGACGGGCACTCGCGTGCCCGATCGCAGGTTCCACCACATCGGATTTTTCGTTTGCGGCGCGTCGGCGGCGACGTTCATGGTGAAAGCGCGGTGATTGACCACTTTGCCGTCATCTGTCTCGCGCAGCACAAAATTCAGCTTGTAATAATGCTTCGGGGCTGGCGAGGCGAGTTGCGAGACCTTGGCACTGCCTTCGGCGACCTGCTGCGCAGACGCCTCCTGCGCAATCGCTGGCCGTGAAAAAGCCGCAAAAAGCACAGCCATAGTCATCCAATGAAGTAGTCGGGTGCGCATCAGTTTTCTCCTTGTTTGCGGCTGGTTTCATTCCCCAGCGGCTGAATGTTGATGGGGGCAATGGCGATCTCCCGGTCGTCTTGCTCGGTTAAATGGTTCAAAACCTCCGGGTGGACCTGTGCCAGAGCGAGCAGAGCGCGCTCCTCCGGATTCAGTGGTGCAGGGGAAGGAAATTCACGCCCCACATGCGCCCGGCTGGTCTCTGCTGATGCTGTCTGGGCAGACATGCGACGGCTTCGCGCAGGCACTTTCCCCAGTAACGCCCGCTCGGGCGCGGGTTTCGGGCTGGCGTGGGTGCTTGCATTCATCGCCTGAGGCTCCACCGGCGGCCTCTGTTGTTGCGCCCCCGCTGATTGCAGAGGGACGGTCTGATGCCGAGCACGATTGCCCAATCCAATCCATACGGTAATCGCGAGCATGACCGTGCATAAGGCAAAGGCGCCCCACCACTGCCATAGCTTCCGACGGCGCTCGGCATGGAGTCTCACTCGCCGCAGAACTCTCTGTTCCATCCCGGCAAGCGGTCCGGCGTCGCGGTATTCGGCGAGTGCGTCGTCAAGAACGTGATCGAATTCGTCGTTGTAGTTCATCTTTGTCTTTCCGTAGTGGCCGCGAGCTTTTCCTTGAGCATCTGTCGCGCCCGAAAAATGCGCCCTCGCACCGAGGACTCGGGAATGCCGAGCACCTCCCCGATCTGGCGCGAGTTCAACTCCTCCATCGCCGACAGCACCAGCGGATACCGCAGGTCTTCAGGGAGCGCGGCGATCAGCTTGTGAACCTGCTCGACACGCTGGCGATGCAAGGCCAGGTGTTCGGCGTCGGGCTGGCTGCTGGTCATCTCCATACCGGCTATATCAACTGCGCTCGGCTTGCGTAGCCGATCCAACGCCAGCCGGTAGGCTATTCGCGCCAGCCAGGCCGGCATGTCACCCACATGTTTCGTCCCCGAACGATGCACGCGCAGGAAAACCTCCTGCACAACGTCCTCGGCGTCGTGTGCGTTGCGCAGCAACCCGTACGCGACCTTGAAGATCAGGCGGCCATGCTCGCGAACCACTGCTTCCAGCGTTGCGAACTCGTCTGTTCCGTCGAGCACGATGCCTGTCTCCCGCCACGAGATTGTGGAGCTGGTTGGCTGCGCTGGCATATCAATCCAAATGCATATCGGTGTTCTCAGTAGCTAAGACGCTGGGCGGCGGGAAGTGTTTGGAAATTTTCGCGAAGGAGAGCTACTCGCTAGTGCTTCTTGCCATCATTTCCGGAATCGTCACGAACTGGAAGCCCTCGCTGCAATAGCGGCTGAGGATGCGGTCGCTGGCCTCGACGGTGCGACTGCGGTCGGCGCCCATGCGCACATGCGAGCCGTCGTGCAGCAGGATGACATCGCCGCCGCGAATCTGGCGCTCGGCATGGGCGACAATGTCGCCAGCCGACTTCGCTTTCCAGTCATAACAGGTGACGTTCCACATCACCGTCTGCAGACCGAACGCTCGCACCGCGCGCACCGTGGCCGGACGGCGTCCCCCGAACGGAGGCCGGAAGATCTTCGTCTCCACACCGGTGGCGTCAAGGATGGCTTGCCGGGTTTGCTCCAACTGGCGCCGCAACTCGGCTTCAGGTGTAAAAATCAGGTTGGGATGACTCCAGGTATGGCTGCCAACGGTATGTCCGGCGTCAACCAGGGCGCGCGCGATCTCGGGCTTCTGTTGAACGTATTGTCCAATGAGGAAAAATGTCGCCTTCACGCCGTGACGTTCCAGCACTTCGAGCATGCGCCAGGTGTAGGGGTCGTTAGGCCCGTCGTCGTAGGTGAGCGCCAGCAGGCGAGAGCCGGGCCCCAGGCCGACGAATGTCGGGCCATAGAGCTGGGAGGTGGGCGACATGGTGTGGTACCCAGCCACGCAGGCCAGCCCCGCAGCCGCCACCCCGCCAATAAGCTCGGGAAGCATTGGCTCGATTGTAGCCGGAAGGCCGCTCTTCGCTGTTCGCTCCGAGACTTTCTGGCTGGCGGGGCCTTGCCGCCTAGAGCAGTTTGCCATTTGGTGTGTAGGGTGGAGCACCGCTTCAGCGGTGCAGTTACAGTTCGGGATGAGTCGGCTTCAGCCGCTGAGGTAACAAAACGTTACCTCAGGCGCTGAAGCGCAAGCCAGGGCAGGCGGCAACTATGCACGCCTGAAAGGCGTGCTCCACCCGTCGTCTATACATCGGGGAGGAAGCGGCCCTAATTGGTGCCCTCACTCCTGCGATGTACTTAGGCTGGGGTTATCTGTCTGCTGCGGAAAGCGCAAGAAAACAGGCCGAATAGCGAACAGCGAATCGCGAAAAGCGAAGAGCGAACCGCGGCACCTGGACCATTTACCATCACGCCAATTGCGCCTAAGCGTCGGGCAAGATATTCTGCGGTTCGTACTGTTTTACTCCCATGGCGAACCTTTTCGAACCACCCCGCTACATCGCAGTCGAAGGCCCGATACGAGTCGGCAAGAGCACCCTCTGCCAGGTCATCGCGGAAACACTGCATGCGCAACGCATCACCGAGCCCGAGCAGAACCCGTTTCTGCGGTCCTTTTACGACGGCGAGCACGGGGCCGCCTTCCAGGCACAGTTCGCTTTCCTCATCGCGCGCTACGAGCAACTGGGCAGCCTCAACGTCAAACGCAATCCCAACAAGACCTACGTCGCCGACTACATTTTCGAGAAGGACAAGCTGTTCGCCTGCCTTAATCTGGGCGACGCGGAACTTGACGTTTACAACCGCTATTACGAACTGTTCCGGCAGAACGTGCCCACGCCCGATCTTGTCATCTACCTGCAAGCCACTCCCGAAGTGTTGAAGAAGCGTCTGAAGAAAAAGAACGCCCCCGGCGAGAAAACCATCAGCGACGACTACCTGGAAGAGGTAATCAAGGCCTACGAGCATTTTTTCTTTCACTACACCTCGTCGGACCTGCTGATTGTGAACACCTCCGAGATCGACTTCGTGGAACGAAGCGAAGATTTGCAGGCGCTGCTGCGGCGGGTGAGCGAACCCATACGCGGCACACAGTACTTCCTGCCGCTGGGCCCGGACGAGCAATCCGCAAGGGTGTAAACGCTGTCACCAACCTTTATTCGTGAGACCTCTCCTGGGGCGCGGGGTGCGCTATTCTCTTTGCCGATGGCGCAACGCAAGTGCTCTATGCCGATGACAACCTGTAGGTAATGCAGCGCACGGGCGCCGACGCTCAGTCTGGGCTGCTATATGTGCTCAACACCTGGGCAATGCCTGGAATGGCGCGATGGTGCAAACCCAGTGGAAAGGTGTGCGCTTCGCTCCGGTGGCCTACCCAGGCCATGACGCCAGCCGCCCCGATTCGAAGACGACCTCGGCGGACGGATACGCCGACTTTTGGGCCAGCCCAACGAGAGTGGGCAGTCTATGCGCCACAGGAGTAGCAGTTGTGACAAAAAACAACTACTGCTTGATATCGGGATTCTGAGGGGTCGTGGCCGAGGCGTTCTGCGGGTGATCGAGGTCCACCAGTTGCGATCCCAGCGGCTGCTGCAAGGCGAACTGGTCATCGCGCAACGCCTCGTTGATGTCCAGCTTGGTTACCGTCAGGCGGATGCTGTATTCCTCCTGCGGACGTTCAATCTCAATCACCGTCGGAAAGCTGACGCCGTTGTAGTCACGGTAGACCTGATAGGTGACGCGGGTGGCGATTGCGCCCGCCGTGTCGAAGATGAGCTGGCGGTGCGGAACCAGGTTCACGCGCTCAAATATGATCTCACGGAACAAATACCAGTCAGAGCCGGAGTCGGTGCGGCGGATGATGTCGATCACGTAGTCGGGCTGCTCGACTATCTTCTTGGCCTTGGTGTCCACCACGGTTTCCGTGTCATTTTCCATCACCGCAATTTCGTCTTTATCGATCTCCGGCAGGAACAGGGCGTTGTAGATAACCTGAGGCCGGAGGTTCTCCAGCGGGTTGGAGGCGGGTTTGACGACCTCGGCGCTGCCTACGTAGAACTTGTCCTTTGCCGGTATGGACAGCTTGAACCGCGAGCCATCACTCACCATGTCAAAGGCCTTGTTGCGCACGATGGGAAACAGCCCAATCATGCGCAGCATGTCCGGCTTGCGCACCAGAATGTATCCCAGCACCTGCTGGTAATCGGTTACCTTTCCCTTCTTTTCTCCTCCCACGGATGCGGCAATCTCGACGGTCGCGTTCAGGGTCTTGATCTGCGAGGCTTGCTGATTGATGCGGTCCACTAACTGCTGTTTGGTCGCCACCTGCAGTTTGGCCGTGCTGGTCTGCATTTCGACGAGGCGGGTGCGGAACAGACACCCGGTTTCGCCAGCCAGAAGTGCAGCCAGGGCAACCGCGGCAAGGATTGGGGATCGTCTCATAATGGATCGGGGCGCAACCGACCAGCAGAATCTCTGAGTATATCGTGCGGCCCGGTTTTGGAAGACATTCGAATGGTGTGGGAGCCCCAGTTGGCGGCCCGCAAAACTCCGGAGAGAACGCAACAAGATACAGTTATTCCCGGAAAGCAAGGTCAAAGTTCCGTTAATTTCGCGCGTTCAGCGATTCTTAGCGTTCAACCTGTGCTCACCGCGATTGTGGAATGCAACGTTTAGAACGGAATCGTCGTCATCCGCCTCTGTGGTTTTTGGCTTTTCGATACTTTGATCCCGCGGGGTTTCCAAGTTGTCCTTGGCTTTTGCAGCAGTGGTAGTGCCGGAATCACGTCCGGATGTGTCTGGATGCTCTGGCTTGAACTGCTTACTGAGGGCCAAGCCTTGCTGCTGGTAGGACGAACCTATTGAAACGCCGTACACCTTCTCTGGAATAGCCGCCATCTTGTAATAGTGCAGCCTGCCAACGTATTGATCGTCCTCCAAGACGATCGGCATCTCGTGCACTCGGACCTCGAGTACCGCCTTGGTCCCCGGGATTTCCCCGCGCATTCCATATCCGAAGCCGGGATCGAAGAAGCCGGCATAGTGGGCGCGAAAATCTCCAATGGTTGGATCGTAGGCCACCATTTCGGCAGCATGGTCGGGCCCTACGCGAACTCGCTGCTTCGACGCCAACAGATAAAACTCTCCCGGCTCAAGAATGATTTGGCCGTTGCGCGGCCTGTCGATTGGGATCCAGAAGTCGGCCCGGTCGTAGTGGTTGATGTGGCTAAGGTCTATGGAGGGAGCGTGCTTCTTGGCCTGATAAGCAACCACCTCGGAATGCCCCTTGCCCTGAAGGTCAAGGGTTATGTATAGGCCTCGATTGATGTCGGCCTGCCCCGAACCGTCTTCCTGGCCCAAAACCAAACCGTCAGCTTTAGCCAACTCTTTCAGGTCATCATCTGCAGCCGCGTTCGACTTGCCGCGCACGAAGCGCAACTGATTAAGCTTCATGCCACACTGCACGACGATAGGAAAGGTCCGAGAAACCACCTCCAGGTACAATCCGCCGCAATAGCCTTTTCGCACGTGCTCGAATTCGTCACCGGTTTCGGTAATCAGCCGGGTGAAAATGTCCAGCCGCCCAGTCGTGCTCTTCGAATTGGCTATGCCGTAAACATCGGAAGGTAGCGCCAGGCTCTCCATCAACGGGATGATGTAAACGACACCCTTCTCCAGCAAAGTAGGCTCGGTAATGTCGATCCTCTTCTCGAGCAGGCCGTTGGCCGTCGCCTTATTGAGCAGTGTGGTGGACTTGCCGGGCAGGAACCTGGCGCGCACCCGGTATGCCTCGTGCCACAGTCGAAGATCGATGCTCGCCGGCTGAATCTGATTGTCGGGAATCTCGCGAGTCGAACGGATGATGCCAGTATCGACGAAGTGACGAATATCCTGAGACGGAAGGATGCCTTCGCCGCTCGGCTGCCGAGCCGTGACTGCTGGGAACAGGGAATCTGATGCCAAGACTTCCTCCACCTTATTTGGACAACTCAGCCATGCAATCGGGTTCGGACTAGATCACCAAGCCCGCAATTTTCGGGATTCCGAAGAGTAGCAGGTGATGCTCCCTGTGGATTTCTTGGGAAACTCGCACCTCTTGTGAATTTCCAACAACTGTTTTCGCAATCAATAACTTAGTGGCGCCCTAACGCCCGGCACAGGGGCTTTGTCTGTGCAAAACTTTTTTTGCGGTCTACTGCACTTGCTGCACAATGGTGCACCAGCCATCACTGCGTCATGCCCAGCTGCCAGAACAAGAACGAGTAAATGTCGGTCCACTCTTCCACCACCTTCGAAATGGGCTTGCCTGCACCATGTCCAGCCTTGGGCTCGATCCGTAACAAAATCGGATTCGGCCCGCCGTTGTCCGCTTGCAGCAATGCGGTCATCTTCTTGGCATGCATGGGATCGACACGCGTGTCGGTGTCGGCAGTCATGAAAAGCACCGCCGGATACACCGTGCCCTCCTTGACGTGATGATACGGCGAGTAGGCATACAGCCACTCGAACTGCTTCGGATCTTGCGACGAGCCGTACTCCGGGATCCACAGTTTGGCGATCTGGAAATTCTGGTAGCGCAACATGTCGAGGAGCGGCACCTGGCAGACGACAGCGCGAAACAGGTCAGGCCGTTGGGTAAGCGCCGCGCCCATCAGCAGTCCGCCATTGCTGCCGCCGCGAATTGCCAGATGTTCTTTGTCGGTGAAGCCCTCTTTCTTCAGGTACTCGGCTGCCGCTATGAAGTCGTCGAAAACATTCTGCTTTTTGTCGAGCATGCCGGCGCGATGCCAGTCTTCCCCGAATTCCGAGCCACCGCGCAGGTTCGCCATGGCGAATACGCCGCCATGATCAAGCCACGGAAATAGCACTTTGCTGAATTCCGGCGTGAGGCTAACGTTGAAGCCCCCATAGGCGGTCAACATCGCCGGGTTGTGACCGGTGAGCTTCAGTCCCTTGCGCATGACGAGGAACATCGGCACCCGCGTCCCGTCTTTCGATTTGTACCAAACCTGCCGCGTTTCGTAGGCGTTGGTGTCAATGCCGGTTGGGACTGAATCCCAAAGCGTGCTCTTCGCCGTCTGAATGTCAAAGCGATAGATTGTGGTGGGTACCGTGAATGAGGTAAAGAGGTAGAACGCGCTGGTGCTATCGTACTCGCCACCGACGCTGACAATCGTGCCCAGAGTCGGGAGTTCCACTTCGCCGAGGGCCTTGCCGTCGGTGCTGAAGCGGCGCAGCAGCGAATGCGCATCCTGCTCGTACAGTGCGAATAGTTGTCCGCCGATTATGTGCACTTCCTTCAGCACGGCGTCGGATTGCGGGATGATCTCCCGCCAGTGTTCACGTCCTGGAGTTGTTACCGGACTCTTGAAGACGCGAAAGTGCGGGCCATCTTCGTTGGTCAGGATGTAAAGATCGCCGTCGTAAGGCTCAACAAAGTAAAGGAAATCCTTGCCCGTGGTAATGCGCACCGCGGGGGAGTTGGTTTGCACGTCCTTGAGAAAGACTTCGTTCTTCGCCCAGCCCTGCTCGACCATGATGCTGAGCCACCGCCCGTCGTTTGATAAGGCCACGTTTAGCCAATCCTGCGGATCGCGTCCTTCACCAAAAATCAGCGCGTCCTTCGCGGGATCGCCGCCCAGCGGGTGATAGAAGATGTGCCGGTTATACATCTCCTGCCCTTCGGCAACCTCGCCCTTCTTGGGATAGCGCGTGTAATAGAAACCGCTGTCATCAGGCTTCCACGCGATGCTGGCGGCCCGAGTACGTTCGATCGTATCGGGCAGCAGCTTGTGGCTGGCAGTCTCGATGACGTGCAGCGTGCTCATCTCAGAGCCACTTTCAGAAGTGCCGTACGCGACAAACTTACCGTCGTGCGACTGTTCCCACCAGTCCAGCGCAATCGTTCCATCCTTGGAAAGCTGGTTGGCGTCCACCAGCACTTCGTCCTCACCGTCCACGTGTCTGCGGACGTAAAGGACGGGCTGGTTCTGCCTGCCTTCACGGCGCGTGTGGAAGTAATACTCGCCGCCAATCTGCGTCCCGCCCAGGTTGCCGATTTCAAGCAGTTGCTCCATGCGTTCGTGCAACTTGTCGCGGCCGGGCAGCTTGTCGAGGACGCTGCGCGTAAACGCCAGTTGCGCCGCCACCCACTGCTGGGTTTCAGAACTGCTTCCATCCTCCAGCCAGCGGTAAGGGTCAACAACCTTGTGGCCAAAGTAGTCGTCAGTGACAGGTACTTGCTTGGTTGCGGGAGGCTTGGGAACGGTCATGGTAGAGGAGACGCTGTTGCTGTTATTCTCTGCCACTGCCGTTGCCGGCAGCAGGAGTAGCGCGCCGAGTGAAAGAAGAGAATAGCGAACGATATCACGGAAACTCATTGCATTGAGTTTACCAGTGCGAAGGGTTGGATGATGGGTACCTTATTTCTTGTCGTCACGAGGGGGTTGGATGATGGGCCGTTATGTCTTGTCATCACGAACGACTTTAGAGGCTGCTGAAAAACTCGAAGGTTTATGCTTTTGAAAGGGCGCACCTTTAGGTGCGCCATTGTAAACCCTTTATTTTTTGTCATTCCGAGGGGCGAACAGGGGTCCCCGACAAGCGCCGCTTTTGTGCTTGTTGGGGTAAAGTTCAGCCCCGGAATCTGCGGTTTCTTTCATCGCGACGAGTTTCTCAGGAGCCTCTTTAGTCAGTCGGGGGAGGGATCTGCTTTTCCGATTTTCGCGCTGCCTCCAAGATCCCTCTTTCCCGGTAATCTAGTTCCGGCAAACTCGATAGCTATCGCGGCGAACGCCGCGAGCAGTCACGAATGCGCTATCCAAAATGGAACAGTTCGTTGCAATTGCGTCTCGCAATTCTTTGACGACATCTGCCCCTGCCGTTACAATACAGCTACAACTTGACGCGCTCCTGACAGCGCACAAACACTCCTCAGTAGCTCAATGGCAGAGCATCCGGCTGTTAACCGGAGGGTTGTAGGTTCGAGTCCTACCTGAGGAGCCATTCTTTCAACGACTTACAAATTCCCGAAACAAAACTTCACCGCATTTCACCGCATTTTGATGGAGAATTAGAAATCCGCCGCGCCGAAATCACGCTTCTCGATTTGCAGGTGGAGGCAGCTCTCCACCGACCTCGGCCGCAAAGCAATTTCTTCCCTTGACAGCCCTTGCGTAGTCAAGGCCGAAAGACCTCGCAACACTGAGGCAGTGCTTGGGAAGCGGCGACGCGCTAGAAAACTCGCTAATGCCAGCCGTATTTGCCTTCGGAAGTCACAATGGGCCTTCCTATTCTTGACCTAGCGGAGCCGACAATGGGAGTGATCAGTGCGTGCAAACCCCGGCAGGAAGTTTTGACGGGCGATCTTGACGATGCCATTTTCGCGGCAGACTTTGGTGATCTGATCGGCGGAAGGGCACGTCCGGTCGTGCTCTCGCGCTAGCAACAACTGAATCAAAGCCAAAATGCATGATCGTCTGCATGTTCTGAGTTACCGATCACCTGTTGTTGCACACACCATTGAACCACCGCCGAGGCCCTTGGAGACTCCATCCCGCCAGAAACTAAGAGTCGTAACAGTTCGGCTAAGGAGATCGGCGTTCGCGTTAGTTCACTTATACGTAGCAGATCGACTCCGCCTACCCAGCGTACTTTCGTTCCATCCGACAGCAGAACGACGTCACCTTCGACTATTCTCGAATCTTTCTGCAGCGCAGAGATAGCAATGTGGCCGGTGAATCTCTCTCACCCGGTCGTCCAGATCGACCCATAAGCTCTCGGACGGTCTTGCTCCTTTCGCGAGACTTAGCTGCCTAAAGCGTATTTGACGAAATCCTTCAGTTTATAGTCCGGCCCCACAGACGGCTGCCAATCTGGTTCGAGGTTCAGCAGAGAATCGCCGTCGCCGAACATCATGCCCAGGAAGACCTCAGCTACGATCCGGCCGCCGACGGGGCCAAGCCTCGGAGTCGTGATCGTCTTGTCTTCTTGGACTGGTATCTTCACCGGCTCCTGGTTCCTGCCCGCTTCCGCCAGGATGTAGGTCCAGAGCGGACAATTTCCTTTGAACGCGCTTAACTCCGAAATGGAAGCGATCGTACCCTTGACATCGCCGGGGTCGGGTGTGTCGACCGCTTTACCAATCGTAATCTCGTCATCCTTGAGCGGCGTGACATGCATTGCTTTGGCGACGTCCTGGCCGGAAGGAAGGCCCAATTCAAAGCTCCGGAGGAGGTTCCGTTGTGGCAGGGAAGACGGGTCGGAGGCAACCGCCGGTGGCAGGTCGGAAATTGGCGTTACCAGCGAGGTGTCAATTCGATAAGCGAACTGAAGCCGCTGCTGTGTTGGGCCGTCTGGAGGCTGACTGTCAACCCCGTACGGACGAATGTCAATGTCGATGAAACGGCCCCAGTCGATGCCCCAAACCGATATCATTTTGCGGAAGCCGGTCAGTCCCTCCGGGATCCCTTTGGGGGGGAACATCGTCTTGGAAACTGGGAATATAGGCAGCAGAACGGTGTCGTTCAAGCGATAGCCCGGGCGGATCATGGAGTGGCCCAAGCGGTAAGCCGCTACCGAGAACTCAACAGGCATGAAGGGCTCGTCCCTCCAATGGAAGAACTTGAGCTTGTGGCGATCGAAGTGGCCGTTGGTCTTTAAGTTCTCCAACACGCTGGAGTGGATGATGCGGGGCAGGAAGTCGTGAAGGACCACGAATTGATAATGGAACCGCACGATCTTCTGCAGCTTGTGGAAATGCGCCTGGGGATCGATTTCGGGATGGTCCTTCACCGTCCGATTATGGAAGCGTAGGAACAGCCCCTGCAGTTGTGAAACGATGCTGTTCTCATCATTGCGGGGATCGCCGATGAGGGCGCGACCAAGGGTGTTGCGCGGCAGGTCCTGAGCGTTTGGGTCAACGCCCCCCGAAAGTTTATCCCCGAGCAGGAACGTGTGGCCGTTATACATATAAGGCTGGTCATCCGGCCCTCGGCCATATACGTTGTCGAGATCAAATGCAGGTGTGCGAAAATCGGTCAACGCGTCGGGATCGTTATGTTTGATCAAACTGCTCATCGGATCAAAGGTAATGTCGTGATCGATGAACTGACCGAAGTAGGTGTACAGTGCCGGGATGCCGCTTTCCTCGGCATCCGGGCCGTCTTTCGGCGGGTCGAAGTCGGACGTCATGAAGTCACCCAGCTTCATGAGATTGGCCCGGCTCTCAGCATCGTCTTTTCCGTACTTGGCAGCGGGTAGCGATCGGAACATCCGACCGAAGCGTCCTTGGAACAATGGCGATGTCTTTGTCGACATCAGTCCGCGTAGGGGTTTGCCGTGTCGTCCACTCATTAGGGTATCTCCTTGTTCGCGCAGTATAGAATTTGGCTGAACTTCGCTAAAGCAAATGCTTCAAGGCAGCAGTCTCGATCCGCGCCTTCGTTACTCAGTTCTTTGTAGGGCCGTAGATCACTAATGCCGGCATCAATCCCCCGAGCGCTTTAGTGTGAACTTGAGTATTAGTATTGACGCTTTCTTGCTGAAACGCGGCCACATACACTTTACCGTTCGCTACGACCGGAGGGTTGAACTTGGCGAAAAAGCCCAGACCGTCGTTGCCTGATTGTTCACTGTCCCAAAGCTCTCCCTTGGAAACATCCGTCGCGTCGAAAGCGCGGAGAACTCCACGCACGACCGCATGGTTGGCATTTTCGGCGAAAGGCATCGTCGCCCACACGATCCCGGTTGCTGCGTCGGTCCCGTGCGCGGAAAGAGTGAGGAACCCACCCGGCATAAAAATCTCATTTCGATTAGGGTCATTCAGTATATTCGGCGGGGGGAGCCCCACAGACTCTTCGCTCTGCTTGAGGGGCATATCCGCCGCAAATTTCCAACCTGCCGGACCGGCGTCGGGAATCAGCTTGTACTGCTTCAAGAAGTCCTCTTCGCCCATCACGTAGGCGAACATCTGGCCTTGGAGCGGCCAAATCACTGGTGCTCCGTGGATATTCCAAAACAGAACATCCCCTGACCTGTTTGGGTTTGGAACTCGCGCTTGCGGAACTCTGGTCACCTGAAAGGAGTGCAGTGAGAGCTTGGTTCCCTTGCCCATGGCATTGCGATCGAGAAGATACCAGCGGCCCTCTTTTCCGCCGGCAAGAAGGAGATGACTGTTCGGAATCGAAACCGGCCCGGCCGATCCCAGATCCAAATCAAACGCCTTCATGTCGAAACCGTTGAGGTTGTTGTTGTCTTGGGCATTCCGCGGTGCGAACCAATCCTGGACCTGAATCTTTCCCGCAACCAGGCTCGTTTTGATCACGCTGTCAGAGAGTTCGAGAGCATTCGGTTTCACGACGTTATAAGTCCCATCACCGGTGGTGAAAAAGACAGCGCCATCGATGGCGGCGGGACCAAATCCGGACATCCAGATTCCTCCGCGGCCGTTCAGATCATTGTCGTTCGGTCGAGGCGTCAAAGTAGTGGAAAAGACATCCAGCTTCTTCGGATTGCTTGGGTCTGAAACGTCATACGCGAACAGCCATCCACGGTAGTCCAGTGCGTCGCAATGACCGCCGAAAGCAATATACAGAGTGTTCTGGTCCAGCAACAATGCGGGCCGGTTCAGTTGAAGGAGAGGGTCAAAAGCGATAGTTCCGTTGGGCCCGGGAACGCTTCCTTCGATAGGCACACCACTCCCCAAAGGTTTCCCGTCGGCTAGGTTCAAGGCAACGAGTGTATAGCTGAACCGAGCGCCAGTCATTGACTTGGAGGCCACGAAAATCACGCCCTGTTTCGGCGGAGTGGTTTGCGTCAGTTTGATAGTTGGGGTGCTGGTAATGCCGATTTCGGTGGTGAGGTCAACGCAGCCGCTGTTGCCGAGTCCAAGTTTCTGCGAAAGCGTTACACTATCGACCGGGTTTCCCAGCCCTTGGGCTCCAGGCCCCGTGTGCCAGAGCGCCTTCGTAGATTCCCCAGTCGGCGGATCGGCCGATGTGTCGTCAGCGTCGAACGCGTAAACGCTATTGTGCTCAGTCGCGACAATCACAACGTTCACCGGGCTCGGCTTGGTAACGATCGAGGCTTGGGTGACGATCAAAGGCTGCGCATATATATTCCCGTCTACGTTCCGAAACGCAAGCTTGCCGAATGTCTTATGGTTGACATTCGACTTTTGCAACGTGGTTTCGTTCAAGTTGGCGCCAGAACGTGCGTTGTCGTACCGGTAGGTCAGAACGTCAACTTGGGCTACGACCGGTAGAACGGCCGTCAGACAGCCGGCCAACATTAGGGCTGCTAACAAAGCTGCACTTCGCTTTGGCATTCTAGACCTCCATTCCAAAATTAATTACACGCGGCGTCAGAACGTGATCGTTACCGATGCGCCACCCGGGTGCGCAAATTTCACCAGGACAAATCCGAGATTTGCATCGAATCGCCAGGCAGCATTCGCGGCGACCAATGCTGCACCAGAAGACTCCTCACTCAGCACAGTGCCGTCGCGCCGCACAGATATGGGACGCGCCGCGTGTATCCGCAGCATCATCGCACGAGCGGTCGGTGAGTTTACGGTCACGGTCGTCGTCGTCGATGCTGCGCCGGCGACGCATGTGATCTCCGTTCCATCGAAAATCGTAAAGGTGGAATTGCCCGCGGGGTAAATGCTGGCTTCGATGCCTCCATCCCAAGTCGTCAATCCTGGGTTGTTGATGTAGTTCGGATCGCAGAGCGTCTCGACGGAGTCCCCTAACAGCAGCGGCACGATTGCCCCACTTCGCACGAATACCGGAATCTTGGACTTGGGCTGCGCCGGTTGCGCGGGGCTGATCCAGGTGATGTTCTGCTTACCGGCGTGCTGTTGATTCGTCCAGAAGTCGAACCAGGTTCCTTCTGGCAGGTAGAGAGAACGCTGCGTCACTTTCGGCTCGATCACTGGGGCCACCAGCAGATCATTACCAAAATAATAGGTGTGGTCGACGGTAAACGTATTGGGATCATCCTGGTGCATGAGGACCAGCGGCCGCAGGATGGGCACGCCGGTGTCCTGCGACTGCTTGGCGTGGGTATAGAGATAGGGAAAGAGGCGTGTATGGAGGGTGGCGTAAAACCGGTAATTATCCAACGCATCGTTCTGGTCGATTGTTTCACCCGCTTGTGCGTAGCCCCAGGGGTATTGCCGGAGGTCCGCCGGATTCACCTGGCGGTGCATCTGCATGATCGGCGAGAAGCATCCGAACTGCGCCCATCGCATGAACAGGTCAGCGGGCGAAGTAGGCGAGAAATTCCCATTCAGATACCCGCCCACGTCGTGACCCCAAATTGAAAAGCCGCTCATTGCCGCAGCCAAACCGGCCACAATCACGCTCGGCAAACCATCGTCGGTGCCGAAGTTTGGTTCATTGTCTCCTGCCCAGCAGCCGGGGAACGCTTGTGTTCCTGTGAACCCACTGCGAGCGAAGATGAGCCCGGCTGATCCGAGGACGCTGTAAATCGCTTTCAGGTATTCCCTGCAGTAGCCGTTGACAAAACCGCGACCAGTGAGGCCGTTGGCGTAAACCGCGGTATCTGGAATGTAGGTATTGGTGCCGTTCCCTGATTCGCCGTCATCCGTCTTGAATCCGCCGATGGCCGGCTCACTCCCGGATTTCGTAGGTACTTCACTGGCGGTCACCAGCGCGCGAAGCTGTCCGATGAGCCAGTTCGCAGCAGCCTGCTGCGTGAAATCGACCGGGCTGCCATGGCCTTTCCACCAGGGCACGACCAGCGGCGGGCCACCGGGGGACTGCCGGACAAAGAAATTCCCCGCCTCTCCTGCGGCATAGTTCTGCGCCTTCCCAAGATTCTGCCCGGGCACGGATTCGTTATCCGAGTTGATGTTGACGAAAGGAGCCATCCAGCAAATCACTTTCAAGCCGGCTTGCTGAAGGAAGCTCATCATATCCGTCAGCTTCGAGAATCCCGCAAAATTCTGGTTCTCAAAGCTCTCTTGGAGACCGAATTGGGTTTCGTTGAATCTGAAATCGTTGTAGGCCACCTCCCAAGGAGAATCGAACACGAACGCGGAAACGGGGATTTTGCGTTCACGAAACTTGGTCACCGCATACCGAACTTCTCCTCCGGTGCGCCAGATGTCGGACGAGATCCATGCCCCGAAAGCCCACGCCGGCGGCAAGGGCGGCCGGCCGGTCAAGCCGGTGTAGCCTGTGATCACCTCCGTGAGCTTGGGCCCAGGAACCAAGTGGAACCGGAGCGCAGAGGTCCCACTGGAAATATCGTACCGGCCCCGCGACGCGGTTCGCATGTCGAATGTGCATCGCGCGGTGGAGTCGAGGTGCAGTCCGTAGCCGCGAGTGCTTACAAACCAAGGTGCAACTTTGTACGATCGATCGCCCTTATTTCCGGGGTTGTCGAATGTGAGGATGTCGACGACATTGCCCGCCTGATCCAGCCTGTTGAACCGTTCACCGAAGCCATAAAAGTGCTCCTGGCCATTCGAGGCTGACGAGAGCGATATGTTGTCAGGAACGAGACCGCCCCAGTCTACGACCTCATATCCGATCACTCCTTGCGATGGAGAAGTCAGCTGAGCTCGTATCTGCTTGGTGCCTAATTTCTGGACAACTTCAATTCCGTTGGCTAGGGGAGTCGAGGAGAGAACCGGTCCTATCTGGAACTCGCGGCCTCCTACTTCAATCACCGGCGGGGCTATCACCACGACGTTTGCGAGCGGATTGCCCGCAAGATCCGGACTAGCTACCGCGATGTGTCCCGAGTTCTGAAAAACGCGTCCCTGTATAGCGCCCGAGTTGAAGGAAACAAATGACCCGCTCGCTTGCAGCGGAAAGCGTACGGCAAAAGTAAACGGATCCGCCTGGGCCTCTGCCTCGATTGCGGTCGATCTAGATTGACCGTTGGTCCCGTGGAGAAACGTAGTGTCTCGATCGGTGTAACCAATCTTAAAGTAATACTGAACCAAATCACCGACCTGAAACGTATTGGCGGGAATCTTGGCAAAAAAGAACTTATCATTGCCCAGTGTCAGTTGAAACTGCACCGGTAGCTGCTTAAACGCTGGGTCGTCCGCGTTGCGGATCATCACCCCACTACCAGATAAGGTCTGGTTACCGGTGGTACCAGCCCCTTGGAATTGATTGCCGTTGGAAAGCGTGACGACTGTCTCGGCATCAATCCCCTCGAGCGGAAATCGCATGCTGGCTTGGCCGTGGGGTTGCGGATTTTGCGGAATGTGCCAAGCGTTTCCGATGTTGGCCATCTCAGTCTCCAGACTGTCACACGGGGTCGGTTACATTCCGCTCACTCGCGATGCCGACAGACCTTTGCACCGACCCTATAGAATCCTTGATTGGGTCCCGGGGAGCGGTGATCGACCCGCAACACGATCAGGTCGGGCATGCCATCCTTGTCTAGATCAGCCACGGCGACGTTAGCGCTCTGGGTCTCCCACGAGGTCCAGTCGGGAACTTGATTGAACGTCAGGGCCATAATTCAAACTCGCTTTGTGCCCACAACAGCAGAAATATTCAGTCAGATAGCGACTGCGCAGATATCCTCACAAAACATCGGACTCCGGTTTGATTCCCGAAGGCCGGAGATTGTACACCCATTTAGCTTTTCTAGAACATTAATCTTTCGTGACTTGGGCGGAGGGCTCAGGTGCCGACTCGAATCCCAAAACTGCTCAACGCAGCCTTCCCATCCAGTTTTGCAGCAGTGGCTACCAAAAGCTTCATCCCCTCTGCGACTATAGGGTTACGGTCATTCACGAGATCCTTAAGACGAGACCGATGATCTCTCTCTGGTTCATGCGGGTGACCCTCTCGAAAGGGGCCTACCCTGGGGACCTGGATATCTTCTTCGATGAACGCTCGCCATTTGAAAGGCCGGCAGCGGTGTTAGCTAACCACTCCTAGCAGTCGGAGCCGTGTGTTTGTCCCTCGGCCGGTTACTTGTCCTACTACCAGCACGCCCCCAGTCCCCTGACCTGCCAAAGGCGCCGGGGGCAAAACGGAAATTGGTGCGGAGAGGAGTCACGGGTGAGCCGTGAAAAGCGAAACGGGCGTTGTTTCTTGGAAGCAGTCTGACAGTCGGGCGTCAATCGCCTTACGGACACTATCAGGGATCTGATCCATGTAAATTTCAGCAGGTGTCTTAATGTGCTTGTGGCACATGATCGCTTGGGCGTCCTTCATGGTTCCGTGCGGTTGCAAGTCAGTTCCCAGGGTGCGTCGGGAAACCTGAAGAGTCCAAAGATTGCGCGGAATGCCAATACGTAGCCGGCTGCATTGCTGGACTTCTTTGCGGAGGGACCACTCTTGCGTGCACTCCTTGTATGAAGCTCAACCATGCGTGCTACTAGTCGGCGAACTCGACCAGCCCTGAATCAGGGCCTGCAGAGCTTCCAGTTTCTGCCGTCCGCTTCGCGTCCACAGTGCTGCCATTGGGTCAGTAACGCGGCACAACGGCGGGCGACTTTGCCGGGGCTGCTGGAACAATTAAAGATGGAGAATTGCTCTGCTGTGACGAGTAACGCGAGAGGACGTGATGTCCAATTCTATTTCGACTCGGCTCGCCAGCCCAAGATAACGACCTCTCATTGAGCCGAGGCGTGCGCTTTGGTTTCGTCGATGGTGATGTTGCGCTCCAGAACCATTTCGATGGAGTCGCCTACCGCGAGCTGAATTTCTGGCCCGCGGGTGAGCAGAACGGTGGCCAATCCAAGCGCGCCGCCGCTGAGGGCGCCAATGCCTGCGCCCTTGGAGCCTCCGGCGATGGCCCCGATTCCCGCGCCTGGAACGGCTGTGCCGACAATGGTGCCAGCGTCCTTACCTTTACTGCTGTCCCCCTGAATGGTTCCTTCCTTACCTTTGACGCCCGCGGTGTTTGGATCGCCGGGAGTTCCCTGCACCGCGCCTCCCAGCAGCAGCGTGTAGCCGCTGGGAAAAATCATGGAGGTAAAGCTCATCTGCAATTCGGCGCGGCCCTTGACCTTGCCGGGTCGCAGCACTCGCAGAATCTCCCCCTGCACGAAGGTACCCGGCGGAATAACAATGCGGTCATGCAACACGATGGGAAACGAAGTTTGCGCGTAAACCGGATCGCCCGGGCGGGCATTTTTGGTGGTGAGGCCCTGCTTCATGACGAGGGGAACTCGCGTGCCCGACGGGACCGTGATGGAGTCGCCGGAGACAGCCTGGCTGTTCTCCTGCGCGGTGGGAGCTGCTGCTCTGGTCTTGAGTTGAGGCGTGCTGTCCCAGTTCTGGGCTGAGACCAAGATGTTCGCGACGCCGAGAAAAACCGCGAGCAAATATGCTGCCGCCCTCATGTGTCCTCCCAGGGAAACCAGTTTCCACCTGAGTCTATTGAACGCGACGGCGCGCAGAAAGTCACGCTGGTTTATTTATTTCAGCGTGTACAAGGCGTTCACGTGCGCGGTAACGGTGATCTTCTGCGCTCCAAATTCAGCCGTGGGAGGACGAGGAGCGGCCCTAGTCTCCACAGTTGTTGCCTGGCCGAACGCCATCGGGCGGACGGGGCTGGGTTCATAGGTGTCAACCGAGGCATAGGACAGTTCACCCAAGGTGCGGCCACTAAATCGGGCGACAGCTTCGGCCTCGCCGTGCGCCCGCGCCAGCGCGTCGTCCACGGCCTTGATTTTCGCGGCCTCCATATCGCTGAGAAGGTAGCTGAGCGACTGATCGCCGGTCACGTCGGCCATGTCGGAAAGCCCCTGGGTAATCGGTCCCACTTTGGCGAAGTCTTTCAGCTTAATGCTGATGCTGGTGTCCACCCGGTAGCCCACCAGCTTGCGTTTCGGGTTCTTGTAGTCGTACACCGGCTGCACCGAGAACTGGCCGACCTGGGCGTCTTTGGGATCGAGCCCGTTTGAGCGCAGCAGCGCCCGTATCTGTTCGGCGGCGCGACTGGCCTTCTGGCTGGCGTCCTGCTGCTGGGCTTCCTGGGCCGAAATACTGAATTGCACCAGCACGGTGTCGGGCTGGGCTTCGTACTTGCCGTCAGCGCCAAGCCAGATGGTGTTGGGTATGGGAGCTGCCGAGCGCTCCTGGGCCCCCAGGGGAGCGGCGCTGACCAGCATTGCGGTAACTGCCAGGAACAAGAGCACGATAAACTGCCAACTTCTTGGTCGCATCAGAGCACCTTGGACGCCACGCATTCTTCAGCGCATGTTACCTCAAAGAGGCCGAAACAGCGGTGAGCGTGGCTCCTTTCCCTTCGAAATCATAGTCTGGCGGGCGTGGTTTGACCACCCGCTGCCGGTCGAGCCTTCTGGGGATAGAACGCCGGAAGTTGCGATTCTTGCGCGACATTCCCATTTAGGGAAGAAGGTGTCCCGTGCGCTCAATTCCCAGAATCAAACTCGCTATGTACTTTCGTGCAGCACAGGGTCATCCAAATGTTGAAAAAGCGAATCCAACCAAGTAAGTTGCGGTTAGATGTCTTTCCACGTCGGGTCGAAGCAAGGAGCGGCCGATGCGCAGATGGTTTGTGCCACTTACACTGTTGGGACTCGGGAGTATTGGCGCGATTTTGCTGAGTGAGCGCGGCCGGAGCGCCCTGCGCGCCCTATTTGAAGATCTCGACGATGCGCCGGACAGCTGGCGTGAGTGGAATGAGAGCGCGCAGAGCGAACTGGACCGCATTCAGGCCGCACTGAATCGCATTGCCGAATCGTTGGAGCCCCAAACCGAACTTGGGCAGTGAGCGGTCCGTGGTTGCAATGGCCCGCCGAGAGGGGTCGCACCGGTAATACGGCGGTCTTGCCTAAGGCTGCTAAGTGGACGCCGCAAGCGGCGCCAGTTCGTTGATTTTTCCTGCCATGCGGATATCGCGCTGCGTGATCCCGCCCGAGTCGTGCGAAACCAATGCCAGGGCCACCTTGTTGTAGCTGATATGAATGTCCGGATGATGGTTCACGGCTTCGGCTGCTTCGGCGATCCGATTCACCCACTCCATCGCCTGCACGAAATTTGCGAACTGGAAATGGCGCTCAATCGCATTTCCATTTTTCTTCCACCCGGGAAGCTTCTGCAGGGCTTGTTGGACCTCGGCGTCCGATAGAACTGTACTCATCCGATCCCTCCTTGCATCACCGCGCGGTGGAGGCCGCCATTTCATTGCGTAACTCCAGCCAGATGTGATCTGGAATGGAGAGAAAGATTTTCACAATCTCCGGATCGAATTGCCGGCCCGCATTACGTTCAATTTCCCGCCGTCCGGCCGGAATGGATTGCGCGGCCCGATAAGGCCGGTCGGAGGTAATCGCGTCGAAGGCGTCGGCGATGGCGAAAATGCGCGCCCCCAGGGGAATCTGGTCGCCTTTTAGACCACGGGGATATCCACTGCCGTCGAAGCATTCCTGGTGTGAGTAAACAATGTCGGCCGCCTCACGCAGAAATGGGATCCGGTGCAACATCTTATAACCCAGCCGGGCGTGCTCACGCATGATTTCCTGTTCATCGGGGCTCAGCCTGCCGGGTTTGCGCAGGATGTCATCCGGCGTCGACATCTTGCCGATATCGTGCAAAAAAGCTCCGCGCGCAATAACGCGAATGTGATCGTGTGGCAAGTCCATGGCCCGGGCAATGGCGATGGTGAAGGCGGTCACGCGCTTGGAATGGCCTTCGGTTTCGGCATCTTTCAGGTCTAATGCGTCCCCCAGCGCCTCCAAGGTAATGTCATAGGAGCGCTCCAGGTCGGCCAGGGCTTTACGCAGCGCCTCGGTGCGCGCCGCCACCAGCGACTCCAGCTTGGTCTGATACGCCAGGTTCTCCTGTTTCAGACGGCGATTTTCCATTGCCCGGCGAACGATGGCCAGCAGTTGCTCGCGCTCGAAGGGCTTGGGCAGATAGTCGTAGGCGCCGTTTCGAATGGCAGCCAGGGCGACAGAAATGTCCTGGACCGCCGTAACCATGACCACTGGAATGTCGGGGTGTTCCAGACGGATACGCGCCAGCAGCGATAACCCGTCCATCCCTTCCATGATCAGGTCCGACAACACCATGGCGTAACCGGCGCCGGAATGTAACAGCGCCAGCGCCTCCTGCCCTGAGGTTACGGGACGGCAGTCGAAACCTGCCTGCTTCAGAATGGTGCAGACAACTTCCCGGATGGAATTTTCGTCATCCACTACAAGAATGCGTTCATCGGCCATAATTAGAAGCCCTCGCAAGGCGATGGTAACTACTGGCGGTCGTAGGTTCGATTTTTATTCCACTTCCGCCCGGATGGCTAGAGAAATAATGCATATCCGAGTGGATCAACTCATCCGTCTCTTGAGAGTAACAGCCGCTAAGGCTGAAAAAGTTACATGCCGGGCCGCAGAGACAGTTGGCATCCTGATGCCACTATAGGGCACACACCACCCAAAATTACCTAGCAGGAGCAAAATAGACATGCTTTTGCCGGCTGCATCGCCGGTTGTCCTTCCCCTTTTAGAATTCCATGCTAACCCAATATTTTCAGCGGCTTAGCTTTATTTTTCACATCATGTTCAGTAATGCTCACCTTTGGGCACCACGATTGCTCAGTATTAAGGTGTCCGACGAGCACAGGAGCGAGCAAATTGATGCCTTTGGGTTTTTCGCAAGTACGTGAAGTGAGGCAGGGGCACAACAAGCCAGAATTCGCTGAGGGAGAAACCATGAACACCGTCCACGACGTAAAAATGTTCGGCTTTGCACCATACATGCCAGCGGTATTGCCGCGCAGTGTTGATAACTACAACGAAACCTACGAACTGAACCGGCATCGCGTGTACGCGCTCGCATTCTGGATGACGGACAACGAACTGGACGCGGCCGAGTTGATGACTCACACCTTCTGTCGCGCGTTTGCCAAGGCCCATACCCCATCCGCGGAAGAAATTGACCGTTGCCTGATCAGCGACCTGCGCGAGTATATGCCGCTGGGGACGCTCACTCTGAACTGCGCACCCTGCGAAAAAGTCCTGTCGGTGCGCCGCAATACCTTACGCATCGACCTGGAACGCGCCGTGGTGCAGCTACCGCCCACAGAAAAGATGATTTTCCTGATGCACGACGTGGAAAGCTATGATCACGCGCGCATCGCCCGCACCCTCGGCATCAGCGATGAGGAATCGCGCCTCGGACTTCATCAGGCCCGGCTGCGCGTGCGCGAGCTGCTGGCGAAATAGGCTTACCCGCAACCAAGCCCTCTTCTCCTGAAACACTGGAAGCCCCTCGAAAGAGGGGCATTTTTGTTGGAAAGCTGTTGGGTCCTATACATCGCTGGGGGAATACAGTGTGAGGTGCGAGATGCGCCTGAATCCTGCGTCGCGACTTGCAAGTCGTGAAAGCCCGTAGTTTCGCATCGACGCTACAATGAGCGAATCGTTGTTTAGAAGTCCATATAGTTCACGTTCTCTGTTTGCTGCGCGAATGATTTCTTCGTCCACGGTCAAGAACAAAATATTAAGAGACAACAAACGCTCAACCTCACTCCAGTAATCGCTAAGCTGCCGTACCCGTTCAGGATGCTCGTTCAATGTTTCTCGGGGTCTTGCGCCTGCCAGTCCCTTGCTCTGCGCTTCAATACACATCAGGCGGTGCGTTACTTCACTGACAACGTGATATGAGCTGATCCCCGTCACCTGTTCTTCGCTGCATCGATGCAGAAGCGCCCGGCATTCCGCCGACACGCCGGAAAGTCCGTAAACAAATATGTTTGCGTCCAAGAACACGTCACTGCCGGCTGGGAGACTAGGCAGAGGCTGAACCGGCATTGTCTAGAATTCTTCCTCGAACTCAGGGCTCTCGGCGGCAGCCTTCCATTGGTCTCGGCTGAGGTGAAGTTTCGACGGGGTATCGAGGGCTGTTCGCGACTTGGCCATACGTGCCGCGCGGGTAGCAGGGGCGAAGAACTGGCCCTTCAGCACGCTCAACTTACGGGCCCGCGCCTCCCCCGAAGATCTAATGGGCACCCTGCTTGCCATCTCGACCACCATCGTAGCACCAAGCATTTGCCATTTGCCAACCCCTAGCTCTTCGCCGGTTCGTCGTCCGCGCTTTCCAGGTCCTCTTCCTCCTCGCGCTTCAGCGGGCGCAACAGCGGGAACAGAATCACATCGCGGATGGACCGCGAATCGGTCAGCAGCATGGTGAGGCGGTCGATGCCAACTCCTTCGCCCGCGGCTGGCGGCAAGCCGTACGACAGAGCGCGGATGTAGTCCTCATCCATCTGGTGGGCCTCCTCGTCGCCGCGCGCGCGCTCGCCCAGTTGCGACTCGAAGCGCCGCCGCTGCTCCTCGGGATCGTTCAGCTCGCTGAAGGCATTGCCGATCTCCAATCCGCCAACGAAAATTTCGAAACGCTCCACCCAGTCGGCATTTTCTTCCGGCTCGCGTTTGTTCTTGGACAGCGGCGAAATGGCGAGCGGGAAATCGTAAATGAAGGTCGGCTGAATGAGGTGCGGCTCGGCAACGAACTCGAAGATCTCGGCGATGGTCTTGCCATTGGGCGCGGTGGGATCGTACGGGATGTGCGGGTTCGCCGCATTGTAGCGTTGCACCATGGCGGCAATCTGCTCGGCGCTGGAAAAATCAGCCATCTGCGGCTTGTCGCCTGCATTCTCAGGCCAGAACTTGATGATGGCCTCGCGCATCGAGAGGCGCTGGAAGTTGCCGAAGTCAATCTCATGTCCGTTGAAGTGCGTCACGGTGGTGCCGTTCACGTCGCGCGCAACCTGCGCCAGCATCTCGGCGGTAAAGTCCATCATGTCGCGGTAGTCGGCGTACGCCATGTAGAACTCCAGCATGGTGAACTCGGGATTGTGCTGGGTCGAGATGCCTTCATTGCGGAAGTTGCGATTGATCTCGTACACGCGGTCCATGCCGCCCACCACCAGCCGCTTCAGATAAAGCTCGGGCGCGATGCGCAAATACAGATCGACATCGAGCGTGTTGTGGTGGGTGATGAACGGCTTGGCCACCGCGCCGCCGGCGATGGGATGCATCATCGGCGTCTCCACTTCGACGAAGCCGTTGCTGTCGAGGAAGCGTCGCATCGACTGCACGACTTTGGCGCGCTTCAGGAAGACCTCGCGCACGTCGGGATTCATGGTCAGGTCAACGTAACGCCGGCGATAGCGCGTCTCCACGTCCTGCAAGCCGTGCCATTTTTCCGGCAGGGGAAGCAGGTCCTTCACCAGGAAGGTAATCTCCTCCACGTGGACGGTGAGCTCGTTGGTGCGGGTGCGGAACAGGTACCCCTTCACCCCGATGTAATCGCCAAGGTCCAGCAGCTTGTAAAGCTGAAACGCCTTCTCGCCGACATTGTCGAGGCGAACGTAAATCTGCAAGCGCTGGCCGCCCTGTTGCAGGTGCGCGAAGCCCGCCTTCCCCTGCACGCGGATCGACATCAGAACGTCCGGCAACGCTGACGTTCACCCGTGGCTCCTCAAGCTCAGGTCCGGTCTTGGCCGAATATCCTTCGAGAATCTGGGGAACGGTATGAGTGGTTTCGTAGCGATAGGGATAGGCCTGCTGTCCCAGCGCTTCAATCTGCTTCAGCTTTTCTTTTCGCAGCTCGTAGATTTTCTGGTCGAGTGCCAAATGTGATTCCTGATCCGCCGCTTCACGTCGAGGCGAACAGTAGAGAACCTGATTATAGATTGTGCTGAGCAATCCGCCTTGACATCGCGTTCCCCGGTACGCAGATAAAGCCTCCGACGGGTTCTGCAGATGTCGGCCGCGGACAAAGCAGCGCTGCTGAAGTTTCTGCAGCCGCTGTGAGGATGGCGTTCTTGGCTGATGGCTGATGGCTGAGAGCCCCCCGAAAAGCGTCTTTTGTGACGTACGTCATTGAATCGCTCGCCCAAGCGCGGTATAGTGGCGCGTTCGTTCATGTCCGGATCGCGCCTTGGCGCGGCCATCGAGAAAGCACTTTATGCCGCAAAACTACGTACCGATGTTCATTTTCGCCTTCCTGGCGTTTCTGGTGGCAGCCGGGACGCTTGCGCTCTTCTATATCGTCCGCCCACGTAACCCCTTCAAAACCAAGCTGATGCCCTACGAATGCGGCATCACCCCCTTCGACAGCGCGCGTGGCCGCTACACGGTCCGCTTCTACATCGTGGCCATTCTGTTTGTGGTCTTCGACGTGGAAACCATCTTCCTGTTTCCCTGGGCCGTGCAGTTCAAGCTGCTGGGCCTGTTCGGACTGCTGGAGATGCTTATTTTTCTCGGCATCCTGATCGTGGGATACATCTGGATCTGGAAGAAGGGCGCCCTGGAGTGGGTGTAGACGCGTAGTGCGGCGCTTCAGCGCCGCGTAACGGTGCTCAGGCCCGCGGTACCCGGATCACCAGGCAGTCCGTCGGCATGTCGTGCAGCGCCTGGCGGCGCTTGGTCCAGCCCGCCATCATGAACCCGATGGTCAGGAAGAACAGCGACAAGAACTTCATGACGTGCCGCACGGTCGCTTGTCCGAACCCTATTCTGTCGCCCTCAGCGGTGACCACCTGCAATCCTAAAACGCGCTTGCCGACGGTGGCGCGCCACGCCGAACTCTCCGTGAAAGCACAGTACAGCCATGAACCGACGGCCAGGATCAGGATGAAGGCCATCCCCGTGGCCACCTTGGAGAACCAGGGCGAAATTCCCAACTGCCGGGCAAAGCGGCGCAGCACAAAATCGAAGATGAATGCAAGTATCAGCGCTCCCCCGACCTCCAGGATTGCGTCGATCGCGCCAGCCCAGGCGCGGAGCCAGAATCCGGCGTAGACCGGCGGAGCCATCTCTGTCGGCGTCGAGGCTTCCGGTCGCTTGTCAGGTTGAGACGGCACGGTATCCTTGGAGTTGGGTTGCGACAACAAGTCTCCGCAGAACAGGCAAAAGCGTCCGTCCGGCAATTGCACATTGCCGCAGCTGGAACAAACCTGGTTGAGCACCATCTCCATTCGGATGGGAAATACTACGCTGGAGCCATTGTCCCTGTAAAGACTGGTTTTAGAATGGGCGCCACACTACCCACGCGCCGCGCTCGCGGCAGCTGCGGCCGGCGCAAAATCCAGCACATTCAGCTGCACTCCCCCGAATTCGGGATGCTCGTTGTAATCCAGGGTAAAAGCCAAATCGAGCACACTGCCCAGCAACAGCGAGTCTTGGGTTGCGCGCTCCGCCATGCGCCAGCCCAGGGCATCGAAGCCACGTTGAAATTTCTTGCCGTTGGCGGTCGGGCCATTGTCCACCACGCGCAGCTTCAGGTGTTTCTCCTTCAGCACTCGCGGTGGCTGGACCACCTTCGCATTCCGTGCGACAAACACCGGCACCGGATTCCCCGAGCCGAATGGCTCTAGTTTCTGCAACAGCAGCCAGAAGTCGTGCTTGACGTCGTCGAGCGCGATCTCGGCGTCGTAGTGAAGGATGGGAACGAAGTCGCGCGGCGTCAGCCGTTCGCGGGCGAAGGTATCAAGCCGCGAACGCAACTCGGGAATCTTCGCCACCGGAAGCGAACACCCGACTGCGTGCGCGTGTCCGCCAAAGCGGGTGAACAGCTCAGGACACGATTCCAGCGCCTGCAGCAAATGGAACGCCTCAATCGAGCGGCCCGAGCCATGGGCTTCGCCTTCCTCGCAGGAGAAGATGAGCGTCGGACGCCGGTAGCGCTCCACGACCCGAGTCGCGCAAATGCCGATCACACCGCGATGCCAGCCTTCGCCCCCCAGCACCAGGCAATACGCCTCTCTCATCTCGGGAGAAGCTTCAATCTTGGCGTGAATCTCGTCCAGGATGCGCTGCTCTTCCAGTTGCCGGTCGCCGTTGAGTTGGTTGAGCCGAATGGCGATGTCGGCCGCCTTGGTTGCGTCTTTCTCGGTGAACAACTGAATGACATGCTCGGCCACGTCCATGCGCCCGGCGGCGTTCAAACGCGGGGCTACGCGGAAGGCGATGTCGCCGGCGCTCAGCGGGCGCGAGCCGTCGAGCTGGCAATTGGCCAGCAAAGCGCGCAAGCCCGCGTTGACAGGCTTTCGCAGCCCCTCCAGACCTAGTTTAGCGAAGACGCGATTCTCGCCGACCAGGGGCACCGCATCGGCGATGGTCGCGATGGCAACCATCTTCAGAAATGATGGCAGCAGCCGCTCGCGTCCGCTCTGCTCCAGCAGGGCTTGCGCAATTTTGAATGCCACGCCCGCGCCGCACAGCGACTTGCAGGGGTAGTCGCACCCCTCCTGGTTTGGGTTCACGACCGCCAGAGCTTTTGGCACTCCGCTGGCCTGCGGCAGGTGGTGGTCGGTGACAATGAGATCGATGCCGCGGCGCTGTGCCGTTTCGCCGGCGGCAAACGCCCGGATGCCGGTGTCGACGCTGATGATGACGCGAATGCCGCGATCGGCAGCCTGCTCGATGACCTCATCGCGCATGCCGTAGCCTTCACGGATGCGATGAGGCACGTGGTATTCGGTCCGTCCGCCGCAAAGCTCGATGGCGGTCTTAAGAATCACGATGGCGGTGGTGCCGTCCACGTCGTAGTCGCCGTAGATCAACACGGTTTCGCCGCACTCGATGGCGGCGCGCAACCGCTCGACGGCAACGCTGAGGCCGGTCATCAGGCTGGGCGAGTGCAGGTCTTGCAGGGTGGGAGCCAGGAATTTGTGCGCCTGGTCGGCGGTCTGTATGCCGCGGACCGCCAGCAGCCGCGCCGTGGAAATAGGCAGCCCGGTTTCCAGCGCGAGGCGCTGTACGTCTTGCGATTCGGCATTGCGGAGGGCCCAGCGCACGTCAGCGTTCGTCGTCCGAGTCGGTCTCGTCGATCGCCATGCTGCCGAAATCTTCCACCAGGTCCAGCAGATGCTGATAATGCTCGTACCACTCGGTGGAGACCTCGTACAGAAACATGATGCCCTGATGCGGCCAGCCGAGCTGGATGAAGCCAGTCTTGCCTAGGTGGTTGCGCAACCAGCGCGCTTCGTCCATGTCTTCATCGCTGGGATAGTTGGCGTGCTGCAGGCGCTGGATGAGGTAATCAAGTTCGTCGCGCTGAAGCACCTCCTCATCCATGGAGAGGAACGCGGAGCCGGCTTTCTTCGCCAGCTCGACAAAATCCTTCCAGCTTTCCGGATTGTCGCGCGGGTCCCACATGACGCTGTGCACGTCTTCGGTGACGTATCCCTGAAAACGGCTGAGCCCGTGTCCCAGGATGAAGGCGTTCATGTCGTCTTTGAGGCTGGATAGATCGTCTGCCATCGCGTCTCTGCACCACGGCCAAAATCCACGGCCGAGAAACGTATCATACTCCGAATGCGAGGGCGCTGACACGGCAGGGACAGGCGTGCGGGAGACAGCAAAGGTTTGCGGGCACTACTGGTTTCCAGTTCGGCTGTACTTCCTCATGATCGGTTGGGTCCCCTTAGTCGCATTACCCGGACCCATATCCGGGAAATCCGCGGCAGACTCAATGAACAGGCTCTTACCATCGGGCGAAAGCTGCCAACGCTCTTTGGTGTGCATACGCACAGGAGTAGCGGTAGGCTCTAGGGAGGTCACCACGATAGCCTCAAGAACGAGATATTTCTCTTTAAGTTGTGCTGTGCACTTACCGGGACTACCACCGGGACTTATGTAGTCGCCCTCTGAACCGTTAAACGGACAGCGACTGGTTGTTCTCTTGCCTAGTTTCACCCTGGTGACTTCTATGCTGTCTTCGTTCTGAACCACCTCAAGAGTCACGTCGGAGCCCTTGGGCGCTTTTCCTGGGCGCGCATTGGAATACGTGCCCGAGTAGGTCACTTTGTCTGCCGCCAACCCAGACTTGGCCGGCCACGCAAGCGCCAAGCCCACGCACGCAATGTATGCCACAAGCACAAAAATTCTCTTCATCATGGGTCTCCCACTGGGCAGAAAAATTACCAGGTTTCGCCTCGCGCCTACTCGTCTACCACGCCCTCGAACAAATCTGTCTCTGGTTTTGCCTCGCGTGGCTCGCGCGTCACGGCAAGATGATACATCTCCACTCCACCGCCGCGCTGCCCCAGGTTCTTTCTGACCCGCTCAAACAGCGGCGCCTGGCTCTTGTGCTGTCGAAATGCCTGGTCCTTTATCTCGAAGCGCTGCGCGCCCACCTCGATGCGCGTGGTCACCGTAGGGGGTGCAATGATCTGGCGATCGGGCAGCACGAAGTCAGCGGTAACGTAGTACAGCTTTTGTGCGCGGTGCGGCGTCAGTCCCTGCTCCAGTTGCTCGGGATAACGGTCGGCACGGCCTGCCCATTCGAACGCGAGGGTTGCAAACGTGCCCGCCATGGCATGGTCAACGTGACCGGTGAGTCCGCCGTCGGGCCCAAAGGTGAGCACCACGTGCGGACGGATCTGGCGCATGCGCAGGGTGATGTCGCCGACCACCTGATAAAGATCGGTGCGGTTCAGCTTGCCATCTGGATAATCGAGCACTTCGCAATGGCTTACCTTCAGCACTTTGCACGACGCCGCAAGCTCGGCGCGGCGCATGGCGGCCAGTTCCTCGTCGGAGCGCGCTGTCCCGCGATTGCGCGCGGCAGTGCCGGCGGTCAGGCAGACGACGTAGGTCTCAACCCCACGCTCCTGGTACAGCAGCAACGTGCCTCCAAAGGCGCCTGCCTCGTCGTCGGGATGAGCGGTCACGCAAAGAAGTTTGAGCATGCTTGGGAGGCGGCTGCCGGCTTTCCGCCTTCCTAACAGATTACAACGGCATTGAAAAGGAAGCGGACGCGGGTCGGCGGGGTTTGGAAAAAACGGATCCGGGCCACCTTAGACCGGATTATTCATCTGTTTCGATAGCTGAGAAAAGATCGGTAGTTGGCGCAAGGCCTACAACGAGCAAAGGCCTCACAGCAGTTTGGGCTATCGTACGCCCTGCGAGTTCGCAGAGTGGGCGGAAAAGACGAGCTACTAGATTAGGTTGAAGTTGTATTATCACGCGTGCGGAAATTGGGGGCAGGTCACGTCCATTGGCCCCCCGAACCCGGAAAGAGAGGCCGGTCGTCCAGCGGGCCGCCAGTGGCCCGCAATAGGCACTTTACGACGGCATCCTGAAAGCCAAATTGTGGTTTAAACTATTGCCATCCTAAGTGCCGACACGAGAATTCTCTCCCGGTCGCTTTCCCTATCTCTTAATCTTTCCCTATCGCTTAATAATGATTCACTTACGCGACTAACCGCGCAACAGCAGGGCTGTGGCTGGCACTAAAAGGCCTTGTTGGCGCTCAGATCTTCTCTTCCGGAAACTCCAAGTCCGCGCCCAGCGGGTCGGTAAAGCGGTTGGTCAAGTTCGCCAGGCCGATCAGCAGATCAAGGTCAACGATCTCCGCTTCCGAGAAATGCAGCTTCAGGCTCTGGATGTCGCCGTCGGCGATCGAGTGGGGATCGCGGGTGAGTTTCTCGGCGAAATCCAGCGCAGCTTCTTCCTTCTCGCTGAAGTTGCCATGCTGGCCGTCCTTCAGGTGTTGCCAATCCTCACGCGTCAGGCCGACGCGCTTCGACGCCGCCAGATGATGCTGCATACAGTAGCGGCACTCGTTGATCATGGAGACGCGGATGTACACCGCCTCGTACAAGCGGCGGTCCAGCGAACGTCCGACGCTGGCATAAAACGGCAGGAAGGTTTTCAGCACCTCCGGCCGGTGGGCGATGAGCTTTTGCACGCTGCCGGGCTTGCCTTTCAGTGTTTTTTCGAAAATCTCGCGGACCTCGGGTGGGGCCGCCCCCATCTCGACGTACGACAGTCGCGCCATGAATCATCTCCTGGTGGTCATTCGTATAATAGCCCGAGAATGAATTCGCCGTACGGTGCGGCCCACCTGACCCCTTGGGGTTAACGGCCTGCGTCGGAAACTGGAAGCTTTTTCAGATCGAACCTCCCCCATTGCCGCTGCCAGATGATGAAGGCAAAACGATTATGCGAGTTCTAGATGCCGACGAGGCGAATAAGTATCTGGACACAGTTGGTATGAAAATTGGGGGCTGGAACGAGCTATGTGATACCTCCGGTCGCGAATACGACCGGTCACATTACGTTCACTATCAGGCTCCGAAGGGTGCGCGGGAGCTGCACAACTTTGCCCAACATGTTGCGTCTTGGCTACCAAACAGCAAGTGGAAAATTTTCCAAATCGATTACTCGACAGCCTTAGCGTACGAGGACGAGGCATTTTTGATTAGGCGGTTTCTTTTTTGCTCGAACGAAGAAGTGTCTATCCATCGTACATTGCTTTTTGAGATTGAAAGCGCTGGCCCGAGTGAAGAATTGCTGCTCTCCAATCTCATCTATCTTTTTTTGCTTTTTGAGGAATCTGGAGACGCTGTGTCATCAAATTCTCGCAATGGAAAGCATCTGTCGATCCATGATGGATTTATCTATTTTGTGTCACGAGATGATAGAGACCTGGCGGAAGCGAGGACTTTGCTCAAACGATTCGAAGAACACCCGCTGCGAGGGGTTGGGTATTCCGATGAACCGTAGCGGAGTTACTCCAGCGTTCTGCCGGGTTTTGACCGACGGGTGGAGATGTCAGGAAGGACGCGGGAACCTTCTATCTATGTTGTCCGTATTACCTGTGTAGGGAGGCTGTATGTACTGCAACTATTGCGGAAAAACGATCCAGGACGACGCCAACCTTTGTCCGTATTGCGGCTGTCGCGTCACCACGGTGGCCGGCCGCCGTAAACTTATGCGCTCGCGCACCGATCGCAAGATTGCCGGCGTGTGCGCGGGTTTTGCCGAGTACTTCGACATCGATGTAACCATCGTGCGCGTGGTTTGGCTCATCGTCGCCCTGTTCGGCGGCGGAGGCGTGCTGGCCTACATCATCGCGTGGATCGTGATGCCGGAGGAACCGGAATACGTGCCCGCTGCTCCGCCCGCGACGGTTGCGCCGCAGGCGACGAACGTCCAGCCATATCAGGGCTCCTGAAACCTCCGTCGAAAGTTATTGCAGCATAGGGGTCCTTCGACTCCGCAGGAGTCCGCCACGGCGGACTCCTGGCTGCGTTCAGGATGACAGCAAGCATTGGTTGCTAAGTGCTAAGTGCTAAGTGCTAATTGCTAAGAGCTAATTGCTAACAGCTAGTTGCTTCTCCCCATGCCCACCTTCCGCAGCGGCGACGCGCAACTCGCTTATGAGGTCACCGGCAGCGGCCCTGACGTCGTCCTGCTGCACCCGTTTCCGCTGAACCATCACTTCTGGGACGCGGTCACGCCGCAACTCAGTGGGAGATACCGGCTCGTCGTTCCCGACCTGCGCGCGCATGGCGACTCCGAACTCGGCGAAGGGCCGGTCACCATGCAGAAGCTCGCCGACGACCTGCTCCGGCTGTGTCGCGAAGAAAAAATCATCAAGGCATTCTTTGTCGGCGTATCCATCGGCGGGTATCTACTCTTCGAGTTCTGGCGCCGCTACCGCGAGCAGGTCGCCGCATTGGTGCTGGCCAATACGCGTGCCGGAGCCGAGACGCCCGAGAGCAAAGCGAACCGGTTGCAGCTTTCCGACAGGGTGCTGCGCGAGGGCACGGCCGGCTTCATCGAAGAAATGCTGTTGAACCGCGGGATATTGTCGCGGACTACACGCACAAACCGTCCCGACATCGCTGATGCGGCGCTCAGGATGATGCAAAGCATGTCAGCCCAGGACATTGCCGCGATACAGCGCGGAATAGCCGAGCGCCCCGACTCGGTGGCAACGCTGGCGACCATTAACGTGCCCACCCTGCTGATTGCAGGCGATGAAGACATCATTTCCCTGAGCGAATTCGAGCTGATGCGGCAGCAAATTTCCGGCAGCCGGTTGCAGGTCATCTCCAAAGTGGGCCACTATGCCGCGCTCGAAAACTCCGCGGAATTTGGAGCGTTGCTGCGAAATTTCCTTGACGGATTGCTGCGGCGTTAGCCTTGTTTTGCTTTGATGGGTAGTGCGGCGCTTTAGCGCCGCGTGAAGCAGGTCCGTTCCCAGCAGAGCCCGGCTTCAGCCGGGGCTCAACAATTCCTGAACTGCTCTCGCCTCTCGCTTGTGACCTTCGTCACCTTTGCCCGACGCAACCATTCGGTAAAATAGTTTCGCTATGCTGGATGCCTTTCTTGTACCGGAAAAGACTGTAGTCACCGCTAAGGGTGACAGTGAAGCGCTGGATGTCAGTGGCGCTGCGAACCCCGTTTTTCTCCTGACCCTTTCGGTCAACGAGGTTGTGGAACAGGAGTCAATCGAGATCGGCTTGTTCACCTCGGTGGACGGCACGACCTGGGAGGCGAAACCCGTCGCCACGTTGGCGCAGAAGTTCTATGTCGGCGAATATCCCCTGCTGGTGGACTTGAGCGCGACCGCAAACGCAAAGTTTGTGCGTGTGCACTGGGACGTGAATCGCTGGGGGCGCGGCCCCGCGACACCCAGGTTTGTCTGTGGCGTGCGTATTCGCGAGGTGACGCCGGAAGCCTTGCTGGAAGCCAAGGCCGAGGCAGGCACTCGCCGCTAAGCTCGCGTAAGAATCACTACTGCTGGTTGGCCGGCTTTTCCATTTCTGCGCAGGCTTGGTGATTAAATGCCGGAATTTCTTTTCGCAATCTTCGCCACGCTCGGAGTGCTTGCGGCAAAACGACCAGAGATATTCGCACGCTACTTCTTGGCTGAGTCGCAACGCGAACGACTCGCCGGCAACATGGGCGCGGTTTCGTGGACAGGCTGGGTTATTTTTGCATGCTCTACGTTCACACTTATTACACTGCTCGTTAATCGCCTGCTGGGTTAACTTTTCGGGTTTGTCAAAGGCATAATTCGAAAAGAGCTCAAACGCCAACAAATTGTCTTGAAGAGGTCTAATGCACGACGCCAAGTCAGTCACCATTCATCCCGCGCGCAACATCCTGGGAAGCGTGGGCGTTCCCGGCGACAAGTCCATCTCGCACCGCTACGCCATGCTGGCCGCGGTAGCGGCGGGGCGGTCGCGCTTCCAGAATTTTTCGCCCGGCGCTGATTGCGCCAGTACTCTGGGATGCGTGCGCGCGCTGGGATGCAAGGTCGAGCGCGACGAACAGGGCGCGGTAACGATTGACGGACTTGGCCCGCAATTGCGCTCGCCGGGCGCGCCGCTGGATTGCGGCAACTCCGGCTCGACCATGCGCATGTTGTCGGGCATCGTGGCCGGCCAGCCCTTCGCCTCGGAACTGATCGGTGACGAATCGCTTTCGCGGCGGCCGATGCGTCGCATCATCGATCCGCTCACCAGGATGGGCGCGCAGATTCATGCCACCGAAGGCGGCTGCGCGCCGCTACGCATCACCGGCGCCCGCCTGCACGGTATCGAGTATCTGCTCCCGGTCGCCAGCGCGCAGGTGAAGACTTCTCTGCTGTTTGCCGGATTGCTGGCCGGCGGCCACACCACGGTGACCGAGCCAATGCGCACCCGCGATCACGGCGAGCTGGCGCTGCGCGCCTTCGGCGCAAAAGTTGACCGCTCGCGCAACACGCTGACCATCGAAGGCGGTCAGGAGCTGCATCCGCTGGAAGCCTACATTCCGGGCGACATTTCATCGGCGGCATTTTTCCTGTGCGCCGCGGCCATCTTCCCCGAGTCCAACCTGGTGATCGACGGCGTGTTGCTGAATCCCACTCGCTCGGCTCTGCTCGACGTGCTGGCCGCCATGGGCTGCCGCATCTCGATGGTGCGTGTGGAAGAGCAGCATGGCGAGCTGTTGGGCACGATTACGCTGGTTCCGGGTGCAGCCAAGCCAGTGACCATTGCCGGAGCGCAGACTGCTTTGCTGATCGACGAGTTGCCGGTGTTGGCGGCCGTCGCTCCTTATACGGCTGGCGTGGAGGTGCGGGATGCGGGCGAGTTGCGCGTCAAAGAGTCGGACCGCTTGAGCGCCGTCACCCAGAACCTGCGAGCGATGGGCGCGCAGGTCGAGCAAACTGAGGACGGATGGCGCATTCCGGGTGGCCAGCAACTGCACGGCGCCGAGATCGAGTCGTTCGGCGACCATCGCATCGCCATGGCGTTCGCTATCGCAGGCCTGCGCGCGCAGGGAGAAACCCTGATCGGCAACTCCGAATGCGTTGCCATTTCCTACCCCAGCTTCTTTGCCGATCTGGAGCGGCTTCTGGAGCGGTAGGCAGCCGTGGTGGTGCGACTTTCATACTCAAATATCCCTGAACTTGGCCGCTAAATCAGCCCACCCGCAGTCCGCTGTCGCCATCCCACCTTAAAGAGAAAACTTACAAAACCGCCGATTAACTGCCCGCATGATCCGGCAGCGACGGCGAATGGAGACACAGTATGAGAAGGGCTCTTTTGTCAGCAGCCTTAATGGCGGCTTTAACGTTAATCACCATTCCACTGGCGACGGCCCAGTCGAGCGAGGACCGTGGCGAGATCGGGGTGCAAGGCGACTACCTGCGGTTGGCGCCGATTAACCGCAACCTGTACGGCGTCGGAGCACGGGTCAGTTTCAATGTGATGCCGCACGCCCAACTCGAGGGCGAGATGGCGTATGACTTCACCCAGAGTTTTTCCCTGCAGATTCCGTGTATTGACTTTCCGGGATGCCCGCCGACTTTCATCAACAACAGTTTTCACGGATGGCAGGGGCTGTTCGGTCCCAAGATCCAAACCAATGGCCCAATCCGCATTTTCGGCTTCGCCAAGGGCGGCTTCCTGAATTTATCTGGGGCCACAAGTTTCCCTGACCAGGTCGGGACCTTCGGCGGAAACACTACCTACGGGGCTTTCTATCCGGGCGGCGGAGTGGAGGCGTACCTGGGAAAGATCGGCCTGCGATTGGATGTGGGTGACGAGATCTACTTCAACAATGGCACTCACAACAATCTGAAGGTCACCTTTGGCCCGAATATTCGCTTCTGATAAAGCGACTGTCTGGACTTGTCATTACGAGCGCAGCGAGGAATCTGCTGTTTCTATGCAGTTGGACGATGAAGAAAACAGCAGATTCCTCACGGCCTCGAGGCCGTTCGTGATGACAACTTAGAAAGTGCACAAGGCCGCCGAACGGCGGCTTTTTCTCATCCCGCCGCAACGGGTGTGGCCACTCGCTTGGGAAGGAACTCTCCGATGCGGCGGATCTGGGCGCCAACTCCGCGAAGTTTTTCCTCGATGCGCTCGTAGCCGCGGTCGATATGGTAAACGCGATCGATGATGGTTTCGCCCTCGGCGACCAGGGCGGCCAACACCAGCGAAGCCGAAGCGCGCAGATCGCTGGCCTGCACGGCCGCGCCACTGAGCGGCGATTTGCCCCGGACAATCGCCCGCGCTCCTTCGATGCGGATGTTGGCCCCCATGCGCACCAGTTCCTGCGCGTGCATGAAGCGGTTCTCAAAAATATTTTCCGTGACCATGCTGACGCCCTCGGCCTGGGTCGCCAGCGCCATGAACTGCGCTTGCATGTCGGTGGGAAAGCCGGGATATTCTTCGCTGACCATGTCGGCAGCCCGCAAAGGGCCGTCACCCACCACGCGAACGCTGTCGCCGTTGGTCTGCACCTGTGCGCCGCACTCCTCCAGCTTCTGCAACAGCGCGCCGAGATGACGAGGCTCGCAATTCGACACCAGCAGGTCGCCTCCAGTCAGCGCGCCCGCCACAATGAAGGTACCGGCTTCAATGCGATCGGGGATGATGCGATGCCGCGCGCCATGCAGCCTCTCCACGCCTTGCACCCGGATGGTGTGCGTGCCCGCGCCGGCAATCTGCGCGCCCATCTTGTTCAGCAGCGTCGCCAGGTCGCCGACCTCCGGCTCGAGTGCGCAATTTTCCAGAGTGGTTTCGCCTTCGGCCAGTGTCGCCGCCATCATCAGATCTTCGGTGCCAGTCACGGTGATCTTATCGAAGACGAAGCGCGCGCCCTTCAGTCGCTCGGCCCTCGCTTCGATGTAGCCATGCTCCTGCGCAATTCGTGCGCCCAGCGCCTCCAGCCCGTTGAGGTGAAGGTCAATCGGGCGGGCGCCGATGGCGCATCCACCCGGCAAAGAAACTCGAGCGCGCTTCATGCGGGCGACCAGCGGGCCCAGCACGAGCGTGGATGCGCGCATAGTCTTGACCAGTTCGTAAGAAGCTTCGGGATTTACCAGGTCGCGGCAGCAGATGGTGGTGCGATGCTGAGCGCGGCCGTAGCCCAGTTCCACTTCGGCGCCCATGGCCGCCAGCAGTTTGCGCTCGGTCTCGATGTCGCGCACCTGGGGAACGTTTTCCAGGATGACGGGTTCTTCGGTGAGCAGCGCGGCAGCCATGGCCGGCAGAGCAGCGTTCTTGGCGCCACTGATGCGCACCGTGCCCAGCAGCGGATTGCCGCCGCGAATGACGAACTTGTCCATGTAGGGATGTCCTAAACCGACGCTGCGAACTCCGAATTTGTGCATCACAGCGTCGTACCTCATTTTACGAGGATTGTGGGCCGGAGTCGCTGGGGCCTTTACGTAAACTCAATTGGGGCGAAAACACCCCGGGTGATTATGAACAGCTTGGATGCGGACGGAAGGGACGCTTACCCGAACATCTTCGGAACTCTACTCTTCGCTTTGGGGACGGGCAACAGCTAATTGCGAAAAACTACGCGTTTCCGGCTGAAATTTTTCCGCCGCCGCCGGAAGGCCTGTCCTCACTCCTCCAGCGCCTCGACGATGGCATCATGCACAACCGGCCGGACCTGGCGGATGGCCTGCGACATGCGATTAGGCCAGGTGCGGTTGGTCAGCAAGGTCACCGAAAGCTGGCGCGCGGGATCGATCCACAACGAGGTACCGGTGAATCCGAGATGCCCAAACGACGACGCCGAAAAACGGGCGCCCGACGAGGCTGGCGGCGACGGTGTGTCCCATCCCAAGGCCCGCGACGAACCCGCAGGCGATTCCGCTCGCCGGGTAAATAGCTGCACCGTTTCCGGCTTGAGGATGGGCGCGCCGCCACGCAGCATGCACTCCGCGAAGCGCGCGATGTCGATGGCCGGAGCGAAGACCCCGGCGTGTCCGGCGACGCCTCCCATCACGAATGCGTTCTCGTCATTCACTTCACCCTGGAGGATGCGTTTGCGAAAGGTGCGGTCCTCTTCCGTTGATGGAATCTGCGACTTCCATTCTGCCGGCGGATTGAAACGCGTGTGCGCCATGCCCAGCGGCACAAAGATCTCCTGCTGCGCGAACTGGTCGAGCCCCAAGCCAGCCTGGCGCGCCAGTACTTCTCCCAGCAGGATGAAGCCGACGTCGCTGTATTCCTCGTGGGTGCCGGGCTCGGCAGCCACTCGCGTGGTAAGCGCCGCCCGTACCAGTTCCTCGCGAGAGGTCGTGGTCTCAAACAGTTTCTCGTAGGCTGGCAGCCCGCTGGAGTGGGCGAGCAACATGCGCAGCGTGACTGCCTCGCGCGTATCCTGCTGATGCCGGGGCGCCCGCGCCACGAAATCGGGAAGGAAGTGACCCAATGGAATGTCGAGCGGCAATTGTCCGCGCTCGTATAGCAGCATCGCCGCAGTGGTCGTAGCCACCACCTTGGTCAGCGACGCCAGGTCGAAAATGCTGTCGGGCTGGACCGGCGGCGCGTCGTCAGCATAGGTGAAGCGGCCAAATCCGTGCAGCGCAATCAGCCGAGCCACGATGAGTCACGGCCAGCGACGCCGCGGGAAAAGCGTGGTGCTCGATGGCTTGATTGATGACAGTGAAAGCCTGTGCGAACTGCTTGTCCTGCAGATTGAGCGCCGATGGCATGTCGACGAGCGGTTGCGGCGGTTGCTTCAGAAGCACCTCTTGTGCGAACTCAACTTATAATAGCTTGCCGGCAGGTAAGCAGTTTTCCCGGGGCTAAAGCCCCGGAATATTTACAGCGGCCTGGACGCCGGCCCAAGGCCGGCACTACCCGAACACCGACTTGTTCAGAGTTCCCCTAAATCACGAAAGGTTTGCGATTCCATTGAGGCTTCGTCTTCAGCCAGCTATTGCGCTTCTTCTATTCTCCATCGTAATCACCAGCGGCACACTGCTGCCGGCCCAGACTGCGCCCACTCCTGCCGCCGCGCTGCCGGCCACCGCCAGCGGGCAAGATCGCTTTGGCCCGCTCGACGCCCTGCTGAAAGACGCAGTGGAAAAAGGGCGCACGCCCGGAGTGGTGTTGCTGGTCGGGCACAACGGGAATTTCGTTTACCGCAAGGCCTTCGGTTTTCGCGCGCTCGATCCCAGCAAGGAGCCGATGACGGTTGACACCATTTTCGACATGGCGTCGTTGACCAAGGTGATGGCCACCACCAGTTGCGTCATGCGCCTGGTGCAGCTTGGACAGGTCAAGCTGAACGATCCGGTTGCCAAGTACATACCCGAGTTCGCGCAAAACGGCAAAGATGAAGTGACCGTTCGTGAGTTGCTGACCAACTACTCCGGCCTGCGGCCTGACCTCGACTTGAAGCAATATTGGAGCGGCCTGGAGGAGGGATACACGCGCGCCAACTCCGAGAAGCTGATCAATCCGCCCGGCGCGGTCTTCGTGTATAGCGACATCAATTTTGTGGTGCTGGGCGAACTGGTACAGCGGGTTGGAGGCATGCCGCTCGATCAGTACGCCCAGACCTATATCTTCGGCCCGCTGGGCATGACCTCGACGCGGTTCCTTCCGCCTGCGGACTGGAAGCCCCGCATCGCGCCCACCGAACACGACCAGCGCACCGGACAAATGTTGCGCGGCATGGTGCACGATCCCACCGCCCGCCAGATGGGCGGCGTGGCCGGTGACGCCGGACTGTTCTCGACCGCCGATGACGTGGCCAAATTTGCGCAAGCGCTACTGAACGGTGGCGCGCCCGTTTTTTCGCCGTTGATTGTGGAGAAGATGACTACCCCGCAACAGCCCGCGAACCTGACCGACGTGCGCGGACTGGGCTGGGACATTGATTCGCCGTTCTCCTCTAATCGCGGCGAGTTGCTTCCCGTGGGCTCCTTCGGGCACACCGGTTTCACCGGCACTTCGCTGTGGATTGATCCGACCACCAACACCTACATCATCCTGCTTACCAACGCGGTGCATATCAAGGATGGCAACGTGATCGCCTTGCGCACTGAGGTAGCCACGGCAGTCGCGGCCGCGTTGCAGCTTCAGCCCAGCGAAGAGCAGAAAGTGCGGCTGTCGCGCATTACCGGCTACAACGAAACGGCCCTTGCTGCCCGCCGTGTGCTGGTGCGCAACGGCGTGGTGTCGCTGGGGATCGACGAACTGGAAGCCAACAATTTCGACGTGTTGCGAGTTCCCGGCTCCGGCACTCCGAAGATAGGATTGGTCACCAACCAGACCGGGATCGACAGCCATGGCAACCGCACCATCGACGTTCTGGCCCATGCGCGCGGCTTGCAACTGGCCGCCATTTTCAGTCCCGAGCATGGCGTCCAGGGCACCGCCGACAAGACCGACATCGCCGACACCAAGGACGGCGCCACCGGAGTTACGGTCTATAGCGTGTACGGCGCCACCGACGCCAAGCGCCGCCCGCCGCTCGATGTGCTGCGCAAGCTCGACGTGATCGTCTTCGATATGCAGGACGCAGGCGTTCGCTTCTACACCTACGAGACCACGCTGGGATATTTTCTGGAAGCCGCGGCCACGCTGGCGAAACCCGTCGTGGTGCTCGACCGTCCCAACCCGATAACCGGGGCCTACGTTCAGGGACCGGTCTCCGATAAAGAACAAGGGAGCTTTGTGAACTACCATCCCGTGCCGGTGCGGCACGGCATGACGATTGGCGAGTTGGCGAAGCTGTACAACACCGAACGCAACATCAATGCCAATCTCACGGTAGTCCCAATGAGGGGCTGGCTGCGTGGCGACTGGTTCGATTCGACCTCGCAGGTATGGGTGCCTCCCTCGCCTAACTTGCGCGACTTAAACCAGGCGACTCTGTATCCGGCGGTGGCCATGATCGAACAAACCAATGTTTCGGTCGGGCGCGGCACCGATACTCCTTTCGAAGTGGTGGGAGCGCCCTGGGTAGGCGCCAAGCGGATGGCCCTGTACCTGAATATGCGCAACATCGCGGGAGTGCGCTTTGTGCCGATTACGTTCACGCCGACGACTGGGCCCTATGCTCGCCGCGAATGTGAGGGAGTGAACATCATCGTTACCAATCGGGATGCTCTTGACGCACCGGAACTGGGACTGGAGTTGGCGGCGGCCTTGCACGACGCGGCCCCGACCGGGTTTGAACGTCGCCCACATGAAACCGTTGCTGGCCAATCAGGCCGTGTTCACGGCGTTGCAGGCGGGACAAGACCCGCGGCGCATCGCCGATGACTGGCGCGATGGCGTCGAGCAGTTCATGCAGGTCAGAAAGAAGTACTTGATCTATTGAGAAATTGAAGCTCATGAACAATCCGTGAGTAGGCTCGCTGGTACGGCGCGTCACTGGACCATTCATCTGTTTCGCTAGCTTTGAAGGGGCACGGCTTTACAGGCTGCGGCAAAAGTCGACCTCGACTGCATTTGAAGGGGCGTACCTTCGTGGCCGGGGCTGCGACGTTCAATCCTTGCAAGTCTGCCCCGCTAAGTGCCGAGGGGATCCTCGGTGTCACTCGCGCTGTGTGTGGTTGCCAGCTTGAAGTGCAGGGAAAATCAAATCTCGCGTTATTGGCGAAAGAAGCGACGCAGGCCGCCAGCGGGATAGGGCGGCGGCTGGCTCGGGGTGATCGTTCTCGATTGTTTACAGCGCAAGAAGCTTCTTGCAGCGGAAACAAAAACGGGCTATAACTCCAAAACTCAGCTGGTTGCCCAGCGAACCACCAAGACGAAGAAGAAAGCCGGAACGACACAGGCTGCGGCAGCACCTAACAGTTCCACCGCCTGGCATACGCAATAGATGATCTAAAGTTCCCGTCCCTCGAAGGCTATAACCGGCACAAGGTGCGATGCTTCGGTATGGGAGACAGCAACTGCGGCAATCTGAAATTCCCCAGCATCCTGCTGGGAGCGCAATGACAGGAATCGGAGTCCCATGAGTAACCGCGAAAACGAGTCTCAACCTCTGCATCTTCTTGTACCGCACGAGGTCTGGCCTGTTCTTGGAAAGCTCGCCGGCATGAAGGAGTGGGAGCGTCGCCAGTTTCTTCGCCCCCATGCCGAAGTGGGCTTCGGACCAAAGGAGCGCCACGGCATCCGACTACGGCGCGAGCTCGACGTTGCGCTGGGAACGCTCACCCGGATTGAGATCGCGCATCAACTCGACATCCCCGCCGATTCAATACCGGGAGCCGAAGTCAAAACCTTGGCGACACTGTTTTGCTCGGAAGCCTTCCTGCGCTATGTGAACGCGTACCTATACTTCGGTGTGCGCTTTCTGGCCGGGCGGATTGCGCCCCCCGTGTGGTTGACTCTGCCAGAAGACTGCCTGCGCAAGCAGCAGCAGCCTCCCCGCATTTTCAACGAGCGGCCTTTCGCGCTGGCGAAGCCGCCATTGATTGACTATTCCGCTTTTAGCACCCCGGGCGCGGATGGCGGCGCCGTGGCAAAAAAACAAGTGCAAATGGCTTTTGGCGGTTTTGTCGACGCGGCAAAGAGTGTCGATCCCGCCCGCAACTGGGGCAGTCAATCTCCTGTAATTCAGGCACTCGATTTTCTCGACGGCGATCCGGGAACGCACGGAGAAGAACAGGTGACCGGAACCGAGGACCCGGGATTGCACACGCAGGAATCGGTGCGTTTAGAGTTGTGGCTCCGCAGACTGCTTCCCGAACTAACTCCCAAAGAGCAAGAGCGCTTCCCGATGCTGGAATTGGGACTCTATCAATGGGCGATCGATCGCAGCGCATTTTATCTTTCGCTACCGCGTATCCGAACCGCCACCTCCGCGGGCAGTGCGCCCGCCGGTGAGGATTTGCGACAGGGGCGGCCGCTGGGAGGTTGGAGCGTTGACAATCCTGCTGCGGCCCGCCTCGGCCTGGCTGACATGTACTGGATCGCGGGACTGCTGCGGGCCGAAGTCTCCGCCGACGCCACCGTGAAATACAACCGTCCCAATTGGCTGCACCTGCTTAGCTCTCACGCAGCCGAGTTGAGCGAGAGAGAAGGTGGAAATTCAACCCCAGCCGAAGTGCAAATGAAGCTCTGGCGGGCGGAAGAGGTGCTGCGGTCGGTCTTCGATTTCGTGTGCGACCTGGTGCAAAATGCACTTGAGGTAACCAGGAAAAAGGAGCAGCAGGCATACGCACCCGAACCACCCAAAGAGTCTGGATCCGGTGCCGTCGGCTGGCGGCGTGTTTTCGATGAAGAACTGGAGGAGATCGACCGAGAGCGTTGTCTACGCGAATTCAAGAAACCGTCCGACGGCCAAGCAACCAGCGGCACAGCAACCGGCGGCACACCACCCAGCGGCACAGCAACCGGCGGCACACCACCCGCCGGCACACCACCCGCCGGCCCAGCAACCGCCGGCGGGGAAAGTGGCCCGGACGAACCGGATGATGGCTGGTCACAGCGAATCAAAACGGGCGAACAGCCGAGTAACCTGATTGGGCTGGCTTTCTCCGGTGGTGGTATTCGCAGCGCGACCTTCAATCTCGGCGTGCTCCAGGGATTGCAGGAGTTCGATCTTCTGCGCAAGGTCGATTTCCTGTCCACTGTGTCGGGAGGCGGCTTTATCGGGTCGTGGCTGGTCGCCAACGTTTGCCGCACCGCGCACTGGCTCGGACGCCAGATGAATTGGGAAGACTCGATCGCTCATCTGCGGCGCTACTCCAACTACCTTTCTCCGCGCACCGGCGTGCTGAGTACCGACACCTGGACCATGTGGGCCAGTTGGGCACGCAACGCGTTTCTTATTCAACTGACCGGATTGGCATGGCTGTTTACGGTGCTGTCGTTAGCTCTGATGCTGAAAAGCGGATTCTATTACGCAGGCGGATGGCAGGCCACGCTGCTGGGCATGCCGGTCACGGGCCTGATCGCGACATTTGCCACCGCCGTCCTGTTATTCACCCTCGTCTTCAACTTGTGGGACGATCGCGCCGTCACCGGCAAAGGGGGAGGAGGAAAGGCCTTTCGAACGAAGTGGGTGCAGTTGCTGGCGGTTCTTCCGGCGTGGCTCGCAGCCTTTCTGCTGGCCAGCCTGCTGTGGGCCGATGCTACCCTGCGTTCTCCTATGGCAAGGGCGAACTGTGAGATCTTCGAGGGCCTGCATTCGTACTCGGGCATTCTACGCAAGGGTTTATCACTGGTTCCCTGGTGGCTATTGTTCGGCGCAGTTTTTGTGTCGCTCGCTGTTATTTCGTTCTTCACGCTTTCGCGCTTTCGCCTGGCCAAAGGCGTGCCTGAGACTATGCAACCGAAGAAGCCATGGTGGAGGCTCTGGCACTCGGCATGGATCAGCTTTGTGTGTGTCGTGGTGTTCTATCTTGAAATCTGCGCGATCGTTCGGCTGTTCATCGGATGGGGCACCGACCAGCGATTTGACTGGTATGCCTTCGTGCTTGGGCCACCTCTGGTGCTGGCGGCCTGCGCCATCAGCGTCGTCATCTTCATAGGACTTTGCGGACGCAACTCCAACGAGAACATACGTGAGTGGTGGACAAGGTTTGGAACCTGGCTGGGAATCTATGGGATCGGCTATCTCCTGCTTACCGGCTTTGCGGTATTTGGGCCGCCGTGGACGCTTCGCCTATTCCATACCCCAAGCGGTGATCATCATGGTCTTATTGCCTCCATCAAGTGGGGCTCCGTCATAAGCTGGATTGGCACCGTCCTGGGAGGACTTTTCGCCGGCAAGAGCAGCAAAACCAGCGGCGTCGGGGAGCACAGTAAGTCGCCTGCGCTGGAAATCCTCGCCAACGTCGGCGGCCTGCTGTTCATTGTCGGGGCCATATTCGTGGGCGCCACCGTGCTTTATCTTGTGCTCTTCAATGTGGCAACCGATCTCGACTCTACGGAGTTTTGGAATTACTGGTCATCCTTGCACGCCATCGACCTGAAGTACATAGTTGGGGCATTTGTCATTGCCTTTCTCTGTGGCTCTCTGTTCTCCAGGTATTTCGAGATCAATATCTTCGGCTTGAATCAGTTTTACCGTAACCGGCTGGTGCGCTGCTATCTCGGCGCGACCCGCTGGGCTCCCGGGTTCCGGCAACCGCAGCCGTTTACCAAGTTCGATGGCAAAGATGACAAGAAGCTCAGTGCGGTCCTTCAGCGGCCTGAGGATACCCACGGGACATACAATCCGTTCCGCGGTCCATTTCCTATTTTCAATTGCGCTCTCAATCTCGCCGGCAGTTCGGACCTCGCTTTGCACACCCGGCATAGCGCATCGTTTTTCTTGACCCCGAAACACTGCGGCGCTGACCGCGAGAGGGTCGGTTATGCCGATACTAAGGAGTTCGCCAACGGAGTCATGGTGGGCCAGGCCGTCGCCATCTCCGGCGCCGCCGTCAGTCCGAATATGGGGTACAATACCTCTCCCCTGGTGGCGTTTCTGCTCACCATGTTCAATGTCCGCCTGGGATGGTGGTTCCCTAACCCAAGCCGGAAGAAATGGCGCGAGCCCGGCCTCAACTTCAGCCTGTGGTATCTGGTGAAGGAGCTGTTTGGCGTTGCCGACGAAAGCAGCGAATATCTCAACGTCTCCGACGGAGGGCACTTCGAGAACCTTGGCATTTATGAACTGGTGCGACGGCGCTGCAAAGTCATCATCGCCTGCGACGCCGAGTGCGACGAGTCTCTGCAGTTTGGCAGCCTCGGCAATGTGGTTCGTCTCTGCGAGACGGACTTCGACGCGAAAATCGACATTAAGGTCAGCTCCATACGGCTTCAGAAGAATGACCTCAGCCTTGCCCATTGCACCGTGGGAACAATCACGTACTGTAACGGCAGTATCGGTTATCTGATTTACCTGAAAGCCTCGATGACCGGCGACGAAGAGGTGGGCATCACCCAATATCGCTCCATTCATCCTTCGTTTCCGCATCAGACTACGGCTGACCAATTCTTCTCCGAAGACCAGTTTGAAAGCTACCGGCAATTGGGACAGCACGTGGTGCGTCATTCCATGCGAGGCAACGAGGTCGGCGATCATCCAGTTCAGATTGCCGAAAAGTTGCACGATGTCCTGACTCCCGCTGGCTGCTCCGAAACTTTTCTGAAGCACACGAAGACACTGAGTGAAATCTGGGAGCGTTTTCGAGGCAATGTGAAGTTGCGCGCGTTTATGAGCGAGTTGCAGGGTGCTCCGCCCGTCGCCGATCCGCTGGCGGATGCCGACGAGGAAACACTCATCGGTCTGGAAATCATTCAATTGATGGAGAACGTATTTCTCGACCTTCGGCTCGACGATTTCTGGGACCACCCCGACAACCGCGGCTGGGCAGTTCTGTTTATGCGCTGGGCCGGCAGTTCCAAACTCCGCCAAATCTGGGCGCTATGGCGCAGCACATTCGGAATTCGTTTCGAGTATTTCTGCGAGGCGCGTCTCGGACTGCCACGAGACAACCCTGTGGTTCGTGTCTAGTTTCCCAGCACGCTGAGGCTACACATTTGGGTGCCGCGTGGGAGATGACTGGCGGCATAGGTTTCCGAGCAACTCCTATTTCGAAGCTTTGTATTGATTCTGCCCTTGACAAATCCTCGATATTTCTATATCTATGGAAACATCGAATGGGAGCAGCCATGGCAAGGAAATCCACTCCGGAACAAACTACGCGTTATGCGGATATGCTCGCCGCTATGGGAACGGAGCCGCGACTGCGCATTATGCAACTGCTTCTCTCGGCGCATCCCGAGGGCATGGTCGTCGGCGAGATAGGCAGCGAACTGGACATCCCAAGCTCAACGCTCTCGCACCACCTGGACAAGTTAAGGAACGAGGACCTGGTGAAGGTGCGGCGCGACGGGACGTTTCTCTGGTACACCGCAAGCACCGAGACGCTGCAGGAGTTGCTCGGATTTCTCTATGCCGAGTGTTGCACCCGCAACAAGGCAGTCCAACCCGAAACATTCATTACGCTCTGCAAATAGGAGAAGACCATGAGTACCGATATCAAGGAAGTCGTAAAAGAGAAATATGGTCAGGCGGCGCTACGAGTCCACAGCGGTGGCAGTTCCTGCTGCGGCGCTTCCACCGCGCTGGATGGGTGCTGCGATCCCATCACGACGAATCTTTACGATCCCACTCAGGCAAGCCAGATTCCCGAAGACGCTCTGAAGGCCTCGCTGGGATGCGGCAATCCAACGGCGCTGGCCCAGTTGAACCCAGGGGAAACCGTACTCGACCTCGGTTCAGGCGGAGGCATTGACGTGCTCCTGTCGGCAAGACGGGTTGGGCCTTCCGGCAAGGCATACGGGCTTGATATGACCGACGAGATGCTGGCACTGGCGCACGAAAATCAACGCAACGGCGGGCCTCACCAATGTCGAATTCCTGAAAGGCGAGATCGAAAACATCCCCTTGCCTGACAATTCGGTGGACGTGATCATCTCTAACTGCGTCATCAACCTTTCGGCTGACAAAAACCGCGTGCTGAGGGAGGCCTTTCGCGTGTTGAAGCCGGGAGGCCGCTTCGCCGTATCTGACGTTGTGGTACATGGCGAGGTGCCCGCCGAGGTGCGCGCGAGCGTGCTGTTGTGGGTGGGCTGCATTGCGGGCGCATTGCAGGACACGGAATATACCTCGAAGCTTGCTGACGCCGGGTTTGAGGACGTCGAGGTCGAGCCCACGCGGACCTATTATGTCGAAGACGCGCGCGCCTTTCTTGCCGATCAGGGGGTTGACGTGGATGCCATCGCGCCGCTAGTGGACGGCAAGTTCATGAGTGCGTTCATCAGGGCGAAGAAGCCGCAGGCGAACGCGTCGAAAGGGTAACGACAGTGCAGGGACGCTACAACGTTTTGTTTTTGTGCACGGGAAATTCCGCGCGCTCCATCATGGCGGAGGCGATTCTCAACTTCAAAGGCAGGCCGAACTTTACCGCATACAGCGCGGGCAGCCACCCTTCAGGCACGGTGCGACCGGAGGCGCTACGCCAAATCGAAGGCGCTCGCCTACCCACGAACGGGTTGCGTAGCAAGAGTTGGGATGAATTTTCCCAGCCCGGTACGCCCGAGATGAACTTCGTCTTCACGGTGTGCGACAACGTCGCGAAAGAAGTATGCCCTGTTTGGCCCGGCCAGCCGATGACGGCGCATTGGGGAATTCCCGATCCCGCTGCGGTCACAGGTTCGTCGGACGAAATCGAGCGTGCCTATCGCGAAGCCTTCATGGCCCTTGACCGCAGGATCGGCCTGCTCCTGTGTTTGCCGCTCGCCAGCCTCGACACGCTGTCAATTCAGAAGGAAATCAACAAGATCGGCCGGCAATGATTGCCGCGAGCCGCTGAGGTACGGGTCTATCGATGAGCATAACCAGCCGACTCAGTTTTCTGGACCGGTATCTGACCGCATGGATTTTCGGAGCAATGGCGCTCGGCGTGCTGTCAGGCTGGCTCGTCCCTGGTATCGTGCCCTTCCTCAACCGATTCAGCATCGGCACCACGTCGATACCGATCGCGGTTGGGTTGATCGTGATGATGTATCCGCCTTTCACCAGAGTCCGCTACGAAGAACTCCCGGAAGTTTTTCGCAATAAGCGAGTCTTGGGACTCTCCCTCATACAGAACTGGGTTGTGGGGCCGGTGCTCATGTTCGTCCTCGCGATCATCTTTCTGCGCGGATATCCCGAATACATGGCAGGGTTGATCCTGATCGGTCTTGCCCGGTGTATCGCCATGGTCATCGTGTGGAACGAGCTGGCCAAGGGCGACACCGACTATGCCGCTGGACTGGTGGCATTCAATTCCCTGTTCCAGGTGTTCCTCTATTCGGTGTACGCCTGGATTTTCCTAACCGTGCTCCCGGCCAAACTCGGCCTACACAGCACGGTGGTGAATGTATCTATTGGAGAGATCGCAAAGAGTGTTTTCATTTACCTCGGCATTCCCTTCCTGGCGGGATTTCTCACCCGCACGGTGCTGGTGCGACTGAAAGGGCGCGGCTGGTACGACCACAGCTTAGTGCCGCGCATCAGCCCGCTCACGCTGATTGCGCTGCTGTTTACCATCGTCATCATGTTCTCGCTGAAGGGCGAGTACATCGTGCGCCTGCCCATGGATGTGCTGCGGATCGCGGTTCCGCTATTGATTTACTTCGTGGCAATGTTCCTGGTGTCGTTCTACATGGGGCGGAAGCTCGGGGCCGATTATTCGAAGACGGCCACTCTGTCGTTTACCGCAGCATCGAACAACTTCGAGTTGGCAATTGCGGTGGCGGTGTCCGTCTTTGGCATTAACTCTGGAGCTGCTTTCGCGGCGGTAATTGGGCCACTAGTAGAAGTGCCGGTTATGCTTGCACTGGTGAATTTGGCGCTTTACTTCCAATCCAAGTATTTTCGCAGTCCGCAGGCAATAGGGATTCAGGCCACGCAGACGGTAAAGATGCAGTGATAGAAATCCACCTTCCTTCGCACCCGGTCGGCAGAAGCCCACTTCGATAGCGCTATCAGGCGCCTCCAAGAATCCCACGATGGCGGTTGAAAGTGGTCGCACCTGGCGGCCATTTCCTAATGGTCAAAACGATACAGCTATTCGCCGATGCTGCGCCTACGCTGTAGTCGAGGTAATTCTCATGAAAGCACTTGCAACTCTCGGAACCGCAGTCCTTGTTATGTCCCTCGGAACGATAATTCCAGCCTTCGCCCAGCAGGGCAAAGAGGAGGCCAAGCCGGAACAGAAGCAGGAACAGCCGCATGCTCAGCCGCAGGCGCAGCACGCTCAGCCACAACAGCACGCCCAGCAGCAGAGCGAACCGAAACAACAACAGCCGCAGCAGCACGCCCAGCAGCAGAGCGCACCGAAACAACAGCAGCCACAGCAGCATGCCCAGCAGCAGAGCCAACCGAAACAGCAGCAGCCACAACAGCATGCTCAGCAGCAAAGCCAACCGAAACAGCAGCAGCCACAACAGCATGCTCAGCAGCAAAGCCAACCGAAACAACAGCAGCCAGAGCACGCTCAGCAGCAGAACCAAAAGCAGAAGCAGCAGCCACAACAGCAAGCTCAGCAGCAGAACCAAAAGCAGAAGCAGCAGCCACAACAGCAAGCCCAACAGCACAACCAGCAGCCGGTACATCACTCTCAGGAACAGCAGCGCGCCCAGCAGGTAGCCTGGCAGGGGCATCAGTCGCAACACTGGGAGTCAGACCACCGCTCGTGGCAGCAACGAGGCGGCTACCACGGCTATCGTATTCCTGACGACCGTTACAACGGGTACTTTGGCTCGGGGTATGGGTTCGTCATCTATAACCAACCTTATATGGTTGTCGGCGGGTTCCCGCGCTTCCAGTATGGCGGCTATTGGTTCACTCTAGTTGACCCATGGCCTAATTCCTGGGCCAACAACTGGTACGAAACGGACGACGTTTATGTCGCCTACGAAAACGATGGGTACTACATGTACAACCAGAGATACCCTGGCGTCGGGATTGCAATCAGTGTCTCGATGTAACGGTCTAGCCAGCGCGAGCGTCGGGAGAATTGCTGCCCTTCAGGGAACACCCGACGCGAAGCTCAATGAGATCTCGAAGTACAACATTACGCAACCTTAGCGAACCAAGATAACAGAGGTATGATTGGAGGAGGAAAAGATGGTTAACCAAGTAATAGAAGTTCCGGAATCGACCGCAGCGCCTAAGTCGCAACCGCAACCCGCACAAAGTGCTTCTTCTGACCGGGTCGCCGATAAGCGCGCAGGTGTTTTAAGCGCCAAGAAGAAGAAAAAACGTGCAGCGCACAGGGTGGCTTTAAGAAGGTCACACACGAACGGCTGAATGCGGTTTGAGCCAGGAGAAGTCAGCGCTGGATGCATCCACCAGAAGGGCTGGCGAGATCTTAGTGGGGCGATGTAGGTTGAACTGCAGCCGCCTGATACTCCGGCCGCGACTGCAGGAGTTCTTCCGCCTGCCTCAAGTCGAGGCCTTTCGACACGGGCTCAAAGTCGGATCGGGTCTCATGCTGTTCCTTGCTGAGGGTCTTGAACAGCAGCATGCGCCCATTAACATGGATGTCGATGAGATCAGTCTTCCAGTGAGCCGCGGTGACATGGGTCCGCTCAATCTGGAATGTGCCGCCTTTGGCGATGTGGCCGAGAATCCCGAAACCGAAATCCACATTCTCAATCAAATGTCCGCTCAAGCGTGACAATCGCTTCTGGTCAGGATCAATCAGGATCGTTCCCGCCATGCTTCGCAGGACCTTGGATTCCTGCGTGGGAGGAACGAAAGCCGGATCAGGTCGAAAGTTGAGCCGTACATAGAGTCCATCCCAGCCGTCGTAGGTGTAGATGAAAGCGCTCGGTAACAAGCGCACAAGGTTCTCCAGCCGGCGTTCATCCGCATCAAATTGCTTCTTGACCGCAAGCTGCTGGCTGGGGTCGCGAACCAGTTGATCGAGGCGGGCTGCCTCCCGCTCTCGTTGCCCTGAATCCAGTGGTGTGTCATTGATGGCGAGAAGACGGTCCACCGGACCATCTTTAGTTTCAACTTCCAGCTCGCTCAACGTCTGCTGGTCGACTACCTTCGTGACGCGGTATATCCAATTACTTTGCACTGCCCGGTCTGTCACTTCATTAGCAACCATGTCCTTAACGAGATTACTGGCAGACGATTGTGGCTCCGACCCATGCGGGCCAGCGTAAGAGGGGCACACCAGGAGAGCGAGGGCCGCGAGATGAAGACTGACATATTGCACTGTACATTAGATGCCAAAACAATAGGTTTCACCCAATTTTATTTGGGTTTCCGCGACCCTTTTCTTCTTGGGATGTGAGCAGATGTGAACAGACTGGGATGCCTTGCCTCATCTAGCCTTGTAGCAGATGAAACTAAGAGTTGTACGGGCTGTCAAGCCAGCCATGTTTTCGTTCCTTTCAACTGAGGGCTCTGCAGTCAGCTGACTTTTGGCTCAACGCCATGGTCCGCAGCTTTACTTGCGCCAAGGCCCGCTTCTCATGCCCCGTTTCATCCCCGACATCGCTCCAGGGAGAACTGGAGGCTTAAAAACAGCAGGAGCGCAAACACAAAGTAGGTCTACCTACAATACGGAAAGGAAAATAATATGCCGTTGCTTCAAGTTGTCATGGTCTTGATCGTGGTTGGAGTTCTTCTATGGCTGGTGGATCGCTTCATCCCCATGGCAAGCTCTATAAAGTCAATATTAAATGCCGTGGTAACCATCGCCGTGGTGCTATGGCTGTTGAATATTTTTGGGCTCATGCATTACCTCACTGACATTCATATCGGCAAGCCGTAACGGGGAACATGGCATGCGGAAGAGTCTCGAAGTCTAGCGTGCGGGAGTGTGGGCAATGACCGGACACAAATTTGATTTGAAGAGGCACGGCCAGCCAGCCGTGCGAAACCAAATCGCAAGTAACTACCGGAAGCTCTCAATTCGGATGCTGGCAGTGTTGCTGGTAATGCTAATGTGTAGTGGCGCGGCGTCAGCCTACTCCGTGCTGACCCATGAGGAGATCGTCGACTTGCTGTGGGCGAACCAGATCAGTCCGCTCATCCTCAAGCGCTATCCTGGGCTCACCGAAGAGCAGCTCAAAGAAGCTCATGCCTACGCCTATGGCGGGGCGGTTATACAGGACTTGGGCTACTATCCATTCGGCAGCGTCGAATTCAGCGACCTGGTGCACTACGTTCGTAGCGGAGACTTCGTCCGTGAACTGCTGGCGCAGAGCAGCGACGCCGACGAGTACGCCTTCGCGCTCGGCGCGCTGTCGCATTATGCTTCCGATATCGCCGGCCACCCTGCGGTCAACCACGCAGTCGCCATGGGATATCCGAAGCTGGAAGCGAAGTTTGGCACATCAGTCCGCTATGCGCAGGACAAAGCCGCGCATCTGAAGACAGAGTTTGGGTTTGATACGGTGCAGGTCGAGAAGAATCGTTACGCCTCGCAGCAGTACCACGATTTCATTGGATTTCAAGTATCCAAGTCTCTGCTGGAACGGGCCTTTCCCATCGTATACGGAGTGCAGTTGAAGGATGTGCTGCCGCGCGAGGACCTCGCGATCGGCTCGTACCGATACTCCGTCAGCCGGCTAATCCCGGGAATGACCCAAGTCGCTCTGCAAACTCACAAGAAGGACCTGATGCACGAAACGCCCAATTTCGATAAACAGAAGTTTCTTTACCGTCTGTCCCGCTCCGGTTATGAAAAGGAGTGGGGAAAGGACTACGTGAAGGAGGGTTTTGGCACTCGGATCCTGTCAACGCTCTTGCGATACATGCCGAGAATTGGTCCCTTCAAGGGTCTGGGGTTCAAGAGCCCGACTCCGGAAACAGAGGACCTGTACATCAAGAGCATCAATACTACTGTCGATCAATACCGAGCTTTGCTCTTAGAAGTGGGCGCTGACTCGCTCGTCCTGCCCAACTATGACCTGGACAGCGGCAATCCGACTAAGGAAGGTGAATACTCCCTCACGGACGAGACTTATGCAAAGTTGCTGGGTCAATTGGCCAAGAGCAAGTTCGACCAGACGACGCCGGAGCTACGCGACAATATCTTGCAGTTCTATCCCGACGCTCCCGCAGCGATAGAGACGAAGGGCGACAAGGCTAGGTCCGCCAGTGTGCTCGCATTGCTTGATCAGTTAAGAGCCGCAACTCCGGTTGCCAGCGCCCAAGCCCCGGCCGCCAATCGATCAGCGGCCCAATAAAAAGTAGATTCCTACGTTCGTAAGAAAGAAAAGTGTCGCTATGTTGCGCGTCTCAGTAGGAATTAACACAGCAAGGCTTTCCGTTATGTTCCAACCAGCTCAGTAAAGAACGCAGGCTAGCTTGCGCCAGAGCTATACACGAATCGCCTGCGCCATAGTAGATGTTGATAGTATCTCCATCAGGGCCTATGGTGTGTCCACACGGAAAGACCACGTCGTGCACGTCGCCGCCGCGTTCATAGTCGGCTTCCGGCCCGAAGATCCAGGAATCGCCCCGCAACAAACAGATATCTGGCTTCTTAAGGTCAAAGAGAGCGAGCCCGACCCGATATAACGAGCCGGAGGCGGTCTGTTTCACGCCGTGATAAAGCATGAGCCAGCCGATCGAAGTCTCGATTGGCGGCGACGACATGCCAATCTTGTTTGCATCCCACCAGCCGCCCTTGCGCGCCTCCATCATCACTCGATGGCCGCCCCAATGGCGCAGATCGGGAGAATAAGAAATCCAAATGTGAGCTCCTAAAGGAGTCATCGGTCGATGGATAAGTGCCCAGAGTCCGCCAATCCTGTAGGGCAAGAGAGCGGCATCCTTGTCGTCGGGCGACATGATGACTCCGTATCGCTCAAATGTCCGGAAATCTTTGGTCAGCGCGAGAGAAACTCCGGGCCCGCCTTTGGAGTAAGAGGTATAGGCCACTGCATACTGCTGCAGCTCTGGAACGTAGGTGATGCGCGGATCCTCGATACCCCAAAGCTCCTCTGGATGTTTACCTGGATCAGGCATCAGGGTTGGCGTTGGATCGATGTTCCATCCGTCCACGCCATTCACAGAGCGTGCGATGCAAAGATGTGAGAGACCTCGGCGATCCTCCACCCGGCAGAGCAATAGTGTGGTGCCATCCGCAAGCAGTGTCGCTCCGGCATTGAATACACTGTTGATCCGATAAGGCCAATCTTTGCTGGTCAAGATAGGATTGGCGGAATGCCTGCGAAGGAGAGTGTCGGTAGAGTCGATAGAATCAATTGAGTCGATGGCCAAGGTCATAAGTCATCCTACAGGAACAATGAAGTCGGTGTTCCGAAACTGGAACGTGAGAACACCCGACACCGCCGCCAACCCGGCTAAAGCACAATCTCCGGCACCGTAACACCCTGGACTTGCCGCATCTCCAGAAGTGCCATCAAGAACGACAGTGTTGACTCCGCTCCCTGGTTCTCGTTGGCCCGGTCAGGATGAAGGCCATCTCGACAGCCGCCCGTGCTGGCGTCGTACAAGGCGACTTTCAGGTCGTTATCTCCCAGAAACCAATTGAACGCAGCCCAGGCCTGCGAGCGCCAATGCTCATCTCCGGTGGCGCGATACGCTTCCAGACATGCGGAAACAGTTGCACTGGCCTCGACCGGCTGCTGATCGAAACGAGCTTTTTCACCCGCCTTGTTGTAGAAACCTTGGGAGCCGATTGGTACAAAGTGACCGTTCACGTTGCAACATTGTTGCGTCGCAAGCCACACCAGTGACTCGAGGCCAGCCGCCAGGAATTGTCCATCCGCAGTACGCGAGCCTGCCAGTAATAGCGCCTGCGGCAAACGTGCATTAGAGTAGGCCAAACTATCTTCAAACCAGTTCCAACCTGGCGTGCGGGTGATTCGATAGATATTCAACAACTTGTCAGCGAGTGCATCTCTCTGCCTTTGTGCAGCCCGGTCTCCGGGAAAGCGATCGAGGTATGCCTGGATCCCGAACAAGGAGAATGCCCAAGCTCTAGGACTGGTAAAAGTCATCGCCGCCGGCACTGCAAGTTCAAATAAACGCCCGGCGAGGCCCCTTAGACCTTCGTCGACGGTCTGATTGATCGCAGTTCCCAAGGCCCACAAAGCGCGGCCGTGACTGTCTTCCGACCCTTGCGGTTCTTGCCACTGACGCCCATAGCTCAGAAAATTGCGGAACCTTCCATTGACGGTATTAAAAGCAAGCCAGAGAAAAGCCAGGTAGCGAGAAGCTAATTTCTTCGCCTCTGCATTGGCTCCGAGCTGCTGCACCAGAATCGAGACAATGAGGGCGCGGGCATTATCGTCGGTGGCATAGCCTTCGTGATGATTCGGAATGGCAAATATGGCATGCTGCAACATTCCAGTATCGTCAGTCATTCGATGGAGATGATTGAGCTTTACTGGCGGCAAACTGTGGATGCGAGCTGCCCCGGCTGAGTTCGGACTGACCAGACGAGGATTCCACATCCGTTCCGCTCGCGCTCGCTGAAAGCTGCGCATGTAGTCCTGGGCCACACTTTTCCACACCATGTTGCGGGAGTAGAGATACGCCCGTTTGCGCATAGCGTGACGTTCGGCTTCATTCTCCAGGAGCTGAATGGTCTGTTCTGCAATAGCGTTTTGGTCGTTGAATGGGACCAGTATTCCGCGGCCCTGGTCGAGTAGCTCAAGCGCATGCCAATAGGGGGTCGAGATGACCGCCTTCCCCGCGCCCAGGGCGTAGGCCAGCGTTCCAGAAACGACCTGCGCCTCATTCTTGTAGGGCGTGATGTAGATGTCAGCTGAACCGATGAACTCCATCATCTCTCCCGGACTGACAAACCGGTTGTGAAATATAACGTGGTCCCCAACTCCGAGATCCTCGGCGAGTGCCTGCAGCGATTCGCGGTATTTATCTCCCTCGCGCCTCCTTATGTGAGGATGGGTCGCGCCCGCCACGATGTACGTAACATTGCTGTTGTGAGACAAAATGCGCGGCAGAGCCTGTATGACGGTTTCGATACCCTTGTTTGGCGAGAGCAAGCCGAACGTCAACAAAACCGATTGGCCTCCCACCCCGAACCGGTCCTTATAAAAATTCGGATCGACAAACGCCAGATTGGGAACTCCATGCGGGATGACGTCAATCTTTGTCGCCGGAACCTGAAAGATTTCCTGCAGGAACTGTGAAGAGTGTTGGCTCATCACAATAAGACGGTCCGAGAGTTCTGCGATTTCGACCATCACACGATGCTGGTCGGGATTCGGCTGGCGCAGCACCGTATGAAGGGTGGTTACGACCGGCATGTGAAGTTTTCGCAACAACTCCAGGATGTGGCCGCCGGCGGGCCCACCGAAAATTCCGTATTCGTGCTGCACGCACACCAAATCAACATTGGTGAAATTGAGAAACTCAGCCGCACGTTCATACGACGGCAGCTCCTCTTCGGTCAGTTCAAATCGTACACGCTCGGGATAGTTATATTCGGAATCCGGGTCATTCACCGGCATCGCAAACAGGCGTTCGGTCCCGAACTCGGTCGAAACCGCATCGCACAGGTCGGTCGTGAAGGTGGCAATCCCGCATTGCCGCGGAAGATAATTTCCAATGACGGCGATTCGGCTGGGAAGAGAAAGATTGACCGCCGTATCGAACGGTTTTGCCGACTTGATCTCCGACACATGCGGCAGTGAGCCGACAATTCCCAACGGCCTCCTGAATGGCAGTGTTCTCGGTAACGACATTGGGGTCCCTTTCCACTCATCGCACCCGGGAAGGGTGGGGAACAACCGCGGCGCCGCTCGGTTTTGGTCTCCCCTGAGAGCCTCTTCCGGCAGCGCCGCGATTCGATTGCCGATGCGCGCACCTTTTGCAGGCACATCGAAGTTCGGCTATTTTGTTTCGGCGGTTTCGTGTTGGCCCGCGCGTTTTTCAGCGTTATTTACCGCTGCGAGAAACGAGTCGGCGCTCGCAGGAATGTGTACTTCGCCAGATAGCGTTTTACGGAAGGAAACATCCTTGCCATAGATCGCAACGGTGGAGTCATTGTCCTGTTGGATCTTGGCCCCATCCACTGCGACACCGGCGAACAGACCTTTGGAGCGCGAGTAGCTCAAGGCTTCCGTGTTCATCTTCCAGTCTGTGCCTGCTGAAGCATGCCGTCCAACCGGGCCAGCGGCTGCGGATGCTTCGCCGCTGAGCTCGAATTTGCTGGAGAGCAGACCTTGTACACCTTTGTCATTCATGAACAACATGACGAGGTCGACCGATTGAGCGCCCGCCTGGAAGCCAAAGTTGCCACCGCCGATGGAGATGAATGCCGGTGCACTCCAGCCATGGGCGGTCCGGCAGGTAACCACGCCGCGTCCGTGCTCGCCGCCGACAATGAATGCACCCTTCGCCATGTCTGGCACCACGGCAATACACTTGGCGCCATTGAGCACTTCTTCAGGAATGCCTTTGTCAGGTGCAGCCATGATCTCCTGGAGGACACTGCCAGCGGCTTGCAAACGTGCGTTGGTGGCATCGACTCCCGAACCGGCGAACCCGAAGGTCGCCAACGACAAAACGAACTAATGCGATTCCGTATTGCTTCATCAAACACTTCCTTTTTCTTTGCAGGTGGGTTTGTGGGTAAGTTTGTGACGGTCGATATCCACCGCAATAAGGTCAGGCGGTTCTTCGGCCGCTAATCAAATTGATGACCAGGACCACCAGGGCAATGACCAACAGAATGTGGATCAGACCGCCGGCTATGTGGAGACTAAAGCCGAGAAGCCACAGAATGAATAGAACGACAAAAATCATCCAGAGCATACTTTCCTCCTTATGCTGGTTATGAGCTCAACTCTTGTGATCGCTAAGTGAATGCGCCAGTGGCGTCGATCGCACCAAAGGTCGCTATGGGTCCGCTACTTTGCGGCCCAGCAGCAGCGCCGATGGTTTCAAAGTCGGCGCTAGATGCGGCCAAGCACCAGCAGAATCAGTACAATGACGAGGACCAGACCCACTCCACCACTGGGGGCATAACCCCATGAACGGCTGTGGTTCCACCTCGGAAGTGCACCTATCAGAAACAACACCAGAAGAACAATCAAGATAGTTCCGAGCATACTTTCCTCCTTACGAATCAAACTCCGACGGGACACGACTTTGGCCAGCACTCGCGCGGCCCAAGTTGGTAGCTATCAGGTTGGCGATTGTTGCCAGCAGATTATGGGGATGCTGCCCTTTGGGGTAGAACCTATCGGCGATGATGCCGGCAGGCACGGCATTCCCCTCGTAGTCGCCGCTCATCGCCACAATTGAGATCGACGGATAGCGGTTACGTACATGTGAGATCAACTCAAGGCCTGACATATGCGGCATGTTGAGATCGGTGACGATCAGATCGGGGAGCGTTCTGTCCAAGAGTGACAAGGCGACAACGCCGCTTTCCGCCTCAGACACGTCGTATCCAGCTGAGACCAGCAACATTCCGATGCTTTCCCGAATACTGGGTTCGTCGTCCACAACGAGAATCTGAGGTTTCGGACCGTTCGCCATCATGCTCTCCAGATAGTGTCAGACTGAACAAATTCCACTCCTCTACGATGTCATGGCTACGGGCACGCAGTCTGGTCAAAACAGAACACTCGATTGCGGACGAAAGGCCGACGATAGTCGGAGAAAATGTCTTAGAAATACAAATTGTCGAGGTGAGCCATTTTGGACAGACGCCCGTCCGGAGCGTGAATACGATAGGTAAGGTCGATATGACAACACACTACCTTCACCTATCTGCATCTGCCTGTGGCGAATGCAATGGCCCGGTTATCTCAGCGGCAGGTTCGACTCGAAAAAGTGAAATTGAGAGACAGACCAACATCACGCAAATCGGTTCAATGTGCCTCTCCTGCGGAAAGCGGTACGCCAGCCTGCCAGCGTCAGGCGCGGTGCGCCACGTGGCGCCATTCGAATGGAACCCGCCAAACCTCGCAGAAAGAAACCGATCCTGACCCCACGGCCGGCGCCAACCCTGTAGCCTGTGTGGTCACCGCCACGAGTTAGGGACGGCCGTCCATCGTTGGAATGTGGGTAGGTAGCGCCGCTTATGGCAGACAATGCAACGTCCCGCACACAGGAAAAGGCGCGGCAGAACAACTCGTTCAACCCAGGTCTCCGGAGGCGCGGTCCTGAACTGGTCTCCCTTGCAGACGCGGCAATGGGCGGATAACAAATTCATTCTAGGACTTAAAGCTCTAACCACTGTTATCGTGAGGTCGTATTCTTGAGAGCGGTGACAGCACTGGCCTCTGTGGGCGTCAGCCGCGAACGATTGCACTCGACGTAGCCGCTAACGCAGGCCACATAATTGCGTTGATTATCGGCAACCGTTGCTTGATCCAATTCCTTCGTCGATAGTTTGGTACGGTCACAACCTGCGTCACCATCCCAACATTGCAACACGTTACGCCGGTGCTGAGCCACCGCTGCCTCACTCAGGTCAGATGCACTCAGTTTTGACAAGTTGCAGGACGACCACCCGCTCCAACAATCGGAGACATTTTTCTGGTTTTCCGCCATGGCAACGCCTATAGCTTCTGAGGCCGTCAATTTGGAATGGTCGCACGATCTCAGCCCGCTCCAACAATCGGAAACCATATTCTGGTGCGCAGCTATTGCTACTTGAACCAGTTCCGGCGCGCTGAGCTTTGAAGGATCACATGACGTCCACTGGTTCTTGCAGTCAGAAATGTTTTGCTGGCGCTTGGCCGTTGTTACTTCGTTCTTGTCAGTCTCGGTTAAAGCCGAGCGATCGCACGAGTCCCAGCCGTTCTTGCACGCAAACAGGTTCTGTTCATGACTGGCTGACTGTGCTGAGAGCAGCGCTGAATACCAAATCATAAACATAATCAGAGAAAAACGGCGCATTCGCGAGATAACCTTCATTTGCTTCCGCCTTTTAAGCGCGACCGCTTCGAGCCGCACCCATTCCTGGGAAGATTATCGACCAGATGAGATGAGGAAGCTGAGCAACATTGCTCAGTGGCATTGTGTTTCCCCTTGTCAGCATCGCGCACCGGTTGACATGTGAGGTGGATCAGTCTAGGGTCGAGAGCGAGGCAGTAGTTCCTTTCCTCTTTCAGGTTCTCTGAACTAAGTCAGCCCATCTGAAGTCGCATCTCTTAGCCCACTGTAAGTATTTGAATTGCGAGCAGAAGTTCTATGCCAACTCAAGTCCAATCGGGAACGATGCTGGTCCAGCAGTCAGCCACCCTGGGGTTACCCGGGATGGAGAGTGAACTCTACTGTGAAAATTGGCGTTCGTTAGGGGCTCTCGAGAGCTCGGGTTTCGATCACACAGTTCGGGCTGCCGGATGGAATTTGTTTTTCATGGCCGCGGAGCTGAGAGCAGTGGCCCCCGCCTGGGGCGGGCAGAATGCGCTGCACCGAGGGGTGAAGCGGCTGCTGGCTCAAACTCAGCTGCAACATTTCAACTGCCTTGAACTGAGCCAGGTAGTAAGGAAATACTTTCTCGGCATTCCGTATATCTCGATCGTTGCGCATCCACGTCACATTCAGCGAGGCTATCAGATCCAACCGATCGAGCGACGCGCACAAGATAACACTGCCGGCACCCTGCAACACCGTCCCTCAGCGGGTAGCATTCCTGAAGTAGCCGCGGCAGCGCACGTGTGCTGAGGCGATGAAGTCCTTCATGCGACTTCGGAGGGGCCTATGCGCATGTCGGAGCTGCGGCTCTGAACAAACAACTCGCCTCTTGCCACTCGGCGCAGGGCATCGACCAGGACGGGCGCATCCATTGAACGATAAATGACTCCGCGTGCTTGCAACCAACTCACATAGCCTATGCGGTCGTTGTCCTCAGCAAGCACCAGAAGTGCAGTCTGACTCCCTTTCAACAGCGGTTCGATCCTCGAAAATGCCGGCAGAAAACCCGTCGACAAAACCAATACGTGTGGTGTGAAGGCCTTCAAAGCAGTTAGCAACTGTTCGGGAGAGTGTGGCTGGTAGACGATGCGAACGTCGTCGGCACGCGCCAATATTCCTGCAGCCCCAATACGAAAGAGCTCCTGATGGTCAGCGAAGATGATATCGATCATGAGTGGCCCCCCGCCCTGTCGCACTGCTTAATCGGGCTTAGTCCGCTTAAGGTAGCGTGCGTTCGTTTCGAATACTGGTCAAAATCGAACACTCCCATAAGTTTGTCGACACACGGAAATTGGAGATATGAAATCGCAGAGGTCAGGTGAACATCATTTTGGCGAAGGGAAGTGAAATGAGGAGTGCGGGAGCGCGAAGCTTTTTCGGATTTTCCCGCTTATTTGTCGAGAAAGAACTTAAGCATTGCCCAATGCACTCGCACGCTGCCGTTGTAATCGATCAGGCCCATCTTGCGAAAACGATTCATGAAGAAGCTCACTCTCGACCGCGTGGTGCCGACCATCTCGGCCAGCGTCCCCTGGCTTACCTTCAGAGTGGCGGGATGTGATTTGGATTGCGTCCCAGAGTTTGCCAGCAACATCAGGGTCCGTGCCAGCCGCTTCTCGCTGGAATTGAGAAGCTGATCGAGGAGGCTCCCTTCAGCTTGAGTAACCCGAGAAAGCAAGTGGGCGATGAAGAGTCTCGCGAACAGAGGGTCTTCATGGATGATGCGAACGATGGTCACTTTTGTTATTCGCGTGATTGTGGACGGGTCTACCGCTGTCGCAGTGGACATCCGCAGAGACGGCGCTCCCAAGCAGCCTTCCCCGAAAAAGTCGCCTTGGCGAAAGATAGCGGTGACGGCCTTCTTGCCGTGTTTGGATAGGACCGTCAGTTTCACATTGCCGGCCTCGACATAGAACATCGCATCGGCAGCATCGCCCTGAGCGAAAATTAGTTCCTTATTCCGGTACTCCCGGCTGACTCTGCCGCTTGCCGATTTTCTTAAGAAATGTACCTGGAATTAAATGTTAGCGCGCGTTTGCCTGGCATCGCCGCCTCCCGAAAGGTTGATCTCGTCCGCAGTGATACGGGCCCAATCGTCAGCTAGCGGCACATGGATCCGTCGGTCGAGGCGGGACATCACTGCCCGCAAATTCCCCTCACAAGCCCCAGGCTACAGCTTGGGAACGGACGGGACTGTGCAAAATTGCTCAAACGGTGCAAGTTTCAAAATTGGGAAAACAGTGCAATATTGAACAGAAGCGGCAAATCGGGCCGCTCTTAATTAAGATGTATAATGCAGATGTGAAGGCCCCTTCCGGAGGCGCGAAATGAACAGCAGGGGCATTCAACCCCGCAGTCAGGACCCTCCAGCCAAACGGGTTCCATCCGTGAATTCGGTGCGGTCTGCAAAGCCCGCCACCGGCGAAACTGCAAAGCTTCCCCGGTTTCAAGCGCCCAAGCCGCAACCCACAAATGGAAATGGGGGCTTTGATCCGGAGGCCTTCCTCGCGAGAACAGGGTTGGGCAGAAAAAGTCTCAGTCTGAAAAAAAATGAGGTGGCCTACGCACAAGGCGATCCTGCCGACACGATCTTTTACGTGCAGAAGGGCCGCCTAAGAGTCACCGTCACTTCCGCAGCGGGAAAAGAAGCGACGATCACCTTGGTGGGCGCTGGGGAGTTCCTGGGGGAGAACTGCATGGTCTCGCCTCATCCTATTCGCCTGGCGACGGCTACCGCGATGACCGACTGCGCGCTTCTCAGGATCAGCAAGGCGGAAATGGTCCGCGCGCTTCATCGGGAACCCGCATTTTCGAGGGTGTTCGTGTCCTTTCTTCTTGTCCGCAACGCTCGCATTCAAGCCGACCTCGTCGATCAGCTCTTCAATTCCAGCGAAAAACGACTGGCCAGAATTCTGTTGCTCGTTGGCGCAGTTCGGCAAAGAGAGCAAGCCTGAAACGGTAGTTCCTAAGATGAGCCAGGAGACCTTGGCTGAGATGATTGGCACCACCCGGTCCCGAGTAAGTTTTTTTATGAATCGCTTCAGAAAACTGGGGTTCATCGAATATAACGGCGAGATCCGGGTGCATAACTCCCTCCTCAATATCTTTCTCCAGGAATAAGGACGTTGGATCTCCAGGGTTCGCGGCGAGACTACCCGGGGCGCACCTCTAATAGTCTGGAATGGTCTAAATTGACCGTTCTTGCTCTGCATAAAGTGTCATGATGACCCATGATACAAAAAACCAAGAAGAGAGCATTCAGCGTCGTAACTCTTCGTGAGGTCGAGAAAGAAATGGCCAAGCCCCGCGTCGCGGAGTCGGTCAGAAGAGATGCTGCCGTTGATCCGGAACCGCGGGAGTCCGGGAAGCGGAGAGCGCTCCGATCATAATCTTTCTCGCACTTTGTGTTTTCGCCCAGGAGAAACGTGGGTTACTCCCACATTGAGCGTTCCAGACGGGAACTTCTGCTGGAAACAAGCGCAATTCGGCGGAATTGCCGGATCCTGTGTCATACTCGACGACGTTCAGACCCCAAATGCTGGAGGAGAAAGTATGTTTCACTTAATCTGGTACGTTCTTATCGGTTTGGTCTCCGGGGTTATCGCGAGATCCGTGATGCACGTGCATTTAACGATGTTCTGGACGATCGTGCTCGGCATCATCGGATCGATCATTGGCGGCTGCGTTACCCACATGTTTTCGCGCCCGGCCAACGACAGGTATCATCCCGCCGGCCTCATTTTCTCCACACTAGGCGCGATCCTGGTTCTCTTCATTTGCTACAAGCTGAACATTCATTTTCCAAAAGTCAACCCGTTCTAGCTCAGCGACGACAAACGTAGTATCCCGATAGATAGTGAGCGCCATCTCACCCACAGTTGCGACCTGTTGAACCGCCTCGCCTGCCGACCAGGGATATCCTCTTCATCATCTTTACACCAAGGACTGGATACGAGTGGGTCCGCTTTAGGCGCCGGAACGGGAATGAATTACAAAATCAATAATGCACTGGCCTTGCGGGTGGCCAGCCTGGACTATTTCTATTGACCGGTCTCGTGCTCGTACTCCTGAAACTCTATTGCAGGCCGTCCGCGATATAGATGGCGTACAGTCCGCGCCTGTGCCGATACGCTGCCGTCTTGCCATCTGCGGAGGTGACCACACGTGCATACATGGAGCCCAACATCGCCAAAGGCTCGACGGTCTGAACCATCTGCCGCTTTCCGCTCGCGACATCTACCATCGATATACGCGCCGGCACCTCCTGGTTCCAAACCAGCACGCTGCGACCGTCGAGATCCCATCCCAGAACCTCGTCCTCCTTCTCGATACCGGCGACGTCGCCCGCTTTGCGGGAAGCGACATCCACGAGCAGGTACTTCTGCGCGGCAATGTCGAGGGTTACGACGCGCGTTCCGTCCGGCGACAGCTTGCCAGCCCGGGTGCCCGGTGGCGTGATCGGCTGCAACTTGCCGGTGCGCATGTCGAGGAGATAATCCCGTACTTCGTTCCTGCTGTCGAATGCGGAAAAGAGGCCCCAGCGTCCATCGCGCGAAAACGTGACGTCGTTCTCATAGGTGCCAAAGCCGGCGCTGAGCTCGCCCAAATCGATGATTCTCTGCTCCCCGGCACCGGTCGGATACAGATACAGCTTGTGCGGCTCCGAGTTCTGCGCGGCCGCCACTATGGTCCCGTCCCACGTGATGCCGTCCCCGTATCCATCGCCCAGCTTGACCGCGCCTGAGCCATCCGTCTTTCTTACGTAAGCCTGATAGTCGCTGCCTTGGAAGATGTTGAAGACGAGCCAGTCCCCGCTTGGGGACAGCCCACCCAGATCGACCGAGCTTGCGAGATCGTGTGCCCGGTCATCGCCCCTGCGCTTCAGGCCCAATTCAATCTGGAAGCGCACGCTCTCCAGCAGCACCTTGCCCGCGGTAGAGATGTCTTCGATGACCAGTTCCGTCGGCGACCGCAGCACAACGCGCTGCTTTCCCGCCAGGCTGACCGCGTACATCCCGGGATCCTCTCCCTGCAGGCTTGCGGTAAACCAAATCTCCGTGCCATCAGGCTTCCAGCACAGGCTGCGGCCCGTCGAGGCGTACGGGGTGAGACGTTGGATGTTGCCCTGGGTGTCAGCCACCGCCACCGCGCCCCGGTCATCTGGAACCAGCGGGTGGTCGATGAATGCAATGTCGCCCCCCTTCGGGCTGATGCGCACGTCGGTGATCCATCCTGTGGTTTCGAACAGCACCTTGCCGATGGGAAATTCCAGCCGCTGTTTGCCCCCGCTGCGGCGCACCACAGCGAATTCTTTGCCATCGCGAGTAATGTCGGCCTCGTACACGTCTTCCAGGATGGGTCGCGGGGCGCCGCCCTCTAGCGGCAAGCGCGCCAACGTCCCGCGCTGCAGCCAACTGGCAAGGAAACGCCGCTTCAGAATCACCGCCATGTCGCCGTTATCGGCGATCCCCAGCACATCTGCATCAATGTTGAGCGGCGTGGCCTGCGCGCTGTTGCTGCGCTGCGAGTACAGTTGCTTAGCTCCACCGTTCCAGGCCGCCGAGAACACCACGGTGTTGCCGTCGCGAGTGAACCTCGCCGGGCCTGCATACCCGGGCTCAAATGTTAGCTGCTGGTAGGAGGCGGTGGAGGAAGAGACATTCCTTTTGCCCAGGAAATACGCCGCCAGCACTGCTGCGACGGCCACCAGGGCCAGCACTGCTGCCCACATCCAGCGCGGGCGCTGCGGCGGTAGCGCGCCCTGCTTCAGACCGCTCCCAGTAGAGGTGCCCGAGATTGCCTCCAGCGCAAATCCAACGTCGCGGGCGGAATGAAACCTTCGCGCCGGCTCTTTCTCCAGGCAGCGCCGCACAATCCGCTCCAGCCCCGGCGACAGTTCCAGTTTGTCGGTTTGCAACTCTGCCGGATCGTCCTTCAGGATGGCATTCATGGTCTCGATGGACGACTCGCCCTTGAAGGCGCGCTGTCCGCTGAGCATTTCGTACAAGATTGCCCCGAAGGCAAAGATGTCGGTGCGGGCGTCTACCTCCTTGCCGCGTACCTGTTCCGGTGACATGTAACCCGCGGTGCCCAGAACCACGCCCGGCATGGTGTGGGCCGGGACAGTCGCCGTGGCTCCCGCTGCTCCCTGCGCACGGGCTGCCTCTATTTGCGCCAGCTTTGCCAGCCCGAAGTCGAGCACCTTCACCCGCCCATCCTTGGTGACGAACACGTTCTCCGGTTTCAGGTCCCGATGTACCACACCTTTGTCATGCGCGGCGGCCAGCCCCTCGGCGAGCTGCGACGCGTATTCGATCGCGCGCCGCTGCGGCATCGGGCCGTCGTTCATCTTTTCTCGCAGGGTCTCGCCGTCGAGAAGCTCGCTGACCATATACGGCGATCCCTGGTGCTGCCCGATGTCGTACACGCCAAGAATGTTGGGATGATTCAGCGCCGCGACCGTGCGCGCTTCCTGCTCGAAGCGCCGCAACCGGTCGGCATCGCGCGCAAACGACTCCGGCAAAACCTTGATGGCCACCTCGCGGTCGAGGCGCGTGTCGCGGGCACGGTACACCTCTCCCATGCCGCCTGCGCCCAGCGGGGACTGAATTTCATAAGGCCCGAGTTTGGTACCTGAGGTGAGAGCCATGAGGGGTAGCGAGGATAACTTTACAGCGTCGGGCCCCTTTCCCCCAAGTAGTCCCGGGTAACCGTGCAACTCACCTGTTTGGGCAGATGCTGGTGATGCGGCTATTCGTCAGCAAAAGGTCCTGACCCGGATTTGCGGCAACAACTTCATAGTGCTGAAGTCGGCCCTTCCGCTCATTACCCAGGAAGAACAGATCAAGCGGTTCGTTCAGACCTTGACCACGGTGGCGGATGACATGCACCACTCGACCGCACTCTGGACCGAGTCATTGGCGTTGGCCCGTCGCGCTATGCATGTTTGACGATCACAGCAGTGTCGCCGATTATGCGTTCAATCAAGACCCCGGCGTTGCTGGATCGTAGGCAGCGGAAAATCGCCGGTCATTTTTGCTGGCCCATTGAACCAGATGCACGATGCGTTCGGGATACCGGAATCATTGGTAGAGACGTGCTCTACGGTCATCAAAGGACCGCCAGATTTGAGTTGAACAACATCCCCTGCCTTGATCTCGTCAGCCATTTAGTTGCTCCAGGTGCTGCTCCAAAATAAGAGAGTCACATGATAAACCAGCCCAGGGCTCACGATGCGGATTTGCTTTCTGTATTGTTTTCTATTCTGCGAAATATTCGCGCCAGACGTTAGTCAGCGTAAGTTCGTGTCGATCAGAGTTAGCGACCCACGGTTTCATCTCGTTTGTGAACCGTTCATAAAGGAGAGCGAAGCTGAGCTTGAGTTTGGCGGCAAGATATTTCACGTCTTCCCGATCCTTGGGGCTATTCCTAGTGAGTTTTGAAAGCACCAAGTCGTAAGCTTCGAGAACCTTCAAAGAGAGGTTCTGCAATCCGAGTTTCAAATCGACCAGACGTTCGTCGTATTTCTCGGGCAGGTCAGTTACGCCAGCCACTCGTTGAAAATACACTCCGTATTTCCTGGCAAGTTTGGAGCCATGCCCCGCCAAGTTTTCCACCTCATCAGAAGCATCGTTCGGTGCGATGGTCAGATAGTCAATGTCTCCTGTGGTTCTCGGCGCACCATGTACGAACGTCAGGACGAAACCTCCAATGCAGTGTATTTCAGCCGGTTTTGAGAGATTCTTATCCACTTCGGATAAGAACTCCGACCAAGGCGAGGGCAGTTCCACTTTAGAGGACATATTGGAGGTGCTCTGGCCGCCAATCAGTGAGAAGGTTCCAATATTCCGCTTCCGGCGGTCTTGTTTCTCGCAGCCAATCTCGCTCTCTCTGTGAGAGGGATGATTGACAGAGAGTGTCCTCCTTAGCAAGACGGCTCTCCTTTAACTGCGCCTCTAAACGGTTTAGCGGCTCGTGGTGCGCAAAGGGTGTTTCGGTCGCATTCGACACGCCTTTTGCAAGTGTCACCACGAATCCGAGACGGTTACAGAGATTGCGCGCTCGCGCCTGTTGCACAAGCCAGTCGCTGTTCATCTCCTTGTAGCGCAAAAGCAGCCACGGCAGAGCTTCGGTGACTCTGGACTCCAGATTATCCTCAGCTAAAGCGGCCACCAGCACCTCAGCCGGATTTCTCTTTTTCGCTGCACGCAAGTAAGCAAAGCCGGGGTACCCTAAAGCTGAGAGTTGCTGAGGGAGTTTTTGAGCGTTCCCTTTCGACGGCTTCTCGGAAAGTGGTAAAAAAGTGGGAGAAACCTTCAGCGTCTTCACTACTTTCCGAGCCAGCTTAGGCCCAACCGCTCGCTTACCCTCTTCCAGCAGTGCCACATACGCTTGCGAAACGCCGAGACGTTCTGCGGTCTCCACTTGAGTCCAGCCTCGCTGTTTGCGTGCATATTTCAGTTCGTGTGCATTCATCTGTGTTCCTAACAATCCCTTAGATGCTCACATATGCTATGATGATGCGATTATTATAACAAGTCAAGTAATATTTTATCATCAGCAACATATTTATAATAAAAGACTTAAAGTAACATGCTTCCTAATCAGACACCCACCAAGGCTCAAAACGTTTATCACAGAATTTCTGTGAGTGTCGGCGCTGCGAGCAAACGGGAAAAGATATAGGGAGGAATAAGAACCCCTCAAAGCTATGTACCCTCCAAATGCGGGAAAGTGGTGATAGCGTTTTACGTTGATCTGGTGCGCGGCGCGACGGTTGCGCTTATACCATAGCCAATTGTTCGGTGTACTCTTCTCAAAGCTGGACTTAGGGCCGGAATCCGCTCGTTGCTCGGGTACAAGCCCCTTGCGAACGCGAAACTCGACGCCATCGGAAATGAACTCGCCGCTGAATTCGCATCCCATCGACTGACGGACGGGCTTGAGGTTAGCACCGCAAATAGCCGAGAAGGCGACTCGGCCTCAAAGGGCTGAGAATAAAGCAGAACTCTGGCGCGCCCGGAGAGATTCGAACTCCCGGCCTATTGCTCCGGAGGCAATCGCTCTATCCAGCTGAGCTACGGGCGCGCTCCTTGAAAATTATACACTCGCCCCGCTGCGGGCCGCGACCGATTCGTTGACTCTCGGCCGCCGCTAATTCGCAGCGTTACTCCGTGTTTTTCAACTTCATGCCGGCCTTGTTCGCCTCCAGAAACTGGCGAATCTGCTCGACTTGGTCGAGCAACCGGACCCATTGCTCGTAGTAGAGGGTGACCGGGAACCGGCCCAGGCCATAAACACTCATGCCGCCCTTTTCGCTGACCTTAAACTCCAGACTGCCTCGCTTGCGGCCTTGCGTCTTTTCCAGTTCCGCAACTCTGGCTTTCAGTTCTTCGTAACTTAGTTCGGCCATATTGACTTTCCCCCCGAGATTAATAAGCGAATCGCTGCCGCCCGCGTGGCCGGACAAATCCCGGCCGATTAGGCCCGCAGCGCTCAAACCATCGTACCCGTTTTGCGTCTGTCCCGAATGTGAGCTACTGCACAAAGCAATGTTCGGGACGCGAATCCGACTGGACGGAGCGCACATCTGTTGTGCTTTAATCATCTCACTGGGTGAGGGTGATGCAGTTGCCTGATCCATTGCGGACGACCATCTGGTGGTGCCGGGCATTAGTCCGGCTGGCAAGCTGGCTGGTGCCGCGCGCGCGGCGCCGCGAATGGCGCGCCGAGAGGTCGGACCAACTGTGGCATTGGTGCCACTTCCTGGCCGAGGCCGGGCAACTTAATCGAGAAAAAAAACTCGAGCTCGCACGGTATTGCTGGGGACTGTTCTTCGAGGCCTTCTGGTCTCGCTACGAGCGCGAAGGTTTCCTGCGGCGGGCCGACCAGATGCGGCGCGCTCCTGCAACCTGCCTGGCGGTGCTCGCTCTTCTGCTGGTGGCGATTACATGGGGAGGCGGATTCATCCCTTTTGCTCGATCGCTTTTCTCTACCGCCGTCCCTAATCCCGCGCGAGTGTGCATCATCAGCCTGAATGGCAAATTCAAGCGGTTCCGGTCCGAGACTCTGCTTGACCTTACCAAGGCATGGAAAACCAGCAAGCTGCTTGACGCGGTCGCGCCTTACTCGTGGGGGCCCAGCAAGCTGGCAGCCGGAAAGCGGATGGTGCCGATCCTGTCCGCCCGCGTCGCTCCCGACTTCTTCGACATTCTGGGCGTGAAGCTTACCCTGGGACGCGCATTGCAGAGCGGTGACGCCCAGCATTGCCCCAATTGTGTCGTCCTCAGCAACGAACTTTGGAAGGTTCAGTTCAACAGCGGCCCCGATACCGTCGGCCGCCGAATCGTGGTTGATGGTAATGAAAAGATCGTGGTCGGAGTTCTGCCGCGTAACTTCCGCCTCATCTCCCCCGACATTGGAGTCTGGACGCTGTTGGATTCCGACTCGCCGCCTTTCACCAATTTTGTGGAGCGAATTGGCGCCGTTGCCTTGATGAAACCGGAAGCGACCGAAGCGCGGGTGGAATCTGATCTCACCGACCTGAGCGAAAATGCCGGGTATGTATTCCCCGCATCCCTGCTGGAGGTCACCTCGGCAAAGTCTGAGATGCGGCACACGCTTGCTTCTTACTTCCTGTTCCTCATGTTGGCGATCGCAAGTGCGGTGGTGATTGTGTATGCGCGGCGCCAGGGCGCGGGCTTGGGGTCGGCCCCGATGGGCCTGGAGCGGCGCTTCCGCTGGTGGGGCTTCTTTGGGGCCAAGTCCGCCCTGGTGTTGATTGCCGCCTGTCTGCTGGCATGGGCAAGCATTCACGCTCTGGCCGTTTCCCTGGTTGGCTCGGTGTATCCGATGGCGGATGGAGTTGCCTTGTGGCTGTTCCTGATTCTTGCGATTGCTCCCCTGTCATGGTCGGTTCGCGACCAGCAGAAGCGCTGCCGTGTGTGTTTGCAGCGGCTGGGTATTCCCATCCGGATCGGCGCTCCGGGCAGCATCTTGTTCAACAGTTCAGGAACGGAAATGGTTTGTGCCCAGGGGCATGGGGTCCTCTACCTGCCAGATTCCGAGGCCAAGTGGTTGGAAGGCGACCGCTGGAACAACCTGGACGATTCCTGGGCCGGCCTGTTCCGCGAAGAATGAAGTAGGTTGTTTCAGCGGCTGGTCAGGCTCTGATTTCGCGAAGTGCCAAGGCTTCGTGGACTGCGTTCGACAGGTCGGCGACGCTGAATGGCTTCTGCAGAAATGCGCTACCCTGCAACAGGATTTCGCGTCGCGCTCCGCTGTCATCGCTGTAGCCCGACATGAACAGCAATCGCATTGCGGGGTAACGCTGGGCAAGCTGGCGCGCCAGTTCATAACCTCCCATGCCCGGCATTACCAGATCGGAAAGGACGAGATCGATTTTGCCGTGAAGCTGCTCGCAAACCTCGAGCGCGGCCTCCCCATTTCCCGCTTCGGCAACCTGGTATCCCATCTGCTGCAAACACTCGCGAACATTGCTGCGAATCATGGCTTCGTCTTCGACGATCAGTACGGTTTGTCCACCAGGCTCCGAGTATGCCTCGCTGCGCGCCAGCGGTTTCTCCAACGGTGCGGTAATCGCCGGGAAGTACAGTTTGAAGGTCGTGCCTTGTCCCGGTTGGCTGTAAACCCAGACGTATCCACCGCTCTGTTTCACAATTCCGTACACGATCGACAGCCCCAGGCCGGTGCCTTTGCCTACTTCTTTGGTAGTGAAGAACGGATCGAAAATGCGCGGCAAAATCGATTTGTCGATGCCGGTCCCGGTGTCGCTGACCGCCAACATCACATAGCGTCCGGGTTGAACCGGCGGATGCTTGAGGGCGTAGGCGGCATCCAGGTCGACGTTGGAGGTTTCGAGATGGAGGGTGCCACCCTGGGGCATGGCATCGCGCGCGTTGACCGCCAAGTTGAGGATCACCTGCCCAAGCTGATCGGGATCCAGGCGGGAATTCTCCAGCGTGTCACAAAGCTTTGTTACCAGTTGAATGTCTTCGCCGATGATGCGGCGCAACATGTGCGAAGTCTCATTTACCACTGAGTTGACGTTGATAACGCGGACCTGCATGATCTGCTGCCGGCCCAGTGCCAGCATCTGGCGAGTGAGTGCGGCGGCACGGTCGGCCGCATTGGAAACTTGCAACAGCGACTTGCTCAGCGCATTGTCGGGCGTGGTTTGGGCCAGCATCAGCTCGGTCGAGAGCTTGATCACCACCAGGATGTTGTTGAAATCGTGAGCGACGCCTCCCGCCAGTCTGGCCACTGCCTCCAGTTTCTGCACCTGCCGCACCTGTTGCTCCAGTGCGCTCTGCTGCGTCATGTCTTCGACATAGCTGTCAACATACTCGGCGTTGGTGTCAGGGCGACGAGTCAGCGTACCTGACATTCGCACCGGTACCGTGCTTCCATCACGCCGCAGTAAGTTGAGTTCATAACCCTGAACGGTGGTATTTCGCCGCACGATCTCGATGAGCCGGCCGCGATCCTTACTGTCCGCATAAAGCTGAGTTGACAGTTTCAGGCGCATGGCTTCGTCGAGACTGTATCCGCCCAGAATTTTCAGCGCCGCTTGATTCATGGTTTCAAAGCGGTCTTCGTTGATCGAAGTCCGGCAGATACCGAAAGGTGCGCCGTCTACCAGTGATTGCAGGGAAGCCTGCGATTGCCTTAGCGCCTCCTCCATAAGCTTTTGTTGGGTGACGTCATTAAGCAGCGCCAATTCGTAGGAAATGCCCTTTCGTTTGAAAGCGAACCCTCTGACCTCGACGAACAGAAGGCTGCCGTCCTTTTTCCGATGGCACCGGATTCCCGTCTGGTTTAAACCGGGATGGATATGGTTCACGTAATCCAGTAAGACCGGTTTCTCTTCGGGAGGCCGGATATCCAAGACAGTCATTCCCAGGAACTCTTCCCGGGAAAATCCATAGGTCCGTACAGCGGCATCATTCACGGAGGCAAAGCGCAAGCTCGCGCAGTCATACACCCACATGGGATAGGGATTCGCGGAGAAGAGGAGGTCCTTCTGATTTTCCGCGTCGCGCAAGTGCGCCGATTCGGCGGCCAATGCCGGGCGCAGACGCGCCAGTTCACCATCGCTAGCCAGCTTGCATCTGAGCAGCCAAAGCCACAGGGCAGCCCCGACTAAGAGAGCGAAGATGACAATAAGCATGCGGCCAGACCTGCGCAAATCTCTAGCGCATATCCGAAGCCACTTAATCCACTGCGCAAAATACGGAAGGTCTTACACGGATACCGCAGATTGCACCCGGCTCGCCTCTTGGATGGGCGGCGCCTGTGAACCACGCAGGACTTCGGGCAGCGCATGAATCGCCGATGAAACTTCCTCCTACGTGGCGCGACAGGAAGAGGGTTACCGACCTGAGCGCAGTTGTAACATTTCGGCTTGTCCATGGATAGCACAATCCGGCGCACCGCTACCACTTTAGTATCTTGTGGTGCCAATTTGGGAATCACGCCATAGTTGCCAACCTGAGGCGGCGCTCCCGGCATCTGTGCAGCAGTGCGGCGGCACTTCAGAAGCGCCGTACTTGGCGACGTAACAGTTCCCACAGCGCCCGACCGCGACAAATACAATCGTTCCTGGAGATCGAGGTACAACATGGCACTTATGCAGGTTGGTTTGCAGATGGCAGCGGGTAAGCTACCCAAGGTTATCAAGCCTCGACCCCACGCAATCATTGACTACGCGGTCGCCGGTTCATTCCTGCTGATGGGTGCCTTGTGGTGGAAGCGCAACCGGCGCGCGGCAGTGGGATGTTTCATCTGCGGAGGAGCGACAGCCGCCAACAGCCTGCTGACGGATTATCCCGGCGGAGTAGTCCGGGGGATCAGCTATCGGAACCACGGCCGGATCGACGCGCTATTAGCCGGCCTCACTGCAGCCACGCCCGGTTTCATGAACTTCAAAGATGAGCCCGAAGCCAGGTTTTTCGGTTCCTCCGCCATGGGACAGATCGCAATTACGGGCTTGACGGATTACAAGTACTATCAAGACCCACTAGCGCGGCGGCGGCGGCGCAAGAACAAGTCCGCAGCCTAGCTCACACACAAAACAGGCCTCAGTGAGGCGCGATGCGGTCGCGCGTGTTCCCTGTTCGTCACCGCACCACCTTTCCTGCCCCTGCTACAATGCAGGCGAAAACCATCCGCACGTTTTGGGCCTGTGGCCAATGCCGGAACGGGCGGTAACTGCCCCGGTTCGCATCGAACTTCAGCTCGTTCTTTTTCGTATAAGTCTTTAGCAGTGAGCAGGATCGGGCCCGGAGTCACGCCCCTTGGGAGCGCTGATTGGACGATATCCAAGCCGTCAATACCCTTGTCCGTCGCTGTGTTACCGGCGACGCTGCGGCCTGGCAGGAAATCGTTCAGCAGTATCATCGCCGGATCTATAACATCTGCTATCGCTTTGCCGGATCGCCCGACGATGCGGCCGACTTGACCCAGGAAGTATTCATCAAGATGTACCGTACGCTGAGCACGTTCGACACCACACGGGCTTCGTTCATGACATGGGTTACCACCGTCACTCGAAATCTGCTGGTGGACCACTTTCGTAAGGGAAAGTACGACCGCATCACCGACTCCCTGGATGCAACGCCCGGCAACCAGGACGAGGGCCTGACCCTGGCCGACAAGCTGGAAGACCCCAGTGCCGGTCCGGAAGCCCGGGTGCGCAGCCAGGAGGCGCAGAAACTGGTGCATGAAGCGCTGGCCAGACTGTCTCCGGAGCTGCGCGAGGCAGTTATTCTGCGCGACCTCCAGGATATGGACTACAAGGATATTGCCGTAGTGCTCAAGGTACCTGAAGGTACGGTGAAAAGTCGCATAAATCGAGGGCGAACGGAACTTGCAAGGCTGTTACAACGTAGTTACAAGCAGGTGAGTTGATGCAAAGCGAGAACCAATCCGGAATGCAATGCGTCGAGTGCGAAGGCCTGCTGGCTGAAGCCCTCGATGGCGCTCTGCACGGCTCTACGCTGGCTGCGTTTGAGGCGCACCAGCAGTCTTGCCCGGCATGCCGCACCATGGTCGAAGAGGCCACGGCCGGCCTGCACTGGCTGAAGGGGCTGGATGAGGTTGAACCGCCGCGCCATCTGGTGCACAACATTCTGGCCCAGACCATCGGAGCACTTCCCTCGGAGCACGCCGTAGTCTCGCCGCGTGGTGATGGCTGGCTCGACAAGCTGAAGGGCCGCCTGGCGCCGATCTTTGCTCCGGTCGCAACCCCGCGCTTCGCCATGTCGTTTGGCATGGCATTCTTCTCCATTACCCTGCTGCTCAGCATCGCCGGGCTCCATATCAGCGATCTCCGGCGCATTGACCTGAGCTCCAAGGGCATTGCCAAGACTTATTCCTCGACCCAGGCGCGAGTAATTCGTTACTACGACAATCTTCGCCTGGTGTACGAGATCGAGTCGCGGGTGCGTGACTTGCGCCGCGTCGCCACGCCGGAGAAACAGCCGGAGGAACCAGCGCCCAAGAATCCACCCAAAAGCGATAACCAGCAAGACAAGGACCGCACTAACCAGAACTACAACCGCGACGCCAACCAGCCTGAGCTGGCCGCGTCTCCGGTTGGGAATGAACATGGAATGAAGAGTTTAATGAACCAGGCCCGGCTGAACAGGAGAACCGCATGAACTGCGCCAATCATGTCGATGTTCCCGCCGTCGCATACTGCCGTACGTGTGGCAAACCACTGTGCAGCAGCTGCGTGCGTGACATCCGTGGCGTTATCTATTGCGAGGAGTGTTTGGCCTCGCAGCTGAGCGGCGCCATGCCGCAACCCGGTACTGCCGTGCCGCCGGGTGCTCAACCGCAAATCGGGGGCGCGAGTCCCCGCCTGGCCGCGCTGCTGGGATTCATTCCCGGAGTCGGCGCCATGTACAACGGCGAATATGCCAAGGGCTTCGTACACGTGCTGATCTTCGCTACCCTGATCTGGATGGCCGCGCACGTGAATGGCATCTTCGGTTTGGGTATCGCGGCATTCGTAATCTATATGCCAATTGAGGCGTATCAGACGGCGCGTGCCCGCGAGATGGGTTTGCCGGCCCCCGATCCGCTCGGCCTTAACCGCCTGTTCGCGCAGGCAGGCCCGCCGCCAAATCCGGCCGCCGGAGTAAGCGCTGGCGCCGTTCCCGTTGCCGGCAGCAATCCTGCCACGGTTGTAGAAGGCGAGCCGGTCGAGAGTGCTAGTCATTCTCAGATTCCGATTGGAGCGTTCGTGCTGATCGGTTTGGGTGTACTGTTCCTGCTGAACGAAATGGATGTGGTGAACTTCGACCGCCTATGGCGGTTTTGGCCACTCGTTCTGATCGCCATCGGCATTCGTGTGCTGATGCGGCGACGCGGGATGGGCTGGTGAGGAGGGCATCATGAGATTCCGTTATAACCCAAATTGTGTATGCGCCCGTTGCCGTGCCCATGGGTTCATGGGACCGGTTGTCCTGATCACCATCGGGGTGCTGTTCCTCCTCGACCAGTTGGGACACTCACACTGGATGGACTTTGGCAGTACCTGGCCGGCGCTGTTGATTGTGATCGGCCTGGTCATGTTCCTGCAACACAACGCTTCTGCCGAAGGCCACGTGCCGCGTGAATGGCCTGGCAGGCCACCGCAGCCGATGCCACCTTATCCGCAGCAACCGCCGGTGGTAACGCCGCCGCCGGTTCAGCCAGCCGGCTCGATCACACCGGGCGGGAGTTGGCATAATCCTCAGAATCCCAACGATCCGGAGGTGCACAATGGCTAGCTCAAGTATTTATCCTCCACCTCCGCCGCCGCCACCCCCGCCGCAATATCAGTATCCGGCGCCACCGCGGTATCGTCGCCCGCGCTCGCTTGCTGGGCCGCTGGTGATGATCGTCATCGGTCTGCTGTTTCTGTTGCGGAATTTCGGATTCCGCTTTCCCATCTGGCACTTCTTCGGCCACTGGTGGCCGTTGTTGCTGATCCTTTGGGGCGTGATCCGGCTGATCGAATATTCCACGGGCCACCGCGAGGGTGGCCTGGGAGCCGGCACCATTCTGCTTCTGGTCCTGATCGTCGCCGTCGGCCTGTCGGCGCATTACAGCTCCGACATCGACTGGGGCGGGGTGCGCGACCACATCCAGATGGACGACGATCTGGGCGGCATCTTCGGCACCGCGTTTACCTTCGACGACACTGTGCAGCAGGAGTTTCCTACGCATGGCACTTTGCGCGTGGTCTGCGATCACGGCAGCCTGAACATCGCCCCCTCCGACGACAACACCCTGCGCGTGGTGGTTCATAAGAAGGTGTATGCGCAGAACCAGAACGATGCCAACAAATACAACGAGGGCACCAAGCCACAGGTGAAAGTGACGGGAAATTCCGTGGTGCTGAACGCTAACACCAACGGCGCCGGCGAACATGGAGTGCAGGCCGACATGGAGATCTTCGTGCCGCGCGATGCCACTCTCGACGTTGCCAGCAAACACGGCGATGTGACCATCAATGACCGCAAGGCCGATGTCAAGATCGAGCTGCAGCATGGCGACGTTGCTCTGAACGATATCGCCGGCACCGTGACCATCAACTTGCAGAACGGTTCGGTGCGCGCCTCCAAGATTGCGGGCGATCTTGATCTGGAAGGCCATGTCGACAACGTCACCATCGATGAGGTGGCCGGCGCGGTCCATCTTAACGGCGATTTCTTCGAGGACATCCGTCTCAGCAAAATTGCCAAGACGGTGACCTTCAAGTCTTCGCGCTCCGACATGCAAATTGCCTCCGTGCCCGGCGATCTGGAAATTGCCGGCGACGAAGTGCGCGGCAGCGATATAAGCGGCCCCAGTCGTCTCATCACCCGCTCCAAGGACATCCACATCGAGAACGTCTCTGGTGACTTGCAGCTTGAGACCACCAACGGGAGTGTCGAGGTGCGCGCAGCCGACAAACTGCCGCTGGGACGAATCACCATTTCCAGCAAACGCGGTGACATCTCGCTGGTGTTGCCGCCCAACGCGGGGTTCCAGTTGCAGGCCAACACCAACAAGGGCGACATCACTACCGAGTTCGACGCCCTGAAGATCGACCAGGGCAAGGGATCGGCACGGGCCTCTGGCGCGGTTGGCAGCGGCGTCAGCAAGCTGCAAATCAATACCGACACCGGAGACATCCGGATTACCAAGGGGTGAAGCGAGGGGCTAGGGGCTAGGGGCTAGGGGCTAGGGGCTAGAAATGCAGTGCGAGGTTACCCCGTTCAAGCAGCCTTTGCTTGGGCGGGGATTTTTTGTGGCTAGGGGTTCATGGTGTGATGTTGTCATCTCGAGAGAGGGGCCGCTTCTCTCCGGCCGTTATTCCAGCATAAAGAAAAGCAGATTCCTCGCTTCGCTCGTAATGACAATTCAAGGAACTTGAAACTCGAAACTATCCCCTATCCCCTAACCACTATCCCCTGATCTTCCTCACCAGGCGCTCCACCTCAGCAACCACATCATCAACGCTCTTATGGGTGCTATCGATGTGCATCGCGTCCGGCGCGGCGACCAGTGGCGATGCCGAACGGGTGCGGTCGCGCTGGTCGCGCATAGCCAGCTCTGCCATCACGCGCTGTGTCTCCTCGGGAGAACGCAGTCCGGCCTGCACTACCCTCCGCTCGGCGCGAACGCTTTCGTCGGCATCGAGAAAAATCTTAACGTCCGCTTCAGGAAACACAGCGGTACCGATGTCGCGGCCTTCCATCACCACGCCGCCGTCCCGTCCCAACGCGCGTTGGCGCTTTACCATCACCTCGCGCACCTGCCGATGGACGGAAACGCGCGACGCCGCGGCAGTGACATCGGCCTCGCGTATCCGCTGCGAAACATCGCAACCGTCCAGCAGCACGCGGTTGCCATCTCCGCGAGGCTCAAGCTCGATCCTGGTGCTGTTCGCCAACTGGCGCAGCGCTTCGCCGTCGTCCAGAGGAACGTTCTGCTCCATCGCCTTCAGCGCCAGCGCCCGGTACATGGCGCCGCTTTCCAGGTTCACGTAGCCGAACTTCTTCGCCAGGCGCGCAGCGATGGTGCTCTTGCCCGAGCCCGCCGGGCCGTCGATGGCGATCACCAGCTTGCGGCCTGTGGTCATTCTTTGCTGGTGTCCTTGGCGGGAGGCAGTGGAGTTGATTTTCTGGGACGGCGCTGTACCAGCGGCTTACCCGGCCGTGGCGGCAGCGGTGCGAAGCGCGGCTGGAGTTTGAACTTTCGCTCCACCGGTTGCACGACCGGCAACTCCGCCGACGACACTTGCAGCAAAACGCGCCCGGCGACGTGAACAAAACTCAATTCTCGTGCAGCTTGCAGCGCGCTGATGGCCTCGCGAACGCGCGCGCGACCGATCAGGTTGGAGAAGAAGGTTTCCACCTCTTCCTGCTGGACGGCCACGACACAGTCGAGATATTTCGAAACCAGCGCGGTCAGCGATTCTGCCACCGAGACGTGCATGCCCTCTTTGACGGCGTCGGGTGACCAACGGAAGAGGACGTCCCAGAACACGCCTTTCTCCTGACTGTAATCCACGCGGGTAATGCGCAGCTTGGCCCACAATTCATCGAGCGCGCGGTCCAGCGCCGCGGCGGAGATATCGCCCCCCAGCGACCCGCGGAGCCGGTATTCGGAGATCGGCCCTTCCTTCTGGACGATTTGAAACGCGTCGGCTGCGAGCGGTGAATATTCGGAGCGTGCGCCGGTCTTCGGCGCCTGGCGCGGATTTCGATCGCCCACCAATCCGTAAAAATAGGGAAACACCGAGGCTGCCACGATGAAGTTGTTATCGGGGAAAACGTTGGCCTCGTAGGCTGCTTTTTCGCGCAGCAGGCGGACCATCAGACTTTTGGCATCGCGCGCGCCTTGATCGGCAAAGGCCATTTGGCGGGCAGGCAGATGCTCGTCACTGCCGGCATACGCGCCGACGAAAGTCGGCAGCAGGATCGCCGGCCGTTGCGGATACAGGAGACAAAAACCCACCGAGTCGATAAATTCGCGCGCCTCGTCGAGCGTGCGGATGGGCCGCCCGTTCAAGCGCCACTTTTCCCGGCGCAACTCCTGTAATTGCTGTTCGTGCATAGAAGTCGGCACTTAGTATTTAGCACTTGGCAATTAGCAACTAGTAACTAGCAACTAGCTAGAGCGACTCCAAAGTTCCGTATCGGTCGAGCACGGGTAGAGCGGCGCTTTAGCGCCGCGTTCGCTGCGAACCAAGAACCCTCTTCCGCAGCCGTCATTTTTCAATGACCGCTGCGGAAGAAAACCTGAAGTGAGCGCTCCTCGACGCCGGCCTGAAGGCGGGCTCTACCAGGCCAAGGCACCACCAATATTGGAACCGCGTTAGCGCGCTACCCTGTGTGTCCCGAAATCCCCAAAACAACTTGCATTTCAGCAAGCACCAAATGCCAAATGCTAAGTGCTAAATGCTCCCTTCAGATTCTCTTAAACGCCCGCTGAATGTCTTTGACAGAATACCGCAGAACCACCGGCCGGCCGTGCGGACAACTCATGGGGCAATCGGTTTTCGCCAACTCGCTCAGCAGCCACTCCATTTTGTTCTGCTCCAGCGGCATGTTGACCTTGATGGCGGCATGGCATGCGATGCTGGCGGCGATGCTGGTGCGAATCTTGTCCAGGTTCAGCGCCTGTTCCTCGCGCTCAAACTGCTCCAGGATTTCATGCAGCATGTGCTCAACGTCGGCCGGCGTAACTCCCGCCGCCGTGGTCTTGACGGCGATGGTGCGCGAGCCGAACGGTTCCACCTCAAAGCCGTTGCGAGTCAACTCGTCGGAGATCTCGGCGAAAACCGACATCTGGCCGGGCGTCAACTCGACGATGAGCGGCATCAGCAGTTGCTGCTTTTCGGCGGATTCAGCCAGGCGCTGCTTGCAGATTTTCTCGAACAAAATACGTTCGTGCGCGACATGTTGATCAATGATCCACAGGCCCTGCTGATTAATTGCCAGGATGAAGGAGTCGCGAATCTGGCCCACTGGACGAAGCGAACTCAACGAATCCAGGCCGGCAGGGGCGTCGTCGTCCGCAACTGCCGCAGAACATCCGTCGGCGCTGCGCGTCATGGTCGCTGCGGCCGCTAGGTGACTTCCAAAAGTCTGCGGAGCGAAGCGGGCCACGGGAATCGCCGCATTTCCTTCGACGGCAAATCCGCCGCCCTCAAACTGCAACCGCGCACTGAACGGTGGGACCTCGGGTGGACGTAAGGCAAACGCCGCATCCGCCTCCGTCACCTGCAATGCGTCGGTGGTGAAATCGCGTGCCCCTGACGTGAGCGAAGGGGAGGCGCTTGGCTGAGCGTGAATTTCCGTGGTGAATGAGGGCACGGGCCGGGTCTTCATCAGCACGGCACGGACCGAGTCGCGAATGAAATCGTGCAGCACCGAGGACTGCCGAAAACGCACCTCGGTCTTGGAGGGGTGCACGTTGACGTCAACCTCGGTGAAGGGCATCTCCAAGAACAGCAGCACGACCGGAAAGACTGTGGGCGGAAGAATGTTGCGGTAGGCTTCGGTGAGGGCGTGCTGCACCACACGATCGCGAATCAGGCGGCCATTAACGAAGATGAAAATCGAGTTGCGATTGAGCTTCTGAATCTCCGGGCGCGAAACAAAGCCGTGCAGTTTTACGTCGCCAGCAACCGGCGCCTCGTAGTCTTCGTCGCGCCGCCACGGCGGCGGCTGCGGCAGTCCAACATGCGCCAGCGGCAGCAACGCGCTCAGCGGAATCAGCTGATCAAGGGTCTCCTTGCCAAATACTTGATAGATACGTTGCGAGTGATCGCTTACGGGCGGGGCGATCAACATGGCATTGGTCGCCGAGTGCAGCTCCCAGTGCATCTCGGGATGGGCCAGTGCGTAGTGGGTCACCAGCGACGCGATGTGCGACAGCTCAGTCGATTCAGCTTTCAGGAACTTACGCCGCGCCGGAATGTTGAAGAACAGGTCGCGCACCGTGATGCAGGTGCCCAGTGGCAGGCCTGCCTCCTCGACGTTCAGCAACTTGCCGCCGGCGATCTCGACCACCGTTCCGGCGGCGTCTTCAGGCGCATGCGTCTCCAGGCGCAGGCGACTGACGGAGGCCATCGAAGGTAGCGCCTCCCCGCGAAATCCCAGGGTCGCAATGTTCAGCAAGTCATCGGCATTGCGGATCTTGGAGGTGGCGTGGCGCTCGAACGCCAACATGGCATCGTCGCGCACCATGCCGCAGCCGTCGTCGGTTACCTGAATCAGACTCTTGCCGCCCGCTTCCACGGTGACACGGACCCGGCGCGCGCCCGCATCCAGCGCGTTCTCCAGCAACTCCTTGACTACCGACGCGGGGCGCTCCACGACCTCGCCAGCGGCAATCTTGTTGGCTACGTTTTCCGACAGAACGTGGATGCGACCCATGCGTTCAAGAGTAATTCACTACTGAGGTACCCCGGCACCAAGAACAGCACTTTTCTTTCAGGTCGTCGATCTCCAAGTTGTTGATTTCAGGTGAAAGCAGCGATGTTCTAGGGTATATCGACTCCCCCTATGGTATTTAAACGGCGTCACTTAGGGGTTTGCCCGTATTGAGGGTGGTCTCTCGAAGGGAGATAGTGCCTATAGCGTCGGGCGGGCTGCAACGAGAAGCCGTTGGCCGGCGAATCCCCTTTCATAAAGGAATCAACATGAAAAATTTGCTATTTTTCGCGGTGTTGTTCGTCGTCTCGTACTCTTTTGCACAAGGCGTGGGGGGCACGGGTACTGGCCTGCCCATTCCGCCTCCGGGCGCCATCGTTTTCAACCAGGTCAACCAGATGTCGGGATGGACATCGTGTCATGATCCGGGCTGCGCCGGCGGCAGCGGCCAGGGAAGCTACTGGATGGCGCAATACCAGAGACAGCCTTCATTGTCGGGCGCCAGCGCCGAACTGTTCAACTCAGGCGTGTGGGCCAATGCTCTGTGGTGGAAAAAGTTTGGCAGCCACAACGGACAGACCAATCTGTTGTGGGATTTCTACGTTCAGCTCGATGGCGCCTCCGGGGCCCAGTCCCTGGAATACGATGCCTTCCAGTTCGTTGGCGGGTACAACTATATGATTGGCAGCCAGTGCGACATCGCGGCCGGCGTCTGGGACACATGGGATGAATACAACGGCCACTGGCACCACACCACCATTCCCTGCCATCGCTTTCCCGCCGGCACCTGGCATCACATTCAGTGGTACGTAACCACCAACCACAGCAATCACACCTATCATTACGTGTTGCTGGTCGTGGACGGCACACCCTACACCGTCAATCAAACCTATTCAGCGAAGAACCTGCACTGGGGAGACAACATCGGGGTCCAGTACCAACTCGATGTGAACGCCAGCGGACAGGGCTACCACGAGTGGTTCGACAACTCCAAGCTGACCATCTGGTAGTAAGCGCTTCCCTCACCTTTGGAATTGGTGGAGTTCGGGATGGTCTTCCCGGACTACACCAATTCCGAAAACGCCATAAACTGAACTAATGCAAGCAGGGCCGCACCAGCTTTGCGTGGTGTTAGTTGCGCCCCGCAACCCCCTCAACATCGGGGCGGCGGCGCGCGCCATGAGCAACTTCGGCTTTCTCCACCTGCGGGTGGTGAATCCCTACGAGGTCGCTTTTCGCGAGGCCCGCTCCGCCGTCGGCGCATCCCAGGTTCTGGCGAACGCCGAGGAGTACCAGAGCGTGGCCGACGCGGTTGCCGATTGCACGCTGGTGGTCGGCACCACGGCCGTACGGCATCGCGAACTGCAACATCCGCTCAAACGACTGGAAGTCGGCGCGCGTGTGATCCGCAAACAACTCGGTTCGGGCCGCGTGGCGCTGCTGTTCGGTACGGAGAAGTTTGGGCTGTCCACGACCGACCTCAGCCACTGCCACTGGCTCATGCGCATTCCTACACGCGAAGAACATATCTCCATGAACCTGGGTCAGGCGGTGGCCGTCTGCCTGTATGAACTCAGTCGCGATTCCAAGGCCGCGACACACTCCGAGAAACTGAAGCGCGCCACTGCCGGGGAGTTCGAGCGCATCAGCGGAGTACTGCTGGAAGCCCTGCGCGCTAGCGGTTACGTGAATCCCCGCGCCCAAAGTTTGACCGAGGAAAAGGTGCGGCGGCTGGTGCGCCGCCTCAACCTGCAAACGGAAGACGCTGAACTTTGGCTGGGCATGCTGCGGCAGATACTGTGGAAGATTCGCGAGGGCGGGAAATAGCATCACGCAAAAAAGGCGCACCTGCGCGGTGCGCCCTGCTTTGATACTGAGGCCCGCCTAACGCCCGAAATACTTGGCGTTGCGCTCGGTGTACTCTTTCCACTTCTCGGGCAGATCGTCGAGCGCGAAGATCGCCGAAACCGGGCAGACCGGCACACACGCGCCGCAATCGATGCACTCGACCGGGTCGATATAGATCATCTCCTCGGCCGCGAACTTTTCACTGTCCTTCTTGGGGTGGATGCAATCCACCGGACAGGCATCGACGCATGCGGTGTCTTTGGTGTTGATGCAAGGTTCCGCGATTACATAAGCCATAGAACAGTGTCTCCCTAGGGTCTCGAATGGAGCGAATCAGGCCGGAATGATATCTACGATAGTATCAAAAACCGCGGGTGTCGGGTATCTGGAGCAACACCAGGTGGTGTTGCAGTTTGATTTCTACAGAGTTATGCGACACACAAACTCTGAATCGATGCCCTCCGTCACGCCGCGTGTGCAGGTTCGCGGGCACTCGCCGGTTCGTACTCGACGATATAGCCGGCGACGGCGCTGGCCGCCACTGTCAGCGGGCTCGCCAGATACATTTGCCCCGGACCGCTGCGCGCCGGGAAAGTTCCGGTTCTGCGCGCTGATGACCACCTGATCTGGACGCGTGGAGACTCCCGGCCCGGCGTTGATGCAGGCGCCGCAACTGGGCTCAATCACATGCGCGCCAGCCTTGCTGAAGACGTCGAGATAGCCCTTGCGCACGCAGTATTCGCGCGTCTCTTGCGATCCGAACTGAAGATAGAACTTGCAGCTCTCGGCCACCCGCTTACCTTGCCGTAAGGCATCGCTGAGCACGCGCGCGTACATGTCCATGTCTTCATTCTTGCCCGCGGTGCAGGTGCCGCCGTAGGCAATCTCGACCGCCACCGGCGTATTCAGCTCGCGCACGAACTTGCCATTGCCGGGATCGCCGGGCGTCGCCACCATGGGATAGATTTCCGCGGCATCGAGTTCGATCACATGCGCGTAGTGCGCGTCGGGATCGCTATACAGACCCTCGATGAGCGCTTGCCCCTCGTTCTCGCTCATGCCGCGCCGCTCCATCAGGAAGTCAACCACCTTTTGATCGGGCGCGACGATGCCGGTAAATCCGCCGATCTCGGCCGCCATGTTGGTCATGGTGGCGCGTTCATCCACGCCCAGGGCTTCAATGGCCTCGCCGGAATATTCGATGACCTTGGCCAGCGCTTTTCCGCTGCGGATGTACTCCAGCGAGAGCAGTTTCAGGATGTAATCCTTCGCGGTGACGTTCTCGCGCTTCTTGCCGCGGATGACGACCTTCACCGACTCGGGCACTTTCACGCGAACGTCTTTAGTGAACCAGGAGTTGAAGACATCGGTGGTACCGATGCCGAAGGCCACGCACCCCATCGCGCCCACATGCGGCGTGTGCGAATCGGAGCCGACATTGAGCTGACCGGGCAGCGCATAGCTCTCCGTCACGATGGAGTGGCAGATTCCTTCCGAGCCCTTGCGGTCTTTCAACTCGCCGTGCAACTTGATGCCGCGCGATTTCGCGAAGTCTTCCTGCTTCAGCTTCAGCTGGGTCGCCAGGTCCAGCAGGCCCATCTTGCGCTTTTCCTCCGACATCACTTCGTCGAGAAACGTGAGATGGTCACGGAAGAACATGATGGAGCCGGCGTCGGTGACCGGCGCGTCCTTGCCCAGAAAGTGCTCAAAGAAAATCGCCGCCATCGGCGTGACGTATTCGTGGCTGAAGCGCAGATCGGTGCGCGCGAATCCGGTATCGCCGGGCTTTACCGCCTCCACGCCAACCTGATTAGCGCCATGCACCATGTGACTGGCGAAAATTTTCTCCGAGATCGTCATGGGGCGCGGTTTGGTTTCAATCGGCGGCAGAAAAACCTTGCCCTGCAGGCGCGCCACGTTGAACGGGAACAGGCCGCCGTATTCGATCACCTGGCGCGTAATCTCGTCTTCGCCACGGGTGAACTCGGTCAGCGGAATTTCTTCACCCCTGCGGATCTTGTCGATCAGTCCGAATTCGGTCGAGGTCAGCACCCCGAGGTTCTGGCAGTTCTGCTTGTAGATGCGCTCGATGTTTTCCGCAATCACCAGCTTGATGCCCGCCGACATCTCGGCGTACGGGGACTGCTCGCGGCTCGACCCCTTGCCGCGCCGCTTGCCGCTGACTGCAGCCACGAAGCCGCCTCGCTTCACATCGCCGCGTTTGATCGGCGTCTCGTTGCCGCACTTCAGGCCGGTGTAGGGAAATTCGCCCAGGGTCTCGTCGAAGAAAAAGCAGATGTGCGCCGGGGTAATTTCATCGGTGGAGATGTCGTCGCGCAGCTTGGGCTTGCGCTCCGGATGCTGCGTGTCCCAGGGAAGGTCCTCGCCCGCGAGCTGACGCTTGATGAGTTCGGGGTCTTCGGTAAGGAACAGAATGCGGCCCTGGAGACGGACCATGTCAGGGCGCTTGGCAACGGTGCGGTTCAACAGCGGATTGTTCACTGAAAGATTTTACCGCAGAAACAGCACTCCCGAGGTCCGCGTCCGGCGATGTACGGGGCGTGAAAACGCAAGCAGAGCCTGCATAGTTCTGCCGACTGGCGGGGCCGCTATTTCGCGCCCTTGATGGCGCCATCCACCTTGCCCGCAATCTTGTTCAACGCGAAGCCAACCGCGTTCTGGGGCGAGCCTGTGTCCTGCGCCTTGAAAGTGCCGCTCGACACCTCGGACCCGTCATCTACCTTGTTCAGCTTGTAGCTGATTGTCACAAAGTAGTTAGGGACGCTACCGTGAGCTCCGCTCATGGCCGTGAGGTAACCCGACTCGGTGTGGAGCTCCACCAGTTCCATCTTGACTACATACTCGCAAGCCTTCTGCTTGGCCTCCACGAGGTTGTCATCCGGAATGGACTCCAGCGGGGCCAACGTAAGCGGCGGCTTCTTCTGCTTGGCGAGGAACTTAATCAAGGTATCGCGGGACCCCTTGCCAGAGACTTGGACACCAGCACCCGCCAGCGTGCCAACACATACATGAGTGCCCGCGGTGTCCTGCGCGAGGGCGGGCAAGCAAGCAAGACAAAGAACAACGAAGATTGCGCAAATCGCAAATCGATACATGGCGCACCTGCTGTAATGAAGATGGTGAAATTGTAGGCTTGAGCGACTGGCGAACCTAGAGGAAAATGCCGGCGCTATGCAGGAAAGCGCGCAGCACGACCTACGGCTGCGGCGGCGGCGTGGCCTTTTTTACTTCGAGGTACACTCGGTTAGCAATCTGGGCCATCGCCCGCGCAACCACCTTGGATAGCTGCGTCATTTCGCGATTGGAAACAGGACCGCTGGAGATGGCCTTAGGATCACCGGTTCGATACAGCTTATATTCCATGTTGGCCTGGTATTCTCTCGCCTGCGGATTGTTGGGCGTCTTAACAAACACCCCACCCTGGTGGTCTTGGGTTGTGCCCGGCCGCGGGGTGGGGGAATTGGCAAAGACTCTTATTTCAACCAGCGTGGTGTACACGACGTAGTCGCAGCTCTTCTGCCTGGCCTCGGCCTCGACATCTGAGGGCGTTGTTCCTTCGAGTGGCACAGCTTGGATCTTGAGGTGAAGCTTCTTGTCCGGCTTTTCCTGGTCCAGCGCGGTCACCAGATGATCGCGTTCTATATCGGCTGGGGCACTCGGCCAGTTAGATCGATTTTGCATGGTCACAACGCCGACCATGACGACGCGGTTCTCCTGGGCGAATGCGCGCGGCGAAAGCAGGCCTACACCAAGCAATAAGGCGCGCCCGAAGCGATGCATGTTCACCTCACAGGAAATTTGATGGCAATTGTACTGGATGAGGGCAGCAAGTTCGCGCCTGCGCTCCGGGAGTGCGATAATCTCCCGATTGCGCCGCAGGACGGATTGCGGGAATGAAAACTGCAGTTTTGCTTCTCAGTTGTCCGGGCATGCTGGCCCGGCAGGGTGTGGTCGCGGCCATCTCCAATTTCATAACCGCCCATCGTGGCGGAGTTTTGCATTCCGACGATCATCCCGACAACGGGCAGGGTGTGTTCTTCTCGCGGCTGGAGTGGGACCTGGAAGACTTCGACCTGCCCATCGACGAGTTTGCCACTCATTTTCACCACGTTGCCGACCGCTTCCTGCTCAAGTACCGGCTGGCGCTTTCCGATCATCGGCCGCGGGTGGCAATCCTGGTCTCCAACTACGATCACTGCCTGGCCGACCTACTGTATCGGCATCACAGTGGCGAACTGGCTTGCGAGATACCGGTCATCTGCAGCAATCACGAGAGTGCTGAGCGCCTGGCCGATTTCTACAAGGTCCCCTTCCTTGCGATCATCGGCAAAGAGAAGGCCGAAACCGAGCAGGAAATAGTTGGCGCCCTGCGACAACATGATGTTGAGCTGGTCGTGCTGGCGCGCTACATGCAAATCCTGTCGCCGGAGTTGGTCAAGCAATACGAATCGCGCATCCTCAACATTCATCACTCATTCCTTCCGGCCTTTGTGGGCGCGAAACCGTACCATCAGGCTTTTGAGCGGGGAGTCAAGCTGATTGGCGCCACCAGCCACTATGTAACCGCTGACCTGGATGAAGGCCCGATTGTCGAACAGGATGTTGTCCGCATCTCGCACCGTGACAGAATTGTGGACCTGATTCAAAAGGGCCGTGACCTGGAAAAGGTGGTGCTTTCGCGCGCCGTGCGCTGGCACCTTGAGAACCGGGTGCTCATCTGTGGAAACAAGACGGTAGTGTTCAATTGAGGATGATTGTCAGCAGTGCGCGTACCAGCTAGCGCAGTTTAGGAATTGCTGTGTCTGGGTAGTGCGGGCCTTCAGGCCCGCGTTGCGGCTGCCATACGTTTCACCGAGTCGGCTTTCAGCCGACGACAGACGCGTGCCGCCGGCTGAAGCCGGCTTAGTTGGAAGCGGATCGGGTTTACGCGGCGCTCCCACCCCAGCACACGCAAAGGCGGCGTGTGCTGGGGGCCCCGGGCTGAAGCGCCGCACTACCCGGACACACCAAAAGCAAAACAGGCCTATTTGCGCGACTTTGCGTATTCCACCGGAGAGGGCAACTCTTCCAGACCGCGTCCGGCGAAGATCTCCTCAAAGTTGGTGATCAACTCCGCGTGGATGAGTCCGTTCGATGCCACAACTTCGCGGCTGTCGAGGCGAAACGGAGTGCCGTCAAACCGGGTCACGCGCCCTCCAGCTTCCTGCACCAGAAGTACGCCCGCGGCAGTGTCCCACGGATTCAGATTGAACTCCCAGAAGCCGTCATAGCGCCCGCAGGCAACATTGGCCAGGTCGAGCGCTGCCGACCCGGCGCGCCTCACCCCATGCGAGCGCAATGTGATCTGGTGATAGAAGTGAATGTTGGGATTCTTGTGCCGCTTGTGGCTGGGAAAGCCGGTGCCGAGAATCGATTCCGCCAGCGTTTTGGTTTTGGATACGTGGATCGGTTTGCCGTTCAGGGTCGCGCCCTGGCCACGCGCGGCAGAGAACATCTCGTTGCGGGTCGGATCGTAGAGTACACCGACTTCGAGTTGCTCATGCCTTTCACCGACGTCCCCAACAAGCACCGCTGAAGCCTGCCCTGAGCGAAGCCGAAGGGCGCTGGTTGAGGTGGCGTTGCGCACCAGCCCGATCGAGACGCAGAACACCGGATAACCGTGAGCAAAGTTGGTTGTGCCATCGAGGGGATCGACATACCAGCGATACTCCGCGTCGGGATCGCTGCGCGCGCCCTCTTCGCCAACAATGCCGTGTTCCGGCCAGCGGGAGCGCAAGCGCTCGACAATCAATTTTTCCGAGGCGCGGTCGGCCTCAGTCACCAGGTCCACGTCGCCTTTGTACTCGATGGTGACATGGCCGGCGAAGTAGCCCATGAGCAGCGCCCCGGCCTCGCGGGCAATCGCTTCCACCTCTGGCAGGTACTGCGTCATTCCGGACCGCGGGCAGAGTTGCCGCTCCGGGCTGCGGCTGCGCCTTCCGGACGCGGTTTGCGTCCACTGTCTTCTGCGATGTAGGCAATCTCGTGCTTGAAGATGAACAGGTTGGGCGCTCCCTCGCGGGTCAGACGCACCATACGCCGGTCGTAATACTCAATCCAGCCACTGACAATGTCGCCGTCCATTAACTTGATGCGAACGGGACGCTGTTTTTCGCCCAACATCTTGAGATACGCCGCCTCCTGACGAGTGTCGTCAGGCGGTGGAGACTTGCTTTTGCGCGGGTTGCCGTCATGGTTTGATTCCTGGAACGCCATGGCTTGATTCTACACGGAGGCACACCGTTGTCAGAACCCCGTGGTCGCACTCAACAGCGTGCCGTGTGCATCACTGAGGTCGGCGCGAGCATCTTATCAAGAACGTGCCGCGAAATTGAGGACCTGCTCGCCCGCGTCACCACTTTGCATCCAGTCCGGTGTTACGAAGCTACGTGCCATCTGCAAGTACTGTTATGCATCTGCAATTTTGTTTAGCAGTGTTGAGGGCCCCGGCCACAATGGCGATGCTGTGTCTCGGCCTCGGCGTCGCCGCTTACTTCGGCCTGCGCCACTCCTCGGGAATTTCGTTTGCTCTATCGCGGAACCGCTCGCAGTTATTTTCGGCGGGAGCAGGCATAGCGCTGCTTCTGCTTGTTCTCCAAGCGTACAACCAGTACCGGACGCATACTGCCGACAACAATGGCGGTGACTACATGGCTGCGGCCGAAACACTTCCAGCAAGGCGAGCCGGGAATTTTAGCGAGGCCGCTCTTACCGCAGTCAGCACCTACCACAACGACAATGCCCGGACCGGCCAATACATCAACGAAACCGTGCTGGCTCCGGCCAACGTGAATCCTGCGCGCTTCGGCAAACTGTATTCCTATCCGGTGGACGGCTATGTCTATGCACAGCCGCTCTACATGCCGCAGGTGGCGATTCCGGGCAACGGCGTTCACAACGTCGTCGTAGTGGCAACCCAGCACGACAGCGTTTACGCCTTCGATGCCGACTCAAGTTCTGCGATGCCGTTGTGGCGGGTCAATTTTCTGAATCCCGATGCCGGCGTCACCACCTTGTCACCCGCGGACGTGAACTCGAGTGACATTGTGCCGGAGATAGGAATTACCGGCACTCCGGTGATCGACGTAGCCAGCAACACCATCTATGTTGTGGCGGCCACCAGGGAGAACGGCGCTTTTTACCACCGCATCCATGCTCTGGACCTGGCGTCGGGAGCGGAGAAATTCGGCGGCCCGCAGCCTGTCCAGGCGACATATCCCGGCACCGCGCACGAAAGCACAGATGGCCTGCTGGCTTTCGATTCCCGCTTCCAGCTGCAACGGGCTGCCCTGCTGCTCGACCGCGGCCGGGTGTATGTTGCCTTTGCATCCTACGGCGATTCTGGCGCATATCACGGCTGGGTCATTGCTTATGATGCGACCACCCTGAAGCAAACCGGAAGTTGGGTCACCACTCCCAACGGCTACCAGGGGGGCATCTGGATGAGCGGTTGCGGAATTTCCGCCGATGCAGAGGGCGATCTTTATTTCTCGGTCGCCAATGGTCCGTTCGACGCCTTCGGTGAGCAGCCCGGTGTCGATGTGAGCGACAGCGTCGTGAAGTTGAAGCCGGGGCCGGCCGGGTTGACCCTGCTCGATTACTTCACGCCTTTCAATCAGGCCGCAATGGCGCGCGATGATTTGGACCTGGGATCGGCGGGCGTGGTTCTGTTGCCCGATCAACCTGGCTCTTATCCGCATCTGGCGGTGACCAGCGGCAAGAACGGCCACATCTATGTCCTCAACCGCGATGCGCTCGGCGGCTATCGGGCCGAGGGAAATCGCAATTCGCAGGTGGTGCAGGAAATCTCCGGCCTGCGCGAGCAGATGGGCACGCCTACGTATTGGAACGGCTACGTCTATTTTGGATCGGGAGTCAGCCCGTTCAAAGATTCGATACGAGCTTTCCCTATCCACAATGGAATACTTTCGCGTGTCGCCGCGTCGCAAACCCCAGCCATCTACCAGTTGACGCGCAACACTGTGAGCATTTCGGCGAATGGCGACCAGAATGGAATCGTGTGGGCGGTGCAGACCGACGCATACTACACGCCCAAGTCTCCCGGCCCCGCAGTCCTGCGCGCGTACGACGCCAGGAACCTGGGGCGCGAGCTGTACAACTCCAACCAGCGACTGGCTCGAGATAACCCCGGTCCGGCCTCGAAGTTTACCGTCCCTACCATTGCAAACGGCAAAGTGTTCGTCGGGACAGCAAATCAACTGAGCGTTTACGGGTTGCTGTCGGCGGGAAATTAGCAGTCAGCAATTTGCGATTAACAACTCGCAGGCCGCATAATTGCATCCGCTGTAGTGGCTAGTGGCCAGTTGCCACATGCCACTCTGAATCGTTTTGTATCAGGGCACGACTTTCAGCCGTGCCGCAACCGGATCAATCATGACTTGGGCCGCAGCCCCGCAGAGATTTCTATTTGCAGTCGAAGGCTCGTGCCTAACGCGGTCAAGAACCATTTGCCAAGTTGCTAAATGCTAATTGCTTTTCCAAGGACCTCAATGAGAAAGATCGCCATCCCTTGCGTCGCGCTGCTTTGTTTGCTGGCCGGCTGTTCGTCGGACAACAAGCCCACCAGCAGCAATGAATCGCGCCCCACTCCCGCGCCCGTCGCGAAACAGGCGGAATACGAAACCGGACGCACTGCCTTCCAGAAGATGTATGTCTCGGCCCGCGGTTGGGCAGGCGACGTGAAGCCGTTCCGCCTGCAGTCGCAGTTCACCCCTGACGCTGCCACCAACGAAGGCAAGAGCGGACTATGGCGCGGTTCTTTCGCTTCGCCGTCCAAGCGCATGATGAAACTGTTTGTGTGGTCAGGTTTGGTTGGGCCCGACGCTCCGGAACAAGGCATTACCTTTTCCGCTGAAGACAGCTGGAATCCAAGTAACCCCTCGACAGCGGTATTCGACATCGGATTTCTCAAGATAGACAGCGACGCCGCTTATTCGGTGGCACAGAAACACGGCGGAGAAAAGCTCACACAAAAAGACCCTAAGCAACCGGTCTTTTTCGTTCTCGACTGGGACACCGCGAAGAACCAACTGATCTGGCACGTCATTTACGGAAACAGTCAGGATGAAGCCACGTTGCGGATTGCGGTGGACGCCACCAGCGGCGCGTTTGTGCGGGTGGAAAAGTAGAGGTTTAGGTAGTGCGGCGGGGCAAAAAAAGATTTGCCTTTAGGAGGTTGCTGAAAAAGTCCGTCCCACCTCTCGAAGCGTTCCACCAGACCAGTTCTACTTACCCGCAGTCTTGGATGGCTTCCATCCCGCCCAGATGGGAATGCCTTTATCATCGCGCAGCGTGGCCGTATTGCTTCCGTCAGTGATTTCGCGGGCCAGTATTTCTTCTTCCGGCGCATCCGGGGCTTTCGCGCCCACCACCGCTACCTCGTCCCCTTTATTGAACGAGGTGTCAATTTCCTTCAGAAAGCCGCTGGGAGCCACGTGCACGAGCCACGTTTTGCTGTCGGTCTTCACCACCAGGTGGAGGCCCTCGAAATCGCCCGGTATTTCGCGGACTTCTACGATGACTCCCTTTATCTTCACCTCATTGGCCGCGTCATACTTGGGGCCCGTTGACTTGGCTGGGTGCTGCCCGAAAGCTGCGGATGAGAGACATGCCAAGATGGCAATGATGAATAGGGCTTTCCACCACAATCTGGAGTTCATAATCTGTACTTCCTTCCGGCCAAGAAAAACTTCCGCGTCTCCAAAGGAGGTGCGAATCGGGACGCAAGACCATGCGCTTCGTATCCCGCCGCATCTGGCGAACACGGTTGTGGCGTTCTTGCGACGCCATATTGCTCCCAAAACTCCTTGCCCTGCAAGCTTAAACGTAGCTCCACGGCTGCACAGGATGCAGTGAGCCGGGTCACAAGAAGGGGTGATTCCTGCACCAATACCCTGGCCTCTTGCAGCGCCCAAGGGAGCTCACTCGAGGCTAGAGTCCCTCGTCCTGCGAGTTTCCGAATGCAACTTTCCTGCCATGGAGCACTCGATTTACGTTTGCGATTTAGCGCTTTAGTGGCATAATCGAGCAACTTAAAGGTGCAACTTTGCCGCCGACTTCGTCTTCGCGCAGGTTTCTGTCCCGGCTCCGGGCTTCAGGGCTTCGGTACGAAGATGGCCGCGTGGAGCAGGTGCTGGCCTTTTCGCGCTTGTTTCTGGCACTAACGTCACTCGTCGCATGGGAAATCCGCCCCGTAGCCAGCGGGCTTTATTACCACTTTGGACGATTTGTTCTGCTGGGGTACCTCGTCCACAGTGTGTTGCTAGTGGTGCTGCTGCGAATACATCGACCACCTACCAGGAAATTCGTAGTCTGGGCCCAGATCAGCGACATTGCGTGGCCCGCACTCTTGTGCCTGTTCACCGATGCGCCCAATAGCATCTTCTTTATTTTCTTTCTCTTCGCGATGCTGGCGGCGGCGTTCCGATGGGGCTTTGTGGAAACCATGACGACCGCCATGATCGGGGCAGGTCTGTTGCTGTTTCAAGCGGTAATGGTGAGGCATGGACCTCCCGCGCTGCAGCGTATGCTGCTAACCAACGTGGACGCGCCACGACTAGTGCTGCGATGTGGATTTTTGTTGTTGACTGGATTTCTGCTCGGCGCTCTCGCTGAAGAGGAGAAAGAACTGCGCGCCGAGATCGATCTGACCAACCGCTTGCTGTCGCTGGCGCGCATCGGCGGTCGTTTCGCCTTGTCTATGCACGATGCGATGATCGAACTGGGCAGCGTCTTTGACAGCCAGCAGGTGTATGAAGTCGTCTGCCAGGGCAGCACGGGACGAGTCTTCAAGTGGGTAACAACGGCCCCGCCGGGGCGCCCTGTCGCCACCCGGGAAGTTGCTCCCGATCAACATGCGTTTGAGCTCATGCGCGGTTACCCGCACACCTTCTACATGCGGAGCACGGGCCGGGGAAACAGCATCAGCGCCCTCGACGACGAAGGCCGGCGGATTGAGACTTCGCAGCTGAAGGACCTGCCGATCCCGGTCGCCGGGGCGCATTCGGTCCTGGTGGTAAGCCATGAGATGGGACGTGACTGGACCGGTCGTTTTGTGGTGGTAAACGCCTACGTCGGCCGGCGGCGCGAACGGGAACTTCATTTCGCGCAGAACATCATGCGCCAGGTTGGGCCGGCACTGTATTCGGTTTATCTATTTCGCCATTTTCGTTCTCGGGCCGGCGCGGTTGAGCGCGCCCGAGTGGCGCGCGAGCTGCACGACACCGTGATCCAATCGCTGATCGGTATCGAGATGCAAATCGATGTGTTGCGCCGCCGCGGCACCCACGACTCTCAACTCCCGTGCGAGTTGCAACGCATTCAAGGCTTGCTGCGTCAGGAGGTCTTGAACCTCCGCGAGCTGATGCAGACCATGCGGCCTCCCGACGTCGGGCCACATCAATTCCTTGACTTTATTGCCCAACTCGTAGAACGTTTTGCCAGAGACACCGGTGTGGCCGCCCGCTTTGTCTCCGAATTGCAGGAAGTCACTCTTCCCGCAGGCACCTGTCGTGAGCTGGCACGGGTGGTGCAAGAGGGGCTGGTCAACATCCGAAAGCACAGCGGCGCGCAGTCGGCCATGGTGCACTTCGGCTCGCAAAACGGTTCGTGGAAGCTGGTAATTGACGATGATGGCAAGGGCTTTCCTTTTACCGGCCGCTTCACCTTGACCGAACTCGACGAGTTCCGCCGCGGGCCGACCGTCATCAAGGAACGCATTCGTTCCGTGGGCGGAGACATGGTGCTGGAGTCGAGCCCAGGCCACGGATCCAAGCTCGAGATAACCATTCCACAGAAAGGAAACGAGTCTTATGGATAAGCACGACCCGTCTGTGCGCATTGTCATCGCCGATGACCACACCATCTTCCGGGATGGCCTGCGTCGCTTGCTGGAGGCCGAGCCAGAACTGGAGGTTGTGGGCGAGGCGGCGGATGGCGCCGAGGCCGTCACTCAAACCCGCCGCCTGACTCCTGACATTCTTCTGCTGGATTTGGCCATGCCCCGGGTTCCGGGAATGGATGCGTTGCGCGAACTCTCGAGCGTTGATGAGGCGCTCAAGACCAAGATCATCGTGCTCACCGCGGCCGTGGAGCGCCTTCAGATTGTGCAGGCGCTGCAGATGGGGGCGCGCGGCGTAGTCATGAAGGAAGCCGCCACCCAATTGCTGATGAAAGCCATTCGCACCGTCATGAGCGGTCAGTACTGGATCGGACGCGAAGCCGTCGGTGACATTGTGGACTTCATGCGGACGAATGCATCCGGCGAGAAAGCACCGCGAAACTTCGGCCTTACCAAGCGTGAAATGGAGATCCTCGCCGCCATCGTTGCCGGGCTTAGTAATAAGGAGATTGCGCGCCGTTTTGCCCTTAGCGAAGACACGGTGAAACATCACCTCACCAACATCTTCGACAAAGTTGGGGTTGCCAGCCGCCTGGAGTTGGCGCTGTTTGCCATCAACAATCACCTCACGGAGCAGCAAAATTAGATTCTGACCGCTGAAGGCCGAACCGCGGGCCGGGGTCCGGCCTTCAGACGTTGCAGTTTCAACCCGCCGCGACAACTCCGACCGCGGAGTGTTCTATATTCTTGAGTACTGCCCCTTCGGGTTAGAACATCTTCAGGAGCGATAGCGATCATGAGGACCAGGAATTCCCTCTATGCCAGTGTGATGCTTGCATTGGCGCTCGCCCTTTTGGCCGGATGCTCCCGGAAACCAACCCCCACCGACGCCCAGATCACGATTGAGATACAAAGCAAGCTGTACAGCGATTCGGCCGTCCAGAGCCGTCAGATCGAAGTGCAAGCCGCCAATGGTGTGGTGACCCTCGCCGGCGACGTCAGCAGCGATACCGAACGTGCCGCGGCGGCCAGCGATGCGGCCTCCGTTGTCGGCGTAAAGACGGTGGTCAATAACCTCCAGGTGAAGGAAGCCCAGGCCCCTCCCCCGCCCCCGACCCGGCGAACGCCAATCGAGCCGCCTTCCGCCGATTCAGGCAAGCTGTACATGTCTGAATCCGGCGCCCGCCGCCGCCGCAAGAGCGAAAGCGACGCGCAAGACGCCGGCGCCGGCGCTCCGGTGAACGACGATACTCCGCCCGCTGCGTCTACGGACCAAACGCCTCAGACTCCTCCGCCACCCCCCGCTCCTCCGAAGAAGGTCACGGTGCCGGCGGGCACGCAGTTGATTATCCGGCTCGACAATCCACTCGATTCGGAGCACAACCAGATTGGCGACACCTTCCATGGCTCGCTGAGCGATGCGATTGTGCTGGACGGGGAAACGGTGGTTCCATCCGGCGCCGAAGTAACAGGCCGTGTGGCCGACGTGAAAAGCGCTGGCCGCTTCGCCGGAAATTCGGTGCTGACCCTGGAATTGACGTCGCTTTCGGTGAACGGCCAGACTTACAACATTCAGACCAACCGTTGGAGCCGTGCCGGAAACGGCGAGGGCAAGAGCACGGCGACGAAGGTGGGTGCGGGAACCGCCGCTGGCGCCATTCTCGGCGGCATCTTTGGCGGCGGCAAGGGCGCTGCGATTGGTGCGGCGGCCGGGGCGGGCGCCGGCACCGGGGTTGCAGCCTCCAAGAAAGGACAGCAGATCCAGTTGCCGGCGGAGGCCGTGTTGCCTTTCCAGACCATCAACGCATTGACCGTTATATTGCAGAGCAGCAATGAACACAACGCCGCACGCACACCGCTGTCATAAGCAAAGCGTCAATTCGCCGGGCCTGGTCACAACCCAGTTGTGCCTTTCTTGCGTCTAGGTTGGTACGCAGTCTTCTGGGGCTGCAGTATCCTCACTAGAGTTACTGAATGCCTAAAATTACTGCCCTGCTGCACACCCATAACGATGCGCTTCACTTGGGCCGCGCCCTGGACTCCCTTCGTCCCTGCGACGAGGTTTTGGTGATTGACGACTGCTCGGAAGACGACACGCCGCGGGTCGCGCGCGAACATGGAGCAACACTGAAGACGGCGATTCCCGGTGTCAGCTTCGGCGCCTATGCCGCGGACGCCGCGCATGACTGGATTCTCTGCCTTCGCCCCGACGAGACCCTCTCCGACGATCTGGAGGCAGCTCTGTTCGATTGGAAGAAGGAAGAGCCGGCAGAGAACACAGCCGGCTACCAGGTGTCGATTCGCGAACAGAATGGGGACGGGGAATGGCAAAACTGTCAGCCTCAAACCCGGCTGGTCAATCGCAAGCTGGTGAATTGGATCGGCGAGATGCCTCCCGATGAGCCAGGCGAAACGAAACTAAGCGGCGACCTGCTACGCCTTCCTCAACCGTAGGATAGGATGTCCACAACACGCTGTGGACCTAGCTATCGAATGCGCGCTGTTCGTCGTGGGGCTGGCATTCGGCAGTTTCCTGAATGTCTGCATCAGCCGCCTTCCCCGCGAAGAGTCCGTCATCACTCCCAGGTCTCACTGCCCAGCCTGCGGCGCTCCTGTGCACTGGCACGACAATATTCCGTTGCTGAGCTGGCTGCTGCTTGGCGGCCGCTGCCGCGATTGCGGAGGCCCAATTTCGCTGCGTTATCCCGCAGTCGAGTTGCTGACTGCGTTGCTGTTCGCGGCGTGCTACGTGGTGTTCGGGCCATCGCTGGCGACGGCAAAGTTCTGCATTTTTTGTTTCCTGTTGGTAGGGCTGATTTTCATGGACGCCGAGACCGGTCTGCTGCCGCGGAAATTCACCTATTCCGGAATTGTGCTCGGTCTGGCGCTTTCCTGGTTCGCCCCGACAGACAGCACTGCAACCCAATTTTTTCTGCGCGTCTATGGCGCGCGGATTCCTCCGCCTGCGCAACTCGCGCTGCTCGATTCCGCCATCGCTGCCGTGGTTGGTGCTGGCTTCTTCTACCTCGCGTGGGCGCTGTACTACCTGCTTCGCAAACGCCACGGAATGGGGTTCGGCGATATTGCTCTCATGGCCATGGTGGGAGGGTTTCTGGGGCTGAAGCTCACGCTTCTTGTGATTTTCTCCGCGCCCTTGGCGGGCACCGCTTACGCTGCTTTCCTGCTGCTCTCGGGGCGCTTCCGTAAAACGTCCGCGACGGGTAAAGCGGGTGCTGGGCAATCTTCTGGTCGAAAAATGTTTCTCGCACAGGAACTGCCGTTCGGCGTATTTATCGGCGCGTGCGCACTTGTCGCCGTGTTTTTCGGCGAGTCCATCTGGCGCTGGTATCTGAGCTTTTATTAGGGTTGCACAAATTCGCGCAGTGTTTCTGTGAAAGGGGACCGCTCAGGCGCGCTTAGACGTTACCTGCCGCAAATGTTTCTCGATTTGTTTTAGATGATGCCGGGCATGGGCGCGATGAACGCGGCGCCACTCTTTCGTCGTCAGGGGGCCAAGGATGGGATGGTCGAGTATCTTGGCTACGCTTCCGAATCGTTTCTCCGCATTGGCCAGCGAGGCATCCATTGCGACCAGCGCGTCATTGAATTGCCGCAGCGACGGCACTTGTGAACCATTCTCAGGCCGGGTCATCTTCGGCGCTTGTCGGCCTGCGGGAAGAAATCCCATCCGGGCCACGTAGAAGGTCGCAAGCTTGTCCTTCAATCTGGGATGGCCTCCCATGGGCTTGCCCGCTTGCAGAGCGGTCTGGGTCCCCTTGGTAGTGGCCGTGTAACTCAACAGAAGATGCTCCAGTATCTGGGCGCAGCTCCACTTCCCTGGCGGCGCATAGCTCCAGTCGTCCCGCGACAGGCTACGGGTAAGGCGTTCCACTTCACGGCGAATGAGTTCTAACTCTGGAGACACAACACCACCTCGCAGGAAGAGAAGTGGGCTGAGAACAGCCTCGATAGTCGCCTAGTATGAACCACAATTCTTAATTTTGCTCCAGCCAATTTTGGTAAGTAGATTAATTCTGCGGCAACCCATACACCTAAGTGGTGCGAAGAGCTGACCTATCCGCAAAGATATGGATGTGGTCTCTACGTCTGACCTCAGACATATGCCGCTATTAATTCGCGATCCTAATAATCTGCGCAGAGAAGCTATGAGGTCTGCCGGCTGCGAGTCGGCTCGGTTTGTGTCAGAGACGCCAGCATAGGTAATCTGGCCGCGCCGTAGAGTCCGGCATCGCTGCCCATCAAGGCGCGCGTAACTATAGTGTTCTTCCTTCCCGCAACCTCGACATCCGGGGCCGTGATTTTATAGATAAAGGAACGAACTCTAAGCTCCTCCAGCATAGCTGGGGCGAAAGCGTCCCACGCACTGGCAACCCCACCACCTATCACGTACATGGGCAAGTTCAGCGCGTTGACCATACTGCCGATGCCAATTCCCAACGAGCGCCCTACGATCTGATAGATACGTTGCGACGAGACGTCGCCTTGAATTGCCAATTGGTAGACGACCCGCGAATTGAACTCGACGTCACCGCGTGTGGCCTTGGCCAGATCTTCGGCTTGCCCGCTGGCAATCACCTCGCGTGCCATGCGCACGATGGCCGTAGCGGAAGCGTACTGCTCAAGGCAGCCGTGACTTCCACAACCGCAGGGATGCCCTTCCGGTTGGACGCAGTAGTGGCCGAGCTCTCCTGCCATGCCGTTCATGCCATGCCAGAGGCGGCCATTCAGCACCAACCCGCCTCCCACTCCGGTACCTAACGTGTACATGGCCATGTGGTCGGTGTCGCGGCCTGCCCCCAGCCATTTTTCTCCCATGGCGGCGGAGTTGGCGTCGTTCTCCAGAATCACGGGGGCTGCCAGCCTCCTCTGGATCTCATCGCGCACCGGGAAGTTCGCCCAGCCCGGCAGGTTTGGAGACTCCATGATGATGCCGGTGTCCATATCGATAAATCCGGGGACCCCGATGCCGATACCCGCCAGCTGTCCGGAGTCGCGGAACTTCACCTTTAGCGACTGAATCGCATCGCACATTTCGCCGATGACCCAGTCGCGACCGCGGGCGACTTCGGTTCCGGTGGTCAGCTTCTCCAGCAGCTTGCCGTCGGTATCAACCGCGGCGATGCGCAGGTTGGTGCCTCCCAGATCAACTCCGATGGAATAAATGCCCATATTCAGCCTTTCCAGAGATTTGGGTGGAGCACGCCTTCAGGCATGCATAATTGCTGCCAAACCTTGGGTTCGCGCTTTAGCGCCTGAGGTAATTCTTCTGTGACCTCAGCGGCTAAAAGACGACACCCTATACCACCTCTACTTCTGACATTGCGGACAATAATGGCTGCTCCGTCCTGCGATAATAACCCGCTTGATGGCTGTGCCGCATACCAGACAGGGCTCGCCCTCTCTGCCATACACGCGGTGCCGCAATTGGAAGAAACCTTCCTGACCGTCGGCATCGACATAATCGTTTACCGAAGACCCGCCCAGCTTGATGGCTTCGCGCAAGACTGCTTGCAGTGCGACATGCAGTTTCTGCAGCTCAGCGCGGGTAAGCGACGCCGCTCGCCGGCGTGGTCGGATTCCGGAGCGGAACAGCGACTCGTCAGCATAGATATTTCCCACACCACTTAGCAGCTTCTGGTTCAACAGTGCGCTCTTGATCGGAGTTTTGCGCCCGCGAAACAGAGCCATGAATGGCCCGATCTGCGACTTTAGCGGTTCATCGCCGGGCGCGGCAAATCCGGCACCCTTTGGGTCGATGCGCACCACCGCCAGGCGTCCGAAGCGCCGTGGATCGACGAACCGCAGTTCCCTTCCCGAAGTCAGCTTCAGCACCGCGTGGGTGTGCTTTGCCGTTTCCATTTCCGGCGAAGCGATCAACAGGCGCCCAGTCATCCCGAGGTGCACAATCCATTGCCCGTCAACGGCGGGCACTTTCCGGAACGAGTTTCTCCGGGAGCGCTGCAAATCGAAAACAATGTGCTTGCCCACCCGCCGCACCTGCAGGATTCGGCGGTGCTCCAGCACCGACGCGATCTCCGCCGCGGTCGATTTCAGCGGCTCAGGCTTTTCGCCCAGCCACACCGAATCGATCACCTCGCCTGCGATCCGCTGGTTCAATCCGCGGGCAATCGTTTCAACCTCGGGCAGTTCAGGCATAAGGTGCTAGTGTACGGCGGCATCGTGCAAATGAGTAAGTGCAGATGGCTTTGGATTTATAACAGGTTCCAGGGGGTATCTTTGAGGCTCAATCGGATTTCCGGTAATGTGCAGTAATCAGTCCCTTAATTACCTTCGTGTGCCTTAGGTGAGCATTTACACAGACAACCGTCTTGCTGTCGGCGGTACAATGGGGTCAAAGCCTCGATTAGAGGAAAGCAACATTTTGCGCCGGCTGTCGTCACTTGAAAACCATAGCATCATCCATCGCTCAAGCTGTCGCCATCGTGCTCTGCGCTGAGCTCCTTTGGTTTCTGATCGCCTATTTCGTCGAGCACGACTCCTTCGAGATTGGGCCGCTGCTGCTGCTGGTGGTGTACCCTCTGCCGATCGCGGTGGCGGCTTTGCGCAAGCACAATGCCACGCTCGACATCGTGGCGTTCAACCTTTGGCTCGGTTGGACGATAATCGGCTGGGTCGTAGCCCTGGTGTGGGCCTGCAGTACGGATGTCGAAGCGGCCCCCGCATAGGCGGCCACGTGATAATTCCCACTGCATCGCGGCCCGATTGGCACACACATTGCGCCACGCTTAGGTCAACCTGTAAAATCTAGGGTACGCGGTTCGTCTTTCTAAACTTCCCCGAATTTTGATCTGGTTTCCCAATCCAGAGGCGAGTTGTGTGCGAATCTGCGCGGCCGTTCGCGCTCGATAGCGGGCGTCCGCAAATGGAGTAGGAAGTTGAAAACTGGCAAGACAGCAGTGATTGTCGGCGCGCAGTGGGGCGACGAAGGCAAAGGCAAGATCGTTGACGTTCTCTCCGAACGCTTCAACGTGGTGGCGCGCTATTCGGGCGGCCACAACGCCGGACACACGGTCACCATCAAGGGCAAGAAGTTCATCCTTCAACTCATTCCCTGCGGAGTGCTGCGTGAGGGATGCCGCGGGGTTATCGGCAACGGGGTGGTGCTCGATCCTTTCGCCTTCATGAAGGAAGTGGATGCCCTGCGGGCGACCGGCGTTCACGTTGACGGCAACCTATTTGTCAGCAATCGCGCCCACGTGATTCTCCCCTACCACCGTATGATTGAACTGGCATCGGAGAACGCTCCCGGCCGGGTCAAGATTGGCACCACATCGCGCGGCATCGGGCCAACCTACGAAGACAAGATGGCGCGCAGCGGATTGCGGGTGCGGGACCTGCTCGACAAGCCCCTGCTGAAGAAGCACATCGAGAATGCCTGCCGCGAGAAGAACACCATCGCGCACGCGCTGTTTAACAGCGAGCCCATCGATCCCGACAAGATGTTTACCGAGTACGCGGCCATCGCCGATCGCGTCGCGCCTTTTGTGACCGACACCGCGCTGCTGCTGAACCGCGCCATCGCCGATGGCGACTCGGTGATGTTCGAAGGCGCGCAAGGCACCATGCTCGATATCGATCACGGGACCTATCCCTTCGTCACTTCGTCCAGCGCGACATCGGGGGGCGCGGTGACCGGTACCGGCGTTCCGCCCACAGCAATCAACATGGTAATCGGCGTAACCAAGGCGTACTGCACGCGCGTCGGCGAAGGCCCGTTCCCCACCGAACTGAAAGACGACGTTGGCGAGGCACTGCGTAAAAAAGGCAACGAATTCGGTGCCGTAACCGGGCGTCCGCGACGGACTGGCTGGCTTGACTTGCCGCTGCTGCGCTATTCCAACATGATCAACGGCACCAGCTGGCTGGTCGTAACCAAGCTCGACGTGCTGGATGAGCAGCCGGAAATTCCGGTTTGCGTCGCCTACAAAGTTGACGGCAAGGAAACGCAGGAGATTCCTGCTCAGGCCTCGGGATACGAAGAAATCGAGCCGGTTTATACGAAGCTGCCGGGTTGGCAGTCGAGCACATTCGGCATGGACAACTACAATCAGCTCCCGGAGAAAGCCAAACGCTATTTGGAATTCGTCGAGAAGGAATCGGGCGCGAAGGTTGGCATTGTTTCAACCGGCCCGGGCCGCGAGCAGACCATGTTCATTCCCGAGTTCGCGAAAATGCTGAACAGCGTAGGCGGGAAAAGCAAATAAGAACAGTGGGGGCGAAATGGTCGTACTGGCGGTCACCTGGATGGCTAAACCGGGGCAGGAGGAAGAGGTTGCCACGATATTCGGCAAACTGCAGGCCGCCTCACGGCAAGAGCCGGGCTGCCTGATGTACATCGTTCACCGACATCGCACCGACGCCACGCGCTTCTTCATCTACGAGCAATATCGCGACGATGCTGCACTGGCGGCCCACCGCAACTCTGAGCATTTTCATCTGTACGCGATCACCGCGTTGAAAGACATTGGAGAACGCAAAGAGGGCGAACTGTATTCGCCGCTCGCGGGCGAGTAGCAATTCCATAATGGTTGTTATCCCAGGCACACCGCCCTGCAGGTGTCACGCCTCACCCGCGGCCGGCAATGTTTTGTCCTGGTTCAGTTCTTCTCGCAACATGTCGAAGACCGCCACCAGGACTGACGCCACAACCGGACCCAGAAACAATCCCAGGAACCCGAAGGCTTCAACGCCGCCGAAGATGAAGAAGAGCAGGACCAGCGGATGTAGCTCGACGCGCCCACCCACCACCCACGGGCGCAGAATGTTGTCGACGCTGCTGACGATCACGACGCAATAAACCAGGAGAAACAGTCCCTTCCCAATGGAACCGGTCAGCAGCAGGTAAATCACGACCGGCCCCCAAACCAGCGCCGAGCCCACGACTGGGATGATGGAGGCAAAGCCGGTAGCCAGGCCCAGCAATAGAGAAGATTGCATCCCGATGAGTCGCATGGCGACCCCCGTAAGCACGCCCTGCGCGACGCCGACGCTGAGGATGCCATACACATTGGCAATGATGGTGTCGGAAATGTTGCGATACAGCCGCGCCACCTGCTCGCGCGAAAGCGGCAGGAGAGTTCCGAAGCGATAGGCCCAGTTTGCTCCGTCGCGAAACAGAAAGAACACGACCACGAACGTAATGAGCGCGCCGGTGATAAAACGGGCGACACCACTCAAGACGCTGGCGCCGAAGCCGACCAGCCACACGCTGACTTTCTGCGTGTTGGCGCCGATCACAGAGTTCAAATCGTATTTGGAAAGATCAACCCATCGGCCAATGTAGTGGAGTGGAGGATCAGCCAGGTTCATCAACAGCGATGCGAGCCCGCCCTCTTCAACACTTCTGCGACTCAGGTAGTGCGCCGCCGCCAATGCTTCGTTGGCCGCCAGCACGGTGATGATGAAGCTCGGCACTGCAAATACCAGAACCAGAATAAGCGTGGAAAGCAGTGCCGAGCGGCCCGGCCGGCGCTTGTTCCGCCGCAAAATACGTTCGTGGATGGGATAAAAGACGACCGCAAGAATGATGGCGAAGGCAAACGGCTCCAGGAAGGATCTGGTAATAACAAACGTCAGCCCGACCGCAATCAGCAACAGCACGGAGAGGAAGATGATGGTGGTGCGTTTGCTGTTCATAGGAGCCGCTCAAGTTGTAACACGAACCTTCCTGGACAGGACAGATTCACCACAGAGACACAGAGGCACGGAGAATTTTCGTTTGCTCGACGACATCTCACTGATAGGGACTTAAGGCCGTAGGCTATGCAGCGCAAAATTCACGATGACGTAGGTATCGACATCTATTGCTGCTCCATTTTGTTCAAAGGGCTTGTATCGATAGCGCGAAACTGACTTTGTGCTGCTCCAAGAAAAGTGGGTGACCACTAACCGCCTTTGCGTGTTCGACCACTCCGTCTTTACCTATCTCAGCGTGAACAATGACACAACCCTGAATTCTCGCGACTTGCGGCACCCTGATGGATATATCCGGTACCACTCTGGTTTCGATGTTGGACTCTGCGGTTTCCGGATCCACGCGCATTCTTTGCCGTCCCGCTGGGTGTCGGGATCGGCTTAAAATCTACATCACATCTCCCCGCACCTGGACCGGTCGGCCTTGAAACACAGGTTCCTTGAAATGCCATTGCTTTACCGCAGCAATCGCCGCTGGCACGAGCCAAACTATGCCCACACTTCTACGGCCCAACATCAACCACCGATCCATTCGAGCCGACTGTGACCGAAAGGACGACTGGGCCTTCAATTTTTCCCGCAGCGGCCTTGGCAGGATATTCGGGATTGACTCTCTGGGCCACTAGACTCCGCATGAGTTCTGGTGACACGTCGACCTTTTTTACCCCTTTTTGCGCGTGAGCATCCTGGGTGGCAAAGGCGAAGCCGCAAAAGAAAAGTACTAAGAGAATTCGATATGTTCGTTTCATGGCTTCCTTGTGAGCCTACATTGTAACGCTCGTATCAGTCTTTCCCTGGCGGCCCGCTGCGTTCTCAACATCATATGTATTCGGTTATAATACATGGTATGCCAACCTCAACAATTCTCACTCTCCGAATGGATAGTAAGCTCAAGAAGAAACTCGACAAGCTGGCTAAGACCACCCAGCGCAGCCGTTCGTTCCTGGCGGCGGAAGCCATCCGCGAATACGTCGAGCTCAACGAGTGGCAGATTGAAGAGATCAAGAAGGCGGTCCAGCAGGCCGATGCGGGAGACTTCGCCACCGACGGGGAGGTAGAGGAAATGTTTAAGAAGTGGGCGAAGCGTGCGCGTTAAGTGGTTGCGAGCAGCGCTGGCCGACCTTGACGCCCAATTCGAGCACATCGCAAAAGATAACCCGCCAGCCGCGTTTAGAACCGTCCTACGGATCCGCCACACAGTTGATCTACTGGAAGCACACATCGCGATTGGCCGGCCTGGGCGGGTGCCGGGGACTCGCGAACTGGTCATTTCTGGAACACCTTATGTCGTGCCTTATCGTGTGCGTGCCGGAGAAATCGAAGTTTTGAGGGTTTTTCACGCAGCTCGAATGTGGCCGACTTTGTTTTAGCTACCCGTTATCCGTTCTTTTCCTCCAGCCCCAGTTCCCCCGCAATCCCTTTCATCGCCTCAATACAAAATGTGATGTGCTCGTCCAGGTCAACCCCGAGGCCGGCGGCGCCGTTAATAATGTCCTCCCGGCTGACGGAGCGGGCGAAGGCTTTGTCCTTCATCCGCTTTCGAACCGACTTGGCGTCCACCTCGGCCAGCGATTTGTTCGGCTTGATGAGCGCCGTCGCGGTAATAAAGCCCGCCAGTTCGTCGCAGGCAAACAGCGCTTTTTCCAGGTTTGATTCGCGGCTAACGCCCGTGTAGTCGGCATGCGACATGATGGCGCGACGGACATCGTCGGGATAGCCCCGTTGCTTCAGGATTTCATTTCCCTTGTAGGGATGCTCTTGCGCGCTGGGATACTTTTCGTAATCGAAATCGTGGATCAGCCCGACAACTCCCCAGTGCTCCTCGTCCTCGCCGAACTTGCGGGCGTAGGCGCGCAAGCAGGCCTCCACCGCCAGGGCATGTTTGCGCAAACTTTCTGACTGGGTGAACTCAGTTAGTAAACACCAGGCATCGGAGCGAGTCATTCCGTGTTTCTCCGTATTTTATGTGGTTTTCTTCCGCCTTGTTGGCGTGCGATTGACGAATTTGCACAGCTTTTTCGGTTTTCGCCCGACAATACACTTGACTCTAGCAGAGCAATGCCCCAAAGTTACGCTTGAGTTAAACGTTGTGCCCGCTCTGGCACTCCTGCAACCCGAATGGCCACGACTCTCGCGCCTGTGGATTCCCGAGAAGTGGTGAGATGCGATCAGTGCCATCTCGTCCAGTTCAAAACTGTCAACAATCTTTGCCGTCGTTGCCGCACATCGCTGGATGAGGATGAGCCCGAGCCAATCTTCGCGCCTCCTCTCCAAATTGCAGTTCCGGCAGCGTCCAGCCACTCCGAGGTACGGGTAGCGCAGGCGATTCGCAGCCTGCGGTTGCGCGGCGGGCTGAGCCAACGCCAGCTTGCTCTGCGCATGGGCGTCCCGCGGACTTACGTCTCCAAGATCGAGAACGAAAAGGCCACGCCGACTTTGTCCTCGCTCAACCGGCTGGCGATGGCTCTGGAGGTCAGCATCCCCGACCTGCTGCGCGCCTGCGGTCCGTCGCGCGAAGACGAGATCAACGAGATGCTGGCCGATCCGTTTGTGGCTGAGTTGCTGGAGTTCACCTCCAAGTTGAATGCCATGCAGCTGTCGAGTGTGCTCGCCCAGGTGCGCGACATGGTCATGCATCCCCGGCGGGGCGCGTAGGAGCGAAAGAATCCCAGGCGTCCAGAATTTTTGGCGACCTTTGTTGTGCGCGATGAGCTTCGCCTGAGGTGCGCTGGTTGGCACTCATGTTGGCTTGAAATTCGAGCGAAATAACACCGACCGGAAAATGCCGAGGCTCGCTGCCTCGGCGTTTTCTTTTGGCGGCGAGCATTTCAGGAACATTCGGCGTCTGCGCGGTTTCTATTGAGACGTTCTTTTTAAATTTTCGCCGCAAGGTGGATGTAGCGTGCCGTTCTAGCAGTGCCAGGGAGGCTTCAATGCAGAAAAGCGGCACCGTTCTTTTTGCGCTCTTGAGCACTGTTGCCTGGTCGCAACAGACCTCCACCATCCCTTCGTCGCTGACCATCTACAACCAAAACTTCGCTGTCGTGCGCGAAGTCGTCCCGCTGCAACTCAAGCCGGGCGAAAATCCGGTCAGCTTCGACAACATCACCTCGTATGTCGAACCCAGCTCGGTGATGCTGCGCGATCCGGCGGAGCGGGTACATCTGAGCATCCTTGAACAGAACTATCGCTCCGACGCGGTCTCGCAATATAGCTTGTTGCATTCGTTCGAAGGGAAAACTATCGCTTTCATGGTGCGGAATGGCGATCACGATGAGAAGGTCAACGGAAAAGTTATTCGCGCCGGTGCGGTTTGCGTGCCCGGCACTACAGACATGAACGGCGCCTATTGCTACGGCAATAACGAGGGTCAGTTCGGGCAGTCGCCAATCATCGAAATCGATGGCACGCTTCGTTTCGGACTTCCGGGGACGCCATTGTTTCCCACGCTGGGCGAGGCCGCCCTTCTGAAGCCCACGCTGAACTGGCTCCTGCAATCCGACCGGGCAGCGCAATTCAATGCCGAATTGAGTTATGTCACCGGCGGACTCACCTGGGAGGCGACTTACAACATCATCATCCCCGAAAAGGGTGATGCGCTCGACCTGATCGGTTGGGTGACACTTCAGAACCGCAGCGGCCGGACTTTTGAGAATGCCCACCTGCAATTAATGGCGGGGGATGTGAACAAGATTGTTGCCCCGGGGCCACCAATGGCTCGCGTTGCGGGAGGGATTGCGGGCAGCCATGGATCGAACGAGCGCACAACCTCCCTCGGTGACAGAGGCGGCTCTGGACGAGTATCACCTCTACACGTTGCAACGTCCATCCACGCTGCTGAATGGAGAAGCCAAACAAGTGGAATTTTTGCGCGCGTCGGGCATTCCTTCCAGGCGCGTTTACGTTTACGAAGGCTACGCGCTCGATGTTGCACGATATCCGGGCGGCCAATTGGGAGTACCTGTCGCAACAACGAGAGATCGGCATGACGACAAATAAACGGGTCTATGTCATGCGCGAATTTCGTAACTCGCAAGCCGATCATCTGGGGATGCCGCTGCCCAAGGGGCAAATGCGTTTTTACCGGCGCGATGACGAGGGGCGTCTGCAGTTCATCGGCGAGAACAAGATCGAGCACACGCCAAAAGATGAAATCCTGCGGGTGTACACAGGAGACGCCTTCGACATCATCGCCGAGCGCCGCCGTACGGAATTCAAAACGGATAACATGCGGCAGTGGATGGACGAAAGCTACGAGATCAAGTTGCGCAATCACAAGAAGGAGCCGGTGGAAGTGCAGGTTGTCGAGCACATGTACCGGGGAGACAATTGGGTCATCACCAGCTCCACTGAATACGCCAAGAAGGACAGCCACACGGCCGAGTTCACGGCGAAACTTCCGCCGGATGGCCAGCAGACCATCACCTACAACGTGCATTACACCTGGTGAGATTCGGCGTTATAGAAGCGGCTGCGATTTTGCTCCAAATGCCGAGGCTGCGTATCTGGCTGGAGTTATTTGGCTGAAGTGGGTCTCTAGGCCAGACAAGGCCGCGGTTTCGTTGCAAGCGCGTTGGGGCGTATGCTAATTTCAGTAGATTATTAGAGGTACGCCTTGCGCACTCAAGTGCCGGCCGGGCTGAACCGCAAAGAGGCCGAGATTTTCGCCCACCTCGATCCGGAGCGGCTGCCCCATCACATCGCCATCATCATGGACGGAAATGGCCGTTGGGCCAAACGCCGCCATCTGCCGCGCATCGCCGGCCACCGCTCGGGCGTGGCCGCGGTGCGCTCCACGGTGGAAACGGCGGCGCGCATCGGCATCCCGGCGCTCACCCTGTATTCGTTCTCGGCTGAAAACTGGAAGCGGCCCAAGGGCGAAGTCAGCTTCCTGATGAACCTGCTGCGCCGTTACCTAAAGATGGAACTGCCCACCTTGATGGAGAACAACATCCGGCTGCAGTACATCGGCCGCCAGCAGGAGTTGCCGCAGGAGGTGCAGGAGCGCATGGCGTGGGCGCGCGAGATGTCCGAGAAGAACACCGGCATGGTGCTCACCCTGGCGCTCAACTACAGCTCGCGCACCGAGTTGGTTGACTCGTTCACCGCGCTGGTACGCGAGGCCTCGCGCAACGGCGGTGTCGAGCACCTGAAGATCGACGAGAGGTCGATTGCCTCCCACCTTTACACCAACGGCTTGCCGGAGTTGGACCTAGTGATTCGCACCAGCGGCGAAATGCGGCTGAGCAACTTCCTGCTGTGGCAGGTGGCGTACGCGGAAATCTACGTGACCGAAACACTGTGGCCCGATTTTCGCGGCACGCAGTTGCTGGAGGCTATCGAAGCGTTCCAGAAGCGGGAGCGCCGCTTTGGAGGCTTGGTCACCGATAACGGGCACGCCTCGTGAAGCGCGTTCTGACCGCAGTCATCCTGATTCCAATTGTCGTGCTGGCGCTGTTCAAGGCGCCGCTGTGGCTGTTCACGTTGCTGGTGCTGGGCGTGGCGCTGCTGGCGGCGCGGGAGTATTTCGATATCGCCGAGAAGACGGGGTTCAGGCCGTTTCGCATTCTTGGTTATGTGCTACTCGCGTTGGCAATCGTCGCACTCGCCGCATCGGCCTGCAAAATCGAGGTCTCCCCTCTCATTCTGTTCTCGTTGTTAGCGCTTATCATTTGCCTGGTTCTCTGCTCATTCGCGTTCATGGTCGCAGGGATGACCCACGACCCTCTCTCGCACGCTCTACCCGACGCCGCTGTCTCGTCCCTGCTGTTGCCGTATGTCGGCATCCCCCTAGGGTTAACAATCGTTCAGCGAAATACATACGGGCCGGGTGCGCTGTTCTTGTTCTATCTCATGGTGATGGTTTGGACTGGCGATATTGCAGCGTTGTACGTTGGTCGTGCGATTGGCAAGCGCAAACTTGCCCCGCGCATCAGTCCCGGCAAAACCTGGGAGGGAACGATCGCTTCGACGATCGGGTCCATCATCATTGGTTTGCTGCTGTTTCATTGGGCGGTCCCGATCCAGCGTGGCTTGTACCAGCTACATTTGCTTGTCAACCCTTCGAATGTCTTTCGTGACGCCAGCGAAACTGGACCAGTATTGTTCAGCTTCTACGGGCCGACATGGCTGATCGTCGTGCTTGCGCTGTGCGTCAATGTTGCCGCGCAATTGGGAGACCTCGTCGAGTCCGCGTTGAAACGTGGCGCAGGAGTTAAAGACTCCGGCTCCCTGCTCCCCGGGCACGGCGGCGTACTTGATCGAATTGACGCTCTTTTGTTCGCGGTGCCGGTGGGGTGGCTTTTCTATATCTCGGCAATGCGGTTCGCGTTCAGGATCGTGCGATACTGAGCCAATATTTCATGAAGCGCATCGCCATCCTCGGCTCGACTGGTTCCATCGGGAAGAGCACCCTCAACATCGTTGAGAGCTTTCCCGACCGTTTCTCCGTGGTCAGCATGGCGGCGGGCAACAATGTCGAACTCGCCTTCGAGCAGGCGCGGCGCTGGCGTCCGCAGGTCTTGTCGATGGCGACCGCCGATGCCGCCAACCAGGTGCAGGACAAGCTGAACAAGGCTGGACTGGGAAGCGCGATCGAAACCGTGTATGGCTCGGCGGGATCGGTCAGGATCTCAACTCATCCTGACACCGATTTCGTGGTGAGCGCCATCGTCGGTGTCGCCGGATTGGAAGCCACCTACGAAGCGGTCAAAGCAGGCAAGACCGTCGGTTTAGCCAACAAAGAATGCATGGTCGCCGCGGGCGATCTGATAACCGCTGAAGCCCGTCGCCAAGGCAAGCCTCTGCTGCCCATCGACAGCGAGCACAACGCGATTCATCAGTGCATGCGCGGTGGCCGCCGCAACGAAGTTCAGCGGGTTTGGCTGACCGCCTCGGGCGGCCCGTTTCTGCACACTCCCGCCAGCGAGTTCGCCAACATCACCGTCGAGCAGGCGCTGAACCACCCGACCTGGAAGATGGGCAAGCGCATCACCATCGACTCGGCAACCCTGATGAATAAAGGCTTCGAGGTCATCGAGGCCTGCCGGTTGTTCGACATGCCGCCGAACCAGGTCAGTGTTCTGGTTCACCCGCAGAGCACCATTCACTCCATGGTCGAGTTTGTGGACGGCAGCCTGCTGGCCCAACTCTCGGTAACCGACATGCGATTACCGATTCTCTATGCGCTGTGTTATCCCGATCGCATCGAATCTGACTTGCGATTTCCGGTGGCGGAGCTGCGACGGCTGGACTTCATGCCTCCCGATTTGGAGAAGTTTCCCTGCTTACGTTTGGCTTACCAGGCAGTCGAAGCAGGAGGCGCGAAGACGATCGCGTTGAATGCAGCGGACGAAGTCGCGGTAGCGGCCTTTCTCGAAGGAAGTATTGGATTTCTGGATATTCCGGCTACAATAGAAGCCGTTGTCAGGGAAACACCCGCGCGAATCCCGGAATCCATACAGGAAGTGTTGGCGGTGGATAAAAATGCGCGTCTCCGCGCACGCGACCGCATCCAATGTGTGCACTCCAGAACGTGACTTCTGGGTGCCCCCGTTCCGGCCTTGTTTTTGGCCAGGGCGGAAAGGTCACCCTGGAACACCCTCGGACTGCTCTCCTTAGTTAAAGAGGTATATGGAATCGTTTCTAATTGCAGTGGCCTCCATGGCGGTAGTGCTCGGGATCATGATCCTGGTGCATGAGTTAGGCCATTTCGCGGCGGCCAAGTGGTTTGGTGTGCGAGTCGATGTTTTCTCCATCGGCTTCGGCAAGCGTCTGGCGGGCTTCCGCCGTGGTGGAACGGACTATCGCATCAGCGCACTGCCCCTGGGCGGATACGTAAAGATGGCGGGCGAGAGTCCGCTGGAGTCGCGCAGCGGCGCGCCCGACGAATTCATGTCGCACCCCCGCTGGCAGCGCTTCGTGATCGCCCTCGCGGGCCCGGCCATGAATATCATGCTGGCCGTCGTGCTTCTGACCGGCGTGTTCATGGTGCACTATGAGCATCCCGTCTATCTCGACCAGCCGGCGGTGGTGGGTTGGGTGCTGGAAAACTCGCCCGCGGCCAAAGCCGGGATCGAGCAGGGCGATCGCATCGTACGCATTGATGGCCAGCAGAATCCCAACTGGGAAGATGTCCTGCTGAAAGTGGCCGTCACCTCCAAGGGGCCGCTGGATGTAGCCATTCAGCGCGGCAACGAGATCCTGGAAAAACAAGTCCAGCCCGAGCGCGATGCGGGGGACCAATACGACTCCATGGGCTGGTTACCGGACGAACCAATCACCGTTACTTATCTTGAGTCTGACATGCCCGCAGCCAAGGCTGGGCTGAAGGTGGGCGACGAGGTTGTCGCAGTGAACGGCACCCCGATGCGTTCGCTACTTTCCGTCATCCACTACCTGAAGCAGAACGGCGACAAGCCGGTGGACGTCACTGCGATTCGCAACGGACAGAAGTTCGATATCAAGGTAACGCCCGCGCTGACCGAGGACAACGGGCAGAAGAATTACCGCCTCGGCTTCCAATCGAGGCCGGTACAAATCGACAAGCTGCCTTTCGCTCAGGCACTGAGTCGTTCACTCGACGAAAACAGACGCTATTCGCTGCTGATCGTTGACCTGGTCCGCAAATTAGTAGAGCACAAGGCGTCCATCAAGCAAATGGAAGGGCCAATCGGCATCGCGCGTGCTTCCGGAGATGCGGCGCGCCAGCCAGGATGGACCCCGCTGCTGAGCTTGATGGCCATGATCAGCCTCAACCTGGGTATCTTCAACCTGCTGCCGATCCCCATCCTGGATGGTGGCATCATCATGTTTCTAGTTATTGAGGGCGTTCTACGGCGCGACATCAAACCGCGAATCAAGGAACGCATCTATCAAACCGCGTTTGTCTTCCTGATACTGTTCGCAGCGGTCGTGATCTACAACGACCTGATGAAAGCCCTGCCAGGACTGGCGCAACGGCTTCCTTAGGGAATGAGTCTTAGGTGATGAAACGGGGCGCATGATGCGCCCCGTTTTCTTTGCCGCGGAAATGAGACTAGGTATTCTTCCCGACGCCCGTGATGCGGGTGCCATCGAATTTGGTGAAAGAGAAGCCCGCGAACGGCTCGTTCCAGTTGTGGGCCATGTCGTTCAGCATGGAAATAGCTACGGCCTCGCCCAGTGGCAGCGAATCTGCATAATCGTAGCGCCAATGCACCGCGGCATGAGCGCGGCCAAGTCCGATATTGGCAGCCAGCTTGTTCATCTCGCCGCCGACCGTCAACTGCCCACCATCTGAGCCCTGGTAAGGCACAAGCGACAGGCCGTCCTCGCTGGCCTGCACGACCTCGAACCCCGGTAGCGACGTCAGCTGCGTCCGGTCGTTGAACCATGCCTTCACAATGGTCGCGCAGGCGCCCGCCACCGTCGCATGGCCCTGACCGTAGGAGGGATGTTGCGGACATCCTTCCGGGAAAGCATGCGACATAAAATACGTGCCGTACTGTGAAAACATCCGGCTGAGCGCCTCCGAGTTCATCATGTCCGAATGCAACGGATAACTTGCCTGGTGGGTCTTGGTCATGTGAACCAGCCCGCCAAAGGCCTCCGGCCGCAGGTGCCGGTGCACAAACCATTTCTGATACCACACGGCTTTCAGCGCACGCTGGGAAACTTCGGCCACCAGAGCTTTCAAGTGAGGCGCTCCGAATGTCCCGAAGCCAGTTTGCGTCCGTGAGCCCACGTACGGATTGTTGGGGTCGAGCGGCGCCCCGACATCGATAAGAACCAGGCAGGCGTTGAAGTAGGCTTCAAACAGCACATCGACATGAACGTAGGCGGCCAGTCCCCTCCCATTGCGCAAGTACTGCAAGTTCGGATCGTTTTGATCAGGGCCAAATGGGCCTTGACCGTTCTGCACCGCCAACCACGATGCCTGGTCGGTCATGTAGTCGACCCCCGGCGCGTATGTGGTCATCAGTTGCGTGACGGGCAGCGCTCCGAACAAGAAGGGCAGGAGAATGAACTGCGACGCGTACGGGCCCAGCACGTCGCCGGCAGTGAATCCGCGAAACAGGTTTTGCGGTGTGACCGGCTTCGGACCATGAAACTGGGGGAGCGAGTTCAGTTCGGCGATGGCAGCCTGGGTCAGCGGCTCGTTTCCATATTGCGTGAAATTCACGTCGCGGCATAGCGCCATCCAATAGTTCTCCACCGCGGCATCGGCAATGGCCCGACTGGCAACGGAGGGCGGAGTCCCGATCGCCAGTTGATGTGAGTCGGTGCCCTCCAAATCGAATGCCAGCCCGGCTTGAGGATCGATCAGCGGTGCATTACCACCCATCTGAATCTGCTCGAACAGAGCTGGGTTGCCGCTATTAAGCGCGGTCAAGAAGCTCTGATATGCACTGCTCGACACTTCGCCGATACTGTTGTGCACCAGCCCTTTGGAATAGTTACCGATGTAATTGTGGAAATTTCTCTCGTCCCCGTTCGTGATCTGCCGGGGAACCGGAACCAGGGCCTCCTGGTAGGCTGCGTTGACCCGATTTTCAAACGCCTGTCCAACTCGCCCGTTCCCTCCCGGACGGTGCACGCCTCCTGGACGGTCTGTGCCGCCCGACTGGGCCGAGGCTACCGATGGCGCCGCCAGCGCGCCCGCTGCGACTGTCACAGCGGCGCCTGCTTGAAGCAGAAACCTTCGCCGGTCTGAAATTTCCGCGGTCTTTTCCGTGGAGGAGTCGCCGGCTTGCAGAACACCATCAACTCGATTCTTATCGTCGCTCATGGGGGCCCTCTTTCTGTTCGGCTTTGGTTGACGCGAGTATCCGGCCAGAAAACTCGGAGTTGTTGGGGATGAGTGGGATGGCCATCTCATGTGTCGAAAACAGATTCCAACGCGCGGGCTGCGAACTCGATTCCGCATGTCGAGCTCTACGAAGTTTGGCGTTTGCTCCGACCGCTCATCTGAAAAATTTGAAATGTGGCCAGGCGGAACGATCAGAATGTGTAACTGTCGAGGAGAGTGTAGTTAAGGGCAGGGATGAAATGCTACCGAAAAGTTGTTACTTCCCAACTTAGGAAATCCTCCAAAGTGGGGTGCGTTGATTCTGCTGCGGCGAGCGTGCCCAAAAAAGGAAAGGCTCCCGTCTGGGAGCCTTTCAAGATTCGATGAGAACGTTGTTTACGACTGCGAGCCGTCCTTGCGCTTCAGCGTGGGACGGTCGTCGTCGGTCTTGGTGGTACCGGTACCGCTGCCGGTATCGGTGGAAGGATTGTCGGCGGTGGCCCGCCGCAGTGTCGGCCGGTCTTTGTTGTCCTTGTCGTTCTGCACCTTGTGCCGGTTCTGGATCGAGGCCAGGCGCGCCTTCACGTTTTCAAACTCCGAGGTGTCCACGATGTACTCGGGACGCGCCGGAAGAACGGTTTTCATCTCCTGCTGCGCCGCTGCAACGCGGTCGGGCGTCATAGGATGAGAAGCAAACGCTTTGGCGATGGTGCCGGGCTTCTTCTTCTCTTGCGCTTCGACCTTTTCAAAGAACGAGATGAACGACTGCGGATCGTATCCCGCCTTGTACATGTATTCCATGCCCAGGAAATCGGCCTGCGCCTCAAAGGTGCGCGAGAACTTCATGAAGGTCAGCGGTACCCCGATGCTCAAGGCCGCCTGCGTGCCTTCGTACACCGCCCAGCCTCCGGGCACGAAGATCAGCGGAATGGTTGCCAGATTGGCGATATTGCTCCGGGTCTGCTCGCGAGCTACGTGACAGGCGGCGACGTGACCGATCTCGTGCGCCATCACTCCAGCCAGTTCAGCCTCGTTATCGGCTGCGAGAATCAAACCCGAGTTCACATAGAAGAACCCACCGGGCAGCGCGAAGGCGTTGAGTTCGTCGGTGTCAATCACCTTGATGGTAAACGGCACCTTGGCGTCTGAGTTGCGTACCAGGTTTTGTCCGAGGCGGTTGATGTATTCCGTGACCACCGGATCGCTGACCATCTTGGCGCCGTGCTCTACTTGCTGCGAGTACGCACGCCCCATGGCCACCTGCTTGTCGAGCGAGTACCAATTGCCCATCCCCTTGTCGCAGCCGACGTTGCGGTTGCCGATGGCGTCAATGTTGTTCATCGTGCTGGGACTGGGAGCATTCTTGTCGGGCTTCTCTGGCTTCTCGGGCGCGGCCTGGCTGGAAGTGTCGGGCGCTGGCGAGTTCGCGGTGTCTGCCGCCGGCGGATTAGAGGCCGCGTTCGGGTCCTGTGGTGAAGAGCTCTGGTTCTGCGCAATGCCGAAGGGGACCAATATGAGTGCGAGCGCACAGCAGCCGAGGAAACGGGATAGGTAACGCATGTAACACACCTTTTTGGGCCTGACCGTCGGCCAGATAAACTTCGGCCTCCGAGTGCCCTAAGCCCTGTTATAAACCCAAAGCGGGAGGGTTTGTTGTCTTATTCTCGTCCCTTTCGATGGACAAGTCCACCTCCGCATAGACGGCCTAATTGGTCAGATGTTGGGTCCCTGTTAAGGGTTCCGCATTTCGCCGCGATTGGTTTCAAAATCTTGGGCTGATGTTGTCGACATAACCCCTCCGCCGGCCGGGGTAGCCGCAGTGTTTCGACGCAGAGCACGAATGGCCAACCAAGCCATCGTAGCCGCCCAAAAAATCAGTAACAACCGCCAACCAGAGCGCAGGTGGAAGGCCGCATCCAACTCATACTGCCACAGCACGATATAGCCCATGCCAAGCACAAACAAACTCCCGTACCGGGTGACCGTCTTCTGAAAGGGCGAAATTGGCCTATCTCGCTGAAACATAACTGCATAGATCCATCCGGTCTTGCTGACGGCTAACGCCAGGAATGGGGGCAACAATAATCGAAGCCAAGTCTGGACGCCCATAGGGGCAGGATATCGACGAGAGGCGGAACAGTCCAGAGAACTCTCTGTGCCGTGTTAAACTTTTATGTAGTCCTGTATGGCTCAAATTCAGCGCAGAAAAACTTATACCGCGTCGGTAGGCGGAGTGCGTGTCGGTAGCGATGCACCAATTGTGGTGCAGTCCATGACCAACACCGACACTGCCGATATTGACGGTACCATTCGCCAGTGTATGGCCCTTGCCCGCGCCGGTTCCGAATTGGTGCGTGTGACCGTTAACAACGACGCCGCCGCGGCTGCCGTGCCTCACATTGTGGATGGACTTGACCGCCTCGGCGTTCCAGTGCCGATCATCGGCGACTTCCACTACAACGGACACATCCTGCTGAAGAAGTATCCCGCCTGCGCGCAAACGCTGGCCAAATATCGCATCAACCCGGGCAATGTCTCGATTGGCAAGAAAGACGACAACAACTTCCGCAGCATGATCGAAGTTGCCATCGAAAACAATAAACCCGTGCGCATCGGCGTCAATTGGGGTTCGCTGGACCAGTCGCTGCTGACCCGCTTGATGGATGAGAACTCCAAGCTCGACGATCCCAAAGACGCTCGCGACGTGACCATGGAAGCCATGGTGCTGAGCGCGCTGCGCTCGGCCGATCTTGCGGTCAGCTACGGCTTGCGCAAAGACCAGATTATTCTCAGCGCCAAGGTCAGCGGCGTGCAGGACCTGATCGACGTCTACCGCGAACTGGGCCGCCGCTGCGAGTACCCGCTGCATCTGGGACTCACCGAAGCCGGCATGGGAGCCAAAGGCATTGTGAGCAGCACGGCGGCTCTCGCAGTGCTGATGCAGGAAGGCCTCGGCGATACAATTCGCGTGTCGCTCACTCCTGCACCCAACGGCGACCGCACCGAAGAGGTCACCGTTGCTCAACAGATTCTGCAATCCATCGGCATCCGCAGCTTTACGCCGCAGGTCACCGCGTGTCCCGGTTGCGGGCGCACGACCAGTACATTTTTCCAGGAGATGGCTGAGCAGATCCAAACTTACCTGCGCGAGCAGATGCCGATCTGGAAGACGCGCTACTCCGGCGTGGAAGAAATGAAGCTGGCGGTCATGGGCTGCGTGGTCAACGGGCCCGGCGAGTCGAAGCACTCCAACATAGGCATCTCGCTGCCCGGCACATTCGAGGAGCCGAAGGCCCCCGTGTACGTTGACGGCCGGCTGATGCTTACGCTCAAAGGCGACCATATCGTCGAGGAGTTCATCAAGATTCTCGACGAGTACGTGGACTCGCACTACGCGGCGAAAGACAAGCAACTGGTAACGATTAGCAGCTAGCAACTAGCAGCTTAGCTCTTAGCTCTTAGCTCTTAGCTCTTAGCTCTTAGGAACTAGGCTTCAGGCCGCTTGGTAGAGTTGGCCTTCAGGCCGGCGTTCCAGCCTTCCTTTTTATTTTGTCATCCCGACCGAGCGGAAGAACCTGCTTTCTCTTGTCTCGCGCCGGCATTGTTGTTGCTCGCGCCCGATGGCTCTCGTGTTCTAATATCTCCGTGACCTCTGTTTCTCAGTGGTAAATCTGCGTTGCCGTCCTCCCCGAAAAAGTCGACGTGCGATTCCGGGGCCAAGCCCGTCTCCGCAGCCACGCTGAAGCTGCGCCTGCTGAAGAGGCTGAAGTGCACGCTGAAATACGAAAAGCTGGCGTGGGATTCAGGCGCGAAGCTGGTGGCCGGCGTGGACGAGGTCGGCCGGGGATCGCTGTTCGGGCCGGTGGTCGCGGCCGCCGTCATCCTCGATCCGAGCTATCGCATTCGCGGGCTGCGCGATTCGAAGTTGCTCGACCGCGAAACCCGCGAGCGGCTGGCGCCTCGTATTCGCGAACACGCGTTGGCCTGGGCGATCGCCGCGGTCGACGTCGCCACCATCGACCAAATCAATATTTATTGGGCCTCGAAACGCGCCATGGAAGTGGCCGTCGGAAAGCTCACGCTAGTTCCTGACCATCTGCTGATCGACGCCATGCGCATCAACTTCGAGTGCGCGCAGACGCCCATCATTCACGGCGACGCTAAGTCGGCCTCGATCGCAGCAGCCTCCATCATCGCCAAAGTCGAGCGCGACGCCATGATCACCGCCTGGGACCCGGTGTTCCCGGAGTACAGGCTGGCCTCGAATAAGGGTTACAGCACGCCTCATCATCTGAAAACCCTACGCGAGAAAGGCCCAAGCCCGCTGCACCGTTTGTCGTTCGCGCCGGTGTGGACGTCGTCAGCCCCCCAGGAGGTGCTGGAGTTCATGCTGGAAGAGAGCAATTAGCAATTAGCAATTAGCACTCAGCACTCAGCACTCAGCACTCAGCACTCAGCACTCAGCCATTCAACTTTTTCATTCATCCAGCTTTCCTAGTTGACAAGAAAGCTCTAAGCCGCCTCATGAATCGTTTTGTATCAGGGCACGGCTTCAGCCGTGCCGCAACGGGTCAATAACGACGCGGGCTTCAGCCCCTGAGGATTTGCTCTTGCAGGGGCTAAAGCCCAGGCCTTTCCTGCGCTTCGTTCGGCACGACTAAAGGTCGTGCCCTGATACATACCAGAACGATTCATGAGCGGAATGCTAGTTGCTAATTGCTAGCGACTCATCGCTTCTTCCTTGCAACAACTCTCCCGCTCGCGCATCCTATCCCACATGGCTAATACAGAGACGGCGATTCTCGGCGGGGGATGCTTCTGGTGCGTGGAAGCCGCGTTCCAGCAGTTGGAAGGCGTCCATTCGGTGGTGTCGGGCTACATGGGCGGGCGTGTCGCCAATCCAACTTACGAGCAGGTTTGCAGCGGACGGAGCGGCCACGTCGAGGTTGCGCAGATCACCTTCGATCCGGCCGTCATGACCTATAAAGATTTGCTGGAGGTGTTTTTCACGGTCCACGATCCGACGACGCTGAACCGGCAGGGCAACGACGTTGGCGAACAATATCGCTCGGTCATCTTCTATCGCGATGAAGAGCAGCGCAAAACCGCGCAGGCGGTAATTGACGACCTCAACCAGGAACACGCGTTCCCAGAATCCCATCGTCACGGCGATTGAGCCAGGCCTCAACCTTCTACCCTGCCGAGAACTACCATCAGGACTACTTCAAGAACCATCCTAACCAGCCGTATTGCATGTTCGTGGTCTCGCCGAAGGTGAAGAAGATTCGAGAGAAGTTTGCGGCGAGGCTGAAGACTGGCGTGTAGAAGGTATCCCGCGGGAGGTAGCACGCTTCGATGGGATTACTCATGACGGCGCGTTGTTTGGATGTCACCCGAGCAACGAGCGTAGCGAGGAGTCGAGGGGACCCCTATGGCCGCCAGCAGTCTCGGACTTGGATTGCTGCGCCAAGCGGCCTAGGCTGAAATTTTTTGCAACTATAGGGGTCCTTCGACTCGCTGCGCTCGCTCAGGATGACACCTTCAAACTCAATCCCCATGCTTGTGGCGCTCGGGCATGCCGAGACTGCGCACGGTGTCATTTTCGAAGTCGAACTCGATGAGCACGGCCGGCTCGTCGCCGACAACCCACCCATCGTGACCCGGCTCGATGACAACGACTTGAGGAGCCTTGAACTCCACGATGCAACCGTCCTCGTACTCAATGTGGATCTGCCCCGCGGCCAGGAACCCGGCGTGGGCATGCATGCATCGATCGGTGCCAGTCACGGGCTTCATGTCCCTGGACCAGCGGAATCCCGGCGGGTAGATAAGCCGCTTGATGCGGGCTGCGCCGGCGGCCGCAACGTCGAGTTGCACCGTGCCGACTTCGCGGTGCTGAGTTCCCTTCATGGGTGCGAGGAGAGGATTGGCATCACTCATCACGATGTCCTCCGAAAGTCTGCGCGCGAACGCCCGGCGTCACTTCGGATTCTGCAAATGAGGGGAAGGGCGTCTGGCGTGCCCCTGAGGATACCGCAGCCAGCCAGCCTCCGCCAGGGAAACGGCGGACGCGCTAAAATATCGCGATGGCCGACTCGCTGTATTTGAGCATCTGGTTTCCCAGCTTCCGCGAAGGGGAGATGATGGCACGCACGGTCAGCGTGCTGCGGCAATTCCCTTTCTCGGCGGTGCGCGAGGGCATCACTTACTTGTCGGTGCATCCCGTGGCGTGGTCGGAACCGACGGTGCTGGAACGCCGTTTCACTCCCGGCATCTCGCCCGAAGAGGCCGCCGAGGTGGCCGGCGAATTTGCTCACGACGATTTCGCCTTTGTCTTCGAGGCGTTTTGGGACCTTTGGGTGCCGAATGAAGACGAGCACGGCGACAGCTGGGTGCAGCGTCCGGTTGCGGTGCGCTTCCTGGTGCACGGGCTTCAGTTTGACGAGGGCATTTATGCCGATGATGGGCATGTCGAAGTTGACTTCGGACTCGACACCTCCTTCGTATACGAAGGACTGAAACTCTCGTCCACAGTGGAACAGCACCTGCGCGCCAACATTGCCAAGCTAGTCGCCTTTTCCGCGGCGGTCGAAAAGAATTGCGTGCTCAGCGGACGAGTGCTGTGGTCGGAGTCAGAAGAGAACCTGGCGCAGAAGCTGATTGCCAAATTGCAGCAGACGCAGTAGCGGGTGCTGGTCAGACGGCAAATCATTGACAGGCAAACAACCGCAGATCCTTCGACTCTCCCTCACGATGTTCGGGGTCGCTCAGGATGACAAACGGTGAAGGATTTCTGTGGCTATAGAGTCCTTCGATTCCAGCTCACGACCTTCGGGTCGCGCGGCCCACTACCGACAATCCCGCCGACTCATGGAGGTAATTTGACTTGGACCCCCTCCCGGAGAGATAACTGGGCTGGATCATTGCGCCGGTCGGAAGGTAGGAGTTATGAAAACGCGCACGGTCACGCTGTTGCTGCTGGCAGCTTTCTGTATCGTTTTTGTTGTCCCCGCCGCCGCAGACATCTTGTATTCCAACGGTCCGTTCACCGGCGACATCGATGCCTGGACCATTAATAACGGCTTTTCGGTGAGCAACTCTTTCTTGCTACCGAATAACTCCCTAATTGAAGACCTGCGTTTCGTCTATTGGATCTTTCCCGACGGACAGACCTTGGGTACCGTCGACATGCAGATCGGGGCAACCTCATTCGGCGGTAATGCACAGACGTTAACCGGTGTGACCAATACGTACCTGGGCGCCAACTCGTTTGGCTACTCTTTATACCAGGCCGACTATGTGTTCCCGGGCATTGCGTGGAGTGGCGCCGGTTGGGTGACTCTGTCAAATGCCTGCTCCACCGCGGGTTGCGCGGCCGATCCAATCTACTGGGACCAGAATAATGGCCCATCGCTCGCCTATGAAAATTCCGTCGGCTCGATTGGCTCAGAATCTTTCACGTTGACCGGTTCCGGCAGCGGGCCACCTATTCCCGAACCCACCAGCCTGTTGCTGTTTGTTTCTGGCGTCGTGGGCGTCGCGGGGGTGTTGCGCCGCAGGCTTTTCTAAGAAGCAGCAGCCGGCGAGTTGGCGTCGAGGTCGCGCCGAAACAGATAGAGCTTAGTTAGGACGACACCGCCAAATGTCCGGGGATCAGATGGGACCAGCCCCAATAGTTCAATGCCTGAATGCTGACGGCTGAGTGCTGATTTTGGTCGGGACGGGCAGATTTGAACTGCCGACCCCTCGCACCCCAAGCGAGTGCTCTACCAGGCTGAGCCACGTCCCGACTGGGAGGTGAGTCCGGTTCTGCGAACCGGAAGGGTTTCGAGGTCTGAAATAGTGTACCACCGCCACCGGCCAACTTCTCGCTTGCACTGCCGCAGCCGCATCGCTAGTCTTTTCCGCATGAAGATTCATGTATCGCTATGGATGCTGTGCCTGGCAGCCAGTCTCTCTCTGGCCCAGGACACGAAGCCCACCACCCCGTCAAAATTCGGCCCCACGGTTGAGATCCCCGCGGAGCCGTCGCATCATCTCAAGATCGAGAACGAGTACATCCGCGCCTACTACGCCGAGGTCGCGCCGCAGCAGTCCACGCTGATGCATCACCATGGTACGGATTATATTGGCGTGTCGTTGGGCCCTAACGAAATCGACAGCACAAGCCCGGACGGTAAGGTCAAACATGTGGTCTTTGAGGATGGGCAGGTGACATATACGCCGGCGGGTGTCGTGCACGCCTTTACCGACCGCGCCTCCACGCCGTTTCGCAACGCCACCATCGAACTGCTGCAGAACCACGGTGGGCCGGTGTGCGTGAACAATTGCGCCAGACGATCCGCGGGCCAAGGATTGGACTCCGCTGACGCCGGAATCAAAGTTGATCGGCTACGGCGATTCCTTCCGCATCTCGGAGGCGACGATCAAACCGCAGCAGACGGTGTCGAATGAGGAAGCATTTCCTCACCTGGTCATCCTGCTGACCGACATGCACGTGCACAGCGGAGAGCCCGGGAGCAAGGGCATGGACATGGACCAGAAAGCGGGCACCATGATTTTTCACGACGGCCACGGCAATCAAGGGCTCACCAACACTGGCGCCGCGGATCTGCGCCTGGTGGTGATGGAGTTCAAGCCCGCGACAAGACAATAGTTGTGGACGACAAGCGATACTCGTGCGCGCACGTGGTTCCCATCGAGCAGGAGCCGCGGCATCATCTTGTGATCGAGAACGAATTTGTGCGCGCGTTTGCGGTCGAGATCGCACCGCACGATCGCACCCTCTGCCATCATCATCCGCACGACTACTTGCTCTACGTGGCGGGCGATGCAGAGATCATCAGCGCCGCGCGCGACGAGGAGCCGAAGCAGCTCAGCTAT
>CAVOMO010000004.1:310000-414112 GCA_963697045.1 uncultured Acidobacteriaceae bacterium
TAGGGCGTTCAGTTGGCAGGAATAGACGCGAAGCGGGATGATCTACCCTTGGCCAGGTTGAAAGTGGGGTAACACCCACTGGAGGACCGAACCGGTGTTTGTTGAAAAAAGCTCGGATGAGCTGAGGGTAGGGGTGAAAGGCTAATCAAATTCCGTGATAGCTCGTTCTCTCCGAAATAGCTTTAGGGCTAGCCTCGTATGATTTGCAGCGGTGGTAGAGATCTGGATGGACTAGGGGGCTTTCCAGCTTACTGAATCCAACCAAACTACGAATGCCGTGGACAACTAATACGGGAGTCAGACAGCGGGGGCTAAGCTTCGTTGTCGAGAGGGAAACAGCCCAGATCGCCTGCTAAGGTCCCCAAGTCTCAGTTAAGTGGGAAAGGATGTCGGAACGCCCAGACAGCCAGGAGGTTGGCTTAGAAGCAGCCATCCTTTAAAGAAAGCGTAATAGCTCACTGGTCAAGCGGTCCGGTGCCGACAATTCAACGGGGCTTAAACTGAGCACCGAAGCAGCGGATGCATGGCGTCAAGCCATGCGTGGTAGGAGAGCATTCCCAACAGTTTGAAGCGGGACCGAGAGGATCCGTCGACGGTTGAGAAGAGACCCTGCCGGCATAAGTAGCGATAACGGAGGTGAGAACCCTCCGCGCCGAAAGTCTAAGGTTTCCTGAGGAAGGTTAATCCGCTCAGGGTTAGTCGGTCCCTAAGGCGAGGCCGAAAGGCGTAGTCGATGGACATCCGGTTAATATTCCGGAACTCCCTTTCAATCGTTATCACGATGGGGTGACGCAGAAGGATACGTGCAGCCTGTTATGGCTATCAGGTTCGATGCGTGTAAGCCGGTTTCTCCAGGCAAATCCGGAGAGACATTCAACGGTGAGACGCAAAGGAGTAGTCCGTATGGACGAAACGCACCGAGTTCACGCTGCCAAGAAAAACCTCTAAGGAGAAGGAAAGGGAACCGTACCTCAAACCGACACAGGTAGACGAGGAGAATATCCAAAGGCGCTCGGGAGAACGCTCGTTCAGGAACTCGGCAAATTAACCCCGTAACTTCGGGAGAAGGGGTGCCCCGGTAGAGTGCAAGCTCGAGGGGGCCGCAGTGAAATGCGCACGGCGACTGTTTAACAAAAACACAGGTCTCTGCAAAGTCGAAAACGACGTATAGGGGCTGACGCCTGCCCGGTGCCGGAAGGTTAAAGGGAGCGGTCAACTTGTCGCAAGATGGGTGAAGCTGCGAACTGAAGCCCCGGTGAACGGCGGCCGTAACTATAACGGTCCTAAGGTAGCGAAATTCCTTGTCGGGTAAGTTCCGACCTGCACGAATGGCGTAACGATCGTGCGACTGTCTTAACGAGCGACTCGGCGAACTTGTAGTACCGGTGAAGATGCCGGTTACCCGCATCTAGACGGAAAGACCCCGTGCACCTTTACTATACCTTCACTATGAACTATGGCACTTGCTGCGCAGGATAGGTGGGAGGCTTTGATCTCAGGCTCTTGGGCTTGGGGGAGCCAACGGTGAGATACCACCCTGCGAGTTCTGTGGTTCTAACCTATCCCCGTTAACCGGGGAGGGGACATAGTGAGGCGGGTAGTTTGACTGGGGCGGTCGCCTCCTAAATTGTAACGGAGGCGCGCGAAGCTACACTCAGGCTGTTTGGAAATCAGCCGTCGAGTGCAAAGGCATAAGTGTGGTTGACTGCGAGTCCTACAAGACGAGCAGGTGCGAAAGCAGGCCTTAGTGATCCGGTGGTTCTGTATGGAAGGGCCATCGCTCAACGGATAAAAGGTACGCCGGGGATAACAGGCTGATCGGAGCCAAGAGTTCATATCGACGCTCCGGTTTGGCACCTCGATGTCGGCTCATCGCATCCTGGAGCTGTAGAAGGTTCCAAGGGTTAGGCTGTTCGCCTATTAAAGCGGTACGTGAGCTGGGTTCAGAACGTCGCGAGACAGTTCGGTCCCTATCTGATGTGGGCGTAGGAGATTTGCGAGGACCTGTCCTTAGTACGAGAGGACCGGGATGGACGAACCTCTTGTGTTCCAGCTGTCATGCCAATGGCACGGCTGGGTAGCGAAGTTCGGTTGTGATAAACGCTGAATGCATATAAGCGTGAAGCACTCCTCAAGATGAGATCTCCCAACCCATAAGGGTGAAGAAGGGCACACGAAGACTACGTGTTTGATAGGCTGGATGTGAAAGTGCAGTAATGCATGAAGCTTACCAGTACTAATCGCCCGTTCGGCTTGACCATAAAATTTACTCGGCACACCTGGCGAACCTGTCAGCGTGAGGATCTCGACGGAGATCCTAGCCTTGGATTCCTGATGCTATTCAGTTGTGAGAGATCGCCCGAAGTCGGCGAGGTTCTTTCATAGATTTGGCGCTACAGGTCCTGCGTGACATCACGCCTGGGACCGAGCTGCGGAGAACATCCCGCACGCGCCTGCGAAGCCGGTGATCTTACCGCGGGGGAAACACCCGTTCCCATCCCGAACACGGAAGTTAAGCCCCGCTGGGCCGATTGTACTGCACGCGAAAGTGTGTGGGAGAGTAGGTCGTCGCCGACATAAATAACGGCCTCACGTGCATAACGTGGGGCCGTTTCCTTTTGGGGAGCAGTTGTCAGTTGTCAGTTGTCAGTGAAGACAACTACCTGTCATCCTGAGCGAGCGGTGCGAGAGCGTTCGCTCTTTGTGTTGTCATCCTGAGCGCAGGCGGCGCTTCGCCGCCGGAGTCGAAGGACCCCTATCGCCACCACGAACATTAGCTGCGCTATAGGCTGCTTCGACTCGCATTCGCAAACTCGACGAAGCTCGGCTCAGCCATGCCACCTGAATTCAACGAAGGGGAGCACCGGCGATCGACCATACGGAACACACCGTCCACGTGAACGGCATCGAGCTGCATTACGCGATCGACGGCGCCGGCCCGCCGCTGCTGCTGCTGCATGGCGGCACCGGCTGCCATAACGACTGGGCCTATGCCGGCCGCGATCAACTTGCGAGCGAGTATCAACTGATCGCCCCCGACGCCCGCGGCCACGGCCGCTCCACCAATCCGCAACGGACGCTGACCCATCGCCAATGCGCGCTCGACACCCTGGCCCTGCTCGATCATCTCGGCATCGCGCGCTGCCGGGCCATCGGCGTCAGCATGGGCGGCAATTCCCTGCTCCACATGGCGACGCTCCAGCCGCGAACGAATCGAAGCCATGGTCGTCGTCAGCGCCACCATGTATTTTCCCGAGCAGGCGCGCCGGATCATGGCGGCGGTGCCGGTAGAAAACCAGCCGGCGTCGGAGTGGGAGGCGATGCGCCGCCGCCACCATCTGGGCGACGAGCAGATCATCGCTTTGTGGGAGTGGACGCGCTCCATGAAAGACAGCTACGACGACATGAACTTCACGCCCGCGTCACTGTCGCGCATCACCGCCTCGACGCTGATCGTTTACGGTGACCGCGATCCTCTCTATCCGGTGGAGATGGCGGTCGACATGTACCGCGCCATTCCCCGCTCCGCGCTGTGGGTCGTGCCCAATGGCGGCCACGGCCCGATCTTCTTCGACGCCGCCCCTCTGTTCGCCCAGACCGCACTGGCGTTCTTGAGGACGCAGGGCGCAAGGCCGTAAACTCCGTAATGCACACAGACAACCCGAAGGGGTGGGATAGGCGTCCGACAGAATACGGCTGTCAGAGACTCTGTCCTCTCTGGGCCAAGTCTCGGCATCGGAGTCCTTAACAGCCTCCAAGATTAGATAGCGACGCCCATCGACCCTTCACACCTCCTGCTGCTCGATTTGATGCAATTCCAAGTCATCGCATCTGGATATTATTCGCCGTCAACATGCTGCGCGATGAACTGGATGCGGGTGAGTTCCAACTCCCGAAAGAGGGTTGAAAGAGCACTGAAATTCATCGAGTGCGCTCGTCCTTTAGCTGCTCACGGGCTTGGTTCGTGCTGATACTCGTCGATTCAACCTATAGCCTTTAAAACATACCAAGGCAATGTCGCAAGTCAAACTTGTATTTGGCGGCCAGTCTGAAAGAGATTTGTTTTGAGGAAATGTCGGAGGTGTCACTCTCAGACTGTGGCATATGATATACTTCTGCTCAAGTGGGTAGGGCATCGTTGAGTGCCGTAATCTAAGAGTCGGTCGCGACGCATTCTAAGGCCGTCCACGTACTGGACACTACGCCATCTTTAGTAATCTCATCGCGGCAGATAGGACGGACCGTACGAGGGATCACCACACATCCGCTCCAGTTCATCCTGTGAGCTGGATCCATCGACCCACGAATGTGGCTGATGTCGCTCGTATATTCATCTAACAGTTTAGACGCTGGACATCATGGTCTATATTCCAGCCGTCTTCAATGCTTCTAGCATAATCTACTGAGACATGCCCCATCTCCTTCACAATTCCAAGGAAGCACACAAATAGCGTCGGCATGTCCGCAAGGCACGTACGTCGCTAATGTTTCGGATAAAGCTTTGCTCGACCTGAGATAATATGGGACACAACTGCGTAGCCGATGCGCCGCTTGCCTGCGCAGGAGGTGCCAAGGGGTTTATGATCCTCCCGACATGAGTTTCCAGCATCCCGACTCAAGGTGTATTTGCTTGAGAAGGAGTTGTGATATTCTAGCAGGATGCTGAAAAAGCACTTCTAATCCATAAGGCCGGGTGCCCCACCCTTGTCCGCCGATGTTGCGGACAGGGTGGGCGTCATGAATCTTCAACTGCTCTTGCTGCCTTGCGGAGCTGGCGCTCCACGCAGTAGTCCTTCGGTGCTGATGTCTTCGTCAATCTCCGGCCAGTGGATGCCGTAGCCGCCTCCGGCAATCTTCCAATTGCGACGCTGCTCGGCGGTGGCATGGAATAATCTGGGATACCAAGCGAGCGGGACGGAGATGGTGCGGCCGTCCTTCAGGCGCACGCTCAGCGCGTCTTGGTCAAACGATACGTCCGCCACTCTTTCATCTGCCGCTACTGCCAAAATACCCATTCCAAGCCTCCAACAGCTCTTTTCTGGTTGGTCTCCACCAGTGATTGTACCGTGTTCACCTCACGGGCACTGAAGCCAAAGTTCCGTGCCAGGCCGATCGGGTCGAGCCAGAATTTCGCGGAGAGCTCGTCGCGGTCCACGTGAACGTGCGGTGGCTCGTTGGGCTCGTGACTGTAAAAATAGAAACGATACGGCCCCGACCTCAGGACGGTTGGCATTGTTGTGCTTCGAATTGTACTGCACGCAGAAACCGGATGTGCCGTCCCCGAAGGGACTCGGGTCTCATCGCTGCGCCTACCCAGTGCTTCCGCGATGGGCTAAACACTTCCGTCCCGCGGGGCGGGACTGCGCTTATCGCGATCAACGCAAACCACCGCGAACCTCAGTCCAGGATCACCGGTTCAGTGCAAATGTTTCCCACCCTAGCCAAAAGAGGGCTAGGATGGGGCACCCGTTTCATCCCCAGGTCTAGCCTCCAAAACAAGGGCACGAACCTGCGGCACCCAGCACAAATTTGTGGACTTGCTCGTCAGTCTGTCTCATACTTCCCTGCCATGAAGAACGTACTGATCGCTTGTCTGGTTTTGCTATGCAGCTGTATTCCAGCGCTTTGCCAACAGCAGCTCGACGCTGCGACCAAAGAGGATATCAAGCAACTCCTGGAGGTGACCAACGCGCGCGCCCGGTTGCAACTGATGCGGGTGGCATTTGACCAACAATTCGCGATTTCAGCGGCCGACGCGTACCGCCTCAAACATCCCAATGCGACTCCCGCGCAGCTTCGCAAGGTGGCCGAGACGACCAGGCAATACATGCAGGATAGCGCCAATGCGACGTCGATTGATGAGCTTATGGCCGCGATTGTCCCGGTTTACCAGCGTCATCTGACGCACGCGGACGTAATGGGCATCATCAATTTCTATAAATCTGCGGCTGGGCAGAAGTTAACGAAAGAACAGCCCGCCATAACGGCAGAGTCCATGCAGGCTGCCGCGGCGCTCACTCGGAAGCACATGACGGAGATCGCAGCAGCAGCCGAGAGAGCGGCAGAGACGAACGCGAAGCCGGCATCATCCGGCACTGGCAACCCTAGTCATTAATTCGCCGAATTACCGAAGAGAATGGGTGATGTCGGTTACGAAAGGACAGGCGGGCCGCTAGTCCTTTCGTGATCTTGACGAATTTGTCGATGACCTATGCTGTTAGGTTGGGCCCAGTGCGCCCGATGCGAGCGGAGACGCGGATGCGTCAGCTGCCCGGCTGAGTTCTTTGAAATGCAGTGCCTGCGGCCTCAGGCGGAGCGCGGCTCGAAAGTTTGCTCCGAAGCCAGGAGCGGCGTTTCTCAAAGGAGCTCTTCCCTCTTTGCAATAGCCATAAACCCTTGTGGCTCAAGATTATGCCTGTAAGTCACTGCGGCTCAATATTTTGCGAGGATTTTTTTGCGCCTGCCCAATGTTTTCAATATTTTACGAGCATGAGGGGGAGGGGGGTAGGTCTCCTATCGGGGTCTTTCGAGTTGTCCCACCCCCAGCAAAAGAGCAGGCTAGGATGGAACCCAGCTAAACCGCAGATCCCTCACGACTGAAGTCGGTTCGGGATGACAAGATTGCAGATCCCTCACGACTGAAGTGGGTTCGGGATGACAAGATTAATGGTTCTCGCCGGCGATTGTGTATTCGGTCTTCTCCCATTCTTTCTGGCTGGTCAGCCCCAGAATTTCCAGGGTGGTCGTGTCTGCTTTCCAGCCCGCCGGATAAGTGCCCGCATCCAGAATCAGGCAGCGTGGTGAAGATACCAGGCACGAGATCTTCACCGTCCGCTCCTTGCCGGCCTCGGTGATTGCGGCTTCGTAGTTGGCGCTCTGGGCGGTCGCGGGACCGGAATAAGACACAGCACTGTTGACGCGCAGGACAAGCGGGTAGTGTTCGAGATCGACACCGGGAAAACGAGGTGGCTGGCTGGCGCTGTCGGGATGCGGAGCCAGGTGGTTGTAGAGGCGAAAATTTACCTCGACATTGATCATCACCGGCACCGGCTGCCCATTCTGCGTGGCCGGTTCGAAGCGCCATTGCTTCACTGCTTTGACCGCTTCTTCGTCCAACCCCATACCCAGCGAGCGCTGCACCTTGATGTCTTGCGGCAATCCGGTCGCATCGACCACGAGGGACAAAACAACCGTGCCCTGATGGCGGGCCTTGCGCGCCTCGTCGGAATATTCCGGCGCGGGGTCGGAGGTCAGCTTGGGGGCGGTGACACTGTCTCGATCGGGATTAGCAGGCGTGTTCTGAGGATCGCTCTGCGCCGCAGCTCCGCAGGCCAGGGAAAAAATAAGGAGCAGCAACAGTCGCCCGCGGAAAATCATGGAAGCATGGTATGCGTATCGGTGCGTCCGTGAGTAGCAGATTTTCGAAGAGTCCCACCTGTCGCCAACAAAAGGCGACAAGGGTGGGACACCCAGAGAAGATGTGTACCCGCTATCTACGGCTTTGCTTTGGCGGGCTTTGCCATAGCGCCACCGGCGAGCGTGTATGTCCCGGTGCAGGTGTAGTCCACACTGCCATCGGAGGCGCCGGTGAGCTTGCAACCGCCCGACCCTTTGATGCCTTTCATCTTTCCGGTACCGCCGGCGATCTGGTATTTGTTGGTCCCGGTCTGGAGCATGTTGTCTTTCGTGGTAACAGTCTCTTGATAGTTGTAGAAAACCTTGTCGCCGCTATCGAAGGTTTCCACGAAGACGCCCGAAGTCTTCGTGTGGGTACCCATAGCTTCTCCATGATCGGCGAAGACGCCCTCTTTGCCCATCGCACTACCGATTTTTCCGTCGGCGGTACACTTGCCCTGCGAAATCGAAAAAGCGTGGCCTGCCTGGTCACCGGCAGGGACACTCTGTTCAACGTCAGGCTTGCCGCACTTGCCCGTCATAGAAGTTTTCGTTTGCGCCGAGGCCATCGCAACGGCCAGAGCAACAACTGCACAGACGCACAAAGTCCTGAATTTCATTCGCAATCTCCTTGCTGGCTGCAATATCTCCTTCTTCATTTCGAGGAAGGCCAGAATTGTACACCCGTGCCGCTGGTTTTCGACATGGTGAAATCGTGGGGATCCGTACAAAGCTTAGTGGGCTTGAGGAGCGTCCACGCGGGTCTGGTCTGTGATCCAGTTCACTTCCCAGGTCTTGCCTCCATCGTCGGAGAATGACTGTTCAAAGTGTGGCGTACTCGTGTTGAGGTTCGTCCAGACAAAGCGAATGAGGATGGTTTTGCCATTGATGGTGTCCTGGGCGAAAAACTCGCCGCGGCCATCCTTGAATTCGCCGACCTGGGGCGGGTCGAGGATGCCAACCTTGCGGTTGGCCCAATAGAGTCTCCATTGATGGGATTGGGGATTGTAGACACGTAAGGTCAGACCTTCGATGCGGCCGCCGGCAGGACTATCGACATCGATGGTGTCCAGTTCTGATCCATCCCAGACCTTGTAGCAAACGCCGGTGCCGTCAAATTCGACCCAGGTGTTGGAACCAGTCAGGGGATTCAGGCGCCTCTTGAGGTGATACTTCCATGAGCCAATAAGGGGATCAAAATCGTGTTGCCCGTCGCGTGGGGTGACAGCGGGTTGAGATGCTGGTTTGGCTGCGTCTGGATTTTGTGCCAGCCCTGGCAGGGCCAACGAAGTCACAGCCAAGGTGCACAACACAAGGTAGGTTCGAACATGTTCAGGCAGGTTCATGGTTGTCTCCTTAGCCCGACCGTCCTGCTTAGACTCAGCCCTGATTGGGAAGGTTAGCCATCGCGTGAGTGAGATCGAAGTTCAACATACCTAGCCAGGGCTTATACCGAACGGCGCCACAACGCAAAAAGGGCAGCCAGTTTCGGCCGCCCTCTTTGGTTAGTCCGATATTCGGAGAAGGATCGTTCTACGGCTCGGGTACCTTGGCAAATTCCACGTTCTGCACGTGAACGCCGCCAATCGCAACCCGTCCATCGGTCCAAGTTACATAAGCACTTGAACCTAGTGCGGTGCTGTAGTCGTAGTCGCCCGCATAGCAGCTCTGGATGAATTGATCCTGCTGGTCCGGTTGGTCGATCAGGACCTCACTGATGGCGAAGTTCGCTCCCCAGGTGGCGCCGTTATCAGCCGATTGAACGCCGTAGCGCTCGTACTTGCATCCCGCATCAGTGACCGCGTTGCAGGCCGAGGTGGCACTGCGGCGATCGTACCAGGAAACCGTGACCTTGCCCTGCGGTAGCGGGCTGGCTGGGTTGTAGTTGACGGAGACAGACGGCATCCATTGGGTTTTGAACTGCCCGCCGGTATCGTCGTTAAGTTTGATGGGTGTGGACCACGTGGCACCGTTGTCGGTGGAACGCACGTAGTAGATATCGCCGTTGTCGCCGCTGACGGTTCCTTTGCCCGCGTAGGCATAGTGGATCGTGTTGTCCGGACCAACTGCCGGCTCTCCCCAGCCCATGTGCCGCCAGATGGGATTGACCTTTGCGAAGTAGCCGCAGGTGCCATCACCCACCGCATTGAAGACCGGCCCCATGGTGATGGCTGAGGTCCAGGTGACTCCGCCATCGATGGACCGATAGATGAGGTTCTGCCGAGTACCCAAACCTCCACCCTCTTCATTCATGGCGGCGACGAACACCGGGCTCCGGTAACCGGCGTTGGCCGGAGGTTTGCCTGGCAATGTGCCAGTGATCTGTACGTCGCGAATTAAGCCGGAGGAGAGTTGTACCGGGCTGCTCCAGGTAACGCCGTCGTCCGAGTGGGTCACAAATAGAGCTCCACCACCAATGTTGAAGTTGTTGAACGAGATGTACATGCGACCGTAGGCCGCGCTAAACGGGGCATTGTCCACCCACATCGACTCACGATCGTCGTTACTGCCGTTATGGGCGCACGCTGCGGGCGTCCAGTTCTGGCCGTCGGGAGATGACCACAATCCGAAGCCGAAACCGCCGCAGCCGGTAGCGATATCGCCCGCGAACCACTTATTCAACTTCTGGTTGAAAACGACGATGGGATCTCCGTAGTTAGTGCCGTGGCCCGTGCCAAACGGCGACGGAACGATCTGCGTAAAGGTGGAGCCGCCATCGAGCGAGTACGATACGCCGGAATAGTCGGTGCCACTGCCGGTCTCGTCGTTGTAATTGATGACCACGGTGTGATCGCCCGCCTTGGGGCTGGCGAACACCATGCTCTCACTATGGGTGCAACTGCTTCCGGAAGTGCAGGTTCGATTGCTGACAAGGATGTTCGGCGGCTGTGGTTCATCGCCGGTGACGGTGTCGCCGGAGCTGGTAGGCCGACCGCCTTGGACCACGCCGCATTCAATCAGGGTCAGGCCGGCGCGCATATTGTCTTGCATCGTCAGGTGAAGAGCGGCAATTTGCGAGCAGTCGATGCCGGTTGAAGTCATCTGGGCTCGGGCCTGGGGTTGGAGGACACACGCCACAACAATAAGAATCGGTAGCGCAAGATACCAGAGTGTTTTATTTCTTGTTTTCATCATTCTCCTTAGTGCACTGGGTTTGAGGGGCCCGGGGTTTGAGATTGTGTACTTGAACCAGGCTTCGGCGGGGCAGTTGCAAAGTAGCCCTGGTCCAACCAAACACCACTTTGCCTTTTAAGGTCTTCCAACTTCGCTTTCAATTTCTCGCTTTGCAGCTTCTTTTCGATGAACGGTGTCATCTCCTTCAGATCGCGACGGCTGCGCTTCACCAATTGCAGCATAACCAGGGCATCGGCAGTGTCGGTGAGCACCACCCACTCCCCCTCCTTCATGGTGAATGCCGGCTTACCCATGTTGTCCGGCAACTCCCCGCGTTGGAAGCTCAGAGGCTCAGCGTCGAGCACCACGCTGTCGGGATCGCGTATCAACTTCTTGGGATCGCTTCCTGAGGCGTAAGCCTTACGAATGGCGTCGGCCAGCGCATGGGCATCAGCTGAACTCATTTCCTGTTTAGCTCCGGAGACTCCTCCGGCCTTTTCCCAAATGAAAATCCTTCGCACCAGGACCACGTCGTAGTCGTCGCCATGGGCAGTGTAATACGCGCTGATCTCTTCAGGAGTAGGTTTGGACTGGGCCTTCAGGCTGGCGAACTCAGCGTTGGACAGTATCTGGTCGCGATCAACCGCCAGTTGGCGGACGACATCGGGCGTCGAGTCCAGGTGCTGCGCGACGGCCTGCTGAGAAAGCATCAGTAAGGACGCATAATTCTCGCCGATGGCCTGACGGGTGAGGTCCGCAGGGCCCTGTTGCGCCTCCAAGGTACTGATTAGAGACTCGAACTCCGCCTGGGTAACCCGCACACTTCCCACCCTCAGGACCACTCGCTCATTGGGCGACAACATGTTTTGGGCTGGCGCTGCTGGGGAGGTCGTCGATAAAGGTGAAGAGTTCGGCGCGGAAGGTTGCTGCGCGTAAACCGTGGTGATCAGAACGCAAGAAAGAAAAAGAAGAAGATAACGCAAGGCTTGTACCCGAATCCGGCCCATTGGACCTGTGGTGCCTGGGGAGGCGCTTCGCCTCGGCTCTTTCAAAGTGGCGATGTTCTTTCGTGCGAGTCCTCGCGCATCATTAAGAAGTCGCCAGTTCCGCCCGGATGGTGCAAGCCACCGCGCACCATAAGACCATTTCGTTGCCAGTGAAGTCAAGGTATTTCGCTCGCAGAGCCATGATTTAGCGGGTCTTTCACCGGACTGTCACACCTGTCCGTTTACGGACAGGCCCTTACCCGTCGCTTCGACAATTTATCGCCCATTGGCAGCGGTTCTGTTCACCTGATTCTGACTGTGCTGCCTGCGCAGGCAGGAATTGTTGCTCGACGATTGAGTTGATATAGTGCGGAAACGAGCCTTAGCTGCCAGGGTTGGTTGCTTCCCTGCCGCCCAGTGGCTACCGCATTCGCTCCAAGCCCGAGGTCTTAAGCATGAGACTGTTTGTTATTGCATTCATCGTTTCTGCCTGCACTGTCGCCCTCTCCGCCCAAAACAATAGCAGTGGCCTCGAGGCACGCCGCGCCCATTTGCGCGACGCCCTGCAGGCTGAATGGGAGCACTCACTTCGCACCTATCCTGAATTCGCGACCTACGTCGGTGACACCCGTTACAACGATCGCCTGAGTGACCATTCACCCGAAGCCATTGCGAAACAGGTGGAGTATGCAAAACAACAACTCAAAGTCTTCGAGGCGATTGACACTTCGGGATTCCCTGAAGAAGAGGTGCTCAATCAGCAACTCATGGTGCGCGACCTGCGTCAGGCCGTGGAGGGCGCAAAGTTCAAGGACTGGGAGATGCCGGTTGACCAGATGAATGGCGTGCACCTGAATTATGCTTCCATGCCTCGGCAGATGCCATTCAAAACGGTGAAAGATTACGAGAACTACATTGCCCGGTTGCACCAACTCCCCCGCGTATTCGACCAAGTGACCGGGAACATGAGGCTCGGCCTGCGCGACCATCTGGTGCCGCCCAAGTTTCTGCTGGAGAAGGTGACGGTCCAGGCGCAGGAGATTGCCGACTCAACGGAAGAGAAAAATCCCTTCAACCAGCCGGTACTGAAATTTCCCGAGGGGATTCCACCTGCCGATCAGCAGCGCTTGCGCGACGCGGTGATGAAGACGGTCAAGACCGAAATCGATCCCGCCTACGCGAAGTTCGCCGCCTTTGTGAAGAGCGACTATGCACCGAAAGGCCGGACGGAAATGGGGGTCTGGTCACTTCCCGACGGCGAGGCGCGCTATCAGTTCGAAGTCCGGCGCATGACCACCACCGACCTTCAGCCTGAGCAAATTCATCAGATGGGTTTGCGGCAGGTGGCCGACATCGAGACCCAGATGCTGGTCATCGCCAAGCAGCAGGGGTTCGCCGACTTGAAGAGCTTTAATGAACACATTCGCCAGGACCCCAAACTGCACGGCACATCGGCTCAACAAATTTTTGACCTGTATCAGCACTACACCGACCAGATGTACGGCAAGCTGCCCGAATTGTTTGGCCGCCTGCCGAAGAACAAGCTGGTGGTGGTCCCCATGGAGGCCTACCGGGCGCCCAATGAAGTTCCAGCCGACTACTCGCCCGGCACCGGGAACGGCGTGCGTCCAGGACGGATTAACGTGAACGAGTACGATCCTGAGCACCGTCTGCTGCTGAATGTTGAAGCCATCGCCTATCACGAAGGAGTTCCCGGACACCATCTGCAGTTTTCGATTGCGCAGGAGTTGACCGACATTCCGCCCTTCCGCAAGTACGAAAACTTTAACGCCTACTCCGAAGGATGGGCGTTTTACTCAGAGCGGCTGGGCAAGGACGTCGGCTTCTATCAGGATCCGTACAGCGAATACGGCCGGCTGGAAAACGAGATGTGGCGCTCGATTCGGCTGGTAGTTGACACTGGCGTCCATTACAAGCACTGGACGCGCTCCCAGATGGTGGACTTCTTCCGTGAGCATACCGCCATGGACGAGCCTAATATTCAGACCGAAGTGGATCGCTACATCGCGTGGCCGGGCCAGGCGCTGGCCTATAAGCTAGGCCAGATGGAGATCCTCGAACTTCGCGAACAGGCGAAGAAAGAGCTCGGGTCCAAGTACGATATCCGCACCTTCCATGATGAAGTGCTCAACGCGGGCCCCTTGCCCCTCGATATTCTGCACGCGCGGGTCACCAAGTGGATCGCCGATCAAAAGGCAGGAAGCGTTACCACGCACTAGCGCGACAAAGTTCGGCGGTGAATGATTACGAGGTCTCGGTAGGCCGGCTGTCGGCAGGTTGTTGAGAGGCTTGGTGGACCTGGCCGGGATCGAACCGGCGACCTCTTCCATGCCATGGAAGCGCGCTCCCAGCTGCGCCACAGGCCCACTTTTGCGACTGGACAGGTGCCCAAGAAGCAGGCACCTTACGTATTTTCTACCACCCGCATGGCTTAGTCAAACTTCCTCACGCGGGCTTTCTAACTGGCATCTCGCGCCTGCATCGATGTTTGCGGCTCAGCAGGAATCACTTGAGTGAGTGAACGATTGGTCGGGGCGACTGGATTTGAACCAGCGACCCCCTGCGCCCAAGGCAGGTGCGCTACCAGGCTGCGCTACGCCCCGACTTATATTGGTTCTCTTGATTTTAAACTACTTTCCCCAACGATGGAGGGCGTGAGAACCCGACATCACAAGCGGAGCCAGATCGAGCAGGCGTTGTCCCCGGAACGCGCTCCAGCGGAGTGACCGTTATAATGTAACCTTCATGCCTGGCCTCGTATACGCCGCGGTTGCGTACGTTCGCGACCCGGTCGGAATCTTCGTGGAAGCACTGCGCCGCGAGTTGCATCCAGCGCACACCCATGCTGACGCCCACCTCACGGTGCTGCCTCCGCGGCCCCTGCAGGGCACCGAACAGCAAGCCTTAGAGGTGTTCCGGGAGATCTGTCGAACCGTCGTACCCTTCGAAATCACCATGGGCGACGTGGAGAGCTTCGTTCCCGTCACTCCCACTGTCTTCCTGCGCGTGGCGCGTGGCGCCTATCGCATGCGCGAATTGCACGAGCTGCTGAATCGCGGCGCGTTGTTCTACCAAGAGCCTTGGCCGTATATGCCGCATCTCACCATTGCAAAGACGGATACCGTGGAGGAGGCCTTGAAGGTGGAAGCCATCGCGCGTCAGCGGTGGCAGGCCAATGCGGGCCCGCGCACGGTGCGGATCGCCGACCTCACTTTCGTCAAAGGCAATGGCGAACGCTGGATTGACCTGGAGACAGTACAGTTGAGCGGCGTACCTGTACGGTAATTCGAGATACTCCTCGGCAAGCGACGAGGTCCAAGGCGACGGAACCCGACAATCTCTTTTCCGACTCTTGAGCGCGTTCGTCCCCGCAAACGCGGGGGCGGCCACCGACACCTCCGCTACGGCTGTTCTGTTACCAGTCGCTGCCTCGTCTTCATTAGACTATTGCCGAGGCGGAGGCGCTTCCCCTTGAGGCTGATTCTGGTCCGGGCCGCCTCGGCCGTGACCCTGGTGGCTCATCATCTGCTCATATTTCTGCTGCTGATCGGCATTCAAGATGGGCTTAATCTGCTCCGAGGTGCCTTGCCGGATCTGCATCATCTTGCTCATGCGGTCCTGCTGCGACAAAGTGGAGTCCTGCTGCAGGGCCTGCATCTGCTTGGTTTCGTTCTCCAGAATGGGCTTGATCAGTTGCTGCTGGGCATCGCTCAGGTTCAACTGTTTGGTCAAGTGCTGTAGCCGCTGCTCGGCGGTCATGCGCTGTCCTGGGCCGTGACCCCACTGACCGCCGCCACCCTGTTGCGGCCCCATTTGCGCGAAAACCGTAGTACTGCCGGCAAAGACCGCAAGTATCGCGGCCACGTACATCAGTCTCGTTTTCATTGCCTTCATCGTCATTGTCCAACGCTCCTGGACACTCGTTGCATAATTAACGCCGCCACATAGGCCGTGGCCGCGGTGAGTGGCGCGTTCAACGTCACCATCGTCAGCCAGAGACTTCCGAGTTTTCGTAGAATCCGCGTCACGTCAACGTCCTTGCAATCGAATGTCAATTTGACTACGAGTATTTAACCACGACTGCTGAAACCCTGTTCGCGCGCATAAGTTCCCTTCTTCATGCCCTGCAAAACTAATGGAACTCGTATGCTTGGCGGACGGAATATATCTTAATCGCTGCTTGCACCGGCCCGTTCGGCAAAAAGACGTGCAGGGTACCGGTATCTGCGCGAGAGAGAAGAGCAAAGAAAAAGGCGCCATGCTCGCGAGAGCGCGGCGCCTTTTGCAGGTTAGCGTTTAGTTGAGCCAAACGGTAAAGTTCGACGACTTCACGCCATTGGCGATGACCTCAAGTTTGTAGAATCCCCCAGGCAGTCCTGCCGGTCGATCAAACATCGTCGACATCGGCCCGCTGTTGGGGTCAATGGAATGGGTGCTTTCGTCGTGCGTGATACCGTAGTACACCAATCCTGTGCTGTAGGAGGTGAGGCGAACCAGCGGGTAGTCCGTATCGCCCTGGTAGTCATCACCGTAGCCGGTGTTCTGTGTTAGACCGTTGAAGCGGAAACCCCTCACAACGTTGTTCGTGGGGTGCATGGGTCCATTGACAAAGGGTCCGGTGATTAGAGGCGTCTTGGAGGTGCCAACGCCGGCGGCAGGGGTGTAGATCTCAACGAGTCCGCTGAGATCGGTGAACATGATCTGACCGGTGGGAAGCACCATCAGGTGACCAACGAAGGACGAATCACTCGGGCAATTCGTCGGGTTCGCTGTATTGGACAGAGTTCCGCTGCTGGGATCGTATTCAACCATCTGGCAGCCACCCTGAAATTCACCGGGACTGAGCATGGCCAGTACTTTACCATTCGGTTCCAGTACCGCCGGAGCATCGGCAGCGTCCAGGCCACCAGCTGGCGTCGGGCCAGCGGTCCATGTATTGGCCACCGGGTCGTAAATCGCTGTAACCGGGACGGCACCGAACTGCAAGACCTTGGCGTTGTACATCAGGATGGCCGGCCCCAGTTCGTGGCCAGAGCTGTCCCACATCTGGGACGGTGTGTTGGGTCCGCAGGTCCAGGCGCCAGTGCCAGGATCGTACAGCTCCGAAGCCTTGTTGCCGCCGCAATTGTTGTGCGAGACGTAGGCATCCACCGTCAGGACTTTTCCACTTGGCAGCAGCGTCCAACCTTCTTCGTCATTGATATCGGCCTTGCCGGTACCAGTCGCCGCGGTCCAGTTCCATGGAGGCCCCGCTGCCCCCAACTCTTGCTGCACGGTGCAGCAGTTCGCTTGCATGTAATTCCCATTGGCGAGAATGATGCTTTGCGCATCACCAATATTGCTCCAACCGCTGGGTGGGTTATTCGACGCCCAAGTCAGCGTGCTGCCGGAGATGGTTCCGATCGCCCCAAGGTTGGTCCAATCTGCGGACCCAAAGTTGTATTCTCCGCCTTCGATGATGACTCTTTTACCATCGAGAAGCACTTGCGAACTGAAAAAAAAGGGCGAGTAGTTCGCAGGCAACTGTCCACCGGAACTCCACGTGCCATTCAGGTAACTGCCGGTGGAGCTGGGCGTGAGTATCCACCAGTTTCGAGGATTCCCGTCCTGCTCTTCGTGGACAAGGATTCTGCCATCCCTGAGTTGGAGCATGGGGCCAAGAGTGACCCCAGGTTGATGTGTTAGCGGCGCCCATGTTTGAGAACTGGCGATGCCCGCTCCCAACACAAGCACAACTGTAGCTAGTGCAGAAATTCTCAAGAACTTCATTGATCTCTCCTCTTCCCATTCATTGCGCAGACGGGGAGGAGCGTTCCGAAGGTGGCGCACCCAACCCATACTTGACAATGGGCGGCGATACTACTATGAGAAGCCAGCCCTCGTCTATCAGACATTGGTGGCGTTTATCAATGCATTACCAAACCGCTAAATACTATCGTAGGCAGTAGTTTGAGCTTTTTGGCCTCGAGCAAACTGGACCTGCGCAGGGGACGGACCCATGCTATTCAGGCCTATTGTGACCGCGGAACCGGCGCTCCATCTGGTGGCGGGGATGTCGTGCCTGACTGGGAAGGTTTTGTGCTGGCTGGCGTCTGTGCCCCCGTCGGCGGCGACTTGCGGTCGCGCTTGATTGGAGGAACGCCTCGAGTGACACTCAGAAATTGCGTGCCCCGAAACTTGCCGTTCGCATCGAAGTTCCACCAGTAATTAACGAAACCACTACGGGCGCAGGCCCTGCAACCATCGATAAGGGGGTAGCTGAACAGGAAGCGCTGCTCGCCGGGTTGGGCGCCAGCCCAGACTCGGGCGAATTGAATCTGGGCCTCGCCTCCAGCGCGGTTGCCGGGCCAGACATCAAGCTTGGGGGCTGTCTTCCTCCACTCCAGAACAAGCGGATCGTGTTGAAGCGGAGCCTTATCGAGTTTCTGCATATCGTCTGGATCGAGAAACTCGGGATCGCCGTTCAGCACTAACAAGCCATCATTATCATTTGCGCGCAGGGGATAGACCACCCACGCCAGGCCGATGGGAGCGAAGTCTTTATATTCCCCCATAATCCCAATCTGCCCATTGCTGCGCTGGAGTTCGCGAGTGAACTTCAGCGCGTCCTGCGGCGCTCCAGCCTTTTCCATTTGGTTGATGAAACACTCGGCGGAGACAACCGGTTGAGGACCCTTGTCGCAGGCAGCATGTACAGCGGTCACGAAGCCCGACGCGGGATGCCAGACTGCAGACGATCCAAACTCGCCGCTAGAGGGCGAACTGTTGGCAACACCGGAGTTGGTGGCACTCGGCGTCATAGTCTGCGCCAGCGACACACCACCCAGCAAGAGGGCGATCAGTACGAAACGGGCCTGCATCTGCAATGAATGACCTTGCCTAGAGATGATTGTTGGGGAGAATTTGGGGTGGGTGGAGGGATTCGAACCCTCGACAGCCGGAGCCACAGTCCGGAGTTCTACCACTGAACTACACCCACCGTATCCAAAAATTATAACACTCTGCAACTGCATACTTTAGAGGGATTAGGCGCTTCACCGCAGGTGTATGGCAGTGAGCACGCTTGAAAGGCGCGCTCCATCCATCGCCTGAATACAGCAGATGAGATGCAATGGTTCTGAGCTGACTTCGCAGCGCTGAGACAGGCCGAAGGCTTTGGAGCTTCAGTTCTCTGAACAGCCACCCATCATGCAGCAGTCACTCTTACCGCAACCCGCTGGCGCGGCGGTGCTGCTCTTCGTGCTGACGGAGAACGTCGAGAGCTGGGGTGTGAGTGTACCAGTGTGGCAGCTAGGGCACTCGGCCTTTTGATCACCGAAAAGTATGGCCTCGAACTTATGTCCACATTGTTCACAACAGTATTCGAAAATCGGCATTGCAACTCCAATCCATCTCGCGGAAAGGCCACCTTGCAGAACTGCAAACTCAACCACCCGCACAGCCAGGAATGATACAACCATTATAGATGCAGCAGAGTAATCCCAGTTCGAAGGCACCGGCGGAGGAGGTCTCGTTTACGACTCCAGTAGCCTGCCCTGCCCCTGGGACAACAGATCCACGCGATTTCTTTGGCGAGCCGTTCCGGCCACGGCGCGCGCTTCGGGGCGGCCACGTTCAGACCGTCGTGGGTAATTTTCTTCCTCGTCGCAACCACCTGCCTCCGCCCGAAGATCGATTGTTCCACGTGGAACCCGAGGTGCAGGTGCTATGTCACTGCCATTGGCAGCCAAACCGCAGCAGCGCCATGACGCTGGTCATCGTGCACGGACTCGAAGGCTCCAGCGAATCTGGGTATGTAATCGGCACCGGCAGCAAGGCCTGGTGCGCCGGCATGAACGTAGTCCGCATGAATATGCGGAACTGCGGCAACACCGAAGCGCTGGGACCGACTCTGTACAACTCCAGCATGTCTGACGATGTGGGAGCCGTGGCGAAAGCGCTGATTGCTGACGAGCACCTGCAGAAGCTGGCGCTGGCCGGTTTCTCCATGGGTGGGAACCTGGTGCTGAAGCTTCTGGGCGAGTGGGGCGAGAATGCCCCCCGAGAAGTCGTTGCGGGAATTGGCGTTTCTCCCTCGATGGATCTGGGGCCGTCGGCCGATGCGCTGCACGATCGCGCCAACCGTATCTACGAAATGAAATTTTTGTGGGGCCTGCGCCAGCGCGTACGACGCAAAGCGGCCTTGTATCCCGGGCTCTACGATCTCCGCTACTTGCGCGGGCTGCGCAGCTTGCGTGACTTCGACGACCAGATCACCGCGCGTTACTGCGGTTTTCTAGACGCTCAGGACTACTACACGCGCGCGTCGGCGTCGAATGTGCTCGAGCGCATTACCGTCCCCACGCTGATCGTGCACGCCGACGACGATCCCTTCATTCGCATTCTGCCGGCGAGCCGCGAGAAGCTGCTGCACAATCCGCATATCATCTACGTCGAAACCGAGCACGGTGGACACTGCGCGTTCCTGGCCGAAGCCAATGGCTACGATGGCCGCTGGGCCGAGCGCCAGGCCGTCGCCTTTCTCCAGCGCCTTCAACGCGGAGGACCGGTTCTGAATGCCAATCTGCGCCCTGATTTGCGATAATGAGTCTGGTGAGCCGCCCTCGTGCTCAATGGCGCGGCCTGTGGGCCCGTAGCTCAATCGGATAGAGCATCAGCCTTCTAAGCTGAGGGTTGCTGGTTCGATTCCAGCCGGGCCTACCAAATTTTCCAATCACTTAGCGCGCTGCTACAGTACATAGACCCGCAGCATCCACCATATGAGAAACAGGGCGACGATAGCACCTGCGACATGAACGATCCAGTCGCCAGCTGTTTTCGGTTTGCCAAAATTGAACACGCCGCATGGTAGCACGGACGCTCAGAAACCGCCTTTGCTCGATGAGGGAGTGGAGCCTACAGGACTTAGAATTGCAGTGTGCACGTTTACAAATTCCTGTCATGCCGCTCGGGACTCCTAGCCTTGCGGGAGCGGTGACTTAAATTCGTTCTCGCTTGCGGTGTTTTTATGATGTCTTTTTCATCGTCTTCTTTAGATGGGTCCTTAAGACAGTCGATGGTTTCACGAGTTGGTGGAAAATTGTTTCTCGTTTGGCAGCGGCTACGGCTATTGTGATGCTTCTGTCAGGCCCCCTAGTATTAGCAATCGGGATGCGTATATGATCAGTGCCAATTTTGAAACCAAGAACGGGTGCCTGGTTCAACTTCATTTGAACCCGGAGGACGTGATGAGACATTCGATGGACTGGTTCGTTCGGCTATGCGTGCTAGGCATGTTGTGCCTGGCGATTGGCTGCACAAAAAAAGAAGAAGTAGGCAAGCTGCCAACGATCCCATTCGTTCCAATCCCTAAACAAACGCCGGTTCATCTGGAAGTTTCCACCGTGGAGAAGTTTGTAGATTGGGTTTCCACGATGCCGAGCTCTCAGGTCGGCGACGTTAAACAACAAATCGCTTCGGTCAAATCCGATCCGAAAGTGGTGGATGCCGTGGCGGGCAAATTGTCTTTCGTCAACCTTGGTTCGTATGGCCGTCAATTAATTTATCTTTCGATTCTCGGAGAGATGAAAAGTGAAAGGGCCTTGGGCCCGCTTCAAGACTATCTGAATTCAGGCGAATGCCCGGTGTTCGAAGAACGAGCTGCCATTCGTCCCGCGTCAGGTGCACCGAAGATGTCCTTATTCGATGCGTGCGCCGGGCTAAAGGCAGCGGCCATAAACATGATTGCGTATATCAACTCACCGGCGGCCAACGCGGTGGTGCTGAAAACAATCGGCGGTCATGCGTCGCGAACGGTGCGGCTTAGCGCTATGAATGCATATCTGTACAACAACGGCGACTCAGCGGAAGCAATCGCGATAGCGCGACAGCACGCCAAGCCGGAGGAGGCAAAGTTTGTGGGGATCCCCCGGCTCACCGCGAATATGGATCCCAAGGACTTTGCGGCGCGTCTGGCGCGCTTTTACACCGACCACCCGGAAGAGCTTCCTCCTCAGCCGAAGCAAGTTGCGCGGAAGAACCCAGGGAAGGGGCACCCGGAGAGAGTATCGGTCACTCCGACGGCTGGACCGGCAAAAGGTGAAATGAAATGAAAAATTCAGAGAGGTTCGCGGGCAGGTTTGCAATTATCGCCGTCAGCATAGTGATGACGCTGCTGGCGGTCGGGATCGTGGTCCACGCTTGCACCGACGGCGCCACCACGACCGAGGTTTCCTTCACGGCGGCTTGGCCATCGTGCGATCAGGACCTGATCAAGCTTTTCTGGCAAGGTTGGGGTGTGACGGATGACTCCTGGAACCCTGCCGGAATTTCGGCCGATTGCAACGAGAGGCTGCCTTTCGCGAAGGTCATGAATGCGATCGCGCTGATCGGAGGTGCACCGACCGTTGCAGGAATCTTTCACCAGAGAGGCGATTACTACCTGGAGTCGCGTGCAAACCAGACGCCGTACCATGCCGACGTCTACCTGCGCTTCATTGAAGATCACGGGCCCGGAGTCGAGGCTCAGAGCGACGCGGGCGATCATACCGATCTTGATTGCCCGATCTTCAATTATCCCGGAACGCCAACTCCGAACCCTGGCAACCCGAATGCGGAGATGCTGGCCGAACGCTCGGCGGTGCTGGTCCATGAAATGTGGCACCACTGGCAAAACGCGAATGGCTACGACTCAAGCCACATGGACGGACCGAGAGGGAGTTGCACCGCCGGGGCAGGCGCTTGCGATTGGTTTTATCCGCACGCACCCGGGTCTCGACTTCCAGACGGTACAACGTCGGATCAACTGGGAAGCCTCAACAAGACCAACGTCGTAAACGGTATTGGTCTGTATTTTCATTCGCCGTATCAAATCATGGCGGAATTTGAAACCGACGTCGCAACTTGGGGCAGTCCGGTATTCATGCCGTTCGCCATCCGGCAGGAAGCGCAGAACGTTGGGAACTATCATCTGACTGCCAACTTCGTCAATGGGGCAGGGTTTACGATTGGCAACCCCGTGCCCTTTCCATAGCCACCCAAAAGCAGTGAACACCTTCAGCTCCCTCTGTCGGCTAACCCAGCCGCATGCGCAAGCTGATCAAAAACTGGATTCTTTCTACAGTTCTTGCAGCGGGTCAGACCTCAACCCACGCTACCCATAACGTAAAGAGTCAGGTCGCGAAGAGTCAGGCCGCGAAAAATTAGGCGTTCAGGAATCGATTCGTCTGAGGGAGACTATAGCGATAGCTGCACTCGGAGTGGCTGGGGTCCAGCTTTAGCAGAGGGCTGGGCCTCTTAACGCAGCACATCAAAACCCGCCAGACGGCGGGTCTTTCATTGTAGGAAATCTGTCGCGCTTCGGTTCTGTATCGGACCCCAACGATGCCGGTGCCTCGCGGGAGTCCGGCAAGCTAATGGTTGTTCAGCTGAGCCGCGACCTCCGTGATACTTCGACTTCCGGATTACCAGTTGCCTGGACAAGGTAACAGGTGACGCGGGCAAAGGCCCCCCGTCTTGACCAGATCGAACCGGCAATCCGGGGAGCCTCGTTGGTTACTTGCCCGCGTAAGTCTTGGGGGAGCCGAGGCCGGTGCACAGGTCCCAACCAGCTTTGCAACGCGAATCACCGGTCGTGATGTCGTTGAAATCAGCATGGTACTTGATGGGACTGAACAGCTCGTTGTACATCGTGGTGAGCTGCGCCAAGGACGACTGTTGTCGGCTGCCGGCCGCGTTCACGATACCAGCAAAGGTAGGAGACGACCAACTAGTTCCTCCGACCGAACCCCAACCTCCATTGAGATAGATGGCAGCGCAACAAAAGTCGGAAGCGACATCAGGATAGCCGCGATGGTTTCCTACGATGCTTGCAATGCCATTCTGATAGCTGGGACGCGACTCGTAGGGACTAAGGTCTCCCCCTCCGCCGCCAGTGTAGTACTGCTCGGAGGTGAAGTTTCCGTTACTGTCGCGGTTAAAATAGGTTCCTCCAACCGACACAACGTTCGGTGACGCTCCCGGATAGATGCTCACGCCAAGTCCCGAATCGCCGGAGGCTGCAAAGTAGACGACTCCCGGGGAAGTGAAGTATTGATCAAAGCTAGTTTCCTGAGGAATCTCGGCATCGCCAAAGCTCATGCTGACCACGCCGCCGCCGTTGCTAGCCACTAGATTTCCGGCGAGCTGCACCGCTTGCCAAGTGGGATCGGTCGCGCATTGCGGGCTTTGACACAATGCCGACACCACCAGAAACAGCTTGGCATGTGGCGCCATGGCGTGGGCCCACTCGATATCTAATGCCTCCTCGACCTCCCAATCCCCGTAAACGGGTGGCCGTATCGGGCCGGGCCAGACCTGCGTAATGGTCGTAGCCGGAATACCGAAGTAGGAGTCAAAGGCGTCCAAGTCGGACTGCGCGGTCGGGTAGTAACCGGCGTCGACGATGGCAATAGCACCGATACCACCGGTGGGCAGTGTTGTGCTTGTGGCAATCGGACAGCCGCTCGGTCCAGTTACCAACTTATATACGCAGGCTAATGACGCTGGGGTTTCATCGCCCGGGTTGGGATTCGCTTGCGGTTGGTCCGAGTCGACGAAAAAGTAATTCGTGTGGGGGCGACCGGGCCGGGGGATGCTGGATTCTGGATAGATAATCCTGTGTCCGTTGTAAACGGACTCGTAGCGGGTTTGTGCAGATGCTGGGCAAAGGGCTGCACCGGCAAACAAGACAACTGCAACCATCGTTAACATTACAATCTGGATGTCTCTGCGAAAAGTAGTCATTCATTGGCTCCTGCGTGACGCCCCGAAATCATGAAGGGAGTTCATGGAAAATGCAAGCTCGAAAACCCATGCGAGTTGTTTTGTCTGCAAAAAGCGTGGCATGCGCAGTTTCTCCGCAAAGAACCGCGCATCGTGTGCGCTGCGATGCCCCAAATGACAGAACGCTGCTTGCGGTCTGATCTCCGCGAGGTCGGTTTCGGGGTAGTTTCCGAGTAGCCGGCGACCCAAGAACTGGCTGTGTTGTAACACAATTAGGTTTTCGCAGCGAGGCGAGCCGGGTTGGGGGTATCGCGAATGCGTCCGGCCTCCACATCGGCAAGTACCGCGCGGAGCCAGCGTAGGTCGAGGCGGCACTGCTCCGCCATGTGCTGCATCAGGTGTCGGCTACCGGTGGGCAGCATCGTTATCCATTGTCGATGCAATTTTCGGATCTTCGCCCGCCGCGCATTCTGCCTGTCGATTTGGGTACGCAGAGCCTTGGCGACCAGTTTGAGGTCGGCGAGATGCAAGAAGAGCATGGGGCCGTAAAGAGTCTCCCGAAGGTCGCCTTCAGCGGCAAATTGCGCGTGCAGTAGTTCACGAAAGCGCTTGCGTCCACGCGGAGTGATGCGGTACACCGTACGCATGCCACCCCGAGCCACGCGCTGATGGGCGACCGCGGTTAACAGGCCACACTCGGCAAGCTGGCGCACGGCGTAGTAGAGCGTACCAACATCTCCATCGGTAAAACACTCGATCATGGCCTGGGTCAGACGCCGCTTAATCTCGTAGGGGTGAAAGTCGCCACGATGCAGAACGCCCAAAATATATAGTTCGCTCTTCATTAGTCTAATTGTACTAGTGTATTTATATTAAAGGAGAAATGTGTGATGAAACGATCCATTTTCGCCTGCCTCGCAGGACTCCTCACGTGGATTGTCGTCGTCACGGTGATCAACCGCGTGCTTCGCCTGAGCCTACCCAACTACACCGCTGCCGAACCGACGCTCCAGTTCACCCTGGGGATGAAGTGGGCACGACTTTTGATGGCTATCGTGACCTCGCTGGCGGCTGGTGCCGTAACCCGTTGGATATCCCCATCGAGCCGCTGGGCGCCGTTTATCGTCGGCAGCGTGGTGCTTGCAATGTTCGTGCCTTTGCACATCGCCATTTGGAGCAAATTTCCGGTGTGGTATCACCTGACATTTCTCCTGACGATTATTCCGGCGATGCTCGTGGGTGCGCTGCTGCCACCGCGCCGGAACAGAGACCTCAGCGAGGTTTACCCCGCAGGATCGGAGTGAGGATTACAAATCCATCGATCATTCAGGCCCTTTCGTTAGGGTTAGAGCGATGCCCTGGGTTCTTTCTTGACACTGCAACTAAACTACGCTGCTGAATTCAATACCATCGCGAAGATAAATCCTTTCGCATTCGGGTCGGGATTTGCGTTCGTCACCTGCGGGGTGATGGGATTGGTGCCATTACCGTCTTCGACCAGAGGATTGGCGATCTGGGGAAATTCCGCAGTGAAGCCCGGGCCTGCGGTCAACGGATTGTTGCCCGGGAAAGTGCTGTCGCTGTTCGCCCCGAACGCAACCGCGTAGACCAGGGCGCCCGGCCCGAAGCTTATCGGCGGCGTCTTCGGATTGTTTCCGAAATAGTTAATGCTGCCCTGCGGGCTGGACAGCGGTGCGCTCTCGTTCACGCCCGCATACGCCGAGACGCACAGGCTCCAAGGCACGGTCGACTGCTGCAGCAACGATGTCTTCACGGTGAACTGCGTGTTGCCCGCCGGATTCGAGGCCGAGAATATCTGCACCATCATGTTGTGATTGCTGTCGATTGCGTACCACGCGAATGGGCCGCCGCCGCCGACTGCCGGGAATGGTACGTTACCGAGTGATGCTTCGCTGAGATCCGGCATGCTTGGGGTGGTGTTTGCTGAGCTCCATTGCACGGCGACCACGATCAGCTCGCCTCCCTGGAGCGCAAGCGGGTCGGCAGTAAGGCTTTTGGTGCCGGCGGGCCCAAACGTCACGACCGTCTGCACGTGCGTCAGCACCGGTGCCGTGAGCGTGACATCCTGGTAGCAGCCCACAAACCCCAACAACGCCACGATTGCCAACAGTAGCACTGGCGTGAGGATCAGAAACGGATCAAGCATAGATGCTCCTCGTTCGTCCGGCAGTCACTTCGTCGTTGTCTGCGCTGATTTGTGTGCGACCTCGGCATAGCCGAACTGTATGCCGGAGATGATTCCCGACGCGTCGATGGAGACGATCGTCGGCCAGGCATTCACCCCGTAGGCGTTTGCGATCGTGCGGTCGGGGTCAACGACTGAGATAGCCGAGATCTTTGCCTGCGACAGCATGTGATGCGCGTGCTTGGCAGGCTCGCCGTCATTGATCGCCAGCACCAATGGCGGTTCCGCGCCGTTCTTCGCCTGCTGTGCAGCCGCGATGGCTTGAATGCTGGGCGCAGATCCGCTTCGCCAGAAGACCAGCACCACTCGGCGACCTCTCAACTTCGTCAGCGGCAGCTCGCGGCCGGCGGCGTACTCGAACAGGAAGTTGGGTGCTGGCTGGCCGAGCGTCGCATTCAGCCGTAGCAATTTCGGCGGACCTGCCGAGGCAGGCACTAGCTCCTTGGTCAGTACGGCCGAAAGTGCTTCATGCTCGATTGCGCCTTGGTGACGCCAGACCACGTTGCCCGTCGGATCGACAATCAGAGTCAGAGGACGCGGCGCTTTGCCGAGGCCGAACGCCCGCTCCCATGCGGCATCGTTTTCGGCGTAGATGATTCCCGGCGTGTAGTGCAGCTTCTCCAGGTGGCCGACCGGCACGACGGCCATCACCGCCGTGGGTGCCTCAGTGCGCTTGGCATGATGCAACGCCTGCGTCAGCACCTTCAGTTCGGCGGCCGATTTCGCGTCGGCGAAATGAACCAGCAGATTGGGAGCGGCAGGCCCGGCAGCTGCCTGCGGAGCGGCGTGCCCGGTAACGATGATATGGCCGCTGTGACTGCGCTGCGCCAGTGAGACGGTCGGCATCGTCGCGACCTCGCCAAAGTTGACTCCGGGCAGCGGCAGTTGATGGTAGCCACAAACCGTCGCGCTTACGGTCTGCGCAGGTCCGCTGCCCGAAGACGCAACGCGCGTGCCCTGAACCGTGAGGCACAACGGCGTATACGGCGGTAACGTCGAACCAGCCGATCCGGTAGATACCTCGTCAGCTTCATTCACCGAGCCGGAATGCAGCAGCACGAACTTGTTTGGGTCCACGCCGAAAGGGTAAAGCTGGTTGTTGTCGCTGACGCTCCACACGTACTGGGTGATGGTGCCGCCGGGAATCCACGCGTTCAGCGCGGTGTAGTCCGGCCCGCTCTGCCCGATGCCGCCCACGATTACTCCGCCTGGCCCGGTCTTTGGCTGCGACGGAATCTGGTCAAACTCGACATAAGGATCGGCCCACGCCCGCACCGCCTCCAGTCCTCGCAGGATGATCGCCGTCGGCTCGATATCGACCGCGGTGTAGGCGAACTGTAGCTTGAGCGAGGCATCCGGCTGGTCGCCGGTCGTGGGGTCTGTGAGCAGCGAGTTCACCAGGTTGCCCAATTGTGTGTCGATGTTCGTCTGGCTGCGCACGGTGGCCTGAATACCGTTGGGATCCGCGGAGTTCAGGATGTTATTGACGGCAGCCGCGATGTTGGCGGTGATCGTGCCCTTGAACGCTCCCAGGATGGCGTCCTTGATGTCGCCACCGAGGCCCGAGTCAGTGAAGTCGAACGAAACCGCGCTCAGCGCCAACTCAGCCGCACCCAGCCGGCCTTGGGCGTCGATGGGAATCAGGTTCAGCGTGAACGAAACGACCGTCCTGAAGTTAAAGCCGGCCAGCCGGTGGAGTCGGGGTGCGCGTGGGCGTTGATGGTGATCTGAATCGCTCCGTTGATGACGTTGAGCGCCGGAGGAGGGCTGGTCAGGCTGATGGTGTACGTGGTCGAGAATGGCCCCACGCTGACGGGAATCGACGGGAAGTGTGTGAGCTGACCGATCGACGAACCTAACAGCGAATTGATGTACGCCGGGCTGATGGCAAAGGCGAAGTCGTCGGTCGCGTTCAGCACGATTTGCTGTACGCTGCCGGGATCGCTGGAGCGGTTGGTCAGATTCAGCAGCAGCGCTGCGGCTTTTTGCGAGCCGGAGAGGAGTGTCTTGAACTGCAGCGCAGAGATGCCGCTGGGCAAGGTTGCACTCGAGGGCTGGAAGCTGGTCTTCAGCGCGTTTTGGATGGCCAGATTGATGGCGGCGAGGTCGTCATCGCTCAGGGTGCTGCTGGTGAAGGTCGGAGTGAAGCTGACCGTCACCTGGTCTGCCTTGAAGTCGAACTCTATGACGTTGCCCACCTGTGTGGAAATCTGGTTGATGGGAGCAACGATCTGCAGATTGCCGCGAAGGAACTCTGCGATCGGTGCCGTCTTGGGATCGGGCAAATAGCGCACCATCGCGTTCACGGTCACGCTGAGCTTCGTGCCCGAAGCGTCCGGCACGTCGATGGTCGGAGGGAAGAGCTGAAGCTGCACGGTGCCTGACAGATTGCTGGGGATGATTATCGGCGGCCGGACCCCACCTCCGCCGGGGGGATTCACGATGGGCTGGCGAAGGGCGGAGAGAACGTCGTTCACCGCCACTGTACCCGCGAACGACTTGCGCGGAATCTGCCGCTGGTTGGCAATCGCCTTACCGAACGCGTCCGCGACGCCGGTCAAGCACAATGGGTGGCAGCTTGGGCTGCTGTGGCGGCGTGACGTCGTTGAGGTAGCCTGAGGTAGAGTGCAGGAAACGCTCGCATTCATGCATCACCGCGAGGAAGCGGTCGACCGCGGCGAGCGAGACCTGCACTACAACGTCGTAGTTGCCGACCACATGATTGGCAGTTACCGTCCCGTTGCTCATGGGGTCCTCTCGTTCAACATTGCGGAATTCCGTCGCGCGGCCTCATCGCCGCCAGTTCAATGCCAACGCGGAAATGGACATCACAACAAAAACAACGGACAGTGCATAGGCGACGCGGAACTGACGGCCACGGTTTCCGTGCTCACGGGCCAGCTCCAGCACCAACCGCGCACTCGCGTAGGTCAACATGATGAGCAGGAACAGCGCGCCCGGAAATGGCCCGTGGCGCCACATGACCGCTGCGACTACCAACAGTATGGCGGCGCAGGTCGCCTCCAGCACCTGCGTGGGCACTCGCCGCTGCCAGACTCCATGCGTGTTGGGCAGGCGGATGCCGAACCAGCCGCGCGTCGCGCGTCCGCCGCAACATCCATTCAGCAAACAGCCCACGCGCGTGAAAATCATTCCAACCAGGATGGTGAAGGTGCTCACATCCCAAAAAGCGCCGAAGCTGATATGGAGGGCGCGCAGCAGAGGCACCGAGCACAACAGCATCACCGGTACTGCGCCAAACATCATGGCGCCGCCTTCCGTGCGGTCCCAGATGCGGCGCAGGTTGCGGCGGTAGTATTCCCACTGACTCGCTACGAACAGAAGGCGCGCGCCGATCAGGGCCGGAACGATCAGAACAGTTGTCGCAATGTACACGCGTAACGGGTCAAGTCCGGCCACGTGTGCGGCTATATTGCTCGCGACCACGCCGAAGGTGAGGCCCACGTACAGCATGGCGGGATAACTCCAGACCGTGACGCTTCGCCAGCGGAACAGTACGCGTCTCATAAGTGCGGCACCATGCCCCGGAGTGCAAGCAGGAGGCCACCGACGATGGCAACGTCGGCGATATTGAAGACCGGCCACCAGCCGAGATCGATGAAGTCGACAACGTGCTGTCGGCGGAGAATGTCGAGGAGATTTCCGGCCGCGCCGCCCAGCGCACAGCCGACGCCTGTCTGTGAGATGTGGCTTTGCAGGTACAAGCCCGAGTTATGCAGCCACACGGCCGCGATTGCGGCGACGCACCAAATGGCGACCAGTGCCGCACGGGACGCGGTGCGACGGTAGATGCGTTCGCGGTGGTGGACCTCGCGGATGTGGACGAGTCGCCCGCCGAGCGGGCCGGCGAGGTGAGTCTGTATCACTCGCTTAGTCGTTTGGTCGACGAGGAATGCAACCGCCGCGAGGGTGAGCAGAGCTAACATGCGCAGTCTCGATGGAGAAACGCGGCCCGTCCGGAAGTGAGAGCGAATTCTCGCCGCCGGAATTCAGGGAGTTTAGCGCGGCAAAGGAGATACTGCAACTGGATCTTGGTGGGTAGTTTCGTGTTTTTTGTGAAGTAGGGTCGACAATTCCTTCGCACCTGGCCAACTCTCTACGTTCAAGAATGCGATTGCCCAAACTGAAGCACGTAGATTGGCGTGCCAGTATCATCTTCACCAGATGAACTGACTTGGTGTTGCTTTCCGAAATTCGGCTTTAAGGGACATCTCTACTGGATAACGGGCTAACGGGGACTTACTAGGGACTTCAATTCGCCTGAGCAGGACCCTACTCAGCACATAATCCTGCTCTGTCGGGGAGGAACGGGGTTATACTTTTTTCGCGCCGCACAGCCTTTCTTAGGATGGCACGCCGTCCTACCGTGGGCTCGTCTATGAGCAAAGGGGGCGTCTATGTCGCAGAGATCGGTTCTCGTTATTTCAATCGTCCTGATCGCGGTTGCCAGCGGCGCCGCTCAGACTCAGACTCAGGGGTGCGAAGTTCCCGATGGCATGACAAAGGAGCAGAAATTAACTTGCATACGAGCGGGCAACATTCTGCTCGATCAGCCGAGTCTAACTTCCACCCAGCTTGCGAATGGTCCAGACTTCGATGCTGCGCAACCCGAGAAGACCCGGTTCGCGTACTTCACCGAGGCCGACACCATTGCCTGCTACTTTCGGCCGCATTACGCCTTCCAGAAGGTCCCGGGCGACAGCCTGAAGTTTCAATGCTGGCACATGACTGCGGACGGGGGGTTCTATGGCCCGCAAGGGGAAGTGATTCGGGTCGCCAACGTCAAGGTGGAGATCAAGACCGACAAGAGCGGCGAGAAGGTCGCGCATCTGTACCCGCGCGATGATGTCCAGGACGAACATGAGATCAAGGCTGATCACGTCAAGGTGAAGTACCTCAAACCACCGTACCCGGGCCACAATCCGCGCTTCAACGAAGTCTTCACCTCGGTGGCGGCAACCCGCTTCATGTGGGTGCTGGGTTTTCCTGCTGACCACGATTACCCGGTTGGTTCGGCCGCTTGCATCGGTTGCACGGACGACCCTTTCGGAAAGAAGCTGGCAGACAACAAGGCCTCCCTCAAGGATGCCCCGGTCGTCTTCAAGGTGGTAAACGCAGAACGCGAACTCCCGTGGGATGAGATCAATCCCGGAAACGATGAGACGTGGTCGTGGGATGATGCGGCCAAGTTCTATGCCGATGGAGAATGGACGCACCAGCAAAAAGTGGCATACGACGCCTATCGGCTTGCCCTTGGACTAATCCACTACCACAACGCGCTTCCCCAGCAGAACCGCCTCGATTGCTCCGAATGGAAGCCGGGAACGGGCGATCACTCCAAGGTCTGTCAACGACCTGTCATTTACGTTCATGATCTCGGTTCCACCTTCGGCAAGAAGAGAAGCGCCTTCGATGTCGCTGGCACCAATCCACGCGGCATTTTCAGCGCATGGGAGCCGCAAACCGTTTTCGTCAACTCAAGCAATTGCGAACTGCGCGCGACCCTGTTGGGCGATAAGCAGGTCTTGAAAGAAGCGCAAGACCTCATGATCCAGCGAGTGGCGCGCCTGGATCGTGAGACCGTGAAGTCGATTTTCCGGGTGGCGCGCTTCCAGATGACGGACCAGAAACAAGTCCAACGATTGCGTGCCAGCGGCGCGAAAAACGTCGATGAGGCGGCTCTCGACGAATGGACGGATGTCTTTCTCAAGCGAATCGAGGAAATTCGCACCGCTCGCAACTGCAAGGCCAACTAAAATCGCGAAGCACTAGCGAACAACGGAGAGCCACTCGCAGATGACCTTTGCTTCGCCCCGAGAGCAAGTAGTTCGGCGATGCGTCGATTGTCGTCTGCTTCGCTGGGTACCTGCTCTACGGCCCCTTGCGGCCTGTCGACGTAGTAGCCGGTGTATCTCACGGCTATGTTTATGTAATGGAGGCGCGTGCGGTAGGCAAGGATGTCGCGCGAGTCCGTCACCACGCCCGCGCGGCGGCAGAACTTGGTTTCGATCGCGTCCAGGCCTTCCGCGATGCGCTGCCCCAACTTCTCCGGGTCAACCCAGGCGCAAGATCCTCTGAAGCTCGGCGCCGACGTTCGCACCCTCCAGGATGCGGTGGGCATGCCTGGCCACGGTGGGGGCGTAACCCGCATCGCGGGCTGCTTGCTCCTGGCTCTTAAGCTTGGAGAGGCCATCCAAGTAGGCCGTCCTGCCGCAGCGTCAGTTTCGGTTTTGCGGAGGTTTGCGGAGGTGCTTTCTTTGATTTCCTGGGCCGCTGAGGCGCGGATTTGCGCACGATGGCCTTGGCGGTTTTGGCCTAAGCCACCTGCCGCTTCTTGAGCCTCGGTTTTCGTCCGATACCTTTGCTTACCTACGCAAACTGTCGCCGACGGTTTTCTAAACCGTCAGGGCGAGAGAATCGAACGAGAGTTGCCGCGGCACAGAAATCGCTCGGTGCATATTAGGTGCATTTTCGCGCGAGACAGGTAGGTCCCTCGGATTGGCTGGCCCTGGGGATCGCCGCGTCGCTACTGTGTCCGGTCAGTCCAGCCCTAGCATAATCGCAGCCGCCTCGCACATCTCAGAATGATGGGGACGACCCTAACCACACCGGTGTCGAAACCGATGTCACGCTCTTCACACCACTGCATTGACTCTGCTGGCGGTCGCTACGAAAACACTGCGGTGAAAATTGCGGGTAGTCTGGGTAGAAAACCATAGAAATTGGCACAGCGAGAATCTGCTGAAATAATGGCGTAATCCATTGATTTCGTAGTAGTTACATCACTCAGTAGATAAGCGCAGAAATCACTGAATTGCGCCTTCTAAGCTGCGGGTTGCTGGTTCGATTCCAGCCGGGCCTACCATCTCTTTTGCTGCGCTGTCGCAGCGATGATCGCAAATCCTCTTCTCGAATTATTTTCCCGCGCGGCACTGTAATATCTTCCCTTTTCACGAAAACTTGGCCGTTGCTTTTAATCCAGCCGTCAAACAAGCCCAACCAATTCATATGCTTGCGCTCCTAGGGGATTGGAACATCGCGTGCTTTCCTTTTTGTCTTGCGCTTTCGTCGCAAGGTCTTTAGGAGGCAATATGGAGACTTACCAAAGCGGGCCGCGCCCAACCTCTTCCAAGCACGTCGCTGCGTATGCTGGGTTAATTTTGCTCGGCTTGATTCTAGGTGGATATGCGTTTCATGAGCACCGAGTTACGCAGAACCTGAGCGCCCAGAATCAGCAAGTGACCGCTTCCCTCGACGCCACCCGGGCCCAAATCGACAGTCTCACGGCGACGGTAAAGACGATGGCCGCCCGGCCAGAGCCACAGTCTGCTCCAACGGCCCAGACTAGGGCTGTTCAAAGAACCGCCGGCCAACGCCATCACGCGGCGGATCCCCGTCTCAAGAAGTTGCAATCGCAACTTGACGCGCAAGGTAAAGCCATCGAAGACACGCGCACCGATCTTTCGAGTACTCGTACGGAACTCACTGGGTCGATTGCGCGAACCCACGATGAGCTGGTGCTGTTGCAGAAGAAAGGCGAGCGCAGTTACTACGAGTTCGACATTGACAAGTCAAAGCAGTTTCAGCATGACGGACCGGTTGGCGTTCGCCTGAGGAAAGCCAATAGTAAGCACCAATATGCCGACCTGGAGTTGCTGGTAGACGATCGCAATCTCTCGCAGAAACACGTGAATCTTTATCAGCCCGTAATGTTCTATACGCCCGACAGCCCGCAGGCCGTGGAGTTGGTGATTAACCGCATTAGCAAAGACCACATCCACGGGTATGTGAGCATGCCGAAGTATCGTCAGTCGGAACTGGCGTCGATGTCGAATGCCAACCAATCGGGCGCCGGCGCAACTCAGACGTCGAACTCCGATGCACAATTGCCACAGCGGCAAAAGCTCCCAGAGCCGAAGTAGAGCAAAAGGCCGCGCGCCGATTCAAGAGGTCGTGAGACTTTAAGGTTCATCCCACTTCGTAGCAGGCTGGTATTCACTTATGATCAGCCGCAATTGGTTGGCTGGGTTGGAATACAACGCCACCATTGCAGCCCACTTGGGAATGTAATAGATGGTCTCCCCGAATTCACTCGGTGGGCCGAAACGAATGCGGACAAGCCGCCGCCAGTACCACCACACCGACTCGACCGCTACCACGTGCGCGAACGGAATTCGTTGCTCGCGAAAATAATTGGAGACTACCAGTTGTCCGCCTGCGATACCGACTCGCTTTGTCCGGTTGGACTGCCATGCTACAAAGGCGGTGAACGCTAGCAACCATATGGCGTAGAAGCCAAATCTTCTTGGATCGGGCAGATGTCCGCTCTTCACAGTGATAAGGACTACAAGTCCCAGCAAGAATGCATACCAGAGGTACGGGAACACATACATATTCAGCGGAGTCACAATAGCTCCCGACAGCCATCGTATTTGGTCATCGCTGTGTTGTTGTGGATCGTCTTCCGGATGCATGGCTTATTTGTACACCCGCTGCAAGTGCTCGTCTAACAGCAAGCTCTGATCGCACCTGCAACGCCGCGTTTATAGCTCCCCCGTTAGGACATAGGCTGGACGGTAACCTGCGGAGCGCGGCAATCACGAAGCCGCGAGCCGCATTGGCGATATTGCAGGTCCTTTGTCAGGCACACTTCCACGTCCACCAATTCCGAACCGCTGCACGACACACGGAAGGCACCCGCCGGCGCGTGGTTAGAGGCGCCGAACTTCTGCTCGATGTCAGCCGGACTGGCCTGGATGGGCTGCACCGGCGCGCGATACTCCTCTGGGATTTGTACCTGCCGGAAGGCCTTCTCGATGGCGGCAAAATAATCCCGCGCCGCCACCCCGCTGCAGGTGCCATGCGTGGCCCATTCATGCTGAATGAGTCCGCGAGACGGCATGATCGCCAGCATGCGCTGGACGGTCGGCTGAGCCACCGGGCGCGCGGGTGCGCAATTTTGCGGGTACGAACCGTCGTCGTTTTCCGGCCACAGGCCATGTACAACAAAACCGAAGCGGCGCTGGGGATCGCACTCGCTCGACGACAAATTGCCGGCGTGGGTGGCGCAGAATTCCGGCGCCCAGGACAGCGTAAGCAGATAGTAGTCGAAGCTGCCCGGCTGGTTTTCGCCGGACGTTGCCGGACCGTGGCATGCAGTGGAGGTGAGCAGGCAGGTCAGCAGCAGAAAGACGATGAATATCGGCCTGCGCAATATGGCGCCGGAGAACCGCAGATCCTTCGACTGCGCGCCCGCCCGACCCGCAAAGGAAGCGGATGCAAAAGTCTTTGCGGGCGCTGCGCTCAGGATGACATCCTCAAATTCATGAGTACTCGGCACCTAGTACTCAATGCCGCGCTGCGCCTCGATCCCTTTGGTGTAGGCGTGCTTCACTTCTCTCATCTCGGTCACGGTGTCGGCGATGTCGATGATGTCGGGATGCGCATTTCTGCCGGTCAGGATCACGTGCACCATCTCGGGCTTGTGTTTCAGGGTCTCGATTACCTTCGCAGGGTCGAGCATCTTGTAAGTGATGGCGTAGTTGATCTCATCCAGCACCACCAAGTCCCACTTGCCGGAAAGAATTTCCTTTTCCGCCTCGGCCCACGCCTCCTCTACCAGGCGGATGTCTTCGGGATCGGTTTCGGCGCCGCCCACCTTCACAAAGCCGCGTCCCATCTGCTTCATGATGAAGTTGTCGCCAAAGGCCTTGACCGCGTCAAGCTCCCCGTAGTGCCACGAGCCCTTAAGGAACTGCAGCATAAGCACGCGCATGCCGTTGCCGACGGCGCGCAACGCCGTGCCCATGGCCGCAGTAGTCTTGCCCTTGCCGGGGCCGGTGTTCACAATGATCAGTCCTCGACGCACATCTGCCATGCAGAACTCTCCCGAACTAGCGAGACGCGCTTCAGTCGAGCGACTGTCCCCCTGAACATCCTAACCCAGAATTGTCAGTGCCTTACTCGAAGCAAGGTTCTCCCAGCATCACACTTTGTTTTTCTGAGCTTTTCATTATGGAATTCTTGATAAAAAGTTACGCCGAGGAGGAACATTACCACCAGGAGACAGTAAACGACGATCACGATATAGGTCATTGCGTCACCTCCGAAACCTGTCAGCGAGGCAGGTGACTATCTTCACGATAAGGCTTGCGCTCTAGGTTGTCAGTGACGGACGGCAGAACAGCATGTGACGAGTGTACCGATGAGGGAAAGCAATGATTATCGGGACTGCGGCGATAGTGACGCTACGGGAGCCTGCGCCAACACGTTTGCCGCTTCCAGGCCAGAGCGAATGCAGTCGGGTACGCCAATGCCATGATAGGCATTCCCGGCCAATGCCAACCCAGGAATTTCCGCTACCCGCGTCTCGATGCGCTGCACCCGCGCGATGTGCCCCGGCTCATACTGTGCCATGGCGCCACGCCACCGGTAAACGCGGGCAAAGAGTGGCCGCGCGTCCAGCTTCAAAATATCCCTGAGTTCACGATGCACTGTCTCCAGGATCTCGTCATCGCTGAAAGCGAGTACAGCTTCGTCGCGCGCGCCGCCCAGAAAACAGCGCAAGATGCCTTTGTCTTTGGGGGCACGGTGGGGAAACTTATTGTGGACGAAGGTGCAGGCCAGCATCCGCGTGCCCTCGCTGCGCGGCACCAGGAAGCCGAATCCGGGCGGCAGAGATGTCAACTGGTCCATGTAGTAGCCGAGAGTCACGGTGACCGACGAGCTGTAGGTAATGTCCAGCAGGTTCCGCGCGAGGCCGCGGTCCACGCCGTCCAGCAAAGCTCCGGCGACGTTGGCGGGAGTCGCAATCAGCACAGCGTCAAAGCGTTCCTCGCCATTCAACTCGATCGCGACACGCCACGACGAAGACGAATCTTCGGGATAAACCCGGAGAACGTGCGTCCGCAGACGGATGGATTCGGGGTCGAGGCGGGCGGTGATGGCGTCCACCATCTGCTGCATACCGTCTTGCAAGGACGTGAACAGAGGACGGGGAGGATGTTTGCGCGTGGCCATCATTTTCTTGTGCGCTGCCAGCATGGCCCGGCTTAAGCTGCCGTACTTCTCTTCCATCTCGACAAAACGTGGCAGCACGGCGCGCGCGCTGAGTTTCGCGGCGTCTCCGCCATAGACGCCCGAGAGTAGCGGATCGGCGAGCCGGTCCACCACCTCGGCTCCGAAATGACGTTCGACAAGTTCCGCAACGGTTTCGTCAGTCTGCATGGGACGCGGCGGATGCAAAAGTTCGCGCGCCATGCGCAGCTTGGTGCTCCACGAGAACAAGGGCGAGAGCGCGGTGGGAAGCAGTTGCGTGGGCACCATGAACATGAGCCCGTCGGGCATGACCACCAGCCGGCCATTCACCAGGATGTAGGTTTTGCGCTGGGCATCGTTGGATCCGATGAGCTGATCGGCGATGCCGAGCTCTTTGCACAACGATATCGCCCAGGGTTTTTCGGTGAGGAAAGAATCCGGCCCGGCTTCCACCAGGCAGCCCTCCACGCGGTCGGAATACATGGAGCCGCCCAGCCGTTGGCCGCTTTCAAAAAGGGTGTATTCCACATCGGCGCCGGCAGCCCGGGCCTTCTGTAGATAAAACGCGGCGCTCAGCCCGGAAATACCTCCACCGATAATGGCAATGCGCTTCATACGGATTTCTTTAGCGAACCCTCAGGCTGTGCGGCGGCGCTTATGCGTCGGCGCGCCAGATCGGCAACGGCGCCAACGAACAGCGGCGAATCGTTCAACGATTCGGCCCGGTATAGCTTCATGCCGCGTTCGCCGGCGTATTGCCGGAACAGGATATCAACATCGAACAGAATCTCCACATGATCGCAGACGAAGCCGATAGGTTGCACGAAAACACCTGTCTGGCCCGTGTCGCGCAAACCCTCGATGGTCTCCTCTACGGTTGGACCGAGCCACTCGCCCCCCGACATTCCCTGGCTCTGAAAAGCGAAGCGCCACGGCCCAATTTCCGGGACCTGCGCTGCCACCAGCTCGGCTGTCTCCCGGGTCTGCGTCTCGTACGGATCGCCTTCGGCAACCGTGCGCGTGGGAACGCTGTGCGCTGTGAACAAAACCGGCAACTGCGACCCGTGCTCCGCGCATGCTTTTGCCCAACCAGTCTTCAGTTTTTCGGCGAAAGCTGCAACCAGTAAGGGATGATCGTGCCATTCCTCGACAAAATCGATGTCGAATGGTGGCTTATTTCCGAACAGTACCTGCTTGTAAAGGCCCACGCTGGTCCGCGAATTATGCGGAGCAAGGCAGATGGCGACCACGCTTGTAACGCCGTCGGCAGCCATCTGCTGTAAGGTGTCGGCAATAAACGGATGCCAGTTGCGCATGCCAACGTAAACCGGAAGTCCCAAGTCCCGCCCTACTCCGTCAGCTTGCTGGCGCGTAATCCGGGTCAGCGGCGAGCTGCCAATCAACGAGTAGCGATGCTGCACCTCGCGCACAACCGCATCCGGCATGGGGCGCCCACGCGAAATGTTCTGCAGGAACTCGGGAATGTCCTCCACCCGCTCCGGACTGCCATGAGCGATGAGCAGCACTGCCTGTTGGCTCATTCGGTCCCCGCGGGGCTGGCTGCCGTCAGGCTGAACTCGTGCACAAATTGCGCCAGGTCCTTCACGTTGGAGACCGGCGTGTGCGGCAAAATACCATGACCGAGATTGAAGATGTGCCCGGGCCGTCCGTCAGCCAGGCGGAGAATGTGTTCGGCGCGCCGCTTCAATTCCGGCCACGATGCAAACAGCAGAACTGGATCGAGGTTGCCCTGCACCGCCCGGGTGTGTCCCACGGTGCGCCAGCCCTCGTCGAGAGGAACGCGCCAATCCAGGCCAATGACTTCCGCGCCGGTTTCCGCCATGGAGGGCAACAGCGTGGCGCTGTCGGTGCCGAAGTAGATGATGGGGACATGGGTTTCCTGCTGCAATCGCCGGATGAGTTGCGTGGTGGGCAGCATGGCATAGCGGCGATAATCTTCCACGCTCAGGCAGCCGACCCAACTGTCGAAGATCTGTAACACGTCAGCACCCGCGCGCACCTGCGCGGTGGCATACTCCACCAGCACGTCGGTCAGCTTGGTCACCAGTTCGTCCCAAACCTCGGGCGAGTTGTACATCAGCTTCTTCACTTCCAGATAATGCCGCGACCCGCCGCCCTCGACCATGTAGCTGGCGAGAGTGAAGGGCGCGCCGCAGAAGCCGATCACCGGCAGCTTGTCTCCGAAGTGCTTGACCACGAGTGCCACCGCATCGGCGACGTATCCCAGCTCGGCAGCGCGATCGGTGCGCAGCAGCTTCACGTCTTCGGCGGTACGGAGCGGCTTCTCAATCACCGGCCCTTCGCCCGCGGAGAAATGGAACGGCAGGCCCATGACCTCAAGCGGCAGCAGCAGGTCGGCGAAGATGATGGCGGCGTCAACCTTCAGAAATTCGGCGGCTGTGATGGTGACTTCGGCGGCCAATTCCGGCTTCTTGCAGATTTCGATTAGCGAATGGTGCTTGCGGATGTCGCGGTATTCCTGCATGTAACGGCCCGCCTGCCGCATGAACCAAACGGGAGTGGTTTCGACCGGAAGCCGCCGACAGGCGCGTAGGAACAGGGATTCGGGAGCAGACATGAACTACTATCGTAGCATCTTGGCGCAGAGTTCCGACGAGGAGCACAAGAGCTTGCGCCGCCCGAACTGTTGTGACCTCCGTCACCGACCAGAACGCTGGTCAGCGCGAGAATGGTTTCTCCTGAGTTACGGTGCGCAGCTCGGGCAATCTTGTCGATGGCGATCGCCCGCCAGGCCCTTACAATCTGCTGGCACTTCGTCAGGTTGGCGGGACTCGGGCCCCGCGCAATACAAGAACGACCATCTGCGAGAACTAGAGGAGCGTCTCAAAATGTCTCGTGCTTTCTGGAATTGTGTTTTGGTAACGGCGGCGATCCTGGGAGTCAGCATGGTTGGATTCGCGCAAGGAATTCCTTGCAGCAACATCAACCTTGGGTTGGGTGGCAACCTGCACCAGTTTGTTCCCTTCGGTCCGAACAGTCTCTGGAACAAAGACATCTCGACTGAACCCGTGGATAACAATTCCGTCTTTATCATCAATTTCATCGGCGCCGGCACGCGCTTGCATCCTGATTTTGGCCAAGGCCTGTGGGACGGATCGACAATGGGTGTCCCTTACATTGTTGTGCCAGGAAGCCAGCCGCAGGTGAACATTAACTTCACGGCCTACGGGGACGAGAGCGATCCGGGACCCATGCCGATTCCCGCCAATGCCCCTATTCAGGGCTATCCCAATCCCGGCGATAACGACCGCCACGTCATTGTGCTGGACAAGGGAAATTGCTGGGCTTACGAGCTGTATCACGCTTACAAGCAGACCGACGGCAGTTGGAATGCTGATTCCGCAGCTGTCTGGGACCTGGCTGCCAATGAAGGGCGGCCTTACACATGGACGTCGGTCAATGCTGCCGGCACCGCGGAGTTTCCCGGGCTCGTCCGCCAGGATGAGGTTGCTTCCGGCGTGATTCGGCACGCTCTGGCTTTCACAGTGCGATGGTCACGCGAGGCATTCACGCCGCCGGCTTCCCACTGGGCGCCCAATACCAGCAACCCGCTTGCCGCTCCCATGGGCATGCGTCTGCGGCTGAAGGCAAACTACGACATTTCGGGTTATCCGCCCGACGATCAAGTGATTCTGACCGCGCTTAAGCGGTACGGCATGATCGTAGTGGACAACGGCGGTTCGATGTTTCTGAGCGGAACGCCCGACATCCACTGGAACGATACCCACCTCAACCTGCTGAAGAATGTGGTGGCGGGAAATTTCGAAGTCGTGCGCATGGATCCGGTTTATACGCGCTACACCGTGCCAGTCGGACCTTACCCCGTCATCAATAGCTTCACTGCCACACATTCCGCTGGCCAAGGGCAGCCCGTGACCTTGAGCTGGAGTGGGTTCTACGGTGAATACAACATCGTCTCGCCATCAGTGGGTGCTATTCGCGGAAACACCGTGGTCGTTTATCCGCAGCAGACCACCACGTACACGCTCTACGTTACCAACCAGTACGGCCGCACGACGGCAACCGTAACTGTCCCGGTGCAATAGCGTGTCTTGTAGTCCGGCAGGATGAATTTGTCACCGCGGCCGTGATACAAATTGAATCCGATGCCCTCAAGAAGACAGTTCCTCACCAACTCCGCGATCTTGGGCGCCGTCGCTGCTGTGCCCGGCCTTGCACAGCGCCGCACCGCAGAGCCTATTAAAGGCAAGCTGCCCCCCTCGCTGGCTGCGCTGAAATCGCGCGCCGCCGAAGCCAAGCCGATCACTGCGGACGAGCGTCGCCAGCGGCTGGAGCGGGCTCGCCAGTTGATGCAGCAGAACCATCTCGACGCCATCTTCCTCTTCGGCGGTACCTCACTTGTATATTTCACCGGCTTGGATTGGTGGAACAGCGAGCGCCTGTTGGCGCTGGTGCTGCCGCAGAAAGGCACAGCATTTTTCGTCTGTCCTGCGTTCGAGGAAGATCGGGCGCGCGAACAGCTCGCCAAAGGCCCTCTGGCTGGCGACGCTAACGTCCTGACCTGGCAGGAAGACGAGAACCCTTATGAGCGCGTCGCCCAGGGCTTGCGGGCCCGCGGCATCGTCGCCGGCAACCTGGGGATCGAAGAGCGCGTCACCTACGTCTTCAGCTCGGAGGTGGCAAAAGCCGCGCCGCAATTGACACTGGCCAGCGCCACTCCGGTCACCGCAGGCTGCCGCATGATCAAGAGCGAGCACGAGCTGGCGCTCATGCTGCTGGCCAATCAGGTCACGCTGGCGGCCTACAAGGCCGCATACGAAGCGCTGCAGCCCGGCATGACGCAAGACGATTTTGCCATGCTGGTGGCGACCGCCCATTCCCGCCTCGGCTTCAAAGGCGATGCCAGCGTGCAGGTCGGTGAGTATTCCGCGCTGCCGCACGGGTCGGTCACGCCGCAAGTGGTACGCGAAGGCACGATTTTGCTGATCGATGGCGGATGCAGCGCTCAAGGCTATGCATCCGATATCAGCCGCACTTTCGTTCTGGGTAAGCCCGCCGGCCCGTTCGGCCGACAAGATGCTCCGCGTTTTCGAAATCGTTCACCGGGCCCAGGCGGCAGCGCTGGCTGCGGCCAAGCCTGGAGTAGAAGCGCAGTCGGTGGACGCCGCCGCGCGCCAGGTGATCGACAGCTGCCGGCTTCGGCCCCAACTACGCGCACTTCACCCATCGCCTCGGTCACGGGATCGGAATGGATGGCCACGAGTGGCCGTACCTGGTTCGTGGCGACACGATCGCGCTCGCGCCCAATATGTGCTTCAGCGACGAGCCCGGCATTTACATCCGCGGCGAGTTCGGCGTTCGCCTGGAAGACGACATGCACATCACCGCGGACGGAGCACAACTGTTCACGCCCCAAAGCCCTTCGCTGGAACATCCCTTCGGCTGAAACCAGGGAACCGCACCAAATCGCCAGAAATGCCCTCGACCAAAGTGGGGGCTTCCTGATATTGTGTTCTGCTCTCATCTCATCAGGTTGATGGGCAGATATTGTCTGTCAGTTTGATGGTCCGGAGGAAAATATCTTGCGAGCGACTCTAATCGTCCTTCTTTTTGCATGTTTTGTTGCACCGTTGGTGGCGCAGAAATCCGATCTAAAACAAAGCACCGAGATTGAGCAGGGGCAAGCACCATCGCAGAAAGCAGCGCAGACCTCGGGGACGAACGCTGCTGACGCTCAGCCGGACGAGGGCGAATACAAGGGACCATGGAAAGGTCTGCAATACCGCCTGGTCGGTCCATTTCGTGGCGGACGGGTTGTGGCGGCCTCGGGCGTTGTGGGCAGTCCTGACGTGTACTATTTCGGCGCCGTCGCCGGAGGCGTGTGGAAGACCACGGACGGCGGCCTCAACTGGAAACCTATTTTTGACAAGACGAAAGGCGCCTCGCCGTCGATTGGCGCAATTGCTGTCTCCGAATCGGACCCCAATGTCATTTACGTAGGCACTGGCGAAGCCTGTATCCGCGGCAACATCGTAGGCGGCAACGGGGTGTACAAGTCGATCGACGCCGGCGCCACCTGGAAATTCGTTGGCTTACCCGATACACATGCGATTGGCCGCGTGATCGTCAACCCAAAAAATCCTGACGTCGCCTTCGTCGCAGCTTTAGGTCACCCGTTTGCCGACAATGAAGAGCGCGGGATCTTTCGCACGCAGGACGGCGGCAAGACCTGGCAAAAAGTTCTCTACAAGGATGCCAAGACCGGCGGCATCGACGTGGTTTTCGATCCCAGCAATGCCAACATCTTGTACGCAGCGCTCTGGCAAGCAAAGCGCACGCCATGGAGTTTGGAAAGTGGTGGCCCGGGAAGCGGGCTTTACCGCTCCAACGATGGCGGCACGACATGGAAGGAACTCAAAGGGCACGGTCTGCCGGAAAGCGTTATGGGTCGCATCGGGGTCACTGTGTCAGGTGCAAATCCCAACCGGATATGGGCGAGTGTCGAAGCGGAGAAGGGTGGGATTTATCGCTCCGACGATGGCGGCGAATCCTGGCACATCATGACCGATGACCACCGTTTCCGCCAGCGTGCCTGGTATTATTCGCACATTTTTGCCGATCCCAAATCGGCCGATACACTGTACATCCTCAACACGGCTGTTTATAGGTCCAATGACGGCGGCAAGACATTCACACGTCTGCGAGTGCCCCACGGGGATAATCACGCGCTGTGGATCGATCCTGCGAATCCGAAGCGCATGATCAATGGCAACGACGGAGGCGCCACCATTTCCACAAACGGCGGCGAAAGCTGGAGCAGCATTTACAACCAGCCCACGGCGCAGTTCTATCACGTCGTCAGTGACAACCGGTTTCCCTATTACATCTACGGTGCGCAGCAGGACAATTCAACGGTTGGAATCGCCAGCGCAGGACTCGATGGTTCCATTGACCGATCAGATTGGTACGCCGTAGGTGGCGGCGAGAGCGGTTTCGTCGCTCCCGATCCCAACGACCCGATGATCGTCTATGCGGGGTCTTACGGTGGCGAGATCACGCGTTACGATCACCGTACTCATCAGGAACAGGCGGTGAATCCATGGCCGATCAACCCAATCGGGTGGGCCGCGGCTGATGTAAAACATCGATTCCAGTGGACAGAGCCCATTGTCTTTTCGCCGCACGATCCCAAGACGCTGTACTTTGCCGGCGAGGTATTGTTCAAGACAACCGACGGCGGAATGAACTGGACCATCATCAGTCCAGACCTTACCCGCAACGACAAGGCGAAGCAGGCGGCCTCAGGCGGTCCAATCACGAAAGACAACACCGGCGTCGAGGTCTACGACACAATTTTCTCTGTTGTGGAATCACCGGTGCAGAAGGACCTGATATGGGCGGGCACGGATGATGGCCTGGTCCATTTGACGCGCGATGGCGGCCAGCACTGGGAAAATGTCACGCCCAAGGCCATGCCCGAATGGGGCACAGTGAGTATGGTCGAGGCCTCTCCTCGCGAAGCCGGGACTGCCTATATGGCGGTCGAACGCCACAAGATGGACGACTTCACGCCGTACGTCTTCAAGACGACCGACTTCGGCAAAACTTGGAAGAAGTTGGTCACAGGTCTTCCACCGAATGATTACGTGCACGCGGTGCGTGTCGATCCCGGCCATGCGGGCTTGCTCTTCGCGGGGACGGAGCAAGGAGTCTATGTTTCCTTCGATGACGGCGGCCGCTGGCAACCGTTACAAATCAATCTGCCGGCAGTGCCGGTGAATGACCTGATCGTCAAGAACAACGATCTCGTGGTCGCAACTCACGGGCGCAGCTTCTGGATTCTGGATGACATCACTCCGCTGCGGCAGTACAACGATTCGATTCCCCAGGAAGATGCGCACCTGTTCACTCCGGCAGCGACAAGCGAAACCGTGTTCCGGCCTTCGTTCTTTGCCGCCCAAGGCAACGTGGGGAAGAACCCGCCCGGGGGCGCCGCTCGTTTACTACTGGTTGAAAACTTCGCTGAAGCCAGAGAAGAAGGAGCGCGGCGAGCTCTAGTAATGACGAGTCGCAGGCTAAGCCGGACGCTGATAAAAGCAAGGAGGCGCCAAAAATCACACTGGAAATCCTCGATTCCTCCGGGAAAACCATCCGCAAATTTCCCAAGAAAGAAGAGCCTGCGGACGACGAGGAGGACTTCTTTAACCGCGATCGCAACAGCAGCGATCTTCCGGTGGATGCAGGCCTGAACCGATTCGTTTGGGATCTCCGCTATGAAGGGTCAACCAAGGTGCCGCATGCGCCGCTTTGGGGCGGCAGTACCAACGGTCCAGACGCCCTGCCAGGAACCTACCAGGTACGACTGACGGTAGTCGGCAAGATCTATACGGCGCCGCTGGAAATCACCAAGGATCCGCGGGTGGGCGTGACCTCCGCCGACATGGCTAAACGATTCGATCTGCTGCTCAAGATTCGCGATGAGGTAACGGCAACGGACGACACCATCATCCAGATTCGTGACCTGCGCGAACAAATCAATACGATCAACAAGCGCCTCGGCAACGATCCCAGGGCGAAAGCCATTGCCGATGCCGGCAAGGCGCTGAATAAAAAGATGACGGAAGTGGAAGGGGACCTGATTCAAACCAAGGCCAAGAGCGGTCAGGATGTGCTCAACTTTCCAGTTCGACTGAACAATCACCTGGTGGCCCTCGGGGGTGTAGTCGGCAGTGCGGACACGGCCCCGACGCAGCAGTCGTACGAAGTGTTCGACATGCTGAGCAAAGAACTCGATGCGCAGTTGGCGAAGTGGAAGGAGATCGTCGCCAGCGACGTTCCTGCCTATAACAACCTGGTAAAACAGCAGGACGTGCCCGCGATCATGCTCACGCAACCAGAAGCCACGAAACAATAGATCGCGGGCTGCCGTGCCTCTAAAATCAGTGCATGGACGCAGGTCCCAACGTGCATCCGACCCCTTATCGCGGACGGCTGGCGCCTTCACCCACCGGGCTACTGCACATCGGCCACGCCTGTACATTTTGGACAGCCTATCGGCGCGCCGTCGAGCATGGCGGGACCCTGATCTTCCGTAACGAAGATCTCGACCCGCAACGCTCCAAACCAGAATTTGCGCGAGCGATGATGGAAGACCTTGCGTGGCTGGGCATCCGCTGGCAGGAGGGCCCGGACATTGGCGGCCCATTCGCGCCGTACGAACAAAGTCGGCGGCGGGCATTCTACCTGGCCGCGTGGCGCAGGCTGCGCGATGGCGGATTCATCTATCCCTGTGACTGCTCCCGCAAAGACCTGGCGCTTTCGGCAGCTGCTCCCAATGAAAATGATGATGAGCCGCTGTATCCGGGACGCTGCCGCGAGAAGGTCGGCGAGGCCCGTCAATATGAGGCACCCGCAGGCGTGAACTGGCGATTCCGCGTGCCTGAGACCGAGGTGGTGGCCTTCAACGATCTGCGACAGGGACCACAGCGTTTCGTGGCGGGTAAAGATTTCGGCGACTTCGTAATCTGGCGACGGGACGACGTGCCCGCCTATCAACTGGCGGTTGTAGCTGACGACGCAGCCATGGCGGTTACCGAAGTCGTGCGCGGCGCCGATCTGCTGAAATCCACCGCCCGGCAGTTGCTGCTGATGCGTGCTCTTGGGCTACCAGCACCTGCCTATTACCATTGCGACCTGCTGCGCGACGAATCGGGAGTTCGGCTGGCCAAACGACACGATGCCCTCAGCCTGCGCACGTTGCGCCACCAGGGTCATACGCCACAACAGATACTGGATATGTGCGCGCGCCGGTGAGACTGAATCAGCAGGACCTTAGGGGCTTGTCAAGAGAGTGAGACAGGACGAAAATGAGGGTGTTTGCGTGACCGTTTCTTTGAAATCAACCAGCGCTGCGCGTATGGATAAAGAGCAGGTTGTTTTGAAATTGCGGGAGTATGAAGCGGAGCTTAAGGCCGCCGGCATCGTCCATTTGCGCATCTTTGGATCTGTGGCCAGGGGCGACGTTACTCCTTTCTCCGATGTCGATTTGATGGCCGATTTCGACAAATCGAAGTCTTTCACTCTTGTGAGCGTTGGCAGACTTGAAAATCGTCTGAAAGATATTCTGGGCGTTAACGTCGATTTGTCTTCCCCAGACTGGATGCGAGAGCCTGTCCGTACCAGAGCTATACGAGAGGCTGTCCTTGCCTTTTAGAGATCCTCAAACCCATTTGCGTGACATTCAGGAAAGCATCGACCACATCAATGAATTTATTGGTGGCATGGATTTTGAAGCCTACCGTAAGGACCTTAAAACGAAGTCCGCTGTCGAACGGCAGTTGCAGATTCTAACCGAAGCAGTAATCAGACTCGGGGATGAAGCCGAAACGATATGCCCGGGACCTGACTGGCAAGGTTTTCACGGGATGGGCAATATCTTGCGTCATGGGTATCATCGCGTCGATGACGCGATCGTATGGAATACGATTAAGGAAGAATTATTGACCATGCGCGACGCCGTAGTAAAAGCGCTCAGAACACCACCGGCCGCAGGGCCGGGGTAGTCCTGTTGGTTCTGCAACCACGCCAGTGCAAGATGGCAAATACCCTCCGACTTGCACGCCATCTCACCGTAGAATGTCCCTTCCATGAATTATGTGCCGATTAACGGTCTGCGCATGCTGGCGTCGGAAAGCTGCATACTTTTCGCGCATTCCTTATCGCATATGTCAGCTTGCGTTTTCTGCGTCCAGCAGTGAACCGACCAAGAGCGCTGGCGTGGATACTTGGCAGTAATTTGCGATCGGTGCTGTTTGTGATTGCCGTGGCGCTCATCGGCCGGGCATTGCTGCTGCCGGTCGTCGGAATTCCTGCACCGCGCATCAACGACGAATACAGTTACCTGCTGATGGCAGACACGTTCTCCCATCACCGGCTCAGCAATCCAACCCCGCCCGCATGGCAGCATTTCGAGACCTTCCATGTGAACATGACGCCCACCTACCATTCGAAATATCCGGTCTCGCAGGGAATCGCGTTGGCCTTCGGGCAGATCGTCTTCCATCAACCTTGGATCGGTGTGTATCTAACCACTGCGCTGCTATGCGGTGCAATCTGCTGGTGCCTGCAAGCCTTTGTGCCGTCGGGTTGGGCCCTCCTGGGTGGGTTGATGGCGGTCTTTCGCATCGCTCTTTTCAGCTACTGGATGAACTCGTACTGGGGTGGCTCAGTGGCGGCGCTAGGCGGCGCGCTTGCTCTGGGCGCGGTGGTGCGCCTTTTTGATCCACAACGCACCGAGCGGAACCGTCTGCTACTCGCAGCTCTATTTGCGTTTTCCCTCCTCATCCTGGCTACTTCCCGGCCCTATGAAGGCTTCGCTTTCTCGCTCCCTCTGCTGTTGTACTTTGGCTACAAGGCAACGCGAGCTGCGATTCACCGGGAAGTGACACTTCGTTCAACGCTGCTGCCCGTGGTAGCTGTCGGGGTGGCTGGGCTTGCCTTGATGGGATACTACAACCGGCGAACAACTGGCGATCCGCTCCTGTTGCCTCACATCTTGAACGAACGGACCTATTCCCCGCTTCCGTTGTTCTTGTGGCAACAAGCGAAGCCCCCTCTCACATTCCACGACCCCGTGTTTGCGAAATTCTATAAAGTCACGGAAGAGGAGTACGGATATGAGAACACCCGGTCCCCCTCCGAGCTAACGGGTTTGGAGACCCGGCGGTTTCTGGCGATTGGTTTTTCTACGTAGGGCCGGCACTATCGTTCCCCGCGTTGCTCGGCTTTTTGGCAAGCCTGAGGCAACCACGCATGAGGATCGTGGCCTGGGCTACGCTTTCGATGGGTATTGCCCTTGCGCTCTGTATCTATACCATGCCGCACTATGCTGCGCCGGCAACGGTCGCTATATACCTGTTTGCGGTGGAGGGGCTGCGATATCTCTGGCAACAGCGGCACGCCGGAGAGCAAGCATTCGTCGTGGCTGTTTGCCTTACGGTGGTTGCGAGCTCACTGGCAAGGCAAACCGGCAGCGCAGCGATAAATACCGCGTTCGCCTTCCGCGATGCCCGTCAGTCCGTAGCCCAGCAACTGGAGAGCCAGCCCGGGAAGCAGCTCGTCCTGGTGTCGTACGATTTGCAACGGCACTATCCGGGAAACGAACTTGTGCATAATGGAGCGGATTTCAACTCCCAGGAGATTCTCTGGGCACGATCGAAGGGAGAAGACAAGGACCGGGAGTTGTGCCAGGCTTATTCGGATAGGACCTTCTGGAACGTGAAGACCGATGACGTGAACGTTTCGCTGACTCCTCTCGACCTCTGCAAACACCCGTAACTGGAACATCTTTCGCGCGCGCAATCCAGATTTCACAAATCGCGCGTACGCAACAACCACCGTCAAAGGCCAACCTTTCACGCACGCTTTCCATCCTATGAGCATATGTGACCAGACACGGGGTGCAGTGTCGTCTAGGTTTGTGAAGATAGTGGGGCTCAGAGGCATAGCGCCGGTTAGATAATCACCTGACTGCCAAGCGCCGAGACGGGGGTTTTCGGTCACGATAATCAGTTTGCGTCCACATCGCTATAAAGTTCGCGCCGCCGATTGCCGAAGTGATTTAGCAGTGGGCAGCACCCCAAGGGGTACTGACCGCAATAACGAATCCGAACGCGAGGTCGATGGCCGGATGAGAACTTGGTCGCTCTCCTCCCTACCGGCGCCGCAACGGATGAAGGGACCGCACGGATCATTTCATGACCTTAAATCAAAAGATCGTTCCGTTTCTTATCCTTTGTCTCTTGCAGATTGGAGACTTGGTTTCTACCCGGTTCGCGCTGACCATACCTGGGGTGATGGAACTTAACCCGCTAGTGCGCCAGTTTGGGTTGTGGCCGGCCAAGCTGCTGGTGTTCGGGCTGATTGTATTGCTCGCGTGGCAGACGAAGAGGATGAGGCGGCTGTGGACCCTATGTGGAATCTATGCTGTGATCGTCGCTTCCAATGTGATGTTATTTGTCGCCCATGCCTGAGCCGTGGCGGATAAACTGACAACTCTTCAAGAACAGCACCGCCGTGTCAGCCACTAACCAGTGATGTGGATCCAATCTAGGTAAAGAAGCTCGCCGAGCCTACTGCAGCGCAAGCGATTTCTGCGGCAGGTTTGCGCCCACTCTGCGGTCGCCCGCATCCACCACCACTTTGCGCTCCCACGTTCCGAAATCCTTCTTGCGCAGCGAGACCGCATGTTCTCCTGGTGCGACGGCGAGTGATAATGGGGTTTTCCCGACCAACGCGCCATCTACAAATATGTCAGCGCCCGCCGGGGTCGACCAAAAGTTCAATGTCGGCCCTCCTCCTGCAGCTTTATCTTTGTCATCTTTGGAAGCAGGCCGTATATATTCTTTGGGAGAAGGTTCTGGCGGCGTAAGCGCGGGCGGGAACTTCAGGACAATTGATTTTTGTTCCAGATACGCGACGACTCTACGCTTGTCGGCGTCCACCTGCACCTGCCGTTCCCACGTTGCGAAGTCTTGCTTGCGCAGCGTGATCATATGTTGACCGGCCGGAACGACAAGGGAATGGGGTGTTTTTCCAACGGTCATGCCATCCAGGGATATGTCAGCGCCCGCCGGAGTGGACCATATCTCCAACGGCATCGGAGCTGGGGCTGGCGGCTCCCTGCGCGACGGTTCTGCCGGCACTGTTGTGGATGGAGGTGCGCCCATGGCGATTTGGACCTGTGGACTATCCACATCGCAATTGACGTAGTAAACGGAGAGCGGCACCGCCGTCGGCATCTGCCTTGTTGGCGACGACCTATCGCCGAGGATGGCGGCGAGTATGTATTCCACCAGCGTCTCTCGAGAAGGAAACCCAGCCAGACTGTAGCTGGAAACCAAGTGGCCTTGCTGATTGTAGGCACGCGCAAACAGTGATTTAGGTTTGTCGTCGCGCTGCAGATCGAGCGTGGTGGTAGTTTTGGGAGGCGGCACGCCGGCATACGCGTAACTCCAGGTCCCTCCGTAACTGGTGGTCTTGCTTCCATTCGCGGAACCAGGAGCGCTGGTGTAGGTGTGGGCGGTGGGAGTAAGGCCTTCGAACATCGCTTCCGACGTCGAAAAAATCACCACGTAGTTACTCGAGCTCGACGACGGAATTTGAGAAAAGCAAAGGCCCTTGTAGTCCTGCTTAGGTAACTTCTTGTCGATCCATTTCGAGGTGAACTTGGGGACGGCGGGAACCGGCTGTCCACCCTCAGCCACCGCGAAGGAGACGTTCTTGGTGCAAGCTTCGGGAGGGGAGGCGGCGGGCGTCTGTCCCCAGATTAGCGCAGCCCCTGCCAGCAAGAAAACGAATAGCGCGGGAATTCTCATGCTATGCCACCAAAGTCTTATGTACGATAGCCCTCAAGAGCCTACACGGAGAATCTTACCCCAATAACTCTTTCGTGTCATGTCTTTTCGCTATCAAGGCTATTGATTTCCGGCAGGAATCATCCTACTCTAACGGTATGTTGCGTGTCATTATAGCCGGTGCAATTGTAGTGGTGGCCGCTCTACTTCTCCTTGTGGGCTACAACGTACTCGTTATCGGAACGGGAGTTGGTGGCGCGGTTGCCCTTCTTAATCGTTATTGGCGGCAATTCGCTGCCGAACCCGTAGCGACCCAGACGCTTCAATTCCTGGCTATCGTCGTAACGGCGGTTTTCCTCGGATGGCGCGCCGGCAAGCTGCGCGAATCCGGGAGGTACTAAGGCCCATCGGTTACAGGGGTCAATTAGTTTTCATATTGCTTTTTATTAACGGTTACTTGTTGTTATCAAGTCGGTATCATCTTGTGGATTTGTCTACTTGCAGGACTGTCGATTACCGCTGTTCTGTCCTGGCTAACGTTTGATAGATCGCGGAAATTCAGTTCGCACACACGGGGGTGCCACTTTGTCGAATCCAATTCCAACACACAAACAGAATTTGAAGCGGCTGGCGAGAGCCGACGAAGGACAAGCTCTGGTGTTGACCGCACTGGGACTGGTTGTCCTGATGCTGATGGCCGGCCTCGGTGTCGACGTTGGGTACCTGCGCTATCAGAAGCAGCAGATGCAGAAAGCGGCTGACGCTGGCGCCCTCGCCGGGGCCTCTGCGCTCCAGTACGCTGGGGATTATACCAGCGCCGCGCAGAACGATACCATTGCGAATGGCTTTTCCAACGGAATTAATGGTGTAGTGGTTACCGTCAACAGCCCTCCTCAGACTGTGGGCGATCCGTTTGTGGGCCAAGCCGGTTATGTGGAAGTGATTGTGGCCCAGCCTCAGCCAACCTTCTTCATGCGGGTCGGCGGCTTCAATACGGTAGCGGTCCAAAGTCGAGCGGTGGCTTCCTCATTAGGGCCCCCGTCGGACTGCATCTATGCCATGGACCCGACTGATGACGCGGGATCGTTCCTAGTGGACGGCAACGTGAACGTCTCCTCTACTTGCGGCATCTACGTTGGCTCTGCGAATTCAGTAGCATTGCGTAAGAATGGGAATAGCGGCATAGTGCAGGCCTCCTATATTGGTATCGTAGGGGACGAATCCGAGAGTGATCTGCATGCGGGCGTCGTCAGCCTACTTTCACCAAATCAGAAGCCGGTGACTAAGATTGCCCCCGTCAACGATCCGTTGGCCTTTGTCTGCCCCACAGGCACCTGTCCAGACCTAACCCCAGATCCAATTGGCAAGATTCAGAATGGCACAACGCTTTTTCCGGGCACCTATTACGGAGGGATTAGCCTCGGCAGCACCAACACCTACACCTTCAAATCAGGCGTTTACATTCTGGTTGGTGGAGGCCTGAGAGTCACCGGATCACCAATAATCAACGGCGCGGGGGTGACCTTTTTCAATACCTTCGATGCAACGCACCCATACAGCGGCATCTCGATGGCTGGTTCACCCACGGTGACACTGTCGGCCCCCACAGTTGGTAATACTTGCGGGAATGCTTTTCTTTCAAGACCGTCGAGTGCCCGCGGGCTCACCACAAGACAGCAACTTTGTCGGTTCCAGTGCTCAGGGTTACATCGGGGCAATCTATTTTCCGACTACTACTATCATCTTTAAGGGGACACCGTCTCTAGCATCTACGGCTACCATCATGGTTGGGTGGAAGTTGGATTTTAGGGGTGACACTTCGTTCACCAACTATACTTTCCTGCCCGGTGGTGGAGGGCCAATTACTAGTGCGACCCTGGTCGAGTGAACAATCGGCCTCTGGGAAGTGCTGGAAGGTTGGGGAATGGTTCCCGTTTAGGAGAGCTCTGACCTTCATCCTAGGCACCCTTGGTGACCAGGGAATTACTTAAGATCGCAAGAAAGCGGTTCTTTCAGATCTATTCTTAACCTTGCGTTTGACTAAGGCGTTTGCGCCGGTCGGTGTGTTTTTTGGGTCCAAATGGTTTTGATAAACCGCAGAAATTTGCCGGAGTGCTGGCGCGAAGTGTACCTCCGGACGTGTCCCCCCTGCCGTGGAGAATTTCGTTCCAACACCAATCCATACTGCAGCACTCGCCGAGTAAGTGGATGAGGGGGATCAAATGGAACAGACACCAATGAGTCAGAAGGAACCTGTGGATCGTCTGCCATTGCGGGGTGCCCGACAGCTAAGGAGCGCTCAGTCGGGGCAGACCCTGATCGAGTTTGCGTTGATGCTGCCGTTCATGATGCTGCTGATGCTGGGAGTCGTAGAAATCGGGCGGGCGGCATTCATCACCATGACGGTGACGAACGCGGCTACCGCGGGCGTCGAGTATGGCGCTCAGAATGGTACTACTGCATCGGACTATGCCGGCATGCAACAAGCAGCGATGTGCGACGCCAATGGTATCATCGGTCTGGGCAGTTGCAAGTTTACAGGTGCTCTCACGCAAATCCCCGTCGCGACTTCTGGTTGCGCCTGCGATACCGGCGATGGAACTTCCTGTAATACCTTCGTTCCCTGCACGGATCCGTCAATAACTAGCTGCACGGGTCAGGTCGCAGAGTGCGTGCAAGTTACTACCCACGCTGATTTCAGCCCGTTGTTTAACTACCCAGGACTGCCTACGATGTACCACGCCAATGGGAATGCAGTCCAGCGGGTGCGAAAGTAGTAGATCGAGGAGCGGAGTCATGATGAAACCGACCGTCCGAAAAAGAAACGGGGAGGAGGGTAGCGCTCTGGTAGAGTTTGCAGTCGCGAGCGTGGTAATCCTCACCATACTGTTTGGAATCATAGATGTCGGCCGGGCGCTTTATTCCTATGATTGGGTGTCGGATGCCGCCCGACGAGGCACACGCTACGCGATGGTGAGGGGAACGTCATCGTGCAATGGCACGCCTCAGCTGGCGGACTGTAAGGCCCATACACCCCAGATTCAATCCTATATCGCAGACAATGCGTATGGGATCGATCAGAGTAACCTTACCGTGCTCGCACATTGCTGGCCTTCCGCCTTCGCCTTTGACCCGCCACCCTGCACTGCCGGCAAGTCGGTACAGGTCACTGTTTTATATCGATTCTCATTCCTTTCGCCCTTTATCCCCCACCAGACATGGACCATGACGAGTACCTCTATGAGGAACGTTTCACAGTAGGGGTGCAGCAGACTGGCTTACTCGCATTCCTGCGATCAGCGCGGACCAGCGCCATTACTAGGTTGAAACATGGCATTATTTCTGCGGGCATGAGAGATCAATCATTACCTTCATAACATGCTCACAAGCTTCTTCGGGGTTCATTAAAGCGCAATCTCCACGGGAGCTAAACACGGCAACACGATTGTCTGGCGTGACACGAAACCGGAAGACGTAAGTGCCAATATTCAGACCAGAACAGCGGATACCGCCCGCTTCTGGGGTCCAGAATAGGTCCGTATATGTTCGGATAGGAAAAGTCCCGGGACTGCAGACTGAGACCCGTATACCGTTCCCAAAGGAACTAGTAGAGCCAGTCAATCCTAACTCTGGAAGGAACTTAACGGAAATTTCCAATTTCTCTTGCAACTCCCTCCAAAACTTTGGGCTGTCCTTTTCAATGAGTAGGGAGGCAAAAGTAACGACCCGACGCTGTCTGGTTTCTTGCCTCGCGATAGCCGATACTGGCTCTGCCTTCATCTTCTTCATCATCCATTCTGGCATCAGTGAGCCATTCATCGTGCCTCCATTTGTGCGCTAAGGACAGGTTCTACTTACTCCGCCAGGGCTGCACTCGGTAAACCCATTTGCGGCTGCGTCCGCCGCTGCCTGCATCCGCTGCGTACGGTAGCGCTAGTTGGAACGAAATGAAGCATATCGTGCCTCCCGTACGGAGCGTGCCTTCCCTGATGTTCCGTTGCCGATCCTGGGACGGCGACTTCCGAGACTCCCATGAGAAAAGAAATACCTAACCACGGTTCCCGAGAGCCTGGCGAGGGGCGGTAAGTGGCTACCCTACACCGCAATTGCAGATCCCCGTCGGTCATGACTCTCGGGAACAAAATGGGTAAAGCACGTAAATGTCCGCACGACACAAACATGCAGTAAACAACATGCTTTGTTATTAGAAGGTTAGAACGCGCGGTCGGAATCGGACGGAGCCCCACAAGAAAAAGATGTTCCTTTCCGCGATACTGTACGGGATTGAGACACAGGATTTCGGGCAGGCTTTAGTGAGATGCAGGAACGAATCGTCGCCAGTCGCTGCGACGTACAATGTGGCCCGTGGGATGCAATGCACAACAATAGACATCATCAGGACGATCTAGTTGCAAGTTGTAGACAACTTTCTCTAGCTTGTCTTTGGAGATTGCACAAACAATGGAGATGTTACTGCGTCAGCCGTAAGAGAACCTTGGCGGCAATCGTTTGGAAGGCTGTGTTCAATTTAGCTTTGCAGTCCGGGAGAGCGCTACCCGAACAGCTGGGTATATAAAAAAATAACCCGGCTGGCTGGTTTTGAACATAAGTTGCAGTATAGGAAGGGTCATTTGCAAGCTCCGCCAGAAAAGCTTGCGTGCTTGTGGTTACGCCGCTTCCCATCCCGATCGTAAAAATAAATGTGGGGACAGGGGTTTCGGTGCGCATAGCAGTGGCAGTTCGACGGGCACGGTACTGTGCTTCAGGGGTGACCGTGTTGGCCTGGTCAAATGACAGTTGGGTTCCCGTTCTCTGAGAAGGAAATGTGGTTACATTGTGTCCGAGGCTATCCTTACAGACGGTGCTTCCATTTCCGTACTGGAAGCCATTACTGTCGCCTGAGTAAGTGTCCCAGACAGTGGTTGGACTGGTAGGATCGAAGATGTCGACCTGCGACCCTGAGTCGAAACCCCCATAGTTGATAAGTATTAAATTGTTATTCGTTGTACCGTTGCAATGAAACTTGTCCTGAACCGTATTCATCAAGCCGTCAGTGAAATACACTACAACTTTGACCGTATTCTGCCCGGTAACTATAGGAACACTGTCGTTTTGTAATTTAGCCATTGACAGTGGGGGCGCATTGGCTTCGGTGGTAGAGACTGAAGTGGTGCCTGCACCTGTGCCGAAGGTGCCGCCGGCGAAGCTCATAGCTCCAACCTTGTTCGTAATTGATGTTATGAAGTTGTAATTGATTGCATAGTCGACCTGTGCATTTTCGGAGAAGCTGACCAATGCGACCTCGTCGGTTGTGTCATTGAAGTTGCTTATGAAGCGTGGAACGGCATATTGGAGGGCCGTTTTTCCGCCGTTCGAGTTCATTGAGTTTGACCGGTCTAACACCAGGGACATGAGCAGCTTGCCCCGTGTTGACACGGCGGTAGCGGTTACCGGTACGCTTGTCCATTGCGAGAGATACTGCATAAAAAGGGTGTGCACGTAAGCTGTGGCTGTTACCTCGACCTGCTGGTTGCCAGTGGTATCAGTAGGGAAGGTAACGCTAGGCGTAGGCGGGTTAGCGCCGAAATTGGCGTTAAATATATCGGTGGCCAGGTTTATGGCAGTCGGCTGTCCTAGAGACAAGTTCTTCATGCCAGTCAGGCATGCGGCATCCACCGCCGACGATAGCTTGGCCTTGGTGATATAGAGAAGTCCGGTGTCGATGCACATCCCTGCGAACAGTGCAAGGATGGGCATGACGAGGGCAAACACAATGATGGTTTGCCCTCGGTCGTTTTTTACAATGCCTGCGTTGCGCATATGCATACCTTTCTTCAGTAATAAGCCGCGCCACAAAACCGGGAGGGCAGATGCGCGCCCAAATGAGTATGTTAGGTTTGAGATCGCCGTTCTGCTGGTTAACTGAGATAGCCAGCGATCTTGGTGAACTCTGCGTTAACTGAGGAAGCCAAGGATCCCATACCAACGAGGGCTCCCAGAGCAATTATCAGCGCGACCAGAGCGTACTCGATGAGGTCCTGGCCCGACTCTTCCTTGTGTAGGTTCTTCAACATGTTAATCATTTAAGTGCCTCCTATTTCTTTTGTTTCGATTTGCTACAGTTAACACGAACTGCTTTTCCTTACTTGGTACACCGATCAAGGGACTTCGTCAGGCCGAGCCTGTTACGCGCGTCCCGGAACGCACCCAAAGGTGCCGATTGTTCGAAGTGCGTCGAGAACTCCCAGGTCCCACCAGCCTTGCTCGGCCTCGCGGCGGATCTGGTGGATCGCTTGCACATGGGAAAAACTACCGCGATACGGCCAGCCGGTTGTCAGGCCGTCGTACACATCTGCAACTGATACCACGCGGGTCAAAATGGAGATTCGATTTTCTCCAAGGCCGTCCGGATATCCGCTTCCGTCCAATCGCTCGTGATGGTTGCGAATGATTTGCGACAAAGGACGGACACGAGGATAAGGGTGCGCAGATGCGAGCGCCCAGGTAAGTATGTGAATTGAGGATGGTCTTTTCGTCGGTTTTCAGTGGGCCCGGCTTCGAAACGATCTCGTCCGGGACTCCAGCCTTGCCGATGTCGTGCAACAATGCCCCGCGACGAATCCACTCCCGATCTTCCGGAGACAAACCCAGACGAGCGGCCAAGGAGACGGCAAGTCGGCTTACCCGGTAACCGTGTCCGGTGGTGCAGGGGTTCTTGGCTTCCACGACCTCGGCGAGGGTAAGCAACATCTTCTCTGCGCTGTCGAGGTTCTCTGTGAAGCGCTTTTTCTCGACCAGTGTGCGCACCCGAGTAATCAATTCGATATTATTTACGGGTTTTTTTAAATATTCATCGGCATCGGCACCCGTTTCGATTCCTCTATCACGGGGCTGGGCAAAATCCCAACCGGTAAGGAGAAGTATGGGCACCGCTCGGGTCTCCGGATTGTTTCTCAATTCCCGGCATACAGTCATGCCGTTCGTTTTCGGCATCGTCGCATCAACCAACGCTATGTCAATGCGGTCATGATGCAATACCGCTAAGGCTTGATCGACGTCCTTTGCGCAAAATGTCTGAAATCCCTCGGACCGAAGTAAATCGGAATAGAGTTGCCTATAGTCTTCATCACTGTCAGCAATTAAGACTGTCAGGCGACTACTTCCGTTGCTCGGATCATGAAGGGCCGGGATTACTTCTACTGCACATTGGTTCGATAGGCTTGACATGGTGCCTTTTCCTTTGGCTATGCAAACGCCGAATCAGATTGAGAACGAAATGAATAGAGCACGTGACTATCCACGCGCCGACGAGAGAGGGAAGGATAAATGTGCTTTCTTATCAGTGGACTTGTAGGACAGACTTGCAATTCCCTTACCGGCGCCCATCAGTAAGGCTGTTTGCTCCAGAAATAGTGTGCGGGATTGGTACACAGGTTTATTCTCCAGGCGACCGGGAAGGAAGTTCAGAATGAAGCGCACAGCTCAGGATGAAGATCACTGAAGTGCGGCTGCGATATCTTGCATATAAGGTCTAAATCCAAAAGATCCATGATTATCTTCTGGCCTAACTGCTCCGGCATATAGCGCTCGCCCTCGATTTCGGCGAGCATCTCTCCGTCAGCAGAACGAAGCAACTTTATTGTCTGTATCGCAGAGGTCCCGCCAGAACACATACTCAACGATAGACTGTTGATTTCTTCCTGGTAGCTGAGTTCGGCAATTCTTTCCTGGCTGCGTACGGGCCGAGCCAGGATTTGAGCGCTGCGGCTGCCCTCAGGTCCGACTACATTTGCCGATAGCACATGGCTACCAAATTTATGATTGAATTTCACGTCTATGGTTTCGAGCCACGCGAAAAGCTCTCGGCAAAATTGATTGCTAAGCTTGCGTTTTGTGGTCTCTTCTTGAACCAATTCTTCTTCTCGAGCCCGCTCGACCCGATACTTTTCCTTTGTCTGCTTTACGGCTTCCTCGATCCAATCAATGGCTTCCATTGAGAAGACTCCCTTGTCAAAAGACACATGCGGCCAACTTTTGCCACTTGCAAATCAGAATTGCATGTGAATGGCCACTGGCCCAAGGGGTCCACAAACGAGATGACTTGTTATCAATAAGTTAAACCTGCGGGTTGAAATGCGGGAGAGATGGCATTCTGAGGGAGAGTGTTCTTTATCGCGATACTGTGTCGGATTGGTACATCCCATTGCCTGCCGCGAAACGCTCAAAACTTCAGCCTTGCGCTGTTAAAGAGGATAAGTTGTGAGCCATCCCGACAGGACGTCCCAAACGAACAGTGCAGGGCTAAAGCAAGGAATCAACTAAGGCATTTTCGGAAGAATCGCTGGACTCCCGTAGGAATCGATAGAGACTGGAGCGGCTGATTTTAAGTATCTCGGCTGCACGGGCTTTATTCCCATCAACGCTGTGCAGCACACGCTCAACGTGTTTTCTCTGGAGATCCGCCAATGGCGCCAGCACATCGCCTCCGTTGCTCCCCCAGTAACGGTCTTCACGGAGTCAGGGAGATCTCGGACATCTATTGTGCTCGTCGCCGTCATCATGCAGGCGCGCCCCAAAACGTTCTCGAGCTCCCGAACATTTCCGGGCCAAGAATGGCGCGACAAGACCGTCTGTGCCCGGCGCGTGAGAACCGCGACTGGCTTCTTCAATTCCATCGCGTAACGGCGAAGGACATCTTGCTCCAGGAGGCGCAGGTCCTCTTTGCGATCCGCAAGTGGCGGTAGCTTGATCTCGATCATGGAAAGCCGATAATATAAATCCTCTCGAAAACTTCCCTGCGACACCATCTTCCGAAGATCGCGGTGAGTTGAGGCTACCACCCGCACGTCTACCTTACGAGAAACAGTGGCGCCAACCGGCCGCACTTCCTGGTTCTGAAACATGCGCAGCAGTTTCGCCTGCATCGCTTGCGACATCTCACCGATCTCATCTAGAAACAGTACACCGCCATGGGCCGCTTCGATTAAACCGATGCGGTCCTGACTAGCCCCCGTGAATGCCCCCCGAACGGACCCGAACAACTCGCTTTCCAGGAGAGTTTCCGTTATAGCGGCACAGTTGCAAACCACAAAGGGCTTATTGGAAACAGGACTCAGGCGATGCAGCGCGCGCGCCACCAGTTCCTTGCCTGTTCCTGTTGCACCTCCAATCAACACGGTCCGAAAATGCTGCGCGATGCGGCGTATGGTGACGAAGATGTCCTGCATGATCGGGCTTTGTCCGACCATGCCCTCAAACTGAACCGAGTGGTAGACGTCTTCCTCCAGCCGCGCACGATGCTCGCGTCGCCGCGCTTCTTGGAGTAATGAGCTGACGCGTTCACGCAAACGCTCGACCGCAATAGGCTTCACGAGATAATCGCACGCTCCCTCTTGAATTGCCCTTACCGCTGATTCGGTAGAGTAGTCTGCGGTTAGCATAACCACATCCGCATTGGGATCGATCGCGAGAATGCGTTTTAGAACCTCCATCCCTGAGGCCGCAGGCATATTCAGATCCAGAAGAATGACAGCGGGATGACGCTTCTGAACGATAGCTAGGGCTTCTTCTGGCCGAGTTGTCGACAGAAACTCCACGTTTTCAGAAGATATTGCTTCACCGACAAACTCCAGAAAGCCTGCTTCGTCGTCGATCGCCAGCACGGTCACTTTCGGCTCACACGATTCAGGTATTCTTGATTGTTCTCGTTCACTCATAGCATCATCTCCTGCCGGGACTTCTGATTTTCGACATATTCCGTTAGCAGAAAGCACAATCCAAAGCAGCTTTCTCATTAGGCTCGGAAGATACTGCGCAACTTCTCATCCAGAGCCGATTTTGTGAGGGGCTTGTGGGCAAAGTAAGCACCGGATTCTAAGTTGTCCTCGCGCGAAATCACGTCACCACTGTAGCCAGAAACAAACAGCACCTTCAGCACCGGAATTTTCTGCTTCAGCCTATCGGCCAGCTGTCGTCCACTCATGCCGGGCATCACCACGTCGGTAAGTAACAGATCGATTGGCCCTTCTTGTTTTTCGGCTATTCGGATTGCTTCCCGACCATTGCTGGCCGCCAGCACCGTATAGCCCAATTCTTCCAACTGGATGCTTACAATCTCCCTCAAGGCAGCGTCATCTTCCGCGAACAGAATCCTCTTAGAGGCGGCGGTCCTCTAGCCTTGTATGCTCTCTTTTTGGAGATGTCACATAGGCCAATCCACACTCGCGAGGCAGATATATTTTGAACGTGCTACCGCCGGGTACCTTCGTGTCGACCGAGATGAACCCGCCACTCTGGCTGACAATTCCGTATACCGTGGACAGGCCCAACCCTGTTCCTTTCCCCATCTCCTTAGTTGTAAAAAAAGGATCGAAGATATGCGGCATCGCGTCCGGGCTAATGCCGGTCCCGGTGTCGGAAACGCAGATCATCACGAAGTCACCGGGCGGCAGATCGGGGGGTATGATCGCACAAGAATCGTCAAGTTCGACGTTGTTTGTCTCAATCACCAGTTTGCCTCCCTGGGGCATGGCATCGCGGGCGTTAACTGCGAGGTTGATTAGTACCTGGTCGATCTGCGAGGGATCAGCCTTTACGGTCCACAGACTCTTATCGAGCGACAGAATTAGCTCAATGTCCTCCCCGAGGAGGCGTGGCAGCATTTCGGCGAGCTGACTAATGTGCGCAGTGAGACTCATCAGCGTTGGGGCACACGCCTGCAGGCGACTGAAGGCCAGCAACTGGCGGATCAACGCGGTTGCACGCTGCGCGGCGTCTTTGATCTTCATGATTCGGGGCAGATTCAGATCGGAGGGAGGCAGCGTCTCCGCTATAAGGTCGCTATAACCGATCACGATTCCCATGATGTTGTTGAAGTCGTGTGACACGCCACCCGCCAACCTGCCAACGGCCTCCATTTTCTGGGCCTGAAGGAGTTGTGATTCGAGCTGCTTCCTTCCCGTATCGTCAATCAGGAATCCATGCCATAGGACGCTGCCATCCTTTTCACGTTCCGGTAAGGCATCTAGTTTGACCCAGAGCAGCCCCTTTTTCGGGTGATTCACGCGGAACTCGTCGTGCCATGGGGTTAGCGACCGGAATGAATCCGCAACGGTCGCGTTAAAGTGAGGGAGATCGTCAGGATGAATGGCCGCCAAAACGGGGCCGGCGTCATCTCGTACTGCGTCTGGGGCAACATCGAAAATATCGTGCAGGCCCGAACTGGCAAACGGTATTGCGCTTGACCCATCTGGCCGCATGACAAAGGAATAAACAATTCCCGGAACTGTGGCAATGATCCTGCTCAATTCCTCTTGAATGGCCCCCGCCTCTTTGCGCGCTGTAATATCCTCGACCGTGCCTTCATGGAGCACCACTTTGCCATCGGCGTTTCTCACGGCCCGGATGTTCATCGATACCCACTTCTTCTTGCCATCCTTGCCATGGATCTCCAACTCGGCACTCTGCGCCGCTTGAACAGTTTCCAGCACGCGCGCCAATTCTTGCAGTGCGTTGGGATCGACAAATAACTGGCGGCCGACATTCGAGACCTCCGCCAGAAGCTGTTTGGGGGAATCGTAGCCGTGCATCTGTGCTAAGGCGCGATTGACGCTCACGGGGCGGCCATTGGGGGTAACTTGGAAGATTCCGACAACGGCATCTTCAAAAATAGAGCGATATTTTTCTTCTGCGCGACGTAATTTATCGTCGGCAATTTTCCGCAAAGTGACGTCCTGCTTGATTGCAATATAATGGGTAATCCCGCCATTGCCGATGCGCACTGGCGTGATCGTCTCCTCCTCGGTGTACAGACTTCCATCTTTGCGCCGATTAATCAGCTCCCCGTGCCAGGTGTTCCCTGAGGCGATCGTTGCCCACAGATCGGTATAAAACGAGCTGTCCTGCTTGGCCGACTTCAAGATGCGAGGATTCTTACCCAGAACTTCCTCGGAGGCATATCCGGTCAGCTGTAAGAATGCTGGATTGCTCCACAAGATCGTTCCTTTGCTGTCGGTAATCACAATTGAGTTGGCCGTAGCATGCAGCGCTGCAGCCTGCAAAAGCAGACGATCTTCCGCGGCCTTGCGCTCGTCAATGTCCATCACGATGCCGACGACTCGCATAGGGTGCCCTCTCATGTCATAGAAAGCGCGTCCCGTTACGCTCCGCCAGTGGGCGCTGCCATCCGGCCAGAGCCTGCGGTACTCAAGGGTGTGGCTTTCATTGTCATGAACAGCAGCCTCGATCAACTCTCGCATCGCGTCTTGATCGTCGGGATGGACAGACTTCATAAATATTTCAAAGTTCGCCGGGGAGCTATCTGACAACCCCATCTGCTCACGGACGGTCGTTGACCAGACCATCTCGTCAGTCGCGAGATTCCAGTCCCACAACCCAAGGCGAGCTGCGTCGAAGGCCAAGCGCATTCTCTCCTCCGACTGGGTCCGCGCTTCCTCTGCGAGCTTGCGCCAAGTTATGTCGCGAGCGAACATCAGAAACTGGTCTTTGGCTTCGAGAGCGGTGGCGCTGACCTCAACATCGAACATCTCGCCATTTTTCTTACGATGCTGGGTCTCGAAGCGGTCAAACCCTTTCGCCACCAGTTGCTGGATGTGGGCGAGTAGTTTTTCGTGGCTTTCACTGCCTTCTAAGTCATCGATACGCATGCGCAATAGCTCGTCGCGCGAATAGCCACTCATCTGACAGTAAGTGTCGTTCACGTCGAGCAGTTTCCCATCGCGGTCAAAATGCCAATAGCCATCCGAGGTGGTTGAGATCAGAGCGGCGTATCGATCGCCCTGCAGTTGAATGGTCTCTTGCGCCTTTTTCCTCTCGATCGCGTACCTCAGCGCGCGGCCCAGAGCCGGCCCCTCGATTGTCCCCTTCACGAAGTAGTCCTGCGCTCCCGCTTGGGCGGCCTGAACTGCGGTCTCCTCGTCGTTCAGGCCGGTCAATATCACCACGGGGAGCATGGGGAACCTGGCCTGAAAGCGGACAAAGGTCTCCAGTCCGCTACTGTCGGGCAGAGTGAGGTCCAGAAGCACAACATCGGCAGGGTGCGACGTTAGCTTTTCCAAGCCAACGGACAACCGGGCGACGCACTCCAGCGTGAAGCCATCGCCATCAGCTTCCTTCAGCATCTCAACAATGAGCCTGGCATCGCCCGGATTATCTTCGATCAGTAGAACATGCATCGGCATAAACTCTCCCTACTATGTCCTATTGGGGAGGAAGGCTTACAATGCCCACCCAGAAATCCTGGATCGCCTTTATAACCTCAAGAAACTTTTCCAAGTGCAGCGGCTTAGTGATATAACAGTTGGCGTAATGGTCGTATGAGGTCAGGACGTCCTCTTCCGCTCTGGAACTGGTAACGATCACCACTGGGATTCGGCGCAAATCCGCATCGGCTTTGATTTCTGAGAGAACCTCCCGACCATCCTTCCGCGGCAGGTTAAGATCCAGCAAAATCAGATCGGGCCGTATTGCTTGGGCAAACCTGCCCTGTTTACGCAGAAAGGCCAGCGCCTCATGGCCGTCGGAAACGGTGTGCATCCGGTTAACGATGTTCGATTCCCGCAACCCCTCCTGAATCAGCCTGACGTCTCCGGGGTTGTCTTCCACCAGCAAGATTTCTATTCGTCGAACTTGCAGGCGCTCTGCGATAGCTGCCATAACTCACCTCTGCTACTGGGATAGTGAACGTGAACGTGGATCCTTTTCCTGGCTCCGATACCACCCAGATCCGGCCTCCATGTCGCTCCACAATCTTCTTAGTGATCGCTAGACCGATGCCCGTGCCTGGGTAATCGCGGCCCGCGTGTAAGCGCTGAAAGATTACAAAAATTCGCTCGGCATCTTGTGGCTCGATTCCGATGCCGTTATCGCGCACCGAAAAGCGCCATTCGCCAGCTTCCTGGTGGCAAGAGACGTGAATGCGGGGCGGTTCCGGGCCGTGAAATTTCAGGGCATTTCCGATCAGGTTCTGGAAAACCTGGCTCAACTGCGTCGGGTCGACGGAAATCGTGGGCAAAGAATCGTGGCTTATGACCGCGTTCGCCTCTTCGATGGCTGCCTTTAGGTTGAGCCGCACTGCCTCGAGCACACTCTCGCAGTTTGTAGAAGCAAACTCTTTGCCGCGGCTTCCCACTCGAGAATAGGTGAGGAGATCGTTGATCAGCACCTGCATGCGATGGGCGCCGTCCACAGCGAACTGCGATAAAATCCTCTGCTTTTACGTGGAGCTTCTTCCGCGATACCGTTTCCCTAGGAGTTGTGTATAGCTGGCCACCATACGCAAGGGTTCCTGGAGATCATGCGACGCCACGTAGGCGAACTGTTGCAGGTCAGCATTTGAGCGGGCGAGCTCCTCGGCTCGCCGGGCCAGTTCTTTTTCTGCTTGCTTGCGCTCGGTGACATCGCGTGCTGCCGCGAAAACACCTTCTACGTCGCCAGCTTCATTCCGGAACACCGAAGCGTTGTACAAAACGTCTGTGACCATGCCTCCTGCGCTGCGAATAGCCAGGGGGTAGTCGTGAACCGCGCCTTCGGCGAACACTCGCTGGTATACATGCCTGGGCCTTTTCCGGCTCGGTGAAGTAATCCGAAAAGTCACTTCCAATCAGCCGGTCGCGAGAAACGCCGGTGATTTTTCCTGTGGCCGCATTGACGTCGGTGATCTTTCCAACGCGACTGATCGTCACGAGAGGATCCAGACTGGCTTCGATCAGGCTGCGAGTATAGAGTGATGCTTTCCTCAACTTCTCTTCGTCGCGCTTGCGCTCGGTGACGTCCACTTTGATGCCCACCATGCGACTTGGCCGTCCGGCATCATCGAAGAACACTTTCGCTCTGGTATTCACCCAGCGGATCTCAGCGTTGTCGCGACGCCGAATCCGCCATTCCGAGGCAAATTCGCCGGTTTTAAAGGACTCTTGAATAGCGGTTCTTGTGCGTTCCAGATCTTTGCGTACTATGAGTGACTCCCACTCCTCATAAGTGCCACCGAACGTTCCAGGTGCAAGCCCGTACAACTCTTCAGTTCCCGATGACCAGGTGTGGATATTGTTGTGAATGTCCCAGTCAAACGTGCCGGACCGGCCCGCTTTTAGGGCCAGGGAGAGTCGCTCGCGGCTCAAGCGCAGTTCGTTTTCAGGCCGCTTCCGCTCCGAGACATCGCGGGCAACGGTAGACGCCCCGACAATCCTTCCGACACGGTTCTGCACCGGGCTGATTGAAAGGAGTACGTCAACGGTCTTCCCGTCCTTTCCGATCCGCGTCGTTTCGAACCGTGGGACACGCTGCCCTCCCCTGATTGTCTGCATGTTCCCTGCAAACTCTTCGCGACGTTCCGGCGGGATCGTAATGGAAATGGTTTGCCGAATCATTTCTTCCGCCGAGTAGCCGAAAATCGCTGCTGCGCCGGCATTCCAACTCGTGATTACACCGTCGAGTGTTTGCGTGATAATGGCGTCGTCGAAAGACGGAAAGATGGATGCCAAACTGGCGATAGCTTCCTCTTTTTGGCGACGGACCCAGTCGCGTCGTTCCGCCAGGAAGCCTGTCCACACTGTGAGGCCTGCCAACAGTATGACCGTGAATACGGCCATTAGGGCCGAGCCGGCCCAATCCGGATAGAGGCCGCTGGCCTGTCCTTTCGAGCGGAGCCAAGCGAGGATAAGAGGAACGGCAATCGCGGCAGGGAACAACCGGCGAGTCAGCGTCCCACCGGAGTTTGCGCTCGCGACTAGTGCGCCCAAACCCGACTCAGGACGAGCAAATAACACCGCGAACGAAAGCAGAAACAGAGCGAAGGCAGTAATTGGAGAGATGTAAGTGTAAGTAGGAGTCGCATTCAGAACGAAGTACAAGAGGCCCAATATGGAAGTAATCGCCACCACGCAAGACAACAAGCTACCCGACCAACGGCCAAATCTCTTCTTGCCATCCAGCAGCAGTAGGGCAATGCCAAGGCAAAGGAATCCCACAGCGGCAATGGGAGACATTAGACCTGGTCGCAAACTTCCTGGAAGGTCTTCAGGCCCAGGAGTGAACAGCAGTTGATCGATGCCGAGGTCCCAAGCAAAAACGTACTCTAACAGCGAAAGGAGGCCCACCACGCAGGCAGTGGCAGCTGCAACCTTCGCAACCAGTTTCCAGGCGGAGGAAACAGTAGACTGTCCCCTCCTAAAGGCCCACACACCAAGCCCTATTAAAACAAAACAAAGGGCAGCATTCGCCTTTACCTCGCCCTGTCCAGGCAAAAGGTTTTTCAACGCGTCGACCTGAAACATCCCCCCGGCTAACAGCCATAAGCCAAAGGTCATCGAGAGCACAGCGCAAGACGAGACGAGATGACCCAGCGTTCGCGAGATGCCGATGTCGACCTCAGGTGTCATGACCCTTCCAGGCCTGGTCAGTTGGCGCCGATGTCGGAATCGAAGTCGCTCTGGAAGAACTATTGGGACGCGATTCTAAGTGTCTTGTGGGGCCCGTACCTCGGGTTGAGAGCGCGGTCGATATTCCATATCGTCATATGACGCGCGCCACAAGGGCGGCCGAGGATTGCAAAATTGGGATGCGGTCCTTCCAAACAAATAACCTACACACCGCCATCTTGGCGCACTAAGTTGGCGGCCTGTTCGGTAGGCTACGATGCCACACTATTTGTACTCTTACGGTGAAATAAGAGTCTGTGACATCCTTACTTACGATAGTAACCACCGCACCCACCACCTTTATGGAGCGTCGGGAAAGGCCGGGGAAGATCTCCCTCAGTAAATCAGGTTAGGGGGTGACCGGCCACTGTCAGTTTGAGGTTTGAGGCATATTGCGAGAGAGTGTTTAAGAGATAGCAGAATTCGCAAGAGATTAGCAGCGTCCACTGGGAGAAACGAACCTGTGTAGCAATCCCGCACAGTATCCGAGGAAAAAGCACTTCTCCTTGTTGCGATCTATCGCAGCTCCTGGCCGAGCCCTATAACGTACTGATTACAAAACACTTCATTTCCCTTCGCATCCTTGCTGTGGACAGTCAGATGCTCTATCAGTTTGCTCCTAATGCGATTTAGTCCTGTCGCCTAAAGGAATAATGCCATCACAAGCGCGCCGAACCAGGGTGCAGGAGAGAAGATCATCGCCCATACTAATGTGAGCCAAGGAAGCGGTCGCGCGGACATTTCAATTGCTGATAGTGACGGAGGGTATCAGAGACTGTTCTCCGCCAGCAGTCAATGCCAAACGAGAGCTGACCGAAGGAGATGGCTACTGAGTTTTCGTTTCTCGAGACTCGGAAATCCAGATCAGCGACATCATTTGAGATTGTGGGCTACCCTGATTGTTTTCTTGACGTTGGGGCAGCTTGCCGCGACGGTTTTCGTTCCGCGCTCGTTTTCGCTCACACTCATCAACGATGTCATTGAGTTTCTTTTGATCCTGTCTGCGTTGCTCGTCTTTTGGGCAAACGCGAGCGTGGCCCCGAAACAAACCCGATTGTTCTGGTTGCTGTTGGCGGCATGTTGGGGAATAACGACTGTTGCGCAGGCCATGTGGATGTATTTCGATCTTGTGCTGCGGAAGGAAGTACCCACCCTGTTTGCCGGCGACATCCTGATCTTCCTGTCTAACATTCCGTTCTTAGCGGCTCTGCTCTTACAGCCTCACCATGATCCAGTTGAAGGGCGTAAATCAAAGGGCACGGTAGATTTTCTCCTGCTGCTTCTCTGGTGGCTCTATCTCTACCTGTTCTTCGTTATCCCTTGGCAATACGTCGTGATCGACGAGGCAAGAGATGGTTCGAACTTTAACCGGCTGAATGGCCTGTTGGACATTGTGCTACTGCTAACGCTAGGTTTCCTTTGCAGCCGGAGTTTCGGTCGCTGGAGATGGCTTTATGCGATTTGTTTTACCGCACAATTGCTCATGACGGTGAGCGGGTACGTGGTGAACCAGGCAATCGACAGGCATCTCTACTATCCAGGCAGTTGGTACGATGTGCCCTACTCAGTGGCTCTGGCATCATTCTCAGTCGCTGGCTTGTTCGGCTTCACCCTGGCTGGCGCTCCAGTGGCGTCGAAACAATTGAAGGCGTCCGTTCCTGTCAACAAGCTGGGAATGCTGGCCGTGCTCTCCTTGCCGGTCATGGGTGCGTGGACCGTCCTTAACCGAACCATCCCATCACAGGTGACGCAGTTCCGAGAACTGGTTACGCTGGGCACAATGCTGGTGATGGCATTTCTCGTATTTGCCAAGCAGCAAGGGATGCGGATGGAATTGGCCACGGCCAACCGTGTCCTCCACAAAGCCTCCGCAACCGATCCCCTAACCGGGGCCCGAAATCGGAGATTCTTTGACACGACCATTGTGGGCGACGCGAATCGCGCTCTGCGGTCTTACCAGACCCCGGAATCGCGATTTAATGACTTGATCTTCTATATGGTTGACCTTGACGATTTCAAGGAAGTCAACGACACCTACGGACATGGCGTGGGAGATAAGCTCTTGTTGGAGGTGACCCGGCGAATCAATTCCGTGATTCGTAGTTCTGACTTCCTGGTCCGTTGGGGCGGCGATGAATTCCTGATCGTGTCACGGTACTCAAACCGTGAAGAAGCGGCGGCCTTTGCCTCGCGGATCCTATTCGCAATCGGAAATCGGGAAACCGACGTGGCCAACGTCGGCATCGCTTTGCGGCAGACGTGCTCGATCGGCTGGGCGGCTTTCCCGTGGGATCCCGGCGAACCCATTGCGGTACCCTTGGAAACGGTTCTCGGATTGGCTGACCGCGGAGTTTATGAAGCGAAGGCGTTTGGGAAAAATCGAGCCATTGGCGTCTTGCCCTCCCACGAAGGAAAGACAATACTCTTCGCGACAGTAGGCGATCGAGTCTCTTCTTATTCTGTACAGACGGTTTGCGTTGAAGGTCCGCCTGAGCCCTCGAAGCACTGTCCTGTTGTGATCGGCTCCGGATGTTATTGATCCACTTTTATAGAGGGCGACTTTTGTCCCAATCCCGCACACTATGCCTGAAAAGAACGCTTTTTCCTCATTCGGGATCGCCGCCGTCCGACGCTTCTTTCTAACCTATTGATAGTAAAGCGTATTTCTCCTTCTCCTCGCGGTCCCTGTGGACAGTTACGTGCTCTATCCATTTTGTTCTGATGATCCATTGTGTGCACAGCCAAAAGGAAAGATGCCATGTCAAGCCTGTCAATCCAATACGCATTAGAAACGATTACGGCCCATCATGATCAGAGCCACTATGACAAGCGTTTTACAGATCGTGCGTCAAGTCCCGCATTCTTCGCACGCATTGAGAACATACTGAAACGTGGAGAGGCAAAGCGTTCACGAGCAACTGCGCTCCCGTCTTTTGGCTCTCACGAGTGAGTTGGAGAGCGGTAGTATTATGCACCGTCGGGCGTTCCGGGTAGATCAACTCAATCACCTCCGTGACCTGGCGATCAACGAATTACGATCCCAAGCCGGATTGGAGGGAACGCCACAGACTCTGCCGGGCCCTGAAGCAAACCAATGGATCGAGTGGGCCTGTGGCTTGAAAGAGCCTGAAGATGCTGAATCTCTGCAGACTCTTCGGCATGGATTTAAGCACCTCGAGGATTTCGTCGCCCATCTAGAGCCCGAGATGTGGGTCACTGCGGGCTCAGCCAACCTTGATGCATAAGGAAAATCAAGATCTCGTGTTCGGTGTGAACAAGGCTTTTCTGACGGTCGGAGGTGTATTTTGGGGAACGCAGGGTCGTCATGCAGTCCGAAATCTGGCTGGTTCGGGTGACGAGCGGAGAGGAGCTGCAAGCCTGCGTTCCCTAACTCACGAGACAGCAAAGGCCGTGGAGAGTTCCTAGCCGGGAACATCTCCACGGGCGACGCGCCACTTCGTCATGCAGAGATTAGTCCGCCGCCTTTTGGCTGTCTGTATAAAATTGAACACATCGAATAAAAAGCCCGCAGGGGTCGAGAGGGCACCGGTTCAGTTGTGGATTTGGGAAGGACCCGGTCCTTCACGCCGTGAAAGACAACTGGTCGCCAACTGCGGTTGAGGTTTGGGCGATAACACCCACGGGCAGTTCCAGCACGCCACGTGCCTTCCAATGAAGTCCGGTCACGCGACCGGGAACCATGGCTGGGCGTATGTGAATTACTCGCCAGTCGCGGTCCACAAAAACAACATCGATCGCGAACCGCATGGCTACGGTGTGGATTGCTTGCGACGGAATGATCAGCAGCCCCGTACCAGGGTCGAGTCCCTTTTTGCCCAGTAGTCCCACCAGTCGGCGAAGACTCGTGCCGGCGACCTTTATCTGTTCGCCGAGCACGGTATTCCTGGTCGTATTGAGGACCGAGATCGTCTCCGCTTCCATACTACTTCTTCGGGGTCATGCGCTTTCCCGAAGTAGCCATACGTTTGCGTCTGGTGATTACGATTGCCAGCAAAATGACAGCGAGTGCTGCTGCCACCAAGCGAATCATCATTACGTTATCCATAACCCTCCGTGTTTATTGACCCAAATCTTCGAACGTCTTCATCATTGAAAGGACTCCCGGTCCAAGCAGCACCACAAAAATCGAGGGGAAAATGAAGATCGCCAAAGGAAAGATCAGTTTGACTGTAGTCTTAGCTGCTTGTTCTTCGGCCAGCATCAATCGCTTGACCCGCAATGCATCGGCAAACTGTCCGAGAGCGCGAGCAATCGGCGTTCCCAGCCGCTCGGTTTGTATCAGCATGGCGACGAACTGACGAACCGTGTCGAGATCAACCCGATCCGCCATGCTCCGCCAGGCATCAAGACGCGGTTTGCCGGCCCGCTGCTCGCGGCCGATAATGGCAAGTTCTTCACTCAGTTCCGGGTGGATACTCTTTATTTCACTGGCGATTCTCATCACGGACTGGTCTAAGCCCAAACCTGCTTCCATACATATGACCAGCAGATCCATTGCGTCGGGCAGAGCCCTGTTAATTTTTGCCTTGCGCCGGCCGATTGCACTAAACAGCCACATATCCGGCACGAAGAACGAACCCACGGCCAAAAATATACTGTACAGGAGAAAGTTCTGTGCTCCCGCAAAGGTGGCGAGCAGAATCCCAACGACCGGGGCCAGCAGTTTTAGGGTCAGAAAGGTGTCAGCGTCTTCCGGTTTGCGGTAGCCAGCGAGGCTTAGCCGGTACGTCAGTTCCTCATCATTCGATCGCAGCCAGTTGCGGAAAGGCGCCAACGGGCGCGTAACCAGCGCGAGCGCATCCTGGACCTGAGGCCTGTCGCGCGGCTCGAGGTCGGAGGCGGGACGAGATTGAGTCTGCAATGCCGCGAGCCGATTTTCGGTCGGCGAGGTCCTTCCCGAGATCATGAGGAGAACCAGCGCGCTTGCAGTAAATAGAGCAAGGGCCGCAAAGATCGCAATAAATATCGTCATATCAGTACTTGATTCGAATAATCCGCCGTATAAAGAAGGCCCCAAGGGCCATGCTTATCAGTGTTCCATAAACCATTTTCAGGCCAGTGTCGCTCTGGAACAAAGGGTCCGTGTAGCCCGGTCTAACGATACTCAAGAGAACAAAAGCGATGAACGGCAGCGATATTAGCACAGCCCCGGTCATCCGGCCTTGCGCGGTATAAACTTTCACTTTTTGCTGTAGTTGAATCCGTGCCCGCAGCACGGCTGCGGTCTTGTCCAGCAGCTCGGCGAGATTCCCACCGGTTTCCCTTTGCAGCAGGATTGCAGAGATGAGAAACTGCAGGTCTTGCAAGGGAAATCTGCGGAATAGATTCAGCATGGCTTCGCGAAACGGCATCCCGAAATTCATTTCATCAGCGCAACGACGAAATTCCGGCCCCAGTGGATCATCAATCTCATCGGCAACAGTTACCAAGGCCATGGGCAGTGACTGTCCGGCACGCAGGGAACGGGAGATCAGGTCAACAGCATCGGGAAGCAGTAAATTAAACCGACGGAAACGAACCGAACGCTTATAAAGCACCCAACCCAGCGGAGCCACTCCCAAGGCCAACCCCGGAATCCAACCCGCAAAACCCAATGGTATCCACCAATGGCCAATGACCGAACCTACTAACATCATGCACGCCGAATAGAAGAAGAAGCGGCCAACCGTCCACGGCAACTTCGCCTGGTCAAGCAACATTTGCAACTGCGGTGCAGCCTTGGTGTCGCGAAGGATGCGATCGACCCAGGGAATTCGGCTGAAGGTGATCTGCCTTACGATTTCCCCTTGGTCTTCTTCACCGGCGCGGTGGGAGTGATCCAATCCGCCAAGCCGCTGCTGGATTCTCTTGTCAGCGTCCGAAGGCTCGGTGAAATAGGCGAGCGTAGCAAACACGGCCACCAAAACGATAAAAAACACGGTGATCGGGGACATAATCTGCTCCGCTATATCTCAAACGAGTGTTCAAAGACACTGGGGGGAAGAGTGATTCCGGCTTTCTTCAGGCGCTCGGCGAACTTCGGAGACACGCCAGTAGCCTTGAATCTTCCCATCACACGTCCACTAACATCGATTCCAAGCTTTTCGAAGACAAAGATATCTTGCATCGCAACCACGTCGCCGGTCATGCCAGTGATTTCGGTAACGTACGTTATACGACGCGTACCATCGCTCATGCGAGCGATCTGCACTATCAGGCCCACCGCAGAGGCAATCTGCTGCCGCAGTGCTTTCTCCGGAAGATTAAGGTTGGACATCAAAGCCATGGTTTCCAAGCGGGCCACGGCATCACGAGGAGTGTTGGCGTGAATTGTAGTCAGTGATCCATCGTGCCCGGTGTTCATCGCCTGTAACATGTCGAGAGCTTCCTCACCACGCACTTCGCCGACGACTATCCTGTCCGGACGCATACGCAGGGCGTTGATGACCAGTTCGCGCTGACGTACCGCTCCCTTCCCCTCCACGTTAGGAGGACGGCACTCTAGTCGAACCACGTGTTCCTGCTGCAGTTGGAGTTCGGCAGAATCCTCGATAGTCACGATGCGCTCTGCCTCGCCTATGTACCCGCTCAGCACGTTCAATAGCGTCGTCTTTCCGGCACCGGTACCGCCCGATATGACGATGTTAATTTTGGCTCGCACGGCCGCCTTCAGGGCCTCAAAAATGGGAGCCGTTACGGTGCGATTGGCCAGTAGTTGCTCGGGGCCGATCGGGATTTTGCCGAAACGGCGAATCGAGAGGATAGGGCCGTCGATCGCAAGCGGCGGGATGATAACGTTGACGCGTGATCCGTCGGCCAGGCGCGCATCGCACATGGGCGAGGATTCGTCTATGCGCCTGCCGACCTGGGATACGATCTTATCGATGATGTGGCTAAGGTGAGCGTCATCCTTAAAAACGACGTTGGTCTTCTCCAGTTTGCCGCCGCGCTCGATGTACACTTTTCGGAACGTGTTCACCAGGATGTCGTTGATCGTAGCATCCTGGAGCAACGGCTCAAGCGGCCCTAAGCCGAACACTTCGTGCAACACCTCACGTGCCAGGCGGTCTCTCTCGGTAGAACTGAGAGGAGTTTCCAACTCCACGATGAGGTCTTGAATCACTTGCTGTACTTGCGCTCGCGCCCGGACATCTTCCAGCGACGTGAGTTTCTCCAAGTCAATCTTGCCAAGCAATTCGCGATGAATTGTGGTTTTAAGTTCCTGATATGCCTTGGCGGAAACACCAATGCTGCGTGGCGCGCTCCATGTGCCACTGCCGATGCGCATATCAGGGCCGAAGGTTTTTGTGTTGGCCATTTAACTTCCTTATACCTGAATACCTGACTAGATCCAAAAAGACTGAAAATTTTACGTGACCCTTTGCTGGCTTTTTCCGTAACCGCCTCATTCGCCATGAACCGGTCTGCCCAACCATCGAAGGCCGCGCCCAGTTCCGACTTGCGAGCGAGGTCGATTGGGGTACCTGCATTGATCGCGTTCACAATCAGGTCGTAATCATTGGGGATTTTCACCGCAATCTGGCGATGCAGTGATGCTTCTATCTCGCGTTCACTCAACGGGTTCTTTCTGGAAAACCGGTTCAGTACGATATCGATATTCTCGTCGGGATAGTGCAAGCTTGTCAGGTACTGGATGGTGCGAATTGCGTTATGGATTGCCGGCAGTTCGGGAGTTATCACGATGCCCAGGCGATCCGATTGCCGGATCACAGCACACGTGTCCTCGCTCAGTCCAGGGGGACAATCGACGATGACAAACTGATAGTTCTCCGCGAGAAACGCCATGCGTATGTTCGATAGCGTCGGATGGGGTATTGGAAAAGCCATGGATTGCTTCCGGAGAATCCAGGACTTGCAATCCGCTGGAGTGCTCCAACAGGAAGCCCTGCAGCAAGTCAGCATCGAGCCGGTCCATGTTGTGAACCAGTTCATAAAAGCTGTATTGATGCCGGCCCAAGCCCAGGCACAGGGCAAGATCGCCGAGCGCTGGATGTTGATCCACCAGTAAGACCTTCTTTTGTTGTCTCAGCGTCAGATTTAGAGCCAAATGCAACGCCAGCGAGGTAACTCCTGCTCCTCCCTTGGCTCCCATCAGGGTAACGACATGGCCTTTTTGGCCCGGCAGCTTGCCCTGATGCCGTGCCTCTACATGCGACAGGGCATCCAATATCTGGTCCGTCCGAAATGGCCTTACCAGATATTCCGAACACCCGGAACGCATGGCCGCGATGATCTGGTCGGGATGAGAGCCGGTGGAGGCGGCAAAAATGCTCACGCTGCTATCGCAGCCTTCGTGAATCCGCTGGCAGGTTCGGACGCTTTCCTCACCATCGTCAAAATTGACCACGCAGACGCGATGCTGAAACTCCTCCAACATCCGCATAACTTCGCGTGGGGTAACATGCCGATCAACGTTGTCCACAACATGGGCCCCAGGCGATTGGGCAACTAAGGTCTCGAGGCTTTCCCTCGAGACCGGATCCAGATTTACCGCGAGGATGCCGATACGCCTCTCGGAACTGCGCGAGCCTCTTATGGTTACGGTGGAATCAGTCATAGTTACTTTGTCCCTGGCGTCTTAGTCGAATCCGGCAGGCCTTTATCGAACCCGTCTTTGTCAAGATTCTTAACCGGCGGATTGACCTGCGGTTCCGGAGTTGGCAGTGGGCCATTTACTGGGTCCACAATGGTGGGCGTGACCAGTACGAGAAGCTCCGTGTTGGAACGATTCGTACTCCTTGACCTGAAAAGTTGTCCCAGGATTGGGATATCCCCAATTCCCGGCATCTTGCTCAGTTGTATCGTCGTGCGGTCGTCCAGCAGGCCCGCGATGCCGAAGCTCTGGCCATCCTTGAGTTCGACCTCGGTTTCAGCGCGCCGCGTCGAGATCGATGGCATGACGAATCCCGCAATCGTCACCACATTCGTATAGTCGAGCGAGCTGACTTCGGGAGCCACTTTGAGCCGAATCACACCGTTGTCCATGATCGTCCCGGTGAACTCCAGCTTTACTCCATAGGGTCTGAACTCGATGGTGATGATCGGAACCGTTCCAGCGGCGCCCCCCTGCACCACCGGGTATGGGAATTCACCGCCTGCCAGGAAATGTGCCGGCATCCCGCTGTAGGCCATCAAGTTGGGTTCAGCCAGGATTTGCAAGACGTTCTTCTGCTGAAGATCCGAGATGGTGGCGCCCAGGTTGATGTCGGGGCGGAACAAGAAGATATTCAAAAGACTCGATAGGGTGAATTGCGTTTGCAGTGCCGCCCGTGCCCGACTGCAGCTGCTGAAGAGCAAGCGGGCCAAATTGACCCGTGCTGGTGACGCCAATGGTGTTGGTTGCGCCAGTGCTGAAGAGATTGACGCCGAATTGGGTCAGCTTGCTGCGGTCTGCCTCGGCGAAGCGCACCTTCAGCATCACCTGTTTCTGATGAGGCGGCGGCGCAATCTGCAACCCGTTGACCACATCTTTGGCGAAGTTGCTGGCCATCTTCACGATCTGATCCGCAACCGCGGCTGAGGGCACGGTCCCGACCAGCATCACCTTGTCTGCCTGCGATTGAACATCCACACCGCTGTTCGGAAAGGACTGGTCCAAGGTGTTGCGCAATTGAGTTACATCCAAATCCGAGTACACATCCAAGGTGCGGTTCTGTCCTGCCTCATCCCACAGCATCAAACTGCTGCCGCCAGGCGCCTTGGCGGTAATTACCAACTCCCGGGGTGAGGTAAGCACCGATTCGATGACCGCGGGTTCCCGGTAAGAATGCGCTTGATCCGAGACGGGGTGTGGATCAACAGCGAATGCCCCACCATGACATGCACGGTCTCCGGACCCTGCTCGCCTTCCTGTTGCGGGGGCGCGGCCTGTGCCGGAGCGGGTGCCGGTGTTGCGGGCGCTTGCTGGGTTGTCGCCGGAGCCTGCTCCGTAGCTGGTGCTGCCTGCTCAGACGACTGTTGGGCTGTAGCTGCCAAGGTTGAGAAGCAAAGCGCCGTACCGATTAGCAGTACGAAAGCCATGCTTTGCCAGAAAAACTTTTTCTGATTAGGTCTTTTCTGTTTCACGAGATGCTCCGTTCTGGTGCCTCTCAAAACTTGACTGTACCCTTCTTCGTACCATCGTATTGCTCAACCGTATACGCGGTTGGTGGTGGTGGTTTGGGCGCAGCGGCTTTCCTGGCCACAAGGGGCGCCGCTTTGCCGGTACCCTGCAGGTCCTTCATGTCCACTGGGCGGGTCGTCGGCTGGGCCTGATCGGAAGCATTCCGGAGAACGAACTGCACCGTCCCCTGGTTGCTTGCCAGCAAAAGCTTCTCCGCATCATCCGGCGCCAGTAGCACCGTCACTACCTTCACATTCTGCGGTTTTCCGTTCGGGTCCGGTTGCAGCTTCTCGCCGGTGCTTAAGACCTCGACGTTCTGCAAAACAGTCGTGGTAATTGCGTTGTTGCTGCCGTCTGGTTTGAAGCTCACCAGCACATCGACGTGCGAACCGGGAAACAGAAACCCAGAGACGTTGTTCAACTCATTGGTGACCACGGCCACCGCGCGCATACCATCGGGAATTTTAGCGGTGAGGCCGACGGTGGCTCCCGGAGCTGCCAGCAACCCGTCGCGGATGGGTTCCTTCAAGGCAATGGGATACATCGCAACCCGGCCGATCACGTCTTCCGGCTTGTGGAAGGCCCCATCCAACTGGGCGTTACTCGGCCAGTCCATCACGACCAGGTCGCCAGCCGCCAGTGGCGTTCCGGTGTCCAGCGGCTTGGCAGCGGCTACAACCTTGATGAGTGCCCCTCCCCCATATTGCTGCTTAATGCGTCTGTATAGAAAATATGTCACCAGAACCGAGACAACCAACGCCATCAAAAGAGCGATACCTAAGCGACCAGTTTTCGTAACTCACCTCCACCACATCAACAGCAAGGCGTACAAAGTTCCCGCAGCGATAGCCAATCCATATGGCATCCGTAAAGCCGTGGGATTGTCCAAATTTAATTCCGGGTGGGCCCGCAGGCCAGCCCAAGCATGGAACCTCAGCACCGAGCCAACATTCTTTATGGTCGCCCACATGCGGCCGCGGTAAAGCGCATAACCGATGGCCAGCACTCCTCCGCAAATCGCCGTCGCCACAAGCACCACAACGGACTGCCGTGGACCCAACAGCGACCCGATCGCCGCCATCAACTTCACGTCGCCCGCTCCCATGGCCCGGACAGCGTAGAACAGAAGCATGACTCCGCCCGCAAACGCGAAACCCTCGACAGCGCTGCCCAGCCCCTTCCATCCAAACAGCACCCCTCGGAGCACTATCCCCGAGACCATCCCCGGATAGGTGAGCCAGTTCGGTATGCGATGTTGCTGCACATCAAAGACTGCGGCGGTGATGGCCAGTGCCAGCGCGACGATAAGAAGAGCGATATCCCGATCCATGGCGCGGATCATTGAAAATTAGAAAACCAAAAAGCAAAAAGCAAAGTCGAAAGACGAAGTTAAAAATGGAAGCAAGCTACGAGGGCGACGATCCTCTCGTAGCCACACGCCCGGCCAAGCGTTCCCTGGGTCTTGCGTGCAGATGGCGCCGGTTTCCCGGCCCCTCTGCCTGCATAGCCTGCTTCCAACAGGCACAATGTTCGGTTAGGTGAGCTTGGCAGCGATCTTGGTGAACTCGTTGTTGATCGATGAAGCCAACGATCCCATACCAACCATGGCTCCCAGCGCGATAATCAGCGCGATCAAAGCGTACTCGATCAGGTCCTGGCCTGATTCTTCCTTGTGCAGATTCTTCAACATGTTGATCATTTAGAATCTCCTTATTCTTTTACGATTCGGTCTGCTTTCCCAGCCCAAGCGAGTCAAGAGTTCCCCCGAACCGCAAGGGCTTCGGACATAGCGGCGCAACCGCAATGTAGGGTAGCGAAGACAATGTAGCAGTGAGGGGGGCTGATTAGCAAGAAAAAATTAGTACATTCTAACTAAAGGTAATCCCGTTTTGGGGCTTTAGTTGGGTACTCGGTGTAGAAGTAACCTCTCGGCCGCTGGCGGGCTGGTGGATGAAGATGGCGTGCCGAGGGGCAACTATTATAGCACTTTTATACTGGTGGGCAGCATTACAAGGTGTTATTAGGCAAGGGGCTCGGACATATCGGGTAATCGCAATATAGGGTAGCGAAATCTAACAGTGCGAGCACTAGTTCAGCGAAAAGATTCAGAGGGATTTTGACTAAGATTAACGGCTTCCCGTTTCGGCACTTTAGGGTTATCGGGGTATTACGCATTGAGGAGATTTTGCTACACCTAAGCGGCTGAGGGGAGTGGGGAGTGCGTGTCGAAACACGTTTCTCCAGACAGCGCGACTGTATGGCCTGGACGCGCTCTTTTGCGTGTGGGAATACGTGGTCGCCAGTTAGTGGGCGGAAGCGGGTACGGAATCGAGGGGGCGTCGACGGGAGGCGGGATCGGGAGCGCGTGCGGTGCGGCGGCGTGTGCTGCGTACGAGCGCGGGGTGAGTTGGGGTACTGTTGGCGTGGGTGCGAGCGGCGTACGGACCCAAGGGCGTGCGGTGGCATCCGATCAACGGAAATGGAAGCTGGGATACCCGAGCAGTGCCATCCCCACCTGAAAGTACTTCTGTCACATGGGATCGTAACCGAAGTCACAATCTCTTGGTTATCTATTGGGTTCAAATCAACAGATGCAATCTGTCGACGAGACCGATCTGGCTGTTGGTGCCTACCGGGCGGAGAATGCCATCAGAACGTCTGCAGCTCCCTCCCAAGCCGCCATGGTGGCGCTCTTCGGCTTTACCGTGTTTTGCAGCGCATTTCTGTTGTTTCAGGTACAGCTGGTCATAGCAAAATACATTCTTCCATGGTTCGGCGGCACACCCGCCGTTTTTACCACCTGCATGTTGTTTTTCCAGGTCTTCCTTCTGTTCGGCTACTCCTACGCCTACTTCATCGATAGCCGGTTAAGTCCTCGCGTCCAGGCCGTTGTTCACTCGCTCCTGATAGTTGTCGCTGTTGCTGTCCTTGCATTCCGCCTATCTACATGGGGATCGCCATTTCTGCCGGGTCCCAGTTGGAAACCAATCGGTAGCGAGCACCCTCTGCTTCGCATCATTGCCCTATTATTCGCAAGTGTTGCCCTGCCATATTTCTTGGTCTCAACGACCGGGCCCCTGCTACAGGCGTGGTACGGTCGCACTTTTAGCGATCTGCCGTATCGTCTTTATGCACTTTCAAATGCGGGTTCCTTAATCGCCCTGCTTTCTTACCCGGTGATTGTCGAGCCGCTGTTGTCTCTGAGGGTCCAGGCACAAGTCTGGGGCGTTGGCTTCCTGCTGTTTGGCAGTGCCTGCATCGCTACAGCGTGGCGAGCCGCCCGACAGAACTGCACGGGACTACGTGAGTTGCGCTTTCTGAAGGTGCCGCAAAAGTTACCCGCGCCCCGTTGGCGTCGCAAAGCTATCTGGCTGCTTCTTGCTGCAAGTGGGTCGCTTAGTTTACTTGCGACAACCAATCGAATTTGCCAAGATGTGGCCGTCGTTCCGCTGCTTTGGGTGTTGCCGCTATCTTTGTACCTGCTGTCGTTTGTGGTGTGCTTCTCATCTGAGAAGGCCTATTCGCGAGCTGTCTGGACGGTTGGTCTCGGGTTGGCCACGCTTCTGGTGTGCTTTGCCCTCTATCACCCAAGTATTGGCGTTGGTTGGCAGATCCTCATGTATTCCTTCGCACTATTCGGATCGTGCATGGTGTGCCACGGCGAACTAGTACAGTTGAAACCGCCGAGAGAATATCTAACATCGTTTTATCTTTTCGTGGCTGCTGGCGGGGCGGTTGGAGGGGTTTTCGTCAGCATCATTGCGCCTATTTTATTCAAAGGATTCTGGGAATTTCATCTGAGCGTATGGCTGTGCTGCACATTATTCGGCCTCATTCTGTTACGGGATACCGGGTCCTGGATCTATGTGCCGAAGCCCTCGCTACTGGCATTCTCCGCTCTCGTGGTGTTCGTGGGACCCTGGCTGGCCACGCTGAATTGGAAGCCATTACCGGTCCTGCTTTCTTCAGCAGTGGTGGCCGCGCTGGTCGCTTTCGTCCTCTGGGGGTCTTCTTCGGGCACACATTCGCTCGGGCAACTAAGGCGAGGAGCAACGTTTAGTGTCTGTTTCACCTCACTTCTGTTGGCCGCAGTTCTCGCTTATCCGCCGTTTGCTGGAGAACGCGGTGCCGTCGCCAGTGCGCGCAACTTTTACGGGGTGTTGACCGTGATTTCTGATAAGTTCGGTGGCTCTCCCCTGCTGATACTTCGTCACGGCCGAATCGCTCACGGATTTCAGTTTTGCGAGGCGACAAAGAAGCGAATTCCAACGGCTTACTACACACCCCAGAGCGGTATTGGGTTGGTTCTTACGAACTACCCAGGGAGAGCGGACGGAAGGGCACTTCGCGTTGGGGTTGTCGGATTAGGCGTTGGGACGGTCGCAGCTTACGGAATCCCAGGGGACCACATGAGGTTCTATGAGATCAACCCTGAAGTTATTCGGATCGCTTACTCCGGCGCGCACAGAAAGTTCAGTTTCCTTTCCGACAGTCGTGCAGAAGTGAAAGTTGTTCCTGGCGACGCTCGCATTTCCCTGGAGCAAGAACTCAGCCGGAACGAGGTTCAGAACTTTGATGTGCTGGTTATAGATGCATTCAGCGGAGATGCTATTCCGGTCCACTTGCTAACTGAGGAAGCATTTCAGTTGTATCTCCGGCACCTCAGTAAACCAAACGGAATCCTGGCCTTTCACATAAGCACCAATGCATTTGATCTTCAACCGGTAGTTGCGAGGCTTGCCGCAGAATCAAACATGTCGACCTGGCTAGCACGCTCGCTTCCAACTTCTGAGAGTCCATATCGTAGCACGTGGGTTATAGCTGCGTGGCCCAACCGGGACGGTCCGGTTCCCGGTGCCGAACACATGACCCGCTTCACACCTAACGCACATTTTCCGCTGTGGACAGATGACTACAGCAATCTCATTCGCATACTTCGGTGGTGAAACAGGGGCGGACTGCCGGTGCTGACAAAAGGCCAGCCTGGGGAGAATCGACCATCGATAACTGAGAGATGGACGCCGCTGAGCGGGAGCTAATTTTCAGGATTGTCTACGCCGTCCCGCATAAAAAAAGCAAGCATCAGCGTTCTTCGGTAGTGGTGCCGTTTCGTGTCCACAGGCCAATAGCATTGTTTCGTCCATACTTCAGCGTGGACTATTGGCCGTAGTTTTGTGCTTGTTATAGCTCGTTTTGGGATAGCTGGCGGAACATATTCTGGCATTCCTGGCATGGGACGCAGGCAAACGAATATCCGTATCACCCCCTGTAAGGATGAGAATTTTCATCTGGCACTGCGGAGACTGCGGAAAGGTGGCGTACGGCGAGCAGTAATTCCTTTTGCGTTTAGCGCCGACTCTAGAGCGACAGAAGCACGATTCAACCGTTGCAGTTCGTTGGCTCGTTCCTCTGGACTTATCTTTACACCCATCCACGCTCCAATCACAATAACTAGATAAAATGTGTTCCAACACGAAAGTTTCATTCCCTCAGCGGCTTACGTGTAGCAAAATCCCCTTAATGCGTAATACCCCACTTTAGGGGTGCCGCCAGCGAGGCTCCCCTCAAAATTGGCGATTTTTATTGCTCCCCTGTAGCACCTTTATACTAGCGCGCTGCAATACCATCGCGCCGACAAAAATGAATAATCAGTTTCGAAGGAAATACTAGTCGGATAGGTTCTGACTCTGGGTCTAGTGTTTTAACCTGAGACCGACACCAATAAATTGGCTAAGCCTTTGGATTAGACTGAAGTCGCCATGTGTTCGCCGTCACATTCGATGAAGCCATTCTTGGTCGCGTGGGCAACTTATCTGCTCCTCATCGAACTGATGCCGGTTCTGTTTCTGGCCCGAATCCGCGTACCCGAAAAAGCGGATTTTGGCGGTTTTTATGCTGCAGGAATTCTCGCCCGAACCGAGCCATCGCATCTCTATGAACTCGCAAGGCAGAGAAGCATCCAGATTCGGCTGGTCGATCCAGAGAATGGCTGGGTGATGTTCGCTCAGCCGCCATACGAGGCCCTCCTGTTTGTTCCGTTCTCGCTACTTCCCTACCGAGTCGCGTACCTGCTATTTCTAGCCTTCAACGTGGCCTTGATTATTCCCTGTTTCCTGCTGGCCCGGGCCCCATTTTCGCATGTGATAGACCCATGGCAGCCAAAACCTGGCTTGCTCTTCTTCTTCTTCCTGCCGCTCGCCCTAGCACTTCTGCAGGGACAAGGTTCGGTTCGCCTTCTGCTTGTCTGCTGCGCCGCGTGGTGTCAACTAAGACGCGGCAAGAACTTCAGTGCGGGTCTCCTCCTCGCTCTGGCGCTCTTCAAGATGCAGGTCATTGTCCCGTTGGCGTTGCTGTTAATTGTATGGCGCGGCCGCCGGCTCCTTACTGGGTTTTTGGCAGGCACCACGGTTCTAGCCGGCGCTAGCTTTTGGCTAGTTGGCGTGCGAGGTATGCAGACATTCTTGGGGTTGCTGGTGATGAACAGCCTAATCAAGGGGGAGGCAGCGTCCGCGATCGAAGCCACTGGCCAGATTCCTTCGTTGATGCCCAACCTGAGGGGATTACTTTATGGCTGCGGCGGAAAATACCTACCTCACTCGTGTCTCGTTGGTCTCACACTAGCCCTTTCCGGGGCCCTGGTGCTATGGATCGCCCACCTACTTCGAAAAGAACCGGACGCAGCGACAGCTTTCGCACTCGCAATCATTGGCGCATTGTTGCTAAGCTATCACCTCCATTCTCACGATCTTACCCTGCTGCTGCTACCAATCGCCCTCCTGGCAGGCCGTGCACGGCCGTTTTTTACTGCACTCGTGTCGGCGTGTTTTCTGCTGCCCGTCTTGCTGCTGGTTCGATTCGGACAGGCGCATTACCTTATGGCAACTCCCATGCTCGGATTCGTATTGGTCATTGCTCACGGGCGTCGGATTGGGGTGAGTACAGCTCCGCGGTTGGAACCTGCAACGCAGTGATTTCCCTGGGGATCTCTCTGTGGTTTGAGGTCTCACAAAAGCGAGTCCCGCTAGTCCGCAACCTCTGCTGCGTTGCTGCGAATCGGCTCCGCCTGCTTGCCTCTGCGCCACGTGGCGTAAACATACCAACCTAACCAGGCGGGCACAGTCCACAGATAATGGGTCGAACCAATATGGCCGAAAGCGTACACCTCTATCAGTGCAGCAAAAGCAATCAATGCAATCGGCAGAAGAGAGCGCCCCAGTTGCTTTGCCCGGTAAACTCCGGAGAGAACCGCCGGCAAGAGAATAGCTTCATCAGTAAACCAAGCGTAGGGCGTGCACGCGGCCGAAACCAAGAACACCCACGAGCCCTGATCCATCCAATTCCAGCGGCTGCGACGTGTCCAGAAGTACCACACTGCCCAACAACAAGCAGCGGCCTCGGGAATGAACTGCAGCCACACCGCATGGGGATCGATGAGAAAACGCAAGGTCACGCTCAAGGTGGGCACATAGCCATGCAAAACTCCCGTTGTGCTCATCGCCTGTGAATACTGCGACCACACGTGTGGATCAAAATAGAGGGTAAGTGCGCAAGTGGCCAGTACCGTTGCAAAGAATCCAGCGAAGATCCGGTACTCCTTCCGGCTCACCGACCATAGGAATAGAACGATGAAGAAAGGCAGGAACAAGTGTGGCTTCCAGACGCAGGGTAGAAGAACTGCGCCGGCTAAATAAGGCCGGCTGTCGTGCAAGTAAAGAAAAAGCGCAATTCCAAGGAGAAGAAAAACCCCAATCTGGCCAGTTACCAGACAGGCCATTGCAGGAGCAAATAGGTAGCCGCAGAAATGATACCCATTATCGGGGCGTCCATTGAGGACCCATACTATCCAGATAGACATCAGAAGACTGCCAATAAGAGCGAGTAACCACAGGGCCAGGCCAATCTTTGGACTGACGAATCCCAGCGGCAATACCATACATAAAGCTATTGGGGGACTGAACGTGATTTGGGGTTCGTCGCCCTCGAGTCCCACCTCGCGTTGGATTTGCAGCGTGGCGCCTGAATCGTAGGGGTTTTCACCGTGAATGAGCAGCTGCCCTGCTGCCCAGTATTCGATGAAATCCCGGTTGGCGGCGTATTTGTCAGTCGAACCCACAACAAACATGCCGGCTAACAGACAAACAGTGGCAAAAACAATGCCGTAAGCGGCAAAGACGCGCAACGGGGATTTTTTCATCGGATTACTCGGATGTCGCAACCGAGAGTGCCCATAATTTCCCTCTCCTGACGCACCCAAATCGCCAATCGCAAGTCCGGTTTCAATTTATTTGCGATTTTACACTCCCCAGGTTGTAGGGGCCGGAGGGAACAGCAAGCAAAATTTTACTGGCCGCCAAATTGGTGTGTCTCGGGACCTTGAACCTCGTACAGCACAACAGGATCTCCAGAACGTATGGGCACTAGCCGGTATCCTGTTGCAACCAGATACTGAGGAAGGTAATCGTCGGATTCGGCGGCGAGTATGAAACTGGGATACGTCGCAACGACCGCATCGTAGTCTTGGATGTGGAGCTTGGTGTGACGGCTCAACCCCGACATCAAGAGCGAGATCGTGTCACAATTTTTGTAGCGCAATTCCAAGTCGCGACTGAGCGGATAAATGAGGCGTTGGCGGAGTTGTGGCTTCGCATAGTAAGACAGCTCGACAAAGGTGGGTGCGTTGGCAACGACGATGGGCTCCGGACTATCCGTTAATTTTTCAATTCCCTGAAGAACTGCTTCACCCCTCTGTAGAACCGGGGTTCTGAACAGAGGCCGGATCTCTTGCATGGCAAGCGAGACCACCAAAACACCGAGCACCGTCACACCAACGGCAGCCTCTCCGTGTGCGGCAGAAGCACAGCAGGCCGCCAAAGAGTATAGCTATGCCGATCACCGACAACAGAGCATAGCGGTCCACAAAAATATGCGTGGTGTATTTTGAAATGGCGACCATGATCAGCGGCATGAGTGCAAGAGTGATGATCGCCACCCACTCGTGTAGAAGCAAACCTTTCGGCCGAACGCCCTCGGCAGCTCGCGGGTCAGAGAAAATTCCGAGAGCCATCACGGCGGATAACAACACTGCCCACACCGGCAAGAGATAGTAGATATAGAACTGCGGAATCTTGGCCCAGGTTGCCGGTGAGCAGTAGTGCGCCTGGACGTGCTGCCAACCGTGAATCAACGGGTAATGCACACCCAACACCAAGACTGCCGGCAGCATGGCGGCCATGATGGCAAGGTCCGGCTTTAAGGACTTCCGGCAGCGCACTATTTCCGCAACCGCCAGAGGGACGAGAAAGAAAATCGCGTAGTAATGTAGCGCAGTCATCAGGGCCAGACAGAACGCGAGAAGAGTAACGGTCAGCGCTCTTCGCCGTCCCTCCGTCGCCATTTGCCAGCAGAGCAGAGCCCCGGCAGCGCAACCGAGCACGATGCCGTAGCCCCGGCCTTCCGTCGAGTTGAAAAGCAGAGCATCACACGCAAAAAGCGCAGCGACAAACGCATAGACGGCAGGCAGTCGCCGGCGGCAGAATGCCATCAGGCACAGCACCATGGCGCAATAGCCAAGGGTTGCAGGCAAGCGCAGCGCCAGCGCTTCGGGTTTGACCGCGGGTAAAGTTTGGGCCACGATCATCGCGTATAGGGGCGGCGCCCCATCGCTGCGATCTTCGGTTGCCCTGACTATCTCGCCGGGGCCAGCCTGCTGCACCATGTGCAGGGTTAAGAGTTCGTCGAGCCACAGCTTCTGGCGTACGTCTTTTGCGATCGAGAAGACCAGCAGCAGGACCACGAAAAGACAGGCCCAGCGCCAAAAATGCCGCTCTAGAGAAGTGCTGATGCGATCGGCTGTTCGAAGAAAGACTGATCGATCGAGGATCGTCAACGAGAGGCCTCCGAGCAATCGAACCAGAGCGCATCAGAGATGCGGAAAAGCCAACTCTTACCGGCTCATTCTCCCACTGCAATGGTTCAAGTTGCCTCATGGTTCGGAACAGCAGACATAAATGGATGTTTCGCCGATCGATCGAACCAGAGTGTATCCGGCAGCGCGAAGAGAGCTTTTGGCCGTGTCCCCCATGGCCTGCTCCATGTAGAGGTTATTGTTTCCCAGCACAACGATCCGCGGAACGTGAGCTGCAAAATTGCTTTCGACTTCGGCCGGTGAAACGATGTGATACCGCGCCCTCTGTTGTGAAGTGAGCTTCTCCGCAATGGGCAAACTAAAATCGTTTTCAAATCCCGGGAAAGGAGTTGCTTTCGTTTGAAAAACGTAGCCGGGCCAGAAGCTGGCCACCATTTCACCTGGACTCGCAACCTGGTCAATCGCTTCCGACACCTCAAGGACTCGTTGCAGCTTCCAATCTCCTTTGTCGCGGGCCCATCGTACACCCGCGATTCCGTCGCCAGTGACGAGATACTTGCGGAAATCGCCGGCGGATGCGGCCACATAAATCCCCAACAGAGCAACACAAGCGACTGTCGCAAGCAGCCTTTCTCGCCTGGATTCGAAGCGCTTAAACAACTCGTTCACCACGCATACGGCACTCACGATCAGGAAGGGAACACACAGCGAAAAGTATCCCGGATAAGCAGGGGTGGGAAGGAGAGAGGTGATACCCAGGATGAGAGCGATCTGAAAGGCCAGCCGCGGAGCGTATCTTGGCGCTCGAATTGAGAAGACAAATCCCAAGGTGATAAAAAATAAAACACTGTTTTGAATCCCGTTGCCCTGCGGCCCACCCAGGAAAACCATGATGAGCACGACCAATTTCTCTGCTAACGATCCCATCAGGCCTTCGTTAGTCCGAATTACATGGTATCCCAGGTTATTGAATAGAAAAGCCTGTGGAGAGGAGAGGAATAGATAGAGGCAGGGGACAATTCCAATGCTGAAGCCGCCAAGGAACCAGAGAATTGAGGCCAGCCTGGCACGCGCGTCAACATTGCGATAGATCCACCAAAGGAACACGGGAGTGGTCAGCAACACATAGGAGCGAGTGTCGACGCTCAGGCCAAGCAATACCCCGCCAGCCACAATCTGCCACGGTAGGGATTCCGCTGGGAGGCGGCTGACTGTGAGATACGCCAGGAAAAGAAACAGGCAAGCCAGTGAGTAGGGCTTTACCACCGGAAACCACGCGAAAATAAGAGTACTTGAGGCAAACAACACAGTCGCCGAAAGGCCCGCGATCCAATTCCGTGTCTGCCGGCATACATGCGCATATATCAACGTACCGAGCAGAGCTGTCAGCACTGCAGAGAATAGCTTGTGCTACACTCCAGGACACGCTGGTGCACTTCATCCAAATGGCGTAAACATAAGGCAAAAGCGGCGCCTGGGTATAGAAGAAGTCCAAATAAGGCTTCTTGTGCAAGAGGACAAGCCGAGATGCCAGCAGATAGAAACCTTCGTCTCCATCGATGAATCGATGCTGGGCAACGAAGTTAAAAAAAACTACCTGGAGCAGAAGTATGGGGACTAGTGAGCAGCTTGGCCGTGCGAGTCATAAAGTGGGGCCGGGTAAGCGAACGCGAGTATACTACAGGGCCCGCGGCTGTGATACTGTCAGCACAACAGTCCACATGAAAATGACGCCTGTGCCCTACCCAGCAACGGCAACGTCAGAGGCAGCCCCGCCGAGCTCTCGCACCTCCTGGACCGGTTGGCTCCGCAAGGTCTTCTCCTTCCCGAGTATGTGCATGTTGCTACTAGCGAGCGTCATCTTTGGATACGCTCCTCGAGGAATTGGGATTGGAGAGTCCGATATCTGGTGGCATCTACTCAATGCACGTAATCTTCTGCAGAACCACTCCTTTTCACGCATCGACACCCACTCGTTTACGGTACTGGGGAAGCCTTGGGTTAATTTCGAGTGGCTCTCGGAGATCCCATTTTTTCTCGCCTTCAAGGCCATGGGACTGCAAGGCATAGTTGCTGTTTATTCCACGGTAATGGTGCTGATTTTTGCTGGCGTATATTATCGGGCCTGCAAAGCTGGCGCCGATTGCAAGAGTGCCGCAGTCGCCACGTTAGCCGGTATTTGCATCGGATGCGTGTCACTGGCCCCTCGCACTCTGCTATTCGGCTGGCTGTGCATGACCGCTTTGCTGCTCATTTTGGACCAATTCAAGCGGACGGGAAAGGGCCTCTGGCTGTTGCCGCCGTTGTTTACTCTGTGGATCAACCTGCACGGATCCTGGGTATTCGGAATGGTGGTGCTGGTAGCTACCATCGCCTCCGGACTAGTGGAAGGGGAATGGGGTCTGGTAATGGCTCGCCGATGGACGCCCTGTGGAGTTGAAAAAACTACTGCTGGCATTGTGCGCTTCGCTAGCTGCGCTCTTTGTCAATCCTTTCGGCTACAAACTGGTACTGTACCCATTCGACTATATTTTCCGTCAGCAAGGCGTAATGCAGGGCTCAGAATACTGGCGTCCTGTGGACTTCAGCACTTGGAATGGCAAGCTGGCGCTAATCCTGATTTTTGTGTTGCTGGCGGCCGCCTTGTTTTCCCGCCGCCGCTGGAGGCTGGATGAGGTACTGCTGACGGCATTTGCTCTCTGGTGCGCGTTATCGCATGTGCGGTTCTTGGACTTCGCCGCCCTGATCATCGTGCCGATACTTGCGCCGCGCCTGGACCTGTTTCCGCCCTATGAACCAGAACTGGACAAACCTTGGCTGAATGCCGCTATTATGGCCGCTGTCGTGGGCTCAGTAATCTTTTTCTTTCCGTCGGCCGCAAAGCTTCAACAGCAGATGGACCACGAGTATCCTGGCGCTGCGCTGGCGTTCATGCAGCAACAGCACATCAACGGAAGGATCTTCAACTCCGTAGAGTTCGGCGGGTATATGGAATGGAATGCGCCTGAACTGAAGCCCTTTATTGACGGACGAGGAGACATCTTTATCCACAACGGGATCTTCGATGACTATGGCGACGCTGTCGGCGATCGGGCAGCCGTTTGCGGTCCTGGACAAGTATCGAATCGACTATGTCCTTGTGGAGCGAACATGGCCCCTGGTCTACCTTCTCGAGCACTCTGCGGCGTGGCGCTTGATCTATTCTGACAAGGTCGCTGTACTATTCGAACGCAAGACGGGAACTCCAACTACTGCAAACACCATCGAGAGTCCAGCCGAATTAACATCGAAATGAGCTAGAAGAGAGCATCTGTTGCCGACCACCGCACATTCGCCAAGATTAGAAACAGTCCCGTCGGCCGGCGGGAAATTGTGGACTCGGTGTGGCGGCGAATGTCTTCTCTTTTCCGGTTATGTGCATGTTCCTGCTGGCCGCGGTCATCTTCGGCTTTTCTGTGAAGCAGTTTGCGGAACCGGATATCTGGTGGCATCTTCGCAACGCCGCCTATCTTTTCCAACATCACTCGTTCCCCAGCGTTGATAGCTACTCATTTGGGGCGGCGGGGTCGCCGTGGCTCAACCACGAATGGCTGTCGGAAATCCCATTTTTTTGGGGCTTCAAGGCGATGGGCTTGCCGGGCGTTTTAGCGGTTTATTTCGCTGTGCTGGTGCTGATTTACGTCGGCGTCTATTACCGGTCATGCCGCGCGGGCGCCGATTGCAAGGACGCCGCCATCGTCACTTTGCTGGCTATTTTTCTTGGAGTTGTGTCCATAGGGCCTCGCGTGCTGCTGTTCGGCTGGCTGTGCATGGTTGGACTGCTGCTCGTACTGGACCGTTTTCAGCGGACCGGAAAGGGCCTATGGATGCTGCCGCCGTTGTTTGCCCTCTGGATCAACCTTCACGGCTCCTGGGTCTTTGGCATGGTCGTGCTGGCGCTAACCATCGCCTCCGGCCTTGTGGAAGGCGAGTGGGGTTTGGTCGTCGCACGCCGCTGGACCTCCCAAGAATTGAGAAAACTGTTGTTGGCTTTGGTCGCCTCAGTGGCCGCGCTTTTCGCCAATCCCTTCGGTTACCGGCTGGTCCTGTACCCATTCGATTTTCTTTTTCGCCAGCCGGGCAACATGAAGCAGATCTCAGAGTGGCAACCGGTGGACTTCAGTACCGGGAATGGCAAGCTGGCGCTACTCGTGATCTTGACGCTACTGGCGGCCGCCCTCTTCTCCCGCCGTCGCTGGAGGTTGGATGAAGTATTGCTGACGGCATTTGCTCTGTGGGCGGCGCTATCGCATGGGCGGTTCTTGTTCTTCGCAGGCCTGATTTTTGTACCAATACTTGCGCCTCGTTTGCAACTCTTTCCGCCCTACGAGCGGGAACTGGATAAACCGTGGCTCAACGCGGGCATTATGGCGGCTGTCGTCGGGTCGCTGATGTTCTTCTTTCCGTCGGCGGCACAGCTACAGCAGAAGGTGGAGGAAGCGTACCCCAGGGCCGCGCTGGAGTTTATGCGGCAGCAACACCTCAACGGAAGGATCTTCAATCAGTACGTGTGGGGTGGGTACATGGAATGGAATGCGCCCCAGTTGAAGCCCTTTGTTGATGGCCGCGCGGACATATTCGTGTACAACGGTACTTTCGACGACTATATCAAAGCTGTGTCGATCCAAACACCGTTCGAAACTCTGGACAAGTACAGGTTCGAGTACGCCCTCCTGGAAGCGAATTCGCCCCTGGCGTACCTTCTGGAGCACTCTCCGGCATGGCATCCGATTTACTCTGACCAAGTCGCGGTGCTGTTCGAACGCACGCCAGCAAGCGCGGCGGCTGCGACAGCGTTGAAAGTCCAGGCGAATTAAATCGGGATTCTCGAAGCACTCGCGCCGACGGCCAGCGAGATGTTCCTAGTCTGCAACCCCTTCTGCGTTGCTGCCGAATCCCCTCCGCCTGATTGCCCTTGCTCCAGGTGGCGTAGAGGTACCAGGCGAGCCAGGCGGGCACGGTCCAGAGGTAGAATGGCGATATGATATTGACTTGACGACGAATATCTCGACGGCGGCAACTCCGTTGATCAATACCAGCAGCAGAAACGAGCGCCGCAGAGTCCACCGCCTGGTAGAGACCAGCCAGATACGTAGGGAAGCAGTATGCACTCATCGGTGAAAAAGCCATAGGGCGCGCACGCGGCCGAGACGAGCAGCAGCAACAAGCCTTGGTCCATCCAACTCCAGCGATTACGGCGCGTCCAGAAATACCAGAGCGCCCAACCGCAACCGGCAGCCGCGGGAAGGAATTGCAGGCCAACCACATGGCGGTCGATGAGAAAACGGAGCGCCCCGCCAAAGGTTGGTATGAACACTTGCAGAACTGCTCGTTTTGCTCATCATTTGCAAGTACTGTGACCACACGTGGATGTCGAAATAAAGTGTGAGCGCGCAACTGGCAAGCAGAGTGGCGAAGAATCCAACGAGGATGCGGAAAGGCCCTCTGGCGCACCACCCACAGGACCAACACGAATGGCGAAGAGTAGGAACAGGTGGGGCTTCAAGGCGCAGGGCAGTAGAGCTGCGCCGGCAAGGCCAGGCCGGGATTCGTGAAAGTATAGAAAAAGCACGATACCAAGTAGGAGAAAGATGCTAAGCTGGTCCGGAGATCAGGCAGGCAAGTACGGGTGCGAACACATAGCCGAATAAATGGAAACGATTGTCCGGGCGTCCATTGAGGATCCAAAGAATCCAGGTCGACACTGAAAGGCACGCAATTAGGACAACCGACCACACGAACGAGGCCGGTCTTTGGGCTGACGTAGGCCGAGGGGCAAAACGAGGACGAAGGCCGTTGGCGGGCTGAGAGTAACTTTAGGTGGGCTGCCATCGAGTCCCACCGTCCGCTCGAGTCGCCCAATGGCAGAGATATCGTAGGGATTCGCGCCGTGAATGAGCTGCTTACCTACTGCCCAGTATTGGATGAAATCGCGTTCGGTCGCGTACTTGTCACTCAGGCCGAGGATATAGACGCAGACTATGAAACAAACAGTGGAAACGACGATCAAAGCAGCGGCAAGAACGCGCCAGGGGCTTCTCTTCGTCGCTGAGCTCTGAGTCTGCAGCAGGGCGCACTCTTCGCTTTCTGTGGCCGGGGCAGGTCCGGAAACGGCTGCCTCATTTTGTTTGCTTTTCACCGCCTCCAATATATACGGTGGGTATCCCTGGCGAAGCCGGGAGCCTTACGGGGTGATCCGCTCAAAGCGGCTTGAGTGGGGACGCTAACGCGGCCCCTAAGGCTTGGGCCGCCTTTGGATAGCTGGTTACTTCCACAGGTTCAGGCGGTCCAACCGTTTAACCCCCTCCGCCTGATTGCCCGTGCTCCAGGTGGCGTAGAGGTACCAGCCAAGCCAGGCGGGCACGGTCCATAGATAGAACGCGGAGGCCATCTGGCCGACGACGCACACCTCGACCAGCGCAACACCGGCAATCACTGCGATGGGCATCAGCGAGCGCCGAGAGTCTTCCGCCCGATAAACTCCGGCCAGAACCGCAGGAAGCAGCATGGCTTCATCGCTGAACCAGGCATAAGGCGTACACAACGCTGAGACCAGAAGCACCAACAAGCCCTGATCCATCCAACTCCAGCGCGCGCGCCGCGTCCAGAAATACCAGATTGCCCAACCGCAACCAATGGCCTCGGGAACAAATTGCAGCCACACGGCGTTGCGATTAATGAGAAAACGGAGGGTCACGCTTAGTGTGGGTACAAACGCGTGCAGAACTCCCGTTGTGCTCATCATCTCTGAATATTGAGACCACACATGCCCATCGAACCAGAGCGTAAGTGCGCAAGTGGCAAGCAGAATTGTGATGAAGCCACCGATAATCCGGTAAGCCTTCCGGCTCACGATCCACAGCAGCAGCACGAGTGCGAAGGGCAGGAACAGGTGCGGCTTAAAGGCGCACGGCAGAAGAGCTGCACCGGCAAGGAAAGGCCAGGACTCGTGAAGGTAAAGGAAGAGCACGACGCCCAGCAGAAGAAAGATGCCGAGCTGGCCCGCTAACAGACAGGCCACCGCGGGCGCAAACAGGTAGCCGCACAAGTGCAGACCGCTGTCCGGGCGTCCAAGCAGGATCCAAAGAATCCAGATCGATGCCGAGAGACAGCCACTCAGAACGAGTAAATATAGAATGAGGCCAGTCTTTGGGCTGACGTAGCCGAGCGGCAATGCCACGACCAGGGCAACTGGCGGACTGAATGTAACTTTGGGTTGATTGCCGTCGAGCCCTACCGCCCGCTCGAGTTGCAGTATTTCCGCTACATCGTAAGGATTCGCACCGTGAGTAAGTTGCTGTCCGGCCGCCCAATATTCGATGAAGTCGCGTTCGGTAGCATTCTTGTCGGTCAGGAAGGCGACAAACATGCCGACCACAAGGCAAAAACAGGCGGCGGCGATGCCAATGGCAGCAACGACGCGCAAGGGGCTCGTTTTCACTGGTTGCTCCAACCCTGTAGCCAGCCCTGACTTCCGGTCGCCAACGCAGGCCCAAAATGGGCAGCCCAGAGTGCACTCTTCAACGATGAATTTTTCCATTCTACTCTCACCATCGAAAGTAGTGTCACAGGCAAGTCTCCCGTTCCATCCTATCCCTCTGATAAGGTTGCGGTGCTGTTCTAACGAAGGCTCGCCAGCACCGGCAGGGACCTAACACTGAAAAAAGTCCACATATATCAAATCGCTTGAGCTAGAGTGAGCAGGAAGAGGACATCTGTTGCCGACCGCTTCACATTCGCCAAAGTCAGAGGCCGCCCAGCCGACCGCCAGAGCCTACTGGACTGGTCTGGCGGCTGACGTCTTCTCCTTCCCGGTGATGTGCATGTTCCTGCTGGTGGCGGCGATTTTTGGATATTGTCCGCGAGGGATTACAGAATCGGACATCTGGTGGCATCTGCGCGACGCCGCCACTCTCCTGCAATTCCACTCATTCCCCAGCGTAGATACCTACTCGTTCAGCGCAGCCGGGTCGCCGTGGATCAATTTCGAGTGGCTTTCTGAGGTCCCATTCTTCCTGGCTTTCAAGGCCGTGGGACTGCAGGGCCTTCTAGCGGTATATTTCGCGCTGCTGGTGCTGATTTTCGTCGGCGTCTATTACCGGGCGTGCCGCGCCGGCGCCGACTGCAAGGACGCCGCCATCGCCACCTTAGGGGGCATCTGCCTTGCGGGCGTGTCGATGGCGCCTCGCATGTTGCTATTCGGGTGGCTGTGCATGACGGGGTTGTTGCTCGTGCTCGATCGCTTTCGGCGCACCGGAACGGGTCTGTGGATGTTGCCGCCGTTGTTTGCGCTGTGGATCAACCTGCACGGATCCTGGGTCTTTGGCGTCGTGGTATTGGCATTGACGATTGTCTCCGGCCTAGTGGAAGGCGAATGGGGCCTTGTCGTCGCACGTCGCTGGTCTCCGGTGCAGTTGAAGAAACTTCTGCTGGCTTTTGCCGCCTCGGTGGGCGCGCTCTTCCTCAATCCCTTTGGCTACAAGCTGGTGCTCTACCCGTATACCCTTCTTCTCCGCCAGCAAGGCGTTATGCAATACATCGAGGAGTGGCAGCCGGTTGACTTCGGCACTACCAATGGCAAGCTGGCGCTGGTGCTGATTTTCGCTTTGCTGGTGGCCGCCCTATTTTCCCGCCGCCGCTGGAGAGCTGACGAAGTACTGCTGACGGCCTTCACTCTGTGGGCGGCGCTTTCGCATGTGCGGTTCTTGTTCTTCGCGGGCCTGATCATGGTGCCGATACTCGCGCCACGGCTGGAGCTATTTCCTCCCTACGAGCGGGAACTGGATAAACCATGGATTAACGCCGGCATTATTGCGGTCATCGTTGGGTCGATGATCTTCTTCTTTCCCTCTGCAGCCGAGTTGCAGCAGAAAGTGGACGAAAAATATCCCCGGGCTGCACTGGAGTTTATGCAGCGGCAGCACATTAACGGAAGGATCTTCAACCAATATGCCTGGGGCGGCTACATGGAGTGGAATGCGCCCGAGTTGAAGCCCTTTGTTGACGGCCGTGCCGACATCTTCATTTACAACGGAGTGTTCGAGGACTTTCTCAACGCTACTGCGCTTAAGCATTCCCTGGAAATCATGGATAAGTACAAGATCGACTACGTCTTCCTACAGCCGAACCAGCCGCTGGTCTACCTGCTGGACCACTCGGCGGAATGGCACTCGATTTACACCGACAAGGTTGCGGTGCTGTTCGAGCGCACACCAGCAACTGCGGAAGCCGCGACGCCGTCACAAGTACAGTCGAACTGAGCTTAACCGACAGAGATTGGGAGAAATGCGTCCGCCGACCAACGAATTAGCCCCAGGTCGCGCAGCGCAATTTGTGACGCCGGTGTTTTTCGGAAGCTTGGCGGCGTTGCTGCTGTTGTCGGCATTAGCGATAAATTCTTGGGGGGTGGTCAATGAGGCCGTGTATCTCACGTGTTGGAACCGCACACACAAACCGATGTGCCTACGAGCGATCGAACCCGAGTGCATCCATGGATGCTGAAGAGCCAATTGTTACTGTTGTCATGTTTTTCTGATAAACGCCTGAGCCCAGCAATCTTGCTCCACCGAACAACCCTCAATCGTCACAACGGCAATCACCGCATTCTTTTGAGGAAATCGCAACTCCGCTGAATTTGCCGACTCCAAGAGGCTACTGCGGCTGCGAAGGCAGTCCTCGCCGCACGAAGAATCTTATCGGGTTTGCGCCTTTTACTAGTCTCAACTCGTCCACCAGCTTGTAATCATTTTCAATGAACTGCTGCAGTTGGGGATCGGACTCGTAGCCATCTTTCTCGGTCCAGCTCCGCCACATGAAAACATCGGGTGCGACCGCGTCGACAAACAGGTCGGGGGGCTTCTCGCGCAAGTCACTGAGAAAACGCGCCCGGAAGTATTCCTGCATTGGCCCCGGGCTGATCACAAAGGAATCATCTGCGTCGCGGGTTGCAGGAGGTATCCCAGTGAGGACATACACTCCGGGTGCCCATCCCCATATAGCTAGACTCCGAACCGGGTGCGTTTTTTGGATGTCGCGGACAACGTCGGCAATTTTTTCGTTCGAATCTCCCGCTGGCCAACGACCCGACTTAATGGCCATGACCATGTTTGCATACCTCGCTCCATCGATGGTCGCAAACAGGAGAACTACGATAAGACCGTAGACCAGCCGGTGACGCGACGGCCGCCCCTTTCTCAAGTCTAGCTCTGGCAATGTTCGAAGAGGTGCTGCCACCAGGTACGTAATTGGAGGCACGAGAAAGATGGCGTAGTGGGCGAAGGAATAGGGTGGCCTGCACACCGCGAATAAGGCAGCGCCTAAATACGCCAGAATGCCGATGCAAGCCCATTTTCTGGTTTTGAGGAAGAGCCGAATGTCGCCGCTTCGGAAAGCGCGGACAAGCAGACCTATGCCGAGCAACGCGACAAGTAATGGTTGGCGAAGTGGCCAGACCAGGAATAGAAGCAAGAAATTCTCGAGGATCGAGGTCAAGCTCAACGGTCCAGAATAGGCACCAGCACCTCGGATGGAGGAATACCAGAAGTCAGTAATCGCCCCGGTTTTGGCCAATATGGCCAGCATGACGCAAGTGCTCAGGACGGCCCCAACGCAGAATGCGAACAGTTCCTTCACACGCCACGAAAAGGCGAAAGCAGAACCTCTGTTTCGGAAGATCGCTGCCAAAACCACCAGGCCAAGAGCACCGGTTATCGGCGCTGCCTGCAACTTACACCACGGTGCGGCGCCCAGTGCCAGACCGCCGAAAAACAAGAGACACCGTTGTGCGCCGGCACGGCGTCCTGAGGGTTCGTCCAGCCATACCAGAAAGATATAGAAGCCCACCATCAACGGTAATGTGGGCGGCAACTCGCTTGAATAATTCAGGAAATGTTTGTTGGGCGCGAGGCCGTAATACAAGACCATCAGGACGGCCCCCACCGCCGCAGCCTTCTCCGATCCAAGCAGTCGGAGCGTCAGGTACGCCATAAGGACTTGCAAGCACACGAGGATACTCGCCAGCATGTGCGCCAGAACGAATCCAGGTTTGAATCCCAGCACCAGAAAAACCGATATGAAGTAGGAATTCAGTGGTCCAGAGGTTGTAGTGTCAACGCCTATCCATGGCCTCGGATCAACCAAGAACTTCATGGCCTGGCTGAGCATTTGACTTTCATCCACACCCAATTCGCGCGGCACGAGTGCGCCCGGCAAGCGGAGCAAAAAGACGCTCGCAATCAGCAGCGAAACCGTCACCGCAGGGGAAGGAAGGCGGAAGCTGGATGGCCGCCCCAGCACGGTTTGGCTCGCTGATGGGCTCGCAGTAATGGTCGAGGATCCGGACATGGAAGGCCGCTGTTTTCTGCTACTCGGGATCGCTCACTGCTGCCAGCGCACGTCCGAAAGGGCCGTCCGCTCTATTAAACGCAGATCGGGGATGGGCCAGCAGCGGAGAAATCTTGGAGCACACTGGCCCGATCATACAGGGTTTCGCCCAACTTCAAAGTGGAAATGTAGGGTCAATCACGGCTGCAGTTTGCGGGTCGCTAGCGTCGATGCATCTGCGCGCGTTGCATTCAGTGCCGTTATGCCGCGAAACGATACCTACTCTCGAGCGACCGTGGTCAATTCGTCCGCACCCAGCAGCAGTATCTATAATCCGGATACCTGGCTCCAAGAAGTGAACGCAGGCCTGCCCGAAGCCTCCTTGCGTGTCCACACACATACATCATCCTTCACGGCATCGTTAAACGGTAAACTCGGGTAAGGGTTGCATCTGACGGCTTTCCGTGCCACAGTGAAACCTTGGACTTCTGGGGTTGTCTGAAAGCAATTGCAATTCCGTGTATGGCCCTCAACACAAGCGGGGGCAGAGTAAGATCAAGGCCTTCTAAACGGACACACCCCGCTCAGCGCGCTTCTCCACAAACGGCAGGGGTAGGCAGCGGATCGTCGGCACATCGCCTTTTTGGTTCGGCAGCCCACAGATAGCAAGCTAGCCATGCTGTTGTTGTCCAGACATATAGACCGGAGCTCAGTTGGACTTGGAAAAGAAGCTCGCCCGTCGCAAGGATCGATGCGGCAGCTAGACAGCCGAGCGCAACGCGATGTCGGCCACTGTAGAACAAGGCGAGGAGGGCCGGCAGCGCCAGAATCTCGTCCGTTGTCCAGCATCGCGGAGCCACAAAGAGCGACACTAGCAGGAGCAAGTAGCCTTCATAGCCTGCCCATTCCCATTCGCTGCTGTGCTGCAGGTAGTACCATGCCGCCCAGGCGCAACCCAGGACAGAGGGCACCAGTTGCAGCCACGGCCATGCCGGATGTATGGCGAGCCGTAAAAGGGCGCTTGGTGTTGGCATGAATAAGTTGTCGAGATTCGCGCTGCGAATCATGGTGAAGTAGTCACCCCACACGGTGGGGCGCAGTACCAAGACAATCGCGCTAGCGGCTAATATCCCTGTAGCCAGGCCAACCACGATGCGCACCTGCTTCCGGTGAATCGTCCAGAGCAGGAACGCCATACCGAACACCAACAGTAGATGGGGTTTGATGGCGCATACTGACAAGGCAATGCCTGCGGTGAATGGATGGCTCTTGTAAAGCAGTAGGAACAGGACCAACCCAATAAGCATGAACGCCACTACTTGTCCGGCGGCTAGACAAATCAGGATTGGCCCAAACGTATAACCAAGCAAATGTATTCGGTTCGCGGGATTCCCATTAATCTCGCGTATCACGTGCACCGACATGACAATGCAGCCCACCATAAGGAAAATCCACAGGCCGTTCGCCATGCGGGCGCTGAGGACGCCCAACGGCAGTGTGAGTGCTAGGGTAAGTGGCGGATTGGCCATAACCATCGACCGTTGCTGTATCCAGCCCTCCGAGTGTTCAAGCTCGGTAACGGCCGTTGAGTCATAGGGATTGGCGCCCTTGTCTAGTAGTTGACTAGACGCCCAATAGCAAATGAAGTCGCGGTTACCCGCCTTGCTGCCAGGCACAACAATGGACAAAAGAAATGAGAGCATAGCAATGAAGATAAAGAGGTTGACGTATTCACGTTTGCTGGTCACGAGCCTCCTTTGTTCAAACACCGAGTTCATAGCAAGTGCACCTGGCGGGAAATCAAACGGCAGAAACGGCAGGAGCCAAACGCGCTTTCACCACCGAAGAATGCGAATGAGATTGCTGTAGTCATCCGTCCACAGCGGAAAATGCTCACTTGGTGTGATCCGGGTCATGTGTTCGACACCCGGAATCGGCCCGTTCCGGTTGAGCGACGCGGCTATGATCCACGCACTACGATATGCATTTGCTTCCGAGCCCGACTGCGCCAGCCAAGCTGACATGTTTGACTCCGCGGCTAGTTTCGCAATCACGGGACGGAGGTCAAGTGCGTCATTGCTGACGTGAAAGGCCAATATCCCGTTTGGTTTACTGAGGTGCCGAAGATACAGATGAAATGCTTCCTCCGTTAGCAGGTGGAGCGGAATCGCATCTCCGCTGAATGCATCGATCACCAGCACGTCAAAGTTTTGGGGTTCATTCCGGTTGAGTTCCTGTTCCAGCGAAATGCGGGCGTCGCCAGAAACAACTTTCACTTCTGCAGGACTGTCGGAAAGGAAAGTGAACAATCTCTGCGGGCCAGAGTATGCGATTCGAACAACTTCAGGGTTGATCTCATAGAACCGCATGTAATCACCTGGAATACCGTAAGCTGCGATCGTCCCCACGCCCAGGCCCACAACCCCCACATGAAGGGTCTTTCCGGCCGCTCTACCCGGGTAGTTCGTAAGAACCAAGCCGATGCCGCCTTCGGGCGTGTAGTAGGTGGTCGGTATTCGTTTCTTCGCCTCCTCGGAAAACTGAAATCCGTGAGTGATTCTTCCGTGTTTGAGGGTTAGCCGGGGGGAACCACCGAACTTATCAGAAATCACGGTCAGGACCCCGTAAAAGTTACGCTCGGTTGCTACCGCACCATACTCCACGACGAACGGAGGATATGCCAGGACCACGGCCAATAGAAGTGCGGTGAAGCAGACACTGAAGACTGCGATTCGCTTCATTTGCCCGACCGAACGTACGCCCGGAGATGTCCCAGAAAGTATGAGAGCGATCAGCCCGCCAACCGCCACAGAGGAGAGCAGCAACGGCAGTAGCTTCCAATTAAGGTTGGCCAGCCCCGGCCCCACGTACACCACAAGGACGCAGAACGCCAGCAGCAAGGGCTTCGGCACATAAATCCAGGATAGAGGGTCACGCAAGAGAATGAGACAAAACAATATGCAGCACAGCCACACGCTGAGATGAAATTCCCAGAATCCTTTGAATATGACAGGGGCAATGATGCTGACGAAAATGCCGCCCAGAGCCCCTCCGGCAGCCACGAAAAGATAAAACGAGGTCAGATAACCTTTGGCGGGTTTCAACTGCACCAGTTCGCCGTGGCACACCATGCACGATGCGAATAGCGCGAAGGAATAAATCGGAATCTGCCAAGCGGAGCCAATACTTGGTTGATAGAGCGCAAGGCACACGAGAAGTATGGCCAGTCCGAGACCAACCGACCACACAGTTCGCGAATATCCCTTCTCCGATGAGAAGCACACCACGAAGGACAATAGGTACAAGGACAGCGGCAACACCCAAAGCAGTGGAACGACGGCCACATCCTGGCAAATCCGATTGGTCGTCGCTAGCAGGCTGAGCGATCCGGTTGCGGCCAGAAGCAGCCAGATGACTTTGCGACGCCAACTGGGAGGAGGTAAATCCCGCGGTACATCCACAAACCGAGGCTCCCGCGGTTGCGTCTGGCCTTCTCGGGCCGCGCTCCACGCAGTTGCGATGCAGCCCCCACCAAACAGAAGGAAGCCAGCTCCCCAAAGCTGTGCCTGGAGCCTCAGAGGAAGCAGCGGCTCAACAATCACGGGATAAGAAAGGAGAGCAATCAGTGAGCCCGCATTCGACAGTGCATAAAGGCGATAGGGCACGTCGCTGCAAGTGCGGCCATACCAGGCCTGTAGCAACGGACCAGTGGTAGAGACCAAGAAATATGGCAAGGCAACACTTGCGGACAACAGGGCTATGATGCGGAGCAATGGATGCTCGCTGCCGGTTGGTTTCCAACTCGGACCCGGCAGAAACGGCGACCCCCAGGTATATAGCCGGAATGCAAGGGCAGCAACCGCGAGAATTATCAGCAGCGAATGGCCGATGGCCTGGGCGCGAGGACTTAACCGCCCTTCAATGAAGTAGGCGTAGGAGTAGCCAAGCAAAAGGAAGACTTGGAAAAACAGCATGCAGGTCGTAAAGACAGCGGGTGTGCCGCCGAACCAGGGGAGAATGTATTTTGCTATTATCAACTGCACCTGAAACAGCAAAAACGCACTGCAAAACACAGTAAAGCCGAACAGGGCTGTCATCGCGGTTCGCGCGAGTGCGGCGTATTCGTCTACTGTATCCTTCGTGGAGGCACTCCGAGCCAGCTCTGGGTTCACTCCGCTGCTCCCTGTGTGGTTGATGGCATCGTTCGCCGACTCGATGCCGTGAAAGCACGCGCCCATGAAGCCGCCGATAAGTTAGAGAATACATCTTATCGCACGCGGTTTTCGTGGACGCATCGAATGACTTCGCGTGGGGCCGTCGCTTTGCCAAGAGATAAGCAATTCTTGGCCCGCCGTGAAAAGAGTGGATTCCACAGGAAAAAATAAAGGCCGCTGTCCACGATGGAAAGATCGCTGAAGCCGGCCTGTAAGGTTATCGGGAGTACCCTTG
>CAVOMO010000005.1:0-9418 GCA_963697045.1 uncultured Acidobacteriaceae bacterium
GGCGGACTGCCCGGAAAGGATAACTGCGATGTTTGGACGAATGATGGTTGAACCCGTTGTGCAGCTCGACCCCGGCGTCGATCTGCAGACAGCGGTAGCCGCACTAATAAAGGTCGCCGAAAACGTCGAGATCGTTCGCTGGATCGAGTTGCCGGCGTCGGTCCTGCTGTTCTTGCTCGTGCCCGGAGATCCGGATTCTGGGGCGGTCTATGTCCTGGACCGCAAGAAAGGAACCTGGTACGCCGTGGACTTCGAGGACGAACAATTCGGCGGGTACAGCGTAAGCCAGCTCGAAATGCTCCTGAAGGACTGTAACTTCCTCGATCTCATTGAACGGCCAGGGCTTTGGCGGACCGGTTTGCGGTGGGTGGTATTGCCCGGAATGCGGCCTGAGGCGGCCGTTTGACAGAAAAAATATTCCGGGTTATCTACCAACACCCACATCAGAACGCCGTGTGGGTAAAGGCGAAGAAGAGCGCGCGGACTCGCGAAATTGCCAGAAGGAGGTGACTGGTTAATGGCAACGACAATCAGGGCAACTCGGCAAGTCGTCGAGGATTACCAAAGGCTGTTCGTGAACCGCCGTGCGTACACGATGCAGTCCATGCGGCCGCACCCGGAAACCGGGCGGCACTACTACTTCCGGCCAAGCAAGGAAGGAACAGACGTACCACTCATGCTGACCGAGGAAACCATTCGCCGGCACTTGGAAGGCAAAATCACGGTGGGCCTGTATGCCATCAACCCGTCGACCCAGCGCTGTAAATGGGTCGCCATCGACGCCGACTACAAGAACTCCATGGAGGACCTGCTGAAGCTGCAGTACCACCTGACACAGGACAGGGTGGAGCCGGCGCTGGAAATGAGCAAACGAGGCGGGCACCTTTGGATCTTCCTGGCAACGCCCTTGCTGGCGAAGGAGTGCCGAATCTACATCCATGATCTTGCTCTGAGGTTGGGAGTGCCGGTGAAGGGCGCGGGCTTGGCGGACGGCATCGAGGTGTTTCCGAAGCACGATGCCATAGGAGCCGGCGAGTTCGGCAACGCGATTCGCGGTCCGCTGGGAATTCACCGAGGCGCCAATCGCCGATTTTGGTTTTACGGCGCTGATTACACACTGGACGCCCAGATCGCTTACCTCAACGGTCTGCGGAAAGTGACCGAGGAAGAACTGCGAAGGTTCATCGCCGGAAAGGAGCGTCCCGCGGCGGTCAGCTCCCCGGCACCGAGCAGGAACACTCTACCTCAACGTAGGCGTGGGCGTGACGGGTCGGACTTTCGCATCCTGGCTCACGTTGGTGCTGTGCGGAAGGTTGGAAGGAACTACATCACGCGCTGTCCATCCTGCGCGGATTCTGGCCACGACCGCGTTGGCGACAACCTGGCCATCCTGATTGAGGACCCACGCTTTTACAAATGCTGGGCAGGCTGCACCAAAGAGATGATTCGGGCTGCCCTCGGCTGCCCGATTCGCGTGCGGCAATCTGCCTAAGAACAAGGAGAGTGTTGTTGGCATGAAGCAGAAGCGATTGTTGGACCAAGTGGGGCTGAGGCTCTCGCGGCAGGCGTTGCGAGTGTTGAAAGAACGAGGAATCTTTGCCCATTCGCCCGTGAGCCTGGAACACCAGCACTTGGCGAAACGCTATGTGGTGCGTGGGCTGGAGTCCGGTGGGGCGGTCGGAGACCTGGGGCGATACGTCACCTTTGCACGAGAAGATGGCCAGGCAATCGAGTGTCTGCATCCGGTAGAGGCAATCGGAGTGAACGGTCTTCATGCGGTCGTCGTGGCGCCGGTGCTGGTGAGAATCGAGATGCTGCGCAAGGAACGGACCTACGAACTGTTGATTACCCGGCATTGGCCGGGAGAGGTAAGCGACGGCAAGCGACCTCTACTGGAGACGAAAGTCCTGTTTCGTGGCATTCACGGGCGGCTGGAGTTGGATCTGTCAGGCAAAGACAAAAACCAAGCCGGTGCTGTATTGCCGACGTTTTACTCACTGGCCGGTGAAGAAATCACAATCCCAAAACGGTTTCACGAGGCGATCCGTGCCATCACAAGGGCGGTGAATTGCGTTGGCTGTTCGCATTGTCATTTTTCCAGAGCATCGAAGGGAGAAAAAATACGGGTCGAAAACGGCGTACCCGCAAGTCAAAACAGCGAGGGAAACGTGCTCGCAGCCGAGGTGGCATGAAAGGAGTGGAGGGGACATGCATGGAAGACTGAAGAACTACGCTCTGGTCATCTGCTTGTTTGTTTTTCTGTTCGTATGCATTGGAAACGGTCTGCACCTGACTCCGGGCGCGGCATTCATTGGTGCTCTGTCCGGCACCCCGCTTGTAATCTTTGCCTTCAATCGCTGGTGCGATGCCCGATGTCGGAGAGAGGAGACGCGCAGAGAGGAACCTGCCTCCGAGATCATCCCACTGCGCGAGCGACCATGAGATTTCTGCTGCGTCTGCTGCTACTGCTCGTTCTTAGCTCCTACCTATTGAGGCACTATGGGTTCTTCCTGGGTGAGAACCTTTGGCATATGCATTCGGCCGAGCACGGAGAACTCCTGAACCGTCTTCCTGGCGTAACCAAAGATCATCCCCAAGACGGATCGGCACAAGCGAACCTGCCGCCTGGAGTGTTGCCGCGCCACGACCTGACGCCAGGAGCAACGGATCCGCGCGTTACTCAAAGCAATATCAGAAATACCATCTGTCGGCGAGGCTACACGGCGACCGTCAGACCGCCCTTCGAGTACACCAATGCGATGAAACACCAGCTCATGCGGGTTTACGGGGTTAGGGGCAGCATTCACGATTACGAACTTGATCACCTTATACCTCTGGAACTGGGCGGTTGTCCGAACTGCGAGACCAATCTCTGGCCGCAACCTCGGAACGTATTCCCAGGAGCGAGTGAGAAGGATGAGGTCGAAGACTACCTGCACCATCAAGTCTGTTCTGGCGCGCTGCCGTTAGCTGAGGCACAACGAGAAATCGCCTCCGATTGGTATGCGGTCTACAAAAGAATTCACACGCGGACGACAAGGCAGCGGCGGGAAGGGCAGCAATAAGGGAGGTTGTGTATGTCAGCAGTAAAGCAAGTCATTGCGATCAATGAAAACGAAGTCACACGACCGGAGGGTACGCAAGCCGGATCGGTGCCCGTGCCCGCAGGGATTGGGGACACAAGCCCGGAATTCATGCGCCCGTTGCGCCGGCGCCTACCAGATGAACGGCGAGCAATCACCCATCACTTTTCCATCGCGGGCCAGGAGGGATATCTCACCGTTGGCGTGTACGACGATGGGTTACCGGGGGAGATCTTCGTCAGGATGGCGAAGGAAGGTTCGACGATCTCCGGGCTCATGGATTCGATTGCGACCGTCGTTTCACTTGCGTTGCAGCATGGGGTGCCGCTCGACGTGCTCTGCGCCAAATTCAGTCACACGCGCTTTGAGCCCAGTGGCTGGTCAAGGAATCCAAAGATCGGCTATGCCACGTCACTGATGGATTATCTCTTCCGTTGGATGGAGCTCAAGTTTCTGAAGAATGAGCAGGGAGAACTGTTCGAGTCCCGTCCAGTGTCCATTCATGCCATGCCGCCCCCGAATGGGAAAGGAGAGGTTGAAGCGCTCGGTGAATTTGTGCAATTCGGAGATGCGCCTGCCTGCAACGTCTGCGGTTCGCTAATGCTACGGAGCGGTACGTGTTACCGCTGCACCTGCGGGAATACAAGCGGCTGCTCCTAGCAAGCTACCTATAATCAATAAGATACAGAGCGAACAGCAAATTGCAGTAGAATTACGCAAGTTGCGTTACGCATCTTGCGTAATGGGGCTGGTGCTATGAAGAACCCTTTTGAATACGGCGGCGTAGTCGGCGGTTCGGCCTTCTGCAACCGGAAGAGAGAGCTGTCCGACCTAGTTCGCGCCATGGAAAACAGCGAGAAACTCTTCCTGTATTCCGAGCGCCGGCTAAGGCACCGGATACCATGCCGTGCCTAAGTTGCGGTCTTGGTGGAGGGAATATGGATCACGAAAGCATCATTGCCGAATTGGTGAAGAAATACACTCCGTTATACGATGAGCTGACCACCAGTGATTTGCAGGGCTGCATCTGGGCCGATGCCTACAAAGAAACTAACAACAAGATTGCTGCCAACGAACTTGTCGATGAAGTAATAAACACAATCGAAGCCGCACGCCCACGAATCTGATACCAAACCGAAGGACCAAAAACAGTTTCCGTTCTTCGCGTAGTAGGCGCCCTCTCGGGCGAACGCTGGCCCGCAGCGGTGCCAATGAAGACCAGTTGCACCACTGGTCGCGGCAGGTCGGGAAGCGCATCTCGCATGCGATCGGCCATAAGGACTGGCCCCCAAACGTCAGCGTGAAACCGCGCCCCTAAGTTTAGAGCGTCTCGAACGGCACCAGCACTGGCAGCCCCAAAAAACCCAATCAATAGCCAGCTCACACTCTTCCACTCAACAGCGTTCAAGAGCACTCAATCCATTGGAAGGAGGAACTTTGTCCCATGGCAAATGAAGAATCTTCGGCATCGGCTTTGGCACTGGACGTAAAAAAGCTTCTTGCGGAGCTGGAGGTTCCGTTTCCACCGGATCAGGTCCGGTGGCGGGTTACTAACACCACAAACGACAAGAAGCGCGGTCAAATCGTACCCTACGCCGATCCCCGCGCTTACACCGACCGGCTGAATGCGCTCTTCTCTCCCCAGGGCTGGACGCGGGAGTACAAGATCGAAACGATGAATAACATCACCCGGGTGAAGAAGGGCGAGAGCATCGTCTCGGGCAAGGTGCTGGTCACCTGCACTGTCACCATCATCGGCCTGTGGTCGCACTCCGGAACCGGTGAAGAGTGGGCCGACGATGACAACGGCATGACTTCAGCTGATGCGCAAGCCTTCAAACGGGCGTGTTCGTGCTTCGGTCTGGGCCGGTACTTCTACGATTTTCCCGCAATCTGGGTCGATCTGGACCAGAACCGCCAGCCGGTGAGAGCACCCATGTTGTCCGCTTGGGCTCTTCCGGAGAACTGGCGTAAAGGAATGCGGCCCCCGAGCAGGAATGGCAACGGAAAGGCAGGCGCAGGATCCCAAGGGGGGCGTCCGAACGGAGCAAGCAACGGCAACAATGGACAAGCACCCACTCGCCCAACTTCCCCCACAAATGGCAACAGCAGCAACGGGCAAAGCCAGACCGGGAAGGCTAACGGCTCATCTGCCGCTGCCCAAGCCGACGACCTCGATGAGCGCATTCTGTGTATGGAAAAGGCTGTTGGCACGACCTTCTATCGCAGCGTCCTCCGCGAGTACGGCCGCGTCAACCAGCCAAAGCTGATCCGCGACGCCATCATCAAGCGGAAAGTCCTCCAGATGCTGGAGTCGGTTGCACGTGGGATTGATCGTCTGGAAGCAGTCACCAAGCGGCTCGATCCGAAGACTGTTGAGGCATTGCTTACTAAGCTCCAAGCCCCTCCTCTCGGCGAGATTTCGGACCTCAAGACCCTGCAACACATTGTGTTCGGTCTCGAAGAACTCGCCGGTCCCAACCAACCGCACGCAGCCTAGTCTCTAGCTCCCCCAATATGCGGGGCGGCACGGACACGTGTGACTTTCCGCTGCTGAGAAAAACCCCGCCGATCGCGTTCCACACCAACCATCCCCAAAAACACGAGGAGCTGGCAACGTGTCGATAAAGGCAATCAAGAACATCTCCCAGGTTCGTGGCGGTTCGCAAGCTCGAATCATGCTGGCCGATGACGGCAAGAAGTACGTGGTCAAGTTCATGGGAAACCCACAAAGCACCAGGGTGCTGGCCAATGACTACCTGGCTTGTCGGCTGGCGCGGATGATCGGGCTCAGCGTGCCGGAGCCGGTCATTATCCTCGTGGACGAAGAGACGATCCTTGAGCAGCAAATCACCTTCACCCTGGCTGGCCGGGCGGTTGCTGCGTGTCCTGGGCTTCAATTCGGTTCTTTGGTGGTGACTGATGAAGAGGTCTGGGATTGGCCGCGGCACTCAATGTTCGGGCAGGTTCACAATCGAGGAGAGTTCGCCGGCATCCTCGCCTTCGACAAGTGGACCGGCAACGCCGATGGTCGGCAAGTCCTATTCCACAGGAAGCTGCACCAGCGAAAATTCAGAGCGACGTATATCGACTTCGGCTACTGCTTCAATGCTGGGGAGTGGAGTTTCCCCGACGCGCCGCTGCGTGGGGTGTATGCCATCAATGAGGTTTATGAGGGTATCCAATCGTGGGACGACTTTGCTCCTTGGCTTGGGCGGATCGAGCGCTTCTCCGAGACAGAAACTGCAGTGCATTGCGGAGGAGATCCCTTGCGAGTGGTATGGAGAGCGTTCAGAACTGCAGCGCCTGCTGAGCTGCTTGTTGGAGCGGCGCAGCACGGTTCGCCGGCTAGTCGAAGATTTCAGGACCTCAAGCAGAAACCCTTTTCCGAATTGGACCGCGGAACGTCCGGCACCTTGCGCGACAGAAGCCAGTGGAGAACTCAGGGCCATGTGAGATCCGCCCCTTTAGCAAATCCTGAATTGGTTCCACGCTTCGGAGGGAAAAATGAGAAATGCTGGCCGCATCAAACTCGGTTACTACCCGTTGCCTGTCGAGGAAGCCCGAAATATCCGCGCCTTGCTGGTGTCCTCCGCGCCCTACGCGGCGATTGATCCTTGTGTTGGCGATGGCACCGCTCTGATCGAGATCACTTGGAACACAGGCGCTCATCTGGCCGGCATTGAGCTCGACGCGGACCGAGCAGCCGCGTCCACCCAGAATGGCATCGCGACAGTCCACGGCAGTGCTTTTGAGTGCCGGGTATTGGCGGAAACCTGCTCGCTTCTGTATCTGAATCCACCTTACGACACCGAAGTTGGACCGCACAGTAACAAGAGGATGGAACTGGTGTTCCTGGAACACTGCTATCGCTGGGTGAGCAGCGAGGGCGTGCTGGTGTTCGTTGTTCCAGCTCCCGCCGTTGGGACTTGCGCGCGTCTGCTGGCCAGCCAGTTTGATCGGCTTTCCGTCTTTCGACTCGAACATCCGGAGTCCGTCCGCTTCAATCAGGTCGTGGTGTTTGGCAGACGAAAGAAATCCCATCTGCGCGGCGAACCCAAGGGAGCGGATGATTTGCTCCGGATCGCGTACAAGCCACATCTGCTCCCTGCGCTTAACCAAGAGGTTGCGGAGCGTTATGCGATCCCACCGTCGTCGCCCGCGACGATCACTTACACGGGATTGCCGCTGGATGTGATTGAGGATGCAGTTCAGCGCTCTGTCGCAATGCAAAACGCTCGCGGAATTCTGGTTCGCAAGCAGCAAAAGATGAGCGGCCGACCGGTGACGCCGCTGCATAAAGGCCACGTTGGACTGCTGGCCTGCAGCGGGATGTTGAACGGCTTCTTCGGGGAAGGCGAAACGCGGCACATCGCACACTGGCGATCAGTCAAGCATGTCGATGAGTTCAACGAGGAAGGCGAAGCGGAGGGCGAGACCATCATTCGCAAACGCGAACGGTTCAGCCATGAACTGACCCTCGCCTATGAAAATGGCCAGATCGTCGAACTGAAGGAAACCAAGGAGGCCAAGCCTGGAGATGAAGAACGCCCATGAACGTTTCGGCAAACTCGCCTATCAGCGACGCACGGAAAAGACGGCCACTAACATCCGCGTTTTCCTGGATGCCTTTGTGGGAGAGGAGCGAGGCAGAGCCCATTTGGTTTCGGCAGTTGGCGGCGACGTGGAGATCGGCGCGCTGGCTGCAGCCTTCGCGAATGGAGATCCATTCACGGTGATAGACCCTTCCGGAGCAGAGAGTATCGTCTCACTGGGCGAAAAGCCGTTATGCTTCCGGGGATCGATCATGGTTCCCGGACGTAAGCGGCCGCTGAGGCATCTTGTGAGTTGCTCTCAGGAGTTGGCGGAAACCACCTCGGACGGGAAACTGCTCCTGATCAGCGACGACAATTCATTCATCTGGTCGTCGCTGGTGAGTCACTATGGCCTGCCCGCCACGCCGGAATGGGGCTCGTGGATGATTTCGCAATTGCAACAGCAGAAACGCATACAGACTCTTCCCGGGTTTGGATACGTAGGTGTGGCGGTTAAAGCCACACGAAAGCAACTGCTGGCGCTGCTCGCAAGAGGTCTAAGAAATCGGCAACTCCGTTTTCCAGCCCAGAACGGCCCAGTCGAATGGCCCGCAATCCAGCTCGTTAAGAAAGTCGCGTAATTCCCGCAGAAACTGGGCGAGTCCCCTCACGCGGTCTGCTCTTCGAGTAACCACGGCTAACCAACTCGCCACGATCTCCGGGGCACCGGCACAAGTTGTGTGCCCGGAGCACAACCCCACCTGAGAATCTCGACCCATAAATGGAGAAAAACGATGAACGCCTTGGATGGCGTGCTCGCGGATCTTGTTGAGGCGGACCGCGATTGCGCATACGTAACCGTCAAGCGAGAGCCTCTTGAGGAATTGATCGCCGATTGGGCAGGGCGCGGTGATCGCCTTGCCCTGTTTTGTGGCCTGCTGACGCGGGCACGAAATGAACTTGCCCAGGCATCGGCTGCGCACCGAGACGAACAGCTACCAGCCAAGCTCTGGCAGATGGGTCGCGAGCATCCATGATTCGCGTGCTGGACGCGACCATAACAGAATCTCTCTCGGCCATTGCCCATCACCGGCATGCCATAAGGCGTGAGCTTGCGTCGCGGCTCAAGCAGGTGCTGCGCTCCTCGATCGCCGAGATTGGCGTGCATACAACAGACGCTCTGGTTGCGGGTAACAACGAACTCGCCGAAAGGCTCGAGTCGGAACGCCAGACAGTGCGGATTGTCATGAGTACTATCGATGCGGTGGTGAACAGATTGCTCCAGGATGAACTGATCGCCGCATCCATGAGACAAGCCGAGGGGCGACATGCCGCACCGGCAGCGTGATCGGAGCACGCTCCCGCTTCAGCTCTAACTGATCTAGACGATCGACTTCCAGACTCAGCTCTCTCGTGGCAATTGCCGGAACGACACCAGATGCCAAGGGCCATCAGGCGTCGACGTTTCCCGGCGCAGGATATAGAGATTGCCATCATCCGCGCGAACTTTGTAAAACGCATCTTGCGGGCCATACCACTGATCAAGCACCTCCTCGACCATGTACTGGCAATCCTCAAGCCGAAATCGAACCGGCCTTTCGTCCGCCGTCCGCCCGGAGTAGCAGTCCACTTCCAGCTTCATCTCCTCCATTCTGACGCATAGGCGTTACACCCGCCATCGGAGCGGGCTCGCTTCGTGCCTTTCAGTCGCGGCCCCCACCCTCCTTCGGCGTTATTGAATGCCTGTTGTTCTCACAACTCCTTTCCGGAGAAATCCATGCAGAGCTTAGACACAATTCA
>CAVOMO010000006.1:0-444199 GCA_963697045.1 uncultured Acidobacteriaceae bacterium
ACAGGCCATTACACTCACAATCAAAGCCTACCGACCTGACAGAAGGCTCCGAAGGTCAGCGCAGAATTCGAGGACTTTTGAAACCTCCGTGTTCTCTGTGTCGCAGCCTGCCCTGAGCACAGCCGAAGGGTGGTGAATGACCTACTTCCCTGCCGCCTCGCTCTGCGGTTTCCAACGCAGGATGGGCTTGCGTGCTGCCATAGTTTCATCCAGGCGCGAGATGCGGGTGTTGTGCGGAGCTTCCAGAACAAACTCCGGATTCTCCTCGACCTCCTGGGCGATGTCCTTCATCGCTTCGATGAACATGTCGCACGACGCCTTCGACTCGCTCTCGGTCGGCTCAATCATCATCGCGCCTGAAACCACCAGCGGAAAACTCACGGTGTACGGATGGAAGCCGTAATCGATGAGTCGCTTGGCAATGTCGCCCGTCTTGATGCCCTTGTGGGCCTGTAGCCGGTCGCTGAACACCACCTCGTGCATGGTCGGCGTTTTGTACGGCAGATCGTAGGTGCCCTCCAACCCCTTGCGAATGTAGTTGGCGTTCAGCACGGCATCTTCGGTCGTCTGCCGCAAACCGTCAGGCCCGTTGGCCATGATGTAGGCCAGCGCGCGGATGTGCATGCCGAAGTTGCCGTAGAACATGCGCACTCGTCCGATGGACTGTGGCCGGTTGTAGTTGAAACCCAGTGTGCCATCTGCCTTGGTGACGACTACTGGAGTCGGCAGGAACGGTTCGAGAATTTTCTTGCACGCCACCGGTCCCGAGCCCGGGCCGCCTCCGCCGTGCGGGGTGGAGAAGGTCTTGTGCAGGTTCAGGTGCATCACGTCGACGCCGAAGTCGCCGGGACGCGTCTTGCCGACCAGCGCGTTCATGTTGGCGCCATCCATGTAGAGCAGCGCGCCCTTGGCGTGCAACACCTCGGCGATCTTATGGATTTCCTGCTCGAACACCCCCAGCGTGTTGGGGTTGGTCAGCATCAACGCAGCGACATCTTCGTTGACCTGCGCCACCAGCGAAGCGATGTCCACCATGCCGGCAGAATTCGATTTCAAGTTCTCGACTGAATAGCCTGCCATCGCCGCTGTCGCCGGATTGGTGCCGTGCGCCGAATCTGGAATCAGAACTTTCTTCCGCGGATTGCCCTGCGACTCCAGGTACGCGCGCACCAGCAGAATGCCGGTCAGCTCGCCATGCGCGCCGGCGGCGGGCTGCAACGTGATCGCATCCATGCCGGTGATCTCGATGAGCTGCTCGCTCAGCATCTTCAGGATGCGCAGCGCGCCCTGCGAAATGCGCTCCGGCTGATAGGGGTGCGCTTCGGCCAATCCGAGCAGCCGCGTCACCACCTCGTTCACCCGCGGGTTGTACTTCATGGTGCACGACCCCAGCGGATACATGCCGTGGTCCACCGCATAGTTCCAGGTGGACAGCCGCGTGAAGTGGCGGATGATCTCGATCTCGCTCACCTCGGGCATATGACCGAGGTCCTCGCGCACCTGTTCGCCCAGCAGTTTCGAGGCATCGACCTCGGGCACATCGAGCGGCGGCAACTGGTAAGCCTTTTTGCCCGCCGACGACCTTTCGAACAGGAGCACTTCGTTCTGGCTGATGTGGGTGGTAGCTTTGCGTATCTTCCGGTTCACAGTGCCACCTCTTTCGCAGCCGCGTCGATCGACGCTTTGGTCGTGGTCTCAGTGCAGCACCACAGCGATGCGTTCCCCAAGTCGGGATAAAACTTCTTCAGTGGAAAGCCTCCGATGATTTGCCGCCCCAGCAGTTTGTCATTGATGGCGTAGGGATCGGTTTTGGTTTGAATGACAAATTCGTTGAATCGCGGCGCGCCTTCAAACAACAGCTTCGCCCCCGCCTTCTTGAATTCACCCGCCGCATAATGCGCCTTGGCGAGGTTTTGCTTTGCCAGGTCTTTCATTCCCTCGCGGCCGTAAACCGTCATGAAGATGCAACACATGAGCGCGACCAGCCCCTGGTTGGTGCAGATGTTGGAGGTCGCCTTCTCGCGGCGGATGTGCTGCTCACGCGTGGAAAGCGTGAGCACAAAGCCGCGTAGTCCGTTGCGGTCGGTTGTCTGGCCGACCAGCCGCCCCGGCATCTGGCGCACAAACTTGTCTTTCGTGGCCATCACCCCGCAGTAGGGGCCGCCGAATCCAAGTGGCACGCCGAACGATTGCGCTTCCATGCTGACGATATCGGCCTCAACGGGCGGCTTGACGATGCCCAGCGAAACCGCCTCGGCAATGGAGACGATCAGCAGCGCACCCTTCTGGTGCACCATATCAGCGATCGCCGCAACGTCTTCGATGGTGCCGAAGAAGTTCGGCGACTGGATGAGCACGCCGGCGGTTTCGTTATCGATCGCCTTGTCGAGGGCGTACAGGTCAACGCGGCCATTCTCCAGGTAAGCGACGTTCGAAATCGGCATACCCTGATGGCGCGCGTAAGTGGTGATGACCTCGCAATATTCCGGATGAACGCTGCTGGCGACCACCGATTTGTGCCGGCCGGTCAGGCGCGCCGCCATCATCAGCGCTTCGGCGGCGCCGGTCGAGCCGTCGTACATGGAGGCGTTCGCCACATCCATGCCGGTCAGCTCGCAAATCATCGACTGAAATTCAAAGATGGATTGCAGCGTGCCTTGCGCGATCTCTGGCTGGTAAGGAGTGTAAGCGGTAAAGAACTCGCCGCGCGAAACCAGCGAGTCGATGACCACCGGACGGTAGTGCGAGTAAGCGCCCGCGCCAAGAAATGTGGCGTAGCCCTGCGCGCTACCGGTGGCGCAATCGCGGAAGAACTCCACGATTTCGCTTTCCGCGTAGGCGCGCGGGATCTTTAGATCGCGCTTGAGGCGATACTCGGGTGGAATGGCGGCAAACAGATCGTCGATAGACTTGGCGCCGATCTGGCGCAACATGACCTCGCGATCGGATTCAGACTTAGGAAGATAGCGCATGGGTACCTGTAGCTTTCCTGGGCGACTTTATGAAATGAATCTGCCTTAAGCACAGCATTGCTCTTGCTAATAAGCGAGTAACGTTGATCTCATCATTAATTCGATAAGGTCGGACGGTCCGTTTAGTCAAAACGCTTAAAAATGCATTACACGAGTCCCGCTTGCGGGGAGATGCGGCGTCCAATCTGCCTGTCGCAAATTCTGTAGCTCCAGAATCGTCCAATCTGCCATTCTGTAGCCTCAGAATCGCGCGCTGCGGACGAGTCGGTAATTCAGTCCTCAATGCCCGCCTTCTTCGGCGACGAACTTCTCGTAATCGCCGACCGACAACAGACGGCCTGCCTCGCTCGGGTCCTTCAGCGTGACTTTGACCATCCACGCGCCGTGAGCATCTTTGTTCACCTGCTCGGGCGAGGTGTTGAGCGCCTCATTCACTTCGGTCACGGTCCCGGAAACCGGTGCGAACAAATCCGAAACGGCCTTCACGGATTCCACCGTGCCAAAGGTCTTGCCGGCGGTGATCTCGCTACCCACCTTCGGCAACTCGACGAAGACGATATCGCCGAGCGATTCCTGCGCGTGATCGGTAATGCCAATGGTCCCGGTGTTGCCGTCGACCTTCAGCCACTCATGTTCTTTGGTGTACTTGTAGTCCGCGGGATAAGCCATATGACTGCCTCCTCAACACCGAGCGCGTGCATCGGCGAAAATTAATATGCGAATTAAAAACCTAGAAACCAAGGGTCTCGTCGGCCGAAGGCCCATAGGTGGCCGGAACTTTTGCTTCGTTCAGGCGCAGATAAACTCCAAGCTGCGCGCGATGATGCACGATGTGATTCAGAAACATTTGCCGGTACGCGAGAAAACGAGAGCCTTCGAAGATAGTCTTACCGTGTATCACCAGCTTCCAGTGTTCCTTCCACGCATCATCGGGCATGGCCGCCAGCGCGCTCCGTGTTTTGGCAGCCCCCTCGTCCAGGATTTTGACCAGTTGGGCTGCCGACTCCAGCTTAATCGGCGTAAAGTTGCCCACCGCGAAGTCGAACTCCGGCGTCGTCAAGATGGTCAGGCCGAACTCGGGGAGCTGGGCCACGTGAGGCGCCAGCTTGCCCAGCGGTGTCGACCTGGGATGCGGCGCGAAATCCCGCTTGTCTGCTGGAACCCGTTCCAGCATCGTGCGTGTCTTTTTCATCTCTTCATCAAATTCCGTCAATAACAATTCGCTGACTACCACAGACCCTCCACCTTTTATGCTTGTTTCTTGGGACGCTTGTAAAACGGTGTCGGAACTACTTTGCATTTCACCGGCTGGTTGCGGATTTCCACGGCGACTTCGCTGCCGACGGCGGAGTGCTCGATGGGCACGTAGGCCAGCGCGATGTTCTTCTTCAGGAACGGCGCGTAGGACCCGCTGGTGACGTAACCGATCTCCTTGCCATTGAGGTCAAGCACCTTGTAACCGTCGCGCGGGATGCCGCGGTCCACCGACTCCAGCCCAACCAGCGTGCGCTTGATGCCATCGGCTTTGGCGCGCTCCAGCGCCGCACGGCCGGTGAATTCGCCTTTTTCCATCTTGAGGAAGCGCTCCAGTCCGGCTTCCCAAACATTGATGGTGTCGGAAATCTCATGACCGTAGAGCGGCAGACGGCCTTCCAGTCGAAGCGTATTGCGCGCGCCCAGCCCGGCCGGAACAATACCGAACTCCTTGCCCGCGTCCATCACGGCGTACCAAACCCGCGCGCTGGTCGCCTCATCGGTGGGAACGTAAATCTCGAAACCGTCTTCGGCGGTGTAACCCGTCCGCGCAATCAAGATGTTCGGCAGTCCGCAAACCGTTCCGTGCGTGAACCAGTAGAACTTCACCTTCGACAGGTCGGCATCGGTCAGCTTCTGCAGCGTGTCCACGCCTTTTGGACCCTGGATCGCGATCTGGGTGTAGTTGTCGCTCAGGTTTTCGACCTTGCAGTCGAACTGGCGAGTGTTCTCGGTGACCCAGTTGACGTCCTTCTCCCGCGTGCCGGCGTTAATCACCAGCATGTAGTCATCTTCGCCCATGCGATGCACGATCACGTCATCGACAAACGTCCCCTGCGGATAGAGCATGGCCGAATAGCGGCATTGGCCGATCCCCATTCCGGCAGCGTCATTCATGGTGATGTGCTGCACGGCGGCCAGCGACTGCGGCCCCGAAATCCTGATGTCGCCCATGTGGCTGACATCGAAGACTCCCACGCCGTTGCGGACGGCGAGGTGTTCCTTCATCAGTCCGCCCACCGAGGGATATTCCACCGGCATGTCCCAGCCGTTGAAATCGACCATCTTGGCGCCCATCTGGCGATGGACAGCATTCAAAGCAGTTTTGCGGGTAGGCGTGGCCGCCACGGTCTCAGAGGACAAGAGGGAATCCTTTGGCGCACAGATCGCGCCCATGAGGTTGGTGTAACTAAGTACGGTAACATGCGCGATTTGAGCGGTCAACGCAGACACGGCCGCACCGCGAATCGTGCGGCACCGGCTTAACTTCCCCGCCAGGGCGGGCTTATGAGTAAGGCTCGTGGATCTCCACAGCGTATTGCAATACGTGTTGTTTGTGGCTGTTGGGAGATAAGCGCCCATCCGATGGCGTCGACGGGCACCCGATCCTTCGTCGCCTAGGGAGGCTCTGATTTGGTTCGACTCTTTGAAGGGGACGGCCTTCAGTGTGTGCGTGAGAACCCTGTCGTCCCCACGGGACTCGAAATATTTTTCCACTTTACCCAGCGCTGAAGCGCTGGGCTAAGCTCTTTCGACCCTTCGGGTCTGAATTTGCAGTAGGAACGACGCTCTTGGTCCACCCCAACTTTGACAATCGAGTTCTCACGCACACACTTCAGGCCGTCCGTAAATGCTCAATATGACGGCCAGGGGCTTTAGCCCCTGACGGATGTCCCACGGACTTAATCAGACCTTCCCTATCTTGAGATTGACACGCTGACTATTTTTCATCCCGACAAATTCCTTTCCAAAACGAAAGTACAATACGTTCCCTTTTTGGACTTGGACTTTCGTGATTCCTAAATCACAGACTCACCCGCTTCAACTCCGCTATAGCTGTTGTTAGTTGACCGCTATGGGAACGCCGCCCAATCGGGGAATCCGCTCTCTTCACGTATCCACTCGCCTCCTCCACCTCTGCGCCGCGATAGTGGTTCTGGTCGCCTTGGCTGTTCCGCCGCTCGCGATCGCTCAAGACGGGTCCACCTCGCTGCAGGGCGTGGTGGAAGACATCAGCGGCGCTCGCATCGCCGGAGCAAAGGTCACGGTGCTGGATCCGGCAAGAGGTTTCCATTCGGAAACGGTCAGCGATGCGCAAGGCCAATTCATTTTTGGCATGTTGTCTCCCGGACAATACGACGTGACCGCTTCGGCGCTCGGCATGATCACCAAGACCAGCCACGGCGTGGTTCTTCATGTGGGAGGCGTGGCGGTGGTGCAAGTGCGGCTGCCCTTGGCCGGCATCACGGAAACGGTCACCGTGCGCGGAGAACCTGAGGCGGTGGAGACACAGGCCGGCGATGTTTCGCAGGTCATCACCCAGCAAGCCATCCAGGGCCTGCCGCTGAACGGACGACGCTTCACCGATCTGGCGCTGCTTACTCCCGGAGTGACCCAGGACCCGCGCGGTCTCACCTCCGACTCCAACGGCGATCTGTCGTTTGGCGGGACGCGCGGTTTTCAGAACAGCTTTCTGGTGGATGGCGCCGACAACAACAATTCCTTCTTTGCCCAGGCGCGGGGCCGCTATCGCGCGCCGTATCAGTTCAGCAACGAGGTCATCAAGGAGTTCCGCGTGTCGTCGAACGCCTATAGCGCGGAACTTGGCAAGGCTGGAGGCGCGGTCTTCAACGTCGTCACCAAATCAGGCACCAACAACTGGCACGGCAGCGGCTTCTACTATCTGCGTGATCGCATCTTCGACGCCCAACAGGCTTACGTCACCAGCCAGCCCGACGACCGCCAGCAGCAATTTGGCGGCACCATCGGGGGACCAATTCGCAAAGACCGCTTGTTTTTCTACGCCGGCTTCGACCAGCATCTGCTGACCGTCCCCTCGGTCATGCAATTTGCCAATGGCGCCAGCTCCGTGGTGGTCACCCCCGCAGACTACGACTACACCGACCAGCAACTGGTCGCCAAGGCGGCGCAGCAACTGAACGCGATGGGCGGCGCCTATCCCACCACCATGCAGGGCAACGCCGGATTCGGCAAACTCGATTTCACCATCTCGCCGAAGCAGTTGGCGTTTCTACGGTTGAGCACCTCGCGCTATACCGGCATCAACAATGTGTTTTTTGATCCCGCCAGTCCCATCACCACCTACGCGGAAAGCGCTAACGGGACCGAAGACGTCAAGACCGAAAGCCTGGCCGGATCACTTACCAGCATGTGGACCAACAACCTGGCTAGCACTCTGCGGGTGCAATACTCGCGCGACGCCGAGCAGTCGTACGCCAACACCGAAGCGCCCTGGACAAAAATCTACAACCTGGTGGCCGGCTTCGGGCGCTCCAGCATACTGCCGCGTAACACGCGTGAGCACAAGCTGCACCTCGCCGACACCGTGAACTACGAAACCGGACGGGTGGGCTGGAAGTTCGGTGTAGATTTCATCCAGACATGGATTTACAACTATTTTCCATCCCTGTTCGGCGGCGAATATTACTTCAGCAATGTCAAGGTGAACCCCTTCACTTACGCGCCCATGAAGTACGGCGAGCCGCTGACGCCGTTGCGCGCCTACGCCCACGAGGTGCCTCGCTATTACATGCAGGACTTTGGGACCGCAGTGTCCCATCCCAATTCCCGCTCCTACGCTGCGTTCATGCAGGATGCGATCCGGGTCACCCGTCAGCTGACCTTGAATGTCGGGGTCCGCTACGACTTGCAGACCTTTCAGGCTGGCAACCTGATAACCAATCCGCTGTATCTCCCTTCGGGGAAAATTCCCGCCATCTCCAACAATGTGTCGCCCAGAATTGGCTTCGCCTACTCGTTCGGCCAACACCAGTCGGTCACCATGCGGGGAGGCTTCGGCCTGTTTTATATACAGATCCCGTCCATGTACGCATCGCAGGTGGCGACCGACAACGGAGTCACTCAGGGCCAACTTTTTCTCGACAACATGATCCCCTCAAACGCGGCGGTTTTCCCGAAATATCCGGCCGCTCTAGTGAATTGCCCATCTGGGACTCTGGTGTGCACCGCCCCGCCATCGATAGCGGGCTTCATGACGACGCAGATTTCTGCTTTCGCGCCGAATTTCCAAACGCCATATACCGAGCAAGGGAACCTGAGCGTGGAGCACCAATTCGGCGAAAAGGTGACCGCCTCGGTCAGCTATCTGTATGTTCATGGGGTGCACTTGCTGCGCTCGCTCGACGCGAATTTGCCTCCGCCAACCATCGTGCAATACCCGGTCTACAACGACACCGGCTCCGTCTTCCTGGGCACCTTTTATGACGTCGCATCCTTCGCCACCTGGCAGACCACGCCGTCGGCGACCTGCGCTTATCCACCGTGCATTAATCCGGTGCAGCGGCCGATCCCACAATTAGGCGTCATCAATTCTTTCGAGAGCTCTTCCAGCAGCGTCTATAACGGCATGATGGTTTCGGTGAAACGACAGGTCGGACAAGGAATGTATTTTCAGGTCGCTTACACACTGTCGAAAGCAATGGACGATGGTCCCGACGCTCTGGTGGTGGGCCGCCCGGGAAACGTCCAGAATTCCTATGACACCAGCGCAGAACGCGGCTACAGCGCCAACGATCAGCGAAATCGCTTCGTGCTTGGATGGGTAGGTGAGCCCAGGAAGTTTGAACTAAGCCAGCAGTGGCTTAACGGACTGGTCAATCACTGGAAATTTTCCAGTATCGTCACCTTTGCATCGGGGCGGCGGCTGAATGCCACCATCGCCAGCGACCCCAATGGCGACGGCAACATTTACAATGACCGTCTGCCCAGCAATGACAGAAATGCATTCACCGGAACTGACTACTTCAGCACCGATCTTCGCGTGACTCGCCACTTGATATTCCGCGAGCGGGCCAAGCTTGATCTGATGGTCGAGTCGTTCAACGTCACCAATCGCACCAACAAACGCGTGCAGATCAGCGACGATGGCTTCTTTAATTCCGCCGGCCAATTCGTCGCCTACTCCAACCTGGTTCAGGCGAACGGAAAATATTATCCCGGCCAATATCAGGTCAATAAGACCTTCCTATACCCTACGAACGCCTATGCTCCACGGCAGGTGCAAGTCGCCCTAAGGTTCAATTTCTGAGCGAGATGAACTGGTAGCACCTTAGTGGCGCTGGAGGCCTATCACTTCAGGGAATGGGCTGTTTACCAGTCTTTCCTTGACTTCCCTTAGAAACATTGGGATAACTACTACTGTCCCTATTGGACGAGTTTGGGGGTGTTTCCCGTTTGGCAGAAGTTCGCATTCAAGAGGGCGAATCATTAGAAAACGCTCTGCGGCGGTTTAAGCGCAAGGTCCAGCAAGAGGACATCATCAAGGAAGTGAAGCGTCACTCCTTTTACCTCAAGCCGGGCGAAAAAAAGCGCGTGAAGGAAGCTTTGGCGCGCAAGCGTAGCCGCAAGAAGGCTCGTAAAGAGCAGGACTAATTCAACGTTGGGCCGCCGTTCCCACGGCGGCCCTTGCTTTGCCCAATCCTGGTTGGGAGTTCTTAATTCCTAGGACCGCAGTCTTACAGAAGTAAACCATGCAGGTGCGTGGTGGGCCGAACCCCGGGATGTACCTGAGCTTTGGAATTTGCAATCGGCAACAAGAATATCTCAGTCCGGTCTCTCGCCGCTTGCAACTTTGCCCTTGTCCATGGCTCCGGATTGCGGACTGAAGGGAGCAACTCTCCATGGAATTCCAGGACAAGGTTCTGAAGTGTATTGACTGCGGCGCCGACTTCGTGTTCACAGCTGGCGAACAGCTGTTCTTCCACGACAAACAATTCAAGAACGAACCCAAACGTTGCAAAGCCTGCAAGGCCAAACGGGCTTCTTCCGTCGGAGCTACCCCAGCCGGCAATTACCCAAAGGTGGAGACGCGAACAAATTGTTCGGGTTGCGGCAAGGAAACCACCGTGCCATTCCGGCCCACGCAAGGACGGCCTGTCTTTTGTCGGGAGTGCTTCCAGCAGCGTCGAACTACCGCCGCCACTGCCTGAGCTACCGAATCCCAGCTATCCGCTAGCGCCAGCCATCACGGGCTGTGGACGCGCAGGGAGTTTTGCGCCTCGACCGAGCTTGCGGGCCGGGATCCAAAATCTCTGCTGGGTAAACCGTTCCGGAAACGCTATATTGCTTTCTCACCCGCGGCCGCCGGACTCTGTTTCTTAATGGGGTTGGCAGTCTTTACCACACTCGCAGCCGCCGCCCGGAGCTTGTGGTCCTGATGGCTGATCAAAAGCGCTTCAAGCTGGCGCAGCAGTTCTTGCGTATTCACCGGCTTCACCAGTAACGATTGCGCTCCGTGGTTCCGCCATTCATTGCCAAGCGAAGGGTACGCGGTCAGGATTGCGGTGGCCGGGTTGTAAGGCAGTTGACGCGCCGCCCGTATCACGTCGTAACCGGCGGTCTCGGTTTCCATGCGCATATCGGTAATGACCATTTCGAAGACGCCATTCTTCAGTTTGTGCTCAGCTTCCTTCGCCGAGGAGGCGGTGTCCACTTCGAAATCGTTCATTTCGAGGATCGCGCGCAGGGTGAGCAGAATTGCCAGTTCGTCATCAACCAACAGGATGCGTCGTTTCATTGGGAAAACTCCAGGGGGAAGTCCTCGTCTCGATACGCGGCTGGTGTGATGCGAATTCCCGCCGCTAAGTTGCAGAGGATCGAATTATGATTTTTTTTGTGCGCCCATCGCCTGCTTCCAGCAGGTTCGGACGCACCGCCAGCCTCAAAAAGCCAGCCCAGTATAATACTTTCGTGGCGACGTATCATGTGGAGAACTTCGGATGCCGCGCGACCCAGGCCGATGGCGCCGCCATTGAGCGCCAATTGCTGGCCCGCGGACTGGAGCGCGCCAGCGCTGCCGTCGAGGCTGAAGTCGTCGTCCTGAATACCTGCACCGTCACCGCGTCTGCTGATCAGGACGCACGTGCTGCCATCCGCCGCATTCATCGGGAAAACCCCGGTGCGCGAATCCTGGTCACCGGCTGTTACGCGCAGCGGGCGCCGGAAGAGATTTCGGCGCTGCCCGGCGTCAGCCTGGTAGTGGGAAATTCGCACAAGCACGAGTTGGCAAATTACGTTTCGGACCCGCTGGCTGGGTGCCCCACTCATCCGCTGTTTTCGGATGAGTGGGGAGATTGTTCAGTACCGCGGGCAATCCCGTTAAGAATTTTGTTCCGCTTGGGCAAAATTGGCGCGCATAGCCGAGTCGAATGTGATCGTCGGCGACATCTTCGCTCACACCGAGTTGATGGCCGCTCCAGTCTTCGAAGCCGGCTCCTTCGAGAAGACCCGCCCCAACCTCAAAGTGCAGGATGGATGCAATAACCGCTGCTCGTTCTGCATCATTCCATCAGTTCGCGGCCGCAGCCGGTCGTTGAAGTTGGAGCAGGTACTGCGCGAAGTCGATGGATTGGCCGCCAACGGCTATCGCGAGATTGTGCTGTCGGGCATCAACCTGGGGCGCTGGGGACGCGAGCTGACGCCGCGAATGAACTTCGCTGCCATGCTGCGCGCGATCCTGGAGCAAACGGAGATCGAGAAGCTTCGCATCAGCTCGGTCGAGCCCATGGACTGGACCAACGAGGTGATCGAGTTGGTGGCGGAGTCTCCGCGCATCTGCAAGCACGCGCACGTGCCCCTGCAGTCGGGCAGCGACCGCATTCTGCGCAAAATGCACCGCAAGTATCGCCCGTGGCATTATGCCGATCGCATCGAGCGCATTCGCCGCGCCATGCCCGACGCCGCCATTGGCGCTGACGTGATGGTTGGCTTCCCCGGCGAAACCGACGACGACTTTGAGCAGACGCGCGCGCTGATCGATCGCCTGCCGTTCACCTATCTACACGTGTTCACGTACTCGTCGCGGCCGGGAACGCCATCCGCAGCAATGCCGGAGCAGGTTCCGGTACAGATCGCGCGCGAGCGCAATCGCGTGCTGCGCGAGTTGGCGGCGCAGAAGAAGCGCGAGTTCATGCAGTCATTCGTGGGCCGCGAACTGGAAGCGATCACCCTCACGCATTACGATGGCGAATGCACGGAGGCGCTCACGGACAACTACCTGAAGCTGCGAGTGCGCGGTGAGCATGCGGCGAATCAGTGCGTGCGGGGCATCATCGCAGCGGTGGATTCCGATGCGCTGGCAGGTTCGATTGCAATCGCCGAATTGCCAATTCCAGCTGCCGTTCCCGCCTAGCTCCCATGCTATACTTTTGACATACTGCAGTTGTTGCGGAGGACTGTATCGATAAACGTTTTATCCGCACGAATGAACGCATTCGTGTCCGTGAAGTTCGCGTGATCGACGACGAAGGCAATCAGTTGGGCATCATGACCCCCTTCGACGCCCTCAAGATCGCCCGCGAGAAAACCCTGGACCTGGTAGAAGTCTCGCCCACCGCCCAACCTCCCGTTTGCCGCATCATGGATTACGGGAAATACCTGTACCAGCAGGAAAAGCGCGAGCGCGAAGCCAAGAAACATCAGCACCAGATCGTGGTCAAGGAAGTGAAGTTCCGCATCAACGTGGACGATCACGACTACGAGACCAAGAAGAACCATGTGCTGCGCTTCCTCGCCGAAGGCGACAAAGTGAAGGCCACCATCTTCTTCCGCGGCCGCGAAATGACGCGCCAGAGTTTGGGACGTGGAATTCTGGACCGGCTGATCAAGGACCTGGGCGATAACGCGATCGTGGAGTTTCGTCCGCGGCAGGAGGGCAACACGCTGCACCTGATTCTGGCGCCGCCCAAGACACAAGCGCCCGCCAAGCCGCACGCGCCCAAAGCCGAAGCCAAGCCGCCGAAGCCAGAAAAGGCTGCGGCCCCGCAACCGGCCACGCCGCAGCAGCAGCCGCAGTAGCAGTAATGGAATAAGCCACTAGAAACTGACTCATATTGATTTCGACGGATCGGCGGTCATTGGGAGATTCGTCGCCCCAGGGTTTTCTTTATTATTGTTTGTTTCTCTCTGTGTTCTCCGTGTCTCCGTGGTGAGCCATGGCTGGCGGGGTTGGCGCATTTATGTTGTAATGGAAAGACGTTATGCCAAAGATGAAAACCCATAGTGGAGCGGCGAAGCGCTTCAAGAAGACCGCAAATGGCAAGATCAAGCGTGGCCATTCCATGAAGCGCCACATCCTGACTTCCAAGGCGACCAAGCGCAAGCGTCAGCTCGATAAAGATGTGATGGTGGACAAGGCGGACCAGAAGCGCATTGCGCGCATGATTCCCTACGCCTGATCCCCAACTGGCCGCATGGTGCGGCACCCGGCGCGCGTCACTAGACCTCGACGGGAAACAGCGTGTGAAGAGGCTATTCTGGGCCCCTCAGCCGACCCGAATGGGAAGGCGAGCGTGGTCGAAGTCCTTGCCTCCAGCCGCTTAGTAGGTTGCAAAAAGGAGCAGCATGCCTCGCGTAAAACGTGGTACCAAGCGCCGCGCGCGCCGCAAAAAAATACTTGAGCGCGCCAGTGGTTATTACTTAACAAAATCCAAACTCTACCGTTCGGCGAAAGAGTCAGTCGAACGCGGCCTGAAGTTCGCCTACAGCGGACGCAAACAGAAGAAGCGGCAGTACCGCTCCATCTGGATCGTGCGCATCGGCGCTGCGGCCAAATTGAACGGCACCAGCTACAGCCAGTTCATCAATGGTTTGAAGAAAGCCGGCATTGATTTGGATCGCAAGATCCTGGCCGATCTGGCGGTCAACGATGCCGCCGGATTTGCGGCGCTGTGCAAGCAGGCGCAAGCCGCCACGGCGTAGTCGGCCCATCCAGAAACATTGCAGTAAACTTCCGATGGGCGGCCGCGTGGCCGCCCGTTGTGCTTCGATTTCACCACAGAGGCACAGAGGACACAGAGAAGAAGCAACGTAACGCGGACCTGAAGGTCCGCTCTACCGATCCTGCAAGCTAACAGCATGTACACCGTCCCCAAACTCGAGGACTATTCGCCGGAAGCGCTGGATCGCGCCGTCGCCGATCTCTTCACTGCGCTTGAGGCCGAGAGCCGCGGCCTCCGCAGCGAATCCGACTGGAAGACCTTTCGCGACCGCTGGCTTGCGCGCAAGAATGGTGTGCTCACTCAGGTGAATGACACCTGGCTGAAAGCCGCGCCCGGCGCGGAAAAGCGCGAGGTCGGACGCCGCGTGAACGAACTGAAGGCGCGCGCGGAAGCCGCCATCGAACAGGCACGGCACAAAATCTCTGCGTCTGTCGCCGGTACAAAACTCGACTCCGACCGCCTCGACATCACCCTTCCCGGCATCCAGCGCCCCATCGGCGTCAAGCATCCCGTGCTGCGCGTGATGGACGAGATCGTCGCCGTCTTCAAAGCGATGGGCTACTCCGTTGGCGAAGGCCCCGAGGTCGAGACCGACTACTACAACTTCGAGTCGCTCAACTTCCCGCCGAACCATCCCGCGCGCGATACCCAGGACACGCTGTTCATCGCCGGCCAGGAGAGCAAGCCCGCGCGCGATCGCTTGTTGCTGCGCACCCACACATCGCCGGTGCAGATTCGCACCATGGAGCAGCAGCCGCCGCCGGTACGCATCGTGATTCCCGGCAAGGTGCACCGCAACGATCCGCTCGACGCCACCCACTCGCCGGTCTTTCACCAGGTCGAAGGCCTGGCGGTCGACACCAACATCACCTTCTGCGATCTGAAGGGCACGCTCGACCACGCCATGAAAGCGCTGTTCGGCTCGTCGGTGAAGACGCGCTTCTATCCGTCGTTCTTCCCCTTCACCGAGCCCAGCGCCGACATGCAGGTGAGCTGCATCTTCTGCGGCGGCAAGGGCTGCCGCAAGTGCAAATTCAGCGGCTGGATCGAGTTGCTCGGCTGCGGCATGGTTGATCCCAACGTCTTCGACTTCGTGAAGCAGAACGGTTATGACTCGTCGAAGATTTCGGGCTTCGCGTTTGGCATGGGTGTGGAGCGCATCGCCATCCTGAAGTACGAGGTGGAAGAGATTCAGTTGTTCTACGAGGGCGACGTGAGGTTCTTGGAGCAGTTCGCGTGAGAATCCTTCCCGAATGGCTGCGTGAGTTCGTCAACGTCGCGGCCGACGACCGCCAACTCGCCGAAGATCTGACCTCGGCAGGCATTGCGGTGGAGTCCGTCCAGCGAAGAAAACGGCGCGACCATCTTCGAGATGGACCTGACCACCAATCGCGTGGACGCCATGAACCACTACGGCGTGGCGCGCGAGGCGTCGGCCATCTATGACGTCGATGTGAAACCGGTCGAACCCAAACTGCCGAAGCCAAAAGTCCGTCGCACAGCGCCGCCGAATATTTCGGGACCGATCGGCATGACAAGCCTTACAGAGCAGATGGAAGCTGCGGCAGCTACGCTTGATACTGACGTTTTCCCCATCGTCATCGACGATGCCCAGGGTTGCGCGCGTTACACCGCGCGCATGGTTCGCAATGTGAAGATCGGGCCGTCGCCGCAGCCGATCGCCAAGCGACTCGAACTGCTCGGCTCGCGCTCCATCAACAACGCCGCCGACGCGACCAACTACGCGCTCAATGAGCTTGGCCATCCCACACACGTTTTCGATCTCGACCTGTTAGAGGGCGGCACGATCATAGTGCGTCGGGCCCGCGCCGGCGAAGTCCTCAAGACGCTCGACGGCGTGGACCGCAAGCTCACGACCGACGACCTCGTCATCGCTGACGCCAGGAAGCCAGTCGCACTGGCGGGCGTCATGGGCGGCTTCGATTCCATGATCACCGAGCGCACCAAGAACATCCTGATCGAGTCGGCCTGGTTCGACCCGGCGACGGTGCGCAGCATGGCCAAACGTCACCTAATGCACACCGACGCGTCGCATCGCTTCGAGCGCGGCGCTGACTATGGCATCACGCCGCTGGCTTGCGATCGCGTAGCCGAGTTGATTCTGGCCAGCGCCGGCGGCGATTTGCACGGCGAGAAGATTGATGCGGTCGCCCGCACGGTGGCGGGCGCACCCATCACTCTATATCGCTCGGAGGTAAAACGTATTCTCGGCATCGATTTTGATGAGGATGAAATCCAGCGCATTTTGGGCCGTCTCGGCTTCGGCGTCACCTGCACGCAAGATGGCTTCACGGTCCGGATTCCCACCTGGCGTCTCGACGTCGAGCGCGAGGTTGATCTGCTGGAAGAGCTGGCGCGCATCCACGGCTACAACAACTTCCCCAACACGCTGCCCGCATTCACCGGCGCCGTGGTCACTCTACCGGATGAGCCGAAGAACGCCAAGGTCCGCGAGATCATGCTCGCGCTCGGTTACGACGAGAGCATCTCGATCACCTTCATCTCCGAGCAGGAGGCCAAGACCTTTGTGACCTCCCGCCCGAGCGACACCGGCTTGAGTGGGGCAGCCGCCGCGGTGGCCCAGGTTCGCGTCCCTCATTTGGACGCTAACCTGGGAACGGCCGAGCCGTTGGCCATCGCCAATCCGCTGAGCGAAGAGGCAGGATACTTGCGCACCTCGCTCATTCCCGGCCTGCTGAACATGGTGGGTTACAACCTGAATCGCGGCAACGCCAACGTGCGGCTCTTCGAGGCGGGCGAGGTCTTCGAGAAGCTGGGCGAGGGTCACGATGAGCGCCGCCACCTGGGATTTGTCGCCACCGGCGACGCGGCCGCCAAGAGCGTGCATTCACCCGCCCAGCCCTACACGTTCTTTCACATGAAGGGCGATATCGAGGAGCTGCTCGCGGGCTTCGAGCATCAGAAGCTGCATTTCGACGATCAGACGCCACCTTATTTTCATCCTGGCCGCTCGGCGCGCGCCGTCATGGATGGCAAGACGGTCGCGGTCTTCGGGCAGTTGCATCCCGAGCAGGCGGCCGCGCGCAAACTCCGGCAGGATGTCTACCTGGCAGAGTTGATGCTCGACCTGCTCTATCGCCACCCACTGCGCGAGCCGCGCTATCGGCGAATCTCGAAGTTCCCAACGGTCGAGCGCGACTTCTCGTTCATCTTCGACGAAGCGGTCACCTTCGAGCGCATCCGCTCAGCCGTCGAAGAATTGGGCCTGAATGAGCTGAAGAACTTCGTTCCGGCTGAGATCTTTCGCGGCGAGAAGGTCGGCCCAGGCAAATACTCGGTGCTGCTCCACGCCGAGTTACAGTCAAGCGAGCGGACGCTGCGCGACGATGAAGTAGCGCAATGGTCGGAGAAGATCATTGCGAAACTCGAATCGCTGGGCGGCGTGCTGCGCGCGCAATAGGCGCAACCCAAGCCGATATCGCGAATTGTGGGCTGTCTGCACCGCCAGCGTTGCACATTCAGGTTCGCCGGCGACAAATGGCCACGCAATCGCGCTTTCCACAGTTTTGCACACCGTCTTCTGCGATATACTGCGCTCGCGATAACAAATTTTATTGAGGTCTGGTCGTCATATGCCTGCGAATGCAGTCGAAACAATCTCCGCTTCGTCGAATGCTGATTTCAAGTCCCTGGAAGAAAAAATCCTGCGCACCATCGAGCTGTTGAAGTCGGCCCGGGAGGCCAAGGCTGTCGCCGAGCGGGATGCGTCCCGCTTGCGCAAGCAGTTGAGTGAGCACGAAGAGGAGTTCGAGGCCATGCGCAAGGAACTGGTGGGCTTGCGCCGGGAGCGCGAAGAAGTACGTACCCGAGTAGAAAAGATGCTGGACCAAATTGAGGCTTTGAGCATGGAAGAATCGGCAGGATAATCGCGGGCAGAGGCTAGGGATCAGGGGTTAGGGACTAGTCGTCGATTTTCTAGCCCCTGCCCCCTGGCCCCTAACCCCTGAAGTAGGAGGCGACCTTTGAGTCAGTCTAATGGCAACGGGAACGGCGCGAGCAGTGTCCGCGCCGAGATTTATGACCAGACCTACCATCTTCGGGGTTCCGACCCGGAATATATTGGCGAGCTGGCCGACTACGTGGACTCTAAGATGCGACTGATCTCCAAGCAGGCGGCAACGGTCGATTCCCTGCGCGTCGCCGTGCTGGCCGCGCTGAACATCGCCGACGAGTTCCACATGCTGAAACGGAAGTACGACTCCATCGCCACCGACTACAACGAGCGGGCCGAGCAACTGGCGGGCGTGCTGGACGAGGCCCTGGCGGAATCACGGCGAGCCGGATAACGAGCTGCTGCTCGAAGAATTGTCATTACCAGTCTCCGTGGTCGCTATTCGCTATTCGCCATTCGCCTTTCGCCAGATTCGAAATACCGGCGCTGCCTACCACGTGGGCCGACAGCGGCCCACCCGTAGAGATGGAAGACCCTTGTAGCCTGTCATCCTGAGCGACGAGTCCGGTCGCCGTGGCGACCGGGTGCGGAGTCGAAGGACCCCTATAGCTGCGAAACATTACCCGACCGCGTCCTAACTGTCCCCGTCGTTCACAAAATATTACCGCACGTAAATTTCCAACTATTTGGCCTACAGGCCTTGTCATCCACCCGACTTTTCCATAGCATCTGACTCAGAAAGCCGGCCTGCAAAGTTGGTGTTGGTGGCAACCGTTTTTTGAACCAATGCTCAATGAACAGGGGACTCTACTCGTTTCTGGCTCGGTGTGCAACGTTCCGCCATGCGGAAATGCCTAAAGAGCTGCGGAGGGTTCCCACCGTATAGGACGGGTTCATTGACGGCCCACTGAAACACGGCCCCGCGGGTCGGCTTTTTACTCCCGCTATTCGCGGTTCGCTCTTCGCTTTTCGCTCTTCGCTCTTCGCTATTCGCCAAAACGGGGAGAACGAGGCCCGCGGCTCTGAGCGACAAATTCAACATCACGTTGGGGGAACGTTTCCGGCGAGATAAGTTAGACATCCACCTGACGGGGGGTTACCCCTGCGATCGCCATTTGTCCACCGTACGGCTACAGGCTGGCGAAAAGCGAATAGCGAAAGGCGAGGAGCGAACGGCGAACAAGTCTGCAGCCTTGCAATCTCGCGCATCATCTAAAATAGCAACGTGTTCCCCCGTTTATTCCACATTGGCAATTTTGGCCTGCCTACTTACGGTGCGATGGCGGCCCTCGGCCTGATCTTTGGCCTCATGCTCATCGTCAAGCTCGGCCGCGAGCAAGGACTCGATCCCGAAAAAGTCTGGAACCTGGGCATCATTGCCATCCTGTCGGGCATTGTAGGGGCGAAGCTTCTCTACTTTGTTACCGATTCCGAGGCACGGGAGCATATTTTTTCGCTCTCAACCTTACAGGCGGGTGGCGTCTGGTCCGGCGGCTTTGTGCTGGCACTCGTGATGTGCGTCTGGTACATGCGCCGCAACAACATGCCGGTGCTGCGGACCTGCGACGTGTTTGCCCCAGGACTGGCGTTGGGACACGCGTTCGGGCGCGTCGGCTGCTTCGCTGCCGGCTGCTGCTACGGAAAGCCAACCCATGTTCCCTGGGCAGTCACCTTTACGAACCCGCTGGCGAACGAGATTACCGCAACTCCACTGAATATCCCTCTACACCCCACCCAGCTGTACGAGATGGTTCTGGAGTTGTGCAACTGCCTTTTCCTGGTGTGGCTCATCCGGCGCAAGAAGTTTGAAGGCGAGATCATGGGTACCTATATGATCATTTACGGCATTGGACGCTACTTCATTGAATTTTTCCGAGGGGATGAAGGGCGGGGCCAGTTTCTGGGGTTCATGTCGGGCACGCAGGCCATCGCCTTGGGCCTGGTGATCGTCGGCGGCCTGCTGTGGATGCGCCGCGCGGCGCTGGCTCCAGCCGTAGCAGTCAAAGCGACAAGATAGTTTCCAGTTTCAAGATCAGTTTCCAGTTTCAAGATCAGTTTCCAGTTTGCGGAACAGGCGGAAGTTCGTCAAGACAAACGTCCACGTTCCGTCTTGAGGGCGTTCGGAAGGGTCTATCATTTGCCCGACCCACTTGAAACTCGAAACTTGAAACTGGTTTTCAAACTCGAAACTGGAAACTTGAAACTGGTTTTGAAACTTGAAACTCGAAACTCGAAACTCGTTTCCGGTAACCATCTCCGTTCCGGCTGACGCCGCCGGCCAGCGGCTCGATCAATTCCTCACCGCGTACATCCCCGACATCAGCCGCGCGCGCGTGCAGCAATTGCTGGCGGAACAGAAAGCCCTGGTCAACGGCAGCGTCTGCAAGCCGTCGCTGCGGCTGCGCGGCGGCGAACAGATCACCATCCTTGGCGATCCCGAACCGCCGCCGTTGCGCGCCATCGCAGAAGACATCCCCCTCGACATCGTCTATGAAGACGACGACCTCGCTGTCATCAACAAGCCAGCAGGAATGATGGTGCACGCCGGAGCGGGGGCGACCGACAGCGAGCGCAACCGCGGGACGCTGGTCAATGCGCTGCTGCATCGCTTCGCCAGGCTGTCGGACGTAGGCGGCGAGCTGCGGCCCGGCATCGTGCACCGCCTCGACAAGGAAACCAGCGGGCTGATTATCGTCGCCAAGAACGACGTAACGCATCGCAAGCTGGGCCAGCAATTTTCCGGGCGCGAGGTAAAGAAGCGCTACGTGGCGCTGGTGCATGGCTGGCCCGCGAAAGACCGCGGCACCATCAATGCCGAGATCAGCCGCGATGTGGCGCGGCGCGTTCGCATGACCACCCGCGGCAGCCGAGGTCGCGCGGCGATTAGTCATTATGAAGTCCGCGAGCGCATCGACTCGCCATTTGGCAAGTTCGCGCTGGTGGACGTCCGCATCGAGACCGGACGGACTCATCAGATCCGCGTGCACATGTCGTCGATTGGCCATCCGGTAGTGGGCGACTCGCTGTATCGCGCGCCGAAAGAACTGCGCCGGCCCACTGCCTTGCGAAAAGCGCCGTCCAAAGGGGCCTCCGGGGCAAGCCAGGCCGAGGCCGGACAGATGCCTGCTGTGCTTGCCCTCAATCGCAACTTTCTGCATGCGGCAGCCGTCGAGTTCACACATCCCCGCAGCGGGGCGCCGCTGTCGTTCAGCGCGGCACTGCCCCCGGAGTTGGCGCAATTTCTGGAGCAGATTCGAGGATGAGGGTCGCTGGAAGTAACTATCAGAGCGCTTGGCAGGAACATGGCTTCCCTGCCCGAATAGGGGTCCTTCGACTCGCTGCGCTCGCTCAGGATGACAGACAAAACGTCTCCAATCTTGCCAAAGGCTATAATGGAATTTCGAATGAGAACTTGGGCGATCCTGGTTTTGCTGGCGGTGCTGCCGTGGGGGCTGGCCGCCCAGAACCCTCCAGAGCAGCCGCTGCCTACCGCGCCATCGGCGACGAAGTTCCCTCCGCCGCAATCCGCTCCGCCATCGTCGGGGACGGGCCAATCCACGGCACCGGCGCAATCACCAGCCGCGCCGGCTTCTGACCCGAGTGCAGGGACCGCTGCCAATCCAGGCTCTTCATCATCGGCAACGCCTCAGCAGAATAGTCCATCGCAACCCGCCACTTCCAGTGCATTGAATAAGTCCACGACGGCGCCGGGGGGTTCCGCCGATAGCTCGGCGAGCAAGGCCGACAATCCAGGTCCAGACGATGAACTCACCGTCATCCGCAAACGCGTGGACGAAGTCAACGTGGTCTTTACGGTCACAGACAGGCGCGGCCACTTTGTAAAAGACCTTACAAAGAACGATTTCCAGGTTCTTGACGACAGCAAGCCCGCGGAGAGCATCCGCTCGTTCAGCAGGCAAACCAACCTGCCACTGCGCGTGGGGCTGCTCATCGACGCCAGCAACTCGGTGCGCGATCGCTTCAAGTTTGAGCAGGAAGCGGCCATCGAGTTCCTGAACCAGATCATCCGGCCGAGGTTCGACCAGGCGTTTGTCATCGGCTTCGACACCACGCCCGAAGTGACGCAGGACTTCACCGACAGCACGGAGGCGCTCTCCCATGGCGTGCGCATGCTGCGGCCCGGCGGCGGCACCGCGATGTACGACGCCGTTTACTTTGCCTGCCGCGACAAGCTGCTGAAGGAGGACAAGAGCCAGGTGGCCACACGGCGCGCCATCATCCTGCTCAGCGACGGCGAAGACAACCAGAGCCGCGTCTCGCGCGAAGAGGCCGTAGACATGGCGCAGCGCGCTGAGGTCATCATCTACACCATTTCAACCAACACCAGCGGGTTGAAATTGCGCGGCGACAAAATCCTGGAGCACTTCGCCGAAGAAACCGGTGGCAAGGCCTTCTTCCCGTTCAAAATTCAGGACGTGGCCGACGCCTTCTCGCAGATTCAAGACGAGCTGCGCAGCCAGTACGCCATTGCCTACAAGCCTGCAAATTTTCTTGCCGATGGCAAGTACCGCAAGATCGAGATCCTGGCCGACAACAAGAAGTACAAAGTGCGCGCCCGCAAGGGATACTACGCGCCAAGACAGTAGGCAGGGGCCAGGGGTCAGTAGCTAGGGATCAGGGGTTAGAGAAGTTTCGAGTTTCGAGTTTCAAGTTTCCAGTAATGCCTGATTCCCAGGGGTCGAATGCCCGGGCCGTCCGATGCCTTCTCTGTGTCTCCGTGACTCTGTGGTGAATCAAAACTGCTAAAATATTGGTAAGTGCCTGCAGCCGCGTTTGCGGCGCGGGACACGGAGGACAACATGAGGTGGATGTTACGTTCGAAAATTCACCAAGCCACAGTTACCGACGCCGATCTGCGATATGTAGGCAGTATCACGATCGATGAGGAATTGATGGAGATGGTGGGGCTGCTGCCTGGCGAAAAAGTGATGGTGGTCAGCAATACCAGCGGCGCGCGACTGGAAACTTACACGATTCCCGGGCCGCGCGGCTCCGGCGTTATCTGCATGAACGGAGCGGCCGCTCACCTGGTCAAGAAAGGTGAAGAGATCATCATCATGGGCTTCGAGCTGGCCGACCGGCCGGTTGCGCCCAAACAGATCGTGCTGGGACCCAACAACGAATTCGTGCGATGGCTGGGGGATTTGCAACCTGAAGACTCCCCGCATCTCTACGTTTGACGGTCGCCCTCATTCAGTGTTAATTTGCTTCTACACTGGAAAGGAGGGTGATCCAAATATATGAAATCTGACAGTCATAGTTGTATCCCAAGTGAGGTGGCTGAGGCTTAGGGCTTCCGCTCTAAATCCTCGCAAGACTCGCATAAGCTGTGAAGTCTGCCGCTGGGGCCACGTAGAGTGGACAGCCTCAGGCCAATCCCAACAGCTAACCGGAAAGACCCGCGGGCGAAGAGCGCCGCGGGTCTTTTCTATTTTCCCTGCGTCCCCTCAGTGAGGTAAGCCTTGCGCGATGCCGCCCGTTCTGCCGTTGAAGTTCCCATCCTCGAAACCGAGCGCCTCAGGTTGCGCGGACATAGAGTTGCCGATTTTGCCGCCAGCGCGGCTATGTGGGCCGATCCCATCGTCACTCGCTACATCGGCGGCAAGCCGTTCTCGCCCGAGGAGACGTGGAGTAAGGTACTGCGTTACGCCGGCATGTGGTCTCTGTTGGGATACGGCTATTGGGCGGTGGAGCAGAGAGCCAGCGGAGAGTTTGTCGGTGAATTGGGCTTCGCCGATTTCAAGCGCGCCATCGAACCCTCTCTTGGCGACATGCCGGAACTGGGCTGGGCGCTGGTTTCGCGATTCCACGGCCAGGGCTATGCGACCGAGGCGGTCCGCGCGGCGATCGCGTGGGGAGACGAGCATTTCGGCGCGGTGCGTACGGCGTGCATCATCCATCCGGACAATCTCGCGTCGATTCGCGTGGCGACGAAGTGCGGCTATCGAGAGTACCACCGCACACTCTACAAGGAACACGAAGTGGTCTTGTTGACGCGGTAGGAGCTGCGGTCGCAAAATCGCGGGCTTCCAACAGCTAACTGGAAAGACCCGCTCGCGTGACACCGCGGGTCTTTTCTATTTTTTCTTGAGCTGGAAGATCAGCTTCGCGGGCAGGCTAGTGCGTGGCGTCGGACGGCACGCCATGCGGTCCGATCGGCGCTTCCCCAGCCTTCAGCTTGCGGCAGCAGCCGCTCACCATGTCTCCCTGCGGCATGTTGATTTGCGCCGAGTAGGGGAACTTTTGCTTGCTCTCGGGATCGGTGCACGAGGCCTTCTGAATAATGGCCGACAGCGCATATCCGCCGTTCATCGGAGCCAGGCCGTTTTTCCGTTGCCACACCCAGGCCTTCTGGTCCGGTACCCAGAAGAAGCCGCCAAGAAAGTCCCGGTCAGGCTCATTGATGCCGAGATATCTGGCGCCCCACGAGACGAACTGAATGCTCCATTTGGGGCCCTCGCCGAAGCAAACCATATCAGGCGGGTTCGGGGGATTCGCGGGTTTGGCAGCCGGAGCTTGCGGTGCTGGGTCCGCCGAATATTGCGCTTGGGCAGAAATCCCGGTTAGAAAAAAGAGCGAAATGACGATACAGGCAACAAGATTGCGCGACATTAATTCCTCCGGAAGAGGAATGGTCTCTGTGCGACCCGCCCGGAGTCAACTGCTATTTTGTGAAGCTCTCAATAAGCCTTTGCGCACGACCTGTTCGATGGAATTCCGCAATCCCATCGCCGTTAGCTCATCGGCCCGCACCCATCTGACCTCGCTGACATCGCTTCCCGCTTTCGCTTCCTCCGAGGTAGCGTGGCAAAGATAGTCGATCAGGACGTAGTGGTACTGCGTACGACCCTGCTGGTCCCGGAAGATGCTGTCAAAAACGTCGAGCACCTCGCCCGGTTCAACCTCGAGCTCGGTCTCTTCCAACACTTCGCGGCGCAGGCCATCGCGAAGTTTCTCGCCGAGTTCCAACATGCCGCCGGGAACAGACCACTCTCCCTTGAGCGGGTCGGTCGCGCGGCGCACCAGCAGCACGCGGTCGCGATGAATGATAACCGCGCCAACTCCGATGATCGGCCGTTCGGGATAGTCGCGTTTCATGGCAGGCGCTCGCGGAAGCCCTCCGGCATCATTGGGCGAAGAAATCGGCCGGGGAAAATCCCACCACCTGCCACGCTTTGGGCCCGTGGACCAGGCGGAAACGCATTTGCACCTCGCGCCGCACGGTAATCTGCGACGGGTCCGCGGGCGTGGCCTCCATCTCAATCTCGGCAACAGCCGAGCCGCCGTTCTTGTCGGATGTAACCTGCAGCAACTGGTAACGGAAGCGAATGAGCATCGTACTGAGCGAAAAACGCGTACAACTGGTCGCGAACCTGGGCGTAGTCGGACATCTGCTGCTCGTCGAAGAGAGCCAGAACCTGATAGAGATTGTGGCCCGCCATTCCACGTTGCAGGGGCTCGAAGACATCGCGTGTGACCTGGTCGCTGAGGTCGAGTTTCTCCTCGACCGGTGGTTGCGGGGGCTCGGGTGCCGGAGGCTGCTGATTCTGCGCCGGCAGTTGCGCCGCAGTCAGCAAGAGGACTGACAGCAGTGTGAAGCGGGCAATAACCGACATGCGCTTTTGCATCAGATGATTACCGGGTGCCTGAATTTGGACACTCATGCATAATACTGTTAACCCTGCTGGGATGCAGCAGGCTGCCAGATGGCGAAGGACAAATCCAAACGCGAACCGGAGGCTGCTGATTCCTCGGATCGCAGTTCTGCGCGGCCCAATGGTGGGGTCGCCGGAGGCCAGGCCGCCCATACGCAACTTTCTGGAGGCAGAAGGGTTACAGCCGATGTGGGCAGCATAGCACTGGATCGACTCTCGCTGGCTGGTGGCTCCACTAAAGGGACGGCGGAGCTGCCAGCCGGACTACGGGGCGAATTGATCGAACCTGTCGTGCTAGAGATGCTGAGCGACGCCGAGGTCATGCTACGCGTGGCCACGGGCGATGATGTCGCTTTCGATTACCTGGTGGAGAAGTTCCGCCGCCAGATGGTCAGCTTCATGTATCGCATGACCCACAATCAGTCGGTAGCGGAAGAGTTGGCTCAAGAAGTGTTTTTGCGGGTCTATCGCTCGCGGCAAAGCTATGCGGCGAGCGCTAAGTTCACCACCTGGCTGTATCGTATTGCGACCAACCTGGCGGTGAATCACGCGCGCGACACCAAGCACGAGCGCCCCGAGAACATCGTGAATCTCGATGAGCCCGATGCCGATACCGGCATGACGGTAGACGTGGCCGACAGCGGCTTGAATGCCGAGCAAAGCCTGCTTCGCAGGGAAAGGCTGGCCGCCATTCGCCAGCAGGTCGAGGCGCTGCCGGAGCGCCAGCGCACGGCCGTGATCATGCACAAGTACCAGAACATGGACTACAAGCAGATTGCGGCGGTACTAAAGTTGAGCGAGTCGGCGACCAAGTCGTTGCTGTTCCGCGCGTATGAAACGCTACGTGAGACGTTGAAACAGTTTTTATGAGTAGGAAGTAGGGTGTGGCTATGATGTGCGAGAACCTTCGCGCCGAATTCATGGAGGCAGTGCTGGGCGGACCGGAAACGGCTTCGCCTCAATTACAGGAGCATCTGCGCAGTTGCGCCGCCTGCGCGCGTGAACTGGCTTCGTTCCAGCAAACCATGTCGGTCCTGGATGAATGGCAGGCGCCGGAACCTTCTCCGTATTTCAGTACCCGCTTGCGGGCGCGAATGCGCGAGGAAACGGCGGTGCAATCTGTCGGCTGGCTGGCCTGGTTGCGGAGGCCGGTGGCGGCAACCGCCGCGGTGGTGTTGGTGGCGGTCGGTGTCGGACTGTTGGAGATGGGCCGCGTGAATCGCGACCGCAATACCATGGCGACCAACGACGGCGTGGTAAGAGTCATCAGTACTCCCGGAACGCCGGTTGGTGACCTGCAATACCTGGACAAGAATGCGGACCTGTTCTCAGAGTTTGATGCTCTTGATGATGGGCAATCCTCAGCGGAGAACTAGAGGTAACGGAGTAATTAGAAGTCGTGAGCGCCGCTAAATCCATCCTGACCGGTCTGGTGCTGCTTGTCAGCTCAATGCCAGCGCTGGCGCTTTTTCCCGGCTGGCAACAGCATGGTCAGCCCGCCAGACCGCCGCAGCAGGGTCCGCAGAGTTCCCGGCCGCCGATGCCCATGAATCCGCCCCAGTCTTCACCGCCCAGTTCTCGGCCCATGAACGGCCCGCCGGTTTCGCAACCAGGTGCTAACGGAGGCAATCAGCTTCATCTGAACGGTCCCGGTCCACATCGTGGCGATTGGCTCCGGAAATATATGACATTGCCGCCGCAGCAACAGGAGCGGCAACTGCAACAGGATCCCAGTTTCCGCAGTCTTCCGCCCGACAAGCAAAACAAACTGCTCAATCGATTGCGGAGCTTCAACAGTCAGCCGCCGGAAAAGAAGGCCAAGATTCTTAATCGGATGGAAACCTTCGAACACATGACGCCGGACCAGCAGACGGCCGCGCGCAATCTGTTTCAGACTTATCGCAATTTGCCTGACGACCAGCGGAACAAGGTTTCACAAGCCTATCGCAGGTTGCGCGGCATGCCGCCCCCAGCGCGAGAGCGGGTGTTGAATTCCGACGAGTTTCGCAATGGCTATTCCGAGGATGAACGGAACCTGCTGCGGGGAATGACCGACCTGAATGTGGAGCCATCGCATTAAGATGGGCGATCAATGTTTATGTCCTCGCGGGTAGCGCATGCCTTCATACCTGTCCAATTCCTCTGATCTGAAGCACCACTCGGCAAAATAATTTAACATCGAACTTCAGCCCCTGGCAGTGAGGCAGTTAGCGGGGACGACTGACGAATTCTGTTTATCTATGATCCAACTGGTTCGCGACACCTACCGATATCGAGAGTTGATTTGGGCGCTGGCGCTCAAAGAGCTCAAGATCCGCTATAAGCGGTCCGTCCTGGGCTTCATGTGGGCGCTGCTGAACCCTGCCCTGCTGATGGTCGTGCTGACGCTGGTATTTTCCACGATCATGCGCTTCAACATTCCGCATTACGCAGTTTTTCTGCTCAGCGTGCTGCTGCCCTGGACATTCTTCTCGCAATCGCTGTCCTATGCCGTGGAAGCCATCGTGGCCAACGGCGATTTGATCAAGAAGATCGCGGTGCCCAAGATGGTGTTTCCCATGGCCGCGGTGGTCTCCAACATCATCAACCTGCTGCTGTCTCTTATTCCGCTGGCATTGCTGGTTCCGCTGTTGCGCCACCCGTTTTATTGGACCTGGGTGTACCTGCCGGTTCCGCTGCTGGCCCTGGCGATCTTCACTCTGGGAATGACATTCTTCTTCGCCGCCGCCAATGTGTATTACCGCGATGTGGCGCACATCCTGCAGATCCTGCTGTCGGCGTGGTTTTATCTGACTCCAATTATTTATCCTCTTGAACTAATACCGGCGCGGTATCAATGGATTTTCAAGCTGAACCCAATCATCTATGTCATCAACGGGTTTCGCCTCTCGGTGTATTACGGCATGTTGCCCAAGGCGCCTTCCATCATCGCGTCATTTGTTTGCGCGTTCTTAAGCCTGTTCCTGGGATTCTCCATCTTCCGCAAGTACCAGGACAATTTTGTTTTCTATGTTTGAGTCGGAAATGTCTTCCAGTCCGGTTGCAATTCGATTGCAGAACGTCACGCAGCGCTTTCGGGTGATTACCGAGCGCCCCGATACGGTGCGCGAACTGTTCTCTAAGTTGTTCCGCCGCCAATCCAGCTATCACGATTTCGAAGCGGTAAAAAACGCGTCCTTTGAGGTCCCAAAGGGCCAGATGCTGGGATTGATCGGGCGCAACGGATCGGGCAAGAGCACGGTCCTGAAGATCGTTTCCGGCGTATACCGCCCGAGCTGCGGGAACGGTGCAGGTAATGGGCTCGCTGGCGCCGCTGATTGAGTTGGGCGCCGGCTTCCATCATGAGTTGACCGGCCGCGAGAACATTCTGCTGAACGGCTTGCTGATGGGTTACTCCAAGCGCGAGATACTCGAGCGCCAACAGAGCATTATTGATTTTGCCGAGATCGGGGACTTCATCGACTCGCCAGTCAAGCAGTACTCGTCTGGAATGTACATGCGGCTGGCGTTTGCAGTGGCCACTGAGGTGGATCCGCAAATCCTGGTGATCGACGAAATCCTCGCCGTCGGGGACGCGGGATTTCAGGACAAGTGCTTCGAGCGCATCCGGAATTTTCGGCGCGCCGGGAAGACCATCCTTATGGTGACCCATAACATGGCGCAAGTCTCGCAGCACTGCGACCGCGCCATTCTTCTGGACAAGGGCTCCATCATGGCCGACGGCCGGCCTGACGATGTCATCGAGGTATATAAGAGTTTGCTGGCGATGGAGGCGGTCGGGGCCCATTGACGCGGGCTGATCTCACCACAGCCACGCTGCATTCGTGTTATATTTGCGCCAATCTATGCTGCATGTATTCGCCCGCTGGCTTCACGAACACGCAAGGTTCTTCGAGGTTACCCTGGTCATTCTCAGCGCCCTGGTGGCGTTCTATGCCGATACTGTCCGGCATTTTCTGTCGCTGCCTCCGCAGAAGCTATCTACCTGGATCTTGAAGGCGAGACTGCTTTCGGTAAACTCCAAGCTCTTCAATCTCTGCGAGTGCCAAAATAACGCATTCTCGACGCTGGTCTACGTTTCGCGTTTCCTGATCTTTGTGTTGCTGCTCACCAGCCTCTTCATCGGCGGGATTTTCCTTGAGGTGGTTTCGATACGGGTGGAAAACCGTGGAGATCCCGGCGTTTACAGCCGCTTCCACGCGAACATGGACATAACGCTCGCTTTGCTGTTTGTAGTGGTGGCCTGTTCCCGGCTGCTACTGCTCGGGGAATTTCTCTTTCGCCTGCGAAACTTCAAGGGATACGACAGTCGTCTGATGGAGCGCATAGCGGAACTCGAGGGAAAACTGGGGATCTCCGATACTACCCCGGCGAATTCAATCAGCGATTAATGCCAAGCCTGAAGGAAGTCGTTCGGCGGCAGAAGAAGCGGGTCCGCACCCTCATCAATGCATTCCGCCCGGGGAATGTGGAGGACCGCTACCGGGTTGTGCTGGGGGTGTGCAGCCGGCTGCCCTTATCGGTTCGCGCCAGACAGCGCGTGTCGTTCCTGGTGTTTGGCCCACCTCGTGGGGCGCGCCTGGAGTGCGCGCCCAGCAGACATCCGGCGCGCCCAGAAGGCCTGGAACAGGCAAGGAAGCGAGCGCCTGCGACAGCTTCTGCAGGGAGGCGAACAGCTAGCCTGCCGCGCAGTCGAGAATCCCAGAGTATCGTTCATCGTGGTTCTGCATAACCGCGCACACCTGTCGCTGCTCAGTTTAGAGTCCGTCCTCGCCAACGCAAACGTTAGCTATGAGTTGATCGTCGTGGACAACGCATCCACCGACGAGACTGCACTGATGTTGGACCGTTTGCAGGGCGCAAAGATAATCCGCAACCCAACCAATGCCGGATTCGGTCCGGCATGTATGCAGGCTGCGGCTTGCGCTGCCGGAGAGTACCTCTGTTTCTTCAACAACGACGCGTTACTTAGCCCGACCGCGGTCAGCGCAGCGCTGGCTAATTTCGGGAACGCCACGGTGGGCGCAGTTGGCGGAAAGATTCTGCTCGCTAATGGAGCGCTGCAGGAGGCCGGCAACATCATCTGGTCTGACGGCAGCGCTTTGGGATACGGGCGGGGAGACAATCCGCAGTCTCCGCAATACGAGTTTCGCCGGCCGGTTGACTATTGTTCTGCGGTTTTCTTGCTGACACCGCGGCGATTGTTCGCCGAACTTGGGGGATTCAGTTCCGACTTTGCGCCCGCCTACTACGAAGACACTGACTACTGCATGACCCTGTGGCAGAGAGGGTTTCAAGTTATCTATGAACCCCTCGCCGTCATTCGACATTATGAATCGGCAAGCTCAGGGGGAAACGAGTTTGCGCAGGCCCACATGCTGGAACATCAGAAGAAATTTCTGCGTAAATGGGAGCCGGCATTAAAGCAACACCATGCTCCCGGCTTGTCGCAGATAAGTGCTGCGCGCATAGCCGCCGGTGCCAACGGTTTACGAATACTGTATGTGGACGACCGGATACCGCACAGGAACCTCGGCTCCGGCTATCCGCGAAGTAATGACATCTTGCGCTGGCTCGTGGCACTCGGTCACCACGTCACCTGTTCATCATTCATGTTTCCGCTGTTGCAGGATGAGTATTCCGATATCCCCCGCGAAATTGAGCTGTTCGACGGCCTGCGCAATCGTGCGGCGCTGGCGCAGCAATGCAGGTGCAGCGACGTCGTGTGGGTCAGCCGTCCCCATAACCTCCACGAACTGCTGACGCAGTGTCTGGCCGGTGCAAGCCCTCGAAATTTTCGCCTGATCTATGATGCCGAGGCGATTTTCTCGGAGAGAGCGCAACAGAAGCGGGCCCTGGGCGGACCAAATGCCGACGTGGTTGAGCCCTATGATGAATTTGCTTTGGCCAAGTCGGCGGATAGAGTCGTCGTCGTTTCTGAAAGTGACCGAGCAGCGATGCGTCAGTCTGGTGTCCGTTCGGTGCACGTGATTGGACATCAGCTTTGTCCGGGTCCCACCTCCACTACCTTCGCGCAACGCGACACGTTCCTGTTTGTCGGAGGGGTACACGGCGCGGACAATCCCAATGCCGACTCCATTCGATATTTCTGTCGTGAGATTTGGCCGGCGGTGCAGAAAGCCACCGGAGCAGCGCTGGTCGTCGCGGGTTACGGAACCGACACGGTCCTGGGCGATCTGAACAGTCCAACGGTACGCGTGCTTGGAGCGCAGGAAAATTTGCGGCCTCTTTACGAACAGGCGCGAGTGTTCGTTGTCCCAACCCGCTATGCCGCAGGGTTGCCGTTCAAGGCCCATGAGGCGGCTGCCTCGGGTGTGCCCCAGGTGGTCTCCGGCATCATTGCGCGGCAAATGAAGTGGGAGGATGGCATCGATTATCTCGTTGGCCGGGATGCGGAGACGTTCGCACAACAGTGCATCCGGCTGTACAGCGAGGAAGCCCTTTGGGAGACCCTTCGCGCCAACGCCTTGCAACGCGTGATCGATGAACTCAGCCCTGCCGGGTTTGGGGAGAGCATACGGGCGGTATTGGAAGAGAAACCGGCGGCGACGTCTTAGCCGCACCTGATGTGTACAATCGCGAGCATAGCCGCGTGAAGACCGTCACCATAGCAATTCCCTCGCTGCATCGTCCTGACCTCACCGCGCGCTGCCTCGATTTCATTCAGCAGCAGACGCTGCCGGCTGATGCCTGGGAAGCCGTGGTAATTGAAAACGAGGCGCTGCCCGACAGCATCCTTCCCGATCCACTGCCGCCAAATACGCAACGCATCGAGCTACCCACCAATGAAGGAACTACCGGTTCCATCAATCGAGCGGTAGCGCAGACCGAGTCGCGTTATGTTCTGCTGCTCAACAACGATGTCGAGATGCAGCCCGACTACATTGCGAAGCTGGCGCAGGCGCTCGATTCTGACCCGAGGCTTGGATTCGCTACCGGCAAGCTATTGCGCGCAACCCAGCGCACTCATCTGGATGGCGCCGGAGACGCAATGTTGATGGCTGGGGCGGCCTATCGGCTTGGACATTTCGACCAGGACAATGGCCAGTACGACCGCCCGATGCCGGTTTTGAGCGGCTGCGGCGCTGCCGTGCTGTATCGGCGAGAGGTCTTGGAACTTTGCGGCGGGCTCGATGAAGATTTCTTTGCCTATCTTGACGACCTCGATCTGGCATTGCGCGCACATCTGCTCGGCTACACGGGAATCTACCTGCCGCAGGCGGTTGCGTACCACGTCGGCAGCGCGACGCTGGGCGATGTGCTGCATCCTCGCATCGTCGAGTACCTCACGCGCAACCAGATCTATCTCCTGGTCAAGAATTATCCCAGTCCAGTGTTGTGGCGGCTGCTGCCGCGAATCGTCGTCTATCAATGTCTGTGGCTGATGTATGCCGTACGCAGCGGAAGAGTGGGGGCGTATCTGCGTGGATGGTGGGCTGGACTGCGCGGCTTCGCCAGAATGAGACGTAAGCATCGGGAGCTTATGGCGATTCGTCGCATCACCGACCCTGAATTTTTGGCGCAGCTGCGTGGGTCGGAGCGGCAGATTTATGACTGGCAGCAGTCTTTGGCTACAGCGCAACGCTCTGGTCTGTTGAAGCTCTATTTTCGGCTCTTCGGAAAGCCGTGATTGTTCGGGTAGTGCGGCGCTTTAGGCGCCGCGTCTTCACGGGACCAAACTCCATCTTAGCTGCCGAGGTCGACGACCCCAGCACCTTAAGCGATTTTCCTGCCTACCAAATACCCAGGCCTGAAAAGACTGTGTCAGAACCTGTGCCGTCCCTTCGGGACTCGGATTTATTTCCCACTTTACCCAGCGCTGAAAGCGCTGGGCTAAACTCTTTCGCCCCATTCGGGGCTGAATCCTGCGTGATTCTTTCCACTGCCTCAAACCCATATGGGTTGCGACGCAGTCTCTGAAGGCCCGCACTAGCGGCCCCAACCCTGAAACCGGTCTAAAACACTGTTTGCAAGCGGACTGCGTAGCTGCGCGGGGGCGCGATGGAATTGCCCGAAAATAGCCCCGCGAAGTTTATAAGATTGAGCCCATTGTTCATGTTCTGAACGTCGAATTGCATTCGCATAGCAACGTTGTCTCTTTTCCAGACATCGGCGCCGATGGAAGCGTCCAGCGAGAACCAGGGCTTCACCCGGTTACGCTCGAAATTGACGCGATCAATGACTTGCTGACCGTATTGTGCGAGCGCTTGTTCATAGGTGCCGTCGAAATCCACCGGCAGACCGCTTCCATATTCTCCGCCGAGCGCGCCCCACAACCGAGGCAGGAACTGGTAGCGGAAGCGCGTCCGCACCGTGTTGCGCTGGTCTTGCGAGACCCAGAATCGCCCGCCCAATTGGGTCAGTGCGTTGGTCGCCGACTGCCCCAGAAAAAGACCTCCCGTGACCGGGAAATAGGCCGAGCCCACCATGTAGGAATAGCTGACAAAGCCTGACAAATTTCCCCAGTGAGGAAGGTTAACTTTGCCTTCCGCTCCATAGATCCGGGCCTTGCGAAAGGCAATCGGGAAACTCACCGAGGTATTCAGCAGCAGGTCGTCGTCGGCGAAATTGTTCATGTCGCGCAAGTACGAATTCACGTCCACGCTGACCTTCCCCATGAACCCTTTCGTCAGGCCAAGTTCGTAGTAGTTGCCGTGCGATGGCTCGACGGGAAGGCGGAGCACGTTAGGGTTCAGGACCGCGACCTCGGGGGAACTCGCCAGCAGAATATTTTCGAATGCGGGAGTTTGAAAAACCCGGTCATACGCGGCATGAAGCAGTAGTTCGCTTTTGGCGAAGTAGCGCGAAACTCCCACACGAGGACTCACCGCATTTTGATTGACGACGAGCTGGTAGTGGTCCCAGCGCACGCCGGCACTGACCGTCCAAGCTCCCAGTCGGACCAGGTCCTGCACAAACGCGGATTGCTCCAGGTCCGGGCGATTGCCCACAAAGCTAAACCGGGTCGGCGTACCCGGATCGAACTGCGAGGGATCGGTGATGACGTCGGCAAAACGCTCGTGCAGGAAGATGTTGTCCGATTCCACACCCGCCTTCCACTCCTGATTGCCACGATGAATCGATACCGTCCCGTTGAGATAGCCCTCGGTAAAGTGATTGCGTTGGAACGCGATGATTGGCGTGGACAGCAGATTGGACGACAGGCCACTGGAGTTGTCGCGCACCATGGCTCGAACATCGCCCACAATGTTGGAAGAGAAAATGTGTTGGTAGGTGGCGATCCCCATGTTTTCGAAGTTGTCGCCATCCTGGCGCTGGCCGGCAGCTTGCTGCACCTGCTCGTTGGGTATGTCGTAGCGAGCCAGCTCGTGGCGGAACATCAAAGTCAGGCGGTCAGCCGGAGTTAAGTCCCGCTCGTATCTGCCGGCGAAGTCGCCCGTAGTTCCAGTGTTGGTAAAGTTTTGCGGAACCGGAGGGCTGAGATAGTAACTCGTCATCGCGCCGCTGGCACTGATGCCGAACAGGTTCTTGCCAGACAGATACTGCAAACATGGTGTAGGCACCGGCTGTGTCGAAGCTGCCTCCTGACAACGCCACTTGTCCGTGAAAACCTTCGCGGCTGTCTCTGGCGGTATTGACCTCGACAATGCCGCCCATCTTCCGTCCATATTCGGCGGGGATTCCGGCGGTGTAAACGCTCATCGACTCGACACTGTCGGCTTCAATCTCCGGGCCTGAACCGGGCGAACGATTGTCGGTAAGCGGAATTCCATTGACGACGAACTGCGTCTGGTATTCCGATCCGCGCGGATGCAGCACGGCGTTGCCTTCATAAAGCCATCCCGGCTGCGAATTCACCAGGTCTTGCAGCGAACGCCCGGGCAGAGATGTCGCTCGATCGGCAATCGCCTCAGAGCCGATCTGGCTGACGGCGCCCACTCGATCAGGATCGATGAGCGTGTCCTGCTGGCTGACGTTGACCTCGGTATTTACGCCGGCAACGCTCAGCTTGATGTTGAGCTCCCGCGGAATGACGGAGCGGATTTCCAGGGATTGCGAAACAGGAGCGAACCCTTCGCGCCTCACCTCGAGCCGGTACATGCCGAAGGGCAGACGTTGGGCGTCGAGTGCGCCGGTTTCGTCAGTGTGAAACGTCTGCCGGAACTGGTTCGACTCACTCACCAGCTCCACCGAACTCTTCAAGCCGAGTCCGGCCGGGTCGGTCACCCGCAGGCGCAGTTCGCCGGTCTTGCTCTGGGCAAAGAGCGGCAGCGCACACAGGAGAACGATGACGAGCCTTTTCATAATGGCAGTGACGGGCCTGCTTCACGTTTGAGAGCAGATGGCGGTGGAAATCATTGTACGGGACGAGCAAAAAGGGCCATCCGAATGGACAGCCCTTGGTTGTGTCGTTTGCGGTCCCACTCATTCCAAAACCTGGAATGAGTGGGGCACCCAGATTTCGCGGCAGTCTTATCCAACCGGAACCGAGCTCAGCACCTGCTCGCGGACCTCTTCGTCCTGCTTGACTTCCGCGCGGCTGGTGGGCAGCGCGATTTCCAGCAGCGCCTCAATGGTCTTGACATAATGCATGGTCAGGCCCTGAAGCTGTTCCGGCGTCAGGTCTTCCTCAACATTCTGGCGGTTGTCGGCGGGCAGAATAATGTCGGTCACGCCCGCACGTTTTGCCGCCAAGGTCTTCTCCTTGATGCCGCCGATGGGAAGCACATTGCCGCTCAACGTGATTTCACCGGTCATCGCGGTCAGTGGACGAACGCGACGATCAGTGAGCAGCGATACCAAAGCCGTGGCCATGGTCACGCCGGCCGAAGGGCCGTCCTTGGGGATGGCCCCCGCGGGCACGTGGATGTGAATGTCGTGATCGGCGAAGAAACCTTCGTCGATTCCGAGCTCCTTGGCATGCGACCGAACCCAGGTCAGCGCTGCCTGCATGGATTCCTGCATCACCTGGCCGAGTTGACCGGTCATGGTGAAGCCGCCTTTGCCCTTCATCTTGTTGGCCTCGATGAAGAGAATGTCGCCGCCAGTCGGCGTCCACGCCAGCCCCACGGCCACGCCCGCTCGTTTGGTGCGCTCGGCAATTTCGCCTTCGGTGCGGATCTTCATCCCACCCAGCATGTCGTGATGCTGCACCAGCTCCGGCGTTACCTTCAGCTTGTCGTGCTTGCCCTCGGCAATGCGCCGCGCCTGCTTGCGGCAGATGGTCCCGATGGTGCGTTCCAGGCTGCGAACACCGGCTTCGCGGGTGTAGTGGCGAATGATGAAGCGGATGGTTTCCTCGGGGAATTCGATCTGATCGCCGCTAATTCCGTTCTCCTCAATCTGACGCGGAATCAGGTACTGGAACGCGATGTGTACCTTTTCCTCTTCCGTGTAGCCCTGCAGCTCGATGATCTCCATGCGATCGCGCAGCGGATCGGCTATGGGATCGAGCATGTTCGCCGTGGTGATGAACAGCACCTTCGACAGATCGAAGGGCACGTCGAGGTAGTTATCGCGGAAGCTGAAGTTCTGCTCGGGATCAAGCGCCTCCAGCAGCGCCGATGCGGGATCGCCGCGAAAGTCGCGGCCCACCTTGTCAATTTCGTCGAGCATGAAAACCGGATCGTTGGTTTCCGCACGGCGGATGCCCTGCATAATCTGGCCGGGCAAAGCGCCAATGTAGGTGCGGCGATGTCCGCGGACCTCGGCCTCGTCGTGCACGCCGCCCAGTGACAGGCGTACGAACTTGCGTCCCAGGGCGCGCGCAATCGACTTGCCCAGCGAGGTTTTGCCCACTCCCGGCGGTCCGACGAAGCACAGGATTGGGCCCTTCATGTTGGGCTTCAGGCGGCGGACCGACAGGTAATCCAGAATGCGGTTCTTCACCTTCTCCAGATCGTAGTGGTCGGAATCCAGTATCTCTTTGGCCTTCAGAATGTCCACTTCCACGCCAGAGGATTTCTGCCACGGAAGCACCGCCAGCCACTCGATGTAGTTGCGCGTAAGGCCGTAGTCGGCAGCCATCGGCGACATGCGAGCCAGCCGGCCCAGTTCCTTCAAGGCTTCTTTCTTCACGTCGTCGGGCATGCCGGCCGATTCGATCTTCTGCCGCAACTCCTCGGCGTCGCGCGTGGTTTCATCCTGCTCGCCCAGTTCCTTCTGGATGGCCTTCATTTGCTCGCGCAGGTAGTACTCGCGCTGCGTCTGCTGTACGCGGTCCTGCACTTCGCTCTGGATCTTGTTGCGCAGTTGCTGTACTTCCAGCTCCTTGGCCAGGTGCTGATTGATTTTCTCCAGACGCACATTGACGTCGGGCGTCTCCAGCACGTCCTGCTTGTCGCGTGTCGATAACGAGGGCAGCGAGGACGCGATGAAATCAACCATGCGGCCGGCGTCATCGATGTTGGCCGCCACCGTGGAAAGTTCATCGGAAAGCGTCGGCGAGCCGGCCACGATCTGCTGGAACAGCGTCAATACGTTGCGCTGCAAAGCCTCGATCGCGGAGCTCTTTGGCGCTGGTATTTCGGGAATGGTTTCGACCGTCGCGAACATGAACGGAGTTAGCTGCGTGTACTCTGTCACCTTGACGCGCTCCAACCCTTCGGCAAAAACAAACAGGCTCTGGTTAGGCATGCGCACCACTTTGTGCACCACCGCCAGGCTTCCTACCGTATAAAGATCGGTAGGCTGCGGCGAATCGACGCGAGCTTCGCGCTGCGCCACCACCACAATGGTCTTGTCTTCACCCAGGGAGTTGATCAACTGAACCGAACTTTCCCGGCCAACCGTCAGCGGCAGCACCGCGTGGGGAAACAACACGGTATCGCGCACCGGCAGGACAGGAAGGGTGCGAGCAGCCGTTGCATCGTCTCGTAATTCCGGGTCAGTAACCTTTAAATCTTTTGTATCGTTAGACATATGACTCCTTGAGTCGATTACACTCAAGCTTTAGATGAGCGGCTTAGGCAAAGGATTCGGCTCAAATCATGTTCTTTCAGGAGCCCTGACAGATACTGCGCTCTCTCGGTCGTCCCCCAGAGCGTATATCGACCGCAATACCCCGTTGGTTGAGGGATCCTACATCGGGGGCAAATGCACTACCCTGCTCTTGAGTCCGCCGCCGGATAAACTCCCAGTACCTTCACAAACTCTGCAATCTCTTCCAGGTGACGCAACGCATTGCGCGAGGCTTCGTCATCTCCGCGAAGAATGTCCACAAAGAAAACGTATTCCCATGGATGCCCACGCAGCGGGCGCGATTCGATCTTACTAAGACTGATATCGCGCAGGGCAAAGACACTCAGCGCCTTGAAGAGTACACCCGGCACATTCTTGAGGGCAAAGCCAATCGAGGTTTTGTTGGCCCCTTTGCCGATTTTCCTGGACTTGCTGACTAACAGAAAGCGGGTGTAGTTCTGTTGGTCGTCTTCAATTCCAGCCAACAGCACGCGCCCACCATATTGTCCGGCCGCCCGTTGCGGAGCGATCGCCGCAGCGTCGTGCAGCCCTTCCGCCACAATGTGGCGAACGCTTCCGGCGGTATCGTAGAACGGCACCGCCTGAATGTGCGGATGCGAGCCAAAGAATTTCCGGCATTGATCCAGCGCCACCGGATGGGAGAGCACCTGCCGTATCGCATTCATCTTCACGCCCGGCATGGCAATCAGGTTGTGACGGATGCGCAGATAAAACTCGCGATGCACGAATACTTTCCGCGTGAGCAACAGGTCGAAATGCTCGGCCACCGACCCGGCAAGCGAATTCTCGATCGGGATGACGGCCGCATGCACCGAGCCGCGCTCCACCCGGTCAAACACCTCCGCCGACCGGGCGCATGGAACCACGGTCGCTTTTGCCAGCATGTTGGTAGACGCTTCGTGGCTGAACGACCCGAGCTCTCCCTGAATCGCGACTTTCATGGTAATGCGCAGAGGATACCAGAGTGGCGCGGCCGATTATGTATGGGTTGCCTCATAAGGCGAGATTTAGTTCGCATGACCAGGCAGAATTTGTGCCCCTCTCACAACCCTCCGGCACCGAATCCCTTCCAACGTAGTAGCTCGGCATAGCGAGCATTAACAAAAGATTTCTGGGGGTGAAAACATGCTTTGGACGATCTTCATAATCCTGTTGGTTCTGTGGTTGCTAGGGGTGGTTACCAGCTACACGATGGGAGGATTCATTCACATTCTGCTGGTGCTTGCTGTAGTGGCACTGGTTTTCCAGCTTATTTCGGGCCGGCGACCAGTAGTCTAGAAGTACGTCGAGCAGCGAAGCGAATATGGTTCTGAGGCGCCATAGCAGTGGGGCCTCAGCTGAAATCAAACTTCTTAGGGTTTTCGAAACAGGGAGGTCTAATAATGGACAAGGACAGAGTGAAGGGCAAGATGGATGACGCCGCCGGACGCATTAAGCGCCAGGTCGGTGAATGGACCGGCGATACCAAGACCGAAGCGGAAGGCGCAGCTCAGCAGGTAAAAGGCAAAGTGGAGAATGCCTGGGGCAAAGCGAAAGACACCGCCCGCGATGCCGTGGACAAGGCCAAGAGCGACTCTCCAACCCGGCAAGACGATATTGAACGGGACGAACTCGATGACGACAAAGAAAACGTCGCTTAGTTTCCCGCTAACTTCAACTGATCCCTTTTAACCTTCGACAGGCGCCCTTCGTGGCGCCTTTGTTTTGCGCTGCTTTCGATCAGCAGATTGCCGGCTGGGTCGACACGGAAAGTCGATCCGGGAAGAACGCAGGTAGTTGCGCTGTATTCGGCCACGATGGCGGGCCCTGGTACCTTCTGTCCGGAACGCAAACTGTTCCGCTCGTAGAGCGCACTTGCCACCGAACGTCCCGAAAACCAGACTGCCCGCTTTTCCATTTTCCCGGCAGTGTTTTTTACCTGCGGAGGCAGCTTCGCCGACTCATGCCGCGTCTTGATGCGGGCCCGCAATCGCAGCGTCACCAGCTCGACTTGCCGGTCAGGATGGCTGTAGCCGTAGCGGAAATGGTGCTGGCGATGAAACTCGTTCACGAACTCCGGCGAGAAAGCAATGTTCAACTCGAAGCCCTGTCCACGATAGCGAAGATCGGCGCTGCGCTCGAAGTGCAGTCCACCTTCCCAGCCTTCATCTCGAAATTCCCGATTGGCCCTCTGTTCCAGCATTGCAAACTGCTTGCGGATGGACACGGTGGAAGCTTTCGGCCCCAGGTTTTGCACCACAGTCCGCGAATAATCCTTGACAACATCGCTCACCAGAATGCCGTAGGCGGAGAGCGCGCCCGGCATCACCGGAACGATGACCCGAGGAATCGCCAGCGCCTGCGCCAGCTCGCAGGCATGGAGGCCGCCTGCGCCGCCGAAGGCAACCAGCGCAAAATTTCGCGGATCGTGCCCGCGCTCGATCGAGACCACCCGCAAGGCCCGCTCCATATTGGCGTTCACTACCCGGATGACACCTTCGGCAAATTGCTCCAGTGAGAGCCGTGAGCCCTGGGCCTTCAGCCATCCGTAAGTGAGGGCCTGGGTGCGCGGCAAGTCCAGAGTGAATTCTCCGCCCAGAAACAAGTCCGGCTGCAAACGTCCGAGCAGCAGGTTGGCATCGGTCACGGTTGGCTGGGTGCCGCGGCCGTAGCAGATAGGGCCGGGATCGGCGCCCGCGGATTCAGGTCCGACACGCAATGCTCCGCCGGCGTCAAACCGTGCCAGCGAACCGCCGCCCGCGCCGACGGTGTGAATGTCGAGCATGGGCACGCGCACCGGCAAGCCTGCTACCTCCGCTTCATTGCTGGGCCTGGGCTCGCCACTCACCAGGGCGACGTCGGTTGAGGTTCCTCCCATGTCGAAGGTGATCACCCGCTCGAAGCCGCTGCGTCGGGCCATGGCGGCAGCGCCGACCACTCCTCCGGCGGGACCGGACAGCACGGTTCGCACCGGCTGGCGCGCCGCCGATTCCAGCGAGGTGATGCCGCCGCTGGACTGCATTACGAAGACGCGTGATGCCTTGGCGCCCTCCTGGCCGCGCTGCCGTATTCGCGTGTCGAGCCGCTGCAGGTAGCTCTGCATAATGGGCTGCAAGTACGCGTTGACCACAACTGTGCTGGCGCGCTCGTACTCGCGGAACTCCGGCAAGATCAAATGCGAGAGCGACAGTGGGAGGCCAAGCTCTTCCAGCACACGGCCGATTGCGCGCTCGTTCTCGGGATTGGCAAAGGCGAACAGGGTGGAGACGGCAATCGAGTCCGCACCACTGGCATGGACGTCGCGCGCCAGCAGCCGCAGGTCCTGCGCCGACGGCCGTTGCAGGACTTCGCCCTCGCAACTTACACGTTCCGGCACGCCGAACCTCATTCCCCGTTCCACCAGCGGAGGTACGCGCTGAAACGTAAGATCGTAAAGCTGAGAACGGGCCTGCCGTCCAATCTCGATGGTGTCTTCGAATCCAGCGGTGGTAACGAACGCCACTCGCGCGCCCTTGCGTTCCAGCAAAGTGTTGGTACCCACGGTCGTGCCGTGCAGCAGCACGATCTCGCCCCGGCAGCCGCTACGCGTGACCGCTTCGGCAATGGACTGCGAAGGGTCCTCTGGAGTGGAAAATACCTTGACCATGCGCAACCGCCCGCGTTCGATCCAAACGCAGTCGGTAAAAGTTCCGCCGGTATCCACCGCTATGCGGGAAGGTGGCTTCGAAGTGTGCTTGCGAGAAGCGGACATGGTCGAGCGAACCGCACGGAAAGAAGCGCGATTTTAGCACGCGCTTTACCGCTACTACAGCGGTTTCCACATCAGGAATGCATCGAGCGAGGGGGCGTAATAGTCGGGCAGAGTCTGCAATATCTGATAGCCGAGCTTGCGGTAAAGCTGCAACGCGGGCTGGTTATTGACCGCGGTTTCCAGGTAGATAAGTTGGCAGCCGCGGGCGTGCAGGCGGCACTCGCATTCGTGCATCAGCAGCGATGCCAGCCCCATCCGGCGCGCTTCCGGAACAACATCGAGGGTCATAATGCGGCCCGATTTTCCTTGAACCGGCTGAGCAATGGCAAAGCCGGCAATACCCTGTGGCGTTGCGGCAGGTTCGGAAATCTCCGCGTCATGCAGTCCGTTAAAATCGGCCACCAGGGTTATGGCGTTGCGCCGGGTGATGAACCCGCTCAGCTCCATCTGGGTGTAGGAGATGCCTTCTGTGAAGCACGTCTGGTCGATTTGCCACAAGCGCTCGAAGTCGGCGGAGCGATAGTCGCGAAGATTAAACTGCACGTCAGCAGTTTCGGGCTTTAAGGGCGGGTCGCGCAAGTTCTGCGCTTACGTCAGTGGTCAAAGGGTTACTGAAAAAGAGTCGAAAAGCATTTCCGTGATGGCGCAAAATATGCGCTCCCGCCGTTGGCAGCGGGAGCGCACGTTGAGACGATTCGATTACGCCACTTTGCGGGCTTTCTGCCCCGCCTCGGAGAACAGCTCGATCATCGCTTTGTTGAAGTGCGGAATGTCGTCGGGCTTGCGGCTGCTGACCCAATTGCGATCGCGCACAACCGCCTTGTCCTCCCAGATGGCGCCTGCATTCTTCAGGTCATCCTGAATGGTGTAATAGCTGGTCATGTGCCGCCCCTTCACCAGCCCGGCCGAAATCAGCAGCCACGGACCATGGCAGATGACGGCGATCGGCTTGCCTTCGCGATCGATGGCCTTCACAAACTCCTGCGCCTTCTTTTCCGTGCGCAACGCGTCGGCATTCATGGCGCCGCCCGGAAGCAGCACTGCGTCGAACTCCTCCGGTTTGGCCTGGTCCAGGGTCATGTCAACTTTCACTTTCAGGGTTTTTGTGTCGTGTCGCACCGCCTGAATCTCGCCCGCTTTCGGCGCGATCACAACGGTGCGGGCACCAGCCTCCTGCAGCGCTTTGCGGGTCTCCACCAGTTCAGGTTCTTCAAATAAATCGGTTGCCAGGATAGCAACGCGCAAGCCTTCAAGATTCTTGTCTGACATTTTCTCCTCCTTCTATGAATTGCAGTTGATGAATTGCAGTTGATTGTTGTTACGGGTTGAGGTGATGAACGGCTTACTCAATGCGATGCGTGGACCTCAGGAAGGGTGGGCGTATGTTGTCGAAATGATTGAATAGTTTTTCTATAAGTGGGAGGGCCTATATGTACTGGGCCATGCGCCGGTTAGCGCGACTGATTCTTGATCACGCTGCGTAAAAGCGTCATGGCCTGTTTCACTTCCGGCATGGCAAGGCCGCAGTAAAGCTGTTTGCCTTGCCTTCGCGTGCCTACGATGCCGGCGGACTTCAAGACTCCAAGGTGTTGCGAGAGGTTGGCTTTAGAAATACCGAGGTCCTCCTGTAGTTCTGCGGACCAGCGATCACTGCGCTCCAGCATGGCGACCAGTTGCAACCGGGTGGGATTGGCGAGGGCCTTGCAGATGGCAGCCTCGCGTTCGTAATCGTGTTGATTCGACTTCGTTCTTTTCTTGATCACACACACCCCCGCAGTGTCCGGTTTTGTGCGGGTAGTGCGGTGCCCGCACTACCCGTATCGGAGGACACACTAATCCCGGAACCGATTTAGAAATAGCACCGCTGTGAATGCTGGGGAATCCCCTAAAGGGGGTGCTAACTACCGGGTAACCAACGAAAGAGCGGGTATGAGGCCGTGTGATGGCATGTCATTGTCCTGCGCCGCGGGCGCAATGGTGAAGAGCGGGATCAAGTTCGCGGTCAGATTTGTAGCAGGATCAAAGTGGCCACGTTCTCCCAGAAGTACGCGGCCTGGCGACGACAGGCGGGTGAGGGACACTCCGACGGGAGGCGCGAGGATGATCAGTAGTCGCCATCGTCTTCTTCTTCCTCGTCCTCTTCTTCCTCTTCGTCTTCATCCTCGACGCGAGACAGTTCCAGAGGCTCCACGGCCACGACTTCAAAATCGGTCCCGCATTCCGGACACGAGACGATTTCGCCCTCGTCAACCTCATCTTCTTCGATATCCAGATCACTCTCGCATTCAGGACAGATAACCACGACGATTGCCTCCCGGTGCTGGATGTTGCCGCCGTCAGAACTACGCCTGCACGCCCCTGCATTTATATTTAGAATCTGTTGGCAGCGTCAAGTAATAGACGCATTACCTTTGCCGAAGTTCCTGGAGTTCTAATGCCCACTCTGAATTCAATGCTAAACGGAATCGCGGTTTTGATGCTGACCGTCGTCCTTTCGGTTGCTCTTTTTTCTCAGCCACCCGCCAATGGCTCTCCGGCAACGCCGGATCCGCAGATTACTGCGGCCCTGCGCGAGGTCTCGGCCAAGCACATTCAGCAGACCATTGAGAAGCTGGTCAGCTTCGAAACGCGGTCGACGCTCTCGTCGGATATGCCGGCTTCTAGCGGAAAAGGCGCAACCGCTGCCGCAGAGTGGATCCGAAGCGAATTCGAACGCTACGCCAAGGAATGCGGTGGATGTCTGGAGGTGAAAACTGACGAGTTCATGCAAGAGCCGGGGCCGCGGATTCCAACCCCCACGAAGCTGACCAACGTGTATGCGGTGCTGCGTGGGACCGATCCGGCCAATGCCGGTCGAATTGTCCTGGTGAGCGGCCACTACGACTCCCGCAACAGCGATAACAACGACGCCAAGGGAGCCTCGCCGGGCGCCAATGACGACGGCAGCGGCACAGCGGTGAGCCTGGAATGCGCGCGCGTGCTCAGCAAGCATCGTTTTCCGGCCACCATCATCTTTCTCACCGTGGCCGGCGAGGAACAAGGGTTATATGGAAGCGCTCACTTTGCCAAGATGGCCAAGGTGGAGGGTTGGAACCTTGAGGCAGTGTTGAACAACGACATCGTTGGCGGCGACCGGACTCCGGGAGACACGTTGAGGGACCCGCATGTGGTGCGTGTCTTTTCCGAAGGCATTCCCAGCACCGCTGACGAAAAACAGCTTAAGACGATTCGCGCTCTGGGCGGCGAGAGCGACGGCCCATCGCGGCAGCTGGCGCGCTACATCGCGTCCGTCTCCAAGGAATATCTGCAGCCAACTACGCTGAGTCCCTTGCTCATCTCCCGGCACGATCGTTACCTGCGGGGCGGCGATCATTCCTCGTTCAACGCCGAGGGATTCGCGGCGGTACGCTTTACCGAATTTCGCGAGAACTATAACCATCAACACCAGAACGTACGCACCGAAAACGGCATCGAATATGGTGACCTGCCGAAATTCGTGGACTACGATTTCACTGCCAACGTGGCGCGCCTGAATGCGGCAACCCTGGCGTCTCTGGCGTCGGCCCCAGCGCCGCCGGCCAATGTGCGCCTGCTGACCAAGGAATTGCAAAACGATTCGACGCTGGTCTGGGAGCCTTCGCCCGGCGGGCTGGCCACCGGCTACGAAGTCTTGTGGCGCGACACCACTGCGGCCGACTGGCAACATGTTAAGGCGGTGGGTAATGTTAACCAGGCCACTTTGCCGCTTTCCAAGGACAATGTAGTCTTTGCTGTACGCGCCCTCGATGCCAGAGGCCATCGCAGTCTGCCGATCGTACCGCTGCCGGAACGCTGAGGCCGGCCCTGAACAGAACGGAGTAAGCCATGCCACGCGGCTCGACTATGTCGATGAGTTTCCCGCCCTTCACCCGTGCGGTGAAAGAGCTTCTCATCGCCAACGGCGTCATATTTTTGCTGTTCTGGTTTCTGCGGGCGTTTAGCGCCACGGCGCTGTTCGGGGAGTGGGCCTACGTCCATCTGGGACTGGAAGGCACTGCGGTGGTGCATGGCGAGATATGGCAGTTGGTGACCTACTCGTTTCTGCACTACGGGGTGCTGCACATCCTGTTCAACATGCTTGCGCTGTGGATGTTTGGCGCGCAACTGGAGCAGGACTGGGGCTACAGCCTGTTCATGCAGTTCTACTTTTTCTGCGTGATTGGCGCCGCGCTGGTCACGGTTGCGGTTTCCTTCACCGGAGTGCTCGGTGTCTCTCCGCAAACTCTCACTGTCGGGGCGTCGGGCGGCATCTACGGACTGCTGCTGGCTTTCGGCATTTTGCACGGCGAATCGCAAGTAATGCTCTTCCCGCTTCCCTTCCTCATCAAGGCCAAGTACTTCGTGATCGGCATCATCGCCCTGGCGTTGTATGGCGCGCTGTCGTCCGCGCACAGTGGAGGGCAGTCGGTTGCCTACATGGCGCATCTGGGAGGCGCGCTCTTCGGATACCTTTGGCTGAAGTTCATTCCTCGACGTGGTTTCGGATATGCCGCCTCGGAGCAAGCGTTTGGACTGCGGAATTCTTATTACCGGTGGAAGCGAAAACGCGCCGCCCGCAAGTTCGAGGTGTACATGCGCAAGCACGATCGCAGCGACTACCGGCACGATGACTACTTCGACGAACACGGCAACTTTCGCGATCCCAGCACTCGCGATGTGCGCAAGAAAAACGGCGACTCCACGCCGCCGTGGGTAAATTGAGACGCCCTGCTAGCTTCGACTCGTTGCCTTCAGGCCGGCCATATTTCAAGCTTGAACTTGCAATAGCCACGAATCATTTCGAAATCGGCACGATTGGAAGTAATCAGGCGGGCGCCGTTCGATCGGGCCGTGAGGGCGATCAGCACATCGAAATGCATGTCGCGAAGTTTGTCTGGGGTGAATCCCTTCTCTGCACTGATCTTTCCCAGTAGTTGTCCCGACTCCAGCCAATTGCCCGCCGTAGGAGTAAGCACGGGATGATTGCGCTGCAAGGTACGCAGAAATTCCCGCTCCGCGGGCTTTTTAGCGCCGCGCCACAATTCCGCCAACACTACCGAAGACGTTCTGACCAGCCCGCTGACCGACTCGATTCGCTCCCGGTGGCGTCCCGTCCGCAGGTCGTCAACAAAGATGGCGGTATCGAAGAGGATGAGGTCACTCATCGTAGCCGGCGAACGACAGCTTTCCCCGGTGCTTTCTCATCAAGTCCTTGAATCGCTTCAGGGCCACAATTTCCCGCAGCGCCACATGCACCGCCTCGGTGCGCGATTTCACACCCATAACCCTTGCAGCCTCGTCCGCCAGGTCGGTGTCGAGCCGAATTGATGTCATTCTCACAGTCATGGATTTGACCTCAGTTGTATATACATCATAGCGCAGCCGTATATACGTATCAAGCGGTACGATTTCACTTCGCTCGTTTGAATGAACTCAGCAGTCCGGTAGAATCCGGTCAGGCCATGAGTCCCGAACCCAAGCTGCTGGCATTTTCCGAAGCGCGACAGGCGATTGAGCAGTACGCTTCTGCGCTCACGCCGACCCAGCCCGAGATGATGTCTCTGCTGGACGCGCTCGGTCTGGTGCTTGCTGAAGACTTGCGCGCCGACCGCGATTTCCCGCCATTTCCGCGCTCCACGCGCGATGGATTTGCAGTAAGGGCTGCCGATGTCGCTGCCGTGCCTGCGCGTTTGCGTTGCGTCGGGGAGATCAAGGCTGGGGCCGCCGTAGAAGAAAGCGCGATCCATATCGCAGCCGGAGAGACAGCCGAAATCATGACGGGCGCGCCTGTTCCTGCAGGCGCCGATGCCATCGTGATGGTGGAATACACCGAGCGCAACGGCGCCGCGGTCACCGTTCATCGCTCGGTACGGGTAGGCGAGAACATTGTTCCCGCGGGCACTGAGGCTCGTCAGGGCGCCACCATGGTCACGCGGGGCACTCGCGTGAACCATGCCATCGTAGCCGTGGCAGCCGCGGTGGGACGGGCCGAGACCGCCGCTTATCGCCGGCCACGGGTTGCCATTCTCGCCACCGGCGACGAGTTGGTCGACATCAACCTGCCGCCCGGCCCAAACGAAATTCGTAATTCCAACAGCTACTCGCTGGCTGCCCAAGTTTATGCCGCTGGTGGTGAGGCTGTGATTTTGCCGGTCGCGCCGGACAGTGCAGACGAGTTGGCGCTGCTCTTGCGCAAAGGCCTGCAAAGCGATTTGCTGCTGATCAGCGGCGGGGTTTCCATGGGCAAGTACGACCTGGTCGAACAGGTATTGGCTTCGTTCGACGCCCGGTTTCTGTTCACGGGCGTTCGCATTCAGCCGGGCAAGCCGGTGGTGTTCGGCGAGGTTGCGATTCACGGCCGCACCGTACCATTCTTTGGGCTGCCGGGAAATCCAGTTTCCACCATGGTCACATTTCAACTTTTCGCGCGGCCGGTGCTCGACGGACTGGCCGGCTCAAAACCCCAGCCGTTGCCGTTTGCGCAAGCGAGTCTGAAAGAAGAGTTCACGACTAAGACCGGGTTGACGCGGTTTCTGCCGGCAAAACTCGGCGGCACGCCGCAGCAGCCTGAGGTTAACTTGGTACGCTGGCAAGGCTCTGGAGACTTGATGGCCGTCTCGGGCGCGAACTGCTACATTGTGGTACCACCCGATCGCGAGCGGTTTGCGGCCGGAGAAGCGATGACGGTCCTGTTGTTCTGAAATCGCGCGATGGCAAAGCGAAAAAACAAGTCGAAGAAGCTGTCGCACTATGATGCCGCAGGGCGAGCGTCCATGGTGGACGTCTCAGCCAAACAGCCCACTCTGCGCGAAGCGGAAGCGCGGGCCTTCGTAGCGATGAGCCGGGCGGTCATGCAGGCCCTGCCGCAAAATCCCAAAGGCGATCCACTGGAAGTTGCGCGCGTCGCCGGCATCATGGCCGCCAAACGCACGGCGGAACTGATCCCCATGTGTCATCCCCTTCCGCTGAGCAAGGTCGATGTACAACTCGAAGTGAGGAAGGACGGGGTCGCTATTCGCAGCCTCGCTCGCACCACCGCTGTCACCGGCGTCGAGATGGAAGCCCTGGTCGCAGCCTCAGTCACTGCGCTGACGGTTTACGACATGTGCAAGGCGCTGGACAAAAGCATTGAGATTCGCGAGATTATGCTGGTGCGCAAGTCGGGCGGAAAGAGCGGCGACTACAAGCGCAAAAAATCAAAGTCAGGATGAGGAACTATGAGAACTGCTGCTGTTTTAACCGTCAGTGACTCTTCAGCGCGAGGCGAGCGCCCAGACCGCTCCGGTCCGGCCACCGCCGAACTGCTTCGCCAGGAGGGATTCGAAGTCACCCAGCAGGAGATCGTTTCCGACGATCAGCCGGCAATCGAAGAGGCCCTGGTTCGCTTGAGCGACCAGGTGCAGTTGATTGTGACCACGGGTGGGACCGGCATTGCCGATCGCGATGTCACGCCGGAGGCGACCCTCGCCGTGTGCTCAAAGCTGATCGAGGGCATCTCCGAGAGAATGCGCGCCGAAGGCACGGCCATGACTTCCTACGCCATTCTCAGCCGCGGTGTTTGCGGCGTGCGTGGACATACCATCATCCTGAACTTGCCGGGCAGCCCGACCGGCGCATCGGAGTCGCTGCTGGCGGTCATCGAGATCCTTCCCCACGCGCTCGATCTGCTGGCGGGCAAAACTGTGCATGACGATGCGCATCCGCCACGTGACCAGTAGGCAGCCAATCCAGCGCGCTGCTGCGTACAATAGCTCTCTTGTTGTGCCGAGAACCACCCGGGGAAAGACTTGGATCCTGTCACCCATTTCTTAACTGGCGCGTGCATGGGACGCGCGGGCTTCAATCGCAAGAGCGCCCTCGCCACCCTGACCATGGTATTGGCCGCGGAGGCTGCGGACATTGACGTGGTGTGGGAGTTCAAGGGTTCCATCGCCGCCCTGCAACATCATCGCGGTATCACTCACAGCTTCGTGGGTGTGCCGTTGGTTGCGGCCGCGGTACTGGCCCTGGTTTATCTCGGCCGCCGCCTGAAGCTTCGATTGCGGCCGCCGCCTGCGCGCTCACCCGAAGCCGCGCCGCTGTTGCCCATTCGCTGGGGATATCTTTACCTCTGCGCGGTGGTGGCCGCGCCAGCCATCTGCTGCTCGACTACACGACGGCATACGGTATTCGACTGTTCGAGCCGTTCAACTTCCGCTGGTACTCATGGGACATCGTTTCCATTGTCGAGCCGATCATGCTGGTGGCGCTGGTCGCCGGACTGGTCCTGCCTTCGTTATTCGGATTGATTAACCAGGAAATTGGCGTGCGCAGCAAGGGCCCGCGAGGACGTGGAGGAGCCATCTTCGCCCTGGTGTGTCTGGTGCTCATTTGGGGCTTCCGCGACTATCAGCATCGCCGTGGCGTCACCGCCATGAGTTCGTTCCTCTACCACGGTGCTGCGCCGCTGCGGCTGGCGGCGTATCCCTACATGATCAATCCATTCCGCTGGCATGGCGTGGTGGAGACGGCTGACTTCTTCGAAACCGTTCCGGTAAATTCGCTGACGCCGGAGGTGGATGACTCGCGAGGTCTGGTTTTTTATAAGCCGCCTGAAACCGACGCCAGCCGCGCGGCAAAGTCTTCGTACCTGGGGCGGGTGTATCTCGATTGGGCAGCATTCCCCTTGGTCGAGGTGCAGCCGTTTCAAGGCGCGAGCAGCGGCTATCTCGCCGGATTCAAGGACCTGCGCTACACCTATCCCGAGGGCCGGGCGGTACTCCGGGGGTACGTCGTGCTGAGTCCTGATCTGCAGGTGCTAGAGGAGGGGATGAATTCCAGCGGGTCGCCGACGGTCGACAGCCTGGAGCACGGGCCGGAGCACTGAAATTGCCCGGTTCATTTTTTCTCTGTACACGTCAACTGCCCTTGACGGACGGCGGCGCGGCGTACAGAATCAAAGGGTCGAGGTGAACATGCTGGCGTATCTGTTCGTACTTGTTGCCGTGGCCGTGCATCTGCGGTTTTTCGCAATGCCTTTCAGCTTCACGCCTGTGGCCGCTGCCCTGCTGTTTTTCGGGGCGCGCATGCCCCGCAAGCAGATGTGGATTCCGGTGGCCCTGCTGGTCGCCTCCGACGTGTATCTCACGCGCGTCCATTACGCCTATCCGCTGACCGCCGATCATTTCGTCACCTGGGCGTGGTATGCGGCCATGCTGCTGCTGGGTGGGGTGATGATCAAGGGCTTCTCCGCGCTACGCATCGGCGCTGCTTCCCTGACGGCTTCGGTTTCGTTTTTCCTGATCAGCAACTTCGCGGTGTGGATGGTCTGGCGCGACATGTATCCCAAGACCTTCGATGGCCTGATGGCGTGCTATGTCGCCGGCCTGCCATTCTTCCGCGCCGGAGTTGTATCCGATCTGCTGTTCTGTTCGGCCTTCTTTGGCATTGCCTACCTGTTGAGCCAGCATCGGGAGCCGGCAGCCGTCCCGGTTAGCCGCGACCTTCGATAAGGGCCTCGTCAGCACAAGAATGAGCCGGACATATCGTCCGGCTTTGTTTTGCTCTTGCGGGTTTCCACCTCGAACAAGAGTAGATTCCTCGCTTCGCTCGTAATGACAACTCCCCCCATTACGAATCTCGGGGTTTTGCTAATTTGCGGGTCGCTAATTGCTAGTTGCAATTTGCTACTTGCTATATGCTAGGGACTTCCCCATGACCGAAAAGCGCAAAGTTCTTGGCCGAGGCTTGGAGACCCTGCTCCCGCCGCGACAGGTGCCTCATGCTCCGGGCAGCACGGTTTCGCACGCTACGCACGTCCCCGCGCCAGGCGATCGACCGGGCGAGACCACACGGCAGATTCCCCTCGACCACCTCGACCACAATCCCTACCAGACGCGCACCGTGTCCTTCGACCCAACCGCACTCAACGAACTGGCCGCTTCCATTGAAGCCGTCGGCCTGCTGCAGCCCATCGTGGTCCGGCCGGTCACGGGCGGACGCTATCAGGTCATTGCCGGCGAGCGCCGCCTGGAGGCTGCGCGCATGCTCCACCATCAGACCATCCCGGCGGTGGTGCGCCCGGTCTCCAACGAGCAGGCCATGGAAATGACCATCGTCGAGAACCTGCAGCGTGTGGACCTGACCCCCATGGAGGAGGCCCGCGGCTATGACCGGCTTTCGCGCGAGTTCGGCCTGACCCAGGAGCAGATGGCACTGCGCACCGGCAAGGAGCGCTCCTCGATCGCCAACTTCCTGCGCCTGTTGAAGCTGCCGCCCGGCGTGCAGGTCATGATCGACCAGGGCGAACTCAGCTTCGGCCATGCCAAGGTGCTGATGGCGCTGGACTCGCCCGAAGCGGTCGAAAAGCTGGCCCAGCGCATCGTCGCGCTTTCGCTTTCAGTTCGCCAAACCGAGCAGGCAGTTACTAATTTGATTCACCCCCCGGAACGGGTCGAAACGGTCCGAATTGTGGACCCAAACGTCAAAGAAGCCGAGCAAGAGCTGCAACGGGCGCTGGGCGTCCGGGTCGAAATTACCGACCGTAATGGCAAAGGCAAGATTTTGATTGAGTACTCGTCCCTGGAGGATTTCGACCGCATTCTCGAGGTGATGAAGGCCAAATGAGGCCGGCCTCGGTTGGCTCTGACGCCCCTGAAGGGGCTCGTGTGTAAATTTGCCAGCTTTCCCACCGCTTCCGCGTGGAATCACTTTCGCCTCTGCGAGGTCGATTTAGCGCTGCCAGCCGATAGCTGAAGGATGTGGCTGATAGCTGATAGCTGATAGCTGACGGCTGAATAGCCCCTAGAACTTCGACTTCAGCCGCTGATACGTGGTTTCCAGCGCCTCCGGCAACACCCGCGTTTCACCGATGACGGTCATGAAGTTCGCGTCGGCAACCCAGCGCGGCAGCGCGTGCATGTGAATGTGCTCGGCGATGCCGGCGCCCGCAGCTTTGCCAATATTCATTCCGACATTCACTCCATCCGGGCGATAGAGTTCGATGAGAGCGACTTCCAACCGCTGCGCCAGAGCCATCATTTCAATCGCGGCCGGAGAAGGAAGCTTGTGCAGACGGTTGAGATGCTGGTAGGGAACGATCATGGAGTGTCCCGACGTGTACGGAAACGCATTCAGGACGATGAAGTTGTACTCCCCACGATAAACAATCAGCGACTTTTCATCGTCGCCCGCCTTCAGCAGCCCGCAGAAGATGCAAGCCGCCGCCTCGCCGTCAGTGACGTATTTGTAACGCCACGGAGTCCATAAATAATCCATATCATGAGCAGAGTACCAAACCGTTAAGCGTCCCCCAACGGTCTGCGTATCGCCGTCACAGTAGCCGGTGCCGGGAGAACTTGACAAGCAGGTTAATAATCCTGAAAAAGCTTGTGAAACCAGCGTGAATATTGAACTTACAAGTTTGACACTGCCTCTGCACGGTTGTTATATTCGAGGTAGTTCGATGGAAGCGAAACGCGCTCCATAGGATCAGGCCGCTGGGTTGTCCAACCCGCTATGAGCGGGCAATCACACCTTGAAGATTCAAGCCAGCAGTCCGTTCTAATTTCTCATTAAGGCTCTCTGCGCGTTGCAAAGCGCGCGAGTGTAAATACGCAACCAAAATGTCTTTAGAAGAAACCGTCAACTCTCCGACCACCCAAACCGAAGACTCCGGCGCTCCTGAGCAGCCGCAAACCCAGCAGGCAGCCGAGCCCGGCGCTGCGCCCCGAGCAGGCCCACACTGAGCACGCCCCGGAGCCCAGCCCCATAGCCCAGCAGTCCCACACCGAGCATGCTGCTGAGCCCAGCGCTCAACCGGCCCAGACTGCCGCTGCAGCCGCTCCTCGCTCCGAAAAAGAACCGGGCATGGAAGACTTTGCCACCGCTCTGGAAACCTTCGAGCAGGAACAGGCCCAGACCGAAGCCGCGCTGAACGAAGAACAGATCGTTACCGGCACGGTGCTGAAGGTCACGGCGGAGTATGTGGTCGTGGACATCGGCTACAAGTCCGAGGGCGTAGTGCGCGTCGCGGAGTTCACCGACTCGGAAGGCAACGTTACCGTCAAACGTGGCGACGAGATCGCGGTCATGCGCGAGCCCGGCCACACCGAAGAGGGCTACATTCATCTTTCGCACGAAAAGGCGCAGCGTTTGCACGCCTGGGACGAGATTGAGAAGGCCTACAACGACAAGGCTTCGGTGAAAGCGCGCGTCATTGACCGCATCAAGGGCGGCCTGACCGTCGATATTCTGGGCGCTCGCGCTTTCCTCCCGGGTTCGCAGGTGGATCTGCGGCCGGTGCGTAATCTCGACGGACTGAAGGGCCATGACATCGAGGTCCGCATCATCAAGCTGAACAAGAAGCGCGGCAACATTGTCGCCTCACGCAAACAGTTGCTGGAAGAAGAGCAGTCGGAGAAGCGCACCAAGACCCTCGATCAATTGCAAGAAGACGGCATTCTCACCGGCACGGTCAAGAACCTGACCGACTACGGCGCCTTCGTTGATCTGGGAGGCATTGACGGACTGCTGCACATCACTGACATGTCCTGGGGCCGGCTGACACATCCGCGCGACCTGGTGCAGGTGGGCGACCAGATCCAGATAAAAGTGCTGAAGTTCGACCGCGAAAAGCAGCGGGTGTCACTGGGCTTCAAACAGCTCACGCCCGATCCCTGGCTGGACGCAGCCGAGCGTTATCCCATCGGCGCGCATGTGCACGGGCGGGTCATCAGCGTGACCGACTACGGCGCGTTCGTCGAGCTGGAACAGGGCATCGAAGGATTGGTGCACGTCAGCGAGATGACCTGGTCGAAGCGCATGAAGCACCCCTCAAAGCTGGTCAATGTTAACGACCAGGTAGAGGCCGTGGTGCTGAACGTGAATCCGCAGGAACGGCGCATCAGCCTGGGACTGAAGCAGCTGGAATCGAATCCCTGGGAAAGTCTGCACGAGAAATTCCCGGTGGGCACGGTGGTGGAAGGCAAAGTCCGCAACCTGACCGATTTCGGCGCGTTCATCGAGATCGAGGACGGAATCGATGGCCTGGTCCATGTCAGCAATCTGAGTTGGACCAAGCGGGTGAAGCATCCTTCCGAAGTGTTGAAGAAGGGCGACAAGGTGAAGGCGATCGTACTGGCCATTGAGCCCGACCAGCGCCGCCTGTCGCTGGGCGTGAAGCAACTCCAGCCCGATGTATGGGACACCTTCTTCGAGCAGCATCACGTGGGCGATGTCATTCACGGCAAGGTGCTGCGGCTGGCTAGCTTCGGCGCGTTCGTCGAAATTGCCGACGGCGTCGAAGGCCTGTGCCACAACTCAGAGGCGGCGGACCCTCATGGCCAGCCCATCAAGCTGGAACCCAACCAGGAGTTCGAGTTCAAGATCATCAAGATGAACCCTGCCGAGAAGAAAGTGGGACTCAGCATTCGTGCCGTAGGTGGCGAAGAGGCCACACGTCACGATGTCGAGGCCTACAAAGCTCCGGCGGCAACGTCTTCCGGCAGTGGCTCGACGATTGGCGAGTTCATGTCGTGGAAGCGCGCCAGCAACGAAAACAACTAGCGTAGTTAAGGAATTGAGAAGGCCGCCAGCGATGGCGGCCTTTTTCACGCCCGTCCGAAAATTATTTCACCACGGAGACACGGAGAACACGGAGTTTTAATTTCTCTCGGTCTTCTTGGTAATCTCCTGCCTGTGCGCCAGTTTAATTCTGTTATGACGGTCGGGATGAAGAAGGCTGAGAAGACGCGCCTTCGCAACGATAGGGATCCTTCGACTCCGAGCGCGCTCCAAAAGCGAAAGGCGAAGAGCGAATCGCGATACTCAACTAACAGCTGATGGCTGACAGCTGACGGCTCCTCTATTTGATATGCAGAACGATGTTGGCCTTCGGCCGGTCGTCAAACTGGCTCAAGGTTTTCGTGTCACTCTTTTTGCCCTCGCGTTGCGCATAGACCTCATAATCCACATTGGGCGAAATCTCAGGAAAGCGGTAGGAACCGTCGTTCCCGGCAATAACGGTTTTCACCACCAGCGTCTTCGTGTTCTTCAGATAGACCACAGCATTGCTCACGGAATTGTCGCTTTTGTCGAGCACAACGCCGGTGAGAGTGCGTGTGGTGACGCGAGTGTTCTTGCGCCCGTCATCGTCCGAAGGAGGCTGTTGCCCCAAAGGAATCTGGTATTGCCAGGCCAAACAGTTCAGTGCAACCAGCAGAAACACGGCGATGCCCAGGGTCTTCTTCATGCGCTTCCCTTCCGGCGATCTCAAACCAGACAGTGTCAACCTGTTGGATGCAGGCCGGCCACTGTCAGCTCAATATCTTGAATGTGGACAGAGATGTCAACCAGCGCCGTCGGATTTATTGCCGGTAGTGAGCGCCCCCATGGCGGACATCGGCGCCGCGCACCCAGAAAATCACGTCTTCGGCGATATTAGTGGCGTGGTCGGCGATGCGCTCCAGATTACGCGAGATAAGCAGCACGTTGAGCGCCTGGCGAGTCACTGCGGGTTCACTGGACATTTTCTGCACCAGCACGATGAAGGCCTCATCCTTCATGCGGTCCACAATGCCATCCATCTGGAGAACGGCCTCGGCCACCTCGGCTTTGCCATCGAGGAAGGCCTCAAGCGCGCGTTGCACCATGGTGCTGACGCTGTCGGCCATGCGTGGTATGTCCACGGGCAACTGCGCCTCGGGCTCGCTGATCAGGTCGAGCACCCGCTGTGCGATGTTCACCGCCTGGTCGCCCACGCGCTCCAGGTCGGCGTTGATCTTCAGCACCGCCAGGATGAAGCGCAGATCGACCGCCATGGGCTGCTGCATGGCCAGCAGGTCGAGCGAGAGTTCATCAATTTCGCGTTCGGCTTCGTTGATGGCATTTTCCCCGGCCAGCACCATCTGGCAGTACTTGCTGTCACGGGTGCGATAAGCTTCGCTGGCGCGATCGATGGCCTGCTCGGCAAGGCCTCCCATTCGCAACAATTTTTCTTTCAATTCGTCGAGTCCCTGCTGGAAGCGACTGCGCATTATCCAAACCTGCCTGTGATGTAGTCTTCCGTCCGCTTGTCGGCGGGGGTGGTAAAGATTTTTTCTGTCTTGTCGTACTCGATGAGGCTCCCCATGAGGAAAAAACCGGTAAATTCGGCGACGCGGGCCGCCTGCTGCATATTATGAGTCACGATGACCACGGTGTAATGCTGTTTCAACTGAAATATGAGTTCCTCGATCTTGCTGGTCGAGATGGGATCCAGGGCTGAGGCCGGCTCGTCCATCAGTAGCACTTCGGGCTCGACCGCCAGGGAGCGCGCGATGCACAGCCGTTGCTGTTGTCCGCCGGAAAGACTGGCGCCCGACTTTTTGTGCAGCACGTCCTTTACCTCGTCCCACAAAGCGGCCAGTTTCAGCGACCGCTCGACCAGTTCGTCCATCTGTTTGCGGTTGCGGAAGCCGTTCAACTTCAGGCCCGCCGCAACGTTGTCGTAGATGGACATGGTAGGAAAGGGGTTCGGCTTTTGAAAGACCATCCCGATTCGCCGCCGCACCTCAACCGGATCGGAGCCGCTGCCGTAAACGTCCATCTCGCCCACTTTGACGGAGCCTTCGGCGCGGGCTTCGGGAATGGTTTCGTGCATGCGATTCAGGCAGCGCACGAAGGTACTTTTGCCGCAGCCCGACGGTCCAATGACAGCCGTGACGTGGTTGGCGGCCACGGTCATGTCGATGGACTTCAACGACAGGTTCTTGCCATACCAGGCGTTTAGTCCACGCACTTCGATTCCCACGCCCATACGAGCTGTTACGCTCCCTTCATCATTCCGCGGCTGGTGGTGATGCGGACCGCCGCAACCGCGCCCACGATCAAGACGATCAGGATCAGCGCTCCGGCCCACGCCTGTTTGTGCCAGTCGTCATAAGGCGAAATGGCATAGCTGAAAACTTGCAACGAGAGCGCCGCCGTGGGCTGGTTCAATTTGAAGTTCCAAAACTGATTTCCGAAAGCCGTGAACAGCAACGGGGCGGTTTCTCCCGCCACGCGGGCGAATGCCAGCATGCAGCCCGTGATCACGCCGGCCGATGCGGTGCGCAGCGAGACCGAAAGCGTCGTCCTCCACTTGGGAATGCCGAGCCCGTAGGCCGCCTCACGGATAACGTTGGGCACCATCAGCAACATTTCTTCCGTGGCGCGCGCGACCGTGGGAATCATCATGATGCCCAGAGCTATGCCACCGGAAAATGCCGAGAAGTGCTTCTGGGGAACCACGACCAGCGAATAGGCGGCCATGCCGATAACGATGGATGGCACACCGTTCAGCACATCGGCGGTGAATCGCACCAGGTCGCCAAAGCGATTACGGCCATATTCCGCCAGGTAGATGCCGGAACCGATGCCCAGAGGGATCCCGATGACGCTGGCCATCGCCAGGATGATTCCACTGCCAACGATGGCATTGGCCATGCCCCCGCCCGCCTCACCCGGCGGTTTTGGGGTCTGGGTAAGAAATGCAAGGTTAATCGAGCCAACTCCCTTTATGACCAGGTAAACAAAGATAGCCATCAGGGGAACCAGCACAAGGATGGCTGCGGCAACGGCGAAGGTCGTCGCTCCTGCATTGGTCAGACGGCGAAAGAGACTCACCTCCTGTGACGTTGACGGTGAGGACAAATCAGGCACGCACCCTCGCAGTCCCACCGGTGATGCTCCATACCAGCAGCCGGGCCAGTGCGTTGACGATGAGAGTCACGATAAACAGCGCCAGCCCGATTTCGACCAGCGCGCTGAGGTACAAATCGCCGGTGGCCTCGGTGAATTCGTTGGCAATGACGCTGGCCATGGTATAGCCGGGCGCGAACAATGATTTCGCGATTTCGGGACGGTTTCCGATCACCATGGTAACGGCCATAGTCTCACCCAGCGCGCGCCCAAGTCCGAGAATGACACCGCCGACGATGCCGATGCGCGCATTGCGCAGAACGCCCATACGGATCATCTCCCAGCGGGTGGCGCCCAGCGCCAGCACGGCTTCACGCTGGTTCTGCGGAACCGCGGTAATCACCTCGCGAGTGATCGAGGCAATCACCGGCACTACCATGATCGCCATGATGATGCCCGCCGCCAGCATGCCCAGGCCGTACATTGGACCGCTGAAAAATCCTGTCCAGCCCAGGGTCTTCGCCAGGAAAGGCTCGACGTATTCGCGCAGCAATGGAGCCAGCACGAAGATTCCCCACAGGCCGTAGATCACGCTGGGAATCGCGGCCAGCAACTCCACCAGAAACGAGATAATGGCGCGCAGCCGCTGTGGGCACATCTCGGTGACATATACCGCCACTCCAATCGACAGCGGCACCGCCAGCAGCAGGGCCAGAAACGACGAAACCAGCGTGCCGTATATGAAAGGCATCGCACCAAAACTGCCGTTTACCGGGTCCCAATCGTGCCCGTAGAAGAAGCCGACGCCGAATTGGTGCAGCGACAAGCGAGACTTGTCGATCAACTCCCACGCCACTAAGACGACCACTGCAAAGACAGAAATCGCGGCGAGAAGAATAATGCCGGCAAACACCGCATCGGGAATGCGGCTGGCGCGCGGATGACTGCTGCGAATCTTCTGCAGGACGGTAGAGGGCGCTGCCTTCCGCTCCCGGCTCACCTGCGCCATGGACGGGATCGCAGTGGCGGGCTTCTGGAGCTCTCCCGGCGGTTTGGTCGGATTCATCGGGTCAACGCTATCAGACATTTGTTACATCTGTATTACAGAAGGGCAACCAGCAATTAGCGACTAGCAACTAGCCGCTAGCAGGTGACGGCGGCATTCCCGTCCGCCGAACTCTCGTTGTGCAAGGCGCCGTCGGATGCTGGAAGCCGCGCCGTTCACACTCAGATGTACGAGCCCGATTCTACTAATTGCTAATGGCTAACTGCTAACCGCTTAGGGCTTGATCTGTTTGGTGATTGCGTCCTTCTCCATCTCGACCACCTGTTTGGGCAACGGAGCGTAAGAAAGCGCCTGTGTCATGGTCTGGCCCTTGTCCAGCATCCAGAAGAGATAATCCTTCAGGACCTTCCCCTTATTGCCATCGGTGGGACTGGTCGGAACCAGCAGCCAGGTAAAGCTGGCGATAGGATAAGCATCTTTGCCGGGAGGATTAGTGATCGACACCCGGAAGTCGGCCGGCATCTTTACTCCTACCGCGGCCGCCGTGGTCGACTCCAAACTGGCCTTGATGAAATTCTTGGACGAATTCTGCACGCTGCCGTACGGAATCTTGTTCTGCAAGGCGTAAATCAGCTCGATGTAACCGATGGACCCCGGCAACTGGCGAATCGAGCCCGCCACGCCTTCATTGCCCTTGCCACCGATACCGACCGGCCACTTCACCGAAGTGCCCTTGCCCACGCTGCTCTCCCACTCCTTGCTCACCTTGGACAGGTAGTCGGTAAAGATGTAGGTGGTGCCGCTGCCATCGGAGCGGTGCGCCACAGTGATGCTCTGGTCGGGAAAATTCACGCCCGGGTTCGCTCCCGTGATGGCCTTATCATTCCACTTGGTGATCTTGCCGAGAAAAATTCCGGCCAGGGCCTCGGGCGTAAACTTCACCTCGCCACTGACTCCGGGAATGTTGTAGGCAGGCACCACCGAACCGAGCACGGTCGGAACGTGCAGCACCTTGACCTTGGATTCCTTCATTTGCTGGTCCGTCATAGGACCGTCGCTGGCCCCGAAATCGACCGTACCGGCCTGCACCTGACGTATGCCGCCCCCACTGCCGATCGACTGGTAATTGATCTCGATGTCTGAATGCTGGTTGTGATACTCGTTAAACCACTTGGAATAGATGGGGTAGGGAAAGGTGGCGCCGGCGCCATTAAGTCTTGTCTGCGCAAAGGCGTAGCTCACCAATACAGCGATGCAGAGGAGCACCCTGATAGAGCGAATCACGTAGTTTCCTCCTGAGAACGGCCAGAATGAGTTCCTAATTGGTTTTACCTTCCGATTGTTACAGTTCCATTACATAGGAGTGAATTTCGCGTGAACCGGGGCCCTGCGCGGTCAATCCCCATGCCGGCGTTCCATCACCCGTAACAGTTCGGCTACGAGCACCTGGTTCCAAACCCGGAGCCACCCTACGATGCCGATTTTGCGTTGCTGAGACACGGGAGGCGGCTGCGGCGTCGGGCTCTCAACATGCGGTGCTTTGGCGGCGGCTTGAGACATAGCTTTCTCCCAACCGTGGCGCATGTACTTTGGTTGCAAAAACCGTAGTGCGGGGCGATGAATTTCGGATTAAATTCGCAACTCGCGATAGCAGCCTTACTGCGTGCTTTTCTGCCGCCGCTTCAGGTCTTCGATGAACATCTGCTCCATGGGCTTGTCGTAGGTGCGCAAAACATGGCGGACGCTGTGTCCGCTGACCAGGTGGCAAACTTCCTCCGCGAGATTCTTGGCGTGGTCGCCGGCCCGCTCCAGCGACTGCGTCATGAACAATACGTGGAAGCTCTCCTGGCGGGGAGCGCCATCGTGGTTCTCGATGTGCCGCATAAAAATGAGGTTACGCAGCCGATCGAGTTCGGCATCGGAACGCAGCACCGTCAGCGCGCGGTTGAGGTCGCGTTCACTAAAGGCATCATGCACATCGGCGAGCATTTTCTCCAGCCGCGACGCCATCACGGTGAGATCGCGGATGTCCTGCAACTCGATGCGGCTACCCACGGCGGCGGCGCGATTGCTGCAGTTCAGCAGGAGATCGCCAATACGCTCCAGGTCGATGATGAATTTAAGGCACGCCAGAAGTTCACGTGCCTGTTCCTCGTCCACCTTGGTAATGATGGAAGTCACGCCCTGATCGATAAGGCGATCGAGAGTGTCGAGTTCCTTTTCGCGGTCGCGGACCCCGTCGGAGAGAGAGGGTACGCCGGTGGCGATTCCCTCAGCGACAATGCCGGCTGCAATTCGGGCCACCCGGCAGGCCTGCAGGGTCTGTTGCCGCAGCTCGGTGCAAATGGTGTTCGGGTCTGACGGAAGTAATTCTGCTGAACTCATAGTGGATGTCTCGATACCATGCCCGAACCGACACACCCGCGCCGACCCGACCCTTCGGAGCCAGCGCGTAATGGCGCGGGCTGTGTAGTAAATAATAAATAGCGATTATGAATTCTCGATGAAAGTTTTATGAAGTTCGCTTGAAATTGCAGGCCGCATACTCAAATGAAATTCAAGCGCTGACCGGCGCAGGTTGGCGAGGCAGGGTGAAGTAAAACGTGGAACCGTGATTCAGTTCACTGTCCACATAAATCGTTCCGGAGTGGGCGCGCACCACATGTTTCGCGATGGCCAGGCCCAGGCCGGTGCCTCCCGATTCGTGGGAACGCGCTTTGTCGACCCGGTAGAAGCGTTCAAACAGCCGGGGAAGATGTTCGCTGGGAATGCCGGACCCGAAATCGCGAACGAAGAATTGCACGCCCTCTTCGGTCTCGCACGCACCCACCAGGACCTTCGAGCCCCCATTTCCGTACTTAAGCGCATTGTCAATCAAGTTGGAAAACACCTGATGAATGGCATCACGATCGACAGCGACGGCGGAGGTTGCCGTGTTCATCATCGACAACTCAATGTCGCGGCTGGCAGCGCGGTCTTTAAAAGTCTGCACTGCATCTTCCAGCAGTTCGCGCGGCAAGTGCAGCTGGAAATTGAAGGCCTGCTCGCCTGACTCGACCCGCGCCAGAACCAGCAAGTCCTCGGTGAGCCGGGCCATCCGCATGGCGTTCTTGCGGATAATCTCCAGAAAATCGCGCACGCTCTCGTCCAGATCAGGGTTGTCGATTAGAGTTTCGGAATAACCCTGAATGGAAGTCAGCGGGGTGCGCAGTTCATGCGAGACGTTGGCAATGAAATCGCGCCGTGTTTTCTCCACTCTCTCGACTTCGGTCTGATCATGCAGCACCGCAACCGCGCCGCCTCCGGGCATAGGCGCCGCTGTAACGTTGAAGACACGCCCCGAGAAAATCTTGGCGGCATTGGCCACGCTTACGTCACGTTTCTCGAGCGCGTACTGCACTGCCGTCAGGATTTCGGGGTCGCGCAACGATTGCACCAGCGGCGCTCCCAGGCGCAGTCCACCCGGCAGCAGACGTTCCATGCGCTGGTTGGCCCACAGCACGCGCCCGTCCTGCGCCACGGCGATGACGGCTTCCTGCATTGAGTTCAGCAGAGCTTCCAGAGTCTGGCGGCTGTTTTCAAGGGCGCGAAATCCGTCCTCTAATTTGCGCGCCGTCTTGTCGAGCGCGGAGGCAACATGCGCAATTTCGTCGGTCGATTCCTCCTGAATGCGCGCCGAAAGGTCGCCGGCTGCGACACGCTCGGCGAAGTCGGTGATCCGGACCAGCCTGCGGCTGATGGAGTGTGTCGCAACCAGGGCCAGCAGCACGGCGATCAAAGCGGCGATCACTGCCGCCTCCAACAGTTGGCGATTGATGCGGCGATTGGCGTCCTGGATCACTGCCAAGGGATAGGCCAAACGCACGGCCCCGCCGGGAACCGGCGCCGCTACATAGAGCAATTCCTCTCCGATGGTGTGGCTCAAGCGGGTGGAGCTACCCATCTGGCCATGCAAGGCGGCGATGAACTCCGGCCGGGTGGCATGGTTCTCCATCTCGTCGGGGTTGGCCTCCGAGTCGGCCAGCACCTTGCCTGCGGAGTCGATGACGGTCACCCTCGCGTCTGCGGCCTTGGCGGCCTCCCGGCTAATTTGCCGTAGCGACGACGGAGGAGCTTCCGCGACGCGGGAAGCAAACATCAGGGTCTTTTGCCGTAGAGAAGTCTCAATCTGGTCGTGCAGCATTCCGACCCAGGCATGGCGCAGCAGCACAGCCATGGTGAGGGTGCAAGCGACGATGATCAACAGCGCCGCCACATACAACTTCAGGAAGATCCGGTTCTTCACGAATCACTCGTCACGACTTAGGAATCTCGAAGCGGTAGCCCGCTCCTCGTACTGTCCTAAGATAACGCGGCTCGTCGGGATTCTCTTCTATTTTCTCGCGAATGCGGCGCACATACACGTCCACCGAGCGCGGCGTAACGTAGTGGGTGTCGCGCCAGACCGCGTCCAGCAACTGGTCGCGCGTAAATACCCGGCTGGGATGGCGGGCCAGAAATTCCAGCAAGCGGAACTCGGTCGCCGTGGTCTGGGTCAGCTTGCCGCGGACCGACAAAGTCATTGCGCCACTGTCAATTTCGATGTCGCCGGCTTTCACGATCGCCGGCGCCAGCGGACGTTCAAATCGACGCAGCACCGCCCGCACCCGCGCAACCAGTTCGCGCGGACTGAAAGGTTTGGAAACGTAGTCGTCGGCGCCGAGTTCGAGACCCATAACCCGGTCGGTTTCGCTGGTCTTGGCAGTCAGGAAGATCACCGGGACCATGGCCAGCGCGGAGGTCTGGCGTATGCGGCGGCAAAGCTCCAGACCGTCTCCTCCGGGAACCATAATGTCCAAAAGGAAAAGTGCAGGAACTTGTTTTCCGGCTTCTGCAATCACGCCCGCGGTTGCAGCAAACGTCCGGACGCTGTATCCGGCGGCCTCAAGATGGTGGCTGACCAGCCGTGAAATATCGGTGTCGTCTTCCACGGCAAATATGGTTTGCTTCACGGCTGTATTGTAGCCGAGGGTAGGCGATGGGCTTTCATGTGTCGGTATCACAGCAATACAGTCCCATAAGTCTGTTACAGGATGATGAAACCCGAGGCAGCGGACCGTCAAAGCGTACCTGGATCGGCACGGGAGCACCCAATGCGGAATGGCTTGACGGCGGTTCCGATTTGTTGCAAGACGTGAGCAACTTCCCACCAAGGGTGAGTGTTAACATCGGCAGAGAGCGGAGAAAAACCATGGCGACCCTTCGGCTGCCCACGATTGCGCTGGTGTTACTCCTGGCGGGTTCTTTGTGCCCGGCGTCGGCTGGAGTTCGCCTCGGATCGGTTTCCCTAGGCGCGGGTTATGGATATTATGGCGGTCCAATATGGCCGGGATATTACCCGCCTTTGCTTTACGATCCGTGGTTCGATCCCTTTTTTGGCCCTGCCGTGTACCTTCTTCCGCAGCCGGATAAGGGGCAAGTCAACCTGCAGAGCCGCTACAAAGGGGCCGACGTGTACCTCGACAGCGCTTACGCAGGAACTACCGCAACCCTGAAAAAATTCTGGCTGGCGCCGGGCGTCTACGAGCTTGAGGTTCGTCCGAAAGATCAAACCCCGGTGAAAAAGCGCATTTATGTTCTGACCGGTAAAACTCTGAAAATCAATATGGAGTAGAGCTTATGAATGGCTTCCGCACAAGTTTAGTGGTGGCTGGTTTGTTAGGTTGCAGCCTCGCCAGCGGGCAGAATCCGCCGCCGCCGCGTGAGTCAGCGGCCGCGTATCCAGCCTCGAAGGTGGAATCGGTCTACTCCATTGGTGCGAAGAGGCTCTCGAAGACGCAAATTCAGAACACCTTTGCCACCTCTCTGGCCGACCGGTTCATCGTTCTGGAGATCGGGTTTTACCCAGCCAACGGAAAGACCATCAGCCTAAAACAATCGGACTTCGCACTGCTCACGTCCGACGGCAAGGACACAGTCAGTCCTGCCAGTCCCGCAGACATTGCCTCCATTTATCAGAAACGGCCGCACAGCAGCCACGATGTCACTCTCTATCCCACCGCCAATGTCGGCTACGAGAGCTATCCTGTGTATGACCCCGTGAGCGGTTCGACCCGCCGGGCCGGGGGGCCGGTCTACGGCGCCGGTATGGGGGTTGGGGTTGACAGCACCACCTCAGCCGCCACAACGGATTCCGACCGAAAGACAATGGAGACAGAGCTGCTGGATAAAGAGTTGAAAGACGGCGAGGTCTCGAAGCCGGTGGCTGGGTATCTCTACTTCCCTATCTCAACCAAGGAAAAAGTCGAATATCAGCTGCAATACCATGGACAGGACGCAGTGATCGTTCTTCCCTTGAAAGATCGCTAGGGGGATCCGATGTTCCGCCCGTGATGGGCAGTGCAGGCCTCCGCCAATAAGCCAGTAAGATCGGGTAGAGCCAGCCTTCAGGCTGGCGTCCAGGTCGCCCCCCGTTACAAGGCTTGGGCCGTTGCGGTCATTTTCAACGACCGCAACGGCCCAAGCGATTCGTTTATCCGCAGCGGGCGCGGCGCTGAAGCACCGCTCTACCGTACTCGCCGGACTACACCAACTCTGACACTGCACTAGCCGACAAACCCGCTGCGAACCGCATCGTTCAACGGCTAGGGATGGGTGGCCCAGCCGCGCGTCAGGTAGTCGGTCATGGTGAGGGAAAGCATCAGGAAGAGCCAAAACACAGCCGCGACAACAGTTGCCATGGTCAGTTTCGGGCTGTATCGCAGATGCATAAAGAACAGGACCACCAGAGTGCCTTTGATGGTCGCGATGACCAGCGCCACCACTATGTTCAACGGCCCGATATCGACCTCCGACACCAGGACCGTGGTCAGCGTCAGCACCATCAAAATGGCCCAGATTGTCACGTACATCGCGGTTGGTGCGATGTGTCCTACTGAGCCTGTTTCTTCCTTGTGTTCTGGGTGTGCCATTTGCTTCCTCGTCAACCGCCGTGTTTCTTGCTGATCAGATAGAGCATCGGGAAAAGAAAAATCCAGACCAAGTCAACAAAGTGCCAGTACAGCCCGACGTTTTCGACCGGATTATAGTAGTGAGGCGTGTAAGCGCCCATCAAGCCCGCAATCACCAGCCACGCCACCAGACCTATCCCGATCACCATGTGCAATGCGTGCAAGCCCGTCATTGCCCAGTACAGCGAGAAGTAGATCTCGGTATGCTGAGGATCACTCGCCGGATGTGCCGGGTTGCCGGTTTCGAAATGGAAGTTCGGTCCGGGAAATTCGTGGTTCACCCAGTGCTCGTGGTACTCGACCGCCTTGATGCCAAGGAACCCAAAGCCAAAGACAATGGTGATCAGGAGAAGGATGGCCATGAGCTTGGGTTTGCCCATCTGCGCCGCCCGCACGCCCAGCGCCATGGTCAGCGAACTGCAAATGAGCACCGCGGTGTTGGTCGCGCCCAGAAAAATGTTCATCTTCTGGCTGCCCTCAACGAAGGCGTTGTAGTAGGAGGCGCGATACACCAGATAGGCCAGGAACAGCCCGCCAAAAAACATGATTTCAGTCAGAAGGAACATCCACATCCCGAAGGAAGAGGTCTCCCGCTGCTGCTCCATGTCGGCAAAGTGGTGTTGCAGCGCGCGCTCAGCGACTTGAATATCGCCTAAATCACTCGTGGCCAACGGTAAGCTCCTCCTGCGGCTGATGTTCGTAGTCGTAAGCTTCCCAAGTCACAACCGGGGTTTCGTCGAAGTTGTGGGTCGGCGGAGGCGAGGGCGTCATCCACTCCAGTCCCACCGCGTTCCAGGGATTCGGACCGGCGTCCTCTCCGTACCGCAGCGACCACAGGAAATAAATCATGGGCAACACGTAGCCCACAGCCAGGATGGAAGCGCCTGCCGTCGAGAGCACATTCAGCACCTGGAATTCCGGCGGATACGCATGATAGCGGCGCGGCGAGCCCATGTAGCCGAGAATGAACTGCGGGAAGAACGTCGTGTTGAAGCCGACGAAAACCAGCAGCGCCGACAGCTTGGCCCAGCCCTCGGGATACATTTTGCCGGTCATCTTGGGCCACCAGAAGTGCAGTCCTGCCATATAGGCCATCACCATGCCGCCCACCATCACGTAATGGAAGTGCGCCACCACGAAGTAGGTGTCGGTGACATGCACGTCGATGCCAAGCGATGCCAGAAACACACCCGTGAGGCCGCCGACGGTGAACAATCCGATGAAGCCGAAGGCATAAAGCATTGGCGTGTTGTAGCTGATCGATCCCTTGTACATGGTCGCGGTCCAGTTAAAGACCTTGACCGCCGACGGGATGGCGACCAGGTAGCTCAATAGCGAGAACACCAGTGCAGCATAGACGGAGATACCGGCGACGAACATGTGGTGCGCCCAGACCAGAAAGCCGAGGACGGCAATCGCGATCGAGGCCAGGGCCACGAACTCATAACCGAAGGGGCGCTTGCGCGAGAAGCACGCAACGATCTCGCTGATCACACCCATGCCGGGAAGAATCATGATGTACACGGCGGGATGCGAGTAAAACCAGAACAAGTGCTGGAACAGCAGTGGATCTCCACCTAGTTGCGGATTGAATACGCCGATATGGAAAGCGCGCTCCAACGCCACCAGCAACAGCGTAATAGCGATGACCGGAGTTCCCAGCACCATGATGATGGCGGCGGCATAGTTCGACCAGCAGAACAGCGGCAGGCGGCGCCAGGTCAGGCCGGGCGCGCGCATGCGGTGAATGGTGACGATAAAGTTCAGTCCCGTCAGGATGGAGGAAAATCCGGCGATGAAAATACCGAGGGCCGCGCCAATCACATGGGTATTGGAGTAAGTGGTGCTGAACGGCGTGTAAAAGGTCCACCCGGTATCCACGCCGCCGCTGACCATGGCCACCAGAGCGGTGATGGCGCCCGCCATATAGAGGTACCAGCTCAACAGGTTGACGCGCGGGAAGGCCAGGTCTTTAGCGCCGACCATGAGCGGAATTACGAAGTTGCCAATCACCGCCGGCACCGACGGAATCAGGAAGAAGAACACCATCACGATGCCGTGCATGGTGAACAGTTTGTTGTAGGTGTCGGACGAGACCAGGTCACCGGCCGGAGTCAGCAGCTCCAGGCGGATCATCATGGCGAAAAACCCGCCCAGCCAGAACATGGCGGTGATCGAGATGAGATACAGGATCGCGATCCGCTTGTGATCGGTGGTCAGCAGCCACGACTTGATGCCGTAGTTCGAATTCAGGTAATTCTCGCGCTCGACAGTCTGTACAGCGGTTGCCATGTCACACCTTTAGTTCGAATACTTCATTGCCCACTCAACGTCTTGGGGGCCGGCGAGCCCTCGCCCGTCGCGGCCTTCGGTTGCGTTTGCGCCAACGACTTGACGTAGGCCACCAGCGCCATCAAATTCTCTTCCGAAATTTGCCCCTGGAAGGTGGGCATAATGGGCTTGAAACCCGCAACCACCTTGGCGCCCGGATTGAGAATGGATTCGCGAATATAGTTCTCGTCGGCGACTACGGTGCGCCCATCCTCCAATTTCACCGGCTTGCCGAACAGGCCCTCGAGGTTGGGGCCTCGCCCCTGAGTATCGGACCCGTGACAGGTCGCGCATCCCATCTGCTGAAACAGCGCCTGCCCGCTGGAAGCCAGGCTCCCCGTGGAGTTGACCTCACCGCTATTCATCCACGCCTGGTAGTCAGCCGGATCCATCACGATCACCTGGCCGATCATGGCGGAGTGGTTGGTGCCGCAATACTCAGCGCAGAACAAGTGATACGTTCCGGCCTTGGTGGGACGGAACCACGTGGTGGTAAACCGTCCGGGAAGCACGTCAGCCTTGATGCGGAACGCCGGCACATAGAAGCTGTGGATGGCGTCCTGCGAACTCATGATCATCTTGACGTCGCGGCCCACCGGCACGTGCAGCTGGTTGATGTCGCGCTGTCCATTCTCGTACTCGAACTTCCACATCCACTGCTTGGCTACGACGTAAACCTCCATCGCACCCTTGGGCGGGCGGGCCTCCTGAAAGAAGATCAGCGAGCCCCAGGCGAAAAAGATCATGCAGATGCCCAGAGGAATCAGCGTCCACGCCAGTTCCAGCGGAAGCGAGCCTTCAATCTGCACCGGATGGGGATGGACCGAACGGCGGTACTTGACGGAAAAGTAGAAGATGGCGGCGAAAATCAGCAGGGTGAAAAATGCTGATACCGCGATCAGCAGAAAGTAAAGTCCGTCCACCTGCCAGGCCAGCGCCGAGGCACGCTCCGGAAAAAGTGGGAAGTTCTGCCACATATCTATCGGGCCCGTCCTGTTCCGTTGTTGCCGTTGTGCGACTCCCGCTTGAACATCACGATAAGAAAGCCGCCGACCAGCAGCATGGTCGCGGCCCCTGCCAGCCGCATGATGTTGGTGACCACCGCACCGTACCGCCCGGTACTTGGATCGTAGTGGTAGCAGTACAGCGTCACCTGGTCCACCAGCGTGCCAATCTTGTCGCGCGAAGCCTCGATCAGCCCGAGGCGAATGTCTTTCGGAGAGAATTCAACTCCGTAGTAGTACTGAGCGATCTTGCCTGCGGGGGTCACGACAATAATGCCCGCGGCATGAATGAATTGTCCGGTGCGCGCGTCGCGGCGATAGTGGAAGCCCACCGCGTCCGCCAGTTGTTTGATCTCCGACTGCTGACCGGTCAGGAAATGCCAGCCCTCGCCGTTGGTCTTGTGCTCCAGATGCTCGTTCATGCGCGCGATGTAGAGCTGCTTTTTCTCGGCCGCATCTTTGGGAGTCTCGTCGGGGTTGAAGCTCACCGATACCACTTCGTACTCATTCCCTGGCGTGAATTTCAGCACGGCCAGCGCGCTTGCCTCGCCAGCCAATTCCTCCCCGCACAACATGGGGCAGGTGTAGTACACCAGGTTCAACAGGACCGGCCGCCCCGACTTGAAGTAGTCGCCCAGTTGCACGGTCTTTCCCGTTTCATCCTTGAATTGCAGGTTGAGCGGTACCTGCTGGTCGAGACGCTGCTCGATCCCCACGTTCGACAGGTCGGCCGGGCTGACCTGGGAAGCGGCGCTAGAACTCTTGTCCTGGAAAGAAGAAGGCGGCTGGGCAACGGCGAAGGCGCCCGCTGTTACCAGAATGGCCAGTCCTTTCGAGATTTCCTGCAACCAACTTTTCACTGCTTTACCTTCATCCTTGTCGCTATTTCGCGCCTACGGCGCTGAATCCGGCGGCGGCGCATTCGGACGCACCGGCAAACCTCGCTGCTCGATCAGTTTCATCGCCTGCGCAATCGGAATGTGAACTGCCCCGGTCGAGTCCATGAATGGCTGCTGCGGATCGAGAGTGTGCTCCTCCGAAGTCATAAACTTTTCCATGTCGGCCGCGTCCCCGGTTTGCAGACGCGGCTCGGGAAAGACCGTGATGTCTTCCGGTGGATTGTTCTGCAGCACCGAGCGCGGAACCGGCCCGGGCGCAAGCTTTTGTGCGCTCATCATCGGATTGGCCTGGGATTGCGGAAACAGCACATCGCTCTTGGCCATGAAGCGGAACATTCCCCACAGAACCAGCTCGATAAATACCCCGGCCACCAGCAGTCCGACCAGGAACAGAATGATTCCTTTCGCGCTGAGGTCTGCGCGTTCGTAATCGACTTCCGGATTCCGCAAGGGATCGTAATTGGTATCTTCAGTGGCCATGGGACCTCTGGTGCAACAGGCTCGGTATCTGCGGTTCATACAGCGGCAACAACGGCCGCTGCCGCAGGTTGTAGAAGAAGTAAGTCAGCCACAACCCGCCAACGGCGAGCGGCGCCACGATGTACCAGATGCTGAGGTAAAAGTGTCCCTGTTCGTGGGCGAAGTTGGGAACGACATACCAGTAGATATCCACCACCCGCATGAACATGAGGAACAGGGCCAGCCCGATCATGCGGCTGCCGGCGCGTTTGCGCTCGCGCGACAGCAACAGCGCGAACGGCAGCGCAAAGTGGAACAAGATGATGATGAGCGCCACCACGCCCCATCCTCCCCGTATGCGGTGCAGATACCAGCCAATCTCCTCGGGCAGGTTGCCCGCCCAGATGATGAGCCACTGCGAAAAGGAGAAGTAGGCGAACAGCATCACGAATGCCAGCATCAGTTTGCCGATATCGTGGAACTGCATCGGCTTGATGACCTCGCGGTACGGGCTATAGCGCGTAAAAACCGTCAGCATCACCACCCCAAACGCCAACGCCGACAATCCTTGCCCGGCGATGAAGATGAGGCCGTAAATAGTCGAGCCCCAGTGGGGATCGAGCGACATGATCCAGTCCACCACGGCGAACGAGACCGTCAGGGAATACAGCACCAGACCAATCCCGCTCAGCCCCTGAAAGCGCGGCCACCTACCCGCCACCAGCGGACGGTCCTGCGTGTCGCCGCGGCGAATCAGGGTGAAGGCAAACCCTGTCCAAACGGCGAAGTAGAAAATCCAGCGAGCGATCCAGCCGCCGAGGCCCGAGGTGTGCAAGTACCAGCCATTGCGCGCAGTCAGTGACGGGTCGGTCATCCACGCATAGAGATAGTGCCGACCGAACAGGATGGGCAGAAACAACACGAACATCAGCGGCAGGCATTTGGCGGCGGCTTCAAAAACCCGTCGCAGCACCAGGCCCCACAGTCCACCGGAAAGGTATTGCACCATCATCAAAGCCATGCAACCGAGGCTGAGACCCAGCCAGAAAATGTAGCCGATGAGATAGCCGCGCAGGAACTGTTCTGGCGAGATCACAGCGCCCACGACGCACACGATGGCGCCCAGGCCACCAACCATAAGCGCGCGCTTCTGCCACTCTGCCGCCGCGGCGGGAACAACGTACTCGGCCTGTCCGATCTGTGGATTCTTGCTCATGGTTTTGTTTCGCCTCCGTTGGCCGGAGCCGGAGCGGACGCCGCGGTGGCAGCGCCTTGGGTATCGTAGGGCGGCGAAATGAAAACCCCGGGCGGCGGCTGCTGGGCGATCTGCTCACCGGGTGCAACATCGGACTCGGTGGCGTGCTGGCTCAATTGCAAGGCGCGAATGTATGCAGCGATTGCCCAGCGGTCCTGCGGCGAGACCTGTTCGGAATAGTCGGTCATGGCGCCATAGCCATTGGTCATGACATCGAAGAAATAGCCAATCGGGGCCTTGCGTAGACGGTCGGTGTTGTACGAGGGCGGATGCTTAAAACCACGCTGCACAATCATGCCGTTGCCGTCGCCCAACTCCGAGTGGCAGGGCGCGCAGTAGATGTTGAAGCGCTGCTGTCCGCGCGCCATCACCTCGTCGGTAACCGGAAAAGGCATGTAATCGCCATCGTTGCTGCCTATCTTGCCGGTATAGAGGTAGGTATCGGCCTGCAAATGCCCGCGTGCCACCGTCCCCTGAACCATGGGTCGCGCCGAACGTTTGTCGGCGTAGAAATCGTTCTCGCGTAGCGGGCGGTAGTAGGGCTGGTTCTGCATGTCTTCGCGGCAGCCCGAAAGCAAGAGCAATGCCGACGCCAGCAGGACGTAAACCGATGCTTTGCGCGCGCGCCACGCGCCATTCCTGGAGCGCTGAGCCGCAGCCGATGCCGCGGTGTCGAATTTTGCCGGCCAATTAATGGGGCACCTCCGCAATCGACACCGGCTTCAGGCTCTCCATGAAGCGTTGCGTGTCCACCAGATCGAACTTGGGATCGGCGGCTTCCACGCACAGGAAAAACTTGTCGCGAGTGACCGCAGAAAAGCGCTCAACGTTGAACAGCGGGTGATACGGCATGGGCAAACCGTTCAAAGCGAACATGCCGAAGACGCCCGACAGTCCGGCGAACAGGATGGTCAATTCGAAAGTCGGAACAATAAACGCCGGCCAGGAGTCGTATGGCTTTCCACCAATATTGAGCGGATAGGAAATCACGTTGATCCAATACTGCAGGGCAAATCCCGAAAGACCGCCCAGCAGTCCGCCCAGCAACACGATCAGCGGAACGCGGCTCTTGTGGAAGCCGAGTGCCTCGCTGGCTTCCTCGATAGGAAACGGGCTGTACGCATCCATCTTGCGATAGCCAGCCGCATAGGCGGCTTTGGTCGCATCGACCAGATCGGTGGACGAATCGAACTCAGCCAGAATGCCGTAGATTGGCGGTAAAAGCTGGGCGTGACTCATTTCGCTTTCACCTCCGACTCAGGCAATAACTGGCGCATTTCGAAGATCGAAATGGCCGGCATGATGCGAATGAAGATAAAGATTGCCGCGGTAAACAACCCGATGGTGCCGAAAAAGACTGCGTAATCCCAGCGGGTAGCCACGTAATGGCCCCAAGACGAGGGCAGGAAGTCGCGACTGAGGCTGGTCACGATGATGATGAAGCGCTCCAGCCACATGCCTACCAGGATCACCAGCGAGATCAGGAACAGCCACTTGGTGTTGGCGCGGATCTTGGGCATCCAAAGCACCTGCGGCACAACCAGGTTCAACAGAATCAGCAACCAGTAGAACACTGCATAAGGGCCGAACCAGCGGTTCTGCATCATGAAGCGCTCGTATGTGGACCCGCTGTAGAAAGCGATAAAGGCCTCGAAGAAGTAGCCGTAGGCGACAATCAGCCCGGTCGCCAGCATGATCTTGGCCGAGTTCTGCAGATGGCGCATGGTGATCATGGACTCGAGGTGATAGTAGTGACGGATGGGGATTGCCAACACCAGCACCATGGCAAAGCCGGAATAGATCGCGCCGGCAACAAAGTAGGGCGGGAAGATGGTGGTATGCCAGCCCGGTACAATGGCAATCGCAAAATCGAAGCTGACCACGGTGTGTACCGAGAGCACCAGTGGCGTCGCAATGCCGGCCAGCAGAATATACAACGCCTCGTAGCGCTTCCAATGGCGGGCCGAACCACGCCAGCCCATTCCCAGAAGTCCGTAAACCTTTTTGGTCAGTGGATGGCTGGCTTTTTCGCGCATGGTCGCAAAGTCAGGAACCAGCCCGACGTACCAGAACACCGCTGAGATGGTGGCGTAAGTCGAAACGGCAAAGACGTCCCACACCAGCGGGCTGCGGAACTGTGGCCACACTCCCATGCTGCTGGGGTAGGGGAACATCCAGTAGCCCAGCCAGGGACGGCCCATGTGCAGCAGCGGGAACATGCCGGCGCAAGCCACGGCAAACAGCGTCATGGCCTCGGCAAAACGGTTGATGGAATTGCGCCAGGATTGCTTCAACAACAGCAGGATGGCCGAGATCAGCGTGCCGGCGTGACCGATACCGATCCACCAGACAAAGTTGATGATGGCGAAGCCCCAACCTATGGGGATGTTGATGCCCCAGATGCCGACGCCCACCAGGAAGAGATAGGTGACGGCCGCCATCAGGATACCCAGCAGGCCCATGCCGATGGCCAGGCCCAGCAACCAGCCCAACCCGATTGGGCGGGTCAGCACGGCGTCGGCAATCGTGTCGGTAACTGAACCGAAGGTCTGCCCGGGCCCTAATACGGGTGGCTCATCCGGCCAGGGCACGTCCATCAAAACCGTTTTTTCCTCTGGTCCCTGCTGCATCGCTAACTGGGCTCCGACTGCTCAAGTTCAGGATTCGGGTTCTGCACCACCGCCATGTACGAGGTGCGCGGACGCGTGTTCAGGTCTTCCAGCAGGTTGTAATTGCGCTGCTGGGCTTTCAGTTTCGCCACGCGACTGTTGGGGTCGTTCAAATCTCCAAAAACGATGGCGCCCGCCGGGCACGCCTGCTGGCACGCGGTGATCACTTCCCCATCGCGGACCTTGCGATTTTCCTTTTCCGCCGCGATGCGCCCGTGGGTAATACGCTGCACGCAATAGGTGCACTTCTCCATGACGCCGCGGCTGCGCACGCTGACTTCAGGATTGCGCATCATCTTGAATTGCGGAGTTTCAAAGTCCTGGAAGAGCAGGAAGTTGAAGCGGCGTACCTTGTACGGGCAGTTGTTGGAGCAATAGCGGGTACCGACGCAGCGGTTGTACACCATGTCGTTCAGCCCTTCGGTGCTATGCACCGTGGCGCCGACCGGGCAAACCACTTCGCAAGGCGCGTTCTCGCACTGTTGGCACGGAACCGGCTGGTAGTACACGGCCGGGTTCTCGGTGCCGCCCTCGTAGTACACATCCACGCGCAACCATTGCATCTGCCGGCCACGCATCGATTGCTCCTTGCCGACGACGGGAATGTTGTTCTCCGCCTGACAAGCTACGATGCAGGTTTTGCAGCCAATGCACGAATTCATGTCGATGGTCATGCCCCACTTCAACTCCGTGTACTGGTAGTTGTAGTAGAGCGTCATCTCGGGCGCGGGCGACTCGATTCCCTCGTGGGCGAAATCGGGGTTCTTGATGAAATCCTGCAAGGTCGCCTTGCGAATGATGTGCCGGTTGCTGAGCGGCTCGGTGCCCTTGGGCAGGTCGGAGTGGTCGATGTACTGGAAGCCCTGCGGGTGCGCGAACCCATATCCCGCGTCGACTTTGCTGATTTTCGCAGGCGCCATCCACGCCGCGTCGCTGGTGCGAATCGGATAGAAGTCGAATCCGACGTTGTTGCCGACACGGCCCGCCTTGGTGCGTCCGTAGCCCAGGAAAACCGTGATGGAATTGTCGGGATGACCGGGCTGCGGCCAGATCGCGCCCTTCTGCTTGCGCCCGTTGACCTCGATCTCGATGATGTCGCCGGTCACCAAGCCCTGCTTCTTTGCGGTGTTCGGGCTGATCAAAACGGCGTTGTCCCAACAGAGATTGGTGATCGGCTTCGGGGTCTCCTGCAGCCAGCCATTGTTGGCCCGGCTGCCGTCGTAGATCATCGGATCGCGACGGAACATGACCTCCATCGCATCGCCATTGCCGCCGTTGTTGCTTGCCGGGACGTTGCCGCCTTTGGCGGAGAGGCTCTTGGCCGGCAGCGCGGTGTTGGCCACGAAACCGTCGTTCAGCGCCTTGCGCCACTGCGCGTCAAAGTCACCACCCTGAATCTTGGTCTGCCAGTACTTGCGAACAATGTCGTAGCCCGAGGTGTCCGGCGAACCAACCGCGGCTGAGATGAATTCGTACTCGCTCTTGCCGTTGTACAGCGGGGCAATCAGCGGCTGCACGATGCTGGCAGTTCCGTCGAAGGCCCGGCCGTCTCCCCACTCTTCCAAATAATGCGTGGCGTTGATGTGCCAGTGAACGTGCTCGCTGGTCTCGTCGCGATACAAGCTGTGCTGCACGCGCAGCGAGACTTTGTTCATGGCCGCGAGAAAGTCGAGATCGGCGGGAGCGTCATAGACCGGATTTGCTCCCACGATGAGAAGCAAGTCCACCTTGCCAGACTTCATGTCGCCGGCCAGGTCTTTCAACGCTGCCGTCTGGTCTTGCGGCTTGGCTTCGACCGGATCGCTGTAGACCACGGTGTTGCCGGCCGCGCCCAGCGCCTGATTCATGGCGTGCGCCAGTGCATGCACCGCCGGCGGCTGGTTGTCGCCGGGAATCACCACCGCGGCTCCGCGGTGCGCTTGCAGATCTTTGACCAGCGCGGCCACAAACTTCTGATGCTCGGGTTTCGCCGCAGCTCCACCACCAGCGCCCACTCCCGCAGCGATGGCACGCGCCAGCTGCTCCACTTCGGAGGCGCGCACCGGCAGGCGATGATCGGCCTTCCCCGCGGTGTTAGTTGGCGTGCTCTCGATGGCGTAGAAGCGCGACATCTTTTCTTGCAAGTCGGGATTGCGCCGCGCCGCAAAGGTCCGCGCGTAGTACAAGAATCCCGGAAACCCGCTGGAAAGAAAGTCGCCGTCGAGCGTCAGAATGATGTCGGCTTTTTCCAGGTTGTAACGTGTTTCCACATACTGCCCGAACGCCAGCTTCGCTCCGGCCCGAACGTTGTCGCGGTTCAGCGGCTCGTACTGCACCCACTTCGACTCGGGATAGGCTGCCTGCACCTGGTCCATCAGCGAGGCCATGGTAGGCGAGCCGATGCTGTGGCTCAGAATCCGCAGGCCGTTTCCCTGCACCGCTTTTTGCGAATTCAGTGCTCCCCTCAGCGTGGCGCTGAATCCGCCCCAGGTATCCAGTTCGCCCAGGTAGGTGATGGTCTGCGAGCGGTCGGGATCGTACATGTCGAGAATGGAGGCCTGGGTGAAAACATCGCTTCCTCCCAGACCCGCCGGGTGCTCAGGATTTCCGTCCACCTTGGTCGGACGGCCTTCGTGGCTCTCCACCAGCACCGGCGTCGCATAAGCGCCAAACGGCATGGCGCTGGCGAAGTAAAGCGGCTTGCCCAGAATGATTTCTTCCGGCTGCCGCACATACGGCACGATGGGCTCCAGCGGCTGTTTGACGCACGCGGACAATCCGGCCAAGGCGAGCGAGGCGCTCATCAGCTTCATGAAGTCGCGGCGCGAGGTGCCCTCGGGCCAGACCGAGGCCTGGCGCGGGAATTCGCGGTGCAACATCTCATAGAAGCCGTCGGTCTGGGCCAACTCCTCCAGGCAGCGCCAATACTGCGGACCGCTCTTGGCGCGAGCGAGCTTGTCCTGGATCTGCACAAGCTCCAGTTTGCTGGGACAGACTGCCTCAGACTTCTTGGGACTCTCTTTTTCCATCTTCAATTTTCAGTTTCCAGTTTCCAGTTTCCAGTTGTCGGACTGCTTTGCTTGAAACTCGAAACTTGCAACTCGAAACTCATCTTTTAGCGATGACACGTGCTGCAACTGGTAATGGCCTGAATGCTGCGAACGTTGTAACGGTGCTTCAACTCGTTGCCCAGGGCGGTCTGCTCGGTGAAAACGCTGCCATCGGCCAGCTTCACAGGATTGTCGCTGCTGGGCTGCTCATAGCGCATATTGAAAACCTGGTCGCGCGGACGAAGAAACTTTTCCGGCGCGCGGTGACACTCCAAACACCACTCCATCTGCAGCGAGTTCGCCGCGTACATCAGCGGCATCTTGTCCACCGGCCCGTGGCAACTGGCACAGCCAACACCCTTGTTGATATGAATGCTGTGGTCGAAATAAACGAAGTCGGGAAGGTCGTTGACCCGGGTCCAGATCAGGGACTGGCCGGTCCGGTAGCTTTCGCGCACCGGCTCCAGCATGGGCGCGTTGATCCAGATCTGGGAGTGACAGTTCATGCAAGTCTTGGTGGGAGGAATGCCCGCGAAGCTGGAGTTCTCCACCGAAGTGTGGCAGTAGCGGCAGTCGATACCGTCGCCGCCAACGTGGTGCTGATGGCTGAACGGCACGGGCTGCGCCTGCGCGACGTCCTGATAGGTGGCATATGGCGAGCGCTGTATCTCCAGGGCCGCCCAGAGCAACACCGACACGACCACCACAACCCCAATGATCGATGCCCGTGCAATTGTGTTCGCGCTGCGATGGAAGACTTGGGCCATTTATGAAGCTTTCCAGTGTTGCGGGTTCGGCAGCCGATTACCCGTTCGACGCCCAGTTTGGTGCGGTCCTGCAAGCGCACGTCTCAATCGGATGTGACGTGCATCACTCAAGCGAGTGATTATAACAAGGTGGGTTCACCCTTGCGCAAGTGGCAGGCGAGAATCGGCGAAGGATGGCTCCTGTAGAGCAAATTCGAAGAGAGCGATGGTAAAGAAAGAATCGCGCGGAGCCGCATAAAACAAGGATTCAGGGGCTTCCCAAATTGGGAACCGCAGTGCAGTGCGTCGAGGGACCTGCTTTTGTTTGTCATCCTGAGCGAGCGTAGCGAGTCGAAGGACCCCTATACTTGCAAGAAATCGCAGCATAGCCGCGTGGCCCAGCAGCAACTCCGAGATTGTTGGCAACCATAGGGGTCCCCCGGCTCCTCGCTGCGCTCGTCGCTCGGGATGACACCCCAAAAACTACGTGCCCGGATGAAATCCAGCCTGAGGGCCGCTCTACCCTCGCTCGCAGGATACAGATACTTTGCAATCGCTCTAGTTGCTAGTTGCTAGCTGCTTCTTGAACGTGCGCAGCAACAACATGGCCAGCACGTACGCTACGGCGCCACAGGCCAGCGTGACATTCAATCCGAATTGGATGGCAATCACCATGGCCAAAACCGAGCCCAACACGCTCGACGCAGCGTTCATGGCCCATGCCCACTCCACCGCGCCGTGTTTTGCCGCGGCACTCTGCACGCGAGAATCCTGCGACGACAAGGCGCGCAGGCCGCTGGGAAACGGCATGCCCATGGCGAAGCCCGGCGGAACCAGCAGGGCGGCACTGAGCAACAGCTTCACCGCGAAGGGCAGGCCCACCAGCGCGCCCAGCAGGTGCGGCAAAGCGAAAACATAAATCAGCAGGGCCGCCACAATGAACGCCATCGCCGAAGCGACTCGAGTGGGCTCGTGAAACCATCGCCGCGAGAGCACGCTTCCCAATCCGCTCGACAACAGCATGAGGAACACCACCACGGTGAGCGCGTAGGTCGGGTTGCCAAGAAACAATACGAAGCGCTGGATGAACGCGATCTCGACCAGGATGTATCCCAGACCTATGGCGATGAAATACAGCAGGCTCAGGCTGCGGCCCGATCGCGCTTGCGGCGAGAGCAGCAGCGGCAGCAAGAGAAAAATAATTACCGCGGCGACAGAGATCACCAGCACCAGTCCCAGGATTGCGATCCCCAGGTTGACCTTCCAATCGATGCCGCCACGGTCCTGTCCGCCGAACACCTGCTCCGGCTTCAGTGTAAAGAAAAAAAAGGGCGCGTTATCGGTGACCGGCGAAACGTTAAACGGGTAATGTGTGGAGAAGGCGCGCGCGTCCTGGCTGCGAATCAATTCGGCGAACGCGGGATGCGACATGCCCGGTGTGGCAGCCGTAGCGGGCAGATAAAGCACATGCAGATTCAGGTTCGACTCGCCGGGCGCTTCGCCCCGGATGTGGTTCAGCACCGCCTTCTGCTCTTCCAGGGTAAAGGGCGACTTCTTCGCCAGCACCAGCACGGGACGCCCATCCACATTCAACTCGCCGTCGCTGACCACGATGAAATTCTGTGTGCTGTCGCGGACGCCGAGCTGCCGCAGCGCTTCCATGGCCTGCGAGACCACCCGCAGGGCCTCCCGCGGTCGGGTAAATTCCCAACGCGTGATGGCGATCATGCCGTCCGGCTTCAGGTGCTCGAAGTATTCACGGAAGGCCTCCACGGTGTACAGATTGTTTTCGCTGAGGGCGAACGCGCCGGCCGCAGTGGAAGCCCAGGTATCCACCAGGGTCATCTGCACGACGTCGTAGCGATCGCGGCTATTGCGCACAAAAGAGCGCCCATCGCTGACGTGCATGTGCACCTCGGGAATCTCATAGAGGTGGTGAGCGTAGTCGGCGAACGCCCCGCGCATGATGTCGGTGGCGATGATGGGATTGATCTCGATGCCGGTGACGCTGGGGCTGCCGTTGGCGACGGCGCGCAGCACATCCACTCCGCCGCCCGGACCGATGATGGCGAAGTCACCGTGAGGACGCAGCACATTGGCCATCGAAGACGCCGCCGACATGAGATTGCGACGGTAGGCCTCATCCCAGTGATAGGGATCGGAGTTCATGACGTAGGTGCTGGCGTCGGCGTCTATGACGATCGCCTTGGCGTCTCCCCACCTGTCCACTTCGACGCGTGAGAGCGCATTCCACTTGGCGAAGAGCGGGGTTTCGCGCTTCATGCCCTTGGCATAAACGATGTCAATCAGCTTGCCGCGAAAGTTTGCCACGATAAGAAAGAGCAGGGCCAGCACAAGCAACGCAGGAATTCGGCGAGTCTGCGAATTGCTCCAAGCCACCCCCGCCGCCGCGACGGCCATCGCCGCAAACAGAATGGTGTTGGGCCCGCCGACAAAATTCAGCAGCGGAACCAGCGCCAGGCAGGCTAGCGATCCCCCCAGCAGGTCGGCTCCATAGAGCTGGGTAATCCGTGCAGGATGCCGCGCAAACACCAGCGAAAACAGCAGTCCGGTGATGAAAAACGGAACCGCTGAGGCCAGGTAGAGTACGGAAAGGTGACGAAAGTTCGACCAGTCGAGGTGCAGCGCCACCTGGCTATGGAGAACGATCTCCAGCACAACAACGATGACAATTGCATTCACGGCACACAACCACGCGCCCAGTTGGCCAACGTGCCAGCGCTCCAGCCACTCCCGCCGCAGATAAGCGAAGACCGCGCCCGCGCCCAGTCCAAGCAACGCAATCGAGATGGCCAGAAACGCGAAGTGGTAGAAGAGCACGACGGAGAACAGGCGGGTGAGGCCCAATTCCAGCAGCAAGGCAGAGAAGCTCATCAGGCCGATCGCCAGAGCGGCGCCGCGAGACGAAACCCCAGTGGCCGGCTCGACCTCGATGGCTTGTTCAGTTGTTCCCATCATGAAGAATTGAGATTACTACGAATGGCCCACTCACTCGTGGCGTAAGGACGTGGTCATCGCCGAAGAACCGATCAGGCAAAGGCAGGCTTAATTGCGCAATAGCGATTTTCACGCACCCATCATTTTACTTATGCTATTTTGGCCGCAATCTTGGACGAGAAGGAACACCCATGAGGAAGTCAATCATTAGGGCGTCGGCTGCGCAAACACAATCAGATGTCGTCGGCACCTGGAAGGCAGTATCGGTTGTCAGCACCAACGACAAAGGTATGGTTAAGGACTTCGGGAAGAGTCCTCTTGGGTTTATTACCTACACCGCTGATGGCAGAATGAGCGTCATCATAACTTCGAGTGACCGCAAACCACTATCGGTAAACGACCCTGCTGCTGCTCCGCCCGAGGAAAGGGCCGAAGCTTTTGCGACCATGGTCGCTTATGCGGGACGCTATACCTTTACCGGGGACAAAGTGGTGCATCACGTTGAAGCCTCCGCGATGCCCAATCAGGTGGGCACCGACCTGGTTCGTTCCGCGAGGCTGAACGGAGATCGTCTGACGCTGCGGGCTCCTATGCAGGCAGGTGGCGAGCAAGTGGTTGCTGAAGTGGTATGGCAGCGGCTGCCGAAGAATGAGTAGGTCCCTGATTGATGCCAGACGCACCCGCTGTAGCGTTACAATGGTTATCATTTCCTAAAACCAAGCTCCCCGGCCTCATGCCATCCACCTTAAAGATCGACCCTCGGCGGCGCATTGTCTGTTCCACGTTCTACGGCGACGTGACCGACCAACAACTGCTGCGGCAACGGACGGCAATCGCGGCTGACCGTTTCTTCGATCCCAGTTTCGCGGACATTGTAGATTTCAGCGGCGCCGACATGCCCGAGTTCACGCAGCAGGCCCTGGCAAACCTGGCCAACAGCGAGAGTCTCTTCAATCCCTCGGTGCCACACGTGATCGTGACCCCCCATGACGCATCGTTTGCCATGGCGCTCGGCTATCAGCAACTGGCAAAAGATTCGCGGACCAACCTCTTCGTGGTGCGTTCGCTGGCCGAGGCACACCAACTGCTGAAGCAGTACGGTTATAGCGGCGAACTCTGACGGCCGTTGGGATCTGCCCGCAGATGGCGGGACCTAAAAGGCAGACACACAGCCATGTCGCATGTGGGAGTCATAGGCAGGTCAAGCCCGCACAACCAGGCAGCAAGTAACCCACTTACAACTCGCCCTCAGCTTTCATAGGTCCGCGAGCGCCCTTGGCAAACTCCTCTTGCATGTTTCGCCGTAGGCTTTCGAAACGCTGGCTGAGTTCTGCAGGGTTCGGCCTGACCGCCGGAAGTGGCCAAAGCATCGTATCCAACGCGCTAAGCAAGCCTGCGCTCGCCGCCACCCTGCCTTGGCTCGCCCGGAAGCCGTCGGCTAAGGCGGTCTGGTCATAGCTGGTGGGATGGCGCCCCAGTAAGCATTGCAGCATTACCACGCCAAGGGAGAAAACGTCAGATGCGCATGTCAATGCCGATGTCCCTCTGATCTGCTCCGGCGAAAAGTAACCCCAGGTTCCGAGAGGCCTGCGCAAGCGACGTTCCTTTCGTTCTAACGGCCTGAGTGTGCGAATTTTGTCTTGATCCAAATATCTGGCCGCGCCGAGGTCGATGAGAACGGCGCGGCTCACTGAACCGAATTCGATGTCCCCGCCGGAGTTCCTAATCATGATGTTCGAGGGCTTGATGTCCGCATGAACAATGCGTCGCGCCCAAATTTGGGCAATTGCAGTCGAAACATCGCGCCCTACCGCCAGGACTTCGGATTCCAGTAGCGGTCCGTTTTTCAACAGAAAGCTCAACGGTTGTCCGGTTATGAATTCCCACGCGAGGTATCGCGTGTTCCTACCGGCCACGTCACAATAGCCATGCTCGATCAGCCCCGCCAGATTTTTATGCGAGAAGTTCTCCGCTGCGGTGATCTCGGGCGGTACGCGAGGGGTCCGTCTGCGATCGAAGAGCAACTTCAGAGCTACATCATCATTCGTGACTGCGCCGTCTGGCCGAGAAGTTCTGGTCGCCCTGAAAACTGCTCCCTGGCCACCAACGGCAACTTCGGGACCAATGATGTAGCGCCCAGCCAGCGCAGCTTCGATGTCGGGGGGGAAAACTGGCAACTATACTCGTAGACACCCATACAATCTAAATAGCAACCTGCCGAGAACGTTTCTTCGGCGGCGGTCATTTTACCACCGAATCCCTCAACTTCAGTTATCGATCTTCGCCTTCGCCAGTTGCTTCACGACGGCAATGTCTTCGGAGGCGTTCACATCGATCCTGACGGCGGTCCCTTCCGCATATTTTCTAGCGCTGGCAATGAGCTTGAGCACAGGCTTGGGAAGGCCACTGGCCTTTGCCGCCTGTACGGCCTTATCGCCCAGAGCAAACGACGCCCGGAACGCGCGTTCGAACGGCGCCAGGTACAGAATGACCCGGTCGCCGCGTTTCACGCGCAGCGACCATCCGGCTTTTTTCGAATACGAGTTCCATTCGTGGGCGGCCAGCTTCAATTCACCGGCTAACTCGGCGAGCAGTTGGTCCCACAGAGATTTCGCCGGCCCGAGGGCCGCACTCAGTTCCCTGTCGGTGGGCGGCCCAGGCTTGCCGGCGAAAGCGTTGGCCGCCACCGGCGCGTTCTTTGCGGTCGTCGCTTTCGCCATCGCGATAATTCTAAGTGGGGCCAGGTGCAGCTTACTTGCTGGTGTCGACCATGGGAATCGACGTGGACAGCTGCAGGTTGATCAGCAGGTCGACACGGCGATCGATCTGGTACCACAATGCGGTCTTCTTCGCCGAGATGACCTTCTCAAATATCGGAGCGTACTTCATGCGCAATGCCAGGAGCTGCTGGTCAACCGCTGTCGATCGCTTCATGTAGTCCTGCGCCTGCGCATCGGTCATGGTGTTGTAGTTCGTGGCATACTCCTTAATCACCGCCCAGCGTTCGGTCATTGGGCTTGATGGCCTCCTGCCGGTACTGGTCGAAAATCGGCCAGAACTTGGTGGCCTCGTCGGCGGTTAGGGTCATGTTCTCCGCCATGATCTGCTTGCGCTGAGCGCGCAGGTCCGCCCGCAGCATCTCGATGTCGGTGTCCTTGATGTTGTTCGATTGTGCGCCCGCCGCCGGAGCACTTTGCGCCGCCTGCTGGCCCATGAGGGATACGCTGCACACAAGTAACACGCTGACCAAAACCAGAACTGATACGACGCCCTTCTTCATGATTCATTCTCCGTTCCGACTTGAAATGTGAAGTGCCTGTTTCAGCTAGGCATTTCACACTGATTGCGACTGTTTGGGAACTGTCACTTGGGACAGGTGCGGGGATGCCTCCGGAAAGGGCCAAGGCCGGCTGGGCGTAGAACCATTTGCAGGGGCTCGGAGCAGGTGTCTTCGGCAGCGCGACTCCCAGCTACGGCGCAAAGTAACTGGAGATGTCGAGGATCAGTTGTGTGATCCCAGACGCGTAGGCATCGACCTTTCCATTGCTGCTGGGCACGATCGCCATGTTGTTGGTGATCGATCCATCCAAGGCGTTCAACGTGGAAACCGTGGGCCGACCGGTGCCGTCGGGCCACAGCGTCAGGTAGCCCAGTGCGCCGCTCGGCACCACCGTCGCATTGAAAACATAAGCTTGCGCCGTCGCTGGCGGTCCACAAAAACTTCCGCTCACGTTCACCGGAGGAGTGAGGGTCCCGCTGAACGGCTGACCGTTCCCCACGTGGCGTGTGTCGATGACCCGGCAAGGCGCCACCGCATACAGCGACAGCCCGCCCGTTCCCGCCGGTGCGAAGTAGCCATTGATGTCGATGATCAAGTCAGTGTCATTGGACGGATACACCGAAACTTTGCCGCTCGCGCCCGCGGGCACAAGCGCCGCGTTGGCGATGATCGTTCCCGGCACATCGTTCAAGGTTGAGACCAGCGGCCGCGTCTGGCCCGTGGGCCAGACCGTCAGATAGCCCAGACCGCCGTGGGGAACCACGGAGAAGTTGAGCGAATAGGCCTCGGCGCTGGAAGGAATGTTGCAGCTCGTGGCATTCAGAATGGGGAATTGCCGTTCCGTGTGGCCAGGCAGGAAACGGCGGCCCCAGGCCCTGGGGATAGCTGCTGCTGCGCGTGTCGGCCACCCGACAGGGCGCCAGCGGATAGAAGGCCAGCGTGGAACCCGAAACCGGCGCGAAGTAGCCGTTGATGTCGAGAATCACATTCGTCGTGTCGGTGACGTAAATACTAACCGCTCCATTGGCGCCCGCCGGCACGATCGCGGCATTGGCCTTGATGCGACCATCCAGCGAGTTCAGGGTGGCGACCACAGGTCGTCCCTCACCTGCGGGCCAGATGGTTAAGTAACCTAGCGAATGTTGCGGCACGACAGAAACATTCAGCGAATACGCGACGGCGCTGGTCGGAATGTTGCAGCCACCCTCTTGCGGAATGGGAAAGTTCTGGAAGGTGCCGCCCAGGATGGGGCCGCTGCCGTTCGGCGGCCGCGTGTCCACCAGACGGCACGGGGTTACAGCGACGAATTGCAGAGGCGATGGAATTGGGTTCACCAGTTGCGAGAGCGTACCGCTGCTGCCGGAATAATTTGTATCGCCGGAGTAGGTAGCGACGATCGCATCCGTCCCCACCGCCAACCCGGTCGTGGTGCAGACCGCAGTACGCGACGAACCCAACGTCACCGCGGTGCAGCCGGAAATCGCGGCGCCGTTGGAGGTGAAGCCCACGGTTCCCGTCGGCGTCGGCGGCCCGGCAGGACCGACCGTCGCGGTTAGAGTGACTAGCTGTCCGTCTTCCGAGGGATTAGGGGTACTTGTCAGGACAGTCGTTGTGGAAGTCAGTGGCGTCAACTTGAAGACCGTGCCGTCGCCGCTGGCGTTGCCGCCAGTGTAGGTTGTCCCGTAGAAGTTGCGGTCGGTGGCTTGTATAACCCCGGCGTAAGGCTTGGCTCCGTCACTTACGGCGAAGCTGTGCAGCGTGGTCAGCGTCCCCGAAGGCGTGATTTGGAAGACCGTCCCCACATTGTTGGTCCCGCCGATCTGGGTCGTCCCGTAGAAGTTTCCGTCGGTCTGCATCAGCCCGGCGTAAGGGGCCTCGCCGTCAGCACAGGGATATCCGCCCGCACAAAAGTTGTAAAGCGTAGTCAGTGTGCCGCTTGCAGTGATTTTGAAGATCGTGCCGGCTCCGTGGGCCCCGGCACTCGTGGTGGTCCCGTAGAAGTTCCCATCCGTGGCCTGGACCAGGCTGGCGTAAGGGTCGCCGCCGTCACTGCCCTCGAAGGTGTGCAGCAAGGTGAAGGTTCCATTGGCGGTGATTCTGAAGACCGTGCCATAGTTGTTGCCGTTGGTTCCACCGCTGCGGGTTGTTCCGTAGAAGTTCCCGTCGTTGCCCTGAACCAGCCCGCTGAAAGGGGCGCAGCCGTCGGTGCAAGCGAAGCTGTGCAGCGTCGTCACGGTTCCGTTTGGAGTGATTTGGAAGACTGTGCCATTGCCGAAGTGAGTCCCGCCAGCGGTGGTTGTCCCGTAGAAGTTCCCGTCCCTGCCCTGGATCAGCCCGGCGTATGGGAACTCGGGGCCCCCTTGTCCGTTGAAGGTGGCCAGCGTGGTCAGGGTGCCGTTTGGGGTGATTTTGAATACCGTGCCACCGGGGCCGCCAGTGCCGTCAAAGGAGGTTGTCCCGTAGAGGTTTCCGTCGCTGGCCTGGATCAGCCCGGCGGTAGGCTCCCTGCCGTCGGACCCCGTGAAGCTGTGCAGGATGGTCACGCTCCCATTTGGGGTGATTGTGAAGACCGTGCCCTTATTGTTGGCCCCGCCAGAGTAGGTTGTCCCGTAGAAGTTTCCGTCGGAGCCCTGCACTAGCCCGGCGTCGGGATTAGCACCGTCGTTCGGTTGTCCCGCAAAGCTGTGGAGCGTAGTCAAGGTTTGCGCAGGCGAGGCGACGGCCATCGCGCCACAAAATGCGAGGAGGATGGAGAACATCTTCGATAAGCTAGGCGTCCTCATCCGGCTGCCCCGGGCACTGCACTCGGCAAGTTGATTGGGCTTCGTGAGGTCGGTAGTCGGTGGCGGCACAACTGGGCGCAACAACTTGAACACATCATAAAAATGGATGTCCGTTGGGAGTGAACGAGGTGGGGGGCACTATATCCGACATGGTTCCAGACAGCAAGCAGATATTTCAGCAGCAGGGACAGTGTGCTGCAGCGTGGTCTGCGAGCTCATTCCTTAAAACGGTCGCGCCTTATGGCGGCGATTTTGCGCCGACCACGCCAGTCAGATTTGACTCTTTGTTGCGTTCGCCAGATGGGTCACCACAATCATCTCTTTGCTCGGCGGGGAGAAGTGCCCGCGGTCCCAATCTCCGTACCAGTCAACGGCTGCAAGACCAGCTTGTGCCAACAGGCCCGACAAGTGTTGCTGGTCAACAAAGCGGATGCGATTGCGTCCCACCCGCTGCACTCCCTGATCTGGCAGGTGATAGTGCTCACCGATGGTCACAATGCCGCTGGCGGGATCGGCATGGGCGTCATAGAACAATGAGACGCGGCCAAACTGTGGCGACTGGACTGTGCGCTGAGAGTGCTCCGGTGTCCACGACAGCCATGCCTGGGCGGCAGGGTTGCGCGTTTCGAAGACAAACTTTCCCTCAGCTTCTAGATGGTGCGCAGCGGTTCGCAGCAGGGCGACAGCATCCTCGTCTGTCAGCAACTGCTGGAAGGCGTTGCCGGTCATGTAAATGAAATTAAATCGTTGCGGAAGCCGCAGGGCCTGCCCGTCTGAGCGAATCCAGCGTACCTTGTTCCCGTCGACTCGTGGCCGTGCGACCCGGAGCATGGCTTCGGCCGGATCGACGCCTGTCACGTCAAGATTTTTTGCCGCCAGGCTACAGGCCAGCATGCCGGTTCCACAGCCCAGATCGAGTACCGGACCGCCGGAGGCAATCGCTTCCTCAACGTAGAACTGGTCGCTGATGGACCAGGGATTGAGGCAGTCATACAGGGATGCAAAGAACTCTTCTTCAAAAACATCTGCAGCCGGCATAGGTGGTTTTCCGCAAGTTACCCTCCCGCGATCGGCCTACGGCGTGATCTCCCACACCAGGCCGCAACCTCCGCTGCAATACAACACTGTGCCGCCCGCGGTCCCTGTGCCATATACGTTGCCGTTCGTGTCCAGGATGACGCTGCCAAACGGGCCTCCGCCGTCGGTTCGCCCATCGAAGTCGTGAAGGTCGATATAGGTCCAACTGCCTTTGGAGAATGCAAGCTTGAAGACTGAGCCCTCGCTACCCTGGCCGCCGAAGTAGTTCGCCACCTCCAGGTAGTAACTCGTCGTGCCATAGAGATTGCCCGCTGCGTCCATGGTGAGGCGGGCATACGGATAGGTGAACCCGGCGGGAAAGCTATACAGCGTAGTAAGCGTCCAATGGTCGCCTGACGGAGTGAGCATGAAGACCGTGCCGTTTCCCTGGCCCATTTCAGCAGTCTGGGTCGTCCCATAAAGATTCCCGGATGCGTCGAAGATGAGCCCCCCGTAAGGCCCCGATCCATCGCTGCCAAAGCTGTGGAGAACGCTCTCGGTCCATCCCGACACGGAGTGCGTCAACTGGAAAACTGTTCCGCGGGCGCCCGCGCCGCCCAATAAGGTCGTGCCGTAAAGATTGCCGGCTTGATCGAAGATCACGCCACTCTCCGGCCCACTGCCATCGTCCCCACCCGTGAAGCTGTAGAGGATGCTCTCGGTCCAGCCTCCACCGGACGGCGTCAACTCGTAAACCGAGCCGTAACCATAACTGCCGCCATCCGATGTTGTGCCATAGATATTGCCAGCTTGATCGAAGGCGAGATCCCCCAATCCAGGACCGCTCCCATCCATCGTCCCCGTGAACCGGTACAGCACGGTCTCTTCGCCGGGGCAAATTGCCGACATGCAAGGTGTGGGTGGAGGCCTCAGACTGAACACGGTGGCACTGCCCGTCCCACCCAATTTGCTGCTGCCGGTCGTGGTGCCGTACAGAAGGCCACCCGGGCCAAAGATGACTCTGGCGTCGGGCGTAGTGCCATCATCGCCTCCCGTAAAACTGTAGATCGGGGTTAGTATCCAGGCAGAATCGCTGCGGACCAGCTTGAAAACCGTGCCGCACCCATTGCCACAATTGATGCTGCCGTAACCGCCTCCCGAGGTTGTGCCGTAGAAATTTCCATCGCCATCCATCGTGAGACCCGCCGTTGGGAAGTCGCCGTCCTTTCCGCTGGTGAAGTTGTGAAGCACGGTGAGTGTCTGCGCCTGCGCCGGCCGGCTTACAACCATTGTCAGCTCACAAATGAGTGCCAGTACCACGGCTGCTGCCCGCAACCGGCGCAAAATTGATGCGGAATTGTTAACGGCGTTCGCCATGATGGTGTCCTTATACCCGCCGATTTGTTCCTCGCGATTTCACGCCTATGGCGTGATCTGGAAGACGACCCCGCCGCCGGTCGCTCCGCCATCAGCGGTGGTGCCGTAGAGATTACCCGCGTTGTCGAATGCCAGGCCGCTGGGAGGAAATGCTCCATCGCTGCAAGGCCAGCCGCCGGCGCAGAAGCTGTGCAGCAGTGAATAGGTCCAGCCGCCGCCGGAGGGAGTGAGCTTGAACACCGAGCCGAAACCGAAACCGCCTCCCTCGAAGGTCGTGCCGTAAAGATTGCCGGCGGCATCCATAACCAGGCTGCCCTCTGATCCATCGACAGGGAAAGTTGCGAGCACAGAAAACGCCCAGCCCTGCGAACGGTTCAACTCAAAGGCCGTTCCCCCTCCGCTCGGGCCATCGCAGCAGGTGGTGCCGTAAAGGTCACCTGCCGAATCCATGATCACGCCGCCGTAAGGAAGCCCTCCATCGGTTGGCCCGTGGAAGCTGTAGAGGACCTGCTCGGTGTAGCCGGACCCCGATGGCGTCAATTGATAAACCGTACCCTGGCCGTATGTACCTCCGTTAGTCGTGGTGCCATAAAGATTACCGGCGTGGTCAAAGATGACGCCGGCCCACGGGATCATCCCGTCGCCGCTTTGACCGAAGCTGTGAATAACGCTCTCGGTCCAGTTGCCGCCTGAGCGGGTCAGTTTGAACACAGTGCCGCAGCCGTCCTGGCAACTGCCCCCGCCGCCAAACAACGTGGTGCCATAGAGATTCCCTGCATGGTCGAAGATGAGATCAGCGCCGCGTGGGGAACCACCGTCGCTGCCTCCGCTGAAGCGATAGATGACGGTTTCTGTAAAACCGCCCAAAATGTTGCCCACAGCGCGCGCCGGCGGTCGCAGATTGAAAACCGTTCCGCAACCTATGCCTCCGCAGCCGGATCCTCCTCCTTGCGAAGTAGTGCCGAAGAGAGTCCCGTCGGGACCGACAATCAGGCGGGCTACCGGGTTGCCGCCGTCGCCGCCTCCGATGAATTCATGCAGGGGAGTAAGCAGCCAGGTTGAATCTCGATGAGTCAGTTTGAAAGCAGCGCCGCATCCCTCGTAGCAACTGGTTCCGGAGCCGCCGATAGAGGTCGTACCGTACACATTGCCCGCGCCATCGATGGTCACGCCGTCTTCCGGATACATCCCGTCCTGCGCGCCGTTGAAGCTGTGAATTACGGTGAAGGTTTGCGCATGCGCCGGCGCCGTTGCAACCATGGCCATCGCAAAAAGCAGCACCAAGGTCAAAGCTGGCTTCGACAAGCCTCTGCCGAAAATTAGGCTGGCATGTTTTGCTCGATTGGTCATTGTGATCACCTCTGAATTAAACGAGCGCAGGTTGCGGTTCGTGCACAGCACTCTACCACCCTGACGTGCCGCATTTCCAGCAGAAGGCGATGCCATCTTTCGCGCCGCATTTATGAATCGATCACCAGCTCTTCGTCCACGAACTTTTTTTCTTCCACGCTGCTGCCGGCGAGAAGGAACGAGCGAGTAAGTTGGGCTTTGCCTTTCTCTACGTTGGTGATCACGTAGGAGCAGCCCAGCCAATACGCCTCCGCGAGATCGGTCGGCGACCACCGCGCAGGATGATCGGGGTGCGAATGATAAAAGCCGACGATATCGAGCCCCCGGGGCCGCGCGTCGCGCTGGATGCGCACCACCTCGACCGGATCAATTTCATAGCGATCGTGGGCAGAGTCGGTACGCAGGTTGCGACAGCGCACGCTGGCGCTCACGGTTCGCGCGTCGCCGTCGGCGGTTCCCAACAGCACGCCACAGCATTCATGGGGATAGGTTTCTTCGCCATGGCGGCGAATCTCGTCATAAACGGGTTGGTAGATTTTCAACATGCCTGGCTGTTTTTCTATCATGCCGGCGCGCGATTTCGCAGAGAAGAATTCCTCTGTCGTGGCGCAACGACGGGTTAGGTTTGTGATTCTGGCCCCAACCTGATTTGCCGTTGGGCCGCGCGGTGTGCGACAGTGTGAGTCTCTGGAGCACCCGGGTCGTGGAAATTGTTTGCGCTCAAGGCAACAGGAGCACGGTACTGCGGTATCGCACTCCGTGATGGCCGCTCCTGGATGGCGCAGATCAATAGCGAAGGATAGCGTTGAAGATGTCTAAGAAGTTAAAACCCAAATCGTTCGAAGACGCCGTGTCATGGTTTCGTGAGCACGGATTCGACGTACTGGAACCTCCCGGCGCGAGTAACCGGATATTTCTGAAGAAGTATCACTGCTCCGCCGCAATCGAGCGCGCCGAGGATGGCAGCGTCAAGCTTTTCGCTTATCCCGGATACCTTCTCAACGACGAGATCGCAAAGCTGGTCGATCACGGCTACCAGAAAGTCTGGAAGACCACCAAAGCCGAATATCCTGCCACCGCCGAGCAGCTCAAGGCGTTGCACCAGTTCACCGAGGAACTGAAGGAAGCGATTGGCGCCATCAGTCTCTACAATGAAGGCCTGGGCACGGTGAGTGAGTCGTATATGTATGACCGCGTGCGCGGACGCGATTTGCCGGAAGCCGAACGCCCCAAACGTCCCTGGCAAAAAACGGCGGGCAAGCGCCCTGCGTAGCTTTCTCCGGCAGCCGGCGATGTGTCCTGCCGCCGCCAGGTTGTAAGTTTTCCACGAACAAACCTCTTCTTGTTCCTGCAAACCCGTTGCCAGCGTCTGCCATCCAACTACACAGACGAGGGAGCCACCCACGTTCCGGGGCTTCCAGGAGGGAACATAAGATATGAAGGGAATCGGAATTCTATTAGCGTTATTGCTTCTCTGCGCATTCGTTGTCGTCGCGCAGGACAACCAGACTACGACAACCACCACCCAGACCACGACAACCACTAATAATAATAATAACGATACTGCCACCCAGAGCACGCCGGACAGTGATCGGGACTCCGCTCGCGACGCGCAGGAGCAGTCGGATCGCCAGGCCCACAAGGATGCCGCGGACAACGACCGGAACACCGCCGACCAGGAAAAGGCGGACGCGAAGAATGAAGGCACCCAGTCGGGAGTGGAACGCGACAAAGTTATGGCGCGGCTGGACGACAGTTCGAAGATTTTGAATGAATTGCTGGGGGCTCCCGACAAAGGAATTCCCGAAGAGGTATTCGCGCATGCCAAGTGCGTGGCGGTTGTGCCCTCCATGGTGAAGGGCGGCTTCGTATTTGGCGCCGAGCATGGCCGTGGCGTGGCGACCTGCCGCACTGCCAAAGGCGCCTGGAGCGCGCCGGCTTTCTTTGTCATCACCGGCGGTAGCTGGGGATTGCAAATCGGCGTGCAGGCCGCGGACGTGGTCATGCTGATCATGAATGACCAGGGAATGAAAGACCTATTGAGCTCCAAATTCAAGCTGGGCGCCAATGGCAGCGTGGCGGCGGGGCCAGTGGGTCGTGACGCCGAAGCCGGCACCGACTGGAAGATGAAAGCTGAGGTGCTGACCTACTCGCGCACGCGTGGTCTTTTCGCCGGACTGACGCTGGATGGCGCAGTGATCAAGGCAGACGAGGACTCGACGCGCGCGCTCTACGCACGCAACGTCGGTTTCCGTCAGGTCCTGATGGGACAGGTGCGGCCGCCGGCCGCGGCTGAGCACTTCCTGGCGACGGTCCGTCGCGATAAATCCGAGGCGCAGGCCGAGGCACACTAAACACTTTGTAGTCGCGACGCAAGCGGTGGGCTTCGGCCTACCGCTTTTTTGTTTTTTCGATTTGTCATCCTGAGCGAGCGTAGCGAGTCGAAGAACCCCTATGCCTGCAAGATAATGATAGGTGTGCTCGCCGGCACCGCAACGAATCGGCATTTTTGTGGCTATGATTTTTGTAGCTATAGGGGTCCTTCGACTCCTCGCTACGCTCGTCGCTCAGGATGACACCCTGGAAATTGATCTACACTCCTACGAGCGAGGTACAGATGACGAGGTTCGGTCTAACATTCGCCGCGATCTTTCTTTCAGCGGTTGTTCCGCTGCGGGCGCAGGTCCACGGCACTTCCGCGCCGGCTGCCGATGCGGCAATTCAGGCAGTGCTGCAATCTCAGGTGGATGCCTGGAACCATCGCGATCTGGAAGGCTTCATGAGCGGGTACTGGCGTTCGCCCGAGTTGACGTTTTTCTCCGGCACCACCGAGACCAAAGGATGGGAACCGACCCTCGAGCGCTACCGCCGCAGCTACCAATCGGAGGGGCGCGCCATGGGTACGCTATCGTTCAGCGATTTGCAGGTGCAGGTGCTGGGCCCCGAATCCGGTTTCGTGCGCGGAAAGTTTCAGCTCATCATGCCGGATGGCAAACAGCCGCATGGCATCTTCACGCTTGTGTTTCGCAAGTTCCCTGAGGGCTGGCGGATCATCCACGACCACACCTGCGGGGAGTGAGGCCGAACGGTTTTGGGTGTAGAATTCACCCTATAACAGGCGGTATCCGCGTTGCGGAACTGCACTGGAGGACATCGTGAGCATCACCACCGGCGACTTCCGCTCGAAGATTACCTCTTCCACCCTTCTGGAAAAAAAACAGCGCAAGGAAATCATCACCGTTCTCACCGCCTACGACTATCCCAGCGCGCGTCTGGTGGACGAGGCCGGCATTGACATGGTCCTGGTCGGCGATTCGCTCGCCATGGTGATGCTGGGCTATGAAAATACTCTGCCCGTCACCATGCAGGAGATGCTGCACCACACGCGCGCCGTGAGGCGCGGGGTCAAGCGCTCATTTCTGGTCGCCGACATGCCGTTCGCTTCCTATCATGTCAGCGAACGCGACGCTCTGCGTAACGCTGCACGCTTTATCAAAGAGGGCGGCGCTGAGGCGGTCAAGATCGAGGGCGGCGAGAAGCGCGCGCGCCTGGTCGAGCGCATGGTTGATGCTGAGATTCCGGTGGTCGGCCACATCGGACTGACGCCGCAATCGCTGCACGCCATGGGCGGATACAAGGTGCAAGGCAAGACCCTGAAAGCGGTTGAGCAACTGATGCACGATGCGATGGCCCTGGAACGCGCCGGCGCCTGCTGCGTGGTTCTGGAAGGCATCCCGCGCGAGGTTGCCCGCATGATCACGCGCGAACTGGAGGTACCGACCATCGGCATCGGCGCCGGCCCTGACTGCGATGGCCAGGTGCTGGTCTTCCACGATCTGCTGGGGCTGACGTTTGCGCCGCCGGCCAAGTTCGTGCGCCGCTATGCGGACGTGGCATCCGTCATCGGCAATGCCCTGGTGGCGTTTAAGGATGACGTGAAGGCCGGGAGCTATCCTTCCGACGCTGAGTCGTACCATCTGCCTAAGGAGACGCTCGCAGTGCTGGAGGGAATTGCCGAACGCAAGCGAGCTGTGCAACTGTAGGAGTATGCAACCGCCGTTCCGCACTGCCCTTTTGTTCGTGCTGGCGCTGACTCTACCCGCGCTGGCCGCCGGCCAGAAGCCTGCTACGGCCCCAGCGCCAGTCCATAAGCCTGTTCCCAGAAAACGTTATTGCCAGCGGGACGGTGGATTTTGCTTCAAGTATCCCGGTTCATGGACCATGCTGGGCGAGGTTTACGATGGCGATGGTGTGGTGGTTGCGCCCGCTCAAAAGCTGGACAAGCTGCTGTGGGATGAGATCACGGTTGCGCTCATCACGCCGCTGTCGGAAGGCGATGAAGAGCCGCCAAGCATGGACGTCATGATTGAGCAGGCGTCCAAGAGTATGAGCGAGGGAGGCCAGGGGTTCGAGACCTTGCAGCGCCAGCAGCGCACCGTGGACCACAAGCCGGCGCAGATGCTGAAGGTGCGCTATCACGAGAAGGCGACCGACCGCGACTGGGTCGAGGAGATCGTCTTTATTCAAGGCCCCGATCAGGAGATCTATTCTGTCGCGTTGAAATGTTCGCCGGAAAACCTGGCGCGCCTGGAGCCAGCATTTACGGGCGTGCTGGAGAGCTGGGTGCTGCCCGAGCCTGAACCTCCGGCGGGAGCGGAAGAGGACGACACACCCAAACATACGACTCCACCGGCGAAACCGGCGCCACCGAGCCATTAACGCACCCACCCGTGAAACGCATTACGACCATCGCCGAGATGAAGGACGCTTGCCGGCGGGTGACCCGCAACGGCCAGACTCTGGGATTCGTGCCCACCATGGGCGCCCTGCATGAAGGCCATCTGTCGCTGGTGCGCGCGTCGAAGGCGCGCTGCGACGTGACCGCGGTTTCCATCTTTGTTAATCCGCTGCAATTCGGCCCGACCGAGGACCTCGCTAAGTATCCGCGGACCCTGGAACGCGATACTGCGCTCCTGGAGCAATTGGGCGTCGACCTTCTGTTCACGCCCGGGGCGGACGAAATGTATCCCGCCGGCGCACAGACCTACGTGCTGGTCGAGGACCTGAGCAATAAACTCGACGGCGCATCGCGCCCCGGACATTTTCGCGGCGTGGCAACGGTGGTGGCGAAGCTGTTCGAAATCGTTCGCCCCGATTTCGCCTTCTTCGGCCAGAAAGACGCGGCACAGGCCGCAGTGCTTCGCAAACTGGTGGACGATCTCGACATGGACGTCGAGGTCGTCGTCTGTCCCATCGTGCGGGAGAAAGATGGCCTGGCGATGAGTTCCCGCAACGCCTACCTGACGCCCGAGCAGCGGCAGCAGGCGGCGGTGTTGTACCGCGCGCTGCTTCGGGTACAGGCGGCCGTGGACCGCGGCGAGCGCGACTCCGCTAAGCTGATCGAGAGTGGCAAGCAGGTGATTGCGAACGAGACGGGAGTGAAGCTGGACTACTTCGCCATCGTCGATCTCGACACACTGGATCCAGTTGCAGATGTGTCGCGCTGCGCGATGGTGGCGGTGGCGGCGTACGTCGGATCCACCAGGTTGATCGACAACATCCTGATCACGCCTACGTCACGGTAAGGTCTTTCTCCGTTTAATTCCCGACAACCATGCCCCGCCCTGGCCAAAGAAAGGCTGCACGCGACTAGATCTGGCAAGTAGGGCGAATTACATGAATCCGGTTTCTCACGCGTCCCTCACTCCGCGAACGGATGTACATTGTATGATCAAAGGTCCATTAGCGCTTTCCGAGGGACCGCCATGTCACTTATGCGAGGTTTGCTCACCGGAACGCAAGGTCTGACTTGGGTCAGTCTGCTTTCCGCCTGTGCCTTCTTCTTACCAGCCCAATTGGCGCAGGCGCAAACCTACACGGTCCTGCACAGTTTCAATGGGGCCGATGGAGCGGCTCCGGCGGCTGGCCTGACGGTGGCCGGACCAGGAACTTTTTATGGGACGACCAGCTTAGGCGGCGTCGGTTGCAGTGGAGGGGGTTGTGGCACTGTCTTTAGGTTAAGACAATCGGACTCGGGCTGGGTCTTAACGACGTTGTACAACTTTACGATGGGCAGTGATGGGTATTTCCCCACTAGCGGGGTGACCATCGGCGGGCACGGTACTCTTTACGGCACGGCAGCTGGCGGAACCGGGACGGGATGTGTCGGCAGCGCCTGCGGCCTGGTTTTCAATCTCAAACCCCCGGCGGTCCCCTGTCGCACATCGTTATGTAGCTGGACGGAAACCGTGGTGCACCAATTTACGGGACCTGATGGCGCCGGCCCCGAGGGCGCGCTTGTTTTCGACCAGGCAGGTGCCCTCTACGGGACCGCGGAGATTCTAAATAGCGGTGCCGGTGCGGTTTTCAAACTGACGCCTTCAGGCACAGGCTGGACGCTCAGCGTCCTTTATGCCTTCCATGGTGGGCTGGACGGTGAACAGCCTGCGAGTGGGGTGATCTTCGACAGCGCTGGCAACCTTTATGGCACCCGGAGTTAGGGGGCGGAGCGAATTGGTATCTCTGCGGTAGCGGCTGTGGCACCGTGTTCGAACTAATCCCATCGGGGTCAGGTTGGATAGAGAATATTCTGACTCGTTTCAATGGGGTCACGGGTGCCTACCCGGCTGGAGGCTTAGTCTTCGACCAATCAGGCAATTTCTATGGCGCAGCCCTAGTGGCGCGACCTACGAGCTGACGCCGTCGATGGGCGGCTGGACTTACTCCGTTCTCTATGATTTTCCCCAGCTGAATAATGGAGGGTCGAAGGCCAGCCTGGTTATGGATGCTGCTGGGAACCTATACGGCACGGCATGGGTGGACGGCCGGATGGGCCGCGGATCAGTTTTCAGACTGACACACTCCAGCGGCAACTGGATTTTCACCGATCTTTATGACTTCACCGGGGGCAATGATGGCGGAGAGCCCTTCTCCACCTTGGTATTCGACGCGAATGGTAATCTCTACGGTACCGCACGTGATGGCGGACAATATGGTATGGGCGTCATCTTTGAGATAACCCCCTAACTGCGAGCACCCACGCTAGCGATTGATCACGAATTAGTTGCCGTGAACCGAGGACCTCTTTCTTTAGCATTTCGCATTCTATCCTTCCATGCCGACAACCACGCCCCGCCCAGCACCAGCACCACCGGAAAACATTCCAGCGTGTAGCGCGGTTCGGGATTTTCCATGGTGCCGAGAAAGGCCGAGCGCAGCAGCACGAACAACAACATAAGCCCGAGATAGCGAGGCCGGGGCCCGCGCACCACTCCCATCACCGCGGCGAACAGGAACAGCAAGTTAAGCACGCCCCAGAGCGTGGCCACGGCGCTACTCTGAGGATCGTCGGCGTACTCCCACCAGCGCGAGTTGAGGGGCAGCATCTCGGTGCGGGGACGCAGCCACATGTCGGCGATACGCAACGCGGGCAGCCAGACGTAATAGCGAAATGGCTTCCGCTGTATACGCTCGCTGGCCAACTCCGCAAAACGGGTGTTCAGCTCCGGATCGACCACGTGCGTTTTGGAGTAATCGTTGAAAATCGCCTCCGTCTTCTCGCGTTCCTGCGCGCTGTCGAAGGCCCGCGAAGGCAGATTATGTAAGTCAACGTCATCGCCCGGGACCTGCCAGTAAACTTCCTCCGTCGAAACGTAATCCACGACCCAAGTTCGCATCCACTGGTCGAAACCAGAGGGAACAAACTCATCCGGATCGCTGGCGTAACGCGGTGCCAGCGGTTGGAAGCGGTGGAAGTCACGCCAATTGCGGACCGTCCACGGCACCAGGGGAGCCAGCGAAACCGCCAGCAATAGCGCTCCCGCCCAGAAAAGTCGAGTGCGCTCCGCAGGCATCTGCCACATTCTCCAAAACAGAAACAGGCCCAGTGCCACCAGCAGAATCCCGCCGTCGGGGCGCAGCAAGATTCCCGCCGCAACGGCCACGGCGCAGCCTGTCCAGGCCGACCAGCGTGTAAACCCATCCTCGGAGGCCTGAAACGCGGCGACTGCACAATCCAGCGCCACCGCCGTGAAGAAGATGCTCAGCGTCTCGGCCAGCGGGGCCACGGTGTAGTTGGCGGTAAAGGGACACAGCGCCGCCAGCAGAAATGCGAGCCGCGCGGCCCGCGGCGACACCGTTCTGCGCGCCAGGTCGGCGATGACGAAACAACCCACCACGTCAATGACGATCTGCACCAGCAGGACGGCGTTGTAATGCTCGCTTCCGAAGAGCGCAAAGCAGGCGGCCAGAAATGCCGGGTAGCCGGGCAGGCGGATCCAGGTAGGCCGCGGCCCTTCGGCGTGGGTCAGCCCGTATATGCCGTGCTGAAGCCAATTTTTGGCGATGTCGCCGTAAATCAGCGAATCGCCGGTCACGTGCGGGAATCTAAGGTAGAAGAACAGCCGCAGTGCGAAAGCCGCCAGCGTAACCAGCAGGAAGTACTCCCCAGATTCCCGCAGCATGTTCCAGAACGGGTGCGTTCTGACAGGTGTCCTCTGCGAACTACGCTCCGGTTCCAGCACGTGGCGAATATAGCAGCTTGCAGGGAGCAGTTAGCATTTAGCACTTAGCATTTGGTTTGGCGCGGGCGCCCTGACCAAACGCTAAGGCTGAAAAACTCTGCGCGGAATTCGAGAGTGTGTTCCTGGTGGAAGCCCTCGCATTTATGCGGGGGAAGGAGCGCTTCAGCGCTCCGGGAAAGATTCGATTTTGATCTTGCGCTTTAGCGCTGGGGATCGAAAAGCGCCGGGGCTGAAGCCCATCTCAAGATCGCTCGTTTTCCCGCCGGACTGAAAGTCCGGCTTCTCCCTGCTAAAGCAGGGGGCTCCCACCAAGACTTCCGTGGAATTCTCCACAGGGGTCCAAATGCTAGGCGCTAAATGCCAAGTGCTAACGGCTAAGTGCTAACTGCTGCTACGATAAATTGGCTCAGAATGCCTCAGTTGAAACCGATTTTCTTCGATCCCGATCGCAAGCGCTGGCGGCGTTTACGCCTGGCGCTCGACATCAGCGTCATCGTCGTCACCGTGCTGGTGGTGTTTTTTGTCGCCACCGTGATTCGCGGATCGTCGGTTCCCGGAGTGCCCCTGCCTCTGGTGAAGAAGCCTTATCATGCTCTCAAGGAAAACCAGAAGCGCAAGCCGCCACGCCGGTTGAACACCCACCGCAAAACCAAGCAGCCCGCATCACAGGTTGTGCTGAATTCCGATGAAGGCATTCGTGGCGCGTTCTACGTGCAATGGGACGCAGCCAGTTTCGCGTCGCTGAAGGAATACTATCCGCAGATCGATCTTCTCTTCCCCGAGTGGTTGCATGCCCTGACCGCAGATGGCAGGCTGCAGGCGGTCACCGAACTGAACACGCTCTACAACCTGATCGACGACAAGGGCAAACCTCGCCTGGTGGACGAACGGGTGATGCCGTTCCTCAAGGGCGAAAAGGCGCAGACCGAAGTCCTGCCGCTGGTCAACAATTTCGATCCCATCCGCAATGAGTGGCAGCCCGATATTACCGCAAAATTCCTGGCCGATCCGGCGGCGCGCCAGCGCTTTCGCAGCGAACTGATGAGTTTTCTGGCCACCGACCAGTACAAGGGCATCACGCTCGACATCGAGGCCTTTCCCGAAACCTCACGCGACGACTACCACGCGCTGGTGCAGGAACTCTATGATGATCTTCACGGCAAAGGCCTGAAGCTGTACATCGCTGTGCCGGTCAACGACAAGACATTTGACTACGCCGCCATCTCACAAATCTCCGATGGCTTGATCCTGATGAACTATGACCAGCACTATCCCGGCGGCGATCCCGGTCCGGTCGCCGCGCAGGACTGGTTCCTGAAGAACATGCAGGACGCCCTCAAGGTCATCCCCAAAGAAAAAATCATTTGCGCGGTCGGCAACTATGGCTACGACTGGGCGATGAAAAAGGACCAGAAGAAAGGCATGCCGCCCGCCGACGTACACACCGTCTCGGCACAGGACGCATGGCTTGAGGCTGAGGACGCCGAGACCGACGTAAACTTCGATGACGACGCCATGAATCCCCACTTTGCCTATCTCGACGAGAACAATGTTCGACACGACGTGTGGTTTCTCGATGGCGTGACCGTACTCAACCAGATGCGGGCCGCCCATTCTTTGGGCATCCGCACCTTCGCGTTATGGAGACTGGGTTCGGAAGACCGTTCACTGTGGGCGGTGTGGGACAAGCCGTCCGAGGCCAACGCGCCCGCCAAGCTGGACACGGTCCCTCCCGGTCAGGACGTAGATATCGAAGGGCAAGGCGAAATCCTGCGCATCGCCTCGCATCCGGCTTCCGGCGAACGCACCATCAAGGTCGATCCCAATACCAACCTGGTCACCGACGAGGTCTTCAAGAACATGCCTTCCCCCTACGTGGTGGACATGTACGGCGGGACTTCGCAGAAAAAAGTTGCCATCACCTTCGACGATGGCCCCGATCCGACGTGGACCCCCAAGATTCTCGACGTGCTGAAAGAGAAAAACGTCAAGGCCACCTTCTTCCTAATTGGCCTCGAGGTTGAAAAGTATCCCGGCGTGGCCAAGCGCATTTACAACGAAGGCCATGAAATCGGGAACCACACCTTCACCCATCCCGACATCAGCAACATTTCCAAGTCCTATTTCGAATTCGAACTGAATCTCACCGAGCGGTTGTTCGAGGGCAAGCTTGGAATAAAGCCGGTGCTCTTTCGTCCGCCCTATTCGATCGACCAGGAACCCGATACCGCCGACCAGGTCCGTCCCCTGGAACTTTCGCAGGACATGGGCTTCATCACGGTGGGAGACAAGATTGATCCGAATGACTGGCGCGAAAATCCGCGGCGTTCCGCCGATGAGATCGTCGCCGACGTGTTTGCCAATCTGCCGCCGTGCAAGCCCGGCAATCTGACTTGCGGAAACATCATCCTGTTGCATGATGGCGGAGGTAACCGCAGCCAGACCGTCAAAGCGCTAGGCCCCATCATCGACGGCTTGAGGTCCCGCGGCTACGAGATCGTTCCGGTCGCCGATCTGCTGGGCAAGACGCGCGCTGAAGTCATGCCGCCCATTTCGGGCAATGAACGCTGGTTCGCCTGGGTCGATAGTCTTAGCTTCGCCATGTTCGGCTTTATTCAGTCCTTCATTATTCTTGTTTTCTTCGTAGGTGACGTGCTGATGAGCGGCCGCCTGGTGGTCGTCGGGACCTTGGCTATCTTCGACCGCTTCCATCGCCGCAAGACTAGCTTCGATCCCAGCTACCGGCCCGCGGTGGCCGTGCTCATTCCCGCCTACAATGAGGCGAAAGTTATCGAGCGCACCGTCCGTTCGGTCCTGCATTCCGACTACAAAGATCTGCGAGTGATTGTGATCGACGACGGCTCCAAGGATGCGACGCTGGAGATCACCCGCACCGCCTTCGCGAAAGAGATCGCTGCCGGCCGGGTTGTAGTGTTGACCAAACCGAATTCCGGCAAAGCCGACGCGCTGAACGCCGGACTTGAGCAAGTGACCGAAGAGCTGTTTGTCGGCATCGATGCCGACACCTTGATTGCGCCCGACGCAATCTCAAAACTGGTGCCGCACTTCAGCAATCCCAAGGTTGCCGCGATGGCGGGCAATGCCAAGGTCGGCAACCGCGTCAATCTGTGGACGCGCTGGCAAGCCCTGGAATACATCACCAGTCAGAACTTTGAACGGCGGGCGCTGAACACGCTCAACGCCGTCAGCGTTGTGCCTGGCGCGATCGGCGCATGGCGCACCGCTGCGGTCCGCGCTGCCGGAGCTTATCATCATGACACCGTGGCCGAAGACGCCGATCTCACCATGGCACTTCTTCAGGCAGGCAATTGGGTCAATTACGAAGACCGCGCCCTGGCCTATACTGAAGCGCCCACCAAGGCTAGCGGCTTGATGCGGCAACGCTTCCGCTGGTCCTTTGGCATCATGCAGGCCGTGTGGAAGCACCGCGCGGCAGTAAAACAGAAAGGCGCGCTGGGTTGGGTTGCGATACCTAATATGGTCATCTTCCAGATCCTGCTGCCCTTGGTCTCGCCGTTCATCGACATCATGTTCGTCGCCGGCTCCGCCATCTACTTTGTCGACAAGTACCGGCATCCCGAGTCGGCGAATCCGGCCGACTTTCACAAGCTGGTCGTGTACTTCGTGCTGTTCATGGTGATTGACTTCATCGCGTCAACCATTGCCTTCACCCTGGAGCGGCAACGGCCCGGCGGAAAACGCGACTTCCTGTTGCTGGGCCACGTCTGGCTGCAACGCTTCGCCTACCGCCAGCTGTTTTCCCTGGTGCTCATCAAGACCCTCAAGCGCGCCATGGAGGGCGGCAGTTTTGCCTGGGACAAACTGGAGCGCACCGCCAGTGTGAGGCAACCGGTTGTAGTGGCCCGCGAAAGCGAGGCCCGGTGATGGAGGACAACTGGTGAGCCCCGGTCCCAAGCCCGCTCTGGACATGAGCGTTAACGTTGCCGGAATCACGCTCAAGAACCCCATCATGGCCGCCAGCGGAAGCTTTGGCTATGGCGTGGAATTCGAAGACGTGGTCACGCTTGACCGGCTGGGCGGGTTCGTCGTGAAGGGACTCTCCCGCGAGCCGATGGCCGGCAATCCTCCGCCGCGGCTGTTTGAAACTGCCGCCGGCATGCTCAATGCCATCGGACTGCAGAACGTCGGAGTGCGGGCCTTTCTGGAAGAGAAGCTTCCCCTGCTGAACAACATCAAGAACATCGTTTTCTTCTGCAACGTTTTTGGGCATGCGGAAGACGAGTACGAAGACGTGGTGCGCATGCTGAACGACGGCGCAGGCATCGCCGGTTATGAGCTGAACGTTTCCTGCCCCAACACCAAGTGCGGCGGAATCAGCTTTGGCAGCGATCCCAAAATGTTGTTTGACGTGGTCAGCGCGGTCAAGAAGATTGCCACCCGCCCGCTCATCGTAAAGCTCTCGCCCAACGTGACCAGCATTCCCGAGGTGGCGCGGGCTGCCGAGGAAGCGGGGGCCGACGCTATTTCGCTGGTCAATACTTTTGTCGCCATGGCGATTGACGCCGAAACCCGCAAGCCGCGCATCTCCAACGTCACCGCCGGGTTGTCCGGCCCCGCCATCAAGCCCATTGCCCTGCGCATGGTGTGGGAAGCGTCCCGCGCGGTAAAGATCCCCATCATCGGAATCGGCGGCATCAGCCGGGCTGAAGATGTGATTGAATTCCTGCTGGCCGGGGCCAGCGCCATCGAGGTCGGCACGGTGAACTTCTGGGACCCGTGCGCCTGTGAGACCCTGGTCGATTCGGTGGAAAAGTGGTGCCTGGAGCACCACATCGCGAAGATCAGCGATCTGACCGGCGGGCTGATGATTGACGGGTAGTGCGGCGCTTCAGCGTCGATCCCGCGCGCTCAAACGCTACGCCTTCGCGCTTCCAGCCGTCCCCGCGCCTTCCTGCAGCTTCTTCACACTGGTAACCAGGTCAGGATCGATCGCCAGAATCGCCCTGGTGTGCGTGATCTCAAACAGCCGCTTCACCTGATCGTTGGCCCCGGCTATGCGGAAGTGTCCCCCGTGTTCCCCAATGGCGCCAAAGATATGCATGATGATGCCCAGGCCGGCGCTGTCCACAAACTCGACGTGGGTGAGGTCAAGCACAAGCTTGCGCGCGCCCTTCTCAATCAGCGAATTGAAAAGCGCTTCGGTCTCGCTGAGACGCGTTCCCAGCGTGAAGCGGCCGGCGCAGGAGACCCCGGTGATATCCGGCTCGAACTGGAAGATTTCGGTTTCCAACATCATGGCGAGGCGGTTCCTTTGCGGAGAATGGGTTTCTAAAGTACCACGATGTTCTGCCGAAGGCTAACGAAAGCTGGGTCGGGCCGCCTTTCTCTTCGGCGCGCTACGGCGCCGAGAACAGCTTCCACTCGCCGTGCACATTATTGAAGATGAAATCGACGAGCTTGGCGCCGCCGCACTGTTTGTTTTTGACTTCGGCCACCAGGATCGCCTGACGCACGCCGTTGCGCACCGTCTCGGTGGCGGCGGTGCGGACCTTTTCCGAATGCGTCAGCAGTTCGCGGTCTGAGCAGGCGCGCGAGCTGGCGTCCAGCTTGATGGGAGCTTCAATGCAGGAGGAGTCGAACAGGGTGCAGTAGAGGCCGCGGCGATGCGACAACTGCTCTTCGACCTCGGCACGGCTTACCGGCGTGGCTTGCGGACCAACGTGAAGCCCCTCTTCGGGCACGTACGACAAAAACTTTTTGGCATTGCCCTGGCGAATGGCGGCGAAGAAGTCGCGCTCCAGGGCGGCGGTGTCTGGCGAGATCGAAGTGCGCGGCTTCCGCGATGCGCCTGTCGTGGAAGCTGACTGGGCTGCGGCGGGGGCTGCCAACACCGACACAACCATCGCGCCGAAAATCACAGTACGACCCAGGCCAGCCATCCCCTTCCTCTTCATTTACGCCGGGCCGCCTTCTTACTCTTGGTTTTGGTTTTGACCGCTGACTTCCGAGGCGCAGCCTTGGACTTGCGGACTGCACGTCGCCTTGCGCCGGCGCCTGCGCCGCTGTCCAGCTCGACGCGTCTCTTCATCGGCAGGCGCTCCCACACCAGCCGGTAGGAGTCGGAGATCATTTCGCGCAGTTCCGAGTCGGGCAGCGCGTTCAGCCGTTCCAGGCTGACCCACTGGGCCCGCGCCATGTAAGGTGCAGGAATAATTCCGGGGCGCTCGCACAGCTCTGCGAAATTCTCCGGCGTGCACTTGAACGAGAGCCGTTGCGGCACCATGTCCACGGCCGCCACTACGAACATCTTGCCGTCGACCTTGAAGACCAGGTCGGCTCCCCACTGTACGTTTTCGGTGGCGTGGGGGAATTGGAGGCAGTACTTGCGAATCGCTTCGATATCCATTCGTCACTCGTCCATTCGTCAGTCAAGGGCGCGGCTAGCACTCATTCTGACCTATCGCGTGCTAGCAAGACAAAGCCGACACCCGTTCCAGGATGCCGGCCGCCGTGTGCCGATGCTTGATCCAAAGGCTAGTATTGGTGCTCGCAAATCTCGGCTTCCTGGATAGCGTGGTTGAGATGCTCGATCGCTTTGTCGCGATGGCCATGGTAATTGCCTTCAGCGTGCTGCAGTTGTTCCCGGGCACTGCGCATCGCTTCCAGGGCTTCGTGAATGCGCGGGTGCCTTTCACCGGGCGACTGAGCCGCAGCCGGGGCCGCGGCGCTGACCGGGACAGCTACGGGAGCCACCGGGGTCCTGGGACCAGTTGCCGCCACCGGGAAGGCCAGGGCCAGCAGAAGAGTTGCGGTGATCAACAGGGTCAGGAATCCAAGTTTCTTCATGTGCTCTCCTCGTCGGAATTTCAGCGCCGTATGGACGTCTGAAACAACCGACAGAAGTTACCACATGCAGAGCAGCGTGAACAGCCGGCAGAGATGGTTGGTCTACTCGATGCGCAGCGCCTCCATGGGCTCGATGCTGGCCGCGCGACGCGCCGGAATGAAGCCCGCCAATGCCGCCGCCAGCGCCAATACCACCACCGCAATGGAGATACTTACGGGATCATAGGAGCGCACTTGGAAAAGTTGATCGGCCATGTAGTGCGCGCCCAGCAAGGTGATGGGAATTCCTATTGCCAGTCCCAGCCCGACCTGTGCCAGGGCGCCGCGCAGCACCAGCCGCAGCACGTTGCCGCGGTCTGCGCCCAGGGCCATGCGCAATCCAATCTCGCCTGTCCGCCGCGCCACTGCGTACGAGGTGATGCCATACAGTCCAACCGACGCCAACACCAGCGCCAGCAGTCCGAACAGCATGGTCAGGCGCGCGATCAGCCGCTGCTGGTTCAGATTGCCACCGATCTGGTCGTCCAGAGATCGCAGGTCAATGACCGTCAGATTGGGATCGATGTCTGCCAGAGTATGCCGCAACAGGGAATCCACATTCTGCGGCTTGCTCCGAAAATCCAAAGTGACGGAATTAATGTAAAGCGATCGCCCTTCCGCCATAGCTTCATCCGGCTTGGTCACCTTCAATGACTGGTTTAGTGGACGAAAATACATTGGCCGGATTTTACCCCGAGGATCGCTGTATTTCGCGTCGGCCACGACGCCTACAATCTCAAAGGCGCTCGCATATTTGTGATCAAAGACGCCAAAGTGGCGCCCCAGGGGGTCTTCCTTGGGGAAGAACTTCTTCACGAACTCCTGATTCACCACCGCCACCAGTTGCGAGGTTGCGGTGTCCGCATCGGTGAAGCCGCGCCCCCGAATCACCGGCTGACCCACGGTGTCGAAGAAATGCGTGCTGACCCGGTCCCACGACGAACCATTGTGTTCGTCAGGTCCCGGCTCCGGGCGTCCTTCGACGCGAATGCCCTCGCCCCAATTGTTGCCCTCCAGGGTGCTGTACAGAGCCAGTCCCACATTCTGCACGCCGGGCAGCGATCCAAACTTCTGCTCCATGGCCTGGTACAACGCGGGCAACTTCTCGGGAGTGTATCCAGCGCCGGCTGGATCCAGGTGCAACACGTAACGGTTGGTCGTCTGCAGGCCAAAGTCCTGATGCTCCAGATTGCGCAGGCTCTTGGTCAGCAGGCCCGCGCCGACCAGCAACACCAGCGACAGCGCCGCCTGAAACACGATCAGCGATTTCTGCGGCAGTGAGGTGCGGTCGCGGGTCGTGCGGTTCACGCCGCGCAGCGCCTCCGCCGGATCGGAGTGCGAGGCAATCCATGCCGGCGCAATTCCGAACACGACCCCGGTTAGTAGCGAAAGCAGAAACGCGAACCCCAGCACGGGAAGCGATGGGCTGGCATCGATCGGCAACTGCGGCGAGTTGGGAAAAGCCAGCGACAGGATTGTCCGCGTGCCTTCGTAGGCGACGATCAGACCGGCCAGCCCGCCCAGGCATGACAGCAGCACGCTTTCCATCAGCATCTGCCCGATCAGCCGCCTCCGCGCCGCACCCAGCGCCATGCGGATGGAGGTCTCCGCCTTGCGCGTCGCGCCGCGGGCTAGCAGCAGGTTGGCCACGTTGGCACACGCCACCAGCAACACCAGTCCAGACAGCGTCATCAGCAGGTACAGTCCCTTGCTGGTCTCCTGTTGCAGAATCTGGATACCCCCTCCCCCGGCCGTTATCACCACGTGTTGCCGCGGAATCACTGTCGAACCGCCATTCTGCGTGTACGCTTCCTGGGTCGCGAGCCACAGGCGGAGGGTGTTGGATATCTTTGCCTGGAGCGGCCCGATGCTGACACCGGGTTTCACTCGCCCGATCACGTAGAGCCAGTTGGCCTCTGGCAAGCGTCCCAGCGGAGTTTCCGGCTCGATCACCGGCTCCATCGCCAGTGGAATCCATAGTGCGGGTGGCTTGCTGCGGATCCGGTCGCCAAAAAATCCCGGCGGCGCAATCCCCGCCACGGTCACCGGATGGCCCTGAATGTAAAACGTGGAACCCACGATCGCTGGATCGGCGGCATAGTCCGAGCGCCAAGCCTGGTAGCTCATGACCACAGCCGGAGCTGCGCCTGGGGTGTCATCCGTCTCACTGAGTACCCGGCCGGTGAACGCCCCGATGCCGAAAGTCGAAAAGTAATTCCCAGACACATACTCGCTGCGCAGTGCCTTGGCCGGGTCCGAACCGCGCCGCACGGTCAAAATGTTGTTTCCCGACTGCATTGCCGCCAGTTGCTCAAACTCAGGCGTGTTGTCGCGAAATTGCCGGTAGAGTTCGTACGAGAAAAGATCGAAGTCGCCGTCGTCGTTCATGTAACCGCTATTCACGCAGCAGTCATCCTTGTCGCCAATCCGGTACAGGGTCTTGGGATCGACCACCGGCAGCGACTTCATCAACACCGAATGGACCAAGGTGAAGATGGCGGTGTTGGCGCCAATGCCCAGCGCCAGGGTGAGAATGATGGTTATGACGAGAGCAGGTGATCTGCGGAACTGGCGAAACGCAATGCGGATATTCTGCATAAACAGGATCTTCCGGATGTACTAGAGGCATTTACGTTGCCAGAGGCGGGCTAGTTCAACTTGCGGATTCTGTTGAGGATGGGTTGACGGGCGAGTGGTGGGCCGTCCATCTCCGACGGTTGGGTGACCAAAATCGGACAGAGGCACGAGGCTTCTACTACACCGCGATTGGCGCAACACAGATAGCCATGTTTGCGACGCCAAGCACCAGAGCACCGAACGCGATGAGACGAAACTTATCCAGGAAGAGGCAAACTATAGAGAGAGGCAAGGACAGTACTCCGGCGAGGTAAGCCAGCACGAACGCATCCTGTGCCCATACCGGGGCGATCGTCCGTCCTCCTTGGTGAAAAACGAAGATTCCTCCCCACACAATAACCAACTCCAGAAGGCAAATAGCCAAGGCTATATAGCCGCATCTGGCGTAACGAAATGCGAAATGGCGATCACTACTCATAAGGCATGACGAGTTCTGTCCCCTCAGTATGTCGTAGATGTTCTTCGGAGAACACCGTGAACGATGATCAGGCGCTCCTCCACATGAAGATCGTAGATGACTCGATAGTTCCCCACCCGTCTGCGCCAGGCGGTGGGCTGTCCTTTGAGGCGCTTGATATCGCCTCGAAACGGATCGACTTGCATCGTGAGGAGCGCAGCCTTAACGCGCGCGCGATCTTTTGGCGATAGCTTTTGAAGGTCTTTTTGGGCCGGCGCGGTGAGCTCGAGATTCCAAACCATGGAAGAATTCACTTAATGATACCGAATCGCCACGCCGAAAGGCTGCGCGGCCGCGGCGAAGCGCCGCAAGCTCGGCCTTGGTAGGTTGGGCCGTGGGATAACGCGCTTCGAAATAGGCGCGGAGAGCTTCGCGTACCAGCTCGGACCCGGTGCGCGATTCTCGCTTTTTGACTTCTTCGAATTGCCGCGCCATGGCAGGCGGCAACGAAATTGAGATGATTTCAGTAGTTCTCACGGAATTGAGTATTACTCAGTAATACCCTATCCATTCTAGATGGTTGCATTTTCCGATGTCAAGAGAGCTGGTGGCCCAGTGGTGACTCAATTTGAATTGTTCGGGTAGAGCGGGCCTTCAGGTCCGCGTCAACTCTCTCGAATCCGAGCCCCGTAGGGGCGGCACAGGCAAGGCACGATCTGCCGTGCCTACGGCACTCCGATTTTCAGGGGCAGCTTCAACGCTGGCCTGAAGGCCCGCTCTACCCTCCGTCGGTTTCATGCAACTCCTGACCTACTCCCGCAGGCCCGCGCGACCGTCCTGTGTTAGCTTTTCTTAGCTATGCCATCGGTTCCAACTTTATCGATCGAAGGACGCGTCGCGCTGGTCACGGGAGGCTCGCGCGGCATTGGCGCGGCTACGGTGCGCCTGTTCGTGAGCGCCGGTGCCCGCGTCGTGTTCAATTACGTGCGGGCGCACGCTGAAGCACAATGCCTGGTCGAGGAATGTGGCGCCGATCATTGCCACGCCGTGCAGGCAGATCTGACCGGCACTGCAAACGCCGCAGCGCTGGTGCAAGCCGCGGTTGAGCGCTTTGGATCGCTCGACGCGCTGGTGCTCAACCACGGTATCTGGGTCTCGAAGGGTGTTGACATCGACCAGATGACCGACGAGCAGTGGCGCACCACCCTGGCGGTCAACCTCGACAGCACATTTGCAGTGGTGAAACGCGCGGTCGCGCACATGAAGCGGCAGGCGCGCGGCGGGCACATCGTGCTGGTCAGCTCGACGGCCGGGCAGCGCGGCGAGGCCGGGCACGTCGATTATGCCGCCACCAAGGGCGCGATCATCAGCATGACGAAGGGGCTCTCCACCGAACTTGCGTCGCATGGCATTTACGTCAACTGCGTTGCCCCGGGATGGGTGGAGACGGACATGACCGCGGGCGCGCTCGCCGACCCTGAGCGGCGCGAAAGAATCTTCGACAAGATTCCGCTGCGGCGGGTGGCGACGCCGGAAGAGATTGCCGCGCCCATCCTGTTCCTCTGCACCCGGCACGCAGGGTTCATCACTGGCGAAATCTTCAACGTAAACGGTGGTGCGGTGCTGGTGGGCTAGGCGATTCCAGATCAACTGCGTCCTGCACGCGAGTGGCGCCACTCTTCAGGCCCGCAGTTGCTAGTTTCTTCTTCTTGTCATCCCGAACTGAAATTTCCGACATATTAGGGCTGGCCTTTTCACCTGCCGAACGTGTGTGAGGTGAATTTAACTATTACTATAGTCAATATTGTAATTAAATTAGTTAATTTTTATATTGACAAATTTATTTATTGTTTGCATAATGTACCCGACAACCACGAGAATCTCTGATATGGCTTTCAAGACCACCTGTCCCGAATGCAACCAGCCGTTCAAGATCACGCGGCTGGCGTGTCCCAGCTGCAACGTCTTCATGGAGGGGCAAATCGAGCTCCCGGTGCTCGCGCAACTCTCCTTGGAAGATCAGGCCCTAGTGATGGCTTTCATCCGGCATCACGGCTCGATCAAGAAGATGGAGAGCGTGTTCGGCATCAGCTATCCGACGGTCAAGAACCGGTTGAACGCGATAGGCGCACAGCTCGACAAATCCATGCAAGCACCATCGCCGCGAGCGTATGTGCTGGAGCAACTGTCGCGCGGTGAGATCACGGTCGAGGAAGCCCTGGAGAAGCTCGGTTGATATCGCAAATAGGAGAGATCACCATGTCGGTCGAAACCAAGAAAGTGCTGGATCTGCTAACCGAGGGGAAGATCACGTCGGCGGATGCCGAACGGTTGCTGGACAAACTTGCCGCAGTGAAAGAGCCAGCCGAGAGCGGCGCGCCGGACAATCAGGAGCGTCCCTCCACAGCAAGTACCCGTAAATACCTGCGCATCGTGGTGGACAAGGGCGAAGGCAAGGACGTCAACATGCGCGTGCCGCTTAGCTTCCTGCGCTCGGGCGTGGGACTGATCGGTGTGCTACCGCCGAGCGTGGCGCAAAAACTGGCCGACAAGGGGCTCAACCTGGACGTTCTGTCGGGCTTGCGCGGCGACAAGCTGGATGAAGCGCTCAACCAACTGTGCGTCGACATTGACAGTAACGACGGCAAGTCCGTGCGGATCTTTTGCGAATAAATCTGCGAAGGTGAGAACGCTACTCGTCGCTGGGCGTTTCGGCAAAACCCATTTCGGGCAGGTGGGCTTCGGGAATATCTACCAAGGCCTCCGTAGTGCGCCCGGTGGCGCGCAGTTCGCCCAGCATGGCCTCGGTTTCACTTTCCGGCAGACCCCAGGTGTGGCGTAGAAACTCATCGAGTCCATGGGCGTCGAAAACCCGTACCCACGAATGCGCACCGACGTTGATGTTCGCCTGGTATTGCGGAGGATCGGGTTTCAGGCGAAAGATGTGCAAGGTTCCAGGCATAAGCCTTTCGATGAAAACTCAGGCTTCCATGCTCGAGGCTTCAGGAAAGCGGAGCTTGGATTTCGACAGCGATTTATTGAGCAGGTCCTCCACCTCGGCCTCGTCCCAGTTTTTTGACATCGCCAGCTCGCTCACCAGCAGGTAGCGGGCCCGCTCCAGCATCTTCTTTTCGCGGAAGCTGAGTGGCTTGGATTGGGCCAGAACCAAAAGACCTTTGAGGACCACGGCAACGTCAAGCAGAGAGCCGGTGCGCATCTTGTCGGAGTTTTCCTTGAAGCGGTATTTCCAGTCGGCGTGGTTCTCGCACTTGCCATCGTTGAGGAAGTCTAGAATCTTCTGCACCTCGCCGTTGCGCACTACTTTCCGCAGGCCCACGCTGCCGACGTTGTGAAACGGCACCATGACCTTCAGACTGCTGGCTTTGATCTTCAGGAGGTAGAATTTTTCGACTTGCGCCCCGATGGTGCGGCTGCTGATTTGCTCGATTACGCCCACCCCGTGGTTAGGGTAAACGACCTTGTCTCCGATGCTGAAACTTAGGTTATTCATGAGGGCCGGAGCACTGCACCCAGAGACTGAAACCTGGGTCATTACGAGGAAGAGCGGCTCAATACACTGGTTAAATTATACCCCGGTTACCCGAATTGGGTCAATTGACAGGGTTTTCGGCGGTTTTCGTATGGGTGCCCCAGGTCTCGCGACTTTCGAGACCTGGGTGAGTACGAAGCAGGACTGCCGCAAGATTTGTCGAACGTCCCATCGATGGCGGACTCCTGGGTCTCGAAAAGCGCGAAGACCCAGGGCACCCGGCCACGTCCGTTTCGCTTCGGAGAAATACTCTCGTCGTATAATGTTGCCATGCTTTCGGGCGGCATCCAGCCGGCCCGGACCCATCAAATCCGAAGTATGCCTGAGCACATCAAGAAGAAGCTGTCGGAAGAAATTTCAGTTCTGGAGCACGAGCTCAATCACGAGCTGCCCAAAGAGCTGAAAAAAGCCGTTGCCATGGGCGATCTCAGCGAGAACGCCGAGTACCACATGGCCAAGCAGCGGCAGGAGTTCGTCCGCGCCCGCCTGGGTCAGCTCAAGCAGCGCATGGCTGACCTGTCCATGATCAACATGGCCAACATTCCTCGCGACCGCGCCGCCATCGGCTCGACCCTGTTGGTTTATGACTCCACCAAAGAGGAAAAGATTGAGTACAAGCTGGTGACCAGCGAAGAATCGGATGTGACCAAGGGATTGATTTCCACCAGTTCCCCGATCGGCCGCGCCCTCATGGGCAAAAAAGTTGGCGACGTCAGCGAGGTCGTCACCCCGGCCGGCAAGCGCGAACTAGAGGTGCTGAAACTGACCACCATTCACGATGAAGGGTGAAGACGCGCAATGACCTGGACCAGCGCAGTCGGGCAGTCCTGCAAGTGGCTTTTGTACAAGATTGTCCACGGCCTTGCGCTCACCCGGATTTCGCCTAACGCGCTCACCTTCATTGGCCTGCTGATCAACGTGGTGGCCGGCGTTCTGTTTGGCTTTGCCCACGCCGAAAACCAGCGCCGCATGTTCTTCTACGCCGGGCTGGTCATCATTGGGGCCGGCATCTTCGACATGGTGGATGGCCGCGTGGCCCGCGCCACCAATCAGGTCACGCAATTCGGCGGCTTTTTCGATTCCGTCATCGATCGCTATAGCGATGTGGCCATTTTTTTCGGGCTGCTGGTGTATTACGCCCGCGCCAACCGCTTCTTCTATGTGGTGATGGTTGCGCTGGTCATGATCAGTTCGGTGATGGTGAGCTACGCCCGCGCCCGCGCCGAGTCGCTTATCCCCAGCTGCAAGGTCGGCTTCATGGAGAGGCCGGAACGCATCGTGCTGATCATCATCGGAGCGCTGTTCAATCGCATGGGCCCGGTGCTGTGGGTGATCGCCGTCCTCAGCACCATCACGGTGATCCACCGCATCAGCCACACCTATCAAGTCCTGAAAGTTGTTGAGCCGCCAACCACCCCGGTGGCGCCCGATCCCATGAAATTTGAGGAGATCGTGGGGTAGCGCCCGTTATTCATGAACATTTGAATTGTCATCCTGAGCGGAGCGCCCGCAAAGAATTTCCGACCCGCTGCTGTTGCGGGTCGGGCGGGCACGCAGTCGAAGGATCTGCGGTTGTTCCGAGAGCGTAACGATGCCAGCGAACCGCAGATCCCTCGACTCCGCTGCGCTCCGCTCGGGATGACAGTATTGTTTTTTGTTGCTCATGAATAATCCGGAGCGGTCCCCCTAGCGCTCGTAAGTCTCCACCAATTGCTCTAGCCGAGCGCTCATCGCGGGCGTCAGATCTCCCTGGCGAAAACGCCAGCGCCAGTTTCCCGACGAACTGCCGGGCAGGTTCATCCTGCCTTCGCTGCCCACGCCCAACACATCCTGCAACGGAAACAGCACGATGTCGGCGACCGATGCCATGAGAGTACGAATCATCACCCAGTTAATTTCGCGGCCGTCGGTGTTCAAGTAGCGCCGCGCATACTCCCTCTCGGCCGCTACATCCGCTGCGGTGCGGATGCTCCCTGCACCCGCCTCGCTCGTCCACCAGCCAACCACGGTGTCGTTGTCGTGAGTGCCGGTGTACGCCACCAGATGATGCGGGTAGTTGTGCGGTTTAAACTGCGGAGCTTGCGGGTCCTTGCCGAAGGCAAACTGCAGAATCGCCATGCCCGGAAATCCGAAGCGTTCGCGTAGCGCTTCCACCTCCGGCGTGATCACACCTAGATTCTCGGCGACGATCGGCAACTGTCCCAACGCGCCTTCCAGCGCCTCAAACAGCGCGCCGCCTGGCCCTTTGACCCAGACACCGTTGACCGCGGTCGCCTCGTCCCCGGGAATTTCGTAGTAGGCCTCGAACCCGCGGAAGTGGTCGAGGCGAATCATGTCGAGCATCTCCAGCGCGCGGCGCACCCGGGCGATCCACCAGGCATACCCGGTGCTGGCGTGCGCTTCCCAGCGGTAGATTGGGTTGCCCCACAGTTGGCCGGTGGCGCTGAAGTAGTCAGGCGGCACGCCGGAGACGGCTTTTGCGCGGCCCGACTCGTCCAGGTCGAACAACTCGCGGTTGGCCCACACGTCGGCGCTATCGAAGGCGACATAGATGGGAACGTCGCCCATGATGCGAATGTCATTGCGCCCGCAATGCTGCTTCAGATCGCACCACTGCCGCTCGAATTCAAACTGGATGAACTTGTGGCATTCCATCTCGTCGCGCAGTTGGCGACGCGCCCGCTCGATAGCCTCGGGCTTGCGCAGCGCCAGATCAGGGTTCCATTGCGTCCACGCAACATTGTTGTGAGCTTCCTTAAGCGCCATGAACAAGGCAAACTCGTCGAGCCAGGCAGAGTGCCTCTCGCAGAAAGTCGCGAAGGCGGCGCGCTCGTCCGGCGAACTGCGTTGAAACGAGCGGAACGCTTGCCGCAGCAAGGGGAGCTTCCATGCGATCACGGCGCCGAAATCCACCTGGCTCGCGGAAAATGCCGGGCGCGAGTCCAAGTCGCGAGAGTCGAGATGACCGCGCTCCACCAGCGCGTCGAGGCTGATCAACAGAGGATTGCCGGCGAAGGCCGAGAAACATTGGTACGGGGAGTCGCCGTATCCGGTCGGCCCCAGCGGCAGCACTTGCCAGATTCGCTGTCCGGCATCGCGCAGAAAGTCGGCGAAGCGATGCGCCTCAGGCCCCAGTTCGCCGATGCCGTACGCCGACGGAAGAGAAGTTGGATGTAGCAGGATGCCACTGGATCGCGGAAAGCTCATGGCGTGAGGTTTAGATGCGGGTGCCGCAACAGAAACGTTCGAATCTGAGTTTGTCATCACGAACGACCTTAGGTCGTGAGGGATCTGCTGTTCCCTCGGCTGCGTGGCAGGCCAAACAAAAGCAGGTTCCTCGCTTCGCTCGTAATGACAACTCCTGGGGCACTCGCCATATTCGATGGCGAACCGCGGGGCCATCAGAACGGAATATCTTCGTCCGTGATCTCGGCCCCCGCGGGCGCCTGCGAGTGCTCCGGCTCAGGAGTGCGCTGGTCCATGCCGCTGGACTTACCGCCGCGTCCGCCGCCGCCTTCGCCGCCCGCATCGCGTCCACCGAGCAGCACCAGATCGTTGATGATGATCTCGGTCTTGTACTTCTTCTGGCCGGTCTCCTTGTCGTCCCACGAGTCGCTGTGCAGGCGGCCTTCGATGTAAACCTTGCCGCCCTTCTTCAGATACTCGGCGGCGATTTCGGCGGTGCGCTGGAAGGCCACCAGGTTGTGCCACTCGGTCCGGTCCTGCCAGTTGCCGTCTTTGTCTTTGACGCGGTCGGTGGTCGCCACCGAGAAGCGCGCCACTGCCATGCCGGTCTGGGTGTATTTCACTTCCGGATCTTTTCCGAGATTGCCGATGAGGATGACTTTGTTAACGCTCTTAGCCATGAGAACCGCTCCTGTGCTTGATAAATGGGGGTGGTTAAAGGCCAACTATAGCAGAAGCCCAACGCTTGAAGGCGTCCTACTTTGCTCGCTTGCCGTTCCGCGCTTTTCGAACTGCGCCGTTACTCTTCGCCGCCAGTTCGCCTGCTTCTGCTTGCGGGCCGCAGCACGCGCCTGTTTCTTCAGTTCCTCGGGAGAGTACATACTGCCTCGGCAATTCTTGCTGCCGCAGGTACAGGGCGCTTCGTCGTCGCCATCATAGAGGCAATAGTCGTAGGTGAGTTCTTCGCCCGCGGCGATATCGCGAATCGAGGCGATATAAACCTTTCCATTTTTCTCGTCGGTCTCGCAGTTGGGATCACAGGAATGGTTCACAAACATCGCCATGCCATGGCCGTCGATCACCACCTTGCCGTCACCAACGCCGAACAGATAGGTGAACGGGCGGCCTTCGTAGCGGAGGTCGCCTTCGGCTTTGCTGATGCGCTCGCCCGTGTATTCCAGGATGCGGGTCTTCCTGGCGATTTTTTCCAGGGTGAAACATCCAGCAGCGTGAATGTCTGAGGAACGGATGATGAGGCGCAGCAAGAAGAAACGCTCCCGTTGAATTGGTTTGCAGTATATCCCAGTGCCGGGTGGAAGAAGTCTGTTCCGCAGCCGCTAAAGCCCTTGCCCGTTCAAACCCATTACTTGATTCGCCTTTAGCATCTCAATTGGCCTCGCTGTCAATACCCTTCGTCACCGAGAGGTGTTGCATTTCCTGGTTCACATTCGGCGGGAGATTTCGTATCTTGGTAACGACGATTTTATTTGGAGGGCGCTCTCATGGTGCACGTTCTGGTCCGTCACAAGGTCGGGGACTACAACCGCTGGAAGCAGGCGTTCGATTCTCACCTGGCCAGCCGCAAGCAGGCCGGCGAAACCGCGGTCCGCATTTTTCATACCGTCGATGATCCCCGCGACGTCGTCCTGTTCTTCGATTGGGAAAGCGTCGACCGGGCCCGCAAGTTCATGAACTCCGACGATCTCCGCAAGGCGATGCAACAGGCCGGGGTCCAGGGTGCGCCCGATGTGCAGTACATCGAGGACATCCTTACCGTTCATCGCAGCGCGGCTGATTAGGGCAGTCGGCCCGGTGGCCGCGGAAAATGTTTTCTCAGGGTCTTGACACCGGGCGGAGTTTGGTTTCCAAATTACTGCCGCGGTGCCGCGAAGAGACCGCCAAAAGTTTTATGCGGCCGGTCTCGCAATGCTTGGAAAGCCGCTAGCCACATGGGTTCCGCGAGGTTCGGCAATCTGTCAAGAAATTTGGCAAAGATTTTTTCCACTGCGCTGTAACTAATTTTCATCAGACGTTGACAAAGCACACGGGAAATTTAGAATACCCGACGACTTCTCCGATTTGATTTCGCCAACGTGAACGACTCAGCTCAAATGTCCGACGTTTTGTTACGCACCGACTTTCCGGGACTCAACCTCTTTGCCAGTGGAAAAGTCCGCGACCTTTACCAGGTGGGCAATGACCGCCTGCTCTTCGTGGCCACCGACCGCATCTCGGCCTTCGACTACGTGCTGGCGACCGGCATACCGCAAAAGGGACGAGTGCTGACTCAGCTCTCGCTTTTCTGGTTCGACTTCCTGAAGGGCATCGTTCCTAATCATCTGGTCACTGCCGATGTGCGCCAGTATCCGCCAGAGCTGCAAAAGTATGCCGCGCAGTTGCATGGCCGCTCCATGCTGGTGACCAAGGCCGACATGATCACCATCGAGTGCGTGGTGCGCGGCTATCTCTCCGGCTCGGGATGGAAGGAGTACAAGACCAGTGGCGAGGTGTGCGGCATTAAGCTGCCCGCGGGCTTGCGCGAATCCGACAAGCTGCCGGAGCCCATCTTCACTCCCGCCATCAAGGCCACCAGCGGTCACGACGAAAACATTTCGTTTGACCACATGGTGAGTCTGGCCGGCCGCGAACTGAGCGAACAATTGCGCGACGTGAGCGTGAAGGTGTATCAGACGGCTGCCGATTATGCCGAGACGCGCGGCATCATCATCGCCGACACCAAGTTCGAATTCGGCCGCACCGCTGCCGGTCTGGTGCTGGCCGATGAGGTGCTCACCCCGGATTCGTCGCGCTTCTGGCCCAAGGACAAGTACAAGCCAGGTGGGCCGCAGGATTCCTACGACAAGCAGTACGTGCGCGACTATCTGGAAGCCATCAAGTGGAACAAACAGCCGCCCGCTCCGGCCTTACCTCCGGAGGTGGCGGCGCGAACGAGTGAGAAGTATGTGGAGGCTTACGTCCAAGTGACCGGGCATCCATTGCCGGCCTAGGAAAAGCCGAATGATGGGCTTCTCTACTCTCGACTGGGTGATTCTGCTCATCATTGTGTTGTCGGTGTTACAGGCGATCGCGCAAGGGTTCTTTTACGAATTCTTTTCCCTGGCGGGCGTGATCGTCGGATATTTGCTGGCTGCATGGGAGTATCCGCGGGTAGCGGCATGGTATGCGCCTCACGTGAACTCCCAGTGGGTGGCCGATATCGCTGCGTTCTTTACCATTTTTGTTGTCGTCGTGATACTGGCGGGCGTGCTGGGACGGATTGCGCGCTGGGCAGTGCACGGGGTGGGACTGCGCTGGTTCGATCGCTTTCTGGGCGGCCTGTTCGGGTTTCTGCGCGGCGCCGTGGTCAGCACGGTCGTGGTGCTGGGGCTGGCCGCCTTCGCGCCTCAGTGGGGACGGTTGCAGCAATCCCGCATCGCTCCTGTGCTGTTGCAGAGCGGCCGCGCTTTGATCTGGGCGGCGCCGGCCGATTTGCGCCAGCGCTTTCGTACCGGCTGGGAACTGTTGCGCACCCTTCCCCAGCACGTACCCGTACCAGGACGGCAACAGTAAACGTTACTTGTGATCGGGTGGTTTGCGGCCTTAACGAAGCAAAAAGAGAGAGGCTCTGTGAAAGATCAACTGGAAGCTTTGATCCTGCAGATGTACAAAAACGGCATCACTTATTCCGAAGGCGTGTGTGAATTCAAGAAGCGATTCATCCTCACGGTTCTGCAGGAATGCAAAGGCAACCAGTGCAAGGCCGCACGCCAGCTGGGCATGCACCGCAACACCCTGAGCCGCGCCATCGCCGAACTTAAGCTCGACGCCAAGGGCCTGCGTCATGGCACGCGCCGGCCGCCTCGCAGTGCCCATGCGGTCGCGGCCGACCGGAAGGCCGCCCGCTAGCTTTCAGCAATCCCGCTCGCTGCACGTTATCCAGAACCGCGGATTCACTCCGGCCCTGAGGCTGGTCAATCTCGGGCAGCTTCGCTAATCGAGGGGAACAATGGACCTGAAAGGAAACCGCATTACGTGGCTGGGCCACGCCACCTTCCGCATTGAAACCAAAGATGGCGTCACCGCCTACGTCGATCCCTGGGTGATGGGCAATCCGTCATGTCCGGACGGCGAGAAGCAGGTGAAAAAGGCCGACGTGCTGATCTGCACCCACGGACACATGGACCACATTGGCAACGTCGTGCAGATTGCCAATCAGCACAATCCCATGGTGGTCGGGATTTTTGAGCTTTGTACCTGGGTGGAAAAGAAGGGCGCCAAGAAAATCTCTCCCATGAACAAGGGCGGGACGCAAACGGTCGAAGGCATCAAGATTACGATGACGCACGCCGTCCACTCCTGCGGCATTCAGGACGACGATGGCAGCATCGTGTATGGTGGCGAAGCCTGCGGCTACGTTCTCGAATTGCCGGGCGGAGTAAAGCTCTATCATGCCGGCGACACTGCTGTGTTCAGCGATATGAAGATCATCCACGATCTCTATGAGCCCGAGATTGTGATGCTGCCCATCGGCGATCACTTCACCATGAGCCCGCGCGAGGCGGCCTACGCCTGCACCATGCTGCAGCCGAAAACCGTTATCCCGATGCACTTCGCGACCTTTCCCATGCTGACCGGTCGCCCCGATCATCTGAAGAGGTACCTGGGAAAGGACGGGCCGGAAGTGGTCGAGATGAAGCCCGGGCAAACGTTGAGCTGAGGAGTTAATACTCTCGATGAAGAGCTTTACCGAGGAACGCGTCGAAAACTATCTCTACGCCATGCTGCCCGAGCGCGAGCCTGTCTTGCAGGAGATGGAGCGCCAGGCGAAGGCGCGCGACATTCCGATCGTAGGCCCAGCAGTCGGCCGTCTGTTCTATCAATATGCGCGGCTGATCAACGCCAAGGCGGTATTCGAACTGGGTTCAGCCATCGGCTATTCCACCATCTGGTGGGCCAAGGCGGTGGGTGAGGGTGGCAAGGTCCATTACACCGATGGCAGCCGCAAGAACGCCGACGAAGCGCGTCGCTACTTCGAGCAGGCGGGCGTCGCAGATCGCATCCAGATACACGTTGGCGATGCGCTCGAGGTTCTGTCGGAGCGCAAAGAGGAGTTCGACATCGTGTTCAACGACGTGGACAAGCATGACTATCCCCGCGTCTTCAATATGGCGGCGGCTCGCGTGCGCAAGGGCGGCCTGTTCATCACCGACAACGCGCTGTGGTCAGGCAAAGTGGCGTACGCTGCCGGCAATCCCGACCTGACGAACAGCGAGCAGCCCGATAAGGAAACCAAGGGCGTGGTGGAGTTCGACCGGTTGCTCTACTCGTCGAAGGACTGGTTCACCACCATCGTTCCGCTGCGCGATGGCGTAGCGGTGGCCCTGCGGCTGTAGCTTTCATGCCTGACGCGCCACACTGCGACATTCTCGCCATCGCCGCGCATCGCGACGACGTTGAGCAGACCTGCGGCGGCACGCTGCTCAAAATGGCCGAGCGCGGGCACCGCACCGCCATACTCGATCTCACACAGGGCGAGATGGGCACGCGCGGCAGCGTTGACGACCGCGCGCGTGAGGCCAACGAGGCGGCGCGTATCCTAAAAGTCAGTTGGCGGCGGGCGCTCGACATTCCCGATGGCCGCGTCGAGAACACCCTGGTCAACCGGATCAAGATCGCAACTGTCATTCGTGAACTGCGGCCCCGTGTACTCATTCTTCCCTACTGGCAGGCGCGCCATCCTGATCACGCGATGGCATCGCTGCTCGGCTATGAAGCCGCGTTCCTGGCTGGATTGACGAAGCTCGGCCAGACCGGCGCGACTGCGGATGTTCCTCCCGAGAGTCTGCGTGCCTTGAGTTCTTTCCCGCCGCACCGCCCTTACAAGATTGTGTATGCCAGCCTCTACGCCGACGTTCGCCCGTCGTTCGTGGTGGACATCTCCGGGCAGTTTGAGACTCGCTTCGCCGCCCTGATGGCGTACCAGTCGCAGTACAAGGACCAGTCGGCAGGCAGCGGGCTCTTTCCGCGTCAGGCAGAGATCCGCGAGCGGCTGGCCGCCATGGCCGCATTCTATGGCCTGCTTGCCGGCGTCCAATACGCCGAGCCTTTCGTGCAGAAGGAAGTCGGGCTGGTGGACGACCTGCTAGCCGTGCCGGTGCAGTCGCTCTGAACCATTGAGCGGAGGCAAGCTACCGGCGCTTCGCGCCTTTGCGTTGCAAATCTTCGGCGATGAGTTCATCGATAAGAGTGTCCGGGCATCGGAAGTTTGTGGCTCTAAGGCGGGTGAGGGCTGCCGGCAAATTCATTAGGTCACGCAGGCCAGCCGCGCGAAGCACGCCGAGAGTTCCAGTAGCAGCAATGTTCCGGCGTTCGGCTTCTGCTCGGCCAGCGGCATCATCGATCAGCAGAAGCACAGGTGATGACTGGGACTCTGCCAGAAGAATAGCTGCCCGTTCACCGTCATCGAGTCGTTCGAGGCGCTCGTCAGATAGAGGCGTGGGCCGAACGTCAATCCAGAAAGGCAGATGAGATGCCCATTGCGCGACCGCAGGTGGGGCGTCGGGGTCTTTTAGTTCGGCGATCACGATGTCAGGGACGAGCACTTCGCCATAAAGCTGTGCGAGCACATCGACTTCTTCGATCAACACCAGATAATTCAGGGGCGAGGTGTCCGCAACAACAACCTTCATTTGCTGAAGGCCAGCGCGGTTTCGCTATCGCGCCGCACTTGCTCAAGGGTAAAGGGAAGTTCCAAGCCGTGGCTCTTGAGAAATAAGTCCACCTGATGGCGCGAGCGGAACCCGAGAACACGGCGCGCTTGGCTAGTCGAAAGTTGTCCTGATCGAACTCCTTCGAGCACCAGCGCCTCAAGGGCAGCGCGGGAGAGCGCCTGGGCATCCCGGCCGAGATATTGAGCGAGTTCTTCGGGCAAATCCAAAGTGACCTGCATCGCGTCCTCTCGTTTATTATCAAGCCTTCCGACGCCACTGTACAGCTTTCGCTGTCGACAGTTTAAGCCTCTATTTCTTCCTCTCCACCAGGAACTTGGCAATCTCGCGCAGGGTGGCGGCGCGCTCGCCGAACGCGTCCAGCGCAGCGTCGGCAGCGGCCACCAGTTCATCTGCCTTCTTGAGGGAGCCCTTGATGCCGAACAGCGCGGGGTAGGTCGCCTTGTCGTGTGCGGTGTCTTTGCCTGCGGTCTTGCCTAGCTGCTCCGACGTCTGGGTCACGTCCAGAACATCATCGACAATCTGAAACGCCAGCCCGATGTTCTGGCCGAAGTCGCGCAGACTCTCGGTCTGCGATGCATTCGCGCCTGCATACATGCCGCCGGTCACGACGCTGGCCGTCAGCAGCGCACCCGTCTTGGAGCGATGGATGTACTCCAGCGTCTTCGCGTCGGGATGGACATGTTCGGCTTCGAGGTCCATGACCTGGCCGCCAATCATGCCGCCGATGGTTCCCGTGTCGTGTGCGATCTCGGCGATGATGGCGACCCGCGCCTGGGCCGGGCACTGCAACTTCGCCAGCACTTCGTAGGCATAGGTCTGCAGGGCGTCGCCGGCAAGGATGGCCGTCGCCTCTCCGAATGCCTTGTGGCACGTAGGGCGCCCTCGCCGCAGGTCGTCGTTGTCGAGCGCGGGAAGGTCGTCGTGGATGAGCGAGTAGGTATGAAGCATCTCCAGCGCCGCGCCCAACTCCTCGACGCCTTGGAGGAATGCAGCCTTCGAATCATTTGCGCGGCTTCCATGCACAGAATTGGCCGCAGGCGCTTGCCTCCAGCAAAAACGCTGTGCCGCATCGCCTGATGGATAGACCCGGGAAATTGCGAGCCGGGGGGGAGCAGGCGCTCCAGCGTTTTATCGGTGACGGCCCGTCCTTGTTCCAGCGTGTCCTTCAACATGAATAGGGCAGTATAACAATCGCAATTACTTCGCTACGCGCTCCGCAATCCACTGCGCGCATTCGCGTGTGCCCAGCGTGACCACCCACGTCGACCGTGGTTTTTTTCTCGCGGACCGCATCCAGCACCGCGCTCTCGATCTTCTGCGCCTCAGCCTTCAGGCCCAGGTGGGCCAGCATCATTGCCGCAGTCAGAATTGAGCCCATGGGGTTGGCGATGTTTTTCCCTGCGATCGGGGGGGCCGAACCATGTACCGGCTCGAACATCGAAGTGCGGCCGGGATGAATGTTTCCGCTGGCAGCCATGCCAAGTCCGCCCTGCAGCGCGGCCGCCAAGTCGGTGATGATGTCGCCGAACATGTTGTTGGTGACGATCACGTCGAGCGTGCGCGGCTCGCGCACCATCTGCAGGCAGAGCGCGTCCACGTACATGTGCTGCGTTTGGACATCGGAGTATTCCTTGGCCACTTCCTTGAAGACGCGCTGCCACAGGCCTCCGGCGTAGGTCATCACGTTCGACTTGTCCGACATCATCAGCTTCTTGCGGCCATTGGCCCGCGCGTACTCGAAGGCGAAGCGAATGATGCGCTCCACACCTTTGCGCGTGTTGATGTCCTCTTGCGTGGCGACTTCATCGGGCGTGCCGAACTTGAAGTTGCCGCCCATGTCCATGTAAACGCCTTCAGTGTTCTCGCGGATCACGGTGAAGTTGATGTCGTCGGGCGAGGCATTCTTCAGCGGACACAGAGAGGCATCGAGCAGACGCACCGGACGCACGTTTGCGTACAAGTCCATTTTGAAGCGCATGCCCAGCAGAATCTCTTTGGCGTGGATGTTAGTGGGCACGCGCGGATCGCCCAGCGCTCCGACGAAGATTGCGTCGAAGTCACGCGCCAGCATCGCAAAGCCATCTGGCGGAACCGTGGTGCCGTCGATCAGGTAGCGGTCGGCGCCCCAGTCAAAGCTGGTGAACTCGACGGCCGCTCCGCTGGCACGAACGGCTTCCAGAGCGTTGGGAATAACTTCCTTGCCGATGCCGTCTCCGGGAATCACTGCGATGCGCTTTTTGGCAGACACGGGAAAATAGTAGCACTCTGCTACTATGCAGCTGCATCCGCCGCTTCCGGGTGGCCGGACGATGCATCAGAGGTAAATAGGCACATGGTAAGATGAAGGCACCTAGGAAAAACGCAACTATGGCCACTACTCCAACTCGCAACAGGCCGGCAAGACCAGCCCACCCGTCGCGCGAGAATGCCGAAAAGATTGCAGACATCCTCGTTGAGGCAATGGAAAAAAAACTGGCTGGCCTGCCAAAGAGAGAGCAGATGAAGGAGCGGGAGCGCGCTATCGCTTTTTTCCGAGCGGGTAAAGCAAAGCGATAACCGCTCGGTACTCGGGCGACTCCGGCCCATACCCCATCTGCTTCAAGTAATCCAACGCTTTCTGCTCTTCTCTGGCCTCAACAGCGGCGACAACTGCCCGCTGGAATCGTTCAATCTGCCTCTGTCGGTCTTCATCGATCAGGTGCGCCGGGCGCGTCTTGCGGTCCGCTTTGTAGACTTTCTTGATATCTGCGTTCTGCTCCGAAGCATCCGATTCTTTTTTCTTGTCCATCATTTCGGACCGACCGCCGGGGATGATTGTGCTAGTTCGTATCGCGCGAGTTTCAGGATAACAGTTGACCCGAATCGTCTCCTGGCTCCCCTGCCGCCCGCCTTGCCGGTTTGCTCGTCCACAAGCTTGCGCTCTCCACCGGCGCACGGATGAGATGGGCAGGACTCACAAACCTCAGCATAGCCGATGGCGCGAGGAAGTAAAGACGACTTCTTTGGCATACATCCATGGCGGGCGCGGCAGAGTGTCGGCTGAAAAAGATGCTAGGACCTAAGATCTTAACTAAGCGGTGTCGCCGCGGCGCGGTCGTTTCCCCTGACCGACAGCCGTCAGTGGTTGTTGCCGTAAGTAGGAATCAAACCGGCTCAGCCGTGGAAGGCGACAACTGAGTGCTGACTGCTGACTGCTGACTGCTGAGTGCTGAGTGCTCCCTCGCTTCCTTCGCTATAATCAGAGTTTCGGTATGAGTGTTACTACCTTTCAAGAGAAGCTTGCGGGCAGCGGCGCGCGCCTGGGGATGTATCGCGGCGCGGAAACACCGGCCGATTTCGGCGATCCCGCGGCTGAATTCCATGCCCTGTTGCAGGGCTGCGCCCTCCTCGACATGAGTTGGCAGGCCAAGCTGGTGCTGGCGGGAGAGGACCGCGTGCGCTGGCTGAATGGCATGGTCACCAACAATGTCCGCGACCTCGCACCCGGACATGGCGTGTACAGCTTTGTCCTCAGCGCGCAAGGGCGCATTCAGGGAGACCTGGTTGCCTACAACCGCGGGGACTATCTGCTGGTCACCACCGACCGCGAGCAAGCGCCCACGCTGGCCGAAATCTTCGATCGCTACATCATCATGGACGACGTCGAGGTCGCCGACGTCAGCGATAAGCTAGCCGCAATCGGCGTGGCCGGCCCCAAGTCAAAGTCGCGCGAGGTTTTGGCAGCGGCCGGCCTCGACGTTTCGCAGCTCGGACCCGGGCAGGTAATCGACGCGGTGTGGCGCGAAGTTGGCGTCTCGGTCGCGTGCAGCGCCCAGCCGCAGATGGATGGATTCGAGATCTGGTTTGCCTCCGAGAACGTGGACGCGATCTGGGACGGCCTAGTGTCGGCGGGTGCCACCCCCGCCGGCAGCGATGCCTTCGAGTTCTATCGCATCACCAGAGGAGTACCGCGCTTCGGAGTTGATCTTCGCGAACGCGATTTGCCGCAGGAGACCGGACAGCAGCACGCGTTGAATTTCGCCAAGGGATGCTACATCGGGCAGGAGATTGTGGAGCGAATTCGCTCGCGCGGCAACGTGCATCGTGGGTTTACCGGTTTTGAAGTGCAGGCTGCCGAGCCTCCGGCGCCGGGAACCAAAGTTCGCGCCAACGAAAAGGATGTAGGAGAGATAACCAGCGCGGCGCGGGTCCCATTTCCGGGTGGCGACCGAACCCTGGCGCTCGGCTATGCGCGGCGCGAAGCCGCTCCTCCCGGCGCTACGGTGCAAATTGGCGAGTACAGCGCCACCGTCCAAACCCTTCCATTCAGCGAGTAAATAAACTATGGCCGACAAAGAGAAGAAACCTGAATTCGTAGTGACCGACCGCCGCTTGTTCAGCACCGATGGCGAGTTGCGCCAGGACGTGGTGGAAGACGAAGAGCGCCGCGCGGAACGGGAACGCGAGAGGACCGAAGCGCAGCGCCTGGTCAACGAGCAACGCGCAGCGCAACACCAACCTGCGCCACCAAGCGCCGCCGCGCAGACCTCATCCATCGTGACCGAAGAAGCCGTTCCGCAAGGGCCCAGCGCGCAAGAGCAGCACGAGTCTGCCGCGGCTTACCGGGAATCGACACGCGAGATCGACGCCAGCATCGAGAAGGAAATGCGCAAGCAGGGACAGCCGCATCGCGCGCAAGACTTCGAGATTACGTTCGAGAAGTTTCTCGCGTCGCTCTACATGAGCTCGCTCATGCAGCTCGGACTGGCGGCGCCGCAAGGCGCTAAGCCCGAGGTGGACCTGTTGGGCGCGCGGCAGACCATCGACACCCTGGCCCTGCTGCAAGACAAGACCAAGGGCAACCTGACGCCGGCCGAACAGAGCATGATGCAGAACGTCGTCTACGAATTGCGCATGGCGTACCTCGAGGTCACAAACCTGCTCACCCATCCGCCGCAGGGTGGACCGGCCGGTGACCATAAGCCCTGATGAAAGCCGTGCTCACGGTTTTGGGCAGCGGGACCTCGATGGGAGTGCCCACCATCGGCTGCGACTGCCGCGTGTGCACGTCGGCCGATCCGCACGACCGGCGCACGCGGCCATCGGTCATGGTGCAGTGGGATGGCCACACCGTCCTCATCGACACCACGCCCGACTTTCGCGAGCAGGCCCTCCGCGAAGGCATTCGCAAAATTGACGCCGTGCTTTACACCCACGGCCACGCCGATCATATTCTTGGGCTCGACGATGTGAGGCCGCTCAGCTTCCCTCGCGTCACCGGCGGTGGAAAAATTCCTCTTTATGCCAGCGAGGCCACCTCGAAAACCCTGCGCAGCGTTTTCCGTTACATCTTCGACGCGGATTATAAGTATGGCAGCCTGGCGCAAGTCGAGTTGCGCGCCGTCAATGGGCCGGTAGACCTGTTCGGAACGGCTTTCATTCCGCTCGAGGTACACCATGGAGATGTCCCCATCGAAGCGTACCGCTTCGGTTCGGCCGCGTATCTCACCGACTTCAGCAGCATCCCGGAGCAGTCGATGGAGCAGTTGCAGGGGCTCGACATCCTGTTTCTCGATGCCCTGCGGCACCATCCTCATCCCACGCACTCGACGGTGGAGAATTCGTTGAAGCTGGTGGAGCGACTGAAGCCTAAACGCGCGTACTTCACGCACATCTCCCACGACCTGCCGCATGAGGAAACCAATGCGGCGCTGCCCGACAACGTGCGTCTGGCGCACGACGGCTTGAAACTCGAGTTTGACCTGTAGGACAACCGGCCACATGCAAGTATTCCGCAGCCTCGAAGAAGTGCCGTCCAATCTTGGGCCCACGGTGGTCAGCGTGGGGAATTTTGACGGCGTGCACCGCGCTCATCAGGAAGTGGTGCGGCTGATGGCGGACCGCGCCCACTCGCTCGGCGGCCAGGCAGTGGTGGTAACCTTCGAGCCGCATCCCTACCGCGTTCTGCGTCCCGATGTCGCGCCCCGACTGCTGACCCCTTTGCCGATCAAGCTGCGACTGTTGCAACAGACACGGGTGGATGCCGTGCTGGTGTTGCCGTTCACCCGCGACCTGTCGCTGATGCCGGCACGCGACTTCGCCAAGAGCGTTTTGGTTGACGCCCTGCATGCGCGCGACGTACACGAAGGTTACAACTTCCACTTCGGCCACAAAGCGCAAGGCAACGTAAACACGCTGGCCGACCTGGGCAAAGAGTTTGGTTTCGTCCCCACCATTTATCCCGAGCAGATATTGCGGGGGCATCACGTCTCCAGCACGGAGATTCGTAAACTGATCGCCGAAGGAAAAATGTCGAAGGCGCGCGCCTTGCTGGGCCGCCCCTTCAGCATCTTCTCCAATCCAGGACGCGGCCGCGGCTACGGGCACAAATACACGGTGCCGACGGTGAACCTGGCGCGCTACGACGAACTAGTTCCCGCCATCGGGGTTTACATCACGTGGCTGCGCGTCGGAGGCGAATGCTTCGAGGCGGTGACGAACGTGGGAAACCGGCCAACCTTCGGGCCGGACTCCTTCGCCATCGAGAGCCACCTGCTGAATTTTCATCCCATTGAGTTGCTGCCGGACACGGAGTTGGAGCTGATCTTTCTGCAGCGGGTACGGCCGGAGATCAAGTTTCCGTCGGTGGAAGCGCTGCGCGAGCAGATCGCCAGGGACGTGCACAAGGCGCGACGTTATTTTCGCCTGCTGAAATGCAGCCGCGAACTAATCCGGCTGAGACTTCACCGCTGCCTCGTTTCCTTGCCTTCCCCAGTCTTCGTCCACGTCTTGCCACCGTCGGCGGAAAACTCCGAACGCCACTCCACAACATCCGTGCCGTGAAACTGATTTACGGTGCGGAACTGAACGCTCTTGCCCTTGATGTCGTTGGTGCTGGAATAGACCCAGTGGTCGCCTTTGTCAGTGATGTCCAAGGCGGTGCTGCGCGGCCTCTCGTCGCCCAGCGAGACCCCGTAGAAATAAAACTTGTTGGTTTTGGGAGCGAACCCATAGATGGAAATGTCGCGCATGGGTGTCCCTCCAAAATTAATGTCCTGATCGCAGATGACAAAGATGTGGTCGGGCGACCAGGCGCATTTCGTCACGGCGCTGGTTTTGGCCGCCTGGCTGTAATCGGAATCAACAAACTGGCCGCTACCGACCCACTTGCCTCCGACCCAGCGATTCAAAACATCTCCCGACGCCGCGTCCGCCGCAAAGAGTGCCACAGAACAGGCGAGCACAAAAAGCAATTGGGTAAGGACCTTCATGAGCGCTCCTTCGTCATTCGGCTTTTGGCAATGACGTGCACGAGTATAGGGAAAAACTGTGAGGGGTGGAGAGCAATTTGACGAAATTGTCATTAGGTTGGACGGATGGCCCCAAGCCAGGGTTTGCGCGATGGGAGCGAAACCTGATAGCTTTTGCCATTACTCTTAAACCCAATGAACAAAGCCATTCGTCTCGCCCTGTTCTTTTGCCTCGCTGCAGCGCCGCTGTTCGCGCAGCTTCCTACGGATAGCCCAGTTGACGTGCTCCGCCATCCCGGCTGGAACAGGGGACTGTTCGTTGGAGGTGGCCACTCAGTCGCCAGTTCACCCAGCGGGGGATCGTTCCTCTTCGGCTTCCGTATCGGTCGGGTACTGACCAACGAACACGGCAGCGGTTTCTTGCGCGGCACCTTCGAGATGGCAGGCGACATCATTCCGGTGAATGAATACTGGATCCGCGGCGGCCAGTACGCCGGCGGAATCAATCCATTTATCGCCAAGTGGAACTTCACCAATCCATGCAAAGTTTCCCCCTATCTTGCCGCGGTCGGAGGTGTGCTCTTCAGCACCAAGGACCTGCCAGTACCTCACACCTCGCAGATAAACTTCACAAGCGGAGCTGAACTGGGCGCGCAGATTTTCCGCAAAGAGCGGACCTCGTGGGACGTGGCCGTGAAGGCTTATCACCTTTCTAATGCTTCGATAGGCAATCACAATCCCGGCATCAATGCGTCGCTGCAATTCACCCTGGGATACACCTGGTTTTAGAGCGCGGCTAATCCGCGCTCGTCCATTTTCCGCTGCTACACTGATGCGGTGCGCAGGCTCATCGTCAATGCCGACGACTTTGGTCTGACCGCGGGTGTGAACCGCGCCATCGTCGAGGCGCACGAGCGCGGGATTGTGACCTCGTCCACACTGATGGCGAACGCGCGGGCTTTCGACCAGGCGGCCGGCATGGCGCGCTCGCTGGCGGCGCACCACGCCCGCTTCAGCGTCGGCTGTCACGTGGTGCTGCTCGACGGCGAACCGCTATTGCCTGCCGATCGCGTGGCCAGCCTGCTACAACCCGGCGCACAAAACGGCAGCCGCCAATTTCGCGGCAAGCTCAACGACTTTGTCATCGCCTCGTTTCGCAACAAGCTCAACCCGGCCGAGATCGAAGCCGAAGCCGTCGCGCAGATTGAGCGCCTGCAATCGGCGGGCGTGCGGCCCTCTCATTTCGACACCCACAAGCATGCCCACATGTTTCCCGCGGTGTTGCGGCCATTGCTGCGAGCGGCGCGAGGGTGTGGCGTTCCGGCGGTGCGCAATCCGTATGGCCGGGTGTGGCCTTTGCCAATCGTCGATCTGCTGCGCAAGCGCAAGCTGTGGCGGCGTTTCGCCGAACTGAACGTGTTGCGCAACTTTGCCGGCAGCTTCCGCCGCGAAGTGGAGGCCCATGGCCTGCGCACAACCGACGGATCGCTGGCCGTGCTGGTCACCGGATTTCTCGACTTGAAACTGTTCACCGCGATCGCCGACAACATTCCGGAGGGGACCTGGGAGTTCGTCTGCCACCCGGGATATAACGACGCCGATCTCGACCAGGTCGCCACCCGATTGCGGGAATCGCGGGTGCAGGAACTCGCGCTGCTGACCTCGCCGGAAGCGAAAGAGATCCTGCAGCGCCGGGGAATTGAGCTGGTGACGTATCACGAGTTGTGACACCGACCTTTACAAGCTGCGCAGGACGACCTCTGGTGGAAGCCCCCTGCTTTAGCAGGGGGAAGCTGGACTTTAGTCCGGCGGAAGAGCGTTTGATTTTGAGATGGGCTTTAGCCACGGGATTTCTCTATGCCCAGCGCTAAAGCGCGGGATCAGAGCCGACTTTTCACCGGCGCGCTGAAGCACTCCTTCCCCCGCATAAATGCGGGGGCTCCCACCAGGGAAGTACAGGCCATGAGCTTCGCACAGAGTCTTTGCGCAGCCTCTTTAGCCCCGCGCGCTACAATGGCTGTCCAGCCGAATCAGCCCCATGAATCCACTTGTGCTCTCCGACGCCGACTACCAAGCAGTCTTCGAGCGCATTAACCAGCTCGCGTTGCAGTACGTCACCACCATCGGCGAACGCCCGACGTTTCCTAAGATAAGCGGAAGTGAAACCGAAGCTCTATTTGCCAAGCCGCTGCCAGAGCATGGCATGGGCAACCGCGCTCTCGACGACCTTAGCGAAGTGATGGCACTTGTACGGGTCACGGGGCCGCGTTTCTTTGGCTACGTGCTGGGCTCGGGCGAGCCCATTGGCGCTGCCGCAGACCTGCTGGCGAGCGTGCTGAACCAGAACCTGACCGCGTGGCGCTCTTCGCCTTCGGCTGCGACCATCGAGCGCGTCGTGGTGGGCTGGCTGGCGGAAGCGATCGGGTGCGCGGGGTTCACAGGAAGCCTGGCCGGAGGCGGTTCGTCGGCAAACTTGATGGCACTCGCCATGGCCCGCGAAACGCGCCTGCCCGCCAACGAGAGCGGTGCGCGGCCCGGAACGATTTATGCCTCCGAAGAAGTCCACATGTCGATTCCCAAAGCCATCGCGTTGCTGGGCATCGGCCGGGAGAACCTGCGGCTCATTGCTTGTGACGACCAATTTCGCATTCGCGTCGATCTTTTGCGCGCCAGCGTGGAACGCGATGTCCGCGCCGGACTGACGCCGATTGCGATCGTGGGTTCTGCGGGAACGGTTTCTACCGGCAGCATCGATCCGCTGGCGGAATTGGCGGAAATCGCCCATGAATCGGGCGCATGGTTTCACGTGGACGGAGCTTACGGCGCGCTGGCTGCCATCGCTGAACCGGCAAAGTTTGCCGGGCTGAACCAGGCTGATTCCCTGTCGCTCGATCCCCACAAGTGGCTGTATCAGCCGCTCGATTGCGGATGCCTGCTCTACCGCGATGCCGCCGCCGCGCGTCACGCGTTTTCGCACACTGGCGATTACGCGAAATCGCTGGTGAACGATCCCGTCGAAGGCTTCGTGTTCTTCGAGGAAACCATCGAGCTATCGCGGCGTTTTCGCGCGCTGAAGCTTTGGCTGTCGCTGCGCTACCACGGGTTGGCGAACTTTCGCGAGGCCATCCGCAATGATCTGGCCCACGCCCAGCTGCTGGCCGGGCTTATTACGAAGCAGCCTGAGCTCGAACTGCTGGCGCCGGTCCCACTCAGCGCAGTCTGTTTCCGCTATCGCGCGCAGAGTGGTGCTGACGTTAACAGCGACGCGCTGAATCAAGAGATTTTGCAGCGGGTGAATCGTCGGGGAAAGGTATTCTTGTCCAACGCGACGGTCCATGGCCGCTTCGCGTTGCGCGCCTGCATTGTGAATCATCGCACCACCCCGGATGACATCGCACAGGTGGTGAGCGAGGTGCTCGAGGTGGGCAGGCAACTGTCTGCTGAAGGTTTTGGTGGAAGCCCCCTGCTTTAGCAGGGGGAGCTGGACTTCAGTTCAGCGGACAAGGCGTTGATTTTGAAATGGGCTTTAGCCCCGGAGTTTCTTCCCCCGCATAAATGCGGGGGCTTCCACCAATTCTCTATACATTGATCATGCCAACCCATTCTCACTTCATGTCCCCGGTGAATCCCGACTACATCGTTACCACAGCGCCATGCCGCGCCGATCTGGCCGGCGGCACACTCGACATCTGGCCGCTGTACCTTTTCCATCCCGGGGCGGTGAGCGTGAACGTTGCCCTCAACATCCTGACCAGTTGCCAGATCACTCCTCACCGCGGTCGCGAAATTGTGTTGCGCTCACTCGACACAGGCCGGCACGAGCGCTTTGCCGGACTGGATGAATTGCTGGCGGCGAAGACCTATCGGCACCCATTGGCAGCCCATCTGGTCCGCTTCTTCAAGCCACGGGCAGGGTTCACGCTGGAGACGGACTCGGAATCTCCGGCAGGCGCCGGAATCTCCGGTTCTTCGGCGTTGATGATCAGCACCACGGCGGCGCTGGCGCGTTTCGTGGGGCGCAAGATTGAGTTGGAAGAGATTCGCGTGCTTGCCCAGAATGTCGAGGCGCAACTGATTCGCGTGCCTACCGGCTGCCAGGATTATTATCCAGCCATGTACGGCGGCGTGAGCGCAATCCACCTTGGGCCTGAGGGCGTCCGCCGCGAGGCCGTGCCGGTTTCGCTCGATGAAATCGATCAGCGGTTCGTGCTTCTCTACACCGGAGTGCCGCGGCGCTCGGGCATCAACAACTGGGAGGTGTTCAAACAGCACATCGACGGCAACAAGCGCGTCATTCGCAACTTTGCGGAAATCTCGCGCATTGCCCAGGCCATGCAACGCGCCCTGGCGGCAGCGAAATGGGACGACGTGGAGCGCCTGCTGCGCGAGGAGTGGAAGCTGCGGCGCAGCAACGCTCCTGGCATTACCACCCCGTTGATCGACAAGTTGATCGCTGTGGCCCGGCGGAATGGCGCCCGAGCTGCCAAAGTTTGCGGCGCAGGCGGCGGCGGCTGCGTCATCGTCTTCGTCGAGCCGGGCTCCCGCCAGCGGGTCGAAGACGTGGTTCGCAACCATGGCGGCGCTCCGCTGGATTTCTCTGTCGCGCGCCGGGGACTGACGTTTCACCCGGCGCCGCAGCGGAAGACGGTCAAAGGCTAGCCATGTTCACCACCAGTACAGGCCGTCTTCATCCGGTGTGGGCCTTCGCGGTGTCAACTCTGCTTTCGTTCCTGGCATTTCTGGCTGCAGGTTACGCTGCTGGGGCCATCGCCGGCGACCGCGTTCTGTTCTTCGAGATCATCTTCCGGCCCCTGCTGGTCATGCTGTTGATCGCGCTGTACGTATGGATGCTGACCGCCGCCGACCACGTCGAAGGCCGTCCCTTCGCCGCCCTGGGATTGCCGCGCGCCAGGGGCTGGCTCAAGCAATTCACATTCGGCTGTGCCCTCGGCTTTGGACTGACCGCCCTGGCGATTCTTCCCATCGGCATTTGGGGACACACCAGCACCAGACTTCGCCTCAGCGTGCACACGTTGCCGAGACTGGGCGCTGTACTGTTGGTTCTTCTGCTGGGCGCGCTCGCCGAAGAACTGGTGTTTCGCGGCTATCCCTTTCAACACCTGGAACAAGGGGTCGGCGCAGTCGGCGCGATTGCGGTCTTCTCGGTGATGTTTGGTGCGGTACACCTGGCGAATCCCGGCGCCAGCCTTTGGGGACTACTGAACACCATTCTGATAGGGGTGCTGCTGTCGATTGCCTACCTGCGGACTAGAGCTTTGTGGTTGCCATGGGGCATTCACTTCGGCTGGAATTTCGCCCTCGGGGTCCTGTTTGGCCTGCCGGTGAGCGGCCTTCGGCTGTTCAACGTTGTTCTGTGGACCACCGCAAGCGGGCCGAATTGGGTTACTGGCGGCAGCTACGGACTGGAGGGGAGCGCGACCGCGGTTCTAGTTATCCTCATCGGAATCGTGATGGTTTGGAAGCTGCCATGGGCGCCGCTTGCGCAACCGGCCCCGCCTCCGCCGGAGACGGATTACCGCGACAGCCTTTCGGGCATCCAACCCTAGTGTGTATCCCGCCGGGGATGAGCATATAATTTGAGACAATCTGGGTGTTTCCATGAGCCGCAATTGTTTCCCGCTGTTCGCCACGGCAGTTCTTTTGCCGGCGATGCTCGCATTTGCTGATGACGCCAAAGCACCAGCCAAACTACCGACCACAAAAATGACCGACCAGACTCGCTTGCTGGTGATTCGCGATTTGACGGCGGAACGCGTCTTTGCGCGCCGCCTTTTCCCCATCGGTGACAAAGGATTGCAGATCAAGAATGGAGCCGTGACTCCCAGCGAGCAGCAAATCGCGCGATTGGCCAGCGATCACGGAGCGGCGGCCCGTCCCGGCGACCGGGTGGTTATTTCCAACGTGATCGTCAAAGACAGCTCCATCATCGTCGAGATCAACGGCGGACCCCGAAAACACGAGAAGTGGTACCAGCGCATTGCGGCGGGCACGGGAGTTGCTATGGCCCCGGTTGGCGGAGCTCCGCAGAGCCTTGAGGCGAAGGGCTCCGAGGTGACCCTGGCGTTCGACAAATTCGTGCCCGAGTTGACTGGCGAACAAGTTCGCGACATGCTGTCGCCGGTTTTCGATTTCAAGGCGCTCAATCAGGCTGAGGCTTACGCAAAGACCTTTCCGCCCAAAGTACAGGCGGCAATCAAGGACCACAAGGTCCTGGTCGGCATGGACCGCGACATGGTGATCTACGCCAAAGGACGGCCACCCAAGAAGGTGCGCGACAAGGACGACAAGGGCCAGGATTATGAAGAATGGATCTATGGCGATCCACCCGAGGAAGTTGAGTTTGTACGCTTCCAGGGCGCCGTGGTGGCGCGATTAGAGATTATGAAGGTCGGCGGAGAGAAGGTTGTACGCACCGAAAAAGAAGTGGACCTGAAGACCGCCGAGACCGAGGTTGCCGCGAAGAAGCCGGCCGCAAAACCGGCCAACGCTCCCAGCCTGCTCCGTCCGGGGGAACAAGAAGTGTATCCGCAACCTAGCGGGACCCAGACTCAGCCCAACCCGCCGCTTCCTCCCGGGTCTCCAGGACCCAACTCGACTCCAGATGCGGACCCGAATCCGCAACCGCATTGGGTCGCGGGCCGCTGATGCCGATGTCGGTTACGGTGAGCGGGTAGTGCGGGCTGAACGCGGCGCTACACCCCAGCACACGCAAAAGTAATTTGGGCACTGATCTAATCCATCGTTGCTAGAGTGGAGTCAACCCCACTTGTCGATCATCTTTTCGGCTAATTCTCGGTATTTGTGGTAACTCAGTTGCGCATCGAAAAGGGCGTGCTGGGTGATCTCAAGCGATAGACGGCCATCATCGCCGCCTTCTTTTGATCGGAAGAGGGGTTTCTGTGCCCCTCTGCAAAATCCAGTGAGAAGGGCTATCAAGAATTACGCCATAGCCGCATACTTCGAGGACAACTTTGAGTTGCTTCGGGGGGACGCCTTCTATTGGCAGCACTCGGCCATGGCCTGCTTTCCGGCGAGAAGCGTAAGCGGCACCTCGTACAAATCCTGCTCGTCGTTTCCGACCGAAATGTACTGTACCTGACGGGATCCCTTCAGTTCTTGGGCCTGTTTGGCTTCGGCTTTAATAAGGCCATATTCACGCATCTTTTCATTGAGCATTCCGCGCTCATGACAGGCTCTAACAAAACTGACAACTAAGTCCTGTACAGATTTCCCCAATCGGCGTTTTGTCTTTGCTTGGGTGAACAGGCGTAGCATTGGAACATAAGCAACAAATACCTTGGCATCCTTATCATGGCGAACGCGGTATTCCAGTGAAAAGTCAACGCGTAACTGCATGGCGTTCTCCTTAGCCAAGTTCTCCGTCATTATGTTTTGTGATGCAGCTTCGGTAAGCGAAGTGGGACTTAATGCTAACCCAAGGGCGGCTCGCCGACTCTCCGCAATACTGGGGAGATTACCATGATTAGACGCAAAATCCAGTGATTTGTTGCACTTGTTGTGGGAAACGGAGTAGAGATTGTAAACAAGCATTTTCTGGGTAAAACTCTCGCCGCACTTCAGGAGAACTCTGAATCAGATCACTGCCATCCATTTGGCAGCTCCGCTCGCGCCCCTTTACACTGTTAGTGTGAGGATTGCACTCGGGCAGATCAATACCACGATCGGCGATTTCGCGGGTAATTCGGCCAAAATCATCGAGTACGCACGACGCGCGAAAAGTGCCGGCGCAGATCTCATCCTCTTTCCCGAGCTGAGTGTTTGCGGCTATCCTCCGCGCGACCTGGTGGAGCGCCCGTGGTTTGTCGAACGCAACCGGCAAACCGCCGAAGCAATTGCACAGGCGACCCCGGGCATTGCCGTCATCTGCGGTCTGGTCACTCCCGCCCGTTCCGCTACCGGAAAATCTGTGATGAACTCGGCGGCGCTGCTGCGTGACGGAAAGATCGCCGCCATCCAGTCGAAACGCCTGCTGCCCAGCTACGACGTGTTTGACGAGATGCGCAACTTCGCGCCTGCCGATCGCCAGCAACTGCTGGCCTTTGACGGCAAGCAACTGGCGCTCACGGTTTGCGAGGATGCCTGGAACGACAAGAATTTCTGGGACCGCCAGTTGTACGGGGTCGATCCCGTACAAGACTTGATCGGCGCGGGTGGACAAATCCTGCTGAACATTTCCGCGTCTCCGTTCTATCTGCGCAAACGCGAGCTGCGGCTCGACATGCTGGCCACCATTGCCCGGCACTACCGCATTCCAGTGGCGCTGGTGAACCAGGTTGGCGGAAACGACAGCCTGGTGTTTGACGGATCAAGCTTTGCGCTGGGGCCCGATGGGCGGGTGATTGCGCAAGCCAAGTCATTCGCAGAGGACCTCATCTGCTTCGACAGCGAGGCGCTGACCGGCGACTTGCACCCGGCTGAGGAAGGGCTGGAGGCGAGCGCTTATTCCGCGCTGGTGTTGGGCACGCGCGATTACGTGCACAAGTGCGGCTTCCGCCAGGCCGTGCTGGGGCTGAGCGGCGGCATCGATTCGGCCATCACCGCCTGCATCGCGGTGGACGCGCTGGGCGCCGCGAACGTCATCGGAGTGGGCATGCCGGGCCCGTATTCATCGCGCGGCAGCATCGAAGATTCTGCGGCATTGGCCCGCAACCTCGGCATTTCGTTTGAACTGGTGCCCATCGTCGACACCTTCGACTCGTATCTGAAGGCCTTGAAGCCCGTGTTCGCCGGCCGCCAGCCGGATGTGACCGAAGAAAATATTCAGGCGCGTATTCGCGGATCATTGTTGATGGCGATGTCGAACAAGTTCGGCGCCCTGCTGCTGACCACCGGAAATAAATCGGAGATTGCCGTAGGCTACTGCACGCTCTATGGAGACATGTGCGGGGGGCTGGCGGTCATCTCCGACGTGCCCAAAACCCTGGTCTACCGCCTGGCCCGCTACGTGAATTCGCTGTCGCCGGTGATTCCCGCGTCCACCATAGAAAAAGCGCCGTCCGCGGAGTTGCGGCCTGACCAGAAAGACAGCGACTGCCTGCCGCCGTACGAGGTTCTCGATACAATCCTGGAAGACTACGTGGAAGACAACAAGTCTCCCGATGCGATCGCGGCACAGCATGGGTATGCGCCGGAGCTGGTCCGAAAAGTTGTCCTCATGGTGGACAAGAGCGAGTACAAACGTCAGCAGGCTGCTCCCGGCTTGAAGATTTCGGAGAAAGCGTTCGGCTTTGGACGCCGCTATCCCATCGCCGCCAAGGCGGAGATGTAACTCTAGCTTTGCACATTCGGCTTATACATTTTGTTTTCACATTTTGATTAGACAAGATAAGGAACCCATGAACCGTTGCACCGCCGTACTGATCACCACCGGCCTGGCCTTCGTCAGCCTCTGTTCCAGCGCGCAGCAAACGACCTCCAGTTCGTCGAACCCGAACGCCAAGACAAGCGCCTCCACCACCGCGCAGGAGTCGCTTCCCAGCGAAGCCACCTTCAACGCATTTCTCAAGCGCATGTTCGGCTGGAACCAGGACCTGACCTGGAAAGTGGTGGATATCAAAGCATCGGAGGCGGCTGGTCTTTCCGAAGGCACAGTCATCTTCAACACGCCGCAGGGCCAGCAGGCGACGAGAATTTATGTGACCGCCGATCAGAAGCATGCCTTCACGGCCGAACTCATGCCGTTTGGCCCCGATCCATTTGCCATCGACCGCGAACTGCTGAAGGGCGCCACTGGTCCCTCGGAGGGGCCGAAAGACGCAGCCATCACCATCGTCGAGTTCGGCGACCTGCAGTGCCCCGCCTGCAAGGCCGCGCAGCCCAACATCACCAAGCTGATGCAGGAGGAGCCTAAGGCCCGCCTGGTGTTTGTGAACTACCCGCTGACTCAGATTCACAAATGGGCGCTGACCGGCGCCAAGTACGTGGATTGCCTGGGCCGGGCAAACAACGACGCCGCCATGAAATTCATCGCCACGGTTTACGACCATCAGGCGGAAATCAGCGAGCAGAACGTCGATCAGATGCTGAAAGGTTACGTGAAAGATGCGGGCGGCGACCCGGATGCCATCGCCGCTTGCGTCGCCAAGCCGGAGACGGCGAAGCGGATCACGGATTCGCAGGCCTTGGGCGAGAAGGTTTATATCACCAGCACGCCCACTTTCTTCATCAACGGCCGCAGGCTGCTGGGCTTCAGCTCCAATGTTCCGTATGACATGGTGAAGTCGATGACCGACTACGAAATAGCCAACGCGGGAAAGTAACGCGCGTTAGGTCGGTGATTGCGATTATTTTGTCATCCTGAGCGCAGCGACCGCAGGGAGCGGAGTCGAAGGATCCCTATGGCTACTCGAAAATTTTCCGGCGATAGGGGTCCTTCGACTCCTCGCTACGCTCGTCGCTCAGGATGACACAGCGAAAGAGACGCCGGAACCTATGGCTAAATGCTAAGGGCTAACGGCTAATTGCTGATTCCTAGCTTTCCGCCAATCCCGCTTCGCGCGCGCGGAATTTCCAGTAGTCTCCGGCGGTCTCGCTGAGGTCGCCAGTCGGCTTCTCGCCGCGAAAAACACGTGACACGCCACGCACCACGCGCCGCATCGGCAGCTCGCCGTTTTCGGCGAGGAAGAGTTCCCCGGCCTTTATGGTGCGGTAATACCAGCGCTTCAGCAGCGCAAGGTGCTCCATCCGCTCCAGGGACCCGCGCAATTTGGTCACCTCCACTGCCGCCAGCGCCTCGGAGATACGCGACTCCATGGACTGCGGCTTCGAGACCAGCTGTGCTGCGCCGGTTGGCTGACCGACGTTGAGCGCGACCGGAGCGCAGATGCGCCCGCCAACAATCTTGAACAGCGCCACCGATTCGCGGTCCGCCGAGGGCTGCACCATCACGCCGTTCAGTTCGTCGAGACGGCGCACGATATCGGGCAACTGCGTGCGCGCGGCCTTCACCTTCTCCAGGCGGGTGTGCATGGCGGCGGCGGCCTCGAAATCAAGATTGGTCGAGGCCTCATCGCGTTGCCGCTCAATCTCGCGCACCAGAGATTGGCCCCGGCTCTCAAAAAACTGCTGCACCCGCCCCACTTCCGCCGCGTATTCGTCATCCGTGCAGCCTTTGAAGCACGGTGCCAGGCACATCTTCATCTCGGAATAAATGCAGCCGGGAAACGCGGGGTCGGGATCAAGGTCGAAGGTGCAGCGGCGCATCTTGAACAGGTCGAGCGCATCGTTGGCAAACTTCTCGGCGGCGACGCGGGTGGCGAACGGCCCAAAATATTGCGAGCTTCCCTTGCCTCCCCCGCTCTTCATTCCAGAGATGCGCGTGGTCACGGTCGCACGCGGATAAGGATTGTCGAGAATCAGCTTGACCAGCGGCGCAAAACGCAGGCGCAGGCGTTTGTCGTAGGTCTGGGGAAATTCATGGCGCAGAGTTTGGTAAAGCAGAAACGAAGCTTCGAAGTCGGAGCCGGTAGCTGTCCACTCCACCCAGCGCACGCGCTCGCGCAGGTTCAGCTTGCGGGTTTGTCCATCGGCGAGGCCTAGCAGACGTTGCAAGCGACGGCGCAAGTTGGAAGTTTTGCTGACGTACGGCTCGCTGGCCTCGTCCTCGCCCCGCAGCAGAAACACCGCCGCACTCGCCGGCACGGCGGCGAACAGTTCGGAGTCGCGATCAGGGACGAATTCGATGCGATACGATAGCACGAGGAGATTGTATTGCAGGTAGAAAGAACCAAGGATCAGGGGTAGCGATTTCAGTTCCTCTCGCTTAGCTAATAGGATTGGACGCTTGTGTAATGGCGATTTATCGCCAGTAATTAAGTCCTGGGTGGGGCGGCTAAAAATCGTCAGAATTTCAGCGAATTCATGCTATCCAGTGACCGGTCCAGTTTCTCCCGCGTATCGGCACTGAAGATGAAACTAAGCACAAAGCCACGCTCAACAATTGCAAGGTTGGCCTGGAATCCTTGCATCGTTACAGGCAACGTGTGGTTCGCGACCCCGTCAGCTTCATAGAAGATGCGACCGGCTATCTTTCTTTCGCGGACCGGTCCAGCAGGTTCAGAATATTGAGTGCCTGGTGGCGGTACAGTTCGGAGCTTGGTCAGATAATCGCTGCCAGTTTTCCCGTGCCAGTCTTTCCCCCATAACGAACGCGCGCTCCATGCGGTGATTCCGACTAGACCCACCAGCTTTCCGTTCTTCGACGGACTAACGCCCGAGTACAAGAGGAGAAAGGAATCAGGTGCCTGGATGAATTTCGTGAACTCAGGTGGGGGGGGTGTTGCCTCATATCCTTCTGGGAGCGTGTAGGTAAAGCCGAAGTACTTGTTCTGGTATTCCCGCCCAGAAACTCCGCCTGAGTCCGGTCGGGTTTCTCCGGGCTTAAAAGGAGATTGCACAAAATCGGAAGGCGCTGCGCCCGTCCCGAGTATACGGAGCGACGCTACGATGCGGTCTATGACCTCGGGCCGCGCTTTGCCGTCCCGCCATCTGGCCGTGAAGATGTAATAACTGCCCTTCGCGCATACAAACCGCTCATAGGTATTCCAGTCCGGCGTGTGGGTGGAATACTCGACCCCCGGGTATCCCGTCACCGAAATCTCCTTGACACTGGCCAAGTCCACTCCCGGTTGTTTACCGCCTAGCGCGCCATTTTTCAGCTGGCCCAAGGTGTCAGAGCATGGCCGTGAGTCCGGCAGCGCCCTTAAGCTCAAGGCGTTATCGGATGACAAATGAACAGTGTAGACAGTTGCCGACGGAAGGTTCGGGTCAGTATGCGAACTCGGAGCCTGGGGCAGGTTTATGGCGAATCCGTCCCGCTCATATACGTATTCCTTCCACGATTGCTGCCCGTTGGCGGGAATCTGACCCGCAACCAGCAGAAGCACGCACAATTGTTTGATTCTCATCTTGTGTCAGAACTATAAGCGAGAGCTAAGGCGTTTCCACATTGTTGCTGCAATCAGGCGATTTCACTCATTGACCCTCAATGAGTGTAACGGCGATTTATCGTCAGTTACCGCATGAGGAGATCGGCCAATGTGGCAGCTAAGGTGGCATCCGTCACTATAAACATCTTGTGATGACGTTTCACGAAATACATACGGCGCGGGCTGTCGGGGGAAGTGCGTGATTGCGGATCGCCGGTAAAGGAGTAGATGTAACGACTGCCGTCCCTCTTTTCGTGTACTTCCGCTGAGTCGAAGGTGAACGGTCTGGGAAGAAAGAGAGCCTCAAAATCGCCGTGATCAGTTCTGAAGAGGGCAGCCGAACTCCGATACCCGAGTTGGTCACTGCTGAACATGCCATTCATTTTGGATTCCAGAACGCACTCGACCTGAAACCCGTCTTCTGTGAGGTCCTGTTTGAGAATCATCGCGTCGGAGTAACTCGGGGTGGAAAGACGTAAGGATCCGCTTAGTTCATGGGGTCCACAGCGCTCTTCCGTTGCGAAGGCGCCCAACGCAAACAAGCCAAACAGTGCGGCGATAGCGAGGCTACTTAACTTCATAAACCACTGTCAGCAAGTATAACTGGCGTAACCAGGCCTTTACGCAAGCAATGCCCGTCCAAGCAGCCTAGCCGTTCCTCTTAGTGCTGCGCAGCGTTACGCGCGAGGGCGATTCGTGCCGGCGAAATTGCGCCTGCTTGGAGTGCTCGCGAAAATCCGGGCCTTCGATCTCCACCTTCTTGCACATCTCATGCAGGCGTGAGCGCATGCGCTCGCCGATGCGATCGCCCAGGGTTTCGCGGCGCGCCGCGCGATCGGCTGCCGAGCGGCTGCTCAGATTGTCGATCTCCACCTTGTCCTGTTCCGGCTTGTCGGGAAAGTTGGTGGTGATGATGGTGGTCTTGTTGTCGTTGTAGCGGCTGTTGAGGACGTAATTAACCGTGTCGAAGACCCACTCGGTGCTGCGCACTGCACCCAGTTCATCCAGCACCAGCACCTCGGTTTCGAAAACCGGCCGCAGGATCTCCATCTCGGTCGCCTGCACCGATGGGTTGTAGGAATTCTGAATCGACTTCAGCAGCTCGCGATAATCGCAGAACAGGCAGTGGATGCTCTTCTCGCGGATCAGGTCTTTCATGATGCCGACCGACAGGTGGGTCTTGCCGACGCCGACCGATCCCACAAACAGCAGGCCGGTCTTGTCGGTGGGATACTCCTCGACAAAACGTCCGGCCAAAAAGCGGGCGTGGCGAATGCTTTTCTGGTCGTCGTGGTCAGGGTCGGATTGAAAGTTGGAGAGTTCGCAATGCTGATAACGCGCCGGGATGTGCGCGGAGGCCAGCAGGCGCTCGCCGCGGTCGCGCACCCGGCATTCACAGCGCACGGCTTCACGCTCTTTGCCGCGCTCCACCGTCTGCCATCCGGTGCCGCCGCAGATGGGGCAGGTCTCGGTCGGTGTCATCATCATCTGAACCCGAATCCCAATCTACTTGTTCAACAATGACTGTGCAATATCTGCAATGTGAGTGCGAAGAAACATGTGTTGAAAGCCGGTGCAAATCCGGTAATGGCTGTGGAAGAAGCGAGAAAAACGCGAACTAGGCCGATTCGTTGTAGGGGCGGATTCTTGCCACCTGACTGCGCAGTGCGGCCGTCGCTTTTGCGAGCTCGTAGGCGGACTGCAGATTCATCCAGAACTCCGAGCTCGTACCAAAGAACCGTCCCAGGCGTAAAGCTATTTCAGCGCTGATGCCGCGCTTGCGCAGAACAATATCGTTCACCGTTTGGCAGTTCACGCCAATTGCCTTGGCCAGCCTGTAGCCGGAGATCTCCATCGGCTTCAGAAATTCTTCCTGTAGAATCTCGCCGGGATGCACCGCCCAGCCCGCGCCTTTACGCCTTTCTACTGTTCTCATAACAATTCGTCCCGACGCGTTATTCGCAATGCTAGCAGCACAGCGATGAAAGTTCCCAAAGTGGAGACGAGGATCACTCCCGCAATTGCACTTGCCAGAGCAAAAGGCGCCCTGAAGAATAATTCCGCGTAGCCTCCCGCCAACTCGCCCGCTAGCATGCCGACGGCCAATGACACTGGGGCGAAGACGGCAAAAGCAAATGTCACAGCCCGAGCCTCACGATAAGTGTAGTCCGACTGGAGCTTCCGGAAGACCCACCAAGCTGCTGCTGCGACAGGAAGAAGAAGGGCAAGAGTGAGCGCCTTCTCCATTACGCCTGAAGGCTGCTGCACAAGTCTGTGTAATGCGAGACTCAAGCCAAAAGTCACGCAGGTAGTTGCACCTGAAGCGGTCGTAACAATCGCGAACAGTCGAATCGTCCCGCGCATGACCTGCCTCTTAATCCCTACCGCATGGCTGCAAGCTGCTCTTTCCCCACGGGGAAAATATCGTACACATAATCATGAACAGCCAAGGCTGCGGGTTTCACGGTGCCCGCCTCTACCCGCTTCACGATCTCCTCGCGCGAAAGATCGAAGATGGCTGCCAGGATTTGCTTTCTCTCCTCATCCGTGGCCTGCGCCAGCAGGAACAGCACGCGCGCGCTGTGCTGCAAGTATTTCGGCGAAAGCAGCTGCCGCTTCAGCAGCTCCATGATGAGGGGCGCTTTCGTCCGGTCAAAGCGTCCCGGATCGCCTCGCCGGTCGAGTTCGGCGAAGAACTCGGCGGTCCATTCGTTGTGATAATCCCACACCTTCTGGAACAGCTCTTTGGTGAAGCGCGTCCCCGCCTTGACCTCCTCCGCGCTCGGCGCCAGCACCACACCGTCTTCCGTGAGCGCCGGCCGCTGGAAATGTCCATCTTGGGTGATGACGGCCTGATGTTGCGACCAGCGTCCACAGCCACGCAACGTCGATGCGGTAAGTGGCCAGATCGTTCATGAAGCGCTGCTTGAGTTCGTAGTCGTCGATGGCGGCGGCGAAGTTGCCGTTCAAAATCTGGAAGCCATAGTTCGCGGCCATGTAGAAGGCGTGCTGGATGTGCTCGATGGTGATGTCGCCTTTGGGCACGCTGTAAATGGCGTCCCATCGTTCCGGAGTAAGTAGCTTCTCCGGCGTGTCCAACCCACTCTTGTTAAGGATGCTGGGCGTGATCTTGCCCTGCGGGTTCAGCAAGCCGCGTGATTTCAGCAGCGCCCGCTCCGAATCCACCAGGCCACTGGCAACCGTGGGCACCGCTTTGCCGTTTGCATCGACCGTCTCGTGCGGGGCATCCAACATCGCCTGAATTTCCGCCACCGGCACGCGCAACGGCCCATTGCCCGCTGCCACGTACGCGGGCTCAGGACTGGCAACCCAGCTTTGCCGATACGCGTCGTAGAGGCGGCCTTTGACCCGTCCGCCAAGAATATCGTCAAGCGTTACTTGCTGGCCCGCGGGGACGGCCTCGTCGGGCACGAACATCAGTCCCAGCAGTCGCTCGCGCAGCTTGTCGATGGCGACCGCGCGCAGCGCCAGGGGGTTATATCGCGAGCGGCCATAGGCATCGCCCGACGCGTAGATCATCACCGCCGCCATGCCGCCAATCGGGCCGCCCTGCGTGAGTTCGCCGTTTTTCATGCCTGCCATCAGCATGACGAGCGCGTTGTAGCGTTGGTAGGCGATCATGTTCGGCGAAGCCATGCCGATGTTTTGCGGATCGGGAAACACCCCGTTCGGGTCGTCTTTCCACATCTCGATGAGACTGCCAAGATAGTCCCATCGCCCGACATTGGTACCCAGCAGCCGCCGCCGGAACACCCAGGCGATCGCCGGCAGATAACGGCCGCCGTTGCCTTCCTCGTAGAGAATCTTGATCTTGAAGGTGCCAGCCGGAACCCCGATGATTCCTTCCACCCGCGTCAGCAATTTCTCCACGATGAGCGCCTCGCGGGGTGTCTGCATCTTCGGGATGTAAAAATACACGCCGGTGCCGGCCTGTTTCAGCGCTTCGTAATTGTTCAATACCCAGAGAACGACCACCGCAATCAGGCCGGGGGCGGGTTGGCCATCGACGGTGACATGATCGTAGAGCACGTGAATGCTGGGCGGACGAACCAGGCGCGTGGGCCACTTCTGGGGCGGCGTTTTGATTGTGTAAGAGCGCTTGCTGTCTTTCTTCACCACTTCGTACGGCTTGCTGTTCCAGCGGCCCTGGAAAATCTCTTTGGCATTCTGGAGAGCTGCAAACATTCCCACCGGCTGCTTCCTGGATGCGCCCTCAGGCTGGAAGTGCGACGGTGAGGCGTCTTCGAAATCGGGCATGTTCATGGGCGCAGCGCTATTCAGAGCGTTGAACGCCATATCCAGGGGATGCCAGGGCCCGGTGAGCTCCAGTCCGGGATTTTTCAGCGGATGCACGTCGGCGGGGATGGGCACTTCGTCGTTGAGCCGCCAGTGCCATTCGCTCTCGCGGCCCAGAAAGTTGTCGATCGTGCCTTGTACAATCTGGCGAAATGTCCAGGAACGTCCGGTGACCGGATCGTCGAAGGTCTCCTCCCATTGCGGCCAGCCATATTTGCTTCGCACCGGCTCGGCACTCGCGAGCAGCGCTCGCCGGGCGTTCAGCGCCTGGGCAATCGCAGGACGCAGCTCGCGGGTAAGCGCCGCTATCGTCTCTTCGATGTTGATCTCGCGACCATTAATGTTCTTCGTTCCGAACAGCTCGGGAAATTGCTGCAGAATATCTTCACGGATCATGGGGCCGCCTCTAGCGTGGTTTGCAGCCAGTGTATCGCGCGAATCAGCGGGGTCAAAGAAGGGAAGGTCGCGAAACGATGATAAAGAAGCAGGAGTTCTACTTTGGGACTACCCGCCCCCAGAAATTTTGCCTTTGCTATCCGACAGCGACGCAATACCTTATATTCGCATCTAATTCAAGGCGCAAAATTTGACAACCGCGCCGTATATCCATGGATCGATACCTCTGCATTCATTGCCATTTTTATCAGCCGCCGCGCGAGAACCCGTGGCTGGAGTCGATCGAGCTGCAGGACTCGGCGTATCCCTACCACGACTGGAACGAGCGCATCACGGCGGAGTGCTACGCCGCTAACGCCAGCTCGCGCATACTGACCGCCGACAACCGCATCACCCGCATCGTCAACAATTACTCGCGGATCAGTTTCAACTTCGGGCCCACACTGCTGTCGTGGCTCGAAGAGCACGCGCCCGACACCTACCAGGCGATCCTCGACGCCGACAAGGAAAGCCAGCAGCGTTTCTCCGGACACGGCAACGCCATCGCGCAGGTATACAACCACATGATCATGCCGCTGGCGAACCAGCGCGACAAGCGGACGCAGGTAGTCTGGGGCATTCGCGATTTCGAGCATCGCTTCGCGCGCAAGCCCGAAGGCATGTGGCTGGCGGAAACCGCCGTCGACGTGGAGACCCTGGAAGTTCTGGCCGAACACGACATAAAGTTCACCATCCTGGCGCCATCGCAAGCCAAGCAAGAGCGTCGCATCGGGACCACAAAGTTTAAGAACGTCGAAGGCGGCAAGATCGACCCGACGCGTCCCTATATTTGCAAGCTGCCGTCGGGCCGCAGCATCAACCTGTTTTTTTATGACGGCCCTATCTCGCGCGCGGTGGCGTTCGAAGGGCTGCTGAGCAATGGCGAAACCTTTGCCAACCGCCTGCTCAGCGGATTTGCCGACAATCGCCGCTGGCCTCAACTGATGCACATCGCCACCGATGGCGAAACCTACGGCCATCATCATCCCAAAGGCGACATGGCGCTGGCCTACGCGCTGCATCACATCGACAGCAATAATCTGGCGAAGCTGACCAACTACGGCGAATATCTGGAGATCAATCCGCCGACCCACGAAGTGGAGATTGTGGAGAACACGGCGTGGAGCTGCGTCCATGGTGTAGGCCGCTGGAGCTGCGACTGCGGATGCAACAGCGGCGGCAAGCCGGGATGGAACCAGGCTTGGCGCGCTCCGCTGCGCGCTGCGTTCGACTACCTGCGTGATGAGCTGGCTCCGGAATATGAGCGCAAAGCCTCCGAGTTGCTGCGCGATCCCTGGCAGGCACGCGACCAGTACATCAACGTGGTGCTCAACCGCGACGACGGCAGCTTGCAGGCTTTCTTCGCCAAACACGGCAAGGCTGAGTTGACCGACGTGGACACCGTGACCGCCCTGGCCCTGCTGGAAATGCAGCGCCACACCATGCTGATGTACACCAGTTGCGGCTGGTTCTTCGATGAGCTGTCGGGTATCGAAACCGTGCAAACCATCATGTACGCCGGACGCGCGTTGCAGCTTGCCCAGATGCTGTTTCCCGATCATCGCGAAGAACGCTTCAAGGAATTGCTGGCGCTGGCGAAGAGCAATCTTGCCGAGAGCGGCGACGGGGCACGCATCTTCGACCAGTGGGTGAAACCGGCGGAGGTGAACCTGCTGGCGGTCGCCGCCCACTACGCCATCGCGTCCATGTTCCGGAAAATGGGAGAGAGCAGCTCCATCAATTGTTACGACGTGCGCCAGCGCGACGACGTTCGCCTGGAGTCGGGACGCGCCCGGCTGGCCGTGGGCACAGTGCAGGTGCGCTCGCGCATTACCCACGAGCAACAGGAGGTCAGCTTCGGCGTGCTGCACTTCGGCGATCACAACGTCATTGCCGGAGTGCGCGGGTTCCGGGGCGAGCAGGAGTTCAAGAACTCGGAGCGAGAGCTGCGCGAGAGCTTTCAGTCGGCCGACCTTCCCGCCGTCTTGCGGCTGCTCGACAAACATTTCGACGGCGCGACCTACAGCCTGCGATCGCTGTTCCGCGATGAGCGCCAGAAGGTTGTCAGCAAGATTCTGGGTTCGACCATGGATGAAGCCGAGGCCGCGTACCGTCAGATCTATGAGCACCATGCGCCACTCATGGGATTCCTCAGCGACATGGGTGCGCCGCTGCCGAAGATGCTGCATCTGACCGCCGAGTTCGTGCTGAACACGGCGCTGCGCAAAGAGTTCCTTGCCGATGAGATCGACCTGGAGCGCATTCAGACCCTCCTCGACACCGCGGCGCGGGAGAAAATCCAGTGGGATGAGGCGTGGCTGGGCTACGCGCTCAAGCGCCGCCTGAGCCGCATGGCCGACGAGTTGGCGGTGAATCCCCGCGAAGAACGGCTGCAACGCTTCAACGCCGCAGTCGGTTTGGTTCTCTCGTTGCCCTTCGAGGTGAACCTGGCGCCGGTGCAAAACGTGTTCTACCAACTCCTGCAAAACGTCTACCCGACAGTCGCGCTGGAAGGCGATGAGTCGTCGCAACGCTGGATCAGCGAGTTCGCAGCGTTGGGCCAGAAGCTGGGAGTGTGCGTGGAACCGGTGGCGCCGGCGGCCGTCGTGGCGACGTAGTCTTGTCCCTCCCCTTTCATTTGTTGGTAAACCGGAAAAGCAGGTCCCTTCGCTTTCCTGTCGCGCTGGGCTCGGTCCGGATGACGACAGCTCAGAATGGACGGCCAGCAGCCCGACCTGTCGAAAAACTGTCGATTTTCACGGTTTTTCTTGACTTCTGACCGGTTTCGCAAGTAAATACTCGCGCTACAGGTTCTGACCTGGCGAGGAGCGAGCATGAACAAAGGGGATCTGGTTGAGAAAATCGCAGCCGCCCACGGGATCAGCAAAACCGCCGCCGGGGGCGCAATCGACACAATCATTGATGCGGTCACCGCCGCCCTGAAGAAAGGCGATCGGGTGACTCTGGTGGGATTCGGCACCTTCTCCGTCTCGCAGCGTAAGGCACGCAACGGACGCAATCCGCAGACCGGCGGCGTTATTAAAATTCCGGCGCGAAGAGTTGCCAAGTTTACTCCGGGGGTCGATCTGAAGAAGGCAGCCAACAAGAAGTAACCCAGACGGGCCTACCCTGGTTTGCAATGCTGCGGCGGAGGGAAAGCTCTGCCGCTTTTTCTTTGCGGCCATGTCCCAACGGAAGGGGCAGGTCGTTCACCACTTGTGCTTCAGCCAACGCAGCAGGCTGAATCCTTTCCTCCCTCGCGGAATCCAATGTCACCGGTAGCGTTTGCGGCGCCATGATTTGTCGCAAATGCACGTTTTCCGTTAGAATTGAGCTTAGCGATCAACGAGTTAGGAGTCCCATGAAAGCAGCCATCCATCCGGCTTACGACGAAGTACGTGTGCACTGTGCATGCGGCAACACTTTTATGACCCGTTCGACCCACAAGGGCGATATCAACGTGGAAATCTGTTCCGCGTGCCATCCGTTTTTCACCGGCAAACAAAAGCTGGTTGACACCGCGGGCCGGGTCGAGCGCTTCCGCCGCAAGTACGCCAAGAGCGATGCGGGCAAGGCCGAGGCAGCCAAGGCCGAGGCAGCGAAAGTCGAAGCCGCGAAGAACTAACGTCTGCAAAGCGTTTGAGCGAAAGCCTCCGCTGCGGCGGAGGCTTTTTGCGCATACAGGTAAAATGGATCTTGACCGTTAACCATAATGGATGAGATTAGCGACAGGGTCTATCGGGACCGCGGTTCACAGCTGGCAAAAGCGATGAGGCTCTGCCGGTATAACCACCCTGCCTATCCTTCGGCCGCCGCCCTTTTGGCGGTACACAGCGCGATCGCCTACAACGACGCTGTTCAGATCAAGTTAACGGGTGACCGCTTGAGGAGTCAGGATCACGGTCAAGCTCTAGCAGCGATCAAAAGGGCATGCGGGACGGCCAAGATTGAGCCACGTGGCATCGCGCATCTAGGGAGACTGTTGAGCGTGAAGACGGACGTTTCGTACGGTGACAAGGATGTGGATAACCAGCTCGCCGAAAGTTTATGTGTGGCCGCCGATCGATTTGAGGCGTGGGCTGAAGGATCTGTTCTCAACCGGAAATGAAAGGGGAAGCGCATGCCGGTCATAAGCAAGGGTAGGAAGCGGACCTTGACGCTTCGGCAGAAGGAAGGACGGGCCGTGAATGCCGTAGCGGAATTGCTGCGAAAGACGTTGTCCGTACCTAATATCTACCTTGAACCACACACCTCGAAGCTCGCGGTTGACGTGCTTGCTGTAGATCGCGCTGGTTCTGGTGATCTCCACGGCGTAGAGATTGAGTTGGGGAATGATTTAGCAAAAAAGAGAAGCGAGAACCCGGCGAACACGAGGGCATTAATTCAACAGATACAGGGTCGGCGACTTCTGAAGAGAAGGCTAGATGAAATACATAAGCAGCTTATGTCGCTACCTACGCACTATAAGTACCTGGCTGTGCCGCAGAGCAGTTGCGAGTTGGTGCTAACGGAGATGGGACGTATTTTATATTCTCCTGACGGAATCGGCAGGATCGGCATCATCTCGATCACCGATCAGGGAGAGGAGCTTCCGAGCGCCGAAATCGTAATCATTCCTGAGCGTTTTCGGGTTGACGCAGCGAAGCTCACTAGAATCGAAAAGAACTTAATCAACAACAAGAAAGTGCGTCCGGACATAGAAGTGCGAATCTGAACCCGCTGATTATCCATGCACAAATATTTCACCAATCCGGCCGAACGTCTCGCACCGGCGGACGCCCGCGTGCCCGCCTCGGTGTCGCTGGGCGGCATCGAAATCCAGCCAGCAACCGTGCTGGCGCCCATGGCCGGCATCACCGACACGGTCTTTCGCCGCTTCATCCGCAACCTGGGCGGGTGCGGTCTGATGATGACCGAGTTCACCTCGGCCGACGGCATCCTGCGCCACAAAGACAAAAAGGCCAAGCAGTACCTCACCTTCTACGGCAACGAGCACCCGATTTCGGCGCAACTGTTCGGCAGCGATCCGGCGACGCTGGCCGAGGCGGCGCGCATCGTCGAGGGCCTGGGCTTCGATCTGGTGGACCTCAACCTCGGTTGTCCGGCCAAGAAAGTGGTGAAGTGCAATGGCGGCTCAGGACTGCTGCGCGATCTGCCGCTCATCAGGAACATCTTCGAGTCGGTGCGGGCGGCAGTGAAGATTCCCTTCACCGTGAAATTCCGCGCGGGTTGGAGCGAGAAGGAAATCGTGCACATCAACCTGGCGAAGATGGCCGAGGAGTGCGGCCTGGCCGCGGTCGCACTGCATGCTCGCACGCGTGAGCAGGGTTATAGCGGGCAGGCGCAGTGGGAGTGGATTGCGGCGGTGAAAGACGCAGTCAGAATCCCGGTCATCGGCAACGGTGACGTGCGCTCGCCGGAGGACGCCGCCGCCATGGTGGCGCAGACGGGTTGCGACGCGGTGATGATCGGGCGCAGCGCGGCGTCGAATCCCTGGATCTTCCGCCAGATTGAGCAATTCACTCGCACCGGATCGTACGACCTGCCCAGCGACGCCGATCGCTACCAGATGATCCGCACCTACTTCAGCATGCTGGTGGAAGAGAAGATTGGCGGCGCCGAAGGCAAGATGAAGCAGTTCGCCGCATGGTTCACCCACGGCGTCCCGCACGGCGCGCAGTTGCGCAAGGCGGTGTATGACTCCAAACGCGAGATGGAGATTCTCGACGCAGTGGACCGGTTCTTCGAAGCGCTGCTCAGCGGGAAAATCCCAAGTGCGCCGCAGAGCGTTGGGACCGAGATAAACTCCGCCGTAGTTCCCGCCTGAACGGGTACGCCCCGGCTGGCACAACGTTCATTCGGTAATGCTGCATCGCGTCGATCCCGCGCTTTGGAACCGCGCGGCGGAGCAGAATGTGAACCGGAACTGAAGTGATATCTTAGCTAGAGAAGGTAGATCATGGCGAGCAGTTTCACGGCCCACAATATCCGGCTCGACGACGGGACCCTGACCAAGCCGGAGCAGGCCTGGCAGATGGAACAAGTGCCGCTGCTCAGGTTCACCAGGCAATTTCTGCGCATGGCGTTTCCCGACGGCGCCGCCGGCAAGCGGGTTGTCGATCTTGGCTGTCTTGAGGGTGGTTACGCCGTCGAACTCGCGCGCGATGGCTTTGACGCGCTGGGCATCGAGATTCGGCAGAGCAATTTTGAGAATTGTCAGCGCGTGAAGGCGGGCACCAACCTGCCCAACCTGACGTTCGCCCTGGATGATGTCCAAAACCTGGCGAACTATGGGGTCTTCGATGCGATTTTCTGCTGTGGCCTGCTTTACCACCTGGACGAGCCGCACAAGTTCGTCGATCTGATGTCGCAAGTGTGCCGGCGAGTCGTCATTATCGATACCCACATCGCCGATACCCGGCCCAACGGCAAGTTTCAACTCTCCAAAGTTACCGAGCATGAAGGTTGGACGGGACGGTGGTTTAACGAGTTCGGGAACGAAAAACAGCGCCAGGGGGACAAGTGGTCGTCGTGGGACAATCCCAAATCGTTCTGGCCGATGAAGCGCGACCTGATGCAGGGTTTGAATCAAGCTGGTTTTTCCATGGTGATGGAATATCCCATCTTCGACCCCTACCGCGAACTCACCCACCGGGTGACGATTGTTGGCGTGAAGGATTGACATCCACGGTGCCGACGGCCCCTGCCGCGAGATGACAAGCCCCTGTCTCCCGTAGCATCCTTGATTAAGCACACTCATGACGCAGCAGCACAAACTGACCGGTAATTCGATGGCCCGCGTTGTTCTTTTCCTGGGGACGCTGTTTTGCGCGCTGAGCACGGTCATGCCGGCACAATCCATTCCGCCCTCCGGGCCGGTCTTGCCGCTGTATCGTGCGCTGCGCAATGTAGGCCTCGATCCCCAAAAGGTGTTCCAGATCCGCGAGGCCGAGATCTCTCGCGAAGATATTCATATCTGGCTGAATGACGGCACCATCGCGTTTACCCAGGCTGTCGATGGCAAGATAACGGGCGCCTTCTTTGAAGGAGAAGGCGAAGTGCTGGTACGTCCTCCTGACCGCATGGAGCGGGCGTCGCTGGGCCGATTCATCGGCGCCGGCGTTCTGGAAGAGAAGTTCGCCACCGCATATCTGCGCTTCAATGACAACACGGCGAAGGAGCTGGAGCCGTATCTGCGCCCACCTGCCGATGCGGCCGCCTTCGTCACCCACAATGACGCCACCGCGCGCAACCTGGCGCAGGTTGACGCAATGCGATTGTGCATTTCGTTCACCGGCGCACCGGCTGTGCCGGTTGCTGGCGATGCCGCTCCCGTGGCCGATCGTCTGCTGCATGCCCGCATCGCGGGGGCGCACTACGGAATGTTCAACGTCTATTTCGACACGCTTAGTCCCGAGCAGATCGTGGTGGGCAACACCTCGTCGCAGAATCAGCAGATCTATTACGACCTGTGGATGAGCTTCGCCATGCGCTCGCAGCGCAAGACCCCGCTCTCCAACCTGCGCTTCGAAGGACCGAATGGGCCGGCATGGACGCGAGACGTTCTAAGCGTGAGCAAATATACCGTCAATGGAAAGTTGGATCCATTTCGAGACCTGGCGGCCGAGGCCACGCTCGACGTGGAGGTGAAACAGAGCGGCGCGCGCATGGTGCTCTTCGAGCTGTCCCGCTACCTGCAACTGAAACAGGTTGATGCCGATGGCCAGGCGCTGGAGTACATCCAGAACGAAGCCGTGGAAGGCAGTGAGATGGCGCGGCGTGGCAACGACGTGGTCGCGGTGGTTTTTCCCCAGCCGTTGCAGGCGGGAGCGCATTTTCCCCTGCGCTTCAGCTATGCCGGCTCCGTACTGTCGGATGCAGGCGGCGGACTGCTTTACGCGGGCGCGCGCGGGACCTGGTATCCCAACCGTGGCATCGCCATGACGAACTACGATGTCACCTTCCGCTTTCCTGAGCCATGGACGGTGGTGGCCACCGGCAAACTGGTTTCGTTGCAGCGACAGGGCAGCGACTTCGTGGCCCACTGGATTACCGAGAAGCCCATCCCCATCGCCGGATTCAACATGGGCATCTACGTCCGCAATGCGGCAAAGTCTGGCGATGTGGATGTAGAGGCTTACTCGGCGCGCGGCGGGGTGATAAAAATCATGCCTCCTCCCGGTGTGACGGCTGTAGCGCCCGGGCCTGAATCCCTGCTGGCTTCGCGCACCCCAGGAATGAAGCCGGAGCCATTTCCCAGCGCGGCGAGCCGCGGGCAATCGCTGGCTGACGGCGCTGCACAAACCCTGACCGCTCTTTCGCAGATGCTCGGTGCCTATCCCTTCAGCACCCTCTCGCTGGCGGAGAATCCCAGTACCGACAGCCAGGGATGGCCGGGACTGATTTTCCTTTCCAGCTACGTTTATCTCAGCCCGGAGCAGCGCGCTGCTTTGAAGCTTCCCCCCGCCGACCAGGTCATCTATGGCGACGTCATGATGCCGCATGAACTGGCACACCAGTGGTTCGGCGACCGAGTCTCGTGGGCCAGCTATCACGAGCAGTGGTTGATGGAAGGGCTGGCCAATTACTGTTCGCTGATGCTGTTGGAACGCACTCGCCCCGCCGACGTCCAGCTCACCTTGCAGGACTATCGCAACTGGCTGCTGTTCAAGAACAAAGAAGGGCGTCCCAACGTGGAGGCCGGACCGGTGACCCTGGGCATACGCCTGTCTTCCTCACACTTTCCCAATGGGTACGAAATCATCACCTATGGCCGCGGCACCTGGCTCATTCACATGCTGCGCTGCATGTTGCGCGACGCATCGCGGACCCCGGCCAAACCGGACGGCGACGACACCGTATTTCTCGCCCTGTTGCGCAACATCGTAGACCGCTATCAAGGGAAGGAAATCACCAACAGCGATTTCCAGCAGGCGATTGAAGCCGTCTTGCCACAGTCGTTGTGGTTTGAGGACCGCAAGTCGCTGGATTGGTTTTTTGATGGCTGGGTCAACGGCACCGCATTTCCGCAACTTGAAGTTGGCGAGGGAAAGGTGGCGCACAGCGGTGGGACGTTGAAGATCAGTGGAGTCATCCGGCAGAAATCGGCGCCCGCCGACCTGGTGACCAGCGTCCCCATCTACGGCGTGGCGGGCGAGCAAAAAATCTATCTGGGCCGCGTCTTCGCCGAAGGTGAGGAGTCACACTTCACCATCTCTGCTCCCGCTGAGGTGAAGCAGTTGGTGCTCGATCCCTACCACACGGTAATGACCGCGCCGCAGTGAGACAGAATCAGTCTTCGATCGCTGCTGCCTCATCCTCGGCAGCTTCTACGGCTTTCTGATCGGCGGCACTCAACCCGGATGGCTTCGTATTGATCGTGACCTTAAAGATCTTGCCAGTGAACTTGTTGTCTCCCTGCTTGTAGTCGTTCGATACCGCGGTTTCGCCGTCCATACCGACATCCGCGCCCTCGTCTCCAGAAAAAGCGTAGGGCTGGGTCTTTGGTATGTGTCCTTCCGCCACTTGCTGGCCGTCGACGTAGAGGACCGACCTTCCTCCTGTACCGGGTTTGGGAGCATCGGCGATGAACACGTACTTAATCTCGTGTTTGCCAGCGGAGAGTGGTGCTGGCCCGGCGATATTGGTCCTTTCCACCCCGAAGTAGTTGTACTCGTGATGGATTTTGCCGTCCTTCATGTAGAGGGTCCAGCCGCCGAATGCGCCCGCTTGCGCGATGATCACCCCATTCGTATTGGCGTCCAGCAATTCTACCGGCGCTGTGATTGTGTAGGAACGGTTCTTGACGTTGATGAAGGCGTTTTCCGTCATGCCTGTCATGCCCGGATAAACCGTCAGTGAAGTACGCGGTCCCATCAAGTCGGGCCTTCCCGCGATAGCCGGATTGAAGCGTTCGGCTCGCCGGTCGTCGATAGGCAATACGTGGTTCTTCACTGCCTCCTGCATGAACAGCGCCTGAAGTTCTTTCAGCTTTGCCGGGTCTTGGGCAGCGAGGTCTCTGGCTTCGCTGAAGTCGACCGCAACGTGATACAGCTCCCAGACGTCCTGCGAGAGCGGTGGATTCGGCACCATCAGCCAGGGAATGGAATGGCGTGCAGCAGCCACCCAGCCGTCATGGTAGATACCGCGATTTCCGAACATTTCGAAATACTGTGTGGTATGGGTCTCCTTCGCCTTGGCGTTGTCGAAGCTATAGAACAGCGAAGTCCCATCGAACGGCCGTTGCACCGTCCCGTTCACGCTCGTGGGAAAAGGCAGGCCCGCCGCTTCCATGACCGTCGGTGCAATGTCGGTAACGTAAGTGAACTGTGGACGCATCTCCCCCTTGGCCTTGATGCGCGCCGGCCAATGAATCACCAACCCATTCGTGGTTCCGCCGTAGTGGGAGGCGATTTGCTTGGTCCATTGAAAAGGAGTATCGCCCGCCCATGCCCAGCCGATGGCGTAGTGCGGGAAAGTGGTGGGGTCGCCCCAGGCGTCCAGATGAGGCATGTTGATCTTGGCGTCGCTGATGATTCCATTGAGGGCCATCATCTCGTTGTAAGCGCCCTCCGGTCCGCCTTCGGCACTCGCGCCGTTATCGCCGACGATATAGATGAACAAGGTGTTGTCCATCACGCCCATGTCCTGCAGGGCATCCACCAAACGTCCTACCTGCTCGTCGGTGTGCTCGGCGAATCCGGCAAAAGTCTCCATCTGCCGGGCCTCCAGCGTCTTCTGTTCTGGCGTCTGGGAGTCCCAGGAAGGGATCTCCTTGGGCCGCTTGGTCAGCTCCGCATCCTGGGGGATGACGCCCATTTGCTTCTGGCGTGCAAACGTCTCCTCACGTAACTGGTCCCATCCCTCGTCGAACTTACCCTTATAGCGGTCAATGTACGGCTTGGGTACGTGATGCGGAGCATGCAGCGCACCTGTGGCGAAGTAAACAAAGAAGGGCTTGTCGGGTGTCAAGGCGTGCTGCGCCTGCATCCAGGCTACAGCCTGGTTCGTCATGTCTACCGTGAAGTGATAATCGGGGGCAGGGGGGTGCTCCACGCGGACCGTTCCATCAAAAATGGCGGGCGCCCATTGGTTCGTTTCGCCTCCGATGAAACCGTAGAACTTGTCAAAACCGGAATGTGTGGGCCACCGGTCAAACGGGCCGGAAACCGAGACTTCCCACGCCGGCGTCTCGTGGTACTTACCGAAGGCGGCAGTGCTGTATCCGTTCAGACGCAACATTTCGGCCAGCGGTGCGACGCTCTGCGGACGGATCCCGGTGTTGCCGGGAAATGAGGTCGCCAGCTCCATAATGGCTCCCGTATTCGTGACATGGTGATTACGGCCCGTGAGCAGCGCCATCCGCGTCGGCGAACAGAGTGCTGTGGTATGAAAGCCGTTGTAACGGAGACCGTCGGCAGCCAGTTTGTCGAGCGTAGGCATCTTGGCCGGTCCACCAAAGGCGCTGGATTGCCCGAAGCCAATGTCGTCCAGCAAGACGATAACTACATTGGGCGCTCCCTTCGGAGCTGTGACCTGAAAGCGCGGCGGCGCCTTGGCGTTACGGGCATCCAGTTCCGTGATGGTTGGGGGCTGAGGTTCGGGGACTGGTAGCACCCTCCTATCGATCTGCTGGGCCGTCAACGACAGCGGCAGGAGGCTCAAGATAGCGGTTAGCACCGGTATTGGCGACAAGTCTTTCTTCAGCATCTCTTTACTCTCCATTATTTATCAGAAGCAGCTGGCTTGAGTCCGCCAAGGCCAATGTGGCTGCTGCGGTGAGGACTGTAACGGTTAGCCAGTAAACCACAAGAAGAGAGTATGGTCAAAGTCAACGCCGCGTTGCGCCGAGACTTGTGCATCCGCTTCGCAATCGTCGCGCGCCGATGGTATGGTTCCGTCGAGGCCAAGGCAAATATCGTGCAAGCTGTGTTGTCGAGAGAGTTGCCGGTCGTTGGTAACGTCGACGAAACGGTTGCAGGGTTGCTCGTGTCGTATGAGGGATTTCAGCGTTTGGGGCACGACGAACGGGCGCGGTGAACGGGGATACCAGGACCATTGCCGAGGCCGCTCAGTTGGAATGTAATACCAGGTCAGTCCGGCGATTGGTTGAGCGGGAATGGCTCAGAGCCAAACCGACGCCTAAAGCCTTCCGGGCGACGGAGGAGTCGATCACCGAATTCAAGGAAAGAAGCACGGCCAGGCGTTCATTCGCGTGGAGCATAGGCAAAAGCTGCTCTGCTCGCGCTCGGGCAGAAGGCTGAAGTCGCGATCAGTTGGCGCTGTCGTCGCCCTGATCGTCGGTGACGATTGTCCAACCCTTGGGATTGAACACCGTCAGCGAGCCGGCAACGTCGGCAGTCTTCGCGTCCAAGTCCTTCTCGTACACGACCCCCTTATCGTCGACGACGAAAGTCATTACCCCTGAGTTGCGATACTCCGCGGGATAGGCAACGAAGGCAAAGCCGCCGGTCATTTTGCCATCCACAACAAAGCTTGTCGGCTGGCCTTTGGCATTCACCTGTCCCGTCAACAGCCGATAGAGGTAGCCATGGAAAGGCTGCGGAGTATCCTGGGCTCCGGTGTAACCCTTTCCCGCGGCATACGCAACCAGTGGGCCGATGGGACTCTCGGCCTCGCCTTCAGCGACCTTCCAATAGAGCCCGTTCTGTTTGCCAGGGTCGCTGATCAATTTCTGAGCGTACTGTTTGACCTCGTCGCCGTCGTGCGTCTGGCTGAAGTACTCATCCTGCGCGTCAGCCAAAACTCGACACACGCGAATGGCCGCCAGTTCGTTGCTGCCGATACGGCGGAAGAGAATTTCCTTTACTCCAGCTTTGGAGTCGAAGTACCAGGCGCCAGTGGTGTTCTTCTTCAACGGAACGGGGAATGGCCAGTTTTCCGCGCCAAGAATCAGGGTCTGCTCGCCGTTGATCTCCTTCGCCCAGCGATTCATCTGCTCATAGCGCTCGACGAAGGTGTCGCGGGCGTTCTTGTCCGCAACCTCGTCGCCAGACGAGATGATGCTGGCTGACGACGCTCCGAGCACACCTTCCATCGCGGCTTCGTCGCCCGACTTCGCAGCGTCATAAAGAGCCTTGCCCGCATCCTGAGTGTTGGCGAAAGTCTTCTGCCCGGCCTCTTGCGCGCAAGCGATCCCCGCGAATAAAACCAGCGACCCCAGCAACAGGGCAGCGCTCATGAATTTTGATTGCCACTGCATGCATCCACCCTTCAAATTTCTGTCCAACATTCCCTAACCTCCAACCGTACGTCGCCAAGTTTGATAATGAAGCTCATCTACCGTTGCCATTAGCGCTTGCGGCCTCCGCCACCACTGCGGCCTGCTGGCGCACTCCGTTGTTGTCCGCCTTTTGCACCACCGCCGTAGCTCTGTTGTCCACGAGTGCTCTGGCTCCGGGTCTGGCCGCCTGAGCCGTATCCGCTGAAGGCGCCTGACTTGTTGCCGCTTGCGGGCTTCTGCCCGTAGCCGCGGTCCGCAGACGGTCGATTAGTGTTGGGGCGGTTGTTATTGCCAGCGTTGGGCCGGTTATTGTTATTGCCAGCATTCGGGCGGTTGTTGTTGTTGCCGACGTTGTTGTTGTTGCCGACGTTGTTGTTACGGTTCCCGCCATTGACATTGTTGTTGCGGTTGCCGCCGTTCACGTTGTTGCGGTTGCCGGTATTAATGTTGACGTTGTTGCCGCTGATGTTCGTGTTGCGGTTGCCTGACCGGTTGTAGGCGCCCCCCCCGTAAGAACCGCCATTGCGGTAGACATTGCTGTGGGAAACGTAGACATTGCGGTTGTAAGTAACGGACCCGCCGTGCCAGCCACAGCCCCAACTGTTCCAGCCCCAGCCGCCACTCACTGCCGCCCCAATCGCCATGCCCACACCGAACGAAATAATGCCCGTCGTCACCAATGCCGCCGTGCTGTAGCCCGGAGGATAGTAGGGCACGCCGTAAACCACGGTTGGGTTGTAGGCGGGCACGTACACCACCTGCGGATTGGCCGGCTGGATCACGATCACCTGCTGGCCCTGCTGGGTCTCGGTCTTTACAACCTGTTGCTCGGTACTCTTGAGATTTCCAGCGTCCTTCGCCTGCTTGCGCAGCCTCTGGACTGACGCCATCACGTCCGCCTGCTGGTTGTATGAAGCGTCGCCTAAGGCCGAAGTCCATGACAGGTTTGTTGCCATGTTGTTGAGCACCGAGGGGAACTGGGTCAGCGCTTTCACGCTCGGGTCCCACGTTTGTCCATCCACTTGCTTCATCAGCTCGGCGGTGTTCAGCTTGGAGTTTGCCTGCAGCCATGAGTTCGCTGCGACGACCTGGTCTGGATAGGTTGAGGCGGCGACAATCTGCGCCACCAGCGCGTCGGGATACAACGCGATGGGTGACACCAACTCATCAATCTGTGACGGCGACAAACGAGCCTCGCCAGCTTCCTGCATCGCCACCAAAGGAGGATGAATTGCGACGGAAGCCCACGCTTCGGAGGCGGTGGGCGAAGTGACAATGAGAATTCCCCAGGTCAGGACGAACGCCAAGACCTGTTTCATGCGTACCATGATTGCTCCTCTGTATGGCGTTTGGTTGCCCGCCGCTTTCTTCGCACCGAGTGCTCCTGAGTTGGTGCTCAGCGGGACACTTGCGTCGGTTATGTGCCAGCAATTCCCTTGTTCTGAAGAATCCTGACCACGACGCGCCGATTTTCGGCCTGGCCTTCTGCTGTCTTGTCGCTGCCTACCTGCCTGCTCTCTCCCATCGCACCCGGCGCCAGCATGTTGGTAAGCGGAATGTGACCCTGCTGTTGCAGGAATTGAGTCACGTTGTTGGCGCGATCTTCGCTCAGTTTCTGATTCAACGTAGCGCTGCCGACCGATGAGGCATAGCCCTTTACCTGGATCATGTAGGCTGTGATGGTCACGGCCTTCTCAGCCAACTGCTGCAGTTGCGGCTTGTACTTGGGATCGATGGTGACCTTGCCGTTGGCGAAGTACACCGTCACTTCGTCGAGTATGTTGTAATCGCCCAGCTGCCCGAAGCGCTTGTTGGCGGCCGCGATGGCGGCTTTGTTGGCGGCGACCTTTTCCTGGGTTATGGCCATCTGCTGCTGTTGCTGGGCCATCGCCTCCTGCTGTTGCGCCAACTCTGCCTTCTGCTGATCCAGTTCCTGTTGGCTCTGCTGTATCTGTTCCATTGCCGGTTGCAGGCCAGCCTGGACCGTCTGGGCTTGCTCCAGGTCATTACCTTTGAACTTCACAGAAGTCGCCACCAATTGGTTTTGCGCGTTGTAGGTGCCCTCTACCTGGACCGCAAGTCCCGGTACGAGCGCGGCCATCGACATTTGTTTGCGTCGTGCCTTAAAGACCCCCTGCACTTGAGCTACTTGGGTACTGTCGGTGAGCACGACTACCAGCTTCGGCGAATCCGCGGTCTGCAAGGTCATCGTGGCCCCGCTACGCCCGGTTATCAACCCCTCGGCTTTGACGCTCTGCGCGGCAGCAACGCCGCAGAACAGCAGAAGGATTGCCAGTGATGTTGTTGCCGTTAACATAAATCCGCTTCTCTTCATAATCATTCTCCTTGGCTGCCAGGCTTGGCCGGCAGCTAACTCTGCACAAACAATTCACTTCCCTTAAATACAGGGCGACAAAATCGGTTGTTACTTGTGCTATGGGAATCGAGCCGACTGGGCGCTTCGTTTGAGCACAGCAGGCGCGTCGCCGGCACGATTCCTAAATCAGACGAACTGAACTGCGATCCTTACTTGGCGTCCCACGAAATGCCAAGCACCGGGCCGGTCTCATGCACATTGATAACCGTCCCTCGGTCTTGGCGGTCCACGTATAAATAGCGCCAGCCTAACAGTAAAGCGACTGTGGGTTTAATTCGGTAGCCCAGGAATCCGCCCGCCTGGTAGTCCAGTCGCGAGCCACCTGCTCCCTCATCGCCAAAGACTGTAATCGACATTTTTGGTGTCACCACCGCCGCTACCCGCATGCCGAGATTGAAGTCCACCCAATTTTGCGTCGCCGATACCTGACGGCCGACGGGATTCAAGGTGAGGCTCTCTCCGAAATGCCAATAGCGTATGCCAAACAGAGCATCGGCCTTCCAGCGCTCGGTATCCGCAAATCGGAAACCGACCTTCGGTGTCAGAATCGATTCCGTTAATCTCGCGGTTATCGAGGTGAGTCCGATATCGTTTTCCGGTATGCCCTTAGTGTCCTTAAGCCTGACCCACATGAAATCCACCGGCACAAGCCAGCGATTCCTGCGGGCTTCAACAGCTCCCATGATTCCGAAGTTGAAGTTGGACAAAACGTCGCCGGCCGAGACGTGTACGCTGGTTTCGTGACCGAGAGCGCCGACCGTCCCGCTCACTGCAGGGAACCAGAGATAGGGCGCTACAGTTAAGTGCCATTTATTGTCATCGGCTCCCGCCGTCGGCGGCGCCGGAGAAGCGGCGGGTTGTGTCTGAGCGCTAGCGTCGCGCGGTTCATCCTCGGCGAGGGCCGGTGAGGAAAATAGCAGTGCGGCGCTTGTCGCCAGTAGAAGTGGCAAGCACAATTTTCGGTAAAGCATCATCACAGCTCCTTGGACGGACTATTTCAACCTGGTCCGATTTTTTTCTGATGGACGAACACGCCCTTCTATCCTGCCGAAATAGGCGCCAGAACTACATGTCTCTTCGCAAGGCACTTATTGGAGCCCGCGTCGTGGATGTCCGAGGAATGGGAGCACTCTATTCGCTCCTCTGGTTCCCACTGGTCCTCCGTGTTCTGACGTGCCGCAATGCGGACACCTCTGAACCTCCACCAGCATAAGGATCGTTCTGCGTCGGCGTAACTGTCACTTGCGACAGGTGTGACTGCGTAAATTTCGGGAGCTTTCTACAACTTTTGCGGTAGAACCGCACGAAAATCCAATGACTTACAAGCCAGGTTGGCAATTGGCGGTTGTAGCAACTTCCGTCCTAGGACGATAATGGTGGGCAGCTTTCTCCCAATCAGTCTTAGCGATGGTCTCCGCAAGTGGGGGTTACTGTCCCAGGTGGTCTATGCAAGAGAAGCCAGGCATGCGCGCTGGCCCTCGCGGATGCCGCGAGTTCGGTCTCACAAGATGGATGACTGCTGCGTGGTGGTTGACGATTTGCACGCTCGCCTGGGGCTGCTGTGCCCAGCATTGCTTGGCTGCGGATTCGAAGCCGGCCAAGAACGTCCTGATTCTTTACAGTTTCTCGAAACGTGACGTCTTTGATCCCCAATCCCTGGAATCAACCGTCCGATCGCGTGTCTCGGCGCCGGTAAACTTCTACGTTGAATACCTGGAATCGCAGCGCTTCGTAAGCCACGACTATGCGAAAAGCCTTAGCGAAACCTTGCGCGAGACGTACGCCAATAAGAAGCTCGACCTTGTCATCGTCGCTGTCTATCCGGCGCTTCAATTTACCGTGGAGTTTCGAGACCAAATTTTCCCGGGCGTGCCCATCGTCTTCATGATGGTGGTGCCCGACAGAATACAGAGCCGCAAGCTGTGGCCGGGGGTAACCGGAGTCACCATTCGGGCAGATATTCAAGGCACCCTGGATTTGGCGCTCCGCCTCAACCCAGACACAAAAAATGTTGCCGTGATTGCAGGGAATTCAGAATTCGAACGCTATTGGCTGGAACTGACTCATAAAGAGCTTAGCCTTCGCAACGATCAATTGAATGCAATTGATTTTGTCGGTCTTCCCCCGGACCAATTGCTGCAACAGGTGTTTGCGCTGCCTCCGCATACGGTGGTTTTCTTCCAACTCGTGCCCCAAGAGTCGCTACAACTCGCCATTGGCAGCTATGACGTTCTGGCGGCAATTTCCCAGCAATTTCCCACCTACTGCATTCACAACTATTGCCTTGATCATGGAGCGATTGGAGGATCTTACCCAGATTTCGGTGAGCAGATACAGAGAGCAGGCGAGATCGCCGCCCGTGTGCTCGCGGGCGAAAGTGCTGAAAGTATTCCGGTGGTAAATGGCACGCGAGTGTACCCGGAAGTCGATTGGCGAGAACTTCGCCGATGGAGAATTCCGGAATCTGCGCTGCCCCCAGGCACGATCATCCGCTACCGGCAGACGACAGCATGGGAACGGAACAAGAAATACGTCATCGCCGGAGCTGTGTTGATTGTTCTCCAGATGTTGTTGATCATCGGATTGCTGTGGCAACGTGGGCGGAAAAGAGACGCTGAAGCCAGTCTGACCGAAAGTGAAAACCGCTTCCGAGCAATAGCGGCCACGACACCGTCGCTCCTTTGGATTTGTGGGAAGGACGGCAAAGTCACTTATCTCAATGACAGACGAATTGACTTCACGGGCCGCGATCCGAAGACTGGATTTGCAGACGCCTGGACGACATTTGTTCACCCCGATGACTTGCAGAATGTGCTCACCGCAAACTCCCAGGGGATTGAGCGGCGCGAAGGATTTTCCAAGGAGTACCGGCTCCGCCGGCGCGATGGCGTGTACCGCTGGATGTTGGATATCGCAGCGCCGCGAACAAATGGGGATGGCTCGTTTGCTGGTTTTATCGGTTCGGCCACCGACGTTACGGACCAGAAACTGGCGCAGGCGGCACTCGAAAAAATGGGAGGCAAGTTGATCGAGGCGCAGGAAAAAGAGCGCAGCCGAATCGCCCGGGAACTTCATGACGACATCTGTCAGAGGCTTGCGCTGCTCTCATTAGAACTAGAGCAAGTGAATCAAGTCTCCAAACTGAATGGAGGATTCGCGGAGATTCAGCAGCACTGCTCTGAAATCGCAGCCGATGTACAAGCGTTGTCCCATCAACTACATTCCTCCAAGCTCGACTACCTGGGCCTCGAAGCTGCATTGCGCAGTTTCTGTGAAGAGTTCTCCCACATGCATGGTGTAAAGGTCGAATTCACGCCGGTGAATGTTCCACACCCCTTGCCGGGGGAGATCGCCCTGCCCCTGTTTCGAGTCGCGCAGGAGGCGCTGCAAAATGCGGTGAAATATAGCGGTGTCCGCCAATTCTCCGTGGATTTGCGAGGTACGCCGGAGCAGGTCCAGCTTGAGGTTAGCGACGCAGGTACAGGGTTCAACGTGGGGGCGGCAACCCAGAACGGGGGATTGGGGCTGGTCAGTATGCAAGAGCGGATCCACTTGGTGAAGGGGGCCTTCTCCATCGAATCGAAGAATACCGGCACGAGGATCATAGCCATCGTGCCTCTGGTTGCAGAAATGAACGCATCGGCAATGGCCGCCGGTGATAGCTGACGTAAGGATTTCGGCGGAGGCCGTTATGGAACGCGTGCGCATTCTGGTTGCCGACGATCACACAATGTTTTCGGCCGGCTTACAGAAGTTGCTGGAACCTCGTTACGAAGTCGTGGGCATCGTGGCGGATGGCCGAGCGCTGCTGAAAGCGGCGCCCGAACTCAAGCCGGACGTGGTGGTCCTGGACGTCGCCATGCCGTTACTGAACGGCTTGGACGCGGCGCGAGTATTAAGGAAGAAGATGCCGCACGTCAAACTCATTTTCCTGACGATGAATACTGACTCCGACATCGCCAGCGAAGCGTTCCGGATCGGGGCCGCAGCCTATCTGCTAAAAACGTCAAAGGCCTCTGAACTGTTGCAGGCGGTCCATAATGCGGTGAGGGGAATCTCGTACGTGACCCCGCAAATCAGCCGTGCCATGAAAGAACGTTTCATCCGTGACCCGAAAGCGCTGCATCGGCAAAAGCAGCTTACCGCGCGGCAGCACGAGGTCCTGCAAATGATCGCGGAAGGGCGGTCCATGAAGGAAATCGCCGCGGTTTTGCGGATTACGCACCGCACCGTGCGTTTTCACAAGGCCAGAATCCTGGAAGAGCTGGAAATCACCACCAACTCGGAGCTTGTAAAGTACGCGATCCACCACGGAGTAATTCCCTCCGTCTAGACCCGGAACCCCACGCAACCAGCCCGGCTCAGCCCCTGTCGCAAGCGACAGTAGGCAAGCTCTCACGCCAGGAGAACAATCGCAAATGCAGGTGTAGCTGTAATCTGCCGGCGGGGCACAGCGATACCCGTGCTGCTTTTCGAACCGGGCTTTTGTTCAAAGCGGTAAACCTATTTGCTCAAGCGGAAGGAAGAGAGAAATGTACAAGAAATCGAAGCTTCTAAGAATCGCGATCCCAAGCCTGCTGGCGCTGGGCATGATGCTGATCGGCAGCATCCCCGGTAATGCCAGAGACAAGAATGAAGTCATCGACGCCACCGCCTGGGGCACCAGCACCCAGATGGGTAGCCGTTACAACATCTCACTGATTATTTACGAGTATTCGACCTCTGAGGACCGGGACATTCTCCTGCAAGCGTTCCAGACGGGACAGAACCAGGGACTGGTCAATGCCCTGGAAAAGATGAAGTCGGTTGGCCGCATCAAGATTACTGGCACCTTGGGCTATGACGTCAGCTTCATTCGTCTGATTGACACGCCGACCGGCCGCAAGATCCGCTTTGTTACCAACCGCAAGATCAGGTTTGGAGAGGCTTACTCCGACAGTCAGTCGCAGAGCTTCGACCTTACGGTTGGTGAAATCGACCTTAACGACCAGGACAAGAGCAAGAGCTCTGGCGTCTTATATCCCGCCGCTCAAGTGACCATCAACAAGGATGGCGAATTGCAGCTCGATCTGAACCAGAACCCGTGGAGACTTTCAGGCATCATCGACTGGAAGGGCACGGCAGAGAATTAATCATTCGGTTGCCAGCTCGACGCCGCTCATCAACCCGAGGGCGGAAAGTTGTGTTTGGAACGCTGTCCCGCTCGCTGGGAACTTCTCCGGCGGTGACTGGCTGGCAAAGTTGCTTGATTTGCGATTCTTATTTCGTCACGAGGTGACTTATGAAAGTGCATCGATTCACTTCCTTGAGTGCTGTGCTGTTCTGCGTCGTACTGCTGATCTGTACTGCCGCCCAGGCACAAAAGAAAAGCAAGTACGTGTGCGACGAGGCAGATCCGGCGGGCATGTGTAATGCGGCCAATACCTGCGGATCGGCTTCTGCTCCCTGTTCGATTGACATCACCAAGTCAGGGAGTTCGTCCAACGTCAAACCAGGGATTCCAGGCGCCAAGAACAATCAGTTCTTCTGCGTTAAGGCCGGCACAACGGTCGTGTGGACCAGTTCGAACAAGAATACCGGGTTCATGGTTTCTTTCGGGACCGACTCGCCCTTTACTCCCGACGACCCCATTATGGGCGGCGCCAAAAAGCCGGTCAGCGTGAAGGCAACCACTCCAGGCTGTTACAAGTACGATGCCGGCGCGTTCTATCCCGGAGCCATCTACGGGATGGGCGGGGGAAGCAAGCCCGAATTGGTGATTCTGCCGTAACTCGATGGCGAGAGCTGCGGTCGAAGGAGAGATGCATGCCGGTTGGTAAGGCACGGTTGTTCTTGTCACGCTCATTGCAGGCGCTGGCGCTCGTCCTGATGGTTTCGCTGGGCGCGCAGGGACAAAAGATCCACGTCAACGCATACGATCCCAGCGCCGATTTTTCCAAGTTCAAGACCTTTGCCTGGACGCCACATGGCGCGATTGCCCATCCCATGCTGGCGGCCGATGTCGTTGGCTCCATCGAAGACCAGCTCACCCAGAAAGGGATGACAAAATCGGAAGCCAATCCGGACCTGATCATCCAGGTGTACGGATCGATTGAGCAGGATTCCACCTTCTACTCCAACGACCCGCTTTACAACGGTACCGGAGGGATTCCTCCCTTTGACCCGAGTTTCTCCGGACCTGCGCTGGCAGGCACTTGGGGCAACACGACCGTGACCATCCACAAGGGCGAATTGGTCGTCGATCTCATCGATGCCAAGGCCAAGAAACTGGTGTGGCGTGGCATGGCGCAACAAAACCTGAGTACCAAGCCGGAGAAGCTGGAAAGCCAGGTCCAGGATGCCATTGCGAAGATGTTCAAGCAGTATCCTGCAGGAAAGCCGTAGCTCCGAATCGATTAGTTCGTCGGCACATTCCGCACAGCGCCCCGGTTACTGTCGCAAGCGACAGTTGTCAGCCACCAATACACGGTCAACAATGGCAACTGAAAAGTTTGCGATTTGTGTTGGACAACCAACCGAGGCGCTTGTGGGCAAGATTCGAGTGGTACTGGCTGATGACCATCAAGCAGTGGCCGCCAAGGTTCGTCGGGTGATCATCGAAGAATGTGAAGTCGTCGCCGTGGTGGAGGATGGCGAGCAGGCAGTTGCCGCGGTCCTGGCGCATGATCCGGACGTACTTGTAATCGATATTTCGATGCCGATTCTGGATGGACTGCAGGCGGCAAGACGGCTGCAGAAGCTGAGATGCCGCGCCAGAATCGTATTTCTGACGATCCATGAAGATCATGACTACGTCGCTGCGGCTTTTTCTTACGGAGCCGTCGGCTACGTCACCAAAGCTCGCATCTGTACCGACATGGTGCCGGCAATTCTGGAAGCGATGCAGGGACATACCTTTGTATCCCGCTTTAGCCCGAGTAAGGCTACACTTCACCCTAAGTCGTTATGACGAGTTGAGACATTCCTGACCATCATCTTTACAGAGCAGAGATAACTGCGAGAGTGGTTTTCTCCCGGGTAGTTTGGTGCGCAAACAGTCGAAGCAAGCAGAAAGCAAAGTTGGGAAGTCTTTGCCGATCGGCGCGATCAGCCTAGGCATAGTCATCGTTGGTCTGTGCGGGGTGGGTATCTGGCGCTGGTCAGTCGCCGCGCACCGCCGGGGATGAAGCCGGCGGTGGCCGCAGCCGCTTATGTCGGCGAGGCGCGCTGCACGGAATGTCATGCCGAAGAAGTGCAGGCATGGCAAACCTCGCACCACGCCCAAGCCATGCAAGTGGCCAGCGATTCCAGCGTCCTGGGAAATTTTGCCGGCGCACAATTCACCAAAGACAGCGCGACTTCCACCTTCTTCAAGAAGGACGGCAAATTTTATGTTCACACTGAGGGCCCGGACGGCAAACCTCAGGACTATGTGCTTCCTTACACGTTCGGCGTCTCGCCCTTGCAACAGTACCTGGTCGAATTTTCCAACGGCCGATTGCAGAGCTTCGTGGTGGCGTGGGATTCACGCAGCAAGCAACAGGACGGCCAGCGCTGGTTCCACCTCTATCCCAACCAAAAGCTGACACCTACCGATCCTCTGCACTGGACGGGACGAAACCAGACGTGGAACTACATGTGTGCCGACTGCCACTCCACCAACTTGCGCAAGAATTACGACCTCGCCAAAGACAGCTACGCAACTACCTGGTCAGATATTAATGTCTCGTGCGAAACGTGCCATGGACCGGGTTCGAATCACGTGGCATGGGCGCAGGCGCGCAAGAAGGGCCCGTACCAGGCAGCCGACGGGCCGAACGGTCTGGTGGTGAATCTGAAGCCGGCGAAGGGATCGTGGTCGGTCTCGCAACCCGACATGGGAACCATGCACTGGAGCGGTCAGGCCCGCTCGCATGACGAAATCAATACCTGCGCGCCCTGTCACTCGCGTCGGCACCCCATCACCGCTGACGCTCAGCCAGGACAGCCGTTTCTCGACGACTACGTGCCGAGCCTGCTGGAAGAAGGTGTTTACTATCCCGACGGCCAGATTCTTGAGGAGGACTACGAGTGGGGTTCGTTCGTGCAGAGCAAGATGTATCACGAGGGTGTGACCTGCTCGGACTGCCACGATCCTCATACGGCGAAGTTGCCGGATGCCAGCCTGAACGCGGTCTGCGGCAAGTGTCACTCGCTGGCGAAGTTTGGCAGCGAGCAGCACCATCATCACAAAGCCGAGAGCACGGGCGCGCTTTGCGTCAACTGCCACATGCCCACCAAGACATATATGGTGGTCGATGTCAGGCGAGACCACAGCTTGCGCGTACCGCGGCCAGATTTTTCCGTGGCCTACGGAACGCCGAACGCTTGCACCCAGTGTCACAAAGACAAGTCCAACGGTTGGGCTGTTGATACCGTCGCAAAGTGGTATGGGCCAAACCGCCGTCACGAAGCGCACTTCGTCGAAGCCATCGATGCCGGGCGACGCGGCTTGCCAAATGCCGAAAGGGCGCTGACCGCGCTCATTCTGGACTCGGCCAAGCCCGCCATTGCCCGGGCTACCGCATTGAGCCTGCTTCCTGCCTACCTCTCTCCAGCTTCCATGCCCGCCGTGCAAACGGCGCTCAAGGATGAAGACGCCTTGGCTCGCGGCGAGGCCGTGCGATCGCTGGAACCGCTCTCGCCGGAAGACCGCGTTCGCCTGGCCGCGCCATTGCTTACCGACCCCGTTCGCTCGGTGCGCATTGAAGCGGCGCGACTGCTGGCGGGAAGCCCGCCTGATCGGCTGCAGGCCACCCAGAAGACAGCGCTCGAGCGCGACATCGCCGAGTTCATCGCCAGCGAAATGGCATCAGCTGAGCGTCCAGAGAACCACATGAACCTGGCCCTGCTCTATGTTCAAATGGGGCGCGCCGGCGATGCGGAAAACGAGCTGAAGACGGCTCTGCGACTTGATCCGAAGTTCGTGCCGGCGATGGTCAACCTTGCCGATCTGTATCGCGAGCAGCAGCGTGACAGTGAAGGACAGCAGTGGCTGGAAAAGGCGATGGCGACCGAGCCAAATGCAGCCGAACCAGTCCATGCCCTCGGTCTGCTCAAGATCAGGCAGAAGCAGTACCCAGAAGCGTTAGGCCTGCTGGCCAAGGCAGCGGCGCTGCAGCCCTCTAACGTCCGCTATAGCTACGTGTACGCGGTCGCGCTGCAATCCAGCGGGCAGGTAAACCAGGCGATAGGAATTTTGCAGCAAGCCCACCAGAGGCGACCCGCTGACCGCCAGGTGCTGAGTGCCCTGATCGCCTTCGAGCGCGATAACGGAAACCTTCCAGCGGCAATCGCATACGCTCAGCAGTTGGTCCAACTGGCTCCTGACGATCCCGGCGCAAAAGCAACGTTGCAGGAACTACAGCGACAAGGACACTAAGTCGGATCTTCAGTTCGCCCACGTCCTACCCCGAAAGTTGCACGGAGCCTGTCGCAGTCGACAGTTCTCAAACTCTCCGATTCGTGGTGAACTGAAGAGTACGGCTATCTTTCCGCAGATAAGCAGCTAGCATGAGTTACAACGATCCCCTGTCACCACCGCCGATTTATCCGGGCACGAAGCCGCGGTTCCACGCCATGGTGAAGCCCACTGGGGCAATCTGCAATCTCGACTGCGCTTATTGCTATTACCTGCACAAAGAAGAACTGCTGGGCAGTGCGAGCAAGTTTCGCATGAGCGATGAGGTCCTCGAGAGCCACATCCGGCAGTACATTGAAGGGCAGCGCGGCGACGAAGTCGTGTTCTCCTGGCAAGGTGGCGAGCCGACATTGCTGGGAGTCGGCTTCTTCGAAAAGGTGGTTGCGCTGGAAAAGAAATACCAGCGTCCCAACCAGCGCATCGAGAACGATCTTCAGACCAACGGCACGCTGCTGAACGACGAGTGGTGCACGTTTCTGCGGGACAATCGCTTCCTGGTTGGCTTGAGCATCGACGGCCCGCAAGAGTTGCACGACCGATTCCGTGTGGACAAAGGCGGCCAGCCTACCTTTAACAAGGTCTTCGCCGCCGGACAGCTTCTGCAGAAATACAAAGTTCCGTTCAACACGCTGACTGTGGTCAATCGCGTCAACGGCAAAAAGCCCCTGGACGTGTATCGCTTCCTGAGCCGTGAGCTTCGCCCGCGGCAGTTGCAATTCATTCCTTGCGTTGAGCCCAAGGTATTCCAGAACACCGCCCCGCAAAAATGGGATCCGGCTGCATTGCCGAGGCAGGGATCGCCGGCGGCACATCCGGGCAATCCAGATTCCGTCGTCACAGACTGGTCCGTCGATCCCGATGATTGGGGCTACTTCCTTTGCAAGGTATGGGACGACTGGTATCGCCGTGACTACGGCAAGGTCCACGTCAACCTGTTCGAGACCGCGGTCGCGCAGTGGATGGGCATGGACTCGCAGCTATGCATCTATAACGAATTCTGCGGCAAAGGTGTGGCGCTGGAACACGATGGCAGCGTGTATTCCTGCGACCATTATGTATATCCCGAATACAAGCTGGGCAACATCACGGAAGAACATATCTCGCGCATGGTATTTTCCGAACGAGAGACGAAGTTTGGCTTTGCCAAGCGCGATGACCTGCCGCAACAGTGCCGCAATTGCAAATACTTGTTTGCCTGCAACGGCGAGTGTCCCAAGAACCGCCTGATTCGCGCCTCCGACGGGGAGCCAGGATTGAATTATTTATGCAGCGGGCTGATGAAGTTCTGGCAGCACATCGATGGCGACATGAAAGACATACAACAGAGCGTTGAGCGCTACGGACTCTCCACTCTGCCCACGAATTTCCGCGTGTAAACCACCTGTCACAAGTGACAGTTCCCAAAGATTCGCAAGCGGAGTTAACTGTACGCGAAACGTATGGATATTCCACGCGCAGCTTTAATCGTTCTGGTTGGCCACTGGGTCGCCGACTGGGGATGGGGCGTGCCCTTAATCGTACTAACCCTGGTCTTCCATGTTTTCGGGCTTTTGCTCATCAGGGAGAGGGTCGACGGCGTTAGACGCGAAGCTGTAGCACGCTATGGCTCAACTGTTGTGTTCACGGTGATCATCGGTACGGCGGCGTTGGCGGCCACCCTCTTGCACGGGACTGAAGGGATGATCTGGGCGGTCGCCTACCGACTGGTCGGGGCCCTGCCAACGAACGGCTCTGCGGTCCTCTACTCGCTGAGCGCCATAACCAGCTACGGACACACAAATCTGATTTTGGAACAGCGTTGGCAGCTTATGGGGGCGCTGGAGGCGTTGAATGGAATGCTGCTATTTGGCCTGACAACAGCCTTCCTCTTCGGCGTCATTCAGAAAGCTTCGGAGCTCCGTAACGGCGGAACGCGATAAGTCAAACAAAGAATTCATCCTCCTGTAATGTTCGTTCGTTATGCTCGCGGGGAAGTTGGTTGGTGGTCATGGGTTCGCGACCGGAAATAGGGGCTGAGGGGCTGTGATCAAATGAAACCGGCGGCGCGCCAACGTTTTCCTGGTCCCCTGCAACAAATTTATGAGGAGGAAGTGATGAAACAGGTTCTGACTCTGACGTACCGGTGGAGCTCGCTCGCAACCATCCTGCTGGCGGTGGCCTTTTTCATGCCAACCAAAGAACTTGCGGCGCAGATGTCCTCACCAGCGCCAGACTTCACCCAGAATGTGAAGGACGTTTACTTTCCGTTCAACGTTTACAACCGGGTCACCGATCCCGCCGTGCTGGCCTCCGATGCAGAATGGCTAAAGCAGCATCCCGACGCACATTTCTGGATACAGAGTTACGCCGACGTTCGCGGCGACATCTTTTACAACCTCGTGCTCTCCTACCGGAGATCTCAATTCGTAAAGTCGACCTTGGTCAGAGATGGAGTGGATGAGTCGCGGATCGGGTTCGCTACCGGGTGGGGAAAGCTGTATCCCGTTTGCCAGGCCCAGGATGAACCATGCTTTCAGCAACAGCGCCGTGGCGACATTGTGCCGCCGGACATGATGTAGTTCAGATTTGTTGCGTGGAAGTGTTCGACCCTCTGGCGTCGTCATAAGGGCGACGCCAGTCGTGTTTCAGGCGAAGCCCCCCGCCGGAAGATAGTCATCCCTCCAACTACCTGTCGCAAGTGACAGTTCCCAAACATTCCTAACCGTAGTGAACTGGCAGCGAAGAACTCTCCCTGTGGGGAGCTAACCGGTATTGCAGGAAAGAGGAAAAGTATGGATTTGAGTGCAAGTTTTCGAAAAATAACTTTGGGAACACTGGCCGTCGCTGGTATTTTCGCGGGCGGCGGCGCGACCCTACATGCGCAAGCCAGCAGCGCCAAGCCACCTAACATTCTGGTCATCATGGGCGATGACATCGGCATGTGGAACATCGGCGCCTACCATCGCGGCCTGATGGCCGGCAAAACGCCGAACCTCGACAAACTCGCCAAGGAAGGAATGCTGTTCACCGACTATTACGCCGAGGCGAGTTGCACGGCAGGTCGCGCGAACTTTATCACCGGCGAACTTCCGATTCGTACCGGCATGACCACCGTAGGCCAGGCTGGCGCTAAGATCGGCATCCCAGCCGAGGCCGTAACTATTGCGACGATACTAAAATCAATGGGCTACGCCACCGGACAGTTCGGCAAGAATCACTTGGGCGATCGCAATGAGTTCCTGCCGACGGTCCACGGGTTCGACGAGTTTTTTGGCTATCTGTATCACCTGGATGCGATGGAAGACCCGGCGCATCCCAACTATCCGCAGAATCTGCTGAATGTCGTCGGCCCGCGGAACATGGTGCATTCGTGGGCGACGACCACGGATGACGCGACCGAGATGCCCCGCTGGGGCAAGGTGGGCAAACAGAAGATTGAAGACGCCGGCCCGCTCTATCCCAAGCGCATGGAAACGGTGGACGATGAGATTCGCGACTTAACTCTCAAGTTCATCGACAAAGCCAAGGCCGACAACAAGCCATTTTTTGTGTGGCTCAACCCGACCCGCATGCATATCGTCACTCACCTCTCGCCTAAGTACGAGGCGCTGCGCAACGCTGAGAATGGCTGGTCAGAAGAAGAAGCCGGCATGGCCCAGTTGGACGACGATGTGGGCCTCGTGATGGCCAAGCTGAAAGAAATTGGCGAAGACGACAACACGATTGTCGTGTTCACCACCGACAACGGCACCGAACTCTTCACCTGGCCTGATGGCGGGCAGACTCCGTTCGCGCAGTCCAAGGGAACGGTCCTCGAAGGCGGCTTCCGCGTGCCCTGCCTGCTGCGCTGGCCCGGGCATGTGCCGGCCGACTCGGTGCAGAACGGCATCTTCTCAGGCATGGACTGGTTGCCCACATTCGTTGCCGCAGCGGGCAATCCGAACGTCACCGAAGAACTGCTGAAGGGCAAGACCATCGGCGACCGGACCTACAAGAACCATCTGGACGGCTACAACCAGATGGCCGCCATCACCGGCAAAGGCCCGTCGACGCGTCACGAAATCTTCTACCTCGGCGAAAGCACGGTCGGCGCGGTGCGCATTGATGATTACAAATTCCGCTTCATCGACCAACCTCAAGGCTGGCTGGGTGAGAAGACCCATCCTGACGTGCCGTACATCACCAACCTGCGTCTCGATCCATTTGAGCGCACGGGTTGGCCCAGCAACGGGACGAAAGACGGGGCGCAGCAATACTTCGATTGGTTCAAGTACCAGTTCTGGCGCTTCGTATTTGTCCAGCAGGTAATGGGCAAGGAACTGCAAACCTTCCTCGAATATCCACCGATGCAGCGGGGCGCGAGCTTCAACCTCGACGCCGTCAAAGCAGAGATGGCCAAGAGGATGGCCGAGGCCGAAGCAGCCTCCAAGGGCCCCAGCCAGTAAGAAGGATGAGCTTCACAGCGGGCGGCTCGCAAGGGCCGCCCCTTCAAGAGACTGCCACCCTCCCGGCTCCCAGCACCCAGGACGAGGCGGAAATTATGGTGCAGGTAGGCCAAGCCGCAGCACCCCAAGACACCTCCGTGGACAACAGTTTCTCGTTGGTTCGCGGAGGTCCGTTTTATCGTGCGCAGGCAGCGGCGCACCTGATCGCGCAGAATCGCTGGAACCTTGGCCGAAGATTGACCTTCGCGATTGCCGTTGGCTGGATTCCGTTAGTCCTCATTACGCTGCTGTTCGACCCCCGTGCAGTTTTCGGATTGGTCGGCGACTATCTCATCAATGCAAGAGTGCTGATCGGCGTACCGGTGTTGCTGGTGGGCCAGGTGGTCATGGAATCGGTGTTCCGCACCATCCTGTTGCAGATACGCCAAGCCGGGCTGCTTCCCCCGTCAGACACTCTCCGCATGGATGAGACTTTGGTCCGACTCATCCGGTTGCGCGATTCAATCATTCCAGAGGCGTTAATCGTGGTGGTTGCGTGCGTGCGCGCCATACAGATCGTGCACACGCATCTGCAGTTGGCGCGGCCCTGGGCTCTGATAGGAACGGGTGCCGACATGCACCTGTCAGCCGCAGGCTGGTATTACATCCTGGTGAGCCAGTTGCTCTATCAGTTTCTTCTCGGCATCAGTCTTTGGAAGTGGTTTCTGTGGGCGATGTTTCTGTTCAAGCTATCGCAAATGAACTTGCATCTGGTGCCGACACATCCCGATCGTCACGGCGGACTTGGCTTTCTGGGGATGTCACCTCTGGCTCTTGCGCCCACGGTCTTTGTCGCAGCCACCGCCATCGGGGCAACCTGGCGCGCTCAGATTCTGCGCGAGGGGATGCACCTCATGGACTTCAAACTTGAGGCCATCGTTCTGCTGATCATCGTATTGATAGTCGCTTTGGGGCCGCTGATTTTCTTCGTGCCCAAGCTGGGGCGACTGCGCCGCAAAGGAATTCTGGAGTACGGCACCCTGGCGCAAATGCATGGCATGGACTTTCACAACAAATGGATTTTGCATCGCGCCGGCCGCGAAGAGGAGTTTCTCGCCGCCCCGGAAATCAGCGCCCTTACCGACCTTGCCAGCAGCTACCAGAACATCGAGGATCTCAAGCCCTTTCCTTTTGACAAAGGCGCCTTCTTCGCATTGATTCTGGCAGTTGTAGTCCCGATGATGCCGGCAATTCTGGCCGAGATTCCTTTCGTCGAGGTGCTGAAGGGATTGTTGAGTGCTGTGAGATAGACACACTGCAACCGTCGCACTGCCGAGACCACGCTGGGTGCTGAATCGAAATTATGGAGGAGTGAATGGCAATCGCAAAAATCGAACCTCTGCCGAAATTTGATCTGGGCAGCACAATGGTTCCGTGGGAACAACGGCGGGCCGACGGCAAGGCGCTGCGGCGGGTAATTCCGCGCGAGTCGCATGCCGAGTGGAAGCCGGGGAAACATCGTCCCGACCCGCTAGAGTTGCTGGCCGAAAGCAACCGCGGCCGGCAAAAGCACCTGGTGCCGCTACGCATGGGGCGCATGGCGGCTTCGCCGTTCGCTTTCCTGCGCGGGTCGGCGTGCGTGATGGCGGCAGATCTCTCCACGTCGCCGATCAGTGGAATTCCGGTGGTGATGGACGGCGACGCCCACCTCAACAACTTTGGCATGTACGGGACGCCGCAGCGGGAAGTGGTCTTCGACATGAACGATTTTGACGAGGCCGTCATCGGTCCCTGGGAGTGGGACGTGAAGCGGCTGGCCGCCAGCGTGAATGTGGCCGGCCGGCAGAATGGCCTGAATCGCCGGGAACGGGCGGCTGGCGTGAAACGGGGTGTGCAAGGCTACCGCTTTAACACTCACCGTCTGCAAAACATGGGAGTGCTGGACGTCTGGTACTTGCACGCTTATCCCGGACGCTCGAATCCGATCGTCAAAGTGGACGCCAAGTCCAAGGCGGTTTTTGCCAAGACCCTGGCCAAAGCCATGCGCACCGACAATCGCAGTTTGCTGCCCAAAGTTGCCGACAACATAGGCCATGGGAAGTGGAGATTTCGCGAGGACCCGCCAATCTTGACGCACGTGGGCGAGAAGGCCAAAGCCAAAGCAATCGACGCGCTGAACCGCTATGCGCTGACCCTGGGGCCGGAGCGGCGCTATGATGCTCGGCCGGTACCATGTCGCTGATGTTGCACACCGGGTCGTCGGCGTCGGGTCGGTGGGAACCCGGGCATACCTGGTGCTGCTATTCGGGATAGGGGACGACGATCCGTTATTCCTGCAGGTGAAGGAGTGTGTCGCAGGCGGCACATGCTCCTTATCTGCCGCCTCTACCGGATGATTTTCGCCACAATGGCAAGCGGGTGGTCGCCGGACAGCGCGCACTGCAGGCTTCGTCCGATCCGATGCTGGGCTACACATCCCTCGACGGGCCGCGACTACTACGTCCGCCAGATGAAAAATCTAAAGGCGTCGATTCCGGTGGAATTTCTAACCGGCGCCTCCTTCAACTTCTATGCCTGGGCGTGCGGCGCAATCCTCGCCCGAGCTCACGCTCGGACCGGGGACCCGGCACGCATTGCCGGCTACTGTGGCAACTCAACCGCCCTCGATGAAGCTATGGCCGAGTGGGCCGAGAGCTACGGAGATCAGACCGAAGAGGACCACGCCACCTTGCTGGCGGCCATTAAGCGCGGAGACATCAAGGCTGTTCAAGAAGGGAATGAGGAATGACTGCCGGATAGCACGAATCCTGCGGGCACTTCGACGACGCCTGATGAATTACATCGCCAAATCGATCCAGAACTTGTCTGGCGCCGCGGAACGGTCGCTGGTGCTGGCGGCTCTCGTGATTCTCAGTTGTCTGCACGGCAGCGCGCAGACAGACCAATTCCTGCCAGAAATTGACACCTATTTCAAGCTGAGCTCCGAGCTGCGCATCAGTTTTCAGGCTAAGCAAACGAGAGAAGCGGGTGATCCCACGCAAGCGGAATTAGGGCCGAGCCTTGATTTCTATCTGAAGCCGTTGCTTCGCCTGAAAGATGTCACTGCGTTCGACTTGGACGACTCCAAGTCGCGGCCGCTGGTATTTTCAATCGGATACCGCTACCTCCCACAGGCGAACGGTTCACCCGCTACCAACCGCATGGAGCCGGTCTTGACGTTTCGATTTCCGGCGAAGAGATTTTTGCTTACCGACCGAAACCGTGGCGATCTTGACTGGGCGAGCGGAAACTTCACCTGGCGTTATCGCAACCGCTTTGAGGTCGAAAAGACACTGACGATTCGCTCTTACCACCCCGCACCGTATGCCAGCGCCGAGTTTTTCTACGACAGCCAATATGGCAAATGGGCGGATACCGCAATCTTTGTGGGTTGTCTTTTTCCGCTCGGCAAACACGTGGAATTTAATCCGTACTATGAGCACCAGAACAACACTGGCAAGAGTCCGAATAAGCAATTAAACCAGTTGGGGCTTATGCTCAATCTTTTCTTCTAGGAAAGAATGGAGACCGCATTCATGACGGCCAGGCAAACGCTTCGCGAAAAGGAGACCGCATGCCCGAGATAGGAGGGCCAACCATCGAGGCTGCCCACAAGCTGAACGAAACCAGGAAGCACTCGGCGCCCCATTCCTCGCGCTCCGTGGAAATTCTGGAGATCGTTGAAGCCATCGTGCTGGCGCTGGTGGCAGTTATCACGGCATGGAGCGGCTATCAGGCGGCGCTCTGGGATGGCCGCCAGGATGAACTCTACGAGCAGTCCACCAAGCTGCGCGTGCAAGCCCAGGGACTGCAAACGAGTGGTGGCCAGGAGCGCATGTACGACGCATCCACCGTTGTCGAATGGATAAAGGCTGAAGCAGGTGGACAGCACAAACTTGCGCAACTGTTTGAGCGCCGCTTTCGTCCCGAGTTCCGCGTGGCATTTGAGGCGTGGAAGAAAACTGATCCCTTGAACAATCCCAATGCGCCAGCCGGGCCTTTGATGATGCCGGAATATCACAATGCCAAGTCGGAGGAGGCAGCCAGATTGGAAAGTAAGGCCGCAGAGTTTTTTCAGCAAGGGGCAAAGGACCGAGGCATTTCCGACGCCTACGTGCGAGCTACGGTCTTGCTGGCGACAGTTTTATTGCTGACGGCAATCAGTCAGCGATTTCGAACCGAGGCAGTGCGGATCGGCCTGGCTGTCTTGGCGGCGCTGCTGGTATGCATCCCCCTGTGGCGGATTATCACGCTTCCGCGCATCTGACGCGGTTGCGCCTGGCATACACCAGCAGTGAGTAGGTTCTCAAGATGCGACGTTTGTTCGACATTCTGTTATCCGCAGCCCTTCTGTTTTCGCTGCATGGGCTGAACGCTCAGGACCTGGCGCCGCGCGCTTATGTCATTACTCCTCTGCATTTCAACTCAATCACCCTGACCTACTCCTTCTACGACGGCAGTATTGATTACAACGGCGCACTTCCGGTAAGCGGCGCGACAGGGACATACAGCGTACCGATCTTTAGCTACTACCACTCATTCGGTTTCTTTCGGCACTCGGCCAACGTCGTCGGATCCCTGCCTTACGCCGTGGGAAATTTTCGCGGAACGGCTTTCGGTGCGGAGCAGCGCCTGTACCGTTCTGGTCTGCTGGATTCAGCATTTCGCGTCTCCGTCAATCTAAAGGGCGGTCCGGCCATGCCGCCGCAGAAATTCGTGAAATGGAAGCAGAAGGTGCTGCTGGGCGCCAGTCTCAAGGTGCTGGCTCCGACCGGCCAGTACGATCCGACCAAGCTGATCAACTGGGGCGCCAACCGCTGGTCCTTCAAGCCCGAATTTGGCTATTCCCAGCGCTGGGGGGGCAAATGGGTGCTCGACGGATACGCCGGAGTGTGGTTTTTCACACCGAATCAGGATTTCTGGTCGCGCAATATCTACTATGCCGGTACCCGATCGCAATCGCAAAATCCAATTGGCGCGCTGGAAGGGCACCTGAGTTATGACTTCAAGAAGTCACGCTTGTGGGCTTCCGTGGACGGCAATTTCTGGTTCGGTGGAAGCACCAGTGTGAACGGCGTACCAAGTCCGCTTACCCGTCAGACCAACTCCCGCATAGGAGGCACCTTCGCGGTCCCGATCAGCAAACACCAATCGCTGAAATTCAGCTACAGCGACGGCACCTACATTCGGTTTGGCGGTAACTACCAGAACGTCTCGGCTGCGTGGCAATACTTCTGGCTGGGCAGGCCGAATTAGCTCCGCCACCACCTCCCGGGCCTCCACCATCACCACTCGCCCACCTGTCGCAGGCGACAGTTCCCCAACCGCCCCAATTTTGGTGAACTGGACTGAGCAAAGCGGCGGGCCCGATGGCATGCAGGCAATACTGGCCTGAGCCGGGACCAACGGAGGAGCCGAACGAATGTTGGCCTATCCACGCATTTTCTTCTTGTTCTCGTTATTGCTGCTGTGGGTCGCAGCGCAGCTCGGAGCTTTCCTGCGCCAGCGCCGGCCGCTGAAGGAAGACGAGCGCGACGATTTCAACGTTGTAGAGGCCGCTACTCTGACGCTGCTCGGCCTCATCATCGGGTTCAGTTTCTCGATGGCCACCACCCGCTACGACCTGCGCAAGAACTACGAAGAAGCGGAGGCCAATGCGATTGGCACCGAATATTTCCGGGCAACCCTGGTGCCGGCGGAGGATGCAGCAAAAGTACAGGCCCAGCTCGCGAAATATGTCGAGTTGCGTCTGAGGTTCTACCAAACGCGCGATCACAGCGAGCTTCAGCAGATTAATGCCGATACCGGGCGGCTGCAGAGTGAGATGTGGACGACGGTGCAGGCTCCAGCCGTGGCGCGTCCGAGCCCGGTGATCGCCCTCGCCGTTGCGGGCATGAATGATGTTCTGAACTCGCAGGGCTATACCCAGGCGGCATGGTGGAACCGTATCCCCCGCGCGGCATGGATTTTGATGATGACGATCGCCGTCAGCTGCAACCTGTTGGTCGGCTATGGGGCACGCAACTCTGGATTAAAGTCCGGCTTATTGGTTGTTCTGCCGTTGGTGATCGCTGTCGCGTTCCTCCTGATATCGGACATCGACAGCCCGCGCAGCGGTTTTATTCACGTGGTTCCGCAGAACCTCATAAGCCTTCAGAAGTCATTGTCGAAGTAAGCGCGTCCAGGTGCTGGCGCCTACGAGTGAAGTACGCAAAAGGAGACTCGAAGAAAAATGAAACGAATTTTGCTGTTGCTGCTTTCCTTCACTCTTTTGCCGATGATACCGGCGTTCGCACAAGATGCCCCGGTGGGTCCGGAGGGAACTTCGGTCGCCACCCAGGCCACACCGGCAGCGGCGGCGAATTCCGATGAATTAAGAAAGCAGTCGCAGAATCCCATCGCCAACCTGATTAGCGTTCCCTTTCAGGAGAACTTCAACTTCGGAATTGGGCCCGTCGACCGCACCCAGAATGTAGTAAACATCCAGCCGGTAATTCCGTTCAGTTTGGGAAAGAAGTGGAACCTCATCACCCGCTGGATTACGCCGATCATCTACCAACCACTTGCCGTGCCGCAGCCACCCGGTCCCCCGTCGCAAACGACCGGAGTCTACGGCTTGGGAGACATAAACCCTTCCTTCTTCCTCTCGCCAAAGCAGAGTAAGGTGATCTGGGGCGTCGGCACGACCATGGTGTTCCCAACAGCTACCAATACAACCTATCTCGGGCAGGGGAAATTCAGCATTGGGCCCTCGGTGGTGGCATTGATCCAGCCCTCACATTTTACGATCGGCGCTCTTGTCAACAACTACTGGTCGGTAGCCGGTCATTCTGATCGCGATAAACCCGCGGTGAATCAGTTCCTGCTGCAGTGGTTCGTTAACTACAACATGCAGAAGGGTTGGTATCTCAAAACCGCGCCCATCATCACCGCCAACTGGAGAGGTGGCGACAATAACGTGTGGAATGTGCCCTTCGGCGGCGGTGTTGGAAGAATCATGAAGCTCGGATTCCAGCCGGTGAACCTCTCCGCGGAGGTCTATGGCAACGCCGTGCACCCCGAGGAAGCTTCGCCTTGGACCTTGCGGTTGAGCTTTACGCTGCTGTTTCCCAAGCTAAGCAAGGAGCAGGAGAAGATGTTGCTGGAGCAAAAACTGAAACAGATGGACCAGGAGCAACAGCAGGCTCCGCCGAAGAAGTGAGTGTATTCGGCTGAGAGGCCAGAATTCAGGTGAAGTACAATCTGGCGCGAGAACGACAAATGCGAAAAAGGAATTGCCATGTTGAAGAAACTAACTAGTACAGTGGTGACTCTGCTAGCCCTCCTGATTTTGCCGGGGCTGGCCTGGTCGCAGGATGCCCAGCAGAACGGAACACTCGTCGTAAGCGGTCAGCCGGGACAAATTCCGGTCCTCCAGATCAACGGAAGGTCCTATGTGAATATCGACGCCCTGGCACGGCTCGCCAACGGCTCCCTTAGTTTCAAGGGAAATCAAATTACGTTGACGCTGCCAGGTGCCACTGCGAGTGCACCGTCAACTGCTGCTGCGCCAAGCCAGCCTGCCAATCCGAGCTTCTCGAAGGAGTTTATGAGGGCAGGCATCGAGGAGATGTCGGTGATCCGGGAATGGCGGAGTGCACTGCTTAACGCTGTTCAAAATGGATATCCCGTCACCGATGCCTTCGTGGCCAGTTACCGGGGGCAGGCTGCAACGAGTCTCAGGTTGGCATCGGTGGCCGCGTCAACCGATTCCGACCGAAACGCGTTTCAACTGCTCAGCAATGAGTTCGACAACATGCAAAAGTTGAGCAACAAAGTTCTGGCTGCGCGCCAGAACATGAACTACCTCTCTCCGGATGCACTGAAGGGCGATCCGTTAGACCAGCAAATCTTGAGTTGCGCGCGCTCTTTGGCGGCAATGGCGTCCAGCGGCCAGTTTCAGGACGACGGGTCCTGTCACTGATTTTTCGACTGATTGGAGAACAACATGTACCGGCGTCTTAGCTCTTTGTTTCTCAGCATCGTTCTCATCTCTGCTTTCCTATCTGCGATCGCGCAAGAGCAACCACCCAAACCAAAGCGCACTACGGTAGGCCTGGTGCTGCAAGGCGGTGGTGCGCTTGGGCTGGCGCACGTCGGCGTCATTACCTGGCTGGAGGAACACCATATCCCGGCTGACTACATCGCCGGCACCAGCATGGGCGGCCTGGTTGGCGGGGTCTATGCCACCGGACACAATGCCGTCGAGATGCGACAGATCGTGAACCAGATCCCATGGGACCAGGTCATGGCGGGCCAGACGCCCTTCGACGACCTCTCGTTTCGGCGCAAGGAAGACGCGCGCGACTATCCCAACAGCATGGAATTTGGGTTGCGCAAGGGCGTGCAGTTTCCCGAGGGCTTCAATTCCGGTCAACAAGTCTCGCTGGTCCTCGATAAGATCGCGCTTCCCTACTCGGAGATCAAGAGCTTCAACGATCTCCCCACCCCGTTCGCTTGCGTAGCCACCGACCTGGTCAGCGGCAGGCCCAAAGTCTTCCATGACGGCTCCTTGTCGCTGGCCTTGCGCTCCACCATGTCGCTGCCCGGAATCTTTACGCCGGTCCGAACCAAGGATGCCATCTACGCCGACGGCGGATTGCTGCAGAACATTCCTGTCGAGGTGGCGAAGCAGATGGGGGCTGATCTGACGCTGGCGGTCCACCTGGCAGAGGCGCCGATGCTTCCGAACGCAAATTTGTCCTCGTTTAGCGTTCTCGGCCAGTCGATTTCGGTCATGATCTCAGCCAACGAACTGCTCAGTATGGAAAAGGCGGACATACTGATCACCGTACCGGTACAAAAATGGACCGCGTTGAGTTTCGACGACGCGGACGCGATCATCAAGGCCGGATACGATGCCGCCGCGGCAAAGTCCAAAGTCCTGATGACGCTCGCGGTGGATGACGCCACCTGGAACCAGTACCTGGCTGATCGTGCCGCCCGCCGCCGCACCCTCCCCGTTCCCACATTTGTCGCGGTCGATGGGGTGAACGGAAACCTTTCGAACCGGGTGGAAAAGCAAATGGCGGGCCTCGTGGGCAAGCCTCTCGACTTCGACGAACTCGATCAGGCCATCATGCACCTGAAGGGAATGGGGCGCTTTTCGGTACTCAACTACGAATTAGTCGAGCGGAATGGGCAGCAGGGACTATTGGTCAAGACCGAGGAGAACACCTACGGACCGCCGATCGTTCGACCGCTCATCCTCATCGACGGATCCAGCTTGAAGAACGTTACCTTCAATCTGGGCGCGAGAATCACCTTTCTCGACGTGGGCGGCTTCCGCTCGGAATGGCGCAATGACATCGTCCTGTTCTCTGAGTATGGCGTGAGGTCCGAGTACTACCATCCCTTCACTCCGCTGACCCCCTGGTTCGTGGCGCCGCGGGGACTCGCCGATAGTAATCCGTTTTACATTTACGACAACAACAAGTTGCTCTCCATCTATCGTCGCAACACGCTAGGCGGAGGCCTCGACTTCGGCTACCAGTTCGGGACCACGGGCGAGTTGCGCGTTGGGTACGAGGGCGGGTGGGAAAAATTTGAGCGGCAAATCGGAAATCCAAACGAACTACCGTCCGTTTCCGGCAACTTCGGCGACGCTAGAATCCAGTACAAGCTTGATCGCCTGGACAATGCTGTCATTCCGCGCGCCGGACAGAACCTGCAAGCCAACTTTCAGTGGACAAACACCAGTCCGGAAGCGCCCAAGCCGTATCCCGTGGCCCAGATCGCGTCGCAAAACTACTTTCGGCTGAACGAGCCGTCCTCGATTTTTCTCAGCGGATTTGCGGGAACCACGTTCGACTACGCGACCGGCTTGCCGCAGTTTTCCCTGGGAGGCTCGCAGCGCCTGGTGGCGTACGGCGTCAACGAACTGCTGATCGATAAGTACTTCCTCTTCCAGGCCGGATATATACGACAACTGGCGAAGTTGCCGCCGTTGCTGGGCAGCGGCATTTATTTCCTCGGCGTTTATGAGGCCGCCCAGGTCTATGGGCCGCCTAACACGATGGTGAACAAGGCATCAGGTTTTCCAACCGATGGTGCGGCGGGAATCGTAGTCAACACGATCTTCGGGCCGGTAGAAGCAGCCTACGCTTACGGCGATACCGGACACCGGAAGTTCTTCTTCCGCGTCGGGCGGCTGTTTTAGAAAAAATGCTGCGACGCAAGTTCGGCTTCAGAAGCCTGCTCGTCCGACGCGAATGAGCGTGGAGAAATCAGGAGACTGATTTGCTGCCCTGGCCGCGGGATTGATGTGCTCACGCTGCTTTAATTCCGGAAACGATAGTCCACCGGTGACCAGGCGCCCCCGGTTGTAGAGAAGTTCGTCCAGTGTGCCATTCAGCAGGAGTTGGTAGTTCCAGGGCTGTGGATTCTTCATGTCCGCGGCGATCTTGGTATCGAGTGTGGTCGTGCAGTTTCGGGTCAGCGCGTTATACCACTCGGGTTGATCTCTCAACTGGTTCAGGTAATCGGCATAGATGAGGAATATCTCCCGCGCCCTTGCTGGCGACACCGTAGTGCGATAAAGAAACACTTCCTCATCCTTGCGGTAGTTGGTTCGCAATCGAATGACGTCGCGTTCATCGGCCGTGATGAAGATGAGCTCGTACTGGCGAAAGAACCCCAGGATTGCCGAGTACGATTGGCCGGCTTTGTAGCGCGCCTCGATCGAGAACGCGATATGGTCGTTATCGCCGAATTGGAAGCTGACAATCGGGTGACCGATGTACTTGGGCCCCCAGGTGGTGAAAAAGAGGTCCGCGGAGCGGAGTTGCGATAGATAAACGGTCCGGTCGCTCCAGCAATTTGAATAGTCAGTTTCGGTCTGATAGTCGCAGTTGCGGAGGTTGTGGATGATGAGACGGTCTCCGTCGATTTCGACCGAGGCTGTTCGCGCGGTGTCTTCCTCCCAATTGCCGGTGTTCGATGGCTTTAGAGTGAACCACCACGTCAGCACGACACAGAAGGCTGCAAAGCAAGCAGCGGCGGCCCAATATGGTCGTTTGACCTTCAGGATGATCGCGACGACCGCAAGAACATAAATGACGGTGATGGGAATGCGCAGTGCCAACACCCGACAATCAACGTAAAGGGCCGCCACCGCCCATAGAGTAAGCAAGGCGAGGACCGACCACATGATCACGAGGCCAAACATCCGCAGGAATCTCATAAAATTCGGGGTCTCGAGGTCAAGTCTAGTCCCTTCCCATACCGTTATGCAGAGTAGAATGGCCCGATCAAAGGAACATCCTAAATGAGCTTCCGCACCATCGTGCTTTGCTCCGTGCTTCTTCTCGTCGTGCCGTTGTTTGGACGGGAGAAAAGCGATGTAATGGTTATGACGAATGGCGATCGCCTGACTTGCGAAATCAAGGCACTGGAAGCCGGTGTGCTTTATGTCAGTCTCGATTACATTCTTGGCACAAGTTCGGTGCAGTGGTCAAAGGTTGACCATCTGGAGAGCAAGCAGTTGTTTATCGTAAAGACAGGAAACGGTCTGGTCTATACAGGGACACTCTCGGCGGCCCAACTCCAGGGCGAGCGGCCGGTGAAGATCGAAGTCACCTCGGGGCCGGAGAAAAAAGTTGAATTGGAGCGGGCCCAAGTCGTCCAAATGGAACCAACGTCACAGAAGTTCCTGCAACGATTCAACGGCGACATAAATCTAGGATTTATATATTCCAAGGCCAACCAATCGGCCCAGTTCAGTCTGACCTCTGCGGTTCAATATCCACGGGAGCGCTGGAGCGCCCAGGCGAGTTACAGTTCAATTTTAGCCTCCAGTACGGGCGCTAACGCGTCCACTCGAAACCAGATCGATTACAACGCCCAGCGTCTGTTGCCATGGAACAATTGGTATTACTCAGGCCTGGGAGTCTTTCTGCAAAGCTCAGAGCAGGAGATTGATCTGCAGACCACGCTGGGAGCCGGGATTGGACGTTATTTGAAAAATACCAATAACGCGAAGATAACTCTGCTAGGTGGCGTGGCCTGGCAGAATACCGCGTATCGCACCAGCACTTTGCCCCAGGGAAATCAAAGTCTCGCCGATGCTGTGGTCGCGGGTGATATGAGGTTCTTCCGCTTCAACAAGACCAGCCTCGACGTGAATGCCATGGTTTTGCCAGCTCTTTCCCAGCCCGGCCGGGTCCACATTAATACCAATGCGGCTTACTACATAAAAGTGTTCAGCAATCTGACATGGAATATTTCTTTCTACGGCAACTGGGACAACCAGCCGCCGGCGAACTTTTCGGGCAGCGATTATGGCACCAGTTTAGGGCTGGGCTGGACCTTCGGAAACAGATAGCTCACCAAGGCGGCCATGAGTTTCAACCAAGAAGAGGAAGGGAACACAATGAGTAGCAATCCGGCAGCACCCAGTCTGAAGCAGAAAACCGTCCACGAGCTAAAGGAACTGACCGGTCTTTTCCTGTATCTGGCTTTCTTCTTTTGCGCTCTCGCCACCTACAGCATGCTCCTGCTGGACGAGTATCACGTCAGGTCATTGACCTACGGCTTTGCGCTGCTGAACGCCCTGGTGGTCGCCAAAGTGATTCTTATCGGAGAGTATGCGCACCTCGGCAAGAGGTATGAAGGCAGGTCATTGTTTATTTCAGCGATCGTCAAGTCATTCCTGTATAGCTTGCTGGTGTTCGCTTTTCACGTCGTCGAGGAAGTGATCAAACGGCTGGTGCATGGAGCCGATTTAGCCAACGCGTCGCGCGAGCTACGCGTAGATCAGTTGCTCGGCCGGGCCGTCATCGTGTTTTGCACCTTTGTTCCACTGTTTGCATTCATGGAATTTCGGCGAGTGATGGGCGAAGAAGAATTTCACACTCTGCTGTTCCGGGCGAAAGAACCTGGCAAGCCGGACCTTGCTGCCAAGAGCTGACTGCTGCTAAAGCAGGCCCGGGACGAGGATTCCCCCTGTCGCAAGCGACAGTTGTTCGCACACCGCATTTGTGATGAAGTGACAGGCGGTATAGTCTAACCTCATCAACCCAGACAGTCTTTGCACGAGGTGGCACATGAGAACCGGTATGACTCGCAAAATTACGTGCGCAATCCTGCTTTTTGGCATGACGGTTTTGGCGGTGATGGCAGCGGCCGAGGACCCCGTTTGGCCACGCCAGATTACCAGGCCGGGTGGGAAGCTGGTTGTTTACCAGCCACAGGTCGACGATTGGAAGGATTTTCAGCAGGTCGATGGACGGATGGCATTCACCATCACTCCTACCGGAGGCAAGACCCATGTCGGAGTGATAACCGCCCAGTTGCAGTCGGCGGTCAATATGGACGCACACACCGTCTTGCTCAGCGATCCCAAGATTACGAACGTTTCCTTTCCGTCGCTCGATCCCGCAACCTCGACCCAGATGGAGCAACTGGTGAGGACATTCCTAAACCCGGCGGCCACCATGACGATCTCCCTGGACCGGCTGGTGGCAAGCGCCAAGAAGAAGAAAAGCACGACGGGGGCGCCCGTAAAGAACGATCCGCCGGCCATCTTCATCAGCATGAAACCGGCAATCCTGCTTATGGTGAATGGCGCACCCGTAAATGTGGCCATTGCGAACTCGAAGATGCAATTCATCGTGAATGCCAACTGGCCATTGTTCATCGAGGAGGGCAGCCCCACCTATTATCTGTTCGATGGAAAGGGCTGGCTCAAGTCTGACAGCCTGGAGGGGACATGGGCGCCCACCAGCAAGCTGCCCAAGCAGATGTCGAAGGTGCCGGAGAACTCGAATTTCACCGACCTGAAAGGGTTCATACCTCCGCCATCCGGCAGCAGTGCCACGCATCCGGTGGTGTATTACAGCGCCACTCCGGCGGAAATCGTCGTATTCGGCGGCGAGCCGCATTGGGCCCCGATTGCGGGTACGCAACTGTCATACGCCTCCAACACCAACAGCACGGTATTCAAGTACACGCCGACCGGGGCCTTTTATTACTTGACCTCGGGGCGCTGGTTCACCGCTGCCAGCGCGCTTGGACCCTGGACATTTGCCACCTATAACTTGCCTGCTGATTTTGCGCAGATTCCCCCCAACAGTCCTCCGGGGAGGGTGTTGGCCTCTGTACCTGGTACACCGGAGGCAGAAGACGCGGTGCTGATTGCACAGATTCCGACCACGGTCACCGTGAATGCCACAGAAGCAGCCAAAGAAGCAAAAGTTTCCTATGTCGGCGAGCCGCAGTTTCAGCCGATTGAAGGCACGTCCATGCAGTATGCGGTCAACACTCCCAACAAGGTGATCCTTGTCGGCGCCGAGTATTACATGTGCTATCAAGGCTTGTGGTTCGTCTCTTCTAGCGCGCAAGGCCCCTGGCAAGTGGCGCAGACCGTACCGCAGGTGATTTACACAATTCCGCCCAGCTCGCCGGTGTACAACGTTACCTATGTGACCCAGGTGTACACCTCCCCGACCTATGTGCAGGCCAGCTATACCGCAGGATACATGGGAATGTTCGTGGCGGGCGCTACGGTAGGCGCGATCATATGCAGTGGCACTGGTTACTACTATCCGCCGTACATGTATGGCGGATTTTACTATCCCTACGCAGCCACCTACGGCTACCACACCTACAACCCCTATACCGGAGCCTACGGGTACGGAGGCGCGGCCTACGGACCGTACGGCAGCGCGCACTGGGGAACATCGTATAACCCGAACACGGGAACCTACGCGCGCGGAGCCACGGCATCCACCGCGTACGGCACGCAAACCGTTGCTCAGGCCTACAACCCCTACACTGGGGCCTATGGAGCGACGCATCAGGGTTCGAACGCCTACGGGTCCTGGGGATCGTCGGTGGTCAGCAAGAATGGCAATACCGCGTACACTCAGCACGCCAGCAACGCCTACGGCTCGGTAGGGACGGTGCAAACCTCGGCGGGCGGGAAGGGCGCGGCTACCAGCACTGCATACGGCAACACCGCGGCAGGAAAAACGGCCAACGGCGACATGTATGCCGGCCACGATGGGAACGTTTATAAGAACACCGGCTCGGGATGGCAGACCTACAATAACGGCAGCTGGAACGACGTGCAGAAGCCGACCACAACCTCGGCACAGAGTTACAGCCAGCAACATCCCGCCAGCTCAAATCCCAATGCTGCCTCAGCGCAGCAGAAGGCCCAGAGCAATCCTAATTACTCGGCCGACCAGCAGAAGGCGCAACAGCAGCGTACTTCGGGAGCCAGTGGGTCCAAGCCGAGCAGCGGAGGGTCGACCGGCGACCTGAACCAGGAGGCACAAAACCGCCAGCGCGGCGCCGAACAGAGCCAGCGCTTCTCGCAGTACCAGCATTCAGGCAGTGGCGGTGGCTGGGGCGGCAGCGGAGGTGGTGACCGCTGGGGTGGCAGCGGAGGTGGTAGCAGGGGCGGCGGCGGCTGGGGCGGCGGCGGTGGCGGTGGCCGACGGAGATGATCGGGGACAGCAAGGGCAACGGCAGAAGTGGGCCAAACAAAAATCACAGAGATCACGAGGTCAAAAACGTATGAGAAACACTGCACGGTACAGTTTGGTAACACTGCTATTGGCTTTCTCCGGATTGGTAAGCATTGGTCCCGCCTACGCACAAAATCCGGAGATGCAGCAGCGTGTCGCGGACATCAAGCAGGCAGCCGCAAAAAACAAGCAGGCCCTGGCGCACTATACCTGGGTTGAGCAAATAACCATCAGCCTCAAAGGCGAGCAAAAAAAACAGGAGCACTTTCAGGTGCGTCTAGGTCCGGACGGAAAGCCGCAAAAAACTTCGCTTGACCCGCCCCCGGCCGACACATCCGCTGACCAAGGCGGAAGGCGTGGCCGCGTGAAAGAACGTGTAATCGCGAAGAAGAAGGAAGAGTACGAGGATTACGCGGACCAAATGAAGGCGTTAGCGCAGCAGTATGTGCCGCCACGTGGAACCCTGCTGCAGCAGGCTTTTCAGAAGGGGAACGTTTCTCTGAGTCCGCAGGCGGGCAATCCTAATCAGGTTCAACTGGTCGTTAAGAACTACTTGAAACCTCAAGATTCGCTGACGCTGGTCTTCGATAAAGCGCACAAGGCGCTCGTCCGGGTCCAAGTCGCTTCGTATATGAGCGATCCCAAGGACGCGATGAACTTGACAGTGCAATTCAGCCCTTTACCGGACGGATCGAGTCAAGTCTCCAGCATGGTGATCGATGGGGTCAGCAAGCAGCTGAACATCGCTGTTCAGAACTCGAATTACCAGCACCTCTAGGAGGTTGCTGAAAACGTCCGAAAAGCAGATCGCTCGCGGGCTAACGCCCGCTCGTGATGATAAAGGTAAAGAGCTTAACGGCGCACCTAGAGGTGCGCCCCTTCAAAACATCCGCTGAACCCGACTTTTTCAGCAGCCCGCTAGAGTTCTATTTACCGAATGCCGGCTGGGGGCAGATCTTTCCACAGCAAAAGCGCCTCTCAGACTGAACTGCCTGTGCAGCGGGCTGCAGCAGTTCCGGCAGCACATCGATGGGGTGCCAATGACAAAATCGTTCAGCGCGTGTTGCGTCACGCCAAGCCGCATGTGACCAGGGAAAAGTGCATCAAGGCGTTTGATCCAGCAGTCATGGAAGCAATGCAGCGAATGCAGGTGGTGGTGAATTCGCTGCAAGCGTGGCCAGCAGTTGGCCAGCAGACGAATTGACGGGCATGTAGTAAGCTATTGATAACACGCCGCGGAGAGGTGGCCGAGTGGCTGAAGGCGGCGGTTTGCTAAACCGTTATACGGTCAAAAGCTGTATCGGGGGTTCGAATCCCCCCCTCTCCGCCAGCACCTTTGTTTTGAATAACTTGACAAGCTGTGATACCTTCGGTGATACCGAAAACCGAAGGTTGCCGTCAAGTGAACAAAGAAGTCAATCTCACCAAGCGCATCAAAACTCCCCAGGGTCTGCGATTCTGTCCGGTCGTCATATCGGCTAACGGCCGGGTCAAACCCGATTACGTCCTCATAGGCGGCAAAGAACAGCGCCATCCCGAGGGCGCCTATTACCTCGAATGGCGCGAAGGCGGCAAACGCGTTCGGCAGTCCGTCGGACGGGACGCTAGCGCCGCCACAGCAAGGCGCCATCGCCAGCAACAGATTCTGGGCAGCAAGGCCGCAGGCATTAAGCTGGTCGATGAGGACCAGGACGACGGTCTGTCGTTGGCCGAGGCCGTTGCCGGCTACCTGGAGGACGTCAGGATCAGCAAGAAGCCGAAGACGTATGCGGCCTATAAGAAGGCCCTTGAGTACTTTCTCGAATCCTGCAACAAAACTCGCGTCGCGCGGATTGAGCGTCAAGATCTGCTCCGCTTTTCAGCTTTCCTGCGCGACGTGAAAAAACTCCAACCGCGCACCGTCTACAACAAGTTCGAGAATGTGATGTCCTTCCTTAAGGCCAATCGCATTGGCGGCCTGGCGAGCAAGAACGACTGGCCCCGTTACGTTGAGGACGAACCCGAAATCTACGAGCGCGAAGACCTAGATAAATTCTTTGCTGTATGCGATGAGGACGAGCGCCTATGGTTTGAGTTCTTTCTGATGACCGGCATGCGGGAGCAGGAAGTGATGCACACTACGTGGCCCGATCTTAACCTCAACCGTGGAGTCGTGAGTGTCCGCTATAAACGCGAGTACGGCTTCTCGCCAAAAGCCTACAAAGGCCGCGAGATTCCCATCCCGAACAGGCTTGTAAAGGCATTGAAGAAATGGAAAGCGAACAGCGATCCGTGCTGTTCTCTTTTGTTCTCGACAGCCGGCGGGAAACCGAAGCTGGACTTCCTTGACGCCTGCAAAATGGTCGCACAGCGCGCGAAGCTAAACCCCGACGACTTCTGGCTGCACAAGTTCCGCGCAACGTTTGCCACCTGGGCGCTATGGGGCGGCGTAGATTTGCGAACGGTGCAGCTTTGGATGGGGCATTCCGACATGGAAAGCACCTTGCGCTACCTGAAGCCAAACCGAAGCCAGGCCGTGCGAGAAAAGGTCAATGCGGTGTTTAGTTAGAAGAATTCCTGATCAAATGTCGCAATCCGTTTCGACACTTGCGCTGGGGAATCGATGGCCGGCCACGCCCTCGATAATCACTGCAAAGTTGGTCGCCGGTTATCACCGCAAAACCGGCCAGCGGAATCGGGTGGTCTCTGCCCGAGCTCCCGGGCAATCTCCCTGATTCTGCACACTTTAATTAGCCGCTGCGACTTCCTTGATCGTCGTTATTCGATCAGACATTCGAAGACTCGACCCATGGTCCGAACGACCATACGGGCTTCCTGATCGCGATCATCGACGTTTACGATTTCCATATGATCGAGGATCATCTCGACCCATTTCGAGTCCTCGTGCGAAAACATCTTACGAAGCGAAGCGACTGTCTTCTGTATGGCGGGCTGGTCCATGAACTGGGCAAGGGTTTGCCTGACTACAGTTGTGTCCTCTGAGTATCGGCAGTAGTAGTAGATGTCGTAGGGGTCCTTCGTTTTTTCGCGATATCTGCAGACTTCGGTTTTCAGCATGAGGAAACCGACGCAGTCGGGCACATTCACTTCGAACGCTTCGACCTTCCCGGCGTCCCGGCAGGAAATTCGGATTGTCTCGACATGATCATCCAGATTCTCGGCGCCGTCTACCAGGCACAAATCCAGCGAAGTCGTTGAGCCGTAAACTTTGAGCACAGACTCGTCTTCTCTTGCACGAGGCAGGTCCGCAAGCAGATCGAGTTGCACTAGATTGCCATCGACGCTCTTTTCATAGCGGAACGAAGTGCTGCTACTTCGTTCGAAATTGAGTGAGTCGGAAAGCAGATACTTGAGACGGTCAATCGAGTCGCGTTCTCGAGCCCTCGCTCTGAGCAATACGTCGATGTCCAAGCTCATCGTATGGTCGCTGCGGCAGTTACGTGCAAGTTCTTTCAGAAACGGAACCCAACCGCCGCAAATGACAGCGTCGACTCCCTCGGCCTTGAGCAATGGCACTACTTTGAGCATCTCAAGCAGCACCGCACGCTCTCGGCTTTCGGGCAGATCCGTCGTTACATCGATCGATTGAATTGTCATTCGGGAAATCCCAGGGAGTGCTCCAAGAGGAATTCGGCTTGTTCCTCCCCTCTGCCGCCTTGTATTGCGAAGTCAATGTAGAGTTGAACGGGATTTACCCCGACCAGCCCATTAGACAAGGTTCGCCGATCATAGAACACTCCACCTGACGTTGTGTTGTCCGCTTCAGGCGGCGTCATAATGATCACGTTAGCGCCCCGCCCAACCATTTCGAGTCGAAGCTCAACTTGCATCTCTGCCGCTGGAACATCAACGTATACAGCAGTTAGCTCCTGCCGCACATTGCGTTCGTTCGGTTCCAGACCGCTGGCTAACGTGAACGCGAATTGAATGCCACGTCGAACACACAGCTCAGTTACGGAATCAATGACATTCTTGGGCGGTAGCTCTGAGAATACTTGCACGACTTTGCGGTTCGTGACGTAGTCGGACTTCAGTTGTTGTGCGAAATCTCTGAGCAGTTTACGAGGACGGACGATGTGTCGTCCCTGAGGTGTGCGCTCCAGATAGCCCTGCTCCTGAAGACGATTTGTTACCTGATAAACCTGGCCCACGCTGACAGCGGCCTTCGATGCAAGATCGGAGAGCTTAAACGGAACGTACGGGTGGGCAAGCAGAACCCTGAGCACTCGCCGCGATCTCCCCGAGAAGATGTTCTTGATGCCTTGTGGGTTCTTGAACTCAGTCGCGGGTCGAACGACATCAACATATACGTCCTTGTGAATGATCGCGAACGTCCCGTTCAGGTCTATATAGCCGACCCCGACTTCCTTACATCTCCGTTGCACTGATTCGGACACGTAGGGAGCCGCCAACATCGGATAAATGTCCTCGGATCGGTCCCTCTTTCGAAGCTCGTTGCGGTATCGGAGTATCTGATGGATCGCTCCTTCAAGCACCATGGGCGTCAGGCGCGTCTTGAATTCAATTACGGCTTTAACAACCCTGTTGGGGAGGTGATCAAACGAGAATTCCACAACTGCGTCCACTTCGGCTCGCGAGTCCGGATTTTCGAACGCCGGATGCATGGTGATGGTTCGAGCGCGGACTCCCGCAGGCGTCAGCTTGCCTGATTCCAAGCGGTCCTTAAACTGTCTTTCCAATACACTTTCGGTCATATAGTTAAGCCTTCTGAGCTTAAATTTTCACTGTAACCACCGATTATAGTACTTCTATGCGGGATGTCTGCCAAGCGAAGCCGCTTTTAAAGTCGTACTATAATGTCGACGGTCTAGGTCATATACCATCTTGATTACATATTATAATACACCATATATTTAGAAACTGTCAGCGCATCTGGGTGGCGAATAAAAAACGAAGTCAAGCAGTCGCAAATTCGTGGTGTCTGGCTCGCCATGTTTGACCGAAATCAAGAAGCGCCAGTGCTCTTCGGGCATCTTTCCGACGATTTCGTCAATGAGGTCTTCACGCGCACGCAGAAGTTTATCGACACGACGGCTTTCGGGTCGGCCGTCGGCGTCTGAACGTCTGGAACAGAAAAGCGCTCCAAATTCCAGTCAAAGTGTGATTGGTGAAATAAAGTTGGCGACGGCGATGCAAGGGCCATTTGGCAAGAGTTGGACGCTTCCGGGGTCAAAAGCGAAGAGACTTTTGTTCCTAGACAAAGTGCAATCGGTGAAATAAATCTTGCGAGCCTCTCGCGAACGACGCCCGGTAATGACAGCTCGGCCCGCGGGCTGCCAGCGGGCGACTGACTTCCAGAACGAATAAGCCCCCGGTTGTCCAGTCAAAGTGTAATCGCTGAAATAAACCGTCTGACGCTGCTGACACCTGATTCCAGCCGCTGAACTTCACAGGCCGAGTGCCAGAAACCTGCAGCGAGAACGCCCTCGGCAAAATCCTATCGTCCACTCTTGTAACTTGCGGTCAAATCCGCCTGAAAGTCCCGACTGACGCGGCTCCGGACGCCACCCGTCCGTTTGACTAACACTCGATTCGAAGGTATCACGAGCGCTGGAAAGGCGCCTTTTTTGCGTTCGCCCGTAGGAGCTGAATTCATTGCTCATAAGGGCGGCTCGGAATTGGCGCAGGCCGAGATGGATGCCCCCGGCGACAGGCGAACAGAAACAGTTCTACCAGCGACGGCTCCGGCGACGGCACTCTACTAATAAGGAGGAAGCTCAAACGCAGCTAAGACCGCAATGCAAGATTACGAAACTAACCATAATTCGGCACGGGCTTTAGATGTGGGGCGTCCACATCTTCCAGCCGGGAACGGGGTCGGCGGGCGAAAGCTAAACGTCCGGAGATTGGACATTGGCGCTGACTTTCCACGATCTCTTCCCGAACAACTTGAAAACATGGTGCACGCGCTCAGCGCAAAGACCCTGGCGCAGTTGTTGCAGGTGAGCCAGGTGACGATTTACAAACTCGCAAAAGCCCACAAGCTTCCCAGTTTTCGAATCGGCACGGCTGTCCGCTTTGACCCACGCGCAGTCGCGCAATGGCTACGACAGATGTAGCAGTTGGGTACGAAACGCTTGTACAGACCGGCAACGAACAGTCTTGTTCGTCGTGGACAAGGAAAGTCGATATGCAAAAGAAGAGAACGCTCGCAGTAGTCATCCTCGCATTGGCTGGGCTGATGAGTTTCGTTCCCGTGACGGCGCAGCAACGGCCGCAATCCCAAGCGGTGCCGCACGGGCAACGACAGGCGCAGCCCCGAGGTCAACGCCAAGCTGTACCGGCGCACCCTATGTACCAGCGCCAAGATACCTGGTACGAGTTCCTGCTCAAGCAGTTCAATCCAAGCAATTTCAATTACGGTGCGTGGATCGAAAAACGCCGACAGGTGTTCCTGGATGCGAGCGTGCGAAACCCTTACTTCAAGTACAGCTTGGGCACGACGATCGCGCTGCTGGTCATGGCCATGTTGTGCACCAAGCAGTGGATCGACCACCGTCGCGCCATGTGGATCACGGCAGAAATGATGACGGACCTGTACAACCACGATTTCTACTCGCGGGACGTCGCTGAGAAGGCAATCCAGAAATACAACCAGCACATCGAACGCTGCAATCGTGCATTCGAGGCCGAGGCAGAAGGGCGTACTTTGCCCGCGGCCGATCCGGATACCGAGGAACTGAAGACTGAGCTAAAGCGAGTCACCGACGAGCGAGACCTCTATTTGCAGGAGAGAGACAAAGTAAAAGCGGAACTGGCGACGAATGCGCGAACCCTTGCTCAACTGTCTTTACGTTTAGACGGCGTGAGTTCTAAGCCAGGTACCAACGTCGATCCCGGCCAATCGGGCGAGTTGCGCAACTCCGACCCGGCGGTAATTCAGCACATCAACAACCTGCAGGAGCAACTGTACGCAGAACGCCAGAAGAACCGGCGACTCAAAGGCGAGTAGCCAGGTTTCAACCTTGGCTTGCGCGGCTCGTCCTTGTACTGGAACAGTTAGGAGAAGATGGCATGCGGTATTGGAAAGGTTCGATTGCTCTGAGTCCGACTCAGGATTATCCGCTCTTGCGACGAGTGCTGCGATCAACGTTCGTCACGCACCGGCAACTCTACGACTTCATGCGGCTGGAGTACCGCACGTGGTCACGACACTCGTTTAACAACCGTGTCCTTCGGCTGGTGAAGCACAACTACCTCGTCCGGGATGACGTTCCGTTCAAGACGGACGGATACGTGTACTCCATTTCCGGCATGGGCGCGTTGGAGGTCATCGGGTTAGGCGAGTGCTTCATCAGTCCGACACCACGCACCAAAGACGGAAAGCTCCCTAGATCGGTGTATCACGCGATCGACCTGAACGAGATCCATTTAGCCCTGAAGCGTTCTGCCATTCTGATCGATTGGATTTCAGACACGGAGAATCCGTTCACAAAATGAACTGACCAGCGTGTGCTACTGCAAGGACTACGACGCGGTGGTGACCGTAAGGGTGGACGGAACCGAGCGGAAATTTGCACTGGAATACGAACGTACACCTAAGACTCGGAAAGACTACCTGCGCATCAGCTCTGAGATTGACGGCGAAAAACTCGTTGACCGCTTCCTGTATCTGGCTCCCAGTCATCGATCTGATGACGTTCCTGGTTCGGTCCTTCGAGGGTTCCAGACGGGCAATATACTTTGGACTTCTGAGGGACTTCCTCGACGGACTCCTCGATACACCACTGCGGACGGTCCGGCCCAGGAGCCATCCTCACCCTAAAATACATCCTGTGAACCCGCTGAAAATTCCCGCCGCCCCGACAGCTTAAACAGATTCCCGGCCAAAGACGTGTCATTTCGTACCATAGCGGTGTCGGCGCATTTGACAACCCCCATGGGATGAATATCTTAGCGGACGACTACCCCCTTACGTCTGCCAGCTTTGCGCCAAAAACGACGGACAAGTTGCGACACTCGCGCCGCGCAATTGCGACACGTTATGTGCAGTAATGGTACGCAGTTCTTGCTTATGTTGTGCGCTCGCTTTGTTTTGGATCTCCGGCAATTGTGCGCGCGCTAGTTGCACAAGACGGCGCTGCGACAAGCGCGGGCCGTGCGCACAGCAGTGGTTCGGTTTGAGCGATTAATGTGCCCGGTTATCGTTCGAGCGGTGCGGCGCGGCGTTGTGCACTGATTCACCGATATCGGAGTGCACAGCCGCTGCCGGTTGTTGTTTGCGCCGGTTGTTGCTGAACTGTGTACAGTAGCCAGTGCGAGACGAGTGGCAAGGTGAAACTCGTTTGAGATTCAAACTGCGCGGTCCGTCTGCACCGCCGTACGGGAAATGCTGTACGCGAATGCGCATCAGATGCACGCGGCTGTGGATCTCGGCTGCAACGAGAGTGCGCAGCGGATGTACGAACTTCTCCTGAGGGTTCTCGCATGATATCGCCAGTTCTCCGCTCATGGGAAGACGATTTTCATCAACTGACACGAATGTCGACGACGCATGGAGTAGGAAACTCGGAGTCGATGGGATGCTAGGGCGTTAATGAGGACTAATGTTTGTGGCAGCTTGCTCTATGAGAGGTCAGCCCACATCATCGCTTTGCGAACAGGCTTTGTCGTCGCGAAGGGAAGCACTGCATATACTGGATCGCATGCGAATCATCTCTGTGCTAGCAGGAATACTAGCGATAGGTTTGGCGCCTGCACAGATCCGGGCACAACATCCAGAAGCGCCGCTCCGGGTCTCGCTCTGCGACGTTAAGGCACATCCTGAGAACTTCCTGCACAAGCTGGTGGAATTTACCGCGATTGCCTCGCATGTGCTTGAAGACTCCATGGTTGAGGACAGTCGTTGTTCTTGGCCAGATGGTGGTCCAGGTGTCTGGATGGAGTATGGCGGTAAACGATCGACGGCGACAATGTACTGCTGTAGCATTTCGCCAAAACCAGATCGAAGCGACACTCTGATAGTCGATGGCATACCCCTCGATCTAGTCGATGACGAAACCTTTCGAGAGTTCGACAAGCGTTTACACCCAAACCACTCGAAGCAGAGATCATCGGAAACTGTTCGGGCCACGCTGCGTGGCCGTATCTTTGCCCGATACGAAGGTATCGGGGGAACAAAACAGAGTCCCGGGTGGAGGGGTTATGGCCATATGGGCTGTTGCATGTTGTTTGTCGTCACTCAGGTTGTTTCCGTTGATCCGGCTCGCCCTTAGGAACTGAAGCCGAGTTTTTGACCAGATGTTTTCAACGCTGCTGAGACCGTTTCTCTTTTGCAACATTCCAATGCTTTCCGCTAATCTTCACCCTTATCAGAGCCGATGAAGACAGCACGGTCGGCATCATTTGGCCCAATGTCTTCGACGTTGCGCAAGAACAGATGCCGCTTTGCAATCGTCAAGTCGAAGTTCACATTCAGGTCCGATCCATCACGCTTACATGACTGCGGGCGCTAAAAGGTAATCGCCAAACTCCTTATATGCATTTTTGAACGAGGCCAGGTTTGTAGCTCCGGGCAAAGGATTCATCCGGTGGAAACGACTGATCGTCACGTAATCGTCGTCTTCGCTGGGAGTGAAACCGGCCCGTTTATAACGCTTCAATAAATTCTCCCAAATTGACGCTGATATGGACTGAGTATCCGGGCGCCTCACCTGGGATGTCTCCCTCAATGATCGCAATGCGTAACTCTTCGTACATATCTTGCTTTCCGTACCGTTGTCTCCATTCTTTGAAGATCGTCTCTGCTGGTTCTAATTGTTTACGAATTGCGATAGCCATGATCGGTATCTTTCCCGGCGCCCAGAGGAAAGCAATTGCAACCCATCTGGCCTTATCCCATAGCGGCACGGTGATTGGGCTTGAGAAATAGAGCGTTGGGTCTGTCTTGACTGCCTTCCAAGGCATCGGGGCCAGCTTTCCTAGAGGAGGCTTCTCCGCTGGTGGTCTGCTAAGCAACCGAGTATAAAGACGCTGATAGCCCTCTTCCGTATCGACCACAAAGTAGCTGGCGCCTTGCAACGGGACAGGGATAAACCGCTTGTCGCTAGCCTTCATCAGAATGGGAACGAACTTCTGGTTGTTTGCTCCTTGGTTGTAAAGGTGCTGATAGATGATTCCGCCCTCCCACTTCACTCCCAGACCTTTGTCCGGTGCATCCTCTCCATTGATCCGTGCGAGATAGTTCTCAGTGCACACGACCAAGACAAGGCTCGCGGAAGCGATCTTGCGGTCCATCCATCGTGGCCAGCCTTCAGGGGGCGACACTTCGTATTGATCAAGAACGCAGTCAATACCGTCACCGCGAAGGCGATTAGAAAGCGCTAGCACCGCTTTGGTGTGCTCTTCGCTGTCCCAACTGTAGCTCACAAACACTTCGCCAAGATCGGCCATAAACCACGCTTGAATTATTTTCAAGAACTGAGCCAGCGTAGCACGATGGCCTCGCATGCGGGCCGTTTGGCTTTCAACACAACACGACCTGGGCGGACTGCCCGGAAAGGATAACTGCAATGTTTGGACGAATGATGGTTGAACCCCTTGTGCAGGTTGACCCTGGAGCCGATCTGCAATCAGCGATGGCCGCACTTATAAAGGTCACCGAAAACGGTCGAAATCGTTCGCTGGATCGAGTTTCCGGCGTCTGTTCTGCTGTTTTTGCTCGTGCCCGGAGATCCGGATTCTGGGGCGGTCCATGTCCTCGACCGCAAGAAAGGAACCTGGTACGCCGTGGACTTCGAGGACGACCAATTCGGCGGGTACAGCGTAAGCCAGCTCGAAATGCTCCTGAAGGACTGTAACTTCCTCGATCTCATTGAACGGCCAGGGCTTTGGCGGACCGGCTTGCCTTGGGTGGTATTGCCCGGAATGCGGCCCGAGGCGGCCGTTTGACAGAAAAAATATTCCGGGTTATCTACCGACACCCACATCAGAAAACCGTGTGGGTAAAGGCGAAGAACAGCGCGCGGACTCGCGAAATTGCCAGAAAGGAGGTGACGGGTTTATGGCAACGACAATCACGGCAACCCGGCAAGTCGTCGAGGATTACCAAAGGCTGTTCGTGAACCGCCGTGCGTACACGATGCAGTCCATGCGGCCGCACCCGGAAACCGGGCGGCACTACTACTTCCGGCCAAACAAGGAAGGAACGGACGTACCACTCATGCTGACCGAGGAAACCATTCGCCGGCACTTGGAAGGCAAAATCACGGTGGGGCTGTATGCCATCAACCCGTCGACCCAGCGGTGTAAATGGGTCGCCATCGACGCCGACTACAAGAACGCCATGGAGGACTTGCTGAAGCTGCAGTACCACCTCACACAGGACAAGGTCGAGCCAGCGCTGGAAATGAGCAAACGAGGTGGGCATCTTTGGATCTTTCTGGCAACGCCTTTGCTTGCCAGGGAGTGCCGAATCTACATCCATGATCTTGCCTTGAGGTTGGGAGTGCCGGTGAAGGGCGCAGGCTTGGCGGACGGCATCGAGGTGTTTCCGAAGCACGATGCCATAGGAGCCGGCGAGTTCGGCAACGCGATTCGCGGTCCGCTGGGAATTCACCGAGGTGCCAATCGCCGATTTTGGTTTTACGGCGCTGATTACACACTGGCCGCCCAGATCGCTTACCTCAACGGTCTGCGGACAGTGACCGAAGAAGAACTGCGAAGGTTCATTGCCGGAAAGGAGCGTCCCGCGGCAGTCGCCTCTCCGGCACCGGGCAGGAGCACTCTCCCCCCACCGTAGGCATGGGCGTGCCGAGTCGGACTTTCGCATCTTGGCGCACGTTGGTGCTGTGCGGAAGGTTGGAAGGAACTACATCACGCGCTGTCCTTCCTGCGCGGATTCTGGCCACGACCGCGTTGGCGACAACTTGGCCATCCTGATTGAGGACCCACGGTTTTACAAATGCTGGGCAGGCTGCACCAAGGAGATGATTCGGACTGCCCTCGGCTGCCCGATTCGTGTGCGGCAATCCGCCTAAGACAAGGAGAGTGTTGTCATGAAGCAGAAGCGATTCTCAGATGGACTGGGGCTGAGGCTATCGCGACAAGCGTTGCGAGTGTTGAAAGCTGCGAGACGAATCTCTGGCCGCAACCTCGGAACGTATTCCCAGGAGCGAGTGAGAAGGATGAGGTAGAAGACTACCTGCACCACCAAGTCTGTTCTGGCGCGCTGCCGTTAGCTGAGGCACAACGAGAAATCGCCTCCGATTGGTATGCGGTCTACACAAGAATTCGCAAGCGGACGACAAGGCCGCGGCGGGAAGGGCAGCAATAGCGAGGTTGTGTATGTCAGCGGTAAAGCAAGTCATTGCGATCAATGAAAACGAAGCCACGCGACCGGAGGGTACGCAAGGCGGATCGGTGCCCGTGCCCGCAGAGATGGGGGTACAAGTCCGGAACTCGTGCGCGCGTTGCGCCGGCGCCTACCGGATGAACGGCGGGCAATCACCCATCACTTTTCCATCGCGGGCCAGGAGGGATATCTCACCGTTGGCGTATACGACAATGGGTTACCGGGGGAGATCTTCGTCAGGATGGCGAAGGAAGGTTCGACGATCTCCGGGCTCATGGATTCGATTGCGACCGTCGTTTCACTTGCGTTGCAGCATGGGGTGCCGCTCGACGTGCTCTGCGCCAAATTCACTCACACGCGCTTTGAGCCCAGTGGCTGGTCAAGGAATCCAAAGATCGGCTATGCCACGTCACTGATGGATTATCTCTTCCGTTGGATGGAGCTCAAGTTTCTGAAGAATGAGCAGGGAGAACTGTTCGAGTCCCGTCCAGTGTCCATTCATGCCATGCCGCCCCCGAATGGGAAAGAAGAGGTTGAAGCGCTCGGTGAGTTTGTGGAATTCGGAGATGCGCCTGCCTGCAACGTCTGCGGTTCGCTAATGCTACGGAGCGGTACGTGTTATCGCTGCACCTGCGGGAATACAAGCGGCTGCCCCTAAGCCATCTACAATCAACAAGATACACACAAAAAACAACAACAGCAGAGCAAAAAGCAAAACTGCAGTAGACTTACGCAAGTTGCGTTACGCATCTTGCGTAATGGGGCTCAACACTTATGTCACGTACTTTGGGAACAGTGTGATGCCGCTGGAGAAGTCACGCTAGAGTCGATCAAGATGGGAGTCAAATTGTTGCTGGATCGTGAACCGTATGCCTACGCCGCCCTTTGGGAGTCCCTATCTCTTAGCCAGCGCCGATTCCTGAGTAGTCTTGCTTCCTCCCCAGAGGAGTGAAGCCGTTCGCTGCAGGATTCTTGCAGCACCACCGCTTTGGATCAGCATCAACCGCACAACTAGCTGCTGAAGGCCTACTTTAACGGGATCTGATCGATCAGGACAACGGCTCGTTCTTAATCAGCGATCGTTTCCTTCGAAGCTGGATTCAGCAATCGCAGAACTAAGGGCTAGCAATCGCGAACTGAACGGTCACACCTAACCAAAGGTCTTACCTTCGAAGCCCCCCTTGCGACGCGCTTGCGAGAACAACTCATTATGAAAATCTTTGCGAACTTGCAGTCTGCGCCCTCAGGATGAAAGATTCTTCTGGGAGTGGACGCGCGCGCGTGCAACAATGTAACCACCTGAATAACTATCGTCTTAAGGAAACCTATTCGTTCGGAAGTGTAGATTATGGGATTTTGGTCGAGGACGCTCAGCGTGTCCAAATGTGTAGTGACGTTGGGTGGCAGTGAGCGTCTCCGGACAGCCAACGAACGGCTACTCAACGCCCGCGCCGCTTACGCGAGGATCGTGGAGAACGCCACAGGGCTGTCCGGGAGATTGACCGGGTTGCTTCGCATTCTGGGGTCGCAAGCAGAGTTTGCGTTCAAACGGCTCCGCGTGGCGCAGAAAATCCTTTCTCCGTTGGAGAAACGGGTGGGCAAAACCGAGATGACGATTTCCGCAGTAAGGCAAGACGTTGCTTTGACAGATAGCAGAAATTATTCGCTGGCGCTGCGAGAGTTCACAGCGGTTAAAGCTGCCGCTGGAGCGACGCTGGTAGGCACGACAATAGGTGTAGGCTCTTGGACAGCGGTTTCACTGCTGGGTTCTGCTTCCACAGGAATCGGCATCGGCGTGCTGCATGGCGTAGCAGCAACAAACGCGACGCTCGCCTGGTTCGGAGGCGGGTCGCTGGCGAGCGGGGGTTTAGGAATGGCCGGTGGAACCTTTGTTCTTGGTGGAATCGTACTCCTTCCTGGAGCCGTCATCGGTGTGTCGGCTTGGTGGACACATTCCGAGGCTACGAAAGCTCACCACGAAGCAGAACAAATTGAGAAGGCAAACGAAAAGAACCGAGAAGCCGTAAGGCTGCTCGAAAATAGGATTCTTAAAGTTACCCAACTAGTTCCTCAGTTCAAGAGCCGTGTTGAGCAGCTTTCAGCGGATGTTGGCCGGATTCAGAAAGTGCTTTTTCCGTTTGGTTGGTTGAGCCGTCTCTGGAGAGAAATTCGCTTGCACTTCGTCGGCTACTACTACGACCATACAGAAATGTCATCTGTCGAAGAGTTGGCGAAGTCTGTGGAACAATTCATAAGCCAGTTCAAGGAACAGCGGGAGCTGCTCTCTGCCAAGGCAAGCAGTTAATTGTCCGGTGAAGGCTGTGGTTAGCCCGGTAAATAGTTGAAATACCTAGGAGCCGACGGCGTGGCCCGCCGCCTTTTTCCTGAGCTGTTCGATATCGGCGGGCTGAGTGTCCTTGTCCCCAAACGCGGGAAATTGGAAATGCCTGTCATTGGGGTCGCCAAGTCCGGATGGAATCTGCAACAACTTCAGGAGCGAGCGCAGGACAGTGTTGAGAAGTACGGGGCACTGGATGAGGAAGGCTTTTCCAAACTGATTTCAAGACTGAAGTACATCGATGGCGACTATGGTGATCCTGCGACTTTCACCAAGTTGCGTCAGGAGCTCGGTTCTTCTCAGCATCCGTTGCATTACCTGGCGATTCCGCCATTCTTATTTCCCGAGGTCCTGAAGCAACTGCATGGGTCGGGATGTGGGGCGGGAGGACGCGTCGTCATTGAGAAGCCATTTGGTCATGACCTGGCGTCCGCTCATGCTTTGAACGAACTGGTTCACACCTCCTTCGCCGAAGAAAACGTGTTTCGCATCGACCACTTTCTCGGCAAGAATGCAGTTCAGAACATATTGTATTTTCGCTTTGCGAATTCGTTTCTGGAACCCATTTGGAATCGCCACTATGTGCAGAGTGTGCAAATCACGATGGCCGAGAACTTCGGGGTACAGGGTCGAGGTTCGTTTTACGACCGCACAGGGGCAATCCGTGACGTGGTCCAGAATCACCTTTTGCAGGTTCTGAGCAACATCGCCATGGAACCGCCACCTGGCTTAGACGTGGAGACTTTCCGCGATGAGCGAGTCCAGGTGCTTCGAGGTATTCGTCCCTTGCAGGCAAGGGACGTCGTTCGCGGACAGTTCAACGGCTACCGCGATGAACCCGAAGTGAGCAAAGATTCGCAGGTGGAGACGTATGTCGCCTTGCGACTCTTCATCAATTCCTGGCGTTGGAAGGACGTGCCGTTCTATATTCGTGCCGGTAAGTCTCTGCCAACAACCGCTACCGAGGTAATCGTCACCCTCCGGAAGCCTCCCGATATTTTTCTGGAGAATCCGCTTCCAGCCAATTACGTGCGATTCCAGTTGACTCCTGACCTGGTAATCGCCATTGGCTCTCACGTCAAAGTGGCGGGCGACACTTTGCTTGGCGAGCAAGTTGAACTTGTCGTCTCTCGGAGTTCAGACCCGCACGAGATGCAAGCCTATGAGGAGTTGCTGGAAGACGCGCTGGCCGGAAACTCATCGCGTTTCGCGCGTCAGGATTACGCGGAAGAAGCATGGCGGATCGTAGATCCTGTGCTGGACAACGCTACTACGCTCTACCCATACGCCCCCGGCACTTGGGGACCAGCCGAGGCGGACGCGTTGGCGCCTCCCGAGGGCTGGATCGATCCTAGGTGAGTGTTTGAAGAGTGCGGAGTTAACCACTTCGAAAGAAAGCTGGCATGTCGCAGCATGTGAAGCTACTGCAGCTTGCGTGCTCGGTTTTGGCTTGCTTGTAGGTGGGGATGTCGGGATCGGCGTTCTTTCAGATGGTGGAGGAACTTCTGATACGCGGTGGGGACTCTTCAACCTTGCCGTCGCCTACCTGCTCATCTGTCGTGTCGGCAGCTTCAGTCTGCGCAGCACCCGCCACATGCTCGTCCTCGGGGCAGGCATCTTGATTATGTCCCTGATGCTTGCCCGCTCATTCGGAAGGTTCCATGGAGGGTTGTGAGGCCATGAACCGCATGCGCTAGCCTCGTCATCTCTCAGATGTGTTCCGCAATTATTCAGCGGCATCGGGAATGCGTATTCCGACGAAATACTCTTCGCGGCACAGTCGTCTCCAACTGCGCTGACGAAGAAGTTGACCGCGAGCAATATCGAGCGCCTATTCCTGGCAGTCCGTGATCAGCTAGTGAAATGGACGGACCGCCTACGTGAGGAGGCGGGCGATAAGTTTCCGGAAAAAGTGACGGCGTTTCGCCCGGAGATGGCCGTCCATGGCCGCTATAAACAGCCCTGCCCTCGTTGCGGCGGGAAGATTCAGCACATTCGTTATGCAGCCAACGAGACCAACTATTGCTCTAACTGCCAGACCGGGGGAAAGCTGCTCGCCGATCGCAGCCTCTCGCGGCTGTTGCGCGACGACTGGCCGAAAAACGCTGAGGACCTGGAAAACCTCACCGCACGTTACCTTAAGAAGAGCATTTGACTTGGCCGCTCGCTACAATATGGAAACTGCCGGATGGGAAACCCACAATGAAATATCGCATCACCGCCGAGGGAGTTCTGGAGACTAACCTCTCCGGCTTCGACCTGATCAACTATCCCCTGCTGAACAAGGGGACCGCGTTCACGGAAGACGAGCGGACCGACTTCGCCCTGCACGGATTGCTGCCCCCGCATGTCGGCAATCTTGAAGATCAGGCGGCGCGCCGTCTCAAGGCGTTGCACGACCGCCACACTGACTTCGGACGCTATGCCTATCTGCGGGACCTGCAGGACACGAACGAAACTCTGTTTTATGCCGTGCTGGAGCGCAATATTGAAGAGATGATGCCCCTGGTGTACACCCCGACGGTCGGCGAAGGATGCCAGCGCTTCAGCGAGATCTGGCGCAAGCCGCGCGGAGTATTTCTCAGCTACCCCAACCAGCATAGAATTCGCGAGATCCTCGCGCACCACCGCTATGACTCAGTACGCGCCATCGTGGTCAGCGATGGAGAACGCATTCTGGGGCTCGGCGATCAGGGGGCGGGAGGCATGGGGATCCCCATCGGCAAGCTCGCGCTCTACACTGCCTGCGCCGGCATTCACCCGCAGCAGTGTTTGCCGGTACTGCTCGATGTCGGCACCGACAACGTGGAGCGGCTTGAAGATCCTCTCTATATCGGGTGGCGTCACCAGCGGATACGCGGCGCCGAATACGACGACTTCGTCGAAGCATTCGTCAGCGCCGTGATCGAGCGTTGTCCTAACCTGTTGTTGCAGTGGGAGGATTTTGCCGGCAATAACGCGGGGCGATTGCTGGAGCGCTATCGCGACCGGCTCTGCACTTTCAACGACGATATCCAGGGGACTGCGGCCGTGGCTGTGGGGACGTTGCTGGCCGCGATCAACATTACCGGCACGCCCTTGACCGAGCAGCGCATCGTGCTGTTTGGAGCAGGCTCGGCCGGCATCGGCATTGCCACACTTCTGCTGACCGCGATGGAGAACGCCGGCCTTAGCGAAGCGGAAGCGCGCCGCCATTTCTATGCGGTCGATAAAGACGGCTTGCTGGTAGAAGGTATGGCGGGAATACGTCCGGCGCAGCAACCATTTGTGCAGGCGTGCTCCGCGGTCGCCGACTGGAAGCTGGAGCGCAGCGATCACATCGGCCTGCTCGACGTGGTAAGGAACGCGAAACCAACCACGCTCATTGGGGTCTCGGGACAGGCTGGCGCATTCACCGAGGACGTGGTCCGCGCCATGGCGGCTGCGGTCGAAAGGCCGGTAATTTTTCCGCTGTCGAATCCTACGTCGCGCTCTGAGGCTAAGCCGGAGGACCTGGTGAAGTGGACAGAAGGGCGCACGCTGATCGGCACCGGCAGCCCCTTCGCTGCAGTGAACTGGAATGGCCGCGAAGTGCCCATCGACCAGACAAACAACTCGTACATCTTCCCGGGAATGGGTTTGGGTATCTTGTCGGTGAACGCGCGGCGCGTGACCGACACCATGTTCATGGCTGCCGCCAAATGTCTCGCCGAACTTTCCCCTGCCCGGCGCAGCAGGTCAGGACGATTGTTACCGCCGGTTTCAGAACTGCGCTCGGTGTCATTCGCGGTCGCTAAGGCGGTCGCGCTGCGAGCCATGGCGGACGGCGTTGCGGAGCCGCTGGTTGAGCAAACCTTGGAATCTCGCATTCGTGCCAACGTGTGGGAGCCAGTCTATCTTCCTTACCGCTTCGTGAATACCTGACCGTGGGGGCGCGGAGATGCTCCCCTGGCGCGTGGTGCCGTCTCCATTTTGCTGCTATTTTTGCTGGTGGTATCTGTGCGCAACCTGAAGGAGGGGCCTATGTTCTGCGATCGATGCGGCGCTACTTTGCAGCCGAACCAGCGCTTTTGCGGCCGATGTGGCAAGGATTTCTCCGGGGCCGTTGTGGTTGCTCCTCCAGTGGCTAACCGCGTACAGGAGCATATTCGCTTGTTGGGTATCCTGTGGCTGGCGGAGGCAACCCTCACCGCAGTTGCGGGCGCGGTGATGTTCATCGTTGGCAACACGGTGTTCACTGCATATGCAGGAGATGGGGTCACAACCGGAGGTGCCTGCCGGTTTCTTGCGCTCGCTCTTCACCCTGATCGGGATCGCCATTCTGGTCAAGGCAGCGGTCGGGTTCCTGGCCGGGTGGGGACTGTTGCAGCGCGAACCCTGGGCCCGCATACTGACCATCGTTCTTTCGTTCCTGGCATTGGTCAACCTTCCGTTGGGAACCGCGCTTGGGATTTACAGCCTCTGGGTTTTGTTGCCCGCGCAGTCGGAACGGGAGTATGAACAGGCGGCGCGGAGTCCCGGGGCGGCCTGACACGGACCAGCGGCGGAGGCACAGCAGGCGGTTCACGGCATTGATGTTGTCGCCAGCCTACCTGGCCCGCGCAGTTTTCGCAGGCGGACCTCTGACCCCGCATGCCCATAGCTGACGTTGTGCATCAAGCTGCGCATCAGGCAGATGCCTCTTCCGTGCTCAGTGGTGTTGGCGCTGGGATCGGCGGTTTCAGCGGCGGTTACGTCAAAGCCTGGACCGGGATCTCGAATCACAATGGTAAAAGCCGCTGGATCGACTTCGACCAGGCAGCGAATTGTCTTGGCGCCATCATTCTGGCAGCCGTGGAGTACGGCATTGGCCAGCGCTTCCTGAAGAGCGAGAAAGATGTCGATCTCTTCGCTTTCATCAGCGCCGTTTTCCTTGATGAAGGCCATTATCGACTCGCGCGCCTCCACCATGGAATTCGTGTCTCCCGGAAAGATGAACTCCTTGGAGATGGTTTGCTGCGTCATGGATTGAGGCCCCGTCAGCAACCAAGTACCTCCACTATGCGCTCATGACCGGCTTCGCTTGTCGCCAAAGCCGCGCGTCTCTTTCCTTTCCTATCAGGAACTGACATGAAGCGCGGGTAGGCTACAGTGTGCATGAACTAGATTGCAGCAAGATGAAAAACTCGATTTTCAACAAATTTCAGTGGGCTGGCCGATTTCAACAAGGCTTGGAGAAAATCCACTACCGGTCGGGCAAAGTGTAGTCGTTTCGCTCGGCAGGGTCCTGTGACAGGTATTGGACGAACTCCCAATCGTTGCCCTCAGGATCGTAATAGTAAAAGCGTTTGCGGTGGGGATGCGCATTCGGAGGCGTGGAATCCCGGTAGCCTGCAGAATTCATCCGGTTGCGCAACGCTTCGACGTCGTCCACCTCATAAGCGAGATGGTTCACGCCCGGCAGCCCCTGATAGGGCGTCCAGTGTTTTGCACTCTCGATGCGGGATTGACCCAGGGCAATATAGGTTTCGTCGGTGCCGACGTGCACCCAGCGTGTGCCATCGGCACTGGTACCTTCGCCGCGCACTCGAAATTCAGGAAACGCCGTCTGCAGGAAACGGACCATGCCCTCGATGTCGCGCACGCACAGGTTCGCATGTTCCAGCCGGACAGTCATGGCACCCCTCCCTACGGCCTGATTTTAGGCCAACTCGCAGGTTGGCACGACGATTTCGTCCACAGCTGCACTATATCTTAACGATTTGGAGGGGGTACCTGCCCTAGTATCGCCACGAAAACTTCGCAGTCAACTCCGAAGTCCACTTTCTTGCAATCGGTGAAGTAAATGCTCTTGCCGTCTGGGGACCACCGTGGCTCGGTCGCGCGGCCTTCTGTGTTGGCCACCAGACGCACATTGCTGCCATCGGCGTTCATGACGAAAATCTGGTAGTTTGCCCTGCGGTTTGACGCAAAGACAATCTGCTTGCCATCGGGAGACCACGACGGCCAGCCGTCGAATGCCGGGTGATTGCTCAGATTGCGCTGGTTCGACCCGTCACTGTCAGCTACAAATACCTCGGAGTTCATTTCGCCGAGCATTTTTCGAAACGCGATTTTCGTTCCGTCGGGCGACCACGAAGGATAGGTGTTCGTTCCCCCGGAAATAATGGTGGTCAGTTGCCGGGTCTTGAGGTCAAGGCTGTAGATTTCCGAAGCATTCTTCCTGGGAGGCTGCAAGTCATCGTCGGAACAAAAGATGAGCTTGCTGCTGTCTGCCGACCAGTTGGGATGAATATATTTATGGTGCTCATCGGTCATGCGTTCCTGGCCGGTCCCGTCCGGGTTCATGATGTAGATGGCTTCCTGTTTTCCGTCATCGAAAACAAACGCAATTTTTTTCCCGTCTGGCGACCAGGACGGACTGTCATGAGTGACCGGGTCATGCGTGATCTGGGTTTGACCGGTCCCGTCCGCGTTCATGATGAAGACCTGCTGGAATCCCGCAACCGTGGTCTCGAAGACAATTTTCTTGCCGTCCGGAGAGAAAAATGGCTCGCCTTTGTCCACGTGAGTGAGCTGATAGGCCAGGGTTGTCACGTTCTCTTGCGCGTTGCTGGTTGCGGCGCAGCAGAGGCATGAGATGAACAGGCACAAAATCAAAACCGGGCGTTTATCCAAGGTCTGTACCTCGGCAGGTTAGACGGGCGTGCAAACCTTGTGTAACGGGTCTTTCTCGAAGCTCAAATCGCAGACGCCACCACCTCAGTCGTAACGCAGAGCAACGACGGGCTCCACGCGCATGGCGCGCCGTGCGGGAATATAGCAGGCGGCCATCGCCACCAGTAGAAGGAGCAGCGAAATGCTAAGGAAGGTCAGTGGATCCGTCGGGCTCACGCCATAGAGCATTTTGCCCATCAGCCGCGTCAATCCAACGGCACCGACGATACCGATGGCGACCCCGAGCAAAGCTAGTCTCATTCCGTCGCGCAGGACCAGACGCGCCACATCTGCCCGATCGGCCCCCAGGGCCATGCGAATACCGATTTCTTGCGTGCGCCGAGCGACCAGGTACGAAATCACGCCATAGATGCCGACACTCGACAATACCAGAGCCAGAACTGCGAATGCTCCCAGCAGGATCATGGAAAAGCGCCGTGTCGCCATCGATTGCGCGATGATCCCGTTCATCGTCGTCAAGCCATAGATAACCTGTTCGCTGTTCATCTGCTGGCTCATGCGCCGGATCGAATTGAAGGCGTCCGCTGCGGGCAGGGTTCCGTCGGTGCGTACCAGGACCCTGGTGCTTGAGAAAGTTCCCCCCATGAAGCTGTCCGGCATCTGCAAACAATGAAGGTAAAACTGGGCACGCAACGACTCGGTATCGTCGGAGTCAAGGCCCCACTGCCTGACATGCCCGGTTACCCCCACGATCTCCGCCGGCACATTCCAGTCCTGCAAGTTGATGTGCTTTCCGAGTGGGTCCTGGCCGGGGAAATACTTGCCGGCGAAGACGTCATCAACCACGACGGCCACAGAGGAATGTTCATTGTCCTGCGACGTCAGGAAGCGGCCGCGCTGCAGCGGGATCCCCATGACCTTCAGATACTCAGGCCCAACGATGTAGTCGATTGCCCAACCCATATCGTTCTCGCTCGTCGGCTTGGGCTGGCCAGCCGGCCAGAACCGCTCCTCGTCATCGTCGTCCATGGGGATGGAGCCCCACGTCTGCGAAACGGCTTGCACGCCGGGGAGCGCAGCGATCTGGCTATCGAGGTCGCGCAGGGTAGCGCGATTTGCGTCTGGCTTCGCGGCCGTCATCGAGGGTGGAAAAGAAAGCCCGAAGCTCAGAACATTGTCTGGATTGAAGCCTGGATTCACACTCCACAGCCGGGTCAAGCTGCGGATCAGCAACCCGGCGCCGATCAGCAACACTAACGCCAGCGCCATTTCGAGGACGACGAAGACATCCTGGGTCCGGTGCTGCACGCCACTGGCGCCACGTCCGCCTTCTTTGAGCGTCTGCTGCAGGTTCGGCCGGGCAGAGTTGAACGTCGGCGCCATTCCAAAGAGAATTCCGGCGAGCAACGAAATTACCATGGTGAAGACCAGGACGTGACCATCGAGCCCGATCTCTTCCGCGCGCGGCAGCGCGGAGGGTAGCACCCCCAAGGCAGCGCGTGTGCCCCAGTGCGCCAGCAGCAAGCCGAGCACGCCGCCAGCCATCGCCAGCAGAATGCTCTCCGTCAGCAGTTGGCGCAGCAGGCGCGCCTGGCCGGCTCCCATCGCGATGCGAATGGCAAACTCACGCGCCCGTCCGGTGGAGCGCGCCAGTTGCAGATTGGCCACGTTCACGCAGGCAATCAACAGCACAAATCCGACGGCTGCTAGAAGCATCAGAAGGATTGGCTTAATGCGGCCCACCATTAGCGTCTTCAGTGGAATCAGTTTGGCCCCGATGCCTTTGTCGGCGTCGGGATAGGCCTCCGCCAGGTTCCTGGCAACCGTGTCCATGTCGGCCTGCGCTTGTTCCACGCTGACACCGGGTTTCAGCCGCCCGATTCCATGCATTCCCAGGCCTGCGCCGCGATTCGGCAGGATGGGATTGTTCCACTGGCCAATCGGCACATAGACGGCGTAATCGCGCAACAGATGGAAGCTCGCGGGTATGACGCCCACGACGGTATAACTCCTGCCGTCGAGGGTGAGACTCTTGCCCAAGACCTCCGGCGAGGCCCCCAGCTTTCGCTTCCAGAAGCCTTCGCTCACCAGCACAACCGGTGCGGCGCCGATCTCGTCTTCGCCCGGAGCAAGATTGCGCCCCAGTAGGGGTTTCACGCCCAGCACGGTGAAGAAATCCGAGGAGATGAACTCGTTCTCCACCTGCTCGGCTTCACCCAGGCCGGTGAGGCTGAGGGCGTAAGGCCTCGAGACCGCGATGGCAGACATGGTGCGATTGTCTTTCTGCCAATCGCGAAAATTGGGATAGGAAATAGAACCGGTGTCGAAGTTCGGCTTGCTTTCATGGAGAGTTACAAGCTGATCGGGCTGGGGAAACGGCAGCGGATTGAGCAGCACCCCGTTGATGACCGAAAACAGGGCTGTGTTAGCGCCGATGCCAAGGGCCAGCGTCAATACGGCAACGGTGGTGAATCCCAGAGATTTTCGCAACTGCCGAAACGCATACCGCAAGTCCTGTAGAACGATGTGCATATCGCGACTCCCAGCCATCCGGTACCTATTGGCGCAATTGAGAAGCCACAGCCCAACCGCAGCTATGTCATTGCAGATCATACTGATACGGCCCGATGCGACCAGTTCCGGCTGATGGAATGTGTCCAAGAACGGCGGATGGCGTCCGCGGCTGGACATAGGCGGGAGGGTTTCTCAAAGGCCCGTGTCCGCGTGAACATTTCCGCCTTTCACTAATCAATTTGCGGCATCTTGCCGAAGCAATCAATGTGATCGCTAAAGCGCCTGCGCGCCGCTGCGATCGCATGCCAGACAGAGCTTCGGGAGAAGAGCATGCTTACAACGACCCGTGTCCCCCTGGGACGTTGCATGTTGTCGCTGATCGTCTTAGGCGTTGTTCCAGTACTCCTTTTGGCGCAGGCTACTCACGGTCCCACCACCGTGCGGCGCGATATTCACCATGATGTTTCCCTGCCGCTGATCGACCTCATCCGCAAGGCCCCAGCCGTGTCGCATGGGGAGCACGAAGCTGAACCGGTGCGCCCGGTCCCGCTTCCCCGCGGCTTGCGGCCTCTGGCGGAAGATCCATTGCGTCAGTGGCGGACCTCGGGCTACACGCCTTTGATGAGCAACAGCTTCGAGGGACTTGGCAATGGCAGGTATGGGTTCATCGTGCAGTACGCTCCGCCGGATACCAACGGGGCCGTCGGCGCCACGCAATACGTACAGTGGGTGAACACCGATTTCGCTATTTTCAGCAAGAGCAACGGGGGTCTGGTCGCCGGCCCGGTTGCCGGAAATGTTCTGTGGTCGGGATTTGGCGGAGGCTGTGAGTCGAACAATGATGGCGATCCCGTCGTGCTGTATGACAAACTCGCCAATCGCTGGGTAATGAGCCAGTTCTCGGTCTCGAGCACGCCGTATCTTCAGTGCGTCGCCGTGTCCATGGGTCCGGACGCCACTGGAATGTGGTACCGCTATGCATTCCAATATTCGGCATTTGACGACTATCCCAAGATGGGTGTCTGGCCCGACGCCTACTATGAAACCTTCAACATGTTCAATGGCGAAAACTTCATCGGCTCTGAGGTTTGCGCCTATGACCGCAACCAGATGTTGACCGGACAGCCGGCGACCCAAGTCTGTTTTCAGCAGGGCTCCATGGTGGGAGGATTGCTGCCCTCCGATATCGACGGCACCACTGCCCCGCCGCCAGGGTCGCCGAACTACGTGCTCAACTTTGGAACAAACGCGCTCAACCTGTACAAGTTTCACGCGGATTTCAGCAATCCCGCGAACTCCACCTTTAATGGCCCAACGGTAATTCCCGTGGCCGCATTCATGCCGCTGTGTGGAGGAGGAAGCGGCTGCGTGCCGCAACCCGGCACCACGACCCAATTGGACTCGCTCGCCGACCGGCTGATGTATCGCCTGGCGTATCGCAATTTTGGCAGCCACGAGTCCCTGGTGGTCAACCACTCGGTCGCCGTCAGCGGCAGCAGCGGGGTGCGCTGGTACGAGATTCAGGCTCCCAATGGAACACCCGTGGTCGCGCAGCAGGGGACTTACGCTCCCGATTCCAATTATCGCTGGATGGGAAGCATTGCCATGGACAAGGCCGAAGACATTGCTCTTGGCTACAGCGTGTCCAGCAGCTCCGTGTACCCCTCCATTGCGGTTGCCGGACGGTTGCCTACCGACCCGGCGGGCACGCTGGAGACCGAGACCACGGTGATCACCGGCAGCGGTTCGCAGACCTACGGCTTGACTCGCTGGGGAGACTACAGCTCCATGACCGTCGATCCCGTTGACGACTGCACCTTCTGGTACACGACGGAATACATGCTGACCAACGGCGCATGGAATTGGAACACCCGAATCGTCAACTTCCAGTTTCCCGAATGCAACACTCCAAGCTACGTGGGACTGTATCCTGCGAGCCTCAGCTTCGGATTGCAGCCGGTCGGCACCGTCAGTTCAGCCCAGCAAATCACCCTGACCAATCATCAGCCGGGCAGCCTTTCGATCAGCAGCATCGCCACCAGCGGCGATTATCACCAGAGCAACGACTGCGCGTCATCGCTGGCCCCGAACGCCAGTTGCAACATCAACGTGAGCTTCCAACCCACTGCCACGGGACTCAGGAGCGGCGCCCTGATGGTCACCGATAACGGTCCCGACGGCCCCCAGATCGCGACCTTGACTGGTCTAGGCCTGCAAACTCCAGCCTGCGTGCCCAATACCCTGTCGGATGGCGGCTTTGAGAGCGGCACCCTGACCTGCTGGCAGGCAGAGGGAATCCTTCCCCCTGTTATTTCGACGCAGCAGGTACACGGCGGCAGCTTCGCCGCGCAGTTAGGCGCAACCGGCAGCCCGATACCCAACGGGGATTCCTCGGTCTATCAAGCCGTCGCCATTCCCAGCGATGAAGACAACCCGGCGTTGAGCTTCTGGTACTGGCCCTCGACCGGCGGCGCCATCCAGAATGAATGGCAGGAGGCGCAGCTCCGTGACAGCAGTGGCAACAAGCTGGCACAGATATTCAAGCTGGCATCCAACAGCCAAACCTGGACCCAGGTGATCTACGATCTGACGCCCTACCGGGGCCAGACTATCCAGATTTATTTCAATGCTCATGCTGATGGCTACAGCGGCTTGACCTACATGTATGTGGACGACGTATCCATAATCAGAGGCGGGACTTCGCCGCCCTGCAACTGGTCGCGGTCACGCCTTGCCGCCTGGTGGACACGCGGCCACAGCACGCCGGCGGAGGCCCCATCCTGGGCGGAACGTCGCGTAACTTCCGCATACCACAAGAGGGCGATTGCAACATCCCTCCCAGCGCAGCGGCGTATTCGCTGAATGTCACCGTGGTCCCGTCAGGCCCGCTGGGATATCTCACCCTATGGCCGACCGGACAGGACAAACCTGTGGTCGCCACCTTGAACTCACTCGATGGCCGCATCAAGGCCAATGCCGCCATTGTTCCCGCCGGTGATGAGGGCGCGATCAGTATTTACGCCACCAACACGACCGACGTGGTGCTCGACATTAACGGCTACTTCGCTCCGGCATCGATTTCCACGCTGGCCTTCTATCCGCTGACACCCTGTCGCGTGGCTGACACGCGACACACCGACGCAAGCGGCCTGGGAGCACCATTTTTGTCGGGTGGCCAGGAACGTGCCTTCCCCATACTCGATGCCCCCAGTTGCAACATTCCCTCCAATGCCGCCGCGTATTCGCTGAATTTCTCCGTGGTTCCGCACGGCCCATTGGGCTATATGACCGTGTGGCCCACCGGACAGCCGCGGCCGCTGGTTTCGACTTTGAACGATATTCCCGGGACGATCATCGCCAATGCGGCGATTGTGCCCGCCGGCACTGCCGGTGAGATCTCCGTCTATCCCAGCAGCGACACCGACTTGATCATTGATATCAATGGCTACTTCGCCGCGCCTGGCACGGGCGGCCTCTCGCTTTACGCGGCAACTCCATGCCGGGTCATCGACACCCGCAAGCGGGGCAACGGTCAGCCTTTTAGCGGGACGCTGAATCCGCCGGTGGACGTGTTGAATAGCCCGTGCGAACCGCCCGCTGCGGCGCGGGCGTACGTGCTCAACGCGTCGGTGGTGCCGACAGGCGGACTGGGCTACTTGACGCTGTGGCCCGACGCCGCCGACCGGCCCGTGGTCTCTGCCTTGAACGCATTGGATGGCTCCATCACTAACAACATGGCGATCGTGCCCAGCACCAATGGCAAGGTCGATGCCTATGCGTCGGGAATCACGCAACTGGTCCTCGACATCTCCAGCTACTTCGCGCCATGAATTGCTGCGCCGCTTGAACCCCTTCGCTTTTCCCGATAGGATGACAGTTTTCCCACAACGGAGGACTGTCGATGCGTCGGCTGTTTGCGCTTTGCGCGCTCGTCTTTTTATCGATCGCAGTGAACTCGACCGCCCAGGTCAACCCGGCAATTGTCGGTGGCATGAAGTGGCGGCAGATTGGGCCGTTCCGCGGTGGCCGTGTGCTGGCCGTCGCTGGAGTTCCGGGCGATCCCAATACTTATTATTTCGGTTCCGTCGCCGGAGGAGTCTTCAAGAGCACCAACGGCGGTCTCAGTTGGACTTCGACTTTTGACCACGAGAGCGTCGCCTCGATTGGCGCCATCGCCGTAGCGGACTCAGACCACAACATCCTTTACGTGGGCAGCGGCGAAGCCTGTTTGCGCGGCAACATCTCCTATGGTGACGGTGTTTACAAATCGACCGACGCTGGCCTGACCTGGAAGAACATAGGGCTGAAAGACTCGCGCCACATCGGCGCCGTCATCATCGACCCACGCAACCCTGACATTGTGCTGGTCGCGGCCCTGGGACATGCGTGGGGCCCGAATTCCGAACGCGGCGTTTTCCGCACTGCAGATGGCGGCAAAACCTGGCAGAAGGTCCTGTACAAGGACGACAATACCGGCGCGATTGATGTGGTATTCGATCCCAAGAAATTCCAGCGTAGTTTACGCTGCGCTGTGGCAGGTTCGCCGCCAGCCCTGGTACTTCAACAGCGGCGGCCCCGGTAGCGGCCTGTACAAATCCGTGGACGGCGGACTCACCTGGAAACAGTTGACCGGCCACGGTCTGCCGGAAGGCACTCTCGGGCGCATCGGCATTTCGGTATCGGGGGCCGATTCCAATCGGGTTTACGCCATCATCGAAGCCAAGGAAGGCGGACTCTATCGCTCCGACGATGCCGGCAATTCGTGGACGCGGGTCAACGACGACGAACGATATCGCCAGCGCGCCTGGTATTACATGCACATCTTCGCCGATCCCAAACAGCTCGACACCGTGTATGTGCTGAACACCGGAGCGTTCCGTTCCAGCGACGGCGGCAAGACTTTTGAGTTGCTGCCCGCCCCGCATGGCGATCATCACGGACTCTGGATCGATCCCACGAATCCGCAGCGCCTGATCAACAGCAATGACGGCGGGGCCACGATTTCCGTGGACGGCGGGAAGACCTGGACCCAGCAGAACAATCAGGCGACCGCGCAGTTCTACCATGTCGCTGTTGACAACCATTGGCCCTACCGCGTGTACGGAGCCCAACAGGACAACAGCACGGTTGCCATCGCCAGCCGAACCGACGACGGTGTGATCGCACGCCAGGATTGGTATGAAGTCGGGGGCGGCGAGAGCGGATATATCTCTCCCGACCCGCGTGATCCTGAGATTGTGTATGCCGGTTCGGATGGAGCCACAATCAGCCGCTACGATCACCGCACCAATCAGATGCAGGATGTCTCGCCGTATCCACTGGACACTTCGGGTAACGGCGCTGGCGGCCTCAAATACCGTTTTCAGTGGACCGAGCCGGTGCTAGTGTCGGCCTACGACTCCAACGTCATCTACAGCGCATCGCAGTTTGTCCTCAAAAGTGCCGACCAGGGCCGCAGTTGGAACCCGATCAGCCCTGATCTGACCCGCAACGACAAGAGCAAGCAGAAGCCCTCCGGCGGCGATATCACCCTGGACATTACGAGCGTGGAATATTACGACACGGTCTTCTCGCTCGTTGAGTCGCCATTGCAGAAGGGAATGCTGTGGGCGGGATCCGACGACGGCTTGATTCATCTCACCCGCGACGACGGCAAGAACTGGGAGAACGTCACCCCGAAAGACATGCCGGAGTGGAGCATGGTCAGCATCATCGAGGCCTCGCACCACGATGCCGGCACCGCCTATGCGGCGATTGACCGGCATAAGCTCGACGACTTCAATCCGCTCATCTACAAGACCCACGACTTCGGCAAGAGTTGGACTCGCATCGCAAATGGAATACCAGCCGGCTCCTACGCGCGCTCGGTGCGCGAAGATCCCAAGGTGAAGGGCTTGCTTTACGCCGGCACGGAGACGGGTGTCTATTTTTCGGCGGACGACGGCGCTCACTGGCAGTCGCTGCAATTGAACCTGCCGACTTCGCCGGTCCACGATCTAGCGGTCAAAGACGACGACCTCGTTGCCGCAACCCATGGCCGGTCGTTCTGGATACTGGACGACATCAGCCCTCTACGACAGGCGAATTCGGCAATTGCGGCCGCCGAGTTTCACCTCTATCAGCCAGCCACCGCGATACGCTTGCACTTCCCTGACGACGTTGAGCGCAAGCGTCCGGTGGGAGACAACCCTCCCAAGGGTGCAGTTCTGGATTACTACCTGAAGACCAAGCCGGCAGAGAAGGAAGAGATCACGATCGAGATTTTCGACGCGCAAGGTAAGCTCGTGCGCCGGCTCTCCAATCGCAAGAAGACCACACTGGAAGAGCAACCACCGGAGTGGCCCGACCGCGAGAAGCCGGCGGAGTTGCTGCCCGCCGAAGAGGGCATGAACCGCTTTGCCTGGGACTATCGCTATGATCCGCCGGCCCAGATTGCAGGAGCGTTCTACGAGGGCCCGCCGCCACGGGGTCCGCTGGTGATTCCGGGTACCTACCAGGTAAAGCTGACCGTGAAAGGCAGAAGCCAGACCGCCCCCTTAGAGGTGAAGCTGGACCCGCGGTTGCAGAATTCGGTCACGGCCGCAGACATGCAAAAACAGATTGAACTTGCGCTCAAAGTGGAGCAGGACATCGACGCCCTGCATCGCGCCGTCGCTCAGATGCGGGAGCTCCGCGCCAATTTGCAGACCCTGCAGAAATGGGCGGGAGGAGGCTCTTCCAGCAGCGAGGTTGTTGCAGCCGCGCATGCCCTCGATCAGAAGATGATTCCGGTCGAGGAATTGCTGATGCAGGTCAAGATGAAGAGTTCGGAAGGCAACCTGCGCTATCCCAACATGCTCAACGAACAATACGCCAGCTTCAACGACCTGGTGCAGGGAGTTGATGGGGCACCCACCGCGCAGGAGTTGCTGGTGTTTGATGAACTGCACTCCCGCCTGAGCGCACAATTGTCGAGCTGGCAGGAGATTGTGCGGGTGGATGTCCCCACACTGAACGACCTGATGCGCAAGCATGGCGTGCCGACGCTTGCCGTGGGGAGTGTCCAGGGGCAGTGACGGCGCGTTAAGGTGACATATGCCACGTTGTAGGAGTCATACATTGTGACATAGCAGTGAATCAGGGCTGCGACTGGGAAAGTAGCTCCTGCAAATAGTCCTTCCAGATCGCCGGCAGCGTATGTGTGCCGTGGCCGCGGGTCCGGTCGCTAAGGGGTAGCAGCACGTATTTGCCCTTGGCAACGCGCTTGATTTGGACCTCCATGATCCCCAGTTCCGGCGGATTGATGAAATCATCAGCGGAGTTGATGGCCATCACCGGCACCTGAATCTTCTCCAGATTGGGCGACGGGTCGTAGTTGCGCGATGCATCGAAGGCATAGAGAAAGTCGTTGGCGTCGGTCGAGGCAAAGCGGGTGCGGATGAAGTTGTCTAGGAATGCATCGGCGGCGTCGCGCGTTGGATACTGCTTCTGCATCTGCAGTGGGCTGCTGCCCATGGTCAGGAGCACGTCGAGTGCGGTCTTCAGGCCTGGGGGAGGCGATTTGTACTCACCATTCTCCCACGCCGGGTCCTGGCGAATGGCGTCCATGGCCATCTTGCGCATCATGCGATTGCGCCCAGCAATCTGCACCGGCAAACACGCCAGGGGCATCATCGCGTCCATGAAATCGGGATAGGTTTCTCCCCATACCCACGAGTGCATGCAGCCCATCGACGTTCCGATGATCAGGCGGAGATGGTTTATCTTCAGCCCCTCAACCAGCAGCTGATGCTGTGCGGCCACCATGTCGTCGTAGTCATAACGGGGAAACCGGGCATGAAGCCCATCGCTCGGTTTGCTGGACTTCCCGTGCCCGATCCCGTCTGGAAGAATGATGTAGTAGCGGGCCGCGTCGAGCAATTGGCCCGGACCAAACAACACACCCGCGAACTGCGGAGAAACAAACTGCTTGCCCGAGCCCGTGGTTCCGTGAAGCACCATGACCGCGTTTGTAACCCGGCCACTGGCATCGCGTTTCGGGGCGCCGAAGGTCGTGTAGTGCAGCGTCAGGTTTGACAGCGCCTCACCGGAACGGAAGTGAAAGTCATGCGCGACATAATCGCCTTCAGTCGCGGCAGGTGTGCTCTGAGCTGCTGCGCCCGCAGCGCAGGCCAGCAGACAGATCCAGGCATAAGCGAGGAACTTAGACATGGCCTCAGCATAGCTCAACTGAGACGCTGCCGTGACAGTGACCTTGGCGGCTTGATCTTAGAAGCTGACAAACACGGCACTGCGGTCGCGCGGAATGGTCAAATCGATTCCACGCGCGTGATTGGCGGCAATGGTCGCATCGAGGTCGAGTGCGCGGAGCGGAATCTCGCGCCGCTGGTTGCCGGATTCAATTTGCAGAGACTGGGCGGTCAAAAGGTAATTGCTGCTTTCAAATTTTTCGCCGCCCTTCATCACGAACAGGGTCGGAGGCTGCGGTTTGGCGGCGGCGAGGGCTTCTTTCGATTCCGGCACTTCAACCAACTTTGGCGACTGCGGGGGCGGAACCGACTGGCGAGGCTGTCTGTCTATCACGACTACCTGCGGAGATGGGGCAGGCGCCTGCTGCGCATACTCGAGCGGCTGCTGCTCGCTGTCCGAAGGCTGGTCCCAAAAATAACCGTCATCATCCCAGTAGGAAACGCCATAAGGAACCCAAAACGTTCCGTTTCCATTTCCGTTTCCGTTGTGACGGCGGCTGCCAGAGCGTAGCGGAAAATAGTTATTCGTCGAGCCCGGTCTGGTTCCGTGGTTAGGCGTGCGGCCGCCTCCGTTGGAAACTGCTGGACCGTGAGAGCCCGCGCCCGGCGATGCGCCGGCGTGCGATCCACCGCCCTGACTTCCTCCGCCCATAGCTGCGCCACCTGCTCTCTGGGCCTGAAGAACCGCAGCGCTCAAAAACACAACCGTCAAAACCAGTAACCATGACCGTCGCATAGCTCATATGATGCCACAGTTCCGCCGAATGGAGCATATTTCTTATGTCAAAACCTATTGACATCGTGTCCGGCGGTCCGCCTCAGCCCACCTCCACCAGCCCGTACCTGCGGTTCCAATGGCCACGCAGATGCTGCACGGCACGGGCAATCTCCTCCTGGCCCAAATCGGGATTAGGACCGGCCAGCACGTATCTGGCCTCGCGGCGCGCCGCCTCCAGCAATTCGCGGTCGCGCAGCAGGTTGGCGACGCGAAAGTTCGGCATACCTGCCTGGCGGGTGCCGAAGAACTCGCCGGGACCGCGCTGCTGCAAGTCGAGTTCGGCAATCTCGAATCCATTCTGGGTACGGACCATGGCTTCCAGACGCTGCTCGGCTTCCAGCGAAACTTTGCCGCCAGTCATCAGCACACAGTACGACTTCGCGCTGCCGCGTCCGATGCGCCCGCGCAGCTGGTGCATCTGCGAGAGACCGAAACGCTCGGCGTGCTCCACGACCATGATGTTGGCGTTGGCCACGTCCACGCCGACTTCGATGACCGTAGTCGAGACCAGCACATCAATTTCGCCTCGTTGAAAGCTGGCCATGGTGGCATCTTTTTCCTCGGCACTCATGCGTCCGTGCAACAGGCCGACGCGCAGACTGGCAAATTCGCGCTTGCGAAGCTGCTCAAACATCTTGATGGCCGCCTTCAGCTCGCCCTCCATTGCCCCCTCTTCGATTACCGGATACACGATGTAGGCTTGCCGTCCGGCGGCGACTTGCTTGCTCACGAACTCCCAGACTTCCGCCGAACGCTCATCGCCGACCCGCCGCGTAGTGATGGGCGTGCGTCCGGGCGGAAGCTCGTCGAGGACGCTGGTGTCGAGATCGCCGTACAGAGTGAGCGCGAGGGTACGCGGAATCGGCGTGGCCGTCATCACCAGCACGTCGGGTTCGGCTTGGTTCGTCTTCTTCATCAGGCGAAAGCGCTGCAGCACGCCGAAGCGATGCTGCTCGTCCACGATGACCAGCCCCAGCTTGTCGAACTCGACCGCCTCCTGAATGAGCGCATGGGTGCCGATCACCAGTTGGGCATTGCCTTGCGCGATGTGACGCCGCGCCTGCTTCTTGCGGCCAGACTCCTGCGAGCCCGTCAGCAGCACAATGCGGTAGCCTGCTGGCTCGAGAATGCGCCGCGCGGAAAGGTAATGCTGCGTAGCCAGAATCTCGGTGGGCGCCATCAAAGCGACCTGGTGGCCGTTTTCCATCGCGATGACGGCGGCCTCCAAGGCCACAATGGTTTTGCCCGAGCCGACATCGCCTTGCAGCAAACGCCGCATTGGCGCGGGCTCGGCCATATCGGCCGCAATCTCTTTCAGCACGCGCTTCTGCGCCGCCGTGGGATGAAACGGCAGGATTCGCTTTACGGCAGCGCGTACGTTGTCGCTAATCCGAAATGCAATTCCCGTCTGGGCGCGCATCTTCCGGCGCTTGAGTTCCAGTCCCAGTTCGAGGAAGAAAAGTTCTTCGAAGATGAGGCGGATGTGCGCGGGAGTGCGTGCCGCCTGCAAATTCGCCAGGCTTTCGCCGACCTCCGGCCAGTGGGCCTGCCAGAACGCACGGCGGCGATCGATCAAGCCCATGCGCCCGCGCACTGCGGCCGGAATCGCGTCCGGCAGGTCCTGGTCAAGGCCCTCCAGCATGCCGTGGATCACGCGCCGGAACCACCGCGCGGTGAGACGACCATTGCTGGCCGTTTCGTAGATGGGGACGATGCGTCCGACCTCAAGCGATTGCCACTTGGGTTCGTCGCCCGTGCCGTTGCCGTCGGTTGTTGCGGTCGGATCGTACAACACCTCGAATTGAGGCTGGATAATTTCGAATCGGTGGCCTCCGCGATCGCCCGCTTCCACCTTGCCGTAGAGCGCGAGCAACATGCCGGCGCGAAATTTATCTTTCAGGTAGGTGGCGTTGAACCACATGCACTTCAACGTGTCGCGCCCCTGTCCGACGGTCATCTCGAAGATGGGCATGCGGCGCGTGCGGAACAGGCCGAAGGTGCGCACCTCGGCGATAACGCTGGCCATCTCGCCGGTGCGCAGCTCGCCAATGCCGCGGGGATTGAGCCGGTCTTCGTAGCGGAACGGCAAATAATAGAGCAGGTCTTCGACGGTGCTGATGCCCTTCTCCAGCAGGATTTGGGCAATCTTTGGCCCGATGCCTTTGACGAACTGTACGTTGGTAGCGAGATCGAGCACAAAAGGATGGTAAATGAAGCGGCCGTCAGCGCGACGCTCTTCGCTGGTCGCTTTTCGCCTTTCGCCTTTCAAATTTCGTCTTTCGCTTTTCGCTTTTCGCTTAGGGCCAATCAACTCTTCGCAAATGTTGGGCGATCCCGATCGGGCCTGGAGCCACCTTGTCGATTGCCGACTCGCAAGGCTTTCGCGAAAAGCGAAGAGCGAATGGCGAAAAGCGATTCGTACCTTTTCTCGCATCACATGCGTTGCTACCAGTGTCCAACAAGTGCGTGCTTCGAAGACTTCTCAAGCAATTTGTTGCGGTTGTGGCGGGCAGCCTGCTTTACTTCTTCGTCCTGATGCCACACCTGCCGCTGGCGGGCCGTCATCACCCATTCCAAATTGATATCGGGTTGCTGGTGGACGCCTGGGTGTGCCTTGTTCTGTACGGGGCCATTGAGTGGGCCGATCGCAGGTGGCGGCGGAGAGGTGCAACGGGTCACAACCGCAAACGGTGACGCAGTTTTATATCAGTTCAGAACCGGTGTATAAGGCATTCGGGCGTAAGGTCGAAGAGGCTTTTCTGTCTGTCATCCTGAGCGAGCGTAGCGAGTCGAAGGACCCCTATTGGATCGATGAAGTTCGGACGATTATAGGGCCCTTCGACTCGCGGCAAAAGCGGCCGCTCGCTCAGGGTGACACCACAAATTTCCGCAGCCTGTGAAGGCGTGCCCTGATACAAAACGGCGTCATGAGATGGCTTAAATAGGCTTCAGTATTCGTGCTCGGTCCCGAAGCCCTTCATCATCTGCTGCAGGTCGAGCTTCTGCTGCTCCATCTGTTTCTGCAGTTCCTGCATTTGCTGCTGGAACTGCGGAGTCCAGTTCTTCATCGACTCCTGGATGTCATGCTGCATCTGATCGATCTGTTCCTGGGTCGGCACCGACTTCACGATGTCGCGCGTCATCTTCTGTATCTGCTCCTGAGTGGGCACCGACTTTTGCATCTCGCGCGCCATTTTCTCGATGTCTTTCTGTTTCAGCTTCATCGACTTTTCAATGTCGCGGCGCATCTGTTCCAGCTCTTTCTGGCTGGGCTGCATTGCCGCCAGCATTTCCTGGCTGGCCTCAAATTCAGGACGCAGGTTCTCCATCTCCTGCCCTAAGGCCTGCATCTGCTCGGCAAAATTTCCCCAGTCCTCGTCATAAACCTTCGAGGAATCGGCCGGGGCCGGAAGATGCATCACCACGGTCTGCTCGTGCTTTTCTCGCACCACGGTGATGGACACCTGGCTTGCCTGGACCCGCAGGGCGCGCCGCCAGTCGTTCAAGTCGTGTATGGTCTCATTGTTCAGCCTGACGATCACGTCGCCAGCCCTCAGGCCAGCCGCGTCCGCGGGACTACCTTTTTCCACCGAGCGCACCATGATGCCCGTTCCTGCAGGCACATTGAAGAAGTCGGCCATTTGCGGGCACAGGCTCTCCACCATCAAGCCATGACGCGAAGAAAGCGGAGCGAAGGATGGAATCTCGACATCAGGGACCGAAACTACAGGAGGAGACAATCGCGTACCTGGGTTCAGGAAACCCTTTCCCCCGCGAACCTCGGCGTGCGGCCACTTTCCCAGAGTTACTTTGACGTCTTTCGTTTCACCGCTGCGCACTACGGTCATCGTCACTGTCTTGCCCGGCTGGGTCGCCTGGATCATGCTCCCCAGTTGCTCTGGGGATTCTATCTTTGAACCGTCCAAACCGACGATGACGTCATTCTCTTTCAATCCTGCCCGGCATGCGGGACCGTCACGATCGAGGTCGGTAATGACCGCGCCGCTTGCACTGGCTAGTTTCAGCGCGGAGGCCTGCTGCGGGGTGACCTCGTCAATGTGTACCCCGAGATAAGCTGTCTGGCGTGAATCCGGTGATGCTGGACTTCCTGCTACGGGCCCGGCGAATGCCGGCGCCCCCATCGCGGCTGCCAATAGGATTGAAACCAGACCATGCATAACGACTATAATTTTGCGCATAATTCTTACCTCTGATGCAACTCTCAAAAATCAGTGTGACTGCCGAAAGTCGATCTGTCCCATGATGGTACGGACTTTCAACGCCGGGCCGCCCCCATTTAATGTCCCTTCTGCGTACATCGATCTAGGGATGAAGTTGTTGCCTTCTTTGGTGATCCGCAATCCGTTGAACTCAGTGACAATGCCATGCCCGGTCGCCATGTCAGACGAGGCATGTACCGTGACCGGCAGGTCTTTTGGCAGGTAGACGATGACGTCGCCGGCTGCGGTATGCAGCGAAGAATCGCTGAAGCTGCCGCGTTTGCCTACAAACTCCGCCGTTATTCCGCCCGCTCCCGTTTCCACCTGTGCGCCCTGACTCAGATTGAACAGTTCGACACTGCCGCCACCCGTACTAACCTGCACCCGGCCCTTGGCGCTGGCCACGTGTACACTTCCGCCGGTCGTTCCAGCCACGACCGCGCCGCCCACGTCGCCCAGATTGAGATTGCCTCCCCCAGAGCTTGCCCCCAGATCACCGCTGCACTTGCGCACGTCAATGTTGCCCGCGCCGGTTTGAATAAAGCCCCCCTTCATTGAACCGACGTAAATCTTCCCTCCGCCAATGTTGATGTGCGTTTGTCCGGCGACGTTCTTGATGTGTACGTCCCCTCCTGCGGTAATCAGGGAGAAATCGGAACCCGAACGTCCGGCGTCCACATTTCCACCGCCGCTGGTAATTTTCACCGATCCGTCCAGATTGTCGAGCATGACCGAACCTGCGGTGGTGGATCCCAGAATCGTGGCAACAATGGAACTGAAGTTGAGCGAGCCACCTCGAGTATCCACTTTCACCATTTCCAGTTCCCGTGGTATCTGCACGATGAACTCAGCATTGAAGCGGTTCAGGTTGCGGCTTGCCAGCCTGCCTTCGATGAAGTCGCCTTCCGCGTTCTTGATGGTGGAGATATGCATCTGCTCAAACTGCCGTCGCGCCGCCTCCTGGCTGGGTGCATACGAGCGCTTGCGAATGATATACGTCACGTTCGGCGAGCTTCCCTGGACCTGCACCGATCCCAAATCAGTCGTAATTCGAACCTGGCGCGAAGCCGGCAGTGTCCCGGTGATTTCCTCCACCCATGAAGCGCCGTCGCGGTAAACTCGCGATTGCTGGGCACACAGCGGAACCGCAACCGCCAGCGCGACTAATGCCGCGATCGCTGTCCATTTGCGACTATTCGCCGCACCCTGTGCGTCGAACTCTCCCCGCCCCGCCTTTCTCATCGCCGCTCTAAATTGCCAACCCTGCGTCAACCAGTCCTCTTTCCGGGAGCGAATGCATGAAAATCTGAAACACCATTATTATTATCTCGCCTAGTAAAGATTGGGCATGGAAGCCAGCACGCGTTTCGACTCGGTGCGAATGTACTCGCTGGGATCTTCCTTCGACAACTGCTGCAGAGCCATGCGGACGCTACTGTCAGCGCGGACCGATTCCAGCGCATGCAGCGCGCCGCTGCGCACTCCCAGATTGCTGTCGTTTAACAGGCGATCCAGCACGGCATTGCGCACGCGGACATCTTCTTTCACCAGGGGTCCTACTCCCTCCAGCGCCATCAGGCGTACCCCGGGATTGCTGTCGTTGATCAGGGCATAGGTCAGGGTCTCGCGCACCCGAGGATCATTGGCCTTGCTGGTCAGCACATCCACCGAATTCAGACGCACACCGGAATTTTCGTTGCTCTTGGCGGCATATAGCAACAGGTCCTGCACTTTCGGATCGGAGACCGGTCCCTGGACCGACGCAGGCATACGTTTATCGTATTCAACTTTGACGTTGTCGGTGCCAGGTTGTCTTGCGATGGAGGTAATGCCGCCAATGGAAGCTTCTGTTGTCGTGGGAGTGTTTACCGTAACGGGGCCCTTCGCGCTGTACATGGCGCCCAGGCCGCCGCCAAAGCCAGCCAGAAAGATCACCATGGCCAGCGCAGGCGAGAAACGCACCTGGCGCATCCACGCCATGGGATCGAGGGCGAAGCGATGGTACCAGGCGCGATTCTGCTGAGCGGTTTCCAGCGATTCCTGCAGGCGCATGCGCGCCGCAGCCAGAAAACTCGCCGACGGCTCCTGCACTGGCAGCGCGTTCATCTGCTCCTGGAACTGCTGCTGTGCCGCCAGTTCGGCCGCGCAGTTCTGGCAACGCCGGATGTGCTGCTCGAATTCGTGCCGCGCGTCGTCAGCCAGCTCGTCGTACAAATAAAGCGCTGTGTTCTGTTGTACCCATTCGCAATTCATGTGACTTCCCTCGATCAATTCTTTCCCGAGCACAGAATCTTCAAAATCTGCAGTTGGCAGTTAGCACTTGGCATTTAGCATTTAGCCAAACCTCGGATTGCAGGACCTGACTAAGTTCTCCCGGCAAAGTGCTAAGTGCCAATTACTAACTGCTAAGTGCTAAGTGCCAAATGCCCATTACTTCACGCCCTTCAGTGCGGCACGCAATTTCTGCGTGCCTCGAAACAGCGTGTTCTTGGCCGTTTCTTCCGTTGTATTCAAAATCTCGCCGATGGTGCGCAGCTTCAGTCCCTGGTAGTGCTTCATCTCAAATACCATGCGCTCGCGCGGAGTCAACTTCTGCAAGGCCTTGGCAATGTTGGCCGCCAGCTCGCGCCGCATCAGGTCGCGCTCCGGACTGGCGCCGGATCGCTGATCAGGAACCTGGTCGAGCAGATCGTAGGTGCCGCCCTCCGAGTCGGTCGTCACCCCTGAATCTTCTTTGCGCACCTGCCGCTTGCGCAGCAGATCGAGACACAGATTGGTCGCGATGCGGTAGATCCAGGTATAAAACGAGCACTCGAATCGGAAGTTGCCGATATTGCGGTAGGCCTTGAGAAACGCTTCCTGGTAAATGTCCTGTGCGTCCTGCTCGGAGCGGGTGAGGTGATACGCGAGGCGCAGCACGGCGCCATCGTACTGGCGCACGAGTTCTTCGAACGCGGCGTGATTGCCACGTTGTGCTTCCCGGATCAGCTCCGTGTCATTCATGCGGCTCTGGGCCTGCCCCACCATCGACCCTCGTTCCGAGGGAGTAGAGGACGTTTGTTCCGTCTCCCGCCACGCCACGGAAGGACGGAGCCCCGGGCCAACCGTGAGAGGAACTGCTACCGCTTCGGCCGGCATGCTGGTTTCTACCTGGTCTGCAATTAGCAAGCCCAATTCTTGTGCCTGCAACTACATAGACGGGCGGGGGCGGAAACCGTGAGCGGTCATTATAGACGCCTCACTTAGTAGATACGTTGGCGAAGCGTAACGGTTCACGGGGCGATTATGCGATGTTGACAGGTTTGCATTAGCTAAGTAGGCTTAGCTAATGAGCTACACAGTACATCAGGCGAAGACCAACCTCTCTCGGCTAATCAAAGAAGCCGAAAACGGCAAGGAAGTGGTCATTACGCGTGGCAAACAGCCGGTCGCCAAGATTGTTCCCATCGCCAGTGCATCCAAGAAGCGCATTCCCGGCAGCATGAAGGGCCAGATATGGTCAGCCCCGGATGCTTTCGCTCCGCTCACCGACGACGAGATGCGTGAGTTGGGATTCGAATGATCCTGCTTCTCGACACGAACACCCTTCACTGGTGGCTGAACGATCCGAGCCGATTAAGTGCGAACGCGGTGAAGGCGATGGAAAATAGGTCTAACTCAATTGTGGTTTCCGCCGTAATTCCTTGGGAATTGGCGATCAAGACCAATCTCGGCAAACTAAAGAGCCAGACTCTGCTTGCAAGTTGGGACGCAAAGCTCGCCGAAGAAGGCTTCTCCGAACTGCCCATCGATTCCAGCCACGCCATCCGCGCGGGGTTACTGCCCCGGCACCACAACGATCCATTCGATCGTGTACTTGCGGCCCAAGCTCAGGTTACGGGCTGGCCGATCGTCACGGCCGATCCAATTTTCGAAGCTTACGGAGTACAGCGGATCTGGTAGGCGCACCGTTCCGGTTGCACTACTGCTTCGCGAGAGGCGATGCCTAGGCCTCTGCGCCAGCTTCTTCCACCGGAGTAGCCTCGGCGACTGCTTCTCTGTTGATGATGACCTTGAGCTGCACGGTCACGTCCTTGTGCAACTTCACCGGCACGTTGAACTCGCCGACATGCTTCAGCGGCTCGTCGAGCTGGATTTTGCGGCGATCGATGGCCACGCCCTTATGCTCGAGCTCGTGCGCGATATCAGCCGAAGTCACCGAGCCAAAGAGCTGATCGCGCTCACCCGACTTGCGGGTGAAGCTCACGGTCACGCCCTCGACCTGTTGCGCCAAGGCCTGGGCATCGCCCTTCTCGCGGGCAGAACGCCGCACCGCCGAGGCCTTCATCTGCTCGATGACGGCGCGGTTGGCGGCGGTGGCCTCAATCGCCAGCTTCTTCGGGATGAGATAGTTGCGGCCGTAGCCCTCGGCGACCTTCACTACTTCGCCGCGGGAGCCCAGCTTGGATACATCTTCCTTCAGAATGACTTCCATGAATAGAACTCCTACCTTCCGCCAAACGGCAACAGCGCAATGTTGCGCGCCTGCTTGATGGCATCGGCCAGACGCCGTTGATGCGGGGTGCACACGCCGGTCAAACGGCGAGGCACAATTTTCCCAGCCTCAGAGACAAATCCTGAGAGCAGCCGGACGTCCTTGTAATTAATGCCGTCGATCTTTTCGACGCAGAACTTGCAAACCTTCTTGCGGCGGAAAAACTTGCGCCCGCCGCCACCACCACCGCCGGGCCCACCCGGACCGCCACCGGGACGCGCACCGGGACGAGGCCCGCGGGGCGCACCGTATCCTCCGCCACCGCCTCCACCTTCGCGAGGAGCACCGCCGTCGGCACGCGCACTGGGGGCATCGGTCGTTGCCGCGCCCGCATTCCTACTGGATTCGTCTGCCATGATTCTCCTTTTCCAACTTTGTTGGCCCGACGGAAATGCTCGCCGTCAGGTACAGCCCTCGCAGGACCGCAGTTCTGTAATTCACCAGACGCGCAGGCCTCGTATGCCTCCAGCGCCATTGTTTCTACGCGCTGACCGGCTCGGATTCGGCGCCCGCCGGCGAGGCCGGTTCGGATGCAGCTTCCGGCGCGGCCGCTTCCGGCGCAGCCGCTGCCGCCACTGCCGCAGCTTCGGCCGCCGCAGCCGCCTGCCGCCCCTTGCCGCGGACCTTGGTATCGCGGATTGCCTTGATTTTGGCCAGCCGCTTCTGCTCCTCGTCAACCCGCACGGTGATGAACTTGATCACCGGTTCGGTGACGCGCAGGCGGCGTTCCACTTCCTTCACCATCGCGCCTTCGCCTTCCAGGACCATCAGCATGTAAATGCCGTCCTGAAACTTGCGCACGGTGTAGGCCAGCCGGCGCTTGCCCATGCGCTCCATGCTCTTCACCGATCCACCGGCACCGCCGACCTGGGTCTCCAGGCTCGATATCAGTTTGTCCTGGTCCTCTTCGAGCATGTCGGGACGGACGATGAACATCAATTCGTAAGTACGTTGCATTCTGTTCCTCTTCTGAGCTATCAGCCGTCAGCTATCAGCCGTCAGCCAGTCGGCTCTTGTGTTTCGCTATTGCTGGTTGTCATCCTGAGCGCAGGCGACCTGTCGTTGGTCGCCGGAGTCGAAGGACCCCTATCGCACGGATGGCCTTTCCAAATCCTCTGTCGTCCCTGAAGGGACTCGGGTCTTTCTACCGCCTACCCAGCGCTGAAGCGCTGGGCTATCTTCTTCCGTCCCGCCCAGGGGGACTAGATTCGCATTTCTCCCGGTCGGCTGCGTTGCCTTGCACATTCGACCGGGTCCGAAACACAAAACTTGGAACACCACTTCTTAACCAGCCACTAGTCACTCGTCACTGGTTTCTTCGGCCTTGCGATTGAAGCGGTTCATGGCCGCCTGCACGCCTTCGCCGAGAATGACTCGCACCGCTTCGGCCGCCGAATCCAAAACCTGGTCAACCACCTCAAGCTGCGATTTCTTGAACTGCGACAGCACATATCGCGCACCGTCGCCGACCGGATGATCGGGTGCAACTCCCATCCGGACCCGCATGATTTCCTGCGTGCCCAGCGCGTCAATCACCGATTCCACGCCATTGTGCCCCGCCGAGCGGCCGCGCGGCCGGACCCGCAAGCTGCCAAACGGCAGGTCCATCTCGTCGTACAGCAGCACCAGGTCCTGCTCCGGCTGCACCTCGTACTCGCGAACCAACTCGCGCACCGAAGCACCGCTCAGGTTCATGAAAGTTTCCGGCTTGGCCAGCACGACCTCGTGGCCGGCGATGCGCGTCCGCCCCGTTTGCGCGCGGCAGTTGCGATTGTTCACTCGCACACCGCATTGCTCGGCAATGCGGTCCACCGCCAGAAACCCCATGTTGTGCGGCGTGAACTGGTATTCGATGCCCGGATTGCCGAGCCCGACGATCAGCTTCACAGCGCTTACTTCTTCTTCTCAGACTTTTCAGGCTTCTCGGCCTTCTCCGGCTTGGCGGCCTTGTCGCCGCCCTCGGCAGCTTCGCCGTCAGTCTCCTGCTTGCCCTTCTTGATGACCTCGGGCTCGGCCGGTGTCGCTCCAGCTTCCACAGCGACCTCTGCCGGCGCAGCTTCCACGATCTCCTTGACCGCGGTAACGTGGGCAACTGCCTGGTTCACGTCGGTGATGAACTTCACCTTGTCATCATGTGGCAGGTCCGAGACGCGAATCGTCTGGCCGAACTCCAGCGCGCTGGTGTCGGCAACGAAGTGGCCCGGAATATCGCCCGGCAAACATTCGATCTCGACTTCGCGCAACATCTGCTCCAGCACGCCGCCCTGTAACTTGACGCCAGGAGCTTCGCCCTTGAGCACGATGGGGACACTCACGCGCAAAACCTTGTCCATGGCAATGCGCTTCAGGTCCACGTGCAGTAGCGCACTCTTGATGGGCTCAAACTGCCAGTCCACGATCATGACCTTGGCGGCTTGACCATCGAGGGTGAGATCGAAAATCGAGTTGTGACCGGTTTCCGAATTCAGAATGCGCCTCATCTGCTTAGGATCGACAGCGATGGGCTGCGCCGACTTGCCGGCGCCGTACACCACGGCGGGAATAAGGCCGCTGGCGCGCAAGCGGCGAGCGTCATTCTTGCTGCCACCTTGCCGCGGCTTGGCTTCTACGGTTTTATCTGCGGTTGCTGTTGCCATAATCTTGTCCTTTATAAAAACAGTCTGCTGACCGAAGTCTCTTCGTGAATCGACTGAATGGTGCGCCCGATCAATCCCGCGATCGACAACACCTTGATCTTGGGCTCGTTGCGCGCCGCTTCTGACAGCGGGATGGTGTTGGTCACCACCACTTCGGCCAATCCCGACTGCGAAATCCGTTCCACGGCCGGCCCGGAAAGCACCGGATGGGTGGCGCAGGCATAAACCTGCCGCGCACCCGCGTCCAACAACGCCTGGCATGTCTTCACCAGCGTGCCGGCGGTGTCGATAATGTCGTCAAGGATGAGACAGGTGCGATTGCTCACGTCGCCGATGACGTGCATCACCTCAGTCACATCCGCTTCCACGCGGCGCTTGTCCACAATGGCCAGCGCCGATTCCATCTTCTTGGCAAAAAAGCGCGCCCGCTCCACGCCGCCTGCATCCGGCGAAACTACCGTCAAATCCGGAAACTGCTTTTCCCGGAAGTAACCCACCAGCACCGGCGACGCAAACACATGGTCCACCGGGATATTGAAAAAGCCCTGTATCTGCGGCGCGTGCAAATCAACCACCAGCGCCCGGTCGGCCCCCGCCGTAGTCAACAAGTCGGCAACCAGCTTCGACGAAATCGGCACCCGCGGCTTATCTTTACGGTCCTGCCGCGCGTATCCGTAATACGGAATCACCACCGTGATGCGGCGCGCCGAGGCGCGTTTCAGCGCATCAATCAGCAGCAGCAACTGCATCAAGTGCGAATCCACCGGGTCGCACGTGGGCTGCACCATGAAAACATCGGCCCCACGCACGTTCTCCTCGATCTGCACATAGGTCTCGCCGTCGGAGAACCTGGAGATGCAGGCTTGCCCCAGTTGCAATCCCAGGAACGTGCAAATGTCGCGGGCCAGGGCATCATTCGCGGTCCCGGAAAAAATCTTCCACTTGTCATCCTGGCGCATCCGCACCGGTTTCGGCTTGGTATCGCCGCCGGGCTGAGATTGCTTGTCCGACTGCTGTGCGACCGTTGCCGTGCCTTCACCAGCTACGCCCGCCGTGTGCACTACGCTCGGTTTTGCCGCCGTTTCCATCGAATCAAATACCCCCGCTTCACCTGGTTGAGTTACACGCTGGGTCTTGAAAGCCGCTGTTCGCGGTTCGCTATTCGCTTTTGGCTCTTAGCCGTTAGCTCTTAGCTGTTAGCCTGCAAACCTTGAACCTGAATTCTATCCACTAACAACTAGCCACTATCCACTGAAGTCTGGCTGGGCGGCCAGGATTCGAACCTGGACAAAGTGCTCCAAAGGCACTTGACCTACCATTAGTCGACCGCCCAGTGAAGCAAGCTGTCAGCTATCGGCCGTCAGCTTTCCGTTGCAAACCCGACGTTAGGTGCCTAAACTCGGGTGCCCCATCCTTTCGCCCGCCTTTGGCGAAAGGGTGGGAGAACAAGTCGGTGCCTTCCCTGAAGTCCTGAACTCGAAACTCGAAACTTCTCTAGCCACTTGCCACTAACCACTAACCACTGCTTTCCAATATTCTTCCCGAGTCAAGGTTGTCGTTGCTACCGCCGAATGTCCCGCAGCGCGCATGTGTGCGGCCGCCGAGTCTGCCTCTTCGTCGGAATCGAACAATCCATACAGCGTTGACCCAGAGCCCGACAGTGACGCATAATGCGCACCCTCACGCTCCAAGACACGTTTTACCTCACGCAAATCGGGATACTCAGGAAAGACGACGCGTTCGAAGTCGTTCTCGATCCCGGCTCGGACGAGGTCGAGAAGCAGTGTCTCGGCCCGGTCCCCGCCTACCGCGGGAACACCGGATGCAGGCTCATTCGCGGATACCGCTCGCGAAAGAACATTCTGGCTCAGCCAAGCATCCACCGCCTGACCGAACTTGTTAATTGTACCTTTCGCCCCAGCGCCGGTCAATGCAGGTTCTCGCGTCATCAGTTGGTCCCATTGGGCAAAGGCCTTGGGAGTGGAAACGGCAACCGGCGGGGTCACGACCACGAGGTGCATGCGCGGCAAATCGGGTAGCGGACAGACTTCTTCGCCGTGGCCAACGCCCAGCACCGTTCCGCCGATCAGGAACAGCGGCACGTCGCTGCCTACCTCAGCAGCGATGCGGAGCTTCTCGACGGCGGACAGCTCTGTTTCCAGAGCACGCTCCAGCCCCAGCATGGTTGCGGCTGCATTGGACGAGCCCGCGCCCATACCGCCTTGCACCGGCAGTCGCTTTTCGATTTCGATGACGACCTTGCCAATGTCAGGCATCTCGCGAGCCTGGCTTTGAAGGGGCACGGCTTCAGCCGTGCCGCCTAGATCTCGCCCAACACTGGGCTTTAGCCCCTGCGGTACTTCGCCTTTGCCAGCTTTGACCGCCTTCAGCACGCGTTCCGCGGCCTTGTAGCAGGTATTGGACTCATCAAGCGGGACGCGCGGATCGTTGCACCGAACCTCGATGCCCGAGCCGCTCCGCACTTCCACGCGCACGACATCATGCAGCGCTATCGTCTGGTAGATGGTGCGCAGCTGGTGAAAACCATCAGCGCGCGCAGGCCCGATCTTCAGTCCGAGATTGATCTTCGCGAAGGAGCGGACAGCGATAGACATGGAAGTGAGGGGCTGGGTGTTAGGGGTCAGGGGCTAGTGTAGCAAGGAAAACTTTTGGCTATGAGCCGTAACCATGAACCCTAGCCCCTATTCCCTGGTCCCTAATCCCTGACTCTGTCGTTATCTGCTGCGGAACTTGGACAGCAGCCGCAGGATCTCGAAGTAGAGCCAGATGAGTGTGACCATCAGTGCGAAGGCGCCGTACCACTCCATGTACTTGGGAGCGCCCAGCCGCGCGCCATTCTCGATCATGTCGAAGTCGAGGACGAGGTTCAGCGCCGCGACCGCCACCACGATCAGGCTGAAACCGATTCCGATCGGGCCCGAGCCGTTGATCGCCGTGAAGTGTACGCCAAAGAATCCCACGACGAATTGCAGCAGATAGAAGACAGCAATGCCGCCGGTGGCCGCCACAATGCCGAGCCGCAGTCTTTCCGTCACCTTGATGAGGCCGGAACGATAGGCGAGCAACATGACCAGCAGTGTGCCGAAGGTCAGCGAGACGGCCTGGATGGCGATGCCGTGGTAACGCTGCTCCAGCATGGCGGAGATTCCGCCCAGCACCAGGCCCTCCAGCAGCGCGTAAATGGGCGCCGTGATCCCCGCCCACTCCTTTTTGAAGATGGTGACGATGGCGACAATGAAGCCGCCAATGCCGCCGATGGCGAGTGCCGGCATCATCGCCTGCATGGCCTCCTCGGGAGGCGCGCTGGAGAAGCGGTTCCAGGTCCACGCCGCCGTCGCGACACAGCAGAGAAGCAGGATACCCGTCTTGTTGACCGTACCCGACACGGTCATGCTCTCGCCGAACGCGGCTTCTCCGGTGCGGAAGGTGTCGCCGCGCAGCGCGGGATTGGAAGTTTGCATTAACGCCATACTGGAAGTTCTCCTTGCTCGATTAGCTTACTGATTAGACGCGCTGAATGCTACTTGGACTCGTTGGCGGATTCTCGCTCGTCGCTATTGTTTCGCTCTTCGCCAGAGTGTCGCAAGCCTGTGTCATCCTGAGCGGAGGCGCTCGCACGACATTGTCATCCCGGGCGTAGTCTCGCCAGAATTGTCATCCCGAGCGCAGCGAAGCGGAGCCGAGGGACCTGCGGTTTCTTCCTCACCCTCAATGTCCGAAACCACCCATTAGCCGCTAGCACTAACCACTAAACACTAACCACTAAAACAGCGTCTCCTGACCGGCTGCATTGGTTCGCGGCTTCTTGATGCCGAAATGCTCATACGCAAGATGCGTCGCCACGCGCCCGCGCGGCGTGCGATCGAGGAAGCCAATCTGAATGAGGAATGGCTCGTAGATCTCTTCGATCGCGTCGGGTTCTTCGGCGAGCGATGCCGCCAGCGTGTTCACGCCCACCGGGCCGCCCTGATATTTTTCGATGATGGTCAGCAGCAGCTTGCGGTCGATGTCGTCGAAGCCGTGACGATCGACCTCGAGCATAGTCAGCGCGGCCTGGGCGGTAGGCTTGTCAATCTTGCCCGTCCCGCGCACCTGGGCGTAGTCGCGCACCCGCCGCAGCAGACGATTGGCAATACGCGGTGTGCCTCGGCAACGGGTGGCGATCTCGACCGCGCCAGCCTCGTCGATCTCGACCCCGAGAATTTCCGCCGAGCGTTGCAGGATGACCTTCAGGTCCTCGTGGGTGTAGAACTCCAGGCGCAGCACGATGCCGAAGCGCGAGCGCAGCGGCGCCGACAGCAGTCCCGCGCGCGTGGTGGCCCCGATGAAGGTGAAAGGCCGCACCTCGATGGTGTGGGTGCGCGCCGACGGTCCCTGCCCGATGATGATGTCGAGCTTATAGTCCTCCAGCGCCGAATACAGCAGCTCTTCCAGCGCGGGTTGCAGGCGGTGGACTTCGTCGATGAACAGCACCTGCTTCTCGCGCAGGTTGGTGAGGATGGCGGTCAGGTCGCCTTTGATTTGCAGCGTCGGCCCCGAGGTCTGCTGAAACGGCGCGTCCATTTCGTTGGCGATGATGTTGGCCAGCGTCGTCTTGCCCAGGCCGGGCGGCCCGTAGAGCAGCACGTGGTCGAGCGGCTCGCCGCGCGAACGCGCCGCCTGGATGGCGACTTCGAGGTTGTCCTTGACTTTGTTCTGTCCGATGAATTCGCGCAGCCGCTGCGGACGCAGCTTCAGCTCGAACGACGAGTCGTCGTCCACCGGCACCGCCGAGACGATGCGGTCGGGATGGGCTTTGTCGCTGGGCAAAGGCACGCAGGGCGATAGTAAAGCGAATGTGAGGGCGAAGCAACAGTCGCCTGTTTAGGGTTGTCATTCTGAACGAGCGTTCGCACGCCTTTTGCGAACGGGAGTCGAAGAACCCCTATACTGCCCTGTGTAATTGCTGGGCATAGGGGTCCTTCGACTGCGCTCGACTCCGTCTCGCTCCGCTCAGGATGACAAACTGTGCTGATGGCCGCCGAACACTGACAAGTGCCGCCGCCACGTTTATCATTCGCATGTCACCATGAAGAACCTCGGCATCCTGCTTTCCGGGCGGGGCTCGAATTTTGAGGCCATCGCCGACAATGTCGCTGCGGGCAAGCTCGACGCAAACATTGCGGTCGTCATCTCCAACCGGGCGGACGCCGGCGGGATCGAGTCGGCGCGGCGGCGCGGGCTGAAGGCGCTGGTGATCCCCTCGAAGGGCAAGCCGCGCGAGCAGCACGACCGCGAGGTGGTGGCCGCGCTGCGCGAGCACCAGGTCGATCTGGTCTGCCTCGCGGGATACATGCGCCTGCTGTCGCCGTGGTTCGTGCAGCAGTTTCCCAACCGCATCCTCAATATTCATCCGGCACTGCTGCCGGCGTTTCCTGGCCTCGAAGCCCAGAAGCAGGCCTTCGACTACGGCGTGAAGGTCTCGGGCTGCACCGTGCACTTCGTGGACGCGGACCTCGACCACGGCGCCATCATTGCTGCAGAAGGCGGTGCCGGTTCTGGATAGCGATGACGAGCACACGCTGGCTGCGCGCATCCTGGAGCAGGAACACATCGCATACAGCGAAGCGATCAAGATAGTGCTGGAAGCGAAGTACACCATCGAGGGGCGGAGAGTGGTTATGAAACCGACATAGCTCCGTCAAGTGTGCGAAAGGTTCGCCTCGAAACTGCCGATATTGATCACGAGGTGAAAATGCGCACAAGAAGAATGCCAGACGTTGAGTTCTGTCGGAGATGCCTCGAAATCATCGACGAGGTGCATAAGACGAGAAGGCCAATCATCATAACGCGCGATCTCGTGGTGCTGGTTCCCGCGGGAAAGGCGCCGTCGGCTTCAAAGCACTCGGGGGCAAAGAAGCATTGATAAGCCGCGCCGGCGAGGAACGACAGGAGAGATTGAAGCGGTGTAGCTGACGTAGCTGATAGCTGACGGCCGACGGCTGACAGCTATATCTCATAATGCAGCAGCGAGAAGACGTCGTAGCCTTTCAGCTTGTCACGGCCTTTGAGGCCGTCGAGTTCGACCACAAATCCCAGTCCACAGATGTCAGCGCCCAGCGACTTCGCCATTTCGGCGGTGGCCCGAGCAGTGCCGCCGGTGGCCAGAAGATCGTCGCAAATGACAATGCGCTGGCCCGGTTCTATCGAATCCTTGTGGACCTCCAGCGTGTCGTGGCCGTACTCCAGTTCATACTTCCACTGCAAAACTTCAGCCGGCAGCTTCTTGGGTTTGCGCACCGGAACGAACCCCGCGTTCAGGCGGTAGGCCAGCGCCGGTCCAAAGATGAACCCACGCGCTTCGATGCCCAGAACTAAATCGATGTTCTTATCGATGTAGTGCTCGGTAAGAGCGTCGATCAGGCGGGCAAAGCCCAGCTTATCTTTCAGCAGCGTGGTGATGTCGTAAAAGAGGATGCCGGGTTTGGGGAAATCGGGGACTTCACGGATGAGCGTTTTGAGGTCGGCGCAGTTGTGCGCCTGATGCGGCTGCATGGGTTACCACACTCCTTCGATGCGAAACGACTGCGTTTCCAGCAACGGCGCGGGGGATTCGCTGACCTGGTCCACCCGTGCGGCGCGCGGGCCCTGCTGCAAGCGGGCGCGCAACGCGCTGTGCTGCTCGCGCGTGCCCGTCGCCATTACTTCAACATCACCGTTATCGCGGTTGCGTACCCATCCGGCAACGCCGATCTGCGCCGCTTCCCTTTCCACGAACCAGCGGAAGCCGACGCCCTGGACGCGTCCGGAGATAACGTAGCGGCGGGTTTGCAAGTCAGCCATTAGTGGGAAGGCAACTAGCAATTAGCAATTAGCAATTAGCAATTAGCCGTCGGCTGTTAACATCAAAAATCGCCGGCAGGAATTGCGAAGAGAGATTGTAATTGGTTTTAGAGCGAGCGCGTCGGTTTAAAGCTCCATGGCACGAAAGAAACGCGGCCCTGGGATGTCCAGAACCGCGTAATCGAACAATCATGCAACCATCACATTCTTAGGCGTGCTTGGGTGAAATCCGGTTCAGCAAGTTCACCAGCGACTTGCCAGCGGCGGGCGTCTTTACCGACTTCTCGATGATGATCTGCTTGGCGTTCAGATCTTTTCCGTAGAGGTTCTTGTTGGCATCGTCGTCGGAACGCAAGGTCGAACCTGACAGGGAAATTCCGGCAAAAAGCCCTTTGTTGCGCGACCACGACAGAATCTCAGCATTCATCACGATGTCGGTCTCAGCGGAGGTGGTGCGACCTACCGGGCCGGCCGCCACTGAGGCGTCGCCACCAAGTTTTACTTTGCTGGTCATTACGGATTTCGCGCCCTTCTCGTTCATTATCAGCAACACGAAGTCGGTGGCCTCGCCGCCGATCTGCAATCCAAAGCTGCCACCTTCAATGGCGAAAAACGCCGGTGCGCTCCATGCACCGCGAAAGTCGGGGCCCGAGCGGCAGGTCATGACACCACGGCCATAGCTGGCGCCCACCACGAACGCCGCCTTCTTCACCGATGGAACCACAATCACGCAATCTGCCTTGTTCAGCAGGTCGCGCGGGATACCCTTGTCGGGCATTCCGAGGACTGCCTTTAACACTGAGTAGGATTCGTGGAGTCGGTCCGCTTCCTTCTGCTGAGCAAAAGCGGGAAGTACAAAGCACACGCACAACGCGAGAGATACAAATCGTTTCATCGCCCTCTCCTAAATTAGATGTACCTGACAACCCCAGAATGAGACTGCCAATCAGTTCAAAGAAGCGCAATCGTGCTCACGCCGATACGACGCGCCCTTCTTTGCAGGGCAGCGTCGAAGGTGACGAAGCGTCCATCGACGGCGGTCATTTGCGCTGCCTCGCCTCGGCCGCAACCGCTTCTTCCATCTGTTTCAGGCTCTTACGCGGACCGTTGTAGCCAGCGCACCCAATCAGGCTGGCCCAAGTGCGAGATCCAGTGGCAGATTTCGGAGTGAGTAGAATGCCTCCGTCCCGCTCCCGTATGACGAACTCAGTGCCAGGTTTCCAGTGGTGTGCCACCCGAAGAGATTTGGGAACCACCACTTGGCCTTTGGTTGATAGCTTGGTTGTGTGACTCATTGGTAAGACACTCAGTAAAACTGTGGCAGGATTTCGTATCTCTTGCAAGCAGGACAGATTGGCCGCTCCAGTCCAACTACGCCCGCGAGAGGTATGCCCCTTCCGACGTGTCTACGCGAATCTTTTCACCCTCGTTGATAAAGGGGGGCACCTGAACTACAAGTCCGGTCTCGGTTTTGGCCGCCTTGGTGACACTGCTGGCGGTCGCTGATTTCAAGCCCGGTTCGGTTTCAACCACCGTGAGTTCCACCGTCTGGGGCAACTCGACACCCACGGCTTTGCCGTCGAAAAACTCAATCTTGATCTGCAGATTGGGAATCAGGTATTCGACCGCATCGCCCAGGATGTCGCGGTTCAAATGAAGCTGCTCATAGTTCTCGGTGTTCATGAAGTGGTAGTCGTCGCCGTCGGAATAGAGGAACTCCATCTGCACTTCGTCGACGGTGATCCTGTCGATGGCGTCGCCGGAGCGGAACCGGTGCTCGAACATGGCGCCGGTGCGGAGATTACGCAGTTTGGCCTGGATGAAAGCGCGCAGATTGCCCGGGGTGCGGTGTTCCACACTGAACACCGAGTGCAAGTCGTTGTTGTGCTTGATGACCATGCCGGGACGCATTTGTGTGGCTGGAATTGCCATTGGTGTAACTCCTCTTTTCCTTGGGAGAGCCGCCAGCCGGAAGGTACCCACACACCGCGCCCGCTGCGCAGGTTGAGAACCCCGCAAAAAACACGCGGCTCGAAGGACAGACATTTAATTTTACACGCGGGTCAGCAAGATTGGGAAATGCTCCGACGATGGGCACGGTGGCAAGAAAGTTAGTTCCTGGGGACTTGTTGTGGCGAAGGGCAAGCTTGGTAATGCCTAAAGTCTGTAACCCTATAGAGCTACAGTAAGGTACGACCCCTCGAGCATTGACTGCGCGAAAAGAAGTTTGGGGATGCAAGCATCATTGCGCCAATCGCGATAGAATTTTCCGGAGGAGAGATCCGATGACTGATCATGTGAGAGATTTTGAGCCCGACGAAGAGTATGAAGGCGCAGACAGTAGCGGCTTAGGCATGGGAGTGACCATGCTGTTCATTGGCCTGGCAGCCGGCGCCCTGGTGGCCTTGTTGCTCGCGCCGAAAACCGGCAAGCAGATGCGCCGCAGCCTCCGCCGAAAATATGAAACCGCACGCGAAGTGATGGAGGACATTGGCGATCAGGCCGGCGACTGGATCGACAAGGGTTCGGAGTGGGCCGACAAGGCAAAGAGTAAGATGCCGCCACTCAAGCGACCCTTCGGGCGCTAAGGATAGCGGGCTGAAGCTCGCTCGCAATAAACAAGAAACTGGCGGCGCGTCTTTATAATCTAAGCACAACGGACGTGAAGGTGGCTGCTTCCCGGCTCGGGCGACGCTTGTTCCTGGTGCTCGGCGCCATTGCCCTGGCGTATGCGTTATTGGCCGGCCTACGCACGGTTGCGGAATCGGACCTTGGCTGGCAATTGGCGACTGGGCGCTGGGTGGCGCAGCATCACCGTATTTTTTCGACCGACGTCTTCTCCTATACCGCTTACGGCGAACCCTGGATTTATCCCGTCGGTTCGGGGCTGGTGTTCTATGCCGCCTACTTACTGGGGGGCTACGCCCTGCTTTCCTGGATCGGGGCCGCAGCGTGCTTTGGCACGGTCGGCTTGCTGCTCCGCCGGGGCTCCGCCGTCAGCGCAGGAATCGCCATCCTTGCGGTACCTCTGATAGCTGCGCGTACTACTCCGCGCGCCGAAGTGTTTACCATCCTCCTCTTCGCGGCGTACCTCTCTATCCTCTGGCAGAACTATCAGACTGGCCGTGCTCGTCTCTGGTTGTTGCCCCTGCTGATGATTGCGTGGGTCAATCTCCACCTTGGCTTCCTGGCGGGCCTCGCGACCATGGTCGCATTTGTCGGCATGGAACTGTTGGAAATGTTGTTCCCCGGCACGCGGCGGCGCGAGGCCGTCGAGAGACTTAGGCGCGCGTCTCCGTGGTTTGTAGCCACGGCCATGGCTACTCTGGTAAATCCGTGGGGATGGGGAATCTATCAGGCATTGGTTCGCCAAAATCGCGCCATGGCACAGCACTCGGCGTGGATTCTTGAGTGGGGTAGTGCCCCGCTGAACTGGACTGTAGCGGCCAGAATTCTTTCGCTGAGGGGCACGCCTCCTTTCTATCTGCTGCTGATGATTACTGCCATCGCTGCCTTGGTTGCATTGCTGCAACGTCAACCGGGGGCGGCAATCCTGCTGGTTGGCGCCGCATACCAGGGGGTGCGGCATATTCGCATGGAAGCGCTAACTGCGTGTGTAGTCGTGGTGGTGGGAGGAGCAATCCTGTTTTCGGCAGTGCACCAAATGGGCCGGCGTGCTCCCAATGCGCCCATGCGCTGGATTCTCGCCATTGCCATCGTGGCGATATTTGCGGTGGTTGCCTTCACGCACTCGGCCGGGCTTGTAAAGATTGATCAAGACTCGCGTTCGACATTCGGCCCAGGATTAAGCTGGTGGTTTCCGGAACGTGCAGCCGAATTTATCCAGCGCGAGAACCTGCCGGGAGAAATCTTCAACACCTATATTGACGGTGGCTACCTCGCCTGGAAGCTCGGGCCTAAATATCGCAACTACATTGATAGCCGAGCCATCCCCTTCGGGCCCGACGCCTTTCTCCATGAAGCGGAGCTGCTGCAATCGTCACCTGATTCCGCCCTGTGGCAGCAGGAAGCAGACCGCTACCACATCAACACCATCGTTATTCCCCTCAATCGCTTTGAACGGGTGTTGGGTCGACTCAGGAGCTTCTGCAACAGCATCGACTGGCGACCAGTTTATCTGGACGAGAGCTCCGGGGTCTTTGTGCGCCGTAAGCCGGAAACAGAAGATCTAATCAAGCGCTCACAAGTGGATTGTGCCACCGCATCTCTGCCAGTCGGGCCCCTTGTCTCTTCTTCCGCTGGGCGCTTCAATCAATGGGCCGACGCAGCCAGTGTTCTCGCCGCGCTGGGCCGCAATGCTGAGGCGCTCTCGGCAGCTGACAAAGCGCGCTTGATTTTTCCTGGCAGCAGCTTCGTGCCCTGGCTTCGGGGCAACGTTTTCTATGCGGAGGGGTTCCGCTCTGAGGCGGAACGGGAGTACCTTGCAGCCGTGTCTGCTGAACCTAGTGTGCCTCTCCTCTGGTTCTCGCTAGCCACGTTATACAAGCAGCAGGGACGAATCCCAGAGACCATCCATGCCCAGCGAGAAGCCATCGAGCTATCGACTATGCCGCAGCCGTTCGAGCTGGTTAAGCTGGCGCGGCTCTATCTTGAGATACAACAACCCAAGGCTGCCTTGCAGGCATTCGATGAGGCGATGCGCAGCGCTCCCCCTGACGTCCTCGCCGCAACCGGAGGCAGCAGCTTCAAGTTCGAAGTGGACCAGGGACGTGCGGCCGCTTGGAAGTCGCTCGGCGACCTGAAACGGGCCGCGTCCTGTGACCAAGAGGCGGTCCAGGACCTTCTCCCTCGAAAGTAGGGATTTACCGTACAGTCCTGGAAGTTGAATTAGTTATCGGACCTTAAATAGGGCTCTGCCGTGCCAACCGTGGCGCCATCATGTTGAATGGTGATGCTGTCAATCTGGCTTTAAAGGTGCGCCGCTTCGACACACCGGCTCAAAATGACTTTTCTGCAACTTGTTTGAGATGGTTGGGAAGGGTCAGTACAACCGGAAGTTCACTTCCACGTTGATCATGACCGGCACAGCCTGACCGTCTTTTCTGGCAGGCTCAAAGCGCCACTGCTTCACCGCCTCGACGGCCTTCTCGTCGAGTCCCATGCCCAGCGGACGCTGCACACGGATCTGTTGCGGTTTGCCATCGGCACTCACCACCAGCCACAAAACAACCGTGCCCTGATATTTGGCTTTGCGGGCCTCTTCTGAATACTCAGGATCAGGCGCGAACAACGCCTTGGGTGCGCTGACGCCGCCTCCGACTCGATACGCCCCACCGCCATATCCGCCGCCGTGTCCGGGGCCTACACCCGGCCCGGTTCCCGAACCTACGCCTCCGCCGCTACCGCTGCCAATCCCGCCGCCGGAGCCGGTTCCGTTGGATGGAGGCCCAATCACCTTCGACAGAGGATCGCCGAGCGCGCCCACCGTCGGCAGCTTCAACTCAGGAGGAACCACGACGGAAGGATCAACCACTAACTTGGGATGTTCATTGCGGACCACGATTGCAGGTGGCACGATCTGGTCCTTCGACAGCTTGGGCAAAGCGCCCTTGGGAGCGTTCAACTTGTCGCGGTCGCCACCGCCACCGCCACCGCCAGCGCGAGTGTTGGATATCGGCAACGGCAGGTATGGGCTGATATCGGTCGCTATACCAATGACCTGTTGCTTGATCTCATCCTTGTGCTGAAACGCCCAGTGGCCGGACCAGATAATCAGGCCCAGCGCCAGGGTGTGGACGACAAAGGAGTACACAAACGTGTCTTTGCGCTGAGGATACAGCCCTTCACCCGCGCCAAATAGCGTGGGCAGAACCTGGTCCATTGGCTGGACGCCAAGCCCCTTTCCGGGCTCCGGGTTAGACGATTCAGGGATAGACATTTCCTTGTACTACAGTATAGACCCAGCCACAGTCGATAAGTTCCAGAAAAATATTGGACGTACCCGGATTCGACATTGGGTTAGTGCATTTCGTCCCAGAGCCGAATTTGTCCATTCTGGGAGTTCGCCTGCCATTAGCCGCCAACAATCACCCGCAAGGCGTTCGGGCGCACCCCGATCTCTACCGGACTATGGCAAATATACTCGCCGTCAGCAAAGACCTCGGTGACCGGATCGGTCAGGATGCGCACTCGTGCCGCGCGAAAGTATTCCACCTCTTTCATTCCGATGTGCCTGCCGCGGTAAACCGACCGGAACAGCCGCAGCAGACGCGGCTTACTCAACGTGCGCACAAAACAGATATCGAGCAGGCCATCGTCCATGCGCGCTTCGTGGGCCAGCCGCATGCCGTGGCCGTATTGCGGCCCGTTGCCGGCGGCAATCAGGAAGCCGGGCTGGTCCACGCGCGTCTCCCAGCGGCCGTCCACTTCGACCGACACCATGATCTGCGGCGGGCGAAAGGCCCCCAGCACCTGCAGCATTGCGAGCACGTATCCGCCGTGGGCGCGCAGCCATTGCGGCTGCCTCAGGGTGCGGCGATTCACCGCCGCGTCCAATCCGGTGCCGGCGATGCAGCCAAAAAACGTGGTTCGCGCGACTGCGCGTTCGGCCTCGGCCAGGCGGCGCAACTGCGATTGCATAATTCGTGGGCCCAATTCTTCCTTCGCTCCCGACACGGGGTCGCGCCGCGAACCGTCGGGGACGAAGTGCAACGACTCCAGTGACTCGCCCTGCCAGGGAACGCGGTCGGCGGCGCCCGACCTGCTGCGCTCATCGAGCGGCTCTATCGTCCCCAAGTCGAAAGAGCGAATGTTATCCCCTGAGGCGCAGAAGCGTCGCCATGCTGCCAGCGCCTGCTCTACGGTATCAACGCCTATGGAACGCGCAAAGTCATTGGCACTGCCCAGCGGCACGATCAGCGTGGGAATCTGCTTGAGCGCCAATCCGCCAAGATGACGATGAATGGTGCCGTCGCCGCCAAAGATGAGAGCCGCATCGGGCTGGTCGGTGGGATCGAGTTCGTTGCCGGTAAAGAGGTTGACGCCCGGCACTTCGAATTGCCGGACGTGATGCTCTTTGGCAGAAGGTCCCAGCAGGGCAACAGCGCGCACCGCGCTACTTTCGCACATGCCGGCACAATTGCAAAATTATTCACCACAACAGCAAGGGGGTTCTTGTGGGCATCCGATGGGTGATAATGGGCACCAGCATGTTGCCGCTAGTCCTATACGCACGCCTGGTACGCGCTGGCACAAGAGCGCGATGCGTCGGCGTAATGCTGTTGCCAATCGTGCTGGGTCTTGCCGGCTCAGCCATGGCTCAGGCGGGCGGCTCACTGGCAAACAACCCACTGAGCTCGCTGCTGGGAAACAAGACTGGTTCGCAGGCCAGTCAGCCCACTCCTCCGACCATCCCAGCCGCCGATGCCGCAGCATCCCACCGCGATCCCTCTGCCCGATGTCGCCACCCGCGCCGAAGACTTGACGCACCTGCTGCGCGACATCAGTAATCAGTTACCCACGCGCGAGCAACTCGATGCCCTGAAGGCCACGCTCGGGGAGCGCGATGTCTCGCTGCGGGCCAAGAAGAAAGAAGTAGACGCGTTGTTGGCGGGATCTCCCGGTCAGTTGGAGCTGCGCGAACAGGAAACCTACTGGCGCGGCACCGCCGCCGAGGGCGCTGCCACACGCAAGCAACTGCTGGATTGGGCCAACGCCGCACAGTCGGCAGTGCAACAACTGCAAGTTTTGCAGCCACAGTGGACGGCGACCCTGGAGGAAAACAAGAATAGCCAGGACCTGGGCCCCACGCTCGACGTGATCCGCGACGCGGTCAAAGGCATTCAGAAGACCATGTCGCAGGCGCAGGACCTGTTGCGCGTCATCGTCAATTTGCAGGTGAGCGCCGCCACCCAGCACCAGATGGCGCTGGAGGTGCTTGACCAGTTGGCAAAAGCGCAGTCCCGCCTGAACACTCACGTGCTGCAACAGGACAGCTTGCCGCTGTGGGAGATTTTTTCGCGGCGGCAGCAGGGTGAAACACCCGAGTTCTTTGGTAATGCCGGCGCGCGCATGATTGGCATCAAGGCGTTTGCGGAGGAGAACGCGGGCGCTTTTTGGGGGCTGGCCGTATTGTTGCTGCTGTCGCTGTTGGGGGCCTACCGGCTGTCGGTCGCGACCCGCGGCGCACAGTCCGCCGACGAACTGCAGGCGCGCGCGCTACAGATCACACGGCATTGGTTTGCCTTGGGAATTTTGCCGCCCCTCGTGGCTGCATTCCTGCTCACGCCGGTGGCGCCCCTGTCGCTGATCGGGTTCACCATCCTGCTCTCGTTCATCTCCATCCTGACCTTGGTGCCCCCGCTCATCGATCCACTTTTTCGTTTGCCGCTGTACTGCCTGGTGGGAGTGTATGTCATCAACGCTGTTCTCACCTGGATTACGCTGTCGCCCGCTACCAGGCGCGAGGTGCAGTTCTTAGTCTCGACGCTTGCCGTCGTGCTCTTCGCCTACCTGCTCAGGCCGCAGCGCGTGGCCGAGGCGGAGAAACGCGGCCAGCCGCACAGGTTGCTGCTTTTCGGAGCGCGCGCGGCCATCGCCATCCTGGCCCTCGCGCAAGTTGCAAACGTATTTGGTTATTACAAGCTCGCCCAGTATCTGTCCATGCTGTGCATTTACGGCACGTTCATCGGCGTTGCCGTATTTACCGCGGTGCACGTCTTCAATTTGCTGTTGCTTGCCGCCCTGCGGACGCCTGCGGCTGAGCGGCTGGCGATGGTGCGTCTGCATCGCTCGGCAATCGCGAGCTGGGCGTCGCGGGTGATGCAATGGGCTGGGGCCCTGATATGGCTCGGCGCCACGCTGGAGCTGTCGGCGTCCGCAGGTGGATCAACCAGCAGATCATTGCCCTGCTCGATTTCAACATCGTTGGCGGCTCGACAACATCACCCTGGGCGGCGTGCTCGGCTTCTGGGCGATCCTGCTGGCCGGGTTCGCCTTCTCCACCTCGCTGCGCTTCGTGTTGCGCGAGGAGCTGCTCAATCGCCTGCATCTTGAAGCGTGGCATCCCCGAGCTGATTTCGACCACGATACATTATTTGTTTCTGCTGCTGGTTTTCCTCTTCGCGGTGAACGCGGGCGGCGTGGCGCTGAACAAGTTCACGGTGATCACCGGCGCGCTGGGCGTCGGCGTCGGCTTTGGCCTGCAGAACATCATCAACAATTTCGTCTCCGGGTTGATCCTGCAATTCGAGCGGCCCATCCGCGTGGGCGATGTCGTGGAAATTCAGGCTGGCCTCACCGGCACCGTCACCCGCATCGGCATCCGCGCCAGCACAGTGCAAACCTTCCAGGGCGCCGAGATCATCATTCCCAATGCCACCTTCATCTCCGGAAATGTGACCAACTGGACGCTTTCCGAAGCGCGGCGCCGGCTGGATTTGCCGGTAGGCGTGGCTTACGGCACCGATCCCAAACTGGTGAAGGAGCTGATGGAGCGGCCCGCGCTACATCATCCCGACGTTCTCACCTCGCCCGCCCCGGCCGTCTTTTTTACAGGATTTGGCGACAGTGCGCTGAACTTCGAACTACAGTTCTGGGTGATGCAGGAGAGCAATACCGTCAAGGTGAAGAGCGAAGTAGCGCTGGAGGTGATGCGGCTGCTGTCTGAGGCGGGCATCGAGATTCCTTTCCCGCAACGCGACCTGCACCTCAAAGGGGTCGATCCAAACACGGCTTCGCTGCTTACGGGCGACCTGGCGAAGTCTCTCGCCGCCGAAAACGATGCGGACATTGGGCTACCAGGCCGCAGTAAGAGCCGCGTAGCCGGAGAGTGAAGTCGGCCAATGGCCCATCCTCGCTGTCTTCTATTTTGAATTTTGGTCATTGCACAAGTGTCCTTCGCAGCGGAAAATAATCCTGGTCTCTACTTCCGGTCGCAATCACGGTGTTGTTCCCAGGCAACTCAACGCGTTGCTGCCTTTCGGAGGAATCATGCATTCCGCTGGCCGGTCGATTTGCGCCTTTGTACTCTGCCTGCTTCTCTCGTACGTTCCCTTTTCAGATGCCCAACAACCTGCTGCTCCGCAGCCCGCGACCTCTTCAGCTTCCCACCAGCTCGTGCTCGAAAAAGGTACTCCAGTCAAGCTTCGCTTCAAGCGGGACCTCAGCTCGGCTGGCGCTAAGCCAGGCGACAACGTTGATTTCGAGGTCGTGAATGAAGTGAAAGTCGGCGACATCGTTGTCATACCGAAGGGCAACGCCGCGGTGGGTAAGGTGACTGTCGTCGAGGCCGCAAGGCGTATGGGGCGCGGCGGAAAACTCGACATCGAAATTGACGATGTGACCCTCGCGGACGGTGAGAAAGCTTCACTCTGGGCGGTCAAAGAAGACAGCGGCGAAGGTAACGTGGGAGATAACCGCCCCATCGTTGCCCGCAGTTTAGTGTTTGGGCCGGTAGCTCCCCTCATTCTTGTCATGGAAGGAGAGGACGCCATGATTCCGCGGGATACCGAAATCACCGGCTATGTGGTCGACACCAGGCAACTGGACCCCGCCAAGTTCCCAACTATATCCAACCTTGCTGCAGTACTGCTCGACTCCGATTGGCGCCGAGTTGGAAATCACCTCGGATCCTTCTCGCGCGAAAATCTCGGTCGATGGAGAACTGGTGGGTTGGACGCCGTCGAAAATTGTGCTTGCACCCGGCCTCCACACCATCACCGTTTCCAAGGTAGGCTGCAGGAAATGGGTGCGCACACTTGAGTTATCTGCCGGCAAAATGACCCTGGCTGCAACTCTGTACCCGGCAGCGCTCAAGCTTCACTGAAGACCTCCGCGGGGATGCCCACAAAGCCCACCCCTCGAAGGGGCGCACCTTTAAAGACTCTTTCAGCAACCTCCTGGGAAGTCACGGGACCTTCTTGAGCTTATTTCGCCGCGCGCCGACTTTGCGCGCGCCCATTTCCGCGACCAGCGCCTTCAGCGCATTCACGTTCATCAGGTCGTCGAGTGGCTCGTCAATTGGCGTCTCGGCAATAAAGGCGGCCTCGGTCAAGCGGGGATGGTTCAGCAGACGGCGGAATGGCGCCAGCCCAATCGATCCCTTGCCGATGTGCTGATGCCGGTCAAGCTTCGATCCGCGCGCCGCCTTGGCATCGTTGCAATGCCAGACGTACACCTGCTTCAGCCCAATCGTCCGCTCCAGTTGATCGAGCGTCTCGGCGAACCCGGCTTCGCTCACAATGTCGTATCCCGCCACGTGCGTGTGGCAGGTATCGATGCACGCGCCCGCGGGGACGAAGCCGCTCAACAGGTACAGCAGCTCTGCAACCTGTTCGAAGTTGCCGCCGAGGGAAAACTCCGATCCGGCGGTGTTCTCGATAAGGATGCGCAGCTTGCCCGCCAGGTCGAGTCCCGTCCACTGCCTGCTCGATGGCCAGCGCGACGCGCTGCAATCCTTCTTCGCGACTGCTTCCACGGAACGAACCGGGATGCAGCACGAGAAAATCGGCGCAGAGGGCCAGTGCGCGTTCGACCTCACCGCGAAAGGCGGCGATGGACTTGGCATGGAACTCAAGATTACCGCCCGCCAGATTCACCAGGTAGTTGGCATGGATGACCAGCGGCTCCAGACCGTAGCGCTCGCGCAATCGACTCATCTCGTCGCATTGCGAGCGCGCCAGGTCATAGGGCTTCCATTGTCGCGGGCTGGAGGAAAAAATCTGGAACGCATTGCAGCCCAGCCGGTAGGCACGCTCGGCTGCATTTTCCACTCCGCCGGCGGTTGAGGTGTGGATGCCGATCCTTCTCGCAACCAGCCTGGGAGGCTGCTTTGGCGGAGGCAACAGCCTCAGAATGTCCCGTTCCTTCTCGCGTGCCATGAACCTTTGATTCTAACTGTGAATGCGAGCGCCCCTGATTCGCAGCTGATCTATTTCGCAGATGAAGAGTGTCCGAGTCCTGCGTCATCCTGAGCGCAGGCGGCCCTTTGTTGGCCGCCGGAGTCGAAGGACCCCTATGACCGCAAGAATCCTTCGTTAGGATTCTCCTAGTTATAGGGTTCCTCCGACTCCGCTCCCTGCGGTCTCTGCGCTCAGGATGACAGATGAAGGAGATTCCGCGGGCCCCTGTTCTCGCCTTTACGTCCGCCTTTTCATTCCCAGCGGCGCGCCTTCCGCGATACACTATCTGGACACGAAACAAGGGGTCCCTGATGCTTATCGTCATGAAGGCGCACGCCTCCCAGGAGCAGGTGGAGCGCGTATGCGAAAAGATCGAATCACTGGGCTTTCGCGCGCATGCCATGCCCGGAGCGCAGCGCACCGCCATCGGCGTCACCGGCAACCAGACGGAGGTCGAGAGCGGCACCTTCGACGAGATGGAAGGCGTGCAGGAGGTCATCCGGGTCAGCAAGCCTTACAAGCTTGTGAGCCGCGATTTGAAGGAAGAAGACACGGTAGTGCGCTTCCCTAATTCCGGCGCGACTTTCGGCGGGGACGAAGTAGCTGTAATCGCCGGGCCGTGCGCCATTGAATCGCGCGAGCAGGCGTTTGCTACCGCCGAATGCGTGGCCCGCGCTGGCGCCCGCTTCTTCCGCGGAGGCGCTTACAAGCCGCGCACCTCGCCCTATACGTTTCAAGGTCTGGCGGAGGAGGGCCTGAAGATTCTGGCGGAGATCCGCGATCGCTTCGGCCTGCTGATCGTCACCGAGGCCATCGATAACGAATCGCTGGAACTGGTGGAAAAGTACGCCGACGTTATCCAGATTGGCGCGCGCAACATGCAGAATTACTCGCTGCTGAAGCGCGCCGGAAGGGCGCACAAGCCGGTGCTGCTGAAGCGCGGCATGTCAGCCACGCTGGAAGAATTGCTGATGGCCGCCGAATACATCATGAGCGAGGGCAACTACAACGTGATTTTGTGCGAGCGCGGGGTGCGCACCTTCGCCGACCACACCCGCAACACGCTCGACCTCAGCATTGTTCCGGCGGTGCAGCGTTTGAGCCACTTGCCGATCATCGTCGATCCCAGTCACGGCACCGGCAAGCGCAATAAGGTAACGCCGCTATCGCGTGCCGCGGTGGCTGTCGGCGCCGACGGCCTGATCATCGAAGTTCATCCTGATCCTGACCGCGCCCTCAGCGACGGCAATCAATCGCTCTTCCCGCAGCAGTTTGCCGATCTGATGGGTGAGGTTCGACAGATCGCGAACGTGCTTGGCCGTTCCATCGCCGAGCCTGTTGCCAACCCGGTAGCCGGCCGCAGCAATGTGGTGGCTGCATCGGTGGCCACGCGCTGAATGCGCACGGCCAGCCGATGGAACGCATTCGCGCTGTTGTGTTTGGCCGCCCTGAGCTCGACCGGCTGCCATCAACGCCAGACCGTCGAACCCGGCTATCACGAATATGCCTACGTCACCAACGGCAAGAGCAACTCGGTCAGCGTTCTCGACCTGCTTCAGCTTCGCAACGTGAAGACGATCCCGGTAGGCGCAAGTCCAACCGGAGTGGCGGCCAGTCCCACCCGCAACGAAATCTACGTTGCCAATGCCGATTCCAACAACATCAGCATCATTAATGCGGAGCGCAATGTAGTCGAAGCGACCATTGGGGTCCATCGTGCGCCCTATTTCGTCTCGGTTTCCCCCGACGGCAAGCGCGCCTACGTGGCCAACTCCGGTTCCGCCAATGTCTCGGTGATCGATCTCGATACGCGGGCGGTGATCGCGACCATACGTGTGGGCGGGTCGCCGGGTCTCGCCCGGGTTTCACCCGACGGAAAACTCGCCGTCGTCAGCAATCGCGCTGACAACACAGTTTCCATCATCGATACGCAAGGGCTGGCCGTGCGCAGCACGGTGCCGGTGTGCCAGCAGCCGCAGGACCTCGTCATCCTGCCCGATTCCAGCAAGGCGTTCGTCGCGTGCCCAGGCTCGAACCAGCTCGCCTCCATCGACCTGGCAACCGGCCGGATGCTTACGCTGCTCGACGTGGGCGAGATGCCGGTGCAGCTTGCGCTGAAGCCCGATGGCGGTGAGCTGTTCGTCAGCAACTTTGGCGGCAACAATTTTTCCATCGTCGAGACCGCCAACAATGAGGTAGCTGGCAGCTACCTGATTGGCGACAAGCCCACTCGCGGAATCGTCACCTCCGATAACAGCCTGCTCTATGTCAGTAATTTTGGGGCTGATACGGTCAGCGTCTATGCCATCGACGAGGGCCGGGTAATTGGCACGGTGCAGGTGGGCAGCCACCCCGATGGGCTGGCGTTAAGTCCCAATGAAGAGCATCTGCTGGTGGTAAATTCCCGCTCGGGAGATGTTGCGGTGGTGCGCACCGTGAAGACGCGCGACAATTCCAAACTCAGCGCAGACCGCGCGCTGGTCACGCTGATTCCCGTCGGCAATCAGCCCAATGACATCGTGATCAAGGCCTTCCAGGTGGGAGGGACGAAGAAATGAAACGCGGGAATCCCCAGTACCTCATCGGTCACTGCGCAGATTATTCGCTCTGATGGCGTGGGGGAGCGAGTAGGGTTCATCTTTCTCGGTCGTTTTCTCAACTCTTTCATTGCTGCTAACTGTTAGAAGTTCTGCACCGACCTTCTTCAGAACTTCCTCTAGTGGAATCGTCTCAAATCGCCTTACAAGTTTTTTCACTGGGAGACCTCAGCTGATGACGAGCCTAGCGCACGGCAGGCTATACGGGGGCTTTTTCTTTGGGTGGAACTCAGCGAAGCCCTTGCGCGAGAACAACTTGCGCGCCAATACACCGATTAGTTAAAAGTAGTTGACGACTTGTTATTGTTAGGGTATTTTTATTTATCAATTAGCGATACTTTAACGGGAGGATAAGGATGCCTGACGCTAAACGAAGTCCCCGCCGTAGATTCAAAGTCTCGGAACGAGCGGATGTGCCCACCGGACGCAACGGCAAGCACAAGGCGATCGTCACGCAAATCCTGAGTGATTTGCAGGGTCTGGAGCGTGAGCAGTGTTTGAAAATTCCTCTCTCTGAATTGCCCGACACCAAGGTCAACATCCGCTCGGCTCTGAACCGTGCAACCCACAAGTCGCACAAGTTGGTAGCAACCGCGGCAGATGACGAATTCCTGTACGTCTGGAATTCGTAGAGCGCACCCGGCTCTTGATTGTCAGGACCCCTGGACTCTGCCAAACTAGCCGGTACTCTGACGGACGCCTATGGTGCGCGAATTCTCGGCGGGTGGTGTGGTGCTGCGGAAGATGCGCGGCCGCTGGTTTCTGGCAGTCATCGAACCGCACATGACTCGCCCTAAGAAATCGGCCAAAAGTGCGAGCCGTCCTCCCAAAAAAGCTGCCCTGGTGGCACTGCCCAAGGGCGCCATCGATCAAGGCGAGAAGCCGGAGCAGACCGCCCTTCGCGAGGTCAGCGAAGAAACCGGAGTCGAAGCAAACCTGGTGACCAAGCTGGCCGACATCAAGTACCACTACGTGCGCAACTGGGGCGACGGCGCGCGCGTCTTCAAGATTGTCAGCTTCTATCTTTTGCTCTACCGTTCAGGCCGGCTGGGAAACATCTCGCCCGACATGCGTATCGAAGTACAGAACGCCTATTGGCTTCCCTTGGAAGACGCCCCCAAGGCCTTGAGCTATGCCGGCGAGCGTGAAGCGGTCCAGAGCGCGTTGCAATATGTGAAAACCCATCCGGAACTCGGAGACCATGCCACAGACACCACACATTGAGCGCCACTTCACTGCGGGCGAAGTTGTCCGCGACGTTGTTATCGGCATGTCCGACGGACTGACCGTACCCTTCGCGCTGGCCGCCGGTCTATCCGGTGCAGTCGATAACAGCCACATTGTGGTGGTCGCCGGGCTGGCCGAGATTGCCGCCGGCTCCATCGCCATGGGACTGGGAGGCTACCTGGCCGCCAAGAGCGATGCCGAACACTACCAAAGCGAACGGCTGCGCGAAGAGCGCGAGGTGCAGGAGATTCCCGATGAGGAGGCGCTCGAAGTACAGAAGGTCTTCGCCGATTACGGTCTGTCGCAAGACGAAAGTGTTCCCGTGATCCAGGCGTTGACGCGAAAACCGAAGCAGTGGGTGGACTTCATGATGCGCTTCGAGTTGGGTCTGGAGGAGCCTGATCCCAAGCGGGCCATGCAGAGCGCGTTGACCATCGCTGCGTCGTATGTTTGTGGAGGCATCATCCCGCTGGCGCCTTACATGGCGATGCACAGCGCCCGCTCGGCTTTGGTCTGGTCGGTGGTGGTTACCTTGATCGCGCTCGGAGTTTTCGGCTATATCAAGGGACGGTTCACGGGCGCCCGGCCAGGCCGTTCTGCCTCCCAAACGATTGTGATTGGAGGACTTGCGGCGGGGGCGGCCTTCCTGCTGGCGAAACTCATTTCCTAACCCAATATGGGAAAACAATTTATGCGGAATTATCTTGACTGAATGAGGATTCATTCAGTACCATCGATCCAACTTAATAGGCGCGCGCCGTTGCCATCCTCACCCCACATCTTACGGCGCGCGCTGCTTGTATTTTGGGCCGTTATATGTGCGTTGCCGTTTCACCTTTGAGGAGAGTTGTGCGGACATTGCTGGCGTTTTCTACCTCGCATTCAAACCAACCATCTTTATCCATAATTCAGCAGCCGTTTTCCATGAATCACAATCGAAGTTCGTAGTCTGCGCAGACAGGGCTTTGCGCGCGCAAGTTTCTCGAACAAGTAATAGTTTTAGCGCTGGAGTCATCATCATCCCATGACGAAACGGATTGAGAAGGTCGCTGTTCTAGGCGCCGGCACGATGGGCGCTCGCATCTCCGCACACCTGGCCAATGCCGGTGTGCCATCGTATCTGCTCGACATTGTTCCGCCCGATGCCGACGGTCCCGCGCGCAACCGCTTCGCTGCTGCCGGGCTGGATGCTGCGCTGAAATCGAAACCGGCGGCGTTCTTCGACCCTTCGCTGGCCAAACTGGTTACCATCGGCAATTTCGATGACGACCTGAAGAAGCTGGCCGAGGTGGACTGGATCATCGAAGCGGTGGTTGAAGATCTTGAGCTAAAGCGCAGCCTTTTGCGCAAGGTGGATGCAGTCCGCAAGCCCGGAACCATCGTCACCACCAACACCAGCGGGTTGCCGGTGGCGAAGATCGTCGAAGGATTTCCCGACGAGTTCCGGCGCCACTGGTTTGGCACCCACTTCTTCAACCCGCCTCGTTACATGCGGCTGTTGGAACTGATTCCCACGCCCGACGCCGATCCCGCCGCGATGGACGTTATCGCGCATTTCTGCGATCTGCATCTCGGCAAGGGCGTGGTGCACGCCAAGGACACGCCGAATTTCATCGCCAACCGCATTGGGACGTTCTCGGCGCTCAATGTCATGCGCCTGATGCAGGAGATGGACCTCAGCATTGAGGAGGTGGACGCGCTCACTGGGCAAGCGGTCGGCTGGCCCAAGATGGCGACCTTCCGCCTGACAGACATGGTAGGCCTGGACGTGCTGGGCCACGTCGTGCGCAACGCGAGCACGAATATCAATGACGAGCGCAGCGATCTGAAGCTGCCCGACTTCTTCGCGGCGATGCTGGAGCGCAAGTGGCTGGGCGACAAAACCAGGGGCGGCTTCTACAAGAAGCAAAAGAGTGCTGAAGGAGAGCAGCGTCTGGCAATCGACTGGAAGACGCTGGAATATCGTCCGCAGCAGCGGCCCAAGTTCCCCTCCCTCGAAATGGCGAAGACGGTGGAGAGCCTGCCCGAACGGCTTCATATGCTGCTGACGCCGTCGAAGGACAAGGCCGGCATCTTCTTGTGGTCGGCGTTGTCGGAGCTGTGGACCTACGCCGCCAACCGCATTGGCGAGATTGCCGACTCGGTGGTTGAGATCGATCGCGCCATGAAGATGGGCTTCAATTGGGAGATGGGGCCGTTCGAACTGTGGGACGCCGCCGGCGTTGCCAAGACTGTAAAGCGGATGAAAGTGGAGGACCGTCCAGTTTCGCCCAACGTCGAAAAGCTGCTCGCCTCGGGCCATGAAACCTGGTACGCCGACGATCCCAAGGCCGCCAGCGGACGGGTTTACTTCGATCTGCGCACCGGCAGCTATCGTCCGGAAGTGGTGCCGCCGGGAGTGTGGTCGGTCACGGTTGCCAGGAAATCGAACTTCGTCGTGAAGAAGAACGCGGGCGCGTCGCTGGTCGATCTCGGCAACGGCGTCGGCTGCATCGAGTTCCACTCCAAGATGAACGCCCTGGGCGGCGACATCGTGCAGATGATTACCCAGACACTGAAGCCGGGCGGCGCGGGTGAAAATTTCGACGCCTTCGTCATCACCAACGATGCTGCCAACTTCTCCGTCGGCGCCAACATCATGATGCTGCTGATGGCGGTACAAGAAGAAGAGTGGGACGAAGTTGATCTCGCCGTCCGCCAGTTCCAGAACATGACCCAAGCCATTAAGTTCTCATCCAAGCCGGTGGTGGTTGCGCCGTTCGGTATGACGCTAGGCGGAGGCGCCGAGGTCACGCTGCATGCTGCGGCGCGCCAGCCGCACGCCGAACTTTATGCCGGGCTGGTCGAAGTCGGCGTGGGTCTGTTGCCCGGCGGCGGTGGCTGCAAAGAGATGACGCTACGCGCGGTCGACAAAGCCTACAGCATTCGGCCTCACGGTCGCGGCGAGAGCGTCGAACTGATGGAAGCCATGAAGCAGGCATTCGAGACGGTCGCGATGGCGAAGGTCTCTATGTCGGCCGTCGAGGCGCGGAATCTTGGGTTCCTCTCCACTGGCGACGACATCACTATGAATCGGGAGCGTGTCCTGACCGACGCCAAAGAGCGGGCGCTGGAACTCGCTCGCGAGGGATATCGCGCGCCGCTGCCGCGGACCGACATTCCCGCGCCTGGCGAGAGCATTCTGGCGACGCTGAAGCTGGGCGTGCACATCATGCACGAGGGCCAATTCATTACCGATCACGAGGTGAAGATCGGCAACAAAGTCGCCGAGGTGCTATGTGGCGGCGCGGTGAGTCCGGGCACACTGGTGAGCGAGCAGTATCTGCTCGACCTGGAGCGCGAGGCGTTCAAGTCGCTCTGCGGCGAGAAAAAGACGCAAGAGCGCATCCAATACACGTTGAAGACGGGCAAGACGTTGAGGAACTGAGCCGATGAAAGCTGCGATCGCGCTAACGTTCATGTTGTGGAGCTGGGCTGCCTTTGCTCAACACGGAACAGCGCCGAACGGGTACTATCCGCCTGGCTACGCTATGGACACTTTTTCTGGAAAGGTGACAGCCGTCGACAAGACCACTGAGGTCATCACTATTTCGTTCGACAATGGAAAGCAAACCGAAACGTTCACTGGGCGGTTTCAGAAACCTTGCGCGGTGCCATCCGCTAACAAGAACACGATGGCCGCACTGGATCTTCCTGTGGGAACCGAGGTGACTGCATTTTACGAACCAAAATCCCATAAGGATGGCGGCAAGAAGGTGAATGAGAACTTCATTATTGGAATGATATTTCGCTCGTGGGGAGGACATCCCCTGAAGGAACCGACGAAGATGTACCCATGCTTCTAGAGCACGTACGAACCGCCATGAAGCAGTCCCGCTTGCGGGACGAAAGATGATAGCCCAGCGCTTCAGCGCTGGGTAGGCGGTGTAAAAGATTTGAGTCCCGTAGGGACGACACAAACGAAATTGCTCCTGTGCCGTGCCCGGGGCACTCGGGTGTTCGTAACGCATCCTACCCACCGCTGAAGCGGTGGGCTATCTTATCCCGTCCCGCGAAGCGGGACTGGAAATGGAGGCGATCCGAACGGTATTGCAGGGAAGAAACAAGCAGTCCTTCCGCTCGCCACCACAGCGGACGCGGTCGGAATGACAATTGAAATGAGAGTCGAACGTAAGGCAGATTCGATTTAGCTGAGGGCTGACGGCTCATAGCTGAAAGCTAATTGCTAGTTGCTAATTGCTGATTTAGGAGCTTCTTAATGCGTGAAGTCGTAATCGTTAGTGCCGTGCGGACGCCGGTAGGGAAAGCTTACAAAGGGACCTTGCGGACGACGCGTCCCGATGATCTGGCCGCGGTGGCCATCAAGGGCGCGCTCGAACGCGTGCCGCAGCTCGATCCCAAAGAGATCGAGGATGTCATTTTCGGCTGTGCCATGCCCGAGGCCGAGCAGGGCATGAACGTCGCGCGCATCGCCTCGCTGCGGGCTGGCCTGCCGGTCGAAATATCCGCCATGACCATCAACCGCTTCTGCTCATCCGGCCTGCAGGCGATTGCCATGGCTGCCGAACGCATCATGGCCGGCGGAGCGGAGATTGTAGTTGCCGGCGGCGTCGAGTCCATGACCATGATCCCCATGGGCGGCCACAAAGTGTCGGCCAACCCGTGGCTGGTGTCGAATTATCCCGACTCGTATCTCTCGATGGGCCTCACCGCCGAGCGACTGGCGAAGCGCTATCACATCACGCGCGAGCAGTCGGACCAGTTCTCTGTCGATAGCCACCGCAAGGCCATCGCCGCGATCCAGGCGGGCAAGTTCGACGAAGAGATTGTTCCGGTGCCGGTCAGCTTCACCACGCCGAACGGCAGCAAGCCGAAGCGCACCGAAATCGTGTTCAAGATGGATGAAGGCCCACGCGCCGACACTTCGCTGGAAGCGCTGCTCGCACTCAAGCCGGCTTTCCACGTGAAGGGCACGGTCACAGCAGGCAACTCATCGCAGATGTCCGACGGCGCAGCGGTTGCGGTCGTCATGTCGGCCGAACGTGCGAAGGCGCTCGGATTGAAGCCGCTGGCGCGCTACGTGGCATTCGCCACGGCCGGTTACAAGCCCGAAGAGATGGGCGTCGGGCCAGTGTATCGCCATCCCGAAGGCGCTGAAGATGGCGGGGCTGAAGCTGGGCGACATCGAGGTCATCGAGTTGAACGAGGCGTTTGCAGCGCAGTCGCTGGCGGTCATCCAGGAAGCAAAGCTGGATCCGGAGCGCATCAACGTCAACGGCGGAGCCATCGCGCTGGGCCACCCCCTGGGATGCACGGGCGCGAAGCTGACCGCGACTATCATCCGCGAACTCAAGCGCCGCAACGCACGCTACGGCATGGTGACCATGTGCGTCGGCGGCGGCATGGGTGCGGCGGGTATCTTTGAGAATTTGCAATAGAGCCGCTATTCGCCGTTCGCTTTTCGCTATTCGCCAAAAGCAAACGGTGAGCAGATTTTGAAGAATGCCTTTAGCGAAGAGCGAAAGGCGAAGAGCGAAAAGCGAGGACTTTATGGCAACCACGGTATCGGCAGTTCCCAAGACCCAAACCACGGGCGGAAGTTTTCTGCTCGAAGATCACAACCTGGAAAACGTCTTCACTCCGGAAGACTTTAACGAAGATCAGCAGATGGTCGCCAAACTCGCAGAGGAGTTTGCCACCAACGAAATCCTGCCCAATGCCGAGAAGATGGAGCACAAGGACTGGGCGGTCTCGCGCCAACTGCTGCAGAAAGCTGCGGAAATGGGCCTGACCAACGCCGACGTCCCCGCCGAGTACGGCGGATCGGAGATGGATAAGACCTCGTCCGCCATCATCGCTGACTACATGGCCAAATCCGGTAGTTTCATGGTCAGCATGGGCGCGCACAGCGGCATCGGCACCCTGCCCATCGTGTTCTTCGGCACGGAAGCGCAGAAGAAGAAATATCTGCCGCGCCTGGCCACCGCCGAAATCATTGGCGCCTATGCGCTGTCGGAAAGCACCAGCGGCTCGGACGCGATGAACAGCCGCACTCGCGCGGTGCTGTCGCCCGACGGCAAGCACTACCTTCTGACCGGCGAGAAGATGTGGATCACCAACGCCCACTTCGCCGATTTGTTCACCATCTTTGCCAAGATCGACGGCGAGAAGTTCACGGCTTTCCTGGTTGAGAAAGATTTCCCCGGCTTCTCCGTCGGCGCAGAGGAAAAGAAGATGGGCATTCGCGGCTCGTCCACCGCGCCGCTCATCCTGAACGAGTGCAAAGTGCCGGTGGAGAACGTGCTCGGCGAGATCGGTAAGGGGCACATCATCGCCTTCAACATTCTGAATGTCGGCCGCTTCAAGCTGGGCGCAAGCTGCGTTGGCGGCGCACGCACTTCGCTGCAGCATTCCATCGCCTATGCCAAGGAGCGCAAGGCCTTCGGCAAGAGCATCGCAGACTTCGGCCTGGTTCGCGAGAAATTAGCGCAGATGGCTGCCGGAATCTACGCCAGCGAGTCCATGGTCTATCGCACCGTTGGCATGATGGACACGGCACTCTCCGCCATCGAGCACAGTCCCGAGACCGTGCGCAAGGCGATCGAGGAGTACGCGGTCGAATGTTCCATCATCAAGGTGTCGGCGTCAGAGATGCTCGACATGGTGGTGGATGAGACTGTGCAGGTTTATGGGGGGTACGGGTTCGTCGAGGAGTATCCGGCGGAGCGCGCCTATCGCGACTCGCGCGTTAACCGCATTTTCGAGGGCACCAACGAAATCAACCGGCTCATCATCACCGGATGGTTGCTGAAGCGGGCCATGAGCGGACAGCTCGCGCTGCTGCCGGCCATTAAGAAAACAATGGACGAGGTGATGGCTGGCCCTTCTACAGATGAACTCGAAGGCGTGCTGGCCGCCGAGCGCAAGCTGGTGGAGAACGGCAAGAAGCTGGCCATGTTGGTGGCCGGAGCGGCGTCGCAGAAGTACATGCAGAAGCTGGCCGATCATCAGGAGGTCATGGGCGCCATTGCAGACATGGTGATCGAGACCTTCGCCATGGATTCCAGCCTGCTGCGCGCCCGCAAGTACGTCGAGGCCAACGGCGAAGGCAAGGGCGCGCTGGTGGTCGCCATGACGCAGGTCTATCTGGAAGGCGCATTTGCGAAGCTCGAGGCCGCGGCGAAGAAGGTGATCGCTGACGTTGCTGAAGGCGACATGCTGCGCACTCAGATGGCGATTGTGCGCCGCTTGGCGAAGCATGAACCAGCCAACGTGATCGCCTTGCAGGAGAGCATCGCCAGCCGCGTGCTGGAGACCGGGAAGTACGTAACGGCTTAGTTTTCACCACGGAGGCACAGAGGGCACAGAGAATTGACGACAATGATTTCTCAGTGACTCCGTGTCTCCGTGCTCGATGCGTTAAAGCGAGCAACTGTGGCGGGGTTGCTGGTGTAATCGCTTGTGGCTGTTGAAAAAGTCCGTTTTTCTAAAAACCGACCCAAAATTGGTGACCAGAACTGTATACGCAGTCAGAGATGGTCGTTTGTAGGGCATCCTAGCGCGACAATTTTTCAGCCAATCTCCGCGAGCGAGTTTTTTCAACAGCCACGCCTGTTTACACCAATGATCGCTGGGGCATAATCTCGCAGAACGCAACCGCTTGTTTACGCGGTCTGACCTCGTGGGTATGGAGGGCTGATGCTGCCAATAGACCACGCGCGATTCCAGCCGGCGATGCAACTGATCGATGACGGTCGAACTGGCGAGGCGATCCAGTCCCTCGATGCGTTATCAGCCAAACTGAGTCCCAAAGATTATGCCGCAGCCCTCTACTGGAAAGTCGTCTGCCTCTTACGGCTCGGACACGTAACACAGGCCCGCGCGTGTCTTGACGAGGCTCTAGCGCAGCCCGACATTTCAGGTTCGCTCAGAATTTGTCTCGAGCTACAGAGTACTTATCTTTCCGAGGGGGATGGGCTAGAAAAGGCGGTTGCTGGAGTCCGAACAATTTTAAGCCGCTATGCTAAGCAATTCAGCACCCCAGATTTTTTCTGGCAATATGTGGACGCTAAGAGTTACCTCGGCAAGCGTCTTTCACGGCTTGGCCAGTACTCGGAAGCGATCAGGGAACTTGAACAAGCGTTATCCCTTGAGCCTCGGCCAGCAGCCCGATATCGTATGCGTATTTGGCTAAGCAGTGGATATTATCGGTTGGGCGACATGGGAAAGGCGAGAGATTACCTTGAGCGTGCGTTGATCGACGCAACCTCTGCGCCCAAGGCACAACTGCCTCCAGACCATCCAGCGCGGATTCGATATGAATTGGCTTTGATTGCGTACAAGGAAGGTCGCTTCCGCGATGCGCAAGGGGAATTAGCACGCGCCTCAGCGGTGGCCAAAGAGCCTAAGCTAGTTCGGGTAATCACAAAGCTCAAGTCATTGCTGGATAAAGTGCTCCCGGCGTAGTTCGCGAGAATGATTGGTGATAAATCCCCATATCACAAGCAATTGGCACCTTGTTCAGTCGCATTTTCCCTCGCTCACGGCGCCTCTTTCGATTTCCTGATCTCTTCCATCACCGACGAGATCAACTCTTTCGCGTCGGTGATGCCCTTCATCACCATCTGGATGTCCATGGCCGGCATACCCGGTTGGCGCGCACTTTGGCAATAGACGCCGTGCTGGCCCACCATGGTCAGCGCATCCGTCAACACATCGAGCGCCACCGCCAGGCGTCCCCGCGGCACACCCATCATGAACTCGTATTGGTCCAGCTCGTCGCGCTTTTCGTCCATAATGCCCATGGAGTGAATTGTATCGTTCCTCCTCGGTGTGAATAATAGAGCGGTAACAGGAAGTGACAATTGCAAGCAACAGGAGAGTGCAATGCATAAAAGCCGTTTAGGAATGTTCGTCATGCTTGTCATCGCCGTATGCGCCGCAGTCTGCGTGGCGCAAGAGAAAGACAAGAAGCCGCCCCTAAGCCCTGCGGGCGAAGCATCGGTCAAGTTCGACGACGGAAAGACCGTCACCATTCAATACAGCCGTCCTTCCATGCGCACCCGGAAGGTCTATGGTGGACTGGTGCCGTACGGCCAAGTCTGGCGCACCGGCGCGAACGCGGCAACCAGCCTCAAAACTGATGCTGCCCTGACCATCGGCGGGACCAATGTCCCGGCGGGCAGCTACACGCTATATACGTTGCCCGGCGCCAACGGTTGGAAGCTGATCATCAACAAGCAGACTGGACAGTGGGGCACGGAATACAGCGAGGGCCAGGACCTGGCGCGAGTGGACATGAAGATAAGCAAACTGCCGTCGCCGATGGAAACGTTCACCATCTCGCTGGACAAGACGGGGCCAACCTCGGCCGGGTTGAAGCTGACTTGGGAAAGCACCGCTGCCAGCGTGGACATCCAAGAGAAGAAGTAGGAAGGAACAGCCGGCCGTTGGAGCATGAGTTTGCTCCGCATTGTCGGAGTTGCAACTCATGAGGTACATTCTTTCGAACTGACTTGCGTGGTGAGGGAGACCCCGTGCCATCTTCGTCCGGCAATGATCCAGGGAAACCGCCGCTGACCGTGCTTTGCCTCGCCAGCTACTATAAGGGGCTCGATTTCATTCGCGAGTGCCGGCGGCAAGGCTGTCGTGTGCTGTTACTCACCTCGCACAGTCTGCGCGACGAAGAATGGCCGCGAGAGAGCATCGACGAGTTCTTCTATATGCCCGACGTGGAGAAGAAGTGGAAGACCGAAGATGTGTTGCTGGGCGTGAGCTACATGGCGCGGTCGGAGAACATCGATCGCATCGTTCCTCTGGATGACTTCGACGTGGAAACTGCGGCCCTGCTGCGCGAGCATCTGCGCGTGCCCGGAATGGGTGACAGCACGGCGCGATATTTTCGCGACAAGCTCGCCATGCGCACCAAGGCGCGCGACCATGGCCTGGCGGTGCCCGAATTCATCCACATCCTGAACTACAGCAACCTGCGCGATTTCATGACTCGCGTGCCCCCGCCCTGGGTGCTGAAACCCAGGTCACTGGCGGGCTCCATGGGAATCAAGAAAATCGCCAACGCCGAAGAACTGTGGGCGGCATTGGAACTTTTGGGCGATCAGCAGTCCTATTACCTGCTCGAGCAGTATGTGTCCGGCGATATCTACCATGTGGACACCATTGTCTACGAGAACGAAATGCTGTTTGCCATCGCCAGCCGTTATGGCCGTCCTCCCATGGAGGTCTCACACGAGGGAGACATTTTCACCACGCGAACTTTACCGAGAGGCTCGGTGGAAGAACGTCCCCTGCTGGCGCTCAACGAAGAAGTCCTGCGGGCCTTCGGTTTGGTGCGTGGCGTTTCACACAGCGAATTTATTGCCGGACGCGATGGCAGATTATATTTTCTGGAAACCTCAGCGCGCGTCGGAGGTGCCCATATCGCCGACCTGGTGGAGGCGGCCACAGGGATCAATCTCTGGGCGGAATGGGCCAAGATCGAGATCGCCGGTGGTAAGGCCCCTTACCGGCCACCGGTTACAAGAAACGACAGTGCCGGCCTGCTGATTTCGCTGGCGCGGCAGGAGCATCCCGATACCTCGGCCTACAACGACCCGGAGATTGTCTGGCGCTTGAATGACAAAAAACACCATGCCGGCCTAATCGTCAAATCGGCCGATCCCGGCCGAGTGCAAGAGCTGATGAACAATTACGCGCAACGCTTCCGGCAAGACTTCTTCGCGAAGGAACCACCGCGCGACACACCGAACTACTGAGCGTTGGGCACGGGGAAAGCGGCGCTGAAGCGCCGCACTACCCCTACGAAGCATCACAGTCTTCCGGTTTCTTCCTGAATGCGTCTCCAGGCGTTCTCCACGTGACGCAACTCGGTGTGTGTCTGGCCCACGCAGAAGCGCAAGGTGAAGCGATCGTTGAGTCGGGTATGGGTCAGATATAAGTCGCCACTGTGGTTGAGGCGGTCCATCAGGAGCTGATTGCTCTCATCGCCGCCGCGATGCCGGAAGCACACCAGGTTCAGCGGTGCAGGTGCAGCCATCTCGAAGCGGCCGTCCAGCCTTACCCATTCGGCAAATTGCTGCGCCATTTCTATGTGCCGTCGCACATGATATTGCAACCCTTCCACTCCGTAGTGCCGAATCACAAACCATAGTTTGAGCGAACGAAAGCGGCGGCCAAGAGGAATGTGCCAGTCGCGATAGTCAAAGACTGCGCCCGATTCGGTTGCCTGGTTGCGAAGGTACTCCGGAAGGATACTCAACGTGTCAATCAAGGCCTTGCGGTCGGAGACATAGAAACAGTTGCAATCGAAGTTGGTGAACATCCACTTGTGGGGATTGAAGGTGTAGCTGTCGGCAAGTTCGATTCCATCCTGGATGTAGCGGAACTCGGGACACAATGCGGCGGTGCCTGACATGGCAGCGTCCACGTGGAACCAGAGGCCATGGTCGCGGCAGATGGCGCCGATGGCCGTCAAGGGATCGAGCGCGTTAGAAGAGGTAGTGCCCACCGTGGCCGAAACGAAGAAAGGTACCAGACCTGCTTGATGGTCCTGCTGAATCTGGCGAGCCAGTGCTTCAGCCCGCATGGAAAAGTGCTCATCGACTTCAATAAGACGAAGGTTGTCTATTCCAATGCCGGCAACCATGGCTGCTTTTTCGATAGAGGAGTGTGCCTGATTGGAAGTGTAGGCCACTAGCTTGCCATCGCAGCCGCGGCGATTGCTGCGATAGTTAGTAGTACGTTCGCGAGCAGCCAGCATCGCGCATAAGGACGCGCTTGAGGCTGTGTCCTGGATGACACCGCCGCCGCTGCTGGTAGATAGAAACTTTTGTGGTAATCCCAGCATGGTTACCAGCCAATCGAGAACGTGCGATTCTAATTCCGTGCAGGCTGGACTAGTGGCCCACAACATTCCTTGTACCCCTAGAGCAGAAGAGAGCAAGTCGCCTAAAATCGATGGTCCGGAAGCATTAGCGGGGAAGTAGGCAAAGAAATTCGGAGACTGCCAGTGAGTAACTCCAGGCAAAATCAGCTTATTAATATCCTTCAGAATAGTGTCAAAGCTTTCACCTTCTACCGGTGCATCAGGAGGAAGTGATTGCCGAATTTGACCCGGCTCTACCTGAGAAAGCACAGGCAGGGTTTCAATACGCTCATAATAGTCAGCAATCCAGTCCACCACGGCCCGTCCATGCTGACGAAACTGCTCGGGCGTCATGTGGCAGGCCTTTTCTGACGGCATAATGACCTCCGTAGATTTTCCTAACTTACTCGACGGCACGCAGAAGGCACGAATAGCTAAATCGCCGTGGCCTAGTGGTGCTATCCAAGTAACTTCCCAACTTACCTGAAGGCGCTCTACTCTAGTTAGAATCGCTCTCCATTACTGATCTAGCAATCGCAAGCCCCAACTGCCTGGCGGTGCAGACTAGCACGGTCGCTGCTATGGTTGCCTATCGGAAGTGTAAACCACCGCTATCGCTGCTACACTATCCCTGGGCTGTAAACTTCGAAAGGAGAAGCATGGATATCCAGAACATATTGGCGGACCTTAAAAGGGAACGTGAAAACCTCGACAGAGCTATTGGTGCATTAGAGGGTCTTGGTACTCAGACACGCCGTCGGGGAAGACCGGCCGGCACTAAGGCCGCAGCCGCTCCCAAACGCAAGCGCCGCCACATGAGCGCTGCCTCTCGCAAACGCATTTCCGAAATGATGAAGCAACGTTGGGCGGAGCGGAAGAAGAAAGCGCGATAGTACGCGGGTGATCAGGCCTAATCACCTATTTCGACTTTGTAAAGATATGCCACTCATTGCTGAGTGGCATGTTCATTTGTGAGGAATATTTGGTCAGGTGTGAATAGCAGGCAGCAGCGGGCGTTGAGGGCCGTCACACAAAAGGCGCTCCTGGCGGAGCGCCTTTGTGACGTGCGGAGGCAATGGAATTACCAGGCTGTGAGCTTCATTTTGTCGACCCACACGGAGTAGTCCTGCTGGTTATAGTCGCCGTCAAGCTGAACAGCGGCGTTCAACTCCGATGCGCTTACTGAGAAAGTATTGAAGGTGCGATTGATGTAGCTGGTGTGACCGTTCAGTGTGACCGAGACAAACTTGGTTTGAGTACTGGTACGCTGGAACTCCAGAACCAGGTGGTTCCATTGATAGGCCGGAGGGGCCGAACATCCGATCCCGGTGCGCACCCAGCGGTGGTTCGCGGTGTCCCAGACATCCCATTGGTGCGAACCCCTGATATCGCACTGGGTGCCAAAGATGAATTTGTGATTATTGGCTGACTGGTTCACGTCGAACTCAAGCGACTGCGCCGCGCCCGGGTTCTGCATGTAGAAGTACAGATCGTAGACAAAGTGGGTAGCGCCAGGGACAGGTGTCAGCTGTTTCCACCAGATTGCATTATGGTAGGGTGAACTTCCCCCCAGCCAGTACTGGGTAGAGTTCCCCGTCATGGAGGGCTGACTACGGTGTTGCGTAATGGAGTGTGGGGTTGACCCACTACCGGCACAAGTATTGCAGGTTTGCCAGCCAGACATTGCCTGTATCATGGTGTCCGTGACTGAGGCCATGGCGAACGTTGTCAACGCACATATGAGCGCTACGATCCGAAGTACATAATTCAAAACTTACCCTCCAACAATTGAATGTATTTATCTCTTTGGTGTATTGTGCTTTAAGACTGCGCGGCGCACTGTTCCAGACTACGCGGCGCACCCATCGCAGAGAAGGGGTGATTGGCCTAGAACGGCGCAGGTTTTGGCCCTAGTGAGGATTACGGGCGATTGCTTAGTCCGCCGCAAAAAAGGACGCATCAGAAAGGGGCCCCGCCACACACTCTTTCAAGTGCACGGCTGGGCCGGACCGTTTTTCAGCGAGCATCGCGCCGGGGAATTAATTCTGTAGGCAGGTTGCCAAGGCCCATGGTCAGGATGCCAGTTGCTGCGCAACGGCGTACCGTTTAGGACCACGTTTGCGCACCAGCAGCACTCGTATCCGCTCCAGTAGCTCGATAGGAGCGAACTCACCTTTTGGCAGCCAGCCATCGGCCAGGGTGTCTTCCGCGCAGCAATTGACTGCGCCCGAAAACAGCAGGGCGGGAGTATGGGGCGAAATCGCCTTGATCTGGTCAATTAGTTTTGCGCCACTCAGTTTTGGCATCATAAGGTCGGCCAGTACCAGATCGATTCCGCCACACCGCATCATTTCCAGCGCATGTTGAGGGTCGGTACAAGTGATGACATGATACCCGCGGGTCTGGAGCAGAACTTTTCGAATGGAGAGTGATCGTTCGTCGTCGTCAACGCAAAGAATGGTGCGCTTGGGTTTCATAATCCTCGTGGAGCCTTCTGGAAGTGCCTGTGCGTCCGTGTTCGTGCAAACCTGCGAACCGGCGCGCGGCAATCATGAAGTGGCTGCTTGTATTTTTTACGCCAGAGCAATTAGCGTGTCCGGATAGTACGACCGTTGACCGCATTGCACAAGTGTTGCGAAGGTCAATTGCGCAAGAAATTTTTGGCGTGCAGAAAAAAACGAAACAGCACCACGCAAGGTGATTTGCATTTCGGGCATTCGGCTGAAAACCCTTGGCTGGAGCGGTTCCTCGGCCTGCACAGGATATCCGCAGAAAATTCACATCGTTACTTCACCGTCAACTACCTGCACTACGTGACCTCCAACCCGCACATTGGTGACCGCGTCGCCAGACCTTCCGGCACGAATGTAAAGGAAACTTGGACGTTGCGTCTCCATTCCCTGCTCGATAAGTCCTTGCGCTTCCGGCGGCAGTACACCGTGCCGCACTGACCAGGCCGCGCAACATCCCGCAGCCGATCCAGTGGCCGGATCCTCGCCGTTGTAGAAGATCATGCGGGCATGCAGGGTGGCATTCGGGTCCACGGTTTCGCGGCACACAAAATAGAAAAAGGCGGGCTTGCCGATGCTGGCCAGATACGGCGCCATCTGGTGCCAGCTGACGTTCAGCTTCGTCAAGGTGGCCAGCGAGCGGAAGGGTACCATGGTGAAAGGCATGCCGGTGGAGACGGTCTGGACGGGCAAGCTTTCGTCGAGCTCGGTCACCGCAACGCCAAGCACCTTGGCGACGGCTGCATGCTCGTGTATTTGACCGAATTTTGGCTCCGCCTGACGCATCTCGCCGAAGAGCAGACCGTTGCGCTGCTCGAAGCGCACAGGAATCTTGCCAACTTTTAAGTCGAGTATGACCTCGTCCGAGATGGAATGTTGGCGGAGGTACCAGGCGGTGCCCAGCGTTGGATGTCCGGCGAAGGGCAGCTCTTCGTTCACTGTGAAGATGCGGACCTTGTGGCCTTGTTGCTGCTCGACGTCCGCGTCTCGCGGCAGGATGTAAGTGGTCTCTGACAGATTGGTCTCGCGCGCCAGCTTCTGCATTTCGTCGTCGCTCAGACCGCGGGCATCGCTGAAGACCGCCAGTGGATTGCCTTCGAGCGGTCGGCTGGTAAACACGTCAAGCTGGACAAACGAAAATTTGCGCTTGGGCATCGCGGGACTCCATCACAACTGTATCAAGATGCTCTGCGAAGGCGAGGTGCTGAAAATATTTCGCTGCCGGTGATATGGTTGCTGACGTAGCGTTGGCCTGCTGCAATGCGGAAGCGAAGGGGGTCCGGTGACTCTCCCGGTCTTCAAAACCGGCGATTGGCGCCTTGCGGCGTCAATGGTGCGTTCGACTCGCACACGCTTCCGCCAATATCTCCCTGGACCTCAGGGTCCCAACCTCTAGTGAGCGTGCGAACGATAATCGGGTTTGGGAGAGTAAAAAGCGTCGGTCAGCGAAATTATCTTCATTGCGTGGTTGACCTGATCCAAGGTCGCCGTCGTCTTGGCAACTACGGTGACAGTCTCGCCCGGCAACAGGTCGAAATAGTTGTCGGATAGCTGGACATTCGTGTCTGCCAGAGCGTCAAACGACAGAAACACATTTCGAGCCAGTACTGGCGAGCGCAAGGTGATGGCGTAGTCCCGCCCCTGCGCGGTTACGTGGCTTTCTATGGTGGGGCTCGGCGGTAAATCAAGATTGCGCATGGTGTCGAAAAACAACAGATTGTGCGCCACGGTGCGCCCGTCCGTATTCAGGTCGAATGACACGAACGTCTGATCGGGACTGGCTGTGCCTAAGAGTTCTTGGGCGCTCAAACTGAAATAAACAGCGCTCGATTGAGGCGCAACTTTGACATCCTGGAGTTTGTCGAGCAGCGTTTTGCCAGCGAAATCGAGCACGCGGACGCGGATTTGCCCGCTGACCGGCTGCAGTTTGTCGGATACGACATATACATCCACCACCCCGTCATGCAAGAACGGTGAAATGAGCAGATCATTGTAAAAACGGCGAGCATAGTACTGCAGGGCTTTCCAATGTCCGTAGTAGTCGATGCTCGACCATGATGCCACCGGCCAGCAGTCGTTGAGCTGCCAATAGAGCGCGCCCATGACGCGCGGCCGATTTCGCCGCAGATGTTCTGCCCCTAACTTGATCGCTTCGGCCTGCAGCACCTGGCTGAGATATACGAACGCAGCAAAATTCTTGGGCTCCGGATAATCTCGCAACATATAGGTGAGAATGCGTTCGTTGCCGCCGTGATTTTTCTGGTGCGATTTCATCACTATCGAGTCAATGGCAAGGTCGGATGGTTGAGCGAATGTGGAAATTGTCGGCATGTCGGGAAATGACTGGAAGCCGAACTCCGACATGAACCGCGGCTTCTGCAGCGTGTAGTTCTCGATGGGTTCCAGTGCATGCCAGACCCCCCAGTAGTGCATGTCGCCGTTGTCCTGCCCGCTGACGGGCGCCTCGAAGTTTGCACTGGGTGAGCTTGGCCAGTAGGGGACCGGATCGGCGTACTGCGCGACCACCGACTTGATGATGTCGTGAAACATGACAACATAGTCCTGCCATACCCGCCCGCTTTGCAGGGGAGAGATGCTCACACGGAAAGCGATGCGATCGGCCCACGCGTCCCAGCCAGCTTCGACTTCATTGTTGCCGCACCACAACACGATGCTGGGATGATCACGCAGTCGCTTGACCTGCTGCGTGGCTTCCTCGCGCACGTTTTCCTGGAAGGCCACATCGCCGGGCACCATATCGCCGCCGAAGGCAAACTCCTGCCATACCATCAGTCCGAGTTCGTCGCAAATTTCGTAGAAATCGTCGGACTCGTAAATTCCACCGCCCCACTCGCGGACCATATTCATGTTGGCATCGCGCGCAGCCTGGAGAATTTGTCGATGATTTTCGGCAGTTACACGGCTGGGGAAGCTATCGAAAGGAATTACATTCGCACCCTTGGCGAAGACCGGAATGCCGTTGATTACGAAGGTGAAGCTCTTGCCCCAGTCATCTGGCGTGCGACGCAGTTCGACCGAACGTAGTCCGGTCTTAAGCTGTGATGTAGCGGCCAATTCCTTGCCAACCAGGACCGTCACCGAGAAACTGTAAAGGTTCTGCGGGCCGTAGCCAGCCGGGTACCATAGCTTCGGTCCTGTGATTCGCAGTGGGATGGAGGCTCGGTTCGATCCAGCCTCAAGCTGAATGGCCTGGGTCGCAATGCTTGTCCACTTGCCAGAAGCATCGGCCTGACGGAGGTTGAGGGTGGCGCTCAGTGGCCGGCTGGATTCGATCTCGAGTTCAGCGGCCAACGACGCCAGCTCACTTGTCACCTTCAACTGCTGAATGTGAAAATTCGAGACACGCGCGGCATCCCAGGTTTCCAGCCGCACCGGCTTCCAGATGCCAATGGTGACGAAGCGCGGACCCCAGTCCCAGCCATACTGGTAGGCCGCTTTCCGGGTATAGGGAGCGGTGGCAACATTCTCCTCGTTGCCGGCATTCACGGTTGAAATAGACGGCAGTTGATACGGGAGTGCCTTGACCTTCGGAATCATCGAGGTAATTGGCGAATGGAAGACGATGCGTAATGTGTTAGGACCGGCCTTCAGAAATGGCTTAGCAGCAACCCGCCAGCTGCGAAACATGTTGTCCGCGTGTAGCACGGATTGTTCGTTCAGGAAAACCTCCGCGAATGTATCGAGGCCCTCGAAGACAAGATCCACATGCTCGTGGGAAAGCAAGGAGCTGTCCACCTGGAAGCTCGTACGGTATTCCCAATCGGCTAGTCCGATCCATTGCAGCCGGGCTTCATTGTCGCCATAGAAGGGATCGGCGATGAGCTTGCCGCGAAGCAAGTCCGTTTGCACCACTCCCGGCACCTGCGCGGAATGCCATGAACTGACTTCGGGATGGTCCCCGGCGTTGATGGCGCGGAACTCCCAACCTGCATTCAGAGTTTGGGTCGAGGGTTGCGCGGCGTGCAGAGGCGCCGCGAAGCAAACCATGAATACTGCCATGCCAAGCAGGACGAGCGCGGTTGCTTCAAACCGCATGCCGTATCTCCTTCATCCTCGCCACACCAGGATCAATCGTTTGAGATTTCAGAGGACGGCGAAACTTATCCGGCTTTCCTGCGCTGTTCTGACAAGCTGACGAAGAATTGGTAGGTTTCGTCGTTGCGACGGATGTCAATGGTTAGAAGCTCCTGGTCGGCATACCGGATGATGTCTTGCTCGGTGTAGCGGTCGTGCAGATCGCGCACGTGATTATAAAGCTGGCTCACCATGGAATGCATGATGCGAAGGTCGGCAATCACCCGGGCCTCGTGAATCTGCTGGGGACTCAACCCGGTTCTGTCATGGCCCGGCTCGAATCCACAATGAACTTGTTTTTTTGTCGTCATTCCTTGTCTCTACATCTCAACGCACTGGTCTCTCAGCTTGCGCGGGAACCTAGAACCCGGTTTCTAATCGTTCGGCGGAATTGAATTACAGCAAGAAAAAACCCCTGGCTTCTAATGGACGGCAACAAAGAGATGCGATTTCTTGAGTGCGAGTTGCCCCATAGCGAGTAGCCGAAAGATGGAAGGCCGTGTCTGACTCAATTCCCTGGCCAAAATGAAGAAGAGGCGCGAGGGTTGCTCGCGCCTTCGGGGGGGCAAACCTGCTTGCAGCTGTGCAGAATGCAGGGGTGAATCGGTGCCCGTCCTACTCTTGCGACTGCGTCGGGAGCGAGCCCGTCGTGACCGTAAAGTTCTCCTGCGAAGAGAAGTAGTGGCCGGTTGAATCCCAGGCGCGGACTACCAATTGGTATTGGCCGGGATTAAGCGGAACACTGGCGTTCAGAGTGGAGTTGCTGCTTTGGGCCACGACCTGGCTGTTCGCGTACGCCACCATCCCGGTGATGGGATGTTCATTGTCGAGCGCCGCGGCAGTGATTTGTACTGGTGAACCGACACTGCTGTTAAGCACCGGCAGGCAGATCAAGACGGTCTGGTCCTGGGTAGGTGTGCAGTTTCCCCCTCCCCCGCCCCCTTGGAAAAATTCTGACATTCCCGGGGAAGTGGCGCCATCACCCGGACAACTAGTGAGGCCGAGTAGATCGCAGAACATACGCAGCTGGCTTCCCTGCTTATAGTGGGTATTCGACTGGTAAGCGCGTTTGACCTGCGGGCCGATCAACACGTGCCAGATGTGACCACCGCAATTATTCGGGTCGGGATTGCCACCACATTGATTGTCGCCGTTCAACTCGCCCTCATCGAATGTGACGAGGAGTACCCCATCGCCTCCTGGTTGAAATGGAGGCGAATTCAGCAGCTGCGGGACAAAGGTCTGCAGGTAAGCATCGGCGTTGGCCAAGGCTTGCTGGTCGTCGCTACCATCGTGGGCATCATGATTGAGATCGGGAGAGATCCAGGTAAAATTCGCCAGCCTGTCATTCACAATGTCCTGCAGCATGTACGGATCGGCGGGGATCATGTTCCGCTGCTCAGGAAGTCTGTAAGCCACATCATTGTAGAAGGGAAACGGGTTATGGCGACGAACATAAGGGCCGAGTTCATACCCCATCCAACCGATCGACGGCATGGATTGGAAGTAGCCTTTCCAGCTGATTCCCTGGCTGGAAAAATGTCTCACCAGATTGTCGATGGTTATGACCCGACTGCAGCCGTCGCCAGTGCAGATTCCCCCATCTCCTGACCCCTGGAATGGAGCCAAACCTGAGGTTAGCTCCCCGTAGGCCAGCCACGATCCATGCGAATCGGAATAAACCTGCATCCCTTCCGAATATTGCTGGGCCAACGATTTCAGATACGGCATGTATTGCAGGGCTTGGTTGACGCTGCGGTTCTCTTCCATGACCACAACCACATGGCTGGACTGGTAGGGACTGCTAAGCGATTGTGTGGCGCTTCCGGCCGCGCTCGATGTGTCGGACGCGGAGTCGGACAGCTCTTGAGCGAATCCGGCGGAGATAACGCATGACATCATAATGACAAGGGACAAGGCTCTACAGCGAAACATGGAAACTCCTCATTTATGGACTTAATTTCTGGGGTCCAGGCCATGGGTCGGCTGGGCTTAGCGCGACCAATGCCCTACCATCCTGGGAATCATGGGTCGCTCCTTGAAGGAGGCGGCCTCTAACGCCAAACCTGTTGAGCCACCCGCATGCCGTATTTCTCTGGCTGCGGTTAACCCTGCGTCACGTCGAAGAGAGTCTGGCCGGTGATTGCTGCCTGCGGAGATGAGCGAAGCCAGCGCACAAAATTGTTTTGGTTGAGGGAAGCATAGGGATACTTAGTTCGGCTGTATAGCGGTAATTACCCCTAGTCCCTCTTGCCGAATTTACCTAGTTCCAATGAGGAAGCCTGACACCCCTTAGCTCTTGAGCGGAATGAATTCGCGTGGCGCCACTGCGCGCTCAGTCTTTAAAAATACGCACATGGTACAGTTCGTGAGGCGCGGCAACCTGCCATGAGTTTCACCCTGCTCGATTGGACGGCCATCGTCGGCTATCTCGCGATCACGCTCATCATGGGGCTGTGGTTTCGTCGCCGCTCCGGACGCAGCGTGGACGATTACTTCGTTTCGGGGCGCAAGGTGAACTGGTGGCTGGCCGGGACCTCCATGGTGGCAACTACGTTCGCGGCCGACACTCCGCTGGTGGTCACGGGGCTGGTTTACACCCAGGGAATTTCCGGGAACTGGCTGTGGTGGGGCTTTCTGTTGTCGGGCATGATGACGGTGTTTTTGTTCGCCCGCCTGTGGCGCCGCTCGGGCCTGCTGACCGACGTGCAGTTTGCCGAGATTCGCTACTCCGGCAGGCCGGCCGCATTTCTCCGCGGATTTCGCGCGATCTACCTTGGCTTACTGATGAACTGCGTCATCCTGGGATGGGTGACCAAGGCGATGACCAGCATCATAGGCACGACGCTGGCGAATACGCCGATGTTGGCCAGCATAAGCCGCTTCATGAGCGTGCATTTCGGATCGGTGTGGAACGGCAACGAAGGCGCGGCGCTCGCCATCTGCGTTTTCTTCCTGATTCCGTTCACGGGTTTCTATGTGGCTCTCGGCGGGCTTTGGGGAGTGCTATGGACGGACCTCTTCCAGTTCGTGCTGAAGATGACCATCGTTATCGCGGTCGCGTATTTTGCAGTGGTGGCCTGTGGCGGCATGACAGTCATGCTCGACAGCCTGCGCAGGATGCAGAATGCCGCCGGCGTAAATGCCGCCAATCCACTCGGCTTCTTCCCAGAATTTTCGCGAGGCCTCACGGCCGAGCCGCTATGGATGGTTCCGGTTGCCAGCTTCCTGGTGTTCATCGGGTTGCAGTGGTGGGCGTTCTGGTATCCGGGTGCGGAGCCGGGCGGTGGCGGTTACATTGCCCAGCGTATCTTTAGCGCGCGCGATGAGAAACAGGGGTTGCTCTCGGTCTTGTGGTTCAACATCGCGCATTATGCCATCCGTCCGTGGCCGTGGATCATCACCGGACTTGCGGTCATCGTCCTGTACCCCGGGCTGCAACATCCGGAAAGCGGCTACATGATGGTGCTGAACTCGCATCTCCCGCACCAGTATCGCGGGATTGCGATCGCGGGATTTCTGGCAGCCTTCATGTCCACAATCGCCACGCAGCTGAACTGGGGCGCGTCTTACCTGGTTGCGGACTTCTATCGCAGGTTCGTGAATCAAAGCGCCTCGGAGAGCCACTACGTCGTGGCTTCGCGTTTGTGTACGGTGCTGTTGGTCATCGTCTCCGCGTGGGTATCGGTGCAGCTTGGCTCCATCGCGTCCGGATGGCAGGTGGTATTGCAGATAGGCGCCGGCACCGGCGCGGTGTACATCCTGCGTTGGTATTGGTGGCGGATCAATGCCTGGAGCGAGATTTCTGCCATGGCCTGTTCGCTGCTGATCACCATCATTCTGAACCGCTGGCAGCCATTCACTGGCAACAGCTCGCTGGTTTTCGCGAAGAGCGCACTGGCCACTACGCTGGTGACGACGATCGTTTGGCTTACGGTGACACTGCTGACCAAGCCTGAACCGGACGAGATCCTGCTGCGTTTCTATCGTCACGTGCGGCCCGATGTCCGCGGCTGGAAGCGCATTGCGATGCAAGCATCCGACATTGTGGGACATCGGGACCTGGGCAATAACCTGGGCGCCTGGGCACTCGGCTGCGCCATGGTTTACCTGTGTCTGTTCGGAACGGGCAAGATACTACTGCATCAACCTGGGACGGGGATTCTTCTGCTGGCCGGCTCGGCGATTTGTGCCGTGCTGCTTTATCGCGGCGTGGTGCAGAACTTCAAAGTCGAATCGCAGGAGACGAGCAGCGGTGTGCCTGATTGGATTGCAGCGTCGCCTGCCGCCAAGTAATTTTCAGGACCGCGCCGGAGATTTTGGGCGCGCTCACGGATTAAACAAGGTCTGCTTTGCCTAATGCCACTCCGATACGCGAGAATCCTAATATGCAGAGCAGCAAAGACGCCCTGCGCGTCGGAGTGGTCGGCGCCGGGGCCTTCGGCCGCAATCACGCGCGCGTCTATCGCGACCTTCAATCCGATCCGCAGCACCAGATCCAGTTTGTCGGAATCGTGGATACCGACTTCCCGCGCGCCCAAGCGGTAGCCGGCGAATTCGCAACGTCCGCGTTTCGGTCACTGGACGAATTGATTGCCGCTGGAGTGCAGGCGTGTTCGGTTGCAGTTCCCACCGCTGCTCACTTCGAAGTCGCGCGGCGCCTGATGCAAAACGGGGTTGATGTCCTGATCGAAAAACCGCTGGCGACCTCGCTGGCCGAGGCAGATGAGTTGATCGCCATCGCGGACCGGAATCACCGGATTGCACAAGCCGGGCATCTCGAGCGCTTCAATCCCGCGGTGCGCGCCACCTTCCCGTTGCTTACGCGGCCCATGTTTTTTGAAGTGCACCGCCTCAGTGTTTTCAGTCCGCGTTCGCTCGATGTTGACGTGGTCCTCGACCTGATGATTCACGATCTCGACATCGTGCTCGCGTTCGTGCAATCGCCGGTCAAGGAAGTCCGCGCGGTTGGCTTGCCGATTCTTTCCCCGAAGGTTGACATCGCCAATGTGCGCATGGAATTTGAGTCCGGCTGCGTGGCCAACTTCACCGCCAGCCGGGTCAGCACCGAGCGGGTCCGCAAGCTGCGCTTCTTCCAGCCGCGGCAATATGTCTCGCTCGATTATTCGCGGCAAGACGTTCTGGTGCTTACGGTAGACGACGTAACGCCCGATCCGGCCGGCATGGACCCGTTTAATCCGGCCAGTATTGCCGCCAGCGCCCTTCCAGGCATCACACCATTCAGGCCGGCGGTGGCGCAGCAGGAACCGCTTCGCGCGGAGTTGGACAGCTTTCTGCGCGCGGTGCGAGAGCGCGCCCGGCCCGAGGTGACGCTGGAAGACGGCCGCCGGGTCCTGGCCCTGGCCATGCAGGTGGTGGAGGCCATTGCGGAGCATAGCCGTCGCGTGCATTTAGCGGAGTTGACTCGCACGCCGAGCTAGCCTACGCTTCTCGAATCCCGATGTCGGATGAACCGGTCACGATTGCGAAGTTTCTAACCCTGGGCGAGGCCAAGCTGGCGCAGGGCAAGCTGATCTCTGCCGGGATTTCGGCCTTCGTGTGCGACGAAAACATGCATGCCATGAATTGGCACATCGGCATGGCCCTGGGCGGCATTCGCCTGCAAGTGCCTGACAGCCAGGTGGTGCGTGCGCTGGAGGTTCTCGACGATTTCGAGCCGGAAGAATCGGGCGAACTGGAGATGGAAGGCGGCGATGACGAAGAAATGGAAGAGGTCGCCTGTTGCCCGGAATGCGAGTCGCTGGAAATTCGCGAAGTAGCCGGCGCTAACCCACGCCAGATCGCGCTCTGGTCAGCGGCCATACCCTTCCCCGAGCCTCCAACCCCGGACACGCATCGCTGGAAATGCCTGGCTTGCGGGTATCAGTGGCGTGAAGCCGAGGAGTAGGCCTTATGAAAGGCATCCAGTTCGTCATCGACGGAAAAGGCCGCAAGGTCGCGGTGCAAATTGATCTCAAGAAATATGGCGCAATTTGGGAGGACTTCTGGGAGGGCCTCGTTTCCGAGTCACGCCGCAAGGAGAAGGGCATACCGTGGGAGGAATGCCGGAAAAAACAACTAAAGCGCCGACGCGGCTAACTATTCTCCGTCTGCCGTGCCTACGGCACTCATCGTTCTTTCCAGCACACCCAGCGCTGAAGCGCTGGGCTAAGCTATTTCGTCCCGCAAGCGGGACTGCATCTCAGCCCTTCCACTTCGAGGGCAACAGGATGCTTTTTCTGTACGACGAAACAGCTCCGCAGTTTTCTTCCCGTCCGGCGTCTGGCGTGCGACAATAGAACTTCCTCCCTCGCCATGCACCCAATCGATAGCGCTACCACCGTCGCCAAAGAACCCACCATCACTCCAGAAGTGCTTCGCGACCACGGAATCTCGGCCGAGGAGTACGACCGCATCCTGAAGTCGCTGGGACGAGAACCTAGCTTCACCGAACTGGGCATCTTCAGCGTGATGTGGAGCGAGCACTGCTCGTACAAATCGTCGCGCGTGCACTTGAAGCGGCTGCCCACGCACAGCCGTCGCGTGGTGCAAGGGCCGGGGGAGAATGCCGGCATCATCGACATCGGCGATGGCTGGGCCTGCGCCTTCAAGATCGAGTCGCACAATCATCCCTCATTCATCGAGCCGTTCCAGGGCGCGGCCACTGGGGTGGGGGGCATCTTGCGCGACATTTTCACCATGGGCGCGCGCCCGGTCGCCATCATGGACTCGCTGCGCTTTGGCCCCATCACTCAACCCACCCTATCGCCAAACCAGGGCGATAAGGGTGGGGCACCCCCGATTGACCAGGCCACGCTGCACAAGAACCACTCCGTTATGGAAGGCGTGGTGAGCGGGGTAGCATCTTACGGAAACTGCTTTGGCGTTCCGAACGTTGGCGGTGAGGTGAAGTTCGAAAGCTGCTACTCGGGAAATCCGCTGGTGAACGCGTTCGCGCTGGGACTGGTGCGCCGCGACCAGATTTTCTACGCCAAGGCCGCCGGGGAAGGAAATCCCGTAATCTATGTCGGCTCCAAGACGGGCCGGGATGGAATTCACGGCGCTACCATGGCGAGCGAAGAGTTCAGTGAAGCGTCAGAGGCAAAACGTCCCAATGTGCAGGTGGGCGACCCCTTCCTGGAGAAATTGTTGCTTGAAGCCTGTCTGGAGGCGATGCAAACCGGCGCGATTGTCGGCATCCAGGACATGGGAGCGGCGGGCCTCACCTGTTCGACCTGCGAGATGGGCGGGCGGGGCGGGGTGGGACTGGAAATTGAACTCGATCTTGTGCCCCAGCGCGAAACCGGAATGACGCCCTACGAAATCATGCTGAGCGAGTCGCAGGAGCGCATGTTGCTGGTGGCCGAAAATGGACGCGAGGACGAAGTCTTCCGCGTCTTCCAGAAGTGGGGACTCGACGCCGTCACCATCGGCCGCGTGATCGGCCAGCCTGCCATGCGGGTGTTGGAGCATGGCAGAGTAGTGGCGGAAATTCCGAACGCCGCGCTCACCGATAATGCTCCGCTTTACCATCGGCCGTTGGAACGCTGGGAGCCGCCCGTGCCGCGCAACGTCCCCGCCAACGTTGAGTTGGGCCTGAAGACGGAATTCACTGACGACCTGAAGCGATTGCTTGCCAGCCCTAACATTTGCTCCAAGAGCTGGGTCTTCCAGCAGTACGACTCCATGGTGCAAACCAACACCGTGGAGGGGCCGGGCGGCGAGGGCGGAGTGATTCGCATCAAGGGGAGCCGGCGCGGCCTGGCGATGGCGCTAGACGGCAATAGCCGCTGGTGTTATCTCGATCCCAAGCTGGGCGCCATGCACGCGGTCGCGGAGTCAGCCCGCAACGTGGCCTGCACCGGCGCAACGCCGGTCGCGGCGACGAATTGCCTGAACTTCGGCAATCCTGAAAAGCCGCACATCATGTGGCAGTTTTCGCAGACGATTGACGGCATCTCCAAAGCCTGCGAAGAGCTGGAAACCCCGATCACGGGCGGCAATGTCAGCTTCTACAACGAAACTCTCGGCGAAGGAATCTATCCAACCCCCGTGATTGGCGTCGTGGGAATTATCGAGGATGTGCATAAAGCCGTCGGCCCCAATTTTCGCCAGCCAGGACGTGCCCTGCTCGTTATTCGGGGATCTGAGCCGGGAGACGCATCGGACGTTGAGGCTGAATTCGGGTCGTCCGAGTACGCCAAGGAGCTGTTGGGCGAGATTTGGGGATTTCCGCCGTCGCTGGAGTTGGAAAAGGAAGCGGCACTGCAGAAAGCTGTGGTGGAGATGATCGGCGCTGGGCTGCTGGAATCGGCCAAAGACTGCTCGGAAGGCGGGCTGGCGGTCACTCTGGCGGAGTGCGGTTTTGCCCACGGCATCGGCGCGCAGGTCAACCTTGGTTCCAATGGCCTGGTCGGGGAGTTCGTATTATTCGGCGAAGACGCCAGCCGTGTGCTCATTTCCTGCGACCCGGTAAACGTCGAACGAATCAAACAAATAGCGGTACAATGTGGGCTCTCAGTAGAACAAATTGGAGATACGGGCCCTGATCATTTGGAGATTCAGGTTGACGGGAAAGCTGCCGTTAAAGCCGGCGTCTCCGAATTAAAGGCTGAGTGGGCCGGTGCCTTGGAACACGCCCTGCACGTAGAAACTGAGGAGCGATTGGTTCCTTCCACGTTGCAGAAGAGCTAGCGAGCAGGCTTGAGGGTGCGACGGACGATTCGTCTGGAGTTGTCATTACGAGCGAAGCGAGGAATCTGCTTTTGCTGGCGCTGGAAATGACTGGTGAAGAAAAAGCAGATCCCTCACGGCCTGAATGCCGTTCGTGATGACAATTCAAGATCGCCATGCTCGACATGGCAATGCAAGATTCAATAGTTCCGACATCAGGTGAGCGATGCTGATTCTTTCCGACAAGCTACGCGAAGAATGTGGCGTGGTGGCCATCTACGGCCATCCCGAGGCCTCCAAGCTCGCCTACCTCAGCCTGTACGCGCTGCAGCATCGCGGTCAGGAATCGGCTGGCATAGCGGCATCCAACGGCGAGCAGATCCAGCTTCACAAGGCCATGGGATTGGTATCCGACATCTTCACCGCCAACGCCCTGGCCCAACTTCCCGGCTCGCTGGCCATCGGTCACACCCGCTACTCGACTGCGGGCGATTCCGCATTGCTGAATGCCCAGCCCATCATGGTGGAGTGCAACAAGGGCAAAATTGCGCTGGCGCACAATGGCAATCTCACCAATGCGCACGAAATTCACGCCCAACTCGAGCAACAAGGTTCCATCTTTCAGACCACCAGCGACACTGAAGTTTTGGTGCACCTGGTAGCGCGCTCGCGCGAGCACACCCTGGTTGACGCCATGGCCGATTCGCTTCGCCGCGTGGAAGGCGCATTTTCCCTGGTCGTGCTGACCCCGGACCGGATCTTTGCCGCGCGTGATCCTCGTGGATTTCGTCCGTTGGTAATGGGCCGCATCTCAGGCGAGTCTGCCAACCGGCCCGACACCATCGTCTTCGCGTCCGAGACCTGCGCCTTCGACCTGATCGGCGCGACCTATGAGCGCGAAGTCAAGCCAGGCGAATTAGTGATCGTGGGCCCGGAAGGGGTCCATTCACGCTTTTACGCAGCCCAGCAACAGCAATCGAACTGCATCTTTGAGCATGTTTATTTTTCGCGGCCAGACAGCATCGTCTTCGGCAAGGCGGTACAGCAGACGCGCGATGCCATGGGCCGCCAACTCGCGATTGAGTCGCCGGTGGACGCCGATATCGTGGTTCCGGTGCCCGACTCCGGCGTCACCGCCGCGCTCGGCTTCTCCTACCAGGCTGGCATTCCGATCCAGTTTGGATTGATCCGCAACCACTACGTCGGCCGCACTTTCATTGAGCCCGAGCAGCGTGTGCGCGACTTTGGGGTGAAGCTGAAACTGAATCCGGTGCGCAACGTACTCGAAGGCAAACGGGTCGTGCTGATCGACGACTCCATCGTGCGCGGGACTACCAGCCGTAAGATCGTTCGCCTGGTGCGAGAGTCAGGCGCGAAGGAAGTACACATGCGCGTCTCCTGCCCGCCAACCATCTCGCCGTGTTACTACGGAGTGGACACGCCTTCTAAGAACCAGTTAATTGCGGCCAACAAGACAGTGGAGGAAATCCGCGAGTACATTGGCGCCGACTCGCTGGCCTATCTTTCGCTGGAGGGCCTGCGCAAAGCGGCTGGTGACAGCGAGGAGCACTCCTTCTGCACCGCCTGCTACACCGGGAAGTATCCGACCAACATCGTAGGGATTGAAGATATTACGCCGGCAATGGCTGCGGGTGACTGAGCGCGCGCAAGTGCGATAAAAGTCCTGCAAGCATTGCCGTGCCTGTTACAAACTGTGCCGATTACTTAGGATGTGGAGTGATGGAAAGAATCACATATTCGTCCCGCTCGATTTTGAAGTAGAACCGCCATCCTTTCGTTACCCTGCCCTGCCAAACATCCATGCCTGGCTGTATTTCTTGCGTGCAGTGACGGGTGTTGGAGATTGACCAGCAGGAAGCGCATTGTTCGCGAACGCTTGCGGATGGCGACCGGCAGGCCGGAGTAATCCTTGTCGGCTCTTTCGGTAAACCGGAGCTTCATTGGCCGCGCTTTTTGGAGCGTTTGGCACGCCTCTCCAGCGCCTTAATCGCATCCTTGGCGTTGGCGTAAGGGCCATGGGTCCTGCCCTGGTTTGCGTCCTCGAGACCTTCTGCCAAATGCCGGTCGATAAGACTCTTGGGCGTAAAGGTGATTTTCCCGCCCTCCACGCCGGCTTCCAGAAGGTCGCCGATCTCCACCTTGATCTGCTCGCGGATGTGCTGTGGAATCACGACCTGAAACTTCGTTTTTACGGCGACGATATCCATGATGCATGCCTCTGGTTCAACTGTTAAACAGTACAACCAGGAAACAGCCGTCGTCAATGCCCCCAGTCGGCTAAGAACGCAAGAACGGCGCCATGCATTCTGTAAAAACGTCAGCGATAGATCATTTAGGATCCGGTTTTTTCTCCGCCATCAACTTTTTCCGCAGGTCCTGCACGTAGTGGTCGGTCATGCCCGCGATGTAATCGCACACCACCCTGACTACCTTTTCGCATTGGCCCCGCTCGCGATAGCTCGCCGGCATGGCCTCAGGATTGGCGACCAGGTAGTCAAACACCTCGCTGACCACCTTTTCAGCCTGCCGCTTCTCCGGCTCCAGAGTTTTGCAATTGTAGAGCGCTTCATACAGAAAGGCCTTCGCCTCGCGACGCTCTTTCTCCACTTCGGGACTGAATGACGCCAGCCGCTCGGGAAATCGCCGGACGTCTTCAAGGCTTGCTATTCCCGCCGCCTGCACACGCTGCTGCGTATTCTCGATCAAGTCGGTCACAAAGCGATTGAGCACCCGCTTCAGGGCCTCATTGAATTTCATTTTTTCGGGAGCGTTTGGATACTTAGCCTCCGCCGCAACGTAATAGCGCTCGAAGACCGGTACCCGTTGGCGAATCTGCGGAAGACGCAGCAGCCTCGCCTCATAGCCATCGTCAAGGTCGGCAGTACTGTAGGCAATTTCGTCGGTGAGGTCGATCAGTTGCGCCTCCAGCGGAGGCCGCTCGTGCAGCAGATAATCAGCGAGTTCAGGATGTTCGGCTTCGCTATAGTCATGCGAGTGCTTGATGATGCCTTCGCGCACCTCGAATGTCAGGTTCAAGCCAGGGAAATCGGCGTATCGCAGCTCCAAATCTTCCACGGTGCGCAACGCCTGCAGGTTGTGATCGAAGAACTCGCCGTGGCGGCGCATCAGAAGGTCCAGCGTCCTTTCGCCGGCATGTCCAAACGGGGGATGTCCGATGTCGTGGACCAAGGCCAGGGCCTCGACCAGATCAACATTCAAGTTGAGGGCGGCGGCAATGGTGCGCGAAATTTGCGCCACCTCCATGGTGTGCGTCAGGCGGGTGCGGAAATGGTCGGAGTAGCGGCGGGTGAAAACCTGCGTCTTGTTTTCCAGCCGGCGGAAGGCGCGGGCATGGATGACGCGATCGCGGTCCCGCTGGAAAGGATTGCGATAAGGGTGCGGCGGCTCGGGATAGCGGCGTCCACGCGAATCCTCTGCGCGAACAGCGTAGCTTGCGAGCATAGGAGGAGTTTAGAGCAGTTTCGCTTGTGGTGTATAGCTGAGGCCTGAGTATGCCGGGGTAGTGCGGGCTTTCAGCCTGCGACAGACAAACAAAAGGCGCTGCCGCAGCAGCGCCTTGGTTCCTGAGGGAACTATTGCTTGGTGGCCGCGGTCTGTCTGGCCAGCTTGACCCTGGTGGTTTCCAGTTCCTTGGTCAACTTAGCGACCTGGTCCTGGTCGAATTCGGCGGGAATCGTCTTGTTCCATTCTTCCAGAGAGCGCTCATAGTGGCTGGCAGCCAGCTTCAGCCGTCCCGTCCGCTGGTAAAGCTCGCCCAGATGCTGGTGCACCGTTGGGTCGGTGCTGATGCGCTCCGAGGCGCGCCGCAGGTTCTCTTCCGCCAGGTCGTATTTGCCCAGCTTGTAATAGGCCCAGCCCAGTGAGTCGAGATAGGCGCCATTTTGCGGATCCAGGGCCACTGCGCGGCGAATGTACCCGATGGCTTCTTCCACCCGCGTGTCACGATCGGCCAGCATGTATCCCAGATAATTCAGGGTCATCGCATTCTTGGGATCGTCGGCCAACACCTTGCGGAATGCCTCTTCCGCCAGGTCATATTTCTTCTGGCGCTCATAGACGGAACCTTGCACGAAGATCGCGTAATCCTTGTCTTCGGGCTTGCTGGAGAGCTCGATTGCCTTGGTGATGCACTGTTCCGCGTTCGGCCAATCCTTCGTCCGGCTGTACATCTGGGCCAGCGCAATATAGACCTCGCGGTCCTCGGCGTTGCCCTTGAGCAAGGCTTTCACATGCTCGATCGCCACATCAGACTTGCCCATGTCGGCCTGTTGCGAGGCTGAAACCATCTGCAAGCCGCGATCATTGGGATATTTCTTGGCTGCTTCTGCTGCGGCGTCCGTTGCCAGTTGCCACTGCTTATTGTCGCGGTACGTCTCGACAATCTGCTGATATCCGCGTATGGCGTTTTCGTCGCCCAGGGTAAGCATTTTGCGGAAGGCATCCACCGCCTGCTGATGTTTGTTGGCCTCGCGATACACCGTGCCCAGGCGCTCCAGGAAAACCGCCCGGTTGTTCTTGTCGGCCACGCTGTATTCGCTGTCCGCATGTTCAGTCTTCTGCAGTAACTGGTTCAGGATCTGGATGGCGTCTTCGTATTTTCCCTGCGCCTCATTGATAACGGCGATGTTGTACTGCACTTCCAGGGAATCAGGCACGACCGCAGTGGCCTTCTTCAACGCTTCCAGGGCCTGATCAAATTTGCCGTCGCGGCGATCGATCTCGGCAATGCGCATGTAGGTCTGCGCATCCGAGGGATCGGCATCGGCGATGACTTTGTACTGTTCCAGCGCGGCTTCGGTCTGGCCATCGTTCATCAGGTTCTGGGCCAGGCCGCGAACCGAATCCAGATTATCGCGGTCGAGTTCAGTAGAGCGGCGATAGGCGTCGATGGCCTTCTTGTAGTCCTTCTGCTGCTCGTAGGTGAACCCCAGCGCGGAGTACAGCTTGGCGGTACGCGCACTCTCTGGTATTGCGCTCAACACCTGGAGCGCATGGGCTGAGTCACCTTCTTCGTTGTAAAGATAAGCCAGTGTAGTGACGGCTTCTTCCGAATCGGGCTGTATGTTTACCGCCGTCTTGAATTCGCCCTCCGACTTCAGAAGCTCGTTGTTGAGCCGGTACAAGCGGCCCAGCAGCAGGTGGTCTTCCACGCTCTTGGGATCGAGCTTCACAATCTGCTCATATTGCTCGATCGCCAGCTTCAGAACTTCCTGCGACTGCGTCCCGGCTTGCATGTCGCCGAGGGAACGTAAATAGATGCGCCCCAGCAAGCGGCGCGCCTCGAGATTGTTGCCATCGCGCTTCAGGATGTCCTGGGCTTCGAGGACGGCGTCACGAATGCGTCCGGTCTTAGCGTACAGTTCGGCGAGTCCGGCGTTCAGATAATCGGAAGTGGGATCGTTGTCGATCGCCAGCCGATACTCTTCAATCGCCTTGGTGGCGTAGTCGGCGCGTCCGTACATGGAAACCAGTTCCTCGTACATGTGCGCCATAGTGAAGTGGTAATACGCCGCCGCCTTGTCTGGCGGCTTGGGAGGAACTGATTCAGCGGGCTTCGCCGGGTCACCTTGGTCCTGGCTCGCGGCCGGAGGTTGTTCAGCCGGCGCCGGCGCCGTGGAACCTGGTTTCGCCTGACCGGCCGCCGGCGCGGCCTGCTGGGGATCTGACGGGGTCAGAATGATCGTTGTATTTTGTTGCGCGATACCGCTTACCGAGCCGGCGAGCAGAAGCGCCGCGAGAGAAACAGAAATGCTTTTAAGGGTCATTAAATAACCAGCCACTCAACAGCGATTGGATGCCGCAGGTCACACCGTGGTCTTCTTATTTTAGCTGCTAATACCGGGAATTGGGAAAAAGCAGAGAAGACTTTTCCTGGTGCTGATTTGTCTGCTTTTACCATTCGCCCTGCAAGTTGTGCAAGTTCCATTGCTTAGCAGGGCCACGGCTTGCCCGGCTGCTTCGGCAGCCTATTCAAACACCCTGCTGGATTGGACGTCGCGCAGACTGAAAGGTTAAAACCCGCGGACCGCCTCCAGGACTCGCACCTTCCACGAATTCTCGGCCGCCGTCAGCAGCGCGACATAGTGCATGGTGACGTCCTCGGAGTGCAGCACTTTATCGCCATCCAGTACCTGAATTTGTAATTGGGCGGTGTCCTGCAGCTCGATCGCCGAGCCTTCCGGAGAATAAAAGATGGCATTCACGTGGTGGCCCTTGTCCTGGAAACGCTGGTGAAGTCCAGTTTTTCGCTGATCGCTGATGGTCTCGCCCAACTTCTTGTTGGCAGTTCCCACGAAGTTCGCGTTCAACAGGTCAGGCCGGTTCTCTTCAAGCGCGCCCGCCAGCGCCTGCCATGCGGCAGCATAATCGCGCGCAATCGCTTTCTGTGTGGTGTCTTCGACCTGGCGCGGCGTGGCGTTCTGAATTTCCAGCGTTACCTCGGGACGACTGGCGGCCATGACGCGATCGCCCTTGTGCCCGAGCAGGAACATCATACCGGCGACGCCTGCAGCAACTATCGCAGCCCGCAAGTACGGCTTCATTGTCCGCCTCCCCACCTGATTTCGTTACCCACAACCACCCCGGCCGCCACGGAAATGGTTGCGCCGCCGGAAGCAGGTAGCTGTGCCTGCGCGATCCCACGCTTGATGCGGGCATCGACCGTGCTCTTGCCGTGCGCATCCATCGAAGTAAAGGTGACGATCGTGCCGTCGGGAACGGGATTGCCGGCGCAGTCCCTGATGGGATCGGTCTGGACCAGAATGCCGTTCTTGTCGCGCTCGGCGTGCATGCGGATATTGCAAGGATCAGACGCTACTTCTTGCACCACACGGCGAACCGAAGCCGAACCACTGGATGCGACGAACTGCGCCGCCCCTTCCTTCCTGGAAGAATCCAGCTTGGTGTAGGCAATACCGTTATGTGCCGTCTCAGTGCGGGCCACGTTCACGCCGTCGGCGTCTAACTCGAACTTGACGGGCTCCGGGTGCATGACGAGGTTCTGGTACTTGTCAAAGATAAAGGCTGTGCCACTGATCACATTTGGCGTGGCAGCCGGGACGCGTGAAGGCCGCGCCAGGAAGGCTATGGAACTAACCGGGCCGGCTGTGACAAAGAAGGTCGTGTTGTTTCCGCCGTCGTCAAAGACCACATAGCGGCCGGCATTCTTCAGTTCATCGGCGGTCAGTTGGACGTCCTGACCAAGCTGCACTTTCTTCTTGATCGCCGTGCCCGGACCTACCACGTACACAGTGGCCTCGCCGCTGCCGGAGGTCGGAATAGCCAGTCCGCTTCCGGCCGTGACCGTTGCCGGCACCTTGAGCACAGCAGCCTGCACGGCATAGGGAACCGCGCTTGCCAGCATCAGAAAAATTGCGAGACGGAGGCTCTTCATCGTCGTCACTGTTGGCGATCCAGCATGTACTGGTTAACGGTTACGCGATAGTTGTGCACGTTCGACGCCAGATCGTCGCGCAGGTCCACGGCAAAGGGAACCGGGATCTGGGGCAACAGCGCCTGGTCCACGTAGCCATCGGAAACCCAGATGACTTTGCCGGCATTGTCGTAATAGGTGGCCAAAACGTGTGGGATATTAGCGACCTGCCCGCTCTGGTTCACCAGTTCACCTTTCAGCACGTGGCGACCGCGAGGGTCGGTCTCAACCCGCTGGTGCATGACGCCAATCACCGGATCGGCCGAAGCCGGAACCAGCATCGAATTTGGCTTCATGCTTACGCTCTTCACCGTCGAGAGCGGCACCTTGAGGAAGTCAATGCGGAAAGGAGATATTTCTTTGGGCAGGAGGGTGTGCGAGATCTTATCGAAGCTGCTCTCCTCGCCCAGCACGTTTCCGTCTTTGCCGGTCAGAGTTGCGCTCACCGAGACGAAACCCGGCACGGTATCTTCATTCTCGATTTCGCCTACGATGATCGTGTTGTTTCCCTGCGGGATGGCATTCATGGAAATAATGCGCACCCGCGGAGCTTCCACGTTTTGTGCGCCCCAGTCATCGCTGGAGCCACGCGTGATGACATCCCAGCGCAGATAGTTCGACTGGATCACCTGCGGCGGTAATTTGGCCTCTTTTTCCAGCGGCCACTCCACCTTCCAGCTGTCGCCATCCTTTGTCACCTTCAGATCGCGCGTGTCATAGAACGCGCCCACCGCGGTGGCATACTGCAACGTAACGCGCACCAGCGCTTCGCTATCATTCTGGTGAAGAACTTTGGTGTCTGCCTGCTGCAGCGATGAGTAGGTGCGCAGACTGCCGTCGCGTCCGGAAAGATCGCGAGCAAAGGCCGCCTCGTTGCTGTTGCCGGTGTTGGCGACGTAGGCGTAGGCACCGCGATAGTCATGCCCCTTGACATGCGCAAACAGCGATCGCACCGCGCCTTCCGGCGACTTCGCCGGTGACAGTTGGCTGGGCTGGACCGTGGCCATGGCGACCAGTACCACGGTCACAATAAGAAGTACGATGGGCAGCACGCGTTTCATTTACTTGGCCTCCCGCAGAACCATGGGCTCATTGGCCACCGGTGCAGGGAATTCGAGAGTCTCTCGCACCCGGCGCCGCTCGGGAACCAGCAACACCACAAAGAGAGCAAACAAGCTGCTGGCGACCGGCAGAATTCCCCACAGCAACCCTTCCATCGGGGTGGGCATGAATCCGACGAACTCAAGCGTCTTCGCCGGCGGCACATCTTCCTTGGTCCATAGCGTGACGTTGCCGTTGTCGTAGCTCTCCGCTTGTCGCCATCCGGCGAAAGCAAGCAACGGCTCGTAGAAACGGTCGCGCACAAAGACGTACTTCAGCCCGTATTGATTGGCGTGCTTCAGTACAGCACGCAGCGATTCCATTCCCGACGTGCCGTAGTACTTCGCATTGTAAAGCTGGCCGGCGCCGTAGGCCGTCATCTCCGGCAGCAGGCGGGCGGAGTTGTAATCGCCATCCACACTACCGGCATTGGCAAGGGTGGAAACCTTCGCAAAATTGCTGCCGAATCCCAGCGTGATGTAGCGGAACTGTGAATGATCGTCGCGGTTCAGAAAGCTGACGACTTGGTCAACGTTGAACGGCGAGCTGTTGATGGGATGAATGGTAATCCACGCCACCGACATGGCCATGGTTGCGACGGCCGCGATGGCGAGACCAACCCCTGCCTTCAGCCGGAAACGCTGAATCAACTCGACCGCCAACATGCCGACGAACGGCATCGCCATCAGAGTCGCCCAAAAGGTGAAGCGCTCGAAGGTGAGGACCTGATAGGCACGGCCCAGCAGGATCTTGCCGGCCGGAGTTGTCCCCCCCAAGCCAATAAGCGTGGTCACGTACCAACCGAACAGCAACGGGCGCAGGCGACGTACGGCCGAGCCCCGCATCAGGATGTACGGAATCGCCAGGATCAGGGCGCCCATGGGAATGATCCAGAAATTGATCCCGCTAAAGGGCTTCAAGATGTAGTTATCGCGCGAGCCGTGAGGAATCGGCATCTGGGTGATTGGATTTTTCAGGAGCGCCATCCAATAAGGCCACAACACGATGGCCACGCCGATGACAGCAACGACTGCGAATACCACGGCGCGGCCAAGAATAGCTGGGACAGAGCTACGCTCCTCATCGACTACGTCATCAACGCCATTGCGATCCATGATCGCGAGCACCACCACCGGAATGGCAAACAGGATCGCGCCGAACATCAACGTGACGTGGTGGACCGCGGCGGCTGCCCATGCAATGGCCACTCCCTTGAGCAGTGCTGTAAATCGTGCCGTGCGCAACCACACATAAAAGAAGGGCACGGCGTTGAGAGTGAGAGCGGCCGCGGCCGTGGTGGGCAACTGTCCCGACTGGTAAACCAGCATCGCCAGCGAGCCCAGAAACACCGACCCTAAGGCCGCATAGCTGGCGGAGACTTCATCCACCCACAGACGCGCGTAGCGATACATTCCGATCGGCAGCAGCAGAATAGCGATGAACTGCACGAACATGTACGCCATCTGCAGACCCATGATGTGGGAGAACAACGCGATCCACTGGTGGGTCAGCGGCGGATAGGTGGTCTGCGAAAATCCGCCGAACCACTTCACATTCCACGGATTGAACCAGTGATGAGCGTAGTGCGCGGCAAAAAACATGTGCGTGTTCGCATCATACGAACCCGCAGGAATCTGCATCAACAGCAGCGGGCCGTGTACCGCCAGCGCAACCAGCAATATGGCGGAGAGCGGAATCGCTCTGATGGGGAACGTAGGCGACTTCGATATCAAGGGAGTGCCTCCGAAAGGTGCGTCCGAAAGTGGTTGGATTCTCAGAACTGGCGGCAGGTTTGCCGTGGCATTTGCATTCCACAAATGAGTACTGAAGTAGTACACGAGTTTCCCCCAATCGAACTTCCACAATTAGGTATCGCGATTCTCATAATGATGAAGAGAAGTGCCAAACAGCCGTTAGGCCGCTAATCCGCATCCCAGAGAGATGGAATTCAGCTCGTCAGCAGAGTTTCGTACAGGGCCCCCATTTCGTATCCGAGTTAGCCACGTGAAAATGAAAACTGTTCTCCTGATTGCCTGTTTCCTGCTTCTGCCCATTGCGCCAACCGATGGCGCAAACGTTTGAAGTTGATGGCCAGCAGTCGCCGCCGGCATCGACGTCGCCCAATGCGAAACAACAGAAGAAGAACCAGCCCTCGGCACAGACGAACGCGTCCGGCGAAAGCAGTATGGGTTGGGGCAGCAGTATCGAAGTTGGACGGCTGGCGCGAGCGGCACAAGACGCACTACGACGGGGCAATCCCACAGCCGCCGCAGATTATGCGGAGCGGGCCGTCAAGGCAGCGCCGCAAGACAATAAGCTGTGGTTTCTGCTGGGCTACACGGCGCGCCTTGCAGGGCGATACCAACAGTCAGTTGACGCCTATCAGCACGGGTTGCAGACAGCCCCCGGCAATGCGGATGGGATGAGCGGTCTGGCCCAGACTTACGCCAGGATGGGCCGCACCGACGACGCCAAGCGCCTGCTGTTGCAGGTGATTCACGCCAATCCCAATCGGACCAACGATCTGTTAATTGCCGGTGAGCTGTTCATGCGCACGGGTGACACGCAGCAGGGAATCAATATGCTGCAACACGCCGAATCGAAACAACCGAATGCGCACGCCGAGCTGATGCTGGCGATGGCCTACCTCAAGTTAAAACAGCCGGACCGCGCCAAACAAATGCTCGACCAGGCCAAGAAGCACGCGCCCGGCAACGTTGAGATCTTCCAGGCCGCAGCGAACTATTACCGCGAAGAGCACGATTACAAATCTGCGATTGCAACCTTGAAGAGCGCACCGAAAATGACGCCTGCAGTTTTGGCCGATCTCGGTTACACCTACGAACTGGAAGGCGACAAGCAACAATCGGCCGACGCCTACACGCGCGCGGCCAAGGCAAAGCCCGGAGAGATTGGGTACCAGTTGAGCGCGGCGCAAGCCGTGCTGCGAAACGGGGACGTGGAGGCGGCGCGCAACTATCTGAACCGCGCTGCTGCGATTGATCCTGGGCACTACCGCCTGCATGCCATTCGTGCGCTGCTGGCCAAAGAAGAGAACCGCTCGAGCGATGCCATTGCCGAATACAACGCGGCAATCAAGGCCCTGCCGGCGCGACGGCGTGCCCGAAGGGCAGCTCTATCCTATTCAACTGCGCCTGAATCTTGCGGAGCTTTACCGCGCAGACGGCCAGGACCAGGCAGCCCACCAGCAACTCGCCACTGCGGAAGAAGAGATCAACAAGCTCGATGTTCAGGGGACCGCGAAGGCCGAGTTCCTGCGCGTTCGCGCATCGATAAAAATCTCAGACGACGACTTGAAGGGAGCGGAAGCCGATCTGGTAGAGGCCCGCAAACTCGATCCCGAGAACGTCAACATCAAGCTGCAATACGCGAACCTGCTGTGGAAAGAAAAACGCAAAGACGAGTCGCGCCAGATTTACGGTGAAGTTCTCGGCAAAGATCCTGACAACCACTACGCCCTGGAAGCGATGGGCTATCTCTACCGTGAGGACGGCAACACCAAGACCGCCGAGGAATACTTCAACCGTTTGGCCAAAGCCTATCCGGACGATTACATCCCCTATCTCGCACTGGGCGACATGTTCGCCCAGACCGGAGAGTTCGAACGCGCAGATTCGTATTACCAGAAGGCTTATAAGCTGGCGCCGCAGAATCCGGTGATTATTGCCAACGCGGCGAACACCGCGATTGAAGGACGACAAATCAAGCTGGCCGGCGAATGGGTGGACCGCGCTACCGGAAAGATGAACGACGATCCGCGGGTCATGCGCGAGCGCGAGCGCTACTTGTTCCACGAAGGCAAGTATGCGGAGTCTGCGCGGCTGGGTTACAAAGTGCTCCAGCAGTTGCCCAAGGACCGCAATGCTTCTGTGTACCTGGACTACGACCTTTACAACCTGGGACGTTACGACGACGCGCTGAGCGTCGCCAATCAGTATGGATCGCGGTTGCCGAAGGAGCCCAACTTTCCCTTACTCGCGGGACACGTGCACAAACGCTCGCAATTGCTGAACGAGGCGATCGACGATTACACGCAGGCCATCGCACGCGATCCCAAGATGGTGGAAGCTTACGTAAATCGCGGCTACGTTCTGAACGACATGCAGAACGCCGAGCAGGCTTCCCAGGATTTTGAGGTCGCGCTGAAGTTGAGTCCGAACAATGGCATCGCCCATCTCGGGCTGGCATTCAGCGATCTGCAACTGCGCCAGCCCAAGCAGGCGCTTGCACAGGTAGACGATGCCCAGAAATCCATGGGCGAATCGGGCGCGACGCACCTGGTGCGCGCCACTGCCTACCGGCAACAGCGCTTGCTGGCCAGTGCAGAGAAGGAATACAGGGCCGCGTTGAAATATGCCCCCAGCGATTTGACGCTGCAACTGGCGCTGGCCGACACGCTGTACGACATGCGCCGCTATCAGCAGTCGATCGATGCGCTTAACCAGGCCCTGGGCCTATCGCCCGATGATCCGTTGATTTATGCGCGAATGGCGCACGCCTACGCCGAGCTGCATCAGCGCGACCAGACTCTGCGCTATGTCGAGGCGGCGGAACGGCAGGGTGGTGAGCAGTCCGCAATCCTGCTGGATACCGGCGACGCGTTGTTGACTTTGGGCGACAGGAAGGAAGCGATGGAGCGCTTCAGACGCGCCCTTGACGCTCCTGATGCGAATCGCGTTGAAGCTCGTCTCGCCATCGCGCGGCTGTTCGTGCGCTATGGCCAGGAGGAAGATGCCCGCCAGCAGATCAGTCTGGGCTTTGCCGAGAGCCGGATTGGCGAAGCCCCTCCGGTGACCGCAGAAAATCTGATCGAGGCGGCGAACCTGCTGCTGGCGATGCACGACTTTGACCTTGCCACCCGGTACTTCGAAAAGGCGCAGGAAGCCGGGGCCGCCGACCAAGTCGTGGCTATCGGTCTGGCCAACACTTACCTCGCGCAAGGCAAAACCAAGCAGGCCGATGCAGAGTTGGCTGTGCTGGGCGCAGACCCGGGAGCCAACCAGAACTTCGACTACCTGCTGGCCCAGGGTGAAGTCTACCGCCAGCGTCATCAAAGTTGGAACGCGCTGCTTGCGCTCTCACAGGCCGACCAGCTTGGTGGCAGCGAGATTGCCGAGATGGAGGGCATGCAAGTAGCCAGTCAAGAAGGCATGCGCGTGACCGACCACCTCAGCCTGTTGACCAACTTCACCACGGCTGGACTCTATGACGATTCCACCATCTACATGCTCGACCGGCAGATTTTCGGTATCACGAACAACGCGAATTTGCCTCCGCCGCGCTCGGAGCAGGAATCGCTGTGGACGACCGCATATCGCTATCACTTCGACGATAAGTTCCCGATGTTGAGCGGCTTCTTCCAGATTCGCAACGCTACCGGCGAGGAGTCGCTGCCGCAGCAGGCACTGATCATCAATCGCGACACCTATGACTACAACTTCAACACCGCGTTGAATCCCGTGGTCCACCTGGGAAATGCATCGCTGGCGTTCAACACCGGCGTACAGTTCACTTTGCGCCGCGACTCGCAGGCGCCGGTGTATATGAATCAGAACTTGTTCCGGCAATTCATGTACGTCAGCAGCAGCTCGTTCGCCAACTGGCTGTCATTCAACGGCAGCTTGTATCACGAATCCGGGCCGTTTACCGCGACCGCGCAGAAGCAGAGTTCCAACGATGTCGGGGGGACGCTGCAGTTCAGGGTGGGAAGGCCATGGGGAAAAACTGCGTTCCTTACCGGTTACACGCGCCGGGACTTGACCTTCAGTCCACAGGGCCAGCAATTCTTCACCACTGCGAGCTACGCCGGAATTGAGCGCAAGTTCGGGCAAAAACTCACCGCGAGTTTGCTGGGTGAGTACATTCGCTCCTGGCGCGTGCAGAACGGCCTGCAAGCCACGGCGCAGGCGATGCGGCCTGCCGGAAGCATTCAATACATTGCTAATAAATCCTGGACCGTGAATGGCCAATTCGCCTACACGCGGGGGGAGGGATTTCAAGAGTACGACAACATGTACAGCAGTTTCCTCATCACTTATGTGAGGCCATTACACCGAACCATAAGCGATGGCGCTGGGGAATTTTCGGTCGAGTATCCCCTGCGCTTCTCAGTCGGCATCCAGGCGGAGCAATTTCCATCGTTCACCGGAACCGCCCAGAGCGGGACGCTATTCCGTCCAGTATTTCAGTTGTCGATCTTCTAGGGGAGTAAATGAAGATTTGCCTGGTAAGTGCGTTCCCGCCCAGCCGTCGAGGGCTGAACGAGTACGGTTTCCATATCGCGCGTGAACTGCAGCGTGATCCACTGCTGAGCCTCACCATCCTGGCGGATCAGCTGGATGGCCCGGTCGAGGAGTTGTCCGACTACGACGTGGATCGTTGCTGGCGCTTCGATTCCATAGCCAATCCGGCGCGCTTGTTGCAGGCCATCAATGACCTCAAGCCGGACGTGGTTTGGTTCAACCTTCTGTTTTCGACCTTCGGCAATAATCCGATCGCCGCCTTCTCGGGGTTGACCCAGCCGGTATTGTCGCGACTGAACGGGCGCTACACGCACGTTACCCTGCATCATCTGATGGACAACATAAGCCTGGTTGATTCCGGCGTGCGTTTTCCGCGGCTTTATCGCATGGCCGGGTCGGTTGCCACGCGCATACTGCTGATGGCGAATTCCATCTCGGTTCTGTTGCCTGCGTATCGTCGCACCCTCATCGACAAATATCGTGGCGAAAACGTGCACTTTCGGGCACACGGAATTCTGGGAGGCAGACCGGAGTCCCCGGATTTCACCCTCCGCGGCAATCCCGAGCGCCGCATCCTCGCTTTCGGAAAGTGGGGCACCTACAAGCGCGTGGAGTTGTTGATCGACGCATTCCAAAGTTTGGCCGCCCGGGTCCCGAATCTTCGCTTGATTGTGGCGGGATCAAACCACCCTATGACTCCCGGTTACATCGAAACAATGGCGGAAGAGATGAAGGACAGTCCCAATATTGAGTTCACGGGATACGTGGAGGAAGAGGATATTGCGGATTTGTTCCGCAAAGCGAGCGTGCTGGTGCTCCCCTATTCTTCCGCAGCCGGCGCCAGCGGCGTGGCCCACCTGGCGTGCGAATTTGGCGTCCCGATCTTATCGGCTGGGATCGACGACTTTCGCGACATGGCGCGCGACGAAGGGATCGCAATCGACTTCTATGAAACGGGCAGCGCAGAAAGCTTGGCAAACCAATTGAACCAGCTTCTTAACGATCCAGAACGCCTGCAGGAAATGTCGGAGCAGAATTTCTCTGCGGCTTTGCGCATGACCATGCCCCAGATTATTCGCCAGTACTTGCGCTCGTTCGATCTTCATCAGCGCGCGCGGGCCTTGGAACCCATCTCGCGCTTTCGCAGAATTCCGTCCTGGGTCCCTTCGCGCTCGGCGATCTTTCGCGCGGCAGCCCCGAGGTGGCAACCATGGACGTAAGGGCCATTCTTATGGTCGGCGGAACCCAGTCGGGCCAGGAGGAAAACATTGGCGGCATCCCCATCGCTTACCTCGATGTACTGGGCCTGCCGCTTGTTGAAAGGGTACTGCGGCGGTTACAGCATTTCGGAGTCTGCGGAATCACGCTGATCAGCGAGGCGGCGCAGGCGGACCCGACCGCGCGCCGCGCCCGCCTGCGTCCCGAGGTGCCGTGGATACTCGCCTCACAGGGGGAGTTCTGGCAAACCGCGGAGAACACGTTTCGCAAGTACGCCGAGGACGGCGCCGAACTGGTAATCGCAGTTCGCATGGGCCCCTACGCCGAAGTCGATTATGAGGAACTCATCCAGCATCACCTTGACCATCATTGTCCGGTGACCATGGCAGTGGATTCGGAAGACACATCGCTCGACATTTTTGTGCTGAATGCGTCCCGGCGAAATGACGCGGCGTTGTTGTTTCGCAGCGAGCTGCGGAAACTCCGCACTGAGTGCAAGGGCTTCCGCGTGACCGGCTACGTCAACCGCTTAAAGACGGCAGCCGACTTGCGCTGCCTGGCGCTCGACGGATTGCTCCGCAAAAATGCAATCTGTCCGGTGGGCAAGGAGATCAGGCCGGGAGTGTGGGTGGCGAAGTCGGCCCGCATACACCGCAAGGCGCGCGTGGTGGCGCCCGCCTTCGTCGGAGCGTATGCCAAGATCCGCGCCTCAGCATTGGTTACACGCAGCACCGTGGTCGAGCACCATGCCGAAATTGACTGTGGCACCGTGGTCGAAGACTCCACCGTGCTGCCCATACACCTACGTGGGAGCCGGCCTCGACGTGATGCACTCCGTGGTCGGCTTCCGTCGCCTTTCGCATCTGGTTCGCAATGTCGAAGTCGAAATCAGCGACCGTAAGCTGGTGGGAATGCCGGCGGTCAACGTCGTTTCTCGTTTGGCAGGCAGCACCGCCGCCCTTTTCGCATTCTTACCTAAACAGATCTACCGCGGATTTTTTGCGCCCCAGCGTGAGTGCACCGCGGACATCCCGGAATCTTTGGAGCAGCAGGCAGCTGCCTTGAAGACTCCGGCAACAGAGGCCCAGAGTTCGGTCCCTGAGGCTTCGGAGTTCCCCTCCCATCTGGCTGTCGCGAGGAGATATGGAGAGCAGTAAAAGGCCCGTAGTTGTCAAAAGAATGCCCGAGAAGATGAATCTCAAACAGGCCCGCAGTTTTTTCAAGGAAGTGCAGCCCTTTTTGAATTCGGACCGGCCCCAGGTTGTGTTCGATATGTCGCGAGTGCGGCACATCGATGCCGCTGGCGTCGATGTCATATTGACGTGCATGCGGACAATTGTCCGTCGCGACGGCGACCTGAAACTCGCCGCACTATCGCCACAGGCGGCTGTTGTGCTGGAGCTGACCCGGACCGGCCGGCTCTTTGAAATCTACGACACCTCCACTGCGGCAGTGAAAAGCTTCAGTAGTTTTCTGCCGAACGCGATTAAGCAGTTCTATCCTCACCCCGCTCATGATGCCCTATCGATGATTTCCCCGGAAACATTTGTTGGCGACGGTGACGATCAAGAGAAAGCTGACCAGGCGGCATGAGCGCGAATCCAGACACGCTGATGGTATGCGAGATGCGGGGAAGTCTTTGCGAGGGGGCGGTCTCGTCGAGTCGCGCGACCGCTTCGCCTGTAAAGTTCCTGGGCGGAAGCATCATTCTGCTTATCGGATCGGTTTTCGTCAGCCTGGCGAATTTCGGCTACAACATCGGCGTGGCCCGGATGCTGGGCCCCGCCGATTTTAGTCATGCCGCGGCTGCGGTCACCATCCTCATGCTGGTTTCCGCCATCACCCTTGCTTTTCAGTTGGTGTGCACCAAACTGGTTGCCAAGGAAGCCACCGTGCAGGGCAAAGCCGCGCTGTACCAGCGGCTGCGGAAGCGGGCCTGGGCCATCGGAATCGGCCTGGGCGTTTTCATGGTGCTGGCCAGCTCAGTTCTGACCGCCTACCTGCGGCTGTCGAGCCCTTGGATCATCATCCTGCTGGCTGTCGGACTGACGATTTACGTGCCTCTGGGCGTGAAGCGAGGCGGACTGCAAGGGACGTGCCGCTTCAAGGGCCTCAGTTGGAACATGGCCGCCGAGGCCATCTTTAAGTTCGTGGCAGCGATGGTTCTCATTAGACTCGGCTTCGGCGTTCTGGGCGCAGTGGCCGCAATTTCAGCTTCGGTGGTGCTCGCCTATTGGCTTCCCGACGCCGCCCGCGAGCTTCGTGAGCCGGTGGTCGTCCCGGCGCAACCTGCACCTGTGGGCGAGGCCATGCAGGCCATCGTCTTCTTTGTGGGCCAGGTCATCATCAGCAACATTGACATTTTGATGGTGAAGCATTTCTTCCGTCCCGAAGTTGCCGGGCTTTATGCCGCGATCGCCCTGGTTGGGCGTCTGCTGTACTTTGGCGCCTGGTCCATCGTGAGTGCGATGTTCCCAGTCTCTGCTGAGGCGAAAGACGAAGGCCAAGGACAGCCCCTGCTCGCTCTGCCGTTGCTGATGGTCACGGCAATGTCGGCGGTCTTTGTCCTGCTTTTGGCGGCATTCCCGGAAGTTGTTTTCCGCTCGTTGTTCGGCACACATTTTCCGACGGCGGTTGGGGGACTGAATCTGCTGCTCAGCTTGAACGCAGCCGCCACCGGCACCTACGCCATCGCGGTGGTGCTGATCACTTACGAAATGTCACGGCGCATTGCGAATACAGGCTGGCTGCAACTGGTCGTCAGCGGCCTGATCGCCGCCGGAATTTCATGGTTTCACTCAACCTTACTGGAGGTGATCGTCGTCCAGCAGGTTCTTAGGCTCTTACTGTTGCTCGCGGTTTCTTATCCCTTCGTCAAAACGTGGGCAACATCTGGCAGGAGGCTGCATGAAGCGGCTACGGCACGTTACTGAAGCAGAGGTCATCGCGGAGTTCCTGAAGAACGAGTTCTATCAGGAAGAATTCCACCATGACCGCGATCAGTTCGAACAACTGGTCCTGGGAGCGGACATTGCCGATGAACGGGCCAATGCATTGCGCCGGGCCCTGCTGTTTCGCCGCCGCGGACATTTGTGGAGAGAGTTGCCCGTCGATACCGCATGGTGGGAAGTGGAAATCGAGCCGGAGGACCTGGAACGAATTCAGGTGTTTCCGCGGGCGCAGTGGCGCAAGGTGGCGAACGGAAGTTTTCTGCTGCGCGACATCGTGAAGCAAATCAGGGACACGTCTTTTCGCGGACGGACCCGCGACTTCATCGCCAAAGTTCAGGCCTTCAGCTACCGCTTGCGCACCTCGGCAGACGATAGCGCGGTGCTGCTGATCGGGGTAGACGACGGGCAGCCGGTCACCGTGCTGGAAGGCAATCACCGGCTGACCGCGGCCCTGCTGGCGTCGTCAGAGGTCTTGCAAAAGCGCTTTCGGGTGTTCTGTGGGTTGTCGCCACACATGCCGGAATGTTGCTGGTATCAGACAAACATCGCGAATCTGTGGCGTTACGGCCGCAACCGGGCGCGCAACTTGTTTTACGACCGCGATGCCGATGTCGAGCGGCTGACAGATTCTTCTGTCTGGCCAAGGACTTCCTCGGAAACATTAACTCCGGTTGGCGCGGAAAAAGTCGTGACGCACTCGAAGTAGCAGTTGGGCCCTGGGACCAAAATTCTCATCTGGGAAGGAGCTTGAAATGAAAGCTCATCGTCCGGTACTTACCAAGTTCATGACGCTGGTAGTGGGGCTGGCGCTTTGCGGAATACCCGAGTGCGCCCAAGCCTGGTCGCAAGACGGAGCATCTCCGCAGAGTGGTCAGCAACAACAACCGAGCGGCACCAGCATTGATCCGTCACAGGGTCCGCTGCAACCAGTGCCGAGCCAGGAACAGCCGAACCCGCCGTCGCCTGAGCCGAACACGGGAATAGCTCCGGAACCGCTGCCTGCCACGCCTGCTCCGCAACCCAAGGCTGAACAGCAGATGCAGCAGCCTTTGGGCGCGGCAACGGCCGAGGGCGTTCCCGTGGTCGGCGGTGGAGCTTCGCGTCCGGCGGGAGCTGCCATTGCGCCGGCGAAGCAGGGTCAGCGCCGGTCGCTGCTAATAAAGCTAGGCGTCATCGCCGCTGTCGGCGTCGCTGGTGGCACGGTTTACGCGCTTTCGAAGGGCACATCGAGCCATCCGTAGGTGCCGCTGCTGTTTAAGAAACGGGCGGGTAGAGCGGGCCTTCAGGCCCGCGTCAAAGCCGCCCTTGAAAATCTGAGTGCCGTAGGCACGACACGCCTGCACTTTCCTGGTGCCGCCCCTACGGGACTCGGATCTGAGAAAAAATGCCTGGACGCGAGCCTGAAGGCCCGTTCTTCCCGAACAATGCAAACTGAGACACCTCCGAACCCTTCATCAACTCGACAAGGCAAGCCCCTGTTGGTGTCGTTTTCTGGGCTCGACGGCTCGGGCAAGAGCACGCAGGTTGAAAACCTGCAGGAGTTCCTGCATGCGCGCGGGCTCACGACAAGACTGCTGGCGTTCTGGGACGATGTCGTCGTGCTCAGCCGGTATCGTGAAGGTTTTGTGCATCGGGTGTATGGGAGCGAGAAAGGCATTGGCGCACCCGATCGTCCAGTCAACCGGCGCGACAAGAATGTGCGCAAGTGGTACTTGAGCATCATTCGTCATGCGCTGTACTTCCTCGACGCCATTCACCTGGCGATTGTGGTTCGGCGAACGCGTTCCGGCGACGCCGATGTCATCATTCTGGATCGCTACATTTACGACGAGCTGGCCAACCTGCCGCTCTCGAATTCCCTGAGCCGAACTTTCGTTCGCCTGGTGGCGGCGTTCGTTCCAACTCCCGATGTGGCTTACCTGCTGGACGCGGATCCGGAAGGTGCGCGTGCACGCAAGCCTGAATATCCAGTTGACTTTCTGTACGAGTGCCGGCGGGCCTATTTCATGCTGGCCGGCATTTTGGGATGCATGTCGGTCATCCCGCCTCTACCGCTCTCTCGAGGCAAAGCGTGAAGTGGAAAACGCAATGGCGCGCGCACTAACCATGGGCCGCACCCACATCGCGACCAGTCTCGAAACCGTTTCGTAAATATTCATAAATGACCGGCGTCTCAGAGGTGGGAGCCCCTTGCTTCAGCGCGGAGCTCCCGCCAGTAACTCACACCTTCAGCAGACGGTCGAAGAAAGAGCGGTAGCGCTGCAGCGCGAGCCGCAAGTCTTCTGTTGAGACATTGTCTCCGCGGTCCCACTGGCTTTCCAGACGCGAGCGCTCATTGGCAAAGCCTTCGGCTAGCTTCTTCATGAGCGACGCGACCAAGTTGTCAGCGTCCTCCACTGCGTGGCGCGGCTCGTCGACGAATGCTGTCTGAATATTGCTCCAGCGGCCACGAAAGTCGCCAACCTCCGACTCGGCGAAAAGAGGCGTAGGCTGATTCGTCTCACTGCCAAGCGGGGGGCGGGTTTGTGCGGGTGTCCCGGTATCTCTAGCAATCGGAGGATTCTGGTTTGCCCGCGGGTCCGTAGCTTCATTCCTTCCCGGCGGCGTGGAGAGCGGAGATCGTTCCGATTGCGGTGGGTTTCGGACTAACTGTGGACGCTCTTCGCCCTCGCGCGTTTTCTCACTTCTTCCGGCCAGATCGGCAGTTGTAAGTTCTTTGTCGCTTCTCTTCAGTTCCGCCATCATGCCACCTCCTTGATCGTGTCGGGTTTGCGCCCTTCCAAAAGGTCCTCGAAAAGCGACCGGTAATAGATCATGGCCTGCCGCAGGTCTTCCGTGCTTGCCTGTCCCTGACGGTGCCGCACTGCAATTTCGTGGGCCGCGCGGTAGTTATCGACCACGTGAGCATGGTCCACGGAGAGATCGGCCGCCCGCTGCTCGAAATCGGCCATGGGATATCCGACAGCTCCCATCAGAGATGCAACGGTGTCATCCGCATCCATGACTGCGCCTCGGGGGTCGTCCACGAAGCGCGACTGCACCGTGCGCCACCGCTCGGCGTACCGTTGCCGTTCGGTTCCATCCAGCTTACGTATGTGGAACTTCTCGACGCGCTTCTCACGCTGCTGCAACAAAGCTTGTGCTTCCCGCTCCGACCCACGCTCCTGCACCGCTCGTTCGTACTCCCCGCCGAAGCGCTGCCGGAGAGCGGCTTTTCTCCGTTGCGCTATGGCCACCGCGATCACGATTACGATCACCACTATGGCCACCACTATGAGACCTATTATTTTGGGATCCACTTCCATGGAGCCTCCTCGAACATTCGTATCAACTGGAACCGTTCCTTCTGTTAGAGGGGATGCTCGGAGAGCGGTGTTGTCCTGCTAAGGTGTCTGGGCGCGCAAGAGGCCTGCGGAGTACCCGTAGTGGAATCTCATATCCAACAAATCGGATAAGGCATGTGTCTATGCGACTTGCGCGGCTCTGGTGCGTCGAGCGGGATGGCTGTAACAATTACCTATCTCCTCCCCTTCCTACTCAATCAGTGCCAAAACGGGAAATCGCCCAACAAGCTATCGCATTGACAACACGATACTTACTCAGTAGTTTGCCACGTCCAAGTTTGGCACCCAACCTGTAACAGAGACTGTGTTGGCGCGCGGCTCTATTGTGTTTGCATAACTGCTGTTAGACGGCAGAAATTATCGCGCCTAGCATATCTGGCACTTTATGCCAAAGGATTCGCGGAGGACTTCTCTAATGAAATCTCGCATTTTGTTCACGTTGCCGTTAGTGGCCAGCCTGATGTTGCCGGCGATGGCCCAGCTAACGCCCGCCGACGATCAAAAGCCCGCTGCTACCTCGCAGAGCGGCTCGCAGCCATCGTCATCGTCAACAACCACCTCGAGCCAGAGTGCCGGCTCCGATCAGAACATGAGCGCGCGGCAGCCACTCGAGCCCGATATGCGCCAGGGATTCTGGGGGAAGATGAATCCCTTCGCCCGCAAAAAGTATGTGCAGCGCCAGTTGAGCCCGATTCGCAACCGGGTCAATGAGCTCGACGACCTCACCGCAGCCAATGCCCGCGACATCAAGGACGTGGATGCGCGCGCGCAGGAGGGCATCCGTCAGGCGTCCTTCAAAGCCAACGAAGCTGACCAGCATGCCACTGATGCCGGCAACCGTGCACAACAGGCCAACCAGACCGCACAACAGGCCAGCACCCGCCTGAATACCGTGGAGCAGGTCGTGGGCAACATTGATCAATACCAGCCCACTTCGCAAACTGAGATCCGCTTCCGGTCAGGCCAGTCGGCGCTGAGCAGTAAAGCGAAGGAAGCCCTCGATGGCATGACTACCAGCCTTAAGGACCAGAAGGGCTACATCATTGAGGTACAGGGTTTCTCCACCACTCATGGACAGTCGGGCATCCAGAGCTCACAGGCTCTGGCGAACTCCGTTGTACGCTACCTGGTGGAAAAGAATGAGATCCCTGTGTACCGTGTCTTCGTCATGGGAATGGGGAACGCGCGCATCGCCACCTCTGACGACCCCGATGCCAAACCCGCTCACGGCAATCGCGTGGAGGTCAGCTTGCTGAAGAACAGTGTCGATCAGCTCGCCTCGAACCATGCGACCAGCGATATGAGCTCCGATACTCCGGCGCCCCGCAGCAATTACCAGTCGGCGCCGGCGCAACCGCAGTCCAACAACATGAATTCGGCTCCCGCAACCACCAACCCTCCGCAGTCGCAACAGTAGAGTAGATCGAGCCTGGCGAAGCCCCTCGCGAAAAAGCGAGGGGCTTTGTTTTGTTGCCCGCTGCGCTCATTCAGTATGATCGGAAAACCAACTTCTGGTGGAGACAACCGGTGCACCGAACTACGCTGGGCGACTTTGAACTCACTATCCTTTCCGACGGCACTTACCGCATGGACGGCGGCGCCATGTTCGGCATCATCCCGAAGATCATGTGGGAAAAACGTATCCAACCGGACGAGCGCAACACCATTCCCCTGGCGCTCAATTCGTTGCTGGTCCGCACCGGCGAGCAGAACATCCTGGTTGAGACCGGCATAGGCAGCAAGCTCAGTGAGAAAAGCCGGTCCATCTACAAGAACCAGGCGCTGCTGCTGAAGAGTTTCGAGGAGGCTGGGGTTTCACCCGACGAGATCGACGTGGTCATTAACACGCACCTGCACTTCGACCACTGCGGCTGGAACACCTACTACAAAGACGGCAAGCCGGTACCCACGTTCCCGCGGGCCAAGTATTACGTGCAGGAGGGCGAGTGGCGGCACGCCCGCGAACAGCACGAGCGCGACCGCGTCAGCTACATGACCGACAACTACGATCCCCTGGTCGCCAGCGGGCAGATGCAGTTGCTTAACGGCGACGCCGAGATTGCCCCCGGCATCGCTGTGAAAGTTTATCCCGGCCACACCCGCGACTTGCAGGCGGTGATGGTGCGGAGCGGCGGCCGCGTGGCTTGCTATCCCAGCGACCTGGTGCCGGACGCGAAGCACCTTGATCCGGTTTGGACACTGGGTTACGACCTTTATCCGCTGGACAGTATTGCCAACAAACACCGGTTCTATGACGTGGCTATTCCCGAGCAGTGGCTGGTGGTTTTTACCCACGATCACGAGACGCCATGGGCCTACCTGGAAATGGGAGACAAGGGACGTCCGGTGGCCAAGCCGGCGGGCGAGAAGGCGACGACCTTGTAGTGCGGCGCGTCGCCTCGATTATTCACGCGTTGAGGTGTCATCCTGAGCGGAGCGCCCGCAAAGGACTTCCGACCCGCTTGTTTTGCGGGTCGGGCGGGCGCGAAGTCGAAGGAACCCTATAGCTGCGAGAAATCGCAATGTGATCCGTGGCGCACGCAATAGGTTTGAGATTGCTGGCGGCTATAGGGGTCCTTCGACTCGGTCGCCGCTGCGACCTCGCTCAGGATGACAGACAAAGAATCGCGCGCGCCCCCGCTTGAGCGCTATTTACATCGCAATGGTAATATCTTACATTGTCTGACATACCACAATGTGTCACTCAAGAGAGGCAAAATGAGCAAGAAGAGCAAGAAGAAAGAAAAGAAAAACAAGCGCAAGAAAGCGGCGGCCTCTGAAAAAACCACGGCAGTCATGGACCTGCGCTCGGTTGAGATACCGGCCCGTCCCAAGCCTTTAAAGGCGGCCGAGATCCGGGCCATGCGCGCGGCCATGAATGCCAGCCAGGCGCTGTTCGCACGGCTGTTGAACGTCAGCTCAAATGCGGTTGAAAGTTGGGAGCAGGGTCTCCGCGAGCCACGGCAGGCCACGCTCAAGTTGCTGCACATCGTGCGCAAGAACCCCAGCGCGTTGCTCGGCTAAGACCATGACCGCGGGCGTGTGCGGTGTCGATTCCGCCCGGATCGCGCTCTTTACGGATGGCATTGCGGCTCGCAGCGCCCGCTAGCGCCGGTTCCCGCTCATCATCCGCTCTGCGCGTGTTTCTGACGCTGCTTCTCGGCAAACTTTGCCTTGCTGACGATGGCACGGGCGATGGTTCCGTGGCCAATGACTTCCGTTCCATTGTGCGCGCTGACGCGAAACGTATAGAAGCGGCCATCAAACGACTCCAGCACCGCCTCCGACTTCACGGTCGTGCCCATGCCAGTCGCCGCGCGATGCACAATGTTGATCGCCGTCCCCACGCTGACTTCGTCACCCTCGCAGAAGGGCAGCAGGGCGTGGAAGCCCGCCGCCTCCATCCACCCAATCATGTTGGGCGTGGACAGCACCGCCGGCAGCTCTTCCCGCCATGCTGTCAACGTGTGTGGGAATTCAACCAGTTTCTCGACTTCGCCGCGCGCACCGATGGGGACCGCTTTTGCCATACCTTAAGAGTAATGCGGCCATGTGCGCCGTGTCATTCAAACAGAAAACGGTGGCAACATCCGGTCGCCGGTCACAAGCGAACACCCTGTCTCATCCGAGTGAGGATGCAGCCGCCTGCTGCCGCGCCTGGATCTCAATGTACACGTTGATCAGCGAGACGGCGGCGGGGGTCACACCCGGAATGCGGCTGGCCTGACCCAAGGTGCGCGGACGGACGCGGGTCAGCTTCTCGTTCATCTCGCGCGACAGACCGCTCACCCGGGCGTAGTCGAACCAGTCGGGAATGAGGCGCTGCTCTGACTGCTTCAAACGCACAATGGCTTTGCTCTGCTGGTCGAGGTAGCCGGAGTACTTGATCTCGGTCTCGACCGATTTCAGCTCGTTGCGGATTTCCGCCGGCAGGCGGAAATCAGGGGTTAGGTAATAGGGATTAGGGGGTAGCGCAGAATCCCCTTCTTTCGCGCTCTTACTAACCCCTAGCTCCTGACCACTAACCCCTCTTTCAAAGAACGCGGGCATCAGCCTGGCCAGCAACGGGGCGAGCGCCTCGATCCGAATCTCAGGACGCTTGAGCAGTTGGGCAAGTGTCAGTCCCAGGAAAGAGTCAGATTCCAGCTTCGCGGTCCCAGCCTGCGGTTTGGGGGACGCTCCACTTGAAACTTGAAACTCGAAACTCGAAACTGCTTTCTTCAGCCCGTCCAGCATTTCGCCATTCACTCGGGTGCGTTCCAGCAGATCGCGCATGGCCACCATGCGCTCCTGCTTGGCGAGATGATCGGCCCATGCAGCATCGTTAATCAGTCCGACGCGGCGTCCATGTGGAGTGAGTCGGCGGTCGGCGTTGTCAATGCGCAGGTGCAGACGAAACTCCGCCCGCGAGGTGAACATGCGGTAAGGCTCGTTCGTCCCTTTGCTGATGAGGTCGTCGATAAGGATGGCGGTGTAGGCTTCGGTGCGGTCGAGGATAAGTGGCGGTTCGCCCTTCACCTGTAGCGCCGCGTTGATGCCTGCCATGATGCCCTGGCACGCTGCTTCTTCGTAGCCGCTGGTGCCGTTGATCTGGCCGGCCAAAAAGAGGCGCGCAATCTTCTTGGTCTCCAGCGTGCGCTGCAGTTCGGTCGGGTCGATGGAGTCGTATTCGATGGCATAACCCGGGCGCAGCATCTCGGCATTCTCCAAACCGGGGATCGACTTGATGATCGCCAGTTGCACGTCGATGGGAAGCGAGGTACTCATGCCGTTGACGTAGATTTCATGCGTGTTCAGGCCCTCGGGCTCGAGGAAGAGCTGGTGCGTTTCCTTGTCGGGAAACTTGACGATCTTGTCTTCAATCGACGGACAATATCGTGGGCCAATACTCTGGATCTGCCCGCTGTACATGGGCGAGCGGTGCACGTTCTCGCGGATGATGCGATGCGTCTCCGGCGTGGTGAAGGCGATGTAGCAGGGCACCTGCTTGTCGTGGTGCGCCACCCGCCGGGTGCGGAAGCTGAAGGGCGTGGGATCGTCGTCGCCGGGCTGCACTTTGAACTTCGACCAGTCGATGCTGCGCCCATCCAGGCGCGGCGGAGTGCCGGTCTTCAGGCGGCAGCCGCGCAGGCCCAGCGCCTTCAGCGACTCGCCCAGCAATACCGCGTTGGGCTCGCCGCTGCGCCCGGCGGGATATTGTTGCTCGCCGCAGTGAATGAGCCCGTTGAGAAATGTTCCGGTGGTGATGATGACGGCTTGCGCAGAGACGGTACGGCCGTCGCGCAAGCGAATGCCACGAACGATGCGTTCTGTTCGCTCTTCGCTATTCGCTATTCGCTCTTCGCCGGACGGACGCTTTTCGCTGTTCGCTTTTCGCTCTTCGCCAGAGTCCGATACGCCAAGATCGTCATCCTCGACTGCGCGCGGGATAACAGAAGGGTCGGCTAGTTGCTGATTGCTAGTTGCTAGTTGCTCCACAATCAGCTCCGCCACCTCGGCTTGCTTGATGTGGAGGTTGGGCTCCGACTCCAGCAGCTCGCGCATCTTCAGCCGGTACTGCTGCTTGTCGCACTGCGCTCGCGGAGACCACACTGCCGGCCCGCGCGACGTATTCAGCAGCCGGAACTGGATGCCGACCGCGTCCGTCACCTCGCCCATGATGCCGCCCAGGGCGTCCACCTCGCGCACCAGATGCCCCTTGGCGATGCCGCCGACCGCGGGATTGCACGACATCTGCGCGATCAGATCGAGGTTCAGGGTGTACAGCGCGGTCTTCAAGCCCATGCGCGCCGCAGCCATGGCGGCCTCGCAACCGGCATGACCGGCGCCCACCACAACCACGTCGTAAGTTTCGGTGAATGAAGGTGACTGCAACGGCAAACTACCCCACTTGGCCGCCGACGCGGCCGCATAAATCTATTCTAGCGGAGGTCATGGACGTTGCTCCGCGCCTCCCTGTATTAAAATGTGTTCATGGCAAACACTCCCAGTGCGACCTTTAGTATTCGGCTGAAGGCGGAAACCAGAAAGCGGCTGGCGAAGATGGCAAAGACCTCCGGCCGTAGCTCGAACTTCCTCATCGCGGATGCGGTGGAGGCTTACGTCGCCGATCAGGAACGCCTGTCGGCGGAAATCCGCCAGGCGGACCGCCAGATCAAGCAAGGCCACTACATTAAGGACGAAGACATGAAGGCCTGGCTATTGTCCTGGGGCACCGAGAAGGAACTACCCCCGCCGAAGTGCGTGTGCGGTAAGCAGCACGACGAGATGCTGTGAAGGTAGAAATCGTCTGGTCTGTTCTGGCGCGGGCTCGGTTGCAGGAAATTCGCGCTTACGTCGCCATAGACAAGCCTGAGGCGGCTGATCGATTGGCAATGCGAATAGTTTCGGTCGTGGAGGCTCTGAGAGTTCATCCTTATCTCGGACGGGCTGGATCCGAGACCGGGACACGCGAGTTAGTCATCGGTGGAACTCCCTACATTGTCATTTACCGCATACGAGGCAAGCGAGTCACGATTGTTACTATTTGGCACGCTGCGCAGCGCGAGAAACCCTAACCGCTGCTGAAAACTCCACGCTGATGGTGAGGTTGTCTTTTCACGCCCGCTCGAAGGCGTGCTTGGCGTGCAGCTCTTCCAGGGCGCGATCTTTGGCTGCATGAAACACCTGCGCTTGCGCCAGCAATCCATCGGTCGCGCGGGCGAAATCGCCAGCCAATTCGATCATTCCGCGCGCCGCCAGATCGTTCGCTGCAACCAGCAGTTTGTCCACCATGTTGGGATCGGCGGCGCCCAGATATTGCGCGTCGCATGGATCGGCAATCATCACCGGCGCGCGCTGGTTGCCGCTCAACCAGAAAACTTTGCACGCCACAAATTCCTCCACCTGTTGCGGCGTTGCATGCCAGAAGCGAAAGTGCTTTTCGCGAATGTTGTAGCAGCGGCTCGACACCGGCACGGGTTGCCGCTTGCTCGATTTCAGCAACTCCAGCTGCTTATCGTCGAGCGCCTTGCGCGCGGTGTTGATGGAGAGCCAGAAGGCCAGATCGCTGTCGAGCGACGGCAGTACCTCGCGAATGGTCTGCGCCAGATTGACCGCGATGTCGGCGTACAGCGGACCACCGTCGGCCAGGCGCAGCGTGCCCTGCAGCACGTACCAGTCGCTGCCGCCGCCCGAGGAATGAAACGGCCATTGCAGTTCGATGTGGACGGGCATGCCGTGCAGCGTAACGCCGTCGAAGAGCTTCTGTGTGTCAGTTAGCATTTGGCCGTTAGCATTTAGCACTTAGTACCAACCTTCTGTCATCCTGAAGAGTCGCACAGCGACCGAACGCAGTCGAAGGACCCCTATACCCACGCCAACCTAAACATCCGTCACCCTTGATCCAGTAGGCTCGCCAGCCGCCGTTTCACATCTGGCCACTCCGCCGCAACGATCGAATAGCGCGCCGAGTCGCGAGCAATGTAGTCGGCAGCCATGCGATGGGACCGCAGAACGCCTTCGAGCCTCCCGCCAATGCGTTCGATGGCCGCACGTGAACGCTGATTGCGCACGTCGGTGTGCAGGCAGACCCGCAGCAGCCGCCAGGTTTCAAACGCGTGCGTCAACATGAGCAGCTTGGCCTCGGTGTTGGCGGCGGTCCGGATGGCCGAACGTGCGAGCCACGTGTAGCCGATCTCGCAGGCGTCGAGGATGCAGCCATGTCGCGGATGTCCCTGCGGCCACGCCCAGCGCTCCAGGTCAAAGAAGCGGGTAGAGCCGATGACAACGCCGTCATCCAGTCGGACGATCGCAAACGGCACCGCTGTGCCCGCGTCGCGCCACGCCAGTGCGGTATCGACATAGCTGGTCGCCTCGACCTTGCTCTGCGGAACGGGACTCCAATGATAAAGCTCGGTATCTTCCGCCGAGGCGGCAACCAACCCATCGACATGGCGGTGCTCGAGCGGTTCGAGACGAACATGCTTTCCCACCAGAGAAACGCTTTCCATTCTCACCACCGCAGTATGCAATGTCGGCTCGCGCCGACGCAACGTGCAACGTGTCCATCAGGAATCGAAGTGAGGCGGCACGGCTTCACAGGCCGCAGAAAAAATACATGATTTTCCACAGCCACAATTTTCCCGCAAACAGAAAAGCGCAGCTTTTCGTCATACTTTTATCAGCGCCAGAGTAGTCACTAATAGTGAGAAATATCTGTAGCTCAAAAACGAGGTGAATTCATGACAGCCAGAATGAACTACTTAAACGCTCCCAAAGAAGTAACCAAGGCCATGAGCGACTTGCAGGCGCAAGTCACCAACAGCGGTCTCGATCCCAAGCTGCTGAACCTGGTTTATCTGGTGGTTTCGCGCATCAACGGGTGCGCCTACTGCATTGACATGCACAGCAAAGATCTGCGGGCGATGGGCGAAAGCGAAGTGCGCATCGACCTGGTCAGTGTTTGGGCCGAATCGCCCGTCTACAGCGACCGCGAGCGCGCGGCCTTCGCCTGGGCGGAGTCGGTGACCAAGGTGAGCGAAACCCACGTGCCCGACGATGTGTTCAACCTGGCGCGCAAGCATTTCTCCGAAGCTGAGTTAGCGAACCTGACACTGGCGGTGATAACCATCAACGCGTGGAACCGGTTTGCGATCTCGTTCCGAATGGAGCCTGGACACTACAAGCCTGGGCAATATGACGCCAGCAAGACTCGGGCCGCCTGACGCAGTCGCAAATCGGCAACCAATTTTTTCACCACGGAGGCACGGAGAGAATCGAGACAATCAGGCACAAACGAAGGCCAGAGCCTTCCTCTTGCTAGCCTGAGAATTGTTTTCGATCCCGGTGCCTCTGTGATAATCCCATCACAATCGGACCATTTGTCTTAGCGTTTCGACTCGATGCCTGATCTCCTCCCCTGCGCTCGGTGCGGCGCTCCACCCTAATTGCACCAACTGTGAAGCTGTTCTAGTCACAGCCAGCCGTGCGTGCGGTCACGGCATTACGCGACACTGAAGAGCAAACTAAAACAGCTTCAAACCGACCCCCGAACGCAGGGGGCCAACCTCATTTCGGAAGGAGAAATCGAATGGCTAACATGCCAAGATCAGGAACAGTCGTACACAAGGAAGGAAATTTCTTCCTCGAGGCCGAAGGCAAGCTCACGCCAATCCCGGTCAGCCCGAACTTTCAGCCAGGAACCTTGAAAGAGTTGGTTGGCAAGAAGGTAGAAGTGCTGTACACGGAACCGAGGAGCTTCGTGGCTGGATTGGTGGGAGGGCGCGTGCCCATCCTATGCTACTTCCCCGTTGATCCATGGTTCAGCGTCGTAGACGAAGGAGCGCGCGTCACCGTCGCGCAGCAGTTCCTGAATGAGGGACTGATAAGCAAGGAAACCTTTGAGAAAATCGCCGGCGGCCGGTAATCCTCAACGCTGGATATGTCCTTAACAATCTGATGTGAGCGGCTCTCTGACAGTTGGTAGGAACGTTGGTATTTTATGAAGCCAACCCTGGACAGCTTCCAAACAAGACCCCTCCCCAAGAGCTTCGTTATCGAACTGACCAAACGCTGCAACAATCATTGTCTCTATTGCTACATGGCAGAGGGACCCTCTGCGCAGGACTGCGACCGTGATCGAAGCAGCGAGATGAGTACCCGGGAGGTAATTGACACCGTAGCGAAGCTATGTGACGAGGCTCCCGTGCAATCGATCGCTTTGTCCGGGGGTGAGCCGCTATTGCGAGAGGATCTCGGCGAGATCCTCTCGTTCATTCGAAGCAAGAGAATAGCCGCCATCGTCATCACCAATGGCACGCTCTTAACACCGGAACGGCTCGCATCCCTGGGTATCGATGTTACCTATGAGATCACTTTGCTTAGTTATCGCCGCGAGGTACATGACCGGCTGGCCGGGCGTCGAGGAGCATGGGATGCCGCAGTTGATGGCATGGCAAATGTCCGGCAGGCTAAGGGAAATTTTGTGGCTGTGTTCGTAGCCACCAAACTGAACAGTGCAGATGCCGGCAAGACCGCGGAACTGGCCATTGCGTTGGGCGCGAGCGGCTTGATGTATAACCGCATGAACTTGGGCGCGCGCAACATTCGCAATGCGGACCGCTTGTTGCCCACGGCCGCCACCATTCGAGAAAACCTGGACACGTTAGAGGAACTGAGCGCACGCTATCAATTGCCTGTCGCAGTCGCGGTGGCGATTGAGCCTTGTGTAATCGACACACGAAAATACAAACAAATTCACTTTGGCTGGTGCCCGCTGGCGGGGGAAGGATCGTACTTCACCGTCGATCCGCAGGGAAATGTGCGGATCTGCAATCACTCCGGTGTCATTCTGGGGAACCTGAAAAAGGACCGCTTCACCGACATCTACTACACGCATCCTTACGTACGCGCTTTTCGCGAAACCTGGCCTACGGAGTGCGAGAATTGCGAGCCTGAACTCAAGGCTATCTGCTGCGGAGGCTGCAAAGCAGCAGCCGAACAATGCTACGGCAGTCTCGCAAGAGTCGATCCTTTTGTGACCATAAGCCGGCACACAAACTGACCGCGTGGGTGCAGTTTGACGCTGCCAAAAAGACTCTGTTCTCCGTGTCCTCCGTGCGTCCGTGGTGAAAATTCTCGCTACAATCATCTGCGATGTCATTCCACTTCCAGGTTGAAGCCCGCGATGGCGCCGCGCGCGCCGGACGCTTCTTCACCCCACACGGTGAAGTCCAGACCCCGGTTTTCATGCCGGTGGGAACGCTGGCGACGGTCAAGGGCGTCCCCCAGGACACGCTGGAAGAGCTTGGCGTCCAGATTCTGCTGAACAACACTTACCACCTTTATCTACGGCCCGGCGTGGAGATGGTGCGCCAACTCGGCGGGGTGCAGAAATTCATGGCGTGGGACCATCCCATCCTCACCGACTCCGGCGGCTTTCAGGTGTTCAGCCTGAGCGATCTGCGCAAGGTGACGGAAGAGGGCGTCGCCTTTCGCTCGCACCTCGACGGCTCCTCGCACTTCTTCAGCCCGGAAAGCGCCATCGCTGCCGAAATCGGCCTTGGCGCCGACATTATCATGGCATTCGATGAGTGCACCGAGCATCCGGCAGAGTACGCGCGCACCCAGGCGTCCATGGAGATGACGCTGCGCTGGGCGGCGCGCAGCAAGAAGTACTTCGAGGACCACAAGAGTGAGGTACCGTGGTTTTCGCGCGGACTAAAGTCCGCGGGACAATTTATTGGGGAGGTAAACGGCACGGCTGAAGCCGTGCCCCTTCAAAACAGTGGGGCGGTACTCGACGAAGGCCCCGGCCTAGCCAAAGATGCGGGAAAAAGCAGGTCCCTCGGCTCGCTCGGGATGACAGAACGGGGCACCCGCGCTGAAGCCGCGCCCCTTCAAAGCGAGGGCCAGACGCAGACGCTATTCGGAATCGTGCAGGGCGGAATGTTTCCCGATCTGCGGCGCGAATCGGCACAGCGGACGGTAGAGCTTGATTTCCCCGGCTATGCGATTGGCGGTCTGAGCGTGGGCGAACCGCGCTCCATGACCCACGAAATGGTGCACACCGCCATGCGGTTCCTGCCGGAAGACAAGCCGCGCTACCTGATGGGCGTGGGAACTCCGGAAGAGATTGTGCATTACGTGGCCATGGGCGTGGACATGATGGACTGCGTGCTGCCTACGCGGGCGGCACGGCACGGGCTGCTGTTCACCTCAGAGGGCCGCCTCACCATCAAGAACGCGCGCTATGCCACCGACGATGGTCCGCTCGACCCCAACTGCTCTTGCCGGGTGTGCGCGCGCTACTCACGGGCGTACTTGCGGCACCTGTATGCCTCCAATGAATTGCTCGCCCAGGTACTTAACACCGTCCACAATCTGGCATATTACCTTGACACCATGGGTAGGGTGCGGCAAGCTATAATACTTGGGGAATTCGCGAAGTTTCTTTCTGGCGTCCGGCCACCGCACTTGAGTGTTCCTTAGCAGCCTGGCTGTTCAGGTCCCCGGCAAAAGCGCGATAATGGAAACATCAGGGCTGCGTCCCTGACGTCGCGTTGGTACGCTGGCAGGCAATATCCCGGTTCAAAACGAGTTCTCACACAGGGCTGTTTAGCCCTTGGGGTTTCTAGAAAGTCGAAAGCAAAATGGCCATACTGGCAGTTATGTTCGCGCAGGGCATCGGCGGCTCGGCCCCGATCCTGATGATGGTTGCCATCTTCGGCATCTTCTACGTTCTTTTGATCATGCCGCAGCAGCGCAAGCAGAAGAAATGGGCGGCGATGCTGCAGCAAATCAAGCCCGGCGACCGCGTCGTCACCAGCGGCGGCCTTACCGGCCTCATCCTATCGGCCAAGGACGACACGGTCGTCCTCCGGGTTCCGCCAGACAACATTAAACTCGAAGTTGCCCGTTCTTCCATCGTCACCTTGACGACCGCGGAGGACCAATCCAAGTCCTAAGGGTTGCAGTCTCTCATGAATAAGAATCTCCTCGTCAAAACAGTTTTGATTGTTGCGGTGTTGATCTTTTTTCTCTTCGGCATCATCGGCATCCCTAGCAGTTTCACGGCCCAAGGCCTGAAGGAGTCGGTGCAGAAGCGCATCCACCTGGGCCTTGACCTGAAGGGCGGGACCCACCTGATCCTGCAGGTGCAGGTGAACGACGCCGTCAACGCCGACAGCGACCGTGCGGTCGAACGCCTGAAGGACGCCCTCAAGAGCGCCAATGTCCCCTTCGGAGAAATCTCCAAACCCGATCCGCAGAACCACCCCGAGGTAATCCAGATCAAGGGCGTGCCGCCGGAGTCATCCTCGGAGCTGCGGAAGACCATCAACGATAAAGCTGGACTGAGCGAGTACGATTTCGCCTCCGGCGCCGAGAACACCTACACCCTGACCATGAAGAACTCGGTGGCCAATGAAACCAGGAAGAAAGCGGTCCAGCAGGCCATTGAAACCATCCGCAACCGGATCGACCAGCTCGGCGTCTCCGAGCCGGTGATTCAGGAGCACGGACTGGGTGACTATCAGATACTGGTGCAGTTGCCGGGCGTGGATGATCCGGCGCGCGTGAAAGAGATCATGCAGTCCACCGCCATGCTGGAGATCCGGCAGGCGGTCAAGGGGCCGTATCCCAACGAGCAGGCGGCCATGCAAGACAACGGCGGCGTGCTTCCGCCCGACACCGTCCTGATGAAGGGCACCAGCCCGCACGCGCAGAATCCTGAAGAGGCCGGCGACGTGTACTGGCTCATCAGCCGCTCGTCGGCGGTGAGCGGCGCCGATCTGCGTTCTGCCGATGCGGGCCGCGATGAGAATGGCCGGCCCGATGTCAATTTCACCCTGACCGGTGAGGGTGGACGGCGCTTCGCCGCTTTCACCGGATCACACGTGGGCGACAAGCTGGCGGTGGTGCTCGATAACAAAGTGAAGTCGGTGGCCACCATCCAGGAGCAAATCCACGATACCGGCCGCATTACCGGCTCCTTCAGTCCGGAGGAGACCCAGGACCTGGCGCTGACGCTGCGTTCCGGCGCGCTGCCGGCGGGAATCAAGTATCTGCAAGAGGTCACGGTGGGGCCATCGCTGGGCGCCGATTCCATCCGCGCGGGTGTGCGGGCGGCGGTCATCGGCATGGTCGCAGTGCTGATCTTCATGCTCTTCTACTACCACGCGGCGGGCATCAACGCCGACCTGGGCTTGGTCCTGAACCTGGTAATCCTGTTGGGATTCCTCGGCTACAGCGGAGCGACCTTGACCTTGCCGGGAATTGCAGGTGTGATCCTGACCGTCGGTATGGGCGTGGATTCTAACGTCCTGATCTTCGAGCGTATTCGCGAGGAGTTGCGACACGGCAAGACGCCTTCCTCTGCGGTGGAACAAGGTTTTGCTCACGCCTGGACAACCATTATTGATACCCACGTGACGACGATTGTGTCCGCGGTCATCCTGTTCCTGTTCGGAACCGGCCCGGTGAAGGGATTTGCCGTGACCCTCAGCTTCGGTCTGGCGGCCAACCTGTTCACCGCGGTGTTCGTATCGCGCGTGATTTTCGAGTTCATTCTCAGTCGCCATCAGCGCGGCGAGCCATTGAGCATTTAAAAGCGTGTTCACCACGGAGGCACGGAGGACACGGAGGAAGAAATAATTTTGGGGGGAGAAATTCCTAGGAAGCTACTAAGTTTATGATCGGCGAGATGCAGAGGACGACGGGAAGGGTTGAGCTTATTGAAGCAGACCTTACCGGCGAGATCATCGGGGCTGCCGTTTCTGTGCATCGGGAACTAGGGCCCGGGTTACTCGAATCGACCTATGAAGCCTGCATGTGTCATGAGCTTGGACTGAGGGAAATTCCTTTTCGCTGTCAGGTCGGGTTGCCGGTGGAGTACAAGGGCTGCCATCTGGATTGCGGATATCGCATTGACTTGGTTGTGGACAATCGTGTGATTGTCGAACTCAAATCGGTCGAGGGTTTATCGGCCATTCACGAATCGCAATTGCTCACTTATCTGAGGCTAAGCAGGATACGGGTTGGACTACTTATCAATTTCAATGTTCCCATCCTGCGAAAGGGCATCGTAAGAAGAGTTTTATGAAAACTCCGTGCCCTCCGTGCCTCCGTGGTGAAAACGATTTATTAAGGGGCTAGCGGTGGAGTTATTTCGCAATACCAATATCGACTTTCTCGGCAAGAAGTGGTATTTCCTTGCCTTCTCGCTGGTGTTCAGCGTCGCCGGAATCTGTTCCATATTGTTCTGGCACCACATCCCGCTGGGGGTGGAGTTCCGCGGCGGCACGCTGGTTTATGTCAAGTTCGCGGAGACGCCCAGTCTGGACCAGATTCGTAGCGACATGGACCGCGCCGGGCTGCACGATCCCCGCATCCAGCGCTTCGGCCCAACCACCGACAACGAAGTGCTGGTGGACCTGGGCATCCAGGAAACCAGCGAGGCCGCGCTCGACCAGGGCAAGAACACCATCGTCCGCGCCTTGCAGGCGCGTAACCCGGTCGCCGAAGGCAAGTTGGACCTGAATAACACCGGCGCGGCCAGCTTGCAGCAGTATTTGATGCAAAAAGACCCGCTGCACCTGGGCTTGGACGCCGGCCCCAAATACGAATCCATCGCCAAACAGATTGAGGACTTTCGCAACAAGGAGCGCGGCGGAATTCTCACCTCCATCGATGAGCTGAGCGGAGTGGTTCCCGCCGAGGTGGTCAACGCCCTGAAGGAGGGCTTCTACACCTCGAATTTCGTAGTGCGCAACGTCGAGATTGTCGGTCCGCAGGTGGGCTCGCAGCTTCGCAAACAGGCCGTCATGGCCACTCTCTACTCGCTGGCGGGTATGCTGGTTTACCTGTGGTTCCGCTTCGAGATGATCTACGGCGTGGGCGCGGTTGTCGCCTGCCTCCACGACAGCATTATCACTGTGGGCTTCTTCTCGCTGCTGAATAAGGAAATCAGCCTGACGGTGATTGCCGCCATCCTCACGCTGATCGGCTATTCGATGAACGACACGATCGTCGTCTTCGACCGCATTCGCGAAAATATCAAACTGTTGCGTCGCGAGCCGCTGGCCGACATCGTCAACAAGAGCATCAACCAGACCCTGAGCCGAACCATTCTTACTTCGGGCCTGACGTTTCTGACCGTGCTTTCGTTGTACATTTTCGGTGGCGAAGTGTTGCGTGGATTTTCGCTGGCCCTGGTGATTGGAATCCTGATCGGGACCTACTCGTCGATCGCCGTGGCGGCGCCGATGCTGGTTGCCTATCAGGAATGGCGGGCCAAGCGGGCCGGCCAGTCGGCCGTGCAGCGTTTGGCCTCGGCACAGAACAAGCCGCGGGAAAAGGTAAAGGTCAAAGCCTAGGGCGGGCCCCAGGTATCGCAACCGAGCGGTGTTTCGCTCCGGCCAGTTTTCAGCTTGAGCAACCTCTGCTGTTGGATGGGCCATCCGACTCGCCAAACCAGGGGAAACCCTGGGTACGGGGCGGAATGGCGGCGGGAAACGCCGAACCGGCGGGCGGGTGTATACTTCGGTTCGCCCTGCTAAAGCGGCCAGCCTGAAGTCCCAGCGAAGCTCCACCGGCTACGAATTAGGAACGGCTGGCGGTCCACATGGGAGCAAAAAGCTGATACCCGGTGTCTAAGTAATAGAAGCACTCGATGGGAGCGGTCTATGTTTGAAGACAGCCTTATGGAATCGGGCGGCAGGCTTAAGGGCAAGCGCGGAGCTACTACCGTTATCTCGTTTGTGCTCCAAATCCTGCTGATTGGCGTTCTGGTGTTGTTACCCTTAATTTTCACCGAGGCACTGCCCCGGCAGCAACTGATGACCTTCCTGGTTGCGCCGCCGCCGCCACCCCCGCCGCCGCCGCCTCCGGCTGCCGCTCCGGTCATAGTGAAGAAGATCCAAAGCGAGCTCGACAACGGCCAGTTGCGGACCCCGACCGCAATTCCCAAAAAGATTCAGATGATAAAAGAGGACGAACAGCCGCCGACCACGGGAGTCGCCGGCGTTGTGGGCGGCGTACCGGGCGGCGTACCCGGGGGCACGATGGGTGGTGTTCTGGGCGGAATGCTCAGCAACACGCCTGTGGCCATTCCCAAGGCCGCTCCGCAGCGGGTGCGCGTTTCCCAGGGCGTTTCTCAGGGATTGTTGATCCACAAAGTGCAGCCTACCTATCCGGCGCTTGCCCGCCAGGCCCGCATTCAGGGGGTTGTAGTGCTCCAGGCCCTGATCGGCAAAGATGGCGGCATTCAGAACCTGCACGTAGTCAGCGGTCACCCCATGCTCACGGGTGCGGCGCTGGATGCGGTAAAGCAATGGAAGTACAAGCCTTACTACCTCAACGGCGAGCCGGTAGAGGTTGAGACCACGGTCAACGTTAATTTCACCCTGTCGGGTGGTGGTTAATGTGCGGATGAGCATTCCGCGCATCTAACTTTGATGCCGACGCACGGTTGGGTTGCATTGTGGTCCAGGCACGGCCTTTAGTTTTTTGTTGGTGAGCTGGTGAAAGCTCGCTGATGTTTTGAAAGTAATCGGCTCCGAATATTCGAATCACTTGCAAGCCAATAGCAAGCATGTTGGTCTGCTGTAACAAAAGCTCTGAGGAGGAAAATTCCACCCATGTTCCTAGCTAACCTTGCCACCTACACTCTCAGCCATGTACCGACGGCTGCTGCCTGGATTTTCCAGGAAGCCACTGTGGGCTGGGACCCCATTTCCCTCTGGAAACAGATGGGAATTTTGGCCAAGATCGTGGTCTTCATTCTGTTCATCATGTCAGGTTGGTCGATTGGCGTCATGATCGACCGTGCCATGGCATACAGCGCTGCCCGCAAGCAGTCGCGTGCGTTTGCTCCCGCGGTTGCCGGAGCATTGCGTGAGGGCAAAATCGAGGAAGCCATCCGGGTCGCCGAACGCAACAAGAAAAGCCATCTGGCGAAGGTCGTAGTCGCCGGCCTGCAGGAATTCAAGGCCCATGGCGATTCCAACGACATCCCCGGCGAGCAGATCGAAGCCTCGCAGCGCGCTCTGGAGCGTGCCGAAGCCATCGTTCACGCCGAGTTGAAGCGCGGCTTGGGCGGCCTTGCCACCATCGGTTCCACCGCTCCCTTCATCGGCTTGCTGGGCACGGTGGTCGGCATTCTCAACGCCTTCAAAGAGATTTCCACCCAGAAAGCGACCGGCTTGGGCGCCGTCGCGGGCGGCATCTCCGAAGCCCTGGTGACCACCGCTATCGGACTGTTCGTCGCGATTCCGGCCGTCATGATGTTCAACTACTTCACCAATAAGGTGGAAGCGTTCGACGTGGAAATGGACAACAGCTCCAGCGAGCTGATCGACTATTTCCTCAAGCGTCGCACCGTCCGCCGGTAATTGGAGGCCCAGCGTAAGTGGTTTGCGCTGGGGCCAGTCTGAAGGAGGTTGAAGGTTATGGCACTAGCAGTGCGCGCCGAAGGCAAGAAGGTCAACTCCAACATCAACGTTACCCCCATGGTGGACGTGATGCTGGTGTTGCTCATCATTTTCATGGTCATCACGCCCATGTTGCAGAAGGGCGTGAGCGTGGACATGGCCAGGGTAAATAGCCCCACGCCCATGCCGGACGCGGACAAGGAAGATTCCCTGCTCGTGGCCATCATGCGCGACGGGCAGATTTTCTTTGGTACCGACAAGGTCACCGCCGACCAGCTCACCAGCAAAGTGAAGGACCGCCTGTCCGGTAAAGTGGACAAGCGCGTCTTTATTAAAGCCGACGCTCGCGCCAAGTACGGCGCAGTGGTCGACGTGGTGGACAACGTGCGCTCCGCCGGCGTGGACGATGTCGGTCTATTGACCGAACAGGTCCAAGCTGGCCCAACCGGCAAAAAGCCGCCGAAAAGCGATACCGGCGGGGGCGCCGGCGCCCAGTAACGGGAGTTCCTTATGAGCATGACACTAGGAGGGTCGGGTGGGCCCTCAGCCGATATCAACGTCACCCCACTGATTGATGTTTTGCTGGTGTTGCTCATCATCTTCATGGTGATCACGCCGCTGACTCCCAAAGGTCTGGATGCGCTGGTTCCCCAGCCGCCTAAGGACCAGAAACAACAACCGCCAAGCAACGACCGTACCATCGTGGTGCAGGTATTGAGAGGCGGCGGCGACAAACCAGCGCTCAAGATCAATCAGGACGACGTCACGTGGGAGAACCTGGAAGGCCGTCTCAACGACATCTTCAAGACCCGCGCTGAAAAGGTCATGTTCGTCAAGGCTGATCCGGAGCTGACCTTCAATGATGTGGCACAAGTCATCGACATCGCCCACGCAGCAGGTGTCGATAAAGTTGGGCTGATCACGGCCAAAATAGAAGCCGGCGGTTAGCCATTTGCGAGCCGGCCCCTCCCTGCGCGCCGATATTGCGCGTCAACGAGAGGGTAACCGGCGGCTCCTCTGCGCCCCCGCCACGGCGGCCGCCTGAGGGGTAGAGAACCAGGAACGTGATTCGGGATTCCATCTTCCTCTGGAGAAGCGGGGCGTCGCTGAGTGACAGCCCCGCACATCCTCGAAGCCCGAACTATAGCAACGGAGAGTGATACCAGACATGAACAAAAGCGGACGAGTACTGATGGTACTTATGGTTCTGCTTGCGTTGTTCTCGACCATTGGCTGCAGCAAGCTGAGAGCACGCGATCAGCTCAACAAAGGCGTTCAAGCCTACAAGAACGCGAAGTATGAAGATGCAATTGAACATTTCAAGAACGCGGTGAACCTGGATTCCAGCCTGGTAACGGCCCGTCTTTATTTAGCCACCGCGTACGCGCAGCAATACATCCCCGGTGCCGACTCCCCCGACAACAATCGCTTCGCCGAACAGGCCATCGACGTCTTTAAGCAGGTCCTGGCCCAGAATCCACCCAAAGAACAACAGATTCACAGCCTCAAAGGCATCGCTTCTCTTTACTTCGGCATGAAGAAGTTCGATCTGGCCAAGGACTATTACCAGAAGGTGGCTGACCTGGATCCTAACGATCCGGAAAGTTATTATTCGCTGGCGGTCATCGACTGGATGCAGGCCTACCAGCCCGACCAGAACGTGCGCGCCAGTCTTGGTATGAAGCCCACCGATGAACTCAAGGACAAGAAAGCCTGCACCGACCTCAAGACCAAGAACGAACAGAAGGTCGAAGACGGCATTCAGAACTTGCAGAAGGCGCTGCAGCTTCGGCCCGATTACGACGACGCAATGGCTTATCTGAACCTGCTGTACCGCCAGCGCGCCGAGTACGAGTGTGAAGATCCTGATGCCCGCAAGACCGATCTGAAGACGGCCGACGACTGGGTTGACAAGACCATGGCCACCAAGAAGGCCAAGGCCGAAAAAGCCGGGCCCACAGGCATCATCACTACCGAGACCCCGCAGTAGGTTTAACCTGGCTCCAACACTAGCGCCCCTCGGTTACGAGGGGCGTTTTGCTTTTTAGGCCCCGCGTCCAAGCCGCTTATAATAATTACGGGCTTCTAACCCCCTCGGATACATGGAAATGACTTTCCCGACAAATACTGCATCCGCCCCCATCGAAATCTACACCCCCGAACGCCGGGCTGAGTTCTTGCTCTCGAATGCGGTCGATGCAAAGGACTACGCAGGCCGCGGTCGAGGAAGTGCGCAAACTTGGGATCGATCCCGCCAACATCCCGCACTATAAGCCCGCCCGTTTCTGAGCGCGGATCGGCCTTTCCTCGTTGTCAACCTGAATTGCCCGCCCTCCGTCCCCCCTGTAACGTCGCGCCTCTCCGCCGCCTGCCCATGCAGTACAATCCATTTTTGTTGAATGTGCGGGTGGAGCTGCCCTCTTACGCCTGGGGTTCCCGGCAGAATATTCAACGAAGTTCCGTCATGTTCAAACGAGTCCTGATTGCCAATCGCGGTGAAATTGCGGTGCGCATCATTCGCGCCTGCCGCGAGATGGGCATTGAGTCGGTTGTGGTCTTCTCTGACGTGGACCGCAAGGCCCTGCATGTCCGCAAAGCCGACTACGCCTACCCAATCGGCCCCGCCACGGCCAGCGAGTCTTATCTCAACGTGGACAAGATCCTCGACGTGGCACGCCGCAGCCAGGCAGAAGCGATACATCCCGGCTACGGCTTTTTGTCGGAGAATGCCAGTTTCGCCCGGGCCTGCGCCGATCATGGTTTCAAGTTCATCGGCCCCAGCCCCGAGTCGATGGAGATGATGGGCTCCAAGACGCGCGCCCGCCAGAACATGAAGCGCGCCGGCGTGCCCTTCGTTCCCGGCTCGGAGCACGGGTTGGACATCGACGCCGCCGAACGGCTGGCGGAGCAGATCGGCTATCCCGTCATGCTGAAGGCGGCGGCCGGAGGCGGCGGCAAAGGTATGCGCCTGGTGCAGGCGGCCGGGGAACTGCGCTCCGCATACGAAAACGCCAGCAGTGAGGCCCAGCGCTCGTTCGGCGACAACGAGGTGTACCTGGAGAAGTACATCACCAACCCGCGCCACGTCGAGATGCAGATTTTCGGCGACCAGCACGGCAACGTGGTTTACCTGGGTGAGCGCGAGTGTTCGGTGCAGCGCCGCCATCAGAAGGTGATGGAAGAGTCGCCTTGCCCGATCGTGGACGCGGACATGCGGCATCGCATGGGCGAAATCGCCGTGCGCGTGGCCAAGGCCGCCAACTATTACAACGCCGGCACCATCGAGTTCCTGGTTGATGAACAGCGCAACTTCTATTTCCTCGAGATGAACACCCGACTGCAGGTGGAGCATCCCGTCACCGAGCTGGTCACTGGCCTGGACCTGGTTCACCTGCAAATGCGCGTCGCCGCGGGAGAGAAGCTGCCGTTCAGGCAGGAAGACATCCGGCTGCGCGGACACGCGATCGAGTGCCGCGTTTACGCCGAAGATCCGGACAATAATTTCTTCCCGTCGCCGGGACAGATCACGCGGCTGATTTCGCCTTCCGGTCCCGGCATCCGCCGCGACAGTGGCATGTATGAAGGCTGGAACGTACCCATCGAATACGATCCGCTGCTGGCCAAACTGGTCGGCTACGGCGAAGACCGGGAGCAGGCGATCAACCGCCTGCTGCGCGCGCTGTACGAATATTTCGTGGGCGGGATCAAGACCAACATCTCGCTGTTTCGCCGCATCCTGAAGGACCCGGATTTCCGCGCGGGCAATCTGGACACGGGCTTCCTTGATCGCCTGCTGGCCAAACCCAGCAATGAGACGGACCTGCGGCGGCCCATCATGGCGGCCATTGGCGCGGCGATATTTGCCAGCATGGAGCCGAAGGCGACATTGCCGGGAGCGAACGGGTGCGAGGCGGTGAATGGCGGCTCGGCTCCGCCGCCCGCCTCGAATTGGCTGCGCGCCGCGCGCGCCGAAGCGGTGAGAGAGCGGTAGGAACATTGCAGAGTGTGTGTGTTAATGGCTTGTAATGGCGCATCTGAAGGTGCGCCCCTTCACAAAGCATAAACATTCTAGTTTTTACTAATTACTAATTGCTAATTGCTAATTGCTAGTGGCTAAGACATGACCTACGACGTGGTGGTAGACGGCAAAACGCACCAGTTGGAGCTGACGCGCGGCGAGAACACCTGGCTATGCAAGGTGGACGGCCAGGAGATCGAAGTGGATGCTGCGCTTACCGCGCGCGACGTGCTGTCGGTGCTGGTCGGCGGCAAAGCCTACGAGATAAAGCGCGAGCGCTCGCTGCAAGGCGAGTTGCACATGGTCATCGGCAGCGCGCGCTATGCCGTGGATGTGCAGGACCCCCGCTCCTTGCGCACCCGTCGCGCCGTCGCCGGCTCGGCGGCCGGCCCGCAAAAGGTCAAGGCCCCCATGCCCGGTAAGATCGTCCGCATCATGGTGAACGAGAAAGAAGAAGTAAAGGCCGGCCAAGGCATCCTCGTGATGGAAGCCATGAAGATGCAGAACGAAATGAAGTCGCCGAAGGACGGCAAGGTACAGAAGATCCTGACCGCGGAAGGCTCAATTGTAAACGCGGGAGACACGCTGGCGATCATCGAATAGCGCTATAGGGTTAGTCGGGGTAGGCTTCAGGGGCTTGCAGAATGGCTCCAACAATGCACGGCCGGGAACAACCGCAGATCCTTCGACTGCGCGACCGCCCGACCCGCAACAGCAGCGGGCCGGAAAATCCTTGCGGGCGTTCCGCTCAGGATGACATTTCAACATTTATAACGGAGACACGGCGCCATGAACCGAGGCATCCCGCCCGCACTACTTCATCGTTCCCGCCTTCTTCAGAATCTCGTCGGCAAAATAGTTCTCCACCGATGCCTTGACGCGGATGGATTCGTAATATGCCGCTTTCAATAGCTGTTCGCGGCGGTCGCGGAGCTGCTGTCGTATCGCCTGTTGCACGCGCGGGTCCTTGAGCTCGCGCTGACCAGAGGTCTCCTTGCTGAGCAGCTTGACGATGCGGAAGCCGTAAATCTGATGGGTGTTGGGGTCCGACACCGGCATCACGACCGTGTATTGACCGGGTTTCAACTTGGAGATGGCGTCATAGGCCGTCTTGTCCATCTTGAGCGCCGATTCCGCAACGAAACCCAGGTCACCGCCGTTTTGCGAGGTCTCCGTCTGCTCCGAGTAGTTCATGGCTGCGGTGGCAAAGTCCTCACCGCTGTCCAGGCGGTTCTCGATCATCTGGATCTTCTTGCGCGCGTCACCCTCGTTCTGCGCCTTCATGCTTTTCACTTGCGGGTTGGGCTGCGTGGTCACCAGTATCTGCGCCAGGTGGTATTGCGGCTCAATCAGGTTGAACTCGGCCTTGTGCTGGTTGTAGTAGCTGGTAATGTCGTCGTCGGTGATGTTGATCTTGGAGGTGACTTCTTTGTTGAGCACCTTGTCGACAGTAATGGAGCGGCGCAGGTCGCGCTTGAAATCGTCGAGGGTGAGACTGCGCTCCTTGAGCCGCTTATCGAATTCCTCCTGCGTAAAGGGCGCCTTGGTTTCGGCCAGCTTGCCGTTGACTTCCTCATCGGTCGCCAGCAGGCCCAGCTTTTCGGCGCGCTGCATCAGGATTTCGTTATCGATCAGCTCGCGCAGAATGCTAAGCCGCAAACTATCTGCCTGCTCCTGGCTTGGCTTTTCCGGCGCCTCCGCAGTCTGATTATTGAAATACTTCTCCACCTCGGTGCGCGTAATCTTGCGGCCGTTCACCCGCGCCATTACGTCGTCGCCTTCCTGCTTTCCGGAACAGCCCACGCTCGACAGCAGCGCAATAACGGCCAGCGACAGAGTGGCTGCGATTGCCACACTCTTGCGTTTCAGTTTCAAACTTTGCTCCTTGCTGAAAACTGCACGTGATGCCTCCTACGCCTGGCTCGCGTCCTACTTGCTGGTCGCCGGCGGCGATGCTGGGGCTGGCGCCGGGGGCGGCGGCTTTACTCCGGCCGCCAGCAACTGCTGGTCCAGGGCCGCTCTCACCTGTTCCGTGTCCAATGCGCCTTCCAGCCGTTCTCCGTTCACAAACATCGTCGGGGTCGCATTCACTCCCACGGAGTCGCCCTCGGCCATCGAGGACTTCACGGCTGCGTCGGCCTGCGTCTTCACGCACGCCTGCAGCCGGGCGGCATCGGCGCCGTTCTTTTTGCCGATATCCAGCGTGATGCGGTCCAACTCACCGAAAGCCTGTTGCGGGTCCTTCTGCGTACCACTGATGGCGCGCTGATTGGCGTGCACGTAATCGGCGAACTCCCAGTAGCCCTTGCCGCTCTCTTTGGCCAGGCAATTGGCGTCGTTGGCGGCGTGTATCGCCCAGGGATGCATGGAAAGCGGATAGTCCTTGTAAATGATTTTTATCTTGTCGCCGTATTGCGGCAGGATCTCGCTCATGAGCGTGCTGTGCATGCGGGAACAGAAAGGACACTCGAAGTCGTCGTAGTTCACGACGGTAACCTTGGCGTCCGGATTTCCCCGCACCGGACGGCCAGCCACGTCGATTTTCTTCATGGTCTCGGCGTAGGGGTCCTTGGTCAGATCCATCTTGGTCAGGCGAATCAGGCTCTTGCCGTCTTTGGAGAGAATGAAGTCAACGGCTTGCGACTTCCCTTCGTGGCTCAGGGTGATGGTGACATTGTCATAGTTGGGGAACTCGCTGGGCGTCAGCGGTCCCAGCTTGATGTCCACGTCGGGAGGCACATTGAAGTAGGTCCGGACCTGCCGCTGCACCTTTTGGGCCACGTCGGCAGGGGCGGAATTCGATTTCGACTGCGCCGAACACCCGGCGCAAAACAATAGCAGCAAAACAGCCAGTCGTTGCAAGGGCAAAGTAAAAACCACCTTCAAGATAGAGCGTAAGGTTTGATTATCTCATGGGGAGCGCATTCCAAGCACCTGCGGCGGCGGTGTGGGGGCGAAGCCAGCGAGAGATCAAGGTCATTCCTTGCTGGCAATTTTCAGCAGCTTCCCTGCCGGCAGCAAGGCATTCATGGAGCCCGACCGGAAGCCTTCGAGATCGAGCGCCACGTAGGTAAACCCCAGGTCCTTGAAGATTCGGGTGAACGCGGCGGCCATTTCCATGGTCATGGCCCGCGGCAATTCTTCCCGCGCAATCTCGATCCGGGCTATCTCGCCGTGATGACGCACGCGCACCTGGCGGAAACCGAGTTCCCGCAGGGCATCTTCCCCCTGCTCGACCGCCTGCAGCGCCTCCCGTGTCACCGCGCGCCCGTACTCGATCCGCGACGACAGGCACGCCGATGCAGGTTTGTCCCAGACACGCAGTCCGGCCTGCGCCGCCAGTTGCCGGATGTCGGCCTTGGTCAATTCTGCGGCAAGCAAAGGGGCGGCCACTTGGTGCTGGCGCGCCGCCTGCTGCCCAGGCCGGAAGTCGCCCTGGTCGTCAAGGTTGACGCCGTAGGCGATGGCATCGAACCCCAGCCGTTGCCGGTGCTCTTCCATCACGGTGAACAGTTCATCTTTACAGTGATAGCAACGCGCACCGTCGTTGCGCTGATATTCAGGGCGCTCCATCTCTTCGGTGGCAACCACCATCAGCGGTATGAGTTGTTCCTCGGCAAAGGCAGACGGCATCGCGCATTTGCCAGCGCGCCAGGCTGGGAGAGTCGGCCAGCACCGCCAGCATGCCGCCGGCGCCCAGTTCGCGATGCGCCGCCCAGGCCAGAAATCCGGAATCCACTCCGCCCGAGTAGGCCACCAGCACTCGCCCGAGCGAATGCAGGTTTTCCGCCAGCGCACGCGATTTGGCCGCGAGAGCTTCGGCTGCGGCTGGAAGGTTGGAAGGCAGCACAGACATCGCTCAATTGTAAGACAATGGCCGGGCAACGGAAGGTTGCGCGCTAATACAGTCTTTGCAGCCGCCGGATCGTGCCGAAGGTCCCAATGTTGGAGAGGCTGAACGAGAAGCGGTAACTGTTTTCCCGGCTGATGGTGGGGGCATAGGCCCAGCGCGAATACTCGAAGGCCACGCCACAGCAGTCCCAGTTGTAGTTGCTCTGCACGGTTGCCGCCTGCACGTAGCTGAGACGGTCATCCACTGCGATACCGACTGCGGCGCTTAGCCCCTTCATGGCGACGTTGCCGTACTGCGCCAGCAAACGGTACTGGTTGTAGATGGCGAGGCCGAGTGTCGGTTGACCGGCGATTGGCGTGGTTTCCGCCGGCTCGCGCATATAGGTTTGTCCACCTGCGAGGTACCACTTGCCACTCACGCCCAGCCTTCGCCCTACAAAGAGTGTGCTGTCATTCAACTGATGCGCCACCGGGTCATAATCGACGGCCCACGAGACGTCAGTTCGTAGATCCTGCACCCGGAGACGGGAGATGACGGGCGAAAAGTGACGCGGCGCCGTAAGAAACGCGATGCCGGTGAAATCTACGGTGCTGTCGAACACATTACGCTGGCCGGTCACTAACGCCCCACCAAAAGTCGGATCGATGAAATATCTCTGGGCCAACTCCCAGGTGACGACTTCACGCGCCGGGCCTTGCGTGTCATCGCAGGTACCGGGCTCCGTTTCGGTCGTCTTGGTGGCCACCAGTTCTTTCTGCTCGGACGGAAGCGCGTATTTGGGATGGCGAAAACATTCGCCCGTTGACTTGGTTTTCTTGGCGAAGATCCGGTTGACCACGCCGTATTCCACCTCGTTGGTGTCGGCCAAAATATCCCGCTGGTCGAAACGCAGGATCTGGCTGAAGTTATCGATACCCGACTGGTAGCGATAGACAACCTCGGGCTCGATCGTATGCTTGATCACGTTGCCCAGCAGTTTGCGATCGTAGATCTTCGATAACCTCGGCGGCCTGAGTTCCATCGCCGCCGCCACAACATTCCGGTTGATCGGATCGTTGAGCGCCTGGCCCACGGCCGCCTCCCCTCCGCTCTGCAGCCTCTGCGTGTAATAGGTCTCGCGCACTCCAACCTCTGGGCGAAAAGTCCAGCCGCGAAAGTAAGTAGGCAGCGAAAGGTAGGGATGGGCGTCAATGCGGCCGACCACCGGCGCGGTTTCAAATCCCACCTCAGACCGGGAAAGGCCTTCCGCAGTCATGTCGTAGGCGTACATCAGATTGGAGCGGCTGAACGGGCGTTCCACCGAGGAGAACTCGAGCGAAGGAATGTGGGCGATATTGATGACTTCTCCCGGGTTCGTACTCTGATAGGACTGATAGAGGCCCGACTGAAAGCCGAAGGCATATCCGCTCCAATTCTTGCTGAGGAATCCGTAGGAGCGCACCTCAGAGCTGATGGATTGCAAGGCAAAGCCTTCGGCGAACGCCGCACGAAACAAATAAGAGCTGAGATAGTCAACCGAGAGCACTCCGCGAAACCCCTCCGGTAGCTGGATCGATCCGTTGGCTCGCAGTTCCTGGCCACCCTGGTTCTGTCCCGGGTTTGGTTGCCCCTGGGGAGCGCCTTGCTCGTCAAGCACTCCAAAATATTCGGCCCGGAACTGGTACTTATAGCCGACCGAGCGAAACACTCCGTGTTGCGCCCAGCCCCGTGCGGAGTAGAGCGAGGCCCCAATGGTGGCGTCATTGCTCCGGTTGATTGCCCAGTAGAAGGCGTCTCCCAGGATGGTGCCGCGGGTGCTCGACTGCCCAAACAGGGGCATGAGAAAGCCACTCTGGCGTCCCAGGTTATCGACGGGGTGTTTGACCCACGGAAAATAGAAGACCGGGATGCCCTTGATGCGCAGGGTGGCGTGATGCATGGTGGCATCGGCCCCTACCTCCACGAGTGCCGTCTGGGAGTTGAACTGCCACTTGGGATCGGGCAACTGGCAGGAGGTGATGTAGCCGTGGTTCACCCGGTAGTGGTCGGGACCGAGCTTGTCCACGACTCTTCCAGTGAAAAAGAACGGATTCGAGGAAGTGAGGAACATGTCTTTGGTCTTCACCTTGACGCCAGTCGATCCGGTTACGTCGTAAAACGTTCCGCTGTCGCGGCTGACGTCGTAGGTGGCGTGCGTCCCTACCAGATGCTCGTTGTGCGCGCCGCCGTCAAACACCACGTGTCCGGTGGCGGTGACCTGGCCGGTGGTGGAATCGTAGGTGACCTCGTCGGCGTGCAGCGTGTAGGTGCCGAAGCGCATGACCACGTGGCCGCGGGCCGTGAAGATGTCCTGGTTCTTTTCCTGTTCGTCGCCCCGAATCAGCACTTCGTTTCGGCCCAGGGGAACGTTCATGGCTGGACGCGCAGGCCCCAACTCCTGCTCGTTGCCGCCTGACTGGATTTCCTGCTGGATGATTTTTTCGGTTTCTTTGTCTTCCTCGCCGGTGTCGGTCTTCACCGTAACTCCGGACTTACCCGGCGGATTTTGCGTGGCGGGTCCGGCATCTGAGGTCGAATCGTTCGGCAGTTGCGGTTCCGCGGTAGTTTCGGGGGCCGGAGCCGCATCGGACGCGCCTGGCTGGGGGGCGCTTTGGGCCGGATTATTGGACGGCTGCGGTGGATGCAACTGGCTGGTTAACACGCCAGGATGCAGAAATAGATGACATGCCACCAGCGCCGTGATAATCATTCGAGTGCGGGCAATCATCGAAAAGCTGGTGTCCCCTCACCGGGTTGGAATGAATTGAGCAGAACCTTGCAACTTAGCACGTTGCCTACGGTGAGGTAAAACGCTATCTGCTTGCGCTGGTTCCTCGCTGCTCTGGATTTCTCCTAAACCCGCTCGATGTCCACTGGTTGCGCGATTCTGGCGATCGAGTGCATAGCTTGCCACGTCTCATGGACGCGGGCCCACGACCTCTTTTTCTCATTTTCATTCACGATTCATCCGCGCTCTTGAGTGCAAAGCACCTGGCGTGTTTTGCCAAGGCAGCGGGTAGAAGGAATAGTCGCGCCACGACATGACCGACCAGCGAACCTTGCAATCTGAAGCGTCTGGAGATTTATCGCAGACCGCCGCCGACATCTGGAGAAATGAGATTCAGTCGCGCGTGGCCGGCTATCGCACCCGCCGCGGACGCCGTATCGAGGGAGCGTTCAGCATGCGCTTCCCCTTCCCTCCGGATGAAGCTGAGGGCGATGTGTCCGGCCCAGCACCGGATGCGCCGGTGGACTTCCCGGATGTGGAACCAGTCCTCGCAGCCAGTATCGCGGGCTCTGAGCAAGCTGGCGCAGCCGAAATTGCCAGTTTCGAGAGTTGCGATCTCACGCCTGTCGCGGCCATTGCGGAGCCGGAAGCGCCGCCCGCGGAATCGCCAGCGCATCCAGAATTGCGAGCAGAGAGTCAATCGCCCGCCCTTGCGGAGATGATGGCCGACGTGGATCCGGGGCCGCCACCGCCTCGTGTGCCGCGCCCTCGGCCCCAGCGCAAAGTCATCGCCTTCCCGCGCCAGGCGGCGAGCATGCGGGAAATGCATCATCTGGCCGACCCGGTCCGGTTGGAACAGCCCCGCATCCTGGATGTGCCTGAGGAACTGGAAGCGCTGCCCACCACGCCTTTCCTCGACGGCTTGCAGTTTGGACCGGCAACGCAGCCTGCCATCGCGACCCACGCGGACAACGTGGAGCTTCCCTTTCGGGCTGCCGGCAGGGCGCGTCGCGCGTACGCAGGATTGCTGGATTGCCTCCTCGTGGCCGCAAGCACGGTGGTCTTCGCTGCCGTGGGTTACAAGATGCTGCCCAAGCTGACCTTCAGCAAGCCGATGTTGCTGACGGCGGCCACGCTGCCGTTACTGCTATGGGCCATCTATCAGTACCTGCTCCTGGTTTACAGCGGAGCCACCGCCGGAATGCGCGTGGCCAAAATTCGCGTCAGCACTTTTAAGGGCAAACCGCCGAGCCGGCGCGAGCGTCGCCATCGCGTGATGGCCCTCTATTTCTCCACGGCTTCGTTCGCTATGGGATTGTTGTGGGCCTTCGTTGATGTCGATTCCCTGTGCTGGCACGACCGCATCAGCCGAACCTACCTGACCGATCGAGAGTAGCTGGGCCGATGTCCCAGCCTTATCGGTGCGGTTCTACTTTCGCCGGCTCGCTCACGGTGAGCACACGTGCCAACTCGGCGGGGGTATCGACCAGCACGTCCGGGGGGACCTGCTGCAAAGTCTGCGGCGCAAATCCGTAGTTCACTCCGACGCTCCACAACCCGGCATTGCGGGCGGTGAGCACGTCCACTCCGGAGTCGCCCACCATCACGGTTTCGCCGGGGGCCGCACCGGCTTCGCGCATCAGGGTATTGGCGCCGAGGGGATCGGGCTTCTTGGTCTCGAAACTGTTGCCGCCGTAAACCTGGGTGAAGAAATCGGCCAGCCCCAGCCCGGCCAGAATGTCGCGCGACACTCGCACCGGCTTGTTGGTTAGCACCGCTAACTTGCGCGGCGCGCCGTCGCCCTGGCTGACCTGCTGGAGCATCTTGCTGATGCCTTCGTAGGTGCGCGTGTTGTCGAGCTTGTGTTCGCGGTAATAGAGCAGAAAATAGTTGAGCGCCTGCTGCAAAAACTCACGATCGGCAGGATCGCCGAGCGCGCGGCGAATCAGCATAGGCGCGCCATCGCCGATGTAGGTGCCAATGACCTCGAGGGGCAACTCCTTACGGCCGTAGTGGCGCAACATAGCGTTGACCGCGGCCACCAGGTCGAGTTCGGAATCGATCAGGGTGCCGTCCAAATCAAAGATGACGAGCTTGATGTGGTTGACCGGAAGCGGGCGCAGCGTGCGTATCATTGCTTTCCAGTATAGCCATGCGATCTGTCCAAGTGCGACTTCGGGCCACCGGTTTGTCATGACGAGCGCTTTGAGTTGTCATGACGAGCGCAGCGAGGCATCTGCTTTTTCCCTCTTGGGCAAAGATCAGGAATCCCCGCTCGCAATCGCTGGGCAGTTTCCCAGTAGCCGACGATCCGCTCGGAACCCAACTGCCTCGTCCACGCATAGGGCGTTACACAGCCAACTGGACACCGTTTCCTAGCTTTCGAGTCGAACCGCTCGAATAAGACCTCACCGCCTCGCGTCGCGGTGGGATACAATCCGTCCGCATGATTACCTGCTCTGGCTGCGGGGCATTATATTCTGAGACCACTCGTTGGTGTTCTTCCTGCGGGCGTGCCTTTTCCATTTCCGACACGCCGACCTTGGAGCCAAGTGGCACTGCTGCCAGACCTGCACCAGTTCCTGTTAGATCGCACCCGCCACAAAGCGGAGGATTCTCGCCGGGCACGGTTCTCATCGAGCGGTATCGGATCGTTGCTCTGTTGGGTCGCGGCGGCATGGGCGAAGTCTACCGCGCTGAGGATCTCAAGCTCGGAAACGTTGTAGCCCTCAAGTTTCTTCCCGCCTCACTTCAGAACGACACGGCGGCGCTAGCAGGGTTTCATGCTGAGGTGCGCAACGCCCGCCAGGTTTCGCACCCGAACGTCTGTCGCGTTTACGACATCGGGGAGGTGAACGGCCAGCACTTTCTCACCATGGAGTACATCGACGGCGAGGACCTGTCGTCGTTGCTGCGCCGCATAGGTCGTTTGCCGCCGGACAAGGCCCTGGAGACCGCGCACCAAATCTGCGCTGGTCTCGCGGCTGCACACGATTGCGGATTACTGCATCGTGATCTGAAGCCCGCCAACATCATGCTGGATGGACGAGGGCGGGTGCGCATCACGGACTTCGGGTTGGCCCTCAGCCACGACGATGCCACGGGCCGAAGCGAAACCGCAGGCACGCCGGCGTACATGGCTCCAGAACAGATTGAAAAGGGCGAGGCCAGCGTTCGCAGCGATATTTACTCGCTGGGACTCGTATTTTATGAGCTGTTCACCGGGCATCTTCCTTATCAGGCAACCACCTCAGTCGAGTGGCGACGGGCGCATCTGGAGTCTTCCCCCAGGACACCGTCGTCGGTGGTAAAGGACATTGATCCGGCAGTGGAAAGCGCGATCCTGCGCTGTCTGCAAAAGGATCCGGCAAAACGGCCATCTTCGGTGCGGCAGGTAGCAGCCGCGTTTCCGGGAGGCGATCCGCTGGCGGCTGCGCTTGCGGCAGGCGAAACGCCGTCGCCCGAGATGGTGGCTGCTTCGGGAGAAACCGAAGGCTTACGTCCCGTGGTGGCTTGGGCAGTGCTGGCAGGAGTCATTGTGTCAGTCACTGCGGCGATTCTGTTGAGTGCACAAACCATGCTCTACCGGCGCGTGCCGCTCGAAAAACCTCCGGAGGTGCTTGCCGAGCGCGCGCGCAATATTCTGCAGAGTGTCGGCTATTCCGAGCCCCCGGTGGACACGGCGATGGGGTTCTACAATGGGAACGACTTTCTACGCTATATCGCGGAACATGACAAGTCGAAGACGCGCTGGGACCACCTTGAGACCGGAGCGTTCGTGTTTTGGTATCGCGGCAGCCCCCGGCCGCTCGCGGCTCATTTCTTTTCCTTTTTCTCGGATGCACCCGTGTTGGGGTCCATCTGGACGGACGACCCGCCGTTGATTGTGTCCGGGATGACGCTGGTCAGGCTCAATCCGCTCGGTCGCCTTACTCAGCTCATCGCAATTCCTCCGCAGCTTGAGAAGCCGGCGGCGGGTGCGGCGTCGTCACCTGACTGGACGCCGCTGTTCTCTGCCGCCGGGCTCGATCCCTCTCAGTGGCCGTCAACACAGCCCATGTGGACGCCCCCAGTTGATAGCGACGCGCGCGCCGCATGGACAGGATCGCTGGCCGAGCGTCCCAACATCCCGATGCGGATCGAGGCCGCGGCATACCGGGGCAAGCCCGTCTATTTCGAGTTGATTGGCCCGTGGACCCGCCCCGAACGCATGCAGCCGTCTCAACTGACCGTCGGCGAACGGGTATTGGTGGTGATCTTCATAGGGGTGTTTCTTTCGGTGCTGGTGAGTAGTGCCATGCTTGCCCGACGCAACCTGCGGCTTGGCCGGGGCGATCGCCGTGGAGCTGCTCGTCTGGCCGCATTTGTTTTTGCCGCATCGGCGGTGGCATGGGTCTTTGGGGCGCACCACGTCGGGAATTTTGCCGAATTCGCACTCTTCGTGGAGTTCTTGGTCTGGGGGTTTGCGTTGCCCTGTTTCGCGTGGCTTCTCTACATTGCTCTGGAGCCCTACGTGCGCCGCCGCTGGCCCGCCACGCTGGTCTCCTGGAGCCGCTTGCTGGCGGGAGATTTTCGGGATCCACTGGTGGGACGCGATGTGCTTGCGGGTTGTCTTTGGGGGGCGTTTGTGGCCGCGGTTATAAGATTAGGGTGGTTTATTCCCTCATGGCTCGGCTATCCTCCGCCGCAGCCATCTTCGGGCCAACAGTGGCAGTTTCTGGGGGCGCGCACCATCATTGCTTATGTGTCGAACAGCTTGGTCTCTGAGGTTCTTCTCTCGCTTGCGTTTTTGTTTCTCCTGGTCCTTTTGCGGGCCTTGTTGCGCAAGGAGTGGGCGGCAGCGGTCGCATGGGTTCTTCTCTTCACGGTCTTCTTCTCAGTGGGAAGCAATTCTATTCCCGTTGCCCTGGGGGAGAATCTGATCGTGATGGGTGTGACTGTGTTACTGCTGAGACGCCTCGGCTTGCTGTGGTTTTTGAGTGTATTCGTCTTCGGCAGTCTCCTGGCGGACTTTCCCCTGACGACGCAAGGGTCTGCGTGGTATGCGGGCATAAGTCTAACCGGAATTCTGTTGATGGCCGCGATGGCGTTCTATGGCTTCTACACCTCCCTGGGCGGCCGGCCGGTTTTCGGAGGCGCCGTGCTCGAGGAGTAAGCTGCTGCGGGAGATGGCTCCTCCCATCGTCGCGAAGTGTAGAGCTTTGTCGTAAGGGTTTCCCAGTTGGCGAGTCACGAGCGAACCGGCAGTTGTCGGCGCTCAAACAGCGACTCGCACCCGGAGGCTGGCCCCGAGAGTTCCCCCGAAATCCTCTTCGGGGAAGTCACTTGGACGTGTTGTCGGCATCTCGGAGATGTGCTCCGTCCGGGGTTGATCCTGGATCACGGGCCACCCGGAAACTGACTCACAACCCCTCCTCTGACCCGTCCCTTGTGATGGCGGCTTCTGGAAAGGCAGCAGAAGCAGATCCCTCGCTTCGCCCGTGATGACAATTCACTATTCGGACAGAGACGCCAGCACCCATAACCAAGAATTCAACAAACCCGGCAGAACATTTACAATGATGGGACGTTCGTCGCGTGATCGGGCTTTGCATCTCTACACCTGAGGTAATGGATGGCCACCACAAGAACAGAGCCTAAAGCTGCGGTAGCCCAAGTTTCTCCCAGCAACAAGTATGAAGGGCTCAGCAACCAGCAGATGATCGACATCTACCGGCTGATGTACATGTCGCGCCGGGTCGACGATCGCGAAATTCTGCTCAAGCGCCAGCAAAAAATCTTCTTCCAGATCTCAGGCGCGGGACACGAAGCGCTGCTTGTGGCCGCAGGAATGGTGCTGCGCCCAGGCTACGACTGGTTCTATCCCTACTATCGCGATCGCGCACTCTGCCTGGCCCTGGGCATGACGCCTTACGAGCAACTGCTGGAAGCTGTAGGCGCTGCCGACGATCCCAATTCCGGCGGGCGGCAGATGCCCTCGCACTGGGGACACAAGAAGCTGAACATCGTGACCCAGTCTTCGCCGACCGGAACCCAATTTCTGCAGGCTGTGGGCTGCGCCGAGGCGGGGCGTTACTTTACGCGCCATCCCGAAGCGGCCGAAAAGGCCAGTGGCGATTATCGCCAGTTCAAGGACGTACAGTTCCACGGCGACGAAGTGGTTTATGTCTCCGGCGGCGACGGCACCACCAGCGAAGGCGAGTTCTGGGAGTCGTTGAACACCGCGTCGAACCTGAAGCTGCCGGTGTTGTACCTGATCGAAGACAACGAGTACGCCATCTCGGTGCCGGTGGAAGTGGGCACGGCCGGCGGCAACATCAGCAAGCTGGTCAAGGGATTTCCCAACTTCCACTTTGCGGAATTCGACGGCACAGATCCGCTGGTCAGCTATGCTGCGCTCAAGAACGCGGTCGATTACATTCGCGCCGGCAATGGCCCGGCGTTTGTGCATGGCCACGTAATCCGTCCCTACTCGCACTCGTTGTCGGACGACGAAAAACTCTACCGCCCGGAATCGGAGCGCAAGCAGGAAGTGGAACGCGACCCCATCACGCGCTTCCAGCTTTTCCTGATCCGCGAAGGCATTCTTGACGAGCGGGGCATCGACAATCTCGAGAAGGATGCGGAGGCGGAAATCCAGGAGGCGGCAGACCGGGCCGTGGCCGCGACGCTGCCAGCGCCCGGCTCGTATAAGCAGTTCGTGTACTCGCCCGATCTCGATCCCGCTGCGCCGGCGTTTCAGACCGAGGCGGTGCATCCCCAGCCCGTGGAAAAGGGCGCGCCGTCGGCTCCAGAAAAGACGATGGCCGACCTCATCAACGCTTGTCTGCGCGACGAGATGAAGCGCGATCCGCGCATCGTGATGTTTGGCGAAGATGTGGCCGACTGTAGCCGCGAAGAATATCTCAAGGACAAGCAGGTGAAAGGCAAGGGCGGCGTCTTCAAGCTGACCGGAGGCCTGCAATGCGACTTCGGCGGCGACCGCGTCTTCAACTCGCCGCTGGCGGAGGCCAACATCGTGGGCCGTGCCGTCGGCATGGCGACCCGTGGCCTGAAGCCGGTGGTGGAAATCCAGTTCTTCGACTACATCTGGCCCGCCATGCAGCAGCTTCGCAATGAGCTGCCACTGATGCGCTGGCGCTCGAACAACGCATTCTCTTCGGCAGCGGTGGTGCGGGTCGCAATCGGCGGCTACCTCACCGGCGGCTCCATCTATCACTCGCAATGCGGTGAAAGCATTTTCACCCACACGCCGGGCATGCGCGTTGTGTTTCCGTCGAATGCGCTCGACGCCAATGGGCTGCTGCGTACCGCGATTCGTTGCGACGACCCGGTGCTTTTCCTGGAGCACAAACGGCTGTATCGCGAAACCTTTGGACGCGCGCCCTATCCCGGGCCTGACTACATGGTTCCGTTCGGCAAGGCCAAGATCGTCCGTGCCGGGCATGACCTGACGGTGGTGACCTACGGGGCCCTGGTTCCGCGCGCGCTGCAAGCGGCACAACGCGCCGAACGCGAGAGCGGCGTCAGCGTGGAATTGATTGACCTGCGCACACTCAACCCCTACGACTGGGAGACGATTGCGACATCGGTGACGAAAACCAGTCGCGTGCTGGTCGCCCACGAAGACATGCTGAGCTGGGGCTACGGTGCGGAAATCGCCGCCCGCATCGCCGACGAACTGTTCGACAAGCTCGATGCGCCCGTGAAGCGCGTAGCGGCGAAGGACACCTTCGTCGCGTATCAGCCAATCCTGGAGGATGAGATTCTGCCGCAAGCGGAAGATGTGTACCAGGCGATGGTGGAGCTGGCCAGTTACTAGTGGATAGTGGCTAGTGGCTAGGGGTCAGGGCAGCGGAAGCCGGCACTCATCGTCCGCTTACGGTCCCTTAATCGCCTGCAGAAATGCGGCCCCGAACTTCTGCAATTTGTCTGTGCCTATTCCTCTGATCTCTGCCAGCGCATCCAGCGATTTCGGGTCGGCGCGTGCCACCTCGCGCAAAACTGAGTCATGAGCGACGCAAAATGCCGGCCACTTCTGTTCGGCGGCCAAGTCACGCCGTACCGTCTTCAATCGTTCGAATCGTAACTCGGCGGCCTGATCGAGATGATCGTCGATTGAACTGGCCCGCTTGGGCTTCGCGTCACGCCGCGGCCGCTTACCGGTCGCCACCGCCGGGCGGGAACGCACATCGCCCCGGCAAACGTCACATGCGCATTGGGTGACGGCCGTGCTGTCGCCAAAGTAGTTCAGAATGGCGCGGCGGCGGCACTGGAATCGGTAGGCATAGTTGAATACCTGGTCAAGCTTCTGTCGTGCGTGCGTTTGCAACGTTTCAACCTGCGCAGGGGAAAGCACGGTATTATTTTCGCCAATCTTGTCGATGAAAAACTCCTGCGTAAACCGGTCACTCGGACTGCAATACAAGACGCACTGCGCCGGCCGGCCATCGCGTCCGGCGCGGCCAGCCTCCTGGTAGTAGGCTTCCAGGCTCGCAGGGATGTTGTAATGGACCACAAAGCGTATGTCAGTCTTGTTGATTCCCATTCCAAAGGCGTTGGTCGCAACCACTACCGCATCGCGGTTGGCCATGAAGTCGTCCTGACTCTTCTTGCGGAACGGGGTATCCATGCCGGCGTGATAAGCGCGCACGGTCCGCTGGGGAAAGCGCTCTTCCAGCAATGCTGCAAGCTGCTCTACCAGCCGGCGGGTAGAACAATAGATGATGCCGCTGCCCGGTTGCCTGGAGAGACCATGCAACAAGGCCTCATCTTTTTGGGCTTGCGTGTCGAGACGACGGCAGGCATAGGTGAGATTGGGGCGATCAAAGCCGGTGACGTGCACCTTGGGGCTGCGCAGCTTGAGCAGCTTGATAATGTCATCGCGTACGCTCGGCGTGGCAGTCGCGGTCAAGGCCATGGTGGACGGCGATCCCAACTGCTCGCGCACTTCCGCCAGGCGCATATATTCAGGCCGAAAATCGTGTCCCCAGAAGCTCAGACAGTGGGCTTCATCCACCACGAAGAGTCGCGTTCTCAATTCTGGCAGTATGCGCTGGAACGAGGGCGTGGAGAATCGCTCGGGCGCGACGTAGAGCAGCCCGGCAAAACCCTTCTTAAGGTCCGCCAAGACCTTGCGCTGCTCTTCGTGGTTTTGCGAAGAATTCATGAACCGGACAGGAACACTCAGCCGCTGAAGTTGTTTCACCTGGTCGGCCATCAGGGAAATCAGGGGAGACACGACCACCGTGAGCCCATCCATGGCAAGCGCGGGAAGTTGGAAGCACAGACTCTTGCCGGCGCCTGTCGGCATCACGCAAACCACATCGTGGCCGTTCAGGACATCCTGGATGATCTCTCGCTGATGGGGGCGGAACTCGGCGAGTTGAAAGACTCGTCGCAAGAAATCGTCGACGGTGTCCATAAGCCTACTTTGCGATTGTCTCTGCCGCGAATTCTGTCAGCGTCCGCCTTTGCTTCCCCACAGCCAATCAATGGCGATCGGTCCGCCGCCGGTCAAGATCAGCGAAAACGCGATGGCCGCCAATGTCATGGGAAATTCGAAGCCTCCGTTTTTGGAGAAAAATCCATGCGGCAGGTGCACCTTGCAGATCGCCACCAGCATGTCGATGAAAATGGCGAAGGCCGCAAATCGCGTCAGAAATCCAATCACCAGCAAGATGCCGCCGCCGAACTCCGCCGCGGCCGTGAGGTAGCCCATCCACGCGGGGATTCCCATGTCCGACAGCATTCGCATAAACTGAGGCATGCCGCCGAAAACCTTCTGGTAGCCGTGCGCTATCATGACCGCGCCCAGAGCCAGGCGCAGAACCAGAAGTCCAACTGGGTGAAGGCGGTTTAGAAAGTTCAATCAGTTCTCCTGTGTCGCGTCCCACGGGCAAGAGTTTTCATGATGCAACAGAATAAATCACCCGGCAGATTCGTCCAAGCTGGCCGATTTCGTTTGTCATCCTGAGCGAGGAGCGTAGCGACGAGTCGAAGGACCCCTATTGGCTACCGCAGATCTGCGCCCTCCAGGGTACTTCATTTCTCGTTTGCACAGCCCTACAACCGCGCGCGTGTGTGCCCCTTCCGCCCCATCGTATAATGAAGAGATACCCAGTCGACGAAATTGGCTTCTGTGCAGCCACAGAAGCAATTCGCCGGGGAACAAGGCATAGTCATGGAATTCAGGTTAGTCAGTTCGTACCAGCCGCAAGGCGACCAGGGAAAGGCGATCGAGTCGCTGACCCGCGGCATCCTCGACGGCGAAAAGCACCAGGTGTTGCTGGGAGTGACCGGCTCGGGCAAGACCTTCACCATGGCCAAGATTATCGCCGAGCTGAACCGCCCCGCCCTGGTGATGGCGCACAACAAGACCCTGGCGGCGCAGCTCTACCACGAGTTCAAGTCGTTCTTCCCCCACAATGCGGTGGAATACTTTGTATCGTATTACGACTATTACCAGCCGGAAGCCTACATTCCCGCGGGCGACGTTTACATCGAGAAGGAAGCGACCGTCAACGACGAACTCGACAAGCTGCGGCTGGCGGCCACCAAGTCGCTGTTCGAGCGGCGCGACTGCATCATTGTCGCGTCGGTAAGCTGCATCTACGGTTTGGGATCGCCGGAAGCCTATTACGGCATGCTGCTGTTCCTCGAAAAGGGACAGAAGATCCAACGTGACGACATCGTCCGCAAGCTGGTGGAAATTCTGTATGAGCGCACCGATGGCGACTTCCGTCGCGGGACCTTTCGAGTGCGCGGCGACATCATCGAAATTTTTCCTACGTACGAGGACAACGCCTATCGCATCGAGTTGTGGGGAGACCAGGTCGAATCGCTGGCCCAGATCGATCCCTTGTTCGGGACCGTGAAGCAGAAATACGGCCGCCTGCCTATTTATCCCAAAAGCCATTACGTGATGAAGCCCGAGCGCAAGCAATCGGCGGTAAAGTCGATTTTGGAAGAGCTGGCGTGGTGGGAAGCGGAACTGGAGAAACAGGGACGGATTGTCGAGGCGCAGCGCATTCATCAGCGCACCCGCTTCGATCTGGAGATGATCAAGGAAATGGGGTACTGCCACGGCATCGAGAACTACTCGCGCCACTTCACCGGGCGCTTGCCGGGCGAGCCGCCGCCGACCCTGCTGGATTATGTGCCGCGCGATTACATGCTGTTCATCGACGAATCGCACCAGACGGTACCGCAGGTGCACGGCATGTGGCACGGTGATCGCTCGCGCAAGCAGAACCTGATCGAGTACGGCTTCCGGCTGCCCAGCGCGCTTGATAATCGTCCGCTGACGTTTGAGGAGTTTGAGCACCGTGTGAATCAGGCGGTGTATGTTTCCGCGACGCCCGGCCCTTACGAGCTGACCAAGGCGGCTGGCGTGGTGGTGGAGCAGATCATCCGCCCGACCGGTCTTGTCGATCCCGAAGTCGAAGTGCGTCCGGTGAAGGGGCAGATTGACGACCTTTTGCACGAGATTCGCCGTCGCGCGGAGAAAAATGAGCGGGTGCTGGTGACCACGCTGACCAAGCGCATGGCCGAGGACCTGGCCGAATACTACAGCGAGGTGGGCGTGCGCTGCCGTTACATGCACTCGGAGATTGAGACGCTGGAGCGCATCAAGATTTTGCGCGATTTACGTAAGGGCGAGTTCGATGTGCTGATCGGCATCAACCTGCTGCGCGAGGGTCTCGACCTGCCCGAGGTCTCGCTGGTGGCCATTCTCGACGCCGACAAAGAGGGCTTCCTGCGTTCGGCAGGATCGTTGATCCAGACCATTGGTCGTTGCGCGCGCCACCTGAGCGGCCGCGCCATTCTCTACGCCGACAAGATGACCGACTCCATGCAGAAAGCGCTCGACGAAACCAACCGGCGCCGCGCCATTCAACGCGCCTACAACGAGGAGCACGGCATCACGCCAGAGAGCATCGTGCGTCCGCTCGACATGACGCTGGTGGGCGTCGCCGAGGCAGACTATGTCGATCTGATCAGCCAGGCGGAAGGCCTGCCGGAGTTCCGTTCCCAGGAGGAGTTGGATTCTTACATCGCCAAGCTGGAAAGTGACATGCGCGAGGCGGCCAAGCGTTTCGAGTTCGAGCAAGCCGCCCGGCTGCGCGATACCATCCGCGATCTGCGCACCAAAGAGTTCATGTTTACGTAAAACGCCGATGTGTGCGCGGTTGTCTCTACTGGCGATTGGCTACTGACCACTGTTTCTTGTCATCTTCTTGTCATCCTGAACGAGCGGAGAGAGTCGAAGGACCTGCGGTTGTCTTTACTGGCTACGGACTACTGGCAACTTTTTCTCACTGGGTCACGACCATGACCGGCTGCTGCAATGCGCAGCTCGCCGTACAGGCGGGGTCTTGCGGTGGCGCCAATATGGCCGTCGACACCACGTCGTTGGAAGTGTTGATGATGCTGGTGGAGGAGCTGGCCCCGCTGGTCACGTAAACCTTGCTCGATCCAGGCTCGGCGGTGACGAATGTTGGGTTCACTCCTACACCGACGGTCTTCAGCACGGCAAAGCTGGTGGCGCTGACCACCGACACGGTGTTAGAGCCGGTATTAGACACGTAGAAGCGCGAGCCATCCTGCAACGCGGCAACTCCCGAGGGGAAGGTACCCACGGTCACCGGTGGCGTGAGGGACGGGATGGGCGGCATTGCGCCAACGTTGACATTCGAGGCATCGAACACACTGACTGTGTTGTCGCCGGTATTGGTAACGTAGAGCCGGTTGAGATGCGGGTCGAGATAGGAAAAGGTCGGCCTCACTCCCAGCGGGACCGATGCTGCGACCGCCGGGGTCGCTGTGAGGATGTCGAGCGTACCGGGACTGACCCCGTCACCCTGGCACACGACGAAGATGTAAGTGCCGTCAACGCTCGACGTCGCGTACACCGGATTAAGCCCCACTCCATCGCTCGGGTTTAACGTCTTCACCACGGCGAGGGTCCCGGCGGTCAAAACCGTGATCGAGCCCTGGCCCCCGTTGTCGCCCTGATTCAGGACGAAGATTTGCCCTCCATTCGCCGCCTGAACCATGTTGACCGGGTTTACCCCGACACAAACTGTGGCGATTACCGATCCCGTGGAGGTCTGGATGTTGCTGACCGATCCGGTGGACGGACAGAACGAATTGAAGCCCGAGTTGAGCACGTACATGTTGGTACTTTTGGTTGAGGTCAGGAAGATAGGATGAGATCCCTCCGGCAGCCCGACGGTCGTAACCTGGCCGCTGATGAACGCGGGGAAATTGCTTACCGTGTCGCTGGCGCTGTTGGCGATAAGGAGATCGAAGGAAGAAGGCAACAACGTTTCATAGACCGAACCCATGCCCAGCGGTTGCACCCAGCTGATACTGTCGCCGGAAACGTCGAGCGTGGTGGTTGATCCATTGCCGTTGGGATTGAAGTTCAAAATGTAGGCGAAGTGCGCGTGCTGCGGTTGGCCACCGGGAGCGACGATGGGGTTGGCCACCGGGCGGTAGGTATCGCCGCAGCCCAGTTCCGACACCAGTATGAAAGCAGCTAACAACAAAAAAACAGTATTGCGGGAAACCCTCATCCACACTCCTGACAGTGAACTGCCTCTCTTAGCCGAACGGCAAACAGGAAAATACATTGTATAGGGGCGCGCCCGCCGAGGTACAGAGCACGGCAGCCTGAATCTGGAACCCCGGTGGAGAGCAAGGGTTGCGGTTATGCATTGCACGGGCACAATCGGTAATGACGGTTGCCGCGGGTTTGAAAACCATCGCGCAAAAGCAAAGCCCTGCCGGGGGCGACAGGGCCTGGAAAACGAAACTCGCAATTAGACGCTGAAAGAAGATCCGCAGCCGCAGGTGCTCTTCACGTTCGGATTGTCGAACTTGAAGCCTGCCCCTTCCAGGGTCTCGATGTAATCGACGTTCACGCCCTTCAGGTACATGAGCGAGGTGGCGTCAACGAAAACCTTCAGGCCCTCGAAGTCGAAGGTCTTGTCCATCATTCCGGCGCCGTTCTCGAACGACATCGAGTAAGAGAAACCGGAGCATCCGCCTCCGACCACGCCCACGCGCAGCCCCGCCGGAACTGGGTTCTGTTGCGCCATGATCTCTTTCACCTTGGCAATCGCCGTCGCGGTGAGACTAAGCGGCTTGGTTTCGACAGCGGGTGCCGTGGTGGTGTTGGGTGCAGTTGTCGTAGTGGTGGACATTATCTTCTCCTCTGGGAAAACTACCGGATTATAGCAAACTGCTACAGATTTGTGACCAGCTTCCCGAAAGCCGGGTACTGAGACAAAGATGCCTGTCTTTTTGATGCTGCGAGACTTCGCTCCGACGCAAATGAAAAGGGGCTGCCTCTGCCAAGTAGCAGCCCCGAGTACCGTGCTTCGCTCAACACCCTAAAAGAGAGTGGTTCAATCTTGTGACATTGTCACCAATTTTTAATAGAGTCAAGACCACTGACGGGGGGTGCCTTTTGCGACACTTTCCGCTCATTTCCCTGTGTTGGAGCCGGAGACCTTAAGGCCAACTTGACCCCATTTACCAGGTTGCAAATAGTTGCGCTACCCGGCTAAAGCGGAGATATAATGTCCTCCAGCGATGGCCCCTCCGGCCGGGTGCAGCAACTGCCCGGGACGCGGGACCGGTTCATTGCGAGCCGAGGTGGCTGATGTCAATGATGATGATGTTGCTGATCGCATGGGGTGTTCTGACGGGGATATTGGTTCTACTTCTGATTTACCGTAGCACCCTGACCCTGCACGAAGACGATCAACTCTTCTTAGACGATGCCAGCGCCAACCTCCGGATGGAACAGGAGGAGTTGCAGCTTCGGATGAAAAGAGTGACCCCCTACGTGCGCATTCTGGGGGCGGCGTCGGGCCTGTTGATCTTGTTCATTGCCGGCATGGCTGTGTATCAACAGATGAACAAGGTTTACTGAGTTAAACGCCGGCTGACCCGGCAAAATTGGCTGGCAATTTGGTCCCCCGAGTGAAGCTCCGGGGACCAGAAAATTCTTGAGCCTGAAAAATATAACTTACACAACGCGCAGCGCTCCCGTTGCGCGTTTGTCGTTGGGGCGTGGGGTTGAGTACGACGCTCTCATAAAATTGTTCTTGTGTCAGCGGCAGCAGACTTCTGAAAGAGAAGCGGATTCGCCGTTGCGCGCATCTTTAAAATAGAGACCTAATTCTCATAACATCGAAGTTGGATGCCGTCGCCCCGGCGGCGCAGCCATCATCTCGCAGATCGCAGAGGTCAACGTGGCAACGCAGGAAGTGAACAATCGAGTACTGGAGTTTCCGTTGCAGCCGGAGACTGACACGGAAGAGGAAGTCGCCGAATGGTTGGAAGCTTTCGACCAGCTAGTCGAAAACGAAGGCCCGACCCGCGGATGCGAGCTTCTGGACGCGCTGATCGGACGGGCGCGCGCGTCGGGAGTTGAGGTCCCGGTACAGTTAAACACGCCCTACATCAATACCATTCCGGTTAGCGACGAGGTTCCCTACCCCGGCGACCGCGAACTGGAGCGCCGACTGAAGGGCCTGACTCGCTGGAACGCCATGGCGATGGTGCATCGCCAGAACAAGAAAGACCCGGGGATCGGCGGCCACATCTCGACCTACTCTTCTCTGGCCACGTTGCTCGAGGTTGGTTTCAATCACTTCTTTCACGCCCGTTATGGAGATCAGCCGGGCGACTTCATCTATTTCCAGGGCCATGCCTCACCGGGAGTGTACGCGCGCGCCTACCTGCTGGGACGAATCACCGAGGAGCAGGTACAGAATTTCCGCCACGAGTTGCGTGGGGCCCCGGCGCTGTCGTCGTACCCGCATCCCTGGCTGATGCCCGACTTCTGGAGGTTTCCCACAGTTTCCATGGGATTGGGGCCGCTCAATTCCATCTACCAGGCGCGCTTCATGCGCTACCTGGAAAACCGCAACCTCATTCGCAAGACCCCGCGCAAGATATGGGCGTTCGTGGGCGACGGCGAGACCGATGAACCGGAGTCGATGGGCTCGCTGACTCTGGCTTCGCGCGAAAAGCTCGACAACTTGATCTTCGTCATCAACTGCAATCTGCAGCGGCTGGACGGGCCGGTGCGCGGCAACGGCAAAATCATCCAGGAATTGGAAGCGGCATTCCGCGGCGCCGGATGGAACGTCATCAAGGTAATCTGGGGCTCCGATTGGGACCGCCTGTTCGCGCGCGACACGTCCGGCCTGCTGGCCAAGCGCCTGGGCGAGGTTGTCGATGGCGAGTATCAGGCCTACAAGGTGAAGGGCGGAGAATACATCCGGCGCGAATTCTTCGGCAAACATCCTGAACTGCGGGAGATGGTCGCCGACATGAGCGACGAGGAGTTGCACCGGCTTTCTCGCGGCGGCCACGATCCGCAAAAGGTTTACAACGCCTACCTGCGTGCGGTCGAGCATCAGGGTGGGCCCACCGTGATTCTGGCGCATACCGTGAAGGGCTACGGCCTGGGCTCGGCGGAGGCGCGCAACGCAACTCATCAGGAGAAGAAGCTTGCCGATCAGGCACTGACCGCATTTCGCTCGCGCTTTGCCATTCCGATTCCTGAGGAGGCGGCAAGAGAAGGGCGCCTCTATCGTCCGCCCGCCGACAGTCCCGAGATTGTTTACGCGCGCAAGCGCCGTGAGGCACTCGGTGGCTTCATCCTGGTGCGAGAGGTCCCTCCGCCGAGCTTTAAGGCGCCACCGCTCGCGGAATTCGCCGACTCACTGGCCGGTTCCAAAGGACGCGCCGTATCCACCACCATGGGCTTCGTCAGCATGTTGCGGCAGCTCATGAAAGACAAGGAGATCGGCAAGCTGATAGTCCCCATCATTCCCGACGAGGGCCGGACCTTCGGGATGGAGTCCATTATCCGGCAGGTGGGTATCTACGCCAGCCAGGGACAGCTTTATAAGCCGCATGACCAGGACATGCTGCTCTATTACCGCGAAGACAAGGACGGGCAGATACTGGAAGAAGGAATTACCGAAGCCGGGTCCATGGCCTCGTTCACTGCAGCCGGAACGGCATACGCAAACTATAGGGTGCCGACCATTCCGTTCTTCACCTATTACTCGATGTTCGGATTTCAGCGCATTGGCGACATGGTTTGGGCATTCGCCGATTCCCGCGGCAAGGGATTCATGATGGGTGGCACGGCCGGAAGAACCACCCTGGCCGGCGAAGGCTTGCAGCATCAGGACGGCCATAGCCTGGTATTGTCCAGCACCGTCCCCACCTGCCACAGCTATGATCCAGCGTACGCGTACGAAATTGCCGTGGTCATTCAGGACGGCATACGGCGCATGTATCAGGAGCTTGAGGACCGCTTTTACTACATCACCCTGTACAACGAAGACTATCCCATGCCGGAAATGCCGCCGGGCGTTGAGGAAGGGATTCTGCGCGGCATCTACAAATACAAAACCGCGGCGGGCGGTAAAGCCACACTGCAACTGTTTGGCAGCGGCTCCATTCTGAATGAGGCGCTACGCGCGCAAAATATTCTGGCGGAGAAGTATGGAGTGCAGGCCGACGTGTGGAGCGTGACCAGTTACAACGAACTACGGCGCGACGCGCTGGCCATCGAGCGCTGGAACCGGCTGCATCCTGCCGAGCCGGAGAAGCGGCCGCACATCCTGACCGCCCTCGAGGGATGCGAAGGTCCCATCGTCGCCGCCACCGACTTCATGAAGGTCGTGCCTGACCAGCTTTCACCCTGGCTGGGCCGGCGGCTGGTAACTCTGGGCACAGATGGCTTTGGCCGCAGCGACAACCGCGAGCATCTGCGGCGGCACTTCGAAGTGAATGCCGAGTCGATTGTGGTGGCGGCGCTGTCACGACTGGCGCGCGACGGCAGCTTCGATGTGCAGCGTGCCCAAAAGGCGTTTGCCGAGCTGGGCGTGGACAACGAGAAAATTGACCCGGCGATTGCCTAGTTGCTCGCTTTTGAGACTTTGCAACTTCAGATCGGGGCCCAATGTTCCACTATCTGCCAAGTCCCGGTGATCTTCTGTGGTGGGAATGGCTGCTTTGCGCCTTGGGATGCGGGGGGCTGGCCACTGTGGCAAGGTTCATGCTGTACGATTTTTTAGGGGACATAGCCGGCATCTTATTTTTTGTAAGCATGGCGGCAGGTGTTTTTTGCGCCCTGATCGGAATCGCCCGGCTGGTCGAATTGGTCGGATGACCTGCGCTCCTGACCCCCTCACCTAAACTTTCCACTCGCAAACATCGCCCTGGTGGAGTTACCATTGGGCGCAACTCTTGTCATTGAAGCGTCGCCCGCCGCGGCGGGGCTGCAACCACATAGTTCATAGAGCGGTGCAAGCTGGCAGGTCTCGCACACTGCGCGTCCCGTTTCCCCCGCTTAAGCGTGTAGAATGCCAGTCGGCTTCTGTGATTGGAGTTGGCGGGAGCACGTAATACCAGGTCCAAGGAGATCCGATGGCGTCAGGTAGGGCATTTGCAGCACTGGGTTTGGCACTTATTCTTTTTGTATTCCTGACGGCCTGCGGTGGTGGGGGCTCCAAACCCGTTGTAGCCGGCGCGCCAGTGATATTTGAAACCACGCTGCCTGATGGCGCAATCAATGTTCCATACAGTGCCACCGTGCATGTGACCCGCGGAACCGGAACGCCACCTTTCACGTTCAGCATCACTGCCGGCAGCTTGCCGGCGGGTTTGACCTTTGACGGCACCCAGGGCACGATCACTGGGACCCCGACCGTGATTGGTAATAACAGCTTCACCGTGCAGGTGACGGACGCGAAGTCACTCACCGGGACCGGAAGCCTTAGCATCAACATCCACGGTGCGGTCTCGATCACGCCTCCCACGCTGCCGGGAGGCGTGGTGAATGTCCCCTATACCGCAACCTTGACGGCGACCGGCGGAGTGCTGCCTTATACCTGGAGCGTCAAAACCGGCGCGCTGCCGTTTGGACTCCTGCTTACTGGCAATGCCGATAACACGGCCACGATTTCCGGTACACCGACTACCCCCGGGACCTCAACCTTCACCATCCAGGTTGCTGATGCGGAGACGCCCCCCGCCACCGCGAACTCGGGTTCGTTGAGCATCTCCATCGAAGGGTCGATCACCATAACCAACACGTCGTTACCCGATGGCAACGTGGGCGTCTTCTACGATTCGCAGCTGTTGGCCACGGGCGGAATAGCGCCCTACACCTGGAGCCTGAGCGCCACCTCTGGCCCCTTGCCGCCGGGATTGACTCTGACTGACGGCACCGGCGTTATCTCGGGAACGCCCACCACCACCGGCAGCTACCCCATCTCGGTCGTAGTGGTGGACTCGGAACCTACTCCCGCCACCGCGACTGCGGACTTCACCATCACCATCAACCCGACGCCGCAGCTCCAGGTCACCACCGGTTCGGTGCCCGCGGGTACGCAAGGCGTCCGCTACGCAAATACATTGACCGCCACCGGCGGAGTTCCGCCGTACTCGTGGCGCCTTAGTTCCGGGCCGTTGCCCGCCGGTTTGACCCTCAGTGGTAACGGCATAATTTCAGGAACGCCCACCGGCCACACCGGCACCTTCCCCATCACCGCGCAGGTGACCGACACCCTGGGCAATACCGCCTCGTCCTCCGGCTTGACGCTCGCTATCATCTCCGGCCCCCTTGTGATTACGACCGTGTCGCTGCCTGCGGGAACACAGTCGGTGCCGTACAGCGTCACCATGGGTGCTGCCGGCGGAACCCCGCCTTACACCTGGTCGATTCATTTTGGGAGCTTGCCCACCGGGCTAACTCTGAACCCAAGCACGGGTGTGATCTCGGGAACACCGACCGCGACCGGCGGTACTTCTGTCGAAGTGGAGGTCCAGGATTCCGCTTCACCACCGGTAACGTTCGTCTCGCCGCCCTATGCGCTCAACATCAACGCTGCCCTGAGCAATGCGGCCGTGAGCGGCAATTACGCCTTCTCGTTCACCGGTTACAACAACGGAACACCTGTCTATGCGGCGGGCCGATTCACGGCTGACGGAACTGGTTTGATCAGCAATGGCGTGCTCGACGCGAACCTCGCCGGCTCTCCGCCGGTGATCGGCCTGCCCTTCACCGGGACTTACTCGATCACCGCGAATGGCCTGGGCACGATGACCTTCAACACCTCGGGGCCGTCCCTCGTCTTTGCCGTAGCGGTTGACAGCCACGGCGCCGGCAGGCTGATTCAGAGCGATCCAGCCAATCCCCAGGAGTATGCCTCGGGTGCGATGAAGCGGCAAACGATTGTCACGCTCAACGCCAGTAATTTTGCCTTCGGCGCCAGCGGTGTCGATGTGGCAGGCAATCGTTACGCCAGCGCGGGAACTTTCCAGGTCAATGGAACTGGAACGGTGACCAAGGGCTCAGTTGACACCAATGACGGGGGCATGGTGGTTCCCGGGGCTATCCTGGGGGGCTCGTACTCCGCAGTTGATCCCAACACCGGCAGGGGCACAGCCAGCCTGACCATCAACGGCAGCCAGGCGCAGAACTTCAGCTACTACCAGGTCTCTTCGCAGGAGATGATTCAGCTCAGCATCGACCAGATATCGACTACCTCGCCGCTGACCCTGACTTCGATACTCAAGGGAGCCTCGGCTGGCGCCGGCTTCACCAATGTCGCCTTGAGAAACCCCAGTGTTGTCCAAACCAACGCGGTCAATCCCAACGGTGGGAGCCCGCAAGCGATTGGTGTTGCCGGGTTCTTCACCGGCGATGGCACCACCGACGGAAATGGCTTCGGGAATGCCACCCTCTTGTTTGACCAAAACGCGGGAGGAACACTGTCTCAGCTGCAAATCCTGGGCGGTCAATACAAAGTGAGCCCGCTGAATGGGCGCGTAACCTTGACCGGCTTCGGCGGTTCTACCCCGGTCCTATACCTGGTGGCCCCGAACCAGGCGTTCGTGGTTGGCACCGACGCGAATGTCACATCGGGACTGCTGGCGCCCGAGACGGCGGGCACGACGGGTGTGCCCCTGAACAATGTGGCCGTCCTTGGCGGTTATGTGGGAGGCTCGGTAACGCCCGCCCTGCCGGCGGCGACCAATCAGGTTGACTCGCTATTCTCCGACGGGAATGGAAACATCAACATTTCGCAGGACACCAGCGGGCCGGGTGGTCCGCAGACCCATCAGTTTGCGGTCACCTACCAGGTTGACGCGACCGGCCGTGCCCTCGTCGATTCGAATCCGGGCGGCACCCTGCAGGGCATCCTGTATGTGGTTTCGCCGACCCAGATCCTCATTCTCTCGAACGACCCGAATCCGGTGTTGTCAATCTTCAATGTTGGGAAGGCGGCGAATTAGATCGAGCCCCCTGCTTCGGCAGGGGGAACTCGGCTCTAGACTATCGGCGCACCTCAGGGTGCGCCCCTTCAGTGGAATCCCACCAGCTTCATGGCGCGCCGCGCTTCGGGGTTCTTCATGAAATGCTCCCAGATGAAACCCGTGCGGTGGTTTTCGGCCATCAGCATGGTGATGCCCAGGTTGATGCCTACTACGTCAAAATCATTCCATCCGGTGAGGGGATTGAAGGCGTCAATAAATCCGTAGCGCTTCCAGTTAGCCAGGCCATGCTGATTGTAGAGATTGGTCAGGCAGGCAATGGTGTCCTGGGGCAGGAACGGAATTGAGCCGCCGGCGGCACAGGGTACGACGGTGCCGTCAGGATATCCAATCTCAGGCGGGCCGCCCCAAATCTGGTAGCCCAGCCGGGAGTCGGAAGCCGTAATGCCCCAGGTGTTCTGGTCATAGTCGGGAAAGCGCCAGCGCAGCGACTGGCAGAAAAGCTTGTGGACCGAGGTCGCCGTGGCTGAGTTTTGGAAGTAGTTGGCATAGGCGTCGCGCTGGCTGCGAAAGTCGAACCAGGCGTGCGCGTACTGGTGCACGAACAGCGGATCGGTCCCACTGATGTAGCTGTAGCCTTCGAACTCCTGTTCCGGCCGCGCGAACGCGTCCCATGACGAGGGACTGATGTTATAGATGGGCGCTGCAATGGCCAGCAGGTACATCATCATGAGTTCGCAGTAGGTGTCCCAGCGCGCGCCGGTGAACTTGTATTCCGGCGTCCAGCTCAGGGCGAGGGTCTTTCCCCCATTCAGCATCCAGTGCCAGTTCACCCGGGCGTAGATGTTGGTGGCCAGGCGTGAGATGACAGGATCGCGGAAATAAGCGCGCGCCGTCAGTACCCCGCACAGCAGAATCGCCGTGTCGATGGGAGAGACCTCCGACATGCGCACCCGTTTGCCGGTTTCCCAGTCGATGAAGTGATAGAAAACGCCGTTGACCTGCTCAGCATGGTTGAGCAGAAAGCTCAACGTAGCGACCACGCGATTTCCGATTTGATGCGACGGAAGATATTGTCGCTTGTGGCCGATGCACAAGGCGCTCAGGCCAAATCCGGTGGCAGCGATGCTGGCAATGCGCCGCTTGTCCGGACCGCCGTCTGCCAGGGCCCGGTCGCGCACCAACCCCGTATGTTTGCTTGCCTCGTTCCAGAAGAACAGGAAGCCCCGGCTGACAATCTCCTCCAGCAGTTCTTCGCTGGTAAGCTGCCAATCCGGCGGTACGGCCTGGGAGGGCCGGAGCGCCAGAGCACGCAGTGCAGACGCTGACAAAGGGTAGGTCAGCGCGCCTTTCGCCAGGAGCGAAAGCATTTCACGGCGGGTCAGGCCGCGTCGATCACCAGTCAACTTGCCTCCGCATCCTCGCCCGCACTTGAACTCGGCAGATTTCCCCCATACAAGCTTATCGAACTGCGAGAGCAGCGACAAATCGGCGAAACCGCCTGCGTGTGGGGCAATACAGCGCCTCCCGAAATGGGAAATGTTCCGTCCATCTGATGCAACCTGTTGCACCTGCTGCTGTTCGACCTCTCAGTTCTTCAATACGTTGCAGCGGAAACATAATTGCTGGGATTCTTAACGGTTGAGTTTGTCCATTCGGCTAACCCCTTGAACAGACCAGCCTTTTGCAGTCAGATGGCAGCCTCGCTTCCTGCCTTAAGCGCGTCCGCCAGATTTGAAGGACCTTGGCTGATCTTAGCCTCGCGAGTCAGACTCTGAACGGAGGAGAAACTTGAACAAGAAACTTGGATGGTCGGTCTGTTTGTTAGCTCTCACCCTCTGCGTCGCGGCACTACCGGCTTCAGCTGGGATTATGTTCAGCGACCTGGGCGATCCCATAAACTACCAATGTTGTAATGGATGGACTGTATCCGGGCAGGGCGGTACAGGCACAAGCTTTACCTCAGGCCAACGAATTTACCACCTTACTCGGGGGCAACGTTTCGCAGATCGATATTGGAATCGGTTGGGTGCTGGGCCCATTCCCGTTTTACGCAGCCATTTACAACACGTTGGCGCGGGTGGCGCCCCAGGAACTCAGGTGACCGGCGCTCGCTGGGATGGCTTGATAGCCGGTGCTGAATTCGGACTCTCCACCAACTCTGTGGTGACGATTAACGTTTCGGGAGTGAGCCTGGCTGGCGGACACGCCGTATTACCTGGTTCTCGGCCCGGAGAGCGTAACCGACGGCAGCTGGAATGCCTGGAACTGGAATGCTCAGGGAGCAACCGGCGTGGATCAATTCCACAGACGGCGGGCGACTTGGAACAGCAATGGCGTACAACGATTGGCGCATTTGATGTTATCGGTGGGGGTGGCGGCACTGTCCCAGAGCCCAGCTCCCTGTTGCTGCTCGGCACGGGTATTGTTGGGGCCTTCGGAGCAATTCGTCGCAAACTGCGGTAGTAGTCCTCCTTGCAGTTCACTTGAAACGCCGGAGCCAACCAGCTCCGGCGTTCGTGTTTTTGGGGCCGTTGGTGATGACAACTCTAAAACCGCCAACTGAATTCCGCCCCCCTGCCGAAGCAGGGGGGACTCCCGCTGGGAAGGTTAGCGGTGCGGTGCGGCCTCCCCTTGGCTGGGCGGAGGTGGTGGTGTCGTCTCTTGCGGCTGCGCGCTAGGCGGAGTCGACGGCGTGCTCGTTGCTGGCGGCGGTGCATAGGGCGGCGTCGGCGCAGTCAAGTCCTGCACGTTGGCGGGGACAACACCTTTCACCGCGGGCGTATGTTTCACCTGCCCGGCTTCGGCATCCGAAATATCAATGCCCAGCTTGGACAGGGTTTCCGCCGTGTACAGATCCAGCTGCACTTTCGACTTCTCGTAATTAGCGGCCGCGTTCAGAACGTTGGATTCGGACTGAGTGAGGTTGCTGGACGCCTGCAACACGAGGGTGGGGGTTGACGCACCGTAGCCGAACTTCTTCTGCTCAGCCGCCAGGCTCTCTTTGGAATAGTCGCGGCCTGCGATCGCCGCCTGCAGTGCAGCATAGTTCTGTTGCATGGTGAATTGCGCATTGCGCACCTGCAGCGTTATCTGGTTCTCGGTTTGCTGCAAGGCGACCTGCGACTGGCGGTATTCCAGATCCGAGCGTACTTGTTCGGATTGCGCAGCACGATTGCGCAAAGGAATGTTGAGGTTCACGCCGATTCCCTTATCGGGCGCTGAACTGTTAAACAGGTCGTGAAATGCGTTTGGGTAGCCGCTCCTGGGAATGGTGCCGGGAGGCAGGCAATTTTCTCCTGGAATTCCACCCGGGCCACAGTCTGGGAAGCCTGGATTCTGGTCACCCGCCAAGCTCGAGGCCCCGTAAAACGCGTACACGTCCAGTGTCGGCCGCAGCGCGTTCTTGAGCGACTTGCGCGAGATCTCGAGGTTGGTCAGGTTGAGCCGTGCCACCGCGATTTCAGGACGCGCCTGCAAGGCCTCCTGAATCAGGTCTTCGACCGGACGGACTTCATACTGCTCGTTGAATTGCAGGGTGTCGGTTGGAATGACCGGCGCAACCGCCAGCATGGGATCTCCCATGTTCTTGGTGATGGCGTTCTTCATCAGCAGCTGCTCGAGCTGAAGATTGGATTGCGAACCGATCAGGTTTTGCTTGGCGGTGGCAACCCCGCTCTGGGCCTGAAGCAGCGTAATGGGAGCCAAGGTGCCGATCCTGATCTGCTCCTGATCGTCGGAGAGCGTTTTATCGGCCAACTGCAGTGCGCGCTCGTTCACCTTCACGGCTTCATAGGCGGTCACCAGATCCCAGTAGATATTTTCGACCTGCGAAACGGTTTGGATGATCTGCTGGCGAAATACCACGTCCTCGATGGCGCGATTGTTGCGGGCGATGCGGATGTAGCGCAAGTTAGGATCGAACCCAAAGCCCTGCAACAGGTGCTGCCGCAATTGGAAACGGAAGCTGGGGTTCAAGGCCGGCGAAACCAAGCTGAAGAGCGAGTTGGTGGTGATGCGGTTGTTGTTGAATCCCACCGACATCAAGGTACCCGTAGGAAACCCCTGGGTGTATCCGAAATCATACAGATTCGTGTTCTGTACCAGGGTAGGCGTTCCCGTGAAGATGATGTTCGACTGTGGCGTGGTGGCGCGCTCGCCCTGAATATTTCCAGTCAGGGCCGGGTCGAAGCTGTCAATAGAAGGACCAGCGCCAAGGGTGGAAGTCACGATGCCGAGGGCACCGGCGCCAGCCCCGCCAGCTCCCAGTTGCGTGCCGCCCGCGCCGGTGCCGGTTGCTCCGGTCGCGGAGGTACCAGTTCCTCCAACCGAGATAGCACCGGTTGCGCCTCCCGGCGTGCCCTGTACCACGTTGGCGTTGACGCCCAGGGCGACTGCGCCCGCTTTTGTGCGCAGCAAATCGGTATCTGCGATGGAGAGATTGTAGCGTTGCAGCACGACGTCCAGGTTATTCTCCAGCGCCATCGCCACCGCATCGTCGATGGACAAGTACATTTTGCCGTCGCGGAACAGTTGGTCAGTGCGCGCGGAGTTGGTCAGGTTTGGCGGCGGTACGCGACGCGAGGTGTACGGTGCAATCACATTAGGGACTGGAGATTTGGGCTTGGAATAATTCTGGTCAGAATACGCATGAGCGTTATGCTGCGGCGCCGGGGCCTGGGGCAGCGGCGTCAGCGGTGGCATGTTCGTCGGGGCGCTCGGTGGAGTTGCATTCTGGGCATAACCCGCGGTTACAAGCAGACACACCATCGCCAACGCGGCCGTCTTTCGCAGCGCGCCTTGAAGCAATCTGGCAACAAACATTTCCTTGTCTCCTGAAACTGACATTGGCGTCAGTTTGTGATTCCCACTGTTATGAATTGCTGTGCCTCAGTGTAATACGCACGAAAGTGCCCAAAGGTTCATGTTGAGACGAACCCGGGCTGCGGTTTCGACAGGAAGCCGCGTTCGGCCGATTCAGCGGCCAGCATCAAATCGGGGGTTGCACGTCCGATGCAATGAAAAAGGCCGCCAGCTAATTGCGCCGGCGGCCCTGGAGTTAGTCAACCTGGCTGTTATTTACCTGGAGGCGTCGTGCCGGGATGCCCGGGAATTTCGTTGTCACGATCTTCAGGCCGCCTCGCCGGATGGTCAGACTTCGCGCCCGGTATGGGCTTGTCGTCTTTTGAGCTCATCCGCTGGTCCGTCATCTCATCCGACATCAAGCCGTAACCTTCGGTGTAAACCGCCTGCTGGAAGAGGCCACCCGCCGGTTGGCGAGCGATAACGTAAATCGGGAAAACCCTTCCTCCCGCCGGGTACACCGTCGCCACGTAATCGGCCACCATTCTGCCGGAGAAGGTGTTGGGCAGCCAGCTTAACTGCATAACACCGGAAAGCTGCCGGCCCGCAGTCCACGTCTGTCCTCCATCACTCGACAACGTGAAGCCTGCAAACAGCTGACAGCTGCTGCCACAATTCGAAACCGGATAGAAGTAATAGGTGATTGCCATATGGGCCGAATTGCCCAACGTCCTGATGTCAATTCCCATACCGTGTATGAAGTGGTCCACTCCGCTGTTGATGGGATCGATGGGGACGCGTACCACCGAGCTCCAATGGATTCCGTCGGTCGAAGTGCTGTACACAATGTCGTTGGCAGCGCAACCGCTTTCGAAGCGGCAGTCGGGCCACGATACATACACTTTGCCAGCGCCATCAATGGCCGTGGAAGGAAGGCCGGCACTGCGCAGGTCCCCCGCTTCACCGTGGCTGGGAGCGCTGGAGATGCTTATCGCTGCGCTCCAGCTCTGGCCACCGTTGGTCGAGGTAAAGGCCGACATGCCGCCGTTGTAGTCGGCAAATCCCACTACCACTGTGCCGTTGGGCTGCACCACAGGATTGACCCCGATACCGTAGTCAAAGGCCGCCGTAGCTTTCGCCGCTCCCCAAGTGAGTCCGCCGTCGCTGGAGGTGCTCATCTGTATTTCGGGGGTGTCCCATCCCACGTAGCAATTTCCGTAAAAGGGGCTGGTCGCGGTGTTGTCGCACATGATCCAGTTCTTGTCGTCACCGCCGTCGCGCGAAACGTAGATTGGGTTGCCCCAATGTATGCCGTCGGCCGAGCGGCTCACTGCGACATTATCTCCAGTTCCAATCGGCAGAGTGGAGATCATCCATGTACCGTGTTTTGCGTCATAAGCGACTGAGGCATCGCTGGCGGCACTATTGGTTCCGCCACCTCCACCGTGCACGGTGAGACCAGGCAGGACTCCGTTGTTCCAGGTGATACCAGCGTTCAGCGAGGTCGCCCAACCGACATCGTCGCCACCACCGCTGGAGATTCGCGCCACCTGAAATGCCGTAACAATTACCGGACCGAAGGAGAACGCGCCGGGCTCAACTTCAGTCATGTGCTGAGCGCCGGGATCGGTGAAGCTGTCTTGGCTGAGTTGTCGTTGAATGCCTTGGGCCGAAGCCGGCACGGCGCCGGCGAAGCTAACGGCCAGTCCCAGAGCAGAGGTAAGCACTGCCCGGCGGATGCCAGGCGAGAAAAGCGAATACAAAGGTTTCATTAAAACTCTCTTCCTTCTGTGTGGCTAATTCAGACTAGTGTGTAAGTAAGCACGAGGAGTTGTTGTTTTGCTCGGACAGGAGGGCGGGCAGGACCACCGGTCGTGGCGAAGAGACTTTATCGTGCGCAGCCGCTACATGTCAATGAAGGTTGGTGATGATGCCTCCCGAGTGACGGCGGTCACTGACGGTGATCTGATTTTTGCCGATACTAGTGTATGCAGATTCTTTAATGTGTTTGTGGTAGGTATAACCCGCAGGGTTTCTCAGGGTGATGACCAGGCGCAACCGGTCAACATTCTGTCAATCCCTGCGGGCTTATGTATTTCTGCCCAGCTGAAACTCCACCATTTACCCCGCGCCGTTGACGCCGCTCAGGAAGCCGCCAAGGTGGGCAGTCACCGCGATCACCGCAGCCGCCACTATCTCGATGGGCAGGCGGTAGGCCGGTAATTTGCCCGCGGGATTCCGGTGCGCCCGAAAATGGATGCTCCAGACCAGCCAGATCAACGTGCCCGAAATCAATCCCATCACCAAGTGCAGGAGCAGCACCCCTTTGAGCTGCTGGCCTTCCAGTTGCCAACGCCACGCCAGGATGCCCGTCGCCATCACCGGAAGCGCCGACACTGCCGCTAGCAGCAGATCGTAATAGGCCGCGTCGGCCAGCACACGGGTCTTCTTCCACAGTCCAAAGAAGTCGAAGCCCACTCCCACCAGAAATAACGCGATGGGAAAGTGGACCAGCACCACGTGTTGCGCGTGCCGGGCGAGCAGTGCGGACTTGAGGTCAAAGGGGTGCACGTTTTCCTCCCGTTACTGCACCACAACTTTGGCAACCATCTTGGGATGAATGGAGCAAAAGTAGCTGTAGGTGCCCGGTTTGGTGAAGGTGTAAGTAAAGTCCTCGTCGGTATCAAGCGCCTTCGACTTGAAGGCCTTGTCGTCGGCGACCACCGTGTGGGGGATATCGTCGCGGTTCGTCCAGCGCACGGTGGTGCCGGCGGGAACCGTGATGCTGGCTGGTGAAAAACTGAAGTTGTCGATCTTGACCGCGACCTCCGACTTCGCCGGCGGAGTGGCAGCCAAGATAGTCTGCCTCGAGGTGGCAGCAAATGCCGCCAGCAATATCGCTATACCGAACATCCAAGTTTTGGTTTTCATCATGATCTCCTTCTGTCGTTATCCTCTAAGGAAGCTTTGATTAAGTCCGATCCTTTGAAGGGGACGGCCTTCAGGCCGTCCGTAAGCACCCGATATAGAGGCTGGGCTTTAGCCCCTGAGACACTCCCGACTGGCTCATCAGACCCTCTCTGCTCGTGATTTTCGCGCACGGCTTCCGCACCTCAACCCAGGCTCGAATCAACCACAGCCAGTGAATGTTTCCCGCGAACGTAGTTGACGTCGGTTACGCCCAGCAGCGTGCGCAATTGGTCCGCTGGAACTTTCATGGGCCCGGGCGAAGGCGCCTGCCCCGGTTTCGGTTGCGGGAAGGCGGTGGAAGTCGCGGTGTGGAAGGTGATATTGCCTTCAACTTTTTGCATGGTCTGATGGATGTGTCCGTTCAGCACCGTGACCGAGCCGAAGCGCTTCAGGTTAGCCAGCGCCTGGGCGCTGTCCTCGGTGCCCCAACCCCACTCCGGATACACGCTCCACAGCGGCATGTGCGCGAAAACCACGATGGGCGTGCTTTTCGAGAGATGCCTGACGTCTTTCGCCAGCCATTCCAATTGTTCCGGGCCCAGACTTCCCAATCCGCCGGCCTTCAGGTTCATAACGTTCACCAGTCCGGCGAAGTGCACGCCGTTCTTGTCGAAGCTGTACCAGCCCGCTCCCTGCGATCCCTTGCCATACCGATCCAGATACTGTTTGCCGTCATCGTTCAGCACGTCGTGCTCGCCGGGAACAAAGAAGACATCTTTGGCGCTGGCGCTCTTCAGCAACTGGTCCACGGTGTCGAATTCCTGCGGCTTCGAGAGATGGCTGATGTCGCCGGTGTGCAGGATGAACGCGGGCGTCACTGGCAGCGCGTTGATCTTGTCGACCGCGGCCTTCAGAGTGCCAACCACGTCGGGGTTCGCAGCTTTGTCGAAACCCATGTGGCTGTCGCTGATTTGAACGAAACTGAGTTCTCCCTGCAGTTCATGACTGCCCATTCCGGGGAGCCGCCCAAAGGCATACGAATTCAGCACTCCGCCTTTGATCACGCACAAGGCGCCCGTTCCTGCCCATGCCATGCATTTCAAAAATCCCCGGCGGTCGATTCCGTCGCTCTCAGGTTCGTCGGAACGCGGTTGCTTCGCTTCAACTCTCATTGGCTTTTTCCTCCTGGTTCGTTTGCGCGGCATTTGCCTGTCGTTATCGCTAACCGCCGGACGCCGCGTTCATTCCCGCAAAACCCCGGCAGAAACAAAAATAAAAGTTTTAGAATCGTGGGAATAAAAGCGCACGTCCGACAGTTAGCGAGAGCAGGGGAATTGACAGCAGAGACGCCCAGTTACGGAGAGTTCGAGCGGCTGGCCATGCCGCTGTTCGATTCGCTCTACAACTTTGCGCGCTGGCTCGCGCAGGACGCCACCGAAGCCGAAGACCTGGTGCAGGAGACATGCAGGAAGGCGCTGCACGGGTTTTCATCATTTGTGCCGGGCAGCGATTTCCGAGCGTGGATATTTCGAATTTTGCGCAACACGTTCCTGACGTCGCGCACCGGACTACGTGCCAAGCTGACGGTTGAGCTCGATCCCGAGGATGAAGAAAACATCGCGGTGACGTGGGAGACGCCCGAGTCGCTGGCGCTGGCTTCAGCTACTCGCGAGGCGCTGCAGGCTGCGCTCGATAGCCTGCCCGTCATCTACCGCGAAGCGGTCCTGCTGTGTGATGTCGAGGAGATGAAGTATCAGGAGATTGCAGAGGTACTGGCGGTGCCGGTCGGCACGGTGATGTCACGGATTGCACGCGGGCGGAAACTGCTGCGGCAAATGCTCGCCGGAGAGCGCAGCGAGAGTGCTGGCGGGGCCAGGAAATAATTGGTGGAAATAACTCAATGACGAACTGTTCAACATGGCAGGGCCGAGTCGCAAGCTACGTGGATGCCGAGCTGCCGCCGCCTGAAATGGAGGCTTTTCGCGAGCACCTGGCAACCTGTGCCGATTGCGCCGCGACCGCCCTGGCCATGATGGAAAGCAAGATGGCGGTGCGCCGCGCTGGAAATCGCTATGCCGCTCCGCCGGAATTGCGAGTCAGGGTATTCAGTTCGCTCAAAGGCGAAGCCGCAGCGAAGCTTCGCGCGATGCGATCCCGATCGGCGGAAAGCGGCGTACGAGCTTTACCTCGCGATACTGGACCGGCTGGGCGCTGGCCGCGGCTGCGCTTCTGCTACTGGCGGCAGGACTGTTCCTTGCGTCCGTTCGCCGGCAGAGTGCGAAGGCGGTCGCCGAGTTTGCCGACCTTCACGTGACGGCGCTGGCCAGCGCCAATCCGGTCGACGTGGTTTCCACCGACCGGCACACGGTCAAGCCCTGGTTCCAGGGCCGAATTCCATTCACCTTCGACCTGCCGGAGCTGCAAGGCACACCGTTCACGCTGGTGGGCGGCCGGGTGGTTTACTTTCACCAGGAACCGGGCGCGCACCTGATATTTGGCTATCAGCGCCATTTCATTTCGGTCTTCATTTTTCGGGACACGCCTCAACTGGCGATGCCGGTGTCATTCTTTGCGGACAAGAGCTCGTCGTTCACGGTACGAACCTGGACGCAACAAGGGCTGCGATACGTCGTCATTGGCGACGCCAATGCAGCAACGGTCACGAAGTTGAGTGGAGTTACTGCAGCGCGGTCAATGACGGCCTGGCGGCAGTGTGATTCTTGGTGGGAGCCCCCCGCATTCATGCGGAGGAAGGAGCGCTTCAGCGCTCCGCAACAAATTTCCGACTTCACCATGTGCTTTAGCGCTGGCCGGCAAATCCCGCGGCTAAAGCCGACATCAAAATTGATTCCTTCTCCGCTGGACTGAAGTCCAGCTCCCCCCTGCTAAAGCAGGGGGCTCCCACCAAAGCTCTAGTACTGATAAAACCCGCGGCCCGACTTGCGGCCCAGCCATCCGGCATCGACCATTTTGATCAGCAGCGGACATGGGCGGTACTTGGGGTCGCCGAGGCCTGACTGCATCACGCGCATGATGTCGAGGCAAACGTCGAGTCCGATGAAATCCGCCAGGGTCAGCGGGCCCATCGGGTGAGCCATGCCGAGTTTGAACACAGCGTCCACAGCTTCGGGTGTGGCCACGCCTTCCATCACCGCGTACATGGCTTCGTTCAGCAGCGGCATCAGGACGCGGTTGGAAACAAAGCCGGGCGCATCGTTCACCTCGACCGGGGTCTTCCTCAACTTCTCGGCGAGTGCCTTGACCGCCATGAAGGTCTCGTTTGAGGTGGCCAATCCGCGGATCAGCTCGACCAGTTCCATCACCGGCACGGGATTAAAGAAGTGCATCCCGATGACTTTGTCGGGCCGCTTGGTGACCGCGGCCAGCTTGGTTATTGAAATGGACGAGGTGTTTGAGGACAGCACGACCTCAGGCCGGCACATGACATCGAGATCGCGAAACAGCTCGGCCTTGATCTCGAAGCGCTCGCTGGCCGCCTCCACAATGAAATCGCAGTCGGCCAGCCGCTTGCGATCGGGCGTACCCGTGATGCGCCCCAGGGCCTGATCGCGCTGCTCGGCGGTCAGCTTGTTCTTGGTGACTTCGCGTTCCAGGTTCTTGCTGATGGTTTGCAGGCCACGGTCGATGAAGCGCTGCTCCACGTCAACCAGCAGCACGTTGTATCCATTCTTCGCGAAAACATGAGCGATGCCATTGCCCATCGTACCTGCGCCGATAACTCCGACTGTCTTGATGTCCATGATTGCCTCAATAAGGAAGGTTGGTTAGCGCATCCAAACGCGCTGGCAAAACATTCGAGTGTAGCAGGCGGCAGTGCCGGCGGGATGTGATGACTCAAACGCGGCGCGAGCCGTTGCGAGTTGCCGCCGCTCGGCCTTATGCGATTTTCGGCAGTCCTCAGCCGCTGAATTGTGTTCAAAAGCGCAAATTACTTAAGGTATAATTCCCCCCACTTAAAGTCGACCCCGGCGCCACAATGCATGCCTGTATCTTCCCCATTGGTGGAATGGAGACCCTTCCTCGCGAAGCAGCGGCAGCAGTCTGCGGCAATGTCGGTCTTTGAGGTAACGATCATTTGTCCCACTGGGTAAGAGGAGGCAGTTTCATGGCACAGGAGTGTTTCGCCAAAGGCGAAGTGAAGCGAGAAGGTTTGGGCAGGACTCTGCCAGGCGCTCGACTACTCTTGCTCACTATGGCGGTCGTGGTTGCTACAGGAGTTCGCGCCGACGCGCCGAAAGTGCTCAGCGGCGCTGAAATCGCCGAGCGGAACAGGCCAGGCGTGGTGGTGATCAAGAGTGTATGGGACGTCACGCTCCAAGTCCGGACGCCGGCTATCAAGAATCCCGGCCAGATTTGGAAGCGGGTTGAGAGTCAGGTCAAAGCTGGAGTCGTCGCTAACACGCAAGGGGACAGAAAAAAAGCATTTCTGGCAGAAATTGCGAAGCATCCCGACGTCCTGAAGCCGTCGTCGAGTGTCACTACCGCAGGAAAAGAGTGGGAGATGCAGGGCTCTGGCTTCATCATCACGCCAGATGGATACATCGTTACCAATGAGCATGTCATCTCGATAGACCGGGTGGAACTGATCAAAATGACCGCCAGCAGTGTTATCGGGAAAACAACGAATGAAATAATCAGCAATTTGGCCGCCCAGGCCGACCTTCCAAGCGACGATCCGCTGCGGCCGCAGTTGGAACATGCCTTGTGGCACTATTTTACCCAAGAAGATGGTGCCATAGAAATCATTGGTTACAATCGTCAGGCCAAAATGATTACGGCTAGCATCCCGGTATTCAACGGAGTTTCAACCGTAGTGCAGGATTTAGAGTGCGATGTGAGAAAGGAAGGCGAACCATTCGTCGGAAAGAACAAGGCGGGCGAAGCCAGTTCGCAGAAGGATGTAGCTATTCTCAAAGTCGAGGCGGACAATCTTCCCACGGTTCCCTTGGGAGATGATACGGCGCTATCCCAGGGTAACCGTATCTATGTATTCGGGTATCCCGCCGCTGCGAAAGTGCCAAACTCCAATGAAGAGCCTGGGACGGCACCCACCCTGACATCCGGAGTATTCAGCCGCTTGGCGCCCATGCATGGCGGATGGAAAGCCATCCAAACCGATGCTTCCATCAATCACGGCAACAGCGGCGGACCCGGCTTCAATGAGCGTGGCGAAGTCATAGGAATCTCGACGGCTGGCGCCTCTGGCGAAGATGTTTCGGGACTTTATTATCTGGTTCCGATCTCCATTGTCGACCAGTACATACAAGAGTTGAACATTAAACCCAGGGACAGCGGGCTTTCCGCACAGTACCGCGATGCGCTGGCCTTGTACGACGCGGGAGACAAACGTCAGGCCCGCGCTGAGTTTGTCAAGATCAAGGAGGAGCGGACCAGTTTTCCATTTGTGGAGGAGTACATTGACCGGATCGACCATGATGCAGCAAGTGCAGGCTTTTTTTCGCAGTACTCTCAGACCCTATTGTGGGTTGCAGTGGCGCTGGTCCTGCTGGCCGTGGGCGGATTTGCGCTGACCCGGCGAAAGCCGCAACTGGCGCCCGCAGCAGCGGCCTCGGCCGCGGTAGCTGGGGCGACGATGGCCAGACCGCAGTTGTCGCCACCTGCTCAGGGCGCAGCTCAGACCCCCGGCGTTCAAAACTACGGAAGTTTACAGTGTGTTTCCGGACCGCTCGCCGGCCAACGATTCACCATACCCAAGCAGGGATTGCTGATCGGCCGCGATTCGTCCAAGTGCCAGGTGGTGCTGTCGGAGGACGACGTTTCCAAAGAGCATGCCTGGGTCCTGCCTTTGGATGGCAGCGTGATGTTGATCGACCATGGCTCTACCAACGGAGTGTTCGTCAACTCCATGGACTCGCCGAGGGTCAGCAAAGTGCCACTAAAGAACGGAGACCGTATCCTGATCGGCAGGTCGGCCGCAACCTTTACCTACTATAGTGTTTAGCCTGTAAGCAGCGCGGAAGATTGGGGGATATCGTGGCTAAGTTCTGTGCCAATGGACATCAGATGGAAGACTCCTGGGAATTGTGCCCCTATTGCCAGAAGACAGGCTTTATGCCGGGGGCAGGCGACTTGAAGAAAACCCGCATCGACTCTTCGGCTTCAACCCCGACGGCCGCGCAGGCTCCCGCGGCCCCCACTGCGGCAGCAGTAGTACGCAAGACGGTGGTGATGGCCGACTTGCATAAGGCGCCGTTGATGGGCTGGGTGGTGCTGCTCGATGGCATGGACAAGGGAAAGGACTTTCGGATTCGCGAGGGGCAAAACTCCCTGGGCTCCGATGCTTCGTGCAACATCGTGATTCCGCATCCTACGATTTCCGGCAAGCACGCCAGTCTGCGCGCCCAGGAGGGCAAGTTTTTCCTGACCGACCTTGACTCCACCAACGGCACCTACCTGAATCTTGACCCAAACAAAATCGCGCGGGAAGAAATCAAGGACAACGATGTGATCCGCCTGGGCGAAGTTACTCTGAAATTCAAGTGCTTATAGGCCCACGAAACATCCATGAACATTCGATCTGGAATTGAGCTGGCCAACCTAACCGATGTGGGGTTGCAACGCGAGAACAATGAGGACTATTACGGCTATTGGGAGCCGGATAGCGATGAAGAATTCCAGCGTAAGGGACGGCTGGCGATTGTGGCCGACGGCATGGGCGGTCACGAAGGTGGGGAAGAAGCCAGTCATCTGGCGGTAGAAGCTGTACGCCAAGCCTATCGAGATACTCCCGGTGATCCTCAGCACGCGCTGTTAGTTGGTTTCCAGTCCGCGCACGAACAAATCCTGCAACACGCCAGAGAGCACGTTGAGCTTTCCGGAATGGGGACCACGTGTACGGCCGTGGCGCTGACCGATTCGCAATTCTGCTATGCCCACATTGGCGATAGCCGGCTCTACCTGGTTCGCGATGGGGTCCTGACCCGGATGACCAACGATCATTCACGCGTCAACGATATGGTTGAGGCCGGCATTATTCAGCCGGAGGATGCGGAGAACCATCCCGACAGAAATGTTCTCTCCAAGGCCATGGGCGTTGGGCACGAATTCCAGCCGGAAATTCCCGAAGAGCCAGTCCCGTTGCTGGCGGGAGACATTTTACTGCTGTGCACCGATGGCCTGTGGAGCTTGCTGAGCGACGGGGAACTGCTTGAAGTTTTGCAGGGTCTTTCCCCGTCCGATGCCTGCAAGGAACTGGTACGACGCGCTAAAGACCGCGGGGCACCCGACAACATCACGCTGCAAGTCTTGAAGATGAATATGGGCGCAACGAACTAGCCCGGGTAGTTGAGGTGAAGTTTTCATGATTGGCACACAGATCGCGAACTATCGCATCGAGGAGAAGCTGGGCGAAGGCGGCATGGGTGTAGTGTATAAAGCCGTCGATGTTAACCTTGACCGGACCGTTGCGATAAAGTTCCTTTCCAGCGAATTGAATCGCGATCCCGGATTAATCGAGCGCTTTCAGTCCGAAGCCAAGGCCCAGGCCAACCTGAACCACACCAATATTGCGACCCTCTACAACTTCATTAATGTGGATGGCAATTGGCTGATCGCCATGGAGTATGTGGATGGTATCAACCTGGAGGAAACCATCCAGCGCAATGGCGTAATGCAGTATCACGACGCCGTTCCGCTTTTTAAGCAGGCCCTGCTCGGCATCGGTTTTGCCCACCGTTTCGGAATTATCCATCGCGACATAAAGCCGGCCAACATCATGATTAACCGGCACGGCATTGTAAAAGTGATGGATTTCGGCATCGCCAAGGCCCTGAGCGCCAGGAGATTGACGCGCACCGGAGTGGCTGTCGGCACGGTTGCCTATATGTCTCCGGAGCAGATCCGAAATCAAAACATTGATAATCGTTCTGACATTTACTCCCTGGGTGTGACTCTGTACCAGATGCTTACGGCACATGTTCCGTTCGAGAGCGAGAGCGACTTCCAGGTGCAGTACGATCATGTCAATACCCCGCCACCCCCGCTTAGTATTTATTACCCCTATGTCCCTGGAGGAATCGAGGCTGCTGTACTGAAAGCGATGGAGAAGGACCCGGCCAACCGCTTCCGCACGGTGGAAGAGTTTGGCGCTGCCCTCGAGGCTCCCGACGCCTTGCCTCAAATGCCGGGTGCGGGATACGCAGCAGGCGGAGCGTCAAGAGGAACCGGACCGGGCACCCCGTACAACATCTCCACCACGCCGCCGCCGACTGCGCAAACTCAGGGACGGAGTGGGCCAGTTGAGCAACCTGACGTTCCACTGCGCCATCCATCGGGCTCGGAATTTTTGCACTCTAGTAACTTCAAGATCGGCGCTGCCTGCCTGGTCCTGGCTGTAGCTTTGATAGTTGGGGCTGTGGTTTGGTTGAAGTCTGGCTCACATGAACCGGCTAGTAGCAAGCCTTCAGGTAGTTTTTCCGGTGGAGGCACGAGTGCACCGATAGCTCAGCCGCCAAACCAGCCGGCCTCGGGCAACCAGCCATCGGCGAGTCTCACGTTGCCAACCGTGTCAAACCAACCGAGTGTTACAACCCACAAACCCGCCAAGGTAAAAGTTCCGCAGCCACCACCGCAACCGCAGCAACTGGTCCAGCCACCGCCGCCGCCGCGGCAACAACAACAGCTACCCACTTCTGCTCGAAGTTTCAGGGTGCGGCACCGCCATGTAAACAAACTTGGGTTCTTTTCTAAGTCCACGGTTGGAGCTCCCCTGGAGTGGTACTCCAATGGCGTTTTGGCTCTATCGCGCTCCGGCGCCGTGAGCTACCACTGCGTATTCGCGCCCAGCCCCAATGTTTGCGAGCCCGATATAGTGCTGACACCTGACGAAATCAGGGACATAAGAATCAGTTCTGATGGCCTGCTCCATCTGGCGACTACGCAGGGGAACTATGACTTTGGGGGTGACGGAAGTTCCATCGCCGAAATCAGGAATGAGTTGACGTCGGCTAAACACAAACAATAGACCTGCACCTAGGTTCATTCTTCTGCGCTCCCCCGACTAGAAAAGCAATTGTCCCTCCCATGCCATGTGAAGCTCGGCACAGAAGGGACAATGAAAATCACACCTTGAGTTGAGGCTCTAATTCACCGTGATATGGACCGGGAGCGAGGGAATACCATTCGCCACCACGACGAGCGTGCTTGGTCCAGTTTCCATTCCGGCAGGTACATCGAAATGCGTGAATGTTGGGACAGCGCCGGTGGCCACACCCATCGTATTGTGGTCGTGGGTCTTGGCGTAGAAAACATGGCCGGTGGCGACATTCTTGATCCGCACCAAAGGATAATTTGTGGCGGTCTCATACTCGTCCCCGAACGCATTAGCTTGTGACAGCCCGTTGAATTGCCGGCCGAAAATGGTGTAGCTCTGACCGCGGGCAACGGTGGATGGACAAATGGAGATGGCCGGCGTCCACGGTTGAATATAGGTCCCGGTGGAGGTATAGACCTCTGAGCCCCCGAGAATCACCTCGCCCGTAGGCAGCACCAACAAACTGCCAAAATTGCCGAACAGTGTGGGACTGAAGTTCGTCCCATCGAATTCGTACAATCTACCCGAGTTGCCCTGCACCAGTACCTTCCCGTTGGGCAGCAGCGCGGCGAAGTTGTCGCCCGCGTCATCGCCATTGGGGAAGTCCGGACCGGCGACCCAGGTACCCGGATCGGTAGGGCTGGCTCCGTGATGATAGACCGCGGTGTGCCCGGTACTGGCGCCCGCGTATGATGCGCTCCAGTTGCGAACACGGTGCCGTCAGGCCGCAAAATGGCAGGACCAATTTCACCCGGAGGACAGTACAGGCCTCCTCCATAGTGGAGACAGCCCTCCTCGGGCGGCCCTTGAAGATTCGCAACCGTGTTGCCGTCGGAGATCCATTGCTGCATGGAAGGGATGTATCTTTCGGAGTTGGGATTGTCCAACACATCCACGGTCAGAACCGTGCCGCCAGGCATGAGCGTCCAGCCTTCCTCGGCATTGAAATCGCTCTTGCCGCTTGATCCCAGTAACGTCCACGTCATGGTGGCCGGATCCAGCTCCGCCACTTGCATGTCCAATTTGCGGCCGATAAGAAAATGCCCGTTGGGCAACACCACCGACGGCGAGTCTCCGATGTAGTCCCAGCCCGGCGGAGGAGTCAGCGGCGTCCAGGTATTGGCCCTGGGATCGTAAACCGCGCCCAGATTGGTGAGCACGAAATTGTTAAAGTTGTACTCGCCCCCCTCAATCAAAAGCCGGCCGTCGGCCAACACCGCCGAAGCGAAGGCATCCGGTTCGTAGCCGCTTGGGAGACTGGCGATTTGGCTCCACGTCCCATGCACGTAGCTTCCGTTGATATCGGGCGTCAGCTTCCACCAATCGCTAAGCCCGTTGCCTTGAAACACGGCGGTGCCGTCGGTCAGCAAAAAGCCGATCCCGGCTCCGTCGGGCGGCTGGTGAGTCAATGTGGTTAGCGTCTGCGCCGGCGCGAGCAAGGCGGCAACAAACAAGAATGTGATCACGGCGAGAAACAACTTCTTGGTCAAGACAAACCTCTTTCTCAAGGTCGCAATTTGCGACGGTGCTGAGCGGCGCCCGCACCAACAGGCGCAATATCGAGGTGAAACCTCTCTTGGGAATCCCAGAAAGCGGTCAAACTCGGCAGACTGAGTGTCAGAATTCTGCTGCACCGGGCGGGCCCGTGTCAATTCGGCATGCCCGTCGCACCGGGCTACCATTATTCGGCCGGCCGCCCTATTCGCCCGTGAGGGCCTTGTACTGCGCGTCGGTCAACGGTACGACGGAAAGCCTTCCTTGACGCACCAGAGGCGAATCGGCAAAGAGCTTGTTGGCTTTGATCTGTTGCAAAGTCACCGGCTGCGCAAGCGCTTTTCCAGCCTTGATTTTCACCATGGGCTTCCTGGGATCGGTAGCATCGACGGAAACGACCGACGCGGCGCCAACTGCGCTCTTGCGATCTCCGGTCTCATAGATGACCAGCCTATCTCCCGGCTCCATTTCGCGCAGATGTTTCACTGCGGCCGGGTTGGTTACGCCATCCCACACCGTTGCTTTGTCGCGCTGCAGATCAGCGAAAGAGTACGCCGAAGCTTCGGTCTTGAGCAGATAGTTAGACATGAGATTGCCTTTCCTTGGAATTGACTTGCAAAGGCGTCGATTTGCAAACCCCAATGGTAAAACAACCTGCGGCGGTCGCCTACCGGTCGCGATTGTGACCTGCCTCACTGCAAACGTAGGCCCTGGCAGGAAAGAATAGGCCATGATCTTAAGCTCCGCTGCACTTGCCCGGCAGGAAATAACCAACTTCGCCGAACTTCGCCTCCGCGCCCAGCCGCTGGGACCGAAACGCGTCGCCATTGTGGCGGCTGACGACGAGGTCGCCCTCACCGCGGCCGATGGCGCCCTGCACCTCGGGATTGCCATTCCGGTGTTGATCGGCAACCAGCAGAAAATTCGCGCCAAAGCTGAGGCCCTCGGTCTGTTCGGCTTGATCGCTGGCGCAGAGTTTGTCAGTGCCGATGACGCAGCCGCTGTCGCAATCCGTATGGCGCACGATGGCCACGTGGACCTGTTGCTGAAAGGCCACCTCCGCACCGACGAACTTTTGCGGGCCGCGCTGGACAAACAGGCTGGCCTGCGGACGGGTCGCCTGCTGAGCGACGTGCTGCTCTATGAAGACAAGCTCGCGGGCGAGACCAGGCTGGTCGGCATCAGCGATGGCGGGCTGAATGTTCTGCCTAACCTGGAGCAGAAAAAGCAAATCGTGCAGAACGCAATCGAGGTCATGCGGTCTCTGGGACTGGCGCGCCCGAAGATTGCACTCATGAGCGCCACCGAAGCGGTCAGCGATTCGGTGCCCTCGAGTGTCGATGCCCGGCTGCTCACCGAAATGGCCGAAGCCGGCGAGTTCGGTGATGTGGATGTCTTCGGCCCGCTCGCCCTCGACTGCGCGCTGCTGGAATCTGCGGCGCAAGCCAAGGGCATCCGGCATGCAGTCGCGGGCCACGCCGACTGCATGGTGGTTCCGAATATCGAGGCGGGCAACCTGCTCGGGAAATCTGTGAAGTACCTGGGCGGCTCGCAGTGCGCGCATGTGGTTGCCGGGGCACGCGTGCCGATCCTGATTCCATCGCGCGTGGAGAGTGTGGATGACAAGGTAAACTCCATCGCGCTGGGGGTGCTGTTTGCCGCAAAATGAATTCCGGGTCCTGGCGATCAACCCCGGTTCTACGTCGACCAAAATGGCGCTGTACGTGAACGAGCGCGCAGACTTCGTAGGGAACATCCGGCATTCCGATGCCGAGATGGCGCAGTTTCAGGGACGCCCAATTCTGGTCCAACAGCAGTTTCGCTCGGCGCAGATTGAAGCTGCGCTCACCCAGGCGGGACACGATGTCGGCCGGCTTGATGCGGTGGTGGGGCGCGGTGGCCTGCTGCCCGCCTTGGCCAGTGGCACCTACGTTGTGAACCAGGAGATGCTGGACGAATTGCGACAGGCCCGGCGCGGCGAACATGCCGCGAACCTGGGCGCTTTTCTCGCGTATGACGTGGCGCAAAAGGCCGGCGCACCAGCGTATGTTGTCGATCCGGTCAGCGTGGACGAATGGCCGGAGTGTGCGCGCCTTTCAGGATCGGCGCTGTTGCAGCGGCAGTGTCTGTCGCATGCCTTGAATTCCAAGGCGGTGGCCAAGCGTTGCGCTCGCGAGCGCGGCGAGCGGTACGAATCGCTGCGGCTGATTGTGGCCCACCTGGGCAGCGGGATCTCGGTTTCCGCGCACGAAAACGGCCTCATGGTTGACGTGACCAATTCACGCGAAGAAGGGGCATTTTCCACGGAGCGCGCCGGCAGCGTGCCAGCAATGCAATTGGTCGATCTCTGTTTCAGCGGCAAGTACACACAGAAAGAAGTGGAAGGGCTGCTGTTCCGCGAGGGCGGACTGTACTCGTATCTGGGCACGAAGGACTTGGTGGAAGTGGAGCGCCGCATTGCCGGCGGAGAGGCCAAGGCCAAAATCGTGTTCGAAGCGATGGCTTATCAGATCGCGAAAGAGATTGGGGCAATGGCGGCCGTGCTGCACGGATGGGTGAACGCCGTGCTGTTCACCGGCGGCATGACGCATTCGCAGCGGTTGGTCTCGCGGCTGACCGAGTACGTAGGGTGGATCGCTCCTATCGTCGTTTATCCGGGCGAGGACGAACTGCAGGCGCTGGTAGAAGGCGCATTGCGGGTGCTGCGCGGTGAGGAGCAATCAAGAACTCTAGTGCTCGGCGACCGTGTCGCGGTTGAGGTTTAAGGCAACCGCCTCAAACGTGCGAATCTTGGGCTTCCCGTCAATCACCTTGGACAGTATTTTCAGCACTTGCGCGTAGATGTTGGCGTCGTACGCCTCGGCATTGCTCTTGTTGTCCCACAGGCTGATGGAAATCCGCTCCAGATTGCCGGGATTTGAGAGTGTGATTTCGCCCTTGAAGCCCTTCTGCTGGCGCAGTAAAGGAAGCACCTCGTTCTCCAGTGTCTGGGCGAAGTCAGCAGCCAGGTTGAGCGACTTCACGCGGAAGTGTGCGTTGCGTGCGAACATCTTCGACCTCCTCTAGCCACAGCGACGGCGCTGCCGGGCAATCAGCGGCTGGGCCATCGTGGAATGTCCAACCGGAACTATCGCTTTCGTCTCGCATTATAGCGGTATGGCAAAACCGCTCAAGCGTGCTGCTATGCTTGACCCATGTCGCATCCCGGCCGCGAGGGTTCGCCGTTCAAAGATGGCTTTGCCGCCATCTGGCACGATCCCGCAGTGCTGGCGGCTGAACTGGCGTGGCGCTGGTGCTTCGGTTTTACGGCGTGGGCATTGGTCATCATTTCCGGGGGGCTGTTTCTTGACAGCCTGAAAGTCTCTCCCACCGACGAATTTCTGCTCAGCACACTGCAACCGCAGTTGCTCTCCGATACCATTCAGCATATCTTTCGCGGCAGTCTCGCGCGCTTCGTGTTGGAGCAATCTGTGCTGCTGCTGGGTGTGACGCTGCTGTGGTGCTTTGCCGCCACCGCTGGCCGGGCCGCCACGCTCCGCCGCCTGGTCGCAATGTTCAGTGCCGACGAAGACCCGGGCCCGCTGACCTGGCAATTTGTGCCCATCCTGGTGCTGAATCTGCTGCGCGCAGCGTGGTCGTTGATCGCGCTTTCGGCAGCGATCGCCTGCCTGATGATCGGCAGCGTCATGGCTGGAGAGAACCGCAACGGCGTGGCCGCGCTGCTGTTGGTCAGCGGTATCGGCCTGGCATTGTGGTTCGGGTCTGCATTGAATTGGTTCCTCGGAATCGCACCGTTGTTTTGCATTCGCAACGGCGCCTCGGCGATGGACGCTCTGGCGCAATCCGTGGACTTCGTCTCGCGACGGGGCGGGCGGCTGTTTCTGCTGGGTCTGGGCTTTTTTCCGCTTCGCCTGGTATGGCTGGGAACCATGGGCCTGGCAATGTTCGCGCCGTTAAGTTTGGCGCGATACCTCGCGCCAGGTTGGGTCCTACTGATGATGGCAGCGATCGCGTTGATCTATTTCGCCGGCGCCGATCTGCTGAATCTTGCGCGCCTGGCGGCCTACGTTTCGTTGGCAGAAGACGATGCGCGCCCCGTGCCTGAGCCTGAGGCCGGCCCTCCTACTGAGCCGGTGCCAGCGTTGGAAACCGGCAATTCTTCCGATCCGATACCCGCGCCCCAACCCGATCAGCCAGCCGAGATTGCGCCGGCGGTTGATCCGGCGTAAAGACGCCACCAGGTTGGAATACGCTCAGAACGACGGTCTTGAAATTTCCCCTGCATTCACCCATCACCCGTGCTGGTGACTGCGGTCACTGCTCCCATGCCAATACTGCGCGAACTTCATAGTAGGGAGGTGCGTATGTTGGCCGCAGCTTCGCCGAGCGATCGCCTGGCAAGAGCGCGCCGCAGTGTGCGCCGCGTTCCGCGCCTCTTGCTGCACGCACTGGCTTGCGCCGCACCGCTAATTTTTTCGACGAAATGCTACGCCTTCAGCGCCACCCCTCCAACCTCCACTGGCGGGTTCTGGGCCGGCATCGCGGTGGGCTTTGTTCTGTTGCTGGTTTTAGCAGTTCTAGCCAGGACGCGCATCAAGTCGGCGGAGCGCGAAGCCGAACGGTCGAAGGAGCTTGCCGATCATCGCGAGTACGAGCGCAACGTGGCGCAGCAGGAATTGTTGCGTCGTCTGGAGGAAGAGCGCGAACTGGCGAAAGAGAAGATGCAGTTCGAGTCGCAACTGACCGAGTATGAAAAGTACGCATCACTGGCCCAGCTCGCTCTGGGCGCGGCCCACGAGATCAACAACCCGCTGCTGGGAATTCTTTCGCACCTGGAATTAGAGTGCAAAGACGCCAGCGGGGACCGGCGGGAAGAGATTGAGCAATGCATCGAAGGCGCGCGTCGAATTTCTTCGGCGGTGCGGGGATTGCTGGATTATGCGCGTCCCTCGCCGCTGATGCTCAGCAAAGTCAATCTCAGCCGGCTCGCCGCCGAGACGGTGAAGTTTCTCGAGCACCAGCCCATGTTTCGGCAGATTGAATTGCAGAACTGCATTCCTCTCGACCTGCCGAACATAAGCGCCGATGCCAATCAGCTATCGCAGATCCTGATGAACCTGCTGCTCAACGCTGCGCAGGCGACGCCGCCGGGAGGCGCCATCACCATCCTGGCCGACAAAGTTAAGTTCGCGGAGGTGATTGAGCTGCGGGTGCGCGACACCGGCAGCGGAATCCCTGCCGACATTCTGCCCCACGTCTTTGAGCCGTTCTTCACCACCAAGCGCGGTAAAGGCACCGGCTTGGGATTGAGCATCACCCAAAGTTACGTGCGCAGCCACGGCGGAGACATCCAGGTTGAAAGTATTGAGAACCTGGGCACAACCGTTCGCGTGACCCTGCCGATTCGCCAGGTTGGCAAGGCCATGCAGCCTGTTGAGGAGGTCATCGCCTAGCCATGTCGTATTCCATACTCATTGTCGATGACGAAGCGCTCACCGTGCGCACCATTGGCCGCGCTCTGGAGAGCGAGGGCTTCGAAGTTTTCCTGGCCATGAGCGGCGAGGAAGCGCTGACCACGCTGGCCGAAGAGAAGCCGGACTTGGCTTTGCTCGACGTGGTGCTGCCGGGCATCAACGGCATCGAGGTGCTGCGCCAGGCCAAGAAGCTTTCTCCCGCCACCATCGTCGTGATGATGAGCGCCTATCACGTGGTGGACCGCGCGGTGGAAGCCATGAAGCTGGGCGCCTACGACTACCTCATCAAGCCATTTCATATCGCGGACATGGTCAGCACCATTCGCCGTGCGACCGAGATGCTGGCCTTGCGGGTGCGCGTTCACGACACGGTGCAGACCGCCAAGGGCCGCTATGATTTCGGGCGCGTGGTGACCGAAAGCCCGGCCATGCGCGAGATTCTGGAGATGGCGCGCCGCGCCGCGGAGAGCGACCACACCACCATCCTGATTCAAGGCGAGAGCGGGACCGGCAAGGAAGTGCTGGCCAAGGCCATCCACTACAACAGCACGCGCGCCCACGCGCCGCTCATCAGCCTGAACTGCGCCGCCCTGCCTGACACCTTGCTGGAGAGCGAACTGTTCGGCTACGAGCAAGGCGCCTTCACCGACGCGCGGCGGCGCAAGGAAGGCCTGATCGAGAAGGCCTCCGGAGGCACGCTGTTTCTCGACGAGATCGGCAACACCTCGTTCAGTTTGCAGGCAAAGTTGTTACGCGTGCTGGAAGAGGGGACCTTCATGCGCCTGGGCGGTACCAAGCCGGTGCAAGTAAACGTGCGCATCATTACCGCTACCAATCGAGTTTTGAAGGAAGCCGTCAGCAAAGGCGACTTCCGCGAAGATTTGTATTACCGCCTGAATGTGCTGCCGTTGTTCATCCCGCCGTTGCGCGAGCGCCGTGAAGATATTCTGCCGCTCGCCCTCGACATCATGCAGCACTTCAACGACGAGCTGAAAAAAAGCTTCGTGGGCTTCACTCCCGCCGCTGCAGAGTTGCTGCAAAGGTATCCCTGGCCGGGCAACATTCGCGAGTTGCGCAACGTGATCGAACGCACAATGATCCTGTGCAGCAGCACCGAGATCGACGAAGAAAATTTGCCGGAGGAAGTTCGTGATTATCACGAAGAAGCCGCTCACGAGGAGATGTCGTCGTTCGAAGTCTCGCCCACTGGCGATCAGTTTGTCAGTTTGCGCGAGCTCGAAGACCGCTACATCCACGAAGTACTGAATGCCACCGGGCAGAACAAAACCCATGCCGCCCGCATCCTCGGAATCCATCCGACCTCGCTGTTGCGCCGCCTGAAGAAAACGCCCGAACTGGTGTAGCAGAACTCGCACCGACTCGACGTTTGGTAGAGACGGCCTTCATAGTTTGCACTCCTGCAAAATGCGACGCTACCCATGCATAACGCAGTAGCTGAACCCGCCGCAATCGGGCACCAAGCCTCTAACTCCTTTGCCATCGCAGCCTTTTTCGGGAAAAGATTTGCCCTCCACGTGCACTAGCAAAGGCGGAGCACGATGCCGTGACGACCTTCCACATGCTGTCGAAACTGACCAAGGGGGAACGAACGGCTCGTGCTCCGCTCTGCCAACCGATGCAGCCGTATGGCATCGGGCGGAGCAAGTAAGGAGGCTTTATGTCGATCTTATTCGTCCTACTTACATTCTTACTCATTCTTACCGTCATGTATTTCCGTCGTCCGCAGGAGGCGGCAATGTTGCAAGTGGCGCCCGCAAAGAAACTGAATGCGCCCGTAATGTTGAAGCAGGCAGGCTTTGATGTCCCCGAAGATTACGCGTTCCATCCTGGCCACACCTGGGTGATGGACGAAGGCCGGCAGAATGCGCGCGTCGGCATTGATGCATTCGCCGGAAATCTGTTCGGCAAGATTGATGCCATCGAAATCGCCGACCTGAATCGCTGGGTGCGCCAGGGCCAGAAGCTGTGCACGGTAACTCGCGAAGGCCAGAACATCGACATGCTTTCGCCGGTCGAGGGCGTGCTCGTCTCGGTCAATCACGAAGTCTTGAAGAACCCCAACCTCATCGTGGACGACCCTTACAAGAATGGCTGGCTGTGCATGGTGAAGGCCCCTGAGCTTTCCGTCAATATGAAGAACCTTCTGCGCGGGCCGATCGTTCCGGCATGGATGCAGAACAGCATGGCGCGTGTCGGTGCAATGTTGCAGCAACTCAATCCCGCCCTGGCGCAAGATGGCGGCCTGCCCGTCAAGGGCCTGCTGTTTCAGGTGGACGCCACTACGCAGCAACAACTGGCGAAGGAATTTTTCCTGACGTAGCGCCGATCGAAGCACAACCGAGGAGGACCCCATGCCAAAACAAAAAGCAATGCTCATCGATATCAAGCGCTGCATCGGATGCCTGAGCTGCGAGACCGCCTGCAAACAGCTCCACGGATTCAGTCCCGACCCTGAACCCACACTCTCCGACACCGCCTTCACCGTGGTGGAGACGCGCGGCGACAAGTTCGTTCGCAAAATCTGTATGCACTGCGACGACCCGGCCTGCGCCTCGGCCTGCCCGGTCGGCGCCATCAGCAAGAGCGCGCTGGGCCCGGTGGTGTACAACGCCGACAAATGCATCGGCTGCCGCTATTGCATGCTGGCGTGCCCTTACCAGGTGCCGCGCTACCAGTGGACCAAGCTTGCGCCCTTCGTCAAGAAATGCGATATGTGCTCCGAGCGCATTAAGGCTGGCAAACCGACGGCCTGCGCGGAAGCCTGCCCGGTGCAAGCCACCATCTTCGGCGATCGCGATGCCTTGATTGCCGAAGCCTGGAACCGCATTCGCGGCGACTCATCGTACGTTCCGCGGATTTACGGGCTCGAGGAACTCGGTGGTGGAAGCGTTCTGTTCGTCTCCGATGTTCCGTTCGAGAAGCTCGGATTCAAGCCGGGCCCCACGGGCAATCAGCCCATGCCAACCCTCACCGCCAGCGCGCTGGGCGACTCGCCCAAAGTTGTCATCATGGGCGGCACCATTCTGTCGGCGTTGTACTGGGTCACGCAGCGGCGCCGCGAAGTTGCGCTTGCTGAAGCCCAAGAAGAAGAGAAAGCCACCATCAACCGCATCAAAGGGAAAAGGAGCTAGCCATGATCGCGCGAATCAAATCGGAAATCACTTTATGGCGCGTCATTGTAGCCATCATATTTGTGACCGGTCTGTATGCCACATACATTCGCTTTTTCGAGGGATTCCGCGCCAGCACCAACCTCAGCGATCAGATGCCCTGGGGCCTGTGGGTTGGCCTGGGGACACTCTGCGGCATCGGACTCTCCGCCGCCGGCTTCGGCATCAGCGCCGCGGTTTATCTGCTGGGCATGGAGCGCTACCGGCCCATCCTGCGCGCCTCGATCCTGATTTCATTTCTCGGCTACCTGACGGTCATGGTCGGCTACCTGTACGAGATCGGCCTGCCGTGGCGCTTCTGGCATCCCGTCGTGATGTGGAACCACCGCTCGGTTCTGTTCGACGTGTGCGTCTGCATCATGACCTACATGACGGTGCTGACCTTCGAGTTCGCGCCGGCGTTGATCGAGAAGCTGCCGTGGAAGGCATTTCGTGAAACCGTGCTGCGCTATCACCACAAGATCCTGATCGCGGTTGTACTGGCAGGCGTGCTGCTGTCGTCGATGCACCAGTCTTATCTGGGCGGGCTGTTCCTCATCGCCCGCGGCAAGGTCCATCCGCTGTGGTATTCGCCGTACATGCATGCGTTGTTCTATCTGTCGGCGATTCCCGCCGGACTTGCGCTGACCGTGATGGCCATCTACCTGTGCATGCGCTCGCTGAAGGTGCGCGTCGATTTCAGCATCCTCAGCGATTGTGGGCGCATGATCCAGATGTTGCTGATCGTCTACGCGTTCTTCAAGTTGCTCGACCTGGTTTCGAACCAGGCGCTAGGCTATGCCTTCCAGCGCACCAGCGAAGCTGGCTACTTCTGGCTCGAGATGCTGCTGTTTCTGGCGATACCGATTTTCCTGTTGAGTTATAACAGCGTGCGCGCAAATCCCGAGCGGCTCTACTGGACCTCGGCCATCGTGGTCGCGGGATTCATGGTTGACCGGCTCAACGTCTCCATCAACTCGTTGCAGACCGCCATGGGGACGCACTACGTGCCCAAGTGGACGGAGCTGGCGTCGAGCGTGCTGGTCATCGCGGCTGCCGTAATCGCCTTCCGGTACGCCGTGATCTACCTCGACATTCTGCCCAAGATGACTGCCAAACCAGCGACGCGCTGGATGTCAAATGCAGGATTGGCGGGAGAAGCGTGAGGGAACCAGTGGTTAGTGGTTAGTGGTTAGAGAGAGAGGGTGCCCCATCCAAGCTGGTTTTGCTTGGATGGGGATTTTTGTTAACCCCACCAGCGCCAATGGGAACTGAGAAAATTGGTGGGTGAGTTACGAGGATGGCCGACTTTGAAGGGGCGCACCTTTAGAGCCTGCCCTGAGCGAAGTCGAAGGGTGCGCCATTGTGAACCTTTTATTCCCTTGTCATTCCGGAGGGGCCGCAAGATATTGGTTTGAGGCAGGGGAAAGAATCACGCAAACTTCAGCCCCGAATGGGGCGAAAGAGTTTAGCCCAGCGCTTCAGCGCCGGGTCAAATGGGAAATAATACAGAGTCCCGTAGGGACGGCAGAGGTTGCAACACAGCCTCTTTAGCCCCGAGGAATCAGGGCACCCGATGAGAGTTATTTGGGTAGCGTTTCGTTCTCTTCCGTCGGACCCCACTTTGCTCCGCACGAATGGCACACCCACCGCTCCCGGCGAAGAGCAATTGGAAACCCTAGAGCATAGGCGCTGACCCAGGCGACGGACTGATTCAGGTCCTCAAATGCAATATCCAGCGATTGACATTTCGGACAACGCGGCTGCTCAAACGGACCAACGCCCTCGACGTCGAAATTCTCGGGAATCGATTGTTCCAACATATCCAGCGCCGCTTCAGCGTCTTCCTGCTTAACGCACAGCTTGATGCCACCCACCAGGTTCGACCAGAACCAGTCCATGCGAATCATGTTGTCGTCGACCAGGAAGGATTCGATCTCCGCCGAGTCCAACACGCCTTTGGCGAGCAGCGCTTCGTGCAGGTCCCGGAACTGGCGAATGCTGACGACGTCAGCCAATTCGACTGAATCGCGCTCCGGACCGTCGCCTGGGTTTGACACAGTAACTTCTTCCGGGCGCCGGCGAGCAAGCTCATCGGTTAGAACCTGGCGAGCGACCTCGGTTAGCTCTGCCGAATCCGCAGCAACGGCTTCTAGCTCACCGTCTGACATGTCGGCGTAGAGTTTGGCGAGCCGCTGCCGTTCCTCTTCGGGGTCTTGATGAGCCATGTCGAACGGCTTCCTTCAGCCGCTATCGCGGCATTGAAGCTAACATCTCCCTACCTTCCCCTCGCCACGATCAGCGTCATGTCGTCCGCCTGCTCGCCCTGGCTGAAGTGCTGCACCTGGCTAAGGATGGCTTCGAGAATTTCGTCGGCTGAACGGCCGCGGGGGTTGCGCATGGCTTCGATGAGACGCTCTTCTCCAAACTCGTCCTCTTCATTCGGCGATGCTTCGGAGATGCCGTCGGTATAAATCACCAGAACATCTCCGGCTCCCAGTTCAAGTTCGGCGACGGTACAGTCCCACTCTTCAAACAGCCCCAGGACGGTCGCGGTGGCTTCGAGCCGTTCCACACTTCCGTCGGCCCTCGCGAGAAACGGAGCATTATGTCCGCAATTGACGTAACGCAAACGTCGGGTTTCGTCGTCATAGACGGCAAAGAAGGTTGTGGCGTAGTTATTGTTCTCGGTGTTCTTGTAGAACAGGCGATTCACCGAACGCAGCAGCCGGGGAATGTCTTCCAGGGCCAGCGCGTACTGGCTGCGCAGGTTGGCCTGAAGGTTAGCCATCAGCAGCGCGGCCGACATGCCCTTGCCCGAAATGTCGGCCAGCACCAGGCCAATGCGTCCCGAGCCGAGATCGAGAAAGTCATAGTAGTCGCCGCCCACGGCGCGCGTCTGAATGCACTTGCCGGCGCACTCCAGCGTGGGCAGTGATGGCGCCTGCTGCGGAAGAAGGCGGCTCTGCACCTGGCGCGCGATTTGCATTTCCTGCTGCGTGCGGCGCTCGCCTTCCATGGTTGCGGCCATCTTCTCCGCCAGAGTGATACTGCGCATGGCGATGCCGGCCTGGCTAGCAACCGATGCCAGCAAACGCTTGTCGCCGGTGGAGTACGGTTCCTCCGACAATCGCGGCCCCAGCACGGCCACTCCCTGCAACTGGCCCTCGCTCGATCCGCGAATCGGCACCAGGCACTCCGCTTGCAGCGGCTCCAATTGCGTTCCATGCATGGCTTCTGGGAGCAGCTCCAGCGGGTCGCGACGGTCTGCCAGTTCGGCAATTCCAGCGGCGCCGGTGGGGAGTGTCCTCGCTTCCTCCGGAGGATCGCCGGCGTACGCCTGCAACTGCCCGTTGCCGGACTCAAGGTAGACATACATCGAGCTGGGATGCAGCGCGTCGTTAATCTGATCATGCAGCAGGCGGCCCAGTCCTTCACGGCTACTGACAGAAAGCGTCTGGGCGGCCAGGCTCTCCAGAATCTGCTGCGCGTCGTAGGAGCTGCGGAAGAAGGCGCGGTCCAGACGCGTCCGCACTCGGCGGTGCACTTGGGTTGCGCCCGAGATCAGCAGCACCCCGAAGGTCGCGCCCACCGGAATGGCGGCTTTCGATCCGGCGGCAAAGTGCCGGGAAAATACCTGCGCCAGCCAGAGGGTCGCGCCCACCGACACTGCCAGGATGAGGAAAACAAATCCGCGCTCCACCACAAAGTAGCGGGCGCTGCGCTTCAACAGAACCGGAACATCCATTACCCGGTGCTTCACCACGGCATAGGCGAAGGAGAGGGGAAACAGCAACAGGAGAATTACCTTGACGAAATTCAGCCAAAAGGAAGACCCCACATGGAAAACTTCCTGCGTGAACGCGATGACCACAGCAGGCGTGACTGCGACGATGGTCCCCCAGAAAATAACTTTGAGTTTGCGCCGGTCGTCCCTGCTGGTGACGCTGAACATGTTCAGCAGCAGGGAAATGAGCCCGAGAAAAATTGACCCGTAAACCACGACGATCCGGGCATTCTCGGCGATGCGGTCGGGCAATACCGCGAGGACAAAAGGTAAGGCTTTGGAGCCGCCGTGCCGGTAATCTCCAAGGCTCAAACAGATGCCCATTACCAACAGCGCCCACTTCAGCCAGGGAACTTTGCGGTCAATGGGAGAGCGCGTGGGGAAGACCGCGAAGAAGAAGTAGAAGAGACCAGCGAGGATGCTGCCCATGAGGGTCCGGTAGGCAAACAGGAAGTACTGAAGATGGGGTGGCGCGAGGGCGAATTGGCTGGGCAGATCCGCGGCCGTGATGAAGGTCGCGAATACCAGCGCCAGCAGCCATGCATTGCGGTCTTCGATCCGAAGAAAAAGTACTGCGAGACCGACGACTACGAAGAAAATGGGATACGACGACAGGATCTGCATTGCCACAGTACGGGCTGCGGTCTTGTTGTCACCAGCGCCTTGCAGGACCCGAAACACAGGCGTGATCACGACGCGCTGCGATTGTCCGGGCCGCTGCACGGTCAGCGTGACGGCGTCTCCAGGTTTGGCGTTCAGCCAGGCGCGATACATCACTCCATTCCACGCCGCTGCTGAATCTGCGCTGCTTCCATTGATGGCGACGATGCGGTCCTTGTCCTTCAGCCCAGCCCTTTCCGCCGGGCTGTCCTTGCGCACGTTGCTAATCTCAACCCCTGCGGAAGTTTCCGATTCGTCAATCCCGATTTCGACCTGCGGCAAGGCCTGGCGAATGTAGTACATCCACGCCGCGCTGTAGAAAATGGTCGCCGCTGCCAGCAGGACAGCCAGCGCAAACAGCAACGGCCGGTATTTGTGCGATCGCGTGCCGGGGGGCGCCAGGACGGATTGGGTCACGGCTGCAGACATGTTGGTGCGGTGCGCGCAAGATTAGTGTAGTCCATCCTGCGGGCCTGATTCTGCATCTCCGTTCATGAACAGGAGAAGCAAAATCCATGCCAGAAAAAGAAACACTAGAGCGGGCCCAGGAAGATGCGCGCGAGGGAAAAGCGCCGAGTACCCAGGCCGGCGAATTTGTGAAAGAGGAGATGGACCACATCCGCGAAGGCAAGCACGGTGCGGCCTCGACCAAACAGGCGATTGCCATCGGCTTGTCGAAGGCACGGCGCGCCGGAGTGGACCTTCCTGCGCCGAAAAAAGGCTCAACCTCGGAGGCGACGCGAGAAAAGGCCGGACGCGATGTGCAGAGAGGCCGGGCGCCGGCAAAGAAGAAAACCTCAGCCAAACGCTCGCGGGCGATCAGCGGCGTCCTGAAGCGCGAAGGTCATCAGGCGGCCTCGCATGCCGCGTTGTCGAAACAGGCTCGCCAGTCTGCCCGAACACGCGGAAGCGCTGCTCGCAAGGCGGCAGCCAAGAAGGCGGCGAAGACCCGGGCGGCAGAGGGACGAAAGGCGAGAACTGGCCGTAAGGTGGGGGGTCGCAAGGCCGCGTAACCGGCAGGTGGTCAGAATTCTCGTTTTGGGAAATTCTTGTCAAGCCCCACAAAGGTGGTGAAATTTGACGTAAAGCACAGATAACAGAAGAGAAGAAAAATGTCAAAAATAGTGTCAAAAACCGCCTGAATGTGCTATAATGTAATTATAGAGTCGAGAAAGGGACGCCCTCCTTTTCCCGGCTCTTTCTTTTTAGCCCCGGTTCTCAGTCTCGTGCCCCCGGCATGAGCGCCTTTCGCTGTTCAGGCTACGCAGCCCGAGCGCAAAATCACCTGCGAGAATCCCCATGAACAACCTGATCCCTGTGTCGCTGGTTTACGGCGGGCTGTTGGTAATCTTGGCGGGAGCCGTCGCCGTGGTCTACCCCTTGCGACTGTTGGCAATTCGAACCCGCGCCATCGGCGCTCTTGTTCTCGCGTGCGGAATTCTGGTTTTCGTGATCGGCGCAACGTTGCCGGCAGCGGAGACGCGGGTCGAAATCGCGCGAACCAAGCTCGATGAGTTTGCGCCGGTCTATCAGTTCAGCGAATCCCACTCGATCGAGATCCACGCGTCCAGAGCGCGCGTTTACGCGGCAATCCGTCAGGTGCCAGCGGGAGAAATCAAGCTGCTGCGGACGCTGACCTGGATTCGCCGCCTGGGTCGCGCATCCCCGCCCGGCATTTTGAACGCGCCGCAGAACGAGCCAATTCTGGATCTCGCTTTGCGGTCAGGCTTCCTCCTGCTTGCCGACGAGCCCGGCCGTGAGATTGTCATCGGCGCTCTGGTGCGCGCGCCCCCAGGCTGGCGGCCGAGCAAGAAGCCCTCTCCCGACGACTTCAAGGCGCTGAACGCGCCCGGCTTTGCGCTGGCGTCTATGAACTTCGTGATCGAAGAAACGGCACCGGACCAATGCCTGGTTACAACGGACACTCGTGTGTTCGCTACCGACCCATCCTCGCGTCGCAAGTTCGGCGAGTACTGGCGAGTGATTTATCCGGGAAGCGCGTTGATTCGACGCATGTGGTTGCAAGCGATCAAGAAACGCGCCGAAAATGGCCCGGAATGACGCTCCTCGATGGTCTGCACTCCCGCAAAGTTGTATAACCGGCAGACGATTCGCCCTCTGGCCACGCGATTGCGAGTAAAATGGGGACATTCGCTTCAGGATGGCACTTTCGCCGGATGTCCGGCGCCGAACTCATACGGGTAAATAATTTTCATGCCGCAAATTGGAAGTTTTGCACTGCTACTGGCGTTGGCGCTGGCGGCCTATTCGTTCGTCGCGGGCTCGCTCGCGCTGTACCGCAAAGACGATCGCCTGGGCGAGACCGCCCGCCGCGCCGGCATCGCCTGCTGGGCCGCGGTCACCGTGGCCGCGGTGGCGCTGGTGATAGCCGCGCTCGGCAACGACTTCTCCATCTCGTACATCATGCACCACAGCAACCGCGACCTGCCCATCGCCTACAAGTTCGCGGCGCTGTGGTCGGGACAGGAAGGCTCGCTGCTGTTCTGGGCGTGGCTGCTGTCAACCTATGCGCTGGTGCTTCGGTTGCGCTACAAAGTCGATCCCCAACTAACGGCGCACGCTTCGGCGATTATTGCCGCAGTGCAAGTGTTCTTCCTGCTGCTGGTGAACTTTGCGGCGCATCCCTTCGGCCTGGTCAGCGGACAGATTCCCGCCGACGGCAATGGACTGAATCCGCTCCTGCAATATCCCGAGATGGTCATCCATCCCCCGATGCTGTACCTCGGCTATGTCGGCGTGACCGTGCCGTTCGCCTTCGCGCTGGGCGCGCTCATCATGAAGTATCCCGGCGAGAAGTGGATCCACATCACGCGCCGCTGGACCATGGTGGCGTGGCTGTTTCTGACTTGCGGAATTTTCCTGGGCGCGCACTGGGCCTACGCCGTGCTGGGCTGGGGCGGCTACTGGGGATGGGACCCGGTGGAGAACGCGTCGCTGCTGCCGTTCCTCACCATGACCGCTTTCCTGCATTCGGTGATGATGCAGGAGAAGCGCGGCATGATGAAGATGTGGAACATGTGGCTCATCTTTACCACGTTTCTGCTGGCCATCTTTGGAACGTTTCTTACCCGCAGCGGCGTGGTGAGTTCGGTGCATGCCTTCGCGCAATCGGGCATCGGCATCTGGTTCGTCTGGTTCCTGGCGCTGGCGTTTGCCACCTGCGTGTTCTTCTTCGTGCGCAACCGCGATACCCTGAAGAGCGAGCACCGGCTGGAGTCGCTGGTCTCGCGCGAGTCCAGTTTCCTGTTCAACAATCTGGTGCTGCTGGTGGCGTGCTTTGCCGTGTTGTGGGGCACGCTGTTTCCGGTAATGTCGGAGTGGGTGACTGGTTCGAAAGTCACGGTCGGGCCGCCGTTCTTCAATCGGGTCAACGTTCCGATTGGACTGTTTCTCATCTTCCTGACCGCAGTGGGACCGCTGCTCGCCTGGCGCAAAACGTCCCTTGACAGCCTGAAGCGTAATTTTCTGTGGCCGGCAATTCTGGCGGTGCTGACGGCGATCGGGCTCATCATCGGCGGCATGCGTCCCTGGGAGGACTCGGCGTACTTCTATTCGCTGATGGCGATCTCGCTGTCGGTGTTGGTGGCGGCAACAGTAGTGGGCGAGTTCTGGCGCGGCGGACGCGTCATTGCGCGCCAGACCGGCAAGAACATTCTCGAAGGCATGGTGACCATCACGCGGCGCAACACGCGCCGTTACGGCGGATACCTGGTGCACTTCGGCTTCATCGTCATCATGATCGGCTTCGCCGGCCTGCCCTTCAATCTGGACAAAGAACAGGAGATGGGCTTCGGCGACAAGATGCAGATCGGCTCGTTCACCCTGGTGTGCGATTCGTACACGCAGGACGACAAGCCCAACTACTCCAGCGAGTGGGCCGTGATTGACGTTTACCGGCACGGCAAGAAGATCGACACCATGTTCCCCGAGCGCCGCTTCTACAAGGCCAGCGAGCAGACATCAACGATTGTGGCCAACCGCTCGCGTCCCAGCGGAGATTTGTATCTGGTTTATACCGGGCGCAACCAGGACACGGGCAAGCCGATCATCAAGGCGCACGTGAATCCACTGGTGATGTGGATCTGGTCGGGAGTGATCATTGTAATTATCGGGACGCTGATCGCCCTGCTGCCCAACATGAAGCCGGCGAAGATCACGGTGAAGCAGAAGGAGCGCGCGGAAGAAGAGGCGACGCGAGGCCGGGTAGTGGGAGTTGGGAGAGACTAGGTAGAGCGGGCCTTCACAGACTGTGTCGCAACCTGGTTTTGGTTTGCGGCAGTGGAAGGAATCACAGAAAGAGGAGCCCCGGATGGGGCGAAAGAGCTTAGCCCAGCGCTTTCAGCGCTGGGTAAGGTGAAAAAAATCCGAGTCCCGTAGGGACGGCAGAGGTTGCGACAAAGTCTCTTCAGGCCCGCGTTACGTGTCCTCTTTCATCTGTCATCCTGAGCGGAGGCGGCCTTTGGCCGCCGAAGTCGAAGGATCTGCGGTTCGCTGGCTGCGTTGCAATGCTGATCCTAGGAAGAATTGTTGCGGGACTTGTCGCGCTAATGCTGCTCGTCAATGGAGCTTTCATGTTGGTTTCTCCACGAGCGTGGTTTCGACTGCCGTACCACCTACGCGCCACAGGAACCTTGACCGAGAAAAAGTATGCGAATGGATGGGGCGCTGTTGAGATACGTATCACTGGCGGAGTGATGGTCGGTCTCGTGCTTTGGGTCATCTATGTCATGGTCTTGGCGCGGGGATAGAAAACAGTCCCGCGAAGCGGGACGGAAAATCTTAGCCCAGCGCTTCAGCGCTGGGTAAGCGAGAATAAATGATCCCGAGTCCCTTCAGGGACGGCACAAATCGTGCCGAGAATTTGGATATTCATAATTTGAAACTCGAAACTCGAAACTCGAAACTTCGTATCGCGCAGCTCCTGCTCATTGCGCTGCTGGCCATCACGTTCCTGGGCGCCGACGGCGACGCCCGCTTTAACAAGCTGGGACACGGCCTGATGTGCATGTGCGGCTGCAATCAGGTGCTGCTGGAATGCAATCATGTGGGCTGCACCTACTCCGACCGCATGCGCAACGAGCTGACCGCCGGCATCGAGCGCGGCGACAGCGACTCCCTCGTACTACAGAGCTTCGTGCAGAAGTACGGCAACACCGTGCTGTCTGCGCCCACCACGACCGGCTTCAACCGCGTGGCCTGGATCATGCCGTTTGCGGTTTTTGCGGCGGCGCTGGCGCTGGCCATCTGGTTTGTGCGCGCGTGGAAGTCGCGCGCGGTCGCGCATCCCGTGCCGCCCCCCAATCTTGGAACTACTGAACTCGACGACCTTCGCAAGAAGGCGCGTCAGGAGACCGATTACTGATGTTTGCACTGATGGTGTTTGCCGCGGAAGGACAGGAAACCGCGTTTGTGATGTTCGGCTGCGCGCTGTTTGCAGCGCTGCTGTTCTTCTATGTTTTCTATCAGCCGGGCGATGTGGACGCCGTGGAAGAGAAGACCCGCCTGATGTATTTGCAGGAACGCAAAGACGCGACCTACGAAAATTTGCGCGACCTCAGCTTCGAACACAAGGCCGGCAAGTTGAGCGAGTCCGATTTCGCGACCCAGCGTACCTTGCTGGAAGACGAAGCCGCCGCCATTCTCGCCGAGATGGAGGGCATTGAGAAGGCGCGCGCGATAGTCCGGCGTGGCACCCGGCGTCCCGGAGACTCGCCCGCGAAGGGAGGCCGCGCGTGAATACTGCTCGAGCTACTCCCCTCTGGGATTCCCGGGTAGAGCGGGCCTTTAGGCCCGCGTCCAGGCCATTTGTTCTTCTGAAAGAGTCGGCTTCAGCCGACGGCAGGGTTGCTCTGTTCTGCCCTAGGTCTCCGGGGGCTGAAGCCCCAATCCAAAGAGGATGGGCGGGACGCAGGCCTAAAGGCCTGCTCTACCCGCGCCTGCTCTACCCGTTGCTCTGCCTGCTCTTGCTCACTTCTTTCGCGGCCGCCCAGAACATTACCGGCACCGTCACCAACGCCACCACAGGCAAGCCTTCCGCAGGAGACGAGGTCACCCTGCTCTCTCTGTCGCAGGGCATGCAGGAGGTGGGACACACCAAGAGTGACGCGCAAGGGCGCTTCTCATTGGCGGCGCCTGCGGGTGAGGGTGGGCCGCGCATGGTACGTGTCACGCACGACGGCGTGAACTACTTCCCGCCGGGCGGCCCGCTGATGCCCGGCACAACCACGGCTGAGCTCAAGGTGTACGACTCCGCAAAGAAAGTTGACGGCCTCAGCCAGACGGTCGAAGTGGACCGCTACCAGAGCGATGGCAAACAGCTGGAGGCAATCGCGCTGTATGCGATTCGCAACCAGTCGCAACCGCCACGCACGGTGGCCGACGACAAGCACACGTTTGAGTTCGTGTTGCCCGATGGCGCTGAGTTGGAATCGGCGCAGGCCAAGGGTCCCGGCGGCCAACCCATCGCAGTGGAGGCTTCGCCCGGCCCGCAGAAAAACCACTACGCCTTCAACTACCCTCTACGCCCCGGCGAGACGCAGTTTCAGGTGTCGTACCACATCCCGTATAGCGGCGAGGCCAGCATCTCGCCCAAGCCGCTCGGCGAAGTGCAGCACTTCGTCGTGATGACACCCAAGGGCATGACGTTCACGCCCAAAAATCCGCAACAGTTTCAGTCGATGCCCGACGACAGCGGCGCAGGCGTCATGGTGGCCACTAACGTAAAGCCCGGACAGGACCTCAGCTTCCGCATCGCCGGCACGGGTGCGTTTCAGGCGGAGGGCCAGCAGGGCGCGCAGTCAACCGGCCGAGGTGACGCAAGCGGCGGCGGGGCCATGGGCGGCGGTGCGCCGGCCACCGCCAACGACAATCGTCCCGGCGGTGGATTAGGCGCTCCGATTGACGCGCCCGATCCGCTGCACGACTATCGCGCATACATCCTCGGCGCATTCGCGCTGGTGCTGGTGATGGGCGGCGCGTACGTGGTGTCGAAATCAAACACTCGGCCGCAAACCGTCCCTCTGCCTGCTTGCGGAGGTGTGCTCGATGGGCCGGAAGCTGCCGAGATACCCAGCGCCTCGCGTGACCGTGGCTCGCTTTTGCTGGATGCGATGAAGGAAGAGTTGTTCCAGTTGGAGATTGATCGCCAGCAGGGCAAGGTCAGCGCTGAGGAATATGCCAAAGCGAAGTCTGCGCTCGACGAAACCATCCGGCGCGCTCTGGCGCGCAACCAGTCAACTTAAATTCTCACTAACAGAGACACAGAGGCACAGAGGGGCAGGGCCGTATTCAAAACAACCTCTGTCACCCTGAGCGAGCGGCTGGTTTTGCCGCGAGTCGAAGGGCCCCTATTGCTTCCTATACGTCTGGGATCGAATAGGGGTGCTTCGACTCCGCCTGCCCAAACCCAGGGCAGGCTGCGCTCAGCATGACACGTGGTGGATTTGGTTTATTTCTTGCCCGCCGACCGGCTTCTGATTGTCGGTGGCGCATCCGCCGGCTCTATCGCAATCGGCAGCATGCGTCCCAGCGGGCAAATCTCGCACCTGGGCTGCTGTTTCAGGCAATAGTGTTTTCCCACCTGCACCAGCAGTCCGTGCATTTCGTTGTACACCTGCGCCAGCGGGCTGCGTTGCGCGGTGCTCATCGCCGATGCCTCGTGCACTCGCGGCCGTTCGGCTTTTCCCGGCCGGGGCAACTCTACCGGCTGTTCGCGCTGCAGGGCACGCTCGATGAGGTTGCGGATCTCGTCGTATTTCGCGCCCGCGCTCACCGTCAGGTGCCGCCCCAGGATGCGGCGGGTATAGGCGTCAACCACAAAGCTCTCGTGATTGCCTGCGTATAGCAGGATCGAATCCGCGGTCTCCGGTCCGATTCCGTTCTGGGTGAGCAGTTCAGCGCGCAGCTGTTCCGTGGGAGTGGCGAACATCTGCTCCAGCGATCCGCCGTAGCGTGCATCGAGAAACGCGACGAAATTCTTCAGCCGCTGTGCTTTCTGCCGGAAGTAGCCGGAGGGCCGGACCAGCGCTTCCAGCTTTGCCATTGGCAGTTCTCCAATGCCTTCCACGCTGAGCACTCCCGCCGCGCGCAGGTTGAGCATGGCGCGCTCGACGTTGGTCCACGAGGTGTTCTGGGTGAGGATGGCGCCAACGATCACTTCAAAGGGAGTTTCCGCCGGCCACCAATGCTGGCGTCCCCAGGCGCGCGAAAGCTTGCGATAGATGGCGCGCACCGTGGCTTCCGGCGTCTTGGCATGGAGGTTTCACTCCGCAGACTGCTTGCCTTGTTTCAGTTGCTGCTTCCATCCCAGGATGCGCGCCCTGTTGGCCTCCGCCTCGGCCTCCGGCACCATGCCCTTGCGCTGATACAAAATGGAAAGGCTGGTATGCGCCAGCACATCATCAGGATCGAGTTCGGCGATGCGCTTGGCGACCTCGATGGCTTTGTCGAACTGCTCCGTGTCCTGGTAAACGCGCGCCAGGCCATGCATGGCGTCGAGAAAGGAAGGATCGGCGGCGATGGCGGCCTGGTACTGCCGGATGGCTTGCTGGTGATGCCCCTCGGCATAAGAATCGAGCGCCGCGTAGTAATGGTCTTCCGCGGCTTGTCGGGATTGGTCATTGGTCATCGGTCATCCGGCGTTTCGCGGCTCCGGCCTGAGTTTAGCAGGAGGGAGCGGGGTTGGCGAAGGCGGCGGCCAGCGTCGCCGATATACTGATTACAGCTATGCATTACATCCTGCGCTTCTTGTGGAATGCGACCCGCGGCCATCGTCTCGCCCCCTGGCGCAGTCCCTATTTGCGCTGGAGAATCGAAACCTACACCGGCATCAAGATGCAGAGCATCGGGTTTCTGGAATTTTTTGGATTCACCTGGCGCGAACGCGTGGAGCTGTTTCGCTTCTTGAAGTGGACAGGTGAAATGGAACGCTATGCCCGGGTGAAGCCGAAGAACCCGTGAACAACGAAAATCATCCACGTGGCAAGGGTGGACCAACATAGGGGTCCTTCGATTCCTCGCTGCGCTCGTCGCTCAGGATGACAAACCAAAAAAGGGCGCGCGTCGCAGGATGACAACGGAGAAAGACAGACGCTAGTTTAATCCCAACACCACCCCCACCGGCGTTCCCACTCCTGCCGCAAGCTTCTCTGCCGCCGACGCCTGCCTGGCTGCGATCTCCAGGTATCCCGAGCTGCCGACGATGGCGAAGAATTCATCCTCGCCACCTTCCGCGTAGGAATGGCATACACGCGTAATCGTCTGGCCCGCAATCAGTATGCTCACCGGCGGAGGCGCAGCGGTGAACAAATGCGGCGCTTCCTGCTCGCTGATGTTGGTGATGAGGTTGCCGAACTTGTCCACCTTAAGCACCATGCCCCGCAAGCTGTTCCCGCCGATGCGCTCGACGGCGGGCAGGGTGAGGCGCGCGTAGTCGGATATCTCCGGACCGAACTCGGCGGGCGCGACCCCCTTGCTCAGCCATCCGGCCACCGGCGAGAAAACGTCCCGCCCATGGAAAGTCTGGCTCACCGGCTGCAGGAAGTAGCGTTCGGCGGTCACGTGACGCACGATGAATTTCGGCTCACGCATCTCGACCAGCGAGAGCACACCGTTGTCGGGCGCGACGAAGACGTAGTCGTCGGTTTCAACGATGATGGGCCGGCGCGTGCCGCCCACGCCGGGATCGATCACCACTACGTGCACCGTGCGCGGGGGAAAGAACCGATAGGCCTGCGCAATCGTCCAAGCGCCATCGAACACGTCGTAGGAAGCGACGGCGTGACTGATGTCAACGATAGAGGTTTCAGGATGGATGTTGAGCACCACGCCATGCATGATGCCTGCGAAGGGACCGCTAAGGCCGAAGTCGGTAGTGAAGGTGACGATGCGCGTGTCGGACATGCACTGGCAAACTATTCGCAGCGGCCACCGGAGTCAAGCCTGCCGGCGTTTATGCGCCGCTACCACGTCCCCATGTGCAGGACCAACCCAGTAGTAAGCTGCAGACCGTTCTGATAGTTCACGCCATTCAGGTCTTGCGTCCAGGAATGTGAATACTCCAGGCTGGCCACTCGGAAGGCCAGTGCATTATTGATTTTGTAGTCCACTCCCGTTCCCGCGGCGATCGCGAACCCAGCCGTGTCCCAATCCTTGGTGTAAAGATGATGAAGAGGATATCCCTGGTCGGCCGGCGGAGCGGCAGCGATCACCAAGGCCTTTTCTTCGGGATACAGGATTTCCTGGGTGAGCTTGGTGCCCCCCACCAGAAACTGCGCGTGCGGGTTCCAGCGGCCGGTCGTTGCGGGCGTCCAGCGAGGCCCGACCATGTAGCTGAGTGAATCGCCGCTCAGATTAGTGGGAAGATCCAGCAGCTTGCAGCCATTGAGGTCCACAACAATCTGCCATTCGGGAGCAACGCGAATCGCGGCCGTACCGCCGCCGCCCACGCAAGACCCCTTCGCGCCACTGCCCACATACGCCCGGTAGTTAGGAGTCATCGTGAATTCGAAAGGAGCAACCCCAGGCGGAGGATGCGCCACCCCGCTCCTGGCAGCCTGTTCCATAAAGCTGTTCACCGCCGCCGCCTCCGGGTAGGGCTTAAACACGCCGGGGCGGTCTTCGCGATGCCAGGGAAGCTCGCGGTTCAACACGTTCGCAAAGGAGCGCGATGGGTTCAAAGTCCCACGGGCGAGAATGCGAACGTAGGGATTGCTCACGCGAGATTCCACATATCTTATGACATAGCGATCAATGGAGTCCTCGGCGAGCGTCCATCCCAGGCCAACTGAAGGCGTGATGACCTGGTCCACAAACCCTTGCTGAGGAAACAGGCCCTGAATGTGCCCCAGCGATGCTTCACTGAGTGGGCCGATCTCGAACTGCAGACTGTAAACGTACGAGAAAGCGGCCCCGCGGAGCTTTCCTTTCCAGTATCGGCTGTTCTTACCGAATTCCACGGTGCGGTAGGCACGATCGTTGTGCTGCCACATATACCCCGCCACCGCGCCTTGCATCGGGTGTCCGACGTAGTTAACCAGGAACGGGTCACCGTCAGCCCATCCGTGAAGGCTTTTCACCGAATCGAAATACCCAGGGAAAAAGGGCGTATGGAAAGCGTCTCGCGTTCCTGATTCGGTGGTGTAACGAAACACATGTTCGATGGTCAGGAACATCAGAGAGCTTTCAAACAGGTGACCCCAGGCTATGCCGCGTTCCGATTGGGAAGGTGGGGCCACTGCAACGATGCCCGCACCCGACGTCGCAGCCGCGCTGCCGGATCCAACCGTGACATCCAAAGAACTGGAGGGGCGTGCGGTTGACGGCTCGGACACCTCTGACGGGTCGCGCGGGATCTCCGCGATGGTCTGGGCGTGAACATAGACCGCACTCGAGTAGAACAAGGCCAGACCAACGGCGAGAACGGCTCGCCTTCTGGTGAACATCCTCATCAATCCACGACCTGAAGTTAAGTTTCCGGGGTTATGTTGGGAAGTTCTAGAATGCCTCATTTACCGGCATTTGGGAACTAGAAAAATTGCAGGTGGGGCTGGGAATTTTTACCTTAGATTTCCGGAAGAAATCTGCAGCGAAGAAACCCTCAGCAAAGATAGCCTGCCCAGAAAAGTGGCTCCACGATTAACTCTTTAGTGTTATAGGCTTACCGTATATCCACATCCCCCGAACTTGTGGAAACTTCCACCTCGGGCCCGCCGCCGCGCACGGTCCCTTTCAATTCGTGCCGGCCCAACGAGCCTTGGACCGTTATGGGAAGGTCGGAGTGAATCGAACCGGAGCCGGTATGCACATCCAGATTAAAGCCACTGCCAGAGCCGATGGCCAGGCGAATCGATCCTGAGCCTGTATGCAGATTCCAAGACCCGCCCACACTGCCGTCAGCGGAGAGATCGCCGCTACCGCTGCGGGAGCGCAATCCGCCCTTAACTCCCCGCAGATGGATTCCGCCTGATCCGGTTTGCACATCCACGTCGCCAGACCCGCTGAGATCGGCTTCAATGTCGCCGCTGCCGGTGTGCGCATAAAACGGGGCGGCGGCATTCTCCGCCCGCACGCCTCCACTTCCGGTCTGCAAGTGCGAGCGGCCTCCAACGTCGCGCACCCGAATGTCGCCCGAGCCGGTCTGGGCCTGCACCTCAGCGCGGACCCCTTCGACTCCAATGCCGCCCGAGCCACTATGCGCTTGCACCGTGGAATCAGCCGGCAGGGTGATCTCGTAGCTGATGGCGACATGGTGGCGAACGTCCTCAGGCAAGTTGTAACCGATGCGAATGCTGTTCCCGCTTTGTTGAATCGGGGGACTTGACTCGACGGCGTGTACCGCGCTTTCGGCGTTAGAGAACCACTCGTTGTTAGAGTGCACCGTCGCGTGCACCACGACCTTGTCCGTCCCCCCAGCCTTGATGGTGATATCGCCTGAGCCGGTGGTGACATCGAGGCTGACGGTTCCGGAGACCTGCAGCGTGCGCTCGAAGTGACCTTCGGCACGCGCGTGCAGCAGCGCCGGAGCCAACAAGAGAGTAACGAGAAGAAGATGATGAAGGGCAGTGCAGTGCTTTTTCATAGTGCCTCGCGGGGGACATTGAGTGACTGCATTTCAAGAAATCGGGCTGCCAATGACGGCAGCCCAAAGCGAGTACCGACTCATGCTACTGCTGTAAGACAACCTGGTCGCCTTGTTTCAGGCCCGACAGCACTTCGGTCTTGGCGCCGTTGGAGATTCCGATGTTGATTGCGACCTTACGCATTCCATCTTTGCCCTTTGAGTCGGGAACATTCGCGGACGCCTTCTTGTCTTTGTCGTACAGGATGGCGCCTTCAGGAATCATCAGCACATTCTTGTGCTCGTCGAGGATAATCTCGGCGTTGGCGGTCATCTCGGCTTTCAGTTCGCCGCCGGGATTATTGATGGACACCCTCACTTCGAAGGTGGTGACGTTGTCTTTCTCCACGCCCATCGGCGAAATCTTGGTTACGTGCCCGGTGAAGGTCTTGTCCTTGAAGGTCTCAACGCGGATGCGGGCCGGCTGCCCGAGGTACACCTTGCCGATGTCACTCTCGTCCACCTTGCCCTTGACATACACTTCGCTGGTGTCGCCCAGGGTCATCACCAGAGTTGCACCCGAGCCCAGCACCAGAATAGAGCTGACTGCGTCGCCGACTTCCACGTCGCGCGACAAAACGACCCCGTCAATCGGGGCCGTAATGGTGGTGTAGCTGAGCTGCTCTTCAAGCTGGTTCAGGCTGGCCTGGTCTTTCTTCACTTGCGCCTGCGCCTGCGCCACCTTGGCCTTGTTTACCGTGTACTGCGCCCGCGCGAGATCGCGCTTGTTCACCGCCATGATGTAGCTGCGCTGCGCATCGTCAAGGGTCGATTGCGACACCACGCCATCCTTCGACATTTCCTGGGCGCGTTCATACGCCCGCTGCAAGGTAGGAATGTCCACACCTTGAGCATCTACTTCGGCGCGCTTCAGATCGGCTTCAGCGCCCTTCAGGTTGGCGTCGGACGAAAGCAGTTGGGCGCGGCCGGAACTAACCTGGGCCTCGATCTCGATTTTGTCGAGTTCGGCCAGCAACTGGCCTTGCTTCACTTTGTCGCCCGAGTCCACGTAAAGCTTCTTGACGATGCCGCTGGCCTTCGACTTGATCTCCACCTTGGTGATAGGCGTGACTTTGCCGGTCGCCACTACGCTCTTGGCGAGGTCGCCCTTCTCCACCTTGGCCAGCTTGGTGGGGTCGATCTTGGTGCCTCCGCGGGTCGCTGCCACCGCGACGATCACCAACACCAGCACCAAGGCCGCTACACTCGAAATGATGATCCAGCGCTTCTTCTTATTTTTGCCGTTAGCCACTGCAGCCTCCCAAGGCGGGTAGGAATTCGTTCTGTTGATTGTTACGTGTAGGAACCGAATTTAGTTCCGTGGGACGACCGGAAAGCAGAAGAGGCTCGCCCTGCCCCTATTTTAGACACCGAGGGCAAGCCGTTCGGTAGCAGAGCTGCCGCGAAAAATGGCGGGGTAAGACCCTGACCTTCCCCGGCCTGTCATCCCGATCGGGAGCGCACCGAGCCCTTAACGGGCGCCCTGCCCCAATTGCACAAATAATCCTCTGCCGTCGCGATTGGTTGTGACAACGCTGTTCTCAGAGGCCATCTGCGAACTAGTAACTTCGGTACATCCCGTGATCCAGAAAGAATCCCTTCCTTTAAGCCTAAGTCCGGCCAGGCATGTTGACCCCATAGGCATCCAGAACATCGTGCAGGGTCACGACGCCTTCCAACTTGTGTATATCAGCACGGCTCACTACCGGCAGAATGTCGATCTGGTTTGCGCCCATTCGCTCCAGTGCCAAATCGATCCCCTGGTCGGCGTGGACGTGCGGAAAAACAGGCCCAGCCACAAGTTCCTCCAGATGCTTGGCGGCGCCATCGGCGCGTTCTCGTTCGAGCGTCGAGAGATTGACAACGCCAACCACTCCTCGCCGATCCGTCACCAGCCACGTGCGTGATTCACTCGACCCCATCTTTTGCAGAGCTTCCTCGACCGTCATCTCGGCAGGCAGAGACTCGGGCGCAGCGCGCATGATGCGGGTTATCTGGCGCTCATCCCGTCGGTGGCGCGACTCCGCCGTCGGCAGGTGTATGCCATCCTGCACTGCCAGGGCTTCGTAAATGGGCTCCCGCTGCAGCCGTGAAGAGATGAAGAGGCTCACCAAGTTCGCAATCATCAGCGGGACGATGACCGCGTAGTCCTGCGTCATCTCGAAGATCATCACCACCGAAGTCATGGGAGCGCGCACGATGCCCGCGAAAACCGCGCCCATTCCAACCAGAGCGTAGGCGCCCGGCGTGGCTGTTTGGGTGGGCAGCAAATGATGGGCCACAGTGCCCACGGTGCCTCCCAGCATGGCGCCGATGAATAGGGCAGGGCCGAAAATGCCGCCCGCGTTACCCGAAGCATAACTCGTGGTCACGGCCAGAAGCTTCAGGACCACCAGCAGGACCATCAGGTTGAGCGCCATCCGTCCATTCAGGACATCGCCAACATAGCTGTAACCCACGCCCAGCACCTGCGGTACAAACCATCCCATCAGACCGACGACCAGACCACCAGCCACGGGTTGGAACCAGACCGTCTTTTGCGGAAAGCGCAGGAAGCGCTGACGCATGTCGAGCAGGAGTTTGGTGAATGTGACGGACACCAGGCCACCGGCCACGCCCAGCACCGCGTAGATGCCGAACTCCAGCGGATTCACTAATTGGTATTGCGGGACCTGGAACAGAGGATGATTCCCGAGCAGAAGGCGGAGCACCAACCAGGAGGTAGCGGAGGCCAACACCACCGAGCCCAGCACCGGCGCGTGGAGGTCGCCCATAATCTCCTCCAGCGCAAACAGTACCGCTGCCAGAGGAGTATTAAACGCGGCTGCGATTGCTGCCGCCGCACCGACCGGCAACAACGCTTTCACTTTCTCGGGACGCAATCCCAGGTGGCGCCCCAGCACGGAAGCAATGCCTGCGCCCACTTGCACCGAAGGCCCTTCGCGGCCCAGCGGGATTCCGCTGGCCAGCGTTGCCGACGTGCAGAAGAACTTTCCCAGAACGGTGCGCAGAGTGATGCGGCCCTCGCGGGCAAACAGCGCAGCCTTGGTCTGTGGTACCCCGCTGCCGCGCGCGTTGGGAAAATAGCGATACAGCAGGTAGCCGATGGCCAGTGAGCCTCCGACAGGGAGAAGCACACGCCGCCACGGGGAACCGCCCGCCGGGTACAGCCGCAGTCCCTCGCGCTCCGTCAGCAGAATGAAAGCGACGACCGTCAGGCCGGTCAACGCGCCAATCACCAGCGCCAACACCAGAAATACCTGGTCCTCACGCTGTTGCAACTTGGCCATGAAGTACGACTGCGGGGTTCTCCACCAACTTCCGCTCGTCGTCTGGCCGCTTTCACTCATCTCTGGGGAATGTCCCAGAAGAGCATACCTCACTGGACTGCCTTTGGATGGCGGAAGCGAGGGTAGCAGGCGCGATGCGCACCCGTGGAAGGCGCCATACTCGGCGTTTCAATCCGGGGCGACTGGGGTGCTCCCGGATTGTCGGAAATCCGGAAGTGATCCATCCTCCTAAGGGGATTGCCGGCACAATCACCAAAAAAGTTCCCGATTACTGCCGAAACATCGCGTGGCTGTTGAAAAAGTCCGTTTTTCTAAGAAGCGACCAAAACTTGGTGACTAGAAATGTATACGCAGTCAGAGATCGTCGTTTATAGGGCATCCTTGCGCGACGATTTCAGCTCGACCTCCGCGAGCGAGTTTTTCAACACCTACTCGCCATCCCACAAGCAATCCTTCGGGTGCTCCACCCAGACCGCCCTTGCTTGGGTGGGTTTTCATTTGAGGATCGAGCGGGGCCGCTATTTCTGCTCTCGCGGCATGTGCTGGAATATTGCGAACACTGCCCCTTGCGGATCGGCCAGTACCGCGAAGCGGCCGACGTTCTCCATCGTCATCGGAGGCAGATAAAGCTTCGCCCCCAAAGTTTTGGCTTTGCCGGCAACGGCATCGCAATTCGACGCATTGAAATACGCCAGCCAATGCGGCGGCGTGTTGGGCTGACGATGCTTCACCGGAGGAATTCCTCCAATGAAGTGCTCGCCGTTCTTGATGTGCAGATAGTTGTGTTCCGGATCTTCATCGTCGCCCATGATCTGCCAGCCGAACAGGTCGCTGTAAAACTTGCCGGCTCGCTGCGGGTCGGGCGTACTTAGGTCCGCCCAGCACAGGGTGCCGTCCACGTGCGCAATGCCGGTGCCTTTGTTCTCTTTGCCCTCCCACGCGCAAAATGGCGCTCCGGTGGGGTCTTTCAGCACCGCCATGCGGCCGGCGTTGGGAACATCGAACGCCTCCGCCAACACCATGCCGCCAATTTCGGCGGCGCGTTTCGCCGCAGCGTCAGCGCTGGCGACCGCGATGTAGAGCATCCAGTTCGGAGGCACACCCTGCGAGAGCTGGTCTGGGCGCAAGGTGTAGGCAGCCGCTGCGTCTTGGCCCTCCAGTCGGAAGATGGTATAGAAAGAGCCGGGCCCGATGGGCATGTCCGCGGGAGTCCATCCGAACAGCGATTGGTAAAACGATTTGGCGGCGGCCTGGTCGGTGGTAGCTAGTTCGATCCAGCAAAATGAGCCTGGCGGGTGCGACTCAATGTGTGACATGGGCGGAGATTATACCCGGGGCAAAGCGGTGGTCAAACGCGAGGTCGCAGATTGAAACATCATCGCCAGTCCTGAGCACCGTGATAAATATGCAGGATTTCGACGGCATCTGCTTTCACTGCGTAGACCACGACATAGGGGAGAGGCGTAATCGGAAGTTCTCTAGTGCCGCTGCGGTGGCCGGGTCTGCCGCGATTAGGTGAAGCTTTCAGGGAACGGATGCGTTGGTAGATTGCCCGCACCGTCGGTTCCGCGAAATGGGGATAGTTCTGTTGCAGATAGTTCTTGATGTCCTGTAAATCGTCGGCGGCGGGAACGGTCCAACGGATGCGCATCAGACCTTGAACATAGCTTCCAGGCGAGCGTCCATCTCATCTTCTTCGATAAACTCACCGCGAGCGGCGGCCGCTATTCCTTTTTCCACAGCAGCAAGGAAGCGGGCTTCTTCGTCAAGATAACGGGCAACAACATCTGTCACCAACCGCTCAGGGATGATCCCTGCCCTGGTGGCAATCTGCGCGAGCCGTGCTTGCTGCTCGGGGGTGAGATTTACTTCCATGGCCCTCAGGATACGGGAAAACGCCTGTGCCTGGCAACGGAGTTCGGAAAACCAAACCCGCCGACATTGGCGGGTTTGGAGAGTTGACCCTGGTTCGGCGCAACCCTTACGAGAACACCTCGCCGGCCATTCTCGAAAGCGTGCGCGAGGGAAGGGTGTTCCGTACCGGACGCTCCGGAATCCTGTCCGCGCCATTCATCGACTTGCGCGTGATGCGCAGCTTCAGGGCTCGTTCTATGGAGCGAAGCTCGGCCACCTCGGCGCCCGCGACCAGTGTCGAAGCGCGGCCGCGCAATCCGGCTCGGCCAGTCCGGCCCACGCGATGGATGAAATCCTCGGGAATGGCCGGCAGATCATAGTTGATGACGTGTGCGATGTTCTGCACATCGATACCGCGCGAGGCAACATCGGTAGCCACCAGCACCTTGAAGTGGCCTGCATCAAAGCCCGCGAGCGCGCCGCGTCCGTTGCGACTGGGTACGGTCGCCGTGAATCATCGCGGCGGAGAAACCGTCGCGTACCAGGCTTTTCGCCAGGCGCTCGGTGCCGCGTTTCGTTCGGGCAAACACTAGGGTGCGCCCCTTCTCAGCGTACAGAAGCTGGCGGAGGACTTCGGACTTCTCCGACAGAGATACTTCAAACGCGTGCAGTTCGACCGTGTCGGCCGGCTTCGAAATTGAACCCTGCGCAATGCGTACTGGCTTGTGCATATAGTCGTTCACCAGAGCAGCGACAGAGGCTTCCAAGGTTGCTGAGAAGCACAGCGTCTGGCGATCGCGCGGCAGCACCGCAACGATGCGGCGGATGGCCGGCAGAAAGCCCATGTCGAGCATGCGGTCGGCTTCATCCAGAACCAGGGTCTTTACCGCTTCCAGGCGCACCAGCCGGCGGCCCAGGAAATCTTCCAGCCGTCCGGGCGTAGCTACGATGACCCGCGCTCCGGAGCGCAAGGCCTGAATCTGCGCCTTCTCGGCCAAACCACCGATGACGAGCGCGGCGGGCGCGAGTTTCTTGTCGCGCAGCTTCTCGTATTGCTCGTGGACCTGCATGGCAAGTTCGCGGGTGGGTACAAGGATCAGCGCTTCAGGGTTGCGAGACGTAGTCTGCAACAGGCGCTCAATCATGGGCACCAGGAACGCAAGGGTTTTGCCAGTGCCGGTTTGGGCGGTGGCCAGGACATCTCTGCCCGCAAGTGCGTGCGGGATCGCTTCCGCCTGGATGGCGGTGGGAATAGTGAAATTAGCAAGCGCCAACTTCCGCTGAAGATCAGCGGAAAGAGGCATTTCTGTAAATTGTGTCAATCGATTCGTACTTTCTGGAGGGGCGTCTCGCGATTGCATTTAGTTAGTGCATGCGATTCGCGAAGATACTTCGGATGCCGCTCAATGGTTTATTGGGCGCTGAAAACAAACGGGAAGCAGGAAAGGCGGGAAATCAGATCAAAACTTCGGATCGGACTGTCGCACCACAAGCGAACCGTGGCTAATAGCGTCTAACGGAAGTGTACCACAGCCTGCTTGGAAATGCCCGGGAAAGCAGCGGCGGGGGTGGCCGCTGCTACGGAATTACTTGGCAAAGTCATGAAAATCAAAGCCTTGCGGCTGACCTTCTTCGTCGTGCGTGACCACCAGATCGGCCACTGACTGGGTGGCGGGAGCTTCTGGCTCAGTGTCCGACTGCTGCTTGCGCTGCTGCTTTTTTTGGAGCTTTTCAGCCTGTTTTTCCTGTCGTGAACGCTCTTTTTGACGCTTGGTAAAGGATGGACGCGAGTTGGCCATAGGCGGCTCCTCTCAGTTCGTATGATATCTCCATCATACATGCATGTTCGCACTCTGAGTAACCGTCCGAGTCTAGTTGGTCATCGATGCAAGGCGTGGTCTTGTGGCGATGCGGTTATGGTTGCCTATGTCCCATATTTTCGTTGGGTTTCCCACAACACTGGCCTGACCATGGCAGCCTTTCCTTTCAGTGCGTAAAAGTTTCCGGTCGGCGCACGGACCTGCGCGATAACTCCCGTGTTTTCTTGCCATGGTCTTTGGCACAAGCGTTGCAATCTAGGTTGGCGGCACCCGGTGCCTGTTGCGTCACATATGCACACAACCTCTAGTTCGCTGACCACAGAGAGGTTTCCATGGTAGCCGCGATATCTCCGGGACAGTACATGCGATTACGCCGTAAAGCGATTTTGTGTCTGTGTCACGATGCCACCATGCTTCAGCTTCGACGCATGTTGCTGGAGCACTTTGGGTATAAAGTTTGGCCCACAAGCTCGGTGGCAGATGCGACCATCCTCGCCGAAAATGTTTGCCCCGACATGCTGTTGATGGACAACAACTACCCTGGGGTCGACCTGGAGCAGGTGGCGGTGCAGATCAAGCAGGTTTGTCCGCAAGTGATTGCCGTCGTGCTGTCGCCTTACTTTGGAGTGCACGATGCTTCGCAGAGTGCGGTCGATCGCTTCGTTCCGCGCGACGAGGAACCCGATGCGTTGATCGCTCGAATCGAGGAACTGTTCGCGGAAAAGGGCCAGCTCGGCGACTTCCGTACGCAGGTCCATTAGTGCGCGGGTGGCTCGCTCCTCCAATGAGCGTCGTTTTTTCGCTTGTTGGGTTAAGGTTCAGCCCCCGACGGCTTTGCTGTTTCCCCACTTGTCATCCTGGAGCGAGGAGCGAAGCGACGAGTCGAAGGGCCCCTATAGCCGCCCAAGGTACTTCGACCGTGTTCGCTGAACCCCGCGAGTTGCTCAGCATCACGAGAGCAGATTCCTCGCCTCGCTCCTAATGACAACTCCCGAGACAAAACCCTGCGTCTTCCCTCTGCCAACTCAAATTGACTTTTCGTCCACGCCCCTAAGGCTCAGGCGCCAAGAACTCTTGGAGCTGAAGGCTGATAGCTGAAGGCTGACAGCTGAGTGCTGCTCGCGGTGCTCCTCCTCACATCGCGGTGTGACCGCTGTCACTTCGCCTTGGGCAGTGCATGGTTAAGAATCGAACCATCGTTCGGTAGGTGGGTGAGCCTCCAACCGCAGCGTAATTCCAGGTGCCGCCAAGCCAAATGAGGGGAAGATGCCGGCCTCAAGGCCGCTATTCCTCGGGCGCGGCGCCAAGAAGAAAGGGCAGCAAGCAATGGCCAAAGGTTCGGTGCAGATCGTCGTTGAGCGTTGTAAAGCCTGCGGATTCTGCGTAGAGTTCTGTCCCACGCACGTACTGGCGCTCTCTTCCGCATTTAACGCCAAGGGATATCACACTCCTTATATGGTCCACCCGGAGAAATGCAGTGGTTGCGATTTGTGCGGCATGTACTGCCCCGACTTCGCAATCTTCGGGCATAAGCAGCCTGCGCCGGCCAAAGAAGTTGCAGCCGCAGCCGCGCCGCCACCCGCTGCCGAAATCAAGGAGGACCAAAATGCACGCTGATCCTGCTGGTGTGATGACCGGCACTCATTTTCTTGATGGCGATCACGCCTGCTGCGAAGGCGCACTGGCGGCGGGAGCGCGGTTCTCCTCCGGCTATCCCATCACTCCCTCAACCGAAGTCGTGGAGCGCTTCGCCGCGCGCGTGCCCACCATAGGCGGCACCTTCATCCAGATGGAAGATGAACTGGCGGCCTCAATTGCGCTGCAAGGCGCGGTTTGGGGCGGAGCCAAAGCATTTACCGTGACCTCTGGTCCCGGGTTCTCCCTGATGATGGAGCACATCGGCCTGGCCGTGATGACCGAAACGCCGTGCGTTTTTGTTGACGTGCAGCGCGGCGGCCCTTCCACTGGATTGCCCACCCTGCCCGCACAAGCCGACATGATGCAGGTGCGCTGGGGCTCGCACGGCGATTACGAGATCATTGCCCTCTGTCCGAATTCTCCGCAAGAATGTTTCGACCTGACCGTCACCGCATTCAACTATGCCGAGCAGTATCGCTGCCCGGTGTTCGTCATGATGGACGAGGTGGTCGGCCACATGACCGAGAAGGTGGTCATTCCTCCACCGGAACAAATTGAAGTCACACCGCGGCGCTACACCACGCTTCCACCCGACGAATTTCTGGCGTTCAAACCCTGCGATGATCTGGTGCCCGACATGCCGCGGACCGGCGAGGGCTACAACGTCCACGTCACCGGTCTGACCCACGACGAGCGTGGTTATCCCGACATGACGCCCGCCACGCAAGACAAGCTGGTGAGACGCCTGCAAGACAAAATCAAGAAAAACGTCGACAAGATCACTCTTTACGAGGAAGAGCAGATCGAAGGCGCCGACGTGGTCGTGGTGTCGTATGGCATCACCTCGCGAGTGGCGCAACGCGGCATTGAATTGGCGCGCAAGAAGGGCGTGAAGGTCGGCAAGTTCCGCCTCATCACCGCGTGGCCGTTCCCTGAAAAACAGATTGCAGAAATCGCCGCCAAGGTGAAAGCCATAGTCGTCGTAGAGCTGAATCTGGGACAGATGGTGCGCGAGGTAGAACGCGCAACAGCCGGCAAAGCGATCGTCCGCTTCGTGGGGCACGCCGGAGGCAGCGTACACCGTCCGGAAGACATTCTGCAGGCCATCATGGAGGTGGCGCGATGAGTGAACTGTGTGAACTGAACGTTCAAAACCCGGTGGAACAATTCCTGCGGATGGACCGCATTCCACATATCTGGTGTCCGGGCTGCGGCATCGGCACCAGCGTCAACTCCTTCGCCCACGCGCTCATCGACGCCAAGATCGATACCCGAAACGTCGCCATTGTCTCCGGCATCGGCTGCACCGGCCGCGTTGCCGGCTACGTGAAGCAGGATTCATTTCACACCACGCATGGCCGCGCGATTCCCTTCGCCACCGGCTTGAAGCTGGCAAATCCCAAGCTCAACGTGGTGGTGTACTCCGGCGATGGCGACCTGTTCGCGATTGGCGGCAACCATCTGATTCATGCGGCCCGCCGTAACGTGGACATCAAAGTTATCTGCATCAACAACCTGATCTATGCCATGACCGGCGGACAGACGGCGCCGACGACACCGGGCGATGTCATCACTTCGACCAATCCTTACGGCACCTACGATCCGGCATTCAACCTGCCGTATCTGGTGGAAGCGGCAGGCGCTGTTTACGTGGCCCGCTGGACGGCTTTCCATGTTAAGCAACTGGCGCGCTCCATGCAGGAGATGTTTGCCAAGAAGGGTTTCAGCTTCATCGAGGTTCTGTCGCCTTGCCCGACGCTTTATCAGCGCCGCAACAAGATGGGCGACGGCCTCGACACCATGAAGTTCTACAAGGAAGTCAGCAAAGTCCGCAACGGCGCTTCGACCAAAGACGTTGCATTAACCAAGAGCGGCGAGATCACCGTCGGCAAGTTTGTCGACCGTGAGCGCAGCGACTATCGCGATCTCATGCATGATCAACTGCTCGGTTCTCTCGGAGACGATTACGTGGAAACGGAGGCCTGTTCATGCCAGTAAGCGAGATCCGTATCGCAGGATTCGGAGGCCAGGGCGTTATCCTGTCGGCCATCATCATCGGCAAAGCCGGGTGCATTTATCAGTCCGGCTACTCCACCATGACGCAGAACTTCGGACCAGAAGCGCGCGGCGGAGCCTGTAGCGCGCAACTCATTCTCTCGGATACGCCAGTGCTGTATCCCTATGTGCCCAACCCCGACATCCTGGTGGTGATGTCGCAGGAGGCGTATGGCCTGTTTGCTCCGCAGCTCAAAAGACGAGGGCATCCTCATCATCGAAGAGGACCTGGTGCGGATTGGCGAGCTGCCGGCAGGCGTACGCGTCTATAGCGTTCCCGCAACCCGCATCGCTGAGGAACTGGGCAAGAAGATGGTGCTCAACATCGTGATGGTCGGATTTTTCGGGGCCATCACGCAGGTGCTGGACCGTGAGGCCCTGCGAAACGCCGTAGGCGCGTCTGTGCCTCCGGCTTACCGTGAACTGAACTTAAAAGCCTTCGACCGCGGATTCGAATACGGGGTGCGCGAACTCAAGGAAGTTATTGTGAAACAAGAATCAGAGGTAGCAGTCGCAGCACTGGAAAACTAGCTTCATTCATAACTCATACAAAGCCGGCGAATGATCGCCGGCTTCATTGTTTGCAAAACCCTGGTTGCGATAACAGGATAAAATCTGCAAGACAACGCTCTTGACTGGACTTTCATCCGTAAGACGGGAAAATCATGTCGAACAATGCTCGGAACACTCCTGACGAAGACAGTGGCAAGGGCGCCGTAGAGCAAGACCAGCCCGGCCAGGAGACCAACGTTTCTCGCACCGGCGAAATCGGGCATCGCAATCAGGACGCGCTGCTGAAGTCTTCCGACAGCGACTTCCCCGAGTCCGGCCAGAATGAAGAGCACACCGGCGAGGCGCAAGGGCGCAACCAGCTCAACCGCGACACCGAAATCTCTTGCGAGGATGAAAAACATCCGCCGGCGAAACGACCCCAACGAAAATAGCTGTAACTGCTAAGGGGCGGGCTGGTTGTGGAGCGAGCTGGCAGCGAACTTGAAGCCTTGCGGGTCAACCCGCACTTCACCTTGATAGGGCTGATCAATGTCTGCAATGGCCACCAATACCAGCGCGATCAGGAAGCTCAGCATCAGCACTTGCAGCAAGTGAAAACGGAAATTCGGCACTCCAAAGAAGCAGGCTGACACCACCGTAATTATGCCTCCGGCAATCAGTACAGCCCAGAGGATGCCAGGCAGGGCTTCGCGCACCTGGGTGGCGCGAATGCGGCGGTATTGGGTCAGGCCTCGCAATTCTTCCATGAGCTGGTAGGCCGCGATGGCGTTGGGCTGCGCGTGTGTCTCAATCTCTCCCGCCAGCGTCCAGAGTTGGTTGATAATCGCCTCGCCCTCCGGCGGCAGCACTTGCTTCTCCATGGCGGGCCACTCGCGTTCCAGGGCGTTGTCTGCATAGCGCACGCACAGTTGCTGAATGGCCTGTGCGTTGGGGTCTTTCACCTGTCCGGCAATGCGATAGACGTTCACCAGCGCGTTGGCTTCCTGCTCTTCATTGAGCTGGGCGTGTTGCAACATCTCCCAAACGCCCGCCAGTGTGAAGGCCAGAATGACGGCGTAGGTGGTGCCGATGACCGCCACAACCGCGCCGGTAAAGTCGTTAGATTCCTTGCGCGACGACCCGCTTGAGGTGCGGCTCACCAGGAATAGAAATGCGGTCGCCGCCACGACACAGCCGATGATGATGAAAATGTTGGCTAGCACGTTGATGTCTCGCGACGCATTTCTTCCGGCGGTTAACGAGCTTACACTGCTTTGCGAAAAAGCGGGAGTGGATTGTATGGGGCCAGAAAACTAGCTTAGAGTCAGGACCTTGTGCTCGGGGCAGCGGGCTTGGGCCAACTCGATCAGGCGATCGATCAACTCCGGACCATGGTTCGCGTAGAAATAGAGTCCACCAATTTCGCGCTCTTGGAGAGATTTGTTGGGATACAGTGCGTTCTCAATCTGCGCGGCATGCCGCGACAGAATGTCCCCCTTGCGCAATTCGGCCTGCGCGGCCCGCTTCTGCAGACGATTTACCTGATATTGCATCTTGCTGGCGGCACGGCTGGCGGCCTCCACCAACGTTGAATCCAGCTTCTTCAAAGACTCGCTGACCCTCGTCATCGCGGCTTCTACCGCTTGCCGTGCCTGCTCGAAATCGTGCTTAAGTTCGACGGGTAGCGCACGGGCGGCAAGGCAGTCGCGAAGCTGACATTCGCCGTGAAACAATTCCGGCAGCTCCACTTCGTATTTACTAAGCAGCCGCTCGATGCGCGGCTCAATCAATGTGGCGCTCATGCGCGGAAGTATCGGCGTGATTCGGCCTAGAAGCCTTTCGTACACAACCCCAGCCTGTGCGAAGTACGCGATCTCGGCCGGACCCCCGATGTAGGCCAGGGTAGGGAGCCAGTAGTCCTGAAGCACGGGACGCAGCAGCACGTTAGCGCTGAAGTTTTCCGGCGCGGTCTCGATGCGCTTCTGCAACTCCTCGGGGGAAACAGTCTTTCGCGCAATCGTGAAGGCCCCATTGGCGCGATGCACGGGCACACGCACTCCATCCAGCAGAGCAAACAAAGGAGTGGATTCTCCCGTCACCTTGACCTGTTCGTGGTAACCGACTTCACGCAACTCCTTGTTGCGCTCCAGCACCGCCTGATCGAGTTCGGCTGAGCGGCGTATCGCGTCCACAAACAACGGGGCCGCAATGCGATGCAGCTCAGGGTCGGACGGATCGAGGAAGACAAGCCCATGCTCGCGCCCGCTAAAGATGCGCGTGTAAAGCCTGGCGAACGCGTTGCAGAAGGTCTCGCCTGCGGCGTAGCTCTCGCGCAGGTAATCGGCGCCCAGCGATTCGCCCAGCAGCTTAACCGCTTCGGCGACGACCTGGTTGCTACCCTCAGCCAGACGAATGTGCGAAACCGGAGCGCCCGGCACACCTGAGGTCTTCGCGGTGAAAGGCGCCAGTTGAAAATCGTGCGTCAGCAGAAGCGCCTGGTTAACTTCGTCGAGGTCGTGGTCCTCCGAGGCCATCCAGAAGACCGGCACGCACTCCACGCCTGCCTGTTCAACCTGCCTCGCCAGTGCCAGCACCGACGCGGCTTTGAACAGCGACATCAGCGGCCCGCCGAAAAGTCCCACCTGCTGGCCGGTAACTACGACGTAGGCGCCGTCACGCAGCCGCTGAATGTTGCGAAGCGTCGCCTCCGACGCCCCCCAGCCGCGGTTCTGTTTCTCCAAGGCGTCGGCGACACGGGCCTGCCGTTCGCGGTCGCGCGGCACCGACTTGGCGAATGCCACAACATGCTCCACGTCCGGCGGAGTGGGGAAAAACTTGCGGATCTCAGGGGAGTAGGAAAGGAAATCGCTAAAAATGCGGGTCGTGTGCGGGATGGAGTTGAACGAAATGCAGTCGGGAATCACGAGATCGTCTCCCGACAACAAGGCCCGCTCAAACAAAGGTGGCGAACAGGAGCATGTTCCAGAAGCGGACGACAGTCGTTTGCGATCAAGGGAGGCTCCGGTTTGGCTATTCGCGCCACTGGTATGAGACTAACAGGCGGATAAAAGGTTTGGATGACTTCCCTGCCAAGGGGATGCAGGATTCGTGCCGCCGAGTCGCTCGCCCCATCGCCGGCATCTATATGTTGGCGATTGACTTCGCTGCTGGTAGAGTTAAGTTGATCGCGGTTCACTTCGGGGGCGTCACGGCTTCGACGGAAGTGATTGCGGTAAAGAGGCATACCGGAGTGCATGCATCCGTAATCGTGTGCAAAAACACAATTGCCAATCAAAACCTGGCATACGCAGCTTAATTAGTTAAGTTGCCGTCCTCCTCGGCTTTGCTCATGGGCTGAGAAAGGGCGTCGCACAGTGAGCTGGCTGCCAACTCTCCACCTGTGAGTTGGCGGCGAGATTATCAGGTTGGCTGGCTGCGTTTCTTGTCCGCTCTGAGCGCGGCCCGCGAGAGTGCCGGGTAACTCCGGCGCATGAACGTGACTAAGTATGTAGGCTCTTTGCTGACAACATTTTCGGACGCGGGTTCAACTCCCGCCGCCTCCACCATCTAAGTTAGGTATCTTATTCCCAGTGCCTTACGCATGATAAGCTTCGACGCACCTTCACACAGCGGCAACCCGTGGCGTACGGAGCACGCTTGCGAGATGCAAAAGTCTGTGTTCGGCGGTATGGACATCGTATCCTGCCGACTTGAGCAGCATTGAAGTGCTCTCGCGAATGCTCATCTCATCATCGACGACGAGAACTCGATGCTTAGATGTGTTGTTCGTGGCTGCCCCCACTTCAGCAAAGCTGTTGTTCTTCGCATCGAAGCCACACAAAACCTGCACCGCTCTTATTCCTGTTCCTGCAGAAAAATGTTGAGAAGAGAGTTGTGAACCCGAATCTCGCCGTTATATTCGATGAACCCCAGTTTCCTAAAGCGATTCATAAAAAAACTCACGCGGGACCGGGTGGTGCCAATCATCTCAGCCAATACCTCCTGGCTGACCTTAGGAACCACCGTCTCGGGTTTGCTTTCCTTGCCGAACTGCGCCAGCAATAACAGAATTCTCGCCAGCCGCTTTTCGCTGGAATTGAAAAGCTGATCGACCAGGTCCGCTTGGATGCGAGCGTTGCGGGTAAGCAGAAAGGAGACGAACACATTGGAGAATGCAGGTTCTTGATGAAGGGCGCGGACCATTTCCGCCTTGCTGATCCTGAGCAGTGCACACTCGGTCATCGCGGTAGCCGTCGCGAGACGAAGAGGATGAGCTGAGACCATGCAATCCTCCCCCGCGAATTCCCCGGCACCCACCAAGGCAAGCGTCGCTTCTTTTCCGCTTGCGGAGGTGACAGTGACTCTCAGCCGGCCCGTCTGCACGTAAAAAATCGCGTCGGTAGGGTCGCCTTGCGCGTACGCCGTGTCATTCTTTTTCAGATTGAGAATCTTCCTGCCCAACCCAGCTCTCGCCAGAAAGGCCTCGGGATCGAAAACCGTATCGCCATTGGTTGGTTGCGGCTTGGGGGTTTGAAGCCGGGAAGGCTTTGCAATTTCGCCGGTGGCGAGTTTTGCGGACCGCAGCGAATCGACCCGTTCGGCTGGACGGCCCTGGCTGCGGGTTGGAATGCCCTTGGCGCTCATTTCATACCTCCAAAAAGGCAGCGCTGGCACTTCGACATCAGACCGGTTGGGGCGGTTGAAACAAAATGGGATTCCCGTGGTCATGATCACCCGGCCCGGCGATAACCACGGGGACCCATACTATTTCCCCTATGGATTAATATCACACGCCAATTTTGCTGGTCGGTTGGGCAGACTACATACGCAGATTCTTGTTGGTTCGGCCCATTTCGGGACCTTCTTTGAAGTGGCGGTATCGCTTAAGCCTGGGTCACGTTTCGTGCGTCGGGCGGTAAGCCAACGTAGGGCACCCTACAGAAGCGTTGGGGAGGGCACTGTATAATTTTTCGAGTGGGGCGAATGAGCAGGGTTCCTGCTTCGCATGCCACGACTAGTTCACTTTCCCATCTTGGGATGGTTTTCGGTTCTGGTTTGTGGCACGCAAAAACCTCCAAGTCGCGCGGTCCGGCGAACGGACCAATACCGCTGGGAAACCCGTCAGCAACATAATCCTTTTATCAATCTCCGATAGCGACTACAGCGCCCTTCGTCCTCATCTCGAATACGTCAGCTTGCCAAACCATCGAGTCCTTCACGAGGCGGGTGGAAAGCTGGAATTTGCCTACTTCCCGAATCGCGGTTTGATTTCTCTTGTAGTCGTAATGAAGGATGGAAAAACGGCCGAAGCTGGCATAGTTGGAAAAGAAGGCTTCACAGGGACCCTGGCGGCGGTTGGCCTGAGCAGGAGTCCGTTTCAAGCTGTGGTACAAATCACGGGAGATGGATTCCGGATAGAGATCGGAGCTTTGCAAAACACTTTGGAATCCGCTCCCGACCTGCAATTGATGTTGGGCCGCTATGCCGCAGTTCGGGGTATGCAGGTTGCACAAACTGCCGCGTGTAATCGGCTGCACGATATAGGGCAGCGCCTTGCGCGATGGTTGCTAATGACTCAGGATCGAGTGGATTCAGGGTCGCTGCCCATCACTCATGATTTTCTCGCAACCATGCTAGGGACCGATCGGCCTACCGTGAGCTTGGCGGCTGGTGTTTTGCAGAAGAAGAAGCTCATCGAGTACACCCGTGGTGCGGTGAAGATCGTGAACCGCAACAAACTTGAAGACGCTGCCTGCGAGTGCTACGCGGTCATCCAACGGTACGATGGCGAGCTTGGCTTGAAATGAGTTCGGCAGTGAAGACTCGTCCTGCGCTCGTTGAGGAATTCCCTATACACCAACCACCGTTGAATCGATGTGGCCATGCATGCTCTGCTCACTCGCACCAAGTCTGGACGTTCTGGGCATGAATCCAAACAATCGGAGCGCCGAGAGAGCGCGGGAAAGGTTCATCTGTTCATAAATGACCCTCTGAGCCAAGTTGGTGAGACGGATGGCGGCCTCTAAATCGATTGTCCCGGCCGTTAGCTGGGGCTGAGAGAATGCCGTCTTGAATGGAATACCTCGGGTGAACCGGCACACCTCCGGTCAGCGGAGGCGATGGTCATTAAGCTGCTGCTCGCCGAGAAGATCAGCAAGAATCCATGCTGTTCCGGCAATCGCGAAGGTCTCGACGGTTTCACTCCAATTCGCATGACTATGGGGATCCGGAAGAAGCAACGGTACCCACACCAGTAGCCCAAAGCCCACGAGCATCATTGTCAGCAGGCGAGTCGCGAGAAGTGACATTCGATTCGTAAGAAGAGCCACAGCCGCGAGTGCGAACAAACCAGTCGTTGTTACCGCCCAAAACATCTGATTTGGCGGAAACCACTTCGGAACCAGAGTGGCGGTAGCGCGAAGATAAAACGCCTGTTCGAGGGTAAAGGAAACGGCACAGATGCCCAGAAGAATGCGGCCAATCCGATTAAGCGTTTCCGGTGACCATGGCGATGAGAAGCGCGCATAGACAATCGCCGCTCCGGTCACGAGAGAAAACTGCTCGAAGAAGTTGCCCCAGCTATTGTAAATCTGCGGTGTGGCGACGATTCGTGGCACGCACTGGAGAGCGAAGACAAGATAAACCGCACCCAGGACGGCGGCGCCCGTTTTGGAGGTCCGACGGAACTGAATCGCAGCGCCGCCGAAGATCAGGGCAGCGGCGGCGGCGTAGATAATGTAACGCCATGGATGCCAGTCGTTGTAGTCGTGCCAGGCCAGTGTGATGAGGCCAAACGCCAAAGCCGCCACTCCAAATACATGACGGCCGAGGTTCGAACTAGGCGTTGATACGGTCATTTGCTTTCGGCCCGAGATCTTAGTCCAGGAGGAGTGAGAGAGTTTTATATCACGCGCAGCTTAGTGATTGTCATCCGGCGCAGGTGCTAGTCTGAGTAGTAAGCGATGAACAACCGTGACATCCACGCGGCTTGGAAATATCACGATGGCACCAAGCACTCTTACTGGAGTGTTCGTAACAACCCTCACTTCCTGGACTGGGCGAATCGGCCGTTACCTTTCAAAATCTATCCGCAAATAGAGTCATTGCTGCTGCCGCGGGATGTGCCGCAAACCGGGGTCGCAGCATTGTCGGCAATCTCAGAACCACTGCTTGTATCGGCCGATTCCATGCCCGACCTTCAGGACCTGGCCCGCATTCTCTTTTTCTCGGCAGGGATCACCAAACAGCGCGCCGGCGCAGCCGGAGAAATTTACTTTCGCGCCGCGGCCTGCACCGGAGCTCTCTATGAGATCGAACTGTACGTCGTGACCGGTGATCTCGCGGGTTTGAATGCCGGCGTCTATCACTTCAATCCAGCAGATGTATCGCTGCAGCTTCTTCGCAGAGGCGACTTTCGGGGGAATCTGGGGCAGGCGACCGCGATGGAACCCGCCATGGTTCACGCGCCCGCGACCGTGATTTGCACTGGCACGTACTGGCGAAACGCCTGGAAGTATCAGGCGCGCACCTATCGCCATTTTGGTTGGGACGGCGGTACCATGCTGGCGAACATGCTGGCGGTTTCTGCGGCGTCGGGTTTGCCAGCTGAGATCGTGCTCGGATTTGTGGACGCCGAGACCAACCGCCTGCTCGATCTGGATACGCAGCGGGAGGTTTCTTTGTGCCTGGTTCCGATCGGGCACACGTCGGAGAATTCGCTGCCGGCACCCAGGGAGCTTTCCGAGCTCGACCTGGAAACGATCCCGCTGTCCCAGCGCGAGGTCGAATATCCGGCCATGCTCGAGATGCACGACGCGTCTTCGCTTGAGTCTGAAGAGGAAGTGCGTGAGTGGCACGGGAAGAAGATGGTCCTTCCATCTCCTCCTCCGGCCGGTGAAGGAATTCGCCTCCAGCCACTCCCAGAAGAAGAACGGCCCAAGGACACCATCGAGCAGGTGATCCTCCGCCGCGGCTCTACCCGCACGTTCGACAGAACGGCGTCCATCACGCTGGCACAGCTCTCAACCATTTTGGACTGTGCCACGCATGGCCTCCCCACTGACTTCCTTGAGCCTGGCGGGCAACTCAACGATCTCTACCTGGTCGTACATTCGGTGGAAGGGCTCACGCCGGGCGCTTACTTCTTCGACCGTACGCGGAAGGCCCTGGAACTATTGAAGGAGGGCGAGTTCCGTGCCGAAGCACACCATCTTGGGCTCGAGCAAGACCTCCCAGCGGATGCCTGCGCGGACATTTTCTTTCTCGCCGATTTGAATCGCGTCCTGGAGACATACGGAAACCGCGGTTATCGCGCCGTCCAACTGGAGGCGGGAGCCATTGGCGGCAGAGCTTACCTGGCCGCGTATGCCCTGCGTCTGGGTGCGACCGGTTTGACCTTCTTCGATGATGATGTGACTAACTTCTTTTCGCCACACGCCAAAGGCAAGAGTGCAATCTTCCTTCTCGCGATCGGCAAGCCTCTAAAACACAAGCCGGAGTAAAAGGCCTGGTGTAGAATCCGTGCGGCTCGCCAAAATCAAGGATGCATCCATTTTCCGGCTGCAGGTTTGTCGGCATGAAGTTCCTATCCGCAACGCTCGATGCCAATCCGTTGAGGTGGAGTGGACCATCACATGGATGAATTCCATGCAGAAGCCGCGCCTGCCTTTCCTTCCCTGTCTTTAGACCAGGTTTCGAATTTCCCGCTCGAGAGTCGCTGTGAGATGTTCCTTGAACATCTAGGGCCAGACCTCGCCTCGGCGGTCTCTGCTCTTCGAGACATGGGTGGCCCGAAATTGTCCGCCGAAAGACTAGCGTGGGCAATTGCATGCAATCTGGATGGCTCCGCGGCCGCGACTGTGGAGGGCAACGCTTCCCGGCGAACGATGACATGCTACAGGGACCACTGGCCGATGGAAACGCAGTGGACGCAAGTCTGGCGGAGTTTTACGGCGCCCCTGGAGAAGAGTGGCCCTGACCATGGCTGTACGCTCCTCAGTGAACTGGCGTTGTCTGTCGCGTGCGAGCAGCGTGACCATTGGCAGCATCCTTCCGCTCGGCCGATTAATCTGGCCGATGCGGACCGTGCATTCGAGTTCGTGTACGCGCAAAACAGGGCGAAGGTATTGGGACTGTGCCGGCGCCTCGGCCAAAGTGCGGGTAACCCGGAAGCAATTGCCGATGAGGCGTGGTCGAGGGTCTTTTGCAATTATTGGAGCACGCAGGCGCGCAGGCGATTCCTCGGCCTCTCCCGCATCTCGACCCTGGTGTGTCAAGTTGCCCGCTACGCGGCCATCGACGCACAGCGTGATGAAGAGCCGATCACGACTTCGAGTGGCGAGAGTGACAGCGAGCATCGGGTCTTAGAAGATGTCGGCGTCGTGCTTGACCCAACCGCCAACATGATGGCGGCGCAACTCTACTCACGCCTGAAAGAGTGCATGGGCAGACTTCCGGGAAAACAGCGAATCGTTGCGGAGATGCTGTGGTTTCACCAAATGGCCGGCAACGAGGTCGCAAGAACCCTACGGGTTAGCGAATCGGCCATCAGTCAACATCTGAAGAAGGCGCGGGATGCGATCCGCGTCTGTCTGAAACAGCAAGGCTTCGCGGTGCCGGAATAGAACATGCAAGAAATCTCAAATTGTTTGTGATGATCAACTTAATTGCCGCACTCCATATCCGACTGACCATCAAGGGCGGGCATGTCGTCTAGCGAAGGCAATCACAAATCGACGGGGGCGATCAGGACGCGAGCTCAGCAACTTGGGGCAGGCGGAGTGCAAGACACTGCCGAGGCCGAACTGTTGGCTGCGATTGCCGATGGGACTCTGTCATTTAAACAGATCGACGACGACTCGCTGGCCCGTTGTGTCGGAGCGTTCGGGCCTGATTCCGTAGTCCAGGCCTTCGTGCAGGCCGCAAACGTTTCTCAGGTGTCTGACGAGCCGGCGAAGATTGCTGTCATGCCTGCATCGGTGTCTGCGAGATCCCGGAAACACTCAGTGGGTATATGGCGGACGAGTGCCTTAAGCTGGGTTGCGGCGGTGGCAGTCATCGTCGTTGTGGGCGCAGTTGTGTTTTTCGCTACCAGAACGAAGAAAACCGGGCCGCCAGAGCAAACCGTGGCGGAAAACCACCTGTCACTGCAATGGCCTGCTCAGCCTCCTTTTGACCCTTCTGGCATCTCAAGCCGTGGAGCGCGCCGACAGTGCCCCTTCCGAAGCAATTGCCCAATTTCAATCAGGGACCATCGACGCTCGGGGCAAGCGGGGTCAATCGTTTCGCTCCCTGGCAGCTCGCGACTGTGATCGTCCGATCGGAGCACGGGTGGGGAAGTGGAGCGTTCATCTCGCGCGATGGCTGGCTTCTCTCCAGCTACCACGTGGTTGCAGGCACCGCCCAGGAAGCGGCGGTTACCGGGACGCCTGCAAAGCTGGACGTCATTACGGCTCGGATCGTTAACGGCGTGCCCAAGCCGCAACCAGCGTTGAAGGCCACTCTCTACCGCGCCGATCCGGTGCGTGACTTGGCCCTCCTCAAACTTGATTCACTTCCTGGGGGACGCAGCAATGTCGCTTTTTTTCGACTGGCGGCCAACGTTCGCAATGGCGAAGACTGTTTCTTCGTCGGCCCGCACAAGAATGGTCCGCCTTGGTCAATTCGCAGTGGCAACGTCTCGCGGCAATTTGACTACATGAACGTCATTGTTGCTGACGTCGGCCTGTCGCCGGGCGATTCTGGTGGTCCGCTGTTGAACGCAACAGGCGAGTTGATGGGACTTGCATTTTCAACTCCCGGCAACACCAGGGCCGGTTCTGCAGGTTGGTACGTCTCCCTTCCGCAGGGGCGCGATTTTGTGCAACACCTGCCGGCAGAGCCGGAAGGAGTGCCTTTCGATCCGTGGACCGCGGGCCTGCCCGATGCAACGATATTGCAGCCGGAACTGGCCGACGCCGATCATGATGGACGGACTGACTCCTTGCTCTATCGCTTTGCCAGTAGGGTTTCGAGCGACTCCAATCGAGGGCCTTCGCAACCCCTGGCAATCACAATTTTCGCAGATCTTGCCGAGCGACCGGAGAGCACGGGAGGCGCGGCGGCTCGTTTCCCTTATGGATTATGGGGAATGGGGAATCGCTTCGGATTCCGATTTGATCTTTTTGTGACCCTGAGGGCGGACCAGTTGATTGCCGTTGGCTATACGAACCATGACGGCGTTGTCGACGAGATTCGCATCGGCACGTCGGAGGATGGTGCCCGTGTCCTATGGAGTCGAAATGTAGACGGAAAGTGGCATGTTTCACAGCCCGCAAGTGCTACCCCTCTGATCGATGCGAAGCGGTTCAGCGCAGGCGATCTGAACCGGTTGCAAACCATTTTGCGCCAGAGCCTGGGTGACGCCGGCGCGCACGGGTCCCTCGGCAAGGGCGGAAACCATTAGGGTAGTTGTGTTCCGCTAGGAAACGCGTCGCAGAGTCCGCAGTGCTCAGGTAAGCCAGGACAACAATTCACTTGACCAAGTGGCCGCGTCAGGTGATTATTCACACCACTAGTCTCCCAAAGGCCGCTCAATTCTTACGAAGCCACTTAAGTAAGCAGGTGCTTGCCCGACTGAATGAGGAAGGCCTCAAGTTCGGCCAACCGTGAGACGAAGAGGTTGGTCGACGCCAACAGGCGGTTCGACGCGCATGGCCACGTTGTACCAATTCGCTAACCCTTCTAGTCCCGGTCAGAGAACTGCGCGCATCCTGATCGTGATGACATTCGCTGCAGTAATGCTCTTGCCCCTCGCCGGACAAGGACAGGAGCGCCAGTCGCCCCCAAGCCCTTCCAAGTCGGCAGCCCCCGCGCCGTCACCGCGACTGCCTAAAGAGTTAGCGAAGGAAGTCGATGATTACGAAGTCTCAGTTCAGGCGGCTCTCCATCACCTCGAAGATTCTGCCTTAATTGACTCTGTCATTCCCAAGGCGAAGCAGGTTTTGGAGATTCGGACTGCCCATCAGGGCGAAGCCTGGTGGCAGACCATAAATGCACGCCTGGATCTGGCCGATCTGCAGCGTATCTCAACCCTGCCCGCCAGCGAACGGGCGCGCCTCGCAGCAGCCGGACAAGCGGCTGATTCCGTCCTGGACAAGGACCTCGAGGACGCTGGGAAGAGCAACCAGGCGGCCAGTAAGCTGCTCACGGCCGCCAGCACCGAGAGCCAGGTCCTCGGTCAGGAAAATCGGTGGTATGCGCATTGCCTGTACCGAATGGGCCGCGCCTACTTCCTGCAACTTCGCTATGCGGAGGCCGAGACCTCCTACCATCACGCGCTGGAGATCCATCGCAAAGTCCTGGGCGAGGAGCACCCGGACTACGCCGAAGATCTGGAAGCGCTGGCGGAGCTGTACGTGGCGACAGCCAACAATCAGCAGGCGGAAACGCTGTACCACCGGGCGATGGAGATCGAGAAGGCGACCGTCGGCGAGCAGATTCCAATTTACGCGACGACGCTTTGCAATCTGGGCGATCTCTACCGATTGATGGGGCGCTATGCGCAGGCCGAACCGCTGTATCAGCAGTCGCTGACAATCCGCAAGCAGGCATTGGGAGAACAACATCCCGACTACGCGCGGAGTTTGGACCGGCTCGCGGCGCTGTACGATTCGATGGGGCGGTATCCGCAAGCCGAACCGCTATACAAGCAAGCCGTCGCGATTCGCAAGAAGGCGCTGGGGGAGCAGCATCCGGACTATGCGAGGAGCTTGAATAATCTTGCGCTGCTGTACAAGGAGATGGGGCGGTACCAGGAGTCGGAGCCTCTTTATCTGGAGGCGTTGGCGATCCGGAAGAAGGCTTTTGGGGAACAGCACCGGACCTATGCCAGCAGCCTGGATGATCTGGCGCAGTTGTACCAGGCCATGGGCAAGTACGAGCAAGCCGAGCCCCTGTACCGCCAGGCGCTTGAGATTCGAAAGAACACGCTGGGGGAACAGCATCCGGCCTACGCCGTGAATCTCGACAATCTGGCGTCTTTGTATGAGGAAATGGGACGCTATACGGAGTCGGAAGAACTGGGCAAGCAGGCATTGGAGATTCGTAAGAAGGCCGTGGGGGAACAACATCCCGGGTATGCCCGCAACCTAACAAATTTAGCCGAGCTTTACCAGACGATGGGGCGCTATGACCAGGCTGAGAAGCTGTATTTGCAGGCACTCGGGATCCAGAAGAAGCTACTGGGCGAGCAGAACCCCGACTACGCGACGGGTGTGGATGACTTGGCGTCTCTCTATGTCGCCATGGGACGCAATGAGCAGGCCGAGGCCCTCTACCATCAGGCGCTGGAGATTGAGAAGCAGACAGTCGGCGAGCACCATCCGATTTACGCGACGACCCTTTGCAATCTTGCGGACCTCTATCGATTGCTGGCCCGCTATTCACAGGCTGAGCCCCTGTATGTGCAGTCGCTGGCGATCCGCAAGCAAGCGTTAGGGGAAGAACATCCGGACTACGCTCGCAGTTTGGACCGGCTGGCGGCCCTGTACGACTCTACCGGGCGCTACAAACAGGCAGAACCGCTGTTCCAGGAAGCCATCAAGATTCGCAGAAAAGCGCTAGGCAACGAGCATCCCGACTATGCGCGGAGCGTGAACAATCTGGCGCTGCTGTACAAGGAGATGAAGCGATACCAGGAGTCTGAGCCTCTTTATCTGGAGGCATTGGCGATCCGGAAGAAAACCTTAGGGGAGCAGCACCGGACCTATGCCAGTAGTCTGGACGACCTGGCGCAGTTGTACCAGGCAATGGGAATGTACGAGAAAGCCGAGCCCTTGTACCGGCAGGCGCTGGAAATTAGAAAGAAAACGTTGGGAGACCAGCACCCAGCCTATGCAGTGAACCTGGACAATCTGGCGTTGTTGTACAAGAAAATGGGGAAGTATGAGCAAGCCGAGCCCTTGTTTCGGCAAGCACTGGAGATTCGCAAAAATACCGTCGGGGAATACCACCCCGCCTATGCGCGGAACCTGAAACATCTCGCCGCGGTGCTTGCGGTGACCAACCGGACACGCGAGGCTTCGCAGTTGCTTCTCGAGTCGGCGCAGCTCCAATGGCTGCATTTGACCGAAAATTTCCCTACTATGTCGGACCAGCAGAAGCGTCAATTTCTCGCACGGAGCTACTTTGTGCAGAGCGAAGAACTTTCGACTCTGGTCTTTCAGGGCAAAGGAGACCCGAAAGACGGATTGTCGGGAGTGCTACTGAGCAAGAAGCTGCTGTTTGAGGTAGCGCGGCAGGAAAGCGGTGCACTGGCCGCGGCGGTGGCTGCCGCCCCGCCAGCCTGGCAGGAGCAATGGCGTGAGCGGGAACGGCTGCGCCACCAATACAACGCCATCGCCTTACAGCTTATGTCGGAGAGCGGCCCTGCGCAGCCAGGCAGTCACAAAATTGACGCCGCCTATGTACGTTCCCTGATAGAACAGATCGCGGAGTTGGACGCGCGGCTCCGGCAAGGCAATCCAGCCTACGCGGCCGCCGCGCGGGTGCAACAGGTCAAACTGGAGGACATCAGCAGGGCACTGCGGCCGGGCGAGGCACTATTGGAGTATGTGCGCTATCAGGTGTACGATTTTGCCGCCGCAAAGGCGGGTAGCGCGCACTATGGAGTGTTCCTCCTGCTGGGCGGCAGCGGGCAGGTGACTGCCGTTGACCTCGGCGATGCCAAGGAGATTGACGCGGCGGTGGAGCAGTTCCGCGCAGCGGTGCGCGGAGCCATCGACCACTTCAAGGAGATTACGCCCAGCGAGGCCCAGATACGCCACTCGGAAGAGCAGGTCGGACTGGCCTCATCGACTCTGCGCGAGCTGGTGTGGCAGCGTTTGGAACCGCAATTGTCAGGCATCAAACGCATCTATGTCGCTCCCGATGGCGAGTTGAGCCTCATTCCGTTTGAAGCCCTGGCGCGCAAAAATGAGTCGGGCCTGTGGCAATATCTGGCAGAAGATCGAGAGCTAATCTACCTCGGGACAGGACGGGACTTGAGCGGGCTCGCGCTAAGCGCCGATGCAACCGCAAAACGTCCCAAAACAGCGGTGTTGATTGGTAATCCGGCTTTCAGTGCCGAGCCGGAGGAGTTGGCCGCCAAGGAAGCAAGGCTTAACTCACCCACGGCTACGCCCGTGATACAGTCCAGTGTTCCCAGTGTTCCCACTGCGCCTTTCACATTCGGCGGCGTGACGGGGGGAGACGGCGCGCCGCGATTGCAGATCATACGCACCTGGCCCCAAGTCGAAGTGCTGATGGGCCTAATCCAGCAGGCCAGCTTGCAATTGACGCGTTTGGGCTGGTCGGTGACCAAATTGACCGGCCGCTTGGCGGTCAAGGAGGCGGCCGAGGCAGTCGCAATGCCGCGCATTCTGATGTTCGCCACCCACGGCTACGTTCTGGACCGGCCCAACGACGACCCACAAGGCTGGGACAATCCCCTGTTACGCTCCATGCTGATCATGGCTGGAGTCAACAAGTGGCACCCGGTTTATCGGGTTGGAACACAGTTTATGACGGAATCGGCAGCCCGAGCCAGAGGCTTGACCGACGAACAACTGCAGGGAGCCTTGGCGGACTTGGGCGACGGAGTTCTCACCGCCTATGAAGTTACGGGGATGAAGCTGCAAGGCACGGAGTTGGTGAACTTGACGGCCTGTGAGACGGGATTGGGCGAGGTAACACCGGACGGGGTGGCGGGACTAAGCCAAGGCTTCCTGCTGGCTGGGGCCCGATCCCTGACCATGAGCATGTGGGAAGTGCCGGCGAAGGAGACTACGCAGCAGGTCGGCGACTTCTATCATCGCTGGTTGGGAAATGAAGACAAAGGAACAAACCCTGTTCACCGGTACGAGGCGTTTCACGCTGCGCAAGTCGATGCCCTGGCTCGTGCAAGGCAGGATCACGGGTCTGGGCACCCGTTTTACTGGGCTGGAATGATCTTTGTGGGCGATCCTGGGGACCTGCCGAGGCCAGCGGCGTCGACAGTCACGGCCAAGAAATAATGCTTTCCCAGGGTTAACTCACGGCCAGCTTGCGAGACAAAGGAAGCAGAAGAGATAGGCACCAAGACGAGCGGAAGGCGGATACGGACCGGAAATCATAGACATGGCATCTTTCAAGCGGTAAATGGGGATCGCGAATTTCAAAAACAATAAGGAGAAGAGGATGAGACGACAGATGGTGAGGTGGATGGGTGTTGTGGTAGTAGGTGGGTGCCTTGCGGTGACGGGGTTGGCTCAAGCGCCGAAGGCCGACGACAAGCAACCGAACATGTCGACCGAGAAAGGAAAGGAAGGCGGCGCGGCGGCAGTATCGCTGCTCACTCAGGCGACAGAGTTAGTGCAGTACGCCAAGGAGAATGAAAATCCGATGGCGATGCTGACGGCAGTGCAGATGCTTGAGCGCGTTAAGGCCCAGGACAATGCCGAGCGGGTCCCCGCCAAGAAGACTGGGTTGCAGCACGAAGGCGAACAAGTGAAGGAAGGCAAGAAGGGCGATACGACAGCGCCGACACTCGACCCGGAGAAGCTACTGGCGGAAGCCAAACCCTGGGCCAAAGGCAATGCGAACCTACTGGCTCTGCTGGATGCCGAGGCGGCCAAGGCGAAGGGATCTGCGTCTGGAACTCTGGGCTCGACCCAAGGGGCTATTGCGCACCGCGACTCGGTTTCAGCCCGGTCCTACGATGACTTCGTGATCAACTTCTACGGTGGCCAGGTGGCGAGGATTGGCGTAGTCGGTGATGGCGATACCGACCTCGACCTCTACGTGTACGACCAGAACGGCCACGAGATCGTAAGGGACACCAGCCCGAGCTCGAACTGCCTTGTGGAATTTGTTCCGCGCTGGACTGGGCCGTTTCGCGTGCGGGTGGTCAACAACGGATACGTGTACAGCAATTACATCTTGATGACGAACTGAACTGTAAGCGCCTGATGAATCGGCAAGGTGGGCGGGCTTCTCCGCCTGCCTTGCTGAGCGGCGCCGGTTGTGGCTGTGACCTCTTGTGTTCGCATAGAGGGAGCTGATCCCTTCCCAAAATCTCTGCGCGATCAGCGGGTTCATCCCGCACGGTGTCATTTTCCTGGGAAATCTTTATCCCGTCTATATTCGCGGCGAAGCCTACCTGAAGGCGGGCCAGGGACAAGTGGCCGCTGCCGAGTTCCAAAAGGTCATCGACCACCCTGGCATCGTCAACAACTTCATCACTGGGGCCCTCGCACATCTACAACTCGGACGTGCCCGGGCGATGATGGGCGACAAGGAAGCTGCTCGGAAGTCATATCAGGATTTCTTCGCACTGTGGAAAGACGCTGACCCCGACATACCCGTCCTCAATGCAGCCAAAGCGGAGTATGCAGAGCTGAAGTAGACTCCCGTCACGATGCTGCCTGGGCCACCGGCCGACAGGACGCTCTTGAGGACGCCTGAAAGGATCAGTCATCGTACTTGCTGAGGTGCAGAATGCTCTCGTAGTCCACAATTGCAACCCTAAACTGCTGCAGCCACCCAACGCGTCCCACTACGTTACGAGGAAACTCCAACTCTTCTGCGAAATAAACAGTGCTGGCGAATTCCCACCCAAAACTTTCCAACATTATTTCGTGTCCAAAGGCGGTAAATTCGCCGGCAGCAGTGCTAAACCTAATCCTCTCGCTACCCTCTATGTCAATGCCAAGTTCTTCGCCGTGTTCTCGCTGAAAAATGCAAAATGTGGCTCCGGTATCGACCTTTGCCTGAATACGAACCACACGCTCTCCAACCTTGAGCTGAATTGGGATAGAGATGTCACCACCCATCGCACCGTACCGATGTGATCGTTGAAAGTGGAGCGTTGCAGGCAGAGTTACCAACCTCCGAATGGAGCTTTGTCGCCGGCCTCTATCTTCACGACAAGAGGGTGCTCATGGGAACCGCGAATGGCATCATAGACCTGCCTTCCAGTGTTTCCCTCAGCTAATAAGCGGTTACCTGCAATGGCTATCCACCGACCAGAATAAGCAGTGCTATGATCAGCAATCCACCGCATTTCCTGAGCATCACGCTGCTGCCGAACGACCTCGTCCACGACGCCTTTGAGCATTTCGACGTGCTGTCTTGCACGCACGAATTCCGCTCTGCGCACTGGCCGTCTCGGAGTTCCAATGGGGGCCACGGCTAGCGCGTCTTGAATAGCGCGCTCCCCAATCACAGACTGTTGCGCCATCCGAGAGCTGCGCTCATCATGGCTGAAATTCGTAATGTCTTGTGGCACAAGAGTCATTGTTGCCATGAAAACCATCCTTCATTTCGGCAGTAACTCTGACAATTGGAGTAGTCTGAGAACTCTTATTTCGTCGTCGTAAAGCGTTTTAGCCAACTCGTCGAACGTAACCGAGGCCGCAAACACTCGCTGGAGTCGCACGAACGCACCACCATCAAATCGGAGCGATCTGTCGATTATGAAGGATGAGTCGCTTTCATACACTCCTAATCCATACATATTCGCGACACCCAATTTGTCACCCCTGACCAACTCACTCATTACTTCCTTGAAGGCTCGATCGCCGGGTGTTACATGAAAGGTCAAAACCGCTTCCTGACTTGCGATCTGCAAACCGACGGCAGCCTGAAGAACGCTGATGCATGTCTGAAACAGTTCCAACAATTGGGGAGCCTGTGCCCAATCGGGATTGAATGCGTTAAAAACCAGAGAATCTAGGCCGATCTTCAGTACCGCACCAAGTTTTTGAACATTGAACGTAACTTGGAGATCTTTGGCTGAGTTATTCTCACGATTCCAAGTCACGTCCCCAAGCGTTACGCCCCACTCCTTCAGAACCGGCACCAACACAGTCACGGCTTTGTTGGGCGGTGTCCAAGCCTCGAATAAGGGGGAACCCAGAGCAGCCCTGTACTCAAAAAACGCTTCGTGAATGTCTGGTGCCTGCATATTTGCCATCGGAACTCGAATTATCTAAACGTCTGAGACAAGATTACAGCACACCCGCGCCCCGAGAGCCAAAATCATGCGAGATCCCAGGGACTGTCGCCCTTTGCTCAGATCTGCTCCAGCACCGCCTTCAGGTACTTCCAGAAGCTCTCAACCGAAGATATCTGCACCCGCTCGTTGGGGCTGTGCGGATCGACGATGGTTGGCCCAAACGACACCATCTGCATGCCGGGATACTTCTCGCCGATCACGCCGCACTCCAGGCCGGCGTGCATGGCGATCAGTTTGGCGGGTTCTCCGAAGAGCTCTTGGTGCACCGCCTGGAGCTTACGCACGATCTCGCTGGTGGGTTCGGGCTTCCAGCCGGGATAGCTGCCGCGATGCTCGGTGTCGAATCCCGCCAGGCGGCATGCGGTCGCAACCCTGCGCGCAGCAGCCTGCTTGCTGCTCTCGATCGCACTGCGCTGGCTGGTAACGATCTCGACCACGTCGCCCTTGGTGGCGATGATCGCCAGGTTGGTGGAGTTCTGCACCAGTCCGGGAACGTCGGGACTCATCGCTAGGACTCCGTGAGGCATAGTCACCAGCAACGCGACGGTTTGCTTTGCGTCAGCTGGGTCGAATACCTTTTCCGGCCGTTCGGCTTTCTCAACCGTAATCTTCAAATCGGGATCAAAGCTGCCAAGGTCGGCCTTGTATTCAGCTTCGGCTGTGGCAACCAGCGACTTCAGGTCCTTCTCTCGCGACGCGTCCAGCACCACAATCGACGACGCCTCGCGAGGAATTGCATTTTGCGCGCTTCCCCCTTTTATGTCGGCGACTTCAACCGGCAGACTCTCGAGCGCCTTCTGCAACACACTGCCCAGAATCCGCAATGCATTGCCCCGCCCCTGATGAATATCTACACCGGAGTGGCCGCCTTTCAGGCCAAACACCTTGATGCGCCAACCTGCACCAGGGCTCGCCGGCCGAAGCGTGACCTGGCGGCGGGCCGTCGTGGTCATTCCTCCGGAGCAGCCGATGCACAACGTGCCTTTCTCTTCGTTGTCCAAGTTCAGAAAATAACTGGACTTGAGTACTCCACCCTGAAATTCCGCAGCGCCTGTGAGACCCGTTTCTTCGTCGATAGTAAAAACGAACTCCAGCGGGCCGTGAGCAATGTCGGTGCTCTCCATTACCGCCAGTGCCGCCGCAACACCCACGCCGTTATCAGAGCCCAGAGTGGTTCCGTCGGCCTTCAACCAGTCGCCATCGCGCATGACCTTGATGGGGTCGGTGTCAAAGTTGTGAGCCGTGCCCTCGTTCTTCTCGCAAACCATGTCGAGGTGGCCTTGCAACAGGGCCTTCGTGGCGCCCTCCCGCCCCTTGTGTGCGGGCTTGCGGACAACAATGTTGCCGGCCCTGTCCTGAACCACCTCGAGGCCCAGGCGGGAGGCCTGATCCAAAACATATTGGCGCGCGGCAGCCTCTTTGGTCGAGGCCCGCGGGATGGCAGCAAGCGCGTTAAAGTGCTTCCAAACTGGTTTGGGTTCCAACTCTGCAAGTGCAGGTGTCATGACATCCTCCATCGCATTTGATTGCAATGCCATGGTACCGCGACAGGGCGCACGTGGCGAGGCAGGGGGGTATGCGACAGACTATGCGGAGTTGTCGTTCCTTGACGAGCCTGTTATTTCGAGCCGACCTGGGCAAACAGGTTCTCTGGCAAGCACGGGTTTGTGCTTGCCAGGGTGAAAGCGAGAATTCGGCAGGACCCCGTCAGTCGAGAGCGCAAGCAGGGTGCTTGCAGTCGCACTGGATTTCGATTTCCTTTTCACTTTGTGCGTCTTTGCAATAATCGCTGCAATACTTATCGTTTCCTGAAACTACACACCGGCACTGCGTATAACCGCACTTCTTGTTCTCATCGGCCATGGCATTTCCTTTCGACAACAGTGATTGAAATTCAGATGCCAAACAACAGCAATATGTATCCCAAATGCAGATTACCCGGGCTATAGTACCAGCGAACCGTGGATTGGTCTCACCAGCATCTGTCAGCTTCTTTCGGCGTCACGGTGCGCCACTTTGATGTTGTATCCGGCCTTCGACAGCCGCTTCTTCACGTCCTCGGCGATCATCACCGAGCGATGCTTGCCACCGGTGCAACCGAAGGCGATGGTCAGATAGCTCTTACCTTCGCGAATGTAATGCGGGATTAGATAGATGAGCAACTCGGAGATGCGTTTGATGAATTCCCGGGTTTGCGGAAACGAGCGAATGTACTTGGCCACTTCCGGATGTTTCCCAGTGAGAGGGCGGAACTTGGGAATGAAGTGCGGGTTGGGCAGGAAGCGCACGTCGAACACCAGGTCAGCATCTTCCGGGACGCCCTCGCGATAGCCAAAGCTAACGCAGGAGATCAGCAGGTTCCTGTCGCTATTCCCGCCCTGAAATCGCTCGGTAAGCTGGGCGCGCAATTCATGGACATTAAACCGGGTAGTGTCGACGACCACATCGGCCAGCGCGCGCAGCGGTTGCAGGCGGCGGCGTTCTGCGGTCAGCGATGACCTGACGGACGCGTCGCGCCCCAGCGGGTGCGGACGCCGTGTCTCACTATAACGCCGAATCAGGGCATCGGTGTCGGCTTCCAGAAAGACCACCGTGATCTTAAGCAGTCGTCGCAGGGAGGCAAGAATCTGCGGCAACTTGTCCAGGCGCGCCCCTTCGCGAATGTCCACCACGAGCGCGGCGCGCTGGATCTCCAACGAATCCAGCACCAGTTCGGCAAAATTGGAGATCAGCCCAACCGGCAGGTTGTCTACACAGTAGAAGCCAAGGTCCTCGAATGTTTTCAGGGCCGAACCTTTCCCGGCCCCGCTCATACCGGAGACAATAACCAGTTCGTGTTGGTCGCGACTTTTGGGTGGGCGAATTGATTTCTTCTTCAGGCCAGTCACCTTCCCTGTTTCGCGTTGCGTTTGGCGCTTTAGGTTGCTCCGTTTGGGCGAGAGTACCAGAGTTGCTCGCTGGCGTCAGCCGAAAACCTTAGTCACGGAATGGATGCAGCAATGTAGGCTAAGGTCTCACCTTTCTCGTCGCATCGGCGCTTGGCTTTCGGGTAATATGCACTGAGCGCAATAACCTCCTGACTCAGAATGACTCCCATGCTGTACCTACGGATGTCAGCTTTGCTCGTGTTTGCTGGTTTGGCAATATTCTCGCCGCCGCGCGCACACGCTGACCGAATTCCGAAAACCATCGACAACACCAATGTATGGCGTCTGCGAGGCGGCGTCACGCCGGTTGCGCGTTCCGCCTTTGATCGCGGCAAAGCGGATCCCACGTTGCCCATCCAAGGTATGAGACTGATCTTCAGCCTGACTCCCGCGCAGCAAAGCAGCCTGAACATTCTGCTCGAGCAACAACAGGACCGGACGTCCGCGAACTATCACAAATGGCTCACCCCCGAGCAGTATGCAGATCGCTTCGGCATGAGCGCCGTCAACGTCCTGCGCGCAACGACGTGGCTGCGGGGGCGAGGTTTCAGCAATATCACTGTGGCACGCAGCCGCATGTGGATCGCTTTCAACGGCTCGGCTGCTCAAGTGGAAACGGCTTTTCGCACGCCGATTCATCAGTATGTGGTCAACAACAACACGCACTATGCGAACACAACCGAGCCATCGCTGCCCGCCGATTTCCGTAGAGTTGTCCAGGCAATTACAGGCCTGAATGATTTTCGTCCCAGGCCGCGAGGTATCGTCGTGCATCCCCATTTCACCTCGGAGATCTCTGGAAAACATTTTCTTGCACCCGACGACTTCGCCACTATTTACGACATCCAGGGACTGTATAGCAGCGGGATCAGCGGCATCGGCCAAAGCATCGCCATCGTAGGACAGTCCGACCTATCCATGGATACCAATCACGGCAATCAATACAACGTCGTGACGTTCCGCAATGTCTCGCACCTTCCACTGGTAAGTCTGCAAGTGGTCCTGGTCCCAGGCGACCGGGACCCGGGAATCGTCGCCAATGATGTAGACGAGGCCAACCTGGATGTGGAGTGGGCAGGTGCGGTCGCGAAAGACGCCCGCCTGATCTATGTAAATTCGCAGAACGCCCTGTTTAACGCGATGCCATACGCGATCGACCAGAACCTGGCGCCGGTTATCAGCGTCAGCTACGGACTCTGCGAAGCCGATCTCAGTGGTTCCGAAATCAACACCCTGACCACCGTGACCCAGGAGGCCAATGCTCAAGGGCAGACCATCATTGCGTCGTCAGGAGATAGCGGCCCTGCCGATTGCGATTACACCACCGATCCCAAGAACCCGGTCAAGATTGCCACCCATGGTTATGCCGTGGACATCCCGGCCAGCCTGCCGACGGTTACTGGGATGGGAGGCTCCGAATTCAGCGAAGGCGATGACACCGGCGGAACGCAATACTGGAGTGCCACCAATAATGGCAATAACGGATCCGCCCTTTCCTACATCCCGGAGATGGTGTGGAACGACACAGTGATCAATGATTTCCTGGCGGCGAGTGGCGGGGGAGTCAGCAAACTTTTCCCCAAGCCTTCGTGGCAGGTGGGCGTCGGCGTTCCGCCCGATGGTCATCGCGATGTGCCAGATCTGGCATTGAGTTCTTCGGCCGATCACGATGGCTATCTTTTCTGTTCGCAAAGCAGTTGCGTGAACGGCTACCGAAAATCCGATCAGACCTTGACCGTGATCGGAGGGACGTCGGTGGCTGTCCCCACGTTTGCCGGCATCTTGACGCTGATCGTGCAAAACACCAATGATCCTCAGGGCAACGTCAATCCATACGTTTATTCGCTGGCGGCCGGCGCTCCCAACGCCTTTCATGACATCACCATGGGTGACAATATGGTGCCCTGTGCAGCGGGGTCCAAGGATTGTCCCGCCAGCGGCATGATTGGCTACACCGCGGGACCCGGCTACGACCTGACAACGGGGCTGGGATCGGTAGACGCTGGGGCGCTGGTGGCCGCGTGGAATGGGCCTACAAATCCGGACTTCGCGATTTCGGTGCAGAACCAGGTCCTGAACGTCACCCGGGGAACCCCCGCAACCGACATACTCACCGTCACCGGGCTGGCCGGGTACTCCCAGACTGTGTCCCTTTCGTGCAACGTATCGTCCGAGCTGATATCAACGACTTGTTCGGTGAGTCCGAGCAGCGTTACTCCCGGTGGAACAGCAACGTTGACTATCACGGCCAGCCCGCTCGCTGGAATGCTGCGGCGCAATCCGGCCTTCCGCCATCCCGCCGGCTGGATGGAAACAGGCTTGATGTTTGCCGCCGGTCTACTGCTTTCGGGTGCCAAACCTACTCGATCGCGGGGCAAGCGAAGCAGTCGCTGCAGTGCGATGCTCACGCTGCTGTTGATTGTGACTTTGATGGGCACCGTTTCCTGTGGCGGCGGTGGCAGCAGCCGACAAGCCAGCCTCTCGGGAGCCCAGAGTGGCTCGGTGACAGTTGAGGGAACGAGCGGCATCCTCGCTCACAGCGTGACAGTCGCGGTCACGGTAAACTAGTAGCAGAATCCTGTGGACAATTGAGAAAGCATGCGCCTCAAGATTGTGAGCGTTGGTGAAGGAGTGTTGCGGCAGCGAGCGAGACCTCTGAGCGTCGAAGAAATTCGCAGCTCCGAAATTCAGCAGCTGATCCAGCACATGCGCGAGACCATGAACGACGCTCCTGGCGTTGGCCTGGCCGCGCCACAGGTGGGGTTCCCGCTGCAACTGGCCGTCATCGAAGACAAGCAGGAATACTTCGCTGGGGTGACGGCGCCGTCCGAGCGCGAGCGCCAGCGCCAGCCGCTTCCGTTTCAGGTCATCATCAATCCAGTGATACACCAACAATCCCCAAACCATGCCGAGTTCTTCGAGGGATGCCTAAGCGTGCCCGGCTTTACTGCGATTGTGCCGCGCTCGAGTGAGGTGCGAGTGGAGTGCCTGGATGAGACTGGAGCGTCACGGATGATTGAGGCTGCCGGATGGTACGCCCGTATCCTGCAACACGAAATCGATCACCTGGATGGGACCCTGTATCTCGACCGAATGCAAAGTCGGACTTTCTGTGCTCTCGATCTCCACGCCCGATTGTGGAAAAACAAGACAATCGCCGAGGTCAAAGCTGCGCTCGGCTGAGCCTCCCCCGAATCATCGCCAGATCAAAGCTCTCGGCTGAAGCCCCAACAAACCCGCCGCCCATTTGTTATGCTCACAACGTGCCAGCGCAGCTGGGCTATTCATGGGAAATATCGAGGTGTCATCCTGAGCGAGCGTAGCGAGTCGAAGGACCCCTATGGACGCAAGAAATCTACGCGTGCCCACGGGTTAACTCCCCTGCTCTTTGCGCTCCTGATTTGCAGTTTTGCGTCCGCGCAAGACCCGCCGCCTGCGCATCCGCTGCCGCAGCCGGCTCCTCAGGTGCAGCCGCCAGCTCCGGTACAGGTGCCTGCGCCCGCAAAGCCAGCCGAGGAAAGGGTGTTCATCCCCGCCAGTGCGGAACGGCACTTCCACGCGGCGGTCGCGTTCGAAAAAGATGGCGATACGCAGAATGCCATCGACGAATACAAAACCGCCATCAAGGAATTTCCCGATTACACTGCCGCCCACTATAACCTCGGGCGTTTATACGTCGCGCGCAAGGGGTATGCGGATGCTATCACCGAGTTCAAGACAACTGTGCGACTGAAGCCCAACGATGCCGAAGCGCACAATAACCTTGGCCTGGCATTGAAGCACAATGGCGACGTGGTCAACGCCGCTATCGAATACCGGGAGGCGGTGCGGCTAGACCCTAAAATGGCGTCGGCGCGCAATAACCTGGCCAACCTGCTCTATTCGCGACGGGATTTCGCGGGCGCGATCCAGCAATATCGGGCTGCCTTGGAGATCGATCCGAAGAACCCTCAGACCCGCATGAACCTTGCCAGCGTACTCGACGATTCCGGCAAACCAGATGAAGCTATCGCCGAATATAAAGAGGCGATAAAGCTGCAACCAAAGAATGCCAACATTCACTTCAATCTGTCGATCGTTTATCAGAAAAAACACGACATGCCCAACGCCGTGGCTGAGCTGCGGGAAGCGGCAAGGCTCTCGCCCGATTGGCCCACCCCGCATCTCATGCTGACCAACCTGCTAAAAGATTCCGACCCTAAAGGCGCGGCGGACGAATGCATCATCGCAGACGGGCTGACCCACGACGCCAAGCTCCACGATCGCTGCCTCGAACTGCAGAAGAAGGCGCAATAGACAAGGTCGCATCCCACCGCTTCCCCAACACCTCGCCGATCTGCCCGTTGGGCTACTTGTGCTATGGCCTGTGGGTGTTGAAAAACTCTGGTCGGCAGACATGATAGTTGTCCGCTTGTGTTTGGGCTTGTGTGGTTTTTTGGTTTATTTCCGGGCGGTCGATTAAGCGGTTGCAGCGACGGTCGGGACTCGGGGCTTGGCTGAGGAAGCGGACTAGTCGTTTGATGTTCTGGGCAGCCGCCGCCAGGAAGAACTGCTCACGAACAAACTTCATCCGGCGTAGCCGCAAGCGACGCAGTCCGATCTGATTCTTGAGTTCCGCGAACAGGGCTTCCACTTTCTTTCTTTGGCGTTGTGCGCTAGCGAACTCTGGCGTGTTGACTAACTCGCGGGCGCGTTGCCGGGCGGGCTCGTGGATGTGGATGGCGAGATACTTGTACTGGCCGCGTGGTGCATTGCGCCTTTTGCGAACACGCACCGCAACGCTTGCGGTTTCCGATGTAGGCATGGGTTCGATTCCTGACATTCAAACCGACGAAGTTGAGTGGTTGGCCAGCTGGACAGAGGTAGCTGTTGCTTTCGGGAAGATAAGTAAAATGCTCGGGACCATAGAGCGGACTGTTCTTGCGGAGAGCACTGTCCCGCGTGCGCATATACGGTGTGATGTCCCGCTCCATTAACCATTGCAGAAACTCGCCATTGCCGTAGGTGGCATCGGCAACCACGGACGCGGGCCCTCGTCCTTGCCATTGGACGAAGCGCGTGATCATCTCTTGTGCCGCCACGGTTTCCTGGCTCATCCGGGCCGCCGTCCCTTGCACCCCGACGATCACGCAGCTGGCATTGTCCACCAGATAGTTGTCGTAGTACCCCAGCCGGGCCGGAGTGCCGCCCTTGGTAGCGTAGGTCGAGTCCGGATCGGTGGTCGATACTTGTTCTTGTTCATGCACCGGCTCTTCCACCGGATTCTGTTCTTCTAGTTCCGATAGATACTGGCGCAGCGTATGCTTGACTTGGGCGGCTTCGGCCAACTGTTCGCGCGGAATCCGGCTCTCCTTGGCCGCATTGGCCTCGACGAAACTTCCGTCCACCGAGAGGTTGTCCCCGCCCACCAGTCCCACCTCCATGCACTGCTTCACGATCTGTTCAAAAAGCTGCTCGAACAGCTTCGACTCCTGAAACCGTCCGTGCCGGTTCTTGGAGAAGGTGGAGTGATGCGGAATCTCCTGGTCGAAGCCCAAGCCCGTGAACCAGCGCCAGGCCAGATGCATGCGCAGCTCTTCCACTAACTTGCGCTCGCTGGTGATGCCGTACAGGTAGCCAATCAGCAGAATGCGCAGCAGAAGTTCGGGATCGATGGACGGTCGCCCGGTGTCGCTGTAGCTGTCCTTCAGCCGCTCGCGGACAAAGGCGAAGCTGATGTGCTCATCGATGAGCCGCAGCAGGTGGTTCTTAGGAATGTAATCGTCGAGTTTGAAGTAATAGAACAGCGATTCGGAACGGGCGTGTTGTCCCATCATGATCAGCAGGCCTCCGTGGATGAAGATCACGCAGTACATGGAACCAATGCTTCCTTGTACCGCGCTTTACCTGCTAATCAGAGTGACTTTTTCAACACCCACGCCTGTTATCGCCAATTATCGCCGTGCAACTATCTGTGTGATCGTCATCAGTATCGTTGGCTGAAGGAGTGGTTTGGTGCCACTGACCGACACCGACCCGTGAGTGGAGCATCAATGACTCCGGGAAACACTTCTTGCTCTGATGAGGTTTTCTGTGCAGCACAGGAGATTGGGTTATGAAGAAACAACACCATTCATTTCACGCAAGGAAGCTGAGGATTATTTTTGTCACAAATTCGTCCTGATATTTTCTGCAGCTTATTCGAAAACCCCGCAATCCCCTCCCAGTCTTGCAAGTTGAAACTATATTGACAATAGTACGTACCATTAGTGAAACTGTTCACCGTCGGGTCCGCATTAAAATTGAAGCATTGAGCGTACTCTGTGACGTTCGTAAACTTTCCTCCTGACACACTATAGTCAAATTGGAATACCGAATTTCTTGGTGGTTTCTTAGGATCCACTTCGTCGCAGGTATAAGGAGTAGGAAGGTCCACTCCTAATCTTTCAGCAACCGCACACATTCCCTGGCTTGTCCAAAAAATCGCTACTGATTGCTGGTTGTTGAGTCGGCCTTTAATGTCGTCAACGAACTGCTGGCCTTCGCCGTGATTGAGGTACTCGGTTAATTTCAATGTGTCATCCATAACCTGTACAGTAATAATTGCATTGGCGTTCTCCAGCGTTGAGTCCAACGTTGCTTGAGCCATTTGAGCCAAAGGCTCAGCGGTCCAGTAAGGATTGGACGTGCCATTAGACCCGTCGAAGTTTCTGGGATTGAGCGCATAGACCACTTTTACGGGGCAGGAAAAGTTTTGTTGTTGAAACTTATTCATCATCTCAATATAGAGTTGCGCATGTGCCTGACCCGATGTCGCAAGAGTTACCTGAAAGGGCCACGTTTTCTTTATGCCGTTCAAATCTTCGGCGTGGCGAAAAAGATAGGCGACGGCATTGCACTGCTGCGCGAAGGAGGCAATCGACGTCGCCGCGCAGAATACCAATAATATGCACACCACCGTCCAAAGGGGTTTCATAAGTCCTGCCTTTCCGGTTTCGCCTTGGGTAAATTTTGTGAAAGTGTATGCTTCCAGAACGGTCTGAACAAGAACTTTTCGGTTGACCCCTGTCTGACGGACAATGTTGCCGTAACAGACTC
>CAVOMO010000007.1:0-784924 GCA_963697045.1 uncultured Acidobacteriaceae bacterium
GCGAATGCGCGCTTTCATCACAGAAATGGGTGATATGCCTCACTCAAGCGGCGGAGATTAAGGGTTGCCTCTGGCGCAATTGCCCAGATCGCAATGACTTAGACGTTTGTGGCGAGATGGCTTCTAACGTGCACTTTATCAGGTGCTCACGGGAAGGAGCACGTATGGCCTTCAGCCTTTCGTCGATTCCAAAACGCATTCATAAGACCTTCGCCAATTTGCGGACCGGCGTTGTCCTGCTGATTCTGGTTGTGATCGCCTCCGCAACGGGGACATTTATTCTGCAGCGTCCCGCCACTGATGCAGACAAGATGTCGCAAGCTTATTCACCGACGGTGCTGCGTTTCCTCGATGCCTTGATGCTTACCAACGTATTCCATTCGTGGTGGTTTCTCACTCTGTTGGGATTGGTGAGTTTGAGCATCGTGCTGGTGTCCGTTGATCGTTTTCCCAATGCCTGGCGCTTCTACGCGAGGCCATACCGCAAGACGGACTGGCACTTCCGCGCAGCACTTCCCCACAAAGTTGAGCTGCCCATCAGGAATGCCGAAGACGGACTGAACGCTGCCGAGCGTGCACTCAAGAAGCTGGGCTGGCCGGTCGATCGCGTCGCCTACAAAAACGAACCCTCCTTATATTCCGAGCGGCATCGCTTCTCGGTTATGGCGGTGTACATCGTCCACGCCAGCCTGCTTCTGATTTTCGCCGGCGGAATCATTGATGGGGTCTTCGGTTACAGCGGTTTTCTCGCGCTGCACAAAGGTCAAACCGGCAACGTCATCGAGCTGCGCAGCGGGGGCAAGAAACATCTTCCGTTCGCGGTGAAGTGTTACGCCGCCGGACAAGACAACTACGCTGACGGTTCGCCGAAGAAGTGGTGGTCGAAGCTGGCTGTCGTGCAGGACGGAAAAGAGATCGAGTCGAAAGAGATTGTGGTGAACGATCCGCTGGTTTATCACGGATTGCGCTTCTACCAGTCCAGCTACTGGCTCGACAATCACACCGTGGACTCACTGCAAATCGCGTGGGTAGCCAAAGACGGCAAGGAAACGCCTCTGCAATTGCAGATGAATCAGCCTGTCACGTTGGATGGCAACGCCACCGTCTCGCTGGTGGACTACATTCCCGACGCATTCGTTCGCGACGGCCAGGTCTTCAAGAAGTCCGACGACATTGAGAATCTGGCGTTCGGGCTGGAAGTAAAAGACCGGGCTACCGCCGAAGTCACCAGGATCTGGCTGTTGCCCGCACAGGGCGCCGTCCTCGGTGGAGAGAACCTGAACTACCAATTCAAAAATCCGGCCTCCGGCCAAGACATCGCTTTGGCGGCGGTTACCGGCCTGGAAGTTTCGCATGAGCCCGGACAGTGGCTGGTATGGGCAGGCGTGCTGTTGATGAGCGCAGGGCTGGGAGTTGCGTTCTACATGGTGCACATGCGGCTGTGGATCGTGGCCATTCCCGATGCCAAGGGCAAGCTGGTGCTGTGGGTCGGCGGTCAGGCCAACAAGAACCGCGACCGCTTCGAACAGAAGTTCAACGACGTGGTCGAGGGTATCCGGAACGAGCTGGAAAGCGCGTCGGCGATGGCGCGGCCTGTTCGCAAAGAACAACCTGAACTAACGCTGGCTGGGATCAAGTAAGAACGGCAAGCAAGAAGACGGAGGAAAGAAGATGGCAACCCGCGCACGGGTCGTACGAATGGAACCACCTGCCGCAACCGGCGGCAACGCCCTGCTGGTCCTGGTTGGACTGTCAGTCGTTTTTTTGCTGGTCGTGGCGCTGCTGGGCGTGGCGAAATCTGGTGGCAGCCTGATCAGCGAAAGCAATTTTCTCTACGTTGCACTGGTTTTCTACGCTGGCGCCGGCGCGCTCTACATGGGGTTTGGCGTCACCGGAACGCCGCGCTACGTGACCTACGCCTCGGTGGCGACATCCATCGGCCTCGTGGCTAATACCTTGGCCGTCGCGCATCGCTGGTATCTCTCCGGACGCCCGCCTTTCGCCAGCATCTACGAGATGCTGTTGAGTTTTGTCTGGGCCGTGGCCGCCATGACACTGATCGCGGAAAAGAAGTTCGGAGTCAAAATCATTGGCAGCATCACCATGCCGCTGGCCGTGGTTTGCGTCATCCTGATGCAACTTTTGCCTTCCGAGGTTCGTCCGTTGGTGCCCGCGTTGCAATCCACCTGGCTGCATGTACATGTCACGCTGGCCATGTTGAGTTATGCCGCCTGCGCCTTGAGTTGCGCACTGGCCATGATGTTCCTCATCAAGGACAACTTCCAGACCGAAACCTTTCTGGCGTGGACCAGCGCGATGGTCAGCGCGATCTACGTCTCCATCGTCGCCACTCGTTTCGAGCGTTGGGGCGGATTGTCGGTCACGGGATGGAACGCCCAAACCAAGTCCGACATCTTTCTCGGCCGAGGCATGCGCCTGTTCGTCACCGTGCCCGACCTGGGTTGGTTGTTTGTGATTGCGGCGTTGGCCGCCATCGTTCCCCTGATTCTGTATTTCGCGGGCCGCGTCAAGAACGACGGATCGTTCTATGGGACCGCCAACAAGGCAGTATTCATCAGCATTCTCTTGCAGCTGGTCGTGGTGGCTGCGTTCGTTCTTCGCGTCCGCGATGCGGCTTACCCGTCACCTGACCAGGATGGGCTCTTCCCGACCAGTCTGGCTGCCAGCCCCTTCTTACTGGGAGGCATGGTGACGGGTATTTTTGCTTCCCTGCTGTACCTGATGTTGCTGTGGCGGCGCGCCGACCTGCAGGGGCTGCTGCCTTCGGCCGACACGCTTGATCGCGTCACCTACAAGACCATCTGCATCGCCTTCCCGCTGCTGACCGGCATGATTGCCGCCGGAGCGTACTGGGCGAACCGCACCTGGGGCTCGTATTGGAGTTGGGACCCGAAAGAAACCTGGGCAGCCATTACCTGGCTGGTCTACGCAGGCTATTTACACATGCGGATCACGCGCGGATGGCGCGGGCGTAGGGCCGCGTACTTCGCCATTCTGGGTTTCGGCGTCGTGATCTTCACTTTCCTCGGCGTCACGTATTTGCTTCCCGGCTTACACGCGTACGCATGAGGAACAGGGCTGGCCGATCCGGTTCTGAGGATGGATTAGGCCCCAAGATTCAGCACCGAGTCCCCAGCCCTGAAATTTGAGTTTTAGGAAGCAAAACAGCGAGCTTACAGATGTCAGTTTCAAGTCCATTCCGACTGTTTGATGGTGCCCCCCCGGCCCGGACCGATACTCCGCCATGGGAGCAACCGCGAGTAGCGCGCAAGCGCCACCTCAACTGGGCACTCAAAGCGGTACTGCCGATCGCGGCGGTATTGCTGAATGGCCTGCTGCTGTTTGTGCTGGTCTCGCTGTCGCTCGCCGAAGGCGAACGGCACGTCATCCTCGCCGTCGCCGCCGCTGGCGCATTACTCATTTGCATCGCGGTCATCATGGTGCTGGCAGTTTCGGTTCGCCGTCCCATGTTGGAGTTGCAAGACAAGATTTCGCGGGTCCGCCTGGGCGATATGGACGTCTCCGTCAGCTTTGCCTCGCGTAACGACGAGATTGGCGACCTGGGACGCGACTTCAATGAGATGGTGGCGGAGCTTGAGGCCAGCCGCGAAGAGATCCAGCGCCTGCATCAGACGCAAATGTCGCGCGCCGAACACTTCGCGACCCTTGGAGAACTGGCGGCTGGACTGGCCCACGAAATCCGCAATCCGTTGGCCGGCATCGCCGGAGTGATCGAGATCATCGGCAGAGATCTGCCACCCAACAGCCCCGCCCGTTCCGTCATCAAGGATGCCAAGGAAGAAGCAGTCCAGATCAATCGCATTCTTACCGAACTGCTGGAGATTGCCCGGCCCAAGCCGCCGCAATTCCGGATCGGCGATATGTGCAGCACGGTCGAGCACGCCGTCATGTTCGCGCGCCAGCAGGCCATCACAAAACGCATCGTCGTGGAATTGGAAATTAAGGATGTGATCCCGCCCGTCGAGCATGACCCCAATCAGATCAATCAGGTGTTGCTGAACTTGCTGCTCAATGCGATTCAATCCATGGACAAGCCTGGTGTCATACGCGTCTCGCTGGAGAGCGATGGGGACGACGTTCTCATTACCGTCGCCGACGAAGGCAAAGGGATTTCACCCGAACACCTGCCCAACATTTTTCGCCCCTTCTTCACTACCAAGGGACACGGGACAGGATTGGGCCTGTCGCTCGCCCGTCGCATGGTGGAAGCGCACAACGGCCACATCGACGTCACCAGCGTGGTAGACCAAGGGACCCAGTTCCAGGTCCGACTACCGATCGCGCCTCTACAGGCTGAAGCCTCCTAAAGGCGCGTTTCAGCAATGGTCGGAGATCAGACCTGAATCGGGTACGATTTCCAATCGCCGTTCCAATTCAAGTTCGAGGTCGAGTTGTCACTCTTAGGACTTGTATGGGCTGGGACCGAGCTTTTGAACTTGCTCGGTGAAGCTGCTCACAACTTGCGCGAATCTTGGGCCTTCCGCTGCCGAAACCCATTCCAGCTGAAACCGCTCTTCTTCGAGTCCGAAGTCGGCCAGCATCAAGCGGAGAGCGTCCGCCCTTTTCTCGGCCTTCAGGTTGCCGTCCTGGTAGTGGCAGTCGCCGGGATGACATCCGCACATGAGGACGCCGTCGGCACCTTTGGTCAGCGCTTCGATCACAAGGTTGGGATGGACCATACCCGAACACATCACGCGAATCATGCGCAGGCTTGGCGGGTACTGGATGCGCGCGACACCGGCCAAATCGGCGCCGGCGTACGAGCACCAGTTACAACAGAAAGCGAGAATCAAAGGCTGAAAGTTATCGTCCATCACGCCACCTCCAGGGCAGCCTCAATCTGCGCCCTGATTTGATCGAGGGTAAATCCCCTCACGAACACGCCGTTCTTGGGACAAGTCGCCTGGCAGCATCCGCAGCCCTTGCAGGTGCTCTCGTTGGTCTCGACGATTTTCTTGACCGACCCCTGCCACATGTACTCGACCAAAGTGATCGACTTGAAGGGACAGGTGTCCACGCAGTAGGCGCATCCATCGCAGTTTTCGTCCACCACCTGCGAGATGTTCGCCTCGAGCTCGAGGCTGTCTTGAACGAGCACGGCGGCCGCTCGTGCCGATGCCGCCTGGGCTTGCAGGATGGATTCCTCCAGGCTCTTGGGAGAGTGGGCCAGTCCACACAGAAAGACGCCATCGGTCATGAAGTCCACCGGCCGCAGTTTCATGTGGGCTTCGAGGAAGAAGCCTTCGCTGTTCAACGGGACCTTGAGGAGCTGCGCGAGGGTACGATTCCCTTCATGCGGATGAATGCCGGCGGACAGAACCACCAGGTCGGCGTGGATCAACATTGACATGCCGAGGGTCTGGTCGAAGACGGTGACCTCAAGTCCATGGGAGTTTTGCGATACCTCGGGTTTGCGTTCTTCGTCGTAGCGCGCAAAGACGACGCCTTGCTGGCGCGCCTTGGTGTAGTAACTTTCTTTGAAACCGTAGGTACGGATGTCGCGGTAGAGAACGTACACATTCGTCTCAGGAGCGAGCGTCTTGATGCGCAGCGCGTTCTTGATGGCGTCCGCGCAGCACACGCGAGAACAGTACGGGTGATCGGCCTCTCGCGATCCCACGCATTGGATCATGACGACGGTTTTTGCCGGTGGATTCGATTCCCGGACACGGAAGCCGTTTCCAGAAGCGAGGCGGGCCTCGAGCGTGCGCTGCGTGATGACCCGATCGTCCTGGCCGTACAGGTATTCTTTTGGTTGGTACTGCTTCGCGCCCGTGGCTACAATGACTACTCCGTGCTCGATTTCGGTGGTTATGCCGCCGGCTGAGATTCTGGTTTTGAAGTTGCCGATGGAGCCTTCAATGTTTTCGATGATCGCGCCCGTGAAAAGATAGATTCTGCGGTTGTGTTTAACTTCGTCGCGCAGGCGCGCCAGTTCTTCCTGTGGTCTTTCTCCGTTGAGCAGGTAGTAGATGTGCCGCAAATTACCGCCAAGCTCATCCTCTTTTTCCACCAGATACACATCGGAGCCTTGACGAGCCAGCGTCAAAGCGGCGGTCATGCCTGAGATCCCGCCGCCGATGACCAGTGCGGATTTCTGAATTTTGATCCTCTGTCGCTGGAGCGGCTGCAATAGCCGAGACTTGGCGATCGCCATTCTGAGCAAGTCTTTCGACTTTTGCGTGGCCTTTTCCGGCTCATGCATGTGGACCCAAGAGCACTGGTCGCGGATGTTGGCCATCTCAAAGAGATAAGGATTGAGTCCCGCTTCGGCCATCGTGTTGCGGAAAAGCGGCTCGTGGGTTCGCGGCGTGCAGGACGCAACGACCACCCGATTCAGATTGTGTTCGGCAATCTTCTCCTTGATCCGATCCTGCGCATCGTTAGAGCACGTGTAAAGATTGTTCTCGGCGTACACCACGTTGGAGAGCGTTTTTGCATATTCCACAACGTCCGGAACATTGACCACCCCAGCGATATTGGTCCCGCAGTGGCAGACAAAGACACCAATGCGAGGTTCTTGTCCCTTTACATCCCTTTCGGGCGGGTAGAGTTTGGGAGTAATCAGTGTGCCCCTGGCATCCTTCAAGAGTGAGAGCGCCTGCGCCGCCGCTGCCGAAGCCTGCATCACGGTTTCCGGAATGTCTTTGGGCTCGGCAAATGGGCCGGCGACGTAAATCCCCTGGCGCGACGATTCCGCCGGCTGGAATGCCGACGTCCCGCAAAAACTGAATTCGTTGAGCGATATTCCGAAGCGCTCGGCAAGGACCTTGACATCCTTGGGAGGCTGCATGCCCAGCGAAAGGACGACCAGGTCATACTCCTGGGACAATTTCCGGTCGTTTTCGCCCAGATACTGAACGATGAGGTTTCGGCTGCCTGAGACTTCCTCGATTTTCGGCACGCGAGAACGGATGTAGCGCACGCCGAGATCTTGCGCCCGGTGGTAATACTGCTCGAAGCCTTTGCCGAATGCGCGCAGGTCCATGAAGAAGATGTCGCATTGCAGACCTTCTCCAAGGTGCTCTTTGGCGATGATGGCTTCTTTGGTGGCGTACATACAGCAGACGGACGAGCAGTAGTCATGCTCGACATCTCGCGACCCAACACACTGCAGGAAGGCAATTCGCTTCGGCTCCTGCCGGTCGAAGGGGCGGAAGACATGACCGGAGTAAGGTCCCGAGGCGGAAAGAATCCGCTCGAACTCCAGGGACGTCAGGACATTCGGGAAGCGGCCGTATCCCAGGTCCTTCTTCAATCGGGCGTCGAAGACTTCGTATCCGGGCGCGAGAACGACAGCGCCCACCTTTAATTCGCGAGTCGCTTCTTTCTGCGTGTAGTCAATCGCGTTGGCCTGGCAGGCGGTTGCGCAGATATGGCAATCGCAGCAGATGCCGCACTCGACGCAGCGTTTGGCCTCGGCTATCGCCTGCCCAGGCGTGTAGCCGATATGGACCTCGTCGAAAGTCTGGCGGCGGGCTGCAGGCTCAAGAGCGGGCACGGGTATCTGACGCTGCATCATTACGCCAGCGGTGTCTACGGTGTACGCAGTGTGATACGGTCCCTCGAGCTCGCGGTCCGCGCGCAGGTCCTGGCCATTGAGCCAGCGGTCGATGGAGTTGGCGGCCTTTTTGCCTGCGAGCATCGCCGTGACCACTACGTCGGGACCGGTCACGCAATCTCCCCCAGCGAACACGCCGGGCAGTTCGGTCGCCAGCGTCATCGGATCGGCATGGAGCGTTCCCCATTTCGTGGTTGACAGACCCAACCGCTCTCCGAGTGCGTTCACGTCAGGCACCTGGCCAATCGTGGCCACAACTGCGTCGCAAGGGATTACGAACTCCGAACCTGGAATCGGCTCCGGAGCCGGCCGGCCGCTGGCATCGGGACGACCGAGTTTCATTTTCAAACACTGAAGGCCGGCTACGCGTCCGCCGTCGCCCGATTGGAATGACTTGGGCGCCGCCAGGAACATCAACTCGATACCTTCGCGTTCAGCGTCCTCGACCTCACGATGATCGGCGGGCATTTCGCCGCGCGTACGCCGATACACGATGGTTACCTTTTCCGCTCCGCAACGAACTGCAGTGCGTGCGGCGTCGAGCGCGGAATTTCCTCCGCCAACAACCAGCACGCGGCGACCGGGCAACATCGGGCCCTCGACGTTGACACGGCGCAGAAACTCCACCCCGCCGGTGACCCCCGGCATGTTCTCGCCGGGGATGCCGAGTTTTCGCTCCACATGGGCACCAATCGCGATGAATACCGCCGAGTAACTCTTCCGCAGTTCCTCCAGCGTGATCCCAGTGCCCACGGGTGTATTCAGCAGGATGTCGATTCCCAGGGAACGCATCCGGTCCAACTCAGCGTTCAACAAGGGTCGTGGTAGCCGGAATGACGGAATGCCCACGGCCAGCATTCCTCCCGCGACCGGGAGAGCTTCTAAGATAGTCGCGCTATACCCTTTCTGGCGGAGCTCATAGGCACACAGCAACCCCGCGGGTCCCGAACCCACGATGGCAATCTTCTCTGCGCGATCGGGCACTGTCGATTGCGGCAGCTTGTAATCTGGAAAGCTATCCGTAACGAAGCGCTTCAACGCCGGCAGGTTAACCGCATCGTCAACGTTAGTGCGGGTGCAAGCGGCCGTGCAGGGATGAGTGCAGATCCGGCCGCAGATCGACGGGATCGGATTGTCTCGCAGAATGACCCGCAGCGCCTCCTCGAAGCGTCCTTGCGCGATCAGGGTTACATAACCTTGTCCGCTCTGATGGATGGGACATGCGGCCTCGCAGGGAGAAGTGCCGCGGCGCGTAATTGCGAAGATATTGGGAACAGCTTGTGGGAAGGGCCGGTAGATGGCCTTTCGCTCGCCCAGACCCTGATCGAACTCAGACGGCATCGTGACTGGACATTCCGTGGTGCAAGCGCCGCAGCCGGTGCATTTCGACGAGATCACAAAACGTGGCTGCAGCTTGATCCGGACCGTAAAATTTCCGGGCTGGCCGTCCAGTTGTTCCACTTCACTCAAGGTGAGAATTTCGATGTCCTTGTGCTTGCCGATTTCGACCAGACGCGGCGCCATGGTGCACATGGCACAATCATTGGTGGGAAAGGTCTTGTCGAGCTGTGCCATGACACCGCCAATGGCCGCGCCGCGCTCCGACAGATACACCTTGATACCGCCATTGGCCAGGTCGAGTGCGGCCTGCATACCGCCGATACCGCCTCCTACGACAAGTGCAGCGCCCACCGGTAGGGTTTTGGAATCTTTAGATGGCATTGGGAACCACCTCCACTTCCGGTGCTGGCCGCCAGGCCCTCTGCCTGACCGCCAAGAAGTACAACGCTAGCGGTCGATAGACCATGTGGGACCATTTTCCAAACGACATCTCAACCAGCAGCATGGGGGTGGCGATAACGATGTGCAGGGCATACAGCAGATGACAGGTGAGGCCAAAGCCGGCGTAGCGGAAGATGTGTGCCGCCAAGCCGCTGAGCACGGTCAATACCAGCAAGAGGGGAAAGGCAAGGTCCTGGAACCGCGTCTCTTTGTAAATCTCTTTTTGTGCCCTGAGCCGGCCTAAGAAAATCTCTCCCATGCCATAAAGAATGAGGCCGGTCCCGAGGTATCCAAGCCATCGCTGGGGATTGTAGAGAGGATAAAGGTTGTCGGTTTGAAACCACCGCAGGCCGAACACCTTGATGGTGAGCATCATCACTGTACCCAGGGCCAATCCCCAATGTCCGAGCCACCGGCCCCGGTCCGGGCACTTCCGCATCAGCGAATGAGTCACCGACTGGTGCACGTAGGTCCCGAACTCGGCCACATAGTCAGAAAATGGAACTTGCGCCCGGTCTTCTGTGCTCATGGTGAGCCGCCAGATTCGGAAGACGCGCGATAGCAAAAACAACAGCGGAACCAGGACCACCGTCAGCGTGTAGTAGGTCATCAGCGGGAACATGTGGTCCAACCCCAACGGCGTTGTGACAAGCTGGCCTACCGGCATCTTCACGTACCACAGGTGATAGCCGAGAATGAGCAGGAAGGTGAGGGCCGCCACGAAAATCAATGAACCGACATACCACGCTGTCGACTGCAGCAGCTTGGGGGCGATGCCTGTCCAGTCGTACTGCGCGCTGAGGAAGCGCCGCAGCGTAAGCATTGAGATTCTTGGCTCTGCTTCGCGCGGACAGGCGGCCGAGCAGTCGCCGCAATCATGGCATACCCACGGGTCTAGGCTTTTGACCAGTGGCTGTCTCAGCCCCAGTAAGGCGTAGCGAATGCTTCTGCGGGGAAAGGTCGCACCGCCATCAACCAGGTCGCAGGTAAGCGTGCAACTTCCGCACTGGTAGCAGCCCGTAGGGTCGAACTTTCCATAACGCCGGATGTCAGCTAACAAAGTGGGATCGCAAACCGAAAGTGTTTCCACTGCCATAGATCACCTTGCTTGCAGAAGCTCAGCTATTGCACCGTCACTGCAGTCGCGTTCACCAGTCTCCGCGTATAGACCAGAAACTGTGCTTCTACTTCAGCCACGCAGGTCTCAAACTTGTCGTTTCGATAGGCCTGTTCCGCCTGCACAGCTTCCTCCGAACTGGCGTAGGACCGACCGTCCCACATGAACTTTTTCCCGTCGCGGACCAGAGAGATACTTGGTTTCATAAATTCAAGCTCCAGCGCAAAATTGCGCGCGTGTTTGGCACTGGCACTGCTCGCCTAGAGGCGCTGGGAGGCGGGGGAAATATTCGCGCACCAACCACTCCGCCGCCTGCGGCACCGCCGCGCTGACTTCGTTCGAGAAGCCTTGGGAGATCTGTTCCGGCAGTGGCCCCGTCTGGCAGGCCAGCACACGTACTTCAACTCCGCAACTCTCCTGCAACTCGCGCAGCAGGTTGGAGGTAGGCAACTGGTGCAGTGAAAAATCGTCTAGTTTGACAGGGGGAATCTCGGCCGGATCGATCTCAAATATCTCGCCCTGAGTGCGTCCGGCATCGATTGCATCTAGGATCAGCAACCGCTGTGGACGCGCCGAACTCAGGCAGAGAGTGAACAACAGCTTGCGCACGCCGGTGCCGACGTCGAGCAAGCAAACCGCTTCGGGCACTTGGTAGTGTGACTCGACATAATCAACCACCGCGCACCCGAAGCCGTCATCTCCAAATAAAATATTCCCGCAGCCGAGCACCAGCGTCGGCTTTCGGCAGAACTCGGGAAGATCGCGGGGATCGATCTCCCACATGGGTTTGTCCGGTTCGGTCATTCCGTAGCCATCCAAGGTCCGGTAGAGCCAGCCTTTAGGCTGGCGTTGAGATCGGTCGATATCATTTTGGGCTGCTGTGGTAATTTTCAATGACCACAGCAGCCCGGGTCTTTGCTTTGCCCACGAACGCGGCCCTGAAGCGCCGCTCTACCTAGTTGGCAAGCGAATCAAGCAATTTGCCGTCCGCGCTGAAGATGTCCAGCTTGACCGACAGCTTTCCGTCTAGTCGGTGGGTCGCGCAGGACAAGCATGGGTCGTAAGCACGGATCGACATTTCTACTTTGTTCAGCACTCCCTGGTCGTACACGCCGTTACGGATCAAACTCTTGGCGGCCTGCGTGACCGACATATTGATGGGAGCGTTATTGTGGGTGGTACCCACAATCAGGTTGACGTTTGTGATCATGCCGTCGGCATCGGTGGTGTAGTCGTGGATGAGCGTGCCGCGCGGCGCTTCGGTGACGCCTACGCCTCGCGCTGCCCGGGGTGTGACCTTCACCCGTGTCTCGGTGCTGATGATCTCGGGATCGTCCAACAAGCGGACGGTGTTTTCGGCGTTGTAAAGCAACTCGATCAGCCGCGCCCAGTGATAGAGCAGGGTGAGCTGTGCAGGCCGCCCGAACTTCGCGCGAAACTCCTCCAACTCGATCTGCGCCAGCGGCGTGTCGATATAGTCGCAGGTATTGATGCGCGCCAGGGTGTTGGCGCGATATACGCCCTTGGGATTATCGACATCCATGGAGAAACCTTCGCCCCATTGTTTGGCGTAGGGGAATTTCAAGTAGCTCCACGGCTCGATATGCTCTGAGATGAACTCGGTATAGCGATCATATGGAAAGTCCTGATACGAACCAGTCGGCGTCATCAGGCGAATCTTCCCGTCGTAGAGGTTGAGCGCTCCATCTTCCTTGACCGTGCCGATGAAGCCGGTCGTGATAACTCCCAACGACTTCACGACGTCGAGGTATTTGGGGAATACGTTTTCCTTGGCAAAAGCGATGGAGAACTTGGCGAGTTCCAGCGCTTCAGCGGCCTGCTTGCGCAGCTGATCGCGCTCGCCTGCAGCCAACGGTTTGCTGAATCCGCCGGGAACCGCCGCCTGGGGATGAATTGATTTGCCCGCCAGGACTTCCAGCATCCTGGCGCACATGTGGCGCACCTTCACCACTTGTCGGGCAATGTCGGGAGCTGCCTGAAGCACGCCGATAACATTGCGGACCGAGTAAGGCGCGTCCGGCCCCAGCAGGAAATCGGCCCCCGCCAGAAAGTAGAAGTGCAGGATGTGCTCTTCCATGAAGGCAATGCTGTTGCACAGCTCGCGCAACTTCTTGCCAGCCGGGGGCGGCTCGACTCCGAAGACCGCGTCGCAGGCCTTGGCCGAGGCCAGATGATGCGACCACGGACACACTCCACAGATGCGCGGCGTGATGCGCGGCATGTCTTCTACCGGGCGTCCCAGGCAGAATTTTTCGAACCCGCGCAGTTCAATGACGTTCACCCGGGCGGTGTCCACGTTGCCAGCATCGTTGAGCTGAATGGTTATCTTGGCGTGGCCCTCGATGCGGGTGACAGGTTGAATGACCAGTGTCTTTGACATGGATCACCTCCGTGGCAGCGGCCGCAGACGGCCCGCGCCAGCAAAACGGTTGAAGGTTGCGGCCCGGTCCGGAATCTGCTTGGGATCGAGGCCGATAGAGGAGAGTGCTCCCATCATGTCCACCATGGGATTGGCTTTGTCCGAGATCGGGCCAAAGCAACCCTCACATGGCATGTAGGCGCGGACGCAGCGTGGCGTGCCTTCACTGCCACCGCAGCCAGCACGAGTGGCCGGCCCAAGGCACAGGATGCCCTGCTCCATCAGGCAGCGCATTTCGCTGAGCGGCGCTCCCGGCACGAAGTCCGGCGCTTCCAGCCGACGCTTCAGCGTAGAGACCGCTTTCTTTTCACGTTTGGTGGGACATTCATCGCAAACGCTCTTGGTCGGCAGCACGGGCAAAGGTTTGCCTTCCAGTAGAGCCAGCAGTGCTGCAGTCACCATCTCCGGCGTAGTGGGACATCCAGGCAAGTAGGCGTCCACCGGTACCACCTCGTGAACCGCATACACCCGGTCGGTGAGTTCGGGAAGCTGCTCGCAAGGTAAGCCATTTTTCTCGGTTGTGACGCTGTCGCGATAAACCTTCTCCAGCAAGTCTTGCGTGGTGTACTGGTTGGCGAGTGCAGGTATGCCGCCAAAACAAGCGCAGGAGCCTAGAGAGATCAGGATCTTGCACTTTTTGCGCATCTCTTGCGCCAGTTTTTTGTGCTCCTCGCTGCGGATTCCTCCAGAGATAAGTCCGACGTCCGCGGCGGGAATGTCCATCTCCGTACCTTCGCCAGTCTGACCAAAAAGCTTGTGGTCCATCAGGACTGGCATATGCACGATTTCTATTTGCTTCAGTACGTCGAGGAGCGGTTCACCGATATCGAGGATGGTTACTTCACAACCTCCGCAAATGGCGAACCATTCTTCGGCAAGTCGAGCTGCCATGCTGAACCTCCCTTACACACATGAATGTTGCTGCTGTTGTCGTTGGCCTGCGATCTGTTATTACTGCGTTCCCCAAGGGCGATAACCCTTGGAGATGAGTTGGGACAGGCGACTTTATATAGACGGCGGTCAGAGGAACTTCCACCAGCCACTCTCGGCAAGTCTGACGTGCGTCAGCAAACGGCAGCCGCTGGGCCCGGCGCGCCGCAATTGCAAACGTGCTGCTAGTTATCCGTCCCAGCCGCACCACGGGTCAGTGACCCCGGTCACGCATTGATGTTAGCGAACGTACGTTCGCTTTCTGAGAAGGCCCAGAGGAGGGTCAACTTGTTTCCTTGAAAGCCTTACGGGGCGAGGATTCAGGCACAATTGAACGCGCAGCAGTCGTCGTCACAGGCGTGTGTGAGCTACGCCTGAAAAAGACATGCGGGTGTCCACGGCGATTTTGCTCCGGGTGGGGCGGGGGAACAGCCCACGCGTGATCATCACGTTCAGCTGTGTCGCTCGTCACAGCCCGGTGTAACCAAGCGATGATGTACTGGCTGCCGAGGATAGCTGCTATGTGCCTCGCGATACCGGGAAAAATTCTTGAAATTCAAATGCAGAATACGATGCGGACCGCCCGCGTGGAGTTCGGCGGAATCGTGCGCCAAGTTTGCCTCGACTTTGTTCCCGAGGCCGGACCAGGTGACTACGTTATGGTCCATGTCGGCTTCGCGCTCAGCCGCGTCGACCGCATTGAAGCCGAGCGCACCTTTAAGCTCCTGGAAGAGTTGGGAATGCTGGAGGCGGAACTGGCGCCAACCGATTCTTGAGATTCCTACGCCTCCCTACTCTGCGTGGGGGCTGTCAAGGAATCAAGGCCGCGACTCTGGCAGTTTTACGCGGACCTGAACTTGCCACCTCGTAAATCCCTCGAAGTATAATTCGACTCGCGTCGTCGAATAGTCCGGCGTCTATACGTAGCTTGGCAGTTGTTTGGCAATCGACACCGGACTATCCCATGTAACCAAGCGCGATGTCGCCATAGCAATCGACTAAGTCAGCGCTGAGGTGCAGAACGCGCAACGCCGGGCGGTGAGCGGGACGTCACTCTGGCACTCTGGGCATTTCTTCTTATCGGGCAGGGCCTGTTTCTCGAAACGCTTCATCAGGCTGTTGACCGGCAAAACGACAAAGGAGTACACAGCCGCGGCGATCAGCAGAAATGAGATGACTGCATTAAGGAAGTCGCCGTAAAGAAACTTGGCCCCATTGGCCTCGAAGTAGAAGGTGGAAAAATCCGGCTTGCCCGCCATGGCAGCGATCACCGGAGTCAGCAAATCTTTCACGAATGCGCTGACCACGGTTCCGAAAGCGGCGCCGATGACCACGCCCACTGCCAGATCGACTACATTGCCGCGCAGTACAAAATCGCGAAATCCTTTGAACATAGGCTCCTCCTGAGCATGTTTTGCACGCTGAGTCTAAGTATGCAACAGATTAAAATCCACCGGCTTGACCCGACTTACTTCGCTTTGTTGCCAAATGCCAAGCCAAGTCCTGTCGTCAGTAACACGTCGTTGTTCTTCTTGCCCGCCACCGGACGGCTGTTATAGCGGTCGCCAAAGTTCAGGTTCCAGGTAATCGCACGATACAGCTTGCTGGCTACGCCAAAGTCGAAGACGCCGCGATAGCCGCCATCCGAATTCAGGTAGGGGAAAAAATAAAAGTCCTGGATCACCGATGTAGTGGGCGTGAACTTGTGCGCGAACTCGTCGCCGATGGTCGCGTTCAGCAGGTTGTTGGTCACGCCAGTCGAGTAGTTTTCGTAGGTGTAGCCGAAGCCACCCAGCAGATCAAGCGTCGTCGGAGAGGTGGCAACGACATGATATCCAAGACCGCCGCTGGGACTGAGGCGTTCGTTGAGGTCCTGGGCGTGATCGTAGGCTCCCGCGAACAGCCCAAAAGCAAACAGCTTCTTGGTCAGGTTGCGGTCGTAGCGAATAAAGCCTCCCAGGGCGTTCGCGGTGGTAGAGCTCACTTTGTCAACCGTACTGGTCGAATAGAGTGAAGCCGCCTGGATGCTCCACTTGTCGGTGGATGTGGGCCGCGCAGCGTTGAAGCCCAGCGCCAGATTGGTGGTGTCGGAATTACCTCTTGCCAGGGCCAGTCCGAAGTTGCCTCCGCCCGCCCATCCCTCCAGCATTCCCGGATGTAGCGACTTCTCATACGCAGACTGGTCGGCCGGTGAACGCATTACGGCAACGTCCGCCATGGGTATGGTCTGTGTCCCCGACGTGGTGGAGACGGCGACCTCCGCGTCTTTGGTGTTCACCGCCCCGGAAACAACCCGCTTATCGGTGCGAGTCACCACCATGGTTTGCTCCGAAGAGAACTGCGCCACCGCGTCCCAGTCAATGGTGACGGTCCCAGCATGTTCGGTCTTGATGGTGAGTTTCTTGTCGCTCACGTTCAGGATGGTTCCCGTGAGACGGTCTCCATTCTTGAGGGTCACCTGTTCGGCATAGAGACTGACGCAGCAGCAAATTATGATGAGGTAGAACGTACTCTTGAACATGATCTTTCCCTCTTTCTATAGGCACTCACTGAAGCAACAGCTAGTAAGCATTTATGCTAGCAAAGATTTTCTCTTGATATGCAGCTTGTTTCTTGGGAGGTTGGATGAGCGGATGGAGGGTTCGCCCTGAAGCCGGTTGCAATGCCGTTGTCAGGCGCGGTGTCGCGCTGCTGCTTCCAGTCTAGCCGGGAATAGCAAACGACTCTAGAACGTGAATGCCAGGCCGCCACGGACGCTGCGGGCCGACTGCATCAGGTACACAGTCTTGCCATCAGGCCCGATGACTGGCACGTAACCTTGCGCCATCAAGTTGCGCAGGTCCACCAGCGCTTCCATGTTTCCGGGGATGAAACGCATACGTGGCAAAGGTTGGCGCACGAAAAGATTGAAGAAAGGATCGGTCTGTCCCGCCGAGGCGTTGAACAGATCGATTGAGGTCAGGGTGTTGTCGCCGCTTGTATAGCGATAGGACGCGATCCACTGGGTTTTGCAACGCGGGAGGCTGCCATTCAGTTTGAGAGCAGCCGAGTGCCGCCAGCCATGTTGAAGGTTACTGCGCACATCATTCCAACCCACGTTCGGCTGTTCCAGTTCGAGAACTCCCCCGTAGGCATAATCAAAGGTAGCGGTCACGCTGTCAGAAAGCCGCCGCTGAAATACCACGCGAACGCCTTGGGCGTCGAGCGCCCCACCATTGAAGCTGAAGGTCCCGGAATAGACATCTGGCAAAATATCGTCGGTGGTCCAGCCAACATCGCCAACCCCGAGCAAAGCGGGGTCTTTGATGCGGTCTCTGAAGTAAGCGATCTGGAGTTTGTTGTCGCCGGCACGTTGCGAAAGCGAAATCTCGTGATGATGCGCATTCTCCAGCAGCGGCTGGCCATCAATCATGGTCATGCGAGGGCCGGTTTCGCTGAGGTCCGCTGGAGCCGAATCGAATCCCTTGCTGGCGCGGGTATTGGGTTCGCTGGTAGCGTAGCGATATTCCAGGATGGTATTGGATGTCAGGTGCCAATCGGCAACCGCCGAAGGGCGGAATGCCATGGCTCCGTGGCCCAGAAATTGAATGTTCTGCGCCTCACTGGCAATTTGAAAGTCGAGAACGTCTCCAATGGAGAAGCCGTCGGAATACGTGAACGCCACCGCTTCCAGAGCTCCCCGGTGCGGCACCGAATCGGGCGTGGCGAAGCGACGAACAATCAAGGCGATCGTCGGCGTCCACCCTTCATTGCCCGGCCGCCTGTACGACGCACGAATTACGCCGTCCGGCATGCCGGTTCCGTATCCGAGATTCCCCTCCACCCCGATGGTTGAGGTGTGAAACAACGAATGCTCGACGTTGAAGGCCGTACCCAGATCCGCCGCGCTACCGTACCCCTGGCTGGAGCCTCCGGCCATAAACGCCAGACTTCCGGTCGTTCCTCTATCATCCGCGCCAGTCTCTACGATGACCGGCAATCCATCGTCGAAGCGCAGGATTGGCCGATTGGCATTGGAGCGCAGCGTCCACTTCCAGACGTCGTCCTCATCGTTTCCCTGCTTGAGCGTAGGAAGCATACGAACCGCTTCGAACAAAGTGTTCAGCGTGATATTCAGGACCTTGCTGGCGCCAGCGCTAAGCGCCACGTCCTCCCGCAGCACGGGGAGGAAAGAGGGCGCAGACACGCGCACGTCATAGCTGCCCGGCAGCAGCCTACTCAGGGTGAAGAAACCCTTGGCATCGGTGTACACGACCAGGCTTTGCCCGGCAGCATCTAGTACCTCGACCGTTGCGCCCATCTGCGCCACACCGGCCGAGTTCTTGACGTATCCGGCTATCGAAGCGGGAGTGGCCCCAGCCGCCGTAACGCACAGCGCTACCACCACCGCAAACCATCCGAGTATTCGCGTCATCACTCAAACCTCCCGTCAGAGGTTCCCGGGATCACAAATACTGCGGGCGGATATGACCGTCCGCGGGCCCGTACTACCATCCAGCTACTCGATCGCAAACCGCACCGATGGAGCGATCGTTTGCTTGGAAATGTTGTCGTCAACTTTCACCGTCAGCTTATAGATGCCTGGCGGAAAAGCGCCCAAGGCCAAGCTCTTCTCCAGGGTGATCTGGTCTCCCACATTGCCCATCGTATCTGTGGACTCCGAGGACTGCAGCACCGACTGGTTGTTGGCCATATTCACGATTTCGTAGTCAATCTTGGCGGAAGGCTTTTTGGTCTTCTCGTCTGCCTGAAGATTATAGACCTGCATCCACAGACTCATGCGCTGAGCGCGCTTGAAACTGGCCGGCTTTCCGTCGGGTGCGTCCAGATGCGGGTAAGCCAGCTTGGTCTCGCCGATGACGAAGCTGCCGGAACCAACATTCTTGGCGGCCACCCGGTCCAGGGTGTCGGTCAGGATCATGGACGAAGACGCCAGCTTGTCTTCATTGAATTCCGGAACCTGAACGCCGCGACTCCATGTCCCCACCCGGTCGCCATTCACGTCTTTGACCACCACGTCAAAGCGATAACGGCCAGCCCGCAGGGGAATTGCCTTCCAGTACAGCGAAGAGCGCTCCATGGTTTTTTCCAGCAGTTCGGTAGGCACGTCAACCTGCACGGTGTCTTCAAAAGTCTGTGCGATCCTGCCGGTAAGCCCGGTCACGCGCCCAAAGATATTCACCGTCCCGCGTTGAATGCCGTCCTTGCTTACAAAGGTGATGTCCTTGTTCTTCACCTGCAACGTAACCGGGACCAGCACGGTATCGCCGGTCACCTTCACAAAGTCGGTACGAATTTCAAACGGCATCAGATTGACGTTGATGCGATGGCTGACCACTTCTTCCAGGTCCTTGAACTTTACCTTGGGCGGCGAGTTGATCTTGGCCAGCATCTCGAGTTTTTCGAACCCACTGTTGTTGGCGTTTCCTGCGTTCGGACCCATATTGGGGGTGAATCCGTTGTTAATGCGGCTGCTCTTGCTTGCCATGCCCATCTGCTCATAGAGAGTCAGGCCACCGCTTGGGGTGTTCAACAACGCATCTTTCTCGTTGGGATCAATGGTCAGATGATAGTCGTTGCACCCGCAGGCATCGACAAATTCCAAGTTGACCTCCTGGCCGATGCCCTCGATGTAGCGATACCGCCAGTCCTCGAACGGGTAGGTTGACGTTTCACCGCCGCCTTCGTCCATGGGCCGGGTGTAAGTACCGCCCGATGGGTGCGTCTGGACCTCGTCGGCGGGACCAAACACGATGTAAATGCGTCCGCGGTCCGTTCTCCACCCGGGTACCCCAGCAGCGAAATGCTCGTTGGCATAGGCGATGCGGCGATAGTGTTCTTCCTTGTATTCATTCTCCGGGGTGTCAGGAGTAGGATCGCGGCGCAACCAGAATTGCTCGATAAACTGGTCGCGCTCCTCGTCATTGGAAAGCTGTTTAAAAGCGCTCAATTCCTCGTCGCTGATGATGTAGCGCACGTCTTCGTTGAGCCACTTCTTATAAGTGGAACTCAACTCCTGCTTCAGAGCCTTGGAGTTGGCCTTCTTCTGTTTTTCGGTCAGAGGACGCTTTAGCGGATCAACCTGCTGGCCGCCGGACTGCGCCGGCGCGGAAGCGTCTGTTCCCTTCGCGGCATCTGTTCCCTTCGCGGCATCCGTGCCCTTCGCGGCCGGGTCTTGCGGGGCACTGGGCGTATTGGCGGCAGGAGGAGTCGGGCTCTGGGCAACAGCTAAACCGATGGTCATAGCCGCGGCCAGAAATAACGAGGAAAACAACCAGCGAAAACTACGCAACTTCATGTATGCCAACGCACTCTCAAAAAAACGAATTGGGGCCTTTAAATTGTATGTTTTTGGCCGGACGAAAGCAAGGTCGCCGACGGGGATTCCTGGCCCAGTTAACACGGAATCTCCCATTGTCACCAACCCCCACGTTCCGAAAAAGTCGCACTCGATGTGACGAACGCCAGCCTCCCATCACGGGCGATTCCAGAGACGGCATCGCAGCCCAAAATTCTATTGATGTTACCGAGATGTGCATCAGGACGAATTCTCCCTAACTTGCCCTGTCCGCGGGCAGCAACTTAAAGCTATAATCTAAGGTATCGGGAGAGCTTCGGAAACCGCCTGCCGGTTTGGGCTGCCTCGCACCAGTGTGCCGTGGCGATCAGCCCCGGAAATGTCGAAAGTCCTTGCTTCCCAAGAGGAACCTTGGGCCGTCTGACTCCGTACTAATGGTTGGGGGCGGACGTGCGCCCGAGTAGCGGGTTCCCAATCGAGGATCAATGAAGAACTGGAAGAAGATCGCTCTCATTGTCGGGGGCGTGATTGTATTGCTCGCCATTGTTGGCTTTACCGTCGAACAGAGCCGCAAGGGTGTGGTGACGGTGCAGACCGGAAAAGTTGTTCGCGAAGATTTGACCTCGGTAGTGACCGCTTCGGGTGAAATCAAGCCGAAGGTGCAGGTAAACATCGGCTCCCAAACGATGGCCAAGATTACGCACTTGTATGTCAAGGAAGGTGATCGGGTCAAGAGGGGACAAATGTTGGCCATGCTCGACAATGTTCAGCCCACGGCAGACGTTTCGGCCAACGGCTCGGCCCTGAACTCGGCCCGCACCGACGCAGTTGCCGCACAGGCAGCGGTCAATACTGCCGCTGCCGACCTGAATTCCTCCGAAGCCGAGTTTGAGCGTGCCAAGCTGGATTACGATCGAAGCAAATCTCTGTATGACTCCCAGTTGATCGCCAAGGCCGACTTCGATACCAAGAAAGCAGCCTTTGGTACAGCCACGGCACAGTTGGGAATGGCCAAAGCCAAACTCGCGCAGGCCAAGGCCCAGCAGGACTCTGCGCAGGGCCATATCAGCCAAAACGTCGCCATCCTCCGCCATGCCGCAGACGTCCTCAGCAAGACGCAGTACGAGGCCCCGTTCGATGGCGTCATTACCAACGTTCCCGTGCGTGAGGGCGAAACTGTCGTCCCCGGCATCCAGAACTCACCCGGTAGCACGCTTATGACAATTGCCGACATGTCGGTAATTACCGCCGAGGTGAAAGTTGACGAAACCGACATCGTGAATGTGCAACTGGGACAGCCGGCTGAGGTGACCATCGACGCCATTCCGAAGCAGAAATTCAAGGGCACGGTCACCGAGATCGGACGAAACGCCGTGTTGCGCTCCACGGGAGTTTCCACGGCCCAGACCACTTCCAGCAGCCAGGAAGCCAAGGACTTTAAGGTAGTCGTGGCATTGCAGGACCCTCCTGCCAACCTTTTACCAGGACTGTCAGCTACGGCACGTATCACCACGGCCACGCGTGCCAAATCGCTGGCGATTCCGATACAGGCGTTGACCATTCGCCAACGCGCCGACCTGGCCACCGACAGCAAGGGCAAGCCTGCTCCGGCGCAGGCTGCAACCCCGGGCGGGCAGGATCCCAAAGAAGAGTTGCAGGGCGTGTTCGTTCTTAAGAACAAAAAGGACGCCGTCTTCGTACCTGTAGTTACGGGCATTAGTGGAACTACGGACATCGAAGTCACCAGTGGATTAAATGAGGGCGACGAGATCGTCACCGGAAGTTATAAGGTGCTCCGGACCCTGCGAAATGGCGCCAGTGTGAAGGTTGATAACTCGACGGCCAGCAAGAAGGAAGAGTCCTAACTTACGATCAGGGGGAACGGGCCGCAGGGCAAGAAAGCTGGCATCCATGAGCAACCCGAACCAGTTACCAAACGAGGAGAAGAGGATGGCAACGCAATTGGCGAGCCTGGCAGAGTCACAAACCTCGGTTACGCCGGAGCAGTGCATCATCTGCACCGAGAACCTTTGGAAGACGTACGACATGGGATCGGAACAGCAGGTCCACGCTCTGCGCGGAGTGAACGTCCGCATTCAACCCAACGAGTACGTGGCCATCATGGGCCCTTCGGGATCGGGCAAGTCAACCTTGATGAACCTCATCGGCTGCCTGGATACGCCCAGCCAGGGGAATTATTGGCTGAACGGGCAGTTGGTCAGCGAGTTGGACGACGATGAACTGGCACGTATTCGCAACAAGGAAATCGGCTTCGTGTTTCAGACCTTTAACCTGCTGGCCCGCGCTACCTCGCTGCACAATGTCGAGCTTCCGCTGATCTACGCCGGCATTCCGGCTGAAGAGAGACTGGAGCGCGCCCGCAAGACGTTGGCTTCGGTGGGAATGGAATCGAGAATGAACCACAAGCCGAACGAACTGTCAGGCGGACAGCGGCAGCGCGTGGCCATTGCCCGCGCCCTGGTCAACAGTCCGTCTATCATTCTGGCGGACGAACCCACCGGCAACCTGGACTCGCAGACTGGCGTGGAAATTATGGCGCTCTTCGATCGTCTGCACGATCTGGGCAACACCATCGTCCTGGTCACCCACGAGCACGATATCGCCGAGTACGCCCATCGCGTCATTCACATTCGAGACGGGCAGGTCTTCAGCGATCAGAAAACGGCGAGAGCGTAGATCCCCGCTCGGTTAAAACCAATGCGCTCGGCTGATGGCCGGGCGCTTTTTCTTGCCCCCAAAACCGGTGTACTCTTGAAAGGGGACACATACCAGCCATCTGAACCAGAGGGTCGAATGTTGTTGTCATGTTTTCGCCGATTTGCACTCTCTTTAGTTTTCTTGTTCGCAGTGGGGAGCACCGCCCTGGCGCAGTTTCCGGTGCCCATGGGCCGCTACGGAACAAGACACCAAAGCCGAGGAAATCCGGGAGTTGGTTTCCAAGTATTGCCGCCTGGATTACGAGGGGGCCCGAATGGGCGCCCAAGGTTGGCCGAAAGTTCAGCCCCTGGTCTGGTGGAAGGCAAATCCCAACTATACCCAGATGAACGTCATCGCACGATACACCGTCGAAACCACTCCGGTATTGACGCGCGGCAAATACACCGTCACGGTCCACTATCGGCTTCTGGGACGATTCGAAAACGGCATCGGTTATTCACCAGAACCTGCGAATTCCAACGAGGACGTGGACTACATCGTCAGTGCCGTCAACGACGAGTGGCGCATTGACGATGCCGAACCGAATTTTCCCCATCTCTCGCGCGCGGCCATGCTGAAGTGGCTCAGTGACCAGATCAGCACAACCCAGGACCCAGCCGCGAAAAATCTCTACCAGGAAGCAGTGCAGAAATTGCAGGCCCAGTCGGGCTCGCCATTCGCGAAATAAACTCTCGCGGCAAGCAATAAAGGCCTCCCGCGCATGGGAGGCCTTCGATGTTTAAGTTGTTTCTATTTACTGCGGAGCGCCAACGGTCGCGGGTTTCACATCGGAACCCGCCGTCCGAACTGGCACTGCCGCCGGTTTTACCGCGAAGAATTCGTGGTCATACAGGTTGCGGTACAAGTGCCCTGCCAGTTCCGCCGCCTTAGGTCCAAAGGTTGGTCTTCCACCTTCCAGGAAAATGACGGTCACAATGCGTCCATATTGGGTGTTGGCGTAGGAACCAAACCAACCGAAGCGCGTGCCGTCCTTGGAGCAAGTGCCGGTCTTGCCCAGCACCGGCTCCTCCATGAAGTTGGTCCGCAGCATGCGTGCGGTTCCGTACTCCACGGCACCCGACATGCCGTCGGAGATTTCCGGAATCAGTGGACCGATGTCCAGTTGCCGCTTGACCTTTGGCGTAAAGCCAGCCACCTCTTCAGGAGTAGTGGGATGTTGCATGTAATACAGCGTGCCGCCATTGGCGATGGAGCTCATCAGCGCCGCCAGTTGCAGCGGCGTGAGGGAAATGCTCTCGCCAAACGAACACATTTTGCCAACTCCGCCCAGCTTCTGGTCCAGTTCGGCCGAAGGGAATGTGCCAAGATGCTCACCGTCGATGTGCCAGCCTGCTAGTTCGCCTAGTCCAAACTGGTGAGCGTAATAGCTCACTCTCTCGAATCCCAGCTTGCGTCCCACCGCCTCAAAGTAGGCATTGTTGGAGTGTGCCAGGGCCGTGGTCAGGTCCACCCGCGAATACTTGCCCAGCGGAACTTCCGTGTCTTTGGTTATGACGTTTTCGCTAAGCGCCGCCAGGGCCACCGCAACCTTGATGGTCGAACACGGTTGCGCTCCGGCCGACAAGGCAAGCTTCTGATTTACCATCGCCAGGATGCGTCCGCTGTCGGGGTCAACCGCGACCACCGTGCCGTTCATATTGCCCAGGGCTTCCAGGGCGGCTGCGCGCACGATTGGGTCCTCACCCGCGGTGATGTCGCCGGCCACTTGATTGTCGGCAAACGAACTGGCTGAGAAGTGCTCGTAATAACGATGCTTTTTGGACACCACATGCGCAGAGCGGTTGCGGCGCGCCGTTGTCTTGCTGCTGGTGCGCAGGCTCGTCATCTTCTTTTGGGCTGACGCCGTCTCGGTGATGTGGTGCGTCTTGCTGTGCGGCTTGTGAGTAGAGATGGTGGCGCCGATGGCGTTGGCAGAGGTGAATAACGCCAACGAAGTGTTCATTACGACAATGGCGAAACGCTTTAGCATCGACAACCCCGAAGCTCCCTGGACTCGGCAATAATTGCCATCGTCAAAATTGCTGCTCCCAACGATCGGCCGTTTTCCGTTGGGATGGTTTTATAGTAGGTATTCTGGGCCCCAGACTCAACCGAAAACTGCACTGGCGGCGCAAAAACCCACTCCCATATAGACAACAGATGCCCGGCACGAGGCCTAGGTTGTGGAATCGACCAAGTAGCACATTGCCAATCGCCGACCCCCTGCCCGTTGTCAATTGATTACTATCATACCTTCCCGTCTTGCAGCCGTAGCAACCCTGATTCCCCGGCACAATTGTGCGATCTGAGAGCGGTGAATCCACGATCATTCAGTCCTGATCCCATCGTGGTCGCGTCGTAATAGGGATGCTGCGATTCGCTGTGCTGGCTGCGGATGACAAATACACGCGCACGCCGCCCTGCGCCCTGCCTCTTGTCGAATTCCGATAGCTTTTTCCCGCCGGGCGAAACTTCCCCAAGAGCGTTGTGTTTCGAGTTACTAACAACCCTGAGAATGGTCGTGGAAACACGGCTACCCCTCCGAAGAGCAATTCGCCCCTGTCCTTCGGAGGGGGTTTTTTATGGATACCGCGTTTAGTCCTCCCGGCTAGCCGGGGTGCCAACTCTCGATCGGATGTACTCCTCGACCACGCGATCCAGCGAGCCCTGTTCGCGCAAAACATACTCAATTGCGTCGCGCACTGCGCCCTTGCCGCCTTCGTTGGCCGTCACGTAGTGCGACTGGCGCAGCACCTCTGGCCGCGCATTCTTGACCGCGATCGCCAGCCCGCACAGGCGCATTACAGGCAGATCAATGACATCGTCGCCCACGTAACAAACCTGCTCTGGCGTTATGCCTTCCTTCTCGAGGATCTCGTAAAAAGCTGACGCCTTGTCTTGCTGGCCTTGATAGACGTGCTCGATTTTCAGGTCGTGGGCCCGCAGCGCCACGGTTTCGGAGATTCGTTTGGTGATGATGCCGGTCTTCAGCCCACCCAGGCGGGCCAGCGAGAACCCCGTACCGTCGTGCGCGTTGAATCCTTTGGTCTCGATCATCTCCCGGCTGGCGAAACCGAAACCACCCTTGTCGGCCATCTTTTCGCGATGCTCGTGGGTCTCGTGACTTGCTCCCCCGCCCGGCGCTGGGAACAAAAAAATCGTGCCGTCGGTCATCACTCCGTCCACGTCGAACAGCATCAGCTTGATCTTCTTTGCGCGCTCGTCGGCCATGCGGTCAGTGTAGCAGCAGGAAATGCCGCGGATCGCTATTCGCGATTCGCTTTTCGCTCTTAGCTATTAGCCTTTAGCTCTTAGCTTTTAGCACACGCGATTCTCGACAAGGTGACGCAGCTTTCTCACGCGGAACCGGCTGCATGCGGCTGTTTACGTTTACTAAAGGCTAAGAGCTAAAAGCTAAGAGCGACCGGCGAAGAGCGAATAGCGCGTAGCGAATAAACAGCGAAACTCTGGTAAAATAATCGGATGGCTGTGGGAGAAATTCCGGTCGCGCTGGCTTGGGCGCATCCGCTGGTTGCGGAGTGGTTCCTGGGGCGTTTCGGTTCGCCCACCGAGCCGCAAGAGCAGGGCTGGCCAGAGATCCTGGCTGGCCGCACAACGCTGATATCGGCTCCTACTGGTTCCGGCAAAACCCTGGCCGCGTTTCTCATCTGCATCGACCGCCTGGTGCGCAAAGCGCTGGAAGGCACGCTGCAAGACCGTACCGAGGTCGTCTATGTCTCGCCGCTAAAGGCCCTGGGCAATGATATCCAGAAGAACCTCGACGGGCCGCTGAGCGAGATTCTGGCGCTGGCCGCCGAGCGCGGCCTGCTGATGCCAGAAATTCGCACTGCCGTGCGCACCGGCGACACGCTGATGAAAGAGCGGCGCGACATGCTGAAGCGTCCGCCGCACATCCTGGTCACTACGCCCGAGTCGCTCTACATTCTGCTCACCGCCAACGGCAGCCGCGCCATTCTGCACGATGTCGAGACCGTCATCGTGGATGAAATCCACGCTGTCGCCGACGACAAGCGCGGCGCCCATCTCACGCTCTCGCTCGAGCGCCTTGACCTGCTGGCGAACCGACCGACCCGCATTGGACTCTCGGCCACTCAGAAGCCGATCGAAGAGATCGCTCATTTTCTCACCGGTGCGGGACGCCCAGCCCCAGCCGTGGTCAACATCGGCCACCGCCGCAAGCTCGACCTGGCAGTGGAGGTCCCGCCGTCTGAGCTTGGCCCTATCGCGAGCAACGAGATGTGGGGTGAAATCTACGACCGCATCGCGGAACTGGCATTGCAGCATCGCTCAACACTGGTCTTCGTCAACACCCGGCGGCTGGCGGAGCGCGTGGCGCTCCATCTGGGAGAGCGCATTGGCGAAGAACTGGTCGCGGCGCATCACGGCAGCCTGGCGCGCAAGCTGCGCCTCAACGCCGAGCGCAAACTGAAGAACGGCGAAATCCGTCTGCTGGTGGCCACGGCTTCGCTTGAGCTGGGAATTGATATCGGCAACGTTGACCTGGTTTGCCAGATCAATTCGCCGCGCGCGATTGCGGTGGCCCTGCAGCGCGTGGGTCGCGCCGGTCACTGGCGCGGGGCCGTCCCCAAAGGCCGCCTCTTCGCCACTACGCGCGATGACCTTGTCGAATGCGCCGCAGCCGTCCGCGCCATCAAGCAAGGCGATCTCGACCGCATTCAGATTCCCACCGCTCCTCTCGACATCCTGGCGCAACAAATTGTCGCCATGTGCAGTTGCGAGGACTGGGACGAGGACGCGCTGTTCGATTGCGTGCGCCGCGCCTATCCCTACGGCAGTCTGCGGCGCGAGGAGTACGACCGCATTCTGGAAATGCTGTCGCAAGGCATCGCAGCCAAGCGCGGCCGCTACGGCGCATATCTGTTTCGCGATATGGTCAACCGCCGGCTTCGCGGTAGGCGCGGGGCCCGTCTGGCGGCCATTACCAGCGGCGGCGCGATTCCGGATACGGCGCTGTTCACGGTGGTCGCGCAACCCGACGAAATTGTCGTGGGTACGCTCGACGAAGACTTCGCCGTCGAAAGCAACGCGGGCGACATTATGCTGCTGGGCAATACCTCGTGGCGAATTCGTCGCGTCGAGTCCAACACCGGACGAGTGCTGGTGGAGGACGCGCATGGCGCCCCGCCGAGTATTCCTTTCTGGCGAGGCGAAGCTCCGGCGCGTACCGACGAGCTTTCGCATCACGTCGCCGAATTGCGCGAGCGGGTCAGTGCACTGCTGCCGAACACCGCGCCGCTGGCGGTGCCGGCGAGTCCCGAGATGCCGCTTCGTGATGACAAACAGCAAAGCCTCAACCGTGACGTCCGGATAGAGCGAGGCGGCAAAGGCGACGCGCGGGCAGTGCGAAATGCCAATGGCGACAACGCCCGGGTAGAGCGGCGCTTTAGCGCCGCGTCCACGGGCTCTTCCTCTTCCCTTCTTGAGCCGACTTCAGCCGGCGCCACATCTCCCGCCGTAGTACCACGTACCCGCCTGCGCGGAATCGAATCCAGCCCCGAGGTGCAGAACGCGGTCGCATGGCTGAAGGACGAATGCGGGCTCGACGATTCCGGCGCCGAGCAGCTCATCGAGTACGTCGTCACCGGTCGTGCGGTGCTGACTGAGGTCCCGACGCAGGACTGCATCATCGCCGAGCGCTTCTTCGATGAAGGGGGCGGCATGCAACTTATCATTCACGCGCCCTTCGGCGGCCGCATCAACAAAGCTTGGGGACTGGCGCTGCGCAAGCGTTTCTGCCGCTCATTCAATTTTGAGTTGCAAGCCGCCGCCACCGACAACGGGCTTAACATCGCTCTGGCCGAGCAGCACAGTTTTCCGCTCAGTGACGTTTTCCATTACCTGCAAACTGAAACGGTGCAGGAAATTCTGGAGCAGGCGGCGCTGGCGTCGCCCATCTTCGCCACGCGTTGGCGTTGGGACGCCAACCGCTCGCTGGCGCTGCTGCGCTTTCAGGGCGGCAAGAAAGTTCCGCCACAAATCCAACGCATTCGCAGCGACGATCTTATGGCGTCGGTCTTCCCCGACGTGGCCGCGTGCCAGGAAAACATCGTTGGCGATATCCAGATTCCCGACCACCCGCTGGTTCAGGAGGTGATGAAGGATGTCCTCACCGAGGCCATGGACATTGACGGGCTGCGGCGGGTGCTCGACGGGATTCGCAGCGGCGCGATTCGCACGCTCGCAATCGACACACCGGTGCCATCGCAGTTTTCGCACGAAATCCTTAACGCGAACCCCTACGCCTACCTCGACGATGCTCCGCTGGAGGAGCGCCGCGCCCGCGCCGTGCAGATGCGGCGCGTGCTGCCGGAAGCAGTTTTGCAGGAGGTGGGACGGCTCGACCAGACGGCCATTGCCCGTGTTCGCGAGGAGGCCCGGCCAGATGTTCGCGACAGCGACGAACTGCATGACGTCTTGCAGACTCTGGTTGCGGTTCCAGAACAGATCGGCGACGTCGAGTGGCAGGACGCGATTACGAGTTGGGCGCCATTTCTGCACGAATTGATGGAAGGCTGGCGAGTCGTGCGCGCTGAGGCAAATGAGCGCCGTTATTGCGTCGCATCCGAGCGAGCGAAGGATTTTGCGCTGATTTTTCCGGAAGCCAAGTTCGAAGTCACGCCCCCGGAGCTGCCATCAAATACCGCTTCGCGCGAAGATGCTCTGCTCGCGATGGTGACTGGCTGGATGATGCACTGCGGCCCAGTCACGTCGGGCGCGCTGGCCTATTGGCTGGGCCTCTCCGCAGCGGAAGCTGAGCAGGCCTTGCTTCGCATGGAGGCATCGGGTTCGGTCCTGCGCGGGAACTTCACCGGACAAGCACAAGGCAACGAGCCAGGCACTGTTGAGTGGTGCGACCGGCGATTGCTGGCGCGCATTCATCACCTCACCGTCGCCACGTTGCGCAAGCAGGTCGAGCCAGTCACAGCCGCGCAGTACATGCGATGGCTATTGCGCTGGCAGCACGTGACGCCGCAATCGCAACTGGCCGGCGAACGAGGACTGCTCGAAGCGTTGCGTCAATTGCAGGGTTTCGAAATTCCGGCCAATGCCTGGGAGAAGCACATCCTGGCGGCGCGCGTGAACAAGTATGATCCGGGGGCGCTCGATCAGCTTTGTTTGACCGGTGCGGTTGGCTGGGGGCGCCTCTCGCCACACCCGGCAACGCTGGAAGATTCAGGCGCAGGCCGCCGCCGCGTGGTGCCCACCAGCGTAGCGCCCATCACGTTTTTTGTTCGCGACGATTCCGACTGGATGCAGCCCCGGCTGAGCGGTGAAGAGCAGGACTTTGATCGCGTGCTGAGCGAGAGCGCCCGCAGCGTGCTGGAATTTCTGCGCCGGCGCGGAGCTTCCTTCTTCGCCGACATTGTCCGGGGAACCGAACGGCTGAAAGCAGAAATCGAGACCGCGCTCTGGGAACTGGTGGCTGCTGGGATGGTCACCGCCGACGGCTTCGAAAATCTGCGTTCGCTGATCAATCCGCGCCGTCGCAATGCGACTGGCACTCCCAAGCTCACGCGGCCGCGCCATACCGGTGGCCGATGGTCGCTACTTTATCCTGGCGAGGGCACGGACCGCACCAAGGTCGTCGCGGCCACCTGCTGGATGCTGTTGCGCCGCTACGGCGTGGTGTTCCGCGAAACGCTGGCGCGCGAATCGAACCTGCCCAAGTGGCGCGAGCTGCTGATTGCGTTCCGCCGCCTGGAGGACCGGGGCGAAGTTCGCGGCGGAAGGTTCGTCAACGGATTTCTCGGCGAGCAATTCGCGCTGCCGGAAGCCGTGGAGTCGCTGCGCGCGATGCGCAACCTGCCGGCCAGCGGCGAAGTCGTGACCATCTCTGCTGCCGATCCCTTGAACCTGGTGGGCTTCATTGTGCCGGGCGAGCGCGTGGCGGCGATCTCGGGCAAGTACGTCAGCTTCCGCGACGGCATTGGGATTGAAGATGCGGAACGCCCGCCCGCGCTGCTCGAGGCTGCCGCGCAATGATTCCGGATGACCTGGTCGAGGGTATCCACTACTACATGGAAAATGGCTTCATGGTCTTCACCGCCCTGTACCTTAAGCGACGCGGATACTGCTGCGAATCGGGGTGCAGGCATTGCCCGTATGGGTTCAATGCGAAAGACGAGAACTCGTCGCCACGTTCTGATTAGAATCCATCAAGCGATCTCCTAATCGTCTTGTATCAGGGCACGGCTTCAGCCGTGCCGCAACGGGGCCAAACAGGACTTGGGCTTCAGCCCCTCTGCTTCCAGGGGCTAAAACCCTGACCATTCCTGCGCCTCATCGGCACGACTAAAAGTCGTGCCCTGATACACCCCGGAAAGATTTATAAGATGGGTTGCCAAATCGGAATCGACTTCCACAGCGTTCCTAGCGGACAAGAAGGAGCGGGCACGCGGCCCGCCCGCTTACTGAGTTTCGAGAACCTCTATCCCATCACGTGCACGTGCTCGGGCTTGATCTTGTAGAGCACGCGCTGTTCGCCCGGCTGTGCGAATGGATATTTGTCCTTGTCGAGATACTTCTTGGCCATCTTGTCGATGTGCTCGGGCGCACCCTGCTGGGTGACTTCACGTACCCTGCCGCGCACTTCCACGAAGCGGTAGGGATTGTCGGGATCGATCACGGCAACAGACACGCGGGGATCGCGTTTCATGTTCTTGTCTTTCAGACGGCCAGCGGCGGAGTTCACCCAGACCTCGCCGTTCTGGTAATCAACCCATACTGGATTGGTTTGCGGGCTTCCGTCAGGCATGAGGGTGCTCAGGCTGCCGAATGCTTTTTTCTTGAAAAGGTCGAGATAATTTTCGGGAATCGAAGCTGACATGACGATCTCCTTCTTTCCAGGCGCGATATCAATTACGAACCATCAACCATGCGATGCCGCAACTATTGTAAGAGGTGCAAGAAGGTTTGCAAGCGGCGCTAGCCGCCGTCGTTCCGCCGGCCAACTCTGACAGCGGTGCCGCAGTCATTTGACTTGAAGCTAGTGCCGGGACTGTGACAAGATGCGCGGGCTTGTGCCAACCAGAGGAATGTATATGAGATCGAACGGCGGCGTAAGGTCAGGAATTGTATTGCTGGTACTAGCAATGCTCGGGACATTGCAGGTGTCGACTTTCGCTCAAGGCAAGAAAGAAGTGCCGGGGAATAAGGATTACTTCCAACCCCTCACGGATAGCGATGGCCTGAGGTATCCATTGGAAATCGGACCGTTGGTCTGGCATGTATTGGGAAGTGGCATCTATCCGGTGAAGGGATCCGATGGCCTCACTCATCTGGCTTACGAGCTGATGTTCACTAACGTTTGGCGTTTCCCAGCGACCATTATTTCCGTGGAAGTGGTTGATCCAGCGCAGGGCAACAAAGTCACGGGCAGCAACCGGGTGCTCAGCGCCAAGAATGAGGACGTAACCGGCCAGGTCAAGCTCTTTACCCTTCCAACCACCCTCGACAAAGCGAACTACACTACCGAGATTCCCGGAGGCCAGTCCGGGGTGATGTTCTTCGATGTGACCTACTCAGATCCCAGCCAGGTGCCGCACACCATTGCTCACCGCGTGGCCGTCTCGATTCCGCAAGTGGAGCGCATGCCCAAGTCCGTCGTAGTGAGCAAGCCTGTCAGGGTGAGTGGCATGGAACCGATTGTGCTAAGTCCTCCCATGAAGGGAGACGGGTGGTTGAACGGCAACGGTTGCTGTCTGGAGGTTGGGCCGCACCGTTTCGTGACCAATCCGATGAACGGATCCCTGGACCCGAGTGAGCAATTCGCCATCGACTGGATCAAAGTGGATGCGAAGGGCCACGCCTACACAGGAGATGGGAAGAAGCCAGAGCAATGGCTGGATTATGGGGTCGAGCTTCTTGCCGTGGCTCCGGGCACAGTCGTCGAGGTAGTCCGCGATTTACCTGATGAACCGCCCGGTAAGTCTCCCGAGAATTTAACCATTCCACAGATCGCCGGCAATCGCGTCATTCTTGATCTGGGCTACGGCCGCTACGTGATGTACGCCCATCTGGTGCCGAACAGCATTCCGGTCCACGTCGGCGACTACGTCCGACAGGGTGAAAAGATTGGCTTGCTGGGGAACTCGGGCAACACTGACGCGCCGCACTTGCATTTCCAGGTGATGGATCGTCCATCTTCACTGGATGCCACATCGTTACCGTTCGTCTTCGACAGCATGCAACTGCAGGGGCGCATCAATATGAACCTTGACGAACTGGACAACACGGTGATCCACAAAGCATCGGATCTTCACATCGAATCGGGCGGAAATAAGGTGCTGACGGGCGCCATGCCGCTGTCGCTCGACATCACCAGCTTCAAGTAGGGCTCACGAACCCAAAAGCGCGTTGACCTTCGACATCACCTCGAAGGCGTCGGCCACGTAGAGGACGTCAGCTTTGCCGCGGGCCCATCCGCAGTTGGGATCGAGGTTGATGGCCCGCCGCTCGCCAATGAATCGCCAACCCACCGTGTGCGGCTCCTCACCGTGGCAGCACGTGGAAAGTCCCTTGGGATGCCGGGGCGTGGCCCCGGTCTGTCCCACCTGGTTGAGATGGCTCATGAAGCGCAATGCCGATTGGTTCTCGCCGGTGAGTTCGACCAGGGATTTGCTGCTGCCGAGCGATGCTTTGGACTTATGCAGGAAATCCACAATCAGCGTTTCGGCTTCGGGAACGTGGGTCTGGCCGTCTTTCTGTTTCTTGGTCCAGCCAGCGCCCGCAACAAACAGCAGGTTGGCGTCAGGCCGAATCGTTTGCTGGTCCGCAGGTGGAGTGATTGTGCCCCGGACGGTAGTGCGCCTCATGCTTTCGGTCACCGGCACGACAACTAATTCCGGTGTGACCGAGGCACTCGTGCCTTGCCAAGCCGTGTGCGCGCCCGGGTCGAGCAGAATGACCCAGGGACGCTGCGTGCGCGTGAGTGAAGCTTCAATACGCTGGCGATAGAACCAGCGCGTCAAGGTCACCGAGCCGGAATCGGCGGTGATGCCAGTGACATGCGTGTCCACACATCCGCCCAAGCGATGAGTCACGCCTGCCATAACGCGCGAGGAGCGTGAGGTGGTGGCCGTGATGACAATCGTAGGCTGGGCGGCGCGTATCAGGGCCTCGCAAGCGGCGGCATCGGATGCGTAGCGCGCGGTCGCGAAGTCTTCTCCCGCGACGGCGAGAAATCGCGCCGCGCCGCAATTTGCGATGGCATCGGCGGCCGGCTGTGTCTTGGCTCCGTAAAGACCGGCGACCAATGTTCCGCTCAACGCCTGGTTCAGATCCACTGCGGCGCCGAGTGCTTCCAGCGCAGGCTTGGCAAGCGTGCCGTCTTCTTCGGTTTGCGCCAGGAAAAGAATGGTGTCCATAGTTCTTTGCTACTCCTGTTTGATCCACTGCACGATTTCACGCGCGATGTCTTCGGCCGGAAGATCTTTTACGATCCGGGTTTGCCGCTGTTGTTTGGGAGTGGCGACGTTGGCGTAGCGCAGTCCATCCGGCGAAATGGATGAGGCGGTGGCCCGCTGCAGGGCAGGCATGATGGTTCGCATGTTGGCCATGCCGACTTGCGGATCGTTGCGCGGTTCGCCTAGATTTCCTGTCGCCCATCCCAGTACCGCCGGCGCTCCGGCACAGAACGACAACTGGTGGCGCGCGCCCTCCACGCGTTCCAGCACTTCGAACGAACCGTCTTCCTGCAGGGTGACGGCGTCAACCCCCTGGAACTGGTCGACAATCCCCAGTTCTTCGCCGATAAGCTGTAAGGTCACGCCGGCGCTTCGACTGGCTGACTCCCACCCTCCAAATAAGAGCAGTCGCGACAGATCGATGCCTGCGATGCCGCGAATTGCCGCCGCCAGCGCGCGTGCCGTCTGATGGGCATCGGCGAAACCGCTGGAGGGGCCGTCCACCGCCACCAGTTGCAGCGAAACTTTCTGCGCCACCGTCATCATCACCTGCTGCAGCTTGGCTTTGGGCGCCATGCTGACCAGCCACAGCTTGCTGCCGGCGACTTGCTTCACCAGGTTGGCGCCTTCGTACAGCGCATGCGATGCCCACGGATCGAGGATCGCGGGCAACATCATCTCGTTCTTCAGCGCCGGCCCGGTTGGTCCGGTGATAGGTTCCAGCGTCTGCAAGGGATCGGGAACGACGCTGGCGCAAACTACAACGTGATAAGGATTGGTCATCTTCTGTTTTCCAGTGTTTATGCGAAATATTCGGGCTCTAGTTTTCCGCCGAATGCAGTCCACCTGCGCCCGCCGTGAATTGCAAGTTGGGTCGCCCGTCGACACTCTCCGGGCAATTCCACCTACAGGCGCCGCAGAAGACGCATTTTTCGCGATCAAAATTGGGTGGCCCTTCCATGCTTCGGGTGATCGCCTGTCCGGAACACATCTCGACACACAGCTTGGTTCCGCAGCGACCGCACACCTCGAGGTCCCGGAAGCGAACGTGGTCGGCATATCCCGCTGGGGCCTGGACTTTGCCGCCCATCAGCAGCACGTCCTGATGTGATACCAGCAACGAACCATCGTGCGTGATCTCGGGCCAGCCACAAGCGTCCATCAGGGAATCATGGAGTGAGGTGCCGCCAACCTTGCATTGATGCTGAATGCTTTCGATCATCTCTGGCCTGAGCTTGCCTCGATAAAACTCCTCCGGCGCCACGATCCGTTCGCAGGGCTTGGAAGGATGACTACCTAATGAGAGCCGGCCCTTTGTGAATGCAGTCACGGCCATACCGATCAGTCCTGTAACGACGCCGCGCTGGAAGCCGTCACGCGACTTCTCAGCGATGCGCGCCTCCCGTTCCAGCCAACTCGCTCTTCGCCTGGCTTCGTACGCCTGGGCCAGATTTTCACGGGTGAACGCCTTGCCGGCCTGCAACAACTCCAGCACACCCTCGGCAAGTTGCACGCCAGATGTCCATGCCTCGTCTACGCCCGAACCTGTGAGCACATTTGTACTGCCCGAGGACTCACCAATCCTGGCGTAACCATCCCCCACCAGATAAGGTTCGCCGCGCTTGCCCGATTCCTGCAAAGACTTGGCGCCCCACGAGCGCAGCTTGCCGCCTTCGAGATAGCGCCAAAGATAAGGGTGCTGAATGTAGTGCTGCAGGTAACGGTATGCGGTGCGCGCCGGACAATCGAACCACGACGGAACAAAGATGCCGACCGAGGCCACGCCGCCGGGATGAATATAGAAGAAGCCAAATATCTCCGGCTCAGGAAAACCGAAGGTGTGGAAGACCGTGCCCGGTGGCAGATCAATCTCAGGCCGAAGCTCTATGACGAACTTCATGCCGAGCGCCCATTCGCGGACTTCGTTACCCGGAGGAGTTCCCAGGCGGTCGTCGATGTCATGACTGAGCGCCCCGACAGGTCCATCTCCGATGACGGTGAGCGCGGCGCGTATGTCCATTCCAGCAGTGAAGCCGGACTCAGGATTTCCCTGGCGATCAACACCCTGATCGACAACGCGCACGCCGACCACCTTGCCGTCCTCGATGAGCGCATGATCCACCGGCATTCCCGGCCAAACTTGAACCGCGCCGCTCGACATCAATTGCGAGCCTACCCACTGGTTGAACTGGCCGATGGAAAGCACCAGCCCGTCTTTCTTGTGAAGGAAACCTGGCGTGTAGGGAAGCTCGAATGCGTCGTGAGCAATGCCCATGACCTTGACGAGCGCCCGCAGGCAGCGGTCGCCGGCCTGCAGCACAACAGAACGCCGGCTGGCGCCGACCGGATCGAGAAGGTACACCACCTTCTCGTTGACGACCGGAGCGGCCAAAGGAATCTGTGCAGGATCTAAATCAGGGAAGCTGGCCCGAATTCCGCGCGCACGCGTCACTACGCCGGAGACACCGAAACCAATGTCGCCGGCGCGCTCGTAGCATATGACCTGCAGCGGCAGGCCCGGTACAGCCTTGCTTTCAATCGCGGGACTGCCATCGTCGTTGAGCAACTTGCGAGAAAGCGTTGTCAGGAAGCCGCCCGTGGCAGGCCCGAAGCCAACGCATGCAATGTCAACGTCGATGGTCGCGCGCTCGATGACGGGTTGTTCAGCAGTGGTCAAAGAATGTCCTGAATGTTGAAAATTATTCACCACGGAGACACAGAGGACACGGAGTTTTTATTTCTTTTTTATCTCTATTGAGTCTTCTCCGTGATCTCCGTGCCTCCGTGGTGAATTCCCCTTACCGCGGATAATCCAGCGCCTCCGGAATCATCACCTTCGCCAGGGCCTCGGCGAGCCGATCCTTCGCCAATTGTGCGCCGGTAAGGCAGCCATCCAACTTGGAACGCAACCGCTGAAATCCTTCCAGACCCTGGCACGAAGCGCACGGTCCCGCCTTCACAGGATGGCTTCCGTCGGCATCCACAACATCGGTCGCACACGACGCAATGCCCGGAATCAAGCCTTCCAGCGAGTCCAATTCCTCGCTCTGATAGCAACCTTTGTAACCTTCGTCATCCCACGCCGGATGCCGGTTATATCCAAAGACCAGTTCAGCGCAGATGCGACCCACTTCTCCGGCGGCACGCGCCGTCTGGATATGGCAAAGGTCGGTAAAGAAACCCAGCGTGCTCGCCATTCCTTCTGCCAGCACCGGATTCTCAGGACCGGTGGTTTCCAGTTCAATCAAGTCCAACACCTGCTGACGCGTGGCCAGCAGCCACCCCAGCGCATCGGCCAGCGGAAAAGTCACGCCTTGGCGAGCGCTCTGATACAGCGCCCCACCGTAAGCATCGGTTGTGACCCGCAGGTGGCGATAGGTCCACAGCCACAACTGCATCGCAGTAGCAAGAGTGCATGCGCCCGTTCCCGGACGGTGCTCGGCCACCCGGCGCATTTCGCCTATCCATTGCTGGAACTGCGCGAGGAACAACTCGTTGGTCATGGTGACGCTGAGGTTGCGCCGCTGCACCGCCTCGGGGCCCTCGTAGGTCGCCTCCAGTTGCGAGTCCATCCACTTGTACGCCAAGAAGCCGGGACAGTCTTCAGTGATTCCATAACCGCCCATCAGGCTCAGCGCTTCGCGCATGGAGTTTGCCCCAGTGCCGGTGTTCCACAGCTTGGCCGCCGGACAGAGCACGTTCGCCACCGCATCTTTCAGGGCAAACTCGACCAGCCGGTCATTCTTCAGCGTGTCATAGACTTCGCGATTCCGTTTAGCTTCCGGGGTCGCTTCCAGGTGCAGGAGTTCAAGCGCCGATTGATCCACATCGCGGAAAAATCTCAACTCGGCCTTGCCACCGCGAATTCCTTTGGCCGCGAGGATTGTGTCTTTCTCGCGCTCCAGGGGATCTAGTTCGTCGTACAGCCGTGCCGCCGCAAATCCCAGCGCGGCACCCGCCTCGCCAATCGCCCACAAGTTGGCCAATCGGTGTAGAGCGTCCTGGCGTTGTTGCAGGCCCAATTCGTATCGCAGCATGCCGGGCTTGGCCTGCTCGGAACCGCGGAAACGCCCACGCTGATAGCGGATGATTGGCTCGATCGCCGACAGCAGCTTGGCCGAAGTCATCAACGCTACCGTGACCCGCGTGCGTTTGAAAACGGCCTCGATGACCTCGCTGTGGCTGTAGTTGGGAATGATGACGCCGTCTTGGATGGTGTATCCGCCGACGATACGGCTGGCCGGCACGTGCACGTTGAAGATGGGATCGCAGGTGGAGGACAACTGATGCACCAGTTTGCGCGTCGGAGTGCCGCGGTCGAACACACCCGGATCGCTCTCCTCGATGATCACCATGCACGAGCCCTTGATGCGATCGTCACCAGAGTCAACCGCAGCGGTAACGAAGTTGGCGAAGCCCATGTTGGTGATGAAGCGGCCGCGCTTCTCCACATGCAGAAGTGGCTCCTGGCCGGCCACCCATTCCGTGACGCGAACTTTGCCGCTCAACATGCCGGTATCCACGCCAACGTAGGGAATCGGCTCGGTAAGACAGAACGCCCCGCGATAGGTTTGGCGATCTTCTCCTGGCGCGGGAGGCGCAGCCAGTGCCATGTAGTGCGCGCGCTGTTCTGGCGTGCCACGTTCGTGGATCGGCGCCAAAGCCAGGCATCCGGCCAGGCTGCAGGTGGCGGCGCCGGCGTCCACCCAGGCCAGCTCAAAAGCAATCAGGGCGAGCGCGAGATTCTTGGGTCCAGCCAGGTAGCCGCCGTGCTCGGGATCCATGAAAACCGCGGTGATTCCCGACTGATCAAAGGCCTCGAGCAGCTGCGCTTTCTTGGGGGTCCAGTCGTGGGTGCCGCGGGATCCTTCGGAAACCAGACGCGCCACCGGGCCGCGCGCCACCTCGCGTGCCGACTGCACAACCATTTGCAGGTCGTAGCGGTCGGCGAAATGCCACAGAATCTGGCGAACGTTGTCGTCGGGCAGCGTTCGCAGGGTTTCGGATCGCACTTTTGGCACAGTAGTTGCCATGCGCTCACCTCCGGGTGCAATACCTCATTGTGATTTGCTGTTAACCATTGTGCTGTGACGCAGATCATAGGGGCTGGTGACGTATGAGCAGAGGTGGCTGGGACCGCGAGGCTTTAGAAAGGATTGAATGTAAGAGAAATGGTAAAGCGAGCAGGGATTCACCAGAGTCGATTGCGCCTTTCCCTCAGAGAATCCCTGCGAGCGTGATCTACATGTTGAGAACAGAGCTCAATATGCCACAAACCGCAAATCGCCGTCTGCGCAATATTGAACACCTCGCCGCTGCTGTTCCCTCGCGGATGCTACAAGCCCCGCATAGAAGTCAGATCTTTACCGGCGCGTGCGGTTTCAGGCCTTGCGAATACGCCGCAGGGGCTGGTTTGACCTACAGCAATTCCATTTTGCTTGTAGCTCGGGTAGTGCGGGCCTTCAGGCCCGCCTCACCCGTACAAGCTGATAAACCAATCCTGGAACGACTCTAGCTTCCAATATCCGCCGAGCTCAGGCAAGGTCGTAGCGATCAAGATTCATGACCTTGTTCCACGCAGCGGCGAAGTCCTTCACAAACGCCTCCTTTGAGTCGTTACATGCATAGACTTCCGCCAGCGCGCGGAGCTGGGAGTGCGAACCGAAGATCAGATCGACACGTGTACCAGTCCACTGGACTGCACCCGTCTTGCGGTCCAGCCCCTCGTACACGCCTTCGGTAGAGGAGGGCTGCCACTTCGTATTCATGTCGAGCAGGTTGACGAAGAAATCATTTGTCAGCGTCTCGGGCCGCTTGGTGAACACGCCGTGCTTGGTTCCGCCGTAGTTGGCATTCAGCGCGCGCATGCCGCCGACGAGAACCGTCATCTCGGGAGCGGTGAGCTTCAGCAACTGCGCCTTGTCCACCAACTGCTCTTCCGGCGATGTTACGTTCCGCTTCCCAACATAGTTACGGAAGCCGTCCGCCTTCGGCTCCATGACAGCGAAGGAGTGTACATCGGTCTGTTCCTGCGAGGCGTCCGCGCGCCCCGGTGAGAAGGGAACCTTGACGTCGTGTCCGGCACGCTTCGCAGCTTCCTCTACAGCAGCGCCGCCGCCCAGGACGATCAGGTCGGCGAGCGAGACCCTCTTCTGGCCCTTCTGCGAGCTGTTGAAGTCCTTCTGGATCGCCTCCAGCTTCTGCAGGACCTTCGCCAGTGCGGCCGGCTGGTTCACTTCCCAATCCTTTTGCGGCGCGAGGCGAATACGCGCCCCGTTCGCCCCACCGCGCTTGTCGGAGCCGCGGAACGTCGCCGCCGACGCGAAGGCAGTCGTGACGAGTTCGGAAATCGACAGCCCCGATGCGAGGATCTTGGCCTTCAGAGCAGCCATGTCCTGCGCGTTGATGAGTTCATGATCGATCGCGGGAACAGGGTCTTGCCAGATCTGGGGCTCCTTCGGAACCAGCGGGCCAAGGTAGCGCGAGATCGGCCCCATGTCGCGGTGGGTCAGCTTAAACCACGCCTTGGCGAACGCGTCCGCGAGCTCCTGAGGATTCTCGTAGAAGCGCCGTGAAATGGGTCCATAAACAGGGTCGAACCGTAATGCGAGGTCAGTGGTCAGCATGGTCGGCGCGTGACGCTTTGACGGATCGTGCGCATCCGGTACCGTGCCGGCGCCGGCGCCATTCTTCGCTGTCCACTGATGCGCCCCGGCCGGGCTCTTGGTCAGTTCCCATTCGTAGCCGAACAGGTTCTGGAAGAAGTTGTTGCTCCACTTCGTAGGCGTCGTGGTCCAAATGACTTCCAGGCCGCTGCCGATCGTGTAGTCGCCGTTGCCGCTGCCATAGGTGTTCTTCCAGCCCAGGCCTTGCTGCTCGATGGGGGCACCCTCGGGTTCAGGGCCGACATACTTGCTCGGATCACCGGCACCGTGGGTCTTGCCGAACGAGTGGCCGCCAGCAATCAACGCAACGGTCTCCTCATCATTCATCGCCATGCGAGCGAACGTTTCGCGGATGTCCTGTGCCGCGGCAAGAGGGTCGGGGTTTCCATTGGGCCCTTCCGGGTTAACGTAAATCAGGCCCATCTGAACCGCCGCAAGGGGATTAGCGAGATCGCGGTCGCCGCTGTAGCGCTCGTCCGCCAGCCACTTGCCCTCGGGGCCCCAATAAATGTCGTCGCTCGACTCCCAGATGTCTTCGCGCCCGCCGCCGAAGCCGAAGGTCTTGAACCCCATCGAGTCCAACGCGACGTTACCAGCGAGAATCATGAGATCGGCCCAGGAGATCTTCCGGCCATACTTCTGCTTGATCGGCCAGAGCAGCCGGCGCGCCTTATCGAGGTTCACATTGTCCGGCCAGCTGTTGAGGGGCGCGAAACGTTGTTCGCCGGAGCCTGCCCCGCCGCGGCCGTCGCCGATGCGGTAGGTACCGGCGCCATGCCACGCCATACGGATGAAGAGCGGCCCATAGTGGCCAAAGTCCGCCGGCCACCAATCCTGCGACGCTGTCATCAAGGCATGAAGATCTTTGATCACGGCATTCAGGTCGAGGCTCTTGAACTCTTCCGCGTAGTTGAACTCCTGGCCCATGGGGTCGGACTTTGGCGAGTGCTGGTGCAGGATGTTCACGTTGAGCTGATTCGGCCACCAGTCGGCAGTCGTCTGGAATCTGCGAGCGCCGTGAGCGACCGGGCACTTGGCTTCGGTTGACGAGTTTGGCTCTTGCGTATGGGGGACAGTCGTCCCCGCTGCTGTAGTAAGTTCTTTATCCATAATGTTCTCTTCCTTATGTTCTGGTCCTTCGAATTAGTTAAAAAAACTGTGACCAACTACGAATCCATCCTGGCTTTCCTCTGCGCGCAATCACCGCTGGCCGCGCTTGCTGACGCGCGCCATTCATCCGGAATCCACACGCCTATGACCCTTGCGCGAAGCGGGCTGCGGAGCGCACTTCGTGCACAGCCCCCGGAAAATGAGTTCACATTCGCGAAGAATCCGCTTACCGAGGGAGCCCGAGGCCGGCCGGGGCACGTCGCACCACGCAATGTCCTCGACATTGCCGCAGCGGTCGCAGATGAAGTGGTGATGGCGCATGCCTTTGGCATCGAAGCGCGCGGCGCGGCCCTCGACGGCCACTTCCCGCACCAAACCCGCCTGCACCAAGTCCCGCAGATTGTTGTAAGTCGTGGCCCTGGAAGAGCGCGGATCCACGCGGTTCACAGCTTCGAAGATTTCCGCAGCCGTGGGATGCCGGTTGTGTTCCATCAAGAATGCCATCACGGCGTAGCGCTGCGGAGTGCACCGCAACCCGCTGCCTTCCAGGGACTGTTTGATCGCCTCGACGTCCATGACAATTTAGACTATATCTAATGTGATATTTTATCAAGACTTACGCTTTGGGTTACGCGGCGGGCAGAAAACTGCCGGACGCGGTGTTGGGTATCCTCATCGAGTGGCCGCCCTGTTGCTCTTCCCCACGTCGAACGGTCCGCGACTCTGAACGTGGATCTTCGTCCTTCACGCAGCCTGCTGCCGACGGAGTTGACGCTGTTTTTCGCGCCTCCTGCTGTCGGAAACGTGTTTCGTCAAGTACTACCAATGGTAGTACCTACAGCGTCACGATAGCCTTGAAAATTCGATTCTTACGCAACCAAATCCCGCCGGAACGAATAGGTCCGTGCAACACAGGAAGACTTAACAATGCTGCTGTCAAAATGGAATGGACAGTTATTCCGAAGGGCCCTGCTGGCAATCTGTGTTCTCACACTGCTTCCCTTTGCCTTGCGAGCGCAGAATGCAACCGGCTCGCTGCTCGGCGAGGTGCAGGATGCCAGCGGAGCAAGAATTAAGGCGGCCGAGGTCACCGCGACCGATAACGGTTCTGGGGTCGCGCGCAAAGCCACAACTGACAGTCGCGGCCAATTCCGGTTCCCCGATCTGCTGCCGGGAAACTATCACATAACCGTCACTGGCAAGGGGTTTGCCGAGGCGAGTTCCGATGTGACCGTGCAGATCAGTAACGTGCGCGACCTTCTGGTAACGTTGCGGCCCGAGGCGGTTCAGCAGACCGTAAATGTGAAGGCGGAACCTTCTTCCATCACTACCCAACCGCTCGACACAACCGATGCAGTTAATGGTGGCGTCGTTACCAGCACGGACCTTCAGACCATTCCTCTGGCGGCGCGCAGTTTCGCCAACATTGCATACATGGTAGCGGGCACGGAGCCGGTCGAACCTTCCGATCCCACCAAGGCGCGTATTACCGCGGTCTCCACGGGCGGAAGCTCGGGCCTGAATAACCAGCTCACGGTCGATGGCGCCGACAACTCTGATGACTACATCGGCGGGTTCCTGCAGAACTTCTCGCCCGATGTGATTCGCGAATTTGCCGTGCAGACCTCGCAGCAAAATGCCGACATTGGGCGTACGACGGCAGGTTCGGTGGTGATCAGTACCAAGAGCGGCACCAATGACTGGCACGGCGACCTCGCATTCTATGAGCGTGCGGCGGCCTTGAATGCACGTTTTCCCATCGAAAACCCCGCGCCTGAACCGAAGCAGCCATTTTCCCGGCAGAACTACGTTGGAACCATCGGCGGACCGGTCGTGAAGGACAAAGTGTGGGTTTACTCTGGCTTTGAGATGGTGAACGAGCACGCCAGCATCAACTACAGTCCAGACAGCCTGACCCAGTTCAACGCCCTCTCGCAACTGGCGCAACAGGGGCTGATTCCCAACACCACTTCAATTGGCGTGCCCCCTTACGCCCGCGTCCCGTTCGTCTCTTACTTGGGAATGTTGCGCTTCGACTGGTCACAATCACAGCGTTCGCAGTGGTTCGTGCGCTACGCACTCGACAACAACACTACCAACAACGCTTTGGTACAGCAGGCGACCTTGCCGTCCACGGGCGCAATCACGCACTACAACTATCAAAACGGCGTGATCAGCAATACGTTCACCTTCAGTCCGACTTGGGTAGGTAACCTGACGATGGCAACCAGCTACCTGCATGGCACCGCCGACCGGAACCAGTATCTCGGCTTTGCCCTGGCCTTTCCGTTCAGCTCCACCTCCAAGACCATCTCCGGCTTCGAGACCTACGGCGACAACCAGTTCGTCACGGCTATTACCGCATTCCCGGTGATTCGCAACCAGGAAAAGTACCAGTTTCGCTACGATGTGAGTGGCTCGGTTGGCCGGCACGCTCCCAAATTCGGCGTCGACTTCATTCACGAACCCGTGCTGAGTGGTTCTTTCCCCGGTCAGGCGGAGACCACCTACGTTCTCACCGAGAACCCGACTTTCTATCTGACCAATCCGGGCCAACTCACGGCGGAGTTGAATTGCCTACCGCCATTTGACGGCACAAACTGTCAGACTACTTCTACCCCGTCCGCCTATGGCGCGTTCTCCCAGAACGTGCAGCGGCTCGGATTGTATGCCATGGACACATGGCGCGTAATGCCGGAGTTGACCATTAACTACGGGCTACGCTACGACACTACATTTGGATTGTTCCAGGCTTCCGGAGTGAGCCAGGCATTGAATCCCGCGGTACAGACCATTGGCGGATTGCAACTGCCGCTGGCCACAGGTGTGCCTCACGATTACCGCAAGGCCTTCGCGCCGCGTCTGGGAATTTCCTACAATCCCGACCGGATTGAAGACCTGGTCATTCGCGCCGGCATCGGCCTTTACTACGATGACCTTGCCCAGAACGGCTGGGCGACGGCGTTCCAGGCCGTAAACACTCCGTCGGCATTCCTGCCGTGCAACGCACCGGGCGATCTAGGATGTCTGCCGGGTGCGGCAAATGGCGGCGCTGGAGTCGCAATCGATCCCAATTACCACACGCCCTACTCGCTGACAGTCAGCGGCGGCGTGCAGTATTTATGGCATAAGAACTGGACCCTCAGCGCCGATTACGTTCACGAGCAGGGCGTCCATGGCTACCGGCGCTATGAATACACGGCAGGCACCACGTTGTTCTCGCCGCTGTTCGCGCAAGACCCCGACACCCAGATGGCCAATGTGCCGAATCTGTCCGTCTTCAAATCAGACAACCGCTCCAGCTACAACGCCATGATGCTGCACGTCCAGGGCAATGTCAGCCGGCGCTTCAACCTCACCGCGAACTACGTGCTGTCGAGAGCCAACACCTGGGGCTGCGTCCTGGGCGAGCTCTGGGACTACGTGAACGGCGTCTGCAATCCGCTCAAACCGTTTGGCGCGGGCGATTACGGCCCGTCGGGAGAAGACGTCCTGCACCGCTTCACGCTCGCTGGCGTGGTGTACGTACCCGGTGGTTTTGAGGTATCGACAATCATTCAGGCCGAGGCCTCCCGCCCGATTACCCTTACCACACCCGTAGACGTAAACGGACTCGGCGATCCAACCAATGACCGCGCGGTCATCAATGGCGTTCAGACTACTATGGACCAGTTCCGCGGGACCCCGTACTTCCAGGTTGACCTGCGTGTCACCCGGCCGTTCAAGGTCGCGGAGCGCTGGCAGATCATGCCGTTCGTGGAATTCTTCAATCTTTTCAATCGCAACAATCCAGGCGCGAACTACGTGACCGACATTTCTGCGTTGCCGACGCCCGTGGACAACCTCGCCAACGCAACCCATCTGTGCCCGACTCCGGCGTGCAGCGTGCCGATCACCAACCCAAACCAACTCCTGGTGCCGGCTGGGGCGCTGGGCGATTTCTTTGGCCCCGGAACCACGGTGGGGATTCCATTTGCCGCGCAAATTGGAGTGCGAGCGACGTTCTAGATGAAGATCATTCACCACTGAGACACGGAGGACACGGAGTTTGGGTTTCTATCGAGTCTTCTCCGTGATCTTCGTGGTTAATTTCAAAGGTGGGGCGCACGCAAAAGTCTAGACCGATTCATCTCTGGAGTTGTCGTTACGAGCCGAGCGAGGAATCTGCTTTTGTTAGCACCTGAAATGACCGCATGGAGCAGCAGATCCCTACGGCTGATGGCCGTTTGTGATGACAAGAAACAACGAAGCCGGCCGAAGATGGGCCGGCTTCTCTGCGTGCTCTAAAGGAGGGGCCGATTACTTTTTGAGGGTCCCGACGTAGGTGGCAACTTCGCCGGCCTGGGCGGCCGTCAAGCCCGAAACCGCTTTGGTGTGCGGCGCTTTTTTCCCGGCTGCGCCGTTGACCAGCAAATCGGTAATCTGCTTCTCCGTCAAGGCTGTCTTCTGCAGAGATGGCCCGACTTTGCCTTCGCCCATTGCCCCGTGGCACATGGCGCATTTCGTCTTATACAGGGCGGCCCCATCCTGGGCCCACGCCATGCCTGATACCAGTGCTACCGCCGTCAACATCATCATGTAACGCTTCATAGAAAAGTGATCTCCTTAATTTTGAATAAAAATCCGAAGCCGGACTTGCCTCCGGTTGCTGCATGAACTGCTCGCGCAGAACTCTTATGTGAGCTTTGGTCCCATCTCTCACATAGTTGATATTGTAGAGAGCGCATCGACGAGTTGTAATCACTTAATTACTCGCGAACAGCGCACGGTGACGCAGGTCACATTGAAATCGGTCGAACTTACTGCATTCAAGCTGGCAGATTGCGGGGGCCCCCCGCTGCACCTGGCTTCGTGCTACTCTGCATAAAACTGAGATCTGGGGCATAGGTGATGGGTGGAGCACGCCTTCAGGCGTGCATAACTGCCGTCAGTTCTCTGGATCGCGCTTTAGCGCCTGAGGTAATGTTCCGTCACCTCAGCGGCTAAAGCCGGACTATTTCCGAATCTTCACTGCACCGCTGAAGCGGTGCTCCACCCTATACGGCAAAGGTTGAAACTGCACTGGCTTCCGGAGTTGACCCCATGACCCCACGTTTTCTCGCCGCTGTACTGGTTGCTGCGATGCTATGGCTCCCGCTTCATGGCTTCACACAGAACCGCCAGGCAGCCTCGCAGAATGGCCTCGATAGGCACTGCCGAGATGCTCTACCGAACGGGCAGGTTCGCGGAGGCTGAAGCGGCATTTCAATCCATGGTGAAGGCTGATCCGAGGAATGTGGCGGCGCAGCTTGGACTGGTCCACTCCTTGTTGCGCGAACAAAAAATCGATGAAGCGCAAGCTGCCGCCATCCGGGCGCTCGCCTTGCTGCCAAACGCTGCCCCGCTGGCGACGGCCATGGGAGATGTTCAATTCCGGCTGGGAGAAATGCCGGAGGCGGAAAGGTCGTATCTCAAGGCGAAGAGCCTGAATCCCAACGATCCTGCGCCTTACATCGCCCTGGCGCGGGTTTACCGCGCTTACTCGCTCTACCGTCATGCCTTCGACGAACTGGACCATGCCCACAAAATCGCGCCCGACAATCCCGCCATGCAGCGCGTCTGGCTGGAAACCCTGCCGCCGCCTGAGCGCATCGCGGCGATCCAAGCCTACCTGGCCAGTGCGCACTCTGAGGACCCGGAAGAAACTGCTTCACTGCGTCGTGAACTCGACGTCCTCACCGCCATGGCGGACAAGCCGGCGCATCCGTGCCGGCTTACGAGCAAGGTCAAGCAAACCAATACCAAGCTGCTGGTGGTGCCTTCGGCCACGTCCCACCTCGGCGCGACCGGCCTGGAAGTGAAACTCAACGGCCACAGCAATCGCCTGGCACTCGACACAGGCACCAGCGGAATCCTGCTTGGAAGCGCAGCGGCGCAAAAAGCCGGACTCACCCGCATCGGCGAACAGCGCATTGGCGGATTGGGTGACAACGGTCAACAGAGCGGATACGTTGCCGTCGCCGCCCACATTCGCGTCGGCGACCTCGAATTTGATGACTGCATGGTGCGCGTCGTGGATAGCCCCGGGCCCAGCCCGATCGACGGCCTGATTGGCACCGATGTCTTTGGTGCGTACTTGATCGATATCGATATTCCGGGGCAAAAACTGAGACTGTCTCCGCTGCCCAAACGTCCGGACGCGACCGCCGCCCCGACCGCTTTGAACAGTGCGGGCGAGACCCGTGGCGCCCCTGAGGACAGCGTGGAGAATGGTGGTGAGGAGCGGACAGCTCCATTGCCCAGCCAGGCGAAAGCGGCGACCTCGGGTGCGAATCCCCACTTGCCGCAAGACGCCTATGTCGCTCCCGAGATGGCCAACTGGACCAAGGTCTTTCGCTTCGGCCACATGCTGCTGATTCCCACGCGAGTGGATGGCTACGGGCCGATGCTGTTCATGATCGACACCGGCTCATTTACCAATATTCTCTCCACCCGGGCCGGCTCGCGAGGTAACCAAGGTCAGGGAGGATTCCGGCACGCAAGTGAGAGGGCTGAGTGGTGCGGTCTCTACCGTTTACCGCGCCGACAAAGCTACACTTCAGTTCGGCCGCTACTCGCAGGAGAACCAGGGCATCGTAACATTGGATCTATCGGCAATCAGCAAATCCACCGGCACCGAAATATCGGGCATCCTGGGCTTCGATATGCTGCGAATCCTGCAGGTCAAGATTGACTATCGCGACGGACTGGTCGACTTCCTCTACGACCCCAAGCATCTTCCCAAAGGCATCAGCCTGCGTTAAGAAGCAGTGGTATGGTTCATCAACTCCAGATGCCTGGAACTGGTATTTACACAGCCAACTCAATTTTCTTGGTGAGAACTTGTACAAATATGGTACCGTCTCAGGCCAATCCTAGTGGGACCCGGTCAGGCAACCCCAACCTGGTTTACCTCCAGAATCCAGGGAGACGCGATGTGAAGAAATCCGCTTACGTTCTTCTTTGCCCGGTAATCTTTGCCCTGTCTACGGCAGCGGCAGACAAATTTCCCGCCAGTTGCCCTAGTGGCCAGACTGCGCATTTTCCCACCAAGAAAGCTGCCCTCATCGATCGCAAGTGTGGGCCAAAGGGAAACCCATCTAAAGATCAGCCTGGGGACGGACCGCAAAACCAGGCCAAAACCAATTTCTGTACCGACTCCTCGACTGCCGAGACCATCATGCTGGCCAAAATCGCTTCTCTTCAGGGCGATGCCGAGGCGCAGGAAAACGCGCTGCATTTCAAGCCCGGCGAGCCCCCGTTGGATCGGGCTTTCCTGAAGACCCTCGGGGAAGGCAACCTGGTAGTGTTTGAGGGTTTCGTTTTCGGGGCAACTCAGGAATGCAAAGAGACTGTCAACTGTGAAGCGGCAGTTCCCAATAAAAATGCTTCTCACGATATCCATATTGCAATGCGTGAAGACCCGAGAACGACGCACGACACCGATCCCAAGCCAGACCGAGACAAAGAAGAGTGTGCCGGCTTTGTAGCTGAGATGATTCCGCATCATCGGCCTGCGGAGTGGACGGCATGTAATGTCAAGGATGTCGCAAAGAAGGGGCTTAGGGTTCGTGTTATGGGGCAACAGTTCTTCGATGGCAGCCATGTGACTTGCAAGGACGGAGCGCCGGTAGGAAGCAATCCAAAGCGTATCTCGCTGTGGGAGATACACCCTATTTATTCATTTGAGGTGTGCCCATCAGGTGACTGTGCCACTGGTGGATGGCAGCCGCTTGAACAATTTGCGGCGGGCAAGACCACATGCGCCGAGGAGACGTGTAATTGAAATCAAGAAGCGAGCTCCGGTTGTCCCTTCGCGGCAAACAGCAGGATGTACAAATAGCAAATCACCGGCAGGACAAACGCGTGATGGATCCCGATGCGGTCGGCGATGAAGCCCTGGACCAGCGGAATGACCGCCCCACCCACTGTATCTCTAGGTCCTTTCGCTATTCGCTTTGGCACCACTAACAGCGAAGAACAAGATGTAAAGATAGCAAGCCGTAGCGATCACCAGGGCGTAATGAATTCCTGGACCCCAACTGGTTTGGCCCTCACTCATCGCCGGATAGTAGTTTTTGTTGATTAGGACGGCGACCTTACCAACCACCCAGGGAATAATTGCGCCACCCACAATCGCCATATTCAATAGTCCAGAGCCGTCGCCGGTCAGCGGCCCGAGTTCAACGATGGCGAGCGTAAAAATAGTCGGGAACATGATTGAGTTGAACAAGCCGACTAGTAGGATCGACCACATAGCGGTGTGACCAGTTGTGAATACCGATACTGCCACTAATAAGGCCGCAGCTGTAGCACACAAAGCGAGCAGGTTCCTCGGTTTCACCCGCTGCAACAGTGCCGATCCAATGAACCGCCCCACCATCGCTCCCACCCAATAAAGAGAGATGTATCTTGCCGCCAGTGCAACAGCAGCGCGGTAACGGCTGGCGGGATCGAGCACGGAGGACGGGTCGACGAAATGGCCTATGCTGTCGAGCCCAAGGTAGTTGGAAATGGAACTGCCGATCGATACTTCTGCACCGACATACACAAAAATGGCCACCGCGCCGAAAATGAGATTCGGATGTCTCCAAACGGAGTCGTTGACTGCTTCACCGAGGTGATGCGCTGCGGATTCTATCTTGGGAAAACTGAACAAGCCAATCGCGAGAGCCAAAAAGGCGAGCACGATACTGAAGAAGTACACGTAGAGCTTGATCACTGCGTCGGCTTGCTGAGACGCGCCTTCCGCCGTTGAGGCAGTTACCGTTCTCAAAATCAGATGGGCTCCAACCCATGGGAAGATAGCCGTTCCGAGAGAGTTGAATGCCTGCGTCAGATTCAATCGGCTTGAGGCCGTTTCGGGCTTTCCCAGTATTGCCACATAGGGGTTTGCCGCAACCTGGAGAATGGTTATACCGGTGGCGAGGACAATAAGCGCAATCAGAAAAAGGGGGAACGATGCAAGTTTGGCCGCCGGATAAAAGACGAGGCACGCCAGTACCATCGTGAGTAGTCCGATCACGATGGCTTTTTGATACCCGATCCAGTCAATCACCCTGGCCGCTGGAACCGAGAACACAAAGTAGGCGGAGAAGAATGCCGTCTGAATCAGCATGCTGGCGTCGATTTCGAGATGAAACGCGTTCTGCGCAAACGGGATCAGCACGTCGTTCAGCGAGGTGAGAGATCCCCAAATAAAGAACAGGGTCGTGACCATCATCAAAGGGCCGCGGTAACTCGGTTGAGTTTCAGGGGCCGTGACGGTATCAGTATTTTTCTGCGTTCCTGGTGTCATACTCACCTTGGGTTAGATGTAAGAAATAGCAGGAATTGTATCTCGCAAATGGAAATCCAGTCGCCCCGACCGCCGCAACCGTGAATTTCGGAATCACTGGGCGGGATGCCCACGTGCACCGGAGTGTTCTCGGGCCATCTGATTCCCATATAGCCGTGCACAGGCACTATGCGGCGCCATAACCGTTGGGCGCTCCCCGCTACCTCGACCGCACAGACAAGCACCCGCTTGCAGTGTTAGGTTTGTAGGTTTCCGAAGGAGCGCCATGTTCACTAACGATCTTCTCAAGGGCAAGCGCATTCTCATCACGGGCGGCGGCACAGGAATTGGCCGCGCCATGGCCGAGCGCTATCTGCAGTTGGGCGCCACGGTTTACATCTGCGGACGGCGCAAGGAGGTTGTGGAGAAGACGGCGGCAGAGCTGGCAGCCTCGACCGGCGGGGTGATTGAGGGCTTCGCTTGTGACGTGCGCTATCCCGAAGATGTCGAGCCGCTCATCGAACAAATATGGGCCGCGGGGCCGCTCGACGTGCTCGTCAACAACGCTGCCGGCAATTTTCTGGCACGCACCGAAGAGCTGTCGGCCCACGCATTCGAAGCCGTAATTAGCATCGTGCTTAAAGGCACCATCAACATGACGCTGGCTTGCGGCCGGCGTTGGCTGGCCGCCAAGCACAAGGGCGTAGTACTCAGCATCGCAACCACCTATGCCGACACCGGCTCGGCGTATGTCGTGCCAAGCGCAGTGGCAAAAGCCGGCGTGGTCGCGCTGATGCGCAGCCTGGCGGTGGAGTGGGGTGACCGCGGAATCCGGTTCGTAGCCATCGCTCCGGGCGCGATTCGAACTGAAGGGGCCTTCTCACGACTGCTGCCCACTCCTGAACTGGAGAAGATGTTGCTGGACCATAATCCCCTGCACCGCCTCGGTACGCTAGAGGAGATTGCCAACCTGGGAGCGTTCTTAATTAGCGACCAGGCGGGTTACATCAACGGCGAGATGGTTTACATGGACGGCGGCGAAATGCTGGCAGGGGCAAGCACCTTCAGTTTGATGGGACGAAAAATGCCGGACGCGGCGTGGGAGATGATGAAGCCGAAGAAGAAGTAGTCAGTAGCCAGCTGCGATCTATGCAGCCTTATTTATCGGCTTTACTGTAGCGCTCGGGCTTTTCTCGGCAAACGCATCCCGCGATACCCCACCCAGCACGATCTCCGCCAGCATCAGACAATGTCTCTCCTGGGGAGTCAACTCCCGCCCCAACAACGCGCTGAACTGCTCTTCCGCAGTTATACGATCGGGGAATAACGGCCGATAATCTCTGAATAAGAACTGCAAGCCGAACCTTCAAACCAAGTGGGGAACAGCGCCTGAAAACTCGTTGTGCAGCTCCGGCGCGCGGAAAGCACAAGTTGCGAAGTACATCGGCCAGTTAGTAGGGCATCGGCGACTTACAGGGCGCAAATAAAATCCTATATGGACAGCATCTCTGTGGTAGTGCCAGCAGAATCCTCCCTCCCAGTGTGATGCTGAGCATGCTGCCCCTGATGCTTCCTAATAGGCTTTTCGTAGAATAGCGCTACGAATGGTTCAGCTTATCGATTGTTCTTCGAAACGGACAGATTACCTCGACCGCTCGCTGCAGCTTCCCGAAACCCAAATAAAAATGCGCCACAGAAACACCTACCGCACGAAGTCGTTTGGGTTGACACCCGTTTTCTCTAGCTGAGAATGCGCTCTTCGTGCCTCAGTGTCTCTGTGGCGAACCCGAAATTCAACCTTAGTTCAATACATGGATGTTCTTCTTCTCGCACATCTCCTTCAGTACCTTCGGCCACACCGTTACGCTGACTTCGCCGAGATGCGCTTTGCGCAGCAGCAGCATCAAAGTCCGCGATTGCCCGATGCCACCGCCAATGCTCAACGGAATCTCGTGATTCATGATGGCTTTGTGGTAGGGGAAGTTCAGGAAATCAAGCTGATTGGTCAGTTCCAGTTGCTTTTTGAGGGATTGCGCGTTGACGCGGACGCCCATCGACGTAAGCTCATGACGCCGATGCGTCACCGGGTTCCACACCAGAATGTCGCCATTCAGTCCGTGGCACACGTGGCCCTCATCCTTGGTTTCCGTGACCCAGTCGTCGTAATCGGCGGCCCGCATCTCGTGCGGGTAGCCATCTTTCAACGTCCAGCCAATGCCGATGATGAACACCGCAGGATACTGCTGCAGGATGGCGGTCTCGCGCTGCTTGCGCGGCAGGTCCGGATACATGTCGAGAATTTCCTCGGCATGCAGGAAGGTAAGCTTCTCCGGCAGGTTGGGATATCTGGAATCTTTCAGTTGCGGGAAAAGCTGCTGGGCATGGCGCTCGGCGCCGACCAGCACCTTCCAGATCTTGCTCACCACTTCCTTCAGGAAGCTCAGACTGCGCTGCTCCGGCGTGATCGCGCGCTCCCAATCCCACTGATCGACGTAGGCGCTGTGATCGTGGTCGAGGAAGTAGTCTTTGCGGACGGCGCGCATGTCGGTGCACAAGCCTTCGCCCGGCTGCAGGTTGAATTGCTTCAGCGCCATCCGCTTCCACTTGGTCGCCGCCTGCACCACCTGGGCGGTGATGGGATGCTTATCGCGATCGTTGGAGATGTGAAATTGGATCGGGGTGCGCGAGCCATCGCGGTCAAGATAGTCGTTGACGCCCGTCTCCTCGTCCACGATCAGAGGCACGGTGACCATCATCAGGTTCAGTTCCTTGCAGAGGTTTTCTTCGATATAGTTTTTCACTTCGAAGATCGCTCTCTGGGTTTCTTTGGGTGACAGCAGCGAGCTGTAATCCGCCGGAAGTACGCGTTCCAATTCTGTGTAATCGCCAATTCCGGGGCCAGCCAAGTCTGCTTTTTTATCCGCCATGCTGTTCTCCTTACTATGCGGTCGACGTGGCGGCAGAAAGTAACTGCCGTGGTGCGTATGGGATAGCGCACGTCGCCAACCCTATGAAAGCACCGCACGGGCGGAAAGGCAGTAACCGGCGTCACGTAGATGTGTGCGGTAGAGGGGTGCCCGCTATTTGGGTTTGATCTTGTCAGGAAGTTGGGAGGGCACAACCGGCACATGTGTCACGACGCCGGTGATTTCGTCGCAATTTACGATGCTGCTGGGTTTGAGAGACGGCTCGAGAGCTAATTTCGTTGAGCGTCCGACGAGTATTTCCTGAGCGAGAGGGGCGGAACATTGTGAGGTTATGAATAGGTCATACACACCAGGCGCCAGCGTGGTGGAGAATTTCCCCTCCGCAGAAGAGGTGAGAATGACCTCGGCTTGTGGCCCCTGAATGTGCTTAGGTCGCAACACAATGTGCGCATCGACAACCGGTCGACCTACCGAATCGTTCACGGTCCCTGTAACGAGAGTCGTTTCAGAATCGACTCCGAACAGCACGACGCCTATGAGAATGATAAGCAGTCCCGACCACTTAGGTTTCTTCATTGCCGTGCTCCCGTTCGGCTGAATTTTACAACCGTGGGCGATCCTCCGGCGGCTCAACCCATGCAATTCGAGCGGGTTATTCCCCCAATTGTCCCCCCATTCCTCTACACTTAATAGGTAAGATTTCCCGGTTCCTCATATCACGGCGCGGCCAACCGTCATCCAAGCCATAAGGAGAACCAGCGAATGGCACCTACGGCGTCTGGGGAGCAGGCTTCAACGCTTCTGACCAGCTACGACCTTCACCTGTTCAACGAAGGCAAACACAACCGGCTATTCGAGAAATTTGGCGCGCACCTGGCCGAACTCGACGGCAAACAGGGCACCTACTTCGCGGTGTGGGCTCCGGATGCCGAACGCATCTCGGTGGTGGGCGACTTCAATGGCTGGGATGCCGACTCGCACCCCATGACTCCGCGCGGCAGCTCAGGCGTTTGGGAGGCCTTCCTGCCCGGGCTGGGCAAGGGCACGGTTTACAAGTACCACATCCGCTCGCGCTATCACATGTACGAGGTGGACAAGGCCGACCCTTACGGCTTCTACCACGAAATTCCACCGCGCACCGCTTCCATCGTCTGGGACCTCGAATACGACTGGAACGACAGCGAGTGGATGCGCACCCGCTACGAGCACAATAAGTTCGACGCGCCCATCTCCATCTACGAAGTGCATCTCGGCTCGTGGATGCGCGTGCCCGAAGAGGGCAACCGTTCGCTGACCTATCGCGAACTCGCCCCCAAGCTGGCCGATTACGTCAACGATATGGGCTTCACCCACGTGGAGTTCATGCCGGTGATGGAGCATCCCTTCTTCGGATCGTGGGGCTACCAGGTCACCGGCTATTACGCTCCCAGCGCGCGTTTCGGGACCCCACAGGATTTCATGTACCTGGTGGACTACCTGCACCAGCATGGCATCGGCGTGTATCTCGATTGGGTACCATCGCACTTTCCCAACGATGAACACGGCTTGGCCTACTTCGACGGCACGCACTTGTACGAACATGCTGACCCGCGCAAGGGCTTCCATCCCGATTGGAAGTCGGCGATCTTCAATTACGACCGCAACGAGGTCCGCGGATTCCTGCTGAGCAATGCGATTTTCTGGCTCGACCGCTATCACGCCGACGGCCTGCGCATGGATGCGATTGCGTCCATGCTCTACCTCGACTACTCGCGCAAGGCGGGCGAGTGGATTCCTAATCAGTTTGGTGGCCGCGAGAACCTGGCAGCCGTGTCGTTGCTGAAAACCGTGAATACCGACGCCTACAAGGCCTTTCCCGATATTCAAACCATTGCAGAGGAGTCAACCGCGTGGCCGATGGTTTCGCGGCCTACCTACATCGGCGGCCTCGGCTTTGGCATGAAGTGGGACATGGGATGGATGCACGACTCGCTTCTCTACATGTCGAAAGACCCTGTCCATCGCAAGTATCACCACAGCAAGCTGTCGTTCCGGGGACTGTACATGTTCACGGAGAATTTCGTGCTGCCGTTGTCGCATGACGAAGTGGTGCACGGCAAGGGTTCGCTGTTCGGCAAAATGGCCGGAGATCACTGGCAGAAGTATGCCAACCTGCGTCTGCTGTTCGGCTACATGTTCACCCAGCCGGGCAAGAAGCTGTTATTCATGGGCTGCGAGATTGGCCAATGGAGCGAGTGGAACCACGACGGCAGCGTTGACTGGCACGCGCTGGGCTTCGCTCCTCACCAGGGAATACAACGCTGGGTGCGCGACCTGAATACGTTTTACCGTAGCGAGCCCGCGCTCTACGAAACTGACTTCTGCCCCGAAGGCTGGCGCTGGATTGATGCCGACGATTCCGACAATAGTGTGCTGACCTTCATGCGGCTTCGCAAAGACGGTACCGGACCGGTCGTGATCGCCTGTAACTTCACCCCAATACCGCGACGCGGCTATCGCGTTGGCGTTCCTCACGAGGGACAGTGGCGCGAGATGCTGAACAGCAATGCCGCCATCTACGGCGGGACCGACGAAGGCAACATGGGAGGAAGCCACACCGACGCCATCCCCACTCATGGGTATGACTATTCGCTGCTGCTCAACGTCCCACCGCTGGGAATGGTCATCTTCAAGCAATAGCTGCGACCCGGTTTACGACAGGGCGTGCTTCAGGACGATGGTTTCTGTGCGATGCTGTTTGGGATGGCGACTCGTTCCCTGTTGTCAATATTCCTCGGAACCCTGGCGTTCAGTCTGGTAAGCCTGGGCTGCCACGCACAGGACAACTACGAGATTCAGGTTTACGGCTCGGAAACGGTTGCGCCCAAAACAACCATGCTTGAGTTGCATAGCAACTATACCTTTCAGGGATCGAAGACAACCCAGGAGGGTGTTCTTCCCACGGAACACGAACTCCACGAAACCGTCGAAATCACGCAAGGAATCACGCCGTGGTTCGAGACCGGCTTCTACATCTTCACTGCGGTGCCCAATAATCAAGGATGGCGATGGGTGGGCGACCACATCCGGCCACGAGTACGCGCGCCCGAGAGCTGGCACTGGCCGGTCGGCGTCAGTTTGTCGATGGAGGTCGGATACGCCCGGCCTATCTTCTCTACGTCGGTCTGGAGCTGGGAGATACGGCCCATCGTTGACAAGCAGCAGGGCCGTTTGTACTGGTCGGTCAATCCGGCTTTTGAAAAAGCCTTCACCGGCCCGGAAGCGAGACGGGGATGGGAGTTCGCTCCCGATGCAAAGATTTCCTGGAATTTCACTAACGCCGTGGCCTTCGGGCTGGAATACTACACCGGTCTGGGACCCGTCGGAGAAATCGATCCCTTCCCTCGCCAGTCGCAGCAGTTCATTCCGGCATTCGATCTGAATGTCTCGCCAAAGTGGGAGATCAACTTTGGGGTCGGCGTCGGCGTAACCGGCGGGACAGACCACATGCTGGTGAAGGCGATCATCGGCCGCAGGTTCGACTGGGGCAAGCCACGTGCAGCTGCGCCGCAGAAAGGGCCACCGTAACTAGACTAGCGACGTCGGTTGGTCTGCCTACCAGTTCTTAAGTTGAAAATTCACCTTGACGGTTGTTTCTACTTCAACTGGCTCTCCCTTTAGGGTGTAGGGCCGATATTGCCACTGCTGGACCGCGCCAATAGCAGCGGAGGCCAGCTCTTCAAGACCTGAGACCTTCTTCAAGTCCTTAATTCGCCCGTCCTTCCCAATCACAACTTTCAGCAACACGGTCCCTTCAATACGGTGGGCTCTCGCCTGAGGGGGATACACCGGGGCCACGCTGTGGATCAGCATGGCGTGAGACACGCCCTGTGCAATAGTCACTCGCTGTGGGATTCCACTGTCAGGGGTTCCCGGATTCGGCGGAGGGACAGCAGACGCTGGAGAGGAAGTGACATCTTTTGACACTATATCCTTTACGTTGTCACTGAAGGCAAAGTCGTAACGCTGGTTCGTGGTGACCCTGACTGCCTGCCCGTTACGAATGTAAGGCTGAAACTTCCATTTCTTCATCGCATCGACGACGGCCTCTGCCAAAAGAGGATTGCCGCTGATCGCCGTGGCGCTCTCCACATCGCCCGCGGGCGTTATGGCCAAACGCACCATCACCTCACCTTGAAGCTGTTCGCTACGAGCTGCTTTCGGGTAAACAGGCTTGATGTACTGGACGACCACCAACTGCGTCGAGTCCGGCAACCCGCCTAGTGGCGCAGCAGGAGCGGTGGGCTTTTGGTCGGACGGCACCGCAGACGAAGCTGACGGCGGGTTTGGCCCGGTGCTTGTTTGTCCAAGACTGACAATTGTACAAACCAACAGCAGCGCCAGAACCGCCGAAAGAAGCCGCATGGGTTGGTAGTTCAACAAGTCTCCGATCATCGGAAGCCGGTTACCCGCTCGGCGCGAATTCAGCCTCAGAGCTCCCCCTCTGTGTCTGCGTCGCCTGACGGCTGCTTTTGCAATATTTCTTCGGTCAGGTCGGTGAACATTTCTTCCACACCGTCGCCGGTCTTGGCGCTGGTCAGTTTGATCTTCCATCCCTCGGCTGCCAACTGTTCCAGGTCCGGAGCCGTTATCTGCCACGTATCCCACAGGTCTTTCTTGTTCACGATGAGCCGGAACGGAATTTCACCGACTGTCTCCAGCGCCCGTTTGTGAATGCTCTTTGCTGTTACCAGAGATTCGGACCAGGTGCCGTCAACCACCAGAAAATATCCCGCCGCGCCGCGCAGGTAGGAGGTTTGCACCTGCGAGCGGGAGTCCTCGCCAGCCAGGTCCCAAAGCGTAAGCAGGATGTCCTTGTCGCCGACCTTCATTTCCCGCTTGTCGATTTTCACCCCCACCGTGCTCAGATACTTGGAGGAAAAAATGCCGTGAACGAAACGCGCCACCAGGCTCGTCTTTCCAACACCGAAAGAACCCAGCATGCAGATCTTTTTCTGGATCATGGCTTGTCTCCCTGGGGTTGCGACTGGACGTTGAGCGAAACACTGCGGTTGACTTCCAACTGGTAGGAGGGCGATCCGTGCCGGATCGGCGTGTTGTCGCCCAATCCGGCGGCGGTCACCATATCGGGGGCAATACCGCGCGCGCGTAGGGCCTCCAGAACAACCTGCGCACGTTCCTTACTCAACGCAGCGTTCTTGGTTTCAGCGCCGGTCTGATCGGCCCGGCCATAGAGCGTGACGTGGATTTGCCGGCCCAACGCAGAGGCGATTTCCTGCAACCGGTTGATGTGTTCCTCAATGGCATCCAGGCGCATCCCTTGCTCGGGCAGCAAAGCACTTGAGTTCACAGGGAACAATACCATCTGTTGCTCCAGTTGCTGCTTTTCCGAGTCGTACTCCCGCTGGCGGAGGAACTGGGGGTCGAGCGACTGATAGGGCGCGAAGTGGGCTTCCAGGCTGGTAGGAGCGATGCCAGATTCGGCTGCTACTTTTGCCGGGTCAGCCGCCAGCGGGTCACGCATGCCGGACACGGCATAGTGCCCCCAATGTTTCTGCGCACTGGTAACCACAATTCCCGGCTGGTTCTGGAGCGCCGCCAGAAACTGGTTCCAACGAGCGTTTCGACGATGAACTAAAAAACCGATAGCGACGAGTGCGATGAGCACCACAGCCACCGCAGTCATCCACCACCATGACTGTTTCTGTGGCCGGTCGGTTTGCCCCAGCAGACAATTCTGCAGGTGAGGACGGGCGCCATCGAATATGCTGGCATCGCCGCTGAAAGATGCGAGGGCCCCGGCGAACTCCTGGTGGATGAGTTCGTTTTCGCGCGCGAAGACATTCTTCAATTCCGGCGGAGGCGTGCCCAGAATGGTTGCCGCCAGCAATGTCTGGGGCCCGTAATGCACCCACAGCCTGAAGTCACCGATATCCACAGCTTCAAACTCTTGCGACCGCTTGGCGTTAAACGAATCGGTCATAAAATCGCCCAGCGCCGTGAGCATGCTCGACACCAGCTCAGCTTCTTTTATCCCTTCTCCGGGAGCTTTAACGTACTGCAACACCGAGCCGCTCTCGCGCTGGATCAGAACGACTTGCTGCACTTTATAGCGGAGGCTGCGCAGCAGGGCGATCTCGCCAAATGATTTGCCAGTGCGTAGCGCTTCCAGACGCCACTTCACACTCTGCCATGAAAGGCTGCGCTCCATGATGAAATTGATCGATTCGGCCATGCCGCGGAAGGCGTTGGCAACCGCCTTGCGAACCGCATCACCAATGATGGGAGCTAGAGCAGTGGCAAGGATGCCGGGATTCTTGGTAATCGAGATCTTCAACGCCCGCTCGACGATGGGGTAGAACGAGCGTTGCAGGCCGCCGTCGCGCTTGATGGACAGCGCAACCGCATGGCCGAGGATTTGGCTGAGCTCTTCGGCGCGAAGTTCGGGATCGTCGAGCCGTTTGCGCAGCGCTTCCAGCTCCACCAGTTGCTGGCCGAGAAGCAATGCCCGGAGTTCGGCTAGTTCGTCGGGGCGCTGGTCGTACTTGGAATCGCGCTTCAGGTCAGCTGGCGTCGAACCCATAAGACCCTCAGGCTTCAGTGGCACTCCGGATCGGCTTGGGCCGTGCCTTGGTGTCGTCGCCCTCGTCCTTCAAGCGGACCGCCAGTTCGACAAAAAGCGCAGCCAGCGCAGACCGGTCGGTCTTGGCGTGACGCAATTCCTGGACCCGGTTTTCCAACAGGGCGCTCAGGGATTCATGGCGTTGCCGGATTTCGTCGAGCAACTTGCGCGATTCCGCCATCAGCTCCTGACGCGAAGCGCTGCGGTCCTGGGCAGCTTTGTTGTCGAGGTCGAGGATTTTCTTGGACAGCTGCGCCGCAGTCGTCTTCAGCTCACGGCCGATGGTGTTCAGGGTTTCCTCGCGCTCGTCGCGCTCCGATTTCAAGCGTGCCGCCAGCGACTCGGTTTCGCTCTTGAAGAAGGCCTCTAGCGAGTCCAGCCGCCGCCGCATGGTGTCCTTGATTTCGGCGGTCTCTCGCGCCAGGGCTTCTTCCACACGGGCAAAGCGCGCTTCGTAGTTCTTGATCTGAGGACCAAAGAGAATCTCGCGGATCTTCTCCACACTTGCGCCGCTGGCCTCTGCGGTTTCGGCAACCGCGGTCTCCACCGAATTGGACTTGTGCGGCGGCTTCTCTTTCGATTCCTTCTCGCGCATCGGAACAGGACTCATGTTGGGCTCCCTCCGCTTCTAGCTGCAATAAGATTGGAATATGCTATACCGAAACAGCGCGGCTGAGAACCGTCTTTAGCAGTTGGGGAGGAACGCCAGTTTTGAGCGGGCAGCGAATTGGTGCTTAGCCAGTCTGCCTAGGAGCACCAATCGCCAAGTGCTAATTGCTAACGGCTGACTTTAGCTCTTTACGAAGTTGAGTGAGGCCGAGTTCATGCAGTAGCGCAAGCCGGTGGGCTTGGGACCATCATCAAATACGTGGCCCAGGTGCGCGTCGCACTCGGTGCACAGCACCTCCGTGCGCTCCATGCCGAGGGTGCGGTCGCTGTTGACCTTGACGTTTTCTTTGGCGATAGGAGCCCAGAAGCTGGGCCAGCCGGTACCTGAGTCGAACTTGGTCGCCGAACTGAACAGGGCATTCTTGCAGCACACGCAACGGAAAATTCCCTTGTCGTGCACGTCCCAGTATTGGCCAGTGAAGGCGCGCTCGGTCCCGGCGTGCCGGGTCACGTTAAATTGCTCAGGCGTCAATTGGGCGCGCCATTCCGCATCGGTCTTGACGACCTTCTTCACGCGCTCGGGCGCCGATCTTCTCTCCCGAATCTTTGAATTCAACAACTTCAACATAATCCGCGGCGGGTGCGGCCTTGGTTTCCTTGTCATTCAACACGCTCATAAACGCTACTCCTGTCAGGGTTAGAAATGCTGTTTTGAGAAAGTCTCTACGGTCACTCATATCGATGAACCTGCCAGTTTCAAGTCTCACTTTCCGCTGATCGACGCGCGATACAGGTTAGGGAACTGCTGCTGAAGGTTCGCCACCTTCGGCAAGTCGTTGTACCTGATGTACGGATTCTCGGGATGAAGCGTGGCATAGTCCTGGTGGTAGGCCTCCGCCGCATAAAACCCCTTCAGCGGAACTACCTGGGTCACGATGGCACGCGGGAAGGCTTTGGCTTGGTCCAGTTGCGCGATGTAGGCCTGCGCAATTTGCTTCTGCTGATCGCTGCTATAGAAGATCACGGAGCGATATTGCGTGCCGGTGTCCGGACCCTGCCGATTCAACTCGGTTGGATCATGCGCCACAGAGAAAAATACTTTGAGCAGCTGTCCATAAGAAAGCTTCGCTGGATCGTAAACCACCTTCACCGACTCCGCATGCCCCGTGGTCCCGGTGCTGACCACCTCATATTCCGCGGCGTTGGCTGGGCCACCCGAGTATCCGGAGGTGGCGCTGATGACGCCTTTCACATGCTGGAAAACTGCCTGCACCCCCCAGAAACAGCCGCCGGCAAAAACCGCAGTCTCCTGTCCGCTCTTCGCGGATAACGATTCATCCGAGGCTGGGTTGGGCAGAACCACGCTCCTCTCACCTGCAATTGCAAAGACCAATGCAAAAAGCAATAAAGAAGAGAGCAATAGACTGAAACAAGACTTCGACATAACCATCCTCACTCGGATTTCGCCCCGGGACCCTACTAACGTTAGAGTCGCAATTGCCCCGAAGGTTACAGACAATCCGGACCTGGCGATTGGCCGACTGTACTCTCTGCCAAATCACCATTTAGAGTACGCAAGCCCGATGCCATCGGATTGCGAGGACGGGTCGGGGTCGAAACAGAACCGAAAAATGTCATCCCGCTGTGCTCGTCGCTCAAGATGACAAAACAAAACCATACTTACCTGAACCAAACCCCACCCCTCGCGCGTCCTATCCTGTGTCATGAAAAAGGCCTTACCGTTACTGATCGTTTACGGGCTTTGCTTTTTTCCGCGCGCCTGGGCACAGACTCCCGTTGTGGTTGAGCTGTTCACTTCTGAGGGATGCTCCAGTTGCCCCCCGGCCGACGCTCTCCTGGTCCAACTGACCCAGAAGACTCCGCCAGGCGTGGCGCTCATCCTCTTGGGCGAACACGTCGATTACTGGAACCATGACGGATGGAGCGACCGCTTTTCCTCGTCGCAATTCAGCCAGCGTCAAAACGATTATGAACGGCATCTTCATGTGGCTGACGCCTACACCCCGCAGATGGTGGTGGACGGGCATCTTCAGTTTGTCGGAAACGATGTCGCAGCTTTGAAACACAACCTTGAGTTAGCGGCGGCCCAGCCGAAAAGCGCTCAAGTGTCATTGCAGTGGGAAGCGGGCGATCATGTGAAGATTGCGGTGCAGGCTCCAGAAAAAACGCACGCCCACGTTTTTCTGGCCATAACCGAGGATGGACTGACCACCGCAATCTCCGGTGGCGAAAACAGCGGCCGAACTTTGCAACATGCGGCGGTCGTGCGGGATCTGCGCGAGTTTGGGAGCGTGAAGAACGGCTCGTTTGAGAAGACTGTCGATGTCTCGCGACATCCCGGGTGGAACGCCGCCAATCTCAAAGTCGCCGTATTGGTCCAGGATTCGGACGGTGGTCCGATCGTCGGTGCAGCCTCACTGCATTACCAAACCGTGATTCCAGCAACACAATGACTCGTGTCGTATAGTCGTTGCTGAGGCGCTGCGATGAAGCATGCAATTTTGGGAGCGGGAGCCATAGGCGGGCTGATGGGAACTGTGCTGGCCTCGCTGGGCGAAGATGTCACGATGATTGTCCGGCCGGAAAACCTGGCAGCCTATCCCGACACGTTGACACTGGACCGGCCATCCGGCACGATTACGGCGCCGGCAAGAGCCGTGGGGCGGCTGACAGAACCCGTCGATATTTTGTGGATTGCGACCAAGACCTACCAGCTCGAACCAGCGCTCGAAGCCGCGCAGACCGTGCCCGACACCGTGATCCCTCTTCTGAACGGCATCGATCACGTCGCGGTGTTGCGTTCTCGCTACGGGCACGACCGCGTTGTTCCCGCGACCATCGCGGTGGAAGCGGAGCGGCTTGCGCCCGGGCACTTCCTGCAACGCTCGCCATTCGTTCGCTTCAACCTTGGTGCGGGCGCGGAGCAGTTGCTGGGGCCGATGGTCACGCGCCTGACGAATCTGGGATTCACCTGCCAGTTGATTCTGAATGAGCAAACTCTGCTCTGGGGCAAGCTGTGCTTCCTGGCGCCGTTTGCATTGGTCACTTCGGCATCGGGCAAGAACAAGGGCGAGATCTACGCCGACCCCGCCTGGAAGGAAAAATTGAATTCCGCCGCCGCTGAAGCTTGCGCGGTCGCCAAGGCCGATGGGGCAGAGATCAACATCGCGAAGCTGCGGGAGACGTTTGACGGTTTGCTGCCGCCCATGCGCAGCTCCATGGCGAAGGACGTTGCCGCGGGCCGGCAACTCGAACTGGATGCCATCGGCGGCCCAATCGTGCGCGGAGGTAAACGCTTCGGCATAGCGGTTTCGACAACAATAGAACTTATAAATATTATTAGCGGCTCGGAGGCTGACAAGCGCGCTTAAGTAATCACGAGAGCTGAAGAAGTCGGTGCGCCAGCCGCGTTCAAACGCCAGGGTGGCAAAGACGGCAAATCGAATTTATTCTTGTACTAATCAAAGCCAAGACATCAATTCCAGGAGATAACTCTCCCATGCTGCCAATCTCACCTCCGGCCCGCGTTGAAGTGGATGCGCAACGGCGATACGTGTCCGTAAGCGATTCAGCCTGCGAGTTGCTCGGGTACACACGCGCAGAACTTCTTGCCATGCGGATTGACGATCTCAGCGCGCCTTCAGGAGCGCACGTGCCCGCGATGTTTCACCGCTACGTCGATGATGGACAGATGAATGGAATCTTTGCCCTGCGAAGGAAAGACGGCAAGTTCGTGCGGATTCGGTTTCAGTCGAGCACTGCCGATGGCCGATATGTAGCCCACTGGACTGACTACGAACTTTGGGAAGACGGAGCCTCACGGCACAGCCATGCCACCCAGCGAGATAGCCTCTGACGGTCTGCGTTTGCCCAGTCAGCTTCAGCTCAGATATTCCGGACCGCGCTTCCATCCTGTGACCATGGAATAGAAGTTGTTCCAGCCGTGCAGGAGAACCATGATGAGATGGCCTGGGATGAAGGCCAGAAATCCGCACATCGCCAGGAAGTGCCAGATGCGCGCGTAATGGAAACCGCCCATCAGCCAGGCCAGCCACCAGAACTGAACGGGTTTGTAGAGCACCAGGCCAGTCAGCGTCGATAGCACGCCGAAGAAGATCGTAGATGTGTAGGCCAGTTTCTGCAACGGGTTGTAGGCGGCGTCCACCGGTGGCTTTCGCCCGAAGAGAAAGTAATAGCGTGCCATCGGCCACACGCCTTTGATGTCATTTGGCATGAACAATACCTGCCGCCAATGGCCGGTGGCAATCTGGTAGATCACATACATCAGCCCGCTTCCCGCAAAAATCCACATGAATGTGAAGTGCCACTGCAAGGCGCCGCCCAGCCAGCCGCCCAGAGTGATCAGCCGGGGAACGTCGAGCAAGTTCTTCTGCGGAATTTTCGGACCAAAGCTGGGGAAAGCGCGAAATATCTGCAGGCCAGTGCCGACCAGGACCAGCACCGCCACCGCATTTACCCAGTGAGCAAACCGCACCACCCAAGGATGCTCGTGGGCGACGGTGACCGGAGCAGGGTCGATCGTGTTTTGTTTTTGCCCATTCATACTCGAATACCCTGCGGCACGGCCAGACTGGCTGCGCAAACTCTGTGAAACGCCTCTGGTGGAAGCCCCCTGCTTTAGCAGGGGGAGCTGGACTTTAGTCCAGCTGAAAAGCCGCCGATCTTGAGATGGCTTCAGCCGCGGGTTTTTCAATGCCCAGCGCTAAAGCGCATGCTCGAAGCCGACCTCTTTCCGGAGCGCTGAAGCGCTCCTTCCCCCGCATAAATGCGGGGGCTCCCACCAAGAAGTACACTCCACAGCGTGCAAGACCGGGCCGCCTCAAGCAATGATCTAGGGGCTCCGGGTGGTTGCCATCGCTCCCGCCTCAGAGTCCGCCGTACCAGCTATAGCCCTGGTCTTCCCAGTAGCCGCGCTTGTCGGCGCTCAGTACATTGGTCACGCGGACGGTGACGAGATATTTCGCCTGCTTGTAGCCGATCTTGGTCGGCATCTGCAGCCGGAGCGGAGCGCCATGTCCGCGGTCGAGCGGCTTGCCATACATTTCATAACAGAACAACGTCTGAGGGTGGCGCATCGTCTCCATGTCGATGGATTCGTAATATCCATCCGCACATTCGGTCTCGAGAAAGCGTGCGCTGGTATCGGCGCCAATCAGTCGCAGAAAATCAGAGCCCCTCGTGCCGCCGAAGTTTCCGATCACATCCCACCCTTCCACGCACACGTGCCGGGTGTTCTGTGTGACCTTGGGAAGCGCCTGAATCTGAGAAAGCTTGTATTCGCCGGGATGTTTGACCAGGCCTTCCACCGTCAGCGTCCACCTGTCCAGGTCCACGCCGGGATCGACGACGTTGTAGAAATTGTAGGGAAACCGTTCGAAGGCGGCGACATCGCTATTGGGAAAGGTTTGCGCCAGCCGGTTGCGACCGAAGAGCTTTTCCGAGGCCCAATCGCTAAGATGAAGTCCGTCGTTCAAGAGCGGTCCGCGGAGCTTGGGGATGGCAAAAGCTCCAAGCGCCAGCACCGGAACCAGCTTCAAAAGTTCACGACGGTTCATGCGCTTGCGTTCGGCAGACGTAACCCGGCGCACTTCCTCGCCCGCTGGACCGGCATTGCGCAGCACTTCGGGGGCGACGACTTCTTCTGGCGGTGCAGCGTCTTCAGGAACAGGCTGTTCCGCCTCGGGATTGCCCCGATCGGCCATATCCGCCGGCGGATTCGGGCCTTCCTCGCGCAACTTCTGTTCTCCCTGAACGTTGTCGGGCATGACTTTCTTAATACGAACGAGCTGCCTGATTAGATTGTTGGGTGAGACAAAAGTTGCACCGCAAGACGCTCCCATGCAAGTGGAAGCAGGATAAGAAAAGGCTCCGGTCTGATCCGGAGCCCTTTATTTACTCTCGGCCGATATCAGTATCCGTGCTCGCTGCCTTCATCGAGCTTGACCTTGCCCCGGAACATGCGATAGACAAACACGAAATATCCCAGCGCGAGAATCATGCCGATCGTCCACCACACGAAGCCAACACCCAACCCATGCTCTCCGGCGGCAGTGTTGAAAATCGTCAAGCTGAAGTTGGCGCCGGTGCTGGCGGGCAGCACGTTGGGATAGAGCGCGAAGGCCGCTCCTACCAGCATGCCAACGATGTAGGCGCACGACGCCAGGAATGCGCCCTTGTCGTTCCGCTTCGAATGCGCATAGTACAGATAGATCAGGCTGCCGATCACCAGCGCCGGGACCAGATATCCGATGGGCCAGCGGCTGTAATTGTCCAGCACATGCGGAACGATGTACACGGTGGCGATCAGGCTGGCAATCGTAAGCAGCACCTGCACCGGCCAGAACCAGCTCGCAGTCTTGCGGGCCCGCGCATTCAGTTCGCCTTCAGTTTTGATGGCGAGGTAAAGCGATCCGTGGATGACCAGTGTCACCAGCGCGACCAGGCCGCAGATCACGGTGTACCAGTCGAGGATGCCGTTCTGCGCACCCACGCGCCAATTGGTCCACAGAGGCTCGAAGAAATAGCCATCGGCTTGCAGAGGGACGCCGCGCACCACGTTGCCTAGCGCCGCGCCGAAGAAGATAGCCAGCAGGATGCTTGAAATTCCGAAGATGACGTCGAAGAAGCTCTGCCACACCGACTGCGCTATATGGGAGCGAAACTCAATGCCTATACCGCGCAGCATCAGCAGCCACAGCACCATCATCAGCGGCAGGTAAAACCCACTGAAGCTGGACGCATACAACAGAGGAAAGGCGAAGTAGAGAGTTCCGCCGGCGGCCAGAAGCCAAACTTCGTTGCCATCCCACACCGGCCCGATGGCGCGCAGAACCGTGCGGCGCTCCGCGTCATTTTTCGCGATGAAAAGGTGAACGGCGCCCGCTCCGATGTCGAAGCCGTCCAGCAGTACGTACGCAGCGACCATTACGGCAACGATCATGAACCACAGGGTTGACATGGCTATCGCACCTCCGCGGGAGTTACGGCAACTGTGCTGGGCTTCCCTATCAAGGGCTCGGGATCAGGTCCATGCTCGATTTCGCGACGCACCAGGAAAAGGAACAGGACGGAAAGCAGGGTGTACATCCCCATAAATCCGAGAAAACTGAACCAGGCATTACCAGCCGATACCATCTTGGAATAGCCATCCACGGTGCGCAGCAAACCGTAGACCAGCCATGGCTGCCGGCCGAGTTCGGCTGTCATCCAGCCAGCGGTGTTCGCGATATAAGGCAGCGGGAAAATCAGCAGCAAAATCCACAACATCCAGCGGGCCCGGAAGAGCTGGTTGCGCCACAGCAGAAATGCTGCGATTAGGGAGATTGCGATGAAGATTGTCCCCAACCCCACCATGACGTGGTAGGAGTAGTAAAGCAAGGGAATGCTGTCGGGCCAGTCCTGCTTCGGCACCCCGTTGAGACCCTTTACCTCTGCATTCCACCGGCGCCACGTCAGAAAGCTCAGCATCTTGGGGATGATGATCGGGTTGTCGATCTTCTGCGCCGGGACGTCCGGCTGCCCGAGGATCACCAGCGGCGCTCCGGGTTGCGTCTCCCATAAAGCCTCCATGGCGGCCAGCGTCACCGGCTGATTGCGCGCCACCATGCGGCCTTGCGCGTCGCCCGTCGGGAACAGTTGCAAGACGCTGGCAATCAACGCCGCAATCACGCCGACGCGGACGAAAATGCGCCCCTGCTGCACATGTTTCTGGCTTAACAAGTAGAATGCGCCGACTGCCGCCATCACAAACGCACCAGTGATGACCGCGCCACTCATGTTGTGCGCATATTGCCACCACGCCCAGGGATTCAGCACCAGTTGCCAGAAGCTGCTCAGTTGCAGAGAACCGTCGGCGGCACGCTGATAGCCGACCGGGTGCTGCATCCAGGCATCGGTCGCAATAATGAAGTATCCCGATAACCACGAGCCGACAAAGACCATAAACGCCGCGAACCAATGCTGCGTCCTGGTTAGCCGTTTTTCACCATAGAGAAAGAGTCCCAGGAACGTGGACTCCAGAAAGAAAGCGAACAGGCCCTCCATGGCGAGGGTTTGTCCGATGACGCCACCGGCGTAGCGCGAGAAATGCGACCAGTTGGTGCCGAACTGGAATTCCATGGGAATTCCGGTCACCACGCCGATGATGAAATTGATACCGAAAATCTTGGCCCAGAAGCGGGCAGCCCGGTCGTAACTCTCGTCTTTGGTCTTGAGCGCCAGAGTCTTCAAGATCACGATTAGCGGCGCCAGTCCCATAGTCAACTGGGGAAACAGGTAGTGATAGGTCACAGTGAAAGCAAAATGAAGTCGGTGGATCAGGAGTGCGCTATCCATGCATGGATCCTCTGTATAAAGACGCTGCTCCCGGAGATGCCGCGGCCTTGTGCCGCATGCAACGGCTGTGGGAACAACGTACCTCCTATTATCCTGCTGCGAGGGCACCACCGCGCAGTGATTGCAGTCACAAAACCCCCGCACTAACCGACACCAGTCTCTGTTCGTCTTTGGGCTTAAACTATTGTCAATGGCTCGTCTTTTCTTGAATGCGCTTCTCTGCCTGACTTTGTTCGCAGCGGCCGCCGTCCTGCTGGTCCACTGTCCGATTGATCTGCAGGCCCAGCAGCGCACCCTGCGCCTCATCCTGAAAGATGGCTCCTACCAGTCGGTCGTGAAATACGAGATGCAGGGGGACCGGGTCCACTATCTGAGTGCGGAGCGGTATGAGTGGGAAGACATCCCAAGTTCGCTCATCGACTGGGACGCGACCAGGAAGTACGAAGCTGAATTAAGCAGCGGCAAGGTCCGCAAGTCGCACGAAGAAACTCCGGAGGAGACAGAGGAGCGCGAGAAAGAAGAAGCCAACTCGCCGCAAGTCGCGCCCGGCCTGCACCTGCCCGGGACGGGCGGGGTGTTCCTGTTCGATCAGTATGAGGGCAAACCCGAATTGGCGGAGATCGTGCAGAACGGCAGTGAGGTAAACAAGAACGGCCAAAGCGGTGTTCTGCGTTCCACGATCTCCGGTTTTAAGCAGGCAATTGAACTGAAGGGTGAGCACGCCAGGATTCAATCTCATCTGCCACGTCCGACCATCTACATTGACATCGATGAAGGGCCGCAGAGCACACCTGTAGCAGACCGCTTCCGGCTGGTACGCGTTGCCGTCAAGAAAGACTCTCGTACCGTCGCCAGCCTGAAGACCACCATTACCGGCAAGGTGAGCCAGGAGAGCAACACGGTGCCTGTCACCGTGGAGAAGCTTGGCACAGGAGAGTGGGTGAAGCTGGCTCCGGCACAGGACCTCGCCGCGGGCGAGTACGCCGTGGTCGAAGTACTTGGCCCACAGGAGATAAACCTTTACGTGTGGGACTTCGGAGTGAATCCCAAAGCGCCGGCAAACCCGAACCCGGTCCAACCTGATAAAAGCAGCGCGGGAGCACAGCCGAAATAAGGAAATGCGGTGAGTCGAGCACCGCAAGGTCAGGATGTGTGAGGGCCTTCCTCGCAGCCCACAATTCCCACACCCGCCAGTGCTATGTTGTCGCGCCCGGCCTGCTTCACCTGATACATCATTTCATCGGCGCGTTGCACGAGGGTCTGGGGCGAAACTGCGTCCGCCGGAAAGCCGGCAACACCAATGCTGGCCCGTAGAGAGAGCGCCACGCCCTCGGCAGCGAGCCATTGCCTGCCATGAAAAACCGACATCAGCCGGCGCGCCACTAACAGGGCAGCATCTTTGGAAGTTTGTGGCAAAAGAATGGCGAATTCGTCGCCGCCATAGCGAAAAGCAGCGTCCACCAGGCGAAGGTTTTCGCGCAGGGCATGTCCCACCTGACTTAGAAGGTTACTGCCGACCAGGTGTCCATGCTCATCATTGACCCGCTTAAAGTTGTCGAGGTCAAGAAACAGGAGGCTGAACTCGTATCCGAAGCGCTTCGAACGATGCACCTCTTCGGATAGCGCGGTAAACAAATGCCGCGCGTTGTACAGACCGGTGCAGTCGTCGGTGATGCTGAGTTCCTGAATGCGCCGCACGGCGCGGGCATTCTTGATGGCGATGGCGGCATAATCTGCGAGGGTCCCTAACAGCATCTCATTGCGCGCATACACGCGCATATCAATGTTCACCATCTGGATAACGCCCAGAACTTTGCCACCCGTCCGAACCGGCATGCATACCGCCGAGCAGCCCTTTTCGAAGGAACCGTTGTCGCCAGTGTGCTTGATGCGCTCGTCCTGTGTCACGTCGGGAATAACCAGCGGCGACCCATGATTGATCACCCATCGAGCCAGACTCTCACCCGATGTCAGTTGCAAGGCATTGAGGTCCTCGCACCCTTTACCGACTGCAGCCGCGTAATAGAGTTCGTCCGAGCCCTCGTCCAGCATAAGCAGAGACCAGGTCGTCGGCTCAAAATAAGCGGCCATCTTCTGCATGATGGTTTGCAGAATGGTGTCCAGATCAAGCGAAGATGTCAGGGCTTTGGCAACGTCGTGAAAAATCTTCAGCTCGAAAAATTGCCGATCGTTGTCTGTGGCTGGAAGCGACATGCGAGCACCTAGCGCAGATTTCTCTGCTTTCCCGAGAAAAGTGAACCAGGGCATGAAAGCCTTCGATCCGAAACGGTCCAGGCTCAACCGATACACGCCCGCCCACAGGTATTTTACCGGACAGCGCAGTCATGTTCTCTAATTTCCAGCGGGGAGGCTGTCCTTGCCAGCAGTTGCCGCGGTTTGACACTGCCTGCGCCACTTTCTATCATCGGCAGGACACCGGTAAATTCTATTGCACAGGTCGTTGGAGCAGAACGAGGTTGAAGTGGGTGCATTCGGCGAACAGTTGCGCCGTGAGCGCGAGATGCGCCACATCTCTCTCGACGAAATCGCTGCCACCACAAAAATTGGCACTCGCCTGCTCCGCGCCTTGGAAGAGGAACAGTTCGAACTCCTGCCCGGCGGTATCTTCAATAAGGGGTATGTTCGCGCCTACGCGAAGTACGTGGGAATTGACGAGGAGAAGGCAATCGCCGGCTACTTGCAAGCCGTGCACGACGCGCCGGGCCATGCGGTTACTGACCCGACCCTCTCAATCCGATTCGAGCAATCCAGCCCCGAGGTGGCACAGGCCCGGTCCCGGTCTCCATTGCCCGTAGTTCCCGTACTGATCGCTCTCGTTCTGGTGGCGGGAATCGCCGGCGGCTGGCGAGTTTACCGGGAGCGTCAACGTGATCGGCGGCAGCAAGCCACGATCGTGGTCGCGCGCGATACGACGCCGGCCAGCGGTGGCGCGACCAATCATGCTGGAACAGACGTTACCGCCAGCGCACAACCAGCCGACAAACAACCAAGCATGCAGCTGCAAGCGACGGTTTCCACGAGTCCTGCGACGAACAATGTTGCCAATCCCGCAGCTACTACCCCCTTCGAACTGACCGTCCGCCCCAAGAATCGCGCCTGGGTTTCCATCAAGTCTGACGGTAAGTTTGTAATTCACGGCGTCATCAAGCCGCCGGACGTGAAGACGGTCCGCGCCACCAACCAAGTAGTCTTTTGGACGGGTAACGCCGGCGCGGTGGAAGTTTCATTTAATGGCAAGAGCGTTCCTCTGAGCGGCGGTGAAAATGAGGAGCGCGTACTGGTCTTTAACTCGCGTGGTCTGCTGCCACCTTCGGCCCCCCAATGACGCGATCTAGCGGTGCACCTTCCAGGCGAACCACCAGCAAGAGCACCGGTGAAAACGTGGTGCGCATTGAGGCCGACGCCCTGCGCGCTCTGGCTGATCGTCTCGCGGGGCCGATGGCGGCGGATTTTGAGCGTGCCGTAGAGTTGCTCTACGGTTGCGGCGGTCGCGTTGTCGTTTCCGGCATGGGCAAGAGCGGGCTGATCGCTCGCAAAATCGCCGCCACTCTAACCTCCACCGGAAGTCCCGCGCTGTTTCTGCATCCTGCGGAAGCTCTGCATGGCGACCTGGGAATGTTGGTCCGCGGCGACGTGGTGATTGTGCTCTCGGCCAGCGGAGAGACCTCGGAGATCCTGCAATTGCTGACCGCCGTGAAGCGCCTCGGCGTCCCGCTCATCACCATGACCTGCGATGAGCTTCACGCGCCGTCCGCCGAACCTCGCACCACGTCAACCCTGGTGCAAGCTGCCGACGTTGCTCTGGACTGCTCGGTTGCCCACGAAGCCTGCTCCCTTGGACTTGCGCCTACCGCCTCCACCACGACCATGCTCGCCTTGGGCGATGCCTTGGCGGTTGCCCTTTCGCAACGGCGCGGATTCAAGGAGGAGGACTTCGCCAGCCTGCATCCCGGAGGAAAACTGGGCAAGCGATTCCTGCGCGTTTCCGCCCTTATGCACACCGGCAACGCTCTGCCGCAAGTAAAACCCGGAACGGCCATGACCGACGTGATCTACGAAATGTCGCGCAAGGGCTTGGGGATGACGACCGTGGTCGACGGCAAGAAGCTGGTGGGATTGATCAGCGATGGCGACTTGCGGCGGCTGCTGGAACGGCATGGCAAGAAGGTGTTCGACCTGACGGCCGAGAAATGCATGACGCGCTCGCCGCGCACCGTCGGCCCTGACGTGTTCGCCGTCGCCGCCCTCGACGTCATGGAGCAGAAGAAGATCACTGCGCTTCCCGTGGTGGACGAAGCCGGCCGCCTGGTCGGTGTGCTGCACCTGCATGATCTGTGGGGGACGCAGATGTTGTGAGAGCAGTTGCCAGTAGGCAGTTGTCAGTAGCAGCAACTAGCAATTAGCTGTCAGCTGTCAGCCGAGCGAATTCGCTCTATGCTCCGAATTTCATCTCAAATTGTCATCCCGACCGAGCGGAGGGACGTGCTGCTCTGCCGTCCCTAAGCAGCCATTCGGTCCTTGTTCCCTCTAGATTGGAGGACGAACGATTTTTCCACAACATCGCTAAAGCGGGCAACTGCCTTGCGCGGAATCGCCTCTGGGTCTTGGAAAATACCCATCGATTGATGTCATTTTCCATTTTTCAAACATCAGCAAACTAATCGTAGTTTGGCTGAAAGCTGATAGCTGATAGCTGAAAACTGGCTACTGACTACTGACGACTGGCAACTGCTACGCCGTTTCCACGAATGCCATCACCAGTTCGCGCTCGCGCGGGCCGTCAAGTTCGATCAAAACCACCCTCTGCCAGGTTCCCAGCAAAAGCAAACCCCGATCTAACATCAGCGCCAGCGACGTTCCGATCAGGGTGGAAAGAATGTGATCGGGCACGTGCGACGGGTTATGGGGATGGCGATACTCAAGCTTGGGAATGAGGTGCTCGAAGGCGTCGAGCATGTCGAGATCGGTTCCCGGGTCAAGATCGGCGGTAGTCAACGCCGCCGTTGTGTGCAGCACACTCAATAAACATACGCCGGTCTTGTCGCCATACTGCTTCCACAAAATGGCCTCGAGTTGCTTGGTAATATCCACAATCTCGCGCTTTTTGTGGGTCTTAATCGTAAGCCGATGCATTGATTCACCTACGGATTCGGCGTGAACAATTCCAGTCGCACGCGCCACGACACTGACTGCCCGGGCTGCAACAGGACCATTCCAGTGTCTGCGCTTCCCCAACTCTTGCTATACGGGTCAGGCAGGTTGAACTGCGGTTCGATGGCAACAAAGTTTTTCTGCGGCGGAGCATATACCTGGATTGACTTGATCTCAGGTGAAAGTGTAACCAGCCGCAAACCGTACTTAGCCTCTGGATCAATGATTTCCGAAACCGTACTGCCGTCGGGACGATACTTCAGGTCCGAGAAATTGTCGTCAAGGTATTGCGTGCCCAGTGGACGGCCGCCGGACGCACTGAAGTCATAAGGCGTTCCTTTGACCGGAATCCGCTGGCCGGTGGTGAACGAATCGTCGTAGTTATTCATGACGGCGCGAGTGTCGCTCGGCAGTTGCAGCCTGACCTGTTGACGATTGCCGCTGGGAAGAACGAAATACGGATGCCAGCCAATTCCCATCGGCAGCGGTTCATGGCCCACGTTCCTAGCAGTCACCGTCATCTCGAAGGCGCCATTGTTCAGCGAGGTCTCGACCCGGACGTCCGTATCAGAGAGCCAATGTCCTTCGAAGTTGCCAGCGTGCAGCACGGCGTTAACGCTGGAATCTCCGCCCCGGCTCTTCTGTTGGACGAGTTCGAATTTCGAGCGCCTCATCAGCCCGTGGATCGCATGCTTCTCCGCACCGGGATTGTTGCCACTCCAGTTTGCCGGCAGGGTGACCGTTTTCCCGGCGACCTCGGCGGTGATGGTCTTGCCATCCGGCGAAAGCTTGCCGCGGATGCGATTGGCGAATGGCAGAAGAATCGCTCCACCGATTTTGAATACCTGGTTTCCAAACTCGTCATCGCCGTTATCCAGCAGGTGCGCGGCCTCCGATAAGGGCGGCGCGTTCAGCAGGTCGATCTCGCCCTTTCCCGGTATGTAGGCCTTGATCTGCAGCACTGCCATGCCCCGTCCCGGCATGATGGTGGCTTCCACAAACTGTGGCTCGCTCTTGTTCCTGGACATGGGCCGTTGCAGTTTCACCACCGGCTCTCCCCCAATGGAAATGAGCCGCGGTGAATGCATGTAAACTTGACCACTGCAGTCCTGGGAAATCCAACCGCACGTCAACACAATCGCCAAACCCAAAATCAAACTGCTGCGACAGTGCTTCATGACCCCCATTCGCGACTGGTCCCTCCATAACCCGGCGTGCTGGAAGTCTAACAAATCGTAGGGCCGCATTGTCTCCATAGGACTCCCGCAGAAAGTTGACAGCAGGCCCGCCACATACTACATTCCACAGGCAAGCTTTGCGTTCCCCCTGATCCTTGTTCTGGCCTTTACCATCCACCTCGGTTCTAACCAAATTTCTCTTTGGAGATAACGTTCATGAATTCGCGAAAATTTCTACTTGGGACAATCCTGGCGGCACTCATCGCTGGAATGGTTCCATCCGGCTGGTCAATTCAGGCTGGCGAAACGAATGGCAAGATCGCCTCCCAGGTTCTGGCCGGGACCGCGAACGGCGGCTCGACCGAAGCACTGGTTGTGCTGACTGAACAGGCCGACCTCAGCGCAGCGGCTACCATGAAGACCAAGTTGGAAAAGGGCTACTTTGTGGTTAACTCCCTGCGGGCCGTTGCTTCCCGCACTCAGGGTCCGATTCTTGCATTACTGCAGCAACGCGGCATTTCTTATCAGTCTTTCTTCATTGTCAACATGATCAAAGTGACCGGCGATCGCAACTTGATGGAGGAACTGGCCGGGCGCGCCGACGTGGCCCGGATTGACGCCAATCCAACCGTTCACAATGCCGTGCCAAGCGCCGCCCAGGGAATGGATACGACTCTCCAACCCACCGGCGTGGAATGGAACGTTGCGCGAGTGAAGGCGCCTGACGTTTGGGCCCTGGGCTTCCACGGTGAAGGCCTGGTCGTTGCGGGAGCCGATACCGGCGTGCAGTGGGACCACCCTTCGCTGAAGAACCAATATCGTGGCTGGGACGGCCATCAGGCGAACCATGACTACAATTGGCACGACGCCACCCCCGATCACTCGCCGTCGCCCATCGATCCCCACGGCCATGGCACCTTTACGGTCAGCGAGATGGTTGGCGATGACGGACAGGGCAATCAGATCGGCGTAGCTCCCGGAGCAAGGTGGATTGCCTGCCGCAACATGGATGCCGGCGGCAACGGTACCCCGGCGCAATACACGGAGTGCTTCCAGTTTCTGATTGCGCCTTATCCCATCAGCGGCGGTACTGGAGATCCTTCTAAAGCGCCCGATTCCATCAACAACTCCTGGACCTGCCCGCCCAGCGAAGGCTGCTCGACGTTTACTCTCCAGAGCATCGTGGACGCGGTACGCGCGGCGGGAATTTTCAATGTCATGGCCGCCAGCAATTATGGAGACGGTCACTGCCTGCTCCACAATTCAAGAGCCACCCGCCATCTACGCCAGCTCGATTGATGTGGGGGCCCTCGACTCGGGAAACAACATCGCCGGCTTCAGCAGCCGCGGTCCGGTTATCGCCGACGGCAGCAACCGCACGAAACCTGATGTTTCCGCGCCGGGGGTGAACATTCGTGGAGCGGCAGCGGGAGGCGGCTATACTTCCGGTTGGTCAGGAACGTCGATGGCTGCCCCACACGTTGCGGGCGGCCTTGCCCTCCTGTGGCAAGCCAAGCCCAGTCTGGACGGAAATATTGACCAATCCGAGCTCAAGATGGAGCAGGCAGCCCAGCACCTGACGGACGCTCAGGCCTCGGGATTCTGCCGTGGTCCGAGCTTCCTGAAAGACAATACCTTTGGCTATGGACTTCTCAACTTGCTAAGGGCAGTGCAGTAGAGGTTTCAATCCGCCGAACGGCCTTTTTCGCGGCTCCGCATGGTGCGGGGCCGCGACGAGGTCCCCAAATTTGAGGTGGTTGGCACCGGATTAGTCACTTCTTTGTAACAAATCTCAACTGTCTCTTGCGAATTTGTACTATGCCAGTAGTATCTCGCGCGAAGGATTGACTTCTCTCCGTCTTCGGGATAAATTCTCGGAACCGTTTGCTTGAGTCGAGATGCGCTTGTCATCTTTGACCTTCAAAGATGCCGCAGGATTGTGCCTGAACCCGCCTTAAGACGAAGCAAAACATAATAAAAGGAGATACATGAAGCCATTGCGATCGCTCGCAGTCGCTACGGTTGCGTTGTTGTGTGGTCTTGGCAGTGCCAGCGCACAATCCCCGTGGCAACCTCTCACCCATCAACCCACATTTAGCGCCAGCAACCCGTTGCTGCTCACCGACGGCACTATTATGGTGCACGATGCTGAAGCCGTAGACTGGTGGAGGCTGACTCCCGACCAGAATGGTAGTTACGTGAATGGAACTTGGAGCCAGTTGGCCTCGTTGCCAAACGGCTACGCACCTCTTTACTACGCTTCCGCAGTGCTGCCCGATGGTCGAGTGATCGTCGAAGGCGGAGAGTATGACGGGGGTCACACCACCCGGACCAACAAGGGCGCAATCTACGACCCGAAAACAAATGTCTGGACGACCATCACTCCACCCACCGGCTGGGCGCACATTGGAGATTCTCCAGGCGTTGTGCTCGCCAACGGGACCTATATGCAAAGCGATTGTTGCGACAGCCCTCCAAAAGCGGCCCTGCTCAACCCATCGACGCTGACTTGGACCACCACGGGAGCGAACAAGTTCAACGTCTACGACGAAGAAGGCATGACCCTGTTGCCTGGCGGGAAAGTTCTGGATGTTGACGCCTATGTATTCGTGTACAACCCGGCCGGCATGAACTCAGAACTTTACGATCCGAACACCGGTTCCTGGTCGACAGCCGGAAGCACCATTGTGCAGCTGTGGGACTCATGCGGCGGAGCCAACGGGGCTTCGTACGAGGTGGGACCTGCAATGCTGCGGCCCGATGGGACGGTCTTTGCTACCGGCGCTAATGGTTGCGGCGCTGGCCACACCTCCATCTACAACACCAGCACGGGCAGCTGGACACCCGGCCCGGATTTTCCCAACAATCTGGACATCGCAGACGGACCCGCGGCGCTTCTGCCCGACGGCAACGTGCTGATGATGGCCGGCCCCGGAATTTTTGGCAATGGCGCCGTATTCTTTGAATGGGATGGGACCAACCTGAATCAAGTTCCGGGCACTCCCAACGCTCCCGGCGAGCCGTCCTACGTAGGCAACATGCTGGTCCTGCCAACCGGCCAGGTGATGCTGACCGACTTCAGCTCTGATGTGGAGATTTACACTCCCACCGGAACTGCCAATCCCAACTGGGCGCCCTCCGCAGTTCTGAGCATAAGCTCGCCGATCATCAGCCGCGGGAGCACCCTGATGCTTAGCGGCAGAAAGTTCAACGGCTATTCGCAGGCGGTTGCCTACGGAGACGATGAGCAGGCTGCCACCAACTATCCCATCGTGCGGCTTACCAACGTGAGCACGGGACACGTTTTCTACTGCCGCACGCACGACCATAACACCATGGCGGTTGGCTATCCCGGGCCTGCATACACCCATGTTGATATACCGCTCAACATGGAAACAGGGCAGACTCAACTGGAAGTGATTGCCAATGGCATTGCGTCGCCCAAATACAACATTGGGGTAAGGTAGCGAACTAACCCCAAACGCAAGTCGGAACTAACGTGCCACGTTTTCTGCTCGAGTCGGAGCAAAAGCGTGGCACAGTTTTTTCTCGATGATCTGTCCCGATAGGCATGTACAGGTCGTGCCGCCACGGCGAGGCCACCGCGGTTGCCGGTCGTCTACGACCCGGAAGATCCGAACCCCTTCGCGCCGCGGGCCGCGTCGCTCAGTTCGTCTTCCACAACCTCATGGGCGAGAAAGGGATGCTCGAGCAACTGCGCGATCTTGTCGCCCTTGCGGACGAAATACGGCTGGTCGCCCAGGTTTTCCATGAGCACGATGATCTCGCCGCGATAGCCGGCGTCAATGACTCCGGCGTTGCAAAGCAGCCGCTTGCGGGCGAGGCCAGACCTGGTCTTTACGATTCCTCCCGCCAGCGGCACAAACTCGATGGCGATGCCAGTGTGCACCCCGGCCGCGCCGTACGCCACAATCGTGACATCCTCGCAGGAGTAGAGATCGTAGCCGATGTCTTCTCCGGGGTGAGCTATGGTCGGTAGAACAGCCTCAGGGGAGAGCTTCTTCACTTTCAGCATGAGCAACAATTGTGCCAGAAGTATTCACTCCCTGCGAGGGGGCCGGCAATGCAGTGAGAACTGCTCAAACTTAGCAAACTCTAGTAGAGTGAGGGGCATGAACTCTGCACTCTGGCAATCAAGATTTCGATGGCTGCTACGACTCGGGATTGTGGCGTTGTTCGGTTTGGCCATTCTCCTTCCGTGCATATTCATGGAACGCATTGCTCCTCGGATGCTTGTCTTCACGGGTGTGGTGCTCTTTGTCCCGGCGCGCTCTACATGATGTTAGTGACGATCTGGCACTGGAAAGAGCGTTATCGCGGAAAACACAGCGATTTTTGGGGAGGGCTGATCCTGCTCGAGACTACGGGATGGTTCAAACTCATTTATCTGTTCAGACACGTTATCCCAGACGCCCGCGGCACGGGTCGCTATGTACCATTGGACAAAATTGTGGACACAGGCAATTGAGATTGGACCGCGTACACCGTCGATCTGCTTAGAGTAATCAGACGAGCGCCTCATGGAGACCCCAATATTTATGAATCACCTTCCCGGTTCGCAGACCGCTGTTCCCTTCTATGACGAAGCCGATGTTCAACGAGTGTTGCGCCTGGAAGCTCTGCTTCCCGCTATGGAGCGCGCCCTCATCGATTTTTCCGCAGACCGTGTGCTGCAGCCCGTACGCAACATAATTTCCGTTCGTGAGCATGGCGGGTTTATGGGACTTATGCCGGCGGTCTATGGCGACATTATGGGCGCCAAGCTGGTCAATTTTTATCCCAACAACGGCGCACTGGGGCTGCCTACTCATCTGGCCATCATCGCGCTGTTTCGTTCGCAGACGGGAGAGCCTCTGGCCATCATGGATGGCCGCCTGATTACCGAATTGCGCACGGCCGCGGTGTCAGCGGTGGCTACCCGGCTGCTATCTCAACCTGACGCCCGCCGGCTCGCCATCCTTGGCAGTGGCGTGCAGGCACGCGCCCACTTCCGAGCGCTCCGTCTGGTGCGAAAATTCGACGACATTCGCGTCTGGAGTCGCAATTCGCAAAATGCAAAGTTATTGGCTGACGAGATTGGCGGCAAAGCGACATCGGCGGAGGAAGCGGTGCGCGACGCGGATGTTGTGGTCACCGTGACCGCCTCGTCCGAGCCGGTGCTGCGCGGGAAGTGGTTGAAGCCGGGCGTTATGATTAACGCTGTGGGCGCCGTCGGCCCCACGCGTCGCGAACTCGATGATGATGCCATGCGTGGGGCATTCGTGGTTGACTCTCGAGAGGCCGCGCTTAAGGAGTCCGGCGATATGTTGCTGGCGGGAGCAACTATCTACGCCGAGTTAGGCGAGCTGCTGGCCGGCGCCAAGCCCAAGCCAGAAGCAGGCATCACGGTATTCAAATCGCTGGGACTGGCGGTGGAAGACTTGGCTGCGGCAAGACTGGTATTGCATGCGGTGCAAAACTCCTAGCTCGCTTGGGTTCTTTTTGGAATGGTTGAGGCACTGGACGAAGACAAAGCACAAGCACCCGGAAAGGGAAATCCGTAGGCGCGCAGTTGAGATGATGAATAGCACAGGCTGCCATTCGTTTGACCCTTCTACCAGTCCCATGCGATAGTTGCGTTTTAACAAACTTGTAACAATCGCAATCCTTCGTCTTTCATGGACCAATCCACATCACAGTTTGCCTGTGGAGCATCCTAGTGCGCCTGATACCTCGTGAGACCAAGTTCTTCGACATGTTCGAGGAGATCGCGACCAATGTAGTCGAGGGCGCGCAAGCTTTGAATGATCTCTTGCATGCGTACGACTACGAGCGGATGCCAGCGGCGGTGCAGCGCATCAAGGAGATCGAGTCCCGCGGCGATGAGATGACGCACCGCATCCTCATTAAACTGAACCAGACTTTTATTACCCCGTTCGACCGTGAGGACATTCACCTGCTGGCCTCCTCGCTGGATGACGTCCTCGATTTTGTCTATAGCGCCTCGGATCGCTTGCTCACCTACAAGATCGAGGAGCCCTCTGCATCGGCCAAGGTGTTGGCTGGCATCATCCTGAAGCAAGCGCAAACACTGAGAAAGGCTGTGGCCCTGCTAAGCAAGGACGGCCAAGTCCTGGAAAACTGCGTAGAAGTCAATCGGCTGGAGAACGAAGCCGACCAAGTTAGCCGCGAGGCAATCGGACGCCTGTTCGATGGCGGCTACGACCCCATTACCCTGATCAAGCTAAAGGAACTGCTGGAAATCCTGGAGGAGGCCAGCGACAAGGCCGAAGATGTCGCCAACGTGCTGGAGACTGTAGTCCTGAAGAACGCTTGAGGCGCTGCACCGTGCTCGCGAAACCACAAATCAGCCGAGGACATTTGCTTTGAGTACAGGACTTGTCCTGCTCATTATCACCGTCGCCACGGCGCTGGTGTTCGACTTTCTGAACGGCTTTCACGATGCTGCCAACAGCATTGCCACCGTGGTGTCAACCCGCGTACTGTCGCCCAGGCTAGCAGTGGTATGGGCGGCAGCATTCAATTTTCTGGCCGCGTTCTTCCTGGGCACTGCGGTTGCCAAGATGATTGGCAATGGCATGATCCAGCTCGACATCGTCACCCAGTACGTGGTGCTGGCGGGGTTGTTGGGTGCGATCGTCTGGGATGTATTGACCTGGCTGCTGGGACTGCCGACCTCTTCGTCGCATGCACTGATCGGTGGGTATGCTGGCGCAGCCATGGCCCGCGCCATGATTCTTCATGGCTGGAGAGCCGCGCCTCAGGTCATCGTGCCCGGCGGCTGGTACAAGACGCTGGCTTTTATCGTCATCGCTCCCGTGATGGGCTTCGTGCTTGGCTTCGGTTTCATGGTGGCGATCTCATGGATCTTTCAGCGAAAGTCACCACGCCAAGTGGACAAGCTCTTCCGTAGATTGCAGTTGCTCTCGGCTGCGGCTTACAGCCTGGGGCACGGTGGCAATGACGCGCAGAAGACCATGGGGATTGTCGCCGGTGCGCTCTACACCGCCGGAGTCATGAATCCGCACGATTTTGCCGCAAACTGGGGGCGCTGGCATTGGCCAATCATCCTGGCGGCCCATGCCGCAATCGCTCTGGGGACCTATCTGGGGGGGTGGCGAATCGTCCACACCATGGGGTCGAAGATCACCAAGCTGAAACCAGTGGGCGGGTTCTGCGCCGAAGCCGCCGGCGCCATCACCCTGTTTGGTACAGCATTGGCGGGTATCCCGGTGAGCACAACCCACACCATCACCGGCGCGATTATCGGAGTAGGAACAACCCATCGCCTCTCCGCTGTACGCTGGGGTGTGGCTACCCGCATCGTGTGGGCATGGATACTAACAATTCCCGCATCGGCCGCGGTCGCAATGTTAGCGTTTTGGGTGATCCGACTATTCAACCCGTCGGCGTAAAAGCGTCGCCGATGAAGGCTCCGCGGGCGCTTTCTAACTGGCTTGGGATGCCCGCAAAAAAATGTCGGATGGCCGGCGGAGGACCGGCCATCCGACTGGTTGCTTACGGCAGGTAATAGCGGAAGGAAGTGAAGACCATGTTGTCAATGGCCGTCGGATTAGCTCCCGGCGGCACAGGCGTCTTGGTGCCGTATCCCGTCCAGGCAACCCTGGTCAGGTACGAGTACTGTAGACCGAACTGCAACCTGCCCTTGGGGCCGTTATAGGGCTTATACCAAAAGCCAAATGAGCCTTCCAAAATGTCCTTGGTGTCGGCATTGCAGTTAGACAGGCCGCCGGGATTGAAGCCGGCAGTCAGCCCCGAGCTGGGCAGAGTCTCAATGCCGCAGCCAGTGTTGTTAAACAGCGGCGAGCCGTATCCCACGGGAGCACCCTTCGCGTTCAGGAACGCTGTGCGGTCGTCGTATTCGATGCCGCCATTGCCGTACCAATCCCACTTCGGATTGTGGTACTCCAACGTCAAAAGGCCCTGATAGCTGGTGATGGGGGCGACCGTACCGTTCGGACGAATCGTGGAGTCCGCCAACCCAGAGGTGCCGTAGCGGCCTACGCCGCGTCCAGCCAGGGCATGGATACCCAGGTCAAAATGCTTCTGGAACATCGACCAGCGGGCGTTGCCGCCACCGCCACCGGCCCACGTCGAGTTGTTGTACGCCCCTGCCGCACTGGGCGTAGAGGCACCGGCATTGGGGAAGATGCGATCGCGGAACTCGCTGGCGACACCGAAGACTTCGTAGTGTCCGAAGCCCGGTTCAAAGGCGAGTTTTCCAACAAAGTCCGGCGACGGGTTGAAGGAATAATTCGCAAGATTGGTGCAGGTCGTGGTGACCGCAGTCCCGGTTGAGTTGAGCGTGCTGGAACAGCCGTTGATGGCGGCGTTGTACAAGCCGCCCGAGTTGCCCTGCGAACCGATGAGGAAGGAGTTGGCGGTATTGCCGTGCGTGGTGACGGTCTCTTGCGAATTCTCGACCGAGAAGCCGAACCAGGCCTTGTTACCGATGTTCTTGGTGATGCGGAAGCCGTACCCACGGTCCCAACTGAAGCCCACGGTATATTGCGGGTCAATGGTCATGGGCAAAGCTTCGCTGCGGTTGTCCAGACCTTTCCTTGTTTCCGTTACCAGGCTCCACATCTGACCGCCGGTGAAGGTCCAGCCGTTGTGCAGTGCGGCCTGACCCCACGCTTGGCGCTGACGCATAACATAGGAATTGCTCTGGTTGTTGTTGGAGGTGGTGCCGGTGCCCAGGAAGTCAGCCTCCACGTAGCCGGTCAGCTTCATGTTGCTGAGCTTGCCTTCAGCCAGCATCGAAATACGCGACTGACGGCCCGATCCATAGAACTCGGACAAGCGAGCCGTGGAAGAGCCGGTGTACGGAATCCCGTTGAGGTTGGTGTTGATATCGGCGCCCTCGGCACGCTGCCGCCACACTGTTTCTGCCGCCAGGAAGCCGCCCGGTGTAATGGTGATTCCCTTGTAGTGAATCGCCAGTGGGCTCTCCAATCCGGCAATGCGCTTTTGCGCCTCCTGCAACTCGTTAACGGTATTGCCGGAGACCGTCGTCAGGTCGGCGACCTGATGGGTCAGCGTGCCAACCTCGTCGCAACATCCCGGCGCCGCCGGTGGTGGTGGCTGGGGCGCCGGTAAATTAGCGACCTGCTGCTGGAGCTGCTGTATGGCCTTGTCCCGGCTCTGGATTTGCTGTTGTAGCTGCTGTATCTGTTGCTGTTGCGCAGAAATAGCATCTTTCATGTCCTCGAGGGTTTTCGAAACCGGCGTGGAACTGCTACGGCGGCCAGTCTTCGGTTTCGGACTCGGAGAATCGTTTTGTGCGACAACGCTCGTCGTGATCAGAACCGCGAGCGCTAAGGCTAGTGGTCGTTTCATTTTCTCTCCTGAAAACTCAGTGGGGCAGATGAACTACGAATCAATTCGCAAACCCGGATCGTCGACGTGAATACAGAATCTGTCGATTTACGTTTCCCCCGAATCGTAAGGTGGAAAAGTTACAACCTTGTAAAAACCTGATGAATGTTCTACGAATAACCCTCACCACTTGTGCGTGTAACCGGAAGCAACCAAGGCCAACTTATGGTTTCCTGCCTAGGGAGCGAGAGTGAGATCGCTTGAGGCGACAGTGAAATCCACCTTGCTGTAATGTTTCTTCTCTGGAAGAGAAACCGCCCATGCGCCGCCCGACGGGCACGACCGGGTTTCGCCGTTGGAGGCGAGCAAACGAGTCAAGCAGATGGGGGCCTGTTCAGATGCTGGGCTTGACCGTTTTCGACGGGCAAGTTTGGCGCAGCCGTTGTGGCATTGTTATAATTCAGGTGCTGCAGTACGTTTCTTTGCGCACTCGCGCCCCGTGGCCAGGTAGCTCAGCTGGTAGAGCGCAGCCCTGAAAAGGCTGGCGTCGGCGGTTCAACTCCGTCCCTGGCCACCATTGAATCAATCACTTGCAGTCTGTCTTTCATGCCGTTACGTTCCAAAACGTTCCAAAACCTTACTGCACCAGCGCCGGCATAGGCAGCTTGTCAACGGCACGCCTGCGCGACTCTGGGATATCTTGAACGTAGATGTCCATCGTCGTTGAAAGACGCGAGTGCCGCAGCTGTCCTTGAATGTCCTTCATGTCGGCCCCGTAGCGTTTCAGCCAGGTGCCGTAGGACGTTCGCAAACACCGCCAGTTCACAAACCCAAGGCCGAACTTACAGGCTGCGGGCTTGATGGGCCGGGTAAGAATGTTGTTGTCGCGCATCGGGCGGCCGGCCTTGACCGACTGGAACACGAGATCATTCGGGCTCCCCCCTTGACTGCCTCGTATTTCCGTCGTGCCCGGCCCGCGCGCACGGTCACCGTTTTCAGCTTGAGCGCGTGAATCTTCTCGATGACGTGACTGGGGACCGCTACCGCGGCATTGCTGGCCTCACTCTTCGGAGCGGACCAGTCGCCGCGGCAGTAGCGCTCGTCGACCATCAGCGAATCGGATCCCACATCTCCCCAACGCAGTCCGATCAGCTCGCTTACTCGCAGCCCGGAATACACGGCAACGTGCACCATTGTCGAGTACGGCTCAGCCATGAGAGATACGATTTGCTCGAACTGTTGTTGGGTGATGTGCGGCTTGGTAACGCGCTTGCCGATGCGATTCGGCGGAAGTTGCACCCCTTCCGCCGGGTTCTTGACCAGGAAGTGATATTTCACGGCAGACGCAAGGATGCTGGAGAGAACATCGCGGATCTTGTCTCGCGATTCGTACGCCAGCCCCATATTTGCCGTGCTGAAGTTGACCCAAAACCCGAAAACTAAGCCAGTTTGAAGTTGAGAAATGGCGGCCTGTCGTGGTTCTCTGGAAGAGGGAGGAGGACCTCAGATGGCGAAGCGGGGACACAGCGAAGAGGAGATTCTGCGGGTATTGCGGGAGGCAGAATTTGGCGAGACGGTAGTCGAGGTATGCCGCAAGCATGGCATCAGCCAACAGAGTTTCTACCTATGGAAGAAGAAGTATGCCGGCCTGGGGCTCAGCGAACTGCGGGAGCTTCGTCAGTTACGCGAAGAGAATGGCAAGCTCAAACGCCTGGTAGCGGACTTGAGTTTGGACCGCCATATCCTGCAGGAGATCGTCGCAAAAAAGCTGTAAGGCCTCGGGCGCGTCGGGAGCTGGCGGAATGGGCCGAACAGGCTCATCAACTGAGCCAGCGGCGCGTGGCGGGGCTGGTCCCAGTGAACCGGGCAACGTTGCGATACGAGCACCACCGCGATCGGCAGGAAGCCCTGCGGGTGCGACTGCGGGAGTTGGCGGGCAGCCGGGTACGTTATGGCTATCGTCGGCTGACGGTGCTGCTAAAGCGCGAAGGCTGGCCGGTGAATGCCAAACGAATCTATCGGCTGTACACGGAAGAAGGCTTGATCGTACGTACGCAAAAGCGCAGGCAGCGGGCGCAACGGCAACGCATCGCGCAGGGATTGGCCGCACGGCCCAACCAACGCTGGAGCATGGATTTCGTCGCCCAGCGGCTGGCAGATGGGCGCTGGGTCCGCGTACTGACAGTAGTCGATCAGTTTACCCGCGAGTGTCTGACGCTATTCGCCGATACTTCTCTGAACGGCAAGAAGGTGGCAATGGCGCTGGACCATGTAGTATCCCAGCGCGGGGTTCCGCAGTCGATCACGGTAGACAACGGGACGGAATTTTCCAGTAAAGCCATGGATCTTTGGGCGTACAAGAACGGTGTACATCTGGACTTCATCCGGCCAGGCCGGCCGGTGGAGAATGGCTACATCGAATCCTTTAACGGGAGGCTACGGGACGAGTGCTTGAACGTGGAGGTCTTCTTCACCTTGTGCGATGCTCGCCACAAGTTGGCATCGTGGCGAGAAGATTACAACCACCATCGTCCGCATTCAGCGCTGGCTGACCGAACACCGGCTGAGTTCGCAGCCGCATGGAGCGGTGGAAATGACGCGGACTGCGTCCGCTTGGAAAACGCTTCGCGTTTCCCACATTCCCACCGTACGACGACGGCGGGTGTTATTCGAAAAGCTGATTCGTCTTCAAGCCTGTTGCTGGAGACCATAACTTGAGTTACATTATCTCGAAATCTGCCGGTAAATCCGGCACTAACCGAACTACGCAGGCCGAAATTTCCAACCTCCTGCGGCATAGTTTTCTGGGGCGGGTCAAACCCGGAGAAAGTCTCATTATCCCTGGACTAAAGATGGGGGGCAGGTCACAGCTCTGTGCAGCGGAGCCCGATGCTGAAACCTACCGAGCAAGATGGGCGATCGACTTGGAATCGCTATTCATCAAGAACCTCGAAAATGTTCAGGGCGACGAAAGAGATGTGATCTTCGTCTCAACGGTTTACGGCAAGGATGCCAGCGGGAACTTCTATCAGCGGTTTGGTCCGATCAATAGCGCATACGGTCACCGGCGGCTGAACGTTCTTTTCACTCGCGCCAAGAAGAAGCTAGTTGTGTTTTCTTCGATGAAACCGGAAGACATTCAGGACGAAGGAAAGAGCTGGGGCGTCCGGGCTCTAAAGGGTTACCTCCAGTTTGCAAGATCGGGATCCTGGATACTGCCAACCGCGAAGCCAGCGGATTGCGACTCTGAATTTGAAGACTGGGTTCTCCGGGCCCTACGTGCCAATGGATACGAGGCGGTTCCTCAGCTCGGATTCGCCGGCTATCGACTTGATCTTGCGGTAAGACACCCGAAACATCCAGGAACATTCCTCTGTGGAATCGAATGTGACGGCGCCACTTACCATAGCGCTCGTTCGGTGCGCGAGAGGGACCGTCTTCGACAGGAGGTTCTGGAGAGGTTGGGCTGGAGCATTTATCGAATTTGGTCAACAGATTGGTTTAGAAATCCCACGCTTCAAACAAGAAACCTAATTAAGCACCTGAAGCAACTGGTAGACGAAGGATGAAAGCGACGGCTCCTGCTTTCCTGCTTTGCAATTGCGGGGCATTCGGTAGTCAAAGGTTGCTGATAGCGGTTTCCATTTGTCGCCGTTGTAGCTCCTAGCGACAATTCATTTCCGCACCCTTTTGCAGCCTGCCCAAAATCTTGTGTTTTTGGGCAAGTGAAACGCACAATCCGTGGGCTCACAATGTCAGCCACTTAGCGCAGCAGATTCGCAGGGGTAATTGGGCAAGCCGGAGAATTCCTCCACCTCAGCACTATGCTTCAGGGATTAACAACTATCGTCCGCTCATCGTCAGGCCGTCAGCTACGGCGCAAAGTAACTGGAGATGTCGAGGATCAATTGCGTGATCCCAGACGCATAAGCATCGACCTTGCCGTTGTTGCTGGGCACGATCGCCATGTTGTTGGTGATCGAGCCATCCAAAGCATTCAAGGTCGAGACCGTAGGCCGACCGGTGCCGTCAGGCCATAGCGTCAGGTATCCCAGACTGCCTGCTGGTACAACTGTGGCGTTGAAGACATACGCCAGCGCCGCGGCCGGCGGCTCACATGCGCTATTCACGACATCCACCGGAGGATTCAGGTTCCCGCTAAAGGGCGGACCAAGCTGGCGAGTGTCGATGACCCGGCAAGGCGCTGTGGGATACAGAGACAGTCCGCCCGCGCCCGCGGCCGCGAAGTAGCCATTGATGTCAATAATCACATCGGTGTCGTTGGAAGGATAAACCGAGATGTCACCGCTGGTACCCACAGGTACAATGGCCGCATTGGCGATGATGGTCCCAGGGACATCGTTCAAGGTTGAAACCAGTGGCCGCGGCTGGCCGGTGGGCCAGACCGTCATGTACCCCAGCCCGCCATGCGGTACGACGGAGAAGTTCAGCGAATAGGCGGCGGCGCTGGACGGAATGTTGCAGGTGGTGGCATTGAGAATGGGAAAGTCACGTTCCTGGTGGCCAGGCAGGAAGGGCGCTCCCAGACCCTGGGGAAAGTTAGTTTTGCGCGTGTCGGCGATGCGACAGGGTGTCAACGGATAGAAGGCGAGCGTGGAACCAGATACCGGCGCGAAGTAGCCGTTGATGTCGAGGATCAGATTGGTAGTGTTGGTAACATAAACGGTGATGGCGCCTTGATAACCGGCGGGCACAATGGCGGCGTCGGCCTTAATGCGGCCATCGATTGAGTTCAAGGTTGCAACCAGCGGTTGGTCCTCGCCGGTAGGCCAAATGCTGAGATATCCCAACTGGCCGGTCGGAACCACGGACACATTGAGCGAATACGCTGCCGCGGTGGTTGGAATGTGGCACCCACCCTCTTGCGGGATGGGGAAGCTTTCGGAGGTGCCGCCGGGAATGGGACCGTTGCCGCCGTTTTGCGGCCGCGTGTCCACTAACCGGCAGGGGGTGACGGCGACAAACTGGAGCGGTGCGGCACTGGCCCCGACAATCACGGATACCGTGTTGTCACCGTAGTTGGGTACGTAGACCTTGTTGGTGACTATGTTGGCCTCGATCGCGCCTGGGGTATTACCAACAGCCAGGGTGGTGGTGGTGTTTGTAGCCCCGTCAATCATGGTCATGGTGTTGTCGGCATAGTTGGCGACGTAGATTTTGTTTGTGACGGGGTCGACAGCCAGTTGATAGGGACTGTTCCCGACGGTGACAGAAGTAGGATTCAGAGTGGCTCCATCAATCACGGTGACGGTATTGCTGCCGCTGTTGGCCACATAGATCTGGTTGGTCACTTGGTTTACCGCCAACCAGGCTGGATTGAGATCGACATTGACGGTGCTGGTGTTATTGGTGGCCCCGTCGATGACGGTCATGGTGTTACCGGTGTTGTTGGCCACATAGATCTGGTTGGTTACGGAGTTGACGGCCACTTCAATGGGAGAACCGCCCGCTGGAACCAAGGTAGCTGCAAGCGTGACTCCGTCGATGACGGTCACGGTACCGTCGGCAGAATTAGGTACGTAGATCTTGTTGGTGACGGTGTTGACCGCCAAACCTTCGGGACGGTTGCCCACAGTGACGCTGCTGGTTTGATTGGTGGGGCCATCGATCACGGTGACGGTGTTGCCCCCGCTGTTAGCCACGTAGATCTTGTTAGTGACGGTATTCACAGCCGCCTGGTATGGCGCAAGGCCGACATTTACTGTCGTAGTGTTGTTCGTCACTCCGTCGATCACGGTGACGGTGCCGTTGCTTTGGCAAGTGGAATCGTTACCGCAGTAGTTGGATACGTAGATTTTGTTGGTGAGCGGATTAACGCGCACATCGTATGGGCTCTGACCGGCGGCGACGGTAGTGGTTTGGTTGGTGGCGCCGTTAATAACCGTTACATTGTTGCTGCCGTAGTTGGCGGTGTAGATAAGATTCGTAGCGTGATTGGCGGCCGCGGCCACCGGAGTAGTTCCGGTATTTACGGTCGCAAGCAGAGTCTGCGCGGCGGCAGACAATGACGATGCTGCGAAGCCAACCGCCAGAAAGAACAGTAATAGTCGACGTGTGATTTCCACTCTCTCTCCCAATTAACCGTCCAGATAGTTCCCTACTTGTCCTTCTTCACCACCACGGGAACTTGCATGACATGAGGCAGCGGAGTCCTAACCCGCGCAATCGGGCGAGGCGGCGCAGCGGTCGTTGTACCCATTGCGAAGCTGTCTGCGCTCTTGCTGGTCACGTACAGACCCTTGCAGTCTCCATTGGGCGTCAGGAAGACGTGGTACTCAACACTGCTGTTGTCTGAGCCGTCATCGACAGCACCAGTGACATGAATGCGATTCCAATACAGCCGAGTCGAAGCCTCATGGATACCCCTACGGTCCAAAATTTCTACAGACGATTCCAGAGTTATGAATGCATGACGCTTGAGGTCCAATCCGCCCCTTCGGGCTGGGCCAACCCCAAAACACACCCGGCAGCAGGAATCGTCGTGCGTTTCCTGCTGGTCTACAAATCTCAGTTGTGTGGCGCTCCGGCGATCGTCTTCGTTACCGGGTACGCGGGAGAATGATGAGGAACGGATTGGGCTGTCGCTGGAATCCTTTGTGGCAGCACCGCGCCTCCATCCGGGCCCAGCTTGCCGGGCAGTTTAGGTTGCGTGCGCTGCATCTGCTTGTCCATTGCCGCCGATTTCGCTAAGCGTTCCGTCTTATCGCCCAAGCGAACAGTCTCATAGCCTTTGCGCCGCGCCATGATGCGATAGTCGAAAGCGATGTTGGCTGCGCCGCCTCCCAGTTCGCGCACCTCAAAGCTGTCCCCCGTCTCGTTGGTGACGTAAAGTCCCTTGCAGTCTCCCTTGGGCGTCAGAAAGACGTGATACTCGACTCCGCTGTTGACCGTCTGCGCGAAGATTGATTCGAGATGGACTACAGCAGAGCCGTTGGCCAGACGGCCCGAGCCGGCATCCTCAAACCAGTTTTCCGGAGCCTCGACGGCATAGAGGGCCACCTTGCGAGTGCCACCATCCACAGGCACAACTGCTGACTTCGTTCCCTCACAGAGCAGGTTGCCGCTCCCGTCGATAAAACAGGATCCGCCGGCGCCAAGTGTCCTAACGACCAGGGCACTGCTATCTGGGTCTTGGTTCTCGAAACGCACAGTGGCGGCGTTGACCGAGTAATTGGCCGCTGCCAAGGCATAGCCGTCGTCGGCAGTTCCCGCCACGGCGACGCCGCCGCTCTGATTGGTCGATCCCCATACTGCGACTGGGCGGGCACCTCCTGTGGTTATGCTAGGCTCGACCGCGACCGCGTACATGCCTATGCCGCCCGTGCTGACAGTTAAAGCCGCGACTCCGAAGGCGCTGCCAGTGGTGCTGTTGTTTGTACCCTGGACGCCGGCGCCCGCTGGACTCGAATTCATACCCTCCACCCCCAGGTTTGCTCCGGCAGTGGTGTCCGCGATGCCAAGAACGCCGACACCAGTGGAACTGCCGCTGACCCCCTTCACACCGAAGGCAGATCCCGTTGCAGCGCTTGCGGTCCCCACGACACCTACCCCCGAGGTGCTATCGCTGTCGCCGGCGACGCCCACGGCAAATCCGGTCGTTGCCAGGGCAGCTCCGCTGACTCCCGTACCGGAAGTGCTGAAGCTTTGCCCAAACACGCCGAAGTTAGCACCGGCAGTGGAGCTAGCGTTGCCGTTAATCCCGACACCGTCCGAACTCGAACTATTGCCCACCACGCCGTAGCCGACACCGGAGGTATTCAGGTTCTCGCCCAGAACGCCGACACCGATTGGACTTGCAGTACTTCCCGACACGCCGTAGTTGACGCCAGTAGTGCTGGCGTTCAAGCCGAGAACTCCGACGCCAGTTGAACTACTGCTGCTCCCTGCCGTACCTACCGCGTTTCCGGTAGTGGCGTCATTTACGCCGACAACGCCGGTTCCTGCCGGGCTGGAAGTGGTACCCGTCACGCCGTAGCCATGTCCACTGGTAGCGGTAACGTCACCAGAGATAGCGGAGCCAGCCGAGCCGGTTTGCGTGACATCCACGATGGAGATGGAGTTGTTCCCCGTTACCTCAAGCGGCGTTACCGGATTGGAGGTTCCTATTCCGATTTCGTGACCTGAACTCTGGAATATGACCGAGCTGGTCAGGTTTGAGGCATTCGTCCACAACGGGATGTAGTCCGTGGTGCCACTGCCGGTCAGACTCAATGGGTGTTCGTTCTTCGCATTGTTATTAGGACCGACACGGGTAGCGGAGGAATTGGCTTCCGAGGCTGAAGAAGGCATGAACGCTGAGGGCGGTTTGCCACCAAAGGTCTCAGCGTCGGCGGCTTTCAGCGCGTAAGGCACGCTCAACAGCATGACGCGCGGCTGCTCGGCCTGCGCCTCCACTCGCACGCCCAACCACTGCGCCTGGGCAGCGGTGAACATATTGAGCGGCAGACCATCGGCCTGCGTGGAACCGAGCATCACTGTGTAGTGGCCGCTCTTGTCCACCTGCACATTCTGCACTTCAGACCACAGAGGCGCGCCACCAGTCTGTTCGGCGTAAAGTGAAAAGGTCACGCCGACGACCCGGCTGGCCGCGTTGCCTTCACCGATGCTGCCGGCAATATTGCCGCCCACGCCGGGGGCCGTTCCACTGAAGCGCACCAGTCGCGGTACCTGAGCGGGCGATGTTGCAGCGGTTGTTGGCACGGTGTTGCCGCCGATTGTCTGGGCCGTCATCGACAGAACCAGTGACACGAATGCGATTCCCACACAGCAGAGTCGAAGCCTCATAGATCCACCTGCGGTTTCCCTGGATTTCTACAAACGAATGCGGAGTTACGAAATGACGCCCGATGCTCATTACCGCCCTTCAAGGCTGGGCCAGTTCCAAAGCACGCTTGGCAGAAGGAACAGACTGAAAAGGAAGCAGAGTAAAACTATTTCTTTTGTGAAGTAGCTTCGGACTATACACCGACATCTGAACTTCGGCGCATGTTTATTTTCGCTGACCAGCCGTCTCCTTCCATCCAACCTGACTACTCTCAGGGCGCGAAGTAGCTGGAGATGTCGAGGACCAGTTGCGTGAGCCCCGACGCGTAGGCATCGACCTTTCCGTTGGTGCTGGGCACGATCGCCATGTTGGAGGAGATGGATCCGTCCAGTGCGTTTAGCGTCGAGACCAGAGGCTGGCTGGCGCCATCCGCCCACAACGTCAGATAGCCCAGCGATCCTGTCGGCACGACGGCTGTGCCGAAGACGTACGCCTGCGCGGTGGCGGGTGTGCCACAAACACTAGCTCCCACATTCACGGGAGGGCTCAGGAGTCCGCTGAAAGGTTGATCGTTGCCTATATGGCGGGTGTCGATGACCCGGCAAGGTGCCAGCGTGTAGAGCGACAGCCCGCCCGGCCCGGGGGCCGCGAAGTAGCCATTGATGTCAATGACCACGTCGGTGTCGTTAGTGGGGAAAACCGAGACACTACCACCACTACCGGCAGGCACAATTGCGGCATTGGCGATGACCTGGCCAGGGATATCGTTCAACGTGGAAACCACTGGCCGGGTTTCACCCGTGGGCCACACCGTCATGTAAAACAGCGAGCCGTGGGGCACGACTGAAAAGTTCAGGACATAGGCGGCGACCCCGGTCGCGGGAATGTTGCAGGTGGTGGTGGCATTCAGGATGGGAAATTGCCGTTCCTGGCCGCCGGTCAGAAATGGCGGCCCCAGGCCCTGGGGATAGTTGCTGTGGCGCGTGTCGGCTACGCGACAGGGGGCCAGCGGATAAAACGCCAGCGTGGAACCCGATACCGGCGCGAAGTAACCGTTGATATCCAGGATCACGTTGGTGGTTTGGGTCACGTAAACATTGACCGCCCCGTTGGTACCCGCCGGCACAATCGCCGCGTTGGCCTTGATGCGGCCATCCACTGAGTTCAGGGTAGAAACCAGAGGTTTCAGGTCTACGCCCGCCGGCCACATGGTTAAGTAACCCAAACCACCCATGGGCACCACCGAGACATTGAGCGAATACGCTGACGCGGTCGCCGGAATGTTGCAGCCACCCTCTTGCGGAATGGGGAAGGTTCGGAAGGTGCCGCCCTGAATCGGACCGCCGGTCTGGCGTGTGTCAATCAGCCGGCAGGGAGGTACGGTGACGAATTGATAGGCGACTGGAGGCGCACCGGTAACCTCGAACACTGCTCCCTCATGGGAGGCGCCGCCAGAGGTGGTGGTGCCGTAGAGATTGCCGGCGGCATCAAGGACCAGTCCGGCTATGGGGCCGGCCCCGTCGTTGCCGCTGAAGTTCTGCAGCAAGGACTCTCCCTGGGCGTTAAATCGAAATACCGTCCCCCCGCCATAACTGCCACCTTGGTAGGTGGTGCCGTAGAGATTGCCGGCGGTATCGAAGATCAGCCTGGCATAGGGATTAGCCCCGTCTGTGCCGTTACCAAAGTTATGCAGTATCTGCTCCGTCCAGGTCCCGCCCCCTGCGGGCGTCAGCTCGAACAGCGCTCCCAGGTTGTAAGCGCCGCCTTGGGTCGTCGTTCCGTAGAGATTGCCGGCGGCGTCGAAGACGACAGCGGCTTTGGGAACAGTCCCGTCCGTGCCGCCGCCGAAGTTATACACCACCTGCTCCGTCCAAGTTCCGCCCGCGGCGGGCGTCAACTTGAACACCGTGCCGCAGCCATAGGGAGCACAACCGCCGGAAGTGCCGCCCACCTCGGTCGTGCCGTAGAGATTGCCGGCTGTATCAAAGGTCAGGCCGGCGAAGGGCGCAGACGCGTCCGTGCCGTTGCCGAAGCTATGCAGCACCTGCTCCGTCCAGGTTCCGCCCGCCTGGGGAGTTAACTCGAACACTGTCCCGCGGCTGTAAGTACCGCCATAGTAGGCCGTGCCGTAGAGATTGCCGGCGGCATCGAAAACCAGGCCGGAGTAGGGCGAGTACCCGTCGGTGCCGCTGCCGAAGCTATACAGCACCTTCTCCGTCCAGGTCCCGCCTCCTGCGGGCGTCAACTCGAACACCGTACCTTCGCTATGAGTGCCGCCAACGACAGTCGTGCCGTAGAGATTGCCAGCGGTATCAAAGATCAGGCCGGCGGCGGGAAAAGCCCCGTCCGCGCCGCCGCTGAAACTATGCAGCACCTGCTCCGTCCAGGTTCCGCCCCCTGCGGGCGTCAACTCGTACACCGTGCCCGCGCTATGGGTGCCGCCTTGGTAGGTGGTGCCGTAGAGATTGCCGGCGCCGTCGAAGATGACGCCGCCGTCGGGAACAATGCCGTCCGTGCCGTTGTTGCTGAAGCTATGCAGCACCTTATCGTCAGCAGTCGCCCGAGTGCTGGGCATAAACAGGATGGCAGTGAAGATCGCCAGGGTGGCCATCACTTGGATGGAACGTCTCGTGACTCGCATCAGCAAGCTGAATGCCAGGGGAGAAAAGGGAGGGCGGCGGTGCGCGCGCATAGCGAATCCTTTAGCAGAATTTTCTTGGGGTCGGCCAAGACGTTCCGTTTGATCCTCAGTGTCCCGGGGTCTTTCGGACATCGACCTACCGGCAACCCAGAAACCTTGCCGAGAGGAAGCAGCTTGCAGATTGCTTAGCTGCTGCGGATAGTAGCACGGTTATCGTGGCACCCCTACAAGTATTTCCCTAGTCAAGGTCGCAGGTAGCCCGCAGGAAGAAGAAGACTTCACCAACGGGTGATAAACTCCTTTCCGCGACTCCCAGTGTTTTGAACTTGATTTTCCGCTCTTTGCGTGTCGGAATGTCTTCTCTTGGAGGGACCATGAGTATCGCCGCATGGACTCTGGTGTTGAACGCAATCGTGGTCGTGTTGATGATTGGCTATGGCATATGGCTGAAATACATAATCGGGCACCAATTGACAGCGAAGGATGCCGCAATCGCGGCATCAAAGGCATTAACCGAAATCAAGGATGCCGAGATAGCGAAACTAAAGTCGGGTGCTGCGCCCGCTGCAACACGGAGCGATGACCTGAAGCGTGAGTTCGCGGACACGATGTCCGCCAATGAATTGCGCCTTTCAAGCGAACTGGACAACCTGTCTCAGCGGCAGGATCGTGCTGACCTCGCTGCGCCGGTGCTCGAATGGTTGGCTGCAGCGAAGGGTGTCACTTTTTCTTTAGAAGTATTCAAATCAAACTTTGCATTTGCCAAGGACAAGAACACGACCGAATCGCAGTATGTTCACGCATGTACGAAGACTCTCAAAGCGTTCGATGATGAGATCCTGCGATTGCACGGTATGGCGGAAAGTCTATTAGCACAATTGAAAGAACCCTCTTCATAGAGAGATGGACTGCGTGTCGAAATTGGACAAGCTACTTTGCCAGCGATCACAAGACTGGTCGCAATCACAGAAACATCTATGAGCTTGGGTGCCTTCAAAGAGCGGATTACCGAAGAAACTGGTGCGCCCTCCACGGTCTTGCGGTCTTGCTTCCAAGCCTCGACGCCGTGTAACAAAATGCCGAGCACAAGGATGCCTGCCGCCAAATATCCTAAGGGAAAGCGATTGGCTTTCTCGATCTCATCGGTGAGTTCCAAGAGCTTCTTTTTGCTAGCAGCGATGGCATCTTTGGTGGCTTCGCGCATGATCTCCGTTAACTTATCGAAATCCATGTTCGTCTCTTTCATCCTGAAATCCGGAGCAGGAGGGATGTTCTCCGTGTCGCGCTGAATCACTTCGAGTCCAATGATGTGATCTCGTATCGCCGATACTCGTTCTGCATCTTTTCGGCTCCTCAGAAGATCGATGAAGACGAGAACTGTTCCAAGAAAATCACACCCTATCGCCGCACCAGAGAGAGGAGAAAACATACGTCGACAACCTCCGCAACGCCGACACTCTACTACAGATTGTCGAACAGCGGCGGGCCAATTTCTGACCTGCAATGCAATATTCCTTCCGTGCGGGGCACTTTGCGCTACCTCCATCATTGTGAGTTCGTGTCAGTCGATTTGCTCCGAGGTCGGGTCAGAAGGCGTGGCAGGTTAATCTTATCCATGGATCATGGTGTTTCGGAGATCTTCAAAAAAAACACCAGGTTCATGGTGAGGTGTTTCCGTCCGGACCTGGAGAGGAGAGGAAGTAGGGATTGGCCAAGGGCTCTAGTGACAGAACGCCCGCTCTAGGACCGTCGTCATCACTTAGCCGAAGTTTTGCGAGTCAAAGATCACGCAGTGGTAATGGCGATGGCATGTACGCAATAGGAGATCAGACGCAACACGGCAACGCCCTTTCGGTTCCTTCAGCACCCGCAGGTTTCGGCGAACCATCCCGGAGCTATCGAACTGACGGCGATGATCTGCCGCACCGCCGGCATGGCGATGTTGATGGTCGCTTCCGCGGCCGGAATGTGGGCAGCTTCATCCATGAAGTACACTGTGGGGTGCGCTGAGGCCAGCTTTCTTTCGCCCGAAGGCAGGGCGTTAAACGAGCTGCCGTTCGCCCAACTTATGTCATGCAGCGTGCCGGCAGCGCCGCGCCGTAGGGATGGCGATTGCGCAACCATTCGTCCTGATGGGTGTAGAGGATGTCCGCATACTTGACCAGCCCCTGCGCTTTGTCGTCGCTCTCGGACTGGCTATAGGCTTCCGTTTTCTCAAAGAATTGGCAGTACCAGGTGATGAAGCCTACCACCAGCCACGAGGTCATCATCTCGCGCGTCTTGGGGATGTATAGCTGCGGCCACTTCAGCAGTATGTATCCCATCACGATGTCGAGGTAGTCGGGCTGGTCGTCCTCAGTGAACTCGTGCTCGAAGGGCAGCGCCGATAAATCAATCTTGCGATCGGTGAAAGGTTTGTAAGGGAAGGGCATCTCCGGCTGCAGCCCCATCTCCTGCCAGTGATAATTTTCCGTCTTCTTCAGGTTGCGCAGCCAGTACATCGGACCGCGCTTATGCGAAATCACCCACGCCTGGCAGGCTTTCTCGATGTCCCGCCGTTGCAGCTCTAACTTCGCCTCAGTTCGTAGCTCTCGGCGTATGCGGATACTTCGTGGTCGCAGGTCTCTACCAAAAAATTCTTTAGATGAGGCAGCGAGCGGAGCATGCACTGCAGAAGCGCCGCGGACAGATGATTGCCGGGCGTTATCTTCCTTGTATCCTTGACTTCCTACCGGCTGTGAGCTATGTAAGAGTTGTATACAAATTTGTAGCAGGGTGAAGGAGTTCACCCCCAACCGCTGTCCTACTAACACCGGGACAGATGATGACTCCTGACGAGGAAAACTTGTCGCGGAGTCATGTCTCTCCGGCGAGTTTCCAGAAATAACTTAGGAGAAACGTTCGATGGAGAACGTGTGGGTTCTCGCAGCGCTTTGGGTTGGGCTCGCCCTGCTCGCAACCCTGCTTGCGATATGGTTCAGAATCTCTACGGCATTAACCGAGATCGTCGTTGGAACCGTCGCCCAGCTCATCATCGGAGCATTCCTTATTCAGGGTGGACTGGGCGCCAAAACCGGATGGATCGGCTTCCTCGCTGGCACCGGGGCAATTGTTCTGACCTTTCTCGCTGGAGCGGAGCTCGACCCTATTATTTTCCGGACCAAGTGGAAAGAAGCGGTTGGCGTAGGCCTGGTCGGATTTTTCGGACCGTTCATCGGCTGCACGCTCATCGCCTACTACGTTTTGCACTGGAGTTGGCGAGCCAGCGAATTGGCCGGTGTGGCCCTTAGCACCACGTCAGTTGCGGTGGTCTATGCCGTGATGCTCGAACTCGGCTTCAACAAGACAAATTTCGGCAAGGCAATCCTGGCTGCCTGTTTCGTTAACGATCTGGGCACGGTTATTGCGCTGGGGCTGATCTTTTCGCCATTCACCTACAGAACGCTAGTTTTTGTGCTGGTTTGTGCCGGCGTGTTCACTCTGCTTCCATTTCTGACACCCTGGTTCTTTGCGAAGTATGGAGGAAGAGTTTCCGAACTCGAAGCCAAATTCCTGCTGTTCTTTCTGTTTGCCATGGGCGGCTTCGCAGTGTGGGCAGGAAGCGAGCCTGTTCTTCCGGCTTACATGATCGGAATGGTTCTGGCCGGTACCGTTGGCAAAGACCACTCTCTGGTCCGCAGGCTACGAACGTTGACGTTCGGGCTGCTGACTCCGTTCTACTTCATTCGCGCAGGCTCATTCGTCTCCGTGCCAGCACTGGTCGGCGCTCCTCTCGTATTCGTGGTTCTCTTCTTCGCCAAGATGTTCTCGAAGATGCTGGGCCTCTTCCCGACGGTGAGGGCCTTCCGCTATCAGCACGAAGAGGGTCTGTATTACACGCTCATGATGTCTACAGGATTGACATTCGGCACGATCTCTGCGCTGTTTGGGCTGAACCACAATGTCATCAGTCAAGCCCAATACTCTCATCTGGTTGCGACCGTGATTGGCTCAGCTGTGATTCCGACCGTAATTGCGAATGCGTTTTTCTTGCCTCGACACCTACTGCCCAAGCCGGAGCATAAACATCATCGAGAAATCGGCGCACCCCAAGTCTCTGAAGTGTCGGTTGAGACAGAGTAGGAGGACGTATGCCCCTCAACATGGAAACCCCGTATTTTCGAAAGATTCTGGTCGGCTATGACGGATCGCCGCTGGCCGAGAAAGCCGTCGACCTCGCCATTAGGTTTGGCGTCTGCGAGAAGTCGGCCATCTCTGTGCTCGCCGTCGCCAGGCTCCCCGAACCAGCTACTTCAGTCGAGGTTGAGGCGGTCCTGGATAACGCCCGCGAGCACTTTGAAATCGGATTGAAGCGCGTGGTGGAGCGGGGGCGGCCACACGGGGTCGAGATCGCAACGGATATCGTCGTCGGCCATCCCGGAGAGCAGATCATCCATCGCGCCGAGATCGAGCAGGTGGACCTGATCATCGTCGGACGGCGAGGCACATCACTGTTTCAGAAGATCATGCTTGGATCGGTCTCCGAAAGGGTGCTGCGCTATGCCCACTGTCCGGTTTTGTTGGTGAAGTAGCGATCAACCGTCATCGCGAAAGTTCGGCTATGAAGATCGTTGTCATTTCCGATGTTCACGCAAATCTCGAAGCATTTACCGGTCTCACAGGAAGTCAAACATGATCTCGAAACCATTTTGGCATCGGGATCCCTGTCTTAAGCAGCCATAGAGGTGAGCACTCATGTCGATCATAAAGAAGTTGCAGGCCCTCGAAATCCTTGATTCCCGCGGAAATCCAACAGTGCAGGTGAGCGTTTACCTGGACAGCGGTACGGTTGGAACCGCTAAGGTCCCCTCCGGCGCCTCAACCGGTAAGCGTGAAGCAGTAGAACTGCGCGATGGCGACAGCAAGCGATTCAATGGCAAGGGAGTGAAGAAAGCGGTCGGCCATGTTTTGGATGAAATACAAAGGGCAGTTGTGGGGCTTGATGCGGCTGACCAGGCTGGACTTGACGAAGTACTGATTCGGCTCGACGGAACTCCCAACAAAGCGCGACTCGGGGCTAACGCCATTCTGGGCGTCTCGATCGCCGCCGCCAAATCCGTGGCCAATGAGCGCGGTCTTCCGCTTTATCGTTATTTCTCAGACAAACGTGAGTACGTCATACCGGTCCCGCAGCTGAATGTTCTGAATGGAGGCAAACACGCGGACAACAACGTGGATTTCCAGGAGTTCATGATCGTTCCGGTTGGCGCTCCGAGTTTTGCGGAGGCCCTGCGCGCCGCATCCGAGACATTTTATGCCTTGAAGGACACGCTCAAGCGGAAGGGGTACGCGACCAGTGTGGGTGATGAAGGTGGCTTCGCCCCTGAGCTCCGGTCCAACGAAGAGGCGATGGAGTTGCTGGATTTTGCCATCGGTAAAGCTGGTTACAAGGTCGGCCAGGACATTGGGATCAACCTAGATCCGGCCGCCAGTGAGTTCTTCGAAGATGGGTTCTACGTCTTCAGCAAGTCCGACCAGTCCAAACGTACTCCGGCTGAGATGGTGTCGCTGTGGGAGGAGTGGCTGAAGAAATATCCCGAAATCTATTCGCTGGAAGACGGTCTCGCCGAAGATGACTGGGAAGGCTGGGGTGAGCTGACCCGGCGGCTGGGCCAGAAGATTCAGCTTGTTGGGGACGATATCTTTGTTACCAACCCTGAAATTCTTCAACGCGGCATCCACGAGGGCATCGCGAATTCCGTGCTTATCAAGCTGAACCAGATAGGGACGGTCACAGAGACGTTACGCTGCATCGACCTGGCTCGCAAGAACGGCTACACATGCGTGGTTTCGCACCGTTCAGGCGAAACCGATGACACCACGATTGCTGATTTCACAGTGGCGACCGGTGTCGGCCAGATCAAGACCGGATCAGCATCACGCGGTGAACGCATCGCGAAATACAACCGGCTGCTTGAAATTGAAGCCGAGTTGGGCAGCGCGGCCAAGTATGTCGGTCGCGAAGCCTATGCCAAGTGGGTCAACGAGCCCGTGCGGAAGTAATGAACAAGTCACGCCAAGCGCGTCTACATGGAGCCTGGCGAAGCAGCGCCCCGGCAGTCGAGATTGACAGAGCTCAAACCGTCAACAGATGAATGACAATCACATCACGTTGAATCCCAGTCAGCGCCAGCATTTGCTGACCACCTGCAAGCACATTGATAAGCTGCTGGGAGACATGGAAGAAACCCTGAATGCCGCGGCTTCCAGAAGCGTCTTTCCCAGCTACGCCGGCGATATCACCCCTCTGCGGCGGAAGACCATCGAGGACTACATCGCGCGGCTCCGCGGACAACTCTTACAGGTATTAGCCGGCCAGTCGCTCGGTCCGGAGAAGCCTCGCATCTCGGCCTCTCATTCGATCCATGTTGGGCTCACATTTGTTGAGATTGCCGTGGCTGAACTCGCCCCACACTACATGCGGGGTTACGGTCCGGTATCCGAGCAGGGCGCGGCCGACCTGCACGGCGTGGTCGCAGAGTTGCAATCAGCAGTGAAAGAGCTGCATCGCTATGTCCTGCAACCCGGCCCAGGCGACCTGCGGGAAAGAGTGGAAAAGCTGGCGAGCCAGGGATGGGATGTGGAGGCGCTGCAAACCCTGGCGGACATGATCGACCGGCATGGGCTGACCGAGTTTCGTCCGACGATCGGCATGCTATTGGACCGGCTAGAAGATACCGCACTCGAGATCGCAATATTCGGGCGGGTCAGTACGGGCAAGTCCTCTTTGCTGAATCACGTGATCGGTACGGATCTACTGCCGGTCGGCGTGACTCCGATTACTGCCGTGCCCACCCGCATTGGATACGGTCCTAACCCTCTGATTCGCGTCTGGCAGGAAGGTCGCGGCGTCTCGGAGCATAACATCGCGGAACTGAGCACGTTTGTGGACGAGCGTCTAAATCCGGAGAACCAGAAGCGCGTGGGACGAATTCTGGTGCTCTATCCTTCGGAGCGGCTGCGCGACGGCATCATCTTTGTGGATACCCCCGGCATCGGATCTCTGGCGACGAGCGGCGCAGCCGAAACCTTGGCCTATCTTCCCCGCTGCGACGCCGGGATCGTGCTGGTTGACGCTGGTTCAACGCTCATACCCGAGGACCTGAAGATCGTTGCAGCCTTGACTCAGGCCTCGACCAGCACAACGGTGCTCGTCAGCAAGGCAGACCTTCTGTCCGCACAAGATCTCAAACAGCAGATGGCCTACGTTAGGCGACAGCTTCACACGGAGTTCGGCACCGACTTGCCGGTGCGGCCAGTGAGTGTGATGCCGAGCCATACGGCTCTTCTGGAACAGTGGTTCGCTGAAGAACTCGCGCCACTCTACGATCGAAAGCAACGCCTGCTACAGGAGTCCCTGACGAGGAAGACCCTGACGCTCGCTGGCGCTGTCCGCTCCGCCTTGGAGGTCAGTCTCTCCTACGCCCGCGTCGAAGGGGAAGATCGGCTGCGATTGGAGGAAATCGACCTCGAGTTGCGGCGCAGTGCCGGGGACCTACAAAAGTTACAGTCCGAGCTTCGGCGCGCCACGGAAGAGATTCCTAGACTTGATTCGTTCATCCTGAATAAGGCCGCTGACTCCATTGCAGATCTCTGGCACGAAGAACGAGAAGTGGACTGCGCTGAAGTGCTGCGTGGAACAGCTGTGGAAGTGGCAGCTGAAATTGCAGGCGAGGTTCGAACGAAGTTGCTCAAGCTTGGCGAACTTTTCCGGCAAGAATTGTCGAAAACGGCCGAGGTATTGAGATCCACGGACATGCCTCGATCAGAAGACTTCCAGGTCCTGGCAGAAATGCCGGCGTTCCACATGAATCGGCAAGATGGTTTCGCAAAACGACCGATCGTGGGCAGACTGGGGAGATGGTTCCGAGTTCATTCGGCACGGCATCGACTTCAGGTTCATGAGAGCGGTCTCAACTTGGCGCTGGAGAGTTTTTCTCGTTTGCTGTACGCGTGGGGGCTCGATGCCATCACAGACCTGGAACGCCGCTTCGATAGTTTTGCAAATCGCTACCGTGCTCAGTTGGAGCGATTGTTGCTGGACAGGAAACAAGACACGATCAGCTCGGCTCAAGTGAGTTCAGATCTTGAAGCGCTGGCACGGATGCTGACCGCGGATTCGGCCACAAAGAACAGTGCAGCAGTCGCTTCCTGATGTGGCTGACATACAGATACAGAGAGGATTGCAAGTTTGCTGAAATATCTTGTCGTTGGCGTCGGAGGCTTCCTCGGTGCGGTTGCCCGGTACTTCGTCGCAACCTATGTCGGAAGCCGTTATGGAGTTCGCTTTCCATACGGCACGTTTGTGATCAACATTAGCGGCTGCTTCCTGATCGGATTCATTGTCACCTTGCTGGCAAGGACGACCGCGAGCCAGTACTGGCGCTACTTTATTCCCATCGGGTTCATCGGAGCGTACACAACATTTTCAACGTTCGAATACGAGACGCTTCGGGCCGTTCAGGACGGTCAAATGACTACGGGATTACTAAACGTCGCGCTGAGCGTCGTCGTTGGGTTCGTGGCAGTGTGGGCGGGAGCTGCTATAGGACGGGTGTTCGTATGAGACCGCAAAATGCTGTTTCGCCGGAAGCCCCCATCGTTCAGGCGCTGGCCCGAGGTGTCTGTCCGATTTGCACGCTGATGCGCGCATTCCAGAATTCCATGGTCGAGGGTCCACACCGTTACCCGGCCGCTGGCCTTTGCAATTTTCACGCCTGGTCATTGGCGGGGTCATCTCCTGCGATCGAGGCCGTGCCAATTTTTCGGGCTATGCTCCAGGCGTCGGAGACTGGGCTGGGAACCTGGCCGATCGAAATGCATTCGTGTGATTGGTGCGCCGCGCTGCGCGAACACGAGGATGAGAAGCTGGCGGAGTTTACTCGGGAGATGAAACACGACAACTTTCGTAGCTGGGTAAGCCAGTATGGGACCGTCTGCATCTTCCATGGCCGACGGCTGATAAACGTTCTTCCAGAGCCTGAAGCTGAGGTCATCCGGCAGATCCTTGCGAGCAATCAGGAAGACCTGGAAAGACAGTTGGCGGCGTTCGAGGTGAAAGTGAGAAGAGGGGAAAAAGGTGGTGGCGGCGTTCTCGGCCACATCGCGGAGTTCTTGGTGTCTCAGCGAGGTATTACACGCTAGGAGGAGCACGTGCTAACTACTGGACCAGCTAAGAAAGTGACGGTGTACGTGATCGAAGGCCAGACCTATCACGGAACCGCCTGTTACGCCGCGATCCTCGATTACTTGTTCTTTCGCGGAATATCCGATGCAACCGTCACGCGCGGTATAGCGGGCTTTGGAACTGACCATAAACTGCACACCAGCCGCCTGGTAGAGCTCTCCGATCAGATGCCCATCAAAATCGAGTTCATCGAGACCCCAGAGCGGGTGCAAGAGGTCTTGCCGAAGCTGGCCGAAATCGCCTGCCACGGATTAATCGAAGTTCACGATACAAGCGTCATTCGACCAGTGCCGCCCGGAGAAAAGCGAGTGCCCGATGTGCCAGCCGTCAAGCTGGAGTCACAGGCCAAGATGATGCGCATTCTGATCGGTGAACATGACACCTGGGGCGACAAGCCACTCTATCAAGCGCTGGTGCAGGCGCTGCGGGCAAATGATATTGCAGGAGTCACTGTTTACCGGGGAATCCTGGGATATGGCGCCAATCGCCGCATGCATAAAGACTCAACCCTTAACCTCTCTCACGATGCGCCGATCTTGCTCACCGTCGTCGATTGCGAAGAGAAGCTTCGGGCCTTCTTTCCCGTGCTCGATCAAATGGTGAAACAGGGACTGGTTGCTTTGTCCGATGTCGACGTGATCAAGTATTCGCACGCTCAGCCCCTCCCGGAGGTGCAGGAGACACAGAAATGAAACTTGAAGGTAAGGCCAAGATGTTGCGCATTCACTTCGGGGAGGACGATCAGTGGCAGGGCCGCCCGCTGTACCAGGCAATCGTCGAGCGTTGCCGCAAGCTCGACATCGCCGGTGCCACCGTTTATCGCGGCATTGAGGGTTATGGTGCCAGCACAATGATTCGCCGCTCTCATATGCTCCGGTTTTCGTCGGATGCGCCGATCCTGGTTCAGATTATCGATACCGAAGAGAACATCAAACGCTTGATTCCAGCACTGGACGAAATGGTTGCGGAGGGGCTGATCGCGATGTCTGACGTTGAAGTCATCAAGTACGTGCACCAGCAAGGTCCGCAGCCGAAACAATGATGACTAGACACAAGGCGCTTTCCCGTTCCGGTGTTAAGGTCGCATGCGCCATGACCGGACCTGCCGTGTTTGGTCGGGACCAGGAACTGGAGCAATTGCGCGGACGCCTTGCTGCACGGGGTTCGTTCCTCTTGCACGGCCCAGCAGGCGTCGGAAAGACTCTGCTGCTACAGCAGGTGTTCCCGGAATTCACCGGCGTTTTGTACAGTCCGCAGAACCCGACCCCTCAGTCGCTGTACCGAAATCTAACGGAGTCGCTGCTGGTACTGGAGCATCCCGTGCTCACCAAGTCGTGCCTGCGGGGAAAGGAGTCTCTTCAGGAGAAGACCGCCGTCTCCGTGAAGGGGCTGATACGCGATGCGCTGCACGACTCGAAATACCTGGTGATCGTGGATCATCTTGTGCGCCCTTCGCAGGCGCTGGCGGCCGCGATTCGTGAGCTCATGTTGAACTGGTCGGTTCCGGTGGTCGCGGTATCACGTTCAGCTCACATGGAGGATGTGGGATTCGTTCTACGACTGTTTCCTGATCGAGCTGAGAGGTTCGCGCTCCGGAACTTCGATCCTGAAATTACACGTCGTTTTGCAGCAGGCTATGCTGAGAGAGAAGGTTTAACGGCGGCGAATCTCGGGCAGTTTCTGGATAGGGTTGTCGAATACAGCGACGGGAATCCCGGGGCCGTGCTCCAGATGATTCGCATGGCCAAGGCTCCCAAGTACTCTCACCAGAACCAGATCAAGATCGCGCCTCTTTACATTGATTACAGAATCTCGATCGTGAGCCAATGATGCACGTGTCGACGGAAGCTCGTTGAGCGAACCCAAGATGCACAACGTAGAAAACATGCCGATTCCCAATCAAGCTCCCGTTGCCCGGTCTCCCAATGCGCAAGCACTGGATCGACTGGCCGCAATGGCCGAGCAGCTGGGCGAAGGTTCGGTCGCCACCGACGTACGGCAGCTCGTCACACGAATCGATGAAGGGCGTTTCTTCGTCGCCTGCGTTGGCCAATTCAAACGAGGCAAATCCACACTGCTCGATGCTTTTGTAGAAGAACAGATACTTCCGACCGGTGTTGTGCCTGTGACCACCGTACCCACGGTGCTGCGTTATGGAGATGCACGAACGGCGCGCGTTCTCATCGACACACGCTGGCGCACGATTCGTCCGGAAGATCTGCCGCAATATGTTTCAGAAGAGTTGAATCCGGAAAACTCCAAGCAAGTCGCTGGGGTGGAGGTCTTCCTTCCTTCGCCGTTGCTGGCTGGGGGAATGTGCCTGGTTGATACACCGGGAATAGGGTCGGTCTTCTCCGGGAACACGGAAACCACCAAGGATTTCATACCGCAAATCGATGCCGCCATCCTGGTCGTCGGCGCCGACCCGCCGATCTCCGGCGAGGAATTGGCGCTGATCGAGGCCGTAGCCGTCAATGTCGACGAGATTCTGATCGTGCTGAACAAAATCGACCGGGTCTCCGCCGCGGAACGGCAACAAGCATCAGAGTTCGCTACCAAAGTTCTTGAGGGCCGTCTCCAGAGGCCTGTTGGGCAGATTTATGAAGTCAGCGCGCTAACCCGGCTTAACAACTCTACAGATGCCGATGACTGGAAGAAGCTGATCGAAAATCTCAAACATCTGGCCTGCAAGTCAGGCCTGGCAATGACTCGTTCGGCAGCGGAGCGTGGCATGCGCCGATTCTCGGCCTCGCTGCAACGCTCGATCGATGAACGCGTCAGGGCGCTAAGAGAACCGATCGCTAACTCGGAACAGAGAATTGCGAATCTCCGGCAGACCGTAAACCAGGCCGAGCAATCGCTACGGGATCTCGGGGCTCTGTTTTCCGCCGAGCAAATGAGACTATCGATGGCACTGCTTGGCCGCCGTAAGGAATTCCTAAGATTGGTTTTGCCAATCGCACGTGAAGAGTTTGAGCACGATACCAGCGCTGTCGCCACCACGTTTGGTCCGAGTAGGCGACGCGAGCTCATGGCCATCGCTCAGGCCGTCGCTCGGCGTCATGTTATGCCGTGGCTGGATACAGAGGAGACGCAGGCGGAACAGCTCTATGCCACGGTCACACTGCGCCTCGTAGGTCTGGTAAACGGGCTCCTGCAGCGAATTTCCGAGGAGCAGGCGGCCGACTTCTCGCACTTGCCAAAATCGTTGGACGCCGAACACGGCTTTCGAACCCGCTCGCGCTTCTTCTTTCACGACATGATCACCATCGCGCAGCCAGCGTCCCCGTTGTTGTACTCGGTCGATTTCCTGATGGGAGCGCTTCACATCCGTCGCTGGGTGCAAAAGGACGCAGCGAACTTCCTAGAACATCTCTTGGATATCAACGCCTCGCGTGTTCAGGGGGATGTGGAACAGCGAGTGGTGGAAAGCCGCTTACGTCTTGAATCCGACGTTCGCAGGCTGCTTCGCGAGGTGAGTGTTTCGGCGGAGCAGGCACTCTCGAATGCCAGGGAGGTCATGGCTGCAGGCACAAGTGCGGTGCAAAAGGAGCTTGATCGTTTGCAAAATTTGCAAGAAGAACTGGATGCCGTTGCAGTCGCTCAATGAGCACCCTCGTTAGTGTCGTGGGCCCCCTGCGCATTGGGCGCAGCGAATGCGATCTCTGGCATAGATTCATGATTCGAACATCCACATTTACTGCGCATTTTGCTCTGCAATAATCGATTGACCAGAGATCTGTGCCCGACTTACTTCACTCCTCGGTGCTCCTGCTCGTTTCCTTTGTTGCTGCAACGCTCGCAGCAGTTACAGGGTTCGGCGGAGCGGCAGTTCTTCTACCTGTCCTGGTTGTCACATTTGGAGTGCGAGAGGCTATTCCAATTCTCACCGTCGCCCAGCTCGTCGGGAACGGCAGTCGGGTCTGGTTCAATCGTCGGGAGTTGAATTGGCGAGTCGTCGCGTGGTTTGCGGCTGGTGGAGTGCCACTGGCGCTGTTGGGCGGCTTCCTATTTGCGAAAGCCCCCCTCGCAGCCCTGACCAGGCTCCTCGGAGTCTTCTTGATTCTGATCGTGATCTGGCGGCATGCCCGACCGGGCTCAACCTGGCGTCCATCTCTGCCAGCATTTGCGGGTATTGGAGCGGGAGCCAGTTTCCTGTCAGCGCTGCTGGGCAGCGTTGGCCCACTGATGGCTCCCTTTTTCCTAGCTTACGGCTTGGTCAAAGGCGCGTATATCGGAACCGAGGCGATGTCCACTGTTGTCATGCACGTCACAAAACTGATTGCCTATCGGCACGCAGCCGTCCTTCCCCTGCACACACTTGTAGCTGGACTTATGCTGGGTCCAGTAATGGTGCTCGGCTCATTCGCTGGAAAACGCATTGTCGACAAATTACCCGAAAAGGCATTCGTTTGGATCATCGAGCTGACGCTAATAGTGGCTGGCGTGATATTCCTCTGGAATGGCTAACCTCGGATTTGTGAGGAAACACGGAGTCTACTGAGGTGGGCGTGCGGAGCAGAGCTCAACCATCATGCGGCTATCCGCCAGTCTCGACAGCTAGCCGCGACAAGTCCAAATCTGTTCATGAAGGAATGGGACGAACTTCTTAGCTTCCCCCCGGGCGGCTCGGAAATCGTCGGCGAAAACATTACATTCAGCACGCGTCAAGGCGGTGAGTGCGACTTTGTCCTGGCCGTACCCGGAAAGATGGATGGCCATTCCCAGCAGCACATTCACCAAGACCGATGCGCCGGGCGCCGTTACTCTCGATGGTGTGGGCCGTGGCCATGGAATTGGCTTGTGTCAGCTCGGCGCTTCCGGCATGGCCCAGGACGGCAAGGATTTTCGCGCCATCCTCTCTCATTATTTTCCTAACACAACGCTCGGGTACATAAGCTCAGCTCTTCTGTAACCTCCCAGCACGCCGTTCGCGACATGGCCACATTTGCTTCGAAATATTGGTGGACGAATCTATCTACGTTTTCGAGGGGCTTCCAGCAGGCTTTTGTATATGTTTCTGCCTTTCTACAATGTCGCATCCAACGCCAAGCCCTCAATCATCTCGGTCAGTGCCTTTTGCGCCGCGTCGCGCCTCTGTTGCAGGTCCGAGATCTCGTGCTGTAAAGACTGCACCCGATCTTCCTGATCATTCAGTTCTCGCGCATAGCGTTCCACCAGGGCCTTCTCTTCAGAACTGCCTTTAAGTGCCTTCATGTTCTCGCGTACTCGCTGCTGATCTTCGGCAATGCTCGACATCTGCACCTTGCGCGCAGCAAGGTCGGCTTCGAAACCGGCAATAGTGTTCTTTTGCCCCGCCACCTGTCGCAGCACTTTTTCAACCTCGGCATTGACAGCGTTCTGGCTGACAAAGTAATCGACTTGGCTGTCCGACACGTTGGTTAGCTGATATCGCGTTGAGACTGGCCGGTACTCTTCCACGCTCACGATGGTGGTTTTCTTGGGCTCGGCGTTCAGCCGGAAACGATGGAACGATGCGGTACTCTCCGCCGGCTGCGTTCCGTCGGCCAACTTCCACCCCTGGCGTGCGGGATGCTCAATCACCACGGTCCGCGCTGAGGTATCGCGGTTGCGAATGGTGTAGATGTGTTCCTCCCGCTCCTCGGTTATCTGGGTCATGGCGCCATGCGCGATCACGATCCTGGTGATCTTCTGTTTTTCCGACTTCTGTTTCTCGTCCACCAACAGGCCGAGATCAGCCGCGTAAGATAATAAACGCTTTTCGCCCGGCTTGATGGGATCCATCAGACCCTCACCCGCAAAGGCGTCGGTGTCGAGCACATTGAAACTGCCCCCGTCGAGTGTGAGATCGCTGCTGTTGTTGATCCAAAGAGCGCGCAGCACCGACGGTTGGGAAGGATTCCAGACCGAGACCTTCTCCGCGTCGATGCGCGTCTGGAGAATGGGCACCATCGCCGACTGGTTCTTGCGAATGGTGACGCAGTCCTTGAGCTTGTATTCGAACAGATCGCCGAGTTCTTGGGTTTGCGCCAGGGTGGTTGTGGTTTCAAGAGCCTGAGCTGCTGCGGTGGCGTCAAGACGGACGCCACCGCCAACTCTGTAAGCTCCGCCGCCGATGCCGCCACCGTGACCTGCTCCTACTCCGCCAAGGACACCTCCCGCCTGACCGACGGCAACCCCACCTGGAACGCCACCGACTGAACCTCCAATTTTCGATGGCGCCAGAAGCTGTCCATTAACGACTTCACCTTCTTCCATGGTGGCTTCATGCGTCTGCGGGGTGAGCATTGCGTTTGCCGGGAGCGGCACAACTGGACGCCTCGTGTAGTAAGGCTGAGACAACTCCTGGACGAACGACTGCGGCGCTCCCGCCACCAGGGACAAGTCGACATTCTTCCAGTCTTCGCCAACCGTGTTGTCCACGATGGCCCAGCCTTGCAGCAGGGGCTTGCCTTCCTTTGGAACTACGATGCGGTACGTACACTTCCATACCGGAACTTCGCTGATATAGCTCACCAGCAGATCGCGGTCTCCTTCGCCCGCAGTCGAGATGACCATGCGCCGGACGTCCTGGTCGCGCGTCGATGCCACCATGCCCAGATACCTTCCGACCTGTTCGTTGAGGCCCTTTTCCGCAATGCGGACGCTGGTGGCGGGATTCAAATCAAATACTCGGACTTCGCCGTTGTCGGTCACGAGGGAAAGCTGATTGACCGTAAGCTTTTGGCCGTCCTTAAGTGGCAACTCCCGTTGGTCGATGCTCAACAAACGGCCGGAGACGTTAGTCGATCCACTGCGCACTTCGAGGCGTGCGCCGCGGAGCGCATCGAGGAATTGGATGGTGTTTGGATTTTCGCCTACCGGGAGACGCAGAGAACCCAGCCGCCGTTCGAGCGAGGCTGTCGAGTTGTAGCTTACCCCGGTGATTCTTCCTTTCCCAAGATCCAACACCGTCAGAGACTTCAGCACGTCATTCAGTTGCGCGGTGGTGAAATCGATGTCAACGTCCTGACTGCCACGAATACGGCCGGAATGTTCAAAATAGCCGACCCCATTCTTGTAGAGAATAACCCTTGTTACCGGCAGGCGTGCCGCCGAATCTGGTGCGGCAGTTGCCGTTCGAGCCGTTGGCTGTGCCAAGGTCTGAGCGTATGACATTGTTCCGAATGCCAACCACAGCAGTGCGATTATGCGAAGACGCACGTCTCCTCCTTATAACGTCAAGTGGTCACTGGTGTGCCAACGTGTGTCGAGGTTGCTTTCGCAGGCACGATTCGCCGCGCTGGAGATTTAGACACCGGCCAGCAGAGGTTGGACCGAACTGCCTCAGTACAAGCGAAAATTGACTTCGATATTGACCTGAACTGGTACGGGATGTCCGTCCTTCATCGAGGGGGCGAACTTCCATTGCTGCACTGCCTCGATGGCTTTCTCATCGAGACCCATACCGAGCGACCGTTGCACGTGGATATCACGTGGCCTGCCATCTGCCCCCACGACGACCCAGAGCAAAACCGTTCCCTGGAACTTTGCCTTGCGGGCCTCTTCGGAATACTCCGGGTCTGGGTCGTAGATGGCGCGTGGTGCGGAAACCCCGCCGCCCACGCGATACACGCCACCGCCGAAGCCACCGCCATGTCCCGGGCCAACGCCAGGTCCTCCCCCTGAGCCGATTCCTCCGCCATTGCCACTCCCGATGCCGCCACCGAACCCGGTCCCGTTCGACGGCTGGAGGATCGCGGACAGTGGATTGCCTAACGGAGACGCTGGCGCAACGCTGAGCGCAGGCGGTCCTACGACTGTTGGCTCCGCGGCAAGCTTTGGCTGTTCACTGCGCACGACAATGGTTGGAGGTGTCAGTTGCTCCCGTGCGAAATGGGGCAGGCTGCCTTTTGATTCGGACATTTTGTCTCGGTCGCCGCCGCCTCCCCCGCCTCCACTCTTATCGATTGCCGGTGGCAGCACGTAGGGACTGATGTCCGTCAGCAGAATGCTGGTCGTGTGAGGTTTGGGTTGGGTTTGCTTCGTCATCCAGAGTCCTGCTGTCGCCACGACTGCAAGTAGCACCGCGTGGAGCGCCGCTGAAATCGCGAAATTTCCCCGATGGACAGGATAGGTACCTTCGCCAGATCCAAATAGAGTCGGCATGAATCTCGTCGAAGTCCGCATCGCGCCGCGCTGGCGCCCTCTTTGTCAGCTCTCGACGAACGCTGACGGACGCTGCAAATGACGCAGCATGGCTTTGTCCGAGCAACTCCGCTTTCAGGGCCGCCTTGTATTCGGGATCTGGAAGCAAACGCAGTTCCGCAGCGATCCCCAGCAGTTCACCGATCTGGAGATCCACCTTCGGTGGTGCAGAATCCGGTTCTGCGATCATCATCTCGATCGCATCTTCAAGCTGATCGGCAAGAGAGATGCTAGCCATGATTGTTCCTTATCCGTTCGCGAAGGTTTTGCAATGCCCGCAGTTGAAGCTGCTTGATCGCACCCTCGCTGCGTCCCAATTCCGTCGCGATCTCGCGCAGGCTTTTCTGCCCGACAAAGCGCAGGATGATTACTTGTCGCTGATCGGCCGGCAGCGTGTCCACGAGTTGGTAAAGCATGGCCCGCTGCTCGACATCGTCCTCGGTCCCAATTTGATCGAGATCATCGGCGATGACCTCCTGTTGCTTTGCGGCGCGCTGCCAGCGGTCCGAGAGCACGTTCGCCGCGATCCCCAGAAGCCAGGCAACGAACGGCGAGCCCCGCCACTCGAACCGCGGCAGGCCGGCGAGCGCCCGCTGGAAAACATCCGCCGTCGCATCCTGGGCATCGTCGCGGTTGCCCACGCGATGTGCAATGTAGGCGTACACCCGTTCAAAATTGTCCTCGTATAGTTCGGCAAAGCGCGCCGGGTCCTCCCGCGCCGCCTCCACCTGCAGCCGCTCATCATCCTGGTTCTTCAGGTTCTCGTCTTCCAGCGCCTTCAAAGAATTCTCCGCGGCACTCGGTTCTTAATCACTTAATCTCGAAAAGAGACGGAAAAGTTACGGCGTCGGTGGACTATTTTGTCTGGGGGGATCCATGCAGGGAGTTGCACCCAATGGTTTCGATTGCGTGATGAATGGAAACTTCGTTTTCGATCAAGACTCTCAGCCAGCGGACCGAAGAAGTGGTGGGCGTAAACGGGTTCAAGGTCAGAGTTCAATAGAACCTCGGGGAGCAGACAGCCCTGGGTTTGCGGCCCTGTGCGCTTGATTTTGGCGCGAGAGTGGGAAAGTTGTTGATCTGGCCAGCGGCAGTGAAGGTGGGCATTCTTTTATCGCACCGAGACGACGACGGCAGATTGGTGGACGATGACCCACAACGATTCGGCTTCCATAATCTGCGTCACAGCGGCAAGATCCAGCGAGACCGCAGAGACAATTCACCCTCAGACAAAATCTCCTCCCGCCTCTTTCTAGCTGTCCTTCGTCCCGACAAAACAAATGCATTGCACAGAACTTATAAGCCCCTGCGTGCCCGGAGGTTTTCACCCTACCGCAATGATGCGATTCATATTGATTTAGTATCATCTAATATGCAAATATAGCAACATATAGATATGCCTGAGTTACCACAGTTCACGGCCGAGTTTTTCAAGGCCCTGGCGCACCCGATGCGGGTCAGAATACTGGACGCTCTGCGTTCCGGGGAAGTCGGAGTAAATGAGCTCAGCACCCGTCTTAAAGTTGAGCAAAGTACGCTTTCTCAACAACTTGCAGTCTTGCGAAAGAGCAGCATTGTAGTCGGCCGCAAGGAAGGCCAGAACGTCTATTATTCAGTCCCTGACCCAGCAATCTTTCATTTGCTGGACGATGCCCGGCAGGTCTTCAACAACCACTTGGTAGATATAAGGGACCTCCTTTCTCAACTCAGCCCGGCGGGGGAGAAGTGAGCAACGCGTTCGATTTTGGTGGCCACAAGCTCCCACGTGTGGAACTCCCCGCCAGCCTGTGCCGATCGAGTCATGAGGTGGACGAACGGCTCCCCCGATGATGCTGTTGGCCTTTAATTCGTTCCTTTTAGCAATGCTCGCGGTCCCAGTCGTGACCCTGATGTCCCGTCGGTGGACGAAGGCGCACACCCTCCCTGCCGCCCTGCTAATGGGATCGTTAGTGGTTGGGACAGCGGTTGCAGCGATGGGGTTCTGGCGTGGGCAAAGGTTCCAGGTTGATATTTCTCAAGTGGCTTCGTTCTCGTTCGCGCTCAGCATGGATCGGCTCAGCGCGTTCTTTCTGTTGCTGATTTGCTCTGTGTCCCTGCCCGTCGTCCTGTTTTCGAGCTCCTACATCCCGCGCCACTATGCCGGAGCACGCCAGCACTGGCTGTGGGTGCTCTTGCCTCTGTTCCTCCTGTCGATGGTTCTGGTCGTAACCGCTTCCACCGCGTTTGCGTTTCTGTTCGGATGGGAACTGATGACTCTGTTCTCCGCCGGCCTCATCGTGATTGACGGCGACTCAGAACAGCGGCGCCACAACATTTTTATCTATCTCGTCATGATGCATGCCGGCGCGGCAGCGGTAATCGGCGCTTTCCTATTGTTTCTGCCGCACGCCAGCAACTTCGCACAGATGCGGTCGTACGGAGCCCTGATGCCGGCACCGCTGCGCACTGCTGTCTTCTTGCTGGCGTTTGTAGGATTTGGAACCAAGGCCGGAATTGTTCCGCTGCATTTATGGCTGCCCCGAGCGCATCCAATCGCGCCCAGTCCGGTGTCAGCCTTGATGTCGGGCGTAATGCTGAAAACCGCGGTTTACGGCCTTGTCCGCTTCGCTTTTGACTTTCTCGGCAGCGGCCCCAGCTGGTGTGGATATCTGGTGTTGTTCGCAGGCGCCGTATCCGGCTTGCTGGGTGTCCTGTACGCGATCGGGGAGCATGATCTGAAGCGCTTGCTCGCCTATCACAGCGTCGAAAACATAGGCATCATCTATCTCGGGCTGGGGGCGGCGCTCGTGTTTACGGCCAACCATGCCCCGGTCTGGGCAGCGCTCGCTCTCACCGCAGCCCTGCTCCACTGCTTGAACCACGCGATTTTCAAAAGCCTGCTGTTTCTCGGGGCCGGCGCAATTTCTGATGCGGCGCACACACTCGACCTGGAAGAACTGGGTGGCTTGCAGAAACGGATGCCTCTGACCGGCACCATGTTCCTGATTGCCTGTTGCTCCATTGTTGGGTTGCCGTTGTTCAACGGTTTCGTGAGCGAATGGCTGACGTTCCGTAGCTTTCTGGCCGGTTCAGAAATGACCAATCTCTCGGCCGCCATTGTTCTGCCCTTGGCGGCGGGCGTACTGGCGCTGATTGGCGGATTGGCAGCCGCATGTTTTGCCAAAGTGTACGGGGTTGCCTTCCTAGGGCGCCCCCGGAGTGGTGAGGCGGGAAGCGCGAATGAAGTTTCTCTGCCCATGCAGGCCGGCATGGGAGTGCTGGCGACAGCGTGCGTCGTGATTGGGATTTTCCCCGGCTTGGTCCTGCGTAGCCTGGGCCCGCTCACCGAGGAACTTCTTCCCGGCGCGGCCTTGCCGCCAGCGGCAACCTCGCTTACCGTTGTGCTTCCCTGGATCGCATTGTTCGTTCTGGTTTTGGTAGGCGGCTTTGCGGGGTTCAAGCGAGCGAAAAAGCTGACAGCGACCTGGGCCTGCGGACTTCCCGGCCTCGACGAGCGCATGCAATACACCTCCACCGCCTTCTCCAAGCCGCTGCGAAAAGTATTCTCGCGGGTGTATAGGGCGGAGCGAACCCTCGAAGTGGTTCCTGGCGACCCGCCATATTTTCCGGTGTCGATCTCGTACCGGTCGGTTCGTACAACCTCTTTCGAAAAGTTTCTGTACCGGCCAGGGGTGGACGCCATCGTCACCGCGGCGCTGCGTTTGCGCCGGCTCCAGACCGGAAATATTCAGATCTATCTGCTCTACATCTTCGCCGCCCTGATCGCATTGCTGATGTTCATGAGGTGGGCATGACGCTCATGACGAATGTGCTGCAGGTACTGCTCCTGATTGTGCTGGCGCCGCTGGTGCGGGGTGTGATTTCGCGGATCAAAGCCAGAATTCAGAATCGGCGCGGCGCGAGCGTGTGGAGGCCGTACGCCGATGTGTTGAAACTTTTTCGCAAGCAAGACCTGGTCCCGGCTTCGGCTTCCTTTGTTTTTCGCCTCGCCCCCATGGTGGTGTTTACTACCACCCTGGTGGTCGCGGCATTTGTACCGTTACTGCACGGCTCGGCACTGCTGGGCGTGACCGGCGATTTCGTGCTTCTGGTTTACCTGCTGGCGCTGGGCCGCTTCTTCCTGATGCTGGGAGCGATGGACGGCGGCAGTTCCTTCGGAGGCATGGGAGCGAGCCGGGAAGCCCTGGTTTCAACTTTGGCTGAAGCTCCATTCTTGCTGGCGCTGATGTCGGTGGCCATCGCGGCGCATACCGCCAGTATCGCTGGAATGGTGCAGTGGACCATGGGGCAGAACTTTTTTCAGTTCTCGGCGGTCCATGCCCTGGCGTTCGCGGCTTTGGTGCTGGTCGCCATTGCGGAAACGGGCCGCATCCCAGTGGACAATCCTACTACGCACCTGGAACTGACGATGATTCACGAAGCGATGGTGCTGGAGTACTCGGGACCGAGCCTCGCACTGATTGAATGGGCCAGCGCAATCAAGCTCACCGTAGTCATGGCGTTGCTGATCGCGCTCTTTGTCCCTTGGGGAATGGCGAGCAGCGTTTCGGCGCTGGCGTTAGGAGTCGCATCGCTGGTGATGCTGCTGAAAATTGCCGCACTCGTACTGGCGCTCGCGCTGGTTGAATGCAGTGTTGCAAAATTGCGGATGTACCTGGTCCCTGATTTTCTCGGCGTAGCGTCGGCGCTGGCGATTCTCGCCGTGGTTTTTACCGCGCTGATGAGGTGAACGATGGGTTTATTTGAGACGGCTGCGGCCAAGGCTCTAGCGTCGTCCGGGGTTTTCCTGTTCATGACCGTGCTGCTGATCGCGGCAGCCAAGCGGATTTCCACGTGCATCGCTTTGTTCAGCGTGCAATCGCTGATCATCACTGCACAGATCATCGCCGTGTCTCGGATGCACCACTCGACAGAAGGCTTTGTAATAGCCGGGCTGGTGCTATCCGTGAAGGTGATTGCGATTCCGTACGCGCTGTACCGAATTGTCGAAGAGCTGAAGGCACCGCGCGACGTCTCTTCCTCGACCTCGTCTTCCCAATCTGTGTTCATTGCCGCTGGACTCATTCTTCTCTCCTTTTTTGCGGTGCGGCCCTATGTCGGCGTGCTGGGCGGCGACCAGGCTATGCTCGCTGCCGCCGTCGCCTTGGTGCTGACTGGCGGCTTCCTTATGGTGAGCCGTAAGAAGGCCTTGATGCAGGTGGTTGGCCTGCTGGTGTTGGACAACGGCATCTTCCTGGCTGCTCTGACCACCACCTTCGGCATGCCGTTGGTCATCGAGATCGGCATCGTGTTCGATCTGCTGATGGGAGTCTTTCTGATGGGATTGTTTGTCTTTCGCATCCGGGACACCTTTGACCATCTTGACGTTTCCAAGCTGCGGCGGTTACGAGGCTGATGCATGGTCCTGCTTTTTCCATTGTTCCTACCGCTGGCGGGCGCACTCCTGGTGTTCCTGTGCCGAAATCCGCGCGTGGTGGTGCGCGTCTCGCTCACCGCAGGCGCTCTGGAGCTGGCGGCCATAGGTATTGCGGTGTACAGCATTCATTCCCGGGGCGTTCTGCAGGCAGGACGTTATCTGCGCGCCGACGGCCTCACGTCGTTCTTCCTCATCAGCCTGGGGCTGATCTCGGCCCTCGTGCTCGTCTACTCGTCCGGATACCTCCGCCATGTTCCGGAAGGAAGGTTCTCTTCTCTCCGCTGGTTTTATGGGCTGGTGTTCTTGTTCCTGTTCACCATGGTGGCGGTGTACCTTTCGGCCAATCTCGGAATGATGTGGATTTTTGTTGAGGCCACAACCCTCGCATCCGCCTTGCTGGTGGGCTTCTACAATACCGAGGGCGCAGTCGAGGCCGGCTGGAAGTATCTGATCGTGTGCACCGTGGGCATCGCCTTCGCCCTGTTCGGTACGATCGCGTTCTACCTGGCGGCGGTGAAAGGCGGAGTCAGCCCGCAATCTGCGCTCGATTGGGGAACCCTGATGGCCGCCGCTCCAGGTCTGGTTGGAGGACGCGAGCTGCTGAAACTTGCCTTTGTGTTTGTGGCGGTGGGATACGGAACCAAGGTTGGCTTTGTGCCTATGCATAGCTGGCTGCCCGACGCCCACGCCGAGGCCCCTTCACCCATTAGCGCCCTCTTGTCCGCGGTGCTGCTGAATTGCGCGATGTACGCGCTGCTGCGTTTTGACGCGATTACCTCGCGGGCCATCGGCAGTGGCTTTAGTCACACCCTGCTGCTGATCTTTGGCGGCGTTTCTCTTGCCGTGGCGAGCCTGCTGATGATTGTGCAGCGCGATCTGAAACGCCTGCTCGCCTATAGCAGCATTGAGCACATGGGTATTGTGGCGATCGGCATCGGTCTGGGCGGCACACTGGGACTCCTCGGCGCATTACTACACACGTTCAATCACTCGATCGCCAAGACATTGCTGTTCTTCACCGCGGGCAATGTTCGAGAAAACTTCGGCACCCTCCGCATGGAGCGGATTCGCGGCATGGCCCTTTCCCTGCCCTGGGCAGGCGGCGCTCTCATCGTGGGAGGCCTTGCCATCAGCGGAATGCCGCCCTTTGGGTTGTTTGTCAGCGAACTGGTGATTCTCACCGCCGCTTTTTCCACGGCACACTACTTCATTGCCGTGCTGATGCTGGCAGCAATTTCTGTGGTCTTCGGCGCGCTGCTCCACCATTTTCAGCACATGCTCATGGGTAAGTCGGACGATGTTCCGGCACAGCCGGCTTTGCAGGCTTCCTGGTTCGTCGTTATGGGCATTTGCGCTGTATGCCTGGTGGTGTTGGGCATACATATCCCGGCGGTATTTGCTGCCGTTTTGCGTGGAGCGATGGCGGTGTTGCAGCCATGAGAGCGATCCTTCCCAACAGCGAGGCGGGTATAGCACAAGCACTGGACCTGCTGGGCGCCGAGAACACGCGGCTGGTCTCCATTTTTGGCAGCACCGATGATAACCACGTACGCTACGTTCACTACCTCATCGAGGTGGATGGCCGCGAATACCGAATGCTCAGTTCGCCGGTCACCGGACCCATTCCTTCCGCAACGCCGATCGTGCCCGCGGCCGCCTGGTACGAACGCGAACTCCATGATCAGTACGGCATCGAGTGCGAAGGGCACCCCGACCCGCGGCCTCTGTTGTTGCACGAGAATTGGCCGGAAAACGTCCATCCCATGATCGACGATGCTTCGCATGTGCCGTGGGCGGAAGGCCAATACCACTTCCTCAGAGTGCAAGGAGACGGGGTTTGCGAAGTGCCGGTCGGTCCCATACACGCCGGCATCATTGAGCCGGGGCATTTCCGCTTCAGCGTAGTCGGCGATACCGTGCTCCATCTCGAATTGCGGCACTTCTACACCCACAAGGGCACGGAGAAGCTCTTCGAAAACACCGCGGTGATGGACGGGGTGATGATTGCCGAATCGGTTTCCGGCGACAACTGCTTCTCCCATGCCGTGGCCTACTGCCAGGCAATTGAAAATGCATTGGCGATCTCTGTGCCACCCCGAGCGCAGGCCGTGCGCCTGATCGGACTCGAACTGGAACGCATACTGGCCCACATTGCCGACGTTGGGGCGCTGTGCGGAGATGTCGGATTTACGGTGCCGGCCACCTACACCGCGCGCATTAAGGAAACTCTGCTGCTGGCTTCGAGCCGCTTCTTCGGGACGCGCTACTGGCGCGGCATTGCCGTGCCCGGGGGCGTCACCCGTGATTTGTCCTCTGCAGAGGCGGGTGCGTTCGGCAAGATGGTCACGGCCGCGGCCCACGATTTCGCACAGATGGCACGTCTTATCCTGGATACTTCGTCCGTGCAGAACCGCTTTGAATCGACAGGAATCCTGACCGCCGAAATCGCCAAGCAGCTGGCGGTAGTTGGGCCGGCGGCGCGCGCCAGCGGAATTAAACTCGACGTTCGTCGCGATCATCCCACCGGGCGCTATCGCGACATCAAGGTGGACGTCCCCCAGTATGAGTCCGGAGATGTGCTGGCGCGCGCGCGCATCCGAATCGACGAGACCGCCATCTCCATGGGCCTGATCAATGAAACGCTGAAGGAGCTTCCGGCAGGATCGGTTCTCGTCCCCGTGCCACTATCGGGAAACGCAGAAGCTCTGTCGGCCGTCGAATCGCCGCGCGGCGAACTTCTTTACTGGGTGAGAATACGCAACGGGAAAATCACCCGTTGCCACATCAAATCGCCTTCGTTTCAGAATTGGCCGGCGCTGCCGTTGGCCATGCCCGGCAACATCATTGCGGACTTTCCCCTGATCAACAAGAGCTTCAATCTCTCGTACTCCGGATGTGACCGATGATCGGCGACGCCGTCGCGCGCAGTCTCAGAAGCCCCCAGGTGCTGATTTCGATTGGCGAATTATTGGTGAACGCCGCGGGAAGCCGCATGCCGGATGTTCGACCCGACTTGCTTACCGATGCGGTTGCGCGTCGCGTAGTGGCCGCCTGTCCGACATCGGCATTGAAAATTGACGAGGACGCAAGGCGAACACATCTGATTCTTAACTACGGTGAGTGTACCGGCTGCGGCCGGTGCATCGCAGCAGGTGGCGGGACTTTCCGGTACGCGGAAAAAGTCACTCGCTGCGGTGTGAGCAAGCAAGCGCTGATTCGAAGCTGGGACATCCAGGCCCGGGCTGAAGTTGTCCAGGACGAGCCTGCGCTATCTCAGGCAGCAGAGCAGATTCGGGCGCTGGTCGGGCGGGCGCTGAACATCCGGCAAGTCGATGCCGGATCGTGCAACGGCTGCGAGGCGGAAATCGTCGCCCTCACCAACCCCTATTACGACCTGGAGCGATTTGGAATTCACTTCGTCGCATCGCCGAAGCATGCAGATATGCTGCTGGTCACCGGCCCGGTTACCCGAAACATGGCAGCAGCGTTGAAGAACGCTTACGATGCGGTGCCTTCTCCGAAGCTGGTGGTTGCGGTTGGAGCCTGTGGTTGCAGCGGCGGAATCTTCGGCCGTAGCCACGCCGTAGTCGGCCCGGTGGACGCGGTAATTCCCGTTGACGGATATATTCCAGGATGTCCTCCGACTCCGAGGATGCTCCTTACAGGTATCGTGCAGGTGCTTCGCCCCTTTTCGTTGCGCTGGTGAAGGCGCAGATCGTAGTCCCATGTGTGCTGTTGTTCAAGCGGAAGTCGCCACTGCCCACAACCGGTTCCATCACACTATCACCAGAGCTGTGTCGCCCAACAGCGCGTGGAACCAGACTTCCGGTGCAAAGTCGAATCTATGGCTTCCTCGCATCTACCGGGACGGACGACAGAGGTCCGCTCTGCCTTACCAGCCCGACCGATCTGTCACATTGGGTATCGTTTACCGCCACAGGCGTAGCCTATGGTTGGATCCGAGTCGTTTCCCGTTCGACAATGGCGGCAACTCTAATGCATGCGACGTATAACTTGGTTCGTGCTCAGCGCGACGCTGTGCAATTCGGTCGGCGGTGACACAATGCGCGGCGCAGGATTTTTGATAACCTCAATTTGATGATGTATACGCCGACCAGGCCAGTGTCCAGCTCTCGTCTACGAACGATGCCAGTCGCTCGCTTTGCATGGATAACTCTCGGTTGCAATGTGGCCGTGGTGCTTTGGGGAGCATATGTGAGGGCCACGGGTTCGGGTGCGGGGTGTGGCAACAAGTGGCCGCTCTGCAATGGCAATGTTCTAGGTACAAGCGCCAGGGCGCAAACCATCATTGAATTCACGCACCGCATGACGAGCGGCATTGCGTTACTAATGGTCGCTGGTCTCGTGATCTGGTGCTGGCGAGTGACATCCCGTGGCGACTGGGGCCGTTATTCTGCGACACTCGCTGCTGTCTTTTTGGCAAATGAGGCCTTGTTGGGAGCGGCTCTTGTGTTGTTGGACCATGTGGCCCAGGACAAATCTGGCGGCCGGGTTTTCTTCCTGTGTCTGCATTTTGGCAATACGCTCTTGCTGCTCGCGACCCTCTCGCTCACGGCAGCCTGGTTGTCAAAAGGGGGTGGCAGTTTCACCCTGATCCGAAATCCACGAGAAATAGTCGCGGTTGGGATGGGCATGCTCGCAACGATGCTTATCGGAATTACTGGTGCAGTGGCTGCTCTCGGCGATACCCTCTTTCCCGCAACATCCCTGCGCTCGTCAGTGATGCAGGACTTTAGTCCTGGAGCCCCCGCTCTTCTTCATTTTCGGCTGCTTCATCCCCTAGTCGCGGTGATTGCTGCAGGGTACATCTTATGGGTTATCGTCAGGACCTCACGCAGACGGGGGCGTCTCTCGAAACTCGCAATTAGTCTTGTGGTGCTCCTCTCCGCGCAGCTGAGCATCGGGATTTTGAATGTGCTACTTCTCACCCCTATTTGGCTGCAGATTTTGCATTTATTCGTTGGCGATGTGTTCTGGATAGCACTCGTGCTTGCGTCAGCGGAATTGTTGCTTGTAAATGCTCGTCCAGCCCGCACTGAGGCAACAGTTAGTTCCACCGCCAAGTCCTGTCCCTAAAGCTGCCGCCGCTGGGGTGTATGACCACGGCTGGCGAGATACCTCATCCGCATTAGGGGTTCGCAGACGTCAGCTTGCCTTGTGGGACGCACCTTCGAATCGCTGGCATTCCACCATCCATCGAATTTTGTCCCAAACCCGCTCCGGAGGCTCTTCCAGGGGCAGAAGAAATTTTGCGCTTTCCCTGATTGCGAAAAAGATTGGCTTAACTCCACGCCTTGTTGTTTTTCTCTGGCGGGAGATAGCAATGTGAGCCAATTAGCTGGTGGGAACAAACGAAATGGAAGCCGTAGGCCCGTAGTATATTTAACGCCCGCCTCCGAACCGCCTCTCCGTTTCAAGAGAGTTGTGTTCACATTTAGGGGGTATCGATGCCAGACGTTAAAGCAAACATCCTCGTAGTGTTTTACTCTCGTGACGGCTCCTAGGTCCCCTCCAGCTATGCTGGCTGTGAAAACGTAGGACGCTCGTGCCAAGCGTTCCCAAGCCCGAAGCACGATGGGAGACGATATCCAATAGGCACCCGGGGCGTCAGGAGACGGGATGATTACGGGTTGAACCCAGGAAGTTCCACCCGCCTCGCGATGTGATCCTTAATCCAGTGTGCGTCCCACCATTCCTTGGGATCGATCTGGATGCCGTCGAGCTGCATCGCGAAGTGGATATGGTCGCCTCCGGCCATGCCCGTCTGGCCGCTCACGCCCATCACTTGGCCTTGCTTCACCGTGTCGCCTTCATGGACATCAATCCTGCTGAGGTGGCCATAGATCGTCTGTAGTCCATAGCCGTGGTCGAGGACGATGCAGTTGCCGTAAATTCCCAGAGGAGCCGCATAAACCACCTTGCCGTCATTCGATGCTTCCACCCCGACGTGCTGCGTAACCGCCAGGTCGTATCCTAAGTGAACCTGCTGGTCGATTTTCTGGCCGTGATAGACGTAATTCCGCACGTCGGCAAAGTTCGCCTCAGCCTGGGAGTGAGCCTGTCGGATGAAAGGCCGGGACCATAGAAACCTGTCGGCGGTCTTGAACTGCAGATCGGAAAGCGTTTTGTTGTTGGCGCGGCGCATCTCGCTGTTGATCTTCACGAAGCGCGTGACCGGATCACCCGTTCCGTTCGGGTCAAGTTCGCTAATCACCTTCTGCATGAAGGCGTCGCTCACCTGTAGATCATGAACCTTATATTTCGGCTGCTCCTTCTTCGGAAACACGACCACGAGGGGGCTGGTCACGTCGTTTCCGGCTCCGTTCGCAGCATAGACCAGCGGCACGGTATCGGTCGGCATGTTCCAGGCGAACGCAAACATGGAAAACAGGCCCGGCTTGCCGCCAGGCATGGGCCAGGCGCGAAATTTCTCATCGCCGACGCGCACGCCCGCTTCTGTCCAGCTCCCCGAGACATTGAACGTGGCGAGGTCTGCCATTCCCAGATAAAGGTAGTGCTGCTCTGAATCAACGCTGACAATCGGCGGTTGTGTAACGACGGTCACGTCGCGTTCGGCGCGGCCTGTCTTTCTCAGCAGGTCGTTCGAAGTCGCTTCGACGATCAACTTCGCATTGCCCGCCTGCAACTGGGGAGTGGTCTTGACGCCAGCCGTGAAGTTCCAGGTACTGTCGGGCGACTTCGACGGCTGCGCCATCGCAAAGACCTGGTACCGAGAACCATTCTGCTCGACGAACGCTTGCAGCCTGCGAATGCCACGCGGATCGCGTACGTGAACAGTGATGGGAGTGGCTTGGCCCAGGGAAACGACTGTAGACGGGAACTCGACAACGGGTGTCGCTGATCTTGCCAGTAAGAACACGAGCAGCAACAGAACAACCGCAATGACGACAACAATGAGTTTTCTCACATCCCAGTTTAGCTCCCGACAAGTAAATTAGCCGGTCGCCAGGGATGCCCAATTGGGTTCCTACAGGTGGCAGCGACGCGGTGGGCGGTGCGACCGAAGGACTCGGCTCAGGTTTTTGCAGAGCACAGTGAAGGGATTATTCCATTCGTTGCAACACATCCGTCTCACGGATTTAAACCGGTACTTGGCGTTGCAGTCCCATTGTTCAAATGCATGCGAGAAAACAAGGAGTGGGGTCCGCTAGAGAGAAACTCCCGGGAAATGTTCCAGCCCAGAGATCCCAGCAGGGCGTAGTTGCCCATCCGCAGCGCATCCGTGGCGTCGTAGCGGCCGGGGTACCAGCCGTAGACGGCGGTCATCGTGCCTGCATAAGGCGCGACCAGCGCTGGAAGGGAGAACACGCGGTGGCCGTCTGCGCCGCGCCGTGCTATCAAGGTCGAGGTCACGGCATGGCTCAGCCGCGGAAACACTCCTTTGCACTCACAGCGGTAATACAGCGTGTCTTCCTTGAGGGCTGCTGCAAGCGCATAGCGCGTCGTGGTGCTCACTGCTGCGATGCCGAAGTCGGACACGAATCGTTTGCTGTAGCCCTCAGCGCCTTGCTTCCACTCTGGCGGTGCGTTACCCGCCTGGCTAATACCAGCCGCAAAGGCGGCACTGGCGATCGGATACGGACCGACCATGTCGAAGACGTAGTTACGTAACTTCGTTGTGGGCGTCGGACGCGTGTATGTCAGGTTTAGTTGTGCCGGGGTTGTACTCGAAACAGTGCCGGAGGAGCCTTCCGAGTCGGCCAGCGATTGCGCCTTTGCCAAGACTGGGAGGGCCATGAGGGCTGCCATTACCAACAGCAAGAGCAAGATTCGGCGCATCTTCATGGCGAGATTCTGCGTAGGCAATCTGATACCCAATCCTCTATTTGCCGTCATCATTAGGTATTTCTCCATTGCTGTCCTCAAATGTACTGTGGCTGAACACTACTCCCGCCGCTCCAGGCTTTCGACCTGCCTGCTGATGGAAGCCGCAGTCAGCAGAATGCACAGAATGACAGATGGAGACTCACAAATCTGAGCAGGATAGCTCACATAAATCGAATCGAAAGATTGCGGGTGGGTGGCTCGGGATTGTTTTCGCTTCGACCTCGAAATGGTCGTTGCGACTCAATCACACCATCACCGAAATCCGGGCAACGGAAATGAGAAGTGAAAATAGAGAAGGCAGGAAGCGTAAAGGACGAAATGCCACCGTGCGAGCCAATAGGGTGCAGGCCCTTGTGACGGCAGGTTTGCTAATCGCAGTCGGGGCCAAGGCTCAAGAGACGAAGCCTGTGCCCCCAACCCCCATCGACGTGAAGAAGGGTGACCTGGGCGAAAAGGTGTGGAACCCCGCTTGGGATCTCATCGTTGAAAAAGCAATTCCGCAAGCGATGATACACTCTTGCGCAAGCTAGGGCACTTTTTCGATAATTTCCCACTGATCCATGACGGACACGCTGCCAGTTCGCGTTCGCTTCGGTGCATTTGAACTCGATTTGCTATCGGGAGAACTGTGCCAGGGCGACAATAAGCTCATCCTGACCGAACAACCGTTCCAGGTTCTGCGGATGCTTGTCGACCGCGACGGCAAAATTGTCACTCGCAAAGAAATCGAGGATGAACTGTGGTCGAAAGACACCGTCGTCGAGTTCGACCGCGGCATCAACGTTGCCATCTCCAAGCTGCGAAAGGCCCTGGGGGACTCGGCCGACCAGCCGAAATATATCGGAACGGTTGCGAGTCGCGGCTACCGATTGATGTTGCCCGTGGAGCGGATAGGTCCATGCTCCAACAAGGAACTTGATTCCGCCCCATCCGAGCGCGACTTGGTTCAACGGATAATCCTGCGCGTAAGAAACGGGCTTCGAAACCGCTGGACGGTGGCGGTGGCAGTCTTGGTGTCGGCGCTGGCCATCGGATCTCTCAAAGCCCTGCCCGCGATTGCGCGCTTCTACAACAATCGCGGAGTTCAGCTTCAGCGGCGTGGCCAGATCCAGGAAGCAATGTCAAGCTATGAACGGGCCGTCAATTTGGATTCTGGTTATGCTGCGGCCCATTACAACCTGGCCGACGCTTATGAGGAAATTTCGGTCTATGACAAAGCCCTTGATCAATACCAGCGAGCCATTGAGGCCGACCCCGCGTTCTATCAGGCCTATAACAATCTGGCACGCTTGTACATCCAGCGGCGCAAAGACTACGAAGCCGCACTGAGCTTGCTCGACCGCGCTTTGAGCTTTAAGCCGCAAGAGCCTTCGGTGCAATACTCCTTGCACAAGAATTACGGCTGGGCCAATTTTGAGCTGCGTCATTGGGGACAAGCGGAGAACGATCTCAGGCTCGCTGTGACACTTGACCCAAACCGCGGTGCTGCGCATTGTCTCCTGGCAAAGGTATTGGACGCGCAAGGGAGAGCCACCGACGCCTTCCAGGAGTGGGAGGCCTGCACCGCCTATTCGAGCCAACCCGAAGTGGAACCAGAGTGGCGGGTTGAAGCTCAGGAGCAACTTAGTAAAGAGGCGCCAAAATGATGTCGCGACGTTTGAACCAAGGCTTCCGGTTATTGCTCTCTTTCGTTTTATGCGTGCCATGGATGCCCTTGCTCCATGCCGCGCCCCCAGAAAAAAACGGCGTGGGTACGCAGTTCGTAAATCTGGCCGTTTTCGTGGAGGGACAAGTTACTTTTAAGCGGCAGGGTTGGGCCAACTACACGCCGGTTGTGTTTGGCACAAACCTTCAATCCGGTGATCTACTGCGCGTCGACGGTTCTTCCCGCGCCAAAGTTGTTTGCTCAGACCTGACATTGCACGACATCCCGGCGGGCACTGTGGGTGTTCCTTGCACGGAGACGCGGCCCGTCCTATGGCGACCTGACGGTAGCGCGATCAATGTAACTAGGAGCTGGCCAGACGAAGGATCGTTCCCGGTGGTCCTTTCGCCTCGGAAGACCAAGCTGCTGTCTGTGAACCCGGTTCTGCAGTGGACTCCGGTCACAGGTGCGACTGATTATGGCGTCGTCGTCCGCGGGCCTCAGCTCTACTGGGGGTCCCGAGTCTCGGGCACGGAGATCGTCTATCCCGCCGCCGCGCCGCGGCTTGTCACCGGCACTGATTACAAACTAATCGTCCAGGCGGGCGATCGGAGTTCCTCCGAGGAACCCGGCTTGGGGCTCGGTTTCTCGATCCTTAGTGCGAACGACAGAAAACCTGTTATCAAGCAGGAAACGCAGATTGAACAAATGGGCCTGCCGGCAGGTCCAACGCAGTTCCTTATCGCGAATCTCTACGCCGCATACGGTCTGAACGCCGAGGCCATTCAAAAGTTGGAGGCAATTTCACCGAAGTTCAAGGTGGCTGCAGTTGCCCGGCTGCTGGGAAACTTGTATTTGAACGTTGGTCTGACTCGCCGGGCAGAGGCTAGCTACCTGAAGGCGTTGGACCTATGTAAAGATGAGAAAGACGAGGAAGGCCAGATGCTCGCGTACCTGGCCTTGGCAGGGATCTATCAACAGGCGCTTGGAAACCCGAAGCTGGCGAGTGCGGAATTGGGTGCTGCGCTTGAATTGGCGAATAAGATCGGAGACCAACAAACCGCTGCACTGGCGGGAAAAATGATGGCTAGGCTGAAACAATAAGGTGTATAGTGTCGCCTACGGTCAACGGGTTCCCAAGGCCGGGCACGGCTGAAATCCTGCCAGATCCTGATTTGTCCTTCTATATTCGTTTCTCTTATGGAGGACTACATGGCCGGGCCACTTCGATCTCGCGCCGGAGGCTTCAGGGCGCTGGGGCTATGCCTGCTTCTGATACTTCTCCTTGTTCCAGTGAACTTGCTCTTCGGACAAGCTACCCCATGCTGCGGAGGCCCACCACCACCACCTTCGCCGTGGAGCCCACCGGCTTCGCCCGTGAACATGGTTCCGAACACGAATACCGGGTTACCCGGGGTCAACGTCACACAGCCCAACTCCAGCACCACCTGGACGCCGCCAGCCTCCCCGTGGTCCAGTCCGAATCCCGCTATGCGCCCCTCCACGGAAGACGTCAGGTCGTATGTCAACAACAATCCTGCCTTCCGCGGCATTGACCCAAGCATTAAAGAGGCAATTATCAATTCCGGCCCGGGATCCGGACTTCTGAACGGTCCTTATCTTCCAAATGGCCAACCTAACCCTTTTGTCTCTTCCAGCGGGAGCCAAGTTCCGAATTGGTATGTGCCGGCTACATGGCGCGCAACGGGCATGAACTGGACGAGCGTTCAACCGAACGGCTTTCTCTCCAGCACCACCTACAATCCGGGAACCTTCACCAACACCCTCAATCCGACATACGGCAACCGCCAACAGTCTTATCCCAGCTACACCCCTCCAGCACCTCGACCCTATCTACCGAGCACACATCAAGCCAGCACCACCCCGTCACCTTCTCGCCCGTCGGCGATGGACCTGAAGCTTTTAACGCCTAACACTTCCCCGTCTCCGCGTCCTGTTGACATCAGCAAGGCGATTGAAAGCCGCCAGCGTGCCCTTGCACTCGGTGAAACCGCCGGCGACAAAGTTGGGCAGGCCGTGAATCATGCCGATCTGGCGCGCCTGTTTATTCAGCAGGGCAATCCTGAACAGGCTCTCATGCATTTGCGCGAGGCCGAACCGTTGACCAAAGCGATCAACGACCCCAAGCTACAGGTCGACATCTTGCGCATCAAGGGGACAGCGCACCTTATGTCCGGGGATTTCGAGCAGGCAATCGATGCATATCGCCAGGCTATGGTGGTTTTGAGGGCGGTTGGCGACACCGCTGGACAGGCCGAAATTTACATCAGTGTAGGTTGGGCCTACCAATCTCAGGCAGAGGTCCCCAAGGCCCTTTCTTGCTACGAAGACGCTCTAAAGTTGTTCATTAACGCGGCAGACCATGATGGTGAAGTCAGAACGCGCATGGCAATAGGCTCACTCTACGCAGCTGTCGGCGAACCCGGCAAAGCGTTGGCGCAGTACAAAACCGCCTTGCCAATTGCCTCCCCGGACCAGCATGCCTGGATGCTTGCCAGCGTTGCGGAAATGCTACTGTCTCGCAATGAGCCTGGAAAGGCCTGCGATCACTACAACAGTGCTCTCTCCTTTACGGAATCCAGTGGCGACGTGGGTTTGCAGGGAGTCGTTCTGGCAGGAATGGGGCGCTGCCGCATGGCGATGGGGTTGTATGGATACGCTCAGGACTATTTCGAAGAGGCAGGGGCCAAAATGCGACAAGCTGGAAATACCGCTGGTGAAGCTGGGGTGAATGCCAGTCTGGGGGAGCTTTTCTATTGGGCCGCCATCGACTCGCCGGAGGTCGACCCTAAACCGCGCTTTACGGCGGCACTCAACTACTACAAGGACGCCCTGCCCCTGATGCGCGGCACCGGCAACCGCATTGGAGAGATCGGCGTTTTGGCCAATGTCGGTCTCGTTTACGATGCGTGGGACAAGCCTCGTCAGGCCCTTCCCTACTATCTGCAGGCGCTGCAAGAGATGGATGAACTACAGACTTCTGCCCGACTCGAAGAGTTTCGCATCGAACGTCGCGGAGCAATCGGCCAGCCTCTACCAGCGCGCCATCCTGTTGGAGCTTTCCCAACATCACGTGGAAGAGGCTTTCAATCTTTCGGAACGCGCTCGTGCACGCTGGTTTCTCGATCAGCTGGGTAATAGCCGGATTGACCTCGGCAAACACTTGTCTCCAGACTTCACAGAGCGTGAACAAAAGCTGCGGAGTGAAAACATTCTGCTACAACGTCAGTTGGGACAGGAGTTAGCAAAGCCAGGACCGGAGATAGTCCAAGAGAGAGTCCGTTCGCTTCAAACGCAATTGTCCTTAGTGCGAAAGCAATATGAAGACTCGTTGAGCGAGCTGAAATTGTCAAACCCGGAATACGCTTCCTTTCTGAGTATTTCCCCGCTCACACTTTCCCGAGCCCAGCAACAGTTGGGACCGGACGTAACTCTCGTTTCCTACTACACGACCCCGAAAACAACCGTGGCTTTTGTTCTCACTAAGGACAGTCTCCACGTTACAACAATCCCGGTGAGTGAAGCCGAATTAACCCATGCTATAGCGAACCTGTTGGACTTTCCTGCGGAGAATGCAACGCCACCAGCCCTCAAAACTCTGTACAAGTGGTTGATCGCCCCGATCAAATCAAAGCTTAAGACTCCCACTGTGGCAGTGGTCCCTTATGGAGTTCTGAACGAGGTGCCATTTTCCGCCCTTACGCCTGACGGCGAACATTATTTGAGCGACAGCTATGCGACTTTTTCGTTGCCCAGCGTCAGTGTTCTTCCCTACATTCGAGCAAGGATGAAACCCTTGGGAGACCAGATACTAGTTCTGGCCAATGATAAGGGTGAGGGCCTTCCTGCTTTAAGCCATGCTTATGAAGAGGCCCGAGCTGTGGCCTCCGTCTATGAGACGCAACCCAAACTGGGCAGCGATGCGACGGTGTCGGTGCTGCAGGCGCAAGCCGGCAGTTCCAACATTCTGCACCTGATAGGCCATATTGACCGCAATAACCAAAACCCCCAGTTCTCTCGAATTGACATGGGTCAGGGCAAAGAGAGTGACGGACCGTTGGAGCTTAACCAGGTGTTTGGTCTCGACCTTCAAAAAACTGATCTCGTGGTGCTGAGCGGTTGTCAGTCACAGACAGGGAAGCGGAGCCGTGGGGATGATGTAACCAGCTTAAGCCGGGCCTTCATGTACGCTGGATCTCGATCCGTTATAGCCAGCCTTTGGGATGTTGACGATGAGGCAACGCAACAACTGATGGTTGCGTTTTACACGCATCTGCGGGAAGGACTAAGCAAAGCTGAAGCGTTACGCACAGCACAAGTGGATATTAGGCACCAGTACCCCAATCCTTACTATTGGGCTGGATTTGTCTTGACGGGCGACCCTGGCAAGGTTGGGATTTTTGACGTGCTGGCGAACTCTGTAAAGTAGCTCAAAGTCTCCTTATGCCGGCTGCCGGCTGCACCATCGCCGATGGAACGCTCGTCCGCACACGGTTCTACCTGCTCGACTTCCACCATCACCCGGTAGCGGCGGGCGAGAGTCTCGATATATTTTGGCTCCTCCGCTGAATCCCCGAGTGCTCGCCAAAGGTTTCGCCCTCTCGCAGCTCACCAGATTTCAGGTCTAGTTCAAAGACTCCAAATCGACCGGCCCGCCAGAGCCCCTAGCACTTTGCCGCCCTCAGCAAACACCTTTGGAATCAGTCAGCTCTTCAATTTAACTGGTAATTGACTAGAAATTAATCGCTGGTGCATTTCCTTCCGCACGGCTCCATCGCACACTCGCCGCGATTCCTTACAAGGCAAGAACACCCGCGACGATGTAAACGAACGGACTGTTCCTCTGCCCAACTCCGCCACCGGCGAAAACTTGGAAAGAGAAACCAATGAATAAACTCATGAACAGCGCTTTGCTTATGATCTTCTTCGTTACCACACTCAACGCACAACTTCCGCCTACCGCCAAGATTACTGGCAACTCCCTGGTGCAGTTTGCCCCATGGCCTGCGGACGGAATTCCACTAACCGAGATTCGCGGCCACAATGGTTATACTTGCGCATTATTGGCGCAGATGCTCCCCTTCGATGTGCCTTTGGGTACACAAACTGCCGTATTGGTAGAAAGTACCAATGACGTGCGTACCGGCGTTCCGGTGGAGCAGCACATGGCTTGTATCGAGGGAGAGATTGAATTTTTGCAGTCTGACCGACCCGGTATCCGTATCATCGTGGTCAATACCCCTCCGTGGAATGAAATCAATTGCTATGGTGACACACGTACATTAATAGCTCAGTACAACTCCGCCTACTTATCTCTACCAGCACAATATGGAGTGACATTGGTAGACGTGTGGACGGGCGCGGCACAGTCTGATGGTTGGGCAGTACCCCAGCTAATGAGCGGCCCCTGCGGAATCCATCCCGGTGCATTTCAAATACCTAATCCCGGTTGGTACTTTTTCATGGGACAAGTCGTTACGGCTCTAAGGATGCAGTAACTCAAACACTGTCAAACGAAGAAGATCAAATGAAAACGGTCGATTACTGCTCAAAAAGACTTCTTTGATGATAAGGAGCAGGCAGAGCGGGTCGAACCGGCGAAAAGAGGACGGGAAGCATCACCGACAGACCGCACTTCAATACTTACGGGAGGATTGGACAGCACGTCGTCAGGTGATTTTGGTCTCGAGCTCTTCCCATCGGAGGTAGAGCTGATCAACTCGTTTCTGCGCCAGGTGTAGTTCGGTTTGGGCGGCGATCAGTCGTTCCGCGTTGCTGGCGATGGCGGGATCTGCGTAGGTGGCGAGCGCGGTCTTAAGCTGCTCTTCGGCTTCTGCGATGCGATGCTCGAGCGTTGCGTACTCGCGGGCTTCCAGGTAAGAGAGCTTCTTCTTCGCTATGCCTGGTGTAGCGAGTGAGGTGCCTGCCGCGGTTCCTCGGTCAGGTGCTCGTGCGGATGTCCTGGACGCGTTCTCGCGCTCCTGCTGCCAGGCTTCCCACTGCAAGTAATCGGCAAAGCGCCCCGCCGTGCCTAGGCCGTCCAGTCCGACAACGGTGGTCGAAACGCGGTCGAGCAGGTAGCGGTCGTGGGTTACCAGCACCAGCGCGCCGCGAAATTCAAGTAGGCTTTCTTCCAACACCTCGAGCGTAGGGATGTCGAGGTCGTTGGTGGGCTCGTCGAGCAGCAGCACGTCGGCCGGCAGCAGCATGAGCTTGGCGATCAGCACGCGGGCGCGTTCGCCTCCGGATAGGCGCCCGACCGGTTGATTTAGCTGCTCGCCGGTGAACAGGAAGCGGTTGGCCCACGAGGCAACGTGGATCACGCGGCCCTCGTAGATTACCGAGTCGCTGTCAGGCGCGAGCGCGCGCCGCAGGGTCACCTCAGGATCGAGTAAGCGGTTCTGATCGAAATGGACGACCTGCAGCGAGTCGGCGGTACGGACCTCGCCCACCGAAGGTGCGAGGTCTTGCGAGAGCAGCCGCAGCAAAGTGGTTTTGCCGCTGCCGTTGGGACCGACGAGGCCAACACGCATGCCGGCGGTAAGGACGAAGTCGAGATCCTCGAAGAGGGTCCGGCCGCCGATATTGAAGGTGACGTGATCCAACTCGACCAGCCGCCGGGTCTTTCGGTCAGTGGCGGAAAAATCGATACCAGCACTCGCTGTGCGGGTGCGCGCGGTCAAGTCGGCCAGTTCGCCGATGAGTTGCTGCGCCTTGTCGATGCGAGCCTTGGACTTGGAAGTGCGGGCCTTGGGTCCGCGCCGCAGCCACTCGATCTCGCGATGCACCCTATTTTCTAGCGCTTCCTGGTGTTTGGCTTGGGCATGAAGGAACGATTCTTTCTCTTCCAGAAGCTTGCTGTAGTTGCCAGCGACCCGTAGCAGTCCTTCCGGATAAGCGTGGTTCAGTTCGACCATGGTCGTTGCGACGTTCTCTAGAAAGTACCGGTCGTGGCTGACGACAACGGAGGCAAAGGACGCGGATTGGAGAAGCTCTTCGAGCCACCCGATGGCGGCCAAATCAAGGTGGTTCGTGGGCTCGTCCAACAGCAGGATGTCGGGCTGTTGTACCAGGGCTTCGGCGATGGCGAGCCGCTTGCGCCATCCGCCGGAAAGTGATTCTGCTTTGACTTCCAGATCCTCGAAGCCTGCGCGCCCGAGCGTCTCTGCGAAGCGGGCCTGTCTCTCGTCGGCAGGAACAGCGGAGCGTTGGAGAGCGGCTTCGATCACAGCGCGCACGGTCAGGGCCGCGGCGAACTGCGAATCCTGCTGAACGAGGCTGATACGGGCTCGCTTGCGCAGCGCTACCTGTCCGCTATCGGGCTCGACGGCGCCGGAGAGAATTTGCAGCAGCGTCGACTTGCCGGAGCCGTTGGGCCCAATCACCCCGATGCGGTCCCCTTCGGCAATGGTGAAGGCGATACCCCGAAATAGCGGCGTGGCCCCGTAAGTCTTAGAGATCCCTTGTGCGTTTAGAATCGGCGGCACGGCGAATAGCTTTCTTCTTAGGCGGCACTTGTGAGGATAGCAGGGGTGTCGGTCGGCGCAGGTGGCGAAAGGTACTCGTCTAGCTGCCCGCGCTTCGCTCGGCGTGTGGCTGGCGTGAACGTGCTCGGAGCGTTGGCGGCAACCATGAACGCCCTTCGCCTGACGGTCAACTTTCATCCTTGACAGCTTTCATGGGTGCCAGGCAATGGGCTCCCCACAAAGCCGCTGTCGATATCGTTACTCTCCGATCATTTTGCGTTGATCGCCGATGCGGCGCTCGCGTTGGTTTGCGAATCGCTCCACCCCGGCGAAAATCGAATCGGGATCGAGATGCGCTTCCGCGATCACTTCCGCTTCCAGGCCGCCGCTTCTCCAGGAATTGTCGAAGTCGGACGTGAGCGAATACTCATCGGTCAACGGACCGAGATTGCGCAGCGGCCACACGCGTCGCGTGCCCGTTGATACCACCATCAAATCGTAGCGGGCCCCGGGCGGCAGCACGGAATCGCGATAGGCTTGCGGCTGGCGATCGAACAACTCCTCGCTGATCGCCGAGATCACCTTCACGTTCACCCCGGCCGCTTCCAGTTTCGGCAGCACTTTCACCAGATTCACCGTGGAACTCGAGCCTTGCGCGATCACGTAACCGTGGCGCGGCTTGTCGGGCGCAAAATCGCGGATCACGTACAGGCCTTTGGCCGCAGCGCGCAGATCGGAGTCGGCGAAATGGCTGCGGTCTGCGGCCGGGAAGTCGGGACGCGCCACTTCCAGTGTGATGATGCCCACGTGCGGATCGCGCGCCGCGATTTCCGCCGCCGCGAAATAGCCGGGGGCGACATCGTTGTAATCCCAAAAGCTCAAATTGATCACCTGACCGCGCGGGAACAGCTTCCACACTTGCGGCGCGAAGATGCCGAAGTGGGTGCGCGCGTCGGCCGCGGTTTCAGGACCGGAGTGCGCGGCGAGAATATGCAGCACCCCGACGCGGAACTTGCTGTCCTGATTTTGTTGACTCCAGACCCGCGCCGGAGTGTACATCAGCGGTGTGAACGCTCCGTAGGTGCCGCTCAAAGCCCAAACCCCGGCGAATTTTGTGGGATCGACGGAAGCGCTTTGACTCACCAGCCCGATGGCGGTGGAAACATTGCCCGCTTCTTCAATGGGCGCTTTCAAGCGCGTGCCCAGCGGATTGTCGGTGGGACTGTAGTGTCCCCACAAACTGCCGTGCTCCACGTTGATCGACTCCGAAAGGTCGGCGGCCACCGTGAAGAATCGTCCTTCCGTGACGTAATTCATCCACTTGATGATTTCGGAAATCGCGCGCCGCGCTCCAGCCACCTCGCCCGGTTTCTTGAACAGCGCGATGCTGACTTGCTTCTCCGCATCGGAAATCGCATTGCGAATCGAGACCTTCTGCGGGTCTTCCGGTAGCGCTGCGACGCGCAGGCGATCGTCGAGGAACGGATCGCTCGTGGCTGAGATGCGCAACTTCACGTCGTCGCGCACGGTGTCGCCGATTTCCACGAGCCGATCGGCGAGGCGATCGCCCAATCCGTTGCGATCGAGCAACGACATCACCACGTCGATGTTCGTCTTGAACTGGATCAATCGTTCGCGATTGTTGCTGACCGCGCCCTTGCGAATTCCTTCGAACTCCACGCCGTAATGTTTCTCGAAGGTCTGCGCCAGCGCGATAAAATACTCTGAGTTCATCTTCAGCGCGTAGGGATGGCTTGCATAGCTGACTAATTGGTCGCCGCCGTAGCCGGTGATTTTTCCATCTTTGGCCGCGGGCCAGTAGCCCTTAATCGTTTTGCCGATGGCGACGATGGGACGGCGGTCCTGCGGGTCCACTTCGTCCATGGCTTTCAGCGCCGCGGTCACTTCGCCGTAGTCGTTACCGTTCGACAACGTGAAGACGTTCCATCCATACAACGTCCATTGATTCACGAGATCGTAGACGTCGCAGAACTGCGCGGCGATCACGCCGCCAATCTTCCCGCCAATCAGGCAATCGTCGATGCCCGCGTTGTTGTCGGAAACCATCACGCGCAAACGCTTTCCCACCTGCAGCGCGAGCGCCTGCGTCTTCAACTCCTGCGCGTGACCTTCGGTGAGCGCGAATTCGCCTTCCAGCGCGATCACTTTCGGCGAGTCTGGCGGCGCACCCGCCACATCCCAGAACGCCGCTTTGCCCGCGGCCGTCGCGATGCCAATACCCGAGGGTCCGCCATTCACGTCGTTGGTTAAGTCGGTGCTTTCGGCATGTCCCGCGAGCGCACGAATGCCGCGGCCTTTGGCTTGCGCGAACAGCGGATGGTCTTCCAAGTCCGTTTCGCGCAGCAGCGTCTTCAGCGCGCCCGCGCCGCGCCGGAATCCCAACGCGTCGATCGGCAGCATAGCGACGTGCGGGTCGACGCGATAACGCGGATCGCCGGTCTGCTGATACTTGCGATACAGCGCCTGGCCCATGATCATCCACAGCGCGTAGCACGTGGGGACCGAGTGGCCCGCCGCCATCATGAATTTGTCGGAGTAAGGATGCTTCGGCCGGCGGTAATCGTAACGGAGTCCGCCGTTTTCAGGACCGGCCAAATGCGCCGCAACGTTGTACGGGGTGTATGCGAGCGGTCCGCCGAGATGCCCGGTCTGCGCGTAATTTCCGAGCAGCACCAGGGTCATGCAGGTCATGTATCCAACCTCGTCGAGCAGCGGATCGTACGCCAAAGTTTGTTGCTGGGAGGGAGAAGGAACTACGTGAATGCGCGATGTCATAGATGGTCTCAAAAAGAGGCAATAAAGTGTACCAAGAATGGTTTAAGTGTGGTGACTAAGATAAGGGACCGGGCCTTCGCCCCATGTGCCCTCATGCGGTTGGTCCGAATGGAAGGTTGAGGAATCTAATCATCATGCGCCTACCAAAACGCTTCCTTGGATTCATTGCAATTATTCAGTCCGTCTTTTTCCTGACGCACTATCTGCTCTACAAAACGTGGATATTTTCGCCGGCAGGAAGCGATAGTGGCGGGGCGCTTTGGATCAAACTGGCGCTTGGCTTCTTATCAGTGAGCTTCGTTGCCGCCTCGCTACTGGCCTTTCGATACAACAATGCTGCTGTGCGCGCCTTCTACAGGGCCGCTGCGGTTTGGGTCGGTCTGCTGAGTTTCCTGTTCCTCGCAGCGGTTTCTTCCTGGATTATTTTCTTAGTGGCACGACTGGCTGGGCTGGACATGAACTTCCATGGGACCGTGGAATGGTTGTTCTGTGCAGCCTTGGTGGCCGGGGTCTACGGCGTTTTCAACGCCAGCTGGACGCGAATCACGCGGACCACCGTGCGGCTGGCGAACTTGCCGGCGCCGTGGCGCGGGCGAAGAGCCGCGCTGATCAGCGATTTGCACCTGGGGCACGTGCGAAACGGCAGCTTTCTGCGGCGCATGGTTGCGAAGATTTTGAAGGAAGAGCCGGACGCGATTTTTATTGCTGGAGATTTGTATGACGGGACGGCCATCGACGCTGGACGTGCGGCCGAGCCATTGAACCAGCTTGTAGCGCCACACGGGGTGTATTTTGTCGCCGGAAACCATGAGCAGTTTGGAGACGACAGCAAATATCTGCATGCGATTGCGGCGGCCGGGGTCCGCGTGCTCAGCAATGAGAAAGTGGAACTGGACGGCTTGCAAGTTATCGGCGTGCCCTACCGGAACGCAACGCAGCGAGGGGGGTTTGCGGCGGTGATAAACGGCATCGCCCTGGATCGAGATCGCGCCAGCATTCTGTTGACCCATGCCCCCGACCATCCCGAGATCGCCGAGGCCGCCGGCGTTTCCCTGCAGCTATCCGGGCATACGCACCTTGGGCAGTTCATACCCTGGAGTTGGATGGCGCGCCGGATTTACCGGCAGTTTGTGTATGGCTTAAGCCGGATCGGCAAGATGCAGGTTTTCACTTCGAGCGGCGCCGGAACCTGGGGACCGCCGCTGCGGCTGGGATCGAATCCCGAGATTGTAATGCTTGAGTTCCAATAGGGCCTGGCAGTTTTCAGTTGCCAGGGAAACGTCGAGCCCGCGCTCACTTGAGTAGGTGCTCAACGTCCTGACAGTAATATCCTCCGGCCCCGCAGGGCATGAGACCGATTGCAACCCCACCCTGCCCGGAAATCCCATCCGCCGATTCCGGTTTTCGCACCGGCCAGGTTCTTGATGGCTCGAAATGTCCCGGAATGTCCCAAAATGTCTCGCAACGCCTGTTGTCCAAATGTTACGGATAATGAAGATATAGATGCGAAACGCTTGAGTGGGTATTTGCGGCTCGTCTTCAGTTGTTGATGCGGAAGTTTAACGTCACGGGGGAGCAGTTCATGAACCCAGAGAATGACCAGATCGAACCCTTTATCGACATCGGCGAAGCCGCCGAGTTCTTGCGGCGGAGTCGCAAGACGATCCGGGCGTGGGCTCGCGCAGGCATCATCCCGGCCCATCCCATTGGCACCGGATCAAAGCCTCGTCGCTTGTTTCTAAGGTCGGAGCTGGATAAGTGGGTCCGGTCTCAGAAGCCATCTACCCGGGAAAGCGCCGCAGAGCGGGATCCGGCGGAAGGCACGCCATCGATTGGTTGAACTCATTCAAAATCCTTAAGCCAAAACTCCAGCGGACCGCGTTGTTCGTCCTTCACCCGTTGGGCCTCCATCTTGCGCAACTCGGCCCGGCGTATCTTTCCCGAGATCGTCTTGGGCAGCTCATGGAATTCGAGCTTGCGCACCCGCTTGTAGGCAGCCAGCTTCTGCTTGGCGAAAAGCAAGACCTCACGGGCAATCTCCTCGGTGGGGCGTGCGTCAGCAACGATCGCGATGAAGGCCTTCGGCACATTGGTCCGCAAGGGGTCTGGACTGGGAACGATGGCGACCTCGGCCACCAGAGGATGCTCCATCAGAACGCTTTCCAACTCAAACGGACTGATGCGATAGTCGGAGCTCTTGAACACGTCATCCGCCCGTCCCACGAAGAAGAAGTACCCGTCCTCGTCGATCGAGGCCTGATCTCCCGTGTGGTATAGATGGTTTTCCATCACGCGCCGCGTGAGTTCGGGATCATCCATATAGCCGGTCATCAGGCCTGTAGGCCGGGGATCAAGTTTCACCGCGACCTCGCCTTCCGAGCACTCTTCGTCGTGCATATCGACCACGCTGATGTGAAATCCGGGAAGCGGCCGGCCCATGCTGCCCGGCTTCACCGGCTGCCCCGGCGAATTGCCGATTAGTGCCGAACGTCTCAGTCTGCCCGTAGCCATCGCGAATGGTCAGGCCCCAGGCTTTCGCCACCTGTTCGATTACCTCGGGATTCAGAGGCTCACCTGCGCTTGCCAACTCGCGCAACGCGTGCGGCTTCGGCCCCATGTTTTCGAGAATAATCATCCGCCACACGGTGGGAGGGGCGCACAGCGTCGTCACCCCGACTTCGTCGAGTGCGCGCAGCACACTGGCGGCACGAAATCGGGGCGCATCATAAACAAAAGTCGTCGCCCCGGCATTCCATGGCGCGAAGAAGCAACTCCAGGCATGCTTGGCCCATCCCGGCGAGCTGATGTTCTGGTGAATGTCGCTTTCCTGAATGCCGATCCAATACATGGTCGAGAGGTGGCCCACCGGATAGCTCTGTTGCGTTTGCAGCACCAGCTTGGCTTTGGCCGTCGTTCCTGACGTGAAATACAGCAGGAATGGATCATCTGCCTGAGTGGGAATGACCCGGTAGTCGCGAGTCTGTTGCAGGGCGTCGTCGTAAGGCGTCCAGCCAGCGGTCTGGCCGCCCACAAGTATGCGTTTGATCTCAGCGTCGGAGGGAATGCGATCGATTGCGCTTTCATCCGTCACCACAATGCGCGCGCCACTGCGCGCCAGGCGATCGCGAATTTCACTTTCGGTGGCCAGAGTTGTGGTCGGGACCACGACCGCGCCGATTTTAATGGCCGCCAGCATCAACTCCCAGATGGCGGCGACGTTGGGAAGACAGAGAACGATGCGATCGCCAGGCTCGACCCCCTGGCGCTGTAGAAAGTGCGCCACACGATCGGAACGCTCGGCCATCTCCTGGTAGCTGAACTTGATCTCGTCTTTACCTTCGCGGCGAAGCCACAAAGCTGTCTTGGCGTTGCCCTGCGCATAGACATCGAACCAGTCGCGGGCCCAATTGAAGTCAGTCAAATCGGGCCAGCGAAAATCGCGGTAGGCTTTTTCGTAGTCGGTCCGGTGATCGAGCAGAAACTGACGGGCAGCGATGAATTTCTGGGTGGCTGACATCTGTTTTCCCAACCGCCCCACACTATATACCGCGCGGGAGCGGAGGACATTATTCCGGCCCGGTATTACTTCACTGCGATATTTACCAGCCTGCCCTTGACCACCAGCACCTTCACCACCTCTTTGCCGGCGATGGCGGCTTTGACTTTCTCGTCGGCGAGCGCGAGTTCGTGCACCTGCGCCTCTTCGGCGTCGGCGGGGACGACGATGCGACTGCGAATCTTGCCATTTACCTGGATGGCGATCTCGACTTCCTCTTCCTTCGCCAGCGCGGAATCGTATTGCGGCCAGGGCGCGCGCAACAGTTCGGAACTCTCGCCCAGCATGTCCCACAATTCGTGCGCCAGGTACGGAGCGAACGGCGCCAGCATCAGCACCAGTTTGCGTTGCGCATCGGCGACCAGAGATGGCGGTGCCTCTGCCTGCCCGCGTTGAACGCTATCTTCGTAAGAGTACATCTCGTTCAGCAATTCCATGATCGCCGCAATCGAGGTGTTGAAGTGCCAGCGCCCGCCAAAATCTTCGGTCACCCGCCGGATGGTCTGGTGCAACTTGCGCTGCATCTGGCGTGCCGCTGGCGACAATTGTCCGCCATCGCGACTGCCTGACGACGTTCCGTTCGGCTTCGCATTGCGGGCGACGAAGCGGTACACCCGCGACAAAAATCGGCTGATGCCCTCCACTCCCGCATCCTGCCAATCGAGATCGCGATCGGGGGGTGCGGCGAACAGCGTGTACATGCGCGTCGAGTCCGCACCATAGCGCGCGACCATGTCGTCGGGCGACACCACATTGCCCAGGCTCTTCGACATCTTTGCCCCGCCCTTGATCACCATTCCCTGGGTGAACAGCCGTTCCGCCGGCTCGGAATTTTTCACCAGGCCCATGTCGCGCATCACTTTGGTCCAGAAGCGCGAATAGATGAGGTGCAGGATGGCGTGCTCGACGCCGCCGATATATTGATCGATGGGAAACCAATATCCCACAGTGTCAGAGTTAAGCGGCTTGTCCGACAACGTGGGATCGCTGTAGCGATAAAAGTACCAGGACGAATCGACGAAGGTGTCCATGGTATCGGTCTCGCGCCGCCCCGGGCCTCCGCACTTGGGACATTTCACGTTGACGAATTCCGGCACTTTGGCCAGCGGCGATCCCCCCGCCAGCGTGATGTTCACGTTGTCGGGCAGCAACACCGGCAAATCCTTCTCGGGGACGGGCACGATGCCGCAGTCGGGGCAGTAAATCATGGGAATCGGCGTGCCCCAGTAGCGTTGCCGGCTGATACCCCAATCCTTCAAGCGGTAAGTGACCGTGGCCTTACCGAAGCCGTGGGCCTCGGCAAACTTCGACATCTTCACAATCGCTTCCTGGCAAGGCATCCCGGTGTATTCATCGGAGTTGATCACGAGGCTGTTTATATCTGTGAATGGCAAGACCGGCTCGTCGAGCTCACCAGCGACAGGGTCTTCTTCGCGGCGCGGCAAGATCACCACGCGAATGTCGAGGCCATACTTCTTGGCAAACTCGTGGTCACGCTCGTCGTGCGCTGGTACCGACATAATCGCGCCGGTGCCGTAGTCGAGCAGGACATAGTTCGCCACCCAGATGGGCACACGCTCGCCGCTGAACGGATTCAGTGCGTAGCGCTCCGTCGAGACGCCGTGTTTTTCGATGGCGCCAATGTCGCCCACTTCCTTCGCCTTGCGCTGCTCGGTGATCAGGTCGTCCACCTTGGCAAGCAGACTGGCGTCGTTGGCGATCAAGTCGGTCACCAAGGGATGCTCGGGCGCAAGCTGCAAAGAGGTCGCGCCGTAAATCGTATCCACGCGCGTGGTGAAGACGGAGATGGTGTCTCCAGCCGGCCCGGCAGCGCCGTCTAGTTTGAAATCGACCAGCGTGCCTTCGCTGCGGCCGATCCAGTTGCGCTGCATGGTGCGCACCTTCTCCGGCCATCCTTGCAAAGTATCCAAACCCTGCAACAGTTCATCGGCGTACCTGGTGGTGCGCAGGAACCACTGCTCCAGCTCGCGCTGCTCGACCGGCGTGTTTTCATGACGCCAGCAGCAACCGTTGGGCAGCACCTGCTCATTGGCCAACACGGTAGCGCACTCCGGACACCAGTTGACTTTGCTCTTCTTGCGATACGCCAGCCCCTGCTCAAAGAACTTGAGGAAAAACCACTGGTTCCAGCGGTAGTACTCGGGCAGGCAGGTGGTGATTTCCTTCGACCAGTCGTAGGCAAAGCCGAGGCGCTTCATCTGCGTCTTCATGCTGGCGATATTGCGCAGCGTCCATTCGCGCGGCGGAGTCTGGTTCTGGATGGCCGCGTTCTCGGCGGGAAGTCCGAACGCATCCCATCCCATGGGATGAAGCACGTTGTGGCCCTGCATCCACATGTAACGCGCCAGCGCATCGCCGATGGCATAGTTGCGCACGTGTCCCATGTGCAGCGCGCCCGAGGGATAAGGCAGCATCTCCAGCACGTAATACTTTTTGCGCGCGCTGGTCGAAGGCTCGGCGCGATAGAGATCGGGGTTCTGCGCCCAGCGCTCGAACCACCTCCGCTCGACCACCTGCGGGTCATAGCGGTCGGCGCGGGCGGCAACCCCGCCATCGACGACTTCAGCTTGGGCGTTGGGTGACGGCTTCGTGTTCGGCTCTTGGGTTTTGGAGTCGGCCATAGATGATGTTTTGATGCGCTTGGGGTAAACCTTGATTTTACATGCGGGCGGGCTTGCGTTTGCCTCCAGGCCGGTCACTACCCCAATTGGGTCATTGCACGGTTGTCAGCCGAGGCGGACAATAATCGTGCTTCCTATTCGCGGCCGCAATCGCGGTTCTGCGTCTACGCCACTAAAGCGGCTGCTGCCTATCGGAGGAATCATGCATTCCACTGGCCGTCCGAGTTGTGTTCTTTTGCTCTGCATTGCTATCTGTGCGTGTGACATTCGCTCAAAATCAACCCACTTCCACGACCGACAAGCCGCGCGTTTTCGTAACTGACAGCCAATCGTGGGAAATGTCCGGCTCGGGCGGAGGCGCCAACGGAGCCTGGGGCGCGCAGACCCACGGCGGCGCACGTCCGCAAACTGCTGAGATCATCAAGACCTTTGGACAGCGCTGCCCGCAGGTCATGGTGAACAACAAGCAGGACATCGCCGACTACATCGTGCTTCTCGACCATGAAGGCGGTAAGGGATGGCTGCGGCACAAAGACAAAGTCGCGGTTTTCCAGAAGTTGTCGGGAGACGTTGTCGTAAGCCACTCCACGCTGTCGCTGGGCGGCTCAGTTCAGGATGCTTGCGAAGGAATTGCCAAAGATTGGTCGGCTAATTCAGCACAGATTCGGGCTGCTGCCGTAAAGCCGGCCGCTCCTACTCCGGCAGTCGTTGCCGTAGCTGAGGTGGCGAGCAAGAGTGCGGCGGTTTCTGTCCCGAAGATCAGCGTGTTCTCTACTCCGGAAGGCGCTGATATCGAGATTGATGGCAGCTTTGTTGGGAACACACCCTCGGTAGTTGAGTTGGCTCCCGGCGAGCATGTTGTTGTCATCAAGAAGTCAGGCTTCAGATCGTGGCAACGCAGGCTAAAGGTAAGCGGCGGCGAAATCAAACTGACGGCGGAATTGGAGAAGTAGGATGGGAGCTTTTTCCGAAGCGTGCGATCTCACGAACTTAACTCAAGCCTGGCGCTGGCTTAGATCAAACCCGGATCCCCTCTACAAGTCTTATTTCGGAACCGCATATTCTAGGTATGCCATTGCCGATGACGACCTTCTTGAAGATCTTCGGGATCGACTCAGGCGTGGCATCTATGATGCGCAGCACTCGTGCAAGATAAATTTCCCAAAAAAATCAGGGATACTTCGACCGTACACCCTTCTAACCGTTGAAGACCAAATCGTCTATCAAGCCCTGGTCAACGTCATTGCTGAACGGTTGGCACCGAAGGTTAGAATGCGTTACGACATTGAGGTATTCGGCCACCAATATGCCGGGAAGACTAGCCTCTGGTTCTATCGAAAATGGTCGAAGGGTTATTCTGCGTTTAACCAAGCCGCTCGTAGCGCATTCAATCGTGGTCTGACGTATACCGCATCCTTCGATCTTACCGCGTACTACGACAGCGTCAATCATGAAGTGCTGTCCCATTTCCTAAGAAAGGTCGGCTGCGAACCAGAATTCTGTAAGTTCCTCTCCAAGTGCCTAAGTATATGGACCGCAACGGATCGTCGTATTTATCAGCACCATGGTATTCCGCAGGGCCCACTGAGTTCCGGTTTATTGTCTGAAGTCGTCCTACAGCACTTCGACAGCCGGTACGGAACGAAGGCCCCTTGTCGATATTTGCGGTACGTTGATGATATCCGTTTATTCGCAAAAAAAGAGTCGGATCTGCGGGCAATGATCGTGCACTTGGATGAGCTCAGCAAGGACGTTGGGCTGTTTCCGCAATCAAATAAGATCGACATACATTCGGTAGTGAATATCGAACAAGAGCTCAAGTCCATCAGCAACCCGTTGGAGCGCGTCGTACAAGCACGCAATGTAATTCAGGACCGACTACACAAACGAATCAGTCATTTCATACACCGATCGAAAATTTCGAATGAGACGAGGTTTAAGCATCTACTGGCGTATGCGAAGCCACGAGCATCGCTGAATGCAAAGCTCCTGCGCATCGCTGAATCGAGACCCGACTTAATGCCTGTATTTGCCAGATATTTTGGACGTTACAAAAGGCTTCCACAAAAAGTTGTCTCGGTCTTTGTCGCCAGCATTGGGCCCTACGCTCTTTTTCCTAGCCTTTCGGCCATTGCGGTGAGACTGCTAGACGGGAGAACCCCGAATACCAAACGGAGCTCCGTCTTCCGTGCAATAAAAAAACTCTGGAACTACCCAACATCTGCTGAACTCAAAGGGGTTGTCGGCGAGTATTTGATTAAGGTAGGCGGCTTGACGCCGCAACAGGTGAAATACGCGGCTGACAAGAATCGAAGCTGGTGGGTTCGATTGCACCTTACCAGCGCCATTAATTGTAAAGCGATTGGCAGAGCTGCCGTCGAAACCATCGTCAATGAACGTCTTCGAGATAAGAATGACGATGTCGCTCTCGCCGCTGCGGAGAAGATTTTTTTGGACAGCCTAGCTGTCCAGAAACCCTATAAGGACATAAATCCCAGGGCGGGCAAAGTTTTGCGCAGTCTCGGCATTATCAACCGTCAAAGTAACATCTGCGGAATTGAGAAGAGCTTTGAACGCCTTTTGGGCAAGCACAAGAACCCCAACTGGCGGAGGATTTTTGGATCAGACTACGGAACTATTGAGCAGCGCGCGGTGCATATCCGCGCGCTGGCCGACACCGACGTAACAGCGTTCGTTAATGGACTAGACGTGTTCAACGATTGGCTGCTCTGGAAACTCTTTGCTCATGACCGAGCAATAGGGACGTATCGTCTAGGAAAATTTGGCGGGGCTCTGCAGAACAGTCGCTTCAAGGCAGCGTATCCGCAAACACATGCCCTTATTTCAACGATACATGAGAAGCGATATATAAGCGCGCTGTCGCATCCCAGGGTTGCAAGAACCGGAAGGCCAACAAGGAGAATTCCTTACTCATTTCTCAGAACAGCTAAACGCCTCATGCGTTCAGCATTTTCGGAAATCGCCCGACAGTGGTAGCTGTAATCTGTTTTCGGCGAACTGCCATTACACCCGGCTATTCGGGCGGGTGGCCCGGCCAAACCTTGTTGAGGAAGTGTATCCAACATGGGGTGCCCCGTTCTAGCCTGGTTTTGGCTAGGGCGGGGCAGTTGCCGGCTTGGTGATGCGAACGCGCAACGGCATTCCCATACGCTCACGCTTCCGGCCAGTCCACTTCGACTCGATTTCCACCACGCCTTCTACTCCCGTCACATAATGCCGAAAGCTGCTCCACGCCCAGTCTTCCGGTTTCTCCACCAGTCCGCGCTTGACCGACTTTCACCCCAGCGAGAAAATCTCGCGGCTAAAGAGACTGCGTCGCAACCTCTGCCGTCCCTACGGGACTCGGATTATCTTCCACTCCTACCCAGCGCTCAACCACCCCAATCCACGCAAAGGCGGCGTGGCTTGGGGACCCCGGCATGCGCTGGGCTAAGCTCTTTCGCCCCTTCGGGGCTCGTTTTGTGTGATTCCTTCCACGGCATGTCATGAGGATAGTGGGTCGGAGAATGCCGTCAAGGACTGACGATACCTGGGGAAGATCTGATTGAGTGCCCTGGCCATCCCTCCGGGGCTAAAGCCCCGGCCTCATACTCGGCACTTACGGACGGCCTGAAGGCCGTCCCCTTCAAAGAGGACACACTTGATCAGAGCCTCCCTGGCTATGTGACTGCCCCGCCTAGCCAAAACCAGGCTAGAACGGGGCACCCGACGAAGGCTGAGTTGATTCCCATCCATTCGCCAATTCCCACCCTTTCGCCAAAGTCGGGCGAAAGGATGGGGCACCCAAGAAGGCGAAGAGGTTGGGCACGAAGCACCCAGCAAGGCATGACAACTATTCGCCGCCAGCCACCCGATCCAGGCGGGCAAGTGTGTCGGGATACTGGTTGACCAACCGCAGCAGCACGGTAGCCTGAGCGTTGGGTTTTCCACGGCCTTGTTCCCAGTTCTCCAGAGTGCGAACATTGGTGTACAGCTTGCGGGCGAAAACTCCGCGCGACAGCTTCAACTTCGCCCTGGTCTTGCGGATGAACGCCGGGCTCACCGGACGCAGGGGCTTGGCTTCCAGCTTGTAGCTGCGCAGCGTGATCTTCCCCTGGCGCTGCGCCTGCATGGAGTTCACACCCTCCATCAACTCCTCGAAGATGTTTCGTTTTGCCTTCATCGTGTTCTCCGTGGCCGTCGCTTGCGGCGTAATGCGGTTTCGGCTTCAATCGCGCGCTTCAAGGCCTTCTTCTGCTCCGCCGTCAGGTCGTCAGCCTCGTCCTTGCTGTAGATCGTCATGAGCCAGATTTGGTGGTCTTCCGGAAACCAGAAGTAAATGACCCGCAAACCGCCTCGCTTGCCCTTGCTGCGCCGCGGGTCGCCAAAGCGAAGCTTTCTGAAGCCGCCAGTCTGTGGCATCACATCGCCCAATTCAGGGTTCTGGGCTAGAGCGTCCTGAAGACCACGATATTGGTCGTCGTCGAGGTAGCCGGCGATGTATCTCGTGAATGCGGGCGCTTCAAAGAACTCCACTGCGATAATTATACGCGATTAGCGTACAAGCTAAACCAACATTCGCGCAGCCCACATGCACCTTCGTAACTTGACAGCGATGGGGTTCGGGCTAGGCTTGTATGTTGGGCTCATTGTGCCCAACGGGGGGGCCGAATGTGCAACGTACGTCGGCCCAGGCCAGTGCTCTCTTGCTCTTTGAAAACCGAATCCATCACCGACAGCGCAGGGCGGGTCGCCTCGTTGCATTGTTCAACTCGGCAACATGAATCTTCCGGCTGGGCTCTGAAGTCAGGCCTGGTAGCCCACTAAGTCTTTATTTATGAATACTTTGGTATCTAACCCCTTATGATGGAATACTTTGCGAGCTATCGTGCAAAGTATTGAAAAGCAATGGCTTGCGTTAACTACTAAGTCCAGTTAACACAATACTTTGCGGGTAAAGTATTGAAAACAAAGATGCGGAAATAAGGGGGAAGGGGTACTTCGAAACCGGCTGGGCCCCCTGATTGGTTAGGGGCCAATCTGAGAGGGTGCAGTTCCGCGGTCAACCTGGCTGATGAAGCGTTGGGCTAAGGAGTCTGCGTGAGAACATCTGTCGTCCCTTACGGGACTCGGATTAGTTTCCCACTCTACCCAGCATTCCGCCTGCGGCTCCATGCTGGGCTAAACTCTTTCGCCCCTGCGGGGCTCGTTCGTGAGTAGTACGTTCCATCGAGCTAACTTGAAATGAGTTCTAACGCAGACTCTAAAGTCGTTCGCGCCTGCGACTCCATGCTGGGCTAGACTCTTTCGCCCCTGCGGGGCTGATCTTGCGTGATTCTTTCCACTGCCTCAAGCCAATATGGGTTGCGACACAGTCTCTGAAGGCCCGGACTACCCGCGCAGCCGGACACATCTATTGCTCGCGATCCCACTCATTCGAAAACCGCGAATGAGTGGGGCACCCGACGTGATCCCAAGGCAGGCTATTAACTTTCCGGCGCCATCGTTCACGCACCCGCAGAATGCTCGACTTCAGAAGATTCCCTCTTTTTCCAGGTCCTTCACCACCACTTTGACGACATTGTTGATTGTCTTTTTCGCCGAGCTCGGGTTGAAGGTGTCGCTGATGCCGGTCCAGACAAGTTCTCCCTCGGGCGTCGCGGTGGCGTAGAGGTTGGTTTCGATGCGCACCGTCTTGTCTTCGCGCAGATAGTCGGGTGTATAGACCTGCCGGTAAGCCATGGGATAGTAGCCGTAGAACGAGTTGTAGTAGGGATAAGGAACGGTGTAACTGTGGCCGGGAATGTAGGTGACCTTGTTGTCGACCCTCACCAACCGGGTGAGCATGACGGCTTCGATGTGGTGCTCGCGGATCTGCGCCTTCAGGTAGTCCAGGTCCATGTTGGCCGAGTCGGGCCGCAGCAGGATGGAGTGGCCGGGAATGGCCTCAACTCCGTCGCGCGTGAGTTTGTGGGCCAGCGCGTCTTCGAAGTCGGAACGAATTGCCGGGTCGTCGCTCATGCCGATCACCAGCACCTTCTTCAAGCGCTGACCGTGATAGCTGGGATTCTTCACGCTGGCCACCAGCTTGGCCGAGTTGCAGTTTCCGATTGCCGATGCAGTCAGCAGAACGGCAATCACCATCGCGAAAGGTTTCAAGTGTTTCTCCTGGGAGTGCTGATGTTAGCTCGTTCACTGCGGACAAAAGCTACTGGTCAAACAGTGCCTGCAAATCGCGGCCACCGTGGGTCACGTGAAGAATCATCACGTCCTCTCCCTCGACGCGGTAGATGATGACATACTCGCCGACCGGAAAGCTCCGCAAACCGGGGCGCAAGTCTTCGTCGCGACGGCGGCCTACATTGGGATGACGGGCAAGAAGAAAGAAGCGGACTGTGATGGAATCAATCAGGCGGTCGGCAATTTCGACGTTGCCACTTTCTTTTGCAATGTAATACCAGATGTCGTCAAGCTCGGTTTCGACATTTGGGGCAACGCGGTGCGCCATCAGCGCGGCGCGTTTCGTTCGGCGGCCAGACGGGCCCGCCCGCGCTGTTTTACTTCGTCTGCGAGCTCTCGCACGGACTGCTGGGTAGTGAGGTTGCGTCCTTCACCGCCTGCCAGGGACGCTTCTGCTGTGTCGACGGCAGCCAAAATTTCCGCCCGCCGGCGCTCACGTTGTTCCCACAGGGACAAGGCTTCCTGTACCGCGTCCTCGGCACGGTGAAAGCGCCCCGTCTCAATCGCCTGACGGACGAAGGATTCCTGATCGGGGGTTAGCCGTACTTCCATAGGCATAAGCGTATGAGTCACGAAATCGGGTGTCAAGCACTGCGTCCCGAAGGGTATTGGCTGGCTCCCGTCTATTTCTTGCAACCGCTGCTCGCGATTGCAGAGACTGGCGCAAGTGGCGGCAGCTTCGCCTCGCCGAGCAGGGCGTTGAACGACGCCAGCTCCTGCTCGTTCAATTGTCGCCAGCTCGCCAGATCTTTGTCGAGCGCATCGCAGTTCTGTTGCACGGCTGCCCGCACGGTTTCGGCGGGACGAATGTCGGCGCTCTCCACACTGGAAATCAGTCTGGCTAGGTCACGGTTCACGGGCCCAAAGCCAGGAGCAGTTCGAGTTCCCTTCTCAAGCGCGTCGATCTTTTTGTCGAGCGCAGCGGCCGCCTGCTTCAGCTCGTCGCCGGTCAGAGCTTTCTGCGCGCTCGGCCAGGTCCTTGCGCAATGCCGCTGCCTGAAGGTAGGCATCGTGGCTCGCCTTCATGCCGCGCGTAATGTCTTGCGCCAGGTCGAACTGGTCCACCAAGTCCGATTGCGAAGCATGCACGCGCGGATCAAGCTCAACGGTGAGCGGTTGCCGAAGCGTGTGGCCTGCGGCACGCAACTCCAACGTGTAGTTCCCCGGCACAACCAGCGGCCCCTGCGGCTGCACGCGCGGAGTCTGCCCAGCAATTGCGTGGTCGGGCAAAGTGTATTCGACGTAGTCCAGCAGCTCGCCGTAATAGCCATACGGAAGCGCCAGAGGCGGCGGATAACGAAGGTCCCAGGCAAAGCGATTCACGCCCGCGGCCTTGGGCAAAGTTGCCGGCGGCGCAAACCAGTAGTCGGGAGCATTCGCGGGAAGAAAGTCCGCCGGCTTCGCCTCACTTGAGAACTGAGCAACCTCGCTGCCCTTGTCGTCGTAAATGGTCAGCGTCAGCTCGTCCTTCGGCGCAGCTTTCAGGAAGTAGTCGAGAATGGCGCCGTCAGGCGGGTTCTGCCCCGCGGGAGTCTCGACAGGGTACGGCGTGTCCTGGTAGTTGTCCCATCGCACGCGCATTGCGGTGGCAGGACGAAACAGGTGAGCATCGCTGGCGACGATCTGCGGGCTGATCTCGCGCAACGGAGTGACGTCGTCGAGTATCCACAAGGCGCGCCCGAAGGTAGATATCGCCAGGTCGTCGCCATGCACCTGAAGATCGGTCACCGGAGTCGCGGGCAGATTAAGTTGCAGAGGTTGCCAGTGGTCGCCATCGTCCCAGGAAATAAAGACACCGGTATCGGTTCCAGCATAAAGCAGCCCTTTGCGCTTGAGATCTTCGCGCACCACGCGCACCATCTCGCGCTCGGGAAATCCGGTGACGATCTTCTGCCACGTGCGCCCGTAATCATGGGTGCGAGCGGCGAAGGGAGGCGTGGACTCGCGGGTGGCGCCAGTCGCAACGTAGGCGGTGGCAGCGTCATGATGCGAAGCTTCCAACGTGAGAATTTGCATCGGCCCGGTCAATCCCGGCGGGGAAACGTTTTGCCAGGTGGCACCTACGTCGCGAGTAAGTTGCACGATGTGGTTACTGGTGCCCGCCCACATCACACCGAGCTGCACTTCGGAAGGCGACAGCGTCGTGATAGCCGGTGGCGGCTGCTTGTCGGAATTGCGCTTAGGTTCTTCTTCGTTTTCCTTCTCTTTGTAACCGGTCAAGTCGGGGCTGATCGGCTGCCAACTCGATCCGTGGTCCGAAGTCTTGAGCACGAACTGGGTCCCCAGATAAAGCGTGGACGGGTCCTGCGGCGAGAACACCAGAGGCGGCATGGATGCGGTGCGATACTTCTCGCCGCGCTCAAATACGACAGCAGTTTGTCCGGTAGCCTTATCGAAGTGGACGACGGAACCGAACCATCCTCCGCTGTAAACCCAATTGGGATTGAGCGGATCGGGAGCGATGAAGGCATATTCAAAGCCGCCGATGGAGAACCAATCCTGGGCCAGAATCTCGCCATAATCGCTGCGACTGAGAACCCCCGCGGTCCCGCTGTCTTGCTGCGCCGCATAGACACGATAGGGGAACGCATTGTCGGTGGAGACGTGGTAGAACTGCCCGGTCGGCTGGTTGTACCAGGAGCTCCAACTTTTGCCGGCATCCACACTGATGATGGCGCCTTGATCGACTCCTAAAATCATGCGCGCTGAGTTTTGCGGATCGATCCAGAGGACGTGGAAGTCGTCGCCGCTGGGGGCCCCGACGTAGGCTTCGAAGGTGTGTCCGCCGTCGGTGGAGCGATACAGCGATGTTTGTGCCACGTAGAGAACGTCGGGATTTCGCGGGTCAACAAAGATCCGGCTGAAGTATGCGCTGCCGAGCACGCGCGGGTCCTTGGTGGACTGCTGCCAGGTAGCTCCGGCGTCGTCGGAGCGAAAGAAGCCTTGCTCCACAATCGCGTAGAGACGACGGCCATTGGTTCCAGGAGCAACCGCGATGCCTGCTCTTCCCCAACCCTTTTCCGGCAGCCCCTTGGTTACGAGAGGACTCCAGGTTGAGCCCGCGTCCACCGACTTAGCGATCTCGGAGGTAGCGGGGACCTCGGCGTCGCCAGACCCGGACGCCGGCCGGTAAAGGACCGCATAGAGCGTGCGCGGATCGCTGGGATCGGCACAGAGATCGACCACTCCAAGCGTATCGTCGCGTGTGAGCACCTTGTTCCAGGTTTTTCCGCCATCGGTCGTCTTAAAGATTCCACGGTTGGCTGTCCTTGCCGATGCCGGCAGCGGAAGCCACAGGATCCCGAATCCGATGGAATTGGTGCCCACAACAACGACGTCAGGATTTTCTGGATCGACAACCACCGCCTGGATGTAAGGGACGTCCTGCAAGCCGATGTTCTTCCAGGTTCCGCCGCCGTCGTCCGACCGATACATTCCATGCCCGGTGGTCTGCTCGCCCGTCCCTACGTAAATCACGTTGGAGTTAGACGGAGCTACCGCAAGAGCGCCAATGGATGCGACTCGTTCGCCGTCGAAGATCGGGCGCCAGACTTGTCCACTGTTGGTGGTCTTCCAGACGCCGCCTCCCGGGGTTCCGAAATAGTAGGTATCAGGATGGCCAGGCACACCCGCTACAGCAGTGACTCGACCGGCGCGAAAGGGACCGATCAGCCGCCACTGCATGGCCGAAAATTGGCTGCTGTCAATCTCCTGTGCGCGAGCAACGTTGAGCGGCCAAACGCCCAGGACGGCCATCATCAGCAGAAGGGATCGCAAGGATGGTTCACGCCAGCTTAGAGTACGCAGATTCAGATCTCCCGTTCAGGCAAGACTAGCATGTGTCACGGACCGTCCCATTGAAGGTGCCGGCCCAGAATGCCGATAAAAGAAATGCGAGTATTCCCCTTTGGTATGGGGGAGGGTGAATATGTCGCCGCAGGGGGACCACCATTCCAAGGCAGGGGATGGGGGCCCCTTGTCGTATTTGGCAGCAGCGTACTCTCGAGCGCACAAAAGAGGCTCCAGCCCGTACGAACGGACTGGAGCCTCCACTTGTAACAACAGGGCCGGCGAATTACCGCTTCGACTGACCACGCGCCAACTTCTTCACCTTGCGCTTGGCTGAGCCGCGGGCATAGGTGCGAGGCGCTTTCGGGGCGGCTTTCTTGCGCGCGGTGCGCTTCACCTTCTTGCGGACTGCTTTATCGGTAATGCTCTTGGTATTTGCCATGAATTCTGCGTTCCTTTAATTGACGGGCTTACGCCTTTTCCAATTGGGCGTATTTCTCGACCAGCTTTTTCAAACCGAATCTAGGAAATTGTACCGTAATCTTCGCATCTTCCCCGTCTCCCTCACGTTTGTACACCGTACCCTCACCGTATTTCGGATGACGGACGCGCTGCCCGGGCCTGAACCCAGTGCGCCCGGTGGGCTGCGAAATCTCGACCTTGGGCCGCGAAAACTTCTTGCCGCGCGAGGCAAAGAACTCTGCAATGTTGTCGATGGAGTTGTAGGCGGGGCCGCTGTATTGGCTCCGTTGTGGCTTATCGCGACGCTCATAGGCGGGACGTTGGTCCTCATCTTCGTAGGCGTAATGCTTCCCGCTTGAGTAGTCGTTGCTGGAAGCGTAGGCAGGCCGTCGCGGCGATCCCAAATCCTGAAGCAGTCCTGGAGGAACTTCCTCCAGAAAGCGCGAGGCCACGCTGGGTTCCGGCATGTCGGTGCCGTAGCGGCGGCGATACCGGGCGCGAGTAAGAACCAGGGTGTGCATGGCGCGGGTCATGCCCACATAGCACAGTCGCCGCTCTTCTTCGATGTCATCGGGGACGAGCAAAGTGCGCGAATGAGGAAACAAGCCCTCCTCCAGACCGATGAGAAAGACCAGAGGGAACTCGAGGCCCTTGGCCGCGTGCAAACTCATCAAGGTGACGCGCGATTTCTCGTCGTAATCGTCGGCATCACTGACCAGCGCGGCGTGGTCGAGAAACTCGTTCAGCGTCTCACCCCGATCGCGAGAGTCCATGGCCGCATTCACCAGTTCGTGCAGGTTTTCGATGCGGGCCAGCGCTTCGGGCGAGTCCTCTTGCTCAAGCTGCTTGATGTACCCCGTGCGATCAATCAGGAACTTCAGCAGCTCAGCCGTCGATGCCGGATCACCAGGCGCGCGGAAGCCTTCCACCCGCTCTTCGCTTGCTTCAGCAGCCGGCCCCGCGAATGTCTCGGGTGCAAACTCGGTTGCCTCCGCAGCTTCCAACTCCGACGGCGAGAAATCGATGTCGTGCTGCAAATCCTCTTCTGGCTCCCCGACGGAAGCACTGTCAGCCGCAGCAGATTCAGCGGTTTCCTTTACTCGTTCGCGGAATGTGCCGAGATGCATAGCACGAGCGTCTTCGATCAACTCCACAAAACTCTTGAGCGCGGTCAAAGCCCGCAAAGGAAGAAGCCTTCGCCGAAGCACCTCGTTGATGGCGCCCCACATGGAAGTCCCGGTCTCCAGCGCAATACTCTCGATGGTTTCCAGGGTATTCTTGCCGATTCCGCGGGTCGGCGTGTTGATGACGCGTTGCACGGCGATCGAATCGTCGGGATTTTGAATGACCTTCAGGTACGAAATCAGGTCCTTGATCTCGGCGCGCTCGTAGAAGCTGAAACCTCCCACAACGTGGTAGTTCAGCTGATAACGGCGCATTGCCTCTTCCACCAGGCGCGATTGCGAGTTGGTACGGTATAGAACTGCGGCCCGCGGGCTTTCTTCCTGGTCGCTTGCCGCTTGCCGAAGGTATTTCGCGATGTAATCGGCCGCAAAGAGGGCCTCATTTTCGCCGTCCGGGGCCTCGTAATATCCTATTTGCGCTCCCCCGCTGCGGGCAGTCCACAGGGTCTTGCCTTTTCGTCTGACATTGTGGGACACAACCGACGAGGCTGCCTGCAAGATGTTCTGCGTGGAGCGGTAGTTCTGTTCCAGGCGAATGATCCGCGCCTCAGGGAAGTCCTGCTCAAACTCCAGAATGTTGCGGATGTCAGCGCCTCGCCAGGAGTAAATACTCTGGTCCTCGTCGCCCACGGCGCACACGTTGTGCTGGCTGCCGGCCAGCATGCGCATCAGCTCGTACTGCGGGCGGTTGGTGTCCTGATACTCGTCCACTTGGATATGGCGATAGCGGCGGTTGTAGCGCTCGCGGGTTTCGCCCGACGCTTTCAGCACGCGGACGGCATACAGCAGCAGGTCGTCAAAGTCGAGGGCATTCGACTTTGCCAACTCCTGTTTATAGACCTCGTAAATATGGGCCACGCGCTCGGTCTTGGGATCGCCCGATTGCAGGTAAACCTCCTGCGGATCGAGCATGTGGTTCTTGGCCCAGGATATGCGCCCCAGAACATTCCGAGGCGTCAACTGCTTGTCGTCGATTCCAAGGCGGCGCATCGCGGCCTTCACTACGTTCTGCTGGTCGGCCTCGTCGTAGATGACGAAATCTTTGCGGTAGCCTTGGCCGCCGACCTGCAACACGTCAATGTCGCGACGCAGAAGGCGCACGCAAAACGAGTGGAAGGTGGAGATCAGCGGCTTGGCCAGCGAGCGGCCGCCCACCAGCGACTCGACGCGGCTGGCCATTTCAGAGGCGGCTTTGTTGGTGAAGGTGACCGCCAGAATGGAGTCGGGCGGCACGCCGACGCCTTCAATCAGATGGGCGATGCGATAGGTAATGACGCGGGTCTTGCCGCTGCCCGCCCCCGCGAGGATCAGCACTGGCCCGCTGACCGCCTCGACGGCTTCGCGCTGCTGCGGATTCAAATTGTCGAGATACGACGGCAATGTGGGGACACTCAAAACTAGTTTGGTTTGTTGCTGCTGACGGGAGCGTCCATGGCACGGTGCGCCTTGCACTCGGCGCAGGGACAATGCTCGCGCAGAAACTGCCATGAATAGATGCCGTGCTGGTGGCCATCGTTCCATGAGAAACGAATGGCATACTTGCCCACCGGCTCAACTTCCGTCGGCCGTGCCGCCGCCTTAAACATAGGCAACGCGCCCGCGATGGGCTTGAGCGGATCGCCTGGCTGCCGGCCATCCTTGGTGCGTTCTTCCTCGCACAGCGCGCACGGGCAGGCATCGCGCAGGAAGGGAAAGCTATAGACGCTGCGGTGCCCGTCCTTCCACTCGATGTCCATGCCGGTGCCGGTGGTGACGTTGACCTTGCATGATTTCGGAATTGCGACTGGGTCCATGATGATGGTTGGCTCGCAAGCTACGAGAGCACCTTCTAGTATCGCAGAAAAGGTAGCTCACCACAGAGGCAGGGAGGTTTCGGGTCGCGCTAAGTCGCCAGTTGAGAGGAATGCTGGTGCAATGGCGATATATCGCCAGCTATTGTGTTCTGCTGCGTCGGCGCAACCACTTCACGACGAAGTAGTACGGGTATTTGCCCGTCCAGCGCATATACGCGACGATATTGATGACAGACACCACGAACATCGCTGCGAACAACGCTAGAACCACCGCAGCGAACACGACGTAGGCCGATTCGGAGTTCTGAACCCTGCGGGGTAACAGGAGCACCAGACCCATCGTCCCAATCCACAACGTAATGAGCACAACGACCCAACGTCTGCTGCGCTTAAAACGACGTTCATGAGAGTTCATTGTTGGCTGTTCCGGTGGCATTGAAGGCAATCTACTCCCTACTGGTGAGCATTTCCACGATTACTTGGATAACAGGCCCATTTCACTACGACTCAGCAAAGCCCTCTCATCGCAGAAAAGCGCAAGCAACAAGGCCCGGATTGTTTTCCGGGCCTTGTGCATCACCTCCGTCATTCCTGGCAGTTTTGCCAGAACGCTAAAGGCGCGTAAGCATGGGACGGGACTTACCGGCGATCGTTGTCCCCCTGACGACGGCGGTCGTTGTCGCGATCCCTGTTATAAGCGTGCCAATAGCCGTTGCGGTCGTACCATCCATTCACTTGACCGCGATACGGAGTTGCGTAGTACCCATTCCCGTAGTAGGGATTGGGCGCGTAATACTGATAGCGGTACCTGTCACCGTCACGATCGCGAGAGTAGCGGTCGTCGCGGTCACGATCTCCGTCGCGACGATGGTCATCCCAGTCTGCCTGCAGCAGCTGGCCGCCCTGGCTCGGATCAAAGACTGCCTGTGTGGTCCTCGGGCTCTGCCGATCGTTGACTGCGGTTCGAGTTTGGGCCGCTGAGGTCGTCGCAAGAGTTCCTGCGCTCAGGGCCAGGAGTAGCACGTAATTCAGTTGCTTTTTCATTTTGCCTCCATGTCCCTTTCATTTCCCTTTTGAGGGGCGCTCTGTAATTCGCTTTCGTACTTGCAAACACAGGATGCGATGAGAAGTTGACGGGCAACTCGCGGGTTCACTCTTCTTAACAGGGCGCGGGAACAATTTGCCGAAAGTGGAGTGATTTACACAGCGAAGCGGAAAAATGTACGCAGAAAACTGAAGGGAAGCTTAAGTGGTCGGGCGACAACACGACGACGCGGCCGTTGCGTTAGGTCAGGAAATCGGAATCCCTCACAAGCCGTGAGTCGAAGTCTGCTGCTGCCTTGCTCTGCCCAGGCTCGGACGCGAACCTGGGACACCCGGCAACGGTCAATACCGGAGATTGGCCCCAAACTCTGGACTCTCGCCGGCGAGCGCTGCGGAGCGCCACTGGCCTAACTTCCCGTCATCGTCCTTCCAGAACTTGGCACACAAGTCGAAATACTCCAAAACCGTCTTACGCTCGCCTCTCTCAAGTAGCTCTTGTGCAAGCATCATGTTCGGACCAAACGTATCCAGATGAGGATTGCCATGGATTGATGCCGCTTTCAGCAGGTACTCCGAGGCTAGTGAAACTTCTCCTCGCCGTAATGCAATCCTGCCAAGCACGATATTGCCATAGTGAACCGCGTCCGAGTTGTTTTCACGATAAGCGGGTTGTTCAGCAAGTTTTAGCCCTTCCTTCGCAAGCGCAACGGCCCGGTCGTACTTGCCCGCCTCAAATGCCGCCTGTGCGGCCCCAGGCAGGTCGTAGAACCGATCCCGCGGATTGTGCTCATCATTCAACGCCTGCTCATAAACCTGGAGAGACTTCGCGGCCATGCTCTTGGCTTCCTCGCCTGTCGCAGCATGCCTCGCAGCTCGCCAGTAGAGGCCGGCAAGATAAGAAGCTGCGTCACGATCCTTGGGGTTGATCGCGTATGCCCGCTCCAGCAACTCTTGGGATTGCTGCCAATCATCACTCCACGCGAAAAAGTGCCCAGCGTTGTATAGGATGCGGAACGTCCTTCGGATTTGCCTGCACCTGCTCCGACCACAGCGCCTCACCTTGTCGCTGCCCTTCGGGATCACGTCCATCATCACCGAATGATGCTTCGTAGGTGCTCGCAAATGATGATGAGGGATTCCGCTGGATGATCCAGAGTATGTGCTCCCTGCGGTTCGCTAACTGATCGGGGGTCAGACCGCCGCCGCCAACATTCTTAAAACTGTAATAAGCGAGCAATTCGATTCTGTCAGAAAAGCTGTTGGGGTGGAACTTCACGTGCTGCTCCAACTGATCGGCGTCCTGCTGCGAGAGCCGGGTGCCATGAGCAAAATAAATGGGTTCAAGAAGACCAACAAATGTGTTTTGGAAATGGAAGAAGCCAACCACAACAAACACGGCAACCACGAGCAAGGTCGTACCAACGAGCGTTTTGTTGGTTTTGCTGTTGGTCATGCGAGCAGTTTCTTGCCGACCACAGGCCATTGAACCATTGATCACGAAAGACGGAAGTGATCAACGTCACTGGGGAGTGGTTGCCCTTCGCTTTGAAGGTTATCGTTGTAAGCGGCCCATTTCACGACGGGTCGGACCAAAGGTCTCTCTCGGAATCGGAGAGTGCATAGCGGAGCAGGTCTGTTTGGCCGGACACTCGGCAACTGACCCGTTGCCAAGGGCTTGATCTTTGGTTGAAAGCTCTGTGTCTCTGTGCCTCTGTGGTGAACTGTCCTACTACATCACGATCTCTTTCACCTTGCGCGTGATGGGATGCTGCATTTCTTCGAGATCGCCCTTCACCAGATTCAGGCCGTACACGCAGGATTCGAACTCGCGCGCCAGTTTGGCGAAGAGCGGCGACAGCCGCGCATATTCGAACTGGTCGAACTTGGAGACGATGTAATAGCTTTCTTTCCCCGCGCGGATGAAGTCGATGAAGTTCTCCAGCCGTTGCCGCCGTAAGCGGTAGTGGTTGACGCTCTCAGGAAACATCCCGGAGAAAAACAGGGTGTAATCGCCAATGTGCTTGCGGACCTGGCGCTCGCGGTCGAACGACGGCGCGGGCCCATAGATGGGGTCGGCTTGCAGCAGCATCTCGCCAACGTCGTGCAGCGGACGCCCTCCGCCATCGCATATCTTGTACAGTTGCTCGCACTGGCAGAATTCGGCAAGAACGTTGACGACGTAATCCTTCACCTCGGGGTCGCGCAGTCCGATGTCGCGGTCGAAGTGCTGGTCAATCAGTTCTGTGAACAACTGCTGCAGCGCGTGCGATTCTGGAATCATGATTTAGTTTTCGTCCCCCTTCGCTTGTACAAACCCGCATCTGGAGATAGTGATGCGAGTTGATAGCGCACTTCGCACCTCGGCGCAAGCCTTTCTTCGCGTGCACCGTGCCTTCGCGGGTTCCATCTATGGCGTTCCCGCGCTCTACGCTGATCTTCCTCCAGGGGGAGTATGGAGATTTTGAGTGCTGTTCATGCGGGTTTGGTTGCTTTGTCTGGCAAGAGCGGGTACGTTTCCGAAGGCCCTGCTAGCAGTAAGCGCCGTTGGATGCCAAAATTCGGGCACTCCGCTGACGTGCCCTCTGGGCGCTTGTTGTGGCACAATGCCCGCTTCGGCGGAGGCACAATCATGGAACGGCAGAATATCTCGGGCAACTCTCCTTACGAGCCGATCGTCGGCTTCTCCCGAGCGGTAAGAGTTGGGGCGTTCGTTTCGGTTGCCGGCACCGTCGCGACCGGGCCGGACGGCGAGATTGTCGGTGGGAGCGACGTGTACGCACAATCGGTGCAGACACTGAAGAACATCGGCCGCGCGCTACAGCAGGCAGGCGCCAGCTTTCGCGATGTGGTACGCACGCGCATGTTTGTCACCGACATCAGCCAGTGGGAGCAGGTCGGGAAGGCGCATGGCGAGATTTTTCGTGACATCCGCCCGGCGGCCACTATGGTTGAGGTAGCGAAGCTGATCTCGCCCGAGATGCTGGTCGAGATCGAAGTGGACGCAATCATTGCCTCGGAGTTGAAATAGGGACTAGGGACTAGGGGCTAGCAACTGGCATTTAGCAATTGGCAATTAGCATTTGGCAATAACCAAGCAGCAATTGGGGTCTACCTTGGATCGTTTTGTATCAGGGCACGGCTTCAGCCGCGCCGCAACGGATCAACAATAACTTGGGCTTCAGCCCCTGAGGGATCTGTCTTGAAGAATTCCTTCTGTAGCATCGTTATCCTGCTGCTCTCGGTATCCGCGATCGGCCAATCGAACAGCGCGGCTGCATCGCCTCAGGTCACCGTGATTCGCGCTGGTACGCTGATTGACCCCCGCGCCAACGGACCGAAGCACAATCAGGTGATTGTGATTCGCGGCGACAAGATTGAGAGTGTCGGCGATGCTGCCGCGGCGCAAGTTCCCGCGGGCGCGAAGATTATTGACCTGTCGAATGCGACCGTTCTGCCCGGCCTGATCGAATCGCACACCCACATTTTTCTCCAGGGAGAAGACCCGGCACTCGGTGGCTATGACATTCAGCTGCTGAAGTTTCCGCTTGCGTACCGCGCGGCACGCGCCACGGTTTCGGCGCGGCGCGCTTTGGAGCAGGGCTTCACCACCATCCGAGACATGGAGACCGAAGGTGCAGGCTATGGCGATGTCGGAATCAAGATGGCCGTGGACCAGGGCTACATTCCCGGGCCGCGCATCTTTACCACCACGCGCGGCATATCGACGACTGGCGGCTATCCCCTGGAAGGTTACGCGCCGGAGATCGAGGTGCCTAAAGGTGTTCAGATCATCGACGGGCCGGTGGAGGCGCGCAAGGCGGCGCGCGAACAACTGGACCGCGGCGCGGATTGGATCAAGGTGTACATGACGCATCGGTCGTGGAGTGACAAGAGCGGCCACCTGGTCTCGCAGCCCACGCTCACCGTGGAAGAGCTGAAGGCCATCGTGGACGAGGCGCACGCCTGGGGGCACAAGGTCGCCTGCCACGCCTACAACGGCGAGGGACTGCACCGCGCACTGGACGGCGGATGTGACTCCATCGAGCACGGGCTCGGGCTCGACGATGCGGCCATTGCGCAGATGAAGCGGCAAGGCACCTGGTACTGCCCGACCATCGCGATTTACTACAAGGAGTGGGCGCCGGAGAACACGCCCGCCGGACAGCGCGACCGCGCGCGCGCCGCCGAGCATGAACAGTCCTTCAGGAAGGCGCTGCAGGCAGGGATCAAGATTGTCTTCGGCACTGATGTGGGCGGGTTCTCCGTGGACCGAGCCGATCGTGCAGGATTTCCCGTACATGGTGAAGTTCGGCATGTCGCCGATGGAGGCGATTCGCGCTGCGACGACCAGTCCGGCGGAGATGCTTGGCATGACGGGACAGATCGGCGTCATCGCGCCCGGCGCCTACGCCGACGTGATCGCCGTGCACGGGCGACCCGCTGAAAGACATCAGCGAACTGGGACGGGTGAAATTCGTGATGCACAACGGGCAGGTGTTTAGGGCGGAGTAAAGACGCTATTCGCTTTTTCGCTATTCGCTATTCGCTTTTCGCCCTCACATCTCGACTATAGCCGATGGGTTAGCACGCCTTCCAGACTGGCCTCAGTTCCCGCATCGCGCTTTAGCGCCTGACGCAATGTTTGCTAAAGCTGCTCTTTCCGAATCTTAACTGCACCGCTAAAGCGCTGCTCCACCCAACCCACCAAAGGCGAATCGCGCGCAGGCCGGCGGCCCATGGCGAAGGGCGAAAAGCGAATATCGAAGAGCGGCTATCTCGTCACTTCCAGTCCAATCCCCTGCCCGTCATAAACTCGCTGGCCGGCTGCTGGCATGGTGCGTACTACAGTGCGGCTAGCGGAAGCCGGAGGAACTGGAGTAGCCGGAGGAGCTGGAGTAGCCGAAAGAATTGGGGCAGCCGTGGAAGCGGCCGGGGCCGGTTGGCTGTGGATGCCGGCGACGTGCAATCCGGCCCCGACAATCGCGTTAACTGCGTCATCTTCACTGCGTCCAACCAGGTCGGGCATGACAAAAGAGTTGCGCTCCTGCGGCGCGGCCACCAGCACGCTGATCTTCGGCGCGGATACGTTGGTGGCATTGGCCGGCGGACTTTGCGCCACGATCTGATCGGGCGGCCCACCGGGAATGGTTGCGCTGGCGATGCTTCCAAGCTCCAGACCACGGCGGCGAATATTGATCTCGGCAACGCGCTCGCTGCCTCCGACGAGATTGGGGATGACCATTCGCTGGGGCCCCATGCTTTCGGCGACGCGGACCCGCCAACCCCGCCGCACCTCGGCTCCCGGCTGAGGCGCCTGCGACATGATCCGGCCCTCCGGAACGTCGGTGCTGAAGAAGCGGTCTTCGCGGTCCAGCACCAGCCCATGGTCTGCAAGCAATCGCTCCGCCTGCACAGGAGCCATGCCAATCACCTTGGGAATGGTGGTCTGGCGGCCATGAATGGCAAAGCGCATCGCCGTGAGTGCCGACGCCATAAACACTACGATCAGGACCAGCACACGCACCAGATAGCGAAAGAAGCGGCGCATCAGTGGGCCTCAGTATCGCCCGCGGCAGGCTGGGGTGGTTCGGTCTTGCGGGCGACGGCGTTGGGCGCTGTTGGCGGAGGCGCAGCGAAGTCTTCCGTCTCGCGCCCCTGCAGCGCCACTCGCATGAAATCCATCCAGATCGGCAAGGCCGCAGCCGCGCCAGTCTCCTTGTTGCCCAGAGTTTTCTTCTCGTCAAAACCAACCCATACGCCGCAGGTCAGCGACGGTGAAAAACCGACGAACCACGCATCCGTGAAATCGTTGGTGGTTCCCGTTTTCCCGCCCAGCGGATGTTTGAGCTTGTTGGCGGCAGCGCCAGTTCCGTGCAACACCACCTCACGCAACATACTGGTCATGATGCGCGCCGTGCGTGCGCTCACCACCTCCTTCACCTCAGGGTAATTCTCCTCCAGCACGCGCCCGTCGTAGTCGGTGACCTTGCGAATGTAGCGCGGCATCACCCGTACTCCATCGTTGGGAAAGGTGGTAAATGCGGCTGTCTGTTCGGCCAGGGTAATGTCGGCCGCGCCCAGCGCCACCGGCAAATACGCGGGCATGGGCGAGGTGATGCCGAACTTGCGGGCGTACTCGATGACCGTCTTGATGCCGCCAACGCGCTCGGTCACTTTCAGCGCGGGGATGTTGCGCGACTCGGCAAGGGCATGCCGAAAGGTGATAACCCCTTCGAACTTGCCATCATAATTGTGCGGCGTGTAGGGGCCTGACGGCGTACTGAACGTCACCGGAGCATCCAGCACCGTGTCGTCGGGGGTGAGTCCTTGATCGATCGCTGCGGTGTACACGTACGGCTTGAACGACGAGCCCACCTGGCGCTCGGCTTGGACCGCGCGGTTGAACTTCGACTGTTCGAAGTCGCGTCCGCCGACCATGGCCTTCACGTCGCCAGTGGAGTTGTCCAGAGCCAGCAGTGCGCCTTGCACTCCCGATTCCTGTTCCAGCGATACCCGGCTGTCGCGGCCATTCAGCGCAATGATTTTTACGTAAACCAGATCGCCCCGGGTCAAAAACTGTTGCGGCGAAGTGTGGCGTGTCCACTTGATCTCAAGCGGTCCGAGGTGGCCTAAATAGCTGCCGAATTTCACCGTCGCCGACTGCGGGTCAACTTCGGTCACCAGGGCATGAAGGTAAGAGTCGGGCGCCATGGTTTCGTCCCAATCCACATGATGGTAGGTTGCCAGTGAGTCGCCGTTGGCCACTACGTTCAGCAGGTTCCCCTTCCACCCGTGGCGTCGTTCGTAGGTCGCCAGGCCGTCGCGCACCGCCTGCTGCGCGGCTTTCTGCATCTCCAGGTTCAGCGAGGTGTAAACCCGCAGCCCCGCTTCGTGGACTTCCTCGGTCCCGTATTTCTTCTCCAGATACTGGCGAATTTCTTCCACAAAGTACGGAGCTATATCGTTGGGTTCGATCTGGACATTCAGCTTGAGCGGTGTACTCTTGGCGCGTTGCGCTTCGGCTGCGGTTATCTTGCCGTCCTCCAGCATGTTGTTGATCACCAGGTTCCGGCGACGCAGTGCGCGCTCAGGATTGTTGATCGGCGAATACGCGTTGGGGGCCTTGGGGAGTCCCGCCAGGACGGACGCCTCCTCCAGGGTGAGGTCCTTGGCCTTCTTGTTGAAGTAGAAGTTGGCGCCCGCCTCAAAGCCGTACACGCCGTGGCCGAGATAGATCTGGTTGGCGTACAGCGTAAAGATTTGCGGCTTGGTAAAGCGCCGCTCGATCTGGATGGCCAGCATTACTTCCTGGATCTTGCGCCGGAAATTGCGGTCAGGCGAAAGAAACAGGTTGCGCGACAGTTGCATGGTAAGTGTCGAAGCGCCCTGCGCCCGGCTATCGAGCAGGATGTCGCGCCACGCCGCGCCGAAAACTCGCCAGACATCCACGCCCCAATGCTGCTCAAATTCCTTGTCCTCGGTCGAGATTAAGGCATCGCGCAGCACCTTGGGAAAATCGTTGTAGTTGTCAATGACGCGGCGCTGCAGCGAAAACTGTCCGACCACCCGCTCCTGGTCGTCATAGAGCTGCGTTATCGTGCTGGGCCGGAACGTCTCTAATTCGGTCACCTGCGGCAGGTCGGTGGAATAGACCAAAAGCAATCCGGAAAGCGCTCCCACCACGGCTGCTACTGCGACCAAGAGGACGAAAAGAGCGTTGCCGACAAACTTGCGCCCGCCACTGTGCGCTTCCGCCGGGGGCGTGGTGACGATCGAGGGCTCTTCTAGATCGCGCTTCATGGTCGGAGCTACGCACAGAATAGCATTGAAAAGCGCTGCGAGCCGTGGCGGGATTGGCACCTCTCCTGGTTCGAACCGGGCTACACGAACATCCAAGGAATTGGCTCTCTTAGAGTTTTGATTTGAGCATACGGGTGGAGCACGTCTTCAGGCGAGCATGGGCTAGCGGTCGGAATGCGCTTTAGCACCTGAGGTACTGCTTTTCGTTACCTCAGCGGTTAAAAGCCGTCCTTATCTGATTGCTAATTGCACCGCTGAAGCGGTGCTCCACCCGATGCCGTGCGTGAAACTGCTGGCGGACAGCAGATCGCGAATGCCGTAAGCTGAATGCTAATAGCTGACGGCTGATAGCTGATAGCTGATGCAATGATTCTCAACGTCCTCAATCTCGGCCTGGTGCCCTACGAAACCGCGCTGCAACTACAGCGCACGCTGATGGAGCTGCGCAAGGCCAGCCGTGTCGAAAACACGCTTCTGCTGCTCGAGCATCCGCCCGTAATCACCTTGGGCCGCAACGCGCAGGTCTCCAACGTGCTCGCCTCGCCCGAGTTCCTGGCCCAGCGCGGGGTGGAGTTGTTCGACATCGACCGCGGCGGCGACGTGACCTTTCACGGTCCCGGACAATTGGTGGCCTATCCCATCTTCGACCTGCGCAGCTTTGAGCCCAAGCTGGGCGCGGTGGAATTCGTGCGGCGGCTGGAAGAGGTGCTCATCCGCACCTGCGGCGATTTCGGCATCGCCACGCAGCGAATCAAAGGGCTCACCGGGGTTTGGACGTACGCGCTGCGTAATAAGCCAGAGGCCAAGATCGCGGCACTCGGCGTACACATCTCGCGAGGCGTCACCACGCACGGCTTCGCGCTGAACGTGGGCACCGATCTGGATTTCTTCTCACTCATCGTGCCGTGCGGTCTCACCAATAAGCCAGTAACCTCCATGGAGCGGGAATCGCAACGGAGTTTGACGTTGGAAGAGGTGGCAACAGCAGTATCGCGCAACTTTGGCAAGGTGTTTCACTCGCAGATGCTGTGGCTGGAGTCGCTCGACGACCTTCTGGCGCAGGCGGGTTCGGCGCCGAGACTTGAACCGGCAAAATCTCCAGCGAACCAGGACACGCCGGCACGGCCACCGCAGGAGCTGCGCAAGCTGCACAGCGACGGAGACGAAGTGGTGTGAGAATCCGCTGTACGCTATACGCTATTCGCTATTCGCTCTTCGCTATTCGCTATTCGATCTTCGCTGTTCGCTCTTCGCTATTCGCTGTTGGCTTCAGCCCGCGAGTCTGCATCAAGTAGAATGCATTTCGTACAGACAAAGGGGCGCAATGCAAGCTCCTGGAACGACAACAATTGAGAACTTAGCTAGGCTTGGCTGAATGAGGCGAAGCGTATCCAGTCTGGTGCGAGGTGCGATTGTGGTTGCGGCGAAACAATTTCAGTAAAAAGGTTTAAACCCGGTCACGATGCAAAGCTTCTTAGTCAATATCGAACGAAGATTAAGGCTATCCTCGATGGATCCGAGTAGGGTCGATTATTCGGGCACCAAGCGAAAGGCGAAAAGCGAATAGCGAAAGCGGCCTGAACCCTATGGCTCACAAGAAACGCTCTCATTCCAGCTCTGCGCAGAAAAAGTCGGGCCAGGTCCCACTCGCACCGGCGTCGAAAGCGCCGAAGACGCCTCCCCCGATCGAGCAGGCTGACGGCTCTCCCAAGCCGATCAAAACATCTCCACCTACCAGGCTCGATGACGACTCTGCCTCGTCGATGTTGCGCTCCTACAACATTCCCGACTACCGGCTTGAGCGTCCCGAGTTTCGCATTTTCATGTGCGGCGACGGATCCAACCTGGAATACCGCATGGAAGGCGATCTGAGTGCCGCGGCGCCGCCGATTCGCGATTCCAAATACCTGTCGCGCGAGCAGTGCATCGCCCTCTATCGCTGGATGCTGCTGAACCGCCGCATGGAAGTCGCCCTGGAAAATCTGTACAAGCAGGGCAAGGTAGTAGGCGGCGTTTATTTCGGACTGGGCCAGGAAGGCTGCTCCTGCGCTTCCGCACTCGCGCTCGGGCCCGATGACTGGATGGGGCCGATGATCCGGAATCAGGGAGCGATGCTGGTGCGCGGCTTCAGCGCGCGCGACATCATGCGGCAGTACATGGCCAAGGGCGACTCGCCCACCTGGGGGCGCGACGCTTCCTCGCACTTCGGCGACTTTCAGCGGCGCAATGTGTGCGCACCGATCTCCATGCTGGGTGAACTGATCGGCGTAATGGCGGGCGTCTGCCTGGGCGCGCGCTTGCAGGGAAAGAATGTCGCCGGACTCACTTACGTCGGCGATGGTGGGCAATCGACCGGGGTCACGTATGAGAGTTTGAACTTCGCCGCGGTCCAAAAGCTGGGATTGGTGCTGGTGGTCGAGAACAACTTGTGGGGCTACTCCACTCCCAGTGACATGCAGTTTTGTGTGAAGGACCTGGCCGAGCGCGCCATTGCGTATGGGATTCCCGGAGTGATTGTGGATGGCACCGACCCGTGCCAGGTTTACGACGCAACGCGTGAGGCCTGCGAACGCGCCTATCGTGGCGAGGGCCCCACACTGATCGAAGCCAAGATGATGCGGATGAAAGGACACGCCATCCACGACGCCGCGCAGTACGTGCCCGCCACCCTCTTCGAGTACTGGCGCAACCGGGATCCCATCGCGCGCTTCGAGAACTACCTCATCAACGTAAAACATTGGCTCACGGCAGAGGACAACCACAAGCTGATTGCAGACGTGGAACGTGAGCTTGAGGCTGATCGTGAAGCAGCCGTCGCCTCACCCATGCCCGACCCGGAGACCGACAAGACGCATCAAGGAGTTTACTGCGATCCGTCGTGTCACCAGATCAAACCGAAATATGGTCCGGTAGTTGCGAAACCGCGCGAGCACGGATTGAATGGGCAGAAGGCAGTCGAGGCGGCGGTGCATTTGAAGTGAAACAGTTATTAGCCGTTAGCAATTAGCAGTTAGCAAGCGCGGCGGCCCTGGTTTTTCTCCCACTTTATTGCCCCGCACGCCGTCCCGCAGTCCCGATTGTTCCTGCTAAACTGAAGGAGCATTCCTCCAGTTAAGTTCGCGAATAAAATCATGAGCACTCCAGCCTACAAACGCATCCTCCTGAAGATCTCCGGTGAGGCTCTGGCCGCCGGACAAGGCTTTGGTGTGGACAATACTAGGGTCCACGAGATTGCCGCCGAAATCGCCGAAGTGCATCGCCTGGGAATCGAAATCGCGATTGTGGTCGGCGGCGGCAACTTCTTTCGCGGCGTGGCCGAGCAAGCCAAACTGATGGACCGGGTCTCCGCCGATCACATGGGCATGTTGGCCACTGTCATCAATGCTCTTGCCCTGCAGGACGCGCTGGAGAAGCAGAATGTTTTCACCCGGGTAATGACCGCCATCGAGATGAACCAGGTGGCCGAGCCTTTCATTCGCCGGCGCGCCATCCGCCACCTCGAAAAAGGCCGCGTCGTGGTGTTCGCCGGAGGCACCGGCAACCCTTATTTTTCGACCGACACCGCTGCTTCTCTGCGCGCCATGGAGATCAAGGCCAACGTCATCCTGAAGGCCACAAAGGTTGACGGTATCTACTCCGACGACCCGGTGATGGTGAAGGACGCCACCATGTTCGACGAGATCAGCTACATGGACGTGCTGCGCCTCGGACTGCGCGTCATGGATGCCACTGCCATCGCGCTCTGCCACGAGAACAACCTGCCGATTGTGATCTTCAACCTGAATCAGCGGGGCAACATTCAGCGCGTGGTCATGGGGGAGCGCGTCGGCTCGTTGGTCAATCAGGGATAACCCTACACCGGTAACACCTCCGGGGTAGCTGAAGTGGCAGTCATTGGGAGCTTCATTTTTCAAAACTAAGTCTTACTCGGGTTACAATCAGTCAGGTTCCCCGGAGAGTACCTTTATGGCTAAGCAAGGCTATAGGCCATCGGAGAGGGTTCCGGTCTCAGGGGTGTACCGAGTCGAGCACAACGGTCATCGCGTCGAGCACGATGTCACCATGCTCGAGGGCGAGACGTTTCCCGCATGTTCGGTTTGTGAGGAAGCGGTGCGGTTCACTCTGAAGCACCGCGCGAACGGCATTCGGCACGATCCGGACTTTTCCGGCCGCTGAGTGATTATCGCTTTGGGGTCAGGGCGTGCGTCTTTTTGTCCTCGAACGAAAAAACCCACTTCCCAAAGCGCACAATTTGGGCTAACGTCGTAGTCCAACAGCAAGCAAAACTGGTTAGCCGAGGGTTTTCCCATGGCTTTTACTGTTGGTGGCTCCAAGGTACGCTTCGCTTCTGCCGCCACTTCAGTACCGCAGCGCAAGTCCAAGTTTCAAGTACAGGCCGATAGCACCAAGAGCTCGGGGCATACCGGGCCCCGGCGTGACGGTCGCCGTTATCGCCCCGGTGATACGATCCGGCAGTCCGGCATCTACGAAGTTATGCATGACCGCGAACATCGGGAAGTTCACGAAGCGGTGATGATCGTCGGTGAACATTTCCCCGACTGCGAAACATGCAAAGACAAAGTTCGCTTCCGCCTTGTTCGCACCGCTCCGTACATTTTTCAAGACGAAGACTTTGAAGCTGACGCGTAGGAAGCTGTCAGCTATCAGGCGTCAGCTATTGACCACGGCAAGAAAATTTTCCGCAAGGGCCGGGGAAAGGGCAAGCAGCGCAGATAGACCTGCCTCCTCCGTTCCAATCAACTTTCCTCCCTTCCCACGAAAAGCAGACTCCTGTACTAGTGTGTTCCAAGCTGATGGCTGACAGCTGATGGCTGGCAGCTGAGGTTTATAATCAAACGTTTCTGATTACATCCGGAGGCGAACCGCGTATGGCACAAGTTTCGATGGCGGCAATTCCCGCGCTGAAGGACAGCTTTGTTCAGCTCAAGACCCGCATGGACAAGGCGGTGGAGGACTTCCGCAAGGAGATGGCTGCGACCCGGACGGGCCGCGCCTCGGTGCATATGCTGGACGGCGTCACCGTGGATGCCTACGGATCGCAGATGCCGCTCAACCAGCTCGCCAATGTCAGCGCCCCGGAGCCGCAACTGATCACCGTTCAGTCCTGGGACGTCAGCCTGATCGGCGCGATCGAAAAAGCCATTCGCAGTGCCGACCTGGGGCTGAACCCAATGAATGATGGCAAGTTGATCCGGGTGCCGGTGCCGGCGCTCACTGAAGATCGCCGCAAGGAGATGGTGAAGCACCTTCACAAAGTGCTGGAAGAGCATCGCACTGCCATCCGCAACATCCGCCGCGATGGCAACGACTTCATCAAGAAGGCGATGAAGGACAAGAAGATTACCGAGGACGAAGAGCGTGGCGCGCTGGAACAGATGCAGAAGTTGACCGACGACGAAATCAAGAAGATGGAAGAACTGTCCAAGGGCAAAGAGAAGGAAGTGATGTCGCTCTAGTCGCTCCGACGGGAGGCGAACCTGCGATGCTGCTCGACCTTGGCGATCTCCGCATTCGTTCCTGGCAGAGGGACGACCTCGACGCCCTGCTGCGCTACGCCAACAATCCTAAGATTGCATCCAATCTGCGCGACCAGTTCCCTCATCCCTACACGCGGCGCGATGGCATCGACTACTTGAACTACGTGCGGGCGATGGACATTCCGACTTCGTTCGCCGTGGAGCATGACGGCGAGGCCATCGGCGGCATCGGATTCAAGCTGGGCACCGACATTGCGCGGCTCAGCGCCGAGATGGGCTACTGGCTGGGTGAGCCATATTGGGGACGAGGCTGGATGACCCGAGCGGTGCAAGCTGCGTCGGATTGGGCACTGGACCACTACAAACTGACCCGGGTGTTCGCCATGGTCTTCTCCCACAATGTGGGATCGATACGTGTCCTGGAGAAGGCGGGCTTTGAACCCGAAGGAACCATGCGGCGCAGCGCCGTCAAGAACGGTGTGGTCCTTGATCAGGTGCTCTACGCCAAGGTGCGGTGAGACAGTTTCGAGTTTCAAGTTTCAAGTCTCAAGTCTCAAGTTTCGAGCTTCAAGTTTCGAGATTACGGCTTCAGATTTTTGCGCAGAAACCCCTCAGCACGACCGGTATCCGGCGGCCTTTCCCGGTGCTACTCTGTCTTGAAACTTGAAGCTGGAGACTCGAAACCTCTTCTTACTTTCTCCCTGCCGCCTCAACCGAGGTGGTTGGATCGGCGCCCTCCCAGGTCTGGTCTGAGGTTGGTCCGTACACCGAAGGCACCGGCCGGTTCAGCAGGCGCAAATACACTGTGAGCTGCGTGCGGTGATGGCAAGTGTGGAGCACGCGGCGCCAGAACACCCAGATGCGCTGGCGAGAGAGTCCGAAGAAGGGCACATCCTGCATCCACCAGTCGGCGGTCTGCGTCCCGAAGAATGCCAGTCGCGGCCGTGCCAACTGCTCCTTGCGCTGAACGTATGCACCCAGTTCCTGCGTCTTGGGGAGCACATCGGCTGGGGGCGGTTCGGGCGTGCCCACAAATTCGCCAAAAAAACGCCGTTCCGAGAGTAGTTCATGCTTCAGAATGTCAGCCACGGTGGACGATTTAGGATGCGGGCGAAAATTCAGGTCCTCTTGCGCAAAGCACCGCCAGACCGAGATGACCTTGTCGGTCTCACTGGCGTAGGTGTCCAACAGATGCTGGAAGAGTGGATTGCTGGCACGCGGAACATCCTGTGCAGGAATGGCAACGAAGTCGTAGTGCATGAGGGGGCCTCACATAAGCAGTTTCACATCTGCACCGCTGAACTCGCATTATTCGTGAACCTGGAGGTGTCATCAACAAGAAGTCTGGCATTCTTGCGGCCATAGCGGTCCTTCGACTCCTCGCTGCGCTCGTCGCTCAGGATGACACTCCAAACTATCTACAGTCATGAATAATCTAGCGAAGCGGTGCTCCACCCTATACACCGAATACGAAACTGATGTGGTCGGCGCGATTTGCGGCAAACAAAAAAGGGCGCGACTGGCGCGCCCTCAGATCAAACAGAAGCTGACATCCTAATTTTCCTTGCACTTCTTCCTCAGCACATACTGCTGCAGCTTGCCTTGTTTTTCCAGCGCGCTCAGATTATCGAGCAAAGGATACTTCGCCGTGGGATCAAAGCGCTGAATGGCGCGATAGGCCCGCAGTGTTCCAGCCAGTCCCGCTGCCTGAATGGCGGCCGCGTTCTTTTCCTCCGGATGCTGCAACAGAAATGCGGCCTGCGAGTAAATGACCTGCATCCGCAACTGGTTGGAATATGTGTTATTCACTTTGTCGAGGGACTGCAACTCCTTGCAGCAGGCATTGACGGTGAAGTCAGGGACTTCCACGATCCACTCGGTCAGCCACATTCTCTTTTCCAGGCTGTCTTTGGCCAGCGGATTATCTTCCAGACTGCGCACATACTCGATGGCGCGCTTTCGTTCTTCTGGTGTGGAAGGGCCTCGCGTCTTGGCGGCGGCAGGAAGCGTCGCCGCGGTGCTGAGGACGATCAGGACTGCCAAAATCTTGCTTACCATAATGCCTTCTCCCCTTGAAGTGCTCGGGCGGGCCAGATGGGTGTTGAGATCATACTCCGACGGGGGGTAGCGGTGGCAAGTGGGAACTGAATTCGTCAACCGGTCAGGCTGCAATTCGTCCCTTTCCAATAGCGTTTTGTCCCAACCGTACCCGCTTGAGGGCTGCGGGAAGCGCGACACGCGCTGTTTCGCCATGTTCGTGGGATAATCTCTCAAGCGGTTTGCCCTATGAAACAAGTAGTCCACGCTGCCTGTCCCCACGATTGTCCCGACGCTTGCGCCGTGCTCATCACGATCGAGGACGGACGCGCTACCCGGATCCAGGGTGATCCCCAGCATCCCATCACTCGCGGTTTTCTGTGTGCGAAGGTTGCGAAATATCTTGACCGTGTCTATTCACCGGACCGCGTCCTCTATCCCATGCGGAGAGTGTCACCAAAAGGCACACACGGCGATGGCGTTTTCCAACGCATCAGCTGGGACGAAGCCCTCGACCAGATAGCTGGCCGCCTGCACCGCATCAGCGCCCAACACGGGCCCGAGGCAATCCTGCCCTATTCCTACGGCGGCAATATCGGCGTGCTTTCCAATGCCTCCATGGATCGCCGGTTCTTCCATCGTCTGGGGGCATCGCAACTGCACCGCAGCATCTGTTCGCAGACCGGCGGCGATGCCATTATTTCGATCTATGGCCGCAAGATCGGGACTGAACCCGAACAATTCCGGCACTCGAAATACATCATCGCCTGGGCTGCCAACATTCACGGCAACAATGTTCATCTGTGGCCGTTCATCGACGAGGCGCGGCGCAACGGCGCCAAGCTGGTGGTGATCGATCCCTATCGCACACGCACCGCCGGCCTCGCCGATTGGCACATCGCGATCAATCCCGGCACCGATGTCGCCCTTGCTCTGGGGTTGCTGCACGTTATCGTTCGCGACGGACTGCATGACCGGGACTATATCGCGCGCTACGCCGAAGGTTTTGACGAACTGGAGAAGCGGCTCCCGGAGTACACGCCTGAACGGGTCGCGCAATGGACCGGCGTCTCCGGCGAGAACATCGAGCGCCTGGCACGCGAGTACGCCACCACTCGTCCGGCGGCAATCCGCCTGAACTACGGCATCCAGCGTTCGCAGAATGGAGGCGCTGCTGTCCGGGCAGTGTGTATGCTGCCGGTAATCACGGGTTCGTGGAAAGAGGTCGGCGGCGGGCTGCAACTTTCCACCAGTGGCGGCTTCGGGCTCGATCGGGCCGCGATGGAGCGGCAGGATCTGATGCAGCGGAGTCCGCTGGGACGCCCGGCGCGCACCATAAATATGGTGCAACTCGGCAAGGTCCTGACCGAACTCGACGATCCGCCAATCAAAGCCTTGATGGTTTACAACTCAAATCCCGCCGCAGTTTGCCCAGATCAGAACCTGGTCAGGCGAGGGCTGAAGCGCGAGGACCTGTTCACAGTGGTGCACGAGCAGTTCTTCACCGACACCACCGATTTTGCCGACCTGGTTTTGCCGGCCACGACTTTCTTTGAGCACAAGGATCTCGTCCAAGCGTACGGCCACTACTACCTGCAAGTCTCGCAGCCGGCAATCGCCCCGCTGGGCGAGTGCAAATCCAATGTTGAGTACTTTCGCGAACTTGCTCTGCGCATGGGATTCGAGGATGAGTGTTTCCGCGAACCTATCGACACCATGATCGACGCGGCTTTGCAGTCGGGCGCGCCGCAACTGAAAGGCATCACCCGGCAGCGTCTGGAGAACGATCCCTACGTGCGTTTAAACCTGCACGGAGATGAAAGCGACCATCCCTGGCTGCCCTTCGCAAACGGCTTCGACACGCCAAACCGAAAGGCCCGAATCTTTGACCCGGCATTGATCGCGCAAGGCATGGACCCTGTGGCTTCGTTTGTCCCGCCGGAGGAGTCGCGGCAGCGGCCAGGGACGGAAGAGTTCCCGCTGGAGCTGCTGGCTCGAAAAGCCGACAACTTTCTGAACTCCACGTTCGTCAACCTGCCCAGCCTGCAGGAGATGGAGCGGCAGCATGAGTTGGAGATCAGCTGTGCCGATGCGAAGTGCCGCGGTATAGCCGACGGCGATCGTGTCCGCGTCTATAACCAACGAGGCGAGATTTTCCTGCAGGCCCGGGTTGACGGTACCGTGGCAGCCGGCGTGGTCGGGGCGCAATTGGGTTGGGCAAAGTTGTCCCAGGACGGTCTCAACATTAATGTCTTGACCTCTGACCGACTCACCGATCTTGGTGGTGGTGCTACGTTCTATTCCACCCTGGTGCAGGTCGAGCGCGTTCCCGAAACTTCACACCACAGCGAGGGTTAGGATTGCCATCCGCCAGGCACAAACCGGCGGTGGGTTTCCGAACCAGAACAGCCGTACCGTATAATTGCGCTTTCATTAACCCGTACTGAGGTTTCGTCATTTCTTGCCATGTTCAGGTAAGACCCGCAGTCCTGTTTACTCGCGGGACGCGCTACTGTGCCACAGCGATCAGTCTGTTTTTCGCTTGCATCCTTTTTGCAGGCTCGTGCGTGGCGCAACAGGGCGTGATCGAGAGCATCGTTATCCAGGGCAATCGCCGGATTCCGGCGGAAACCATCCGGGCGCGAATGTTCACCAAGGCGGGTGACGTTTACGACCAGGCGGCCCTGGAGCGCGACTTTAATTCCCTGTGGAACACGGGCTATTTCGATGATCTGCGCATCGAGCGGGAGGCATCCGCCAAGGGCTGGATCATTCACGTTTACGTCAAGGAAAAGCCCACCATTCGCGAGATCAAGTACGTGGGTTTGAGTTCGGCCTCCCAGAGTGACGTCCTCGACAAATTCAAGGAGCGCAAGGTCGGACTTACCCAGGAAAGCCAGTACGATCCCACCAAGGTAAAGCATGCCGAAGTGGTCATCAAGGAATTGCTGGCTTCGCACGGACGTCAGTTCGCCACCGTGCGTTCGGAAGTGCGCCCCATCCCTCCCGCAGCCGTGGCCCTTACCTTCGTGGTGAAGGAAGGTCCCAAGGTGAAGGTGGGAAAGATCACCTTTGAAGGCAACAAGGCCATCAGTTCGCGCGAGTTGCGCAGTGCGATGAAGAACCTGAAGCCCATCGGCATCCCTCATTCGATCTTCCTGGAAAGTCTATTTGCCCGCACCTACGATTCCACCAAGCTGAGTGAGGACGCCGAACGCGTCCGCTATTACTACCAGACGAAGGGCTACTTCAAGGCCCTGGTTGCCGATCCCAAGACGCAGATCCACGACACCAGTGGCTTCCGTTGGTATTGGCCGTTCAAGTCGACCCCCGGCAAGGCCGTCGATATCACTTTGCCGGTCGAAGAAGGCCAGCGTTACCGTCTGAAGGAGATCACCTTCAGCGGCAACAAGGCGGTGACCAATACAGCCGGCCTGCGCGCCCTCTTTAAGATCAAAGATGGTGACGTTTTCGACACGGAGGCCGTCCGCAAGGGGTTGGAAGGTCTGCGGAAGGCGTACGCGGCCCTCGGCTACATCAACTTCACCCCCGTTCCAAACACCGAAGCGGACGATGAAAAGCGAGTCATCAGCCTGCGCATTGATGTGGACGAAGGCAAGCAATTCTTTGTTCGCCGTATCGAATTCCAGGGCAATACGACCACGCGCGACAAGGTCATTCGCCGCCAACTGGCGCTGGAGGAAGGCCAGGTTTACAACGGCAACTTGTGGGAGTTGAGTTTGCTGCGCTTAAACCAGTTGCAGTACTTCGAAGTGCTGAAGCCCGAGCAGGATTCCGAGATCAAGCAGAACGTACAGGACTCCACGGTTGACATCACCTTGAAGGTCCGGGAAAAGGGCAAGAACAGCATCGGCCTCACCGGCGGCGTCAGCGGCCTGTCGGGTGGGTTCATCGGCCTGAACTACACCACCAACAACCTGTTCGGCAAAGGCGAGAGCCTGTCGCTCCAGTTCCAGATCGGCCAGTACCAGAAGAACGAAACTCTCGCCTTCACCCAGCCTTACCTGTTTGACAAGCCGTTGCAGTTTGGCTGGACGGTGTACCACAACAGCTATAACTACAATCAGGCGGCGCTCACTTCCATCCAGGTCAACCAGCAAATTACGCTACCGCAAAGTTATCAGGCCCTGCTGCAGAATTTCACCCAAACGAGCACGGGGGCCACCACTAGCTTGAGCTATCCCATCAAGCGCTCGTTCAAGCGGATTGGCATCACTTATTCGTTCGACGACTCCTCGGTGCAGACGTTCAGCACAGCCTCAGCAGATTATTTCCAGGCCCTGGCCTTCCGCGGCATCTCCGGCCCCAATGCGTTGAGCGGCATCACCACCAGCAAGGTTGTACCGAATTTCTCCTACAACAAAATCGATAACCCGCAGCGTCCCCATACCGGAGACAGTTTGTATTTCGCCACCGAGTTTGCCGGTCTCGGCGGCAACGTGAAATACATCAAGCCAACTGCTGAGTTTAAGAAATTTATTCCCGTCAACAAGGGCCGTAACACTTTTGGTTTCCGGGTTTTGGGCTCGTGGATCTCGGGTTACGGAGGCCAGGTGGCCCCACCCTTTGACCGTTTCTATATGGGCGGCGATACCGATGTTCGCGGCTTCGACGTTCGGGCAATCTCCCCGGTGGCCTTCTTCCCCAGTACCGTGACTATTCCGCTGCAGAATCCCGACGGAACCATTGTTCCTCTGGATCCGACGAATCCACGGCGCGGGCCGTGGGCCATTAACATTCCCGTGGAACAGATCATCTTTCCCGGTGGCGACACCAACCTGGTCAATAACCTCGAATACCGCATTCCCATCATGGGGCCAGTCACGATCGCCGCTTTTGTGGATACAGGATTTGACTTCATCTCCAACCCATCGCAACTGCGGGTTGCCGGACCTCAGATCACTCTCCTGCAAACCACGGTTTTTGGCTGCCCAGCCATAACTTCCACCTTCACCTGTGCCGGTGGATCGACCATTCCGTTCACCCCAGAACTCAAGGTGGTCTCGGGCACCAATTACCAGCCGCGGATGTCAACCGGACTGGAGTTGCAGGTAATCATGCCGGTGGTGAATGCGCCTTTCCGCATCTACTACGCTTACAATCCAATGCGCATTGACGAGACGATTAATTCGCCGGCGCCCATCACCCGCGGCATGTTCCCCCCAGGAGCCGCCGGGGATTTCACTTACCTGCAGGCGACTTCGACCTACCAACCAGGCTATCTGCTGCGTGAACCGCGCAAGACGTTCCGTTTCACGGTCGCCACAACGTTCTAGGCTCGACCTTCCATGCTGAGGGGCTTGGGGCTTGACAGACTCTGTTGGGCAGCGATCCGCCCCTGGGTTTGACGCTGACAAGCAGGCTTCCCTATAATCTAAAGGTATCCGCACCGCCGAATCTTCCGGCCGGAGAATCAGCCAGGCTGCTGTCTGAGCAAGTCAGTTCATCCTCCGGTTGTCCAGAGCAGTTCGCAGCAGGATCGCGTTCGCCGCTGGAACATTCTGAGGAATTCCCGGAGCAGTTCAAGGAGTTACATCACCTAATGAAGCGTACGCTCGCAAGCGCCACCCTGCTTGCTGTTGTTCTGACGATATCGGCACTGGCCCAAACCGGGTCGACTGCGCCGGGTGGGGCCGCCACCCCCGCTCATCCAGCAGCCACCTCTGTACCCACGGGCACTTCCGGTAGCGCCAAAGTCGGCATTGTTAACATTCAGGCCGCCATCGTAAGCACCAATGAAGGCGCTCGCGATTTCGAAGCTCTGCAAAAGAAGTTCGAACCGCGCCGCACCGAGCTGCAGAATCTCAACACCGAAGTGGACAACCTGAAAAAGCAGCTCAGCACCCAGGGCGACAAGATGAACGAGGACGCCCGCGCCACTCTGGTGAAGTCCATCGAGACCAAGACGAAGAGTCTGCAGCGCTCGGCGGAGGATGCCCAGAACGAATTTCAGGCGCAACAGAACGAGATTGCCTCGCGCATCCTGCAGAAGATGGCCCCTGTGATCGAGACCTATGCCAAGTCCAATGGATATGGCCTGCTGCTGGATTCTTCGCAGGCGTGGCCGCAGGGACCGCTGCTCTGGGCAACGGAATCGGTAGATTTGACCAAGACCATCGTGGATGCCTACAACGCCCAGTCGGGGGTTGCTCCGCCGCCAAGGCCGGCATCAACCACCGCGCCCAAGCCGGCTGCGACTACGCCCGCTGCGACCAAGCCCACGACGCCCGCGACCAAGCCAGCCACGTCGGGCACGAAGCCGCCGCAGTAGTCTCCTTTGCTGACGAAGGCCGCTCCACGTGGAGCGGCCTTCGCTTATTGGCTTGGATCGTCTGGCGAGTCTTCACCAGCGGTCAGACATTGTGGCTTGGACATCCGGCCAGTACCTTCCCAGGGATTACCCTCCGCGGCCCATGACTGCATCCCGCGAATTCCTCAGATCTGTGGAAAACTTTGTGGAATACGGGCCGCTACCTGCCGGAGGCCGTGTTCTTTCAGCTACTTACCCATCTTTGCCCAGCTTCTGATGCATATTTAACCAGCAGAAAAATCAGGCGGTTAGCACATATGTAAATATTCTGTAAGTAAATTCTGGCAAAATGCCCTACTGGCTGGCATGTCAGAGGTTTTGCACAAATTTCTAAGATTTGAGAGAGGGGTAACCGAGCCGGAATTACCGTTTAGGAGAAGCCCACGTTTGCCTGCTTAATCTTCCCCAACCCTGAGGACGGCCAGAAAAGCCTCTTGCGGAATGTCCACTCTGCCTATCCGTTTCATCCTCTTCTTGCCTTCTTTTTGCTTTTCCAGCAACTTGCGCTTGCGGCTGATGTCGCCGCCGTAACATTTGGCGATTACGTTCTTGCGCAGCGCAGCAACGGTTTCGCGCGAGATTATCTTGGCACCAATCGCTGCCTGGATGGCAACTTCGAACATCTGCCGGGGAATCAGTTGTCTCATCTTGGAGACCAGCGCCTTGCCGCGCTCATAGGCAAAGTCGCGGTGCACGATGATCGACAGCGCGTCCACCGGATCGCCCGACACCAGAATGTCGAGCTTCACCATGGGGGACGCCCAGCTACCCGCGAGGTGATAGTCGAGCGAAGCATAGCCGCGCGAAATGGTCTTCAGCCGATCGTAGAAGTCGAGCACGATCTCGTTCAGCGGCAACTCATAGCTCAACATCACGCGCGTCGAGCTTACGTACTCGAAGCCTTTCTGCTTGCCGCGCTTATCTTCCACCAGCTTTAGAATTCCCCCAACGTATTCCTCGTTGGTCAAGATGGTGGCCAGGATTACTGGCTCTTCGATCTTGGCGATTTCGCTGGGATCGGGCCAGCGCGCCGGATTGTCCACCTCGATCACGCTGCCGTCGGTGAGCGTGATCTTGTAGCGCACACCGGGAGCGGTGGTGATCAGGTCGAGATTGTATTCGCGCTCCAGCCTCTCCTGGATGATCTCCATGTGCAACAGGCCCAGGAAGCCGCAACGGAAGCCAAAGCCCAGCGCTACCGAACTCTCCGGCTCGAAGAAGAAGGACGAATCGTTGAGCCGCAATTTTTCCAGGGCTTCGCGCAGCAGAGTGTGTTCGTGCGCGTCCACGGTGTAAAGCCCGGCGAAAACCATGGGCTTCAATTCCTCGAAGCCCGGCAACGGCTCGATCGCGGGATGATGATCGTCGGTAATGGTGTCGCCGATCTTGCAGTCGGCAACGGTCTTGATGGTGGCGGTCAGGAAACCCACTTCGCCAGCAGTCAACTGCTCTATCTCGATTGCCTTAGGCGTCAGAACGCCAAGCGTCTCCACGTCGAAGGTGCGGCCATTCGACATCAGGCGAATACGCTGGCCTTTGTACAGCGTGCCCTGGATGATGCGCGCCAGCACCACCACGCCGCGATACGAGTCGAACCAGGAATCGAAGATGAGCGCCTGCAATTGATTGCTGATCCGTCCCTTGGGCGGAGGAATGAGTTTCACCACCGCCTCCAGCACCTCAGGCACGCCCACACCTGTCTTGGCACTGATGGCCAGCGCGTGCGAGGCATCCAGGCCCACAGCGCTTTCGATCATCTCCTTGGTGCGCTCGATGTCGGCACTGGGCAAATCAATCTTGTTGATGACGGGAATGATTTCCAGCCCATTGTTGATGGCGATGTAAGCATTCGCCAGAGTTTGCGCTTCCACACCCTGCGACGCATCCACTACCAGCAACGCGCCTTCGCAGGAGGCCAGCGAGCGTGACACCTCATAGCTGAAGTCCACGTGGCCCGGAGTATCGATCAGATTGAGCTGGTAGATCTTCCCGTCCGCCGCCGGATACATCATGCGCACCGAATGCGCCTTGATGGTAATGCCGCGCTCCCGCTCCAGGTCCATGGCGTCGAGCACCTGCGCCTGCATCTCCCGTGCCGTCAGCGAGCCGGTCAGCTCCAGCAGGCGGTCGGCAAGCGTGCTCTTCCCATGATCAATGTGGGCGATGATCGCGAAATTTCGGATGAGGGATGGATCCATGCAAGATAGCTGAGCGCTACCTTGATTCTACAGGAGAAAACAGGATGTCTTTGAAGGGGCGCACCTTTAGGTGCGCCATTGCAATTCCCTTATTTTCGTCATCCCGAGCCGACTTTAGTCGGTGAGGGATCTGATGGATGCCCCGTTCCAGCCCTCTTTTGGCTAGGGCGGTCAGTTCGTCGTTCGGGATTATCGAACTCGCACCCACACTCGCACGGCGTAGCCATCTTCTTCCGAGGCCAACGCTTCGCGCCAACCGTTTTCAACTTCGGGCAACGGCCTGCCGCGCTCCAGCGCCGCCTGCACCATGATCTTCGGGTCGGTCGCTGGGACTTGCAGCGTCAGCACGCCACCATCGTATTGCGCATCGGCGGTCTTTTCTCCGTTGGTCACGTGCTGCTTGCGTAGTTGCAGCAGGCGCCGATACCAATCCAGCATCTCGCGGTTTTCCGGCGCAGTTGCCCACGTCAACTTCGAGCGGCGAAATGTCTCAGGGTCTTCCGGGTCGGGCACTTGGCTGAAGTCGAAATCCTTGAACTCGCTGCGGCGGCCCTGGCTGACCGCTTTCCTCAGCTCCGCATCCTCGAAGTCGGCGAAGAACTGGAAGGGCGCCTTCTCGTGGTACTCCTCCCCCATGAATAACAGCGGAGTGTGCGGGGCCAACAGCAGCAGCGCCGCCGCCAGCTTGAGTGTTCCACGTGGAACTATCGCGCTAAGTCGTTCGCCCTCAGCGCGATTGCCGACCTGATCGTGATTTTGCAAGCTAATGACATTCGCCGGCAGAGGCACATCCTTCGCGCTCGTTCCCCGCGGAGCATTCCAGAAAGAGTAATGCTGGCCCTGGAAAACGTACCCCTCGCGCAGAGCGCGGGCGATCTGCCCGGGCTCACCAAAACCCTGATAATAGCCTTGGCGTTCACCGGTAAAGTACGCGTGCACGGCATGATGAAAGTCATCGCTCCACACCGCGTTCAACCCATAGCCGCCATCGCGTGGCGCTCTTGTATAGCGCGAATCGTTCTCGTCGGTCTCGGCAATGACGTTGACGGCGCGTTTCAACTCACGCGCCAGCGCCTGCACCCGTTCCTGGATCTCGGCCAGAATGTGCTTCGGCGAATCGTCCTTGATGGTCTGCACGGCATCCAGTCGCAGCCCGTCGAGGTGATACTCGCGAATCCAGTACAGCGCGTTCTCTACTACGTAGCGGCGCACATGCTCGCAGCCGGCGGCGTCGAAGTTCACCGCCTCTCCCCACGGCGTCTTGTGGTGCGCCGTGAAGTAGGGACCGAAGTTGCGCAGGTAGTTGCCTTCCGGGCCGAGATGGTTGTACACCACGTCAAGAATCACCGCCAGGCCGATGCGATGCGCGGCGTCGATGAACCGCTTGAATGCCTCGGGCCCGCCGTAACTGGACTGCACGGTATAGGGCGACACGCCGTCGTATCCCCAATCGCGCACGCCCGGGAACGCCGACACCGGCATCACTTCGACTACCGTGACGCCCAAATGCTTCAGGTATTCGAGCTTCGCCATGGCACTGTCGAATGTGCCTTCCGGCGTGAAGGTCCCAACGTGCAGTTCGTAGATAACGTAATCACGCAGGGCAAGGCCTCGCCATTCATCATCGGTCCAGTGGAACCTGGCAGGATCGACAATCTCGGACGGGCCGTGAACACCTTCCGGCAGAAAGCGTGAAACGGGATCGGGAATCGGCGGTCCGCCGTCGAGAACATAGGCGTACCGGTCACCAGCGTCCGCAGCAGCCGTGGCAACGAAATCTTCCCCGTCGCGTTGCATCGGGATGTTTTGCGGTTCTGTGCTTGTGCGCGTCAGACGCAGCGAAATCCCGTTCGGGACCGGCGCCCAGACGCGAAACTCGGCTTCCTTGCCGCGCAGGGTAGCGCCGTAAGAAAAGGTCTGATTCGCTGTGGCCACGCAACATCAGACGTGCGCGGACATCGATGGGATGCTTTCGATTGCGTTCGCTGGATAGAATCAAGATGCATGACCCTGATTCTGGCTTCCGCTTCGCCACGCCGCGCCGAGCTATTGCGCAACGCCGCGATCGCTTTCACGATTGAGCCGGCCCACGTTCCCGAGCAGCCCGTCGCGCGCGAGGAGTCCGCAGCCTACGCGCAACGCCTGGCCCGCGACAAGGCGCACGTGGTGTTCGCTCGCCATCCCCAAAGCACGGTGCTTGGCGCAGACACCGTCGTCGTGGTGGACGAGCATCTGCTGGAGAAACCCACCGACCAGGCTGACGCCGCGCGCATGTTGCGTCTGCTCTCGGGACGAACTCACCAGGTGATCACGGGAGTGTGCCTGCTCGCGCCCGGCTTCGAGCAGACCGAATCCGAGAGCACGCAGGTCGTCTTCAGCCCACTCTCGGAGCGCGAGATCGCCGATTACGTCGCCAGTGGCGAACCCATGGACAAAGCCGGCGCGTATGCCATCCAGGGCATGGCCTCGCGCTGGGTGGAACGCATCGAGGGTTGCTACTTCAATGTGGTGGGATTGCCGGTGCCGAGGGTGTATCGCATGTTGCGCGCCGCCGAGGCTGCTACGGGGCGGGCGCTAGTCTAAGACGGTAAGGGCCACGCAATCTGGAACTACGACTTCTTGTCCTCAGTCGGGGTCTGCGGCGGCGGATTGGTCGGTGTAGTCGCCGAGTTATGCTCGTTCATCGACGACTTGAAGTTGCGAATACCTTCGCCCAAGCCTTTGCCCAGTTCTCCCAGCTTTTTTGGACCGAAGATGAGCAGGGCAATAGCTACGATGACCAGCAGCTCGGGTAGGCCAAGCTTTCCACCAAACATAAATCCTCCGGTCCGACAGCCCTTTTTTGCGGCCAGTGAACCTCGATGACGGGCTTCTGCCCAGATTCTAGGCTTTCGCACGGGTCGCGTCAAAACATCCTGGTGCCAATTCTGATGCCTATTCAATGGCCTCGATCAGCCCGGCCAGCAAGGCTGCGCGGCGGGGCAGTTCGGCGGCGACAATCGACTCGTGCGTGGCGTGCGCGCCCTCGCCAACCGCTCCTAATCCGTCGAGCGTCGGCATTCCGATTCCGCCGGTGAAGTTGCCGTCCGAGCCGCCGCCCACCGCGATCTCCGCCAAAGGAAAGCCCAACGAGCGGGCAATCTTCCGTGCCAACTCGTACAGGGCGACCACCTGTTTCGTCCGCTCCATGGGCGGGCGATTGATGCCACCCGCGATCTCCATCCTGCACTTCGGATTCACCAGGCGCAGTCCGCGAATCCTGCGTTCCATCACCGCGCCATCCGCTTTTTTCGCGATGCGAAGGTCCACCTCCGCGGCAGCCTCCGCAGCGATGACGTTGGTGCGCGTACCTCCGCGAATGACCCCCACATTGAGGGTAACGCCACGTTTCAGGTCGGTCAGCTGCGAGATAGCCAGGACTTGGTGCGCCAGTTCCAGGATCGCGCTCTGGCCCTTTTCAAAGTCGAGCCCCGCGTGCGCCGCCTTTCCCGTAATCTTCACCAGGAACGACCCCACGCCTTTGCGCGCGGTCTTCAAGGCGCCTCCGGGACCAGACGGCTCGCAGACCAGGACCGCGCAACATTGACGCGCGATCTTCTCGGTGAGAGCGCGCGAGCTGTCGCTGCCTCCTTCTTCGTCGGAAACCAGCAGCACCGTCACCGGGCGAGGCAAGCCGCCTCGGACTTCGCGCACTGCCCAGAGGGCAAACATCATCTGCGCGATGCCGCTTTTCATGTCAAAGACACCAGGGCCGTAAAGCCGCCCTTTCTCCTCGCGCCACGGCATCGCCTGAAGTGTCCCGACGTCGTACACGGTATCGAAGTGGCCAAGCAGCAGCACCGGCTTGCGCCCTTTGGCGCCCGGGAAGTTCACTTGCAGGTGGTCGCCCGCTGAGCGTTGGCGATGAACTCTGACGCGGCCACCCAGGCACTCGAACTGCGTGGCAAGGTATGAGCACAGCTCGTCGCAGGCCTGTTTGTCCTGCGTAGGCGATTCGCGCAGGACCATCTCGCGCACGCTGGCCACGATTTCGCCTTGGCGCGCCGTCAGCCAGCGCAGTACTTCACCGTGATCCAAGTTCGGCCGGCCTGTCGGTTTCGCCATATTCTTCCGCCGCTCCTACGCGCTGCAATATCCGCGTGCTCCGGAATGTATAATCGTGACTTTTACGGGACTAATGAATGAGTGAATCCGTGAATTCTGCGCGCGACGGCGGTGACAACCTCACGCTCGACATTCAGGACATCCTGCGCATCCTGCCGCACCGCTTTCCGTTCCTGCTGGTTGACCGCATCGTCCATCTCACGCGCACCAAGCGGATCGTCGCAATCAAGAACGTTACCATCAACGAACCGTTCTTTGCAGGACACTTTCCCGATCATCCCATCATGCCCGGCGTGCTGGTGGTGGAAGCCATGGCGCAGGCCGGCGGCGTGCTGCTGCTGACCGAGTTTCCCGATCGCGCCGAGAAGCTGTTGTTGTTCACCGGCATCGAGCGCGCCCGGTTCCGGCGGCCGGTGATACCCGGAGATCAGCTTCGCATCGAGGTGGACGTGCTGGCGTGGCGCGGCACCGCAGGCCGCATGCAAGGCAAAGCATATGTCGGCGACAAGCTGGCCTGTGAAGCCATCGTCACCTGCCGCCTGTTGAACCGTCCCAAACCAGCGGAAGCTGCCCCCGAGCTGGCTCCCGCAGTCGAGCAAACGTAACTTCCAGATGAACATTCATCCGACGGCCATCGTCGATCGCTCCGCGAAAATTCCTGCATCCTGCAGCATTGGGCCCTATTGCACCGTGGGTGCAGGCGTTGAGCTGGGCGAAAACTGTCATTTGGTTTCGCATGTCGCATTGGGCGGTCCCAGCCGCTTCGGCAGCGACAACAAGATTTATCCTTTCGCCGCGCTCGGGATGGATCCGCAGGACATCACCTACGCCGGTGAGCCAACGCGGCTGGAAGTTGGCGACCACAATGTCATCCGCGAATATGTCACCATCACGCGCGGCACCGCGAAAGGCGGCGGGGTGACCCGCATCGGCAGCCATATTTTGATTATGGCCTACACTCACATCGGGCACGATTGCTCCATCGGCGATCATGCCATGCTGGTCAATGCTGCCACCCTGGCCGGCCACGTAACGGTGGAGGAGTGGGCCGTGGTGGGCGCGCTGTGCCCGGTGCACCAGTATGTTCGGGTCGGCGCACACGCCTACGTCGGTGGCGGCACGACGCTCACGCGAGATGTGCTGCCGTATTCCATGACCAGCGCCGAACGCGATACCCACGCCTACATGCTGAATAAAGTGGGACTGCAGCGCCGGGGGTTCTCGCACGAGCGGATCGCCCGCCTGCATCATGCATTCAAGGTTTTGCTGTCCTCCAAGCTGAATACCTCGCAGGCGCTGGAGAAGCTGCGGTCGGAAGGCGCACAGGGTGACGATGTGGAAGCACTGCTAAAATTTGTAGAGAGCTCGGAACGGGGCATTATTAAGTAGGCAGGAAAGCCGGCCTTCACCCCATGTCGGATTCACCGCAAAAAATCGGACTCATCGCCGGCAACGGCAAGTTTCCGCTGCTGGTGCTGGATGCTGCCCGCTCGCAAGGCATGCAGGTGGTCGTTGCCGCCATCAAGGAAGAGACCTCGCCCGAAATCGAGCGACGCGGGGCGGCGGCGGTTTACTGGCTATCGCTGGGCGAGCTATCGCGGCTGATCGATACCTTCAAACAGGAAGGCGTGACCCGCGCCATCATGGCCGGGCAGGTCAAGCATAAGCAGATCTTCAGCAGCATCAAGCCAGACTGGAAGCTGGCCAAGCTTCTGCTTTCGCTCGGCACCCGCAACACCGATTCGCTGATCGGGGCGATCAGCAAGGTTCTGGGAGAGGAAGGGATCACGCTGATGAATTCCACGGCGCTGCTGGAACCCATGCTGGCCGGCGAGGGAGTTTTGACACGGCGTGGGCCCACCGACTCCGAACAGACCAACATCACCTATGGACGGGCAGTCGCGCACCATCTCTCGCGCTTCGATATTGGCCAGACGGTGGTGATTGCCGAAGCTGCATGCGTTGCCGTGGAAGCCATGGAGGGAACCGACGCAACCATCCTCCGCGCCGGCGACATCATGCAGTCGCCGTCGCTGGGCAAAGCGCCATCGACGTTGAGCCGCGCCCTGACCGTGGTTAAGGTCGCCAAGCCGAACCAGGACATGCGCTTCGATGTGCCGGTGGTCGGCTTGAAAACCATCGAGACCATGAAGCAGGCGGGCGCAACCTGCCTTGCGCTGGATGCTGGGCGATGCCTGTTGCTGGACCGGGAAGCCCTGCTGTCGGCAGCCGATGATGCAGGCATTTGCGTGATCGCCGAGACACCGGTCAGCCACATCCCTCATCACAACGTGTAGAGACTTTGGTCGGTAGGGCCGAACAGCTGTTAAATTGACGAGGATACGTCGCCATGCCTTCCAAGATACGCAAGCCCAAACCCTTTCGCGCCGCATCAGCGGTCAAGGCCGCGGCCCGTCACGCGATCGGAACTCCTCCGCCGACCCGGGCAGAGCCGGGCAGCAAAAAGCGCAAGCTCAAGGCCGACAAACACAAGCCAACCCTGAACAAACTTCTCGACGAAGCCGGCGAATAGTCATCTTCTACAATCTTAATTGGAGTTCTTGCCCGGGATGATACGGCCAGCCTCCATCGGCTCCCTTGCGCAACCAAGCAATCATCGCGATTCTCCGACGTAGCTGCCTGCTGGCGCTTGCCTGCTTAACGTATTGCGGTGCCCAGGGGCAATCCTCATCCCAGACCGCGCAGCCTGACCAGCAGACCCCGATGAACATGCCGATGCAGGCGGACTCGATGCAGCACATGGGTCACGATATGGACCCGGCGCGCGACTTCCTGATGCGCGAATCGTCGGGCACCTCGTTTCAGCCTTCAGCGTGGCCGATGCCGATGGTGATGACCAGCGCCGGCCAGTGGCGCTTGATGTGGATGGCGCAGGCATTCCTGGTGGACACGCAGCAGACCGGCCCGCTGGGCGCGGACAAGTTTTATTCCACCAATTGGGGCATGCTCAGCGCGCTGCACCCGCTTGGCGGCGGTGACATCCTGCTGCGCACCATGCTTAGCCTGGAGCCCGCTACAGTCAGCGGCGAATTCTATCCGCTGCTGTTTCAGACAGGCGAGACAGCTTATGGCAAGCCTATTGTCAACGGCCAGCACCCGCACGACCTGTTCATGGAGTTGAGCGTGCAATACGCACACAAGCTCGGTCAGCACGCGGTTTGGGACCTTTACTATGCGCCGGTTGGCGATCCGGCGTTGGGGCCAGTCGCCTATCCTCATCGAGCGTCAGCAATGGAAATTCCGCAAAGCACACTCGGCCATCACTGGGAAGACTCGACGCACATTCTCTACAACGTGGTCACCGCCGGAATGTCATACAAGGCGGTGCGGTTGGAGGCCTCCGGCTTTCACGGTGCGGAGCCCGACGAGAACCGCTGGAACATCGACTTTGGGCCGATGAACTCCTATTCCGCGCGGCTCACTTTCACGCCGACCGCCAGATGGCTGGCGCAGTTTTCAGCCGGTCATCTTGTGCACCCGGAGGCGCTGGAGCCAGGAAGCGTCGTGCGCACGACCGCTTCGCTGGAATACATTGTTCCTCGTCCGCACGGCAATGCGTGGGCGACGACGCTGCTGTGGGGACGCAACGGAAAACAGGCAGTGCATTACGGCACCAATGCTGTGTTGGCGGAGACGGTCGTGCCGTTCAAGGAGAAAAACTTCATCAGCGGACGCTACGAATGGTCGCAGCGTGACGAATTGTTCGCCAACGATCCCGCGCTGGCGCAGCAGTTAGTCGAACAAACCGGCAGTCGCTGGTTCGATGTCAGCGCCTACACGATCGGCTACACACGCGACCTCGGGATCTTTCACAACCTGGAGACGGGACTGGGCGCGAATGTCTCACTATACGATTTACCGGGCGCCATCAAGCCGTACTACGGGGACCACCCGCTGGGTGTGAATGTTTATCTGCGGCTGCGGCTGAAAGAGAATCGGTGAGACAAAGACAGCCGCGATTTCGTGGATAGAGGCGGAGTCGAAAGCGAAGAGCGAAGAGCTAAGAGCGAACCGCGGAATCTTCCAGCGGCACTTCCACCACCATGCGCGTGCCTTGTCCAGGGCCGCTTTGGGGAGTGATCGTCCCGCCATAGGCTTCGATCAGCGCTTTGGAGATGGCCAGACCCAACCCGTATCCGCCGGTGTCCCGTGCGCGCGAGCTGTCACCGCGATGAAACCGTTCGAAGAGGTGTGCCAGCTCCGAGGGCGAAATTCCCGGACCGTTGTCTTCGACCTCGACATAGCCGCGCTGGCCACTGGAGCGCGCGCGAAGCTGCACGTCCCCCCCGGCCGGGCTGAAGCGAATGGCATTCTCCAGCAGGTTGGACCAAACCAGTTCCAGATCGTCAGCATCGGCACGCATGGGCATGGGACCGTTACTAACGAAATGGATGGTAACGCCGCGTTCGCGTGCCACAGGCGCTAGCCGCTCCAGCGCACTCTCGCAGGTAGTGGCCACTTCCACCGCTTCCAGATCGCGGCGCGCGCTGCCCGCCGCCCACTGTTCAGCGCGCGCCAGGCGGAGCATGGAATGCATCAGTTGTTCCAGGCGCGCCATGTCTTCGAGCGCTTGCTCCAGTCCGGCGCGGTATTCGTCGGCCGCGCGCGGCCGTTGCAGCAGAGACTGCAAAGTCGACTTCAGGATTGCAACCGGAGTCTTCAGCTCATGAGCGGCGTTGGCCAGGAATTCGCGCTGCTGGGTAAACGCGCGATGCAGTCCTTCCAGCATGGCGGTCATCGCCTGGGTGAGGGGCGCCAGTTCCGTGGTGCTCAAAGCTGCTTCGCTGGGGTTCAGCCGCCAGTTTGAGGTATTGACCAGGGCGGCGCTAGCGGCCAGCTCGGCAAGTGGGCGCAAGCCTCGACGCAAGCCGAAAACCGCAATGCCCACCGTGACCAGCAATAACAGGCCGCTGCCGGCGGCAATGTAAATCCCGGCGTACGCGACTGCTCGCGTCATCTGGTCGGTAGGCGCGCCATAAGTTACGGTCAGCACGTCGGTCGAAGGCGCGTCGCCTTCGCGATCGAGCACGGGAACGTTCTCCAGCCGCACCGCGCGATAATGGATACCATTCGCCGTAAAGTTTGCGTGTTGCCGGTCCTTCCTCGGAATGGCCTGCAAATCCTGCGGCCAATTGGAAGACCGGGCAAGAACATGTCCGTCGCCGGCAATCACCTGGTACAAGTCGGGATGTTGCTTCTCCAGCGGAGGTGGAACCAGGCCATCTTCGAAAATCAAGGTGGGATGCTCTTCTTCGGAATAGCGCACCAGCGCGGCAACACTCATGGCGCGCCCACGCAGGCCGGCGTCGAATGCGTTGCGTAACTGGCGCCGGGTGAAATACACCGCTACCGAAACGATGCCGGCGGCCAGCAGCAACTGCGAGATCACTACCGCTGCAATTAACCGGCGCTGAATCGAGGTTTGACGCATATTATCCGCGAAGCATGTATCCCTGTCCGCGCAGGGTATGAATCAGCTTGCTGTCTCCGGTGTCTTCCAGTTTACGGCGCAGGCCGGAGACATAAACTTCGATGACATTGCTGAACCGTTCCCAGTTGAAGTCATACAGATGTTCGAGCAACTCCGTCTTGGGCACCACGGCGCCAGGACGGTGCGCCAGATATTCGAGAACGCGGTACTCCATTGCGGTCAGGCTGACGAGTTTTCCTTTGCGCCGCACCGAGAGATCAGCCGTGTTGATCTCCAGATCGCCGACCTTCAATAACGCCGCGCTCTGTCCCTTGCCGCGCCGGATCAGGGCTTTGGCGCGGGCCATCAGCTCTCCCAGGTCGAACGGCTTGGCGACATAGTCGTCGGCGCCGGCGTTCAACAGCGCTACAATCGACTCCTTCTCGTCGCGCGCGGTCAAAACGAGTACCGGGACAGCCGAACCGCCGCTGCGCATGCGTTGCAGCACACCCAGTCCGTCGAGTTTCGGCAGCATCAGGTCGAGAATCACCAGGTCGTACGGGTTTGACTCTGCCATGTACGCGCCTTCCTCGCCGTCGAGTGCGACATCCACGGCATAGCCAGCGCTCTCGCGCAGACTGCGCGCGACATTCTGTGCCAGCCGGACCTCGTCCTCGATAATCAACACACGCACGGTTTCTATCCTATGCCAACGTAGGCCAGGGAAGCTGAAGATAGCCTTAAGAGGCCCCCGTCCCGCGTTCAGCTTGCATTAAGGTAGGTTCCAGCATCCTATTTTGAGTTGCTCGTGAGGGAGCCGTGTCTATAAGCCAGAAGATCACCGCGCTCGTCGCGTGCCAATTGCTTGCTGCGATCGCATCGCTTGCGCAAGCCACTCCACCCGCTCAGCCCGTCTCGCCCGGTACCGCCAATGCACAAGCGCCAGCCTCGACGGTTTCTCTGACGCTGGCAGATGCCCTGGCGCGGGCCAAGGCCAACAGTCCGCAATTCCAGGCCGCGCTCACGCAACTGGGAATGGCTCGCGAAGACCGCGTACAGGCGCGAGCAGCGCTGCTGCCGGGCGTGGACTATGACAACGGTTTCATTTACACCGAGGGCAACGGCACTCCGTCGGGACGCTTCATTGCCAACAACGGGCCGCACGAGTACATCAGCCAGGGCGCGGTACAGCAGGTGGTTGGATTTGGGCAGGTCGCGGACTACCGGCGCACGGCGGCGATCCAAGCTGCGGCCCGAGCCAAAGCCGAAATTGCCGCTCGCGGCTTGACCGTCACGGTGGTGCGGGCGTTCTACGGATTGCTGGCCGCGCAGGGAAAAACGCAGAGTACCCAGGCGGCCGCTGACGAGGCCCAGCGCTTCCTCGACAATAGCCGCAAACTGGAGCAGGGCGGAGAAGTGGCCCACTCCGATGTAATCAAAGCGCAGCTCCAGGCCAACGATCAGCGGCGCGCCTTTCAGGATGCAAAACTTGGCGAAGAGAATGCGCGGCTGACTCTAGCGGTCATGCTGTTCCCGAATTTCTTTCAAGACTTCTCGCTGGTGGACGATCTTGCGGCTGCGCCTGTCTTGCCCCCGATGGCCGAGGTGCAACAGATGGCGCAGAAGAACAATCCCGAACTGAGCGCCGCCTTCGCCGCACTCGAAGCCGCTAATCACGAAGTTTGGGTCGCGCGGGCAGGCCATTTGCCAACGCTGGTGCTCGATTACTTCTATGGCATTGACGCAAACCACTTCGCCGTCAGCACAGACGGCATTCGCAACCTCGGCTACTCGGCCGCTGCCACGCTGAACATTCCGGTATGGCACTGGGGCGCGATTGAGAGCAAGGTGAAACAGGCCGAACTGCAACGCCACCAGGCGCAGGTGGAGCTGAGTGCGGCACAGAGGCAGGCAATTGCCGATCTGCAATCGTTCTACTCCGAGGCCGAAACCGCGCGCGCGCAACTGGACATGCTTCGCAACTCCGCTGACCTTGCGGCCGATAGTCTGCGGCTAACCAATCTGCGTTACCAGGCGGGAGAGGCCATCGCACTGGAAGTGGTGGACGCGCAGAACACGCTTACGCAGGCGCGCAATAATTATCGCGATGGCGAGGCCCGCTATCACGTAGCCATCGCCAACCTGCAGACGCTGACAGGAAGTTTCTAGGAGCCGCGACGGATGCCGATCAACGTGCTTCACGCCGAAGTTGGCTTTGAAGGGGCATGGCTTCAGCCGTGCCGTGAAGACCTGCATAGGACTTGGGCTTTAGCCCCTGAGGGAAAGCCTTCATCTTCATCTAAGGTGCCGCGGACTAAAGTCCGCTCAGACATCGAAACCCATCTTGACGGCACGGCTGAAGCCGTTCCTCTTCAAGACATCACAGTGAAGAACGCGGCACATAATTTCAGCTCGCACTTCACAACCCGTGTACTGATCTTCTCGTCGCTCATCCTTGTTTCCGCGATGCTGGTTTCCTGCTCGAAGAAGCCGGAGGAAACAGAGCCGGTGGTCACAGTGCAGACTGCCGTCGCGCAACGCGGCGCAATCCAGCAGATTATCAGCGCCGAAGCCGTCCTGTTCCCCCGCGACCAGGCGGCCATCACTCCGAAAGTGGTCGCGCCGGTAAGAACGTTTTATGTGAATCGCGGCAGCCGTGTGCATCGCGGACAAGTCCTCGCCGTCCTCGAAAACCGCGATCTCGCTGCTGCCGAAGTCGAGAACAAAGGGACCTACGAACAGGCGCAGGCGACTTACGGGCTCGAGACCTCGTCCGCTTTGCCGGAGGAGTGGCAGAAGGCCGAATCCGATTTGAAGACGGCGAAGGAAACCTACGACGCGGCGCAGAAGGTGTATGACAGCCGCAGCGTTCTGTTCCAGCAGGGCGCTCTACCGCGCAAGCAGCTGGACGAATCGGCGGTCGCGCTGATCCAGGCCAAAGCGCAATACGAACTTGCGGAGAAGCATTACTCTGCCCAGCAAGCGGCGGGCAAGCAGCAGCAGATGAAGGCGGCCCAGGGACAGCTTACTTCGGCCAAAGGGAAATACGAAGGCGCCGCGGCGCAGCTTGCTTACACGGAGATTCGCAGCCCAATCGATGGCGTGGTCACCGATCGTCCCGGTTATCCCGGCGAGACGCCTGCGGCGGGTGTTCCTCTGCTGACCATCATGGACACTTCGTCGGTGACGGCGCGAGCACACATTCCCCAGAGCGATGCGGCCACGCTGAAGCCCGGAGACGCCGCCACCATTGCTGCACCAGGAGAGGCCGCCGTAAAGGGTAAAGTCACGCTGGTGAGCCCGGCGCTCGACCCCAACAGCACCACTGTCGAGGTTTGGATTGGGGCCGTAAATCCTGACGGGCGGCTGCGTCCGGGCACGACCGTCACCGTCCAAATGATTGCGCAAACCTTAAACGACGCCATTGTAGTGCCAGCGTCGGCTCTGCTGAAGACCCCGGAAGGCCAAACCACCGTGATGATCGTCAAGGATGATCGCGCCCATCAAGTATCAGTCGAGAGGGGCATCCGCCAGGGCGATCGCGTGCAGATCACCAAAGGATTGAGCGGCGGCGAAGCGGTCATTGTGACTGGCGCTTACGGATTGCCTGACAACACGAAAGTGAAAGTTGCCGAACCCGCGACGCCGGAAGACACCGGGAAGTCCGATTCCTCCTCGAAAGCCGGAGGAAAGGACTGAGGTGAGCTCGAATTTGAAATCGTGGTTTCAGCGTCTACGCGCGTCTGGTCCGGCCGACGACCGGTATTGGTTCACTCGCTACGCGAAGTCGCTGATCTTTCTCATCCTGGTTCTGATGATGGCCGGAGCTTATCTGGCCTTCACGATTCCGATTTCGGTTTTTCCCACCACTGATTTTCCGCGCATTGTGATCGGCGTCGATAACGGCGTGATGCCGATCGACCAGATGATGGTGACCATCACGCGGCCCATCGAGGAGTCGGTAAATAGCGTACCCGGACTAAATCAGGTCCGCTCCATCACCAGTCGCGGCTCGGCGGAAGTGGACCTGTTCTTCGACTGGCGCGTGGATATGGTCACCACGCTTCAACTGGTGGATGCGGCGCTCGGGAACATTCGCACCCAATTGCCTTCGACTGCCGTCATTCAAACCCACCGCCTGAACTTCTCCAGCTTTCCTATCATTGGATACAGCCTCACGTCCGATACCGTCCCGCAAACCCAGCTCTGGACAATTGCAACCTATGATCTGAAGCCCCGCCTTAATCGCCTCGACGGTGTAGCCACCGTGGTGGTGCAGGGCGGGCAGGAACCGGAGTTCACCATCACTCCCGATCCCGCCAAGTTGCTGACGGCCAGCGTGACCGTCACCGATATTCTCGACGCGGTACGGCGGACCAACCTCATCGACTCGCCCGGCCTGATGCAGGAGAACCACCAGCTTTATCTCGCGCTGGTGGACGGCCAGGTCAAAGATCCGGCGCAACTTTCGCAAATCGTAATCAAAGCCACGCCAGCCGGAATTCCCATCCGAGTCGGCGATGTGGCCGCGGTTGCGCCCGGAGTGAAGCCGGTGTACACCGTCGTGACCGCCAACGGAAAGCCCGCGGTGCTGCTGAACATCAACCGCCAGCCCGACAGCAATACGGTGGCGGTGGCAGATGAGGTCCACGCCGAGATCGAAAACATTCGGCAATCGCTGCCGCCGGGAATCCAGATCCAACCGTTCTACGATCAATCGCAGCTGGTGACCGAATCCATCAGGAGCGTGCGCGACGCCATTCTGATTGGTCTGGTGCTGGCTTGCATCATCATGGTCCTGTTCTTGCGCGACTGGGGGGCCTCGGCGGTCGCGGCGCTGGTCATTCCGGCTACCGTGATGGTCACCTTCATCGCACTCAAAGCGCTGAACCAGAGCTTCAACCTGATGACCCTGGGTGGACTGGCAGCGGCGGTGGGACTGGTAATTGACGATGCCATTGTGGTCGTGGAAAACATCACGCTGCACCGCGCCGCCGGGCAGGGCCGGGTGGAAGCGGTGCACAGCGCGCTAAGCGAAATCACTGCGCCTCTGGTCGGTTCCACCATTACGCCAATTGTGGTGTTCGTTCCGCTGATCGCGATCACCGGCGTTACTGGCGTATTTTTTCGCGCCCTCGCTGTCACCGTGGGGGTTTCGCTGCTCACGTCGCTAGGTCTTGCACTCTCGTGGACGCCCACCTTGAGCCAGTACTTCATTCACCGCAAGAATGGCGAAGCCTTACCCGGCCGCGATCTCAGCGAGAAAGACAAGTTGCTTGCGGCCGAAGAAGCGGCCCTGGGTGGACGCTTCCGCCGTGTGATCGAGTTCTACGAACGCTGGCTGCGCTTCGCTTTGGATCGCCCCAAGTGGATTGCAATCTTCTCTGCGGTGCTGGTGATTGCGTCCTTCTTCTGCTACAAGGCGTTGGGCTCGGATTTGTTGCCGGCAATGGATGAAGGCGGCTTCGTGCTTGACTATCTCACTCCCGCGGGCACTTCGCTGGAGGAAACTAATCGCATGATCAGCCACATCGAACGCGTGCTCCGCCAGGTTCCCGAGGTCGAGAGTTTCTCGCGACGCACCGGTCTGGAACTCGGTCTGGCTGCGGTTACCGAAGTAAACCGCGGCGATTTTGCGGTGAAACTGAAAAGCAAACGCAGCCGTAGCGTGGACGAAATTACTGAGGAGTTGCGGGCACAAATCAACCAACAAGAACCCGCCGTTGAGGTCGAGTTCGTCCAGGTATTGCAGGACATGATCGGCGATCTGTCGAACGCGCCTGAGCCGATCCAGATCAAGCTGTTCTCCCCGGATGTCGAGTTGCTGGCCCAATGGGCGCCGCGAATCGGCGATGCCATCAAAAAAGTGCGTGGGGTTGTGGACCTTCGGAACGGGATCGAAAACACCATCAGCGGTCCGGCCACCATTTTCCGAGTTGATCCGACAGTGGCGGCGCGCGCCGGGTTCACTCCGGAAGAAGTTGCGGTCGATGCCTCCGCCATTCTCGGAGGTGAGCCTGCCGCTACTCCCGTCATCACCCAAGACATCGCCTACACCATTCGCGTGCGTTACCCTGACACCAACCGCAGCTCGTTGGCTGCCATGAGCAACACCCTGATTAACAGCGCCAGTGGCCACACTGCGACCTTGGGCACACTTGCCAGCATTACCGAACTGCCGGGGCAGACAGAAATTCGCCGCGAGAACCTGCAGCGCGATGTGGCCGTTACCGCGCGCCTGGAAGGACGCGACCTGGGAAGCGGTGTCGCGGCCGTGCAGAAGGTGGTCAACGATCTGCATGTGCCGTCGTCCATCCGCATCATCTACGGGGGAACCTATGCGGAGCAGCAGCAGTCGTTCCACGACCTGGTGATGGTGCTGGTGCTTGCCATCCTCCTGGTATTTCTGGTGCTGCTGTTTGAATTTCGTACCCTGGCGGCGCCGGTGGCAATTCTGGCCTCAGCGCTGCTGTCAACGTCGGGCGTATTTCTTGCGCTGCTCATAACTGGCATCACCTTCAACATCGCGTCGTTCATGGGGCTTATCATGGTGATCGGCATTGTGGCCAAGAATGGCATTCTGCTGCTCGACGCCGACCAGCGCTTTCGCGCCGCGGGTTACTCTGCGCACGACGCCATGCTCCAGGCCGGCCGTCGCCGTTTGCGTCCCATTGTGATGACGGCCATGGCCGCCGTCGCCGGCATGCTGCCCTTGGCGCTGGCCCTGGGCGCTGGTTCGCAGATGCTACAACCGCTGGCCATCGCGGTAATCGGAGGCATCACCATTTCGATGGTGCTCTCGCTGATCATCACTCCCGCGGTCCATTTTTACTTGAGTCACGAAAACAGCTCTACAGGCCAATTGAAAGAGGAGAAACCATGAAACGGATTTTCGCACTGATGCTGGCAGCCACCCTTCTGGCCGCCATTCCTGCGTTTGCACAGAAACAATACAAGGTGGTCAATACCGTCAAGTTGGGGGGCGAGGGCGGCTGGGACTATCTCTACTACGACAAAGACGGGCAACGCCTGTTCATCACGCGGGGAAGCCACGTGATGGTGGTCGATGCCAAAACCCTGAAGGTGACCGGTGACATTCCCGAACTCTCCGGCATTCATGGAGTCGCCCTTGCGCCGGAGTCGGGCCGCGGCTTCGTCAGCAACGGCGGAGACAACACCGTCACCGTCTTCGACCTGAAGACGCTCAAGAAACTGGATAGCGTGAAGGTCGGCGATCGTCCGGACGCGATCATCTACGATCCGTTCACCAAGCATGTCTTCACTTTTAACGCGCGCAGCAAGGATTCGACCGCAGTGGACGCTGCCAGCGGCAAAGTGGCGGGCACCGTTCCAGTCGGTGGCAAGCCGGAGTTTGCCGTCAGCGACGGCAAGGGAAAGGTGTACAACAACGTTGAAGACAAGAGCGAGATCGTCCAAATCGATGCCACCAAGCTCTCGGTGCTGAACCGATGGTCATTGGATCCATGCAAGGAGCCCAGCGCGCTGGCATTGGACGTGGCGCATCACCGCCTCTTCGCCGGGTGCGACAACAAGATGATGGCTGTGGTAAACACCGATACCGGCAAAGTGGTCACCACCGTGCCCATCGGTGGGGGAGTGGATGCCGGCCGGTTCAATCCCAATACGCAGGAGGTATTCATGTCCTGCGGTGAAGGAGTGTTGACCGTTATTCACGAAGACGGCCCCGACAAGTACACGGTCACCCAGAACGTGCCTACCGCCAAGGGAGCGCGCACCATGGCGATGGACTACGACAGCAACACCGCCTATCTGGTGACCGCGCAGCGCGAAGACAAGCCGGTACCCCAAGGACAGCGGCCGACCATGGTGCCCGGCAGCTTCCAGCTGATTGTTGTGAAAGCGGAATAACGGAACTAGCAACGAGTGGCATCACTAGCAACTGGGGGGCCGTCGCATAAACCGTTCTGTATCAGGGCACGGCTATTAGCCGTGCCGCGACGGGTCAACCACAACTTGGGCTGCAGCCCCTGAAGGATCTGTTTTTGCCAGGGCTAAAAGCCCTAAGGGTTCCTCCCCGTTCTCGGCACGACTAAAGATCGTGCCCTGATACAGGTCAAATCGATTTATGAGATCGTTCAAGTAATTAGCGCCGCTCTACCTTTGCTCGCAAGAAAAGAACGCGGCTACCGCCTCTAGTGGCTCTCCTTCTTCGCGCTGGGAGGAAGCAGGTTGTTCAGCCGCAGATACATCGCGGCTGCGCTGTAGTGGTCGGACCAGCCGGCAACCAGATGGATGAGCGCCGCAGCACGCGTGCTTGTATGTCCCGCGGCGGATGCCACCGGCTGCCCGAGAGCCGTATCGTCTACTTTGGCGAGCGCCTGTTCACAATAGGCAAACGAATCCTTCATCGCCTTGGTCAGCACGTCCTTCGAATCGCTTTCGTTGAGCTTCACATCTCGCTCCGGCTCGCCGGCGATCAGCGGGCACAGAGAATTATTGGACTCAGTCACGTGTACGACCAGGTGCGCGAAGGTTATCTGCGGCGGCGTCGGGCGGTAACTGTACTTGTCGGCAGGCATTTCTTCGGCGGCACCGATCAGGTTCTTCGACTGGCGCTCTTCCATTTGCCGAACGCTGCTGACCACCGGATTGCTGATCGCGGCCGCCGGCGCCTTGGACTGCGCAATTGCGGCAGTCGCCAGCGCCCCTAGCAGAGATGCGATGACTATGAGTTTCATGTCTCCCCCCACTCACAAAGATGGAGAAAAGCATACCGCATTTGGGGCTGGGCGGTCAGGGAATGGTGCGATCTGAATCGATCAGTCGCCCGCACCGTGCTGCATCAATCGCAGCAACTCCATCCCTGCCTGCTCAGCATCGCCATGCTTGAAATCTTTCTGCAGGAGGATGGTCGATGCCCTGGGCGCCAGTGATTTCAGCGAAGCCGCAGTGCTGTCGGCAGGCCGGGAAGAACTGTCCGGGCCGAGGATGATGTAGTCAACTTTCGCGGCGCTCAAAAGCGTCTTGGCGTCGTGCATGCGGCAGGTGGACAGCACCTCGTATCCATGATGCTGCAGCAGAGTTCGTACAAAGGCACACAGGTCAGGCGATTGGTCCACGAAGAGGACCACCGGACCGACCTTGACGCCGAGGGGGTGGGAGAGAGCAGGGTCTTTGAGAAACGAGACGATGGCTTCTTCTTCCGAATCGTAGATGCGAAAGATGGTTGTGAGTTTGGTCAGTTGCAACAGGTTTACCAGGAACGCAGGGGGAGCGGCCAGGCGCAGGTCGCCGCCACGGTTTCGGGAGTGCGACAGGAAGCGCACCAGCAAACCCATGCCAGTGCTGTCCACCCGCGTCACCTCGCCAGCCTGCACCACGATACGCGAAGACTCAAGCAGGCCGCGGTTGATGCACGCCTCCAGGACGATAATTTCTTCGCCGGTAACGATTCTTCCGGCGCACTTGACGACAAACACTCTGCCGCAATAGCGTGAATCCAGAGACAGTGACATGCGTATTTCCCCACCCTGAGTTGCGTGTCCTGAGAACTATCATTCTTGAGCGCGACAGAAATCAATGGCCAACACTCTATCACCCATCAGGGGAAGCTTCGAGGACTTTGCTTTTATGTCGCGATGGCCGGCGCAGCCCACATTCAGGAAGGAGGAGTTTGCGGCTGAGTTTCGGCGCTGGCGGGCTGATTGGTAGATGCGAGCTGATACGACTTTGCGGGCGCCTGTTTTTCCTCCAGCTCGATTTTCAGCATTTCGCTTTCAAGCTGGCGCTTGAAATCGTTACTCATCTGGCGGAATTGAATGACGTATTTGGCGATCTGCCGGGCGATCTCCGGTAGCTTCTTGGGGCCGAAGATCACCAGCGCCAGTAAGAGAATGAACAGGGTATCGGGCATGAGAAAAAAGCTCTAGCCGCACATCGCTGGAAACAGAATCTCCGCTAAGGCTTTTTTTCGTCCGCTTTGCCAACGGCATCATCTTTCGCGTTCATGGAGTCTTTGAACCCCCTGATTCCCTCACCCAGACTTTTGCCGAGTTCCGGCAGCTTCTTGGGTCCAAACACCAGCAAGGCAATGAAAAGAATCACCAGCAGGTGCATGGGCTGAAACAAATTATCGAGCATAGACAACTCCTCTCATAAGCATACCGTAGTCGCGAAAGTCGCGCTGCCCTATGCAACGCGTCACTCCCGCATGTGAGGCCCGTCACCCGCCGTTTTAGCTAGCGCTTGGCGGTTAGCGATGCCCGAAGATCGATGGCTTGTGTGCCATCGAGAGTGATGCCGGCGGTGGGCATCGCGTTCAAGTCGGCCGAACTCGGGGCCATCAGCGACCAAACGAACAGCACTCTATGGTGCAGGGTCGCGTAGGTGACCTGCGACCAGCGCTGAACCAACTCATTGTTGGACGCACTTGAGGCAACCGTCCCATGGAACACCATGAAGATACGGTCGGAGATGGAAACCATTTCGTCGGAGCCGATCTCGCCAAATTCGGAGAGCACTTCCAGGCTGGCCCAGACGTTATCCAAGGCAGTCTTGTCGTTCAGGGAAGACGGTACTCGCATCACCAGGCAAGAAGGGTCGAGTGCCCGCAAGGTGATTGCGGGCCTGGCTCCCTGGTGGGCGGCTTCGCTGGGGCCAGGTTGCGCGATTCGCAGCAAAGTCCGGGAGCAGGCGTGCAGGAATTCATGTTCGCGCGAGGCGGTGGCATCGCGGGGCGGGTCGTCGTTAGCTTCAGCCGGAACAACCTCCCAACCCTTGGGAAACTCATACTGCAAGCCCAGGTCGGGATTACGATAGGTCGCGCCGCTAATCCCGCCCGGCGGGATGCTCTGCAGCGCCGGCTTGTCTTTAACGGCCGCGCTGGCGAGCGAGGTGGGCACGGTGGGCCCCATGTAGACGTCGCCCTCCAGCCTTACCGGTTTGCCATCCGCAGTAGTGAGTTTGCCGTCGTCTTGAATGCAGTAGAAGAGTGCCGCGTTGATTGCTTTTTTGGACTTCCGCAGAAAGTCCTGATCGTTGGAAGCCACCAGGATTTTGAGGTTGTAATTTTTGATTCGCGTCCAATAGAGCGCGGCGTAATTTGCGCCCTTGTGATGCTCCGAAGAATGGAAACGCCCGGTGGTGCGTACCATGTATTCCGGAATGGGGTAACGAAGTGTCCTTCCCTGCTGACTACCGGAAGATGCCCAGTCGTCCCATTCCTTCTGTTGCTGCTCCGGGGTCATCGCTTCTAAACCCGGACGTGGCTCGATGGCCGTAATCGTGATGGTCCCGGCATGGGTTGCATTCTCGAACTGAAGGGCCAGCAGCGCGTGTTGTCGCTCCGGCATCAGCGGTAGCATGATGAGGTGACCCTGCGCGGCAATCGGCAGATCGAAAGCGAAGCCGAAGTAGTCGCTGGTGTACGTCGTGTTGGAAAGGTGCCCGTTTTCCGGGAGCAAGGCCTCGTCGGCTGCATGAGGGCTTGGAGGTTTGGGCGGAGCGTCAGGGTCTTCGGGAAGGGTGCATTGCGCCTGCGTGGTGGCGACGAAACAAAGCAGCAAGGCGACGGCGAACCCGAAGGCCTTGAGTCTGCGACCTGAGCCAAGCGCTGCTGGGATACGGATGGGCATTCCGGCGACCAACCCTCGTCCGGGAGTACTCCAGGGAGGAATTGGGTCATCATGGCAGCATTTTCGAGGTTGTGCAAGTCAGGAAGAGCGGCAGTGTCGGTAGCACATGATATGTCCGGTTGAGATAGCAGGTGATCTGTCCGCTTTGCGGGCGGCGAGAGTAGGAGACCATGGGGAGCATGGAGTCTTACTCGAAGGCCGCGATGGAGCGGGCGATGAAAGTGCAGGAAGTGATATTGCGGGCGGCAGCAAAGAAGATCACCTGGTGGCAGGCCGCCGAGATTATCGGTATCAGCGACCGGCAGATGCGGCGCTGGCACGAACGACTGGAAGCGTTTGGCTATGACGGATTGTTGGATCGACGGCGTGGCCGGCCCTCCCCCAAGCGAGTCCCTCTAGCGCTAGTCGAGCAGGTGTTGGGACTGTATCGTGATGACTATTTCGATCTGAACGTGCAGCATTTTCACGAGAAACTGTGCCAGGAGCACGGGATTCATCTGAGCTACACCTGGGTAAAGCAAGTGCTGCAAGGGGCCGGGCTGGTAGCGCGGGGGCGCAAACGCGGAGTGCATCGCCAGCGGCGGGAACGGCGACCGCTACCGGGCATGCTGCTGCACATTGACGGCAGCCGTCATCGCTGGTTTCAGGACGAGCGCTGGTATGACCTGATCGTCATTCTGGATGATGCCAGCAGCGAGATCTACTATGCCCAACTGGTGGAGGAAGAATCGACGGCGACGGTGATGGCCGGGTTGCGGGAAGTGATCGAGTGCAAGGGATTGTTCTGCGCCTTGTACAGCGATCGCGGCAGCCATTTCTGGCTCACGCCGAAGGTGGGCGGCAAGGTCGATCCCCATCGGCTGACGCAAGTGGGACGTGCCCTGCGCGAGTTGGGAGTGCAGATGATCCCGGCCTACTCGCCGCAGGCGCGGGGTCGCAGCGAGCGCAGCTTCGGGACCTGGCAGGGACGGCTGCCGCAGGAGCTGCGGTTGCATGGCATCACCACGCTGGAAGCCGCCAATGGCTTTCTGCGGGAGCACTATATTGCCGCGTTTAATGGACGCTTTCAGGTGACGCCGGCCCAACGCGGCAACGCGTTTCTTGCTTGCCCCCGCAAGCATCTGGACCTGATCTTCTCGCTGCAGTTTGAACGCACGGTGAACCGGGACAACACCGTCAGCTTTCAGAATCTGCAGCTACAGATTGAGCGGGTGCAGTGGCGAGGCACGCTGGCCGGCTGCAACGTCATGGTTCATCAGCACCTGGACGGAACCCTCAGCCTCACCCACGGGCCGCATCGGCTGGGACGTTATACCGCCCAAGGTGTGGCCCTCACAGCAACGCAAAACGCGCCGGCCGAAAACGCCGTGGAAAAGACGCGCCGTGGAAAAGTCCCAAAAACGACTTTCCCACCGCGCTTGGAAATCCCGCCCAGTGCGCGGGATTCCCACTTTCCCACCGCGACGACGGCTACTGGTTTATGAGGAAAGTCAAAAACCAAAACCGGACATTTCACTTGCTATGAAAAGCGGACATTTTGACTTGCTACAGACAGTCAGGAAGAGCGGCAGTGGCCGGCGCCATACGCGGGTGCACCTGGAGATCTATTCGACGCCGCTTGAGCGGGCAAGAAAAAAGCGTGGGGAATCGCTGGTTCGCTCCTTCCCCACGCCTGGTAGATGATTTCCGGCTTGCGGCTATTGGGTGCAGCTGGTACTAACCATCTTCAATTGCGACACACTTAAGTCGCCGTATTTGCCCCCGCCAGACTCCGTCTTCTCGCTTTCCTCGGTCTTGGCTTCATCGGCTTTGGAACCCATCATTTCGTGTCCCGAAACGCTGACCGTATGGTTCACATGTTCGGCAAGGTCAACCGTTTTGCTGTTGAGTTCCCAGGTTTTACCGTCCTGGGTGATGTAATAGCCACCCGCCTCGCTGCCCTTCTTCAGGCAACCGGTGACATTGATCATGGAGTGATTGCTCATGGTGTTCTGGGCCATTCCAGATTGGTCATTCTGCATGTTGTCTTGCGCGAACAGCAGAAGCGGACAAAGACAGAGAAATGCAACCGCAGCCAAACCGGAAAAGGATTTTGCCAAGCGCGTCATAGAGTTGCTCCTTTCGCTCAACATAGATGCGGAACAATAGCGTGGGGTGTACCGTGCTTTTCGCATTGATGTACAGTCCCCAGGATGGCGCAGAGGCCCGACTCCGTTTATGATGCCTCGCAGACCGGATTCACCATGAAGGTTCTGATCATCGCCGCGGTCCTCATTGTGATCTGCCTGCTGCTTTTTTTTCAGCCGGGCGGCTACCTGGTGGTCAATGACGCCGAGAAATCAGATGCGATCGTAATGCTTGCGGGCGACCAGGTTGACTTGCGTTACTTGCGGGGACTGGAGTTGCTTCGCAGTGGCTATGGCCAGCATTTTCTGGTGGATGCGGGCGCCGGTCAGGTCTATGGCCAGTCTTATCTGGATCTGGCAGCAAATTTCATAGCCCGTACCGCCGGCGACAATGCTTCCCAGGTCAGCATTTGTGTTGTCCAAGGTGACTCGACCAAGGAAGAGGCGCCGCAAGTAGGAGAATGTCTGGCGAAGTTGAAGCCGCCGCCGCGTTCGGTGGTTTTGGTGACCGACGACTACCACACCCGGCGCGCGCTCTCCATCTTCCGCCAGCGCTTGCCCCAAATTCACTGGACCGCCGGCGCAGTTCGCAATGACTTTCTGTTTGGGCAGCCCTGGTGGAAAAATCGCGAATGGGCCAAAACCTATCTGACCGAAAATGAGAAGTTGCTATGGTGGGAGTTGTGGGACCGATGGCGAAAGTGAGGCGTACTACCGCCGCAGTCGCCTACGGAATTTTCCATTGGCGTTGGCCTGATCGCGTTATAATGCGGCCCCACCCGCATATCGAGAGGAATTCCAATATGACCAGGCCCGCAGTTTCTACCAATTTCTGGCTTCGCGCTGCATTCGCTATCGCTATAGTTTACGCATCAATCAGCGGCGCGCGGGCCGATACCATCATTCCGTTTTACACGGGCGCCTTTCCCTCCATCACGATGGGGAATGTGTGGGGACCAGGAGGCCATAGCGTCGGCGGGCTGCTTCTCTACGACGGCAGCGATCCAAATCTCTTCTATGACTTCTCTTTCGGGGCCCCGATTACCAACTACCAGGAGACGCCGTGGTGCGGATACGGCTGTCCACAATTTGTTACCGGCAACATCGACTCGGGCTCGGTTTCGTTTTCAGGAGACGACTCGTCTGGGCATTATCCGCCATACGACTTCAATGGGAACATTCTGCCCGGTGGGACGTTCAGTGGGGAAGTCGTGTGCGATCCGATCAGTTGCGCCTGGGACGAGAATGTAAATTTTAGTTTCTATAGTCAATCAGGCAGTAATGGATGGTACTCAAGGGGTTCGTTGTCGCTCTCGGGTGGTAACGACGGCTCGGGAGGGTCAGATTACGGCACGCTTTCGATGGTCACCCGTGCCACACCCGAACCAAGTTCCATCCTGTTGTTCGGACCCGGCATTATTGGGCTCTGGGGCGTGCTGCGTCGCCGCGGAAAAAACTCGCTAAAATCCTCCATCGGTATATAGTGGGGCGTTAACAACGAAAAAGGGAAATCCGCAATAATGAACCCCGGGAAGCGCACTTTCACTCAAACCATGCGCCCAACAAAATTCCTCAAGATTGTTTACTCGCCCCTCTGGATGGTCCTGATCGGGCTGGCCGTGCGCGTCCTCTACATAGTGATTGCGCATACCTACCGCAACATCGATTTGGGCCATGCCATTGGCCCAATCAATGAAATGGAGCGAATCGCCTACTCGCTGGCCAAGGGTGCTGGTTTCAGCACTCCTTTCGTGGTCGATACCGGCCCTTCCGCCTGGACCCCTCCTCTTTATCCCTGGCTCACTTCACTGGCCTTTCGTGTCTTCGGCGTTTATTCGTCTGCCTCCGGCTTCGCCATGTTGTTGTTCAATAGTATTTGGGCAGCCCTCACCAGTTGGACCATCTATCGCATCGCTCGCCGCGTCTTCAACGAAACTACGGCGGTGTGGTCAGGATGGGTTTGGGCGTTCCTGCCCTACAGCATAAGGTGGTCGGTGACGTTTGTCTGGGAGACAAGCCTCACCGCATTTCTGCTGAGTCTGCTGTTCATGCTTACGCTGGAGATGGAAGACAACGACGGCCTGTGGTGGTGGACCGGGTACGGGCTGCTGTGGGGAATTGCCGCCCTGACCAATACGGCCGTGATTTCGTTCCTGCCCTTCTCCGGATGCTGGCTCGCCTATCACTTGTATCGTCACGGCAAACGCACCGTCGCACCTGTATTGTTGAGCGCCGTGGTTTTCTGTCTGGTACTTACACCATGGCTGGTACGCAATTACTCGGTCTTTGGCGAACCGGTTTTCATACGCGACAACTTTGGCAACGAGTTCCGCGCCGGCAACAATCCAGCGGCCCAGGGTTGGATGGTGTCAACTTACCACGCCGGCTACAACCCCTATCTCTTGGACCGATTTCAGCAGATAGGCGAACCGGGGATCAATGCCGCACAACTTGACGAGGCGAAAGCATGGATTGCCCAGAATCCGAAACGGTTCCTGGTGCTGTGCTTCCGCAGGTTTATTTTCTTTTGGGCTGGAATTCCCCGATCCTATGCGGGGGTTCCTCGGACTGGGATGGACCTGGTGAAAAACCTGATCTTCCTGGTCTGCGCGTTACTGTCCCTTGGCGGCCTGGTTCTTGCCGTTAAGAGGCGCGTGCACGCTGCCTTCCTGTTTTCCGCGCTGGTGATCGTGTACCCGTTGATTTACTACCTCACTTTTCCCACGCCCCGGTATCGGCATTCCATCGAGCCGGAACTAACAATGCTCGCAGTATTTCTAGTTTCGTCTTTTCTTGCCCGCTTGCGGAGAGACCAAACCAACGTTGCCCATCGGGTGCGCGAGGCTACAGGGGTTGTTGCATCCTGAGTCGTTCGCTGGCGTCGCAGTGTGTAACCACCAGACAATTCGGGTAGAAATCAATACTTGCATCTGCTATTGATGACACTCCCTGGAAATCTGTACTCTGTAGCGATGAAATCCTCACCTGGGTTCGAAGGAAAGACGGGCGAAATGGAGACGGCACGCTGGCACCTCGGTACGAAGATCGCGTTCCGCTTCGCGTTCATATATTTCCTGCTCTACACCGTGTATATTCCCTTCACTCTGGTTCCCATCCCTCCCTTACCTCAGATATTCGCTGCGTACAACTCGATCTGGAATGCGCTCATACCATGGGTCAGCAATCAGGTGTTGCACCTGCAACATGATTTCAGCAGGGACTTCCTCAACACGTTCGCCGGCAGCAAGGATACGATCTCGGCCTACGTGCAGGCGCTCTGCTACGCGGTGACCGCAGCGGTGGGGACTGTGATTTGATCGTTTGTGGACCGTAACCGCCCAAACTACAAATGGCTGCATAAGTGGTTTATGGTGTACCTGCGCATGGTCCTGGCGGCCGGGATGATTCCCTACGGCGTGGCCAAGATTTTTCCTTCCCAATTTCCCACGCCCGCCCTGTCGAAGTTGCTGCAGACATACGGTGATTCGTCTCCGATGGGCCTGTTGTGGACTTTCATGGGCGCCTCGCGCAGCTACAGCTTTTTCGGTGGAGCGACCGAAGTACTCGCCGGAATACTACTGGTCATTCCACGACTGGCGACTTTGGGAGCTCTGGTTTGCATCGGCGTGATGAGCAACGTCTTGATGCTAAACATGGGATACGACGTGCCCGTCAAGCTCGGCTCGATTCATCTGCTGCTGATGGCGGGATTCGTGATTGCCCCCGATTTGAAGCGGTTGGTGGACTTCTTTGTTCTCAACCGCAGAGTCGAACCGGCAACCGCACGTCCGCTTTTCCGCAGCAAGTGGCTCAATCGGTTTGCGGTCGCGTTGCAAATCGCGTTTGGCGTGGTCTTATTGAGTTACAACCTCTACCGCACCGATCAGAAGACGAAGTATCAGGCCGAATTCAGAGAGAAGGCTCCGCTCTATGGCATCTGGTCGGTGGATGAATTCAAGTCTGAGGGGAACGGGGGGACGCCATCGCTCACCGAACAAGTTAATTGGCAACGCCTCGTAATTGAATCCCGCGCCGATGGAATGGTTCAACCGGTGAGAGGCCCGGACCAACGTTTCTTGCTGCATTTCGACCCTCTAAGGAAGGCCTTCACCATGACTTCGCCCACCGATCCGCATTGGTTCGCTGAATTCAACTACGAGAATCCCCAGCCAGATCGACTCATCATGACAGGCAAGATAGGCGGACATCCGGCCAGCGCGACCTTGCACAGGGAAGATGATTCGAAGTTTCTGTTAAAGAGTCGTGGGTTCCATTGGGTGCAGGACCTCGCCGTAAATCAATAGCCAGAGAAGCCGGGCATTCGGCAGGGCGGCGAAGGCTGAGAAACAATTCCCGGTTCAGAAACTAAGAAGCTGCTTTTCTCGAATTAGGCTGGTACGGCTCCAAACTACAAAACCCGTCCGGCTCTTCCGGCGACAAGTAACGGTGCTTCGTAGTCTGCAGTGCCACGCCATAGGTGCCCTCTTCCGCGGACTTGGCCTCGACTCGCACAACGCTTCCGTAAAAGCGCACCCGCCAGGGAGCGGGGGCATGCGTCAACTCGGGAGGAAAGGTCAGAACGTACTCGACGGGTTCATCTGGAGGTAATGCCACCTTGCTGGCAAAGTACGCGCCGCCGGCACTGACATTGACGGTCTCGCCCAGAATGCGCCGCTCAGAAGCATGTGGGTGCAGGAGAATGGAACAATGCATCGCAAAACGAAGGGTCCGCCTTCGTTCGCCACTGCGGGGCGAGATCGCTGGCATGTCCAATTCCATTGCAACAAGGTACCACAGGACCGGGGCGGCAGTTTCGGCTCCGATTGTGGAAAAGGCGACCTATGAAGATGGCCCTATCCAGCTTGCCGGGGACGGATATCGTATTGACGAATCTTGTAGAGCAGCGCCTTGTAGCTGATGTTCAACTGAGTGGCGGCCCGTTTGCGGTTCCACGCCGTTTCCTCCAGCACTTGGGCGATGACTTCCATCTCGGCGCCATTCTTCAGATTGCGGACCATTTCTTTCAGGTCGGGCGAGGTTTGCGGTGCCTTTTCTTCCATGCGCACCACGACTCCAGTGTGGGGATCGCGCGAGGTACCCTGTTGCAGTTCGGAGATCGCAACCGCCTCATCGCCCAGCACGAGGTAGCGCTTGACGAAATTTTCCAGCTCGCGGATGTTGCCCGGCCAGGGATAGTTCTCGCATGATTCCACCAGCTGCGGCGAGACGTTCAGGGGCGCGCAGGCGTAGCGGTCGGCCAGGTGGATCATGAAGTGCCGCAAAATCATGGGAATTTCTTCGCGCCGCTCGCGCAACGATGGCATGCGCAGAACGAAGCTGTTCAAGCGGTAGTAGAGGTCTTCGCGGAACGCTTTTTGCGCGATGGCTTGCGGCATGTTGATGTTCGTGGCCGCCAAAACGCGCACATCCACCTTCACGGTATTACGCCCGCCCAATCGCGAAAACTGGCCATCTTGTAAAACCTGGAGCAGCTTGGCCTGCAGGGCCGAAGACATCTCTCCGATTTCATCCAGCAGCAGCGTGCCCTTGTTGCAAAGCTCGAATTTACCGGGCTTGGACTTGACGGCACCGGTAAAAGCCCCCGGCTCATAACCGAACAACTCGCTCTCCAGCAGTTCGCTGGGCATGGCGGCGCAATTCACCTTCAAAAAAGTGCGGTGCGAGCGATCGGAATACTTGTGAATCAGGTGGGCCAACACTTCCTTGCCGGTACCGCTTTCGCCGAGCAGCAATACCGGGAAATCGAAGCGCGCCACTTGCATCGCCTGGGCGCGTAGCTGGCGCATTTGCGGGGTAGCGGAGAAGAAGAAGACGCCTTCGCTGACTTCGATGGCTTCCCCGGCGCCGGGCCCTCCCGGTTCCATGTTTTCCAAACAGAAGCGCAGGACCTCGCTCATTTCTTCCTTCTGCACCGGCTTGGAAAGGTAATCCTGGGCGCCGAGACGCATGGCCTGCGCCACCTTGCGGGTATCGCGAACACAGGACAGCATGACTACCTTGGTCGAAGGACGGACCTCGCGAATGCGCTGTAAGGTCTCCAATCCATCGGCCCCGGGCATGACCATGTCGAGCAGCACCAGGTCAGGATTGGCCCGTTGTACCTTTTCGACCGCTTCGATCCCGTTGCATGCCGTTGTGACCTTATACGAATCCAGTTCCAGAACGGTCTGGAGATACCGCAACATGCTCGGTTCGTCGTCAACCACCAGGATGTGGCCTGCGCTCATCGATCCTCCGCAACGTGTTTGGATGAGGGATTCAGCAAAAGCAGAAAAGAAAACTTGCTACCATTACCAGGCTCGCTCTCGACCCATATTTTCCCGCCCGCGGCCTGTACCAGGCGGCGCGCGATGGCCAGTCCCAGACCATATCCTTCCGTCCGCACTCCCTTGCGCGTCAGACGGAAGTACTCATCAAAGACTTCCTGCTGGAATTCCGGGGCAATGCCGGGCCCGGTGTCGGACACCGAAATGCGACAGCAATTCGGCTCATGGATGGCGCGCCGGCGCCGATCTACCTCAGGCCGGCGATCAACCGTCCGCCGGTCCCAGAAATAGGGCTCCAGGTGCAACCATACCGTCCCCGACCCAGGCGTGTACTTCAGAGCATTGTCCAGCAGATTGGAAACCACGTGCTGCACTTTGTAGTAGTCGAAAGGGAACGAGCGCAGCCGGTCGTCAGGCAGGAAATAGAACGCGATAGCCTTGTCCTGGAAGCGTTGCGCCCAAACCTCGGCGATCTCGCGGACACAGGTATTGATGTCGCCCACCTCGTACTGCATCTCGAAACGGTCGACTTTAAGGGAAGTGTAGGTGAGCAGGTTCTGGATGAAGTTGGAAAGACGCGCACCATTGGCTTGCATCTCGGTAAGCACTTCAACTTGCCGTGGATTCAATGGTCCGAGCTTCTGCGCCAGCAGCAGGTGCAGGTAGCCGCCCATGATGGCGAGCGGGGTCTTCAACTCGTGGGCGGCCGAAGCCAGCGCATCGCGGCAACAACTGCAATGTTCATCGCCTAACAGCTCGATCCTGTGCTTCACCGGTGACATCTTAGCCGATGGCACAGGAATGGCGTCCTTGGCTTCCCTAGGCAGCGACAATCGTCTCCCCGTTTCTTCTTTCAGATCCCCCGAAGTTAGCTCCATAACGTATTCTCGACAAAAATGGCCACAGAGTTAAAGTGTTTGTCCAGTCCTCGGGGAATAGAGTAGAAGCACTCTACAAGGGGGAGACCTGATATTACCGCAAACCGCAGAGTTGTCAATAAAATTTCCCATAAATTTCTCCTAGAAGTGCAAGATAGTTACCTTTTTGGGAACTACTTTGCACTTAGCGGAGGCATTCTTGTTCTCTCGAACCGCAATACATTGCAATCTTCACTCGCGCTGCTGGGCAATTCGTTTCTCTATATCCATAACAAACAGAAAGGATTGAAGCCTTATTTGAGTAGCGTAAAGTTTGGCTGTTGAGGTGCGTACTATCCTTGGATAACAGGAGAGAGAAGTGCGTCGAACCGCATCCGTCGCCGAGCGCCGCGACTGGGACCGGCTTCCTATCTCCATCCCGTTTTTTGTTCGCGGAAGCAACGCCGACGGCGAAGAATTCCTGGAGTTTGCTACGGCACTGAACCTGTCGGCCGGCGGCCTCCTGCTGGCAGCCCGGCGTTACCTTGAGCCCGGCACCCACATCTCCCTGGAAGTTCCTGTCACTCTGCTGAACAAGGCCAACCTCCCACGATCCGTGTCGCAACTGCACGCCACCGTGTTGCGCTGCACCGCTGACCGCCAATACTTCCTGCTTGGCCTGGAATTCGAAGAGCCCCTGCTGAACCAGCAGCTTGGCTTGGAGTCGACCAGGTCCCGCTCCGCAGGGAAAGAGAGTTCCTCAAAGTGAAAATGTTTTCACACTCTCAAGCGCAATATATTTCTTTTTGAGCCTTTCTGAATTATTTTCGAGACAAGTTTTGCATATATAAGCTACAGTAAATAAACCACATTAAAAACAAAGTGCGCATTTTTTTGCGATGTGCACGAACTTGGCGCGACAAATGCAATTCCTTGGTACGCCGATACCTTCTTATGACGCGAGGACACGTGATGCCATTGCTGGCAGGCTCCAACAACGAAAGCGCGATCACGGTCCAACAGCTTCCGCCCGAACCGGTGATCTTTGGGCAGACACCAGCGATGCGCGATGTGCGGCAAAAGCTGGAACGTGTGGCTGGCGCGAATCTTTCGGTGCTGATTTCGGGCGAGAGCGGTACCGGGAAAGACATCATCGCCAGGCTGCTCCATCTGTACTCGCCGTGGGCAAATGGTCCCTTTGTCAAGGTGAACTGTCCGGCGATCCCTGGGACCTTGCTGGAGAGCGAACTGTTCGGTTACGAAAAAGGTGCGTTCACCGGAGCCTACAATCCCAAGCCCGGACGGGTCGAAATGGCGCACCGGGGCACTCTGTTTCTGGACGAAATCGCAGAACTGGACGCGGTATTACAGGCCAAGCTTCTGCAACTTCTCCAGGACGGCCAATTCAGCCGGATAGGTGCGCAGGAGGACAAAAAGGTCGAGGTGCGGGTGGTGTGCGCTACGAACCGTGAATTGCACGAGGAGATCGAGCACGGAAACTTCCGGCCGGACCTGTTTTACCGCATCGCCACCATGACGATTCATTTGCCGCCATTGCGCGAACGGACAATCGATCTGCCGGTCATCAGCGATTACCTGCTGCAGTACTACAACGAGAAACTCAATGGCCGGGTTATGATGGTGCGTCCTGCGCTGATGGCCAAAATGCAGCGTTACTCGTGGCCAGGTAACATCCGCCAGCTCGAGAACCTGATCAAGCGCTACGTGGTCATGGGCACCGAAGACGTTATCTTAAGCGAACTGCTCCAGCCCAATGAACGCGATGCGGTTAACAGCCTGATGCTGGATGGACCGGTTTCTCTCAAGAAATTAACCCGGCAGACCGTCCGCAAACTGGAAGCACGTATTATTCTTAATGCGCTTCATGCTAATAACTGGAACCGCAAGAAGGCGGCGCGCTCGCTCGATATCAGCTATCGCGCTTTGCTCTATAAGCTCAAGGAAGTAGGGATCCCGCAGCGGCGTTCCAGTTCCGCGAGCAAACACGAAGAAGACGATAAGGCCGAGTAATTAGGACCGAGGGGGAGTCATGTATTCGCAAACACGGACATTTGGAAGTCGCGCTATCTTAACCCTGGCCTTGCTGGTTCTGCTGGCTGGCTGGGCGCACACCGCGTCGGGGCAGAACACGGGCAGTGCCGCCACCCCGGATAAGCCGGTGATCCCGGCCGCCGAGCCTCCTAAGGACGTGGCCAACGCCGCGCAACCTGCGGCCGCCGACACGCTTCCGCCGCGGGTTTCACAAGTCCGGCCCGATAGCTACATTATCGGCACCGAGGATGTGCTGTCGATCAACGTGTGGAAAGAGTCGGAGATTTCGAGGACGGTCCCGGTTCGTCCCGACGGAATGATCTCGCTGCCCCTGCTGGGTGAGATCAAGGCGAAAGGGCTGACTCCGGTTCAACTGGAAGAGCAGATCACCGACTTGCTGAAGAAGATTATGTCTGATCCCCAGGTGACGGTGATTGTCACTCAGGTGAACAGCCTGACCTTTAACGTTATGGGCGAGGTCATGCGGCCGGGATACTTCCCGATCACCCGCCCGCTGACCGTGCTGGATGCCATAGCACTCTGCGGCGGCTTCAGGGATTTCGCAAAGCAGAAGAAAATCTACGTGCTGCGTACCGGCCCCGATGGGAAACAGTTGCGGTACAAGTTCAACTACAAAGAAGTTATTAAGGGCAAGAACATGGCTCAGAACATCGAGCTTCACCCGCACGATACCCTGGTCATCCCGTGAACGCGAAAGACGCGAAAAGTAGAAGGAGGAGGCTATGAAAAGTAAACTCGGCCTATCTCTGGTGATTTTGGCGGTTCTGTCAGTGCCGCCAGCCTGGTCGCAAACCGGTGGCGATCAGTCGCCCAGTGGCGGCGATCAGTCGCAAAGCGGCGGCGACCAGTCGCAAAGCGGTTCTACAAGTCAGTCGCCCAGCGGTTCTTTGAACCAACCCTTAGGCGGTACTACAGATCAGAGCGGTTCGGGGGACCAGTCGCCGTCATCCACTGGCCCGCAGGTGGCTTACACCCATCCCGAACAGCTGCCTCCATTGACGTTGCTTAACGAAGTTACAGCGAGCACCGGTATCCAGCTCAGCATGTCGACTGGGTGGTTAACGAATTACAACTCCTATGGCAGCCTGTCTGGTACCTACTGGCAGACCTTGGGAACAGTCGCGGGCGGCGTCCACATAACGCAGTTTCGTCCCACTTTGATGTGGGACCTCCGCTACAGCGGAGGAATTTCGCTCAGCACCTTGACGTTAGCCAATGTTGCCAGTTACGCGAACCTGAACCAGAGCGCGGGTGGCAAAGTCCTCTGGCAATTGGGCAAGCGCTGGCAGCTAGCATTGAACGATAGCTACGTTTACACCGATGACCCGTTTGAGCCGTTTCTGACCATTGAGGGTGTGCCTACTTTCAACAATCCGAATCCTGTCTTCTACGTTCCCCGGGCCATCACCGAGTCGAACCTGGGTTCGGCGTCTCTGACCTATCAGTTCGGGCCGCACGATAGCCTTAATTTCACTGGAGGAGAAAGCTTTCAGCGCTATCTGGACACGAACTTGTCGGCCGACAACTCATTCGCCTATTCGGTAGGCTCCAACTATCAACATGACTTCTCGCCCCGGTTCTCGGCTGGCGGCGGCTACAGACTTCACCGCTTTAGATTACGGACATGGCCTGTCGCGCTCCGGAATTCAGGCCATAACCGGGTTCGCCAGCTATCGCTTGAGTCCGACCACATTCGTAACCGGTTTTCTAGGTCCCGAGAACACGGCCAGCAAGGACATCGTTCCACAGTTCTGTTTCCCGGGTTTTGGCTGCTTCGGCTATCACGAAGTGCACCAGACCCAGTGGAACCTGGCAGAGGGAGCGACCTTCGGCTGGACGAAACCGCGGAACGCATTCCGGTTGGGATTCAGGCATCAGAATTCAGATGGTGGTGGTCTGCTGGGTACGGTAAGGCTCTATCAGCTTACTACCGCCTACCGGCGGTCGCTGAACCCGCGCTGGAATTTCTCTGTGGGCGCTTCCTACAACAACAGCCTGTCGATATCGCAATACCACCTCAACGAGTTTCTTAAATCGTACCAAGGCACCATGAGCTTCAGCCGCACTATCTCGCAGGCGTGGAATGCGACCGTGTATTACGCCTTGATTCACGAGAGCCAGAATTACTACACGCCCCAGCCATCGGTTCTGATGACTAACGGCGTCGGAATTTCGCTCCGGTACTCCTGGGGCCACTCACTTGGAAGGTGATTCATGATGGAAGAATTTGACGATCAGAAAACAACGCAGGGTATCGACGAATACTGGGAAATGGTTCTCCGCCGCAAGTGGTGGATTCTGGGACCCCTTTTCTTCGGATGGCTCCTTGTCTTTGCCTCATCTTGGGTTATTCCCGCCAAGTATGCTTCGGAAAGCGTGGTGCTGATCGAGCCCGCCAAAGTCCCGAAGGACCTGGTGGCGCCCAACGTCCAGGTCGACCTGGCGGACCGCGTGCAAAGCATGAGCACGCAGGTGCTGAGCCGCACCCGCCTGCTCACCCTGATTCAGAAATTCAACCTTTACCCCGGCTACGTCGAGTCACCTGATGACCAGGTGGAAAAGATGCGCGACGATGTCAAGTTCGAGTTGATTCAAGCTCCCGCCGCCAACGGCATCTCGGAACTGGTCGCCTTCAAGCTGACCTATAAAGCTCCTGACGCCGCGGTTGCCCAAAAGGTGAACGCCGCCTTAACTTCGTTCTTCGTTGACGAGAACGTGCGCGCCAGCCAGGAGCAGTCGGAAGCCACCACGCATTTCCTGGATTCACAGGTGCGAGCGCTGGGTCAGACCTTGGCCGATGATGAGGCCAGGCTGCGCGAATATGAGACCCAGCATGACGGGTCCTTGCCTCAGCAATTGCAAAGCAATATCCAAATCCTCAATGGCATTCAATCGCAGCTGAATGCCGCGCAGGCCGCTCATGAGCGGGCCCAGCAGCAGCAGCAGTATCTGAGCTCGCTGCAGAAACAATACGAAACCATGGGGGATACGCCCGAAACTCCCAGCAGCCTCGATAACCAGCTTGAAAGCGCCCGCGCGCAATTGGCCGACCTACGCGCCCGCTATACCGACGACCATCCCGATATCAGAAAACTGAAGGAAACCATCGCCGAGCTGGAGAAGCTGAAGAAGGAACTGGGCGCCGAAGCCAAGGAGAAGATCGAAACCAATAACGCCAGTATCGCCCAGGTCCAGGCCATGACGCCGCGCGTACAACTGGACAACCAAATCAAGATCAACAAGATGGAACTGCAGACATCCTCGGAGCAAATGCAGCGTCTGGAGCAGGCGGCTCAGATGTATCAGGCGCGCCTGAATGCGACCCCGGCGGTGGAAGCGGAGATGACGGACATGATGCGCGATTTTGGCAACTTGAAAAAGGAATATCTCGAGTTGCTGTCGAAGAAGCAGAACTCCGCGCTGGCCACCAGTCTTGAGAACCAGCAACAGGGCGCCCAGTTCCGGGTGATCGATCCGCCCAGTCTGCCTGACAAGCCGGTGTTCCCTGATCGCTTCAAGTTTTCGCTGGCTGCCGTCGGCGCCGGCCTGGCCTTCGCGGTGTTGTTCGGATTCGGCTCAGAGATCCTTGACGATCGTATCCGCACCGAACAAGCCCTCAACGAGGCTGTCAGTTTGCCGATTTTGGTGGACATTCCGGCGCTGCCGACTCCGGCGGAACTTCGTGCGGCTCGCTGGAAACCATGGTTGGCGGTGGCGGCCACCGTACTGGTGGTCATCCTGCTTCCCTCAGGCGTGGCTTACGCCTATTTTTGGTGATCGTGAATGTATAAACAATTCTTTGGGTTGACACGCAATCCCTTTGAGATTAGTCCCGACCCATTTTTTTATCATCCGACGCCGCGTCACAATGAAGCTCTGGCCAACCTGCACTACGGGGTGGGCCGCAGAAAAGGCTTCATCGTGATCACCGGTGAGGTCGGCACGGGCAAGACGCTGCTGGTCCGTTGCCTGCTGACGGAGCTGCGCAAGAACAACATCGCTTTCGGCTACGTTTTTAATCCGTTGCTGCCGGTGGTGGAGTTCTTCCAGTACATCATGGCCGACCTGGGGCTGCCCTATGCGGGGCGCACCAAGACGGAGATGCTGCTTGACCTGAACCGCTACCTTATCCAGCGCCACGCCCGCGGCCTGATCACGGCCCTGGTGGTAGATGAGGCGCAGGCTTTGCGGCACGAACTGCTGGAGGAGATCAGGCTGTTGACCAATCTGGAGACTTCGCAGCAGAAGTTGCTGCAGATCGTTCTGATGGGTCAGCCGGAGCTGGAGATCATGCTTGACTCTCCCGAGTTGCGGCAACTGAAGCAGCGGGTCTCACTGCGCTGTCAACTGCAGCCGCTGGACGAAGCCCAGACCCGGGCCTATGTGCTGTCCCGTCTGGAGCGCGCCGGCGCGCCGGCCGAGCCGCCGATTTTTGCCGACGAAGCGTTGCGCAAGGTGCACGAGTATTCCGGCGGCATTCCGCGCATCATCAACAATCTTTGCGAGAACTCCATGGTGAGCGCCTTTTCTAATGAACAGCCGACGGTGACTCCCGAGATGATCACGGAAGTGGCCACAGATTTCCGCCTGACCGGCCCCTCACTGCCGGAAGAAGTTCCGCTGCCGATGAACCCGCGCGAGGAGAACGGCGAAAGCTTGTTGCGCTCGTTGTTCCGTCTCCTGCGCACCATGGATAACCAGACTTTAGAAACCGAAAAAGCCATACCCACCACTGTTGGGAGGAGAGTTTAGCCATGAGTCGAGTGTACGAAGCGTTACAGAAGTCCCAAGTTGAAAACCCCAGTGCCTCGCCCCTGGTTTCAGGCCGGCCCGAAGCTTCGTCTGGCGAGGCCACTGCGGTTGCCGTTGCCGCCGGCGTCCCCATCGGCACACACATGGACGCGACGTGGTTGAAGGTCCCGGCCGACCGCGTCCTGCATCCTGCGCCCACCCCCGAGCAGCGCCTGGTGGCGCTGGCTGATCCCAACAGTCAGGGAGCGGAAATGTTCCGGGTACTGGCGACCCGCCTGGCGCACATGCAGAACAAGCGGCGGCTGCAGAAGCTGCTCATCACCAGTTCGGTGGGCGACGAGGGCAAGTCAGTGGTGGCGGTCAACCTGGCTTTGACCCTGGCGCGGCGTCACAATGCGCGCACCCTTCTGATCGAAGCCGATCTCCGCCGGCCCAGCGCCAGTGGTCTGCTGACCACATCGTCTTTGCGCGGCATTTCGGAGTGGGATGCGGGCAAATTATCGCTCGAAGATTCCCTATACCAAGTCAGCGACCTGCCGTTGTGGTTTCTTTCCGCGGGCCACGGCATGGAAGAACCGCTGCCTCTTCTCGAGTCCGACCGCTTCGCCAAGATGCTGGACACCATTTCGTCAACCTTCGACTGGGTGTTGCTCGATGCCACACCTATGTTGCCCATGGCCGATGCGACTTCGCTTTCACGACTCTGCGATGGTGTGCTGGTCGTGGTGCGCGAAGGCTTTACCCGGCGTAAGGTCCTGGATAAAGCGCTGCAGTCGATCGAGAAGCCCAAACTTCTGGGCGTAGTCTTCAACCAAGCCTCCATGTTGAACATTGATTACGACCGCTACTACGGCGGCGGCAACAACCACTCATCCGGCAAGTCGAAGAAGGAAGCCAAGAAAGAAGCCAACAAGGAAGCGGACAAGGTAACAGCGGCGTCGGCATGATTCGTCTGTTCAATGCCTATTTCCCCACCCGCACACTGTTGCTCACGGTGACCGAGGTCGTTCTCGTCACCTTGGGCTTCGTGCTGGCGGTGGAATTTTGGGCAGGGACGGCCTCTGACGCCAGCATTTATCTACTTTACGAAAACGGCCTAGGTCGGATCGGCCTGGTGGTCGCGGTCTTCCTCATCCTGATGTACTACTTCGATCTCTACGATTCCTTTGTGCTGGCCAACCGGCGAGAGGTGGTCACCCGCCTGGTGGGCGTCCTGGGCTGTGCCTTCGTCGCCTTGGCGGTGCTCTACTACGTGTTTCCCGAGGTCAGCCTGGGTGGCAGCACCCTGTGGGTAGGCGTGGGTATTGTCGCCATAGCCGTTCCCACCTGGCGCCGGCTTTTTTTTGTGCTCAACCGCTCCGCGCGTTTTTCTGAGAGGGCCATCGTTTATGGTGACGGCCCCCTGGCGGGGCCGCTGATGGCAGAAATCTCCAACCGCGCCGAACTGGGCGTTCGGATCGTGGGTTTCGTTGGGCAGAACGCGCCCTCGGTCCCCGGCATTCCTCTATGTGATGGCAACATCGAAGAGCTGGTTCTTGAGCGGAACGTGCAGCGCGTGCTGGTGACCATGGGGGACCGCCGCGGCAAACTGCAAGTGGAAGAGTTGCTCAAGCTCAAGGCACGGGGTGTGTACATCCAGGATGGGCCCGAATACTACGAGAGCGTTACCGGCAAGATTCCGTTGGAGTCGTTGCGTCTGAGCTGGCTGCTGTTTTCGCCTGGCTTTCACGTGCGCACCGCCCTGCGGATCTACAAGCGTTTGTTTTCGTTCGCCCTCGGCTCGCTGGCCATCCTGCTGACTTCCCCGCTGATGCTGTTGGCTGCCATTGCTATTCGTCTCGACTCGCCGGGTCCGGCGATTTTTCGTCAGAAGCGGGTTGGCGAACACGGCCGTATGTTCACGGTTTATAAGTTCCGATCCATGTACGACGGGTCGGATAAAGAACAATTGAAGCCGGCCGAGCATGGGGACGCTCGCGTCACCGGGGTGGGCAGGTGGCTACGCCGCACCCGCATCGACGAATTGCCGCAGTTGTTCAATATCGTCAAAGGCGACATGGCGTTCGTCGGACCGCGGCCCTTCGTTCCCGAGCAGGAAGAAGAGTGCGCGCTGCAGATTCCGTTCTATAAAGAGCGTTGGCTGGTGAAGCCGGGCGCTACGGGATGGGCGCAGATCAACCGTGGCTATAACGCGACCCTGGAAGACAACCGCGAGAAGCTGGCCTACGACCTGTTCTACATTAAGAACGTTTCCTTTGGACTTGACCTCTACATCATGTTTGCGACCGTCAAGATTCTGCTGCTGGGGCGGGGAGGACGGTAGGTTCCTCCACGGCACCGACGATACCTTCGGGGCGAATCCTGAAATAATGGCTGTAGAGTAATGCCCAAAGACGAGTGGCCAGGCACGACCGCGGATGCGCCACCAGCACAGACTCGGTATTACGCACGCGCTGTGGCGCGCGAACTTAAGGAGAGGGCGTTTTTATGAAGAAGGCCTTAATCACCGGCATTTCCGGCCAGGACGGCAGCTACCTTGCCGAATACCTGCTTGAACTTGGATATAGGGTGTATGGCATAGTGCGCCGCGAGACGGCGACCATGCGCTGGCTCAATCCTATCCAGGACAAGATCGAAATCCTGTACGCCGATATGCGCGACAACGCTTCCCTGGAGGTCGCCTTTGCCAAGGCCTCGCCAGACGAAGTCTATAACCTTGCGGGCCAGGTTTTCGTCCCTACCAGCTGGCAGATTCCTGCCGAGACTTTCGACATCAATGTTGGCGGTTTGGCGCGGTTGCTGAATATCATCGAGCGCCAGAGACCGGACGCGCGCTTGTATCAGGCTTCCAGTTCGGAGATGTATGGCAATCTGAACGGCTTGCGCGATGAGCAGACCGCGCTGGCTCCCACCTCGCCTTATGGAGTTTCCAAAACTGCCGCTCACCGTTTGTGCGGTGTCTATCGCGAGCGTGGAGTCTTCGTTGTCGGCGGCATTCTGTTTAATCATGAATCCCCGCGCCGCGGCCCGGAGATGGTGACCCGCAAGATTACGCTGGCTGCGGCCGATTGGGCGCAGGGCAAGAAGAGCAAACTGAAGCTGGGCAACATGCAGGCCCGTCGCGATTGGGGATACGCCGGCGATTACGTCCGCGCCATGCACGCCATGCTGCAGCAGGAGAAGCCCAACGATTACGTTATCGCCACCGGCGAATCGCACAGCGTTTACGAATTTGTGGTCGAAGTGCTGCAATGCCTCGACCTGGTCCCTTCCGGCCGCAACCTTGCCGAAGTGGTGAACGAATACGTCGAAGTGGACCCCAAGCTGTTTCGTACCGGTGAAATTCATGACCTGCGTGGCAACTCCAGCCAGGCCCGGCACGCCTTGAACTGGAATCCCGATGTAGATTTCAAAGGCCTGGTGCGCATGATGGTCGAGTCCGATGCCTTGGGACGAGGGGAACCTCGCTTCCCTAAAGCCCAGTTGGTCAAGAGCGGCGCATAAGCTTCGCTCGAACTGGGATCGCTTCATATTTCGAGAGCCAACTCCGAGTGTGCTCCCCTACCAACCTCTGACTATCAGGTTTTGCGGCTCCGTGTAGAATCGCGTTCGGCGGAGCGGCGAGGCCGATCCGCAAATCGCGCCATCTTGATGCTGACCAACCTGCAATACGGAATTCTCGTGCGCTACTTTAGCCGCAGTACGCAGCGTTGGAACGAGAGTGTCTATGAGGGGAAGTCAAAACTCGGCATTCTCTTTGGGGACAAGTTCCTGGGCAGCGTTGCCGGAAAGACGGTCATTGACTTTGGTTGCGGCGAAGGCCTGGAAGTAATCGACATTGCCAAACGCGGGGCCAGACGAGTAATCGGCGTGGACTCCCGCGAAGACATTCTGCAGACTGCGCGCGCTAATGCCGCGGCTGCCGGAGTCGGCGGCAGTTGCCTGTTCGCGACGTCCACAAGCGAAGTCGCGGACGTGGTGATTTCTGTTGACGCTTTCGAGCACTTTGACCGGCCAGCGGAGATTTTGGGCATAATGAACAATCTCCTCCGGCCCGGCGGCGAGGTGCTCGTCAGTTTCGGGCCGACTTGGTATCATCCCTTGGGTGGGCACTTGTTTTCGGTTTTTCCCTGGGCGCATCTGTTGTTCAGTGAGAAGGCCCTTCTGCGATGGAGATCGACGTTTAAGACGGATGGAGCCACACGTTTCAGCGAAGTAGAGGGTGGATTGAATCAAATGACCATCAGAAGGTTCGAAAGGTTGGTCGAGGGAAGCCCCTTCAGCCTGGCTACTCTCGATTTGGTGCCAATCAGAAGATTGGTTCCACTGCACAATCGACTGACGCGTGAGTTCACAACTGCCATCGTCCGCTGCCGTCTGCTTAAACGCGATCGGTAGAGTGGGCCTTGGATTTGCCGCTATCAGGCGCTTTGCGAAGTAGCTTGTCGACACGAGGTCGAAATCTCTCAGATGCAGCCAGTCAAAGAAAAAAGCAAACTGTGGCGTCGCTTATTGCTAGCGTTGTTGGTATTCGTCGCAATCTTGGCGCTAACTATTCTGAACAACAACTATTCCATTCACAAGGTTTCTCGTGCCGAGTTTTCCTCTCGGCTGGATCATGCGATTGAGGCGTCAACGAAGTGGATAATTCAACACCCTGAGGTGCAGGGAAATCCGCCATTAATGTTCATGATTGGAGACATGGCGGAAATGTCGGGCGATCCGCGATTGCACAGCTTCGTGGAGAGCTATCTGGCGAGCAATCGGGTGCGCGTTCCAGGACAGCCTGTCACCTGGTATTACGCCCACTGGGCAGACAGTAGCGTACCTCTGCCACGAATCCCGGCATGGGAGGTGCCTTATTTGGGATGGCAAGATCGCTGGTTTACCTTCAGCACCGCTCCTGATCGGGTGGAACTCACCGCTGCTGACCATGCTGATCTGTTCTCGCCAACCAAGTACAGTTGGGGAATCAGGCTCCATCTCCAACTCATAGCCCTGGATATCTACCGCCACTTCAATGGTCCGTCCCCTGAACTAGACAGTGTCATCAATCCTGTCAGCGCAGGCGTGGCGCGCGACCAGTACTGGGACTTTCGCGTCAACGATGCGTATTACCAGCGCAACGCGTTTATTCTTGCCGCTGGCAAACCGGACTTGATTAGAAGCCGTTGGATTGAGCGCATCCTTGACTACCAGCGTCCCGACGGTTCATGGGCATATTGCTGGTATGGGTGGTGTCGCGGAATTGTCGAGTTCAAACTTGGCGACTTTGGCCCAGACCATTCTACCGCCCAGGCCGCATGGGCTTTGTACATGCTTAAGTATCAGCATCCACAATGGATTGAGCAGCACTACCACTAACTAGTCAAGCCCTTAGCGCGAAACCTGGTGGTTTACTTCCGCTTCAGTACAGCAATGATGTTGGAGTTTAACTTCCCCCCGAAGCTGACTGTCAGCCCTTTCTGGACAAAACATTCAGCCCATCCAACAGGCCCGAGTCGGTCAAAGATACGGCTTGAACCGACCATATTGAGTTCTTCAACTTCAAAGCCGGTCTCCCTGGCGAGTCGTCCGACACGACCATGACTATTCAGCGTGTAGTAGGCTGGAAATACATCCTCCGCTTCTCTATGCTCCAGGATCTTGATGATGGATTTCTTAAGGCCATCCGGAACTACGTGACCTAGAAAAATCAGCCAAAAAAGATAGTTAGGGGTATGGAAGAGGAAACGTCCACTCGGCCGCAGAACTCTATATATGTCCGACAAAAAGCTCTGCGGGTCTTTAATATGCTCGACAACCATGTTCGCTGTTACCAGGTCGAATGTTTCCGCCTTGAAGGGAAGCGCGCCACCTAGTGCTTTAACCCGATAGGTCAGTAGCGGATGGTCCTTGATTCTCTCATCCACATCCACTCCAGCAAGGAAGGCGGCCGATCTGACCAACTGTTCCTGTTCAGTTTGCGGCATGGCCCAATCGGGCAGAATCTGATATCCGCAACCCACGTCAAGCCATCGGATGCCTGGATGTACATACCGCTGAAGAGTGCGTCCGTATAACACCTGGGGATGCGTCAAATCCAGGTGAATCGTCCTGGCGATTGCGAGTTTTCCATTCACCCAATTCATTAGTCTGGCTGGGATCTCAACCTGAAGAAGTAGTCAATGACTCGTAGAATTGTTCAAGCTGGCGGATCGTCTTGCTGACTTCGAAATGTTCAGTGCAGCGTTGAAAGCCTGCCAGTCCCATCTGTATCCGCAGCTCTTCGTTGCGCAGCAAGTGAACCAGCGGCTTGGCAAAGGCCTCTGGGGTCCGCTCCCGCACAAGGTATCCGGTCTCGCCATCGACGATGGCATCGCGGTTTCCTCCAACATCCGTAGCCACGACCGGCAAGCCTGCCGCCATGTACTCCATCACAGCGTTGGAAAAACCCTCACTAAAAGAGGTCAGACACGCGATGCACATTCGGGATAGATAGTCCATGATCTTTCCTTCTCCCCGGGTGAAAAACACGCGGTCCTGCAAACCCAGTTCAACTACCAATTGGCTGAGTTCCTGGTATAGCTCGCCATGACCTGCGACCAGGAATACGACATCAGCAAACTCCTGCGCGACAATTCTTGCCGCCCGCAGAAACAAAGGAATGTCTTTCACGGGACGAAGATTTGCGACCATACCTACTACCCGGCTGCTTGGAGAAATCCCCAGCCGCTCGCTAGCCGACGCATCACCTAGTCCCAGACTAAACACTGTCATATCCAGGCCTTGATACACAACCGCAACCTTTTCCGGATCCAAACCCTCCGCCTCAACGGCAACGCGCTTCGCTTCTTGCGAATTTGCCATCACGGCATTGGTGCGCAGATTTAAGAGGCGAAAGACCGTGCGCAATGCCGGCGTGTACCAGTACCCAATGTTCAACCGGCTGGTAACCACGATGCGAGACGAGGCCAACAACGTCAGCACCGCGAACATCGCGGTCTTATTCATGTGGGCGTGCACGATCTGAACGCGATGACGGCTGAGGTACTGCCGGAAACTTGCTGCTTGCCGGATTCCGCTCCATGAGTTCACGCTGGCGGTGGGAAAAACCGCCGTCTGGCAACAACCCGTCAGCCCACTCAATTGAGGACTAGTCTCCAGGCAGCAGACGTAAACTTCAAACTTATTAGGGTCGAGCCTCTTGGCGGTTTCCACGACCTGCCGCTCCGTGCCGGCATCATTGCCCACGGTGTCGCACAACAGGCAAACGCGGATACGATTCCCGGCAGCCGCTAGGCCGGCTTCCGATCTTGTCCCCATTCCTGAGACTTCCCCTTAGCGATTCGAACCACACCTCGTTGAACCGTTCCGACCGAGCGGAAGAAATCCAAAGTTTCCTGGTCGTACCAATCCAGCGAGCCATAGCGTTCCGGGTGGGAGTTCAGTTCGAGGTGCAAATAACCTCCGCTGCGAAGATGCGACAGAGCGTCATCTACAAAGAATCGCCACTCTGATGCGCCCCACTCGTCCAGTTGGCGATGGCGATTGAAACAAATCCAGAACGCAGTGATGGCGTCGAGATCGCCATACGGGATCGACATCGGAACAAAGCGCTCGATCAACAGCGGAGAAACGTATCGATCGCACGCCAGTGCCGCCAGCGTCTCGCTGTAGACCCGGTTCTCAACCTCCGACAAGATGTTGGCGGGAGCGTCGATTCCATAGCACTGATGCCCGCAGGCCCGCGCCGCGGCCAGAAAATACCCTGGACCGCAACCAACATCGAGAATTTGCAGGGGAGTTGAGGTTTGCAAAGACAGTGCGCCTATTCTGGCCACGTTGAACGGGATCCAGTAACCGTAGTCAGCATATTTTGCAGCACAGGCAGGATCGCGCTCGAGCACCGGCGCCATTTCGCACGCCAATCTCTCGATCCGCGGCAAATCGGCATTTTCGCAGACTTGCGAAGGCAGACGACACAGCTTTACAGAACCATGCTGACCGATGCGCGCCCAAACTTTGCCGATGTGCACCGGACGGCTGGCAGATCTGGGCGATACCAGCGACCGAGTAATCAGGCCAAACAACGAACGGGGCCTGGAACTGGCATGGGCCTCCGTCATCGAAGATTTTCCGCGGCCTGTCTCGCCAACCTGGCATCTTTGGCGGCGGCCAATTGAAATGTTCCCGAAATTCCAATAATGACGCAAATGATGCCACCGTAGGCAATGCTAAGGAAAAAAGCACCTACTGCAGTCATCAGCACCGCCATTTGTATGAACAGTGCTGCGCGCCGCGCACGTGAATCGGGATACCTGCGCCTGATTGGAGTCAAACCTCGATAAGCCGCGAAAAACGCGAACACGAACAGACCAAGGCCGATGAGCCCGGTCTCACTGGAGACCTGGGTATACGAGTTATGGGTGAAGCGCCACATCCCTCTCTGGCCCGCTTCCTTTGCCTCCTGGGCCTCGGCGTCTTGAAACTCCCCAGGTCCAACTCCAAAGAGAGGATGCTCCGCCGTCAATTGGAGGCTTCGTATGATCATTTGTTTCCTGGATTCCGCCGACTGCGCCGCCTCCAGCGACTGGGCTGAGTCGGCCTCGAAGTAGGTCGTAAACCGCTCCTTAATTCTCTGCGGCAAGAAGAATATGGCCAGTATCAAAACAGCAACCCCAGCCGAAACAACAACTATTTTCTGTTTGACGGACGCGAAGATGAAATACAGGAGTAAGCCCGCAGCCAGAGCGAGCAGCCCCATTCTTGATCCGGTTTTACCGGCGCCTGCGAGCATGGGAAGCATCAAGAACGGCAATATCGCCTTCATGAAGCCGGTCTTCACCGAAATTGACAGCCAGAGAAAAGGCAGGCCGATGATGATATAGAGGCAGAGAAAATTGGCATCGGCCAACGTGTCCGCTCCGCCGCCAAGCCCCAGGCGTGAGCTGCCTATTTTGCCGCCGCCCACCACCAGCGACAGGATTGAAATCGCGGCCATCGCCAAAGCGACTGTGTACATCACGCGATAGCAGTCGGGGATGGTTCGGATGAAGGCTGCCATAAAAGCAACCAGCACGAGGGCCTGAAGAACGATAAGAAATATTTGAAAGCTACCACCTCTCCACACGCTGAAAGGTACGCAGAACGTTATCCAGGCAGTGAATGCGATCATGATTTTGCCGAGCGGCATCCGCAGGATGGATTTCACGCTGCCGGTCATGATCATGCCAATCAGCAAAATAGGCTGCAGAACCAGGCCGATGTGGAGATACGGGATAAGCTCCGCAATCCGGCTGCAATAGAAAAAGAGGTAGATCAGCAGTATGAAGTGAAAAGGCTTGTAAAGATTGGCACGGGAAGACTGCCGGACCTTCCGCGGACGTTGCTTCGAAGAGGTACTGACGACATCTACTGTGCTCGAATCTGCATAGGCCCCAAATTCGTCGGTTGCCGTAGGCATCATTCCCTGACCCTGAAACGTGGACATATTCACCTGGTTACTCCCTGGAATCTGGACATAATTCTTTAACCGCTCGTGCGGGATTGCCTACGGCGACAACCCGACTTTCGATTGGCCGAACCACAACAGCACCGGCGCCGATGGTGGTACCAAATCCAACCGGAGCCATTATGATAGCCGATGCCCCAATCCAGCAATCGGCACCGATTTCGATTACTTCAAAGTCTGCTTCGGAGGCGCCGCTGATCTGGCCCGACTCTTCCCTCCGGTGTTGACGCCGCCCGCTCAGGATCTGGACCTGCGAAGCGATTTGCGTACGCTCCCCAATCGAGCACCGTCCCAGAATGCAGTATGATCCAATGTAAACTCCAGATCCAAGCACGACGTTGGGATGAGCGAAAAACGAACCGAACGACACCCGGCTATATAAAGAGCACTGTTTCAGAGTCAGCTTATAAAATGCAATTCGAACATAGTCGCCGATAACGCCGGGAACCAGGGCACAGGCGTGTGCCCCGAGCGAGAAGGTCGGGGGGAAACGACCAAATCCGGCGATCGCGGCCAGGGGCAAGGCAAGCGCCAAGAAGACGACGTGTAGGCAATTCTTAGCAATTTTCTTCATTCCCAGGCATGCAGACCGCTGGCTGAATCAGGCCAACAGTGTAACATTCCCGACGCCATTGTTCGAGACATAAGAACCGTGCAAGAGCGATCCGAAAAAGTGCCGAAGTCATTGAATATGCGCGTGTTGTATTTCTCTCCGCGAGTCTGCTGGCCCATCATTTCAGGGGCCCACCTGCGCGACTTCCACCTGGCTCGACAACTTGCCCGCCGGACCACTCTCACCTACGTCGGACTGGATAGCGGCACCCCTCCCACGCCGGAGAACACCCGGCTTGAGCTGCAGAAGTTATTGTCTGGCGCGGAGGTCCTGTTTGTTCCCCGTGACCCCAGCTACAAGGCGGCAAACATTGTCCGCGGCCTGATTGGGCCAACCCCGCTCAACGTTTTGAACTTCACCTCGGCGGCGGTGATGGCCGAGGTGGAGCGCATACTGAATGACCGCTCCTTCGATGCCATACAAATCGAGAGCGTGCATTTGATTGCCTACGCCAAGCGCATCCGCCAACTCTGTCCCCGGGTGCGTCTTATCTGCGACTGGCACAACATCGAATCGGAGATCCTTACGCGTTACGCCGAGCAGGACTCAAACCCGCTGCGGGCGTTGTATGCGCGCCGTACCGCGGCGCTGTCACGAGGGATGGAAAACCAGTTCCTGCACCTGGGTGATGCCCACACGGTTTGCAGTGAGCGGGAGCGCGACATTCTGCTGCAAAGACTACCTCAGGCCCGTATCGAAGTTGTGGGCAATGGCGTGGATGTAGAGTACTTTGCCAGTCCAACCCAGGATGAGGTCCGCCGTGACCTGGTTTTCATGGGACGGATGGACTACCACGCCAACATCGATGCGGCTGTGTTCTTCGCGAAAAAGATCTGGCCGCTGATACGCGCACGCCAGCCTGAGCTTCGCCTCGTTATCGTCGGAGCTCAGCCAGCGAAGGAGGTGCTGGCCTTGCGCGATCTGGCAGGCGTGACCGTTACCGGCACGGTCGAGGATGTCCGGCCCTCTTATCACACTGCGCTTGCAGCAGTGGTGCCATTGCGGGTTGGTGGTGGGACGCGATTGAAGGTCCTGGAAGCGATGGCGGCCGGCACTCCCGTTATTTCGACCACTCTGGGTGCTGAAGGACTGGCCGTAACCGACGGCAAAGACATCCTGATCGCCGATACACCCGAGGCAACGGCGGACACTGTAGCGTCGCTGCAGGCCAACAGTGCCGCCTGGCAAAGCCTGGTCGCGAATGCGCGCAACCTGGTTCAGGCGCAATATGATTGGCCGGTGATTGGGGAGGTGCTGTTACGGTTGTACGCGGAACAGGTCGGGATGGGGACGACATGCTCGGGCACGACGTAGAGAAAAAGCGTGGTCGAGCATCCACTTTCCTGTGGAAAATGTTTTACATGTTCCACCGGCTTCTTATTGCCATTGGTGTCGTGTGTCTCGTCATCCTGTTGTTGTCGCACGCCGGATCGTTCCTGATTTTGAATGCTCCCGAGCACGCCGACGCTATCCTGGTCCTGGAAGGCGGAATCGACGGCTCGTACCGGCACGCTCTCAGTTTGCAAAAGCAAGGCTATGCCAACAGGATCTTGCTGGATGCAAGTACCAGCCGGGTGCTGTTCGGAAAGTCGGAAGCCGAGCTGGCTACTGAGTTCCTGGATCGGACTTCTTCGCGAGTGGCTGAGGTCTGTCCCACGGTTGAGGATTCCACCTTCGGCAAAGCCGTCGATGTTAAACGCTGCCTGGAACAGTTGAATATTTCCTCGGTATTGATTGTCACCTCGGACTTTCACACCCGCACGGCTCTGTCGATCTTTCGCAAGCGCCTGCCGCAATACCGCTGGTCGGTTGCCGCGTCCTCGGCCCCATATCACGACGCCGACCGTTGGTGGAAACACCGGGCATGGGCCAAAACCGTTCTGGACGAATGGGAACAATTTGCGTGGTGGGAGCTGGTGGATCGGTGGAGGGCAGACGTTGTGCTGAAGTAGGGATGTCATCATGAGGGAGAAGCGAATCGCGCTTTTACTAGCCACTATCCACTAATCACCATCAACTGTTTTGCGGTAAAACTCCACCAGCGATCGTTTGTAGGCGGCGGGGGTGAAATCGGATTCGGCCCGCAACCGTGCCGCCGCTCCCAGCCGCAGGCGCATCTCCGGATCGGTCAAGATTCGCAGGATGGCGCTCGCCATCGCATCGGGGTTTCGTGCTGGAACCATCAAGCCCGTAACGCCGTCCTCCAGAATTTCGGGAACACCTCCCACTGCGGTTGCCGCGATCGGCAGGCCCGCCGCCATCCCCTCAAGCACGACATTGGGGGAGCCTTCTGTATGGGAGGGCACGGCCAGCAGTGTGGCGATGCCGAAATACGGCTTGGTGTCCCGCTGAAAGCCAGCTAACGTCAGCTTTGCTTCGATGCCAAGTTGCGCTGCCAAACGGGTCAGCGACTCGCGCTCGGGGCCGTCGCCGACTATTACGACGCGAAAATCGGGGACACCCTGAGTCTTGCTGAGCACGGCGACCGCCCTGAGCAAATCGGCAAACCCCTTCTCATGGGAAAGCCGCCCGACCGCGAGTATCACGGCTTCGTCGCGCAGACCCAGGCTGTGCCGAAGCTGCTGTACCTGCTCGAACGGTGGAGTTACGAACGGCTTCACGGAATTGTGCAGCACGGTGATTTTGTCGCGGGCGATCCCGCGACTTGCCAGGGTGTCGGCAAATGGGCCGCAGACCGTGACCACGCGATAGGCGCCGCGCAGCGACCAGCGGTCCAGTTGGCTGTAGCTGCGGTCAAGCAAGTTGGTTGCGGTGTAGCCGTGGTTCCACGCCACCCAGCGGCACTTTTTGTGCAAGCCGAGCAGGCGCACCAGGAAGTGCGACTTCACATTTCGCGATTCCAGAATGTCGGGCTGATATTCGGCAACCATCTGCCGCAGCTGGGGAAAGACCTTGGTGTCCCAGCGCCGGCGCTCGGCGATAGTGACCACCGAAAGTCCGGCGTTTTTGGCGGTCGCCGCCAGAGCGCTCTCACTCGAGCCTCGTTGATACGTCGCAACAATGACTTCCACAGGCGGCAGACCGGCTTCGGGGATGGCCGCCAGTTTGCCGAACTCGATCAAATTGCGTGAGGGGCCGGTGACGGTCGCGCTTTCGATCAAGGTGAGCACCCGAATGCTTTGCCGGGTCACGGTGTCTCCAGAACGGCAACAGACGAGCGAAGGAAAGGATGCTGGTTCGGCAACAATGCGACAGTATACGCGACAACTGCGCCGCGCGAGGCTAAGGCGATGCCGGCGTGCTTGCCGGTTCCACCGCCGTCTTGTTTATGTTCTTCACCACCACCCGCGCCGGGTTCCCCATGGCGACCGAGTACGCCGGAATATCGTTGACTACCACGCTGTTCACTCCGATGATTGCGCCTTCCCCGACGGTCACACCTTTCATGATGAACGAGTTGTGCCCGATCCAGGCATAACGCCCGATGCGCACCGGCTTGATCTCGTCCTCTGGCGCAGGAAGATCGGCGATACGCGCCATGGTTTCGCGGGGATGGGCGTCACTGTCCATAAACCTGACGCCCGAGGCAACATTCACCTCATCCTCAATCACGATCTCTTTGTTCACGATGAACACAACGTTGTGGCCGAGGTCCACGCGGTTGCCCAGCACCAGCCGGGGTTGGTCGCACTGGCGTCCGCTGAAGATATCAACCTTGCCGAAGAAATTAACGTCGTCGCCGATTACGATGCTGGAGTGCCCGATGACGAACGGCATGCGCCAGACGCGGAAGTGCTTGCCTACCGACGTACATCTGCCGCGAAACAGCGGTTCATAGAAGAAGTAGCTCAATGTCCAGCGCAGTCCCTGCATGAACATGTGTTGAGCGTTATATCCGAAGCGCAGCAACGGATTGAAAAACTTGGGTACAGGCAGGGTACTCGATACGACGCTGCGACCGACGTCGCGCAGCCGGCGATAGAATGGGGTCTCGCCCCGCCGGATTTTAAGCATCACCGAACTCATCGCGGATGGCGCCTCAAATGGATTGCTCTCTCATAATACGGCGAAAAGAACCTGCCCTCGACTGTGTGCCGCTGCGCTAAGGAGACTCCGGAAATTCCAGCACGCTTAAACCTGGCTGAAGCTGTCCACGCAAGTGGTCCACCAACTTGGCCGCCACTTTCCCAGGCGGTTCGGCATTTTGCCTTCCCATGGGCGTATTGGTCATTTCCGTCAAAAGCTTGTTGGGACGGACAATGATGGTCTGGACACGAGGGTACTGCAGGGCCGCGACTTCGGCCAGACCCTCGATGGCTTTCTTGGCGGCAACATATTGAGGCCATTCTTTGACCGGCCGTTGAGTGGCCGTAGAGGACACGATCACCGCCCGGCCGCCGCTTGCATCCAGCATCTCCATAAACACGCACAGCGGATTCAGCACCAGAGCGGTTGCCTGTTGCAAATATGCCTGGATGCGCTCAATTGCGTTGGACTCCATGCGCAGAGGGTTGATGGCCGGGAATGCGTTACAGATCAGCAAATCCAGCTTGCCATGCTGTTTCTGGATGGCATCGCGAACGGTGCGGAGCCAGGCCGCATCGGCGGCGCTTCCCGAAAAAGTTGTGACGCCATTTTGGTTGCCAGGACTTCGTGATGTGGTGACCACAGCGCATCCATGTGCAACCAGGCAGCGAGTAATCTCTGCGCCCAGGCCCCGGTTGCCGCCGATGACCAGCGCAACTTTGCCTGCTAAATCTTGCGAAAGTGGTTGCGAAAGCTCTGTCGCTGCGTCGCCGGGAGTATCGAGCAATGGCCTGACGAAAGAAATGCATTCCGCTTTGATGACCTCGCTTTTGGCGTCTTTCAGAGTTGCCCGGCACCGTACCTGGCTGAGGCGCGGATCGACTTTAGTGACAACGGCCTCATAGTCGAGAACGTCACAGGTGTCGCCATTGGCGTGGTAATCGCTGAAATCGAGCGCGAGCCGGAAGAACAAGGCTGAGCGTCCCGGCAAATCCATGCCGGTGAAATAACTGCCCCACAGAAGTGTCTGCACCAGCGACGCCGGCGCCGAAACTGCCCAGCGTTGGCAGAGGCGAACAGCCGCTGTCGGGTCGCAATGATACCGCCCCGAGACGCGCAGGCCAGGTTGGATTTCTTCTTCGGTTCGGAAAACCGGTTCAGAGAGCTCCCAAGAACTGTGGGCTTGGCAGACTCCAGTCGAAGAGAGGCCCTTCGTTGGCGATGAATCCCTCGCGACCGTCACCGTCACAACCGGCAGCCCGCCGTCCATCAGTCGCACACAGAATGGCGGGCCTTCAATTCGTTGGACCACATAGTCAACCCCGCAGAACATGGGCCGTTGAAAGTCGGCCACCAGCTTTGCGACTCGCATGTCGGGCGGAAAATCGATGTGACCGAGACTAGCGAGCGCGCCCAGAGCGCCGTAAACCACGCGCTCTCCATACACGGTGCGAGAGGCGTAGTCCGCTGAGCAATGGATGGGGTTGCGGTCACCCGAGGCATCACGGAAGAGCTCCAGGTCCTCTGGGGTGAAGCGGACGGTAGTCACGGGATGGGCCACGGAAGCATTATGCACGTGAAGTGAGCAATGTCAGTCGAACAAAATGCCGGCGAGAGTTCCGGATCAGGCCACCTGCAGCCGTTTCTGGAGATAGGCATGGACCTTCACGAAGGAATCCAAGTCAGCCAAATCGTCCAAATCCATTTGCAGGGCAAACTCGTCCTCGATCACGTTCATCATGGTGATCGCCGCCACCGAGTCCCAGGCGGCGACCGTCTGCTGCGACGCCGACGGAATGTCGACTTCCCTCAAGTGCGGAAACACGACCTGGAAGCAACCGGCCAGCCGCTTTCCCGTATCATCCATGGGCTTCTGCCCTCCTCAGCTCGCGCACCGCGTGATAGAGCGGCGGGCACCAGCCGTCAAATTGTGTCCGGCTCACGCGCAACTGCGGCGCGGGCGGCTCGCCAGCGACGGCTGCGAAAAACTCCTGCAGGGGGCCGTTCTTGACGGTGGAGACAAAGTCGAACTCAATCTCCTCGGCGCCAGTGCTCGCGAACAACATCTTAAGCGTGTGCTGTTCGATGCGGCGCGCAAAAGCGCGACAACTCATGACCCAGCTTTCAATCGCCAGACGTTTTCCGTGGACCGCTCCGGCCACCACGGCGACGGTTCCCAGAGGCCCAAATTTGTCTTCGTAGCTCACCGCGAGGACGACCGCACCGGGCTGAGACGTCAACCTGCGCCAGTCGGCCTCGGTGTATCGTCTTCCATTCAGATTGAATTGGTTCGTCTTGTTCACCAATTCCAGGACCCGAGGTTCGGCAGCACTGCCGAAATCAAAAGTTATGACCGCCTCTGCTTGCGCCAGAAAGCTCTCGGGAGTGGCCGCTGCGGCGGCCTGTACACGGAACGCAGCGCCCTGGCGGATGCTCTCCAGCCGGAGGGCATCGTCGGAAGAAAGCCGGTCCTTGCCGCAGGCATCTCGCAACCGCCGCAACATCGCCAGGCCGGCCGCGTAGTCGTTCCTGGGAAACAGGACGCATTCAATGCCGGGGTGAGCAGCGGCAACCTCGGCCAACTCCATTGGGCTGTCATCCACAAAGATGACGCTGTCGGCGGCGATGTTCCATGTTTCCAGGATGCGCGATACGCTGCCCGACTTTGCGTTCCAGTGCACTTCGACGGGGAACACTTGTTCGAGGCGAAGCAGCATGTCTTCCCGCTCGAACACCTGCGCCACTACCTTGGGATCGTTCTTGCTGGCGATGCCTACCAGGGTGCCATGCTCGGAAAGAGAAGCCAGCAGCTTCTGATACAGGCCATGCAGATGACTGTGGCTGGCGATGTCCCAGGACACATTTTCCGGACCTACTTCCCCGGCGATTCCGCTCCAAAGCGTGTCGTCCAAATCGGAAATGATGCCCTTCTTCAGTACGGGAGGAACCAGCGCCATCGCGAGTTGAGACGCCACTAAGTCGGCATGCGACGTGGTGTAGGGCAGGCCGGTTTGCAGGTGGCTCTTCAGATCAAAGCCCGAGCCCGGCGGCGACGCGTCCAGCAACCGCCGCATATTAACCACAGTGATTCGCGCCGATTGCGCGACACCCGCAGCGAAGCGGAATATTTCGCTTTCCAGATGCAGTTCGGCTTCGGAGGCCTGCCATCCCGGCGTGTGAAACAGTGGGGGCAGCGGAAGAGTAGGAAGCGCCAGCGCGACCCGTACTCCGGAAGGGACGCGAGCAATCGCGGCGGCAAGGCGGTCGAGCATGGTCTGCGCATTGGCTACGATGTCGGTGGCTGCGCTTCGTCCCCAACTGCCGGCACTGCGGAAGTCGAGCCTCGCATCTAAATCGGACCATTCCAGCGCGATCGCAATACCCTCGATGGCCGAATCGCCAGGCCGCTCCAGCGTTTCGGCAAGACTTCCATATAGACCGGGCGTAACCACTACCCTGCGATTGGGCAGCGACTGCTGCAGGTGGGCCGATAGAAACGTTTGCAGGTGAAGAGGCGTAAAGCCGCAGGCCAGAACCACGCAAAACGGACGCGCATCCGCGGGAGCGCTCTGGTTGATTTTCAGTGCCTCGGTAATCTTCACAAAATCTTCACCTTGCCGGGTAAGAACCGCGGTTTTGCAGACTTAAAACGACTATATGCAATCGGCTATCGCGCACGCAAGGTTCTCCCCCGGCTACGGCAAGGTAGAACGATAAGAGGAACCGGGGATGTCAGCGAAAGGCCGGTGCTGACGGAAGATAAACAAGCGGCGAAGCAGGCCCGGAGGCAGTCCCAGGAACAGGATCGCCATGCGCAGGGTGAGCTTGCGGAAGTGAGAATTGGCCTGCTGCAGCAGGTCCCGAGCTTCGGCAAAGCGGCCGGCACGAAATGCCTGGCGGGCTTGTTGCAGCTGCCAGTCGGCGCGTTGCCCGACGAGTTGGTGGTCTACGACGGCAATCTCTTCTGCCGTCAGTGGCAGGGTGCGCCGAATTTCCTCCAGCACCCGCAGATAGCCTTCCCTCATGGCGATCCCGTCCGCAGAAAGGCTGTCGCCGTGGCGGCGGTAGCGCGCCAGAACGCGCTGCTGATAAGCGATGTGGCCGCCTTGCTTGGCGATGCGCAGCCAGAGATGCAAATCTTCGGAGTGGCGGAAGGAGGTATCGAACAAACCGGCGCGGAGCAACACTTGCCGGCGGGCGACGGTGGTATGGAGAAAGACCGTGCATTCGCGCCGCACCAGGCTCTGGAAGGTCACTTCCCCGGTGGACGGACAGAATTCCATGGCGTTGCGGCCGGCGACAATTGAGTTTCCAACGAAGCGCGTATCCGCATACAGCAGGTCGATCGAGGAATCCTGTCGCAGGACGGCCATCTGGGATTCCAGGAAATCAGGCTCCCAGGCGTCGTCCGCATCCAGAAAGCCGACCCAGTCGGCGCGCGCCGCACGAATCCCAGCATTGCGGGCGGCCGAGGGCCCCAGGTTCTCCTGTACCAGGTAAACGATGCGGGAACGAAACGGCTCCAGTACCCGTTCCAACTCCGGAGTATCGGGCGAACCATCATTGACCACCACGATCTCGTAATCGGTGTAGCTTTGGGCAACCACCGAACTCAGGGCTTCAGCAATGTAGGGAGCGGCGCGGTAAGCCGGAATGACCACGCTGACGGAAGGAACGTGGCTGCTGTCTGCCGGAAGCACACCCGAGCATACCGGGGATGGCCCGACAGGGTCAATAAAGTGACGGGCGCCGGTTGCGTCAGTTCGACTTCCGCAGTGACAAGCTAGAGCATCCGCCGGCGGAGGACTCCAGAGAGACCAAGAACTCCAGAACCGAACAAGATGATGCTGCCCGGCTCAGGTGTCGTGCCGGTGTCGGGGGTGCCGACGATGTTGAACGATTCTGAAGGTATGCACCCCTGGCCGTCTCGAATGCAGTTCGTCCATGCCGTAGAAGGGCCACCATTCTCGTCCCAGTACACGGGATCGCCGCTGGGCACGGCAGCGTTCTGCAAGGTCAGCCAATAGGACTGGGGAGGGCCACCGCTCACATGAAGATCCAGTCCGGTGGCGGAGACATCCCAGATGTCGTAGCCATACCGGTTGGTGAACATGAACGACGAACTCAGGTTAGAACCCGAAGCCGTCCCACTGCCGAGATCGGAGCAGAACATGCACGACCCCACAGCCCAATCAGCGGAAGACAAGATATCGCCCGGCATGAGCCACACTGCGAAGTTAAAGCCCTGAATGGTCGAGGGAGAACTGATGGTGAACGAGTCGGTCACCGAATAGCCAAAGTTGATGGTCCAGGCATCCACCATGCAACCCTCGATGTCGCAAATCCCGTTGACGGGGCCATTCTTGTACAGGATGCCGGCGTGAGCGATACCGGCGAAGGCCAAACAGGAAGCCAGCAGCAGAAGCCCAGCGATGCGCGTTTGCATTGTAGTGTTCCCCCGGTGCCTCCTAGCATAAGCCCATTGTCAATCCCCTCCGCGGCCGATTCCGCTGTAGAAAGTGGCGGGCGCCGTCTGCTCAGGCGGGATGGGAAAAGCTGGTCACGACTATACTGACCCCTTGATTACAATTCGTTGCAGAGACGAACTGTCACCGGGAAAAGCACGCCTCGACCTATTCCGAGAAACCGTTTTTCCTTTTTTAAATTCGGGCTCTTTCTTATGAATGCGTTGCTGATGGGTTATTACGGAGCACGGAACCTCGGTGACGAAATGATGCTGGTGTGCCTGCGACGCTGGCTTGACAGCGCCAGGACATGCCTCGTCAGATCAGTAAGGTCGGTGGTTTGTGAGATCAGAGCGGTAGGCATTGCAAGATAGTTCTCGAGCACAAAGTTCGGCGGGATAACACGAAGTGGATGAGTCCACCATCCGTAGCAAAGCGCAGAACATGCACGTGAGTGAACCCAAGTGACATCACGTAAATGGCAACCAACGACAAGAGGCGGCACCGCATCTTGCAGTGCGGACAACCTCGAATCAGCGCGGTTCCGAGTCTCCGCAACAAAATGTTGCAAGATATAGAGTACGGAAGCGCGCCACTACTGGGCTACGCTCTACACCGATGTTCTGCCGTCGCATGAAGGGCACAGTCCAGCGAGGCCCGGAAAGAACACTGCAGATTTGCTTCACCCGTCGCACTATGGATTAGCAACAAATACAGCACGGCGACTGCTGCTTTGATAAGCGTCTGTTTCGCCCGCTTTGATCACCTCAGAAAATCCGCAAGAGCGAATAAACTCGGCAATCCATTCATGAGGATTGGGTCCCATGTCGGGCAAAAGGGTAGCCCAGTGCATCGATGTTTCGTTTGACTGACCCATGTCAAAAATCAAAGACTTGGCCGTTTTCTCCCGAATGATTTTCATGAACTCTCGCGCATAGTCCACGCCGTGCTCATACATGATGTGGTGTAACACCGAGAGAAATATTACGACGTTAAAACGTGGCAGTTTTCTCAGAAAATCGGGAGTAATGTGTGCATACATGAAACCGGCCCGCTCGCTCTTGTTCAAGAGGCTAACGTTTTGCGCGATGGTCAACCTTCGGACATCCGCATCAACTCCTAGCACAAAACACCCATAATCCCGTGCCACACGACAAACGAAATAGCCTTCGGCGCAACCCAAATCGAGTACCGTATTCGGACATTTGGAAACAACTTCGCTAATCACAGCCCATCGATCGGAGCATCCCCGCTCTCCATTCGCAATAGGTTTGCCTTGAATCGAGATCGGATGATATGGCTCGATTTGTTTAATCAGCCTCCGAATTACTGCCTTATGTAGAAAATGGACCAGACCACCAAAATCGCGCTCAAGTAGTAGTTGCACGGACTGGCCTCGCTTCCGCATGTCGACTAAGCCATTTTGTTATCACCGGCACGGAGTGTGGAATCATGTCTTCCGTCCACGAGACCGATGGCATTGTGCCGCGCAACGCATGTTGCCGGAGATGACCGAACCAGAGTAGCAAAGCGATGAACTTCAGATCGTCTTTGTCGAGACCAGACTTAATATGCAGATCCGTGATCCGGGCCTGCAGCGCTCCATCATTGATTTCATCCGCCCAAAGTTCGCGAAGACAATGCGCTATGTGAAATCCGTGCGCCATAGCATATGACATCAGGATCATGTACATAACATCGATTAGTCCCAACCCATCGGTCTGAGCACATTCCCAATCGACGATGCCGGAAACAGCATCACCACTGAATAGCACATTCCCAAGCCAGAAGTCTCCATGGGTGACGCCTCCCGGCATTCGAGTCGTATCACACCACTTCAACAGGCCGTCCTTAGCCGGGGCCAGAGAGTCTCGAAAGCTCGGAAGTAATTCCAACAATTGCTGCAAATGCTCAGCCAGGAAGCTACCCCCGAATTCCTTCGTCGGTTTGCGGGACAACCACAGCTCTGTAGCAGTATCGATACGCCGCCAACTGAATTCGGAAGATCTGCCCGGAAGTCTCGACTGTACCGAAAATACCGAGCCATTGGCATGAATGGAGTGCCCCATTAGGCGGGGCACGAGGTGCCGGATTGTCGGATCGGATGCGGCAATTCCGAGACCATTTACTTGCCGCTCGACCTCAGCGACCGCCTCGTCACAGGTACCATAGTGCAGGACAGCCGGAGCACCGTTCCAGTTGGCCATGACAATAACGACACAATGAGCTGAGAGGTAAAGCCGAGGAGCGGGCCCTCGGTCGCAGCCCGTAACACCTGCGATGGATTCGGTTGGATCCACTCCCGAAACGACAAAGAAAGTGTGCCCCTGAACCAGGGAGCGCAACGAACGCTGAAGAATATGGTCCGCGAAGTATTCTACTTCGCCGGTAAGATATTCAATGCGGTCCCCCGATACTAAAATACTTGGTTCCCTGAGAAAAAGCGGCAGATTGCAGGCGCCATATCCAACTTGAAATAGCCGGGCAAGTCGTGAAGGGTACCGGGCGGGGTAAGCACGTTCTGGAACGCGAACATTTTTCCCAGCTACTAAACTAAGCGCACTCGCCAGGCTACAGAGCGCGTGTTCAGAGCGATCCAATTCGACGAGGTCGTGGTAAGCGTTCGCGCAAATCAGACTACCGGACTCGTCCAGAACCTAGAATACTTTACCACATCTGGCCGCTACTGGGCGAATGGGCCTGTTTGGCGCAACCGAGACCATATCTTCTTCACTCTTTGCCAGCAGACTCCAAAAGCCGCTTTGTGGTCCGCTGGCTAGCATGAACCCGAATGCTCGATCAGAGGCTACATCAAAGACGGCACGCGACGGCTAGTCTAACGCCGGACTCGTCGACCTGGTTGCGGGACGATTTGCGGAGCACGACTAATCCGATGATAATGGCAAAACAATGAGCGAAGGGTAGACGCCATAGCTGTACATTGTAACGATTTTCTTGCGATACCTCCAACTAAAGATCGCGAGTTGATCTCCGGGGAGGCAAGGGACCGCAAGTCGAAACCTGGTGATGTAGGCGGCGGATTTTGTAACAAAGAGAATGCTAGGGAGACCGGTATAAGAGGATCTGAAGTATGGCACAAAAGAAATGGAGTGTGAGAAATGCGGCCGCACCGCGGCCATCTTGTCTGCTCTCGCTCCATCGCTACGATCTCTCCTGTACTGAGGGACCAAGCAAGCGACTGCTAAATGCGCCTTCCTAGACCACGCTTGGCTCTGCCGTCCGGCGCGGCAAGATAGCTTGGCGCAGTAGAGTCTTCTCACGGTGGTCGAACGCAAATAGAAACAAAGGCACAACATAGGTAATCAAAGAAGGAATGGCAATCAGAAATAGTCTTCCATAGTCCGGAGCTGCATACCGATAAGTCAGGAAGAGGGGGATCAACAGGCATGCGGCCGCGGTCGCCAAGTTCCTTGCCATGTTCCCCGCATATTCCCAGTACGGAATGCCAGCTATCCTACAGACATAGATCGGCTGTATCAGAAGCTTCGAAAACACCAGAGGTATGAATGTGCCCATGGCAACGCCCATGATACCGTATCGGCTCGCCAGGATCACGCTTAATACAAGATTAGCTGCGCCCTCAACCGAATTCCACAAAGCGAGGAACTTGTGTTTTGAAACTCCATAAAGAAGAGAAGTCGATGGGTTTTGCCAAAGAGCGCAGGTCAACCCAGCGACGAGAAAGACCAAGCAAGGATAAGCGTCCAAATACTGCCGACCCATCCATCGAGTTATGAATGGCCTGCCCCAGGCAATTAGTCCAAAGCCGATAAAGCTTGACGTGAAAACTGAGAGCTTGGTCACGAAAAGAAAAGTCCTGCGGATCGCATCGAATGCCTGCGCTCCTTCCTGGCGGCTGAAGACGGAGCGGAAACTACCAAACAATGAACCTGAGATGTCCATGAAAAACAGAGCGAGCCTGCCCGCAATAGCGTAATGAGTGACCGCCGCCAGTCCGACCATTTTCCCAACCACAAGGTTATCAACCTGAAACCTCAGGAGATTGGCGAGTTGCGTGATGAAGCTAAAGGTTGCGTAAGAGAAGAGCCTTTTGGCCGTGATTAGATCCCAGTACTTCGAGTCCAGGCGAAGGAAAGGTAGGTCATGGAATGCGAAGAAAATCTGGAGTACTATCGTGGGAATCCCGCCCAGGAATGTAGCCCATGCTAAGCCTAGTATCTTGAAGCCTCCAGAGATAAAGGCCACGATAAGCGTTGTCCTGAAAATGAGTGGCAATATGGCGAAGAGACCTGATCCGATCAAGACTGTAGATGTGCTTCAAGTACTCCTTGAAACACCATGGAGGAAAATCGCTGGCGCCGTACTGACGCAAAGAATCAGAATTACTTTCCAGAGTAGAGCTGCATCTTGAGGGGTCTTGGAGAAAACTGGAACCAATGCGACGAGGATGCAGGCGACAAGCAGCACCACTGCGCCAATCCCGAGATAGATTCGCAGCGCGACGTTAAAAACGCGGGTGCACTCCTCATGATCGGCAGCTCCGAGGGCTTGTGACAGGTAACGCCCAACGGCGGAGGATAATCCCAAGTCCAGGACCCCATAGTATCCGGTAAAAGTCGCTACCAGCGCCCATATGCCGTATTCGCGGTCCCCAAGCGAATGCACCACAAACGGCATCAGGAGAATTGATACGAGGGCGGAAGCCGCCAGGTTGATGAAGCCCAGCGAAGAACCTGATGCGAGTTTTCGTCCTATCGAACTCATGCTTTGTCATGACTTTCAGAGCAGATTCCCGGATGCCATCGGCCGGATGCCGCCGGAGTTGGCCTATGCCCGCCAATCAATAGTGCAGTTGAACTTGGCGGTCGGTGATGAGCGGAGCGCAAAAGCTAGCTTAAATTGTCCTTTGGCTGTGTCCGACAGCAAGCCGCAAGCCGCCGATCGTGTGCTGTTGTTCCAGCCGCCTAACGATCTCCAGCTAACTGCGATGTTCTTCGAGTATATCTGACGTGACGAGCAAATTTTGTGCCAGACAGCAGAGATCATGGAGGCGATTTGGATCCGTGTTCGAGGAGGTCCGGTTTACCGCGTCAAGCGGGATTGGGAACGTGAACTCGCAGCGGCAAAGAAACTTGGATCGACGTGTCCACATAGAGAATGTTGGGATGCGTCGATGCGCTATGGCCGAAGAGATCAATTGTGTTGTCACCGATTACATTACTGACGTTTTCCTGGTTGCGGAGGAGAGCGGGCGCACGGACCTCTTGCGGGAAGGGATCACCCCCGAGCGGAATAACCGGATCAGCATCCGATATCGTGCTCTCGCTGCCGGAGTTGCTACCCGAAATTGCTAACTCCCGGCAGCCGGAACCCCGTGCGTCTTATGTGCTGGTCTGCCTGCGAGGGGACCCCAACGTTTTTGGGCAGTACGATTTGACCGAGCCGAGGATCCAAACCCTGGCTGCCGGATTGGACCACGTGGTGGAACAGTACGGACTGGATATCGTCTTCCTTCCGTTCCAGGGCTTGGAAGGGCCGGGACTGGACGACAACCAACTCCACCAGAGCGTGGTCGATGCAATGCGCCATGCATCGCGAACCGAGATACGCCCCTGGACAGACGACTTGGGGGAAATCTGCCGTTGGTTCCAAGGCGCGCAAGGTGTGCTCGCAATGCGTTTGCACGCCGCAGTGCTGGCAATCTGTTTTGAGCGGCCGTGCATTCTTATGCCGTACGATCACAAGTTGCGGGAGTTCGGCCAACTGCTCGGTTTATCGAACACCATCGATTCCGAAACCCTGGACAGTCCGGCCCAGCTTCATAGCGTGCTCGCAAGCATACTGAACGGAAGTCAATCCGCTGGGACGCAACGCCCGATCGTGCAGGACGGTGTTTCCAGATGGGCCGATATGGTACTGGAACCAGCGCGGGCCGCCGACCGTCGGGCCCGGTCCCGGGCAACGCCGTAGGATCTCTCAACCCCGGCCGAACGACCCAATAGCGCGTTGGCAAAAGAGCTTTTTGTAATCGCCAGTAAACTCCCAGAAACCCTGGTCCCAGTAAACCCACATTCTGCACCAGTTACTTTCGTGTAGCATTTCGCCCTCATCACGTTCCCCTTAGGTGCCGATACCCCTTTTAGAAGCCCAAAAGTGGGCTGCAGCACATTTGTCGTTTTGTGGGGGAGACCTTCATGACATTCAGAAATAATGTATGCACTTTTCCATGCCCGTGGCGGACGCTGGTGCTCGCATCGCTGTGCGTCCTGATTGCAGCCTTGCTCCCGGGGCCGCTGCTGGCGACAGTTAATCCCGGTGAGATCATCCCGAGTAGCGTCTCGGCGACCGTTAGCAGGACCTTCGATCCGGTCAACGGAGTGTCGGTCACGTTCCGGTGGACGACTATCCATGCCGGCAACTCGATTGTTGTAATCGAAGACTCCGACGACTACGGATCGGCCAATAACTATGCCAGCCGCCAAGTTGTGCAAAATGACCACGTCACCAACCACGTGGTTGTCGTCAATCACTTTCCGGCATACCGGTACACGGCCACCTGGGGCTACTACGTCGCCTCGCGGCAATCGAGCGGAGCTGTCTGGCAGCCGGCCGGACTCGGTTCGCAGCAGCCAAGCGGGATTTGGGCGACCTATCCCGGGCCGGCGACGGCAGCCTGTAGTTCCTCACATCTTCCCGGCTGTGGCGGCTCATTTCTTACCTTCGCACTGGCCACAGCCCCCACCAACCCCAACGGCCCTCTGGCATTTACCTTGTGGCCTAACGGGGGCCAGAACCTCTATCAGGGCGAACCATCCGAGTCCCCAGTCTGCACCCCAACCGAAAAGAACTCCCGGGAATGCAACGACCTGTACATCGCGCTGCAAGCCAACCTGATGAGCGGGCCGTCCAACCGTACGGTGCAGATGCAGAACGCAGTAATTACCAATAGCGACACCGGGCGGCCAGTCACCGACAACAGCCTTACGGCGCAATACCTCTGCGGCGTCAATGCCCCCTCCAACCCTCCTCCGGCAGGCTGGGATGGGAACTATAACGCTTCCGCCAAGTCCTGTTCTAACGGAACTCTCTACAGCCTGAATACCATGGTGCGATTACGCGCGAACTCCCGGGCAGTGCCCGGCCACTATCAGTTCACGGCCAGGTTTCAGGCCCAGTACGGGGGAGCCAACGATGGCAATCCCGTGCTGGTGGCCTACAACTTCATGGTTCTGCCGACGGCGTCCTTCACATCCACGCCACCTGGTTCTTTCCCCGAAATTGCGGGACTGAGGACATGGCAGAACAACATGGTTAATCCGATTCCCCATCCTGGACACGGGACGACCCCGTATCGATCCGGGGAATGGTGGTGTACCAACAACAGCCAGACAAATCCGTGGCCCAGCCTGGACAACGGCAACTTCGGCGGCTATTTCGACCTGCCTTCGAGCATTTATTTTGAGGCGTGGAACTATGATGGCGGGCGTGTCTATCAGCAGATCGCCGACTACGATTACACCGTTCTGGGGATGCCGGGCTACCAGAACCCGTCCCATCGCGATCACTGGAAGCGCTGCGCCGAGCTGGCGATGGAACCGTACAAAGACACGCTCATCGCGACCAAAGGCGGGTTCATTCAGGAGCCCAACCAGTTTCCCTTTGGCATGGCGATGAGTTATCTGCGGACCGGCGACCCAACCATGCAGCAAGGTGTCAATTTTCTGGCGAAAAATACAACTTACAATCTCAACGCCACCAGCAGCGCCTATGTATTGTCCGCCCGTGTAGGGGCATATATGCTTGACGACCGCCTGGCCGCCGAGATCGCCGGCGCGCCTCGAAGTCCGTTCCTGCAGCGAAATGTTGACGTGCTGCTGGGCTACCTGGACCAGACTTATAACTTCAGCATTGCCAATCCCAACCAGCAGGAGTACGTCGCCCATCCGTTCACCATCGGCCTGGTCATGGAGGCCCTTATCACGTATTACGAGCTTGATGTGGCCGAAGGAAATACGCCGGACGCGAGAATTCCGCTGGAGATCAAGAAAGTGCTGGATTGGTGGTCTGCCACCCAGTACATTGCCGCAACGCACACCCTGGCCTACCAGCCCTATGATGTTCCGGTTGACGTTACCTTGGTGGCAGGAACTCTTTACACCGCAACCTCCCTGAATGACCTGGTCGCGCCGGCTTATGCGTGGTACTGGAGCAAGACCGGCGACCAGAGATATCTGACGAGAGGTGATGACCTCTTCAATCATGTCTTCGACGATGCCTCGTTTTATAATCCTGGCGGATTGCTGGGCGCGGGTTGGACCTGGTCGGTCAAGGAGTTCAATCAGATCTACAAGTGGAGTTTCGACTACGTAAGGTGGAGAAGCGGTCAGAATCCGGACGGCTCGTCTCCCGTGGTCGGAACCGTGCAGGCAGCTGCCAATCCTTGCGACAACGGGTCGAATCCTTGCGTTGCGCCTAGGGCCGACTTCACAACCCCGGTCCAGTTTCAGTGGGGGGCTGGCGCTGGTTCCCGGCCGCCAACCATGAACCCGGTGCTGTTAAATCCAACTGTCACGGCAACCACGGCTACATTTTCGTTTAACACCTTCAAACCCAACGTTACCGTGACTGTGTACTACGGGACGGCGGCTCCCGCGGCGTGCAATCTAAACAACCCGCAGCCGCCAAACTGTATGCAACCGTTCCCGAACTTCGGCTACCAGGCCATGCTATCGGCCAGCTATCGCTACAGGTCCACCACGATCAGGGTGGCGCAGGACCCGACGGCAGTATCTCAGGGAGTGCCGAACGTTTACGATGCCAGTGTAACCATAACCGGGCTGACACCGAACACCACATATCACTGGCGAACGCTGGCGACGGACGCATCCGGCAATATGGCGGCGTATCACGATCAGACCTTCACCACGGCACACTGACCGGCCACCAGACCCTTGGCGTGGGCTCACCATCTGCAGCGTTAAAGCTGATGGGCCCACGCCGACCCCATCCAAGCGGGCCCGCCCGTTGCGAGAAACTGAAAGCCCCACAGCGCAGGCGGAGCACCGGTTTCAGCCGATTCACCTCCTGGAGAAGTGCCTGGTATGGCCCACTCTGGCTAAGTAATCATGCTCAAAATGGTAACCAAAGTTATCACTCTGCGTGGTTACTTTCGTGCCGCTACAGACCAGTTCTAGCTGGCTGCTGCTGCCGTGAAACCACATACTTGAACTAATGAATCCCCAAGAGATAGCTATTTTGCCTTTTTCTAAAAAGGCCCTCTTAAGCTGTGCAAGCAGCGTCTCGAGCTCTCCAAATAGCGTTATTTTCCGATCGGCAGAAGCTGACGTCCACATTGCCGTACATCGCCAGTGGGGTTGTCCTCGTGGGGTATCGAATCTGGCTTTGGTTGAAATTACAAGGAGATTTTCCGGATGAGATATAAGTACCCCGCGCTTGCCATTTTCATGATTTTTGTCTTTACCGGCGCCGTTTGGGCCCAAAAACCGAATGGCTGCAGAATTACCTCTGATACGATCCCTCCGGCTGTTAATGCCGGAAGCACACACCAGTTTACCGCCAGCTGCCTGAATCCAACGTGGAGTGTCAGCGGGCCTGGGTCTATCAATCCTTCGACCGGAGTGTACACGGCTCCCGCCACAGTGTGGGCCAGAGACGTTTCGCGAGGAGTTCAACTCCTGCCGGATGACAGCGTTTACAAACTGCCGATCAATAACCTGCCGGTCGAACCCCGCTCGTCCTATTGGATACAGCGGGCTGCCGACAATCAGCCCGGCAATGCGCAGTATCACACTTTCAAGCTGCTTCAGCCCGGACTGTTGAACTTCTACGACAATGCGGCGAACAACACAACTCCAACCCAGGTAATGCACTTTTTCTATTCTGGGACCTCCATCCCATACCAGGACACGCGCTTTCCGGTTCCCTTGCCGCCCAACGTCAGCATTCAGAATGGCTGGTCGCAAGACGTTCTGGTTGCGCGCGACCGGCACCTGTTCTCGATCAATTACCAAACTGGCGACGATGCCGAGTTGTATGCCTTTTTCCCGGATTTTCGGACCTACATCATCACGCCGGGAAATCCGACCACGATTGCCTACACCACGAACTCCATCCGCACCCTGCAGAACCCAATTCGTATTTACGTCAGTGGCATTACCGGAGGGTGTTCGCTCCTGAATGGTAATTACCTGGCTACAATCCTCTCCCAGACGCCCGGGGTGGGGGGAACTCTGAGTGTTCCGGTCAATACGACCGGATTATCGTGCACCGTGGGAGCCCCGAAAGTGTCTGGGCTTTCCGTTCTATGTCCTACCTGCAATTCGCTAGGCGGGCAGCACTGGTATCCGTACTCAAACGCCATCACCGGAGGGACCGATGCCGGCGGATCGCCCTTGAGCGCGACCTCGATCCACATGCAGGAGTGGTGGAATGTCGTACAGCAGAACATTCTTGATCCCGCCTGTAATTGCGTAACGCTCGGTCATGCCATTCGCACCACCGCGAGCAATCAGTACATCTCGCCGCGTAACCTGTGGCCAGCCGTGCAAGGCCAGGGGATTTTGGGTGGGCACCCTAACATGAATATTCTCGGTGCCACTACGGGATCGACGACCACCTTTACCATCGAGTCGGATCGTTGCAACGGTCAGTCCTACATGCAATGCCAGGTGCCCTGCCCCGGTTTTACCTTCACGATAGGCTGCCAGTTCCACATCTATATCGGTAATTACAACAAGTATACGGGTGCATGGAGCGTGGCGAACGCAACCTGGCTGGCGACTGCGCTGAGTAATACGACTTTTTCCATCCCCCTTAACTCAACTGGTTTTCCGCCGCTTCCCACCAACGGCACGTTCGTCTTCGACTGGATGCCATATGGCTCACATATCCGGCTCAAGTCCTCGTTTAATGTGGATGGATTTTGCAGCAACAATTCTCTGACCGACAAATGTCCCTACGAAAAGGCCATCCTTAACACGATTAAGGTCTATGGATTGGTGGTACTCGATGGCACCACGCCCAACGACAATTGGGACTCCGGCATCGTCAGCAGCGAGTTCGATCCCACCCAGTTGACCGATGCCACCCTTGATCTGCGTTCTAATAGGGGCTTTCAGAACATCGAACAGTACTTAGAAGTAGCCGATGCGAGCGGTCAGCAGATCGACTTCTCTTCCTACACCAGTCCAAACAATCAGATCGGCCTGACGGCACATAACCGAGTGACCGTGTCCGTGAGCGCGCCTGGGAACCAACCAGTTTCAATAGATGTGCAGCTGCAGGGGACCGCGGTTGGAACCGATCGCGAGCGTCTTAGCATGGCGACGGGCGCCAGCTACCAGATAAATTCCTGGGTGACCGGAAATGACGACACCAACGTCACCTACTCCATATCGCCGCCAGTCTCAGGAGCTTCGGTTTCGAGCAGCGGTCTGGTTACAGCGCCGTCCTCGCTGTCAACCTTGACCAAGACCGCCATTGTGGTCACCAGCGTTGCCGACCCTACCGCGAACGTTTATATCGATGTTTATTTCATTCCCGTATCACCGGATGGTTCGATCCGCCTGAATTTCGGAGGGTATTCGACGAGCTACACGGATCATTCTCACAACGTCTGGTGGGGAAACATGGTGGGACTTTGGGACAGCACCTATGAGCTCAACGATGGCGTTGGCTTTGCCTACCTGCAAGGAACGTGGCGAGCGCATTCCTCTATGTGGAGCGGGACAACAGATGCCCAACTCTATGCGGAAAGCACTACCTCAGAGAATGACACCAATCTGTCCATCGTGGTTCCGAACGGTTCATACAACCTGACTCTTTACGGGGAGGCTGGTAATGGCATAACCGCTGCGGGTCACAATGTTTACAACGTCGAAATAAACGGTGTTGTGGCCGCAAGTTACCAGGATGGCTATTTGCTGGCGGGAGGCCAGTACAGGGGCTACACCTCACAATACACTGCCACGGTCTCCAATGGACTCTTGCAGTTTAACGGGAGAATTCGGGCCTACGATCTAAATGGTTTCGGTATGTCGATAAGTTCGCTGTTGATTTCTCCGAGGACTCGCTAGCGCTTCATAACCCAACCTTCATAAATCGCCGTCTTTGGCGATACGCAGAAATAGCTAGCTGGGGAGCCGTTTTAGGGCTCCCCAGAGAGCTTCACCCCCAGCCCTCGACTCATCATCGCCCGACCGCACGCCTCAGGTTCAACCCGACCTCGTTGCACAAGATACTGACCCGCCTCGTCCTCTCAACTGGATTTTTGTTTTTCGTTTAGATTAGACAGAGTATCGGGTTGGGAACCGAACATTTTGGTTCCTGGCACGTCCATTGGCTACGAACGCTATGGCAAAGCCAGTTTGCGAGCGGCGAAACACGGCCAAATCCTGTTTTGCTGCTAAAACACCGGGGAGATTCTTGCGTGATGGGTTTTGTTCGGGCCTTCCGTGTTGCCGCAGTATGCACATTCGCGGTCATGCTGTTCATCGGTCGGGTTTCGGCGAGCACGGGACGCTCACACGAGATCACCGACATTCGTTTCGAGAACATCACCCAGACAACGGTTGATGTCGTCTGGAACACAGCACACCCCAGTACCTCTCAGGTGCTGATTGCCCGTGATACCAACTATGAGCCGGAACGCTGGGCCCCGGCAACTGCCGATGCGGCGCTGGTCACCACTCATCGCGTCACTGTGGACCACCTGCTTCCGTATAATGCGGCGGCCGGCGACGGTCAGTATTACATCTACGTTGCATCGGTGGACGCTCATGGAGAGATGTCCACTGCGCCCGGGCCACAGACTGGCGATGGGAAGAACCCCTTGCTCTCCATGCGGACGCTGCCCACCGACCTGTCCGGTTCTCCCAATTTCAAGCTCTATACGCTCGGGCCGAATGAAGTCTTCGCCGGCAGCGACATGTACTTCCTGGTCCAGCCCGTGCTGATCTCCGGGCCCGTCGGCCATCTCTACGTCCAAAACCAGCACGGCTACAACAACGGTAGTGATGGTGTGGTGAAGTATGAAGGAACCAGCGGTAATGCCGGCAATCCCGACACTATCGGCGTACATTTTTCCTGCGCCTGGAGCAATCCCACCGCGCTCGACAGCAACGAACAATCTCTTGCCCGCCAGCGCAACCTCGGATTCTGTAACAACGGAAACAATACGGACCATAATCTGACATTTCGTCTTCGGACCCAATCGAACACGGTCCCCGGAAAGTACTCTGTAACCTTCACCCTCGAAACCAACGGCCAGCAGCAGACGGCAAGCTACGAATTCACGGTTCTGCCGCCGCCCACGGCTCCTGGGCATCCACAGTTGACGATCACGAAGATTCCCGGCCTCTCAACCTGGGAGAAGCAGATGGTGGAACAGGGCGACAAGTGGTGCGCCTATCGCGATCAACAGAACGTGGCCGGCAACTTCGTGGACAACTGGGGATGGAGTGGGGACGCGTGGTTCTACGATGGAGGGCGGGTATTCGAGAGCATCGATTCGTTCACCGCCGCAGCGGGCCACGCCAATCACCCTCATTGGCAGCACTGTGCCCTCACCATCCTCGCTCCCTATGCGAACTATCAGATTGCCAATAACGGCGCCATCGCGGGCTACTCGATGTTTAGCTACGGGATGGCGATGAACTACATGCGCACCCACTCGCAGGTCATGCGAAAAGCGGTCGACGTTTTGGCGACGGTCGGTCCGCAACATGTCTCATGCGGAAATGTCGATCCCTGGGGAATGCGCGAGAACGCTTACCGCATCAACGCCTGGATGGCAAACGAAATGCTCGGCTCTCCCCGCTGGCCGCTGTTGCCACGCAACATCGATAAGCTGATTGGCAACTTGAATATGGTTGGTAATGGCCAGGGCGGGGCCATGCATCCCTTCCTGATCGGATTGGGGATGGATACGCTCATCCACTGGTACGAACTGAGTCTGGCCGAGGGCCATCCCGATTATCGGGTCCTGCCGGTGGTCAAAGAAGCGTTGGACGAATTGTGGCGAGACAGCTGGCTCCCGGGACAGAAGATGTTTGAGTACAACCGCTACATCCTGCCGGTCAACCGCACTCCGGCATACACTGCGCTCAATAACCTCGTCTCCAACGCCTATGCCTGGTACTGGTTGCAGACTGGCGATACCGTCGAGCGCGATCGCGGAGACCTGCTGTTCCAGCACGCCTTCGATTTCCCAGAGGGACTCAACTGGAGCGGAAAACAGTTCAGCCAGTTGTATGAGTTCAGCTTCGACTTCGTGCGTTATCGCCAGGGACTGGCGAATTCGACGGTAACTCCCGAGAACAATCCATTCTCCGGGCCCTATGCTGATACGGATCCTCCCATCAGCGAGAAGGTAAATTGCGACCGCAACTATTATCCCGGCTGCAAGGCAGGAACGATCGCGAGCACTACCGCAACCATCTTTTGGAACACCTACAAACCGGCTACCACACAGCTCGTGTACGGAAAGACCACCTCCTATGACCAGAGTTCGGAGCTCGATAAAAGCATGGTTCTGTCGCACACTGTGAACCTGACCCATCTGCAGCCGGGGACCACATACCATTTCCGTACTAGGTCGGTGGACAGCGCAGGTAATGTAGGTTCCATGCACGACTTGACCTTCACCACCTTGCCGGGAGAGGCCCCTAATTCGCAAACGCCGTAAGGTCACGCAGAGACGATGCAACAGGGGGAGCGGCTGTTAATCGGCCGTCATGAACCAGGCTTGACCGCGTCGGGATTCTGCCTCATGCTCATTCCGAACACTCACCACTGCTAGACAGTCCAGCTCAGGAAAAAGGCCCGCAGGATGATGGCGACAACCTCGAAGCAACCACCCGGAATTGCCGTCCAGGCATTCTGGCTGACTGCGTCAAAGTTCATCGCCGTGCTCATCAACATCGGATTGCCGATACTCCTGGTTCGTCTGCTGTCCCGGACCGAGTATGGCGTCTACAAAGAAGCATTCCTGTTCGTGGGGACGGCCGCCAACGTGGCCACCTTTGGAGTCGGCATGAGCGCGTTTTATTTCATGCCTCGACATCCTGAGCGCGGCGGGCAGATCGCGCTCAATATCCTGGTTTATAACTTCATTGCGGGCTGGATTCCGCTCATCGTTTTAGCGTTCTATCCGCAACTTCTTAAGTCCCTCTTTCGCACCAACGACCTCGTACCCCTCGCCATCCTGCTGGGCATTCTCGTGTTGTTGACCCTGACTTCCAGCCTGGTTATGCAGATTCCCACCGCGTTGCAGGATGTCCGATATTCCACCATCTTCATTGTCGGGACTACTCTGGCGAAAGCGCTCCTGATAGCGGGCGCCGCCATCATTTTCCGTTCGATAAGAAGCCTGATCATCGCAACCATTCTCAGCCAGTTGCTCGCGGCTCTATCCCTGTTCTGGTATCTCCACGACAGATTCCCCCGCTTCTGGACCCACTTCAATTGGCAATTCTTCAAGGAGCAGCTTGCCTATGCGCTGCCCTATGGTGCGTTCGGACTGCTGTGGGTCATCCAGAAAGACCTTGACAACTACTTTGTCGGCGCCTCTTTAGGGCCCAGCGACTACGCGATTTATGCGGTGGGCTGGCTGGATGTTCCGCTTATCTCTTTAGTCTTGGAATCGGTAGTGTCGGTGATGATTGTGAGGGTCAGCACTTTGCAGCGGGAGAACCGGAAAGCAGACATACGTTACGTGACCGCGGCGGCCACCAACCGTCTTTCCGCAATGCAATTTCCCCTCTTCATGCTTCTGGTGGTCGCTGGGCACGATCTGATTGTGTTGTTTTATACCAAGGCATACGAAAAGAGCGCAGACATCTTTTTAATATCCATACTCCTGCTGCCGTTAAGTGTGTTCCTGCTGGATCCAATAGTCCGAGCCTATAAAGAGTTGCGCAATTTTCTATTGGTAGTACGCATTAGTATCTTCATAGCTCTGTTCTGCGTTCTCTTTCCGGTCATCCGTCACTTCGGCATGATGGGCGCGGCGATAACGGCGGTGGCAGCGCAGGCTATTGAACGCATATTCATAGCCTGGCGCGCCGCGAAGGCCGTGGACGCAACCGTCAAGGATGTGTCGCTATATCTGGATATGTTCAAAGTGACTGCGGTAACGATGGTCGCCGGCCTAGTCGCTTATGTGGTTCGAAATCTGATCGATCCTGCTCATTTGATTGCGCGGATAGCGGCGGTCACCTTGTGCATTGGAGTGATCTACTTGTCTGCAACGTTCGTCTTTCGCCTTCCCGGCTGGGAGTTGCTATCCAGGGAGCGAATTTCGTTGCTCGTGCGGACAACGCTGGCCCGAATGAGGCATGCATAGCTAACTGCGGTATCCGGCGGGCGCGCGTATTCTGCGCGAAAAAACTCTCGGATATAATTTTCTCAACCAAGGAGCCAGAGTGACCTCTGCTGTTTCGACACCGACGATGGCGGCGCAATCCCGCCCCGGCCAGGGTTGGCTTGGTTGGATCGAGACACGGACATGGCTGCTGGGCCTTCTGCTGGTGGTTGCGACCCTCGCGCTTTACTATCCGGTGCACCATCATCCGTTCGTCAACTACGACGACTCAATTTACGTCACTGAAAACCCGCATGTGCAAACGGGTTTGGACTGGGACACGGTCAAGTGGGCGTTCACCACCTATGATGCCGGCAATTGGCATCCATTGACATGGCTCTCGCACACCTTGGATTGCCAGCTATTTGAGCTGAATCCCGCAGGACACCACGACGTAAACCTGCTCTTACATGTGCTCAACGTCCTGCTCTTGTTCTGGGTGCTGCAACAGGCGACCGGTTTTGCGGGCCGCAGCTTCATGGTTGCGGCGTTGTTTGCCCTGCACCCGATTAACGTCCAGACCGTGGCTTGGGTGGCCGAACGTAAGAACGTCCTCAGCATGTTGTTTTTCCTGCTGGCCCTGGGTGCCTACACCTGGTATGCGCGCCGGCCTGGAGTCGGGCGCTACGCCGTCGTCGCCCTGCTGTTTGCGCTCGGGTTGATGGCCAAGCCACAGGTGATCACCCTGCCGTTCGTTCTGCTGCTGTGGGATTACTGGCCCTTGCGTCGCATGTCTCTGCCCGGTCTGGGGCATTCGTCCGCAGAAGGACCGCCGCTCGTCCCCGCAAAGAGCTTCTACTCTCTGCTGGAGGAGAAGTTCCCCCTGTTGGCCATTGCCGGCGTCAACGCTTACATCACCATGCAAGCCCAAGGCAGGGGCGGCGCCAGAAATTATTTTCCCCGCCTGGTCCGGATAGGCAACGCCATCGTCTGCTACGCGCGCTATGTGGGAAAGGCGGTGTGGCCGTCGCGTCTGGCGCTTTTTTATCCCCATCCCGGCACCTCTATCAAGACATCACATGTGCTCGCGGCGCTGGTCTTACTTCTGGCCGTCACCGCGCTGGTCGTCGTGCAGTGGCGCCACCGTTATCTCGCAATGGGGTGGCTCTGGTTCATAGGCACGCTGGTCCCTATGATTGGGTTGATCCAGGTGGGCGTGCAGGCGATGGCCGATCGCTACGCCTATCTGCCCTTTATCGGTTTGTTCATCATGATTTGCTGGGGCGTGGCGGAATGGTCAGAGCAACGGCACATCTCCCCCATTTGGCCCGCATCGGTAAGTGTCGCGGTGTTGCTGGCGCTGACGGTGACGGCCCGTGTACAGCTCGACCACTGGACCGACAATATCACTCTGTGGTCCCACACTTTGCAGGTCACCGAATCTAATTACATAGCCGAGAACAGTCTTGCGGTGTCTCTGGAGGACGCGGGTAGACCAGATGAGGCCATTGCCCACATCCGGGCGGCTCTGGCGATCAGACCTGAGGATGCCGCCAGCAACCTCAACATGGCTGAGTACGACCGGCGGAGCGGGAATTTGATTGCGTGCATCGAGCGCTGCAAGCGAATTCCAGCCATGACGCAGTTGGCAGGAGAAAAGGCGGCAGCCTACTCCAAGATGGCTTTGGCCTACCACGTCCTCGGAGACAAAGCACAAGAGCGGGAGTGCCTCGAACAAGCGCAAAAAATCCAAAATGGACAATAGGACCATCCCGCCGGAAATTTGCCGGGATTTTAATCTGTGCGAGACAGGGAGAAAGATTGACTTCGGTTGACGTGACCCCAAATGCGACAACGCAAGCCCATCCCGGCACGGCCCATGGCATCGAGAAATACACCTGGGCCCTCGGACTTCTGCTCGTGGTTGCGACAGTTGCGTTGTATTACCCGGTTAGCGGTCATCCTTTCGTCAATTACGACGACAACGTGTATGTAACCGACAATGCTCAGGTCAAGTCCGGGCTGAACTGGGACACGGTGCAGTGGGCGTTCACTACCACCGAGGCGGGCAACTGGCATCCGCTCACCTGGCTATCGCACGCCTTCGATTATCAGCTTTTTCAGGCAGATCCCGCCGGCCATCACAATACCAATCTGCTGCTGCACGTCTTAAACGCGCTGTTGCTGTTCTGGGTGCTGCGGGAGGCCACCGGCTTTACCGGCCGCAGTTGGATGGTGGCCGCATTGTTTGCCTTGCATCCCGTCAACGTCGAATCGGTGGCGTGGATTTCCGAGCGCAAGAACCTGCTGAGCATGCTGTTTTTCCTGCTCGCGCTCGGGGCTTACCGCTGGTATGTGCGCGAGCCTCGAACCAGCCGCTATGCGGTAGTGGCCGGGGTATTCGCGCTCGGGCTGATGGCCAAGCCTCAGATCGTTACCCTGCCGTTCGTGCTGCTGCTTTGGGATTACTGGCCGCTGCGCCGGATGGTAATCGCGCCTAGTTCGACGGCCGTCGATTCAGCGGGTGATTCCCCGCTCGCATCCCGAAGTCTTTCCTGGCTGATAGGAGAGAAGCTTCCCTTGCTCGCCTTGTGCGGAGCCAGCGCGTTTATCACCATGAGGGCACAGCAGGCCGCAGGGGCAATGCACACCGTGAAGAACTCGTTCCCGCTGTCGATCCGTGTGGGCAACGCGATCGTCTGCTATGCCCGCTATCTCGGGAAGGCGTTTTGGCCATCGCATCTGGCGCTCATCTATCCCCATCCGGGCACGTCTCTGGAAATCTGGCAGGTATTCGCGGCATTGGTCCTTTTGCTGGCCATCACCGCGCTCGTACTGAGAGAGCGGCGCCGCCGCTATCTGCTGGTGGGGTGGTTCTGGTTCCTGGGGACCCTGATACCCATGATCGGCCTGGTGCAAGTGGGGGAACAGGCCATGGCCGATCGCTACGCGTATTTGCCTTTCATCGGCTTATTCATCATGGTCTGCTGGGGAGTGGCGGACTGGGCCGGGCAAAGGAAGGTCCCTGCCGCTGTGCTGGCCGGCGCCTCCGTAGTCGTCCTGACAGCGCTCAGCGTTGTGGCTTATCGCCAGCTCTCCTACTGGAGCGACAATGTCATCTTGTGGACGCACATCATCGAGGTCACCCCTCCGAACTACATCGCCCAGGACGACCTGGGTGGGGCACTTCTGAATGAAGGGCAACTAGAGGAGGCGATGAAGCACTTTCGGGCGGCTGCCGAGATCTATCCTCTCGACCCGTTCAGCAACCTGAACCTCGCCATTTATGCGCAACAGCACAGCGATCCGCAACAAGCCATCGCCCGATCGAAGACTGTTCTGGACCGCTCGCCCAGTCCCAGGCTGAGATCCAAGGCATACACCACGATGGGGCTTGCCTATCGCGAGATCGGAAACCAGGAAGAATCGCAGAAGTGCCTGGAGGCGGCGCAGCGGGAAAGCCCGTAATAAGCGCGAGATGTCATCCTGAGCGGAGCGCCCGCCTGATCCGCTTGCGGGTCAGGCGGGCGCGTAGTCGAAGGACCCCTATAGCTGCAATGAGTCAAACTTTGGAGACTTGCACCCCACCAAGAATCTGCGATTAGACATGGTCAGCATTATCCGGTTTACCCAACAAGTACGAGACTGGTGGGGGCAATAGGGGTCCTTCGACTCCTCGCTGCGCTCGTCGCTCCGGATGACACGCCGAGAAGTTAGTTTTACAGTTCGCCAAACACTTCGGCGGTGAAGGCCTGCAATTGAGCACCATGCTGCCACGCGTCTGGCGGAAGTCCGGCCTTCATGCAGGTCTGTGCGAGAAAGGTCTCGCAGTCCCAGTTCCACTCCACGGGAACCTGCGGCAACAGCAATCCACGGCGATTGCCTTGGGTGACGACGAGTCCATGTTGGCCGACGATGACCTCTTCGGGCCGAATAGGCTGCAAAGGCGACAGCACGCTGATCTCGATCTTCAGCTGTGGTGTCTCCGCCGGCGTCACGGGCGGGAAACGAGGGTCCTCCAAAGCTGCGGCCCTGGCCGCTTCCGCAACTGTCCCAAAAAGGGACTGGGCGGGCAGTACATATCCGATACATCCGCGCAGTTTACTTTGCAGATGCAAAGTGACGAAGGCCCCGCGCGCTTCGGCCAAGTGGGATGTCGGCGAAGCCGCCTCAACGCTGCGCCCTTCCAGCGCCAACTCAATCGAGCGATGGGCCAGCCGCAGCAGGAGTTCTCGCTCTTGCTGGGAGTACTCGCACGATTGCACCGAGATGGCGGTGCCTGGTTCTTCAGAGGACGGGGACATCGTTGCGTTTCCTGCGCCGGCTTAGCACAAATGAACGCCGCTTGCGGCGCTTTTCGGCATGGCGGTCGATCTTCCTCCAGAAGCCCACGAAGTAATCGATGGCAGACAGCAGCGACAGACCCACCATTAGCCAGATCGACAACAGCGCGATGGGATGCACCGGCAGGTTCAAGAAGTACCAGGGAAGATGCGTCCAATGGTGATCGATAATCGCCGCCACCACGGAGACGATCTGCACCAGCATCTTGGTCTTGCCCAGCTCGCTCGCCTGGATGGTAAAGCCTTCCGACGCTGCAATGGATCGCAAGCCGCTCACCAGGAACTCGCGCCCAATGATGATGACGGCCATCCAGGCCGGCACGGTTCGCGGATTGAATTGCACCAGAGTGATGAAGGCGGCTGCAATCAGCAACTTGTCGGCCACCGGGTCCAGCAGCATGCCCATAGTAGTCACCTGGGCGCGCTTGCGGGCGAGATAGCCGTCAATGGCATCCGTCAGGGAAGCCGCAATGAACACAAACGACGCCAGCAGTTCGCGGTCGCCGTTGGTAGAGCTGAAGCGGCTGCTCGACAAGATCCAGATCAGGACCGGGATGCTGAAGATCCGGGTGAGCGTGATGTAGTTCGGGAGGTTCACAAAAGAGAGTTGCCACACGACGGCGCTGGCTGCCGACGCAACAGCCGATTATCCTCCACTGCTTAGATTGAATGCAATTAGAGAAGTAATAATTGGGCGATAGTTGTCAGTTGAGTGCGGTCAAGGCCACGTCGGTCAAGGCCACGCAACGACGCGCTTGAAATCCGAATGCATCAAAAGTTCAGCCGCTATCTTAACCCCCGGTGGTTCGATCAGCACGATTTGCAATCCGGCCTTCCTGCCATGCTTCATGGCGGGGACACAATCCGTGTCGTTGGACACCAGGCCGATGCGCTCAACGCCGCGGTTCTCGGAATACATGGCAATGTCCAGGCCGATTCGCATATCGACCCCTTTTTGCTCAAAGTCGGGAGAGAAATCTGCATCGGTAAGTTCGGCTGCTGGCCCGACTGGAGTTTTACGGGGTTTATAGCCTCTAAACTTTAGGACGCCACGGCGCACAGCAAACAAATCCTTGCGGGCCAATTCCTCCAGCCACTTGTCGGAACCCGCGAAGGTGTATTGGTTGCCCGACACGGGTAGCTTTACGGTCCCAGAATATGGTGCACAATCGTAATAGAGGACGCGGAGAATCTCTTCGTCAGCACCATTACAAGCATGTGCGAACTGCTCGATGAAGGCCGGATTGTAAACCTTACTGGCCTTCTTGGCTTCAACCCGGATGAACCCACCGTCAATGAGAATGACGATTTTCTTGGCTATAATAAGTAAAAGCCCTCGACTGATCGAGGGCTTTCGGAAACATGCTCGCCTACGAGCGTAGCGGATATGTTCTTACCGTAGCACAACCCAGAAATTTGTCAAGAATTCACTTGGGCGACCAGGCAAACTTATTCATCGTGGTGAATAACAAGCACTCCGTCCTTTTAGCGCATCGCGTCTTCCACTTCGCTCAACCAGTCAGGCCGCTTCAACACCTCGCGGGGCTTGGGGCCATCTGCCGCGCCCACGAGTCCATCCCGCTCCATCAAGTCAATCAGATGGGCGGCGCGTCCGTAGCCGATGCGCAGACGGCGCTGCAGCAGAGAAGTGGACGCCTTCCCGTATTCCAGCACGATGCGCACCGCGTCCTGGTAAAGCTCGTCGTTATCGTCCTCGGCGGCTCCTTCCACTCCCGAAGCGCCGCTGCCGCTTTCGCCGTCCTCGCGAGGAGCTTGCAGGAAGTGCTCCTGGTACTGAGCTTCGCCCTGTGCGCGCCAGAACTCGACCACCGCGGCAATTTCCTTCTCCGTCACCAGAGGGGCATGCAGGCGATGCACCCGGGCCGATCCGTTAGGCAGGTAGAGCATGTCGCCGCGGCCGAGCAGGGCCTCAGCGCCATTGGCGTCGAGAATGGTGCGCGAGTCGATCTTGGTGGCCACCCGGAACGACATGCGGGCGGGAAAATTGGCTTTGATCAAACCGGTGATGACGTCCACGGAAGGCCGTTGCGTCGCCAGTATCAGGTGGATGCCCACCGCGCGTGCCATTTGTGCCAGACGCGTGATGGAAGCTTCCACGTTTTGCCCGTCGAGCATCATCAGGTCGGCCAACTCATCGATGATGATGACGATGTAAGGCAGCGGATGCGCCTCGCTGCCATCTTCAAACAGGTTGGGAGTGCTGTTGTCGAAGAGGCGGTTGTACTGGTCGATATTGCGCACGCCCTTCTCAGCCAGCACCTTCAGCCGCCGCTCCATCTCGCGCACCGCGTTGCGCAGGGCATTCGACGCCAGTTTGGGCTCGGTGATGATGGGCGTGTAGAGGTGTGGCACGCCTTCATAGTTGCCCAACTCCAGCCGCTTCGGGTCCACCAGGATCAGCCGCACCTGCTCAGGTGTGGCCTTGTACAAGATCGACATGATGAACGCGTTGATTGCCACGCTCTTGCCCGAGCCGGTGGAACCGGCGATGAGCAGGTGGGGCATGGTGTTGAGTTCGGAGGTCACGATGCGGCCATTGATGTCTTTGCCCATCGCCAGGGTGATTTTCGACTTCGACCCCAGAAACTCCTGGGCTTCCACCACCTCGCGCAGCCAGATGGTTTCGCGCTCGTGGTTTGGCACCTGAATGCCCACCGTGGATTTCCCCGACATGCGTTCGATCAGAATGCTCTCGGCGCGCAGCGCCAGGCACAGGTCATCACAAAGGCTGGTGACGCGGCTGTACTTGATGCCAGCCTCGGGCTTGAACTCGAACGTCGTAACCACCGGGCCGGGATTGATCTGCACCACCTGCCCGCGGACATCGAACTCGGCGCATTTTTCGGCCAGCACTTGCGCCAGGTTCTTCAGCTCGAGTTCGTTGATAGCGCTGTGCTCGTCTGGGCGGTGCAGCAGGGCGGTTGACGGAAGTTTGTAGCTGCCGGCAACGCGCGGCATGGTGGTTTTTCCGTGCTGTGTGCTATCGGCGCGCGAGGTGACGGCAATGTCACCCGGAGTGGATTCGAGGTCGTCGGTCTCTGGCTGTGGCGCTTCGCCGCCAAAGGTGCGCTCGATGCCGCTCTTGGCTCCATTTGCCGGCTGTGCAGGCTGCGGCACCGGAGGGACCATTCCTGCGACCGCCGATGTCGCTGGGACCTCGACATCCAGCGCTGCCACCCGCTTGGGAACTAGTTGAGCGGTGACTACCGGCTTCGCATTGGCAGCGGCTGCGCGCTTCTTCTCAAGGTCCTTGGCTGCCTTCTTGCGGGCACGCTCCATTCGCCAGTCGGCAAACCGGTCGAGCGCCGCGTAGGCGAATGCGAAGCGCGTTTGTGACCAGATCTGGAGGGCTCCAAAGGAGAAGGCCGTCGAAAGATACAGGGCGACAGCGATCACCGCCAGGCAAACCAGATAGGCGCCGACCAGGTTGAAGTAGTGAATGAGCGCGTCGGCTACGATCCGGCCCAGAAGTCCCTCGGAAGGAATAACTCCCTTCCAGCGAATGTTCCAGGGCAACAGGCCTATGAACCCGGAAAGAAAGGTCAACAACCCAGCCGCACCCACCATCTTGACGTAGGGCGCAGTGATGGGCCGCGAACGAAACCATCGCATCGAGTAGAGGCCCAGAAAAACCGGGATCAGAAATACCGCGACCCCAAACAGTTGCAGCCCCAGATCGCTGACCATGGCCCCGACCACTCCGACCCAGTTATGGGCGGGGCGGGAAGCGGGAGGACTTGAGGCCGTGTTTAAGGATGGATCCAGCGGCGAATACGATACCAGCGCGAGGACAAGGAGGACCGCGAAGACCAACATCAGGAAGCCGATCAGCTCATTGAGCCGCCGGTTGGCCGTCGGAGTGAAAGCGCGCGAAGCGATTGTCATGTGGGCGTTCGGACGCGCCGCGAAACCACGTCGTTTGCGAGGACTCATGCTGCCTGCTCCGTCCAGCGCGGGCACACATTGACGTCCAATCCGCCGCAAACCAAAAAGCGTGATGCCGGGAATCGACCGATGCGGGCTCCCCAATCCTTCAGGCGATTGGGGACCAGATACGCCAGAGCCAAATAATTATCCCAGAAAGGTGAGCTACTGCGGCGGAAAATAACAGCCGCCACGTTGCCGAACTAGTCTCTCCCCCGCTAACGGACGACGTGCCCTACCCACCACAGCACAGCCGCGCCCAATACGATTCGGTAGATGGCGAAGACTGTGAAGCCGCGAGTGCGGACCCAGTTCATGAACCACGCCACCACGCCGTAGGCGACGATAAACGAGACTACGAAGCCGATGGCCAGAATCACCCAGGAATGGGCGTCGCTGGGCATGGAGCCAATCGCGCTGGGCTCGCCATGGTGGGGCCGCATTGATTTCAGCAGGTCGTAACAGGTCGCCACCACCATGGTTGGGATGGAAAGGAAAAATGAAAATTCCAGCGCCGCCGGACGGCTCATGCCGGCGAGCTCTCCCGCCGTGATGGTGGACATGGAGCGCGAGGTTCCGGGAAAGACCGCGGAAAATATCTGGCAGAAGCCGATCCAGACGGCCTGCGCGACCGACATCTGCTCCATGTCTTCGGTAAGTCTGCCGCGTGCGAACGCCTGATGTTTCGACCGTTCGTAAACAGCGTCAATGACCCACATCACGATGCCACCGATGATCAGGGCCCATGCCATAAGGGGCAGGCTCTCAAGGTGTTTGCCGATGATCTTGGTCAGCAGAAAAGCGGGAATTGCAGTTACCACGAAGGCAATCATGGTCAGCGTCAGGGGATGATTGATGACCGTGCGATCGCCATTTTTCCCGTGGGGAAAATCATGAACGAATTCGACAATGCGGCTCCAGAAATACAGTGGCAGGCAAAGAATTGCGCCTAACTGGATCACGATGGAGAACATCTTCCAATAGCCATTGCCGAGGTCAACGCCCAGAAGTGCCTCTGCGATGCGCAGATGCGCTGTCGAGCTGACGGGAAGAAATTCGGTTAGACCTTCAATAACGCCCAGGAGAATAGACAGCAGGTAGTCGTTCAAATCGCCTCCGCGACGGCCAGCTAGTTACAAACCCAAACGGATCTCGATTGCAACGCTGCACGCCACAACTATTCGAGATAGTTCCCGTAGGTGGGGATTTTGTTCTGCACCATGTATATCAGACGCTCAGCGCGGCTGGACCAATCTTCGTCGTTGGGATATTGCGACATCAGTTTCTTGGCGATGCTGATGGCGCGCCCACCGGAATCATCCGCCTTCTTTGCCTGATTGTCGGTCTGGTAAATCACGATCAGCGCTGAGTAACGCCACGCCGACTTGTAAAGCGCCTCGGGGGCCTTGGGCGACTGGGGATGCTCTTCGGCATACTTCAGATACATCTCACCTTCCTTCTCGGGACACTTGGCTTGCGCCTCCCATTCGCCACACAGTTTGTTGTCGAGCAGGTGATAGGCAGCCAGATCAGCCCACTTGGTGCGCGGAAATTTCTTGATTACCTGCTTCATGTACGCTTCGTCGATGGGGACGTGCAGTGCAGGATCGCGCACTTTTGACGAGGGACGAGTGGCCTGGTCTGCCGAATCGATTTCCCAGCGAATGTCGGCGCTACGATAGAGCGCTTCTCCGGCCAGCGGGGAGGTCGGAAAATATTCGGCGATGCGTGCGTAAATTCGCATCGCATCCTGCGCCGCCCCACGACGGCCGCCTCGCCGGCTGGCTTCCATCTCGGAATCGAAAGCCTCGCCGAACAGGGCCTTGTCGCCGTCGGGAGTAGCGGTCGTGATCACTCCCTTGTCCACAATCCACCCGGTGACATTACGGGCGTTCTCCTCGTCTTCAGCGTCGAATTCGACGCTTTGGGTGACGCCCACCGTACCCACGGCGTGGATCCAGCCCGGGGTGCGCTCGAGGATGGCAACTTCACGGCCGCGGCCAATGTTTGACAACTTCGCGGAAGAGCTGTCGGGCGAAATGTAAATGATGCCTTCGCGCAGCATGATGCCGTGTTCGGCGGCAAAAAGCGAAAGCGAAAAAAACAGCAGTACACCTGCAACGAAAACGCAACCTTGTGAACGTTTGTAAAGCACCCTATCACTCCTACATGCCATGCCAGTTGCTAGTAGCTAATTGCTAGTTGCTCTCTTCCCGCAACACCTGGGCCAGCAAGTGCGGCTCCACGTTTCCACCGCTGACTACGGCTACCACTTTTTCCGATGCGGGCAACTCGTCGCCGTGATAAAGCCAGGCCGCGAACGTGACCGCCCCACTGGGTTCGGCGACAATGCGCCCGTTCAGAAGAATCTGCCGCATCGCGGTGCGGATTTCATCTTCTGTCACACTGATTATGTCATCGACGAATTTCCGCATATGCTCGAAGTTCAGTCGCCCAATCGCTTGCGTACGTAGTCCGTCAGCCAAAGTGCTGGAGACGCGCTCGGCGGCCAATTCCACAATCTCGCCCTTGCGGAAGCTTTGCTGCGCATCATTGGCCAGCTCAGGCTCGACGCCAATCACTTTCGCTTTCGAGCCGCTCAGTTTCAGCGCGGCGGAAACTCCACTGATCAGCCCACCTCCGCCCACCGGCACCAGTACGAGGTCAACGTCGGGGCAGTCTTCCAGTATTTCCAGCCCAACCGTGCCCTGGCCGGCGATGATCTGCTCGTCATTGTACGGGGGCACGATCATGTAGCCATGCTGGCGCGCCAGTTCTTCGGCCTTCTGCATACGCTCTGCGCTGGCCGGACCCACTGTCACAATCTCCGCTCCCAGTGCGGCAGTGCTGTCCATCTTGATTTTGGGCGCGTTGCGCGGCATCACGATGATTGCTTTGACGCCCAGGGCGCGCGCCGCGTAAGCAACTCCCTGCGCGTGATTGCCACTGGAATACGAGATAACCCCGCGCTGCCGTTCTTGTTCTGTGAACGACGCGATCTTGTTGTAGGCCCCGCGCAGCTTGAACGACCCGATCGGCTGAAGACTCTCGGCCTTCAGCCACAAATCCCCGCGCATCGATTCGCAAGCAGATTTCGCGTCGGCCGACGCATCTAGCTTGCGGGCGGGCGGAAAGTAGCGAATGAGCGGCGTGCGCACCGCTATGCCGCGCATCCTATTGTGCGCCAGCTTGATTTGTTGGAGACTCACCATGCCTGAATCAGTGCTCCACCGTCGCCGCGGATGCGAGCCATAGGCCGGCCGGCACGTGCATTGCGTCCTGGCCATCGCCGGCATTTCGCGCTTCGCGGATCATCAATGCCATCCAGTGTACAAGCGCCAGCCGATCAAGCAACTTCACTTTGACGCCAAAGTCCACATGACCAATCGCAGGGCTGATAAGCGCGTCCACTAAATATTTCTTCGGAACTTCACGCTGCAGCCACAACATTTCTGTCGGCGGGATGATCACGTCGTCGGAGCCATGCAACAACAAGACCGGAACATGCAGGGACTGAAGATGCCCAGCGGGAGAGGCTGCAGCCAATTCCTCCCGGCGCTTGCCGATTTCGGCAAGAATCGCAGGCGCGAAGCTCGCCCGCTCTTTGTGGTAAATGCGCTGCATAACGTCCTGATCCCCGGGGGTCATGGTGCTGGTCAGCGCTTCGGAAGCTTTTCCATCTTCGGCGAGCAGTAACTTGAGGGCTTGCCGTGCCGCTGGCACATCTTGCGGGGCGAAAAAATCCTGCGGCTCGTCGTAGACCACGATCAGCGGACCGTACTCATGTGGCTCCAAACGCTCAACGGATCCATCTGGACGGACCGCGTCGCCGGTCGCAAAGAAGCGCAGAACATTGGCGAGATCGTAGTATCCGCCAAGCGAAGCCACCCATGCGATCGAGGGCGAGAATTGCGGATCGCTGGCGGCCAGCAACGACAACCCGCCGGAAAAGCTGATTGCCAGTATGCCGACTTTCGGTATATTGAGCTCTTGCGCGAAACTGCGCGCAGCCGTGCCGATGAGCTCCGCCGATTCGCCTTCTACGCGATAGTCGGCGACGCCCGAAACCTGCGGCGTCATCACAAAAAAGCCGCTCGCCGCCACCGCACGCGCAGAATCCACCAGCCGAGCATCGTCAATCCCCAGTCTGTGCATGCCGTGAATAATGACGATTCCGGGTGCGAAGCTGACTCCGCGCGGCGTGTAGACGTGCGCAGCAATCGGCCTGCCTCGAAAGGTGAACGTGGAGTCGTGTACATCAACCGGATGGACTTCATAGTTGGCCAACCATCCCGTGGCCTTCGGATCGGAAATGCGCTGTAGCAGAGAAGCCGCCTGCAGATGGTCGTTGGCAAGCGGATAAAGAAGAATGACGACAATAGGAAGCAACAGCAGAAGCCAGGCGAGGAAGCGCGCCTTATGCGATGGATTACGGCCTTGCCAGGGAACGGTGGTCATTAGAAACCACGGCGGTGTATCAAATTTCCAGAATTACCGGCATGATCAGCGGCCGCCGCGAAGTATTTTTTACGATGAAGCGTTTCAGGTCCTGGCGAATTTTTTCCTTGATCATGCCGTAGTCGCCCTTCTCTTCATCGCTTGAGGACTCGAGAGTGTTCATCACCGCTTGCCGCGCCTGATCGAGGAAACCATCCTCGTTGGTATTACCCGAGAAGCCGCGCATCACGATTTCCGGCGGCGTCTCCACCTTGCCCGTCAGCTTATTGATGGCGATGATGGGCAGCACAATGCCGTCCTCGCTGAGGTGACGGCGATCGCGAATGACCAGGTCTTCCACCACATCGCCCATGGAATTGGAATCGATGCAGACGCGCCCTACCGCAATCCGTCCCGCCTTGCGCGCTCCCATCTCGTCGAATTCCAGAATGTCGCCGCTCTCGATCATCATGACCTTGCCGACCGAGTTGTGCATGGCGCCGGCCATTTCGGCGTGCAACTTGAGCTGGCGATATTCGCCATGGATGGGAATAAAATATTGCGGCTTTACCAGATTGATGATGAGCTTCAGCTCTTCCTGGCTGGCGTGCCCGCTGACGTGTACCGGCGGCGATGACCCATCGTCGTAGATGACGTGAGCATCGCGGCGGAACAGATGGTCCACCACACGGTAGATAGCCTTTTCATTGCCGGGAATAATGCGCGACGAGAGCACCACGGTGTCGCCCGGCTGAATGCGCGCGTGCTTGTGATTGTCAACCGCCGCCCGCGACAGGGCCGACATGGGCTCGCCTTGTGTGCCACTGATGAGCACACAAACTTTCTCAGGCGGGAAATCACGAATCTGGGCGGGATGAATCAGCAATCCGTCGGGCGCGTCGATATAGCCGAGGTCCTGCGCGATCTCCGCCGACTCCGTCATGGAGCGGCCGACTAGCGCAACTTTGCGGCCATTCTCAAAAGCCTGTTCCATGGTCAGCTTGATGCGATGGATGGAAGACGAGAAACAGGTGATGAACAGGCGGCGCTCAGCGCGCGAGAAAATCTCCTGGAACCGCGCCCGCACCGCACGTTCGCTCGGCGTGTAGCCGCGGCGCTCCACGTTGGTTGAGTCCTGAAACAGCGCCAGCACTCCTTCCTTGCCGTATTCCGCAAAGGAATGCAAATCGAACAGGCGATTGTCCGTCGGCGTGGGATCGACTTTGAAGTCGCCCGTGTGGATTATGGTGCCGAGCGGCGTGTGAATAGCCAGCGCGACGCAATCCACCAGGCTGTGCGTGACCTGAATGGGATTGATGGTGAACGGTCCCACCTTGAAGCGCTCGCCAGGCCTGATCTCGTTGAGCACGGCATCATCCAATTGACCATGCTCTTCCAATTTGCCTTCCACATACGCCAGGGTGAATTCAGTGCCGTAGACCGGGACGTTGAGCTCCGACAGGACCCAGGGCAGCGCTCCGATGTGATCTTCGTGACCGTGGGTAAGAACAATGGCGCGGACATGAGCGCGATTTTCGATCAGGTAGGTAATATCGGGGACAACGATGTCCACGCCCAGCAACTCAGCTTCGGGGAACATGAGCCCGGCATCGATGACGATGATGTCGTCACCCCAGCGAATGGCCATGCAATTCATGCCGAATTCGCCGAGTCCGCCCAGCGGTACAACCTGGAGTTTTCCTATTGGCATCTGCAACTTTCGATGCTAGCACAGGAACGCCGGGCAAGGTTCCTAGGCCAAGAACCGCCAAGCAGGGCAAGCGCTTATACTTGAGTTTGACAACATGACAAACCGGACAAACAAATCGTGGATGCGGCGGGGTGTAGAGAGTGCCGTGCGCGGCGCCTTCATGAAAGCCTACTCCACCGTCAAAGTGAATCCCGACAAGTATCTCGAACAACTGCGCATAGCGTATGACCTGCCAGCCTTGACCTATGAGGGCGTGTATTCGGTGGATCCAGGCATACTGGACCACATTGCGGAACAGACGGTTCGTGCGCACACGCGTTTGGCCACCGTCGAAGGCGCCGGCCTCGGTATGGGTGGCATGTTCACGGTGCTGCCTGATCTCGGCATCCTGTCGGCAATCACCTTGCGCATGATCCAGAAGCTCAGCCTGATTTACGGCTTCCCGTATAACACCGAGGAAGAAGAGGCTGAACTGTGGGTTGCCGCAGCCAGTGCCGCGGGGGTGGACATCAGCCGCGAACTACTGGAGAAGCAGTTCGTCTCCAAGTTTGTTCCGCGGGTCATTCAGCGGATCGCTGTGAAAGCCAGCGCGGAAATCGTGGAGAAGTGGACAGCGCGGCTCATTCCGCTAATCAGCTCGGCAATCGGCGCGGGTCTGAACCATTACTTTGTGAAGGTGTGGGGCGAGCGCGCCATCGGACATTTTCGCCAGAAGCATCTGCAAATGCGAGCGCAGCAAATCAACAGCAGAGTCCGGCCCCCGGCCCTTCCGGCGAGATAATTTTCGCCACACTACGGATTACTGCAACACCGCTTCCTTGACCGCGGGCGACGGCGCCTCTGTGCCGAATTCGCCTTCCCACTTTGCCATGACCACCGACGCCAGGCAGTTGCCCAGCACATTGACCGCGGTCCGTCCCATGTCGAGAATTGGATCGATCCCGAGAAGTAGCAGCACCGCCTCGCTTGGCAAACCGAGGGAAGCCGCCGTCGCCATCAAGACTACGAAAGAGCCGCGTGAGACGCCCGCAATCCCTTTGCTGGTCAACATGAGCGTCAGCATCATCATGAGTTGCTGCCCCAGCGAAAGATGAATGCCCGCGGCCTGGGCAACAAAGATGGCCGCCACAGAAAGATACAGCGAACCTCCATCCATGTTGAAGCTGTAGCCGGTGGGGATGACGAAAGCGACGATTTGTCGCGGAACGCCAACAGCCTCCATTGCCTCGATGGCGCGAGGCAGGGCAGCCTCAGAACTGGTCGTGGCAAAAGCAATGGTGACCGGCTCGGTTACGGCCCGGACGAACGCACGTAAGGGGACCCGGAACATCATTGCGACCGGCAGCAGGACAGCCAAAATGAATACGATTAGCGCGGCATAAAACGTCAGCAGAAGCTTCAGCAGACTGCCCAGCGCGGCAATCCCGGTATGTCCCACAGTGTAGGCCACGGCTGCGCCGACCCCCAGTGGGGCGATGTACATGACGAGGTTGGTGAACTTGAACATCACCTCGCTGAGGCTCTCGCAGAAGGCCAGCATGGGACGGCGTTTTTGTTCGCTGATCATGGCAAGGGCGACTGCGAAAATCAGGCTGAATACGACGACCTCCAGCACTGCCCCGTCAGCGACCGACTTTGCAATATTTTCGGGAAAGATATGCAGGATGGTATCTTGTGCGCTCAGCTTGCTGGTTGGGACTGTCTCGGTGGCCGGGGTCGCCGGCAACTGCACGCCAACCCCGGCCCGGCTGATGTTGATGGCAGCCAGCCCGAGGAAGATAGCGACAGTAGTGACAATTTCAAAGTAGATGATCGAGCGAAGGGCCAGCCGGCCAACCTGCCGCAGATTAGAGTGGCCTGCGATTCCGACCACGAGCGTACCGAAGATTAAAGGCGCAATGATTGTCTTAATGAGGCGCAGAAAAATCAGCGCCAGCACTCGCAGGTTTGTAGCGACGTTGGGGAAGTCGTGTCCGACAGCCGCTCCTACCAGCATGGCGATGAAGATCCACGCGGTCAACGTGCGCCTGAGACATCCATAAACCACCAGGGAGGCGAGTGCGGCCCAGCGCAGTATGGCGATCAGCACCGTCGCTTGTCCGCCAAAGCGCCAGGACAACAGCGCAGCCAGCGCAATGACGGTTGCCGTCAGCAGCGTGATGTTTTCTCGTTGTTTGGTGGATTGAGCCATAGAGTCGCAGTACCACACCGGTAGAGCGGACCTTTACCTGCATTATTCATGAACCTGGAAGTGTCATCCTGAGCGGAGCGCCCGCGAGAATTCCCGACCCGCTTCTTTTGCGGGTCGGGCGGGCGTGGAGTCGAAGGATCCCTATAGCTGCCAGGAATCACCGTGTAGCTGTTTGGCACATTGCTGGCGGCCAAAGGGGTCCTTCGACTCCTCGCTACGCTCGTCGCTCAGGATGACACTCAACGAAATTATCTGCGCTCATGAATAATCTAGCTAGAGCCGCTCTTCTTACCGCAGAATGTCCTCCAACTCCACACCTCGGTCGGTGCGTTCATCACGATATTTCACAATCACGGGAGTGTAGAGCGACAGTCCCCACTCGGCGGCCTTGCCCTTGGTGATGGCGCGCGAACCGGGCACGACAACAGCGCCCTCGGGCACACGCAGCGGTTCTGTCGCGGTCGCGCGGTAGATCTCGCCTCGCACGGTGTCAAACAAGGGCGTGGACCGCGTCAGGATCACGCCAGCTCCCAGCACGGCGCGCGCGCCCACCAGGGTGCCTTCATAGACGCCGCAGTTTCCGCCCATCAGCACGTCATCTTCGATGATGACGGGCGATGCGTTGATCGGCTCCAGCACGCCACCGACCTGTGCTGCGGCGCTGATGTGTACCCGCTTCCCCACCTGGGCGCAGGAACCGACCAGGGCGTGCGAATCGATCATTGCGCCTTCATCAACATAGGCGCCGACATTGATGAACATGGGCGGCATGCAAATGACCGAGGGCGCGACGTAAGCTCCAGCGCGCACTGATGAGCCGCCGGGCACCACGCGCACCTGATCGCCAGCAGTGAAGTGACGAATCGGATAGGTGTCCTTGTCAACGAAGGAGAGCACACGCGGGTCGCCGCTCTCCGCCAATTTGCCGATGCGAAAACCCAGCAGGATGCCTTGCTTCACCCACTCATTGGTATGCCAACGGCCTTCGACCTTTGCCGCAGCGCGAATTGTGCCGGCCGTCAGGTCATCGCGGAAGCGCGAAAAGACCTCGCCAGCTTCGGGGATTCCGGCTGCCTCCGCTCCCATCGCATAGAAAGACTCGATTTGACGCTGCAGTTCGCGCATGGCGGGCAGTATATCTGTTAGGTGGCGGCTACTCCAATCAACGACACCGTCAGAGGGGAATAACCGCAGATCCCTCGACTGCGCTACGCTCCGCTCGGGATGACAAATTCAAGGGACAATGCAAAACGCCATCCCGTAGGATGGCGTTTGCGGTTAGGCAGGATCGAAATCAGGCTGCGGCCTTGACGATCCGCATGCCGTAGAACGACCTCCACACGAAGGTAAACGATACGAGGAAGAATACGACCGCCAGTATGTGGCTTAGTCCTGCCCCCTGCGTCGCTGTCAATTGCACCGCCAGCTCAACCGCCAGCAACCCGAACAGCGTGGTGAACTTGATGATCGGATTCATGGCAACCGAAGAGGTGTCCTTGAACGGATCGCCCACGGTATCGCCGATTACGGTGGCATCGTGCAGTGGGGTACCCTTCTGCTTCAGTTCAACTTCCACGATCTTCTTGGCGTTGTCCCAGGCAGCGCCGGCGTTGGCCATAAACATGGCCTGGTACAAGCCGAATGCCGCGATCGAGATGAGATATCCAATGAAGAAGAACGGCTCGACGAAAGCAAACGACAGGGTCACGAAGAACACCGCAATAAAGATGTTAAACATGCCCTTCTGCGCGTACTTGGTGCAGATCTCGACCACCTTTTTGCTGTCGCTGACCGAGGCCTTGTCCGACCCTTCCAGCTTGATGTTGGCCTTGATAAATTCCACCGCGCGATAAGCGCCGGTGGTGACCGCCTGGGTGGAAGCGCCGGTGAACCAGTAGATGATGGCCCCGCCGCTGATGAGGCCAAGCACAAACGGCGCGTGCAACAGCGATAGCTTGCCCACATTTTCTGACAGGCCGTGAGTGAGCGCCATGATGATGGAGAAGATCATGGTAGTGGCACCGACGACAGCGGTACCGATGAGCACCGGCTTGGCTGTGGCTTTGAACGTGTTGCCGGCGCCATCGTTCTCTTCCAGAAGGTGCTTGGCGCGCTCGAAGTTCACGGTGATGTTGTAGTCTTTCTGCAACTCGCCCTTGATGTTCGGGATGGTTTCAATCAGCGACAACTCGTACACCGATTGCGCGTTATCGGTCACCGGACCGTAGGAATCTACGGCGATGGTTACCGGTCCCATACCGAGGAAGCCGAAGGCGACCAGACCGAAGGCGAATACCGCGGGAGCCAGCATCAGCTCACCAAGCCCGAACTGGCTGACATAAGACCCTATTGCCATCAGGCTGACCATGGTGAAACCAAGGTAGTAGCAGGAGAAATTGCCGGCCACGAAGCCCGACAGGATGCCGAGCGACGCGCCGCCTTCGTCAGCCGAGGTCACCACCTCGCGCACGTGGCGGGAAGTAACCGAAGTGAAGACCTTCACCAGTTCAGGAATCACGGCGCCGGCCAGCGTGCCGCACGAGATAATGGTTGCCAGTTTCCACCACTGTGTCGGGTCGCCGCCCAGGATTGGCACGATTAGATAAGACACGATGTAAGTCAGAACGATGGAGATGATCGAGGTGAGCCACACCAGCGAGGTAAGAGGTGCTTCGAAGTTCATCTGGTCGGCGTTGCCATAGCGGGCTTTAGCAACCGCTTCGTTCAGGAAGTAAGCCACGGTGCTGGAGACCAGCATCATGATGCGCATGATGAAAATCCAAACCAGCAACTGCACCTGGACTTTGGGGTCTCTCACAGCCAGCAGGATGAACGTGATCAACGCCACGCCGGTCACGCCGTACGTCTCGAAGCCGTCGGCGCTGGGACCCACCGAGTCGCCGGCATTGTCACCGGTACAGTCGGCGATAACGCCGGGATTGCGTGCATCGTCTTCCTTGATCTTGAAGACGATCTTCATCAGGTCGGAGCCGATGTCGGCAATCTTGGTGAAGATGCCGCCCGCGATACGCAGCGCGGCCGCGCCCAGCGATTCGCCGATGGCGAAGCCGATGAAACACTGGCCGGCGTAATCACCCGGCACAAACAACAGGATGCAAAGCATGATGAGCAGCTCGACCGAGATCAGCATCATGCCAATGCTCATGCCTGCCTTCAGCGGAATGGCATAGATGGGAAACGGCTTGCCGCGCAGTCCGGCGAACGCAGTGCGCGAGTTGGCGAAGGTATTGACGCGAATGCCGAACCACGCCACCCCATAGCTGCCCGCGATGCCCAGAAGACTGAAGGCCAGAATGACCGGAACGGTAACCCCGATCGCCTTGCCAGGTACGGGAGCCAGCCATCCGAAATAGGCGACGATAACCACCGCTATGAAGGCCCAAAGGATGAGGATGAACTTGCCTTGCGTGATCAGGTAGGTCTTGCAGGTCTCGTAAATGAGTTCGGAAATCTCGCGCATGGAGCGATGGACCGGCAGGTTCTTGAGCTGCATGTAAATCGCCAGCCCGAACAATAAGCCGAAAGCGCAGAAGAGGATTCCGATCAGCAGTATCTTGTGGCCATCCATGCCGAGGAAGCTGACTGATGACAGATCGGGGAGCTTTAAGCTGGCTTCTCCAGCAGCCTCAGGTTGGGCGAAGGCCGCCGTCGCGCTCAGCATTAAGACGGTAAGGGTCGCACTCAGCAGCCTGATCGGGCTTCTGAAATGGACACTTGCAGGTGACAGCCGCCGCAGGGCAGCGAGCCAGGTGTGCATATGATTCCTCCGATGGGCGACGCCCGTTTCGCCGGGACGCACCCGTAAAATGACATTAAGATTGTTGCGCTCTCCTGCCCTAAATCGCGGGCAGCGTTTCCACGAGATCGATGACCACCATCAGATCAGGCGCACAGATTTCTAGCTTGCGTCTTCACAGATCGCCAGAAAACCTATGCATGGACCTGCTGGAATCCCGGAAACGCGCTTCCACTTCAAGACAGAAGTGTTGAGGCTTGGCCGCGTCGGGAACACTTGCACCTATTCATGTGCACATTTCAGGCACACAAAGGGCGCAGCACAAAAGGCGAGATTTTTGTAACATGCCGAGCAAAGTGGGGTCAATGACCCATAGGTCAAAGAGCGCAGATTTGGCCGCCCACTTCATACGTAAGTTACTATGCTGTCAGGACTTAAGGAGAACAGGCTCGGCCGGGGCATCGGCGTTCCGCTTGGGTGGAGTGCGTAATTGCTCGCGATTGAAGGACCCACCGCAGGTCCCGCAGTGCCACTGCATTCGCGCAATCGGCATGGAGTTGACCGCCTGTTGAGGCTGCCACACTTTCGACAACTCGCCGCCACAGCTAGGGCAGATCATGATGGCGGGGCTTCGTTGCTGCTGACGGGGAGAATTGTGACCTTTGATGCCAGGATGCCTTCCTCGCTCATGCCAAGCACTTTACGTGCGTGCTGCTTCGCCTTTTCTTCGGTGCGAAACCTTTTGGGGTGATGGGGCTTAGGGGATCCGGCCGGAAACTCAACTCGATAGTAAGTCATACTCTATTGTCTCACTTATCGAGGTCGAATGCCGCTAATTCGGCGACCGGGGCTTCCTCACAAAGAACGCCCCTGCCGGCACATCCTTGCGCTACTGCGGGCCAGCCACCGCGCGGCGATACGCAATCACGTTCCGCGCATGTTCTTCCATGGTGCGGGCGAAACGATGATGGCCATTGTTGTCGCTGACGAAGTACAGGAAATCGCTTTGCGCGGGATGCAGCGCCGCCTGCAACGATGCGACGCCCGGATTGGCGATCGGGCCGGGAGGCAGCCCAGGATACTTGTAGGTGTTATACCGAGAATCGAATTGCAGGTCGGACTGATAGATGGTGCCGCGATAACGTCCGGCCAGCAGGGCGGCGTAAATCACGCTGGGATCGGCTCCCAACGTCATGTTCTTGGCCAGCCGGTTGTAGTACACGCTGGCCACCAAGGGCCGCTCTTCCGGCACCGCGGTTTCCTTCTCCACGATGGAGGCCATGGTCACGATGCGATGTGGGTCACCGTTACCCAGCAGCCCGACTTTTTGCGCTTCCTGGCGAAACCGATGCACCATCGCCGCTACCAGGTCATGAGCTGTGTCGATCCGCGTGAACTGATAGGTGTCAGGAAAGAGATATCCCTCCAGCGACTGCGCATTGGGATCGATCTCGCGCAGGAGAAACAAATCACCCTTGGCCGCGGTGAGAAAATCGGCCGCCGTCCCCAGGCCCGCCTGCTCGACCACGGTGGCGATGTCGTACATGTTATAGCCTTCGGGGATAACGACGGTGCGCGCATAAACGTCGCCGCGCACCAGGCGCCGCCATACCTGCATGGCGCTGGCAGGCTCATCGAACTTATACTCGCCGGCCTTGAGAGTCTTTAGTCCTTCGGCGTATTGCAGCATTAGGAATGCCGCTGAGCTGCGAATGACGCCTTCGCGCTGCAAATCCTGGGCAATGTGGCGCGTGCTCCAGCCCGGACGAAGCAGCACGAACTTGGTCTCTGAGGGTTTCAAGGGCAGCAGGGCCGCCCACGCAAACCACAGTGCAAACGCCAGCACCACCGCCGCGACGAGTTTGAAGAATGTTTTCATGGAATACAGCAGTTTAGATGAAGGATAGCGGCTATGCGCTGCACAGCAGACGAGGAGGGCAGGCCAGAACCCATCAACTCACGCTTGACACCTGTTTTTCGGCGTCATACGCTGAAGGGCATGGAAGTGGATTTCACTTCAGATCTGCAAGCCAAACTCACCCGGCTTGCCGCCGAGCAGGGCCGGGACACGAAGGCAATCGTGCGAGAGGCCGTAGAGCGCTTCGTGGACTACGATGAATGGTTTCTGCGGGAGGTGGGGAAAGGCTTGGCCGCCGCCGACCGGGACGAGTTCATTGAACACGACGACATAAGCAAGCTCATTGATAGCCGATATCCCGGCTGATGCGGATCCGCTGGACAGAACCCTCAGCGCGCGATCTTACCCACATCTGCGATTACATCGAGGCGCGTGACGGCCCGGCAGCAGCCCGGCGTGTAGCCCTCACAATCTACCAAGGTGTTGGCTCCCTCATGCAGTTTCCGTACCGTGGTCGCCCGGGCCGCAAGGTGGGGACTCGCGAACTGGTATTTCCGGGTTTGCCCTTTTTGACCGTATACCGAATCCGCGCAGAGGTTATTGAAATCAACCGCATCCTGCATGGCGCACAGAAATGGCCTTAGGGGTGACCCTTCGCTCAGCGCTTTGAACCACCAAGAAGGGACTACGGCTCTCGGTTCCTCCGGAATTCCAGAAACGATTGCAGAATCAGCACCGCCGCCAGTTGGTCCACTACCCCCGCACGCCGGTGAGTGCTCATTTCGGTTTCACGCAACAGGCGATTGGCCTCGACCGAAGTCAGCCGTTCGTCATACAGATGCACTGGCAGCTTGAACTTGCGGCGCAATTCTTCCGCGAAGACCTGCACCTTCTCTGACTGGATGCCTTCGCTCCCGCTCATGCGCAGGGGCAGTCCCATCACCACCTCGGCGATTTGGAATTGCTTGATCACACGCCGCAAGTGGTCCAGATCGTTGCGCTTGTTGCTGCGGCGTAACGTCGGCAGGCCCTGGGCCGTGACTCCCAGCTCGTCACTTACCGCCAGGCCGATGTTGCGCGCGCCGAAATCCAACGCCAGGATGCGGCGAGGTTGATCAACTGGCTGCGCTGTCGTAAAAGTATTTCCCATCTGCGACACAGCAAAAGTATCATGTTCCGAATCTGAGAGTTATGCGAGTACCATAAGCGAAATGCCAGAAAAGCTGTTGGACAATCTGGAGCCCCAAGGGACGCAGGACCCCGATCCCGATGTGGATGCGAATGCGGCAGGCGGACCTCGCCGCTTCCGCAAGTATCGATCAATCGCTCCACCGTCGCCGAGTTGGAACGTCGCCGTATTCTGCGCCTCCAGGCATCGGCATTGCTCATCCTCGCGATGGGCGCCGTCCTGACCATGCTGTATTTTGCCAAGCTGATCCTGGTAGTTGTTCTAGTTTCCATCCTGATCGCTTTCGTACTGGCTCCCCTGGTTGACTTCCTCGTACGGTTTGACATACCGAATGCCCTGGCATCGCTGATAGCCGTGCTGCTGCTGGTGATCGCTGGGGGCGCAGCCACTTATCTCTCCTACAGCCGGGCTTTGTCGTTCATGCAGGAGTTGCCGCAGTACAAGGTCAGGATTCAACAGATGATGGGAGGGTTGCGGGAGGAAGCCGAACAGATTCAGAGGACCACCGAGACCATGTTGCCTTCCTCGGAGGCGGACAAGAAAACTGTAACCGTTCGGCAATCGAGTGACTGGACCGACATGGTCAGCAGGAATGCCAGTTCGGTATCGGAGATGGTACTGACCATCACGTTCGTACCATTTCTGGTTTTCTTCATGCTGAGTTGGCAGGACCACGTGCGCTCGGCTTCGGTGATGCTGTTCAGTATGGAAAACCGCAATACCGCTTACGTCATGCTGGGTCTGATTGCGCGCATGATCCGTTCGTTCATTGTGGGCAACTTCATCATTGGCATATTCCTGAGTGTGTGTAGCATTGCCATTTTCGGAATGCTGGGCCTGCCCTACTTCTACTTCCTCGGGGCCATCAGCGGATTCCTTAGCCTGATCCCTTACCTCGGTGTTCTGCTGGCCGTCATTCCGCCGCTCATCGCCGACCTTGGGCACCTGACAACCGCCACCTTCCTCATCGTGGTCGCCGCTGTCCTGGGGCTGCACTTGGTTGGCATGAACGTTCTCTATCCCAAGATCCTGGGCAAGCGCCTGCAACTGAACCCGCTGGCGGTCACCATCTCCCTGCTTTTCTGGGGATGGCTGTGGGGCGCGATGGGGCTGATCCTCGCGGTGCCGCTCATGGGCGCCGTCAAGATTATCTGCGACCACATCGAGCGGCTACGGCCGTATGGCGCTTGGCTGGGAGAATAGGGTTGGGCCATCCGCCAGGAAAGGTACTATGACCGCAACGTGCGAGACGCACGTGAGTTCGGCGTGAAGCTGCGCTGTCTGCATCGCAATCCGGTGAAGCGCGGACTGGTGAAAGAGTCGGGCGACTGGAACTGGAATAGTTTCCGGCACTACGCCTACCGGGAGATGGGGGTGGTGGAAATCGAATCGGAGTGGACGGCCAGAGATCGTGAGTTAAAAATCACGGGCGCTCCACCACGGATCTTCCTCAGCCCAGGTTAGGCCAAAAGCAGGCCGAACCTGGGGCACCGGGCTTATTGGCGTCTTGCCCGTGATCGGGTCAATATGGTTGTGACATCATCTGTTTTGAAAGGGAACTGATGATTGCTTCTCCTGAGAATCTGCTGCCTGTGATGACCGAGCGAATACTTGGATGGGCGGACATTGATTGCAAGGGGTCAATTGTCTCCGCTGTCATCGAAGCGGCTCGGAGTCAGGAGGAGCGACAGTTTGTCCGATGGTGCCTAAACTCAGAAAGCAACCCGTCTCTTCACGCCATCGACAAACGTTGCGCTTCTGTCTTGTATTCCTCGCTCAAGCTGGCGATGTATAGCGCCCAACATCTGCCCGGATTGCAGAGTGCTGCCCGGAGTGGCGTCTTTCCTTATTGGCGTCTTTGGGTAAGCACGCAGTTCTGTTCGGCACACTGGTCTTTGCACGGTTTCGTTGCGGGATTCGACTCAGATGTTTGGGAGTCCATCTATCCGCCTAATGGTTGGGTTTGTGGCTGTGGGGTTACTGTGATAGAGACGAATGATCCTCTTGTTGCTACGTCAGCAAACCGCGTTCTTCCTGATGATCTGATGAGACGTTGCACAACCTGGATAGACAGGAAGCCACTACGACAATGGTTGCTGATGAGATAACCTCTACGTCCTATGTTCCGATAATCGGATTCTGTCTCAGCTCACCACGACCAGCCGGGTGCCCCAGTCATTGGTGATTTTCGAATGAGTGGGAGGTAAATAAGTAGCTAAGTTGGGCTTTGGTGAAACCGAAGAGTCGATTCGGGTACGTTATGTCTCCCACACATTCCAGACGGCGGGAATGTGTGGGACACCCGGCCCTTCGTTGTATGCCATTTTTTTCATAGCTGAACCGTCTTAATTAAAGGGTTGAGGCGATTTATGATCAACTCCGACGCTTTCGGAGCAAATTGCCGGATGGCTAAAGCCTCAAGACTGTTGGCCATATTCAAAGCCGTCTCCTCATGTCCAATCCCTCCCATCACAGTTTCAAACCAGAGATCGCGATAATTCTCTATGGCAAATTTTCGGTAAACAGCCTGAACTCTGTCTCTGTAGTCGCTTTCGTATTCAAATTTGAGCCGTGCTCGATAGGCCGCTCGCGTGCTTTCCGTCCGCCGTGCTCGCTCTTCGTCGCTCTCCCCTGCTATTAGCGACGGGGTTGCCAGTGGCCCGACTGTCGCAACCCAATCCCGTAATTTCTTCGCGCACTCAAACGCCTCTTCCTGTAACGGCGATAACGCGAATGGCGGCCTGGCCGCGTCAGAAGTTTCCCGTAACTCGGAAATCTCGGTATTCAACCGAGATATCTGCTGCGACCATTCCAACTCTTTTTCGTGCAGACGTATTGCAAACTCAGAGTCTTTGGCTGCTAGTTCATTTGTTAACGTGCGCGCATCGGCATGAGCACTAGAGGCGACGGTTTCGGCATGATTGACCTTGACTTCGCAACTACGATTCACTCTATCGAGTTCGGCCTTGTGCTCGTCTCTAATGGTTAGGATTTGTCCTTCAAGGTCTTTCGCTCGTTTTGCCCTTCTCCAGTAACGCGCAATGGTAAGAAGCAGAACAATCCAAAGTGCAACGGTGACGACGATGTTTGCAGCGGTCAGCATGAGGTCGTCCCCATGCTTCTTCCATAACGTAAGTTCCAGGTAGATATACAACGCAGAGAGAAAGATGGTGGCGACCCAACCCCAGCTCCGTTGAAGGAAAGATTCTTGGGCTTCACCCATAGTTGTCCCCAGAGATTCCCGTGGCGGTGATATTCACTTTTCGATTCCCCCCACCGAAAGTATGTACTTTTGACACATGTGCGTCACGTATATTTTTGCCGGGTGCCACACTCATTCGCGGGTTTCGAATGAGTGGGACCGCGATGAGGAACAAGTTATCCTGAGCGGCCATTCCTGACAATTCACTTTTATCAAACCTTCTTCGCCGCGTCCGGAAACTGCTCCATTGCAAGAAGTAAGCAAAGTAAGATTTTCGCAAGTGTCTTACTTGTAAGAAAATTGCAATATATACCGGGTTTGACGTCCGGAAGGGCTGGAAGGGGCGCCCGCGCAGCCTTACTGGGAGATAGAACCGCTCTGGAACCACCCTTACCCTCCGGCAATCGCCCCGATGATGAGAAAAGGCTCCTTGCCCGAGACGACCGCGTCTGGTAACGGCGCGTCCGGCGAATCGTGCGACAGGTCTTCCTCGCAGGCGAAGAAGCGCAGGAACGGCCGGCGCTGTTGCGTGACGTGGTCACGGATGGTGCCGCGCAAAACGGGGTATTGGGCCTCGAGCGCGTCGAGGACCGAGCGCTGCGTGACTCGACCCTCGACCTCAAGTTCCAGCTCGCTGCCGACTTTCGCCAGCGTCCGCAGATGTTGCGGCAGTACGACGCGGATCATGGCAGCGTCTGCACCTCCACCGAAAGCACCGCAGGAAGGTCGCGCACAATGGGCGCCCAGTTGTCGCCGGCATCCGACGACCCGTACACCTGCCCGCCCGTGGTGCCGAAGTAGATGCCGCAGGAATCGAGCGAATCCACCGCCATGGCATCGCGCAATACGTTCACGTAGCAATTGCTTTGTGGCAGGCCTTTGGTAAGCGCCTCCCACTCATTTCCGCCGGTGCGGCTGCGATACACGCGCAGCTTTCCCTCGGGCGGAAAGTGCTCCCCGTCGCTCTTGATGGGGACAACGTAGATGGTCTCCGGTTCGTGCGCATGCACGTCGATGACGAAGCCGAAGTCAGTGGGCAGGTTTCCGCTCACCTCGTGCCACAAATCGCCGGCATTGTCACTGCGCATGACGTCCCAGTGCTTCTGCATGAACAGCACGCCGGGGCGCGACGGGTGCATCGCGACATGGTGAACGCAGTGGCCGATCTCAGCCGTCGGATCGGGGATGTATTGCGAACGCAGCCCCTGATTGATCGGCTTCCACGTCTTGCCGCCGTCGTCGGTACGGAAGGCGCCAGCGGCTGAGATGGCAATGTAGATCCGGCCCGGGTCGCTGGGATCGAGAATGATGGTGTGCAGGCACATTCCACCGGCGCCGGGCTGCCACTTCGGTCCAGTGCCGTGGCCGCGCAGTCCGGGCAGTTCGTGCCAACTCTTTCCGCCGTCAGTCGAGCGGAACAGGGCGGCATCTTCAACGCCCGCGTAAACCGTATCGGGATCGGTGAGTGACGGTTCGAGATGCCACACGCGCTTGAACACCCATGGTTTCTGCGTGCCGTCGTACCATTGATGCGTGGTGAGTGGTTTGCCGGTTTCCGGAGAACTGTCGTAAACGAATTTATTGGCTGCGGGCGGCGGCATCGCGCCAGGCTCGGGCATTTTTTCGCCGCCGGGGGCCTCCCAGGTTTTCCCCCCATCATTGGAGCGCTGGATCATCTGCCCGAACCAGCCGCTGGTCTGCGAGGCATAGAGCCGGTTCGGATCAGCCGGCGACCCCTTGATGTGATAAAGCTCCCAGCCCGCGAAATGCGGACCGCTGACGTCCCACTTTTCGCGCTTGCCGTCCGACTCTAGGACGAATGCGCCCTTGCGTGTGCCCACCAGGACTCGTACTTTGCTCATCCTCTTTCCCTTCCTTTTTCGTTCCTACCCGCGCCGCGGGTGGTGACATTGTATCGACGATTGAAGCGGCAGAACGACGACATCCCTGACAGAAAAATTATGCCGCAGCTGTCTTGCTTAATTCTGCGACTGACAATATTAGCTGACGCACATATTGATTGCCTATGGGACTGGCACTCAACTCATTTTCACGAAGGTCGTCGTGAACCGTGTCGGGACACGACTTCAGCCATGCCGAATGAAGCATGAAAAAAGTCAGCTCTTAAGCCCTTGCAAAACAGGGGTGCCGGTCTTCACGGTCCTGCCATTTGGGTTTCTTTGGCCGTCGCCGTTAGAATCAAACATTGGCATTGGCATTCATGCCGCCGTGGGCGGGAAAGAGGAGTTCTGGATGGCACATATGGTGAAGTGCGTAAAGATGGGCCGCGAAATGGAAGGTCTGGACGAGCCGCCATTCGACGGCGAACTTGGACAGCGCATCTACAACAACGTTTCCAAGCTGGCCTGGGAGCAGTGGCAGGAGCACATGAAGATGCTGCTCAATGAATATCGCCTGCAACCCTGGAAGAAGGAACACCAGGAATTTATCGTGCAGCAGATGGACGCCTACTTCTTCGGCGAAGGCGCGGAGAAACCCAAGGAGTACGTCCCCCCAACGCAGTAGTCCGTCGTTTTTGTTGAGACGATGGCGGGCAAGCGAAAACCCTCAGCCATGAAAGCTCCTGGCAAACCCGAGTTGTTTCGCCTGCTGCCGTCGCTCGACGAACTGTTGCGCCTGCCTGCGATTGAGGCGCTGGTTCGGCACGCAGGGCGAAGCGCAACCATCGCATCAACCCGCGCGGCACTGGAGCAATTGCGTATCGACATCACGGCGGGCAAGCTCGACGAGGCCCAGATCAGATCACGGCTGGATGAGTTGCCGGGAAGTGTTGAGCAAAGCTTGCAGCAATCGCTGGCCTTCTCGCTGCGCCCGGTCATCAACGCGACCGGCGTCATCCTGCATACCAACCTCGGGCGAGCGCCGCTTGGCCGGGCGGCGCTGGAACATATAGCCGAGGTTTCGCAAGGGTATTCCAATCTCGAAATCGATCTCAGCACCGGTGAGCGAGGCAAACGCGACGTCCACCTGGACCGCCTCTTTGCAAAATTGCTAAATACTGCGGAGCGCGAAGTCTCGACCATAGTTGTCAATAACAATGCCGCCGCGGTGCTGCTGGCGCTGAACTCGCTGGCCGAGTGCGGCGAGGTGCTGGTTTCGCGGGGCGAGCTGGTCGAGATTGGCGGTTCGTTTCGTATTCCCGATGTCATGGCGAAGTCGGGTGCGGTGCTACGCGAAGTCGGGACCACCAATCGCACGCGAATTGCCGACTATGCGGGCGCAATCTCTGACCGCACCAAGCTGCTGCTGCGCGTTCATCGCTCCAATTTTCAGATCGTCGGCTTCACTGAGCAGCCGTCACTGGAAGAATTGGTCGCGCTCGGACGCAAGCACAACATTCCGGTGATGGAAGACCTCGGCAGCGGAGAGATTTTCGACCTGCGCAACGTTGGCGTACGCGGCGAGCCCATGATCGCCGACAGCCTGCGCGCCGGGGTGGACATTGTGACTTATAGCGGAGACAAGCTGCTGGGAGGACCGCAGGCGGGCATGATCAGCGGCGATCGCGCGCTGCTGGCGAAGCTGCGCGCCAACCCACTGTTCCGCGCCTTGCGCGTGGACAAGATGTTCTATGCCGCGCTCGAAGCGACGCTGCTCGCGTATCTCCGCGAGGACTATGATTCGATTCCGGCGTTGCGCATGATGCGCATCTCCGAAAACGAGCTGGAGCGACGCGCACAGCAGTTAGCGGACCGGTTGCGCGCGAATTGTCCCAGCTTGCAGATTGAAGTCATCGAATCACGCTCGGTGCTGGGCGGAGGCGCTGCACCCGGATCGACATTGCCGACGCGCGTGCTTGCCGTGAAGAGCGGAAGTCAAAACGCAGATGAACTTTGCGCGCGACTCCGCCAGTGGGAGACGCCGATCATCGCCCGCGTGGAAGAGGGACGTGTACTGCTCGATCTGCGCACCGTCGAGCCTGCACAGGAAGAAACCATCGTCGCCGCCCTGGAGAGCGTGTCGAAGTAAGTGGCCACGGTCTACACCATCGGGCATTCCACCCGCGCCTTCGACGAACTTGTGGCGGCGCTCAAGTCACACGACATTCGAACCCTTGTGGATATCCGCTCATTTCCCATGTCGCGCCGAATGCCGCATTTTAATCGCGAGTCGCTGGAAGTTGAATTGCCGGCGCATGGCATCGCCTACGTCTGGATGAAGGAACTGGGAGGGCGGCGCAAGAAGATCCTTAAGGACTCACCGAACACCGGCCTGCGCAACGATTCGTTCCGCAACTACGCCGATTACATGCTGACAGAGGAATTCGCGCGAGGCATCGAGCGATTGCTGGAAATCGCTGCCGATAGCAACGTGGCCATCATGTGCGCCGAGCGAGTGTACTTTCAATGCCATCGCATGCTGGTAAGCGACTATCTAACAGCCAACGGCCATACCGTCCTGCACATTGACGACGATAAGCGCCCCTTGCGCGAGCACAAGTTGATGGCGGAAGCGCGGCTGGTGGACGGACAGTTGCTGTATGACGCGCAGGAGTTGTTCTGAATTCGCTATTCGCTCCTCGCTTTTCGCTATTCGCTAATAACCCCAGAGTTGTCTACTTGAAGCTCTCAGCCGTTTCGCATGTCTCCTCCTTCGCGAAGGCGAAGCGCCCGGCATTTTGCGGGAAGCGAAGAGCGAAAGGCGAATAGCGAATAGCGGCTTTCTTGCGCGCACTGCTTGATTGCCGCTACCCTAAGACTCGCGTATGAAACAGGCCGTCTTCCGCGAACGCAACAAGAGGTACTATCGCGTTCTGCACGCTCCCATCTGGATTTGGGTCTTCTGGGTCCTGCCGGGATATCCACTCACCTACGACCTCTACACTCATGGGCCGGACCGCCGCCATTGGATTTGGCTGGCCATTGTGGTTTGCGGTGTGGCTTGGCGCGGCTTCAAAGGGCGCATTCCCGGTTGTGAGCCGGCGCCATACATCACGCATTACGGCGTGCATCAGCCCAACTTGCCATATCGCGTGGTGTGCTATACCGCGGCATGGATCGACATCATTGTGCCCTACACGCTGAACCTCATCGGGTTAATCGTGGCTTCCAGCAATGGCCGCTGGCTGCTGCACGATCTGTATCGCTACGGCTACTACCCACTGGCGCTCGCCGTGGTGCTGGCGACGATCTTTGACTGGATCCCGCGCGCCAAACGCGACACCGTGGGCGAGGGGGCTGAGCGGGCATGGTTCTATGTCGCTATCTGGACAGTGGTGCCGACCCAGGTCATCAATTGGGCCGCATGGCGCTTCGGCAAGTACATGGATTTGGCGCCGCTTCCGCTCGCCCGCCTTCGATTGGCGATCTGCCTGCTCTCGACGGCCCTCTTGCTGATGTTGGGCTACGCGGCGAAGCTACCACGCACTCAGCGGCACTATGAAGGGGTTGCCGCGGCGGGAGTGTGACCCCACTCGCGGGTGACCTAGAACTGGCTCGAACCGGAACCTTGCGGCGGAGTATTCGCGCCCGGTAATGGAGCCGGAGTAAGTCCCATAAAGGTCGTCCCGAGAAACTTTCCCTGAGCGCTGAAGTTCCAGGTGAACAGCGCCGTACCGGCGTGAGCGCAGGCGTGGCAGCCATTAATCAGGGGATATCCCAGGATGAACTGCAATCCGTTGTTAGGGCCCTGCTGCGTATTGGGCCACGTGGTTCCGTCGCGATCGCCCGGCCACACACCGACCTTGGGAAACTGATTCAGCAGGTCGTGAAATTGAAAGCTCTGCTCCATTCCCTTCTGGTCAAGCAACTTAAGATCTTCGGCATTCACGATAGCGGGCGAGCCGTTAACCAGCAGCAAACCGTTGTTGGTATTCGCGCGCAGGGGATAGACGATCCAGGCGACATCCACGGGACCCACGGCGTTGAATCCGCTCATGATGCCCACGTCGCCTCCATTCTGGCGGTAGAGCATCCTGGTAAACTCCACAGCGGCGGCAGGGGCCCCCGCCTTCGGCATCTGGGCAATAAAACAGTCGCCAAAGCTTCGCGGCTGAGCAGATTTATCGCAGGCTGCGTGGGCATTGGCGATGAAGGTGGACGGCACTTGCCAGACCGCAGAGGTGCCAATCTTGCTTCCTGCCGGGGATGTCTTACCTGGCTGGTTCTGCGCGATCGCCGAAACGGACAGCACGAAAATGGCAACCAATAAAAGAGCTTTGGGCATGGTGGACTCTCCAGGTTCTTTTGAGGAATGTACAGGAGGAAAGAGCGTGCGTCGATAGCCTTGGGCGCGCCGGACGGCCAATAAGAAAGGCGGCCTCATCGGCCGCCCTCTTCTAACCCTTAACCTCGAACCTACAGGACCTGTACGTTCTCAGCCTGCCAACCCTTAGGCCCTTTGACTACGTTGAACGAGACAGCCTGGCCTTCCTGTAAGCTGCGAAAACCGTTGGTCTGAATCGCAGAATAGTGAACAAAAACGTCTTCCCCATTCTGACGGCTGATAAAGCCGTAGCCCTTCGCGTCATTGAACCACTTAACCGTTCCTTGTTCCATGGTGATACAAGTTCCTTCGATATTGATGTAGCTGCAATTCGATCGGGATGTGAAGCGGCAGGGAGTGCGGTAAAGCAGGAACTGCTGCGTACAACGTCGATCAATCGAGCACCTCCATAATACCAGCCAACCCCGCAAAGCCAAAGCATTTCCTGTCCCCCAGCACCTCTGCGACCATCCAGCAAAATGACAAAATCCATTATTCTCAATATGTTAGTTTGTTGGAAACGGTGCAACTGCATGATCGTCGGAACCGGCATCGACATCGCGGACGTGGATCGCATCAGGGCCTCGATCGAGCGCTTCGGCCGGCGCTTCCTGGAACGGGTATTCACCACCGACGAAATCCACTATTGCGAATCCAAGGCCAATAAGGCAGAGCGCTACGCCGGACGCTTTGCCGCCAAGGAAGCCGCCATGAAGGCCATCGGTACCGGCTGGAGCCAGGGCGTCACCTGGCAGGATGTCGAAGTCAGGCGCATCCCAGGCGGACGGCCCACGGTAGCCTTTCACGGCAAGGCAGCGGAGTTCCTGCAAAAACTCGGGGCGGTCCGCGCTCACCTTTCGATCACTCATACTGAGCGGCAGGCAATGGCCCAGGTCATACTGGAATCCGATGTAGGCCTGAAAGCCTGACAGTTTCAGATAATCTGTCAGCTTCGGGGTCAGCGAGCCTCTAACGGACGACTGCTAAATCCCGACGCTATCAGCTACAATCACCCTTCTTATTGCCATGTTGCGCTTTTCGACAGCCGGCGAGTCGCACGGAGAAGCTCTGGTGGCGTTGCTCTCGGGCATGCCTGCCGGAGTGGCGGTCGATCTGGAATTCGTGAACCGCGAACTCTGGCGGCGGCAGCAGGGGTATGGTCGCGGCGGACGCATGCGCATCGAGCGCGACCAGGCGCACATACTAAGCGGAGTGCGTCACGGTAAAACGATCGGCTCGCCGATTGCCATGCTGCTCGCCAATAAGGACTGGCAGAACTGGACGGAGGCGCTGCCGGTCGAAGCGGGCGATCCGGCCAAGCACAAGCGGGTGGCTTCGCCTCGGCCGGGACACGCAGACCTCGCCGGGGCCGTAAAGTACAACTTCTCGGAGGCGCGTTATGTGCTGGAACGGGCTTCGGCCCGCGAGTCGGCGGCGCGAGTTGCTGCCGGAGCTGTCGCTAAACTCCTGCTGCGCGAGCTTGGCATCGAGGTACTGAGTCACGTGATCGCCGTCGGCAGCGTTTATCTGGAAGCGCCCGTCGAGTGGGAATCAATCCGCGCGGTAGCGGCGAAAGAAGAGATACTGCTCAGTTGCGCGGACCCTGAAATCGAGGCACGCATGAAAGGACAGGTGGACGTCGCTCTGCGCACCGGAGATTCTGTCGGCGGGATTTTTGAAGTGGTGGCTCACAACGTGCCGCCCGGACTTGGCACCTATGCGAATTGGGACGAACGTCTGGATGCGCAGCTCGCCGCCGCACTGATGTCGCTGCAGGCAGTTAAGGCCGTGGAGATCGGAGATGCGGTGCGCGGCGCGGCTTCCCTGGGCTCGACGGTGCATGATGAAATAGGCTACGAGCGCGAGCAGAAGAGTGCGTTTACCGGCTTTACCCGGCGATCCAATCATGCGGGAGGCCTGGAGGGCGGGGTTTCCAATGGCGAAGAGATTCGCCTGCGCGGCTACTTGAAACCCATCTCCACCCTGCGACGCCCCTTGGGTTCGGTGGACTTCGCGACTCGTGAGCCGGTAAAGGCCGCCTACGAACGGTCGGACGTGTGCGTGGTTCCAGCCGCCGGGGTCGCAGGTGAGGCGATGGTCGCGCTGACCCTGGCCCGGTGCGCTCTGGAGAAGTTTGGCGGCGATTCCCTGCTGGAAGTGCAACGAAATTTTGAAGGCTACTGCCAACAGTTGCGAAACTTTTAAATGGTCTACCCAATCGTGAAATTCGGGGACCCGGTGTTGGAGAAACCGGCCGCCCCCATCACCGAATTCGACGATGCGCTGAAGAAACTTGTCGAAGACATGTTTGAGAGCATGTACGCGGCCCATGGCGTCGGTCTGGCGGCGCCACAGATCGGCATCAGCAAGCGGGTCGCGGTGATTGACGTCAGCTTCAAGGAAGATCCTAATGCCAGGATCGTGCTGGTGAATCCTGAGATCATCCACACCGAAGGGCGAATCACTTCCAACGAAGGCTGCCTGAGCCTGCCTGAATTCCGCGAGAAGGTGACGCGGCCGCGCTCGGTTACCGCGCGAGCGCAGGATTTGGGAGGTAAAACCATCGAGGTGAGTGGGGAAGAATTACTGGCGCGCGCGCTTGGTGCACGAAACCGACCATCTCAACGGCAAGCTCTACATCAGCCACATCAGCGCCCTGAAGCGCGACATGATGAAGCGCAAGATTCGCAAACTGGTAAAGCAGGGCGAATGGTAAGAAAGCAACTGGCAATCAGCAATTAGCAACTAGTGTCGTGAATCAGAACTTCGTTGAATAGCGCGGGCTTTGTGTCAGGGCGCGGCTTTCAGCCGTGCCGAACCGCGACGCAAGGAAACATGGCCTTTAGGCCCTGAGGCGAAAATCGAATGACCTCATTGAATTTGTGGACGAATCTCTGATTCACCACACTAGGAAGCCGCAATCGATAGATCGCTACATCAACCACCGCACAGGGCGCACAACCTTGTCGCGATTTCGAAAGGCTTAAGGATTATCAGTGGCTAACTGCTAGCTGCTAATTGCTAACTATGATGGACCTGATGTTCTGCGGGACCCCGCCATTCGCGGTGCCCACGCTGGAGAAACTGGTGGCCGCCGGCTTCCGAGTGAAGCTGGTCGCGACCCAACCCGATCGTCCCAGCGGACGCGGCATGCAACTGGCGGAATCGCCGGTGAAACGGACCGCGCTCAGCCTCGGCCTCCCGCTCGCCCAACCTGAGAAAATCAAGAACAACGCCGAATTTCGCGCGCAGTTGGAAAGCATAGCGCCGCAAGCCATCATCGTGGTCGGCTACGGCCGCATCATCCCGCAATGGATGATCGAACTGCCAACGCTGGGCAATATTAATCTTCATGCCTCGCTGCTGCCCAAATATCGTGGAGCTGCGCCGATTCAATGGGCGATTGCGATGGGAGAAAATGTCACCGGCGTTACCACCATGCGCATCGACGCCGGCCTGGACACTGGCGACATTCTGCTGAAGTCCGAAGAGCCTATCTCGCCCGAGGATACTGCCCTTACCTTGGCTCCGCGTCTGGCACAGACGGGCGCCGACCTCATGCTCACAACCCTGGCCGGCCTGAAGGGGGGAACTCTGACCCCGCATCCGCAGAACAATCCCGAGGCAACGCTCGCTCCCATTCTTAAGCGGGAAGACGGGCTCATTGATTTCTCGCGCAGCGCCGTGGATGCCTGGAACCGCTTGCGCGGATTTCAGCCATGGCCGGGAGCCTTTACCAGCTTCCGCAACAAAATGCTGCACCTCCACTCAGCAATACCTGTTGCCACGGTTGGAATCACGCCGGCGGCTCACTTCACAATCGATAGCGGCCGTTTGCTGATGGGCTTCGCCAATGGTACTGCCCTCGAAGTCCTTGAACTGCAAGTCGAAGGCAAGAAGCGAATGAGCGCCCACGACTTCATCAATGGCTATCGGCCGCAACGCGATGAAGTTCTAGGGAGTTAGGACCGAACAATTAGGTTGATCTCGGCTTGCAACGCACAATCGAACGAATCCGGTCATCGCGGGGCTAGGCTCTTGTTCTTGCGCGACGTGGTCGAACGGGAGAAACCGGCAAATGCGCTACGGGAATTTTGCCAAGGCGGATCGCCCGCAGAAACTCCTCGTAGTCTTGGGTGCTCTGGTCGGCGTAGGCGGCGCCGAATTCGACTATCGCATTATCGAACTTGTCGCTGTTGCCTAGATATCCTGAAATCGCGCACGAATCGCCCGAGCGAGCGTGCCCCTTGGAAAGCAATTCGCCACAAACGCGCCCGTACTGCACCAGTCCGCTGCCTTCGAGATCTTCGTTCTCGATGGCAGCCTTGTGATCGCGTAACTGGCGAACCAGGAAGTCGCGGCCCGCGATACTCGTCCACCCCAGGAAAATGTCGGATTGCACCTGCATGGCGCGTTGCCCCTCGGCCGCGCGCTGCCCCTGATTCATGGAAGCCCGGCCTTCGGGAATGTAAGGCGCATACACCGAGGCGTCTTCTTCTTTTAACTGGATGAACAGGGGATCGTTGATCGTGCGGCCGAACAGGAGAACCACGTAGTCACGTACGCCGACGCTGCCGGTTCCTACCACACGGAAAGCCACATCCTCGACGTGGTAGTCGGCAAACCAGCGTTGGCGCTCCGGCAGCAGGGTTTCAACATAGCTGCGCAACCCTGCAAGGACCTTCGCCACGGTCCGCGGTGGCAGGTGAAATTGCAGGGGCTTGTACTGGCGGAAGCGATGCTTCCCGTCGCGTCGCACAGTCAACCGATCGAGGTTGTGCCTGGGCGTTGATCGTTCCGCTTTACGCAAGGCGGCGAGTACCGGCGAGACATTGAGGTGACGGAACACCTGATAGCGGGCCAGTTCGAGCACCGGCATCTCGCAGAACAGATGCATCGATTCACGATAGCTGCGCGCGAATGCCAGCACCGCCTCCTTGCAATTTTGTTCTACATTCTTTGCTTCGCGGCCGGCCAGCACAAGGCTCGCGGCCATGCGCTTTACGTCCCATTCCCAAGGCCCACGAATGGTTTCGTCGAAGTCGTTGATGTCGAAGATGAGCCGCCCATCCACGCCGGCATAAGCTCCCAGGTTGCGAACGTGCGCGTCGCCGCAGATTTGCGAGTGAATGCCGGTGTTAGGCAGCGTGGCGAGGTCCGCGGCCATCACCGGAACCGCACCGCGATAGAAACCGAAAGGCGAAGCTGCCATGCGTGCAAACTTAATGGGCAAGAGCTTGGGGATTCGGCCGCGCTGTGCTTTGCGCAGCAAATCCACAACCTCAAAGTCGCGGTTCTTCGGACTCCAGTCGCCCTGGCCGACACGGCTGGATACGTCGCGACGAGACTGGCCGAACTTTCGCCGCTCCTCGTGAATGGATAATCTGGCTTTCTTTCTGGGCATGGAACTGATGAATCATACACGCGAATGCTGCGCGCAACCGAACCTATGAGTAACCGCGGCCTGCTACCGGTTTGCCGGCCGTCATTTTTGGCGCAGCCGAAGGTCCCTTCGGGGCATCTGTGCAATCTGCACACCAACATGAAAGAGGTTCGCAGTGAAGATCGCATTTCTTGGATTGGGCAATATGGGAAGCCACATGGTTCGTCACCTGCTTCGCGCTGGGCATGACGTCACGCTGTGGAACCGAACCCTGTCGAAAGCAGACGCACTTCGCAGTGAGGGCGCCAAGGTGGGCAAATCGGCCGGCGAAACCGCGAAAGACGCGGAGGCCGTCATCACCATGCTGGCCGATGATCACGCCGTTGAGTCGGCTGTGCTGCATTCGGCAGGAGTAATAGACAATCTGCCGCGCGGCGCGACCCACATCTCGATGAGCACCATCAGCGTCGCATTGTCTCAAAAGCTGGCCGAAGAACACAGCAAACACGGACAGCAATACATCGCCGCTCCCGTGTTTGGACGCCCCGAAGCGGCGGCGGCAGGAAAGCTGTTTGTGGTGGCGGCGGGCGACAAATCTGCCCTGGAACGCTGCCAGCCGCTGCTGGAGTTGCTGGGACAACGTGTGTTCGTCATCGGCGACAAACCGGAAATGGCGAACGTGGTAAAGCTGAGCGGCAACTTCCTGATTGCTTCAGTGATCGAGTCGCTGGGAGAGACGGTCGCGCTCACCCGCAAGTACGGCATCGATCCGCACAGCTTTGTTGAAATCCTGACCAACTCCCTGTTCGCCGCGCCGGTATATAAGACATATGGCGCGATTATTGCCGAAGAAAAATATCAGCCGGCGGGCTTCAAGCTGCGATTGGGGCTGAAAGATATTCGCCTGGCCCTGGCAGCAGCTGAAGCGGTGGATGCGCCTCTGCCCTTTGCCAGTTTGGTGCGAGATCACATGCTGAGCGCCATCGGCCACGGCATGGAAGACATGGACTGGAGTTCGACAGCTAAACTGGCGGCGGAAAATGCCGGATTGAAGTGAGTGCCCCAGGAGTCAGGATACAGACATTGCTTTGATGTTGTAGTATTCTGACTCGAGGGCAAATGTGGTTCGACCTCAGTCCAATCGCGCGCAAGAACGTCTGGCACTGAGCACCTATGTCAAGTTGATGCGCGCCGCTAACTCGGCCCGCAACTATGCTTCTCGGAGTCTCAGTGACGCCAACCTAACCCTGACTCAGTTCGCTGTCCTGGAAGTCCTTTATCATTTGGGCCCGATGTCGCTGTCGGACATTGCCCGGAAAGTTCTGACCACCGGCGGGAACTTGACAATGGTAGTGGGCAATCTGGAGAAGCGAGGCTTGGCCCACCGTCAGAGGTGTCCGGAGGACAAGCGGGTTTTGATCGTGGCGCTAACCAGCAAGGGAAAAACGCTCTTGAGGGACATTTTTCCCAGGCATGCCGCGGCGATTGTTGAATTTTTGAGCGTGCTTAGTCCAGAAGAGCAGGAACGCCTGGGTGACCTCTGCCGGAAGTTGGGAAAACAACCGAACTCCTCCGCCTGACCATCGCTACTGATCTCTGAATCTTCTTTAACGTTAAAGCATCTTATGGATAGAGATTCAGGAGGAGCATCATGATCACCATCAGGCCGTCCGAAGAGCGCGGACACAACAACCACGGCTGGCTGGACACACATTTCACTTTTTCATTTGCCGATTACTTCGACCCCAGGCACATGGGTTTTCGCGACTTGCGCGTCATTAATGAGGACTGGATCAGTCCCGGCAAGGGTTTCGGAATGCATCCGCACCGGGACATGGAAATCATCACCTACATCATCGAGGGCGAGCTGAACCATCGCGACAGCACCGGACGCGGCGCGGCCATCAAGCAGAACGATGTGCAGCGCATGTCGGCTGGCACCGGCGTCATGCACAGCGAGGTCAATCAGTCCAAGCAGCCGGTGCACCTGTTGCAGATATGGATTTTGCCGGAGGCGGAAGGATTGAAACCCAGCTACGAAGACCGCACCTTCCCCGCCGAAGAGAAGCGGAACCAGCTGCGGCTGATCGCGTCGCACGACGGGCGCAACGGCTCCACCACCATCAACCAGAACACCAGCGTGTATGCTTCCCTGCTTGAAGGTGGCAAGAAAGTTGAAGTGGACCTGGCGCTGGGCCGGCATGCCTGGGTGCAGTTGGTCAGAGGGGAACTCGACGTGAATGGCACCAGGCTGGCCAAGGGCGATGGCGCGGCGGTCACTGGCGAGACCAAGCTGCAACTGACCAGCGCCGCCACCAACAGCGAAGCGGAGTTCTTGCTGTTCGATCTCGCATAATTCCGGTGCGCTGTCTGGCGGCGAAACTGTCGCAGGACGCCGCCCGCAATTACTATCTTCCTGTGGACGGGCGAAAACCACAACCTAATCGCGACAGATCTGGCGGGCTGGCCTGGATCGGCGACACCGTCCAGGGTCGAGGCTTAATTGGCGCACTGCGCTGGTATGCGGCAGGCGCTGTCGAGTTCTTGCGCGATCTCACGCCGGCACGTCGCAAGTCACGGTATGGCGACATCGATTATGACTTCGAGCATGGCGTGGACACGACCTGGGCGAACGTAAGCCTGCGCACCCGTCTTCGCGAGTTACTCTCTGGCGGGCAGTATCAGCCCACGGAACCCGTACTGTTTCACGAAATTCTCAATTGTCTTCCCGTTGCCGTCGACGGCTTCACATTCATCGATCTCGGCTCCGGGAAGGGACGAACGCTGCTAATGGCATCGGAGTATTCCTTCAGGCGAATCATTGGAGTGGAATTACTTGCGGAATTAGACCAGGTCGCACAGCAGAACATTGCGCGGTATCGAAGTGAGCGGCAAGAGTGTTTCGCTATCCAGTCACATACCGGCGACGCCCGTCTTTTCGAATTTCCCCGCGAAGCCCTTGTTCTTTACCTGTTCAATCCGTTTCCGGACTATGTGCTCCGCGACGTGCTGGCGAACCTGCATCGCTCTATCATGGCGTTTCCGCGCGAGGTTTATGTGATTTATCACAACCTGGAGCACGAAAATGTCTTCGCCGAACAAGATTGGTTGCGTCCGGTGGTGCGCACGTCACAGTTCGCGATCTTCGAAGCGGCGACCCAGATGTGAAATTGCTAATCGGCTACACGGGCAAGTGCGACCAATAGTGGCTCTTCGTTCTGCTCTACCCAGGGCGGCAGCAGTTTTACCAAAACTCCCAGGATGACGAATGGCAGGAGCGTCAGCACAATTGCGGTCAACAATCCTTCGCGAGTGGCGAAACCCATCTTGTAGGTGGTATAGCCAAGAAAGCTCTTGGAGAATAGTTGCCCGCCGATGACGACGTTCCAGCGCATGGCGAAAATGCCAATCATGGTCAAACATCCAGCCACCACGTAAATCCGTTTACGCGCTTTGTCCGCCAGCTTTAACACCTGGGTCAGGCCAATCAGCAAAATTGGCAGGAGTGTACCTAACAGGATTTGGATTACTACTTGCGAAAGGAACAAGCGGGTGTGGACCATGAAATCGAGGCTGCGGAACGATTCGTCGGCTTCATAAATCCGGTGAATCAGATCCAGCATCTCCAAACTGAAGTCGATGATGAAGGTGTAGAACAGATACTTCGCCACAGTGTCCACGCAGTTCATGTCAATTGGTTCGCGGCGGAGCCGGCACATCAGCATGTAAAGCAACATCACGACAGCGATGCCTGAAACCATCGCGGAGAAAAGAAACACTACTGGCATCAGCGGCGACGACCACCACGGATTGGCCTTCACCGAACCAAAGATAAAGCCGACATAGCCGTGCAATAGAAACGCGGAGGGAATGCCGATCAGGGTGACCACCCAGCCTACCCTCTCGTCGATATGCAGAGAACGCTCGCTGATGTTGGTGGAGCCCAGCGTCAGCACCCGATACACCAACCGCTTCCAGCCAGTTGCGCTTTGCGACATCACCACGATGTCGCGCCGGTAGTCGAGCCAGATTTCAACCACCAGCACAGCCAGCAGGTACCACAAGTACACAAATCCGAACATCGCCATTGCGGAAGAGCGGTGGGGGGTGAGATACATCTCGAACGAACGCTCTGGATGTCCCAAATGAAGCTGCAGGGGCAGAGGCGCGACGATGAGGAATGCAAGCGCCGTCAGCAACGCCAACCGATAGGTGGGCTTGACCGCCTTGACCATAAACACCCGCTCCAGCGATGCCAGAATGAACGCGCCGGCCACCAACCCTGTAAGGAATGGGTAAAGTACGATCAGCACACTCCACTGGAGTTCCACTTCGTTCGGATACATGAAGCCGTCAATGGGAATCTGCAACAGAAACTCCTTATCGCACTGAGCCATCCAAGCCGTTGTAAAACAGCTTGGGGCGGGTGGCCAGGTAAGGCTTTAAAACTTGCACACTGTGAGTTTTCAAAAACTCATGAATTGGATCGTTGGGATTTTTCAGGTCCGCAAGCTGGCGGGCACCGGTCGGACAGTTTTCGCAGCAAGCGGTGGTGAGCCCTTTCGTGATCCGGTGATAGCACAGCGTACATTTCTGCGCGGTCTCCTTCTTGGGATCAACGAAACGGCAGCCGTATGGGCAAGCCTGTACGCAATAGCGGCAGCCCAAGCAGTATTTTTGGTCCACCAGCACGACCCCGTCAGGACTGACAAAGGTTGCGCCCACCGGACACACCTGCGTGCAGGGTGAGTCGGCACAGTGATTGCACATCTTGGGAACGAAGAAGTTCTTCCCGTCGCTTACCGTAGCCGGCGGAAATCCGTTCTTGCCGCCGTCGGGGGAATCTACCTTGGGATTCTCAATGTCATAGTCGGTGACGTGATAGCGCTCGACCCAGGTTCGGAAATAGCCATCGGGAACCTGGTTCTCCATCTGGCAGGCGCGGACACAACTGCCACAGCCGATGCACTTGGTGATGTCTACTAACATGCCCCACCAGTGCTCCGTCATGTTGTAGTTGGGCGAGGCCTCGGGTGTTCCCGCCAGGATGCTCTTCCAGGCGACTGCGGCAGCAGGCAACAGAATGAGTAGTTGTCGGCGAGTCATGCTCATTGGCTGCCTCCTGCAACCGCGCTAATGGCGGGACTGTGTGGATGGTGGCAGGTGTCGCAAGGCGCCCCGCCTGAGTGCTCGGCCGAGACGACCTGAGGAAAGCTCTTCGGCTTGGCAAGGTTAGCCTCGTGGCACCGAACGCAAAGCACGGCGGTATCCAATTTCACTGGCTGCACTGAGGCAGGGTCGTCGGCGTGGTTGGCGAGGGGCCCATGGCACGCCTCGCAGGCAACTCGCTTATGCACGCCCTTGTTCTTCACTTCGAGAATGTCGGCATGGCAGCTTTCGCAGACATCATGGCCGGCATAGGAAACCGGCAGCGCTGCCGAGTCCTTGATGGCGTTCCCGCGATAATGTCCGTACTGGCCAAAACTACTGGGGACCAGAAAGGCGCGCAACACCAGGAATAAAATGCCCCCCGCCAGGAATACCGATGCCAAACGGAAAAGATGACCTGCATCCTTGAAAGCTTTCATGGCTGGGCTCGCAACCATCGGTTCTGAAAATCGATAGTGCTGGTCACTCGATACATGTCTGCCTTTTTCATGCGCGTTCCTGGGGTACTGGGCAGTTTTCTGAGCTGCTGATAGATATATGAGACGAAGATAGACCCAGGCGGCTGTGTTTTGGGTCACACAGGGACGTGAGGTTGCTCACTAGTGGCGTGTCGGCGTGAAGAGATAGTTTGGCAAGCAGAGATGTCCTGCCTGCCATCAAACAAGGTCGATGCGTCCCGCAACTGCTCTACATTCCCGGTCCGGTTGGATAAGCGGGCAGGTCCGGCGGACGTGGCGGCAACTTCATGGGATGCGCATTCATCTCCTGCATAACCATGTCGATCGCCTTTTCCAACTGCGGATCATGTCCTGCCATGACCAGGTCGGGCCGGTTGTCGATCACAATGTCCGGCTCCACGCCGCGGTTCTCGACGAGCCACTTGCTGTCGAGTCCATACATTGAAAACTCTGGCCGGGTAATGTATCCGCCGTCCATCAGGTCGATCTCGCCGCGAATTCCGCGCACACCGCCCCAGGTTCGCTCGCCGATAAGCGGGCCCAGCTTGTAATACTTGAAGTAGTAGCTGAAGAAATCGCCATCCGACGCCGCGTAATGGTTGGTGATGCAAGCCATGTGGCCATAGAAGACGTTCGTCGGAATGGTATCGGATGCCCAGTTGCGCGCTGAATCCATGCCGGAAAGCACCCGGCGCAGCCGCTCGAAGATAATCTGATCGACGAAGCCGCCACCGTTGTAGCGCACGTCGAAGATCATTCCTTCTTTGCGAATTTGCGGGAAATATTGCTTGACGAAAGCGTTCAGCCCGGCGGCACTCATGTCTGGCAGGTAAACATACCCGATTCGGCCGCCGCTGGCCTGCTCCACCTTGCGGCGGTTGGTCTCAATCCAGTTCAGTTCATGCAGACCGAGCTCGTTGGGAATGGGCCTTACTACCACATTGTGAGAGCCCTCCACTGTAGGTTTGCTGTTTACGGTCAGGGTTACCGCCTGATTGACGGTGTTAATGAACAGCTCGTCTGGGTTCTGAGGAATCCGCAGTTGACGGCCATTGACCGCCAGCAGATAGTCACCTTCCTTGACGATCACTCCAGGCTCGGTCAGGGGCGAACGTAGATTTCCGTTCCAGTTCTCACCCGGATATATCTTGGCGATCCGGTACATTCCGCTGTTTATGTCGGGCGCAAAGTCGGCACCCAGCAATCCCACATTGACGGCGTCAATGTCCGGATAGTCTCCTCCGCCCACGTAGGTATGGGAGTTAGACAGCTCTCCAATCAATTCGCCGAGAACGTAGGTGAGGCTCAGACGATCGGCCACATGGGGCAGTAGCTGCGCGTATTTCTCGCGCTGCTGCCCCCAGTTCACGCCATTCATTGAGGCTTCGAAGAAATAGTCGCGTTCTTGGCGCCACACTTCGTTAAAAATCTGTTTCCACTCGGCAGCCGGATCCACCTGCATGCTCATGCTGTCGAGCTTCAGTGCCCCATCGCCAACCTTCGCCAGCGAGTTCTTGTCGGCGCCTGCTGGGCCATCAGCTCCACCTGAAGGCACCTTCGCGTCGATGATGCCGTACATGTGCGGACCGCCGCCGCCTTCCTCCGACCCTTCTTGCGGCCCCGACTTCGGGGCGGCATAGAGAATCTTCTTCCCGTCAAAGGACAGCGCGTACTGATCGGCGCCCTCCAGCAGCACGTGATCTTTGCGCTCTTTCAAGTCGAAGGCGTGGAGCGCAGGTTGTTCTCCCGGCAACGGGCCCGAAAGCCCTTGCACGGGCGATGTAACGTAGAAGATCAAACCCTTGGCGGCAGCCAGAATCTGCAGATTGCCCGGCGGAATCGGCAGCGCCACAATGCGATTCTGAATTCCCTCCAGATCCACACGGAAGTTCTTCAGTGGCGGCCGCGTTCCGGGTTTCTGCTCTGCCGCGGCCAGGTCAGATTTTGTCTTCTCGTCACTGGTCTCAGTCTGGGTCTGGGTAGCCGCCGGAGACTTCGTTTTCGCCTTGGGTGTTTCCGGCGGTTTTGCCGATGGCTTTTGGCTGCCGGCAACCGGTGGCAGCAGAACATCAGGAGGCTGCGTGCCTGCAACCTCATCGCTCAACACAGGCAGGGGTGAAGACTCATCCGCGCGCAAGGTGGCGATATAGACCCGGCCCGCTTTGGGGTTGGCAAACTCCGAATCGTAGACACCCAGCACTTCGTTGAAGTCGCGGTTGGATAAGAAGTAGAGATACTTGCCTTCGGGATCGAAGTAGGGCGCGACGCTATCGCTGGCGCTAGTCGTCACCGGCGTACTCTTGCGGTCCTCGAGGTTGTAGAGGTAGATCACATGGTTGTGGTTTTCTGACGTCTTGGCGTACGTGACCCAACGGCTGTCGGGAGACCAGTTGTAATCATTGATGTCGTCGTATTGACCCTTATCAATGAGGACGGGTTGTTTCTCCTGGACGTCAACATGGAAGAGGCGCGCTTCTTTGTCGGCAAACACCAGCTTCCGGCTGTCGGGCGACCAGACTGGCGGCAAGCGAAACATCTTGCCGTCTGACGTGATTCTGACTTCCTGCCCAAGACCGTCCTGCGGCGTCATGTACAGCTCGTCTTCGCCCGTCCGGTCCGAGATGTATGCCACCCAACGTCCATCCGGCGACCAGACTGCATATTTCTCGCGAATCCCTGGCGTCCGAGTCAAGTTGCGGATGCTGCCTTCCTTGGCCGGAACGGTGAAGACATCGCCCCGCGCGGTGAACACAGCTCGCTTGCCGTCAGGTGAGACGTCGAAGGCGCTGATCAGCTTGGTGACGTTCGTCCAATGTGGGCGAGTTCGTTCGCGGTCTCCTGGCAGATAAATCGTCAGCTTACGGGCCTGCTGTGTGTTCAGGTCGAAGAGGTACAGGAACCCGCCATTTTCGAAGACGATCTCGTCGGGCCCCAGGCTGGGCCAGTTCACATCAAACTCTGTAAAGTGCGTAAGCTGTTTGATCTCGCGCGTATTCAGGTTATAGCTGTACAAGTTGAGGCGGTGCTCAGGGCCGCGATCGGAATCGAAATAGATGAGATCTCCGCGCCACATGGGAAATGTGTCGGTCCAATCCTCGTGGGGCACAGTGTCGATGGCATGGCTCTTGAGGTCATAGATCGTGATGTCCTGCGCCATGCCGCCCTGGTAACGCTTCCAGGTGCGGAAGTTCCGGAAGATGCGATTGTAGGCGATGCGGTTACCGTCAGGCGAATACGAAGTAAGGCCGCCTTTATCGAGCGGCAGCGGCTCGGGAAGTCCGCCATCGATACTGACGCTATAGAGCCGGCCGAACCAGTCGTTAAAGGTGTCGCGACGGGTGAGAAAGACGATGTGCTTGCCGTCCGGTGTCCAGGTAATGACCTGGTTATGAAAGCCCATGCGTTCGTTGAGGTGGCCACCTCCCGGATTGAACGTCAGCTGTTTCGGCTCGCCGCCGTCGGAAGGCATGACATAGACGTTGTAGTTGCCATCGTACTGAGCGGTAAAAGCGATCCACTTACCATCGGGCGAGAACTTGGGAAAAAGCTCCTGCCCTGGATGGCTGGTGACACGGCGCGCGACCCCGCCGTCCTTGCCAACCAGCCAAATATCGCCTCCATAGCTGAAGGCGATTTTGTCCTTGTAGACATCCGGAAAACGCATCAATCGGCCTTCAGGAATTGTTTGCGCGGCACTCAGTGCTGTCACCGTGAGTAAGAGAGCGATGGTTGCGTTTTTCGTCCAGGACATCAGCTGGCCTCCAATGCATAGGAACCGGAAATTGTATAGAAAGGAACGCGCCAAAACCAATCCGGGCGCGGAGATTGGGCGAGGTCGGCATCGCCACCTCAGGGAACAATCCGCCGCTTCTGCTACGATTTGAACGAACGACAAGTAGTGAATCATCGCGATTCGGCCTTTGGCCCGAAAGCCAGGCAGGTCGGGTCGTTAATCCATGGGAATGCTTAAGCAGGATTTTCGTTATGGCTTGCGCATGCTGGGCAAGAGCCGTGGCTTCACCGCCGTCGCGGTGATCACCCTGGCGTTGGCGATCGGCGCCAATACGGCGATCTTTTCGGTCTTATATCCAGCGTTGTTGCGCCCTCTGCCGTACCAACAACCTGACAGATTGGTGACGTTGGGCGAGAATCGCCGGGCGTCCTGCTGCAGCGAAACGTCGTCCTACCCCGATTATCTGGACTGGAAACACACTGCGAAAAGCTTCGCATCTTTGGCCGGCTTTTCCGACGATAGTTTTGTCCTGACTGGGAATGGCGATCCCAAAACCATTTATAGCGCGATGGTGACGCCAGACTTCTTCTCGACCCTGGGTATCAAGCCGTTGCTGGGCCGCGATTTTGTTGCGGGAGAAGACCTGCGCGAGAGTTCGGGACCTCCGGTTGCGATCCTGCGTTACGATTTCTGGCGAAGCGATTTTGCGGCCGATCCCCATGTCATTGGCCGCACCATCCATCTGGATAATAAGCCGGTCACGGTGGTCGGTGTTCTGCCGCGCGACTTTGAATTTGCGCCGGCCGGGGCGGCACGAATTTGGGTTCCCCTGTACGCCACCCCTTACACAGCCTCCGCCCGAAACTTGCGTTGGCTCAGCGTGATTGGACGTTTTGCGCCGGGCGTTACTTCCGAACAGGCGCGCGCAGAAATGGAAGGTATTTCTGCGCAACTGGCGAAGGAATATTCCAGGGAAGATGCTTCGGTCTTCGTGACCGTGGGAAGCCTGCGGGACGAAATTCTCGGCAACATTCGGCCCCTCCTGTTGATTTTGTTTGGCGCGGTGACCTTTGTGCTGCTGATCGCCTGCGCCAACGTCGCCAACCTCTTAATGACTCGCTCCATCGATCGGCGCCGGGAATTTGCCGTGCGTACGGCGTTGGGCGCCAGACGTTTCCATTTGCTGGCCCAATTGCTCACCGAAAGCCTGCTGCTTTCGACGCTGGGGACGATCCTCGGCGTGGTAGGGGCGGTTGTGGGTGTGCGGTTGCTAGTTAAAGCAATCCCCGACGCGCAGCTTCAATCGATGCCATTCCTGGGAGACGCCGGCATCAATCTCCCGGTCCTGGGTTTCGTGTGTGGCATGACCGTACTTACGGCGATTCTTTTCGGATTGGGACCGGGTTTTGCCGTGTCGCAAACCTCGGTGAGTGAGGTATTAAAAGATGAATCGCGAGGTGGAACCAGCGGCGCACATGCGCGCCTTCGCAATGTGGTGGTGATCGGCGAAATCGCTATTTCCATGGCGCTGCTGATCGGCGGCGGATTAATGCTGCAAAGCCTTCGCAAACTGTTAAAGCAAGACCCGGGGTTTAGCGCGCAACACGTCCTGACATTCGGCGTTGACCTTCCGGGTGCATCCTACCCGAGGTCACCGGAGTGGCCGTTCGCCAATCCCAGTGGCCAGCGCTTCGAGCATGAGTTCGTCGATCGGCTACGCAACGTTCCCGGAGTGCAAGGGGTGTCGGCGGTAAGTGGACTGCCTGCCACTGGAAATCGCTTCCGGAATCGGTTCGTGATCGAAGGCCGGCCAGCCAAGGAAGGTCTGGAAGAGTCCTGCATTAGCCGGCGTGTGGGAACGGACTACTTCACGGTAATGAAAATTCCGCTCATCGCCGGCCGGCTGTTCACCCAGTCAGACGGGACCAACACTCCTCCGGTCGGCGTGGTCAACCAGGTCTGGGCGAAGCGTTACTTCGGCGGGCAGGACCCGATCGGGCAGCGCCTGCGGCTCACCTTTTCGCCTAATGAACCGTTCCGTCAGATTGTCGGGATCATTGGAGATGTGACTGAAGATAACCTTACCGACCCACCGTCGCCTGCCATGTACTTCCCGCTGGACCAGGATTCAGCATTCACGATCTTCCTCGGCTATGTCGTCCGAAGCAAACAAGACCCGGCAGCCCTGATCGGTCCGGTGCGGACCGTACTGCGCGGACTGGATCCACAGCTCGCGATTGCGGATCCGCGGTCTATGGAACAGATTGTCAATCAGTCCCCGGCGGTGTTCCTGCGACGCTATCCGTTTTATCTGATCGGCAGTTTCGCCATACTAGCTGTAATTCTGGCGATTATCGGGCTCTACGGATTAATTTCGTACTCGGTCGCGGGGCGCACGCGAGAGATTGGTATTCGCTTGGCACTGGGTGCACAACGTAAGGACATTCTGCGGCTCATTCTTCGTCAAGGGGTTATCACCACCGTTATTGGAGTTTGCATCGGCCTGATCGCAGGGCTGGCCTCGACGCGAGTGATGGCGACTTTGCTATACGGTATCAACCTGGGCGATTGGATTGTCTTCGCCGGCGTTGCCGCTTTTCTGGCGGCAGTCGCCATTGCCGCATCGTATATTCCAGCCCGAAGAGCAACCCAGGTGGATCCCATGGTTACCTTGCGCAACGAGTAAACTCCCCGAGCTTGTAGGCTGGTTCAAAATTTCCGGGGCGCGACAACTTCTCTCCCCGTCGGCTACACTGAATGCTTACCTGAATGGTTGATCTGTCAATCGCGAGTGGCAACCTCGAATTGCACGTCCGGGGAGCCGACAAACTCTGGGCGTTGAAGAGTTCTCTTGAAATCCCGCTGCAACATATTGCCGGGATTCGGGCTGATCCGACCGTTGCCCTGGGTTGGTGGCACGGCATCAGAATGCCGGGCACCAACATTCCCGGAGTGCTGACCGCCGGGACGTTTTATCAACACGGCAAGCGGGTCTTTTGGGATGTACACAACCCCGAAAACACGGTCGTCATTGAATTGAGGGACGAGCGCTACGATGAGCTGATCGTAGAGGTCGGCGATCCTCAGTTAACTGTCGAACGGCTCAGGGCTGCTCTTCCCAACGTCAACGAAGCGAAATCATAAATACAAAGATTAACTATGGCATGGTTTAAGCGAGAACACGGCGAGCTGGATACTTCGGGCGAGAAGCGCGTGAAGACCGAGGGCCTGTGGGTCAAGTGCGACCAGTGCCGCCAGATCATCTGGAAGAAAGATCTTGACCAGAATTTCCATGTCTGCCCAAAATGCGAGCGGCACTTCCGCATTGATGCCCGCACCCGGCTCTCGTACCTGCTGGACGAAGGCAAATACGAGACGACAGACGGAAACATTGTTTCCACCGATCCGCTGAAGTTTACCGACCTCAAACCCTACGCCGATCGCCTGAAGCGCTCGCAGCGCGATACCGGCCTCAATGATGCCGTCATCAATGCGCGCGGCAAGCTTAACGGCAAGCCGGTCATCGTAAGCGCCATGGAATACGCCTTCATCGGCGGCTCCATGGGGGCCGTCGTAGGAGAGATGATCACTCGCGCCATCGAGAAAGCCACCTCGGAGAAGGTACCGCTGATCGTGGTTTCCGCCTCCGGCGGCGCGCGCATGATGGAGGGCGTTGTCAGCCTCATGCAGCTGGCGAAAATCTCGGCTGCGCTGGCCCGCATGGACGACGCCAGGGTGCCCTACATTTCTGTGATGACAGACCCCACCACCGGCGGCGTGACCGCTTCCTTTGCCATGCTGGGCGACTTAAACATCGCCGAGCCTGGCGCCCTGATTGGATTTGCCGGGCCGCGCGTAATCGAGCAGACCATCCGCCAGAAGTTGCCCGAAGGCTTCCAGCGCAGCGAATTCCTGCTGCAACACGGCATGCTCGACGCCGTGGTGCATCGTCGCGAACTGAAGAACTACATCGCGCGTGCGCTGGATTTCATGCAAGTGCCCGCGTAGTACCTGCCTTCACACCATCGTTAGCTCCAGGAGCGCCACCCGCATCGTAGAATCGAATCTATGAAAGCCGTCGTGGTCACTCGTTCCGGTGGTCCCGAAGTTCTCGAAGTACGCGAGGTATCTGATCCGCAACCCACAGCAGACGAGGTCATCGTGCGCGTGGAAGCGGTAGGCGTCAATTTTGCCGATACCATGTCAACCCGCGGGTCTTACAGCGGTACTCCACCACCGCCATTTATTTCCGGGCGCGAATTTGCCGGAGTGGTGGAAAGTACCGGCGAGCGCGTCATGGGCTACACCCAATACGGCGCGGCGGCCGAGCGGATCGCCATCAAACCTAAGTTCCTGTGGCCTCAGCCCAAGGGCTGGACTTCGCAGCAGTCGGCCGCATTCCCGGTAGCCTTTCTGACGGCTTATCTGGCCTATTGGAAGGCCGGACTCACATCGGACGCGATGGAACCGGTCTTGCGCCATGACCAGCAGCAGCGGCGCGTGCTGATCCATGCCGCCGCCGGCGGAGTCGGCACGGCCGCCATCCAGATTGGAAAGTTGCTGAGTATCGAGACTTATGGCACCTCGTCGTCTCAGGAAAAACTTGACCGGGTGAAGAAGCTCGGGCTGGACCACGGCATCAACTACCGCGAGACCGACTACGAGCAGAGGATCCAGGAGCTAACCGGGGGCGAAGGCGTTGACGCTGTTTTCGAGATGCTGGGCGGCGAACACACGGCCAAAAGCCTGCGTTGCTGCCGGCCGTTCGGGCGAGTCATCATTTACGGCACCGCAACCGGACAGCGGCAGCAGTACGACACCGGCGTCATGATGGCCAAGAGTCTCAGCGCGCACGGCCTGTGGCTCAGCGTACTGGCCAAGGACCACGAACTGATCACGCGCACTTTACAAGCCATGCAGCCGTGGATTGAACAGGGTAAATTGCATCCCGAGATCGGGCACGTGCTGCCGATGGAGCAGGCCGGCGAGGCCCACCGTCTCATGTTGCAGCGCGCCAACTACGGGAAAATCGTGCTCAAGATCGGGTAGCTTTCACACATTCACAAGGGGGTGCCCCGTTCTAGCCTTCCTTTGGCTAGGGCGGGGTAATTCCCAATCGGCTCGCACCTCCCAGCGTCGCGTCGCCGATGGTACGCTGGGACATGTTCCTCGCGTCGCTAACTGGCTTTGCCGCGGGCACGCTGTGCACGCTGGCGTATCTTCCTCAGGCCTTGCACTCATTCCGCAGCAAGTCCGTTCGCGATCTCTCGCTGCTGATGCTGATCAGCCTCAACCTAGGGCTGCTGCTGTGGGTCGGCTACGGCTTCATGATCCACTCCCTGCCCATCATCCTGCCGAATGCCGTGACTTTCTTTCTCAGCGCGCCTCTGCTGGCGATGAAGCTGCGCTACCGGGAAAGCAAAGGCCACGATCGGTGAAATTCGGAGGGATTTTCTCTGTTCGCAGGCCATCGGCGCGAGAATCTTGCATCCAACTTGGCGTGACTGGAAAACGGCTGCTAAAGCGATTTCTCGCGGTGTTCCTGATGGTGTTGGGGTTCCTCGTCTTCCTCAACGCTGTGCAAGCGAACGCGACGCCGGTACGTCAGTGGATAGTGGCTAGTGGTTAGTGGCTAGTGGATAAGCGCGAGGAATCCACCTTGTCCGATGATCGCCCAACAGCAGATCCCCGCCCCTCTCCAGAAAGAAAAATCTTGAAATCGAAAAAGAGAGTCTCGCTTCGCTCGTCATGACAAATCAAACGCATCTGGTTAACCACTGAACACTGGCCCCTAGCCACTGGCCACTAACCACTGAACCCTATCCCCTGATCTGCCTGGCGAAGAAGTACACCGTCAACGTGAAGCCGATCACAATGACGATGGCCCGCACGTACTCCGGTTTGGTCTTGCGCGCGAAGAAGGCGCCGAAGTAGCCACCGGCGATGGCGCCAATGATCATGAGTATCGCCTGTGGCCAATACACCACGTGCGGCGTCAGAATGAACAGGATCGTGGCCACGCCGTTGGAAACCGTTGTCAGCCAGGCCTTGAGCGCATTCATGGTGTGAATGTGGTCCATGCCCAGCAAGGCCAGCATGGCAAGCAGCAGAATACCGCCTCCCGCACCGAAGTATCCCAGATAAAACGCAATGAATATCTGAAGGAGAATTCCGCGGCCGGTGGCGAACTCGTGATGTTCTCCGTGCTCGGCCCGCTGCCGCACCCAGCGCGTAATCCGTCCACTCATCATGAAAATCAGGGTGGCAATCAAGAGTAGCCACGGCACCAGAATCATGAAGGTTTTAGGTGGTGTTTTGAGCAACACCCAGGCGCCAAGAACGCCTCCGAGAATGCCGGTGATGGTAAGCGGCACCAGGACACGCCGCGGCAAACTGCGAAACTCGTGGCGATAGGCCCAGACGCTGGCGGGTTGTCCCGGCCAAAGCGCGACCGTGTTGGTGGCATTGGCGTTGATTGGCGGGATGCCCACGAACAACAGCATGGGAAAGGAAACAAAGCTGCCGCCTCCGGCCACCGAATTCATGGCGCCGGCCAGCAGGGCCGCGAAAAATAGAATGGTCCCGTGGGAGACATGCATAGGCGAAGAAAATCGATAGTATCAGCCGCCTTCCTTATTATGGCACTCCTCACCTGAGCGGGGGGCGCCGGACCCGCATGGACCGTGGCTTTGCGCGCCCGACCTGTGGAAAAACCGCATAAAATATGGCAAAAATGCTTTCCACCCGAATGACGTTGGTGTAACATACGGTCAACTTGAGCATTTTTACCGCTCAAATTTTCAAGGAGGATTTACTAATGGCAACAGGCATGACCAAGACCCAGCTCGTCCGCCACATGGCCGAGAAGATGGAACTGAACAACAAACAGGCTGCCGCGTTCCTCGAGTCGCTCGCGGAAGTGGCAATCAAAGAGACCAAGAAAAACGGCGTGTTCGTGGTACCGGGTCTGGGCCGTCTCGTGAAGTCGAATCGCAAGGCGCGCATGGGTCGCAATCCGCAAACCGGCGAAGCGATCAAGATTCCTGCCAAGGTTGTGGTGAAGTTCCGGGTGGCCAAGGCCGCGAAAGACTCCATCGCTCCCAAAAAATAGCGTTCCTCTTTCCTGAAGCGAAGGCCGGCTGTGTGCCGGCCTTTTGCATTTCACGCATCCATTGCGGTTAGTCAGCTCTGCTTGCAATCCACTCCAGAATCGCTTCCTTAGCAACGTGAGATGTACGCACGATTCCCGCCCCGAATGTCGGCAAGTCACAGGCGCATGTGCGCCGCGTCACTGATCCCCGGTGACAAGGCGGCTCACAATTACCTTGTCGGACATGTTCCTTGCCGCAGGTGAGTTATGTTGACGTTCGCTTTGTTTCCTATCGCTCTGTTTTTCCTTGGCGCAATTCTGGTTACCGGTCTGCCGGTAGCACTGAGTCTTGAAAGCTATTATCAGAACCGCGGCCGGAAGACGGCAATCTGTCCCGACTCGGGACAACCGGTCGCCATCGAAGTCGACGATGAATACGCGTTCTGGACCGCTCTGCGCGGTCAGGAACATTCCCGGCTGAAGTCGTGCACGCGCTGGCCGGAGAAGGCCGATTGCGGCCAGGAATGCCTGGCGCAAGTCAATCCCTCTCCAGAGAATGTGGACCGGCTGCTGAGCAAATGGTATGAAGGCAAGAGCTGTGCGATTTGCGAACGCGGCCTTTCTGCATCGGATTGGAGACGCAGCCGGCTGGCGCTTCTCAACGAGCAGCACAAGCTGTTCGAGTTGCGCCACATGCATCTCGACGAACTGCAGTCAACCCTGCAGCACATGCGGCCGCTGTGCTGGAACTGCCATCAGGAAGAACGCGCCCGGCAGGCCGCTCCGTCGCGGTTCTTCAAAGGTGATCGCCACGGTTTTACCCCCGCGTAGGGAATAAAGCTGTAGGGGCGGCGGGGGTTGGTTCCTGCCGCGTCGCCACTCGTCAGCAAAGGGGGAACACGTTCCGGTTCCCCCTTTTGTTTTGGTCATGGCTTCGGCTTGCTCTGCTTCCTGGCACTCACACCGCTCACGTGGAGAGTACAATCCGCAATGGGCTTGGAGAGAATACCGATGAAAGTTCTGGCGATTCCAATCATGATGGTGCTTGCGCTCAGCAGTGCCGGCTGGTCGCAGACCCCACCGCGACAGCCGACAGCGAACCAGCCCGTTAAGAAGTCCCCGTTGGCGGGTTACGCCGGCACCTGGGTTGGAACCCTTGAGGAGCGTCCGTGGCTGACCGTGCAGTTGGCGCTGCAGGGCCAAGCGCTGTCCGGGTCTTTACGTCGGGCGCATGACCTGAAGTTCAATGATGCCGGCGAACTCAAGAGCGTGGGTGACACCGATGTCACGGAGGTGATCACGGAAGCCGCCTTGAATGGTGATGGATTGTTGTTGACGGCGAAAAATCCCGACACCAACGAGACTGATCGCTTCACCATGCGGCTGACCGGCGAAACCACCTGCGAACTCAAAATGAGCGCGATGTCCATGCCGCCGGGGATGCCAAAACTGAAACCGTGGAAGCTGACCCGGTCCACCGCACCCAGCCCCCCTGCGGCGCGCTAGTATTTCGACTAGGAACGCTCGCTCACGATGACAATCTGAGTTCGACTGAGTCCATCGAACTGTTACACTGCTACCGATTACGATGACGCCTCTCATACTACGCATTCTTGGCGCAGTCGCAGAACTGGGTGGTGCGGTGTTGTGTTGGTTCCTGGGAAGCACCCTGGCGTTGCCCTTACGTCAAGGCAGGCTGTTTGCGCAGAACAAGGCGCAATACGCCTTACTGGCTTTTCTGTTCGTGCCCGCGCTGATTATGGCGGTCGTAGCCCTCTTCTGGGTCCCGCCTCGTGTCTCGGGAGGAGGCCCGCTGCCCGAGGGCAGACGCTGGCGGGTCGTCCTGGTGCTCATCCTGCTGGCGGCTTTCCTGCTTGGGTTGGCGCGCTAGGGTTCGGCATTCACATTAGGGTTCGGAACGAGTGATGTAGTCCCGCCTGACACCGTTCTGCTTCGGCAGACTTAAGGGGAGGAAACGGTAAAAACTCCCGCCATCACTCGTTCCACGTGCCCGGAGACGATGCTATCGCCTGAGCGATCAGGAGAAAGGGGGTCGCGTTCCAGACCTGAAGTTGGATTCGCCAAGACTGCCCTGGGGATGCAAAGAATTACCACGGTTCGTTTTGGGGGACTGTCATTACGAGCAAAGCGAGGAATCTGCTTTTGTTGGAATTGGAATGACTGCTGAGGAAAACAGATCCCTCACGGCTAAGGGCCGTTCGTGATGACAAAAAATGAAGGACGCACCTTATGGTGCGCCCCTCGTGGAACTGACTGTCCAGCCTTTTAGTACGAATACCCGTCGGGCTGCGAGACTGCTCCCACTTCAATCTCCGTGTCCACGTAATCGCGACCAGCTTTCATGGCCTGGCGGTCCAGTTCAAGCAGTTTGGGGTTCTTCACGGTTGCCTCGAGTACGGAAATGGCCGACTCGGCGGGCAAACACTCGGTCTCTTCCAGCAGCGCCGCGAGCATGACCACGTTGGCTACCTTTGCCGAACCTAAACGGTCGGCAATTTCCGAGGCTGGCACGCACACCACTCGCGCCTGCGGCGCACTGAAGCCCACGGGCAACTCAGTGTTGTTGTAAAGGATTAGTCCGCCAGAAACCACGCTGGCCGCGAACTTATGCAAGGACAGTTCGTTCATCGCAATCAGCACTTCGGGTTGGGAGATAAGCGGTGAGCCAATGCGCTCATGCGACAGCGAAACGTGACAGTGTGCGCTGCCGCTGCGCATCTCCGGACCGTACGATGGCAGCCAACTCACTTCCATGTGCTCGCGCAGACCCATTTGCGCCAGCAACTGTCCCATCAGCAGGATGCCCTGGCCGCCAAAGCCGGCGATCTTCACCGTCAGGTCGCGGGTGCGATGATGCCGTAATGGAATTTCGCCAACGCTGTCGTCCACTTCCAGCGCTTCGGCGACGGTCTTTACCGGGATGGTGGGACCCACCGGCAACTCCGGCTTGCGGTCGCGGAATACTCCAAGCGGAAAGGCCTTCACCAGCGTGTCGCCAACCCATTTACGCGCCACTACGGGATCCATCTTCATGATGGTCGGGCAGGGCGAAAGGATTTCGACCAGCGAGAAGCCCCCGCCGTTCTTCTGAATCTCCAGGGCCTTCTTCACGGCGCGCTTGGCTTTCATGATGTTCTTCATGTCGTTCAACGCGACCCGTTCAATGTAGGTCGGGGTCTCCAGCGCGGCCAACAGTTCGCACACATGCAGCGGCAGGCCCTCGTTGCTGGCGCGGCGTCCGAAAGGCGAGGTGGTACATACCTGCCCCATCAGCGAGGTCGGCGCCATTTGTCCTCCGGTCATGCCATAGACCGAATTGTTAACAAAGAATACGGAGATGTTCTCGCCACGATTGGCGGCGTGCACGATTTCAGCCGTGCCAATGGCTGCCAGGTCGCCATCGCCCTGATACGACAGCACGATTGACTCGGGATGCGAGCGCTTTAGTGCGGTCGCCGCGGCAGGCGCGCGTCCGTGCGCCACCTGCACGTTGCCCACGTCGAAGTAGTAGTAAGCGAAGACCGAGCAGCCCACTGGACTCACCAGGATGCAGCGGTCCTGAAGACCAAGATCGGTGAGCGCTTCGGCGATCAGCTTATGGGCGATGCCGTGTCCGCAGCCCGGGCAGTAATGGGTCTGCTGTTGAAGCTCACCTTTGCGTTCGTACTTGTCGTAGAACGCCGGCGATTTCTCATGGATAACTTCGTAGCCGTTCACAATTCCTCCTACGTCCTACACCAAGGCTGACATGCGCGAAAACACCTGCGCGGTAATTTCTTCCGCCGAGGGCACATTGCCGCCGGTACGTCCATAGAACTCCACCGGCACGGTACCGTTGAGCGTCAGCTTCACGTCTTCCAGCATCATTCCGGTGTTCAGCTCCACTACCATTACCGACTTCACGTGCTCCGCAGTTTTGCAAAGCTCGCGCGACGGATATGGCCACAGCGTAATGGGGCGGAACAGACCAGCCTTCAACCCCTGCGCTCGCAACTGGTCCACGGTAGAACGCAGCACGCGCGAGACGATGCCGAAACCGATCAGCAACACGTCGGCATCCTCGGTCAAATACTCTTCGCAGCGGGTCTCGAGCTCCTGCGCCAACTGGTACTTGGCTTCGAGCTTGTTCACATGCGCTTCCAGCACATCTGATTCGAGGAAGATGGAGGTGACCACGTTCTTCTTCGTCTCGGCGTTGCCCTTGACCGCCCAGTCTTTTTCCGGCTGCTCAATATTGCGCATCTTGATGTCCAGCGGCTCCATCATCTGGCCGACGTAGCCATCGGTCATGATCATCACCGGATTGCGGTAGCGATCGGCAAGATCGAAGGCCAGCACGGTCAGGTCGAACATCTCCTGCACCGACGACGGCGCCAGCACGATATTGCGATAGCAACCGTGGCCGCCTCCCTTCACGATGCAGAAGTAGTCGCTCTGCTCGGGCGCAATGTTGCCCAGTCCCGGTCCGCCGCGCACTACGTCAACAATGACGCATGGCAACTCAGCCCCGGCGATGTAGGAAATGCCTTCCTGCATCAGACTCAGTCCAGGGCCCGACGAGGCGCTCATCACCCGCATGCCGGCCGAAGAGGCGCCGTAAACCATGTTGATCGCCGACACTTCGCTTTCCGCCTGCAAGAACGTGCCCCCGACTTCGGGTATGAGGAGGGCGGCGTATTCGGCGATTTCGCTGGCGGGAGTGATGGGATATCCGTAGAAAGCCCGGCAGCCGGCCAGCACCGCGCCTTTAACGATGGCGACATTACCCTTACAGAGTTGCCTCACGGGTCACCTCCTGGTTTTTCGGAATGGCCACAGTGGTTGCTCTTGCAGGAATCAGGCGTTCCACCGTGATGGCTCCCGGCTCAGGACAGCAGTAGAAACAGGCTCCGCAGCCAGTGCAGTCCTCGCCGGTGTATTGCGCCGGATGCACGCCATACTTGCTAAGCTCCGGGGCCAGCACCAGGCACTCGGGCGGGCACGACTCCACACACAGGCCACAACCCTTGCATTCTTCCGGGTCGATAATCACATTACCGCGCGGTTGCGATGACATTTCTTGCGCTCCTTACCCTCTTACTTCCGTTGTGCAGGCGTTGCGCTGGAACCAGCGCTGGCGCTCGCAATAATCGTAAAGCTCATTACGAAACTTGGGATGTGCCACCTGAATGAGCGACTCGGCCCGTTGGCGAATGGTCCGTCCATGCAGATAGGCAATGCCGTATTCGGTGACCACGTAGTGCACGTCGGCCCGCGTGGTCAAAACGCCGGCGCCGTCGGTCAGGCGGGGAACGATCCGCGACACCGTGTCGTTCCTGGCGGTCGACGGCAGCGCGATGATCGGCTTGCCGTATTTCGAGCGCGCCGCTCCGCGGATGAAATCAAGTTGCCCGCCAAAGCCGCTGTAAAATTGCGACCCGATCGACTCAGCGCACACCTGGCCCGTCAGATCCACCTCGATGGCCGAGTTGATGGCCACCATGCGGTCATTCTGCGCGATGCGGAAGGGATCGTTGGTGTAAGCCGAGGGATGAAACTCGAAGATGGGATTTTCGTCGATGAACTCGAACAGTTTCCGGGTGCCCAGCACAAAGCCAAGAATCACCTTGCGCGGCTTCCAGTTTTTGCGCTGGCCGTTGATGACTCCCGCCTCGATCAGCGGAATTGCATTGTCGGAGAGCAGCTCGGTGTGGACGCCGAGGTCCTTGCGGTCCATCAAATTGGGCAGGACTGCATCAGGAATACCGCCTATTCCACACTGTAGGACAGCGCCATCTTCGATCAACGTCGCCACCCGGGTGCCGATGGCCCGAAACAGCTCCGAGCTGGGCTGCACCTTCAATTCGCACAGCGGCCGCGAGAGCTCCACGATGGCGTCGATTTCGTTAACGTGAATGAAGCTGTCGCCGTAGGTGCGGGGCATGTTGGCATTCACCTGCGCGACCACATAGTGAGCGCACTTGGCGGCAGTCAGCGTGCACTCCACTCCGACGCCAAAGCTGCAGTAGCCATGGGAGTCGGGCGGCGACACCTGGATGAAGGCGACGTCAATCGGCATCTCGCCGCTTTCAAACAATGCTTCCACTTCACCCAGAAAGATGGGAGTGTAGTCAGCGCGGCCATCATTTACGGCCCCGCGCACATTGCCTCCAACGAACAGGGCGTTGTGACGAAAGTGGGCCGCCATGTCGGGCGCGCAGTACGGCGATGCGCCCATGGTGAGCAGGTGCATAACCTCTACATCCTTTACGAAGGGCGCGCGTCCGATCAGGGCTTCGACCAGGGCCTCGGGCTCGGCGCAGCCGGGATGGATGTATACCCGCATTCCCGACTCCACGCAAGATACCGCCTCATGCGCCGTGACCAGCTTGCTGCGGTATTGATCAGTCCAGGACATAGAGCCTCACTAAGCCGACACCGTTTCCGATTTCACTGAGTAGCCGGCGGTGGCACGCTCGTGCCCAAGGGCGGTGTAATAGACAGCGAGATTGAAGAACTTGTCGAGCATTTCCAACAGCTCCAACTCGCCGAAGATCTCTGCCGGATGCTCCAGTTCGGCGTGCTTTTGCATGTAGTCCCAAAGGTTCTCGCGGACCAGGCAAATCATCCATACCACCTGGCTGGCGGGCACGCCCTGCGCCGCACGCTGTGCACCGACTTCGAGGTAACGGCTTTCGATATCCGCCTCGGTCTTGCCCAGCAGCCACTCGCCGAGATGGCGATACACTTCATACACTTTCTCGGTTAGCTCACTGTCAGGAACATTGGCGTAGGCGGTGCACTTATCGGACTGGCGATAACGGTTGTGCAGACTGCGGGCCAGCCCGTCGGAATGGCTCTCGATCAGCTTTACTAGGCGGTATGCAAGCAACATGGCAGACCTCTCTCCCTCGGCCGACGGTCGCATAAGGCAGGGTGCGATGTTTCAGTTCCGGCCCCTCACTGTTACATGTAAGTGTCGTCTCTGGGGTGTCCGGAGAGCCGTGATTGCTATCACTTGCAAGTGTGACTGATGTCACCCGGGGAATTGGAGATGGCGCAAACCAACCAGTTTGGACAAAGGCAATTTGGCTGAAAGGAAGCACGTTAACGCCGCTGGACCGTTCTCTGTGGTTAACGGCTTGCCTTCTTCGGCCTTCCTTCCGGCCGGCGATTGTGCCGGGCCGCCATGACATTTGTCATCCTCCCTCGCTGACAATCCACACTACCGTCTGGTCGTGGCATGCCCGATGATCGCCAATGTGGCCGTGAACAATGGCGCCACGGGAGCCAACCATGTCAACCGCTTTAGTCGAAATGCCACGCAGCACCACAGCCTTCCGTGCAGCTGGTGTTGCCAAATGCCGCAATCTAAAGAAAACCTACGGAGAAGTTATCGCGCTGCGCGATTTGAATCTTGAGATTCACGCCGGCGAATTGCTGGCCCTGCTCGGTCCCAACGGTGCAGGCAAGACCACGCTGGTGCGAATGCTGCTGGGTCTGGCGCGTCCTGACTCGGGAAGCGTTTCGGTGCTGGGATCCGATCCTCATCTTGGACATGTGCAAACTCGCGTCGGCGCCATGCTTCAGGTTGGGCGCGTGCCTGAGACGCTCAAAGTCCGCGAGCACATTGACCTGTTTTCGTCCTACTATCCCGCGCCTCTGCCCATCGCAGAGACGCTGAAGATTGCGGGCCTGGAAGACATCAAGGAGCGTCCGTATGGAGAGCTTTCAGGCGGCCAGAAGCAGCGCGTGCTGTTTGGCATCGCGCTTTGCGGCAATCCCGACTTGCTTTTCCTGGATGAGCCCACAGTTGGCCTCGACGTGGAAGCGCGCCGCCTGATGTGGGCCCAAATTCGCACTCTCATCGGGCGTGGCAAGACGGTGCTGCTCACCACCCATTACCTGAACGAAGCGGATGCCCTGGCCGATCGCATTCTCGTGCTCGATAAGGGAGCGATCGTGGCTGAGGGCACGCCCGCCGAAATCAAGGCGCGCGCCATGGGCAAACAGATCCGCTGCACCAGCCGCCTATCGCTGGAAGAAGTCCGGCAGATTTCGGGCGTGCTCAGCGCCAAGGCGGACCGCAACGCGTTTGAGCTGCAAGTGAATGCCGCCGAACCAGTGGTGCGTGAATTGTTGCAGCGCGATTCGTGGCTGGGCGATCTGGAAGTCACCAACGCGGGCCTGGAAGAGGCTTTCCTGGCGCTGACGCAGAACCATACCACCGATGCCTCGAAAGGAAGGAACTAACATGGCTTCCACCACGTTTCCCGCAATGCTCGCTTTGACGCGCCGCTCGCCGGCAAGAACTGTCGCGCTTTTCTACAAGGAAGCGAAGTACGAGTTGCTGAAGAATGTGCGCATTCCTGTATACGCGATTTCGACGGTCGCATTTCCGCTGATGTTCTACGTACTGTTCGGCATCGTGCTGGGATCGGGCAGCCCCGCAAACCGGCATGAAGGCGCGGTGTACATGCTGGCCACCATGGGATGCTTCGGGGTAATGGCGACATCGTTGTTTGGTTTCGGGGTGAGCCTCGCCATCGAACGCGGGCAGGGCTGGCTGCAAGTGAAGCGGGCCTCTCCGATGCCGATTGCTGCCTACTTCTTCGCCAAGCTGTTCTCGGCGGTGGTATTCAGCACGGTAATCATGCTCTTGCTGCTCGCGGTTGGGACGGCGTTCGGTGGCGTGCGCCTGCCGTTGATCACGGCCGCTCGCCTCATCGGCGTTCTGGTGGCGGGTTCGATTCCCTTCAGCTCAATGGGCTTGGCTATCGGATACTTCGCGAAGCCGAACTCCGCGCCTGCAGTAGTCAATCTGATCTATTTGCCGATGGCGTTCTGCTCTGGGCTTTGGATTCCGCTCTTCATGCTGCCGCACGGATTGCGGGTGTTCGCTAATTTCCTACCCGCCTTCCACATGAGCCAGCTTGCACTGAACGTGGTCGGCATGGGGATATTACCGGCGTCCACTTGGCAGCACGTCGAGGGACTGTTGTCGTTCACCTTGATTTGCCTGGGATTGGCAGCCTGGGGCTACTGGCGGGATGAAGGCAAGCTGTATGGGTGAAGGGGCAGTGGTTAGTGGTTAGTGGTTAGTGGTTAGGGGTTAGTGGTTAGTGGCTAGGGGCTAGGGGCTGGTGGTAGGGCTTCAGCCCCTGAGGACGGAGGGTGATGATGAAAAGCACCGTGGCACAATGGATTCTCTGGGCCGTGGCTATGGTTATCTTTACGGCGCTCACTCTCAGCAGCCACTGGAATTGGCTGAGCGTGACCATTCCGGTCGTGGCCGTAATCTGGTACACGGTTGTGCCCAAGACCCGTTCCAGACAACAATAGGAATTGAGCAAACGATGACTACGCTGCGTGCAATCTGGTGGAAGCTTTATCCGAGCGACGACCGCCGTGGTTGGATGCCGCTCTTCTGGCTACCATTCATGATCTGGTTCTTCGTCGATCCGGCATGGAGGCATGCTGGGCCGCTGCTGTGGATTGGCAACACTCTGTACGGCATCTTTTTCATTTGGCTGTATCTTTATGCGTTTTCCCGCCCCGAGCCGCGCAAGCTTTTTGCCATTGCTGCGATGTTCGCGATGGCGGCGGCGATAATTCCCTTCCAACATGGCGCGGTCAGTTGCCTGCTCGTTTATGCGATCGCGGCGGGTGGCTTCACGACCAGTCTTCGCCGGGTGCTTGGCCTGGTGGCGCTGGATCTTGCCCTCCTCGGGGTGTACGCACACAAGCTGCACTTGCCGGTGGAAGTTTGGGGCTCGATGCTTCTACTGATCGTCCTGGTGGGAATGGTTAACCATTTCGGAGCAGTCTCGCATTGCACGTCGGCAAAGCTGCAACTCGCGCAAGACGAGATCGAACATCTCGCCAAGGTCGCCGAGCGGGAACGCATTGCGCGCGACCTGCACGATCTGCTGGGACACACGTTGTCGCTCATCACTTTGAAGGCCGAGTTGGCGCGCAAGCTGGTGGACCGCGATCCGCAACAGGCCAAGCAGGAGATGCTAGACGTGGAGCACACTTCGCGCGCCGCGCTGGCCGATGTGCGCGAAGCCATCAGCGGATATCGCGGGCAAGGACTAGCAGCCGAGCTTTTGCGCGCCCGCCAGACGCTGCAAACTGCGGGCATCACCGTGGACTGCGAGGCTGCGGAGGTCTCGCTCAGTCCTGCGCAGGAGACCGTACTGGCTCTGGCGCTTCGTGAAGCCGTGACCAACGTGGTGCGCCACGCGCAGGCCCAAACCTGCCGGGTCCGCCTGGGACGCGACCAGCAGCTTTGTACCCTGGAGATTGCCGACAACGGATCCGGCGCCGATAGTCCGGAGGGCAACGGTTTGCGCGGCATGCGCGAGCGGCTGGAGGCCATCGGCGGCTCACTCCAGCGCCAGACCGCAGCCGGCACTCGCCTGGTAATTCATTTGCCTCTCGCGCCCATGGCCCCGGTTCTGCGAAACTGAGGGCATGCCCGGCGCCAAGCGCGACAAAATCAGAGTAGTCCTTGCCGAAGACCAGGCCATGGTTCTGGGCGCGCTCGCCGCGCTGCTGGAAATGGAGGATGACATCGAGGTCATCGCCCGCGCCGGCTCCGGCGACGAGGCCTTGCGCACCGTGCAGCAAACCCGGCCCGACGTGTTCATCACCGACATCGAAATGCCTACCCTGACGGGGTTGGAGGTTGCAGCCGAGCTGAAGCGCCGCGGTGTGCCGGTCCGCGTCATCATTCTCACTACGTTTGCACGCGCTGGATACCTGCGTCGCGCTCTCGACGCGGGAGCTTCCGGTTATCTCTTGAAAGACATGCCCGCGGAGCAACTCGCCGATGCGGTGCGCCGGGTGCATGGCGGACTGCGGGTCATCGATCCGCAACTCGCGGCCGAGGCCTGGACCGACGAGCTCGATCCGCTCACCGAACGCGAGCGCCAGGTGCTGCGTCTCGCGGGAGAAGGCAAAGCCAGCTCCGAAATCGCCACGGATTGAATTTGTCGGAAGGCACCGTGCGCAATTATCTGTCGGAAGCCATCAGCAAGCTCGGCGCCGCCAACCGGGTTGAAGCCGCTCGCATCGCCCGCGCAAAGGGGTGGTTGTAGAATCCGGCCGGCGACCATGATCATGGAGAGCCATCGTTCATTTAACGTCTCATGCCGTGTGTTTGATCAGCAACACTTCATTCCCCACCTCGCTGTACATCAATTCGTCCACCACGCCCTGCGCCAGCAGGATGCCATATCCGCCAGGACGCATGCCCATTTCGTCCCGGCGTTCGATATGAGCGGCGGGATCGTCGGGAGCGTTCGCCACGGCGGCGTGCGCGATGGCATCGCGGCGGAAGCCCGCACCCGGATCGCGCACGTAGAAGACAATGGTGCGCTCGGTACGCACCGCCGACACCTCCACCACTTTATGCCGATTGAAATCCGCGCCGTGTTCCATGGCATTCAGCAGAATCTCGCGGAAGGCCATCATCACGTTATTGCGGGTCTCCTCGGGCAATTCCGAGCACAACTCGCGCAGGAAGCTCACCACCCGCTCGGCGGTTAGCATGCGGCAGTTGGCGCGCAGCGAAACCCAGTGAGGCTGGGCTGACAAAATCTCGATGTCAGTACGCCACTCGGCATCGGAAACGGCCTCAGCCGCGAAGTTGGCAATCTCGCCGGCTTCAAACGGGGCGCCGATGCAGACGAAGACACGGGCCCGCAGAGCGGCGATGACCTCCTCCGGCGTGGCATGCGGAGCCAGGACGATGGTCTTCACGCCGGGCCGGATTTCGCGCACCTCCTCGATCAGCGCCAGGTCGTCCTCAATGGTGGTGTCGGGGTCGGTGATGAGCACGTCGAACGACTGATGCCGCAAGCGGCGGATCGCAGCCGCCCCTCCGTGCACGTGTTCGGTGGGACACTGTTTCTCGGCGAGCTCTTGCAGGACGGAACGGGTCGTCTCCGAGTCTTTACCGATAAGAAGAACTTTGCTCATGGGTGGCTCCTGATTCTGGCTTTCTATAATAACGGCGACCCCTCCGCTAGTGCAGTTTAGGAATTGCTGTGTCCGGGTAGAGCGGGCCTTCAGGCCTGCGTTGCGGCTGCCTACGTTCACCGAGTCGGCTTTCAGCCGGTGACAGACCCCTGCCGCCGGCTGAAGCCGGCTCAGTTGGGAACGGATCAGGGTTACGCGGCGCTGAAGCGCCGCGCTACCCGGAGGCACCAAGAGCAAACCAACTCTAGGACGATGAATTCTCATCGCAGTCAGCCGACGCAAGAAAAACGCCCCGGAGCAGGAGGTGCTCTCCGGGGCGTTTTCTTCTGACTGCAGCTACGTCAGGAAAAACTCTCGCGTGATCTTGGTCCATTGCTCGTCCGGCATGGTGCTGGCGAGATCGTCGATGGCCACTCCGCCGTCCTGGGCCAGGGCGCCCAGCGCGCTGGGCATGACTCGCTGCAACCGCATCGAGGACTCTTCCGTCCACCACCGCGCCAGTGCGCCACCCAGCAGGTTGCGGAAGTTGGTCTTGGCATCGGGAGACTGCACGGTTACCAGCCAGCCTTCGCCGTAGGGGTCCTTGGTCGCCAGACCGGGATCGCTGACTACCGCTTCGTTGATATCGGCCACGCTGCCTTCGATGGGCGAAACCATGTCAACTTTGACGCCGTTGCGCACGATGCTCCATACCTTTTGTCCCTGGCGGATCCACTGGCCGCGTTGCGGAAGCACGATGTGCTCGACCTTGCCGGTCAGCTTGGAGGCGAAGTCGTCGATCCCGATTCGCACCAGGTTCGGGCTCTCGCTCAACGCCCAGGTGTGTCCGGGGTGGTAGCGAAGATTGTCGGGAACCGAGAAGCCGCCTACCAGGCTCGGCCTCAACCGCGCGGCGGCGGCGTCTTGCTTGCGCATTGCCGGTGCTACCTGAAGTACGGGGTGCTTCGCTTTGGAGTAGAAGAAATCGATGGTTAGGAAGATTGCGAACATCATGAGAACTAAAAGAACTGTCATAACCGCCTCCTGCCTCGCATCCGAGGGCTTCTTGCTCTGCCAGCGCTTCGGTGCTTTGCGCTTGACATCTTTCTTAAGGCATTCGGCATTCCAAACCGGCGGATGAGGCGAATCGTTGCAATGAGGGCCTGCAAGTGGCTATTTCAGCGGGAGTTGCGCAAGCCTGTTGCGAATCTCCTCGATACCAACATTGCATTTTTCACCGGCGCAATTGTGGCGTTTCGCAACGAGGAAATCCGTGGGATGCCACCTTCAGCGCTCGCTGCTGTCTCATATAACCAGCGGAACCAGCGAGTTAGCTTGCATTGGAGACCGCCGGGGAGCAGTGTTGCAATCTTCATCGTGGTGATGCACTCCGCAACACCGCAGAGGAGAAAAACATCTATGCGAACAACGAGTTTTCCCCTGAAAACGAAAAAAATCTGCAACGGCGAGTACGGGACACTATTTGTGGTCGAACCTGTGCGCTTCCCGCTCGGCTGATAGTCCCGAGAAGGACGGTCCTCGGGGTGCCGCTAAAGCGTCTCAAGGAAACATCCGTTAGTCGTCAGGGCCTGCTGCGGGAGGCATCGACACACGGACAGCAGTTACGCTTTCGATCGAGACGCGGCGGGGTACGACTGAGATCCAATCGAGGCGAGTAATCAGCAATTTCAAGCCGACAATTGCCGGACGGCTGGCGGGGCGCCACTGTGATTCATCTGCCGCAAAGTAGCTTCCCATCCCCGCTTCGTCCCACGGGTAAAGCCAAACCTCGGAGGTGCGGTTTGGTTCGACAAGAAAAGGCAAGCGCCTCTGCGATCCATCGGCGAATGTGATCTGCAACGACACTTGCGAAGGTTTACGTATTCTCCACCAGGCTGAGTAAGTGACCCGCAGGCGAAGTTGCAGGAAGTCTGCGCCGGCGGGTGGCCACTGGATCGGCCCCAGGTCAACCGCGCTATTGCGATGGGTGATGGGTATTTCACCAGAGGCATTACCTAGCTTTTCCTGGTTGAAGATCAGCCTCGAATCGCGAGTTTCGTCGCGCTCCAGCCCGAGCACGCCGTTGGCTGGACTGCCGGCGAGACGGTAATGTCGCAGCAGGTAGAACCACAGCTCAGGACTTCGGGTGAAATTGGGAATGCCATCTACGCCCTGGCTGAGGACGCCATCGGGAAAGTAAAGTCCGAAGGGCGGATCCGACCTGCGCAGCCCGGCTAACTCGAGATTGCTGAGGTACTCTCCGCTGACCAGATAACTTTGCATCACCCCACCCGCAACCACGCGGCGCGAAGTCAGGCCGAACGCAGTTTCGTAAGGAAACACGAGAATGGGAGTGCCGCGGCCCGTGTGCTGATCGACATATGCCGAGACTGACGACAGAAGTTGGCTGTCGGCGGTGCGGAAGCAAGCCTGATCAAGTGCGCGAAACCCGTCGGGGCAAACCACGGTCGGATTTTGTATTTCTCTCCACTTCGCTTGCAGGCTGCTGGGAGTGAAAGCCGGGTCAGGATGGACCAGCAGCAAGGTCCCGACAGCGGCGATGCCTACCAGAATGCCTGAGATCAGGGGGGCGGAGGGCCGCCCGCCCACCAGGATTGTGCCGCTCAGGAAAACCATAGGGAAGATCGCGAGCAACACGTGACCATAGTCGGAGCGCACCAATCCACTTTGCAGCATAAGAAATGCGAAGCAGAATCCGGAGAGCAGGAAAGCTGGACTCCGCGTCCAATCGCGACTGTCCGGTTCACGCCACCTCCAAGCCAAGCCGAAAACGACAACACCCATCGCAAGGGTGGAAAGAACCAGGCGCTTGCCGGCTTTCGGCATCCCCGATGGCACCAGCCAGCGATAGGAAGTGGCCAATGTGAAGCTGGAATGCCAGAACTTGAAATTGAGCGGAGAGGCCATGGCGGCATTGGTCGCCAACATCAGGACTGCAAAGCTTGCACCTGCCAGGGCAAAGAAACGCATCAGCCTAGAACCAGCTCCGGGGAGGGTCCGCTTCACAGCGTAGGTTGCGGCCACGGACAGCAAGAGCGCGGCCACGGCATACAGCCCGGCATCCGCGGAAAGCAGGAAGCACACGATACAAACGACTCCGGCTGCAAGCGCGGGCAGCGCGCGGGTATGGGTGTCTGACGCTACAACATCCGCGAGTCGCAAGAAGCCCAGAAAGACCACGATGGCAACGGAGGCGCGAACGTCTGGTGGCGACCAGAAGACCACGGCCAACAGCACGAATAGCCGCCGCTTCCACGGACTCGCCTCAGGCAAGAGTAGCCAGGCGCTGAAGAAGGTGGCAAGAATTGTGACGAACCATGGCAGCGTGTACCAGGTGGCATAGACGGTCCCTGTCGAAATCCCCAGCCAGCGCGACGGTGCACTGGAAAGCCATTGGAAGAGCGGCCCGTAAGTAAATGTCACGTCACGACCGAACCAAATTCCGGTCGCGGCCTTGTAGCTGGTATCGAGAAGCCATGAGCCATCGAGCAGGTCGAGTGGCGGCGCGATGAAAAGCGCTTGGTGGCGAAACACAATCGCGGGAGTGCTAGCCGCCAGCAGAAGCAACAACAAGCACCAATCCAGAAAAGGCGGCAGCGGTGCGGAGCGGCGTAGGGAGAATTTCTTCATGCCCGACAAGGACCAGAGCGGCTTAGCTCTCCTATCGAAGTACCAGAACTCATTCTGGCCATAATACAGTTACGGCACGGCGCTCCCTTTTCTTGCCGGTACCATCTAAATAACTGGGTGCCGGGTGGGCAAAGGAGAGAATTCGGATCGTCATCCCGTTACATTTTATTGATTTGACTCTGTCCCGATTCGGGGATAGGCTAGCGGCCAATGAGAGTTGTTTTTCGTTTGGGCAATCTTCCGGGCTCAATCCCTACCACTGCACAGCATCCCCATGCATCCCAATGTCAGGCCAAGCGCTGCAATCGGCGTGCGAGCGCATTGGGGTCCCGTTACAAACGGAGGCTGACTTCCGACTCTAAATGAAAAAGAACATCGAAATAAGCCCGAACATCGAAACCCTATTTGGTACCCGAGACGAAAACCTGCGCCTGCTGGAAGATGGACTGAACGTCGCCATCGCCATGCGACCCGATTCCATCGAGATTGAGGGAGCTGCCGGCGACGTAGGCCGGGCACAGCAGGTATTTAGCGACTACCAGCACCTGTTACGCAATGGTTTCACATTCGTGAACGGCGATCTGGGCGCCATGATCCGCGTCCTGACGTCAGACCCGACCGCCACCCTGCGCGGACTGGCGGAGGCTGGCAAACAGCGGTCGTTTGGCAAGCGTAGCGTGCAGCCCAAGAGCATTAACCAACGCCGCTACCTCGAGGCCATCGAAAACAGCGACATGGTGTTCGGGGTTGGACCGGCGGGGACCGGAAAGACGTACCTGGCGGTAGCAATGGGGATCGCGGCGCTGATGTCGAAGCGCGTGAATCGCATCGTGCTGGCGCGGCCTGCCGTCGAAGCCGGCGAACGCCTGGGCTTCCTGCCCGGGACCTTGCAGGAGAAAGTCGATCCTTACCTTCGTCCTTTGTATGACGCTTTGTACGACATGCTCGAACCCGACAAGGTGGACCGCTACCTGGAAAAGAACATCATTGAGATTGCCCCCATTGCTTTCATGCGGGGCCGCACCCTCAACGATGCGTTTGTCATTCTGGATGAAGCGCAGAACACCACGTCGGAACAGATGAAGATGTTCGTGACCCGCCTGGGCTTCAATTCCAAGGCGGTCATCACCGGCGACGTCACCCAGATCGACCTGCCCAACGCCAGCCGCAGTGGGATGGTGGAGGCGGTTGAGATCCTGCGCAATGTGGAAGGCATCCGCTTCTGCTACTTTGACGAGGGAGACGTGGTGCGCCATCACCTGGTGCAGCGGATCATCCGCGCATACGACGATCACAAAGGCCGCAACGAGCAATTATCGCTGTCGCTGGAAATCAAGAACGGTAACGGCTTCGCGACGGCGCGCAGCGGTGATGGACGGGTGCATACCACCAGCGTCGAGCCGGAAACTTCGCTGGCGGAGATGCCAGCGGCTGAGCCGCCTCCGCCGCCACAAAATCGCGTTTCCGAGTAAATTCTTGCTACCATGATATGGGAGGGCTGAAGCTGCCCTCCCATTTGTACTTGAAACGGAAGTGATCATTCTGGAGCACGAAATCGAAGGGACCAGCGCGCGGGCGCTCAGCCTGTTTGCCGCCAAGGCTCAACGAGCGGTCGGGTTGCGCGGCGAAGTCAACATTCGCGTCGCCTCCAGTCGTGAACTGCAAGAACTGAACCGGCGCTTTCGTAAGAAGAACCAGCCCACCGATGTTCTGTCGTTCCCGTCGGAAACGGCCAAGTTTGCCGGCGACATCGCCATCTCAGGCGAAATTGCCGCCAGCAATGCCGCCGAAATCGGCCATTCAGCGCAAATTGAGCTGCAGGTCCTTATCCTGCACGGATTACTGCATCTCGCCGGTTACGACCACGAAACCGATGATGGCGAGATGCGAACTCGCGAAACTACACTGCGCTGCAAACTGGGGTTGCCGGTCGGATTGATCGAGCGCGCCCACGACAAACCGCTGAAGGGCCCGCCTCGGCGAAAGCCATCCCGCAAGTCTGCCGGCTCCAAGAGCCGCGGAGGCGGCCGATGAGCCTGCTGTTATCCATTCTTCTGCTGGTTTTGATGGCATTGCTGGCCCTGGTGTCCTACGTGGACCGGCTTTACGCCGAGATGGGAAAGTTCTTGGGGCGAGAGTTCCAGGAGAACATCGACGCTTACGAACATTTCGTTGAGCCCAGGCTGCATGTCAGCCGCGAGCGGGCTGCGCTCTCGATGGCGGTGCTGACCCAGATGTGCATGGCCAGCATCGGCGTGCTTATCGGCTACGTGTTGTTCATGGAAAAGCGCTGGGTCGTGCTGGATCTGGTGCAGGCGGCGGTGAGTTTGATCTTCATCATCGTCATCTTCAACCGTTTGCTGCCGTACCTGTTTTTCGTGCGCACTCGGGGCGAGTGGCTGGTGCGGTGGGTCCCGGTTTTGCGAGTGGTCATTTACCTTGCCGTGCCGGTGACCCTGATCCTCAGCTTCGCATTGTCGGTGGCATCGCTCTCCAAGGAGCATACCGGGCAGCAGCCCGAGCACCCGTCCGAGGCCGTGGACGCGCTGATTGAGGCCGGTCAGGAAGAAGGCATTCTGGAGGAGAGCGATCGCGATCTTATCCAGTCGGTGGTCGAGTTCGGCGACAAGACGGTGCGCGAGGTAATGAGGCCCCGGCCCGAGATCGTCGCCGTTCCCATTAATACGACGATCGAAGAAATTACCGAGCTGGTAAAGAGGCACCCCTATTCGCGCATACCGGTGTATGAAGGCGATATCGACCACATCAAAGGCATCGTGTACGCCAAAGACCTTTTGCAGGTGCTCGACACCGACGCGCGCACCAAAACCGTGCTCGACGTGATGAAGCCTGATGTGTACTTTGTCCCCGAGACCAAACGAGGCAGCGAGTTGCTGCGCGAAATGCAGCGCGACAACATTCGCATGGCCATTGTCATCGATGAGTACGGCGGCGTTGCCGGGCTGGTCACTATCGAGGACCTGGTGGAGGAAATTGTCGGCGAGATCCGCGACGAGCACGAAAAGGCCGAGATCGTGAAGGAGAGCGACTCCTCATATATCTTCAACGGCAACACCGATGTGGACCTGCTGGAAAAATTGCTGGGCGTCCGGCCCGATGAGAAGGAAGCAACCACCATTGCCGGGCTGGTAAGCGAACTCGCCGGACACATACCCAAAGCGGGTGAAGTCTTCGAGGAAAACGGACTGCGTTTCGAGGTACTGGAATCCACCGAACGCCGCGTCAATCGCGTGCGCGTCAGCCTGCAGACCAGTTCTGCCCCCAGCCAGGTCCGAAGCTGATATGGCATTTCGATCCGGATTCGTCTCGATCATCGGTCGGCCCAACGCCGGCAAGTCCACGCTGCTGAATGCGCTGGTCGGCGAAAAGCTCGCCATCGTGACCCGCAAGCCGCAAACCACGCGCAATCGCATTCAGGGCATCATCAACGTCGAGCGCAAGGCCAAGCGCCCGGCGGGACAGATCGTTCTGGTTGATACTCCTGGAGTTCACAAGCCCATCAACTCGCTGAACCGGCGCATGATGAAGGAAGTGTATGACGCGCTGGAAGGCTGCAACCTGCTGCTGCTGATTGTGGATGCGACCGCCAAATTCGGTACCGGCGACAAGTTCGTGCTCGACATTGTGAAGAAGAGCGGCCAGCCGTGCTTCCTGCTGCTGAACAAAATTGACGCGCTCGACAAACAAAAGCTGCTGCCGCTTATTGCGGAATATAAAGAGCGGCACGAATTTGCCGAAGTAATTCCGATATCGGCGATGAAGCGCGAGGGCCTCGACGCGTTGCTGAGTTCGGTGATGAAGGCGCTGCCGGAAGGGCCGCATTACTTTCCCAAAGACCAGATTACCGATCAGCCAGAGCGTTTTCTGGTGGCGGAGTTGATTCGCGAGCAGGTGCTGCTGGCCACCGAACAGGAAGTGCCCTATGCAACGACGGTGCTGATCGATCAGTACGAGGAGGGCGCCACGCTGACGCGCATCGCAGCCACCATCTACTGCGAGCGTGAGGGGCAGAAGGCGATCCTGATTGGCAAGCAGGGCTCGACGTTGAAGAAAATCGGGACCGCGGCGCGACTGCAAATTCAGGGCCTGCTCAACATCAAAGTTTTTCTCGAACTGTTCGTGAAGGTGCGCGCCGGCTGGCGCGACTCGCGCGACTTCGTGCAGGAGACCGACTGGCGCACCCAATTGCAGAACATGTCCATGGTTCGGGAGAACGAAGAGCCCGATCCCTAAGGTAGCGGCAGGGTGCGCCACTCATTCGCGGTTTTCGAATGAGTGGGGAGAATGTGACCTTCAATAGCCCGGCGGCCGGGTGCCCCAGAGGAAGGTTTGGGCCAGCCCAAGGAATATTTTCAACTCAGGATCTCGGCCAGGTTAGCTCAACGAAGGGTGCCTGGGGCATCAGGCAACTGGTGCGCGGGATAGATCAGTGGCCTTCCAAACTCTTGAGCCGGTCTGACAGAGACTCGACTTCCTCGTCCAGCGCCCGCAGAGCTGCTGCGTGGCTCCGCTGACGCAATTCGACAGGGGAAGCCCACTTGTGAAACTCGGTCAGGAGAGTGGTCTCGACCTTCTCAAGTTGTTCCCTGATCCACTGCTTGTCTTCGTCAGTTAGCACACGCCAATTATAGGACAGCAATGCCGGTTAACTGCAAACTATTCCAGTCCGGCAAGTGATTGCGGTTCCCACATCAGGTTGTTTCGACTAGTTGCTCCCGGCAGCGTCATGACCACCCGGTAAGCCGCAGATCCTTCGACTCCTCGGTCGCCACGGCGACCTCGTCGCTCGGGATGACAGACCGGGAAGTTATCAGTGCGGCGCGGGCGGCGTCTCGGTCGTCTTCTCGCCCTTGGCTTTTTTGGCGGCGATGGCCTTGTCCACCCACTCGTCAGCAGCTTTCAGGTCAGCCTTGCGGGCATCCGGCTGGTCGCACTCATATTCGGCGCGCTCGCGATATAGCAGGTTCATGTAGGCCATAGCATCGTCATCGTCGGGCTTAAGCTCAAGCGCCTTCTCCAGCGATTGAATTCCATCCTCAACGTAATGCTGGCTCTGAGTCCGTAACGACGCACATGCCGCCGGGTCGCTGATCATCGCACTGTCGTCCAAGTGCATTTCGTCGCGCATCTTGATGCGCGGCGGGTAGGCCAGCGTCCAGTCGATGATGCCCATCGCAAAATAATTGTGCGCGTCGTCGGGGTCGAGCTCGATGGCCTTCATGTAATACTCACGAGCATCATCCCAGTGCTTCAGATTGAGGCTCAGGGAAGCGATCGAAACCACTGCCCGGTGACGCTCTTCGCCGGATGGGTCGCCCTTAAGAGCGGTCTTGAACTCGCCGATTGCCTGGGTCGCGATTTCGGTATTGGCCGCGGACTCGTCGCCAGGGTTGTATTGCTGGGCGTAGGAAGTGGCCAGAAGCACCCGCGCCTGGGTAGAGGTTGGATCGAGCTTGAGAGCAGCCTGAAAGTGCTCGGCGGCGCGCTGGTAGTTAGAAAATTTGTAGGCCAGAATGCCCGCGCGGATTTCATCGGCGGCAGATGTTTCTTGTGCGAAAACCAGTGTGCCGGCGATTGCCAGGATGATGATGCAGGCGAGGATGAGGCGCCATGATCTTCCCGCCGCACTCCGAAACCAGGTATTGTTAGCATTCGTTAGCATTGGTAATCTCATCGCAAGAACAAAGCTCGTTCGAACCGATCGCTGAAGGACATCTTGGTGCCCCAACGGGTAACCGCAGATCCCTTCGGCAAGCTCAGGGCAGGCTCTTCGACTCCGGCGGCGCAAACCCGGCGCCGCCTGCGCTCAGGATGACAAATCTAAATTTCTGCTCAGAACAAACTCAAATTTGCACTTCAGATGGCAAACTCAAATTTCTGATGCAACAATCTAATCCCTAGCCCCTAACGCCTGCCCTCTATTCCTTCACCGCAATGCCCAGGGCCTTCATCTTGCGATACATGTGGCTGCGTTCCAGTCCCAAAACTTCCGCCGTGCGACTCACGCTGCCATGATTTTCATCCAGCTTTTTCAGGATGTAGTCGCGTTCGTAAGCGGCACGCGCCTGGTGCAGGCTGGAGAAATCGCCCATGGTGCGGCGGCCACTTTCGCGGTAAACCAGGGTGGGCAGGTGTTTGCGCTCCAGCTTGCTCACGGTTGGATTCATGATGACGATGCGCTCGATCAGGTTGCGCAACTCGCGAACGTTGCCCGGCCACGAATAACGCATTAGGACATCGAGGGCGTCGTCGGCGATCTCTTTGGGACGGCGGTTGTAGGTCTGGGAAAATTCCTTCAGGAAATAGCGCGCGATCTGCGGAACGTCTTCTTTGCGTTCACGCAACGGCGGCACGTAGAACGGGATCACGTTCAGCCGGTAGAAAAGATCTTCGCGAAAGTTTCCCTTGGAGATTTCCTCTTCCAGGTCCTTGTTGGTGGCGGCGATGACGCGGGCATCCACCGTGATCAGCTCTTCCTCGCCAACCGGCGCAAAACGCCCTTCATCCAATGTGCGCAGAACCTTGGACTGCGTTTTCAGGCTCATATCGCCGACTTCGTCGAGGAACAGCGTTCCCCCGTCGGCCTTTTGGAACTTGCCTTCTTTGTCGGCGGCAGCACCTGAGAACGCGCCTTTGCGATGTCCGAACAGCTCGCTCTCGATGAGGTCTTCAGGAATCGCTGCGCAGTTGAGCTCCACGAACATGGCCTCTTTGCGGAGGCTCTGCGCGTGGATGGCGCGCGCCGCCAGTTCCTTGCCGGTACCCGATTCGCCATAGATCAGTACGCGCCCGTTAGTGGGCGCCATCAGCGCGATTTGCTGGCGCAGCGCTTTCATGGGGATGCTGTCGCCAACAATGACGCTGCGTACCTGGAACTGTTTCTTGTATTCCAGGTTCTCGCTGCGCAGGCGTTTGGCGTCGATCGCGTTCTTCAGAACGATCAGGGTGCGCTCAATGGACAGCGGCTTTTCGAGGAAATCGAAGGCGCCAAGCTTGGTGGCCCGCACGGCGGTCTCAATGTTCCCGTGTCCCGAAATCATAATGATTTCAGGATGGTCGTCGTGCTCGATCAGCTTTTCCAAAGTTTCCAGGCCGTCAATGCCGGGCAGCCAGATATCGAGCAGCACGACATCCACCGACTTATGGCGGAGCGTGTCGATGCACTCCTCCCCGCTTCCCGCCAGCAGCGTTTTGTAGCCCTCATCCTCCAGCACGCCCTGCAGCGAGCTGCGGATTTGGGACTCGTCATCCACGATCAGAATGGTTTGCATTTTGCTGGCCAGCCGCCGCGGCCATGTCCTGGGCCAAAGGCAACTCTACGATGAACCTGGCTCCCACGGGAGAATTCTCTTCCACGCGAATCGACCCATGATGATCTTCCACAATGCGGCTGACAATGGCGAGACCGAGACCTGTCCCGCGCCTCTTGGTAGAGAAATAAGGTAGAAAAAGTTTCTCTTTCACCTCGGAGGTGACGCCATGTCCGGTGTCGGCGACCACGATTTCGACCGAGTCGCGCTCACCCACGAGCGCGGTGGAAATGTGGATTTCCTTCAGCAAGGAGCCCTGCATCGCTTCCGCGGCATTGTCCACCAGGTTGGCGACGGCGCGCTTCATGGCGTCGGGATCGGCCTGCACCGGCGGCAAGTCAGGCGCCAGGAATCTCTGCACTCGAATCCCATCGAGCCTGCCATCGAACATGGCCAGCGCCTGGTTGACGATGCTGTTGATGGAGGAGGGTTGTGGCTTCGACGCAGGGAAGCGGGCGAGCGCCGAGAACTCATTCACCAGGGTGCGCACGGTTTCCACCGAGGAGCCTATGGTTTCAGAGCATTGCCGGATCACGTTGAGCGAGGCCGCATCCGGAGGCGTCCCGCGTTCGAGGTGGCGGCGAATGCGCTCGGCCGACAACGCAATCGGGGTGAGCGGGTTCTTGATTTCGTGGGCAATGCGGCGGGCCACCTCGCGCCAGGCAGTTTGCTTCTGCGCGCGCAACAGATCAGTGAGGTCCTCAAACACCACCACGTACCCCATTCGCTCGCGCGGGCCCTCGCTGGCTGGCAAGGGCGGATCGAGCGAGGCCACGGTCACCGCAACGTTCAGGCTCACACGTGAGGTAACGATTTCCATCTGGCTGGTCGTGGTTCCCATGCGGTCGGCTTTGCGCAGCAGGTGCTCGAGATCTGAAACAGCTTCGGCGGGAAACAGGTCGTGCAGGGTTTGCCCCGAGTCAGTCGAGTCGTCGTCGAGCCGGAGCAAGCGCCGTGCCGCCCGGTTGGAATGAAGAATGTGGCGCGAGGCGTCCAGCGAAAACACAGCCGAAGGAACGCTCTCCAGAATGGTCTCAATGTGACGAGTACGCTGCTCCAGCTGCACGTTGACGTCGGCCAGGTCGCGCCGTGACGCTTCAATATTTCCCCGGCTGGCTTCCAGGTCGGCAGCCATGTGGTTAAACGATTCCACCAGCTGTCCGATTTCGTTGCCGGCCTGCACGTCGACCCGGTAATCGAGACGACCGCGGGAGATTTCGTGGGTGGCTTCGGCCAGCGCGACCAGGGGCCGGGTCACCATCTTCGACAGATACAAGGCCAGCCAGGTGGAGGCGAAGAGCACGGCTACCGTCAGCAGCAATAGAAAACCCATATAGGTGCGGCGCAATCGGCGCCGCTGCACGCGCAGCTCGCTGTATTGTTGCTGGCTGCGTTCCACGTCACGCAGTGTGGCCGAATAATTTGCCGGCAAGGGCATGGCCACCAGGATTTGGCCATTGGGCGCCACCTTGGCCCGGCCCAGGACATAAGTTTCGCCGAGAACGTCAAACGATTTTGACTCCCCCGGTGCTGCCTGCTTCAGGGGCAGGTTGTGGCGCAACAGAGGCCACGCTTCGGGAGCATGGAAGCTGGCTTCGGCACGGTCGTCAACCACGGCGAAGGCGAAGCCGCCTTGCAGGGTGATCTCACTGCGCCGGAATTCATCCATGACTAGGCTGAAGTTGCCCGTCTGGAACGACTTCTGGGCGTCGGGACTTAAGGCAATGCGCTGCGCCTCCACCCGGGCATTGGTGGCGGCGTATTCCGTCAGCAGGGAAATGATGACGTTGGTGCGGTATTGCACTTCCTCTACGGGACGGGAGAACCACTTCTCGATGGAGCGATTGATAAGACCGTAGGAGAACAGAAACAAAAAAATTACCGGCCCCAGCGAAAGCAGTAAGGCCCCCAGGACCATGCGGCTGCGGAACTTGGAGCCGAGAACGCCTGTCTTGCGTTCGGCATAGAGCCGCAGCAGGGTGCGCAACAAGACGAAGGTGAGCGCGATGAACAGCAGAAAAATCAGCGCCGAAACCGCGGCAAAGATGAGCGTCTCTTCGCTGGTATCCGGCTGCAAAAAGGTCAGCTTGAAGGTGGCCTGCGCGAAAATGACGGCAAAGAGAAAGAAGGTGCAAATCGAGAGAGCGACGAGGGCGGGTGTGCGATTTCGTTTTATTGGGGGACGAGTTGGAGGCGTAAACGGCAACATTAACAGCCAACGTTCTGCCGCTCTCGAATCATGTATGCGAGGTTAGACGACCAGACCCGAGGTTCCGGCAGATGGCATCATTATATCCGGGAGCCGCTCCGGGCCGGATTGAGATCAGGCCCGCTGGCCGGCATGCACTGGAACTGGCCTGCGATTGCGCCTGACCAGCCAGACCACCAGGGCCACGATCAGGAACACCGGCAGGAGAGGAACCAGGATTACAGCAATCAAGATGGGTGCGCCAGACTGCACACTGACATCACCCTTCACGACCGCGTTGGGATGCCGCGATAAGTGTCCGCCGACGGTGACCACGTCCTCGGAGACCGAAGCGTTGTCGCCCAAAAGCACCCCTCCGCCGACTGCCACCACACTGCCCTTCACGTTTCCATCGACCGCGATGCTTCCGCCAATGGCCACCACGTCTCCGCAGGTGCCTTCCACTCGAATCGAGCAGCCGATGCAAACCAGGTCGCCTGCGTTTTCGTTGTCGCCCACGGTCATGTCTTGACCGACGTGGACCTGGTCTCCGCCGCGAGCGTGCAGCATTCCAGGAGTAAGAGTGACAAACAGTAGAGCGGCTGCCAGCAACCATTGCGCACGATGAAGCATGATTTCAACTCCTCGGCCGGACGACCTGGGTAGAGTAATCCCTGGGAAATCAGAACACAAACCCTGTAGGGTGTTACGCGCCAAGCGTCGCCACGGTTCCACAAAAGAAAGGCCGCACCCGTGAGGTGCGGCCAAAGTGAATCGAGTTGCCGGTTGATTCGAAGCGCTTGCGCGCCTCAAACGCCGGGGTTAGAAGTTGACGCGGAACCCGAACTCCATCTGCCGGGGAGAGGTAGTGCTGAACTGCCCAGGCAGCACACCCCATGAACCCTGACTGCTGGTGTCGAGGAAATCACCGGGGCCGGGATCCTGGAAGACCACGTGGTTGAAGATGTTGGTGAAGACAATCTGCGCTTCGAAGTTGACCCGCTCGGTAATCGCGAACTGCTTCTTCATGCTGAAGTCCACGTTCCAGTACGGGAGGCCGCGTACGACGCCGAAGCCGCCATCATGGGTATCCAGACCCAGAATCGGCTGCCGGACGTCGTTAAAAGCGGCTGTCGGGTTGGCGAACAGGTTGGGTAGCTGCCCAGGCGTGTAATGTACTCCGACGCCCGGGAAGCCTGGCATCGGGATCGCGTTCTCCGAAACGCCGTAGCCAAAGAAGTTGACGGAGTCGCCTTCACCGAACGCCTGGCCACCGCCATTGATGGTGCCCAGGGTGATGGGAAGGCCGCTGCCCGCGGTGATGACCGGTGCGAATGTCCAGCCGCCCAGCAGGTGCCCGGCAAGGCCGTGCTGCCCCTTATAGTAGGACGGCTGATACACGAAGAACGTGTTAAAGACGATCGGTCGGTCAAACGCCTGCAAGCCATAAGCAGTGCGCAGGTTGAAGGGATCGGGAGCGGTAGCCGCGCTGGTTGCCTGAACTTCGGCGCCCGTGCCCAGCGCCCTGGACCAGGTGAAGTTGGTCTGCATGGTCAGGCCTTTCCAGTCGGACATCTTGACGCTGAAAAAGCCAGCATTGTAGTTGCCGTAGCCGATGCTGGCGTTGACCCCGACGCCGCTACTGAGCTGACCCGTACTGTTCAGCATGCTAGCCGGGAAGTTGAATCCGGGAGCGGTGCCGCCTGTGTCCAGATCGCTCCACAGGTTCCATACACTAGCGTTGGTGAGGTTGCAGGTCGCGAGTTTGCACCCACCATTCACGTCGAACCCCTCATGGGCCACCAAGGCCTGTGTGCAGTTGGCAAAGCCGTTGCAATAACCTGTACCTGCCAAGGCCGTCTCAAAGAACGCTTGGGGGGTTACCGCCGCTGCATTGCCCGCACAACCGCCTCCGCGCAGCCCATTGATGCCGCCGCAGTATTGCAGCACCACGTTGGCGTAGGCCTTATCGAAGCGCTGGCCGCCCAGTGTCATCATGTAGGGCACGGCATTGATGTTGATGGGCATGTACTCATTGTGGATTTTGCGCCCAATGTATCCCATCTCCATGCTTATCTTGCGCGAAATCTGGTGCTGGAAGGTGAGGTCGAACGAGTCCACGACATTGGGCCGGAAGTTGGGATCCAAGGCTTCGCCGGCTCCAGCTTCAGCATTTCCGCCAACACCAGGGAAGAAAGGCTGTGGGAGGGTCTGACTGGGAGGCGTTCCTAGCGGGGCCACCAAGCCGTCGATGCCAACTCGGAAAGCAGTGGTGGGGGTAGTATCTGACCCGCCGCACACGCCGCTAATTTGTGGTCCTGTGCACTGTACCGGCTGAATAAGACCGGTGCCGAGCAGGGGCACCAGAACCAGATCGACTCCGTTCAGACGCCCGTAGATTCGGCTATAACCAGCGCGGAACACCGAATTGCCGTCACCAAAGACGTCGAAAGCGCCAGCTACTCGGGGGCTGAATTCCTTGTAGTAAGGATTGTAGGGGTACTTGGGATGACCGGCCACATTGCCAATCAGAGCAAACCCAACTTCGGGGTTGTAAACCTGTCCCGCCAGAGCGGCGGATTGCCGGTTGTTCATGTAGTTTTGCAGAACAATCGGCTTATCGGCAGCATCCACCAACTCGACCTGTTTTCCGTTCGCTTCCGTCGGTGGCATCTCCAGTGTCCAACCCAGGCCGTAAGTCAAGGTAAACCTCGGCGTCACGCGCCAGGTGTCGCTAAAGTAAAGGTTGTAGTAGGGAATGGTGCTCTTGTCATAGGCAGGCGTAAGCGGCGGATTTAAGGTCAGGTCGCTGCCCGTACGAGTGTAGGCAATCTGCGAGATGGACACGATGCCCAGCGAAGCGGCGTAGTCGCGACCGAAGGTGTTACCAGCAATTGGAATGCCGCTAATGCCGGCGCCGGCGGTCGTGCCCAGTTGGTACACCGGGTAGTAGTTGATGCCGCCGCCGTTATCGGTTCGCTGATGGTAGTTCCAGTTATGCTGATACTGACCGCCAAACTGGAACATGTGCTTGCCGTGCAGCGTGGTCACGTCATCTTTGAACATATTGTCGTGGCCATCCCAGAAGCGGGTACGCGTCTGCTGCGTGTTCACGTTGTAGGGGGTGAGGGCTTGTGTAGCCGTCTCGCCGAACGGTTCCAGCGCTCCGCCCAAACCGGGGAACTGTACCGGGTCTCCGGCGGTGCTCCAGGACCAGAAGTTACGCAGGTAACTGTAGTGGAAATCATTGGTGGTGTTCGTGCTGATGTTGGTGGTCAACCCCGCCACCAGGTACCAGGGCGTCTGCGGACGGTTGGACAGAGCGGCCGGTACACCCAGCGTGTCGCCGGGGAAGAAGCCGCCAATGTCAACCTGGTCCGTAGTGGCGCGGTTCAGGTGGTAGTAGCGATAGCTCGACATGAAGTGCCACTTGTCGCCAAAGTCGTGGTCAAGGCGGGCAACTCCGAAGTTATCGTTCTGGGGAATAGTCACATTCGCCCTGAATCCCTGAATGTTGACGCCATCACAGCGGCTAAGACCACAGTCCGAGCCCAGTTCATTCGGCATCGGTAAGTACTTGTTCCACATCTGCTGAACCAGGGGATTGATTCCAATGCCGCGAGGATCCATGGCCGGCGAGGATAGATTGTAGGTTACCCCTCCGAAGGTGAGTAAGCCGTTGCGCATGTCCGCCGACGGAACTGCTCTTTCCACCGTGGTGGAGTTGGGCCAGCGGAAGCCTTGATAATTGGCAAAGAAGTAGGTCTTTCCGCCCAGCATTTTGGGTAGGATCGGGCCGCCAGCCGCGGCGCCAAAGCGGTTGTAATGATAGTCGGCGTTTGGCACGCCATTTAAGTTATTCTGCCAGGTATTGGCGTTGAAATTGTTGTCCAGATAGTACTCGTAAATCGTTCCGTGCCAGGTGCCGGTGCCGCGCTTGGTGACTACTTGCACTTGCGCGCCTGAGGAGCTGTTGAAGTCGGCGCCCTGCAGGGCAGAACTGACTTTGAACTCCTCCACGCTGTCGGCCGGAGTCGGCATGACACCCGTAGGTCCACCAGCCACACCGTTGCTCTGGTTGGAAATGCCTCCCGTCGGGTCACCGGCAAAGCTGGGCGTGTACACGCTCATGCTGCCATCCATGTCATTGGTATTGTTTCCGCCGTCGAGCGAGAAGCTGCTCTGGTCCACCACGGTTCCGGCCACGCTGCCATCCGGGCTGATGCCCGGTTGCAGGGTGACGAAGGTGCTGACGTCGCGTCCCAAGCTAGGGAGCGAGTCCAGAGCCACACCGGTGACGGTGTTGCCGATGGTGGCGTTCATGGTCTGCAACTCGACACCGGTCGCCGCTACTTCGACCGTCTGCGACGCTGCGCCCACCGACAGGACGGCATTGGCCGTAACCGGCGAGCCGACACTCACCTGCTGGTTAGAAATGACAAACTTACTGAACCCGGACTTGACAACCGTAATGTTGTACGACCCTGGGGGCAAACTGACGAAAGTGTACTGCCCGGCGGAGTTGGAGGCGGTGGTCCTCTCCTCCTTCGTGCCGTTGTCAGTCATTGTGACCGTGGCACCTGGCACGACCGCACCGGTTTTGTCCGTCACCACTCCACTGACTTGTCCGGCGGAAGCGACCTGTGCCCCCGCAGGGACCGCGCTCGCCAGTAGCAGGATTGTGACCATCAGGACTAATGTTGAAAACCACAAACGGGAAGGGCGTCCGAGTCGTGTCATCTTTCTTCCTCCAGAAGTTGACTTGCGTCTGACATCTGACTGCGCGGAATTCTAAGTCGTAAAATGCCGCATGAAAGAGAGTCCTAACGACGGAACGGCGCTTGCTTTGCTCGGATCGTAATCTTGATCTTGCCCCGAGATAACCCAAATCCAAAGTCGGAGCGAGGGTATGAATTGGGCAGGATAGAAGCATTCGACCAGCCAAACCGTCAAGGCTTATCTAAGCCCCTTAGAATGCTTAATATCCACGAGGAGTGTGGGCGGCGAGATTACAAAATTCTGGATTATCTGGGCAAAGGGATATTGATTTTCATAGAAGATGTCGATCGGACGGCAGCAATCCCAAGGGTCACCAGAACTTGCTGAAGTCAGGTTTCCGCTTTTCCGCAAACGCGTTGAGCGCCTCGCGGCTTTCTGGCGAATCCAGCCGCTCTGAGATAACCGCCACCTCCTCCCGGATGGCGCGATCAACCTCCGCCTTGTAGGTACGCCTCAGCAGTTCTTTGCAGGCGCGCAGTGCGGCGGGAGGTTTTTCCGCCAAATTTTGCGCCGCATTCGCTGCGGTCGGCAGCAGCTCTGCAAAGGGGACGACAGCGTTCACCAAGCCTAATTCATGGGCCCGTTGGGCTGTAAACGGAGCAGCCAGCATCAGCAATTCGGCAGCTCGCTGGTGCCCGACCAGCAGCGGCAACAGTACGGTGGAACCGGCTTCCGGAACAATGCCCAGGTTGATGAATGGCATCAGGAACCTGGTGTCGTCCGCGGCATAGACGAGATCGCAGTGCAGCAAGATCGTGGTACCGACTCCGACCGTCGCACCGTGTACAGCCGCGACCACCGGCTTTCTTGCGTTGACCACAGCACGTATAAAGCGAACGGCCGGCGGCAGGTCTTGTCCCTTCCACGGTCTTTGCAGGAAATCGACCAGGTCATTGCCCGCGGTGAACGCCTCGCCCGCGCCGTGCAAAAGTATGACGCGGACCTCGGGGTCGGCTTCCGCCTTACCCAACTCGTCTGCCAGCGCCTCGTACATCTCCGCAGTCAGAGCATTTTTCTTTTCGGGGCGATTAATGGTGATGCGCCGGACGGCGCCATCACTTTGGCTTTGAATGTGGTTCATGGCGTAATTCTACCGGGCGAGGTCGAAAACCTCACACGCAGACATAATGTGTCTCGGTAAAAAAAAGGGATTATATGGAAAAGCTGCGCGGGTCTTAGCGGGGCATCCACACTGCGCTGTCAGCCATAGATGGACGCCGAGCCCGTCCACGGCTGTGGTCCCCGACCTTCGCCGGCGCCTGGTTTCTCGCGTCCACCGATGCGGTCTGCAAACCAACCTCTCGCGAGGTGAGGACGTGCGTACCCATCAGGCGGACGTCAGCCACGGCTTTGGTTGCCAGCTGTGTCCAGATGCCCTGCACGGCGCCGTAGTTGATGGTGACGTGAAGGTTTTTGATCCACCAGGATGGGTTCTTTGCGGGGGCGCCATCAACGCGGCGGATTTGGAAGCTGGTCGTGTCCACCCACGCCTTGCCCCTCAGCAAGTCGGGTTCGTTGCGCTTAGGCGTCAGTTGCAGCACGTAGCAATCGTGGCCGTCGACAAACTCTCGTCCCAGAAGCGCGAACTGATAATTGCGGGCGGTAATTTCGTGTGCCTCAGCGTGGCTGGCCATCTGCGACTCATGATCAAGCACTTTACGTACGATATCGGTGCCACGATCGCTGCCTTCAACCTTGCGGAGCGTGTAGTCCTTTTGCGACGGGGGAACGAAATTGATTTCCGCTAGTACCTGGGAGCTGGCCTTCGAGCTTTTATCGCCGGAGAGCTGATACTCGCGTGACACCGTGTAGGGAACAGAGTGGTCCCGGGCCTGCGCATGTGCCTGCTCTATTTTGACGACAATGTCGTCCACCGAAGGGTTGCGCGATTGGCCCCACGAGGTCACTGCGGTGGCAAGTGCTGCAAAGAGGAGAGCCCGAGTTATGAATAATTGCGTCATCGCCGGCGATCCCGAGTAGTAACTTCTCGGTTATCAAGGTTAGAAGCAACTCGGCTGCCACTTGATGCCCGTCAAGTTAGGGAATGTGCATCCTCGCCGGCTCAACGACTTGCGCGGCCCAAGACTATGCGCAGGCGAAGGGGCGGCCGTCAAAAGGAACCAATGGAGAGCACTATTTTCTAGGGACGTTTGCGGAGTGGCACACGGGTACTCATGTGGGGTTCGGATGTACTCAACCGTGTACGGGCAGCGACAGGAGCTGAAGCGCTAGGCTGGTCGCGCCACTTCGCGATAGACCTGAAGCATGCGGCGCACGCTGGCGTCCCATGAGAACTTTTCGCACTGCTGGATACCGCGCGCCGTCAACCTGTCGCGCACGCTTCGGTCAAGCAGCACGCGGTGCAGCGCTTTCATGATTTCGAACACGTTCTCTGGATTCACCATGACGGCGGCATTGCCCACTACTTCCGGAATGGAGGAAGTGTTGCTGGTGACCACCGGGGTGCCGTGCGCCATGGCTTCCAGCGGCGGCAGCCCGAAGCCCTCATACAACGACGGAAACACGAAAATCTTTGCTTGGTCGTAGAAGATGCGCAGCACCTCGATGGGCACAAAGCCGAGAAAGCGCACATCGTTCTGCACCCGTCCCTTCACCACTGCGCGGCGCAGGTCGGGATGCTTGGAGACTTCATCGCCAATGATAATCAGCTTCAGGTCCTCAAACTGATTTTCCTTCAGCAACTCGGTCTTGAGTGCCGAAAAAGCCTCGATGATGCGCACCACGTTCTTGTGTGGGCTGATGCGGCCGGCGTAAAGCAGGAAGGGATAGTTCACCTGATAGCGCTCGGCGATGAACTCGCGTTCCGCCACGCTGGCATGTCCCAGACGGAAACGCTCGTCGATAGCGTTGTAGATGACCTCAATCTTTTCCGGCTTAACCTGAAACAGGCGCTCGGTGTCTTTCTTGGAGAAATTGGACACCGCGAAGATGCGCGCGGCGCGATGCAACACCCGCTTGGTGAACCTGAAATGCAGATCTCGTTTCAGTGTGGAATGGCTGTTCACCCGATACAGGTGATCAAATAAATCATGCACCGTGACTACGTAGGGACAGGGAATGCCCTGCGGCTTCCAGAACAGGTGCGGCACATGCAACAGATTGCAGCGGAAGCGCTTCAGCAGTCGATGCAGTTCAAAGTAGCTGGAGAGCGAGAACTCGTTGGGTTGCGCCGGCAGCGTCTTGAAATTCGCCGGCAGGCCCTCCGTGCCGGGAAGCTTTCCCGGAATGCCGATCAGGAAATATTCGTTCTCCTGGTCCAGACGGGCGAGCGTGCGAATGGCGTTGCGGGTGTAAGTCCCCACACCAAACTCGTTAATGCGCCGGATGTCGATGGCAATTCGCACTAACTCAAGTGTAAACCGGGAGGGGAAGGTGGATTTGCATTCCTCTATCCCCGAGCGCTGAGTGTTCAACGTGCCCCCACTCCTGGGTGGGATACGTAATGCCATTATCTAATGCCATTTGACATGTGGGTCAACCCATTTTACGATACCAATATGAACACCACCGTGACGCTCGACAAGGCGGGACGTGTCGTAATTCCGAAAAGCTTGCGTGACGAACTGCATCTGGAGCCTGGCGACACGCTTACGCTGGAGTCCCAAGGCGAGAAAATGCTGCTGCACCCGATGCGAACCACATCCCCGCTGAGAAAGGAACGCGGCGTATGGGTGTTTCGCTCCGGGAAGAAGCTGTCAGCCGCCGACACCGACAAAGCGCTCCGCGACATTCGCCAGCAACGCGACCGCCACAATCGCGGAGAGGGCCTGTGAGGGCTTTCCTGGATACCTCGGTCCTGGTCTCCACCTTCTACGCAGACCACCAGCATCACGAACCCAGCAAAAATCTATTTTTGCGCTTTGACAAGACAGAAGTCTGTTGCGCGGCCCACAGTCTGGCGGAAGTCTATTCCACGCTGACAGGCATGCCCGGCACACATCGCGTAAGCGGTGACGAGGCACTCCTATTCCTGGGCAATATTCGCGAGCGCCTGACTCTGATCGCGCTGAATAGCAACGAGTATTTCAAGGCCGTCGAAGTCTCTTCAGCGTGTGGGATTACAGGCGGCGGAATCTATGACGCCATCCTCGGCTATTGCGCACTTAAGGCTGAAGCGGAAAATCTCTACACTTGGAACTTGAAAGACTTCAGGCGGCTTGGCCCGGAGGTTGCCGAACTGGTGAAAACCCCCTAAGATTCCACCCTTACGCCTTCACCGCCTCCGCGTGCTTCGCTCTCCGCGACGCATATAACGGGAACGCCTCCGCCAACTTCAACACTTCGCGTCGAATGCGCGACAGCACGTCTTTATCAGTCCGGTTGTGCAGCGCCTCGGAGATCCACTTGCCGACCTGCCGCATCTCCGGTTCTTTCATGCCGCGGGTCGTGAGCGCGGGACTCCCGATGCGGATGCCGCTCGGCTTCATCGGCGGGATTGGTGTCAAAAGGTATCGCGTTCTTGTTGACCGTTATACCGGCATCGTGCAGCGCATTCTCGGCGTCGCTACCGAGCATGCCTTTGGCGAAGACATCCACCAGCATGAGGTGGGTGTCGGTGCCGCCGGAAATAATGTGGAAGCCCTCGTCGGCCAGAGTTTGCGCCAGCACCTTCGCGTTGGCCACAACCTGCCGCGCGTAATCTTTGAAGCTGGGCTGCAGGGCCTCGCGAAAGCACACTGCTTTGGCGGCGATGATGTGCACCAGCGGGCCGCCTTGCATCCCGGGAAATACCACCTTATCGATCGCCGCGGCGTATTCCGCCTTCGACAGAATCATTCCGGCACGCGGACCGCGCAGGGTCTTGTGCGTGGTGGTGGTGACGATCTGCGCGTGCGGCACCGGCGAAGGATGCGCGCCCCCGGCAACGAGTCCGGCGAAGTGCGCCATGTCAACCAGGTAGAGCGCGCCAACTTTGTCCGCAATCTGGCGCATGCGCGCGAAGTCAATAAACCGCGGATAGGCGCTGCCTCCGCCGATGATGAGCTTGGGCTGCTCGCGCTCCGCGATTTTCTCCAAGTCGTCATAGTCAATGGTTTCGGTTTCTTTGGTGACGCCATACGGAACAATCTTGTACGTCTTGCCGGAAAAGTTCAGCGGATGCCCGTGCGTGAGGTGCCCGCCATGCGCGAGGTTCAATCCCAGAATCGTGTCACCGGGCTTGATGACCGCGGCATAGGCAGCCATGTTGGCCGTCGATCCCGAGTGCGGCTGCACGTTGGCGTGCTCGGCGCCGAAGAGCAGCTTAGCGCGATCGCGCGCCAGGTTCTCCACTACGTCGGTAAATTCGCAGCCACCGTAATAACGCTTGCCGGGATAGCCCTCGGCATATTTGTTGGTGAAGACCGAGCCGGCCGCTTCCAGCACGGCCTCGCTGACAAAATTTTCTGAAGCGATCAACTCCAGCCCTTCATGCTGGCGGCGTTCTTCGTTCTCGATGGCCTGCGCGATGTCCAGATCAACTTCACTGAGCGGGCGTTCCATTGGATTTATTTTCATGATTGCGTCCTTCCCTGGTTTACGGATTAAGATTTAGGGACCTTGTATATGTCGGGCGTGAACACTTCCATGTGACGCTCCGGCTTGCTCAAGAGAGTGAAGCCTAACTTGCGATAGAGCGAGTGTGCATCGCGAGTTGTTAAATGCCAACGTCGTAGTCCCTGCAGATCGGGATGCCTGACAACGCATTGCATCAACCAGGTTCCCAAGCCTCTGCCTTGGTGGGACTGCAGCACAAAAACATCGCATACGTAAGCGAAGGTAGTGTGGTCGCTGACCACTCGCGCGAAGCCGATCTGGGTTTCGCCCTCGAAAAGCCCGAAACACAGCGAGTTTCGCATGGCCCGCTCAAGCGTTTCCCGTGGAAGACCCTCGCACCAATACGCGCGAGAAAGATAACCATGGACCACATTCATGTCCATGCGCGAAAGGTCGCTGCTCACCGTGAACTCGCCGCGATGCTCCTCCAGGATGGTCGCCGAAGGACGCTCGACCATGGATGTGGTCTCAGGCATGAGACGCCCGCCCCTCGTCTTCGCGCTCGATGGCCGTGATCTTCTCCACACGCCGCTCGTGCCGGCCGCCCGCAAACGTCGTAGCCAGCCATGTATCAATGATCTTGAAAGCTGTGTCCTGGTCGATGACCGAGGCTCCCAGCGTGAGCACATTGGCGTCATTGTGTTCGCGCGAGCGCTCAGCTTCGAACTCGGTGTCAACTTTGGCGGCACGGATGCCGGGGACCTTGTTGGCGGCGATCGACATGCCGATCCCGGTGCTACACACCAGGATGCCGAGATCGGCCCCGTGCGCGGCCACCTCTTCGGCTACCTTCCGCGCGAAGTCGGGATAGTCGCACGAGGCAGTCGAGTCGGTGCCGCGATCGTCAACTGCGACGCCCTGCGCCGACAATTTTTGCTTGATTTTCTCTTTCAGCTCGAATCCGGCGTGGTCCGATCCCAGTGCAATCTTCATCGCCAACATTGTAGCGCGGGGGAGCACGGAAAGCCCTGTTCACCACGGAGAACACGGAGGGCACGGGAAAACAAAAGACGATGAACCACAGAGACACTGAGGCACAAAGAAAGACGGAAAGCATTCACAGAAAATAAGGGGAACAGAAAGAAGAAAAAAAGAATTGGCTTTCTCCGTGCGCTCCGTGTTCTCCGTGGTGAAAAACTCCCACGCAAATTCTTTGATTTTTCTCTGTGCCTCTGTGCCTCTGTGGTGAAGACTCTATCCGGCAAAGGCTTTTGCCAGGAAGCGCGAGATGTGCCAGGCGTCCATGTATTTATAGGGGCTTTCGCCGAGGGAGTAGTGTCCGCACGGCAGCGCCTTGATGGTGGTGTCAAGCCCGCGGCGCAGGAATTCGCCCGCCGTCTGGGCGGAGAATTCCGGCAGGAACGTCAGGTCGTAGCGGCCATAGATCATGAGCGACTTCTTCGGCCAGCGCTCAAACTTGTCGAAGTACACGATGGGACTGATCGACAGCCAGACCTGGCGCAGTTCGTCCTGCGTCAGCACGCTCTCGATCCCCTGACGGATGTGGCGGGTCGATTGTCCCGTCCACGTAACGTCGCCGAACGACGTCGAAGCGTGGTTGAAGACATTCACGCTGATGCGCTCGTCGTGGGCCGCCGCGATGAACGCGTAACAGGAGCCGAGGCTGGTTCCCACCAGGCCCAGCCGGGTGTAGCCGCGCTGCTGCAGCCAATCGAGGCAGCAACGAATGTCGATGATGCCCTGGCGCGTGGCGTCGATGGTGCGCCCGATATTGGCCGAGACCGCGTAGTCGGCGCGCGTGAGTCCCGCCGGGCGGCGGATGTCGTGGTACGGCATGCTCATGCGCAGCGCCGAAATGCCCAGCAAATTGAAGATGCGGCACAGCGCGTTCTGGCTTACGCCGTCGGCGTTCCACTGCGGAATCACGATCACCGCGCGCCGTCCCCGCGCCGGAAACCAGCGCGCGTTCATGCAATTGTTTTCGGGATACGGCGAATCTACCGGCGAAGTGAAGCGCAGGAAGGTGCCCAGTTCGTCTTTCAGCTTTTTCTTGGGAGCGTCGCTGCCGGTGTGGAACAGTTCCACCTTGCGCTTTTCCAGCCGGAAATCCGATGGGACCTTGTAGGCGTAAAACTGGTCGCTGTTGGCGACAATGTGATCGTTGGCCGCCGTCCAGTAGGCCAGCATCGCGGCTTTGTCGCTCTCCTGCTGCGGCGGAGGGAAGTTCTCCAGGGTGGGCCAGCGGCGCCCATTCCGAACCCCATTCGAAGGGACGCACCACGCGATTGTTATCGCGCGAGGTCATTCGCGCTTCCCAGTCGTGCATCCAGCGGCGGTAGCGTTCTCGCATCTGTAGAAACTATAGACGAAACGGTGACGGAACCCCATGCAAACTCAATGAATCCGCGGCGTTCTGCACTGAATGGCAGTGTGCGTGGGTCGAGAGGAGCGGTTGATTTTCGGCGATATTTTAGACATTGGCAGGGATACGGCCTTGGTGTATGCTTCCCGCGCAATCCCAATTAAACATTTTCGACCACGAGAGTGGCCTTCAAAGGAGCACTAGAATGCCAACAATTGCGTCTGCGTCGTTAATGCTGCAACAGGATTCTGCCGCCGGTGGTGCTATGGCAGCGCTGTTCGGAGGTACGATGATGATGGTCTTCCTGGCCATGCTGGTGGTGCTTATCATCGGTCTGTGGAAGGTTTTTGTGAAGGCCGGGCAGCCGGGATGGGCGTGTATCATTCCCATCTACAATGTCTACGTCCTGTTGCAGATTGCGGGCAGGCCGGCGTGGTGGCTCATTCTGTATTTGGTTCCCCTGGCCAATATCGTCGTCGGTATTATCGTGGCCATGGATATCGCGAAGGCATTTGGTCAGAGCCCGGTGTTCGGAATCGTTCTGTTGTTTCTGCTGGCCGGCGTTGGCTATCTGATTCTCGGCTTCGGAAGCGCTCGCTACATCGGTCCCCAGACAAATGTCCAGGCACGAGCGGTCGGCGCATAGCCCATAATCCCGCCGCGACACACGTCTACATGGACAATTGAGAATTGCATGCACTACAATGTAGTGCATGGCGAAGACAGAGGTTTATAGCTGGCGAGTCGACCGCGAGACGAAGATGGGCCTGGAAGAGGAGGCCCGGCGGGAAGGAATCTCGCTGGCTCAGCTCATGGATCGCACGGCACGTCAGTTGCTGGAGGACCGCCGTCGCGACCGTAAGGACGATGACCAGGAGCAGGCGCGTATTCATGCTGCGGCCGCTAAATCGATTGGAGCAATTTCCGCTGGTCCGGATTTTTCACAAAACGTGAGCGCCAAGGTACGCGCACGCCTAAAGCAGCGCCATGCCCGCTAGCGCTCTGTTCGATACTGGAGCAATCCTCGCCATTTTGAATCGGCAAGATCGCTGGCACGATGCTTGTCTTCAAGCATTTCATCAGCTTCGCAAACCCCTGCTTACAACCGAAGCTGTATTAGCCGAACTGTTTCATATGGTAGCTGACTCCTCCTTCAGGGTCGAAACTACATGGACCTTCGTCCGCTCCGGCGCTGTCACGTTGGGTACGATTGCCGATGCTGATCTACCTGCACTTGCTCGGTTGATGCATCGCTATCACGACCGCCCTATGGATTTTGCCGACGCGACCCTCGTTCACCTCGCCGAGCGTGAGTCGCTGACCACTATTCTCACTATCGATTTCTCTGATTTCCAAACCTACCGCATCGATGGAAGACGGCGCTTCCGCATCCTGCCCGAGCCCAGCCCGTTCCATTAGTTCGCCGGATAATCATTGTCTTTCGCCAGGTTCTCAAACCGCGTATAGCGCTTGATGAACGCCATCCTGAGGGTGTCGGTGGGACCGTTGCGTTGTTTGGCGACGATCAGTTCGGCGATGCCGTCGAGGTCGGGGTCGTCTTTCTTGTACATCTCTTCGCGGAAGATGAAGGCCACCACGTCGGCATCCTGCTCGATCGAGCCTGACTCGCGCAGGTCGGAAAGCTGCGGCCGATGGTCGCCGCCCCGGCTCTCGGGAGCGCGGCTCAACTGCGACAGTGCGACCACCGGCACTTTCAACTCCTTGGCCAGCGCCTTCAGCCCGCGCGAGATGGCGGAAACTTCCTGCGTCCGGTTCTCAAAGCGCTTGCCGCCGATGGGCACCGCTGACATGAGCTGCAGGTAATCCACAATCAGCAGATCGAGACCTTCGGTCTGGCGCAGGCGGCGGGCCTTGGCGCGCATCTCGCTCACTGAAATGCCCGGGGTGTCGTCAATGAACAGCTTGGAGTGCATCAGTTCTTCTGTGGCCTTGGTCAGCTTGCGTATATCGTCCTTGGAACGAAATCCCTGACGCAACGCCTGGGAATCCACCTGGGCGTGCGAAGCCAGCATGCGCATCAGCAGCGCCTCGCGCGACATTTCCAGCGAGAACACACCCACCACTTTGCCGTCCTGCACCGCCGCGTTCTCGGCGATGTTCATGGCAAACGCGGTCTTGCCCACGGAGGGACGCGCGGCAATAATGATCAGGTCGGAAGCCTGAAGGCCGCTGGTCAGCTTGTCGAACAGGGTGTAGTGGGTCTCGAGTCCGGTTATCTCCTGGCCGCGGTCGAGCAACTCTTCCAGCGAGCCGAACGAACCTTTGATGATGGACGGGATGTTCATAAATCCCTGTCCAATGCGGTTCTCGGAGAGCTGGAAGATGGCCTGCTCGGCCCGCCCCAGCACCTCCTCGGCCTCGTCGGAGTGCTCGATGGCTTCGGCAATGGCGTTCTGCGCCAGGTTGATAAGGCCGCGCAGCAGCGCCTTGTTGCGCACGATGTGGACGTAGTGCTCGATCGAGGGCCGGTCGGGCACGCCATCGATCAGCGACGACAGATACGCCACCCCGCCGATGGCTTCCACCTCTTTGCGGCGGTCAAGCTCCTCGACCAGCGTGATCATGTCCACCGGACGGCCCGACTCCTGCAAGTCGCGCATGCGCGAGTACACGCGACGATGTGCGTCGAGGGAAAAGTCGTCGGGCGTGAGATGTTCAGCGGCTTGATCGTAGAGTGAGTTGTCGAGCAGGATCGCGCCCAGGATTGAGCGCTCGGCCTCCATGCTGACGGGCAGGCCGCGTTCCAGACTGTAGTCGGTGGTTGCCATCTCTCGCTAGATAAATTTAGTCACGAGGACGGACCGTGGCAATGCCGAATCAGGTTCGGCGCGGCGCCGACAACAGATTTCGTTCGAAAAGCTGTGTGCGGTTGTGGATTACGGAGAGGAATCTCCGCGGGGAGAATTCCGAAGCAACCGGCAACTGACCACTGGCAACTGACAACCGGCAACTGCCAACTTCTCCACAGGCGTTAATCACTTTGTTACTACCGCGAACCGCAGCTTCCAGTTATGCTCGCGGCATGGCTGTGTCGATCACGGTGCTGGCGAGCGGGAGTGCAGGCAACTGCACGGTCGTCTCCAGTTGCGGCACGCGGCTGCTGGTTGACGCCGGCCTCTCCTGCCGCGAACTTCTGCGGCGCATGCTGCTGTGCGGAGAAGACTGGCACTCCATCGACGCCATCCTGATCACGCACGAGCACAGCGACCACGTCGGTGGACTGCGCGTGCTGGCCAAGCGGCTGAAGGTGCCCGTCTACATCACCGGCGAGACCTATCAGGCGTACCAGAAATTTGCCCGCGACTGCAACGGCAAACGCGTCATGCTGGAGCGCGTGGAGCTGTTCCGCTCCGGCCACGCCTTCGAGATTGGCGACATCACGGTGAAACCGTTCACCATTCCTCACGACGCCGTGGACCCGGTGGGATTCACCTTCCGCAGCGCTGGCATCAAGGTCGGCGTCTGTACCGACCTTGGCTACATCCCCGCCAGTGTGCGCGACAACCTGCGTGGTTGCCACGTGCTGATGATCGAGTCGAATCACGACCTGGAGATGCTGCGCGGCGGCCCTTATCCCTGGAGCGTCAAGCAGCGGGTGATGAGCCAGGTCGGGCATCTCTCCAATGGTAAACTCGCGGAATTCCTCACCGGCGACTATGATGGAAGTGCCGAGTTCCTCATTCTGGCGCATCTTTCGGAGCAGAACAATCATCCGGAGATCGCCCGGATGACAGCCGAGCGTGCCTTGGGCCAGCAACGCAGCCTGTTGCATAACAAACTGCTGCTGGCGGCACAGCATGAGCCGCTGCCTGCGGTCCGACTGTAGTTTTCGCCCTGCTGGTCCGCCGCAGCGGGGCAGTTTCGGCGGGATTGATGACACAATGTACTGACCGCGTCATCGGCAAAATCCTTGCCGGATGGCGCTACGACATCTCTGGTCTCGCTCCCGGAATGCGCGGTGACTACGAGGCGCACCTGGTGGAGTGTGAGTTCTGCCGCTCGCGTCAGCGCCTGCATCGCGGCATTGACATCGGGCTCATGGCGCTGGCCTCCATCTCAATGTTCGTTTTCCTGCTCGCCTATGGCGTGATTCGCCACTTCAAACCCAGCCACGCGTTTCTGCTGGAGATCGGCGCGCTGGGCGGCTTCCTGCTTTCCATGTTGCTGTGGCTGCTGGTCGCCGTCGCCACTCCCGCTCCGCTGGTGGTAAAAGACGTCGCTATGACTGGTGCCCGCATGGGACTGGAAAGGCTTCCCGAAGAGATTCGCGACCGCATTCCCGAAGACCTGAAGCTGAAGATTTCGGGGCAGAGCTGAAGGCAGCAGCTAGCAATCAGCAGTTAGCAACTAAAAGCCTGGGAATCCAGAACCACACTCACAGCGAGCGCAAGAAGTTCAGAAGGTCCTGCTTCTCGTTTTCGCTGAGATGGTGATAGCGCGAGACCACGCCGTTGGCCTCGGAGCCAGAGCTGGCGTGCTGCTCGATGGCTTGCACCAGGTCCTGCGTGCGCCCGTCATGCAGGAAGAAGACACGCTGCCCCAGTCCCCACAGCGGAGCGGTGCGGAACTCGTCGGGGCCGGCGTTGCCCTGCACGATGTCATCCGCCAGCCCGGCGCCCATGTGGTGCACCAGCAGGTCGGAATACAGCTTGGCCTCGGCATTGCTGACGGCCCTGCCGAAGTACGACACCGTGGTTCTCATACTGGGCGTGTGGCAGAGGGCGCAGCCGATAGCGGAAAACGAGTTGCGCCCGTTCTGCACCGAGAGCGAACATCCCGAACCTTCGCAGGCGGGCTTGGGCTGGTCGAGATAGCGCATGAAGGTGGAGAACTGCACCACATCGCTGGGGACGGCGGGCCCATCGTGGTCTGGGTCCATATTAGTGGCGTCTTCCGGCGTGGGATTGAACAGGCAGTTGGGAGGCGGCGGCGCGGGAGCGTAACCGCGCTTGTTGGGGAAGACCTCGTTGCTGACGCCCATTTCCACGTTATAGGCCTCGGCCGCGAATAGTTGTAACGACTTGTTCTGTGCCTTCCAGCCGAAGCGCGAGATAGTGCCGTCATTGGGATTGCGATTGGGATGGCCGCTAATCCCCAGCGCGCGCTTCCGCGCGGCATCGGACTGCAGGTTGGCCTCGATGGTCGCGTCGGGAATGTTCTCGATCATTCCAGCGCCGAACAGCGGCGTAGGGATGCGAAGGCTGAGGTTGTTCAGCTCCGCCATCTGCTGAAAGTCAGGCTGCGCGAGCTGGCAGGTCTGCAGATGTCCGGTCATGCCCATGACTTGGGTAGCATCCGCGCGGCCCTGAATCGTGAACACGTTGTGCACGCCGCCATCGCGCTGCGGGCTGAGGATGCCAGCCGAGGTGAGAAAGTACTTGAAGCGCGGCTCCCGCACCGGGCCATCTTCGGTGACAAAAAACGGGACGGTGTTGGTGGCACCGTCCAGGTTGGCGACGGCGACTTGCGGATTCGGCCCGATAAAGGGAAACGCGTGCCGGCTGGGACTGGATCCGCCGGTCGCCGGCTGGGCATGGCAACTGGCACACTGGTTGGAATTGAATCCCGGCCCCAGGCCTCTGCCGTCTTCTCCGGCAAGCGTTCCGCCGACCGAATCGATTTCGAGGAAGCGGCTCATCCCGTCGTCAAAGAAGCTCTGCTGGGTGGGCGTCAGGCCTTGCACCGCTGGGCCAGCGCCGACCGGAGCGCCGCGAGGTCCGGGATCGCGGGCCACAAACTCGGCCTCGAGATTGGTGTAAAAGGTCAGCACCGCGAAAACCAACGTTGCCACGAGAAGAAATGCGAGCGCGAATCGTGAGTCTTTCATAGTAATTTTTAATTGCTATCTGCTAGTTGCGGGTTTTCCACCCGAACTCTTTGTCCTTGTGGTGGGTTGGTCGAACCACTGCTTGAGCGCCGCGAAGCACTCCGTCATCGCGCTCCACCTTGTCGAGCTGTGTTTGCGAGGAGGTAGCAACCGAACAAGTGGATTGTGCACTCATCAGGAACGGAAAGTGAAAAGTATCAGAAGCATGCTATCTGGGGAAGAAAAAAACGAAGGCCGTTGCGGAGGCGCAAGCGACCTCCGAGTGCGCCACCGAAAGGCTCACCCTAAAGCCACCCCGAACTGCTCACCGCGGGTCTACGGCCTTCTCTGCGGTCGTCAACTTGTAGTTCTGATAGCGGATGGTAAGGATGGCCTTGCCACCCATCCGGACATCGGTGACCGTGCGGTTCAGCGCCGGCAGGTAGAAGCCGTCCACTTTTTGATATTCGTGATCGATCACCGTGCGCTTGGTCCAGAATGACGGATTCTTCCCCGGCTGTGCTTCAATCCGCGTCACCGCAAAGTCGGTCGCATCAATCCAGACCCTCCCCCGGTACAGATATTTATTGTCGCGCAGGGGTGCGACCTGCATGACGTACAGGGGCGGGCCGTCGCCGGGCGCACAACCCAGCAGCGAGAAAGAATAATTGGCGGTGGTAAGGGCCACCGCCGCACGATTGGCTTCGTCAGCCCCGGATTCCTTTTCCGATTCCAGCAGCCGGTGAAGGACGCGATTAAGGATAAGCTTGGAACCGGATTCGGATTCAATTGTGAACTGCTTCGTGCCCGGCGCGGTATAGGAAACCTTCACCTGCATCTCGGCGGCGAGCGGCGAAGGAAAGCCAGTGTAGTGCAATTGGTAGTCGCGGGTCGCCTGAAAACTTAGGAGATCTTTCGCGCGCACGGCGTTCCGGCTGGTCAGCCGCGCGATCACATCGGCGCCCACAAGGTTGTTTGGGGCTGGACAGGGCACGGGCGCGGCAGTGGTGTCGGCCATGGCGATCCCGGCCACGAGGAGGATTGCAACCGCAAGCGCATGACGGACTAAAGTTTGAATTGACGCCATCCTCGAACGAGATTTACTGGCCACTAACCACTGGCCTCACATCTCCCACAGGCAACGTCCCTCGCGGTACATAGAGATCAGGCCGTCCTCGCTGATTTTCAGCACCGTGCCAAAGCGCGAAGCGGCGATGGCAGCGGTAGTGCGGCCGCCTTCGACTGGACGATTGATGGCCTCTTCGCTGGACTGATGGTGAAGAATGGCGCCAAAGGCCAGCAGGTTGGACCGCGAAGTGAGCACCACGGCGCCGTCGATGCGGGCAATGTTCTCCAGCACCGTGGGAGGGAAGTCAAAGATGCTTTTGTCGCGCAGCAGATAGTGCAACTGGTCCTTGCTGGAAATTCCGTCCAACACAGGCTCGTGATTCATATGCTCAAGCAGATCAGGCTGCGACACCAGGGTCCGCGCCGAATCAGGATCGTCGAGCACCACAAACAGCGCGCCGCGACGGCTTTCGGTAAGGTTCAGGGCCACCATAAACAGGCGCTCCGCCAGTTCCGTGTGACCGATGGCGTTCTTCCACATTTCGTAACGGTAACGCGCATCCACCAACCGCCACTTCCCGTCGAGAAAGCGAAAGACGGGCACCCCATCGGAATAGATTTTGACCTCGCCGTTGGGCGACAGGATGAGGCAGATGTGTCCGCCACACAAAGTGGCGCGGCAGTGGTCGCGATAGCGGGTTGCGGTCGGCACCGGCAACGGCATGTCGCGATAGGGCTCGGCCCACTCGTGCACGTCGATCAATTCCGACAGCAAGCCATCGCGGTCAACCAGAGCGAGGGTCTGCAAACCGTCGCACAAGCGATGGAAGCTGCGGATGCTGGTCAGCTCGTGCGAATAGCGCATGGCCCAATCCGGTGTTTGCGGCGGCTCATGACAGGGCTCGGGCATGGAGCCGAACAGCAACACGCCGGTGGCAATGCGGCGGTTTTCATAGGTGCTCATGCTGCTGGTGCGCAGCACTTCAATGGCGTCGGCAATGCGGTCGGGCATGCCGGCAATGGCTTCACCGCTGGTGTGCGGCGAGGGATCGAGAAAAGCCGAGACGAAGCGGTCCTCGGGCAATCCCCGGAAGAGCTGGAAACTTTGCGCCGCCAGCGCCTGGTTGGTGATGAGCTGATAGCGCGCGGAGAGCACCATGCCAATGCTGCGCAGCAGCCGCCGTTCATGGTCCGACAGATTCGAACTGGCGGTCAGTGAGTAGCCCTCGCCCATCCATTCGAACTCCACCTGGCCACCGCTGGGCACCGCGCCCAGCAGCCCCGGCATTCGCTCCTGCCCGCCCGCCAGGCGTTCCAGCGTCGCTCCGGGAAAGAAATAGCGGATGCCAGTCTCCATCAGGTCGCCATAGAGGCCACTGATGAACCGGGGGCGATTTTCGAGCGAGCGAACGGTGAGTGGAGATTTCATCGCTAGCTAAAGCTTACATCAAATTAACGGCTGATTCTGGGATCCAAGGGGACATCTGGCAGGTGGTTGAACGGGGTTGGGGTAAGGGTTTTTGAGGTGGTTAAAGATAGATAGCTGCCGGGCCTGTAAGCCGAATTCTGTGTGCCGCCGAAGCGGCACGACGGTCATTCCTCTGGGCCGCGCATTACTGTGCGGCTCTAGCGACCTACCCGGAAGTTGTGACGCGCCGAGCCGGCACGTGCATCCGCCGAAGCAGACGCTCCTCCCCTATTTGGTCTTGCTCCGTGTGGGGTTTTCCCTGCCACCATCATTACTGACGGCGCGGTGCGCTCTTACCGCACCTTTTCACCCTTACCCCGCCGTAAAGCGAGGCGGTATATTTTCTGTGGCACTTTCCGTCAACGACGCTTCAACGTCGCCGCCCGGACGTTATCCGGCACACTGCTCTGTGGAGTTCGGACTTTCCTCTGTCTGCCCGCGCAACCTGATCTCCCGCCGAGGCGGGCCGCCGAAGCGGACGACCAGTGTTCGCGGGCCGGCAGCGACCGTCCGGCCCAGCAGCTAACCACTCAATTATAGATGTTCGCGGAAACAGCTGTGACCCCTGACCTGAAGGTGTCATCCTGCCGAGTCGAGGGACCCCTAAGCGGGCACCTACAGCACAGACCCAACAAACACCGAGACAATGTGTCGGCGCCTGAAGTCTCCTTCGACGCCAATCACTGGTAGTTTGGCCAATAACGGAATAGGATTTACAGCAGCGGTTTCAGGCTCGACTGGAGTCATGTTGTGCGCGCTCGCCTCGTATTCCTCGTCACCACAGAAATCTTCCCTTACGCGACCAGCCTTTGCCGTCGAATTGCTGTCGCCCAGCATTTGTCCATTGCGCGACGGTCTCCCGGAGAGGGGAAGCAATCATGAGAACCAAGTGCCCGGCCACTATCGTGACCTTGCTGACACTGGTGCTGTCGGGTATGGCGATGTTTGCTCAACAAACCACGACTCCCGCGCCGGCTGCGCAGTCAATCCCGGCGACGAGCAGCTCAACCGCGCCGCAAACTTCGTCGTCCAATCCGCCTGCCGCGCCGCCAACAACAAACGCGAATGTGCCGGAGATGTCCTCGCGGGAAGACACCTCGACCACTTTCAAGGTGAAGGTCAACCTGGTGGAAGTGCGGGTGGTGGTCCGCGATGCCCAGGGAAACGTTGTGCGCAACTTGCGGCAAGAGGATTTTCAGCTAACCGACAACGGCAAGCCCCAGTCCATCGCGAAATTCTCCGTGGTGCAGGCACCCGCGAAGCCAGCGACAGGCGGGGAGCCCATCGGCGACACTGCTCCCGGACTGCCGCTGCGTTACGTTCTGTTCCTGTTTGACGACATTCATTTGAAGTATGCCGACTTGGCGATGGTGAGAGATGCGGCTTCGCGCAATCTGCGAACCATGCAGCCCACCGACCGGGTTGCCATTTTTACTACATCCGCCCAGACAGAACACGACTTCACTGACGACCGCGACCAGCTGCAAGCTACCCTGAACCAGCTGCGCCCGCACCCGGTCAGCGGCTCTGGGATGCAGGAATGCCCCGACGTTTCGTACTACATGGCAGACCTGATACTGAACAAGAATGACAATCAGGCAATGCAAGTGGCCTCCCGCAACGCCATCGCTTGCTTGCATATCCCGGTATCAGCTCCGAACCCCGTGCAAGCCGAGGTTACGGCGGCCATCGCGGTAAGGGGGGCGGCCACCACCGTGCTCGCAACCGGGAACCATGAAGTCCAGGTTTCCCTGGCGGCGTTGCAGAGCGCCGTGCGAAGAATGGCCGCCATGCCCGGCCAGCGCAGCATTATTCTGGTCTCGCCGGGTTTTTATAACCCTGACCAACTGCAGGCACAGACGGAAATTGCGGATCGCGCACTGCATTTGGGTATCGTCATCAACGCCATGGATGCACGGGGCCTGTACACGCTAACCCCCGATGCCAGCACCGCCGGAACCTTGAACGCCGACAACGAGGGAGTGAATGCGCAGTACGTTCATCAGGAAGCGTCGGCAAATTCCGAAGTGATGATGGACCTGACGAATGCCACCGGCGGCACCTTCATCCAGAACAGCAACGACTTTGACAATGGTTTCCGGCGATTGGCTACGCCGCCGGATTACTCGTATTTGCTTGCCTTTTCCCCGCAGGACCTGAAACTCGATGGCCGCTTTCATAATCTGAAGGTCACGGTCAAAGGGCAGAAGCTGAATATCCAGGCCCGCAAAGGCTACTTTGCTCCCAAACAGGCGGCTGATGCGGCCGAGCAGGCCAAGCAGCAGATTCAGGAAGAAGTTTTTTCCCAGGAAGAGTTGCACGATCTTCCGGTCGAGTTGCACACCCAATTTTTTAAGACCAGCGGCGACGATGCCAGGCTCTCAGTCGTGGTCAAGCTCGACGTGCAGCATCTGCACTATCGCAAAGTGGACGGCCGCAACAACAACAGTGTGATCGTGGTCTCTGCATTGTTCGACCGTAACGGCAACTTTGTTGGCGGCAATCAGAAGACGCTGGAGATGCACTGGAAAGACGAGACCCTGGGCAGCAAGCTGGCCTCCGGAGTGACGTTGAAAAGCAGTTTCGACGTAAAGTCCGGAAGCTATATGGTGCGGCTGGTGGTACGTGATGAAGAAGGACAATTAACGGCGCAAAACGGCGCCATCGAAATTCCGTAAGTGCTGTGCGTACGGAGGGGTCATATGAAAACGCGTCGCTTGTGGCTGGCAGCATTGATGGTAGCCATCGCGGGCATGAGCTTAACCTTGGTAAACATCACGATGCTGGCACAGGCCCCGCAGGCTCAGCCCCAGGCCCAACCAGGGCCGGAGCAGAACCAGGCCTCGCCCCCCGCCGAGAGCGCCCCTCCGGTATTCAAGGCGGAAACCCGTCTGGTCCTGGTGGATACCGTCGTCACCGATAAAAGTGGAAACTACATCAGCGGTCTGACTGCCAAGGACTTCAAGGTTTGGGAAGACGACAAGCCGCAGCAGATCAAGAGTTTCTCGTCCGAATCCGGGTCCACTGCTCCCTCTGACAGTCATCGGCATTACCTGGTGCTGCTGTTTGACAACTCCAGCATGGATTTCAGTGACCAGGCCCGGGCGCGCGAGGCGGCTGCAAAGTTTGTCGAAGCCAACGCCGGGCCCGACCGCTATATGGCGATCATGAATTTCGGCGGCACATTGAACGTGGCCTTGAATTTCACCGCCGACGCCCAGCGGTTAAAGCAAGTGGTGCGCAACGTGAAGTTTTCCAATGTGTCGCAGCAGGCGCCGCAAGAAGTTGCGTCGCTGGGCGCGCCGCAGCTGGGAAATGCCGAAACAAATTTTGCAGCCCGCACCCTGCTGCTCGCCTTGCGCAATGTCGCCAAGAACCTGGCTTCGGTTCCCGGACGAAAGAGTCTGGTCCTGCTGACCGCAGGCTTGTCCATCACGCCCGGCGATCCCGATTACTTTGAACAGCAGTCTGAACTGATGGCGGCAATTAACACCTGTAACAAGTCGAATGTCGCCGTCTACCCGATTGATGTCCGGGGCTTGAGCACTGGGATCACGGCGGCGCCAGGCTCGGCGCGCCTGGAGACACTTCCCCCGGAGTTGCCGGCACGGCTGGTGACCGCAACCCTTGATTATTCGGCAGAGGACCAGGACCAGCCCGCGCATCTGGTTTACGTGCAGCACGGAGGCGGCGGGGGAGGACACGGTGGTGGCGGAGGAGGAACCGGCGGGGGTGGCTCGCATGGGGGGGGAGGCAGCACTGGCGGGGGAGGCACCCGTGGCGGAGGCGGCACGGTCGGTGGTGGCAATCGCGGCGGAGGCGGCAACGCCTCCTACAATACTCCGCAGCTTAACAACCCATACAATCAGGCCCAACAACTGATTCCCACCATTCCCAGTGTCGTCGCCAACCAGCAGGTCCTCTATCAACTGGCGCAAGGGACGGGCGGTTTCATCATCGTCAATTCCAATGACTTGCTCGGCGGCATGCAGAAAATCGCTCGAGAGCAAACCGAGTATTACGTGCTGGGATATGCACCGCCTCCATCTGACGAAGGTGCCTGCCATACGCTGAAAGTCAAGGTCGAACGCAGCGGAACCACCTCCCGCTGGCGCAGTGGATACTGCAATGTGAAACCCACGGACCCGCTGGCGGGCAAGCCCGAAGAAAAGCAGATGGAGAACCGCCTTACCGGTTCGCAGGCGGGAACCATCTCGGCCTCCATGCTGGCACCTTTTTTCTACACTTCGGCGGACACGGCGCGGGTGAACCTGGCAATTGAGATCCCGCCTAATACCATGAAGTTCGAAAAGCAGAACGGGAAATTGCACGGCGCCATCAATATAGTTGGCATCGCCTACAAGCTGGATGGAACGGTGGCAGCGCGCTTCAGCGACACCCTCAGCCTCACCTTCGAGGACAAGAAGGAAGCGGAGGGGTTCAATTCCAAGCCGGCCCATTACGACACCCAATTCGATGTTGCCTCGGGTCATTACAACCTGAAGGTGGTGTTCAATCCCCACGGCGCCGACAGCTTCGCGAAACTGGAAATGCCGCTGGTAATTGAACCCTACGACGGCAAGCAATTCGCCCTGAGTGCGGTGGCGCTGAGCAAGGAGATCCATCCGGTTTCGCAGATGGGCGAGCGTCTGGATGCGGCGTTGCTTGAGGACCGCACCCCGTTAGTGACCCAGGGAGTGCAGCTGGTGCCTTCCGGAAGCGATCAGTTCAAGAAGACCGATCGCGCGGGATTTTATGTAGAAATCTACGATTCTCTTCTGACCAGCGACAAGCCTCCCAAAGTCGGGATCAAGATGGCGGTCATCGACCGCAAGACCGGCGAGAAGAAGATTGAAACTGCGGAGGCGGCCAAGGACGCGAAACCCGGAAATGCGCTGGTTCCGGTGGGACTGAAGCTGCCGGTGGATACGCTTCCGCCGGGCTCATATCGGCTTCAGCTGACGGCCATGGACACCGCCGGCAACACGTCGCAGGTGCGCACGGCGGACTTTGAGGTGCAGTAGCGGGACACATTGCCACGAGTTCTAATTCCCACCCTCTCGCCAAAAGACGGCGAGAAGGGTGGGGGCACCTGTGATCTTTCAACACGTTGTTCCTTTTCGGCTCGCCGTATAGATAGCAGTCGCAGACTCGGTGCGAAAGTGCAAATCAGCCGTATCGATTTGCAAGGCACGGACTTATCGTGCCGTCCTTTGCACCGAGTTGCACTCGCTGGTCCGTCAGATCGCCACTGCCGAGCAGGTACAACGTCTTGATCATCTACAGGCACCCTCAAGAGGTTAGGCTGGGCCACCGCCGGAGCTAGTATGAAAAATAATTGTCCGGTCGATGTGAGCAAGATGAGGTCTGTCGACTCAATCGAAGGCGAGGGCGTTGTTGATACAAATCTGTTCAGAGGAATGGCGACAGAAGCCCGCGAGTTCATATGTGCTCAAGAATGGTGTAAGCATATAGATCATCAGTATTTGGCATACGGAGTTGGTGGAGTTGTTGCCGTTTTTATGTTCCAGATTACTCCTCGGTTTGAGGATGTTGACGAATGTCTGTGGGGGATCGTCGGCGATCTACCGCCTGCTTATATCGTGGTCGAGGATAACCCGACGGCGGCTGATGCCTTAGACGCCTACTGTTCCGAGATGGAGGCTTGGGTCGAAGCGGTTGAGAAAGGCGACAGCGTAGAGGATATGATTCCTGTCAATGCTTCGGCGACCCGCGACTATGCTGGTCAGCTCAAAGGGAGGCTCCAGTTCTTGCGCTCAAAGATATTGCCCCTCGCTGCGCACCCATAACAAGGCGGCCGATTGCCCCACCCAAGCTTCTTTTGCTTGGGTGGGGATTTTGATCTAACCGCACACCGTTGAATCCCACTAACGGTACATTGTCGGATAAGGCTTTTGGCCGCTCACCGCCGCTGTACACCATCTTGGCAAGGTGCACGGTGTATTCCGGCTTCGACACCAGCGAGGTCAAGCTGAAAACCCGATAACCATCTCCGCTGATTTCAGCGCGGCGGAACAGGCCCGGTTCCGTCTCTGTGACCTCACGGTTCCCGTGGACCTCATCGAGAAATAGCTGCGCCGACTTCTGATCAGCCTGACCGTGTTCGCTGGCCGTCGTCAGCGAATCGGCAGCATACGACCGGATGAGCTTCTGCCAGTATTTTTCCAGCAGTTCGGTGTTGGCGAAGACGTCGGCCCACAGGATGCGTCCATTGATGGCGACCACCACGCCCTTCGCGCCTTCCTTCTTCAACTCGCGCAGCATTGCGTCGTAATCGGCGGCGACCGATTCAACCTTCCGCTGCACGTCGGGATTCTGCATGGCCTTGGCATAGGAGGTGGACGCCTGCATGGTAGGGCGGGCCTGCGGAACGGCTGCGGCCATACCTTCCAGCGCCGATCCGACCTGTGCCCACACCTTTTGCTGATTGCGGTCGGCCATCGCCGGAGTGCGCACGCTGGGCTGCGCCATCTGCGATTTCATCGAGCCGAAGTGGTCAGACGAGGCCACCCAGCGTCCCGGCTCAACGCAGAACACCGACAGATCAATGGGCCCTGATTTGGGCGGAACGATGCGGTCCACGCCGATCACCCGGTCCTGCTTGCCTCCGGTCACCACCTCGCCGGCGAGCAACAGCAAGGGATGGTCGGAGTTGTTGAGCAGCACCAGCCGGTTCACCTCGGCGCCGGATTGGCGCGGCGGCGAACCCGGCCGCACCAATCCCTGAAGCGAGCCCGCCTCGGTCACCACAACGGTGCCCGAGCGCAGTCCTTCATCGAGAGTCAGCAGGCGGCCCGTGTCGTTCTCCGCCCCTCCGACCACGGGAAAGATGCTGAGGTTTCCTCTCGTAACGGGTGACAGGACATGCAGTTCCGAATGTGCAGGGTTTCCGGCGGCAGCGAACGTTGTCGCCAGCATGGCCGAAGCAAACGACGCCAGGATTCTGAAATTCACGGTTGACCTCCGAAGGCGCTGAAGCGTCTCTTCTAACCAGAGAACGCAGAACAGTGTTCTTCTTGCACCCGAATTGATACGATTCGCTTGATGGCCTCCACTCCGGCTTCCGCTTCCCTCAATCCGCAGGTGATTGCGACAATCAGGGAATACTGTGCGCAACACTGCGACCAGAGTGGCGCGGCCGAGTTTGGCATGTCGGCGGCCGAGTTGGCTGAGGTCCTTGCGGGCGTCGTATCTCAATGGAATAGCGTCGCATCCGAGGCCGCGACGCGCGATTTTCTGGCAAGCTTGCGGCTGGAAGAGTTGGTGTTGGCGCGTGCCTGCGCCGCCGGCGACAATCACGCCTGGGAGGTCTTCCTCAATCGTTATCGCGCGACGTTGTACGAGTCGGCCTACAAAATCGCCCAGGAAGAAAGTGTCGCCCGCGCTCTGGCCGACTCGCTGTATGCGGCGCTTTATGGTGTGGACGCTAAAGGACAGCAGCGGACTTCCAAACTCCGCTCCTATCAGGGACGAGGTTCGTTGCAGGGATGGCTGCGGACCGTAGTCGCGCAGGAATACGTCAACCTGTACCGGGCCACCCGCCGCGAGACCAGTCTGGACGCGGCGTTGGATGAAGGGCAACAATTTGAGGCGGGGAAACCGGATGTCAGCATCGTCGACCCTCGCGCCGAGACCGCTGCTGCGGAGGAACTGGGGGCCTTGAGCGCGGAAGAGCGGTTCCTGCTGGCGGCCTACTATCTTGACCGCCGCACTCTGGCGGAAATTGCCAAACTGCAAGGGGTACACGAGTCCACCATCAGCCGCAAGCTGGAACGCGTGACCTCGAATTTGCGCAAACGCATTCGCAAACGCATGATTGAGTCGGGAATGTCTCCGCGACAGGCCGACGAAGCCATGCAGGATGTGGATGTTCGCGACCTGCGCGTGCCGGTGCGCGAAACTTTAAGGCAAGGAACGGAAGATTTGTCGTTCTATAAAGAGAAGAGCGGAAACCAGGAATGAACCAGGGAATTCCCAAGCCACTGCGGAACGCGCTGGCCCGGCAGGGGCTGAGCGACGTGCATCCATCGCCCGACGTGCTTACCTCGTTCATGGAGCGCACCTTGCCTCCCGGGGAGAGCGAGGTGGTGACGCACCATCTGGCGCAGTGCGCGGAGTGCCGCGAGATCGTGTTCCTGGCCAGCAGCGCGGCAGAGGATGAGGTCCCACACGTGCAGGATCTGGTGGCTGCTGCGGTTCCGGGTCGAGAGGCCGCCATGCCCACCTATGCCGCCATGCTGCGCCCAGAATCTGCTCAGACTGAGACACCGCGCTCTAAATGGACCGTTCGAACGCGGTGGGTCATGGCGTTTGCAGCCGCGGTGGTGCTGGTCTCCGGTGGGGTCGTTCGACAGTACTGGCGCGCCACCAGCGAATACCAGAACACGGCGGCCGTCACGGTGTAATCGTCCTGCGCCTGCAAGTTCCCCGGAGCAGCCAACTGTATCGGCTCCAAATTCCCAGAACGCCGCCGGCAAGACTCCCGCCCCCGAAAAATCGCTCGCCAAAGCTGCGCCGCAGCCAGCAACAGCCGCGCAAGCGAAGAAGATCCCTGCACAAACTGCTGAGGTTGCCAGTGCGGCCGATCAGGCCACATCCGCACCCGCGCCCGCCCCAGAAAATGCTGCGAAAGCGAAGAGTTCCGATGCAATGGCCGGCGCTCTTGGCGGCATGAACCGTGCCACGGTTCCCGAAGGTCGTCCCCAGAGCCCACTTGCGGAGAGTGCCCCGGCACAACGAACTGATTCCTCACAGCAATATAAACTCAAGCAGCAAGATAAATCCGCGCAGCAAGGTACATCCACGCAAGCGCAGCAAGATCAATCCGCGCAGCAAGGTACGTCCACGCCATCGCCGCAACTACAGAAGCGCGCTCCGGCTTTGTTCGGCAAACCAGCGGCAACGGGAATGGATGCGGTAAGCGCGGTGCGGCCACAATGGCGGATTGGCGCAAACGGCCACCTGGAGCACTCGCTAGCCCCGAACCAATGGAGTCGCGTGCTCGACGACCAATCTGTTACCTTTCATGCGGTGGCGGTCATCGGAAGCGACGTGTGGGCTGGCGGCAACGGCGGCGCGCTCTTCCATTCGTCCGACGGCGGAGAACATTGGAGCAAAGTTTCGCTCGGTGCGAATTCCAAGGTTGAGACTGGCGCCATCGTTTCCATTCGCTTCGACGATGTGCAACACGGAACTGTCGCTTCCGACAGCGGAACTCGCTGGACGACGACAGATGGTGGAGTCACCTGGAAGACACAATGATTGCGGCGGAACGGTCCGTCGAATCGAGTTCGGCCGAGACCGGTGTAAAGACGCTGCTGGCGCTGGTTGCTGCCGCCTACCTCGTCCAGGCAGGCGTTGCGATTGCAACCGGCCGCCACCTGTTCGGCGATGGCTCGTGGCTGCTGCTTAGACTGCTCGCCGAAAACCACGTTACCCACTTAAACAACAATACCTGGAACGACTTCTTCGTTGGGCGCCTCGGCGCGTTCAGCTACCAGCAACTTCCCACGCTGCTGGCGGCGCGCTTGGGCGTTCGTAGCCTGAGCGTCCTGTCGGTCATCTTCGGCGTGACGCTGTTTTCGTTCAAGCCGCTCAGCCTTCTGCTCTGTTACCGGTTCGCCCGCGACAAACGCTACGTGCTTTTCCCGCTGCTCTCGCTCTTTGCCGGGACGATGAACAGTGAAGGCTACCTGATTTCCGAAACCCACTTGATGAGCGCCCTGTTCTGGGCGGCGCTGTTTGGGCTGCTCTATCCGCGCCAGTACCGGTGGTTTGATATTGCCGCGATGCTCGCCGTTTCGGTCCCGCTCATTCTGTGCTACGAAACCATGGTGGTATTCGGACCGGTGCTGATCGCGGCTTGCATCTACCGGTGGAAAGCCATCGCAACCCGCCCGCCAGAGAAATGGCTGACAGTCGTCCTCGGCTTCTGCTACAGCCTGGGAACCATCTTCGCTCTGCTGGCGATCATTTTCCCTCGCGATCCGACGCAGCGCGCAGATTTTTTCAAAGGCCTGTTGTTCATATTTCATTACCGGCATGTTGGCGCGCGAGTCTCGTGCGCCGTTCTGGTCCTGTGTGCGCTGGTCGCGATAATCCCAGCCATCCACAAGAAGACGCTCAATCTGCTGGCAGGACTTGCCGTCGCTTGCTCGCTGGTGATTCCAGTTTTCATCCTCATCCATCCGGAATTGACCAGCCTTGACGATCAGGTTGCCGCCAGGACAATGAATGCCACGGTTCCATTGCTGCTGGCCAGCGCTTTTCTGGCCGTGTACTTCGGCCTAATGCAACTGGACACGGAGGAAATATGGGCGACTGTTTGTGATGGTCGCGGCATTAGGTATCTGCCAATCGGCCTGGAGCCTGGTCGCCAGTTCGCAATGGTCGATCATGCTGACGGTCCTGCGCTCTGAACTGCGGACCCGGACCGGGCCGGTGCCCTTTCAAGACAGTCTGCTGTCGCGGGCAACGTTGGGCGGACAGCCGATAAAAGCGATGCACGCACAGTGGCCGCTGATGCCGTTGAGCATTGTCTATGCCGACCAAGGCAAGGTTCGGGCCATGGTATTGCCGCAGAGCACCTTCTTTTATCCGTTTGATCCTCACATTCCTTCGGCATTGCCGCACCTGGAACGCTTCAACATTGACTACAGCCCGTATTTGGCGGCCCTGCCCAAGACTGCGCCTTACGAACTCGGGCAGTGGATCGACTTCAGCGAGAACGGTAACGCAGTCCCTTACCAAACCGGCGGCTGGTGGCCACCAGAGGCTTGGGGGACATGGACCACGGAACAAGCTGCCCTCACCTTCGACCTGGGCGGGGCAGCGAAGTCGGATCTAGCGATGGAAGTCGTCGCCGTGGCGTTTTTGAACGAAAAAAAACCGGCAGTTGATGTGCACGTCCTGGTGAACGACGTACCCGCCGGCGAGTTTAGCCTGCGATTCAAAAAGGGCACACCGGAGTTTGGGACATACCGGATCGTGCTGAGTCAGAAGGTACTGAACAAAGCGTATCCCGCCGTCATTCGATTTCGGGTGACCGGAGCGGCTTCGGCCGCGGCGCGGGTGCGGGTGGCGACGCGCGCATGCTCGGAGTGGCGGTGCAGCGCCTACGTTTGTTACCGCAGTAATCGCGAGAAAAGACGCCGTCTCGCCGTCCTCGATATAATTCGACCGCCATGGGCCCCGCGTCCTTTTTTCGCCGGTGGTTCGATTGGGAGTACGGCGCGGCAGACCGTTTGCTTCCGCGCTGGATCTTTCTGCGGGCGCTCGGGCTGATTTATTTTTCAGCCTTCTTCTCTCTGATATTTCAAATCCGTGGACTCATCGGCGCGCAAGGCATTCTGCCGTCGAACGAATACCTCGAAGCCGTGGCGCACCAGTTCGGGGCGGTCCGCTTCTGGTTTGCGCCAACCCTGCTATGGTTGTCCACCGGCCCGCACATGCTCGACGCAATCTGTTGGGTCGGGATGATCGCTTCGCTGCTGGTTGTCTTCAACATCTGGCCGCGCGCCACACTCTTCATCTGCTTTGTGTGCTTTCTTTCGTTCGTAAGCGCCGCCCAGGATTTCTCCGGCTATCAATCCGACGGCATGCTGCTGGAGGCGGGATTCATTTCCCTGTTCTTTGCGCCGCCGGGATGTCTTCCCGGCTTGGGCAGAGAGCACCCGCCTTCGCGCGCCAGCCTCTTTTTGCTGCAATGGGAATGGTTCCGCATCTACTTCGAGTCGGGCGTGGTGAAGCTGGCCAGCGGCGATACCGAGTGGCGAAATTTCACCGCAATGGACGAGTACTACCAGAACGGCCCGCTGCCCACATGGATCGGCTGGTACGTGCAGCACCTCCCGCACTGGTTCCACGCATTCGCTACCGGCGCAACCCTGGCGCTCGAGCTCGGCGTAGTGTTCATGCTGTTTCTGCCACGGCGCTGGCGGATCGTGTGCTTCTTCATCGTTACTGCCTGGCAGATTCCGGTGATCCTCACCGCCAACTACACCTTCCTGAACTATCTGGTGCTGGTGCTTGGATTCCTGCTACTGGATGACCCATTTTTGCTGCGCGTCATGCCGGAGCGGTGGCGCGCCTATATCGCTTCACGGACCGGCGTTCCCCCGGAGAAAAATGTGGAGCCGCAAGATCCTGATTTCCCCCTTCCGCGGCAGAAGTCCTCTGGTCCCTTGCAAGCGGTGCGGCTGTCGCTGGTCAGCGTGATACTGATCTGGATCTTCTATTCCACCACGACGCAGATGCTCTGGATTGTCTTTCCCCGGCTGCCAGTGCCCACCTCGCCGGTTGCAGCGCTTGAACCTTTTCGCATCGCCAATCGCTACGGGCTTTTTGCGGTGATGACGCGCGGCCGCTACGAGATTGAATTCCAGGGCTCGAACGATGGGCAAACCTGGGTGGCGTATCCCTTCCGCTACAAACCGCAGGACCTTGGCAAGCGGCCGGGTATTTATGCGCCCTACCAGCCGCGCTTCGATTGGAATCTGTGGTTCGCGTCGCTGGGCTCGTGGCGCGAGAACTTGATCGTGCCCAGCAGCGAAGAGCGTCTGCTGGCCGGCTCCCCCGATGTGCTGGCGCTGTTTGCCGGAAACCCGTTTCCTCAGGCCCCGCCGCAGCAGGTCCGCGCCGTGCTTTGGCAATATTGGTTCACCACGCTGGAGGAGAAGCGCGCGACCGGAATGTGGTGGAAGCGCAAGCTGATCGGCCTGTATGCTCCGGTACTGGAACGCACTCCCGACGGCAAAGTCACGGTCGTGGAATGGCCGGAGCTGCTCCCGCCGCGGCAGTAAGCCTGTTCTTTTCCAAATGCATCCTACCGGTGGATCTTGACCTGTGATGAGGAGTTCGTTTCTGGAGTTGTCATTACGAGCGAAGCGAGGAATCTGCTTTGATTAAACCTGGGATGACCGTCGAGGAGAGCAGATCCCTCACGGCCTGAAGTGTGTGCGTGAGAACCCTGTCGTCCCCACGGGACTCGAAATATTTTTCCACTTTACCCAGCGCTGAAGCGCTGGGCTAAGCTCTTTCGGCCCTTCGGGTCTGAATTTGCAGTAGGAACGACGCTCTTGGTCCACCCCAACTTTGACAATCGAGTTCTCACGCACACACTGAAGGCCGTGAGGGATGACAACACAAAGTCGCGAAACCGGACATCACTTTAACCCACCCCGGCTTACACCAACTCAGCCGTCTGCTCTAAACTAGTTCGTTATGCCGGCGACGCCACGACGAGCCGCTGTGATCGGCGCAGGCCCCAACGGGTTGGCGGCAGCGATCGTCCTCGCCCAGGCGGGCTTGCAGGTGGATGTGTTCGAGGCCGAGTCGCAGCCCGGCGGCGGCGCGCGCACCATGGCGCTCACCTTGCCCGGCTTCCTTCACGACTTCGGTTCGGCAGTGCATCCGATGGCGGTGGGATCGCCATTCTTCTGTTCTCTGCCCTTGCGTGATCACGGATTGGAGTGGATCCACTCGCCCGCGCCGTTGGCGCATCCCCTCGACGACGGTACCGCGGTGATGTTGGAGCGCGATCTTGGCGCAGCCGAAGTTGCGCTTGGTGAAGATGGCAAGCAGTGGCGCAGGCTGATGGGTCCGTTTGCCGAGCATTGGACCGAACTGGCTCGCGAGACGCTTCGTCCCGTCCGTTTGTTCCCTCGACATCCCGTCCTGATGGCGCATTTGGGGCTGGTCGGGTTTCCCTCCGCAATTACGATTGCCAAACATTGGTTTCGCAACGCCCGGGCCAAGGCGCTCTTCGCCGGACTCGCGGCCCATTCCGTTCTTGCCCTCGACGAGCCACTGAGCGCCTCCTTCGGAGTCGTGCTGGGCGCGGCCGCGCATGCCGTGGGGTGGCCGATCCCGCGCGGTGGCGCGCAATCCATTACCAACGCGCTGTGCGGATTGCTTGCCAGCCTGGGAGGCACGCTCCACCCGTCCACGCGCATCGAGCACCTCGCCGCGCTGGATAAAGATAAATATGAGGTTACCCTCTGCGATGTGACTCCGCGCCAGTTGCTCGCGATGACCGGCGAACGGCTGTCCCCGGCCTACCGGCGTCAACTGGAGAGGTACACCTACGGTCCCGCCGTCTTCAAAGTTGACTATGCCTTGTCGGAACCGATCCCGTGGAGGGCGGCCGAATGTTTGCGCGCTGCGACCGTGCATCTGGGGGGCACGCTGGAAGAGATTGCCGCGTCCGAAGAAGCCATGCGGCATGGACACCATGCCGAGCGCCCGTTTGTTTTGCTGGCACAGCCGAGCTTGTTCGATCCCACACGCGCTCCGCAGGGAAAACATACCGCTTGGACCTATTGTCACGTGCCTAACGGCTCGCAGTTCGACATGCTCGACCGCCTGGAGGCGCAAATCGAACGGTTCGCGCCGGGATTCCGGGATTGCGTTCTGGCGCGGCGGGTACTAACTCCGGCATCGATGGAAAGCATGGACGCCAATCTGATTGGTGGAGACATCGGTGGGGGAGCGATGAATCTGCGCCAGTTCCTTTTTCGTCCCACGCGGCGGCACTACGCCACTTCCGCCAACGATATCTATCTCTGCTCGTCGTCCACTCCACCCGGCGGCGGCGTGCATGGAATGTGCGGCTACAATGCCGCGCGATTGGCGCTGTCGCGGCTGTGAAATCGAGATGTCATCCTGAAGCGGTGCTCCGTCCAGATGGAGCAACACCACAATCTGTCCTAGTTTTTGGGAAAGCCGTCGAGTCTCGCCAAGTCCACTAAATCATCGAACTCGATTGCGAAAAGTTCGCGCAGGCGTTGCCGCACTTCCATGTGGGTGCTGAGCGCGCTTTCCTCGCGACCGTCTCCAGTGGTGACGATCAGCCGCCCGTTGGCCAAAGTTACGCGGCCATCGGGGGTTGCAATGCTACAGATCCAACGTTTGGTGAAGCCGGATTCGGGTGAAGTCTGGTGAAACGCCGACATCTCTTCGTACTCGCTAAGCTGTCGCCCCACGTCGCGAAAAATGTAAAGCGGCACCGTACCTTTGTCATCCTCGCGCTGCAACTGCCACTCGTCTCCAAAGGCCGCCACCAGATAGCGGTGCCCATTCACCTGGTCGGCCCCGCCAGCGCGAAACACGATGGGATCGACGAACGAGTCTCCGAATCCCACATCCACCAGCCAGGGTTCTTCCAAATCAACCCGTAGCAGCATGTGGTCGAACTCAGGGCCGAAGCCGCCATCGTCGCGACGCACTCGCGCCGAGAGCATTTGGACGCGGAAGCCCAAGGCGATTAACAGTTCGCCAAAAAGCCCATTCAGTTCGTAGCAATAGCCGCCGCGACGCCGCCGCACAATCTTGTCATACAGCGAGGCGCTATCAAGCCGGATGGGAGTCTTCAGCGCGATGTCGAGATTTTCGAAGGGAACGGTAAACAGATGCTGGCGGTGCAGGCCGCGTAATACGGCCGCCGAGGGCTGGCGCGGACCGTCGTACGCAATGCGGCGCAAATACTGCTCGACATCCATCACTACACAGGCAGCTCGCCTTGCAGCCAGCCAGCCTCCTGCAATTTCGGTTCGGCGGTCAAGTCAAGAACAAGGTTCTCCAGGACCAATCGCTTGCTGGGCGGATTGGAGCGCAGCGCCAGGTCGGCGCGCGCCACCCGCCGGATGGCGCTGGTCAGTTCGCGACGCGACTTGTAGCGCCGCGCCTGCCGGATGATGTCTTCGGCAGCGAACGGCGGTATGCGAAAACCCTGCCACAGGACCTGCCACAAGGCGCGCGAGTCGCGCACATTGCGTTCCAATATCACCAGCATCTGACGGAAGGTACGCGCCAGCATGTACAGGTGGCCGATGGCCGCCTCATCACCGTCGCCGGTACTGAGGATAGCGTCGAGCACGCCCATGGCCCGGGCGCGGTCGCGGGCTGAGATGGCATCGGTCAATTCGTAAAACGAGCGCTGTTTGGCTGCCAGCACCAGGGTCTCAACATCGCCCAGGGTAATCCGTTTCTTGTCGCCGACGAACAGGACCAGTTTCTCCAGTTCGTTGGCGACCATCATCATGTCGCCTCCGAGTGAGTCCACCAATTCGCGCGCGGCATCGCTGTCCAGCTTTACGTCCTCGGTGCTGGCGGTTTCCATCGCCCATTTGACGGCGTCGCCTTCGTCCACGCGGGCAAATTCGAGTATGTTGCAATACTCGCCCAGGGTTTCGCGGATGCGCTCGTAGCGATCTTTGTCGGTCAAGTCCATGCGGCGCACGTCGGTGGGAATATTAATGTGATCGGCCACGAAGATGAGCAACGCGTCAGGGTTGGGGTCCCTGAAGTAGTCTGCGATGGCGCCGAATTCGTCGTCGTGTTTGCCGCGCCCGTAAAGGGTCTTGACCCCGCGAATGAAGAAAACCTGGAAGGGCGACATGAGAGATGGCGTGCGGGCCTGATCGAGAATGTGTTGCAGTTCCACCTCGTTCAGGTCCATGTCATAGACACTGAGTTCCCGCACCTCGGCCGGAACCAGATGTTGCAGGATGGCGTCCCGGCAACGCTTGCGAAAAAACGCCTCATCTCCGATGAAGACGTACCCCGGCGCCACTTTCCGTGCCTTCACGTCGGCGACGAAGCGGTCCGAAGCAGCGAAACTGCGCACCTAGTACGCCTCCAGGACGTCGCTCACCAGAGACTTGGCAAAACTATTGGCAATGCGGCCCAAAGCCGGCTCCTCTTCCTCGAAAAAACTAGGGGCATCCCGCGAAACCTGGTACTGCTCGCGGTAAAGATAGTTGGGATTCTCCCACAGTACCTTGCCCTTGCTTGGTAACCAGCGACGCCTTCATCGACAACGACACCATCCCCGAGGAGATGCGCCCCGTCGCCGGGTCGTAAGTCATGGGACTTATGGTGGCACCGGTGACGATTCCATTCAAGGTGGCATCGGCGGAGCCATCCGCATTGGTGGTCACAATGCGGTAATTGGTCCGGTCATGCAGTTCGCGAATGACATCTTCCGTGATGGTTTGTTCGATGCGGTAGATCGAGGTTGAATTCACGAAGGCCGGCACGTACAGAGTGTGCAGGTCGCTGGGCAGGCGGACCGCCTGGCCGCCGGTGTGGTAACCGCAACCCCCGGAAGCGAGCAGCAGCACGGCGATGGCGAGCAGCATGGTCTGGCGTGCAACTGGAAATGCGGTCACTGAACAGTCCCTCGTGGACGGGCGGCGATCATGCTCTCGGCACATTCCACCGCAGTCAGGGCCGCGATCCGCAGATTGTCGGATGCAGCCCACAGCCAGAATCCGGAGGGCTGTTGCGAGTCCCGACGCGCAAACACCTGGATTTGCTCCTGTCCCGCGGCATTGACGTTACTCGGCGATTCCTCGCCACTCTGCAGCAGATCGACGTGATCGCCGGAAAGCGCTGCCGTCAACTCTTCCGTCTGGGCCGCTTGCTCCAACTCAAGATAAAGCGAGAAGCCATGGCCGTGGAAGATGGGTGCCTGCAGAAGCATCAGGGAAGGCATGGCCAATCGCTCACCCACCAGTTTGTGAAAGTGCTGCCGAATACGGCTTTCCACGGAATTCAGCGAGGATACCGCTTTATCTCCGTAACGATCAATCAAATTGAAGGCCACTTGCGCGTCGAACACGGTCTTCGGCAACTGCTGGAAGGAGAGCAGGTTTATGGTCTGCTCGTGCAATTCGTCCATGCCGCGCTTCCCGTACTCCGAAGCGGGCTGGAAGACGGTAGCCACGGCGCGCGCGATCTTGCCAACTTTCTGCGCCCGAAGCATCAATAGCGCCAGCACTATGGCGGCGGGGTGGGCCGTAGCGACCGGCACTGGAGTGAAGTCCACGCGCGGACCAAGGCCTAGCTCGCGCTCAATCCAAGGTGCGCGCAGCAGCACGCCCTTCTCATTCTCCAACCCGTAAGAGAGGTCGATGATGTCGCTGCCTGCCTTGCGCGCCATGGGCAAGGTGTTACGCGTGAAGGTTTCATCACCGGCAAAGAAAGTGAAATCCACGTTCTCCAGGTGCTCGGGAAGGACGCTCTGGATGAAGGTAGGTTCTTCGCCGACAGCCTCGAGTTGGCCAAGCGACTCATCGTCGTCGAGCAGACGGATGTCTGTCGCCGGGAAATTGCGGTCGCTGAGGACGTCCTTCAACTCCCGCCCCTTCAAGGTGCCGGCGCCTATGATCGCTACACGAAACATAGCGCCTCAATGTCGTCCGCCGGCGAAAACAGCAGCGGCGCGGTTTGGCTCATTCTCATCAAGCGTGCGAAGCCTCGTCTTGACGCGGAGGCGGCGGCGCCGGGGGCCGCCGGAATACAAAGGAAAGCCGGGCCAGCACCCCTGAAAGGATATAGACCAGCGCCAGCAGGAAGAGCACATATTGGGACGAAAACCAGATCAGCCCGATGACTGCGCCCATCACGATAAGCCAGCGGAAATTCTGCGGCTGGCGAAAATTGATTCCCTTCAGGCTAAAGAAGCGCCAGGTGCTGACCATGAGGAACGCGATGGCAAAAACGAAGACACCCCAGCCAATGGAGAGCCACCAGTATTGCAGCGGATTCCCCTGCACCAGATGGACTACGGCTGCAACCGCTCCCGCTGCCGCCGGAATTGGCATTCCGACGAAATACTTGCGCCCCGGGCGGCCCGGATTCGAGGGCTGGGGATTCGTCTGAATGTTGAACCGGGCCAGACGCGATGCGCCGGCCAACAGAAACACAAAAGTTGCGATCGCTCCCAACTGAATCACGCGGTTTCGAATGTCGAGGTCGTCACCTGGCAGCAGCATACGGAATCCCCACATCCACGCCAGGATGGCGGGCGCCACGCCAAATGCAATTACGTCGGCCATGGAGTCCAGTTCCCGGCCAAAAGAGCTGGCGGTGTTGGTCAGCCGCGCAATGCCGCCGTCAAAGAAATCGAACACAATAGCGAAGCCGATGGCCTTGGCAGCATGGTCGAAGTGCCACGGATCGGCCGCGGTACCCTGGATGGCTTGCGAGATGGCGTAATACCCCGCGGCTATGTTGCCCGCCGTGAACACGGAAGGCAGAAGGTAAAGTCCCCTCCGCGTGCGCCGGGTTTCGGGCAAATCACTTTGCCGCCGCATCGGCTCGCTCATCGCACCTCCGCCACGTCCTGCCGGGAGCCGAGGGTTGGTTGCGCGACAGTGGGACGCCCGGCCATAGCCAGGACCGTGGAGCCGCCCTTCACATGGTCGCCCACACGCACCTTCATCTCGGCTTCAGCCGCGAAAATCACATCCGTACGAGATCCGAACTTGATCATTCCAACCCGCTCGCCACGCGCCACATGATCGCCAACCTTCCTGGTGAAGACAATCCGGCGGGCCAGCAGACCGGCAATCTGCTTAAACACCACGGTGCCGGAATCTCCCTGGATGGTGACGATGTTCTGCTCGTTCTGTTCAGCTGAAATTGCTCCCATCGCATTGCCAAACTTTCCCTTGCGGTACTTCACATCGGTTATGACCCCTGCAACCGGGGAGCGATTGACATGGACGTCGAATACGTTCAGGAAAATGCTGATCCGAGTACGAGGGCCGCCATTCTCCTGAATCGTGGAAACATCTGTGACCTTGCCGTCGGCGGGAGAAACGATGGCGCCTTCGGCCGCCGGAATCTGGCGCTCGGGATCTCGAAAAAACCACAGAAAAAATGCCGCCAGCAACAACGGAATGACCGCCAACGCGGGCACAGTCAACCATCCCACCAGCACCGCCACCACGATAAAAGCCAGTCCGTAATAGATTCCGTCGCGAACCATGGGTTGTTTAGATTATAGAGCCTGGCTTAAGGGTGTGGATTATTCACGGTCGAACTTCGCGCAGAGGATACAGCTAGGGCGGGGCGACAAAGAATTCGGTCTTTACCGCCGCGGGAACGGGCTTAAGGCTGACTAAACGACCAGGTGGCCGGTGCGGAACTTCTGTTCCAGACTTTCCATCTGATCTTTCAGGCGGAGCTTCAACTTCTTGAGACGCACTTCCTCGAGCTTTTCATCTTCAGAAAGATATTTTTTCTGGATTAAATTATCGAGGCGCTGCGAATATTGCGAGTGCTCATCCGCCAGGCGGCGGAATTCATCGTTACTTGCAAGAAGCTGATCGCGTACCTGAGTTGCCATTCAATGAACCTCCAGAGTGTTGCAGACCAAAAAGCTAGCACATGGCCTATTCGGCTTCAAGTTGGAATTGTCGCAGATTTGTAATAGAAAAACACAATAACAATGCGTCTTCCTCAGGCTGTTGGTAATAGTTGCTCCGCCGGCCATTCTGGCTAAACCCAAGCTTTTCATAGAGTCGGCGCGCCGCCAGGTTCGATTCCCGCACCTCCAATAGCACGGAGGTGGCGTCTGCGGACTTGGCTAACAACAGCAGCTCTCGAATTATTTTGATGCCCACACCGCGTCCGCGTTTTTCTGCGGCGACTACCACATTTTCAATTTCCCATTCGGCGGTAGCGCAACGCGCGATGACGAAGCCGATCACGCGGCCATCGTCTTCCTCAGACCTTGCCACCAGCGCGACCCGCCGTGGAGCGTCCGGAGCGAACAGCGCGTCGTATTCGTGCCCGGTCCAATGCGCAGCGCTCTCGGCCTGCCCCTCGAGCGCACGTATAGAAGGCACATCGGCGGCAATGGCGGGACGGATTAGCACTAGTTCTTCTTCGCCGCCGAGAATATTTCTGCGTCGGAGCGGCGGATGTAGTTGACGTCAACAGTAACGGGATCGGCCGTTTCTCCCGCCAGCAGCTTGCGCAGACCGATGCGGCCAATCTCGCCGGCATCAACCGCCGCGACCAAAGTGACTTTGGAGTTCGCGGCTTGCAAGGCTGCGGCAACTTTCTCGTCCACGGTGAGAAGGTCACCGCTGCCACCCCTGCCCGCCGTAGCTTGCGCGACAAATTCGTCCAATTTCGCAATGTACTCGCGAACCGGCGTCGCGCGGCCGGAAGCCAGCCGGTATTCGCCGACGTAGATCTCACCCCGGCCTGCGTCCAGGACGGCGGTCGCCTCTTCGCCCTCTTGTCCGTGCGTCAGCACAAGCATTTCCAGCATGGACACCGTCGCCAGCGGCTTGCGCAGAACTTCGCAAAGGCCTTTCACCGTTGACAGACCAACTCGCAGCCCGGTAAACGAGCCGGGACCCGAGATGACGACAAAGCCATCGACATCACTCTTGGTGAGATTGTTCTGCTGGAGCGCTTCTGCGATTCGCGGCAGCAATTGCGCCGAGTAGGTCCCGCCCTCGAGCGAGGTCAGTTGCAGAACTTCGAAACTCTCGCCGTCGCCACGGCACAGCGCGATGCTTCCCTTGCGGCCCGAGGTATCGATTGAGACGATCAGCATTTCAGACGCCCAGGGGAGCGTCTTCCACCAGTTCCAGCAGCACGCCTCCTGCGCTGGAAGGGTGAACGAAAACGTAGAGATGCCCGCCCGCGCCAATCTTGATGTCGTCCGACACCAGTCGCGTTCCCGAAGATTTCAGCCGCTCGACCGTGCCGGACAGATCATCGACGTGCAGAGCGACGTGATGCAGACCCTCGCCGCGCTTGGCGAGAAACTTTCCAATGGGCGAGTCAGGCGAAGTCGGTTCCAGCAACTCGAGACGACTTTCGCCGAGCGGGACCATGGCCAGCCGCACTTTCTCCGTTTCCACGGTTTCTTCCGGCATCACCTGCAGGCCGAGCTTTTCGTAGAACTTGCGGGCTTCGGCCAGCGACTTCACCGCGATACCGAGATGATCAATTTGATTCATTCTGGCTTCCCCAAATTGTCGATGATCTTCTCTACCAGAGAATACGGGTCGCGCTTATGTTCGGCAACTTCGGCGGCATAGCGCGTGGCCTCGCCTTCGCTGAGGTAATACGCCAGCACCCGCTGGAAAAGCGCGTCGCGCAACATCTCGGCGATGCGCTCGCGCCAGTTGTCGATGCGGCGGGTGAGGGCGCGGCCGTCCTGCTGGAGATAAGCGCGATACTTCTCGATTGCCGCCAGCAATTCGGTGACGCCGGTCCCGCTGCTGGCCACGGTCTTCACGATGGGAGGCGTCCAATTGTCCTTGCGCATGGCCAGCGTCTGCATGGCGCGAATCTCGCGCTCCACCCGCTCGGCGCCATCGCGGTCCGACTTGTTGATGACGAAGATGTCGGCGATCTCCATGATGCCGGCCTTGATGGTCTGCACATCGTCGCCCATGCCGGGCACCAGCACGACCACCGTCACATCCGCCAGGCGAACGATGTCCACTTCGTCCTGGCCGACGCCGACGGTCTCGATCATGACGATGTCGCGGCCGCTGGCGTCGAGCACGGTCGCGGCATCGGCGGTGGTGCTGGCCAGGCCGCCCAGCGAGCCGCGCGTGGCCATGCTGCGAATGTAAATTCCGGGATCGGCGTGGTGCGATTGCATGCGAATGCGGTCGCCCAGAATTGCGCCGCCACTGAACGGGCTGGTGGGATCGACCGCGACGATGCCGATCGTCTTCCCTTGCTTGCGATACGCGTGCGCGACTTGATCGACCAGCGTGCTCTTGCCGGCGCCGGGCGAGCCCGTCATACCCAGCAGGAGGGCCTTGCCACTGTAGGGAAACAGCGCCTTCAGCAGTTCGGTGGATTGCGCGCCGTGATCTTCGACGATGGAGATGCCCCGCGCCAAAGCCCGCGGCTCCCCCGCGCGAATTCGCCGCACAAGTTCCTGGATGTGGCTGTTCAAGGTCAAGCGTCGGGTACCAATAGACAAGATTACCAGCAGGGTTCAAACCTGGGTGCCCCGTTCTAGCCTAGGTTTGGCTAGGGCGGGGCAGTTGCGTTCGAGGCCTTGCGCCGGCCCTCTTACGCCGCAACTGCCTTGGCTGCGCGTGCCGCCGGACGCGAACGCTGCAGCTCCTGCACTTGCAGCACGATGTCTGCCAGGATGATGGAGAAGGCAATACACATATACACCACGGTTTCGATGGCCGCAGGACCCACATTTTCCAAGCCGGTCAGGCCCAGGACCACGCGCGCTCCCACAAAGACCCCGGGGCCCACGGCAAAGCTGCGGGTCATCCACTGGCGGTGCTGCTGCACCTTTCGCTTCAGGATGAACCCAAAAGCGATACCGGTGGTCAGCATCCACAAGGCCGCCGTGCGTCACGGCAATCATGCTGAAAAAACGCGGAGCTCCCAGCCGCTCTTGTAATGTACCTGCGATATAGATCCCCAGCGGACCGGCAATGAACGCGCCCGCAACATAAATCCTTCCTGACACGCGATGCAGTTTCGCGTAGCGCTGGCGCAGCCGGTCGGAGAACTGCATGGGGCCAAGCACAAACGCGCAAGCTCCGGCTATCCCATGCGGCAACAGCCACCACTTAAACGGCTGGTAGTGCTGCCACACCGGGGCGTTCGGATTCACCAGGAAGCTCTCGTTGTGGAACAGCACATAGACCACCATCAGACCCAAACAGACCAATCAGCAGATATTTCGGTTTGAACCGGGACACACCTTCGACGGTCACCGACGCAGTTGACATGCACAATCCTAGTGGAGATTGAAATGATTGAGCGATCACTATACACGAGCCATTTTGCGAACCCCTACAATATTCGCATCCCCAATTCGTCTACATGGGTAGATGAAGGAAGCGGCGAGCCTGGAGCGAATGAGTCTCGAACAGGACCGGCGAATCTCCGACGTGGTCAAGCAGGAGCAGTCCCGGCTGCGCAACTTCATTCGCCGGCGCGTGCCTGACCCGCGCGACGCCGAAGACATCCTGCAGGAAGTCTTCTACGAACTGGTGGAGGCGAACCGCCTGCTGATGCCGATCGAGCATGTGACCGGATGGCTTTTCCGGGTGGCGCGCAACCGCATCACCGACCTGTTCCGCAAGAAGAAGCCGGAGAGCTTCAACGATGCCGCTGTCGTCAACGACGAGGAGGAGCTGCTGCGCTTGGAAGACTTGCTGCCTTCACCCGATGCCGGGCCGGACGCGGTTTACGCCCGCAACGTGCTGCTGGATGAGCTGGAGCTTGCGCTCGACGAGTTGCCCGATGAGCAGCGCGAGGTGTTTGTGGCGCACGAACTGGAAGGACGCAGCTTCAAGCAGATGGCCGCCGAAAGCGGCGTGAGCGTGAATACCCTGCTGTCGCGCAAACGCTATGCGGTGCTGCATCTGCGCCAGCGATTGCAAAGCATCTACGACGAATTTACGAAAGCATGAGGGACAGAACATGAGATCGAAAGTGAAGAGAATAATGATGATTGCGCCGCTGGCGATTGTGGGGATAGTGCTGTTTATCTTCGTTGGCGGCGAGATCGTGCTGCATCTGTGGAACTGGCTGCTGCCGCCGTTGTTCGGCTGGCGCCAGCTCACGTTCTGGCAGGCGATTGGACTTCTGGTGCTGTGCCGCATCCTGTTCGGGGGCGTAAGCGGCCGCGGGATGCACCGCTCCTACTCTGGCCGTCGCATGGCCGAGCGCTGGCAGCGTATGACGCCGGAGGAGCGCGAAAAATTCCGCCAGGGCTGGCGAGGACGTTGCGGCGGATTCGATCCGCCGGCGAGCGAGAGCAAGGCGTAGGAACACCTGCCGGTCGGGATTGGTGCGCTTGGGCTTCCCAAAAGGGGATAAGCCTCAGTCCCCGCCGACGAGGTCGTTCCCTCGCAGCCACCAACATGCCGAAAGAGACTGGCCTATCTGTATCGGCGCCGGGTAGTTCTTAAGCGCTCCCAACCTGCATCGTTCAGGCCCTTTGATGGCCGCTGGGTCTCGACACATCTGGGCAATTGTTTTGCGTTGAACTGGAGAGGACAATTCTTACAGCTTAAGAGCTAACAGTCGCTCATATCCACCCATACAGGGACCAGCGGGGCGAGCGAGAATGACAAGGACCGGCGATTTCTAAGGGTCAATCCCATCCTCTGCCGCCGACAGAGAGAAAGGAAAGTCGCATTTACCAGTTCGAGTTAGCCAGTGCTGTGCGCGATATAGGCGCATGGCCATGAAAGGCTGGCATCGAAATGGGAGTCCAACACACCATCGAACTCCACGAAATTTTCGCAGACCTGGTGAGGTACATCCCAGTTGCTGTCGCTTTGATCGTCGCCGCGGTTTTTACCGCGTTGATACTTGCTTCACGCTATCCCAGTGGTCGTTCTTCGTTCAATTCATCAGAGGATGCTCACGGGGGCAGTAAGCGCCGTCGGTGGCTCGTGGTGCGTCCGGCAACCTCACCTTCAGTCAATCAGAAATGGAAACACTTTCGGGTTGCTCATTCTCATACGGGCAAGTAGTGTGCCTGGAGGTTTGAGCAAACCTTCACTTTCAACACGATCTGGCTCGAAGAGCTGCGGCTCGATCGGCGAAGCTGATGGCAAGCAGTTCAAGCTGACGTGAGTGTTGCCGAAGAAGGAAACGAGGGTTGTAAATGCCTGACATTATCAAACCAGAGGCAACAGTCGTGCGAGAACAACCGGCTCGACGTGGGTCCGACAAACCACATTCGTTCAAACCAACATATCGCTTTCGTACCTGTAGGATTTGCGGTCTTCCTAGAAGCCATAAAGTGCACGAAGCTCGGGATTCCGCCAACCGATGCGCAGAAGCGCCACGGGATGCCAGCCGCTAGACGGCGAGGTTACCGCTGCCAAGAAACACGGCAGCAGGGATTTACCTGGTGCCGGGAGGGGGGGTCGAACCCCCACGAGGGGATAAGCCTCGGCGGATTTTGAGTCCGCTGCGTCTGCCAGTTCCGCCATCCCGGCTTAATTGGAGAATCGCGACAAATTTAGTTTAGCAGCTTCGCATTTGCAACCGCGGTGACGTACGGTAGTGCGGCGCTTCAGACCAGGCCCCGGGCACATGCCGCTTTTGCGTTTACTAGGTGGTTAGTATCGTGTTTCGGCCGCGCCCAAAACGCCCCGCTTAAGCGATATTTCTTTCTGCCCATGAAGCTCCTATCCAATGTTTTGATATAGTTTGTGCGATGTGCCATCCTCCTTGTTTTCAGCCATTTGAAGGCCTGGCAAAATATGTTCAACGGCTACTGAAATGGTCCGTTATCAGACATTTCTGCTTGACATTTCCACAGGCGGGCGTAGCATAGAAACATCACCTCCGATCCATTTCAGGATCGAATGGGCTCGAGGCCAAGGAAATGTCACCGCTCCTTGGCAACGGGCCCATTTAATTTTTACGCCGCTTGTGTTCGACACCCGACACGCGCCGTGTGACTGCCTTCTCAGCACACCTGAGACGTTTCAGCCGGACCCTGAACTCCGACGCCGCAAGCTTTCAGCCATCCCTGCAATTCCGTCAACGCTCTTTCACACACCAATGCGTGGCGCTGTTTCTTGTCGCGGATGCGGCGGCGCGTAGCTTCGTCGAGCGGCATCAGCAGGTCGAAGGTGATATTGGCGGGCTGGAAATGTTTGGCTTCGGCATGGCAGATGTAATTCACCAGTGCGCCGAAAGCGGTGGCGCGCGGAGGAGCGATGGGCCCAACTTCCCTAACCAGCGCGCTGGCTTGCATGCCCGCAAGCAATCCGGTTGCGATCGACTCGACATATCCCTCGACACCGGAGATCTGCCCGGCGAACAACACATTCGGATGCTGTTTCATCTGCAAGGTTTCGCCGAGCAGCGTGGGACTGTTGATATACGTGTTGCGGTGAATTTGTCCGTAGCGCAGGAACCTCGCATTTTCGAGGCCGGGGATGAGTCGCAGGATGCGCGCCTGCTCGCCAAACTTGAGATGGTTCTGGAAGCCGACCAGATTGTAAGAATCGGCGCGCAGATTTTCCTGCCGCAACTGCACCACTGCGTAAGGGGTGTGGCCGGTGCGGGGATCGCGCAAGCCTACCGGCTTCATGGGCCCGAAGCGCAAAGTGTCGCGTCCGCGGCGCGCAATCTCCTCGATCGGCAGGCAGCTCTCGAAGTAGTTCAGGTTTTCCCAATCTTTGGCGTCAACCGAATGCGCTTCCAGCAGCGCGTCAAGAAAGCGGTCGTATTCTTCCCTGGTCATCGGGCAGTTGATGTAGTCAGCGGTGCCTTTGTCGTAGCGCGCAGCCATATATACGCGTGTCATGTCGATGGAATCAGCTTCGACGATGGGACTGATGGAATCGTAGAAATACAGTTGCTGGCTACCGCTCAAGCGGAGAACTTCACGCGTCAGGGCATCGGAGGTGAGCGGTCCGGTCGCCACAATTGTGATCGCCGCATTCTCGTCGATGGCAGTGACCTCTTCGCGCACAACGCGGATGAGGGGGTCGCGCTCGATAGCAGCGGTTACCGCCTGGGAAAATTTGTCGCGGTCCACGGCGAGCGCGTGCCCGGCCGGGACCGCGGTCTGGCGCGCGATGTCCATCAGCAGCGAACCGGCGCGGCGCATCTCCTCTTTCAGCAACCACGGCGCGGTGTTCTCGGTGTCGGACTTCAGCGAGTTGGAGCAGACCAGCTCGGCGAAGTTTGCACTCTGGTGGGCGGGCGTCGAGCGCGCCGGCCGCATCTCGAACAACTCCACGGCGACACCACGGCGGGCGCATTGCCAGGCTGCTTCCGAGCCGGCAAGACCGGCGCCGATGATGCGAATGGGTTTGGGCATTCAGGTAAGACTGATGGTAATGGAAGAGGCCCGGGCGTGGAAACGCGCATCAGAAAAGCCGGGGCGCATCCGAAGATGCGCCCCTTCAAAAGATCCGCCGCTTTTTTCCGCAGCCGGTTAAGGCGTGAACTTCACGCTGATCTGAGTTTCAGCCTCGACTGGTTGCCCGTCGAGGTAATAGGGCTTGTAGTGCCACTGTTTCACAGCGTCCACGGCCGCCTGGGTCAGCAGGGGAGGGCCGCTTAACGCGTGCAGGTTTCGCACGGTTCCGTCCTTACCAATCAGGGCCTGCAAGATCACGGTTCCCTGAACGTGCGCCTGTTTCGCCGCCGCCGGATACCGAGGCGTGACCTGATGCATCAGCAGACCCTGGGCCACGCCCGAGGAGACCGTTATCTTGGGTGCAAGCTGGGGCTGCGCGGTCGGAATGCTACTCATCACGGTGGTTGGAACTTTGCCTTGCAAACCAGTCAACGGCGGGGCTTCGACCACGCCGTCAGTCGTAGGTTGTGCGGTCCTCGGCGTGTTTTTCGCGACCGTCATTGGTTGCAACACCGTAGTGTCGGGCTTGCTGGCCGGCTGGGTTTCCGTTCCAGGGGCGCCTGGCTTGGCGGGAGTGGCGGGCTGATTCGTCTTGGACTTGTCGGCCGTCAACTTCGGGTCCGTAGTCACCACGGGTTGATCCAGGGGCTTAGCCGCTTGTGTAAGGTCAGGAGCCTTGCTCTCGGCGGCGCTAACCGAGTTGGCACTAACCCGGTTCCGGTGCGACCTCCACAATATAGCTCCCAGCACAGCAAGTACCAGAATCGCCGCCACCGCTATTACCAACCGCTGGTTTCCTTTCCACACCTCTTCCGCCTGGGTCCTGATGTTGGAAATGAACGCCGGGGTCTCGCGGGGAGTATCGTGCATGACCTCTGCGGCAGCAGCAACCGGTTCGTAGGGATGGCCAGCGAACGCTGGTGTGGGATTGGTTTCGCGGAAGACTTCCGTGCGTACCGTTGGAGGATCGAGACGGTGATCGAAGCGACGGACCGGGACAGGGTCCTTCGGGCGGACCGTACTAATCGGTCGGACCGGCTCCTGCACTGGCTCCGGTTGAACTTCTTCTTCCGGGGGCGCGGCCACAACATCGTCTGTCGTGATCGTCTCCGGCTCCATCACCGCTTGCGATGTCTCAAGCGATGGCGACATCTGGGGCACACGGCGCCACTTGGATGACTTCCTTGCCTTCACTTTGATGGGGATGGGCCCCGATGACACCAGCGTCTCTTCAAACGCGCTGGCTTCCATCCTGGACGGCTCTGGCTGCGGTGCATCGGCAGGCTTGGGTTCTACCACTGCCGGCGGCGGAGTCTCCGGAGGAGGAGTGCGCGACCCGGCAGCGATCCACATGTCGGGTTCAAGGCTGGCAATGAAATCGTCGAGGTGCGCGAATCCATCGCGAAGCGTCTGAAGTGATTCAGCGTCTTCCGGCTCTTTCAAGCCACACGCCCACTTGATCCACTGATCTGCTTCGGGGCCCGGCAGAGTTTGCGGAGCGCCCGTTCCCCCGGCCTGCGACCGCAATTCCTCGATAGCCTGGTCGCGCAGCTGGTTCATCTGACTTACACGGAATGCCCGATGGTGCACGATACTGCCGTGCTCCAACTCGGTGGCGAGGGCCAAAAGACGGGCGCGCGAATTCCTCTGCCTTTCCTCTTCAAGCAATGCTTCCTGTTCGGCCCGGTTTTGCTCGGCGGGATCGGGCACCACCCACATGCCGGGCTCCAGGTTGGCAATAAAATCGTCGAGAGGTGCAAAACCATTCCGCAGAGTCTGAAGCGATTCAGAGTCTTCCGGTTCTTTCAAGGCACAGGCCCACTCGACCCACTGGGATGGTTCGGGGCCAGGCAAAGGTCCGGGTGTGCCGCCGACAGCCGCCTGCGATCGCAGATCGTTGATCGCCTGATCGCGGAGCTGATTCAGTTCGGTTACACGCAGTGCACGACGGTGGACGATGCTGCCGCGTTCCAACTCGGTGGCCAAAGCCAAAAGATGGACGCGCCGTTCCTCGAGAGTCCTTACCTCTACAATTTTGCGTATCGTCTCGATGTGCGCATCGAGTTCTGCCCGGTTCTGCCACGAGGCGTCAGGCAGTTCCGACGACACCAGTTCACGTACCCGGCGAGCGGACTCTACGGCCCGGTTGAGCTGCTCGATGACTTCGGGAAGGTCAATGGGTACGGCGGCATCGATTCTTCCCAAGGTTTCCGAGGGGAGAGTTAAAGATTCGTCCAGAGACGCAAGCACAGGCGGCCAGAGTGAATTCATGTCAAGCTCCTAAAACCTAACTCCTAAACGGTAGTTTCCGTTTTTATTACCCACATGTCGGGCTCCAGATTGGCAACAAACTCGTCCAGGTGCGCAAACCCGTCGCGAAGAGCTTGCAGGGAAGCCGCATCTTCAGGCTCTTTCAGGCAACATGCCCAATCGAGCCATTCGTCGGCCTCAGGACCGGGCAGAGTTGTTGGCGCTCCCTTTACTCCGGCTTGGGCCTTTAATTCGACAATCGCCTGCTCGCGTAACTGATTCAGCTGATTTACGCGGACTGCCCTACGGTGGACAATGCTGCCGCGCTCCAACTCAGCGGCCAGACCCAGAAGACGGTTGCGCAATTGCTCGATATTCCTTGCCTCGACACGTCTCTCGATCTTCTCCAGGAGGGCATCCAGTTCGTGCTTATTCTGCCAGGAGGCATCCGGCAGCTCCGCCAATATCAGGGCGCGCAGGTTGCGAGACGACTCTGCCGCCATCTTGAGTTCCTCGATAACATCTGCGAGGTCAACCGATTTGGCAGCCCTGAGTTTGTCTACGCTTTCCGAAAGAAGGGACAGATTGTCGTTCAGAGAGGAAATTGTGGAAGGCCAGAGTGAAATCATGGAAAAGCTCCTAAGACGGGAATCTCCCGTTTTGGCTCACAACAGCAAAGTATTATGCCACCGTAAGGGGTTATTGTCAGTGATATAGTGCACAGATATTGTGCAAACCTATCGGCGTCCGCCCCGACGTGCTTGACGGTATGCCGAGGGCTTCGCCCCGTGCATGACCCGGCGCGCTGATAATCGACTATCGCCGCGCTCCCAAGCCACGATGCCACTATACTCCTCGATTATCGAAGGAGATAGGTTTTTCCAATCTCGTTGCCCTGACTCGTCCTCGGTTTGACCCGCGATTCTCCTGCCTGTTAGACTGGGTTTTTCCCCACCTTCTAACACACCGGATAAGGACTTTCGTGCGCAGTTACACTCGACATCAGCTTAAGCAGGACTCGTTCAGGACCTCAACCACCGAAACCATTTCGTGGGCGGTGGAGCACCGCTCCAAGGTAACCGCCGCTATGGTTACTATAGTGCTGATCGTTGCACTGCTCATCGGCGGTTGGGCCTACATAAACTACCGCGATCAGCAAGCCAGCAGCGAATTGGCTGGGGCCATTCAAAAATACGACGCTCCCATTCGCCCTGCCGGCACACCTGCATCGCCGGAGATGTTGAGTTTTGCTTCCATCCAGGAACGCGCCAAGGCCAGCAATGCCGACTTTACTCACGTGGCCGACAAGTACTCCTTCACCCAGTCCGGACGAGTGGCCCGCTACTTCGCGGGTATAACGCTGCATGAGATGGGCGACAACGCCGGAGCGGAGAAGGACCTGAAAGAGGTGGCCGACAGCCGTTACCACGAGATCGCCAGCTTGGCCAAACTGGCGCTGGCTGCCATCTATCACGACACCAACCGCGATCCCCAGGCCATAGAAATCTATAAGCAGCTTGCCGATCATCCAACGCTTTCCGTGGGCAAGAGCACGGCCCAATTCCTGTTGGCCTCACTCTACGCGGAAAACAATCAGCCCGACCAGGCCCGCACGCTCTATCAGCAGATGCAGAAAGAGAACCCCTCCAGCGCGGCGGCCCAGATCGCGGCCCAGCGATTACAGGCCCTCAAGTAGAAGCACAATTTCCGTTAGATTGTCATCCTGCCGCGGAGCGAGATCGCAGAAGGTGTCCCCGCCAAGCTGATTTTGCTTGGCTGGGGATTTTCGTTTTACGGCGCGAAGTAGCTGGAGATGTCCAGGATCAGTTGCGTAAGGCCCGACGCATACGCATCGACGGAGCCGTTGCTGGTGGGCACGATCGCCATGTTGGATGAGATGGATCCGTCCAGTGCGTTCAGCGTCGACACCAGCGGCTGCGAGGCGCCGTCGGGCCACAAGGACAGATAGCCCAGCGGGCCGACGGGGACGACGCTGGCGTTGAAGACATAGGCCTGCGCCGTAGCCGGCGGTTCGCACTGGCTGGCTGACACATTCACCGGAGGAGTCAGGGGCCCGCTGAAGGGCTGACCGCTGCCAACGTGGCGCGTGTCGATGACCCGGCAAGGCGCGACGGCATAAAGCGACAGCCCGCCCGGACCTGCCGGCGCGAAGTAGCCATCGATGTCGATGATCAAGTCGGTGTCGTTGGTGGGATAAACCGAGACGTTGCCATTCGTACCTGCAACCACAATCGCGGCATTGGCGATGATCTGACCAGGAACATCGTTCAAGGTGGAAACCGTAGGCCGGTTTTCACCTGTCGGCCAAACCGTCATGTAAAACAGCGAGCCATGAGGCACGACGGAAAAGTTCATTGAATAGGCCGCTGCGCTAGAGGGAATGTTGCAGCTTGTCGCATTCAAAATGGGGAAGGCGCGTTCCTGCCCGGCATTCAGAAATGGCGGGCCCAGGCCCTGGGGAAAATTGCTCTTGCGGGTGTCAGCGACTCGACAAGGCGGCAGCGGATAAAAGGCCAGCGTGGAAGAGGACACCGGTGCGAAGTAGCCGTTGACGTCCACGACCACGTTGGTTGTATGGGTGACATAAATGCTGACTGAGCCCTGATAACCGGCAGGCACAATGGCGGCATTGGCCTTAATGCGGCCGTCCAGCGAGTTTAGTGTGGCAGCCAGAGGTCGATCTTCGCCTGTGGGCCAGATGGTGAGATATCCCAGCGGGCCAGACGGGACGACGGTGAGGTTCAGCGAATACGCCGCTGCGGTGGCAGGAATGTTGCAGCCGCTCGCTTGAGGAATGGGAAAGCCCCGAGAAGAACCTCCTGGTATCGGGCCATTGCCACCGTTGCCCGGCCGAGTATCGACAGCACGACACGGCTGGCTCAGCGGAACAAATTGCAGAGCGGCGGGAGGAGTTCCAGCGATTACCGAGACCGTGTTGTCTATAGAGTTCGGGACGTAAATCCTGTTGGTGACAGAGTTCACGGCCAAGCCGTAGGGGTTATACCCGACATCAACATTGGTGAAGGCAAGGGTCCTACCATCGATGACCGTTACGGTTCCGATGGGACTTAGGCAGGAGGGATCATTGCCGCATTGATTGGCAACGTAAATTGTGTTGGCCACCGGATTCACCGCGATACTGTTCGCCCAGGTCCCAACAGGAACGCTGGTGTAGGCAAGGGACCCGCCATCGATCACCGATACCGTCCCCTGTGGAGCACCCAGGCACGAAGGATCGCCGGAACAATCGCTGGGTACGTAAATCTTGTTAGTGACTGAATTGACTGCGATCGTGTAAGGGAAATATCCGCCGATTGCGGCTTCGGCCGTGGCCAGGGTCGCGCCGTCGATCATGGTCACGGTGGCTGTGCTTCCGCACTGGGGATCATCGCCGCATTTGTTGGCGACATAGATCTTATTGGTAACCGGGTTAACGCCCAGGCTGTGGGGGAGTATTCCCACATTGACAGAAAGGGTGTGGTTGGTATCACCATCGATTACGGTCACTGTCCCGGCCACATAGGGCGCCGCGTTGACGCCCAAATTACTGACATAAATCTTGTTGGCAACCGGGTCCACGGCCACGGCAGAGGGAAGGTATCCCACGTTGACAGAGAGGGTGTGGTTGGTAGCGCCGTCGATCACGGTCACCGTCCCGCCGGTATCGCAGCCGGGATTGCTGCAGGAAGCATTTGCAACGTAGATTTTATTGGTTACCGAATTGACAGCCAGGGCCACGGGATTGCGCCCGACGGGGAGGGTGGCGGTGACGTTATTGGTGGCGCCGTCAATCACCGTCACGGTTCCGTTGCTCAAGCAGTTGAGATCGTCACCGCATTCGTTGGCGACATAGATTCTGTTGGTCGTTGAGTTTACCACCGCGGCTACGGGAACGACTCCCACATTCACGGTCAGAGTGTTGTTGGTCACCCCGTCGATGACAGTCACTGTTCCATTGTCCAGGCAGTAGGGATAGATAAGGCAGCTGCGGTTCGTGATGTAGATCTTGTTGGTCACCGGGTTCACCCCTGCGTCCCAGGGAAATGAACCTACCGGCACGGTCACAATCACTTGCTGCGCGAAAAGGGGGAGTGCCAGTAGTGCGAGGCTGACGACAAGAATCAATGCATATAGAGCACGACGAACGCTTTGCATGTTATCTCCCGATCTCAATCAGCTTCTTGCGACGGAGTGACGCCCGACAAGAACCACCCTATCGGCCCGTATGTATTGAGGATGCGGCCGGGTGTCTGATGACTTCCGCCAAGTTGAAAAGCTACCCGACGATATTCCTCCCTCGACGGCGGCCAATCAGTGATGAGGGTCACCGTTGTAGGTACAGCGGCGAGGCAGGTCTATTTCGCTAGCCGCGACGGTGCGGGCTTCAGAGATTGTGTCGCGAGTAGGATCGCGGCTACGCGGCTCGGGTAAATTTCCCACTGCCCGGCGCTGGCCCACTGGCTCAAATCAAAGCCGCCGCTGCGCGGCTGGTGTTTGGCGATTCTGCACCGCCAAGCCCAGGCAATGGGCTGCGACACAGTCTCTTCAGCCCTACGGCGCAAAGCAGTTGGAGATGTCGGCGATCAGTTGCGTGATTCCCCGATGCGTAAGCATCGACCTTTCCGATGGTGCTGGGCACAATTGCATACCTTCACTTGCGTGCGCACCTATGCCCGCGAGTAAACTGTAATTCGCATGACCCTGTTCGAAGCCCAACCGTATGATCCGGCGCGCGCCCGCAAGAAGCGCCAATTGATCTTCGCCATCATCGGGGCCGTCATCGTCATCGGGATCTTGTGGTGGATGTTTCGCTTCTGGCCGCAAGAGCATGTGGTGGACCAGTTCTTCGATGCGCTGCAGCAACAGAGCTACGAGAAAGCCTATGGCGTCTGGATGCACGATCCAAACTGGAAACAGCATCCGGAGCAGTATGCGCGTTATCCCTACAACGACTTCTTCAAGGACTGGGGGCCGGGCGGCGAATGGGGCATCATTAAGAGCCATCACATTGATGGCGCAGCCGTGCCCAAGGGCTACAGTGGTTCGCCGTTTGCCACCGCCAGCGGAGTGGTGGTGGTGGTCACGATCAACGAACGGGTCGGCGACAAGCAGCACATCTGGGTGCAGAATGATGACAAGACCCTGGGCTTCTCGCCATACTGAACGGCGGCGATTCGCCTCGGGTCATGCCTGATCGCGCCGGCTGATGAGTTTCAATTTCTGGAAAAGGTCCATCATGTCTGCCCGGAGAGGTCCATTCATCGTAGCCGCATACATTCCCTGCCATACCTGTAATTACCCATGCGTCATCACCCAGAAGTTCGACCACGATCCGACTCACGATGAACTGGACCGTCACGTCTTTCATGCCAGTTGCGACAACTGCGGTGAGCGCCAGACGCGCGTCGGCCGCGACGCCTTCAAACGCACCATCGTTGAGTGGGAGCTGGAAATACGCGAGCCACGTCGTGACGAAGTGCCGCCGTCAGAGTGAACATTCATCCGGTCGCAAGCTGCTGACCTTCTGGTGGCTTTCGCCACCGAAGGACTTCGGGTTGAAATGAAAGTGCGAGTTCCCTCAGCGGCTGAAGCCGGACTCTCCGCGCACGTGACGGCACGGCTGAAGCCGTGTCCCTTCAAAGCTTGCAGTCTTCGACTAGGAAAGCACATGGACAATGCAGGATAAGCGACATCACCAGACGCCAGTTAATCCGGCTTGGGCGACGCCACGCTGAGGTGGTTCAGCGTCTTCTGCAGCGAGGCCTCGTCTTCCACATTCACGCAGCTGCGCGAGCGGTCAATCTGGCGGAGAAGTCCGCAGAGGACTTTGCCGGGGCCGACCTCGACAAAGTTGTGCACGCCGAGCGCCGCCAACTCGCGCATGGATTTGTCCCACTGCACCGTACCCGTCACCTGCCGTATGAGCGCCTCGCGCGCCGCTTCGCCGGTCGTGACCAGGCTGGCATTCACGTTGCACATCACCGGCACGGCGGGCGGGTGAAACGTCAAAGCGTGCAAGTCCGCCGCCAGCCTGTCCTGCGCCGGCTGCATCAGCGCGCAATGAAAGGGTGCGCTCACCGGAAGCATGATGGCGCGCTTGGCTCCGCGATGTTTGGCCAGCGCGGTGGCGCGCTCGACGGCCGCTTTGCTGCCGGATATGACCGTCTGATCGGGCGAATTCAAGTTCGCCGCCTGGCAGATGTCCGGATGCGCCGCCTCTTCACATACCTGCTGCACCTTCTCGCTCGACAGCGCCAGGATGGCAGCCATTGCGCCCACTCCGACGGGCACTGCCTCCTGCATGTACTTTCCTCGATTGCGGACGGTGCGCACCGCATCCGCGAACGATAGGGTGCCGGCCGCCACATGTGCCGAATACTCTCCCAGGCTGTGTCCGGCGACATAGGAAGGAATGATGGCTTTGGACTGAAGCACCCGCCACGCTGCGACCGACACCGTTAGAATCGCCGGCTGCGTGATCTCCGTCATCTTGAGTTTGTCTTCGGGACCTTCGAAGCACAGTTGCGAAAGTTTGTAACCGAGAGCATCGTCGGCCTCGTCGAAGGTTTCCTTCGCCACCGGATACAGAGCGGCCAATTCCTTGCCCATTCCGACCGCTTGCGAACCTTGTCCGGGAAAAAGAAATGCAATGGGAGAAAAGTGAGGGGTCGTCATGTTTGCTTAGCGCGTACGAGCCAGGCATTAGTGTGACCGCCATTTAAGCTTTCGGCAAGCGCAAACGTCCCGGGAGGCGCCAAAACTCGAAGGTCCGGAATTGGATTGCACCATCGGAAGCGGCTTCGGTCAGGGCGACTGCGGAGAAGGCGTATCTTCCGATCTCCATTCGTGGAAGCGCTGGCGAAGATACGGACCGATGTCGCGCCACCAGGCGCCGTGCCAATCGATAGCCGGACGGGGGAGCGTCCATCGCCTGGCCTCCAGATAATATTCCTCTGCGCGAGCATGGTCGCCCAGTTCGTCGTAAGCATGACCCAGGTTGGCCAGCACCTGAGGATTGCTCGGGTCATCGGGCGAGATGGCCAGCACCTCCTCATAGAGTGGAATGGCCAGCCTCTGGTTTCCGCGCTTATGTTCGATGAAAGCAATTTTCAGAATGATGTCGTGATTCTGCGGAGGCGGACTCTCTTCCGCCGCCCGGTGCAAATGCATTAACGCCTCCTCGGTTTGTCCCTGTTGCCGGAGGGCCACGCCCAGACGCACGTCAGCCACGTAATTGTGATGGGTAACGTCCAGGGTGTGTGTCCACAGCGTGATTCGGTCACTCCAAAATGCAACCTGGCGGTGAGTCATAGTGGCGAGGACCAGCAGTACTATAATGCTGGCGGCCGGCAGAAGGGCCCGCGGGAGATGGCGTCGCTTCGCCCAATCCGCCACACCCCAACAGACGATCAGGAACAGTCCGAGAAAAGAGATATAGGCATAGCGATCAGCCAGCGCTTCCAAATCCGGTTGCGTCACCAGGCCGATCATGGGAAACAGAGTACCGAGAAACCATAACCACCCCACTAAGAGATAGCGTCGGCGCCGGGCCGCGATCACCGCTGCAGTGATCGTCAATAAGAGCAGAGACGCTCCCAGCACTTCGAACCACGTCAGGGAGTTGCCTCGATAAAGGTACTCGAGGGCCAGTGGCGTCGGCCAAAGCGCTTTTCCTACATATTGAGCGTAGGCAACAATAGCGTTCGCTAATCGAGTGGCTAGGGTGAAGTGCCACCGCGGAGGCCCTGGCACGTGTTGGGCCACTACGGTCAGCACCGCATCGACCGCCGCGATTACGAACAGGGGCACCTTCTCCTTGACCAACGCGGAAAAGGTCCTCGGCGGGAAGACCTCGTCAGTGGCCGTGTCTGCCGTGGCTTCCGGCTCCATGGGGAGCATCCGCCGCAAGGGCCAGTAGTCCCACAGCAGCAGAACAAACGGGAGAGTAATCACCTGTGGCTTGGCGAGTAATCCCAATCCATACAGCACAGCGACGACCGCCATGCGGCGGCGTCCGGGCTGGCGCGCATACCAGCGATAAGCTCCCAGCGCCAGCAGGAAAAACAGCGTGCTGAGCATCGTCTTGCGCTCAGAGATCCAGGCCACGTTCTCAACCTGGATGGGATGCAGCGCAAACAGCGCCGCCACCATGAAGCTGCGCCCGGTGAAACCTGTGGCCCGCTTCAGCACCCAGAACAGCAGCAGCGCGTTCAGCGCGTGCAGGATGACGTTGACGTCATGGTGCCGTCCGGCGTTCAGCCCAAACATCCGCACATCGAGGTTGTGAGAAAAGAAGGTCAGCGGATCGTAATTGAGGACGAAGGAATGAGTGAACGCCCACTCGACGGTTGACAAGCTGAGTGGCTCGAGAACATGGGCGTTCTCGGTCACATAAAGGTTGTCATCGATGTCGATGAACGGGTAGCGGTGCACGGGATAGTAAAGTGCAAGTGTGGAAACCAGCAGCAGCAGGCTGAGCAGCAAGGTCTGGGTGCCTGCGAAGGCACCCCATCGGTCCTGGAGCAACGACACTTTTTCTCTTACCGGGACTGCAGAAACCACGCTTCACTCCTGACGCGCAAGAGTATATCCGTGATGAAGTACGTGGACGTATGATAGCCCAATGCCGTTAGTCGCGGCCTTCATAAAGCACAGCAAAACGGAGCGTCAACAACCAGTGGGCAACGAACGGAACCAGCCGGCGGGCGGTGGTCGTCGTGAACTAATCATTCACCTGGCAGTGCTGATTGGGATATGCCTGGCGGTCACGTGGCCGACGCTGATCTACGGCGCTCCCGATCACTCGCATGATGGTATTTATCATGCAGTGTGGGCGAAGCAGTTTTCGAGCCAGTTTTGGCAAGGCGATTTGTATCCACGTTGGTTTACCAATGTCAACGGCGGCCTCGGGGGACCATCAGGGTTTTTCTATCCGCCACTAGCCAGCTACGCCTCCAGCCTGTTCTGGCCTTTGGTGGCGGCGCGCGACTCCGCGGCTTGGCTGGTTGCCGGATACTCACTGGCGTTGGCCGCGGTTTTATCGGGAATCACGGCGTACCTGTGGTTGCGATCGCTCACCCGGCCAGGAAGCGCGCTGCTGGGGGCGGTAGTTTATGTGATTGCGCCCTATCACCTGGCCATTGATCTCTGTCAGCGAGGCGCCTCAGCGGAGTTTTGGGTATTTGCGTGGCTGCCCTTGGTCATGTTATCGGCCGAAGGCCTGCTGCGGCGGTCTAGGTGGGCGATCCCGGGAGCGGCGGTGGGTTATGGGTTGGCGATTCTATCTCATCCCACCGTGACCCTGTGCTTTACGCCGGTCCCCCTGGCCTACCTGTTTTGTTTCAGCGAAAGCAAGGAGCGTCTGCGCGCAACGGCAACGTTTATTGCGGCATTACTGCTCGGTGTGGGCCTTAGTGCAATCTATTTATTGCCCGCGATGCTGGACCAGAATAAGACCTATTTCTCCGTGTACACATTGGGTTCGGGCGACTATCACAAACACTGGTTGTGGCAAAACACTGCCGAGTTGGCTGACATGGGCCGCTATTTGTACCGCACCGTCGCAAGAACTCCCCAGCTAATTTACTGGGTGACCGTTCTCAAAATGCAGTTCCTGTTGGTCACAATAGCAACGCTCCCAGCCATAGTGGGGTTATTTTTCCTGATTCGCCGCTTTGAGCAGGCAAGCCGGTTGCGTGGTATCGCCCTGTTCTACACGGCCACGGCGCTTCTCTATTCTTTTCTCATGATTAAACCCAGCGGCTTCATCTGGGAAACAGTCCCGTTATTGAAGAATTTGCAATTCCCCTTTCGCTTGAATGTCATCCTGGTAGTTTGCGTAGCGGCGCTCGCGTCTCTGGCTGGTCCCCACCTATTACAACCCCGTGCCCGTGCAGTCACGTTGTTTCTAGCCCTGATTGTCGTGGGATGGCTAGGCGCTGATTTTTGGGTTTTCACCCGCGCGTTCTCCGCTTTGCGATCGGCCACGCACGAGGGCGAGAAACAAGTTTCCCAATGGATGCGCACGCAAATGGATCCTCCTGAGATGTGGCCGCAGCCCGCCAACGTGTTCATGAACCCGAACATGACCCCATCGATAGACTTTGCGGCTTTTGACCGGTTTGTGTTGGCGCATCCGCCCAAGGCGACGCAGCTTGAGGCATTCTCGACCGGCATAGCCAGCGGTACGGCCCAGGTCGAAACCTGGAAACCGCGGCACATAGTCCTCAAGATCGACGCCGCACGCGATTCCCAGCTCACGCTCAACTGTTTCTACTACGCCGGATGGCAGGCGCGAACCGACGGCACCGGCAATATTCTTCCGCTAAGTCCGTCGCCGGATGGTCTGATACAGGTGACTGTTCCGCAAGGAAATTACGACCTGATCCTTGAGCTTCCCAAGGGCCGGCCGGAACGCGCGGGCATCATAACTTCGCTGCTCTCGCTCCTGCTGCTCGTCGGTATGGTGATTTGGGGGGGCCTGCGGAGAAATCGGACAGATGGCACAGCTTTGGCCGCCTGAGGCGGAAGGCTACACCATGCTTCGGCCGAGCGGGCCGGCTGCGGCCGCATCGGTGACGTGATTGTTCAGGTTCTTGCTGGCAGCGGCAATGCGCTCCTGAATCACGTCGTTCAGTTGGCTGTTGGCAAACTCCATGGCCACGCGCACCGCATTTTTTATGGCGTTCGAGTTCGATGATCCATGACTGACAATGCACACGCCCTTCAGCCCCAACAGCGGAGCGCCGCCGTATTCGGAATAGTCGAGGCGCTTCTTGAAATCGGCAAAGGCCCTGCGCGACAGCAGGTAGCCGACTTGGCTGCTGATGGTAGCCTGTAACGATTGTTTCAGCAGGAAGCGCACCGTCTCGACCATGCCCTCGGAGATCTTCAGCGCCACATTGCCGACAAAGCCGTCGCACACCAGCACGTCGGCCTTCCCGTTGTACAGATCGCGGCCCTCAACGTTGCCCACAAAGTTCAGCGGCAGCTCGCGAATCAGCTTGTAGGCCTCGCGGGTAAGTTCATTGCCTTTGCTCTCTTCCTCGCCGATGGAAAGCAAACCTACACGCGGATGCTCGGCGCTGGGAAACGTCTCGCGAAAAATGCTACGGAAATAGATGTCGCCCATGATGGCGAACTGCTGCAGATTTTGCGGCTTGGAATCGACATTGGCGCCGACGTCGATGAGGATGGTGGCCGTGCCTTGCGCGGTGGGAAATACTGCGGCCAGCGCGGGACGGTCCACCCCGGGGATGGCCCCCAAAACCATTTTGGCCGTAGCCATGGCGGCGCCGGTGTTGCCCGCGGTGACGAAACCGGCGGCCTTGCCGTCGCGCACCAGGCGAAGCCCGACGCGCAGCGACGAATCGCGCTTGCTGCGCATGGCCTGCACCGCTTTCTCCTGCATGCCGATGACTTCGCGGGCGTTGACGATGCGAATGGCGAGCCGGCGCCAGAATGGGTGCAGGTCGAGCTCGGCGCGGACCACGTCTTCTTTTCCCACCAGCAGGACTTCCACGTCATAGTGACGTGCGGCGAGAATGGCGCCTTCCACTTCTGGTTTGGGCGCGCGGTCCGAGCCCATGGCGTCAAGAGCGATGGTGGTTGGCATGCTTGCCTGTCAGTTGCAAATTTTGGTGGCCGTCAGCTCGAGGACGGAGTCCAGCTTCCATCTGGGCCGAGCGTGCGCCGGCAGCTTACCGCCCAGGTTTGGCGGGAAAAGGATACCACCGCCGCGCTAGCTGTCGCTCTCGGCGACCTCGATGACCTCGCGCCCCTTATAGTAACCGCACTTTGGGCAGGTGCGGTGCGGCAATTTGCGCTCGTGACAGTTGGGGCACTCGGACAGCGACTGCGCCGTCAAATGATCGTGGGAGCGGCGTTTGGATGTGCGCGCCTGAGAATGACGTCGTTTCGGATTAGGCATTCAGAACCTCGTAAAAAGGACCGCCCGGCCAGGCCGCGCGATCAGAACTTTAAGTTTGCAGCTTCTTCTTGATTTCGCTCAGCGCTTCCCACCGCGGGTCGCTGACATGTTGTTCACAATGGCATTGCTCGACGTTCAGGTTCGCGCCGCAATGCGGGCACAATCCCCGGCAATCCTCGCGGCACAGCGCCCGGACCGGCGTGGCCAGCAGTACCTGCTCGCGCAGTGCATCTTCCAGCAAAAGGCCTTCGCCTTGATAATACCCGATCTCGGTCTCCGCCTCGGTAATCGCCACCTCATCGGCGCGGCGATCCACCCCTAATGGCCGGTAGATCAGGTCGAAGGCCCAGTTCACTTCCTCGCCGACCGGCTCCAGGCAGCGCGCACAACTGAACTCCAGGCGCGCCTCCACTTTGCCCACCAGCCGGATGTCTTCCACATTCTGGTGGTGCCCGCGATGCTCCACGATCAACTCGGCGCGCCCCGCGCTGTGCAACGGGCCAATCTGCCGGAAGTCGGGACCAAACTCGATGGCGCCGGGCTGATAGTTTTCGTTGAACTCCAAATTATGGAGTTCCAGATCCCGAACCCGAATCAGCATAGCCACACCCGCCTAAGAAAACGCCCAGAATAGCCCTTCACTCCGGCCGAAACCGGGTCTGGCAGGCCAAGCTCCTGACGGGAAACACTGGCAGGTACAGACGGGCGGGAACGTTCTTAAGGCAAACATCAAGGATAAATTCATGAGAAGGCAGTGTCAAGGCGGGCGGTCGCGGGGTAGCGGGTCAGTTTGAAATTCAATCCAGGTGTCGGGCAACTAACATCAACCGCATTCCTGGAAAATTTATCGGCTCAGCGAAGTCCGAGCCTTTCTTTCTGCAGCTTCAATTCACTCAGGCGCGAGTATGCCTGCCGAAGGTTGTCGGCAATCTCGAAACACTTCTCCCATTCCTTCATGGTTTGCAGAAGCTTTTCCGGCAGATACTCCGTGGCCACTCCGTGGTGGGGCTGGCCCTTGCGAAATATTTTTTCTGTGGGGCGAGTTTTCATTAACTCTCCAAAGCTGGTGATCCGTTCCCCAATTCTTCTGGCTTCCACTTCAAGCGCGCCGACTTCATTTTCGGTTTCCTGGTATTCCAGCAAGACCCGAGCCTTCAACTCTCTTTCCGGGCTCATGAAGTCACCTCCGCGCGAATTGTACTCCGCCATCTTTGAGCGCTCTAGCATGCTCATCGTTCCTCCGCTTGGCCGGGGTACTCCCCAAGCTTGCTTTGCTTGGGTGGTTAGTTCTTCAGATCATGTACCGCTCCCATAAGTCATTTCCCCGATCTCTTTCATTCTGCCACTGGACCGTGTGATCCCAAACAAGAATTCTGGCCTGAAAAACACTAACGTGGGGGGTGCATCGCGACAGAAGGTTACCTGACGTGCAGGCGGCCGGCCCCCATCTGAATTGACCGATTTCAGCAGCCAGCCGCCGCTGCAGCCACCATTGTCCCAACCCTATGCCGGCTCTTCTGCTTTCGACCAAATGCTTTTGGGTCGGCAGCGAACCAGAAGATCTCTGTCCAGACATCCTCAAAGGTTTCTTTCTTAAATCGTGGCGACGACTTGAGAGAATCGTAGGCCAGGTAGGTGCGAGGCGGTTTCTTATGCGGCGTGGCCGGATCTGGTGGGGCATGTCTCAACCGGTAGTGCCCGACGATGTCCAAGTGATCGGCCAGGACGAGCGTACTCTTGACCCTGGGCCACAGCATGGAAACCGTGTTGACAATACCGTCGTTGTCCCACAGTTCCAGTGGCTCAACCGGCGCCGGTCCCAGCACTCTCCCGATGGATCCGGCCGGCTTCGGCCACCCAAGTGGCCCGCCGGCGCATGCCCGGTAGCAGAACCGATAAGAAATGTCGGTAGCGGCACTCGAGCCGTGGCCTTGGGCAATGCCAAGGCAATCGCACGGATTTGTCAGATTGAACTCGGGGGCTGGACATCCGGAGGGCGTAGAGAAACGAAACGGGCGGCCTCCCACCGTCGCGTACGACAAGGTTCGGATCTGTAGGTGATCCCAGAGATCCAATTCCTCCTCGCGCTCTCGATCGCTGAAGTGCGCCGGGCTCTTCTCGTCTCCTTGAGGCTTGGAGGCGAGATCGTTGATCACCCGGAAGTCTGAAGCCATCTGGCAAAAATACAGTTCCAGTTCCGATGCCGCTTCCTGGGCTGCTGCGATGCATGTGGGATTCGACCCGCAAGCATCGTCATTGGCTTCGGTGAGCGCGTCGCGCAATGCCAGAAATATGTTTGCCCCGGTGAAAGCGGCAGCGTTGCCGGCGATTCCGGCTTCGATCTGATCCAGCAAATACACCTGCGAACCTGCGAAGGCAGCCCGCAGATCGGCGATCGCGGTCTTACGCAAGACGGAGTGGGAGCACACCCAATCCGCAATGTTGGTGCCCCAATGGGGAACAGAGAGAAATACGACCCTCCTTAGGCAGTGGCGGATTTTCCGCGCTTCCACCTTCGCTCCGCCATCAACCGGGATCTCCCCATCGCCCAGTTTTTGCAAGTCCAAAACGAGCTGACGAATGTCGAGACCGCCGGTCGAGTGGCCTACCAGAACGACCTCATCCTTCTCGAGAATCTCGCCCCGAGCCATCCGTGTGGCAAGGTAGTTCCGCAATCGTGCTGCGCGGGTCACGACCGCCGCGGTTGGAAGATTATCGAAGTAGCGAAGTACGACCGGCAATGGACCATTGCTGTGCTGCCATTGTTGAAACAGCGGCGTGATACCCGCATAGTATTCGACACGCCCAAGTGCGTCGAAGCCGCCAAATCCTGGTATAAGCACGATGTGGCAGCGTTTGCAGGAAGCAGTATCGTTTCCGTTAGCCATGGTTCAGCGCCTCTCGATCGCCAACTAAGATTGCACGCTTTTTCGTTTCCATTTGTCAGTGATTCACGCCGAGCCTCGATGTGATAACCGGAAAACCCTAACGTCGCATTGCAGGAACGGCGCCTTCACCTTGCGCCCAAGTCATCAGCCTGCATATACTTGGAAGGTTTGCCCGCCGATGCTGGATGCCTGTCGAGGAAGCGTCCACCGATTCGTGCCGCAAGACGCCCGCAATAATTCGGAGAAAATCTTATGGCTACCGCACATACTCTTGAGCAGGAAAGTAATCCCTGGGAACAACAGGCTGCGCGCTTCAACCTGGCAGCCGAAAAACTGAAACTCGATGAAGGCCTGTGGCGGGTTTTGCAGCAGCCCAACCGCGAGATCATCGTCCACATCCCGGTCAACATGGACAACGGACAACTGGAAGTGTTCACCGGCTACCGGGTGCAGCACTCCATTGCGCGCGGTCCCGCCAAGGGCGGCGTGCGCTATTCGCCTGACGTGACCCTCGACGAAGTGCGCGCCCTGGCCAGCTGGATGACCTGGAAGTGCGCCGTGGTGAACATCCCCTTCGGCGGCGCCAAGGGCGGCATCATCTGCGATCCCAAAAACATGTCGCGCGGCGAACTGGAGCGCATGACCCGCCGCTACACCTCGGAGCTGATCGAGTTTATCGGCCCGGAGAAGGACGTTCCCGCCCCCGACGTTAATACCAACGAGCAGACCATGGCATGGATGATGGACACCTACTCCATGCATATGCGGCAGACGGTGACGGCCGTGGTGACCGGCAAGCCGCTCAACATGGGCGGGTCGCGCGGCCGCCGCGAAGCTACCGGCCGCGGCGTGATGATCATCTGCGACGAGTCCATCAAGAAAAACAACATGACCCGCGAAAACACTCGCGTGATCATCCAGGGCTTCGGCAACGTCGGCTCCAACGCCGCGCTGCTCATGCATCAGGCGGGATACAAAGTGATCGGCATCGGCGAATGGGATGGAGGCTTGTACAACAGCAAAGGCATCGACATTGCGGCGCTGTGGGAATATCGCCAGAAGGAAGGCACTATCCATGGATTTAAGGGAGCTGAGCGCGCCGACACCGAAGAGCTGCTGATTACAGATTGCGAAATTCTGATTCCAGCCGCCACCGAGAACGTCATCAACTCGGGCAACGCCGACAAGGTGAAGGCGAAGATCCTGGTCGAAGGCGCCAACGGGCCCACGACCGCTGCCGCCGACGACATCCTCGGCGAAAAACATGTGTTTGTGATGCCCGACATTCTGGCCAACGCCGGCGGCGTCACGGCGTCGTATTTCGAGTGGGTACAGGACCGCCAGGGCTACTTCTGGAAAGAGTCGGTGGTCAACGAACAGTTGGAGCACATCATGGTGTCATCGTTCGAGGATGTGGTCCGCTACGCCGAGGCCCATCACGTGAATAACCGCATCGCGGCTTATATGCTGGCTATCGATCGCGTGGCTTATACCATCAAGCAGCGCGGCATTTACGCGTAAGGCGGTTTGAAGGGGCGCACCTTCAGAGCCTGCCCTGAGCGGAGCCGAAGGGTGCGACGTAGAGCCGTCTTTATTTATTTTGTCATCACGAGGGGACTTTAGTCTCAAGAGGGATCTGCTCTTCCCCGGCAATAGTCAAAAGGCGAACAAAAGCAGATTCCTCGCTTCACTCGTAATGACAATTTCCAGGGCGTCCGAATGGTGGCTTTTCACCCCGAGGAACCTGCTTTTCCCTGAAGGCCGAACCCAGAACTAACCAATCCTGCTGCAGGTGCATCGCACTTAGGGCTCTCAGTACAAATCTCAACTAGCGGAGGAAATATGTCCATTCTCTGGTGGATTATCGTAGGTCTGATCGCCGGGTGGATCACCGGCAAACTCATGAAGGGCTCCGGCTATGGTGCCTTGATGGACATTGTTGTCGGCATCATCGGCGCCGTCATCGGTGGCTTCCTCATGAGCAAGCTTGGCATGGCCGCGCAAGGAGGGATGATCTACACCATCGTCGTTGCGGTGATTGGTGCTGTGATTCTGACCTTGATCGTCAGGCTGGTCGCCGGAAACAGATGACTCCCGCCTCATCCAGCATCCTTGAGCACCGGACCTCTGGTGCTCTCTTGCTTGGCCATTGAAGGGGCGCACCTCTGGGTGCGCCGTTGAGCTCTTTACTCACGAGCGGGCTTTAGCCCGGGTGTGAATCGTCTTCCCTACGCCGCGCTTCTCATCCGGCTGCGCTGATAGAAGAACGACACGGCCAGCAGGATCGCGCCCAAAACAATGAACGCCGCAATTCGGTATCCGCGCTCCAGCGTGCTGATGTCAACCAGAAACACCTTCAACACCGTCATGGCCAGCAGAATGATGGCCTGCCAGCGCAAAAACGCCGAGCGTTTCCAGAAGCCCAATAGCATCAGGCCGCTGCCGTAAACCATCCACACCGCGGAATACGCGAAGTCGCGGACCGTCATGATGCTATGCCGCTCCTGGTACGAGTTAGCCAGTGCCAGTTGCTGCTGAAAGTAACTCACCACCTCGAAGTGGAGGGCAAGCAGCGCCAGCACATTAATCCCGACGATGGCTGCGGAGGCCCACTGGCGATTGTCGGCGCCCGCTTCGTTCCCCACGAAGTAAGCCAGCAAAGCCAGCGCACCGATCGCCAGCAGGTAAAGTCCAAATCGCGGGTTGACCAGCAGTGGCTCGTGGCCGAACGAGTCCACCATGATCAGGCGTTGGATGCCGAGAGCAAACGCCCCCACGCCGAGAACGCGCAGCAGCCTGCTCCCGCTGCGATGCGCTGCCCAGAACAGCGCGCCCGCTTCGACGATCCAGCCCAGCGTGTTCCAGTAGCTGTCCAGCTTGAGCGGTATGGCAATGGTGAGAAAGCCGACGCCCAGCGCCAGATACAACGGACCAAAGAATGGGTGAGCGCCCGCTTCGCGCGCCTGCAGCGCGCGCATGAGGACGAAGAACAACGCCGCCACCCCCACCGTGAGCCAGGCCAGTTCAAAGCGGTAGTGCTCGTACATCATCGCGTAGCTGGCCGCGAAGTAGGCACTGGCATTGAGCAGCGCCAGCGCCACCATGACGTTTGGGTGCCGCTTTTCGTCCGCTTTGCGTCCCAGGAATGGCGCTGCTGCGTACAACAGGAAGAAGAAGCTGGCAAAGACCAACGTGGTGACGAGTTGTTCCTCGGTGTAATAACTGGAGGTCCAAGCCGCGAACAGCAACGTCGTGCCGATGAAGCTGGCCAGCAGCAGCCGTTGCCAGCCGCGGACGGCGACCACCCATACCGTGCCCAGGTCAAGCAGTGCCACGTAACAGAACAGCGCGACCTCATGGTTTTGATTGGTCGAGACCAGAACTGGAGTGAGAAATCCTCCGGCGAGCGCGAAGGCGGCCAGCAGCCCGGAATTCTGCGTCAACGACATGGCCACCGAGCCGGCGGTGACCAATATCATGGCGAAGAACGCCACCGGAGCCGACACCAGGTGATAGAACTGGAAGCCTGCCCATAATGACAAGTACAGAGCGCCAATGCCGATGGCCTTCAGGGAGTACGCGAACGCAAGGAAGGCGCGCGCGCGAAAGCGTTCGCTCCACCAGATAAGTCCGACACCCGCCACCAACCCGATAGCAACGCGTGTGCCGGGCCCAATCCAGTCGTTCTCGATGGCGAGCTTCAGGAAATACGACAGACCGACCAGCACGGCGACGATGCCGATGCGGTTCAGCCATTGGCCGCCGATGCGGGTTTCCAGCGAGACGTCGGCCCTCGGTGAGGGAGTTGGGACCGGCGGCATATGCGGGGGCTCACGGAAATCGGGCGGTGGCGACGGCGCCCCAGAGTCACTCGGAATGGCTGACGGCTGAACTCCTGCGAGCGGCAGTTCGGGCTGCGGGACTTCTATGGGCGCAGTCGCGATTTTTTCTGCGCCAGTTTGGACGGCGATACCGGCCCGCAGCAACTGCTCCAGGCGATAGACTCGCTGCGTGAGCGCCGCCATCTGCTGTCTCAATTGTTGGAGTTCTTCGGATTGCCGCGAATCCGTCACGTGTGGCACCAATAACTGCGCTTACCATACGCGAAAGTCAAAACCGCGGCAAAGCATCGGATTAGCTCAGGTGTTCTTAGATTATTCATAAGGCACGCAGATTCTCGAGTGTCATCCTGAGCGACGAGTCCGGTCGCACTGGCGACCGGACGAGGAGTCGAAGGACCCCTATCGCTAGAAAAATGAAAGTTTCGGTGCTGTGCCCGCGGGCACACTCTTAGATTCCTCGCCGCTATAGCGGTCCTTCGACTCGCCCGCCGCGGCGGGCTCGCTCAGGATGACAACTTGGTTGATGCTAAGTAAGCGCTCGCCTTGGATTTCCCAGTTTGGCGCATCTTCCGTTTCTGGGTCGTTTGCCAAATGAGTCTTTTCCTCACGCACTTCATTGATTTGACATGTTTTTTGCTTGACCGGCTGAGCGGCTTTCCCTATGCTACGGGCGTCGAGCACAGTCACAGCTTCGTAACAAACGCACTCGAGCATAGGAAGTAAGCGCTTGCTCTCATCTGTGTCACCGGAGAGAAGTTGCGAATTTCCCGGTCTCCAGTGGGATGAATAATGTTCGTCGCGTCCGCCCTTCCGTATCCCGCCGGACCTGTGGAAAACCCCTCATCTAACTGAGGATGGCAGAGCCTTGCCCACTCAATAAGCCAACTAGTTCCCCCAATGGATCGTCACCCACGATACTTTTCAATACCAAGCTAGAGGTTAGAAGATTGTGAAAAAAACAGCGGGAAGAAGTGTCACGGAAGTGCGTATCATCGAGGCCGCTGTCCAGCTCTTCTCGCGCCAGGGGTATAAGGGTACCAGCACGCGCGAGATCGCCCATTTGGCCGAGGTGAATGAAGCCACCTTGTTTCGCTGCTTCGTGCGCAAAGCCGACCTTTTCTGGGTGGCGGCCGAGTCGCGCCTGAACCGGCTGAAGCTGGGACGAGAGCTGCAGCAGGGACTGGCAACCGACCTGGATCCAGACATCATTGTTCCCATGCTGGTGACCTTCGTGGTGGAGAACATGTCGCAGCATCCCGAACTGATGCGGCTTTTATATGTTGCCGGCTTTGAACTGCCGGGGGGAGCCGACCGCATGTTCCGTGAGCATCTGGGCCCGATCTTCGACGCGGTGAATGCCTATTTCGGAAGATGCGCGGCCCGCGGCATAATTCGCGATCTGGAACCCACGATTGCCACACTCGGGCTGGCTGGCGCGGTGAGCGCGCACCAAAACCTGCACTACCTGTTCACCGGGCGCGAATTGCCATGGGACGCCAGCGATGCGGCCCCAGCCTACGCTCGATTCTGGCTCAACGCGCTGCGCCATCCGGCTCCGGCGCCCGAGGTTGTCAGCAGCAGCGGCTAGACTACGAATTGTCTTTACGCGCGCCCGCTTTTACCACTTTGTACCCGACCCAACCTGGGTCTTGGGGAGATTGAGATTGAGAGCTCTTCCGAAAGACAACGCAGATTTGCAAAACTACTGGAAGCTTCTGCCCACGATGATGCCGCTGGTGCTGTTCGCCACCGTGATGGCGCTTTCGCCGGGCACCATCGCGCAAGACCGTCCCAACCCGCCGATGGGTCAGACTTCACCTTCAACGCAGATGCCGGCCGAAGTACCACCACCGCCCTGCACGGTAGCTGCTCCCTGCCCGCCCAGCATCGTGCTTGACGACACCAGGACTGCGCCGGCGCCTGCGAACCCGCAAACCGGGAGTCCGCCCAACGAGGTGGCTCCCCGGGAGACGCGGCCCGCGCCCAGGACTGCAACCAAGCCCGTCGAGCTCACCGACTTTCAGCAAATGGTGGTTGCTTCCCTGGGAAAGTCTCTGCCCATTTACGGGCTGAGCCTGTTTGAGAACGTGCCCAGCACATTCGCTCCGGTTGACCGGGTCCCGGTTACGGCGGATTACGTTATCGGTCCCGGCGACGAGTTATTGATACGCGCCTGGGGACAGATTGACTTGGATGTCCACAGCAGAGTGGATCGCAATGGCAGCATCTTCGTCCCCAAGGTTGGAAACCTGAACATTGCCGGGCTGAAGTACGCCCAGGTCGGTGAGTTTCTCAAGTCGCACATCGGACGTATCTACCAGAATTTCGATCTCAACGTGAGTATGGGCGAGCTGCGCTCGATTGACATTTACGTGGTAGGTCAAGCGCGCCGTCCGGGACGTTACACGGTCAGTTCCTTAAGCACGGTGACCAATGCAATCTTTGCCTCAGGCGGACCGTCGCCCACCGGGTCGATGCGCCACATCCAGCTGAAGCGCGGTTCTACCGTCATCACCGACTTTGACCTCTACGATTTACTGCTCAACGGCGACAAGAGCAAAGATGTGGTTCTGTTGCCCGAAGATGTGATCTACATCGCCCCGATCGGACCGCAGGTCGCCATGGGTGGACAAGTCAACGTCCCTTCCATTTATGAGCTCAAAGGGGCAACCGACTTGGCGGAAGCGCTGCGCCTGGCGGGCGGGCTGTCCACCACGGCATCGGGCGGCAAAGTCTTTGTGGAACATATCGAAGACCGCAAGATGCACAGCGTGGAGCAGGTAAGCCTGGACGCCGCCGGCCTGGCCCATCCCATCCAGGATGGCGATGTGGTGAATGTGACCCTGGTATCTCCGCGCTTTGAAAATGCCGTGACCTTGCGCGGCAACGTCGCCCAACCGGGCCGCTATCCGTGGCATGAGGGCATGCGCGTCGGCGATTTGATTCCCAACCGCGAGTTTCTCATCACCGCGGAATACTGGAAGCAGCAGAATGCTGTGGCCCTGCAGGCGCAGGAAAGCAAAGGCCGGGTCAGCAGCACCACCAACGAGGTCAGGCGCAATGCCCCGGAGATCAACTGGGATTATGCCGTCGTGCAGCGCATGAGCACGCAGGATCTTTCGACGCAGCTGTTGCCCTTCAACCTTGGCAAAGCGATTCTTAACCATGACGACGCCAGCAATCTGACACTGCAGCCTGGCGACATCGTCACCGTTTTTTCGCAGGCCGATCTGCGCGTTCCCGAAAACAAGCAGACCAAGCTGGTACGACTGGATGGGGAGTTTGAAGCCGCCGGGATCTACCGGGCACAGCCGGGCCAGAGGTTGCGCGATCTGGTGTTGCAGGCGGGAGGACTCACCTCTTCGGCCTATCTTTATGGCGCCGAGTTCAAGCGTGAGTCGGCGCGCGTCGAGCAACAAGAACGGCTGGACATGATGATTGCCCAGACCGAACAACAGGTCGCCCGGCAGACGGCGCAGATGGCGCAGAATGCCAGGAGCTCCGATGAGGTGATTGCCGCTAGGGCGGTGGTGGAGACGCAACGCACCAGTCTCGATAAGCTTCGCCAACTGCGGGCCGACGGCCGCATCGTTTTGAACTTGCACCCCAACGACCAGGCCGTGGATACAATTCCGGATATCACCCTTGAGGACGGCGACCAGTTCTTCGTGCCCAGCCGTCCCATCGTGGTCAATGTCGTCGGCGATGTTTACAACCAGGGGTCCTTCATTCAACAATCCGGCAAGACGGTTTCGAATTATTTGCGGAGTGCCGGAGGTCCCACCCGCGATGCGGACAAGGGCAGGATCTTCGTGGTCCGCGCCAATGGTGCTGTGGTCAGCAAAGATGCGGCTTCGCACTTCTGGTCGGGAGGGTTTGACAGCATGGTGCTGATGCCCGGCGATAGCGTCGTGGTCCCCGAGCAAACCAACAAAGGCAGCCTGATGCGCGGGGTAAAAGACTGGTCGCAAGTGCTGGCGAACTTTGGATTGGCCGCGGCGGCGATTAACGTACTGAAGTGATTGCTACCCAGGTTTGGAAGGGGCGCACCTTTAGAGCCTGCCCTGAGCGAAGTCGAAGGGTGCGCCGTTAGACTCTTTTATTCTTGTCATCACGAGCGGGCTTCAGCCCGCGAGGGATCTGCTTTTCCGAATTTTTCAGCAACCTGCTAAGGCGGCCACACCGTGATTTTTGCGGTTATAGGGGTCCTTCGACTCGCCCGCCGCGGCGGGCTCGCTCAGGATGACAGACAGAAAATAGCTGGACATTATGCAGCACTCAATCGCTGAATTCGTCTTAAGCCGGAGTTGTTACTTATGATGGAAAGCTCGAGAGTATCGGAAGCGCGCGCCTCCAGCGGCGCCGGAGTTTACGATCACGACGTCATGTCGAACCAGCCGCCCGCGGTCGAGGGGCCGGGACAGGTCGATACGATTGCCGTATTGCAGGTGTTGGCCAACCACAAGAAGCAAATCTTAAAAATCACCTTGGCGGCTGCCGTGTTGGCCGCCATCGTTGCCATGCTGCTTCCCAAGATGTACACCGCCACCACCACGGTCTTGCCGCCACAGCAAAATCAATCGACTGCGACTGCCATGCTTGGGCAGCTCGGGGCCATTGCCGGGCTCGGCTCGATGGATCTGGGACTGAAGAACCCCGATGATCTGTTCGTGGCCATGCTGCACAGCCGCAGCATTGAAGACAGCCTGATCGACCGCTTTGATCTGCGCCGAGCGTACTCGGTGAAGGAGTATGGAGAGGCACGCGGCAAACTCTCCAGTCGTAGCGACATCGTTGCCGAAAAAGAAGGACTGATTTCCATCTCGGTTACTGACACCGACCCCAAGCGGGCCGCAGACCTGGCGAATGCGTACGTCGATATGCTGCATGAGTTGAACGGCAATCTGGCGATTACAGAAGCCGGCCAGCGACGCGTGTTCTATCAGCACCAGCTCGACAGCGAACGCGAAGCCCTGGCCCAGGCGGAAGTGGCCTTGCAGCAGGTGGAGGAAAAGAGCGGACTGGTGCAGCCCGACGCCCAGGGGAGGGCGATCGTTACGGCGGTGGCCGATATGCGCGCGCAGGTGGCCATTCGCGAGGTGCGACTGCAGGCCATGCGTTCCTACGCCACGCCAAGTAACCCGGATGTGGAACGCGCGCAGCAGGAGCTGGCCGGATTGCGGGCGCAATTGGCAAAGCTGGAGGGCAATGGCATTCTCGGAAACGGCAACCTGCAGGTGCCGACTCGCCAGTTGCCGGCGGTTGAGTTGGAGTATCTCCGCCAGTTGCGCGACGTCAAATACCACGAAGCGCTCTACGAATTTCTGGGCAAGCAACTCGAGGCCTCGCGCATCGACGAAGCCAAGGATGCCATCCTGGTGCAAGTGGTCGATAAAGCAGTCATACCGGAAAGGAAGTCCGGTCCCCACCGGGGGCTCATCGTGTTGGTCACCGCCGTAGTCGCCTTCCTGCTGTCTTGTCTGGCGGTGCTTTTGATGGAGACGCTGAGGCGCAAGCAGGAGGATCCCAGTGAACGCGCTCGTCTGGCGCGGCTACGGCAGGCGTTGAAATTCTCGTCCCGGACCTCATGAGTACTGCGACGCAATCCATTTCGGCGTTTGTGCCGGCATCCCAGCCCATACCGGCAGCCGCTTTTGAGGTATTGGGATACCTGGGAGTAGTCGCGATGGCGACGCTGGGTTTCCTGCTGGGCTGGCTTCAGCCCAACGGGGCAGCCGTCCTGGTGACTCTTCTCCTGGTCTCGCTGTTGGTTCTTTCCTGGAAACACTTCAACCAGGGGCGGCATCCGTGTTTTCTTTTTCTGGGCACACTGATGCTGTTTCAGGGAGGAAGGCTGTTGTCCTACTGTGTGGGAGGTGTGCCTTCTCCCCTCAGAGTAAACAGCGCGACGCTTCTCCCTTTCGACATATCGCGCGATGAAGCCGGCATTGTTCTGCTCTGCGTGGCGCTTTCGGCGCTGTGTATTTATGCCCCGTGCCGCTGGAATTATCAGAAGGTCGCGCCTCCCGCGGATGCCCCGGTCCGGCGATACCTTCCATACCTCTACCTCTTGTTCTATGCGACTTTGCCTGTACAACTTTATAAAAACTACAAGTACTACGAATCCGTACAGCAACATGGCGGCTATGTTTCTTTCTTCGTGAACCATGCCGCCATCGCTTCCAGCGTGCCCCTCCTGGCCCGCGCCATTGTGCTTATCAGTTTTCCGGCGTTCGTGGCAATCTTCGTTTTCGAACGAAGGCGGAAGTATCTCTACCTGGTGACCTTCTTGTATTTCGCCACCGCTTCACTGGTTCTGCTGTTGGGATCGCGCGGCAGCGTTTTTGCGATGGTACTGACGCTCTGGTATGTAGCCGGCATTAAATCGTCGAAGCGTAGCAGAATCCTCATCCTGGCCACACTGGCATCAATGCTCATGCTGGTGGGAGCGATCGTGCAGAGCTTGCGGGAGGATTCGGAGAGTCTCTCGGACTTCGCCATTGCTCCCGTCGAGCTTGTCACGGGCCAGGGCAACTCGCTGGGGGTCACTGAGGTTGCCGTCAAGTACCGGGAAGTGTTTGCCCCCTTCGCAACTTCCTACCTGTGGAACGAGCTCAAAAACGCTTTTGTCGCAAATGACACCAGGAACTACTCTCGGGGCAGGGCCCTGGGCTTCGATGTTTCTGTATTTCTCAACCCGGTGGCATTTTCGCGTGGCTACGGAACGGGCGGGTCGTATATCGGCGAAGCCTACGTTATCGGCGGCCTTTCCGGCGTGGTAGTCATCTCACTCCTGATCGGATTTGGCCTTCATCTGCTCCATCATTTCAGCCGCACAGCACTCGCTTTGTTCGTGGTGGCCATGATTCTGCCGGATATTATGATGATGCCGCGAGGAGGACTGCTGGATTGGCTGTCCGTAACTGCCAGAAGTGCCATCTCTATTCTTCTGCTCGCTTTAGGTTGGTGGATGTACCGCCTGGTGGACCTGCACCCAGCAAATATCGCGCGAGCCGCAGCCCCGAGCCTGGACCAGGCCCGATGATATCGTTGATCGTCGCAACACTGAATCGGGTCACCGAACTGGAGCGCTTGCTCGCCAGCCTGGATAGACAGTCCTACAAAGATTTTGAGGTCATTGTGGTTGACCAGAATCCTGATGACCGGTTAGGGCCGTTGCTACGCCGCCATAACAGCCTCACGGTTCGCCATCTACGTTCGGGGCGTGGACTTTCGCGGGCGCGAAATGTCGGCCTGCTCGTGGCTGAGGGCGACATAATCGGTTTTCCCGATGACGACTGCTGGTACCCGGAGCAACTGCTGGCCAGGGTTACGGAATGGTTTGCGTCGCATGCTGAATTCGGAGGGTTGTTCACCAATTTGCGTGACGCAGGCAATGAATCGGTCGGGCCCACGCGGCCGGATAATACCTGCCGTTGCACCAAGGAGAACCTCTGGCATTGCGGTCTTTCGCCCTGCGCGTTTCTGCGGCGTCAGATCACGGATGTCATCGGGCCTTTCAATGAGAAAATTGGCGTCGGCGCGGCATCCCGGTATCAGTCCGGGGAAGAGACCGACTACTTTCTTCGCCCTCTCGGCCTCGGAGTGGAGATGTGCTACGAACCCTCCATCACGGTCCACCATCCTTCTCTTCATTTGCCCGAACGGCCCTACCGAACCACCTACACCTATGCTTTGGGAGCGGGATACATACTGCGCGCTCCACGATTATCCATGGCGTTACGTGAGCAAGCGTATTATCCGCTCATTCGGGGGAGCCGCGGTGAACCTATGTAAAGGTAACTTCCGTGTGGCGCATCCGTATCTGCTGCGCACGGCCGGACTAGTGCGCGGTTACATCTTCGGGCCGAGGGACCTTTCCCGTCATGCAGAATAGGACGACGTGGAGCAGGGTCGGCTTCCTACTCGTCGTCAGTTAGCTTTCACATCAGTGGTTCGACGGTCCATCATGGCGAAGGCAATTGACGGAGAAATGAAGGCTTCCTGGCGTCACCTGGCCCGCAAAGTGTTCGACTTTGGATCGGGCGAGGCGGTATCGCGCCTCTGCGGTATCGTCACTCTTCTGTTCCTGGCGCACCGCTACGGTGTACTGGTGGTAGGCGTCTATGCTCTGGCCCAGAGCATGCTGGGATACTCCTACCCGATTATCGACTTTGGTTTGCGGCATGTGGGGGCGCGGCTGGTGGCTCAATATCCGCAAGCTGCGGCGGAAATCAAGGGTCAGGTGCAGAGACGGCGGATGCTGATGGCGGCCGTCCTCTTGCCGTTCCTGCTGATCTACGCCGCTTCGACCAAACTGCCCACCGAAGCAAAGATCTTCCTGTTCGCGTTTGCGGCGATCGGCTCTCTGTACGCAGTTTCGCTGGACTGGATGGCTTGGGGACGGGAACATCTGCGCCTGGTCAGCTTCGGCAGAGCGGCGGTTCCGGCCAGCATACTGGTGTGCCTGTTCTTGGCGAGGAACTCGGGCCGGGTCCTGTGGTGGCTGGTGCTGGGGAATGCTATCGGCAACGGGCTGCAAGCGGCCATCTTCTGGACGTGGTGGAAAAGGCACCGACCAGAGCGCGAGGAGCAGATTTCCCTGGCCGTGATTCGCCAGTCCCTGGCCTGGCGGCGCACCAGCGTCATGGGGGTGGCATGGCTGTGCAACGTCGCCTTCAATACCATTGACATGCTGATGCTGGGTATCATGTCCAACCCCCAGCAGGTGGGACTCTACGCCGCCGCTTACCGGGTCGTGAATCAAGTCCTCGTCACCTACTATTTGCTGACACAGGTCCTCTATCCACAACTGGCGCGGCAAGACCGGGAGCAGCGGGTCCGCATGTTGAGGCCGCAAATTCTGTTGCTCCTGCTGGGGGCTGGAATTGCCATTGCCGCATTACTGGCGGCTTGGCGCCAGCCGGTGCTGACGGTCCTGTTCGGACAGCAATTCCTGCCGGCATCTGTGCTGCTGCTGTTGCTGGCATGGGCGATACCGATGGACTTCGTGACCTCTTATTTGAGCAATGCATACATCGCCTGGGGCATGGAGAAGAAAGTCCTTCTGTGCACCGTCATCGCTGCCGGAAGCAACATCGTGCTAAATCTGATCTGGATTCCAGCCTACGGCGCTAAGGCGGCCGCCGTGAATACCTTGATCTCTTACTTGATCTTCCTGACCTGCCTCGCCCTGACCGGGCGCTACGCAGAAGAGTTGACCAGCCAGATGCAACCGCAGGCGGAGCTGATTACGTAGGGATATAACGGGTGCTGCGGCCGCCATGGCGAGTCACAAAGAAGACTTCTATCCCGAGACGTTATTTGGCGGTTTCTCAAACTGCGATGGGACCATTGCCTTCTACACCAGGGTGAACGCACTTGTCCGTCCGTCGTTTGTCGTGGTTGACTTCGGCTGCGGACGAGGCCAGCACGCCGAAGATCCCGTGGAATTTCGTCGCGATCTGCAGACCTTCAAGGGGAAGGTCGCGAAAGTGATTGGCCTTGACGTCGATCCTGCCGGGCAGAGTAACCCGACCCTTGATGAGTTTCGGGCCCTTGTTCCAGGCCAAGCGTGGCCAATTGAAGACAGGTCGGTCAATCTCATTGTCTGCGATTCCGTCCTCGAACACCTGCCGGAGCCACGCCTTCTGTTCTGTGAAGCGCGAAGGGTCCTGGTCGATGGAGGATTTTTGTGCCTGCGCACCACCAACCTCCTGAGCTACGTGGGGTTGGCGGCAAAATTGGTGCCTAACCGGCTGCACACCTCGGTACTGTCCAGGGTGCAGAGCGTCCGGCCGGAACAGGACGTTTTCCCGACGCTTTACCGGTGTAACACGATTGGTGCGATTCGCCGCGAGATGCGCCGTCACGGCTTTCGCGCGGTGGTGCACGGACATACTCCAGAGCCGAGCTACTTCAATTTTTCCAAACTGGCTTACGGTTTGGGAGTTCTGCATCAAAAAGTAACGCCCAGCAGCCTGGGGACCACGATTTTCGCCTTTGGTCAGTTGATGGCCTGATGCCGGAAGGTTTGTACTTCACCACCTCGCATGCGGATACTCTACGATCACCAGGCCTTCTCGCTACAAAATGCCGGGGGCATGACGCGCTATTTCTACGAGATCATCCGCTTCATGACCGCGGTGCCCGATGTGCAGGCGGAAGTGCTGATGGGGATTACCGGCACCGTATATCCGTTCGCCAGCTTGCCGCCCGCCAAGGCCCGGGTCACTCAGCTTCGCGGGCCTCTGCCACCCGGGATGTTGCGTTACCTGACCAATGAGATTGTGGGCAACTTCGCCGCCCTGGTTCGCGGCAAAATGGACATCTACCATCTCACTTATTTCATGCGCATGCCCATGGTCCGCGCGCGCCGCCTGATCGCCACTCATCACGACTGCACCCACGAGCGCTTTCCGCAGTTGTTTCCCGACGTCAAGAAAATAATGTGGGCAAGAAAAAACATGTTTCCCAAAATGGATGCAATCATTTGCGTGTCCCAGTCGGGGCAGAAGGATCTGGTGAATTTTTATGGCGTTGATCCGGCCAAGATCCGGGTCATCTACCATGGCGTCAGCCCGCTCACGCGCTCGCCGGAAGACGCCAAAAGCTTGCGCCGGCGGATGCGGCGCGAGTATTTGCTTTATGTCGGCATGCGCCCCAGCTTCAAAAACTTTAACGGCCTACTGCGGGCCTTTTACGAAACTGGGCTGAAGGACTCGATGGATTTGCTGGTCGTCGGCGGCACTCCCTTCACGGCGGACGAAAAACATCTGATTGGCAAATGGAAGATGAGCGATAGCGTCATTCTGTTGCCCAGGGTCTCGGACGGATTACTGGCCGAAGCCTATGCCGGAGCCACGCTGTTGGTTTATCCATCGTTGAGTGAGGGATTTGGCATGCCTCCGTTGGAAGCCATGATGATGGGTTGTCCTGTCCTGGCAACCAATCGGCCCTCGGTTCCCGAAATCTGTCACGACGCGCCTTTCTATTTCGATCCAGGTGACCAGGAGTCGTTCAACAGCGCATTGTTGCAGGCCGTGCATGATAGCGACCGCCGCCGGCAAGCTGTCGAAAGGGGCCGCCAGGTGGCCGCACAGTACAATTGGGAGAAGTGCGGAGAGCAAACCCTGGCCTTGTATCGCGAATGCCAGTAAAGCCGCGCAGTCGTCTCCGCAAGCAATAACGTGACCGTCGGCGCGAATTCCGTTATCCTCAAGTCGGCGGAGAAAAGCAAATTGTTTAGCGTGGGGCGGCCAAGACCATCGTCAGCATGGAAACCAGAATGACAGAGTCTCTTCTCGATCTTACGGTCGTCGTCCCCAGCTACAACACTCGGGAGCTGCTGCAAAACTGTCTCGACTCGGTTTACCGGCACACCGACGGAATTACCTTTGAAGTCATCTGCGTTGACGGCAACTCGCCCGATGGCAGCGCCGACATGGTGGCCGGGATTTTTCCTGATGTGATTCTGATCAGGAACGCGGTCAACGAGTCGTATGCGAAAAGCGCCAATCAGGGCATTCGCAAATCGCGCGGACGCTACGCGTGCCTGCTCGACAGCGACACGGTATTGACCGGAAACGCTTTTGCAGCGTTACTGCAGTTTATGGAGGAACATCCGGAAGCAGCGGCTTGTGGACCCAAGTTGCTGAACCCCGACGGCACCGTACAGCATGACATCCGGCGTTTTGCCGGGCTGGGGGTCTTTTTCCTGCAGACTTTGAACTGGCACAAAGTGTTTCCCAAGAGCCGGCTGATGAGCCGGTATTATGCCAGCGATTTCGATTTTTCCCGCGCTCAACCAGTGGAGGCCATCGGTACCACGGTGTTCGTCTTGCGGCGTTCCACATGGGAAACCGCAGGCCTGCTCGACGAACGCTTCCGCTGGGCCATGCCCGACCTCGCTTACGAGTACATGCTGGGACAAAAGGGCTACAAGCTGTATTACACGCCCTGTGCCCAGGTGGTTCACTACGGCAGTCAAACCGCCAACCAGGATGTGCTCAAGACCCTTCGCGAACAATGCCAGGGTTTTATCGATTTCAGCGATGCCTACGATTACTTTGGCAAGAGCTGGTTTACCAAGTTCATTGTTCGTTGCGGTATTCGTTTCCGCTATTACTCGAAAGTCCTGGGATACTACGTGAGCTCCGACAAGCGGGTAATCAAGGGCCCGGGCCGTCCCCCGAAAGAAATGGCCACGGCGTCCACCCTTGCGCTCGAAGCGCGCACGCGCGGAGCACATCGAAAAGAAGCAGCCTGTGCTTCGCTGTCTCAGTCCGGATCAGAAGTGAAGTCGGTGCCCAGCCAGTAGGGACGGTGCAGTCTCCGTCGCACTCCGCGATAGGCGTGCACAAACGGCCGCGACATCAGCCACCGCACTGAGCCATCCGTCAGCAATCGCATCATTCCCGAACGCGCCGTCTTGAGGCTCCGCATCTCCTCCAGCGCCAACACGGTGCTGTACGCCATGCGACGGGACGCAACGATGCGCGGATCAAGACAATCGGCCCATTGATCGATGAGCAACATCGGTTCCTGATGCAGCCTGTGCCGGTTGGTCTGCGACATGCTGCCCGCATGCATGCGATACCGGCACACCACTTGCTGCACCGCCCGGGCGGGATAGCGGCGCGCCACGGCGACATAAAGGTAGTAGTCGGGGACAGTCTGAATACTGTCGGGAATCGGGCCGGCTTCCTGCACCGCCGAGCGGCGCAGCACAGCCGAGCTCATAGCGATGAAGCAGGCATCGGCAAAAAGTTGGGAGAAGATGTCACCTTCCGGCAGTGGCTGAAACTCATGCGCGCAATCGTAATCTCGTTCTTCCCCGCTGGGATAGAACTGAATGGCGCGCCCGTAGATGATGCCGGTACGGTCGTCGGCCAGGGCCATCTGGAGTTGCAGCTTCCGCGGCAGCCAGATGTCGTCTTGGTCGAGGAAGGCCAGCCATTCTCCTGTGGCTTGGCGGATGGCGCTGTTCCTGGCTTCTCCCAGCGGCGTGTCTTCCGGAGAAAGAAAATAGCGGATCCGGGGATCGTGATACTGGGCAACAATTTTGGCGCTGTCATCGGTGGAGCGGTCGTCCCAGACAATCAATTCCCAGTCTTGAAAAGTCTGCGCCATCACGCTGTCCAGCGCCTCGCGAAGAAACGAAGCGCCGTTGCGAACGTTCATGATGACGCTGACCCGAGGCATGACGATCTCAGTGGCTCCTTCACGAGCTTAGAGCAGTTTCACATTTAGCGCATAGGATTTCCGCCTGGCATCCTGCAGATGAAGATCACCAACGTTTTCGCCTCGTTCGCCAGGCTGGCTACTGGCGAAGTGTTTGGCAGAATGGCCACGTTCGCGCTGTTCGCCTACGTGTCACGCCAGTTCGGGGTGGAGATCCTTGGAATTGTGGCCCTCGCCCAAACCGTTGCCACCTATGTCATGGGCTCTTCCGACCTGGGGCTGAAGCTGATCGGCGCGCGCCTGCTGGCGCGCAACCATGCGCTGGCGGCGTTCGTGGTTCCATTCGTCCTCAAACGGCGTGCCGCCCTGGCTGCGATCGCGGTGATCCTGGGAGCAATCTATGCGCTCCTGGGTCCCGTACCTTCGGCCGCGCGCGCCTGTGTGCTGGTGTTCGACCTAGCGGTAGTCCCGTATGCGTTTGCGCTCGACTGGGTGGCATGGGGGCTGGGCCACTTCGGCGTGTTGTCCATCTGGCGCAGCGGAGTCGGCATTCTCTATGTGGCAATGGCCATCACGGCCATGCAACTTACGAGGCGGCCGATTGCCTCCATCTCGGGTGCAAACATCTTGAGCGCTGTGACCGGCGCCGCCTTTCTATGGATGATGTGGCTTCGTTGGAGGAGACGACAGGGCGGCGTGACCGCGGAGCAGATCGAGGCGGCGGCCGAGGAGCTACGGCCCGCGCGAGTTGGGACCCTGGGCGCCTCGAGTCTGTTGAACCTGGTCTTCACCAACGCCGACATCCTGCTGCTGGGAGCGATGACCACCACCGCTGAAGTGGGACGCTACAGTGCGGCGGTCAAGCCGCTCTACATCATCTTCACCGGATTTTGGCTGCTCACGGACGCGTTCTATCCTTATTTCGCAAAGCTGGAAGCTGGCGCCCAGGCGCACAGAATTCTGCTGACCGCGTTGTGCGGCCTGGCAATTACGGCGTCCGCAGTCGCGCTCGCCATAGGGCTGTTCGCTCCGCAAATTCTGACCCTGATCTATGGCTCGACCTTGGGCGCGGCAGGGCTGTTTCGCATCCTGCTGATCGCGTTGCCCATCGATTTTTGCTTCGCTGTGCTTTGGACGGTGGTGGTCAGCCGCGGCTACGAGCGGCCGGTGTTGTATTCGTTCGCGGCCGGCGCGGGCATCAACGTGTTCTTAAACCTGATATTCATTCCACGCTTCCAGGCCAACGCTGCCGCGTGGGCGACCGTGGCCTCTTATGCCTTGCTGCTTCTGGTGCTGCTGACCTTCGTGATGAGAAGCCGGGTGTTATCCCGCCCATTTTCCTATGCCGCCGATCGACAATCCGAGCCGGGCCTTCCCCAGGTTCTTTCGTAATTGGGTGAAACCTGCGGGGTGGCGGGCGTCGTTAACCTGGGCCGCCTATCGCACCAGGACCATGCTCGGATTTCAGCAGCCCACGAGCCTGGAGATCAAGCCGCGCCAGGCAAAATACCCGTTGCTCGCTCGTCTGGGCGATTCCAGTGACATCCGTGTCTTTCACGAGATCTTTAATTTCGATGGCTACGGCGGCATACGAAAGCTCTCGTCCCCACGTTTAATCGTGGACCTTGGGGCCAATGTTGGTTATGCGAGCGCCTATTTTTTGAGCTGCTTTCCGGCCGCCAAAGTTTTGGCTGTCGAGCCCGCCCCCTCCAGTTTCGAGCTGTGTTGCAGGAACCTCATGCCGTACGGAGACCGGGCCCAGGTGGTGCGCGGTGCTGCCTGGTCCAGGCGTTGCGAGCTGGTGGTTGCGCGGGGAGTTGGAGATGGCCGCGAATGGGCAACGCAGGTGCACGAAGGCAATGGCGTGCAGGATGGGGAAACGGTTGAGGGCTGGGACATCCCGGGTCTTTTGCAGCTGGCGGGTGAAAACCAGATTGATTTGCTAAAGGTTGATGTCGAAGGAAGTGAGCGGGAAATCTTCAACAGCAGTTCTTCAGGATGGCTGCCCAACGTGCGAAACATTTGTATCGAATTGCACGGCGCAGACTGCGAGGAAGTCTTTCTGCGTGCGCTTGGGGATTTCGATTATGATCTCGAACGCTCCGGGGAGCTCACGATCTGCTGGAACGTGCGGCGCAAGACCAGTAGCTCCAGCTGAATGGCAACGAGTGTCGAAAATGCCTGCACACCGGAATCTCGCGGCAGTTTGGATCTTGCGTTTCCTCACGCTACTTGTGGTTGTGTGTTTCGTGGCGATGCCAACCGCCGCTCAGTACGAAGTCCTCGGCGCAGAGGCCGATGCCGTCGTTAATAAGTTCATCTCAGGCCAGGAAGCTGAGTTGGGTGGGAAAGAATATGAAGGAGCCAGAAAATTTGTGGCTGGCGATCTCAACCACGACGGTGTGTCGGACCTGGCAGTTCTATACACAATCGAAGGTGCTGGCGGCGGAAACAACTATACCCAATACCTGGCTGTCTTCCTTCGAGTGGACGGACAAGCTTGCTCCGACGACCCACACTGTGGTCGGTGGCAAGGGATATCGAGCGGCTCAACTCGAAGGAATAGGGGACAACGTGATTTTCCTGACGACGCTGGGCTATGGACCACACGATGCGATGTGTTGCCCAAGCATAAAGGGCAGCGCCCGTTTTGTGCTTGCCGACGGCAAACTCGTAAGTCAACCGCCGCCGCCGTCTCCCAAGCTCCGCCAGTAGGGACGTCGAACATTGCGGCGGATGATGTGAAACACGAACATAAACGGCCGCTGCAATTGCGAAGCGACTGAGCCGTGTGAGAACAGGCGAGCCACACCCCGGGCAGCGGTGACGGGCGTCTGCATTTCCTCGAGCGCAATCGCGGTGAAGTGCCGCTTGCGGCTGAGCGCGACGGTTGGCGGGTCGAGCTGGTCAGCCCACTGGTCAATCAGCCAGAGCACTTCCTCATTCATCTTGAGCGCAATTAGCCGCGACGTGTTGGCGGCGTGCATGCGATAGCGGCAGACCACTTCCTGCACAGCACGGACCCGATAGCGGCGGGCCACCGCAACGTAGAGCCAGTAATCCGGGACAATCTGTATTGCGTCAGGAATTCCGCCGACAGCTTCCACCGCTGCACGCCGGAACACAGCCGAGCTCATGGCGATGAAACAGGAATCGGTAAACAGCTGGTGGAAGATCTCGCCTTCGGGCAGGAGCGTGAACTCGTGCGCCTGGTCGTAGTCGCGCTCCATGCCACCGGGATAGAACCTGACCGTGCGCCCGTAAATCAGGCCGATGGCATCGTCGGCCAGGGCCATCTGCTTTTCCAATTTGCGGGGCAGCCAAATGTCATCCTGATCGAGGAAAGCCAGCCACGTTCCAGTCGCCTGCCGGATGGCATCACTCCTGGCCTTACCGAGCGACGTGTCTTCCTGCGAGAGGAAGTAGCGGATTCGCGGATCTTGGTACTCGGCGATGATTTGCGCGCTCTGGTCGGTTGAACGGTCATCCCAGACAATCAGCTCCCAATCGCGGAAGCTCTGCCGCAGCACGCTGTCCAGGGCCTCGCGAAGCGTGGAAGCTCCGTTGCGGACGTTCATGATGACGCTGACGGAAGGCATGACAATCGATGGCTGCACCACGAGCTTAGCTGATCACCAAGTTTGATGGGACGAAATCATCAGGCAGTAAATCAGCACTTGCCAGAACACCAGGGCGATTCCCGTCACTCCAAAGACGAGGAAGAAGGTGTCGGTCATGTGCAGGGACTTCGGCATGCCGACCACCAGCGAGGCGCGCGTGAATGCGATGGTGGTGGCGACCACGATCATGGCAACAGCGATCCATGGACCCGCGTTGGCCTTCGCCGGCCTCGCCAGCGGCTGGGGTTCGGTGTTGCGATACCACAGCAAGACCCAAATCGCGAGCGCGGCCAGTCCAACCACAGTGCTGGCGTACTGCAGGGCCACGTACGTTTCAGTTACTCCCAGCCCCGGAACTTTAATCCAACCCCGCAGCCAAGCCCAGCGCCCCCATGGCCAGGAGAACGGGTGGGTAAACGCGTCCCAGACCACGTGCGTGGCAATGCCCAGCCCCAGGGAAAACAAGATAGCCACGAAGCGGGCAGGGCCGCCGAAGGGGAACCGTCCGAGTTGGCCGCGCAATCTCTGTTGCATGCCGCTGGGCAGCAAGGTTATGACCGGCCGCTTTACGGCAACATGAAACACCCAGAGCGCGAAAAGGGAGGCCGGCAGCGTGAATTCGATGAGCCCGGGAAACCGGTGGCCCAGGCTGCGATAGTCGGTGCTACCTACAATGTACGGGAAGTCCGGAGCCATGCTGCCGACCACAAATGCCGACCACACCAGGTTCAATCTGCGCAAAGGCAGGGCAGCGGCCACGTGGGATACGGTGAAGGGCATGGAGTGGAAGAAGCGTCAGTATACCGGACGGCGGGGTCGCGTTATCCGATTCAGGGTCGCGCCCGCGTGGATTATGCACGAATGTAATGTGTGGTCCCGAGCGAGCGCAATTCTTTCTGAATCAGTTACAATCGCCTCACACGTAGAACTTCAAGACTGAATCCTATGAAGCGCGCTCCGCTGACAAGCGGAAAATCCCATCCAGTTCAAGAAGCCAACGGCCTTCCGGCAATCGCGGGCGGCGAGCCCATCCGTGCGCCTGAACGGCGGCTGATCTTTGGCGCGCCGGTGATTGGCGAGGCGGAGATTGCGTCGGTCGTCGAGTGCCTGCGTAGCAATTGGATCGGGCTGGGCGGAAGGGTCGAGCGCTTCGAACAGGAATTCGCCCGCTACAAAGGCGCGCCCTACGCTGTTGGAGTAAGCAGCGGGACGGCCGCGATTCATCTTGCGTTGCTTGCCTTGGGAATCGGCACCGGGGATGAAGTGATCGCGCCGGCGATGACGTTCTGCTCCACCATTCACTCCATCGTGCACACCGGAGCGAAACCCGTTCTGGTCGATTGCGACCGCTCGACCTTCAACATCGATTCGGCGCAAATCGAAGAGCGAATCACTCCGCGCACCAAGGCCATTCTGGCAGTCCACATGTGCGGCCGCTGCTGTGAAATGGGGCCCATCCTCGACATTGCACGCCGTCATGGTCTGCGTGTGGTCGAGGATTGTGCCCACGCCATTGAAGCTTCGGATAACGGCGTCGCGGCGGGTCTGATGGGCGATGCCGGCTGCTTCAGCTTTTATCCCACCAAGAACATCACCACGGGCGATGGCGGCATGGTGATTACCCGCGACCGGAAAGTGTACGAGCGGGTCAAAATTCTGTCGTTGCACGGCATGACGGCCGATGCGTGGAGCCGCTTTGTCGGCGGCCCCACCGGCTACGAAGTCATCGCCGCGGGCTTCAAGTACAACATGACCGACCTGGCTGCAGCGCTGGGCCTGCCGCAACTGACAACCATCGAGGAGCGCTGGCGGCAACGCGAGCAAATCTGGCGGGCCTACATGGACCGCCTGAAACACCTTCCGCTGTTGCTGCCTCCGCCGCCCGCCGCCGGCTCGCGACACGCCTACCATCTGTTTACTCCACTGTTGGGTGAGACTGGGATTGACCGGCAGACCATCATCGCGGCGCTGGATGCGGAGAACATCGGCGTCGGCATCCACTACGTTCCCGTGCACCAGCATCCCTACTACCGGCAACAGTTCGGATTTGTGGACTCGGATTTCCCCGAGGCCTCGTTTGTGGGAGCACGCACCATCTCTTTGCCGCTCTCCTCCGCCATGACCGAACAGGATGTGGACGACATGGCTACCGCGCTGACGCGCATATTCCGCTACTACGCAGCTCCCAAGGTGTCATCCTGAGCGAGCGACTGCAAACGGGGTGAGGTTGTCATCCTGAGCGACGAGCAGAGCTAGGAGTCGAAGGAACCCCTATGGTCGCAAGCAATCCAGACTTCGTGTTTCGCCGAGCGTCCACATCGTGATTTTTTGCAACTATAGGGGTCCTTCGACTCCTCGTCCGGTCGCTACGGCTCCCGGACTCGTCGCTCAGGATGACACGCCGTAAAGATTTTCATAGCGATGACATGCCATAAGGGTTTTTTATATCTGCGCACGAGACCTTTTCTTGACCTCCCTCACTAAACTTACGTTCGCCCTGGCGCTTGGGATTTTCTGCGCCACGGCGCCGGTGTGCGCGCAGCAGCCCTCCACGCCAGCGACAGGGAGCGCAATGCCGGCGCAAACCGCTGTCGATAGCTCGGTCCGTCATCCGAACGAGTCACAATTTTTCCTGCATCTGGCCGAAGACCAAAAAGACATCTGGACCAGTCCATTCCGCCTGAAGACCGCCGACGCGAAGTGGTTGGTTCCCATGGGCGGCGTTGCCACCGGGCTCTTTCTTACCGACCCGCAAAGTTCCTACGCCATGCGTCTAGACAATCACCACTTGCTCAACGTCGCCTCAGATGCGGGTGTGTTCTCGGCAGCCGGAATGACCGGGGCCATGTATCTATGGGGACATATGGTCCATGACGAACGAGCGCGCGAAACCGGAGTGCTGGCGACCGAAGCGATGATCAACGCCGTCGCCGTTGACTATGCAACCAAGTTTGTCAGCGGGCGCGAACGGCCGTTTCCCTCGAACTTCCAGAACAAGTTCTTCCACGGCGGCACGTCGTTTCCCTCCGACCATGCCGCGGTGACCTGGGCGTTCGCTGCCGTGGTCGCGCAGGAATATCCCCGTCCCGTTACGGCGATCGGCGCCTACGGTCTGGCGCTGGGAGTCAGCCTGGCGCGGGCCGGGTCGGACCAGCACTTCCTGTCGGACGTGTTCGTAGGAGGGCTGCTCGGCTATCAGATCGGCCGGCATATGTACAAGACCCGGCACAATGCGAACCTTGATGACGATCTGAAGATCGTGGCGGAGCAGACCTCAGCGCCTCGCCCCGGCAACCTCGCCAGCACCTCTGTTCCGCTGGATAGCTGGATTTATCCCGCGATGGAGAGGCTGGTCGCGCGTGGATACATCAACACCGCCTTCCTCGGTCTGCGGCCGTGGACGCGAATGGCGTGCGCTCACATGCTTCTGGAGATGGATAAGAATGTCGAAAACCACGGCGATCTTCCCCCGGAAGTGCATCAGCTGAAGCAGACTCTCGATGCCGAATTCGCCGACGAGCTGGCGGCTTGGGATGGAAGACCGGTGGATTCGATCCATCTGGATTCGGTGTACACGCGCGTGACCGACATTGCGGGAAGGCCGGTGAACGACAGCTATCACTTCGGGCAGACGCTGATCAACGATTACGGCCGCCCCTACTGGCAGGGTGTCAACAACATCACCGGATTCAGCGCCAGCGCCAACGACGGCCGCTTTGCCATCTACGTCAACGGCGAGTACGAGTACGCGCCCACCATCCCAGGATATCCGCTCTCGGTGCGACAGGTGATCGCGAATGTCGATCTGAATCCTGTGCAACCGCCCACCCCATTCTCCGCCAACCAGTTTCGCTTGCTCGATACCTATGCCGTGGCAAGATTTGGGGGCATGGATTTTTCCGTGGGAAAACAAAGCATGTGGTGGGGGCCCAGTGAGAGCGGCGCATTCCTGATGAGCGACAACGCCGCCCCTTTCTGGATGCTGCAAATCAATCGCACCGAACCGATGTATGTTCCGGGGTTGTCAAAGGTCCTGGGGCCGTTCGAGGTGTCGAACTATTTTGGAGCGCTGCAGGGCCATCAGTTTCCGGTGGGGCCGTACATGTTCGCACAGAAGGCCAGCTTTAAGCCGACCGAAAACCTGGAGCTGGGATTTACTCGCAACGCCGTATTTGGCGGCCAAGGACACGTGCCCCTCACCTTCGGTTCGTTTTGGACCAGCTTCACCAGCATCAATGACGTTCCCCCTCCAATCAAGTTCTCGCGCAAGGACCCCGGCGCGCGCCATGCCAGCTTCGATTTCTCGTACCGGCTGCCCAAGTTGCGCCGCTGGCTGACGCTGTACAGCGATTCGCTGGTGCACGACAACGTCTCGCCGGTCAGCGCACCGCAGCGGTCAGCGGTCAATCCTGGAATCTATCTTTCCCACGTGCCGCGTCTGCCCAAACTCGACCTCCGCGCCGAGGCGGTTTATACCAACATACCCGGGCAAACCATCGCTAAGGGTCAGTTCATCTACTGGGAGATCATTTATCACGACCTCTACCTCAACAATAAGTCTCTGATGGGAAACTGGATTGGCCGCGAAGGCAATGGTTATCAGGCGTGGAGTACCTACCATCTCAGTCCCCAGAGCAGCATTCAGGTAGGGGTTCGCAACAGCAAGATCGCCGACGATTTCATCCCCGGCGGAAGCACGCAATGGGACTGGAACGTTTCCGCCATGCTCCGGGTCCGCAAAACTCTCGAGCTCAAATCCTTCCTGCAATACGAGACGTGGTTAGTGCCGGTGTTGGCTCCCACGCGGCAAAGCGATTTCACCAGCTCTGTCCAACTCACCTGGTGGCCGACCAGCGCCGGCATGCGCAAGCCAGTCCACTAGCGTGGAACCCCGTTGACGATCCGCCAACCCTTCGCGTAGCGATTCCGTCCTTAGACTTTCGTCACCCCACTCACGCTGATTCCATCGACCTTGCGCGAAGCGAGGAAGCCCGCTATTTCTCTGCTCCGGGCAACTGCACAGTTCCGAGTGCCTCAAGACGCCCGGCGGGTGGCCGTGGCCTCATCCCGCTGCTTGTTGCAGTTATGCGCAGCAAAGGAATTCCAGCCTTCAACCGTGAGCTCGATCACGCGGTCGTTGAAGATTGGAAGCGGACACTTGCAACCACATGCCTTGCAGTACCAACCGGTGAACTCCCGATCGTCAGACCAGGAAATGAGAGTTTCAGCCATATACTTCCTGGTGGTAGCATCCCACACCCTGTTGGCAGGAAGATGAATAGATTGCGAAATCTACATGAATAGAGTCAAGGGGTATATAGAAATGAAACATCGCAAGAATCGACGGCTTAACCCTACTTCATATTCATCGTGCACTCTGGATGTTTGTCGAATTCCGCCCGTAGTCCACTCAGGTCGAACGTGCTCGAAGCGGGTGCGCCCGTGAGGAACGGTGTGAATTCGAGGGTGACGGTTGGCACACTCAGCAGGGTTTGCAGAAACTGGATGCGGTCCGGCTCCGTCTTGCCGACGTACTCGAAGGATTGGAAAGGGTTCTCCTGAGACACCCAGGTCGTCGATTGCTTGTGTCCCGCGATGCTCATCTGCAACACCAGCGATGAGGACTTTCCGTAGGGTGAGTAATCCTGCTGGGTCAGAAAGCCTCCCGGCGAAAAAGAGATCGCGTGGGTGAACTTTTTGCCCTTTTGCCGGCAGACTACGCTCAACACCGGAGTCCTCGTCTGGCCGGAGACATAAGGCTTCTGTGCCGTCATGCTCAGCGTGATGACGCCGTTCTCGGAGGTCACCTGTACGTCTTGCCCCAAGAGGTTGGGCGACCATAATGCACAGGCAATCGCCCCATACAGCAATGTGGCTCGTACCATTTTCATTGTCGGTTCCTTGCTGTTCCCGGGAAAGCGTTCAGCTGTGTAGAACTGTTCAGCATAAGCCCCGCATCGACGATCGGCAAATGAGAGCCTGCAGCTGCTCCCAAGGACGACCGCGAAAATCGACATTGCAATCAAGGCGAGAGGAAAATAATCGCGAGCAACCGGCCTCTGGCGAGTTGGTGTTCGCCGGCACGGACGCTAAGCGCTACTCCTGACATCAATCCACCATGTTCATCAGAAGGCTGGCACCATCGTCGGTCTTTGGCCGAGGACTTTGTGATTCACTCTCTTCGCCATACAATGCTGACTGGGCGTCTGCAAAATTCCCTGCAACAACGCCGCATCCGCAACTCATCGACGGGGCCTGTAGCTCAACGGTGGAGCAGGGGACTCATAATCCCTTGGTTGGGGGTTCGAATCCCTCCGGGCCCACCAACTTTGTTAAGCGGATGCCACTGTTTCGCAAAACTACAGAAGCAGAAACATTCAGGTAGCTGATGCCGATAGTGCCGAGACCTGCAAAGTTTGGACAAGCAGGACTGCCCGGGTTGGCGGAGTTCAAGCAAATTCATGCCGTCAATGATGATCAACAGCACGAGCTAAACCGCCGGTTTTCAGGTCTCGCCGCGTCACCATCAGCGGCTCGATAAGTTGCATAGGCGCCACCGACATGCCACGGCCAACAGAAATGTGAGTATGGGAAGTACCACGCACAAGAAGGTCGTGAAGTTCTTTGCGGAAAGATGCACGGTAAATCTTACTTTCCGCCGAGGGTGAGGTTAACGCCGGCGAAGTACTTAAAGTTGTTCTGGTTGGCGATGAAATTCTTTGCGCCGAAACGCGTCAGCTGGTAGTCAATCTCGACCGGGCGGATCTGTACGATTCTCGACAGCACAATGTCCAGGCCGCCGCCCATCTCCATGGCGAAAGCGTTGTTGTTGCCGCCCGCGCTCGTCAGTTGATAGGTTCCGTCCGCTTTCGCACGGAGGACCGCAGCATAGCCGTTGGAGTGTGCCACGCCGTAGAGGGTCTGGCCAAACGGCTGCAGCTTACCCGTGTGCTTCTTAATCTGCGGACCGAACTGATAGGTAAACAAGTTACCGCTGGTGGAGCCGATATAGCCCAGTTCTTGCAATTTCCTGTTCCAGCCGCTTCCAAAGGTGTATCCCATGAAGTCGGCCTTGATTCCGAGCCAATCCGTGATGTTATAGACAAACGCACCGCCGCCCCCGTTCAGGTTTAAAGTCGTCAATTGGACAACGTTGGGATGGAAGTTCATATACGAATAGCCACCAGCCAGCTCTACTTTGGGGAAGGTCTGAGCTGCCGCCACCAACGTGAAAACGAACACGAACCAGACGATATAGACGCAACTGCGGTTTCTCACGGAAAACTCCTTGAGAGTTAAACCTGCGAATCTACTTCTGCTCAACCCATTCCGCATTGGCGTTCACGTTGTCGTCAAGATATCGACCCTGCAGCCGGGCTGGAGATTGCACACTCCCGAGGCGAGTATCTCATCCACCCGTGGCCGCATTCGGGGGCCGCTCCAATTGCCTACTTGCTCAGCGGAACCACCTGAACCGGAACCACCGCTGAGTACACTGTCCCGTCAGCACTTGTGCCTTGCACCAAGACGGAGTAAGACCCAGTCGGCGTAAGTTGCCCATAGCCGCCGCCACATCCAACGCCCATCAGCAAAGCCAGGACGAGCAGCAACATGGCCACCAGCCGCAACATCCGCTTACGGGAAAGTTTCTTATTGCGCGCCGATCCCAGCAACACCATGGCTGGCATCCCCAGCCAAAATGCTGCGAGGATTGTCGTTCGGGTCCTCAGCCGGGCCACGGTGCAACCAGAGATGGTGACGATAACCGACCCGGGAAGGGTCACCGATCCTGGACTGAAAGTGCAAACACCACCGATCTTGCTCAGGTCTTCACTGCCTGTGATTCCCGTACCAGAGACTAACGGACAAGAAAGGTTATTTACGACGGTGCCGGGAGGTCCGGCAAAACAGACGGATGTCCTGCCAGCGCCTCCGGGAGGCATTTGTATCGGAGCTGTGTAGCAAATCACGGTAAGCGCCAGGTTTGTGAAGCGCATCAATCCAGTGCCATCTTGCGCCGTTATCGTAACTGTGTAGAGGCCCTGTGGAGTCGAGCTGCCCGCGCTGATGGCAAGCGTCGTGTTGAGATTGCCGCCCGCCAGCGATCCTGAGGCTGGGGGGTTGACCACACAAGCCCCACCTGCCAGCGTCGGACTCACGCTGCAAGATAGTGTCACTGTGCCGCCATAACCGAACAGGGGCTGCACCGTAAGATTGATGGCCTGGGCGAAGAACGGCTCGTTGGTATTGTTAAATCCTTGAACGACGGTCACCGCGCCGGGAGAAATTGAGAGTAAGAAGAAGTCCTCGACCATCTGCTCCAGCGTGGCGGAGCTAGGGCTGTAGACGCCTTGCGGGTCGTTAAAGCTGGCCAGGATGCTATCTGCGCCAGGTGGAAGTGACTGGGTGGTGCAGGTAGCCACACTGCCGTTGCCCACCTGCATTACCGGCACCGGGTTAGGACACTCGGGAATCGGATCGCCGTTACTGGTGAACGTTACGTTTCCCGTGGGAAGTTCACCAACCGCCGTAACTGTCGCCGTAAAGGTAACGGGCTGGTTCACCTCCGATGGGTTAAGAGAAGATGTGAGCTGGGTAGTGGTGGCGATCGCGACCCCGTTGGTAAATTCCATCCACCGCACACCGGTCTGTCCGCCCGAGGCTTCCACGGTAAAGTTCACATACCAGTGCTGTTTCGTACCCGAGCCGCCGCCGTTACAATTCGAGAACTTCGCTGAAGCGATCTGCGTGCTCCAGTCGAAGTTTGCCGTCACCATGTAGTACTCGTTGGTATACCAGAAGGTGCAGTTGTCAATCGGATCAATCCGCATGCTGCTGTAGTCGCCCCAGCGGTTGACGGTATCCGTTTGCGAACCGTTGCCCTGAACCACTAACACCTCAGATTCGAGAGTATTGAGCGGGTCGGTGGCCACGCGTCCGGCTATAAATATGGCCGGGTGAGTGGCGGAGCTGGATTCGCTATAGCCTGCCAGGATGTCGCCTGCCTCGTCCTGCGCCAGAGACCCCATCCAACGGTAATTGGAGTCAGGAGCGTAGGTGCCCGCCTGGAAGACCTGAAGATCGACAGCCTCAATCGGCGGCAGTAGCGTGCTGTCATTCCAATAGGCAAAGCGATACATCAGGTGATCGCCCTGCGAATCCAATTTATCGCTGCTGCCTAACTGCGGAACGCAATTGCCACCAAATGAGCCGCTACAGGAACCGTTATAGGTGGGTATCGCAATGAGGATTGTGTTGGGGCTGCCGAGGACGAACGAATTTCCGGGAGTGACAAAATCCGCGTGGAACTGGTACAGCGACAAATGCGAGTTGTCCACCCCGCCTACGCTGCCAATGTAGAACTCATCCTGGGGAGTTTCATCGGGCGGGGGCTTGTTTGGCGGACCGCTAGGGGAATCCAAGTCGCCCGGCAGCAAGCTATCTTGGCATCCTATGCCCTGCAAGTTGCACCCGGATCCAGTTGGGAGCTGGAAGCAAATCTGCGTAGCACTGGGATCGCCCGCCAGCATTTTTCCCCGATCATATGCGCAGATTTGAGGACCCAAGAAGCCGCTGCCGCCGGGGCCCATGTTGTTCCAGGCTTCGTAGTAGCCGTTGTTGACGTTGTGGGTGCCGGTAGTTGGCCATACACCGAGTTTGGGGGTGTCGGGGAAGCCGTTACCGGGAACGGGGAACTGCCAAACATGCCAGGGCCCGGTCGCATCGGGGCTGTCGGAGATAGCGATGCAGACGGCGTACGGAGAAGCAAAGGCATTCTGCGACAGGAACCAGCGGTGTGCGGTGCGGTCCCACTGCACAAGCGGGTCGCCGGAGTTGTTCACAGCGCACAAGCTTCCAGGCAGGCCGGCAACCCAGAGCGTATTGCCAAGGATGGCCGGCCCGCACGTGAAGGGTGAAGTTTTGGAACAGATCGTGTAAGAAGTGTTCACCCATTGGATGATCTGGGTGTCGCCCACCGCCATGTTCGTATCGGGGGGCGCGCGGGAAACCGTGAATCCCGGGAAGCCGTTACCGACTCCTAGGAAATTGGCCAGGATTGAGTAATTGGATGTGGGAGCAGCGCCGCGCTGTTCGACGGGATCCACGGAATATCCGAAGTTTGGTTTTGCAATGCGGCGATACGGATTCGCTTCGTGCAAGCCGTATTGTGCTGGTTGTGGCAGCTTCGCCAGTTCGTCCAATCGCGGAGTAACGCCAGACGCCACCGCGGTATTCACGGTTGGTTTTAGTGAGTTGTCCTGCGCGGTGAGCGGCTGGATACCAAGTACGCCAGCTGCTAGCAGGGCCATAGCCCACAGCGGGTAACGACACACCAGAAAACGGCGACAGTGCGCCATCTGATCTCCGAAAGTCACAATGTGCCAAAAAAGCGAGGCCCTCAGTGTCGTGCTTGGATGAGTTATTGAGAGATGGGTCAAGCTAGCACTGTCTTTTATGGGAGTCAATCGGAATCTAGTCCCAAGCTGGATATTCGGTAGCCAACGCCAGTGAGTGTTTCCACTCACAGAGCATCTCGCGCGCTGAAAACCACCGCCAGCCTACTTCGATTTCATCTCATGGACACCGTCCCAGTCGGCAGCGGGAGGTTCCTCCATGAACTCCATACAGCGTTGCAGTAGGACCTGGGTTGGGCCGTCATAAGGATGGGTAGCCAAAATCGAGCCGAATTTCCCTGCCGCTTCTTGCCAGTCGCGGGTGCGGTAGCACGCCAGCGCCGTGTTGTATGCCGTAAGCAGCGCTTCATACTTGCCGCGTTGTGACACTGGCGCCAGCAGTTCGTAGATGGTGACAGGCTGTCTCTTCCCTTTGACCCGAATCTTGTCGACCTCGCGCGCAACAAACTGGTGTGAGACCTGCGCGTAGGTGCTTTCGCTGATGATGATCTGGCTGCGGTACTGTTTGGTCATACCCTCAAGGCGTGAGGCAAGGTTTACATTGTCGCCCATCACCGTCCAGGCCAGACGCTTGTCAGAACCCATGTTGCCGACGTTTACCGGTCCCGTATTCAGGCCGATGCCGATCGAGATTTCAGGGCGGCCACGAGCGCTCCATTCGCGATTCATCTTGGCCAGACGCTCGATCATCTCCGTGGCGCAGCAACAGGCATGATAAGCATGGTTTTGGAGCGGGTAAGGCGAGCCCCAGAACGCCATTACAGCGTCGCCGATGTACTTGTCGAGTGTTCCGAGATGCCGGAACAAGATGTCGGTCATTGCGCCTAGATATTCATTCAAAAGGCGCACCAGTTCGTCCGGACTCATACCCTCGGAGAGCTTTGTGAAGTCGCGGATGTCACTGAACATGACCGTAAGATCCTTGACCTCTCCTCCAGGCCGAATGTACTTCTGTGGGTCTTTCTCGATGAGGGCAATGACGCCGGGCGAGAGATATTGCGAGAAAGTCTTACGAATCTTCCGTTTCTCCCGTTCTTCGAAGAACACTCGAAAGCTGATAGCTGACACATAGGAGCCGACCAGCGTGGCAGCGGGAATCACGAAGCTGAACCAGCGCCCCCAATGGACAAAACTGAAGTACACGAAACACACGAAGGCCGCCATAACAAGAAAGGCGGTGGCAGTGGCCACGAAAGGGCGACACCGCCCGAACCAGAACCCGAGGCCGGACCCGAAGAGGACAACCAAGCCGATGTCGACCAATTCGTCGCGCAAGCCCCGGACCAGGAAGGTTCGATGGGGCTCATTACTGTGCAGGAGGTTATCGAGGATATTGGCATGCACCTCGACACCCATATAGCCGGAATCCTGTTTCTGAAAGGGCGTACTCCGCAGGTCGCCGGCTCCCAAGGCGGTGGCGCCGACGATCACAATTTTGTCGCGAACGCAATCGGCGGGAAGCGCTCCCTTCAACACGTCGGACATCGAGTAGTGGGGATAGGAGTGATAGGGACCGACGTAATTAATCAGTGCGGTTCCGTTTTGCCATGGCCGTATTTCGTGCGATCCAAACTGGATGCGCTCGAGTCCATCAGCCGCGATGTACGCCGCGATTTGCTGGTCCGGAATGTCCTCATACTGGCGCAATATCTGTAATGCCAGTGATGGAAAAAAATCCTGGTTTTGATAGCGAATCATGAACAGCGCCCTACGCAGAGTGCCGTCAGCGTCGGGGGTGATGTTGAGAAAGCCGTAGGATGCAGCAGCTTCGGCGAATTGCGGAAGATTGGCCTCGACCCCAGTGGCGACCATTCCTCCACCCTGGAGCCACGCTTTCCCGGGGTCGAAGTCCTGCTTGCCGGACTTCACCTTTAAGACCTGGGGAAAGACTTTGGCCCAAACGATGTTGAAGTAGGCCTCTGCCAACGCAGGGTCGGAAGAAGTGGCGCGGTCAGCCTCAAGGAAGGTATGCCCGAGCACCACGTTGCCCGCATCCTTGAGGGCGCCTGCAAACTGGGCGTCAACGTCGGCCTGCTGCTGGAGTACCTCGAGTTTACTTTGAATGTCCGGCCTGGTGTTGGTTCCAAGTTCCTGGCGCAAGCGCTTCAACACTGCCAGGGACTCGCTGCTGGCGGGGGTGGGAAATGTCATGTCGAAGGCAACCACGCGGGCGCCTTCCTCCTTCAGCTTACGTACGAGAAGAGCAAAGGAATCTCGTGGCAGCGGATACGATCCTATTTCCCGCAGCGTCTTCTCATCAATATCGACGATCACAATGCGGGGGTCTGTTGCGCGCTTACCGCGTAAGGCGAACCGAAGATCCAGGGAACGCTGCTCAATGTCTTGCAGGAAGACGAATCCGGCTTGGCGGTTCTCACCGATTCCAGAATAGGCAAACAGAACCAGGCCGATGGCGGTCGTTAAGACAGCGGCGGTGATGTTGGCGTGTTGCGTGAACCATTTGCCTGAGACTCTCAAAAAGCGCATCGTTCCGCCGAGACTATTTGCAACCGCAAGGCTTCGAGCTTGAATTGATTTGCGTCAGGGCGACGGTCAAACCAGCGGTGACAAGCAGTGCCGTGATGACAGCGATCTTCGTTCGGTGGGACTTAGCTTGCTGAGACTTCTCGCCCTGAACAGGTACCTCTGTGTCGCGCATGCTGGCCTGCAATACCCCAGGAGGGGCGGTGACGATCGCAGACGCGCCTTGCTCTTCCTTCGTTCCAATGACCACCATCTGACCCGCGGCGAGGGTTATAGCGGGACTTGTTCCCGTGTTCTGGTTGTTGCTACCGGCCACACCAGCGCCCGCCACCGGTGTAATTGTGATCTGCCCCTCATAGCAGATGACCGTGGTCCGGTTGTTGCCATAAGCGACATAGAAATCGGTACCGATGACACCAATGATGGCGTTCGGGGTCTTAACCTCGAACTTTCCACCCGGCTGCGTTATCTTAACAACCTGGTTTCGGAGCTTGCCGTAATCCAGTTCAAGCGAGGTTTGCTGCGTGCTTGCGTCATGTTGCACGACTCTGATCTCACTATTCGATCCGAGGCTCAAGATCGAACCATCCATTAGCCCGGCTCGGAGGCGTCCCTTTGTGTTCGTACTCAACAGGTCATTCCACTGCAATTTGTCCTTCACCGCGATCGGGTGCGCGTTACGCGAAGCATCCGGAATTAATCGCTGCACCTCGCCCGCGGGCTGATCGCCGCTTGGAGTACCTAACGCCGGCACGACCAAGAGAAGCAGAGACAGAAAAATGGAAAGCAGTGACCTGAGCATTGCACCTCTCCGGTTAGCTCTAGTTTTTGCGGGTAACGCTTGCTGCATTGTCTCTCAATTGCAGCGCAAGTCAAGAAGCTTTCCACGAGTCATACTTTGCGATTCACCTGGGGACACGATTTGCTAGACAATTGCTGATGTATGCGTGGCAGGAAGAACTGCTTGACTTTGGCCCGGATCCAGTCATAATTGCGGCTCTTAAACCGACACGCAGCGGGTAAGATTATTACCTTCAAGACTGGGCTATCGTTCGGTTGCGGCATGGGGACGTGAGTATCGGCGCGCTGGGATCCAAGCGAGTTTTGAGCTTTATCCTGGGAAGGAGAAAAACCAATGGCCAGCTTAAGTACGCTGGACCCGACGAAGCAAACCGGTGGTAAGCCGGGTGATCCCTGTGTAATGGTGATCTTCGGGGCGGGTGGCGATCTGACTCGGCGGAAGCTGATTCCTGCACTCTACAACCTTGCAACTGACAATTTGTTGTCGCGCGAGTTTGCCATCGTGGGTTTGGCCCGCGAGCCCATGAACACGGAGCAATTCCGCGATAAGTTCCGGGAAGACATCAGGCAGTTTGCTACTGGCGAGTTGTCAGATGATCTGACCGAGTGGTTTCTGCGCAGGATCTATTACCTGTCGGGGGAATTCGATGATGCCAACTCGTACACCAAGCTGGGGGAGGCCTTGCAGCAAGCCGACAAGGAGCACGGCACACGAGGAAACTATTTCTATTACCTTGCTACGGCGCCCGTGTTTTTCGCCCCCATCGCCCAGCAATTACGGGCGGCCAATCTCATTTCCGAAGAGAACAAAAAGTGGCGTCGCGTGGTAGTGGAAAAACCGTTCGGTCGCGATCTCGAGTCGGCATGCGCTCTGAATTCCCAACTCCTGGAAGTCTTGAATGAGCGGCAGATCTATCGCATCGATCATTACCTGGGAAAGGAAACCGTTCAGAATATCCTGGCTTTTCGTTTTGCCAACGGCATTTTCGAGCCCATTTGGAACCGGCGCTATATCGATCATGTGCAAATTACCGTGGGGGAAACCGTGGGAGTAGAGAACCGTGGCGGATACTACGACCAGTGCGGCACATTGCGGGACATGGTACCCAACCACATCTTCCAACTGATTTCTCTGACTACAATGGAGCCGCCGATTTCCTTTCAGGCCGACGCAGTGCGCGACGAGCAGGCCAAGATTCTGCATGCGATCCAGCCGCTCACATCGGAGGATGTGCTTAGTCGGGCCGTCCGGGGACAATATGGAGAAGGCCAGGAGCAGGGCGCCTTGATGCCGGCGTACCGAACGGAGTCCAGTGTGGCGCCGGATTCCTGCACCGAAACTTTCGTGGCCATGAAAGTACAGATTGACAACTGGCGCTGGGCCGATGTGCCCTTCTATCTGCGGACGGGCAAGAGATTGCCGCAACGCCATACGGAGGTTGCCATTCAGTTTCGACGGGCCCCCTTTGTCCTGTTCCGTGACACCGCAGTCGAGCGTCTCGCGCCTAATTTTCTAGTGCTGCACATTCAGCCGGAAGAGGGTATTACCTTGAGTTTCGGTGCGAAAATGCCCGGGCCGCTTATGAGTTTGGGAAACGTCGACATGAGTTTCGCGTATGCAGACTATTTTGGAGGTGGCGCTGCCACCGGGTATGAAAGACTGTTGCATGATTGCATGATCGGGGATGCCACGTTGTTCCAGCGTGCCGACATGGTCGAGGCGGGCTGGAGTGTCGTGACCCCGATCCTGGATTTGTGGAAAGCGCTGCCTCCACGGAATTTTCCGAACTATCGGGCAGGTAGTTGGGGACCGAAAGAGGCGGACGATCTACTTGGCCGGGACGGACGGAAATGGCGGCTCAACGATCATAAACTGGGGCGCTCGAAATCGGTGGTTGCAGCCGGAGACTGAGTTGAGCATGGATGCCCATGCTGCTTTGCGGTTGAAGTTTTGGGGAGTTCGAGGATCCATTGCTAGCCCTTCGCCGACCCACATGGGGGTGGGGGGCAACACGGCCTGCCTTGAATTGCGTTCCCCTGAAGGAACCATCGTCATTGACGCCGGGACAGGCGTCCGAGGTCTGGGCGGCCGTCTACAGGCCGAGTCCAATGGCGCCAAACTTCAGCTGCACTTCCTGTTCACGCATTTTCACTGGGACCACATTCAAGGCCTGCCTTCTTTTGCTCCGCTGTTTTCGCCAGAAACTGACATCGTGTTTCACTCAAGCCTCGCCCCAGAACATCTGAAGAAAGTCCTGCAAGGCCAGATGTCGAGTCCCTACTATCCCATCGATCTCGGCGATACACCTGCACGGAAAACCTTCTCCGACATTACTCAGCAGGGGTTTCAACAGTGTGGAATGTCAGTCCTCCCTTTCCCCCTGCATCATCCTGATGGTGCGACCGGATACCGGATCGAATCAGGAGGCACGGTTATTGTGCACGCCAGCGATTTTGAGCACGGAGATAAGAGTCTGGACAGGAAGTTGCGTGAGCACGCTCAAAATGCCGACATCCTGATTTATGACGCACAGTACACGCCGGAAGAATATGACTCTCATAAGGGGTGGGGCCATAGTACTTGGATGGAAGCCGCCAGGGTCGCCCGTGATTGCAATGTAAAGCGACTGGTCCTTTTTCACCATGATCCTAATCATGATGATGAGAGTATGGATGCGATCTTGCGTGAGGCGCGGAGCCGGTTCGAGAATACCGACATCGCAAGAGAAGGATGGGAGATTACGTTTTAGTGGTTTCTGGTTCGATTCCAAGATGAAAGTTTTTGCGTTTTGTTGTTTTGCTTTGGGCGTGTTGGTGAGAAGATCATTGGCGCATTTCCCACAATTAATGGGGAGAACTGATCTCGCCGACGGAATGGTGTTTTGGCCGAAGCGGCCAGCACCTATTCGAATTGGCGTGCCGTGATCGACAGCCAGCAGAGGGACTTGGAATGTCGATTGCATTGGCTCAAACGGGGTGCGCCACACCCGTGCAGCAATACTGGCGCTGAGGACAGGCTGTGGTCCGAAGCATTTTCTGCCAAGCGCGCGCTTTGCATTATTCAGTTCTGCTGCTGCCGAGCGTGTTCGCCCTGCTCTGTGCAGGACAAGAGGTTCCACGTATTCCCCGGCAGCGACCGAGGAATGCAGCTTTAGTGGGGACGATTCGCGACCAGGACGGAAATACTGTATTGGGTGCTAACGTCTGCGCCACGGGCCCGGGAAACGTTAAACCCAATTGCACCACTTCCAACGGCGAAGGAATTTTTCGCCTGACGGATCTTCTCCCTGGTGAGTACCAACTGGCAGTGGAAACGGAAGATGTTAAGACCTCGCCTCAATGGTTGACCCTGGCCGCCGGCCAGATGCAGGCGGTGGATATCCGTGTAGATGTGCCCCGAAGTTCCGTGGCAGGTGCGAATACTCCGAGCAGGCTGCCAGGGCTCCCACGCTCGCCAGCGTTGCCGGAAGTCACTTCAAGTGTTTATCCCGGTTTGCGTAATCCGCAACCAGGTGAAGCGGCGATGCTCCCACCCGAGGTAGTACCGGGCGACCAGGAAAGTTTTTCTCTTGAACCAGATCGATGGACGGTAGCAATGCCGGCCTGGCAACGCTACCAGCCCCCCGGAGATTACCCTTATGTCAAGAAGCACTGGTACGATCCTTTCAATCGCAACCGCTGGAAGGGCGATTATCCAGTATTCGGCCAGGATTGGTTCCTCAAATTTACCGGTACCAGTCTTACCGGTTTCGACCTGCGCCGCCTTCCGGTTCCCAGTGGGCTCGGATCGGAGCGGTCCGGCAGCGAACAGTTCTTTGGTCATGATGAACAGTCATTCCTCGGCCAGACCTTTCTTTTCTCATTCGATCTCTTTCGCGGGGACACCTCCTTCCGGCCGATCGACTTGCAGATGCACTTCACCCCGGCAGTAAACTTGAATTTTCTGCAGACACAGGAGCGCGGCCTGGTGAACGTCAACATTGAGGCGGGCACGAACCGCTTCGATGCTCACGTAGGCTTGCAGGAAGGCTTCTTCGAGCTGAAGCTCCACGATCTCAGCCCGAATTTTGACTTCGTATCCATTCGAGCTGGAATTCAACAGTTCAGCAGCGACTTCCGCGGTTTCATCTTCGTTGATGAGCAACCCGGAGTCAGGGTCTTCGGAAATCTGCGTTCCAATCGCATCAACTACAACCTTGCATACTTTTACATGCTGGAAAAGGACACCAACAGTGGCCTAAATACTTTTCAACCTCGCGAGCAGCAGGTTGAGGTGGCAAATGTTTATGTTCAGGATTTCATGACCAAGGGCTATACCACGGAATTCAGTTTTTTGGCCAACCAGGACAATCCTTCCATCCATTTCGACACGAATGGCTTTCTGGTACGCCCGGCTCCGATCGGGAGCGTGGTAATTCAAAATGGCATTCCCAAGCCGCACTCAATCCGCGCCTATTACCTTGGATGGACAGGCAATGGGCACATCAAGCGTCTTAACGTCAGCAACGCCTTCTATCAGGCGCTGGGGGCCGACAGCTTTAGCACGATCGCCGGGCGTCCTGTCGACATTAATGCGCAGTTTGGCGCGCTGGAGCTTTCGATCGATAAGGACTGGCTACGCTTTCGCGTGGCGGCGATCTACTCATCCGGCGATAGTTCGACCCAGATTGGGGCCTCGCGCTCAGGCACAGCCAGGGGATTCGATTCCATTGTGGACAACCAGCACTTCGCCGGAACTTCATTCAGTTTCTTTGACCGCGAAGGCATTCCACTCAGCAGTACCGGGGTAGCACTGGTTGCACCTTTCAGCTTCATTCCGGACCTGCGATCCAGTAAAGAGGAAGGACAAGCGAATTTCGTAAACCCGGGGCTGCGTCTCTACAACAGCGGCATAGACGCGGATCTGACTCCAAAATTGCGTGGCTTCATGAACGCCAGCTACTTGCAGTTCGATCATACCCAGCCACTACAGCTGGTGCTTTTTCAGCCGCGGATTCACCGCGCAATCGGCTGGGATTACGGTCTGGGCGTTAACTACAGGCCTCCTTTGTCGGAGAACATTGTCCTGACGACCGGAGTGTCGGCGCTGGTGCCGAGTGCGGGCTATATTGATGTCTACAATGCGCGAACTTTGCTGTCTGGTTTTGCTGGATTGCGTTTACAGTTTTGAGAGGATCACTGGCGGAGAGAGACGTGCGATTTTGGGTAATCAAGCTGACGGCAACTATGGCTGTAATCGCCCTGATTGCGGCTATGTGGGGACGTATGGTGCGGCCGGCAAGTGCCCAGCAGGCGCCCTCCCCGCAAATGGCAGGCCCGCAGGGAAAGGCTGAACAAAGCAGCCAGCTTCTGTTGATGGAGAGCCAGGAAGAGGCTGACCAGAAGTCCGCAGGATGCAAGAGCTGCCATGCCAAGTCAGACAGCGCTACGATGCATTCATCGCCGGCAGTCCGGCTCGGTTGCACGGACTGTCACGGTGGGAATGCAGAAGTTCGTGCGCCATTCCAGGCCTCGCCTCAATCACCTGAATACATCACTGCCAAGAAGCAGGCGCATCCCCAGCCGCGCCTGCTTAATAACAATCTGGGAGGCGCATTACCGGTTCGAGCGTACACGGCGTGGCTGAAAGAGGATCCGAGTTACATCCGCTTCATCAATCCCGGGGACCTGCGTATCGCGGCGCACAGCTGTGGGCGTTCCGGCTGTCACTTGTCGGAAGTCCAAAAGGTACGGACCAGCATGATGTCCCACGGTGCCATGCTGTGGGGCGCTGCTTTGTATAACAATGGCGCCTTTCCTCTGAAGAACCCGCATTTCGGAGAAAGCTACGCCGAAAACGGAGAGCCGCAGCGCCTGGTGAGCATACCCCCTCCAACTCCGGAAGAGACCGCCAGGAAAGGGGTGCTTCCCGACCTACAGCCCTTGCAGCGTTGGGAGATCTCTCAACCAGGCAATGTGTTACGCGTCTTTGAGCGCGGTGGGACCGAAAAGGCCGAAATAGGGAATCCCGAGTTGAGCGAAGACCCGGGAAAGCCCGATGTTAAGCTGAGTGACCGCGGTTTTGGAACGAAACTCCGCACCGACCCGGTGTTTCTTGGACTGCAGAAAACCCGCTTGCTCGATCCTCTTTTGTATTTACCTGGCACGAATGATCAACCCGGTGATTATCGCAACAGTGGCTGCAGCGCCTGTCATGTGGTTTTCGCCAATGACCGCTCGCCGGCGCACTCCGGATCCTACGCGCAATATGGTCATTCCGGATTCAGCGCCACGGTCGATCCGACCGTACCGAAAGGTCAGTCTGGGCATCCCATCAAGCACCAGTTCACCCGCGGAATACCCTCGAGCCAGTGCATGGTCTGCCACATGCATCCAGGGACGAACATGGTGACAACCTACTTCGGATACACCTGGTGGGACAACGAAGTTGACGGCGAAAGGATGTATCCCGCCAAACAACACAATCCCACCCCCGAAGAACAGCAACGGGTCGCGGTTCGCAATCCGGAAGGCGCCACACCGAGAGGGTTGTGGGCGAGTCTGCCTTTTCTGGAGAATGTCGGCAGCCCGGAATTTCTGAGTACACTGAAGTCAACCCAGTTCGCCGATTTTCATGGCCATGGCTGGAACTACCGCGCGGTATACAAGCGCAATCGCGTAGGAGAGATGCTGGACAAGGATGGACAGCCAATCTCTCCGGACGATCCTGACAAGTTCAAGAAGGCAGTGCATCTACAGGACATTCACCTGGAAAAAGGCATGCACTGCATCGATTGTCACTTCGCTCAGGACAATCACGGCAATGGACGCCTTTACGGGGAGACGCGCAACGCTGTCGAGGTTGACTGCATCGACTGTCACGGTAGCATTCAATCCCGCACCAATCTGTTCACCTCCGGTCCCGCTGCGCCCGCCGGCGGCACCAATCTCCAATTGCTCCGCACCCCCTGGGGAGATCGGCGTTTTTACTGGGACGAGGGCCGCCTCCTTCAACGCTCCATGCTGGAGCAGGACAAACAATGGGAAGTAAAACAGGTGCTAGACAGCATCACACCGGGCAATCCCAACTACAACGAAAAAGCGCACTTCGCGAAGACGGTGCGCAACGACGGCAAAACATGGGGAGCGACCGCCGACAACCCGACGAATCCCCTGGCCCACAGCAATAAGAACATGACGTGTTACAGCTGCCACTCGGCTTGGATTCCCACTTGCTTTGGCTGCCATTTGGAAATGGCGGCCAACCGCAAAATGCCCATGCTGCACAACGAAGGCATCACCACGCGCAATTGGACCTCCTACAGCTTCCAGATTCTGCGCGACGACATTTACATGTTGGGGATCGATGGCACAGTTACTGGGCATCGGGTAGCGCCGGTGCGTTCGGCCTGCGCCGTCCTGGTCAGTTCGCAAAACGCCGACCGCGACTGGCTCTATTACCAGCAGCAAACCGTGTCCTCCGAAGGGTTCAGCGGGCAGTCCTTCAGTCCATTTGTGCCGCATACGGTCCGTACCAAGGAGACCCGCACTTGCACGGATTGTCATGTTTCCGCCAACGAAGATAACAATGCCTGGCTAGCCCATGTGCTGATCCAGGGCACCGGCTTCATGAATTTCATGGGGCGCTACATTTACGTCGCGAATGGAAAGGAAGGCTATCATGCAGTAGCCGTGGCGGAGCACAGTGAGCCGCCTGCCATCCTGGGCAGCGACTTCCAGAAAGTTGCCTATCCCGCAAATTACGAGCAACACATCATCAATAAGAGCGAACTGAAAGAGGCTTATCACCACGATGGAACCGTTCTTGATTTACAGGCGCGTGGCGAGTATCTGTATGCCGCGACGGGAGAAGGCGGCCTTCGCGTGTTTGACATCGCCAATCTTGACGACAAAGACTTCTCCGAAAGGACGACGACCGCGCCAGTCTCGCCCCTTGGGCAGCGCTTCTATGTCAAAACGAAATACGCACAGGCCGTGGCTTCGCCAACTACACTCGGGGTTGATCCTTTGCGAACGCATCAGGCGGAGAACGAGGAGCAGTCCATCCATCTGTTCTACGGGTTCCTGTACGTCGCGGACAAATATGAGGGCTTGGTGATCATCGGTAATCCTGATCTGAAAGCAAAGAGTGCAGGCGTTGGCACTCTTCTTGATGGCAACCCAAGCAATAACTTCCTGAAACGAGCACTGGCGTTCAATCCCGATGGGGCGTTGAACGGTGCGCGCCGCATTGCCTTTGCCGGGACCTACGCCTACATTCTCTGCGATAGCGGCCTGGTGGTGGTTGATCTCGATAACCCGCTGCAGCCCAAGATCATCACCAAGGTCGGCGCTCCTTATCTCATCAATGCTCGCGGCATCGGCATTCAATTTAGGTATGCATTTGTGGTCGATAGCGCCGGTCTGAAAGTCTTGGACATCACCGACCTCTCCCATCCCGTACCGGTGCAGGGTGCCTGGGTCCCGATGCCCGACGCGCGCAATATCTACGTGGCCCGCACGTACGCGTATGTGGCTGCGGGCAAACAAGGAATTGCGATCGTCAACGTGGAACAGCCGGAGCATCCTCACCTTGACCAGATGTTCGACGCGGGTGGGAAGCTGAACGATACCAACGACATCAAGATTGGCATGGTTAGTTCCAGCCAGTTCGCCTTCGTCGCCGATGGCCACAATGGATTGCAGGTGGTTCAGTTATTTTCGCCGCAGACGACGCCGAATTTCTTCGGCTTCGCTCCCAAGCCCGTTCCCAAGCTCATTGCCAGCTATAGGACGAAGGAACCGGCGCTGGCCATCTCCCGCGGAATCGATCGCGACCGCGCTGTGGATGAGAGCGGACATCAACTCGCCGTTTTCGGGCGCAGAGGCTCTCGTCCATTCAACCTCGAAGAAATGCAGCGGCTTTATCTCCGTGACGGCAAGCTCTTCACAGTGACCGACAGTCCGCTGCAGCCCGCGGCAGAGCCACTGATGCAGAACGGCGCGGAGCAGTCTCCACCTCCTGCCGCGGGTTCGGAGTTGCAACAGTATGGGGCGCAGCAACAGCGCAAATGAGCGGCAGGAATTTGTTGCAAAGTGGTGCGGCAGATGTCACCTAGGTTGAACCTTAGTTGCCTGCCCGCAAGGCATTGAGATCAAACCTGCCTTTCAGCGGCTGCTCCTTTCGCCAATCATGATAGCTGTGGCATTCATAACACCGGCCTTCGGCAGCCGCTTGCATCGCCCCAGCCTCTTTATGGCATCTGCGGCAGGTCTCGATTCCGGGCAGATTGACGTCAGCCGTTTGTTTGCTCTCCGCGATACGAGAATGGCAAGACTCGCAGGTCATCATGCGATGGGCTGGATGGTCGAATTCAGAGTGAAGAAACCAGCGAGCCGGAATCACCGCCTTGACAGATGCTGGCAGCTTGTCGCTTTCGCCCGTCGTCTGGCTATGGCATACTTTGCAGTCTTTTCTCCACAGCAACCGTTCGGCAATCTGGGTTCGCTGCTCTACCCAGTTTTCGGGTGTCGTCGGAGCCTTGGGGAGAACCAGGTAATCGCGGGTAGGACGCAGAAAATTCCGGGCAGCCTCAATCTGCTCACCGTATCCGGTAGTTATAGGCTTGCGGGCTAAGTCCGGATTCTGTTTGACCAACTGCCTTATGTTTTCCACGATGAAGGCGCGTACAATCTCGGGTTTGTCGTGGGGCGCCGGCTGAGATATCAGTGGATCGAATTGCAACGTGTGGCAGGCGGCGCATTGATTTACGTACTTGATAGGCGCCATGTAAGGTCCCGCCCCGGTTTCCGTAAACCTCTTTTTCTGCTGTTGTGTCTGAGCCACGGGAACCACGACTGGCTGCTGACTGGCGGCTTGCACCGCGGCAATGGAGTAGGGCCAAGGCTGGTTGACGCCGACCGGCCGGTGACAATCGCTGCATTGCATCTGCACCTGCCCGTCAGGCCCGCGCAGCGTGGGCTGCAGGTGAGCGTGATGGTTTAGGTTGATCGTCCCGGGATCATATTGGTCGTGCCGCAAGGGAAGAAACTGGGGATGTTTGTTATCGAAATCGGAGACATGCGGGTCGAACTTCAACCCTCCTTCTTTAACGTGCAGGCCGGCGTGGCACTGACTACAGGCTGCATCGGCCGTGGCCGCCATTTTGAACTTACCCTTATGCTCTAGATGGCAGGAACTACAGGCCGGAGTAAAGGCCTGTTGTGCGTTATGGATCGGGGCGTTATGGCAGGCGAGACACGCCTTGTCTTCCACGGCGGCGCTAAAGCTTGCGCCTCGCACGTGGCATAGGCTGCAATTTTTGCCGAAAACGGCATGCGCCGACGACACTGGACCGCTACTATAAATGGCGCGATTACCGGATGCCTTTTCTGCCAGCAACCATCCCACCGCAAGGAGTGGGACGATTATGGAGAGTACAAGCCGCCAACGCCGGAACCCACGCAGTTTCTTGAAGTACTGCAGATCGATACGCTGCGCGAGCTTCTTGGCGGTGCGGACTCGTGGCACAGGTTAGTACCTCAGTGCTACTACGGCGTGAACTGCCCCCAAGAGCAACAGAGCATAAGACGCGGGTATGTGCACCAGGAGCCAGCCGTGCAGCACCTGATGCAAGATTCGCTGCCGATCCAGTTCGCGTTTTTCCCCACAGATATTCTCCAGATCGTTCAGCCGGGGCCAAAAATCCTGAGAACACAGGATGCGAAACTGCTGGAACATCGCGGAAGTCCGTTCCTTGTCTGCCAACACTCGGCCTCGCCCGCCGTGCTGAACCATGTAGGGTTTTATCTCGGCATCAAAAAAAATGCGCAGGGTAGCAGCCGAGCGTTCATCGGCCCCAATAGCCGACGCAAAAGTTACCCCACCCATGGTTCCAGCGGACGCAGCTTCAGCCCGCTGCTGCTGGTCGGCGTGCTCCAGGTTTCCTTCCAGGGCGGAGCAAAGATCGTTCGCGCACGCCGTAGCTTCGTCCAGCAGCTGTTCGCAAACATGATCAATTTGCTCATAGACCGTCTCCATGGGAACACGGGAGGTCATCACTCGTGGAATGAATTCCTGCAGGATGGCACCCAGGATTCCGCTGGCAATCACAATGATGAACAACACCATCAATGTCCGAGTCAGGGAAGCAGCGCCCAGACTGAAGCCGGAATGAAACAGGATAAAGGGGAAACTCAGCAACCCCAGCCAGAGATGCCCGCGCATCCAGGTGCTCGCACGGCCGATACGCCACACCGGGACTTTTTTCCGCGCGCCCAGCAATCCTGCGAACAACATGAGTGCGGAACCGACGCTCCCGTAGATGATTCCGGCGGTGCTTCCACCTTGCACTCCGCGGGTCGACGATAGCGCGTAGGGGATGTAGAAGGCGATACCCAGCACCAGCGCCACCCCGGTGACGATGATCCAGACGCGATGGGTAGAGTCGATGAGCACACTATTGACCGTTCTTCAATGCGATGTCGCCCTGCAGAGAAAGATGAGCAAAGAACTCGCGAGGCTTGACGCGGTGCGCCGCATCATGCGGACAGGCATAGACGCAACTCGGCTCGTCATAGTCGAGGCAGAGATTGCAAGCGGTGGCCTTGTTTTGCACCTTCGCGATCTTGCGGCCAGGCTGAGACAGATCTTCAGCGCGGACCTGGAACGGATGCATGTTGATATTTCCGTAGGGACAATTGCTGGCACAGAGTCCACATCCAATGCACCAGTCCTCGATCACCATCTCCAGGCTGTTCTTGCGCCGGATAGACCCCACTGGACATCCGACCATGCACAAAGGGTCCTTGCACTGCCGGCACGAGGTCGCGATCAAATACTTGTCCAGGCGCAAGCCGTCGCGGATAAGGCGGCTGACGCCGTCGTGCGCGTCCGCACAGGCCCGCACGCACTGGTCACATCTTGTGCATCGCTCCAAGTCAAGCACCAACAGGCTTTGCGCATCCATCAGGCCCTGGGCCAGGAATGAGTCAATCGGCGCGCTGCGAATGGTAGTGAGTCGGGCGCGATTCTCGGCGATGCGCTCCTGCGCCACTGCCTGCAAGGCTTGTTTGACATCGGGAAATTGCTCAATCATCACCTTGAAATCTTCGGCCGCAATCCGAACTGCTTCGACGTGGTCCAGGGCGGTACAGGTCGCCGTGTAGGCGCCCGCGCCTAGCAGCGAGATCTCGCCAAGGAAGCCTGAGCGCCCGATGTATCCCAGAACGAGGTCGCCTCCGGGATGAGATTGCGACACCTTGACGAAGCCCAGCCGCACCAGGAAGAAGCTGTCCGAATGCCCCCCTTCCTGGCATAGCACTTGCCCCGGTGCGTATCGCCGCAGCTCGATCCGCTCGCGCAGGTAGTCGATAAATTCCGGGCTGAGAGAAGTGAACAGCGGAATACTCCGCAGGTGGTCTTCCAATGCCCGCTTACGGTAGTTGAGTTCCAGTTTTTCTCGAAAGGTTTTGTTTCGTTGAAGGATGTCGAGCACATTCCGCAACATTTCCAGCATCGTGCAGTCTGTCTTGGCGCGGACCGTTGCCGAACGTGGATAGAAACTCATGCAAGTCATTTCGCCAAACAGGTCGGTTGCGGTCAACTCGGAGATGGGATTGTCATAAGGCAAATCAACCGGAGCATCGATGGGTATGAAGGCACGTTCACTCTTGGCTTCGCGAATTTGGGACCGGCCAGTGAGGCTGGACTTAAGCCTTTTGAAGAAACCACCCTGCTCGGCCTTCGTCGAGACGTGTGCAATAGGGCTGGAGAGGAAAACTTCGCAGGTTCCGTCCAGGATGTAAAACGCGGTAGAGCCGTAATCACCTTCGCGACAGATGATGTCGCCAGCCTTGAAGTGACGCTTCCAGACGGCATTGCTGTTAAGGCTGAGAAAGGTACCCGACACATTTTGAAACATGTCGATTTTCTTGAGCTCTTCGATTGGCACCGGGTCACCGGAAGGCTTGGTGCCGACCACCTTCTTATTCACCAGCGCGCCGGTGGGACAGGAAACCATACACTCGCCACAACTGACGCAAGTTGAATTGGCCATGGGAAGGTTTTCGTCAAAAGCAATACCTGCCTGGTAGCCTTTTCCACGACGGGCCAAGACGAAGTTGTGGCGAATCTCGCTGCAACCGCGGATGCAGCGCTCGCAAAGAATGCAGGCGTCATGATCGACGGCGATCGAGGCGGAAGATTGGTCGTGCCCGCGCGGCGAAGGCAGGCCGGGATAGCGGGAAGCGGCCAAGCCGGCGCGGCTTGCCAGGCGCTCCAGTTCACAGTCATGAGTCTGTTGTTGGCGCTGGCAAGGAGTTGGATGATCGGCCATTAGCAACTCCAGCAGGGTACGCTGCACACCGGCAACACCTTCGGTGGCGGTCTTTACCACCATTCCGGGTTCGACCTGACGAACACATGACGCGGCATAAACGCGCTGGCCGATGTCCACAACGCACAATCGGCAAACACCAACTGGGGCTTCGTTCTGCTGATGGCAGAGCGTGGGAATAACGACACCCGACATCCGTGCCGCGTCGAAGATGGTGGTTCCTGCCGGTACCACGACCTCGCGCTCATCGATGATGAGCTTGACTTCCGGAAGCTGGGTCGTTGCAGTTGTTCCGGCCATTACGTCACCCCCATCGGCTGAAAGCAGATGCCGGCAGCGCAGCGCTTTCTGTTTAAGTGGTCTTCGATAACCTCTGGGAAGTGCTGCAAAACTGAGGTGACCGGGGCGTGTACGATCTGCCCCAAGCCGCAGATGGACGTCATGCGCATGGCTTGAAAGAGCTCTTCGCACAAGGCCCTATCTCCTGGCCTGGCGTCGCCGCATGTCCACCCACTCAGGATACTGACAAGTTTCTGCGAACCTACGCGACAGGGGATGCACTTTCCGCAGGACTCATTGCGGAAAAATCGAACTGAATTCAACGCCATGTCGAGCATGCAGCGATGGTCGGCACATACGACGATCGCGCCCGAACCCACCATGGAACCGGCGTCGGCGACAGCCTTGAAGTCCAAGGGAAGGTCGAGCATGCTTGCCGGCAGGTAGCCTGAGGATGGTCCGGAAGGCGCAAAGGCCAGAAGTTTCCTGCCATCGAGTATGCCTCCGGCATAGCGGAAGATAAGATCGCGGTACGAAATACCCATCGGCACTTCGAACACGCCAGGACCCGCCACGTCACCGCTGATTCCGACGAACTTCAGCCCGACCGACCCGTTCGTGCCCTGTGCCTTGTGCCATTCGACTCCACGCGCAAGAATGGCAGCAGCAAACGTGAAGGTCTCTACGTTGTTGATGACCGTGGGCATGTTCCAAAGTCCATTCGTACCCGGGAAGGGCGGCTTGTTGCGCGGCTCAGCACGCTTGCCCTCTAAAGCTTCCAGGAGAGCACTTTCCTCCCCGCAGATGTACCCTCCGGGGCTCACGAAGATATCTAAATCGAAGATACGGCCACTGCCCAGTATGTTTTTCCCTAGCAACCCCTGGCGATAGCAGCGGTCGAGTTCCTGTTGGAGGACCTCTCTAGGCTCTTCATACTCATGCCGGATGTACAGATAGCCTTTAGTTGCGCCGGTGACCAGGGCCGCCAGGATCATGCCTTCAATCACAAGGTAGGGAAGGTGCTCCATTATGAAGCGATCCTTGAAGGTCCCGGGTTCGCTTTCGTCCGCATTGCAGACAATGTATTTCTGCTTGCCAGGAGCGTTGCGAACAATCTCCCACTTCAATCCCGTTGGGAAGCCGGCACCGCCGAGTCCCTTCAAACCACTGCTCTTTAGTTCGGCAATCGTTGCGGGATAGTCGCCCTTCTCCAGCAAACGGCGCACTGCCTTGTATTCGCCCTTGCCACTGTAGGGATCCGTCGCTAGCTTTCGCTCGGAGTTCCTCGACGGCGATGGTTGCGGAGTGACGCCACTACGAAGCAGGTCCAGGACTTGTTCTGTTCCCATACCGGCGTAGATGCGGTCGTTAACACAAAATGCGGGCGCCTTGTCACAGCGGCCCAGGCAGGAGACACCCCGGAGCGTAAATTCATCCCCAGGTTGGTTTCGGAAGGACGCACCAATGACCGCCTCAAGTTGGGGCCCGCCGCGCATGTGGCAGGTCATATCGGAGCATACCCGCACGTCAAGCTTGGGAGGCGGAGTCAGCCTGAAGTGGGGATAGAAGCTTACGACGGCATGGATCTGACTTACCGGTATGTGGAGACGCTGGGAAACCCCGTGTAATTGCTCGACCGGGAGGTAACCGAACTCCCGCTGGATTGCTCTCAGTTCGTCGAACATGAGAACTCCTGTTACAGCATTCTCCAATACGCTATAAAGCCGTTGGTGACCGTCGGGCCGGCCGCTCCAAATATCGCGCAATACAGGTTATGAATGTCGCGGGATTCTACCGCAAGAAGTATCGCCTGTCGAGGACGGATTGCTGCTGACCTCTTGAACCCGAGAGCAAGGCTCTTGTACGCTTTTTCCCCTCCCACTTCTTGACATCTCGGTGTAAAGTACAAGCCCACATTGCTTTCCCATTTTCTTAAGCAGCGAATGGACGTAGTTGTAGAGGCTGGGCAACTATGTGTACCAGGAATGTTGGGCACGCTTCAGGGATCGCGCTCGTGCTGGCGTCGTTTTTGATGATGCCCGGCACAGTCCACTCCCGACCGCAGCAGACCACTATCCCCTCATCCGGTGTGGGGAAATACAACGGACCGGGCGGATGCGCCGCCAGCAACTGCCACGGCAGCGTCAAGCCCAAGAACCTACCCGGAATTCGAATTTCACAGAACGAGTTCAGTATCTGGGCGTCGCAGGACAAGCACGCCAGATCCTACAGCGTGCTTTCCAATCCCGTCTCCATGCGCATGGGAAAGATCCTGAAAATTGAGCAGCCAAACAAGTCGGAGAAATGCCTTGTATGCCACGCGTTGTATGTGCCCACGGAATTACGGGCGACTACCTTTCAGCTCGATGACGGCGTGAGTTGTGAGAATTGTCATGGTCCTGCGGTGGGCTGGCTGGGGCCTCACACCGCCGAAAGTTGGCAGCATTTGTCGCCCAGCGAAAAGAGTAAATACGGGATGTACGACACTCGCAACTTGGTGGCTCGTTCCGAGAAGTGCGTGAGTTGCCACGTTGGCACCGCGGAGAAGCAAGTGGATCACGAGATGATTGCCGCAGGTCATCCCGATCTTACCTTCGAACTGGACTCGTTCAGCGCTGCCATGCCAAGGCACTGGAAGACCAACCGCGAAGGCGACGCCTGGCTTGGGGTACAGAGTTGGGCGATTGGACAAGCGGTGCAATTGCGCGAGTCGCTGACCCGCCTCAGCCGGCGCGCTGGCAGTCCAACCTGGCCGGACTATGCAGAGCTGGATTGTTTCGCTTGTCACCACTCCTTGACTGGACCGAACGACAGTTGGCGGCTTACCACCGCCGGCTATTATCAGGGACGTCGTGCCGGCACACCAGCGTGGAATGGCTCACGATATCTTGTGTTTCGCTGCTTCTTAACCGTGATTGATCCGCAAGGCGCCCAGCGGATGGATGCCGCCTTGGATCACCTTTCAAGCTTGATTGGCAAGTGGGGGAGTCCGCAGGAAATTTCGTCCACGGCGCAGAACGCTGCCGAGTCGATGAATCAAGTCTTGCAGACCATTGAGACACAGCAATATACCCCCAACGTCACTGCACGAATCATGCTGGCAATCGTCAGCAACAGCGATTCGATTGCACTCGGCGGGGAAGGCACGGCAGAACAGGCGACTATGGCCCTGGATACGCTCTCGATTGCCTACGCCGCCAATGCCAGGATTTCCAATGAGCCGGAATTGCGGGGAGCCATCAATAAGCTGTTCCAACAGCTACAGAGCCCCTCGGCCTATAATGCCCCCCAATTCAAGCAGCAATTGCAGAAAGTCCAAGCGGTGTTGCCGCACCCATCGCCCGCGCACGGTGCCGGACAATGAGAGTAGATACCGCGGGGTTAATACTTCGTCAGGAAAAAACGTCCAGATGGCAATGAGCGCCGCCACCAAGAAGGCCGCCCAGATTGAGCGTGCAACAACTGCCGAGTACCTGCGGCTCAAGGAGCCGCACTCAGGCCCGGTCCATCCCTGGCGGAGGTGGGGGCCGTACGTCAGCGAACGGTCCTGGGGCACGGTTCGCGAAGACTACAGCGCGGACGGAGAAGCCTGGAATTATTTCAGCCACGATATGGCTCGTAGCAAGGCGTACCGGTGGGGTGAAGACGCCATCGCCGGCATCTGTGATCGATACCAGCTCCTGGTGTTCGGCTTCGCTTTCTGGAATGGCCACGATCCAATTTTGAAGGAGCGCATGTTTGGCCTGACCAACCGGGAGGGAAATCACGGCGAAGACGTAAAGGAGTACTGGTTTTACCTCGACAATACTCCAACCCATAGCTACATGCGGATGCTTTACAAGTATCCGCAAGGCGAGTTTCCGTATGAGCAACTCATTCGTGAGAATAGCTCTGGGAGCCGAACCTTGGAGTATGAGCTCCTCGACACCGGAATCTTTGATCAGGAAGCTTACTTCGACATTTTCATCGAGTATGCGAAGGCTGCACCCGACGACATTTGCATCCGCTTGGAGGCGGTAAATCGAGGGCCCGAGGCCGCCGAGTTGCACTGCATCCCTCAGCTCTGGTTCCGGAACAACTGGCCAGCCGCGGCAGCCGCGGACGACGCGGCCGAGCATTAGCTTGCTAAAGTCCGGGCAGACCACGATCTTGAGCGCAAATGATCCACGTCACATGCCATTGCCAAATCTGCAGTTCGAGTACGGCCTGCAAAAGACCGTTCCTGCAGGCGCCTCCTTCTGGTACGGCTCTGTTCACGGAAAACGAATCGGCGACCGATGAGTACCGATATTCGAAAGACGCCTTCCACCGATTCATTGTTCGGGGTGAGCAGTGTGTAAACCCGAAAGGGGTTGGAAGCAAGGCCTGTATCCACTATCGTGAAACGATTCCCGCTGGGGGTTCCTATGTTTTGCGGTTACGGCTTACGCCGGAGCCCATGGCCGACGGACTGAAGGAAGTAGACGGGATCGTGACGCAACGGCGGAAGGAAGCCGATCAGTTTTACGACTCCATAGCCCCTCCTTCTGCTAGTGAAGAGGAGAAAAGAATACAGCGCAGTGCTTTGGCAGGAATGTTGTGGAGCAAACAGATTTATCTCTTCGACGTCGATAAATGGCTGTCTGACAATGTGGGCGACGAGGGCGCGAATCAGGCGCGCCAACGAATACGTAATTCTCATTGGCACCACCTGAATTCCATGCGCATTCTGGCCGTACCAGACCGCTGGGAGTACCCGTGGTTTGCCGCCTGGGACCTGGCATTTCAATGTGTCGCCCTGGCCCTGGTCGATCCTGATTTTGCCAAGGAAAATCTATGGCTCCTGCTGTTTGAGCAGTTCCAGCACCCAAATGGACAAATACCCGCCTATGAGTGGGAGTTTTCTGACCTGAATCCGCCGGTCCATGCCTGGGCGTGTTGGCGGGTTTATGAAATTGACCGGGCCCAAACCGGGCGCGGCGATGTGGAATTCCTGAAGAAGACCTTTCACAAGTTACTGATCAACTTTGCGTGGTGGGTAAACCGCGTCGATAGCCAGGGCAACAACATCTTTGAGGGCGGCTTTCTCGGGCTGGACAACATCACGGTGGTTGATCGCAGCAGTGCACGGGGAAACGGCATTGTCCTGGAGCAGTCTGACGCCACCGGCTGGATGGCATTTTTCTGTCTCAATCTGATGAAGATCGCGCTGGAGCTGTCCAAGAGCGACTCCACTTACGAGGTACTGGCCACAAAATTCTTTCAACACTTCGTCTACATCTCAGCCGCGATGAAAAAAATGGGGGGCAGGAATTATCAGCTTTGGGACGAGCAGGATGGGTTTTTCTATGACGTGCTGAGATATCCAAATGGTGACTTTCACAAGTTCAGGGTGCGTTCGCTGGTCGGACTGATTCCGCTGTACGCGATTGAGGTCCTTCACCGCAGTCAGCTTGAGCAACACAAGACGTTTCTTTCCGACATCGAGTGGTTCATCCGAAACCGCAGCGACCTGGTAGGACAAGCATGCTGCGCCATCGATGAAGGAGGAGAGCGTCGGTACGTGCTGGGCGTGGTCGATCGCCACCAGTTTTCACGGATCATGTCGCGCTTGCTGGATCCTGAGGAGTTCCTCTCGCCGGGCGGAATCCGCAGCTTATCGAAGTTTCATCTGCAGCATCCCTTCCGTTTTGGTGATGTGGTGTTGCGATACGAGCCGGCGGAGTCATGCGAGAGAGTCAAAGGCGGGAACTCCAACTGGCGAGGTCCAGTTTGGTTTCCTACGACCTACCTTCTGATCGAATCGCTCGCGCGCTTTAGCGATGCCTATGGAGCTGGGTTGATGGTGGCTCCTCCCGGACGGGAAGATGCGCCTGTGTCCCCGCGCGCTCTTGCGGAAGAAGTGGCAAATCGCCTAATCGGCATTTTCAAGCGGGACGAACGCGGTTTTCGACCATGCTACGGCGGTTCAGTGAAATTTCAGAATGACCCGTACTGGCGCGACCACCTGCTCTTCCATGAGTACTTCCACGGGGACAATAGCGCAGGATTAGGGGCCACCCATCAGACGGGATGGACCGGTTTAGTGGCAAATCTCATTGACGAGTGGCGCAGATAGCTATTGGGTTGGATGGGGTTGAAACCGTGCGTGCTTGCGGCAACGGCGCAGTGTTGCAGAGGCATAAGATGGAGGTCTGCTAATGAACGTGCTGACCATCGATGTGGGTGGGACCAACGTGAAAATTCTTGCTACCGGGCAGCAGGAGGGGCGCAAGTTTCCTTCCGGGCCGAGACTGACCCCGAAGGCGATGGTCGAGGGGGTCAAGCAGCTCGCAGCGGATTGGAAGTATGACGCGATATCGATCGGATATCCCGGGCCCGTCGCCAATGGCAGGCCGGTGGCGGAGCCGCACAATCTTGCGCCCGGATGGGTGGGCTTTAATTTCGAACGTGCCTTCGGTTGTCCGGTAAGGATGGTCAACGATGCGGCCATGCAGGCCCTGGGCAGCTACAACGGGGGCAAGATGTTGTTCCTGGGATTGGGAACCGGCCTGGGGTCCACGATGATCGTAGACGGCGATCTCGAGCCCATGGAACTGGCCCATCTGCCTTACAAGAAAGCTACTTACGAGAAATACGTGGGCTTGTGCGGATTGCAACGCTTTGGCAAAAAGAAATGGCGGTGCTACGTCGAAGACGTGGTCGAGCGCCTAACCGCCGCGCTCGAGCCCGCCGACATAGTGCTGGGCGGTGGCAACGTGAAACTGTTGAAGCAACTGCCCAAGGGGTGTCGCGAGGGCAGCAACGCCAACGCCTTCCTCGGCGGATTCCGTTTGTGGGCCGATGGCAAGGGCCCGTCTGGCCCGCTGGCCGAAGCCCAAGCTACCTCCGCTGGCGCAAATAAACGGTCTGCCCGCAAAAAGCAGAAACCATAGGGTGACGCAAAGCATTATTTCAGAGTTGGAGAGCCAGGTTGAACCCAAGCCAGCGAATTACAGTTCAACCAACAACCTGATCGGGGCGCTACCGGCGGGCCAGTAATCGTCCAACAACGCTGGCGAGAAAGGGAGTCAACGATGCAACTCGGAATGGTGGGTCTGGGAAGGATGGGCGCCAATATGGTGCGGCGACTCATTAGGGCAGGTCATAGCTGCACGGTTTACGACGTGTTCCCGAAGAACGTGGACGAGCTGGCCAAAGAGAAGGCGGTCGGCTCCTCGTCGCCGCAGGACCTCGCGAGCAAGCTGCAAAAGCCGCGGGCCATCTGGCTGATGGTGCCGGCGGCCGTGGTGGACGAGACTATCGCCGGCTTCGTCCCTTACCTTGAGCCGGGCGACACGCTCATCGACGGCGGAAATTCCTATTACATCGACGACATCCGCCGTGCAAAAGAGCTGGCGCTGAAGAGCATTCACTACGTGGATGTTGGCACCAGCGGCGGCGTGTGGGGCCTGGAGCGCGGCTACTGCATGATGATTGGCGGGCCGGTTGAGGTGGTGCAGCGACTCGATCCCATATTCAAGACGCTGGCGCCTGGCAAAGGGGACATCGACCCCACTCCCGGACGCGAAAAGCTCGGCGGCTCGGCGGAAGAAGGCTACCTGCATTGCGGACCCAATGGCGGCGGGCACTTTGTGAAGATGGTGCACAACGGCATCGAGTACGGGATGATGGCCGCGTATGCTGAGGGGTTGAATATCATCCGCTCCGCCAACGTGGGCAAGGAGAAGCACGAGATCGACGCCGAGACCACTCCGCTGCGCGATCCCGAACACTATCAGTACGACTTCAACCTGGCCGACGTGGCCGAAGTGTGGCGTCGCGGCAGCGTTATCGCTTCCTGGCTACTGGATTTGACCGCGTCTGCGCTGACGGGAGATCCCCAGTTGACGAAGTTTGCTGGCAAGGTGTCGGACTCCGGCGAAGGCCGCTGGACGATCAAGGCCGCCATCGACGAGGCGATACCGTCACCGGTCCTCACCACTGCACTTTACGAGCGATTCAGCTCGCGGGGCCAGGCCGATTTCGCGGACAAATTGCTATCGGCCATGCGCTATGAGTTCGGCGGACATTTGGAAAAAGCAGCCGGGAAGTAGAGGAGCAACTATGGAAGTACATGGCGCGAGACTGACGAATAGCGCAGATACCTAATTGGTCGGATTGCGTGGGAACTTCAGATAGGGCAGCCGGACACCCTGGTCGATGATCTGATCAGCCCGGATGTCTATGGGCGCTTCAAATCCTGTCGCACCACCTGCGGTAACGTAGTCGTCCTGATCAACGCCGTCACCGCTTACTCCCAGGCCACCGATCAGGATGCCGTTGCGATAGATGCCAAGGCTACCGGGAAAGAAAACGATTCCGCCCTGCTTCGGGCCTGAAGGTTGCGAGCCTTGGGTGCAGGGGTGCTGCACATCATTCACAAAGAGCTGGAAAAACGGTCCGTTCGGCGAGCCGTCAATTCCGGGAGGATAAAGGGGTTGCGCTCCGAATCCGAGGGTGCGGTTGGTAAGCGCGGTGCCCGGAGGCACGCCCGGCAGATCCGCTGGATCGACCTGTTGAGCATTGAAGTAGGTCATGTTGCGCGATTTTGCGACGGAAACATCGATGCTGAATACGGTAGCGTCGGACATGCGATACAGGGCCAACAACGTCCCATCCAGATCAGCGACCGAGATGACCATCCTGGTGCGCTGGCCAATGGGAAGCCGAATGACAGCGCGGGTGACACCTGCCGTGTTGACAGCGCTGGTGACGATGGCGGTGACGTCGGCCGCGCTCAACCCGCCTATAGGACCGGCCTGCGGATTGATAAGATAGCCGTTTGGCACTGGTCCCGGGCTGCTAATCGGTCCAAGAAAGTAGCTGCCACTGTAGTTCGGTTCGGCGGAGAATCCGGCCGGGATTGTGGTCTGTACCACAAAAGGCACGGTGATGCCATTGATGACGACAGCTCCGGGAGAACCAAACGCCGGAAACGAACTCTTGGCTGCTACATAAGCCGCATATTCGGAGACATCATAAGTCGAGCCCACGACGCCGACGCCTCCCACCACTTCTCCGTTCTTGTAGATCGGAACGCCTCCAGGATTCACGGCCGTCTGATTACTGTCAGTGACATCGACTTTGCCTGTGATCATTCCCAGGCCTGTTGTTCCTTCCAGCGACAGCGCCTGCGGCACAGCCTGCCCTGATGCGAAGTTATCGCTCAGCTTGCAACCGCGATTGGTATTCTCAATGCCATACAGCGGCGCGTTCGCAGTATTCGTGATCCCCGGAGGGAAGTGGATCCCGCTCAGGTAGCGCACCGTTCGCGACGAAAGAGGCGCCTGATCATTGCTGAAGAATGCTGCGGTTCTAGCCACCGAAACCGCAAGATCGTTGGAGTCTACCGTGGCACTAAAGTTTCCGACAGCCGTGCCAGGCGCGCCCACTTTGCGAAACACCGCCAAAGGACGCCCGGCGCGATCTGTTATAGCAATGACAAACGGATCGTTTGCTGAGGAAGCCGCTCCCGCGACAACAGCTTGCACTTCCGTGGCGGTGAGGGCCTGCGTATCAAGCGGCGGTTGACTTTGCTGAGGAGCGGGAATGCCCACCGGCTGGGATGAAGTCCCCGAACCACCGCCGCAGCCGGGCGAGGTTGCAAACAAAACCAGCGACAGAACTACTCTCCATCGCACACTCAGAGACTTCGTTGCCATCGGTCGCGCCATCCAACGCGTGTAAGTCACTCGGGGATCGAAGGCCTTAAGGTCAGGAAGGACGCACAATCGTAAACCAGGATTTCCAATCCGCCAAGCCAAAAGAGAATAGGGCAGGCTGGCCTTCATGGCGCTAGGCTCTGCAAACCACTACGGGATACAATGACCGCGCACCAGCAATTCCTTTCCGTTATGGGCACGGCTGCACTGGTTGCTTCGTGGATAGCGACACCAAGCCCAGCTCCGTATGGTGCTGACGCTCCAGAGAGTTTGTTTGAACCCTGACTCATGACAGCTCGTCGCCGCCTGATCATCGCTTGTTCTTTGCTGCTCGGGTTGGCAGTTATCGCCGTGAGTGGATACAAAATCATTGGAGGGCCGTCTGTAACCCTGCTCGATGCCATATATACGACGGTCGTCGCACTGTCCGGCGTCGAGGTCTACGAAGAGATCGTACATTCATCCCATAATCCCACGCTGCGCGTATTCAATATCTTTGTAGTGCTGATCGGCATAGGCTTCGCCGTTTATGTGTTTTCTGAGGTGACCGCCTTTCTGGTCGAAGGCGAGCTCCATCATCTGTTCCGGAGGGCTAGGATGAAGAGACAGATTGGCCATTTAAAAGAGCATTTCATCGTCTGCGGAGTCGGCGAGACGGGACGGCATGTCGTCGAGGAGTTGCAGAGAACTGCAACGCCTTATGTCGTAGTGGAGATGTCGGATGGCGCGGTGGGCCGTGTTCGGGACGACGGCGGTGATGGGTATGCGGGAATGCTGTACGTGGTCGGCGATGCCACTGATGAAGGCGTGCTTCTGGAGGCCGGGCTGGATCGCGCAAAGGGACTTATCTCTACGTTACCCAGCGACAAAGATAATCTGGTAATCACCGTCGTCGCGCGACAGAAGAATGCCGCAATTCGCATCGTCTCCCGTTGCACGGACCTCAGCTACTCCCCGCGCTTGCTCAAGGTGGGCGCTAATGCCACGGTTTCACCCAATCATATTGGGGGCTTGCGCCTGGCGAGCGAGGTATTGCGGCCGAATGTGGTGAGTTTTCTGGACCTGATGTTGCAGGAAAAATCACGCACCTTGCGTATCGAGGAGATTGACCTGGGAAGTGCGTCAGGTTGGACCAACCGCACCATCGGCGAGCTTGACCTGAGCGCCCGCTACAACCTTCTCTTGCTTGCCATGAAAACTACGAGCGACCTGAATTCGCAGCCGATGTTTAACCCGCCCGCGAGCACCATGTTGCCGCACGATGCCGTATTGATCCTGCTCGGAGACATGGAGGATCTGCGACGAGCGCGGGACGATGCACGAAGCTAATCACAAATATCCTTTCCGGGAGCCGGCCTACGCTTGCCTCAGATTTGACATCGTGAAAGACGAAACGTTATGCCTCGCTGGCACGACGACACTGCAGCAAGCGGCAACTCCAAGGTCCCAGGTCGACATACAATCCCGCAGCCGCCATCTCATCTCCGTCGCAGGTGTAGCTCTCGTCCGACAGAGCGTCAGCCACGCACCAGGTCTCCCCGCGCACTTCGTCCCAAGGCAACTGCACACGGGCTTGAACAGCACCGCCGCTGAGATTAACCACAATCAATCGTCGATCGTTGTCTTTGACCCAGCTCCAGGCGATCAGGTTTTGGAAACTTGGATTGTCGGGCCATCCGCCACGTTCGCACAGCATCCATTCGCCATCGCGAAATACCGGGGCATTGATCGCCGCCAGGAGCTTGTCGTAGAAAGCCTGCAATGCTTCATCGGTAGGTTCTGCGGGACGTCTACCCAGAAAGACAGGCAGCCTTACCTTTCGGCCTGCAAATTGTCCTTCATGGAAGAGCCTTGCGCCTGGGAGGGTGGACGTTGTGACTACGGCGGCCCGCTCCTTTGGCGGTGAAAAGGTCGCTGCGGCTCGAGGCTCGTCATGGTTCTCCAGGAAGCGAAGGAGCTTCTCCTGGTAAGCAAGATCAGCACAGAGGTGAAGCCGAACACTCTCTACGCCGTCATGCTCCAGGCGATCATAAAGCCTCTTGTCGTAACAAAAGTCAAACCCCTTCTGTTGTAACTCCCACTCCATGTCCCAGTAGGCTTCAGCAATAAAGAGGAACTCCGGATGCTTTCTCTTGGTGGCTGAGATTACATCAACCCAGTACTCCGTAGCCGGCGGCGGACCAGTATGACTGCCCCAGGTACGTTCGAAGACCTGATTCAGAAAAAGCATGGCCATGTCGCAGCGGATGCCATCGCACTGGCTCGCGATACTGAAAACCGTTTCCCTTCCTGCCTGCCGAAGTCCCGGATGAAAAGCATTTAGTTGCAGTACATCCGGCCAAGCCGGGAAGTAAGGGTCACGCCCGCACGCAAATACGGTTCCTTCCACCTCAATGCAGGCTGCTGGGTCCTTTTTTGCGTCGTCGGCGGTCCCTCGAATGAAGTACTCCGGATGTTCGGTGACCCACGGGTGGTCCGGCGCAACGTGGTTCGGCACGAAATCGAGGACGAGTTTCATGCCCCGCTGGGCGAGTTCCTTACGGGCGATGGCGAGGCCCTCAGGGCCCGCAAAATGTTTGTCAGCTACATAGCGTCGCACGCAATACGGAGATCCAACGTTGTCTTCCGATCTAAAGTCAGGCAGGGCCCTTCGAAAATCCTCAAGCAGGCTGATGTTTCGATTCGTGATGGCGATGCCAGCGGGACTACGTTCCCAAATCCCCATCAGCCACACACCATCGACGCCATTCTTGGCAATGGCATCCCATTCGGCTGAGGGTACGGAACTCAAATCCACGAAGTTTCCGTATTTCTGGCTGAGGTCAGACAGCCAGACCCACGTATTTATCTCATACAATGTAGGATATCGAGGCCAAGGTAACATGGTCGTCATTTCACAAGTAGCGATGGGTAGTTACCAGCGATTTCAGTTGGCGAGGGCCTCTATCAGCTCGCTCGAGCCATAACAGCGCGTAAACGTTAGCATACTGATGAGGAAGAATAGCGGAAATTGCGCCAAAGGGATGCTCTTCCAGAGCGCTCGTGATGTAGATAGCTATGTAACTGCCAAAGCACCCGGCACCATCAACAATCCGCACACTTCAAACAGGAGCACGCAAGCAATTCAATACCAAGCCGATACGGCCCTCCAAATTCAGTAGATTTCGATAGATTGATTTTCCGACCTCATAATCCCTGGGTTGGGGGTCCGAATCCCTCACCGGTTCGTCGCCAATCGCTTCATCATCTCAACGATTTTGGGCATACATCAGAACCAGCGAGCGTTGCGCAAATGGCAGATATACGAGAGCGGCGGTCATTCCCAGCGCCAGCCCCAAACTCACATGATGAACCAGAAGGAATGGTGACAGCGCCCACAAAAAATCCATACACAGCAGAACGGGAAAGAGTTTCCTGAACTTGGTGGGAAGCTGCTGGAAATCGAAAGCAACCGCCGCAAAAAAGAACAGACGCACCGGGATCATGGCTACGGCGGTCGCCACCAGGAGTGCCGTGAGCGTCGACGGGGACAACAGGCGTGCGTCCGAAAAAATATCGAAAATCTCAGCAAGGTTCGCAAGCGCTCCCACATAGAACGCCAAATACATTGCCTGGATCAGTAGCAGCAAAGTCCGCACCAGGGTTCGAGGGGCGTGAGGTAGTTCATGAGGTGCCGCGAGAAGTCTTCCTCCAAACGCCTCCAGCCCATCCGCAGGCGTAACCGGCAAGCCAGGTTCAAGTTTCGCAACCGATGCGATCGCGTCGCCCGCCGAGGCAATTGACGCCTCGGACACTTTCGAAGCCGGGGACGCCAGAATCACCGGCGCTATGAAACGATAGCCTTTGCCCGAGACCGTCTCCACATGCCGAGGTTGGGACGCCAAGTCGCCTAGGGCTTCGCGAACCTTGTTGATTGCGGTGTTAAGGCCGTGGTCAAAGTCCACGAACGTGTCTTCTCCCCAAAGCCGTTGCCGCATCTCCTCGCGTGTCACCAGCGCCGAAGGCCTTTCCAGAAGCATCACCAGTATTTGAAATGGCTGCGAATGCAACTTCACCCGGATACCTTGTTTGCGAAGCTCTCCCGTCGCCTCGTTTACCTCGAAGGCGCCGAAGCGAAACACGCGGCCTGTTATCTCTGGTGTCATTGGCACGGGCTCCAGTCTAGCTGCCCTTGACGGTCCTGAGCCAGCGCAAACCCCGAAGAGTGACGTGAAGGTCCGAAGCGATTCATGATCGACGCACCCGGCCCACCAGCCTCTCCAAAGGCTTGACTCCAGAAAGATAACTTCTTGTAATCCCCGGCTGAGCAATCAGTTACACCTGGACCCTTAAGTGAGGAACGTTTGAGGCGCCGTGCATTGCGCCGGTCGCTCGCATCGTGCATCCTCCGGTTCACGAGGCCAAGGATGCGACTCGGAATGCTGGCCATCATGCTGTTACTCGCAGCCCACTGTCGGGCCGCCCAGCTGAGCTTATCGGCCCAGCAGGCATTTGAAGCTTATGCAGCCGCTTTGGAAAAACGGCTGGCCCGCCAACACGCTTGCCCTGACACCTACCTTGCCGTGTTCAATGCTGGCGGGGCCGAGCGAACTGACGCGGAGCGCCAATTGAGATCGGGTGCCATGCGAATAGAACCCGTAAATGGCGGCACGCATGGGGTCAGCGGCGGACTGTTGCACCACTGGCGCGGCACGGCGTTTGTCCCGGGCGGAAAAGCAACCCAGATGTTGGCGCTGCTGCGAGATTACAACCACCTGGCCAAGTACTACACACCCGAGGTTCAGTCGTCTCAAGTCTTGTCGGAACGCGGAGGGGTAGCGACCGTCGCCATTCGAATGAAGAAGCAGAAGGTTGTTACGGTCGTGCTGGATACAGAGTACGAGGTGCACACCGGACTGACCGGCGTCACCGGCTACGGCTTCTCGCGCAGCGCCCACGTTTGGCAGATCGCGGGCGCGGGCACGGCACACGAGCGCAGGCTGCATGAGGGTGAAGACGACGGCTTTCTTTGGCGCTTGAACTCTTACTGGAGTTTTCTCGAGCTGCCCGATGGACTGCTCATTGAGTGCGAGGCAATTTCACTGACGCGCGACCTGCCGGCTGGTCTGGCTTGGCTGATAACCCCGATCCTCCAGGACATGCCGCGGGAATCGCTGAAGTTCACGTTGAACGCTACCAGAAATGCGCTCCTATCAGCCCCTTTCCAGGGAGCACATCGATGAACGAAGGATGCGAGGTGCATGTGAGAGAAGCAACGTTTGCCGACAGGAGACAGAGTGGGTTTGTACAAGCACCGCGAGTCCACAAGTCACTGACTGCGGAAGCTGAAAAGCGCTTGTTAGTATGGTTGGCCGAGCGCACACCGAAGGCCATCAGTTCGGACCATTTGACCGCCTTGGGCTTTGTTTCGCAGCTATTGGCGGGCGTAGCCTATGGGTTCGCTGCATGGTACCCGGCTGCGTTGTGGCTGGTAAACTTCTTCCTCGTTCTCAACTGGTTTGGCGACAGTCTCGATGGCACACTGGCACGAGTTCGTGACCAGCAGCGGCCGCGCTACGGTTTCTACGTGGACCACATGGCTGATGCCTTCGGCGCGCTGGCCCTGATGGCAGGACTAGCTTGTTCCGGATACGTGCACTGGCAGATATCGGCCGGAATGCTCGTGTGCTTTTACGTCCTCTCGATCGAGAGCTATCTTGCGACCTACACGATGGGGCACTTCCATCTTTCGCACGGTATCTTTGGTCCCACCGAAATTCGAATCCTGCTGGCCGCAGGAAACGTTGCGCTCCTGCTTCATCCCTACGCGCACATCGCGGGCCGGCGATTTCTCCTGTTCGACATCGCGGGCGCTGTGGCCATTGCCGGAATGGCATTCATGGCCGTATTAGCCACCATTCGGCACACCCTCGTGTTGTACAGGGAAGAAGAGCTGCCATGAGGAGCACCGGCCGGCCGCTGGCGCGGTTCGGCAAATTCAACTTGGTGGGCTTGCTGGGCGCGGCATTGCAGTTACTCCTGCTTTACGTGCTAACGAAATGCTTCCACATGTCCGCGGTTGCCGCTACAACAGTGGCAGTGGAGATCGTAGTGCTGCATAACTTTACATGGCATGAGCGGTTCACATGGCGCGATCGTCAGCTCAAGAGCGTGGGACAGAGAATAACCAGGCTCTTGCGCTTTCACGCCGGCAATGGCCTCACCTCGCTGCTCGGCAATGCTGTCTTGGTTTGCTTTCTGGTAGAACGACTCAACGCCGCGGTACTGCCGTCGGCCATGGCAGCCATCGTTATCTGCTCGCTAATAAATTTCTTCGTTGCGGACCGATGGGTGTATAGAACCTCTTAACATCCCTGGCATTCTTCGCCAAGGTTGATTTTCCGACCGCATAATCCCTTGGTTCAGGGTTCGTGCGCGAGCCCAGGCTTGGTATTCATGCCAGCGGACGCTATGATCATCCGTCACATCATCATAAGAGTTGACGGTCGCCGGAGCGCCTTTTGAACTGGCTGAATGCCGTGTTCGATTTTGATGGTCACCACACCTCGTTGGGGCGCGAGGTGATCGCCGGGCTGACGACTTTCACCACGATGTCTTACATTGTGGTAGTTAACCCTGCAATTCTCTCAGCCGCAGGAATTCCGCAGGGCCCCTCGTTCGTGGCGACCGTGCTGGTGGCTGCGTTCGGCTGCTACTTCATGGCGTTTTACGCCAACCGTCCTTTCGCCATCGCGCCTTACATGGGCGAAAACGCATTCATTGCCTTCACGGTTTGCAAGCTTTTGGGTTTTCGCTGGCAGACCGCACTGGCGGCCATCTTCATCGCCGGCGCACTGTTCATCGTGATGACCGTCTTGCGGCTGCGGCAGTGGATTGTAGACGGCGTGCCGACATCGCTGCGCTACAGCTTCGCGGTCGGCATCGGACTGTTTCTCACCTTTATCGGGCTGAACCAGACCGGATTGGTCACCGTCGGGGTTTCCGGCGCGCCCGTTCAGGCCGGGCACCTGACCTCGCGTCCCGATCTGGTGGCCATGTTCGGCTTCGTGTTGATCACCATTTTGGTGATCCGGAAAATTCCCGGCGCCATCCTGCTGGGCATTGTGATCACCGCCGTGGTGGCGTTCGTTGCGAAAGTGGCGCCGCCGCCGCACGGACTGATCAGCCTGCCGCCGAGTCTCAGTCCCATTGTCTGGCAACTGGATTTTCGGGGCGCGTTAACCTGGCGCGCGTTCCCCGTGGTGCTGACCATCTTCATCATGGCCTTTGTGGATACCATGGGCACCCTGATCGGGCTTTCGGCGCGCGCAGGTTTCCTCGACGACAACGGACAGTTGCCGCAAATCGAGCGCCCGATGCTGGTGGACGCCATCACCACTTGCGTCGCACCCGCCCTGGGCACCACCACGGCGGGCGCTTACGTGGAATCGGCCACCGGAATCGAGGCGGGCGGCCGCACCGGGTTTACCGTGCTGGTGACTGGAACCTGTTTTCTGCTGGCGCTCTGCTTCTCCCCGTTTGTGGCAGCTATTCCCCCGCAAGCCTACGGGCCGGCGCTCATCATTGTTGGCCTGTTCATGCTGGCGCCCATCACGCGGATCGATTTCGCCGATTACACCGAATCCGTCCCGGCCTTCGCGGTCGTCTCTCTGATGGCATTCACCTTCAACATTGCCATCGGAATCTGCGCGGGGTTCGTGTTGTATCCCATCTGTAAGCTGGTTGCGGGAAGGGCAGACCACCTGAAGCCCGGCCTGTGGGTGCTGACCGCCCTCTCGTTGCTGTTCTTCGTCTTTTATCCATACAGCTGAGCGGCTGCTGTAAGCCAGCCGATAGGGGGATTTCAGAATTGTGCAGTACGGTCGAGCGGCGACGTGACCGAATTATTCCTGAGTGCACGTGATTTCTTGGGGTGTCATCCTGAGCGCAGCACGAGTCCGCGAAAGAGGAGCGGGGAATCGAAGGCCGCCCATGGTTGGAGGAAAAATCGGAATGCTGGGTTCGCACCCCACAAAAAGCCTTCCGCCGCTGCGGTCGTATTTAGTGACCGGAGCGGCGGAAGGAGTGGCACAACTTAGACGCCAGCCACGAGGCGGCGCTGCCCGGTCCACCAAATCTGAACCGGATGAAAACTTACAGTCTAATCTTGCGGCGCAGCACGCCGGCAAGACCCACCAGACCGCTGCCGAACAGTACCAGGCTGCTGGGTTCCGGTACAGTTCCCCCGCCGCCCGACAGAGTGGACATTCCGCCGTCGACAAACGCGATTGAGCCGCCGCCCCCGGGAATGGTGTCCTGCAAGATCATTTCGAGCTGATATCCTCCGCCCTGCGGAGTGATAGGACTGAAGCTGAACGTCCCGCTGAACTCCACATTGGTTCCGCAGTAGTTGCAGTCAAGAACGGTGATGCTACCGATTTCCGTGCCATTCACGAAGTAGCCGACGGTCTCGTTGTTGCCGCCGCCCAGAACGTCATTGACCATAAAGTCATACGACAGGCTGCTGATCGATCCCTGGCCGGTGCTGAAGATTGGCGACTGGACGTAATCGCCCGTGGTCCACATGTACGCTGTCTGCCCACCGGCAGGAAGGTTTCCGCAGCCGTTGGTGAAGCTGCAATAGGCGTCGCCTGCGGTCGGGAACGGCTCAACGACATCGTTGGCGCGGGCGAGGGTGGCGCTGGCAAAACACAGGGCAAAAACCAATGCCAGATTTACAACCAAAAGCTTTTTCATCGGAGATCTCCTTCGAATCACAGGGAATACGGGGACTCAATATGGAATGTCATCCAATGACAATGCAATTTTGTCTCCAGCGTAAGTTACTGAAAACGCAACGAATTAGGACTTGACTGGTGCAAGCTCTTGCAACAATGTGCCGAGTGATTCTCCACATTGTCAAAGGTTGCGGGCCCGCGGCAGTGGCTTATGATGGTCTGAGCGCAGCCCAACTAAGCTAGTAAAGGACGGACCCTTGGCCAAATTTTCTGTCATTGCAAACCTGCTGAAAGAAGTCGAGATTCCACGGGACGGCACCCTCAGCCGCACCATTCATCGCGATGATTACATGAAGGTCGTCCTCTTCGGCTTTGCCGGAGGACAGGAACTATCGCAGCACACGGCCGCGGTGCCAGCCATCATCGAGATTCTTCAGGGTGATGCCCGCGTGACCCTTGATGGCGAGGTGCAAGAGCTGTCTGCCGGCTCGTGGGTTTACATGGAGGCCAAACTTGCCCACGCCATCTACGCTCGAACTGACATGGTGATGTTGCTGACCATGCTGACAGGGGCAGCGGCGAAATAGTGCTTCGCTCCACCCCTGGAACAACGCGTGCCCAACACCACACAGCCTGATTCCGCGATACTCCCTGCGAACGTGCAGTTTCACGATGCGGAGGCGGCGCGGCGAAATCTCGCGCACATTCGCCAACTCGTGCCTGCCTCGGTCCAAGAGACGCTGGCCGCCCTCCTTCCCAGTTCGCCGAATCCCGATGCCGCAGTCAACCAGTTTGAGCGTTTGGCCGAATCGGCCTCGCCCGAGGTATTGCGCCTGCTGCAGAGGCATCCGTTCCTGATTCACTACGCTGTAGTGGTGTTCGCCGGCAGCTCCTGGCTGGGCGACACGCTAATCCATAACCCGGACCTGTTTCAGGGTTTCGTCCGCGACCAAAGCCTGGACCGCACGCATTCGCGTGAAGAATTTCAGGAAAGTTTCGCCCGCATGCGATCGCGCTCGGGCGAAGCCGATACGGCGGTATTGCTGGCACGTTTCAAGAAGCGCGAGTACGTCCGCATCATGTTGCGCGACGTGCTGGGAGTGGCCACCCTGGCGGAGACGACTGCCGAAATCTCCGCCCTGTCGGATGTGTTGATCGAAGAAGCTTTGCGCGAAGTCCATTCCCAACTTCAGCACCGCTACGGATCCACGCAGCGACTTGACCCGGAAGGCCGCGTGACCGCTTCGCGTTTTGCCGTGCTGTCTCTGGGCAAGCTCGGCGGCAACGAACTGAACTACAGCTCCGACATTGACCTGCTGTATCTCTACGACGGCGGTGTGGAACCGCCAGGAGCGGAGATTCCCAACCGGGAATACTTCATCCGGCTGGCCCAGCAGATCACCGAGTTGCTCGCGCGCCACACTCGCGAAGGTCCGGTCTTCCGCATCGATCTGCGCTTGCGTCCCCAGGGGAACGAAGGCGAGCCCGCGGTACCGCTGCCCCACGCTATCCATTACTACTCCCACGTGGCCCACGACTGGGAGTTGCAGGCCATGATCAAGGTGCGCCATTCGGCGGGCGATGTGGGGCTGGCGCGCGAGTTTGTGCGCCGGGTGCAACCCTTCGTTTATCGCCCTGAGCTGAACTTCGCTGCCATTAAGACGGCGCTCGCCTCGCGGGAGAAAATGGGAAGTCATCGCCGCCGGCGCGTGCTGAAGCAGACCGGGCAGGGCGGCATCGATGTGAAGCTGGACGCTGGCGGCATTCGCGACATCGAATTTCTGGTGCAGTGCCTGCAGCGTGTTTATGGCGGAAGCGAATCGTGGCTGCGTTCGCGGGGCACAATGTTTGCGCTGCAGAAGCTGTACGACAAGGAACACATCGGCAGCAAAGACTTTCACAACCTCAGCAACGCCTACGAGTTCCTGCGCAACCTGGAGCACCGGCTGCAACTGCGTCAGGGCCAGCAGACGCATCGGCTGCCGGACTCGCGCCGCGAGTTGGAATGGTTGGCGCGCGGGCTCGCCCAGGAAGGTACGACGGCGCCGTCCCCGGAAGAGTTTCTGGCCCATGTGCAAAGGCGCATGGCGGCGGTGGTGGAGATTTATCAGCGGGTCATCTATCAGGAGCAGAGCCAGGACCAACGCCCGCCTGAATTTCAGTTGCATCCGGAGGTTCCCACTACCCCCGACAGTTCCTACAGCCAGATGATGCAGCGGCTGGCGGTCGATTCCCCGCGGCTGAGGGAAATCGCCGGCAGCAGCGAGTTGTCGCAGCATGCACGGCGCAATCTCGATCGCTTCCTCAGTTCAGCAGGAACTACTTCGGAGCGTTATGGCGCGGTGCTGCGCTCGACCGAAGCGGTGGACCGGGCGCTCACCATTTTTGAGTTCAGCGAGTATCTGACCGACATCCTGGTTCGCCACCCGGCGGAGGTCGCGCTACTGCCGCAACTGGAGGAGCTGTCAACTCCCGGCGAGGCAGAATTGTTCGACGAAGGCCCGCGCAGCGAAAGGGTCACGGCCGATCCCGTTTTCGCTTACCTCGCCCAGGAGAAGGTCGACCGCTCCGAGGCGAACGCCATCTTGCGACGCCACTACCGCCGCCGCGTGTTCCTGTCGGGCGCGCGCGATCTGTTTCAGTTGCGCCAAGTCTTCGACTCGCTCAGCGAGAACACCTCCGCGGCTGAGGCTGCGATCCAGGCTGCCCTGGTGATTGCCGGCGCTCCCGCCGGATTGGCGGTCATGGGACTGGGAAGGTTGGGGGCCGGCGAATTCGATCTCCTGTCGGATGCCGATGTGCTGTTCGTTTGCGACGAAGGCAGCGATGCGGAAGAGACCCACCGCGTCGCCGCGCAGATGATGGATGCGCTGGCGGCATACACCCAGGATGGCGCGGTGTTTCCGGTGGACGCTCGCCTGCGCCCGCATGGCCGCGAAGGCGAACTAATCGTCACTCCCACGCAGTTGGCCGCCTACTTCCGCGACGAGGCCAAGCCATGGGAGGCGCTGACCTATCTTAAGTTGCGCCATGTGGCGGGCGACCGCGAACTCGGGAGTCGCGCATCACAGGCGGTACGTAAGGGAATTGCAGAGATCGCGACCCGGCCTGACTTCGATGCGGAATTGACCGACGTTCGCCTGCGGTTGGAACGAAGTGAGACGGCTGCGAACTTTAAGAGCGGCGCGGGTGGAATCTACGACCTTGACTACCTCACAGGTTCGCTACAGGCGCAGCATCGCCTCTGGCTTGCGGGAAATCTGCGGGAGCGGCTGCACCTGCTGCATGAGCATGGATTGCTGAACGCCGCCGAACATGACCAACTGGTGCAGAGCGCGCTGTTCCTGCGCACCCTCGAACATCTGGTGCGCCTAGTGACCGGACGGGCGCGCAAATGGCTGCCGGTTGCCGCCCATCCCCATCGCGCCCTGCAAAAGCTGGTGTGGCGGGTACTGCACGCAGATGACAGCTTCGATCTCGAGATGCGGCTGTCCGAGGTGCTGCGGCAGACACGCGAGACTTATCTCAGAACCATCGAGGCCTGAGTGGCGTCCGTCAACCCGCCCCGAACAATTGAATCAGTCTGGTGGTACGCAGCAACTCCTTCACCAGCGGGGAGAGGTTGCTGAGCTCCAGACTGCAGTAGGCTGCCGAGGCTGCCGAGACCTTCAGCCCCACCAGCGTGCCCAGGCCGGAACTGTCGATGAACTCAACGTCGCTGAGGTCGAGTACGATGCGGCGGCACTTGGGTATCATCGGCTTAACCAGTTGCTTCAACTCGTCCGCGGTGTCGCTGACGATTCTGCCGTGACACTTCACTACAGTGTTGTCGCCCGAGATTTCCAACTCATACCGGAAAGGGGGGAGCGAGGAATCAGTTGCCGGCATAGCCTCCTCACGCTGCAAACGGCATATTGTACTGCGAATCTGGCGATTCACAAGGCAAAAACTTCGCAGGCTTGTGCTAGTCCGGGCACGGTAGGTGATCCCACCAATGTGTCACGCCGATTGCAGGCTTTCCGCCCTGTTTTCGTTGAACCTCACATCCGCTGGTGATAACGTTGATAGGTTCGGGACACGGCAGCAGGCGTTTCTGATCCGGACGCGGCAGATGTAGGCTGAGGATGGTCCACCCGTCGCTGTCATCATATTGATTCAGGTTTCCGGCGTAGCGCCGGACGTGCTTCCTGGTCCCGACACACGGCTGTTTACAGCTTAGGCCAATTTATTTCCATACTCCTCGAGGTGCCTTGTGGCGGCTTCTTACAATGAAATTCCTTTGCCTACCAGCGGGACCAAGATCACTTACGAAAACGGTAAGCTTGTCATCCCAGACAATCCCATCATTCCTTTCATCGAAGGCGACGGCACCGGCCGTGATATCTGGAAAGCGTCGGTCCGCGTATTCGATGCGGCAGTCGAGATTGCCTATAACGGCAAGCGCCGGGTCGCCTGGTACGAAGTGTTCGCAGGCGAAAAGGCCATGGACCGCTTCAAGACCTGGCTGCCCGACGACACCGTAGCTGCGTTCCGCGAGTTGCGCATCGGCATCAAGGGCCCCTTGACCACCCCGATTGGCGGCGGCATCCGTTCGCTGAACGTCGCCCTGCGCCAGCTTCTCGACCTGTATGCCTGCGTTCGCCCCGTGAAGTATTACCAGGGCATCCCCTCGCCGGTAAAGCATCCCGAGCGCATGAATATCGTTATCTACCGCGAGAACACCGAAGACGTTTACGCGGGCATCGAGTGGAAACAGGGAACGCCGCAGGCCAAGGAACTGATTGACTTCATCAACACCAAGATGCTGGCCGGCACCAAGAAGCACGTGCGCGAGGATTCCGGCATCGGTATCAAGCCGATCTCAATCACCGGCACCAAGCGCCTGGTGCGCATGGCCATTCAATACGCGCTGGCCAACAAACTCAAATCGGTGACCATCGTGCACAAGGGCAACATCCAGAAGTACACCGAAGGCGCGTTCCGCGAGTGGGGTTATGAGCTGGCCACCCAGGAGTTCCGCGACCAGGTCATCACTGAGCGCGAAAGCTGGATCATCGGCAACCTCGACAAAAATCCGGGACTGTCGGTGGAAGACAACGCCAAGATGGTCGAGCCCGGCCTGGAATTTGCGCAGCAGGACTTCCGCGAGGCGCTCTACGAAGAAGTGAAGAGCGTGATCCGCAACATCTACGCCACCCACGGTAAGGGCGCCTGGAAGACCAAGCTGATGATCAACGATCGCATCGCCGACAGCATCTTCCAGCAGATCGTCACCCGCCCAGACGAGTACGCGGTACTGGCAACGCCCAACTTGAACGGCGACTACATTTCCGATGCCGCCGCCGCCCAGGTCGGTGGACTCGGCATTGCGCCGGGCGCCAACGTCGGAGACCAGCACGCCATCTTCGAGGCCACGCACGGCACCGCTCCGAAGTACGCCGATAAAGATGTCATCAATCCCGGTTCGGTCATGTTGTCGGGCGTGATGATGTTCGACTTTATGGGCTGGCACGAGGCGGCCCGCCTGATCGAGGACTCGCTGGAGCGCACCATCCTGCAGAAGAAGGTCACCTACGACTTCGAGCGCATGCTGGAAGGCGCGACCAAAGTTAGAACAAGCGAGTTCGCGACCGAGATGATCCACAACATGGCGCCGGTGGCGGAGCTGGTGGCAGAGTAGAAGTAATAAGGTGGCTCGCTCAAGAGAAGTGCTCTTTGAGTTCCGGACGCCGCTCGGATTCGACGTGCGGGTTACCCGGGAACGATGGGATCTCATCACCATCGTGAAGCACCCGGTGATGCTTGGCCGGGAAGACCGCATCCGGCTTGCTTTGGAAGCGCCTGACGAGGTGTGGTTGAGCCGGAAGGACGAGAGGGTGCTACTCTTCTACAAGAAGGAAGCTCCAAAGGCGCTGGATCTGCGCTGTCGTGAAGCAGGGCGAGAGCGGCGCATTTCTGCTGACCGCGTATCCCAGCGACGCGATCAAAGAGGGTACACGCATATGGCCGACATAAGGGTGTTTCACGACCGTGAAGGGCAGACGCTGACTGTCTGGTTCGGAGACCCGTCCCAAGAGTACATATGCGAGGAAACTGGCGAGGGGGTCATACTCATGAAGGACCGCGAGGGACGCGTTCTCGGATTTGAGAAGCTCTATTTTTCGGTTTCCGATGCAGACGCTCTACGTGCAGCGCTAGAAACTGCGGCGGCCTGAACGGAGAGGATCCTACAAACACCAAAAACTCCGTGTGCTCCGTGTCTTCGTGGTGAGTGATTTTCGATCTTTCGTCAACCCGCAATTTCGGATTCATGCTGTGACACATCATAAAAATTCCAACACTGTGAGGCATCATGCGTAAAAAGGTAACTGTAGTAGGTTCTGGCAACGTGGGCGCCACCGCGGCGCACTGGCTGGCGTCGAAGGAACTGGCCGACGTCGTACTGATTGACATCATCGAAGGCGTACCGCAAGGCAAAGCACTCGATCTGCTACAGGCCATGCCGATCGAGAAGCGCGACTCGGCCGTCGTCGGTACCAACGATTACGCTGATACTGCCAACTCCGACATTGTGGTAGTCACGGCGGGCATTCCGCGCAAGCCCGGCATGAGCCGCGACGACCTGCTCAACACCAATTACAAGATCATGAGCGATGTGGTGGGCAAGGCGGTGCAGTACTCGCCCAACTGCATCCTGATCATCGTCTCCAACCCGCTCGATGCCATGGCGCAGGCGGCTTACAAGCTCAGCGGCTTTTCGCGCAATCGCGTCATCGGCATGGCCGGCATTCTGGACTCGGCGCGCTTCCGCACTTTCATTGCGCGGGAACTGGATGTCTCTGTAGAGAACGTCACCGCGTTTGTGCTGGGCGGCCACGGCGACACCATGGTCCCTCTGCCGCGCTACTCCACTGTGGCGGGCATTCCCATCACCGAATTGATGGATGCGGCCACCATCGCACGCCTGGTGCAGCGCACCCGCGACGGCGGCGCCGAGATCGTTAAGTACCTCAAGACCGGCAGCGCCTACTACGCGCCGTCAGCGGCGGTCACCGAGATGGTCGAGGCCATCCTCAAGGACAAGAAGAAGATCGTGCCCTGCGCCGCCTATCTGGAAGGCGAGTACGGCATCCATGGGCTGTTCGTTGGCGTGCCCTGCAAGCTGGGATCCAACGGCCTCGAGAAGATCATCGAGATCAAACTGACTCCCGAAGAGCAGGCTGCGTTGCAGAAGAGTGCCGACTCGGTGAAGGAATTGGTGGCCGTCATCGGGGCGTAGGGCAGTGTTCGAATTATGCAGTGATGCGAAGGCACGGGTAGAGCGGCGCTTCAGCGCCGCGTCCCGCGTCTTTTTCTGAACGGAGCCGGCTTCAGCCGGCGGCACTGCTGCTTCCCCGCTGCACCAATGCTTAAACTGCTCGAACGCTCGGATCATTACCGTTTGTCGGAGCTGTCGGCACCGCGCGACAAGGGTAAGGCACCCAAGCTTCCCTCGCTTGGGTGGGATTTGGAAAGAGTGGACGGTGGCTTACGGCAAGGCTACACCTGCACGAGCGCGAGATCGGGAAAAGCTGACCGATAAAGACGATCATCCAGTGTGAGTAGCCGATACCCGCGCTCGGCGGCATGAGCACCAATCAAAAAGTCAGCCAAGATGCGGCGCGGGCCAGGATCACGCTTTCCCTTTCGGCGCACGGCGTATTTTTGAAAGGCCCGCCCCGCAGCGCGCCAGACTGCTTCCTGCAAGTTCCACTCGACGGCGATGCCGGTGTCGGTGAAGAAGGAAGTGAGAAATGCCTCGCTGCGGCCGGGCGCGGCCATTAGCTCAGCAAAGACCGGCGCGCTGATCACCAAACCACCGTGTTGCAGCGCGGCGTCCAACGCAAATTGTGCGGCTGCACTGACAGCGGGGTCACGGTCCCAGAGAGCGATGATGATATTGGTATCGATGGAAGTTGTCATCGCCCGCGCGTCTGTTTGGTCCAACGATCAATTCCCGACCGGCCGGACGGGATTTCGGGATTTCCGATCCCCCGATATTTTGCAAATGGGCTTTCCGTTCGCGCGGGGCGGACCCGGACTCCCGCTTCATCACTTTCAAAGATCAACTGGTCGCCGGTTCGCACACCTAGGACGCGGCGAATCTCGCGCGGCACCGTAATCTGGCCCTTGCTGGTTATCCTGGCCTGCTTTTGCAACCTGCGCCTCCAATATTCCTTACTTTATCACAGCACTCCTTACTTTGATGCAGCAAGGGGATATGGATGCGCTGGCCTGTCTGCACACCGGAAGTGGCTACTGCGCATAACAAGCTTTCTCTGCTTGAGTGGAACTTTCAATCGGTGGACGCTGGCCCAGCGCACCGCTGGCTACGCAAGATCAAGGGCGACCTTCACCGCAGTTTCAATCCTCTGCATGGACGCCGGGGCCAGCGTGCCCAGCGAAGGGTAGATCACCAGTTGCTTTTCCACCGTGGTCGGTTGGTCACACTTCACCCACGAGTCGCGGCTCAAACCACCCTCTCCAGCCTTCAGCTTGGGGCGAAGTGAAAATGCCTTGTGTTCGGCGGTGGAAATCGGCAGCACACATACGTCCAGAGAATGTGCATTCAGGCTGTCGCTGGAAATCACCAGCGCGGGACGTTCCTTGTCGAGGTCGATCAGACAAACTTCGCTCCGTCTCGGATACCATTGCGCCGGCTTGGTTCCTCTTCGCCAGCTGGTCATGGACGTGACCAGGATTTAAGGCTGGCCTTCTGGAAGGCGCGGCGCTCCTGCCGGTCTTCCGAGGCGCTACCGAAGAACTCCGCCGCTTCCTCGTGAAGGCTGGCCTTGCGCTCCGTCTCCAGAGCATACTTCAGCAACTGGTTGACCCGTTCGCTGGCGGAGTTGCTTCCCTTGGTGCGCTCAACCTCTGACAGAACATTCTGGTCGAGCGAAAAAGACCGGGTTTTCCTGACTGCAGACCGCATGGCCGTGGCTTTCCTAAAGCTATTGTGATTTCTATTAGGTATATTGTCAAGATTCATACGTTCCCGTGATTACCCGAAGGGTCACCCGGCCAGCCCGAGTGCAGCCACGGGCCACCCAGACCCCCTCGCATACGTTTTTCGATCTTGGCAAAACAGGAGAGTCCCACTGCAAGTAATCATGCGCCCATTGGGTCGGGACTTACCCAGGCCCCCACCCTCATCTTTGCGCAACAGACTCTTTCTGACTTATTCCGGCTTAGGCGCTTCCGGAACCACGGCTGCCGCGACAGGCGCAGACGCCACCTTCTTAAAGTCCGGTCGCGCCTCGACAGGGCGTGCGATCGTCGCGCTGCGCTCGTCGAACTTGCCGAAAATCATCTTCCCCGCGGTGGTTTGCAGCACCGATGTCACCGAGATATCGATGTTCTTGCCGATCATCTTGCGGGCGTTGTCCACTACCACCATGGTCCCGTCGTCAAGATAGGCGACGCCCTGGTTGTACTCCTTGCCTTCCTTCAGGATGAAAACCTTCATGATCTCGCCGGGGAGGACAATCGGCTTCAACGAGTTCGCCAGCTCGTTAATATTCAGCACCGCGACGCCTTGCAGTTGGGCCACTTTATTGAGGTTGAAATCGTTGGTGACGATCTTGCTTTCGTAAACCTTGGCCAGCTCGATCAGTTTCAAGTCAACTTCGCGCACGGCTGGAAAATCGTCTTCCACGATCTGCACCTGCAAAGTTGCAATCTTCTGGATCCGCTGCAGGATGTCAAGACCGCGGCGGCCGCGGTTGCGCTTCATGGAATCAGCCGAATCGGCCACCAGCTGAAGTTCGCGCAGCACGAACTGGGGAATGACGATCACGCCATCGAGAAAGCCGGTTTCGGCGATGTCGGCGATGCGGCCGTCGATGATGACACTGGTGTCGAGGATCTTGTGGCTCTTTTTGGATTGTTTCTCGCCGCCAAAAATGCCGCCCAGCGCCGCCAGGTTAAGCAGGTCGCCCTTGCCGGCGCCCACCACCAGCCCTACATAGGCCATGATCAACATTACGAAAAGCTGGAGAAAGCTTTGCGTCGGACCTTCATGAATGCTATTGCGAATGACGAGACTGAAAAGGTAGGCCCCGATGATGCCGAGGATGCTTCCGATGACCGCGCCGATCAGCCGCTTCAGACTGGCCTGGCGCAGGCGGAGCTCAAATAGCACCACCGCAAGTCCGAAGACCACTCCCACGGCGGCGGCGGGCCATTTGGCTAACCCAAGCGGCTGCAGTTCGTAACTGGCAACCGCAGTAATGAGGACGAATAAGACACGTATGAATACCAGATCCAAGCGACACCTCCACCAAGCGGTCCAGGTGTCTGCAATGGGTGAAAGTGCTCCGGGAATATGGAAAGAAAATGATGCCGGTAACGCACTCTCAGTTCCAAACGCGCCAGCCAGGCCTCGACTCGCTCGCTCCGCTAAGTCACCGCCTCGGGGCATATGAAAATGATCGCGCCCCGACCCGCCCAGTGCAGCGGGAATATTACTGAGTAGCCGAAGTATATACCAGTTTGGGACTTATTCCGCGCTGCCGTTGCGTTTCAATTGAGGTGAGTTCCAATTCGGGCGAAGGCAAGAGAGAGCGCGTGCTTTGGGAATTGTCCTTACCAGCGCAGCGAGAAATTTGCTTTTTGTACTCCTCAGGAGAACAACGCCGCAACCGCCGCTCCTCCCAGCACCACCACCGCCCACCAGCCGAAGGCAACGGCCATGGCTGTCCCGCGTTTCAGCTTGGTCACGCAGGCGTATCCCAAACCAGTCAGCACAATCGACCAGATGGTGAATACATCCAGCGAAGTCGCAATGGAGTAGAGGAAGTGGTTACTGGAATCAACCAGGCCGCTCAAATTACTGGCGACCGGATTTTGAAAGGTGAAGCTTTCGCCTCCCCCCACGCTGATCGCCAGGACGGCAATCAGCACCTTGATGATTCCGGGCAGGGAGGCGTACATGCTGATGGCCATGGCCTGGTTAAAGGTAACGTGCGCACCGAAGCCCAAGTTGAACGTCCCCAGCAATACCGCGGATATGATGACAATAAAGATCACCATGATCACCGGATACGCGTAGCTAACTATGCGATTGACCTTGACGATGGTCTGTATCTGCGCCGCGCGCTGCTCGGGAGCCAACTGATCAAGCCTCTCAGCCTGCTTGGGCGAAAGCGCCATCTGGTTCTCGACAACTTTTTCCATCCCCAGTTTCTTGTCCACCACTGCCACCAGCACCCAGCTTGCGATCGACAGCAGTACAAAGGGTACCCACCAACTCGCCTTACGCCGGAGGTCTGTGAACGTCTTGCTGGGGGCGATGAAGGTGTCCGCCACACGTTCGACTTCGGAAAGAGGCGGTTGCTCAATCGGGGGGACAGAACTGGCAGAACTCATGAGTCTCCTTTTGCTTCGGGCAAAGAACAGGCCGAGCCATGCGAGAACAGTGACGAATCAGCCCCAAACTCAAATCGGAATTCGCCGAAATTGTACCACTGGTGTAGTGTCGAGTCCGCGCTCACAACCCTAAAGCGGCCCGCAAGTCCTTCATCAGCAGCATCAAGTGCAATTCAAGACCGGGACAACTCTCGAATCCGTACTTCCGGTAGAACATTGCGGCCTCAGCGTCAATAGCATGCACGAGGATGGCACGGCCTGCGATGATCTGTGCGCCGGCATACGCACGTTGCAGGGCATCCTTCAGCAAAGCAGGACCCAGGCCTCGTCCCTGCTCCTGTTTGTCGACCGCCAGGCGAGCGAGCAGAACGATCGGGATTGGTTCAGGCGCTGACTTGCTTGCGCGCATGGTGGCATCTTTCCTTGAAATGCTTGCAGGAGCGAGAGAGTAATACCCGACGACAGTGAATTCCCGATGAACAACGTAGGTTCGGGTATCCCCGCTCGCCTGGTTCATACGGGCAAAGCGCTTCAACCATTCTGTGAGGGACAGATGTTTGCCGCAGTCAAACTCTGCGACGTCGTGGTTAGACGCCAGTAGTTCGACTGCCGACAGGGGCGGCTTTGTCTGAGCGTTGCTCAAGGATCGACTTCTCCGAGAACAGTCTTTGCAAGGCCGGGTTGAACTTTGCTGGACGGTCGAGCGCTTGCGTGAAACGCGCAAATTGTGCAGCCGGAAGCTCAAAGTGTTTCTGGTCTGCCAAAGCTATTTCAGCCGCGCTACAGGCACTCTCAACGATGAATCGAGTCACCTTTTGACCGCGCTTCTCCGCCCCCAGGCGGATCAGGCGTTCCTCGCTATCCGAGGCGCGAAAGTTGATCCTTTGGCGCCTGGTTGCCGGTTTCTTTTTGAGTATGGAGGTCATGGTTCTACCTGTACGTACAATGTGCGTACGATAATAGAAGATGCTACCTTCTGTGGGCATGGTTGTCAAAATGAAGGATGTTCGGGTAGAGGAGCGCTAGAGCCCGGCTGTTATTTATCTCTGCGGCGGCTTGGTGGGGGGATTGTTGGTTCCGTTGTTGTTGCCCTGGCTGGTGGACGGGTTCTGCGTATTCCCCGTGCCGCTGTTGTTCAATGCGGAATGGTCGGGCGCCAGGTCAGAATGCCCATGCCCCGTGATCGCCAGCGTGTCATTCATTTTTCGATTGCCATCGAACGACTGGGCGATGCGCTCGGCAGTCTGTTTATCTTTGCCGGAACCGACGGTGCCGCTCAGACTGATGCTCTCGGCCGTGACATTCACGGCGATATGGCTGCTGCTGAGTGCAGGCTCGTTGCGCAGCGCGTTCTCAATTTGCGATTGCAGCACGCTGTCGTTCTGATTTGCGGACGCAGTCGGATTCGCGTTGGCCTCAGCGGAAGTGCCAGGAGCAGTCTGTGCATTAGGCGAGGCTGGGGACTGGCTTCCAGCGCTGCCAGAGGGAGCTTGCGCTCCTCCCGGTACTGCCGATCCCAGCACAAGCACAAGCAAAGCGATGAGTACCTTCATTGCGTAGCCTCCCGTAATCTCCGATGGTTGGATGTGAGTTTGCGAACCGTGGCTGCCGGGCGTGAGAGAAAATTCCGTCAGTTTTGTCATCCCAAGCACACTTGGCCCGCGAGGGAGCGGCTTTCCCTCGACCGTCATCCAACGGAGGTAAAGAGCAGATTCCTCGCTTCGCTCGTAATGACAATCCCAGACTGCTCCGTAACTACCAGGGAACCCCACTGCGCGGACCTGCTGCTGCCTCATCAAATGCATATAATGCGGAATAGCGAAAGTCGAGCCTGTCGCGTCCAATGAATGTGCATTCTTGCTTAATTGCCTCGGCCATCGGCGGTGAAATCTCAGGGCTTATTGAATCCAGTGGTCTCGTCGCCAAAGCTGTTCTCTTAATTTTGCTGGTGTTCAGCCTGGCCTCGTGGGCCATCATTTTCTCCAAGTGGGGTCTGTTCCGGCGGGCGCGAGTGCAGAGCAATCGCTTCATGCGCGCATTCCGCAAGTCGGAGCGGCTGCAGGATGTCGCCGCGGTCGCGGAACAATTCAAGCCCAGCCCGCTGATCGCGGTGTTCGACGGCGCGTATGAAGAACTGCGCAAGCAGGCGCCGTATGCCATTCGCATGCCGGCATTGCAGCGCGCCACCCAGATCGCGTCGTCGGAAGAACTGAGCCGCCTGGAAAGCCGCCTGCCCTGGCTGGCCACCACGGGAGCGGTCACGCCCTTCATTGGCCTGTTCGGCACGGTGTGGGGCATCATCGACGCCTTCCACGGTCTCGGCACCGCTGGCGGAGCCACGCTGCGCGCGGTTGCGCCCGGCATATCCGAGGCCCTCATCACCACCGCGGCCGGCCTGTTCGCCGCCATTCCCGCAGTCATCGCTTACAACATGTTCACCCAGCACATTCGCGAGTTTGGCGCGCGCATGGACGACTTCAGCCTGGAACTGATCAATGAAGTCGAGCGCGCACAGATGGGCAGCGCTCGCGCGGTCGAGCCGGTGGAGCGACGGTAATGGCTTTCACCAATTCACGGGGCCGCACCCAGACGTCGCTGGCCGACATCAACGTCACTCCGCTGGTGGACGTGGTGCTGGTGCTGCTCATCATCTTCATGGTGACTGCACCGATTTTGCAATCGGGCATCGAGGTCGCGATTCCTCATACCAGAACGGTGAAGGAAATCACCGAGGAGCGTTTGGTAATCACCATCGACCGCCAGCAGCGCGTCTTCCTGAACAACCAGCCGGTCAACATCAATCAGATCGGCGAACAATTGCACCAGAAGATTCGCGATCCCGAAGGCCAGTCGGTCTTCGTGCGCGCCGATGAGAATGTTCCCTTTGGCGCATTCGCAAGCGTGATGGACGCCGTGAAGCAGTCGGGCATCACCAACGTGAGCATCGTGACCCAACCGCTGGAGAAGAATGGCAGCCGACGTTGACATCTTTCCGACCGGGGGCAATCTTCGCGCTCCTTTGATCGGCTCGGTAACACTGCACGTCGCACTGTTCGGCTTGGCATTGTTCGGGTATCTGATACCCAGCAATCGAGGCGAAAATTGGGGAGGAACGAGCGGAAGTGGCGGCGCGATGAGTGCCACGCTGGTGAGCAACATCCCATTGCCGAAGCCACCGACGGAGACCCAGAACGTGCTGGCCAACGAATCGAAGGGGCTGACACAAACCCCGCCGAAGGAGGTCCCGAAAGAAGAGCCCAAGGCGATTCCGATTCCCGCGCCCGACGCCAAAAAGAAGGGGCCACGGGAGTCCGAACAGAAAAAGCCGCCACCCAAAGAAGTAGCAAAGGTAGAGGACAACCGGATTCCGTTTGGCCAAGGAGGCCCGGTCAGCGGCCCTTATGGCTCCTTCACTGCGGGCGGAGCCAAAGGCGGGCTCAGCTTTACCGGGGGCAACGGAGATTTTGGCAGCCGCTTCGGCTGGTATGTCGACGGGGTGCGCCGCAAGGTTTCGGAAAACTGGCTGAAATATGAAGTGGACCCCAACATCGACACCGCGCGCCGGGTTTACATTTATTTCGAGATCACGCGCTCGGGAACGCCGGAGAACATAAAGGTGGAGCAGTCCAGCGGTATTCCGTCGCTGGATCAATCGGCCACGCGGGCGCTGCAGCGCATCGATACCTTTGGCCCGCTGCCTCCGGAATATTCGGGCCGTTATGTCGCCGTCGAGTTCTGGTTCGATTATCGGCGGTAGGGATGTTTTTTTGCATTTGGTGCATAGGTCACCCTTTGAGTTGGATTGGCCTGATTTTGGGGTGTCATCCTGAGCGACGAGGGTAGCGAGGAGTCGAAGGAACCCTATGGTCGCCAGTTATCCTAAAGTTTTGGCTGAGCGCGGCGGCCAAAGTGATTTCTGCGGGAATAGGGGTCCTTCGACTCCGCGCCTGTCCGACCCGCAAAAGAAGCGGTCGGCCATGCGCTTCGCTCAGGATGACACCTCATTTCGCTCAGGATGGACAACATAATGCACATGAGCTTAAGCGCTAAAGGAAACAGAGATTGGGGAGCATGAAACGATACAGAGCAATTTTATTGGGGTTGTTTGTCCTCACTGCCATTGCGGATATGTCCGCCCAGGACTGGATTCGCACCGGCACCGGTCTTGGGGTCGAGAAGATCCGTCTCGCCGTGCCCGACTTCAAACTGGCCACCAACGATACCGGCACACAGAACCTGTCGGCCATCTTCAACGTGACCCTGTGGAACGATCTGCAGGCGGCGGGAATCTTCGACATGGTGAGCAAGAGTTTTTATCCCGTGTCGGTGCCCGGCGCTCCGCAGGAAGTGCATCTCAATGACTGGAGCAGCCCGCCCCCCAACGCAAACATGCTGGCCTTCGGCAATCTGGGAATTCAGGGCGGATCGCTGAGTGTGCAAGGCTGGTTGTACGACACTAAGAATCCGCAGTCGCCGCAGGTGCTGGGCAAGCAATATCGTGAACAGGCCAACGACGCCAATGCCCGCCTGATTGCCCATCGCTTCGCCGATGAGATTATTCTTCGCCTGGGCGGCGGTATCGCAGGCGTTGCCGAAACCAAGCTTTACTTTGTGAGTAACCGCAGCGGCTCCAAGGAAATCTGGCAGATGGACTACGACGGCGCCGACCAGAAGCAACTGACGCACCTGGGAAGCATTGCGCTCTCGCCGCACGTTTCACCCGACGGCACCCGCGTAGCCTACTCCGGCGTGACCAAGGAAGGCTGGCAGATTTTGATGTACTCGCTGGAACTAGGCCGCAATGTAAGTTTTCAGCACTTTGCTGGAGACAACTACTCACCCGCATGGTCTTCCGACGGCCAGAACATTGCTTTCTCCTCGTCGCGCACTGGCAACACGGAAATCTATTCGGTCAGCTCAGCGGGTGGAAGTGGTCGTCGGCTCACCGAGAGCCAAAGGACCCGACGTTTCGCCCACCTGGAACCCCAAGACCAACGCGCAGATTGCCTGGGTTGGTGGCCGCAGCGGGCTACCTCAGATTTACACCATGGCATCTGACGGAACGAACGTGGTTCGCGTAACCGATCAGGGCTATGCCGTATCGCCATCGTGGTCGCCGAATGGGCAGTTCCTGGCGTTCGCGTGGATCCGTCATTACGGACCGGGCGCGCCCGGGGCCAGCGACATCTACGTGATGGACGTCGCCAGCAAACAATGGGCGCAACTGACCCATGAGGAAGGGCGCAACGATTTTCCGTCGTGGTCGCCCGACGGACGTCACATCGTGTTTCAGTCGAGCCGCACCGGCCGCGTGCAAATTTATTCCATGCTCGCCGACGGAAGTGAAGTGCGGCAATTGACGACTGCGGGAGAAAACACGCAGCCGAATTGGAGTTTTAAATAAGATTTGCCTGCAAGCAAACGGGCGCGGAGGGAGCACACTTCGGCCCTGGCATGAACTGATGCGAGTGCTCTCGCTGGAAAGTGGAGGAAGAAAGTTGAAGCTAACCAGGAGTCAATGGATCCGGATTATCGTTGCCCTCGCCGTGGTGCTGGCCGTCAGTGCTTGTGGCAAGAAGAAGACGGCCTCCGCGCCACCGCCGCCTCCACCGCCCCCGCCTCCCGCGCCTACGGCTTCGCTCACCGCGAATCCCAATACCATTCAAGCGGGCCAGGCGAGCACGTTGACGTGGAGGACTGACTACGCCACCGACGTCACCATCGACCAGTTGGGCAAGGTCGATCCCACCGGTTCGCGGGCCGTGACACCTACGGAGTCAACCACTTATCACCTGGTGGCGAGGAACGATGCCGGCACGCAGGAAGCCACGGCGCGCATTACCGTGATAAGTTCTCCTCCCCCGCCACCGCAGCAAACCTCCAGCGGCACCGACGAGCAGTTGTTCTCGCAGAACATGAAAGATGTGTTCTTCGATTACGACGCCTACGATGTTTCGCCGCAGTATCAGCAGGTGCTACAGGCGGATGCGCGATTCTTGCAGCAACACCCGAGCATGAAGTTCACCATCGAGGGCCATTGCGACGAACGCGGTTCCACCGAGTACAACCTGGCGCTGGGCGACAATCGTGCCAACGCCGTCAGGCAGGCTCTGGTACAGCTGGGTATCTCCTCCGACCGCATCCGTACCATCAGCTTCGGCAAGGAAAAACCGTTCTGCACGGAAAGCACCGAGTCGTGCTGGCAGCAAAACCGGCGTGGACACTTCGTGTATCAGAAGTAAGGAAAGGCGCTGGTGGAAGCCCCCTGCTTTAGCAGGGGGGAAATGGAGTCGATTTTGAAATGGGCTTTAGCCCTGGGGTTTCCCAGCGCTGAAGCGCGCGCCATTTTGAATTGTCATTACGAGCGAAGCGAGGAATCTGCTTTCGTCGGTGCTGACACACGGTTGAGGAGAAGCAGATCCCTCACGGGCTGAAGCCCATTCGTGATGACAATTCGAAAACGGGCCGTGCGTAATGACCTGATGACAATGTGAGGCTGGTGTAGTCTCATCAGGAGCGAAAACTCAGAGGCATGACAGGATTGACTATGCGACTTCGGAACAATGTGGCTTGGCTGGCACTGGCGGCGTTGCTGCTGGCCGCCGCCCGACCGGCGGCCGCCGCGAACAAAGACCTTATCCAATTGCAAACCCAGGTGCAGGCGCTGCAAGACCAGGTGGCCCGCATGCAGCAGTCCATCGACATGAACATGGGCGCGCTGAAGAACCTGGTCGAGCAAAGCGCCGACAGCGTCAACAAAATGAACACGGCGGTGACCGACTTGCAGCAAAAGCTACAGGGTCAGGAGAGCGACACCGGTGGCCGCATGGAACAGATTTCGGGACAAATCCAGTCGCTGCACGATACCGTGGACGAACTGAAATCGCGCCTGGCGAAAGTCAGCAAGCAGCTCGACAACATGCAGCAAGGCGGCCAGAACCTGGCCGCTGGCCAGCCCGGAAACGCCGCTTCCGCCGGACCACCGCCCGCGGCGGGGGCAGACTCCAACCCGGGCGCTTCGCAAGCGCCTCCCGCCGACGTTCTGTACAACAACGCTCTGCGCGATTACAACTCGGGAAAATACGATCTGGCGTCGCAAGAATTCGGCGATTACGTCAAGTACTACTCCAATAACGATCTGGCCGGGAACGCTCAGTTCTATCTGGCTGACATCGAGTACCGCCAGGGAAATTTCGAGGCGGCGGCGCGCGACTACGACAAAGTACTGGAGCAATATCCCGGCGGAAACAAGGCAGCGGCAGCGGAGTTAAAGAAGGGTTACGCCCTGCTTGAACTGGGACAGCGCGAGGCTGGCATTCGCGAGTTGAAGAGCCTCATCAGCCGCTATCCGCGCTCTATCGAAGCATCGCAGGCACGCGACCGGCTGCGCCGGTTGGGAGTGACCACCGGCGCCACCGCGCCTACCACCACCCGCAAGCCACCACCGGCGCACTAGCGGCAACTCACGACAATCCCCGGCTGGTGATTTCCTGCGCGGGCGAGCCGCCAGTCAGGCCCTCGGCCAGCACCAGCTCGCGGACTTCTGCGCGCAGCGACGGCATGTGCCTGCCAAACCAGATGGCGGCCGCGATACACACCACGCCCCCCAGCGCGACCGTTAACGGCGCGCCCATACGATGGGCCACGACTCCGGCACTGAGCGCTCCCAGCGGCGCCATGCCCATGAACATCATCGAGTACACCGACATGACTCTGCCCCGCAGCCGGTCGGGAACCATCGCCTGAATCAGGGTGTTGGACGAGGCCATCTGCACCATGATGGTGAAGCCCACCGGTAACAGCAGCACGGTCGACAGCCAGAATATTTTCGAAAACGAGAACAGAATCAGGCTGACTCCAAATCCTCCCGCGGCAAAAGCGATCAACTTCCCCAGGCCTTTCACGCCGACCCGGGCCGCCAGGCTGGCCGCGCCCAGCAGCGCTCCCACGCCGGTGGCTCCCATCAGAATGCCCAGTCCCCGGGCGCCGCCGTGCAAGATCTTATCGGCGAAGACCGGCATCAGCACGGCATAGGGCATCCCTACAAAACTCACCACTCCAAGCAACAGCAGGATGGCGCGCACCGGGCCGGTATTTCGCACGAAAGCAAATCCCTCCAGGATGTTCTCCAGCGGCGAGCCTGCATTGGCAAGATTGGCAGGATGCTCGATGCGCATGAGCAGCAGGCCGACGATGACCGCGATATAGCTGACCGCATTGACGGCAAAGCACCAGCCCTCGCCGATGGACGCGACCAATATGCCGGCGATGGCGGGACCAATGATGCGCGCCCCGTTGAACATGGAAGAGTTCAAGGCAATCGCGTTCAGCAGGTCTTCGCGGCCGACCATGTCGATCAGAAACGCCTGGCGCGCGGGAATGTCGAACGAGTTCACCACCCCGAGCCCGGCCGCGATCGCCATGATTTGCCAGACCTGGATGCGTCCCGTCAGGGTTAGCAAGGCAAGTATCGCCGCCAAGACCATGGAAGCGATCTGGGTGGCGATGACCACCCGGCGACGGTTGAAGCGGTCGGCCACGATGCCGCCAATCGGCGCAAAGATGAAGACCGGAATCTGGCTGGCGAATCCCACCGCTCCCAGAAGCAACGCCGAGCCGGTCATGCGATACACCAGCCACGACTGGGCAACGGTCTGCATCCAGGTGCCGACCAGGGAGATGGCCTGGCCGGCGAAGAACAGCTGAAAGTTACGATGGCGCAACGCCCGCACCGCCAGCCCCAGCCGGGATTTCCGGGAAGCCGGCCGCGCAAACTCCTGCTTCTCCTGTTCCAGGATGGAGCGCAAGGTTTCGGGCTCAGATTGTTGGGAGTGCTCCGCCATTGACTCTTTGATGCTCAGCGGGATGCGGACTCTTCACAACGGATTCACGACGTCGCCAACCACGACTACAAATCAGGGTACTGCAAGTCGTGATGTCGGTTGGTGCGTGGCGCTCAGTGGCCAAACTCGAGCAATGTGATGTTCTGGAATTGCCTGGTCACTGGCGTTCCGAAAACAGAGTGCAATTGCGCAGCGACCGCCCCATGTCCGCCACGCGGACTGTCCCAGTCCGGACCTGCCTGACGAGCCATCACCCACACGTGACGAAATTGCGCTGGGTTGGAGCCAAGGGCCTGCAATAGGCTCTCGTCGTTCTCCCCAAACCCATAGAAGACGGGAGTAAAGACGCGCAGCGCTGGAGCGTTTTGCCGTTGCAGATCGTAGTAGTAATCGAAACCGGGTCGCGCATAGTCCGGGTAAATGAGAACGGCGTCTCCCGCGGATGCAGACGCGACAATTGCGTTGGTGGCGCCACGCCAGTCCTCGCGCGGTTTGTAATATCCGCGGACGATGTTCACGAAGGAGGCCACGCACAGGGCGATGACTAGCCACATTCCGAGGTCCCGCCTGGGCAGCGCACTCATGCCGCGCCCAGCCAGGATAATGGCCGCGGGCAGCGAGAAAATCATGTATCTCTGCACGAACATGGGATAGTGCAATGACGCCAGGCCGATCAGGAAAATCGGCACGATGATCCACAAGATGATCAGCATTTCCCGCCAGAAAACTTCAGGGCCGGCGCCACTGCGCTCCCGCCGGATGGCAGCCAGGCCGGCAATCCACAGAATGCCGGCCAGGACCAGTTTCTCTCCACTGCCGCCTAGAAAAAGCAGCAAGTGCAAAAGTTCCTTTGGTGTGGGCTTGACCTCATAAGCGCCGGTCAGAAACTGGGTGGAAGTCCGAAACACGTAGGTCATGCCAGGCAGGGCGATGGCCAGAATGATGAGGGCGTGGAGAATCATCTTCTTCCACGGCGCCGGTTTCTTGTAGAAGAACAAAGAGACGGCCTGGGCGACCATCACCAGCGACGCGAAGTAGTGTCCGTACACCGCAAGTACGCTGAAGATAGTCCAAAGAATCCAATCCATTTCGCGGTCCTGTTCCACCGCCCGCACGAAGAACCACGACGACAGCAGCACCAGCAGAATCGCCATGGTGTAGGCGCGCGCGTCCTGCGAATAGACCACGTGGGTGGTGCTGAACGCGAGCATTGCCGCCGCGGCCAATGCCGGCCCGGGCTCCACAAGTTTGCGGGCCAGGAAGTAGATCGCGGGAATCGCAGCAATTCCAAAAATGGCGGCGGGTAGCCGAATCCACGCTTCGCTGTTCCCGAAGTGCAGCCACACACGCATCAGCAGGAAGTACAGGCCCTGAAAACTTGCCTCCCCGTACCACCACACGTGGACAAATTGCCGCCAGGGCATGCGGGCGATGGCGACCGTGGCGGGTTCATCCTGCCACAGACCCTTGGCGCCGAGATGGAACAGGCGTAGTCCCGCTCCCGCAAGAGTGAGAAGGACCAAAACCTGAGTGTCACGTCGAGAGGTCATTCTGGAACTGGGGACAGCGGATGGCTGGGACGCGAACGAAACGGCTGAACGCTCACTGGCCGGCGGCATGAATGCCTGAGTTTATCAGAAGCAACCAGGCATCTGCCGCCCATCGGGGAGAACCAAAATAGAGGGTTTGTTGGAGCAGGTAGATGGGCTGTTATGCTCTTTCGGTGGCCCTTTCATGCCGACCTTCGCTGCAGTAGATATCGGTTCCAACTCGGTCCGGCTGAAGATAGCCAAGGCCGTACGTGGCCGTCTGGAGACGCTCTACGACGAGCGCGAGGTCACGCGCCTGGGAGAAAGCGTCTTTGCCAATGGCACCATCGATCCCCAGGCCATGGCGCACACTCTGCGAGTTCTGCGACGCTTTCACCGTGCGGTGCAAACCCACGCCGCCGATCGGGTGCGCGTGGTCGCGACCAGCGCTTTGCGTGAAGCGCGCAACAGCCGCGCCTTTTTGGATTGGGTACGCAGCGCCACCGGATGGAAAACGGAAATCATCTCTGGATTGGAAGAGGGCCGCCTCATTCATCTCGGGGTGCTGTCCAATGCCCGTATCGCCGGCAGCCGGGCCCTGCTGATCGACCTGGGCGGCGGCAGTTGCGAGTTGACCATCTCCATCGCCGGTCACATTGAAGACATGGTCAGCCTGCCTATCGGAGCGGTGCGCCTCACCCAAACCTTTCTGCATCACGACCCGCCCAAGAAAAAAGAACTGGAGCAGATGCGCGGGTTCATCCAACGCGAAGTCTCACGCATCCAGAAGCGAATTGCGGGCGCGAAGTTGCAGATTTCCGTGGCCACCTCCGGCACGCCGGCGGCGCTCTCAGGTTTGTACGCCGCCAAAATCCGCGGTTACGACGAAAGCAAGCCGCAAACCGTGCCCCAGACCGCGGTCGCCACCTTGCTGAACACTTTGAGCCGGCGCAATCTGGCGCAGCGGCGGGCCCTGCCCGGCATCGGGCCGCGGCGCGCGGAAATTATTATTGCCGGCACCATGGTCTTCGCCGAACTCATGCAACGATGCAACCTGCGCAGCTTTCGCTATATGCCATTGGGGCTGCGCGACGGTTTGCTGGCGCAGATGATGGCCGATTACAACGGCAGCGCGGTCATGCGCGAACGCGTGGAATCGGAGCGCCACGATGCCTTGCTGGCTGCCGCCAAACACTATGGCGCCGATTTGACATTTGCCCAGCGTATTCGCGATCTCGCCATGCTGTTGTTCCGGCGATTGCAGCCGGTGCATCAGTTGCCGCCGCAATACGCCGACTGGCTTGAGGCCGCGGCCATGCTGCATGAGGTCGGCGCCTATATCAATCGTTCCGGACGTCGGCGCCACAGCTACTACGTCATTGCCCACTCGGAACTCTTTGGATACACCCCCATGCAGCGGCGCATTATCGCTGCTATGACCCGCTATGTCGGCAAGTCGCTTCCCTCGCCCAGTGATCGCGTGATGGGCCTTCTTTCGGGCGTCGACCAGATTCATGTTGCCAAAGCTGTGGCCCTGCTGCGGCTGGCGCGCGCCCTCGATCAAGGCCGCCGTGGCGCGGTCCGTGAGTTGAAAGTCCGGGTCCATCAGGACGGTCGAGTGCGGCTCATGCTGACGCCCAGCCCCTCGGAAGGAATCGAACTGGAATTGTGGGCCGTGGAGCAGGAGAAAAACTACTTCGGGACTGTCTTCGGCCGCGAACTGCTGGCCGAGGCCTGCTGAATCGAGCGCACCACTTTAGGCGGCATGGACCACTTCAAGATTGCTGGTTTGCGTCCGTCTTTTTCGACCTTGGCCACTCCGCCCTTCTTCAGCTCAATGGCGTTCATCGGGCTGCCACCGGAGAGAAGTGCATTCAGGAATATCGTCATGCTGGGATTGTGGCCGACCACCATGATGGCATCACGCCGGTTGTGGCGGCGCAGCAGTTCCAGGAACTTCTCATAGCTTGCTTCGGGCCGTAGTGCGGCATCGGTAATCACCTTGTCTTCGTATCCCAGTTCGTTGGCGACGACGGCCGCGGTCTGGGTGGCACGCCGCAGAGGGCTGGAGATGATTACGTCGGGGCTCACGTCGAGCGCCGCCAGAGCACGTCCCACATCGTGGGACTGCTCGATTCCCAGCTTGTCAAGCGGCCGTTTCTCATCCTTGGCGGGGTTGAGTTTCGGCTCCCCGGCGTTGGCGTGACGTAAGAAGTAAATGTCCATAATGACTATTTTGCCTTAACCGCCCGGCGAGTGCTGCGCGGGCGACGCGACGGCAGTGCCGGAACCGCATCGAGGGTAACTTTGCCCTCGGAAAGCGCAATTAGGAATTCCTGAGCGTTAAAGCGGACACCGCGTTTTCCGGCGCTGCGAAACCGCATCGGCATGAATGTAGGAGCCGTCGGATTGCAACAGACGCGCCTGGGTGTTGTCAGCCAGGTAGGCCTCCAATATTTCGCCCATAATGCGCTGTTTCAACATCGGGTCCTTGATGGGAAAGACGGTTTCCACCCGTTCGTACAGGTTTCGTGGCATCCAATCGGCGCTGCCCAAATAGATTTCGTCGTCCCCGCCGTTGGCAAAGTAAAGGGCCCGGCTGTGTTCCAGAAAACGCCCGACGATGCTGCGCACGCGGATACGGTCGCTCACCCCTCGCACCCCCGGCCTCAACCCGCATATCCCACGCACGATGAGATCGATCTGGACCCCGGCCTGCGATGCCCGATACAACTCGCGAATGATATTGAGGTCAAGCAGCGAATTCATCTTGGCAATGATGCGCGCGGGACGCCCGTGCCGGGCGTGGTCGGCCTCGCGGGCGATCAGGTTGATGCAGCGCTCGGCCAGATTAATGGGCGCTACCAGCAAGGGATCGTAATTGGGCCGCTCTGCATAAGCGGTCAGAAAGTTAAAAACTCCGTGCACCGCCGAGGTGATTTCCGGATCGGCGGTAAGCAGGCTGAGGTCGGTGTAGTAGGTTGCGGTAATCGAGTTGTAATTGCCCGTCCCCAGGTGGGCATAGAGCCGGGTCTCACTGTCCGGGTCTTTGCGCACCATCAGCGCCAGCTTGCAATGGGTCTTGAGGCCGACCAGACCGTGGAACACCTGCACGCCGCCGTCTTCCAGCGAGCGCGCCCAGCGGATATTGCTGGCCTCGTCGAAACGCGCCTTCACCTCGACCACCACCGTCACTTCCTTCCTGGCAGAGGCTTCAATCAAGGCGCGCACGATGGGCGAATCCTCACTGGTGCGGTATAGGGTCTGCTTGATGGAAAGCACGTCGGGATCGTCGGCGGCGGCGTTAATGAACCCCACGACGGAGTTGTAGGAGTCGTACGGATGGTGCAACAGAATGTCGCGATGGCGGATCTCTTCAAAGATGTCGCGCGACTTGCGGTTCAACTGCAGTTCGCGCGCCACGAAAGGCTTGAACTTCAAATCGGGGCGCTGCGTCTCTTCATAAAAGTGAAACAGTCGCGACAGATTGACCGGCCCCTCGGTGCGATAGACCTGCCAATCTTCCATCTCGAAGTAGCCGCGCAGGCGGTCCACCATCTCGGGATTCGCATCGGCTTCGATTTCCAAACGCACGGCATCGCCTTTGCGGCGGTTATGCAATTCCGTGCGCACCGATTCCATCAGGTTGCGCGACTCTTCTTCCTGAAGATACAGATTGCTGTTGCGGGTCACCCGAAACGCTGCCTCGGAGATGATCTCGTACCCGCGATACATCTCCATGGTGTGCGACGCCACCAGGTCGGCAAGAAAGATGTAGTCTTCGCTGCCATTGCGCGGCGGCAACTTGATCAACCGCGGCAACACGCGCGGAACCGTCACCACTCCCATGTAATTGGTGGAAGCGCGGCGCCGCCGGCGCAACAACAGCGCCTGGCACAATGCTTTGTTGATGACCCGCGGAAACGGGTGGGCGGGATCGACGGTCACCGGCGTCAACAGCGGATCAAGCTCGCGCGCGCAGTATTCGGCAACAAACGACCGCTGCTCCGGCGTAAGCTCCTTCATGCCTACGACCCGAATGCCTTCCTCGGCCAGCTCTGGCCGCAGAGCATGGTTCCAGCAGCGATACTGATCGCGCATGAACTCATGGGTAAGGCGCGCGACCAGTTGTGCTTCTTCCTGCGGGGTAAGTCCGTCGGGTCCCGGATCAGTCTGGCCGTCCTCAATGCGCTGCATCAGGCCGCCTACTCGAATCTCGAAGAACTCGTCGAGATTGCGGGCGGTGATGGCCAGGAACTTGACGCGTTCCAGTAGAGGATTGCGCGGGTTCTCGGCTTCCTCAAGGACGCGGCGGTTGAAGGCAAGCCACGACGCCTCACGATTCAGCACCAGGGATGGATCATCCAGTGAACGACGGACCATACAGGTTTCTTGCGGAAAACAGCAGCGTTAGCGACAGGTTGCCTATATTACACCAAGGTCAACTGGATTGGATTCGAAAATAGGAGAGCGGATTCTGCAAGCGCGAGGAACCAAGCCGAACCAGGATTCGTGTATCCGGTGGGCACGGGGTAGTACGGTGCTTCAGCGCCGCGGTAGCGGCTCCCGGAGAAATCGGCCTTTAGGCCTGGATACTCTACCCCGCCCTATAATGCCGCTAGCCTGCTGGAGAATGCCATGAGCGACTCCGAAACCAGAGATGTCGTAGAGCTGCAAACTCGGCTTGCCGAAAAACTGAGGACGCTGGGATTTGGCGAAGACCGCGATGCCACCGAACTTGCGCATCACCTGGCCGAGATTGTGGCCCGCTGCCGCACTCTCGATCAGCAAGTCCTGCCCCTGTTTCTATCATTGCAAGAGGAGCATCGGCGATCGACGGCGGAGTTGACCGTGGCCATCAAGGGCCACCTGGACGCCATTCAGGACTCGATTACCGACATACAGCCGGCCTTACGCGCCCTCACCGACTTCCTGTTGCGAGAGAACCTGTAAAAGCGATCAGGAAATGCCACCAAGTCGCTTTGTATCAGGGCACGGCTTCAGCCCATGAACCAATTTTTGCTAGGTGCAAGCGACACAGCGCCATGCATCACCCGTCACAGACAATCCCATGCTCTGGCGGGATGATGGACTTGGACGCAGGCTCAACCGAAGCCGTCCGTGCGGAGCGAGATGAGGTATCCATCCGCCGAATCCGGCCCGGAGGTTGGCCTGCGCGAACTAACTTTCGAATGAGGAGGCCGCCTCCATGAGAAACGCAATCATTTTTCTTGGGCTATTTGGGCTATTGGCTGCCGTGCAAGTCATGGCGGAGGAGAAGTCTGCCGTGACCGTTAAAAGTGGCGAAATAACCAACGGCGTGGTGATTCTCACCGTGAATCAATCGGCAACGTCGGACACCGCGTCTTCTTTCGATTTGCACTGTAATAAGGGCATGGCCGACTGCAAACTCCTGGAGCCAGGAACGTACATGATGGTCCGGCTCCCCAAGAATTGGGGAATGTACGACTGCACCAACGTCGACCTTTATCCCAGCGCCGATGATGGGGCGAGTAAAGAGAAACTTGGCGAGTACTGCCTGATCAAGAAGTAATACCAGCCGGTGCCGGCGGCTCGTCATCGGCTCTGCATTTCAAGCTGGTTCAGCAGCGTCGTTCCACGCTGTCTCCGATGCCGGGGGGATGAAACTCATCGCGCGCTCCGTCAGGGCGGCGATGGTCAGGCTGGGATTGACACCCAGATTGGCTGCGACCACCGATCCGTCGCAGACGTACATGTTCTTATATCCAAAAATGCGGTTGCGATAATCCACCACGCCGTCCTCAGGCGACCCGCCGATCACGGCCCCTCCCAGGCAGTGAGCGGTACCGGGAACATCGAACAGAATTTCCGGCAACATGCTCATCGCGGTTCCCCCAGCCATCCGCGCGAACTTCTCGGCAAACTCGTTGGCCTGGGGAATGAAAGTGGCGACCCGCTGCCCGCGGCTGACCAGAAACTTGCGGAACGGCCAATAGACATGCCGCTCCCATCGCATGTCGAGGTGGCCGTCGAGCGCCTGCATGCAAAGCAGAATTACGCATTCTCGCGCCCAGCGCACGGGTTGAAGAATGCGAATCGTCTTCCAGGGATGGCGTAGCAGAGAACCTGCGAGGTTCCTGATCCAGAGTGCGATCCGCCCCCGGCCCGGGCGGCCGGCCGGTCAGAATCGTGGCCAGCAAGCTCATCGCATCCGAGCCGGCGGGATACCGGACCGCTTCAATGTGGGTGTGCTCATCGAGGTAAACGCCAGATCCGATGGCTACACCCTTGGACAAATCATCGCTGGAGCCGGGCACGCGCACGCCGATGAGCGATTCGGAATTGGTGCGCACCCGCCTGCCCAACTGGTCGCTGATCGCCGGCAAAGAACCCTTTTCTTTGAGCTGAAAGAGCAATTCCATGGTGCCCAGCGACGACGCCGAGAAAACCACGCCCCGACAGGTAAAGCGCCTACGATGCCGGTTGAATCGGGCCGTGGACTGCACCGTGAGAACTTCATACCCAGCGCTGCCGTCGGTCATTCCATTGAGCGGCTTAACATTTACCACTCGAGTCTCGGCGAAAACTTTGGCGCCGTGCTTCTCTGCGAGGTACAGATAGTTCTGGTCGAGCGTGTTCTTGGCGCCGTGACGACAACCCATCATGCAGCCGCCGCACGCCGTGCAGGTCGTTCGCTCCGGCCCTTCCCCCCCGAAATACGGGTCAGGAAAGGTCTGCCCACCGGGCTGTCCCTCGGGAGACTGAAAGATGGCAACATGCGTCCGGTAGAAGGTGTCTCCGATGCCTGCGGCGTCGGCAACCTTCTTCAGCAGAAGGTCGGCGGGGCCAAGGATTTTGTTCTCCGTGACGCCCAGCATTCGCGAGGCCGTGGCGTAATGCTGCGGCATCTCCGCCTTCCACTCGGCCAGGCCTTTCCACGATCCGTGGTCCCAAACTCTGTCGGGAGGTCGAAGCAGAGTGCAGGCGTATGTAATCGAGCCGCCACCCACGGCACAGCCATGCAGAATGGTGACATGCCGGAAGAAGCGCATGTTGAAGAAGCCCCGTAAGGCAAGATTGGGCCGCCAGAACCAGCGATGAATGGACCAACTCGTTTTCGGCAGGTTCTCAGGCGTCCAGCGGCGGCCCATCTCCATGACCGCGACCCGGTAGCCCTTCTCGACCAGCCGGTGCGCGGTAACGCTGCCGCCGAAACCCGAGCCGATGACGACGAAATCGAAATCGTATTCGCGGGTTTGAGACGTCACTTGAGGATCCTCTGGCCCTTTTTCACATTGGTTAACTTCTTGGATTGTCATCCTGAGCGACGAGCTTAGCCGGGAGTCGAAGGACCCCTATGGTCTCCAGCGCTCGAAAGCAATGCCCATGTTTGTCAGTGAAATTCGATCCGCAATTAATTATTTCACCGTTGGTGACACTTGGTTCAGTTCCAGCGCGCTATTCGTGGCGATCCATGCCGAATCGGGGCGGCGGATTCCCGTAACGGGAATCACACTTGACGGGTTCGCTCGTCACAGCCACCTGGGTCTTAGGTGTCGCATTATGAAGGAGTTCCTGCTTATCAGTTTGGGAACGTGAAAGCGGTTGACTCGCCAAGGTAGTGCTGGGGCGCAATCGCAAGCGAATCTGAAAGGAAGTAAAAGCATGGCAGAGATGGTTGCAAGCCTCAGTGAAGAACGGATTGCCTACCTGGAAGGACTGGTCGGTCAAGCCCGCGCCGCCGCTGCCGTCTTCACCCAATACACCCAGGAAGACGTCGATCGCATCGTCAAACCGATGGTGCTGGCTGGGCTGGAACAAGCACAATATCTCGCGCGGCTTGCCATTGAGGAAACCCGGCTTGGAGTGGTGGAAGACAAAGCCCTGAAGAACATGGTGGCCACCGAGTTCGTTTACAACTACGTCAAAGATAAACGGACCGTCGGCGCCATTCGCGAGTTTCCGGAACGCGGTGTGGTGGAGGTGGCTGAACCCATCGGTGTCATCTTCTCGCTTACTCCAATTACGAACCCTACGTCGACCGTCCTGTTCAAATGCATCATGGCCATCAAGACGCGCAATGCGGTCATTTTCAGTCCGCATCCCGGCGCGGGACATTGTTGCTACGAGGCCGTGAGGATCATGTACGAGGCGGCGGTGAAGCATGGCGCGCCCGAAGGCGTTTTCACCTGCCTGGAATCGCAAACTCTGCAGGACAATGCCTATCTGATGCGGCACAAGGATGTCGGCCTGATCGATGCCACGGGTGGGCCGGGCATGGTCAAGGCCGCTTATAGCTCCGGCAAACCGGCATTGGGAGTTGGACCCGGGAATACTCCGGTCTATCTGGAAAAAACCGCGGACCTGAACATGGCCGTGGTGGACATCATCACCTCGAAGACGTTCGACAACGGAACCATCTGCGCCTCTGAGCAGACGGTGGTGATCGATGACGAGATTTACGACTCCGTGCTGCAGAAATTTTCCGACCTGGGCGCGCACATCTGCAATGAGAAAGAGACGGAGCTTCTGGGACGCACGGTGATCGATCCCAAGACCGGATTCATGCAGCCCATGGCGGTCGGGCAGAAAGCCACCGATATCGCCCGCATGATCGGGCTGACGGTCAGGAAGAAGACCAAGCTTCTGATTGCGCCGATTCAAGGTGTAGGTCGCGACTATCCCCTGTCAGTCGAAAAGCTGTTTCCGGTGCTCGCGGTTTACCGGGCGAAATCGGTCAATGAGGCGCTCACGGTATGCGTTGACGTGAATCATGCCGGAGGGATTGGACATACGGCCGTCATTTTCTCGCGCAACGACGAGATCATCCAGAAGTTCAGCGAAGTGATAAACGCGGGCCGAATCATTGTGAATTCGCCGGGCTCCATTGGAGCGCTGGGTGGCGTTTACAACGACATGGTGCCCACGTTTTCCTTCGGCTGCGGGACCGGTGGAGGCAACAGCACCACCGACAACGTAAATGTGTACAACTACCTCAACATCAAACGCGTGGCGCGAAGGACGCAAGCCCATATGTGGTTCCGAGTCCCCAATCAGATTTACTTCAACATGAACGCGGTGGAGAATCTGCGCCAGTTCCCGTCGCGCTCCACCGTCATCATCACCAATCCGGCCATGGAGCAGATCGGCCATGTGGACACCGTCCGCCGCCACATTCCACCGCAGACGCTGGTGCATGTCTCGGTCATTCCCGACGCGGAGCCCGAAGTCAAAGTCGTCATGCAGGGAGTGGAGGCGCTCAACTTCTACAAAGCCGACCAGATCATCGCGCTGGGCGGCGGCTCGGTGATCGACGCGGCGAAAATCATGAAGCTGAAGTACGAATCGCCGGAGGCGGACCTGGAGGAGTTGGCCGCGCCGTTTCTCGATCTTCGCAAGCGCGTGGTCCAGTACCCCACTGAAAAGGTTGTTCAGGCGCGCCTGATCGCCATCTCCACCACCAGCGGGACGGGGAGCGAGGTGACGCCGTTCGCCGTGCTGACCGACAAAGAGCAAGGGCGCAAGGTGACACTCGCCGACTACTCGCTCAGCCCGGATGTCGCGATCGTCGATCCGCAGTTCGTCATGTCGATGCCGAGAGGCCTGACCGCCGATACCGGCGTCGATTGCCTGACCCACGCCCTGGAAGCTGGAGTCTCGATTTTCGCTTCGCCCTACACCGACTCCAACGCCATGCAAGCCATTCGCATGGTCTTCAAGTTCCTGCCCATCGCATATGAACATCCCGGCGATGAAGAGGCGCGCACCATGATGCACAATGCCGCCTGCATCGCAGCGATTGCGTTTTCCAACGCCTCGGTGGGCGTGAACCATGCGCTCGCTCATGCCTTCGGCGCGCGTTTCGGCGTCGCACACGGTCGCGCCAACGCGCTCATGCTTGCCGCATGTCATTGCCTTCAATGCCGGAGTGCCGACCAAGTTCATGCCATCGCCGAACCAGCGGGGATACATCGCGCACAAGAAGTATGCGATGGTGGCCGACCTGCTGGGCCTGGGCGGCGAGACGATTGAGGAAAAAGTGAAGAACCTGGTGGCCGCGACGGAACAGCTACTCGATCGGCTGGCGATCCCGCGTTCCATCGCCGATCTGGGGATTTCCAAGGAAGAATTCGAGCGGGCGATGCCTGAGCTGGTCAAGATTGCCTTTGACGATCCTTCGTGGCGATCGAACCCGCGCATGCCGCTGCTGAGCGAATTGGCCGAGCTGTTTTGGAGCGCTTATCGGGGACGAAGCCTGCCGACGGCGGCGAAGGCATCGCAAACACACATCGCTGAGGAATGGTCGTGCGTATGACAATGAATGCCGAGTGGCTTGAAATTGATGGAGAGCGTGTACTGCAAGGCTTGCAGGTGGCCCGCGAGACGCTCGACGGCGCCAAAGCGACGTGGTCCTGGATTTCTCCAGCGTGCGCCGCGTCGATCCCAATGCGCTCAAGGCGATGGAAAAGCTGGCCGCTTTTGCCGACGGGAAAGCGGTCAAGGTCGTGCTTCGCGGCGTCAACGTCGACATTTACAAAGTGCTGAAGCTGGTGAAGCTGACGTCACGATTCTCCTTTCTGGCGTGAGGACTTTGGTGGCGATTGTTCTCTGGAGTTGTCATTACGAGCGAAGCGAGGAATCTGCTTTTATTGGCACCGGAACCGTTCTGAAACAAGCAGATCTCTCACGGCTTAAAGGCCGTTCGTGATAACAACTCACTGACCATTGCCTTAAGCGCCAAGTTTAAAAGAGGTACCTACATGACCAACGGGAACGGGAACAATTCATTTTCCTGGGGCGACGCGCTGTTTCTGCACATCGAGCGCCCGGGCCAGCCGCTCAATATCGCCGGCGTCAGCGTATTCGAGGGCGAGATAAAGCTCGCGGATCTGCGTGCTTTCGTTGAGTCGAAGCTGCCGCTGATTCCCCGCTATCGTCAGCGCGTGGTGGCTTCTCCGCTGGATTTCGGCCTTCCCAGTTGGGAGTTCGATCCGCAGTTCGACATTCGCAACCACGTTCGCGAAGTGAAACTTAAGCACGGGACGGAGGACGAACTCAAGGCGCTGGCCGGCAAGATCGTCAGTGAGAGTCTGGACCGGCAACGGCCGCTGTGGGATTTCACTCTGGCGCGCCTGAAGGGTGGACGCACCGGAATGGTGACTCGAATCCATCACTGCCTGGCGGATGGAATTGCCGGCGTGGGCGCGATGAATGTCATCATGGATACCTCTCCGAACCCGCTTCCAGTTCCGCGGCAAGAATCGAAGCCGGCTTCCGCTCCGCATCCCAAGGATGCCGGAGCCGTGCTGCTCGACGGGCTGGCTAAGTCTTACCAGTCCCTGTTCAACGGGGCGCTAACCCTGCATTCGGGACTTATGACCATGGCGGAGCAGGCCGTGGCCAATCCCACAGCCACCTCGGCCGAGTTGGTTGGCTTATTGTCCGAGCTGGCGGTGCCGGCAGAACGGTTGCCCTTCAACGTGATCTGCAAGGGCCCGCAGAGGTTCGCCTGGACCGAAGTCCCGCTCGCCGACATCAAGGCGATCAAGAACAAGTGCGGAGGCACGGTGAACGACGTCGTCCTGGCGACGGTGACCATGGCCTTTGCTCGTTACGTCGAGCAACGCGGCGTCGACCTTGCCGGTCGCTCGCTGCGAGTTGTGATCCCGGTAAACGTGCGCGGCAACGGAGAGGCCACGGAACTGGGAAATCAAATCTCTTTCGTGCCGGTGCCGCTGCCGCTGGACCAGCGCGATCCGGTCAAGTTGCTGGCCGTGGTAACAGAGCGAGTGGAGTTCCTGAAGCGTGCGCGCGCGGCCGAATTTGTCGGCCTGCTGGGCGGCCTGTTGGCGGCCCTACCCAATCCTTTCTGGAAAAACATTGGGCCCGTCGCCAGCCAACTGCCGATTAGCCTGTGCAATACCATTTGCACCAACGTCCCCGGCCCACAGGTGCCGCTCTACCTTATGGGTCACCAGATGCTGTCGTGGTATCCGTGGGTGCCGATCGGCGGCCTGATGGGGATTAATTGCGCCATCCTCACTTATAACGGCACGGCGTTCTTCGGCTTCACCGGCGATGTGCACGCCGCGCCCGACCTGGAGCTGCTGGAAAAATTTGTGGACGACAGTTTCGCGGAGTTGCGGGCAGGCGCTGCTTCCGCAGTCGTGGCCGCAACTGAGGCCGAGCCGCTGACGAAGGTGCGCAAGCGCAAGCGGCCAAATGCGAAGATTCCGCTGGCCGCAAAAGCTCCGGCTGCGAAAACTCCAAGCCCGAAGAAGAAGCCGGTTCGCAAGAAGGCGTCAAGAGTCGCCTCGAAGCCGCAGCCGGCTGCATTGGTTGCAGCCCCTGTCGCGCCGGAGCAAGAGCAAGAAACAGCGCTGCCGGTCGGCGCGTAACGCGACCTAGTTGAGCGCGCTACAAGCTATTCGTTTTCTTGTTCTTGGCAGGGATGCACTTGACACTAGCCGCTGCCGCGCCTACCGTGAACGACATGGATGTGATCCCCATCAAACCGGAACGCAAGGCCCAACTCGAAGAGTACGCACAGCGTCGTGGGCAAGATCCTGCTGCCGCTCTTGATGACGCTTTGGCCGCGTACCTGGAGTGGGAGCGGCAGGATTTTGAGCAAACCGTTGAAGGTATCCGGCAGGGCTATGAAGACGTGAAAGCCGGACGCACCCAACCGGTCCAAGAAGCATTTGAAGAGCTCCGCCTGAAACATGGCCTTCCGCGTTAGAACTACTGCCAAAGCAAAGCGGGATTTAGATGAGATCCTCGAGCGGCTTTTGTCGCAAGAGGCGGGAGAAACCGGATGGCGCTGGTTTCAGGGATTGTACCGGGCCGTGGCAACGCTTGCGGATTCTCCCCAACGCTGTGCTTTGGCTCCTGAGAATGCCGTCTTTCCCTTCGAGGTGCGGCATCTGCTCTACGGTCGCAAGCCCCATGTTTACCGAATAATCTTCACCTTTGAAGGCAACATCGTGTCCGTTCTACATGTCCGCCATGGACGCCGCCAGCCAATCGCCAAGCCTTGACCCAAGGCAGAAAGACACAGATTTTCTCCAACATATGGTGTATCCGGCTGAGCACCTTTTCAGGGGCGCTGAAACACAATCCTGTCGCATTCCCCGCCGTTTGTTTAGAATTGCGCCGTACTCGTTTTCATCTGGAAGAACATTCGCATTTCTTAAGGAGCCTCTTCGTGACTCGCCTATTGCGTCATTTTTGTGTCTTTGCGATTGCCGTAATCTGCTTTTCCATCCTCGCGTCAGCCGACATCAAGATCAAGACCCGCACCACCGTGATGGGCCACTCCACGGAGAGCACGGTTTACATCAAGGGGGCCCGCCAGCGCAACGAGATGAGCTATGGAGGCCATGGCGGCGCAGTCAGCATCATCCAGTGCGATCAGAAGCGCATGATCACGATCGCCGGCGACCAGTGCATGGTGATGTCGATGGGTGGCGGCGAAACGTCTTGTCCCGCCACTCCAAACATGGGAGCGATGATGCGGGGAATGGGAAAAGGCGAGGCTGAGACTCCGCGTAAAGGCGGCGTCTTGACTATCACCCGCACCTCCACCGATACCGGCGAGCGCCAGGACATGTTCGGCTACAAGGCGCGCCACATCAAGAGCACCATGGCGATGGAGTCCAGCCCCGACGCCTGTAATCAGTCGCACATGAAGATGGAAATGGATGGCTGGTACGCCGATCTGTCGGCCGGGTTTTCCTGTGGCGATGAGGGCTACCGCGCCCTGGCCTGTGGCGGCCCCGGCGCCAAGCGCGGTTGCAGCGACCGCGTCGTGATGAAGGGCGGCGGGGGTGGCACTCTGGGATACCCTTTGAAGCAAACCATGACCATGACCTCAGAGCAGGGAACCTTCACCACCACGACCGAAGTGGTGGAACTGACCAACACAAGCCTGGATGCACCGCTGTTCGAGATGCCGCCCGGCTGCAAGGTCATGGACACGTCTGCGTTGATGGGCGGCACGCCTCCGACAACGCATGCGGAGACGACGCCTGAGCCATCCGCGTCTGCGGCCCCGCCTGCGCCCGCAGCGAATACGCCGGCGCCGCCTCCCGCGCCTGTAGTTGTGCCCAAGGCCGCCGGGGTGGTGCGCATCGGCGTGGTCAAGATTAAGGACATGAGTGGCCAGTCGCTGCCGACTGACAGCCTGCGCCTGAACCTGATGAATGAAATCAGCCGCCACCAGCATGAGGCCATTCCCCTGGACAGCGAGGGCCCGCACGCCGACGTGGAAACCGAAGCCCGCTCCAAGCAGTGTGATTACATTCTCTACACCGTTCCCGCTCAGGTGAAGGAACCCAACAGTGGCGGGCTGCCCCCGGCTTCTCTGCCCAAAGGAATCGTGCTGGATCCGGCCAAGTACGAGGCATTGACTCAGGTGACCTTGTACAAGGTGGGCAAACCCTCACCCGAGCTGAAAGACTTAGCTTTGGCAGCCGATGCCAGTCAGTTCGCCGTGGACGCGGTCATGACAACGTTCGTAATGGAGTCTGACCGGGTGGACCAGCAGATCACGGAGGATGCCCATCCCAAGGCGGGCGCCAGGACTCCAAAGGCGCCGGTGAAAAAGGCAGCAGGCAGCACGAAGCCAAATTGAGGGTGTCACCCTGAGCGAGCGGCCGCTTTTGCCGCGAGTCGAAGGGCCCCTATGATCGTCCTAATTTCATGGATCCCGTAGGGGGTGCTTCGACTCGCCCGCCGCGGCGGCCCCGCTCCAGACAGAGGATTTGCAATCGATCGAGAAACCCTAATCAGCGCAATCCTTCGATGACCTTCTTCATCCGCTCGAACGCCCAGAAGATGTCCTCGCGCGTAATCACCAACGGGGGCGCGATGCGGATGACGTGTTCGTGGGTTTCTTTGCAGAGGATCCCAAGTTTCTTCAGCGCCTCGCAATAGGGGCGGGCCGGAACGTCCAACTCAATTCCGATCCACAGTCCTTTGCCGCGAACTTCGCGTATGTGCGGGCTCTTCAGGGTTTTCAGCTTCGTGAGGAAGTAGTCGCCCAGTTCGGCAGAGCGTTCGACCAGGTTTTCCGCCACCAGCACGCGCAACGCGGAGCGGGCCACCGCGCACGCCAGCGGATTGCCGCCGAAGGTGCTGCCGTGGTCGCCCGGATTGAACACGCCGAGCACCTCCTCCGACGCCAGCACAGCGGATACCGGGTAGAAACCACCGGAGAGGGCCTTGCCTACAATCACGACGTCGGGAGTGATGCCTTCATGCATGTAGGCGAAGAGCTTGCCGGTGCGGCCCAGGCCGGACTGAATTTCGTCGGCCATCAGGAGCACGCGGTTCTCCCGGCAGATGGCAGCAGCTTCTTTGAGGAATCCCGCGGGCGGGATGATGATGCCGGCTTCTCCCTGGATTGGTTCCACCAGGAAGGCGCAGGTGTTGGGCGTGATGGCCTGGCGCAGAGCGTCCGCATCGCCGAAGGGGATGACCTTGAATCCTGGCGTGAATGGTCCGAAGCCGTCGCGGTACTGCTCATCGGTAGAGAAACTGACGATGGTCACCGTGCGGCCGTGAAAATTGTTGGCGCAAACGATGATTTCGGCTTTGCCGTCAGGAATGCCTTTCAGCTTGTAGCCCCACTTGCGGGCGGCCTTCACGGCGGTCTCCACCGCCTCCGCGCCCGAGTTCATGGGCAGCGCCATCTCAAAGCCGGTCAGGTCGTGGAGTTCCCGATAGAGCAGCGGTAACTGATCGTTGCGAAAGGCGCGCGATGTCAGCGTCACCCTACGCGCCTGCTCGATCATGGCCTTCAGGATCTTGGGATGGCAGTGCCCTTGGTTGACGGCGGAGTACGAAGCCAGGCAATCGAGGTAGCGAATTCCTTCGACGTCATACACCCATACCCCTTCCGCATGTTCGATAACCACGTCGAGAGGATGGTAGTTGTGGGCGCCGTATTGATTTTCGAGGGCGATCAATTCGCTGGTTTGCGACTGTTCGATGATTTCCATAATGGCCTCAATTCCCGAAAGCTAAGTCCTAGTTGCTAGTTGCTACTCCTAATCCAGCAGCATCGTGAGCAACGCCATTCTCACGTACAGTCCGTTGGCTGCCTGCCGGAAATACAAAGCGCGCGGATCGTCGTCGACTTTCTTGTCCAGTTCCACAGTCCGTGGCAGAGGATGAAGAATCATCGCGTCCGCTCTCATGCGCTCCAGAACGCTGGAGTCGATGGCATAACGCAACGGCCCTCTAAGCCGGTCGGCGCGGATGCGCGTCTGGTAAATAACGTCCACTTCCCCGATCACGCGATTGATGTCCGACTCCAATTCATAGCTGACGCCATGCCGGTCGAGGTACTGCAAAATGTCGGGTTTCATCTGCAGCTCGGGCGGGCTCACGAAGAAGATCTTGACCCGTTCGAATTTCGCCAGCAGATACGCCAGGGAACGGACGGTGCGGCCGCGATCAAGTTCCCCGATGAAGGCCACGCTCAATCCCTCGAGCGGACGCTCGCGGTAAATGGTGTACAGATCGAGCAAGGCTTGGGTGGGATGCTGGCCGCCCGCGCCATCACCGGCGTTGATGATCGGCACCGGCGAAACCTTGGCCGCACGCTGCGCTCCGCCCGGCTCCGGATGACGAATTACGATGACGTCGCAATAGCTGCCAATAATGCGGATGGAATCCTCGACCTGTTCGGCCTCGATCTCGGAGGAAAACGTGCCGGCATGTTCGGTGGAGAGCACACGTCCGCCCAGCCGGTGCATGGCCGCTTCAAAGCAGAGGCGCGTCCGGGTGGAGGGGTGATAGAACAGGCTGGCCAGAATTCGATTCTGGTAGTCCAGCGTCCCGCCGCGCGCGACAATGCGCTCCATCAACCGCGTCCGGTCGAACAGCTCCATCAACAATGGGACGGTGAACTGTTGCGACTCGACAACGTGCTTCAAACTCATACGCGAATGTCCTGGCTTTGCTTCATGCAGTCTAGTGCTTCGCTCTGTCGTTAGCATCATTCACCGGATAACCGGCGCCTCCACTTCCTGTTCCAGCGGCAACGTCTTGCCGCCTGGTTCTGCGTCTGCCACGATGTGCGTTCCCGCACGGCCTTGCACGGCCTCGCACAAACGCTCATACGAGGTGATCACGGCTTCGCTGCCTCCGCCATGCAAGAAGCGCAACACCGATTCCACCTTCGGCCCCATGTTGCCCGGCGGGAAGTGGCCGGCGCGCAGATGCTCGTCCAGCTGTGACGCGGTCACGTAGCGAGCGGAGTCTGGTCAGGCTTCTTGTAGTTCAGAAAAACATATTCGATGTCGGTGGAGATGGCGAACAGGTCCACTCCCAACTCAGAAGCCAGCAATGCGGAAGCGCGGTCCTTATCGATGACCGCTTCCACGCCTTGCAGGCCGCCGTTCACGCGCATCACGGGAATGCCTCCGCCACCGGTGGAGACCACCAGTACTCCGCGATCGACCAGCGCGCGAATGACATCGAGCTCCACAATCTCGATTGGCTCGGGCGAGGGCACCACGCGCCGATAGCCGCGGGCTGCATCCTCGACAATCTGCCATCCCAGCAGGCGCTTTTTTTCCTCGGCATCCGACCGTGAGTAAAAAGGCCCGATCGGCTTGGATGGATGCTGCATGGCAGGGTCGCCGGCCGACACCAGGGTTTGCGTAACCAGGCTCACGACGGGAACTTCCATGCCGGCTGCGGCGAGTTCGTTCTGTAGAGATTGCGCGAGCAGATAACCTATCTCGCCCTGACTGGCGGCGCCGCAAACATCCAGAGTCTGCCCATAAACCACGTCGGAAGCCCGCTCCGAGCGCAGTAATTGGGCCCCCACCTGGGGGCCGTTCCCATGCGTGATTACCAGGTTGTATCCCAGGCGGAGGATCTCGACAATCGCCTGGGCGGTGCGGCGAGTGTTGGCCAACTGCTCGGCAATCGTGCCCTTTTCTCCAGCACGAATCAGGGAGTTGCCACCCACCGCGACTAGCCCAGTCTTTGCCATAAATCCTTACAAACGCGATTCGCTTTTCGCTGTTCGCTGTTCACTTTTCGCTTTTCGCCAATGACAGCTCTACCGGTAGAGCGGCGCTTTAGCGCCGCGTACACCGCGAATATAAGGTCACTCCAGTCGCTGTGGTCATTAGGAATGACCACAGCGACGGAAAAAGCTGGGTAGAGACGCGTTGACGCCGACCTGAAGGTCGGCTCTACCCGGTCTGCCATCGATGAAAATCGCATTAGCCAGGTTGGTGGCAACCAGCGCCTTTTGCCCCTCTATAGCGAAGAAGCGAACAGCGAACAGCGATTTTCCTACCTCACTAACTCCAACCTCGATTCGCGGGCCATCCCGCGTTCTGCGATGCGGTCTTCCTTCATCAGTTCCAGCATGATTGCTTTCTGGGCATGCAGCCGGTTCTCAGCCTGCGGGAAGACAAACGATTGCGGCGAATCGATTACCTCGTCGGTAACTTCATCGCCCCTGTGCGCCGGCAGACAATGCATGAAGATGGCATCGGGCTTGGCTTTGGCGAACAACTTGGCGTTTACCTGGTAAGGCTGGAAGATGTTGCGCCGCGCGGTTGCCTCTGCTTCCTGGCCCATACTGGCCCAAACATCGGTGTAAACAACGTCGGCGCCTCGGACCGCCAGGTTGGGATCGTTGGTGATGTTGCAGCTTGCATCGGTTGTAGCGCTGCGTTCCACCGCCCAGGCGACGGCGCCGCTGTCAGGCTCGTAGCCCGGCGGCGTTGCGATCCACACCTCCGCCCCTAATTGCGCGCCCGCAAACAGCAGCGAGTGCGCCACGTTGTTGCCATCGCCGATGTATGCCACCTTCAGTCCGGCAATGCGGCCCTTGACCTCGAGCATGGTCAGGTAGTCCGCCATGGCCTGGCAGGGATGGCTGTAATCGGTGAGGCCGTTGATGACCGGGATGCTGGCGTGCCGGGCCATGTCCACGACGATGTCGTGGGCGAAGGTCCGGATCATGATCCCCTGCACCATGCGCTCCAGGTTCTTGGCGACATCGTGGACCGACTCCCGCTTGCCCAGACTGATCTCGGCCGGCGAAAGATACAGCGGATGTCCGCCCAATTCCTCCATGCCCACGTCGAATGACACGCGCGTGCGCAAGGAGGGTTTTTCGAAGATCATGGCCAGCGTCTTGCCTTTCAGGGCGCTGTCATAGGCGCCCGGGAGGGCCTTGAGCTGGCAGGCAACATGCAGAAATTGCCTGATCTCCTGCGGCGAAAAGTCGCGAATCGAGAGGAAGTCTTTTGGCAACATGCTACCTCCCAACTTCCGCCAACGCCGGCTTGTAGGTTTGAGTGAACTGCTCCAGCATGGTGGTGATGGCGGGTTCGCCGATCTCCTCGACTTCGTAGCTCACTCGCACGCTGGGTTTGTCCAGCTTGATGGTGCGCGCCAGGTCGATCGGCGTGGCCACCAGCACCAGGTCGCAAGGAACGCGCTTAATGGTCTCTTCAAGTTCGTGCCGCTGGATGTCGCTATAGCCCATGGCCGGCAGAACTCTCCAGAGATGAGGAAACTTCTCGAATGTCCTCTGGATGGAGCCCACGGCATAAGGACGAGGATCGACCAATGAGGCGGCCCCGTAGCGATTGGCTGCGACCACGCCGGCGCCGTAAGGCATTTCGCCGTGCGTGAGCGTGGGGCCATCTTCGATTACCAGCACCCGCTTGTCCCTGACCACGTCAGGATCGGCAACCGTGACCGTGCAGGCCGTCTCGATGACCTGCGCCTTGGGATTGTGCAGCGCAATATTCTGCCGCACAGTCTTGATTCCGTCCGGATCGGCCGTGTCCACCTTGTTGATGATGAGCACGTGCGCGCTGCGGAAGTTTACCTCGCCGGGGTAGTAGGCAAGCTCGTGCCCCGGGCGATGCGGATCAAGGACAACAATGTCGAGGTCGGGACGATAGAACGACGTGTCGTTATTGCCGCCGTCCCACAAGACAATATCGCCCTCCTTTTCCGCCTGGCGGAGAATTTCCTCGTAGTCCACTCCGGCGTAAACCGGAGTGCCCTCGATGATGTGAGGTTCGTATTCCTCGCGCTCCTCGATGGTGCAGAGGTGCTTGTCGAGGTCGGCCAGTGACCCGAAGCGTTGCGCATGCTGCACAGCCAGGTCGCCATAAGGCATGGGATGGCGCACCACGACGGGGTGCCAACCGAGTTGGCGAAGACCGGTGGCAATCCGCCGCGAGACCGGGCTTTTGCCGCATCCGGTGCGCACGGCGCAGATGGAGATGACCGGCACCTTGGCAACCAGCTGGGTGCGTGAGGCGCTCAGCAGCCAGAAGTCGGCTCCAGCAGCGATGGCGCGCGAGGCCAGGTGCATCAGCGTCGGGTAAGCGACATCGCTGTAAGAGAAGACCACCACGTCCACGAGTTCGTCGTGAATGATGTCTTCCATCTTGTTTTCTTCGAGGATGGGAATGCCATCAGGATAGAAATCTCCCGCCAATTGCGCCGGATAACGGCGGCCGGCAATGTCGGGAATTTGGGTTGCGGTGAAGGCTACTACGTGAAATTCGGGGTTGTTTCGAAAAACTACGTTAAAGTTGTGGAAGTCTCGTCCAGCAGCTCCCAGGATAAGCACCCTTTGCATAGTGCGTAAAAAGCGTCATTAGACCCATGAAGTGGGGACACTTTTCTCCTACGAACATGGTGCACCGATCTCAAACGAACCGCTGTGAGGGCGGTCACAGGGCAGTGAGACGTGGGGGCGAGACCCTGGAAGAGCGCGACATCGGACTTTAGGATTCAGTTCCTGATTCCCACTGGCATCCGCTCGCCTAGTCAGATTGCGCCTTCATGTAGGAGCGCAAAATGGCGTTAATACGCGTCTGGTAGCCGCTGCCCTTTTTCTTGAGCCATTCCACAACATCATGGTCAACCCGAATGGTCAGGCGGTCCTTGGGCTCCGGCATGGTGAGCTTTGCGGTCTTCCAGAACGACTTACCCAGCTTGGGAACATCGGAGTAGTCGATGTCCGCATCACGCATCTGGCGCACGCGTTTAAAGTCAGTCTTGCCCTTGGCCCGCGTCCCTGAGGTGGTTTGCGTAATCTTGCCTTTCATCGCGATGTGCCCTCCTTGCTGAAATAATCCGGCGCCGTTTACCGCGCATCACATAGACAACCACGATTTCAATGTCTTCTATAAGACCGATTGCGACTGTGCGGTCTTCCTCGTGGCGGCTCCCCATTCTTTCGAATAACGGCCCGTCAAAAACCTGTATGGCATCCTGAAAATCGATGTGGTGCTTTGCGAGGTTCGCCTGCCTTTTGCTCTCGTCCCACTCGAAAAGCATCTTGGCTCCTTAGCGGGCGGGTATTTTGTAGATATGTACAATATGTACATATATCATCAGAGTGGGCGCCTCCACCAATGCGCTTTTCGCGGGAAAACTACAATTCTGCTAGAATGCTAGCATGCAAGCAAGTAAGCAACTTTCGGTCAGATTGCCAGAGCCTGAGCTGCGCCGCCTCAAAAGCCTCGCCGCCAGCCGTGGCGTGACATTGCAGGAAGCAGTCCATCAGGCCCTTGAGATCTGGGCTTCCCACCACAAGCCGGCGGTCGCACTTCCTCTCGACGCGCTACAGGGTTCGCTCGCCCGCCTCGACATAGAGAAGCTGATGCGACAGGAGCGCAAAGCCGAACTTGCGAAAGACCGGAGAAGGTCGTAGATGGGCGAACTTATTCTGGACGCCTGGGCGGTGATGGTGTGGCTCAAAGGGCAACAACCGGGTGCGGACTTGATGCGCAGACTACTGGAGACAGCCGACCGCGGCGGACGCAGGCTCTCGATGAACATCGTTAATCTCGGCGAGGTCTTCTATCTTTGCGTGAAGGCCCGCGATCTGGCCTATGGGCAGCGGGTCCTGGAAACCCTGCATCCACGGGTGATGACCATCTCGGCCAGTGACGAGTTAGTCATGCTGGCCGCCACTCTCAAGTCCCGGCACGCCATTTCGTACGCCAACGGTTTCGCGGCAGCCACCGCCCTTCTGCTGGACGCGCCCCTGGTGACGGGCGATCCAGAAATCAGGACCATGGCCGCCAGTGAGAGTGCACTGCAACTGGAATGGATCGGGCGCTAGGCCTCCCGCTACTTATTCGCAGCGCCCTCATCCATCTCAATGCCACGGCTGTAGCCAAAAGCAAAGGGCGGCACGCAGCCGCCCTCGCAAAACCGAACAACTTCTAGCTTACGGCTTCTTCTTGGGTGTCGCAGTCTTGCCTTTTCCGTAAGTGGTTTCCACCGTAGCGCCAATACTGGCCAACATCTGTTTGGCGGGATCGGCAAACTTCCCGTTGGGCTCCAGTTCCAGATATTTATTGAAAGCTTCGGCGGTACCCGGGGGCGCGACCATCTTGTCACCCTTGACCGTGGCTTTGCCCATCAGGTCGATGCCCTTGAAATAGTAGGCTTCGGCGCGGGTGGGATCAGCCTGCAGCGCCTTGTCAAATGCAGCGATGGCCTCGTCAACCTTGCCCGTGTTGGTGAGGACGGCGCCTTCGTTGAAGTAATACGCTCCAGCATTGGGCGGATCATTCTCCGCCGCCGTGGCCCACTCCGCCACCGCTTTGTCGGTCTGGCCCGATTTGGCCAAAGCGTCGGCAAGGGCGCTGTGGTAGGGCCCGTTGGTGGGTTTGAGGGCGATTGCCTTTTGATACGACTCGATGGCCTCGGGATACTTCTTGGCCCCATGTTGGGCCGCGCCTAAATTCGCCCAGATCACATCCTGATTGGGATCGGCCTGCGCAGCTTCCTGCAAAATGGTGATGGCCTGGTCATAGTTGCCGGCCGTCTCCAGTTGCTTGGCCTCGGTCAACTTCGCGTTCAGACCCTTGATTTTCTCGTTTTGCTTCTGGGCCTCGGCAATCTTTTTCTGCTGCTCCTCGGACATGACAGGCTTGCCTCTGTCCTTCACCAAATCGAAATCTATGACTCGCTCGTCGCCGGCGCCAACCGGCACTCTGTCGAAGAAGTCGAGCACCTTGCCGTCTTTGATTAAACTGAACTTGTAATTGCCTGGAGCAACCCCAATGGAAAAATACTCGCCCTTGGCATTGGTCTTGAGATTGACCTTCCTGCCGTTATCGGCATTTTGAAGCTCCACCGTAGCGCCCTCGATCGGCTGGCCGCTCTGGTCTTTGGCAACGCCCTTAACTGTGCCCGTGAACTGCGCCCACACCGGGGCGGTGCAGAGGGTAACCAGAAATGTCAGCAATATAACGAGGGAAATATGTTTCTTCATTTTTCCTCCAACCATGAAACGGAATGATGACTGCTGCACAGCAATAAACTAACTGCGAAACTGAATCGCCGCTTGCGGCTCATAAGAAATAGGATCGACTGCTCCGGCGCTCGCGAATGCCTTCCGCCGCAACACGCAACTTTCACAAACGCCGCAAGCCCGATCTTCTGCACCGTAGCATGACCAAGTTAAATCGAAGGGAGCGTTCAATTCAAGGCCACGCGTCACAATCTGGGCTTTTCGTAAGGCGATCAATGGCGTTTCCACTCGAATTCGCCCCTCTTTGGTGCCCGTGCGAATCGCTTCATTGAACGCCTGGTAAAACTCGGGACGGCAATCGGGATAGCCGGAGCTGTCCTGCTGCACCGCTCCCATGTAAATCCGGGACGCTCCCAGCACCTCTGCCCAGCTGACCGCCGCCGACAGAAAATGGGCATTGCGAAAAGGAACGTAGGTGACCGGAATGTGCACACCGATCTCCGGGCCGGCATCGGGAATCGAGATCTTGTCGTCGGTGAGCGCGGAGCCTCCAATCGCACGAAAAAACGGAGTGCGAACGCTCAGACGGCGGCGAATCTGCAGCCGGTCGCAAATCGCCTGGAACGCGGCCAGCTCCCGGCGCTCGGTGCGCTGTCCGTAACTGATGTGAAGCGCGGCGGTCGCGTTGGATCCAAAATCGCGCACGGCGAGGGCCGCGCACACGCAGGAGTCCATCCCTCCGCTGAGCGCCACCACGACTTGTGCCTGGTCCGGCATCGTAATTCCGTATTCTCTATTCTCCTGTCATCCTGAGCGAGGTCGCCGCGGCGACCGAGTCGAAGGACCCCTATTCCCTGCCGGACTCTCCACTTGGTACCTCAGGAACAATTCCGACTCAAACCCCCTTCAGTGACGGCTCCCAGATGAATTTGTGAATCTGCAGCCCCAGCCGCGCGTTCAGTCCGTCCGCCAGCATCCATTCGGCCAGGTGCTGGGGATCAACCATGCAATGGGAAGCATCGCGGCTTCCGGATGCGTCCTTGCGAAATGCAGGCGACAAAATCACCGTACCGACGCGCGAATTCAGTTCGTGTTGGCCTATGAAGTCGCGCGCGAATTCGTAATCCTGGCGGCTGGCGAGGACAAATTTCACTTCGTCGTGGCGGCCCAGCGCGTCGAGGTTCTCGACGCGAAACGTGTCACCCTCGCCCGAGTCAGGACACTTTACGTCAACAATCTTGACGACTGCGGCGGGAACGCCCTCCAAGGGGCGTTCGCCACTGGTCTCCAGCAGAACGGTGTATCCGGCGGCCAGCAACTGGTCCATCAGGGCGAGCGCTTCACGTTCCTGCAACAGCGGCTCGCCGCCGGTGATCTCGACCAGGCCGCCCTCAGGCGAGAGACGATGCACCTCGGCTTCGATTTCTTCCAGGCACATGCGCTGGCCACCCTTGAAGGTGTATTCGCTGTCGCACCAGGTGCAACGCAGATTGCATCCCGCCAGCCGCACAAAAACGCAGGGCAGGCCGGTGTAGGAAGACTCACCTTGGAGCGATTTGTAAATCTCGATGATCTGCATGGCTGATGTTGCAACAACCCTGACCAGAGCTGCTTTGAAGGGGCACGGCTTCAGCCGTGCCATTCCCCGCTCTAAATAAAATCAGGGGCTTTAGCCCCGGCTATTCGCTGTACCGCGCGGTGGTCGTGTCGGTCTCCCAGATGGTGACGTCCTTCACCCGGACCCGGCCATCGCTGGCCTGCTTCAGCCGCGAGTTGGTCTCATCGTAGAAATACTTGGCCAGGTTCTCTGCCGAAGGATTGATGGTGGTGAACGGCTCCAATTCATTCATCATCTGGTGGTCGAGATAGTTCATCACCGGGCGCAGGACGTCCTTCAGGTCCTTGAAGTCCAGCAGCAGGCCGGCATGGTCCAGGGTCTCGCCGCTGAGGGTGACGCGGACGCGATAGTTGTGTCCATGGGGTTTTTCGCACTTGCCGTGATAGTTGCGCAAGTAATGTCCCGCGGAAAAAGTATCTTCTACAGTGACTTCGAACATGCTCTCCCCACCGTGACCGCGCAAATAGGCGGGTTACAGTGAAGTTACTATTTTAGCGTGTTTGGACGCAGCCGGGGCAGGCGGTAAGTTGTCATCAAGAGCGCAGCGAGGAACCTGCTTTTCTTAGCGCGGGAGGACTGAGGAAACAGCAGATCCCTCACAGCCTGAAGGCCGTTCGTGATGACAACTCAAAACGACTTGGGCGCATATGACTACAAGGTAGTTTCCAGGAGAAGGACTTGGCAAAACAGACCAAACTGATACGCATCGGAAATTCCCGCGGCATCCGAATTCCCAAACCGATGATCGAGCAATGCGGCTTCGGCGAAAGAGTGGAGTTGCGCGTGGAGAATCATCGTCTGATCGTTTCCTCCCAGCGCGCACCACGGCAGCGTTGGGAAGAAGCATTTCGCGCGGCGGGCCCGGCGGCACAAGACGAATTGCTGTTGGAAGGCGTCGGGACGAAGTTCGATCGCAAGAAATGGAAGTGGTGAGCGATACGCGACTCGATGAAATCCCGGTGGCGAGGCCCGCTTTCCCTGAACCGCACCCTCCTTCCCCGCGTATAACCACTTAGCCAGGCCCGCGTCCAACTTGCGGGTCATTCGCTCATGGTTCTCCGCGACCTCATCCGCGATGTATTCCAAACACTCTGGGCGCACAAACTGCGCACCGCGCTTACCATGTTCGGCATTGCCTGGGGCGTCATCTCGATTGTGCTGATGGTGGCGGCGGGCGAGGGCCTGCGCGTTGGCCAGGCCAAGGTCTCGCAGAAATTCGGCCGCGACCTGATGATCATCTTCGCCGGACGCACCAGCCTGCAGGCCGGTGGAACCCGCGCCGGTCGCCGGATTGAGTTCGAAGACACCGACATCGACCAGGTGGCGCAGGAAAGTCCCGACTGCCAATGGATCCTGCCCGAAGTCGGCCAGAACGACGTTCGCATCCACAGCAACTTCAATGCCAGCGCTCAGATGGTCACGGGTTCGTATCCGGCGTTCGCCGAGATTCGCAGCGTAGCCATTGGCGAGGGGCGCTTCTACGACTGGAACGATGTCGCCAACGAACGGCGGGTCGCGTTTCTCGGCACCGAGGTCAAGAAACAGTTGTTTGCCGGGCGGAATGCAATCGGTGAAACCATTTATCTCGACGACATTCCGTACAAAGTCATCGGCGTGATGAAGGCCAAGGACCAGGACAGCAGCTACGACGGCTTCGATGTGAACAAAATCTTTGTGCCCTATCCCGCCATGCACAACGACTTTCCCAACAAGCCGCCAGCCAAGTCTCATGGCCTCGACCGGCTGCTGGTGACGCCCAAGTCGGTGGCCCAGCACGAATCGTGCAAGGGCCAGGTGCTGGCGTCGCTGGGCCGAATCCATAACTTCGATCCCCACGATAAGGAAGCCGCCAACGTATGGGACACCATCGAAGAGGCGCAGGCCTTCCAGACCATGACCGACGGCATGAAGTATTTCCTGGGGGCGGTGGGACTGACCACGCTGTTTTTGGGCGGACTCAGCGTGATGAACGTGATGCTGGTGGCAGTGCGGGAACGCACCCGCGAGATCGGGGTACGCAAAGCCGTGGGCGCGAAGTCGCACAACATCATGATGCAGTTCTTCGTCGAGACCATCCTCGTGGTCTTCGTCAGCGGAGGGCTAGGCATGGCAATCTCCTTCGGCTTTTGCGCGCTATTTAATTTGTTGCCCATGCCGCAGTACTTCGCCGGACTGTTGCCTACGTGGCAGTCGGGAATGCTGTCAATCGGATTGCTGGGACTGATTGCGGTGCTGGCCGCGATGTATCCGGCGCGCCAGGCAGCCTCCATCGATCCCATCGAGGCTTTGCGGTACGAGGCGGGTGGCTGATGCTCAGCATGATGAAGGAAATTATGCGGGAATCGTGGACAGCGCTGGCGCGCAGCCGCATCCGCAGTCTGCTTACCATGCTCGGCATCGTGTGGGGCATTGTCGCGGTCACGCTGCTTATCGCCTACGGAAGCGGCTTTCGCACGGTGCTGGTAAACGCGTTCAATTCCTTCGGCAAGAGCACCGTCGTCGCGTGGCCGGCACAGACCAGCGAGCAGCCCGGCGGCCAGCGGGCCGGTAAGAAGGTCAAGTTTGAACGCGCCGATCTGGAAGCGGTGCGCAGTGAAGCCAACCTGGTGAAACATGCCTGCCTGGAGACGGTGAAGTGGCAGCCCATCGCCTTCGGCGACCGCCTGGTCAACACTGCGACCCGCGGCGTCTGTCCCGAGTACGGCGAAATGCGCAACGAGAATGCGGTCGAGGGGCGATGGCTGAATTCCAGCGACGAAGTGGAGCGCCGGCGTGTGGTCTTCCTCGGCTACCGGGTGAAGGACCAGCTTTTCAGCGGGCACAACGCTATCGGCGAAACCGTCGAGATCGCCGGCGTGCGCTTCACCGTGGTTGGAGTGATGGACCGCAAGCTGCAGCTTTCCAACTATTTCACCAGCGACGATCGCTCGGTATTCATTCCCTTCTCCGCGGCCGGTGACTTGTGGAACACGCGCTACGCGCAGGTGATGGTATTTACGCCGGTAGCGCCGCAATTGGAGAAGAAGGCCAAAGCCCAGGTGCTGGCGGCCATAGCCGAGCGCCAGGGATTTTCCCCTACCGACGACAAAGCCATCCAGATGTTCGGACGCGAGGAGTTTCGCCCAGTCATTGACGGACTCACTATCGGACTGCAAGTGCTGCTGATGTTCATCGGCGCGCTCACGCTCGGCATCGGCGGGGTGGGCGTGATGAACATCATGCTGGTGTCGGTGGACGAGCGCATCCGCGAGATCGGGCTGCGGCGCGCCCTGGGCGCTCGCAAGTGGCACATCCGCTTTCAATTCCTCGCTGAAACTATGCTGCTCATGTTGCTGGGTGGCGCCATCGGGATCGTGTTGTCGTACGCGCTCTCCATGGTGATTCCGACCCTCCCCATGCTGGGTCCGCTGTTCGAAGACACTTCCGGCAAGGGCGACATTCACCTACGCGTCTCGGCGATGGCGGTCATGGGTTCGGCGATTGTGCTGCTGGTGGTCGGTGTTTTTAGCGGCATGGTACCGGCGTTGCGCGCCTCGAAGCTCGATCCGGTCGAGGCGTTGAGGTATGAGTAGGGCTCGACTCCGCAGGAGGGCGTCAAGCCAGACTCGTGCTGCGCTCAGGATGACAAAATTGAGGCTGACCACTCGCTACTGACAACTGGCCACTGACTACTGCCCTCCCACCAGCTTTTCCATCTCGCTCTCGTCAATCACGCTGACACCTAGCTCGCGCGCCTTGTCGAGCTTCGATCCCGCCTCCGCGCCGGCGATCACGTAGTCGGTTTTCTTGCTCACCGAACCAGCAACTTTGCCGCCGGCATCTTCGATCAGCTTCTTGGCTTCGTCGCGCGTGTGGCGTTCCAGAGTTCCCGTGAGCACGAACGTCTTTCCGGCGAGCGTGGTGGCGCGCTGCTTTTTGTGACCTTTGAAGGTAAGCCCCGCCTTGCGCAAGCGTTCCACGAGCGCCACATTTTTCGGCTCATCAAAGAACTCGCGGATGGCCGCCGAAACCCGCGGCCCAATCTCATTCACTTCCTGCAGCTCTTCTTCCGTGGCTTTCATAAGCTCATCCATCGAGCCGAAATGTTCCGCCAGAAATTGCGCGGTACGCTCGCCCACCATACGAATGCCCAACCCGTAGATCACCCGCTCCAGCGGCAGCTTCTTCGAGTTCTCGATCTCCGAAAGAACGTTCTGCGCCGATTTCTTGCCCATGCGCTCCAGCGTGAGCAGCTTTTGTTCGGTAAGGTCGTAGATGTCGGCAATATTGTTGACCATGCCGTTCTCGACCAACTGGTTCACCAGCGCGTCGCCCATGCCTTCAATGTTCATGACTCCGCGCGAGGCGAAATGGCGAATGCTTTCGCGCAGCTTGGCGGGGCAGTTGACATTGACGCAGCGATGGTCGGCTTCGCCCTCGGCGCGGACCACGTGCCCTCCGCACACCGGGCAACGTTCCGGCATGTGAAACTTGCGATGGCCGCGCGGCTTGTCTTCCAGCACCCTCACAACTTTGGGGATCACGTCGCCGCCGCGCTCCACCGTTACCCAGTCGCCGATACGCACGCCCAGGCGATCGATCTCGTCCATGTTGTGCAAGGTGGCGCGGCTCACGGTGGTGCCGCCGATCGCGACCGGTTTCAGCGCCGCCACCGGCGTCAGCTTGCCGGTGCGGCCCACTTGCACCAGGATGTCTTCGATTTGCGTGACTCCGGAACGCGCGGCGAATTTGTATGCGATCGCCCAGCGCGGCGCCTTTGCCGGTGTAGCCCAGCTCGTTCTGCAAGCGCGTGCGGTCCACTTTGACGACGATGCCGTCAATTTCGTAAGCCAGGTTGTCACGCTTGGCTTCCCACTGGTGAATGAAGGCCAGGACTTCATCGAGGTCATGGACCAGGCGATGATTGGGATTGACTTTGAAACCTGCGGTTTCGAGCGCCTTCAGGGTTTCCGAGTGCCGCTCAAAGATGGTGCGTCCCTTGGCGAACAGCGCGTAAGAGAAAAAATCGAGCCGGCGCTGCGCGGTGATGTTCGGCTCCAGCACTCGTACCGTGCCGGCCGTGGCATTGCGCGGATTGGCGAACTTCGGCAGAGCCTGCTGTTCGCGCTCGTCGTTCATGCGCTGAAAAGCGGCCAGCGGCATCAGCAATTCTCCGCGCACTTCGAAGTCGGGCGGCAAGCCGGCCTTAGCCAATGTCTTGGCCGCAATGGTGAGCGGTACGCTGCGCACCGTGCGCACATTGAGAGTCACATCTTCGCCTACCGAGCCGTCGCCGCGGGTGATGCCCAGCGCCAGCTTGCCGGCGGCAAAGCGCAAGGCCAGCGACATGCCATCGAGCTTCAACTCGCAGACGTAGTCCACCCGCGACTCGCCGCTTAGCTCGTGCACGCGCCGCTCCCAGTCGCGCAATTCCGCCTCGCTGTAAGCGTTGTCGAGCGACATCATGGGCGTGGAATGCGGAATCTTGACGAAGCCCTCGCGCGGCTTGCCGCCCACCCGCTGGGTGGGAGAGTCGGCAGTGATCAGCTCAGGATGCTGCGCCTCGAGCGCTTTCAGCTGGTTCATCAGGCGGTCGAATTCGGCATCGCTGATCTCGGGATCGTCGAGCACGTAGTAGCGGTGCTCGTGATGGCGGATTTTCTCCCGCAACCCGTCGATCTTCTGCTGCACATCTTTGCTGGATGGCATGAAGCAATTATGCCAGTTAGGCAGTCGGCAGTAGCCAGTCGTCGGTCGTCAATTATGTCCGTTGCCAGACATATGCTCGTTTCTACTGAGGCTGCTAACCGGCTGGCAGGTCGGGAGTTGGAGTCCTCCCCGGCATCATTTCTGCCCCGCACCTGCATCACACTATGCGGTTTGAACGTCTGAAGTAGCTGGTCTGCAACAGGTTTTCGGCCATGAGTAATATCCATCGCTTGGTCCGATCGGTTCGCGCATTTTCCCACGAGCTCTCTCGCCCGTTACCCACACCGCCAATTGACCCTCTTCCCGCGCCACGCCGCCTCAAGCTCGGACTGGCGCTGGGCGGAGGGTTCGCGCGCGGGATATTGCACATCGGAGTGTTGAAGGCGCTGGAAGATGCCAAAATCCCAGTGGATTTCGTAGCCGGTACCAGTGTGGGAGCGCTGGTCGGATCGTTCTATTGCGCCGGCATCCCCGCCGGCGAGTTGGTTGAGATCGCCCGCATGGCACGCTTCCGTGACTTCGCCCGCTGGACGATTTCGCGCTATGGCTTTTGCAGCACCGACCGCATCATTCATTTCTGCGAGCGGGTGATGAAAACAAAAAGCTTCGAGGAGATGAAGATTCCCTTCGCCGTCACCGCAACCGATATTCGAAGCGGCGAAGCGGTTGTCTTCACCAAGGGTTCGCTGATCGATTCCATCCGCGCCAGTTGCGCCTATCCGGGAATGTTCCCACCGGTCGAGATCGATGGCCGCTCCTACGTTGACGGTATGCTGGCTTACTCGGTCCCCACCACACCGGCTCGCCAGATGGGCGCCGAGCGCGTCCTGGCCGTCTACCTGAGCGGCCACTGGGTGCAGGAGCGCGAGCCACGCCACCTGTTCGAGGTGATTGGCCAATGCTTTTCCATCGCGCAATCCCGGATGAGTGATTCGTGGAAGAAGGACGCGGACCTCATCCTGAATCCCGACGTTGCCAGCTTCGCTTACGACTGCTTCGACCGGACTCCGGAGCTGATCGCCCTCGGCGAAGCTTGCATGCGCGCAGCCCTGCCGGAGCTGAGGACTTTGCTCAATATTCCCGAGATTGACGCCGTGTCAGCGGTACCTGATCTCGCCACCGCGCCTGCGCCGCCGCTGCCCACGGCACAGCCCCAGCCCAGTCCGGCGCTCTAGCCAGGCGTTGGCCTGCGGTTGGAGTCTCGTCCTCCTGCGACTACACTGGTGGGAGACAGTTCTTCAGGATCACGCCTTGTCAAAACGCTATCATTCTCCCAGAAAACTGCTTGCGATCGGCGAAGAAATGCTGGCTGCATTTTCGCCCGCTAGCGATGCGTCGCCGCTCGACGACCTGCTGAAGCTGCTCTACGATCAGCGCCGATACTTCTGGATTGGCATTTACTTTGTACTGGACGACGAGGTGGTGCGGCAGGCGATGCAGGGACCGGTTCCACCCTGCCACGTCTTTCAGTTTGGCAAAGGCAACGTGGGAACTGCCGGACAGAGCGGTCTGATGAAAATAATCCCCGACGTCACCGCAGATGCGACTTACAGCATGTGCTTTCTGGAGGTGAAATCGGAGATTGTGGTGCCCATTCGCATCGGCGGACGCACCCTTGGGGTTATTGATGTTGAAAGCGATCGTCCCAACAATTTTGGCGGCCTGGATCGGGTGTTGCTAAAAGGAATCGCCGCCATGGTGGCACGCTTTTTGACCAGCAAAGGCAAGGTGCTGGTGCGCCATGCGCGCGAACGCCAACACGCCCGGCCGCAAGCGCTTCGCGCCACCGCCGGCTAGAAGCCGGGTGGGGTACGCCGTTCCGTATAGGATGATCCGTTTGTCTTTGGAATTGTCATTACGAGCGAAGCGAGGAATCTGCTTTTGCTAGCGGGGGAACGGCCGCTGAAGAAACAGCAGGTCCCTCATGGCCTGAAAGCCGTTCGTGATGACAACTCAAAATCGCCAAGCTGTCATAACATCGCTACAATTTTTCCCGAGGGTATCGATTTGATCCGCTTCTTTGTTGCTGTGCTCGCTTGCGCTCTCTTCTACTCACCGCTGGTTCCCACCCAGGAGAAATCTCAGCCCGAGCCTTTCACACCGCCTGCAACAATATTTGGATTTCGTGATCCCGGCCCTGAGTTGAAAGCGGAGAAGACCTTTCTGGCGGTGCCCGACGCGCAGTTGGCCAGGGAGCATCTGCGCATCCTGACCTCGGCACCCCACGTTGCCGGATCGCCAGAAGACTTGAAGACCGCGGAGTACGTCTTGGAGAAATACCAGGCCGCCGGGCTCGACGCCTACATCCAGAAGTACAAGGTGTGGATGAATTTACCTCTCGACATCAAGGTCGAGGTGGTTGCGCCTGAGGGTGTCACCATGGTCGGCCCATCGCGCGAGCGGGTCAGCGACGATCCCTTCCAGGACGACCCGCGCATCCTGCCGGCCTACAACGAATTCTCGCCATCGGGCGACGTTACCGCCGAGGTGGTTTACGCCAACTATGGCCGTCTTGAGGACTTCAAGAAGCTGCAGGAGATGGGCGTTGACATCAAGGGCAAGATTGTCATCGTCCGCTACGGAGAAAACTTTCGCGGGGTGAAGTCGTTTGTTGCGGAGCAGTACGGGGCGGCAGGCGTCATCATTTACTCCGATCCGTGGGATGACGGTTATTTCAAGGGCGACAAGTATCCCAAGGGGCCGTGGCGTCCCGATACCGCGGTGCAGCGCGGCTCCATCCAATATGTCTTCCGCTATCCTGGCGATCCCACCACGCCGGGGATTGCCTCCGTGCCCGATCTGCCCGACAGCAAGCGCATCGCGCCCGAGAGCGCAACCGATATGCCTAAGGTTCCCACCACGCCGCTCTCGTATGCCGATGCGACTCCCATCCTGGCCAACCTCGCCGGACCGGAGTCGCCGCGCGAGTGGCAAGGTGCGTTGCCCTTCACCTATCACGTCGGGCCGGGGCCGGTGAAAGTGCACATGGCGCTGAAGCAGAACTACCAGTTCGTCACCATCTTCGACGTGATTGGAATGGTGCGCGGGTCGCAGCTTCCCGACGAGTGGGTGGTCACCGGCAATCATCGTGATGCGTGGGTGTATGGCGCGGTAGATCCCAACAGCGGCACTGCCGCACAACTGGAAGCCGTGCACGGCGTGGGACAGTTGCTCAAGTCTGGATGGCGGCCCAAGCGCACCATCGTTTTCGCCAGTTGGGATGCGGAGGAGGAAGGCCTGATCGGTTCAACCGAGTTCGCCGAGCAGCACGCCAAGGAACTCAGCCGGGCCGTCGCCTACTTCAACATGGACGTGGCCGTATCCGGCCCCGACTTCGGCGCTTCGTCGGTGCCAAGTTTGAAGCAGTACCTGCGCGATGTTGCCAAGTCGGTGCCCAGCCCGAAGGGCGGCAGCGTTTACGACCAGTGGCAAGCCACTGCCGCGAAGAACGAACGCGAGCGACCCAAACCATCGGACCCTGAGTCCTCCGGCGCTCCGGCGGCCGAGCCGGCACCCCCGCCGCAGCACGATGTTCGCGTCGGCAATCTGGGCAGCGGCTCCGACTACACCGCTTTCTTGCAGCACCTGGGCGTGCCTTCCACCGACATCGGCTCGCGCGGGCCATACGGCGTCTATCATTCGGCCTTCGACAACTTCGCCTGGTTCACCAAGTTTGGCGATCCCACATTTGTCTATGAGCAGGAGATGGCGCGCGTTTATGGAGTGGAAGTCATCCGCATGGCCTCCGCCGACGTTTTGCCGTTCAATTTTCAGGACTACGGCAAGGAGATTGCAGAATACCTGAAGGCTGCCGAACCGAAGGCGAAGAAGGCGTTCGGCGAACAGGCGCCGTCGTTTGCCGAGGCTTCGAAAGCGGCGGCGCGTTTGGAGACAGCGGGCGCTGCGATGTTGCGGATACAGAACCTCAAGCTGGGAGATCCCGCAGGCATGAACCTGATTTTGCGCAACACCGAGCGCGCATTTCTCATCGACGGTTTGCCCGATCGTCCATGGTTCAAGCACGCCATCTACGCGCCGGGCGAATATACCGGCTATGCAGCCGTGGTCATCCCCGGAGTGAATGAGGCCATCGACAAGAAAGACTTGCCGACGATGCAGCAGCAATTGCAGTTGCTGACGGCAGCCATCAACCGTGCCGCGGAATTGTTGGAACGGGCGAAGTAGGAGGGCAAAGGTATCAGGGCAGGATGTTGCACTCTGCGGAAAACTAAGCGCGCGAATGTGATCACGCGCTTTAGCGTCGGGTATAAGGGTCGGGGCTAAAGCCCATTTCAACGTCAACGCCCTCTCCGCTGGACTAAAGCCCAGCTCCCCCTGCTAAAGCAGGGGGCTTCCACCTTGACCCCTAGCCACTAGCCACTGGTCCTAGCCCCTGCCCTTCCGCCGGTAGCGACTGAACTGATGGTCGCCAGCCTTGCGGCAGCTCAGCCAGTTCCAGTGGGTCAAGTTCTCTCTTGTATATCCTGGGCCGCCAAAGACCGTTGGTCGCATGAGCACTGGAATGGTTTGCTCGCTGGCAAGGCGCTGCTGCTCGGGCGGAACGAGTTGCCCGACTTCGACCGGCGAGACGGTCATGAATTTTTCGTCCACCAGATCGGCGCGCGCCAGACTGCCATAGAGCGTCGGGCCGCCTTCGCACAGCAAATACTTCACGCCTAGCTCCTCGCGGAGCTTGCTGATGGCGCGCGGCAAGTCAAACGTTTCGCCTTCACCGGCGGCCATGACGGTTACATGCGGATGAGAAGCCTGCGCGCGCAATCGTTCCGCTCCGGCCGGAGAAGTGAGTATCGCCGCGTCCACCACGTCGCCATCGAAAACTTTGTGCCGCGACAGATCGAGATTGACTGCGCGGGTCACGAAGATGTTGCGCTCGCGTGCTTTTCCCAGACGGTCGCGCAGCTGGCGCAGCTTCGGGTCGGCAACCTGGAAGACGATGCCCCGGCTCTGCGGACCGCGACTGCGCTGCTCCTCCAGCAGAGTGTTCATGCCCATCAGCAGGCCGTCAGCGTGGGCCCGCAACAGGTCCATCAGCCAGCGGTCTTCCGGCGATTGCGAGATCTCGCCCCCCGAGCCGTGCTCGCCCAGCAGCGTCGTGATGCCATCGAGCGATTGCACGAAATTGGCATAAATCCAGGGCCGGTCGGGCGGAGGAGGGGGGAATCCGAAGTTGCCGTAAGGCGCGTAAACGTCATCGCCGAACGAACTCGGCTCGGCATTATCGAACAGCACTTCGAACCGGCGGCTTGGACTGGGGCTCTCCATCACTGTGATTCCAAAGCTGATTCTATCCGACGCCTGGAAACCTTCTCACGCCGGCGAAGTGATTCACCCTAGTAAAGAAAGTCACCAGTTCATCGCGCGAGGATAAGAATTCGGCTATTTACCTTACATCAATGCAACAGGCGGTCTCATCAAACCTGGTATGCGATGGAGACGGGGCAATCGCCTGAAGCTGGTGGGCGAAGCGGAAGCGCCGCCGCGCACTCGGGAAATTTTCGACGAGGTACGCCACAGTCTCGGACTGCCCGTAGTCCCACTTCTTTATCAGGCTTATGCCGCCTATCCTGAATTCCTCCAGATTCATTGGCAGGCCTTTCGCCCGGCGGCGCAGTCGCGCCAGTTTTTTTTGCTGGGCGCGCGCCTGGCCGCCGAGTGCTACACCAGAATCCATAACTACTTCAACGTCGAGAGTCTGGCTTCGCGTGAAGACGGAACGGCTGGGATTTCGCTGCCGCAGGTGCTCGATTACTACCAGTATTTGGATCCGCTGCTGTTGCTGATTGCGTCCGCCCAGATGCAGGCATTCGACGGACCGGCCGGGGCGGAGCACATTATCTCTCAGACGGCGCAACATCCCAATTTTCCGGTGTCGCCGCGTTTGCTCGCCGACGACGCGGCTCCGCCAACGGTGCATCGCATTTGGAGCGAACGCCGCCGCCTGCTGGAGTTGGCGTTCATCTCTGACGAACACCGCGCCATGGCGTGCTGGCCCGACTTCTACCAGGAGTATGGGCGGGTCTTGCAGGAGTTGTTGCAGTCTCCGTTGTTTACCGACTGCCAATACCGAATCGGCGAGAGTGCCTTCGGCCTGGCAGGTGAGCTTCCCATACGACTGGAAACCACCGTTCCGCAGCTGCTCGATGCCGGACTGAGTGAAGAGCAAGCTGCCTCCGTGGTGCATATCAACGAAGCGTTGGGCCAGGCGCTCAGCGGATTGGTGCTCGACATCACTTTTGCGCGCGTGGCTTGCGAAGGCGGCACTCATCGCGAAGGGCGGCCGCACTCCACAGCCGTCGCGAACACCAAGGCGACACCAATCGACTCTTCCTCCCACGCAGCGTAGGCGCTCATCCAACCTGCACTTGCTCGCGATAGGCAGCTACATGCACGTCCCATCCCAAAGCATGCACCATGGCGTCGCGCAACTGTGCCGCTGCCGCCGGTTCTCCGTGAACCAGGTAGGTCTGCTTCGGCGCACGCTTGAAGGTGTGCAGCCACTCCAGCAATTCCGGGGTGTCAGCGTGATCGCTGAACTGTTCCAGGGCCGCCACCTGCGCGCGAATGGGAACCTGCTGGCCGAAAATCTTGACCTCCGGGGCGCCGCTCTTGATGGTGAATCCCCGCGTGCCAGGCGCCTGAAAGCCGACGAACAGCACCAGGTTTTTCGGGTCAGGCAGCCGCTGCATCAAGTGATGCAGCACGCGCCCGCCGGTGACCATGCCACTTGACGACACGATGATCGACGGGTAATTCGATTCGTTGATCTTCTTGGATTCGTCCTGAGTTACGTCGAAGTGAAAGTTTGGCCACTGCAATGGGTTGCCATATTTCTCGATCAACGCCCTCGTTTCAGGACTGAACTCTTCTGTGTGCTTCAGGAAAATCTGCACCGCCTTGATCGCCATGGGACTGTCGGTGTGCACGGGCACGCGCGGTATCTGCCCGGTCTCCATCAGTTCCTTCAACAGGAACAGAAATTTCTGTGTCCGCTCGACTGCGAACGACGGGACGATCACACTGCCGCCGCGCTTCAGCGCATTGCGCACCAGTTCCGCCAGTTCGGGACGGGGATCGGTATGCGGGTGCTCGCGATTTCCGTAGGTGCTCTCCATCACCAGCAGATCGCACTCCTCGCCCTCGGTCGGACCGGAGTGCACAACTTTGCCGGGCGCGACCTGGTTGTCGCGCACCCGGCCGATATCGCCGGTAAAGAGCAGCCGGGACGATTTGCCGGCCACGGTGAGCGTGATTTCCGTCATGGCTGAGCCGAGAATGTGGGCCGCTCGGACAAACCGGAACGAAAACGCACTGGTGAGTTGCTTGGCTTCATCGAAGTTCTGCGGACGGAAGAGCGTCATGCACTGCTGCGCCTCTTCCATGGTGTAGAGCGGCAACGCCGGGACGTGTTTGCTCGCCCGCGTCTTGTTGTAGTACGCCGCATCTTCTTCCTGCAGGTGTCCGGAATCCGGTAGCAGGATGCTGCACAAATCGATGGTCGCCGGGGTGGCGTAGATGGGGCCGTGAAATCCCTGCTTCACCAGGCGCGGAATCCATCCCGAATGATCGAGGTGGGCGTGGGTCAGGATGACCGCGTCAATCGACTTCGCCGGCACCGGCAGGTCCTGCCAGTTCCGCTCCCGCCATTCCTTTTGCCCCTGGAAAAGGCCGCAATCAACAAGTACCTGCAACGGGCGCGCGCCATTGTTGTCGACATGGATGAAATGCTTCGACCCGGTAACCACTCCGGCCGCGCCGAGAAACTGGATATAGCTCAAGCCGTCCTCATTTGTGAGTCAAAGTTAGTAGTGGTCGCCTGAACGCGACCCAAGATGATAGCAGTGTCTCCTGAAAGCGACTCACCACGGATGACACTGGAATTTCTATGAACCTGGGATGGCTCGAACACGCCTCCCAGTACCCCCCTCCCCCCGTCATGGCTGCATCTTTGTTTTCAATACTTTGCCCTCAAAGTATTCATAACACGTCACTTAATAGACTCCATAAGTCTTTGTTGCTCAATACTTTGCGCGATTCCCGCCAAAATATTCTATCTAAAGGAGTTACACGCAAAGTATTCCGGACAAAAGACTTATCAGCGCTCGCGCGGTTTTGCCCAATTAAAGCCCACCCACGCGCGCCTCACCTCCCGTCGCAGGCTCGCTGGTTTTCAAGGATCCCTCCGACCTCCCGCCGGGTGTCCACCCAAGCCGATTTTGCTTGGGTGGGATTTGTTCGTTCGCAGGGCGCCCCTGCGCGGCGCTGGAGACTGACTCCGCTACATCTCAATTTACTTTGCGGGTATGTGAGGGGCCGAGAGGAAAATGCATTCCGCAAAACGACAGTAACCATGTCCAAAACGGTTACAAACGACGAACACCGAAGTGGATCCGTATTCGTCCGTGCAAATCCGCGGTTGATTTTGTCTTTCTTCTTCTCTGTGTCCTCTGTGCCTCTGTGGTAGAAGTTCTTCCTCACGGCTTGGCTGGCATTTCATACACATTGTTGCCCAGGTTGGCTTCCGGAACGCTGCCATCGTTGACCACAATCTTGTCAGGGGCTACTGGCACCTCGATGCGGCCGGTGCCCTTTTCTCCCGCCTTCACCAGCACGCGCGCGCTCTTCTCACCAGAAGGAGTTTGAATCAGCACCGGCACCTCCGCTCCCGCGCCGCCGCGGTTTTCGATGGTCGCGGTCACCAGAAAACTCTTGTTGGCTTCGTTGAGCAGGGGGCGAGTGTAGGCCGAGACTACGTGAAACTCCGGCAAACCGCGATCGCGATATACCCAGTCATCGAAGAACCATTCCAGATCGCGTTTGGCACTGCTTTGCACCAGATGCTGAAAGTAGCTGGGATCTTTGTCGGCGCCACCGCGATAGGAGGCAATGGCGTGTTGCATGGCGTCAGTGCCGGTCATGTCGCGCAGCATCCAGAACACGAAGCCACCCTTGCCACGGAGGTAGAGCTCGTCATTGGTATTGAGCAGAGTGTTGTTGGCGGCGTTGCTGTCGAGCGCGGGCTTGGCTGCATTCGGTTTCGGATGCGCGGCTTCCTCCGCTTGCACCAGGGGCTCGCGATATTGATCGAGAAACGCCAATGCCGCATGTCGCCCGCTGCGGCGTTCCACCGCGAGCGTTTGCAGGAACCGCTCCAGCCCATCCTGAATCCAGGCGTGCGGAGAATGGAACCGCGCCGCCACCTGCGCCGGGAGCAGCAGAAGCTGCAGGGTCGCGGTTGGCGCCTCGCGCAGCGGCGTGAACAGTAGCGGACCATTTTGCCAGGGATTGGCGTTCGCATCCATCAGCTCGATGACGCGCGCCGGCTGGGCCGGCTCACCCAGCCAGTCGTGCAGCAGAGGGTCATTGGCTTCGGCGGCCAGGGCATAATCGCGGGCCAGAGAAGTGTGATCGGCCGCGTAAAGAAGCGTCACCGCAGGCCGCGCCAGCTCGACGTAATCGCCGATTGCGAAGGTTGGAACGGTCTCCCCCAGCCCAGACGCATTTGCCTTCGCAGCCAGCAGGTAGGAAGTCTTGCCATCACGCGCGGCCGGGATGATCTCGCCTTTGCCGGAGTCAGCCATGTTGGTCACGATTCGCAGGGGCTGCTTGCCATCGCCCGCCTCGATCTCGAACGCAGCCTCGAACTCGCTGCGGTCGTGCCGCTGCTTCCAGCGCGCGATGGCGTCGAAGACGGCGTTGCCGTCGCTCAGGCTCACGGCTTCGATTGCCACGGGATACCAGGCGACATAGCCGAGTCCTCGCACTGCGGTGAAGGAATCGCTGATCTCATCCCAATCGTTGCGCGCGGCCACGTCAGCGGGGACGCCGGTGCGCACTAAACGCGTCGCATCCGGAGTGATGGTCCCGCCATATTGCACAGCGAGCGTGACCGTAGCGGCGGGGGAAACTTCCTTGGGCAGGGTGACAATTGCCTCCGAAAGGCTGCCGGTGTGGTCGATGTCGGATGTGTAGTTGTCGCCGAGCCATTGCACCGGCTTGTCATCCAAAGCGATGGCGTTCCACGCGAGCGACGACGACACCTGCAAAGTTGCGAGCTTCTGCGGCTTGTTGGAATCGTTGCGCAGCGTGACCTTGCCGCTGACCACGATCACATGCGCGGAACGGTCTATCTGCACCTCAAGCTGATAGCGCGAGATGGTGAAGGCCTCGCGGTCAATGGCAAGCGCGGGCAGCCCTGCGGAAAGCAAGAGAATGATCGCTATCAAAAAACGCATAGAAACAATGTCGCCTTCAGAGAACTATCTGAATGGTAAGATAACCACCCGTGGAGAAGCAGAACAGCATGAGTGTCGCTCTGCCGCCGGAACTCGTCGAGGCTCTCATCGAAGAGTCCCGGGCGAGTGGAGAGGCAACCGAAATGACCGAGCGTGACTGGCAAGAAGTAGAACGCCAGGGAATAGCCCTCATGCGCGTCCGGAAGAAAGTCTGAAACTCTACTCGCTCCCTTTCAGCTTCCCGTTGCCCGCTTTGCGGCGCTGTCTGACCAGTTCATACATCACCACCCCGCCCGCCACCGACACATTCAGCGATGGCACATGGCCGAGCATGGGAATGGAAACCAGAAAATCGCAGCGTCTGCGGACCAGATCGTGCAGCCCTTTGCCTTCGGCCCCCAGCACGATGGCGCAGTGCACGTTGTAATCCACCTCGTCATAGCTCTGGGTCCCGCGCTCGTCGAGGCCAACCGTCCACACATTGCGCTCTTTCAACTCATCCAGCGTGCGCGAGATGTTGGTTACTCGCGCAATCGGCAAATGCTCAGAGGCTCCAGCCGAGGCCTTGACCGCAGCGCCCGTCAGTCCGGCCGCGCGCCGCTCAGGGATGATGACACCGTCCGCGCCGGCGGCATCGGCAGTGCGGATGAGCGCCCCCAGGTTGTGCGGATCTTCCACGCTGTCGAGCACCACCAGGAAACTGTGCTCACCCTTGCGCTGGTCGAGCAGAGTGTCCACGTCCGCGTATTGCTTGCTGCTGGTAACTGCGATGACGCCCTGATGGGTGTTGGTGTTGGCGGTGCGATCAAGTTGCTCGCGCGGCAAAAAGCGCACCTGCACACCGCTGGCGCGGCAGTCGTCAATCAGACGCTGCACCCGCTGATCATGCCGCTCGCGCGCGATGCCGACGTATTCAAAGCTGCGCGCCCCCGACTTCAGCGCCTCGCTCACCGAATGGATTCCGTAGATGACTACCATGTTTGAAATTAGTGTACGACACGCAGGCTGGTAGCTGTCAGCCATCACCTCTCTTAGAATTGTCATCCCTAGCGAGGGCTCTAGTCCGAATCGGGGATCTGCGGTTAGCTCGAGACGCAGGTTGGTTCCGGCGCGGCATCTCGGTATAGTTGTGGTTGAGCAGTATTCAGGAGATTGGATGTCACTATCCGCTGTCATTGTGGATGACGAGCAGCTTGCGCGCGAGGAGCTTGCCTATCTGTTGCGCGATCTTGATGTGGACATCGTCGCGCAGGGAAAGAACGGCATGGAAGCCGTGAACCTGATCAAGGAGTTCTCTCCGGAACTCGTTTTCCTTGACGTGCAAATGCCCGGACTCGACGGCTTCGGCGCTATCAAGAAGCTGATCGACAAGAAAGTGCCGCTGCCACAAATCGTGTTCGCCACCGCCTACGACCAGTATGCGGTGAAGGCGTTCGAGGTGAACGCGGTTGATTACCTGCTGAAGCCCTTTGACAAGAAGCGAGTCGCGAAGGCGGTAGAGAAGGCCCGGCAAAAGCTGGACGCCGCCGGCTCGCCCGGCGACCAGATCGGCACCATCGTGAAGATGCTGGAGCAGCAGGCGCGTCCGCCGGCGGCGAAAGTGCTGCTCAAGTCGGGTGGCCGGCTCTTTCTTGTGGACCAGAAAGACATTTGCTACGCCTCGATTGAGGACGGGATCATCACCGTGGTGGCGACCGCGATGGAAGGCCAATCGAACTGCCGTACTCTGGAAGAGCTGCTCGACTCACTCGACCCCAACATGTTCTGGCGTGCCCATCGCTCGTATCTGGTAAACATCAATCGCATCAAGGAAGTCGTGCCCTGGTTCAAGAGCTCGTACCAGATCCGCATGGAAGACAAAAAGCAGACCGAGGTCCCGGTAAGCCGCGCCCAGACCAAACGCCTGCGGGAGCTGTTTGGGTTGTAGGAAGCAGTCAGCAGTCAGCACTCAGTCATGACCATCCTCTCGGAACCACGCATCGCCTGTATTGGTTGCGGGGCGCTGGTTCCCGAACAGCCCGGCCCCACTCACCGTTACCTGGAGTCGTCGCCCGGCTGCTGGGCCATCTACGGTGAGGTCTTGGCGCGCGAGTATTCGGACCCTGCATTTATGGCGATCCACCGGCTGACGGTCGATACGTATGCGGTGCAGCACCCCGGCACTCCCTCGCCGCAAAGCATCCAGTCCGTCGGCGTTCACCTGCTCCGGCTTTGTCTGATTCTGGAACGCGGCTTTACCGATGCGGCCGCAGCGAAAGCAATGCCAGAGTTGGCGCGGCAAAAACATTCGTTCCATTGGCTCACTCCACCGAAGTCGCTGGGCGACAAGACGGTTTTGCACGTATGGAACGCTCGCGGTGCAACCGAGCACACACAAGCTGTGTGGGAATGGGCGCGTTCAGCTTGGCAGGCGTGGAGCCCGCATCATGAGCAGGTGAAACGATGGTTGCCGAAGGGAGTGGGCTAATTGCCGGAACATCAGACACCGTGAGGGTTGTATCAGGGCACGACTGAAGTCATGCCCTGCCACAAAGCGACTTATGAAATCGGTTCCCAGCAATTTCGCGGGTCCAGAATGTCCATCTGAGGTTTTGCTAATTGCTAGTTGCTACTTCGACTGCTGAATCTTGCGCACCAGCTTGGTCACCATCTCGCGCGGCGACAAGCGCAGCATTTGCACGCCAAAGCGGTTCTTCCATCCCGGAATGACCACGCGTTTGCCCCGCATCATGCCTTCATAACCCACCCGGGCCACCTCGCGCACGTCCACCAGCAGAGGACTGGTTGCCATCCGTGTTTCGCCGAGATGGGCGCGCTTCTGAAAGTTCGTCTTCACCGGCCCGGGACACAGGCAGGTCACGGTAACGCCGGTGCCGCGCAGTTCTTCGGCCAGCGCTTCGGTGAAATGCAGCACATAGGCCTTGCTGGCGTAATAGACGGCCATGAAGGGCCCAGGCTGAAAAGCTGCGGTGCTGGCCACATTCAGCAGTTTGCCCTCGCGCGCGCGAATCTGCGGCAGAAACAACTTGGTGAGATGGGTCAGCGCCACCATGTTGACCTGCATCATTTCGGCTTCGTTGTTCCAGTTGGTGGAAAGAAACGATCCGCCGCCGCCAAAGCCCGCATTGTTCACCAGCACGTCCAGAACAATGCCCGCCTCCTGCAATTCCTGGTAGAGCTCATTCGGCGTAGCCGGATGTGCCAGGTCGCGGGGCGAGATGCGCACGGTCACGTGATAACGCGACTGCAGGTCGTCGCCCAGTTCACGCAGCGTGCCGCGACTGCGCGCCACCAGCACCAGACGATAGCCATCGCGGGCAAACAGGTGGGCCAGTTCCAGTCCAATGCCACTGGACGCACCGGTGATCAAGACCGTCTTGGGAGCGAAGAAAGGATTGCTTGCACTCACCACTCTGTTATAGCGGATTTCTCGACATCGCAGCAGTGACAACAACAATCCCGACCTGCATACAATGAAAATTCACCACGGAGGCACCGAGATCACGGAAAATACCTCGATAGAAATCAAAAACTCTGTGTCCTCTGTGTCTCCGTGGTGAATGATTTTCGACGGATCCGATGCTTAATTCGCTGCGGCTTTGGTGTTGCCCTGCGACTGCAGGAACGTCACGATCTGCCAGCGCTTCTGCTCCGGCAGGTTCGACCACGAGGGCATCCCCGACTCCAGCTTTCCCTTGGTGATGAACCAGAACAACTCGCCTGGTTTTGCGTTTTTGACGGGAGCGCGGTCAAGTGCCGGCGCCGGTCCTATTCCCTGAAGATTGCTGCCATGACATTGCGCGCAATTCAGCGCGTACAGCTTTTTGCCGGCTGCCGCCGCAGAGGCGCTTTTGTAGGGATTCTTCATCGCCGCCGACCGATGGCGGCGCATTGTGGAAGCTGGAATTCTGGGCGGCCGCGCAGGGCGCCAGCCAAAGCACTGCGCCGAAGCTCACCATCGCGAAGCAGGTGAAAAGCATGTGTACTCGTGATCTCACAACAGCCATCTCCAATTTTCGTGCAGTCATAGATGTCGAAGTTGCGGGCACGATGCCGCTGACCTGCCGGCAATTGACAACAAAGGCGCGCAGAGATTTTCCGCGCGCCATAGTTTCGAAAATGGTTGACTGTCTGCGCCCATCCCGCTCTACCGGGTGGCGACCGCTTCCTCGACCTCGTAGATGCTGTACCAGGGAGTCGCGGCCTTCAGAGCATTGTTTACGTTGCCGATGTTCTTTACGCCTTCGTCTTCCAGCCAGGCGCGAAAAGCGGCCCCGCCCTTTTCGGCGAAGATGGGGATGCCGTCCTTCCAGGTGGCGCGTCCGCAGAGCACGCCATTAAACTTCACGCCCGATTCGGCGGCGAACTCCAGGTCCTCGATGAATTCGGAATTGCTGACCCCAGCCGACAGATAGATGAAAGGCTTGCTGGTTGCGCCGGCCGCAGCGCGATAGTGATCGAGCGCTTCCTTCTTCGTGTACGCCTTGGCGCCCTTGAACGATCTTGCGCCCTCAACGAACTGCAGGTTCACCGGTATCTCGACCTTCAGCACGTCCACGCCGTAGCGGTCTTTGGAGAACTCCGCCATCGACTTGGCCACAACTTCCGGCTTCAGCTTCGCGAACTCGGCGCCCTTCTCGTCCACGCCCTCTTTGTAGCCCACCAGTTCGAGGAAGAACGGGATGTCGTTGGCCTTGCACTCGTCGCCGATGCGCTCGGTCCACGCGTGCTTGTGATCGTTGATCTTCTGCTCGTCGTACGGCGAGTAGTAGAGCAGGATCTTCACGCAATCGGCCCCCGCCTCTTTCAGGCGCTTCACCGACCACACATCGAGCAGGTCAGGCAGGCGGCCGGGCAGAGTTTTGTCGTAACCGGTCTTCTCGTACGCCAGCAGCAGCCCCGAACCCTTGGCGCGGCGCTTGGCGGCAGGCAGTCCCCACTCGGGATCGAGCAGGATGGCGCTGGCGTGCTTGGTCAGCACCTCGGACACGTTGATCTTGAACTCTTCCAAGCCCGCGTCGGTGGCGTAGGTGCCCAGGGCCTTCTTCAGCGAACCGCGTTGGTCCATGGCGGCTGCGGCGATGACGCCGCGCTGGTTCGACACGTTTTTCATGCCCGCAAGTTTTCCAGAAGTAAGTTTCATGGCAGAACCTTCCTCAGGCGCGGCGCGCCCGGTATGAATGGATTTCGAATTCGATCCCGCGGACAGCGGCTGGGCCCCGTGAAACCGCAGGAGGGATTATTCTAAATCAACGGCAGACTCGAAGCGAGGAGGCTGACTATCACAATGGGAGGGGCGAAGTGTATCGGCCTTAGCGAGTCGCGTCCTTGTTGAGATTTTCTGCGGCTCCCTTTTCCGGGTTGTAGGTGAACCTAAATCTCAGCGTCAGAAACGGACCTTTGTACTGTTTCGGCAATCGATTAAAAGGAGCACTCGCAGCAATGCTTTCTAATGCAGCCCGATCCAAGTGGTCCTCTCCCGACGATGTCGCGACCTTCATCCCTGTAACTTGTCCGTCTCTCAGAACATTGAATTCTATCAATGCTGTCCCAGATTTCAACTCCGGAGCCCTCGCCTGAGATGGAATCCGTGCGTACCACTTTTTACGAACGCTTTTACAGACTTTGGATGTGTAGCGGGTGAAGTCCACACTTTGGGTGTCGCTCATGATGGCGACATTGCTATTAGGGGTACCGTCAGTGCTGGGACTCTGTGGCCCGCCGTCTGTGGCTGACGCAGGCTTGCCGTCCGGCGTCTGCTGGGCGCGCAGGCCAACACCGAGAAACACCATGAGCGCGACAACAGTAACGATTTTCATGGCCGTATCCTCTTCGCAAAGTCCGATCTTCAGCAACATAACCGATTACGAAGTGGAAGTCTGTGATAACGATTTCATCGGCCTTTATCACACCCTAATCGGGCTAGAGGTCGGGCGGGTGGCCCGGGTCTCGCGGGGTTCGAGACCCGGGGATTTGGAGTGATTCATTGTTCTGGCGTTCGCTGCATCAGCGACGAGTCCCAGGTTTCGAAAACCGCGAAACCTGGGGCACCCGGCAAACTTACCTCTTTCGCATGTCCGCCAGCATTTGCTGACGAAGCAGGTGATTGGCTCGAGTCTGATATCCCTTGCCCGGTTTCTTTAGCCAAGCTACCACGTCGGCATCGAGGCGCAAGCGACACGGCTTGCTTCACTGGACGATAGAACCTGCCCCGTACCGCATCCTTCCAGGCGCGGAGAGGTAATTCCGGGATGTCGGATGTGTCGATTCGGTCATCTGGCATGGCAGCCAAGGCCGCTAAGTCCCGCTTCTGTTTCGCAGTAAGCGGCTGCCCGTTTCCAGCACTACTGCCTGCCCGCCCACTCGCCCTACGCATAGACTCGCCGCTCCTGCGGTGTTGCCTTTCGCGCGGAGATGATGCGGATGATCTCTTCTTCTTCATTGTCGGACTCCGGACTTGTATGTACGACCAGGAGCACTTGAATTCCCTCCACCATGCCGATCGTTTGCCATCTCAATTCTCCCTCAACTTCGCGGTCGAGGTGAGAGATATGGCCGGGATCGTCGAAAACCAAGACTGCGGTTTCAAAACTGACGCGGTGCTTTCGCCTGTTGATTCGATTCTTAAGTTCGCCCCAACTGAATCGCAAGTAGCTCCTTGCCACAACAATTATGTATATACATCGAGCGAAAGTCCAGACCCAAAATCACTGCCTCAGCGGCAAGCCCGTCAGCACCGCCTGCTGGCGCACGATCAGCGACTCGATGCCGCTTCTGGCCAGCGACATCATCTTGGCCAACTGGGCGTCGTCGAAGGGACGGTGTTCGGCGGTGGCCTGCACCTCGACAATCTTCTTGCTGCCGGTGATCACCAGGTTCATGTCCACGTCGGCGCGCGCGTCCTCTTCGTAGCAGAGATCGAGCATGATCTCGCCATCCACGATGCCGATGCTGGTGGCTGCAATGTAGTCGCGGATGGGCGCAACCGTCAGCGTGCCCGACTCGATCATGCGGCGCATGGCCAGCCCCATCGCGATGAAGGCGCCGGTGATGGACGCCGTGCGCGTACCGCCGTCGGCCTGAATGACGTCACAGTCGAGGAAAATGGTGCGCTCGCCCAGCTTCTCCAGGTCGGTCACGGCCCGCAGCGAACGGCCAATCAGCCGCTGGATCTCGTGAGTGCGCCCGCTCTGGCGGCCTTTGTTGGCCTCGCGCGGCGTGCGGGTCAGCGTGGAGCGCGGCAACATGCCGTATTCGCTGGTCACCCAGCCCTTGCCGCGGTTGCGCAGAAATTGCGGCACGGTGTCTTCGATAGTCGCCGTGCAGATGACGCGGGTGTTGCCCAGTTCGATGAGGCACGAACCTTCGGCGGTGGAGATGAAGTCGGGGATGATGTTGACCGGGCGCATCTGCTCAGGCGAACGATTATCGGAGCGATAGATCATAAGGGGCGATTGTATAGCCTTCCGCTCCTCGCTATTCGCCATTCGCTTTTCGCTCTTCGCTCTTCGCTCTTCGCTAAAAGCCATGTAACGACACGAGTCAGGCCCATTGGCCGAACAGCGCGGTAGAAACAAGGAGCCCGCAAAACCCAACCCAGAAGCGAATAGCGAAGAGCGAACGGCGAAAAGCGGGGTTCAGCTATCCCCCCAGGTCCACATGCTCGACGTGATCGACCTGGCGGCCCAGAAAACGCGCAGCCAGGCGTTTGAACTTGTCGGTGGAGTCGGTGACATAGAAGCGAAAGGTGCGGTGCTCGGAGGGAGCCGCATATGGGTTGACTCGTCCTCCGCTCGTTCGGTCGCTGACAGCTCCCTCACGCCGCTCGGGTGCAAATCGCTCTTGCTCAGGATGCTATACTCTCTTTCACCACGCGCGCGGTGGATTCAGCGGAGTCCACAATCTGCATGTGGCTGGGCGCGATGCGACGCAGCAGAGGTGCGATGAGCGGATAGTGGGTGCAGGCGAGCACCAGAACATCGGCCTGCTCGGGCGCTTGTTCGAGCGCCTCACTAAGGTAGATCCTGGCAACCTGCTCGGTCACGGGATGCTCGATCCATCCCTCCTCAACCAGCGGCACGAAGAGCGGACAGGCCTTTTCATGGGCCGTCAGGCCAAGCCGCTGCAGCGCGTCGCGGTAAGCGTGGCTGCTGACCGTGGCTTCGGTAGCGATCACAACGGCCGCGCGGCTCCGGCTCAACTCGGCCGCCATGGCTGCGCCCGGTTCTACCACTCCCACGACCGGCACATGCGCAGCTTCTTGAATTCGCGGAAATGCCAGCGCGGTCGCGGTGTTGCATGCAATAACCAGCAGATCGATATTCTGCTGTTCGAGAAAACGAGTAGCTCCGATTGCATAACGGGCAACGGTTTCCGCCGACTTGGTGCCATAGGGCAGGCGCGCCGTGTCGCCGAAGTAGAGATAGTGGGCGGGCAGCTGCTCGGCCATGGCCTTCAGCACGGTCAGGCCGCCAACACCCGAATCGAAAACCCCAATGCGCGGTAGGGTCACTGCATGTCCTTGAAGATCTGGCGAATATTGCTGGCGTCATAGAACCGGTGCAAGTCGGCATGCCCGGCAAGCGTCTCGCGTTCCTGCCCGCCGACCAGGATCTTCACCCGTTCGATCTTGCTGTCATTGGCGTTGAGCGTGACCACGATGGAGGCAACCGACAGCTCTTCGGCCAACACGCCTGAAGGATGGGCATCGCCAAACGCGGCATTGGTGTCCACTACGGCGGTGTCATCGCCCAATAAATAAACGTCGCGGACATCGGCGCCGGCGCCAATGGGATGCGACGACCCTGATTGCAAATACTCTCCAAACAGCGCACGCAGCACGGCGCGGGCGCGTTCGGTGCGCTCCGGCGGCAAGGTCACGTTTACCTGCTGGCGGCGCAGGGTGCCATCGCTGTCGGAAGCGACATAGAGTGTGACCGGCGTGGGCGGACCCTTGGTGAGGGGAGCAAGCGACTGCCGTTGTTGCGCGGCGAGCTGCTCATCGCGGGCCACTTTTCTCTTCAGGTGCAGGGCGTAGAAGGCGAGGCCAACAGCGATCACCGCCAAAACCGCGAACATCACCACGACGCGCCGGGTCATGGTCTCACCTGCGGTAGCTGGCCGCGGACGGCGGCAACGCCGGCGGCGATCGATTGCGCCACCTGGTCCTGGTACGCCGCACTGGCAATTTCGTCAACATTCCCCGAGGGAGGCGCGATCTCAACCGCAATGGCAGGCGCGGCAATATTGTTCATGGGACGAAGCGGCGCCAGCAGCGTGGCATTGGGCAGTTTGCGGGACTCCAGTTCCGCGGCCACCGAGCCGGCCACCTTGCTGCTCAATTCCAGGAATGCGACTTGCGCAGTGTCCCAGGGCAGAAAGTCCTGCGGCGACAAATTCGCCGCCGGTAGAAGCGCGGTGAATACGCGTACGCCCTGCCCGGTATTGGCGGCGTGCAAGGCGATGTAGAGTGCGGGGCGGGCCGCATTGGTCGAAGTCGCACGCTGGTCGAGCGTAATCGCAACATCGGAGTTGCGCAGCAGGCCGGCGGCGATGTGAAGGGTTGCCAGTTGGCGCTGCACTCGCCGCGCCAGCGCCAAGACAACATCCTTCTCCGCCAGCGAAGGGGTGATGGCAGCTCCGATGTCGTTGCCGCCGTGACCCGGATCGATCAGCACCAGGAACCGTGGCCCAGCCGGCTGCCGTGGCTGGGGCGCTGGGTTTTGCGCTGGAGCCGTCGGGGATTCCGGTGGAGTTTCCTGGGCTACCGGCGGCGGAGCAGGAGCGCCGGTGATGATAATGGTCTTGCCCCCGTCGGCGAAGTTGGCCATCATCGGCGCCGTTCCCGCCACATCAATCTCGGCGTAGCCATCGTGCTCGGAGAAGGTCACGCCCGTAATCAAGGAATCGCTGTAGGGAATATTTTCCATGTTGGAAACGACGGGTTCGCGGCGAAAGGTGAGGCGTACGCGTTCACCTTCCGTAGCAATAGTCGGATTTACCGGGGAGGCGAAGCCCAACAGCAACCGTGAGGGGTTGTCCTTGTGCAAGTCCAGGGTGTAGTGCATCTGAACATTGCCGATGAACAGACGGCGTGCGGCCGGGTGTAATTGAGTATCGCTGCCGAGCAGCTTCGAGATCACTTCGCCCGTAACGGACAAAGGGACGTAGCCCCGCCCATTCTGAATCGCGAAATTTGCCGGCAGTTTGAATCCGTTTCCGCGAACCTTGCCCTTGTCTTTTCCGTCGGTAAATTGCACCTCCACCGCGCGCCCACCCGGAGGCGTAAAGTGCAATTTGTACTTCTTGCCGTCGATGCGGGCATCCACCGAACCCAGCGGCTCCAGCAGTTCCACCAGGCCCGCATACGGTTGGCCATTCACGTCGAGCAGCGGAACCGTGTACAAGGCCTGGGGAGAATAAACCGACAGCTGGTTCTGTCCCGGCGATTGCGCGTAAACGCCCGCGTGCCGGGTTAGCAGCGCCGCGAAGAGCAAAGCTGAACCGGCGGCGATCGCCAAGGCAAGCCGCGACCTACGACCGGAAAGCTGCAATCTAGTGCCCTCCTGATGCCGAGCCTTGCGCGGCCCCCTCCACGGAATAGATAGTCAGGCCGCTCAGCATTTTAGGGTAAAAGTCGGTGGACTTTTGCGGCAAGACTTCGCCGGCGAACGCAACATCGCGCATCTGCGGCATGCGCACCGGATTGATGAGGAACGCGACATTGGCGCCGTTTCGTACTTCCTCAATGGCTTCGCCTGCGTCACGCACATATTTCAGGTGCTTTTGATCGCGAATGTCAGCTTCTGACATTCCCAGTGCGTCTTCCAATATCAGCTTATGCAGTTGCACCACATCGAGGGCACGCTGGCGCTCCGACAGGCCGGCGAGCTTCTCCGAGTGCTGGGCCGTGCGCGCTCGCAACAGAAAGCTGCCATGCGAGGTAACCGCAAGCATCAGCAGTGGTGTCTTTGCCGGCTGCATGAAGCCGATCGAGAGCTGCGGCAGTATTCGTCAGTGGTCCCAAGTCCTGGACCTCGAAGTTCTCCTGCAAGCTTCGCCACCGTGTCAAAGATGGCAAACCCCTCCATCCCGAATACCACGCGATGGGTGGGCAGAACCACGAGTCCGGGAGCATCCATGTTGACGAAGGTCATCATCACCCGTTCAAAGGGCGCTCGAGGGTCTGGATTAGCCTGCTTTCTCATTTCGTTGCGATAGGTCAGGGCGGTCTCGTAGCGATGGTGACCGTCAGCAATGATGAGCTTCTTGTCGGCCATTTTCGACTGCACGGCCTGAATGACTGCGGGGTCGGAGACTTTCCATATCCGGTGCACCACATCGTATTGGTCGCGCACCTCCACCGTCGGAGGACCGTTCTGCCGCAAGGCATTGTCAACTTCTCCCGCCGGATCGGTGTAAAGCATGAAGATCTGTCCCGCATGTGCCTGTGTGGCTCGCAACAAGTTCAAGCGATCGGCCTTCGGCTTGCTGAGCGTCTGCTCGTGACGGAAGACCACCTTGCGGTCGTAGTCCTCGACCTGGCCCAGAGCGATGAAGCCGCGCCGCTCGGCGGTCGCGCCGGAAGGGTCGCCCGGAACCTTGAAAGTCTGGGTGTAGAGATAAATGCTGGGTTGTGGGTCGGGCCGCAGAACGCCTTCGTCCCGCCACTGCCGCAAGGAAGCTGCGGCCCGGGTGTACACATTCTGCTGTTCATTGTCACCGGCCTGCGCCTTACCCAGAATCACCCGCACCAGGTTATACGGACTGGCTGCGTAATAGTGCTCCTGCAATGCCGGGGTGATTTTGTCGTACGGCTGGGTTACAACGTCGGTGGGTGACACCTTGGAAGGGTCATACCGCAGGGCCTGAAAAGGAAAAATGTTCGCCATTATGAAGACTCCGGCTCCCTCAAAAATATGAATTCTCATTAGAAAAACTCTTCGGGAGCACTTTAATTGTAGCAGTTCAACAAAAGGAAACCTCAAGAGCCACAACAACATCAAAACCAGACAGAGGTTTGGCCAGGTACTTGCAGAGACGGTATGTGACTCCGCAAGCTGTGATACGATTCAGCCCACACAATCCAGAGGTTCCTATGGCCCGCGGTCGCAGTTCGGGGTTAGGGTCAAGTTGCTCTACGATTCGGTACGCGTTTCAGGTCCAACGGTCGGAACGTTTTTCGAGACGGCCCGTCCAACCCTTTGTGCGTGTCGCAAAGAGCCTGCTTCTCCTGCTTGCGTTTTCTTGCGCAGCCTTCTGGCTGGTGCTTCCGGGCTATGCCCAGGACGAAGATCAGAACGTGCATCTGGTTCCTCACGAAGCCAAGAAGCCTGAGCCGGTTCCGAACGCCGGAATTTCCGTACCGCCGGGGGTCATTGTCGATCCCAGCCTCAAGACCCATACCAAGCCGCTTCGCAAAGATGTAGATCTGGTGCTAGTCCCCGTGACCATTACCGATCCGATGAACCGCCTGGTAACAGGGTTGGAGAAAGAGAATTTTCAGCTTACCGACAATGGAACGCCGCAAGAGATCCGGCACTTCTCCAGCGAAGACGCGCCCATTTCTCTGGGCGTCATCTTTGATATCAGCGGCTCCATGAGCGACAAGATCGACAAGTCGCGCGAGGCGGTAGTGGAATTTTTCCGCACGGCCAATCCGCAGGATGAGTTTTTTCTGATCACGTTCTCGGAAAAGCCCGAGGTGCTGGTCGATTTCACCTCTTCGGTCGAAGACATCCAGAGCAAACTGGTTTACGCCATGCCCAAAGGCCGGACCGCACTGCTGGATGCCATTTACCTCGGCATGAACCGCATGCATAAGGCGCACTACGAGCGCAAGGCGCTGTTAATCATCTCCGACGGCGGCGATAATCACAGCCGGTACACCGAGGGTGAAATCAAGTCGATGGTCCGCGAAGCCGACGTTCAGATCTACGGCATCGGCCTGTTTGACGTTGTTGGTTTCAAGACCCCGGAGGAAAAAGAAGGGCCGGAGTTGCTGACCGACCTGACCGAAGTGACTGGTGGACGGACATTTACCATTGGCAACCCCAACGAACTGGCCGACGTGGCCACAAAGATTGGCATTGAGCTGCGCAACCAATATGTGCTCGGATACCGTCCAACTAGTCCTGTGCGAAATGGCAAGTGGCGGAAGATCAAGGTGAAACTGAATCCCCCAAAGGGACTGCCGCCGCTGCACGTGTACGCCAAGACGGGTTACTATGCACCAACCGAATAGACACTCTCACTTGTTCGCGATGTTGATGGCGTCGGTCCTGTGCTTTGGAACCTGGATGGTCGCACAGAATTCGGCTGCCTCAGGGCAATCGGTTCCCCCAAGCGGCGCCGCCGGCCAGCAAACTGCTCCCGCGCAAAATCCGCCAGCGCCAGCGCCTGCGGGAAATGGCGCCGACCAGGGTAGCCAGCAGGAAGCGGCCCCGGTACCGCCTGCGCCTAATCAGCCTGGGGACACAGTTCAGGTCCCACAACCAGGCGAGGCGCCCGCGGGACAACAGGGCGATGTTTTTGTTTTCAAGAAGGAAGTTGACGAAGTCACTTTGCACGCCACGGTGGTGGACGATCACAATCGTCTGATCACCAACCTGGCCAAGAGCGATTTCACTGTATTCGAAGACGGCAAGCCGCAGAAGATTACCTCGTTTCGCAGCGAAGATGTTCCCGTCGCCATCGGGGTCGTCATCGACAATTCGGGCTCCATGCGGGAGAAACGACCGGCAGTGAATGCTGCGGCCATTAACTTGGTGCAATCCAGCAATCCTCAGGACCAGGTTTTCGTGGTGAATTTCAACGAAGAGTACTTCCTCGACCAGGATTACACAGCCAAAGTTCCCAAGCTGAAGGATGCTCTGGAACGGATTGAGGCACGCGGCGGCACGGCACTCTACGACGCGGTGGTTGCCTCGGCGGACCACTTGAAGAAAAGTGGGGCGTTGGAAAAGAAGGTGCTTCTAGTCGTGACTGACGGCGAAGACACCGCCAGCCGCCATTCGCTGGAGGAAACCGTGCGCCGCCTGGAAGAAAAGAATGGCCCAACGATTTACACCATTGGACTTCTCCAGGAGGAGCGGTCCAAGCGGGCGCGCCGGGCGCTCCGCGAAATGGCAGAAGATACCGGTGGGATTGCGTTCTTTCCCAAGGACCTCACCGAAGTGCAGGCGATCACTTCGCAAATCGCCCATGATATCCGCAATCAATACACCATCCAGTACAAGCCCAGCACGCCGCAAAGCGCGGGCGGCTATCGCACCGTGAGGGTCGAGGCCAATGCCAAGGGCTATAAGAAGCTTCAGGTCCGTACCCGCAGCGGGTATTACGCTGGCAAGCAAGCGCCGGTCACCACACAAGCCAGCAGCAAGTAGCGGTCAGCGCGTGACAATGCTTTGCACAAAACCTTATACTCCGGATTAAAGGTGCATTGGTTTAAACGCATGATTCACAAAGCCAGAGATCTCTCCCCGGACCAGAAGGTCGTCATCGAAAGCCTGCTGGGACGCCCGGTTGCGGAAGATGAGGCGATAAGTATCAGAGCCATGGTGCCTTCTTCTGCCCCTGAGTGGCTGCAAGAGTCTTGGGAGAGTGCGAAGCACTTGGGCGTGGATCAACTCTCCACGGAAGAGATTGATGCGGAAATCGATGCTGCACGCAAGGCGCGGCGTAATCGCAAACAGCCCGTGGAGCAATGATCCGGATTGTTCTCGATACCAATGTCCTGATTTCCGCTTTACTCAACTCACAGGGAGTGCCCGCGCAAGTTTTTCTGATGGTCCTCGCTGATCGCGACACAGAGCTGTGCGTGAGCGGCGATATCTATGCGGAGTATGAAACCGTGATTCGGCGGTCGCACTTTAAGCGCAGCGAGAGTGAAATTGAAGCTACGCTTGGCGCCATCCGGGAGCGGGGATTTTGGGTCAAGCCCACCCAAAGGCTCCACGCCTGTTCCGATCCCGACGATGATATCTTCCTGGAGTGCGCACAGGCTGCGGCAGCGCACTACTTAGTGACCGGGAACCCAAAGCACTTCCCGCCTGCCTGGGGCAGGGCACTTATCGTTACACCGCGTCAGTTTATCGACGCAATTTCCTGACGCATTGACCGACCGATTCCCATTCACGTAGGCTTGATGGTTCCTCCTCAGGTGCTCATGAAGACTGCTGAAATGACTTCCCTGCGTGTCGCCGAAGACATTACCGAGTTGGTCGGCGAAACTCCAATCCTTCATCTTCGCAAAATCGTTCCACCCAATGTCGCCGATGTTTATGCCAAGCTCGAGTACCTGAATCCTGGTGGCAGCATTAAAGACCGTGCCGCGCTGGGAATGATACTCAAGGCCGAGCAGGCGGGGTTACTGCATCCTGGCGCAACCATCTTTGAGGCGACTGCCGGAAATACCGGAGTCGGGCTGGCGCTGATCGGCTCGGGCCGCGGTTACAAGACCGTGCTCGCCGTGCCCGAGGGCTTTTCCCAGGAGAAGGTCACTCTCATGGAAGCGCTGGGCGCCGAGGTGATTCGTACCCCGCACGCAGACGGCATGGAGGGCGCCATCCGCTACGTGAAAGAGCGCGCCGCCAAAACCACGAACTCGTTTGTCGCCGGACAATTTGAGAACCAGGCCAATCCCGACTTCCACTACGAAACCACGGCGCGTGAAATGTACGAGCAATTGGGTGGGCAGATTGACGCGGTAGTCATCGGTTCGGGAACTGGCGGCACCTTTACCGGGGTGGCCCGTTACCTGAAGGAGCGCAATCCGCGGAGCCTTGGCGATCGTGATCGAGACCCAGGGTTCGGTGTTGGGCGGAGGGCCGAAAGGCGAGCACGAGGTGGAAGGCATCGGCGCAAGCTTCATTCCCAAGACCTGCGATCTGTCACTTGCAGACGAGATCATTGCGGTCAGCGATAACGACGCTTTCGACATGGTGAAGAAACTGGCCGCGATTGAAGGTGTGCTTGCCGGATCGAGTGCCGGCGCAGCGGTGTTTGGCGCAATCGAAATCGCGCGACGCCTGGGTCCGGGCCGGCGCGTGGCCACCATCATTCCTGACTCCGCCGAGCGCTATCTGTCGAAGGACATTTTCCACTTCAGCGAAAAACATTGATTCACCACAGAGACACAGAGGCACAGAGTCTTCTTCAACACGGAGGGCACAGAGAGCACGGGACTTCTGTCGTTATTTCTTTAGTTTCCTGTTTTTTATTTCTTATTTTTTTGGTTTCTAATTTCTTGTTCTTATTTCCTTGTTTCTCGTTTCTATTTTTATTTTCGTTTTTTCTCCGTGACTCTCCGTGTTCTCCGTGGTGAAAAAGAGGCTTTCTCTGTGCCTCTGTGTCTCTGTGGTGAAATGATCTCTCTATGACTAAACGCAATCTTGCTGGCTTTTCCACTCGCGCTATCCATGTCGGTAACGATCCCGACCCATCCACGGGAGCCGTCGCTCCTCCGATATTTGCCACCTCCACCTACGCTCAGGAAGAGTTAGGCAAGACCAAAGGCTACGATTACTCGCGAGCCGGCAATCCCACGCGCACGCGGTTGGAGCAGAACCTCGCCTCGCTGGAGGGCGGCATCGCTGCGCCAGTCTTTGCCAGTGGAATGGCTGCGGTCGGCGCGTTGTGCCAGTTGATGAAGTCGGGCGACCACGTTGTCGCCTCCAACAACCTTTATGGTGGCGTGCCGCGGCTGTTCAATCAGGTGATGACGAACTTTGGCCTGGAATTTACCTACGTGGACACGACCGACCCGCGCAATGTGGAGCGCGCCATCCGCAAGAACACCCGCTACGTGTACATCGAGACGCCCACCAATCCTCTGATGGGACTCACCGACATCGCGGCGGTCAGCGTGATCGCCCACAAGCGCGGCTGCGAGGTGGTGGTAGACAACACCTTCATGTCGCCGTACTTTCAGCAGCCGATAAGGCTGGGCGCAGACCTGGTGCTGCACTCGACCACGAAGTTCCTCAACGGCCACAGTGACGGCCTGGGCGGCGTTCTGGTGTGCAGCACAAGAGAACAAGCGGAGAGGCTGGCGTTCATTCAGAAGGCCGCCGGCGCCATCATGTCGCCGTTCGAGTGTTGGCTGGTGCTGCGCGGCGTCAAGACGCTGGCGGTCCGCATGAAGCAGCACGACGAGAGCGGGCGAGTGATGGCCGACTACCTCAGCCGCCATCGCAAGGTAAAGCAGGTTTTCTATCCCGGGCTGAAGAGCCATCCGCAGTACGAGCTGGCGTGCCGGCAGATGTTGGGCTTCGGCTCCATGATTACATTTGAGACCGGCTCGCTCAGCAATGCCAAGCGGCTGCTGAAGCGGGTGCGCCTGTGCACCATGGGTGAATCACTGGGCGGAGTCGAGACGCTCATCTCGCATCCGGCGAGCATGACCCACGCCGCCATCGGAGAAAAGGGCCGCCGAGCCATCGGGCTTACCGATGGCATGGTGCGGATTTCAGTTGGAATCGAGGACGTGGAAGACTTGATGGCCGATCTGGAACAGGCGCTGGATTAGATGTCAGCCGTCAGCTTTCAGCCGTCAGTTAAGGACGATATAGCGGACGGAAGAAAATCGCTGCTCCGACTGTTTCGCTGAGTGCTGAGTGCTGAGTGCTGAATGCTGAGTGCTGAATGCTCGCTACTGTCCCGGTGCTTGCGCCTGGCCAACCACCTGATATTGCTCCTTGTGTCCCCGCGCGTTAATGACCGTCGCTTTGTTTCCCTTTACCTCAAGCTGGACCGTGTCGCCAGGCTGCATCTTCGGCTTGGTTTCTTTGTGACGGGCGACGGAGTACAGCATGTTGTCGCACTGCACCTGATAGACAATCCAAGGTTTGGTCTTTTTTCCGTCGGGATAAGTGCCTTTGTCCCACTTCGCGAGCTTGCAAGGTTGGTAGGTGTCGGCGGCAAACGTCAAGCACGACAGCATCAACGTCATGAACAGCGCGAAAGCAATTTTTCTCACAAACTCTCCTCGGAATACTAAAGATTGAGAAATCGGACTTTATAACAAACTATAGGGGTCCTTCGACTCCGGCGGCCAAAACCGGGCCGCCTCCGCTCAGGATGACACCAGTTGATTTAACTGACAGCTGATGGCTGACGGCTGACAGCTAATCAAAAAACTTCGTCACGCCTTCTTCCAGCACGCAAATCTTCTTTTCGATGCCGCGCCGCTTGGCGTCCGCTTTCAGACGCTCGACTGGTTCGTCCACCGGCTCATAGGAAAGCCGGAACGTCCCGTAGTGCATGGGGACCATCCAGCGCGCGCCCAAATCCAGAAATGCCTGCACGGCGTCTTCCGGACTGGTGTGCACCCTGCGAAACGAATCGGGATGATATGCACCGATGGGAAGCAGTGCGACCTGCGGTTTCAGGCGCTCGCCGATCTCGCGGAAGCCATCGAAGTACGCGGTGTCGCCCGCGTGATAAATGGACTCCTTACCTGACCGCAGCACGTATCCGCCATAACCGCGGTGGGTGTCGCGCACAATGCGCGCTCCCCAGTGGCGCGACGGAACGTGCGTGACATCCACATTACCGAGCTGAAAGCTCTGCCACCAGTCCAACTCAATGACGCGCCCGTAGCCCAAGTCGCTGACCAGGTCGCGAACATGCCGGGGCACGATGATCGCCGGCCGCTTGCCGGTCTTGCGTCGGGTGAGCCATGCAATCGCACGCAGCGACGGCCGGTGCAGGTGGTCGAAATGGGCGTGCGAAACCAGCACCGCGTCGATCGCCGGCAACTCCCGCAGTTTTAATCCCGGCCTTCGCAACCGCTTCAGAATGAAAATCCAGCGCGCGAAGTTGGGATCGACCAGGATGTTCTTGCCGCCAATCTGGAGCAGGAAACTGGAATGTCCGATGAAGGTCACGCCCAACTCGCCGCGTCGGGCAAGCACAGGCTTGCGGGTTACGCCGGTGCGCGGCGTCAGAGCGGAGCGCCGGACCAAAGTTCCAAACTGTCGCGCCTTACGCCGAATTGTGGTTCCTAACATGGGTAGTGGTTATTAGACGCTGATCAGCGGTTCGGCGATGCGGGGAACAGCCTCTGCGGGGAACAGCCTCTGCGATGAACGTCGACAATGTTCAAAACGTCAGTTTGCTTGACCTTAGTCAGCTACTCAGCTTAAATCAAATGTTTGGTTCCCTTTATCGGCAGGCGCCACTTCGCCGCAGTGTTGGGAACCGCGAAACAAGGAGCCGGAATGAAGATCGCTTTTTTCGGGTTGGGGATTATGGGACGGCCGATGGCCTCCAAACTGGTCGCGGCAGGCCACGAGGTTTCGGTGTGGAACCGCAGCGCCCGGCAACATATCGATGGAGCGACCACGGCGGTTTCTCCCGCCGACGCGGCCAAAGACGCTGAAGTAGTCTGGCTGTGCGTGGCCGACACCGCTGCGGTTGAGCGCGTTATGTTTGCCGAAGACGGCGTTGAGCAGTCGCTGCGCGAAGGCATGATCATCGTCGATTCCAGCACCATCTCGCCCTCGGCAACCCTGCGCTTCGCCGAACGAGTGAACGCGCGCGGCGTCCATTGGGTCGATGCCCCCATCACAGGTTCGAAAATCGGGGCCGAGAACGCGCAGCTTATCTTCATGGTGGGCGGCTCGAACGAAGCCGTCGAGGCGCTTCAGCCCCTGTTCAAAGCGATGGGCAAGCTGGTCATCCACATGGGAGACACCGGCAAGGGGCAGGCGGCGAAAATCAGTATGAATCTGATGATCGCGCTCATCTACGAAGGCTTCGCCGAGGCGTTCGTACTCTCCTCCAAACTGGGCGTCGAGCCACACAAACTGATCGAACTGATTCAGGCCTCGATGGTGCGATCGGGGGTGGTGGATTACAAAGCTCCGTTCGTGCTGAAACGCGACTACTCCCCAAACTTCCCTCTGCGCCTGATGCACAAAGACATCCATATCATGCTCGACACCGCCAAGGAGATCCGGGTCAAGCTTCCGGCCCTGGAGACTGTGGACGAGATCTACGAGTTGGCCAGCGAAGAGGGCTGGGACGATCTGGATTACGCTGCGACGCTCGGTCTGCTGGAAAAGTGGGCGGGAATGAGCGGCCCGACGAAATAGAGCGACGGCGGGATTGCCGATTCTTTCAAGAGTTGTCATTACGAGCGAAGCGAGGAATCTGCTTTTGTTAGCTCTGGAACGATGGTTCGGAGGAAAACAGCAGACCCTCACGGCCTGAAGGCCGCTCTGACAAAATAGGACCTTAACGGCGCACCTGAAGGTGCGCCTCTTCATTTTCCGCGTCAACTCGGCTTGGGTGCATCCATTACAAACCAGCGGTTGGGATTGCCCGGCTCGATGTGATTTTCTTCGAGGGACATCTTGATCCGCCGCCGCAGCTCGCGGCTGACGGGATACTGCAGTCCCGGCCGGGTCTTCACCAGCACCAAGTACTCCACTTCACTGCCACTTACCTTCTCGATTCCGGGCACCTCAGGTTTGGCCACGATCATTTGGGCGAATTGGGGATCATTGGCCAACGCCTCGGCAACTTGCTGCAGTAATTTGATCACCTGATCGCTATCGGCGTGATAATCCACGGAGACCAGCAAGGGCAACAGCGCCCAGTCGCGCGTGAGGTTGGTCACAACGGTGATCTGCCCATTGCGCACGGTGTGCAGGCTACCGTTGTCGTCGCGCAAAACGGTGCGGCGCAAGGTCATGTCCTCAACCAAACCCTGCACGCCGGCAATCTTGACGGTTTCGCCGATGTCGTACTGGTTCTCGACCAGAATGAAGAAGCCGTTGATGAAGTCGTGGACCAGGGACTGCGCTCCAAATCCTATGGCCAGGCCGGCGATGCCTGCACTGGCGAGCAGCGGTCCCATGTTGATGCCCAGCAGCGGCAGGACTTGCAGCGCCGCCAGAAACATGATGATGAACACTCCGACGCTGTAGATGATGCTGGACAGCGTCCGAAGCTGTTGCGTCCGCAGCGCCGACGGCATTCCTTCACGGTTGCTGAGTTCGGCCAGATGCCGCGATGCGATCTTGAGCAGCCGGGTCAGAATGAACGCGATGATCAGGACGGCGATGATGCGCGGTACCTGGTGGCGCACGAAGTCGAAGGCATCGTCGCCCCAGGCGTTGAGCATGTGGAAGAGACCCTCCCTGGTGCCCTGGGGGAACATCAAGATGGCTTGCAGATGTTGTAGCACTGGGAGCAGCGTTCTCCTGGATGCTTAACCGGACTTTAGAGTAGCGGATGACAGCACAAGTGGCAAAGTTGCTCAAGCCAGTCTGCGAATTATAATTTGGGTGCCTATGACAAACTCGTACGCCTTTTTGCGCAGGCTGATAAAACATGCGCTACTTGCATCCGTACTCCTCCTCTTCATGAGTGGAATCGCAGGTTGGGCACAAGCTCCCGACCAATCCACCCCTCCCCCTCTAGGGGCTCCGCGACCCCACGACGAGGACGCCTGGACAGCTCAACAGAAGCGCGATATGGCGAAAAAACGAAACCTGCAACGCCAGCAGGACCTCAAGAACGACACCGACAAGCTGCTGCAACTGGCAACTGAACTAAAGCAATACGTGGACAAAACAAACGAGAACACGTTGTCGATCGAGGTCATCAAGAAAACCGAAGCAATCGAGAAGTTGGCCCACAGCATTCGAGAGAAGATGAAAGGGGAATGAAGGGGCGGTTGCCGGGTTGTAGCCAGGGTGCATGACATCATTTTGGAGTGTCATCCTGAGCGACGAGCGCAGCGAGGAGTCGAAGGAACCCTATGGCCGCCAGGGAATTCGCACTTGTGGCTGTGTCTGTCATTCAGACTTTCATTCGTTGCCCGCCCCGACTACAACAATCCTAAGGATGGCCTACCGTGTAGCTGCCGGGTGCTGCTGTAGCAGGCCAACCTCGGCCGCCACCTTCTCCAGCCGGGCGCGATTTTCTTTTTTCATCGGCACCAGCGGCAGACGATAGACCTCTTCGAGGCGGCCCATCATCGCCAATACAGCTTTGGCCGGGCCAGGATTCGACTCGATAAAATTCGCCTGCATCAGCGGTAGATATTTACGGAAGAGCAGCCGGGCGGTGTCCCACTTATTGGCAAGCGCGGCCTGAGTCATGCGCGCCATCTCCGCCGGAATTTCATTCGACACCACCGAGATAATGCCGACGCCTCCCAGTCCAATCACCGCCAGCGTGATGGCGTCATCGCCGGAGAAAACCAGGAAATCTTCCGGCACGGTGGCGCAGACCTCGGCCATCTGCGCGATATTGCCGCTCGCCTCTTTCACCCCGGCGATGTTCGGAATCCCGGCCAGACGCAGCAGCGTACTGGTCTCGATATTGGTACCAGTGCGCCCGGCGATGTTGTACAAGATCAGCGGCTTTGCCGAGGCTTCGGCAATCGCCTTGAAATGCTGGTACACGCCTTCCTGCGTGGGCTTGTTGTAGTAGGGCGTCGCGGTGAGAACGTAATCGACGCCCGGCCGCGCCGAGATTTCCTTCGCCTTGGCCACAGCTTCGCGCGTGTTGTTCGAGGTTGCGCCCGCCATGATAGGGACGCGGCCCGCCGCCGTCTCGATGGTCAAGTCAACGACGCGCAGCCATTCCTCGTGAGACAACGTCGGCGTTTCGCCGGTGGTGCCACACGGGACCAGAAAGTCGATGCCCGATTCCACCTGCCAGCGCACCAGTTCACGGAGAGATGCTTCATCGAGACTTCCATCTTGTTTGAAGGGAGTGACCAGAGCAGTACCGCAGCCACGCAATTTCATTCCGTCAGGATAATCCAAAAACAGGATTCACCACAGAGGCACAGAGGACACAGAGAAGAAAGACGGTCTTTTTTACCACAGAGAACACGGTGGGCACGGAGAAACGAGGGTCTTTTTCTCAAAAAAGAATTTCTCTGTGTCCTCTGTGCCTCTGTGGTGAAGAGCACCTCAAAGCTGATTGAAGATGTCTCTGAAATCGTAGAAGCCTGTTCGGCCGGCAATCCACTCGGCGGCCAGCACTGCGCCCTCGGCGAACGTGCGGCGCGACTTTGCTTCGTGGGTGAGCACAATTTGATCGCCCGATGAGACCAACTCCAGCGTGTGCGTGCCTGTGACATCGCCTTCGCGCTCGGAGGTTATCTCGACGCGCTCTCCGGCTGACTGCTCCAGGATCCGATGCAAAGCTGCGGCGGTGCCTGAAGGTGCGTCTTTCTTGTGAATGTGGTGCCGCTCGGTAATATGCCCGCGGTAGTTGTGGGCCAATGCCGGCGCCGCTGCCTGCACAATCTGAAAAAACAGGTTCACACCGTAGGAAAAGTTCGCGCCGAAAACAAATCCCGTGCCGGCTTGCTCGACGGCTTGGCGCACGCGATCGAGCTCGCCATACCAGCCCGTGGTTCCCACCACCATGGCTTTGCGCTCACGCAGGCAGGCATCAATATTGGCCAGCACAGCGTGCGGCGTGGTGAAGTCAATCACCACGTCGAAGTCGAGCAGGCGCTCGTGCGTGAGCCAGGCTGCGTCGCGGTTATCGCTGGAAGCAATGCAATGCACCTGGTGTCCGCGTTCGGCTGCGACATCTGCCACCAGAGCGCCAGTCTTGCCGCGGCCCAGCACCAGCAGCTTAAGCGGGGCGGCGTTCAATCGAACACCTCGGGGTCGACCTCGGCAAAGAACTTGGCGTGCAATCGCCTCACCGCTTCCGGCACATCGCTTTCGTCGATCACGAAGGTCAGGTTGATCTCCGATGCACCTTGCGAAATCATGCGCACGTTAATGTCGCCGATCGCATCGAACACCTGCGCCGCAACTCCCGGCGTATCGCGCAGGTTCTCGCCCACGATGCAGACGATCGCCTTACGCCCCGCGTACTTCACGAAGGCAAGTTTTTCCAGGTCGGCGGCGATCTGAGGAATGGCTTCGTTGGAATCGACGGTGAGAGAAATGCTGACCTCCGAAGTCGATACCACATCAACCGCGCAGCGGTGCCGCGCGAAGACTTCGAACACCTTGGCCAGAAAGCCGTGGGCCATGAGCATCCTTGCGGCAACGATTTCGACAATAGTGATGCGGTTCTTGGCGGCGATGGCCTTGAATAGCGAATGCGAGCGCGGTGTTCTCGACAGGATGCGCGTGCCCTGATTCGACGGGTTGCGCGAATTAAGCACCAGCACGGGAATATTCTTCTCGACCGCGGGGAGCACGGTTGCAGGATGCAACACCTTGGCGCCGAAGTAGGCCAGTTCGGCAGCTTCTTCGAAGCTGATGAGCTTGATGCGGCGCGCCTCTGGGCAGATGCGCGGGTCGGTGGTCTTCATCCCGTCCACGTCGGTCCAAATCTCGATGCGATCGGCGGCCAGTGCCGCTCCGACCAGGGCGGCGGAAAAATCAGAACCGCCGCGCCCAATTGTGGTCGGGATACCCTCGCCGGTCGCGCCAATGAAGCCGCCCATGATCGGCACTCGACCCTGCTCAAGCAGCGGCTTAACGCGAATTTGCAGGCGATCGTTGATCTCCTCAACGTGGGGTACGGCACGGCCGTGCTGCGCGTCGGTAATCATCACTTGACGCGCATCCACTAACGTTGCGGGGAGGCCGCGGGCCAGAAATGCAGCGGTCGCGACCATGCTCGACAGTCGCTCGCCGAAGGAAACAACATAATCGGAGGTGCGTGGCGTGAGCTCACCGACTGCGGCAATTCCTCGCAGCAACTCGTCAAGCGCATCGAACTCGGCCCCCAACTCTCCATGCAATTCGGTGTGCAAGCCGGTGCCCAGCAATTCGCCGGCGGTCAGGTAATGGCGCTCGCGAAGCTGGCGGCAGAGCTCAAGCGTCTGCTCGCGTTCGCCTCTTCCTGCGGCGGCGGCCATGGCGAGCAACTGGTCGGTCACCCTGGCCATGGCGCTGACCACCACGAAGGGCCGCTCGGGCAGGCGTGTTTTCACGATGACCGCGGCGCGGTCGATGGCGGCCGAATCCTCCACCGACGTGCCGCCAAACTTCATGACGATCACGGCCTCACCACCGGCGAAGCAAGTGGAAGCTCTGGCATCACGTCAGCAAGCCCTGCACCTTGAGGAGTTCGGCGTTGAGGAGGGCGGCGCCGGCGGCGCCACGAATGGTGTTGTGGGAGAGCACTGTGAACTTGTAATCGAGCACGCCGCAGGGACGAAGCCGTCCCACGCTGACCGTCATGCCGTTGCCCCGGTCAACGTCGAAGCGCGGCTGTGGCCGGTCAGGCGCGGCATCATAAAACACCGGTTGCGACGGCGCCAGCGGCAACTTCAATTCCTGAGGAGTGGAGCGAAACTGGTTGAAAGCCTCGATCAGTTCGTCGGGCGCGGCCTTCCGCTTCAACTTCACCGAAACGGATTCGGTGTGGCCGTCTTCCACCGCAACTCGATTGCAGTGCGCTGTCATGCGGAAGGTTGCCGGCTCAACCCGGTCGCCGGCCAGTTCACCCAGAAGTTTACGGGTCTCCTCCTCCATCTTCTCTTCTTCGTTGGCAATGTAAGGAATGACATTGCCGAGAATGTCGAGGGAAGCCACGCCGGGGTAGCCTGCGCCGCTGACGGCTTGCATGGTAGTAACAAACAGGGACTCAATACCGAATTTCTGGTGGAGCGGGGCGAGCGCCACTACCAATCCGATCGCCGAACAGTTCGGGTTGGTAACGATGTAGCCGCCCGACTGCTTGCGCCAACATTGCTTCTCGATCAGGACGATGTGCCCGGCGTTCACCTCGGGCACAACCAGGGGAACGTTTTCGTGCATGCGAAAAGCGCTGGAGTTGCTGACTACGGCGCAACCGGCAGCCGCAAATTGAGGCTCCAGTTCGCGCGCGATGCCCGCATCCAGCGCAGCGAAGATGACCCGGGGCGCACCTTCCGGCGTAGCATTCGACACCCGCATTTGGCGCACAGAGTTCGGAATGGGAGTCTTCAAGCGCCAGCGCACGGCTTGTCCATAGGCTTGTCCGGCGGAACGATCGGAAGCTGCCAGCCACCCAACTTCGAACCAGGGATGGGCTTCGAGCAACTGTAAGAATCGCTGGCCGACAACGCCGGTAGCGCCCAGAATTCCGACGGGAATTTTCTGCTGAGGCATGGTGGTGGAAAACAAAGTTATACCACGTTAGCCAGCTGGTAGAGGACGGATTGCGAACGCAGAGGTGTTACCCCTGACGGCGGGACAGGCGCAGACGCAAGACGATCTCCTGCGCCAGTTCGTCAACCGCCTTGCCGGTTGCGTTAACCGTTACATCGGCGGAGCGGTAGGACGGAAGGCGCTGGGCGTAAAGCAGGCGGAAGGCCTCGGGCGTAGCAGCGAGTGGACGCGGGTTCTGCGACGAGTATTGCTCAGCGGCCTGGCAGCGCCTTAAAAGCTCCTCGATTTCAGTTTCCAGAAAAACCACGCGCGCATCCCGCTTCCGCAACATCTCCGCGTTGGCTGGCTGTACAAAAGTCCCGCCGCCCAACGCAATCACAGTTGGACCAGATGCCTGTTGCAGGACCAATCGCAGGGTCTCAGTCTCGATTTCGCGAAAACCGGACTCGCCATGCAGCTGAAATATTTCGCGGACCAGCAGCTTCTCGCTCTGCTCGATCTCGTAATCGAGGTCGAAGTATGACCAGCAGAGAAGGTTCGCCAACGAGCGGCCAACCGTGGTCTTGCCGGCACCCATGAAACCTGTGAGCGCAACCAACTCGGGGCTGCGAGCTTGCCGGGCGACTTGATCGTCTGTGCTCATGATAATAGAGGATTTATCCGCACTGTGAAGCTCTGGAAAGCACCGTTGCAAGCGGTTGGTGGTGCCTGAATTCTAGCACCGTGACAAACCGGCCTTGGTGGAGTTCCTGGGGCTGTGATACGGAGGTTGTAGAGGCCCTGCGACCATCAGGGGATGACTGACATTTCAACATCATCTACTGTGGGCTGCATGCAACTCATACAGATCGGCGAGACCAAGCAGAAGACGATCCTGGAGCTGATACAAGAGATGTCAGCGAACCAGTTTTCCGAGATCGAACAGCTGAAGGCGACCGCCCTCTTGAGGGCCAAAAACAGGGTAACTCGCCGCGGCGTCCGGCGCTGCGGTTCGTCCAAGCACCAGCGGTAACGGCTTACAGTGCGCCCGGCACGCTGGCATTGCACCCATGCTGATCCGGCTCTACCTGCATCCCTACAGGCTTGCTCAAAACCCACCTTAGGCACCGTTCATTTACTTACGCCACAGCTAAGTAGAAAAACCAAATAGAGCTGAGGGATTGACGGGGGACGCAACTGCGAAGCGCGAGCCTATACTTTACCGTTTCACAAAAAGGTCTGCCCAGGGGCCCATTACACAAACGCTTGGTAACCAGCTAAAGCCATGCGTAACGGAGTACTCTGATGCACAAGATCCAGATCATTTTTTTCCTCGTTCTATTATTTCCTTTCACCATCCAGGCTGAGCAAATCATCCCCAATACCACGTTGACGGCGGAGAGCGGAAACAACACCGCCGCCGCGAATTCATTTCCCGGATGCGAAATTACCACCGTTACCAACGGGCAATGCGTCGATAACGGTAATGTACGGGCCAGCAACGTCAGCAAAGTAAATGTGCACACACTGTTGTCGGTTTCGCAACAGGGCGCCAAGGTTTACACCACATATATTCCCTACTGGGTACACGGCACTCATCCCAACATCGGATACAGCTCGCAGGATCCCAACCAGGTCAGCAAGGAGATAGTCGACCTGACCAGTCGTGGTTTCGATGGGGTGCTGGTGGACTGGTACGGCCCGGGAAGCTTCGAGGATGGCGCCACGCAGGTCCTGAAGTCACAAGTGGAACTGCAGGGTACGCTGCCTTTTTCCATCATGATCGATCAAGGCGCCATAGAGTGGTTTTCGTGCTATCCCACGTGTTCTGCCACCCAGGCGCTATTGAATCTCATTACTTATGCTCGCCAGCAGGGCTATTTCAGTTCTCACATGGCGATGAAAAACAGTGATGGTAAGACCATCGTCACTCAGTTTGGCATGGAATGCTACAACATTAACTGGACTACGATCCGCAACGCCAATTCCGATCTGGAGTGGATCTTCGAGAATGCAGGTAGCTTCACCAGTCCCTACACTATCGGCGCATACGGCTGGTTGTCGCCCAAAGACCCTCTACAGCAGGGTTACGAAGGTCTGGACTATACCCAGTACTTCTTGCAGATCGCAAGCCAGCATCCTTCCATGAAAAACTGGGCCTCCACCTGGAAAGGATTCAACGACGTCGTCGCAAATTGGGCGCCTCCCGGGGGCCGTCACATCCAACAATTTTGTGGCAAGACCTGGCTCGACTCATGGGGTGCGATTCGCACCTATACCGGCAGGCTCGATGCCGTACAAGTCGTCACCTGGCACGACTACGAAGAAGGCACCGAAATCCAGAGTGGGATTGACAATTGCCTTAGTATCTCGGCGAGCGTTTCTGGCCACATGTTGAATTGGCAAGTGGCCGACGAATCGACGCTCGATCATTACACGGCCTATATTTCGATTGACGGCCAGAACCTGATGTCGCTGGGCGACTATGCAGTTGGCACCCACGCGCTTGATCTTTCGCCATTTAGTTTTCCCCCCGGAACCTACCAGATGTTCGTCAAAGCGGTAGGCAAGCCGAGCATCGTCAACCATACTTCCAATTCGGCGGTCTTCCATAACACCCAGGGTGCACCGACCGTAAACATCACCAGCCCCTACAATGGCCAACTCACCGGTCAGTACACCAATGTCATGGCGCGGGCCTCGAGTCCCAACGGCACAATCACTCAGTACCAGGTCCTGCTGGATGGAATGTTAGTGAAGACAAGCACCGGCGGCCCAATGTTCCAAGCCTTGATTGCGACCTCGATGGGAAACCACACCATCACGGTCAAGGCGCAGGATACGGCACAGCAATGGGGCAGCGCTCAGGTCTCGATCAACCGTACCTACTAGAGCGGTGTCAGGGTGCTGGGACGAGTACGGCTAGACAGGCTTCGCGGGCCGCACTCTTTCCATAAATGCTGTAGCATCGCTAGAGAGGTGCCACCAATGTCGTATCGGAATGGGGACAAATCACGCGAGCATCGCCTGCGCAAGGCACGTCAAAAGATGCGCCTGAAAACCCGTGGTCTGCAAGTGAAGGACGACGCCAAGCCGCAATCTGCCGCTACCAAAACAGAGAAAAAGTAACCACAAACCTGCATCTCGATGATGGCTTCGCCACCTCCATGCCGGAACTGCTGCGTCCGGGCGAGATGCGCGGGCCCGGCCCGATAGAGATCACCCGGTCTGGTCGCCGGCCGAGGTTTAGTCGGCCGGGCGAATGTTCTGATTCACTCGGAAGAAGTTTTTGGGGTCATACTTTTTCTTAATTGTAGCCAGGCGCTGGTAGTTGTCTCGATAGGTGGCCTGAACACGGTCCTGGCCCTCTTCCATCATAAAGTTGATATACGCGCCGCCCGCTGAATAGGGATGCAGGGCCTCCCAATAATCTTTGCACCAGGCCGTGATCTTTTCAGCGTTGGCGGGATCCGGGTCCACACCCACAATCACTTCGGCGAAGAGGGCCTCGCGAAAACTGTAGGCAGTGTCGTTTTTTCCCACGCGCTGTGCCGCGCCATTGAGAGGATAAAGGTGCATGGTGGAGAGCATGGTCGGTATCGCCGGCCCGTGCTCCACATGCCGGGCAATAGCCTTATCGCTCAGGTCGGTGAAGTTGTCTGCCCGCCAGTACCATTGCAGGCCGGGAACGAACAACGGATCAAAGAGACTCTGCACGTCCGGGAATGGTGCAGGTCCAACCTGGTCCAGGAGGGGATGGCCCACGCTCCGCATGGGCTTGAGAGCTGCCTCCACCTTGTCGGCGGGACCGGTGCCGCACCACACTACACCGCACACCGTCCTATTGTGGAGATGCTCGGGAAACATTGGCGCAGGCGGGATTACGAGGAAAGCGAAAAACCCACTCACATACTCGGGAGCCTGCTTGATGAAGTCGCGATAAGCGCTGAGAACCTGCGCGGCTTCGTCCAACGGCCAGAACGTTGGGCCGAACTGGACCATATCGACTGGATAGAGGCGAAACTCGAAAGAGGTAACCACTCCGAAGTTTCCGCCGCCGCCACGCACTGCCCAATAGAGGTCGGGATTCTCTTCGCTGTTCGCCGTCACAAAGCGCCCATCGGCCAGCACCATGTCCACGGAGAGCAGGTTGTCGATGGTCAACCCGTACTGGCGGGTCAGGTAACCGATACCTCCTCCCAGCGTGAGCCCAGCCACTCCGGTGGTTGAGACAAAGCCGCAAGGTGTGGCCATGCCAAAAGCGTGGGTTGCGTGATCCACATCGCCCCAAACGCAACCTGCCTCAACCCGAACTTTCTTGGCCGCGGGATCAACCCGGATGCCCTTCATGCGCGAAAGGTCGATCACCAGACCACCGTCGCAGGTCCCCAGGCCGGCGCCATTGTGGCCGCCACCACGAACCGCGGTCAACAGGCCATTTTCCCTGCCAAAATTAACCGCCGCAATAACGTCGGCAACGTCCACGCAACGCGCAATCAGCTGCGGGCGTTTATCGATCATCCCGTTGTAAACTTTGCGCGCGGAGTCATACGCGGCGTCCGTGGGCTGGATAAGCTCACCGCGGAAAGAACCCCTCAACTGTTCCAATGATTGAGTAGGCATAGGTCCCGTCCCACCTTTCCGTTCAAAGTGTCTGATTTTCTGTTCAACGGGCCCAAGAGTTGTTTGATACTCACTTTACAGGAGCTGAAGGCGCGCTTTCCCACTGGCGCACCGCCTCAGCCATCTCCAGATCAGGCCGGCACCTGCGCTGGATCTTTGAGGTCACTGCTGCCCCATTTGTTAATAATCTTTGTCGGATGCTGCAATGTCTGCATCACGACGCAATACTGTTCCGTTTTTGCCCGCAACGCGCTTAACTGCTCCTCCGTTGCCTGCGGTGCGCGTACGTCGAAGAGAACCCTGATGCTCTGAAATCCGACAGGCGCGGTTTTCGAAATTCCCAAAGTTCCTTGCAGGTCCAAATCGCCCTCGACCGTGACCTCTATGGCCTCGGTAGGTATTCCCATGGCAGCGGCCACCATTTGGCAGGTAATCTGTGCGCAGGCGGCTAGTGCGCCCAACAGCAAGTCGCCGGAGCAGGCACCGGTACCGGCCCCGCCAACGCCTTTATGCGCTTCCGCGGCATAGATCGCCCGTCCCAGGTCCACTGAGCAAGACATGGGCGCGTCGTTCTGTCGGCCATGGGCTACCAGAGTGATTCGGGAACTCTCCGGATCCTGCCGGTACTGGTCTTTCAGCGGGCGCTGCAATGATCGGACATCCATGAAATCCTCACAAATCTGGAGTATTATAAGCGCACCTAGGGTGCCTGCCGCAAAGTCCGTAGCGGCAGTTCAACATCGATTCCCACGTGATCGCGCAGCGGTAAGCAGTCATTCTTGGCCGCCCGACAGCTGCGCTAATGAGGTCCATGAACCCGCCAGTTCCGCCAGGCTCAGTTCCATCCAGCTTGTCGCCGGGCACGCGCTTCGGCGCATACGAAATTCTTCAGCAGCTCGGCGCCGGCGGCATGGGCGAAGTTTATCGCGCAAAAGACATCCGCCTCGGCCGTGAGGTCGCAATTAAGACGGTTTCGCTGGACCGCCATTCTCACGCCGAAGCCCTGGCGCGCTTTGAGCAGGAAGCCCGTTCCGCGTGCGCGCTTAATCACCCCAACATCGTCACCATTTATGAACTCGGGCACGTGAATGGCACGCACTACATTGCCATGGAACTGGTTTGTGGTGACACCGTGCGTCAGTTGCTTGCCTCCGGCCCAATTCCATTTCGCAAGGCCATCACCATCGCAGCTCAGGTGGCCGACGCTCTCGCCAAGGCGCATGAAGTCGGCATCGTTCATCGCGATTTGAAGCCCGACAATCTGATGGTCTCTAGCGACGACACGGCCAAGGTCCTGGATTTCGGCCTGGCGAAACTGCTTACCGTCGATAAACCCCGGGGCTCAGATTCTTCCACCACTATCGCTCCTATCACTTCGCACGGCACCGTAATGGGCACTCTGGGTTACATGTCGCCGGAGCAAGCGAACGGTGACGAGGTCGATTTTCGTTCCGACCAGTTTTCCTTCGGGTCGGTGCTCTATGAGATGGTCGCCGGGGTTCCGGCATTCCAAAAGAAGAGCGCCGCGGAAACCGCAGCCGCCATCCTTCGCGACGTGCCCGAACGCATTGCTTCCAGAACGCTGCCGGCACCCGCTCCTTTCATTTGGATTGTGGAACGCTGTCTGGCCAAGGACCCCAAGCAGCGCTACACGTCCACCCGGGATTTGGCCCGCGATCTCGCGGCGGTGCGCGACCAGGTGGGTGACACACCTGCCCGTTATTCGGAACCTCGCCCCAGCAACCTGCCGGTGCAGCGTACCACATTCATCGGACGCGAGCGGGAAGCGGCTGCTCTCCGCCAACTGCTGGGCCGCGATGATGTTCGGCTGGTGACCCTGACCGGCCCTGGCGGCATCGGCAAGACGCGACTCGCTTTGCAGGTGGCGGGCGAAATCGGTGACCAATTTCCTGCCGGGGTTGGCTGCGTTTCGCTGTCGGCGGTTGAGGAGCCTGGGTTGATAGCTTCCACCATCGCCCAGGCGGCAGGGGTACCCACGAGCGGCAATCAGTCGGCGCTGGAAAGCATGAAGGATTATCTGGGCGGGCTGGACCAGCCAATGCTTCTCCTGCTCGACAACTTTGAACACCTGGTTTCCGCCGCGCCCGTCATAGCCGAGCTGCTGTCGTTCGGCCCCAAGCTGAAGGTGATCGTCACCAGCCAGGCCCCGCTTCACGTTTCCGGCGAACACGAATTTCCAGTGCCTCCGCTTGCGCTCCCCGATCCTAAATCCATTCCGCCGCTGGATGCGCTTTCGCGTCTTCCAGCAATAGCGCTTTTTGTGGAACGTGCGCGGGCGGTGAAGGGCGATTTTGCCCTGACCAGGGAAAACGCGACTGCGGTTGTTGCCATCTGCACTCGCCTCGATGGCCTACCTCTCGCCATCGAACTTGCAGCGGCACGCATCAAGCTGCTCTCACCCTCCGCCATGTTGGCGCGCCTGGAAAAGTGCCTTACCCTTCTGACCGGCGGCGCCCGCGATCTGCCAACTCGTCAGCAGACCCTGCGCGGCACCGTGGACTGGAGTTACAGCCTGCTCAATCCAGCCGAGCAGACCCTGTTGCGCAGGCTTTCCGTTTTTGTTGGCGGCTGCACCCTCGAGGCAGTGGAAGCCGTATGCGATACCAAGGGCGACCTGGGCCTCGACGTACTTGACGGCGTGGCTTCCATGGTGGACAAAAGCCTGACGCAGCAGGTGGAGCAGGTCGAGGGAGAAGCGCGTTTCGTTATGCTCTCCACCATCCGCGAATACGCCCTGGAACGCCTGGCCGCGAGCGACGATGAATCTGCGACTCGCCGGGCCCATGCCGCGTACTACCTCGTACTCGCGGAAGAGGGCGCCGAGGACGTGGCTACTCATCCCGAATGGCTGGAACGTTTTGACGCTGAACACGACAACTTCCGCACCGCATTGGACTACCTCATCAAGACTGGAGATGCAGATTGGGGCCTCCGCCTCGGCGCCGCCCTGTTTGGTTATTGGGAAACCCGGGAACATCTCGCCGAGGGCCGTAACCGTATCGCGAAGTTGCTGGCGTTGGCAGGGACCGCTTCGCATCAGAAGCTTCGTGCGCGCTTGCAGTTCGACGCCGGCGTGCTGGCTAACGAGCAAGGCGATTACACCTCGGGGCAGGCATTGCTGGAAGATAGCCTTGCGACCTGTGTCGAGATGCACGACAGTCGCGGCGTTGCTGTCGCTCTCAACGCTTTGGCAGTCCTCTTCCGCTATCGTGGCGACCTGGCCACTGCATCGTCTCTGTTCGAGCGATGCGTCGCGATATGGAGGGACGTTGGTGATCCCGCCGACATCGCGCGCGCCCTCAGCAATCTCGCCAACCTACTTGCCTCGCGGGGCGAATATGCGCGGGCCTCCACGCTTTACGACGAATGCCTCGGCATGTTCCGCAAAGCCGGAGATATGGCTGGTGTCGCCTGGACGCTGAACTATCAAGGCAACGTCGCCAGGGAAACCGTCGACTTGGTTGCTGCACGCTCTTGTTACGAGCAGAGCCTGTCCACGTTTAGTCTGCTGCAGGATGGTTGGGGAATCGCCAGCGTCCTCTCCGACTTGGCAGGTCTCAGCTGCGATCAGGGTGATAACGCCGAGGCGCATCGCTTGTATCACGAAAGCATGGGCATGTTCCAAAAACTGGGTTACAAGCGTGGCATCGCGCGGGTGCTTGAGTCCCTCGCCGCAAGCGCCGCCGCGCGATCGAACGGCGAGCGCTCGCTACGCTTGGCGGGAGCCGCCGCCGCGCTTCGCCAGCGATTGGGCGCGCCGCTAACCCCCGCCGAGCAACTGAAGCTGGAGAAGGCCTTGGAATTTGCGCGCCGAACGCTGAGCAATACGGCGGGTTTGACGGCGTGGATGGAAGGCTGGGCGATGCCGGTCGAACAGGCAGTGCAGGAAGCGCTTAACTGCGACCCGGAGCCGGGTCTTCAGGTTCGGAACTCTGCTTAATTCAGCCTGCGAGGCTGGGATCGATCAGGCGCCGCACTGCGGAGATGCGATTGGCCGGAAAACCACCGCGGCGTGCGTGTTCACGAATGGTTTCCTCGTCCGGCGCCAGGTACACACAATAGACCTTGTCGCCCGTGACGTAGCTGTGGAGCCACTTGATTTCGGGCCCCATTTCCTTCAGTACGCCCACCGATTTCCTGGCAACTTCCTGAAGTTCCGCATCCGATAAACTGCCCGCGCCCGGAATTTCTCGCTCAATCACATATTGCGGCATGGCACCACCAAGATGCTCATGGTAGCAGACTTTCCACGCGATTCGGAAGGGCGCAAGGGTACGGCAACGTCACAGCAGAAGATGTTTCGAATCTAGTCCGTCAGGCTGCGCGTCGTTCGTAGTAATGGGGGCACACTGATGGGCCTCACTACCCGGTCATGGCGCTGAGTGGTCCGTCCGAGTCGACCAAACATTAACCATCAGTCGACTCTTCCGGATTAGCCATGACGTTAGTAAACTCTCAGCGACCCGCGATGAGACCGGCAAGCCGCATATCGCTCGAACGCCAATGCGGTATAAAGCATAGAAATCAAGAGCGCAAACGGCAACGACGATAGAGGATAGCAGATGCTACCTCGCTTCTCGCCGCTGCTAAAGAGAGGGCTGGAATGAACTCCATTGCTAGGTGGCTAAAGGCAGGGCTAAGTTCCATCGTCCTGGTCGCGGGATCGAATTGCGTTGCCGCTCAGCCCGTGCCCTCAGCAGAGTCTCAGAAGGCGAACTCTTGCCAGGCGCCCGAGTACAAGCAGTTTGATTTCTGGATTGGCGATTGGAGCGTCTTCGAAATCAACACTACGACCGTAGCAGCCTATGTCCGCGTCAAGTCCATCCTGGATGGCTGCGTCCTGCATGAGCAATACGAAGGCGTGGACGGACACAAGGGCGAGAGCTTCAGCATCTACGATGCGGGTAGAAAAGTGTGGCAGCAGAGCTGGGTCACCAATCGCGGTCAGCTTCTGGTCATCCAAGGTCAAATGAAAAACGGCGAGATGGTCCTCAGTGGCGCCGACCGCACCGCTGACGGCAAAGAGAGGCTGGTTCGCGGTGTCTGGAAACCGATTAATCTGGGAGTCCGCGAAACCGCCGACTGGTCCACCGATGGCGGCAAAACTTGGACGCCCTGGTTTGATCTGGTGTTTCGCAAAACACTCAGCAATGGTCCGTCATCCGACGTGGGCGCCCTCGCTTCGCTGGATGGAGAATATCAGGCGGCAGTAAGAAACAACGATGTCGCCGTCATGGACCGCATTCTGGCCGATGAGTTTGTCCTGGTGACCGGCTCCGGCGAGACTTATACCAAAGCTGACCTGCTAAAGGAAGCACGCAGCGGGCGCCTGCACTACGAACATCAAGACGACACCGAGCAAACGGTCCGGGTTTGGGATGACACCGCGGTCATCACGGCCAAGCTGTGGGAAAAGGGCACCTACGATGGAAAGCCGTTCGACTACACGGTTTGGTTCAGCGACACCTACGTCCGTACGCCGGCAGGATGGCGATATGTGTTTGGCCAGTCTTCGTTGCCACGGCATAAGACGGTGCAGTGACAAGTAGAGACTTGGCCGGATGCCCTACACTCGATTTCTTCACATTGCGCGACGAACGCGCAGGCGCGGCCGAAACATAATTTACAAGGCTATGCACCGAGGTCGAGCACGGCACGCTGGCCACGGCCGACGACTTGAAATTGATGGCGGAGAAAGGCACTTACTTGGATCCCCAGGCCGGACTGGTCATTGAGAACTACCTGCTAAACAAGGAGAAGTTTCTCGGCACACCCGGCTATACAGAAGAAGGATTTGCTGCGATGGAGAAAATCCTTTCGATGGACCACGAACTGATGCAACGCGCAGTGCGAACTCCCGGACTGAAGATTGTTTTCGGCACCGATGCCTTGGCAGGTTCTCATGGGCGCAACGCCGAGGAATTCATCGACCGAGTGCGTGACGGCGGTGTGGAGCCAATGGCGGCGATGATCTCCGCCAACTCGCTGGGCGCGGAAGCGCTTGGTATGGCGGAACAGATTGGCTCCATCGCACCCGGCCTGCAGGCCGACATCATCGCGCTCGATGGGGACCCGTTGAAAGACATCACGGCCGTTCGCCGCGTCGTCTTTGTAATGAAAGGCGGCATCGTTTACAAGAACGTCGCGCGTGGGGCGCTTCCGGTTTATGCAAGCGTCCAGCCTTGATTCGACCTGTGAGAGAGTCGGCTTGCCTTGGATCAAGGCATCAAGGAGCACCACTGCGAGACGGCAGGATAGATTCCCGACTTGCCCGTGACTCGGGAGGTAAGATCACTTTCCGAAAGCCGACTAATCTCCCAGGAGCCGGTTTGGGGCGAATCTCAGGTTGGCAGACCACAGATCCACAACCATTGGTCGGCTTTCCGGAGGTCTCCTTATTCTTGACCACAGAGAGCCAATTCGCGCAGAGCCCCGTTCTGGTCAGCTGACAGTCAACTGCCGGATTGCCCTTTACCCGGACACTATTCCTCATCGTGGTTGACAGGCAGTGACACAGGTAAACTCAGTCGCGAGGAATGTATTCAAGCCAAATTCGCCCATCCCATTGTGCCGCAGCATCTTTCTTGTCGATTGTGGGTTCTAATATCTAATACTCGCTGCAGTCAGGTCGGAATCCCGAACTTTCGGAGTTATTCGTGCTCCAATCCGCCGTTTCGAGCCGTTCCCAGTACGCAGACTTCGTCAACCCACAATGGGTGCGCCTGCTCGAACTGCTCGACATGGAGGTGCGCTACGAGCGCTGTGCCGGAGCCGAACTGTTCGCCGAGGATGGCGAGCGATATCTCGACTTTCTGTCCGGCTACTGCGTCCATAACACCGGCCACAACCACCCGCGAATCATTGCAGCGCTGAAAGAAGAGCTGGACCGCAGCGGGCCGGCTATGCTGCAAAGCCATGTCCCGGAACTGGCGGGAGAGTTAGCTCAGCGCCTGTGCAAACTGGCCGGCGGCAGCCTGAAGAAGGTATTTTTTGCCAGCTCCGGCAGCGAAGGTGTCGAGGCCGCCATAAAGTTCTCGCGTGCAGCGACCAAGCGTGATTCTCTTCTTTACTGCGAGGGCGCATTTCACGGACTGACTTGCGGAGCGCTCTCCCTGATGGACAATGCCTTCTGGCGCGAAGGTTTCGGCCCGCTACTTCCCGAGACCGAAGCCGTCCCATTTGACGACATCGCGCGCGTGGAAGAGAAGTTACGGACCCGCAAGTTCGCGGCCTTCTTCGTTGAGCCTGTACAGGCCGAAGGCGGGATCAGGGTACCCGCGCCGGGATATCTACGCGAGGTACAGGCGCTCTGCCGGAAGTACGGAACGATGTTGGTGCTGGACGAGGTTCAGACCGGCATGTTTCGGACCGGCAAGTTTCTGGCGGCGCACAATTTTCATTGTGAGCCCGACATGGTAATTCTGGCCAAGGCCCTGAGCGGCGGGCTCATCCCGGTCGCAGCCGTGCTGATGACCGACGAGATCAGCGGCGCCGTGTACAGTTCCCTGCGACGCGCCATCGTTCACACTTCAACTTACAGTGAGAATGGCCTGGCAATGCGGGCCGGCCTAGCCACTCTCGACGTCCTGGAAGACGAAGACCTGGCCAACTGTGCAACTCACCTGGGAGAACTGTTGCGCGCCCGCGTGACTGAAGCTCTTCAACCGTATGAGATGTTTAAAGCTGCGCCCGGCCTTGGCCTGCTCAGCGGCATCGAATTTCGCGCGCCATCGAAGCTCATGCTGAGGCTTTCTTTCGAGGCATTTCGCGCCGTGCATCCCGGCATGTTTGGGCAGATGCTGGTGATGCGGCTATTTCGTCAGCAAAAGGTCCTGACCCAGATTTGCGGCAACAATTTCATGGTGTTGAAGTCAGCCCCTCCGCTCATTACCCAGGAAGACCAGATCGACCAATTCGTTCAGGCACTGACCACGGTGGTGGATGACATGCACCACTCGACCGGATTCTGGACCGAGTCATTGGCGTTGGCCCGTCGTGCGATGAACATTTGAGGATTACAGAAATGCCGGTCGAGGTGATGCTACCGTCTGTTGTCTGCGGCTGGCGCGTCCGTGGTGACGGTTCCGACGGCTGAGACATCAATCTCAACTTTCTTGTCGACTTTCAGGAAAAGGGTGCTGGGATTCTTCATGCCCCACGCCTCATAAGGCACCTCGAACTTCGCGGTCGCTGTGGCCCGCGTCCCCTCAATCTGCACTGGCAAGGAGAGCGTCATTTCATGGTCTGTTCCGTGAATTCTAAAGACGCCTGTTACCTGCAGGTTCACGCTGCCTTGCGTAGGCACGTTGCCGCTGACGTGTTTCGGCACGAACACAATCTCGGGATACCGTCCGCTCTCCAACACTTCCTTGTGCATCTTGCTGTCGCGAGAGTGATTTCCGCTCTGCCCGCTGGTGGCGTCCACCAGGACCTGCCCGCTGGCATCGCCTGTCTTGGGATCGATCACGACGTTGCCGCTTTTCAGTTTGAAGCTGCCATGTACGGTGTGCAGAACGTCTCCCAATGTCCATGCAATTGTGGTTTGGGCTGGATCCAGCGTGACCTGCACCTGTTGCGCCACAGCGCCGAGAGCAGCAAGAAGGAGGACCAGCGCTACAGAACTGCCTAGACGAACTGGTCGACGCCAGGAAAAATGGCTGACTCTCATTAGCTGGTCCTTGGAAGATTTCACAGGGCTCAGGCCCTCAACAAATGCCATCCGAATGACAAACCAGGCCGAAGTCCAAACTCCGAAGGCGAAAGCGTTCCGGTGTGCATCGCTAACATTCTGGCAAAGGTGTCCGGTTCGGCGGCGAAAGCACGAAAAGCACGCTCCCGCAGCCCGTGCTGGGTGTCCATCAGCATCATCATCGCCGCCATTCTGCGCGGCATACGAGAAATTCGCGAGTGCGCCCTATCGTAGGCGGATAAGTGGCCTGCCCGCATAGCGCGAGCTAGCGCAATTGCCTGATGAAACGCGATGGACAGTCCCTCGCCCGTTATGGCGTCAACCGAACCGGCCGCTTCACCGATGAGCGCCATGCTTCCGCTTTGCACTTGGCGAAGCCTTTGCGACGCAGTGATTGCGCCAATCGTGCTCCCCACAATTGCAGCGCCTGCCACTCTTGCGTAGAGTCGCTGAAACTCCGGCAATGCTGAATCGAACCGTAGACCGTTGTGGCGAGTGATCAGGGCAACGCACACCTGGTCGTCGGCCACGGGCGTCACATACATTTGACCGCAATCGGCCCAGTAAACCTCTACAAAATCGGACCAGGGAGCTACGCGGTAGTGTCGGCGAAATCCATAGCGATAACGCCTCGCACTCTGCGGTTCAAGACCTGCCAGCTTGCGCAGCTGCGAGTTCTGCCCATCAGCTCCAATCAGCCAACGACAGGAGACAACCTCGCCCTCCACCAACAGGCCCTTGGGCGACAGGCCGGTGATGCGCCTTCCCCAATTCATTGCAACGCCGCATTCGATGGCGCGATCCACCAGCCACTGATGTAACACAGGGCGGCGGATGCCATAACCTACACCGGTGGGAAAGTCTCCCTCAACTTCCTCAAAGCCGTTCAGGAACCGGATGCCGCGAAAGGGCGCGGATCGCCTGGCATCAACCTGCACACCCAATGCAGCCAGCGCAGCCAGGCCGTCTGGCATGATGCCTTCACCGCAGGCTTTATCAATTGGAGGCCGGGCACAATCCACCACCGCAACGTCAAACCCAGCCTGCCGCACGGCAATGGCGGCCGCGAGTCCGGCAGGACCTCCTCCCGCGACCAGGACTTCCGCTTCTCGTAATTTATCCATATCACCAGCGCAGTAAGACAAGCTCGGAACAGAATCCCGGACCCATCGCGGCAAGAATGCTGTAACTGCCGGCGGAAGGGCGTCGCCGGTTCATAAACTCCTCCAGTACCAGCAACACTGAGGCCGAAGAAAGATTGCCCATCTTACGCAGGCACTCCCACGACACTAGCAGCGCGTCGTCAGGCAGGTTGAGTGCACTGGCAGTCGCTTCCAGCACCTTCGGTCCGCCCGTGTGCATAATCCAGGTCGAGATATCGTCGCGGCTGAGTTGATGATCGGCAAGAAAAGCATCGATATCAGGCGCCAAATGTTCTCGCACCATCTCAGGAACTTTTTCGGAGAGCACAACACGGAAGCCCTCCTCCGAGATGTCCCACCCCATCACGTCCTCGGTCCCGCGATAGAACGATGACCTGGTTGCGATGATCTGTGGACCGTGCGCAGTGCGATCGCTTCCACTGACGATTACCGCAGCCGAGCCGTCGCCGAATAGTCCGGAAGAAATCAGATTAGCGACCGATAAATCTTTTCGCTGCCACGTCAAGGAACACAGCTCGACCGCAACCAGGACTGCATTGTGGTCGGGGTAAGCCCGCACATAATCAGCAGCCCGAGCAATTCCTGCCGCGCCGGCCACGCAGCCCAATCCAAAGATAGGGTTGCGCTTGATGTCGGTACGCAAGTTCATCCGATTCATCAGACGAGCATCAATCGAGGGACTGGCAATTCCCGTCACCGACACAAAGAAGATGGCGTCAAGGTCGACCTCTGACAGGCCGGCTCGCGCGAGGGCGCGACAGATGGACTGCTCCGCCAGGTCTTCGGCGACAGTGATCCACACGTCATTCGACTTCCCCCATGTTGTCAGGTTGTCATAGGCTTCGATGGGAAGTGCGAGATGTCGTCCGTCGACCGCCACCCGGCCCATAAGACGATCCAAGACCTTCGGGTTTTCAAGATGTTTGGCCCAGTGTCGCCTGAGCGCTGTGAGGATCTCTTCCTGGGAGTAGTAATTGCGAGGGAATGCACCTGCTACGCTGGCGATCCGCATGAGTCGGTTAGTCGGGGCCCCTTTCAATAACATCGCGCAATGCAGACGAAGCGGCGGAAGACTCTGGATCCTCAGGGAAAGCTGAGGTGAGCGCGTAAATTAATTGTTACAACCCACCCCCAGAGCAATAGTTTCTGCTAAATACAGCCAATGCGGCAATTTGTTTCTTCGTCAGCCGGGAAACACTTGATAAACCCCCGTACAAGAACAAGCGGAAGAGCAGAAGAATCCCATCGCCGACGCCAGTTGACATAACGCCCTCCTAAATGGCGCTTCTTTAAGACTGCACGCGCCGGCTGTCCTCACTGTTCTTTACGTCGCCACGACGGAGCCAAGCTAAGGTTACGGGATCTCGTTCGCCAGCAAGGATTGCGTCCAGTATCCGCAGGCCGCTTATTCCGGTGATGTCGCTCAGGACACGGTGAATCTGGAGATTCATCCGATCAAGCGCCTTCTGCATGTTCAGAACATCCTCTGCTGCCATCTGGATCAGACTGCTGCGGTGTCTCCAGAGAGAGCGCATAGCACAAATGAAGCCAGGCGGCCGGAAGCTGGCTCGCAACAGACCCACCGAATGGAGGTACTGAAGCCACTGGCAGTCGGACACGTCGGTCTTCCTGCCGGGAACATTCTCTAGGTGTTGCGCATTGACGAGGTTCTTTCCTAGCTGAAAAAGAGCAGCCTGACAATACCACCCAGTCCAGACGGCCAAAAAAACATGCCGATGTCACAGACCTGCCGCGCGCTCCTGCGCTACTTTGAGACATAAGCATTGAATGCAGAGGAAGTTCTATCGTCGTACGGCTTTGAGGTGTGGACGGTATGGTCGATTGCAAGGCTCAGAGGGCAGACAATGAAAAGAATGCGCCCCCTGCAGTGTTCGCCTCGCTTCCTTGGTAAACTCTCGCGCATGTAGCGACGCTGAGCATGTAGAAACCAATGGTCATTGAATTGCATGTCTTGCAAGGTGAAGATTGAAGAGGAAGACGGAAAGCATGCGTCCTCTTAGAGTACTCGTTGTTGATGACGACCCAGATACGTGTCGGCTCCTTCAGTCCGTGTTCGGAGCCGAGGGGCACCACTGCGATGCGTTCCTGTGCGCTTCTGACGCCGAATTCCACCTTCGCGCCAATCGCGCGGACTTGGCTTTGGTGGACGTGTATTTAGGCAACGACAATGGCGTGGAACTGGCGCAGCGGTTCAGAGGACTGCAAGCTGATCTCCACGTTGTGGTGATGACTGCCCAAGTGAGCCTGGAAACCGCTGCCCGGTCCTTGGCTGATGGGGCTGTGGATTACATCAGCAAGCCGCTCGACATCAACCGCATTCGCGAGCTGTGCCGTCGCACCGCGGAGCAGGTGAAGCAGGACACACGACTGCCGGTTGGCGAGTTGCCTCCGCAAGTCAGTCCCACCGCGATGGTGGGAAAGAGCCCGCGCATGCTGGAAGTCTTCAAGGACATTGGGCGGGTCGCTTCCAGCAACGCGAACGTCTTGATCACCGGGGCCAGCGGCACGGGGAAAGAACTTGTGGCCCGCGCGATTCATCTGCATTCGAAGCGTGCGGAGCAGCCATTCATACCGGTCAATTGCGGGTCCCTCACCGAAACCATTCTGGAGAGCGAGTTGTTCGGGCACGAAAAGGGGGCCTTTACCGGCGCCGACCGGCTGCACAAAGGATTAGTGGAAGCCAGCAACGGCGGAACTCTCTTTCTGGATGAGGTGACGGAAACCGCCCTGAGCTTTCAGGTAAAGCTTCTGCGGGTGATTCAAGAGCAGCAAGTGCGGCGAGTCGGCTCCAACTCCAGTATCCCGGTAGATGTTCGCGTCATCGCTGCCTCGAATCGTGATGTTCCTGATCTCATGCGGCGAGGACTATTTCGTGAAGACCTTTATTACCGGCTGAGCGTGGTGCAGATCGCGGTGCCTTCGCTGGAAGAGCGGCGGGAAGATATTCCCCTGCTGATCGCGCACTTTCTGCAGCAGTTCGCACTTAAGAACGACCGGACTGTCACCATTGACCAGGAAGCAATCGAGTACCTGCAGGCCCAGAGGTGGCCGGGCAATGTTCGCGAATTAGAGAACGCCATCAATCGGCTGGCGATATTTGCCAGAACTGGACGGATATCCACGCTCGACGTAAAAGCCGAGGCAGAGCACGTGGTGCGGAACGATCGTCAGGTGAGCGAGGTCGGCGCCACTGCGCCCGATCGCCTGCTTGAACTGGAGCGCCAACACATTATTCACATATTGAAGGCGACGCACGGTAATAGGTCCGAAGCTGCCCGGCGGCTCGGCATCGAGCGCAAGACGTTGTACAAGAAAGCCGTGCGCTTGGGCATCGACCTGCAGGCAGTGGAAAAGCTATGACCACGGCGCGGTCCCGGCAACGAGAATGGTGGCGCACAATGGCGCCAGCTACCATCCTGTTCCTGGTCGTGATGGCGGTCACGGCGATTCCTGTGGTGCGGGATTTTCAGATGCGGATTGCCGATACCTATTTCCGCACCGCGCCTCCTCCGCTGCAAACATCGCCCGTTGTGATCGTACTGATTGACGACGAAAGCCTCCGGGAATATGGCCGCTGGCCATGGTCGCGCGCCCGGGTCGCGGAACTGGTACGCAATCTTGATCGCGCTGGGACCCGGGTGATCGGACTCGACATACTCTTCTCCGAGCCGCAATCAGCGGCTAGCGATCGAGAGTTGGCCGATGCTTTCCGCGAAAACCGGCGTACTGTTATCGTCGACAAGATCGGGATGTACCCGGATGGACCGCACTGGATCGAACCGTTGCCGGCATTGGCGGATGCTGCTCTAGGTGTAGGACACGCGCAGGCGGTGCTGGATCGCGACGGACTCTGCCGCCATTTTCCTCTCCGCGAACTGACAATTGATGGCCCCCGGCTGGCGTTTGCGTTGGAAGTTGGGCGCCACGTCGATGCGCCGCGGACTGCTCAATTTCTTGCCGCCTATGGCATTAGCGAGCCGGACACCCATCCGGCGGTCACCGCTGCGGCACCTGTGCTGGCGCCCATCTACTTCCGCCGCGACGCATTCCACAGTATTTCGGCGGCGGCGGTGCTGCAGAGACGCGATCTCGCCGACCTGCGAGGGCGCCCGGTGCTGGTCGGCTTTGGTCCCACCGAGATCTCGGACCGGCTAAGCACCCCGTTGACCGGACAGTGGCCTGCTTCCGGGGTCGAAATTCACGCGCAGATATTGGACAGCGTATTGAGCGGCCGCACCTTGCACCCGGTGCCGCCGTTGGCAACCCTGGTCCTTCTTTTTGTCACCTGCGTCGGTACTGTGCTTTTCTTCCGCAACCGACAAAGTTGGCACGTAGTTGTCTGGGCAGTGTGCTTGGGGGCCATCGTCTATTTCGCCGGATGGTCGGCGTTTGTGCTGGGATCGAGGATTCTCGCGGTTGGTCCCATGTTGCTGGCCGTCATCTTTGCACCCGCGGCCGTGTATGCCACCGACTTCGTTCTGGTGGAGCGGAGCGTCCGCAAGCAGATGCAGCTTTTGCGCCAGTGGCTGGTGCAGCATCGGCGATACGAATTGCGCGAGGAACCCGACGATATCGCCCGAAATCTCGAGGTGCTACAAGAGCTTCAAATGCAGCTCGGGGCACTTTATGAACTGCACGAAACCTTGCTCGATGCTACCCGCGATGCCATTGCAATCTTCGATATTGACGGCAAATTGATCCTGCAGAACCGAATTTTCGCCAGAACCTTCCAAAGCCATCCGCAACTCACGAGCATGCACGAGGTGGAGGCAGAGGTCCAGTGGCTCGACGAAGAGGCCCGCCAGAAGGACGGAAACAGCGCCGAAAGCGAGGCTTACGTTGGAAACGAGCTGTATTCGATGCGCCTCATTCCCCTGCCGCCAACTACGCTGTCGCCCAAGGGCGGGACGATTTGGATCCTCACAAGCTTGCAAGCGCGAGATGAGCGCGACCGGTCGCGCGCCGAGGCGCTGGGCTTTATCACCCACGAATTGCGCACTCCTCTGACATCGATTCAGGGCTTCGCAGAACTGATGATGGAGTATCCGAATTCTCCGCAATGCGCGGGCGCTCCAGAGACGATCTACCGCGAATCGAAGCGCTTACTGGCGCTCATCTACAGTTACCTCGATGTTCTGCGGCTTGACGCCGGCGCCCGGCCACTGCAGCGCGAAGATGTTCCCGTGGATGAGGTTGTGCGTCAGGTATTCGAGATTCTGCAGCCGCTCGCCGTTTCCAACCAGATGAAATTGACCTGGCAAGGCGAAGATGCGATGTCGGCGTCTGGCGACAGCGCTTTGCTCAGCGGAGCCGTGCTGAATGTGGTTAGCAACGCCATCAAGTATGGCGAGCCAGGGAGCGAGATTCGCGTGGCCTGTGTGCAACGCGAGGACCAAGTAGTCATTTCTGTCCACAACTACGGCACTCCCATAGCGAGCAACGACCTGCCCAACCTGTTCTCTCCCTACTACCGCGGCAGCAAGGAGTACGACAGCGTACCGGGATGGGGACTTGGTCTTGCCTTTGTCAAACGAATCGCGGAAAGGCACGGGGGCAGCGTTCTTGTGGAAAGCTCAGACGCCGGTACAACCTTCACCATCCATCTGCCGGTGGCAATGCATGTGGTTGCGGTGAGGGGGGCTTCATGAAAACGAAACGGCTGCTGCATTTGTCGTGGGCGCTGCTTACGCTGACTACATTGTCGACTGCACAATCAACCGAGAGTCGGCCAGTGGCGCTTGTGTCAGGCTCCGCTGTCATCGCCGACCTGAAGGGTGAGGTGATGCTGCAATCGGCGCAAGGCGCGGTGATGACGCCGCAACGAGGCCAGGTCTTGCCCGCCGAATCCAGCATCGAAACGGCGAAGGGAAGCCTGCTGTTGAGCCTGCAGGACGGATCGCAGGTGCTGGTCAAACCATATAGCCGCGTGATCTTGAAGGCCCCGGAACAGTCGCAGGGAAACTTCCTGCAACTTTTTCTGGGCAACATCATAGCAAAAGTTCAAAAGCGGCTGGGCAACGCCCCGTCTTTTCGCATGGGGACACCGACTGCGGTAATCACTGTCCGGGGCACGCGCTTCTCGGTTGAGGTCACGAAGAACCACAAAACGGTCGTGGAGGTCTATGAGGGATTGGTGGAGGTTGTCGGACTTGCCGTGCCGAATCGCCCAATACTCGTCAAACCAGGGTTCTACACTCAGATTGAAAACGATCGTGCGCCCCAAAGTCCCCGCGAAATGCATGGCCCAGAGGGTGAAGGCGAATCGCCGCTTCCGCGCAATCAGAGGATGGGAGATGCAGGAGACCGCAACGCTCCGCAAGGAGCGAATCCCGGTCAGGACCAGGGTGAGCGTCAACCATCCAAGCCCGACGGTCCGGATTAAACTCAGCCGAGGGCCGGCAGCGCCACATGAATTTCTCGCACGTGCGGGTGGGTCCGATAGGAACTCAGCGTGAGTCCAAAGGACACACCTCGGTGTTCAGGCTTGTCGCATCAGCGATCGGCACGAGTCATAGCCACAGGATTCGAATTGTCATCACGAACGGCATTTAGGCCGTGAGGGATCTGCTGTCTTGTCAGATGTCAGCGCAGCCGTAAACAAGAGCAGATTCCTCGCTTCGTAGTAACCACAATTCGGTAACTGTCCACTCCAAATCTCCTCGGAAATTCTCTGCTCCCGCCGTCACATATGGCCACGCAAGTGCATTAACAAAGTTGCACAGCAAGATATGGTTCCCTGGCCACCATAGCAAGCTCCAACGATTTGCATTGATCAACAAAAATGAATCAGCGCGGCAGCGAACAAGCGCCAAGGGCCACTCGCCAGGGGATTGAATTGCGAACACCGCAAGGAGACGCACTAAAACCGCAGATTGCGATGCCTTCCCCCGTGGAAGGGTGGTTTTGCGCTTCTCGGGCACGGCAACTGTTCTGGCTGGTGGTACTCGGGATCATGGTGGCCGTGTTGGGCTTCCTCACTTCTCCGCTTCACGCGCAGATCTCACCCGGGGCGCTCTCGCAAGCGCATCACAACCTCGACGGTCCGGCCGGATGCGTGCGCTGTCACGCCGTCTCACCGGGTTCGCCGACGTTTCTTTGCCTCGACTGTCACCAGGAAATCGCTGCCCGTCTCCGGCAAAAACGTGGATTGCATCCCGCCTTCATGGCAGAACCGAAAGCTAGCTGCGTGCGCTGCCACTCCGAGCACAACGGACAAAACTTCAGCCTTCTGCACTGGGACCCTTCGCCGGCGAGGTTCAATCACGCGAAGACGGGTTTTGCGCTCGACGGTAGGCACGCCGGCCTCACCTGCAACAAGTGCCACAACGCCGCCAACATCGGCCATTTGGAACGCGCGGCGCTACAGGTGAAGGACCCCAACCGAACTTATCTTGGCCTATCTGGTAATTGCGTCACGTGCCATGAGGACAAACACAAAGGTCAGCTTGGCGCCAACTGTCAGCAGTGCCATAACAATCAGGACTGGAAAGACGCGCGTAACTTCGACCACTCAAAAACCAAGTTCGCGTTGACTGGGTCGCATCGCCAGGTCACCTGTCAGAAGTGTCACTCATCCGGTACCGACGGCGTACCCAGATATGTCGGACTCAAGTTCGATCGGTGTGCAGCATGCCACAACGATCCGCATCGGGGAGAGTTCAAGCAAGGCTGCGAATCCTGCCACAGCACGTCCACGTGGAAACAAAGTTCGTTCGTCACTCAGTTCGACCACTCCAAGACTAAATACCCGCTTGCTGGAAAGCACCTTGATGTGCGGTGCGATACCTGTCATCGCAGTGGGGACTTCAAAGCGCCTATCGCGCATAACCTCTGCACCGACTGTCACAAGCCTGATCCGCACGGCGGACAATTCCTGGCACGGGCCGATGGCGGCCGCTGCGAATCGTGCCACTCGGTGGACGGCTTCAAACCTGCGAAGTATTCCGTGGCTGATCACAAAACCACGGCATTCCCTCTGCGGGCGAAGCATGCTGAAGTAGCCTGCGCGAAGTGTCATGTGCCAGCCGGCCGCGCCACCATCTTCAAAATCAGGTTGTCGGGATGCGTCGCATGCCACCAGGACGTGCACCGCAACCAGTTCGCGGGAGCGCCCTACCTCAATCGGTGCGAGCAATGTCACAACGAGACGACTTTCCACTCTGCCGGATTTGATCTCGCCCGGCATCAGCAGACGCGCTTCGTGCTTACCGGCAGTCACGTCGCGGTTGCCTGCATTGACTGTCACAAGCCGGCGGAAAACGGCCGTGGCACTCTCTTCCATTTCGATTCCCTGAGTTGCACCACCTGTCACGCTGACCCACACAAGGGCCAGTTCGCAGTGCGCATGGCAACTCACGACTCCCACGGCAGGCAGCTGGGCTGCGAGGCCTGCCATTCGACCAAAACGTGGCAGGACCTGTCGCGCTTTGACCACAACAGCACAACCTTTGTACTCACCGGGACACATCGGGCCGTGGACTGCGCCGCCTGTCATCGTCCGCCGAACCTGGAACGCAAATTGCTGAATGTGAATTTCAAGTCGGCGCCGTCACAATGTGAGGACTGCCACGAAGAACCTCACGGTTTGCAATTCGCGCGCGCAGGCGCTGTCAGTCACTGCGCGGACTGCCACCTGACCGGCAAATGGAAACCCTCGCTGATCGACCACGACAAAACCGCATTTCCGTTGAAAGGAGGACACCAGAACGTCCGCTGCGGTTCCTGCCACAAGGGACTTCGGCAGGTCGAGGGAAAGGACGTTCTTGTTCTATAAGCCAACGCCAGTCCAGTGCGCTGCGTGCCATGGCAACGCAGTTGCGAAGATTGCAATGTGAGCGAGCCATAACTGTTAAGAACGTGAGAGCAAACCCGTGCCGACACTGATACCGCTGTTTTTCTCGCTGCTGGGAATGTTGCTGCCGCTGCCCCTGGGCCAGCAGTCGCAGGCCATTCCGCGCGCGCAAATCCAAAGTCCGCACGGAAACCTCAACATGCCATGCGAGAACTGTCACACGTTTACGTCGTGGCGGCCCATCCGCAGTATCCCTGAATTCAATCACGACAAAACCAGGTACCCACTGCGTGGCATGCACGCCAACGTGAGCTGCATGCAGTGTCACACCAGCCTGGTGTTCAACAACGTGGGAATGCGTTGCAAAGACTGCCACGCCGACCTTCACCGCGGTCAATTTGGCGCGGCGTGTGAACAGTGTCACAGCGTGAAGGGATGGCGCGTATCCATGAAGGCCATCCAGCAGCATCAGAACCGTTTCCCGTTGATCGGCGCGCATGCTGCCCTGGAATGCGATGCCTGCCACAAGAACGCAGCAACCGGGCAGTTCCAGGGGTTGTCGACCGACTGTTATTCCTGTCACCAAACCCAATACCAGAACGCCGTACCCGATCACAAGGCATTGGGTTTTCCGCCCACCTGCCAGGCCTGTCATTCCTCCATGGATACATGGCTGGGAGCGAAGTTTGATCACGCAAAATTTACCGGCTTCGCTTTGACCGGAATGCACGCCACGCTCGATTGCGCTGCTTGCCATGTCGGCGGCCGTTATAAAGGGACGCCTGCCAACTGCTACGGCTGTCATTCCAAGGAATTCATTGCGACTAAAGACCCCAACCACGTCCAGGCAGGATTTCCGCACGACTGCGCTGTGTGCCATTCCACCGCCGGTTGGAACAACGCACATTTCGATCACGGGGCCTACACCAAATTCCCACTCACCGGTGTGCATGTCACGATTGCCTGCACCGCGTGCCACATAAACGGCAGGTATGCTGGCACGCCCGCAGACTGCGCGTCATGCCACATCAACGACTACAACAAGACCACCAACCCTAACCACAAGGCAGCCGGATTTCCAACTGATTGCTCGATTTGTCATTCGACCAGCGGATGGAGTCCGGCCAGCTTTGACCACTCCAAAACGAAGTTCCCACTCACCGGCAAGCACGCTACGCTCCCATGCGTCGCATGCCACGTGAATGGGAACTTCTCCAATCTGCAGACGACGTGCGTTTCCTGCCATCTCAACGACTACAACGGCACCACCGATCCGAATCACAAGGCGGCCGGATTTCCGACCGATTGCCAGGTTTGCCATTCCACCACTTCCTGGGACGGCGCAAAGTTCGACCACAGCAAAACGGGGTTCCCGCTGACCGGCGCACACCTGAACGTGCAATGCGTGAAGTGTCACGTCAACGGCCAGTACCAAGGCACGCCCACCGACTGCTACTCCTGTCACAAGGCGGACTACCTGGGCACCAACAATCCCAACCATGTGGCGGCGCACTTCCCAACGACGTGTGCGACCTGCCACACCACGGCAACCTGGCTGGGAGCAATCTTCAACCACACGTGGTTCCCCATCTACTCGGGGACGCATGCGGGCAAATGGATGACCTGCGCTGACTGCCACATCAATCCGGCGGACTATTCGGCGTTCTCGTGCATCACCTGCCACCAGCACAGCAAACAGAATACCGACCCCGAACACACCGGCGTGCAGGGCTACGTGTACAACGCCACCAGTTGTTATTCGTGCCACCCGAGCGGCCAGGGAGGTGGATAACCATGGGCCAACGAATAACCTCCCTGCTGCTTTTGTTGACCTGGTCACTGCAGCTTGGGATTGCGCAAAGTCCTCAGCCGGCGACCGCCGTCCCGGAGGCTGCGCCACCTACGGCACCCGTTGAAGTGCAGACGACCTTCCGTGTGCGCTATATCAACGGCGCCAATGTGTATGTCGAAGGGGGCCGTAGCCAGGGCTTGACGGAAGGCAGTCACCTGGTCGTTCGTACCGGCACCGCTCCGACGGCAGCGCTTTCCGCAGAAAGCGAATCGGGGCAACCGGCCAAAGCCGCAGACACTCAAGACAACGCTTCCGGCCTGACCACGGTCGCCGAGTTGAAGGTGGTTGCTGTCGCCGAAACATCCGCCGTCTGTGAGGTGATTTCATCCACCCGCCCGTTGGTGGTAGGCGACGTGGCTATGTTGCCGCAGCAGGAGATTGAGAAACTGGTCGAGAAGCATGCCTTGAGCAATACACGCAACTATCCCGCAATAGTGAGCTTCACCGAAGGCGATCCGATGGACGAGGATGTGCGCGATGCCATTCCAAGGCCTCCTTTGCCCGAAGTGAATCGCGCGCAGGGCCGCATCGGTTTCGACTTCAGTACCACACACAATAGCGGACCATTCAGTTCGTCCTCGACCACCACCGGCGTGGTTTTGCGCGCCGACATCACGCGGATCAACGGCACGCATTGGAACCTGAACGGGTACTGGCGGGGAGGGATGACTTCGACGAGCAGCAGAAATCAACCTACGCTGCAAGACCTTCTCAACCGCACCTATACCATGAGCTTGACCTACCAGAATCCCGACTCGCGCTGGGTCGCCGGAATGGGGCGCTTATACCTGCCGTGGGCAAGCAGCCTGAACTCCTTTGACGGCGGCTACTTTGGCCGGCGAATGTCGGAGCGGGTGACCGCCGGAATATTCGGCGGGTTGGCATCCGATCCTACTGCCCTGAGGTTCGACCCTAACCGCCGTATAGCCGGTGGCTTCACCAACATCAGCGGCGGCAGTTATGACGATGTGCACTATAGCAGCACCTTTGGCGCCGGAGTAGGAATGCTGAAGTGGAGCATGGACCGGCCGTTTGTGTTTACCGAAAACACCATAGATTTCAAGCGCGTGTTTTCGGTTTACGAGGCGTTGCTGCTTGACCGGCCCCGCACGGGACCGGGAGTAGCTCCGGTCGGTGCTGGTGTGGCCAGCAGCTTTGTCACCTTCCGCGTTCAGCCCAACCCACGGGTCAGCATTGACTTCAACCATAGCTACTTTCGCGACGTTCCCACTTACGATCCGCAACTGGTGGGAACCGGCTTGCTCGACAAGTACCTGTTCCAGGGCTTCAGCGGGGGCGTGAGGGTGGAAGTTCCCGCTCACATAACGCTGTACACGGCAGTGGGCCGCAGCAGCGTGAGCGGCGATTCCAAGGCTTCATGGAACACGATGTATGGCGCCACTTTCAACCGGATCTGGAAGACGGGAATCCGCTTGGATGCCCGATATTCCAACTTCAACAGCCCGTTTGCCCAGGGCGACTACCGTACCATCTCGCTATCTCGCAGCATTAAGGAGTCTTTTCAGCTCCAGGTTCAAGCCGGGCTGCAGAAATTCATCTCCCCCGTGTCGAAAGACACCGGCTCGCGCTTTCTCAACGCCTCCGGCGAATTCTTCCTGGGCCGTCACTACTTCATCGATACGGGATTCACGATTACGCGGGGAGCGTTGCAGAACTACAACCAGATGTACACCACCTTCGGTTATCGCTTCGATAATCGCTGGAAGCGGGAGGCGCCAAGTGCAGCCCAAAAATAGAGGCTGGTCCCGTTGCGGCCTGCTGGTCATGCTGCTGGTGCTGCGATGCTCGGCGTCGGCTGCGGATACCGATGCCATCGTGGACCGGGCTAGCCGTCAGGTCACTGCGTTTCTGGATCAGATGTCGGACGTGAAGTGTTCCGAGCATGTGACGCAACTCAAGCTCGACAAGAACGGCCACACCGCCTACACGGAGAACAGCAGCTTCGATTACCTGGTGCTGTTGCAAGGTTCCGGCGACGAACTACTGCTGAACGAGTCGCGCCTTGGCGACGCGCATAACCAGCAGCGCAACAAGAAGAATGTTCCTTTGCTCATCACCAACGGTTTCTCGATGCTGATGCTCATCTTTCATCCTTACTATCGCAACAGCTTCGAGTTCGCGGCGATGCCCGACGAGATCGTAGCCGGGCATCGCACCTCGCAAGTCCGGTTTACCCACATTCCCGGAACCCGCACGCCGGCTGCGCTGGCGGTTCGAGGGCGGGAGTTTCCTTTGGAACTGACGGGCACGGCCTGGATCGAGCCGGAAACCGGACAGGTGACGATGCTCAAGATTGGCTTGGCGAAAGACATGAGCGATGTCGGATTGAAATCGCTCTTTGCGGAAATTGACTATGACTCAATTCAACTTCCCGGCTGGACCCAGGCTTACCGCTTTCCCTCCGTCGCCACGGTCGAGGTGGAAACCTTGCGACAACGTTGGCGCAACGTTCATCGCTTCAGTAACTACAAACGCTTCCTGGTGGATACTTCGGTCTCGGTGGCCGACCCGGAGCAAAAGAAGTGAGCGCTCCGGCCAGCATTATGAACCATGCTTCCCTGCAAGCTGCGGGGGAACGCGCCCACAAAACGCGGCTCTACGTCGCGGCAGCAGTGGCGATGTTAAGTATTGTCGCACTCGCTGCCTACGGCTGGAACTACTATCTGCTGGCTGCGGCGGAACGCCCCTTCTCTCCCAAGCACGAGTTGCTGAAGCCCAGCGGCTCCATCGCCATCAAGCTGGGAATAGCTGGCGTAGCGTTGTTCCTGATGATCTTCCTGTACCCGCTGCGTAAACGCATCAAGTGGCTAGGCAGGATTGGATCGGCGAAACATTGGCTCGACTTTCACGTCATCGCGGGACTCACCGCTCCCGTGCTGATCGCCTTTCACGCATCGTTCAAGTTTCGTGGCATCGCCGGGATCGCATTCTGGATCATGCTGTCGGTCGCCATCAGTGGCGTTATCGGCCGATACATCTATGCGCAGATACCGCGTTCCTTGTCTTCTGCCGAACTGTCGCTAAAGGAACTGGCCGAAATCGAAGAAGAACTCTCGAAGGACCTTTCAGCCCAAGGCCCGCTCTCGGTACAGGATTTCGCCCCGCTGTTTCAGGTCCCAACTACAGCGCAGGTGCGAGAAATGTCGGCCTACCGCGCCATTCTGCTGATGATGGTGCTCGATTTATACCGTCCGTTCCACATCGCGCGGCTGCGGATTCGCGTTCTGGGATGGGGCAGCGCACTACCGTACATGGGAGGGCTGGTTCGCACATCAAACCAAGACCTGGAGCACGCCATCCGCATCGCACGAACCAAGGCGGGGCTCTCCAAGAGAATTGCCTTCCTCTCGCGCTCGCAGCAGGTATTTCACCTGTGGCACGTCATCCATCGCCCGTTCAGCTACTCATTTGCAGTGCTGGCAGTCATCCACATCATTGTGGTTATCGCTCTGGGATTCGTGTAATCAAGAATGGAAACATTACTGACATTCCTGCTCGCCGGCACGATCACTCTGTTCTTCATGCGTGGTTATCTGAAAAAACTGACCACGCCGAAAACCGAGCGAGCTTCTAACCTGGCTCCCCCGAAGAAATTGCGGAACTGTCCGCGATGTAGTCAGCCGATGGAACAGGGCTCTGCATTCTGCCGTCATTGTGGCGCGGCCATGGCTATGTGGACGGTGCACGAGACCGCGGCGCAATCACCCGGCACAAGCGACAAACCAGGTGGAACGGCCAAGCCGGTCATCAACGCGTCTTTATGCATTGGATGTAGCAGCTGCGTCCATGTGTGTCCCGAGACAGGCACGCTGGAAATGGAAGCGGGCAAGGCGATTCTCGCCCATCCCGCGCGCTGCACTGGACATGCGAAGTGCGTCGAGGTTTGTCCGACGCAAGCGATCAGCCTGTCGATCGGCGGCGTACTCCAGACCATACGCGTACCTTCAGTGCGCGAGAACTTCGAAACCAATGTGCCCGGCGTCTTTATCGTCGGTGAGTTGTCGGGCATGGGACTGATCAAGACCGCGGTAAACGAGGGCAAGTTGGTCGTCGATCACTTGCGCGAGCGTCTGAACTCGACTGCTGGCGAGGAACGGCACGCCGACGTCTATGACGTGGCCATCGTGGGGGCTGGTCCCGCGGGTCTGAGCGCATCGTTGACTGCACAACAATACGGCTTGCGTTACCTCACCCTGGAACAAGGCGAAATCGCATCCACCATTCGGCAATATCCGCGGCAAAAGTTCCTGATGGCCGAGCCGATTCAGATTCCACTCTATGGCACCTTGTACGTGGGCGATGGCACGAAGGAAGCTTTGCTGGCGGTTTGGGAGACCATTATCGCCAACACCGGCGTGCAGATTCGAACCAACGAAAAAGTGGAAGCCGTGCGGAAGAATTCGTCCAGCTTTCATGTCAAGACCACATGCGGCGAGTATTTGGCCCGCTACGTCGTCCTCGCTCTGGGCAAGCGAGGCAGTCCGCGCAAACTGGGCATCGAAGGCGAGGACCTGACCAAAGTTTCGTACAAGTTAATCGAAGCCGATAGTTACTCCGATAAGGACATCCTGGTGATCGGTGGCGGAGATTCGGCGGTTGAAGCAGCGCTGGCGCTGAGCCGGTCGGGAAAAAATAACGTCGTTTTGTCCTATCGTGGCGACTCGTTACGGCGGGCTCGCGAGCGCAACCGCGAGCACTTGCTGCAGGCGCAACACGAGGGACGCGTGCGTGTGATGTTGAGTTCCAATGTCGAGCGCATTACCGCGCAAGAAGTCATCGTGAGCGATCCCAAAGGACAAAATGCCCTGCATAACGATTTCGTCTTTGCCCTGATCGGCGGCGAAGCACCGGAAGAATTTCTTCAAAAGGTCGGAATTGATATCGTCGAAAAGGCAATTGGGGAATTCTGAACGGCAAGCGCCGGCTAGCTGAACAGCGGTGTGTCTCAGAGTTGTTGCTGGATCACGGACAACCGTGACGTTATGCGAACGCTGCAATGGAATTACATTCGGGCTTCCTTGCTTCGTGGGCGGCGAGCTCCGAAGATTGTCCCGAAGTCGGCTTTGTGGGGAGTTTCACCGGATAGGTAAACCCGCTGTCGTCACTTTACTTTCGGGGTGTAGGGCACCGAGGAGCTATCAGAAGCGCGCCTCAAGGTGAGATGGGACACCAGTCACCCGGATGGCGACAAACCGGAAGCCTTCCCTCAAGGCCGAGGCGGTCGCGGTCACTTCTCCCCGCGAGGGCGCTTGGCACGCCGATCACGGTGAAAGGCTCGCAATCGAGATTCAGTCGACGACCAAGAACCGAGGGGTCACGGCCGAAGTTGCGTGCCCAAAGCGAGTCGCTCAACAGAATGACAGGCTCGGCCCCAGGCTTGTCGTCGCCTGGAGTGAGTTCACGGCCGGGAATTGGTTCCACACCAAGCGTCGGGAACAGACCTGCTGTCACTTGGCGTACCGACAGACGTTGCGGCTCTCCTTGTCCTGTGAGGTTGAGGTTTTCCGCGCGATACGCCACCATACTGTCGAAGACTGTGTTCATCTTCTGCCAGTCCGTGAAGTTCGCCAAGGCGATGCTCAGATCAGGCACGTCCCGCGACCATTCCGACAGGTACACGACACGGTCAGCGTTGGGATATGGCAGAGGACGAAGCAACACGGAGTTCACCACCGAAAAGATGGCGGTGTTGGCACCGATGCCCAGCGCCAGCGTGAGTACTGCAACGACCGTAAAGCCGGGATGCTTGCGCAGCATCCGCAGGCCGTAGCGGAAGTCGGCAAAACCGGTATTTCCCGTTGCGGGAGGCCGACTGGAAGTCCGAAACGGCAAAGGTGAAGAGGATCCAGATTCAGAAGGACCTGGTCGAAAAGTTTGATGACGTGCCACTGGACACATTCGACAAGTTCATGTTGCAGACGCACATCAATCATCTGGCCACGTTCCGCTCTAAGGATCGGGTGCTGCAAGCCCGTTCGTATCTGAAGTCCATCTTCCGCGAAACCGTGGAGCAGGATTTTCTGGTGAAAGACCCGTCGCGCAATGTCACAGCCCCGGCGATCCTTCGCGAGAAGGACAAGACGGTGCTGAGCTGGGATCAACTGCGATTGGTTCTGGCCAATCTTGCCGCCAGGGATCGCGTGCTACTGACGCTCGAAATGACCGATGCACTGCGTCCGGGCGAGTTATTCGCCCTGCGCTGGAGATCATTCGACGACAGCAAGCTCACGATTACGGAAACGGTTTACAAGGGCCGGATACGGCCTTGGGGCAAAACGAGAAAGAGCTTGGGGAACGTTCACTTGCCGGAACCGCTGGCAGAAGAACTGTGGCTCTGGAAGGAGGAATGTCCTGATTCCTCGCCTGATGCCTTCGTCTTTGCAAATGCAGACGGCGGTTTCATGGATACGGGGAACTACCGGAGGCGCGTCCTAAACCAGTTGGCCAAGAAGCTGGAATTGCCGAAGCTAAACTTTCAGGTGCTGCGGCGCACTATGGCGACGCTGGCACAGAAGAAGGGATCGGTGAAGGACATTCAAGCTCACGTGCGGGACGCGAAGGCTGATACCGCCGCCAACGAGTACATGCAGGGTTGCCGGAGAGCGTCAAACAGATGGTCGATTCCATGTACCAGGAACTGATGGCGACGCCGCAGCTCGCCAACGTTTCCTGAAATTTGCTACCAGATGCTACCAAGTCGCGGAGGGGGCTTACCGCAAGTGATTGAAAATATGGTAGGCACGAGGAGACTCGAACTCCTGACCTCTACCGTGTCAAGGTAGCGCTCTAACCAACTGAGCTACGCGCCTATCTTTAGCCGTTTAAATAGTTTACAAGGCTTTCGCTAACGACCAGAAACGGAAATCACCTGTAAAACGTCACACCTGTAAAACTCAGTTTACCGCGTTCGAACCGTTTCGCAAAATCGCGTTCAGCATCGATTCCTGCGCTTGCACCATCGACGCATTAACGCTCTGCGCATACAGATCGCAGTGCTGCACAACTTTGCATGGCACGAGCGGTTCACATGGCCCGATCGTCAACTCAAGAGCATCCGGCCAAGGACAGCGGGACCCTGTCGATTTCACGACGACAATGGTCTCACCTCGATGCTCGGCAATTCCGTATTGCGCTACTTTCTGGCAGAACGCCTTGACGCCGCGGTACTGCCATCGGCGATGGGAGTGTCGTTATCCGCTCGCTAATAAATTTCTTCGTTGCGGATTGGTGGGCGTATACGACAACCTACCATCCACAAGCACTGATTCCCCAATGCGGAATGGGGCGAGGTGAATGAAATTAAGTTGTGTCGGTTGGGTTGGCAAAGTAGTGTAGGAGCGTATTAGTGAGGCCATGGTATGGAGACGCTTCGTCCGCTCAGCCTCGCTGAGCTTCTGGACCGGACCTTTCAGATCTACAGGAACAACTTCCTGCTGTTCGCAGGCATTGTAGCTGTCGCATATCTGCCCATGTTCGTCATTCGCACTGGTTTGGTGTTGGCTCCCAAATTATTGGGCGTGTCCGCAACGGTTGCGTTAACGGTGGGAGTTTTGCTCCTCATAGTGTTGTATCTGGTGGGAGTTGCAGCCGCACAGTCCGGCACCATCATTGCGGTTTCAGCGGTCCATCTCTCACAGCCCATCACCATCCGTGAAGCATACGGCCGCGTGCGCGAGATGCTTGGCCGGATTGTGTTGTTAACCATCGGTCTGGGAATGGCCATCGGCTTTGGTTTTCTGCTTTTGATTGTTCCCGGCGTTATCCTTATCTTGATGTGGGCGCTTGCGGTACCCGTGGCGGTACTTGAGGACGCCAGTCTGGGTGAGGCGATGTCGCGTAGCCGGGCACTGACAGCTGGACATCGCGGCCGGGTCTTTATGATTTTTCTAGTGTTTTCCATGCTGAGCGGTATTGTGGGAGCAGTCCTGGGTTCCCCATTGGTCGTGGTCGCGCTCTTGAACCCTCATGCCAACCAGGAAAGCCTTGTGATCGTACAAGTTCTCACCGTGGTGACGTCGTACATTTCCCAGATACTGGTTACGCCTCTCATGACGATTGCGTTTTCGCTTATGTATTACGACGAGCGAGTGCGGAAGGAAGCCTTCGACATCGAGTTGATGATGAGAGGCCTCGAGGGGACCCAGGGACAATCGGCAGCAGCCACCGCCTCTTAAGCATGCGATCACTTCTCACCATCCTATGCGGTGTGGTCCTCGTGCTAGCCGCCGCGAAGGGCGCCGCCGGCACCGCGCTATCGGCAGCGGAATATGTCCGCGAAGTTCAAGGGTTGCGCCAAGCGCTCGATTCCGAAACAAGTTCCGCACAGGCAGAAAAGCTCGCCTCAGCTCTTCCCGAGGAATGGGTAATTGACGCGCAAGGCCGGCGTTTCACGGTTTCCACTGCAATCGTTGTGGGGGACCTCCGGGACTATGCGAAGAAACCAGACGCCGGCAAGCTGGACGCAATACGCGCGAAAATCGACTTGCTAGCAGCTGACGCATCCGCAATGGCCGCAGATCAAGTCGACTCTAGCGGCGACCGCGCCAGATTGGCTGCCATCCTCGGGCGGCCAGAGTTTCACCGGGTGCATGGCGAAACCTGGCTCGATCGACTGAAGCGCCAGGCTAAGGAGCTTCTGGCGCGATTGTTCGGCCGGCTGCTGACCTCGTCGGCGTTCCCTGTCGCCAGCCGCATTGTAGTTTGGAGCCTAGTCGGGCTGGCGGTGGCGCTGCTGGGATTCTGGTTGGTGCGCGTCTACCGCGAGAGCAATGTTTACACCAATATTTCCGGTGTGCCGGGCGCGATATCGGAGAAGCCATGGCGTGACTGGAAAGCGGAGGCACTTGCAGCGGCAGAGCAGCAGCGATGGCGTGATGCCATCCACTTTTATTATTGGGCCGCGATTTCCTTCCTGGAGGAGCAAGAGTTGTGGCGTCCCGACCGGGGACGGACGCCACGCGAGTATCTGCGATTGCTGCCCCGCGGGGACACGCATTCCGTTCCTTTGGCAGAGCTGACGCGCAGCTTTGAAACCGTTTGGTACGGTGACGAAACAGCCACGGAACAAAAAGCGCGGGCCGTCCAAGCGCTGGTGGAGACGGTCGGATGCCGCTGAACCTGACCGGCGAGGACCGGCGGCTGCTGACTATCACGGCAGTGGTGTTCGTTCTGGCGTCGGCACTAGCAATCCTGCTGTCTTCGGGAGGCGACGCCGATGAGCCATTTGCAACCACTTACTCTACAGTTTCCGAGGGCGCCAAAGCTGCCTTTCTGGTGTTGCAGGAATCCGGATATCACGTGGAGCGGTGGCAGCGCTCTCCTCAACAGCTTCCGACATCGGGAAAATCGGTTCTGCTGCTTACCGATCCGACCGCGACGGCAGATCCGGAAGAGATAGCTGCGGTAAATCGCTTCGTCAGCAACGGCGGAACGCTGATTTTGGCCGGAGCACTGGCTTCAACGTTCACTTCGTTTCCGCCACCTGATCCGTATGTCGAGCCGACACAGAGCTGGGGAACATTCCCGGCAAACACGCCTTCGGCACAGGCACGGGCCGCGTCATCCATCAAGCTGAATGCAGCGGCGCATTGGCCATCGTCGTCCGCGGGCATCCCCTTGTACGGCGACGACCGCGGGCCCGTTGTCATGCAATTTCCCCTCGGCAAAGGGCAGATCCTATGGCTGGCTTCGTCCGGCGTGTTGAGCAATGCCGGCTTGCGCGAAGCGGACAACCTGGAGTTCCTGCTGGCATCGGTTGGCTCGCGCGAATATCGTGTGCTATGGGATGAATACTTTCATGGACACCGCGAATCGGCGCCCGTCTCCGCAGCGGTCAACTCGCAAGTGAAGTGGCTGACCGCCCAGCTTGGCTTCCTTGCCCTGGCGGTGTTGTTGACCTTCTCGCGCCGCAGTGGGCCGGAACGAGCGCCGGTGGCGGAGTCGCGATCGTCTTCCCTGGAGTTTGTCAGCGCCCTGGGTGACCTTTACGAACGTGTTGGCACGGTAAATGTCGCGGTTGACATCTACTACGAACGATTCCGAAATCGCCTGGCGCACCGGCTCGGCCTGCGCTCCTCGGCGACACCGGAGGACCTGGCACGGGCCGCCCACAACCGTTATCAGATCGACGAGCCCGGGTTAGTTGCCTTGTTGAAGGCGTGTGAGTCAGCGCGCTTCTATCAGGACTTGCCGCGTAAAGAAGGACTCGTTCTGGTGCAGGACCTTCATGAGTACGCCAGCAGGCTGAAGTTGTTTCACGGCGGGATCGAGGAGAAACGATAATGCAGGCGGTAACCGAGGTTGTGTCGCGTGTCCGGCAGGAAGTGGCCAAGGTTGTGGTTGGTCAGAGTGAAGCCGTGGATCAATGCATCCTGGCGCTGCTTTGCCGGGGTAGCGTGCTGATGGAAGGTGTCCCCGGAATAGCAAAAACTTTGACGGTCAAGGCGCTGGCGCGAATTCTGCAGCTAGATTTTCAGCGCGTGCAATGCACATCAGACCTGATGCCCGCCGATATCCTGGGGACCAATGTGCTGAACCTGGCTTCCGGTGTGTTCACCTTGCATCAAGGGCCGGTGTTCACCGACCTGCTCCTGGTGGATGAGGTAAACCGCATGCCGCCTCGCACCCAGGCTGCTTTGCTGGAGTCGATGGAAGAACACCAGGTGACCATTGATGGCGTGCGCCACCAACTGTCCACGTTTTTCACGGTCTTTGCCACCCAGAACCCGATCGAGTTTGAGGGGACTTACCCGCTACCGGAAGCGCAGCTGGACCGCTTCCTGCTCAAGGTACATGTGCCGTATCCTGGCATCGAGGAAGAACGCGTCTTACTGATGAAGTTTCAGCATGGCTTCGATTCGCGCGATCTTTCCACTGTTGACCTGCAACCGCTTCCCCCCGAACTGTTGAGTCAGGCGCAAGAAGAGATCCGGACCGGTATCCGTATTGAGGATGCGCTGTTCGCCTACATCGTAGATATTGCCCGGCGAACCCGTGAATGGCCGGCGCTCACCCTGGGAGCGAGCCCCCGTGCAGCGATCAGCTTGATGGCGGTTGCCAAGGCCATGGCGGCGATGGACGGTCGCGCGTACATCATTCCCGATGACGTGAAGGCCGCGACTTTGCCGGTCTTGCGGCATCGCGTGCTGCTAAAACCCGAGGCGGAACTCGAGGGTCTTACCCCCGATCAGGTACTCACGGACGTGCTGCACGCGACTGAGGTTCCACAGTGAGTTCCACTACCGCCTTGCTTCCGCAAACGGTTGAGGCTGCTACCGTCAGCCAGGGCCGTTTGGGCGTCGCGTTTGGCAGGCGTTTTTTTATCTTGTTGATTGCCGGGCTGGCGTGGCTGGGGCCTTCGTTCCTCAATCCTCGTTTCCTCTATGGAATGCTGGTATGGGACGCGCTGCTTCTGGCGGCATGTGTCGCTGATCTGGTGCGGCTGCCGGCGCCAAAACAGTTGGTCCTTGAACGAAAGTGGAGCGAGCCGGCAGCACTTTCGGTTCCGGGCAAGGTGGAGCTGGTCCTGCGCAACAACAGCCAGACCGCTGTTTTCGCGCAGATTGCCGACCAGGCGCCGGCGGAGTTACGGAATGAGATTCCGCAGGTGGAACTGATTGCACCGGCCGGCCGAACAGGAACGACATCCTACACTGTAGTACCTGCGGCGCGCGGCGATACCGGCATGGGCGACGCCTATGTCCGCTATCAAGGCCCGCTTCGCCTGGCCGAGCGCTGGGCCCGCGCGGCGCTGGCACAGGCGGTGCGGGTTTATCCGAACCTGGCGGAAGCCAGACGGCACACCATTTATCTGCTGCGAAGCCGCCAAATCGAAATGGAAAAGCGTCGCACACGCACCAAGGGTATTGGCCGGGAATTTGAAAGCTTGCGCGATTACCGCCAGGGAGACGAATTCCGCAACATCTGCTGGAGCGCAACGGCCCGGCGCGGCAAGCTGGTAAGCAAGACATTCCAGGTAGAGCGCAGCCAGACGGTATGGCTGGTTGTAGACTGCGGCCGGCTGATGCGGACGCGGGTGGCCGGTCTCAGCAAACTGGACCACGCGGTGAACGCCTCCCTTTGCCTGGCAGAGGTGGCGCTCTATTCGGGCGACCGGGTCGGACTTCTGGCCTATGGGCGCGGCCTGCAGCAACGCATTTTGCCCGGACGTGGAAGTGTCCATTTGCGGCAACTGCTGGAGCAACTGGTTGACGTGCGCGAGGAGCCGACGGAAGCCGATCACCTGCGCGCTGCCAGCGTTCTGCTCAGCACTCAGAAGCGCCGCAGCCTGGTGGTCTGGATCACTGACCTGGCGGAAACCGCAATGACTCCCGAGGTAGTGGACGCAGCCATGCACTTGAGTCCGCAGCATCTGGTGTTGTTAGCCGTGATTGGCCAGCCGGATCTGGCCGCCGCGGCCGCGACCAAACCCATCGATGCCGGCGCAATGTACCAGGCGGCCGCCGCGCACGAAGTCATTCATCGCCGTGAGGCGCTGTTGGCGAGAGTACGGGAGCGTGGCGCGTTGACCATCGAAGTAAGTTCCTCAGTGCTGTCGAGCGCAGTTGTGAACTCCTACCTCGACATCAAGCAGCGGAACCAGCTTTAAGCGGAGCGCTAATCCGAAAGCCAACCAGGTACAACACCAGCAGGGTAAACATGGCCGCTGCGAACAGGAATTTCAAAGGAATCGCCAACTCCGTGGGAGACACAAATGCCTCGATGATTCCGGCGACAAACAGGACCGGCACGCAGCCCAGCAGCAACTGCACGGCCTCGCGCCCGGCCCGTGCAAGCGATTCCTTGCGCGGCAACACGCCCGGAAATAACAGTCCGCTCGCCAGGCGCAGCCCTCCTCCGGCAGCGATAAAGATGGCGGGCAGTTCCAGAACGCCGTGCGGCGCCACAAAACTCCATAGCTGCAAGCTCATTCCTGACAGGTAGCAGGCCATGCCAATAACGCCAATCATTACCCCGTTGAACACGATCAGGTAGACCGTGCCCAGGCCGGCGGTGATTCCCGCAGCGAACGTGGTGAACGCGACACCCAGGTTGTTGGTCATGATCGCGCTGGAGGCCAACGGCTTGATGGCTACTATGGAATGGGTCCACATCTCCCGTTTTCGAATTGTTTCCACCATCTGCGGACCGAGGACTTTCAGCTGAAAATCGGGGTCTTGCAGTGTCAGCACGCTGCCGGCGAATGCGCCTGCAAGAAAAAGCGCCAGCGCCAGCAGGCAATAAGGCAGGTTACGGCGGAAGACTTCCGGATAGGTATCGCGGAAGAAATGCAGAATTGATACGGCGCTCGTCTTTTTGCCGGAATAAATGGTATTGTGAGCGCGCGCCAGCAACTGGTTCAAGTATCGGGCGAAGTGGACAGAGCTTGTGTCGGCGCGCAAGACTGCCAGGTCGGACGCCGCTTGCCGGTAGAGAAGGCCGAGTTCCCGCAGTTCCCCGCGATCCAGCGAACGAATGCCCCGGCGCTGGGTCTGGTCGAGCAACTGCTCGAGGTGCTCCCAATACTGCTTGCGTTTTTCAATCCAGGACGTGGAGATCACGGGTGTACTCGACGGACAAAATAACGATCGATACTCCAGAACAGATCACCCTGGAGTTTGCGCTGGCCGGAATCGGCAGCCGCGCCCTCGCGCTTACACTCGACACTCTACTGCAAGGAGTGCTGTATCTCATAGTTATCCTGATCGCGGTTTTTTTGATCCCCTCGACTGCGTTGGGCTGGATCCCTGGTGCTTGGGCCCCCGCGATCGCCATTTTCCTGGCTTTCTGCATTTATTGGGGATACTTTGCTGCCTTCGAAGTTCTGTGGCACGGCCAGACCCCGGGAAAACGCGCTATCGGGATACGAGTCGTGAAGGACTCGGGACGTCCGATCAATGCGATTGAAGGTATAGGGCGCAACCTCATGCGGGCGGTCGATGGCTTTTTGTTCTATGCAGTTGGGCTAGTCTGCATGATGATCAGCCGGGAGAACCGCAGACTCGGCGACTACGTCGCGGGCACGCTGGTGGTTCACGACAAGAAGACCGCCGAGGTCAAGCCGGACTGGGACCTCGCCAGCACCGCGATATCCCCTTCCAGTCCCGAACTCGGACAACTCTCGGAACAAGATCTCATAGTGATCGAGACCTACCTGCACCGGCGCTTGGACCTCGATCCGATGGTTAGAGTCAAGACCGCGATTCGGGTGTCTGAACTGGTGCTGCGCAAGACAGGCTTGCGGCGCCGGCCCGACCAATCTGACGATGACTTTCTGGAGACAATTGCACGCGAAATGCGTGATCAGGCGCGATATCGCAGCGCCAAGGCGCGCGACCTCAGTTAAGAGCGCGGAGAGGAATTGCCGCCTCCAAATTGCTGATAGCAGTAGCTTGCAAAGCCGGCGTACACGTTGCGGATAACCCTGGGTACCTTTGATTCGCGGTTCCAACGGATGAGGGAAGCTTTCCCAATCCCAAGCCCCGTTATCTTCCTCTGCGCCAGAAGTGCCGATCGCGGAAGTCGCGACGCCAGTGGTTCCGTGGCTTGTCGGTGCTCCAGGAGAATGCCCCTTTGCTCACTGTGATCTGGGGTTTGCCATCGCCGCCCTCCAAGATAATGCTAACTATGTCGAAGCGGCATGGTGGCGGGCGGTCGCCGGGAATGCGACGGACATAGCGGCGAGCGACCGACAAAATGTGCCGCCGCTTGCTCCGGTCGACTGCTGTCACCGGCGGAGCTAGCCCCTCGTTCGTGCGGGTCTTCACCTCGATGAAGCAGAGGACGCCATCGTCCCATCCAATCAGATCAATTTCGCCCCGGTCATACGGGACACGAAAGTTTGCCGCAACCATCTTGTAACCCAGGTTGCGCAAGTGCAGGTAGGCCTCGAGTTCGCCGCGTTTGCCGGTCAGCAGATGTTTCGGCTTGCGCGCCGGTAAGAGACGATTGGCGAATTCCAGACTGCGGATGACGAACTTGGTCAGCGACACCATGAGGCCAGTACGCTTCCGATAAGCCTGACTCTACTGGTTTCTGGCCTCTGCCGTTGTGACGAGCGTCACGGGATGGCGTGCTGCGGAAGAGAGGCTACGCCTTCATGCCTGGAGATTTCCGCTACGTGGTTGCCAGTAGGAGACAAAGCCGTCAGAATCGAAGGAGCGCCGGTTTGCGATAATCGCCAGGCGGCGATGCCAGGATCGTGTCGGAGAATCACCGGAAAGGTGCACGTGGAACTTCTGGGAGCAGTAGACTTCTTTTTCGGGGTAGCCGCGTGAAGAGTCAATTCTGGACTGCGCCGAACCAGATCACACTCCTGCGCCTGATCTTCATCCCGTTTGTCATCATCACGGTGTTCGACGGGCAATGGCTTTGGGCGCTTGGCCTTCTGGTCGCGGCAGCACTCAGCGACGCCCTCGATGGACTGCTGGCGCGCGCCTTGCACCAGCAAACCCTGCTGGGGCAATATCTGGATCCCATCGCCGACAAGCTGTTGTTGAGCTCGCTGTTTCTGGTGCTTTCATTTGTCAGGAAGATTCCGTGGAAATACACCATCCTGGTGTTCAGCCGCGACCTGTGCATTGTTGCCACCGCCGTGGTCTTGTATGCCACGGTCGGGTTTCGCGACTTCCGGCCCAGTATTTATGGCAAGCTAAATACGGGTTGTCAGATTGCTGCTGTTTTCTTCGTTGTGCTGGCCCAAGTGCTGCACGTCCCATGGGTGCTGTACCTGGAAACGTTTTTTCTCTACGCAACCTTTACCTTTGCCACCATTTCGGGCGTCCACTACGTCTTGATTACAGGACAGCGTTTACGCCATCAGGACCAAAAGCCGGCCGCCTAGCGCGACGCCAGAGCGCGGCAAGCTAATCTGGACTGCAGCCATCTCATGCCCACCGACCGCCATCACCGTCTGCAAGTGATCATCGCCTTCGCCTTGGTGTACGTGTTCTGGGGCTCGACCTACCTGGCAATCGGAATTGCCGACGACGAGCACCTTCCGCCCGCGGTGATGTGTGCTTTGCGATTCTTGATTGCAGGGCCGCTGATGCTGGCCGCATGTGCCGCCATGGGTCGAACTGTTCGCATCAGCTTGAACGAAGCCTTACGGCTGGCGACCATCGGGTGCTTGTTACTGGTGGCTGCCAATGGAGGTCTGGCCTGGGCCGAACAATGGGTGCCGACCGGGCTTGCAGCGCTGATCGTCGCGGTCACCCCCATCTGGTTTATGGTGCTGGAAACCTTCGTCTTCCGCGGAGACCGGCTTTCGCGTCGCGGTTTGATTGGGCTGGCGTTGGGCATCGCAGGTATTGCCATTCTCTTCTGGCCTAAGTTTGCCGAGCGCAATACGCTTGGACAAATGCAACTGGTGGGTTCGTTCACCCTCTTGTTCTCTTCCATGAGCTGGGCCGTCGGCTCGGTGCTGTCGCGCAAGTGGCAAATGAAGGTTGACCCTCTCACAGCAACCGGATGGGAGATGTCTTTTGCGGCGATCGGAAATGCCATCGTAGCGCTGGTCACAGGCCAAACCCACCGCATTGTGCTGACTTCCCGCGCGCTGATGGCGGTGCTCTACCTGGTGGTTTTCGGCTCGTGGGTTGGTTACACCGCGTACATCTGGTTGCTAACGCACGTATCCACGCACAAGGTGGCGACGTACGCCTATGTAAATCCCATTGTCGCGGTTTTCCTGGGATGGCTGGTGCTGCACGAACGCTTCGATGGATACATCTTTGCCGGGAGCGTGGTCATCATCGCTGCCGTGGCATTGGTGACTACGGCAAAAGTTCACAGCCGCGAACCAGGTGAGCAAGCAGTGGGATTGCCGGAACTGGAATCGGAAGTGTAGGGGCTAGGCGCTTGCCTGTCCCCGCTCCTTCGACCGTTGCCAGGCAGCGTCTTTTCTCGTACTCTGAAGGCGATGGAAGTACACTTCACCCCCGAGACGGAAAAGAAACTCAAAGACCTCTCCACGCAGAGCGGACGCGGGACTGACGACTTGGTTGAGGACGCAATGGCGGGATACTTTGACGAAGTGCTGCAAGCGCGGGAGATGCTCGACAGCCGCTATGACGACCTGAAAAGCGGCCGGGTGAAGCCCATTTCCCGCGAGGAGGTAATTGCCCACTTCCGCGAAAAGAGCGCCATCGCCGGCCGGAAACCTACGCCGCCCAGGTCATGATCACGTATGACCTTCACCCACAAGCCCGCCTTGACCTTGACGAGATTTGGGAATTCATTCGCAGAGATAATCTCGACGCCGCAGACAAAGTGATTGCGGATATTTTGGCGAGCATCGACGCGCTGGTACCTTTCCCCAAGCGGGGCCACAAACGCCCGGGCCTCACATCACGCCCCTTACGATTTATATTGGTGCGTGACTTCCTGATAGCCTACGCGCCGGAAGAAAAGCCGCTGTGGATCGTCGCGGTGATGCACGGACGACGCAGCCCCCGTCTGATGGCCGCGATCCTTAGAGACAGGGAATAATTCCTAGCAACAACAGACAACGTGAGAAAGTATCGCGCAAAGGGTTTCGATCCGTCGAAGACTGCTTTCCCAGAACTGACACCTACTTCCGCTTCCACCGTACTCCGTCTTTGGTGTTTTCCAAGATGATGCCATTTTCCGCCAACTGCGCGCGGATGGCGTCTGAGCGGGCGAAATCACGGCTCTTGCGCGCTTGCGAGTGCTCGGCGACCAGTTGCTCGACCTCGGCATCGGACAGTGCCGCCACCTTGGCAAGCTCGGCCGTCTGCGGGCTGATCTTTTCCTGCAGACCTTCTGCCTTTGCCCACTCGACCGTTGCGCGCACCTTGGCAGCATCGTCGTCCTTCAGCACAGCGAAGATCTCGTCGAATTCTTGCAACACTCTGAGCAGCTGAGGTGTGTCGCCTTGGCGCACTTCACCTGCATCGGCAGCCGCGTTTACGTCCCTTACCATGTCAAAAATGGCGCCTAGCGCACGTGCCGTGTTCAAGTCATCGTCCAACGCAGCACGCATTTCAGCCGAAGTTCTCTCCGCGATCTCGGCAATGATCACATTGCCGCCGTCGGCGAACTGCGAAGTCTCCAGCCGCAGCTTGAAGTTGCGCAACCGCTCCACCGAATTGGCCGCCTGGGTCAGACCGTCGAAGGTGAAGTTGAGCTGCTTGCGATAAGGCACCGACATCAGCAGAAACCGGATGGACGATGGCTTGTGCCCCATCAGGATGAGATCGCGCACGGTGAAAAAATTTCCGGCGCTCTTGGCCATTTTCTCGCCTTCCACCAGCAGAAAGCGGGCATGCACCCAAACGTGAACGAAAGGCTCGCCGGTCAATGCCTCCGACTGCGCGATTTCATTTTCGTGGTGGGGAAAGATGAGATCTTCTCCCCCGGCATGGAGGTCGAAGCTCTCGCCGAGGTACTTCATCGACATTTGCGAGCACTCGATGTGCCAGCCCGGGCGGCCGGGGCCGATCTCAGTCTCCCACTTCGCCTCGCCCGGTTTTGGCGCCTTCCACAGCGCGAAGTCGCGGGCGTTGTCCTTGTCGTATTCGTCCAGGTCCACGCGCGCGCCGTCGTTCATGCCTGCAAAGTCCCTCTTCGATAGCTTGCCGTACTCCGGAAATTTCGCGATTCGGAAGTAGTAGGAGCCGTCTTCGGTGCGGTAGGCGAATCCCTTTTCCTCAAGCCCCTTGATGAAGTGGGCCATCTCTTGAATGTGGTCGGTGGCGTTCACCAGAAATTCTGGGTGCTCGATGTTCAGCGCGTCGGCATCTTCCAGAAATGCCTGCTTGTACTTTTTGGTATAGTCCGGCACGCTGACGCCGTCGCGCGCAGCGTTGCGGATGATCTTGTCATCCACATCGGTAATGTTCATCACGTGCTTCAGCTTGTAGCCGCTCTGCTTCAGGAATCGCCGCAGCGTATCGACGACAATGAAAGTGCGAAAATTGCCGATGTGGCCATAGTCGTAAACCGTGGGCCCGCAGGCGTACATGCGGACCAGGTTGTCTTCCAGCGGGTGGAACTCCTCGACTTTTCCGGACAGAGTGTTAAAGAGCTGAAGCGGCATGAACCTTCCCTGTGCAGGTGGAGAATCTTTGATTGTAGGGGGCTGCAAGAAAGGGGGTCAAGAATGCCGACTGGGCTGGAGGGTTCGGAAGGTCGGGAGAAGGCGGCGCTCAATCTCCTTAATCTCGGGCGTCGGCGTCTTGTCGTTACGGCAGGGCCCGTCGAAATCGATGTTAAGAGTCTTCCCCCGGAGGTTGAAGAAGTATTCATCGGGATAGCAGACGCCACCACCGCCCGGACCATAATAGTAAAACGTGTAGCGACCGATCTTGATCGGTTCGGGCGGCGATTCACTACCCATCGGCGCTCCCTTAACGAAACTCTCTAGATCGAACTGCGCCGGTCGAAGCCACACCCAAATTGAAGCGTCCTTGAATTTCTTGTGCTGCAGCTGTAGCAGCCGGCCTTCATGAACAGCCTCGCTCAGGGTTCGCCAATAGTCAGGCTGGCTCTTGTATTCGTCGAGCCACGACTCGGCGCTCGGAGTGTAGACCGGCGGATAAGAGAAACAGAAACCATGGGCCCGATCGATGTAAACCACCCATCCTTTAGGAGTGTTTCCCGCCGGGCAGGGAACGTGTGTCGCCTCTTGCGCCATCGCGGCAACGACAGCGAAGCACATGAACCCGGCAATTCCAGCAAGACCGTTCCTCACGAATCCCTCTCGCGACACAGTGTCACCGACGGGCCCTCTACAATTCATCTCGCTACCGGATTCCGACTTGCCCGCGCACGCTATCGATCAGCTTGTTCGAGTCATAGCCGACTCCATCCTTGAAAACAGTTTCGACGTTCTCGATGTCTTCGATCTTCTTGGAGGGGTCGCCCTTGACGAGAACGAAGTCCGCATCTTTGCCGGCCGCCAGGGTGCCGATGCGATCCTGGCCGCCAAGGTAAACTGCACCATTGCTGGTGCCGATCTGAATGGCCTCGACCGGAGTAAATCCAGCCTCGACGAGCAGTTCGATTTCGCGCTGGTCGCCAAAGCCAGGCAGCGTAGCGCCATTGCCGGTGGGATCGGGCCCCGCCAGCAACAGTCCACCCGCCTTCGCAAACGCGAGTTCAAACTCCATCTCTTTCTTGAACAAAGCAGTCATGGGCGTATTCATTGCGACGCGGGCGCGCGCGATGAGATAACTCTGGGCAGATTCCGACGACATGGCATCCAGCACCCTCTGTTGCACCTTCGGTCTCCCCGGCACGTATGCCTCGAACACTGGCAGCGTGGAGGTCACGGCCACATGATGGGTGACGAGATCATGGATCAGCGCTTGCACTTGTGGGCCGTTGACATCGAGTTTCGTCCAAGTATCGCGGGCGGCGGTTACTTGCGGGCAGACATCCGGCTTCTTGTCCGCGACAAAGTCGGTGTCACTGAAAACCGGGCCATGCTCAAGGTCATCAATGCCCATGGCAATCGCTTCGTGCCAGGTCACCGAGCAGAGATGGCCGGTCAGCTTGAACTTGTGCTCGTGGGCTTGTTGAATTGCGGCCGCCAGTTCTTCGCGGGTGATGTTCATGTAGGCCTTGTACGACGTCATCCCCTCGGCGGCCCAATAATCCACCAGGCGCCTGGCGTCATCTGGGCCGGTGAGTTCATGCATCTGCGCGAAGACCGTGGGAGCGCCTTCCAAATAAGGCGCGGTCGCATCAATTTTCGGGCCCGGCATCAGCTTCGCATCGATGCGGTGCTTGACCTTGAGATCAGCGTAGGGCTCAAGGCTGCCGGTGGTACGTATCGTCGTCACCCCCGCGGCCAGATAAAGCCGCGGCGCCGTGTAAGGGATTTCTGCGACGTACAGTCCCGGCTCACCTATCTTGCCGTCGGCCCCGCGTTGTACCGAAATTGAATCGGTGTAGTAGAGGTGGTCGTGCATTCCGACCAGACCGGGGATGATTGTGTACCCGGCACGGTCGAAGCGTTGTGCGCCGGAGGGCACCTGCACCGTGGCCGCGGGTCCCATGGCCTGGATTTTGCCGTTGGCAACCACGATCGCATAATCTTCCTGCGGAGCTGCGCCCGTTCCATCGATGACTCGGACGTGATTCACCACAAAGACCGGTGCGTTGACGGTTACAAAGGGCGCGACGCCGTCAGAATTCTGGGCTTGCGCAACGGTGAAGCAAGTATAGAACAGTGCGAACAGGACCAAGCGGTGCATCGTTATGCCTCGGGGAGATCGTCGTAGTCTGAGCCCATCAGGACTATTGTTTGATCTTTTCAAACTCAAGGCTTTTGTGTGCCTTAAGAAAATCGAGTATGTCTTGGGGACTTCCAGACAGATCAGTCTGGTCTTTCAAGCTTACTTTGTAGCGTTTGGCGAGGGCCTGCACTGCATCGTTTGACTTTGGATCCAGTACCTCATAGTTGTTGGCATTGATCCGGCAAAACACGATGTCATAGGAATTGTCTTCGTCATATTTCATTTGTACCGCGTAAATGTTGCCCTTGATACGCATGGCACGTAACGTTCCAACCTTGACCCTGGCATCGTCTTTCTTGGTCTGACGAACGGCGTAATCCTTGCTGGATGGAGAGCGGCTCAGCAAAATGTCGCCGTCCTCTCCCAAACTGACGGTATTGGATTTGTAGGGCATGATTTCTGCCATGTTGGCCGGGATGACCTCGTGATCAGACTGGTAGCAGCCCACCAAAGGCAGGCATAGGAACAGAAGTACCAGGACCTTCATGGCCGTCGGGGTTGACGGGTAAGTATTGACGTTGCTGAACATGCCTATCAGGACCATCCTCTCCGAATCGTTCTTACTCTGCGCGAGGTTACGTTTTAAGGCTTGGGCCTGTCAATCATACCTTCCGGCCCGCCAGGAGCGAGGTTGCAGGCCCATTTTTTAGGGGGTTACGCGACGCTTCCGAGGCGACTATACTTAAGGTAGGAGTATCGCTTTGACCAGTCGCCTGAACCATCCAAACGCCGTTGCGGCCACCTCCCTTGCGGGGCGCCGCGTAGGCGTGTCTGCAACCTGGTCAAGTGTGGTTCCCGAGTCCGGACCCCGGGTAGCAGCCCGCGCTGATTCCAGACTGGCGCCCTGCATGGCTCGTCCGAATCTGTTCTCCGGCGACTAGCTCTCTGTCTTCCCGTCGGCCTCCCGCGCCGCCCAGTCCAACCAGGCTGTGATCGCGGGCTGACAGAAGCTCCGGCACCCAACTCGTGCCGCAAGCCTTTCGCAGGAGAAACATCATGACCACCAATACTCTGACTCCAGTTGCCGGTCCAAACATCAAGACCACTTTGCCCGGCCCCAATGCGCGGCGCATTCTCGAAGGCGATCAGCGCTACATTTCGCCGTCCTATACTCGTTCGTATCCCATGGTCGCCAAGCGCGGGCGTGGTGTCATCGTCGAGGACGTTGACGGCAACGAGTTTCTCGACTTCTCTGCCGGCATCGCCGTGACCTCCACGGGACATTGCCATCCGGAAGTCGTGGCTGCCATCCAGAAACAGGCGGCCGAACTGATTCACATGTCGGGCACCGACTTCTACTACGAGAGCATGGTAACGCTCGCCGAGCGTCTGTCGAAGATCGCGCCCATGAAGGGGCCGCACAAGATTTACTACGGCAACTCGGGCGCGGAGGCCATCGAAGCTGCTCTGAAACTGGCGCGGTACCATACCAAACGGCAGAACGTCATCGCGTTCTACGGAGCGTTTCACGGTCGCACCATGGGTGCCCTGTCGCTGACGGCGTCGAAGCCGCAACAGAAGCGGCGCTTCTCGCCGCTGGTTCCGGGTGTCACCCATGTTCGCTATCCCGATGTGTATCGCGGATGCGTGGGTGGTAGCCAGGAGGCAGAGGCGTTCGCGCTGGGTTGTGCCCGCTTCATCGAAGAAAAACTGTTCAAGACGACGCTTGCCCCTGAGGAAGTCGCCGCGATTTTTGTCGAGCCCATTCAGGGTGAGGGAGGCTACGTGGTCGCCCCCACGATATTCATGCAGGAGCTTCGCCGCATCTGCGACCGCCATGGCATTCTTCTGGTGGCCGACGAGGTTCAGTCGGGCGCGGGCCGCACCGGAAAGTGGTGGGCCATCCAGCACACCGAGGTTGAGCCCGACATCGTCTGCAGCGCCAAGGGAATTGCCAGCGGGATGCCGCTTGGCATCATGATGTCGAAGGCGGAAATCATGGACTGGGTGCCCGGTTCGCACGCTTCGACCTTCGGCGGAAACCCGGTCTGCATTGCAGCTGCGCTCGCCACCATGGATGTGCTGGAGCGTGAAGCCATCAAGAATGCCGAAGTGGTGGGCAAACACATCATGCAGCGCATCGCCGATTGGCCGCAACGGCTCGATCTGGTGGGCGACATCCGCGGACGCGGCTTGATGATCGGGGTCGAGATCGTCACCGACAAGAAAGCCAAGACGCAAGGCGGCGCCGAACGCGATCGCATCGTCGAACTTGCCTTCGAGCGCGGCGTGCTCTTTCTGGGGTGCGGGCCAAACAGCATTCGCATCGCTCCTCCGCTTATCGTGACCAGCGAGCAGGCCGACATCGCGATGGATGTGCTGGAAGAGTGCATTGCGATCACCGGCAAAGAGCACCATACTCGCGCGGTTACGGCTGCCAAACAAGTCGGCTCCTAAGCGGCTTTGAAGGGGCACGCCTTTTAGCCGTGCCGTAACCTGCTTTCATTTATTGTGGCTTTAGCCACTGGGGGATTTCGCTGTTTTATACAAATTGCGAATTGCCTCAGGGGCTGAAGCCCGACCTGCGCGCTCGTGACGGCGCGGCTGAAGCCGCGCCCCTTCCCCCGACTGAAGGCGCGTTCCCTTCAGCAATAGCTGGGCCCTCAATCTGATCCTCCCTCCTCCGCTTGCGGTTCCCTTCGCAGAAGAACTACACTGCCTTGCGCGCCGTCCCCGCGGCGTACACCGAGGTAGCCGTGCCTGAGTTACGCAAAGATCCAGTCATAGGACGATGGGTAATCATTTCTACCGACCGCGCCAAACGCCCCACCGACTTCAGCCGCGAGCCAGTGAAATTGAAGGGCGGCTTTTGCCCGTTCTGTTACGGCAATGAAAGCAAGACACCGCCCGAGGTGCTGGCGTATCGCCCCAACGGCGCTGCACGCGACACCTCTGACTGGACCGTACGCGTGGTACCCAACAAGTTTCCCGCGCTCGGAATCGAAGGCAGCCTGAACCGGCAAGCTGAAGGCATGTTCGACAAGATGAGCGGTATTGGGGCGCACGAGGTCATCATTGAAACCCCGGACCACAACGCCACCCTGGCCACCATGCCGGAGAAGCGAATTGAAGATGTCTTGTGGGCCTTTCGCGACCGCATTGTCGATCTGAAGAAGGACCGCCGCTTCAAGTACATCCTCATCTTCAAGAACCATGGGACAGCGGCGGGCGCGACCCTGGAACATACCCATGGGCAACTTATCGCGCTGCCCATCGTTCCCAAGCATGTCCTGGAGGAACTGGAAGGCTCGAAGCAGTATTACATTTACAAAGAGCGCTGCGTTTATTGCGACATCGTACGGCAGGAGATCGAGTCGGGGGTGCGCGTCATTGCCGATAACGAAAGCTTCTTGACCGTCGCTCCTTACGCGCCCCGTTTTCCCTTCGAAACCTGGATCCTGCCTAAACGTCACGAATCTGCTTTTGAGAATTCCTCGACCCAGGTTTATGAAGGATTGGCCAAGGCCTTGAAGAACCTCATGGTGCGCGCTGATCAGGTGCTGGACAATCCAGCGTATAACCTGGTAATTCACACCGCCCCGATCCAGGAGGCGGCCATGGACCATTATCATTGGCACGTCGAGTTCATGCCGAGGCTCACCAAGACAGCGGGCTTCGAGCGGGGAACGGGCTTCTACCTGAACCCCACTCCTCCCGAGGAAGCTGCCAAGTATCTGCGCGAAGCAAGAGTTGAGACTTCGCCCCCGGTTGCGGCGGAGAGCAAGTAGGGCGCCTCTTCGTCGGTGGAAGCGCTGGGCTTCAGCCCGGCGAAATGGATTGCCATCTGAAATGGCTTTAGCCATGGTGGCTCCGCATGTCCAGCAAGGAGTCCGCATGAATACCAGCCGGTCTGGGGTCGCAGTCTCTGACAGGCCGCGGCCCTGGATCCTCGATCTCACGCCGGCAGAGCGCAGCACGCTGATCGCGACCTTCGGAGGCTGGGCGCTGGACGGCATGGACGTGATGGTCTATAGCTTCGTCATCCCCACCCTGATCGCAGCCTGGCACATCAGCAAGGGACAAGCGGGAATGCTGGGCACAGCCGCGCTGCTGATTTCCGCCGTTGGAGGCTGGCTGGCCGGATTGCTGGCCGACCGCTTCGGCCGCGTACGCGTCTTGCAGATCACGATCCTCTGGTTTGCGCTCTTCACCTTTTTGAGCGGATTCACCAACTCGTTCTGGCAATTGCTGATCACGCGCGGGCTGCAGGGACTGGGCTTCGGCGGGGAGTGGGCGGTCGGCTCGGTGCTGATGGGCGAAGCCATCCGCGCCCAATATCGCGGCAAGGCCGTTGGCACCGTGCAAGGTGGATGGGCAATCGGCTGGGCGGTCACGGCCATCTCCTATACCGTGCTTTTCTCGGTGCTGCCCGCCGCAACGGCGTGGCGTGCCATGTTCTGGATCGGCATTGTTCCTGCGCTGCTGGTCTTCTATATCCGGCGCAATGTTCCCGAGCCGGAAGTGTTCAGCCGGACCCGCGCCCGGGAAATCAAGTCTGGCGAAGGCAGCCATTTCCTGGAAATCTTCAGTCCAGCAGTGCTGAAAATTACCCTGCTCACCGCGTTGCTGGCCACCGGCGTACAAGGTGGCTATTACGCCATCACCACCTGGCTGCCGACTTACCTGAAGACCACGCGCGGCCTGTCGGTGCTCAACACCGGCGGTTATCTGTTTGTTGTGATCGTCGGCTCGTTCGTGGGCTACATAATCAGTGCATGGCTGGCTGATCGCCTGGGTCGCAGGCAGACGCTGATACTGTTTGCCGTCTGTTCGTTCGTGACGGTAACGGCGTACACCTTTCTGCCCATCAGTAACCGGCTGATGTTGGTGCTGGGATTCCCGCTCGGTTTCTTCGCCTCGGGATCGTTCAGTCCGGTGGGGGCGTTCTTCACCGAATTGTTTCCCAGCCGCTTGCGCGGCTCTGGCCAGGGATTCTCCTACAATTTTGGACGCGCCATCGGCGCGCTGTTTCCCACGCTGGTCGGCTATCTCAGCGGGCGGATCGCCCTGGGACACGCCATCTCCGCATTTGCCGTCGTGGCCTATCTGGTCATGATTCTGGCCGTACTCCTGCTGCCTGAGACTAGAGGGAAAGAGCTGCAGGTGTATGAATGAGCCGATGCGAGAAAATTTCGATTTCGGTCCAGATTGCAGCCATGAGGATCCTGCTGTTCAGCGGAAAGGGTGGCGTGGGCAAAAACGAAGGGGACGCTTGCGCGTCCCCCGGTTAAGGTCCAAGAAGAGTTAGTGCTTCTTCTTCTTTGCGGCCTTCTTCTTTGCAGCCTTTTTTGTTGCCATGGTTTTCTATTCTCCCTTCCATTTGTCATGGAACATTGCGATTCAAACTTTCATCGCAATTTGTTAGTTGTATAGAGTTAATGAAAAAAATAGTCAAGCAAAAAAAGCACCTCAATGTGCAGAACTCGGCCCTAGGTGAAGGCACTCACGGCCTCCGCTGGCCTCGGCATTTCTCGCGCTGCCTCGCGGGCGCTCGCACCGTCAAAGTCGCGCATGCATGAACACCGTATAAACACTGGCTATTTCAGATCGGCAACGAAGTGCCGCTCAACCTTTCGCTCGCCGCGTGAGCCATCCTTGTCAGACGAAGGACTATTTCACCACCGCGCGAGGAGCCAAAAGAATAATTGAAAAAAATCCATCGAAGGGCGGCAAAGACGCTCTCATGCGCGCGTAACACGTCGCCGATGACATCCCGAGCAACCTCATCCATCGCCGTGACCGAACGAGTGAATTGCAACCTTGGGCGATGGAAACACAGCGCGATACTCACTCGCGTATCTCGCGGGGATTTACAAATCGTTACAGAAATGAGGGAGCCGATGCGCTCGCTTTTTCGTATCTCGCAAGTGGGATGCGAACCTGCACCGGCTTTGCGCCGGGGCGCGCGGTAGTAGCATCGAATCGAGTACACATGAATTCCGTTGCCAATTCCAAGCTGCCGCCCGCGGTGCAGACATCCAACGTCTGCCGCTATTACCCGATGGGCGGCGGCGTCATTCGCGCGGTAGACGGTATTTCCCTCACCATCGAAAGCGGTGAGTTTGTAGCGCTGCTTGGGCAATCGGGCTCCGGGAAGTCCACCTTGCTAAACCTGCTGGCAGGGCTTGACCGCCCCAGCTCCGGCTCGGTGCTGGTTCAGGGCCGTGACCTGGCCAAGATGTCGTCGGAAGAACTGGCGGCGTACCGTCGCAATGATGTGGGCATGGTCTTCCAGGCGTTTCACCTCATTCCGTCCATGACGATTACCGAAAATGTTGAGTTGCCCATGCGATTTGCGGAGGTGGACCGAGCCCAGCGGGGTCACCGCGTGCGCCAATCGCTGGAGCAGGTCGGGCTGGGCAAACGCCTGGAGCACCGCCCTTCGGAGCTATCGGGCGGCGAACAGCAGCGGGTTTCGCTGGCGCGAGCGCTGGCCAATCGTCCTTCCCTCCTGCTGGCCGATGAACCAACCGGAAATCTCGACAGCCGGACCGGAGAGGAGATTCTGGGACTGATTCGCGAGTTGAGTCGTTCGCTGGGAATGACGGTGGTCATGGTCACGCACGAACGCGCACTGGCCGAGCGATTTGCGCAGCGGCTGGTTTTTCTGGGCGACGGCAAGCTGCTATCGCAGGAGGTCACGGCGTGAAAGGCTACGATCTGTTCGAACTCGCCGTGCGCAATCTGCGGCAATCCAAATTACGCAACGGGTTGACCACGATCGGAATTTCTGTCGGCGTAGCATCGCTGGTGGCCATGCTGTCGCTGGGCGTCGGCTTGCAGCAATTGGCGACCCGGCGCCTGGCGGGCTCCGGAATGTTCGATACCGTGTTCGTGACTTCCAAGCAGGACTTCCGCGGCTTCGATCGCGAGGACGACCAGAAGAACGAGCACCCCGAAAACGCGCCCGTGCTGGACGAACCGGCGCGCGCCACCATGACGCATTTGCAGTACGTCACCGAGGTCGAGCCCGAAATTCGTGTGATGGGGGAGATTGTCTCGGGTGGGCAAACGCACTTTGGATTCGTGACGGGATTGCCGATGTCGGCCCGCGAGAATGAAGCGTTCGACAATCTGCAGGGCAAGTTTTTCTCTGGACCAATGGCGGAGGAAGTGATCCTGCTGAATGATTTCGCCAAGGAAATTGATGCGAAGAATCCCAAAGGGCTGATCGGGCAGGAAGTGACGCTGCGGTATGGAGAACGCCAGGCGCTTGCGCCCGATTCTGAGCCGGCAGGCCGGCCGCAGCTTTCCGGCGCGCAAGCCGGAGGAAGCAATTCCACAGCAGGCGATGACTTCGGCTTCTCGGTGGTGCGCACGACCCAGAAGCTGAAAGTAGTCGGCATCATTGAAGAAGAGCCCTATGGCGGCATGAGGACGGTTTCTCGGGGACGTATCTTCCTGCCGGTTGATCTCACCGAGAAGTTGAATATGGCGCAGTTCACCGACATGCGCAGCTCCTTGCGCGGAGGTGGCGGCAAGACTTACATGACGCTGACGGTGCGCGTCAAAGATCCGGCCAAAGTCGCGCAGGTGCAGGACGCCATTAACAAGATGGGCTTCCGCACGTTCTCGGTGCTGGACGCTACCAAGAGCTTGCGCCGATTTTTCACTGTACTCGATCTTTTCCTTGGCATATTTGGCTCACTGGCGCTGGCCGTGGCAACGTTGGCGATTATCAATACGCTGGTGATGGCGGTGCTGGAACGGCGGCGCGAAATTGGCGTGATGAAAGCGATTGGCGCCAGCGACGGGGATGTGAAGCGCTTGTTCTTTGCTGAAGCTGGCGCCATGGGTTTCTTCGGCGGCCTGCTCGGCATCGGGCTGGGATTCGCAATCGGCAAAGCTATCAATGTGGGCACAGGGATCTACCTGCGCCGGCATCAACTGCCCGCCGAGGCAGTATGGATTATGCCGCCGTGGTTGATTGGCGCGGCCATCGCGTTCTCCATTGTGGTGAGCCTGCTCGCAGGCTTGTATCCGGCCAGCCGCGCCGCCAAACTCGATCCGGTGCAAACGTTGAAGTACGAGTGAACGGGGATGACAATTTGCCAGTTGATCTATGGCATAATGTAGGCGAGGTAATCCATGTCGGTTCTCCATCAGCAAATTGGCGAGTGGCTGGGTGTCCCTGTTCCTAAGACGGACCAGCCGATGCTCGACATCGTGGAGCGTCAGCTCCCGACCTCCGCCATTAACCGCCTGGTCGCGCTGGGCATCACCCGGCCGGAGATCGACAGCCTGGTGATTCCGTTGCGGACCCTACAACACCGCCGGTCGCGTCGCCAGAAGCTTACCGTCGAGGAGTCTGATCGCGTGCTGCGTGTCGCCCGTCTGCTGTCGCAGGCGAAATCGGTGTACGGGTCGCGCGAGCGGGCACTGGCCTGGCTCCGTCGGCCCCATCCTCGCCTTCGCAGTCGCACCCCTTTGAACACATTAAAGACCGATACCGGTAGCCGCCTGGTGGAAGAACTACTCGTCCAGATCGATGAAGGTATGTTCGTTTGACGATGCTCTGGCGCGTTAGCCGCCATCGCGACTTAGCTGGCGCTGGTGGATTGCGTGCTCCGGGTCGCTGGCACGAACGCGGCATGCCGGTTGTCTATCTGGCGGAGAGCCCGGCGGGAGCTTTACTGGAGGCTTGCGTTCATACCAGCGCCAACGATGTTCCTCCCAACTACACTCTGCTGGGCGTGGAGGCCGACGTTCGGGTCTCGCTGGAGCACTTGGACGTGAGCATTCTTCCGGCGGACTGGATCAAGCATCTGCAGGTTACTCGGGAAATCGGCAGCGCGTGGCTTGGTGAACAGCGGTCATGCTTGTTGCGCATTCCCAGCGCTCTTGTTCCTGCAACTTTCAACGTTATGCTCAATCCTCTTCACGTCGATGCCTCGCGGCTTCGCATCAAATCTGTCGTCAAGTATCCCTTCGACCCGAGACTCAAGAAATGAAACTGTCATTGCTCCGCGGTTCGGCCCTGCAATCGAAGCAACCTGGTTTCTTGATTCGCGTCGCGATGTTGCTGCTTGCCGTCTGCCTTGCTCCGATGCTGCACGCACAGGGCCGCGCCGAGTGCTCGGTCATCAAGTCAAGCATCCTTGCCCGTTCGGTACGTTATTGTGCGTTCCTGCCCGACAGCTACGATCAGGACAAGACGCGTCAGTATCCGGTGCTCTATTACCTGCACGGTCTCGGCGACAACGAGCAGTCCCTGCTGAATTTCGGCGGATGGGACGTGATTGCGGAACTGCGTCGCCAAGGCAAGATCGGTGACTTTATCGTGCTCGCCCCCAGCGGCGGGCATACCTTCTATCTGAACTCAGCCGACGGCAAAATGAGGTACGAGGACTTTTTCATCCAGGAGTTCGTTCCGCAGATGGAGAAAAAGTATCGCGCCGAGGGCACACGCGCTACCCGCGGTATCACTGGAGTTTCCATGGGGGGATATGGAGCGTTGCGTCTGGCCTTTAAATATCCGGACGAGTTCGCCGCCGTGAGTGCGCAGATGCCCGCGCTGATCGGCGATCTGCCCAAGGACTTCACCTCTGGCGGGCAGGGGTCGCCCGGGTCCCTGATGGGAGATGTCTTTGGTTCGCCCTTTAATCGCGCATACTTCGAGCGTAACAACGTCTTTTATTTCGCGCGAAACGATAGCGCCGCCAGCCTGAAGCGTATGAAGATCTACTTCAATGTTGGCAATAACGACGACTATGGTTTTGAACAGGGAGCGCAGCAGTTGGACCGCCTGCTGAATTCGCGGGCCGTTCCCCACGAGTTTCATGTCTATCCTGGGGGACACGACCCCCAGTTCGTGATCCGCCACTTCGGCGACGTAATTGAATGGCAATGGAAGACGATTGGGGCAAAGAAGTAGCTGTTGAGCGGTTTCGGAATTAGTGAATCCGCCCGTTCGGGCACAGCAAACCTGCACTACGGTACATCCACCCCTCCCGGCGTTTTTATCATGCGATCGATGGCGACCGCCAGTCCGAAGTAGAAGAACATGATCATCACCAGCGGATCGTCGCCCAGGCAATACTGCACGGTTGAGGGAACCAGGTAGCCGACAAAAGCGGCGAGCACTCCGGCCACGACTCCGGCCGCAAAGCAGCTATGCTCGCGCGTCCGCCGCAGCAGGCGAAGCAGAAAAACTACATATGCCACGACGAACCACAACCATGCCGCCAAGGTGAGCAGGCCGCGTTCCACCGCGATCTGGATGTAATCAGAATGGAAGTGATAGATCACACGATACAACGCAAAACCGCGAATGTTCCACTCCTGCCAGTGATTGAAGATCGTATCCATGCCAACGCCGAACCATGGGTGCTGCCGGATCAGACGCACCCCGTCTTCCCACATCAACACTCGGAAATGCGTCCCTGGGTCGGTCGTACCAACCCAGCCCAACCTCCGGGTGTGGTGAATCCACAACGTGGCAAGCAATACCATCAAAACCAGGCCAGCGAGGGCCCAGATACGGGTCCGCTTGCTGCCCAGCAGCCAGACCGCAACGACGCAACCGGCTGCCATCCCTGCGATATCGGCGCGCGTTTGTGTCGCCATCAGCGTCGCTGTCAGTGCCAGGAACACAATGGCGAAGAATATCCGGATGCTCCATTTGTGCGGTTGCGTACTCAGCAACATCGCCCACGCCAGGCAGCCAAGTTGCATCAGCATTTCGGCGAAGACGATGTAATGTCCCAAAGTGCCTTGCGCGCGGCCGGGCTTGCCTCGGGCCAATTGGAGGAACGGGGTATCCAATCCGCTCTTTACGAACTGTTCGTGAGTGAGAAGCGTTTCTCGTTTGTGGAAGGGCTCCCCTTGCAGATACCTGACGCGGAGCAGGCTTCTCGGTGGGCTCTGCTCCACTACCTTGCTCACTTGCTCCGGAGCGTGCACAGAGCGCCCATTGACCTGGGTAATGATGTCGCCAGAGTGGATCCCCGCGCGATACAAGTCCGCCGTCGGCGTGACGTACTTCACCTGCACTCCCACTCCGTAGGTGTATTGCCAGGCCGTAAAACCCGTTGCCGCGAGTCCCGAAAGCAGTAACAACCACACCAGGATGCGCACCTGGGAGAGTCGCTGCAGGTTCTGCGCGACTACGGTCCCGGCTAACACAAGGCACACGACTTTCATGCGCGGCCAGCTCAGGTATGGATCGGGTGAGAGTGCGGTCGAGATGCCGCTCAACAGGATATACGCCAGCAGGGGTGCGGAAAGAGGCTGCGGAAACGGACGCTTGCGTTCAATCGCCAGCTTGGTGAGCCACAGCAAACCCGCGACCATCCAGGCGTACCGCGCTCCTTTTATCGAGTGTGGCAAAAGAATGGCGAAGAGAATCAGGAAGAAAAAGATGAGGCCTTCCAGCCATCGTGCCCAGCGCGCCGCTTCCGAGGATAGGACACGGCCATCGGGTGGGCGTGCGACTTCGGTTATGGATGCTTGCTGTCCGGGCGCCATCGAGGAAGTTTTCCGAGTTAATCAAGTAGCCTACACCAATGGTAGAAAGCTTAGAAATGCTGCTAGAGTAGGAAGGGCAGTTGTCCTCGCGTCAGAGGTTTCGTTTGGTTCCTGCGCCAATTTCGCTGACGTCATAGTGCGGTACGCACCGGATTTCCAGGTGATAACGTCCAACTGTAACCAACGGCATTATCGTGTTTGATCGTCGTTCCAAGCTTCAAAGCTCGATCACATTGATGCACGACCTGGGAGTGACTTGCGCCTCCTTTGTGGTCGCGTATCTGCTGCGCACTTTGCTGGTGCACTTCGACTTTTTCAGCCGAAGATTGCCGGGTATTTACCCCTTCAGCCATTATCTGCCGTTGCTGGCTGCATTTCTGATTACCTGGGCGGTAGTCGGATATTTTTCCAGCTTCTACCGCGATCTCGAACTCAGCAATCCCATCCAGCTCATGCTGAATATCGTCAGCCAACTCGTGCGTTGTGCTGGTGGTGATCTACGCCGGTTTGTATCTGTTTCGTCGCGTGGATGTCAGCCGGACCTATGTCCTGCTGATCGGCGCGGTGGATTTCGTCCTGCTCGTGATAGGCCGCGCGGTGACCTACTCGGGCATGTCGTGGATGCGCGATCGCCTGCGGCGTTACCACTATTTGCTGATCGTCGGTTGCGGCCCGCGCGCCCGCGAAATGGCGGCCCTGATCGAAGAGAGCCGCGGCATGGGGCTGCGGCTGATTGGATTTGTCGATCCCAACTCAAGCAATGCTTCGCAGCAGAGACCTGGGCGGTTACAGAGTTCATCCCATCGAGGAACTGGGCGGCATTCTGCAACAGGAAGTGGTGGACGAAATTGTTTTTGCCGTGAACATGCAGGAACTGGCCCGGCTGGAGCCGGTGATGCAGCACTGCGCCGATGTTGGAATGAGGACGCGAGTTCAACTGGAATTCCTGCCGGCCGCCTATTCGCGGATCTATCTGGAGAAGTTTCGTGATGTGCAACTGCTCAGCCTGTCGAGCGCGCCCGACAGTGAGTTGCGATTGTTCTTCAAGCGCATCTTCGATGTGATGCTTTCCGGCGCGGCACTGATTGTGTTCTCGCCGGTTTTTCTGTGCATTGCCGCCATGATCCGGCTCACCTCGCCTGGTCCGGTGCTGTTTCACCAGACCCGCTGCGGGTTGGGCGGCCGCCGCTTCATGTTGTACAAGTTCCGTTCCATGATCAATAACGCCGAACAGATGCGGGCAGAGCTTCACCAGTTGAACGAGCTGGACGGCCCCGTCTTCAAGATCAGCGACGACCCACGCATCACCACCGTGGGACGTTGGTTGCGTCGCTTCAGCCTTGACGAATTGCCGCAGCTTTGGAACATCTTGCGCGGCGACATGTCGTTTGTCGGGCCCCGTCCTGCGGTTCCCGAAGAGGTGGAGCAGTATGAAGACTGGCAGCGGCGGCGTTTGCGCATGCGTCCCGGCCTGACCTGCACCTGGGTGCTCGAAGGCCGCAATCACGTCGACTTCAATCGCTGGATGCAACTCGACCTCACCTACATCGATAACTGGTCGCTGTGGCTCGATTTCAAGATATTCCTGCGCACCATTCCCATCGTTCTTTCTGGACGCGGTGCATACTAGAGACCAATGGTCTCTGTCACTATCGTCACCTGGAATTCGGCGCAATATCTTGACGAGTGCTTTGCCTCGATCGAACAGCAGGACTACCGCGAACTCGAAGTCATCATCGTGGACAATGCCTCGACCGACGGCACGCGAGAACTACTGCGTCAGGTCGAGTCGCGTTGGCGGGTGATCTACAACGAGCACAACGTTGGATTTGCCGCCGGCCAGAACCAGGCCATCCGCGCGGCAGGCGGAGAATGGGTGCTCTGCCTCAATCCTGACGTCGTGCTCAATGCCAACTTCGTGACCCAGTTGCTTGCGGCAGCGGGGAACTATTCGTATGCCGGAGTAATCTGCGGCAAATTGCTGCGCTGGGACCCCGGCAACGAGTCGCACAGAACCAACATCATCGATTCGACTGGCATTTACTTCACCCGGAACATGCGGCACCTCGACCGCGGGGCAGAGGAGATTGACCGCGGGCAATACAATGACGCCCAGTGCGTTTTCGGCGCCAGCGGTGCGGCGGCGTTCTTCCGGCGGGACTTCATCGCCGATGTTTCGGTCGACGGCGAGTTCTTCGACGAGGACTTCTTCGCCTTTCGTGAGGACGGGGACCTGGCCTGGCGTGCGCAAGTGATGGGATGGAGGTGCGTGTACACGCCGACGGCGGTAGCTTGGCACGTGCGCCGGGTCACGCCCGAGCGCCGCAAAGATCTGCCACTGGTCATAAACTGGCACTCGGCCAAGAACCGGTTTCTGATGCGCGGCAAGAACGCTTCCGCATGGCTCTGCTGGCGGCTGTTTTTCCCGGTCGCGTGGCGCGATCTGATGACCTTCGGCTATGCCATTGTTCGGGACCGGCGGTTGTGGTCGGCGGTGATTTACTGGTGGAAGGTGCGCGACAGCATTCGCCGCAAGCGTGCCATCATTCAGGGCCGCCGCCGCGTTTCTGACCGCGATTTGCTATGGTGGTTTAGCAATACTCCGCGGGCCATAGATGCGGGGAGGACAGTAGTCAGTAGTCAGTAGTCAGTAGTCAGTAGTCAGTAGTCAGTAGTCAGTAGTCAGTGTAGTCAGTAGTCAGTAGCCGGTAGTCAGTAGTCAGTAGCCGGTATCCAGCGGCTGGTTAGGCCGCCGCCGATTCGCTTCGTTCCTTGGCTTTTGGCTGACGGCTGATAGCTGACAGCTGACGGCTGAAAGCTAATTGCTAATCGCTAATTGCTAATTGCAGCTTTCCATGAAAATCGCCATCGTCGGCACTCGCGGCATTCCCAACCGCTATGGCGGCTTCGAGCGCTTTGCCGAGCAGATCAGTTCGCGCTTTGTGGACCAGGGACACGAAGTCACGGTGTACTGCCGCAGAGCGTTCGTGCGGCCCGACGACGTGTACGACCGGCGAGTGCGGCGCGTGATCGTCCCCAGCCTGCACCAAAAGCATCTCGACACCTGGGTCAGTACCTTCTTCGCAGCCGTGCGAGTCGCCTTCAGTGACGCCGATGTCGTCCTGCTGTGTAACGTGGCCAACAGCCCGTTCGCTTACCTTCCGCGGCTTTTCGGTAAGCCGGTGGTGCTCAACGTGGACGGCCTCGATCGCAAGCGCGAGAAGTGGAAGGGCTTGGGCGCGCAGGTGCTGCACTTCTGCGAATGGATGTCATCGTTCAGCTCGAACCGCCTGGTGACCGACGCGCGCGCGATCCACGATTACTACCTCGCGAAATATGGCAGCGAGTCGGTTGTGATCGGCTATGGCTCCGAAGCTGCCGGCAAACGATTACAGCCTGAACGGTCTTAATCTCGAGGCCGGCCGCTACGTGCTGTACGTCAGCCGTCTTGAGCCGGAGAATAATCCCGATCTGGTGCTGCGCAGTTGGCGCAATGTGCGTAGCGACTGGCCGCTGGTGATGGTGGGTGACAATCCTTACGATCACGGATACATCGAGCGGATGAAATCGCTCGCCGATGAGCGCGTGCGTTTCACCGGCGCGATCTATGGCGATGGATATTGGGCGTTGCAGAAGCACGCGGGCGTTTTCGTCTTCGCCTGCGAGATTGGCGGAGTTCATCCCGCGCTGATCGAAGCGATGGCCGCGAATAATGCGGTGCTCTATCTCGATACTCCGGAGAACGCCGAGACCGCGGGCGATGCCGGCGTGAAGTATGCGAAGTCGGAAGACGATCTCACCGCGAAGTTACAGGCGTTGCTCGATGATCCCGCTGCTCGCCAGCAGTTGGCCGCACGCGCCAAGCAGCGTGCCGATGCGCTGTATCGCTGGGACGCGATTGCCAGGAAGTACGAGAAGGTGTTCGAAGGGTTGGTTAAAGCAGAACACAAACGGCTGCCACCAAAAAGATTACAATGATTGGAAACGGGGGACGGCTATGCAATTGAAGATTTCGCCCGATCTTGAGCAGCTCATCAAAAGGCGTCTCTCCAGTGGCGGCTACGCGAGTGTTGAAGATGTATTGCGCCGCGCTCTTGAAGCCCAGGATGCCGAAGAAAGCTGGAGCGATGATGAGCGGCGGGCGTTGTCGGCCCATATCGAAGATGGCTATTTGCAGGCCGAACGTGGGGAGCTAATTGACGGCGCACAGAGCCCGCCGTGAAATCCAGTCTATGAAAGACGGTTGGCGGCGCGAGCATCCCTCCAAGCGATGAGCGGATATGCCCTCACGCCTCTTGCGAAAGCCGACATCTTCGACATTTGGTCCTACATCGCGAAGGAAAGCGAGAACGCCGCTGACCGCGTAGAACAAGCGATTTACGATGCTTGCGCCTTTCTTGCCGAAGGACATTTGCGCGGCCACTCCCGCCCCGACCTCACTGCTCGCAATGTACGCTTCTGGACACTGACTCGATATCCCAACTACATGGTTGTTTACCGGCCAGAGACGTCACCCCTTCAAGTTGTCGCGGTACTCCTTGGCAAACGAAATCTACGCCGAATGCTGAAAGAGCGGCCGTGACCTTCCTGTCAAAGCCGCCGCCGGAGTGCCCAAGAATCCGAGCCACTCGAAACTTGAAACCCGAAACTCGAAACTGTCCTTACACCCGCTCAATCTTGACCGAGTTCAGCACCACATCCTTGTTGGGCTTGTCCTGGCGGTTGCGCGGGAGCTTGGTGATTTTGTCCACCACATCCTGGCCTTCGACGACTTCGCCGAAGATGGTGTGATTGCCCGTCAGCCACTGCGTAGGCGCGACCGTGATGAAGAATTGCGAGCCGTTGGTGCCGGGACCGGAGTTGGCCATCGCCAGTTTTCCAGGCTTGTCGAACTTATGCGGCGAGCCCTTGGTCTCGTCCTGAAACTGGTAGCCGGGCCCGCCCATGCCGGTGCCGGCAGGGTCTCCACCCTGGACCATGAAGTCGGGAATCACCCGATGGAAGATGGTGCCGTCGTACAGGCGAGCTTTGCTCTTGTTCTTGGTGTGCGGGTGGGTCCACTCGCGCGCGCCTTCGGCGAGCTCGATGAAGTTCTTCACCGTGATGGGTGCTTCCTGCTCGAAGAGGCGGCAGACAATGGTTCCTTCGCTGGTGTCCAAGGTTGCGTAAACGCCGGGTTGCCGGGCCATGATGGTTCCTTTCGTTAATGGCGGAAGTAATGACGGCCCCTGTCGGGTGCCGGTAGAGCGCAGGCGAGACTGCAGGTTCCATTGTAGTTTAAACGCGGGGCGTGTCGAAAACGCCCTTGTGATCAGCCCGCCAGATAGAATGGCTGTTCCGAGACTACCCCATGCCCTCGAACTGGCTCTTCTGGGTCCTCTTCAACCTGTTCGTGTTGGTGCTGCTGGCGCTCGACTTGGGCGTCTTCCATCGCCAGAAGCACGTAGTGGGCTTTCGCGAGGCCATTGGCTGGACGCTGGTCTGGATTTCTCTGGCAGCGGGCTTCGCTGTCCTGATTTACTTTTTCGGACACGCGATGGTGGGCAGCCGCGCCCGGCCCAACTCCCAGTTGTCGCTGGAGTTCATCGCGGGATACCTCATCGAGCAGTCTCTCAGCGTTGATAATCTATTCATTTTTCTGCTTATCTTCCGCTATTTCCAGGTTCCGCGGCACTTTCAGCATAAAGTGCTGTTCTGGGGCATCCTGGGCGCGCTGGTCATGCGCGCTATTTTCATCGTCGCCGGCATTACCCTGCTGAACCGCTTTCACTGGTTCATCTACATCTTCGGCGCGATCCTCATCTATAGCGGGGTCAATCTATTCCGCCAAAAAGACAAAGAGATCCAGCCTGAGACGAACCTGGTACTGCGCGGTTTTCGCAAGCTGTTCCCCGTGACCAAAGAATTTGAGGGCAGCAAGTTTTTCGTGCGACGCGGGTTGGTGCGTTACGCAACTCCGCTGGCGGTGGTGCTAATCATAGTGGAGACAACCGACGTGCTGTTTGCGACAGACTCCATCCCGGCCGTGCTGGCGGTGACGCGCGAGCCCTTCATCGTTTATACGTCCAATGTGTTTGCGATTCTCGGACTGCGCTCTCTCTATTTTGCGCTGGCGGGAATGATCGAGGTTTTCCACTTCCTGCACTACGGCCTGTCGCTGATTCTGGTTTTTATCGGCGTAAAGATGCTGGCGTCCGGCTACGTGCAGATTCCCATTGGCGTCGCCCTCGGCGTGGTCGCCTTTATTTTGCTGATCTCGGTTCTGTTGTCGCTGTTGTTTCCCCAGAGAAAACACAAAGCCGCGTAACGGATTTACTCGAAGCGAATCTTGTCGCCCTTAACCACGGAATGCTTTCTGAATTTCGCGTCGTTCTTCAGGGGAAAGTCGAGGCGATAGTGAGCGCCGCGGCTTTCCTCGCGGGCCAGGGCTGAGCGGGCGATCAGCAGTCCGGACTGCAGGATGTTCGTCGCCTCGTGGGAACGACGATCGGCTGAGGCAGGCAGTTGTTTCTGCAACTCGCTTAACTCCGAGACGACCTGGCGCAGGCCTTTCCCGTCACGAACCACGCCCACATACTGCCACATCAGCGATTGCACTTTCTTGATGAACGCCTCGACCTGTGCTGCCTGTCCGTTGGTCGATGGTGCGACATTTTCCGCGCCTGCAACCGCCGGACGGTCGTGGCGGGCCGCAATATGCTCACGCATGTTCTGAGCAGCACGCGCTCCGTACACCAGGCCCTCCAGCAGGGAATTGCTGGCCAGGCGATTAGCGCCATGCACGCCGGTACAGGCCACCTCTCCTGCGGCGTATAGCCCCGGTAAGGAAGTCTGTCCGCGAAGATCGGTGCGTACGCCGCCCATGGCGTAATGCGCCGCTGGACGGATGGGAACCAGTTCGGTAGCAATGTCGATGTTGTACTCCATGCAGGTGGAGTAAATGGTGGGAAAACGTTTGCGCACGCGGTCGGCCTGCAGGTGGGTCAGGTCAAGATACACAGCGGCATCGGGACGCTTTACCAGCTCCAGCTCATGGGCGATCGCGCGTGCCACAACATCACGTGGAGCCAGTTCCGCCAACTCATGGTACTTGGGCATGAAGCGTTTCAGCTCAATGTTTCGCAGGTAGGCGCCCTCGCCGCGCAGTGCCTCCGATAACAGGAACCGGGGAGCGTTCTTCAGGTACAACGCGGTCGGATGGAACTGCACAAACTCCATGTCGCTGATCTCGGCACCCGCGCGATGGGCCATGGCAACGCCGTCCCCAGTGGCAACGGAAGGATTGGTAGTGTCGCTGTAAACGTGGCCCAAGCCGCCGGTGGCAAGTAATGTGCTGCTGGCAAAGATCTCGTGCGATTGGCCGGAGCGGTCGAGAACGCGAACGCCAACCACTCTGCCGTCGCGCACCAGCAAGTCGGTGGTGAATTCGAATTCCTGGAAGGTGATGGCCTTCAGGGCCGCGGCTTTAAGATATAGCGCCCGGCCGATTTCACGCCCGGTGGAATCGCCGTGGGCGTGCAGCACGCGGTTGCGGCTATGCGCGCCTTCGCGTGTGAATGCGATCTTGGTGCCGGCGCGATCGAACTCCGTGCCCCACTCGATCAACTCCTCGATCCGCGGCGGGCCTTCTTCCACCAGGATGCGCGCCGCTTCCTCATTGCACAGGCCGTCGCCGGCCTTGAGCGTGTCTTCCAGGTGGAGGCGGACTTCATCATCATCGCTAAGCGCGGCAGCGATGCCACCTTGCGCGTATTGCGTGTTCGATTCCGTGACCTCGCGTTTTGCCAGGCACAGGACGCGCCCGGCAGACGCCAGTTCCACCGAGGCCCGCAAGCCCGCGATACCCGCGCCCACAACGATGAAATCGGTTTCCGAAGGAAGAGCTTTCATGGCGTCTCGCCGGGTTCATGGTAGCACGCAGGCAGAGCGGCGGATTCGATACGTGGACGCGCCAAGCCAAATGGCAAATCGCGCAGAAGGAGTACGACGGCAACTCTCATCCATTACACTAAGATCTTGATTCGCATCCCAGTTCACACCCCGTCCCGGTCCTATGAAGTGCTGGTCGAGCGCGGCTTGTTGCGCTCGGCGGCGGACCTCCTGCGCGATACTGTGCCTCGGGATTGGCGCGTCTTTGTGGTTACCCAGACACCCGTGCGCAAGCCGTGGGGCGGCGTGCTGCGCAAGAGTTTCAGCCGGGCCGGGCACAAAGTCGAAATCATCGCAATGCCGGACGGCGAGCGTGCCAAGACCCTCTCGCAACTGGAAAAACTTGCCGCGAAATTGGTGAGTCGCGGCGCCGACCGCCGGTCGGTGATTCTGGCCCTGGGCGGCGGAGTGGTGGGGGACGTCGCAGGATTCCTCGCCTCAGTCTTCATGCGTGGAATTCCCGTCGTGCAAATACCCACGACCCTGGTCGCGCAGGTTGATTCGGCGATCGGTGGCAAGACCGGAGTGAACCTGAAGTCGGGCAAGAACCTGCTCGGCACTTTTCATCAGCCGCTCGCAGTGCTGGCCGATCCTGATGTGCTGGCGACGCTGCCCGAGCGTGAGTACCGCTCCGGATTGTTCGAGGCCATGAAGTATGGCGTAATTCGCAATCCCGCCATCTTCGAGCTGATGGAAGCGAACCGCGAGGCCTTGCTGCGCCGTGACGGCGCGTTATTGGAGACGCTGATCACGGAATGCATTCGCGTTAAGGCGGACGTGGTGAGCGCGGACGAACGCGAGAGCGGCGAACGCCGCATCCTGAACTTTGGACACACCATCGGGCATGCGCTGGAGGCGGAGACCGATTACAAGCAGTTCCTTCATGGCGAGGCGGTGGGCTGGGGGATGATTGCCGCCACCATGATAGGAAGCGAAATGCAGCTGACCGATTCGCTCACCGCGCAACGCATCGTCGCTTTAGTACGCACGTACGCGCCTTTGCCGAGGGTTGAGGTGAGTAGCGAGGGCATCGTCAAGCGGCTGCTCTCCGACAAGAAGACGGTTGGCGGCGTGCCGCATTTCGTTCTGCCGACGGGCATCGGCAAAGTCGAAGTGGTCAATACGGTGCCGGAACGAGCGATTATCCACGCCGTCGAAGAAATCAAGAAGCTATCAGAGGCATAGCGTTGGACCAGGACGACAAATCGCCGGTCAAATCTTTGGATCGCAAGGCCGGTCGCATCGTGGGCGCCGCGCCGGCCGGAGCGCAAGACGAAGCCTCGGCGGCCGCAGCGGTGCGCGAGATGTTCACCTCGATCGCTCCCCGCTATGACTTGCTGAACCACGTGCTCTCGATGAACATCGACCGGGTATGGTGGAACCGCACCGCCCGCGTCTTCCGCGAGGTGCTGCAACGTCCTGGTGCGCAGGTGCTCGACCTGTGCTGCGGGACCGGCGACATGACATTTGCGCTGCATCGCCGCCTGACCATCCCGAGGAATGGCGCGCCCACACAAATCTTCGGGGCCGATTTCTCGCACGCCATGCTGGTGCGCGCGGAGCAGAAGTCGGCGGGCAGGGAGATTCGCTGGATCGAAGCGGATGCGCTGAACTTGCCGTTTTCTGCGGACCAGTTTCAGCTGGTGACCTCAGCTTTTGGCTTTCGCAATCTCGCCAACTACGATCGTGGACTGGCGGAGATTTACCGCGTGCTTGCGCCCCAGGGCGAGGTGGGCATTCTCGATTTCGGAGAGCCCAAGGGCCTGATCGGCAAATTGTATCGAGTGTACTTTCGGCGAGTGCTGCCGGCCATCGGCACGCTCATTTCCGGCGTGCGGGGTCCGTACGCATATCTTCCGGCGTCGGTGCTGCGCTTTCCGTCTCCGGAGGAAATGTTGCAGAGGATGCGGGCTGCGGGTTTCCGCGAAGTCACCTGGACTCCGTACACGCTTGGGATTGCGGGGCTGTACCGGGGGAAGAAGTAGCGGAGAGGTCAGAGATCAGGGTGGCTACACTGTGGTTTCCCGCAGCTATAGGGTCCTTCGACTCGGTCGCCGCGGCGACTTCACTCAGGATAACAATACAAAGTTCATGAATAATGCCGCGACACTAGCCGCCGATCCCTAGCCACTATCCACTGTTCTCGAAGCTGTCCCGCAGCGCATCTTCGTTGGAGAATTGAACAACCCGCCCATACTCTTCTCCGAGAAAATGTTGCAGCCGGGTGGTGTCCATCGTGTACGAGCCAATCAAATAGGGCAGAGCGGCCGGGGGAATCGAGGAAATCCCCAGCTTCCACAACAGGCGGAGGACGATAAGGCAGGCGCCTCGCGTGGGAACACGCCTGATCTTCGCTTGGGCTATCTCAGCGCAGCGTTGAACGGTGATGGGTTCCCCGCGACCGGCAACGTTCAAAATTAGAAGTGACGGATCGCTCTCTGGACGGTTCAACAGGTGCACCAGCAACCGTGCCATGTCGTCCACGTGGACAAACTGGAAGCGCTTCTCCAGATATTTGTTGCCGCGAGGCAGTAACCACGGCAGCCGCTTGCCGCTGGCGCGCATGCGGGCGGCACGTTTGCTGTTGCCAAGTGGCGTTCCGCGCAACGCTCCCATCATGTAGTTCTGCACGCTCGCGCCCGCGAAGATGTGAGGACGCACCAGGTAGGTGTGACAGTCGCCGAGGCTTTCGGCCCGATAGCGAACCACTTCGTCGCACTCGCGTTTGTGAATGGCGTACGGCAGCGTGTGGGCAAGCAGCGGAGCTTCTTCTTGAACCGGCCCTGAGGTTTCCGGACCGTACACGGCCACACTGCTGGGGAAAATGAACTGCTTGATCTGACCGCCAGTGCGATTGACGACGCTTACGGCTTCCATCACCCGGGCCGTCCCAGCGACATTAACCTGCCACATCCGCTCCGGGTCAAGAACACCGGAGCGTTGGGGATCTAAAACGAATGCGAGATGAATTACGGAGCTGGCCCCGGTTGCCCGCAGCAACTCAATAAGCTGCCAGCAAGACGGCTCACGGCCCAGGTCCGCTGGCTCGAACCTCGCCACGGCGGAACTGTCGGGTGGACGTGTGTCCACGCCCACCACATGAAAACCGGAAAGCAACGGCAGTAACCGGGCGCCCAGATTTCCCGAGATCCCGGTGACCAGGACAGTTCGTTCCGGCGGCATAACTATTTCGGCGGCGGCTCCGGATTCGGCGCCGGAGCAGGGGTTGCATTAGGATTCGGCGGAGTCGCTCCCGGGTTCGGCTTCGCTCCAGCAGCCCCTTTGGGGGTGATGATGGTTTGATGGACAGCCGGTGGGGTATCTGGCCCAAAGTAAGCGTCGTTAAGGACTATGGTCGCCGACTTCTGAATTTGTTCGATCTTGTCGGTAATCATCTGCCGCTGCAAAGTTTGGGAGATGGCCGCCTTCACCTCGCTGAGCGGGACCTGGCGGATCGAAACCACCTTGTAGATATAGAGCGATCCTGGGTCGGCAAACACCTGCGAAACCTCGCCTGCCTTCAACTCGAAGACCGACTCATGAGGCTCAGGCAAGGTACCGGGACGGCGCGCACCGAGATTAACATCAGGCGGAGCATTGGTGAGACCGGCGTGCTCCATCGCTTCTTTCTCCAACTTCACCGGGTCCTCACCCGCCACCCAGCGGGTCCTAATTTTCTCAGCGAAGACGTTTTCCTCGGCATCGCTGGGCTTGGGCTTATCGGCGGTGGCGGCAGCCCGCGCGACAATAATGCGCTGCAGCGTGGCCTCTACGTACTTCTTGGGGTTCTGCTTGTAATAATCTTCGATCTGCTGATCAGGAAGATTCGAGTACTCCTTGACGATGTGCTGGTTGAGGGCATCGGTCAAGATCTGATTTCTAACGAACTGAAGAATCTGCACAAACCGGGGATCATTCTCCAGATTCAGCTCGCGTGCAGTGTCGGCAAAGATCAGCATCTTCGCATATTGCGAGGCGAAGTTGCGCCTCACCTCGAAAGGCATCGGGGGCTTATCGGGTTGCTGTAGAGCTGCGATCATCTTCTCAAATTGCTCGCGCGTCATGCTGCTTACGCAACCGTCAGGCGGCGTGCTGGCGCCGGCTTTGGGCTGGCAGACATTTTTTAGAGTAATGACCGGTTCATTCATGGGGACCTTGGCCGTGTCGGGTTCCGCAGGTGCAGGCGCAGGCGAGCTTGGAGTCGCCGTAGGTGCTCCCGGGTGCTGGTGCGAGCCCGGCTCCTGGCCATAAGCGGCACAGCTAAGAGCACACGCAAGCGCAACAACCAGGAAAGTAGAGCGTGACATGTAGTGGTGTTCCTCCAGAAGTAAATACCGCCCCTAAGGCGGAGCAAGGATAGATGGATACAAAAAATGTACCACATTCAGGCTAACTGCCGTCAGAAGCCAGCTTCACGCGAGTAGTTCAGAGCTTGCGGATTTAGGCGGAAGGTGAATAATCGAACCTGTGACGGAATCGGCTGCAACCGCGGAGATGAGGCAAGAGAAGAAGGCGGTTGCCCTCAATTCCATCTATGCTGCGGTTGGCATCACGCTACTGAAGGCAATGGTCGGCGTGACCACCGGCAGCCTGGGCATCCTCTCCGAGGCGGCGCACTCCGGCCTTGATCTGGTGGCGGCGGCCATCACGTATTTTTCAGTTCGCGTCTCCGATAAACCCGCCGATGCCGATCATCAGTATGGCCACGGAAAAATCGAGAGCTTCTCCGCCTTTCTCGAAACCGGATTGCTGCTGCTGACCTGCATCTGGATCGTCTATGAGGCGGTCAGGCGTCTCTTCTTTCATTCCGTACACATCGAACCCAGTGTCTGGGCATTCGCCGTGATGGGGACGTCGATCATTGTGGACTACTGGCGTTCACGCCGCCTGCGACGCATAGCTGACAAGTACGACAGTCAGGCACTGCACGCCGATGCCCTGCATTTCAGCACCGACATCTGGTCCAGTGCGGTCGTTATTCTGGGATTGGCCCTGGTCGCGGCGGGCAGGCTGTACTCGCAGCCTTGGCTGGCCAAGGCCGATTCGATCGCCGCCCTATGTGTGGCTTGCATTGTGGTGTACGTCAGTTGGCGTCTGGCGCGGCAAACCGTTGACGCCTTGCTTGACGCAGCGCCCGCCGGCGTGCGCGGCCGGATTATTCAAGAGGTGTACCGCGTGAACGGTGTGCTGGAAGTGGGTCGGGTGCGGATCAGGCGAAGTGGCAGCCGCTATTTTGCCAACGTCTCGGTTGCCATGTCGCGCACCGTGACCTTTCAGAAGTCCGAGCAGGTCTCCAATGAAGTTGCCGCCCGCATCCGCGCCGTCCTGCCCGATGCCGATGTCGTGGTGAACACGGTTTCGCGGGCCAGCCGGCAGGAGAGCCTCTTCGACCGCATTCGTGCAGTGGCCACGCGCAACAACCTTAACGTGCACGACATCAGCGTGCAGGACCTGGGCGGCACCTTGCATGTTGAGCAGCATGTTGAACTCGACGAAAAGCTCAGCCTAAAGGAAGCACACGATCGGGTGACGCGTCTGGAAAGCGAGATGAAACAGGATGTAAGCGAGATCGCCAGCATTCTGACTCACATCGAGAGCGAGCCCGCCACCATCGAGACCAGCGACGGCTTGGTCCCCGCGCCGGGTTTCGAACACCGCCTGCAACAGGTGCGGGAAGGGTTCCCCGAGGTCGTGGACATGCATGACCTGATGTTCAAACGGGTTGGTGGACGGCTCTACCTGTCGCTGCATTGCACGATGAACGACGATCTGCCGCTGTCGCGCGTGCACGACATTCAGACCACAATGGAAAGTCGATTTCGCCAGGAACTACCGGAGCTGTTCCGCGTGCTCATCCATCCCGAGCCGCAAACGGACAACCGGCGATAGGGCAGAGATTAAATCAGCTCTTTGAAATGGGGATTTAAGTTCAGCTCTGAAGGGGACGACCTTCAGGCCGTCCGAACATGCCTGATATGCGGTCGGGCTTTAGCCCCTGAGGGAGATTCAAGGAATAGACCTCCCCTACAAGGTCACGGAACATGCGTGGGACCTCCTTCGAGGGTCGCATTCTGCTCGTCATGCGCTGTGGCGTCGCTGACAAGGTAGGAATACATCTTACTGGGAACGCCGGGCAGGGCGTGGCGCCGTACTGCAATCATCTCGGCCACGATGGCGACCGCGATTTCTTCCGGCGTGACCGCGCCAATCTCAAGACCTACAGGGGCATGCACATCCCTGAATTTCTCTGCCGGAATGCCTTCTTTCTCCAGCTCCTTATAAATCGAGATGGTCTTGCGGCGTGAGCCGATCATGCCGAGATAGCGAGCGCGGGTATTAATGGCCCAGCGCAGCACGCGCATGTCGTCGCGGTGTCCGCGAGTAACAATCACAATGTACGACGATTCGGGCGGATCCAGTTGTGCCACCGCTAGATCGAAATCGCAGGCAATTACCTCGCGCGCCTCAGGGAAGCGCTCACGGCTGGCGTAAGCCTCGCGGTCATCAACTACGACGACGTCGAAGCCGGCAATGGCCGCGACTTTGTACAGGTTATAGGCGACGTGGCCGGCGCCAAAGATGTACAGCAGCGCAGGCGGAAGCACCGGCTCGATGAAGATTTCCAGCGTACCGCCGCAAACCAGGCCAGTATCGTACTTGGGATTGTTGTTGAGATTGAAGGTGAGCGAGCGCGGCTTTTCCTGTTCCATCACTTCCCGCGCGACCTGCCAAACCTCGGCTTCGACGCAGCCGCCGCCGATGGTGCCCACGATGGAGCCATCGTCGCGCACCAGCATCTTCGCAGTCTGGAATGACGGGATCGAGCCGCGCACATTGGTGATGGTGGCGACAGCGCCGCGGCGTCCCTGGCGGCGGAGCTCGACAATGTGCTCGTAGATGTCCATGGGCGAGTTCAATTATTTAGATGCTTGGCGGCAAAGTCAAAGGGCGGCCCGTCCCTGTAATGTCTCACCGCCGGTTCCGCCACCAATCTGCAAGCGAGCCAAAGCTGAACCCGCATTCTGCGCTCGAGACAGTCCGCAGAAATTGGCTTCGACCTGATGCTAGACTTCCTTCGACCGAAGAGATGCTACGGGAAGACCGCGAGAGGTGATGTGAACTGCGCAGCCCCATGCACAATCGCTCTGTATCAGGCATGGCTTCAGCCGTGCCGCAAGCGCGTTGATAAATGATCTGGGCTTCAGCCCCTGCATGTCCGGTTTTGCAGGGCCTAAAGCCCCGATCTTTGCTACGCTTTAATCGGCACGACTAAAAGTCGTGCCCTGATACAAACCCGATGTCTGGCAAACTAGAATTGCGAGTGAGCTCCACTCGCAATGTTCATCGCTGCGTGACAGACGAGGAAAGAATCAATGAAAGCCGTTCGCATTCATGAATTCGGCGGTCCGGAAGTTCTCAAGTACGAGGATATTCCTGATCCGGAGTTGCGCAAGGACCAGGTCCTGGTACGGGTGCGGGCTTGTGCGCTGAATCATCTCGACATCTGGGTCCGCATGGGACTGCCGGGCGTGAAACTGCCACATATCCTGGGCAGTGACGTGGCGGGCGAGGTGGTGGAGTGTGGCGAATACATCTCCGACCTTAAGCCGGGCAGGCGCGTCCTGCTGGCGCCGATGGTTTTCTGCAATCATTGCGAGCAGTGCAACGCCGGACGGCACAATTTCTGCTCGCAATTTGCTGTGCTGGGTAATGGTGTGGACGGAGGCAACTGCGAGTTGATCGCCGTTCCGCGCGTGAATGTTATTCCCATCCCCGATTCGCTGGGTTTCGTGGAAGCGGCAGGTGTTCCGCTGGTCTTCCTAACGGCGTGGCACATGCTGGTTGGGCGCGCTCATCTGCGAGCAGGACAGACGGTGCTGGTCTTGGGCGCCGGTTCAGGAGTAGGCTCGGCCGCAATCCAAATCTGCAAAATGCTGTCGGCGGAAGTGATCACCACCGCCGGCGATGAGCAGAAGCTGGCGAAAGCTCGCGAGCTGGGCGCTGACCATACCATCGATCACTACAAGCAGAAGATCGCCGACGAGGTGAAGCGGATTACAACTCGGCGCGGCGTGGACGTCGTCTTCGAGCATGTTGGCCAGGCCACCTGGAAGGAAAGCGTGAAATCTCTGAAAGCTGGCGGCACGCTCGTCACCTGCGGCGCCACCACCGGCTTTCAGGGTGACCTCGATCTCCGTTTCCTGTTTTCGCGGCAACTTTCGCTTCTGGGTTCCTATATGGGCGCAATGGGCGAGTTGGACGAGGTCCTCAAACATGTTTTCGCAGGCAAATTGAAGCCGGTGGTTGACCGCACTTTCCCGCTCAGCGAAACTCGCGCGGCCCATGAGTACCTCGCCAGCAGCGAACAGTTCGGCAAAGTGGTGGTCACGCCCTAGCCAGGCAATGGCAGAGTTGCGTCCCTGATCGGCGGCGAAGCATCAAGAAGAGTAGGTATAATTATTCAAATGACGACCGAGTATCGGCCTCCACATTTCGATAATCCCGAGCCCGGCAAAGAGCGCTTCGACAACCTTGTCGGATCGGAACAGAGCCGCGGGCAGATTCTGCGGGCGACGTTTGGCCAGCAGCAGCACGAAGGCGTCCTCATGGCCTCGATGGATGCGGTCGTCAACTGGGTGCGTAAGAACTCGATCTGGCCGATGACCTTTGGTCTGGCCTGCTGCGCCATTGAGATGATGTCGATGGGCGCCTCACGATTCGATATCGCCCGCTTTGGCGCCGAGGTCTTTCGCCCGTCGCCGCGGCAGTCAGACCTGATGATCATCGCTGGCCGCGTCTCGCAGAAGATGGCGCCCGTGATTCGCGAACTCTACATGCAGATGCCGGAACCCAAATGGGTCATCTCCATGGGAGCGTGTGCCACCTCGGGAGGCGTTTTCAACAACTACGCACTGGTGCAGGGCGTTAACCAGTGGATCCCTGTGGATGTTTACGTGCCCGGCTGTCCTCCGCGCCCGGAGCAGTTGATTTACGCCATCATGCTGCTGCAGGAGAAGATCAAGAACGAGCGCGGCTCGTTCCGGCGAGCGCTAAACCTGGAACCCGCTTAAATCGGGAGATGGGTCGGACTATCGTCTGCAGCGTGTGTTCAGTGCTTGAGCTGCCATTGGCTCGGGTCGTAAGAAAAATCAACCAGCCCGTCGCGATAGTCAATCTTCACTTGCAACTTTCCCAGAAGTTGAAACCCCAGCATGCCGGAGACCTCAGTCCCGGTGTTCCTGCTTAGGCTGGAAAGATCGAAGGTCATGACATTCTGGTCCTTCTGTTGAAATGTGGCTGAATCGAAGGGTGGCTTTATCGGCCCGGTAAACGTCTGCCACACTCCCGCTGATCCCCTTACGCGCGTATTGGAGTCGGAGCTGATCCGTCGTGACCTCCCGCCCAGCCCTGGTGGAGAGAAAGTTGTCTCGACGCGCCGGTGTCGATTAGAAACAGCATTGGCTTGGAATTGTTGACCTCGGTCGCGATCAGAAGCTGGTGGCCGAAGTGAAAGACAGGCGTCCAGCTCTTCATCTCGGGAGCAACATAGCGGTCTTTGGGAAGATTACGCGTCGGGGTGGCCTTTGCCGTCTTGCTGGTGTCGCCGGTCGATTCCACCTGATGATCGGCTGCCGCTTTGTCGGTATCGTCGTCGGAATTGGTGCGCGACTCGCCTTCGCTGTTCAGGGCCGTGGGCACTACCGTGTCATCCGGTCGCTTCGGAAGCGGCGACAACTTTAGTTTCTCTGCCGGAAAGTCGATGTCGATCAGATAGGAACTGAAAACATTCGCGCCGACAGTCCATCTTCGTCGGCGAACAGATGTCCGATCGCTGACGGTGACGATGCAGTCGGCGAACTCCAGTTCCCCGATTCGAATGTGGTCGGCCACTGCAATGTACCCGACCTGCGGGCCCTTAGTCGCCGATGCCGCGAAAACGGATGCCGGAGATGCGCGTCAGGCCAGCTTTCTCCGCGCTCTTGCGGCCGATGAGGATTCCCGCCAGCGCCCGTATCCAGCAGCAGGTGAGTGTTGTGGTCGTTCAGCTTGACTGCCAAACTGTAACCGTCGATGTGTTTCGGATTGTGAAACAATCCGTTGCAGCTTGGTATCGGTTTGCTCCACCTTGCTGACCAAGCGGCAGGCGTGTACAGGTTTATCGACCGTGGCCTTAAGAAATTCAAGATACTGCTTGCAGATACTCAGTTTCTTCTAGGATCGTCGGGATGCGGGCCGGCAAGATACGCCTCGATGGCCGCCATGCGTTCGCGGCGCGAAAGCTGCTAAACCACGAGCGCTGCACTTCTGGATCGTCGGGAGCAATCTGATGCGCCACGGCCAACGCGTCATAGGCACGGCGATAAAGCGAATAGGCGCGGTAGAGACGAACCAGACCAAGACAGGCGCGAAGTTCCCGAGGGTCGATTTTCAGCGCTTTGTAATACGAAGCCTCCGCTTCGGGCATTTTGGCGAGGCGGAACTGCACGTCACCCATGGCTGCCAGCAGGGCCGCCGAATTAGGTTGAGCGCCCAGAGCCTTGGTCGCCTCGGCGGAGGCTTCATCGATTTTTTCCTGGTGCAGCCATGACTCGATGAGACCGGCCTCTGCCGGAACCAATTTTGCATCGATCTTCAGAAGAGCCTGGTATTTTTCAGCCGCCGCCGCGAACTTGCCGGCTTTGTAAAGCTGATCAGCGGCGGTCAGGTCAGGATTGTCGGGAACCGGCTTGGCTCCTTGCGCCAGCATGCCAAGCGGGAGGCACGTCATAAGAAAGGCGATTAAGACCAGGAAGCGTCGGAGCATGAGGGCCGTCCTACTCGACAGCAGCGTACCACGTACTCTAGCTTGCGACTTCTCTGTCTGCTGGCCTTGCGTGTGACCTACCTCACAGACCTGCGTTCACCATCCTTCTATCGTTATGGCAGACCCTCGACTTGCTACGACTGAAAGGCACTCATAAATATGTCTACCGCTGCCGCTTTTACGACTTCCCGTGTCCTCAATTCCACACTGGCCAGCCGCATCATGAGCGCTGAAGACGCTGCCGCCCTCATTCACTCGGGCGACCAGATCGGCATGAGTGGGTTCACAGGCTCAGGCTATCCCAAGGCGGTGCCGATGGCGCTGGCACGCCGTATCTCCGATGCCAACCTGCGCGGACAGAAGTTCCAGGTCAGCATCTTCACCGGCGCCTCTACCGGGCCTGAGCTCGACGGCGCACTGGCCATGGCGGGCGGCATTCATCTGCGGCTGCCCTACCAGTCTGATCCCGAGACCCGCAAGCGCATCAACGCCGGCGAGATGGACTACATGGACATCCACCTCAGCCACGTGGCACAGTTTGTGGAATACGGCTTCCTCGGCAAGCTTGATCTGGCGCTGATCGAAGTCACCGCCGTGCTTGAAGACGGCCGCCTGGTGCCGAGTTCGTCTCTCGGCAATAACAAGACATGGATCGAGCAGGCTGAGCACGTGATCATCGAGGTCAACTCGTGGCAGCCTGAGGCGCTGGAAGGCATGCACGACATCTATTACGGCCTGCAACCGCCGCCCAATCGTGGACCGATTCCCTTGACGCACACCGGGCAGCGCATCGGCAGCCCATATCTCGAGGTTCCGCCGGAGAAGGTGGTCGCGGTCGTGCTCACGGACTCACCCGATCGCAACAGCGCCTTCAAAGCGCCCGATGACGCCTCGCGCCGCATTGCCGGACACATTCTCGAATTCCTGACCTGGGAAGTGCAGAAGGGCCGCATGCCCGAGACACTGCTGCCGTTGCAGTCGGGCGTCGGCAACATCGCCAACGCGGTGCTCTTCGGTCTCGAAGAGGGCCCGTTTGAAGGGCTGACTTCGTACACCGAAGTCATCCAGGATGGCATGATTCGCCTGCTGAAGTCGGGCAAGGTGACCGCAGCGTCGGCGACCGCGTTTTCGCTCAGCCCGGAGATGCTGACCGAGGTCAACGCCGACATGGCCAGCTATCGCGATCGCATCGTGCTGCGCTCGCAGGAAATCTCCAACCACCCTGAGATCATCCGGCGACTGGGCGTGATTGCCATGAACGGCATGATCGAGGCCGACATGTATGGCAACGTGAACTCGACGCACGTGATGGGATCGCGCATTCAGAACGGCATCGGCGGCTCCGGCGATTTTGCACGCAATGGATACCTGTCCATCTTCATGGCGCCATCGACAGCGCAGAAGGGGACGATCTCGACCATCGTTCCTATGGCCTCGCACGTGGACCACACGGAGCACGATGTTCAGGTGGTTGTAACCGAGCAGGGACTTGCCGACTTGCGCGGACTATCACCGCGCCAGCGCGCGCACTTGATCATCGAGAAGTGCGCCTCGCCCGACTACAAGCCGCTACTGCTCGACTACCTCAACCGTGCCGAGCGGCTCTCGTATGGACGGCATACTCCGCACCTGTTGAGTGAAGCCCTGGGCTGGCACAATCGCTATTTGCGCAGCGGGCGGATGAAGCCTGGCGAGGAACAGTAGAGAGCAGTTCCACCAACATACTGTACGCCCGTGTCCTGCTGGTGCATGCCTTTGACCTGCATCGTTCCTGACGGTCTGACGTTTTGAAGGGGCACGGCTTCAGCCGTGCCGTTATGAGCGTTGGAGGGTTGGGCTTTAGCCCCTGAGGGAGGTCGCACCCAGCCTCAACACCGAAGTCCCTCAGTGGCTAAAGCCACACATGAATGACAGTAGTTACGGCACGGCTGGAAGCCGTGCCCCTTCAACCCTACCCAATGGATGAGTAACCAAGGCTGGCTCTTACGAGGCCCGCAGGTCACGGCGCACGAAAGTTGCATCGAGGAAGAAGCCAAGCCCGATCGCGAGCGGAATCACGCCAAAGGCCGCTGCCGTCCAGGCATCGGGTTCGGTGCGTGCAATCAACGCAAATGCGATGGTGTAGCCGATCGATCCACTGACCAGCAGGATACCTGCCCGACGAGAACGGGCCGCCTGTGAGAGCTCAGGCTCCATGGGAACGCTGATGCCACGCGCCAGGGCCGCCAGGCGCTCTTCGCTGCGCAGCTTGCGCACCCGATAATAGGTGTACATCCCCGCGATGGGAATCCCGAAAATCATGATTACCGCCACCAAGCCGACGATGCTTCCATCCATAGCCTGCCTCATTTCCTGTTGAAGATCGCTTACAGTTTGAGATACGCAGAGGTTGGAAGAAAGTTCCGAGGTTTTGCGGCGAAGAAACGGTGTGCCCGGACAAAAAAGGGCGTGAAAACCTGCCTTCCTTGAAGGGACTCGGGATCTATTGGCTGAGCAACTGACTACTGACTACTGACTACTGACTACTGACTACTGACTACTGACTACTGGCAATTACTCCTCCACCTCAACCTCTTCGCCACGCTCGGCTTTGGCAGCCGTGATGATCTTTTCCTGCTGCAGTGCGGGGACGAAGTCGTAGTGGTCCATTTCCATCGAGAAGCTGCCGCGGCCTTGGGTCATCGAGGTCAGGTCGGTGCCGTAGGTCAGCATCTCGGCCATGGGCACTACGGCTTTGACGACAGTCTTGCCCGCCTTGTTGTCCATGCCCTGGATGCGTCCCCGACGGCTGTTCAGGTCGCCCATGATGGCGCCGGCAAACTCGTCGGGAATGGTGATCTCGACATTCATGATCGGCTCCAGAATTGTGGGCTTGGCCTGCTCCATGGCTTTGCGGAAGGCGATGCGGCCGGCAGTCTTAAATGACAACTCGTTTGAGTCCACGTCGTGATAGGAGCCGTCATAGAGGATGACCCTGAAATCCACCACCGGGAAGCCGGCGAGAAAGCCGCGCTGTGCGGCTTCGACGATGCCCTTCTCGACGGCAGGAATGTAGTTCTTGGGAATTGCGCCGCCGAAGATTTCATTCACGAACTCGAAGTTGCCTCCGCGCGGCATGGGCTCCATCTTGATCTTGCAATCGCCAAATTGGCCGTGTCCGCCGCTCTGCTTTTTGTGGCGTCCCTGCACGTCGGCCTTGCCGCGAATGGTCTCGCGGTATGGCACTTTGGGCGCCTTCAGGTTCACTTCCGTGTGATAGCGGTTCTTCAGCTTGGAAACGATGACTTCGATGTGCTGCTGGCCGGTGCCCGCAATGAGGAACTCCTTGGTCTGAGCATCGCGGAAGAAGCGCAGCATGGCGTCTTCTTCCATCAGTTTGTGGATACCGTTGCTCAGCTTGTCTTCGTCGGCACGGGTCTTGGGCTCGATGGCGAAGGTGATCGCCGGCTCGGCGAAGGTGACCTGTGGATACTGGATCGGAGAACCCTTGTCGCCCAGAGTATCGCCGGTCAGGGTGTCCTTCAACTTCGCGACTGCGCCGATGTCGCCGGCATGGAGCTCATTAACCGGCACCGCAGTTTTTCCCTGCATGATGGAGAGGTGGGCGAACTTTTCGGAGCTGCCGCGGCTGAAGTTTTGCAAACCCGCGTCGTTCTTCAGCACGCCGGAATACACCTTGAAGAACGAGATGCGGCCCGAGAACGGATCGCTGATGGTCTTGAACACGAACAGCGAGAGCGGCGCGGAGTCGCTGATCTTGCGGACCGTCGGCTCGCCATTGTTGGCGGTGGCCGCTGCTTTCATTTCGCCACGCTCAACCGCCGTCGGCATGTAATCGACTATGAAATCGAGCACCTCGTCGGTTCCGATGTTCCCCAGACCTGAGGCGAAGAGCACCGGAAAGATCTTGTCTTCGCGAATGGCATTGTGCAGGCCGGCGATTATGTGCTCTTCGGCGATGGTGCCTTTGTCGAAGAACTCTTCCATCAAGGCGTCGTCGCCTTCCGCAACCAACTCCACCAGCCTTTCGTGCGCGGCCTTGGCCTGCTCTTCCATGTTGGCGGGAATGGGGCCGACGGTTGATTTACCGTTGCCGCCCATCTGGTAGGTGTAGGCCTGCATCTTCACCAGATCGACGACGCCGGTGAAACTTTTCTCCGAGCCGATGGGCAATTGCACCGGCACAACCGTCCGCCCGAACGAGGTAGTGAGCGACTCCATGACGCGATTGAAGTCGGCGCGCTCGCGGTCCGTCCGCGTGCACACAATCACGCGCGGCAACGCGACCCGGTCGTAATAATTCCAGATGCGCTCGGTCACCACTTCCACGCCGCTGACCGCGTCCACCACGACCAGGGCCGCTTCCACCGCGGGCATGACCATCTCGGCTTCATGAATGAACATGTTGAAACCGGGCGTGTCAATCAGATTGATCTTGGTCTTACCCCATTCAACAAAAGCGGTCGCGGCTGAGATAGACATCGCCCGCGAAACCTCTTCTTCGTCGTAATCGGTGACAGTAGTGCCTTCATCGACCCGGCCGAAACGCTGGGTGGCGCCGGCGGTAAAGAGCATCGCCGAGGCGAGGGAAGTTTTGCCCGAATGTGAATGCCCGATCAGGGCGACGTTGCGGATGTTTGCGCCTTCGTAAATCTTCACCTATGGACTCCTTCGAGTGACCCGCTCCACTTGGCGCTCAGAGGCATTGCTCCCCAGTAGCACGCGACCGTGCTCGCACAACCCCGGAGGTTGCCGGTGAGGCAAAAAGGCGGGGCACCATGCCAGTGTGGGCATGGTGAAACTGAACAAACTTAGAATGCTAGCACAACGAGTTCCGGGCTTCCACTGTAGGGTCGTCAGCGTACTGAAAGGTCCTCAGCGCTACGGAGAGTCTTCTTGGCGCGGCCGCCCGTCACCAGCGTCCGTATGACATCTTCGCGTTTAGATGAGAGCCGCTGAGGGAACTTGTACTCGGAGCCGGGGCGCCACTTTACGCAGGGCGGCAACCGGCGCGGGAAACACCTCGTCCATTTGCAGCTTGGCGGCTGCCACTTCTTCCTGCGTGGGCGGACCGATCTGGATAACGGTGTTGCTGTTGACCTCAGAAACATGCTGGAACAGGGTCTGGTTCATCATGATCGACTCCAAAAGCCGCCCGAGGCTTCGAGAGTGAAAGCCGTTGCTGAAGCGAGGGCCATTCGACCAGCCGGGATTCACCGAGTAATCGCAGATCAGGCTCCAGTATCCACGGGTGGTGTTGCACCACATCTTCAGACTGTCCACGGAACGCTCGCCGCCGATGTGGTATTCGATCTGCAGTAGGCCGCCGGTTGCTACCTGCACCAGGTCACTCCAGTTCAGGACCACGGCGCTTTGCAGAATTTGGCTGAGCTGGATGTTCTGAGCAGGCAGAGATTGCGGGGTCGTGGTCATCGTGTCCTCCGTGGATGGTTACGCAAAAAAGGTCGCAAACGGACTAGGAAATACGCTGGTAAGGGGCGCTGAGATGTACACCTTTGTCGGTTAACGAAAGGCGCTGGAAGGGAGGAACCTGCTGAGGATAACCCCACTAGATGATTATACGCTTCCGCAGGAAGCCGCAGCTCTAGTGGGCCTTGCCGAAGCCGCGTCGACGTTGTTGAGTGTAGCGAGCCAGAGCGTCCTCGATGACCGGCAAGGCATGTTCGGCAGGCTGGATGGCATCCACCTCAACCGTCTTGCCCTCCAGTTGCTTGTAATCCAGGAAAAAACGGCGCAGCATGTTCAGCCGATGCTCCGGCATCTCATCGGCCTCGTTGTAGGAGTTGAATTCCGGGTCCTGAGTGGCGACGGCAACAATTTTGTGGTCTTTCTTGCCTGTATCGATCATGGTCATCAGCCCGATGGCACGGGCGTGAATCAGGGTAAGGGGCACGACCGCTTCCTGGCACAAGACCAGCACGTCGAGCGGGTCATCGTCCTCAGCCAGGGTCTGCGGAATGAAGCCATAGTTCGCGGGGTAGTAAGCCGCCGAATAAAGCACGCGGTCGAGCTTGATGAGCCCGCTCTGCTTGTCGAGCTCGTACTTGACGCTGGAGCCGAAAGGAATCTCGATGACCGAGTAGAATTCACGTGGCAGGTTGCCGCCGGGAGAAATGTCGTGCCAGGCGTGGGTCATGTTGAGACTCTGGAAAATCGGCTTTGGAAAATCAAAGTCCGGCAATGACGATTCTTGCCGGACGGTAGGCTTTAGAAAGGGCGAGCCCCGGCAAAATCCATACCGGGCGCTTCCCGCCTCAGATTTCCTGCTGCTTTAATAGCGGTGTGGCAGCTCGCGTTCGGTCTCCACCGAACTGGTCAACGTACCAATCAGGTAGCTGACCAAAATCACGACTACCACCGCAATCGTAACTACATCCATCTGGCACCTCACCCGGTTCGGCCTCAGGCCCATGAACCCCGTTCTGTGAAAATACTCTCCCGGTGGCCCTTGGATGAGGGCCGCACCGAAAGTGGTGCAGTGTTTGTAGCACAATTTCACCCAAGTTGCAGTTTAAATCGTGGGCTGGACCTCGCTGATCACCCGCAACAGGGCGTCCGGTCCGTCGGCCCCCACCACATAGCGGTCGGCCTCCACCTCAGGCCACTCGCCATAAAGGTGGACGATGTACACTACTTTGCTCTCCGGATGCCGCTCGTGGAAGAACCGGATCACTTTTCTTGCTACAGCGTCGGGCAGACGGTGGCAGACCAGAATCACATCGACGCGGTCGGGATTGTCGGGTGCCTCCAGCGCCTCCTTTTCTTTCATGATCGAAGCCACTTGGTGGCCGGCGGTTTCGAGAGCGCGCTGGCGTAACAGCGCTAGTTCTGGGTCGGTGGTCAGGCTAAGAATTTTCATCGCAGATCTTTCCCTGTCGGTCGTGAAATGGTTGCGAAGGAAATCAGAGTCAAACACAGACTCGGCAGCGCAAAGTCTGAATTCTACTGCAGCCGTGCACTGGCATTGTCGCTGGTTGTCATCAAGTTCCGCAGCACCACGACCTCGGACTCGATGGCCGTCTTCAAGCTGGGTTCCATGTCGGGCGCGAAGAACGGCGAATGGTTCGACGGAAGCTGAACTCCGCTGGCCTTCGCCGCTTTGAACTTTTCGGGATCGGCGACGCCAAGCCAGAAATAAAATGAGGGCACCCCGGCCTCAACAAAATAGGAATAGTCTTCCGAAGCCATGATGGGCGGCTCTTTTCGCACTCGTCCTGGTCCGAGTGCCTGAACTAGCACCTGGCTAAGGCGCGCGGCCAACTTAGGGTCGTTGTAGAGCGCGTCGGTGGATTCGGTGAGTTGCACCAGTGGCGCTTTGGGAGCATCCGCAGCCTGCGCTTCCGCCTTGGCGACGCGCTCGATTGCCGCCAGCAAATGCTTGCGTACTTCTGGCGTGAACGAGCGGACGGTCAGACCGAGGTGGACCTCATCGGGAATGATGTTGTTCTTGGTGCCGCCCTGGATGTAGCCGACGGTGATGACAGCGGGATCGCCCGGCTTGGTTTCACGCGACACGATCGTCTGCAGCGTCAGGATTACGCGAGCGGCAATGACAACCGGATCGACAGTGGATTCGGGACTGGCTCCGTGGCCGCCTTTGCCATAAATCGTAATGTTTACCGTATCTGCGTTAGAGGCCGCGTATTCCGGCGTGAAACCAACTTCGCCCGCCGGCAGGTTATTGCCGGTGTGCAGGGCCACACCAACATCAGGTTTGGGGAAGCGCGTAAACAGACCGTCAGCAATCATGCCGGTGGCGCCGCCAACTGTTTCCTCGGCGGGTTGGCCGATCAGCACCAGCGTGCCGTGCCATTGATCTTTGGTCTTCGCCATAATTTCTGCCGTACCCACCAGTGCCGCCATGTGGATGTCGTGTCCACAGGCGTGCATCACGGCAACGTCATGACCCGCGTTGTCCTTGGTGCGGACCGTGCTGGCGTACGGTAGCCCCGTCTTCTCCGCAACCGGAAGCGCATCCAACTCAGTCCGCAGCATGACCGTGGGCCCTGCTGCATTGCGAAGAACTGCCACCACGCCGGTTCCGCCCACGTGCTCGGTCACCTCGTAACCTAGCGCGCGCAGTTTAGCGGCAACTTTGGCGGCAGTATTGACCTCATGCCCCGAAAGCTCAGGATGCTCATGCAGGTCCTTATACAGCGTTTCCACCTGCGGATAAACCGAATCAACCTGGGAGGACAACGAAGGCCCTCCCGATGACTGCGCCGAGCCGCTGGCCGTCAAAACCAGGCACGCCGCGGCAAACCACAAAGTTTTCATGATTTCCCTTTCCTAGCCGTATTTCCGCCAATTCTTCGCTCTGCAGGGCGGCGTATCTCACGACAAACACGCATGATAGCTGCGATCCAAAGAATCTACCGCAATTTCATCAACCCTCGACCTGACGGGGAATCTAATAGATATCTCACACCTACATTTTAGAGAGGACCTGGGTTTGAATCTATACCCGCAGCACCATCAATACGAGTCAGAAGACATGATAGAGAAAATAGTTCCTCGGAAGCGATACATATTTGCCAGCGATTTTGATCAGACCCTGAGCTTCAACGACTCGGGCTACGTTCTCGCCGAGTTGTTGGGGATTTCAGAGGCTGAGTTCGAGCGCAAGGCCACGGGGATGGCCAAGCTGAATCTTGTCCAGCAGGGTGGCGAGCTTGCCTATCTGCTGCTGCACGATCCCGAGTTTCGCTCCAAAGTGCGTCCTGAACATCTCTACGAGGCCGGCAAGCGGGTGCGCCTGAAGCCGAATATTGACTTGCTCTACAGCTTCCTTTCCGACGAAGTTGCAGGCTACCACTTTGATTTCTACGTGATTTCGGCTGGCCCGGTGGAAGTAATCCGCTCGGCCCTCGAGGGAATTATCCCTGCCGATCATATCTACGGTACGGAGTTTGAATACAACAAGAGTGGCGAAATTGAACGCATCCTTCAGGTAACGGCAGGATACGGCAAGGTCGCCGTCATCGATCAGTTGCTCGAGAACCTCCGGACCGGGCCTGACCGCATTGTCTATGTCGGCGATGGCAGCTCCGACCTCCACGTCATGCTGCACGTGAACCGGCGCGATGGCTTCACGATTGCTGTCTCTGAGAACAAGTATCTGGCGCCCATCGCCAAGCGATCGGTCATCAGCGACAGTGCCCTGGCCATTCTGGTTCCGATCCTGGAAGAGGTGGTGGGCTGGAACCAGCATTCGATTCGCAACCTGTTTGAAGCCAAGGGTCTGCTCATCCAGCAGTGGGACAAGGTGCAAACGGATGTTCTGACGATTGTCCCCAGCATGGCTCCCGCGGAGGAGCGGGCCGACGCCGTCATCGCCGACTGATCGAGGGCGTGGTTAGGTAAGCGTACGCTCCTACCTCGCCAGCTTGACGGCACGGCTGGAGGACTGGACTGGCGCAACATCGTGGTCTTCGAAAGTCTCCTGATGCTGAGGCCATTCGACCTGCGGCAGGCTTGCCAAAAGGCGCGCGCACCGGTTCCAGCGGAGCATCGCATCATCATTGTCGGGCGGTCGAATCTTTTCCGCCGCCTCAAAATGAGCCATCGCTTCCTGAAACAACATGCTCACGGCGTGTGTTGGATGGGCGGCACGCATCTCTGCTTTGGCGCGGCGCTCGAGGAGCAGGCCAATGTAGTACTGCCGTTCATAGGGGTCGGATAGTTTCTGGAACATTGCTTCGGCTTCGGAGTAACGGTCGGAACCCTGGCCGCTGAACTCATCGGTGATAGCCAGTGCGAGGATGCGCAAGGCGAGCTGGTTCTCCGGATCGACCGCCAGAATGTCGTGACAGATTGATTCTGATTCCTCGGGCTCTTTCAGGCTGCGGTAGAGTTCGGCCTTCGAGATTGCCTCCGGAATACCGTTCTTGGAAATTGTCTTGAGCTTAGGTTCCACCATGCCCTCCATGTGCGTCCGGCACTACGCGATGTTCCACAGCAAATATGCCGCTATCGCCGTCCCCAACGCAGCCCCTCCATAACATAGAACGAAGATCAGGCCAGTAAGATGCTTTACTTTGAGACCATCGTATAGCGTGTAGCGAAAGCGATGGGCCCAGTGAAACAAGGGAAGCGAGCACAGCACGAACAGGTAAATCCGCACTAAGGGCATTCTGACCAGAGACATCAGATTGTCATAGGTCGGGGCCTGCAACCATCCCAGCGGAAACGCCAGCCCAAATAGAAACAAGTGTACGGGTATGAAGATCGCCGAGACGACTCCACCGGCACTGAACAGCATCCAGAAGAAAGCTTCGTTGGACTCGTGTTTAGCCATCCTGCCTCGCAACGCTCCCTAACGCAAAATCATCCAGCTGATAAATACCGACACCACCACCCACGCCACATAACTGGGCGCGGCGACCATGACGGCCGGCACCCGTTTTCCGCCCAACCGCACGGGCATGGCGCTGGGCGCGAGATTGAACCAGGTAATAGTATGAAAAACAATAAAGAAGAAACTCGCAACATTAAGCACGATGACCAGAGGGTTTCGCATAGTTTGCAGAAAGTGCGCATAGGCCTCAGGCCCGTTGCGCAGCGCGCTGATCAGCAGCAGGGTCTCGATGACGAATACCGCCACGAACACGCTGCTCATTTCGCGCAGGATGAACTTCAGGTAGTGCCACTCGCCCAGCCACCAGTAAACCGACACCCGCGGCCGGTACCATCGCGGATGGAATTCCGTGTAGATCGGCGTTGACTTAATCGTTTCCTGCTTCGCTGCTGCCATGCTTGGTATCTCGACCTCTCGGTGTCACAAATGATTTCAGCCAGTCCAAAACGGCCGTAATCTTGTACTGCTGGATGGCGCCGGCCGGATCGACATGTTTGGGGCAGACCCGGGTGCATTCGCCAACGAAGGTGCATCCCCAAACGCCATCTGGGTGCGCCAGAACCGCGGTGCGCTCGGCTGAACCCTGGTCCCGGGAATCCATGTTGTAGCGCTGCGCCAGCGCTATCGCAGCCGGACCAACGAAAATGGGATCCAATCCGACCACCGGACAAGCCGCGTAGCACAGGGTGCAATTGATGCACATGCTGAACTGCTTGTAGCGGTCCAACTGTTCGGGGGTTTGCAGGAACTCGCCCTGGCTGAGCGGCGGCTCATCCTGGCGAATCAGCCATGGCTTCGCTTTCTTCAGCTTGGCCAGAAAATCACTCAGCTCCGTAACCAGGTCGCGCACAACCGGAAAATAGCGCAGCGGCTCCACGCGAATCTTGCCTCCCTTACCAGCGTAGCTGGAAAGGAAGGTGGCGCAAGTGAGCTTGGGCTCTCCGTTCACCATCATCCCGCAGCTTCCGCAGATACCCATGCGGCAAGACCAGCGATAGGTCAGCGTCCCATCCACCGTGTCCTTGATGTGGTTAAGCGCGTCGAGCACCACCCATTCCTTGTAAACCGGCACCTCGTAGCTTTCGAAGTGTGGTTCGCGGTCGTGCTCCGGAGAGTAACGCGCTATCTCAAGAACGATCTTTTCAGCCATCTCACCCCGTCCGCTCCACGGTTTTTGTTTGCGATTGCGGTTTCGCCTGCTGACCGTAAACTCGCTCCCCGGGCGGCCAGCGCGTGATCTTCACCGGCGAGTATTCCACCCGCGAGGTACCGTCGGGATTGCGATACAACAACGAGTGCGCCAGGAACTTGCCATCGTCGCGGGCCGGGAAATCACTGCGCTGGTGAGCGCCGCGGGACTCCGTTCGATGCAGCGCAGCATTGACGATCGATTCCGCCACGTCCAGCATGAATCCGAGTTCCAAGGCCGACTCCAACTCCGTATTGAAGGTGTGGCTGCGGTCGTCGAGATTGATGTCCAGATACCGTTGCTGGAGCTGCAGCAGATTGTTGAATCCCTCCCTCAGTAACGGTTCCTCGCGATAGATCCCGGCGCTCTTCTCGATAGTCATTTGCATCTCTGTGCGAATCGTTGCGATACGCTCCTTGCCACCAGTCTTGTTGAGGAACTCCGAATTCAGCCGCTCCCGCTCATCTGCCGCCTGGGCCAGAATGGCCCCACCAACGGGGTCCTGCTGACGCGATGCATATTCGGCGGCAGCCTTGCCGGCACGGGCACCGAACACCAGGCACTCAGGCAGAGAGTTCGATCCCAGGCGGTTGGCCCCGTTAATGCTGACACAGGCCACCTCCCCAGCGGCGAATAAGCCTGCCAGCGGAGTAGCTCCATCAATATCGGTGCTGACCCCGCCCATCATGTAATGAATCACCGGCCGGACGGGAATCAGCTCTCGTACCGGATCGATGTTCTGGTACTTCTGGCAGAGTTCGCGGACGAATGGCAGCTTTGCATTGATGAGCTTCTCGCCCAGATGCCGAAGGTCCAGGTGCACCACCGGGCCATGCGGCGTCTGGGTGGTACGTCCCTTGCGCTCCTCGTGTACGAACGCCTGCGACAGGCGGTCGCGCGGTCCAAGTTCCATGCAACGCAGCACTGGCTTGGGCTCCGGCGTCCCCAAGTTGTAATCCTGGAGATAACGGTAGCCGTCTTTGTTCAGCATGTAACCGCCCTCGGCGCGCGCGGCTTCGGTAATGAGAATGCCGGTGAAGGGGAGGCCGGTCGGATGATACTGCACGAACTCCATGTCCTTCAGGGGAGCGCCGGCGCGGTAGGCGAGCGCCATGCCATCACCGTTCTTAATATTGGCGTTGGTCGTGAATGGGAAGACGCGCCCGCAGCCGCCGGTGCATAAGATGACTGCCTTCGCAAGGATCGCCTGTATCTTCCCGGACATCAGCTCGATCGCAACCACTCCCTGCACCCGTCCGTCATCCACCAGCAAACTGGTGACAAACCACTCATCGTAGCGGGTGATGGGATCGTATTTCAGAGTGGTCTGGAAGAGGGTGTGTAACATGTGGAAGCCGGTCTTGTCGGCGGCAAACCAGGTGCGCCTCTTCTTCATGCCACCAAATGCGCGGACAGCAATGTGCCCGTCCGGCTCACGGTTCCACGGACATCCCCAGCGCTCCAGCTGCAACAACTCGAGTGGCGCTTCCCTGACAAAGGCCTCAACCGCGTCCTGGTCGCTCAGCCAGTCGCCGCCTGAGATAGTGTCATAAGCGTGCTCGTCGAGACTGTCGTCGGGCTTGGCCACCCCAGCAGCGCCGCCCTCGGCTGAGACCGTGTGGCTGCGCATGGGATAGACCTTGGAGACCACCGCGATACTGAGTTTCGGATTCACCTCGGCTGCAGCGATCGCAGCGCGTAGTCCGGCTCCGCCGCCGCCGACCAACAGAACGTCATGCGAAGAAGTTTCCACGAACCTCCACTCAATGCCGTACAAGACTTGTAATTTCTGCGGCCAGGCCCAAGCCCGCACATTTTGCTACCGCGGGCAGGGGAAAAGCAAATGGAATTTGCGTAGTGCCGTTAATTGCCTGCATGTGCAAGGACTGCCGTGCAGTCCTCCAAGAAGAAGTAGCGAAAAACGGGCCTGCAAGTTTTTTAAACGTGCAATAGAAATTCCGGATTGTCGGGAAGTTCGCACTTAAACTTAATCGGCTTGAAGTTGGCATCGAACTTCACAATGAAGTTTTCGGTGCGGCTCGCGATGGCAAAATGGCCCGAGTCGCCGAACGCCATCCCGCAGCCATTCTTGATTTGCAGGCCTTCGATTGCCGACAGCGTAAAATTGCCGGCCGGCTGGGAGAGCTTCGCAGTGAACACCTCGTTGCCGCCGCTGACGTACAAGCTGCCCTCGTGTACCACCAGATGTACCGGCTGGTCAACGACATTACTCTGCCCCAGCAATTTTCCGTCCTTGTCGTAGACTTTGACGCGGGCGGCCGGCTGATCGACAACATAGAGTGCATTGTTCGCCCACACCACGCCCCGGACAGAATGCTTCTTTTGTCCTACATCGGAATATTCCAGCCCAGCCGGAGCCGGCACGGGCGTGGTCGGCCCGCCCAGGTTGCCAACGCTCGAGGCCACAAACGTTCCCGGCAGAAACTTCCCAGTAGCGGGAAGCGCCGGAGCCACTGGCGCGGGTTTGCCAGTCTTGCCGTCGGCCGAAACCACCAGGCGCGTGACCACGTTTGTATCCTGGCTCGACAGGTAGCAGTGCCCAGCCCCGTCAAATGTAAGGTCAAACGGATGCAAAATCCCTTTGCAGGTATCTGCGGACGCGAACTTTCCGACGAACTTATAACTGGTACCTGACCCTTGATAGCAAAGCACGCTATTCTGTGTTTTATTGGCATTGACCACATACAGATAGTTTCCGAAGCGGTAGATGCCGCGCAGCTCATCGAGTAACACGCCTGGTGTATCATCCAGCACGCTGGGGGTGATCTTGTTGCCATCTTTATCGAAGGCCTGCACATTGTTTTTGTGCGGGTTGTTTTCGGGCTTGCCGCCATGCAGAGTAACGAAGAGCATGACCATCCTTCCAGGCAGGAGTTTGCCAGCAGAGATTCTAACGCCAATTTTGTAATGATTGCCCCGGAATTATTTTGGGCCCGCTGCAAGGTGGAATCGAAGGCCTAATACTCTTGACAGAGGCTCAACCAAGGGCGTACCGTTCCTCAACATTAACTCCGGTCAAGGCACAACCAACCCTTCGCCCAAGACAAATAAGGAGGAGCCCTGTGAGCCCCCGTTTCGCATCCCCTTCAACCTCAGGCACTGTGGAACCAACCGAACGCAACCGGCATTGCCTACCAGCAAACAATCATGAGACTCGGCGGCGCACCGCTCGGGGCTGGCTGATTTCCTTGTCTGTTCTGATCCTAATTGGTGCACTCGGTCGCGACGCATTCGCCCAGACTGCCCAGCCGGCGCCTGACGACCAGAAGGTGCAGAAGGCATTCTATACGCCGAAGGACCGCCTGCAGGCCATGCATGCTGCTGCCCTGTATGTTCCCAGGGCAGTCTCCGAGGCGGATATCATGGCGGGCCCCGACCAGGACAAGAAGCAATTTCAACTTCATTACAACGACAAAGTGATCTGCGATTTCGCCGCACCTGGCACAAGTATGGGCGGTAACACCCCTAAGTTTTCGTGCAAGATCACCAGCGTCGAAAGCGTTAACGGCCAAGTCCAGACCTTGACTGCGGATATGGACGAGCAACCGGTCAAGGTCAAGTTCGGCGCCGACGATAATGAGGTGTATGCCGAAATCGTTTCCACGCGCCTGATGTGGGCCTTGGGATACTATGCCGACGCATGGTTCCCGGTTCGCGTGGAGTGCCACAATTGTCCAGAGAACGTGATATCCGGCTCCGGGCCGACGGGGACGCATACTTTCGATCCAGCGACCATCGTGCGAAAGTTCGACTGGCACAAAATGACCGAAGCTGGTAAGGACGAGGAAGGTTGGAGCTGGAAGGAACTCGACACCGCCAATGGCCGCCCGACCTACGAAAGGGATGGCCTCAAGTTGCTGGCCGCCTTCATCCAGCACAGTGACAACAAGCCTCCCCAGCAGCGCCTGGTTTGCCACAAGGTGGACGTGGACACCAAAACCCAGCCCTACACCACGACCTGCGATAAGTCGGTCATGCTGGTGCAAGACGTGGGCGCCACCTTTGGCACCGGCGGCGCGTTTACCAGCAACGACGCGGCAAAAATGAATCTCAAGGGATGGTCCAACCAGAAGCTTTGGAGCAAGGTCGGAACCGACGGCTCTCCAAAGCAATGCCAAGCCATACTGCACAAGAGCTTGACCGCCAAGGATGGCCTGGACAATCCTCAGATCAGCGAAGAGGGGCGGCGTTTCGATGCTGGGCTGATGTGTCAGCTCACCGACCAGCAGATCATGGATCTCTTCAAGGCTTCGCGCGCATCCGCGATGCCCGAGTATCACAACAAGGATGGAAGCTTCAAACCCAGCGTCGATGAAGCTTCCGTCGACCAGCAGTGGGTGCAGGCGTTCAAGAACAAGCGCGAGCAACTCGCTGCTGGGCGGTGCCAGTGGAAGGAAAAGCCGGCCGACCTCACTGTGGTTGACAATCCGGCGGGTCTGGCGACCGTACCCAATTACTGCACAGCCAAACCTTATTGATCGCCAGACGCCGCGCCTATACCTCGCCGGCAGGAAGCGTAATTGGATTTGCCGCCGCTGTCGCGACAGCTGAGTCCTTTACTACGCTCTGGCTGGTATTGCGAACCGAGACAATGCGGGCGAAGAACGTGGCAATGTCGCATCCGACCGGCGCTGGCGGTGCGTTCTTGGGAGCATTCTCGAAGTACGACGAGATCATCCACGACCCCAGGTGGCGATAGCTTTCGAACTGCGCTTCGTTGAAGAACTGGTTCGAGGTGGCCTCATGCGGGAAGGTCTGGTGGGACGCGGCATAAGCGCGAATGTCGGGCGGCTCGCTTCCGTTCAGCATGGGCTTGACGAACAACAGTTCGCCCTTGGGCGCCTGGTCATCGACACAGTCGTATTGAATCAATCCGCGAATGCAGTAGATGTTCAGGGGTTTAACGCCCTTCTCCATCGGCAGCCCCTCCGGAAAATCGGGAAATGTGATGGGGACACCCAGATCAATCTCAATTTTGCGAATTGCGTTGCCCAGGTCTTCAAACTGGAATTCGCTGTCGGCATCGGCGTCCACCACAATGATGTGCCGGCAACGGCGCAAGACCATCTCGTACAGTCCCAGGTTTTCGAAATGGCCGCCGTCGGATAACTCGACCCACTTGTAAGAGTCGTCGGTGTTCCCGAGGGCCTCATTCAGCAGGGGCATCAAGGCCCACTTCGGGCCGTTCATTCCGAGGAGGGCACGCGTTTTCCTGCTGTTAGCGGGCCATTTCTTCAGATGGGGCCAGATGGGATTGGGAAGCCACCAGCCCAGGCGAGCGTTGAAGAAGGTCATCAACAGCGTGACCAGGGGCGAAGAATTGTAGCCCATGTTGGGATTGAAGGCGGCGCCGCTGATCGCCATCGCCGTACCGACCGTGACGCCCTTGCTGCCACCGTAAGCCTCCGTCGGCAAGTAACCGAGGCGCCAGCCTCCGACGCTGACCGCACTAAAAGTGAAGGGTTCAGCCTTACGCTGCTGCCATGCCATGTTGCGCGTCGCCACCACGTTCAATGCCGTGTTGATGATGTGCAGAGGTGCGTCGCTGACCGGTATGCCGGCTTCGTATATGTTGTCACTGCTGTCGAAGTTGGTAAACGTATCGGGATGGCGAGCGAAGTTTGAGGCGCCGAGGTACGAGCGCGTAAGGCGCATGCGGTACATCCCGTGCAACGAGAAAGTATTGATGTTGATGAACTTGTTGGCGAAAAGCGCCAAAAGGCAAACCGCCACAAACACGATGAAGGTAGCAAGGGAATCGATTTTCAGCTGATCAACTGTCCCGACCCAGAGAGCTTTCTTTCCGACGTGAACGGTGATCCCGAGATAGCGCAACAAGGCGTGCTGCAAGGTGCTCGACTCGGGCGACAGCACCACAGCCATCAGGCGGTCGTGGAGTTGCACGCGCAGCCAACTGGTGAGCGCTGCCAGCATCAGAGCGAGACACACCAGTGCGACGGCAGACGCTACCGGCGCAATCATTCCGTGCTTGTTCAGGAACTTCTCGAAAGTCGTTAGCTGCTCGGCCTTGACGCGTTTGAGACCGGAGGTGGTGGCCGCACTCAGCCCAGCAGCGCTGCCGATGTAGCCGGCGCCCAGGCCAACCGCCCCGAGGATCGAGGCGCTCATGAGGTGTAACCAGTCCTTGGCGAAGAACGCTACGCTGTTCAATGCCAACCAGCACAAAACGCACGCAAACAACAGGCCGCCTGCCCGTGCCCACCATTCCCGTTCTTCTTCGCGTTCGATGTGAGTCAACAATCCTGACAGCAGAGTCGATGCCAGCATCATCACCACGAGCACGATCGGGACAACCAGGACCACAAAGTTCTGCCCGATCACGGGATGCCATTTACCCTGTTGCACCAGTCGGCCACCCACTCTCAGCGCACATGCGGCCAGCAGCAAGGCCGCAAGCGCTCCCACGATTACGGGAGCGACGAACGACCAAGCCAGCCTTCCCCAGTCCACCTGTCCGCTGCCGTCATGTTTGCGGAAGGGATTCGGCAACTGCCCGGCGTCGTCCTGCCAAAGCAGGCTGGCACGAACCGCCGCCATCGACATGGGAGGAAGGGTGGTGTAGACCATCAGCCACAGGGCGAGATGCGGGACGGACCACCCGCGCAGAGCGTCGCTGACGTAAGCCCGCGCGGAAGCCTCACCAATCAGCCATGCGCTCAGCAAAATTGGCACGGCAAAGAACCAAAGCTCGACCGAGGTGCTACCCTCCGATTGCGAATCAGCTTTCCCCAACTGATACGTCGGTCGCGCCATTCGCCAAACCGCGGTTGCGGATGCAATCACGACCCCCACGACGGCGAGGGCCATCACTACTACGAACCAGGTTTGGCCGGAATGTGCGCTCTCAAACGCCCAGCCGTACGAGAAGTTATAGAGGAACCAGGGCAGACAGAACAACGCTATGACGACCGGCACCAGAATCAACCAGTTCAAGATCATGTTGCGCATCACGATCGACAACAGCGTCAAGGTGTCGAGAGTGAAGCCGAAGTGTGGCGAGAGATAGCTGGTGTACTCGCGCAGGTGGCGGATGGGCTGAGGCTCAGGATCGCCCGAGGTGGGAGCTGCGGCCGCCAACTGGTCAACGACCTGATGGTAGTCGCTTCGTTCTGACCAGGCCATCAGCCAACTCCCAATGTAGCCTCCGCCGGAAACCGTGGACAGATAGTCCAGCGAATCCATGAGCGGCTTCGTTTTCTCGGGGCCCGCCGCGCGCCGGCTGAATCGCGCCAGCCCTTCCAGAATGCCCAGGGAAAAACTCGCGCTCCGAATGCCGCCGCCCGACAGGCACACGGCCGTACCTTCCATGCCGTAGAGAATGAATTTGAGCGGCGCATCAAGCACCTGGCAACGCCTCTCCGCCAGCAGTACTCGCTCGTAATCCTCGACCAGTCTCTGCTTAAACTTTGCGGTGGGTTGGGCATGCTTCTGGCGCAAGTTTTGCAAATGTTCTTTCGCTTGTACCAGGTCCAGGTAGGCCCGCTCAGACTTTGCGATGTCGGCATCCAGCCTTGTCCATACCCGCGCCAGGTCATGCTGGATCAGCTCTAATTTCAGAATGTGCTTTGCCAGGGCGGTGGCCAGGTCCCCGGGCGTGTGCTCCGATTTCAGAATGTGGGTCGCTACGGCCTGGGCGAGATCTTCCAAACTAAGCGCCGATTTCCGCAGGTCCGCCAGCGCTGCCTTAGCAAGGTCTGCCGGGACATTATCCGGTCTCAGAATGCCCTCCAGCACCATGCCGGCAAGGTCCTGCGGACGTCGTACACGGTATTCGCCGAAGATGGTGCGGAAAGGAAGCGCATGCGGAAGCGCCGGATAGGTCGTCCAAGTTTCCGAACTCAAGGTCGCCACCTTTCAGAATAGGTTGCCACTAACGGCCACCCTGGTCATTGAAATTGGATTTACGTCTTAACATAATCAAACAGTAGCGCGGGCCGAGAGTTCGAGAAACTATTTTTGCTTCCGAGGGGGTTTACCCCACGGATGACCCACGGCACTCATAATCCTTCACCGGACCTGCCGGGCCTGTGATTCTGGCAGATCACGGGCCATCACGGTAGTGATGTTTGATGGATCTCGCGACCGGACTTGCCTCGTATTTGTCTTACAGGCTAATCTTCTAGTTTGGATCGTGCGCTGTTATCTACGCTGTTGCTGGTTTTGCTGCAAGCTCCTGCGGTTGCGCAGACAGCGCAGTCTGAGTTCCCTGTTGGCACCGTCATTCCCAAGGTCACCTGCACCGCGGATCCAACTCAAACTTACGCGCTCTATCTCCCTTCGAGTTTTTCCGCCAACCGCAAATGGCCCATCATTTATCTCTTCGATCCCTTCGCGCGAGGCGAGGCCGCCGTCGAAGTGGTGCGGGCAGCGGCCGAAAAATTCGGGTACATGGTAGCGGCTTCCAATAACTCCAAGAATGGTCCGATGGGCCGCTCCAGGGAAGCGGCCGGCGCCATGTGGCAGGACACGCACCTCAAATTACCTGTGGATGCACAGCGCCGCTATGCAGGCGGGCTTTCAGGAGGGTCGCGCGTAGCCGGCGGCCTCGGTCTCGGATGCGGCGACTGCGTCGCCGGCGTAATTGCCAATGCGGCAGGATTTCCCACCGGTACAGCCCCCTCGCGCGAAATGAAATTTGCCTATTTCGCTGCGGTGGGGGACGCTGATTTCAACTACTCCGAATTCGTGGAGTTGAGGCGGCAGCTCGATGCCGCAAATGCACGGTATCGGATCCGAATCTTCGAGGGTCCGCACGGCTGGGCCCCGTCCGCGGTGTGGATGGAGGCATTGAACTGGATGGACATCCAGGCGATGGCCAGCGGCAATCTGCCGCGCGATGAAGGGCGAATCACGCAGACGCTGAAGGAAACTCTGGCGCGTGCCCAGGCTTTCGAATCAAACAACGATGTACTTGCCGCGTTCCGCGAGTACCAGGGGGCAGTGCGCGACTTCAGCGGCCTGGCCGATGTCAGCGTTGCAAAGGCAAAGGTTGCGGAGCTGGAGAAAAACAAGTCGTTGAACACCGCCAAAAAACGGGAGGCCTCCGAAGTCGAGGACCAGGCCCGCATTGCCGCAATTCCCTCCGCCCAAATGCAGAAGATCTCGACGAAGGACCTGGAGGGGGTCGAGTTGGCGCAGCTTCGCGCCAGCATCTCCGATCTCAAGAGCAAGGCCGCGCGCCCGGGCCCGAAGATGCTGGTACAGCGTCGTGCCCTCAGTGACCTGGTGGTGCAAGCCTATGACTCCGGGCAAGCCGCCATGGACAAAAAGGACTATAGCGCCGCGCTTACTTATTTCGATTTGGCAGCGGTGGGTTCCAGCAATCCGGGGTTTGCGCATTATCAACGGGCCCGCACATATGCGATGAGTTCCCACAAGAAGGACATGCTCACCGAACTGCGCCTGGCCTTGGCCGGCGGCTATCACGAGCAGTCGGCCCTTGAGGGAGACGAGTTCCAGCCTTATCGCAGTGACGCCGAGTTCCAGGCCCTGGCCGCGCAGTGGAAGAATTCCGCACAGTGACAGTCAGTTTAGGTTGGCCCGGATGTCGGCCATCTCCGGAATGTCGATGTGCCGGGCCTGGCGGTACAGCATCTCGCTGACGCCTGCCTCCCGACGTGCGCCGGGCTCGCCGTGGCATCCTGATGCACCGCGGCGCGACTTGTGGCGCCGGGACTACTGCGCGGTGCGCAGGCCGGCGTGGTCATTCTCCCAGTATCTTCCGTATCTGTTCGAGGTGGTTCAAATCGTGGCCGGCGATTTGCCGTGCCAGGTCGCGCACCGTCATCGGACCCCGCTCAGCGTGAATGCCCCTGCGCTGCCACTCCTCGGGCGTAAGCTGCGCGAACATTCGCAGATTGGCTTCACGAAGCAGGCGAAATAACATCAACGATTGCTCGGGCCTGCGCGATGGGTAATCGCCCAGCTTGTGCCACAACTCCTGATCGTAACCGGGCAGGGGGCAACCGTCCTTTTCGATCATCTGGCGGTAGCGCCAGGTGCTTACAATCTCGGCGTCGGCAAAGTGGGCCAGCAATTCCGCGACAGACCACTTTTCCGGCGAGGGGCGCTCATAGAGTTGCTTTTCTGCAACTGAAACGACCAAGTCTGCCAGAAGTTCCGGGGTCTTGCGCTGGACCTCGAGAGGGTCCTTACCTTCGATGTAGGAGAGGATGCGAGCTTTGTAGTCTGCGATGGTTTCCATAAGTCCTATACCTTTCCGCGCGCCTCAAAGGGTTCTATAAAAAAGTGTGCCGCCCCAGTCGGCATTTGATGATGGGACAGTGTAGCAGCAGACTCGAGGTGAAACTGCACAGGCACGCCAGCAGACACACTCCGATTCGCCGGACTACTGAGTGCCGTATTCTCGTAACTTTCTTGACTAACGGTGTACCATCAACAGCTGTTCCCCACCTCGTGCATGCCTCTTTTGATCTAGATTGACTGCCCTGCCGCAGCCAGTGCTGAGCTTGCCACGAGCGATTCGGCCCCCTGAATCTCGGAGATAGATCGAATATGCAACGACATATCGTTGGAATGCTCAAGCGTCCCAGCGTCGCCACCGCGCTAGCCTTGCTGATTGTGTTGGCCATCTGTGCCGCAGTAATTGCGATTTTCACCATACACAACAGCCTGGAGGTGCCAAAGATCGAAAGGCCAAAGGAGGTCGCCTGGCTCTCTCAGAACTGGACCGAAGACCAGCGTCGCCGTTACTACCACACGGCACAGGGAAGTGAACTCTTACCGTACGCGTGGTTTCTTGCGCTTGAGCAGCCGCGTTTCACCATCAAGGGAGCGCCTCCGTTCAGGGAAAATTCCTACTTGCAGGGTTTTGGCTTCATTCCTGACCCCGCCTACCAGCAAAATCCCGACGGCTTGCCTGTGGGATTCGCGCGCGACGATCATTTTGTTGATCCCTACACTGGACAGAAAACCGTGGTGCTCGGCATTACTTGCTCGGCCTGCCACACCGGCGAATTGTTCTATAACGGCAAAGCAGTTCGGATCGACGCGGGTCCATCGCTGATCGATCTGCAGAAGTTCACAGAGGCTCTAGGGCTCGCAATAACCTGGACTTACTACGATCCTTTGCGCTTCGACAGATTTGCCGACTGCGTACTTGGACCCAACCACGCTCATACCGACCAGGTCGGCTTGCGGAGGGCGCTTAAATACTATCTCGATACCAGTTTTACTGAGTTCAAAGCGACGCGCCATCTCTTCCCGACCCCAGAAGGTTACGGCCGCACCGACGCATTAGCTCGGATCGGCAACTTCGTCTTTGGGACCGAGCTGAACAATAACAAGAACCTCGTAGTTGGCGACGGTCCCGTGAACTACCCGCCGGTCTGGGACGCGTCCTGGATGGACTGGGTGCAATACAACGGCTCCATTCAGCAACCCATGGGGAGAAACGTCGGCGAGGCGCTGGGAGTGCGGTCGCGCATCAACCTTCTTGGTTATCCCGGACAACAGTTCCAGAACACCATTCACGTCGAGAATCTGCACGAGATCGAACTCGTGCTCGGCGGTGCTGAGCCGGGAACGGGCGTCTGGTCGCCAAAGTGGCCGGAAGACATTCTCGGAAAGATCGATCGCGACGCCGCAAGCAAAGGCGAAAAGCTCTATAACGAACTATGCCTGCACTGCCACCAGGCGCCCATGTTTTCCGACGAAGGTCGCAAGCCAGAGCACTGGACGAGCAAGAACAGTGAAGGAAGGCAATTCTTCAAAGTAACCATGGTTCCTCTGAGCGAGATTGGAACCGATCCCAAGGAAGCGCAGAATTTTTATAACCGGAGGGCCGATAGTGGGCCCCTGGGAAAAGGAACCGTATCTGCTCGAGACGGGCTTAAATACATTACACAGAAGCTAATCGATCAGTCCTACGCCGAGCTCAAGCTAACACCAGAACAACAGAAAGAGTGGAACGGTTATCGGGACAACGAACTGCTGGCGCCACTGGCCTACAAGGCGCGGCCCCACAACGGCATCTGGGCCACGCCTCCTTACCTTCACAATGGATCCGTCCCCAACCTGTTTGCGCTGCTGTCACCGGTTTCAGAGCGGCCGAAAGTCTTTTACCTCGGGAACAAGCAATACGATCCCGTCAAACTCGGCCTCAACACCAGCCCCCTCGAAGGCGCCTCTGAGTTTCGCACCGACCTGCCCGGCAATTCGAATGCAGGGCATGAGTTCAACGACGGTCCAAAAGGAAACGGGGTGATCGGTCGCAAGCTGTCGGAAGAGGAACGAATGCAGATTATCGAGTACCTGAAGACGCTGTAATCTGTCGGTCGAGCAGGGCTAGCCAGGCAACGGCGTGCCCCCTCTTAATTAGCCTAGTTGGATGAATCGAATAACTATGATTTCGACATCGCCCAGAATCACATCGAGCCCTCTAGGCATCCATAAGAGTTGTTCTGATTGATGAACTGATAAACTTCTAGGTGTACTGCTTGACGCCGTCGTGAGGTTGCGAGAAGTATTCGGCTGGGCATCCGCCATGGCGGCGACCACTGATACTGCCTTCCCAAATTCACGGCTTTGTCATCCAATCTGCGTCGCGCTCCATTACCATGCATGACATGGTGAGCTTGCGATAAAGGAATACTGGTCTTTGATGAGAGTCCTGCCCGGTGCACGCCGTCGACTGGCCACCCTGTTGCTGATGTTCAGCTCCACGATGGGCTTTGCTTGTGATGGCCTTCCAGCAGGGCAAACGTTATGGATTCGCCTGAGCTCCCCAGTTTCCTCCTACAGCTCGAAAGTGGGCGATACCATACATGCCGTCCTGATCGAAGCCGTGACATGTGACAGCGGAACGGTGTTTTCGGTTGGCACCAAAATCGACGGAAGAGTGGTCTCGGTCCGCAAAGTGGGCTGGGGTATTCGCCACGAGACCTCTGCCTTAGGGCTCCAATTCGATCGCGCTATTCCAACCGAAGGCTCGCCAGTGGCCATGTCTGCCGCAGTGGTTGAAGTGGAGAATGCTCGCGAGCAAGTCTCCAAAGGCGTAATCCAGGGAGTCCGTAGCAGCGAGACTCCGCAAGGGCGAATCACCAGTCGCCTCCGCCACCTGCCTACCTGGAATCCGTATTCGGACCTGGGGTTGATTGCGTTCAAAGCGACCTTTCCCATCTTTCCCGAACCCGAGATTTTTTTTCCCGCCGGCACCGACCTCCGCCTCAAGCTGACGGAACCGGCTCCGGCAGTGGTAACGGAGCCTAAGACGTCGCCGGAACCATCGCAGGAAAGTGCGGTTGATCAAGCCGAAGACTTCGAGTTTGAGAACTTGGCACAATCGCTTCCACAGCACTCCACCACGGTAAAGCTGGTGGATGCGGATGTGGTGAATCTGGTCTTCGTGGGGTCTCGCCAGGAGTTGGAGTCTGCATTCCGGCAAGCTGGGTGGAGCACCAGCGATGCTTTCAGCGCGAAATCCTTTTTTCGCGACTTTTATGCGTTTCTGAATGACAGCGGCTACGCACGAGCGCCGATGCGGAGTTTTCTACTGGATGGCAAACCTGCCGATATGAACTGGCAGAAGACCCTGAATAGTTATGCCCGGCGCGACCACCTACGCGTGTGGCAATGGCCCGGCTCCACGGACTCCGAGAGCGTGTGGGTGAGTTCATCAACCCACGATACGGGGGCGGCCCTTTCCCTGGAGCACCGCCAATTCGTGCACCACATTACGGCCGACATTGACGAGGAGCGCAGCAAGGTGGTCCGCGATCTCAACGTGGCGGGCTGTGTGAAAGCGGTCCATTTGGTGTCGCGGCCTAAAATGGCGAGCCTTACCCAGAATGCGACCGGAGACCTGGTCAGTACCGACGGAGCCCTGGCCGTCGTGGAACTTAAGGAATGCCAGCCGATTGTGCCGGGACTGGTGTCGGGAAATGTGGTGACACAATTCAGGCCCGGTAACCACGTGTTTCGCTATTTCCGACGGCAGATATTGACCTTCCGCAGTGACATCTGGCGTGCCAACATTGTCTATGGCGTCTATGACCTGACGCGCATGAGCGTCGTCGCTTGGCGGCGCCATACTGCTTTGACTCACGAGACGAACATGTATATCGCGCCGGTTCAACCACAAGTGGCGACTGGCCCAAGCGGCAAAAGCGAAAATGGCGAGCCCTGAGGATTCAGATTCACTGCAATGCAATTCCAGTTAGCGCAACGTAAGTCGAACATTACTGCGATCCAATTCCAACCGTCACATAGCCGGGCCGGTAGCCGTGGCAACAGCGTGTAAAATCGCAGTCTAATGCCGCCTCCGGCCGACCACAATTCCAGCCCGGCAGTACCCAGTTTCTGGGCGCGTATGCTGCGTGTCCTGCGGCCGTCGCACCAGCACACTGCATTCTCGGCCACGCTCTTGATGATCTCGGCCGTCATGCTGTCGCGGGTCATTGGTTACCTGCGCGAGGCCTATATTGCGTGGGCATTTGGTGCTGGTCTGAATACCGACGCCTACGTCGGGGCGTTTAACCTACCCGACTTTCTCAACTACATCCTCGCCGGTGGCACTGCGTCCATCACTTTCATTTCGATTTACACACGCCACACCTCAAAGGGGCGTGACCGGGAGGCCCAGGACGCGTTCAACTCGACCATCACCATCATGACCGCGGTGGTGTTACTGGGTACGGTGCTGCTGGAGATCTTCACGCCGCAGGTAGAGCGGCTTATCTTTCCCCACTTTTCCGCCGAGCAGTTGCAGTTGTGCGTTCATCTCACGCGTATTCTGCTGCCCGGCCAGATCTTTTTCTATGCCGGCGGAATTGTTTCGGCGGTGCTGTTTTCGCGTCGGATGTTCCTGTATCCAGCGTTCAGCCCGATCTTCTACAACCTGTTCATTATCGTCGGCGGCGTGATCGGCGCGCGACGGTTTGGGATTTCGTCGCTGGCCTACGGTGCGTTGATCGGCGCTTTCGTCGGTCCATTCCTCATCAACGCCATCGGCGCGGCTCGCGACGGCCTGTCCTACCACTTCAACTTCGACTGGCACAATCAGGAATTTCGCGAATGGGTAAAGCTTTCTATCCCCCTGATGTTAGGAGTGTCGCTGGTTTCCGCCGATGACTGGATCCTGCGCTATTTTGCCTCCGGAGGAGCGGGCGACATCACGCGGCTGAACTATGCCAAACGCCTGTTCGCGGTGCCTATCTCGATTCTGGGACAGGCCACGGGACAGGCTTCGATGCCTTTCTTTGCGCGTCTGTTTGGCGAGGGCAGGCGCAAAGACTTCGCCGACACCGTCAACGGCTCGGTGTATCGCATCTCCGCGGCATCGTTTCTTGCAGCGGCATGGATGATGCCGGCCGCCTTGCCGCTCATTGATCTGGTATATCGCCGCGGGCGCTTCAGCTTTCAGGATTCACAGGAGACGGCTGTCTATTTCTTCTGGTTCGCGCTCTCGCTGGCGCTATGGTCGGCACAGGCGCTGTACGCTCGCGCCTTCTATGCTGCGGGCGACACCCTGACGCCCATGATCGCCAGCACCATCATTGTGGCGGCGTCGCTGCCCGTGTACTCGGCATTCTTCCACCATTTTGGCGTGACCGGATTGGCCATGGCTTCCGACATCGGTATTCTGATGCACACAGTTGCGCTCGCTTGGCTGCTGGATCGGAAGAAACTGGTCGCACTGGCTGGAGTGCCATGGGTGGAATTGGCGAAGGCGATAGGGACGGCGGGCTTCGCTGCTGTGGTCTGCTACTTTGTCGGCAGGACGATTGCCGTCGATGGTAGCCGAAAGGCCGATTTGCAGTCTTTGGCCTTGATCAGCGTGACCTGGCTGGCAGCGATGGCCGTGGGACTATGGCTGACAAAGTCGAACCTGCCGCGCGAGCTGCGGCGGAAGAAAGCGGCGGCAGTCCCGAATATCACGCTACCGGAGCCAGTCAACGAGCGGACTACCGGGGGGATGGACCCATAGCTCACGTGACGTGGCGCTCACACCAGGCGACCTGAAATTCCATCTTCTTAGCGTCGGTCACACGCCGGGAAGCTACCGCGACGCCTTCCTTAAGCACGAAGCTTAGCGTATCAGTTTTCGGATCATAGCTGGCTTGCACGATTCCGTCCTCCAATAGCTGACAGCTGACGGCTGAATGCTGACAGCTACTTCATCACCTGCATGCGCGACCAGTCATAGCCGAAGTGTTTGCCGCAATCGAGACACACAACGTAAGGCGCAGACGCATCGCTGGAGACGCTCTCCCATTGACTGTGACTGGAGCCGTGCCGGCTGGATGACGCTGCCGAGAACGGTTTTGAAAGATTGCTATGGCGACAATGTACGGCAAGCAACTGCAGCACTCTCTCCCACATCGGAGTGCACCTTCTTTCGAGAGACATCGCGAGCGGCGGCAGGTGCCACCGCCCGCAACTCTGAAACTCTCTCTCCGGGATGCGGCTGCGTCAAGAAGAGGAACACCTTAGATCATCTTAGGTAACCGGTTTTGAAACTACAGCCAGGCCCCGGGAGTGATTACACCCGGGCCGCTGTAGCCGCGGCTGCGGTCTCGCCCGGGGTCGTCGTGCTGGTCTCCTTGGCTTCGCCATTGGCTTTTTGGCCGGGTTTGCGAATATCGATGCCACCCTTAAAATAAGCGCCATCTTCAATGCTGATGCGCTGGGCGACTACATCTCCGGTGAGCGAGCCTTCGCCGCGGATGTCCACCCGATCGCTGGCAGTCATGTTGCCGCGGACTTTGCCCAGCACCACGATCTCGCGTGCCGAAATGTTGGCGGCCACGACGCCGTTGCGACCTACTGTCACGCGATTGCCCGGCAGGTTGATCGACCCCTCCACCCGCCCGTCAATATAAAGCGACTCCGACCCGGTGACCTCTCCCTTAATGACCAGCGACTTCCCCAGCGTGGCCTGTTCCTGGGTATTGATTGGGGGGCTGGCTGGACGCGGCACACTCGCCGTCTCCGGGACGGCCGGGGTGTAGCTGCGCTGCGGTTCGGGACTAGGAGTAGGAGCTGAAGATGGAGTGTTGGTAGGTTTCCACATAATGGGTAAACGAATCCTTTCTAAAGTTGCAAGTGCTTGGAACGGCACTTGGCTCGGCCCATCGTTTTGGTGGGGCGGCCAAAGCCCACCCTTGTGCGATGTGATTATTGCTACCATACAGCGAGTTCCTGTGTCAGGGAATATGCTTGGGCAATTTTTCGGGGCTCCTCAGTGCATCATTGGTTAATGGCCTAGGGGAAAAGGACTAAGCAAACACACCTTGACCGCAGGTGCGTAGAAGAATGCGGACAGATTTTCTATGCTGACGGATCACGCCATCCTGAGCCACATCGAACGCCAACCGCACCGCTCGGCCGGGTTCAAGCAGCTTGTCCGCGAGCTGGGCCTGCGGGGAGACGAACGGCGGCAGCTCGCCGATCGGTTGCAGGCACTGGTGAAGGGTGGGCGGCTGATCGAAACCGGACGCGACCGCTACACGCTCGCGGAGCATGCGGCCGCTCATCAGAACCTGATCGCGGGACGCCTGACCATGCATCGTGACGGCTACGGGTTCGTCATCCCGAACCCTGGCCAGCGCAGCAGCTTCACCGGCGACATCTACATCCACCCGCAGGCCGTCGGTTCGGCGATGCATGGCGACCAGGTGCTGGTGGAGCTGGGCCGCAAGCGCGACGATGGCCGTGCTGAGGGGCGCATCGTGCGCGTGCTGAGCCGCGGCAACCCAACCGTGGTGGGCACCTTTCACTACGGATCCCGTCAGAACTACGTGATCCCCATCGACGAGAAGGTCACCAAGCACATCGTGATTCCACGCGGAATGGAGTGGCCCGCCAGCCAGACCGAAGATGAATCCAGAGTTGGGTCTCATGGCTTAACCGGAGCTATGCCGGCAAAGCAATCCAAGTCGCATCGGAGGGCGCATGTGGATGCAGATCGCGTCCTCGGCGAAGAGGCGCGCCGCCGGGAGTGGGACGATCTCGAAGGACTGGTGGTGGATGTTGAGATTACCGATTGGCCGTCGCCGCCCGAGAACCCGCGCGGCCGCGTAATTGAGATTCTTGGCTACGAAAACGACTTCGGCGTGGACGTTGAGATCATCATCCGCAAGTACCACCTGCCGCATCGATTTCCGGCTGAAGTTTTGCGGGAAGCGCAGCAGTTCGAGCCAAATATCCCATCGAGAGAACTGCGCCATCGGCGAGACTATCGCGCCTTGCCCATCGTCACCATCGACGGCGAGACCGCGCGCGACTTCGACGATGCCGTGACAGTCAGCCGTCTGGAAAACGGCCACTTCGAGCTGCAGGTACATATAGCGGATGTGGCGCACTATGTCCACGAGAGCTCGACAATCGATCTGGAAGCACGGCTGCGTGGAACGTCGGTCTATTTCCCCGACCGCGCCGTGCCCATGTTGCCTATGGAGCTTTCCACCGACCTGTGCAGTCTGCGCCCGCAACTTGATCGGCTTGTCCTCTCGTGCGTGATGCAGATCGATCCCCATGGCGAGATTGTCGGCTACACCCTGAATGAAGGTGTCATCCGCTCGGCCGAGCGCATGACCTACACCAATGTGAATCTCATCCTCGAAGGAGACGCCGCGTTGCGTCAGCGCTATGCAAAGCTGGTGGATGACTTTGAGCTGATGCGGGAGTTGGCGATGGTGCTGAATCGCAAGCGCGTGCGCCGCGGATCTATTGATTTCGATTTGCCTGAGCCGGTGATCGAATTCGACGAGCACGGATTGATGAAGGGCATCACGCGCTCCGAGCGAAACATTGCCAACCGAATCATCGAGGAGTTCATGCTGTCGGCCAATGAGTGCGTGGCCAGCTATCTGGAGAACAAGCGGGTCGCATCGCTCTACCGGATCCACGAAAAGCCAGATCCCAAGCGTGTTTTCGACTTCGAGACTATCGCCGCCACGTTCGGCTATTCACTCGGCGTGGGGGCGCTGCCGGTGAAGCGCATGCAGATCCGGGCTGACCGCCGCGATCGCCATGGCAGTGGACGCAAACCTCACGTCGTCGAGATCCCCGAAGACGTCCACATCACCCCGCGCATGTACCAGAAGCTGACGCAAAAGATTGCGGGCACGCCGGAGGAGCGCATCTTGTCCTACCTGATGCTGCGTTCCCTCCGGCAAGCGCGCTACTCCGAAGTCAACGAGGGCCACTTCGCGCTGGCAGCGCCGGTTTACACCCACTTCACCTCGCCCATACGTCGCTATCCCGACCTGATCGTCCACCGCATACTGAAAGCAGTATTACGCGATTCGCCGGAAGAGCACGGCATTCCGGTCGGCGTGGGAACAATCGCGCACAGCGAGTCGCCTTCTCCGTGGTCGAAACGGCAGCCGGCGGTCTCGCCAACCCAGCGAGGCACGCACCAGAAGGAACGCCAAGCACCGCTGGGCGGACCGATTCCCGAAGATGTATTGCGCGACATCGCGGAAGAATCCAGTCAGGCAGAACGCCGCGCCGACGATGCCGAACGCGAGCTGATGGAATGGAAGAAAGTGAAGTTCATGGAAGATCGCGTGGGCGAGGAGTTTGACGGACTGATCGTGAGCGTCACCAAGTTTGGCTTGTTCGTCGAGCTGATTGACATGTTCATCGAAGGGCTGGTGCCGCTCACGTCGCTGACCGACGACCGCTACCAGTATCACGAGAACACCCGGCAGATCATCGGGGAGCGCACCCGCAAGACGTACTCGCTTGGCGGTCGGGTGCGCGTGCTGGTGGACCGCATCGACCGCGTGCAGAGGCGCATTCAGTTCGCATTCGTCGAAGAGAGGCCCATGCCAAAACGGCGCAAGAAGAAATGATTCACTGACTGCAATGTCCGCTTATCCGGGTAGAATTAAATCAATCATGCGAGTCGTTGCCATTTTCATTGTGTTGCTGTCCGTATCTGCCGCTGCTCAAACGGGGGCGCCGGTATCCGGCGCACCAGCCAGTCCCGCGCAAACTTCCACTCCCGCCGGATGGCCCACCGCTCACTTCGCTTCTACCAAAGATCCCAGTGTGCAGAAGGCATGCCAGATTCTGACTGACATGATCAGGGCCCTGGGCGGCGATGCCTACCTCAATGTGCGCGATATGAAATCCGAAGGGCGCGCTTATGGGTTCTACCACGGGAAACCGAGTGGCCAGGGAAATGAGTTTTGGCGGTTCTGGGAATTTCCTGACAAAGAGCGCGTCGAGCTTACCAAGCAGCGTGATGTGATCGAGCTCTTTGTTGGCGATAAGGGATACGAGACCACCTACAAGGGCACGACCACCCAGGACCCTAAAGAGCTTCAAGATTATCTGCGCCGTCGCGACCACTCGTTGGAGTGGGTGATACGCAACTGGCTGGCCGCATCGGACACCATGGTCCTCTATAACGGGACGGCAATGGTGGAGCAGAAGCTTACCGACGAGGTCACCATTTTGAATTCCACGAATGACAGCGTGACCTTGTCGATCGATCCGCGTTCCCACCTTCCGGTCCGGAAAACCTACAGTTACCGCGACCCGCTCGATCGGCAGCTCGATGACGAGTCAGAAGTGTTCAGCAACTATCGCCTGGTCCAAGGTATTCAGACCCCGATGAGCCTGGTGCGGAACCGTAACGGTGAAATGACCAGTCAACGCTTCATCACATCTGTAACCTACAACAATGGTTTCCCGGCCACCCTGTTTCAGCCGACGGGCCGCATTTACAACCAGCCCAGGAGTGAAGGGCCGAAGTAGAAACGGCGCAGTTGAGCCACCCTTGTGTCTGTCATCCTGAGCAAGCGCAGCGAGTCGAAGGACCCCTGTAGCGGCGAGAAACTAAAGTGCGGTCGGCGGGCGCGATTCGGGCTTTATTCGTGTTTTAGAGATTCCACTGGATCCAGTCGCGAAGCATTCTTGGCCGGCAGCGTGCCAAAAGTGATGCCGATCAGGCAGGAGACCAGCATTGCGATCAGCGCGGAAAGCCATGAAACCGGCAGCCTGTACTGAGTGAAGGCCCACAGCGAAACCGGCAGTCCCAGCCCGGCCAGGGTGCCGATGGTCCCGCCGATCAGCGAGATCATTACCGCCTCGGAAAGGAACTGCAGTTGGATTTCGCGGCGAGTGGCTCCCACCGCCTTGCGAATACCGATTTCTCGAATACGGGCACTTACGGTGGCGAGCATAATATTCATGATGCCTACCCCGCCAGCAATCAGGGTTATGGCGGCAAACAGTAAGAGAACAATGGTAAAGGCGTTAGCGGTTTTCGCCACCAAACTTAGTACCTGCGTGAGGTTGCCGACGTCATAGACCGACTCGGACCTATGCCGCGCTTTTAACACCGCGAGGATTCGCTGTGTGGCAACCGGAACGCTAGTGGAATCCGACATGGAAAAATAAATCTGGTTGACCGCGTTCGTGTCGGTCAAATAACGGGCTACGGAATAAGGAATCAGGACAGTGTCGTCCTGTATTTCTGACTGGCCGAAAGTCTCCACGCTCTCGCGAAAGGTGCCGATCACAACAAATGGCAATCCCTGGATGTCAATTTCGTGTCCCGATGTGAACTGAATTCCGCCGTATTGCTGGTTGGCGAAGTCTTCGGTGACCAGGGCCACTTTGTGGTGGGACTGGGAGTCTTGCTGATCGAAAAACCTGCCAGAACTCACGATGATGCGGCGCACATCTACATATTCCGGGTTTACCCCGAGGATCAGCATGTCCCTTTGCTTGCCGTTGCCGACAAGTATTGGTTCATGCAAGTTGAGCACCGGCGACGCCGCCTGCACGCCCGGCACCTGCTGTTGCACGGCAGTCATGTCGTCCACCGTCAGATAATCTGCGGTGCCGGTGCTGGCGCCCCCATTGGCGGGACCCGCATATTCGGCCCAGATGAGATTGGCACCAATCTTCTGAATTTCATTCAGGACGTATTGTTTCCCGGTGAGCGCAATGGTGACTACCAGGACCAATGAGAACGTGCCGATCACCATTCCCAGGGCGGTCATGGTGGCGCGCACTTTGTCGGCGCGAAATGAATTCACCGCGATGGAGAGAATCTCGCGCAAGACCAGCGTGCTCTTGGGAGACACAGTCCACGAGATGGAACGCACTTTCGGCGGCCTGGGCATGAACCCTAACTCCTGCCGATGAGCACCAGGACCACACCGGCACAAACCAGAAGAATACCGATCCAACGCTGCAAGCTAACCCGTTCTCCCAGGAAAAACCTGCCGCCCACCGCGCCCACCACGTAACTCAGGGCGGTCACCGGCACCACAAAGCTTACGTTCGCAACCGAAAACACCGCAAGCAGCGAGAAGAACCCAATCGTCATCATGGCCACGCCCAGCCACATCCACCTGCTGTGCAACGCGCGAAGGATCACCGCGATGAGTGCACCTGGACGAAAATCTTTCACCTCGCCGGTCTCCTTCATCGCGCGCGACACAAATATTTCGCCCACGGTTCCGAAGACGACAACGAAGAACATCAAGAGCAGGAATTCGAACACGGCTAGCCGTTCTCCGTGGTACTGGGATGGGTGTGGCCGACCAGCAACACTCCGATACATATGACCGCGATGCCGGCCCATCGCGAGGCTGGGACGAACTCGCCCAACCAGATTGATGCCAACAGCGCAACTACCGCGTAAGAAATAGAAGACGCAGGCTGCACATAGCTATAGTCCGCCCATGAGAGAACGATCATGTAGGCGGCGAAAAACACCAGTAGGGAACCAACTCCGAGCCATATCGTTGCAGAGGTAAAAACCACCGTGAAGACGTGCAGCAGTTCCGCGGGAGGCCAAAGTTTCACCGCTCCTGCCTGCTTCATGCCTTTGCCGAGTAGAACGTTGCCCAAAGGCCCGGCAATAACCATGATTAAGATCAGGATAAAGGTTTTGAAATGCAGTCGTTTGGGATGTTCCATTGGCCGCGGTCAGGCGCTCCACGCGTGAAGAAGCATGTCTATATGGTATATCAATCAACCCGAGGCCGAGAGCAAGGAAGCCTGGCGAGCGCGCGCCTTTGCCTCCCTGGAGACCGTAAGATGCTATTCTTAGAGTATCGATTCTGGGCAAGACTCTCCACCATTTTGGAGATGGAATATTGCCTGGGCCCCATTGCCGTACCGCCGTCACTTTTGCTCACAGCCGCCGACCGGCGATAAGCCCGATTATTCGGTTATCGAGGGACTGATCGATTTGTGCGGCATTGTCGGATTTACTCATAAAGATTGGTCTCCACCTCCGGATCGCATTCGGAACGCCACCTCTACCCTGATCCACCGCGGACCCGACCAGCTCGGGGTTTACCAATCCCAGATCTGCTCGATGGGCGCCACGCGCCTGAAAATTATTGACCTCGAACACGGCGACCAGCCCATCGCGACCGAAGACGGCGACACGGTCATCGTCTTCAATGGGGAAATCTACAATCACCTCGAAGTGCGAGCCGAGCTGGACCAGTTGGGCCATCGATTTCACACGCACTGCGATACCGAGACGGTCCTTCGCGCATTCCTTGAATGGGACACCCAGTGTTTCCGCCGATTCCGCGGCATGTTTGCGGTGGCGCTCTGGACAAATTCCACACGCAGACTGGTGTTGGCGCGCGATCGCATGGGCATCAAGCCTCTCTACATCGCTCATCGCGACGAAGAAATATTTTTTGGGTCGGAACTGAAGGCCATCCTTGAACATCCCGAGATCGACCGCCGCTTGAGTCCCGCGGGCCTGGATTGTTACTTGTCGTTGAACTATGTTCCCGCGCCCTGGACTCTGGTGGACGGAATCGAGAAGCTCATGCCGGGCCACTGGATCGAGTGGCGCGACGGCAAAGTACGTAGTGAGGCGTATTGGTGCCTGCCGGTTGGAACGCCGCAGCAGCGTACCTTGACGTCGGCCCGTGAAGAACTCGATTTTCTTCTGCAGCAGTCGGTCCGTGAACACCTCATTTCCGATGTTCCTTTAGGAGTGTGGCTGAGCGGCGGCATCGATTCCTCTACGATCTTGCATTATGCGTCGCAGGCCTCATCCTCGCGGCTGAAAACCTTCTCGATCTCGTTTCGGGGACGCAGTTTTGACGAGACCAATTACATCCAGCGAATGGTCGCGCAATACGGAACCGAGCACGAGCAACTTGACCTCAATCCTGAGCTTGATCTGCAAGGCGCTATCGAGGAGTTCGCGTACTACTCGGATGAACCCAGTGCGGATGCCGGCGCCCTGCCGGTGTGGTTTCTATCCAAGCTTTGCAAAACCAGGACAACCGTCGCGCTGAGTGGCGAGGGCGCCGACGAACTGTTTGGGGGATACCTAACCTACCGGGCCAACACCTTGGCCCGCTACATTCGGAAATTTCCGCCCAGCGCGGTGCAACTGGCACTGGCTGCGTTGCGCCTATGGCCGGTCTCGAACGAGAAAATAAGCTTTGAATACAAGCTTAAGCGGTTACTGGAAGGCAGTTTAATGCCGGCGGAACGCGCTCATGTCTATTGGAATGGCACATTTTCCGACGGCGAGAAGCGGTCTCTGGTGGCGATGGAACTTCCGGGCTCGCTCAATCAGATTCTGAGCGAGTTGCGCGAGATGCTGATCGACAGGAAAGACGAGTTGGGCGCTTACCTGTGGTTCGATCAAAAGTATTACTTGCCCGACGACATTCTGGTTAAATCGGACCGCATGAGCATGGCCCATGCCGTGGAGCTGCGTCCGCCTTTCCTGGACAACCGTATCGTCGAATTTGCCGCGGCCTTGCCGGCCTCGCTTAAGATTCGCGGTTCGCAGCAAAAATTTCTGCTGAAGGAACTCATGCGAGCGAAGCTGCCGCAGTCCATCCTGAAGAGAAAGAAAGTCGGCTTCGACATCCCAGCGCACGAATGGGTCCGGGGCCCTCTTCGGTCGCTGGTAGTGGATACCTTGCGCAATGGCCTCTCCGATCATCCCGAAATCTTCAATGCGGATGCGGTCGAAGCCTATCTGCGTGATCACTTGCAGAAACGAATCAATGTCGGCTATCACTTATGGGGCCTAATGATTTTGTTCTTGTGGATGAAAAAGTGGCGCATTCAAGCGCCGGCCTCTTCCACGGCCGCCCACCTGTTAGCACCCGCGGGCGTCAGTTTGTAGATATAGCTGGCGAGTAAACACCCAGACTCTCCGGGTTCTTTGGTAAAGTTAAGTAAGTGTCTCGAATATCGAAATAGGCGTGATTGTAGTGGAACGCTGCAAGCGTCGTTGCTGAAGTTTTAAGTAAGGTCGGTTGAGGAGGACAAATGAGGATTGCTGTGCTCGGGGGCGACGGTTATTGCGGTTGGGCAACCGCTCTCTATCTATCCAAGCAGGGGCATTCGGTTGCCATTTTTGACAGCTTTGCGCGCAGACAATGGGACTACGAGCTCGGCGTGCAGACCCTGACACCTATCCGTGCGTTGCCAGAACGGCTAAAGGTATGGAAGCAACTGACGGGCAACACCATCGAACTGTTCGTAGGCGACATGATGGATTACGAATCTCTGGCATTCGCCATCAAAGAATTTGAGCCCGAGGCGGTTGTCCACTTCGCCGAGCAGCGGTCGGCGCCTTACTCCATGATCGACCGCCGGCACGCCGTCTTCACCCAGGTCAACAACGTTGCCGGGACCCTGAATCTTCTGTTCGCCCTGCGCGAACTTCGGCCCGATTGCCACCTCATCAAGCTGGGAACCATGGGCGAATACGGCACTCCCAACATCGACATCGAAGAGGGTTACATAACCATCGAGCACAACGGGCGCCGCGATGTGCTTCCTTACCCCAAGCAGCCGGGCTCCTTCTATCACCTTTCGAAGGTGCACGACAGCCATAACATCATGTTCACCTGCAAGGCTTGGGGGCTGCGGGCGACAGACCTGAATCAAGGTGTGGTTTACGGCACCGTCTCGGACGAAACCGCTCTCGATGAAGCTCTGATCAATCGTTTCGACTACGACGAGGTCTTCGGTACGGCACTGAACCGGTTCTGCGCGGAGGCGGCGGTCGGCCATCCGCTGACGGTCTATGGCAAGGGAGGGCAGACCCGCGGATTTCTCGACATCCGCGACACCATCCGTTGCGTCGAGATCGCCTGCCAGCATCCCGCGGAGCGGGGCGAATTCCGCGTCTTCAACCAATTCACCGAGCAGTTCACGGTCCTGGACCTCGCCCGCATGGTGCAAACTGCGGCCGGAAAACTTGGACTAAAGGTTGAGATCGACCATCTGCCCGATCCGCGCGTGGAAGCCGAGGCGCATTACTACAATGCGAAGAATTCCAAGCTGATCGATCTCGGCCTTCAGCCGCATTTTCTTTCCGACGCTCTTCTGGATTCGCTGATCAATATCGCGATCGATTATCGCGAACGGATCGATTCCTCATTGTTCATGCCGCAGGTGAACTGGAGAAATCCGACCAACGACCGCCGGCATCCACTCGGCAACGCTGCCGATGCGTCACTCATGCCGTCAAAGGTTTAGCGATTGGGAGCAGGACGCGCCTGGAAGGGGCGCACCTTTAGGTGCGCTGGTAAGTTTCCAGTTATGTCATCACGAGCGGGCGTTAAGCCCGCGAGGGATCTGCTTCTCCGCTGAGACGAAGTGGGCCCTACCCGTTCGGCTTGATCACCTTGGTATGTCCGGTGGTCTTCAGCTTGAAAACATCACCCGGGATCTTGCGGTTGATTTGAATATTGGTGTACTTGGCCACCCGATAGTCGCCTGAGGGCTCGGAAAACTTTTGCTGCACGCTCACACCCCGCGCCGGATCGATCCACAGCGTAATCGTCTGGAACATGCTCTTCACTTTTTGCGACTTCGGTGTCAGCTCAAGCTTGGCAGCGTTTACGCCGTCCACCTGCTCCATGCCCCCATAACTCACGTCGAATGATTTCTCCAGGTCGTGCCCGCGGCCGCCGAAGCCCAGAACCAAAAAGCTTTCGAAATCGGCCTTGTTTTTGCCCGGGTTGTACTCGGTGACCTGATCGATTGAGGGCTGATACACGCTGACCAGGTCTCCGGTGAAGAGCACGTACTTCTTGTCGGGAGACGTAATGCTCAGCCGCCATTTGCACCTCGTTGCCCTGGCGACGGAAGTACATCGTACCCTTCTGATAGTCGTGGTCGTTAACCACCTTCTGATACTGGTCCCAGATGAAATCGCACTGCGCGGTGTGAAACTTGGCCGCTGCCTCATCCATTGCGTTCAAGGCGGCTTCCAGGCTCTGGGCTTGCGCGATTGTCGCGACGACAACGCAGAGCGCGACGCTGGTCAGGGTAGTCTTAAGGATCGATCTCATGGTTAGCATTCAGCACTCAGCATTCAGCACTCAGAAAATCAAGAGGGCTGACTGCTGATGGCTGACGGCTACTTCAGCGATGTCCCCACACTTTATACGCAACCACATTTTGTTTATTGTCGCGTACAGCCTCGTAACGGTCGATGGTCACTTCACCCGCGACCGGTTCGATGATGCGGGCCAGCGACTCCCTGATATCCGCTTCATTGTCGGCCTTGACCGCCGCCGCATCCACCTTGTAAAGGAAGCCATCCCCCTCCGGTTGTACGACGACTTCAGTTTGATGCGGAGAGCGCTCCACCGGTTTGTCGCGGAAGTTGACCCACAGCGGCGTCAGGAAGATGAAGGCCAGGATGAGGCTGACCATGACATCGTAATGGATGCTGCCACGCGGCGACGTCCACCAGACATAACCCTTCAAGGCTTGGCCAAACTTGCTCATCGCTGCATTCAGTCTAGAGAGAGGTTAGTCGAAGTGCAAGGAAGACGCTGTTCGCCATTCGCTATTCGCTCTTCGCTGGAGCCTCAAGCGGCAGTTCGCAGGCGTATATCCCCGAGTCATGTACACGAGCCTCTGGCGAAAAGCGAATAGCGGCCCCCTTACGTCCTCAGCTCGGCCACGGTCGCGCCGCCGCCGCCTTCATTCTGCGGAGGCTCACTTACTTTAGCGACATGCGGATGGCTTTGCAGGAACTGGCGAAGCGCCTTGCGCAGAATTCCCATGCCGCTGCCGTGTACCACGCGGACACGCACCGCTCCCGCCAGAAACGCGCGATCCACGAACTTCTCCACCGCGCGAGTGGCCTCGTCCACGGTCTGCCCAATGACATTGATCTCGGTGGCGACGTTGTCGTCCTCGCGCGCGAGGGTAACATTGATGCCGCGGGCACGCGCCTGTTCCACTGGGTTGGTCCCGGCCCGCGCGATCACGCTGGCAAAATCGTCGCGCGCAACTTTCATCTTCATGGGCCCAACCGCCACCTCGAAGCTGTCATCGTCAAAATAGCGCAGCACCTTGGCGTCGCGGCCCAGCGACTTCAACCGCACGGTATCGCCAATGCTGACCTGGGTAAGGACGTGCTGCTGCGCGTGCGGATCCCCAGTGTCGGCGCCGGTCGAGTGCGCGACCACAGTGGAATCAAACTGCTCACGAAATTCCCGGCGCATCTTGGCAATGCGGCGCTCGGCGTCCTTTGAAAGCTTCAGCGCCTGCGCGCGGTCCTGCACGGCGTTGACGGTTTCGCGGGCGCGGTACTCGAAATCGCGCAGCACGCTTTCCAGTTTCTTCTCCATCTCGCGCAGCTTTTCGCGCTGTTCCTTGCGGCCCTCGACGGCAAGATGCTGCCGCTCGCGCGCCACCTCCTGCTCCCGCGCGCCAAGTTCGGCCCGCTCGATGTCAATCTGTCGCAGGTCCGAGTGCAGGCGGTCGAGAAAGCGGGAGACGTCCTGGGCTTGTGAAGTCATCCGCTGCCGTGCCTGCCCGACGATTGCCGGATTCAACCCCAGCTTTTGCGCAATGTTGATGCCTGCCGAGGCGCCCGGCACGCCGATGCGCAAGTCGAACGTCGGAGCGAATGTGTTGTCATCGAAGCCCACGGCGGCGTTGAGCACTCCCGGCGTGTTTGCCGCATATACCTTGAGGGCGGTGTGGTGCGTGGAGACGATGCTGACGCATGCGGCACGGCGGAAGTGGTCGGCGATGGCCACCGCCAGCGCGGCGCCCTCTTCGGGATCGGTGGCCGAGCCCAGCTCGTCCAGCAAAACCAGCGACTGCGCGGTCGCCTGGTGAGAGATGAGATCGATGTTGGTAACATGCGCCGAAAAAGTCGAAAGGTTCTGCTCGATGGACTGGTAATCGCCAATGTCGGCGAACACCGAATCGAAGATGGGCATCTCGGCGCGCTCGGCGGGAAGCGGAAGACCCGATTGCGCCATTAGCGCCAGCAGCCCGATCGTCTTGAGCGCCACGGTTTTTCCGCCGGTGTTGGGGCCGCTGATGATCAACTGACGATGCTCGGAGTCGAGTTCGACGGTCAGCGGAACCACGGCAACGTTCCTGGCTTTCAGGGTCCGCTCCAACAGAGGGTGGCGCGCGTTGCGGATGACCAGCGCCGCCGGCGAATCCGGTGATGAGGTGACCGGAGGTGCGCTAACTTGCGATGGTTTCGGCTCCGCGACTCCATCGGGCAGTAGCTTTACCGCCACGCAGTCATAATCCTCGGCAAAGCGCGCTTTGGCGAATTGCAGCTCTAGTTCGGAAAGAACGTACACCGCGTTGCTGAGGTCGTCTGCATGTTCACCGAGCCGCGCTGTCATCTCCAGCAGAATGCGATGGATTTCCGCCTGCTCATCTTCCAGCAGCCGCACCAGATCATTGTTCTGCTCGATGGTCTCCAAGGGCTCGATAAATACCGTTTGCCCGCTGGACGAAGCGCCGTGCGCCACGCCTTGCACCCGGCGGCGCTGCTCCACCTTTACCGGAATCACGAAGCGTTCGCCGCGAATGGTGACCAGTTCTTCCTGCACTGCGCCGTCCTCGGAAAGCCGCCGCAGATAGGCGCGCAACGACTCCTGGATGGCGCGTTTCTGCTTCTCCATTTCGCGGCGAATGCGCGCCAGTTCGGGCGAAGCCTTGTCGTCGAGGGTGCCGTCGGGCAGGATTTTGTTGCGGAAGTAACGCAACAGCAGCGTGAAGTCAGCCAGGGGCTGGGACAGCTCCAAAATTGCCTGCCACTTGTCCTGCACTTCGACTGGCGGATGCAGCGCGATCTCTCGCCATTCGGCGGCGCGGTCGGCTACCAGAAGCAGGTCGCGGATCTCGGTAATCTCCAGAGCGGCCCCGCGGATGCGCGACTTGTTCACCAGCGTTGTGGGATCGAGCAGGCCATGAAAATCGAAACGGCCACCGGCACGAAGATATCCGCGCACCTCGGAGGTCAGTTGCTGCTGGCGTTCGATCCATTCGCGGTCCCGCGAGGGTGTGAGCTGCATCACGCGCTCGTGTCCGAGCGGCGAGCCGGTGTAAATAGCCAGCAGTTGACGCAGCTGATCGAATTCGAGCACGCGCTCGCTGGAGTGTTGGATTGGGCTGGGAGAGCTCATCAGGACTGTTCTATGGTACAGCAGCCAAAGCGCCACCAGTCGCCCTTACAGCAGCAGCGTACTCCAGCTACCACTCTCGGCGCTTGCCGGATAAACTGTTGCGGGCGAATTAATGCGTTAACTTAGAGCTTGAGCATTCCCGGTTCATTCGAATTTGTTCCCCTGCGAGAGGAGTTCCATGGCACCGTTGACTTCCGATGCATTCGTTTTTTTCGGCGCCACCGGCGATTTGGCCCACAAGAAAATCTTTCCTGCCCTCCAGAGTATGGTCAAAACCGGCGCGCTCAACGTGCCGGTGATCGGCGTGTCCAAGTCGGGCTGGACGATCGAGCAGCTACGCGAACGGGCGCGCGATAGCCTGACGAAGTTCGGCGGGGGAGTGGACGAAGAAGCCTTCCAGAAGCTATGCAAGCTGATGGACTACATCGATGGCGATTACAACGACGATAAGACCTATGCCACCTTGCGCGCCAAACTAGGTAACTCGAAATCGCCCTGCCATTATCTGGCGATTCCTCCCAGCATGTTTTCCGTCGTGGTACAGGGGCTGGCGAAGTCGGGATGCGCCGAGAACGCGCGGGTAATCCTGGAAAAGCCTTTCGGCCGCGACCTGGTGTCGGCGCGCAAGCTGAACGAGACGCTGCACCTTGCATTCCCGGAAGAGCGCATCTTTCGCATCGATCATTACCTGGGCAAGGAGGCGGTGGAGAACCTGCTGATTTTTCGCTTCGCCAACAGCTTCCTCGAGCCCATCTGGAACCGCAACTACGTACACAGCGTGCAGATCACCATGGCCGAGTCGTTCGGGGTGGAAGGCCGCGGAAAGTTTTACGAAGAGGCAGGCGCCATCCGTGATGTTGTGCAGAACCACATGCTGCAGGTGGTTGCTTTCCTCGCCATGGAGCCACCCACCACGATGTACGTTGACTCGGTGCGCGATGAGCAGGTAAAAATCTTCCGCACCATTCCGCCGCTCAGTCCGGCCAACATCGTTCGCGGACAGTTTCGCGGCTATCGCCAGGAGCTGGGCGTCTCGCCCACCTCCGACGTCGAAACCTTTGCTGCGTTGCGTCTGGAAATCGATTCCTGGCGCTGGGCCGGAGTTCCATTTCTGATCCGCGCGGGCAAGCGGCTGCCCATCACCGCGACCGAAGTCTTTGTAAAATTGCGCAAGCCCCCACTCTCTAAGATGGGCACCGACGGACGCAACTATTATCGCTTCCGCCTGGGGCCCGATATCGAGTTGAGTCTGGGCGGACGCGTGAAGCGGCCTGGGCCACTGATGGTGCCCATGCCGGTAGAGCTAACGGCGGTGAAATACACCGCCAGCGACGAGATGGATGCCTACGAGCGTCTGCTTACCGACGCCATGAAAGGCGACCAGTTGCTGTTTGTGCGGCAGGATGCGGTTGAGGCCGCCTGGGCAATCGTTGATCCCATTCTCGGCGACTGCTGCCCGACCGAAATGTACGAGCCAGGCACCTGGGGTCCACCCGACGCGCGCGAATTGGCCGCCGATATCGGGGGCTGGCACGATCCGGAATAGCTGCGCTCTCAATCATGCCGTTCGCGTCCCCGACACGAAGGGACTTCCGGCAATCACAAATCGCAGCGGCTGCGCGACGGCCTTGGTGATCCCTATACGCGGTGTGGCCATTATGCGCTCCACGCGATAGCCGTCGTCGGCAAACCACAGGTCCGATGCAGGTGAAGTGAGGTCCTTGCCATTGTCGCGGACACGCGTAACACCGAGCGCCTGCGACATGCGCCCCGGTCCGCTGGCAAGGAGACGCAATTGCGCAGGTCGCGGCATGGCCGCCAGATCGAGGCCGCGAGCCTGAGCCATCGCCGGCAGTCCTGCCACAGGTTGCAGGGCCCGCAGTAGCACAGAACCTGCATGCCCTTCGGGCATGCAGGAAACATTCAGGCAGTAGTGATTGCCGTAAATGAAGTACACATAGGCGTGCCCCGGTGGTCCGAAGAGGACGGAGTTTCGCACAGTGCGGCCGGAGTAAGCGTGCGCTGCGGGGTCTTCTGCCCCGAGATAGGCTTCATCTTCGACGATGCGGCCGGCCATCAGCTTGCGCCCTTCGCGGCGGACCAGCAGCTTGCCCAGCAACTCTCGTCCCACGGTCACAGGATCGCGATCAAAGAATTGCCGCGGGAGGATATGGGCCTGCCTCAACACCGCGGCGGTGAGGTGAGCTGGCGGCGCGAGCTCAACGTTGGCTACACGGCGAATCGGCATCGTAAATAGCATCCGACGGCGGCGATCAATTTACAATCATCCTGCATGATCGCGCACCTTCGCGGACGGCTCATCGCCAAGCACCCGAACCAGGCCATCGTCGAGGCTGGTGGCGTCGGTTACGACGTTACCATCACGGTGCCCACATTTTCCGAACTGCCCGCGGCGGGCAGCGAGGTCGCACTGCACATTCACACGCACGTACGCGAGGATGCTCTCGCTCTGTTCGGTTTTCTGCGGCGGGAAGAGAAGCAGCTCTTCGAAAAGCTCATTACCGTGAGCGGCATCGGCCCCAAGCTGGCAATCACCATCCTCAGCGGCATGGCGGCGGCCGACATGGTGGGCGCGATTCGCGGCAACGACTTCGCGCGGCTCACTCGAATTCCGGGCATCGGCAAGAAGACCGCCGAGCGCATGTGCGTTGAGCTGCGCGACAAGCTGGAAGGATTTGGCGCAGCGCAGCCCGCGGTGACCCACTCTGCCGTTGAGGAGGACGTAATCTCGGCGCTGTCCAATCTCGGCTACCAGCGCGCTATTGCCGAGAAAGCTGTGGAACGCGCAACGCAATCGGCCGGCCAGGAAGGCTTTGACGCCATGTTCAGGGCCGCGCTGGGAGCGTTGTCGAAGTAGGCGGGCACGTCACACAATCTGCAGGAATCCATCCACAGTGAGGATAATAATGCCACGGAATCGCTTCATGTTCAGTAAATGATGATCGCCCGTAACAATGCAATGTGCCTTACCCTCCACCGCGCATTCGAGGACGCGGTTATCGTCAGGATCTGGGCAGTCTTTGAGCTCCAGCGTTGGAGCGACCCACATCGCAACCTCCCATAATGGACCGCAGGCCTGCACTATCCGTGGCGCAGGCCATTTGAATTTCTGGCCCAGCACTTGTTCTACCTCTAAGCGGAGCGGAGCAGAGACGAGCAGCCTGAAGGCCCGACCCTCGGCAAGTCGGAGCACTTGGGCCGGTTTTCCTCGAAAGAGAAAGGCCGAAATGAAAACATTTGTATCCACTACGGCGCGGACTGTCACGCCGTACGCTTTGACCCTTTCGGTTTGCTTTGGGACAAGCGCTTTTCCCGGCGGAAGTCATGTATCGCCTGCACCACGTCCTCTGGATTACGCACACCGACCTTCTCAGCGCTAACTTCACCAAACGCCGTGACGCTCTCCCATCGCTTCTGCCGTTGATATTGACGCAGCGCCTCCCGGACCAGTTCACTCATCGTCCGGTTCTCCTGCCTGGCCAGCTTCTTCGCCTCCTGAAGCATTGGAGAAGGAAGGGTGATCGACAGGACCTTAGCATTTCGCATGATTATCCCTGTATGACAAAATCATACCAAATCATATCTGGTGCCGACCCCCCGGAGGGAGCGGGGATTGTTGCCTAACTCCACTCCAGCAGCGCGAAGTGGGAATTCTCTCCAGCGTCGCGAAACTGGGTATGCTTGCACGCCGAGCACTGGGCGCGGATGGCCTTGAGATCAATGGTGGGAAAGATGGTGTCACCCGATTCGACGCCGCCCGGCGTCCTTTCTTTCAGCAGCGCGTAGGCAGGCTCGCCGCATCGTGAGCAGTGAAAGATGTAAACATTCAGACGTGCCATGGCGCCCCTCCAGTGGATGGCCGGATTATATGCCTATCCCTTAGAGGGAATCCTGGGTCGCCTGCGCTGTGGCCAGGGAATTTTCGCTTGTGTCACGGCTTGTTGACAACACTCCAGCGCGGTCGTCGTATCATTTGGCCGTATGCGTATGGGTTGCATACCGGTGTGCATGATGGCTGCATTGCTGGTTCAAGCGCAGCCTGACCCCCTTGCCGGCAAGCCGGCTGGCAGTCTGTTGATACCCGCGGAGCTCTCCAAGACGGTGCGCGCAGACAAGGTCCATCGCGGCGATCCCGTCGAATTTACCACTGTGGAAGCAGTACTGATCGGCCCAAAGCTGGTGATGCCGGCGCAAACCAAGCTGTTCGGCCGAATCATAGGCGCTGCCCCACATCAAGGGAACAAGCCATCCTGGCTCGTGTTGCTGGTGGAGAGAGCTGAGTGGAAACAGCACAAGGTCGCACTGCATGCCTTCATCTCCGAGCAAATAACTGTGGCACCCGCTTCGGACCAGAACAGCAGTTCCGCGGAGGCAGCGCCGTCCGTTGGACGGAACGGTCACATAAACGGTCGCACCGGGGGTGGAACCGGCGCGGTGCCGCCGCTAGCGAACTTTCCGCAAGATGAAACCGCAGGCTCCCACGATCGAGTTGTGACAAGACCGGCTATGCTCCACGATGTTCGCATCCTTCGTGACAAAGATGGAACATCCTATCTGGTCTCCACGAATACAAATGTGAAACTCCCCAGCGGCACTATGTTCATGCTGCAGAACCGTCCTCCTGCCGCGCCGGATCAATCCACGACCTCCAAGCCGCAGTAGTGGGCGGCCGTCTTGAGCTACTTTCCGATGCAGAACGAACTGAAGATCAGGTTCAGGATGTCGTCGGCGGTGGTGGCGCCAGTGATGGCGTCCAGGGGACGCAGCGCGCTGTAGAGGTCCAGCAACACCATCTCGTGCGGTGTTTTCACGGGGACCGCGCCGGCTGCCTGGTCGAGCGCCGCAATTGCGTCCTCCACCAGCTTTTGTTGGCGCACGTTGGTGAGAAAGCCGCTTTCCTGCTGCGGTCCGTCGCCGGCAACCAACTGCAAAATCTTCGCTCGCAGTTCCGCGATGCCTTCGCCCGTCAGCGCCGAAGTGGCAACGCAGTCGGGAGGCTGTAGCGCCTCCGGTAGATGCCGTAAAACCGGGGCTTTTCCACAGTGGGAGCGGGCCTGCGGCGCGAGGTCGATTTTGTTGAGAACCACAAGCCGCGCGCGACCTTGGCTCTTGGCGATCAGACCGCCATCGGGACTCGATTCTCCGCCCCGCATTTCAGCACCGTCAACAATCGGATTCGCCGCGTCCATCACGATCAGCACGACGTCAGCCTCCGCCAGCACTTCCATCGATTTGCGCACACCGATGCTCTCGGCCTCATCGCGTGCCGTGCGAATTCCGGCGGTATCGACCAGTCGCACCGGAATGCCTCCGATGGCGATAGTTTCGCTCACCAGGTCGCGCGTGGTGCCGGGCGTCGCGGTAACGATAGCGCGTTCGCGCTCCACCAGCCGATTAAACAAGCTCGACTTGCCAACATTGGGATTTCCCACGATGGCCAAAGTCAAGCCTTCGTGTACAACCTTGCCAAACCCGAAGCTGGCCAGCAGGTCCCCCAGCGGCGCGCGAATCGCGGCGATGCGCGAGAGGATCTGCCCATCCGGAATTACCGCGATATCGTCTTCAGCAAAGTCCACCCCCGCTTCCATGATGGCAATCAGTTCCATCAGCTTCTGCTTGGTGGGCTGCAATCGCTTCGACAACGCGCCTTCGAGTTGACGGGCCGCAACCTGCGCCTGATACAGGGTTTGCGACTCGATCAAATCGCGCACCGCTTCAGCTTGGGTAAGGTCAATGCGGCCATTCAGGAACGCCCGCATGGTGAACTCGCCGGGTTCGGCCAGCCGCGCACCCCGTGCCGCCGCCATCTCTACAACATGCCGCAGTACCACCGGCGAACCGTGGCAGGAGATTTCGACTACGTCATCGGTGGTGTAGGAGTGCGGCTTGGCAAAGAAGGTAACGACGACCTCGTCGATGCGCTCGCCGGTGGCCGGGTCGATCAGTTCGCCAAAATGAGCGCGGCCCGGCCCAAAGTCATGTCCATGTGCCAACCGCAACATTGGACGCGCGATGTCACGCGCCTCCGCGCCAGAGAGACGCACCACGCCGATGCCGCCGCGTCCTGGGGGCGTAGCAATGGCAACGATGGTGTCGTCGAGATGCATGGAGAACATTATTCACCACAGAGGCACAGAGACACAGGGGCTTTTCGCTTTTCGCTCTTCGCTTTTCGCTCTTCCTTGTTAGCCCAAGCCAGTCATCGGCAGCGGTTAACCTATTGGCGAGCAATTTGGAAGGTCCGGCTATGGGAGATTTCCCATCCAATCGAAGTGATTCAGACGTGCGAACGTGAGAGTCGCACAGGCGCGAAGAGCGAGAAGCGAAGTGCGAAAAGCGGTCTTTACCTTCGCCGCGATACAGGCGGGGCAGGCGGTTTGCCCTGGTAGTCCTTGGGATAGACCACCACATGGCGGTTGAGTGCTTCGCCGTCGCTGTCGGTGCGCAGGTCATCGAAATCTCGCAGCGCCAGATGGACGATGCGACGCTCCCGCGACGACATGGGGGCGAACGCATAGGGCACGCCGGTTTTGCGGACGCGCTCCGCCGCTACGTCGGCAGCCAGCCGCAGCTCCTGCAGGCGGGCCGAGCGGAAATTCTGGCAGTCAAAGCTGACTTTCTCGTGTTCATTGGGCGCCAGTCTAAGCATCTCCAGCGCCACATGCTCAAAGGCGCGCAGCAGCTCTGCACCGTTCTCCAGCACCAGGGGGCTGTCGGAGCCGGAAATCTCCACCAGAATTTCGGGGCGCTCCCATTCGCGGTCGCTGCCCACCTGAGGATCAACCGTGATTTTGTAGCGCAAATGAAAGTCGCCGCTGGCGAAGGTGGCGTTCAGCAACTCGCTGATCTTCTTGGCGGCCGCGATTTTGTCATGTATCGGCATAAGCAGTTGCGGGACTGAAGTCCCTTTGCAATGTGTCGTCCCTGAAGGGACTCGAATTGTTCACTACGCTTACCCAGCGCTGAAGCGCTGGGCTATCATCTTTCGTCCCGCTTCGCGCGACTGGAGTATCGCAACCCATGCTCTGCTGCGACCCATGGATTCTTCAGGGAATCCGTTGTGCCCCGGTCAGAGCCGTGGCCCATCGCAACAGTCACTATTTCCCCGCCTTCTTGCGGGCGCGCTTCTCCATCTCCTCGCGCATCTCCCGTCCCAGACCGGTGCGGTTCATGATGTACTGCTGGGCGATGGCGATGAAATTTCCCACCGTCCAGTACACGCTCAAGCCCGCCGGCAAAGAATAACTGAAGAACCCGATCATCAGCGGCATCATCACCGTCATCATCTGCTGCTGTTTCGGATCCATGCCGGCGTTGGGCGTCATCTTCTGCACCAGGAAGGTCGTGATCACGATCAAGACCGGCAGGATGAATATCTTGTCGGGCGACGACAAATCGTGCAGCCAGAGGAACGGCGCCTGACGCAGCTCGATACCGACTCCCAGCATGGAATAGAACGCGAACAGGAATGGCATCTGGATAATCAGGGGCACGCATCCGCCCGCCGGATTGGCGCCTTCGCGCTTGTACAGCTCGCCGATCTCGACGTTCATCTCCGAACGCCGCGGATCACGCAACGGGTACTTTTTGTATTTTTCCTGGATGGCCTTCATCTGGGGCTGGAGCTTTTGCATCTTCAGCGCCGACTTCATGCTGGTGATGCGCAGCGGCAGCAGCACCAGGTTGATGATGACGGTCAGGATGATAATGCACACGCCCCAATTGCTGGCCATGTGCTGGTGCGTCCACAGCAGCCACAGGAACAGCGGGCGGGCGATCAGTCTGAAGAAACCGAAGTCCACCACGTTACGAAGATCGGGGCCATCCATTTGCCCGGGAGCGGTATTGGAGCGTATCGACTCCAAAACCGGAAGTGCTTTCGGGCCCACGAATAAACGTCCCCGCGTGATGCCGCTGACATCGCCGACGGCTGCCCCCAGCACGTCGTAGCGGTTCACATTGTTGGGGTCTGGGTTCTTCGGGTCCTTAGGTACGCTGATCGCATTGTGCAGCGTGACCATCGCCGCGGTGTCCGGATTGTCGGGCAGGAAAATACCTGCGAAATACTGGTCTTGAGCGCCCGCCCAATTAAAGGGCCCGCGCAAGGTATTGCCGCTGCTCACCTTCTTGGGGGCAAGCCGCTCCACCTTGTCGTTGGCCATGTATTCGATCTTGGCCGAAGCGTAGGAAGGGCCGGTACTCTGGTCGCCAAAACCTGCCGGCCACATGGGATACGCCTGTATCGGCTTGCCATTCTGCGTGACGACGGTTTCGATGGAGACGACATAGCCGGCACCGAACTGGAAGGTCTTGCGGACTGTAATGTCGGCTTGCGCGTACTCGTAGCTCAGCTCGCCGGGGACGGTGATGGGACCGCTGGTGCTGGCAACGTAGAGCGCCGAATTGATCTGGTTCCGCAGGTTCTCGTCATAGGTGTACAGGCTGAGCGGGAGCCCGAACTTCACGCACAGCGGGTTAATCAGGTCGAGCGGATGACCGTCCTCGTCCTTGTATTTCTTCAGCACCCACGACTTCGCCTGCGCGCCTCGGTTGGTAAAAACGATGCGCACCACGTCGTTTTCGACGACTGTCTCGACTTCGCTGCTGGCCGCCTTGGTCACTGCGGCGGTCTTTGCCGGATTGGCGCTGGTATCTGCCTTAGAGACGGATTCCGCCGGTGCACTCACCGCCGCGGACTGCGATGCCGCTGCCGGTGCGTTGGACTGTGAGGTTTCGACGGGAGCGGTCTTTGGCTGCTGCTTGGACTTGTCTTTGAAGAGAAAAATCTGGCTGATGATGATCAGCGCAAAGGTGACGGCAAACACCATCAACATGCGGCGATCGCCGCCCGGTTCCTGCTGTGGGTTCTTATACTCGGCCAAGTTTAAGTTCCGTTCAAGGAGCGAGAATTTCCCGGCAAAATGTCTGGTAATCCGTGCCCCGATTTCACGCTCGCCGGCGGCACCGGATCCACTCCCGCGCGCGCGAAGGGATGGCAGCGCAACAGCCGCGAGGCGGCCAGCAAGCCTCCGCGAACAACGCCGTGGCACTCCACGGCCTCAATCGCATATTGCGAGCAGGTGGGAACGAAGCGGCAGGAATGCGGCAGCATGGGCGAGATGACCCGCTGATAGCACCGCAACACGAATTGCACAGCCTGCTTCATTTCTGTTCCCCGGTGCGGGCGCGTTGTGCGGCCAGCCGCAGAGCGCGTGTCACTTCGGTTACCAACTCCGCGAAGGGCAGGTGACTGACGCTCTTCCGCGGATTAAACACTACGTCGATGGGGCCGTCGCACGCCTGGGCCGATAACCGCACCGCTTCGCGCATCCGCCGCCGGATGCGGTTACGTTCCACCGATCCTCCCAGCACTTTGCCCACCGTGAATCCTACACGAGGCGTGCCTCCCGCCCCAATCGCGTCCGGACCGCCGCTGCGCCGCAGAAAGAAGACCGTCATGTTTCCTGTGAACTGCCGGCGGCCGCTCTGATAAACGCGCTGAAAATCGGCGTGTTTCAGCAGATGCCTCGATTTTGGAAACTTGCTGCTGGCGGCGGAGGTCACATTAAGCGCTCGGCGCTGACCCGCCGGGTTACTGTCTTTGCTGCGGCCGAGTCTTGCGACGACTCCCGGTTACTTCATCTGGAAAGGTCGCGATAACGCAGATTTCGGGTCCTTGGATTAATCGCGGAAGCCAGGGCTTACGGAGACGCGCTTGCGCCCCTTGGCCCGACGGCGCGACAGCACCGCCCGGCCGCTGCTGGTCTTCATGCGAGAACGAAATCCGTGCGTCTTTGAGCGGTGACGACGGTTGGGTTGGAACGTGCGCTTGGGCATTCGAAAACTGCGCTCCTCACTGGCTAAAAATTGAATAGAGCAAACTCAAAGTATAACGGCCAGTGTGCCTCTGTGGCAAACCCGGCTGCCCGGTTTGCAAAGCTCAGGGCATCTGGGCGCTGAGCAGTTTGCCGCAGATCGGCCAGAACTGCCTCGAACGCGGTTCGGTTGCCGTGAATGTCGGATACGATGGCGATGCGCATGACTGTTCACTGACTCCTCTGCTTCGCTGATTGATCACTTGATCGACGCCGCGACGCCCTAAAGTGCCGCCGTCGATTGCCTCTTGGTGTGCTTCGCGGTGGGTCTCGGCGCCAGCATTTCTGCACCTGCACCAGCAGCGCAGCACTCGCGAAAAAAAATTCTTCGGTAACTTTCCCCAAATCAATCACTCGCGAAAAAATGAAATTTCAAGCGCAAGAATTGTCTGGCGCGCAATTTTTTTCGTGCTAGTATCCCATACAGCCACAAGAAAAACTGACTGCACGAACGCTGGTGCAATGCTGCTGATCGCCGCAATCGTTGGGTTTGCAAACTTGAAGATTCTCAGTTGAAGTGTTCGCCAGTTTGTGGCTCTGTGCTCGGTTCTGTTTCCCTCTAACATCGATTTTGCCAAAGAGGCAGCGACTGCCTCTGGACTACTTTTTATGTCTTCCTTTGGTGCAGCATCTGCCAATCCGTGGGTGCGAGTTCTCGACGCGCTGGAAAAAAAGGTCAATCGAACTTCCTACGAGACCTGGCTCAAACCTACACGCTATGACCATGCGCAGGGCGCGGTGTTGTTCGTGCGCGTCCCCAATCCCGAGTTCTGCCAGATCGGTGAACGCTACGGCGATTTAATCAGCGAGGCCATGGAAAACCTCGGCCTGGAATTTCTCGACGTTGAGTTCGTCACCGAGCCAGAGCCGCAAGGCAAGGGCAAGCCAGTCCACGCGGATGCTGTACACAACGAACCTCCAGCCCATACGGAGAGACCCGTGGCTACTGCTGCGCAGCAACAACGCTTCGATTGGGACGGCGCCGCTCAGCTCAATCCCAAGTACACCTTCGACGATTTCGTCACCGGCGCCGGCAATCAGTTTGCGCATGCTGCGGCGCGCGCCGTCGGCGAGCATCCCTCCAAGGCCTACAATCCGCTCTTCCTCTATGGCGGCGTCGGCATGGGCAAGACCCACCTGATGCAGGCCATCGGTCACGAGATCAAAAAGCGGCAACCGGAAAAGTCAATCTGCTATGTGTCCAGCGAGCGTTTCACCAACGACATGATCAACGCCCTGCGCTACAGCAAGATGACCGGCTTCCGCGACAAATATCGCAATATGGATGTCCTGCTGGTCGACGACATCCAGTTCCTGGTGAACAAAGAGCGTACCCAGGAGGAGTTCTTCCACACCTTCAACGCCTTGCACGAAGGCATGCGCCAGATTGTGATCGCCAGCGATCGGCCCCCCAAAGAATTGGCAGAAATTGAAGACCGACTGCGCAGCCGCTTCGAATGGGGACTGATTGCAGACATCCAGCCACCTGACCTGGAAACCAAAGTGGCCATTCTGCAGAAGAAAGCTGAGACCGATCGGGTGATGCTGCCCACGGAAGTGGCCTTGTTCATCGCCTCCAACATTCGCAGTAATGTGCGGGAGTTGGAGGGCGCGTTGATTCGCGTCCTGGCGTACTCGTCCCTCACCGGCGGCGAGATTAACCTGCAGACCACCCAGGAAGTCCTGAAGAACCTGATCGACTCGCAGATCCGCAAGATCTCCATCGAATCGATCCAGAAAGCGGTGTCGGAGCAGTTCGGTCTGCGGGTGGCGGAAATTAAGGCGAAGAACAACTCGCGGGTCATTGTGTTTCCCCGCCAGATCGCCATGTATATGGCCAAGCACCTGACGGACGCTTCGCTGCCTGAAATTGGACGTCAATTTGGCGGCAAGCACCACACCACGGTCCTTCATTCGGTCGACAAGATCGAACAGCAACGCAAAACCGACAAGGATTTAAACAGGGTGCTCAATAAACTGATGGAGACTTTAGGTGCCTGAACCGCGCATTCAGCGCGGTTTTTCACTCTTGGCGATAGTTTTTCTCCGCCCCTGCCTGTGGACAGACTGTGGATTCAGTGAAACGCCGGGATGGAACTTTAAGTTGCTTCCGGTTCGGCACAAGCCTCCGAACCTCAGACCGGGTGATTTGTACAGTAGCAAGCGTCCGCGGACCCCATCCGATGCGATTTCTCCTAAAATTTCCACTTTTCCGGGCTGCCTACTGTTACTACTGGTTTTATATGTTTTTTATTTGGTATAAGGAGTAGCAGTAATACAAGGCCAGGCCGGTGCCTGCCGAGGTGCAAAACGTTATGGCTGCCGAAACCGGAGTCGTCCAAGGTACAGCGATGGAAATCAGTGTCAGCAAGTTCGAACTGCTCAAGGAACTGACTGCCACGCAGGGAGTGGTCGAACGCAAGACCACGATCCCCATTCTTTCAAATTTTCTATTCGAGGCTGCGAATGACCGGTTAAACATCACGGCTACCGATCTCGATCTCAGCTTGCGCACCTCGTGTCCGGCCAAAGTGAAGCGCGAGGGAGCCTGCACCATTCCCGCCCGCAAACTTTACGACTACGTCAAACTGCTGCCCGACGGCGACATCTCCATCAAACTACTGGAGAACCATTGGGTCAATATTCGCTCGGGGCGCTCGATTACCAAGATGGTCGGCATGGCGCGAGCGAACTTTCCTGGCCTGCCAACCTTTCCTGCCGCCGGCAGCGTTAAGATTCCCGCCCAGACTCTGCGCAGCATGATCGGCCGGACCATCTTCGCTATTTCCAGCGAGGAATCGCGTTACACCTTAAATGGCGGGCTCATGGTGCTGAAGGCGGAATCCATCACCATGGTGGCCACCGACGGGCATCGCCTCGCTCATATCGAAAAGCAGGGCGAACACTTTGACGTGACCGGCGAGAACAAAACACTTATCCCCAAGAAAGCGATGGGGGAGATTTACTCGCTGCTGCAAAACAGTGACGTGGCCGAGGTGGAGTTTGCCAAGGACGACTCGACGCTTTTCTTCCGCATTGGCGAACGGCTGCTGACGTCGCGCCAGTTGACCGGACAATTTCCCAACTACGAAGCTGTGCTGCCGCGTGAAACCACCAAATCGGTCACCGTCCATGGCGCCGATCTCAACACCGCCATCCAGCGCGTGGCGCAGTTCGCCGACGAACGCTCTCGCGCCATCCGTATGAAGCTCGACAAGAATGAGCTCAAGGTTTCCTCTTCATCCACCGACGCGGGCGAGTCGGAAGATTCCATCGAGACCGCGTACACCGCCGATCCCATGACCATCGGCTTCAACTCCGAGTACCTGCTCGATTTCCTGAAGGCCTCCAATGGCGGCGAGGTCCGCCTGGAGTTCAAGGACGCACAATCGGCCGGCCAGATGCGTCCTGACGACGCCAACGACGACGGCTTCAAGTACCGCTACGTGGTCATGCCGATGCGGATCTGAGGCTGGCCCGGACTGCGTTGTTTGTAAAATCAAATCGGAGAAGTGATGAAGATTAAAGCGGTGGTACACGAGGCCGAAGAGGGCGGATTTTGGGCCGAGGTTCCAGCAATACCGGGGTGCGCTACGCAAGGTGAAACCCTGGAGGAATTGCTGGCCAATCTTCATGAAGCCATTGAGGGGTGTTTGTCGGTCGAGGTCGCGCAGACCGAATCGCATCCGAAGGATCGTGTGCTCGAAATTGCAGTATGAAAGCGCTCTCGGGCAAGGAGTTGATCCGAATTCTCGAGCGTCACGGATGGCTCCTTCTGCGTATCCATGGTAGTCACCACATATATGGAAAGCACTCCAGCATCGTGCGCCTTTCTGTGCCCGTCCACGGCAATCGGCCGCTGAAGATGGGACTTCTAAATCATCTGGTCAAAGCCGCAGGATTGACTGAGCAAGACCTTCCTTGAAGCGCGCCCGAACTACCGCTACGTGGTCATGCCGATGCGGATCTGAGGCTGGCCCGGCTCCGCGGTGAGGCAAGCGACACTCTCAAATCTTTCCGCAGGTGACGCCTCAGAGTTTCGCCATCGCCGAATCCCGCACTCTGTGCGATCGCTTCCAGCTTCTCAGGTGTGGCAGCGAGCTTTGCCTTCGCGGCTTCTGTCCGCAGTCGCGCCACGAAGCGCGCAGGTGTGGTGCCCACCTGCTGGGTAAAGACCCGGCTGAAATTGCGGTCGCTCATGCCGGCGCGGCGCGCCAGAGCCGGGACAGACAGATCAGCGCCGAGATGTTCTGAGATCCATGCGACGAGTTCGCGGATAGGCTGGTGGTCAGCGGCCTGGGCGGCGAGTTGCGAACTGAACTGACTCTGGCCTCCGCCACGGCGCATGAACAGCACCATGCGGCGCGCGATCTCCAGAGCGAGCGCGTGGCCGTGATCTTCCTCGACCATTGCCAGAGCGAGATCAATGCCAGCGGAAACGCCGGCGCTGGTCCAGACCTTTCCATCCTGGGTGAAGATGCGGTCACCATCGACGGAAATGCGTGGATAGCGCTCGGCCAAAACATCAGCCAATTCCCAATGCGTGGTGGCCTGCCGCCCGTCGAGCAACCCGGCCGCGGCCAGCACAAAAGCTCCAGCGCAGACCGAACCAACGCGTCGCACCTGTTCTGCGCGAGTGCGCATCCATACCAGCAATTCCGAGTCGATTCGCGATTGAGCGGTGTTTGGATTCGCCAGGACAAGCAAGGTGTCGATGGGACCGTGTGCCTCCGTCCAGCGATGGCCGCCGATCAATCCGAGTCCCGACCCCGTCATTAGCGGCGTTTCATCAGCGGTGAGCAATTCAACCGCATAGGCGGGTGAGCGTCGTTTCCCGTTGCGCGTCAGCAGCGCCGACGCCCGTGTAAACACATCAAGCGGGCCCGCAAGGTTCGTCAAATGGGTACTCGATAACACCAGGAACGCTATGCGGCGAGTCGGCCATTCCTTCAGTTTGGAATATTTCCCGCTATTCTCAGTTATTAAGTCCATGCACAACAGAGATGCAGGGCACAGCCACTTCGCTACATGAAAATTGGCAGAAAACAAGGACAAGTTGTCCGTGCGTGGTGATGGGCCGGGCAATCTCATGTGCTAGTGGAGGATTGATTATGAAACTACAGAAACTCATCCCGGTTGGACTTCTGCTTTTGCTTTCTGTTGCGAGCTTGTCAGCACAGAGTGCTTTGCCGAACCCGCACGACGACGCCTGCTGGTCCAGTTTGGACACGCTGCGGGCCTGCCAACTTCAGGCCTACGACCAGGCCATAGACCAGGCGCAGCGTTGCACTTCCTATCCCGAGTATCAGTGTCTACCCGCTGACGTCTCGCTGCAAAAGACCGCAAAACATTCAGCTAAGGTCGCAAAGAGTGCCACCAGCGCGGCCAATGCGGTTGCTGTAAGCGCACCGGTCGCCTTCACCAACGCCCAGGTGGGCAATTCGAAGTAAGCGCGCCGCCATGCATGGGCGCGATGGGTAATGAAAGCGTCAACCGTGTAGCAATGGCGGATAACGCGGATCCCAACGGAGTCCGCGTTATCCGTCTAAATATGCGGTGGTTCTTTCTTTCTATTCGTAGGCCAGCGCGTCGATGGGATCTTTCTGTGCGGCCTTCATCGCGGGATAGAAGGCGCCCAGCAGCGAACCAACCAGCGCAATGATCGCAGCCTTGACGATCCATGCGTAAGTGATGAGCACCGGCAGTGTCTGGAACTTTGCGCGCAAGCCCACCCTGGCGCCGTAGCTGATGGCGATGCCGAGGATGACTCCGCCGATCGCGATCAGCAGCGTTTCCCGCAGCACCACATTTACGATGTAGAGCTTGCCCGCGCCCAGCGATTTCAGGATGCCGATCTCGCGGGTGCGTTCCATCACCGCGGCGTACATGGCCTGGAAGATGACGATGAAGCCGATGATCATGGCGATGCCGATCACGACATTAATCACCGTGGTGAGGCCGGGGATGCTGGCCGACGTCATCAGGCTGAGATATTCCTTCAGCGAGTGCACGCCGTACTGCTGCATGCCGGAGATGCTCTTGATCGCGCGGACAACTTCGTCGGCGTTATTGGGATCGTCGAGCTTGACGTAGAAGATGGAGGCCTTGCCGATCGCGCCAATCAGGTCTTGCAGGGTCGCGATGGGGACGAACTTGCGCGCGCCCTTGCCATGCTCGACGATGCCGCAGATGCGGAACTGATGATTGAGCGTCTCAACCATGTCGCCCACCTTGCGGTGTTTCGACCCGGCCTCGAGATCGTCGATGATCATGTCGTACGGCCCCTGAAACGCGCCGCCCGAAAGAAAATGAAAGCCTCCGCTCACGGCGTCGAACGATTGCAGATCAATGCCGTCGAGGACCTCCACAGTGCCCGAGGTGGTGAGTTGGGTCACGACGGGCGCCACCGCAACCACGTGCGGTAAGCCACGGATTTTGTCTGCGACTTTTACGGAGACAGGTGCGCCGCTCACGCCCATCAACAGCGATGAACCCGGCGGCTGGACCATGATGTCGGCGCCAATGCCCGCCTGGCGGGTTTTGCTGTCGTTCAGCATCCCCAGCATGATGCCAACGATGAGGAGAATGAGCGTGACCTCGACCGCAACCGCGACCACGCTGATGATGGTGCGAAACGGGCGGTGTACCAGGTTGGCAAGGATCATCCGGTTCATGGTGGGAAGCTCGATTGTATAGGATGCGGAGGGACGTTCGGGCGATGGTGCTGGTGAGCGCGGAACCATTCACCACGGAGGACACGGAGGGCACGGAGAAGTCTCTGGCGAAGAGCGAACAGCGAACAGCTACTGCTGCCTTCTTCGGTGATACACGGCAAACTCGAATCCGGGATTCGAGGGGAACAGCTCGTTGATCTTGCGCAAGCGCTCGGCCAAGGCGTTGGGAGACAGCAGAGGATAATCGCGTTCGCGGAGGTCCTGGTAGTCCACATCGAGATACAGCGACAGCGTGTACACGGCGATGGCGTCGGCAAAGGCAGCCAGCAGGTACTCGTGCTTGGCCTTCTCGGCCTCAGGTCCGGCGGTGGTCGCCACTTTGCGCAGCTCGTAAGCGTCAAGCGAAGTCTCACCGCGTGCTTTCTCGTCCACCTGTTTCCACACCAGGTCGGCGAACTCCTGCGAAACTCCGACGTGCTCGACGAAGTTGTGTCCCACATTGATGAAGAACTCGAAGGCGATGGCAAAGCTGTCTTCCATCAGGCGGGTCGAAATGAACACGCACTGCGAATCGCCCAGCGTCTGGTTGCGATGGCAGACGGCGCTGTCGGAGAGCTGCACATCGTAGCGGTCGGCGATCATGGTGCCGTCGCCCATGTTTAGCGTGAGCGGGACGAAGTAGTAGGCCTTGCGGTTGAGCGCTGCGGCAATGGTGCGGGGAACGGCATTGATCATACGCTCCACGTCGGCGACCGCGGTCGTGACCTCTCCCATGACCGAGTAGCAAATGCCGTTGGCCGCCTGCGAAACCGGCGCCATGCGAACCACTTCGGCGGGCGTTCGGGTGACAGCTTGAGAGGTGGAAGACATGAAGAGTTGATTGTAACGCAAGGGCAGGAAGCGGGCGGCGACCGGGCTGCGTTTGCTGGTGTAACCTAAGTAGTGATGCACAGCACCGCCATGGCGCCGAGCAAGCAGCGCAGCAGCATCTCCATTGTCTTCACCTCGACGGTGCGGGTGCTGTTCACCACGCTGCTGTTCGGCGCCGCGGGCATGGGTGCTGGGCTGTTTTGCGGTATCGTGGGCACTGTGATTTATGGCATGATGAAAGGCACACAGGTCGATATGAGCAACGCTTACAAGCACGTGGCCATTCCCGCAGCCATCGTCATCGGCTCAGCCGCCTTCCTGGGCGCGCTGGTGCTGGAAGTGCGCGCGCATCGGCAACGAACATCCCTGTAAGTTCCGCGCAATTGCTCTGCCCTCCGGGCTCCGATAAACTCAAAAGTTTGCTACCCGCAGCGTGAAAGCTGCATACAGGTGTCATCATCATGGCCGAAAATATTCATGTGAAACTACCCGACGGCAGCGTGAAAGACGTGCCGCGCGGGACCTCCGCACTCGATATCGCCAGAGGCATCAGCCCGCGTCTGGCAGACGCCGCGCTGGCCGCGCAGATCAAGCCGCTGGCTTCGAACGGCAACGGCAGCGCCGGCAACGGACACCATCCCGCCGGCGAGGTCGCCGCGACGCCGGCAGCTGAGCCGGCGAAGAACAACGCGCAACTCATCGACCTCACGCGCCCGCTGGAACACGACGTCGAACTGCGCCTGCTTACCGACCGCGATCCCGAAGCGCTGGAAGTCTATCGCCACTCGTCCGCGCACCTGATGGCCGCTGCGGTGCTTGAACTATTTCCCGAGACCAAGCTCGGTCACGGTCCGGCGACCGAGAGCGGCTTCTTCTACGACTTCTATCGCGAGAAACCGTTCACGCCCGAGGACCTGGAGGCCATCGAGAAGAAGATGCAGGAGCTGGTGAAGCAGGACCTGCCGTACGCGCGCGAGTTTCTGCCGCGGGCCGAGGGACTGGAGCGCTTCAAGTCGGAAGGCGACTTCATGAAGTGCCACTTCATTGAGCAGTTCACCGCGCCCGACGAGAAGATCTCCATCTACAAGACCGGCAAGTTCACCGACTTCTGCCGCGGCCCGCACATCCCGTCGACCGGACGCATCAAGGCGTTCAAGGTGCTCAGCATCGCGGGCGCGTATTGGCTGGGCGACGAGAAGAATCCGCAACTGCAGCGCATCTACGGCACCTCATTCTTCTCTCGCAAGGACCTCGACGAGTATCTGCACAAAATCGAGGAAGCGAAGAAGCGCGACCATCGCGTGCTGGGCAAGCAGCTCGACCTGTTCTCCATCCAGGAGCTGGCGGGGCCGGGGCTCATTTTCTGGCATCCCAAGGGCGGCATGATGCGCAAGCTGATGGAAGACTGGATGCGCGACGAGTACCTCAAGCGCGGCTACTCGCTGGTGTACACGCCGCACGTCGCACGCGTGGACCTGTGGAAGACCAGCGGCCACGAAGGCTACTACGCGCAGAACATGTTCACGCCGATGGAACTGGACGACGCTGACTATCGCATGAAGCCGATGAATTGCCCGTTCCACATTCTGATCTACCGCGACAGCCTGAAGTCGTATCGCGATCTGCCGGTGCGCCTGGGCGAGCTGGGTACGGTCTATCGCTACGAGCGCTCGGGCGTGATGCATGGCCTGCTGCGCGTGCGCGGCTTCACCCAGGACGACGCGCACATCTTTTGCACGCCTGAGCAAATCGAGGACGAAGTGGTCGGCTGCATCGATTTCGCGCTTGCCGTGCTGAAGACCTACGGCTTCGAAATGTTCCACGTGGAACTTTCCACCTGGGATCCGAACGATCGTTCGACCTACGCCGGTCGCGACGACCAGTGGGAACTGGCGCAGCGCTCGCTGGAGCAGGCGCTGAAGCGGCGCAACATCGAGTACAAGCTGATCCCCGGCGAGGCCGCATTCTACGGGCCCAAGATCGACATCAAGCTGGTGGACGCCATCGGCCGCCTGTGGCAGCTCTCGACCGTGCAGTTTGACTTCACCCTGCCCGAGCGCTTCGGGCTGGAGTACGTCGGCGAAGACGGCAAGCGCCACCAGCCGCTGATGGTGCACCGCGCGCTCTACGGCTCAGTCGAGCGCTTCTTCGGCGTGCTCATCGAGCACTACGCCGGCGCGTTTCCGGTGTGGCTGTCGCCGGTGCAGGTGGTCGTCATCCCGATCGGCGAGAAGCACCACGCCTACGCCAACGAGGTCGGCGACAAATTGAAGGCGGCCGGCGTCCGCGTTCACGTTGACGTGCGCAACGAGAAGATGAACGCCAAGATCCGCGAGCACGCCATGCAGAAGGTGCCGTTCCAACTCGTCGTCGGCGACAAGGAGATGGAGGCCGGCGAGGTCAACGTGCGCGTCCGCGGGCAGGAGAAGGGCGAAGGCTCGGTGAAGGCGGAGGCGTTCATCGAGCGGGTGAAGGGGCTGATCGAGAGCAAGAGCGCTACGTTGTAGGATGACGGAGCGCTTGCCCGAAAATTGAGCTCAAGTGGGCGTCGAAACGTTGTTGCCCAGGTTCAGTCTTTCCCGTCCTGCCGGGGCTCCATCGCCTTGCGGATGGCGTCGACGTTGGCAAGGTCTTGCGGTCTGCCGGCGGCCAATTTCGCAGCTATCAGGTCCTCGCGAGAAATGAAGCTCGCGATTAATCCGCTAGACGGGTCAACGACATCTTCAACCCGGCGTTGCCAGGCTGGCTCAAACTCAACACCAGGTATGCGCCGTGAAAATATCAATACTCACCGGCTCACGCCCCATGCGAAAGAACGACCCCAGGGTCCGCGAAATCGGCCGAACTTAAACCCTGAAGCGGTGCGCCGAATTGCGTCAAGGCCGCAAAAACTGCCGCTGCGTTATCGGCGTCAGGCTTCAGCAGAATGTCAAGGTCTTGGGTTGCCCGTGGCTGCGCATGAATGGAGACGGCGTAGGCTCTCCACGACTGAGATAATCTTAACGCGGTGACGCGTTCAAAACGGACAAGAGTTCTTTGAAGTCGTGGGTACATCGGGGACCCCGCCCTTCATCGCATAGTGTTCCTGGGTGAGTGCTGGAAACGCGGCGACCCGCTCATGCACCGGCCGAAATCCTGGCTTACATATGGTAAGATACGTCTATGGATAAGGTTACGGTTTCCTCCAAGGGACAAATCGCCATCCCGAAGCAGGTTCGGGAAGCTCTCAATCTCAGCGAGGGCTCGAAGCTGACCCTCGAAGTGCGTGGCCAGGAAATTGTGCTTTCCAAGGGCGATGCCTGGAGGAAGCTTAAGGGCGCCGCCGCCGAATGGGCGACTTGATGGAAAAGTTCGGGCCTTCCGGAAGGAGGAGCGCGAACGTGAAGACTCGCGTCCTTGACACGTGGCCGATCCTCGAGTGGATGAATGGCAGACAGCCTGCGACGGACACAGTCGAAAAGCTCTTTGACGAATCTCTTGCGGGCAGTGCGCACGGCTGTTCATGAGCGCCATCAATGCCGGCGAGGTGTATTACTTCCTTCGGAAAACCACAGCGAAAGGGTCGCGGAGTCGTGGCGCGAACTATCAGGCAACGCTACCTGCAACCATTGAAGTACCGACCGCCGATGAGATCTGGGACGCAGCCCTTCTCAAAGGACAATATCCGATTGCCTATGCAGACGCATTCGCCGCGGCGCTGGCGCAGAAGTATCGATGCCCGCTGGTAACCGGGGACCCTGACTTTCGAGTGATTCCAGACCTGGATCTGGACTGGGTCGGCCCAGCGACAGCAAGGTAATCTTGCTCCTGCCGATCACGTTAGGATGAGTGCGCGCCGTCGGGTAGCATCCATGACCGCACCTTCCTCTCAATCCGCCCCCATCTCTCACGCCCGCGCCGTGTTCATCATCGCGCTGGTGGCGACGATATGGGGCTTCGGCTTTCCGGCGACGCGCATTGTGCTCGACGGCGGTCTCTCCGTGGGCGCGCTGATGGGGCTGCGCTTTCCGCTCGCCGGCGTGGTGATGTTCGCCATCATTCGCGCCAAAGGTATTCCGCATCACCCGGCGTGGCGTGCTGGATGGCATCTGGCTCGGGCTCGTCCTGGTCGTCGTCTTCTGGCTACAGACCGACGGCATGCGCTTCACCACCACCGCCAAGGCCGGCTTCATCACCGGCCTCTACGTACTGTTTACGCCGCTGATTGCCGTCGCCATCGGCCAGCGAGTGAAGCTGGCCTCGGCGCTGGGCGCGCTGATCGCCGTCTATGGAATGTACCTGCTGGTTCATCTGCCGGGCGGCGGGTGGACGGGCCACGCCCCCTGGGGCGTGTTCAGAGAAATGAACCGCGGCGACGTTGAGATCCTGCTGTGCGCCATCCTGTGCGGCGTCCACATCGTGATGATGGGCGCCTTCACCCGCCGCTCCGAGGCGTGGCTGCTGGCGGGCTCGCAGGTGATGATCTGCGGTGTCGTGTCGGTGGGGGCCACCGCCTTTCTGCCTTCGCCGTATGGATTTCAGAATGCCTTCGCGGCGCTGTCGCACTGGCCGGTGGCGGCCGCGGCGCTCTATCTGGCGCTCGGGTCCACGGTTTTCGCATTCTGGGGACAGGCGACCGCGCAGACGCGCCTTGGGCCCGACGGAGGCTGCGGTGCTGTTCAGTCTGGAGCCGGTGGTGGCCGCGGTGCTCAGCGTGGTCTGGCTGAAGGAGTCCATGTCGGCGCGCCAGGCTGTCGGCGGCGCGCTGATTGTGGTGGCCATGATCGTCGCCGAGGCGCTGCCATATATGTTCCGCGCCATCACGGTGCCCGACACGAGGCCGTAAAAGTTAGCTGGACGACAGCTGATAGCTGAAAGCTGACGCCTGCATTACCATCGTTGCGTGCGCGAGAAGGTGCTTCGCTACATTCGGGAACGCAAATTGATGCGCGCGGGTGATCGCGTCGCTGTGGCTGTGTCGGGCGGCGCGGATTCGGTCGCCTTGCTGCGGGTGCTGCTTGAGTTGCGTAACGAGCTGGGCATCGTCGTCTCGGTTGCGCACTTCAATCACGGGCTGCGGGGCGAGGCCTCAGAAGGCGACGAAGCCTTTGTCGCAGAGTTAGCAAGGCAGCATGAGCTGGAGTTTTTCTGCGGCCGCGGCGACGTCCGCGAGCACGCCCTCACCAGCAAGTTGGGCCTGGAGGCGGCAGCCCGCGAACTGCGCTATCGCTGGCTGAGTTCACTGGCCGCAGCGCACAATCTGAACCAGGTTGCGACCGGCCACACGCTCGACGATCAAGCCGAAACCGTGCTGCTGAAATTTTTGCGGGGCGCGGGAACGCGCGGGCTGGCCGGAGTCTACCCGGAGATCGCAATCGGGTCTAAACAGATTAATGAAACAAGAAGTGTGTCGTCGGCTGAAGCCGACTCCTATGCAAGAACAGTCAGCTTGGACGCGGGCCTGAAGGCCCGCACTACCCAGCCGTCGCCTCTGCCAGCAAGCTCGTGTTCTACCCACTCCGTGGAACGCGGGGCTAAAGCCCGCAATCATCCAACAGAACCCTACGGCACGCCTAAAGGCGTGCCCCTTCAAATCAGCATCATTCGACCTCTTCTCAAAGTCACGCGCGAGGAGGTCGAACAGTACCTCGCTGCCATTGGCCAGACCTGGCGCGAGGACGAGAGCAATCTCGACCAACGTTTCACCCGCAATCGAGTGCGACATGAGCTGCTGCCGCTGCTGGAGCGTGGGTACAACCCGAACCTGCGGCAGGTGCTGAGCGACGCAGCGGAGCTGGCGCGAGCGGAGGAGGAGTACTGGCAGGCGCTGGTGGAACAGGAACTGGCCGCCCGCCAACACAGCCAGACCGAAATTCCTTCGGGGCTAAAGCCCAGCACTGGGGTAGCCGGTGACGGCACGGCTAAAGCCGTGCCCTTTCAAAGCACTGCGGTGGAACGGTTCCCCGGCGCGGCCGGGCAACTCCTCAGTTTGGCGAACTTCCAGGCTCTTCCGCTGGCGTTGCAGCGCAGGCTGCTCCGGCGGTTTGTCGAGACCGCCAATCTGACTTTGGACTTTGAACATGTGGAGAAGCTTTTGCGCTGCGCTCTCGGGGAGTCGCCGAAGGCGGAGCTTCCCGGCGGATGGCTGGCCGCGCGCACGGGCGAGTGTCTCCAATTGCGGGCGCCTCAGTTGACGCACTCCAGTCCAGACTACGTTTACATCTTGCCGGCTCCCGGCGAGGTTCACATCACGGAAATCGGATTGACGGTGCGATGCATCCGGGTGCCCAGAGAGTTCGCGAAGGAGGAAGCACCAGAAAGTTTGCTTGGCCTTGATCTGCTTGGTCCGGAGTTGACGGTCCGCAACTGGCGTCCGGGCGACCGGTTCTTGCCTGTGCACAGCAAGTCAGAGGAAAAGCTGAAGCGCCTGTTCTCAGAGAAGCACATTCCGGAGAAAGATCGCCACAGCTGGCCGCTGGTCTTGTGCGGCTCCCAAGTCGTTTGGGTACAGGGATTTCCGGTGGCGCGAGCCTTCGCCTGGGACGGCACGGGCGATGCCTTGAAAATCGAGATACTCGAATAAAGCTCGCGGCGCATTGCGCCCAAGCCGCCTTGAATCCCACATATTCGAACAGCGACCCGACGGCATTCTGTTCAACAGCTTGAACATAAGGCAGCACTTCCAAAACGGAATTGCCGCTCCGCCGGCTCCCGAATTTTCTTAAAGTCCGTCGTGCGGTTCTGTTTAAGTGCGAGTTACAATGAGTAGAGCGCTGAATTTGTACATCCGGCGTGTAACGTTAGCATCTAAAGTGTTGGGTGCAGTGTTTTTGCCTGCCCCATTACACAGGAGTTTTTAGTGAATTCGACCGTCAAGACAGTCGTGTTCTGGCTGGTAATCGTGTTGTCGGGCGTCCTGCTGTGGCAGGTCGTCAAATCCGCCAACTCGGGCCAAAAGCAACGCGAAATTAACCTCTCCGAGTTTCTCTCCCAGGTTGACCAGAGTAACGTCACCGAGGTGACGATGACCGGCCAGGAGGTTACTGGCAAATTCAAGAACGACAAGGCTGGGTTCCATGTCACGGTTCCGTCCAATTATCCGGACATGTACAAGATCCTTCAGGACAAGAAGGTCAACATCACGGTGAAGGACCCGCAATCGGGGGGCTGGCCCTCCTGGTTGCTGAACCTGGCGCCGTTCGTCCTGCTGGGCGCGCTGTGGTTCATCATGATCCGCCAGATGCAAAGCGGCGGCAACAAGGCGTTGTCCTTTGGCAAGAGCAAGGCGCGATTGCTCTCCATGCAGCAGAAAAAGGTGACGTTCAAAGACGTCGCCGGCGTGGATGAAGCCAAGGAAGAGCTGAAAGAGATCATTGAGTTCCTGCGCGAGGCGCAGAAGTTCCAGAAGCTTGGCGGCCGCATTCCCAAGGGCGTGCTGCTGGTCGGGCCTCCGGGAACCGGCAAGACTTTGCTGGCGCGGGCGGTGGCGGGCGAAGCCAACGTTCCGTTCTTCAGCATCTCGGGCTCGGATTTCGTGGAGATGTTCGTTGGCGTCGGCGCAAGCCGCGTCCGCGACCTCTTCGAACAGGGCAAGAAGAACGCGCCCTGCATCATCTTCATCGACGAAATCGACGCCGTGGGCCGTCATCGTGGCGCGGGCCTGGGCGGCGGACACGACGAGCGCGAGCAGACCCTGAACCAGTTACTGGTCGAGATGGATGGCTTTGAGTCCAACGACGGCGTCATCCTGATCGCAGCGACTAACCGTCCTGATGTGCTTGATCCAGCGCTGCTGCGGCCCGGCCGCTTCGACCGCCGCGTGGTGGTCTCGCGTCCCGATGTCCGTGGCCGCGAAGAGATTCTGCGCGTGCACACCCGCAAGATTCCCCTCAACGACGACGTGAATCTTCCCGTGCTGGCCCGTGGCACGCCGGGATTCTCCGGCGCCGACCTGGCCAACATGGTGAATGAGGCTGCCCTGGTTGCCGCGCGTCAAAACCGCAAGACGGTGCTGATGTGGGATTTCGAGCAGGCCAAGGACAAGGTGCTGATGGGCGCCGAGCGCAAGTCCATGTTGCTCTCGGACGAAGAGAAGAAGGTGACCGCGTATCACGAGGCCGGCCACGCGCTGGTTGCGGCCATGCGCGAGCACTCCGACCCGCTGCACAAGGTGACCATCATCCCGCGCGGCATGGCGCTGGGCGTCACCATGCAGCTGCCGGTGGACGATAAGCACACCTACACCCGCGACTATCTGGAGACGCGACTGGCCATCATGATGGGCGGCCGCGTGGCCGAGGAGCTGTTCCTGCACACCATGACCACCGGCGCCGGTAACGACATCGAGCAGGCGTCGGACCTGGCGCGCAAGATGGTCTGCGAGTTCGGCATGTCCACGTTGGGGCCGATGACCTTCGGCAAGAAGGAAGAGCAGATCTTCCTGGGCCGCGAGATCAGCCAGCACCGCGACTTCAGCGAAGAGACGGCGCAGAAGATCGACCAGGAAGTTCGTCGCTTCGTCGACGAAGGCTACCAGTCGGCGACCAACATCCTGAAGAACAATGGGCCGCTGCTGGAAAAGATTGCCGCCGCGCTGCTGGAGCGCGAGGTGATCGACGCCGGCGAGATCCAGTTGATCATCGAGGGCAAGGAACTTCCGGAGCGGGTCAATCCCGAACGCTCAACCACCCAAGGAAGACGTCCAGCAGGTGCTGAAGCCGGCCCCCGGCCAGCAACCCAACGTCGCCCCGGAGCGGCCGGCACAAGCGTAAGAAGCGGTTGTCATTGAAGCGAAGGGCAGGACCTTGGTCCTGCCCTTTTTGCATGGTATTTGATCACAGACGTTGGGGAAGCGCGGACTACTCGGATGGTTCTAATCCCCGTCGCGGTTCAACGCGTGCAAGGTCCGTGCATTTATTACCCGTCATCCTCGTGATGTCTTCGACAATGTTCCCGTCCATTTGGCCGACGGCCTCCATCAGGCATTGGATCAGCAGTTCTCGTGAGACTTGGGGTCCGGCCATCAGTTTGCCTAGCAAGTCGCGGGCGACCGCGTCTTTCCATTCCTGACAGGTAAGGCGCGGCGAGTAGAGGTAAGCACGAGCACGCTTGCGCCGGGAAACAAGCTTCTTACGGAATAGCCGGTCGAGCGTCGTCATAACCGTCGTGTAGGCCAAATCCCGCTCGAGCGCCTTCATTACGTCCCGCACCTTGCATTCGCCGCACGTCCAGAGGATTTCCATCGCCTGAGTCTCCAGCGGACCTAGGGTGACGGCTACGATTGCGTGATCGCGAGCAGGATGATCGGATTTTCGGGGCACGTTCGGCCTCATGACACTTGTTGCCAATCTGGTCAAAGTCACTGAGCTAATCACAGCGCAACTTCTCTTCTTTCAGAGATAACTGAAGGCAGGGGCGGGGGAGATTAGTACGCCCCTGCGGGGGAAGAGCCGCAATCCGCTCCTTCTGGTCGGCGGAACGAAAGCGACTACGCTTGAGCATTACCCGCCCAGCAGATATGCGCTCACGTCGTAAATCACCAGATCTCCGCCACCGGAGGTCTGGAAGACAAGTTGCGTGATACTGCCCCACGAAGAGGGGAAGTTCAGGATCTGCATCTGGGTACTCAGGTTGTAGAACGATGATCCCACGTAGTTGCCGTTGTTATACGCGGTCACCGTTATGCTGGTGGGACCGAAGCCACCGGCCACGGTCGCGCTCACCACCTGGAAACTGGTCGGGCCACCGGGAGAGCTAATGGTGCCGAAGCAGTATTCCTGTAGCAGCCGGCAAACTTTACTGCCGACGAAGGCCACGTCCCGACCCACCGGGCCACGTCTGTAGCCGGGACCGGCGCCGGACCACTGGCTCGGATCCACATAGGAAATGTTGCTCCAGTTAAGTCCGGCGTAGCCGTTAGGCATGGGTGCAGGCGTACCCACCAAGGGCAGGTTAGCGAAGTTGAGATTCTCCTGGGCCGAGGCGCCAGTGCCAGGGCCACGATGCATGCGAGCAATACCAAGGTCTTTTTCATGGCTTTTCCTCTCTTCTCGTTCAAATTTGAATTTTTCGGGGCCCAAGATTTCCGCTAGGCCCTAGCCGGGCGAGGAAATTGTTGCCAAGATCCCATCTGAAGACTTGGCTGTGGTTACCCCACCTCGTGTAACCCAAGCTTATGGAGATCCAGGCCCGTATTCGTTTTCCACCTGCCAGCAGGTCACGCTTCCAGACGGGTATACGGGAATCCGTTCGTCGGTCTCGATCTGCTGAACGGCCGGCAGATTGATCTCGAAATACGGGTAGGGAGTGCTTTGGGGATTCGTGGTGCTTTCCCGCACCGCGACCTGATTAATCCACCACCGGCACCAGTTAGCGTGGCCCCAAGTCGACTGCACCTCGTTGTTGAGACGGTCCGGGTCAACCTCAACGTAGGTGTACATCCACAATCCGGTCGGCCATGGCGGAGGTGTGTTCATGGGATAGAGCGATACGGTGAATTCGTAGACATTGATAGGTTTGCCGTCTACGTGCAGAGTAAGACTGGCAAAATAGACGGGGACGCCGGTTTCTGTGGCAACGTTCTGCTGTGCAACGCCGGGAATCGCAAGCAGGCCAACGGAGACCGCCAAAGCCAGTCTCGTCAGCAGGGAGAGCAGACAAAATCTTCTCGTCATCTGGTTTTTCCTCCGTAACTATCCACACGTGCAAGAACGCGGCGAGTGTGCGCCGAGTGGAGTGCGCCATCAATGCACTGGCAGTCATTTGCAAGTCACCGCGAGTCAATCGCGCTAAATGCTGAGAGCAAGGCCTCCGGCCGAAGCTGGCGCCCGGATTTTGAATCCTCATCAGGAAGTGAATTTCGTTCGAGGCGACGATAGTTGTTTGGCACTCGACTAGGCGGGTAGTACACTTTGTCGCAAGTTCCAAGACGATTCTGAGATTTTCACCGTGATTCCATGAAGGACACGCAGCCAGCTCGCGTCTGCTTTGGGGCATTCGAACTTGACCTGAAGGGCGGAGAGCTGCGCCTAACGGCTGCGATCGGAGGGTGAAAGCCGAATCGTGCTCGCCGAGCAGCCGTTCCGCTTGCTGGTCATGCTGGTGGAACGTGAAGGCCAGATTGCGACTCGCGAGGAAATCAGGAAGAGCTTTTGGCCCAACGACACGATTGTCGAGTTCGATCACAGTATCAATGTGGTTATCGGTAAGCTGCGCAAGGCTCTCGGCGACTCCGCCGACGAGCCCAAATACATTGAGACCCTGGCCCGCCGTGGCTATCGGCTGATGGTGCCGGTTGAGTGGCTCGGTACCGACGGCCCCTCGACTCCTGAGGCTGCCCCATCCTTTCGCGCGCGCTTGGCGAAAGGAGCCTGCCCTGAGCCTGCCGAAGGGTGGGATACGACCTCCGTTCTGCTCGGTAAGAAGGTTTCGCACTACCGCGTGCTGGAGATCATCGGCGCTGGAGGCATGGGCCTGGTCTACAAGGCCGAAGACCTCAAGCTGGGCCGGCAGGTAGCGCTGAAGTTCCTGCCGCAGGAGCTTGCCAGCGACTCGGTTGCCTTGCAGCGCTTCGAGCGGGAAGCGCAAACAGCTTCGTCGCTGAACCATCCCAACATCTGCACGATTTACGAGGTAGAAGAGCATGAAGGCCAGCCGTTTCTGGTGATGGAGTTGCTGCAGGGCGGGACCCTGCGCGACCGTTTGGCCTCACCCGCAGCCAATGCCGTCCCTCTGGATCAGTTGCTGAACATCGCAACTCAGATTTGCGACGGACTCCAAGCCGCGCACGAGCGCGGCATCGTTCATCGCGACATCAAGCCGGCGAACCTCTTTCTTACGGCTTCGGGGCAGGTGAAGATCCTGGATTTCGGATTGGCCAAGCTGGTAGTAGCCGGGGAGAAGGAACAGGCAGCGGCCGCTATGCAAGCACAAGGTGGCGGTAACCGTGGCGATCACGGTAGAGCGGACCTTCAGGTCCGCGTCCCCCAGCCCCTTCCGATACGGCCTTTAGGCCCTGAGGTACGTCCCTCTATTCCTGTAAGCGGCTTACCAAAGAGCGCTGACGACACCCTCTCCGAGGATAATCCCTCTGCTTCTTTTGCCGGCCTGAAGGCCCGTTCTACCCTTCAGCCCGCGACCGGGTTGCAACTCACCCGCACCGGTTTGGAGATGGGTACGGCCGGATACATGTCACCCGAGCAGGTACGAGGCGAGAAGCTGGACACGCGGACCGACATCTTCTCGTTTGGTCTTGTCCTCTACGAAATCGCGACTGGGCAGCGCGCTTTCAGCGGCGAGACGGCAGCCATCGTGCACGATTCCATTCTGCACAACTCACCGGTTCCGGTGCGTGAGCTGAATCCCACACTTCCGGCAAGGCTGGTCGCGACGATCGACAAGTGCCTTGAGAAGGACCGCACCCGGCGCTTTCAAAGCGCCGCAGAAGTTCGCACAGCTTTGCAGGAGATGAAGAGGGGAGCGGCGAACAAAGCTTCAGGGCGCATGCGTACCGCATGGGCAGCCGCCGTTCTGGTCCTTACGGCGCTCGCCATCGGGCTTTATCTGCGTCGGGCTTCTCACGCCCCGCATCTGGGCTCAGTCTCATCATCCCTTCAGGTGCGTCAACTGACTGAAAGTGGCAAGTCATACCGAGCGGCCGCAACGCCTGATGGCAGCTACGTCGCCTATGTGAAGAAAGAAGCCGGAAAGTATGAATTGCGTCTCTTGCAGGTTGCTACCGAGCGCGATTTGCAGCTTCTGCCCGGCGCGCCTCAGCGGATCAACGGCCTCCACTTTTCTCGGGATGGCAACTTCCTCTACTTCCTGCGTGTACTCGATCCCTCGAAGGATCCCTACACTTCGGGAGTATTTCGGATCGGTACTCTTGGTGGGCCAGTAACCACTTTGGCCACGGATGCCCGCACGGTTGATGAGCGCTCCAACAGCGTTACGGTGTCGCCCGATGGGAAGCAAATAGCCTATATCGCCCAAGCGGCAAGCGAATCTCTCATCGTGGCCATCGATCCCGACGGTTCGGATCGTCGCGTCCTTGCCAAGCGTCCCCTCGCGGGAGCCTTCTGGTTTGTGGAATGGTCGCCGTCGCAGGACACTTTGGCTGCCGTGGCCGATCTTAAGGACGGTATGGTGCTGTTCAGGATTGACCTGCCCGCTTGGCTCAATGCGAGACCTGAGCGGATCTGGCTGGACCATCGGCCAGCCCGCGTGGAGTTCCGATGGCGCTACCATCTTCGCTCCTGCCGTGGATACGAGCAACTCGATCATGCAGATATGGGCGTTTGACCCACTGAGTGGGGCTCACCGGACGCTAACATCAAGTTTGACGCGGTACACCCAGTACAGCCTTTCCGCGACGGCCACTGGTGATTTGATTGCGAACACGTATTCTGCAGACACAAACCTTTGGACTACGGATCACTCTGGCCAGCCGCTTCCGATACCCATGTTACGGGGCGAAGGGTTAGCTAGCGCGGTCTGGGTCGACAACCGGATCGTGACAAGTAACTACTCTGAGATGGTGGTGCATGACCCAGGTGGTCGCAACCCGACCAAGCTTCGCTCCTATTCAACACTTTACCGGCAACTTGCGCGGTGCGGCCCTAACCATGTCGTCTATTGGGCCGTTGACCCCAAGCGCACGTCCCACATTGCACGAACCGACATCACCACCGGATCGTCATCGGCGCTCACCGATGGCCCGGGCGACTTTCAGCCCACCTGTACTGCCGACGGTTCCACTCTGGTGTTTGTCCGTTGCTCGGAAAAGGGGGATCATTGCGCTCTCACCCGGAAGTCTCTTGATTCCGGACAATCACTTGAGTTGTACCGGTTCGATCCAGCCGACGACGTTCGGAGAATCCCATCCCGAGTATTTCTCCAGACGGCAAAAGCATATTGTTCTGGAGATACACTCACGGCGGAGATTCCTACGAATGGGCAGCCATCATTCCCCTCACTGGAGGAGAGGTAAAAAAGGTTAGAATGCCGGTCCCTGCTGGCCAGTTCGGCTATCTCCGCTGGGCTGCCGATGGCAAGTCGATCCTGTATTCCCGAAATGAAGGCGGACTCGGAAACATTTGGTCCGTGCCGCTCGCTGGTGGCGCTCCCAGAAAAATCACGAACTTCGATTCCGACCAAACCATCTTCGCGTTCGATGTGTCGCCAGAGAATCGCCTTGTCATCTCACGCGGCAATTGGGTAAGCGACGTGGTGCTGATTAAGAAGGTGACGGAAGGAGCGGGCCAGCCACCAGCAACCGCTAACTAGCTCAGCGGACTGAACCACAGATTGCTCAGTTGGATCAGGCCGTCGAGCGTGCTGCGCACCAGCACCCGCGAGCGCGCCTGCTCATGATGCCGATCCCGACATCCCTATCTGCCAGCAAGCCAAAGCCGAGTACGCCAGGCTGGGTAATCAAGGGTTCCGCCATCCGTTGCACACGAGCCGACCGCTTATGCGATATAGTCTCTTCCACCCGACGCCCCTGTCTGGCGACGCGCCAAGAAGCCACACTGAAGTGAGGTGGAACCATGACACCTTCTGAGATTGCTGCCGCCATAGAAGACCTGAAGCCGCGATTTCTGGATGGTCTGGCGCCCCCTGAGGTCAAGGCAGTCCTGGCCGCCGCAAAACTCCGGCGCTACATGGCAAATTCCGTGGTCACCAACCAGGACCACCCCGCCGATCATCTGTTCTTGCTGCTGACGTGGGCGCGCTCGCTATTTCTACATCACGCCAGATGGGCAAAAGACGCTGCTGCTTTGGCTGCCACCAGGCGAGACGTTCGGCATGGCAGCAACCTTGTCAAAGCCTATACCGTACCTCGTCAGCGCCGAAACGGTGAAGCATAGCAGCGCACTGGTGTGGAACCGCGCCACCATTCGAAAATTTGCCGTGCGATATCCCAGACTGGTGGAGAATGCCTTATTGATTGCTTTCGACTACCTGATTGCCTATCGCGCTATGCACGTGTCGCTGACCTGCCATACCGCCCGCCAGCGGCTGGCTACCGTGCTGGTCGGTCTGGCGACCGGGATCGGCCATGCGGTCCCGGGAGGCATTGAACTGGATGTCAACAATGAAGAACTCGCCAACGAAGCCAACGTTACGCCGTTCACCGCCAGCCGCTTATTGAGCGAGTGGCAACGCAATGGCATGGTGTTAAAGAACCGCGGCAAGGTCCTGCTCCGCTCTCCGGAACAGTTGTTGTCGAAAGGGGCCTGACCACCTCCTGATTTTCCTTCTCGCGCCCATCGCTTGCACTTGCCGTCATTGCGCTTGGGCAAGCACAGGATTGCTCCCGGGCAACGACGGACTCGGTCTCGTCTGTAATCATTTGTTAACAATCTTTAGACAAGCAGTTCAGCACCGCCCGTCAGTGGCGTTTTGAACTTCGCCCGGCGGGAGGCTGTTAACAAGTGGCATCAGTTCGTATTCTGATAGTGGATGACAATGAACCTTGGCGGCGCATGGTCTCTACGCTGCTCCAGGAACACCCCAATTGGCTGGTAATTGGCGAGGCTTCGGATGGATTGGAAGCCGTTCAGAAAAGCAGACAGCTACTGCCTGACTTGATTTTGCTGGATATCGGCCTCCCGGAGATCAATGGTATCGAAGCCGCGCGTCAAATCTGCGAGATCGCGCCCAACTCAAAAATACTGTTCCTGAGCGAGAACCTCTGTCCGGAAGTGATGCGCGAAGCGTTCCAGATCGGTGCGCGAGGGTACGTCGTGAAATCCGACGCTGCATGCGACCTCCTGGCTGCCGTGGACGTCGTTATTGGGGGCAGGCAGTTCGTCAACCGCAGGTTTGCGGGCTGCTGGCCGCATCTTCTTGAGCTGCACAAGCCAACCCACGACTGAATATGTTTCACAACCACGGGCCCGGCAGGACGACTACCGCCGGCGAAAGAGAATTATCTTGTCAAGTCCAGCAGTAATTTTATGCATCGATGATGAACCGATCATACTGTCATTGCGTCAAGTCGTGTTATCGATTGCTGGTTATACGGTCTTGACTGCAACCACCGGCGAATCCGCTATGCAACTCTTCAGCATGAATCATGTCGATCTGGTCATCACCGACCAAATGCTTCCTGACAGTAGAGGCGGAGAGCTCGCCTGGGAGATGAAGCGGCTCAAGCCAGATGTCCCCATCATTTTGTACACGGGATTGTATGAGTCTCCTTCCGGTGGCGAGAATGCTGATCTGGTTCTGGTCAAAGGAATGGAACCCCGTGAGTTTCTTGACATAATCGCAAAGCTGATTGCGAGATCGCAGGACCCGAGGACGGGAACGTCTTAGGGAAATGTCGCGGATGGGTTGTTACTCCAACACCCTGATGAGCGGCTTTTGTTTGGGGATGACTTCGCCGATTTCGACGGCGTCGATTCCAGAGTTGCGCAGGGCTGCAACCAAACGGTCAGCATCTTTTTCCGCGACCGAAATCAGCAACCCTCCCGCCGTCTGCGGATCGAACAGCAGCGTACGAATCTCTTCGGGCACGGCTTCTTCAAACTCGACGCAACTCTCGGCGAAGCTGCGGTTCGCCTTCAGGCCGCCTGGAACGTACCCGGCGCGAACGCATTCGACAGCGCCTTGCAGCAGGGACACGCGCGAAGCATGGATTCGCATGCTGACCTTCGAACCCTTGGCCATCTCGCGCGCGTGACCGATCAGGCCGAAGCCGGTGACGTCGGTCATGCCGTGCACTTCGAATCCGGGCGATGAGGTCACGAACTCGGCCGCAGCCTTGTTCAGGGTGGTCATGGAACGCACAGCGTCGCGAATCCATGCGGCGTCGGCTTTGCCGCGTTTGATCGCCGTCGAGATTACGCCCGTGCCGATCGCCTTGGTGAAGATGAGCCGGTCGCCCGCCCTGGCGCCACTATTGGCCAGCACGCGTTGCGGATGAACCGTTCCAGTCACCGCGTAGCCGAGCTTGATCTCTTCGTCGCGGATGCTGTGCCCGCCGATCACGGTACAGTGCGCCTCAATCATCTTCGATAGTCCGCCCGCCAGCATCTCTTCCAGCACTTTCACGTCGCCGCCGTCGGGGAAGCAAACCAGCGTCAGCGCGCTGATCGGCCGGCCGCCCATGGCGTACACGTCGCTCAGCGAATTGGTGGCAGCGATCTGTCCGAAGACGAAAGGGTCGTCAACGATGGGGGTGAAGAAATCGACGGTTTGGACGAGCGCCAGCTCAGGCGTGAGTTGATACACGCCGGCGTCGTCGGCGGTCTCGAAGCCGATGAGCACATTGGGATCGTGTTGCCGGGCTAATTTCCCAAGCACCGAGTCCAGCACCGCCGGACTTAGCTTGCTGGCTCAACCCGCGGCTTTCACCATCTCCGTGAGGCGCGTTGTCTTGACGTCGGACATGCAGGTTCATTCTAGCGGAGGGCCTAGCCGTTGGCATTTGGCACTTAGCATTTAGCTAAGACCATCGAACGAAATGCCAAATCCAAACTCTCACTTCCCGTACAGGAACAGCAATGCTTCCGGCAGGCGGTCCGACCATGCAGCTTCGTTGTGCAGTGCGCCTTTGTCCACCACTACCTTCAGGCGGGAGGGACCCATGCCCTTTCGGCGCAGCACCTTCTCCAACTCTTCCACGCTCTTGACGATTTCAGCGCTCGGTTGCCGATCGGTCGTCTCATTGGTCCCGACGCCGAGATACATTTTGGGCGGCAACAGCTTTGCCTTCCCGGAATCTTTGATCAGTTGATCATTGCCGATCCACAGCACGGGGCTCTCGATCAGCACATGGCCGAAGACAGCAGGATGCTCGAGCACAGTGTAGAGCGCGATATCGCCGCCGTACGATGAGCCACCGAGTCCGGTATTGGAGGCGCCGCGCGAGACGCGGTAATGCTTCTCGATGAACGGCATTACCTCGGTGAGCAGGAACCTCACGTAATCTTTGCCGTGAACGTCGTTCTCGTCGCGCGCGCCGGCCTCCTGGCTGCGGCCATCCGGATAGGGCAGGTACTCGGAGCTGCGTTTTGCGCCGACGCTGTCAATTCCGACCACGAGCATGGGCGGAATTTTGAAGCTGCCCACCAGGTGTTCTACGGTCTCATCCACATGCCACTCGCCGGCGTTGCTGGTGGTGTCGTCGAACAAGTTCTGCCCGTCCTGCAAGTACAGCACGGGATAGGAACGGTGCGCGTTACGGGGAGAGGGGTAATTTGCCGGAACCAGGACCCGGAGCATTCGCGTGTTGTGGAAGACCTTGCTCTCGAATGGAATGATGTCCACCGCGCCTACAACCGTGTGGCCCTCGTCGAAGGAGGTAATGGTGGAGGTTGCGCCAGTTGGATTGGGAGGCGTGGCCTTCGATTTCTTCTGGGCCTGCATCACAACGGAGATCAAACAGAGGCAAATGACGAGAGCAATGGTCCAAAGTCTCAGCATGGCGTGCACTGTGGCCGGAGCGCACGACCATGCTCTCACGAACCCGGCACGACCGCCAGACTGGTGGTGTTGTTGATGGCATGCGGCGAACCTGGGGCCTGCGTCAGCGACTGTCCGTTGAAGTTGAAGACGTACAGACCGTAGCTGTTGGGATTGCCGCAGGTTCCGTAGCAGTCGGTGGTGACGGCGTAGAGATGCTGCGCATTGTCCCATTGCACGTATTGAAAGGCTGGCGCGCCCGGTGGAAGTTGGGCGCCGCCGACGGCAACCAGCCGCCCGTCTGTCTGTAGCTTGAAGATTTGAATCGCACCAACGTTCTGCGATGGGTCGCCTAGCCAACCCGCGAGGGCGAGATAGGTGCCAGTGGGATCAAACGCCATACTGGACTCGCCAACCGATGGCATGACGGCTGAGCCGTACACCAGCCTCAAGGTTCCGTCGCTGTTGACGGTGTAGGTGCCTAGTAATGTCCCGTTGTAACCGCAGCAATACTGGCCGTCCCAAAGAGCTGCAACATAGCCGGCGGTGGATGCCGCCACATCGTCTGAGCAACCAACCTCACCGCCTGCCTGGAGGGGAGGCGGTGGTGCGGCCTGTGGATGGAAAGATGTGAGTGTGCCGTTACTATGGCGGGCAACTCCCTCCACGGCGCCGTCATAATGGCATGTGGTGGCGGTGTAAGCGAAACGATCGTTCAGCGCGAAGGTTAGCGGCTTCCATCCCCACGCGGCGGAAAGTGTTGCGAAGGTCGAGGGGTCGCCGAGGTAGGTAAGCCGGCCTGCAGGCCCGATCACCCATTGATCGAAATAGTTATTGCAGGAGCTGCAGACCACGCTGTCATAAAGCGTGTGGCCGCTGCGGTCAGGATTCAGGGAAAACACTTCCATGTCGCCGGCAGACTGGTTGTGGGCGAGCCCGTCCACGGTCGAGGTCTGCTGCAACGAGCCATCCGCGCCGCGGGTGAAGGTCACGATGTAACGCCCGTCGGACGCGAACAGGTAATTCGATGCACTGGCTAGACTGTAACTCGCCCCGTTGAATGGCGAACCGGAGATGGGTTGAGCGCTGCCATCACTGGAGATCGCGAAACCGGTGATGTAGCCGCCGCCGTTCGCATCCCGATTCTGACCAGAATACGACCCGACGTACACATAGGTTGATGTTGCAGGAGCCTGAGCGCTCAGTTCGTCCGCAACGAAGACGATTGAACTCACAACAAGTAAACACACAGATAACTTGGCAGACACCGGGCAAGATTCTAGAAGGCGGAGTTGGCGCATGACAGGGGCCCTTCCTTCAAGGGGTCTGTAATGCGTAGATGCAGAGCGCCACAGAAGAGTGAGCTATCTAAGGCATTTTAGACACCGCTGTTAGTACCTGCCTGCGGCTTACTTCAGCTTCAAATTTACCAACTGAATCTCAGGGTAGTTGCGGTTCCAGTCGGCCGAGATGTGCTCGAGGGTGACACGGACCGTCTTGGTCTGTCCTAGAGCAATTGGCGAACGGCCCAAGTCCACCAGGTCGGGATATCCGCCCATCTGGTTTTCGACCAAGACTCGCAGAGGAAGGGTCTCGGTCTGGACCACCTCGTCCAGCGTGTTCTTGAACACCGCCTTCATGTCGGCACCCACCAAAGCTCTGTCGCCAGTGTTGGTGATGTTTACATCGAGGTAGGTGACCGTGCCGCCGACATAGTTTTCCGCAGCGCTCAGTTTCGGAGTGGAGAGATGCAGCTTGTCTGCATAAGGATTCGTCTGCGAGGCCGTCGGTCCGTGGCTGCGGGTGAGGACGACGATGATCCCGACGACCAGCAGCACGGCAATGAGGCCGATGACGATGGGCATCCAGTTGCGCTCTTGCGCCGGAGGCTCCGCGGGGGTAAAGAGGTCGGCCATGGCTATCCAGATTTTACTCCGAGCGGGGCAGCCGTTCGTTGCTTCGGACTTGGGAAAGCAGGTCTGACACCGGGAAGTTGGGATTACGAAAGTAAAGTGATCCAGGCCGGCGCCGGAACGTTCACCTGCCAAAAAGATGTAGGCCGGAACGAACATTCCGGCCTGCAGGTTGATTAGTGTGCTGTTGAATGGGTTGAGGGATGTGATCCACAGACGGGGGAGGACTGTGAATCAAAAAAGAATCCCGAGGTTGATGTTGGGCCGTTGTTCTCGACCAGTGAGTTGCATTCAGTTCCTGCCGAACCGTGCGACTGGTACTGGCGTACGCAGGGCACGTTCAGCTTGAATCTTGGGCTCGTCACCAGCCGGAAGACCGCTCAACGCCTCGGGATTCCGTCTTGCCCTCGACAAGCCTCGCGCTTTTCTCCGCCGCGTCGCCACCTGCTGTTGTGGTTCTTCTGCGTCCGCTCCCGAAGAAGCAGACGCAGTGAACTCGCTTCAGCCGGTAGTCTCTGCCGACTTCGAACACCGCAAGACTGTCAAGGAACGAGTGTGTTTTTACTCCTGCCGTAGCAGAAGTCAACATTTTTCTCGCAACTTTATCTTCTCTGTTTTCAATCGAGTGCAGCTCATCCACAGAGACATGCCGAGTTTTTGTGCAACTCTGAAAATTGAGTTTGAACAAAGGTCTTTTGCGCGGCTCATTTCGCGGAGTTTGACAAAATCAACGCCCCGTTTCACGTGACAGCAACCGCCCGCCGAATTGTGAAAATCTTGCAACAACCCCGTCCGGTACGGGATTCACGCAAATTGGAATCAACGTGATCGAAAAATCATTCACCACAGAGACACAGGAGGTACAGAGTCACAGCCATTTGTTACCATCGCCACCATGGCCCTGCTGGAAGCTCGCAACCTGACCAAGACCTTCAGCTCCGGTCAAAGCATGTTTGGAACCGCGACGTCGGGGCAGATACGCGCCGTCAGCGATGTGTCGCTGGTGGTCGAGTCCGGCGAAACGCTGGGGCTGGTCGGCGAATCCGGCTCTGGCAAGAGCACATTGGGACGGATGCTGTTGCGGCTTATCGAGCCAGATTCAGGTGAGGTGTTGTTCGATGGTCACGACGTATTGCACGCCGGCGCCGCGCAACTCCGTCGCTTGCGTCGCGACATGCAGATTATCTTCCAGGACCCGTTCGGCTCTCTCGATCCTCGAATGACGGTTGAACAGATTGTATGCGAGCCTATGGCTATCCATGGAACTGAGGACCGCGCCGGGCGTCGCCAACGCGCCGCCGACGTGTTGCGTGCGGTGGGAATGGACGCCTCAGCTTTGCGGCGCTACCCGCACGAATTCAGCGGCGGCCAGCGCCAGCGCGTCGGGATCGCGCGCGCCCTGGTGTTGCGGCCGCGATTCATCGTTGCCGACGAACCGGTTTCCGCGCTGGATGTCAGCGTGGGTTCGCAGATCGTCAATCTGATGAAACAACTGCAACGCGATTTCTCCTTGACCTACCTCTTCATTTCGCATTCGATGCCGATCGTGCGCTACCTGGCCAACCGCATCGCGGTCATGCAGCGCGGAGAACTCGTGGAGGTGGGCGCTACCGAGCAGATCACAACCGCGCCGCAGCATCCCTACACGCGTAGTCTGCTGGCAGCCACTCCCGAGATGGAAGTCAGCCCGCGCTGACGTGTCGTCTCCAGGGGCGCCTCGAACGGTTACACTTTGGGAGAGGTGTGGCAATGTTGCGGCAAATGCTTTCAGTACTTCTCCTCAGTTCCACATTATGGGCGCAAAGCGCTGGCGGGCAGCTCAGTCCGTCGGTTCCATCGGTTGAGGGCGTGCAAAGTCAGGCGGATCCTGCGGCGGGACAAGCCGCGATCCAGCCATCCCCTGGCGAAGCGGGTGACGACCTGGCGCAAATGCGAACCGACCTCAACCACATGGAGAGCCTGCTCAACAACATGAGCAGCGAAATCACGTTCTTGCACGACCAGAACCTGCAAATCCTGTTGAACAGCAACGCCCGCATGTGGACCATCCTGATTCGCGACCTGCGGCTGCAGATCGATCGTGAAGAGCAGCGCCGCACCGGCAAATGTGTGCCGGCAGAACGGCCCGGCCCGCAGAAGTAGATCCGCTCGGCCCACATCACCGGCGATATTTTGTCAGCAAATTTTTCTGGCCAGGCGCGACAAGTGGGTCTATAGTTCCCCAATCAACGCAGGCAAGCTGCGTTCGGTAGTGGGGAACTCCAGATCTGAAGCAACAGCACGGACTTTAAGAAGCCTGGCACTGGCCACCGGGCCGCCTGCTGGCCAGCCGCGACGCCTGCTTTCGGGCTGACATCGGCTTTCGCTCTTGACCGCAAGTTCCACGGCCATGCACCGGATGCCGCAGACTAGCGGAGGCCGGCATGATCGCGCGAACCGCAATTCACTCTGCCAGGGTCACAGTGCTTCTTTCTCTCCCGCTGTTGACGTGCACCTTGTGGGCGCAGTCTGGCCCACTCGACCAGCCGCACGTGGTTCCGCGCGCTAAGCCCGATGCGGTTGAGTCCGCGGCGTCCGTTACCGTACCACCGCTGAATTCGCGGACAAAGCCGATGCGCGTCGACGTTGACCTGGTGCTTGTTCCGGTGACCGTCACCGATGCGCTGAATCGCCCGGTCATCGATCTTCCCAAGCAGAACTTCATGCTCTATGAAGGCGGCGTGGCCCAGCCCATCCAGTACTTTTCGCATGAGGATGCTCCGATTTCCGTGGGGCTCATCCTGGATTGCAGCGGCAGCATGCGAAACAAGATCGAATATGAGCGGCAGGCGGTGGCGGAGTTCTTCAAGAACGCCAACCCGGACGACGACTATTTCGCCATCACAGTGTCCAACCATCCACAAGTCATTGCGGCCTCCGAACAGTCCGTTGGAACCATCGAGGAGAGACTGGGCACCACCGAGCCGAGCGGTCATACCGCTCTTTATGACGCGGTGTACCTGGGAGTGTCGCGCATGAGGTCGGCGCGGTATCAGCGCAAAGCCCTGGTCATCGTCTCCGATGGCGGCGACAACCATAGCCGTTACACCTTGGGGGAAATTAAGAGCCAGATCGAGGAGGCCGACGTTTTGGCCTACGGGATCGGCGTTTTCGACGACATGCCGATACCGTTGCTGAAGACATTGGAAGAGCGCCTAGGCCGCAAGTGGTTGAGCGAAGTCACCGACGCCACGGGCGGACGAACCATCCCGGCCGACGACCGCCGGCAGATTCCCCAAATCGCCGCTCTGATCAGCCGCGAACTCCGCAATCAGTATGTCCTGGGATATCGGCCAAGCAATGTCGTGCACGACGGAAAGTGGCGGAATGTACAGGTACGACTGGCGCCTTCCGCCGCACCCCTGCATGTCCATTACAAACAAGGCTACTTGGCGCCACACGAGTAAAATAGCCCGTTTCTACCACTTTGCGTCAGCGGGAGCACTAAAAGTTAGAATCCTCAAGTGATAATCAGCTTCTTTCCGCCGATTTAGTCCACTTTGACAATTTGCATAGCCCGCGTCATGGGGGTCATTTCGTCGCCTGCCGTTGCAAATCACAATAGTGCAGCTTCGGGAAGTTCAACCCGCGCCAGGGTGCGCTGCATCACTGCGCCCGCTGCCAACCAGGCCGACCATAATAGACAGCAGGTAACCCGAAATGACCGCCATGTTGAACGTTCGAGATGAGTGCGACCTTCCCGATGACGACGGCTACGACTTGTTCACGCGGGAGGTGGAAGTGGCACGGCACGATGGGGATGAGCTGCCTTTGGGAAGAAGCGCTAGCCCTGGCGCCGATCACGAGCGTCAGACCCCTTCCGGCTGATCACCAGAGCAGGACTTCTACGGCGCGAAGTAGCTGGAGATGTCGAGAATCAATTGGGTGATCCCTGACGCAAAAGCATCGATTTTCTCATTGCTGCTGGGCACGATCGCCATGTTCGAGGCGATCATTCCATCTATCGCATTCAAGGTTGAAGCCAGCGGCCGGGGCTGGCCATCTGGCCACAGCGTCAAATATCCTAGCGGGCCGTGAGGCACCACAGTCGCATTCAGCACATAGGCTTGCGCCTGGTTCGACGGTGTGCACGGGCCGGTCGCCACATCAATTGGCGCATTCAGCGCCCCGCTGAAGGGCTGACCGTTGCCGACCTGCCTGGTATCCAGCTCACGGCAAGGCGCCAACGTATAAAGCGACAAGCCGCCCGCACCCGGTGCGGCGAAATACCCGTTGATGTCAACCACCAGGTCGGTATCGTTACTGGGATAGACAGCGATGTTCCCGCCCATCCCCGCCGGCACGATGGCGGCATTGGCCACGATGGTTCCGGTCAGATCGTTCAGGGTCGAAACCACCGGTCGCGACCGACCTGTCGGCCATACGGACAGATAGCCCAAGGCCTGCCTTGGCATGACCGCGAAGTTCATGGAATACGCCTGCGCACTGGATGGAATATTGCAGGGGGTCGCCTCCAGCACAGGAAAATCACGCTCCTGGTGACCCAACAAATAGGGGCCACCGAGGTCGCCATTCCGATTGCGCGTGTCTATGACTCGGCAAGGCGTCAGCGGATAAAACGCCAGGGCGTTGGGATTCGGCAGCGGCGCGAAATAGCCGTCGATATCCAGCACGACATCGGTGGTGTTGGTAGCGTAAATGTCGATGGCCTGGTTATCTCCGGCCGCGACGATGGCGGCGTTGGCCTTGATCCGGCCGTCGAGCGAGTTCAGGGTGGCGATGACCGGTCGAGTCAGGCCATCGGGCCAGACTGTCAGGTAGCCGAGCGGGCCCTGCGGGACGACCGAGACATTGAGCGAATAGGCAGCGGCCGAGGCGAGACCTTCACACGGCGGACTCGCCGATTGCGCCAACTGCGGAAGGTTAAATATCCGGGACGTGCCACCCTGGATGGGGCCACTGCCACTGCGGTCTGGCCGGGTATCGACCAGACGGCACGGCGTTATTGGAATGAACTGCAGAGGAACGGGAACACCAAAGGTCGCCGTCGCAGAGCGATCGGTAGTCATCAATATGGTGCAGGTGAAGCCGAGAGTCGAGTCGCAGCCACTCCAGCCGGTAAATATCGAGCCTGGCGCGGAGGTTGCGGTTAACGTGACCTGCTCCCAGGCCCAGTAGGTGTATGAGCACGTACTTCCACAGTTGATGTTTCCATCGGCGCTCGTCAACGTGCCGCTGCCGGCTCCAGTCTTTGAAACCGACAACTGAACTTGCCAGTTGGACGCAATGGTGAAGTCCGCGTATTGAGTGGTTCCAATGTTGCCCGCGTTATCTGTACTGTAGTAGGCAACGACATAGATTCCCGGTGCAGTGACATAAAACGGTGTGGTGTAACTTTGCCAGGCTCCTCCGTTGATGTTGTACAGGGTGCTGGCAATACCGCTGCCGCCACCATCGTATGTAGAAAGGGTGACCAGCACGGACCCTACATAATATTGGCCTTCCAAATTGCCGGTGAGGATAGCGTAAGTGGCAGGGGGCCAAGGGTCATAGCACAGTGGACCGACCGAGTCTACTGACGCCTGTCCTGCATTGTCCCAGGCCCTCAATAATAGAGTATGGCAACCTTGACCATTCGGCATCTCGGAGAGGTGCAACTGGCCGGTCGAATTGTTCGGAGTAAGCGGACCGTAATAGAAGGAATTTGACTTGTAGTCCCAGCCAGTAAACGGCGTGGCCTCGCTGGAAGGATCCCCAGGGTCAACGTCCCAATAGGAACTATATCCAGCCACCCCATTGGGGAGGTGACCATTCGTGCTGCTGTCCATTATTGTCCAGCTAATCATCTGGTTGGTGGTGTACCAATGATTGGGCTGCGGACCGCTAAACGTTACGACTGGCGCCCCAGAATCGCCGGCCACAAAAGCGTTGATCATCCAAGCCAGTTGCAGCATGTTTGCCGAGCCCCACCCTGTCACCATGTCGTAGCCTGGGGCGGCGCAGAAAGGCGTCAGTCCGTACTGCTGCGTAATGTCATTGTTATTGCATCCCGAAGTAATGTCGTAAAAGGGATAATGGGCCGCGGTGGCTTGAAATCCCTCGGAGTACAGAGACGAATTGGGGTTCCCCAGCGGAGCACAAGGGGCAGAATTCGAGGGGCCGCATGTGTCGCCTACGATGCTCCCAATGTAGAGGAGATAGGCGTTGGCTTGGGCGTAAAATCCGGCCAACTCTGGGGCCACGATGCTGGTGCCGCCGCCACTCGGCCAACCTCCGTTGTAGTAGAAAACTTGAGGAGTATTTAGTCCATCGGCGTTGAGCGCGAGGTCGGGCAGACTCCGGCTGCTTCCGCCGCACGCCGGGTAGCCGGAAGGGGGGAACTGGTAGAGGGGAGCGGGGTAATAGGCGCTGCAACCACCCCCACTCCCACCATCATTATTTGAGCAACCATAGCTTCCACCGGTCCAGCCAGTCTCGGACACGAAAACCGAGTACGCCCATGTCAGCTGAAGCGTGGTTCCGCCGGCCGCCGTGACGTCGGGATCGGAGGCCGGGTAGCTTACCGAGAGATGATCGGCACAGTCAGCGGTAGCCCCGCCATCGCCCGAGGCCGCCACCAGCGTCCAGCCTTGACCACTCATCTGATTGAAGACCGCATGATAGCTGTCCATTGTGGAACCACCCACGCCATAAAGCTCAGGGGCTCCCCAACTCATGCTGAGCACACGCGCATGGCCATCTGACAAAGCCCGATTCGAAACGTCCAACAGGGTTGAAAAGTGAGCGTTGGCGCCTTCATAGACGTGGACCTCGGCCGTATCTGCGGAGGTGTCGAAGCTATTCGACATGGCGGTGGACCATTCGACATCCAGTGTCGTCTCCGGGCTGCAACAGGCCGGCGTTCCGTCAACAAAATATCGCTGCACATTGCCGGCGACGAGACTGCCGTACTCGCTACCGATGAGAAAATTGTGAAAGTCATCGTCGCTGAAATCGCCCCAGATGGCGATAGCGATCGAGGCCTCTGGTGGGGAGTTGTTGGGGTTGTTTAACGGATTGCAGCAATGGCCCAGACCGTTGAGCCCGCCCGCGTAAACCTGGATGTTTCCCCCGTAGTTGTAGCCTCCAGGACTCCACAGGTAAAACGGCCAGTAGGGGTTTTGGTAATCGTCCGGTTCCTTCTTTCTACCTCTCGCCGCGGGTCTCGGCTTCTTTGCATCGCTCACCAGATGCGACCCCACCGTGTACGCCGGTCCTGGCGAATAGTCTGGCCCGGTGAAATTCTGCGAGCCCTTCGATGCGGCGTGCGCCACTTCGATGTTGTTCAGCCCCAGTACCGCATGAACCACGCCCACGAACTGCGCCGGAAGCGCGGGGTCGCGATCGTTGGAGTAGTACGTGGAGCTTCCCATCTGGTAGCGGTTGATGGCCACGTCGAGCGCCTTCTCGATGATCGCCACCGGCGCCTCGACATCCACCAGCAAACGGTTGGGATAGCGCTGCGTGATGCTCAGCCCCTGGCTCTGCGCCCAGGCCACCACCGCCTGCTCATCCTGCGCCGACGGCGCGAAGCGTCGGTTCCATTCCGTCTCGCTCAAATACTTGTGGAACAGCGGCGAGTCCCGGTTCTGCAACTGGTTCAGGAACTGCTCTTCTTCCTCCAGATGCGGCGGCTTCAGCGCAAAGACCAGGCGCAGCATCTGAGCGGAGCCATAAGGTCCGATGAGCTGGGCAGTACCTTCCTGTACGGCACGCGGCGTCTGCGGAATGGAAACCTTCTGTTGTCCTATGGAGTATGTTGGCAAACCGACGCAACAGCCGATTAAAAAAACGGCCAGCCGTGAGGGCCAGTTGCGTCTGTCTTTGGAAAATAGCGGGAAAGCGTCCGGGCGAAAACGATTGAGGCGCATGGGACAACTCCGGGATAAGTTTCGGAGTTAGTGGCAATTCCAGTCCGAGCAACCTGGTAGGGACACGAAGCCCCCGAAACGTACCACAACACCTTGCGCTGGACGACAAGAATATGCAGTGACCCGCGTCATAAGCGGGGGTGATAGAGGCGGCGACCTATGCTCCGGCTTGGTTTCAGATCACCTAAAATAGATCAGTCGGCCGGGGAACTTTCCGCAGCTTTGTGGCACAATCCTTCTCCTAGAGGTGCTGCATGGCTCTCAGCTTCGCCGAAGACATTCGTCCGTTGTTCCGTGACACGCCTGATGTGGACACCATGAAGGAGTTTGGCATGGATCTTTCGGCCTACGATGACGTCAAGACCCACGCCGAGGCGATTTACTCCCGGCTTGACGACGGCAGCATGCCATGCGACGAACCGTGGCCAAAATCGCAAATCGCAAAGTTCAAGCAGTGGATGGACGACGGCATGGCGCCGTGAAAGCCCTCCCGGACCCCATTAATTCGCAGGCACGGGCGGAGGCCATGCCGAGGCGAGGGATTCGCCCTATCCACCTCGGCCACTCCCACGGCTGAGGAAAAGACGATGTCAAAACTGCGATCACGGCCCCCATTGCTACCCATTCAGTGCTAAAGTTCTGTCCGCTGCCACGTCTGAGTAACCCTTCGTCTTCGGCCCGGGAAAACGACCTTTGCATCGAGGAGATGGAAAATGGCGAACAAGAATTTTTGCTGCTTGATAGTCCGGATCGCTGTGGTTTTCGCCCTTGCGGCAGTGCTATTCAGCAGTACGCGGGCGGCGGCCACCGAGAGGTCGCTCTACAACTTTACCGGCGGAAATGACGGAGGCGATCCCGCCTCACAATTGACATTCGATGGTGCGGGCAATGCCTACGGCACAACCGTGACCGGAGGCGCATCCGGTTGTGGGACGGTCTTCCAACTCACTCCCATAGGCGGGGGCCAGTGGCAGCAGAGTGTTCTGTACAGCTTCGGCTGCTTCGACGACGGAAAGAACCCCTACGGTGGCGTAACCCTCGATGGCGCAGGCAATCTCTACGGCACAACCGTCGCCGGAGGTACGGGTGGAACTTGTACGGGCGATGGCTGCGGCGTGGTCTTCAAGCTGACACCGTCGGGTGGTTCCTGGATCGAGAGCGTGCTGTATAGCTTCACCGGAGGCACAGACGGCTTCGGTCCGGGCGGAATGGTGGTCTTCGACGGAGCAGGTAATCTGTATGGGACGACTCCCGACGGTGGCGCCTATGCTGCGGGCACCGTTTATCAGCTGTCCCCCCATGGCGGACAGTGGCAGGAGACCATCATCCATAACTTCACGGGCGGTGACGATGGGGCGGTGGGCTCACTGGGTGCGCTGCTCATCGATTCAGCCGGCGTCATCTATGGCGTAACCGAATTAGGCGGCGCCAACCAGGCCGGCACCGTGTTCAGGCTGTCCTCTTCTGCAGGCGCCTGGAATCTGATCACGCTGTATGCCTTCCGAGGCCAGCCCGACGCGGCTTTTCCCTATGGCGGCTTGATCGCCGACGCGCACGGCAATCTTTACGGCACAACCTACTTTGGAGGCGCCAACGGAGCCGGTGCCGTGTTCAAGATAGCTCCCGGCCCCAACGTCATCGCAGGCTGGAGAGACACGGTGCTCTATAGCTTTCAAGAGGGCGCCGACGGAGGCTCTCCAACCAGCACGCTGGTCTTCGACGCAGCGGGGAATCTTTACGGCACAACTTCAGCAGGCGGCGATCCAGGATGCGACTGTGGTGTGGCTTTCGAACTGACACCAAACGGAGGAGGCTGGACTGAGAGCGTACTCCACACCTTCGGAACCGCTCCCGACGGAGCCTACCCCTACTACGGGATGACTCCCGACGGAATGGGCAACTTCTTCGGCACGACCGTAGCAGGTGGCATTCATGGCCAAGGCATGGTATTTGAGTTGACGCCGTAACTTTGGAAGCTCTACGCCCGGATGAGACGGGGCAGCCGATGAAGATTTGCTCCGCCGCGAACCCCCGCCGCGCACCAGCAGAACCGGCCCAGCCGCGGTCAAGCAGTGGATGGACGACGGCATGGCGCCGTAAGCCTTCTAGTTACGGCCGTAGCGATACCAAGGTTTCTTCCATGCCATCAGATCTGCCCAGGACTGGCTCGGCATGGTGAATATGCGCACGGTGTTAATCAAGCACCGGTTCCTGGTGTGGCGTTCGAATGGAGCGGCGACATGTTTGTCCAGCCAGTCTTCGCCGATCATGAGCACCACTCCACCGACTTCGTTCGTAACGTAATCATTCAAGCCGGTGCGATTGGTGCCCGTCTTGGGATCGAGATGAAGTCCAACGTGGCCGATCGTGGCTTCGCTGACCGGTCCGAGTTTCCAATTGAAGGCATCCACGGTGATAAAGGCGAAGGCTTTCAGAAGGCCCTTGCGATAGGCGGGATCATGAAAATCCTGTTCGACGCCGATGGAGCTGCCGTCGTTCTGGCGAAAGATATAGCCAACGACGGCGCCTTGCGCGGGATGGCCGATGTTGGACGTGAAGAACTTATCACCATCGCTCCATCGGTTCCACTGAACGTGATGGACGATATAAGACCAATCCTTAAAGTAGGGGCCGTTGAGTTCGGCGCGAGTCTGCGGCTCCATGATAAGGCGATCGATGTGCTGGAAGGTTAGCCAGAAGAGATCCTGTTTCAGAAGAGAACCCCAATGGACGCCGGGCCTGTTCGTCGCACTCTCGGGAGACACAGTCTCCAGCTCCGGTGAGCGGATGTGGGAATTGACCAGGTCGAGGTGTTCGGCAGTTACCGGCTCGGGCTCATACGGAAGACTCCTGGCATCGACCGGCGAACTGTAATCGGCAGTTTTCGGAAGTATCAGATATGCTCCCGCCGGCGCCTGCGCGGATGCCGTCGCCAGCCAGAGTGTCTGGCAGGCCAGCAAAACAATGAAGAAGCGGGCTCTCCTCATGTTTCCCTCTTTCACTCAAGACCGACGTTTCGAGGCCGGAGGGGTTTGCTCCCTATGGATAACGGCCCTTCACGGCATGGCTTGCAGAATCTTCGGAGAAGTACAACGGCGAAAAATTACGCTACTATGCCGCGCCTGCCTGGAAGTGTCAATGCAATTTTCGTGGCGAACGATTTGGCATGTACGTGTAATTCAGGCAAGCCGCAAATTATTTCGCTACCGCCATCGGCCAGCAGAACGCCTTCAGACGCGGTAGAATAGCTGCAACGAAAGAGAATTTGATCCCAGGTGACACTGCTCGTGTGCAGACCGGCCTGATCAGGTATTTGATGAAGAGATTTGCTGTCCTTCTGCTTGCCACATTCGTGGGTGCGCCCTCGCTGATGGCCCAAACCAGCCCATCGGCTGGCCAGGACGACACCGTCGTCGAAGAAATTATCGCCCGCATCAACAACAACATCATTACCCGGGCCGACTTGCGGCGCAGCCAGGAGCAACTTAAGAACGAGACCTCGCAGCAGCCCGAACCCGCCGGTAGTCCGTCCGAGGCCAAAGAGCGGGAACAGGACTTGCTCCGCGATCTCATTGACCAGCAACTGCTGCTGCAAAAAGGCGAGGAGCTGGGAATCTCTGCCGACACCGACCTGGTCAAGCGGCTCGACGAGCTGCGCAAACAGATGCACGCCGAAGCCCTGGAGGACCTGGAAAAGGCGGCTCAGGCCCAGGGCGTCTCCTGGGAAGACTTCAAACAGAACCTGAAGAACAGCATCATCACGCAGCACGTGATCAGCCAGGAAGTGGGCGGGCACATCAGCGTGTCGCAGCAGGAGATCCAGCAGTTTTACGACCAGCACAAAAACGACATGGAGCGGCCGGAACAGGTTCGCATGAGCGAGATCCTGATTTCAACTCAGAACAAGGCAGCGGTCAAGGACGACAAAGGCCAGGAGGCGCTGCCCGCGACTCCCAGCCCGGAGGTGGTCGCAGCAGCCCAGGCCAAGGCAGACAAGGTTTATGACCTGCTGAAGAAAGGTGGCAAGTTCGACGAATTGGCCAAACAGTATTCTGACGGTCCGACTGCCGATCAGGACGGCGACCTGGGATATTTTAAGCGCGGCACCCTGTCCAAAGATCTGGAGGAGCGGGTATTTGCCATGAGCGCAGGTAGCTACAGCGAGCCGGTCCGCACCAATCAGGGGTGGGTCATCCTGAAGGTCACCGAACACCAGTCCGCTGGCGTTCCTCCTTTGAAAGAGGTGCAGGGTCGGGTTCAAGAACAGATTTACATGACCAAGATGCAGCCCGCGCTTCGCGATTACCTGATGAAGCTGCGCGAGGACGCCTACATCGACATTAAAGCCGGCTACGTGGACACCGGTGCCAGTCCCAACGAAACCAAGCCGATCTATACCACGACCGCGACCGAAGGCTCGTCGAAAACCAAGAAAAAGAAAAAATTCGGGATCTTCTAGACCAGCCTGAATGTTGCCGTCCCCCTCGTCTGTGTAATGCCCCAAAGCGAGAATTGTAGTGACATTGACGATGGCGACAATTGTCGCTAACATAGGCGACATATGGTAAACGAGCTGCGGGCTGTGGTTCAGGAATTGGGCGGGCGGCGGACCTTGGGCCGCGCCCTGTCGAGCGATCGTGATCTCCGCGAGGCGATCCGCGAGGGCTTTCCTCCCGCGGTGGTCGAGGAGCTGATGCGGGCCTCCGGCTTGACTCTGAAAGAGCTTGCCAGCGCGCTCGATCTCTCGGTCCGAAGCCTGCAGCGTCGCCGTCGCAGCGGGCGACTGGCCCGGTTCGAATCCGACCGGCTCTATCGCCTCGCGCGTATCGTGGCTATCGCCAACGAGTACCTCGGCGACCACGAGCGGGCGATGCGCTGGCTCAAGCATCCCAATCGCGCTCTCGGCGGCATCGCCCCAGTGTCGGCAATCGACACGGAACTGGGCGCGCGCCAGGTGGAGAGCATCTTGGGCCGCATCGCCTACGGCGGAATTAGTTGAGCCGGGTTTACCGTGTCCTGCGCCGGGCCTACGCACGCAGCCCCTTCGATGGCGAGGGAGCCTATCGCTACGGGGGACGCTGGTCGAGTCCTGGAATCCGCCTCAGCTACACATCGGAACATCAGTCCCTCGCCATGCTGGAGTATTTCGTCCACCTTGATAAAGACGATCCGCCTGGCGATCTGGTGTTGGCGATTGCGGAGGTTCCTGACGACATCAGCCGCGAGCCATTTGAAATCAGCGAACTGCCTGCAAACTGGCGGGAAGCTGCGGCGCCTCCGGAGCTGGCGCGGTTGGGTGATGAGTTTGCGGAAAACCGCAAGCATTGTCTGCTGCTTGTGCCTTCGGTGCTGGCCCCCAATGAGAACAATTGCCTGCTCAATCCCGCGCATCCCGATTACACGAGAATTGTCGCGCGCGAACTGGAGCCGCTCAGCTATGATCCGCGGATGTTTCAGGCGCAACGCAGCCATCGCAAAAGCAAAATATCCTGATTCACGCCCAAGTGCGATACCATGAACCCTGGCCGATGTGCCCGTGACTGCTATGAAGGAATTCTACATTTGCGATTGCGCCCGTCTGGAGAACCAGACCATCACCTCGCTGTTCGTGGTGGCCGCCAAGCAGGTGAAATCAAAAAAGAGCGGCGACCTCTACCTTTCTGTCATCCTGGCCGACCGCAGCGGGCAACTGCAAGCCAATATGTGGGACAACGTTGCCGACACTCTGGATACGTTTGAGCAGGACGACTTTGTCAAAGTGAAGGGCGTGGTCCACAAGTACAATGGCCGCTGGCAGCTCACCATCCACAAGTTACGCAAGCTGGAAGACGCGGAAATCGACTACACCGACTACCTCCCCAAGACCTCGAAAGACATTGACCAGCTATGGCGCTCTCTGAGCGACTTCGTCGAGAGCTTCGAGAATCCCTGGCTGCAATCGCTGCTCAAGGAATTCATGGCCGACGAGGCCATCGTCACCGCGTACAAGAACGCGCCCGCGGCCAAGACGCTGCACCATGCCTTCGTCGGCGGCCTGCTCGATCACGTAGTCTCGCTGTTGACGGTGTGCGACCTTGCCGCTCGCAACTATCCCCAGGTGAACCGTGACCTGCTGCTGACCGGCGCGTTCCTGCACGACATTGGAAAGCTGCACGAACTGGCGTATCAGCGCTCGATTTCTTACACCACCGAGGGCCAGTTGCTGGGCCACATGATTATCGAACTGGAGATGCTGCATGAGAAGCTCACGCATCTGCCCGGTTTCCCCGCCGAGTTGAAAATCCTGATCGAGCACATGATCATCAGCCATCACGGGCACTATGAGTTTGGTTCGCCTAAGCTGCCGATGTTTCCCGAGGCGCTCATGCTGCACTATCTCGACGATCTCGACTCCAAGATGGAGAGCATGCGCGCGCAGTTCGAACGCGAGGCGGAGTTTGACAGCCCGTGGACCAGCTACAACCCGTCGCTGGCGCGTCCGTTGTTGAATACCAGGAAGTTTCTGGAGAAAGGCCTGACTGCATCGCGCGAGGCGGAGTCTCGGAAGGCCGCGGCGATTGCGGGCAACGGAAGTGGCACCAAGGAAGTAGCTCTCGTGCAGGATTTTGAAGCCGAACCAGAAACGGTGCACACTGAACCGGCGAATAAAGAGCCCGAGGTATCTCCCTTGGAAGCGCTTGAGCGCAAGTTTGCTTCGCACAAAGTAACACCCGCGGTCGGCACCGGAAAATCGTCGTCCTGACGGCTGCTACGCTCAAGAATCATGCTCGACTTCTCACGCTTTGAATGGCTGTCGTTCGACTGCTACGGCACGCTGATTGACTGGGAAACCGGCCTGCTCGGCTACCTGCGGCCGTTGCTCGAGAGCAAGGGCCACCCGCTAAGCGACGCCGAAATCCTCAATCGGTATTCGGAGCTTGAGCCGCTCGCCCAGAGTGGCCACTACCGCTGCTATCGTGAGGTGCTGGCGCAGGTGGTTCGCGACTTCGCGCGTGAATTGCACTTCTCTGTCAGCACCGATGACGCCAACGGACTGGCGGAGTCGATCCGCAACTGGCAGCCCTTTGCCGACACGGTGCCCGCGCTGCGCCGTCTGCAGTCTCGTTACAAGCTGGCCGTAATCTCCAACATTGACGACGACTTGTTCGCTTATACCTCACCAAAGCTGGCGGTCTGTTTCGATGCCGTGGTAACTGCTCAACAGGTACACAGCTACAAGCCGTCGTTTAACAATTTCGAAGCCCTATTGCGACGTTTCGAGATCCGCCGCGAGGAGTTATTGCACGTTGCCGAGAGCTTGTACCACGATGTGGTACCTGCGCATGCGCTGGAGATTGCCACCGTGTGGGTCAATCGCAGGCAGGGCAAAGAGGCGGCTGCCACAAAGCTGGTCAAAGCCCATCCGGACCTGGAAGTTCCGGATGTCGCCACGCTGGCGGAGTTGGCGGTGCTGCAGAGGAGTTAAGCGCTGTCATCCTGAGCGAGCGTAGCGAGTCGAAGGACCGCTATAGCGACAAGTAATCACAATGTAGATTGCGTCCGCAGCAAAGTCTTGGGATTGGTTGTCCCTCCGGTGAAAAACGTACGGATTAGAGAGAGTACCCAGTATAGGGGTCCTTCGACTCCTCGCTGCGCTCGTCGCTCAGGATGACAGCTGTAGAGGTTTTTCATCGCTATGGGTGGATCGCGGCCGCGCGGCACTCGGGACGCCTCATCCTCGCGCCCGTTTGTTGTCACCCCGCCTTGTGACGGGTCACACAGATTAAGGCACACAAGTAGAAGAAGCTTGTAGGGCGGCAATTTGATGCTGCTCTGTGGACATTGCTACGAGGCAAAGTACGTTCCCCTCGCCCTTATACGCGATTGCATTTCATAAACTGCGCGTCTCCAACGTGAAGAGGGGACTGCCTAATCAGAACGCTATCGATTTCCTTTCTGGTCCTCTGTTTTCCCGCAGTCATTGTGCCGGCGCGTCCACCGAGTCCCGCTCCTGTCGGGGCGTTGAGCTGACCTTCTGCCGCATTTCATCTCCTGGAGGCTTTCATGCTTCACCTCGATACCGGTAATACCGGTTTTATGATTTTGTGCACCAGCCTGGTCATGCTCATGACCCCGGGCCTCGCCTTTTTTTACGGCGGGCTGGTAGGACGAAAGAACGTTCTTGCCATCATGATCCAGAGCTTCGTCTCGATGGGCTGGACGACCGTCATCTGGTACCTCTACGGATATTCGCTGTGCTTCAGCGGTGACTGGCACGGCATCATCGGCAATCTGCACAACGTGTGTCTGCGCGGCATCGATCTCACAACCGCGTCCCCCAACAACACCATCCCCATGATGGTCTTCATCGCCTATCAGATGATGTTCGCCATCATCACCCCGGCGCTCATCTCGGGCGCATTCACCAACCGCGTGAGCTTCAAGGCCTATTGCCTGTTTCTGACTGGGTGGCTCACATTCGTGTACTTCCCCTTCGTGCACATGGTTTGGGGCGGCGGAATTCTACAGCGCTGGGGCGTGCTCGACTTCGCCGGCGGCATTGTGGTGCACAACATTGCGGGATTGGCTGCCTTGGCCTCGGTACTTTATGTAGGCAAGCGCCGCATACTGGATCGCGGTCCGCACAGCATTCCGCTGGTTGCTCTGGGAACGGGGCTGTTGTGGTTCGGCTGGTACGGCTTCAATGCCGGCAGCGAAATGCGGGTCGATTCGGTAACGGCAACCGCGTTCCTTAACACTGATATCGCCGCTTCGTTTGCCGCCGTGGCTTGGCTGGGAGTGGCCTGGTTCCGGGAGAGGAAGCCCAAGTTCCTCGGACTGCTTACCGGCGCGGTCGCGGGTCTGGCGACCATCACTCCCGCCGCGGGTTATGTTTCGCCCACCACGGCCGTCATCATTGGACTGGTGTCAGGCGTAGTTTGCTACTTCGCAGTCGAGATGAAAAACAAACTGCACTGGGACGACGCGCTCGATGTTTGGGGCGTGCACGGTGTCGGCGGCTTCCTCGGCATCCTGATGCTGGGACTCTTCGCCAACAAAGCGTTCAATCCGGCAGGGACGAACGGCTTGCTGTATGGCAATCCATCGTTCTTCGTGAAGCAAGTGGTCGCAGTGCTGTTTTCGTCGGTATGGGCCTTCGCCTTCACCTACGGCATGCTGTGGGCCATTAACCTGTTCACTCCGGTCAAAGTTACCGAAATGAGCGAGGAGCTCGGGCTCGACGAATCCATCCACGGTGAGCATGCTTACGAGACGCTCGAAGTGGAGGAGTTGTTCCGCGGTGAGCCGCACGATCTGATCGCAGAGATCGACGAAAAGGAAGAGTTAGCCGGCATCAGGGGCTAGCGATGGCGGACACGATTGTCGCGTTCGGCCGGTTGCTTGGAAGTATTGCCTTGGCAGGGGCGATGATCACATCACCCCTGTTTCTGAGTGCACAGGAGAATCCTGTCTCGGCAGGATTGGCGTCGGCTAATCCAGCCGGGACTCCGGAATCCCGCTCCTGGTGGCGCGGGATCACCACCAACGGTTTCGCGTCGTTATCGTATGAGTACAACACCAACCAGCCCGAGTCACGTCTGAACCAGTTTCGCGTTTTCGACTTCAACGACAACGAGCCGCAGTTGGACGTGGCGCAGTTGGTCATCCAGCGGGCCATCGAGAAGCCCAACGAGTTTGGGTTCCGCTTCAACGTGATCGCAGGTTCCGGCGTTCCCGAGGTCACTGCGGCTTACGGGTTGTTCCGGAACTGCAAGACCATGATCGCGCACCACTTTGATATTCCCGAGTTCTACCTCAGCTACATAGCGCCACTGGGAAAGGGACTGCGATTTGATGCCGGAAAGTTTGCCACCCATATGGGATCGGAGATCATTGGTGGGTATGACGGTTACAACGACGAATTCAGCCGCGGATTTATCTTCGGCTACGGCGTGCCATTTACTCATACCGGGGTGAAAGCCACGTACCCGTTCACCAGCAAGATCTCGGCGATGCTGCTGGTGACCAATGGATGGGACGAGGTTCAACGGCTCAATCATGGTTACTCGGTGGGCGGGCAAGTCACCGTGACTCCAACCAAGACCACGGCTCTGTACTTCAATTTTATTCGTGGCCCGGCGCGCCCCAATGACGATCACGACCAGCGGAGTGCCTACGAAGTGGTCGGAAGCTGGAAAACAACCTCGAAGCTGAACCTTGGCTTCGATGGGCTCTACGCTGACGACGAGAACGGAATATCTCTGGGCAATGACGCAATCTGGAAGGGCATGGCCGGATACGCGAAGTACAACCTGACCAAACCATTCTCGCTGGCCTTCCGCGGGGAGGTTTTCAACGACGGTGGAGGCACCCGCACCGGAGTTCCGCAGACTCTTCAGGGATACACGCTGACCCCCGAATACGACATGGCTGCGAAATTTTCCGATGTCAGCCGGCTTCTGAAGAAGCTGGACGGCAAGTTCGTGGTGCGGGGGGAGATTCGGCTCGACCGGTCAAACAAGGCCGTGTTTCAAAGATGGGACACTCTTATCGATCATCAGTTCACGTCGGCTGTTAACCTGATCTACCTGTTTTAGGCGGACTTCGTACTCGGGTCAATGTACAAGCATTACCACCCCTCAGGTGTCACACGAGGCGCAGTTTTCAACATAAAGCTTGCCGTAGTCGCGGCGGGGAATCAAAATGGCAACCATGGAAATGCCACTTCGTTTTGTGGACGACGAGTACACCCCGCGCCTGTGGGCCGAGTTGTTTCCCGTGCTTCGCAACATCAAGACCGAAGACCTGGCCAAGAAGATGCTCGCCTACAAGAACAAGCCGGTGAAGAGCTGGAAGGCTGACGACTGGGGTCTGCTGGATGCGCTGAACCAGATGCTCACCTTGCGGGCCACCTCGCGAGAGCATTCGTTGCGCAACGACTTGCCACCGGTCCGGGATGCCGCATTCTGGGCAAAGCTGGATAAAGAGCTGGAGTTCTACTACGAGGCGCAATATCCCGGCGACGAACTGGATGAAGACGACGACGAGGAGTGATGCCGGCAGTCTCCCCATAGGAAAACGCATCTCAGGCCATTTTTTCGCGCTATCATGTTGCGCATGGCACCTCATCACTCACCCCGATTTCTCGACGTCGTCAATACTGCCAAACAGCGTGTCCGCGAAGTAACTGTGGATGATGTGAAGCAAATGCTGGATGGCAAGGCAGATTTTCTTCTCATCGATGTCCGCGAAGACAACGAATGGGCGAAAGACCACCTGCCGTCGGCCGTGCACCTTGGCAAAGGAATTATCGAACGCGATGTGGAGCAGCGCGTACCCGACACCGGCACCCCGCTGGTTTTGTACTGCGGAGGCGGGTTCCGGTCGGCGTTGGCCGCTGACGCCCTGCAAAAAATGGGATACACCAATGTCGCCTCCATGGACGGCGGTATTCGCGAATGGCGAGAGAAGGGTTTTCCGTTGACTAGCGGATAAAGGTCACCTGAATGGTTGGCTGGAGGAAAGTTCGTGTGGCGGGAATGCTGGTCCTGGGTCTGTTGCCTGGTGTGGTTTGGGCAGTTCCGGCCCAGAAGAAACAAAATCCCGACAGGCCAACGCTTCCCTATAGCATGCTGGGTCCTCGTCGCGATGACGTGGATGCATACGACAGTAAAGCCGAACCCGTGGCCAGAGTGACCGAAGCGCTGGTAAAGGTGAACCAAACCGGCTGGGAACTGATTCGCAGATACTTCCCAACTCTGGGTACGAGCCTCGAGGGTGCCGAAAAGCGAGTACACCCTGACGAACCCGCCGATCGCCGCTTCTACGCAAGCTTTGCCAACGAGGACCCCTCGTTCAGCCCGATCCCACTCCTGTGCATGATCTGGTCCCTTCCTGAGTCTCAACTCTCCGGACCTTTGAAGGACCTGCACAACGAATTAGTGCTAGACATGGCGATGGAGGATTATTCCGTTTGGAAGCTGGATGAGCTGCGCAAAGCTGTCGACAACTTCACCGACTCCACCGCCACAAGAAAAGGAGTGAAGTATCGGACGCCGAAGAGGCGCTTGTCCTTTAAGCAGGCATTACAGGTGTATGCCATGACCCTTGCCCTGGTTCGACTGGAAACGAAATGGGCCGACAAGGCCGACCTCCCGCTGCCCGACATGGTGGACTTCACCAACCGGCTCAGCCACCAGTTGCCGCGGCAGATTTCCGACGGCGAAACGGCGGCGCTGTTTTTGTATCTGCCTGCCAGCATTGACGAACCCCTTGCCAGGGGAGAGTTTGAGGAAAGAGCTGACGTCGTCGTAATTAAGAGGAAGGGCACAAACTTCGATACGGAGCAGTTCCCGGTGTTTCTGACCGTGGACCAGAAGGAATGGAACCCGTCGTGGATTGAACCGGGGGATGTAATTAGCGACACCAGCCTGGTTGCGCGGAAATATCAGCATGACTGGACGAGATTAGACGGCCCGTACTTGTGGTTTCGGCCCGACCAACTGAACGGTCAAGTGGTCTATCGGGCCACCGTTAAGTTTCAGGGGTCCGAAATTGTGATTGAGGCGGAAAGAAGTATTGCGCGTCGCAGGGCGGTGAAGCGAGCGAGCCGGCCGCCAGATTACGACCCGGCCAAGATGACGGCGTTCGACCCCACCATGGATGCAGCCGCCGAGCCATTTGACCCGCTCTCGGTTGAAGCCGCTGGCACCGTGGACCAGTTCAACAGTTTGAAGTGGCCAACTCCGTTCTTCTCTAACGCGTTCCGGGCATGGTGCGCTCACGGGCGCTGGACCACCGGACCGGCCGATGGGGGAAGGACCTGGGTGTTCGTTGATGCTGACAAGCCCCGCAAAGGGGCGCCCACTTCGAATCCGGCGCCCCTGGGTGCTCCGCAAACTGCCTTCACCACTCCATCAAGCCCATCCCAGTGAGTCTTACTTTGCCTGACCGAACTACTGGGCCATGGGAACTTTGATGATCTTCTTCTGGATCGCGTAGGTGACCAGCTGCGCCTTGTTGTGAATGTCGAGCTTGCGCATCAGGTTAAATTTGTGCGCCTCGACCGTCTTCACGCTTAACCCCAGCAGCACTGCGATCTCTTTCACCGAATTGCCTTCCGCCAGCAGCTTCAGGATCTCACGTTCGCGCGGAGTCAGCGTGGACATGCGCGGCCGCATCCTGGCATCTTTGACCCGGGCACGGAAGTCTTCCACCAGCTTGCCCAGCACTCGCGAGCTCATGTACTTGCCGCCTTTGTACACGTCGCGGACGGCGCTCACCAACTGTTGCGCCGGAGTGTCTTTCAACACGTATCCCGCCGCCCCCACCTCCAGGCACTGCACCAGATAATCTTCGTCTTCATACATGGTCAGGAAGATGATCTTGGTATCGGGCCGGTTCTTCTTGATCTGCCGCGCGGCCTCAAAGGGCGACAGTCCGGGCATTCCGATATCGATCAGCACAACATCGGGCCGCAGCTCGCGTGCCTTTTCCACGGCTTCGCCCGCATCCGGCGATTCCCCCACTATCTCAAAATCGCTTTCGCTCTCCAGCAGCCGGCGTACCCCCTGCCGGAACAACGTATGATCATCCACCAGCACACATCTGATTTTCGCCATTCCCTAACTCCTCACGCACCTTGCGCCACAGCATCGACAGCTTCGCTGCTCACCGGCAACCCTCGGTCGGGTCCGAATCCGGCGCCCGCGATGGGCGCATTAACTTCGATGCGCGTTCCCTTGCCTCGCGTAGAGGTTACCTTCAACTTTCCTCCAATGTTTCCGATCCGCTCGTGCATCCCGGCGAGGCCAAAGCTGCGCCGGCCGGGTTTCGGTTTGGCGATCATGCCAACCCCGTCGTCTTCCACCAGCAAGCGGACGAAGTCTCCGTCACGTGTCATCTCGATGTGCACGGTGTTGGCGGCGGCATGTTTGGCCACGTTGTGCAACGCTTCCTGCACCACTCGATAGACCGCGGTCTCGACGGTTGCGGGCAAACGCCCGAACTCCGGGGAAACCGTGACCCGTGCCTTTACCCCGCTACTCTTGGCCAGGTCTTTGGCTTCTTTACGGACGGCGGCGATCAGCCCGAGTTCTTGTAGCACCAGCGGCGACAGCCGGCCAATAATGCGCCGGATGCCTTCGATCGTGCGGTCAACCACGTCGAGGGTTTCACGAATCTTGGCGCGTGCGGAGCGCGTTCCCACGTTGCCTTCCAGCATCCCCAGGTAGAGCCGGATCACCATGAGCGCTTGCCCGGTTTCGTCGTGCAGCTCGCGGCTGATGCGTTTGCGCTCTTCTTCCTGTGCCCGCAGCAGGTGTCCGGAAAGCTCCACGATGCGCCGTTCGCGTTCGCGCAACGCATCGGTCATACCAGCGCGATCAATGGCCAGGGCCGAGCGGTCGGCAATGGCCCTCAGCAATTCCCGTTCGGTGGGAAGCCAGTCGTGAGGACTGGAAAACCCGATCAGCAGCACCCCGATGACGCTCTCGCCGGACTTCAGCGGCACTCCCCAAAGGGCCTTTGCCTTGCCTTGCAGCATGGGGTTCAGCGGCCCGTGCGACGCGCTCAGGTCGGGCAAAATTGCCGGCTCGCCGGTCTCGGCAATGGTGCCGGAGAACCCGTGGCCCACGGCAATGGCCACCGTGGGATCGTCGAGATTGTCGTCGAAGCCAACCTGCGCCTGCGCACGCAGTGTCTGCTGCTCGGGTTCTTTCAGCAGGATCAATCCCACCGTCGCATTAAACGTCTGGGTTGTGATCTTTAGAACGCGATCCAGCAAAACGTTCAAGTCGCGCGCTGAGAGTTCGGCATCCAGGACCGACAACAGCGCGTCGGACTCATTTTTCTGAGCATCGAAGTATGCCCCCGACACGGCTACATAGCTTGCCCAGGAAAGGGTTTCCATGGCGGCGATAGCCTCCGCCAGACGGGGCGGGGGAAGAGTTTCTCCAGGTAGGGATCGATCAGCTGCTGGTAAATCTCCAGCGAACGCGACACCACCCGGGCGTTGACCTTTAGTTTTGCCAGGCGCTTTCCGAAATGCTGCAGGCTGTTATAGAACGCGGCAAAGTCCTTCTGGGAAAAAATAGAGAAACCGGTGCCGATGGTCAGCCGCTCCAGCGCCGTCATTGCCCGTCCGTCGCAATCGAATTCTCCGAACATCCGTTGTCGCCACGCAGCCGTAATCTCGGGGAAGTATGGTTGCAGGCTACGGGTCACCTCGACCACTACTTCGCGCGATGTTTCCTTAATGGGCAGCAACGGAGACATGACGCTCCTCGGAGATATAAAGATGTTGATGCGGTGGAACTTACGGCAGGATGGCAGTACTACCTGATTAACCTGTAACCACCGAATTACAGGTATCGTAACAGTTTTTTCGATTATGAACTAATCAATACGGAAAGTGCTAATAGCATTACCACATATACAAGAAAGAGCTGTGAGAAGAACGTTAGCGTCACCACGGAGGCACAGGAAGCACTGGGGTTCGATTGTTACTTCTTCATCCGTGTCCGCAGTGGCGACAAAGGTCGCTTTCTCTGGGTCTCTGCGCCTCGGTGGTGACAAATTTCCTCATGCGGCTCATGCGGATATCTGGTGACACCGGTCCGCCGACGGTGGATATGTGCGAGTGACTGGCTTGGGTACCATTCCAACCCGGACAGCGTCTTGACTGTCGTATGCAGCGGCGATGTCAGGCGGCAGGGGCCGGCCTGTCACCTGGGATTGCCTGCGATCGGGGCGGTCTTCGCGCAGCAGGTGGGCCCGCAGAAAGATTTCGCTCAGCGCATCCAGGGCCGCGGCGATGCGATCGTTTACCCAAGCTCTGCTGGCCCGCAGCATCTGGGCGACTTCGTCGCGGGAGAATGAGTACAGTGCGACCAGCGTAATCATCTCGGCGTGCGGCTCGCTGAGTCGTGCAAAGCAGAGTTCGACATCGCGCACGAAGATCGCCTGGTCTTCAAAGCTGGGAATGGCATGATGAGTGACGCGGGCGCGGAAAAACTCTCGCCCCAGCAACGAGGGCAGCCTTCCCACCTGCGAGGAAATCTCGAAAAAATGCCGCATCATGGCGAAGGTCTGTCCGCGATAGCACAAAATTTCCGGCCGGGGATCGATCTCGTTGTCCTCTGCGACGGTCGGGTAGACAGCGTTGAACAGGTGTAACTGCGAAGTTGATGACTGAAGTTTTGTCATTGGAGCCTCCCCAACGGCAACTGCGATTGTGTGCTGGTTACCGTCAGAGCTGCGACCGATTTCGACCGGAGTTTGCCCAACAGCAGAGTTGCCCGCTGCGCGTGGCTGGACAGCGAGTGGCTCGCCAGCATTTGTCCGCATGGTCCACAATAGGTTTCAGCCGACGTGGCGGGACGCAGTCGCAGCGAGCCGCAGCGTTCACAGTACTTCAATTCGTAGGTAGAGAGTTGCATGAGGTTCCCTAACTTCCTCTCGTCTTAAAAACGAGGAGCCCTGGCGACAGACCTGAATTAAGATCAGGTTCTGCGCACAGGGCTCGTTTCAGTTACGATGACCTGCTACTGGTTATTTGGTTAGGTGCAAAACGTGATGCTGGCAGCGGCGCGGACAACCGATAAATGCAAATGCTAAGATCTTCGCCGTGCTCCTGCCGGTTGGTTTCAAGGTATCATCCGCTCATCTTGCCGGCGGCTGAAATAACCCTCTTCGTATCCGGACTTCAAAATGCATCCGTTCTTCACAACGACACTGAGTCTTCCCGAGAAGCGCAGATTGCGCAGCAGTTTCTCCGTGGCCGCTGAAAGCAGCTCGGCCTCCCTGATCTTGCGTCGCAACTCGGCAAATATTCTTTCCTCCCCTTGCGGTTCGGTCTCCATCATAGGTCCATTTACCTCGGCCAGAACTATAGGACCTGGCAACGCTTCGACTGTGGCATAGCGAACCTCGGCAGTCAACAAGTTTATTGCTCCAGGAATATTACTAAAGTACATATATAGCTCTTAGCAAATACAATCGACTATGAGACTCCATGACTTGCAGGACAAGCTGCGGGCCCTCATCCGCGCCCGAATCGAGCGACGGGAGCTGACCGGAACCGGTTTGTCCCGCCAGGCCGGGTTTCAGCAAGGCCATCTTTCCAACTTCCTCAACGCCCGCCGCGGCCTCAGCCTGGAATCCATGGACCGTCTGCTGGCGACCCTCAACATCGGCCTGCTGGACTTGGCCGATCTCAATGACATTCGCCACCAGATCTCGTTCCCGCCAGACGGTTCCACCGTCGAGAACGTCGCTGTGGTCAGCTGGGAGCAGGCCGCCTGCCTGCCCCGCTTTGCTCCCGAACAAGTTCGCGAAAGCCGCAACTTTAGCAAGTCGTTTCTGCACAAACTAAAACCCAGTGACCTCGGCAATCGCGCTGACTGGCTGCGCTTCGTGCTCCTCCGGTTCGATGCCAGGGCCGCCGCAGGCATGTTTCCGCACGTCCTTTCCGGCGTGACCCTGCTGGTGGATCGCCACTACAATTCCTTGCAACCGTACCGCCGCTTGCGACCCAACATCTACGCGGTGCATGCCGGCGCTCGCTGTCTCCTCGGCTACCTCTCGGTTTCCGCCGGCTACCTGGTGTTACGTCCGCTGGACCCGCAGCACCCTGTGGAACTGGTCCGCATCGAACGCGGCCGCCCTTATCACGACCACATCGTGGGCCGGGTGTGCCACGTCGGGTTCGAGGTATGAAGCTCAACTCTCTGCTATGATTCTTGCCCGTCGGCGCTTCAAGCCGGCGCACAGGGAGGTCGGGCAGTATGGACGAGCACGTCGCCGGTAACGCGATCCTGCGTCGCAACGAGGACATCGCACTTGACATGATGAAATTTATCGCCGTCACCACGGGTTACGGGAAGACCGGCTCGCCGGAGGCGGGCTTCAAGGGCGGTACGGTTTCCAAAGCCGAGGATTATGCCCAGCATTTGCTGGATCTGTTTGGACAGTGTCTGGCAGCCGTGCAGGGCAAGAAGTAGGTCAACGCACTAGAGACGCACACCAAGCCGGAGCGTGCCGCTCCGGTTTATTTTTTGCGGATCGATGGGGGCCCATCCTTTCCGCTGTCTTTAGCGAGAGGCTGGAATCGAACATCACGCCGCCAGGTGACTGCAATCACTGCCGAGATGGCGCCGCAGGACGACCATCAAGCTGGCGAGGTGCACCAATGGCAGACCTGGATCCAACCTTCCACGAACAGACCCTCAGCATTCATCAGGAACACCAGGAACTGGTGGCGCAGCTGGACCAGATGGATGCCGCCCTGGAACAGATCTTCTGTTACGCGGAAGTTTTCACCGATCTTGCCACCGCCAACCAGGCGATCAGCCGCGGCAAGTGGATGGCTGAGTGGCTCCCCCGGCACTACGAGCATGAAGAAACCACGGTGCTGGAAACCATCGCCAGGATGAGTCCGGAGTTGGCTTCGTTCGCGCGCGAGATGAAGCGCCAGCACAACGAAATGCGGGTGCGGCTGGAGAGTTTCCGCGACACCATCGAACATCTCAGCCAGAGCGTCGACCTGGAAGAGGCAGTCAACCAGTTGAAGAAAGATGGCAAACAGCTCACCCGCATGATGCGCCTGCACATGGCAGCGGAAGAGAAGAAGTTCGCCAGCCTGGAGAACTGACGGCGAAGTTTAGAAGCAGCGAGGCTCGGCCCTAGGAGGCGTCTACTATGAAACTCGGTCCTGATGGAGAAATACCGGGGGGAGATAGTTTTTTTGAAGGGTCCCCCCTAAGAACAATCTATTTCCGGTGGAACGTGATCCTGGTTGCCTTAACGCTTGTAGGCGGCCTGCTGGTGCTCATTCGGACCATGCGTGAATACTCCTTTCCAACTGCAGCACCGGTAATACTTGTGAGCCTCGGGGCGGTACTTTTGTTTTTGAATGCAGCTCTCCGGGTGCATCGGAGGATTAACGACCTGTACAAGACAGGAGCGATTCAGAAGCCATAACCAGGAGACCCATTAGAAGTCGTGCTGCGAGCCGCGGCTGGGATGATCAATATTGGTCTCTTATACGTAACCGGCTTGGTTGGATTTTTGGTCCTAGAGCTAGGTCGAGCGCTGAAGCATTAATAAAGTTTGTCAGTTAGCTGCCAACCAAACTACTGGAATCCCGTAGTATGATGAAATTGGTCTTCGAGTGGCACCCCGCCAAAGCCAAGGCCAACTTGAAAGCGCATGGGGTGAGCTTCGAGTTAGCGACGACGGTGTTCAAGGACCCGTTTGCCGTCGAGCGACTCGACGATCGTGAACACGGCGAGCCGCGTTTTATCATCCTTGGCATGGCAGAAGGTCATGTGCTGCTGTTTGTAGCCTACACAGAACGCGAGCAACGCATTCGCATTATTTCAGCTCGGAGAGCAACGCAACGTGAGCAAGACGACTATTGCCGGCAAAACACATAGGCCTCCACGACCGATGACCGCCGAGGCCATTGAGCGCGCTGCGCGCGCCGATCACGACGCCCAGCCGCTCACCACGACCGACCTCAAGCGGATGAAGCGAACCTCACAGGCGAAAATCATCCGGCGTGCGTTGGAGCTGACCCAGGAAGAATTTGCGGGCCGCTATCACATTCCGCTGGGCACACTACGGGATTGGGAACAGGGGCGCTCGGAACCAGATCAGCCGACGTGGGCTTATCTAACACTCATTGCGCGCGATCCCGACCATGTGAACCGCATATTGAATCCAAAGGCGGGCTACAGAGAGTTTGCTCAACGCAGGCGAACTCAGGCCGGAGCAGTCCACCATGTACACTCGAACCAACCAGGCTGATAATCCCGGCCAGCCGTGGCTTATAGACCCTTCCTTCAACCGATCCGTCCCTCGCCCTGAAATAGAAAACTAGAGTATTTTCTCGCCAAGCAAAGGGAATTCCCAACAGCCTCAAGTTTCTTGTCCACCCGCCGATAAACCTAACAGCACCGTGAGACGCTGCTGCTGCTGTACCGCCGTTGCCACGGCATTTGTTCATGTGCAACCGGTTGGAGCCGCAGTCTCGGGGTGTTACGGGACTTCGTATCAGCTCAGCTGCGACGTGGCCTGTGAGATTAACGAGCGGGGTAAGCGCCCGCATTGGAGGTTGCATTATGTGGAAGCTTCTCACGAACCTGAACAAGGACGAGTCCGGTCAGGACCTGATCGAGTACGCCCTGGTCGCTGCTCTGATTGCTCTGGGCGCGGTGACCAGCATGAAGGCCGTTTCCACCGCGATTGGAAACGAGTTCACCAAGATTTCCGGCGCACTCACCTAGTCAGCATGAACGCGGTGGCAGACGCAGTTGGCAGCGCGTCTGCTCCATCGGATCTACTCGTCAAAACTTCCCGCCTGAACGGGCCATACGACGGGAACGCGTAAGGCGACAAGGTATGGCCCTCAAAGGGCTGGGTTGTGCGGTGGCGTAATTGGTTGTCACCGCACAATCCGGATTCTGAAGAAGCGGGTATCCCCATGACTCGATTTCCTCGCCTGCTGGGCCTAATCCTATGAATCCCCGCCGGCTGCTTGTCGCCCTTTTGTTTGCGCTGCTGCTTTCCGGAGCGCTCACCTTTTTTCTCACCCGCCGGATTAATCGCAGGACGGGCGTGATCGCCGCCCAGGCCACCCAGAAATATGTGGCTGCGGCACGACCCTTGCCGGCTGGCGAGGTGGTTAAAGCCGAGAGTCTCACGTTGGTGGATTGGCCGGCAAAGATGCCCCTGCAAGGCGCCTTTACCAGGATCGAGGACGTCTCCGGCCGCGCCGTGATCTACCCGGTGGCTGCGCGTCAACCGGTTCTGGAGGGATACCTGGCAGCCGCCGGCTCCGGAATAGGTCTCACGGTTAAGATCCCCGACGGCATGCGGGCGGCTTCGGTTCGCTCCGACGAGGTGATCGGGGTGGCCGGGTTCCTGTTCCCCAGCTGTCACGTGGATGTGCTGGTCACCTTCCATAACGACGCGGCTGTGACTCCCGGTACGCAAATCGTTTTGCAGGATGTCGAAGTGCTCACGGTGGGTCAGAAGATCGAGCCCGAGGCCGGGGGAAAAGCGGAAGACGTCAGCGTTGTGACCTTGCTGCTGAAGCCGGAGGACGCCCAAAAGCTGGTTCTGGCGAGCACCCAGGGCTCCATCCATTTCGTGCTCCGCAATGGCGCCGACCGCGGGCGGGTCGCGCCGGTTCCGGTGAGGGTAAGTCAGATTTCCAGCGAGCTCCGCTCCCCCGAGTCGGCGCCGGCGGTGCGCGCCCACGTGGCTGCAAAACACTCCTATGAGGTGGAAACCGTCCTGGGTGACAAACATGTTAAGAGCCAGTTCGAGTAACCGCATGCGTGCAGTGGGAAAGCGTGATCTCGCCGTGCAAAGAATTGTATCGATGGCCATTTTGTTGACCAGCATGTCCCTGTCAGGACAGACCCTGCCTGAGGCTGCTCCTCTTAATCAGCCAGCGGCGGCCGCCGCCACTGTCAGCAGACCAGACCCATCAGAAGCAACGTCGCCGGCAACGTCTCCGTCGGCGGTGCAACAGCGGGTGGCAAGTTATGATCCCAATCTACGGTCTGGCTCGCAGGAGCTCTCCACAGCCGCTGAAGCCGATCCTCAAACGCTACACCTGCTGTTGGGCCGCTCGCTGTTCATCAATACCGTGGAGCGGATGCGCAGGGTTTATATCAGCAATCCCAACGTGCTGGATTCGCTGACCGCCAGCCCCACCCAGCTGGTCATCACCGCCAAGGCGGCGGGCAGCAGCAGCGTCGTGCTGTGGAATGAGTTGGGGAAGTCAAGCATGTACACCGTGCTGGCGGACCTGGATGTTGCCGGCCTGAATGACTCTCTGGCCCAGGCGCTTCCCGGCGACCATATCGATGTCAAAGCAGCGCAAGGGCGGGTATGCCTCTCGGGCGTGGTGGGCAGCGATGAAGCCGTCGAGGAGGCGGTGAGGCTGGCCAGGATTTATTCCAAGGATGTGGTCAACTCTCTGGTCGTGGATCCGCGGCACAGTCCGCAGGTGGAGCTGCGGGTGCGCATCGCTGAACTGGACCGCAATAAATTGACCCAATTCGGCTTCAATTTCTTCAGCCTCGGGCAAAATACCGGCGCGGTCAGCACCCAGGCTTTCGGCGCGCCTGGCTTTTCTCAAATTGGGGGAGGGGGTACGCAGGCGGCGATACAGGATGTGTTGAACCTGTTTTATTTCAACTCCAGCCTGAACATCGGAGCTACTCTGCGTGCCTTGCAGGACAAGGGAATTTTGCAGGTACTGGCCGAGCCCAACCTGACTGCGATCAATGGGCAGGCAGCGAGGTTTCTGGCCGGGGGAGAGTTTCCCTTCCCGGTAATCCAAGGCTCCAATGGTGGTTTTACCTCAGTCACAATACAGTTCCGTCCCTACGGCGTTAAGCTGGAGTTCACCCCCTACGTCAATCCGGACGGAACGATTCGACTGAAGGTCAGCCCGGAGGTCAGCGCTCTGGACTACACCAACGCCGTAAAGATCTCCGGCTATACCGTCCCGGCATTATCCACGCGCAAGGCGGAGACCGAAATCGAGCTCCAGGACGGTCAGAGTTTCGCCATCTCCGGACTGCTGGACCATCGCATCACGGACGATTTCAGCAAGATTCCCGGAGTTGGCGACATACCGATCCTGGGCCAGCTGTTTCGTTCCCGGAGCCTGAACCATTCCACCACCGAGCTGATCGTCATCGTCACCCCGACGGTCGTCCACCCGCTCACCCGGCCCAGCACCGAGCACCCGGCAACTCCCGCATGGCCGGTACCTTTCATGCAGGTGCCGGAATTCGACAAAGGGCTGTCAGGCAAGAAAATAACGCCCGTCCTGCCTTCTGCCGATATGCCTTAGTGAAGGAGTGCGGTGTGAGCTCGGTAACTCCCCATACCGAGGGTGGAAGTCTATGCCTCATTACGGTTGGACTCGACCCGGTAGCCACTGAGACTGCAAAACGGGCAGCCATGCAGGAAAGCGTCAAGTTCATTGGTGCGTTTCCCGATTACTCGCAAAACCTCTTGCATACGCAGCTAGAGCAGCAATTGGAAGGAGCTGAGGCTTTGGTTTGCTTGCTTGACTTCGACAGGAACAAAGACCTGGCGGTTCAGACTGCAACCAATCTCCAGCCATTGCTGAACGGCATGACGGCGCTCATTGCCGTCTCCGGCAACGAGAATCCCGGCCTCATCCTGGAGGCCATGCGGGCCGGTTGCATGGAGTATCTCACCAAACCTCTGCAGGCCGCTCAACTGTCCACTTGCCTGCAAAAATTGCGGGCACGCTGGCTGTCTTCTCCGCTGCATCCGGCCCGGGAAGCGGGCCAGGTCCTGGTCTTTCTGGGGGTAAGAGGCGGCGCGGGAAGCACGACCGCGGCCGTCCACCTGGCGACGTTTTTGGCCCGGCGGCACGCCCAAAAAGTGCTGATCCTGGATTTGCATCCCCACCTCGGACACGTAGCTTTGCTGCTGGGCATGGGCTCGCACCGCTACAACTTCCACGAGCTGCTGCGCAACGTGGCCCGGCTCGACCTCACCCTGTTGAACAGCTACGTTGCCCATCATTGCAGCGGCGTTGATGTGCTTCTGTCGCCTGACTCGTTAAGCGAAGCCGACCTGATTTCCGCCGATGCGCTAGGGCAGGCGATCCGATTTCTTACCAACATTTATGACTACGTGCTGATCGATTGCCCCAGTGGCCTGGGCGAGTTGAACCAAACCACGATTGCCTGCTGTAACCAGCTTTTTCTGTTGGCGACGGCCGAGGTCCCCGCCTTGCGGGACCTGGCCCGCTACGTTGACCGGTTGCTGGAATGGTATGTCCAGCCGGAAAAACTGAAAGTTGTCATCAATCAGCATGATTCCGACTGCACGGTGACCCTGCAGCAGATCGAGAAGGCCATCGGGCACCCGGTGTCGCTCGCTCTACCCCCCAGCTCAGGCGACCTGAGGCGGGCGGTGGAGATAGGCGAGCCAATCTCACCCGACAGGCGGTCGGAATTTGCCAGCCAGATCAAGAACTGGGCGTCCACCCTGCTTCCGGCAGAGGCCGCCCAAGCCGAAACCAAACATAGGTTTGCGTTTTGGAACTAGCTTGGCGCGGAAAGAAGACGTTTGAGGACTGATGCTATGGCCGAATCGGTTTTGAACCTCGCGGTTCTGCCCCGACCGCTGGTTGAGCGCAGGGACCGGGCCTCCCAGTTGCTTTCCAAGGGAGCGCAAGATCTGAAGTCCAGTATCCATCGCGAGCTAATCAAGCGGCTGGACCTGGATAAATTGATGCTGCTGCCGGATGGACGCACGCGGCAGCAGATGCTGGGCGTCATCCACGAACTGATCGCTAAACAGGAGGTCCCGCTCAGCGCCCTGGAATGCGATGCCCTGGCCCGCGAGGTGATGGATGAGGTCTTTGGCTTTGGCCCGTTGGAACCTCTGCTGCAGGACCCCACGGTCAACGACATTCTGGTGAACACCTACAAGACGGTCTACGTCGAACGGAACGGCGTGCTGGAGGAGACCCCAGTGGTATTCAAAGACAACACCCACCTGATGCACATCATTGACAAGATTGTTTCCGGGGTGGGGCGCAGGGTCGATGAATCCTCCCCCATGGTGGACGCACGCCTGCCCGACGGCTCGCGCGTCAACGTGATCGTACCGCCGCTGGCCATCGACGGCCCAATTGTCTCTATCCGGCGCTTCGGTTCCTCGCCGCTCACCGCCGAGGACCTGATCGCCAAAGGGGCCTATACCCGGGAGATGCTCGAGGTCCTGCAGAAAGCGGTGAAGGCCCGCCTGAACATCGTGGTCTCGGGAGGAACGGGCGCAGGCAAAACTACTTTGCTGAATGTTCTGTCCGGCTTTATCTCGGAGCGGGAGCGCATTGTCACCATCGAAGATTCGGCGGAACTGCAATTGAAGCAGAAACATGTGGTCCGGCTGGAGTGCCGGCCGCCCAACGTCGAAGGCAAAGGGGCAGTCCATCAGCGCGAACTGGTCATCAACGCCCTTCGTATGCGACCCGACCGCATTGTCATCGGAGAGGTGCGGGGCGGGGAGGCGCTGGACATGTTGCAGGCCATGAACACCGGGCATGACGGCTCGGTGACTACGGTCCACGCCAACAGCCCGCGCGACGCCCTCTCGCGCATTGAGACCATGGCGCTTATGGCCAACCTCAGCCTCCCCGAGAGGGCCTTGCGCCACCAGATCTCCTCGGCCATCCACATCATTGTGCAGGTCTCGCGCATGAGCGATGGCAGCCGGCGCGTGACCCACATTACCGAGGTGACGGGCACCAGTGGTGACGTCATCAGCATGCAGGATGTCTTCCTTTTCGAAAAAAAGGGATTGGGACCCAATGGGAAAGTGCTGGGCCGCTTCCACTCCACCGGAATCGTTCCCAAGTTTGCCGAGAAACTGAAAGACGCGGGCATCCCGCTCGAGATGAGCTTGCTGGAAGTCTCGCAGGAGGTATAGGGGGTGCGGACATGGCGGTGAGCTTGTTGCTGTTTGTCTTCTTTGCCGTGTTGACGTTTACCGTCGTCATGCTGTTCACCCGGCCCTCGGCAACCGCCCGGGTGGTGGAGCGCCGTCTGGCTGGAGTGCGGATGGCCGGCAACCCCGTTGTCCTTGACGACGCGGAGCTCCTCAAACAGACCATCCTGAGCGAAATCAAATGGCTGAACCCGCTGCTGGAACGATGGGGTGTGGCCCGCAAAATATCGGTGTTGCTGGCCCAGGCGGAGAGCGCCTGGAGTGTAAGTACGGTCCTGCTGGCCTCCGGAATCCTAGGATTGATGGGGTTCGCGATCGCCCGTTATTGGTTCTCCGACCTCATTCCTGCCCTGATAGCCGGGGGCCTGTCCTGCGCCCTTCCGATTCTGGCTCTGCGGGCCAAGGGCGCCCACCGGCTGAAGAAGTTCAACCAGAAGCTGCCTGACGGCCTTGACCTGATGGCGCGCGCTTTGCGCGCCGGACACTCGGTCGCGGCGGCCATCGAGATTGTCGCCCAGGAGGGCGGCGAGCCCCTGCGTTCGGAATTCAGGGAAGTCTACAAACAACAGAGCTTCGGGCTGCCCCAGCGGGACGCCTTGCTGCAACTGGGGCGCCGGGTGCCGTCGGCCGACTTGCAGATTGTGATCACGGCAATGCTGGTGCAGAAAGAGACCGGAGGAAACCTGGTGGACATCCTGGAGCGGACCACCGCGGTGCTGCGCGATCGCATGCGCATCCAGGGCGAGTTGCGGGTCCGGACGGCACAGGGGCGGCTGACCGGCTGGATCCTGTGCCTGCTGCCGGTGCTGATGTTCTTCTTCATGAGCGCCGCCGATCCCGGTTACGCCGACGTTTTGTTGCGCGATCCGATGGGGCGAAAGCTTACCTACGCCGGCATTTTCATGATGGCAGTGGGTGGATTGATGATCCGCAAAATCGTAAAGATCAAAGTGTGAGCCATGACCCTGGTACAGATTCTCAGCCTGCAGTTGACCGCCTTTCTGGCCATCGCCGTGATATCTGTCTGGTTCATGACCAGGCCGACCCCGGCCGCCAAGCGGGTTTTAGGCATGGCCCGCTTATTGCCGCCCGAGAACCGGCGTCCCAGTCGCCGCAGCCGGGTGCAGGGGCAACTGCTGCGCGGGATCCACTTCCTGGGTGTGCGGCTGGGAATGGCGACCGGGGAAAAGTTGCAGAAGCGTTTCCTGGCTGCCGGGCTGCGAAATCAGAGCAGCATCGATGCTTATATCGCTACCCGCCTGCTGGGCCCGGTCGCGGTGCTGGTGATTTGGAGTTTCTTTCACCAGCTCACGTTTTTTTCGATCACGGTAATGCTGGGAGCTGCTTATCTTGGCCCCGACATGTGGTTGAACCGCGCGACCAGGAAGCGCCGGGAGAAAATCCGCTTCGGGCTGCCCGACGCCGTGGACCTGATGGTGGTCTGCGTGGACGCGGGACTCGGCCTTGACCAGGCACTACTGCGCACCGGGGAGGAGTTGGGAGCCAGTCATCCCATTCTGGCGGAAGAATTGATGCAGATTAATCTGGAGCAGCGGGCGGGCAAACCGCGCATTGATGCCTGGCGCGATATGGCCGATAGAAGTCAGTTGGAGTCAGTAAAAGGTTTTGCGAACATGCTGGCCCAGGCAGACCGGTTTGGCACGCCGATTTCAAAAGCGCTCGCTGTTTTCGCCGACGGCCTGCGCAAACAGCGCAGCCAGCAAGCCGAGGAAATAGCTGCCAGGAGTTCCATTAAGCTGATGTTCCCCCTGGTGCTGTGCATTTTTCCCAGCATGTTCATTGTTCTGCTCGGTCCGGCGGCGTTGCTGATTATGCGGAACCTGGGGGCTCTGGGAGGCAAGTAGTGATGGGCACAACACGGTGAGGTACGATCTCCGGGCAGTACACGGTCTTCGTCCGGCCGAGTGCTGAAGACGCAATCTTAACCAGAAAGGAGACGATATGGACAGCTCAACAATTATTCGTGTGATTTCAGGGATGCTTTTTGTGGTGGTCCTGGCGGTGCTGATTTGGCGCCGGAAAAGAACTGCCTAGTCGCATTCATCCTTGCAGGCGGAGCCAATGGCTGAGGAGCGAAGGCAGGAGGCGCCTTTGTGAGCAATGTGGTAAACACACAAGTCACAGCATCGCAGTCCGGCATCTCTCTGGTCACGGTATGCCTGGATCCGCAAACCGTTGGCGACGTCTCCCGGGTGGCCGCGCAACTGCTGGGAGCATCCTTTATCGGCAACATGCCTGACTACCTGGCCCGGAATCGGGATGTCGATCTTCTGAAATCCATGCAGACGTCGGAAGGATGCGTGTGCGTCATCAATGCCGACGGCGACCGCGAACTGGCCATGGAAACAGCGGTATCTTTGCACCAGTTACTGGGAGAACGCGTATTGCTGATAGCGCTCTCGGCCCAGTCGGACGCCGATTTTGTACTGGACGCCATGCGTGCCGGCTTCGCCGAGTATCTCAAGAGTCCGCTGAATTCTGACCAGCTCAACGATTCGCTCCTGCGTTTGCAGCGCCGTTGGGGGGTGGCTCGCTCAGCCAAGCCGGGCCACGTGCTGGCTTTTTTGGGGGCACGGGGTGGGGCGGGAACCACTACCCTGGTGGTTCATCTGTCCACGTTTCTGGCGCAGCTGTCTGGCAAAAAGGTCCTGATTGTGGACCAGCATCGCCAGTTAGGTCATGTTGGACTCTATGTTGGTTTGCCCACAGCCGAATATCACTTTTACGATCTGGCCCGCAACATTGAGCGGGTCGATGCAACCCTGCTGAGCGGCTTTGTCGTGCACGACGTGAATGGAGTCGATGTGCTGCCCGGGCCGGAAGGGCTTTATGGATTCACCGACGTGCCGCTCAGCTCAATCCAGCAGACTATTCGATACCTCCGCGGATGCTATGACTACGTAGTTATCGATTGCTGCCAGGGCGTAGGCAACGCCAATGAGGCTACCATCGCCGAATGCGACCAGCTTTATCTGATTGCTACTCCCGACGTGCCGGCATTGCGTGATCTATCCCGTTACGTGGACAACTTACTGCAGTACGACTTTTCGCCGGGCAAAGTGAATGTGGTCATCAACCGCTTCCGCTCCCAGGGAGAGGTGACTCTCGACGGAATTGCCAAAGCGGTAAGGCTTCCTGTGGCGCTGACCGTCCCTAACAGTTCCACGGAATTGATTACCGCGATGAATACTGGAAAGCCGGTGACGCCTGAGTCGCGTTCCGACTTCGCCAAGCAAATGCGCAAGTGGGCTACCACTCTGGCGGGGCCGATGGTTCAGGAGGGAAAGACCACCAAACGAGCGTTTGCATTCTGGAAGGGATGATCCACCTTGCAACAACGACCTGATAATATTATTCGAGCTTCCCTCGTACCAACCAATGCCTGAAGAACTATGGCTGGCGAGACGGGTGGATGGCGTAGTTGCTTGAGCGCCACGGGCGCAAATCGGTCAACTTAGTCTAATTTCCGGTAAGAAACCCGACGGGAAAGGTAGTCCAGGTTCTGACACGCATTCGACTACTCGGAATTCTGCTGTGCTATAACGACGGCGATCTTCTTGAGGACTCCCTTCGCTATCTTCTTAATCAAGACCACCATCTAATTGTGTGGGACCACGGATCTACCGACGAGACTCCGGAAATCATCTATCGTTACCAAAGCGAGCTCATGGAAAGCCGCCACATCCCCAGAGAATTCGACTTTTATGAATTATATGCAGCTATGTCGAAGCATCTCATGGAAAACTATGTCTCGACCTACGACTGGATTTCCTGGCCGGACCAAGACGAGTTTCTGGAGGGGCCATCTCGTTCAAAACCGTACCGGGAATACATTGAAGAGGTCCACGCTTCGCCCTATAGCTGGATACAATTCAATAACTTTAACTACTGGCTGACTAGCGCCGACGATCCGGGAATCATGTCGCCGCCGCTTCGCATTCGGCATTATGCGCTGTTTCCCGATTGTGCTCCGCGCATTCGCTCATGGCGCGCCTCGGCGACTAACCTTCGGGTTTTCAATCACAATCCTCCCTTGGGAGATCCCTGGCCCGCGCGCTTCAATCTTCGTCATTACCCCATGCGATCGCGCGAGCAAATGCTGGCTCGCATTCTGCGTGATCGCGCCGGGTTGCGCCGCGGCGACAGCAACTATCATTACGACAATATGAAGCTGAACCTGAATCGCCTGGAGATCGCGCCGCCGCAGCTTCACTACGACGATGGGCACTCCGAATTGAATCCCAAGCCGATTTTTAATTGGCGCTCGATTTATGGATTTGGCGCACCTGCGGAGCCGCCCTCCTGAAGCAGGTGAAGAAGGCTCCGCCCGAGGGTTCGCCAACGCGGCGACCGCACTGCTAGAATATTCGTTTCAAACAGCCTCGGTTGCAAAAGCAGACCGATTAGTCGCGATCAGGACAGGGCCCTCGCGCGACGCTAAGACTTGGACTGTCCATGAGTTCCAATGAATTATTTCTGGGATGACCAGCTTCATCTTTACCGAACCAAAACTCCCGGGGAGTTCTCCTATTCCGACGGCGTAGAAGTGGAAGAACGCCTTCTTAGCATTGTTTCGAATGCTAAAGATCGCAGTACGTTTTCGCAGGAGTTAGCGGAGTCGATTTGCGATTGGCCTACTGAGTACTACTTCAGCCGGTCTCGTCATTGCCTGGTGCGGCCACTCGACTTGCAGTCGGGCGACAAAGTTCTCGAGCTGGGGTGTGGTTGCGGTGCGATCACCCGTTATCTGGGCGAGATTGGTGCGAACGTAGTTGCCGTCGAGGGAAGTCTGGCCCGGGCGCGTGTCGCCGCGGAGCGCTGCCGGGAGCTCCCCAATGTGCGAGTGGTAGTTGATGACTTTTTAGGCTTCGAAACCGACGAGCGATTTGATTGCATACTTTTGATCGGAGTGCTGGAATACGCGGCGTTGTTCTCGGACAAAGAGAATCCGTTTGAGCACTACCTGCGGGCAGTGACCCGTTTTCTCGCGCCAGGCGGCAAGGTTGTTCTCGCTATCGAGAACAAAGTGGGCCTGAAGTATTTCAACGGCTGTGGCGAAGACCACGTTGGTGTCCCGTTCTTCGGAGTTCAAGATCTCTACAAGGCAAAGACCGCTCGCACCTTCGGACGGCGGGAACTTATCGCACAGTTATCCGCTGCTGGACTATCCCAGACTAATTTCTACTATCCATTTCCCGACTATAAGCTACCTTCGGTGGTCCTTTCTGAGAAGAGCCTTGACCGAGCCTGGGTTTGACGTTATCGATTTGCTGGCCCGCTGCCATGCTCGCGACTACGCGGGGTCGCCATACCGTGGTTTCGACGAAGCGCTGGCTTTTTCTGTACTGCATAGCAACGGCCTTCTACCCGACCTGAGCAACTCATTTCTCGTAGTCGCAACGCCAGACACCGAACCGCAAGCAAGTACTACGGAACTAGCCTTCGCATGGTCGGTCAATCGTGCACCTGAATTCTGTACGCAAACGACCTTTGTTCGCCATGGCTCTGAAATACGGGTGCTGAAGACAACTCCTCATATCATCGGACAATGGTAGTCGTCATAACGTAGATGAAAAGTTGACTATCAAGCACCGGGTATCTGAGTCCGTGTACCGGCCCGGCCGGCAATTGTTGTGGAATCTGCTGCGAGCGCGAGCTAGTGGTGGAGACATCGAATCCATCGTTCAAGCACTTCGGCCGTGGATGGAATTTCTCCTGCAGCATGCGCGTCTGTCGCCGGAGCAGAGCACCGATGGTCCAGGAGAACTGCCGAAACTATCGTCATATGTAATTGCGGGCGACTTGCTGGACTGCACTCCCTTCAATCTTCTCAACGTTGATGGCAAGCTGGTGTCTATTGACGATGAGTGGCAGAGCGAGACCGATGTAAGTTTAGGCTGGGTGATAACCCGAGGTGTTCTATGGTCGATGCCCTCCGGGCTGTCATCGGGCAATCACTTTCCGTCGATTCTGGAGCTGGTCGAGGCGCTCTGTGCCAGCTTTGACCTCGCGGTTTCGGAGGCGGACCTGGAAACCTGGCTTAGCCAGGAAGCAGGTTTCCAGAAACTTGTCACGGGTTATCCTTGCGAACCGCTAACCACGGGAAGAACGTTTCGCGGAATGCGACCTTTTCGTAAGCGAGATCTCCAGCCTGAAACAGACAGTTGCAGAGCGCGAATTGGATATCGCCAATCTCAGAGCCATGTTAGTCGAGCTAGATCGATTGAAGAATGTGGAGTTGGGCAAGCGCACCGAGCAATTGAACAGTGTGCTCCAGTCACGAGCCTGGCGATTGACCGCGCCGTTGCGTGCCGTTGCCAAACTCCGGCCAGGCTCCCGCCTGGAAGCGCGTCAAATGAAAATGGACTCACAGCTAATTGCGCAGTCCGGTCTTTTTGACGTTGACTGGTATTTGTCGCAAAACCCCGAGGTTGCAACGCACGGTGTAGATCCAATTGCCCACTATCTTAAGCAAGGGGCCTTGGAAGGGCGAGATCCAAGCCCCACTTTCAGCAGTCAGTGGTACCTTGAACAGAATCCTGATGTGCGAGCGGCCGGTTTTAACCCCTTGGTTCACTACCTGCGCTTTGGGTCTATCGAAGGGCGTAAGCCATCTCCTTCCAGCGACGCTTATCATCCTAAGCAAACTATAGCTGAGGCCCAGAAGGAGTGGGACGATCTAGGTCATAGTCGGCTCGAGCAACTTCTGCGCAGTGACGACCGAGTAGCATTTGTGGCAACCGAAAACCCCACGGTTTCCATTATTCTGGTTTTTTACAACAAAGCCCACCTATCGCTGCTCTGCCTCGATTCCATACTCGAAAATGCCGACGTTCCATACGAAGTCGTAATTGTGAATAACTGCTCGGGCGATGAGACTAGTAGCTTATTGGAGCGAGTTGGTGGGGCAACCATCATTAATAATACAGCTAACCTTGGGTTTGGCGATGCCTGTACGCAAGGCGCGGAGCAGGTGCGGGGCGAATATCTTTGCTTCTTGAATAATGATGCTCTATTGCATCCCCATGCGCTTTCCTCCGCTCTGGCAAGCTTTCGCGAAGATTCCAAGGTTGCAGTTGTGGGCGGTAAGATCCTGCTGGCGAATGGCAGTCTGCAGGAAGCCGGTAGCATGATTTGGTCGGATGGAAGCGCCCTAGGATATGGGCGAGGAGACGATCCTAACCTACTGCAATATGAGTTTCGACGTCCAGTAGATTATTGTTCCGGAGCATTCCTACTTACGCCGCGATCCGTTTTCCGTCAGCTCGGTGGTTTTAACAGGATGTTCAGTCCCGCTTATTATGAAGACTCCGACTACTGCATGGAGGTCTGGAAAGCTGGTTACAAGGTCCTATACGAGCCTGCAGCCGTTATTCGGCATTACGAATCGGCTTCGTCGGAGGGGAACGAGGCAGCCAAGCCGGCAATGGCAATCCATCAGCAGAAATTCCGGAACAAATGGCATGACCGGCTTCGTAAGCATCTGCCTTATTCAACAGCCAACATACAGCGGGCCCGCATCTCGGCAAGTTCCCACGCACTCAAGATTCTATATATAGAAGATCGGATACCCCATCGCCACCTGGGGTCGGGCTTTCCTCGGAGCAATGACATACTTTGCCATCTGGTGAAGCAGGGCCATCGCGTCACCTGCGTCTCATTCACATCTCGTCTGTCAGGGCATGACTACGGTGACGTTCCACGAGCTGTTGAGTTGTTGGACGGGGTTTCGCAACACGAACGGCTGTTTCGCGAGTACGTGCCTAACAGTGACATTGTGTGGGTCAGCCGCCCTCACAACATGCAGGCCTTCCTGAAGGGTAGGCTGGAGAAAGGCGTTTCCAGCAGGGCGCGGGTAATTTACGATGCTGAAGCAATCTTTGCGGAACGTGATTGGCGTCAAGCAGAGATTCTCGGTAACGAGATTTCATCCCAGGTTAAGTCTTCCTGGCTGGACCGGGAGCTGGCTTTGGCGAAGGCGGCTGACGCCGTCGTGGTCGTATCGGAGCGCGATCGCCAGACCATGCTATCGGGGGGAGCTCGCCATGTGTCGATAATCGGCCATCGCGTATGCGCTAACCCCACCGCCGCGGCCTTCGACGAGCGGCGCACGTTTCTGTTCGTCGGAGCTATGCACGGTACGGACAGTCCAAATGCCGACTCCATGCGGTATTTCTGCGGTTCAATTTGGCCGGTGGTCCGCCAGGCAACGGGCGCCGAGTTGATGATTGCCGGTTACGGGGCCGACGCTGCTCTAGGCGATTACAAGACCGACGGGGTCCGCATTCTTGGCCGGCAGGACGACTTGACCTCGCTCTATAACCAAGCGCGCGTATTTGTGGCGCCCACCCGATTTGCCGCAGGAATTCCTTACAAAGCGCACGAGGCTGCCTCTTTTGGTGTTCCTCTTGTAGTATCGAACCTGATTGGCGAGCAACTCGGATGGCTGCATGGCGACGAATGTCTTATGGCGGGCAATGCCATCGCTTTTGCGGCAGAGTGCTGCCGTTTGTATCAAGACCCGGATCTTTGGCAACGGCTGCGCTCCAATGCGCTGCTGCGCGTCATCAACGAACTGAGCGACCAGGGTTTTGCCAAGGCAGTCGCGTCGGTGATCACCAACCTCAGCCCTAAGGGAGAACCGCAGTGGACAATGTCGCAGCGTTAACGGTCAACGATTGGCTGAAGTCACAGATTGATTCAGAACCATACTGGTTTCATAAGATGGAGCTACCCGGTGGCTTAGTTACTCCGGGATGGAATGATCCTAAGGCGACGAAGCTTCCTTATTTTGGTTTGCCGGCTGACATGACCGGCATGCGAGTGTTAGACATTGGACATGCAGAAGGTTTCTTTTCCTTTGAGGCAGAGCGCCGCGGAGCGGCCGAAGTTGTTGCCATTGAGAATTACCCTCCCATGGCGCGCAAATTTCAGATGTGCCGGACAGCTCTAGGTTCGCGTGTAACAACCTCACACCTTGCAAATGTCTATGATATAAGCCCTAAGGCTTTTGGGACCTTCGATATAGTGATGTTCTTCGGGGTGTTGTATCACCTGCGTAATCCTCTTCTCGCGCTGGAGAAGATCCACGCCGTGTGTACTGGGACGTTGTTGATGCAAACCGCCATGTGCCAAAACACTGGAGATCAACCTATGGCGGAGTTTTATCCGTTCGGGGTCAAGAGTGGACCGCCGGACAACCCTAGCTGTGATCCTACCTGTATATGGTTTCCCAATCCTGCCTGCTGCATCGGAATGCTTGAGCATGTCGGATTCAAAGAGGTAAAGCGCATTTCACGAACCGCCCCAGTGGGAGGAGTCTTTACAGCAAAGGCTGCGTTGCAAGCAAAAGGCAAGCGGCCGGTTGAAGAAACACTGCCGTGGTCATAAGGTTGGCAAGCGACCATAGGCCGAACCATACGACTCATTACATCCTGCGAATTGGTGGCATTGGCTGTGCTAGAGTGGAAACTCGCGGCCCCAAGATGGGTATGTTTCGCTGCCGGCAGGGAGGGAGGGTTATTGCGCTTCTTTGTGTCGGGGTGCGCCGGATTTATCGGTAGCAATCTGACTGACCGGTTGCTTGCCGCCAACCATCAAGTCGTTGGCTACGACAATTTTTCAACGGGACGGACTGCTTTCCTCGAAAGCGCACAACGCTCCGACCGGTTCACGCTCAGTACTGGCGACCTGCTCGACGCCAAGAAACTTACCAGCGCCATGAGTGGTTGCGAGTTCGTCTTCCACCTTGCAGCCAATGCCGATGTCCGTTTCGGTACCGATCATCCGCGTAAGGACCTCGAACAGAACACGATTGCCACTATGAATCTGCTTGAAGCGATGCGCGCTAGCGGAATACGCGATATCGCTTTCTCCTCGACCGGATCTATCTACGGCGAGGCATTATGCTTCCCGACACCGGAAACCGCTTCCATGCCGATCCAGACCTCGCTCTACGGTGCGTCAAAGCTGGCGGCCGAAGGCTTTATTGAGGCGTATTGCGAAGGGTTCGGCATGCGCGCGTTTATATTTCGCTTTGTATCCATCCTGGGGGAACGGTATACACACGGTCACGTTTTCGATTTTTACAAGCAGTTGCGGGCCCACCCGGAATACCTGGACGTTCTCGGAAACGGCTCTCAGCGGAAGTCTTATTTGTACGTCCAAGACTGTCTGGACGCCATGCTGCTGGCCATCGAGTCTGGCCGGGGAAAAGTAAATATCTTTAACCTCGGCCTAGACGAATACTGCGAGGTCAACGATTCGATCCGCTGGATCTGTGGACATCTTGGGGTCACGCCCGAACTGCGCTATAGCGGAGGCGATCGCGGCTGGGTCGGCGACATCCCGTTCATCTTTCTGGACTGCTCCGCCATCCGCTCGCTGGGCTGGCGGCCACAGCTCAACATACAGCAGGCGGTCATCCGGACGGTGAAGTTCCTGGAACAGAATCCGGCGATTACGGAGACGGTCGGTTGAAGATCGCGAAGAGTATTCGTGTAGCCCGTCGGGGCGACAGTAAACCTTCACCGCTGTGCTACGTCCTCGGGCGCATCGACCTGGTATAGTGGCGAGTTTCGAAATTTAAAAGCCGCCCGCAGCCACGTTATCGGATCGCTAAATATGGCAATCTTCTTCCCCTCCGAGAAAGAGCGCGCGCGATAGTTCACCGGCAGCTCCACGGGGCGGTACCCCTTGCGAAGCAGCTTAATCACGATCTCCCAATCAAAGTCGAACCTGTTGCTCTCGAATCGGAGACCGTATAGGCACTCGCGCCGAAATACCTTAAACATGGTGAACGGGTCGCTCATCCGCTGCCGATAAAGAACGTTGAACAGCGTGAGGAAAAATAGGTGCGCCATGTTGGCCAAGGCAGCGAGGCCCGGTTGGTCGTTGAACTTGCGGATCTTCCAGAGCCGCGTACTGCGGGTGTGGCGCGAACCGATCACGAAGTTCTGACGGTATTGCAAGATAGGGTCAATCAGGCCTCCGTAGTCGTCGAGGTCGTACTCCAAATCGGCATCCTGAAACAGGACCACCTCGCCGGTTGCGTGCTTTAGTCCGTTTCTTACAGCGTACCCTTTGCCGCGTGGTCGGTCTTCCAAAATGAGCTTCACCCGCGGATGGTCCCGGTATCCTAGAGCCAGCTCGCGGCTGCCATCGCTTGAGTTGCTCTCGATCAGGATGATCTCGATATCCACGTTGGGAATCTGCTTCTCGACCAACATCTCCATCAGCTGCGGAAACGTGGAGCGCTCGTTGTAGAGCGGAAGGATGACGGAAAGCCGCGGTACGGCCGGGAACGGCTTCGGACGAACCATGAAAATCAATCGGCTATGGAGGAACCGGAATTCCCGGTTTCGCAGGAAGCCCGGACTGACGGCAATCATCAGCCGCAGGAACCTGTACCGCCATGCGGGCGGCAGGGTGGCCAGCTTCCGCCGCATGTATTGCAGCGATACGACGGAATCCTCAGGCGTGATCATCGGATCTCCAAAGCCGGCCTTGATCAACATGCTCTGCATCGTGTCCGCGGTGAAATAGTATTGGTTGTATCGCTTGAATTCCCACCACGAGGAGCGAAACAGACGCGCGGTGCGGCTATCGAGCGTAGGCGCAATTACCATGAGGCTCGCGCCCGCTGAGAGCAGCGAGCGGACTACCGTCAGGCTGGCGATCGGATCACCGGTTCGTTCCAAAGCGCAGTACAGGATGCAACCCACAAACAAGCCGGTGCCGCCTTCCGGCGCATGCTCTTCGAGTTGTGAAGGAGAGAGAGAGACTGCCTCAAAGCCGCGACGGACCGCCTCAGCCCGCAGCGAATCTCCGGCGCCTACCAGCAGCAGTCGGCCGGTCGAGGTCTGTGCATAAGAGATGAACTGGTCCAGTCGGGCCGCGGCATTGGCGGCATGAATTTCGTAAACACCATCGCCGGATTCAAGGGGCTCCGGCCCCACACCTGCCATGCCTCTGGCTGGGGATTCAGGAACGTCAACGAACATTCCCGGCAGCAACACAGGGGGCAGTTCTCAACGATGAACTCATAGTCCAGTTCAGCGGAGCCGCACAGGGGACATTCGCGCTGTACGCGGCCGGTTGCACCTTTCTCTCTTTGTCGACTTAGCCGTCGTCGCTACCATGCCTTAGCATCCTATGCGCCGGCCACCCTGGCCAGCACTAAGAATTCCCCGATGTTGACCTGCCGGTATTTCCGCCGGGTGCTCGCAGGGCAGGCAGCGGCCCACAAGCCGCAGTCCTCTTGTGCAGCGTTGGAGTCAACGGCCGAACCTGCTCGGTCAAGTACTCGTAGCTGACGGTTTTTGTTGCCACCTCAAAACTGATTTCGCTGAATCCGGCCTCTTCCAGCGCCAGGCGCATCGCCCGGCGCGAGAAAATTGTCAGGTGCTGCATCGGTTGCAACATTGGCCAACTCGATCCCATCAGGTAGCGAAGAGAATGTCCGGCATCGGGAGTTGCCATTGCTAACCACCCCCCAGGCGCCAGCAAGCGGCGGACTTTTCTCAAGAAGTCCTTGGGCTGCGGGACATGTTCAATCAAGTCGAACGCTGTAATTAGATCGTAGGATTGGCTGCTCTCGAACTCGTCCACGCTGGAGCAGTAAATACGGGGTCGTATCGAAGGGTCAGCGGCGGCGATCGCGGCCCGCGAGAACTCCAGTCCTTCGACTTCGAAGCCGCTTGCGGCCGCAACCTCCATGAAGTAACCGCACGAGCAGCCGATATCAAGCAGCCGGCCCCGATTCACACGCGAGAGAAGACGTTCCAGCCTGCGCCGGAAATGCTCCAGCTTCATCTCGCGGGCCTCGACATATTCGCGATACACGCCCCCTTCGTACTCGGTGTCGGCGTAAGAGATCATCGCATCGGGCGGCGGCGCTGGATGCTGGAAGATCACGCGGCATTCTGGGCAACAGTAATACCCCGCGCCGTTTTTGCGGCACAAGAGATGCGGCCGCGTGCTGCTGCAGATCGTACACTGTGTCATTGTGAGGGTGGACTCGAATCGATGGTTCTCTTCAGTTTACCAAAGTAGATAGCAACAGCCCTGCGGTTGGCGGCTTTTGCGAACAAGCGTTGAGAGCAGGAAGTCATCTCCTTCTCGGTGAAAAGTAATTCCACACATCGCCGGCTCATACAACGTGATCTTCCTTGGCTTCCAAGTCAATTTCGCTGGCATACTCGGCTTTCTGCTCGTGCACAGTCCTGAGAACTACCCAAATCAGCATCAAGACTCCTAGACCTAGTGAGAACACATAGATCGCAAAAATCCCCAGCACGATGCCATCCTTCGGAACATCCCAGAAACGCACCATAAAGGATTGCGGCTGGCAATACTCGCGCAAGTCGATGGTTATCCACTGCATCCCACCGGGAGGAGCGGTCCACTGCCAGTTGTGCTTGGGCGTCCATAAGACCGGCGCCGGCGAATTGCGTAACCAAACCCTAAATAAGCGCGCATTAAATGTGATGGGGTTCCAGACAAGATCTCCATCTTGCCACTCTACGGTGTTCTGGCCGGTCGCTTTCGTCGCGTAATCTCGCGCGCCATAGTAAGAAAAAGCGCCAAGGAAAGAAATCGCAACTCCAATTACCGACAGCACGATCAGCGGAGCACTTCTTCGCCAGCTGAATGTGGGCCAGGCCGCGCCGATACAAAGGACCAGGGGAGCAACTGCGGCGTGCAAATAGCGTGGCCCCCAACCATCAGCCCCTGGGTTAATCAAGATCGACGTGAATGCGATCGTACAAATTGTGATAAGCAGGGCGAAAATGGCCAACTCTCGATGGGTGCGAAAAGCGCGCGGCACAGCAAACAGACTAGCTAAAAGGACCGGACAATATACAAATAGCCCCTTGGTAGGGGAACCAAAAATTCCGATCACATTGATGAAGTACTGCAGCCAGGTATCGATCAACCAAGCTTCAAGGTGAGCGGCCTTACGCGACCCCCAGTACTGATTGGTACCCCAGTGTGAAAATACCCAGATGGCCCCGATAACGAGTATTACGACGAGGAGTTGGCGGCGTCTCTGGCGCCAATCGTCTCCAAACTGCACGTAGATCAAATATGCGATGACTGGCCACAGCACGACACCTGTGATCTTCAGCGACATGCCAAGCCCGCAGGCTGCCGCGAACAGCAGTAGGCGCGCCCAGCCGTATATTTTTCCATCAGCCAGTGCCAGGTAACCCGCTAACAAAATAAAAAACGACTGCTTGGTTTCTAAACCTATATAGGCATACGGCCATAGCATGGTTCCGAATGCGGCTGTCAACGTTAGAAACAAACTCATACCCGGGGAGCATAGCTTGCGGAGCCAGAGAAAAAGAATGGTCACTAGGCCTGCCGTCAACAACGCCGGCTGGAAGGAAAGCATGAAGTCCGGAGACACAAAATGAGTGCCCAATTTGAGGAATGGAAGATCGAATAGCACTGGCAATGGGCCATGGCGGGACCATACCATCGGAGGCACGGGTTGACCCTTCATCCATGCGGTTGCCACCGTGAGCATTCGCAACCCTGAGTCGATTTCCTCGCCGGTGTACCCTTGACCTGCAATGGCGCTGGGCGAGAGGCAGATATAGAAGCCTGACAAACCCAAGAATAGAAGCAATCCCGTTTTATGTGCGGAGGTGAGTTTCATCAGCACGAGAGAATTCCCATTGTACAGAGCTGGTCATGCATGAGCTTTACAACTCGTAACCCGACCGGGCCGCATCGTTGTGGAACATCAGCACGGTTTCGAGTGAAAAGTCGCCGAGATTTTTGCCGACCGACTTGAGCTTCGAGAGCACGCTGTCGGTCGCAGTGATGATGTGGCATCCGATATCGTTGGCCTGGAAGATATTCAACAGCTCGCGCGGACTGGCCCAAAGCAACTCGACGTTGGGATATTCCGAGACCATTTTCACAGCGGTCGCCATCAGCGGCACCGGGTCTTCGCCAGTATCGGCAATCCTGCCGGCGAATACCGAAACCACTCCCGGCGCGCCACCACCGAGCGCGGCAGAGGCATCCCGCACCTGGTCCAGCGTCAGGATGGCAGTGACGTTCACTTTCACTCCCGAATGCGCCAGCCGGTGCACCAGCTCCATCGACGACTGGCGGCGGGTGTTGGTCACAGGAATCTTGACGTAAACATTTTCGGCCCAACTGGCGATCTTGTGCGCCTGTCGTTCCATCTCGCAAAACTCGTCGGCGAAAACCTCGAACGAAATCGGCCGCTCGGTAACTATCTCCAGGACTTCGTGCGCGAATGCCTCGTAGTCCTTCACGCCGGCAGCTCGCATCAACGTGGGATTGGTGGTGAAACCGCTAATCAGCGGATTGGCTTGCGCTGCCTGGATCTGCGCCCGATCAGCGCCGTCGGCAAACAGCTTGATCTTCAACTCGGAAAGGCTTCTCACGACGCCTCCCCCGCCCGCAAAATCCAGTCAACCGCTTCGGGTAGAGATCCTACGCGCGCATCAGGGGCCGAAGCGGGGCCCCGTTCGGCGTAGCCGCGGTCAATCCAGACGGTCTTGCATCCGGCATTGGTTCCGGCGTCCATGTCGCGCCAGCGATCGCCAATCAGGTAGCTGCGGCCCAGGTCGATTCCATACTGCTGTGCGGCGCGAGTAACCAGGCCGGGGCGCGGCTTACGGCAATCACAGTCATCCTGATCATCGTGGAAACAGGTCAGGACGTCGTCCAGCGGCAGCTCAGCCCGAAGCCGATGGGCGATCTGGTCCACCGTGTCGCGTTTCTGCACACCACGGGCAACGTCGGGCTGATTGGTGACAACCAGCAGAAGGAAATCTCGTGCTTTGAGCCGGGCCAGCGCCTCTGCCGTTCCGGCAGGTATCTGAAGTTCGGCGAGTTGCGTGGGACCGTAAGGCTTGCCATTGCGGACGATGGGCTCATTCAGCACCCCGTCGCGATCCAGGAAAACTGCCCGGCGCAATGGGCGGGACGCGATAGACTCCCACTTGGTAGCGGTCTGTTGCAGCGCGGGGTGCGACACCAGCAGGTGCCAGACGATGGCTTGAAAGGCCTCGGCGTGGGGCGTGATGCGATCAGGGTGGACCGTGGGAATCAGCACGCACGCATCGGCCACCTGTGCCGTGTAGCCACCGTCGCGGCCGACGATCCCAAGGATGCTCGCGCCCACCGATCGAGCGTAGTCGAGCGCAGCCACGATATTGGGGCTTACGTTTCGTTCGACGCTGCCGCCGCCTACTGAGAAGACCAGGACGGCATCCTGCGACTTGAGATGACTGGTATGCAGCCAAGCTGCGAAGACGGTCGGCCAGCCTTCGTCGTTGACGCGAGCGGTCAGTTCCGAGACATTGTCGGTTGGTGCGTAGGTCTCAATTCCGGTGAGTTTGCGGAAATCGTTTACCGCGTGGGAAGCGTTGGCGGCGCTGCCACCGACGCCAAGTATGAACAAGCGGCCGGAACGCTCGCGGACCTTAACCAGAGAAGCCACCATCTTTTCGATGGCCGCCGTATCCAGCCGGCGTGCAACTTCTTCCACCTCAGCAAGAAAGGAGACCGAAAACACCGAGGCGTTACCTATCTTGGACATCATGTACTTGTCTTCGAGCTTAACATAATTGTGCTGATCGTCATGGCAGCGAAACAGTACTACGAGGGAACTCCATCCGCACCATTTGCTGCCTTTAAGAACTCCGATGTATCACGCAATCCTTCTGGAGAACCGATTTCATAAAAGCGTTGATGCACCTCGAAAGCCGCCAGCCCGCCCGCGTGAAGCAGGTCCTGGTAAACGGAGGCAAGGTCGCGCTCCTGCCCCTCGGGAATCGCCTCGAAAACGCTGCGATGAAAAGCGCCGAGACCATAGTCAATGTGGTGCATGGCAGGGATGCGATTGCGCTTGTCGTAGCGCAGAATCCGGCCGCTGTCGTACTCAACATTGCTGCTGTCGTACAGGTCCTGGTTGCGGTATACGGTCATCAGTCCGGGAAGGCCGCTTTGCTGGAAGGCCGCTTCTACTGCCGCGTAGTTGCACGGGAGGTAGGAGTCGCCATAGAGCACGAAAAACCGCTCCGGCAACAGTGGCAACGCCTGCCGGATGGCCCCCGCGGTCCCCAACAAAACCGGGCCGTCGAAGGAATAATCGATTTTGATTCCGAGTTCCGCACCATCTTGAAAACGCTGCTGAATGCTCTCGCCTAAATGCCCAACCAGAAGCACGACCCGCCGGACGCCGCGGGTTTTGAGAAGATCGAGTTGATGCCACAGAAACGGATGGCCGGCGACTTCGATCAAGGCCTTGGGTATGCGCTCGGTAAGTGGACGCAGACGCGTCGCCAGTCCGCCTGCCACGATGACGGCGGGCATCAGTTCCTGTGGTTGACTCATGGGCTGCCTATTCGTGCGAGATGACGCGGGTGCCTTCGAAATCGAAGCGGAACCTGATTTCTTTGAGTCCTTGCTGGCGCATGGCATGGCGCAGCCGGGCTTTGTCTCCAGCGTAGAACATTAGGAACCCTCCTCCTCCGGCGCCAATCAACTTGCCGCCGAGGGCGCCATTGGCCATGGCGCAATCGTACCATTGGTCGATTTTTGTACTGCTCATGCCTTTGCTGCGTTGTTTCTTGCGCTCCCAGTGGACGTTCATCAGCCCGCCGAATTCGGCCAACTCACCATTTTCCAGGGCCCGTTTGCTGCGGAACGCGAGTTCCTTTATGAAGTGGAGGTTGTCGGTCATTTCCGCGTCGGCCTGTTTGCTCTTGTCATCCTGCTCTTTCAGGATGGCGGATGCTGACCGCGAGTAGCCGGTAAAGAACAGGAGCAGGTTGTCCTCCAGGTTGAACAAGGTTTCTTCCGAAATAGCCAGAGGCCACGCTTTCACCTGGCCATCTCTGCCAAACTCGAAACAGGTGATACCGCCGTAGGCAGCAATGTATTGGTCCTGCTTCCCGATAGGCTCGCGCAGAATGTCGATCTCGACGTGACAGGCCTGCTGCGCCAGTTGATCGGGGTGAATCAGATTTTTCTTGTAAGCATGCAGGGCTTTCAGAAGCGCAGTCGTGAAGCTGCCGGAAGAACCCAGGCCCGTGCCGGCCGGAATGTCGGCCATGCTGGTAATTTCCAGGTTGCGTGCCTGCATGCCTGCTTCCCGCAGGGCCTCGCGGATTATGGGATGCTGGATGTCGTCGATGGAAGAAGCCTCCTCCATGTGGGAATACTTGAGCAGAAAACCATCGACGAATCGAGGGTGAACATTAATGTAGACGTACTTGTCGATGGCCCCGGCAATCAAAAAGCCTCCGTGCTCGCAGGAATAGGAGGGCAGGTCGGTGCCGCCTCCTCCCAAGGAAACCCGCAAAGGTGAACGCGTGATGATCATGGCTCAACTGTATTCTATCGGGATAGCGTGAGACCGTAAGCTGGAAGTGCAATGCCGGTTCATCCTGGCCCGCTTGTTTTGCTATACTTAATTGCCTCTACGTTTCTGCTTGGAACCCGTGATGCGCCGCATCCGGACGGGTGTGCGGAAGTGGTGAAATTGGCAGACACACCATCTTGAGGGGGTGGCGCCGAAAGGCATGGGGGTTCAAGTCCCCCCTTCCGCACCATGCCTCACCCAAGTTGTAAGCAACGTAAAGAGTTACGATATTGCCGATACTGGCGCAGCCCTGTGTAAACGCGGCCGCCAGATGCAAGGATTGAGAATTACATGGTTGTCCTGGTTACGGTTATTCACGTCGTCGTTTGCCTGTTCCTGATCATTGTTGTGCTGCTGCAAAGCGGCCAGAGTGCCGACATTGCCGCCGCCTTTGGCGGCATGGGCAGCCAGACCGCCTTCGGTACTCGCACCGCCGCGACCGTGCTGTCGAAGGCCACCACTTGGGCGGCCGTCATGTTCATGGTCACGTCGATCACGCTTTCGGTGTTCGCCACGCGCCATGCCAACCGTAGCGGCTCGGTACTGGAAGGCTCGCGACCTGCGCCCAGCAAGTCGGCCCCGGCGCAGCAAAAGCCATCTGCGCCCGCACCCCAGCCCGCGACGCCGAACCGCTAGTCGGAACCTTCGTTGAGCCGAAGCCCCGCAGACCGCCAATCTCCGGGCTTCATTATTGTCCCGGTAACTAGTCCGTCTTCTTGTCAGCCATGCCGCCGCCGGCCTTCGTGTACGTGATGGTCATCGACTTCTGCATCTTGCTGGCGTCGGAGCCCATTTCCCACGTCACCACGAACGAATTGGGTTTGAAGTCGGAATAGGTAAACCGGCTGAACATTTTTTGCCCGTTCATTTCACTTTCCATGGTGCCAACCAGATTGTCGCCTTCCCATTTGCTGCCGCCGCTGTCACCGCAGCCATTGGGAGACATGTTGTCGCACCAGACGCCCTTGTACATTTGCGCCTTGGGATCCCACCAGAACGTTCCTAATCCATTGAAGCTACCCATGTCTCCGGTGGAGTGGTACTTCTCGGTCAATGACAATCCGCCCGGCCCCGGCGTTAGCACGGCGGTGCCCTTGCTGGTGCCAGCCTTTGGCATCCAGGGGTTGGGATCGTGCTTCTCGTTCACTGTCCAGCTCCCCGCCATCATCTTGATCATCTTCGTCATCTCTGGCGAGGGCTTGGGCATGGGCATGTCCATCTTCTGCTCTGTCGGCTTGGCTGCCGGTTTGGCCGCCTTGGGCTTGGCCGACATGGCCCCCTCCTGCGCCGCCAGCGGCATTGCGCAAAGTCCGCCCAGTGCCAACAAGGTCGTCACCCTTAGAATGGTCTTCATAGCTTCTCCTCGTAGGAAGTTTCGTGCGGCAAGAATCTTATACGATAAGGAGAGTTTCGCAACAGGTTTGAGCCTCAGTCGTTCTTGTGCCAGATTCTATTCAATGTTGTGGTGACCGGAGTAAATCGCCTTGACCGAGCGCCTCTACTACACTGACCCCTTTCTCACGGAGTTCGAGGCTCGCGTGGTGGCTGTCAGCCGTGAAGCTGGAGACACCGCGGTCACGCTCGACCGCTCGGCGTTCTATCCCACCAGTGGTGGACAGGTGTTCGACACCGGCTGGCTGGAGCTGCCAGGCGCGAGCGGCCTGCCGCGGATTCGCGTGAAGGACGTCGTCGAAAATGAGCAGACCGGAGACGTGCTCCACATCGTCGAAGGTGTCGCACAAGATCTCCAACCCGGCGCAATCGTGCGCGGCGCAATCGACGCCGAGCGCCGGCGCGATCACATGCAGCAGCACTCCGGGCAGCACGTGCTCTCCGCCGCGTTCGAGAAGCTCTACGGATTCGCTACCGTTTCGTTCCACATGGGCGACGAGAGCTGCACCATCGATCTCGCCAGCGACGCGGTCAGCGCGAAGCAACTGCAATCGGTCGAGAAGCTGGCCAACGAAGTGATCGCCGACGATCGTCCGGTCGAGATTCGCTTTGCCACCCCGGATGAAGCGCGCGCTATGGGCGTCCGCAAGATACCCGCAGCGGAACGCGACCGGCTCCGGCTGGTTGACATCGGCGACTTCGACTTAAACGCCTGCGGTGGAACTCACGTTCGCAGCACCGGAATGATTGGCGCGATCCTGCTGCGCAAAACCGAGAAGGTGAAGCAGGGCGTTCGGGTGGAGTTCGTTTGCGGCTTGCGGGCGGTTCGCACCGCGCGTCGTGATTTTGAGACTCTCACTGACGCTGCCTCGGTGTTTTCGGCACATATCTGGGATGTTCCCCAGCAGGCGCGTAAGTCGCTCGACGAGATCAAGTCGGCGCAAAAGGCGCAGCATCATCTGCTGGAAGAGGTTGCGGAACTTCAAGCTGAACAGCTTTTGCAGGCGGCGCAAAATCGTGGCGAGTACAAGCTGGTGGTGCAGTTCTTTTCCGACCGCGAACTTGCCTACATCAAAATGCTGGCCCAGAAACTCACCCGGAAAGGCAACGCGGTCGCGTTATTGGGTTGCGGAGGTGGGCAACCGTCGCTGGTGTTCGGGCAAACAGCGGGGCTGGCGAATGACATGGGCGCTTTGATGAAGCAAACCGTGCAGCAGCTGGGCACGCGTGGCGGCGGCAATCGCGACATGGCGCAGGGCGGCGCGCCCGACGGCGCGAGCGCCCAACAGGCTCTACTTCAGGCCGCCAGCGCGCTATAGTGGCTAGTGGTTAGTGGCTAGAAAAACGTGTTCAGTCAAAGCCGAACGAGATATTGCAGCCGGGAACTAGCCACTATCCACTAACCACTGACTATGGACCAACGCCTCATTCTCGTTACCGTGCTGATTCGCCTGGGCGTCGCTGCGGCCATCAGCAGCGTGCTGGTGCGGGCGCGCCGTTTTCGCGTTCTGCTGTTTCGCGAAGAACGCACGCTGGGCGAGAAGATCGAGATTGTCTTCATTGTGGGAACGCCCATTGCCCTGGGCGTAGTGGTGCGCCACTGGGTGCACAATTTCTACGCGGCCGACATTTCCTTCGAGGGCGCGATCCTGATGGGCGTGATCGGCGGGCGCCTGGTGGGAATCGCGGGGGGCGCGCTGGTTGCGCTGCCGGCGGTGCTTTTCGGCGAGTGGATCACATTGCCCATGTATGTTCTGGCCGGGGCGCTGGCGGGCGTGCTGCGCCATCTTGGCCCCGATCGCGAAGCCATCTGGTCGTTTTCGCCGCTGTTCGATCTGAGCATTTATCACTGGATTCGACGCAGCATCCGCAAGTCTTTCATTGATTGGCAGACCTCTTTCTTTTTCCTCATCCTGGGTCTGCAGTTCGTCCGCATACAACTGCATCGCGCCTTTCCTCGGCGCATCTTCGCGCTCGATGCCAATAACTGGGCGGTCAACCTGGCCGTCTATGCCGGCACTGTCATGGCAGTGGCGATTGCGCTAAAGGTGCTGAACAATGTGCGCATCGAGATGAAGCTGGAACAGCAGGAGAGATTGCTGTTACAGGCGCGCATGGAAGCTCTGCAAAGCCAGATCAATCCTCACTTCCTGTTCAACACGCTGAATTCGGTGGCTTCGCTGGTGCGCCGTGACCCGGATTCGGCGCGCGAGATGATCGTGAAGCTGGGCAACATTTTGCGCCGGTTGCTGCGCAAGGGAGACTCGTTCGTGCCGCTGCGTGAAGAGTTGGAGTTTCTGGATGACTATCTCGACATCGAAGTGGCGCGCTTTGGGCGCGACAAGTTGAAGGTGGTCAAGGAACTGGAGCCGGCCTCGCTGGACCATCTGGTGCCCAGCATGATCCTGCAACCGCTGGTGGAAAATGCGGTCAAGCATGGCTTTTCCTCCACGGTTGACGGGGGAAGCATCTACATTCGCAGCCGCTGTGCCGAACAGCGTGTGGTCATCGAGGTGGAAGACGACGGAGTCGGAATGTCGGCTCCCAGCGCCAGCACTGGAACCGGTATTGGAATGGTGAACGTCACCGAGCGCCTGCAGGTGGTGTATGGAGATGCCGCCGAGATCACGGTGGAAAGCCAGCCCGGCCGCGGCACCCTGGTGCGGATGGTGCTTCCCATGTTGCAGGCCGAAGAAATGGGCGGTTCGGTGGCCGGCGCGATCTACGAAGAGCGGTCCAGCACCTCGCGATAGAACCTTTCGTACATGGGAATAATTTTGCTGGCGCAGAATCGCGCTTGTGCGCTGGCGCGGGCCGCTTCACCCATTTGCCGCAGCTTGTTTTCGTCTGACAAGATTTCGATCGCAAAATTCGCCATGGTTTCCACATCGCCTACCGGCGCGAGGAACCCGGTTTTTCCGTGATCGACGACTTCCGGAAGTCCGCCTTCGTTAGTCACGATCGGCACAACTTCGCATGCCATCGCCTCCAGGGCCGCGAGCCCGAACGACTCCAGCTCGCTCGGCAGCAGCATCACGTCGGCGACTGCCAGCTTCTCGCTGATGCGGTCTTGTTTGCCGAGGAAGTCCACTTTCTTGTGGATTCCCTTCTTCACCGCGAGCCATTCGGCATTGGAACGCTCCGGGCCATCTCCGATCATCAGCAGCCGCGATGGAATCTTTTGCTGCACCCGATCGAAGATTTCGATGACGTCCCCCAGGCGCTTCACAGGCCGGAAGTTCGACAGGTGCACCAGAACTTTCTCGTCAGCGGCGGCGTACTCGGAGCGATGCTCCAGCAACTCCGAAGTGCGATGGTAGAGATCGCAGTTCACGAAGTTGGGAACCACATGGATGGGCGTCTGCACCGCAAATACTTCCAGGGTCCGCCGCTTCAGATACTCGGAGATGGAGGTGACGCCGTCGCTCTGATCGATGGAAAAGCGTGTGATGGGCATATACGACGGGTCGGAGCCAACCAGCGTGATGTCGGTGCCGTGCAAGGTGGTGACGTAGGGCAGCCTGCGACGAGGGCGGGCATGATCGCAGCTCAGCATCTGTCGCGCCAGCATGGCGCTGACGGAATGTGGAATGGCGTAGTGCACGTGCAACAGGTCGAGATCGTAAATCTCGGCGACCTCTGCCATGCGCGTGGCCAGCGCCAGATCGTACGGCGGATATTCGAACAGCGGATAGCGGGAGACTTCCACCTCGTGGAAGTGGATATTCGGGTAATTCTTGGGAAGGCGGATGGGCTGCGAATACGAGATGAAGTGCACCTCGTGACCGCGATCAGCCAATTCCAGGCCCAACTCCGTAGCCACCACACCGCTTCCGCCGTAGGTCGGGTAACACGTGATTCCGATTTTCATGATGAGAGGATGAGGTCCTTGCGCCGAGATGCGTTACCGGTGCAAGCATTGGATGGATTTCCGCCAGCGGGGATTCAGGTGCGCGGGCCAGGGCGAAGCGCCGCACTACCCGTACCTTGGCACAACCAACCAACTAAAACCGACGCCTACTGCATGTGTGCCCGAGCATTCTCGTCAGCCGGTTGGCCCGGCGTCATTGGCCTCAGGATCAGGAGCTTCGACTTGCTCTCTCGACCGCCGGGAAGGAACACCAGCTTTTTGTCGGCATCGTAAGCCACGGTGTGTCCCTTGACGTCGGTATAGATCTCTTCTGCGGCGGAGAGGCGCCCGTTGGCATGCATGGTGAGCAAAGATCCGCCACCGGCGGCATACAGCATGCGTGACTCCGGATCGAGCCACAATCGGTCCACGCCCGCGGCTGCGGGAATGCGGTTGACCTCCGTCCCATTCTGAGCGTTGATAGCCAGCACCGCGAAGCGCACCGCTACGTACAACTCGCCGACGCGCGCATCGTAAACCAAACCGGTCGGCTGCGAGGCATTCAAGCTGAAGCGCTGCGAAATCTTAAGTTGCGGGTCAATTGCAACAATCTCGTGCTTGTCCTGGACCGTGGCGAAAAGAAGCTGGCGGTCGGGGTCGCTTGCCAGATAACGCGGCGCACCACCCACGTCCACCGTGGCCATGTTTTGGCGGGTCCTCAGGTCAAGCAGTGAAATGGTGCCCGCCTCAGCGTCGCTCCAGTACATTTGCGAGCCGTTATCGTGAAGCAATAGTTGGTCGGGAGAACCTTGCAGCGGGACCGTATCGCTGAGCTTCCAGGTGTCCGTCGAAATTACCGCGATGGAATTATTGCCCGCATCGGCTACATAGACTTTGCGGTTTTGCTCATCCACCGCGATGCCTCGCGGTGACTGCAAGCCGGAAATTTGCGCGACCATGCGCCGCCTGGCGGGATTGAACACATCAACCGTAGAAGCCGCCGGGTGGGTCATCACCAGCATTCCGCCGGCGAATGCCACCTCACCGAAGCCCGGCGGCCCCGGCAAACTTACCATTCCAATTTGACGCAACTGCGGGGCTGCCCAGGCTGAAGATAGGCTCAGCAGGAGCGCGATTATGGCAACGATGCTGCGGGGAACACGCATAATCTGGCGCAATCCGACGAGGGACCGCTTCCGCGAAGTAGGATGCAGGCGAGAATTAATTTGCTGCCTGTGGCACTAAAACGGCATACGAGTGCTGAGAATCCAGCCGTGATTGTAGGTGTAAAAGTGAGTTGCAGCGATTTGAACACCCGTTCCTACGGTGAGGCCCAGTCGCCGCCAGATGGGAAACTTTCCAAAGACCACACCCGGGGTAAGAAATATCTGCTGCCTGCCATCGTTCGGGCCGTCGTGAAAGAAGGTCGAATTCATCTCCAGCTCAGGCCATACTTTGCGCACCAGGCGGTATTGCGCGGTCAAATTCCATGTGATTGGCTGGCCGAGTTTCTGGCTGTCTCCAGTCGGTAGACCGATGCCAGCCGTGGTCTGAATATCGAAAGGGCCCCAGCCTTTTCCAAATGCCAGGGTCGGCGTAATCAGTCCGTGAGTTGAGCCATTCTTGTAGGTGCCGGTCGGGATGGACCAGCCCAGAAACGCGGTGAGAATGTAATTGCCGCTTTGCTCGTTCCGGGACAGGAAACGATACTTGACGAGGAACGATTCGTCGCCCCAACCATCCTTTTGCTTGGGATTGTTATGCACGATGTAGGGTGGCAGATTGACGATCACCTCTACGTTGTTCGCCGGAATCAGTTCCAATCCCTTGCTACCGCCGTAGTTCTCAGTAATGGTATCGCCGGCATGGTCCTGCCAGAAAATGTCGTAGCGAAACTCCTGCTCCAGGCGCGGTGTGACCGTTGCCACCGGCGTGACCCAATGCGGCTGTTCAGCCTGATTGCGGGCGACCCGGGCGAAATAATCGTCGAGAAACGATTGTGCGCAGGATGGCAAAGCCGCAACCATTGACGACAAGACAAGCACAACCAGATATCGGATTTTCAAGCTGACGGTCTCCTTTTTGATCGCGAGAGAGTATATCAGCATATAAATACGAATAGAAATGAGAAAGGTATACGATTTAGTGCATTTGGACATCTGTGTGTGGGGGGAGCACCGCTTCAGCGGTGCATTTGAGCGTGGCGTCTGAATTCGGCTTAGCCGCTGACGTGCCTGCTTCGAGAAAACCGCTAAACACGCACATATTAGCGATATCGGACCACGTCCCCGGGCCTAAAGGCCGAGATCTCGTCAGCTCCTTCACGCGGCGCTGAAGCGCCGCACCACCCGAACATCGCTTTCTCTAAAGTCAGTTCGGGACAAATATGAAGACTTATGACGGCGTACCTAAAGGTACGCCCCTTCAAACGGAGGGGTCGGGCTTGAAGATCATGCCTTCGCTGGTCTTGCCATTCATGACCACCGTCAGAGGCGAGGGGAATCGCAAGTGACGGACGCCGCCATGTTCCTCAACTGCGGGCTGTGCTGCCAGCCACGGCCAATCGACAAATCCCTCACCGGCATCGGGGTTGACGGTAAAGTAGCCGATCTGAAACGCGGTGAGATTCTGGAAGAAATGGCTGCCCTGCGACGGAATCACGCGCAGGTCGCGGAACCCCGACTCCACAATCACTCGCGCCCCGGAAATCTGGTCCCAGGCCACGGGAATGCCGAGCCACGGATCGGTCGATCCCCAGCGCCCCACTCCGATCAGGAGGTACGGAGTGTTCTGCTCGGAAAGCTGGGCGTTGAAGTGGGCAACGCTCTGGGCCACTGCGCCGCTGCGGGCGCGTTCAAAGCGCTGGAAGTCAACCACGATCACGTCGCGCAGGTCCTGCAATCGCCCGTGTCCCAGCACCTGTGCGCTCTGGCACACCAGGCGTTCCGGCGCCACATTCGCCAGGGGAATTTCTTCGCCCCCGCGAGAGAGCACCAGCGGCCGCAGTTGAAGGAAACTGAACTCGGCAGCTTCGTTGGCCTGGCGCGGCAAGCGGACGGCAAACTCGATCTCCACCGGACGCCCCATCGCGTCCTCGCCAATTTTCATTAACTGGTCGAGAATGGCCGCCAGGGGAAACAGGCCGTGCTTGAGGATGGGGGCGAAACTGACAATGCGCGGACCGGGCCGGCTCAGACCGTCGTAGACCGCGTGATTGTCCACCGAGTACGTGGAGCCCAGCATCTGCAAGGTACCATCGGCCTCGGCTGCGTCGAGTCCAAAGGCCACTTCCCGCAACTCAGTAACCGGATCGGTTGAGTGCGCCGCTGTATCCAGATTGAGCGCCCAGAATTGCGTCTGCGAGTTCGCCAGAATGTCCTCGACCGACGAAAACTGGACCAGGTGGCGAGGGTGCCGTGGACTGAAGGTCAGCGATTTTCCTCCGCCAACAACCGCGCAACCCAAGCCCAGGGCCACGGCGGCGAACCCGTCCTCTACCTTGACGGGCGCGACCGGATAGAAGTTGCGCGATCGCACCACTCCGGAGAAGTCCGGATAGAAGCGCTTGCCATGAGTGGCGCCGGCCACCTGCTGCACCAGCACCGCCATCTTTTCCTCTTCCAGACGATACGGGGTGGCGCGCACGTAAGACTTGGCATGCTGGCTGAAGGTGGAGGCATACACCCGTTTGATCGCCTCCAGGAGTTGCTCCAGGCGCAGTTGAATGTCGGCGTGGTGGTTTCTGAGCATGAAGGTTTCGTACACGCCAGAGAACGGCTGGTACTGCGAATCCTCCAACAGACTGGAAGAGCGGACCGCCAGGGGATAGCGCACCTCTTGCAGGAAATCCAGAAGCTTATCGATCACCGCGATCGGCAGTTGCGCGGCCAGAAAGCGCTGCACGATTTCCTGGTCGTCGGCGCCGTGAATCGCCAATTTCAGCAGGTTGTTTTCGCGCAGGAAATTGTCGAACAAGTCGGTGGTCAAAACCAGGGTGCGCGGCACGGCAATGCGAATTCCGGGAAACCTGCGCATCAGGCTGCGCTGGTGCAGCAAATGGCGGACGAAAGCGAGGCCTCGCGCCTTTCCCCCCAGCGACCCGACGCCGATCTGCAGGAAGAAAGAATCTGCCGGCTGGAATGTTGCGGAATTGAATTCGCCGATGAGCGTCTGGGTTTGCTCGCGGCGATAGTCGGCAATGGATGCGATGAGGTCGCGCCGCAAGTGCTCGTTGTCTTGGAAGTCGGAAACTTTGCGTGGCCGCAACTTTTGCGCCAGCGCAAACTCCGTGCGCGTCATCAGCCAGTGCGAGAAGTGGTTTCGTTCGGCATGGTAGGCAAGACTCTCCTCAGGTACGGTGTCGAGCAAGGTCTCCAGCGCATTCAGGTCAACGGCTCGCCCCACCTCCGTCTTTCCATCGGGCAGGCGGAAGATAAAGTCCCCAAAGCCCATCTCATCGACCATGATTCGGCGCAGGTCTCCCAGCAAGGTGGGCGAGCGCTTCTGCAGAAAGGAATATCCCTGGCGGTGCGCAGGCCCCATGAACTCGGTCCGGCCCGATTGCAGCACAATGGGGACATCGCGCACGTTTTGGCGCACCATGCGTGCCAGGGCGAAACCGGCCTCGGGAGTAAGTTCGCCCCCGCGCGGAAATTCCACGTCCGACACCACGCCCAGCAGGTAGTCGCGATACTTCAAAACCTGCTTCTCCGCGTCTTCATAATTGGAGCAGAGCAGGATCTTGGGGCGGGCACGCATGCGCACCAGCTTGTGCGCGACATTCAGTCCTTCGCTGAGCAGCCGCCGCGACTGGCTGATGAGCTCGGTGTAAATGACCGGCAGGAACAATGAGTAATAGCGAATGTCATCTTCCACCACCAGCATCACGGGGACGCTCATGGCGTGAGTGTCGTGCAAGACATTGCGCTTGTCTTCGATGTACTTGACGATGGAGATCAGGATGCGCGCGTTTCCCTGCCACAGAAATATGCGCTCGATGTCGGTCTGCGGATTGCGCGCGATGAAGTTCTTGATCTCGCGATAGTCGTAGGCCAGAACGATGACCGGGACATCGAGACCGGCGGCCTTGATTTCGCTCGCCAATTGCGCGGCATCCATGTCCAGCACTTGCAAGTTGGTGACGATCAGGTTGAATCGCGGCTGCGAGCGCGCCAGTTCCAGCGCCTTCGCGCCGCTGGGAACATGGGTGATGCCGGGGACCTGATGAATGTCGAGTTCGAGCGACTCGCCCATCAGCAGCTCGTTGAGGCGCCCGTCCTCGCGCAGAATGAAGGAATCGTAAAGGCTGGAAACCAGCAGGATGTCGTTCACGCGGAACGGCATCAGGTTTTCGAAGCCCTCGAATTGGAGCTCGGGAGGGGGTGCGGGATCGAGCGTGGGGCGAACTGCCATGAGAACGTTCCTCGGTGCCAGGATCGAACGTCTATTGACGATCCTACTTGCAGTCCAGCCAACTTCCCACAGAATTTGTCACCGGCGAATGTGAGCATCCCAGCCGCCCCACGTCGCCGAAAACCAGCTAGCGGTTGTTGAGTTCTGTGGTCCAGTTCTGCACAACCACTAGAGGCTGCGAGCTGTCTTGCGAGCTGACAATTGCCACAAACCGCTGCCCATCCCGGGTGACTGCGTAGCGAAACGGGTTCTCCTCGACCATGTTGAGTCTAAACAGGGGGTGCGCTGGACCCAATTCCAGACCCGATCCCACTTTTTTCACGCTGACTGCCATCATTTGGTTCCCATTTATGAAGAAGAGCTCTTGTCCATCGTGCCTCCAGCGTGGTCCGCCGGCTTCGGTGGTTGGAATCTGCCACTTTGCGCCTGTCCACGGAAAGGCGGCCACATAGACCTGGGTAGTACCGGCTTCGTTAGACTCATAGGCCACAAAGCGCCCATCCGGCGAGAACTGGGCCTCGCGCTGGTCGCCGGGACCCGTTATATAAGGAGACGGTTTTTGACTTCCGTCGAGAGGAAATACCCATAGGTCTGTTCCCTGGGCACCGGCACCGAGTGAGCCGCGAGTGTAAACCATCCAGCGGCCATCGGGTGACCAGTCGCACGGAGCCTGCTGCACCTCATTCCCGGCTGTATTGCCGAGTATCTGCCTGGGCTCGCCAACACCGTTGGACGACTTGCTGAATACGGTGGCCTCCTGCAGACCGCCCTCAGCCACGGCATACGCGAGCTGAGTGCCGTCAGGAGACCAAACCGGATCGGAGTGGGATTTGTTGTCGAAGGTAAAACGACTCTTGGTAGAGCGGGCCAGATCGTAAACCCAGATGGTCCGGCTCAGCTGACCAATCGCCAGTGCAAGCTTCTTTTCGTCCGGGGAAAGCCTGACCTGATAGTAGTTGTCGCCATCACCGATTTCTTCCACCTGTTTCCCGCTACGATCGAACCAGACCAACTTCAGCCCGGTTGCCATGGCAGGCTGATAGAGCAGAAGACCATTTTCTGAAGCGGTCACGATGCCTCGCCAAACCTCGTTGTCATTCTGCACACCGTCAACCAGCACGGCGGAGTCGCCCCGGGTTTGCCCCGAACCCGGATCGAAAGGTTGCGCGCGCAGAACATTCCCAGCAAGAAAGAGCAAGTATCCGGAAGCGTAGATGGCATTGGAGGCGGCTGGGAACAGCAATCGATTTTCCTTGCCGTCCAGCGAAGCGAAAAAAATTCCTCCAGTATTCGGGTTGTTGGCAGTCAGGTGATTTCCTGCAAAATAAAGGAAGTGTTTGCCGTCAGGCAAAAACCATGGCCAGCGGTAGGTACTGTATTTTGGCGAATCGAGCTTGAAGATCTCGGTCGGAGTTCCTCCTCCGGCTGATACCTGTAAGAGGGACGTGTTGAAGTCGGGAGCGAACACAATCGTGCCAGCGCTGCCCCAGCTGCCTCCGCGGGCGTTGACGACATCGCAGATCGCCACTGGAATTCCACCCGAGATGTTGAGCCGTTTTAACTTACCGTCGGCGAAGAATGCGACAGAATGGCTGTCGGGCGACCAGAAAGGGAACCAGCCGTTATCGGTGCCGAGCAGCGGTCGAATCGAGAGATCACTCAAGGAGCGAATATAGAGCTGGGCTTTGCCTTCGTTGGTGGCCGAGAAAACCACGTGGGCGCCGTCAGGCGAGATGACCGGCGGTCCCGATATGTCACCTGCGAAGTTGAAGCGGATTTTGTCGGCGCTGCCGATGCTGGTTCGCACCACCGGCTGCGGCTTTGGCGCAGCCAGCCGCGCAAAGGCCAAACCAGCCAGCAACAGCGCGCCTAAAGTGGCGGCCACCCACATCACGCGCTCGCGCCGTTTGAAAAGGCCAGTCCCCGACGCCAGTAGTCCTCCCTGAGGTCCGCCCGCCTGACTCTCTTCCGCCACCCATTTCAGTTGCAGCTTCACATCTTGCACTGTCTGGATTCGTTCGTCGGGATCTTTCGCCAGGCAAGCTTTAACCAGTCGATCCAGCGCCGGCGGCAAACCGGGCTCGACCGTACTGATGGGGACAGGCTGCCGTTCCAGGACCGCCGCCATCACGCTGGTCATGCTCTTGCCCTCGAACGCGCGTTTACCGGTCGCCATCTCGTACAACACGCAGCCCAGGCTGAAGATATCGCTGCGGGTGTCCGCTTCTTTCCCCTCCACTTGCTCCGGTGACATGTACTGAAAAGTTCCCAGCACGGTCCCCTGGCCGGTCAAAGGCTGGCTTTTGGCGGGGGTGAACGAAGTCGCCGTGAGGCCGGAGGCGGGCGAGGCGGTGATTGTTACGGATTTGGCCAGCCCGAAGTCCATCAGCTTGGCGCCGGTCTTGGTCAGCATAATGTTGCCGGGCTTCAGGTCGCGATGAATGACGCCGCTGCGATGGGCCCGGTCCAGTCCCTCACAAATATCGATGGCGTATTTCAGCAGTTGCTCGAAGGGTAGCGGACCTTTGTCCAACCGGTCGGCCAGCGTCTTGCCTTCCAAGTACTCCATGACGATGTAGCTGACGCCGTCTTGCGAGCCGACATCATAGAGAGCGCAGATGTTGGGATGGTTCAGCGAAGAAATGGCGCGGGCCTCGCGGTCAAAGCGTTGCTTAGCTTCGGAATCGTCCGAGACCTGGGTCGCCAGTATCTTGATGGCAACGGTGCGGTCCAGCCGCGTGTCGCGCGCCTGATACACCTCGCCCATGCCACCCGCACCGAGGGAGGATTGGATGTCATAAGGGCCGAGTTTTGTTCCTGGGGCGAGTCCCATTGATGGCGTGGATTATAGTCCTGCACCTTGGCGAGAACTCATTCAGGGTACGGTTTAGAGAAATTGCGCGGTGGAATGCCGGCGAGTTTATCCACCCTGCAGGATTCAGCGACCCGCAGGTGTTGTCACCTATGGCAGTGTCCAGTTTTCGATTAGCAATTTCGGAACGCGTCGGAATTCGCGAGTGTTGTTGGTGACCAGTGTAAGGGCAAGACTGCGAGCATGGGCGGCGATAAACAAATCGTTCGCGCCGATCATCGTCCCGCCCGCTTTCAATCGCGCGCGAATCTCTGCATAGTGAGGGGCTGCTTCGTCGGGGAAGTCCAATACCTCTACATATTGCAAAAATGCGTTGAGGGCCACTTCGTCCTGTTGCCGTCGCGGAGAAACCTCAACGCCGTACAGGAGTTCCGATTTTGTGATCACAGAAATACACACGTCATTCACGGGAGTTTTTCTCAGGCGTTGGACGACGGCATCGCTCGAGCGCTTCATGATGTAAGAACAAGTGTCAGTGTCGAGCATGAAGCGCGGCATCAGGGCTCACGCTCCTGTATTGGGAGTTTTTCAACGTCTTGCATGAAGTCCTCCGAGGCGACAGGGCCCTCAGCCAAGTACGCCGACCAGTCCACCGGGCCGAGGCGACAAAACTACATCGCTCCCCTCTTTTCGTATGAAGACTTCTGAGGTGTTGAACTGAAACTCCTTAGGCAAGCGCACGGCTTGGCTGCGATTGTTCAGGAAAATCTTGGCTGTTCGCCGCATGTTGAACCTCTCCGGCGCGGACAGTCCACCCGCCACCGGTGGCATATACATCAGTATATGGCATTCGTTTGTTGTGCGCCAGACCCTCTTCGTGGCTTTCACCCAAAGAACACGGGGTGGATCGCTCCACCCCGTATGGTACGAAATGCTAAGACCGAGACTAAACCAGTCCCTGGTCCAGCATGGCATTGGCGACCTTCAGGAAGCCGCCGATGTTGGCGCCGTTCACCAGATTGCCCGGAGTGCCGTAGGTTTCGGCAGTCTCGAAGCAGGTCTTGTGGATGGCGATCATGATGTTGTGCAGCTTCTGGTCCACTTCCTCGCGAGTCCAGCTCAGCCGTGCGCTGTTCTGTGACATCTCGAGGCCGGAGGTGGCCACACCGCCCGCGTTCGCAGCCTTGGCCGGACCGTAGAGGACTTTCGCCTCCAGGAACAGCTTGGTTGCGTCGAGCGTGCTGGGCATGTTGGCGCCTTCGGCAACGACCTTGACCCCGTTGTTGATGAGGTTGGTTGCGTCCTTGGCGTTGATTTCATTCTGGGTGGCGCTGGGGAACGCGCAATCAGCTTTGATGTTCCACAGCGGGTTGTAGCCCAGCTTGAGATCGGTGGGCATGAAGATGGCTTTCTTGAACTGGTCGGTGTACTCGCGGATACGGCCGCGCTTGCTGTTCTTCAGTTCCATGACCCAGGCCAGCTTCTCGAGGGTGATGCCGTCGGGATCGTAGATCGCGCCGTCGGAGTCGGAGAACGTGAGCGGCTTCGCGCCCAGTTGGATCAGCTTCTCTACCGTGTACTGAGAAACGTTGCCGCTTCCCGATACCAGGCACAGCTTGCCTTCCAGGGTCTGCTTGCGGGTCTTCAGCATTTCCTCGGCGAAGTACACGCAGCCGTAGCCGGTGGCTTCGGGACGAATTAATGAGCCGCCCCAGTTCAGGCCCTTGCCGGTCAGCACGCCGGTGAATTCATTCCGGATGCGTTTGTACTGGCCGAACATAAAGCCGATCTCGCGTCCGCCCACGCCGATGTCGCCGGCCGGAACGTCGGTGTCGGGCCCGATGTGACGGCACAGCTCGGTCATGAAGCTCTGGCAGAAGCGCATGACTTCGTTGTCGCTCTTGCCTTTGGGATCGAAATCGGAGCCGCCCTTGCCGCCGCCCATGGGCAGCGTGGTCAGGGAGTTCTTAAAGACCTGCTCGAAGGCCAGGAACTTCAGGATGCCGAGATTGACCGAGGCATGGAAGCGCAGCCCGCCCTTGTAGGGGCCGATGGCGCTGTTCATCTCGATACGGAAGCCGCGATTGACCTGGACATTGCCCTGGTCATCGAACCACGGTACACGGAACATGATGAGGCGCTCGGGTTCTGTGATGCGCTCAAGGATGCGCGCCGAAATGTATTCCGGGTGGCGCTCCAGCACGAGGCGCAGCGAATCGAGTACTTCCTGGACTGCCTGATGAAATTCAGGCTCCGCTGGGTTCTTGGTCTTCACCAGCGTCATAACTTCGTTAATGTAGTTGCCCGGAGTTTTGATTCCAGGCTGGGATGTAGTTACGACACTCATAGAGGTCCTCCTCGAACCTTGTAGCTTTATTTCTGTGGCCGATAATAAGAACTGAAAGCGCTCGTTATTCGAGTCGAATCGAACGACTCGTTTGAGGCCTGTTCTATTGCAATCCAATCCGGGCAGCCTTACCGTGACCGCTATCACCCAAAGGGGTGACTAGCCCGCCATATGGTACTGCTTCCGGCACCCGGCGGGCTGGAAATCGTCGCAACCGGTGTATTGGCGCGCAACCGAAAAAGGGCATGGCAAGGGTTGAACCCGATCTCGCCATGCCCAATATCAAGCACTTAGCGCCATTGCCTCCCCAAAAGCCCTCTGGACGGCCATGAAGGGGAATAGTATCTTTGGAGCCACGCAATGAGAGCGGATTCGCTTCGCCACTCATTGTCGCGACTGTCACTCTTATTGAGCGGAGATGCATTGATGAAGAGCCGAATTCTTGCCCTGGTTGTTCTGAGTTGTCTAGTTTGCGTTACAGCGGTTGCGCAGAAAACCAACATCGATTGGGACCGTCAAGCGAACTTTTCCCAATACCATACCTACGCCTGGGAGAAGAGCCCTCATCCAGCGAATGGCCTGTGGGACCAGCGCATCGTTGACGCGGTTGACAAGCAACTGCAGGCGAAGGGGTTGCAGAAAGTCGATTTCAATGCCAATCCCGATGTTTGGGTGACGTACAGCAAGAGCATCAAGGACCAGAAGACGCTGGTGGGAACCGGATATAACTACGGGCCGGGCTGGTATTGGGGGTCCTGGGGCGGAATGGGTGGACCTGTCACGTACAACACGTGGGTGACCAAGGAGGCCACGCTGGTGCTGGAACTGGCGGATGCCAAGGACAAGCAGGTGCTCTGGCGCGGCTCGGCTACCGATACGGTCACGGACAATTCCAACAAGAACATAAAGAACCTCGACAAAGCGGTCGCCAAGCTGTTTAAGGGATATCCGCCCAAAGGGCAATAGAATCGCAGCAGCTTACGGCGGAACTCGCCGCTACATCGGCTGGTAGGGCAGACTTTCGCCTTCGACGATCGCGGCGGGGTTGCGGTTGACCAACGCGTCGGCAATCTCCTCCCCGGCCAGTTCGGCGATTCTGGCTCGAGCCTCAGAAAGGGTCGGCTTGCGGCGCTTGGGATCATGCGCGTCGCTGGCAACCACGTGTACGGCCGCATTTTTCAGCAGCCATTCCGCCATATTCTTCACGCGACTGCCCCAGAATCCCGTTAGGGAGTTGGCGGTAACCTGCACCAGACAGCCTTGTCCGGCAAGTTCCAGCACCATGTCAGGTTTTTTGAGCAGGATGGCATTGCGTTCCGGGTGAGTAATGATGGGAACCATCCCGCAGCTGGAGAGTGAGAACAGGTCCTGCTTTACGCTGGGTGGAAGTCCGTAGTTGCTGAACTCGACCAACAGGTACTGCGAACTGCCAATGGTGTAGCGCTGGGGATGGGCAAGCGCATCCTGAATATTGTCATACGAGAAGTGGAAGTCGCATCCCAGGCTGAACGTCAGACTGCCATCGCCGGCATCGTGGAGTGCGCCCAGCATTTCGGTGTAGCGGTCGCGATCATAGGGGAACTCATGATTGCAGTGCGGCGTGGCGACAATGTGGGTAATGCCGTCTTCGGCGGCGATGCGGCACATCTGGGCCGTCATCTCCCACGACTCCGAGCCATCGTCAATGCCGGGCAGGATGTGGCAGTGAATGTCAACCATTGTGAAAAAGCCCAATCGCGGCAAACTGCAGCTTTGCGGGTGGAACAAAGACGCTCGAACGAGCGCCTAAGTACTTTGGAATCTGGAGCCGACGATCGGACTTGAACCGATGACCTGTCGATTACGAATCTGATCGTCGAACCTCAAGATTCTAGCTGAAACAAAACGAGTTAACAACAAATATGCGGCCAGCGTGAGTGGAAATCAGAATGCTTGATTTTGATGGCGTTAGCGGGCGATGTTGGTCACCGTTGGACAACAGACCCCTCCTCCTGCGTTCCAGTGAGCACAAGACGCACGGAAAGGATCAGAATGTGAGCCAGTAATTCTCTTACTCCATCAGTGGCTATCGCTTCAGTTTGCGGCGAGTCAAGCCTGCCAGTAAGACAATGCCGGTACCAACTGTAATAAGGGTGCTCGGCTCAGGCGTTGTCGCGCCAGTGGAAGAGACTCCAACTGCAATGAAGGAGTCATCGTTGTAGTTCCAGTCGGAGTGTATTACCGGTAGGTCTTCCATGCCTATGTAAGTGCCGGCCGGAAAGTCGAAACCATTGAGTACTCCCCCGCTAAACATCGTGGCGTAGGCATGATTGACGCCGTCCTCGCTGAGACTCGGGTCCGACGCGAGGATAATTCCCCCCTGCGTGTAGTTGATCAATTCAAACACTAAGGTATCGCCAATATTGGCGACTCCCAACTGAGCCATTGTGCCGATCGGTGTGGTCTGGTTCTCAAGCACCCACGGGCCGACCGTACCCGTCGTCATATCGACCATGCGAACAAAGTCATCGTCGTCTGCAGTACCTCTGCTGACGAAGTAGCCATCGATGGCCCCGGTTGAGGTTGCTGTGAAAATATTGGTTGGTGCAATCGTGCCGACATTACAGTACGGAATACATCCATCTGCAAAGGCCGGCAATGAACAGCAAATAATCGTTATCGCTATGGTGATCGTCAGCGCAATACCCGCGAGCCGCTGGCTTAGGTAGAGGGTGAAACTGCTATTTTGTCTTTGGGAAAACGTAGAGGCAGCGTTCATCGTGATCTCCTTATGATGGTACGTCAAGGGTCACGCCCCACATCCCTGCTTGCGAATGGTTATATACTTCTCGGCTACGTTGGGTGGATAGTGTTCCTGCGCTGTCAGGAAGTCAAGAAGTTTCGGTACCCCTATCGCACGCTGGAATCGCACGCTGGACGCGCGGAAGATCACC
>CAVOMO010000008.1:0-306727 GCA_963697045.1 uncultured Acidobacteriaceae bacterium
AGATTCTCAATCTTCAAACCCGGGTTCGATTCCCGGTAGCGCTACCAGCTATCATCCGCTAAAGCCCGCTAAATCAGCGGGTTTCATTTTTGCTCAAAAACTGCTCTAGCGCGGCCTAGCGCTCAAAAGCGCGTTTAGTGGTACCCAAAATGGTACCCAAGTTTTTTGCTGGTAGATCGCATGGCGTCGGTCTGCTGGCGAGTGCAGCGGGCCATCACAGCGCTTTGCGCTGACACGTCGATGCTCAGCAGCGGTTCGGTGCTCAGCTTGCGCCCGCGAGTCTGATGCCGGTGTCGATGCTCACCACCTGGTAGATCGCAGGGCGTCGGGCACGGCTTGCAGTGCCGCGATTTAACTTGCTACTCAATTAAGTCAAGGCTGTTGGACGCTCGATATGGAGCCAAAACGGTTGCTGTCCTAAAGGTGAGTCGGGTACGCAGCAAAGCGATACGGTTTGACCGATAACATCTGGGTTCTTGCGGAGCTTCTCAGCTATTCGCGGGGGTTGTGACAGGGACACTTTTGAAAGGAACCTTTGCGGACATCAGGATCGATGTCCTGAAGCTTTGTGATCGATCATATCTTTTACCGCGCCTCGACCGGACAACTGGACAAAGCGATTCACGTCGCGTGCAGTTCGGATGCGACCTCGGCCAAGGCTTGACTGAGGAGCAGAGTGTTGGGTCGGACGCACAGTATTTCAGCTACGATTACTTTGCCAACAGGTGAGCGATGGTATCGAGCAGGATATTCGGTGGCTCACCTTTTGCCAGAAAGCCGTCCGCAAACTCCAGGCCAGGAGGTTTCTCAGCGGCCGCCGAGATGATCAGGATGGGAACCTCCGGTTTCAGTCCCTTCATTTCTCTGGCGATCTCTGTTCCCGTCTTGGCGCTGAGAAAATGGTCAGCGATTACCAAGTCGACAGGATTCTGCTTAAAAAGCTCCAGGCCGTCTTCCGCTGAGTGGGCCGGCAGCACGTCGTAGCCTTCGCTAACGAGCAGGAGCTTTCTTACACGCAACGCGATGTCAGCATCGTCAATACACAATATGAGTGGGGTCTTAGCAGCGGTAGATGATGAAGCCGTGTTCATGACCTCCTCTGATCGGGATAACATCCGGCCCGCGCGGTTGCCGGTCTACAGACCAACAATCTTATGAATGGCAGACATATCCTGGATCCGCAGAGTGGAGCCATGGAGTTCTGCAATGTGCTGCTTGCGAAAATTGGCGAGAGTACGGGTAACTGTCTCGCGCGACATCCCGATGATTTGCCCGATCTCGTCATGGGTCAAGGCCACTTTGATTCCGTGGGCTGCGATAGTCCCTGAATCGTCATGCGACCATTCCAGCATCAGGCGGGCAATTCGCTCGGGTGCTGAATTCATCGTGAACGAGCGAAGCTGCTGGTACGCCTGTTGGCACTCGCGGCTCAGCTGTAAGGCGGCGTGCATGGCGGCATCAGGATGTTCCGTCAGAAACCTGAGAAAGTCATCCCGTTTAACAAAGTTAAGTTGGCACGGCTGGCCAGTTTCCGCAGTGGTCTCGTGAGGGATTCCAGAGATGGCTGCGTCCAACCCTAACACCTCTCCGGGTTGAGCAATTTTTAATATCAGGGTCTGGCCGTCTTTCGAAGTGGCTGATAATTTCACCCGGCCTTTACAGAGAATGTAAATGCCGCGGCATGCCTGGCCTTCCACGAACAGAGTTGCGCCAGCAGGATGCGCGAGCGTGAACTTAAGAGACTGGAACGCTTCCATCACTGGTTTGGGCAAATGGCAGAAGAAACTCCCGGAGCAGAGCTTGCAAGCGAGGCAGTTTTCGACCAACTCCATCCCATACGGTGAATGCATAGCCATCCCCTCGTAAGAGCCCCATGTCGCGCGGAGCCAGTTGCAGTGGATAAAGGGGAAGGTAACCCTATTGCTCTGACAGGCCGACTGCCACTGGCTCGCGCATTATTATTCCGGCAGCATACGGCGTTCCATAAAGGCAATGCTGTTCAATATTGCTCACCAAGCAGATTTTATAACCTTATCGAGAAGGCCCCAAGCAGGGTTCCTCTACTCCGTCACGGCGAACGTCCACAACTTTGAAATCCACAGAATAGTGCTCTCCAAGCCAGCCAGTGTAGCGGGTTGGAAAGTCTCCGAAGATACCGTGCCGGATTCGCGCTCACCCTCACTGCTGGCCCGAATTACTTCATGCACGACCAGGGAAGCATCTGGTCGGACCTGGATATCCGAGTGAAAATCCAAGGATTCGCTCATCGGCAACTGCCGGCATCCCCGACAACGCCAGGAGCAACATCAGGATTGGGAGACGCGATAGATGGTGCCGCTTTTCCTGCGAAAGATCATGGATATTACAAAAAAACGCGCGAAAGTGCCATGATCGAACACCTCAGTGGTCTTGATTCTGTAAAAGATCGGTGACATTGTTTTCGCGTCGAAATCCACTCTCCTTGATGTGCTGAGCGAAGCGCGGCGTTGGGCTGTTCCCCAAGGACGGGAGCAGCCTTTTTATTTTCATCCATTTATGCATCGCAACTTCACCTCAGACGCCTGCCTCATATCTTTTGGGGCCTCTTGCTGGGCGAATTGCGCGCAGGCCGCCTAATGCTCGGAACTGTGGTGCTGCTAAGAATCTCAATATCGATTCCAGCCTTTTGCCAGAAATACAGCCTGGTGTTCGGCGTCGGCGCCATGTTCCCCATCTTGGCATAGTGGTCGCCTGACGGTTGGTTATCGCCGCTCTCCCAGTGCGAAACAGCCATCGCTGAAACTGACAATATCCCGTGGAGTCGCTCCAAATGGTGTCTCTCGATTATTTCCGCGTAGGACGATGCTACGCTGCACAGCCCCACCCAAGACAGATGGCTTTGCCGCTATCTCGTTTCCGCCAACACTCCACGGGCTATTTTTCCCCACAGTTAGGGCAGCAACACGGAATTAGGCCGGATGGCGAGACTTAAACCTACTCCATCGGAAACCGAAATCTCTCGAACGCTCTCTCGCCCAGGTCATCGCGCAATCAGGCAAAAAAGGCCGCCGAGATGATCGGTACAACGCGCTCGCAAGTCAGTCCGTAACTCAAGGATGGGATCAACGAACAACTCGTAGAGTCTTTGCATCGAGAGGGCAGTTAGGCTAGAAGCTCGGGCGGTATTCCGCTCTTTTTAGACATGAACAGCTTCGCTCATCTGCTTCGGGAATACTGTGCAAAATGACTCATTTCATTCCGGAAACGTGGGAGAAGGCGCTCCGGCGGTACCTTAGAAAACGGCAAGCGGACCTCGGGCGAAATGTTCCTTTTCGGGCAGATCTCCAATTCGCGCCGGTTCGCGAGCTTCCTGAACGCAGAGCCGCAGTGCATCTTCCCAAAGACAAGTCACGCATGAGGAGTCCGGCGAGTTCCCTAAAGACTCGTGATCACTCACAATCCACGGCAACTGCGTCGGCAGCGTGAGCATTATTGCTCAGACCTCTTAAGTCCGATTTGCTAGGGTCAAGTGTCACACGTCGGCTTATTCGCCAGGCTGCATGTGCGAGAGTGCACCCCTAACGCAGCCAAAGAGGCGGCGGGGAAGATAACAGGAGGAGGGCGTATGAGCCAAGTAATGTTCTTGCTTGCGTTGTGGCGGCTAGGCACGCTGTGCGCCTTATGTGGCAGGTGGTGCGAGCAACAGCTGGCCCTCGTATAGCATCTTGGGCTTCTGCATCAGCCTGCATCCAGTACCCCGCCAGTCAGACAATGTCCTTAAAAGGAGGCTGCAATGTCCGCGCACTCCCAATCCGTGAGTTTGAAAACCCTAATGCATTACGAAGCTGGTCCCCTGGCCTTGCGAGCCATGCTCAGCCGGCCGCTTCCAGTGCGGGTAGCAGTTATCGGGAACCATCTTCCTCGACAGTGTGGAATTGCGACCTTTACGACAGATTTGTGTGATGCTATGGCTCTCGGCTATGGAGCCCCCGAAGTGTTTGTGATAGCCATGAATGATTCGCAATCGCGGTACAGCTACCCTTCGCGGGTGCGATTCGAGATAGCCGAGGGCGACCCGTCTTCCTATCGAGCCGCCGCAGACTTTATTAACTCCAGCAACGTCGATCTGGTGTGCTTGCAGCACGAGTATGGGATTTTTGGAGGGAAGGCCGGCAGTCACGTCTTGCGATTGCTACAGCAACTCAAAACGCCAGTGGTTACAACTTTGCATACCGTTCTTCGTGAACCCGACGTCGACCAGCTAATCGTAATGCAGGAAATCGCTGCACGCTCTGATCGTCTTATCGTTATGAGTAAGCACTCTTCTGGTTTCTTGCAAGATGTATTTGGAGTGCACCGCGAAAAAATTGATCTCATTCCCCATGGCATTCCCGACTTGCCTTTTGCGGTGACGCCTTCTTACAAAGATTCGTCTTCAGCCAGAGGAAAGACCGTATTACTTACATTCGGCTTGCTGTCTGAAAATAAGGGATTCGAGAACGTGATTGAAGCCCTGCCGCGTATTTTGTCTCGTCACAGCAATGTTATCTACCTGATTGCAGGTGCCACTCATCCGCACGTCAGACGCCGTGAAGGTGATCGATACCTGCTCGAATTGAAGGCTTTAGCTAAGGAGTTGGGAGTTGAGGAAAACGTGGTTTTCGTCAACCGGTTCGTCAGCCCGCAAGAAATGGCTTCCTTGGTTGGCTTAGCTGACATTTACCTGACGCCATACCGGTACGAGGCCCAGGCCGTATCCGGAACACTCGCGTATGCGTTGGGCGCCGGGAAGGCGATCATCTCGACTCCGTATTGGCACGCCACCGAACTCTTGGAGGATGGACGCGGGGCGCTGGTTCCCTTCGATGACTCCTCTGCCATTGCTGATACGACAATCGAACTCTTGGACAACGACAGGGCTCTCCAGGCGATGCGGAAACGCGCTTACCTCTATGCCCGCCATATGGTCTGGGATCAAGTTGCCCAGTCTTACATGCGGTCCTTTATACGAGCGCTGACCGATCACACGCAGCCCGTCCGTAATGCGTTCCCGCTCGCAGGTGCCGCGACTGACGCCACAAACCGATCCACGAGTGCCTGAGCGTTTTACACGAGCTATGGCGGGAGGAAGAACGGCCCACTCGTGCGAGGGTGATGATATGAACACCATCTTTGGCGACAGAGCGAGAGTTCCGCCTGAAGGAAGTCCGTCGGGGTCGGGAGAAAGCATGAGCAGCGTTCTTCTTATCGGCAAAGAAACGGAAATCATATTTTCAATCGCGCAAGCCCTTTCCGCCTCTGATTGCCACTCTGAACGCGCTAGTGGCGGTGCAGGGGCGATTCGCCGTTTGCGCAAACAGTCCTTCGACGTTGTGATCACCGATCCGGACACCACTATTGATGAAGGCCTGGCACTAATCGAGGAGATGCGAGACATCCGGCCCGGCATGAAGGCCATTGTTCTCGCCCCTTCCAGCACGCCAGAGGAAGTCATCGCAGCGCTGCGCGCTCGCGTCTTTGTCTGTTTCAGCGCACCCTTTGACGTTCACGAGATTGCCAGCTTCGCCTGCCGCGCCGCGATTAACTCTGATTGGCGCACCGAAATCGAAGTCCTCTCTGCGCAGCCTGACTGGGTTTCTCTTCGCGTAAACTGCCACAGATTGACCGCCGAACGCGTGGTAACCTTCCTCAGCGAATTGCACTCAGAATTGCCGGAACCCACCCGTGACAAACTGATGCTGGCATTCCGAGAGATATTACTCAGCGCAATGGGGCACGCGGACGCCTCCAATCGTCACAAGGTGGTTGAGGTATCTGCAGTACGCACCGAGCGCACCATTGTGTTCTATGTGCGCGATCCGGGAACAGGCTTCCGCCGCGAGACGTTAGCGCACGCTGCTGCAGCCACGGACGCGGGCCCAGCAGCTCATATCGAGCAGGGTGCGGAAACAGGCATGTGCCCTGGCGGATTCGCCCCTCTGCTGGTCCAGGGCGTGGTGGACGAATTGATTTACAGCGAAACGGGCAATGAAGTCCTGATGATTAAACACACGATGTGAGAAGGTTCACAGGTTCACACAACAGATCAGTACAGTAATGCATTGCTCTCACTACCGGTTCCAGGATTGGTGGGTTTGCTCGTACGGCGTAGTGGGGGCCTTTCAGGCCCGGGTACAGTTGCCAAAGAAAAAGCTGCCCGAGCCGACTTGCGCCGGTAAGCTTCGGTTGAGAGCTTACTCAGCTGAAGTAGTGTCTCGTCTGGATTGTCAACGATTAAGCTCGCGAAAGTGGTGCTCGTTAACGGCGTGCACCGGCGGATCGAATCCGAAGTAGAGTTGTTCGGAGTTGTTATGATCCAGGAGCTGAATGCGAGCACAGGCTGGCTGTGCTCGTATTCTTAAGTGCGAACGACTTGTTGAAGTTTAATAGCTCTGCGTTGTGTTGTCGTACGGCCTTGAACCTGCGATTCCACCTGGTTAATGGCCTATCGCGCTTTCATCTCCGCCAGCTTTCCTTTCAACTTTGCGACGGTCTCTTTAGCATGGCCGATCTGCTGTTGAACTTTGCCTGCGTTCTTTTCAGTCTTGCCTTCAGCTTTCAAATCCCGGTCATTGGTGGCCTTTCCCACTTGTTCTTTGATTGTCCCTTTCACTTCGTGGAAGGTCCCCTTAATCGCGTCTCTCGTGCTGGTTTTCATATATTCCTCATTTCTCGTGTGGTGAGGATAGCGGTTCTATGCCCAGACCGGCGAAAATACCGCATCCTCAGCTCGGTTGTCTGATAAGTGAGGGTTGTTCATTAAGATCTTCTCTGGCGGTTATCACTCTTCTAAGCTCTCGGCCCTCTGACGGTCTGAGCAGAATTGACCATCCATGAAACGGGCCCGGCTTCGTCCGGAATACTAACTCTACGAGGAGATCTGCACAGATATCAGCATGCAGCCATTCATAAACCCGAATCTACAGAGATCCTGGATGCGTCACGAGCCTGTGAGGGCGGCGGGATGGACGTGCCAGTCCGGGCCACGCGCTGCCGCTCAAAGGAAACACTTTCAGATTTTCGGGCTCCAGGCTGCGAGCAGACTTTGCGATGCGAGATTTCGCCATTTCTTGTTTGATCCCAATTAGGGTAGCTCTTGCCGATTCTTGTTTTGAGCTGTTGTTAGCCATGATCGATAATTGCACATCGCTCAACCAAAGAATGGTCAATTCAGGACACGGCAAAGGAATGCAAGCTTTACAAGGCTGGTGGACTGCCGATCGTCGGGGAATACATTGCTGAGCAATGCTCTCGTGGGATAATTCGGCGGCTACTGGAGGGCCCCGGATGGGAAGACCAACAACCTCGGCCGAGGGCTTCTGGGATCGGCCGCTGCAGGAACTGTTCGAACTGCTACCGGCAACTCCGGCAGGGCTGACGACCGAAGAGGCCCGGCGGCGATTGCGTCTTTACGGCCCCAACAGCCTAGTCCATGAATCTCGCTTCGCTGCACTGCTGAGTTTCTTGGGTTTCTTCCGTAATCCTCTCGTCGTCATCCTTGTCATTGCCAGCGGCGTATCTCTTGCACTCGGAGAACATGTCGGCGGGCTGATCATCATTGCGATCGTACTGTTCAGCGTAATCCTGAATTTCTTGATGGAATTCCAGGCGCGACACGCCGTCGAGGACATTCAGAAGCAGATTGCCCTAACCGCCGCTGTGGTGCGGGATGGACGAGAACAGGAACTGCCGACAGCCGAGCTGGTCCCGGGAGATATCGTCCGGCTCAACGCAGGAGACCTGGTGCCAGCCGACGCCCGTTTGCTGGAGGTAAAGGACCTGCATGTGCGCGAGTCAGTGCTCACTGGGGAATCTTTGCCGGTAGAGAAGACGGTGGCTGACCTTCCCAAGGAGAAGCACGGCGTCGCCGACGCAAGCAACAGCGTTTTCCTGGGCACCGCAGTTCAAACGGGGATTGGCACTGCGGTCATCGTCTGCACCGGAAAAGATACCGCCTGTGGCGAGATTGCGAATCGTCTGGCCATGCGCCCACCGGAGACGGAATTCGGCCGCGGCATACGCCGCTTCGGAATGATGCTCACATGGGTGACCATGTTGCTTGTCCTTTTCGTCCTGCTGGTGAACATCATTTTCCATCGTCCGGTGCTGGAGTCCTTTCTTTTCTCCGTCGCGCTTGCCGTCGGTATGACCCCTGAAATGATGCCCATGATCATCACCGTGACCCTGGCCCAAGGCGCGAGGCGGATGACCAAGAAGAAGGTCCTAGTCAAGCAACTGTCAGCAATCGAGGATTTCGGCAGCGTGGATATTCTCTGTACCGACAAGACGGGAACACTCACCGAAGGTGAGATCGTGCTTGACCGGCACGTGGATTTCCAAGGTAAAGATAACGAGAACGTCCTGCGACTCATTTACTTGAACAGCCACTTTGAGGCGGGCATCAAAAGTCCCCTTGACGATGCAGTCTTGAAGCACGAGGCGCCTTCCATTGTGGGATATGACAAGGTGGATGAGATTCCGTTCGACTTCAACCGCAAGCGCCTTTCTGTGGTGGTGCGACACGCTGACGAAGACCTTCTCATCACCAAGGGAGAGGCTGAGAGTGTCTTTGCCATTTGCCAGACGGTGACTGTCGATGGCGTTCCTCAACCGTTCGACGAAAGCCGGAGAGCAGAGGCAGAAAACACCCTGAAGAAACTGAGTGCGGATGGGTTCCGCGCTCTCGGGGTAGCAACGCTCAAGGTGGAAAAACAGGAGGCATATACCGTTGCGGCCGAACATGCGATGACACTGGTCGGATTCGCAGCATTCCTCGACCCGCCGAAGGAGGGGGTGCTGGCCGTCCTGAAAGCACTGAAACAAGATGGCATTTCTGTGGTTGTCATGACCGGCGACAATCAGTACGTGACACAGAAAATAGCCCGCGACGTGGGGTTGGATACAGACCGCATTCTCGTCGGGAACCAGGTCGATACGATGGACGATGCCGCCGTGGCCTACCAGGCGGAGAACGGCGCCATATTCGCCCGGGTATCTCCCGAACAGAAGAATCGGGTAATCCTCGCTCTTAAGGCCCGCGGGCACGTCGTCGGCTACATGGGCGATGGAATCAACGATGCTCCGTCGCTGCACACTGCGGATGTTGGGATCTCGGTCATGAATGGCGTGAACGTGGCCAAGGACGCGGCCAAGATCATCTTGCTGGAAAAGGATCTTGCGGTGGTGAACGAGGGAGTGCTGGAGGGGCGGCGCTCCTTTGCCAACATCATGAAGTACATCATCATGGGCACGAGCTCGAATTTCGGAAACATGTTCAGCATGGCCGCGGCGTCGCTGTTCCTGCCATTTTTGCCGATGCTCCCGAGCCAGATACTGTTGAACAACTTTCTCTATGATGTTTCGCAAGTCAGCATCCCGACCGACAACGTTGATCCTGCCATGGTGCAAAAGCCCAAGCGATGGCAGATTGGATTCATCCGCCAGTTCATGGCGATCATCGGTCCAATCAGCTCAATCTATGATTTCCTCACGTTCGGGGTGCTGCTCTGGGTGTTTCATGCTTCCACAAACGAATCGCTTTTTCACACCGGCTGGTTTGTGGAGTCCCTGGCTACACAGACGCTCGTGGTATTTGTGATCCGGACAGCAGCCAACCCTCTCAAGAGCCGGCCCAGTCGGCCGTTGTTGATCAGCGTGTTGGCCATCGTTACTGTCGCGACGGTGCTGCCGTACACGCCTTTGGGGAAGTTGCTGCGGTTCACACCACTGCCCGTATCGTTGTTGGCGGCAATTGCGTTTCTTGCGTTGACCTATCTCTTCGTTGTGCAGGCCGTGAAGTCCTGGTTTTATCGTCGGCACGCGCTGCTTTGATGGCACGGGTTGAGGAAGGCACATGGCCGGGCTTGCTTCCGATTGTCCGCACTCACACGACTGTTCCGAACAGCCACCCGATGCCTGAGGTGATCGCCATGGCGAGCGCACCCCAGAAGGTGACCCGAATTGCGCCTGTCATCACTCTTGCGCCACCCGTGTGTGCAGCCAGCCCTCCTAGAAGCGCGAGGAAGAGCAGTGAAGTCCCAGAAACAAACGGGATCAATCCTGCCTCCGGGGATATAGCAGTGACCAAGAGAGGCAGGACTGCTCCCATGGCGAAGCTGGCAGCCGATGCCCATGCCGCCTGAATCGGACGCGCACGAAGAGTCTCAGAGATGCCGAGTTCATCGCGGGCATGCGCGCCTAGAGCATCATGGGCCATCAACTGCTCGGCAACCTGTTTCGCGAGCGGAGGTTTGAGTCCGCGCTCGACATAGATTGCCTGTAGCTCCTTGTGCTCGCCCTTGTCGTCAGCCTTGAGTTCCGCCCGCTCAAGCTTGAGGTCGGCCTGTTCGGTATCGGCCTGTGAGTGGACAGACACGTACTCACCGGCAGCCATCGACATGGACCCGGCTACCAGGCCGGCGACCCCTGCGACCAAAACGCTGCGGTGATTGGCATGCGCTGCGGCGACACCGAGCACCAGACTCGAGGTGGAAAGGATGCCGTCGTTCGCACCCAGTACCGCCGCGCGCAGCCAGCCGATGCGTGATGTGCGGTGTTGTTCCTGGTTGCCCACAGCCATTCTTGAGGTCTCCGTGAGCAGGGCAAAGCGCAATCCTGGTTTGAATCACGCTTTGCCGAAAAACAATTTCCCTACTGCACGCTTCCTGTTGTGACGGTTACATCGGTCCCGATGGACTCACCGGATACGAGGAGTTCAACCCGCCGATTCTCCTGCCGTCCGGCGGAGTTCTCGTTGGAGGCTACCGGCAGGGTATTACCATACCCGGTCGCGGTTATCGAATTTGTCGATACGCCTTGTTGCACGAGGTAGTCACGCACGGCCCCGGCACGCTGCTCAGACAGGCCTTGGTTGAGCTGATCGGTGCCTACATTGTCAGTGTATCCCCCAACGGCAATGTTGAGCCCAGGATAGGCAATCAAGATACCGGCAACCTTGGAAAGTTTCTCTCGGGCGCCCGGCTTCAACGTGTACTTGCCGGTGTCAAACAAGACATCCGACATACTAACGATCAGCCCACGTGCGGTGTCACGCGTTTCCAGAATGGAGTTCAATTGCAGTGACAGCCGAGCGCGCATAGCTGCCTTGTCGCTTTCGGCGACCTGCAGTTGCTGCTGGGCCTGGGTCGCAGCTAAGCGAGCCTGCTCCGTGTCGGCTTGTGCCGCCGCCACTTGATTGGCTGAGGTGGCTTCGCTCTGCTCCATGTCCGACTTCGCTTTGGCAGCGTCGGCCTGTGCCAGTTCCTTCTGCCGGGTCGCGTCGTCTGCCGCCTGCGCAGACGCCTGCAGTTCGTTCGACTGATGTTGCGCAATCAGCTTCTTGACCGCAATCTCGCGGGCGTCTTCCGCCGTTTGTACAGCTTCCCGCGATACCGCGATCATCTGTTTTCTGTCGATGTGCTTACTGGTAGCATACCCGTCCGCTTGGTCCATCAGGCTGACAGCATGCTGGTAGCTGGAGCTGGCGTAGGTCTCTGCCCCGACGGACCGTGCGATGCGCAGAGCATTACGCGCTTCGAAAAATTCCAAAGGCAGCCGAGCATTCAGCACGACCGGATCGAACTTGTAGCCGGTGGGAATATACCCGCCGCGTTCGAGGAGCTCGTATTTTGCATTCATGGCCTCGGTGGTTCCCTTGGTGTCTTCTCGAACGACGTTTTCAAGTACCACGACGTTGCTGGGCTGGCGCACGGCATAATATGGCTCCGCGGTGACGATCAGCGCGAATGCCTGCAGGTCCGTGGTGACGTCCAGTTTGCTGCGGTCGTTGTCGCCTACCAGTACTTCCCCAAGGTTTACAGCACGGCCTTCAGGACTAATCGCCCACATTACGTAGGTAAGATATTCATTGCCGAAGCTCGTTGGTCTTTGCAAGTTGCCGAATTCGACTTCAATTTCGATGTAACCTTTCTTGCTTTCCACCTTGGCTTCGCCGTTGGCCGACGGCATCAGGTCGGTTCCAGCGAAATTCAACTTCGTCGCTCCACCACGATGGCGATAATTGACCGCTTGCACCGTCCGGCTAACAACGTTCACTCGGAAGGTCGTGATCTTGGTGGTCGTGGTTTGAATGCCTTGGTTTGTTGGCTGGGTGGAAGAGGTGGTTGTCGTTTCAGTAACTTGTGTGCCCGGCTGGGTGTCAGAGCTGGATGAGTTCGTCTGGGGCGGGGGTGGCATCGCCAGCGCCGAGATACCCAATATCATGACGCATGGCAGGAACATTGTCGTTATTTTCATTATTACTCTCCTTCAAAAGTGCTTGCAGCTACCATCTTGAAGATTAACGGCGCCTGAGACTGAGCATATTTGACCGCTCCAGCCGCCAACTCGCCCGGACCGGCTTTCACGGGAAGCGTCAGCGGTGTCAAAATTGTAGTTGGGCAAAATCCAGCTGGCCGTCACCTACCTGGCCCAACCCTAGTCTCGGGGCTTTCCGTGGGCAGAACAGAATTGAGCATCTCTCAAACGTCCCGCTCCCATCCCGAAACGGGCAAAGCTACGCGCGGAGGTGCGATGGCGCAACGAAGAACGTAGGGTTCTAAATGCGCGCCAGCCAGCTTTGCAAAGGAGCTTGTACGGCTAATTGTTCATCCGGTGTGACGATTCAATGCACTGGAAGTAGACCCTGAACTGACCGTCAAGAAGAAATGAGGAAGACCACTCGTCTACGGCACGGACGCAGATAGCGCATTTTTGCAGGAACTTTCCTGCCAGCGATCACAGCCTTCCAAATGAGTGGCCGTTCGCGATTGTTGAGCAAAACTGCACAGCTTCCGCATCTCCTCGGCAAGATACTGTCCGTAAGTGTCCCGATGACACTGGCGGCCGCGATGGCGGCGATCGACTGGATGACTGTTGAGGTGCAACGCGCCCGATTTCGGGAAATTCAGAACCTCGAATGAGACGCCGTCGACAGCGCCTGTCCGTCGATTTCACCACCCTGCTCTGGATCAAGATCCGGTGGAGATATCAAGAACTCGAGGACAGTCATGGTGAAAACGGAGACAGAGAAGCCCGAGTCCAAGCCGGAAACAAAACCGGAGTCGAAGCCTGACTCAACCCCCGTGGGGAAGCCTGAATCCACGGACGGCTCGAGGCCCGAGTCGAAGGACGATCTGAAGTCCGTTACCATGCCGGAACTCCAGAAGAAGTTGGATTCGTCGCCGGACGGCCTCAGTCAAGCCGAAGCGCAGAAGCGGCTGACACAATATGGCCCTAACGAGATCGCGGAAAGGAAAACCAATCCGTTCCTGAAGTTCCTCACCTATTTCTGGGGCCCTATCCCGTGGATGATTGAAGGGGCAGTAATTCTGTCGGGAATTGTCCGGCACTGGCTGGATTTTGGCATCATTCTCGTTCTGCTTGGTTCTAATGCCGTGGTCGGCTTTTGGGAGGAACATCAGGCGGGCAATGCCATCGCTGCGCTGAAAGCCAAACTGGCGATCAAGGCCCGGGTAAAACGTGATGGGAAGTGGGCCACCCCGGCGGCGCGTGAGGTGGTGCCGGGCGACGTCATCCGCTTGCGCCTGGGCGACATCGTTCCGGCTGATGCGCGGCTGCTGGCGGGCGACCCGGTGGAGGTTGATCAGTCGGCGTTGACAGGCGAATCTTTGCCCGCCACGCGCAAACCTGGCGAGGCGGTTTTTTCAGGTTCGATTATCCGCCAGGGCGAAATCGACGCGATGGTGTACGCCACCGGTGCGAACACCTACTTTGGCAAGACCGCGCAACTGGTGCAGGAGGCTCATACCGTCAGCCATTTCCAGCGTGCCGTGCTGAAGATTGGGGATTACCTGATCATTCTCGCAGTGGCCCTGGTGGCGGTGATTCTTAGCGTCGCTCTGTTCCGTGGCGACCCCGTCCTCACTACGTTGCAGTTCGCCCTGGTGCTTCTGGTGGCCGCGATCCCCGTGGCGATGCCAACCGTGCTGTCCGTGACCATGGCGGTCGGCGCACGCCTGCTGGCGAAAAAAGAAGCGATTGTGACCCGGTTGCCGGCAATCGAAGAATTAGCTGGCGTGGACGTGCTGTGCTCGGACAAGACCGGCACCCTGACCCAGAACAAGTTGACGCTGGGCGATCCATTCAGCTTGAACGGTATCCCTGGTGACCAGGTCATTCTCTGGGCTGCACTTGCTTCGCGTGCGGAAGACAAGGACACCATCGACCTGGCCGTGATCGGGGGCGTGAAGAACGATCAGGCTTTGAAGGCCTATCAGGTAGTTCATTTCCAGCCGTTCGACCCCGTCCATAAACGCACGGAAGCAACCGTCAAAGGCGGGGACGGAAAGCAGTTCTTTGTGGCCAAGGGAGCGCCGCAGGTGATTCTGCAGATGTCGACCAACGCCGGTGAGGTAAAGCCCGCCGTCGAGAAGGCGGTCAATGAATTTGCGGGACGCGGCTTCCGTTCCCTGGGCGTGGCTCGGGCCGATCAGGAAGACAAGTGGCAGTTTGCTGGCGTGTTGCCCTTGTTCGATCCGCCACGGGAGCAGGCCAAAGCAACCATCGCGCGCGCCCGGCAGATGGGGGTGAACGTCAAGATGGTTACAGGCGATCAAATGGCCATCGCCCAGGAAACTGCTCGACAACTGGGGATGGGCACGAACATCGTTGATGCCAGCGCATTGGGCGACATGAAGCATCACGAGACAGCGCAGTCGGCGGAGGCCATCGAGAAGGCGGACGGCTTCGCCCAGGTATTTCCCGAACACAAGTTCTACATTGTGGATGTCCTGCAAAAGGCCGGGCACATCGTAGGCATGACCGGCGACGGAGTGAACGACGCGCCCGCGTTGAAAAAAGCCGACTGCGGCATCGCCGTTTCAGGCGCGACAGACGCGGCGCGCGCGGCGGCGTCCATTGTGCTGCTGGCGTCCGGCCTCTCAGTGATCATCGACGCAATCAAGGAGAGCCGCCGTATCTTCCAGCGGATGAACAGCTATGCGATCTATCGCATCGCAGAAACGCTGCGGGTGCTGTTTTTCATGACGCTGGCGATCCTGGTGTTTAACTTCTATCCATTGACCGCAGTGATGATCGTGATGCTGGCGTTGCTCAACGATGGCGCAATTCTGTCCATCGCCTATGACAACGTTCACTACAAGGACAAGCCCGAGGCCTGGAACATGCGCCTGGTGCTGGGAATTTCGACGGTGCTGGGCGTCATCGGGGTCGTGGCTGCGTTTGGTTTGTTTTACCTTGGCGAGCGCGTATTTCACCTCGATCGCGCGCACATCCAAACTCTGATGTACCTGAAGCTGTCCGTGGCCGGACATCTGACGATTTTTCTGACACGCACGCGCGGCCCGTTCTGGTCCATACGCCCCGCGAGGGTTCTATGGATCGCGGTGCTAGGCACGCAAATGGTGGCGACTCTGATTGCGGTTTATGGGCTGTTTATGACACCCCTCGGCTGGGGCTGGGCAGCGTTCGTTTGGGGCTACGCTCTGGCTTGGTTCCTCCTGAATGACCGCGTGAAACTGCTCGCGTATCGGATTTTTGATCCTACCAAAGCCCCATTGTTGGCCAAGAAGCCGCTCGATCTTAGACCGCAGATCGCCGCGCGGGCTTATGAACTCTACGAGCAACGAGTCCGGGGCCAAAGCCAGCAAGATCAAGACTGGCTTGAGGCCGAGCGGGAGATTGGGAAGGATCAGGCGGAACACGGGAAGGCTACGCGAATGTCCTCGTGAGACCCATGAGTGCCAAACGCAACCCACGCAGGTCGTATAACCGAAGCTAAGGAGATGAAAATCAATTCAAAGGATTTCCGTGTGCCCTCAGCCTGCACGATGTGGACGACCTAATTCTGAAGCCGCAACGCACGCAGATGCGAACTCATCGAACTTCGTAAGCTTCTGCCGGGCTTATCAGCTGCGGTGGAGAGGTGGAGAGGAATAATCAGTATGCCCACGGAAGAGCAAGCAATCAGCGGTGATCAGGACAGCAGCACAAAATCACTGGGTCAGAGTCCGGACGAGGCCGGCAAGCCGACTAAATTTATCTTCGATGTGGCTTTGTCTACCGCAATTGCAGCAAACGGCGAACGTCGAGCAGCAGTCCAGGCTCCTAAGGGACCGCTCACCCCGGACATGCTCGACAAGATGAACCGCTACTGGCGCGCTGCGAATTATCTTTGCATCGGCCAGATATATCTCTTCGAAAATCCGCTGTTGCGAGAGCCCCTCAAAGCGGAACAGATTAAACCGAGGCTGCTCGGGCACTGGGGAACTTCACCAGGACAGAACCTCATTTACATTCATCTGAACCGCCTCATCAAAGAGCATGATGCAAATTTCATTTACATTGCCGGTCCCGGGCATGGGGGCCCTTCGCTCAATGCAATGTCCTATCTCGAAGGCACTTATACCGAAGTCCACCCGGAGATCACGCCGGATGAGAATGGCCTGCGGCTTCTCTTCAGGAAGTTCTCGACGCCAGGCGGCGTGCCCAGCCATTGCGGACCGCACGTCCCGAATTCCATGCATGAGGGCGGCGAACTCGGCTACTCGCTGGTTCACGCTTTCGGCGCCGCTTTCGACAATCCGGATTTGATTGTTGCCTGCGTTATCGGTGACGGAGAATCCGAGACTTGTCCGCTCGAAGGAAGCTGGAAGTCAGTCAACTTCCTCAATCCGGTCCGGGACGGCGCAGTCCTTCCGATTCTGCACCTCAATGGCTACAAAATCTCCGGACCGACGGTTCAGGCACGGACGAGCGACGAAGACCTGAGGGCCCTGTATATAGGGCGTGGGTACAAGCCCTATTTTGTCGAAGGCGACAATCCGGAGGTCGTCCATCAAATCCTGGCTGGAACGCTGGACGAATGCTATGCCGAGATTCGAGCCATTCAGCAGCAGGCGCGCCAGAGCGGATTCAAGAAACAGCCGATCTGGCCCATGATCGTCCTGCGCACACCCAAGGGATGGACCTGTCCGAAGGAAGTGGATGGAATTCCAATCGAAGGCACCTTCCGTGCGCACCAGGTGCCCCTCGCAACGGTCCGCGAAAATCCCGAACATCTCAAGATCCTTGAAGCCTGGATGAGAAGCTACAAGCCGCAGGAGCTCTTCGATAAGAATGGCAAATTCATTGCGGAATTGGCGGAGCTCGCGCCGGCGGGTAACCGCCGCATGGGAGGAAATCCTCATGTGAATGGCGGACGGCTGCTGACCGCGCTCGATCTGCCAGACTTTACAAATTATGCACTCGAGATTCCAGGACCAGGTCAAGTGGTTGCTGAAGCTCCGCGAAAGCTTGGAGATTTTTGTAGAGACATTTTCAGGCTGAATCCAACGAACTTTCGCATGTTCTGCCCCGATGAGACGAACTCCAATCGCTTAAACTCCGTCCTCGAGGCTACCAAGCGCTGCTTCATGGCGGAAACGGTTTCGATCGATGATGAACTCAGCCCCGATGGCCGTGTTATGGAAGTATTGAGCGAGCACTGTTGCCAGGGATGGCTCGAAGGGTATTTATTGACCGGGCGGCACGGCATGTGGTCGTCCTACGAAGCTTTCGCGCAAGTCGTGGATTCGATGCTGACTCAACATGCCAAATGGCTGGAACAATGCCGCGATTATCCATGGCGTAAACCACTCGCCTCGTTAAACGTTCTACTGACAAGTCATGCCTGGCGAAACGATCACAACGGTTTCAGCCATCAGGCGACTGGATTTGTGGACAACGCACTGGCGCGCAGAAGTGAAACCATCCGCGTGTACTATCCTCCGGACAGCAATTGCCTATTGAGCGTCTTCGACCATTGCCTGCGAAGCCGCAACTACGTCAACATCGTCACTTGCGGCAAGCAGCCTCAGCTTCAGTGGTTGAACATGGATGAGGCCCTCGAACATTGCTCGCGAGGTGCATCGATCTGGAAGTTTGCGACCAACGACGGAGGTAACGAGCCGGACGTTGTGCTAGCCTGCGCGGGCGACGTGCCAACCATTGAGATATGCGCAGCCTCATGGCTTCTGCAAAAGTATGTTCCTGGCATCAAGGTGAGGGTTGTCAATGTGGTGGATCTGAGCGTTCTGATGATGCCGGACGATCATCCGCATGGAATGGACAACATGTCCTTTGACGCGCTCTTCACCAAAGACGCACCTGTCATCTTCGCGTTTCACAACAATCGCTGGCTCATTCACACCATGGTTCACGGGCGCTCCAATGAAAGCCGTTTCCATGTACGCGGCTACATGGATCAGGGCACAACAACGACGCCGTTCGACATGGTAGTGCTGAATAAGATGAGTCGTTTTCACCTTGCCATCGACGCACTGAAGTACGCCTCACGGCTCCGGTCACAGGTTTCGGACGTAATTGACATGTTCAACCGAAAGCTATACGAGCACCACGACTATATTCGACAGCACCTGGAAGATATGCCGGAGATCCGGGACTGGGCCTGGACGGCTGATTTCAACGAGCCGAGCGCTCCTCCGCCACTGGCCAAGGGACATCCTCGCGGAAGCTTATTCAGCGATAGCTAAGTGAGAACTAGCCTGATGAAGCGGAGAGTTGAATGAAAGGGCAGGGGACCCATTTGAACATCTGGATGGGACCATTTGGACGACGGACAAAGAGGGAATTGGCCCGTAACTGATTCCCGCCGAGTCCGTTGCGGGAAAGAGAGTAGGTTGAAGAAATGATAGAACGGAAATTCACCATTGCCGAGATCATACTTCTCGCAGGAACCCGCGTCGCCTTGGGGGCCGGGATCGGCCTTTTGCTTTCCACCTGGTTAAACAATGATCAACGCAAAGCCGCAGGATGGGCCCTCGCTCTGGTCGGAGGCCTTACTACGATTCCACTGGCAATGGACGTGATAGGCAAGAAAAATTCGGATTAGGTCGCCCGGGTCGCCTGCACCAGTACGGTCTGGGTCCTGTCACGCTGTCCAATTCCGAGGCCCGTGTTCTTGGAGCGAAATGGTCACGGGCAGAGCCGCCGGATTCTGTGCGGCTTCGCGAGTGCCTGTCGAAAATACAAGAAGGCTATAAAGCATGTCAGTACTTCCAGTCGCTCTGCTTCTGATCGGCAACCGTTCGGTTTCCTTATTGGCTTGTGGGGCTTGTGGACGGTCTCCAAGGGCATTAGAAGGGCTGATATTGTGCCATGCCTCGAAGGCAGCCGACGCTATCGCTAACAATCTCAGTTGATGACCCAAGCTGGCGGTCCGTACGAACGACGGTTCCATGTCCCGCAGAACATTAACCTAGCACGAACACGGGTATTCTGAATTCCCGAAATCAGGCGCGTCACACTCTTGCTTCCGGCAGTTTGGCTACTCCTCCCGGCGGAAGCAGGTCCGGCAGGCCAAGGCGTGCCACACCAATCCGTTTGTCGGCCATCCCAAAATAAACGTCGAAGCGGTCCGGTGAGCCAAGATCGTCGCGCCGGTCGATGCCAGTGGGGAATACGACGTTGGCGACCGTACCGTGGCGTTCCTGCGGCAGCGCCGGCGTCAGCACGGGTTCCGCCGAACGGTAAAGAATCACGAGCGGATGCTCCTTGGAAAATATCATCGCCCCCGCCGAATAGCACAGCTGATACCTGTCGGTCTTGGGCTTCCCCATTTCGCTAACCCCGTGGTAGATGATCAGCCAGCCGTACCGGGTTAAGACGGGCGGAGTGCCGCCTCCTATCTTGAGCCGCTCCCAGGGCGAGACTGGAGCCGCTAATCGGTGATGAAAGGCAAATTGGCCGATGCGAAATGGCTTATGGTCAAAGGACATTCGACAATACGAAATCCAGATGCTTTCCCTGTCGATATCCACCTCACGAGTCTCAGGTCTGCAGGCGGTTTCCTCGGGACGAGTACCTGGGAAGAGCGGACGGTGAAGCATCGCCAATTCCGGTTGCCCGGATGGATCGGGAATGACCACAGGGAATAGGCTGGCATCTTTGTCATCCACGTCGTCGAATTCGATACCCTGATACGGGCCAAACTTCGCCAGCCCCAGACGCCGCCAATGGAAGAGGTCTGTCGATATTGCCAAGGCGATCCGTGGGCCTCGGGGCGAAAATGCCGTGTAGGTCATGATGTACCGCTTGAGTGGTTCCACGAATGTGATACGAGGATCTTCGCAGCCACCGCCACCGTCGGGCCGCCGCTCATAATCGGCCTCCGGCTCCAGTGCGATGCCGAGCCGCTCGACGCCTGCCGGATCGCCGGCTTCATTGAACTGCACTCGTGCAATGCCGATGCGCGAGTAATTTCCCCGCGCGACCAGCCGCGGGAAAAGGTAAAGTTCACCATCTGGGCCACGAACTGCTGCCGGGTTCAGGACCCCTTCGATCTCCTGCGGATTACCCGGTTCCGGCTCCATCACCATTCCCAGGCGCTGCAACGTAAATGCACTCATCGAATCGGCTCCCAATGTCACGCCTAATGATCGCGATCTGCCAAGCAAGCGATGATTGCTTGTATAACCCCCTTCGTCTCATCGGGACCCTTGACAGGAATAGAATTTACCCCTGCTTTTTCGGCGGGATAGTCATTCCCTCCGACGAACAAGGCGTCACCGATGTAAATCATCTCTTGCAATGAAATTCCGAGGATGTCGCGTAGCTTTCTGATCCCGTATGCCTTGTCAATGCCGGGTTTGGTGATATCAATGGATGTCGAGCCCCCGATTCGGACAGAGAACTCAGGGATGAAAGTGTCAAGGATCGCTTTAATCTTCTTCCGCTTGGTGTAGTCGGGATCCCATTTGTCCTTTTCTTCTAAGGGAGCTTGCTGACCAAGTGCGGAAAAAGTTATCTGGCTTCCCCGGTCTTCAATTTGCTCTCCCCAGAGCTTTTCGATCTTGAGGCCTGCAACTCCGAGCGCCTTCTTGAGAGAGCTGAGTATTTTCTCTCGCTCTTCCGGGGTGAAATCTTCTTCATAAAGCCTCTTCCAAGCCCCTGAGTATTGGTAGAACTTTGTTCCACACGTAGGCAGCAGGGACAGCTCTCTCAGGCATTCGTCATGAGGAAGTTTGGAGACCACCTGCTTTTCAAACTGTGGCCAATCGCCTCCGGAAATCACGGCCACTTTGACGATTCCGAGAAGGTCATGAAGCAGCCCCGACATTTCGGCATCAAGAGAAGACTTACTCTCGGCAAGTGTACCGTCCAGATCAAAAACGATTAGCTTTTTCACTATGCTTCCATCCTCTGAATTCTTGCGATCTCAATCAGGTAGTGCAATTTCCAACAAGGTCACTGCGCTTTGTGGCCGAACAATGCACGCTCCGATTAGGGCCGGCAAGAGGAATACGTCCCCTTTTCCGACGGCATACGTGGCGCCGCCGTGCTCGACCTGCCCCATGCCGTCAATGCACACCAGCACGCGCGGCGCACCTGCGGCGCCGACGGTAAACGGCGATTGTCCACGCAGGCGCCACAACCAGAAATGGTCACACTGAAAGAGTCTCTGGCGTTCCATCGGGGTCGTCGCCTCCACCACGGGCGTCACCCGACCGACCGCACCCTCAGCAAAATCAATGCAGGCAAGCGCCTGGTCGACTTGGAGTGCCCGCGGCTGCCCTGTCTTGCCGTCAACATGGCCCCAGTCGTACAGGCGAAACGTCACGTCGCTGTTCTGCTGAACCTCGAACACAACGACGTCGCCGCCCAGAGAGTGAACCGTTCCAGCCGGCAGGAAAACGCCGTCGCCGGGCTTCGGAGTGAACCATGTGAGGTCGTCCGCTACCACCCCATTCGTGAGCGACCGCCGCAGATCGTCGGCAGTGGTGCCTGGCTTCAGGCCCGCATAAATGCGGCTTTCTGTCCCGGCTTCCAGCACAACCCATGCTTCGGTCTTCCCAGTCTCGCCCGCCGGCAGCAGATCCGTGTGCGCATCCCCCGGATGGACCTGGACCGAGAGCATTTCACGTGCATCGAGGAACTTCAGCAACAATGGGAACCGGCGGAAACGCCCGGCCAGCTTTCCCAGCATTTGCTCCGGGAACTGCTTCAGCAATTGGCCGATGGTTCGCCCTTTGAGCGGTCCATCGGCAACGTGGCTCGGATGGTCATCGCGGTCGCTAAGCACCCATGCTTCGCCGATAGGACCATCACCGGGCAGCGGTGCGGTGAGCAGGTCGGCCAAACGGCGGCCGCCCCAGAGCCGATACTGATAGATCGGCTCGAATCGGAGGGGATACAGAAGTATTCGACTCAAAAATTGTCTCTTTGACTCTTATGTGCCGCCGGCAGGCCCTGTCACCCACCCTGACTTAAACGCTCAGCGAAAAAGAAGGCTTGTGTTCGGCCTCGTGCAGCCAATATGGCGGCTGGCCGTAGTGAAGGTGGAGCCGGTCTTCATACTCCCGAGTGATCGGCATGGACTCGACGAACTCCGGGGCCTTCTTGATGGCTTCTCGGGAGAGGCCGACGTAGACTTTGGAATCCGGCCAGCTCACCCGTTCAATCCACGCTGGTGAAACCAGTACCTTCTTTCCCGGCCACCAATTCCGCGTTGCCACCTCAAGGTAGCGGATGGCCCAAGTTTCATCGTCCATGACGAACCCTTCTACATGGCCGATTTCACCATCGGTCGCCTCAATGTGATAGCCAGTGACGGATTCGTTACTGCGCAGATGCGAATCCTTCGACTCTCTCCGGATCCGGTCCGCCAGCGCCTCCTTGAAAGCGGCTATTGGAATAGGCAAGCCCGACGGGTAAAGCGCTGGGCCCCACATATTGGGACCGCCCCAATAGTTGGGATAGCCGTAATACCCGAGGAATCCGGCCTCATGCTGCCGGGAGACGGGCTTGTGTGTGTCGATGTTGGGGCTGTTCTCCACTTGCTTTTTCGTCAGCGCCACATCCAAGCGCTTGGTTTGCCAGTCCGTATGGACGACGGAAATTGGCGAGATCAGCACCTCCCGGCCGCTAAGCCAGCCGCCGGTGTCTACCGTGAGGTAGCGGATGGCCCATGCCTCATCGTCGAAATAGAACTGACCTACAGTTCCAATCTCGCCATCCGTGGCTCGGATTACAAGACTTTTTAAATGCGTAGCATTCGTTAACATTGCCTTTGCCCTCCGGGTAGTTGTTGACTGGATGTTGCCTCGCACGATTCCTCTACGACGGGCGCTATCGTCGGATCACCAAGGCGCGCAGTTGCCGGCGCTGTACCTGTCAGTCTCAGCTGAGCGGTTGTCGTTGACGCTTCTTACCGTTGTTGTTACTAAGATTCAACCTTAACAATTGAGGAGCCACGGTTCTGAACAAAAACGCTCAGCCTAGCTCGGATCAACGTGAAGTAGTTCTCTTGCGGAGATGGGATTCACATTCTGCTGTTTTTTTTGGGCCATCCTACTATCAGGTCACCATCATCATAAGAAGAGGCAGAGCTTGTCACGGAAACCGACGGATTGCGGCCTCATGTCCACGGGCCGCTGTGCTGCCAACCCAGACAGTGTTCTGTATTGCACAGCGATGCTTTCTCACGGTGTCTAAGATTACAACTTGGTGGAGGACAAGAAAATGTTGAAACGTATTCTGAGCTTCACAACGCTAATTCTGCTTGTGACTCTAACTGCTGTCGCTTCAGACCGCGACAATGACGTTAATCGCACCAACAAAGCTGCCCAGGTCTTCAAGGAGATCATGAACGCTCCGGATCAGGGAATTCCTCAGGATCTATTGGAATCGGCGAAATGTATTGCCATCATTCCAGGGGACTTGAAGTTCGCCTTTATCTTCGGCGGCAACTATGGCAGGGGACTGGCAACCTGTCGCACTGGCCATGGCTGGAGCGCTCCCATGTTCTTGGCTGTTGACGGAGGGAGTGTGGGTTATCAGATCGGGGGCTCTTCCACCGACATCGTAATGCTCTTTATGAACGATCGCGCCTTGAAAAGCCTGCTCAGCGACAAGTTCAAGCTCGGAGCTGACGCCTCTGTGGCCGCCGGCCCCGTGGGCCGGAATGCCTCCGCTGGCACCGACCTTAAACTGAATGCGGAGATTTTGTCTTATTCGCGTGCCAAAGGCGTTTTCGCTGGGGTGAGCCTAAACGGCGCGGTGGTGCAAGCCGACAAAAGTGGAGACGAAGCCATGTATGGCCAGAATGTAAATCGTCATGACATTCTTGACGGCAAAGTTGCTGTGCCTGCGTCGGCGGAACTACTGCTGAACGAGATTGGCGGATATCCCCATGTAGCCAAAGCTCAATAGCGACTCGAGGCGCGGAGATCGAAGGTTTCCATGTCTCAGGGTGGGCGCAGCGAGTTTGAGGACGACATGACAAAACACTTTGCAGGCTTTCCGTAAAGAGCTCTGCACGATTGAAATGGTTTGGGCGACTGCATTTAGTGCAAGCGCCCGACCCTCGCTCCGCAGTACAGATCGAACGGACTTCGCCGCCTGGACGGTAATACGGTCGAGCCATTGAGAAGTCGCTATTGAAAACAAACAGATCATTTTCGGCTTTAATATTCGTTGTGGTTCTAGGCATTGGCGCAGTGTCGGCGCATGCCACGGATAGGGCATCAGCCCGCCTCGTATCCATCGGAATTCTTGTCGTCTCCGTTGTTCTTGCCTACGCCGTCTCTTCAGCACGCGTTCTTGTGCAGTACAAAACAGTTTGGTCGCGTGCCCGATGCCATAGTTAGGATGGAAATTAGCTTAATGGCACCAGAAATTGGCAAGGAAGTGTCGGAACCCGCACTACCGTGATCATCGGACCGAAGATTGGTCAACGCTGCCCTCTGGAAAACCGTGAATGCTTAGGCGAACATGGGGAGCCGAATTCCCCGGGGGAGGGGATCATGTGTGGGGCCTCACAGAGCAAGCACAGTCGATTCTCAGCGACACTCCGGCGGCGCCGTTAGCGCCAGCCGCTCAACCCATAAAGTAGAGTTTCATCCCACCGAGCAATTAAGAAACCAGGAAAGGACAAACACGATGTCAGTGGAACTGAAAGAACTCGATAACGGCAAACTGCTCGAAATGCATCTGACCGGCAAGCTGGTTAAGACAGACTACGAGACCTTTTTGCCCGCGGTGGAGCGGTTGGTCAAACGGCACGGCAAGCTTCTGATGCTTGTGGAATTCAATGATTTTCATGGTTGGACAGGGAGCGCGCTGTGGGAGGACATCAAGTTCGACGCGAAACACTTCAACGACATCGAACGGTTGGCGATCGTTGGCGAGAATAAATGGGAAAAAAGAATGGCGGCATTCTGCAAGCCATTCACCACGGCGAAAGTGCGCTACTTCGATCACACCCATGCCGCCGAGGCGCGGGACTGGCTTGTCCAACAGTAAGGCAACGCTGATTGGTGCATGAAGATGTAATCGCGTTGTCCCGCCTAGGTGTCTGACGGCCGTACTGATGAATTTCAAGCCGGTGCTCGTCGCAGAGTTTCCACGGGGAATAGTGAAAGCCGGAACGAGCGATAATGAAGATACACACAGATGTTCGCAATCCGAAACACATGGTAATGCCCACGGAAGTCGAGGGGTTCGATTCCTTGGCGGAACTCGCCTTGGATGTGCATTGGTCGTGGAATCATGCCACCGACGGACTGTGGCGCACGCTCGACCCAGTACTGTGGGACCTCACTCAGAATCCTTGGGTCGTTCTGCAGACGGTCTCGCGGGACCAACTCGAGCGCGTGCTGGCCGACGCTGCCTTCCGCAAGAACGTTGACGACCGGCTTCGATCCAAGCGTCAGGCGGCGGAGAGTCCTGCATGGTTTCAGCAAGAGCATCCGCAAGCTCCATTGACCTGCGTCGCTTATTTCAGCATGGAATTCATGTTGAGCGAAGCTCTGCCCATCTACTCGGGCGGTCTTGGTAACGTGGCCGGTGATCAACTCAAAGCCGCCAGCGATCTAGGTGTGCCGGTGGTCGGTGTGGGACTACTCTACCAGCAGGGCTATTTCCGCCAGGTGATCGACAAAAGCGGAGAGCAACAGGCTCTCTACCCTTATAACGACCCCGGACAGTTGCCGATCACGCCTTTGCGCCACCCAAGTGGGGAGTGGTTGCGGTTGGAAATCGCCCTACCGGGTTACTCGGTCTGGCTGCGCGCCTGGCAGGTCCAAGTCGGTAGGGTGAAGCTTTACCTGCTGGATAGCAATGATGCGGCGAACTTTCCCGCTCATCGAGGCATTACCAGCGAACTGTATGGCGGCGGGCCGGAGCTGCGCCTCAAGCAGGAACTGCTTCTCGGAATCGGCGGATGCCGGCTGCTCCGCGCCCTCGGACTCCAACCGGAAGTCTGTCACCTGAATGAAGGACACGCGGCGTTCGCCGTTCTGGAACGTGCCCGCAACTTCATGGAGGAGGCAGAGCAGCCCTTCGAAGTTGCACTGGCCGCCACGCGAGCGGGCAACCTCTTCACCACGCACACGGCAGTGGCCGCTGGTTTTGACCGATTCGCTCCGGCCCTGATCGAGCAATACCTTGGGTGGTATGCCGACAAGAGGCTCGGCATTACCCTTCACGATTTGCTGGCTCTTGGCCGCCAGAATCCGAACGATTCGTCGGAGACGTTCAACATGGCCTATCTGGCAATCCGAGGCAGCGGGGCGGTGAATGGCGTGAGTCGCTTGCATGGGAAGGTGAGCCGACACCTCTTTCGGCATCTCTTTCCGAGCTGGCCGGAGGACGAAATCCCGGTTGGCCACGTGACCAACGGAGTCCACATGCCAACCTGGGACTCGGCCCCTGCCGACGATCTGTGGACGGAAAGCTGTGGAAAGGACCGCTGGCTGGGGACCACGGGGACCCTGGAACAGGACATTCGGCGAGTCTCCGACGCCGTGCTCTGGAAACTTCGCACCGCCGCCAGTAGGGCGCTCGTTGAATACGCTCGCGGACGAGTGTCCCGGCAACTGGCTGCCTCAGGCGCGCCGCCCGCGGAGGTCGACGATGCAAAGCACCTGTTTGATCCCAACGCACTGACGCTAGGCTTTGCGCGCCGCTTCGCCACATACAAGAGACCGAACCTGCTACTGCACGACCCACAGCGGCTCATTCGTTTGTTGACGAATTCTGAGCGCCCGGTGCAACTCATCATTGCTGGTAAGGCCCATCCGGAAGACCGGGCGGGGCAAGCCCTGATCCATGAATGGATAAGTTTCATCCGCCAACCAGAGATTCGCCCCCACGTCGTCTTCCTGAGTGACTACGACATGCTGTTAACGGAGCATCTGGTGCAGGGAGTCGACGTCTGGATCAACACGCCGCGGCGGCCCTGGGAGGCTTGCGGGACGAGCGGAATGAAGGTGCTCGTGAATGGAGGCATCAATCTCTCGGAATTGGACGGCTGGTGGGCGGAAGCCTACACACCTGAAGTGGGGTGGGCGTTGGGGGACGGCCAGGAACATGGCGACGATCTCGGTTGGGACGCAGTCGAAGCCGACGCGCTCTACGACCTGCTCGAACGGGAGGTAATCACGGAGTTTTATGCCAGGGACCAGAACGGCACTCCCACCGCATGGGTCAAGCGGATGCGGGAAAGCATGGCGCGCTTGACACCGCGCTTCTCGGCCGACCGCACGGTGCGCGAATATACCGAGCAACACTACCTTCCCGCTGCTACCGCCTACCATTTGCGCATTGCCAACCAAGGTGCAATCGGCAGGCAAATAGTCGATTGGCAGCATGCTGTGGATCGGAAGTGGGGCTCATTGCGCTTCGGAGACCTGCGGGTCGAAACCAAGGCGGACCACCATGTGTTTGAAGTCGAAATCTTTCTGAATGATCTCGACCCGAATGCCGTGCGAGTTGAGCTTTATGCGGATGGAGTCTACGGCGGCGATCCTGTGCGGGTGGAAATGAAGTGCGCGCGGCCACTGGCTGAGGCATCGCGCCGCTGCGTCTATCGCGCAACGGTACCCACTACTCGTCCAGCCACAGACTACACGGTGCGAGCAATACCACAGCGCTCCGGAGTGGCGGTTCCGTTGGAATCCCCACTAGTTCTATGGCAACGATGATGAAAACACCCCAACGCGAGTTGCATCATCGCATCTCGGAGATCTCCGAGAGTACTGACGTTCAGGCGGGCTCTCCTCTGCCTTTGGCAACCCAGGAAAGGCTCAACAGGGGTTAATGTCGCCATTTCCGGCCGAAATCACGAGGGTATCTTCCATGAAATCAGCTGACCCACGCGTCCTGACGATCAATGGCGGCTCGTCGAGCATCAAGTTCGCGCTGTTCGAAGCCGGTGACTCGCTGCAGCGGATTCTGGACGGCGCGATTGAGCGGATTGGACTGCCGGATGCTACCTTGCGGGTGAACGGTTTGAACCAGGCCGACAACTTTTCGCGAGAAGTGACGGCGCCGGATCATACCGTAGCGGTGGGCGTTCTAATGGATTGGATCGAGGAACGCAGCGGGGGGGACGCATTGGCCGCGGTTGGGCATCGCGTGGTGGATGGCGGTCCGAAGTATTACATGCCGCAGCGAATCACCGCGGAAATGATTGAGGAGCTGCGCCGCCTCAGTCCATTCGATCCTGACCATATGCCTGAAGAGATTCTGTTGACCGAGGCGTTTAATCGCCGATTTCCCGATCTGCCCCAAGTAGCGTGTTTCGACACGGCTTTTCACCATGATATGCCGCGCGTGGCGCAACTCCTGCCAATCCCGCGGCGCTACGAAGCGCAGGGGGTGCGTCGTTACGGGTTTCACGGCTTGTCGTACGCGTTCTTAATGGAAGAACTCGCCCGCCTCGACGATCAGGCGGCAACGAACGGCCGGGTCATCCTTGGCCATCTCGGTAACGGCGCGAGCCTCGCGGCGGTGCGAAACGGCAAATCCGTGGACACAAGCATGAGTTTCACCCCGACCGCCGGCGTGCCGATGAGCACCCGCTCAGGCGATCTCGATCCCGGACTGGTCTGGTATCTGACGCGCACTGAAAAAATGAGCGCCAAGCAATTCAACGAAATGGTCAATTTCCATTCCGGGCTGCTCGGCGTGTCGGAGACCAGTTCCGACATGCGTGACTTGCTCGACCGTGAAGCGCAGGACGTGCGGGCGGCTGAAGCGATCGCGCTGTTTTGCTACCAAGTCAAGAAATGGATCGGCGCATTCGCAGCGGCGTTGGGCGGACTAGACACACTGGTGTTCACTGGTGGCATCGGAGAGAATGCGCCCACGGTCCGCGCCCGCATTTGCGATGGGCTGGGATTCCTTGGAATTGAACTCGAGGCAAAGCGAAATGCAGCGAATGCGGGCGTCATTTCCGCAGCTGCAAGCCGGGTTGCTGTCCGCGTCATTCGAACGGACGAAGAACGCATGATAGCCAAGACGGTCTGCCGCGTTCTCGGCCTTGGCTGAAAAAGGGGATGGTATGCGTACACCAAATCCTTCAGCACTCGGCAGACAACGCTGGGCGCCAGAAAAGCCACGGTTGGGCAGAAAATCGAAGCAAGAGTTATGCAAGACGTTTCGCTGTCTTCACTGATGCGAGTTCGAGCTGCGCCAAGCTGGTTGGACACGTCGTCGAGCCGCGCTCCCGGGCAGGCGCAAAAGGCTGCGGACTTGCTTCTGAATCAGCCACCTTCAACATCGGGCGCGTAATCGGATGTCGCATCTAATCTGTGGCGAAAGAAGCCAGCAGCTATAATCGCGAAAACTGTGAAGTTCCTCCCCATCACTTCCTTGCTAGTCGGTATTGCTCTGTTCCTGCCCCTGGTCTGGGCGCAGAACCCGGGGCAGGAATTGATGTCGGCATCCTCCGCTGCGCAACCGAACAGTCGGCCTCAGTCTGCTGCGCCACAACCCGCAGGTTCTCAGCCCGAAGCTTTTTCTCCGCCGAATATAATCAGCACTCATGCATCGGTTACCAAGCCGGCCCAGAGTGGAGCAACCAGGGTGGCTTCGGCTCAAACAGATCAATCTCAGAATGCGGCTGCAAAGAGCTCTGGCTCCGGCGCGCCAGCAGAACCGGATGGATCCGTCTTCACGGTGCGCAAGACGGTGAACGAAGTCGACCTGGTTTTCACCGTCACCGACAAGCACGGCCACTACATCAAGGACCTGAAGAAAAACGATTTCAAAATTCTGGACGACAGCAAGCCTCCGGAAGAGATCCTCAGCTTCAGCAGCGAGACGAATCTGCCCCTGCAAGTCGGCCTGCTGATCGACGCCAGCGAATCGGTGAGCGTTCGCTTCAAGTTCGAGCAGGAAGCGGCCATCGAGTTTCTGAAACAGACGATCCGGCGGAAGTACGACCAGGCCCTTGTCATCGGCTTTGACCTGACTCCCAAGGTCACGCAGGACTTCACCGACGACACCGAGAAACTTTCGATCGGCATTCGCACGCTGCGACCGAGCAGCCTCACGGCAATGTACGATGCTCTCTACTATGCATGTCGGGACAAGCTGCTGAAGCAACCACAGGCTGGCCCCGTCCGGCGCGCCATCATCCTGTTGAGCGACGGCAATGACAACGCAAGCTCAGTGACCCGCGAAAAAGCCATCGAGATGGCACAACGGGCCGAGGTCTCCGTGTATACCATCAGCACCAACCCGACCGGCTCCGGCGGACACGGCAACAAGACCTTGGAACGCATTGCCAACGCAACCGGCGGGAGATCGTACGTGCCCTCCCATATCACCGAAGTAGCCAACGCGTTCACCGCCATTCAAGAAGAGTTGCGCAGCCAGTACGCGGTGTCTTACAAGCCGGCGGCGTTCAGGACCGATGGGCATTACCGCACCATCAAAGTTCAAGCGCAGAACCGGAAAGGCCTGCGCATCTGCAGCCGTAAAGGGTACCGCAGCCCCGCAGAATACGAAGCGCCCAACCAGTAGCCCTGGTTTGCTCCCGCCCGTGTACTGCCAGAACGCCACGTGTGCTGTTTTGGCTTTTCCTGCGCAATGCAGAATCAATAACTTACATGCTTTCAAACGCACAGGTGATTAAATCCATCCCCCGCAACCATGAACGCGAGGTGCCGCCCAGACACGTGACGTCGCCCAAGATCGTCACCTCACACGAAACGGCAGCCTACTCCTCGAGCATGGCGCCTCCGAAAACGGGTCGGCCGCCCAGGGAGGTGTAGAAGGCATAGAGCGCTATCGCGGCCATTAGCAGAATTCCGGTCAGACTAATGCCTGAATACCACGCCGACCCCTGGGTCGTCAGCGGAAAACTCTGCAGGATATTGAAGACCACGAAATTAGTAACCAGAGCCAGCAAGCCGAAACGGATCATCACAAAGACAGCCAGACTACTGAAGATCAGAGCACCCACCACGGCAACGGGGGTATCGCCAAGTGGAGCAAGAAATGCAAATAAAAGAGCCCATGCCACCGCTGCCGCCCACTCCTTGCGCAGCAAGACGCGGAAAAGGAACAGGACAAACAGTAGCGCAATCCAGAAAACAGGCGCGAACATCAAGGCGAGGGCTTGATTAGCAACGATCGCCCGCGGGCCTAGAAACAGCCACGCTGGGCCAGATCCGGGTTGCGGTGGAGGATAGCCAAGCCAGGAAGAGATAAACCACTCAAGTCTTCCCAAAGCGGTCGTGAAAGGGGCCAATAAACAACCAGCAAGCACATCGCGCCCCACCAGTGGATCCCTAAAGCCTCCGGCCAACAAGCGGCTCCAAGAGACCAGCGTCGCGGGCCAGCGGCGGCGCACATAAGGCTCCAAGGCAATGTAGAGAACCCACGTCAAACATGACCAGGCAATTCCGTAAACCAAACACTCGCCGAAGAGCCCGAATTCGTCGAAGTTCAGGACGTGGTGTTCGCCAAAAAGCCAAGCCACTGCCCACGTCGCAAAAACAAAAGCTGCTAGACGTCCGGCCCCCCGGCGATCTAGTTGTCTCCATTCTCTAGGGATCCTTTGTTCAGTTCCCGAGCCGGGAAGTTTATCGGATTTTTGCGACATTACAAGGGCTTTCTTGTTTGGTAACCAGACCGAGGTGCATTGAACGGAGCCTTGATTACTTACGAAATTGATTCCATGACAATGTCGGCTCCCAGACCCGAGTAAAGTTGGTGGCGCTAACCAACCAACAGGCTCGGGAGAAAGGAGCCGAACCATGATCATTATAGAAATGGCAGGCGCTCGGACAGTGAGTGCTATGGGGATATTTCAATAGCTATCCGAGGATTAGCAGGAAGCAAGCCAGTTATCGTGTTGGCAACGCCCCAGGAGCTATCGCGTGATAGCAGGAAAAAGGCAGGCACCCAATCCAGAATGCCTGCCGCTGCGGAGCCACAGAATTGGCCCTACGGTGCGAAGTAGCTGGAGATATCGAGGATCAGTTGCGTGATCCCCGACGCATAACGCATCGACCTTTCCGTTGTTGCTGGGTACGATGGCCATGTTGTTGCTGATGGAGCCATCCAGCGCGTTCAGCGTCGAGACCAGCGGCTTCGGTTGCTGCCGTCGGGCCACAGCGTCAGATAGCCCAGCGCGCCTACCGGCACCACCGTCGCGTTGAAGACATACGCCTTTGCCGTCGCTCGGCGGTTCGCACGGACTACCCGCGACATTAACCGGAGGATTCAGGGTCCCGCTGAAGGGCTGACCGCTGCCCACGTGGCGTGTGTCGATGACCCGGCAAGGCGCCGCGGGATACAGTGACAGGCCGCCCGTGCCGGCTGGCGCGAAGTAGCCGTTGATGTCGATGATCAGGTCAGTGTCATTGCTGGGATAGACCGAAACCTCACCACTGCTACCGGCGGGCACAATCGCCGCATTCGCAATAATCGTTCCGGGGACATCGTTCAAGGTTGAAACCACTGGCCGCGTCTGGCCGGTGGGCCAGACCGTCAGGTAGCCTAGCCCGCCGTGAGGCACGACGGAGAAGTTCAGCGAATAGGCTGGGCGCTGGTAGGAATGTTGCAGCTCGTCGCATTCAGGATGGGGAAATCGCGTTCCGTGTGACCGGGCAGGAAGGGTGGCCCCAGTCCCTGGGGATAAGTACTGTTGCGAGTGTCAGCGATCCGGCAAGGCGTCAACGGATAAAACGCCAGCGTGGAACCCGACACTGGCTCGAAGTAGCCGTTGATGTCGAGGACTATGTTGCTGGTGTTGGTGACATACACACTGACGGCCCCGTTCGTTCCTGCTGGCACGATCGCCGCGTCGGCCTTGATGCGGCCATCCAGCGAGTTCAGGGTCGCGACAATCGGCCTGACCTCTCCGGTCGGCCAGATGGTCAAGAAACCCAGCGGGCCTTGCGGTACCACGGAGACATTCAGCGAGTAGGCTGCCGCAGTCGTAGGAATGTTGCAGCCACCCAATTGCGGGATGGTGAAGCTTCGGGAAGTGCCACCCTGAATCGGACCGCCGGTTAACCGCGTGTCAATCAGGCGGCAGGGGGTAGCGGCGACGAATTGCTGCGCTTCGGAAAAGATGGCGTCGACCGACAAGGGTTGCGTCATCGTAACGGTGCAGGAAGAAGTGCCCACGCAGGCGCCATTCCACCCGCCAAAAACCCAGCCCTGTCCGGGAGTGGCATTTAACGTTACCGGAGAGCCGGAAGAATAGGTATGCGAGCAGGTCCCCGGACAGTGTATGAAACCGTCGGTGCTGGCAACGGTTCCGTCGCCGGCGGTTGACACGGTCAGCGTGAAAGACGCAAGGTACCCGAGACCGTAAATGCCGCCTTGTGTAGCCGCGACGAGAGTCGCCTGTCCATTCGCGAGACTGAGAGTGTAGAGGTTGCCCGCCACACTGGTGCCGTATAAGGATCCGTTTGCACACACCAATGCTTCGATCATGGCGACGCCTGTGTCGCCGATCTCCGTTATCGCCGCCGTCGTCGTATTCACCAGGTATAAGACTGAGTTAGAGCCACTGAATCCAGCGGTAGCGTACAACACAGGACAGTCCGCCGAAAGCGCCTGACCGCCGCCTGTAGGCAGGTTCGTAGGTCCGATGAAAGTCGTCGCCCCATTACTCGGGTTGACGGAATAGAAATCGGAAGTGGAATCCTGGGCGATGCCGTACAGCCCGCCCGTTGTGGCGCCGAAATCATGGTAACCGTTGCTGAGGGAGCCGTTGCCAACGGGCGTGTAGGTGCAGTTTGCCGGGTCCACCTGATAAAGCATGTTTCCCTCGAATGCGCCACCATACAGGGTGGCGCCAAACTGTCCGAGGCCGGCAACTACCGGGTTGCCGCCGCTCAGCGCGGTAAACTGTCCGTTGATCAGGTTCTCGGTCCCGCACAGGCCGTCGACCGTGACTCCAGTCACCGTAGTGATCTGCGCTTGCGTCATAGGAGCGGTCGCAACCAACAGAACAAGGCAGATCAGGACAATTGCCGCATTGGCGGGAATGCAGACGAAGCTTGATTTTCTGAGACGCATGTTCCACTCCCAAGAATTCAACTGGAATTTCCTTTTTGGCTTTGAAAACGCACACATAGTACACCCGCCTGTTCGCGGCTGCACTACTTTTGCAACACGTCTCCAATGGCATACTTCACACCCCGCTCTTCCAGCGCCTCGTAGAAAGTTTACCCGACCGAAGGCTCATGCCGCTTCCCGCTCATAGTACTTCAGCACACCACACAGTCGTTCCTTGCAACGCACAATTCCGTTCTCCCCGCTCGTACCTCGCTTCGGCATGGGGAACGGCAATCGGTGATGCGCGGCTCTTTGCGGAGAAACTACGCATGCCACGCTTTTTGCGGGTGGCCCAGAGCTGTGGGGCACTCGGAATGGGAACGGTCGACCGGATTCTGCGCAATCTGCGATTCGATCTCGGCCAGCGCAAGGTGCTGTTGGTCTTTGACGAAGCCCAGCATCTGTCAATTGCGTGCCTGGAGACCATTCGGGAACTGTTGGATCAACCGCCCCACTGCGGGTTACTGTTTGCCGGCACCCACGAGCTAGAGCAGATCTTCACCCGCCAAGCCCTTGAACTAGAGCAGTGGCGTTCTCGGTTTCATGCCGGCCAGGCCTTGCCCGGCATCTCCGAAGACGAAGCCGCCACTATCGTGCACTCGGAGCTAGGGTTGGGACTGTCGCAGCGGAAAATCCAAAAGCTGATCTCGAAATCCCGTATCACGGACTTACGCAACGGTGGCAAATACAGCTATGTATCGGCCCGACGGCTGTTCTGGGTAATACGCGAGTTGCAAGCCGTCGCCAAGGCAGGAACAGCTGGAGGCACGTTCTGATTTCTGAGTTGCCGACTGCCCCTGAAGTAAAGTGAGGACAAGATTCTGGTGAAACTTTCCACAACCGCACTTCTGGGGAACTTCGCGTCTCGCCGGCCGCGAAGCACCGATGCTCGTGGCTTACAGGAAAAAATTAGCTCAACTGGCGTGGCGCACGATCCGATTGGTCACAGCGCGACTTAACGAATATGGAAGAGCTATGAGAACCGGCCCGACAACTAGTGCGGGACCGGGGAACACTTGATGCAAAATTAGAAACTGCGACAGCGCATCCAGCAAGATCGACATGGCAATCAAAGCGGCGAGTTGCTCGAAAGCTCCCTTGAGTAACACTCGACGGCCCTGACTGTCGAAGAGAATGCTCAGAATGTAGGGCGCTCGCCGGGCCTGCGCATCGGAGATTCCTGCCCGGATGCCGAGGAAAACGGCCGCTCCGGGCTGGAGAATAAATCGCAAACGGCCCGGGCCCGTCAAGCGCTTGGGAAGGTCTTCCAAGAATCTGCGTGAAAAGAGATAGAAGCCGCCATGCTGGTAGGCATACTGCAGAGAAAAGGGGACTGCGGCGATCAGCACCAGAACGACCAGGACGAAGACGGCGTTTCGAATTGTGAGAGTGCGTTTCACGCCTTCGGTGGCCTCGTCAACTTGGTTGTCGTTCCGCCGAATCGCCCAGTTAGGACTGGATTACGTAGATCTTACTAGCCGGTGTGCGCATCCCGCGGCCTAACGGGCAATCATTACTTGGGCATGAACGTAAGAATACCGACGCCCGCACTGGCCAGCACCAGCAGAGCCGGATTTACTTTGTACCGCATCAGGATCAGCAGTACAGCAACCGCAATGGCCGCAGTCTCCGTTCCGGTGACCGCGCCTTTGGCCATGCTGAAACAGCCAGCCAGCAGCAACCCGATCGATACCGGCGCAAGTCCCTGCTGAATCGAAGTTCTCCATGGCCATTTTTCGAGCTTTTTCCAAGCTTTGGCTACGACGAACGCGAGGACAGCAGTCGGCCCGAAGAAAGCAACCAAGACGGCGACCGCGCCTAGGATCCCACCCGCCCACTGACCAATCGATACGATCATCATCATGTTGGGGCCAGGTGCCATCTGCCCCACGCTATACAAGTGAATCAACTGCGGAAAGGTAAGCCACTGGTGGACGTCGACGGTCAGGATTTTCATTTCGGGGAAGGCAGCCATTCCACCGCCGACGGTGAGGATCGACAGATAGGCGAAGACTCGAATGAGCGCTGGAATTTGATTCATGGCGCCACACTCTCCTTCCGCCCTCTGCGCGGATGATGGAAGAGAATAGCCAGCAACCCGACCATAACCAGCGTCTTGGGAACCCCGAGATGCAACCGGTTCACCGCGATCACCGTGGCTGCCATGAACACGAAATCAAATTTGTGGGAGAGCGACTTCTTGCTGAGTGACACGACCGTCGACAGGATGAGACCGACAGCCGCTGCCGCGACGCCCTTCAAGGCAGCTGTGATCCACACGTGGTCACCGTGGTGATGATAGAAGATGGCCACAGCGAACATCAGCAATCCGCCCGGAAGGCAGATGCCGAGGATGCCCGCGACTGAGCCCATGACTCCCCTCAGCTTCTCTCCGACCAGGACCGCCATATTTGTCGCGTTCAGTCCCGGAAGGCTTTGGCTAATGGACAGCATCTCGACGAATTCCTTGTCGTCAATCCACTGTCGCTTCGTCACCAGACTCTCGCGAAGGTAGGGCACCACTCCGCCGAAGCTGGTCGCACCGATGATCAGGAACTCGAGGAATATCTCCCATGTGGAAACTGTTGCCGCTTTTGCGGCAGTTTCCCCGGGTTGAAGTGCGGGCTTAGCAGCAATATCAGCCATGGCTCACGACCTTGATTCCTTCAATCGAACTCGAAGCTTGCGGATCATTCATGGGACTTGGGCGGATTGCCTAGGAGCCGATAGACGGTCGCAGTCTTGGTGGCACCCAGGTTGATGTAGTCTTCGGCGGAGTACTGAAGTCCGATAAAGAACGCCTCGGTACGGCGAAGGGCATCGGGGCTGAGCTGGGAACGGTCCTTGAATTTGAACTGGTACGCGAACTCGCCGATGAGCGGGCGATGCTCGCCGCGGGTACGCCAGATGGCCACGTTGGCCTTGCAGGTAAGGCCGTCGCCGAAATCGAGCATGCCGATGTCCTGCAATACCTCCTCGATGATGGCGTCGCTCACTAACTTGATCTTCTCTCCGGGCTGCTTCTTCACTCGGGCGAGCACGGGAAAGACCCGGACCATTGTATCCACGTCTAACGTGTTTTCCTGGCCAATCGGGCCAATACCGACCGCGGAACGCGGAAACTGCACGTTGTGGGAGTAGAGCAGACGGATGCCGCCCAGCTTCTCTTTAAGCGGCAGGGCTTGGACCTTGAACTTGACGCGGTGATCGCCGAGGATGTTTGGCCGCACGTCGGTTTCCGCGCACATCTGCAAATCGGGATGCCGAAACTTGAAAACGATCTCGGGCTCGCCGATGGGGAAGCCGTCCTTGTAAGGGATTCGGCGGCGCAGAATGAAGGCATTGTTGTAGAGGCGGAAGTCGTCAGTGTCAACGAACAGCACTTCGCGGATCTTGACCGGCTGTTCTATGAAGCCTTCCGTCGTGTACTTTACCCCGTGTTCTTTTGCGGGCTCACGAAAGACCTTGCCGAAGTCAAAGAAGCTTTGGCGCGAATGAAACTTGTTGGGCCGCAGGATGAGCTTGCAGCAGATGTATTCGGGCGAATGGATGGGCATGCCGTCGGCATATTGGCTCGGCTTGAGTTGGGGGACGCGGCCCACCCAGCTGGGAGTAAGCGGCTGGCGACCCTTCGGCGGAGGGGTGGTTTCCTTCTGACGGCCTAGTGCGGCTGCTGTTGCGGGCATATTCGCCCTCCTAAAGCACTGACTTTTTGATTTATAAGTTCACGAAGATTTTAATAAAGGACAGCCCAAGTTGATACCGCAAAAAATACTAGGGTGGCGCAAATAATCGCCACGGAAGGATCAGCGCCCTTGAGGGCTCCCCGAACCTGGTGTAGCGTTCTCCGATTCTCGCCTGTGTCCTCGTCACAATCCTGTCCGGCTGAGAAATCAACAACTTCGCAGGGCAGTCGGCAAAGTCAGCCCGCTATAACTTGGTTGCCATGTTTGACCTGTTTCGGCTCTGGCTCGGAGCCGTGCTTCGCCTGTTTCGGACGCGCCGCAGTCTGATGCTCGAAAACCTCGCCCTTCGCCGCCACCATACCTCGCGGTCTTGCCGCCGGCGTGCTGGCGACGCTTCCGATGCAATACGGGGTTCCGGGGGCGGAGAATCTGGCCCCGGTCATATTCGCGGTGATTGTCTTCAGCGTCCTCGTTTTTGCGATCGGCTTCTCAGTGGGCCGGTTGCCCGACGAGCCCGCACCCATTGGGGGAATTCGTGAATCTCAAGCACCTCATTAACACCTGTGCTCCGCCAAAAAAACCCGTAAATGTTAAATCATTGAGATTATCGGGCGTTCGTTAGCCAGCCCCAGATGTCTGAGTAGACTGTTCGGTAGTCGCAAGCCTAGGCTTATGTTACAGCCAAATGCCAATCGGCCTGCGGCTCAGATTCCAGGAGCGAACAAGTGACACAGACTTCATCGGATGCGCTCGTATTCTTCGGGGCCACAGGCGACCTAGCACACAAGAAAATATTCCCCGCCCTGCAGAAGCTGGCTAAACGCGGGAAATTGGAAATACCCGTCATCGGGGTTGCCAAATCCGGATGGAATCTGCAACAACTCCAGGAGCGCGCGGAGGACAGTGTTGAGAACTACGGAGGACTGGATGCGAAAGGCTTTTCCAAACTGATTTCACGACTCAAGTACATCGATGGCGACTACGGCGATCCTGCGAGTTTTACCAAGTTGCGTCAGGAGCTCGGTTCTTCACAGCATCCGTTGTACTACCTAGCGATTCCGCCGTTCTTATTTCCGGAGGTTCTGAAGCAGCTGCATGCGTCGGGATGTGCGGCTGGCGGGCGCGTCGTCATCGAGAAACCATTTGGTCATGACCTGGCGTCGGCTCACGCTCTGAACGAGGTGGTTCACACCGCCTTCGCCGAAGAAAGTGTGTTTCGGATCGATCACTTTCTCGGCAAGAATGCCGTTCAAAACGTATTGTATTTTCGCTTTGCGAATTCCTTTCTTGAACCGATTTGGAATCGCCAGTATGTGCGAAGTGTGCAGATCACGATGGCGGAGGACTTCGGGGTACAGGGTCGAGGTTCGTTTTACGACCGCACAGGCGCGATCCGCGACGTGGTCCAGAATCACCTTTTGCAGGTTTTGAGCAATGTCGCGATGGAACCTCCGCCTGGCTTGGCGGTCGAAGCCGTCCGCGATGAGCGAGTCCAGGTGCTTAGAGGGATTCGCCCCCTGCAGTCAAAGGATGTCGTTCGCGGACAGTTCAACGGCTACCGCGATGAAGCTGGGGTGAAGACGGATTCGCAGGTGGAGACATACGTCGCCTTGCGTCTCTTCATTAATTCCTGGCGTTGGAAGGACGTGCCGTTCTACATTCGCGCCGGTAAGTCTCTGCCAACAACCGCCACCGAGGTGATCGTCACTCTCCGGCAGCCTCCGGACATTTTTCTGGAGAATCACCTTCCAGCCAATTACGTGCGATTTCGCGTGACTCCTGATCTTGTGATTGCTATTGGCTCCCACGTCAAAGTGGCAGGCGACACGTTGCTTGGCGAGCAGGTCGAGCTTGTCGTCTCCCGGAGCTCAGATCCAAGCGAAATGCAAGCATACGAAGGATTACTGGGAGATGCGCTATGCGGGAACTCATCTCGTTTCGCGCGTCAGGATTACGTGGAAGAGGCATGGCGGATCGTAGATCCTGTTCTAGACAATGCGACTACGATTTACCCGTACACGCCCGGTACTTGGGGGCCAGCCGAGGCAGACGCGTTGGCGCCTCCTGAGGGGTGGATCGATCCTAGGTGAGCCCGAGGTTTACAGGAGTCGTCCCGCGCTTTCGGAAACGCACGCAGAAAAGCGGCCGTTGACCATGGTTCTCAGCGCGACCACTGGTCCGGCCGCACATATCTTGAAAGGGAAGCAGCGGCTACAACCGAGGCTTCCGAAAAAAATGGCTGCCCCGCTCGATGAATGCTCGGACGTGTACAGTTCGGCAGTATGTTCTATGAAATGCAGTCGCGAGACCTCGCCTTCGATCGCAGCTCGACGGCGGGCGGAGCTTTATTCCTGAAAAGTACTAAGCTGGGACGCTCCGTCCCTTTAGACGGAGTGAAACAATCTACTGGCGCAGTTACCTTGCTCTAAGACCCCATGTTCGATCCACTGCTTGGCGGCTTCTTGCGCGCGATCGTATTTGGAGCTTCACCAAGAAAGCAACTGTCATTCTTGGCAGTTTACTTTTCCGCCCGCCCCCTTGTACACTCCCCTCATTCAGATGTGGTTTTGCCTGTGGCCTATGGGGAATGCCACGAATAAACGGCCGGCATGGTTCCTGCTGACTCAACATTGGCTGAGTCTGGTGGGTGTGGCGCTGGTCGCAACTGCATTGATCTCGTGGCTTTTTGTGCTGCCACAACAGATTCGCGGCCACGTCGATAATCCCTACGTCGGCATCGTCGTCTTCCTCGTTCTTCCGGCAATTTTCTTCGCTGGGTTGGCGCTGATTCCGATCGGTGTTTACCTGAGCAAGCGCCAGATTCGCAAAGGGTTAGCCGAGAAAACGTTCGACCGCAAGCCAGCATTACAGCGTATCGCCTGGTTTCTCGGCGCCACAACTCTCCTGAACATACTGATTGGAACCCAAGTCACCTATCGGGCCGTCAAGCACATGGAGACGCCACAATTCTGCGGAGCGACTTGTCACACGATGAACCCTGAACTAGCCGCCTATCAGAATTCGCCTCACTCCAGGGTGGAATGCGTCGAGTGTCATGTGGCGCCAGGTGCAGCCGGTTGGATCAACAGCAAGACGAACGGAATTCGTCAGCTCATGGAGACGGTGCTCAAGACCAGCCCGATACCAATTCCTTCCGCTCTAGAAAGCAATCGTCTCGTACCCGCGAGAGAGACTTGCGAGAACTGCCATTGGCCGCAGAAGTTCGCTGGTGTGCGTCTGCGCGTATTCAGCAAGTATGCCGAAGATGAAGCAAACACACGATCGGAAACGGTTCTCCTGATGTTAGTGGGTGGAAACCGGACCTCCGGAATTCACGGCGCGCACTTTGGTCCAGGAGTTCACATCCGTTTTGCGGCGGCCGACGCCGCGCGGCAGACCATACCGTGGGTCGAATACCGGAACACGGCCACCGGGGATGTCCGAACCTTCGTCAATCCCGAAACGCCGCCGGATTCGGCCAAGGCACTTCCGAAATTCGACATGGAATGTGTGGACTGTCACAACCGCCCGACGCACACCTTCGACTTGCCGGAACGAGCGATGGACAAAGCACTCACCCTCGGTGACATCCCTGTAACCTTGCCCTACATCAAGAGAAAAAGCGTGGAGTTGCTGAAGGCAAACTATGCGACAAGCACGGAAGCGGCTGCGAAATTGCCGACGGCTATCGTTAGTTTCTATCAGCAGAACTACCCCGATCTCTACACGCGTCGATCTGAAGACATCCATCAGGCTGGCGGGGCGGTTCTTGCGATCTATAACCGGAACGTTTTCCCAGAGCTGAAGGTTTCATGGGGCACCTATCCGAACAACCTGGGCCACATGGACTTTCCAGGATGTTTCCGTTGTCATGACGGCTCGCACACAGCAGGGAATGGTGAGACGATCACTCAGGAGTGCAACAGTTGCCATGAGCCACTCGCAATGGATGAGGTCTCACCGGAAATCTTGAAAACGCTTGGCATTGCGGAGCGGATCTCGAAACTCCAGAAACAATGACTCTGACGCTCAGGTCTGGGGATTTCTGAACACCTACAGAAACAGCTTACTGGAGAGGAGTCTCAGTTACGGTGTGATCTCCCAGACGACTCCCGTGTGGTCAAAAATCTCAAACGCATTGAAAAGGCTGGGTTTTGTACCGCAGCCGTTCCTTTGTGGCGCACAGCTAGACTGCAGTGGCTGAAATGTTCTGCACCAGCCTCCGGTCAAACGTCCTGCAGCAGCAGCCGTTCGGGAGAGGGCACTAGAACCTTGCCCCGGCTCTTCGCCAGAATGCCGCCGCGTTGCCATTCGCTCATGACTCGGCTGACAGTAAACGGGGTGATGTTGGCGGCGGCGGCCAATTCCTCATTGCGGACAATGAGTTCGATTCCCCCGGAAACTCTGTGGCCGATTCCACTGGCCAAGTTGACCAGCACTTCTGCTAACCGCTGCCGGGCCGTATGGCAGCTCAGAGCGACTTGTGCGGCGATAGACACATTCAGGTAATTCGCCGCAATCGACAAAGCATTGTCGAGCAGTTTCGGATACCGCCCGGCCAGGCTGCGTATCCTAACGCGGTCCCATACCAAGGTGTAGCTGTCCTTGACAGCTTCCGTGCTCAACACATATTCGGAAGGTCTCGGCACCAGCGCCATGCCTCCAAACATCTCCCCTGGCGGGTACGAGTGCATGTGCAGCTTCTGTCCACCCTGGGTGAGGAAAAAGCTTCTGGCGCCGCCGCTGAGAATCATGAACATGTGACTGGCAGGATGACCCTGGTTTGTGATCACAGAGTTTGCTAGGAATCGCCGCTGGCGCGCAGCGGCCAGGATGGTGCTGATTTCAAGCGGAACAAGATCGTCCAGGAACGGTGGTCTCAGCTTTCTTACCAACGCGGTCAGCTCAGACGTAGTCATTTGTCGGCCCCCCGAGTTTTAGCGCGGCTGGCACAGGATGCGTTCCATCGCCCGGTCGATCACACGAACCGCTTCAGCTGCATACTCGGGCGTCCGGTATTTTCTCAGCCGCTGCTTGGCTTTGGCTGCACAGAACCAAGTTGGATCTCGGTGCAGTTCCTGGGGGGGCACCAACCGTATTACCTCGCATAGATAGGCATCAACCAGAACCACTCGCCTACAGGAACGAAGCCGCGTGCGCTTGCAATGTAGGTATGAAACGAAAGGCGTGTTCTCGACCCGACCCTTTACGCCGGCTTCTTCATACGCTTCCCGCGCGGCAGCATTCGCGTTGCTTGCGTCCTGATCGACTCCGCCTTTTGGGAAGGTCCAGGGGCCACTTCTGGTACGCACCAGGAGGAATTCCAGTTCACTGCGGTGCACCCGATAACACACAGCGGCTACATGAATTCGCTCGGGATTGGATCGAGGGCGATAACCTAAACGCTGCCGGGATGATCGGCCACCCTGCCGAGATGAGAGAAGGTCTGTGAGTGCCACTACGGGCTCCGGCAGACTTGCTTCGAAGAGCTCCTAGTACCAGGAAAGAGAGATTAACACCTGCTTACTCTTGCAGCGGTCTGCTAATTGCTTAGTATCTCTGACGGGCCTCATAATGTGCGTTAACTTCTAGGGCAGTATCCGGCTAGTAAACTCCCTGACGGTAACAAGCTGCCAGCCTCGCCTTTCCAATCCGTTCGAATTTCTTGACCCTACGACATGCTCTTGAGGTTTCAGAAAGCAGCTGTGCGAGGAAATTAGGAGACCGGAAACCAAGCCTTTTCAAACGTTTGAGATTTTTGACCATACGGGGTCGGAGTTGGGTCAATGGCGGAGGCACCCTGTGTTTTTTTTGGCCGCACGAAAACTTCGCTGTCTCCGTCTCCTACGAGGCATCCCAGGTCGATGAAGAATTCCTTCGGCAATACCTCGAGAAGTATCCAAGTTCACTGTAGCTCATAGCTCACCGTGGCTATGACGCATCTCGTCCAGGCCATCCTTGAAGTAGTGGAACTCCACGATGCCCTTGCTGTCGTTTCTTGCGGTTAAGAGGCGAGGCTTGTGCGCACCGCCAATGTGATTGAGACGCCTTCGCATCGCCAGGACTTGTGATGTTGGTCACTGACTAACGCGACCCAAGTTGTCATCGTGGGAGGTCTGGTGAGGATCGGCCCATGGAGATGCGAACGACGGGAATGAGAGAGAAGGAATTATGACGATTGACTTGACCAACCCGCAATTGATGTCGCAGATAGTACTGGATTCCATTAATGAAGGCGTTTATGTCACCGACACCAATCGCACGATCCGCTATTGGGGCAAGGCGGCAGAGCGAATTACCGGCTGGGCTCCCAGCGATGTGATTGGTAGACAATGTCTCGATGGCATTCTCTGTCACATCGATAAGGACGGTCATCAGCTGTGTGGAGAAGAGTATTGCCCTCTGCACCGCTCCATCACCACTGGCCAGAGGAGCACTGTGCCGATCATCGTCTACGCACGGACCCGCAATGGAGGGCGCGTACCTCTTCAAGTCGCGGTTTCTCCTCTCCGCAGCGAAGATGGTGAAGTCATCGGCGGAGTAGAAACGTTTCGCGAAATTACACTCGAAATGGCAGACATCGACCGTGCACGCAAGATCCAGCAATTGTCTTTGCAAAACAGTTTTCCTCACGATCCGCGTATAAAATTTACCTCGCGCTATGTTCCACAAGATGTAATTGGCGGAGACTATTTTGCCGTGGAAGCACTGACGCCGGATCACTATGGCTTCCTCCTCGCGGATGTCACCGGTCACGGTATTCCGGCCGCTCTTTATACGATGTTTCTGAGTTCCTTGTGGGCGAGCCATCGAGAGTTGTTGCTCAAACCGACTGAATTTGCGCGCGTGGTGGGCGATCGTCTTGAGCAGTTGATTGAAGAAAGCTCTCCCTTCGCGGCGGCCATTTGCGGCCTGTTTGATCTCCGGCAAGGAGAGATGCGTCTGGTCGGGGCGGGGAATCCAAACCCACTGATCAGGCACGTCGACGGTACATGGGAAGAACCCGAGGCTGGCGGCCTCCCGCTGGGCTTAATGTGCGGCGCAGTATATGAGGAAACTGTGCTTTCCTTGCATGCTGGCGACTCACTTCTTTTCTTTACTGACGGAGCTGTTGAAATCACTGCTTCCGATGGCGAAGACATAGGCTCCGACGGCCTCAAGCGCATCCTGGAAGAACTCAAGTATCCTTGTTCGGAGTTTGCCTTTGCTGATTTGGAAAACAGACTGCTGGCATCATCTAATCGTATCCGCTTTGACGACGACGTAACATTTCTGGATGTGCAGATTAGAGCAATTGGCAGTGATACTCCTTAATATTCATAAGGAGATAGTTTCTCTGTATGTAGCGGCCTGTTGGCAGAAACGGCGAGTGCAGAACAGGTAATCGATCATCCGGTCACGCCCCTGGCTCGTATGCGTCAGGGGAAACCCACGGTTGACAGATTGACACATTGAATCCGCAGCCAACGTGATTTCGGCACTTCACCATCAATTCTCAAATTATCAGACGGGCGGAACGATGGTTGCGCGGCTGCTTTACCATTACGCAAACAAGCGCCTACGAGTCAAGGGCTCCGCTTTTTGCTCCCGCCGGCCGCAGTTTGTGCCACCCGGTGAACGCCAGATGGAAAAGCAGGTTCATGGGCACCATCAGCGATACGTAGACAATCGGGATCATGTAAACGTTAGTGCCCGGAAAGCAGTACCGCGCCACGTACAGCACGACAATAACACTGCGCATGCCGCTGGAGGTTGCCAACACCCGGCGTGACTCGCGGTCGGGGCCGCCAATCAGCCAGCCAATCAACATGGACAGCAGCAGCAACAGCAGCATCGCCAAGATAGTTCCGCGGCCGCGGATTGCATTTAAGGCTCCACGGCGCATCAGGTGCGTCTCCCACATAAGAAAAATGAAGACAACCGTAGCCAGAACGTCCAGCGGCAATACCAGCCTGTGGGCAATCTTCGGCGCGCGCCACGCCACCCACAAACCGGCGCACAGTGGCAGCGCAATATAAAGCACAATGCTAGTGACCAGAAGCAGCATCGGCCGTTGATCGCGCTGGGCCATCCCCGGCATCACTTCGATCGCCAGCGGGATCATGGCGAGGCTCACCAGCGAGAGCCCGAAGACCATGGCGGCGGCGAAAGCCAGTTGCTTTTTGGCCATTCGCGTAAATTGCAAGGCGATCGGCGTTCCCGGGATCGCGGCCAGCAGCAGGATGCCGATACTTGCGTCGGGGGTCAGCGGGAAGATACGAACCAGCAGGAAGCCCATGGCCGGTATGAGAACGCAATTTGCCAGCAGGGTGCGCGTAAGCAGGGCGCGGTTCCTCAGGATGTCGAGCAGCTCTCCGCCACTGACACGCAGCCCGATGGAGATCATCACGACTGCGACGAAAAAGTTGAGCAACGGCAACGGCGGAATCAGCATGCTCAAAGGCTTTCTGCAAATCTTTTGGTTGGGCGACCAAAACCAGGTTCACCATGTCGCCCGCGCGTCCTCCATCGGTGAAAACACGCAGAGAACGTTATCGCCAGAGCATTCACCGCCAAGTGGTCACCGCTCTTGCGACTGCAAATCGAAGGCCCATTCGATCACTGTCTCCTCAAAAGTTGACGCCCACCTCAAGTACTGCAGTCGGATCGGTAAAGCCGGCATTGAAAATATAGGTCGTAAATTCCCACTTCTTATGGGACACGCCCACCAGGAACCCGCGCTGCGTGTCGAGGCTGGTATGGAAAGCCTTTGTGCGTTGCGCCACCAGGCCCACGCGAAACCAGTCCACCGGCGAGTATGTTAGTTGTGGCCAACTATAGTAGAAGTTCCCAGATCTATGCGTCGTATCAAATACATATTCATTCGAGATCGACAGCTCAATCCTCTTATAGGTGAGCGAGGCCTCGCAGCCGGGCGCAATCCCGTTGGTTCTTCCGAAAACGCCGCCGATCATCGGTGTCACTTCCAGCACCAGCTCCTTTCCGGCGCTGAAGTTGTAGCCCACCCACAACGAACCCGTGCGCAGGTTCTCATTGTTGTAGCGCGCCTCCAGATGCAGCCATTCGCGGTTCGCCGAGAAAACCGGATCTACATAGCCGGTTTCGTCCGGAATGATGTAGCCATCGACCGTGAGGTTGAAGTCCCACGGGTTCTTCGCGGCCGTGGGCGCGGCGGCTGGCGTCCCCTGACCTAATAGCTGGCCGCTCAACAGCAGCACCACGGCAATTACCGCCAGTTGTTGTGTAGCTTTCATCCCCCGAACACGATCGTGATCCCGACCATAGCCATGCCGAGCACCACCATCGCCAGAGCCACCCTTCCCGGGCGGAACCCCGAGTAGCGCCCGAACGCATAACCCGCCATAAATAGCATAACGATGGCAACTGCGTTGGAGACGCGCAGCGCCAGCCTGGCCTCGTGGATGAAGAGAAACGGAATCGCAACCGGGAAGGTAGGCAGGAAGACCAGCAGGAAAACGCCGAAGGCGGCGAGCCAATCGTGCTTGGCCAGGCGGGGATGCACGGGCGGTTCAGGCAGCCGCTTCAGTTTCTCCCGCATCGCCGCGAATTCGGCCTCCGCCAGCACGGACGCCAGCAACGGCGGCAACGCATCGGCAATCATACGATGCGCCTCGGCACGGTCGGCGATCTGGCGCAGAGCACGCAGCGCCAGGATGTTGTACCCCTGCTCGCTGAGGCAGCCCATCAGGTAGAAGACCGCGTCAATGATGGCCCAAGCCAGATTGCAGCCCAGCGCGGCAATCAGCATCTTGCGGACCTGGCTGTGCCCTGCGTTGGCGACGCTGAACGAGCAGGTGAAGCTGAGCACCATGATCAGACCGAACAGCACTTCCGAGATGCGCTCCATTGGATCGAGCAGGCGTTTGCGCGATTTGATCGAGCGATCGAGATCGATCATTTCGTCACCAGAAGGATCCAGGCGCTTCCTGTCACCATTAACACTGCCATAAAGGAGAGGGCATCTGATCGCGTTTTACCCGGCTGCGAATAGCGTCTTCTTCCTGCCAACCTATGGAACCCTACTAGTGGCTGTTTCCTTTGACCAAACCGGAACAACGAAAATCAGGGAGCATCTGCTCAACCACGGTTTCATGTTGCCGGGCATGGTCACAGTCGTTGCTTTGCTCCCTCCCCCGTTTTGAAGGATGCGCGGTCTCCTAATGTATGGGTTCAGAACTCGCGCCGGCAGCGGCCGTAAACCCTAAATATTTGGCGACCGCGATCTCCAAGTTGAAGTGGAGGTCATCGCGACCGAGCACTTTACCGAGTGGTGATTTCTGGACGACTTCAAGCACGTTTGGGTTCATGCCAACCAGCCACAATCTAACGCCAAGTTCACGCTGTCGCTTTTCGCCTTCGATCAGCATCTTGAGGGCGGTGTATTCAAGGTCGGGAACACTTCGGAGATGAAGGGCAACGACCTTAGGCTGTGCTTCCTCAATAAAGAACCTTATTTTCTCGGCGATGCGTTCAACATTGACGAAGAAGACACGGCCTTCCAGTCTCAGCAGCAACAAGCCGGGAAATGTCTCATCTTCGGGATGCTCGTCGGTGCGTGGCCGGAATACATTCGTTCCCGGCTTACGTCCGAGAACGTACACCGGAGGATCAGCCACCTGGTAGGCAAGTGCCACCAAGGAAACAACGATGGCCACAAGAATTCCTTTCAGTGTTCCCACCAGCACTACTCCGGCAAAAGCGACGAGAGCCCACCTGAATTCGGTTCGACGTACCGCCAGAATTTGGCGAAACTCCATCGGCTTGATCAGTCCGATCGAATAAACAATGACCACAGCCGCAAGTGTGGCTTCCGGCATCAAGCCCATCAGTGGAGCAAGGAAAAGCATGGTTACGAGCGCCATGGCCGCAGTGACGATTTCCGCCAGCTGTGTCCGTGCTCCGGCGAGGCGGTTTACTGCTGTCTGCGTGGTGCCGCCGCCGCCGGGCATTGCGCCGAGAAACGCGCCGCCGGCATTGGCCAGTCCGGTAGCTAATAACTCCCGATTGGGTCGCGTCGAGGGATCATCGCTGCGTACGAAAGCGCGGCCTGCCGCGATTGTTTCGGTGAAGCTCATCAGGGCAATGCCCAACGCGCCCGGCCAGAGTCGAGTAGCAAGCGATAAGACCGGAGGCGTGAAGGAGGGCAGGCCCTGCGGGATGTGGCCGACCAACTCAACACCGTGCGCGCCCAAGTTCAGGAAGTAAGCGCCAGCAATGCCCGCCGCTACAGCGATCAGCGGTGCCGGCGCCTTTGGTGAGAGTCGCTCGAACCCAACCAACAGTACGATCATGAAAATTCCGACCGCCAGAGTGGTCAGTGAAGTATGGAGAAGGCCGTGGGCTATCGACAGCAGATTCTGGACGAACGTTCCCCTCGCAAAATGGATACCGAGGATTTTCGGGAGCTGGTCCAGCACGATGACTAATCCGACGCCGGCCTTGAAGCCGATCAAGACCGGTTCGGAAATGAAATTGGCGACGAAGCCCAGCCGCAGGACGGAAGCCAGCACGAGCATCGCGCCAACCAACAGTGTCAGCGTTGCCGAAGCAGCCAACAACGAGGGTGCATCTCCTGCCGGAACCACCGCGCCCAATTGAGCGGCTGCCAGGATCGCGAGCGTCGTTGTCGTGCTTACGCTGAGCACGCGCGACGTACCCAGCACGGCGTAGATCACCATGGGCAGAAAGACAGTGTATAGTCCCACCTGCACCGGCAGGCCGGCGATGGTGGCATAGGCCATCGCTTTGGGAATAACCACGGCAGCGGTGGTCACGCCTGCGATCATGTCAGGCCGCAACCATTCCTTCTTATAAGAGACAATCCAATGGTCCATTGCGACTACCCGCCTTCACGGGATTTCTCCTTCCCTCTTTCCGGCCAGTGCTTCAGCTTTGGCTCCTCATATCTTTTGCCCTTCTGGCGTCCGGGGAGCTTCGGAGGTGTAATACGGAGCTGCACGGCGAATCTGCGTGGTTCGCTGATCGGCATCGAGGCGTGCCCTGAAGCACACTCTATCGCAACGGCCATTCGTAGCCGAAGGCACGATGTGCGGTTAATCCCGGCACAGTTCGTGAAGCCATTTCTCAAGTCGAACAAGAACGACTCCCTTGACGCCTACGCCATCGGCCCCGGCGCATGCTCAGTTCCAAAATCGGCGCCATCAAATCTGAACGACTCGCAGTCAAAGAGGAGATTGTGTTGCGCCGCAAAGACCAGCCGCGTGGCGAATGGCGTCTGCGACTCTTGTCGCGGTCTGCTCATCTGCGAATTGAATGTCTGCCGCATGATCGTTCGGCAAGTGCGCTGTGGACTTCAACTTACCGTTTTTATACGACTGGCGGTGTCCGCTAATTGCTGTAGTCGTTTTTATCTGGATCAGGTAGGTGTCGGGCGAGAACTGTAATTTGTCACTACTTTGCGATGCCATGCTCCGCGAATAGGACTGAACATTTACACCGGAAACAGCTTGGAGCTGCACTAAATAGGTTTCCACCGTCTTGTCGTTAGATTCCATTTCTATAGTTGTCCAAGTGATTGAACAGCTTGACGGATCCGCGTTTACCTGTGCCAGGCTGTTGGTGGTCGTCCATTTGGCGCCAGCGAGATCTCGATCAGTAGTTGTCCAAGAAACAATTCCACGGCTATTCAACGTATTTGCGATGGAGGTCATCGTGTCTTTGAGCGTCGGCTGGATGCTCTGTGCAGATACATGCAATGCAAGCAACAGTGCCAGCCACACGAGAATACCGAATCTCTCAGTTGCTCTCATTATCGTCGTTCCGTTCCGGAGCGGGGCTATCACCGTTCCAGCATCACTTCCAGTTTGCCTTTTCGAGCCGCCTTCTTGAGGAATTCGTAGTCCCGCTCGTTTGGTCGGCATAGGCGATCGAGAAAGCGGCGATCGCCTTATCGAACATGTCGCTCTCTTGCCCCGGTAGCCGCCAATCATCGCCGATTCCCCGCTGCGGACGTGAGCACGCGCTAGCGTCCAACCGCAAAATTCGCCGAACTGGGCCATGATCGTTGCGTTGTACACCTCAACCTTCGGCTTCAACTTTATGCCGCGCAACACCCGGACATAGAAGTGCCGGCCCCAACTTGCCTGAGCTTCAGCCCGCGCTGTCCACCAGGTCAGCCACTTTCATTCGTACGCCTGCGCCTTCGATGACGCCATCCAGTTCTTCCACTTGCAGAAACTGACGCACATTTCCGTGCACACCCGCAAGCCGGAAAGCAATGCCCGTTGTGTGTAATTCCTTATGCAGTTGCCCAAGCATCCGCACGCCAGCGAGATCTATGTTGGGCGAAGCGGAGAGATCCAGCACAACCCTGCGGATTGCACTACCGGTGGCCACCCGCCCGAGTATTTCCTTCCTCACGTTCTCGACATTGAAGTACAGCATTGCCGTTTCGATTCGAAGGGCAAGAACATCCGTAAGCAACTCCGCTTCAGGGGCGTGTGTGATGTCTACAAAGCGATCGGTCCCCGGTAACCGTCCGAGGTCGGCGATACGTGGGTTGGAGGCGCGCTTCAATAGCAGCAGTAACGAGAAGACCGCCGCCAGAAGCACGCCCTTCAGAATGCCGAACGCCAGCACGCCGAGGGTCGCAACCATCGCAATGCGGAACTCCATCTTGTTGACCCGATACAGGTGACGCAGTTCGTGCGGGTTGACTAGTCCCTTGATCGCCATCAGCACGATTGCCGCCAGGACGGCCTGCGGCAAGTTGCTCATCAGCCCGGTAAGGAACAGCAAAACAATGGCGATTGTGACCGAGGCGAACACCAGTGACAACTGGCTGCGAGCTCCCCCTTTTTCATTGACCGCCGACTGCGACATTCCGCCCGCCAGCGGATAGCCACCGCCGAAGCCTGCGGCGAAGTTGGCGGCCCCTAGCGCCAGCAGTTCCTGGTCGGCATCGATGGGGTATCCGTGCTTCACAGCGAAGGTGCGCACTGTCGAAATGCTCTCGACGTACGACAACAGAAAGCATGCCAGCGCCAAGCCAAGCAGCTGATCCACCTCGTTCCACTGCACCAACGGCCAGCCCAGTGAGGGCAGTCCCTGGGGAATCGCACCGACGATCTTCACGCCCTGACTGGCCAGCGGGAACCAGGTCATTACCCCAATCGAAATCGCCACCACGAACAGAGCGCTCGGGCGGTTGGGAAGAAACTTCTCGCCCAGAATGAGAAGCAGCAAGGCTCCAGCCCCGACCATCAGGGTCGGCACATGGGTTTCGGGCAGGTGCTTGACGAGTTGCATGATTCGGCTGAAGAAACTGCTTCCGCCGGAGGCAATGCCGAAGAGCTTCGGCAACTGGGTGGAAGCAATCACCAGTCCAGCGCCTACCTTGAAGCCACTGAGAATGGTTTCGGACACGAAGTTCGCGAGGTTACCCAAGCGCAGAAGCCAGCAAATGAGTCCGATGATGCCCGCCAGAATGGCCACGCCGGCGGCAAGGTGACTTTGGCGTAGCGCGTCCCCTGCGGCCATACCACCGATGGCGGAGCCAATCAGGATGGAGATGGCTGAGGTTGGCCCGATCGCAAGCTGGCGCGAAGTGCCAAAAAGCGCATAGGCGATACCGCCCAGCAAGTAGCAGTAGAGTCCCGCCTCCGGAGCCAATCCTGCCAGTGAAGAGTAGGCCACTGCTACCGGAATGCCGTAGGCCGCAAGTGTGACTCCGGCAACAATATCCGGGCGCAGCCATTCACTGCGGTAGTTGGGCAACCACTGGATTATGGGAAGAGCCGTTTTGAGCCGTGTAATAAAGCGCGGCCGAACTTCCGCGTTCGCAGCAATCATGGCTCTCTCCTCTCTACAACAAAGTCAGGAGCATTTTGCAGATTGCACCGCCAGTGTCGCAGGCGTCGATTGGGTGTCTGCCAGTGTCGCACTCAGCTCACAACCCTCAATGACGGAAGTCGGCAGTCTGTGTGCGGGTAATCAACCCTAAGCTTCAGCGAATTGGACGACGACTTTGATGTCGTCATCCTTGCGCTGAAGGGCGCTTGCGAAGTTCTCCGGCCGCTCTCGTCTGGTGATGAGCCGCCCGAGCCAAGAACGGTCCGCTCTGGCGAGGGCCCCACCTGCCTTGTACCAGTGGCGCTTGTTCGCGTTTACGCTGCCGACAAGGACTTTATTTCGCAGTACGGCTTCGGCTGCAACATCAGCTGTGGGAAGGCCGCTGGCATGGCCGCCACTTCCGACTCCGGTGAGGCACACAACTCCACCTGATCCAACGATCTGTATGGAGTCGGTTATGAGCGGCCCTACGCCGGTGCATTCGATGATGACGTCCGGTTCGAATCCAATGCCCTTCATGCTGCCCGAGTGGTAGGTCGCACCGAGTGCACGTACGAGATCAGGCTTGGGCCCTGATTCCACCTGGTCAAGCACATGAACGTCCAGCCCTCGCTGCTTCCCCAGAAGAGCGGCCAGAAGACCGATCGGGCCGGCGCCTGTTACCAGCACGGTGTGCGGTTCCCAGAAGGAGCGGCTACCAACGGCCGCGACCGCTTCCCACGCCTTTGTGACGACGGAGGTCGGCTCAAGTAACACTCCAATCAGTCCGAGAGAGCTGTCAACTTTGATCGCATAGTCAGGCTCAATCCGCCAACGCTCCGACATGAAGCCGTCAATCTGCTTAATGCCCCGCTCGGTGTATTGGCCGTTGCGGCACATGTCCCACTCGCCCACCGCACAGTTGGGACACGGGACAGGATCCGGACGCCGCACGATACCCGCAACAAGATCACCCTTCTTCAGACGACCAGCAGGGTCGGGCTCCAGCACGCGTCCGAGCGACTCGTGGCCCAGGACAAGGCGCGTTTTACCGGGAGGAGCCCAGCCATATTTGCCTTCTACAATTTCAACATCTGTACCACAAACCCCAATCGCGATGGCCTCCACCAGCACAGAGCCCTCGCGCACATCCGGCTCTGTAACATCTTCAAGGCCTGCGGTTCCCGGCTTGTTGGGTTCCACCGTAATTGCCTTCATTTGCTTTCTCCTAGGCAGCCTCAGCGAATCGATTTACGAAGTACCAGTGGAGCTGCACCGATCAACTCCGAGCAGAAGAGCGGCCATCGCTGTTGCCAACGGAAATCTTCTTTCCTCTCGGCCTTGGCCTGCTTGTGCCCTCTATCCATGCAAGCTGTAGCTTGTCACCGGCCATGGTTAGGGGCTCTCCGCCAGTGGCCTCGAACCTATCAGCCGCGTCGAGACCTCCACAACTAGGGAAAACCCTAGTTGCCCCACTCAGGGCTCGCGCTTACTATCCCGGTCGGGACGCGAATGACAGTCGATTCACGCGTAATGTGTCCGGCACTATTCGAATGTCATTGACGGGTAATTGGCATTGAGGGTTAAGAGGTGCGTCGATGTTAAGTGACCGCAAGGATCTCCGCCACGCCAGAGCGACCCCCCTTGCCTCGATCTTCGGCAGCGGCTTTCTCGTGATCGTGCCAATTCTGTATGCTGCCGTGGGGCCCTACTCCGTGGTTGCCATGGTCGGTGTGTGTGCTCTTGCCTACGCGATGGGCTCTGTCATCCGTTTCAACATTCGCCACGCGGAGCCGCTCCTTGCAGCGGGCACAATCTCCGACCGAACCACACGTCACGAGCGGACAGCCAACCTCGCCCTGGTGCTCGCGTACGCAATCTCAGTGTCCCTGTACATCCACATCCTTGCCGCCTTCCTCCTGGGTGGACTGGGCATCAACACGCCACTTAGAGAGAATATCGTTTGCGTAATCATCATCGCGGCGATCGGCATCGTGGGGCGGTTCCGTGGGCTCGATATACTCCTGAAATTGGAACGTGGGGCCCTGATTGTCACTGGGGTACTGATTCTAATGCTGATGATAGGCTTTGCAGCGTTCGACTGGCGGGCCTTCACAACCCACACTCTCCAATGGCCGGCCGTACCTAAGCAAGACCTATGGACGATCCTCACCGTTCTAGGTGGGACGCTAATCGTAGTGCAGGGCTTCGAGACTTCGCGCTACCTGGGCTCGGAATTCGACCCGGAGCTGCGCGTGCGGTCGTGCCGCAGTTCGCAGATCGTTTCGAGCATCATCTATGTGCTCTTCGTCGCCGTGGCCACGCCGCTCATGCATTTCCTGGGCAACCAGGTCCAGGACAATGGGCTGCTTCTGTTGGCTGCTAAAGCGTCAGTTCTGCTTCCTATTCCGTTGGTGATCGCCGCAGTGCTCAGCCAGTTTAGTGCGGCAGTGGCGGATGTGGTCGCAGGTGGGGGCAACATGGCCGAATCCACGCAAGGCCGTGTCGACAACCGGCATGCCTACGTATTAATCTGCGGCATCGCGGTCGTCCTAGCGTTCGCCTCCACACTCACGATTCTTTCATTCGCGTCACGTGCCTTCGCCTTCTATTACTTCCTGCAGTGCCTCGTCGCAATATCCGTCAGCAAGAGCACCGCGCAAAAGGTGGCAATTAGCCTTTTAGCCGCGGCGCTCGCTTTTATCACGCTCTTCGCTGTTCCCGCGGGCTGAGCTGGGAACTCGGGCCTAAGTAGCATTGCGCGAAATCAATGGTGTGGGATACCGCAGAGTCGCGACGGCAGGAATATCGAGCCTTTCCATGAATCTTAGGCACAGCAACGGAATCGACGATGAGCGTACGAAGATGAAAAATCGCTTGCCGTCATCGCGGCTTTGGAAACTCGCGCCTCTGCTGCTCGCTGTTCTCGTTTGTGTGACGAGCGACGCCCTCCAGAGCAGATATCTGGTGTATGTCGGTACTTACACCGAAAAGGACAGCAAGGGTATCTACGCTTACCGGTTTGACCCGGCCACAGGAGAAACCAATGCAATCGGCCTGGTGGCCGCTACTGACAACCCATCCTTTCTCGCGGTTGCTCCCAACAATCGGCTCCTTTATGCGGTCAACGAACTCGACAAGTTTGATGGCAAGCCAACTGGTGCGGTTAGCGCTTTCGCTATTGACCGCGAGACCGGCAAGCTGAAGCTACTGCAGCAAGTCTCCTCGCTTGGCGGAGATCCAGCGCACCTGTCCTTGGACAAGACCGGGCGATACTTGCTGGTAGCGAATTACGACGGAGGCAGTGTCGCAGTATTCCCTATCGAATCGGATGGCCGCCTTGGCCAGCACACCGCCTTCATGCAGCATGTGGGTTCCAGCGTAAATCCGGAGCGACAAGCTGGCCCGCACGCCCACTCCGTACTCGTCAGCAACGACAACCGCTTCGCTGTTTCCGCAGATCTTGGACTGGACCAGGTGCTGGTGTACCGCTTCGACGCGCAGAAGGGTTCTCTGACCCCAAACGATCCTAGGTTCGTCACGGTTGATGCGGGCGCGGGACCACGACACCTTATCTTTGCTCCATCCGGCAACTTTTTGTACGTAGTGGACGAGATGACCTCTTCGGTGACCGTATTTTCCTACGAGGCGAGTCAAGGAAGGCTTCAGAAGAAACAGACGGTCTCAACCCTGCCATCAGCTTTTCATGGGCAGGACACTGCAGCCGAAATCGTGGTGGGTGCAAATGGTCGGTTTCTGTACGTCTCGAATAGAGGAGCTGACAGCATCGCTGTCTTCGCGATCAAGCCCAGCAGTGGAACCTTATCGTTGGTCGAAATCGTTCCTACCGGAGGCAAGACTCCACGTAGCTTCGCGATCGATCCTACCGGGAAGTGGCTGTTTGCGGCCAATCAGGATTCCAACAACATCGACCTGTTTCGCATCGATCCGGTCACCGGCCGGCTAACGCGAACCTCGCAGGTGCTGCAGTTGGCATCACCTGTCTGCATAGTCTTCGTTCCAGCCATGTAAGTTCTTTCTTGTGGGATAGCAGAGACTATGTGAGTCCAGGGAATCGATCAGTCAACACCGGACGATATTCTGAAGGCCACTTCGTTGACGGGCAGCTTCTGCTCCCCTCCATGCTCTGTATACGATTTCCCCGAAGATTCGATAGCTTCACCGACTAGGGAAATCCCTAGTCTCCGGAAGTGGGTTGCACCGTTTATTGTTTGACCATCAATAGAGGGCATTCGCTGAGCCTCGCCGAAACCGGAGGTTACCGTTGCTGCTCACAGGTTTGACGATCACATTTCTTAAAGAGTTTGGCGTGGGTCTTTGGCTGGGCTTACCCCTTCTGCTGAGCCTTGGGGCAGCCATCGCACTGCTGGGACAAGCGGCTGGAAAAAAGGAAGGGTGGTCAACGTTCGACAGCTTCTACTGGTCGTTCGTCACTGCAACGACCGTGGGCTACGGCGATATACGTCCGGTAAATAGAGTATCGAAAGTGATTGCCCTCGCAATCGCCCTGATTGGGTTAACGATGACTGGCATTCTGATTGCTGTGGCAGTGCATGCCGCTACGTTTGCACTCGCGGCCCACGATGCTGCAGTGAAAGTCAGGTAAGGACTAACCGTCCACCGGCTTGCCACTTGCATGTACGGGTGCCCATGACTCTCGTTCCATTGATCGACCTCGACAAATCGGCTGAAACGACTTCACGCAACAATTCGGCGCAACCTGGGCCGGACGGCATTGCTGTCCGGCGCAGGTTGGAACGCAAGAGAGCGAATGTCTACATTCCCGCGATGCCCTTGTTCTGGAGGACCCGAACTACGACCCGACGGTTCTGCCCCGCCCTCACCAATGCTCAAAAGTTGACGCCCACCTCTAGCGTCACGCTCGGCTCGGTAAAGCCGGGATTGAAGATGTAGGTTGTGAATTCCCACCTGTTATGGGAGACACCCACCAAGAAACCGCGCTGCACGTCGAGGCTACTGTGGAAAGCCTTCGTGTGTTGCGCCACCAAGCCCACGCGAAACCAGTTCAGCGGCGAATAAGTAAGTTCCGGCCAAGCATAGTAAAAGTCTCCCGACTTATGCGTCGTGTCGAATACATATTCATTCGAGATCGCCAGGTCGATCTTTTTGTAGGTGAGCGAAGCCTCGCACCCAGGCGCAATCCCCGTCGTTCTTCCGAAAACGCCACCAATCATCGGCGTGACGTCCAGCACCACCTTCTTGCCGACAGTAAACTTGTAGCCTACCCAAACCGACCCCGTGTGCAGATTTTCGTAGTTGTAGCGCGCCTCCAGATGCAGCCATTCGTGGTCCGCTGTGAAGACAGGATCTACGTAGGACTGATCGTTCGGAACAATGTAGCCATCGACCGTGAGATTAAAGGTGAACGGGTCCTTGGCAGCATCGGGAGACTTGGTTGGCCCGCCGTTCGGCGTTCCCTGGGCCAGTAGATGGCCGCTCATGAGAACAACCACGGCAAGTGCCCCCGAGTTGTTGTGTGGCTTTCATCCCCCGAATACGATCGTGATCCCGACCATCGCCGTGCCGATGATCACCATAGCAAGACCCATCCGAACCGGGCGAAATCCCGAGTGGCGACCGAACGCATATCCGGCCATAAACAGCATAGCGATGGCGACTGCGTTTGAGACCCGCAAGGCCAGTCGGGTTTCATGGATGAAAATGAACGGAACCACCACCGGAAAGGTTGACAGGAAAACCAGCAGAAATACGCCAGCGGCGGCGAGCCAATCGTTCTTGGCAAGCCGGGGATGCACGGGCGGTTCAGGTAGTTGAATCAAGTTTTGTCGCAGCACGTCGAATCTCGGCTCCGGCAGGATGGACGCCAGCGGCGGCGGCAGGGCGCCGGCAAGGATGCGGTGCGACTCAGCAGGATCGGCGCTTTTGCGCATTGCGCGCAGCACGACGATGACGCGCTAATGCTCGCGTAGGCAGGACATGAGATAGAAGACAGCATCAATAACTCCCCAAGCCAGATTGCAGCCCAGCGCGCCGATCAGCATCTTGCGGACTTCGCCGCGGCCCGCCTCGGCGAAGCTGAAAGTGCAGGTGAAGGTAAGCACCATGATTAGCCCGAATAAGACTTCCGAGATTCTTTCCATCGGTTGGAGCAGGCGTTTGGACGATTTGGTCGCGTCGTCAGGCATCACCGTCCTTACTACTGGTCATTCAGGATGAAAGCACTCTAATGCTCGCGTGGCACGCCAAGTCCTTGCCGGTCTTCCTTCGAGGCGTCCAGTCTCTCTTCACCGTCGGCAAAGGTACGCGCGATCGTGGTTTTCAATCGCGCATTCCAGTATTTAAGAGTTGCGCGGCGCTCTTCTGGTACAGCTCGTGTCAGGTCAGCGATGAGCGCATTCATGCGCCGCATGACCTGCACGCTGGTAGCGCCGTACGCGCAGATCTCATCAAAGGCTAGCCGAACCAGATCGTCCCATGTGGGAAATGGAACCACGAGCCGCACTGTGCCATCGCTGTCGCGATACTTTCCAATCTCTAAGTGGCAGTGGCCCAAGCGCAGTAATAGGTCCTCAATCTGATCAAGAGCTTGCACCGCCGTTGTAGGATCGTTAATCGCTGGAGACAAAGCCTTGATGGCGATGTCCACCAGAAGCCGGATTGCGTACTTGGGGTCTTGTTCGAAGGTACGCTCCTCACCAAACTCAATTCCTTTCCTCAACTTACAGTCGTCAACCGGCTGACGCGCTCCAAAGACATGTAACACCGGTGTAGATTCTACGACCGTGTCGCCGACCGCCACGACTATGTCAATGATTCCGTCGGATGCTTTGGCCAGGTCCACCAAAGCGGCGACATCGACCGCCTGTACCGAGCGAGGCCGTCCGCGATGAATCAGCGTCTGGGAGGGCGTTAGTGACCGGAAATCGTCCGTTCCGGTGGCTGGAGCCTCGGATTTCCATGACGAATAGATTGTCGCTATCACTTTCCGTCCTTGATCGCCGGTGAAAATCAACATGTGGTTGACCTGAAGCAATGTGATCCGGTGGATGAGGCTGATAAACATAGCCACGCTGGCCAGCAGGAGACCGATTACGACCCAGGCACTGATAAGCGGAACCGTTTCCGACCCGGTCCGGTCAATCCCTGAGAGTGCTGCGAGCGCGTAGAGAAATGTAGCGGTAAAGACTCCTAAAGAATGTGATATCACGGGATCACGAGCGACCCACATCACCAGGCGCGGGGAGTAGGCCGTGGCGCTGAACTGGACCATCACGAAGGTCAGCGAAAATACGATCCCAGTCAGGGCAAGCATGCCAGATGCAACGGAAGAGTAGAGCGTGATCGCGACTGCTACGCTCATTGGGTGCACGAGGCCCGGGAAAATTCGAGGTTCAAATCGTGGAAAGGTCATCCCCGCGGCAATTGCCGCTGCGGCGTACAAAGCAGGGATAACCCAAGTACTCAAACGACGCTTATATTGTCTGAAAGTCATTTCGCGCACTCGTGAACCGCCAGCAACCCAGTATGGGGTCGTCGGCCCTGAGCTCGGACGGCTTAGAAATTGTCACAAGTCGGATCCAACCCGTAGTGCGGCGGCTTTTAATTCGGCGTGCGAGCCTAACGGAAACTTGTCCCGCTCTTCGTCCATCGCCTTGAACGCGGCTCGCGAACGATGTGCCTGCTCAGGGTGCGGACAATAGGCTTCATCCATGCCTGGTACTGGACCAATTCAGCGGACCGCCGCCTAGGAGTTCGTACTTGCTCAAGTCATAGTACAGAATTCGCCGGTCACCTCAGCCAATCATCGCATTTGCACTCTGTGTCACTCATATCCCTGGCCGCTCATGGAATAAGCGGGATTTCGGCAGCAAGTTGCAGGTTGATCATCAGGTTGAGACGATTGTCAACCTGGTAAAATTTTGCCGCCCGCTTCGCTCCCAGAGCCTTCTCGAAACGAGGAAAATACTCCTTCCTCAGAGCCTGAGTGGCGTCGTCCACAGCGAACATCCGCTCGATCAGTTCGCGAGCCGTGGCGTCGTTCATTTTGTCGATCCGCTGCGCATAGTCAGTGATCAGTGCCAGCCGCTTATCAGCAATCCCGTGCTGCGCGTTGGCATAATCCTTGTAGACCGGCCAGAAAGCGGTCGCTTCCGTTGGGGTGAACATCATGGTGTCCGTGATGATCTGGTTCTTTTCCGCTTGCAGGTCCTGCCTCAGCAGTTGCACATCGGACTCAGTAATCGGCTTAGAATGTACATCTGCAGTTTGGGCCAGGACTGGGCAGGTCAGGGTTACGAGCGCTGCCATCAAGACCATCAACACCAGAGTGATCTTCAATTCAAAAAGGACTGCTCGTTTCATGGTTCTCATCTCCTATTCCTGTAAACGCCGGGGCGGCGGGGCTTTCCTCAGGTCGAGGTGTAACAAGCCTAGATTGGAGTCGATGACTCCACAACTAGGGAAATCCCTAAAGATGTCCGGAACGGCGGCATAGGCCAGGACGGTGATGTATAAAGCTCAACAAGTTGCAGCCAGGGCGAGCAGCCGTTCCCTGCTTCCTTAGTGGTATTGCATTCCTTCATTCTAAGGCCAATAATTTCAGCAGTTTCCCATATCGGGACAGCCCTACCCCAATGCACAGCGTGTATCGAAGGAAGAACTTCGGATCGACACTCGGCTTCGTCAAGCGATCAATCCCCAAAGGGGTGGTTCTGATTGTGCTGGTGCTAGCCTCGTTCGCGCCAGCTTCCCACGGGCAGTCCAAGAAGAATGTTCTCATGATCATGGAGATCGGTCAGTCGCATCCTGCTCCGGTGCTCGTGACCAACCAAATTCTTTCAGCGCTTGGCTCAGACCCCCGGTTCGATGCCGAGTTACACTGGGAAAATCTGGACGCCATTGATTTATCGGACGATTTGCGGAACGAATTGCGTGATGGCATTGTCCGGAAATACCGCAACCTCAAGTGGGACCTGATTGTGTTAGTGGGTCCGGATCCGCTCCGACTTCTTGCAGAGCCGGCGAGGACATTCTACCCCGATGTCCCGGTTGTGTTCTGTTGCAGTTCCGCAGGCCAGGCAGGCCAAAGCAGCGCCGATTCTCGCGCCACAGGCTCATGGTTACAGTGGGAGCCCGCCAAGACGCTGGATGCAGCCGTCCGTTTGTTGCCTGACACGCGTCAGGTGTTCGTGATCGCGGGCCGGTCCAGATATGACCAAGGTCTCACAGCGTTCGTGAAAGCGGAGCTCAATTCTTACGAGAATCGGCTTGATGTCACGTATCTTACCGATCTTCCGGTGAACAAATTGCTGGAGAGGGTCAGGCATCTCCCGAGCCACTCCATCGTTCTGTATCTCACCTTCTTCAAGGACTTCGAGGGCCGCGAGTTTCTTAACAGCATCGATATCCTCCCCAAGATTACTGCGGCCTCTAACTCTCCGGTGTTTGGTATGTCTGACACCTATCTCGGTCGCGGCATTGTCGGCGGATATGTGGTTAGCTTTGAAGAGCAAGGCAAGATCGCGGCGCGCGATGCAGTCGAGATCCTAGGAGGAAAGCCACCACGGGACATTCCTATCGTGCATGCTCCTAGTACTTACTTATTTGACTGGCGCCAGTTGCAGCGCTGGAAGCTGGATGAAAGTAGGCTACCGGCCGATAGTACCATTCTGTTTCGGCAGCCAAGTGTTTGGAAACAATACAAGCTGACGTTGATCAGCGGATTGCTGATCATTGTGAGTCTGGGTTTACTGACCATTTATTTTCTGTTCGAGCGGAAGCAGCTCAACCGAGCCCGGAAGGCCCAAGAGCAGCTCAGCGGGTTGCTGATCAACGCCCAGGAAAAGGAGCGCAGCAGACTCGCAGCCGAGATCCATGACGACTTCAGCCAGAGGCTGGCGGTGCTATCGCTCGGACTGGAAACTGCAGCCGAAGGAATTTCCGAGTCCATGCCGGAAATCAATCGGCAAATGCAGGAACTCATGGAATCAGCCTCTGAGCTTGGTGCCGATCTGCACACTTTGTCTCATCGTCTGCATTCTTCCACGCTGGAAAGGTTAGGCCTCGTTGCAGGATTGGGATCATTCTGCAAGGAATTTAACGCTCAACATGGAATACAGGTAGCATTCTCCCACCACAACATACCACGGTCCATGTCTCCGGAGATTGCACTGTGTTTGTTTCGTATCGTCCAGGAAGGCCTCCGGAATGTGCAGAAACACAGTGGCGCCGCTCATGCAGAAGTGAAGTTGGAAATGCTGCATGATGAGCTTCACTTGTCCATCTCCGATGACGGCAAGGGCTTCAATACGAAAGATGTCTCGGAGCGCCACGGGCTCGGCGTGTGGTGCATGCAGGAGCGAGCCCGGTTGGTAGACGGCCGATTTGAGATCCGCTCGGAAAGGGAGAAGGGAACAAGGATTGACGTCTGGAAGCTAATCAAACTGAACTCTGATGCGATTCGAAAGGAACCGGCGACCGAGCCAGGCCCTGCTCCTATCCTCGCTTCGGAGCGCGGCGCCGGCTAAACTGCGGCGTAATTTGCCGCATGTCATCAATACGCGTCTTCGAACGGAAATTCACCATGGAAATCCGCCCACAGATTCTGATTGCAGACGATCACGTCATCTTTGCTGATGGTTTGCGGCTGATATTGGAAAAGCACTGCAACGTCGTTGGGAGTGTGGTCGACGGGCGCGCTCTCATCACCGAAGCTCTGAGGCTGAAACCAGACGTGATCGTGGTGGACATTGGCATGCCTCTTCTGAACGGTCTGGACGCTGCCAAGCGGGTACGCGAACAACTTCCACGAGTGAAGCTCGTATTTCTAACGATGCAGGACAATCCTAACTTGGCTGCCGCCGCTCTTGAGTTGGGATCAGCCGCATTCGTCCTCAAGCAGTCGGCGGGCTCGGAGCTCTTGAAGGCCATTGGCCATGTGATGAACGGCAAATGCTACGTAACGCCGAAGCTCAGGCCTGAAGACTGGGTTGTACAAAAGACCCGCGCGCGCCAGTACTCCAGGCAGTTGACTTCCAGGCAACGTGACATCGTGCAGATGTGCGCTGAAGGACGTCCGATCAAGGAGATCGCGGGACACCTGAGTCTTAGCGAGAAGACAGTCGAATTCCACAAGCATCACATCATGGAAACATTCAACCTCAAGAGCAATGCCGATTTGGTGCTTTTCGCGCTCAAGGAGGGTCTCATCTCTCCAAATCCCAACTCCTTGTCGCGAACTTCCTCCTCTTGAGATTTCTCGATGGGTCTCACCTCGGTCGCTACTAGGGTTTTCCCTAGTTGTCAGCCGCTGAATGCGAACCTAACATTAGCGTGTTGTTGCGAACGTTCCTCGGCGACGATCTGCCGTAATCGGATGAGCACATGTCAGAAGTCATAAGGCTTGAAAACGGCGGGAAGCGGCGACGTGTCCTGCTGGCCGACGACCACCTTCTCCTGCTGGAGCGAGTGGCGAGGCTTCTGCAGCCGACATTCGAGGTAGTGGGAGTCGCTCATAACGGCGTTGAAATGATCGACGAGGCGATGCGACTAAGCCCTGACGTCATCGTTGCTGACATCTCGATGCCGTTACTAGACGGAATTGAAGCCGCCCATCGGCTCAGGGAGATGGGAGCTACGGCCACCATCGTTTTCCTGACGATCCATGAAAGTTCTGAATTCGTGCAGGCATGTATGGCGGAGGGAGCACTTGGATACGTTGCGAAATCTCATATGAAAACAGATTTGATTCCTGCCATTAACGCTGCATTGTCGGGCTGTTGCTACATTTCCTCCACCGTCCATACCTAGGGTTTTCCCTAGTTGTCGCGTGTTCTGCGGCGCAGTACAAAGACACTAAGCGAAAGCGCGTCTGCTACCTAGGTATAAACAGCCCTTTTGGAGGACGCAGAACGAATACGCTTTGGCCGGCTGGATCTGGAGCGACCGGCAGAGCTATCGACTGGAGCAGCTATGGGTAAAAAGCACGGACTCAGAAACATGATCATCCGCACCGTTCGAGAACTGACGGTGGTTATTTGCGTTGCAGCACTCTTGCTTGCGAACCCGGCATTCTCTGTAGCTGAGATACAGCAGTCCACTGCTCCAGCAGAGCAAGCGGCGACCAAGATTCCAGCCGACCAACTGGATTCGCTGGTGGCGCCCATCGCTCTCTACCCTGATCCGCTTCTCAGCCAGACCTTGGTGGCTTCCACCTATCCTCTGGAAGTCATTCAGCTTAAACAATGGCTGGACCAGCACAAAGATCTTAAAGACAAAGCGCTTGCTGATGCAGTCCAAAAGCAGGACTGGGACCCCAGCATACAAGCAATGGCTGCTCTGCCAAGTGTAGTCAAACAACTGGCGGACAACATCAAGTGGACCACGGATCTCGGGAACGCTTTCCTTGCGCAGCAGAACGATGTGATGGACGCGGTGCAGCGCATGCGCAAAAAGGCAAAGGATGCGGGAAACCTGAAATCTTCAGAACAGCAAAAGGTGGAGACCAAGGTTGTCGAGAGCAAACAGGTAATCATAGTTGAGCAGGCAAACCCTCAAGTTGTTTACGTGCCGAGCTATAACCCGATCGTAGTATACGGAGCACCGGTGTATCCCTATCCCCCAATAGCTTATCCACCGCCCGGATATTATGCGGCAGGCATGGCGATCTCGTTCGGTGTGGGAGTCGCGATGGGTGCGATGTGGAGCGGCGGGTGGGGGTACCACTGCGGGTGGGGCGGCAACAACAACGTTTATATCAATAACAACAACAACTTCGTTAACAACAGTAACCGGCAAAACATCAACAACGTCAATCGGAACACTAACAATGTAAATCGAGGCAACGCGGGCAATAACACTTGGCAGCACAATCCGCAGCACCGTGGGGGAGCGCCTTACTCTGACCGCAACACCGCTAACAAGTACGGAGGAACCGCGCGCGGCGACTCTATGCAGACACGGCAGGCGAATGCCCGGCAGAATCAGGCTAAGCAGCAGCCCTCGGGTGGCCGCGACACGTCGAACCGCGGAAGCAGCTCTGGCGCTGGTAACCGTGATGCAGCGAACCGGGGAAACACCGCTGGTGCCGGTAACCGTGACACGTCGAATCGAGGCGCGAGTCCCAGCGCAGGCACTCGTGACACAGCGAACCGCGGAGGCGGAGCGAATCAGGTAGGCAATCGACAAGTACCAAACAGTCCAAGCTCCACTAATAGAGGCGCCTTCGGCGGAGCGAGCAGCGGCACGAGCGGGAGCCAGGCTCGCGCAAGCAGTTCGCGCGGCTCTTCCAGCATGGGAGGTTCAGGTGGCGGAGGAGCTCGCTCAGGTGGTGGAGGAGGGCGCTCCGGTGGTGGTGGCGGCCGGCGGAGATAAGTAGGTAAATCATGAGGAATGAGGAATACATGAGATCCAGACGCCTTGAGTTCAACTGCAGAATCGCTCTTTCCGCCTTCATGATGGTTTGTTGTTGGGGCTTGTTTTCGATTGCCACAGCTGCCCAGACGCAATCGGGGCCGCCTGCCGGACCGAAGGCATACGACACACCGCAGCAAGCTGCGGAAGAAATGATCAAAGCCGCCGCAGCCTACAACGTGCCAGAGCTGATGGCGATATTGGGTCCCGACGGCAAAGACTTGGTTGCCTCTGCCGATCCGGTGCGGGATAAGAACAACGCTGTCGCGTTTGCGCAAGAAGCGCAAGCCAGTCACTCCGTGCAGGTCGACCCGTCGAAGCCGAACCGGGCAACGATCATTGTCGGCGAAGAGGAGTGGCCCCTGCCGATTCCCTTAGTCAAGAAAAATGGGAAGTGGTATTTCGACACGAAGGCTGGCAGGCAGGAAATCCTGTTTCGCCGTATTGGAGCCAATGAGCTGGATGCGATTCAGGTGTGCCGCGGCTTCGTGGAAGCGCAGAAAGAGTACGCATCGGAAATTCACGACGACTCCGGGGTGAACCAGTACGCCCAGAAGATGATCAGCAGCCCCGGCAAGCAGGACGGTTTGTACTGGCAGAATGTCGACGGCTCATCTGGTGGCCCGATTGGCGACGCGGTGGCCAAAGCGTTAGAAGAAGGCTACTCAATCGGCAAAGGCGGATTTCACGGGTACTACTTCAAGATTCTGAAAGGACAAGGCCCGGCAGCGCCCATGGGCAAGTTGGACTACGTCATCGAAGGAATCATGATTGGCGGCTTTGCCCTTGTCGCCGTTCCCACCGAATACCGCGTGACAGGCGTAAAAACCTTCATCGTGAACAACGACGGGACCGTTTACCAGAAAGACTTGGGTCCTGATTCACTCAACATTGTAAAGAGCATGGAACTCTACAACCCGGACAAGACTTGGCATCCGACAGACGACCAATGGCCGCAGGATGTGGCCACGGTCACACGGTAGCCGGAGGCGCAGCGGAATTAGCGGCAATAACTGCGGTGCCGGCATGCCCGAGTCAGAACGTGCGGAAATGTCTAACTGGCCTCGTTATCCGACCGTGTATGAGATCAACATTTGGGTGTGGCTTTCAGAGCTCAGTAAGCGGGCTGGGAAAGCGGTCGACTTGCGCTCTGTGCCCTCCGCCGAGTGGGATGCCATCGCTGCTCTGGGCTTTGATACGGTATGGCTGATGGGGGTCTGGGAGCGCAGTCCCGCGGGTATCGCGATCGCAAACAAGAACCCGAGTCTGCTTGAGGAGTTCCGACGGGCCCTGACTGACTTTCGTCCCGAAGACAACGTGGGATCGCCCTATTGTGTACGCCGTTACGAAGTTGACGAGCACCTTGGCGGTCCTGAAGGTCTCTCTCAGGCGCGCAAGGAGCTTGCGAACAGAGGCCTGCGTCTAATCGTCGACTTCGTGCCTAACCACGTAGCGCCCGATCACTCATGGGTATCCGAACATCCTGAGTACTTCATTCAGGGGACGGCTGACGATGCGGCAAACAATCCCGCTTCGTACATCAACCTGAACGGAAGAACTTTTGCTTGTGGCAAGGATCCTTTCTTTCCGGCATGGCCTGACGTGTTGCAGCTCAATGCATTTCAACCTGGGCTCCGGCAGGCTGCGGCTGCGACCCTCTCGAACATTGCCAACCAGTGCGACGGCGTGCGCTGTGACATGGCTATGCTAATGATGAACTCGGTGTTCGAGCGCACCTGGGGAACCCGCGCGGGACCGAGGCTGGCGACCGAGTACTGGGTTGACGCGATTTCTGCAATTAAGCGAGAACATCCTGACTTCCTATTCATCGCCGAGGCTTATTGGGACCTCGAGTGGGAACTGCAGCAACAGGGATTTGATTTCTGCTACGACAAGAGGCTCTACGATCGTCTGGAGCATGAGAATGCCGAGAGCGTGCGTCTCCATCTGTGCGCCGACCCAGCGTATCAGAACAAACTGCTGCGCTTCATTGAGAACCACGACGAGCCACGTGCAGCATCAGCCTTCACGCCAACTAAAGAGCGGGCCGCTGCGGTAACGACGTTCACTCTGCCTAGTGCAAGGCTTTTTCACGAAGGCCAATTCGAGGGACGCAAAGTGAGGCTGCCAGTGTTCCTGGGTAGACGACCTGAGGAGCCTGTCAACGAGGAACTAAAGGACTTCTACTCAAAGCTGCTCCTGGGCATCGACGGCCCGGTGTTCCGCGAGGGAGACTGGAACCCGTGTGAACGCACAGGTTGGCCTGATAACCGAAGCTACGAGAACGTTGTGGCTTGGACTCGGAGCAAGGAAGCAGACAGATGCCTCATCGTTGTCAATCTCAGTAACAGGCCCGCTCAAGCTGTTGTTAGAGTCCCATGCGACGCGCTCAGAGGAAAACGGTGGCGGATGATTGACGTACTTTCGAACGCCGTGTATGAGCGCCAGGGCGATGAAATGCGCTCGCCAGGTCTCTACGTGGATTTGCAACCCTGGAGTCATCACTTCCTACGGTTGTGTGGCAGCAACTGAGGTGAGGAAGCAAGCTGTTTCATCCGCAGACGAGTTGATTCTCTTGGAGAGAAAAAAACTATGAGCGAGAAATCCAAAAAGAAGAATAAAGACACGCACGATCCTGCAATCGACAACAGGAACAAGAGGGATCAGAACCGAGAAGCGAATCAGAAGCTTGGCAAGAAGGAATACGAGGCCGAGCTCTTCAGGCTGCAGGTCGAACTGGTGAAGCTACAGGACTGGGTGAAGAAGACCGGAGCCCGCGTCGTAATCCTGTTTGAGGGTCGGGACGCGGCGGGCAAGGGCGGTATCATCAAACGCATCCTGGAACGAGTGAGTCCGCGTGTCGTCCGGCTTGTCGCACTACCGGCGCCTACCGAACGACAGAAGACGCAAATCTATATCCAGCGCTACATCGAGCATCTGCCCGCAGGCGGAGAAATCGTCATCTTCGACCGGAGCTGGTACAACCGCGCTGGGGTCGAGCATGTAATGGGGTTCTGCACTGAGGAGGAATACAAGAAGTTCCTCAAAGGCTGTCCCATCTTCGAGAATCTCTTGCTCGCCAACGGCATCATCCTGCTGAAGTACTGGCTCGATGTCTCGGAAAAAGAGCAGCATGCGCGTTTTCTCGCGCGCATCCAGGACCCGTCGAAGCGCTGGAAATTGAGTCCAATGGACCTCGAGTCCCACCGCCGCTGGTACGACTATTCGCGGGCTCGTGATGCCATGCTCGCCGCCACCGATACGGCTACCACGCCCTGGTACATTGTGCCTTCGGACGACAAGAAGCGCGCCCGCCTCAACTGCATTGCCGATATCCTAAGCCGCATCCCGTACAAGGAAGTGCCCTATACACCTCCAAAGCTGCCCGGACGCCAGAAGGCCAAGGGTTATCAGGAGCCGGAGTTGAAGCACCAGACGGTACCGCAGCGCTGGTAGGAAAGAGAGAACGAGAAAGCCATGACCGCCGCACAAAAGAAATCATCGCCACAGTCCTACGTTGAGGTCGCTGAACAGAAGCGATTGAATGCGGCGCGCGAACAGGGTGTGCCGTGGAAAAAATGGGGGCCCTATCTGAGTGAAAGGCAATGGGGCACGGTCCGCGAGGACTACAGTGCGGATGGGAGCGCCTGGAACTACTTCTCGCATGACCAGGCGCGGTCGCGTGCTTACCGCTGGGGCGAAGACGGACTCGCCGGAATTTCCGATGATAAACAACAGCTTTGTTTTGCATTGGCTTTGTGGAACGGGCGTGATCCCATCCTCAAAGAACGGCTCTTCGGCCTCACCAACAGCGAAGGTAACCACGGAGAAGACGTCAAGGAATACTACTTCTATGTCGATAGCACACCGACGCATTCGTACATGAAGTACCTGTACAAGTATCCGCAGAGGGAATTTCCCTATCGTGATCTGGTGGAGACGAACGGTCGCCGCTCACGCGAAGAAATGGAGTACGAACTCCTGGACACCGGCATTTTCAACGACGACCGCTACTTCGACGTTTTCGTCGAATATGCCAAGGCTGATCCGGAAGACATTCTGATCCGCGTCTCTGTCCACAACCGGGGCCCGGAGGCCGCCCAGATTCACCTTCTTCCGACATTGTGGTTCCGCAACACGTGGTCCTGGGGAGACGGCGAACCCAAACCCGTTCTGCGTCAGACCGGCAACACAAGCATCGTGGTCTCCCACCCGAAGCTCGGCGAACGCACGCTGCAGTCCGAAGGCGCGGCGGAACTGCTGTTCACCGAGAATGAAACGAATGCCAGCCGATTGTGGGGTCAGCCGAACCCATCGCCTTACGTCAAGGATGCGTTCCATCAATACTTGATCGCGGGTGCAAAGGGCGCTGTCAATCCTGCTCAAACCGGAACCAAGGCCGCTGCGCATTATGTTCTGGACGTGCCGGCGGGCGGCTCTAGAGTCGTGCGCCTGCGCTTGAGCGCAAAGGCCACAGCGTTCTCCGATTTTGATCATGTCTTCGCCGCCCGACTGGCCGATGCCGATGAGTTCTACGAGCGCATCGCTCCGAAATCTTTCGGCGAAGATGAGCGTCGAGTTCATCGCCAGGCGCTGGCCGGCATGTTGTGGACCAAGCAGTATTACTATTTCGACCTTGATCGCTGGCTGGACGAGCATGAGGCCCATCCGCTGCTGGGCTCGGGCAAAGGAACCGCGCGCAACGCCGAGTGGTTCCACATGCTTAACAGCGACATCATCTCTATGCCCGACAAGTGGGAATATCCCTGGTATGCGGCATGGGACCTGGCGTTTCATACCATCTCGCTTTCCCTCGTCGACTTCGACTTCGCCAAAGAGCAGCTGCTACTTATGCTGCGCACTCTTTACGCCCATCCCAACGGGCAGATCCCGGCCTACGAGTGGAACTTCAGCGACGTTAATCCGCCAGTCCACGCGTGGGCGACATTGTTTCTCTACAGCATGGAAAGAGACTTGGGTCGGGCCGACCTCCGTTTCCTCGAACGGTCTTTCCAGGGACTCATGCTGAACTTCAACTGGTGGGTCAATCGCAAAGATCCGCAGGGACGCAATGTTTTTGCGGGCGGATTTCTCGGACTCGACAACATCGGGGTGTTCGATCGCAGTTCGCCGCTGCCCACCGGCGGACATCTGGACCAGGCCGATGGCACGGCATGGATGGCCTTCTACTGCCAGAACATGCTGGAGATTGCGCTTATCCTGACGGATTACGACTCCAGGTATGAAGAGATTGCCTACCGCTTTATTGAGCACTTCTTGTGGATCACCTATGCCATGGATCGCATCGGCCAGAACCATGACGAAATGTGGGATTCCGAGGACGGATTCTTCTACGATCTCCTGCATTTCCCGAATGGCGATGCCATGCGTTTGAAGGTCCGATCGATGGTGGGATTGCTGCCGTTGTGCGCCTCCACGGTGTTTGAGTCGACCGCCATTGAGAGTCATCCCAGGCTGCGGGAATTGATTGAACTGTTCCGTAAGCGCCACCCCGAGGTGGTAAAGCATATCGCCCCGATGGACGAGAAATTCATTGGCTACGGAGGCCGTCGGCTGCTATCGACCCTCAACAAGGAAAAGTTGCAGCGCATTCTGGGCTACATGCTCGATGAAAACGAGTTCCTCAGCCCGTACGGCATTCGCTCTCTCTCCAAGTATCACCTTGAGCATCCTTTCGTATTCCACATTGACGGGCAGGAATACAAGGTCCAGTACCTGCCGGCCGAGTCAAATACCGGCATGTTCGGCGGCAATTCCAACTGGCGTGGACCAATCTGGATGCCGGTGAACGCGCTCATACTACGCGGGTTGATAAACCTCTATCCGTTCTATGGCGATGACTTCAAAGTCGAATGTCCGACTGGTTCGGGGAACTACATGACGTTGTTCGGAGTCGCGAAAGAGATTGCGCGGCGGCTGTCGAGTATCTTTCTCCGCGACAAAGACGGTCGTCGTCCGGTGTATGGAGGCACGACAAAGTTCCAGGAAGATCCGCACTGGAGGGATTACATTTTGTTCAACGAGTACTTCCACGGCGACAATGGCGCCGGTCTCGGCGCCAGTCATCAGACCGGTTGGACGGGGATCATAGCTCGCACGCTGGACTCGTTCGCACGCATGAGCGAGGAAGACACGCTGAAGACTTCCAAGCTCGAACTGGCAAGTCAGATGACTCGGCATCAGGTCGCAGGCGAGTAGTACTGGCCCCTCGGAGAACTCTGGAGCGCGAGAGATTGACTATGAATCGATTCCAAAGAGTGACACTTGTTGTTGTTCTTCCGAGCCTTATAGCTCTGTGCGGCTGTCAGAACCTGGTTCCACAGGACACACAGAGCCTCCTCTTCTCCAGTTTCAAAAGATCAGAGATATTCGGCATTGTGGCTGGGTTTGGAACGACCTTTGCCGCGGTGCCGGACTTGATTGCCATGCTCAGGCGCCGGTCGAGTGCAGGCATGAACCCACGGATGGCAGCAATCATGTGCGTTTTTCAGGTCCTCTGGCTCTACTACGGTTTGTTGATTGCTTCGCGGCCGGTGGTGCTATGGAACGTCGTCGGGGTGTTGGTCAATGCTCTAAGCGTGGGCGCGTACCTCTTTTTTGTCCGCAAAGAGAAAGCCGCTCATGCGCCAGGAGCAAGCGGAAAATAGCGAGCGCTGAAGGAGGAAGAGATGTCTAACGCACGTTCTGATGCACTGGTATTTTTCGGCGCTACCAGCGATCTGGCTTACAAGAAAGATCTTTCCTGCCTGCAGGCGAAGATCGAACGCGACAAGCTTCAGATTTCGGTCATCGGCGTGGCTAACGCCGGCTGGAATAAAGAGGGAGACAAATCATGAAGGTCATCATTGTTGGTGGAGTGGCCGGCGGTGCGTCGTGTGCGGCGCGCTTGCGCAGGCTGGATGAAAAGGCCGAGATCATTATGGTGGAACGCGGGCCGTATGTTTCGTACGCGAACTGCGGGCTTCCGTACCATGTATCTGGCGTGATTTCGAAGGAATCGAGCCTGCTGGTTGCGAGCGAGGCGCTTTTCCGTGCGCACTTTGCGATCGACGCGAGGACGAACTGCGAGGCGATCTCCATCTCGCCGAAGAACAAGACGGTGGACTTGCGCAATGTCGCGACCGGCGAGGTGACAACCGAGTCCTACGACAAATTGGTGCTGTCGCCCGGGGCGTCTTCGGTACGTCCGCCCCTGCCCGGCATCGATCTGCCGGGGATCTTCCATGTGCGGACCGTGCCCGACGCCCGGACGATCCGCGAGTGGGTGGAACGAGGCACAACTTTCCTGACGGGGATGTTCAACTACTCGGGAATCCAGATGGTGAAGCCGGTCCGCCACGCAGTGGTGGTGGGAGGCGGGTTCATCGGTCTCGAGATGGTGGAGAACTTGGTCCACCTTGGCTTCGACGTAACTCTCGTCGAGATGCTCGATCAGGTGCTAGCTCCAATAGATCGGGAGATGGCAAACCTTGTCGAGGGCCACCTGGCAAGGCATGGAGTACACCTGGCGCTGAATGATGGAGTTGCCGGATTTACGCAATTGGACGGCGGCGCGCTCGAGGTGCAGACGAAATCTGGCAAGAAATATCCGGCTGACATCGTGATCCTCGCACTCGGCGTGAGGCCGGACACGACGCTGGCGAAGACGGCCGGACTGGAGGTCGGCGAACGCGGCGGCATCCGCGTTGACGAGCACATGCGCACCAGCGACCCGGATATCTTCGCCGTCGGCGATGCGGTTGAAGTGAAGGACTTCGGGACTGGACAGTGGAGCCTGGTGGCGTTGGCCGGACCAGCGAACCGGCAGGGGCGGATTGCGGCCGACGTGATCGCCGGACGTGATTCCCATTACCGCGGCACCCAAGGCACCTCGATCATCGGGCTCTTTGGGGGCGCCGCCGCGTGGACCGGCGTCAGCGAGAAAACTCTGAAGAGGCTTGGTGATGCCGATTACGAGAAGATCTACCTTTTCCCGAATGCGCATGCAGGGTACTATCCAGGCGCGAAGCTGATCGCAATGAAGTTCATCTTCCGCAAATCCAACGGGAAAGTCCTCGGAGCGCAGGCGCTCGGCGAGGACGGACCCGCGGTGGATAAGCGGATCAGCGCCCTGGCGATGGCCATCCAGATGGGCGCGACGGTTTACGACCTCGAAGAAGCCGAGCTTTGCTACGCGCCGCAATTCGGCAGTGCGAAGGATGCGGTTAACTTCGCAGGGATGGTTGCAGCGGATGTGCTGCGTGGCGATATGCCACTCACTCACTGGGATTCCAAAGACAAGGCTTTTCTGCTGGACGTCCGTGAGCCAGTGGAACTCATCGTCGAGACCTTGCCGGGCGCGGTCAATATCCCGCTAGGTCAGCTTCGCTCGCGCCTCGGTGAACTGCCCCGCGACCGCGAGATCCATGTCATTTGCCGCTCTGCCCAGCGCGCCTACTCCGCGACGCGCATTCTCTTGCAGAACGGATTCAAAGCCCGAAATGTTTCCGGCGGCATGCTGTCACGGGCGATGCTAACTGTGGACTTAAAATCGTTGAAAGCGGGCAGTGCCGGATAGCACAGCAGCCGATCATGGATTGAGAAGTGAACCATGGATACGATCCTGCACATGCTGTCTCGTGGAATTGAGCATCTCCTCGGCCGGGTGACCGGACCTTTGAACTTTCGGCTGTTCGTAATGCCGACGGTGGTGACTGCGCTTGCGATCCGAGCTGGCTTGCGAGATGCCCGTGAAGGACAGCCGGCTTACTTGTGGGCCATGCTCACGCAGCCAACCGAACGCCGACGGCTTTTCCGCTCGGGGATAAAGGACATCGGCAAGATATTCATCGTCGCTGTTTTGCTCGATACCGCTTATCAGTTGTACGTGTTGCGGGCGTTCTACATCGGTCAGCTGTTAATCGTAGCCGTCGGGTGCGCGGTTGTGCCGTATGTGCTGATCCGAGGGCCAGTCATGCGCTTGGCGCGCCACGTTCACCAGAAGCGGGCGGACTCCGCCCAGGTTTTGGCTGCTAAAGGCGACGGTGGACGCTGAGGGCCGTGAATAGGACGGATTTCGGTAGCCGTCTTTTGCTGCACTCCCACTGTCATTATCGCTATACTGGGTGGCCCTCCATCGACCCCGAACTGTTGCTGCGCATCCTGCCGATTGGTTATCTATACGGCATCACCAGCGAGCGCAAGTTGGTCGAGGAGCTGGGCTTGCACCTGGCGTGGCGCTGATTCACTGGTTTGGGTTTCGATCAGGAGATCCCGCATCACTCCACCGTCTCTAAGAACCGGCACGGACGCTTTCTAGAATCCAACCTGTTCCAGCAGTTATTTGAAGAGATTGTCGCCCGCTGCCTGGAGACCGGGCTGGTGCGCGGGGATCACCTCTCGGTGGACGGCAGCTTCATCGAGGCGAACGCGGCTAAGGAAAGTCGGGTCCCACGCGAGCAACTGGAAACAGGTAGCTCAAGTCAACCGCACAGTGCGGCAGTATTTGATGGAATTGGAGGAACAGAGCCCGGTGGAGGAGCCGGTGCACCAGCAAGACTCCTAATTTCTTTTCGCGAAACAAAGTCAGTTCACTCCGCGGGTTTCTGGCCGCCTCGCCCAAAGGCTTCGTCGATGATTGCCTGTAACCGCTGGACCACTTCAACGGATGGTGTCTTGTAATCCTCCAGTTCGTACACCGCGCCCAAAGACTCATACTTGGCCAGTCCAAAGCGGTGGTACGGCAACAACTCGTAGTCAATCACGTTTTTGTGAGGCCGGATGAAGGCCAGGACCGCCCGTATATGCTCCTCATCGGCGTTCACCCCGGGAATCAGCGGCGTGCGGGCGATGAAGTCTGTGTTGGGGAAGGTTTCGTAGGCCTTCTTGAAGTTCGCCAGGATCCGCTCGTTGCCCACTCCTGTCCACTTCTTGTGCCGCTCCGGGATCGTCAGCTTGTGGTCATGCAGCATGGTATCGACGTGAGGCAGCACCTTTTCCACGAACCGCCAAGGTACGTTGCACGCCGTTTCGATTGCCGTATTGAAGCCACGCTCGTGGGCTCCTGCCAGTAATGCCGCGGTGAAGTCCGGCTGCAGCAAGCACTCGCCGCCGCTCACGGTGATGCCGCCCCCGGTATTGCGGTAGAAGGACCCATCTTTCTCCACCTCGTCCAGCACCTCGTTAACCGTCCTCGTTTTGCCGAACATTTCCAGCGCGCCGGTCGGACAGAGCGAAGCCAATGCCTCGTCGCAGCCCATGGCCAGATGCCAGTTCACTCTTACGCGTTCATCCTCGCCCTCCGCCAAATAAAAGGCGCCTTCCGGGAAGGGAGGCTTCAGGCACACTCCACACTTCTTGCCGGTGCACTTTTTGGGGTCGTAGGAGATTTCCGGCTTCGGCGCGATGCTCTCCGGATTGGAGCACCACCTGCAGCGCAAAGAGCAGCCCTTCAGAAAAACAGTTGTGCGGATGCCCGGACCGTCGTGGCTGCAATATCGCTGGATATTCAGTACCGTGCCTGTTATATCGGATGAGTTGACGTTTTGTGTTTTCATAGCTCCCTCCCCAGAAAGATGCCAAGCGATTGGGCGATCTTCACGAATAGGCTGTCCACGGGCACCGTTCTGACTTTGTTGATCGCTTCCGCCAATGGCACAAATTCCATGTGAGGAGGGACGAAAGCAACCATCACCCCATACTTGCCGGCTCCGAGAGCGCATACGGCCCCAGCCCCGTAACTCAACCCCAGTTGGCGGTCGACGGCAGTTGGAACGCCGCCCCTGACCCATGGACCGAGGACAAGGGGATAGGTGTCCGCGGCAATTTCCAACTGCAGTTTATTCGCCACGGTCTCCGCTGCATGTCCCGAGTGCAGAATGACGTGCTCACTTGCATCGCCTGTCGCGAGCGGCGAGAGGGAAGCTTTGAGAGAGGATGGCTTGGTCGGAGCCTTACCGTTACTGGCAAATGTCGCCCCTTCAGCCACCACTACCAGCCCGTAAGGCCGCCTGGGTGTGACCTTTTCCTTCAACCTTGCCGCGACCTTTTCAAGATCGCAGGGAATCTCGGGAATCAGTATGGCATCGGCACACACGGCAATTCCCGCCTGCAGCGCCAGCCATCCGGCCTGCTCGCCTAGCACCTCCACCACTCCGACCTTGCGTGCGGACTGGGCGGCCTGACGAACCCGGTCGAGCATTTCGATGGTGAAGCTGAGCGTGCTGTTGAAACCAAAAGACACCGTGGTGGCGGCAATATCGTTCTCAATCGACCGGGGTATGCAGACCGCATTGAGCCCTTTGCGATGGAGCTTGTACGCAATGCTCAGCCCCTGGCCACCCACGACGGAAATCAGGGCATCAATCCCCGCTGCCTTCAGCACTTTCAACAGTCGATCGGACTCGTCCACTTCCTCAACCATTTTGTCTTCATTGATCGTGCGGACGTTAAACGGATCCACCCGGACCGATTGGCCCAGGATACCCCCGCCGGCCGGATCCAGGTTCTCAATCAGTTGGGGGTTGAGGATTACCAGTCCGCCATCGGGGTAGCGGTCCGGATGTAGCAATCCTTCAAACCCGTCCCGGATGCCGACAAGCTCCCATCCCAATTTGCCCGCCGCCAGAGCCGCTCCCATAATCACGGCATTCATCCCTGGAACGTAACCGGCCCCCACATTGATGGCAATGCGTCTGACAAAACTGGCGCGACCTGCTTCTATGCTCATAAAGTGTCTCCCTTGTTAATGCGTGTTTTGTTCGCACTCATGGGTTCTCCTTCACTACTGTTATGACTTGGAAGTTAAGTCATTCTTGTGACCGTCTACATGGCCTTCAAGACAAGGGCGTTTGGGTGCCCATCAAGGAACTTCCGGTACGGCATGACTGAGCGCCGTGCCGTACCGGTTCTGTCCTATTTCAACTCCTGTCGAACGTTTGCAGGGTCCGTTCGATGATCTCATCCTGCACGCCCTTGTGCAGCCGGGTGAAGAAAGCACTGAAACCGGCCACCCGAATGACGAGGTCCCGGTAATTCTCGGGGTGTTTCTGGGCATCCCGGAGGATTTCGGTGTTCAGCACGTTGAACTGGATGTGATAGCCGTCGTTGTCAAAATAGGTCTTGACAAGATTCAGTATGTTCTCCCGGCCCTTGCGGGTCTTGAGCTGATCAGGTGGGACTTTCATGTTCAAGTGCGTTGCGGTGAACTTGACGGCATCCGCACCTTTGGCCGCTGACATCACCAGCGCGGTCGGCCCGTGGGTATCGGTGCCGGGCATGGCCGACAGACTTCCATCAGTGAGTGCCACGCCGGCCCTCTTGCCGGTCGGCAGCGCCCCCGTTACCCGACCCATTTGGTTGTGGAAGCTCTTGGTGTAGGCGTCAAGTGTCGATTTGATGTCTCGGCTGAGGTAGTTGCCACCTCCATCGACGTTCTGGAAGGCCTGGTGGAGGCTTTCGTACACCCTGTGAACCAGCCTGTTCACCTCGGGAATGTCGTTGCCGTGCTTGGGAGCCTCGTAGCACAGCTTCCGGACATTCTCATATTCCCCCTCGAAGTTGGCGGCCAGGGCCTTCTTCAGCTCGGCCATGGTCAGCTTCTTCTCGTCAAAAACCAGGTGCTTCACCGCCATCAGGCCGTTCGCGGCGTCGACGCCTCCAACGGCGACCTGGGCGACCGTGTAGTAGTTGGCCCCGCCATTCCAGCTCTCGAGGCCGCGCTCGATGCAGCTCTTGGTGAGGACGGAGCGCCAGGTGACCGGCAGGTACTCGGCGCACAGGATGGTGCCTATCCAGGACTCGCGGCGGGCGATGTCCTCGCAGAACTGGAGCTGCTTCACGAAAGCTGCATAAAGCTCTTCGAAGTCCTTGAAGGTCTCGGGATCTCCGGTCTGGGGTCCGATCTGCTTCTTGGTGCGAGGGTCAAAGCCGTTGTTCATCGTCAGCTCGAGGACCTTGCCCAGGTTGGGCTGAGCTTCGACAGGGTGCCCGGTCTCGTAGGGGATGAAGCAGGGCACGCACCCGCCGATACACATGCGCCTTGCCTTTTCGAGCGTGCAGCCCATCTCGGAGCCACCGAAGAGATAGAGGGCTCGTTCCACCAGCAGGCTGCCGTTGATGAACTGGGGCATGCCGACACCGGTGTCGATCATGTTGAGGACCTTCTCCAGGAACTTGCTGCTCAACTTATCCGTGTATATGCATGTGAGCGGGGGTTGTGGCAGTTTCAGATACGTGGCCGCATCGAGAATCAGGTAGTCCATCTCCGCGGTGGCGTCCTCGCCGCTTTCGGTGAACCCTCCGAGGGAGATGCTCTGCGCCAGGTCGGCGGAGTTCGACAGGTGCACCGTCTCTCCGTAGTAGTAGCCGACCTCGTTGAGCTTGATGAAGAGGTTCCTGAGCATGAAGATCGCCTGCTCGGCATTGACCAGACCAGCCGCCTTATCACGCTGGTAGAACGGCTCCAGGTTCTGGCCCAGGTAGGCCTCCGAGTAGCCGCAACCTACCTGCTCGATCTCTGCTGAGATGTGACAGAGGAAGTGGCTCTGGATGGCTTCTCGCAGGTTCCGGGCGGGATGCTCGGGAACCCATTCGCAGGTCTCGGCGATGGCGATCAGCTCCGCCTTGCGGGCTTCGTTCTTCTCCTTCGCCGCCATCTCCCGGGCGAGCTCGGCATATCGGTGAGCCAGCCGGATGACGGCCTTCATCGTGATCAGACAGGCCTCGTAGAAGTAGAACTTGGAGGCATTCGGCAGCCGAAATTCGAGGGCCATCTGCCGCTCTTTCACGTCCTTGATCATGCTGGCCAAACCCTCGTTGTAAACCTGGGGGTAGTTCAGGTTGCCGCCGCCACCCGGCCAGGACAAAAACTCCGTGACGAGACCGGACTTATAAACGGGGTCCGGATCAAAGCCATACTTGATGATGAACGCCTCGTCGGCCCGGGGCCGCAGTGCCCACTTGCCCCAGTACTCGAGCGCCCACTGGTTTGCCGCCCGCTCTTCGGGGGTCTTTGACTTTTCGACGGTCTTCTCCGCCTTCATCCACTCCACGTTCCATTCCGGATAGGTGTAGATCCCGTTGACGGAACTCGCCATGCTGCCGACGAAGAGGTTCTCGTCGATGTAGATCTTCTTTCTCTCGATCAGCGTGGCGAAGAACTTGGCCCTGCGGATGATCTGCTGGTAGCCGGCCGTACTCTCGTAGACGTCGGCCATGATCACGGTCCGCTCGTTATCGATCGCCTGCGGCGTGGATACGTACTGCTCTTTCAGCCGATCTACCCGTGCGTTATCGACTGTGACTCGCCCTGTGGAACTCGTCTTTGCATCCTTTGTCTCTACTATCTCTACCATTTCTGCCGTTTCCATCTGTTTTCTCCTGTCGGGTAATTTTCTGGAAAGTACCTCGTTGATGTTTTGCTGCGCATCACCTGAGCGACGGTCATGGCGCTTTCTAAGCTGCGATTCGTCTCGAGTCTCCATGCGTGACTCTCACCACCTGGTGAACGGCTTCGCGACTAGATTCGCGTTGAAATAGCGTGGATCGACGGTGACTTCCTCGCCAACCCAGGTAGGTAGCGTCACCGATTGATGTTCATCCTTGAGTTCAACTTCCGCCGTAATCAGTCCGCGGTTTTCACCCTCAAACTCGTCGATTTCCCACCCCAGCCCGTCGTGTTGAATGCGATACCGAGTCTTCTCAATCAATGGGGGTTCGCGGAGCTGGAGCTGACCTAGCACCTGTGATCGTTGTCCCTGACTCCCTCTTTCCTATTAACTACCCGGAGGAAGCGGGCCGCCACTAGGGAAAACCCTAGGTGTGGAACTGAGTGCTGCTTGCTAGCGTTTTAAGCGGGGTTCCGGATCTGGAATACGAGCGACACTATGAACAACCCTGCAACTCGGGAAGTCTTAGATGGCATACTGCCCCGCCGGCCGCCGACAAGGGTGCACACCACCTTGGCTTGGATCCTAAGCGGGCTCTGGAAATGGGCAGGCAGGCTTCGTTCAGCAGTGGTCCGTGAACGCGGACTGCGGCAGATCGTCGACTTCGTTCCCAACAACGTTGCACCAGACAGTGAAAGCAGACTAGACGGAGGAACTCATGAGAATCAGTTGCCAACTCTTAGCAATAAGCATTCTGAGCCTGATGCCCTTGGCATCTATGGCCCAGGATGTCGTGCCGTACGCAAAATCTAACGTTAAAGTGGACTGGGTGCGAGGAACGGACTTTTCCAAGTACAAGACCTATGCATGGGGAACCTCGCATCTGGCGACCCCGAGCCTGGAACCTACTGTTCAAGGCATGATTGACGCTGCTCTGCAGGCAAAGGGATTGCAGAAGGTGGGGATGGACGCAACTCCCAGCCTTCTTGTCGCTTTTAGCTCTGGAAACAGGCTCGTATATGTGATTCAGGGCCACCTCAAGGATCCAATCGTGAAACAGGGCACTCTCGTGGTAGAGCTCGCGGATCCGCAATCGAAAAAAGCAGTCTGGTGGAGCGTTACGGATGAATCAGTGACCGACAATCCCGATAAAGATGTCCCTTTGATTCAGAAGATAATTTCGAAAATGTTCAAGAAGTACCCCCCGCCAACAAAGAAACAATGAACTGACGACAGCGGATCAGGTACTGGCTCCAATAGACCCAGAGGTTGCGAACCTTGTCGAGGGTCACTTGGCCAAGCATGGGGTCCACCTGGCGCTGAATGATGGAGTTGCCGGATTTACGCAACTGGACGGCGGCGCGCTCGAGGTGCAGACGAAATCGGCTGATCCGAGGGCCAGTCACGCCTGGGCGCGCCATTTTCACCAGAAACGGGTCGAGCCCGCCCAGGTTTCGGCTGCTGAGGCGGTGCTGGACACTAAAGGCCCTGAATAGGAGAGTCACTGCAAGGTTCGAACTTGCGGCGACGCCTTTCAATGTCCCCCCTGACCTTGCACCCGAGCAACCTAGGGATTTCCCTAGTTGTCGCCTATTCTGCGCCACAGTACAAAGACACTAAGCTGACGAAGCCCTGTGTGCTGCACGGGCGGCGAATTCTCGTGCACTTCGGTGCTGCTGAACTTGCCCGCCCGGGTGATCACAAACCAGGAGTGTGTTGATGCAATCCACAACCGAGCAGAACGGAACCAGCCACCAAAGGAACCGCACTACTTTGCAGCCGCCCACTGCCTGCCGCCGGGCAACGCCGAGGCCCACGCCGGCCCTATTGACCGTGTGCCTTGTTGGCTTTTTGTTGGGATTGACCGCCTGCGAGAAGAAGGAAGCACCTGCGCCGATGGGGCCACCCGAGGTGTTGGTGGCTGAAGTTGCACTGCAGAATGTCCCGATTTTCGAGGAGTGGGTGGCGCAGCTCACGGGTCCGGTTAACGCCGACATCACACCCAAGGTACAGGGTTACCTGCTCAGGCAGAACTACGTGAACGGTTACTTCGTGAAGAAGGGCGAGTTGATGTTTGAACTCGATCCTCGTCAATATCAGGCCGCGCTCGAGCAAGCGCAGGCCCAAGTCGAGGTAGCGCAGGCAGGTCTTTCTGAAGCCGACAACAACGTCGCACGCGATACCCCACTGGCGGCTCAGAACGCCATCCCGCAGAAGCAATTGGATACGGATCTTTCCCAACAGGCGGCGCGCAAGGCTCAAGTAGATGCCGCCAAAGCCAACTTGGACAATGCCAAGTTGAACCTCGCCTGGACGAAGGTACTTTCCCCGATTGATGGCATTGCAGGCAACTCCAACTCGCAGGTCGGTGATCTGGTGGGCACCACGACCAAGATGGCCACGATCTCGCAGGTAAACCCAATCTGGGCGAACTTCAATATCAGTGAGAGCGCCTATCTGGGAAATGTAGCGGCAATTTCGCAATTTATCCGAAGTGGAAAACCGGGCAATGTGCCCGTGCGCTACATCCAGGCGAACGCGGAAGATTATCCCCATGTTGGGAGGATTATCCAGGTGAATCGGCAAGTTTCGTCTGGCACGGGGACAATTCAGTTCACGGCCGAGTTTCCGAACCCCGACGCGATCCTACGTCCCGGTGGGTTCGGACGTGTGCGCATTCAGACGGCCGAAAACCAGAACGCCCTGCTAGTGCCGCAAGCAGCCGTGATCGAAGTGCAGTCGCTCTATCAGGTGATCGTAGTGTCCCCGGATAACAAGGCGACGTTCCGGCCAGTGAAAATCGGCGACAGGATCGGCACCAATTGGATCATTACCGACGGCGTGAAACCCGGCGAGCGGGTCGTGGTTGATGGCATTCTGAAAATCCAGCAAGCCGCTGCACAAGCGCCCCAACTAGTGAAAGAAGGAATTCCGGTCAGTCCCAAGACGTACGCGGCGGCGTCCGCGGCGGGGAGCAACTGACCATGTCGAAATTTTTCATCAATCGGCCCATCGTTGCCATTGTAATTTCGATCCTGATGGTGTTGGTCGGATTGGTTTCCCTGCTTAGCCTGCCTACCGCGCAGTTTCCTAACATTGCTGACCCGATGATCCAGGTGAAGGCCACGTACCCCGGGGCCGACGCCACCACGATTGCGGAGTCGGTGGCGACTCCGATCGAGCAGCAGATGTCGGGCGTGAGCGGTATGAATTACATGTACTCGCTGAGCGCCAGCTCGGGCGGCGGCATGACGCTGTACGTGGACTACCAGCTCGGAACCGACATCAACAGCGATCAGATTCTGGCGCAAATGCGCAGCGGGCAGGCGAATTCGCAACTGCCCGCCGAGGTCAATCAGCAGGGAGTGTTGGTGCAACCGGGCACGACAGCGCCATTCATGCTGCTCGACCTGTTTTCTGACTCCGGCGCCTACGACAATATATTCCTGGCCAACTACGCCACCATCAATTTGCAGTACGCGCTCACTCGTATCTCCGGAGTTTCGCAGGTCCAGATCTATGGCGCAGGGCCATACGCCATGCGCATTTGGGTGAATCCTGACAAGCTGGCGAGCCTTGGCGTGACGGTCTCGGACATCACCAACGCCGTCAAGGCCCAGAATAAAGTCAACCCTGCCGGTCAGATTGGTGGAGAGCCAGTTCCGCAGGGTCAGCAATTCACCTATAACGTGCGGGCCCCGGGACGTCTGCCTACCGCTGCGGACTTCGACCAGATCGTGGTTCGCGCCCAGGCTGACGGCTCCATCTTGCGGCTGAAAGACGTGGCGCGGGTGGAAATGGGATCACAATACTATTCGTTTAACGCGCGAATGGGATTGGCGCCCGAAGAAGGAAAACCGGCGAAGGCAGCCCAACCGGCAGCCCTAATTGCGCTTTATCTCACTCCCGGCAGCAATGCGCTCACGACTCGCGCCAACGTCCTCAAAATGATGGAGGAAGCAAAAGGACGCTTTCCCCAGGGACTTAATTACGATGTGGCTCTTGATACCACCCTGGCCGTCAGTGAGGGTATCCACGAAATCTACAAGACCTTATTCGAGGCGCTGGCCCTCGTCATTCTCGTGGTCTTCATTTTCCTTCAGGGCTGGCGCGCCACCCTGATTCCATTACTGGCAGTTCCGGTCTCGCTCATCGGAACGTTTGTCGTCTTTCCCATGCTGGGTTTTTCCATCAACACCTTGTCGCTTTTCGGACTGGTACTAGCCATCGGATTGGTGGTTGACGACGCGATTGTGGTGGTGGAAGCTGTGGAACACCACATCGCACACGGCTTGTCGCCGCATGACGCCACCGTTAAAGCCATGGAGGAAGTCTCCGGGCCAGTAATCGCGATTGCCCTGATTCTTGCGGCCGTTTTCATTCCCACCGCTTTCGTGCCCGGCATTACGGGTCAGCTCTACAAGCAGTTCGCGGTGACAATCGCCATCTCGGTGCTGTTCTCGGCGTTCAACGCGCTGACGCTGAGCCCGGCGCTTTCAGCCATGCTGCTGCGGCCCAAGAAGGAGTCCCGCGGACCGTTGGGCGTTTTCTTCCGCGGGTTTAACCGAGTGTTCGGTCGCGCCACCGACGGTTATGTCAACTGGTGCAGACATCTCATCCACAAGGCGGGATTTGCGTTCCTGCTGCTGGCGTTGCTAGCCGTGGCCGCCGGCTTCTTCGGCAAGAAAGTGCCTGGAAGCTTTTTGCCTGACGAAGATCAGGGGTATCTCTACGCAGGCTTGCAATTGCCGCCCGCCTCATCGCTGCAACGTTCTTCGGAAGCTGCCAGAGAGGTAGAAAAAGCCATTCTGGAGACGCCTGGAGTAGGGAAAGTTAGCTCGGTCATGGGCTTCAGCATGTTGAGCGGGGTGAATGCGACCTACAGTTCGTTCTTCTTCGTCTCCCTCAAGCCATGGGAAGAACGCAAGACCCCGGAGACAAGCTACAACGGAATTAAGGCCCACCTGCAACGGGCACTCTCCAAAGTGTCATCCGGACTGGCGTTTTCGTTTCCGCCACCGGCGATTCCGGGTGTGGGAACGTCCGGCGGAGTCACGTTTGTCCTGGAAGACCGGTCGGGCAGCGGCATCGACTTTCTGGGGAAGCAGACACAACTGTTTATGGCTGAGGCGCGCAAACGGCCCGAGCTTGCGGGCGTCATGACCACCGCGCTCTTCGGCATTCCTCAAGTGGGAGTCAAGGTGGACAACGCCAAGGCGATGACCGAGCAGATTGACCTGAGCAATTTGTACCAAACGGTGCAGACGTTTATGGGCGGGTCGCTGGTGAACTACTTCAATCGCTTCGGTTTGCAGTGGCAGGTGTACGTGCAGGCCGACGGCGACTACCGCACCAAGGCGGAGAACCTGGGTAAGTTTTATGTCAGGAATGCTGCGAACGAGATGGTTCCGCTGAGCACATTGACGAGCACGTATCCGCGCAGCGGAGCGGAATTCGTTATGCGCTACAACCTGTTCAACTGCGTGCAGATCAATGCCTCGGCTGCTCCGGGATACAGCTCCGGCCAGGCCATTGCTGCACTGGAAGACGTCTTCCGTAAGTCGATGCCGACCCAGATGGGCTACGACTTCATGGGAATGTCGTATCAAGAGGTCAAAGCCGCGCAAGGAGTCTCCCCATCTACGATCTTCGGATTGGCATTCTTTATCGTCTTCCTCATCATGGCGGCGCAGTACGAGAGTTGGACGCTTCCGTTCAGCGTGCTTTTGGGAGTGCCCATCGCGGTGTTCGGAGCGTTTGTTGCGCTCTATTTCCGCCGATTGGATAACAACGTGTACGCCCAGATTGGCTTGGTCATGTTGATCGGTCTTTCGGCTAAGAACGCCATTCTGATTGTCGAGTTTGCCAAGCTGGAATACGACAAGGGCGCGACCCTGATCGACGCCGCCCTGACCGGCGCCAAGCTCCGATTGCGACCCATCCTGATGACGTCCTTCGCTTTCATTCTTGGCTGCGTTCCCTTGTGGACCGCAAGGGGCGCAGGCGGCATTTCGCGACAGGTGCTCGGCACGGTCGTGATCGGCGGCATGTTGGCTGCCTCGTTTCTGGCCATCTTCTTCATCCCGGTCAGCTTCGACGTCGTCGAGCGCTTCGGAAACTGGATCGGCGGCAAAAAGCATGAGCCGGAGGCCGGCACTGCTGTAACTCCTCCCCCGGGAGAAGCCCATGACTAGCCTGAAAAAGACTAGCGTAAAGACGACTAGCCTGAAGACTTCGCTGGCCATCCTTCTGGTGCTCTCGGGTTCCGCCTGCAAGGTCGGTCCCAACTACAAGCGTCCGGCTACCACCGTGCCGGGCCAGTATCGCGGCCTAGCGCCTGACGCCTCGCAGCAGCCACAGGGCTCGGCGATTGCGGACACGCCCTGGGCCTCGGTTTACCAAGACGAGATTCTGCAAGGCCTCATCAAGGAAGCGCTGACTAACAACTACGACATCCGTATCGCAGCGACGCGCGTGCTGCAGGCGAACGCCAACGTAGGCATTGTTCGCGCCAACCAGTTCCCGACGCTCAACGGTTCGGGTTCGATCATCAACGAACGCAATTCGCTCACAAATCTCACAAGCGACAAGTCGCCGACCTTCGACAGTCTCGCGCTATCCCTGAACTACATTGTCGATTTCTGGGGACAGTACCGTCGCGCCACTGAATCCGCCCGCGCCACCTTGCTGGCAACGCAATACGGCCAGGAAGTCGTGCGCGTCTCGTTGATCGATTCGGTCGCAACCAACTACTTCGCGCTCCGCCAGTTCGACGACCAGCTTCAATTCTCGAGGAAGTCCGTAGAGGCCGACAACGAGATCCTGAAACTCAACGAGATCAAGTTCAAAGGTGGCGAAAGTGCTATCACCGACGTCTACCAGGCGCAGACGCTCCTGCAACAGGCCGAGGCGCAGGTTATCTCGACGGAGCAGGCAATCGAACAGACCGAGAACAACATTAGCATCTTGCTGGGACGCAATCCCGGTCCCATCGCTCGCGGGTTGACCATTACTGAGCAGCCGCATCTGCCGGACGTTCCGACCGGACTTCCTGCAGCTTTGCTGGAGCGGCGTCCCGACGTGCGCCGCGCCGAAGAGATTCTTGTCGCCGCCAATGCCAATGTCGGAGTCGCTAAGGCTGCATTCTTCCCTCAAATCTCGCTGACTGGTACCTTCGGCGCACAAAGCACGGCTCTGACCAGCTTCCTGCAAGGGCCCGCGACGTTCTGGGCAGTCGGCGGCCAAGCGCTCCAACCGCTCTATCAAGGTGGCAGAATCAGGAGCCAATACAAGTTGGCCTGGGCGCAGCGCGACGAAGCCGAACTCACTTACAAGCAAACCGTGCAGCAGGCGTTCGGGGAGGTCGCGAACAGCCTCGTCGGCTACAACCAGTCGAGGCTGTACCGGATTAAGCTCGAGCAGCAAACGCAGTCGTATAAGAACATGGCGAACCTGGCGAACGTCCGCTTCCAGGGCGGCGTCACCAGCTTCCTCGAGGTCCAGTATTACGAGCAGCAGTACTTCCTATCGGCGCTGAGTCTCTCGCAAGCATGGTTCGCCGAGCTGCAAACCTACGCCGCGCTGTATCAGGCACTCGGTGGTGGCTGGCAGCCGTAGCGCTGGTGGGCAGGTTCAGTTAGGTGCTCGAATGTCCGACCCATCGTCGTTGACATGGTATCCACTGTACCGATGCTCGCTTCGAAACAGAATACGAACCCAGTAGCGCATGGTTTCGTCAACGACCTGGACAAATTCGAACGCAACGACCTTTCCGACATTGTCGGGCCGCTCTTCGTTTGCTGCACCGTCCCCACCTAGGGAGACTCATCCCTTGCGGTTAGGCGGAGGACTATACATTCTCGCTAACGATTTGAGGATCGGTAGTGAATCCAGTCGCTGGGTTGCCGACGAGAAGGAAGATGGCGAGGTTTGGTATGACAACCACATCGATCGAGCTGTCACTTTAGTGGGGCGCAAGGTGCTCGATCCGAAGGTGGCGGAGTGGAAGGCCACGCTGAAGGCGAAAGAGGGGCGGCGCTAGTTCCGCTGCGGTCAGTCAAGGAAGCGGACACTGCCGGAGGCGATCTCGTAGACGGCGCCGACCATCCGGGGGGGACGGCCCTCAGCGAGGGCGCGGGAGTATTCCGGCGACTCGGTCAACTGTCGCATGGACCAGCGGACGTTGGCCTCTACCGCGCGGGCCAGTTGTTCTTCGCTTGAGGTATCGGAAAGATCGGGCAAACCCGGCAAGATGTCATCCACGAGCAACTGAATGCGCGAGCGGTGCTGCACGTCGTGGAGCTTACTTTCGAGAGCGGCCTTCACGGCGCCGCAACCCTCGTGCCCGAGCACCAGGAACAACGGCGTGTGGAGGTGGGCGCCAGCATACTGGAGACTGCCCATGACTTCGGGAGAGACCACGTTTCCGGCGACGCGCACGATAAAGAGCTCCCCGAAGTTGGCGTCGAAGATCAGCTCGGGCGGAACCCGAGAATCGCTGCACCCGAGAACAGTGGCGTAGGGTAGCTGCTCGCGGGCAAGATCGGCCAGGGTCTCCTTGCAGACGGTGGGGAACTTGGTGTGTCCAGCAAGAAACCGTTCGTTGCCGTCAATGAGCCGTCGCAGCGCCTCGTCGGCGGAAAGAACATCATGCTGCACGTCATCCGATGGCATAGTGGCGATTCTCCCTCTCGCGGACAAAGGCGGTGATTAAGCGTGGCCCAGCCATAGCGAACAAGAGGTAATCGTACGAAAGAACGAGACTCTTCACAAGCGCTCGGCCTTGGCCGGGAGTTAAGTCGGTTATTGAAAACAAGTCACCATGACGGTTTCCCGTCACAATCAAGCATGAAAAGACAACGTGACTGATCCTTACTGTGCCAATGAGTTGCGGCTCTTTTCAAGGGAGATGGGATGAAGGTCGATCCCCGATCACGGATGGCATTAAGCGGCCGTGATCAACGCACCCCAGGGTGCAATCACAGAGGATGAGGAGATCGAATCCTTGAAAAAGCATCACAATTCACCAATGAAAAGTGCACAGCGCAAAGCAGGTTAAGTCACGGGTGCCGGCACAGGGAGATACCAGGGCAGTGATAGCGGAGTTATTGGGGAAGCTCACGGAAAAGCTGGATGCAAAGGCGACCACGGCGACCGCAGCAGATCGTCAACGAGAGGTTTCCACAGAGACTGGTGCCGGGGAAGGATTGAAAGGCTTCAGAGGTTCAAGCCGCAAATCGACTAAGTCATCCTGATGCCTCTTTCTCGAGCTCCCTTTGCACGAAGTTCTTCGCAACGAGCTCTTTGAGTGCCAAGGTCATAGGGATCGCCATAATGGCGCCGGGCAGGCCGAAGAGGAACGCCCAGCCCACTAACGACAACGTGATTTCAAGGAAAGAGATACTCAGCTCACGTTTCGCGAACATAGGCATGATTAGGTTGTCCACAATCAGATTCGTCAGGACTAAGCCGCAACCCACCAGCAGGGCCCTCTTCCAGCCTTGCATCAGAAGCGTTATGAAAGTGGGCGGGATGAGTGCAATCGAGAAGCCCAGAGTGGGGATAAAGTCGAGGAAGAAATACAGGAATACCCAAAGAAATGCTCCGTCAACGCCCATGGCGAGCAGGAAGACCAGGTTAAGCAGGGCATTAATCCCTGCGGTCTTGGCGGTGACGGCAACGTACTTTCTCGAGTGGAACCCGTGCTTCGCCAGGATTTCACTGAGCGGGCCCGGTTTCCCTTCAGTACCGTGCAACATTTCCCCGATCAACAGGAATGCCACCAGCAGAATCAGTGCGCCCTTGGCGAAAATCGCGCCGGCGGCTGGGATTAGAAAAACAGTGATTTCGCTAAGCCGCTCAGGGGTGAGCACATTCTTGACAGCTAGGCTCGTGGGCTCAACGCCGTGAGCACTCAAGAAGACCGTTACCCGTTCGTAGAGACCAGCGAGACGTTGACCGTAGATCGGAAGTCTTATTGTTAGTCCTGCAACGCCCAATTCCAACGCCGATACGACTAGCAGTCCTGTGGCGGATAGCGCTACTGCTGTGAGCCCAGTCGCTCTGGCTTTCGAGAGCCTGAATCGATGCATAAGCCACTTGGGAAATGGGGCCACGGCATATGCAAGCAATAGACTGAGCAGCAAAGGCCCGAGGAGATCGGATAGAAGTCTAGCGCCCCACAGGATAATGACGATGCAAGCTGTCCCCTGCAGTAGAGGCAGTAGCGGCATTTGCGAGTTATCCTTCATGTGTGAAAAGACATTCTGCTCTTGAGAAATTCTAACGTCGTCAACCGACACGAACTCGGTACTGCTTACTGAGTGACTGGACGAAATTGCAGAACGGGGCGATATTAGCGCCGCGCCTCCTTCCCACTACTCCTACATGGGATACACCCTTCGGCAGGAGCGACTCTCGCCAAGACTGTCTCGGGTATCGACCGGGATCTACTCGGTTCCTACCTCGCTTCGGCACTCTCAGCCCCGCCGAATCATTTGCGTTTCCGGCGTTTGACGCGCAACTGGACTAGGGAGCGAGCCAGTGAAGCATTGATGGCGGCTACTTCTTCGTCAGAGAGCTTTTCTTTGAGCCGAGCCTCGGCGCGTTGCCGGGCTTCTTCGGCTTTAGCTTCGTCAATTTTGTCGGCTTGAACCGCCAAATCGGTGAGGAGCGAAACACTTGTGGCCGTGACTTCGATCAGTCCTCCGCCGCTCGCAAAAAACGTGTCGCGACCCTCTTTACGCACAATGATTTCGCCCGGCACCATTTGTGTCATAAGGGGGACGTGTTCTGGGTACACACCGAACTGGCCGGCCACGCCCGGCAATGTGACCATCTCGACATCATCGGAGTACACCGGGCCTTCGGCGGTTACGATTTCAAGTTTTAAGGTGTGGACCATATTTCAACTCGGTTTGACCTCGTCAATCCCGCCCTTCATGTAGAAGTCACCTTCCGCCACCGCATCGTGTTTGCCCTCGAGAATCTCCTTGAAGCCTCGGACCGTTTCGGCCACCGGGACTTGTTTGCCTTCCAAACCGGAGAACACGGTCGCTACGCTGAAGGGCTGACTCAGGAAGCGCTGAATCTTGCGAGCCCGCAATACCGAGGTCTTGTCCTCGGGTGAAAGTTCGTCCATTCCTAGAATCGAGATGATGTCTTGCAGATCCTTGTAGCGCTGGAGCACGCCCTGCACGCCGCGCGCGACATCGTAGTGTTCCTGGCCGACAACTTCCGGCGCGAGTGCCCGCAACGTCGAGGCGAGCGGATCAACCGCCGGGTAGATTCCCAACTCGGCAATCGACCGTTCCAAAACGAGTGTCGCGTCCAAGTGCGCGAACGTGGTGGCCGGAGCCGGATCGGTCAGGTCGTCGGCCGGTACGTACACCGCCTGGAACGAGGTGATCGAGCCCTTCTTGGTCGAAGTGATACGTTCCTGAAGCGTGCCCATTTCAGCAGCCAGGGTCGGCTGGTATCCGACGGCGCTCGCGGTGCGACCGAGCAACGCTGACACTTCCGAGCCAGCCTGAGAAAAACGGAAAATGTTGTCGATGAACAGCAGCACATCCTGATTCTTCTCATCACGGAAATATTCAGTCATGGCGAGAGCAGACAAAGCGACGCGGAGGCGCGCGCCAGGTGGTTCGTTCATCTGGCCGTAAACGAGAGCGATTTTTGACGAACCAAGGTCTTCCTGCTTGATGACGCCGGCCTCCGACATTTCATGGTAGAGATCGTTGCCTTCCCGAGTGCGCTCGCCGACGCCGGCGAACACCGACACGCCGCCATGGAGCTTGGCGATGTTGTTGATCAGTTCCATGATGACGACTGTCTTGCCCACGCCGGCGCCGCCGAACGCTCCCACCTTCCCACCTTTCAGGAAGGGACAAATCAAGTCGATGACCTTGATTCCGGTGGTGAGGACTTCCGCCGAGGTCGATTGGTCCACTAGCTTGGGCGACTGGCGATGGATCGGATAATATTTCTCTGCCTTAACCGGCCCGCGTTCGTCAACCGGGTTGCCGCACACATCGAATATCCGGCCCATTACCCCGTCCCCGACTGGCATGGAAATGGGCGCGCCCGTGTCGATAACTTCGTAGCCACGTTTGAGACCATCGGTACTGGACATGGAGACGGTCCGGACCCAGTTGTCACCGAGGTGCTGTTGCACTTCGAGGGTCAACTTGACCATCTCGTTCTCTCGCATAAGTTCGACCGTCAACGCGTTGTAGATGGCCGGCAGGTTTTCTGTGAACTCGACATCCACGATCGGACCCACGAGTTGAACAATTTTGCCTTTATTCATGACGCGCCCTTCCGTTACTCATTGCCGAGCTGGCCGCCCGCAATTTCGAGCAGCTCCTTAGTAATATTGCCTTGCCGCAGCGTGTTGTATTCGAGGGTCAATTCGTTGATCAGGCCGCTGGCATTGTCTGTGGCATTCTTCATGGCCACCATGCGGGCGCTTTGTTCGCTGGCTTTGGCTTCCAACAACACCTTGTAGACAAAAATGTTGAGGTAGTGTTCCAAAAGATACGAGAGAACCACCTCCGGACTTGGCTCAAAGACGATCTCGGAAGTTTTGGAGGCCAAGTCCGCTTCGGATTCTGCACCAGGAATTTTCAGCCCCTTGATTTCGCCAATCGGCAGAAACTCCCAGCAAGCGGCGCGCTGGGTCATCGTGTTAACGAACTGCGTCGCGATGACCTTCACCTCATCCACCTCGCCCTTCAAGAACAGATCGCGAGCAAATTTGGCAATAGGCCTGGCTTCGGCAAATCGCACCGCGTCAGTGAAGGTAAACTCCGCCGCCAACTGCCGCCGGGTGCGCGCGATGAACTGTGCCCCCAGCTTGCCGGCGGTGATGAACACGGTGGTCGCCGTATCCAACTCCGCAGCCAGACGAAACAGGTTGGTGTTGAGAGCCCCACACAGCCCTTTGTCCGTACCGACAAGGATCACGGCGCGCTTGCGAACTGGACGCACCACCAGCAGCGGATGCGTGAACTCGCGGGCGTGAGTTGTGGCGTGCCGCTGGATGCGATACAGCAGTTGCGCGAAAGGCCGCGTCATCAGCGCATTCTGCTGTGCCTTGCGCATCTTCGATGAGGCCACCATTTCCATCGCACGGGTGATCTGCGCGGTGCTGGTGATCGACTTGATGCGTCTCCGAAGTTCACGGGGGCTAAGCATATTTCACCAGTCTAGGTTTATTTCCAGGTCTGCTTGAATTCATCGGCGGCCGTCTTCAACTCGACCTTCAAAGCGTCGCTGATCGCTTTTTCCTTCCCGATCCGGGCGAGCAATTCGCCCTTGCGCGTGGTGAAGTACTCTGTCAACTTGTTCTGGAATTCCTTGACCCGCGCTACGGGCACCTGATCCATGTAACCGTTTTGCGCGGCCCAAATCACGAGCACCTGGACCTCCACCGGAATCGGGTTGTACTGTCCCTGCTTGAAAATCTCCATGATGCGTTTGCCACGGTCGATCTGCGCCTGTGTTTTGGCGTCGAGGTCCGAGCCGAACTGCGAGAACGCAGCCAGTTCTCGGAACTGAGCAAGCTCGCCCTTCAGATGTCCGGCCACTTGTTTCATGGCTTTGACTTGAGCCGCCGAACCGACGCGTGAGACCGAGATGCCGACGTTGATAGCCGGCCGCTGACCTTGATAGAACAAATCGGTTTCCAGAAAAATCTGTCCATCAGTAATCGAGATGACGTTGGTCGGGATGTAGGCCGAAACGTCGCCAGCCTGCGTTTCGATAATGGGCAGCGCTGTGAGCGAACCGTTGCCATACTTCTCGCTGACGCGTGCCGCGCGTTCGAGCAACCGGCTGTGCAGGTAAAACACATCGCCGGGAAACGCCTCGCGGCCCGACGGCCGCTTCAATAGCAGTGATACCTGCCGGTAGGCCACAGCCTGCTTCGACAGGTCGTCGTAAACAATCAACGCGTCCATGCCGTTATCCATGAACCACTCGCCCATCGCTGCACCAGCAAACGGCACCAGATACTGGTTGGCTGCGGACTCGGAGGCGGGGGCTGCCACAACGATCGTGTACGGCATCGCGCCGGCGGCTTCGAGAGCCGCTATGAACCGCGCGATGGTGGACTCCTTCTGGCCAATCGCGACGTAGATGCAGTACAGCGGCCGGTAGTCCTTGTCGCCGGCCGCTTCGGCGGCTTTATTGAGCCGGGCCTGGCTGATGATGGTGTCGATGCAGATCGTTGTCTTACCGGTCGCGCGGTCACCAATGATCAGCTCGCGTTGGCCGCGGCCAATAGGAATCATCGCATCAATCGCCATGGTCCCGGTCTGCACTGGCTGGTCTACCGAGCGGCGACGGATAATCCCAGGCGCAGTTTTCTCCACCGGATAGGTCTTGTCATACTTGATGGGCCCCTTGCCATCGACAGGTTCGCCCAGCACATTCATGACTCGACCCAACAGGCCCTTGCCCACGGGCACTTGTAAGACCTTGCCGGTAGTGCGGACTTCGTCGCCCTGTTTGAGTTGCGTGTAGTCGCCGAGAACGACGACACCTACTTCGGTCGCGTCGAGATTCAACGCCAGGCCAGTAACGCCGTGCCCGAGGTCGATCATCTCGTTCAGCATGGCGTCGGACAGGCCATCAATCTTCGCGACGCCGTCGCCAACTTCGCGGATGACGCCCACGTTTTGTTTCGCAAACGTCTTTGTACCCGCGATTTGCGCTTCAATTTCTTCTATTAGCTTCGCCATGGTTACCTTCGATCAAAAGCTCTTTGCCAATTCTTTCAGCCTGGCCCGTACACTGCCGTCATAAACATCGCATCCCACCTGAATCCGCATCCCGCCAATCAACTCCGGGCTCTCGACGAACGTAGCGCTCAACCCCGGCCCGTAGCGCTGCGTCAACTCGCTTTGGACGATGGTCTGCAAATCAACTGGTAATGGGATGGCGCTCTCGATGTTGGCCGTGTGCTCGGCATAGTCGAATTTCACCAGCCGCAGAAAATGCGCGAGGATGGGTGGGCAGTCTCGTTCACCAGTTGCGATCACGCGTTGCACGACCTGCCGAACGCGATTCTCGTCGAGTAAGCCGTTTACCAAACAGGCTCGATACAGTTGCTTGGCCTCGCGTTTTTCCTTCTTGGTGATCTTCATCGTTATGCCATGATCTGCTTCGAGGTTTCCTCGGCCAGACGTCGCTGGTCTTCCGGGGTCAGAATCTTGCCGGTGACCGTGGTCGTAGCCTCCACTACCAACTTGCCAATCTCGCGTTTGAGTTCAGCGAGCATTTGGTCGTGGTCCTGAGCGGCTGCCTCGCGCGCCTTGGCCATGATCTGTTCGGCAGTGGCAATCGCTTTGTTGGTTTCCTCTTGCTGCACACGGGCCGCCGCAGCCCGAGCTTCCTCGATGAACGTGGCGCCCTGGACATGGGCCTGCGCCAGCACTTCCTGGCGCTGGGTTTCGGTCTTGTCTAGCTCCGCTTTGATCTTCTCGGCGTTGGCGATACCTTGCCTGATTTGTTCACGCCTTAGTTCCAGCATCGCCAGAATGCGCTTATACGCGAATTTGTAGAGGACGGCGCACACGATCGTGAAGCTGATGATCTGCGCCACCAGATGCTGCCAGTCCACGCCGAAGGTCCGTGCGATCTGGGCGACCTGCCCATCGCTGGAGACGACAGCCAATAAAATAAAGGCATTCATAGTTCCGCGCCCTTCCGATAGTTATTGCTTCACCAGGAACAAGGCATAGAACACGATCGCTTCGGCGAAGGCGATGGCCAGAATTGCCTGGACCATAATCTTCGTGGAGGCGCCGGGATTACGCCCCACCGCATCTGAAGCTCTGCCGCCAATCAGTCCCACGCCTATCGCCGCGCCCAACGCGGCCAAACCAACGTGGAGATTGCCAACCACTTCCGCTGCCAATATCGGTATTGACATCTGTTGCACCTTTCTTTGATTTCCGCTGCTTCCGCGATTGAACACGGTCAAGCTGGCGAAATTCCTTCTACAGTTCGGGACTCTGCTTCTGGCGCCGCTTCCTCCTGTTGACAAATCAGCAGTGTGAATACGGCACACAACAACATAAAAACCAGCGCTTGCACGAAGCCCACTAACAATTCCAGGAAATAAAACGGAATGGGCAGCAACCAGCCGAAGCCCGGCGCCAGCCGCGACATCGTTTCCAGCATGATCTCCCCGGCAAAGGTGTTGCCATAAAGACGAAAACCCAGGGAGACTGGCCGAAACAGGATGGACACGATCTCCAGACAGCCGGATGCGAAAAACACAACGATCATCAGCACTTTCAAAAACCCGGTTGTGTCACCCTTCGGCCCAAACAGCTCTTTTGCGAGTCCGAGCGGACCAAGGTCCTGCAGCGCCCACACGATCCAGCAAGCGAAAAAGATAAGCGCCATGGCGAACGTCAGGTTTAGATCGGCATTCGCACCGCGGAACAGCGGCTGGTCGACGACGAAGCCATGCGGAGTCTGCCGTCCCCACCCGATCGTACCCACTCCGGGAACGAGACCCAACCAGTTTGCCGCCAGAATGAAAATGAAAATCGTCGCCAGAAACCAAAAGGTCCGCTTGACCAGATGCGACCCAAGGATGCTTTCCAAGAAGTTGTAAAGACCCTCGACCAGCCATTCCAGGAGATTTTGCGATCCGCCGGGAATTCCTTTCATGTCCCGCGTCGCGGCTCTGGCGAAGATGATCAAACCGATGGCGACAATCCAACTGACGACCATCGAATTGGTAATGAAACTCCCCCATCGGTCGATTTTGACGGCGTACTGCGGCAGACCTTGTTCCGGCTCCGCGGCAAACACCGTGCAGGCGGGCAAAACGATTGCCAACCACAACCATCGTTGGAGCGAAGTTCTCATCGATCAGTTCTTCTCCGCCGTGAATTTCTTACCTTGGAGCGTCGAGTGGTCAGCGTAAGGGTGTTTCATCGCGCGCTTCGATATCTCCGGGAGTCGCCCAGGTCGCTTAGATCACAAGCTCGTCCGGTCATGCCAAGCTTTGTAGTAGCCAACATTTCAAGCATCCTGATTGCACCTTGGTGTGGCCGACCAGCGAAGCAAGTTCGCTGCACACCTGTTGCAGTAGCCATGCCGTCCGGTTATCAGTCCCTCGGCTTTGGCGGACTGAGCCACAGCGGTGCCACAAAATAACAGAAGTGTTGCCAGTGAAATTGCTACAATGAAATGCACCTACTCCAATCTTTCTGGCTATTACGCCTCCTGTTTTCTCCGATTACTCAGTGATATCGAGGTCGCGCTTCCTTGCCGGCGGCCAGACCTAAAAACAATCTTAGGTTTGACCAGATACCGTCACAACTAGGGAAATCCCTAGTTGTTCGGCCCCCGGTTGGAGGACAAGATTGGCGGCCGATAGCAGGGACAATGGCGCAATCTGGTGGGAGAATGCGCCCTGCGCGAAACTGCCTATGGCAACTTCGCGGAAGCGCGGAAGGCAGCGGCTGCGGGACTAAAGCTTGATGCCAAGAGCCACAGCGTCGCAGGCGAAGCCGCGCTGGCCTACGCGATAACCGGTGACACCTCAGCAGGCCAAACATTCGCGCAAGACCTGAATCAGCGTACCGCCTCGACACGCAGATGCAGTCGTTGTGGCTGCCTGCGATTCAGGAGTAGCTGGCGCTGAACCGGGAGAATCTGGCTGAGGCCATCAACTATCTGCAGAGTGCGTTACCGCCCATTGGCTACGGGTCGCGAGCGGCTGTCAAACAGGATTCGTGCCTGTATCCGACTTACATTCGCGGACAGGCGTACCCCGAATCTGGAAGCGTGCTTCGGCCGCAGCAGAGTTCCAGTACTGCTACTTGCTGGCAGGTATGCGGCACGGCCAGGTACCGGGGATTCCTGTTGGTGAAACAGCTTCGCGACAATAACTACGAAGAGAATTTTCACGATAGTCATACCTCGAGATATCATCGCGTATCCCAAATCAGGACTTTCCGTTGGGGTAAGTCTGTTCGAGTAGGCGCGGATCGCCGGATTGCCGTAGCGGTGCCCAACCGAGCATCATCAAACCCGTGTCAGTCGCAGTCGCGGCAAACTTGGGTCCTGAACTGATTCCGACCTGGGCGAGAAACAGCGTGAGTCCAAGGTTGCGTAGGACGAGGTTAGCGGAGAGCGGAATAGTCCAGGGCAAGTTCGTTCTAGGATTGGCGGGCGTGTTGATTCGTCGCACTCGTACTCGAAACCTGCGCCGCACGGGTGGGATGAACTGGCGATAGCAAGAAATGGGCGCTTACGGACTAGGAGTCGAACGAAGATCCACGCCCGGATATTGTCAGCCGAGTTCTGCCGCTCGGTTCTTGGGCATCACAAAGGTCGAAGACCTCGCTATAAGACCTCGGTATAAAAAGCCGCTCCCGTCCATGGAAAGCGTCATTGAAGTCAGGAAAACGACTGCGTTTAAGTTCTGATGAGGCATAGGCGACTAGTCTAATTCGTCGACGCGCATAAACTCGATGCGATGACTTGCGTCGGGCTGCCGTGGCGACGCCGCGGCCACAAGAAACGCTACGTTTCCCTTCACGGAATGATCGCGCAGCCAAGTGCTGGCGAAATCGCGCCAGTCTTCGGGATCCGCTTCGCGATGAACTGGTTGAATGCCGTAGGAAAAGAGAAGCCCTTGCATCACTGCGCTGTCGGCTCCGACGGCAACGATCCATACTGTCGGCTTGAAGCTCGAGATCATGCGCGCAGTGTTGCCGCTGCGCGTAGGGACAAAGACGGCAGCACAGGGCACAGTTTCAAGCGCATGTTCTACTACGACGGCCATGGCTTGCGCTGCCGTTGACGGCTTCTGCGCAGTCCCCTGGAGGGCCTTCCGCCACGCGCCCGGACGACTCGACTCGGTAGCAACTGCTATCCTGGCCAGCATCGCGACCGCCTCTTCTGGGTATTGTCCCATGGCGGATTCGCCGGAGAGCATGACGCAATCGGTTCCGTCAAGGATCGCGTTTGCAACATCGGTGGATTCGGCGCGAGTCGGAAGGCGGTTGGAGACCATGGATTCGAGCATCTGGGTCGCAGTGATGATCGGTTTACCCGCAATGTTTGCTTGAAGGATCAATTGTTTTTGAATTACCGCGATCTCCTCGACCGGCACTTCAACCCCGAGGTCGCCGCGGGCCACCATGATGCCGTCGGCTGCGTGAAGGATATCTTCGTAGTGCTCGACGGCATGAGAGCGCTCGATCTTCGCGATGATGAATGGCTGCTTGCCGGCGGCTAGGGCGGCGGCACGGACCAGGTGGACGTCCTGCGCGCTTTCGACGAAAGATTGACTGACAGCATCCACACCATGCTGAAGGGCGAACTCGAGACAGCGGCGATCGTGCTCCGTGAAGGCACTGATGCCAAGATTGATGCCGGGGAGGTTGAGTCCCTTGCGCGAGCGCAGTTCGCCACCGACAGCGACCTTGCAGTGCACTTGATTGCCCGCGACGAGTTCCACCTGAAGTTGCACCAGTCCATCATTCAGATAAAGCCGGTCGCTTGGTTTCACCACGCGCGGTAGCGGCTCGAAACTCATGGATGCGCGATGGTTGTCACCAATGATGTCTTCGCTGGTCAGCGTGAAGATTTCGCCGATCCGCAACTGGATAGGCTCGGGATTGATCTTCCCGAGACGCATCTTCGGCCCGGGCAAGTCGGCCATTATGGCGACACTTCGTCCGACCTTCTGCGCGGCTGTGCGGATGCGAGAAATCACCTTGCCATGGTGGGTGAATTCCCCATGAGAAAAATTCAACCGAGCGATATCGAGTCCGGCGCGTATCAAACGCTCGAGCATCTCCGGTGAGTCGGAGGCTGGACCGATGGTAGCGACAATCTTCGTCTTGTGTTCCCGGAGCGATGTCATTGGCTCATTTGGCCGGTTTCAGTTTGCTTTCACCTTTGCCGCCCGCCCGCTCCTTAGTTCTTGAATTTGGAATACTGCAGTTCAGAATCAGAGACTGTGGCATTGTGACCCCAAGTCAACGAACGGCGCGTCGGCCATGGACTCGAGCTTCCTCATGGATTAAGCTCCCGGTTTACCTCAACCATTACTTCTAGTACGGCCCCGACGCAGTGGCTTGATCTCCGAAGCAAGTATCTAAAATCCGAGCAGCCAGGACAAATTCGTTTTCCGGCGACACCAGTTTCAGCTTTGCAATAGCCTCGTGCAGCGGGACAAACTCGAGACGCGGCGGTTTCAAAGCCACCATCACACCGTTCATTCCCCGCGACAGGGCGTAGACTGCGCCCGTGCCAAACGTGACCCCGAGATTGCGATCCATTGCCGTTGGGGATCCGCCGCGCAAAAGATGGCCTAGCACCAGACTGCGGCTTTCCTTGCCAGTCTGCTCCTGGAGCTGCGCCGCAACAATTTCGGCAATACCGCCAAGGCGTTCCGCGCGTCCGGTTTCGCGGCTCTTGACGGTAACGCCACCGCCGCTTGGCCTGGCACCTTCCGCCACAACTACAATGGAGTACGGCTTGCCTTCCTCTTGCTTGTGTTTGAGGTGCGCTGCAAGGATTTCGATCGAGTATGGAATTTCGGGGATGAGAATGGCATCGGCCCGTCCGGCGAGCCCAGCGTGAAGCGCAATCCAGCCAGCATACCGTCCCATGACCTCAACGACCATGATGCGTCGGTGCGACAGTGCCGTGCTGTGCAAGCGGTCAATGCACTCTGTGGCGAAAGATACGGCGGTGTAGAACCCGAATGTCATCGTTGTGGATTCGAGGTCGTTGTCGATCGTCTTGGGCACTCCGACGACGCACAAACCCTTTTTGTGCAGTTCGTTGGCGATGGTGAGACTGCCATCACCGCCAACCGCAATGAGGGCGTCGATGCGTTGGTCGCGGAACCGCTGAATGAGGTCATTGGAGCAGTCCACTTCGACTTTGCTGCCGTCAGGCCGCTCGACAACCCGATGAAACGGATTGCCGCGATTCGTTGTGCCTAAGATGGTGCCGCCCAGATGGGAGATCTCTCGAACGGTCGAGCGGTGAAGTTCGATTAGACCACCGCCTGGAAACCGTTCCGGCTCCAGCAGTCCGTCGTAGCCCTCGCGAATGCCGACGATCTCCCAATCTAGTCCCCGTGCTGCGTGTACGGCCCCATGAATGACTGCGTTTAGCCCTGGCGCATCACCGCCGCCAGTATTGATAGCAATCTTCTTGATGGCTTCAGACATTTTCGTTTCCTTGCGTTACCGAAGATGGCCGATCAATTTGAGTGTTCACAGTTTACCAAGGCTGAAGAGTAGGTAGGCGAGTGCGCGGAGTAACGATGCGCCGTCGCCGCTGAACAGATCACAGACCTCGACCTCAATCGATCACCCTCATGGCGTGAGGGCGGACCAAAGCCCGTAGGCTCCAAGAACCGTAAGGAACAAGGCAATCGTAATGCTCAAAGGCCATTGAGATACGACGAGTTGCTCTCCGCGGCGCAATCGGCGCAGTGTCACCCAGTGGGAGGATGCTGCCAGTACGGTTGCGACCAAACCAATAACCACCAGTCCAACTCCCATGCGGACAGCCCCTTGATGCAAACGCATAGCCTGTTCGCTGTGTGTCGACTGCTCCAATGCTCGAAAATAGCCGATCATTCCGAAACCAAAGGTCGCAAAGGTCACCGTAGTGCGAATCCAAGCCAAAGTCGTTCGGTCTAGTGCGAGCGAAGTACGAAACGTCGCACCATCTAACACCGTTTTCGGATCAGTTTCTTGATTGTCGGCCATTTTGTTCCCTCCGTCAGGCTGAAGATCGTGTGGTCAGCCACCGAATGTAGGTTTCCGTACTTGTCGCGCGTTTCAGGCTCCCTGATTCGACGAACTCGGCGGCTCAGTCATGGGTCAACCGAGCATCCTCAGCACTGCACGAACCATGGTCTCGGCTGGGGTGGCATAAAGAACGACCGGAACCATGGGCAACGCGGCTGCTACAGCCAGAGTAACAAGCGTCGGCTTATCGATCGGCACGATTCCCATTTGTCTTACGACAAGGAAACTGCTTCCGAGATCGATCAAGGAACACGGGTCATCGGAGCCCAGGATGACCTCGTCCGGTGAGTGCTTATTCTGAATCCACTTTTGATCAAACCGCTGGTTATGCTCGGTTACCAGGGCCCCATATTCAAGTAGTGTTTTTTTCTTGATCTTGAGCAAGACAGGCGTAACCACGAGAAGTGGCACGATGAGGATGATGATCGCAAGGACGCCATAGGTAATCATTGGAAGTTTCATGGACGAGAGGGTTGCTCCTCGATAGGCGATCGCATTTCCTACCTGAGAGGCAATCACGGCTCCTCCAGCGAACACGATTGGGCTGAACGCCTTCTGACCCTGGGATAGAAAGTCGAGGCCAGCAGCCATGTCGGTGTGTGTGGCGACCAAGTACAGGTTGATTCTTGAGACGCGGGCGAAAAAGACCCATTGAATGATGACTTCATGCGTCCCGTAAAGGAACCCCTCGCTCACAGGCCTCTCCTAGAAGGTACTCTACCTTTCGGGTCGGGCTGGGGACTGTGATTTCCGTCACTGCTGCACTAGAGAACGTCTCCTTGACCAGACTCAAGAGGGAAACAGCGACGGCAGCTAGCAATGTGTAGACGATCATGAAAGTCATGGATTTTCCTTTTACGAGTGCCCCAAGACCCCACGTCCGATGACGCTTAACTCAGGGCAAACCTCTGTGAGAGCCTGCTTGAGCGTGCGCGTCGGCTGATTGTTCCCTCCAGGTTATTGAAAGTCAACATCGTTCGAGCGATCTGATTTTGGCGAACGACAGGTGGGGTTGAATCCGAACGTGCTGGAGGTCATCGAGAAATCACCGCTCGGTAAAGTGCTCGGACGCGACGCCCTACACTTCAATCTGGAGATTGCGGTTGCGAAGTACTTAGGGGCGTCTGCCGGTGCGAGTTAGTGCCTTACTTCCGTGCGTCGTGGACACTAGAGTTGTAAATGTCAGCGTCGCTGCTTATCAACTTCCTCACATGGTGCCAACTTGATGCTGGACAAAGCACGACGCCTTTGATAGCAGAGAGTTTCGTATGTGTTTCTTACTTTCTGACACTGCTGCGACGGACCGGGGGCACCCGCACACCATCAGCCTGAAACTGCGCGACACGAACCAGCTCTTCAATTCGATGGATCCTTCTCCGTTCATTGAAAAGGATCTGGACGATGACGCGGAAGAATTCATCGTAAGCTGGGCCCAAGAATTCTCTCCCAGCGCAGCGATCAAATTGCGTATCCACTTGGAGCAGTGGCCGGCCGAGGACCCCAAAGAACTGATCAAAACGGCCGTCCACAACCATTTTGCTCATCGTGCCAAAATCACTGACTTGGAGTTTAAGCGCCTCCTAAGACAAGGCCGCACCAGTCTTTTCATCGGGCTGTTGTTCTTGGCTGCGTGTTTATTCCTCAGCAGGATGTTGTTAGGTCACGAGGCGGGTACTTGGGCTGCCGTCGTGCGGGAGAGTCTTACGATTGCCGGATGGGTCGCCATGTGGCGACCGATGCAGATCTATCTTTACGATTGGTGGCCTCTCCTACAACTGCGTCGGGTTTTTACGAAGCTGAGCCACATGCCCGTGGAACTCGTCCAAAAGGGCAAAAGTTGAGTAGCCGCCCTGTGGGTCAGCTATCAGCTACGCACTGACGTGCATCTGGTATTTAACGAGAGCAGGGAAGCGCCCTCATAAATCGACTGTGGCCATTTTGTGGCCAGAACGACCGTTAATTCCCGTTATTCATCACCATTTGACTGTGCCCAGAACGGACCCTGCGCGTCTCTTAGCGAAAGCGAATTGATTTGTTTTTAGCCACTTGCAGAATGGCAGTCCTATGGGACGTTCTCAGGTTTTCAGATTCTCAATCTTCAAACCCGGGTTCGATTCCCGGTAGCGCTACCAAATTACTATCCAAGAGAATCCAACAACATCCAGGAACATCCTTAAATCAGCGTAACTACTACATTTTTAATATACCTCATCATCCACAGATGATCAGCGTTGTCCATCGGCATCTGGGGGCAAGTGGGGGCAATATTAGGGGCAAGTTAGTTTCTCTGAAAGGGAGGTTGCCCCTATGCCTCTGACCGATACCGCGATCCGGAACGCCAAGCCCGACAAAAAGCCCGTCAAGCGGTTCGATGAGCGTGGTCTGTATCTGGAAGTCTCCCCGACCGGCGGTAAGTGGTGGCGCTTGAAGTACCGGTTCGACGGCAAGGAAAAACGGCTATCCCTGGGTGTTTATCCCGACGTCAGCCTGAAAGATGCCCGTGACCGTCGGGACGTAGCGCGCAAGCTGCTGGCAAACGACATCGACCCCAGCGAAAACCGCAAGGCGCAAAAGTTGGCCCACGCCGACCGTGCGGCGAACAGTTTCGAGGTTGTGGCGCGAGAGTGGTTTGCAAAGTATTCTGCGACATGGGTGTCGAACCACCACAGTCGCATTGTTCGACGGTTCGAGCGCGACATCTTCCCGTGGATCGGCGGACGGCCGATAGCCGAAATAGCTGCACCCGAGGTGCTTAAAGTGGTGCGCAGAATCGAAAGCCGGGGCGCACTAGAAACCGCACATCGCGCCCTAATCAACTGTGGGCAGGTGTTCCGCTACGCTGTCGCCACCGGACGCACCGAATATGACACGTCGCGCGACCTTCGTGGCGCACTACCCCCGGTGAAGAGCGAGCACTTCGCGGCAACGACGGATCCGAAACAGGTTGCCGAAATTCTGCGAGCGATGGATGGCTATGAAGGCACGCCTACGCTGCGCTGCGCCCTGCGCCTTGCGCCATTGGTATTCGTACGCCCTGGCGAACTGCGCAAGGCCGAATGGGCGGACATCGACTTGGACGTGGGGGAGTGGCGCTTTACCGTGACCAAGACCAACACCCCGCATATCGTCCCCCTTTCCTATCAGGCCGTGGAGATCCTGCGCGAACTGCACCCCCTCACGGGGCGCGGACGTTATGTCTTTCCGGGAGCACGGAGTAACCAGCGACCGATGAGCGACAATGCAATTCTCGCTGCCATGCGACGCATGGGTATCGACAAGGATGAAATGAGCGGGCATGGGTTCCGGGCCGTGGCGCGGACGATTCTTGACGAGGTGCTCGGCTTCCGACCCGACTACATCGAACATCAACTCGCCCATGCCGTGCGCGATCCGAACGGGCGAGCCTACAACCGCACAGCGCACCTGCCCGAGCGCCGGGAGATGATGCAACAGTGGGCGGATTATCTGGACAAGCTGAAGGCCAATGCGGAAGGGATTCCTATACGCCACCCGCCCAACCAGATTTGAGGGTCCCTTCGGTTGAGTCTCGCTGCTGCAGCCGGATACGGGATCAGCCTGCGATTTTACACGGTGACGGTGCACCTGCCGGCGTTGTGTTTTTGGAACTGTCGGAATTCAATTGCAGTAATGTTTGAATTGCGTTGCAGCAAGTCTGAATTATTTTGCAGTGAATCGGTAGATCAACCACCTGGTTTGGGAGCAGGGGGTCGGAGGTTCAAAACCTCTCTCCCTGACCAATCTTTTCCAATCACTTGCAGGACTACCAGCGACTCGGAGACCAGCCCGGTTTGGGCGCCAAGTTCTCTAGCGTGCGAGCCCTTCGATTCTGACAAGCGGGGCTGGAGGAGGTGTGACGTTGTGCGCTTCGCGGCTTAAGCCAGTGTCTCGACCACGACTATTCTGGATGTGTTCGCCGAAGTTCCCACACGAATCCTGCGACAAATATCAGCACGAGTATGGCCCAAGTCAGTGGCTGTCTTGCAAAGGACGTTGGGTCCCAGGCGGCGCCCTCGTCTGCTCCGTTCCTGTAGACAACCAAGAAATAGACGCCCATCAAGATTGGCGATAGGGCCGCTGCCATGACTAGTGCCGCAGTCCCCGCGATAAAGCTTTTTAAATAGACCATATCCCCCTCGCTATTCCTCGTTCGAATGTGGCGCGAGTTGTATGAAGGCCGCTGTTCCATGCGACTGCTACGTCACCCCCATCGTTTGTCGTTGAGGCAGCATGACTTCGTCGAGGTCCTATCAGCGCCGAATGAATGAAGGTCATTTCTCGGCCTAGGATTTCTGTGGTTTCGCGGCACAGGTCTGGCCGCTCGACCATGAGACGGAGAAAGCCTCCTTGCGTGACGTGCACCACATCTGCGTCGGCAATTACTGTTGCGGTCAGAGTGTAGGGCCGCCCGGTAAACGTCGATGGCAAACCTAGCAGCGACCCACAGGCAAACACTCGATCCAGCATTGGCATGCCCTTTAACACTCATACATACGGTGCCGCATACCACCAGAAAGACGCCGGTATTGTCACCATCCTCGTGAAACAGGACTTCGGCGGCAGCAAAATGCTTTCGTGTTCCTGCCTTTCCCAGGCAGGCCTTCAAGTCTTCGCACGCGTTCAGGATCAGGCTTTGAGCATCCTCACTCATGATGCAGGGGTTTATGACATCTTCCGTGCGATCGTGCAGTGATCCCGGTCACGGCTGCGTGTGAGCATCGGGCGGCGTAGCGCCATCGCGAGCCCGCCGGTGCGAGAATCGCCACTGGGAACTTTCAGAGATACGTCAATCACAGCACATTGTGATGGTCATCACAGCCAAACAGTCCGTGCAGAACGAATACTTCTGTCCCATTAGCCAAATCAGATGTGGGGATTGAGGTACTCCGTGTCTCCTGGCCTCGTCACCCGCAAGGAGGTTCGGTATGCGTGGGCGAGTGTTTCGTGCTCGTAACAGACTTCTTCCGCTCCTCGTTCTAGCTTTCTTGATCATTCCGTCGCAACCAAGCTTCGCGATTCCTGCATTTTCACGCATGTATGGCACGAGTTGTAGCACGTGTCATATTGACTTTCCCAAGCTTAACGATTTCGGAAAGGCATTCAAGGACGCTGGCTTCAAGTTCCCCAAAGACGACGAGTCGATGATCAAGATTCCGCCGGTCATGCTGGGAGCGCCGGCCAACGCGGAACTGTGGCCCAAGGCCGTCTGGCCGGGTGTCATACCGGGTCTCCCGCCCATCGGCCTGCGCTACAACCAATACTTTCAATACACGGGGACCAGCAGCTCGAAGTTCAATCAGTTGCTGCCGCCTGGAACAGTGGCGCCGTATACTCCGACCACTGACTTCCAGACTGGGCTATTCAGCATCTTCACGGCCGGCAATTTCGGCAGTGACATGGCATTTTGGGTGGACGACGACATCAGTGTCAGCGGCGCCAACGCCAACGGCGGATTGGGCGATGCCTATCTCAAGTTCGTCAATGTCGGCCGCTTCCTGAAGCTGCCCCAGAACTTGCTGAGTCTGCGCGTTGGCCAGTTTGAATTGGAGCTGCCGTTCACCCAAGCCCGCAGCATCTGGATCAGTCCCTACGACATCTATACCCAGGCCAATATTGGGGCCGTGAATCCAGCCTTTGCGCAGCAGTTCGTCAATAACCAATTCACCATCGCGGATGCGGGCAAGGGTGTTGAGTTGAGCGGAGGGCTGCACACCGGAGGCTACTACTACTCGCTTGCCTTCATCGACCAGAACACCAGTGGATTCGGACAGGATGCTAACTCCGGCATCCCCTATGTCCCCCAGGCCACTGGCAGCAATAATGGCGGGCTGGGCGTGGCTTCGGATGCGAACTTCAAGGACCTCTACGCCTCCTTCAGTTACCGGTTTAACCTGGAGCGCGACAAGGAAAGCCGTAACGCCATCCAGGCAGCCGGCCCCACCGGACCGCGCGATCACACCTATTTGAACCTCGGCAGCTATTACTTCTATGGACGTTCGGTGCAGCGGCTATCGGGGGCCACCGCCAATGGCGTGCCGACCGTCATCACCGCGCGCGAGCCCTTTTACCGGGTGGGTGGCAACCTGACCTTCAACTACCGCTGCTGCTTACAGTTCAATGCCCTGTACATGTACGGGCACGACAACAACTTGCTGCCGGTCGATTCCAATGGCGTACTGGTTCCTTTGCCGATAACGGGTACCACGGCGCCCGTCGGTTTCATTTCAGGCCGGGCAGGCACATTCAGCGGGGGTTTCGCCAACGTCGAATGGCTCGCTTATCCCTGGATGATGGTCCTGATGCGCTATGACGCCGTAAACTCCAATTCCGACTATGTGAACGGCCTGACGGCTGGAGGGTTCACCGGCTCTCCCTTCAATGGGGCAGCCAGTGTAACCCGGAGCCGGATTACGCCGGGGGTGCAGTTCCTGATGCACGCCAACATCAAGGCATCGTTTGAGTACCAGTTCCGTCCGTCGCAGTCAGTCGTGTTCGCGACAAGCCCCGTCACCGGTCTCCCGGTGGCTCTCAACCCGTTCCACACCAATACGGCAGTCGCAGGTTTAGAATTCGTGTATTAACAGGTTTAGAATTCGTGTATTAAAAGGTGAGGAAACACAACCAACGAAAGGAATCTTCACGATGCGCAGTTTTCTTGTAACGGTTTTATTGATTACGGCTGTGGCAGCTACCGCTATTGCCGGAACTATCGAAGGCAAGGTATCGCCTGGGAAGTCCGTGGTTTATGTCGACGTCATTCAGGGCAAAACCTTTCCTGCACCCTCGCAGCAACCAGTCATGGACCAGAAGGGACTGGTATTCAATCCGCACGTGATGGTCGTTCAGGTGGGAACCACCGTCGAGTTTTTAAATAGTGATAACGTCCAGCACAATGTTTTCTGGCCATCGATCAGCGGCAACAAGAAACTCGGCCATAACCTTGGGACCTGGCCAAAAGGCGATAAGCGCCCCTTCAAGTTTGATAGTCCCGGAGTGGTGTCGTTGCTATGCAACGTGCATCCGGAGATGGCGGGCTACATTGTTGTCAGCCCGACGCCATATTTCGCCGAGACTGACGCCAGCGGAAACTACAAGATCGAGAATGTTCCCGATGGCAAATACAACGTGGTCGCCTGGCATGAAGGCACAAAGCAACAGAGCAAGTCTGTTGATGTAGCCGGTACAGGCAAGGCCGACTTTACCCTCTCGAAATAAACGGTCCGAAGGGCGGACACGCGCCGCCCTTCTTCTACTCATAGCTGCTGGCACCTGGTCTCCATAGGGCGCTGATGCAAATCCGTTTCGCGAACAAGAAGGTCGATCGGGAATGGCTCAACACCAATTTCCCATGCATGATGGCGTGTCCCGCGCATACCAATGCGGGCCGTTATGTGACGCTGATTGCGGAGGGACAATTCGAAGAGGCATACCAGGTTGCGCGCGATCCGAATCCCATGGCCAGCATCTGCGGACGCGTCTGTGCTCATCCCTGCGAAACGGCCTGCCGCCGCGGCGAGATTGATCGTCCGATTGCGATCCGCGCGCTGAAGCGGTTTCTAACCGAGAAGCACGGTCCGGAATCACGTCATCCGGTTGCGCCCCACACCAAGCCTGTGGGAAAGCTTCCGTATAAGGTCGCAGTGATTGGCGGAGGTCCAGTTGGTCTTTCAGCCGCGCATGATCTCGCCTTGATGGGCTACTCGGTAACAATCTTCGAGGCGTCACCCGTTGCAGGAGGAATGTTGTATCTCGGAATTCCGGAGTATCGCCTGCCGCGAAGTGTTGTAGAGGCCCAGGTCCGCGAGATCCTGGAGACGGGTGACATCACTCTGCGCCTCAACGCCGCCGCCGGGCGGGACTTCACCGTGGGCGAGCTCAAGCATCAGGGCTTCGATGCCGTTCTGATCGCGGTCGGCGCGCATCGCAGCCGCGACCTTTCCATTCCGGGAGTTGAACTGGATGGCGTGCATCGCGGCATCGAATTTCTGCTGAACGTCAATCTTGGCTACAAGTTCACCATCGGCAAAAAAGTCATTGTCATCGGCGGCGGCAATGTCGCCATGGACGTCGCGCGCTCGGCTGCGCGCGAGGTGCTGCGGCAGCATGATTCGCCGGGCGAGATAACTCCTTCGGAAGAAAACGTGCAAGCCGTCGCTGGGCACGAGATGATGGACATCTCGCTGTCGGCTCTACGCATGGGCGCCAGCGAGGTGGGTCTCGTCTGCCTGGAGCAGCGCCATGAAATGCCAGCTTCCTTGGAGGAGATCGAAGAGGCGGAGACTGAAGGCATTGTGATGCATCCGGGTTTCGGACCCAAGCAGGTGCTCGGACATGACGGCAAAGTCGTGGGCCTGGAGTGCCTGAAGACGAAGTACGTCTTCGACGAAAACCACCGCTTCAATCCCGCGTTCTACGAGAACAGCGATACGCAGTTTGAGTGCGACACCATCATTCTTTCCATCGGGCAGGCCCCCAACCTGGAGTTTTTGCGGCCAGAGGATGGCGTTCTGATTTCGCCACGCGGCCTCATCAGCGTGAATCGCGACAACTTGATGACGTCGGCGTCGGGAGTATTCGCGGGAGGCGATTGTGTATTCGGACCGCGCCTCATCATTGACAGCGTGGGCGACGGAAAGCGCGCGGCCGTAGGCATTGACGAGTACCTTCGCGGAACGAAGCATCCTGAACCGCAGATTGAGGTACAAGTCCTCGACCGCTGGCAGATGGCCGTGGATTACATGAACCTCCAACGCCAGCCGATTCCGATGTTGCCACTGGATCGCAGGACCGGCATGACTGAGGTCGAACTCGTCTATACCGAGCAGGAAGCGATGGCCGAGGCGCAGCGCTGCCTGAAGTGCTACGTCAACACCATTCTCGAAGGTAACGAGGTGGATGGTACTGACTGCGTGCTCTGTGGCATGTGCGTGGATGTTTGTCCTGAGAACTGCCTGGAACTGGTTCCGCTGGACCGGATTCAATTTGAACCGAACACGATTGATGCTCTGGCAAATAACCCGGAGTTGTTCAACTTCGAGTTGAAAAACCTGCAGGCGTCGGAGTTAGGCAGCATCATCGGAACTGCGATGTTAAAGGATGAGACGCGGTGTATTCGCTGTGGTCTGTGCGCGCTGCGCTGCCCCGCCAACACCATCACCATGGAGTCGTACAACCTTGTGGCGACCGAAGCCACCGGGCTTATTACCATTCAGAGCTTCGACGGACCCAAGCTGGCGGCGCCGGCGAAATGACCGCACTGAGGAACTATGCCTGAGGAACCAAAACCCGCGGCTTCGGCCGACAGTCCGGAGGAGATGAGCCGACGGCGATTTTTCGTCAAGGTCGGAGTTGGCGCGGTTGCCGTTGCGGCACTCGGCACGGCAGCCTTCTCCTATGAATATTTGTCGCCCAACGTGCTCTACGAACCGTCACCCGTCGTGGATGCTGGAAAGCCCGATCACTATGCTCCTGACTCGGTTACGCTCGATCCGGCGAATGCGATTTACGTAGTGCGCACCGGCGAGGGATTCTTTGCGCTCTCGGCCATCTGCACTCACCTGGGTTGCATGACCGCATATAAAGCGGACCTCGGCATCATCGCGTGCCCCTGTCATGGTAGTAAGTTCAACAAAGACGGCGTGAAGATTGCCGGTCCCGCGCCCAGGCCGCTCCCATGGCTGCGTATGTGGCTGAGTGACGATGGCAACCTGATGGTTGACCGCTCGAATGCCGTCGCCATCAAGCAACTGGTGAGGGTATAACCGTGGCAAACGCCGTCGATCGCCTGGTTGATCAAGTCCGAGAAAATCGCATATGGCGCTCCATCTTTCGCAGCGGCAGCGGTGAGAGCAATTTGCGCCGGGCGTTGTTCGTGCAGCAAAACGTCTTCCTGCACCTGTTTTCGATTAAGGCTCGCAAGCGCACGCTGGAGTTCCAGGCGACTTGGTATTTGGGTGCGCTGACCTTTGGGACGTTTCTCATTCTTGTTATCACCGGCATCCTGTTGATGCTGTATTACCACCCTTCCGTCCCGCAGGCTTATGCCGACATGAAAGACCTGCAGTTCGTGGTGTCGTCTGGCGTATTTCTGCGCAATCTGCATCGCTGGTCAGCGCACGCTATGGTTTTCCTGGTGTTCGCGCACATGTTCAAGGTCTTCTATCGCGGAGCATATCGGCCGCCGCGCGAGTTCAACTGGGTGGTGGGTGTCGTGCTGCTGTTGGTCTCGCTGCTGCTCAGTTATACCGGCTATCTGCTGCCTTGGGACCAACTGGCCTTCTGGGCGGTGACCGTCGGAAGCAACATTGCCTCAGCAGTGCCGGTGATGGGCGCTAAGATCCGGTTCCTGATGTTGGGCGGGACCGCCGTGAACGCCAATGCTCTGCTCCGTTTCTACGTTCTGCACTGCGTAATTCTGCCCCTTGCCGCGGTTCTATTGATCGCCGTTCACTTCTGGCGGATCCGCAAAGACGGCGGAATTTATCCCGGTGAGTCTGCGGCGGAAGGAGACGCGAAGTGAGCGATCCGAAAGATTTCGTCGCCGTCGTCGACTCCGATGCGCGCAAGACACCACGGCGTATAGCCTTCATCACCAAGCGAACATCGCCGCAGGTGCACATGAAGGATGAAGAGCGGGTGATGACCTACCCCGAAGTCTTCTTCCGCACCGCGGTCGCGATTGAAGTTCTCGCGATTGCATTAGTCATCATTTCGCTGCGCTGGAATGCACCGCTGGAAGGGCTTGCCGACCCCATGCACACGCCCAATCCGGCCAAGGCGCCATGGTACTTCCTCGGTTTGCAGGAATTGCTGCACTACTTTCCGCCGGTGGTTGCGGGAGTTCTCATCCCTGGTCTGGTGGTGATGGCACTGGTTGTCATTCCCTATTTCAACATCAACGTCGAAGCCGAGGGGCTATGGCTTCGTGACAAGACCAAGCGTTTGCGAATCTTCGGAATCGCTGTAGTTGTGTTTTGTATTTTCCTCGCAGTTTTCGATGTCTGGGTCGCGCTGGTCCCTACGATTATCGTCGCCGCATTCATGCTGCTGGCCGCGCAAACCGATCCGAAAGTAACGCGAGGATTTCGGGGCTGGCTCGCCCGCAAACCGCTGTCGTTCTGGATCATGACCTGGTTCTTAATCGAACTGGTCGTGCTAACCGCTATCGGCACTTTCTTCCGCGGCCCGGGATGGTCCTGGGTGCTTCCCTGGAGGGCATAAGTGACGCTTAAGGACAATTCGGTCTGGCGGTTCTTCTTTGGCGACAGCGCTCGGGCTTTTGGGTCGGCAAGCGTCATCTTACTTGTGCTGCTAGCCGTGGCCCCCGCCAAGAACTACTTCAGCGAGTGGCGCCATTATCAGAAGCAATATCTGCACTTCATCCGCGGGCGCGCCGACGCTGTCACGCTCGAACGGCACTTCCAGGGCGGCATCCAGCAGATCTGGATACCCGAGCAGCAAGTGACCGACCGCTGCACTACTTGCCACCTCGGAATGAAAGAAACCAGCCTTGCAGATGTTAATTCCGTCGCATTTCGTAAGCATCCAACGATTCCACACTCGCTGACTGAGTTCGGCTGCACGACCTGCCACCGAGGACAAGGCGCTGCGACCACAGTAGAGGAGGCGCATAACGCTACCGAACAATGGGAACAGCCGCTGCTGCCGGCCAAATACATCGAAGCGGGCTGTGGGCAATGCCATCTGGGAAATCAAATCGGCACACCGTTCCTCAACCAGGGACGGCAGCTCATCTCCAGCTACGGCTGTACACATTGCCACACCATCAAGCAGGCGGACGGGACTTACATTACCCCGGGCGACGATCCGCCGTCGCTGAAGCACATCGTCGACAAGACTACGCGCGAGTGGATCTACGCCTGGATCAAAGATCCTCAAGCCTACGCCAGCACGGCTACCATGCCGAACTATCAGTTGAGCGATGACGACGCCCGCGACATCTCAGCGTTTGTACTCGCGCAGAGCACGGCGCTCGAGCCGCCACTCCCGCCGGTGAAAACTGACGTGAAGGCCGTGGCGGATCCGGCGGCCGGCACCTCGCTCTACGGTCAATCCTTTTGCGCTTCCTGTCATGCCATGCAGAACGCTGCTGGCATGATGGTCGGAGGCAACATCGGCCCTGAGCTGACGGGCATTGGTACAAAGGCAAAACCGGAGTGGCTGCAGGATTGGGTGGCCAATCCCGATCACTATGATCCGGGTACCATGATGCCGCACTACCGCTTCGATGCTGCTCAGGTGGCCACGCTAACGGGTTTCCTGGAGTCGAAGACAGAGCCGGACTTCATCGCCAATGTTCATCTTGATCCGGCAACGCCTCAACAAATTGAACACGGCAGACGGTTGGTGATGGAGGATGGCTGCGCGAGTTGCCACGAAATCAACGGCATCAAGAAGCCGGAAAACTTTGCGCCCGAGCTGAGCCGCATCGGCAGCAAACCACTTAACCAACTGATTTTCGTCGAAGGGGTCGAACACAGTCTGCCCGGCTACGTGTCCGGCAAAGTCCGCAATCCGCGGGCGTTCGGGCCGTCGCTGAAGATGCCGCAATTCAAGCTGGCGCCACAGCAGATTGATGCAGTCACCACCGCGCTGCTGGCGCTGACCGACCGGGCGCAAACTCAGCCACCCACCATGCGGATTGCCTCGCTGCAGCAGACCAAGTATCAGCCGGCAGGAAATGCCGGACAGCTCATGCGCGACCTGCGATGCTTCACTTGTCACATGATCAACGGGCACGGCGGAGACATGGCGCCCGACCTCACCTGGGAAGGGACCGCGGTGCAGCGTGAGTGGCTCACGCAGTTTCTGAAGAACCCGGAAACGCTGCGGCCGGCACTGATCCGGCGCATGCCGAAGTTCAACCTCACGGACGCGGAGATCAACACTCTGGCTGATTACATGATGATGGTGTACCAGACGCCCGAGTTTGATCGCGATTCGTTGCCAGGGTCGCAGCTCACTCCCGCGCAAGTGGAGCAGGGCCGCCAGCTTTTCTATTCGAAATTCGCCTGCCAGTCTTGCCACATCGCCGACTACAAGAACGACAAAGGCTACATTGGCCCGGCGCTGGCTGGCACGGGCAAAAGGTTCAACGCTGCCTGGGTCTATCACTGGCTGAAAGATCCACAGGCATTGCGTCCTGGGACCATCGAGCCTAACCAGCACATGACCGACGATGAGGCGAAATCGTTGACTGCATTCCTGATGTCGCTCAAGTCAGGCGGCGCGCAGGAAGTGGTGAAGAAATGAAACCGGTATTCATCGCTGTGTGTGCAGCCACACTGCTGGCTGGATGTTCCCGCAAGAGCAACCAACCTGTGCCTCTGAAAGCCACTGCCAGCGGAGCCGCAATCGTCGAGTCTAGCGGTGGGAAGCAGATTGGATATGCCGGAATGCTGCTGGATCAACCCGTGGTGGTGCAGGTGAACGACGCCTCGGGAAGCGCGGTAACTGGCGCGGCCGTGTATTTCAGCGGACCAGCAGGGGTAACTTTTACTCCCGCTGCAGCGCTGACCGATTCCAGCGGGCAAGTCACCTGTACAGTTCAACTCGGCCAGCAGAGCGGCCGGTACAAGTTCACTGCCACCACGCCAGACGCGTCGGGAAAGAGCATCGGCCTGACCATTGACGAGATCGCGCTGGGCTATCAGCAGACGGTAGGGGCTCAGTTCAACGCGCAATATTGCGTCCGCTGCCACGACCCGGAGTCCACGCCGCAACGCGTCTCGAACATGGACAATCTTTCAGTCAAACCGCATCCGTTCACCGAAGGCGACACGCTCAACAAAATGAGCGATGCTGACCTGGTTGCCATCATCAGTCACGGCGGTCCCGCTTTGAACAAATCGCCTGAGATGCCGCCTTGGGGATACACGCTTTCCAAGGGAGACATCGCTGCGCTGATCGCGTACATCCGTGCGGTGGCCGATCCTCCCTACGAAGCCGGCGGACTGGTGTATGCGCAAAAGTGAGCCGGAGTTGACCTCATCCTTAGCCCATACGAAACTGCTGTAATGAAATTTGCAAATGACATCGCGGTCTTGTGTTTTCTGCTGGGGACGATGGGCTCCCTGGGGGCGCAAGTTATGACTCCGATGGAATTGTCTGATCCGAAAACGCAGCAACTGCAGCAGCGCCCACATCAAGACCTTGATGGCGATCGGAACCGAAATCGAGCGCACAAATGTCCCCATCCGTTTTATTTCAGCCGGGTCCGCAATGTCGATGTGGCCAAGATGAGATTTTGGGCAAGCAGTCGCAATCGCGAAGAACGTTACTACACTTTGACAATTTGGCAACCTTAGGATCTACGACCGGCACTCGGCGACAACTTGTCTGCAAAGCGACGCTGCCTTTCGGTCGGATTGAGAGTAAGGCCGGGAACCCAGTCCTTCGCGGTATAATCTCCGGCGAATTTCCCTCCGCCACCGCGACTTGTCAGGGAGGTAGCGATGCCTAAAAAATTCAAAGCCAAGGCCGAGCCTGCCGGACCGGGTGGCGCATGGTGCTTCCTGGCGGTTCCGTTTGATGTGCCCGAACTATGGGGGACCCGCGGACGGGTCCGCGTGAAAGGCACGATCAACGGATTTCCTTTCCGCACCAACATTCAACCGTCCGAGGGACGTCATCTGCTGACCTTCAACAAACAACTGCAGGCGGGCGCCAAGGCCAAGCCTGGGGACACGGTCGCGGTCGTAATGGAGCGCGATACCGAGGAATGGAACATTGCGCCGCCCGTCGAACTGGCCAAGGCGTTTCGCCAGAGCAAAGAAGCTAAGGCGCTGTGGGACAAACTGGCTTACACTCATCGCAAGGAATTCGCGCAATGGATCAGCGGCGCCAAGCAAGAGGAGACCCGCGAGCGCCGCGCCGCGAAAGCTGTCGATATGATGGTGACGAAGAAGACGATCTCCTGAGCCGAGCTCTGAAAGGAACGCGATGCGTTTAATCGTGAACTGGTTGTTGAGCGCGATCAGCTTGCTGGTCGTGTCGCGTTTGGTGCCCGGATTTCACGTGCAGGGATTTACCGCAGCGCTCATCGCCGCGGTGGTGATCGGGCTGATAAATGCCACCCTTGGATTCTTTTTGAAGCTCATCACCTTCCCTCTGACGATTCTGACCCTGGGACTGTTCTGGTTGGTCATCAATGCGTTGATGCTGATGTTTGCCTCCACCTTGCTGGCGCCCGATTTCGTGGTGCGCGGCTTCTGGCCGGCTTTTTGGGGAGCCATCGTCCTGTCGCTCATCAATATGCTGCTGAGGTCGCTGGCGGGCGAAAAAGAACGAGAGTAGGTGCTAGATCGGCTCCAACTCGCGCAGGCGGCGGACCGTCTCCGCGATATCGCCATTCTGAAATAGGCGAATCCCCGCGACTCCGGCGGCGCCTGCCTCCAGACAGAAGGCTGCGTTGGCCGCAGTGACTCCCCCCAGCGCCAATACCGCAAAGCCTTCGGTTGCGCAGGCAGCGCGTAGCGCGCCGAGCCCGATCGGCTGTGCGTTGGTGTTTACCTTCTCGAAAATCGGCGCCAAGACCGCGAAGTCTGCTCCCTGCTCTGCAGCGGTACGCACCTCTTCGATGGTGTGGGCCGACACTCCAATCACCGGCCCGCCATCGCTGTCGCGCATCCACTGCACGCGAACGTCTGACGCATTCTGCCCGCCGGCAGGTAGGTGAACGCCGTCGGCCCCGGCCGCGAGCGCGATGTCGGCGCGTCCGTTGATCAGCAGCTTCGTGCTCGCAGAATGCTCGCGAACGGTCCGCACCGCATCGCACGCGAGCCGCTCCAGATCGGGGTCCGCCAGATCTTTCTCGCGAAGCTGAATGTAGTCAACGCCAGCGTGCGCCGCCTCGCCGATTCTGGCGAGCAATCGGCTGTGCTGCTGCGCGTCGGTTCCTGTCAGGCCCTTGCGGTCCGTGATGTAGTAGAGCAGCATCGCCGCACCGATTGTATTCCGCTCGGCGCTGGGCGCAGAATTTCAGCGCGCGATTCCGTTAGAATTAGTCCGTGCCCGCGCACCCGAATTCCAGCCGCCGCTCCACGCGTCCGAAATCTCAGACCGCATCAGCAAGCCAGCCCGGGCTCGACGTTTTGCGCGCGCCCAGCCTCGCGGCCCTGCCGTGGCTGGTGCATGGATTCAGTACTCGAGCGGGCGGCGTTTCGACTTGCTACGGCGGACGAAGCTTGAACCTCGGCGTCACTCCGGCCGACAGCAAAGAGAATGTCGCGCGTAACCGCGCGCTGTTTCTTGATGCGCTGGATGCGACGAGCGAAGCCGGTCCCTGGCCGCTGGCGCAGCTGAAGCAAGTACACTCGGCGGTGATTCATCGCGTGATGGCCCGCAGCATGAGCCGCTTGCGGGGGACGGCATTATCACCGACGCGCCCGGGTTACTGCTGGCCATCAAAACCGCCGATTGCGCTCCCGTCCTGGTGGCCGACGTGAATCGCCGCGTGGTTGGCGCATTTCACGCGGGGTGGCGCGGCACTGTCGCCCGCATCGTGGAGAAGGGCGTGGGCGAAATGCGCCGGCAGTTTGGCAGCGTGCCCCGTGATCTGCGCGCCGCCATCGGGCCTTCCATCCGGCGTTGCTGCTATCAGGTTGGCCCCGACGTTCGTGCGGAATTCGACTCGCAATTTCCCTACAGTGGCGATCTCTTCGACGAGGTCTTCGACGCCGACGCCATTCACGTCCGCTATCCCATGTTGTTCCTGACAGCACGGGCTCCCGGTCATAGCGATCTCGGCCCCGAACTGCACCTCGATCTGGCCGAAGCCAACCGCCGCCAACTCGCAGACGCCGGCTTGAGTGCGGAGCATATCAGCATCGTTGAAGGATGCACCGCGTGCGACAAGAAGCGTTTCTTCTCGCACCGCGCCGAGTTCGGCAAGACCGGGCGCATGATGGCCGCCATCGGCATCCGTCCGGAATGAGCAGTATGATTGTCATCCTGAGCGACGAGCGCAGCGAGGAGTCGAAGGACCCCTATGGTAGCAACGAGCCTACGTTCTTCGCGCAACTCTCACTCGCCAAAAACAAAACGGGCCGGAGATTTCTCCCCGGCCACTAACCACTAACCACTAACCACTTGTCACTAACCACTATCTCCTGACCTTCTCCCCAATCGACTTCGCCTGGGTGAACAGCAGTAGATAGTCCGGACCGCCGGCCTTCGAGTCGGTGCCTGACATGTTGAAGCCACCGAACGGATGCGCGCCCACCATCGCTCCCGAGCACTTGCGATTAATGTACAGGTTGCCGACGTGGAAGCGCTCTTTGGCCGCCTCAATCTTGTCTTCCGACGTGGTATAGACCGCGCCGGTCAGCCCAAACTCGGTGTTATTGGCGATTTCGAGGGCATGTTCGAAGCCGCGCGACTTGATCACCGCCAGCACCGGGCCGAAGATTTCCTGCTGCGAAATGGTCGCCATGGGATCGACATCGGCAATCACCGTGGGCTGGATGTAGTAGCCATCGCCGGCTTCGGTCGCGCGCCCGCCACCGGTAATCAGGCGTCCGCCTTCCGCAATGCCCTTCTCGATGTAGCCCAGAATCGACTTCATCGATTTCTCGTTGACCACCGGGCCCATGCCCGGGTTCTGAGTGGGGTCGCCAACCGTGATCTTTTCCACGCGCTCCTTCAGGCGTTGCACGAACTTGTCGTACACGCGCTCATCGACAATGGCGCGCGAGCACGCCGAGCACTTCTGCCCGCTGAATCCAAATGCCGCCGACGCCACGCCCTCGACCGCCGCATCCAGATCGGCATCGGTGTCCACCACGATGGAATCCTTGCCGCCCATCTCAAGGATGGTGCGCTTGATCCAGATCTGGCCGGGCTGTTGCGCCGCGGCACGCTGGTTGATGTGCAGTCCAACTTCCTTGGAGCCGGTGAACGCGATGTAGCGCGTCTTAGGATGCTCGACGATGGTGTTTCCGAAGCTGTTGCCATGGCCGGGGCAGAAGTTGACCACGCCGTCGGGAAGGCCGGCTTCCTCAAGGATCTCGAAAAATTTTGCTGCGATGGTGGGCGAGTCGCCCGAGGGCTTCAGGATGACGGTGTTGCCACACACAATCGACGCCAGGGTCATGCCGCCCATGATGGCGGCGGGAAAGTTCCACGGCGGAATTACTGCGCCTACGCCCAGCGGAATGTAACGCAGCCAGTCGCGCTCGCCCGCCAACTGCACCGGGGACTCGGCCTTGGAGAGGCGGATCGCTTCCAGGGCGTAGAAGTCGCAGAAGTCAATCAGTTCGGCGATGTCGCCATCGGCCTCGGCCCAATTCTTGCCGACCTCAAACACCATCCATGCCATCAGCTCAAACTTGCGCTCGCGCAGCAGCACGCTCACCCGGAACAGCAGGTTGGTGCGCTCCTCGACCGAGGCAAACTTCCAGGTCTCAAAGGCCTTCAGCGCGGCCTGCATCGCGGGTTCAACCTCGCTGGCGCCCGCCGCCTGGTGAATGCCGACAATCTCTGACGGCTTGGCCGGATTCAGCGACTTGGTCTTTTCCGCGGTCTTCAGGTGACGGCCGCCGATGACCAACTCGTATTCACGGCCCAGTTCGTTGCGGACATGTTCAATGGCCGCCTTCATGCGGCGCGTGTTCTCCGGGTTGCTGAAATCAACCGATGGTTCGTTCCTGAACTTGGTAGGAATCTGGGCGTTGTTGATGGTGGCGGAAATGCGAGTTCCTTCCCGGGCGGGAGTCGTTGTGGTAGCCATGATTGCGTCCTCTCAAGTATTTGCGGGCTACCTTCGAAGGGGCGCGGCTTTAGCCGCGCCGTGGTATGCCCTTTTTGTTGTCGTTCCCAGGGGCTTCAGCCCCGAGGACACTGCTTTTTTTAGAGCCGCTCGAATAAATGCGGCTCGCCTCTTAATAGATGCCTTACTGTCCCGCAGGATGCGGCGCGAGCGCAGGCCAATCACTAATGATAAGCGCGGCTGAGAGCTTTGTCTTGTGAGGTTGAAAGAGCTACGTGCCGATGTCCATCCACTCCGGATGGTAGTCCTTCCAGATGCCGGTGCCGGCCGAAATCTGGCGGACGGGAACGTCCTCGGCGTGCTTGGCCGTGCGCACCCATTCCCAGGCGTGCAAAATTTCGGACTCGTCGAAGTAGCGCGTCTCGGCCTCAAGAATGGCTGCGCCCGCGGTGACGATCGCCACAATCTCTTCCCACTTGTCGGCGCCCACCACCGCCATGCGCGCGATGTGGTCGGTGTGCTTCTGGAGAAATCGCATCTCCTCCCAGCGCGCTCCCCAGTCGGCGCCCTGCATCTGCGAAAGGTCGGCGAGGATGCCGATGGGCTTGTGCTTGCGCTGGGCAATCACGATTCCGAGTTGCGGCTCAAATGTCTTGATGTCTTCGGCCGTCAGCTTGCCGACAACTTTGAAGCCCAATACTCCCCCAAAGCTCTCCTTCAGTCGTTCAATCATGGCGGTGCGTGCTCCTTGGTTAGCAGGTGAAATGCAAAATACAGTTGTACACGATTGTGAGTGATTACAGGAATTGCTTCAAGCTTGGCTGGGAGGGAGAACAGCAGGTCCCTTGACTCGCTGTGCTCGCTCAGGATGACAAGCCAGGAAGGATCGCTGCCAGTATAGGGGGTCCTTCGACTCGCTGCGCTCGCTCAGGATGACAAAAGGGCGTGAGTTTATTTCTTGTCTTCGACCATCTTCTCCACGATCTGGTCAATGGTCTCGAGCGCTTTCTTGGCAGGCAGCGTATCGTTGTTGGTCATGATGGAGAACGCGATGTGCTCGCCGCGCTGCGTGGTGGCGTAGCCCGCCAGCGAGTACACGTGTGCCAGCGACCCGGTCTTGCCATGCACCAGACCCATCACCGGCGTGCTGCGAAAACGTTCCGCCAGCGATCCATCCACTCCGGCGATGGGCAGCGTGTCTTCGTAGAGCTGTCCCCAGGGTTGTTGGTGACAGTAAAGCAGCAGCGTAACCACAGCGTCAGGAGTGACCAGGTTCTCGCGCGACAGACCCGAGCCGTCGAGAAAGACGAACTGCTCCGGCTTGATACCGGCGCGAATCAGGAATCCGCGCAGAACTTCCAGTCCGCCCTGGATCGAGCCCGAAGTGCCTTTGTCCTTGCCCAACAGGCGCAGCATCAGCTCGGCATGCAGGTTCTGGCTCACCTTATTGATGACCCGCAGGTCTTGCGCGACCGGCTGCGACTGGTAGCTGGCCAGCACCAGCGGCGCGGGGTTGGGCGGCCGGGTGGTATCGCCGCCGCCGGAAGCCATCGAGGTAACGCTGAAGGTCTGGGTTGAAGCCAGTTCCGTGTGATGAGTTCGTGCGCGCCCATAGATGGTGACGCCCCGCTCCTCCAGCAATTCGCGGAACAGCCTCGCGGCAAAATCGGCGGGATCGTCGATGGCCAGGGCCTCTCCGAAGCCGGGATCATCCTGCGGGATATTGCCCCAGAACGTGAGCTGGTTTGAGCCGGGCTCGCGATTGATCGATACCGTGCGCGGTCCCGTCCCTTGCGGCGTGGTCATCACCCGGTTATCAATCTTGTAGTACTCGGGAAACGGTACGACGGTCAGGAACGCGCGCTCGCCGGGGCGGTCGGCCGGCATGATGTTCACGAAGATGACGTTGTCGTTGATGGTCAACGCCGAAACCGGTGCGCCCCATTCCCGCGCCAGGTCATCCTGCGACCAGCCCTCGCCGTAGCGCTCGAAAACAAAGTACGAATCGTCGGCCACCACGTCGCCGTCAATGTACTTCAATCCCTGCTGCACAAGCTGGTCGGCGAGGGTCTGCAACACCAGGATCGGCGGCGTCTTGCGTTCGGTGTGCATGTTGTAGGGAAGGGTTCGTCCCGAAAGATTGGGATCGCCGCGTCCCACCAGCACCAGATCGGAGTTGAGCCGGCCGTATTTGTCGAGCGAACCGGTGGTTTCTACCGTGGTCTTGAATCGATAGTCGGGCCCGATCAGCCCAAAAACCGCCGCCGTGGTGAACAGCTTGGTGTTGGATGCGGGAGTGAAAAGTTTGTTCTGGTTCAGGGCAAACAGCGGCTTGCCGGTGTCCATCGATACCGCATACACGCCCCAGAAGCCGCGTGCCGCATCGGGATCGCTGAGGATCTTCTCGATCTCGGTGGCCAGCTTCTTGTCTTCCTCGCTCTGTTTCTTGTCGGTCTTTTTGTTGGAGGCGCCAAAAGCAGGGGACAGAGCTGCTAAAAGCAGGAGCAAGGGGACGAGATGGCGAACCCGATACATGGGACTACTGCACAAATTCTAGCATTGGCGCGCAAGCCTGTAATATTTCATTTTGCGGCAACGATTTTGCGCCTTCGCGGCCAGTACAATCCTTAGTTGTGCGCCCCCATTTTCGTTGGCAGCTACGGTCGCGGACGCTGGAGTTGGGCCAGCGAACTCTCATCATGGGAGTGCTGAACATTACCCCCGATTCGTTCTCCGACGGAGGCCAGTTTTTCCAGCCGGACGCGGCGGTGCAACACGCCCTGCAGATGCTGGACGAGGGCGCCGACCTGCTGGATATGGGGGGCGAGTCCACGCGTCCGGGCGCACGCATTGCCGGGAGCGACGCCAGCGCCACAACAACCTCAGCCCCAAAGCCGGTGGTCACCGAGGAGGAAGAACTGCGCCGGGTAGTGCCGGTGTTGCAAGGCATTTTGCAGGCGCGTCCGGAAACCGTCATCTCGGTGGACACCTACAAATCAAGCGTGGCCCGCACGGTGGTGCGAGCAGGCGCGGAGATCGTAAATGATGTCAGCGGATTTCAGTGGGATTCCGCGATGGCGCGGACGTGCGCCGAATTGCAGTGCGGCGTGGTGCTGATGCACACCCGCGGGCAGCCGGAGGAGTGGCGCAATCTTCCGCGCGAGCCCGACATCACCGCCATGGTCGAGCATGACCTCGCCAACATTCTGCTGGTTGCCCTCCAGAGTGGTGTGCAGCGACCGCGCGTCGTCCTCGATCCCGGCTTCGGCTTCGGCAAGAATTCAGAGGAGAACTATCCGCTGTTGGCGCATCTCGATCGACTGCACCGCTTCGGGTTTCCGCTGCTCGCCGGGACCTCGCGCAAATCATTTGTGGGGCGCACGGTCGGCAAGCGGGCCGGGAAAGATGCGCCACCTTCGGAGCGTCTCTATGGATCGCTGGCTGCCATGGTCGCCAGCATTTTGCGCGGCGCCCACATCGTGCGGGTCCACGACGTGAGGCCGGCGGTGGAAGCCGCGGCCGTTGCCGACGAAGTGCTGGCAGTGGAGGGACGCGCTTGATACTGTCGTCACGGCGCGATTTTCAGGCTATAGAGGAAGGCGCTGACCCAGACCACGAATCCTGCGGTCCCCACATAGATATACACGCGGCGCTCGAACGGATTGTGGATCGTCGGCAGAGGCAGGGGAGAGCCCAAAGCGCGGTGGAACGAGGCTCCCAGCAGACCGCCAAATCCGATGAGCGTCGTAGCGCCGCCAAAAGCCAGGCCGGCGATGATGAGGATGAAACTGAGACTGAACACGACCTACACTCTTGCCCAACAATCTAGACCTCTTCGTAAAGTTCCGCAACCTGAACAGGTCTTCGGCGGCTGAAGCCCCAGCCCCACATTTTCCCGATATCTGAAGCGCTGTTCGGCTCATCTAATTGAGACAGCGCGCTGGCGCGATCAAGTATTAGCGACACGCGCTGGCAACACTTGCAATTTCGGAGTGCTCAAGAACTCATGCCAACAAGTTGGAAGATTAACCTGCTCGTGCCTTTCGCCCTCTTGCTCTCAAGTTTCCCGGTGTCCGCGCAAAACAGCAAAAACACGCAGTCAGCCTCTCCGCAAGGCCCGTTCACCGACTATCGTTACGAAAAACCCGGCGTCACGCACAAGATCACCGCCAGGGACCTGCCGGCGCCCTACGCAACCAAGTCCGCTTCCAACTGGGCCAAAGTTGTGGCGCGGCCGAAGAATTCATGGCCGCAGGCGCCAGCTGGCTTCAAGGTTGAGTTGTTTGCCACGGGCCTGGATCTTCCGCGCAAGATCGTCACTGCGCCCAACGGCGACATCCTTCTTACCCAAAGCGACAATGGTGTGATCACGATTTTCCGTGGCATCACCGCCGATGGGAAGCCGCAGCAGACGCAGACCTTCGCGACCGGCCTCCGCCAGCCATACGGCATCGCGTTTTATCCCCCGGGCCCGAACCCGGAGTATGTCTATATTGGCGACACCGACGCCGTGGTGCGCTTCCCTTATCACAACGGCGACCTGAAGGTGACGGGAAAGCCGCAGCACATCGCCGACCTGCCGGCCGAAGGACACTGGACGCGCGACCTGGTTTTTTCGCCGGACGGCAAGCAGATGTTCGTCGGTGTCGGCTCTTTGTCGAACGCTGATGATCCCGACACGCACCCGGCGGAGAAAAACCGTGGCGACATTCTGGTGATGAATCCCGATGGCTCCAACTTGCGGGTGTACGCTTACGGCATTCGCAATCCTGGCGGCGGCCTGGCCGTCGATCCCAAGACCGGCGAGCTATGGTGTTCGGTGAACGAACGCGACGCGCTCGGCGACAATCTGGTGCCCGACTACATTACCCACGTGCAGGCTGGCGGCTTTTACGGCTGGCCTTACTACTACATTGGCGGAAATCCGGACCCGCGTTTGCGGGGCAAGCATCCCGAACTGAAAGACAAAGGAATTGTGCCCGACGTGCTGCTGCAGGCCCACAATGCGTCGCTCGCCTTCACGTTTTACACCGGCAGGCAATTTCCCCTGGAATACCAGGGCGACATTTTCGCTGCCCAGCATGGCTCATGGAACAAGAGCGTGCGCGTCGGCTACGAACTCATTCGCGTGCCCCTGCATCAAAGCGGCCAGGCGAGCGGCGAATATGAGGACTTCCTCACCGGCTTCGTGCTTCCCAACGGACAAGTTTGGGGACGGCCGGTTGGGGTCACGGTCGCCCCTGACGGATCGTTGCTGGTGACGGACGATGCGTCGAATTCAGTATGGCGAGTGAGTTATGCAGGAAAATAACGGTTCGCAGGCAATCAGCATGGGTATCAATCGCAGACAGTTTCTGGCTTCCATGAGCGCTGCCGGTATGCTGGCGGCCGGCGGGAGTTTTGCCGGCGCCAGCGCTCCGGCGGTGCAACGCCGCCCTCTTGGGCGGACCGGGGAGCAGGTCTCAATCCTTGGCGTTGGCGGTTACCACCTCGGAGTGCCCACCGAGCAGGAGGCCGTCCGCATTGTGCGGACCGCGCTCGATAACGGCATGAACTTCCTCGACAACTGTTGGGACTACAACGGCGGTGTCAGCGAAGAGCGCATGGGCAAAGCGCTGCGGGACGGCTACCGGCAGAAGGCTTTTCTGATGACGAAGATTGACGGCCGCGACGGCAAGACCGCCGCCAAGCAGTTGGACGAGTCGCTTGCGCGGCTGCAAACCGATCATCTCGACCTGCTGCAGTTTCACGAACTCATCCACATGGATGACGCCGAGCGTATTTTTGCAGCAGGCGGTGCGCTGGAGATTGTGGTGAAGGCCCGCGAGGCGGGCAAGTTGCGCTACATCGGCTTCACCGGCCACAAGAGCCCGCACATTCACAAACACGCGCTCGAGCTCGCCGACCGGCACAATTTCAAATTCGATACCGCGCAGATGCCGCTCAACGTAATGGACGCGCACTACGAGAGCTTCGAACGAATCGTACTTCCCATCCTGAAGAAGCAGAACATTGGAGTCCTCGGCATGAAGTCGATGGGCGATCCCTTCATCCTGAAGAGTGGCAAGGTCACGCCGGTGGAGTGCCTGCGATATGCCCTCAGCCTGCCCACCAGCGTGGTCATCACCGGTTGTGATTCGATGGCGATCTTGCAGCAGGCGCTGGATATGGCGCGGAACTTCCAGCCGCTGAGCGAAGTGGAACGCGCGTCAGTGCTGGGCAAGACCGCGGAGGCCGCTAAAGACGGGCACTACGAACTCTACAAGACTAGCCAGCACTTTGACGGCACCTACCAGCATCCCGAGTGGCTGGGCTGATCGTGCCAGGATTTCACGATGGCAGGTTCACAACTGGCGGGGCACTGGCTTCGCCGCCCTCCGGCCCGTAGAAAAATACCCAGGTCGCGAAATCGTCGGTGAATTCCAGGAAGTGATGGCGCTCGCCGGCGGCCACGAACAGAACATCTCCCGGACCCACGCTCACCTCTTTGCCTTCCCGCTCAAAGCGGCCGGTTCCGCTGGCGATCACGTAAATCTCGTCGCGCGTGTGGGGGTGCTGTTTGTCGGAGCTTCGCGGCGCATATAGCTTCACCGTAAGTGAGCCGTGGCGAAACAACTCGACTGAGCGCTCGCCGTTGGGGCCAGGCAGTTGCTCCAGCCCGCTCATGGCCTTCAGGTAACCTGAAACGATTTTTCCTTCGATCTTCATTGTGATTGTGATGCCGTCGCCGAATTCAGTTTGGCGCTCCTTTAGGTCTCCACGCGCCCACGATGATTCCCATCAAAATGCAGCCCAGCAGCGGGTAGGCGGCGGAGATCATGATGAACGAAACTGCGCGAATTTCAAAGACCATTTCCGTGATCATCGCCACCGCGGCAGCAAAGCCTATCAGGAGACCAGCGCCGATCCCGGTGAACAGATTGTGGTGCTCGTAGCTGCTTAGCACCCGGGCGATGACGTAGGCGATCAGGATGCTGCCGACCAGTGAGACGATATAGGGCCAGAAGTTGGGATGGGCCATGTAGGCCTGCAGTTCCTCCGGCGGTATGCGCGTGCCTGCCTGCCACGAATTCTTGAAGCCTGTGAACCACACCGCTCCGAGTATCCAATCGGCAATGCCTGCCGCCACCACCGCGCCCCAGTTCACTCGCATCGCTTCGCCTCCACAGTGTGCGCGACCGACAATATCCTGTTCCGGGGGTCTGGTGCAACTGGGGGCACGGTTGCCGGATGCAAGGGTTCCTTGACACTGGGGCCTGCATTCTCTACGGTACTTACGCCGATGCAAGAACGCCGACAACTCGTCGCTACGCGGGTCCAATTGGCTCTGCTGACAGTGCTGCTGTCAGCGTGCTGTTCGTTGGCGAGGGCAGAGAAGATTGCCGACATTCGTCCCCAGGGCTACGTTACCGACCTCGCCCAGGTCATCGATCCCGCGACGAAGGCCAGGCTGGAGACACTGTGCGCTGAGGTGGAGCAAAAGACGGGCGCGCAAATTGCGGTGGTGACTGTAAATTCCCTCGATGGCCGCACCCGGGAAGACTACGCCGCCGATCTCTACAAGCAGCTCGGGGTCGGATCGAAGAAGGACAACCGCGGCGTCCTGCTTTTGCTGGCGCCCAAGGAGCACCAGTACAAGATCGAAATTGGCTACGGGCTGGAGCCGGTGATCAATGACGCTCGCGCCGGCGACATTGGTCGCGAGATGGTGCCCGATCTGCGCAAGCAAGACTACAGCGCCGCCGTGCTGCTCGGTACAACTCGTGTCGCCCAACTGATAGCAGCCGACAAAGGTGTGCAGTTGAATGGCGTACCCGCCAATCAGCCGCAAAGGTCAACCTCGGAAACGCCATGGTGGATTCCGGCGTTGATCATCCTGGTGATTTTTATCATCGTCCGGGCGGTTTCGCGGGCGTCGCGAGGCGGTGGTCGAGGCCCGCGATCGGGCGCTGGATCCGCTCTCCCCTGGCTTCTCATGGCCAGCGCCATGGGTGGTCGCGGCGGTAGTTGGGGCGGCGGGTTCGGCGGTAGCTCGGGGGGCTTCGGGGGTGGTGGCGGCTTTGGCGGCGGTGGTGGATTTGGCGGCTTTGGTGGCGGTATGAGCGGCGGCGGTGGCGCTGGCGGCAGCTGGTAAATCACGCCAGGAGTGACAATCGATGAAGAAACCGGAAAGCAAACTTCAGGAACTGGTTACCCGATTGCACCAGGCATGTGGCGAGAATCTGGTGTCCATCGTTCTCTATGGCTCGGCTGCCCGCGATGACTTCCACGAGGAGTTCTCCGACGTGAATGTGCTGGTGGTTTTACAGCACTTGGAGCCTGGTTCGTTTGCGGCGATCTCGGCGGTCCTGCACTGGTGGAGTCACGAAGAGAAGCTACGGCCGCCGATGATCATGACGCTCGAAGAGCTGCGTGAGTCCGCCGACGTCTTCGCGATTGAGTTGCTCGACATTCAGCGCTCGCACAAGACGCTTTTCGGCGAGGATATGGTGACAGCAATCGCTGTGCCGATGAATCTGCATCGCATCGAGGTGGAACACGAACTGCGTACGACCCTGTTGCGGTTGCGCCACCATTTGCTGCTGAGTCCTGACAACCAGGACGAACTGCGCGCGGTGCTGGCAAAATCGATCACCAGCGTGCTTACGCTGTTCCGGCATGCGTTGATCGCGCTGGGGCAGAATCCGCCACAAGAGAAGACGCGGCTGTTGGAAGATGCTGCTCAGGTTTTTGGATTTGAAGCGCAGCCGTTGCATGCAATCCTGGCGTTGCGCAATCAAGGCCCGCATTCGGAGAACGTACACGAGCTGTACCATGCGTACATGAGCGCAATTCAGCGGGTGGCGCACGAACTGGATGCGCGCGCCCCCAAGAAGCAGTTTCAGAAAGTGACGTAGGCGCCTTGCGTCAGGGGCACGACTTCTAATCGCGCGGGGGAGATTGGCATGAAAACCGGAATCATCGTACTGGTGGTTATCGTTTTGTTGGTGCTCATATTTGGCGGCACATTCATCAGCCACCGCAATGAGATGGTGCGCAAACGCGAGACCGTGAATGCTGCCTGGTCGCAGGTGGATGTTGTTCTGCAGCGCCGGGCCGACCTCATCCCTAACCTGGTGGAGACGGTGAAAGGCTTTGCGGCCCACGAGGAAAAGGTCTTTGGCGACATAGCCGCTGCGCGCGCCGCGATGGCAGGCGCCAAAACGCCACAGGAGAAGATCGCTGCCAACGGCCAGCTCGATTCAGCTCTCAGCCGGCTACTGGTGGTGGTGGAAAATTATCCGCAACTGCGCTCCAATGAAAACTTCTTGCGCCTGCAGGACGAGTTGGCGGGCACAGAGAACCGCATCGCCATCGAACGCCGCCGTTACAACGAAACTGTGCAGGATTACAACACGTATATCAGCTTGTTCCCGAACAACATCATCGCGGGCCTTTCAGGGTTCACGCGCAACGATGCCTACTTCAAGACGGACGAGGGAGCGCGGCAGGCTCCCAAGGTGAATTTTGGTACAACGCCAGCGCAGCAACCCGCTCCGGCGCCGACGAAATGAGTGCGGAGTCCCGCTAGACAACTTGGTGCTCGCGCACCTCCGCGGTCCTGTTCGCGGCGGCAACTGCGCACGCCGCACGTTCGAATGCCTGCTCCAAGTCGGCGAGCAAGTCGTCCACGTCTTCGATTCCCACCGACAGACGAACCAGGTCCGTCGCCAGCGAGCGTGCCTGACGGACTTCCGCCGGAATGCTGGCATGTGACATGCACCCGGGCAGGCTGATCGAGGAATTCACGCTGCCGAAGCTCACGCTGATGCGGAACAGCTGCGTCGCCTCCACCACTTGCTTCGACACCGTGAACGAGCCTGTCTCAAAGCTGATGACCGCCCCGGATCCCCGCGCCTGCTTCACATGCACATCGTAGCCGGGATGGTTTGCCAGCCCAGGGTAATGCACGCGCTGCACCGCAGGATGCGCGGTCAGAAAGTTTGCCACCTTGAGCGCATTCGCCTGCTGGCAATCGAGGCGCAGTTTCAGTGTCTTCACGCCTCGCAGCAACAGGTAGCAGTCGAAGGGTCCAAGCGCGGCTCCTTCTCCGTTCTGAATAAAATAGATCTGCTCTGCCAGCTCGGGACGCTTCACTGCAACCACGCCGGCGGTGACGTCGCTATGGCCGCAGAGATATTTGGTTGCCGAGTGCACAACGATGTCGGCCCCAAGATCGAGCGGGTTTTGCAGGTACGGCGACATCGCGCTGCTGTCCACGCACAACAACGCGCCATGCTGGTGCGCCAGGCCGGCCAACTTGCGGATGTCAACGATGCGCAGCAGCGGGTTGGTTGGGGTCTCGATGTAAAGCAGTCGTGTCCGGGAAGTGATTTGGGCTGCGAATTTCTCGAGGTCGCACGCATCGGCATAACGCACGGTCACCCCAGTGCGATCCAGGATTCTGGAAAACAGCCGGTAGGTCCCACCATATAGATCATCTCCGGCAAGAATCTCGTCTCCCACCGAGAGCAATCGCGCGACCGCACTGATTGCCGCCAGGCCGCTGGAGAAACAGAAAGCGCGGTTGGCATTCTCCAGCCGTGCCAACAGGTCCTCCAGCACAGTGCGGGTCGGATTGCCGCTGCGAGAGTAATCGTAGCGGCCGAAGGTGTCCGCTTCCTCCTGCTCGAAGGTTGCGGTTTGGTAGATCGGCGTAGCGATTGGCCGGAACGGATCTTCCGGACAGGCATTGAAGGTAAGCAGTCGGCTGGCGAATTTCATGAAGCCCTCCCGGCGACCAGGAATTCTGCGGCAACACCCACTTGTTGGGCGCGGTAGATATCGCACACATCGGCCATCACCGACACCGCCGTGGGCCATCGTCCTGCGCCTTTGCCTCGCACCTGCACCACGTCGCCGCTCTGCGATTCGATTTCCAGACAGTTCTCTTCATTGATGGTTTGCGCGAAAGCATGTGCGTGCGCGAACAGTTGCGGAGCAATGCGCGCCTTCAACCCGAACTTGTCCTGACTCAAAGACGCGACCAGGCGCACCGAGTGTCCCGAGCGCGCAGCCGCCTGGACAGCGTCGCGGTCGAAGTGCTCAATGCCAGTGCGCTCGATGTCGGCCGGATTCAGCCATGCGCCGAAAGCGGTCTGCGCCAGCAGCGCGAGTTTATGCGCGGCGTCGCTGCCGTCGAGATCGGAAGTCGGGTCCTGCTCGGCAAAACCCAGTCGCTGCGCTTCACTCAGCGCATCTTCGCGGCTCAGGCCTTCCGCAAGCCGGTCGAGGATGAAATTGGTGGTGCCATTCACCACGCCGTGCAGGGTCCGGATGCCGCTGCGCTGGGCGATGCGGCCCACTTGCTCGAGCATCGGCACGCCGCCTCCGACGGCTGCCGAGTAAAGCAATTGCACGCCGGCAAACTCCGCGATTCGGCGAAGCTGCTTGCCGTGGCGGCTTACCACCAGCTTGTTCGCGGTGATGACGTGCTTGCCCGACTTCAGCGCCGCCTCAATCAATTCCTTGGCCGGCGACAAGCCGCCGATCAACTCGATGATCACGTCGCAGTCGGAACTGACGACCGCCCACGGGTCGTGCGTGAGCAGAGCCGGAGGAATGCCGTCCTCACGCTCCAGTTGGCGAACCGCAACGCGCCTGATGTCGAACGTCTCCGGATGCGCGGCCAGTGTGCGATAGACACCCAGTCCCACGGTGCCGGCGCCAAGCAGTCCGACGCGCAACGGCGTCGCTGATGCGAACTGGTCGGCAAACGAATTGGGAAGGCCGCAGATGAGAGTGGGCGAATCGGAGTTCAGGGTTGCCACTTCAATGGTGAGCCCATGCTGCTCGGCGAACTCAATCGCCCTCGGCTGTACCACGCCATTGCCGACGCGCACCGCCTGCGCCCAACTGACCGTGCTATAGCGGCGCGGGACGTTGACCGTGTCGGCCGGATCGTGTTCGAAGATGCCATTCACATCTTTGACCAGCCGGCAGCGCTCGGCGCCCAAGTGATGCGCGACGAAGACAGCAGTCAAATCGGAGCCGCCACGGCCCAGAAGGGAAAGGGTCCCATCCTCCTGGCGTCCGACGAAACCGGGCACCACGGCCACTGAGGCATTTTCCAAAACGCTCAGCACCCGCGGAACGTCGATGCCGCAGGGCTCTGCGTTCAACACCGGGCCATGGGTCCGCAGGCCAAGCTGGACTTCGTCCACCACCACGGAATGTAATCCTGCGCGTTCCAGCGCCAGCGTCAGCAGCGCCGCTGAAGTAGCTTCGCCGGTCGCGACCAGCGTTGCTACAGCTTCGTCACTCAAATTGGATCCGTACGTCCGGGCGCGCGCCAGCAGGGAGTCGGTGGTCGATCCAATTGCCGAAACCACTGCGACCACGCGATGACCGTCGCGCGTCCAGCGATAGATTTCCTGTACCGCATTGGAGAGGTCGGCCTCGCAACCCAACACCGAGCTGCCAAACTTTAGAACTGTTATCGGGTAACGATGCATGACGCCCTCCCCGCCTTTTCGGTTGCGATTGCCAGGGCCTGTTCCAGGTCGGCAATGATGTCCTCCGGCGATTCCAGGCCAACCGAGAGCCTGATCAGCCCATCAGTAATGCCGATCGCCTTGCGCGTGGCTACGGGCACGTCGCCGTGCGTCATGGAGGCCGGATGGGTGATCAGGGTCTCGACCGCACCCAGGTTTTCGGCCAGCGAGCAGAGGCGCACGGAGTTCATCAGTTCCACGGCGGCCTCGGCGCCGGCTGTAATCTCGAAGGCGAGCATGCCGCCGTGGGCCACGTGCTGACGCTCCGCCAGCGCTCTCTGCGGAAACGAGGCGAGCCCGGGATAATGCACGCGCTCAACCGCGGGATGCGATTCCAGCCATCGCGCAACGATGCCAGCGTTCTCCGAATGCAGCTTCAGCCGCACCGGCAAAGTCTTGATCCCGCGCTGCGTCAACCAGGCATCCTGCGGCGACTGAATGCAACCCGTGGTTTTGCGAATCAAACGGAAGCGTTCCAGCAGTTGTTCATCGTGCGTCGCCAGCGAACCGCCCACAGTGGCGTTATGGCCCTCGATGTACTTGGTGGTGGAGAGCACGCTGATGTCGGCGCCGAGTTGAAACACCGGTTGCAGGACCGGCGTAAGGAAGGTGTTGTCCACCGCGAGGCGTACACCGTGCCGGCGAGCCACCGCCGCAATTGCCGGAATGTCGCACAGCTTCAGCGTCGGATTCCCCGGCGTCTCGATGAAGATCAACTTTGTCCGCGGTGTGATGGCCTGTTCGACCAACTCGGCTCGCGATGCATCCACCAGATTGTGCTCGATGCCAAGCCCGCTCAGCAGTTGTTGGCACAAGCGCACGGTGCCGCCGTAAACCACTTCAGAAATGACCACATGGTCGCCGGACTTGAGCAGCGACAGGAACAGCGTGGTGATTGCTGCCATGCCGGTAGCAAAGCACACGGTGGCAGGTGTTCCTTCGAGCGCAGCCAGGGCGCGCTCCAGGGCGTCCACAGTCGGGTTGGCCGCGCGCGAGTAGGTGAATCCCTTGTGCACGCCGACCGCTTGCTGCACGAAGGTAGTCGATTGATAAATCGGCGGAAGAATGGCGCCGGTGGTGGGATCAGGTCCCAGCCCGCCATGGATTGCAATGGTAGGTATGTCGTAATTGCCGTGAGACACGGTAGATCTCCCTTCAATGTCTGAGCGAAAAATGGGCCAAAAACAAAACCGCCGCCGGTGTAAGCCCCAGGCGGCCGCTCAGTGTAGGGAGATTGTTAGGTGCGTGATCACACTCCCGACGCAGGCACGGCGCCACCTGGGGCGCACATGGCCATAAACATTCGGGAATTGATCAGCAAATGCATATTCAAAGTCTGGTCACAGGAACCAGTGACAAAAGCATAGCACAGAGGAAATGGGTGTCAAGCAGAAGATGACCCGCGGACTACCACATTAGAAGTACTGCTTTTTGCCGGCGCTACTGCCGGATCCTCGGGTTGAACGCCGAATACAGCAGGTCGGTCAGAAAGTTCACCAGCACGTAGGTCAGCCCGATCATCAGGATGCAGCCCTGCACCAGGTAATAGTCGCGGTTAGAGATGGCGGTGATGGTGAGCCGCCCAATTCCCGGCCACGAGAAGATGGTTTCGGTCACAATGGCCCCGGCGAGCAACGCTCCAAATTGCAATCCCACGACGGTGAGAATCGGGATCATGGCATTACGCAGTGCGTGGCGATAGACGACGGTGCGCTCGGGCAAACCCTTAGCGCGCGCGGTGCGGATGTAGTCCTGTCCCAACTCTTCCAACATCGAGGTGCGAATCATGCGGGTGAGGATGGCGGCCAGTGCGCCTCCCATGGTGATCGCGGGAAGCACCAGATGCGCCATGGACCCGGAGCCTGAAACCGGCAGCCAGCCCAGTTCAATGGCGAAAAACAAGATGAGGATCGGCCCCAGCGCGAAGTTAGGGAATGACAATCCCAGCAGGGAGACGAAGCTGAGCACGCGATCGTCCCAACGATTACGCCGCAGCGCCGAACGAACGCCCGCAGGAATCGACAGCGCGAGCGCGACCAGCAATGCCGCGAGCGTAAGTTCCATGGTGGCGGGATAGGCCTGCGCGATCACGTGGCCGACATTCTGATTGAGGCGCAACGAACGTCCCATGTCGCCGTGCACCAGGCCGCGCCAGTAGTTTACGTACTGTTGCCCCAGTGGAACGTCGAGCCCATACACATGACGCGTCGCGGCGATGTCGGCTGCGGCCGCTCCTTCGCCCAGCATCTGCTGGATGGGATCACCCGGCACCAGGTGAATCAGCAGAAAGACCACCGACACCACCAGCCAGACGACGGGCAGCATGTACAACGATCGCGAGAGCAGGTAGCGCGGTATCATCCGTGGGCCAAAGGCGTAGCCGGTGACGGTTGCAGCTGGGACGGCGGTTGCATGCCTTCGATGGTCACGCTGACGATGCGCAGTCCATCCATGGCCGCGACGGTGTAGCGGCGGCCCTGATATTCAAAGCTGTCGCCCACCTGGGGAATCCTCTGGAGGTGTGCCAGCATGAATCCAGCCAGGGTTTCGAAACCTTCATCGCGCGGCAACGCAATATGATATTGCGATTCCAGATCGCGAATGTTGACCGAGCCTTCCAGGGTCATGGAGGCAGCGCCCGGGGCCAGCCGCGGCTCGGTGATATCGAACTCATCTTCGATTTCGCCCACCAGTTGTTCCAGCACATCCTCGACGGTCACCAGGCCGGCGGTCGAGCCGAACTCGTCCACCACCACGGCCAGGTGCCGCTTGCGAATCTTGAACTCGACCAGCAGATCGGGAAGCGGCTTGGTCTCGGGCACCACCAGCACCTCGCGCATGATGTGGTGCACCTGCAGGCCGCTGGGTCGGCTGACCGGTCGGCCGGACGCGGTGAAACTCACCCGGTAGCGCAACCAGCGCATCAGGTCCTTGGCGTACAACACCCCGATAATGTGCTCGGGGCCGCGTTGGGGGTCGTAAACCGGCACACGGGAGTGTTGCTCGTCCACTACGCGCTGCAACGCTTCTTCCAGCGAAATGTCGCCCGGCAAAGAGAAGATATCGCGGCGCGGAACCATGATTTCGCGCACGGAAATGTTTTCCAACTCGAGCGCGCGATGGATCAGCTCCTCCTGCGCGGGCGCCAGAATTCCCAGCCGTCGGCTGGCGGAGACCATCAGTTTCAGCTCCTCAGACGAGTGCACGCCGCCTTCGCGCATCTGTTGCATGCCAAAGGCTCGCAGGGCGACCCGGGTGGACGCGGTCATGAATGCGAGGAATGGCGCGGCGATGGTCATGAAAAAATCCATCGGTCCGGCGACCGCCAGCGCCACCCGCTCGGTGCGCTGCAAGGCAATTGTCTTGGGAACTACTTCGCCGAGGATCACGACCAGGTAGGTGATCAATATGAACGCTACGACGACCGAGACCCCATGTGCGTAGAGTTGGGAGTGGGGCAAGGGACGGAACAGCGGTTCCAGAATGCGGGCCATGGAGGCCTCGCCGATCCAGCCCAACGCCAGGCTGGCTACGGTGACGCCGAACTGCACGGTGTTGAGGACGTGGTCGAGCTTTTGATGGAGCTTGTGGACGGTGCGTGCGCCTAGGCGATGCGCCGCGATCATTTGCTGCAGTCGCGTTTCGCGCACATTCACCAGGGCGAATTCAGCGGCCACGAAGAACGCGTTTGCCGCGACCAGCAATACCACGACCACGATGCGCAGCACAACGAAAGTAACCATGAAGCTGAAATCTTACCATCGGCACGAGGGCAGTTGTGCACCGCCAGCGCGGGCACACAACGCGCAACCTTGTTTGGGGAACGGAATTACCGTCGCGTTTTCTTAGACGCCTTCTTGGCGGCCTTTTTCGCCGCTTTCTTGGGAGCTTTCTTGGACGCGGACTTCGCCGGGCCCTGTGCGCCGCGCTTTGCCGCCGAACCTCTAGCGAGGCGGATGGGATGCATAAGCCATGGGTCGGCTCCCGGCTTGCCGGCTTCCGGCTTTTTCGGTGGCGCAGAGTTTTTTCCGGCAGCTGCTTGTTTCAACCTGCGAATATCTTCTGCCTGCTCTTCGGCCATCATGCCGAAGTAGTCCTTGATGGTAGGCAAGTCGGGAGCGTCGGCGGTCCTTACAGCCTTTCGTGGTGACATGCTCAGCTAAGATACCGCGATTGCATTAGGATGTCACTGTTGTGCGAAGAGACGACTGTGCACACAATTAAAGATCATCGCCACCTGGCCATCCACATGGGCTTGCTCATCGCCCTGTGCCTGGCGGTTTCCTGGCCGGTGTTGATCCACGGCGCTCCCGACTACTCGCATGATGGTCTTGACCATGCGCGGTGGGCGAAGCAGTTCGCAACCCAGTTTTGGCAGGGCGATTGGTACCCCCGGTGGTTCACCAATGTCAACGGAGGCTTCGGTGGACCATCCGGCTTCTTCTACCCGCCACTCGCCAGTTACGTTTCCGCCTTCTTCTGGCCATTCATGGCGACACGGGACCCCAACGGCTGGCTGGTCGCTGGATATTCGATCGTAGTCGCACAGGTCTTGTCGGGGATCACTTCGTACTTATGGTTGCGATCAATCACCAAGCCGGGGGCTGCACTGCTGGGCGCGATGGTTTATGTGGTGGCGCCGTATCACTTGGCGACGGATGTTTATCAGCGCGGCGCATCAGCTGAGTTATGGGTGTTCGTGTGGTTCCCCTTGGTTCTGTTATCCGCGCAAGGCCTGCTTCGGCGGTCTAAATGGGCGATTCCCGGAGCGGCAGTGAGTTATGGGCTGGCGGTCCTCTCTCACCCCACTGTGGCGCTTTGCTTTGCGCCGATTCCCGTGGCCTATGTGTTTTACTTCAGCGAAAAAGAAAAATGGATTCGAGCTACCGCGGTGATGACTGCAGCTCTGCTGCTGGGGGTGGCCTTGAATGGGGCATACCTGTTACCGGCCATGCTGGATCAAGACAAGGCCTACGTTACAGGACAGACTAATGAGGACCTTGACTACCAAAACCAGTGGCTGTGGCAGGACAAACACGAACTTGCTGAGATGGGTCGGTACGTGTTCAGGACGGTGGGGGGAACGACACGCCCGGTTGACCGGGAAACCGTCCGCAAAATATCGTTTATGGCGGTCACGTGCGCGAACCTAATTGTCATTGTGGCATTGTTTCCCGTGGACCGTTGGTTTGAAAGGTTGGCCCGGCTGCGTCGTATTGCCGTGTTCTATGGGGTCGTCGCACTTGTGAGTTTGTTCTTCATGACCAAATTCAGCGCTCCTCTTTGGCGGATGCTTCCGTTCATGAAGTTCCTCCAATTTCCGTTTCGCCTCAACGTCTTGCTGGTCCTCAGCGTCGCGGCACTCGCCACGGTCGCCGGTCCTCATCTACTTCAACCACGATCCAGGATGATCGCGGTATTCCTGTGCGTGGTGGTCGCAGGCTGGTTGGGGCTTGACGCCTTTGCTTGCAGTCGAGTGTTCTCGGTCTGGCGAACGGTCCCCCAGGACGTGATGGAAGCTCACCAGCAGCAAGTACGAACACAAATCGATTATGAGACCATGTGGCCAAGACCAGGCAATCTGATCGCGCTGGAAGATTTTGCGGCCTTTGATCGTCTGGTTGCGGCGCACCCACCGAAAACAGCACAGCTCGAGGCGCACTCTGCCGGGAAAACCAGTGGTAGCGCACGAGTCGAACGCTGGCAACCGCGCCGTGTAGTGCTCAGGGTCGAGGCCCCGCAAGATTCCGAGCTAACTCTCAACCATTTTTACTACGCAGGATGGCAAGGCCGAATCGAAGGTGCGGCGACCAACCTCACCGTCAGCCCCTCGCCTGACGGTCTTATACAGATGAATGTTCCGAAAGGAGATTATGACCTCATCGTGGAGCTTCCCAAGGACTGGGCGGAACGCGCGGGCATGTTGATTTTCCTGGCTTCGCTTACCCTCCTCGCCGCCTATATGATTTGGATGGTTCTTGCAGCGAACGTGGCGCGCCGTGCCGCAGAGGCTGGTTGAAAGGCAGGACGTAAGTGCTGCACCGTACGGCCGTGCCCAATCCCAATCCCGATCACTCCTCGTTGTCTTCGCCGGACGGCGCGGCGCGAAGGTACCGCACGCTTACCCTGCTGCTTCTGGTGTTGCTGCAATGCGTTTTGTACGGTATCAATCTCAGGCTTCTGCCGATGTGGGGCGATGAGACATTCACCGTGGAAACGGCAGCCGAAACTCCGGCTCGAATCGTCCAGATTGTCCGCGACGACATTCACCCGCCTCTTTATTTTCTGCTGGCGCACTGGTGGAACCGTATTCCCATCGGCTCCGATCCTCTGGTACGCTTGCGCGCACTCTCTGCACTTTTTGCCATATTGACGACAATTTTCCTTGACCGGCGTTGGCTCCGTAATGCTTCCCAAAATCTGCGCAACTGGTTTCTTCTGTTCTGGACCTTCTCGCCGTGTTTATTGCTTTTCAGCCGTATGGCGCGCTCTTACAGTTTGCAGGTACTTCTGGCGGCGGTGGCAATCTGGTGCGTGCTGCAATTCGCGGAAGATGCCGCCGGCTGGAAAAACCTGGCAGCATTCGTGGCTGCCCTTACTGCGCTGCTATACACACATTACCTGCCGGGTATTGCCATTTGGGCGGGAGCGAACTTGTTGCTGGTTATGCGGCTGCGCCATGGGCGTTCGATCTGGAAAACCTGGCTGCTGCCCAATGCGCTTGTGGTCATTCTCTACCTGCCCTGGCTGGTTACGCTGAGTGGGGCGCTTGGCCAATGGCGCCACGGTGAGGTTTACTCCCTGACTGGCAACCTCTGGGCCGAGCAAGCCCTGAAGCTCTGCTTCTGGTTCTACTCTTTCACTTTCGGCGAATCGGTGCCACTTTGGCTGCTGCCAGTTTCGGCAGTGTTGGCATTGCCTTGCCTGTGGCTGGTCGTCTCCGGGGCACGGTTGCGGCGGGACTGGCTCTCGGCCTGCACTTTTCGCCGCGGCTGTCGCCTTTCTCGGCGCAACCCGCTGGGTGTTGTATCCCTTCATGGGCGCGCGCCTGCTGTTCCTGCTGCCTTTGTTTCTTCTCGCTCTGGCGGTGGGAGTAACCATAAAGGGCCGCCTCGGCACAGCCTTGGGCGTGGTTCTATTCATCGTAAATCTTGCGGGAGTGTGGTCTTACTACGGGGCCAGGGACCTTCTGAATCCCGGATACCTGGTGCCCAATGAGCGCATCGCGGCCGAAATCGTACGCTATTCGAGGAGCGACGATACTGTCATTTGGATTGACGAACTGAATTTCGATGGCACAACCCTGGAGTTTTATCTGCCCAGAACTTATCGCATACGGGAACTGACTTCGCGCGAATCAGTCGAGGCGGCACGTTCCGAACTCGATGCCGGCGCCATCCGGCACGTCTGGTTTTTCCGCAGTGCGCACGATATCTCTCCGGGGCACGAATTTGAGAAAGTCGAGTCTCAAATGACCGGCAGGTGGAGCGAGCACGCGCTGTATTATTACGTTCCTTTTTCACCTACCCACCTGGCGATCCTGCGAGTGCTAGCACATGTGCGTGAAAGCGACGGAAGCCAGCCTCGCCGGTATATGTACCAGATGTCGGAGTTTCAGGGCCCTCGCTAAGAGAGACTTCCTGCCGCCTGCATGGCCCTCAAACTGTGTGAGCGACGAGACCGACCCTGTAGTACCTGCAATAAACGGAAGCTATAGCCTCCATAAATAGTTTGAATTTCTCATCCGCCAAGAAACCGCGTATCAAACTTACACAGGCAAAATTTGAAGGGAAATACCGGCCAGGCGCCGGATACCTTCTTCAACCCCATGCTCTTCTGGTCTGAGTTGCCGGTGGCCGGGCAGTTCAATGCAGTCGATATCAATTTCGCAACAGGAGTTATGAATGCGGTTGCTTCACAAGTTGCTGCCGTTCGCGGTTTTGATTTTGCTGGCGGGTACGTTGATGGCGCAATCCTCGCCGTCCCCGGGAACAGGCGACGCGTCCGCGCAGGCCATCGCACAATTGCAGCAGCAGATCGCCGATGCCAAAGGCTCCGCGGACAATGCGTGGATGCTGGTCAGCACCGCCCTGGTCCTGCTGATGACCGGCCCGGGCCTGGCGCTTTTCTATGGCGGCCTGGTGCGCAAGAAAAACGTGCTGGCCACCATGATGCAGAGCTTCGCCATGATGGCGGTCATCACCGTGCTGTGGGGAATCGTCGCCTATAGCCTGTGCTTCGCCTCGGGCAACAGCTTCCTCGGCGGATTGAGTCACGCCTTTCTGCATGGCGTTGGGGCGCAACCGGATCCCGACTACGCCGCCACCATCCCGCAACAGACCTTCATGATTTACCAGTTGATGTTCGCCATTATCACTCCGGCGCTCATCAGCGGCGCCTTCGCTGAACGGATGAAGTTCAGCGCCATGGTGTTGTTCATGGTGCTGTGGTCACTGTTGGTTTATGCGCCTATGGCGCACATGGTCTGGGGCAAGGGCGGTATGCTGAACGCCAGCCTGGGCGGGCGCTTTCCCACCCTCGATTTCGCGGGTGGGACCGTTGTCCACATCACCTCGGGGGTTTCGGCGCTCATTTGCGCCACCTATCTGGGTCGCCGGCTTGGTTATCCGAAGGAGCCCATGCCGCCTCACAGCGTGGTGCTCAGTTTCATCGGGGCCTGTTTGCTGTGGGTGGGCTGGTTCGGCTTCAACGCGGGCAGCGCGCTTAGCGCGGGAAGTCTGGCCACCAGCGCATTTGTGGCGACGCACTTCGCGGCTGCCTCGGCCGCCATCGGATGGGCGGGAGCGGAATGGATTCGCAATGGCAAGCCCAGCGCCTTGGGAGCGATCTCCGGCTGCGTCGCTGGATTGGTCGCCATCACGCCGGCAGCGGGATTTGTTGGCCCGATGCCAGCGCTGCTGATTGGCCTGATCGCCGGAGTTTCCTGCTACGTGATGGTTGCAAGGGTGAAGGCTTGGCTTGGCTATGACGATTCGCTCGATGCCTTCGGTGTGCATGGCGTGGGAGGAACCATTGGCGCATTGTTGACCGGCGTCTTCGCCACCAGACTGGTTAACCCGATATTCAAAGACGGGCAGGGAAACGCCCTTCCGGTGGGAATGATCGACGGCAACTTTCACCAGATGTCGAACCAAATGGTAGGCATTGCGATGGCGATTGCGCTGGCGGTCGTGGGCACTTACATCATTCTTAAAGTTGTGGATGTCGTCCTGGGCGTGCGCGTCTCCGCTGAACACGAGGAGCAGGGGCTCGATGTCACCCAGCACGGCGAAGAAGGCTATTACTGGGAGGTTTCGCTCCCCTAGTAGGGGTAGAGCCGGCATTCAGGCCGGCGCGCGTGCGTCTTAATATTCGGGGGCTTCAGCCCCTGAGGTGCACACCTAAATATCACTTATGACCAAGCTGGAAGCGGTGATTCAACCTTCGAAGTTCGAGGCCGTCAAAGACGCTCTCCTTGAGATTGGAGTGGAGGGCATGACCGTAACCGAGGTCCGCGGCCACGGGCGACAGAAGGGGCATACCGAGTTCTATCGCGGCCGGGAATACACGGTCGATCTTCTTCCCAAGGTGAAGATTGAGACCGTGATGCCTGACCGGTTGGTGGACCAGGCGATTGCGGCGATCACCAATGCCGCGCGCACCGGGAAGATCGGCGACGGCAAGATTTTTCTGTCGCGCGTCGACGACGCTATCCGCATACGTAACGAAGAGCGCGGCGAGGCGGCACTGTGACCAACAGAGGCGTGAGAATTTTCCCGGGAGGTGGGTAAGAAATGTCCAGCCCTGCGCTCGAACACGGTTCTCGCGCGTGGTACCGGCAAGAGTTCGAGCGTCTGCGGCGGGAGTTTGAAGGCACGGGTGCGGGCCAAGCGTCGCTGAGAGACCGCACGCAGTTTGTTGACAAGCTGGCGCTGCAACTTTGGGATCAATATGTCCCGACAACCGTCGGCAGCGGCTTCGCGCTCGCCGCACTGGGCGGCTTCGGCCGCGGCGCGCTTTTCCCCCATTCCGATATCGACCTACTGTTCCTGGCTGAGAATGACGCCCTGCGCGGCAGTATGAAAGACCCGGTGCGCAGTATGTGCCAGGAGATGTGGGACACCGGTTTGCGGGTCAGCCCGACGACACGCACGCTCGACGAGTGCGCGCGCTTCGATCCCGACAATGTCGAGTTCACTGTCTCGCTGCTGGACTGCCGATTTCTGAATGGTGATGCTCGGCTGTTCGAACGCCTCCATGAAAAGAGCTTGCCGCAACTTGTGGCACGCGAGTCGGATGTCCTGATGCAACGCCTGGCGGAAGTCACTCGCACGCGCCATTTGCGCTTCGGCGACACCATCTTTCATCTGGAGCCTAACCTGAAAGAAGGGCCCGGCGGGCTGCGCGACGTGCATGTATCGCGATGGCTGGAGACGATTATGGCGCTTGCGTCCGAGCGCGAGTGGCCGGGCGACGCCCAACCAAGTTACGAAAGCGATGCTGTCCTTGACGCAATGGACTGCCTCACCTCCACCCGCTGTTACCTGCATTACCGGGGCAATCGCGACGAGAACGTCATTTCATGGGAGGCGCAGGACGAATTGGCCAAGCGCGGCATCGCCACCAATGCGGGGAGCGTTTCGTCCGCCGAATGGATGCGCATGTATTTTCGTCATGCCAAGACCATCCATCGGCACGGGCGGCAAATGCTGGAACAGCTTCCCAGAAAACGTTCTTCGCTGTACCGCTCGTTTCAACATTGGCGCTCGCGCTCCTCAAACGAAGAATTGTCGCTGGTGGATGGGCGAGTCTATCTGCAGCAAACCGCCGGGGCCCGTGATCCCTTCGTGATCTTGCGGCTCTTCACTTTTGTCGCCCGCCACGGGGTCGCGCTCAGTGTTGAGACCGAACGTCGACTGGTCAATGCGCGCCGCGGATTGGCTGACACCATGCCACTGGATTCGCGACTATGGGAACACTTGCGCGAGATCCTCGTGCTGCCCTACGCTGCCGATGCGCTGCGCGCCATGCATTCGCTGGGCCTGCTAACCCTCGCTATTCCGGAATTCGAGGCGATTGACTCGCTGGTTCTCCGCGACCTCTACCATCGTTATACGGTCGATGAACACAGCATTCTGGCGATTGAGATGCTGCATCGACTGACAACCAACAGTGTCGAGTGGCTGCAGCCGTTCGCTGGTCTGCTGACCGAGCTGGAGCGTCCCGAACTGCTATTTCTGGCGTTGCTTCTGCACGATACCGGCAAGGGCATGGAAGGCGACGACCACGTTTACAACAGCCTGCAACTCGCTGCAGCTGCTGTGGAACGCATGGGTCTGGAGGAAGAAGACAGTCAGACGGTCGGCCTATTGATCGCCACTCATCTGGAGATGTCGTCCACGTTGCGCCGCCGCGACATTTACGATCCCGAAACTGCGCGCGAACTGGCGCACAAAGCCGGCACCCCGGAGCGGCTGAAGATGCTGACTTTGCTGACCCTGGCTGACGTCAAGTCGGTCAATCCAGACGCGCTGACTCCGTGGAAGGCGGAAAACCTTTGGCGCCTGTACGCCGCTACGGCCAACTACTTCACCCGCAGCGCCGACAGCGAGCGATTTCACGCCGAGGAGTGCAGCGCACAAGTCGAGCGCATCGCCACGCTGCTGCCCAAGCGCCGCTCGGAGCTGCTGAAATTCCTCGATGGGCTGCCCCAGCGCTACCTTATGTCCCACGCGCCCGAGCAGGTGCTGGTGCATTTCGAGATGGCCAGGCACCTTCGGGGCCATCCGGCACAACTCGCCATAAGGCGCATTGCCGGCCAGCACGAACTCACCATCGTTACCCGCGACCGTGCTGGCCTATTTTCCACCCTGGCCGGCATTCTCTACGGATGGGGCATGGACATCACCAAGGCGAGCGCTTTCTCTAATCGCGCCGGCGTTATCGTTGACAGCTTCTACTTCAAGGATCGCTTTCGCACCTTGGAATTAAACCCGCCGGAGTGGCAGCGCTTCAAGAAATCGATTGTCGAAATCCTGACCGGCGAAGCCCCCCTGGAGCGCTTGCTGGAATCGCGGCTGAAGTCCGACACGAGGCCGGCCAAGCTCAAGGTCGAAACCCGCCTCCGTTTCGACGATGAATGTTCTCCTGGCAGCACGTTGCTGGAAGTCGTCACCCAGGACCGCCCCGGACTTCTGCACACCGTCAGCTCCATCCTCGCCCGTCAGAGTTCCAGTATTGAAGTGGCGCTGATTGACACCGAGGGCGCGACCGCCCATGACGCCTTTTACCTGACCTGCGACGGGGAGAAGCTTACTCGCGAGCAGCAGCGGGCGATCGAGTGGGCGCTTACCACGGAACTCGACGACTCCTTGCCGTCAACGTGGTAGGTGAGGCCGTCTAGCTCTCTTATTTTGTCATCCCGACCGGGGACTTTAGAGGGACCGCTGGGCCTTTCATCGCGACCATTTTTGCTGCAAGGCCGTGGCCGCCGTGCATCCAGATGGTCATAGGCGCCATTGCAAGCGGGATGCATTTGCCTCTAGACTTGTGATGTTCGACATTGATCTGCACACGCGGATCGATTCATGGCTCGTCGTTTACTGCGAGAGTGGCGGAATTGGCAGACGCACCAGACTTAGGATCTGGCGGGGAAACCCGTGGGGGTTCGAGTCCCCCCTTTCGCACCATATTTTATTTTTTAGAATCAGTTACGGTACATAAAAACGAATTGTACTGAATTTGTACGGCAGACACCGTAAATTTCGGTCGTATGTTCTCGACGGCGCGATAGTCAACACTAGCAAGCTATAGGAGCAACTAATCGTGGAGTTCAGTGTATTTTGCTGTGTCACTATGCTTTGGATGTCCATGGTTGTCCTTTTCATTCCGCTTATCACAGCCAGTAGTGCAAACGGTAATAGTATCTCCCTGCATTTGCGATCAATTGCAAAAGGGAGGTAGTGGGTGCGGGGCGAGAATCCGCCATCGTTAGCCTCACTCAACGATCAAGCCAGATAAATCAGTCAGAAGTGTTCCTGCGATCCAGCGTGTTCTCGTAGAGCGACCTCCATGTCCCGTATCATTGCTAAATATGGAAACTGTCGTCAGTTGTCGGAAACTGAAGAAGACCTACGACAGGAAGGTCGAAGCCGTTCGTGGCCTCGACTTGGCTATTCACGCCGGCGAATGTTTTGGTCTTCTAGGCCCGAACGGAGCCGGCAAGACCACCACCATCGAAATTCTGGAAGGGCTGCTGACGCCCACTTCCGGCGAGGTCGAGATCCTGGGAATGACGTGGCAGGCGCACGAACGGGAGTTGCGCGAATGGCTTGGCATCTCTCTCCAGGAAACCCGCCTTTCTGAGAAATTAACGGTTCGTGAGACGTTGCAACTGTTTGCCAGCTTCTATCACCGGCCAAACTCGGTTCCGGCGATTCTCGAAGAACTGGCACTCGGCGAGAAGGCCGATGCGTTGGTGGGCAAACTCTCTGGCGGGCAGAAGCAGCGACTCGCGGTTGCGACCGCGCTGGTGGGCAATCCGAAAATCCTTTTCCTCGATGAACCAACTACTGGACTGGATCCCCAAAGCCGCCGCCAGCTTTGGGACATCATTCGTCAGTTTCAGCAGCGCAGAGGGACCGTACTGCTGACCACACACTACATGGATGAGGCAGAGCGGCTGTGCGACCGGCTGGCCATCATCGATCACGGACAGATCATTGCCGCAGGCACTCCGTCGGAACTGATTGCCCGCCTGAGCGGGCACCATGTAGTTGAATTTGCACTCAGCGACGCAGTGAATGACGATGGCGTGTGGAGTCGTCTTCCCGGCGTGCAAGCGGTGCGGAATGAAGACGGACATTTCGCATTGCAAGTTGAAGAACCTCACGAGACGATACCTGCCCTGCTTTCCGTAGTACAGCAAACGGGGGCGCGCTTGGTTCACCTCACAACCCGCCAAGCGAGTCTTGAGGACGTGTTCGTACAACTCACCGGCCGTCATCTGCGGGAGGAATAATGGCTCACGTTGAAACGCCACCGACGCCAGCAGTCGCTGCATCCGAGACGGTCAGGAACGGACGCTGGGCGGGATACCGGCACCTGCTCGCAGCCCGCATGAAGGAATTGTGGCGGGAGCCGGAGGTCATTTTCTGGGTGTTCGTTTTCCCTTTGCTTCTGGCTTTGGGACTCGGTATCGCATTTCGTAATAAACCTGCCGATGTGACCATGATCGCTGTCGTAGCAAATTCTCGCGCGCAACAGGTCATCGAACTGTTACAGCGTTCCCCGGCAAGGACGGCCATTCATGCCGACGTGCTGGCCGCCAACCTTGCATTCGATCGCTTCCGCTTGGGCAAGTATGCGCTCGTCGTAACTGCGGATGACGGCGGACTTCATTATCGTTATGATCCGGCTCGGCCCGAGAGTGTCTTGGCGCGCACGCAGGTGGATGATGCACTACAAACCGCGGCGGGCCGCAACAGCCCGCTGATGACCGAGGCCACGCAATCGAGCCAACCGGGCGCCCGCTATATTGACTTTCTGGTTCCTGGATTGCTGGGCATGAACCTGATGAACTCAGGCATGTGGGGCATCGGCTTCGCCATAGTGGAGATGCGCCAGCGCAAATTGCTGAAGCGATTTGTTGCGTCGCCCATGCGCCGCACCGATTTCCTTCTGGCAATGGGGAGCAGCCGTCTGGTGCTCATGCTGATCGAGGTGGTATTGCTGCTTGGATTCGGAGTACTTGTCTTTCATATGAGGGTCGAAGGCTCGCTGCTTGCGATTCTCCTCGTCGGAGCACTCGGTGCGGTTTCGTTCGGTAGCATCGGGCTGCTGACGGCGAGCCGCGCGCAAAAGATCGAGACGGTGAGCGGGCTCATCAATTTGGTCATGATGCCGATGTGGATATTCTCCGGAGTGTTTTTCTCCTACGAGCGTTTCCCTCAGATCGTGCAGCCGGCGATCAAGGCTTTACCACTAACCGCACTCAACGATGCCTTGCGCGCTATCATCCTGCAAGGCGAGACGCTTAGCTCGCAAGCGGGCAGAATCATCATTTTGGCGGTCTGGGGTGGTTTGTCTTTCTTACTTGCACTGCGTTGGTTCCGCTGGACATAAAGCGGTTTCGAAATCCAGTGCAGTTTCGGCCGTGGTCAGCATTCTTCGACTCGCATTGGGGCAGGGATCCTGTGCCGCCTTTTCTACGTATCTTCGGGGCCGCAATTTCCGAGTACCCGCTCCCACCTTCTAAGTCAGGAATGAAGCGGCTGCGGTAGTGTCCGCAGTTCGCTTGTGGCTCACAGCCACCTGTGACCGGAATCACGGAAGCAAGTTCAACCGGCGGGCAGAATGGGGTCAGAGGTGTGGTATGCCAGTGCTTGTGATTGCCGTCGTTTTCTTCCTGATTTTCCTGGTGATGGGCGTAATGGGCGTTACTGCGATGGTCGCCGAGCATCGCGGCAAACTGTTCAGCTGGAAGTGGAGCGACCAGCCAAAACCGGCCAAGCAATAGTTCGCACCCTTCGACTGGCGCGACGTGTGGCAGCGCTATACCGGCTGCAGCACGCGCGAGAGACAGTCTTCGCAAAAGCCGCTGTCTTTGATGTCGATCCATTCCACCGCGTGGGCCGGGGCCATGGCACAGCGATAGTCGTGGCAGTGAGTCAGTTTCAACGTGTGTCCCATCTCATGCACAGTCTCGATCAATAGTCGATTGGCGAGAACATCCGCATCCGGTGGCAGACCGTAGAATTGCTGCCGCAGACGATGGTACGAAACCAGTGCAGAGGCGCCGCCGAGCTGGGCTTCCCCGAAAACGAACGTCAGAATCGGAATGTAGAGGTCCAACTCCGTGATTCCGACAAGGCGCCAGGTATTGCCATTGACGTACCTTTGCATCTTGCCCAGAATCTCGGAGGAGTGGTATTGCTGGCGTTCCGCGTGCCGGGCAAACGAGGGATCGACGGCTGGCCCCAGGACCTCAGTGGGCACACGAAACTTCTCGTAGAGCTCATGCTGCAACCATTCGAGCAGCTGAGCGTCCACATTTCCCACCGGCAGGAGTTGTAACTTCTTCACGTTGGTCCACGAGAGAAACTATCGAGTAGCACTTAGCATTTGGCAATTAGCACTTGGCAAAAGCCGAGATCAAAAGAGCAAGGCAAGGGATAGATTCAATCGCCAACCGCTAATCGATGATCGCTAACGGTCAACTGCTAACTGTCTGCTAACTGCTAACTGCTAACTGCTAATGCTTGCTAACTGCTAACTGCTCTTTCTCTTTCCTGTTCCATCCGTACTTTTTCAACTTGTGGTGCAGAGTGACGCGATCGATGTCCAGCACCTCGGCAGCCCGGGTCTGATTACCGCTGCACTCTTCCAGGACTCGCAGAATATGCGCGCGTTCCGCATCCTCAAGGCTGCGGACATCGCCTATTCCCAGGCCGGCGCCGTTTCTCGACTTCAGAACAAAGTCTGCCTCGCGCAGTTCGGGCTCCTGCGCCACCACCATGGCGCGTTCCACCGCGTTTTCCAATTCGCGGACATTGCCTGGCCAATTGTATTGTTGCAATTCATTCATCGCCGCCGGCGAGACTCGAGTGATCTTCTTACTCATTTCACGCGAGAACTTACGGGTGAAGTGGTCCACCAGCAGGGGAACATCTTCGCGCCGTTCGCGCAGCGGCGGAATCTCGATATGAAAAACGTTCAGCCGATAGAAGAGGTCGGGACGGAACTTGCCCTCCTCGATCAACTGCTCCAAATTCTTATTGGTGGCGGCGACCACACGAAAATCCACGTGGATTGTCTGATTGCCGCCTACGCGCACAATCTCGCGCTCTTGCAACACGCGCAGCAAATCGGTCTGCGTCTTCAGGCTGATGTCGCCAATCTCGTCGAGGAACACGGTGCCGCCTTCGGCAATCTCGAACTTGCCCTTCTTGCGATATTGCGCGCCGGTGAATGCGCCTTTTTCATGGCCGAAGAGTTCGCTCTCCAGCAGGGTTTCGGTGAGGGCGCCGCAATGGATGACCACCAGAGGATGAAAGCGCCGCGGACTTCCCGCATGAATGGCGCGCGCGACTAATTCTTTTCCGGTGCCGCTTTCGCCAGTGACCAGCACCGTGGCGTCGGTGGACGCAACCGTTTCGATGGAGTCGAAGACATGCTTCATGGCGGCACTCTGTCCGATGATGTCGGAGGGGTGCCCGATTTCGACGACGGTCTCTTTCAGCCGGGTATTCTCCTGCTGGGTGCGGCGATGGGAAATGGCCTTGGCGATGAGGTGCGCGATCTCGTCCGGGTCGAGCGGCTTATTGACGTAGTCATAGGCGCCGTTTTTAAGCGCTGTAATGGCCGTCTCCACCGATGCATAACCCGTCATGATGATGACCAGCATGTCAGGATGAATCTCGTGCAGACGCCGTTGCAGTTCGATGCCGTCGGTGCCGCGCATCTTGATATCGACCAGCGCGACATCGAAGGTCTGCTCGGCTACGCGAGTGAGGGCTTCGTTGGCGTTCTCGGCGGTGGCTACCTCGTAGCCCTCCTCGATGAACCACTTCGCCAGCGAGTCGCGCACGCTGAGCTCATCATCCACGATTAGCAATTTGCCTTGCGTCATTGTTCTACCTCGTTTCCACCACTGCACGGTTCTTATCGCCTGCCAGAGCGGGATTCTGGCTATCCACCGGCAGCTCAATTCTGAATGTCGTTCCCTGTCCCACGGCGGAGTTCACTTCGATTTGGCCGCCATGGCGTTCCACAATGTTCTGGCTGATAGCCAGGCCGAGACCCGAGCCGCCGGATTCCTTCGTGGTGTAGAACGGCTCGAAGATGTGCGGAAGATGCTCGGTGGGAATTCCAATCCCGTCGTCGCGAATGACCAGTTCAATCCACTCCGCCGTCGCATGGGTGGCGATCCACAAGTTGCCCTCCTGGGGCATGGCATCGATGGAATTGATCACCATGGCTAGCACCACTTGCTCGATCTGCGCTGGATCACAATGCGCCATGGGCAAATCGGCCGCCAGATCCAGGTTCAGCTCGACCCCGGCCATTTCCATCTTGTGCTGCACCAGGCGCACGCAACGGTCGATGACCTGGTTAAGATCACACCAGGCAAGGTTCATCGGCGACACCCGCGAGAAACTCAGCAGGTTCTTCACCAGCTCACCGCAGCGTTTGCTCTCGGTGGCCACCAGGTCGAGAGATTCCTTCATCTCTTCCTTCTTGGGTGAGGCGGCAGCGTTTTTGTCGATCCAGCGCTTGACCAGCTTCGAATAGGTGAGTATGCCGGAGAGCGGATTGTTGATTTCGTGCGCGACCACGGCAGCCATCTTGCCGATGGTGGCCATCTTCTCCACGTGCAACATGCGCTGATGGGCCTGTTTCAACTCGCGGGTCTTCTCCTCAACCCGCTCTTCCAGGGTATGGGCCCAGGCCGTGATCTCCGCCTGCGCCACCTGCAAGCGATTACTCATCTCGTTAAACGATTGCGCCAGTTCGCCCACCTCATCGGGGGAGTGGACCGGAATCTGATAGCCGAGATCCCCGGTGGCCACGCGCTCAGTGCCGGTTTTCAATTCGCGCAGTGGATTGCGAACTTCAATCCATACAAACAGTCCGCTGAGAAATACCACCGCAATTAGAGCGGCCCCAGTTCCGGCGAGCATCTCTCTCCGCTCCCGGTGAAGACTTTCATCCACTTTGGCGAGAGAAAGATTGGTATCGAGCACTCCCAGAATCTGAGTGCTGGCGGGGTGAGCGTGGCAGGCGGCGTTGGAGCACGCAGGCTGGTTTTCGATCGGGGTGATCACGCCCAGCACGCGGGTATTGTCTGCGTGATAAACGCGAAACCGGTCGGAGCGGTTCAGGCGGCTGAGAGGCTGTGATTGCGTGTGGCAGCCATAGCAGGCTTCGGCGCCCTTATCCACCATGGTGCCGACCTCGGGCGGGGCCGTCGAATAGCTGATCACCCCTTGCGGGTTCATGATGCGGACCCGCACCACGCCGGGCTGGTCGGCCATATTCAGCATCATCTCGTACAGGCCGCTGCGATCGTTGTTCAGCATGTAATGCGAAGCGCTGCGGCGCAGGACCTCGCTCTGCTGCTCGGCGCTGACAAGCGCTGCGGCTTCCAGATGCTTGCGATGGAGTTGCGTGCTGAAGTATCCCAGCAGGGCGAAGATGATGATCATGACCACGAAAATCGAGACCATCAACTTCGCGCTAACGCTTCGCCCCAGCCGTTGCAGCCAGAACGGACGTGACGAGACTGGGCTCTCCCCGGATGTTTTGGGTGAAGAGCGGCTCGAGCTGTCAGTCTCCAGCATGGGCGGGCACCGCAACTTCTTCGAACCGGATTTCTGGTTCGGGGAGTGCCGGGATATGGGCTTTCTCTTCGGGGAATATCGGCAGGTACTTTGCCGCCAGACCGAAGATGGCAAAACCGAGCGCGACAAACATCGCAGTAATTACGACCTCGGTCCACTTGGGGGAGTAACGGCCGCCAACGGCGTTCTCGACTCCGGTGATGGTCACATTCAGGCGGTTGGTTACAAATCCGAGCAGAGTCAGCACCGCCGCCAGGTACAGGCCTTGCGCGCTTTCCCGAATCTTCGGTATCAGCAGAAGTCCCAGCGGAGCGAAGAGTGACAGAACCATTTCCAGCAGGAAAAAGCGCTGTTCGTATCCCGATACGAAAACCAACTTCAGGGCACCGCGGTGGTACAAGTCTTCGAACTTCAGGATGCCGTAGAGTGCCAGTACAACCACCAGTACGCGTCCCAAGTCACGCAGGATGGGCAACTCGATCTCACGACCAAAGTACTTCGAACTCATCGAGGATTCGAAGATGGTCATGGCCAATCCGACCGCAATCGCCGACAGGAAGAAGAACACCGGCAGCAGCGGGCTGTACCAGAACGGGTGTAGCTTGTTGGGCATGATGAGATACAGCGTTCCCAGTGACGACTGGTGCAGGGTGGAGAGCAGGACGCCGAGAATCACGAACACGACCATCAGGCTGCGGATGATCTTCAGCGCACGCTTCAGTTTGAAGTGCTCCAGCACGATGGGCGAAAACTCCATGGCCAGCACCGCGGTGTAGAACATGACGCAGTAGGCGACCTCGAACATCACCGAGTGGGGATTGCGCATGATCAGCGGATGCCAGATGTTCCACGGCAACCCCAGGTCGTACATCAGTGCGGCACAAACCAGCAGATAGCCCAGAAATGCGGTCAGGATGGTGGGCCTTACGATGGAATGAAAGCGTTTGATGTTGAAGATCTCGACCGCCGCGGTCAGCGTGAAACCACCCGCAGCCAGCATGACGCCACACATCACATCGAAGCCGATCCATAATCCCCAGGGAAACTGATCGCTCAGGTTTGTGGAAGCACCCAGTCCGCGAAAGAAGCGGAGAAAAGTGCAGTACACACCTGCCGCCATGATCGCAAGGAAGACTGCCTTCCAGAATGTGAAGCGGATTTTTGGGACCGTCATCGCCCACCTCCGTTATGTTCCTTCTCTTTTGCCTCGGCTTCGGCAACATCTTCGCGGCGATGAGTGATCCAGTAAACGCCGCCCAGCAAAGTGCCGAACAGAGGGACAAAGTCAGGTATGCGCGACAGTACCTGGTAGGTGTACATGGGGAGCGCCCGTTCCGTCAGGTCAGTCCGAAAACCGAAAGTATTGAACGGGATGGAAGACAGCAGCATGACCGATGTGCCACCGACCTCGGTCTCGCCGAAGATATGCGGCAAATACTTGCCCGGATTGTCATGGACGCGTTTCTTGGCTTCTTCCAGAAGTTCGTCGCGATCACCAAACTTGGTGGCGCCGGTGGGACAGATTTCCGCGCAGGCCGTCTGCTTTCCCTGGGCGACGCGCTTACTGCACATGATGCACTTGCGCACGCCCGGTATCGCTTTTTCCCACTCGTACTTGGGCACGCCGAAAGGACAGGCGGCCATGCAATAACGGCAGCCCATGCAACGGCTCTTGTCGTAGGTGACGGGACCGAGAGCGGTCTTCTTCAGTGCGCCTACCGGGCACACCGAGGCGCAAGCCGGGTCGTCGCAATTCATGCACAACTTGCGCATGAACTTATCGTCTTTGATCAGGATGGCAGTGTACTTGTGCGCCGATGTGATCTGCTGGTCGGCAATGCGGTCGTCATAGGGCAGGCCGTTTTCGGTGGCGCAGGCCTGCTCGCACTGCTTGCAGCCGATGCACAGGGTGGCATCGTAAAGGATTCCCTTGCTCATGCTTTTCTCCAGATCGCCCTGGCGGCCCGGTCGGACCTCGGCAGGTGGAGCGGCGCCAAAGCGAGGGCGCCGTCGGGCGACTGCGGAACTTCGTGGATGTTCCGCTCCAGACCGGCTCATGAACTGGAGCCGGCTTGGAGAGGAAGCCTGCGTGAAACGAGCCTACTTCAGGCTCTTCACGTAAGTAGCCAGCTTGGCAGCGTCGGCCGGACTGACGCCCTTGTTGGCAAAAGCGTGCATGGCCTTCTTTTGCGGCCCGCCATTCTCAATGTAGTCAACAAGATCGGCGTTCGACGCCTTCTGCACGGCGGGGGACGAAAACTCCGGAGCTCCCATCTTCTTGCCGGCGGCGGTGGCTTTTCCATCCGCCCCGTGGCAGCCGGAGCACTTTGCTTTGTAAATGTCGTCCTGCGCCCAGGACAGGCTGGGAAGGATCAAAAACAGCGCAAAAGCGGTAAGTAGAACGGCTAAGATGACCTTCTTCATGACTTCTCCCATAAAAAGATTATGAATACTGGGTCCTGTTCGGCCTTATGACGTGTACTGCCGCCCAACAGAAGTGCATCTTGTCAGACCCGTACACATGAAACCGTCATGAGTACGATTTCAGTGTGGAACATAGACTTAGGGGACGCTGTGATGGGAGTCACTGGCCGACGTGATGGATTTCGCAACGGTTCGGACGAGCGTTCGAACGTCGCTGTGGTGGTTTATCTCAGGTATTGGCAACAAGCAGGGCGGGCAGGTGCGAAGGATCTCCGCAGCGGTCGCCTGGCTGCGATGAATTTCTCTTCGCTATTCCAGAAAACGTGGCGATTTTCAGCACCGTTTATCGGCGGGTTTTCACTGAGTTTGGTGCAAGTCGGGGGTCGAGCCTACCGCCGGAACGGCCTTAGTCCCCGCTGGCGGTAGGGGCCAGGGACGGCGCGCTAGACGGTGTCTTCTGGGTAAGTCGGGGATGAAATAAGTTCAATATTCCGCAAATGACCCAGTAGCCCACAGCCACCCCAAAGGCGAATGCCGCAACGATGGTGAACAGAAGCACGGCCGAGAGCAGAAACGTGGTCATATCGTTCTCTTTCTTCGATGCGCCGGAAGCCGCCGAAGGGTTCCCGGATAGTGCCTGGGCGGATTGAATCCCGAACACCGGACGATCATCTATCTGATGACATCACTTTACCTCGCGTTGACGCTTCTCGCTGTTGGCAACTAAGATACGTGAGTAGAGTTGCGTTTCCCCTCTCGCGGACTTTCCAGAGCACTGCATCAGGCTGAAACGGCGGTTCCCCGGGTCATAGCCCGAAGAACGCGGCCGTATTATTCGGCCCTGAACAGAAGGCAAACCACACCGCGAGGGGGAGCCGAACCAACAGTCATCCATGGGTATCAGCAGCATCACAGTCCGGGGGGCCCGTCAGCATAACCTGAAGAACATCAGCGTCCAGATTCCGCGCAACACTTTGACCGTCATCACCGGCCTCAGCGGTTCGGGCAAGTCGTCGCTCGCTTTCGACACCATCTACGCCGAGGGCCAGCGGCGCTATGTGGAAACACTGTCTGCTTATGCGCGTCAGTTCCTTGACCAGATGGAGCGGCCCGACGTAGACAGCATTGACGGCCTGAGCCCGTCGATTGCCATCGAGCAGAAGACAACCAGCCGCAGCCCGCGCTCCACCGTCGGCACTATCACCGAAATCTACGATTACTTGCGCCTGCTGTATTCCTCCATCGGCGTGCCGCATTGTCCGCAGTGTGGACGCGCCATCTCCCGCCAGTCCGCCGACCAGATTGTGCAACGGGTGATGGACCTGAAGCCCGAGGACCGGGTGATGATCATGGCGCCCATCGTTCGTGGGCGCAAGGGCGAGTTCAAAAAGGAGCTGGACAAGCTGGTACAGCAGGGCTTCACCCGCGCCCGCATCGACAACGAGCTGCGCAACATCGCCGATGACGATATCAACCTCGATAAGCGCAAGAACCACACCATTGAACTGGTGGTTGACCGGCTGCTGGTGAAGCCGGGAATCGAGCACCGCCTGGCGCAGTCGGTTGAGTTAGCGATGAAGCTGGCGAATGGATTGGTGCAGGTTGCCGTGGTCGGCGGCGACGAGCATCTGTACTCGTCCAAGCTGGCGTGTCCCGAGTGCGGCATCAACGTCCCCGTGCTGGAGCCGCGTTCGTTTTCGTTCAACAGCATGTACGGCGCGTGTCCTGAGTGCAACGGGCTGGGCAGCAAGTACGATTTCGATCCGGCCAAGGTCATTGCCGACTGGTCGAAGCCTTTGCTGGACGGCGCCCTGGGACCAGGTTCGGCTTCGCAAAACCTCATCCACATCTTGCAGCTGGCAGCCGAGGCCTATGGATTCAGCCTGACCACGCCGTTCGAGCAACTGCCACGCAAGACGCAAAACCTGATTCTCTACGGCCCGGAGCAGGGCGAAAAAAAGAAGAGTGGGTTCCTCGGCGTGTTCGCCTATCTGCGGAACGCGATGGAGGACAGTTCCTCCGAGACTTATCGCGAATGGCTGCTGGACCATATGTCCGCGACAACATGTCCTGCCTGTCACGGCCAGCGGCTGCGGCCTGAGAGCCTGGCCGTGAAGGTGAATGGAATGTCCATTGCCGAGTTCACTGCATTGCCGGTATCGCGCGCACTGGAGGCGGCGTCGAAGATCAAACTTTCCGAGCGCGAGGAGCGCATTGCCGGGCGAATTCGCAAAGAGGTTGCCGAGCGATTGGGTTTTCTCAACGCCGTCGGGCTCGGCTATATCTCGCTCAACCGGTCGGCGGCGACGCTGAGTGGCGGCGAGGGCCAGCGCATTCGCCTGGCCACGCAGATCGGATCGAAGCTGCGCGGCGTTCTGTACGTGCTCGACGAGCCTTCGATTGGACTGCACCATCGCGACAACGACCGCCTGCTGCATGCGCTGGAAGCGTTGCGCGATCTGGGCAACACGGTACTGGTGGTCGAGCATGACGAAGACACCATCCGGCGGGCCGATTACGTCATCGACCTTGGGCCGGGCGCAGGACGTCACGGCGGAGAAGTGGTAGCCAGCGGCACTCCCCAACAGATTGAGGAGACGCCGGGCTCGCTGACCGGACAGTACATCTCCGGGCAGAAGCAGATCACTTACCGTTACGCGCGACGCCAGCCGAACGGCAAAGCCATCACCATTCTCGCTGCGCGCGAGAACAACCTGAAGAACCTCGACGTCACTTTTCCGTTGGGTGTCATGACCGTGGTGACGGGCGTGTCGGGTTCGGGCAAGTCAACCCTGGTCAACGACATTCTTTACCGCGCCCTGGCCAAGGCGCTGTACGGCTCGCGCGAAGAGACTGGCGCCCATAAGGCCATAGCCGGAACAGAATTTATCGACAAGGTTATCCGCATCGACCAGTCGCCCATCGGGCGCACGCCGCGGTCGAATCCCGCGACTTACACCGGAGTCTTCACCCAGATTCGCGATCTTTATGCCATGTTGCCAGAGTCGCGCGAACGCGGCTACAAGGCCGGACGCTTCTCTTTCAATGTCGCCGGTGGCCGCTGCGAAGCCTGTCAGGGTGATGGACAGCGCCGCATCGCCATGAACTTTCTGCCCGACGTGTACGTGTTGTGCGAGGTGTGCGGCGGCAAACGGTACAATCATGAGACCCTGGCGGTGAAGTACAAGGGCCATTCAATTGCCGACCTGCTGGAGACACCGGTAGCCGACGCACTACCGATCCTGGAGAACATCCCGCAGATCAAGCAGAAGCTGCAGACCTTGGTGGATGTCGGCCTGGGATACATTCATCTGGGTCAATCGGCGGTAACGCTGTCAGGCGGAGAAGCGCAACGCATCAAGTTGGCGCGCGAGCTCAGCAAGCGCCAGACGGGAAGAACGCTGTACCTTCTGGATGAGCCCACCACGGGGCTGCACTTCGATGATGTCAGCAAGCTGCTGGAAGTTCTGCATCGGCTGACCGACCTGGGGAACAGCGTCATCATTATCGAGCACAACATGGATGTCATCCGCAATGCCGACTGGATCATTGACCTGGGGCCGGAGGGTGGCGAGGACGGAGGACGGTTGGTGGCGCAAGGAACGCCGGAGCAGGTGGCGCGGGTGAAGAAATCCTACACCGGACAGACGCTAGCCAAAGTGTTGCCGCGTTCGTCCAATGCGAGGAGCAATGCGTAGGCGTGTTAAACCTGATGCCTGATGCAAACGAAAATCCGCTCATAACCGAAGCGCCCGATGGTTTGGATGGCTCGGGGATGACCGCGCCGCTGGAGCCGGCTGGCGTACCTGCCGCGCCAGTGACTCTCCACACCCAGCCTTTCCCTAGCTGGTCGGCTTGGGACCTGCTGGCGGTAATGGTAGTGACCGCGCTTGTAGTGTTTGTGTTCAGTATTGCTGCACTGTTCATCGCACATGCCCTTCCCGCGTACCGGCATGCGCCGATTACCGAGCTGGCAACCAATGCGCGCGTGGTGATAGGAGCGCAGGCGGCTGCCTACCCGTTTGTTCTGCTGTTCATATTTACACTGGTGCGCAAGCGCGCCCACGAACCCTTCGCTAAAGCCATTCACTGGAATTGGCCGGGAAGTTCCGCGGCGGGATTCTTAGTTATGGGGACGATTTTGGCCGTAGTGGTTGACGGCCTATCGCACTTTCTGCCGATCCCCAAGTCGCTGCCGATGGACAAGTACTTCCATGATGCGACCAGCGTTTACTTGATGGCCGCCTTTGGCGTGACTCTGGCGCCGTTGATGGAGGAACTGTTTTTCCGCGGGCTGCTATACCCGCTGCTGCGACGGGCGTTTGGGCTTACCATGGCCGTCATTGTAACGGCCGCCGGTTTCGCCGGCATTCACGGGACCCAGTTGGGCTATGCCTGGGCGCCTATCCTGAGCATCTTCGTGGTCGGCGTGGTGTTTACGGTGGTGCGCGCGCGCACCGACTCGGTGGCTGCTTCGTTTCTCATGCATTGCGGTTACAACTTTGCCCTGTTTTCGCTGTTGTGGCTGGCCACCGATCACTATCGTCACCTGGAGAAGGTGACCAATTGAAATGATATGGTTGACAGGATGGAAAAGGCGCGCGAACAACTGTTGACCATGTTGGCGGAAAAGTCGTTTCGCCTGGGTGAATTCAAGCTCTCCAGCGGTGGAACCAGCGACTACTACGTCGATTGCCGTCTCACCACGCTCGATGCGACGGGAGCGCTGCTGACCGGGCAGGTGGTCTTCGAAGAGATTCGCGCACGTGGTTGGCATGCCGATGCGATTGGCGGACTGACTATGGGCGCCGATCCGATGGTAGTGGCCACTTCTGTTATCAGCGCACAGCAGGGAAGCCCGGTGCACGGTTTCCTGGTGCGCAAAGGGGAGAAAGCGTACGGCATGGGCCAGCGCATTGAAGGCTTTCGGCAGAAGCCGGCGCGCGTGGTCATCGTGGACGACGTCTGCACCACGGGAGCTTCGACCATCCAGGCCATTGAGGTTGCTCGCGAGTTTGGATTTGAGATTGCCGGTGTACTTTGCCTGGTGGAGCGCCAGGAAGCGGGAGGTCGTGCCAACGTCGAGGAAGCGGCTGCTCCCGCGGAGTTCGTTGCGCTATTCACGGCAAACGATGTTCGCGCTCAACATCTCAAGCAGGGCCTCCCCACAACCACATGATTAAAACTCTGGAGTGGACTGACGCGGGCGTGCGCCTGATTGACCAGACCAGGCTGCCCACGGAAGAAACCTACGTCACCTGTACAAGCTACGAAGAGGTTGCCGATGCGATCCGCACCATGATCGTGCGTGGCGCGCCGGCAATTGGTGTGACCGCGGCCATGGGCGTGGCGCTGGGCGTTCGCGACTCTCAGGCCAGGGACCATGCCGAACTGAGGCGCGACTTCGACCGCATCTGCGAGGTCCTTGCTGCCACTCGTCCGACCGCGGTCAATCTGTTCTGGGGGATTCGCCGCATGCGCGACAAATTTGAACAAGTCTCCACCCAGCCTATCGGGCAAATCCAACAGGAACTGGTGACCGAAGGGCAACGCATGCTGGTGGAAGACATTGCCGCCAACGAAGCCATGGGCAGGCATGGTGCGGTTCTGCTTCCCTCCAGCGGGGGAGTGTTGACCCACTGCAACGCCGGCGCGCTGGCAACCTGCGGGTATGGCACGGCACTGGGCGTGATTCGCGCGGCCGTTGATTCGGGCAAGAAGCTGCATGTCTTTGCCGACGAGACCCGACCGTTTCTGCAGGGTTCACGTCTGACGGCGTGGGAGTTGATGAAAGACCACATTCCGACCACACTGATCTCCGATAACATGGCCGGCGCCATGATGCAGCAGGGAAAAATCGATGCGGTGATCGTCGGCGCCGACCGTATCGCTGCCAATGGCGATGTCGCCAACAAGATTGGGACCTACTCAGTCGCAGTATTGGCGAAGGCGCACGGCATCCCGTTTTACGTGGCTGCCCCGTTTTCAACGGTGGACTGGGAGACGCCCGACGGCAGCGGGATTCCCATCGAGCAACGCTCTTCGCGGGAGGTAACTCATCTGGCCGGCAAGCAGATCGCTCCGGATGGAGTAAGGGTGGAGAATCCTGCCTTTGATGTCACCCCGAATGCTTACGTCACCGCCATCATCACCGAACGTGGGATCGCGCGCGCCCCTTACACAAATTCGTTACGCGAGCTCTCCGGCCTGCGGGTCACGGCGTAAGGCGAAACCCAGTCCTCAGCTGAAGTACAAGCCGAAGTACAAAGAGCGCCCGTGGGGACGCTCTGTATCGACCTTATTCCTTCGCTCGCCTCATTGCGGCTGGGGTGGTGGTTCACCCTCGACATTGGCAGGGTTCAGTTGTTGCTGATAGCGCAACTGTTGTTGCTGCATATTTTGCAGCTCCTGCAACATCTGTTCCGGGGTCTTCCCGCCGTTCACCTGGTTGTTATTGTCAGGTACTGGCGCGGGATTCTGGTCGGGCTGCGGCATTGGAACCTGCCCAGGCCGGAACCGTCCCGGCATCTGGACCGACTGAGGAGATTGCCCGGCATTGTCTGCCTCTGGGTCGGTAACCTGCACCTCTTCGTCCTGCGGTTCCTCGGGTGGCGGTTGGTACTGTGGCTGAGCTTGTCCGGGGAAGTTGTTCTGCGCCGTATTCACGGTGCTTGGGGAGGTTTGCCGGGTAGTCAAAATTACTTTCTGCACGCCACCCGGATTGTCGACCATCCCCAGAATAATGTAATTAAACTTGGATCCGTTCAATAGGGTGTTCAGTACATCCCGCGGCCGCCCGGGGCCAACCTGCATGGTGACGCGCTCGTTGGCCGCGCTGGATGGCATTTCGACCGACGCACCCGTCTGGGCCTGTACCGTGCGCAACACCTGCGACAATGTTGAATTATTGGCGTCAACGGCAAGTAATCCGTTCTGGTAGGAGACGTGAGGCGGCGTGGGGGCCATCTGCTCTGGTGTTGGCGGTGGAGGTGGCGGCTGCGGAGTCTCGGCTACAGGAGCGGCTTTCTTGCTATGCGCGCGCGCCTTTTTCGGATGCGAGCTCGTTGCCGGAGCGCCGCCAGACGTAACCGCCGTCTGGGCCGGCAATGCTGCCGCCGCAAGACACAGTCCTGTTGCCAGCAATAAGGCCAATCCTGAGTTGTGCCGAAGGCGTGCCATAATATGTTCGACGCTCGAAGGCCGGTATCGTTTCCCGCGCCTGCCCCTGTATGTATTCTAAACCCAGACGGGGCGCGCCGCTTTTGGTAACGCTGCGTCGCGATTTCCGTCGATACGGATAGCCGAAACCTCTGGCGTCGGCATCTTAGGCATCTTAAACCATCGGAGAGTCACCAACTATCCGGTACATTTTGCAAATCGCAATGGGCATGTCCCGCGGCGTTCAGGCTAACAGCATGATTCGACTATCGTTCAGTTACCGCTCGACCAGTCATTTATTCCTTCGGATGGGTCTCCTGCTGCTTGCAGCAACCATCACAGCGCCCGCCTGCGTGGCACAGAATTGCACCAGCGGCGCTGAGCTGGACGTCCCGACCAAGAACGCAATCCAAGCCGCAGCGCGCCAATATCTCGACATGTCCAAGCGAGGAGATGTTGCCGGACTCAAAGCCAATTCCATCCCCGCGATCGCGGGAGATTTCGGCAGTATTGAGCAGGCCGTGGTCAGCAACAAGCCGTACTTTGCCGATGGCCAGGCGACCATCAGCGCTACCTACCTGCTGGATGCCGCGCAGGCCAAGGGATCATTGCCCCGGGCAGATTTCTATTGTGGCATTTATAACTCGGCCGACCGTCTGGTGTTCTCGATTTCCAATCTTCCCGCTGGGCGCTACGCACTGGTGATGCAGAAAATTGCCGGCAAAGATCCCATTACGCTGACTTTGATTCTGCAAGACATGAACGGCTCGTGGAAGCTGGCAGGCTATTACCCGCGGTTGGACGCGATTGGTGGCCATGATGGGCAGTGGTATCTGGTGAAGGCGCGCGAGTACAAGTCCAAGGGGCAATTGCACAATGCCTGGTTTTACTATCTGACAGCGTGGGACTTGATGGCGCCGGTGAACTTCATGAGTACGCCGCAACTGGATAAAGTTGCCGAGGAAATGCAGACTGCGCGGCCACCCGACTTGCCGGCCAGCGGCAGTCCGCTGAACCTTGCCGCCAACGGCAAGACATTCAAGGTCACGGAGTTGGTGGCCGTGCCGGTGGAAAACAATCTCGACTTGCGGGTGCGTTACGAGACCCCCGACGCCTCCAACGCGGGGCTGGCATTCCAGGACAACATGGCTGTCAGTAAAGCGATTGTGGCCAAGTATCCCGAAGTCCGCGATGCCTTCAGTGCGGTGATTGCGCGCGCCGTGGACGCCAGCGGCCACGATTACGGGTCGGTGCTGCCGATGAAGGACGTCAAGTAGGTATCCGACAAACTGCCACCGCCCTTCTTATTTATCCCGCCGAAACGTCAGCTGATTTTGAGGAACGAGCAGCCATCTCCTCGGGAGGTTTCAGGTGACGGAAGTTGCGGTACAGCAGCAGGTCATAGGCGATTTTCAGTGTTCCGCCAATGATCAGCGGCGCCGAAAACGCGAGACGTTGCATCACAAACCCCGATAGCGCTGCTGCGGCCGCCCAGGCAGCCGTCCTCGTGATGTTTGTAATTCCGCTGGCGTAAGGGCGTTCCTGTGGTCTTACCAGTGCTGCCACGTAAGACTGGCGCGTCGGCACGTCCATCTCCACGAACGTCTCTCTCAGAAGGAACAGCGCGATTGCCAATTTCGGACCAGTGGCGAGTGGCACCGTGATGAGGAAAATGCTTGATGGCAGATGTGTGAATACCATCGTGTTCACAAGCCCGATTCGTTGCGCCAGCCATGCAGCCCCAAGATGCGACATAGCGTTCAATACATGGACTGCGAAAAACAAAATCCCCAGCTTTTGCTCGGCAATACCAAAGCGATGAAAAAACCAGTAGGCGACCAGCGCGTCGGTAAGGAAGCCGCCACCAAATGCGTCCATCGCGAACAAGGCGGCGATTCGGTGGACGATCTTCCGGTTTTGCGGTGAGACGACTGGTTCATGGCTGGCGGATTCCTGTCTGTGACTTAGTTGACCTTCCGCCGGAAGCAGTAGATACAAACCTGAAATGACAACCTGAAGCGCGGCGTATCCAAAGAAGATATAACGGTAGGCAGCCACCAGGTCGGCATGTGTCCACAGGCTCAACGCCAGGGGCAGAGCAGCGCCGAGGGCGCCGATGGCTGCTCCGCTATCGAGCAAGACGTTGTACCACGACAAGCCCCATGTGCGGCGTTGATCAGGTACGAGGCTGGGGATGATCGCCTGTTCCAGCGCAAAAGCCGCGCTGCGATCGGTCCCCATCCCATTCACCATGCCGATGAAGATCAGAAGGAGCAAGACTGGAAAAGAAGGAAGGATTGCGAGGGCAAGTCCGCCGACTGCCGCAAGTAACGCCAGGAGCACCAGTGAAGTCCGGTATCCAACTCGCGCCCCCGCCCATGCGACCACTGCCGTTGCAGCACACGCTCCCAGCAGGCCGGCGCCGATGACCATGCCGATGCTGGTGGGGCCGACACCCACCCGTGCCAGGTACACCCCCAGAATTACACCGAGCAACCCAACGCCGAGTGAGCGCAGAAATCCTGCTACATAGATCACCAGGAGCGTGCGAGACAGAGGCAAGCTAGCTCTCCAATCGACGGGCGTATTCGCGACCAATCCACTTCAAGCAATACTTCCTGATGAGCCCGGGGTCAACTTAACTGGCCGCTCGAACCTGCATTCTTCCGGTTTCTTATCGAAGCGCAGCCCCTGAAATACCGGAGCCCGCATCTTTACTCCGCCACTTTGCCCCTCGTGCGTCCACTCGGAGAACTTGATTTCGGCAACCAGTTTCGGTTTCACAAAGTGCACGGGCCGTGTGCTTTCCACTTTGCCGAAGAATGGACTGTGCTTGGTCTCTAGCGCGTGCAATTGCTTCCACAAGGCCGCGTGCGACTGTTCGGTGAAACCACTGCCGGCGTGACCAATGTGAATCAGCTGGCCTTGCTCGTCGTAGAGACCGAGCACGATGGAGCCAAAGTTTTCGCGCGAGCCGCGCGGATCGGTGTATCCGCCAATCACGCACTCTTGTCGCTTCACAATTTTGATCTTCAGCCAGTCGGTACTGCGCTTTTGCACGTAAAGACTGCTGCGGCGCTTGGCGACAATGCCTTCCAGGTTGCGCTCTTGCGCCGCTTCAAACAGCGCTTTGCCACTTCCAAGGTAATGGTCAGAGTAGTGAATAAGGTCACATGGTGTCAGGATGGAGGCCAGTAACGCCTTGCGTTGCTCCAGTTCCGCTTGCATCAAGTTGTAGCCATCAAGGTAGAGCAGATCGAAGACGTAATACACCACAGGAATATCATCGCGGGTACGACGAATCCTCCGGCCGCCTTCGCCCACCCCTGTCCGCTGCTGCATCAGGCTGAAGGAAGGCCGTCCCTGCTCGTCCATCGCCACGATCTCGCCATCCAGAATTGCGCTGCGCGCTTTGAGGAAATCCGGAATCGAGTGCAGTTCAGGATAGGCGGCGGTCATCTCGTTCTGGTTGCGCGAAACCAGGCGCACCGAGCCGCCTTCCAGAAAGGTGATGGCGCGGTAGCCGTCCCACTTGAGCTCGTAGAGCCAATCCGGGCCATCGAATGGTTTGTCTATGAGAGTCGCGAGCATGGGATGGATAACATGCGGCATCGGCGTTTTGTGACCGATGTGCGCAGGTTCTGGAACCGGGTTATTGCTGTGCCCCTCATCGCTTAGTTTTTTTTTACTCTGCTCGAAGAGGCGCCAGCGGGACGAGATGCTTTCACCGGCGCACGTTTCGGAGCAACCGTCTTGGAGGTTACTGCCGATTTCTTCCCGGCTTTGGCCTTCTTCGCGTCCGCTTTCGCGATGGATTCGGCCAGCCAGTCGTTCTTCCCAGTGGCCCCGCGCGCGGACGCCTTTCGGCTGCTCTTCCATTCCGCCGAGCCTTGATCGCCCGCGATTTCGTCCATCGTGCGCTTGGTCAGCACCGAGTAGTCATACTTGTCGATGTCATAGGGCTCCTGAACGTAGGCATCGCGGTGCTTGATCAGCAGCCATTCGTTTCCCTTACTTCCGGGCCGGCGCGACTTGATGTGCACCAGCGCGAACTCGCCTTTCAGCTTCTGACCATTGAGGCGGAACTTCAGGTCGCCCTTGCGCAGCATCTCCGCAGCGGGTCCTTGCGGCTCCCACGTGCCCATGTCCCACACCATGACGCTGCCTGCGCCGTAATTGCCGGCAGGAATGATGCCCTCGAAATCGAAATACGAAACGGGATGATCTTCCACCTGCATGGCCAACCGTTTGTCAGCGGGATCGAGCGATGGACCCTTGGGCACAGCCCACGACTTCAGCACGCCATCCATCTCGAGCCGGAAATCATAGTGCAGGCGCGTGGCGCGGTGCTTCTGTACCACGAAGCGCCGTCGCTCGCCGCGCTCCACCTTCGCGGAGGGTTCAGGTGTCTGCTTGAAATCGCGTTTGCGCTTGTACTCTTCCAGTGCCATAAGCCACTTAGATGAACATATTTGAGAAGCGCGCTGCAAGTTTTTGGCAGCGGGCCGTGCGATTGCCGGCACAGCTTGATTTGCTACAATCGAAATACCGCAGCTGTGGGCGCTTAACTCAGCGGTAGAGTGCCATCTTCACACGGTGGAAGTCACAGGTTCGAATCCTGTAGCGCCCACCATTACTTTCTTGGGCTTGCGGGGAATCTGCCGGAAAAGCCCAACCCAAGATGCCGTCTCGGCTATCTGACTGAGACAGTCATTACGATGCGACTGACTTGACCCTCAGCGCCCCCAGCCCAGCATCGATTCGAGCGCTCCATCCCGCAATCTTTCTTCCCAGTCAAGTTGCCCGACTGGAGAGCCACAACGGGACTTGGCCTGACGGTAGTCGGTGTAATAGGCTCCTCGGACGCGAGCACAATCTGCCTGAGTGCTCTGCCTGACGGTTGGTGTACCTTTTGGTGCGCCCGCTCGGGTGTAGTTCGATGGAGCTGCCGGCACACAACACCAGCCTTGCTCCACTGGCGGACTTCCCTTGGGCAGGCCGACGCCACTCAGTCGCACCGATTGCGTCTGCGAGCTGGAGCTTAGCGACATCACCGCCTGGCGGTTGCCTGATTGTTGCGGAACGAAGGCCATCGAGATCACACAACTTCCTTTTGCCGGAATTGTGAGGTTCGAGCAATTGCTTCCGACCTCTCGAAACTCGCTCCCATTTCCTCCAGCCCAGGAAGCGCGAATCTGTATCGGGGCTGTCCCTGGGTTGGTAAGCGTGATGGGCCGGCCCTTGGTCGGAGTGCCGAGCGCAGTTCGGCCGAAGTCGACTTCACCCGGGCTGACCATGAAACCCGTCATCGTGGGAGGAGCGGTGCCGGTACTCACTCCTATTCCGTTGAGTCGCACCGATTGCACCTGTGACTGCGAAGCCAAGGTGAGCTCGGCTTGCCGGTTGCCCGCATCTTTCGGAGCGAATGTCAGCGAAATCGAACAGTTCCCGTGGGCTGGAATTGTGTTGTTCTGGCAGTTGCCGGGGAAGAACCGAAAGTCGCCGCCGTTGCCGCCCTGCACGCTGCCGACACGCAACTGGATCGGTTCGGGGTTGGGATTGCCGAGCACGATGGGCCGGCCTTTGGTCTGCGTCCCAACCTGCACGCTGCCAAAGTCAACCTGGGTGGGGACGACCGTAAAGCCGGTTGCTGCGCTCTTGGGCAGTCCGGTGCCACTCAATCGAACGTTCTGCAGCTGCACTGGCGAGTCGGAGGCCAGTGTGATCTGGCTCTGTACCGTGCCGGCGCCCTGGGGACTAAAGGCCACTACCATGATGCAACTCCCATGGGCTGGAATCGCATTGTTCGGGCAGGTACCGCCGAGGAAACGGAAGTCGCCACGTGCTGCCGACGGCATCGTGGCACGCAGTTGAATAGGATCCGAGCCCGGATTGCTGAGCGTAATCGATCGGCTTGGCGACTGCGCCCCGACCTGCAGCTCACCGAAGGCGACGTCAGTAGGATTCGTCGTAAAGCCCGGCTGTGCCGGTCGGGGCGGAGCGCTTGCAGTCCCGCTGAGAGGGACGCGGACCGGCGAGCCTCCGGCGATTGCTACGACCAGCACGGCACTGCGTCCCGCCTGGGATGGGCCCATTGTCGGCGATTGCGGAGCAAAGCCCACGTTTAATGAACACTCGTCCCGCGGCGCAAGACTGCGGCCGCGACAATTGACATCGTTGACGGAGAAATCCTGAGAGGACTGTCCTTCTACCGAAAAGCTCTGGACCTGCGCCGGCGCTGTGCCCACGCTGGTAAGAGTGAGGCGCTGCGCCGGGCTGCTGGCGCGTAGTTCCTGGCTGCCAAACCTGCATTCTTCCGGATGTGCCAACACCTGCGGGACCCGAGTCACGGCTGGGGGAGCAGTGCCGGTGCCACCTCCGGTGGGCTGGCCCGTGTGGCCCGTGGAAGGCTGCCCGCCCGTATCTCTGGGCGGTGGCGGCTGTGATGGCAGCACTCCATATCCGATCAGAGCAATCTCTTGCGGCCCGCTACCGGTATTGTTGCCGACGGACAGGCGCGCTACATGCTGTCCCTGAGATCTGGGAGTGAAACGGACCTGCAAGCTGCAGTCTGTGCCGGGGGCAAGCTCGGAGCCAGCACATTTGTTCTCCGCTACGAATTCGCTGACGCCTTCCCCGCTGATTTGTACTTGCTCTGTCCTGAGAGGGGCTTGGCCCGTGCTGGCGATGGTCACTGTACCCACGGCCGTCTTCCCAACCTCTTGTTTGCCGAAGTTGAGTGGGGCAGGGGTCAGCCTGACCCCGGCGCTGGGTGTAACCGTGCCATTGCCGGAGATCGGGACCTGGTGCGAGTCATCCCCTGAACTGTCTCGAATCACGAGGCGAGCAGTGCGATTGCCCGCTTCGACGGGCTTAAACCGGACGGTAACTGTGCAACTCTGTCCGGCGGCAATCGTAGTTCCTCGGCATGGCGCGGAATCAATCTCAAAGCTGTCGGTTTCGTCTGACAGCGCGATGTCGCTCACGGTGACCGGTTGGTCGCTGGTATTGGTAAGGGTGATAGGTTGGCCGTCGCTGACGGCGCCGGTGGTCTGATCGGCAAAAGTCAACGCCATCGGAGCAATGGTGAGGTCCACCCTCTCAGTCCCGTCGCCGATCAATGGCACGCTCTGCGGACTGTCGTTGGCGTCATCGGCCAGGATCAACGTGGCGCGGCGTTCTCCGCCCGCAGATGGTTGAAACCGCAAAGTGATCTGACACGTCTGGTTGGGCAACGTGGGTCCGGCCGCGCAACCGTTCCCGGTCACCTTGAAATCGCCCGCATGGTTACCGGCGACCACCACATCGCGCACATTCAACGGCGCGTTTCCTTCGTTGCGGACAGCCAGAATTTGTTCTGTGCCGGCCGACTGCACCGGCAATACTCCAAAGGACAGGCTCGCCGGCAGGGATGCTATCGCCGGTCCCCGGCGCGCGTAAACCACGGCAAACAGCGCGCCCAACAGCAACAAGCTGACGGTGACGCCGCGGGGTGTGCGCCGCTGCTCACGCTGTGCCTCACGCTGCGAAGGCAGTTGCGCCTGGAGATCGAGTTTCCATGGCATGACGTCCTCCCGAGAACTGCCCGGGGCGCGGGAAAGCGCCCGCCACTGCTATCTTTCTCCGGCGGATTTGCGTTCGCCGGCAAGCTTTGCTTCTGCCGGCGAAACCAGGGTCACGGTACCGCTGATATGGATGGGTTCGTCCGCGGTCTTGGGCGCACCGCCGCCAGCGTTGGGAACCTTCAGCAGGGCCGCAACCCGGTCCGATCCAGCTACCAGCACTAGCGTCGTCAAGAACGCATCGGCCAGCCGATTAGGCGGAAACCCCAGCGCGGAGAAGATGCTCAGGTTGCCGTAGACGTACACTGCCAGGCCAAGAATGCAAGCCATCACGAAGTAGATAAGTTTGTACGATTTTTCCGCCTGGGCACGAGTCGGCCCATCAATCGCCGAGGGATCGGCCCATTTCCATCGGAACGATAAGAGAAACAGGCAGGCGGTAACTGTGCGATCGATGGCGAAAGCTGCAATCGCAATCGCAGCCACCATGGTGACAGGATCGAGTGGCTTCATACGGATGCCTCCTGAGATTGGTGTGTTCCTAGTCTCAACCCAAGCTGCGCGCGCATTATCTGCACGGCGCGATGAAGAGGTGTGCTTCAGTGGCTCGGACTTGCTTAGTCGCCCCAACTAGCGCCCCAACAGTTGCGCTGTCCGGCCGCTGGCTTCCCGTTCTGAGCGGGAATTGTACCCCGACTTTGGTCCGGTAGGGTGATTCACCAGCAAGAAAGCGATGGACTGGGCGGAATTCGATCCCGAAGAGCGCCTAGTTCCTTTGCTCGATTTTCTCCGGGGAAATGCTTCAGAGCGCCTCATTAGACCGCGCCGTGATGCGGTTGCGAACGTCCCACAGTTCCTTGTAAAAGAGATGCTCCATGCGCTGATGTAAGACCTCGACCGGTGTACCCATGGTACCCACCACCCCGCCTCCAATAATGCGTTGTGCCAGCTTGAGGTGGTGGAAGCGGAACAAATGCATGCGTTCGTCGAAGTCGAGCAGGCGCTCGGCTACATCATGCAGCCCGAAGAACTCGGCATGGCGGAGATAAAGATCGTCGACCCTGAGGCCGGCTTCTTGCAGTTGGTGAGCGAATGCCAGTCCCAGGCGCGGTCCCACATGCAGCAAAGACAGAAAACCGGGAGAATCGAGGCCACTGCCATGGCCCAGACCTCGGCGGATGATCTGGTAATCATAGGGAGTAATGGTTTCCAGCACGTGCAGCAGACTAATCGGGTATTCCAATTGCGAGTTGGCACGGCGGATGAGACGCGCGGCATTGAGAAAGTCGCCCTCTGTAATGTGCTGGAGAGCACGCTCCAGTTCGAATGCGGTGCCCTTCATCAGGAGCTCGGAAGCCTGATGTACTACCTGAAAGGTGAGCTCGTCTTTGTGAAGCAGTTCGTCCGGCTTCTTCTGCAAAGCCAGTAGTTCGTCAGTGCGCAGGTAGCGTTCGTAGTCGGATGCTCCCTGACCGGGAAGTATCGGTGTACGCAAATCGTCGGGTTTGTTCATGCAGTATGCGAGGTCCTTTGTGCCACAGGCATCTGGAAATCGTATCATCTGAATCGCACAACGGTCTTGCGTGGGCGCAACTCCGGTAGACAACGCGTGGGCAGGAGCAATAGACTCTGGAGATTCGCGGACGCCTCTGCGATTCCTTCTTCGCATGAGACTTGTAACCTTTGAGAATCCGGTTCGGCAATCGCGGATTGGCGCGATGACACCCGACGGCCGCATCGTCGACCTGAACTCCGCCGCCGCCCTTTACTTGCGCGACGTCCATCAGGAGCGAGAGTATGCCCGATTGGCGGACGCTGTGGTGCCTGCCAACATGCGCGCTTTGTTTGAGGGCGGTGACACGAGTCTTGACGGCGCCCGTATGGCATTTGAGCACGCTTTGGAGCGGGAGGAGCAGAAGGACAACGTGGCCGGGGTGCACGGCGAGCATGTTTTCTACGCCGCCTCCAACGTCAAGCTGAAAGCGCCCATCATCCCCAAGAAGTTCTTTCATACTGCGGGAAATTTTCGAGAACATCACGAAGAAGCAACCAAGGCGGGATTCTCCCACCCGGTAATGCCCTGGATTGTCTTCTTTCAGAATGTGGATGCGATCATTGGTCATGAGGAAGCCGTGGTTTACCCGGAGCAGCTTACCCAGGAACTTGACTATGAGTTGGAATTGGCTGTGGTGTTGAAGAAGGCCGGCAAGTACTTCGCGCCGGAGGAAGCTAGCAGCTACGTTGGCGGCTATGTCATTTTCAATGACATCACGGCACGGGACATCCAGCGGCGGGAGATGAAGTCGGGCGTCTTCAGCTTCTGCAAAGGCATTGACACGTTTTGCCCTCTGGGCCCCTGGATCGTGACCGCCGACGAAATATCTGATCCGCACAATCTGGCCATGGAACTGCGCGTGAACGGCGAATCGCGACAGCTCTCTCATTCCAGCAAGATGTCCGTGAAGATCCCCGAGATTTTGTCGCACTACTCTCCCATGGGATACAGCGCAGGAGACGTGGTATCGACCGGCACCGTGTCGGGAGTGGCAGCTTTCAGCGGAGATCCAAAAGCCTGGTATCTGAAGGTGGGGGACGTAATGGAATGCGAGATTGAGAAGATCGGCGTCCTGCGTAATCGGGTCATCTCCTGGGAAGAGGCTTACGGTCGCAAGCCCGAGGCAACGGCGACACAGGAGACCTGACCATGGCGAGCACTGGCAAGGGGCAAGTCTGGGTCAGCGAACTGAATGCGCGGCCGGAAATTCGCTCTGCTTTTCCGGCCGGCACAGTGCGCTTCTACGACACTACCCTGCGCGACGGAGAGCAGACGGTTGGAGTTGTGTTTTCTCCGCAGCAAAAGCTGGAAATCGCCCGCCAACTGGACACTCTGGGGGTGGGCCGCATCGAAGCCGGCTTTCCCAAGGTCTCTCCCGACGATGTTGAAGCCATTCAACTGATGCAGGCGGCGGGACTCAAGGCCGAGCTTTGGGGCTTTTCGCGCGCAGTAAGGGCCGATGTTGAAGAGTTGGTCCGGCTGGGGCTGCGCGCTTCAGTCATCGAAGCGCCGACCAGTGACATTAAGCTCAAGGCATATGGTATTACTCGCGACGAAGTCGTCCGCCGTGTCACTGAAGCGATATCGTTCGCCAAGCAGAACGCAATTACGATTGCCTTTTTCGCGGTGGACGGTACGCGGACCGATCTCGACTTCCTCAAGAAAATTTATCTGACTGCCTTGGAAGCGGGGGCGACGGAGATCGTCGTTGTGGACACCATCGGCGCGTGCGGGCCGGAAGCGGTCGAGTTCCTGGTTCGTCAAACTCGCGAGTGGGTTGGACCGGCAGTCCCTCTGCACTTTCACGGGCACAACGATTTTGGAATGGCCACCGCATGCGCGGTAGCAGCCGTTCGCGCCGGCGCTTCATGGATTCAAGGCACAATCAATGGGATGGGCGAACGCGCCGGGAACGCAGACATCGGTGAGATTGCCTTGGCGCTGCGCTGCCTCTACGATGTGCCCGTCGCTCTAGACCTTGCCAGAGTCCGTGAGGTGTCCGAGGTTGTTCGGAAGGCGAGTGGTTACAGGCTCGAGGCCTGGAAGCCACTGGTCGGCGAGAATCTCTTTACCCGCGAGAGCGGCGCCGTGGCCAGCCAGTTTCACATTCCGGAAGCGATTGAGCCGTATTCAGCCGATCTTGTAGGCGCCGATCGGCGCATCGTGCTGGGGAAAAAGAGCGGCCTCGACAGTATCGACCTCAAGGCGAAAGAACTGGGGGTAGAGATTGCACCGGCGCAGCGCGGACCCATACTGGCTGCCGTGAAGAAGCGCGCCATCGCGAAGCGAGGGTTGATCTCTGACGAGGAATTTCTGCAGATCATCAGAGAATTGGCGAGCGTCGCTATTTCCTGAAATGCGGGAGGACTGCTTCGCCGAATAACGTGGCTTGCCCGGTGCGATCATCGCCCCAAATTTCGAGCATGATGTGCGTACAACCGGCGGCGCGATAGTCCTCAATTTGCTGGATGCACTCCTCCGGCGTTCCAGCAATGGCGCATACCTTGCGAAAGATGTCGTCCGTGACGGCTTTGGCAGCAGCTCTTCGGCCACCTTTTTCCATCGCGTCGGCAACCGGCTGAAGCTCCTCAAAGGTCAGGCCCGCGCTTTGCAGCAGAACGTCTGCCGCGCCTTTGATGTTCTGCACCTTGTTGGCAAGGTACATTGCGGCCTGTTCGCGGGCCCCTTCTTTGCCTTCTGCGGAGTTCCGGGCAATGCTACCTACAATTACGGAGCCTAAGATTAGCTTGCTCGGATCCTTCCCGGCCTTGCGGACCCCCTCTTCCATGTTCTGGCGCGAGTAGCGCACAAAAGCAGGGGTGGTGATACTTGCTGTCAGCAAACCATCGCCGATCACGCCTGACATCTTCTGCAGCACAGGGCCAGTCGCGGCAACATAAATAGGAGGAACACTACGCGGCGTATGAGCGTCCGCTTTGAGCGGCGGAACGTTCGCCTGAAACACTTTCCCCAGGTACTGAAATGCTTCCCCGCCCAGAACGCCCTTTACGATCTCGATACTTTCCCGCATGACCGTCGCCGGGCCTACTTTCTCGCCTTCGCCCTCGCCGATCTCTTTCATGAAAATCTTCGACGCACCCAGACCCAGCATGAAGCGATCGCCGGCCAGGTCCTGCATAACCCTCGCCTCCATGGCGATCTGCACGGGATGGCGCGTGTAAGGCGAGATGATCCCCCAGCCCAACTGAATGCGCTGCGTTTCCGCCGCGATCACGGCAAGCACAGCTGTGGAGGAGCGCGCTTCAAACGAGTGTTTGCGCCACCACGGATAGGCCTCAGCAATCCAGAAAGCGTCGAAACCGGCCTGCTCACAGGCCCGCGCCATGGCAACCGTCTCGCGTACCGGTTCCATGCTCAGTTGCAGCACACCGATGTTGAAGGGAACAGTCATGTCTGTATCACTGGTTCGGCAGCTCAGGCTGGATCACTCCAGGAGTGCTCCAGTCCTTTGACGAGCTCCCACATTGCACGATTGAGGGGAGTGGGGACTCCGAGTTGGTCACCCCAACGAACAATCGCTCCGTTCATGAAATCGACCTCAGTTGGGCGCTTGGCCAGGACATCCTGAAGCATGCTGGCGCGATGCTTGCCAGGCGCGTCAGCGCCTTTGAGGACCATCTGCCGAGGATCTCCATGCAACTCGATGCTCATCGCTTTGGCTACCGCTTCGCCTTCCGCAATCAACGCTTCAAACAACTTTCCAGTAGGCAGAAAACGCGTTGCTGCTCCATGATGCAACAGCGTGAGCGCACCGACAGGATTCGTCGAAGCATTGAAGATCAGCTTGGTCCATTGGGCGCCGCGGGCGTCGGCGAGGGCAATGGTGTTCATGCCTGCGCGCGACATCAGCCCCGCAAGCTCCTCCACTTTGTTCATCGGCGTCTGCGTCGGCTCGAACGGCCCAATCCAGGTATCACCCTTGATGTCGTAACCGATGTGCCCGGGAGCAATCGGATGACCCGCGGGAAATGTCGTGCCTCGAATCACGTACTTCACATGTTCGGCGAGAATCTCTTCATTCCCCACGCCGTTCTGGACGGAACACACTGCCGAGGTATCTCCGAAGGCGTGGGCTGTTTGCTCAATGGCGTGGCGCGTGTGGATCGCTTTGGTAGCGACGATGCCATAGTCACATGGCGGCAACTCCCTGGGTTCGCTGGTTGCATGGACCTTGGCCGTGAACTCGGCAGCCCCGGAGAGCTTCAGACCATTTCTGCGAATTGCGTCAGTATGGTCCGTCCAGACATCGTAGGCCCAGATCTCAGCCTCTCCCGCTCTTGCCAGGTGTGCTGCGAACAGACTTCCCACCGCTCCGCAGCCCACAATGCAAATTCTCATTGGAAAAGCTCCTGGTACTTTTCACCCGCCTACGGTTTCGCGGGCTTCCTGCCCGGCAAAGAAACGCCACGGCACATCCGCCAGGCACTCGCCTTCTGTTTTGCCGACGCGGTATGTGTCCTGGGTGTACAGACAGACCTTGCCGTCGTGATCCACCACCTGCGGATGGAGTGACAAGATCATGTTCTCCTCCAGCGGGACCTCGCTCCGGGCGCCGATCGCGGGATATTCGAGCATGGTGGTGCCGATGGAATGCCCCGATAAATGTCCCAAGGCGAAGCCGTGTTTAGCAAAAGTTTCGGCCACCACGCGATGAACATTGCTTGCCATTTCGCCGGCTCTCATTCTCTTCCGAGCAGACTCCAGAGCCAGAGGGTAGGCGTCAGCCATTTTCTGTGTGGTCGTACTTGGCTTGCCGCGCAGCAGGGGACGAGAAAACTCTACCCAGTATCCGCCGGCGCCGGTCACCTCCAGCGAGTACAGCAGGAGATCGTCAGCTTCGACCACACGATGGCCCGGAACTTTGAAGAACGCCTCCGCTTCACCGTGCTCACCCGACAGGAGAATGTTCATCATGCGCGGACCTGCGCCTCGAGCAAAAAAGCGTTCGACCGCCGGCGCCATGATTTGCGCCTCGGTCTTGCCCGGCTGGTATGCGCCAATCAGCGCCCAGAAACCGTCGAGAACAATGTCCATCGCATCGCGCACTTCGGCGAGTTCTTCTTCGCTCTTGACAGCGCGAGCCATGTCGAACTGCTTGTCGAATGGAACCAGTTCCACAGATCCGCCAGAGAGTTCGCAGTAGTCACGCACGGCCATCACGAAATTCATGCCGTAAACGCCCAGACGTTTCCATCGCCGTTCGATCGCGACATCCCGAATCCATTGACCGGGAACCTCGGGCCAAACATGGTCCTTCACCCACGGCTTGCCTTTGTCGCCAATCCAGCGGGCCTCGCGCGGGAACACCAGAGTTGGCTCGCCCTCCAGGGGAAGCAGGACGTACACATAGCGATGGACGATCTCAAAACCTGACATGTAGAGAACTGCGCCCTCGAAACCTGCGTATTGGTTGCCGCAGATCAGCAGCGCGTCCAAGCCCTCCTTCTCCATCTGCGCCCGGACGTTCCTGCAGCGGCGTTCAACTTCCTGCTTACTTGGCAAGTGCGACCTCGGGGCCAATCGGCCTGTCACGAATCGGTTCCACAGAGTTCCGCGGCAGTCAGTGCATAAATTTTGGTGATGTCGACCAACGTCTGGATCTTTACCTTTTCGCCTTCCTTGTCTCGCGGGCCGCTGGAAGGCCCATAGTTTACCGTTTCAATACCGTAACGACTGAGCACGCTTGCATCCGAGCACCAAGTGACCACCTCGCGTTCCGGAGGCTTGCCCATGATCCGCTCATGGTTCGCATCAATAGCCCGGATCATTTCGTGCCCCTCGTCGATATGGGCACCCGGAACCGACACGTAGGTTTCAAACTCCAGCCCCCAGTCCGGATGCTGCCGTTTCATCTCCCGAAACAGAGTTTGTACTTCACGGCGCGCTTCGCTAATGGGAATTGTCGGTGGGACGCGCACATCCAGGAACAGGTCTGTCCGTTCTGGCGTGCGACTCGCGCGCCAGGCGTGGCCGCCGCGAATCGCGCCAAGATTGACAATCGCTTTTTTGCCTCCATAGGACGCTTTGCTTTCCCAGTTGGCGATCCACTTCAGAATCGGGCCCATCAGTGCATGCATCCGGCGAATGGAGTTCATCTCTTCGCGGCCTTCGCAGAACGCGGTATGCACGTAGATTCCGCTACACGAGATACGCACCCACATCGAGCCAAAATGTTCGAGGACGAGGTGCATGTCGGTGGGTTCCCCCAAGATGCACATGTCCGGCAGGACTCCGTGATTTACAAGGTAGTGGGTGCCGAAACCATAGCCGCGATATTCCTTACCCTGAAACTCGCCCCACTGCGACTTTTCTATCTCGCCGGCGACGGCCGCAATAATCACGTCGCCCTTCAACCGGACGCCTGTTCGCTGCAACGCTTTTACGGCTTGCGTGTAGCAGACCAGGGCGCCTTTCATGTTGTAGATTCCAAGTCCGTAGATAAACCCGCTCTTCACGACCGCGTTGGGCTTGTAGCCGATGCCGGTCAGGAATTCTTCGTGGCCGGTGTTTGACGTGTCCATGTGGCCGTTGAACATGAGGTTCTTGCCGCCGCCGCTGCCCATCCAGCGTCCCACGACGTTGGCGCGGCCTTCCTCCACCTCTTGCCACGTAACCTGCAAGCCGATATGCTGCAGGGCGCTTTGCATGTACTGCGCCATCTGAAGTTCTTCGCCGGTAGGACTGGGAATATTGATCACGTCGCAGGCCATGGCGACGATCTCTTCTTCTCTCACCTCAGCAAGAATCTTCTTGACCAGGTCCGCATCGAGCTTCGAGCTTCGCTCTTTCTTTACTCTAGGCAAACTTACCTTCACTTTTCTTGTTAATCAAACGGTACGCCAAGCGAAAATCGTCCGGATCGGAACAAAGTTTTTCGTTCCCATTGCCGGTGATGTGGAAGTTGTCTTCCAGGCGCAAACCTCCGCCGCCCGGCCAGTAAATTCCGGGCTCGATGGCCAGCACCATACCTTCTTTCATTGTGCCAGTGCCCGCCTGGTGTGCATACGGAGGCTCGTGGGCCCGCGCGCCAACGCCATGGCAGATCGGATGAGACGGCTGTCCAGGATAGCCACCTTCTGCAATACGTGCGCGGACCAATCGATCAAGCTCTGGAAAGCTGGCGCCGTCTCGCGCGAACGCAGTCGCCTCATTGAACACCTTCAGCAACAAATCCAGCAGCTTCTGATACTCCGGAGTTAGTTCGCCCGGACATGCATTCTTGGTCAGATCGGTCCAGTACCCATCGGCGCACACCCATATCTCGAACAGAGTCGGCTCATTTTTCTGAATCGGGCGGTCCCCAGTCGCGGTGAAGGTGGCGATCCCCTTGCCCGACCATACCAGGGTGAACGCGCGCGCCATCTCAACCTTTCCTTTGTAGCCCACCCCCAGACCATGAACGAAGCCCTCATACATGCCGCCGACCTCACTCTCCTTCATGCCCGGCTTCATGTGTTCGCGGGTGTAGTCCATGGCCAGCGCCGCCAGTTCGTTGGCCAGACGCATTCGCTCAATTTCCTGGGGAGTCTTGATGGCCCGGGCTTCACTGAGCAGAGGAGTGGCGTCCACCACCTGCCCGGAGATTTTTCGGAAGGCGTCGAAGAAGAACTGTGTCGGGGTAGTTGGCTCGCCCACCATCCGATCGGCACTCTGCGTTCCCATGTTGAGTTCGACCGCTACTTTGTCGGTGAGGCCGCGGTGCTTCAGCACCTCAAGCGCGAGATCGAGCGAGCGGAAGGTTGGTGGCCGAGGATCTCGCTCGTCATACCCTTTGAAAAGCCGCATGTCTTGAGTCCAGGAGTTGCGCTGCGCATCCGCCAGTTGCGGTTCCAGCACGATAAGCGTGGGATCTCCTTCACGGGGGAACACGACCGCGTCATAGCCCTTCATACACCAGTAGTTCGTGAGATAGAGGACGTTGTCGGGCGCGCGGACGACGAGCGCGCTGAGGTCCTGGGCCTTCATCATGCCACGTACCCGATTCAGCTTCGACTCATCGATAGGCCAAGCCATCGTTCTTCCTCAGTCAATTTTCCCGGCGCTGTTGTGCGCGACTACCGGCTGGTTCTCGTCCTTGAAAGTCCAACCAGCCTCCTTGCCTCGAATCAGCCGATAAATCGCGGTGTGCAAGGGAGCGGTTACGCCGGCACGCTGCGCCTCGCGTGCAATCGCGCCGCTGAGAAAATCCACTTCGGTTGGCAAGTGTTGGCGAACATCGCTCAGCATCGACGGCGGATGGTTCGTCATCGCGCCAATCTTGTTCATCTCCCAAGGGTCCTCGTGGAGCTCGATTCCCGCCGCCTCAGCCACGCGCTTTCCTTCATCCATCAGGGCGTGAAGCAAATGTCCCAGGTCGGCGAATTCTTCTTCCGCGGCAAAATGGGGAGAATGCGGAAGCCCAGTGAGGGCCGACACGCCGTTGACCGACGCGTTGAAAATGAGTTTCGACCACTGCGCCGGTCGCGCATCCTTCAGCGCCTCAGCTTTCAGGCCACTGTTCACCAGCAACTCCGCGGTTTCCTGCACAACGGCAAATGGCGTGTGTCGAGGTTCGAATGGTCCAAGCCATGTGGCCGTGTTCAGTTCGTATTGGACATGCGTGTCGCTATGCCGTGTGCCACTCATGAACGTGGTCCCGCGAATCACGTAGCCCCGGGTATGTTCGGCAAGAATCTCTTCGCTCCCCAGGCCGTTCTGCGCTGAGACCACCGCGCCTCGATCGAACCGGTAACCGGCCTTCGCCATCGACTCCTCGACCTGTGTTGCCTTAGTCGCCACAATGCCGAGATCGAAATCCGGCAGGTCGGCAGGGTCCGTAGTTGCTCGCAGCGAAACGGAAAAATTATGGGTTCCTGACACGCGCAAACCATGGCGATTCAGGGCATCAGCATGGTCGCGGCGTCGAACCAGGGCCCAAACCTCAGCAACGCGTGCCAGATGTGCGGCGTACAGACTGCCGATGGCCCCGCACCCGATAATGCAGACGCGCTTCATTTTCTTGATCTACGCTCGCCGCTCTACTTTCACTAGGTCGTCTGCTCGGCCAATCTCTCCCTTGAGCGCTCGAAACAGGCTGTCGGGATTGTTGAACGAGTCCGCAATAAAAATTCGCTTGTCGAACAGAGCATCCTGCAGGGCGGCGGAGATGGTGTGGATGGGCGCGGCCCCGCCCTCGCCCATTCCCTTGGCGCCACTGTAGCTGTGCGGTGACGGGGTTTCGATATGACCGTATTTCACCGTCGGCATATTCATCGAGGTGATGGGAATGTAATCACTGAAGGTGCTGGTCAACATGTTGCCCACAGAATCGTAAACACAAGTTTCCAGCAATGCGGCCCCGATCCCATGGGCGGTCGCGCCGTACACCTGGCCTTCCACAATCGGCGGATTAATGACGGTCCCGCAGTCGTCCACGGCCACGTAGTCCAGGATCTTGGGGATGAAGGTCTCCCGATCGATTTCAACCACCGCGATATGCAGCTGCGAGGCATAGGTCATCGTCAGGTTGCCATATTTCCTTTTCGTGTCGGGAACTTTGAACGGTGCCCGCCAGATGTAGCGGCAATTCAAAGTCACGTCGTGCATTTCAACCGGAAGCACAGCGCTGTTTACGTTCACGATGTTCGCCAGACCCCAATAGTTGATCGACTTGCCATTACTTTTCGAGCGAAGCTCCGGGCCCTGGGCTCCGACGCCGAACTCAACATCCTCTTCTTTGCTTTCGAGCACAAAGGCCGCGAGACGTTTCATCTCCGATTTCAATTTTTGCGCCGCGCCATGAACCGCCGACAAGCCCGAGACCGCAAACTGACTGGCGTAGGTGCCGGAGAATCCTGTGTGCACGTTGCGCTCAGTGTCAAAACCGGTGCGCACCGTGATCAAGTCAGGGTGGATATTGAGTACGTCGGCCACCACCTGGGCCGCCGTAGTCTCGTGTCCCTGTCCCTGCGGACACGATCCAACCGTCACCACCACCTCCCCGTAGATGTCGAGCTTGCAGTTCGCCCCCTGAGAGTTGCCCGAAAAAGGAGCGCCCGGGTTCACAATCTGCGACTGCCCAAAGTTGTTCGTGCCAGAGTCGAGCGTGGTCCCGATGCCGATCCCGAGCATCCGCCCGTCGTTGCGGGCTTCAACCTGTTTTTGCTTCCAGGTATCCCATCCAATCAGTTGCTTGGCAACTTCCATCATCTTGGGATAGTTCCCTGAGTCGTAGATGCAGCCATTCGGCGTCGTGTAAGGAAACTCCTCGGGCCGGATGTAATTGTGCAGCCGCATCTCGTCGGCCGGAATTCCCAGTTCGTGCGCACAAATATCGACCACTCGCTCCAGGAACCACAGGTGCTGCATGCGGGAGTAGCCTCGATTGGGGCCGACCGGGCACTTATTCGTCACCGCCTGGCTAAAGTCGATGCGCGCGTTCTTGAAACGATATACGCCGGGGAACACCTGGGACCAGATGACACAACCCAGGGGTTCGTAGCGAGGATAGGCGCCGCAATCGTCGATGTGGCGCGAGGTGATGGCAGTGATCACGCCGTCTTTGTCCAGCGCCACACGCGTGTCACGGAACGTCCGTTCATTCCCGTGGGCGCTGGAGATCATGTGCTCGGAGCGGGTTTCAACCCACTTGACGGGGCGTCCGCCGGCTTTCTTCGAAGCCAGCGCGCATACGGCCATCTGCGGATAGCTGGTGATCTTGATGCCGAAACTTCCGCCGATATCGGAAGTCTGCACGCGGATGCGGTCGATGTGAACGTTAAGGTGGGCGGCCAGGAACTGAATGGCAAACGACGGGAAAGAGTTGTTGCACCAATAATAGATGCGCTCGTCTTTCGGGTCCCACTGAGCGATGACGACGTTGTTTTCCAGCGGCGTGCTGGAAAAGCGGTGGAAGTGCATGCGGTCGATCTCAACCACCGAGGCAGCCTCGCGGAACGCCGTCTCTACATCTCCATACTCGAAAACTCCGCCCCAGACTTTGTTTGTGCCGGCTTCGTCATGCAGGATGCTGGCATTGGTCAGTGCCTGCTCTGCATCCACAACCGGATCGAGTTCCGCGTATTCGACCTGCACAGCTTCGGCCGCGTCGTCGGCAATACCAGGAGAAACTGCCGCCACCGCGGCCACCGGCTCACCCTGGTATCGGACCTTGGAGATTGCGACAGGATAATCCAGGATTTTGCCGCCAGCATCGGCAGCAATCTCAATGAACGGCCGGGTCTGTGAGGCAATCTCTGGACCAGTCAGGGTACAGATCACGCCCGGAATCTTTTCCGCGTCTGCGGTGTCGAGGCTGACAATGTTCGCGTGGGCGTACGATGACCGCACAAATCGCAGATAGAGCATTTCACGCAGCTTGATGTCGTCGGCGAACTTGCCGCGTCCACGCAGGAGGCGGTCCTCCTCTTTGCGCGGCATCGCTTGGCCTACCCAGCCTTTGCCTTCGACGCTCACACTGTGCTCCCACTCGAGTTGTGCAGGGCCGCCTGCAACCCGTCAATCAGCTTCTGGACCTGTTTCCTGCCGAGGGGTTCCAGTACGCCTCCGGCCACCGAGGTGAGACGGCCGAACACCTGCGCCTCTCCTTGCCACCCAACCTTTGTGCCGCCTTCCGTCGGCATCAAGTCAAAGGTCGCGACCACGCTCACATTGCCGCCCGCCACACTGCCTTGCCCTTTGTACTGCGCGTGACTGGGACGCAGAGACTCCGCCAGGTGCAACTTCACATTGGCAATACCCTTGATGTGAGAAATGCCCACATTTACCTGCACTGTGAAGTGCTCCGCGTCCTGCACCGTGACCCCGCGAAACTCCGGTAGCAGCGGGCCAAACCGATTGGGGTCGGTGAGGAACTCAAACACTTCTTCCGGCAGACGCTGCACTTCGAACTCGCCGGCAAACTTGATCGGCACTCTCTATGTCCTCTTCATATTCTGGCTCGCCAGTAGAATCGCCTTGAAGATGTTCTGATATCCGGTGCAGCGGCAGGTGTTACCCGCGATGGCCTTCCGGATATCGGTCTCGCTTGGCTCGGGATTCCTGGTGACCAACTGCAAAGTTGAGAGCATTAGACCCGGGGTGCAGTAGCCGCATTGCAAACCGTACGAGTCTCCAAAGGCCTTCTGGATGGGATGCAGTTGGCCATCTTTCTCCAGTCCTTCCACGGTTAGGATCTCTGCGCCGTCGGCCTGCACTGCGAACATGGTGCACGACTTCACCGCCTCGCCGTTCATCAGGACGGTGCAGGCCCCGCAGTAGGTGGTGTCGCACCCAACATGCGTGCCGGTGAGATCAAGCTCTTCGCGTAGCAGTTGCACTAGCAGCAGACGGGGTTCAACCGTCACCGAATGCGGCTTGCCGTTCACTCTTAGCTGGATCGCGACGTTCTCCACCGTCTCAGGCATAAATATGGCTGACCTCAATGTGTTTGCCCTGCGCCCGCTGAACCGCCACTGCAATGGCCCGCTTTACCAGGGCAGCGACCAGCGCCCGCTTGTATTCTGCTGACCCACGCATGTCGGGCAGCGGATCGGCTGCTTCACGCGCGGCTTCCATTGCTGCGTCCAGAGCTTTGCCGTCGATGTTGCGCCCGCGCAGGACCGCTTCCGCCTCGGTAGCTCGCACCGGCATCAACCCTACGCAGCCCATGACGATCATGGCGTCTTTACAGATTTCTCCTTCCACCGTCAACTGGACCGCCGCACTAGCAGTCGGATACACCGGGGCGGAACGCTTGAAAGCCAGGTAGGCGCCTCCGCTTCCTTTCTCGGGGACCTTTACCACCACCTCGCGCACCAGTTCGTCAGGATGCAAAGCGGTGGTGTAGGCATCCGTGATGAATTCCGGGAGAGGAATTGTGCGCTCCCCTCGAGGGCTCAGACAATGGATCTCCGTCTTGAGGGTCAACAGAACCGCGGCCCAATCGCCACTCGGGTCTGCTTCCGCCAGAGAGCCGCCGATGGTGCCGCGATTGCGGACCTGTACATCCGCAATTCCCGTAGCGCAGTCGTGGATAATTGGAACCACGCCAGCAACGTCAGACTCGGCGATCTCGGTGTGCCGGGTGAGAGCTCCGAAATGCAATGCTCCGGTCCCTTCCTTTACATAAGCGGTCTCCGGAACAAAGTTCAAGTCCACCAGGTGGGTGGGGTTCGAGAAGCGCAATTTCATCAGGGGGATTAAGCTCTGGCCGCCGGCGAGCACCTTGGCCTCTTCACCCAGTTGGGCAAGCATCGACGTTGCCTCGGGCAGCGAGTTCGCTCGATGATAGTGGAATGATCGCGGGTACATGTGTTCTCTCAGACCTCTGATATTGCTCGGGGCCGGACGCTTGCCGGGTTTCGGCGCGCCTGTGATTGTACGACAGCAGCTTAAAGTCGTGGGACTACCCATCCTGACAAAGCAGGAGGGTACTGGGCGGGATTACCAGGGTTAGATTTTTTCGGACTTTTTCAGCAGCCTGCTAGGTCGCAACCTCGTTCTCGCGCACGCCCGATACTGGCGAGCGCCGGGCTCCGGGATCGGCCACGCGTAACATCATCACCGCCGCCATTGCCAGAAAGATACCTCCGGCAATCACTGCCGCCAGCCGGTTGTTGTTCAGAAGGCGGTTCATGACCCAACCAAACCCGAGCGAAGCAATAATTTCAGGAAGCACGATGAAGAAGTTGAAGATGCCCATGTACACGCCGGTCCTGTCGGCAGGCAGCGATCCGGCGAGGACTGCTACTACAACTACAATCGCCAGTATTACGATTCGCCCACCAACACCGTGAACTTTCCTGCATTAGGTACCATCAACACCCAGGCCACGGCCGGCAACTCCACCTACAACGCTTTGCCGGACCTGGCGCAGGAGAATCCTCTGGTCGCCCAATACCTGTTGCAGAACGCCTGGTGGTGGAGCGAGAGCGGCGGCATCGACGGCTTTCGCATCGACACTTTTCCGTATGTGCCGCGGTCATTCTGGGCCTACTACCACAAGGGCGTGTTCGCGACCTATCCGCATTTCTTTACCGTCGGCGAGGTCTATAACTCCGACCCCACGGTGACTTCGTACTGGGCGGGTGGACATACTGGCTTCGACGGCATCGATACCGGCCTGACGACCGTATTCGATTTTCCGATGGATGCAGCCATTCGCGACGTAGTCGCTCACGGGGTTCCGGCGACGAAGATTGTGGATGTCCTCCGGCAGGACAGGCTCTATCCGCATCCCGAGTTGCTGGTCACATTCATTGGGAATCACGACATGAAACGCTTCCTGACCGAGGCTGGCGGCTCTCGCCAGAAACTAAAGCTGGCATTTTCGCTGCTGGCGACCGTGCGCGGTATTCCTCAGCTTTACTACGGCGATGAAATCGGTATGGCGGGTGGCGAAGACCCCGACAACCGCCACGACTTTCCTGGTGGTTTTCCGGGTGATCAACACGACGCATTCACAGCACCAGGGCGTACACCAGAAGATCAGGATGTCTTCTCCCACGTGCAGAGCCTGCTTAAGTTGCGCGCCGAGCACACAGCGTTACGCTTCGGGGTGCAGAAGCATGTGGCTGTAGCGGATGATTACTATGCCTTTACGCGCGAAACAGACGGGGAGCGCCTGTTAGTGATTTTCCACGGCAGCGGCGGGGACGGGACTATCACGCTCAACCTCGCGGATACCTCGATCGCCGACGCTAAGAGTCTGACGCCAGTCTTCAGTTTCGGCGCCGCACAACTGAAGGGGAGCCAAGTTCAGGTGCAACTTGCGGCAGACAGTCTCGCAATCTATGAGGTGCATTGAGCCGTAGAGCCTGGCTGCGCGGGCTACTCCCCAGATTGGCTTGCCGGGCGGTTAGCCCTCAATTGAAAAAGCTGTCGAATCCTGGATGAGGGCATTCAAGCAACTCCTCTTACAAGTCATTCCGGGCTGTATTAGGGCACGACTTTTAGTCGTGCCGAACGAAGCGCAGCAAAAGATCAGGGCTTCAGCCCCAGTGGGTGGCCCCACTCTCACCATCTGGACGAGTGCTTTAAGGCGTAGGTTTTCGGGCAGCAGAACTCCGCAGCGATCAGTCCGGCAGCGGTGCAACGCAATTGGGGCGGACTATTTAGGCTCTTTGCCGAGAATTTTCGCGGCTTCCTCCACCAATTTGCTTTCGCGAATCTCGGCATCGTTTTTGTTTGCTTCGCGAGTGCGGTCCTTGAGAGCCTTAACCTTGTTGTGGACGTCCACAAATGGATTTGTGTACTGCTGATCTTCCACGATATTTACCCCTGACTCGGATTCTACTCTCCGGAGCCTCTTTCATCCCGATGACGCGCTGAAACCGCGCCGGGAAAAAAGTCAGAACCACGTCTTGCGTCGATATTCACGGTAAGCATCACCGAAGGCCGTCTCCAGCACTTGCGCTTCACGACGAGCGCGGACCGTCTGGGCGATGGCTACCACTATGAGGACGATCCACAGAACAGGCTTCTGCACGACCAGGAATATCCCCACCAACATCACACCACCGAATACATAAATAGGATTGCGAATCTTCGAGTACAGTCCATGGGTGATGAGTTCGTGGGCTTCGGGCTTTACCGAAAATGATTTGCCGAGTTGATAGCGAGCGACCCCAACCAGGGTGATGCCTACTACGGCCAGTACCGTACCGATGTAGCGCATGGCATTCCAAGGAGTCTTCAACGTAATGAGCGCCCACACTAGAATGCCCGCCGCCAGAATCTGGAGCACGGTGATGACGAAGTGTTTGCGGCCTTCCATTTCAATCCCTTATGTTGGCGTCACAGGCGCAGAAGTCTGCACTGAACGATTCGCGCTGAAACCAAGACTACCGTAAATCTCCCAGCGGGGTGCGCCCAGGCGGTATGCGCGCCGAGCAGGTGGCAGGCCGGGCCGACGCGATGCTCCCGTATAATCCCAATAACTCGCGCACATCACATGCTGATTCCCGACTACAAGAGCTTCCTGCAACTCAGCCGTGACGCTTCGCTCATCCCGGTGGCGAAAACCTTGAGCGCCGATTTGCTCACGCCAGTCGGGGCGTTCTTAAGCGTGGCCGCAGGACAGAAGTACGCATTTCTGCTGGAGTCGGTCGAAGGCGGCGAGAAGATCGGCCGCTACACTTTCCTGGGCGCTCAGCCGCGGATGGTCGTCACCGCGCGCGGCAGCTCGCTCGAGATACGGCGGGGCTCCGCGGTGGAACGCCGCCAGGGCAACGTTGTCGAATTGTTGCGCACTTGCTTGCGGCAATATCGCCCCGCGATGCTGGCTAACCTGCCACCCTTCACTTCCGGTTGCGTCGGATACTTTGCCTACGACATGGTGCGGCAATTCGAGCGTCTCCCTGAACATGCCAAGGACGACGTTGGCTTGCCCGACTGTGTGTTCACCTTTTACGACCGGCTGCTGGCGTTCGATCACCTGCGGCACCAGTTGCACATCATCGCTGCCGCCGATGTAAGCGCCGAGTCGCCGCGCAAAGCCTACGATCGCGCCCTTGCTGATATTGCGGCCATCGAGGCCAAGCTGGCTCGCGGAGTGCGCGCCCACAATTTTGACTGGTCAACCAGCGACCGCAAGAAAACCATCAAGGTCCACAACGCCACCTCGCACGACAAGTTTGTCGCCAGTGTTCGCCGCGCCAAGGAGTACATCGCCGCCGGCGATGTCTTTCAGGTCGTGCTGTCGCAGCGCTTGGATTTCAAGCCGCCCGCCGAGCCGTTTCAGATTTACCGCGCCTTGCGCACGGTGAATCCGTCCCCGTACATGTTTTATCTGAAGCTGGATGATATGCAGGTGGTCGGCGCGTCGCCGGAGATGCTGGTGCGGGTGTCGGGACGAAAGCTGGAGTATCGCCCCATTGCCGGTACTCACAAGCGAGGCGCAACTCCGGCCGAAGACGATCAGCTGATAGCGAAGTTACGCAAGGATGAAAAAGAGCGGGCTGAGCACGTGATGCTGGTGGACCTGGGACGCAACGACTTGGGACGAGTGAGCGAATACGGCAGCGTGAAAGTGCGCGACTTGATGTACGTGGAAAAGTATTCGCACGTCATGCACCTGGTATCCGCGTTGGAGGGCGAGTTGCGCGGCGATCTCGACGCGCTGGACGCACTGGCCGCCTGCTTTCCCGCGGGCACGCTGAGCGGCGCGCCCAAAGTTCGCGCCATGGAAATCATCGAGGAGCTGGAGCCGGTGCGCCGCGGCGTGTATGGGGGATCGGTCCTCTATGCTGATTACGCGGGCAATCTGGATTCGTGTATTGCCATTCGTACCATGGTCCTGCACCGCAATCGCGCCTACGTTCAAGCGGGCGCGGGCATTGTCGCCGATTCCGATCCCGAAAGCGAATACCAGGAGTGCATGAACAAAGCCAGCGCATTGCTGAGAGCGTGTGAGGCATCAGGGGCTGGGGGATAGGGATTAGGGATTAGGGATTAGGAGTGGTGTCTGGCTCTATTCAGGGCGATGTCCGTCGTATAAGGTCAGGTGCTAAGCTAACCTCTGGACGGGAGATGTCATCGTGCAAGTGAAGAGCCACCAGGATTTGATTGCCTGGCAGAAAGCTATTTCGCTGGTTACCGAGGTGTATACCATCACACCGCAGTTTCCGGGTCACGAAATATATGGACTGACGAGCCAATTGCGGCGCGCGTCTGTATCCATCCCCAGCAACATCGCCGAAGGCCATGGTCGCGCGACGCCCGGAGAGTTCCTGCAATCTTTGTGTCAGGCGCGCGGTTCGTTGTGCGAAGTACAAACCCAAATCGTCATCGCACACCGATTGGCGTACATTACTGAGGAACAGGGGCAACGTTTCTCAGCCAAAACCAACGAACTGGGACGCATATTGAGCGGCCTGATTACTTCCATCCAACGCAAGAAGTTGAAGTCTCCGGCTAGGCCCTAGCCCCTAGTCCCTAGTCCCTAGTCCCTAACCCCATGGTCTTCGTCCTCGACAATTACGACTCGTTCACCTACAACCTGGTGCAGTACTTTGGGGAACTGGGCGAAAAGGTGGTCGTGCGCCGTAATGACCAGATCACGGTTGACGGCATCGAAGAGCTTCATCCCGACCGCATCGTCATCTCGCCCGGCCCGTGTACGCCGCAGGATGCCGGCATCAGCATCGAACTGATCCGCCACTTTGCGGGACGCACACCTCTCCTCGGCGTGTGCCTTGGACATCAGGCGATTGGCGCTGCATTCGGCGGCAAAGTTGTGCGTGCCTCTAATCTCATGCACGGCAAGACCAGCTCCGTCGAGCACGATGGCAAGTCGATTTTCCGCGGCATCCCATCGCCCATGACGGCCACCCGCTATCACTCCCTGATCGTCCAGCAGAAAGACCTTCCCGATGAGTTGGAGATTTCAGCGACCTGCGCGGAGCGCGGTGGCGACCGCGTCATCATGGGATTGCGGCACCGCAAGTTCCAGGTCGAAGGAGTGCAGTTTCATCCGGAGAGTGTGCTCACCGAGTTTGGCCGGCAGATGGTTCGCAACTTCATGGATCTGTGAGCGGCGCAAGATCTTTTCGTTGGCCAGCGAACGCGGCGCTAAAGCGCCGCTCTACCTTGGTCACAGGTTAGAATTCTGGCGTGCCCAATTCAACTAGCGCAGCGGCTGGCGAAACCGGCCAACTCCGTCTCACGCTCCCGCAGCGAATGCAGATCGCGGTGATTTCGTGGATCGCGTCTGCGGTGGTGGGGCTGATCGGCCGGACGCTGCGCATGACGATTACGTTTGAAGAGGGCTCCATCCCCGGCCTCAACCACGTTACTCCCGGCATTTATCCTTTCTGGCATCGCTGCGTGCTGCCGGCGACCTGGCTGTTTCGCAATCGCGGTATCGGAGTACTGACCAGCCTCAGCCGCGATGGGGAATACATCGCGCGCGTGATTCAGCGTTTCGGCTTCGTGGCAGTGCGCGGTTCCAGTTCGCGCGGAGGCCGGCGCGGCCTGCTGGAAATGGAGGCGATGGTGAAAGCCGGAGGCGCGGTGGCATTTACCATTGATGGGCCGCGCGGCCCGCGCTACGTCGCCAAGAAGGGCCCGGTGATGCTGGCGCGAATGACCGGCATCCCTATCACTGCGTTCTACGTCGCCTTGGAGAAAGCCTGGGTGCTGAAGACGTGGGACGCCATGCTCATCCCAAAACCGTTTTCGCGAGCTTATGTGCGAGTGGCGAAAAACATCTTTGTCCCGCCCGACGCCGATGACGCGGCGCTCGACCAGCACCATGCCGAGATGCAGGCTGCGCTGGAGCGCATCACGGCCTTTGCGGAAGCACAGTTTTCCGCACGCCCCGATTGACACCTGATTGCCCCCTGAGTACATTCGAATCTCATCCTGAACCAGTTTGGTTCGGATTGTTCCTTGCCAATCCATGTTCGCGCGTTCCGCCGTCTCATCGGTGGAACTGGGAAGCGGGTGTGAAGCCCGCGCTGCCGCGCAACTGTAAGCGAGTCTTGGCGTAAGGCCACTGTGCAAACGGGAAGGCCCCGCCGCTGTCCGCGATGCCAATCGCAACTCGCCAGCCAGGAGACCGGCGCGAACTGCAGGCCCCCGCGCACACCGAATTTGCGTGCGATGGGTGGCCTGATCACCAAACCCTTTCGCGTGCAAAGGAGAGTGTCTTGTTCAGCCTTCGTCTCTCGACCATTATTCGTGGATTTCTCGTCGCACTTTTGTGCTCGACGGCGGCTTTCGCGTCCGATTTCAAGGTACTGGTGGAGAGTCCTTCCCACGAGCGCGTTTCCGGCGTGCAGGTCAGCTTGTTTCGCGTCGCCGACAACGGCGGAGTAGGAGTGCAAACCACCGCCGGAGACGGCACGGCAACGTTTCCTCATCTGGCCGACGGACAATATCGTGTGGTGGTGCTTGCTCCGGGATTCGCCGAGCAGTCGCAGCAAATTTCGATTCCGCAGATAGCAACCCTCAGCGTTCAACTGAAGCTTGCGACCACGCCGGAAACCGTGGTTGTTTCCGCCAGCGCAACTCCCGCCACGCCCGAGCAGACCGGCACCTCGGTCGGAGTGTTGACCGCCGAGCAGTTAACCGCGATCAACCCGTCTCCGCCCCCGATGCGTTGATCTACACTCCCGGAGCCATCGTCAGCACCACCGGGCGGCGCGGCAATCTGGCCAGCTTGTTCGTCCGTGGAGGGGAGTCCAATTACAACAAGGTAATTATCGATGGCGTGCCGGTGAACGATCCCGGCGGCATCTTCGATTTCGGCGTGGTCCCCATGAATAATATTGAGCGGCTCGAGGTGGAGCGTGGCCCCGAAAGCACGGTGTACGGCTCCGACGCCATGACCAGCGTGGTGCAACTTTGGACGGCGACTGGCAGCACGCGCACGCCGCAAATTCAATTCGGCGCCGACGGTGGAAACTTTTCCACGGCCAACGGCTATGCGTCACTGGCAGGAGCCCGGGGAATCTTCGACTACAACGTCTTCGCCAACCAGTTCAACACCCAGGGCCAGGGAGTGAACGACGCCTATTCCAACTCGCTGCAAGGCGGAAATGTGGGCGTGCGACTTTCCAATCGGGTGGCATTCCGCCTGCGCGCACGTCACTACAACAGTTGGACCGGGATCCAGTCGAACTGGTGGTTCAACGGGGACCCTGCGCTGCCGCCTGATCCCAACCAGTATGCCCACCAGAACAACTTCCTGGCGAGCGGCGACCTCACGGTGAGCGGACCGGGCGCATGGCAGCACCAGTTCAGCGGCTTCGAGTACCACCACGTCGTGCTTAACGTGAACCCGGTTGACGATCTGGACCGGCCATTCGACAGCGCCTTCGCAAGCCTGGCCAAGTACAACGTTGCCGGCTTTGCCTATCAGGGAATCTACAGCCCGCGGCCATGGGCGCAGACCACGCTGGGTTACAACTTTGAAGACGAGAACGGCTACATCAACAACAATTCGGACTTTGGAGTGACTACCACCCACGGGTTGCGCTACAACAACTATCTGTTTGCGCAGCAGACAATCGTGTGGCGGCGGCTGTCGCTGCTGGCGGGCGTTGGTTACGTTAATAACAGCAGTTTTGGCGGGAGTGTCAGTCCGCGCGCTTCCCTGACGTTCCTGGCGCTGCGCGGCAACTCGCTGTTCAGCGGCACTCGCCTGCACGTAGGCTACTCGCAGGGAATCAAGGAGCCCAGCTTCGAGCAAACCTTTGGCATCACCGGGACCTTCCCCACGCTGCCGAATCCCAACCTGCAACCGGAACAGAACCGGGCGATCGAAGCCGGCGTGCTGCAGTCGCTTTTCAGCAATCGCCTGTCCCTCAGCGCGGTGTACTTCCACAACCAGTTCCGCAACCAGATTGAGTTCCTGTACAACTCCGTCACCAACACCAGCCAATACGTCAACTTCAATCGCGCCATGGCCCAGGGCGCCGAGGTGGTGTTGAGCGGCCGCGTTGCCAACCATCTGTCGGCGACCGCCGCTTACACCTATACTTCAACCCAGATCCAGCAGGCCCCACCTTGCGATCCTCTCGCCGGTTGCGATCCCCGAATCGACGGCATCGGAGCTCCGCTGCTGCGGCGTCCCAAGCAAGCGGGCATGCTGCTGCTTACTTACACGCGACAGCGCTGGGGAGGGTTCCTCGGCGCGACCGCAGTTGGACAGCGTCCGGATTCCGACTTCCTCTTCGGGTTCATTCCACCTATTTACTATGCCGCGGGTTATGCGCGCGTCGATCTCGGCGGCTGGTACGCCGTCAATCATCACATCACGGCGTACGCGAATGTAAACAATGCGCTGAACAATCATTACAACGAAGTGTTGGGATATCCGGCGCTGCGGGCAAACTTCCGCGCGGGGATGAGGTTCAGTTTCGGGGGAGAATGAGGGACGATCGTGCTTAAAAGGGTTGAATTCGTCGGCGGCTATAGGGGTCCTTCGACTCCCTCTGTTCGGGGTCGCTCAGGATGACAACAGAAAATGGGCCCACCGCTTTAAACGGTCGGGAGTTGGACGCGATCAGTCTTTCCCTTTTCCCACTTCAACGTGGTTGCGATATTTCACTCGCAATTCCCGCAGCTTGTCCACGTGCTGATCGCTCAGCGGGCTGTTGCTTGCCCAGCAAATGCGTCACCAGCGCGATCTTGGCGAAGTGCTCCACCGTCTCCATGTTCATGTACGCGGTCTGCAAGTCTGCCCCGCAGGTTACTACGCCGTGGTTCGCCATCAGGATGGCATCGTGCTCGGCAACCAGGGGCGACAGTGCGTCGGCCAGTTCCTGGGTGCCGGGCGTTTCATAGTTTGCCAGCGGCACCGAACCCAGAGTTACGATGATCTCCGAACACAACGCACTGTCGAGCGCTATACCGGCCGCCGCATAGCCGGTCGCGGTTGGAGGGTGCGCATGCACCACCGCGCCCACATCCGGGCGCAGCCGGTAGATCAGCAGGTGCATGGCGATTTCACTGGACACGCCGCGCGAGCCATTCACCTTATTGCCGGACGGGTCCACCATTACCAGGTCTTCGGGATCCATCATTCCCTTGCTCATCAGTGTGGGAGTGCACAGGACATTTCCGTTTTGCAGGCGGACGGAGAGATTGCCATCGGTGGCCGCCACCTGGCCAGTCTGGTGAAGCATCTTGCCGAAGCGGACAATGTCGTCCCGGTGTTGTTGTTCGGTCTTCATGGATTGGCCCGCACGCCCTGAAGGCTTAGATTGCTATCGTACCGCAGGAAACAGAATCTGCAAAAGGGAAGTCACCAATCCGGGTGGGTGATACTTCCGTCAGGCATAATCACTTTGTGCTGGTTTCTGATTTCGACTATCGCCTACCGGAAGAACTGATCGCGCAAGAACCCCTGTCCGACCGGGCGGCCGCGCGAATGCTTCATGTCAGGCGTGGTGACGATGGCTTCGATGACCTTGTGTTTCGCGACTTTCCGCAACTGTTGCGGCCCGACGATTTATTGGTTTTCAACAATACCAGGGTGCTGCCGGCACGTCTTTTCGGACATCGCAGCGGCTCACGCGCGCAGCCGCCCTCCACCCAGAATCCTGCGGCGAAGGAATTTCTTCGCGGCCGGGTCGAGGTGCTGCTTACAAAACAGCTCTCCGCCAATCCGCCGGAGTGGGAAGCTTTGGTTCATCCCGGGCGCAAGCTGGGTTTGGGTGAGCGGATTTATTTCGGTGGAGAAGCCAACCAATCGTCGCACGAACTGGCGGCCGAGATCGTGGGCCGCGGCACTTTTGGCGAGCGCCGTCTTCGCTTCGACCCGGTCGATGACTTCTTCGGCGTGCTCAATGGCATCGGCCATATTCCACTGCCACCTTATATCGACCGCCCCGATACCCCCTCTGACCGCGAGTGTTATCAGACCATCTACGCAAAACCGCTGGGTTCGGTCGCCGCACCGACGGCGGGACTGCATTTCACGCCGGAAATTCTTCAACAGGTCCATCAGCGTGGAATCGAGACGGCCGAGATCACCCTGCACGTGGGGCTGGGGACTTTTCAGCCTGTACGCGAGGATGTGGTTGAGCAGCACAAACTGCATCGCGAGTGGTACGAAATTTCAGAGGACGCGGCCCAACGAATCCAGAGCGCGCGAGGCGCGGGGCGGCGAATCGTGGCGGTGGGGACCACCACCGTGCGTACCCTGGAATTTGCGGCTCTGAAGAACGCTACTGGCCGGATCACGGCGCAGCGTGGCGACGCCGACATCTTTATTTATCCCGGATTCGAGTTTCGCGTGCTTGGGGCCATGCTCACCAACTTCCACCTGCCCAAATCGACTCTGCTGATGCTGGTTTCCGCTTTCGCCGGACGCGAGCGGACGCTGCAAGCCTACGAACACGCCGTCCGGCAGCGCTACCGGTTCTATTCGTACGGAGATTGCATGTTGGTAGAGTAGGACGCGCACTTGCGTAAAGCTGGAGTTGAGCCGCGACGATTTAACAGGACTACCGTTGCCATTTGACAATCGGGACAACCATGCACAACAATAACCGCAAGTTAGTATTGGGCATTGGCATAGCTGAGCCGTTCGATATCCCCAAGCCAAATGTCCACGGGCAATCCTAAAATGGCAAGAATTCTCTGCGTCGATGACGAGCCTCATATTGTTACGCTAAAGTGTGCCATTCTCGAAGCTGCCGGACACCAGGTCACCCCCGCTACCTCAGCCCACGAAGCGATTGAAAAGCTGAAACTCAACAGCTACGATGCCGTGGTCACGGATTGGCGGCTTGGCGACTCCAACGGGCGGGCCATCGTCCAGGCCGCCAAAATGCATTCCACCATGCCAGTGGTGGTTGTGTCGGGTTATGTGGCCGAGGCCTTCCAGGCGGCTGAACCGTTGGCTGACCTGTACCTGGAAAAGCCGGTCAATCCCGAGGAACTGGTGACGATTGTCAACGAGCTGCTGAAGACCAGCGAACACGCGCAATAAGCGTGTGCCGCATGACAGCTACGCATTTTCATAGATTTGGGCAGCCCCGCGGTCACCAGATGTTCACATAGGTTGCATCGGAAAAAGGCTGTATTCACGCATCCCACGGTCGAATTTCGCCCATCCAACCCTTTAAGAGAACGGTTCAACGGCCAGCCCGAGCGTATGAGCTACGGTGCGTTGAATGGGCACCAAGAGGGTGGTGGGGTGATGCGGCTGGCGGAAGTAGTCGGGCGTAACTGGACAACGCGTTGCTGGCATAGTCTCGGACTAATAGGGGCCGCGATATCAAACGTTATCGAGGGCGGCCGCCGGTTTAAGCCAGAGCATCCGCCACCCACCCTGGAATTGCAGTCGGTGTTGGAGAGCTTGCCTGAGGCCGTATTCATCTTCAACGTCCACGCTTGCGTCATTGACCTCAACAAGGCCGCCGAACAGCTGACTGGACAGGGCCGGGACAAGCTTCTCGGCGCCAATGCGGAGGCGCTGTTCACCCGGGTGACCAGCGCGGATGTGGATGTAAATCCCGAGCCAATTGTCAGCCGCACGCTGCGGGGCGAGTTTGTACGCCACGAGCGTCGCATCTTTTGCGCCGCCGCGAACGGCAGGCCAGTCGAGGTGCGTATTTCCGGTACCCCGATGCATTACCCGGCCGGCCGGGTCCTGGGCGCGCTGATCGTGATTGAGGACGTGACCGAGCTGTCGGCGTTGCAAGAACAGGTTGCCAGTAGCGAGCGTCACTTCGCGGTTGGCCAGATGACCGCCGGCCTGGCGCACGACTTCAATAACGTTCTGGGCATGATTTCGCAAGCGGTTTACGTTTTGGAGATGGCGCCCAACCGCTCCGAACCCGATCACACCATGTTGAGCATCATCAACAATGCGGTGCATCGCGGCGCAGACATCGTCAATAACATCCGCGAGTATCTGCGTGGCAATTCGGAGAGACGGACGCGCGTGGGCATGCGTCTCCTGCTCGACGAAGTGCTGCAACTGGCGCAGCCCCTACTGGAGATGCATCCCAACATCAAAGTGAAGCACGATACCAGCGACGCCTGCGAGGTTTACGCCAGCGCTGCTGAGCTTCGCCGGGTGTTCACCAACCTGGTGTTAAACGCGCTGGATGCCATGCCGCAAGGCGGTGTACTGACCATAGTGTGCACCCGCAGCGAAGGTCGAATGACGGTGAGCGTCGGAGATACCGGCAAGGGCATACCTCAGGAATCTCAGGGCAAGATCTTCTCGCCCTACTTCACGACCAAAGCCAAAGGTACCGGACTTGGCCTGTCGGGCGCGCACAAGGCCATCGAGGAACAGGGCGGCGATATCCGCTTCAAGAGCTCGCCAGAAGAGGGAACGACGTTCTTTGTATCTTTGCCCATCGCTGATGATCAACCACGGGAGAATTCTCGCGCAGCATAGGTGTTGCCGGACAGGCAGCATTCCGCTCCGGTGCGCAAACAAAAAGGGTGTAATCGGTGAGAGTTTAGTGGACCGAAGATGACGGCGTCGAGGTCCTGCGCCGCTCGCTGACAGTTTGCGCCAGACGGGGACGGGCCGGCACCACTGCCACCGAGGCTGTGGCTTGCGCCAGGATGCGGTGGTGAACCACAAACAGCGCCAATTCCAACCGGTCAGAGACCCCAATTTTGTCGAAGATGTTGCGCAGGGCGTTCTTGATCATCTGCTCGCTGGTGTAGAGCTGCAAGGCGATTTCGCGGTTCTTGTATCCCTGCACCACGGCGGCAACAATGCGCAGCTCCCGGTCTGAGAGGCGGTCGCGCACCCTTGCACCCACCAGGTCTTCGCTCACGTTGGCATCGGCCGGGTTCGGACTCTGCAGGAACGACTGGCCTCGTGACAGCCGTCGCACCGCCTCGACGGCGATATTGCCGCACGCCGAACGGTAGATGACGCCCTGCACTCCCATGCGCATGAAGTCGGAAGCGCGCTCCGCGTTCTCGGCCAAGATTAGCAGTGCGATGCCGTGCGCCGAGGCCGTCTCTAGAATCTCCGGCAGGGAAGGAAGAAAACTGGTGGAGAGAATCAGAACATGGGAGCGAAGCTTGTCGAGCGAATTCAGTAACTGGTCGGGCGTCTGCGGCTGACCAACAATGCGAATGTCTTCCTCCACCGCCAATACCTTGGCTATTCCGGCGCGGAAGATGGCTTGATGGTCAGCGATGATGACGTTGATCATAGTAGGAACTCGTCGTGGTTCCGGTCTGCTTTTACAGTGGGGCCCGAATGCAACTTCGAGTGTGACTTACTGCGCCTTCAGTACTAAGGTGGCCCGATTTTTATATCATGGTCTTCACGCCAATGATAGGTTTTCGTCACCAAGTAATCAAGACTAGACGCCACCAAAGTTGTAGGTACTTCGGATACCGCCTACGGCGTCTAACACGAAGTCTCCTGCGCGTCATTCCAGCGCGACGAGCGGCAGCGCGGAGTCGAAGGCCCGCCTCGGCAGAACCATCCCCGGAGCTATTCAGTAAACCTTTGGCGGCTGGCGAGTTGCCGCTGCCGGCTTGTATCATCGAAATCAGGTGGCCACAACCTTTACATCTTCTCGTATCGAAACCAGGCCCAATTGGGCTGAAGTTTCTCTTCCCGCCTTGCGTCACAATTTCCGGGTATTGCAACAGCATGTCGGTCCCGAGGTCGCCATCTGCGCGGTGGTGAAGTGCGACGCCTATGGACATGGGGCACAGGAATGCGCGCTGGCGCTTGAGCAGGAGGGCGCGAAGTGGTTCGGGGTGACCTCGACGGATGAGGGCGTCATCTTGCGCGACGCCGGTATCACCGGGCGCGTATTGGTGATGTGCGGCGTCTATCGCGGAGAAGAAGACGATGCCTTGCGCCTTTCGCTTACGCCTGCCGTGTTTCGTTTGCAGGATGCGGAGGTGCTGGCCGAGGCGGCTGCGCGTCAGAGGCTTGCTTCGCCGGTCGCAGTCCATCTGAAGATTGACACTGGCATGGCACGACTGGGACTTCCTCTGGCTGATCTGGAATCATTCGCCGAAGCCATCCAGCGCCTGCCGCAGATTGAGTTGGAAGGCGTGTTCAGTCATCTTGCGTCGTCCGAGGTGCTCGACGACCAGGCCACGCAGCGGCAAATTGAGCGCTTCAACGCTGCGCTGCAAACGCTCGCGGCATACGGTCTGCGTCCCCGGCTGCGCCATCTCGCCAACACCAGCGCGGCCATCGAGCGTCCCGATACCTGGCACAATTTTGTGCGCCCAGGTCTGGCGCTCTATGGATACGAGCAGCAACCCTGCTATCACGATGGCTCGCCGGCCCCCGCGCCCTTATTACCGCTGCGGCCGGTGTTGGCGTGGAAGACGCGCGTCATCGCGGTACGTGACGTTCCTGCCGGCCAGGCGCTGGGTTACAACGGCGCTTACAAAACCACGGCGCCAGCGCGCATCGCCACGGTCTCTGTAGGTTATGGTGACGGACTTTCGCGCAGGCTGTTCGGAAACGGTGAAGTGCTGCTGCGCGGGCAGCGTGCTCCCATACGCGGGCGCATCTCGATGGACCTGACCCTGGTAGATGTGACTCATATTGCGGGCGCCGCAATCGGCGACGAGGTGACCCTTATCGGTCGCAGCGGCGAACAGGAGATCACGGCGCGTGACCTGGCGCGCTGGGAGGGCACCGTGGTCTATGAGACGTTGTGCAATCTGACCAAACGCGTACCTCGACGGTATGTGGAGTGACGTGTGCCGGTCATTGCGGCGACGGTTGCGGAGCACTCTCCGGTTGTTCCGCGCCGAAGTAAGCATCGTTCAGCACCGGCGTAACCGATTTCTGGATCTGCTGAATTCGATCGGCGACCATTTGTCGTTGAAGGGTTGTACTGATATTGCTCTTCACCTCGACCAGCGGGACCGTTCGTACCGAAACAACCTTATAGATGTACGACGCAGCGGCATCGGAGAACAGTGGTGAGACCTCGCCGCTCTTCAAGTCGAACACCGATTCGTGGGCGGCCGGCAGTGAGCCGGGGCTGCGCGCACCCATTTTTGTTGCGGGAGGTGCACCGGGGGCACCAGCGTGTTCGGACGCTTCTTTCTGCAACTTGTCCGCATCTTCGCCCGCCACCCATCGTTCCCTGATCTTCTCCGCGTAAGCCTTCTCTTCGCTCTCGGTCGGCTTGGGCTTGTCTGAAGAGCTGGCGGTCGAGCGCGGGATGATGACGCGCTCCAGCGTCACCTCCACATACTTCTTGCTGTTCTGGGTGTAGTAATCCGCGATCTGCTGATCGGTGGGATGAGCGTACTCGTCGGTGATCTTCTGATTAAGCGCCTCGGTCAGGATCTGGTTCCTGGCGAAATCGAAGATCTGCTGCACCCGGGGATCGTTCTCGAGTCCCATCGCGCGCGCGGCATCGGCAAAGGTCAACAGTTTCGCGTACTGGGTGGCGAAAGTGCGTCGTTTTTCCGGAGACAACGGCCGGCCCGGCGGACTGAGCGAGGTAATCAACTTCTCGAATTGCTCGCGCGTGAGTGAACTTACGCAGCCCGGCGGCGGCGTGGCGCCGCCAGGCTCCGGCTGGCAGGCGCCTTTGAGCGTAAGCACAGGTTGTGTCATTGGCACTGCGCTGGTGGCCGGGACGGCAGTCGCTGGCGGAGCAGTTGCGGCCGGCGATTGCCCTGGCCCGCCCGGATTCTGGGCATGGCCGGCATAACTCAGAGCAAATGAAATTGCCAGCGCCAACAGGTTAGATCGCGACATCAACACGGTATTTCTCCCTGAAGAGTATCAGCCAGCCACTCCGCACTCGCTTCTCTTACTGGCTCAACAGACCATAAATATCCAGCTCTGCCCCGGTACCCACGTACACATGTCCGTCGGCAATCGTAGGCACGGTAAACTTCACGGCGGGGCCGGCGACATCGCGACCACCTGCCTGCTGGCTGTTGTATAGCTCGTTGCTCAAGTTGGTTGCGGCGTAGGCGCGCAGGATGGCCGGACCGCCGTTGTCGACATTCGTACTTTCGATCTCCCACAGGATTCCATCCGAGCTGCCGTTGGCGGACAGCGACGAGGTCGCTCCGTGAGTGCCATAGGTGTGAGTTCCGTGCGAGATCGGAGAAGTCGAAATGAGGCCGCTGTTGGAATCCCAGCTATACGCTTTCACCACGTCGTTCTCGCAGTGATAGTAGATGGTCCCGTTCCAGAACGTGGGTGTGGCGAAGATGTTGTCGAACTGCTGCGTGCCCGTCTGAACTTCCTGGATAACATGGTCGGTAGTTTGGAACTGCCCCATGTTGTCGCGGTTGATGACAAAGATGCGTCCATCCTTGCCGCCGCCAATCAGCTCGTGAGGATACGGAGACGGATTCTCGGGCATGATGATGGGTGACCCGCTGCCAAAGTCGGCGTCGTTTTGGCGCAGGTAGGCTTCATTGGACGGCTTGAAGTAATCGAGGATCGACAGGTCAGTTGCGCGCAGGCGCATCGCCGAATCGTTGTAGTCAGGCGCTGGATCGCCAAGATCGACGCCCGTGATGAGGTACAGGTCTCCGGTACTGTCGTCGACGGCCGGAGTGCCGCCCCATATTGTGCCACCTGCGCCGTCCGGCGTCGTGTTAAGGATCGCCGTCTGTTGCAGCGATGCTTTGTCGTAGGCGATTATCCAACCGTGATTGCAGTGTCCGAAAGAGATGTAAACCGCGTTGCTCGCAGCATTCAACGCCAGGCCTGCGCGCTGATAACAATTGTTCTCCAGAGTAATCTGGCCATTGTGGCTGTCCCAGCCAGTGCCCGGAACGGTGCCCGTCACTACCACCGGGCCGCCAAATTTCTCGCTGCCGCTGCTGAGGCTGAGCGCATGCAGGCGATAGACCTTTTGTCCATTCTCCAGACCGTCGGTCAACACGTACATGGTTCCAGTAACAGCGTCGATCACCGGGGTTGAAGTGATGCCCAGGAGCGGGTCGATTCCCTCCGGATCATTCACCGGAACCGGAGTTCCCAGATGGTGGTGCCACAGCGGTGAGTCAGAAAGGCCGTCGCCATCGAAGGCATACACGGTGTCGTTCTCCGTGGCAACGAAAACCACGTTGTGCTGCACTCCGCCAATGTTCAGATTGGGCACGTACAGTGGCTGGGCATAAACCTGCGCGTCCACCCGCAACGCGGCCACTTGTCCGAACTGATGCGAGTTAACGTTGGAGCTGTTCAAGACGCTCTCGCTGAGATTGGCCCCGTCGCGGACATCGTCGTTGTGGTAGGCGAGTACCGACACCGTGCCGGCCGGCGCATTGACCACCGAAACCGAAGCATTGACGCTGTAGCTTGGCAGCGCGGAACTGGTGGCGGTCACGGTATGCGAGCCCACATTGGCGGGCGCAGTGTAAAGGCCGCTGCTGCTGATGGTCCCAACGTTGCTGTTGCCGCCCGCCACTCCATCGACCGACCAACTCACTCCCTGATTGCTGGTGCCTTGCACGGTTGCGGTGAACTGCCTGGTTCCCAACGCAGACACCCTGGTCGTTTGCGGAGAAACCGTGAGGCTCATGACCGAGACGGCTGCGCTCGCGCTCAGCGTGCCATCGGCCACGCTGGTGGCGGTTACGGTGTGCGCGCTTGCGGTTGAGGGCGCTGTGTACAGCCCGCTCGTGGTGATGGTGCCGACGGTCGTGTTGCCACCGTTGACGCCGTCCACCGACCACGTCACTGATGTGTTGCCGGTGCCGGTTACAGTCGCGGTGAATTGCTGCGTCGTGCTAACCGCCAGCAGCGCCGACGTGGGAGAAATGGTGACCGTGATGGCGGGAATAGGATTCACCGTCACAATGGCGTTCGCGCTCTTGGTGGGGTCAGCGTTGGCGACTGCCGTCACCGTGACCTGCAAAGCCACGGTTGTCATGGGGGCGGTGTAAAGCCCGCCGGTCGAGATGGTGCCATTTTGTGTGTTTCCCCCGACTACGCCGTTCACTTCCCACTGCACCGTGGTATTGCTGGAACCGGTCACCGTGGCCTGAAACTGCTGCGTTCCGCCGGCCGAGACTGTCGCCGAAGTAGGAGAGATCGTGATGGAGATAACGGGAGGAGGAGGAGGACTGGTCGTGCCGCCGCTGCCCCCACTACTGCTGCTTCCGCCGCCACAAGCGGCAAGGGACAAAAGTAAAATACCGCCGACCAGCGAATGAAGGGAACGGAAGTGGTAACGCAACATGGGCTTCAAGACCAGATGTAATACTCTGCTCTCGTCTAGATGATGCGCGGGGTTGGGCGAGTTGCTCTGGGCGACGTCAACAGGCAGTCGTGTAATCCAGGATTCACAACGTCAACAGAAATCTGTGGCGTTCACCGACTCAACCCACGGAGTGCGAACTCAGTGCCAACGCAAAAGTGTTCGATGATGGACATCGGACATTTTCCTAATCGCATTCCAATTCTGGAAGTGTCCACAGAAGGAACCAGTTGAATAACCCTGCAGCCACTCTTTCGTTGACATTTCGCCTTTTATTCGCTAACAATATGAGCGGAGGCCGCGCCCCTTATGGCTCTGACCCGCCGTCAAAAACAGGTGTACGACTTTATCTCTGGATTTGTAGACAGCCACGGCTATTCGCCTTCGTTCGAGGAGATCGCCGAGGGACTGGGCCTCAGCTCGCTGGCGACCGTGCATAAGCACATCACCAACCTGGAGCAGAAGGAATTGCTGCGGCGCGATTACAACCGCAGCCGCTCCATCGATCTGCTGAAGCCGCGGGGAGCCATGAAGCAATCCCTGGCGGTGGCTGCAGCAGCGGCGGCGGGGAACGGCATGACGTTGCCGCTGATGGGACGCATCGCCGCCGGCCGTCCGCTGGAGGCGATGGAGAACCCCGAGTCAATTTCGCTCGCCGACTTCACCCGCTCCAAAGACGTGTACGTGCTGCAGGTGGCGGGCGAGAGCATGCAGGACGAGCACATCGTGGATGGCGACTACGTTCTGGTGGAGAAGACCAGCGTGGCGCGCGATGGCGAAATCGTGGTCGCGCTGGTGAACGGCAGCGATGCCACCTTGAAACGAATCTATGTTGAGGGCAACAAGATTCGCCTGCAACCTTCCAACGCCGCCATGCAGCCCATCATTGTTCCCGCCGCCGTGGTGCAGGTGCAGGGAAGAGTTATTGGAGTGTTGAGGAAATACTGAAGTGATGAAATCGTAGTTTTCACCGACACTTTATTGCAGTAGGCTAAGAGCAGAACTGGATAACGATGAGCCACGCAACGGGCAGTTTGTTCCCGAGAATTGATCACACACTACCCGACGAGCCAAGTTGGCTCTCAGCGCTAAGGCACCGTGAAGAGACACTTTGGATTTCCGTCAGAGATCTCGGCACCCAACAGCGGTGTCACCTGTCCGACCACGCAACCTACGTGCAGAGCGATGCTCTTCAGTGGGTATCAGGCCTGCCGGGAAGTTCGATACACGCGGCAGTGACCGATCCGCCCTACGGTATGGTGGAATACGACGAGAAGAACCACGCGAAGCTTCGGAAGGGCCGGGGCGGGGTTTGGAGGATTCCCCCGAGTTTCGACGGCGCGACGCGAAAGCCCGTGCCTCGTTTCACTGTTCTGTCGAAAGAAGAAATCCTCAACCTTCACGGATTTTTCAGTGCTCTGGCCTACGGTCTTCTTAAAGCATTGGTGCCTGGGGGGCACGTCTTTATTGCCTCCAACCCGCTGATCTCGACTACGACCTTCCATGCCTTTCTAGAGTCCGGTTTCGAAAAGCGGGGCGAGGTTATTCGCCTGGTACAAACTCTTCGCGGCGGAGACCGTCCCAAGGGTGCCGAAGAAGAATTCTCCGGGGTAACGGCAATGCCACGGTCGTGCTGGGAACCGTGGGGTGTTTTTCGCAAGCCTATTGAGGGAACGCTCGCCGAAAATCTGCGCTCCTGGGGAACCGGCGGCCTGCGGAGGATCTCAGATGAGGAACCATTCAAAGATGTGATTCATTGCTCTCCGACCCGCGGGATTGAGAAAGAAGTCGCGCCCCATCCCTCGCTCAAGCCTCAGCGCTTCTTGCGAAAACTCGTTCGTGCGGCCCTTCCGCTGGGAATCGGTATCATCTACGATCCTTTTGCCGGATCGGGTTCGACTTTGGCGGCAGCCAATGCCTTGGAATACCACGCCATCGGGACCGATTCCGATCGGCAATATTTTGCGATGGCAAAGCAGGCCTTTCAACCCTTGTCGGATCTGGACATCAACAACAAGTGAGATAACTTGGCGATTGTCCGCAACCAAGCTGACCCGTCGAAGTTCAACCCGAACGCGAACCTGCCTTTTGAACTCCGGCTCAAGGATTTCGAGTTGGCGATGCAGGACGTCTATGATTTTTTCTATGACGTGAACCTGCTGCTCACCAGCAAGGGGCTGCAACGCCTCGACGATTTGCTTCGGCCTGCGATTATGTCGGGAGTTCTTTCTGATATGTTGACGGCCAGTTTAGCCAAACACTCGCGGACTCTCGTCCCGAATAATTATTTCAATGGGCATCCAGATCTGCTGATTCGGGGTGTGTATCCGAGCGACAGTTGTAAGGCAGGAACGGACGGCGTGGAAATTAAGACAACGAGAAAATCCGGAGGCGCCGTTGATACCCACGGGGCCCGCGATCAGTGGATGTGCGTGTTTGTTTATAAAATCGACCACGCTACTGAGCCAGCGGTAAACCGGCAACCAATGACCTTCACCGAGATTTATCTCGGCCATGTGGCGATCGAGGAATTTCGTCAAAACCCTCGCGGACTTCTCGGTACTCGCACGGCGACATTGGCGCGAGATGGAATCGCAAAATTGAGGAAGACCTGGGTGTACCTTTTGAACCAGCGACCCGCAAAACCAACTACCTAACCTGCCTCTTGCTGCTTTCTCAACCTTCGGCTCTCTGCCAGCAAGGCCATGCTGTGCATCAGGTTTTGCATGGTGACAATGCCGACCAGTCGTTGCTGATCGACCACTGGAATCATGCTGAGACCTCTGCCCCCGAGTTTGCGGAAGGCCGACGCCAGCGAGTCACTGCCTTGCGCAATTTCGAAGGCCCGCACCATGGCCGACTGCACATATCCGTTTCCGCCGACGCGCAGCGCCTGAACAATACGCTGCTTGCTGATGACCCCAATCATGTCGCTGCCGCGGACGACGGGGAAGTCATCTTGCAGCGTGTGCACCGCTTTCTGTAGCGCGTCTTCCAGGGTATCGGCGGGCGACAGTGTGGAGAAGCCAGTCAACATCACATCTTCCATGCGCACGCTTTCCAGTACCGACTGGAAGACGACCGAGCGATCTTCCAGTTGCGCTCCCACGAACAGGAAGAAGCCAATCAGCATCAACCACGGGTTCCATATTCCGAGAAAGATCAAGAGCATGGCGAACGCCTGCCCAATGACAACCGCGCGCCGGGTAGCGCGCACATAGTCCATGCGCTCGGCCAGCACTGCGCGCAGAATGCGTCCGCCGTCCATGGGATAGGCCGGCAGAAGATTGAAGCCGCCGAGGAACACATTTCCCCAGAACAGACTGCGCGGCAGATTACTGGCGTGAACGAAGGGCTGCGCCCACAAGTTCACGTGCGGCAGAAACGCCAGAATGAATGCGCCGGAGATGGCGGCGATGACCAGGTTGACCACCGGACCGGCGGCAGAAATGCGGATGTCGCGAGCCGACTCGGCATTGTGCTGCCCCACATCCTCCATCAGGGTGACTCCGCCGATGGGAAGCAGGATGATGGAGCGCACCGCTACACCGTTGCGGCGGGCCACCACCGCGTGTCCCAGTTCATGCAGTACGACGCAGCCGAAGATGATTCCAACCAGCGCCAGGCCGCGCATTGCGCCCGCTGGCCCCATGGTCACCGACTGGGTGAACCACACAAACGCCAGCAGAAAGACGAACGTGAGGTGGATACGGATGTCCACTCCAAACAATCGCCCTGCGGGAATCGACCAACTTCTCATTGCGCCGCGCCAGCCTCTACTTTCATTCTATACACTCTAGGAGATGCGCATCATCGCCGGACAGTTTCGGGGCCGCCGCCTGCGCTCGCTGCCGGGTCTCGATCTGCGACCCACCAGCGACCGGCTGCGCGAGACCTTATTCGATGTGCTTGCCGCCGCCGGCAATCTGCAGGACAGCGTGTGGCTTGATCTCTACGCCGGCACCGGGGCAGTTGGCATTGAGGCGCTCAGTCGCGGGGCGCGCCAGGTGTATTTTGTGGAATCGGCAAAGAAACATGCCCGGCTGTTGCGCGAAAATCTGGATCCGCTCGCGCTTCCCGATTCGTTCGAATTGCAGGAGCGCGAGGTGGCGCAGGCGCTGCCACTGTTGGAAACTACGGGCGTGGTCTGCGACTACAGCTTTCTCGATCCCCCGTATCGCATGCGCGGCAGCTACGAGCGTACGCTGGGTTATCTGTCGCAATCGCGGCTGCTGCAGCCGGCCAGCCTGGTCATCGCAGAACATGAAAAGAGGTTCGATCCCGGGGAACGCTTCGGCGCGCTGCTACGTTCGCGGCGGCTCGATCAGGGCGACGCATCGCTCAGCTTTTACAGGCTGGCGTGATCAGTTCCTGAGGCGGGTGATCTGCTTTTCGGACTTTTCAGCAGTCCCTTACGCGCCCACCTTCATCTCGTTCAATATCTGTTCCACTGCGGCGATGCCTTTGGTCAGCTCTTCGTCGGTGTTGTAGAAGTGGGGAGAGAAGCGCACGCCCGCCTTGGGGCGGTAATCCACCAGCACGTCGCGTTTAAGCAACTCGGCGCAAACCTGTGGCGCGTTGGGCATGTCAATCGACACCGTGCCGCCGCGGCGCTGGGGATCGCGCGGCGTGTTGACCCGCCAACCGTGGCGGTCAGCCATCGCCACCAGCAGCGCCGTCTGCCGCATCGACTTCTCGCGTATGTTCCCGATGCCGGCCTCGGCGATAATCTTCAATCCCGGCTGCGCAATCTTCAGCGCTGGAATATTGGGCGTTCCCTGGGTGAAGCGATAGATGGTCGGCGAGTAGCGAGTGGGGCCAATCTCAAACCCAAATGGATTGTCGTGGCCGTTCCATCCCGTGAATGTAGGTTCCAGGTTCTTCGCCAAATCGGAGCGCACGTAGAGATACGCTGTGCCCGGTCCGCCGCACAGCCACTTGAGCACGGCGCCGGTGCAGAAATCCACGTTGAGCTTTTGCACATCGAAGGGCACTGTGCCGGTGGCCTGGAAGGAGTCGAGCAACACGTATGCTCCGACGCGGTGCGCCTTCTCCACGATGGCTTCGACATCCTGAATGAAAGAGCTGCGAAAGATCACATGCGAGATGGGGACGATCAAGGTTTGGTCGTCGATGGCGTCAAGCAGGCGCTCGGTGTCGACGTGGACCCCATCAGTGGGCACCATCTCGACGCGTGCCCCGCGCGAACGCTGCGCCTCCCAGAAGTACATTACGGAAGGAAAATTCAGGTCGGTATAAACCACTTTGTTGCGAGGGCCGCTGAAGTCAAAGCACGAGGCCACAGTTGCCTGGCAGGTGGTGACGTTTTGCAGGCAGGCGACCGTTCCCTGGGGAGCGTTGAACAGCGCCCCGATCTGGTCGCCGACTTGGGCGGCCAGCATCCACCATTCTTCTTCCCAGGCGCGAACGCCGCGCGTCTTCCAGATGTCGGTATATTGCTGCAGCGAATCCTCGACACCACGGGGCATTGCCCCCAATGAATTGCTGATGAGATAGGTGGTGCGGCTGAGAATGGGGAACTCGGGGCGATAGCGCAAAAGTTCGTCAGACACAGAGAACATTGTAGGGGAAGAAGGGGTGATTGTGGGAGGGGGGCTTGAAAGGGCACGGCTTTCAACCGTGCCCCTTCAAAGTTCAATCGCCGGGTGCCCCACTCATTCCTGGTTTTGGAATGAGTGGGAACTGATTATTTCGATAGACGAGTTTTCGATTGCATCAACTCTTAATGTCCCACACATTCGAAAATCGCGAATGTGTGGGGCACCCGTCAAAGTTCAATCGCGCTCGCGCATTTGCATGCCTGACGCCTTCGCCTGGGCGGGCGCTTCCTGATGCTGCTTCTGCCAATCCGATTCGCTGATGGCCTGGATAGGCTCCAGCTTCTTCTGTTCCAGAGCACTGTTGATGGAAGGCAGTTGGCCCACCAGTTGGTCCTGGACCTTCTTGATGACATCTTCCAACTCCCGGCCCAATACTTCGGTGCGGTCGATCTGAGCCGCAGTTGGAGGCCCGTCGTAGCCATTCACGTCGCCGTAAACAGTGGTCAGGAATTCGCGCAGCCGTTCTTCGCCGGTGATGGCGCCGCCTTCTTTGGTGGCCACAATCTCGGAGCGGATTTTGTCGGCCGAAACGGCAAGCTGGGTGAGACGCTTACGCAAGGGATCATTTTCCGGCAGCTTGGCGGCCCGCTGGTTGGCGGCATCGCGAATTCCGATGATCGAATCGACCGCCCAGCTCATGTGGTCCAGCATGTGGTAAAGCTTCATGGTCAGATCAAATTGCGCCTGACGCTCCACCATTGTGTACTTGGTGCGCGGATCTTCGACAACCTTGAGTTCGGTGGTGTACACCTCATCGCCCTTGGTCATCTTCACGGTGTAGGTGCCCGGCACAACCAGCGGGCCCGTGATGGCGCCAAACGCTGCCGACGCCGCTGGAGGAATGGTCGGAGATTTCAGCCGCATCGACCAGGTGGCGCGGTTGAGGCCGCGATGCTTGGTGCCGCTGATGGTGTCGAGCAGCTTGCCTTGCTGGTCGAAGACTTCAATCTTCATGTCGCCATAGATATGGCGGCTGCGCTGGTAGTACGTGATCAGCGCATCCTGTGGACGGCTGGGACCGATGAAGGTCTCGTCGCCCTCGGGCCACCCGGCATTGGCGTCGATGTATTGCGTGGCCGGCCGGCTAGTGATGAAGGCCGCAGTTTTCGGCATCAGGTCGGGAGTCAAAGCCCGCAAGGGCGAAATGTCGTCGATGATCCAGATGCCGCGGCCGTGGGTGGCCAGCACCAGATCAGATTCGCGCGGTTGCACCACGATGTCGCGCACCGCAACCGCCGGGAAGTCGCTGCCTTTGTACTGCGCCCACTTGTTGCCGCCGTCAACCGAGATCCACAAACCAAATTCCGTCCCGAGAAAAAGGATGTTTGGGCTGACGGTATCTTCGGTGATGACGTGAGCGTAGCCGCGCACGCCGTTGTCCTGCACCGGCAAAGATGTCCAGGTCTTGCCGTAGTCGGTGGTCTTGTAGGCATAGGGCTTCATGTCGCCGAAGGTATGGCGATCGAAGGTGACGTAGGCAGTGCCTTCGTCGAAGCGGCTGGCCGCGACCGTGGAGACCCACGAGAACTTCGCCACGCCGACATTGCCGACCACGTTGGTCCAGCTCTTTCCGCCATCGCGCGTGACCTGCAAGTTCCCGTCGTCGGTGCCAACCCAGATGATCTGCCCGTTCTTGGGTGACTCGCTGATGGAGTAGATGGTGGTATGCATTTCGGCGGCAGAGTTATCAATGGTGACGCCGCCCGACTCTTCCTGCTTTTGCTTCTCGGGATCGTTGGTGGTCAGGTCAGGCGAGATGCGCTGCCACGATTGTCCGTGATCGCGGGAGCGGAACAGGAACTGTGCGCCCAGGTAGATGGTGCCTTTTTCGTTGGGACTCATGGCGATGGGCGCGTTCCAGTTAAAGCGCAGTTTCTTCTCGCCATATTCGGGATAGGGCGTGATGGCACGGCTTTCATGGCTGTAGCGATTGATCCGTCCCAGGGTGCCGCCCTGGTATTCGGCATAAATGTAGGCAGGATCGGCAGGGTCTTCAAACATCCAGAAGCCGTCGCCGTTGAACATGTTTTCCCAGCGTGAATTGCTGACGCCACCGGGATAGGACGAATCGCTCACCCAGGAGCTGTTGTCCTGCAAGCCGCCATAAACCCGGTACGGGTCGGCGTTGTCAACGCTGACGTGATAGAACTGCGAGACGGGCAGGTTCATCTGGTGCTTCCAGCGGGTGCCCCCGTCCTCACTGCGCCACAAGCCGCCGTCATCGCCGGCATAAACGATGTTGGGATTCGCCGGATCAATCCAGACGGTGTGAAAGTCACCGTGCGCTGCGTTGGAGACCGGACTGAAACTCTTGCCGCCGTTCACGCTGAGCAACAGGATGAGATCGGGTTTGAAAATCTTGTTCTCATCCTTGGGATCGACAATCAGATTGCCGAAATAAAACGGGCGCCACACCATGAACTGGCTGGCATCCAGCTTGGCCCAGGTCTGGCCGCCATCGTCGGAACGGTAGAGTGCGCTGTTCGCCGCTTCGATGTTGGCGTACACGACCTGCGGCTTGGATGGCGCTACCGCCAGGGCGATCCGGCCGTAGGGTTTCGCGGGAAGGCCCTTGCTGTTGGCCTGGGTAAGTTCCGTCCAGTGTTCGCCGCCGTCAGTGGATTTGTAGAGGCCGCTGCCTGGACCGCCCGAGCGGAAGGTCCAACCCTGGCGGCGAAAATCCCACAACGAAGCATAGATGGTGTTGGGTTCCAGCGGGCTCATCGACATCATGGCGCAGCCGGTCGAAGCATTGCTGCCCGCCAACACTTTGCGCCAGGTCTTTCCGCCATCACCGGTCTTGTAAACGCCGCGCTCGGTGTTGTCGTCCCAGAGATGCCCGGTGGCGCACGCGTAAACCGTGTTGGAATCCTTCGGGTCAACCAGGATGCGGGCGATGTGCTCGGAATCCTTCAGCCCGACATTAGTCCAGTTCTCGCCGCCGTCGGTTGACTTGTAGATGCCGTCGCCTATCGAGACGCTGTTGCGCGTCCAAGCCTCGCCGCTGCCCACCCACACGATGCGCGGATTGGAGGGGTCAATGGTAACCGCCCCGATCGACTGCACGTCAGGCTTGTCGAACACCGGCTTGAAGGTGGTGCCGCCGTTGATCGACTTCCACACGCCGCCGCTGGCCGCGGCCGCAAAGACGGTGAGCTGTCCCTTGTCGTTGATCGCATCCACCGCGGCGATGCGTCCGCTCATCCTGGCCGAGCCGATATTGCGGGCCGACAAGCCGGAGATGGTGGCGGAGTCGAATTTGACGGGCGTTTGCGCGACCACCGTGATCGCAGACAACACCAGCAGGAAGGCGCACGACAAACAGATAACGCGGATGGTTCTGTTAACGCAGGGAGCAGCAATCATTTCGCTTAAATCCTCTTATTCGAAGCTCGTATGGCCCAATCGGGCAGCTGACATATGCCAAGTGGTTATTTCTTCACGACCGGCATCTTGAACTGGGAATCGTCGATGGGAATATTGACTTCAATGTTTTCGACGGTGATGACTACGTGCTGGCTGGGATCGTTCTTCGAACCCGCTTCGATCGAGTATGGATAGAAAACCCCGGCTACCTGTTTGTAGGAGCCCAGGTGCTCCTCGCTTTCACGCACCGAGCCGCGGATGAACTGCTGTTTTTCCCGCTTGATTTCCAGATAGGTGTCGGGATCGAGGTAGTAGTAAACAACGTCGCCATTCTTCAGGGTCACTTTCAACTGGTAAGCGTCGTCGCCATCCACGGTGTCGTGGCCGAGATACTCGACTTTGTTGCCCTTGGCCTGGTAATCGACCAGCGGTCCATCGATGTCGGACTCCTCGGCAAGATCACGGGTATCATCTTCACCCATGGCCTCCGGGTCTTTGCGGCCGCCGAAGGGGCTGATCTGCCAACCGGAAGAGCCATCGTAGGCCTGGATCTGGGTCATGCCTTGGACGGTGAAGGTCTGGCGCAATAAATTGCCACGCTTTTTCTCCACCCCGGCTGCGGCGTAAAAGCCCTGGACGTAAATCCTGCCAGTCATACGCATGGTATTTATGGCTTTGATTTTTTCCATGCCGCCATGGGCTTGAATGTTCTTGGCGACCAGTTCCTCGGCCGTCTGGGCCGAAGCCAGGGCGCTGAGACATAGAATTCCGAGCGCTACCTTCAGGGCAATGCGCATGCAGTTCACTCCTCTTGTTAAGGCAACTTAACGCAACCAAACAATTGTGGCGGGGCCGGTACGCTCGTTCGACGTGCTACCGTCGGTTTCGTGAGTAATGGCCTGGATTTAAAGTGCGCCGCCAATACGGCTACCTATTGTACGGCAGGCGCAGAATTTAGTTCCCTTCGGTGGGTGTCCTGACTTCGGGGCACCACCGTTTGCGTTGGGAAAAACCCTACCAGACCACACATCGCTCCGCGGCAGAACGCACCATGGCCGAATCCGCTTTGCAGGAGAATGCGCTGGCAAACGGCGGGAAGTTGGAGAGCGGGCCAATCACGCGAAACTTGGCCACCGGGTGGGGATCGCCCTGCACCATCAGGCGCTGCGTTTCCGGCCTGGTCTCATCTCCGCGGAACTGTCCCCAGGCGATAAAGAACTGCTGATCGGGTGTGAAGCCGTCAATGACCGGCGCCGCTGGCTTGCCCTGCTGCGACTTCTGGAAGGCGAGGTAGGCAATCTTGACTCCGGCCAGATCGCCGATGGATTCGCCCAGCACCAGCTTGCCATTGTGATGAATGTTGGGCTCGATGAAGTAGCCATCGAACTGGTTCACCACGCACTGCGTCTTCGCCTGGAATTTCTTAAGGTCCTCAGCCGTCCACCAATTGTTGAGCCGGCCGGTGGAATCGAACTGCGAACCCTGATCGTCAAAGCCATGGCTGATCTCGTGCCCGATGACTACGCCGATGGCCCCGTAGTTGACCGCGTCGGTTGCCTTGACGCTGAATGCCGGTGGCTGCAGGATTCCGGCAGGAAACACAATTTCGTTCAGCAAGGGATTGTAGTACGCGTTCGAAGTGGGGGGCGTCATGCCCCAGCGCCCGCGGTCCACCGGTTTGCCGATGGTCGAGCGGTCGTCATTGACGGCGAACTGCGCTCCCGCCATGACATCGTCAAAATACGAACTGCGGGCGATGACGACGTGGCTGTAGTCCTTCCACTTGTCGGGATATCCGACCTTGACGTTGAAGGTGGCAATCTTCTCCATGGCCTTCTTCTTGGTGTCGGGAGTCATCCAGTCCAGCCCGTTGATGGTCTCTCCCATGGCGACCAGAATGTTCTTGATCATCTCCTGGGCGCGCGCCTTGGCTTCGGGGGGAAAGTAATGTGCCACATAGTCCTGGCCGAGCGCCTCGCCCAGCAACTGGTCGGTCGATTCCACGCATTGCTTCCACCGCGGCTTCAGTTCACCCACGCCGCCCAGCGTCTTCTCGTAGAAGTTGAAGTTCTCTTGCACGAAGGGCTGCGAGAGAAATGGCGCGGAGCCATGCAGAAGCTGCCAGGTCAGGTAGATTTTCCAGTCCGCAATCGAGGTCGTGTTCAGTTGCCGGTCAAACTCCTCCATGAATTTCGGCTCATCAACATTCAAGTTGACGCGCGGCAGGTTGGCGTCCTTGTAATACGCATCCCAGTCGAAGTGGGGCGTGAGTTGCTGCAGCTGGGCATACGTCGTCTTGTGGTCCGTGTTCTGAGGATCGCGACGGGCAACGTTGTCAAGAGTGGCCTTGGCCAGCGCGGTCTCAAATTGCATCACCTGATCGGCAGCTTTCTTCGAGTCTGCCTCGCTGTATCCGGCGAGTTGGAACATTTTGGCCACGTGGACGAGATATTGCGCGCGCGCTTGCTTGAAGCGCTCCTCCGTTTTCAGATAGTAGTCTCGGTCGGGAAGGCCAAGGCCGGCCGCCTGAACATCGGCAATCACCTGCGAGGGATCGTGATTGTCGCTGGCGGCGTTTACTCCGAATGGCACCTGCACGCCCAGGTCTGCGAAGTGAAGCAGCATGCGCTGCAGGCTGGCCTGGTCTTTAATGGCGGCGATGTCGGCGAGCAACGGCTTGATCGGAGTGGCGCCAGCCTGGTTTACCCGCGATTCGTCCATGCACGCGCCGTAGTAGTCGCCAATTAACTGGTCAACACTACCCTTGGGTTGATCGTGCTTGGCGGACGCTGCGTCCAGGATGACCCGCAGTTGGTCCTTGTTCGATTCGCCGGCGGCCCAGCGACGGCTCCAGCGATCCATGGTGGCAGGAATCGGATTGGCGGCCCGCCACGCTCCGTTGGAGAACTGATAGAAGTCGGTACAGGGATTGGCCGAGCGGTCGAGATCCGTAGTCTCAACTCCGACCAGGGCCTGTTGCGCAAATGTGGCGGCGGAACAAAGTATGACCAGGAGAAAAAGGCGGATAAGTCGCATGATGTCCTTCTTGCTTGCAGGGAGCAAGTCGAGGCAATTCTACGCAATCTTGCGGCAAAGTGCGAAGCCGGCGACAGTCGGCCGTGGTTTCCTCGACTAAGGAGCCCGTTCAGGGGCAGCACTCTCGCGAGGAATGTGCTCAGTGGGTTCGGGCAGATTGCAGCTTCCGCGGGGCAGCTGGCGGGCACTCTGATTTGTACGAGGCCAGCGCCTGAATTCGCTGGGTTACGGCAGTCTGGATGAACGAAACCTCGCGGCTCAGCATATCGGTGGCCTGCCGGCAGAGCACAGGTTGTTCCCGCATCAGACGAAGGAATTCGTCGCGGGGTACGAGCAGCACCTCAGCGTTGGTAACCGCCAGGGCGGTAAGGCTGTATGGACTTCCGGTGAAGGTTGCTGGCAAGCCCAGCACCGAACCTGCCGGAAATACTCGATCCAACCGAGGCAAGCCATCAACCCGAAGGCAGATTTTTCCCCGGCGCACCAGATATACGCCGACATTTTGATCGCTGGTGTTGAACAGGACATCGCCGGCTGAAATTTGTTCGGCTTGACCGAGCGCTGCGAGAGAACTCTTCAATTCCGGCGACGCATTGAGGATATTAGAACCCGAACCCACATTCTTCATTGTGTTCTTATGCCAGAGTGCGGGTAGCCGATGCGGTGACCAGCATCACACATGGCTGTGAAGCACAAACCAGAAAAACGCCGCTGCGGGCTTTTTCTCCGCTAAATAGAGGCGGTTAAGGCGGAAGCTCCAGGATGGCGGCGGTGCGCCAGATGCTGGTACGTCCGGACGTAGGCCTCCTGCATGACGTTTTCCGCAATCGAAAAGCTGCCAAGTTCCCCAGAAGTCTTCTTCGAGGTCATCCAGTGACATTTAGGAGATTCCGAATACTGGTGGGCGGCAAGTTATTCGCAACGTAGGGATGTCATAGGATCAACTCGCACCGCCCGTCGCGCGGGAACGTAACAGGCGGCAAGTGCCACCAGCATGAGAACGAAAGCGACGCTCGCGTAGGTCAGGGGATCGTACGCACTGACCCCGAACAGTTGCTTCGCCATCATGCGGGTTAAGAGCAAGGATGCAGCAATGCCGATTGCAGCACCAATCAGCGCCATCTTTGTTCCCTCTCCCAGCATTAGAACCAGGATGTCGCGACGTTGCGCTCCCAGTGCCATGCGAATGCCGATCTCCTGGGTGCGCTGTCCGACCAGGTAGGAAATCACGCTATAGATGCCGACACAGGCCAACGTCAACGCCAGTGCGGCGAACGCGGCGAGCAGAATCATCGTGAGCCGGCGCGCGGCATATGAGGTGGCAACCACGTCGTCCATTGTCTGCACGTTGTAGATCACCTGGCGCGGGTCAATCTGTTTTACCGTCTCGCGAACCTGCCCCATGATCGCCGGCGGGTCGCCCTGCGTACGCAGCACGACCGCGACAGACTTTGCGACCAGAGGCATAACCTTCTCGGGAGTCTGCATGAAAGGATAAAAGAACTGGGCCTGGATGGAGCCTTTAGGGTCGGAATCGAGTCCATACTGTTTCACGTGTCCGACGACGCCGACGACTTCAGCCTGCACGTTGAACTCCGTGAAGTTGACGTGCTTCCCGATGGGGTCCTGACCCGGGAAATAAGTACGCGCGAACGAATCGTCGATATCGACCACTATGGGCTTGTTTTCGTTGTCCTGGTCGGCTACGAAGCGGCCGCGCAGCAAAGTGATTCCCATTGCCTGCTGAAAGCCGGACTCGACGAGAAAGAACGTTGCCGCATGCATGTCGCTGTCGTGGGCAGGCTTGGGTTCGCCTTCAATCCAGAACGGCAGCGAGGAGTCATGAATCATGGGGCGCGAACCCAGGGTGACGGATACCGCCTGCACGCTCGGGATCGATCGCATCTGGTCGTCGAAATAACGCAGGCGGGCTCGGGTTTCAGCGGAAGTCGTAGTGGGTGTTGCTGCCAGCGACAAAGTGAAGGTGATGGCGTGACTGGGATTGAAGCCTGGATTGACTCGCCACAGTGCGGCCAGGGTGCGTACCATCAGGCCGGCGCCGACCAGCAGAACCAGTGCCAATGCGATCTCGACGGCGACGAAGGTCCCCAGTAGCCGATGACGGAAGCCGCTCGAACCGCGTCCGCTCTGCTTCATAACGTCCTGCAGGTTGGTTCGCGTCGCCTTTAGCGCAGGCGCTAGCCCGAAGATCACTCCGGTCAACAACGACAACCCAAGCGTAAAGAGCAGCACCTTGGAGTCGAGTGAAACCTCGCTGGCTCTGGGTAATGCCGCAGGTAAACCCTTAAGCAGCGTCTTCGTTCCGCAGTAGGCAAGCAACAGGCCAAGCACTCCGCCGACTCCAGAAAGCAAGATGCTTTCCGTCAGAAGCTGGCGAATCATTCGGGCTTGGCTCGCTCCCAGCGCTGAGCGAATCGCGAACTCGCGCGACCGCGCGACCGAACGTGCCAGCAGCAGGTTCGCAACGTTGGCGCAGGCAATCAGCAGCAGGAATCCCACGGCCGCCAACAGCACGAACAGCAAGGGCTCGACGTTGCCGACCAGGTCCTCCTTCATCGAGACCAGCATGATGGTCTTGCCGGAGTCGGCTTCGGGATAAGCGACGGCGAGGTTGCGGGCAACCTCATCCATCTCGGCTTGTGCTTGGGCGAGGGTGACTCCCGGATTCAGCCGGCCGAAGGCGCGAGCACTCACCGAGATGCGTCGATCGCGGAACGACGGGTCTCTCCACTGCCCGATGGGCGTGTAGACGTCTCGCATGTTGCCGTAGAAGCTGAAGGTGTCGGGGACGATTCCGACGATGGTGTACGCGGTCCCGTTCAGGATGATCGGCTTGTCAATGATGTCGGGCGAGGAGCCGAATTTACGCTTCCAGAAACCACCGCCCAGTAAGACGACCGGTGCGGCGCCGAGTTGATCGTCGTCGACGCGAAACGTGCGGCCAAGAACAGGTGCTACGCCGAGGGTGTTGAAGAAGCCGGCCGAAATCATGTATCCGCTCAGGCGCTCGCCTTCGCCGTTGCCGATGAAGTTGTAGTCTTCATTGCGGTATGCGGCCATCGAGGCAAACGAGCGGCTGTTACGCTGCCAATCGAGGAAGTTTAGATATTCGATGGGAGCGCTGTCGTAACCGGCAATCCTTTCATAGATCGCAGTCAGTTGGTCGGAATGCGGATACGCAAGCGGGTTCAGCAGCACTCCGTTGACTACGGAAAACAGCGCGGTGTTCGCGCCAATGCCGAGCGCGAGCGTCAATACTGCAATCGCGGTGAACCCTGGAGACCGGGTGAGCATCCGGAAGGCGTAGCGAAGATCGAGAAGAAGACTGCTCATGCCTTGTTCTATACGGAAACGTCGCGGCTTCCGTGCTACACGGGTTCCGGCATCACTTCGCTAGTTTTAGCCGTGCGCCAAACGCCTCGCGGCCAGGCTCAGCATCAGGCGCGTTGCCCCCGTCATGATCATGCTGATTCCCACCAGCGTGCCGATTACCCATAACGAGCTCGATGGCCACTGGCGCCAAACCAAAATGCCGAGAATCAAGGTAACGATGCCGTCGAACAGAATCCAGCCCGATCCGGGCAGAGCCCGGGCCTGGAAGTACGCCACCAGGTCAAACACTCCCTCGATGACAAAGAAAATCGCCAGCGCGAGGGTGAATGCGGCGACTCCCAGGAGCGGATGCAGCAGAAAATAGATCCCGAAGATCAGATACAGCACCGCGACCAGAAGCTTCCAGAGTATGTGTCCGACGCCGTGCGACTGAAAGGCATGGATGAATTGAAATGCGCCGCTGAAGACGATCATCCACGCGATGACCAGGACCACGCCCCACGAGGTAGCGAACGGGAGAGCGATGGCCAGGCAACCGAAGAAGATGAGCAGAATCGCCCACACAATTGATTTTCCGGAGCTGAGGTTAGAGAGCCCTGCTGGTGTCATCTGGAATTCCTCCTTGCAATCAGGAATACAGTTTTCAAGGCTGCTGAAAGTACCTGTGACTGGGCCCAAAGCGCGCTTCGACCATCGCCGTGCCGCTCGCGATTTTCGCGACCACCCGCCTATTGCGCGCCCGACATCTCCATGAACTTTACCAGATCGCTTTTCATTTTCTTCAGACCATCCGTGGGCAGGTACACCATGTGTCCCGCATCGTAGGTGGCGAACGAAATGTTCTGGTGATATTTCGAGCCTATATCCAGATGCTCCATGGTGTAATTGGCCGCGGCAAATGGCGTGGCTAAATCGTAATAGCCTTCCATTACGAACACCTTCAAGTAAGGATTTTTCACGATGGCCTGCCGGAGCGCGCTGGCGGTATCGGGGAAGCCCTGAATACTCGATCCCCAATCCCACTTGTCAAAGCCCGCCGTCGGGGCACTAACGTAATAGGGCATGTCAGTCTTGTAACCCAATTCCGTGCGCACGTAATTATTGAACACCGAGGTGAAGGGCGGAGTGGTGGCGGATGAGGTGGGGTCGTAGAACTGGGTGTCCAGCAGACCGTTGGGGTCGGGACCGGTATAGCGGCCATCCAGGCGGCCCACCCGCACTTTCTGGTCGATCAGCAGGTAATGAGTAAACTTGCGCACGTCGACGCGAAGATTCGCCTGATCGACGACATCCGTGCTTAACCCCGTATAGCGCGCCAATTGGCTGACGATCTTCTGCCGCTCTTCCGGCGTGAGGGCGTCTCCTTTGTCGAGCGCCTGCGCATATTCGGTGGACGCCCAGCGCTGCGATTCCTCGCGCGCCTGTTCATGTCCTGGGCAAGGTCTGGCGCCAGCTTGTGATGGTATCCCGCGATCATGGTGAACGAAGGAACCAGGAACACAAAGGCCTGGTCGTTGGTCTTGTTGCTGATCAAGGTCTCGAAATTCAGCACCATCGAGAGCAGCGTAATTCCATTGAAAGAGACGCCACGCTCAGCAAGGTATCCGGCGACGCCCGCAGACCGCGTGGTGCCGTAGCTTTCACCCAGGAGGTAGAGCGGCGAGGTCCAGCGCTCATTGCGCGTGATGTAGAGACGAATGAATTCGCTGAAGGCTTCGATGTCGCCTTGCACGCCCCAGAATTTCTTGAACATCTCCGGGTCGGCCGCGCGGCTGAATCCTGTGCCAATCGCGTCCACCAGCACCAGGTCGGTCTTGTCGAGCGGAGTGTAGGGATTGTCTTCCAGGCGGTAAGGCGCAGGCGGCATGAACCCGTCCGGTTGCAGGACCACCTTCTTGGGCCCCAGCGCTCCCATGTGCAGCCAAATCGACGCTGAACCCGGTCCGCCGTTGAAGGCAAACGTCAGTGGCCGCCGGCTGGCTTCCTGCCCCTCCAGGGTGTAGGCCACGAAAAACATCTCGGCTTCGATTTTGCCGTCGGAGCGCTTAATGGGCAGGCGCCCAGCGGTGGCCGTGTAGTGCAGCAGTTTGCCGTTCACCGTGATCTGGTGATGGGTGACAATCGGCGCCACCTCGGTCATGTCGAAGTGCTCTTCCTTGTCCTTCGCCTTGTCGCTGGATTCCTTGGCCGCCTCGGGCTTTTGTTCTTCTGTCGCCGCGGGGGTTTCCGGGGATTTCGCCGGCGGTGATTGCGCCTTCTTCGACGCTGCGTTGGTCTTAGTCTGAGTTTCGCTCTTGGGCTGATTTGAAGGTGAATCTGGTTGCTGGGCAAACCCTGGAATCAGTAAGGCTGGTAACAATGCCAGGTGGAAGAGCAAAGAACGCATTTTGACTCCTGCAAAAATGTCGAACTGCACATTCTAAACCGCTTTCAGAAATCATGGGTCCCGGCGGGTCTTCAGCTCCCGCTCTATCGCCTTGCGATTCTTCACCGGCAAATTCTTCACGGCGCTGCTGGCCAACGCGATGTACACCGCGCGTGCCTCGGGGACCGCCTTCAACTCCTGCAAATGACGGCGAACCGTAGCGACATCGCCGCGCACCAAAGGACCGCTGAACGCCGACGCGGCCCCTTGGGTCAGATAGTTTGCCCATGTCTGCCGCAACAGCGGGAGCATTACCGCCCTGATGTTTTGCTTGCGAACACCGGCCGCTCTGGCAACTTCCTCCATCGAGGCCATGAGCGCGACGACCAGCGGAGACGCGAAGCTACCGAAGGCGTGGTACAGCACCTTATTGCGCTTCTTGATCAAGTACGTTGTACCGCCCAGGTCCTCGACAATCTGTTTAGCGACGCGGGCAGCAGCCCGATCTCCTTCGACCGCAAACGCCACTCCCACCATCTGCGGCGCAGGGCCTCGCACAAATGTCATGCCGGGATGAACGGATGCGACACTGGCTCCTCGCTCACGCAGCGGAGCCAGTTCGTCGCTGGTCAGGGCGCCACTGGAGTGGAAAACGATTTTCCCGCGCCAGTCGTGAGTTCGCGCAAGTTGCAGGGCCGTTGTGGCAATTGCGTCATCGGGCACGGTGATCCAGACCAGATCGGTTTCGAGCGGCTCTTTGCCCAGCGCGACTAGTCGCGCCTTCACTTTGCGCGCCAGATCCTTAGTCTCGCGACTGGTGAGGCTACGGGGACGAGCAGCAATGAACTTCACCACGTAGCCTACGGATGGCAATGTTAACGCCAGCGTTGTTCCTAAATTCCCTGGACCCACAATGCTGACCGTCAAAGGACGCGAGGGGTGGGATGGTTTGGGCACGGCGGGCAGAATAGCAGATTTCGCAGAGTTCAACCGATCGCGCGAACATATCGCGCTCCGCTTCTCCGGCTGCTAGCTGCCGAAGAGGCGTCTAAACATGCCCAGGTACCGGGGGGCAAAGACCGCGAAGATCGCCACGAAGTAGCCAGCCACCAGGATCAAAGCCACCAAAAACAGGCCGAGGTCGCCCCACGATTTGTTGCGGACGCGGGAATAACCCCAGAGCGAGAAAAGCACCAGACCCGCTGTGGCGCAGGCTGCCGGCGCCGCGATCAGAATATCCGGACGATCAACATGCCCGGTACGAAGCAGCATTGCGACCCGCTCAAAGCCGTTGCGGACAAATGTGGTCAATGTCGCCGCGGTCCACAACCAGAAGGCGCCGCCGGCCGTGCCCAGCATGTATCCAAACCTCTGCCGGCGAAGACAGAGCACTGCGGCTACGACGTACGGGAGCGACTCGAACAAATGGAGGACGCGAATAGTGGGGTCCCAATAGGCACTGATTCCAAGAACTACGATGAACGCGGCAGCGCAGCCAGCGGCGAGCGCGTCGATGACGTCCACTCGCCTCCGCGTGCCAACGGCATTGGCCAGTGTGTTCATGCTCTCCTCCGCAGGTTCCACCTCAAATCCTGACTACGTTCTTCCGGCAACAAATGTTCCGCGGCCAGTTGACGCGCCGGTTACGAAACCCGCGGCCACTGCCTTATAGTGGTGAAACTATGCCATCAAGAAAGCACGCGTTGAAAGAGCCAGCTCGCATCTCGAAGAAACCCTCCCCTCGTGCGAATAAGGCCGAGGTCCTGTCGTCGAAAATCGCATACAAAGGGCCCGCCTTCAGCATCAATTCCGACCGCGTGCGCGAGCCGAACGGCGTAGTTGCGCGCCGTGACGTGGTGCGGCATTCCGGCTCGGCCGTAATTCTCGCGGTCGACGACAGCCGCCCACCGCGCATTCTGCTGGAGCGCCAATATCGTTATGCTGCGGACGCTTACCTGTGGGAACTTCCCGCAGGTCGCGTCGATCTTGGGGAAAAGCCCCTGGCCGGGGCCAAACGAGAGTTGCTGGAGGAGACCGGATATCGCGCGGCCAAGTGGACGAAGGCTTTGTTTTTCTATCCCAGCCCGGGCTTTCTGGACGAGACCATGACGGTTTACCTGGCTCGAGGGTTGAGGGCCGGCGAGGCGCAGCCGGAAGAGGACGAACGTATCGAATGCCAACTGACGCCTTTGTCGCGGGCGCTTGAGATGGTCCGGTCGGGTGAGATTCGCGATGGCAAGACGATCGCCTCTGTTTTATGGCTGGCCGACGGTCTCCGCAACGGCAATCTGTGACGGGGGGCGCGCTCAGTTCCATGGCTCAATTCGAAGCCGCCACTGGTACTCATGGTGGCAGCATGGGTGCCAAAAACCCGCAAACCATGCGTGTTTTGGCCTGTATACTCTCTTGACAACACCACCAAACGGGGAGCAAACTTGAACTACGCTGTTCAACAGGCCAATCCAACTGGCCAGATGTGATCTAGGCACAAGTCCTCCATCGACTTTGGCTTCTGGGCTCAACCTGATTGACGCAATTCAAGACAGCATCCTCGGGGTGGGGATGCTGATGGGCTCTCCCAGGAGGAAGAAGAAAGTGAGACTCAGAGGAACCGTAAAGTGGTTCAACAACGCAAAAGGCTTTGGCTTTATCGGCCGTGACGACGGTAGTGCCGATGTGTTTGTGCACTACAGCGCGATCAATAACGATGGCTACAAGAGCTTGCAGGAAGGCGACCAGGTCGAGTTCGAGATCGTCGAGGGCCAGAAAGGTCCCCAGGCAGGCAACGTTTCGAGGATTGAGTACAAGCAGGCTGTGTAACCAGCTTCGCTGCACTTCATAAAACCCGGCCGCCAGGCTGGGTTTTTATTTGGGCAGATCCTGCCGGGCGCGCAATACAATTCTGCTGGTCGTCCGTGACCCGCCACCTGGTCCCATTGCAAGCTGGCATAACAATTCGCAAAGCCCTGAAGGCCGACGCGGCTGGCATTCTGGAATGCCTGAAAATTGCGTTCGAGCCCTACCGCGACCAGTACACGCCCGGCGGCTTCGCCGACACCGTCTTGACGCCGGAGACAATTCATGACCGGCTCGGGCAGATGTCCGTTTTCGTCGCGGTCACGGCCGGCAGCCAGATTGTCGGCACCATCGCCTGCTCGGTGATCAGTGCAGGCGAGGGGCACCTGCGCGGCATGGCCGTCTTGCCCGAGTGGCATGGCCGTGGCATTGCCGAAAGACTGTTGCAATCTGTTGAAGCCGAACTGGCAGCCAGGCATTGCTCTCGCGTGACCCTGGACACGACCGAACCGTTACAGCGTGCCATGCGCTTCTATGAAAAGCACGGCTACGTCGCTTCGGGCAGGACCACGGATTTCTTCGGCATGCCTCTGTACGAGTATGTGAAAGAGCTGAGCTTGTAGGGGTCAATTCGCGGCGCGCATCGTTTCTCCAAGTTACAATTTCACTCGGGTATTTTGCGTGGACAACAAGGCCATCGCCAACGTCTTTTATGAAACCGCCGATCTCATGGAGATCAACGGTGACGACTCGTTCCGCATTCGTTCCTATCGTCGCGCCGCCGAAGCCATCGAAGGACTGCCTCAGCAAGTCTCGACACTGATTGACGAACCCAAGAAGCTGTTGGAGATTCCCGGCATCGGCAAGGGAATGGCGGCGAACATCCAGGAATTGTGCCGCAGCGGCAAGCTGGGGCCGCACCAGGACTTGCTGGTGAAATATCGCCCCTCGATGCTGGAGCTGCTGAAGATCCAGGGGCTGGGCCCGAAAACCATCGCGCTGCTATGGAGCGCCTTCCAGGTCAGCGATCTTGCCGGCGTCGAGAAACTGGCGCGTGAAGGCAAGCTGCGCGAGTTGCCGCGCCTCAGCGAAAAGACCGAGCAGAAGATCCTGAAAGCGATTGAGGATTACCGCCGTATTTCGGGGCGCTTCCTGCTCGACGAAGCCGATCGCACGGCGCAGAAGCTGACCGAGCATCTGCGACACATCAAGGGCATCGAGAAGATCACACCCGCCGGTTCGCTGCGCCGCGGGCGGGAGACGGTCGGCGATCTCGACGTCCTGATTACCGGGCCGTGCTGCGTGAACGACGAACAGCGCGCTGGGCTGATCGAAGAAATCCTGCGCTTTCCCGGCATCGTCGAAGTGCTGGCCAAGGGCGACAACAAAGTCAGTTTCAAGTTACGCAAAGGCATGCAGGTGGACGTGCGCACTCTGCCGCCGGAATCCTACGGCGCGGCCATGCAGTACTTCACCGGCTCCAAGAGCCACAACGTCTCGCTGCGCCAGCGCGCGCTCAGGATGGGATTCACGCTCAGCGAGTACGGTCTGTTTCGTCTCGACGAGAACCAGCGCGTCGCCGGCGCCACCGAGGACGAGATCTATGCCAAGCTCAAGCTTGACTGCATCCCGCCTGAGCTGCGCGAAAACTGCGGCGAGATCGAAGCGGCGGAGAAACACGAGCTCCCGCAGCTGATTACAGTGGCTGATTTGCGCGGCGAAGTACATATGCACACGGTGGAAACCGATGGGCGATGCACTATCGACGAGATGGCCGCGGCCGCGATGGAGCGTGGCTATCAATACATCGCCATCACCGATCACTCGAAAAATCTGGCCTTCGCCAACGGCCTCGATGACAAGCGCGCCGAGCAACACATCGCGCGCATACGCGCCGCCAACGAGCAGACCGACGGCATCACTATCATGTCAGGCATCGAGGTGGACATTTTGGCCGATGGCGAGCTGGATCTTTCCGACTCGGTGCTGGAGCAGATGGATGTGGTGGTGGCCAGCGTTCATTCGGCATTCAACCAGGAGGCGCAACAGATGACCGACCGCTTGCTGCGCGCGTTGAGCAACAAGAACGTCAGCATTCTCGGACATCCCACCGGGCGCCTGCTCCTGCGCCGTGACGCCTATCCGTTCGACATGGATGCAATCCTGAAGGCAGCGCTGGAGAACAAAGTCGCGATGGAGCTGAATGCCTATCCCGATCGGCTCGACTTGAACGACGTGCACCTGCGCATGGCACGGGAACGCGGCGTGAAGATCGTCATCAATACCGACGCGCACCACACTTCGCACTTCGAAAAAATCAAATACGGTATTCTTCAGGCTCGCCGCGCATGGCTCACTCCGAAACATGTGCTGAACACACTGCCGGAAAAAGAATTTCGCCAGGCGATGAAGCATCAGTGGCCGGAGAACTGACGAGGTCAGTACGACAGAGTTGTGCGCTCTTGTATCATCATCGGGGGTGACTCATGGCTGATAATCCGACTCCGCCGCAACCGCAATACGACGCGGGGCATGTTCCCCTCACCGAGGAATTCGACAGCCCCAAGCGCAGCCTGCCTGCCGCCGTGCCAGTCGTCATCGCCCTCGCTATCGTCGGCATCGTGGTGGGTGTGATCGCCTACCTGGAACGCTCCAAGCCGGTAGCGCAGGGCGGCATTGACGCGGTGCACACCAGCCAGCCTGAAGACGTGACCAATACCATGGTCGCAATCCAGGTCACGCTGCGCAATGTGGGTGACAAGGCGCTCTACATCAAGTCCATCAGTGCCAACCTCAAAACCGACCTGGGCGATCAGTCCGACGACGCCGCGGCCGCTTCCGACTACGACCGCTACCTCTCCGCTTACCCGGATCTTCGCCAACACGTGACCCAACCCTTGACGGTGGAGACCAAGATCATGCCCGGCGCCGAGCAAAAGGGAACTGTCCTGGTGGCGTTTCCCATCAGCGAGTTGCAGTTCACCGATCGCAAAGACCTCAACGTGACCGTCGTGCCCTACGATCAAAACCCGATTGTGCTGCGCGAGAAAGTTGCCGCGGCGAAGTAGCCTGCGTTAGACAATGACCTCTGAAACCTTAACTGGCGCGGGTCTCAGCCTGGCCACTGCCGCCGTGTGGGGCGGAGGCGATTTTGCCGGCGGCATCGCTACCAGGCGTACCAATGTCTTTCGCGTGGTCGCGGGCGCGCACGCATGCGGCTTGCTCCTGATGCTGTTGTTGGTCTGGATGACCGGCGAGGCGCTTCCGCCGCGTTCGACCTTGTTGTGGGGAGCGGTCGCCGGCATCACCGGGGCCGTGGGGGTCGCGGCGCTGTACCGAGGCTTCGCCATCGGGCGCATGGGCATTGTCGCGCCGGTCTCTGCGGTGATTACCGGAGTGTTACCGGTGCTGGCCGGCATCTACAGCGAAGGCATGCCCGCCCCGATTCAGCTGGTTGGCTTTGTGCTGGCGCTGGTCAGCATATGGCTTATCGCGCGCCCGGACGGCGAAATCGACACCCGTCGCGGTCTGGGACTGGCGGTGGTGGCGGGGGTGATGTTCGGCCTGTTCTTCATCGCCTGTAAACAAGCCGGCCATCACGCCGTGTTCTGGCCGCTGGTTGCGGCGCGTACCGCCTCCACACTGCTAATGTTGCTCATCGTGGTTTTCTCAGTTAGGGACCAGCGGTCTATACGTCCGGCGCTGGTGCCGATTCTATTTTCAGGGATACTCGATACCTCTGCGAACGCGCTGTTCATCGCGGCCACCCAGCGCGGACGTTTCTGACGTCACTTCGGTGCTGTCATCGCTTTATCCCGCCAGCACCGTGATTCTTGCGCGAATTTTTCTGAAGGAGCGCCTGTCTGCCACGCAGAACGCGGGCATCATCGGCGCGCTGATCTCTGTGGCCCTCATCGCAGCCCGCTAGCCTAGCTCACACCAACTCCGGCTTGATCCAGGGGAACTGGAAGATCGCTAATGGGTCTTCGGGATAGCTCACCTCGAAATCGAGATAGGCGTCGGCGACGATCCAGTAATAGGTCTTCAGGGTGGAGATGATCGCATCAAGCGCCTCATCGAGTTCCCGATGGGTGGAGGCCAGCGCCGAAAGCGTGCGCTCGTGATGGGCAAAATGCGGGTTCAGCACCTGCTTTAGATTGGCTGCGGCCTGGTCCAGTTCGGCGCGATCGTCGGCAAACTCGCGTTCACTCACCTTGTCGTGCAGCAGATGGGGATACTCCTCCAACTGGGTGAGCACCCGACGCAAGGAGAGATCGGTGTTGTCCGGATCGAGCAGTCGCAGGACGCGAGCGGCCATAGCATCCGCGTAAGCGGCTCTTACCATATCGAGAAACGCATTGCGGACGCCGTGCAGCTGTGGGTTGCGCTCGATAACCTCGCGCTCCAGCTTCCAGTAGACGTTGCGGTCGCGGGCCAGACTGAGGACCTGATTGCGGATTTCGCGAAGTTCACTACGCGCCCGTTCGCGGAACTGTTTTTCCATCACCATATTCCTAAGTCTATCGAAGCCAGCGGAAAAATATTTGTGAGATTGGTCACAGCAAGCACTGTTCGCCGAGGGTCACGGCTGAAGCCGCCCCCCTTCAATACTCCAAGGCCGTCTTTGCTCGCGTTACAATAAAATCTTTGCGAGGTCATCATCGTGCTGACGTTTGAAGAAATTGTTTCGCTGGAACAGAAATACCTGCTGAACACCTACGCTCGCTATCCGCTCGCCATTGCGCGCGGAAAGGGAGTGTACGTTTACGACGTTGATGGCAGGCGCTATCTCGACTTTCTCGCCGGGCTGGGCGTTAACGCCCTTGGCCATGCCCACCCGCGCATCGTGAAGGTTATCCGCGACCAGGCGGCGAAGGTCATCCACGTTTCCAACCTTTACTACAACGAGTACCAGGGCTTGCTGGCGGAGAAGTTGTGCACTGCGTCGGGACTGGATCGCGCCTTTTTCTCCAACAGCGGCACCGAGGCGATTGAAGGCGCGTTGAAACTGGTGCGGGCCGCCGGCCACGCCACCAGCGGTCCGGAAAAGTGCATCGTGATCGCATTGGAGAATTCCTTCCACGGGCGCACCATGGGCGCGCTCGCGCTCACCGGCCAGGCAAAGTATCGCAAGGATTTCGACCCAATGCTGGAGGGTGTGCGCTTCGTGCCACGCAACGATGTGCAAGCGTTGCGCAATGCGATGGACGACAAGGTTTGCGGTATCGTGCTGGAGCCCATTCAGGGCGAAGGCGGCATCCAGGAATCGTCGCTCGAATTCTTGCAGGCGTGTCGCCAGTTGGCCGACCAGCATCAGGCCGCGCTCATCTTCGACGAGATTCAATGCGGACTGGGGCGAACCGGCCAGCTCTTCGCCTTCCAGCATTTCGGGGTCGTGCCCGACGTGGTTTGCATTGCCAAGCCCATCGCCGCCGGGCTGCCGCTGGGTGCGTTTCTCGCCAAGCAGAGCTTCGCGCAGCACATCACCCCAGGCAAGCACGGAACAACTTTCGGAGGCGGCCCGCTGACCTGCCGTGTCGCGCTTGAGTATCTGGCGATTATCGAGGACGAGAATTTGTTGGAACAGGTGCGTCGTGTCGGCGAGTACTTCTCGCAGAAGCTGCGCGAGCTGGTGGACAAGTTCGATATTGCCGTGGAAGTCCGCGGTGTGGGCGCGATTCAGGCACTGCAGTTAACTGTGCCCGGCAAGCCGATTTTGGAAGGCGCCCTCGCCAAAGGTCTGCTGATTAACGTCACGCAGGACACGGTGCTGCGCTTTTTGCCGCCCTTCCTGTTGCAGGAGAAGCACGTGGACAGCGGAATGCGGATTTTGCGCAAGCTGCTGGCCGATGCGCAAAAGCAGGCGAAGAGGGCCGCGAAGAGCGCGACCGCGGTAACGGCATAGGGTGCGCTCCCAACCTTTCGCACACGACAAAGGCTGGGCAACCGGGCTGGACATCAATCCACGAAGGGCGTCATAAGCGGCGCGATGATTCCCAATGTGTGACACGAGATCATAATTCAGCGGCAAACCGTGAAGACTAGAGGAAGACTCACAAGAGAATTGGCGAGGCGTGCGCAAACGCGCTTCCATGGCTGTGATGCCTGCAGCGAAGCATTCACATCCCTTGAGGAAGTCTTAGAACGTTGCCGTCTGTCAAAGGTCGAAATCCAACGTCTAGACGGAAAGATTTCTTGCCCCGGTTGCGGAAAATATCTGACATTGCTTGATGATGTGGCCGATTATTCCGCTGAGGAGTTGAAGGAAAACCGCCGTTTGGATGCGGGACTCGAGAAATACATTCCAAAGTTTAAACTGCTGAATGATTTCATGCAGCGGTTCCCGACACTTGGTTTATTACATCCGGTAGGAGAGGAGATTCTTAGGGCCGTCAAGAAAGCAAACGTTGAAGTGCTTGAACCCAAGACTTGGTATCGCGGTGATGGAAGGAAGCATGTTTCTTCCGTTGGGGATTTCCTTGGCTCTGACCCAATGCGCCCTTACAGATTCAATCACGCAGGTCAGCGGGCCTTCTATTTGGCAACAGAAGAGGAAACCGCCGTAGTTGAGACGTTGCAAGAGCGCAAGGACCGAACGTTGAGGATCTGGTTGGCTGAAATCTCTGTCCAAAAGAGGCTCCGGGTTCTCAACCTCGCCACAAGGACCAATCAATCGTTGTTTCTGGAAATTCTAATTCGGAGTAGCCTCTTGCAGACGCCTAGAAGGGCACCCGGATACTTCCAACCTCAATACTTGCTTACGCGGTTTCTTGCGGATGTAGTGCGCTGGAAAGGCCTTGATGGCATCCTCTATACCAGCAGCCAAGAGTACCCATTTACATACGAAATCCGGGGAACAAACCTAGTCATACTCCGTCTTGATTACCGGGACTTCGTAAAGCCGGGCAGATATGAAAGGCGGGCTTGGAAACACACAGGAGATTGGCTGGCCTTGGACCCGGAGAGGATGGTGCTAGATCCTTGGGAGGCGGGCGCGTAAGCGTTTCAGCTCAGGCGGTATTGCAAACGGATACGCGCTGTGAGCCGCTGGCCCGGCACTTGCCTCTGTGCCGTCCCCGGGGGACTCCCCGATTCTCTACTTGCTCACCCACCGTTGAAACGGTGGGCTTTCTTATTCCGTCCCGCAAAGCGGGACTGGGATTCTCCGGCAATCTTCGCGGGAATGCCGCGGACTGGAAGCGTGCGCTGCCAGCAATTCTGGCAGGTGGCATAATCAATGGGATGAAACTCCGGTTGGACAGGTCGAAACGCGTGATCTTTGCGAAGACCTCTGCGAAAACGAAGCCGCCGTCGATGGTCCAGGTGGACGGACTTTGGATCCATCAAGGAACAGCCGAACCCGGCGCGAATTCGGAGCGGGTACTAGACGGCGTCCGCGAGGAACGGATTCAAGCCGTCATCAAACACTAATCGCCGATCGGTACTGCGACCCGATCTCCGCCCTTAACTATTTACGCCGCCGCGGTACGCGCACGGCTCAGCACCACGTAGCGGTCCGAGGCCATTAGGATGCCTCGCAGGTCGCTGGAGTGACAGCAATCGACTGCGCCCATCGCCAGGGCATCGGCCCACATGCGATCGTCCGCTAGGCGATGAATGCACACGAACGCCGTGGCGGGAAACTCCGCGCACAGCGCCTTCAGCTTTGCGAAGTCAACCAGCTCCAGGTCCACGACTGCGAAGGGAGCGCGAAAGCGCGCCACTGCGGACGCAAGTTCGCCAGCAGATTTTGCTATGGCAAGATTGCGGAATTGTTTACCGAGGGACGTAGCCAGCCAGTCGGCCGAAACTGCATCGTGGTGAGCGAGAACAACATTGATAGGCCGCATAGATAACCCCTTTTAGCTGACGGAAGGGACAGCGTAGCCATCCAATGAAATAAATTACCCCACGTTACCTGGAGCGGAAACAGCGTTAGCGTTCTAGGGCGCTGCTATTTTGTAGCGTCGCCCGCGTGACTTGCGGGTTCGAAGGCTTCGGGATGCAGCTTGCCATTTCGCTTCAGCAGGATCTCCACTTTGCCTTCGGCTTCTTCCAGTTCCTTGCGGCAGGAGCTGGAAAGTTTCATGCCCTCGTCGAAAAGCTCCAGCGCGTGATCGAGCGAGACGTCACCCTTCTCGAGTTCAGTCACGATTGTTTCCAGGCGCTGCAGGCACTCTTCGAACTTAGGCAAGCTCAAACTCCGTGGAAAGATTTTAGTCCAGAACCCTTGCCATGGACGCAAAAAATTGGGCCAATCTTCGCCGGCGTGAAAAATTTTCTCAGTAGAGAACTTCAGCGTCGCTGAAGCGACTTAGTGTGCCGTCCCTACGGGACTCGGTGTGGATTTGACGCTTACCCACCGCTGAAGCGGTGAGCTATCATCTTCCGTCCCGCTAGGCGGAACTGGCGCGGTGGCTGCCCAGCCCAACTAACAACGCAGGGCTTTTGAACGCCCGGCGGCGGAGCTAAAGAACAGCCTTGGCGTGGCTCGATGGGGTAGTGCACTGTGATCGAGATCGCCAGGGCTTACACCGCGGCGCGTTTGCTGGTACCCAGCGCCTCCAGAACATCCACGGCACAGGAGTAGCGTCCGAAGGGCGCGGCAATCTGTGCGCCCTGCACCATATGGCGGACGGCGGCGAGCATGTCGCGAGCAATGGCCACGCCCTCGGCGCGGGCAGCCTCGACGGTGGTTGCCTTCGCCATGCGCGCGAAGATCTCGTCGGGGATGGAAACCCGCAGCTCATTTTTCATGAACTCGGCATTACGGGTGCTGGTGAGAGGCCAGATTCCCGCCACCACGGGGATGTGGCAGTGCTCGATGCGACGCAGGAACTGTTCCAGCAGGCGAATATCAAACACCGGCTGGGTGACGGCCACCTCCGCACCGGCGTCGACTTTGTACTCAAAGCGGCGGATTTCCTCGTCAATGTTGGTGCTGCCGGGGTTGGCGCCCACGGCAATTACGAAGCCCGTGGAGGCCCCGATGGGATTGCCGCCGATGTCGAGCCCGCGGTTCAGGTTGTGGACGATGTTGACCAGACCAATGGCGTCCACGTCGAATACCGCGGTCGCGTCGGGGTAGTCGCCCATTTTCGGCGGATCGCCGGTGATGCAGATCAGGTTGCGGATGCCTACGGCGCTTGCGCCCAGCAAGTCCGACTGGATACCCAGTACGTTGCGATCGCGGCAGGTGTAGTGCAGGATGGCCTCGATGCCGACCTGTTGCTGCACCAGCAGGCAGAGCGCCTGGTTGCTCATGCGCGCCGAAGCGCGAGGGCTATCAGGAATATTGACGCCGTCCACGCCAACCGATTTCAGGAAGCGCGCTCCTTCGATTTCGCGGCTTCCGTCGGTGCCCCGGGGCGGAACGATCTCCACCATAGTGATGAACTCGGCGTCGGCAATCTTGCGGCCCATTTGCGAACGTTCGCGCAGCGGCGGCACGCTGACGGGCTGGGCCTTGGCCGGCGTAGCCGGTTTGCGCGCCATGGTGCCGCCGGAGACGGCGCGCAGGAAGGCTTTCATGACGTGGATGTGTTCGGGCGTGGTGCCGCAGCATCCGCCGATGAGGCGCACACCAACATCCACAAACCTGCGGGCGTACTCCGCCATGTATTCGGGCGAGCACAGATAGATGTTGCGGCCTTCCACCGAGCGCGGCATGCCGGCGTTGGGTTGGGCAGAGAGCGGCGCGGTAGTGACGGCACGGACCCGCTCGAGCGCGTCCAGCATGGCCACCGGGCCGACGCTGCAGTTGCATCCCACCACATCGGCGCCCCAGGCTTCGATTTGTGGAGCATAGTGCTCGGGGGCCGATCCATCCAGGCAGTTGCCATCTTCGTCGATGGTGACTTGCGCCACCACCGGCAAGTTGGGGTTCACATCACGCGCAGCCAGGATGGCCTGATGCAGCTCTTCGAGGTATCCAAAGGTCTCGAGGATGACCAGGTCGATGCCTTCTTCGTTCAGGGCTGCAATCTGCTCGTGAAAGGCCGCCCGGGCTTCTGCGAGCGAGACTTTGCCCAGCGGCTCGATACGGACTCCCAGCGGTCCGACGGCGCCGGCGACCAGGGCGTTGAAACTCTTCGCCGCCTCGCGCGCCAGGCGTGCACCCATGCGATTGACATCGGCCAGCTTGTCCACACAACCATGCTTGGACAAGCGAAACGAATTGGCACCAAAGGTGTTTGTTTCAATGATGTCCGCCCCGGCGTGGAGGTAATCCTGATGGATACTGCGGATGAGGTCGGGCTGCGAGAGGTTGAGCTCGTCGTAGCAGCGGTTGATAAAAATGCCTTTGGAGTACAGCAGTGTACCCATGGCGCCGTCGCATAAGACAGCGCCCTTCTGCAAACGCGAAATGAGGTCTGTAGTCATGGAGATGGTGGAGGCTGTAGCGCCTGGCTTGATTGAACTTTACCGCAAATGGCGCGAATTCGCCATCGCGGGCGCGCCCGGCGACCAGGGCAAGCTCTGTTATAATTCAGCGAATTCCAACATTTCAGCGCAATTCATCATGCAGTCTGGGGTAAACGTTTGAAGCGGCTTCTAATCCTCGTCCTTACCTTGCTAATCGTGATTTTCATTACCGCGTGCGGGGGGAGCGGGAGTTCAACCGCGCCGCCCAGCAAGGTGTCGCATCGCGCTTTTGTCAGCAATAATTTTACCGGCGCTCTGCAAATCATGGATACCCAAAATGACACCACGCCCATGACCGCGCAGACCGTGAACTCGGCCGGGCAGCTGGTGCCTGGGGCTCCAGTGACGATATCGATCGGTGGCGAATTGACGTTTGAGGTGGAGAGCCCGGACCGGACGATAACATTGGTTTATAACCAGAGTGCCGATCAACTCATCTTCGTGACCAATGCCTCCGAGATCTTCGCTGGCAGCGTGACGCTTCCTGACTTTGCCGACATGGCACTTTTCTCCACGGACAATACCAAGGTGTACGCACCGGTGCGGAACGTGCCCGTCACCGGCGCGCGGCCCGGCGCCGTGCAAGTCGCCACGATTTCCTCGTCCAGCATCACGGCAACCTACCCTGTCCCGTCGGCACGATACATTGCGCTCAGCCCCACCGGGACGTTTCTGCTGGTGTTTGCCGACGATTCGGACTCGGTTTTCCTGATCAACCTGAGTGCCACGACGCCCACTGCGGTGGAGATTCCCGGGTTCGCCAGGCCGGTCAACGCGTTCTTCAGCAGCGACAGCAATACCGCCTATGTGCTCAGCTGCGGAGTTGAGTGCGGATCGACTTCAGGTGCATCGGTACAGCAACTCGACCTTCCGACACAGGCCATCAAGGCCACCGTGCCGGTGGGAGGCGCCAGCGTTGGCCTGCTCAACAACACCACGTTGTACGTGGCGGGAAATCCAGGTCCGGCGGGGACCTTCGATGCGGTGAACGTCAGCAACATGACCCGAATGACCGCCAACTCCGTCGCCATCGGCGACGGCTATCACAGCAAAATGGCGCTATCCTCCAACAACAAGCTCTACATCGGCGCTAAGACCTGCAGCAATCTCACCACCGGATGCTTGTCGGTGGTCGATGTCACCAACAATACCGCTGCCGCTCCCCTGCCGCCTCTAGGTGCCGTCACCGGCATGCTTGCGGTTGCCAACCGCAACACGGTGTATGTGATTGAGGGCGGGAGTCAAGTGATTTACGACACCACCACTGACACGCCCCAGAAAACGCAGCTCTCATTCACCGGGGCGCTTTACGACATAGTGCAAGTGGATCAGTAGCGGTTAGGGGCTAGGGATTGGGGGCTAGGGGATAGTTTCTAGGAATCACTTTTGCGGGTTTATTAGCCCGAGCCCCTAATCTCTAGCCCCTGCTTCACGGCTCCAGCTTCAGGTGGTGCACACCCGCCTGCTGCACCGCTGCGGCCGAGAACGGCAGCGCAAACGTGCGCGCGTGATAGTAGGCGTCCCATTGATCGTTGTAATGTTCGTCGAAGATATTTCCAGATTCGCCATTCGAAATATTCAAAGTTGAGTTGTCCAGGTCGGAGAAGTCAACCGTGAGCCGCTCGGAGGGCCCGAAATGTGCGCTGACCTGCTTTACGGTTTCACCATCCCCCGACAAAGGTTGCGGGCCGGGACCTGCGCCGCGTTTGAGGATGGGAAAATTGCTCCAGAAGGGATGCTTGATGTCCACGCGATGGACCCGTCCCCACTTCCACATCGCAAGCGCACTCGGCGCTTCCGCATCGCTTACGGCTCCCTCCACCGCGGCGGTCAATAGCGCCTCGTAGTTGGCGTAACCTTCCGGCAGCCAGCGTGGCGGCTGGTGAGAAAGAATGTTCTCCAGCCATACCGGACTCATGAACCACCGGTATTGCTTCCAGTCATCCCCGAGCTTTGGCTTGAGCAGCAACTCCTCCAGCTTCTTGCGCGAGAAATAGGCTACGGTCGGCGCCGCCGAGTCCGTGGTCATGGTGCCGTCCCAATTTCGCATGAGGTCGGCGGCCGACTTGGCGCGATGGGATGCCGTCGAAGTGTGGTCCACGGCGTACACGAAGCGCTCAGCGCAGAAACGATCGAAGGCCGAAACAATGTCGGTCTGAATCGTCAGCATGTCGGGCGGGGCAAGCTTCTTTTTCGCATTGAGCAGCTTGTAGATGCGCGCCGTGCGATAAGGAGAGCCCCACTCGATGCTCAGGGTGTAGGGATATCCGTCGGGCGTGACCCGCCCGTTGGCTGTTGCAATGACCCCCGAGGGCGGGTCATAAACACTGGGAAGCTTGTCGTAGGGAACGTATCCGGTCCACTCGTGCGAGTCGTCATCGCCGGGCACCGGAACCGAACCGTCGCCGGCCGCACGAATCGGAACCATGCCGGTTGCCTGGTAGCCGATATGCCCGTCCACGTCGGCGTAAACCACATTCTGGCCGGGCGCACCAAAATGCGAGAACGCCGCGCGGAGTTCCTGCCAGTTCTTCGCCGAATCCACCGCAAAGAATGGCGCGCCCGCCGCCTGGGGATCATAGATGACCCACTTGAGGGTCAGCTTGCGCTTCTCTCCCGGAACTATGTCGGTGATGATCGGCCCATGCCGGGTCACCTCGACATCCACGTTCACCTCGGGCTTGCCCTTCACGCGAATGATTTCTTTGCGGTGTTCCGGCTGCATCCAGCCCTTCGGCGTCAAATATTCGCCCTTGTCGTTGAACTCTTCGATGTAGAGGTCTTCGACATTGGGGCCGAGATTGGTGAAGCCCCACGCGATGTAACGATTATGCCCGACGATGACAAACGGCACTCCCGGCAAGGTGACACCGGCAACATCGAAGTCACCGGCGGTGAGATGTGCCTCATACCAGACGTTAGGCAGGTGCAGGTCAAGGTGCATGTCGTTGGAGAGCAGCGGCTTTCCCGAAACCGTGTGTGCGCCGGAGACGACCCAGTTGTTGGAGCCGGGATGAAGGCTATCGCCCGTCTTGTCATCCGGGGCGAACGCAGCGAGCCCAAGGAGAAGGGGCGTGCCTTCAGGCACGCCGTGGAGTGTTCCCTTACCTTTGTCAGCCTGAGCGACCCCGAACCTGGTGAGGGGGAGCCGAAGGCTCTGCGGTTGTCTGTCGCTGCTCTTTTTCTTTGGCGCCGGAGTCTCTTCTTCCTCGTCAGGAGCAGTCTCACCGGGAATTTCGTTTTCGATGGATCCCATGTCTGTTCCCGGCGGATGGTCGCGCCAGGAGGAATTCACGAACAGGTCAGCCGTCAACTCCGGCCCCAGTTTGGCCAGAACTTTCTCTTTCTCCAATTCCTCCTTGTACAGGCCGTGGTTCAGAAATTCGGTCATCGACAATCCCACCAGCACCGAATCTTCCACCGTCCAGACGTGCGGGAAATAGGTGAGAAAGCGGAATTCCAGCGGCAATGTTTTTTGGTGTTGCTCGATATAGGCATTGACCCCGGCGGCGTAGGCCTCGAAGTGGGCGCGCTGCGCCACATCCATGTTGGCGACATTTTTTTCCGCGACCTGCCTCAGGCCAAGAATGCGGTGCTCGCGATCAAGCTTGACGTACTCCGGCCCCAGAATGGCGGCCAGATCGCCGGAAGCGTAACGCCGCGTCATGTCCATCTGCCACAAGCGGTCCTGGGCGGTGATGTAACCCTGGGCAAAGAACAGGTCAGGCAAGTTGGCGGCGGCGATGTTGGGAACGCCGAGCGCGTCATAGGTCACGGTGACAGGACTCGCCAGACCGGAAAGATGAATCGTGCCATCCACCTGCGGCAGCGCCGCCCGCACCGCTCGATAAAACCAGAAGTCGAACGCGAGAAAAACGAGCAGGAAGAGGACCAGCACCGCCACAACCGCACGAAAGATAAATCTGGAGCGGGACGGCCGTGCCCGAGTAGCGATAGTCGAAGCTCCCATGGGAAAGGTGATTATATAAGTTTCTGTGGAGTGCTTCGCGCGGAACAGAAACGGCGGCATCGGGTCACCTTCCAGAGCGCCCGTTACCACAACGGTGATGGCGAACTGTTTTCTTCAACTGGCTTGACGAATACGCTACTCTATTCACCTCACAATAAATTTCAGCCGTTGTATGTTCAGCAGCGATGGGACACATCAGGGTCACAGACCGACTGGTTCTGGCTGCGGCGCTCGCAGTAGCCATGGCAACTGCGGGGCGAAACGCCATGGGGCAAGTCGCGCCTGCGACCCTTGAACAGGCGACTCAAGTGTCGTCGCCACAATTGCCGCCTGCATCGGTGGCGCCGAAAGGGCTGCCGGCGGGAAGTCCTGCCGCGTCGCCTACCGTGCCGACGTCCCAGGTTCCACTGCCGCCTCCACCACTGTTTGATCTTAAGGATTCCAACACCAAGTTCAACCTGGAGAGCCTGATGAGAACGCTGCGGGACAGCCGGCACGAAGGCTGGGTCCTGGCGGCTTATCCCGACCCGAACACAAGTCGTCCGCTGATTGGCGCGGGATTCAGTCTCGATGTTGCAGCACGCGAGCACATCCAGAACGACCCGCTGAATCCGAATACTTTTATCGAGCCCTCGTCGGCGCAACTGTGGCAGGCTGCAGGCCTCGACCCGGAACAACTGCAGCGAATACTCAATCAGTTTGACCACAACCTGAAGGCATGGAACAAAAAGAACTATCGCAAGCGGATCAGGACTCACAAGTTGCCGCCGGAGCTGACGGAGGAAGAGGCCACAAAACTGCTGCGTGTATCTGCGGTTCAGGCCGTCCACAATGCCCGGGCCTATTGCCGCGATTTCGACCAACTGACGGCGTCGCAACAAATGGCGCTAAGCCAACTGGTGTTTCAGATGGGTGTGAATCTTGAGGAATTTGTTCAGTTTCTCAGCACCCTCAACGATGACGTGATTCTCCGCGACGCAGCGACATCCAACGTCAGCACTGAAACGCAGCGCGAGCACTGGAAAGCAGTCCAGCAAGCGCTCATCGAGAGTCAATGGGCCAAACGCTATACCAGTCGTGCCGTATCCGTGATCGCGATGTTCGACCCCGATTACGCCCAGGACCCAGCGGCAGCGGAGCGTCCGGTGAAGGTTGCACTTCGTCCGCCGCCAAAACATCATCGTAAGAAAACCACGCGAAGACTGTGCGTGCCGGAAACGACAGGGGCGGCATTGATAACGAGCGCGTGATTTCTGCCCGTAGCTGATAAATTTGCAGGGCGCAACAAACAAAATAGAAAAGAGGAGATTAGCGTGGCCATGCCGGCGGTGCATCTTCTGGTCGAACTCACCATCCACGAGGGAAAACTTGGCGCGTTCCAGAGCATTGCAAAACAAATGACTGCGGGTAGCCAGGTGGAAGCGGGCACTCTGGGGTATGAATGGTATTTGAGTAGCGACGGCAAACGCTGCCGGCTGGTCGAGAGCTATGCGACTGCGGACGATTTGCTGGCGCACTTTAACGGTCCCGTGGTTCAACAGCTTGTTCCGAAACTCGTAGAGCAGGCGAGAGTGGACCGGTTCGAGGTTTACGGTGATCCCGGCCCGAAGATGGCAGCAATGCTCGCGGAATTCGGCGCGGAAATTTTCCAGTACAGCCAAGGCTTAAACCGCTGATTGCATTTCTATTGTGCCGGCTTGATCGAGGGCCGGCGTATCCAATGCCACAGTGATGTGTTCGCCCGTTCACGTAGAATGGGCGCACCCCCTTTTCAAGGTGAGCAATGCCTCTGGCTTCTGGAACCCGTTTGGGCCCTTACGAAATCGCCACCGCGCTGGGCGCTGGCGGCATGGGAGAGGTGTACCGTGCTCGCGACACCCGTCTTGAGCGCACCGTCGCGATCAAGATACTTCCCGAGTCCTTTGCTTCCGATGGTGACCGTCTGGAGCGCTTTCAGCAGGAAGCCCGCATTCTCAGCGCCCTGAATCATCCCAACTTGATGGCAATCTACGACGTTGGATCGCAGAATGGGCTGCATTTCCTGGTTTCGGAGTTTTTCGAAGGTCAGACGCTTCGTGAGCGATTGGCAGCAGGCCCTTTAACCCAGCGAAGGGCGATTGACTACGGCCTGCAGATCGCCAAGGGACTGGCGGCGGCGCACGAGAAGGGCATTGTTCATCGTGACCTCAAACCCGAAAACATATTCATCTTGCGCGATGAGCGGGTAAAAATTCTCGACTTCGGATTGGCCAAGCAGGCAGCGGTTGCGGTTGCCATTGACGGAACTATGACCAGTCCAAACCGCACCATGCCGGGCACGGTACTGGGCACCGCCGGTTACATGTCGCCGGAGCAGGTGCGGGGCGAGGTCGTTGACCATCGGTCCGACATCTTCAGCTTCGGCACCATTCTTTACGAGATGCTGGCGGGTCAGCGGGCCTTCCGCGGCGACTCCAGCGTCGAAGTGATGAATTCGATTCTCAAGCAGGAACCGCTGGAGTTGGCGGAGAGCGGCCTGAACGTGTCGCTCGGACTACAGAGAATTGTGCAGCGCTGTTTGGAGAAGAGGCCTGACGCGCGTTTTCAATCGGCCAGCGATCTGGCCTTCGCTCTTGACTCACTGAGCAGCGCCGGCACCTCAAGCGCAGGGTTGCGCGCGCTGAAGGACACCAAGAAGACGCGCTCGCGAATTCTGCTGGCGGCCTCGTTGCTGGCGGCGTTGGCGATCGGCGCGATTGCGGCCTACCTCCTACATCCGGCGGCAAGCCATCCTGCATTCAACCAGATAAGCTTCCGCTCCGCCTTTTTTCGCCATGCGCGCTTCGCGCCCGATAGCCGCACCGTCGTTTACAACGTCACCACCGACGGCAAGCCTACCGAGCTTTTTTCCACGCGCACCGATACCGCCGAGGCGCAATCGCTCAACATCCCGGCCAGCATCTTGAGTGTTTCGTCGACCGGAGAATTGGCAGTCTCGCTGAATACCATTTTTGATCCGAAATTCACTCCTACCGGACGTCTGGCCCGCGTGCCGCTCGGAGGCGGTTCCACGCGCGAGATGCTCGACGCGGTGACCGATGCCGACTGGGCGCCCGACGGCTCCGCGCTAGCCGTCAGCCGCAAAGTTGGAGGCCACTTCCAGCTTGAGTTCCCGCCCGGCAAAGTGCTGTACCAATCCGATGGCTACATCGCCGATCTGCGTTTTTCGCCCGCCGGCGACAAGATCGCGTTTGTGGACCATGACATCCTGGGAGACGATCGCGGCGTCGTCGATATCATCGACCGCCAGGGAAATCGGAAAGTTTTGACCCGGGAGTTCAGCACCGTGCAGGGGCTGGCGTGGCCGCCCAGCGGCAATGAGATCTGGTTCACTGCCGGCGTCAATACCGAGCCTAGCTCCCTGCGTGCGGTCGATCTACGTGGAAAGGAGCGGGTGCTGCTCTCCTCGCCGGTCCGGCTGCACTTGCACGACATCTCGAAAGATCAGAGCGTCCTGTTAAGTGTGGAGGACTATCGCGATCAGCAGATTCTCTCCGATATCACGACCGGGAAGACACGGGATGTGAGTTCTTTCCCGTTCCAGATCACGGAAGCGCTTTCGAGTGACGGAAAGATGTTGCTGCTGAATACCTACGTCGCCGGTGCGAATTCCGACTACAACCTCTACACTCAGCGGACCGATGGCTCGGCTCCCGCCATGATTGGCCAGGGCGCCGGAATGGGTCTCTCCTTCGATGGCAAATGGGCGGTCGCACTGAATCCCCTGAATCTGCAACAGCTCAGAATCATTCCCACCGGCGTCGGTGAAGCTCGCACCCTCACCGCCCCGCCCGGACTAAAGTACCTCGGCGCCTCCTGGATGCCGGACGGTAAGCATGTGTTGATAGCGGCCGCAGTCCCCGGACATGCCCCGGCTACTTATCTTCAGGACGTGGCGACCGGGACCGTGCGGCAAGTCACCAGCGAGGGCAGGTACCTCGCGACCAGCGACCAGGAATTCAGCAGGGTCTCGGCCGACGGCAAGTATTGCATCACTACCGATGGCGAAAACCACTTCTGGGTTCAGCCCATTGAAGGAGGCGAGCCACGCGAAATCAAAGGACTATCAGAAAGCGATCTCCCTCTTGAGTGGCACAACGATTCGCAAAATATCTTCTTCGAGCGCGGGGTTGGGATGGACAGCGTTGACATTTATGACCTCAATATCGCTACCGGTCAGCAAAAACCCTGGACCCACTTCGCACCGGCGGACAAAAGCGCAATCTTGTCTTTGCGTCATCCGGTAATTACTCCGGACGGCGCACATGCGCTATACGTCGTGGAACGGATCTTTTCGACGTTGTTCGTCGCCACAGGCATTCGGTAGGGGCTTCCCGGCCCTGCCAATTATTGGAGGGTTTCGTGAATCGTCGAAAATTTCTGCAGTTCAGCGGCATGGCCGCAGCGGGGTTGTATGCCAGCCGTTTGGACGGGCTGCGAATGGGCAGCTCGGCACTCCGATCGGAAAGGGCGACCAAAGTAACCATCCTGGGTGCGGGAGTCGCTGGTCTAGCGGCTGGACTGGAGCTTATACAGGCCGGTCATGAAGTGACCGTACTGGAGGCGCAGGTGCGTCCGGGCGGGCGTGTTTATACCCTGCGCGCGCCATTTTCAGATGGACTGCATGCCGAAGCAGGGGCGGGACGGATCCCTAGCACCCACAATCTCACGCTCGAATATGTAAAACGCTTTAGGCTGGAACTGGACCCCTTTTTTCCACAATCCGGTGCGGATGTTTTCTTGTGGCGTGGTCAGAGGCAGGTCGTAGCCCATGGCCATGATCCTGATCTGACCAAGCTGAATGTGGATTTCACCGCGGAAGAGCGTAGCCTCGGCTTCGGCGGATTGTCCAGGAGGTATCTCGAACCGCTACAAGAAAAAATTCGTGCGCTTCCCGCTGACGGGTGGCCCTTACCGTCTTTGGCCAAGATGGGGGAGATCAGTCTCAGCGACTATCTCCGCCAGCAAGGCGCGTCTGGGGATGCAATTCAGTACCTCTCCGAGGGATTCGAAGGCGACTCCTTGCTCGACTTTGTGCACGACTCAGTGAGCCACGCTGTGCCCATGCTGTGGAAGGTCCGCGGCGGTAACGATCGGCTGCCGCACGCCATGGCTGAACCATTGCAGGGTAATATCCGCTACGGAGCTGTGGTCGTCCGCATCGCGCAAAAACCACAAGGCGTCGAAGTAATCTACAAGAACGCCGGCTCGCATCATACGGTGGCGTCCGATTATGTGATCTGCACGCTGCCGTTCACGGTACTAAGAGGAATTGAGGTAGAGCCCGCATGGTCGCCCAGGAAGTTGTTCGCCATCCAGAACCTTTACATGGGACCGGTAGCGCGGGTTTATGCGCAGAGCAAGAGCCGCTTCTGGGAAGCTGACGGGCGCAACGGATTTGCTTCTGTGGACCAACCGATGGAGATATGGAGCCCTACCTACAACCAGCCCGGCACACGAGGCATTGTGATGTCCTACATCTATGAGGATCTCGCGGTGCGATACTCCGGCATGAGTGAGGACACCCAAGTGCAGCAGTCGCTCGATCTATTCGAACAGATCCATCCGGGGATGCGCGAAAACTTCGAGGGTAGTGCAAGCTGGTCGTGGCTGAATCATCCGTATTCCAAAGGCGCCTACATGGTGACGAAACCGGGAGAGTTTCGCACCATCGTACCGTATATAGCGGTGCCGGAAGGGCGCATCCACTTTGCTGGCGAACATACTTCGCCCTGGCCAGGATGGATACAGGGCGCTCTCCATTCCGGACTGCGGACCGCGCGAGAAGTCAGTGCGCCCTCTCAATGACCGCCCTCATGACAGATCCAACCATCCACCGAGCGATCAAACCTGCACGCCAAATCGGGCCAGCATCTCTCGCCGTCCAACATTTGTGACGCCCAAGGCTCGGCTATCGAGGTCCTGATGGACCCATTTGTTCCGCAAAGAAAGGTTCAGCAGCGCAGAGGCCAGCGCTCCCCCCAGATGCGGCCGGCGTTCGCTCCAGTCCACACAGGCGTACGCGAAACGACGGCGCAGCCTGCGAGTCGCCTCCACGTCAATGCCCATGGCCTCAAACGCCCTGATCCCTTTCAGGGTGAGGTCGCACCCGTTCTCGACGCCGGTGGGGCTGGCCGTCAGCCAGCCTAGTGCGGTGAAGCGATCGTGGAGCGAAACTCCAAGGCTGCCGGCAATGTGATCGTAGCAAGTGCGGGCGGCGCGCAGCCGGCTTGGCGTGTTGGGAACGAATGGCTCTCGAGAGCCGCCGGCGAGCACGCTGAGAGCTTCCAGAGCGTCGGCCACGTCGGCGTTTTCCAGACTGTAATAGCGATGTTTCCCCTGGGCGAACACCTTCACCAGTCGCTCCGTCTTCAACCGCTGCAGGTGCACGCTCGCGGTTGACGCGGTTACGTCAGCGACCGCTGCCAGTTCCGTGCCGGTCCGCGCTCGGCCGTCGGAAAGGCAGTAGAGCATCCGTGCGCGTGCCGGCTCGCCTATGGCCGCCGCAATCCTGGAGACCGCGGCATCGGCGTCCTGTTTTACATTCATAGTTTGATGATAAACGAAGTGTCCCTGTTGAACAACCGGCATACTGCTTGATGTGCATGCATCGGCCAGCCCTTGCAGCCGAGGAGAAACTATGACGATCACCTGCTTCATCCGCTACCAGATCGATCCTTTCCAGCGGGACGAGTTCAGGAAGTATGCCGAAAATTGGGGCCGCATCATCCCCCGATGCGGCGGCCACCTGGTGGGATATTTTCTTCCCTACGAAGGCACCAACGATGTCGCTTGGGGGCTGATCAGCTTCGATAGTCTCGCCTCGTATGAGAGTTACCGGGCACGCCTGAGGACGGATCCGGAAGCGCGCGAGAATTTCTCCCTGGCGCAGAGCAAGCGGCTTATCCTTCGCGAAGAGAGAAATTTTGTCGAGGTCGTGGACGGGACCTTCGGTCTCCCTTCAACCCTGAGAGCAACAGAGTGAATCCAATCCCCATGACGACGCAGCTTGAAAAAGGACTCGCCTTTCGCGCGCTTCACCAGCGTAAGAACGCATTCATCATTCCCAATCCCTGGGACGTGGGATCAGCTCGACTGTTGGCCCATCTCGGATTTGAGGCGCTGGCCACCACCAGCGCAGGCTATGCCTTCACAGTGGGCCGCCAGGACAACTCGATTGGCCGCGATGAAACCATGGCGCACGTAGCCGCCATTGCCGCAGCCACCGACCTGCCGGTTAGCGCTGATCTCGAAAATGGTTTTGGAGACACTCCCGAAGCCGTTGCGGAAACCATCCGACTCGCAGCGAAAGCCGGTCTGGCGGGCGGCTCTATCGAAGATGCCACCGGACGCGCGGACAGTCCACTGTATGAGCTTGCAGCAGCGTCCGACCGAATCCGTGCGGCCGCAGAGGTGGTGCGCGGCCTTTCGTTCTGCTTCACATTGACGGCGCGCGCGGAAAACTACCTGGTCGGAAGGCCTGATTTAGAGGACACCATCCGGCGCCTCCAGGCCTATCAGGAGGCCGGCGCCGATGTTCTTTACGCGCCCGGCCTCACTAGTAAGGCCGACATTGCGTCGATAGTCAGCTCGGTCGATCGCCCGGTGAACGTGGTCATGGGACTGCAAGGCGTTCAGTTGAATCTGGAGGAGCTGTCGGCCATGGGAGTCAAGCGGGTCAGCGTGGGGAGCGCACTCTCCCGCGCCGCGCTGGGCGCCTTTCTCCGCGCAGCCAAGGAGATGCGGGAGCACGGCACCTTCACCTTCGCGACCGACGCTGCCAACTATCGAGACCTCAACGCCATGTTCGAGCGATGACCGGCTTTTCTGTGGACGGGCGAATCCAGTGGTGGGGCGCATAATTCCCCCCGAGCGGTAAACTCGATAGCGGACTGCTCTCATGACATCGACACCGCCAACTGCCGCAAGCCCGATCGAAACCGTCCGCGATCTGTTTGAGATTCCGGATGGCGTTACATATCTGAACTGCGCCAGCATGTCGCCGCAATTACGATCGGTGACCGAGGTCGGACTTGGTGCGGTTCGCACCAAAGCCACGCCATGGAACGTTGTCGGGGCCGGAGTGGTTTTCCGGTTCTGAAGAGTTGCGCGCTCTTGCCGCGCAGGTGATGGGCACCGACAGCGATGCCGTTGCGCTGGTTCCGGCCGCCAGCTATGGAATCGCCACCGCAGCCGCGAACTTGCCGCTCGCGCGCGGACAGTCCATCGTGATCCTTCATCAGCAATTCCCGTCGAACGTTTACGCGTGGTATGAGCTGGCCAAGAAAAACGGCGGCCGCGTGGTAGTCGCACAGCGGGAACCGGGCATGGGCTGGACCGAAGCTCTGCTGCGTGCGATCGACGAAAACACCGCGATCGTTGCCGTGCCGCAATGTCACTGGACGGACGGGAGCAAAGTCGATCTTGAGCGCGTCGGCGAGCGAGTGCGGGCGGTTGGCGCTGGCCTGGTCATCGATGCCAGCCAATCGCTCGGCGCCAGCCCACTTAGTCTCGAACGAGTGCAGCCGGACTTTCTGACCGCCGTGGGATACAAGTGGCTGCTCGGTCCTTACGGACTTGGGTATCTCTATGTCGCCCCGAAATGGCGGGAGTCGGGGGTGCCGCTGGAACAGTCGTGGATCGCGCGCGCCGGCAGCGACGATTTCTCCCGGCTGGTTGATCACACTGACGCGTATCGGCCGGGTGCGCGCCGCTTCGATATGGGCGAGTCTCCGCAATTTGTATTAGCGCCGATGGCGATTGCCGCGCTTGGGCAAATCCTGGCGTGGGGAGTGGAACGGGTACAGCAAACACTCGCATTGCTGACGGAAAAAGCTGCGCAGATGGCCGCCGACATTGACTACGCAGCTCTGCCTCGCGAGCAGCGCTCGGCACACATGATTGGCATTCGGCACGCCGGCGGCATTCCCGCCGGGCTGCCCCAACTTCTGCACGATGCCAACGTGTTTGTCAGCGTGCGCGGAGATTCGATCCGCATCGCCCCCTATCTGTACAACGACGCCGGCGATATCGAGCGGTTGTTTGCGGTTTTGCGCAAGGCTAATCGCTCTGGAGCTTAATGTGCCCGTCATCATCTCCATGCTCCGTGCCGTCAATGTCGGGGGGCACAACCGAATCAAGATGGACGCTCTGCGCGCGCTCTATGAATCGCTAGGATTGCGCGAACCGCAGACTTATGTGCAGAGCGGCAACGTCATTTTCAGGACCGACAAGCGCGACCTGTCTGTCCTGGCCACGCGGATTGAGGACGCCATCGAAGGGGACTTCGGATTTCGTCCGGCGGTGATTTTGCGGACTTCATCCGAACTGCGACAGGTGATTGCGAGAAATCCGTTCGCAAAGAGGAGCGGCATCGAGCCCAACCGACTTCTGGTCAACTTTCTCGCCAGCGATCCCGGCGCAAAAACTCGCGAGGAAGTTCTCAAGCTCAAGACCGAACCCGAGGAGTTGCGGATGGACGGCCGTGAACTCTACATCTATTTTCCCAATGGTATGGCGCGACCGAAGTTGTCGTGGGCAGTTCTTGAGAGAACGCTGAAGGTGCCTTTAACGGGCAGAAACTGGAACAGCGTGATCAAACTCCTGGAGATGGCGGAGAGAATGGAAACGGCCAAATGAGCCGCCCCGTCAAGAATTTCACCACCCTTCGGCTTCGCTCAGGACAGGCTTCGACACAGAGGGGACGGCGGTTTGGTTTTCATAGAGTTTTGTCCGCGATCTCCGTGCCTCCGTGGTTATTCTTTCTCTTATTGGTGGTGAGCGGCAGCCTGTTCGTGAGTTGTGGTTTGTTGGGCGCAGGACACGAAGGCCCTTAGCGCAAATCCGGTGGTGGATCGGCCTTCTGTATCGTCGCTGGCTTCGCTGCTGCCGGCCGATTCGCCTCTGGCGAAACAAGACCTTACTTTTGACAGCAGTTTTGCCAAGCTGGCACTTCAGTACGAGGCCAAACCCAACCCCGCTCTTCTAGCCCAGATGGCCGCATCACCGGCGATCGCGCACATTCTCCGGCACGCCCAAAATTTTGATTACGATGTCCCCAAAGATTCGCCGCAGGAACTCGTCACTCACTTACTGAAGCCGGCCAGCAATCAGGCTGAGCGTGTCGAGACCTGCAAGCAAAGCCTGGCCTACTTCACCGGCCCCATGCTTGCCGATCCGGCGTGGGTCAATGACACGCTCCGCTACCTGCCGGCCGACTTTCGCTTTCACGGAACCCTGTTTCTTAGCTTCGGCTACGACATCGGGGTGGCGATTGGTTCAACGGCCTCGCTCAACTGCACGCACCCACACTTTCAGAACCATCCTCGCGAACTTCTCTACTACGCCATTCACGAGTTGCATCACACCGGCTTTATGCAATATCAGCCGCCCCCGCGGCTGTCTGATCTCAAGACTTGCGCCGACCTGCTGCGACTGGTTGAATACTCCACCCAACTGGAAGGCATGGCCGTGTGGGCGGCCTATGAACGGCGCAAGCAGGAACATGCTCTCCAGGATGATGCCGACTACGTCGCGCTTATCGACGACGCCCGCATGAAGAAAGATGAGGCGCTCTACTTCAAGGATTATCAATACCTGAAGACCCGAGGTGAGGAGCCGGCCGACGCCGCTGCCTGGGCGGCAATCGACAGGATGTCGTCGGGCGAACGCTTGTGGTATCGGGTGGGTGCGCGTATGGCGCAGCGCATAGAAGAAGAATCTGGGCGAGCGGCGCTGGTCGCATTAGTCGAGAAAGGTCCGGCCGAGTTTCTTCGCGCCTATCGTTCCAACGAACAAAAAGCCCATTGAAAGCTGCACAACGTTGTGACAGTGGTGAGCCGCTAAATTTGAATCTCGCCCGCACACCAGTCATCCATTCCACAGTCTTTCAGTCGGCCCTTGCAATTGGATCAACCGCTGTGATGGAGAAAACTTCATGAGTATCGCATTGCTGCTATTGCTGACGTTTGGTATTGGCGTGGTCGCCGGCCTGCGCTCCCTGACGGCGCCGGCCGTTGTAGCCTGGGCGGTCCACCTGGGATGGATCAATCTTTCCGGCTCGCCGCTGGCCTTCATAGGACATGAGTGGGCGATCTACGTCTTCACTATTTTGGCGACGGTGGAGTTGATTGCCGATCAACTTCCGAGCACTCCCCCACGTACCGCTCTCCCCGGGCTCAGCGCACGCATTCTCATGGGTCTGCTTTGTGGTGCGTGTCTCGGCGTCGCGGGAGGCGCATCGCTTTGGCTGGGAGCGATCGTCGCCGTGATTGGCGCTGTTGTGGGTGCGTTTGGCGGCTATCGCGCTCGCGTCGGCCTGGTAAAGGCTCTGCACACGAAAGACGTTATGGTTGCCATCCCCGAAGACCTGATCGCAATCGGTTTGGGGCTGTTTATTGTTACGCGGTTCTGAAGTGGATGAACATGCCCTGATACAACCCGTTTCTGTGAGAGCCTTAGTTTCTCCTCCGTTTGCGATACATTATTTTGGGTGCGCTTATGACTACTCCTCAGCGATTCGATGCCATTGTTATCGGCACCGGGCAGGCCGGTAAACCTCTTTGCACCGCCTTGGCGGAAGCCGGGATGCAGACCGTTGTCATCGAGCGCGGAGATTTCGGCGGCACCTGCATCAACGTGGGGTGCACTCCCACCAAGACCATGGTCGCCAGCGCCCGCGTCGCTTATCTGGCACGGCGCGGCGCTGACTATGGCGTTCATGCCGGCGATATCCGCATCGACATGAAACGCGTCCGGCAGCGCAAGCGCGATATCGTAAAGAGCTTTCGCGATGGCGGCCAGACGCGCGTTGAGCAGACCGCAAACGTCGAGTTGATCTTCGGCGAAGCCAGTTTCACCGCCCCCCAATCTCTGCTCGTTCGGCTAAAAGACGGCGGCCAGCGAACCCTCACCGCCGCAAAGATTTTCATCAACGCAGGTGCGCGTCCCGCCGTTCCCGCACTCGACGGCCTGAAGTCCGTACCCTTTCTCGACAGCACTTCCATCATGGAGTTGGACGCAGTTCCGCAACATCTGCTGGTTCTTGGAGGCGGATATGTCGGGCTGGAGTTCGGGCAAATGTTTCGCCGCTTTGGCAGTCGCGTGACCATCGTGCAGTCCGGGAGCCAACTTCTTGGCCGTGAGGACGCCGACGTCGCAGAAGAAGTCGCCACGATACTGCAGCAGGACGGAATCGAAGTTTTGCTGAACGCGAAGGCGGGCCGTGTGAGCCAGGCGGATGGCAGCATTCGCTTGGAAATCCAACAACCAGACCATTCCACTACGCTTGCCGCTTCCCATCTGCTGGTTGCCATCGGACGCGTGCCGAACTCCGACAGTCTGAATCTCGCTGCGGCGGGAGTGCAAACGGACGATCGCGGCTTCATCAAGGTGAACAGCCGCCTCGAGACTGCGGCCGATGGCGTTTATGCGCTCGGCGATATCAAGGGTGGTCCGGCGTTCACGCATATCTCGTACGACGACTTTCGCATCATCCGCACCAACCTTATCGAGAAGGGAAGCGCCAGTACCGACGGGCGCCTGGTGCCCTACACCGTCTTCATCGATCCGCAACTTGGCCGCGTCGGCATGACCGAGGCCGAGGCTCGCAAGCAGAAGCGCAACATTCGCGTGGCCAAGCTGCCGATGACGTCCGTGGCTCGCGCGCGTGAAATGGACGAGACCCGCGGCTTCATGAAAGCGATTGTGGATGCCGACAATAACCAGATCCTGGGCGCGGCAGTGCTGGGGGTCGAGGGAGGCGAAGTCATGTCTGCGCTGGAGATTGCCATGATGGGAAAGCTACCCTATACCGCGCTGCGTGATGGCGTGTTTGCCCACCCGACGCTAACCGAATCGCTGAACAACCTGTTCACGGCGATGGATAGCGGAAAGTAGGGGCATTGTGCTGTTCCCACCCTGTCGCCAAACGAAGGCGACAAGGGTGGGGGCAGCCGATTCCCAGTGTTATGCTGATAGGAAACCGTGCGGCGCGCCTGTACTTGATTGGCCCCGACGCGAAGCAGTCGACCCATGCTCCAGAAACGAATTGACGATCAGCCGAGCATCTCGCGCGAGATGGTGCGCGAGGCCGAAGCCATTTTCCACGGACACCTGAAGCGCGTGGGGCTGAAGCTTACCGGACAGCGCGACGTGATTCTGCGCACCTTTCTCGACACCCGCGACCATCTCTCCACCGACGAACTGTATCGGCTGGTCAAGAAAAACGACGACCGCATTGGATTCACCACCGTCTACCGCACCTTGAAGCTGCTGGCGGAATGCGGGCTGGCCAGCGAAGTGGCCTTCAATGACGGCATCACGCGTTACGAGCACCAGTACAATCGCCGCAATCATCACCACATGGTCTGTACCGAATGCGGCAGCTCGGTGGAGTTCTTTGCGCGCGAGATTGAGCGCGTAGAACAGGAGATCGGCCGCAAGAACAAGTATCTGCCCACCCGCCACACCTTCCAGATTTACGGTATCTGCGAGCGCTGCCAGAAGAAAAAGAAGCGCAGCCTGGCGTGAAGTCCCAAACGGGGATCGCAGAGGGTCTTTTGTGCATGGAGCGCCGACCGTGCACCTGCGACCCTTTGCAGGCCCAAGTGCCGATTGGTTGTGATAAGGCCTGTTATCAACAATGTAGGAGTCGTGAATTTTCATTTCTGAGATCCCCCAGCTATTATTCGTTTATGCAGGCCCAGCATGACGAAAGTGCTTTCGACTGGATTCGTCTCGGTCGCAATGAAAAGGTGTCGAAGGACGTAGGGTGGGCCGGAAATTTTGTTTCCCATCTAATTCCACCCGTATTTGAGGCATATGCAAAGGTTTTTCATCACATCGACGCTTACTATGAGAATATCGACAAGCCACTCACCCCAAGTGAGATTGACATTCTCAAAATCCCGCCCTGTGAAGAACTCAAATCACTCGTCGAAGGCCGAAGAGCCAAAGGGCAAGGCTCAAGAATCAGGTGGAGGGAAGTGGCTGAGGTCCTCGACGTGCCGTTTGCTCCTGAGATAAGCCAGGAATGGTTTCGCCAGAGGTTGGCCCAAGGATGTTGGCCACGATTTTTCTGTGGTCCAGACGAAGGACTGCTTGGCGCGGAGGAACGCACAGAACTGGTGTCAGTTCTGCAACCGTTCGCAGATAGCAGCGGATGTTTTTTCCGCTTCGCTGAAATGCCATTCATCGATACGGACAAACCGCTGCTCTTCCACGGCGCTTTGGATAAACTTGGAGAGTTTATAAGCTCGGGAGCCTACCAATTCAGCCCAGAATACTGGTGGCCACCAAGCCGAAACTGGTGCGTATGCTCCGATTATGACCTCATGTTTACGGTTGTTGGCGGTCCCAGAAAACTGATTTCGGCCCTTTTGACGAGCGATGTCCTTGAATGCTTGGCAGTGAAGCCGCAGACGCGCGTGGATTCCTTGGCGCCGATACCCTGAAACACCTCATCCAAAGATAGCTGTTGTAACAGTGCGCCGTGAAAAGGCGCTGGACTTCAGCGGGTGAAACTCCCGCCCGGGAACTGGTTCGCTCCACCCGGTAGCAATCGAAGCGGCAGCGGAGGCAACAAAGCTGTCGGAGCCTTCGGTGTAAAGGGTCGCATGGCGACTCGGCGAGCGTGCAGGCCATAACGCGAGTGAACGCTGAGCAGGCCCCGAAAAAGTAGTTGCAGGAGCCGACCTGACTGTTACACAGGGAAGGCCGCTGGGGATGGAGAGAGACGAGCGGACAAAGCTCCATCCAACCTGCCGGGGTAATGGCGATGGCATGTACGCATAGGAGACCAGACGCAACACGGGAAGCCCCAGCGGTGATCGCAGTCGGGATCAACCGGCAACTCGCGAGAGACAGGCCGGGCCGTGTGGGGTGGCGGAGAGGTCCGTAGTACCGAGGAAGCCGGGTAATGCCGGCGGAGGGAAGGGGCCTCAGTTAAAGACGGACGCAAGAAGCAACGAAGGACATGGGGATTGACGATGAGCCTAACAACTCCATGCAGTGTTCAGAAGTTGCAGACGGCGTTGCACGCGAAAGCGAAGGAATCGCCCAACTTTCGTTTCCATGCGCTATACGACAAGGTGTATCGGAAAGACGTTCTGGCCTATGCCTACGAACGCTGCCAAGCCAACGGCGGGGCTGCAGGAGTGGACAACCAGACATTCGAGAACATCGAAGCGTACGGCAGGGAACGATGGTTGGACGAACTGACGCAAGAGCTGAAAAGTCGAACCTATCAACCGCAGCCTGTGCGGCGGGTTTACATACCGAAGCCGGATGGGAAGCAGAGACCGTTAGGGATACCGACAATCCGAGATCGGGTTGTGCAAACGGCGGCCATGCTGGTCCTCGAACCTATCTTCGAGGCCGACCTGCAGCCGGAGCAGTATGCCTATCGGGCAGACCGCAGCGCGCTGGACGCAGTCAAGCACGTCCACACGCTGATCAACACGGGTCATGGGCAGATTGTGGATGCGGATCTCAGCAGCTACTTCGATAGCGTTCCACATGCCGAGCTTATGAGGTCGGTGGCTCGAAGGGTCGTCGACGGAGCGATGCTGCATCTGATCAAGACGTGGCTGGAAGCTCCGGTCGAGGAAACCGACGAGCGTGGGAATAAACGTTGGAGTACGCGCAATCGGGACGAAGGTCGAGGTACCCCACAAGGGTCTCCGATCAGTCCTTTGTTCAGCAATCTGTACATGCGACGGTTCGTGCTGGGGTGGAAGAAACTCGGGCACGAGAAGCGTTGGAAAGCGTACATCGTGAACTATGCCGATGACCTCGTCATCTGCTGTCGGGCTGGGGCGGAACAAGCTCTGGCTGCGATGCGGACGATGATGTCGAAGCTGAAACTGACGGTGAACGAGAGCAAGACGCGGGTCTGTTATCTGCCGGAAGAGAAGTTTGACTTTCTGGGATACACGTTCGGGCGGTGTTACTCAATGAGGAGGGGCCGAGTCTATCTGGGCACGGTACCCTCGAAGAAACGAGTGCAGCGCATCTGTCGAGCGATTAGCGACGAGACCGGGCGTGACAAAGTCTGGCAGGATTCGAAGACGATCGTGGAAAGGCTCAATCGGATGATGATCGGCTGGGCCAACTACTTCTGTCTGGGGCCAGTCAGCAAAGCCTACAGTGCGGTCGATCTACACGCCCGCCGGAGGCTGCGTCGGTGGTTATGCGACAAACACAAAGAGCCGCGGCCGGCATACAAACGTTTTCCGGAAACGTCTCTTCACTCTGTGTTTGGATTGGTCCAGTTACCCCACCGGACCGCGAACCTTCCGTGGGCGAAAGCGTGAGTCTTTTCCGAGAGCCGGATGCGGGAAATCTGCCAGTCCGGTTCGATGAGCGGGAACAGGAAACAGGGCCAAGCCAAACCGGACTGAGGTGACGAGGCGAAAGCCCCCGTCAAATATCCACCGGGAGACTACAGTCACTGCGCCTGTTCTCGACTCTACTCGCCATAGCGCAAGTAATCGGGGACAGGCGTTCCGGGTTTGGGATTGTGAGTGCCATGGTCTTGATTGCAACATTTATCTGTGGGAGCTACTTCCGGTTGGCCGACGACCTTGTCGGCCAGTTGGAGCAGGCCTTATCGTCCGAAAGAAGGATGTCTTCTGACAGTTTTTTCACCCACTCTCTCTGTGACTAGTTGCTCTGGGGTCGCCTTGGGATGTGGCCGCCCCTTATAGCAAAATTCACACATCCCCACCTTGTAGACAGGCTCATTTGGCCGTCCCCTTTCGGCACAGGTTGCGCAAGTGTCAGGTGCGCGAGGAGAATGGTGCTCTTCACGGGAATGTTCATCCGAGTCGAGCGTTTCTGGATGCCAGTCAACTACGGCTGGTGACTCACACCTCAAGAGCTGTGCTCTTGCTGCTGTAATTTCAAGATTCAAGGAAGCGCGACGTTCGCGCCTTGCCACCTTCCCTCGCTTCCCCGGGGAAAGGGAGTACCAAATTCCAAGAAGGCGCATGAGAAACACCTAATCTGGTTCCCGAGAGCCTAGCGCGGGGGCGAAGTGGCTGCTACCCTTCATCGCAATTGGATCCCGCCGTGATGGCTCTCGGGAACAAAATGGGTAAGGCATGTGAATGTCCACAAGACCTTTGGAGGGGAGCAAGTAACGTGCCTTGTTATGAGGAGGTTAGATTACGCTGCAAGGATCGAAGACGGAGCCCAATGAGGGAAAGATGTTCCCTTCCGCCATACTGTGCGGGATTGGGACACAGGTTTCTTTCCAAGCGGCGGGCGCTCGACAATTCGAGATTGCACGCCGCCAGGATCGGCAGCGGACCGTGGCCAACGCGAGGATCGAAAAGATGCAAAGCTCGAAAATGAACCCGATGTTCAGTGCTGTAATCCAGGCCACTGAAGAGTGGGTGATCAATGCCATGGTTGCTGCCAAGACCTTCGACGCCGACGATTGGGCCGTATCCGCTCACTCCGCGACCAACTACAACTGGTTCTTCGGAACCATGGACAACTGAATTGGATAAGAGTGGGAAAAAAATGTCGAGTCCGCTAGGGACGACACAGTTCTTCACGTAGACACTTAAGGCCCCACGAGAGGTGGTTCAGGAGGCCTTGTCCCGCTGCAGGGCGGCGATAACCGCCTGCCCCATTTGTCTTGTTGTTGACTGTCCGCCGAGATCAGGGGTCCGAACCTTCTGTTCGGCAATGACACATTCGATAGTCGTCAACAGGGCTGCGCCCAGCTCAGGTTCACCAAGGTGGTCCAGCATCATCGAGACTGCCCAAATTGTGGCGACAGGATTGGCGACGCCTTTGCGCGCGATGTCGGGTGCCGAGCCGTGGATCGCCTGGAAGAGGCTTGGGTAACGGCCCTCGGGATTGAGGTTGCCGCTCGGAGCAAGTCCCATGCTGCCGGCAATGGCTGCGCCCAGATCAGTGACAATATCGCCGAACAGGTTCGAGGCCACGACCACATCCAGACTTTCCGGCGCCGTGACAAAACGGGCGCACAGAGAATCAATCAGCTGCTGTTCGTGCCGAACATCCGGATACTTGGCGGCAACCTCGCGGAATATGTCGTCCCAGAAGACCATGCTGTAATTAATGGCGTTGGACTTGGTCGCGCTGGTCACTTTCTTGCGTCCGTGCCGGCGAGCATACTCGAAGGCATAGCGCATGACCCGCTCCGTGCCCTGGTAGGTGAAGACCGATGTCTGAACCGCCGACTCCTGCGGAGTCCCCTCGTAAATTCGTCCGCCCACTCCGCAATATTCCCCTTCGCAGTTCTCCCGAATGCAGAGGATGTCAATGTCCTTAGAATTCTTGCCGGCCAACGGGCTGGCGACACCCTCCAACAGGCGCGCGGGTCGGAGGTTGATGTACTGGTCGAAGCCCTGGCGAATGGGCAGCAGCATACCCCAAAGCGATATGTGATCAGGTACACGTGGATCGCCGACCGGGCCAACCAGGATAGCGTTAAAACCGCCCGTCTCTAATGCCTTTAGTGCGTCCGGAGGCATCATGGCTCCCTGGCGAAGATACCGCTCTGAGCCCCAGTCGTACTCGTGGGTTTCAAACTTCAGCCCACCGTGAAGTTCGGCGACCGCCCGGAGAACCGCAACACCCTCCGCTATCACCTCCGGGCCGATGCCGTCGCCGGGCATTATCGCAAGGTTGTAATGCCGCATTCAGTATCTCCTCACCTCACTCTCTATTTGTCACCAGACGCATCCCTTTGAGTTGCCCGCGCAACAAAGTGCAGCTAGGGCGCGTGCTTTTCTATTGCCGCGTTATTAGTCGGCCCCACCCGGTATAACGAGGGAGGCTCCCATATAGCACTCCCCCGATCCCCCGGGAAAGGAGTACCAAGCCTAAGCCGGAGGACCCCTGAAGCTACCCAGCGCAACGTGCGCTGTCTAGACCACTGACAGGTGCCTTAAATAACGGCACTCCAGCATTTATCTCTTCGCTCAATTTACACCACGTTAGTGCAGCCTTGCCGGTACGTGCTCCCCTTTGCGCGCCCGCCGCAAACGTTCCACCGGATGATGGCCCAGACCAGCTGGCGCTCGACGGCTGAAGGGAGCGGCTCGAACCGGCGCCCTTGATGCTAGCCAGATGTGATCCCAGAGGCAGGCGATTTGCTTGGAGAGGATCAAATCGTGCTGCTCTCTGCCAAAGTTGACGATGGTAGCTGCAACAGGCGTGCTACCATTTTGGTGTGGCCATCACCGACACAACCCCCTCCGCGCAGGCTGTGCATTGGCAGGTTCAAAGGGCAATGACCGGAGAACAGCGTCTGCTGTTAGCCCTGGAAATGAGTATCTTTGCGAAGGAATTGCAAAAAGCGCGAATTCGGCGAGAGCACCCGGAATGGCCGGATACAGAAGTCGCCCGCGAACTCCTACGGTCGGAATTCCAGCCGGGGGTGGTACCGGCGCGGCTGCGATGAACGTCGTGGAAATCTTTCGCCGCATTACCGCCGCGCTGGAGCAAGCCGGCATTCCGTACATGCTTACCGGATCCTTTGCCAGCGCCTACTACGGCGTCCCGCGCAGTAGTCAAGACATAGACCTCATCATTGAAGCAACTCCGGCGCAATTGCGGACGTTGATTGAGTTCCTGCCAGGCGGTGAGCAGAGCGCGCCGTGATGGGCCTGTGGCATCCCACAGGCAGCTGCTCGATCAGGCAGGGATGGTGCGCTCAGGAAGAGGAGGGAGGGGACGCCGATTGTACACTCCGTTCCAGTAGCTCCAGGAGCGGACGTTAAAGATCCCTGCCGGCGGGTCAGCTAGAACTGCTTCGAAGTCCTCAGGCGGAAAGTACCTTCGTACGGTGAGAATTTCTTCAACTGTCCCAAAAGTCATCAAATAGGCGAGAAACCGCGTGGGTCGACGAAGAGTTTCTTCTGCGCTTTCAAACCAAATTACTCGTTGTGCTATTGCGCAAAGATCCGATGGCTGATTCATCTTCACACATCCTGGCGTCGAATTCCCGGCATCGACACCACCTGTGGCAGCGCCGCTAATTTCAACCCGGGTTTGCGCTACTTTTAATTTCCAAATAATCTGATAATCTTATTATATGAAAACCACTGCTATAAGCGTGACGGAAGCGGCGCGAAACTTTGCCGATTGTGTCAACCGCGCCCACTATCAAAACGTCACGTTTGTACTGCTTCGGAACGGCTCTCCGGTTGCCCGCCTGGTGCCGGATGATGAGAAGGTCTGTTCTGGTCGGGATCTGGCCCTGGTTTTGGGCGAAGCCCAGTTGTCGGAGGACGAAGCCAGGGCATGGCATCGTGATTTACAGGCCGCCCGCAAAACCCTCAAAGCCCCGGGTGATAAATGGCGATAATTCTTGACGCTGACGTGGTTATTCGCGGTGAAAAAGGAACCTTCGACCTGAAGAACTGGGTAGCGTCGCGCCCCAACGATCAATTTGAAATCGCGGCTATCACCGTTGCCGAACTTTGGCACGGAGTGGAACGGGCCGCAGGATCACATAAGACCAAGCGCGAGCATTATCTGCGCGCTGTCTTGGCGGCGATGCCAATCATTGCCTATACCGAGCAGACGGCGTATGAACATGCGCGCATTTGGGCTGCATTGGAGTCCTCCGGCAAAATGATTGGCTTCTACGACCTCATCGTCGGAGCGACGGCTTTGGAACGCGGCGGTGACGTAGCCACATTCAACAAACGTCACTTTTCCCAAATAAGAGGGCTAAAGGTGATCGAGCCACGGTGAGGCACTCCGCAGGGCGCACGCTACTGTCCACGACTCAGCATCGACGACATAAACCCGTCGAATGTGCTCTCCAGCAGCTTCCCATGAAATGACGATAGTTCGTGGTCAATAGGCGCAAAGAGTCCATCAGCGTCGTCGAATGGTGGATTGAGCTCCTTCATTTAGCCGCCCACTCTTTGGAGCGATCCGTAAACAGGCCAGTGTTTCACGCCTTCGAACGGCGGTATGTGACAGACATCACTGCTATTGGGAAGGCGCAGTGTAACAGTCATCGGGAATGTGAAGCACGTCTTTGTACGTAGACAATCAGATAGCAGAAACAAGCCATTTTCGATTCGCGACCCGGGAACGTGCCAGGTGGCAACAGCGGAATGTATAACTCACAGAAAGACGTTGGAGTCGACATGCTCGTTTCCGTCCGAAGAGGTGTGTTGGTAGCTTTATCAAGTTGAGTTCGGCCCCCGTAAAAAACTAGACTGGAACGCCTATTATGATCAACGTCATCATCGCCGACCATCAAGCAGTATTTCGCACCGGGATAGCCAAGCTATTGGCGGTCGAGGAAGACATTCGCATTGTTGGTCAGCCGCAGACGCCCGAGCAGTTGCTGAACTCGCTGGGCAAGATTCGTTCCCATGTCCTAATCCTCTCAACCGGCTTTATTCCCTCACTGCCAGAGATTCAAGAGGTTGCTGCGGAGCATGGCGTTGCGCTGCTCATGTTGGTCGAGAATGCCGAGCGCGCCTCTGACTTCATGCGCATGGGAGTGCAGGGCGTCATCTACCGTTCGGCCTGCGGCAACATCGCCGTCGAGGCGGTGCGGCGGCTGGCACGCGGCCAGTCGTTCTTGCAGAGTCCAAACCTGGCGGATGCCGATGTGAGCGAAGACCTGGTTGGCGCAAGAGTGCGCAACCGCCTTTCCGACAGAGAGTTGCACATTGTGGCTGCCGTGGTGCAGGGATACAAGAATCGCGAAATCGCCTTGCAGCTCTACACCAGCGAGCAGATGATCAAGAACGGTTTGCATAACATCTTTGACAAGATTGGGGTATCCGACCGATTGGAATTGGCGCTGTTTGTGGTTCACCACCGGATACTGGCGCAGGCGACGGCTTCTGTAGCGGTGGTCCCTGTTCGTACGCGGCTGTTGCGAATTGTCGACGAGCCTGACACAGTCCCACCTGCCTCGTCCACCATCCACTGAACGGCTTTGGAACGCGGCAGTGACGTAGCCACATTCAACAAACGTCACTTTTCCCAAATAAGAGGGCTAAAGGTGATCGAGCCACGGTGAGGAAGTCCGCAGGGCGCACGCTAGTGTCCACGATGGCGAGCGACGGACATCGGTTTTCCGGATCGCCTGCAGGGCAGCCGCCTGGACGGCTGCCCTTGCGTGATTCAGTTGTCAATGAGCCGTATCGACATTGAATTTGCGGGCGACATCTTTGGCGTGCCGTGTCACCGATTCCAATGTCCTGCCCCTCGGGGCCTTGATTTCTAGCTGCCGTCCAACCCTTGGCGTCCGTCATGCTGAATTCACCCGTTGTCAGTTCTCAGCTGTATAGGCGTGCGGGAAGTATTACTCATAACAAAAGACTTATTGGCTTCGTTTCGCAAAAACGCCCATTTGCGAAGGTGTGGGTCGACCTCTGATACCCAAGCTTTGGGGGGCGGTCACCTGGGAGCGAACTATCCTGCACCCCCGTGCCGAGCGCACTCTGACTTTACTCATCGCTTGAGAGCTGAAGGCTCACCGGTGCCGGGACGTGCTCCCCTTTGCGTACCGGCTGCAAGCGTTCCAGTTCGTTGATGGCCTAAGCCAGCTGGCGCTCGATCGGTTTCGTCGCGGGGTCCGCTTTCAAACAATAGCGAACTGGTGGCGCAGATTGGTGCCGTCGGCTCTTATCCGCCGCGCCCAACCGTGGTCTCTTAGCCTCATCAACTATTAATCGTCTGGAACTTCATTCGCCGGTGGTGTCGGCACTATTGACTCCTTACGTGCACGCTGTAGGCTATCAAGCTGTTTTAGCAGCGTTGCAAGGTGGCGGTTGTTTGCCGCTTCGTACCGCAGAATGCTATCCATAAAGTCGCCCATAGGAATGCGATGGTCATCGTCGATTGCAGCCTGTCCGGGTTTCGGGCGAAGCATTCCGTTCGACTCTTTGTCCTCTTTCCACGATGCGTACCTCCGCCGCACCAGCCCATTCTCAGCCTGGAGCGCGCGCCTGGCCCTCCAGTAGGCAACCGCTATGCTTTCGACCATCATATTCTCAAGAGCACCAACGGGCGCCAGGTCGCCTTGTAACTCAGCGAATAGATGGTCAAACTCTTCAGCATCTTCGGTGCCGTCACCGTCCTTGATTACCAACACGGAGCTCAAAATCCCGTGTTTTAAGGCATTTTGCCGCGAGCGGCGCTTTCCTTCCTCCGTTCTTGGGCCCGTAGACTGTTTCGCGTTGCAGCGATTGGCAGCGAGCTTCCTTGCCGAAATTGGACTACTGTCGGTGCGACTGTCCTCGCGTGGTTTCTCCGACCCCGCTCCACCGGTGGGGATGTTTTCAATTGTTTCATCTGCGATATCCATAGATTCCCTTCGCTCAATTCAAATTTGCAGGGCATGCGCTCTGCTATAGGTGGATCGGATAGTCCAAATATTTTGGTTAATTGTTAAGCGCGGACTCTCTGTCGAACCCGAAACATTTCAATTTGTGCGACCTTGCTTCTTCTTTTCTCGGCCCTCGCTCCGAGCGGGTGTCGCTAATGGTGGACGGAAGCGGCAATGCATGCTCGTTAGCATTTCACCGAGAGCAGTTGCTCCTGTTTTTCGATCCTCAACCCGCGCATGCTTGTGCATTGCGCCAATTGACGGCGCATTATCTTCCTCGGAGTCGACCGTCGATCCGGATGGACATGCATCCGCTGACGCCGAACAGGAAGGCCGGAGAAGCAATCAAGGCGAAGATTCGCGACCCTATCCGATTGCCAGCGACACAGCCGAGATGTTGATGGCGCACTTCACGGCTATGTTACCTGGCTGGGTCGACTCTTCCGGCCACTTGTCGGTACGACCGCGGCGCGACGTTTTTTGGATTCCCGCCGAGGGGTTGGAACTTGAGCGCGTTTGGAATCTGTGACGCTTTCTGCAAACTTATCCGCCAGGAACCCTTGAACCACGATGCCGAAGTACATCAGTCGTGGCTCCGTTGTTTCAAGTACACCATCGCGTAAGATGCCCCAAGAGTGCCGGCGCCAAAGGCCGTCGTTAGACAGCGCGAAGCCTGTGGCGAAGGCGATAATTCCGAACTTCCGTGCTTTCCAGACGGCGGCCACATTCTCATGACATGACCTTACTTTCATAGTTTTCATGGTGATGGGTCCGTTTGTAAGAAAGCCGAATCCCAGTAGTACCGGCACAATTCCGTCAGAGTCCGGAGGCGGGACGAGGAAGTCTCCCCCAAACCGCAGCAGCAACGCCTTAAGGCGTTTTAAGTCGGGTTGTTTGCGTTGGGCTTCACGAAAAAATTTCGCTTGTTTAGCTGTAATCATAATTTCTCCTGGGGCAGAAGTCCTGCCCGCTATGTATAAATACTGCGGCGTTGGAACAAGTGGAAATTACTTTTTGCGTAAATCGGCGCAATGCGATAAAAGTGGGATCCTAAGCTATCTCGATTGCACGCTAGTAGGCTGTACATTGTTTAAATAACAACAAGTTAGTGGATATGATGAGAAAGTCGCGGTAACCCGGCCTTACAAAGAAAATGCCGCGGCTAATGGCAATCGGAGGTCCTGGGAGAATATCAAGGGAGAGAATCTTTAATTTAATTATGAACGTTCGATTAATGTACCTGCCGGGACTACTCCAGCTCGCGGCAAATCACAAATATTAATCCATCTTTTTGTTCACTCGCGGCAGCTTCAGACACTCGTCACGGAAGCGCCCATTGCAGAACCGGCGGCCCGAGCTGAGCGTGTCGCTCATGAAGTCCACCGACCACAACTGGTTGGCGGCCAGCGATTCCGCCCGTGGTTGGCGTACGCCGCTGCGCTTTCCGAATCAGCGACATTAGCAGGCAGGGCTTGTGAGGCCCTATCTGTGGTATGATTCACAGGTGACGACAACGCGGAGGCCACGCAAGGTTGTAGACGAAACGACCCAAGTGCGTTGTGCTTTCGGGAAAGGTGTCGTCCGCGAAGAGGTATGGCAGGACTCTCGCGGCGTGGTCGTCAAGTACAACTTGGCTTTCATCAACCATGCTCTATGTGCCAAGGATAACGGTAGGGTGGTCGGTTACGACAACCACCATGGTGATCATCATCGGCATTTCGTGGGTGCCGAGGAGAAGGTTGCTTTTATCAGCTACGAGAAGCTGCTGGAACGATTTCTAAACGAAGTGCGGGAACTCCGCCAGAAGAAGGAGTCGATATGAAGTTGAGCATCAATACGGATGGATTTGAAGGCTACGCGAAGCGGGCCTTGGAGCGGGCGCGCAAGCTGGACCGACGGGAAGTGATCAAGTCGGAGATCACGATCACTTTCGAGGACCCACTTGCAATGGTCGAGGTTCTCACGGCGGAGCGTCTCCGGCTAGTTCAGAAAGTTCGGACAAAATCGTCGTCGATCACGGCGCTGGCTGCCGTGCTGAAGCGTGATCCTAAGTCCGTCCGCCGAGACGTTCTGAAGTTGGAGCGAGCGGGAGTGGTTCGAACCCGCGAACAGATCAACCCAGGCCACGGACGCGTGAAAATCGTAGAACCGGTGGCCCGCGAGTACCGCCTCACCGCGGTTCTTTAAACTAGGCAGTCCTTCGCCAAATCGCAATGCCGATGAAAAAAACTTCCATAAGTTCGACACTCGCTGCACCTTCATAATGGCCGAGATGAGGGGTGCGGCCTCCGAGGACCGTCCCTGCGCTGCAACTCTGCTCCGGGCAGCCGTCGGGATTTGTGCAACCCGGTTGCACTTTGCCAGACCTCCGCTCCCACTTAAACGGAGTATATCACCTTCGCTTTTATTTCGCTAGTTAGATTTGGGCATTGGCGGCGTCGACTGATGAGAAGCAATCCAACAAAGCGATTGTTACTTTCGTCGTCCTCAGCTTCTGTTTGGCGACCAGCCGCTGAATGAACTTGGGCCCGCCTTTCTTATAAGCCACGACCCCTTCAGGTAGCAGCATCTCGCTCCTACCAGCTCAACAGCTACGCAGCCCCAAACCAGGAGGTGGCGGGATGAATTGTCACGTTCCTGGACTCTGCGCAGACGTTTACCGTTCAAAAAGCGCTTAATCATCTGTACTAATAGATGGCTATATGCTTATATGACTAGGAACACAACGTCCGAACCAGAAACCACCCGTTTGACCATTACCTGGTCCAGAGAGGCCGATTATGCCTTGCGAACCTTTCTGGGCTCCCAGGGCATGAAGAAGGGGGACCTCTCGAAATTCATCGAGGAGGCTGTCCGCTGGCGCATCTTCCATCAGACAGTACGCGAAGCCCGCAAAGCTTTCGCCGACGCTTCCCCGAACGAGCTCCAGAAGATGATTGATGAGTCCGTTGAACACGTCCGCGCGAGGCTTTGCCACGGCGGGTTTGGAGGCGTTCGTAGCGTTCGCGCAGAGCTTCCTTGACGGCACGAGTTATGGTCTCGCCAGTGACCCTGGCAATCGCCTGAGCGAGACGGTGGGCTTCCGGATCTTTTCGGTCAAGTTGCCTAAGTACACGAGATCGTACTGGCCGCTCAGCAATTGCCACTGCCGCACCGCGATCGGTTTCTCGCTGCTGCAGCTCAAATCATGGATCTGACGCTGGTCACCTACGACGACAACTTGCTGGGTCTGGGGACCATCCGGACCATGAAAAACTGAGCGAATCGAGCCTTCAATACCGCAGCTCGGAGCGCGCGGCGATGGCGTTCAATATCCGATGTTGCACTCGCCGAGGCGGTGTAGCTCTGCCGATCGCTTGAAACGTAAACGCTCCCTGGCACCTGGGCCTTCCGCCGCCTCTTGAGATTCACGGAGTTTCTGCAAGGAGATTCGAAACCGAGCGACCCACCGCGACCTTACGAACCATCGATCCCTTGACCCTAGTCAGGCCCGCCTGCTCCGAACCCATGGTCATGATCAAATAGGTCCTGCGATTTGACGGGGGATTACTTCCGTGTTGCCCGTGATCCGGGGACAAACTTATGCATTCATGTCACGCAGAACCTCCAGTATCTCCGACTCTGCAAGCACGCGGCTGGATCGTTTAGCTAGATCCAGTATGGCCTTCACGATTTCGGGAGTACTCGGAAGACCTCGATCGCTGAGATAGCAGACAACATTGGAGGCGCCCGACATTGGACCTACTTCGATTTCCTGGGTTCGGCCAATCCATGCAGCCGGCACTCCCGAATAGACCCGGTCGGCCAGCCATGCGTCACCTTTCTTCTGTGCTTTGATGACAGCGGATGCATGAACGCCAGTGGCAGTGCGGAACGCGTCACGTCCAACGATGGGCATATTAATCGGCATAGGAACTCCGGTGGCCGACGAGACCGTCTGCACGTAATCCGGCAAGCGCGAAAGATCGTCGTTGCGCACGCCCAGGAGCTTGAGGTTGACTAAAAGCTGCTCCATTGGGGTGTTGCCTACACGCTCGCCGATGCCAAGTGCCGTGCCGTGGACCCGGGTGGCGCCGGCCTCGATCGCCGCCAGGCTGTTGGCCAAATCTAAACCACGGTCACGGTGACCGTGCCAGTCAATGCCAACCTCGGCGCCGAGTTCCTTGACCAGTGCTTTCACCCACGAGACGAGATTCCACACTCCTTGCGGAACCGCCGCGCCGCAGGTGTCGCACAGGCACAGGCGCTTGGCTCCGACTTCCAACGCGGCAGTCAGGAGGACGCGCAGGTGCTCGGGCGAAGAGCGGACGGTGTCTTCCGTAACGTACATTACTTCCAGCCCTTCACGGACTGCGAACCGGATGGCCTCGCGCGTGTGGCGGACAATATCCGATAGCTCCCACTCTTCGGCGTACTGGCGGATGGGGCTGCTGCCAATGAAGACGCACGCTTCGATGGGCACGCCGGTCAGTTGAGTGACCTCCGCGATGGGTTGAATGTCCACCATCAGGGTTCGTGCGGCGCAGTTGGCCCGGATGCGCAGCCGCTGGTCGGAGATCTCGCGGCACAGGCGCAGGACAGCCTCGCGCTGATGCACACCGGCGCCGGGCAGGCCAACGTCGGCAGTCTCGATCCCCAGGCTTTCCATGAGGTGGAGCAGTTCGACTTTCGTGTCCAGCGGAGGATCGGTGACCGATGGGCTTTGCAGGCCGTCGCGCAACGTCTCGTCGTCGAGCATGACGTGACTCGGATAATGCGCTCTGCGCGGGCCGGCTTCCGCCCAATCATGGATGAGTGTGCTTTCTTCGCCTGGGTTCATGGTGTCCTCCCCAGTCAGGAGGTGGTACTTTGGGCCCGACCGAATTCATGGGCACGCCGGAGAAGGTCGTCCGCGCCTTTCTTATCCCCTTTGCTGCGCCGAATCATGGCGAGGTGGAACAGGCTGCTCACTTCTCCCACGGCCTCATCGAGACTGCGCCGGAACTCACGCTCGGCGGCTTCCGTTTCGTCCCGCCGCTCGTGAATCACGCCAATGTGGTAATGCGCCATCAAGTACTCGGGCGTGAGTGCGATGGACTGTTTGAATTCATTGGAGGCTTCTTCCAACTCCCCGGCGTGAAACAAGGACACCGCCAACCGATAGTGTGCGGCGTTGTAATTTGGGTCAAGCTCCAGGCAACGGCGAAAGGCGCGGATGGCTTCTGGCATGTTGCCCCGGTGATACCAGGCAACGCCCAGATCGTAATGTGCCAATACAAAAGTGGGAGCTGCCGCCACTGCTTGCTGATAGCGCTCGATAGCCAGGTCCAGCGTGCCTTGATGGAAGTAGAACGTGCCTAACATGTGATTGGCAAGCACATGGTCCGGTTCGGCTTGCAACAAGTGCTCCAGTTGCTGACGAGCTTCGCGGCTGTGGCCATCTTTTTCCTCCACAAGCGCCAGCAGGAGCCTGTGATCGAGATAGGCATCGCGCAGAAATAGGCCGCATTCGGCACAGAATTTGTCGTTCTTCTCGACTGGCCGGCCGCACCGGGAACAGCGCACTGCGGACTGCGGTTTTTGTGCAGCAGACTCTGTCGCCTTTCGAGCAGGTTTCCTTTTTGTCTTTGTCATGGCAAGTCTCACTTTGTAGATAACAAGCAGCGGCTCCTCTAGCCGTCGGAGGAATCTTCTGGCCGGGTTGGATCCAGAACGCACTCCAAGCAGATCCTGGTGGAAGGTTTGAACCCTTGACTTCGGAAGAACCCCAAGAGGCCGAAATGGTCCCAGGAAACTTCGGTCCGCAACGTTGTGATTCGCAGGGCCCCCAGATTGAACCGTAACTGTCGCATCAGCGCCTTACCGACGTTTTTTCCGCGAATGCGGGGATCCACCGAAATGGCGTCAACGGAAGCTGAGGGCTCCACGACCCCGTATTCGCCGTAGTAAAGGGACCCAATGACGAACCCCACAACTCGGTTGTCCACTTCCGCGACGAGAGAGATTTGCAGGCCTGCCTGGGTTATGCTGCGCTGGAGCATGAGTTCGAAGTAGCGAGGACGGCGGCGCCCGCTAGCCGCAGCATCAATCGCCACGATCACATTCAAGTCGTCCTGGCGCATCGCTGCGCACCAGCACTGCGTCGGTCTCCAGCACACCTGTTTCTTCCATGCCGTTTGTCGCCATGGTTTTCCTCCCAACTCGTTCTAGGCGCCGCCTCCCAGGAATTGGCCGGCGTCCACGCGCAAAATCTGGCCGGTGATACGGCTTGCGCCCGGTCCACACAAGAAGAGCACGGCGGCGGCAACATCGGAAACCTCGAGCAGACTCCCCAGCACGGTTTCCGCTTCCGCGGCTTGGCGGATGGCTGCCGGCAATGCTTCTGTGAGCGGTGTGCGTACCCAGCCGGGTTCGATCACGTTCACCAGAATTCCAAAGCGGCCGGTTTCGCGAGCGACGCTCTTGGCCAGGCCCAGCAGTCCCGCTTTGCTAGCTGAGTAGGCCGAGGTGCCAAACTTGCCACGCGATCCGTTGATGGAGCCGATCAAGACCACGCGCCCACCCTGTCCCTGGCGCATCAGGGGAATGGCGTGCCGCAACAGCAAAAAGGCGCCGCGCAAATTGACCGCTTGGATCATGTCCCAATCCTCGACCGCAAGCTTCCAGACGACCGCCTCACGGGAAATTCCGGCCGCGTGAATCACCAGATCGAGCCGTCCGTTCTGCTTGAAGAACTGCTGCACGGCGGAGCCGACGGAATCATCGCTACGCACATCGCAATGCAGCCAGGGGATGTCATTGTCGGGCGGCGGCGAAAGGTCGAGTGCGGTTGCTACGGCGCCAGCTTCTTGCAAGGTGCGAACGATAGCGCTGCCGATTCCTCCCGACCCGCCGGTGACAATGGCATACTTGCCTGCCAGTTCGTTGACGCCGCTCATGCCGACACCTCCTCATGCCGGGCGAGCATGCGATGACGATACGCTCCCCACAAAGCTGCTCCCAGCGCGCCGGCATAGATGGAGTTGGGATGGGTGCGAACCTCCAGGTCCAGACCATCCTCGCGCGATTTTTCCTGCAACGCCTGTGCCAGCCCGGTATCCGCGGAGAGGCCTCCGGTAATTGCCACCTGGCCATGTGCGTCAATCGCCCGCAGCAGCTTGGTGTAGCGGCCAGCCATGGAAAGATGAATGCCCTTCAGAATGTCGGGTGTGGTAATTCCCCGGCTCACCATATTGATCACATCCGTTTCCGCCAGAACCGCGCAGATGCTGCTGACGACTTGCGGATTGCTCGCTTGGCAAGACAGGGGCCCGATGTCCGCCAAGGCAATGCCCAGGTAGCGCGCGACATTCTCCAGGAATTGGCCGGAGCCGGAAGCGCATTGGCCGGTCATGCGATAGCTGAGCACCCGGCTGCGCTCATCAATGCGCATGGCACGCGCATGCAAGGCCCCAACGTCGAGAACGGCGCGGACCTCGGGCATGAGAAAGATCGCGCCACGCGCGTGGGTAGTCATGCCGTAAAAGTGTCCGCGGCGAAAATCCACCAACTCGCCTTCGCCGGTGCTGGCCACATAGCAAACTTCTTCGGCAGCCACGCCAGCCACGCACAGAGCTGCCAGGTATCCGTCATTCACTACTTTGCGCAACTCGCGGCGGCGTATACGCTCGGTGAGCAGCGCCAGGACCTCGGTCTCGCCGCCGATCGTCCGCAGCACCGCAATCTTCACTGCGCTGGAGCCTACATCGACGCCAGCCGTAATCTGCTCCTCAACAGATCGAGTCCTCAACGGGATGGTAGCGGTTGTCATGCGTTGACCTGTGCAGCGCGCCGGGCGAACAAAGCCGCTCCCAGAGCGCCAGTGTAAATCGAGTCGGCAGAAATGTTCAGCGTCCGATCACCGTAATTCTCCTGCACCAACTCGCGCAGAGCACTGACTGCCGCCGGATTGCGGGCCACGCCGCCGGTGAAGGTGAACTCGTCACGGACACCTCCAGAGCGCGCCAGCAGCGACATCGCACGCAAGATGATGGCGCGATGCAGCCCCGCCACGATGTCCTCACGCCTCTGGCCGAGCGATAGACGTTCTCGCAACTCCGCACCGGCAAACACGGTACACGTGCTGTTGATCTTCACCCGGCCGCTGGCTCTGTTGGGCAAGCGGGCCCAACTCATGCAATCCCAGGTTCATTTCATCTGCGATGTAACCCAGATAACGGCCGCATCCGGCGGCGCAGCGGTCATTCATCTGGAAGCTGACAACCAGTCCGTCGGCGTCGACTTGGATTGCCTTGGTGTCTTGCCCCCCGATGTCCAGCACAGTCCGGCTGCCAGGAAACATGGCATGCGCGCCCAGCCCGTGGCAAAGAATCTCGCTGCGAATCTGCTCCTTGGGAAAAGGCAAGCGCTGGCGGCCATATCCGGTGCCCACGGTCCCGGCTTCTACGATCTGTGTGTCGCAGGTCGCCTCCACCACCTCGCGCAGGCGCGAAGCCTTCTCTTGCACCGCCGAAGTAGCCGACGCCAGAGTAGGCTCCAGCGCATTACGCAATTGGGTTTCGAAGGTACCCTGAGTAGGCGCGTTTTCGACCACGAGGATTGCGGCGTCGAACAGCCCGCACAGCATGTCGAAGGTGATGCCGCGGGGATCGCTGCGTTGTTCCGCCAGTTGCATGTAATCGGAGGTGGCGAGATCGCGAAAGAAGTCGCTCTTGCGCACCGCCAATCCGTTGAAATGCAATTCGGCTCGCTCGACCATCCCATCCATGATGCTTTCGAGCGCAGCATTTAGTTCGCTTCGATGAGCGCTGTGGCGGGGATCGCCAGCGGCGCTGAACAGCGCTTCCCGCAGTCGCGCAAGTTGATCGAGATGCTGCCGGAATCGGAAGTTTCGCTGCAACGAGGAAAGGAAAGCCTTCTCGACCTGAGCCAGGGCCGGATCGCCGGTAATCGCCTGCCGCGTGAGCGTGAAACGGGTGCGGACCATGGCTTCCTCCCGCACCACCTGGCAGGCGACATCGTAATTGCTGCGGCTGTTGGTGATGCCGCGGCCAATCACCTCGCCAGCGTCGTTCAGGACGACTGCCTTAGTAGTGGTAGAGCCGAGATCAATACCGACATAGGTCCGTAGAGCATTCATGCGTTCACGCCGATGCGCTTTTGTTCAAGCATCTGCAAATAGCTTTCAATGCGGTTCTTGATGTTTGCGGCGGAGAAGTAACGCGGGTCCACCAGGTCGCTTTCGATGAAGCCCCCGGGAACGCCGGTACTCTGCTCCAGTTGACGTAGCATCAGCAGTTGACCCACACTAAAGGAATTGCAGCTCTTGATGCTGTTGATCATGAAGCCGTCGGCGCGATACTCGCGAATGTATCGCTCCAGCAATGCCACGCGGGTGGGCAAACCGAGATTGGTGTAACAGCCCAGGCAGTACTCCGCCAGAGTCTCCAACGGCCGTTCGGGATCGTGACGGAAGCCGCCGTCGTACAGTCCTCCAACCTTGGTGTAGCTGCTGGCTACTATCACAGCGCCTTCGTCGTAGAACATCTTCCAGAACTCGCGAAAGCTGGTCCAATTCGGTGGACCTTCCATCACCAGGCGGTAGCGTTCCTTTCGCTGCGATCCCTCCGGCGTCAGCGGCCCCAGGCCTTCGCGCAGCCGAGCCTCCACTTCTTCGTGCAGGACGCGATAGTACGAGACGCCCTCAGCGGTTCCGCGAAATGCGGTAAACATTGGCCCGATGTAGTACACGCCGCCGAAATAAGCATCGATGGGTGAAGGCACATGCTTGGCCGATTCCAGCACCCAGACCAGATCATCTTCTGCCTGCGCCGACAGTCGCAGCATTTCGCACAGACGATTCTCGTCGTAACGACGGCCGCTAACTGCTTCAAGTTTAGGAATTACCTCCGTGCGCAGTTGCTGGACGATGTACTCGACATGATGCGGCAGAATACGGCCTTCTGATTGATATGGAACATGGAGCATGGCTACCGGGCAGTCGTATTCCTGGCGCAGCAGTTCGAACCACTTCATAAACGTGAAACAGCCGGTATAGGAGAGCAGTAGCAAGTCCGGTGGGGGCAGCCGTTCGCCCGTGGGGCCGATGTTGCCCTTCTTCAGCATTCCGATGTCGCACTTCACATAGGTGCAAACGTCTTCGCTATGGCCATGCTTCTCCGCTTCCGCAATATACTCGCCCGACAATTTCCGCATGCCGGACTGAAGCGCGTTGATTTCAGGAAGGACCGGAAGCAGATCGAAGGAGCGCAACAGTTCGGTAAGATTGCCGGGAACGAAGGTATAAACGACCTTGCGGCCTTCTTGCGGAGCACGCGCGAGCGCGCTGTAATGGCCGGCGATCATCTGCTTTTGCAGGGACATGCTGCGTTCCTTGTCGTCTTCAGCGTGGACGCGCGGGCTGGGGGATGCGGCAGTCATGCTTGGCTCCACAGGCGGATGGAATCGGAGAATGTGCCCGCCTGCTCACGGATGACCGCGAACTGGCCGGTGTCTTCGGAGTACTTGAATTGCGTGTGTGGAATGCCCTCGCGGTCGAGGGCTGCCACTAGCATCGGTTGCTCCAGCAGGGCGGGATCGCAGAAGCTGGGCGCACAAAAGATGACTCCCTCCGCGCGATTGCGCCGGACTGAATCTACGAGTGCACCTCCGTGCTTTCCTTCGGGCAGGTAGCGTGCAGCAGTCTCGGCGCTCCGGGTGAGGAAGGCCTCAACCAGGGCTTGCAAGGGATCTCCGTCGCACGAGATCTCACCCATGATCCATCTGAGCCCCAGGAGCAGGTCGTCATCCACGACCCAGCATCCTGCGCGTTCCAAGGTAAGCAGCAGACCCAGCGGCGGCTGCTCGCAGAATGTTCCCACCAGCACCACTCGGCTCTGGTCACGATCGCGGCGGTCGGTTTCCAAAGGCGCAAGCCGCAGGTATTCCCGCAGCAGCGCGGTGTGATCTTCGGGTGGAAGGACGTTCGCTGCTCGCAATAGCACATACACTTCCGAGGTCGGGTAGATCCAAGGCTGACGGCTGCGAGCGCGATACAGATCGCAAATGGTGGAGCGGTTTTCGTTGTACACGACGATGCTGTGCCGCAGGGCATCATCTTCGATCGGACGGCCGCTCAGGCGGGCAAAGTCCTCACGCAGTGTCTCAAGTTCACGATGCCAGTAAACACCACCTGCCGTAGGCTCGAAATTCTGTGGCAAATCCACGTAGCGAACGTAGCGGTCCGGGAACAGCATGGTCCACATGCCCGACAAGTTGCGGATCACGTCGCAGATGGAGGGAAACAACATACCATCCAACACGTCGAGCCGGCGGCTGAGAGCGAGTTCGATGGTGCTGCGGGGAATATGGCAGATATAGCTCTGGAAGTACGCATCGCCGCGAATGATCTCCAATCGCTCCCCTGCGCCCACAATGCCGACCGGCAACATTCCTGCGGCATGAATCAACTCACGCGGAACATAGATGGGCATGTGCCCGATGGCTTTGCGCCCAGTCCCAGCTTCCTTCCACGCACGCACCGCAGTCAGCTCGAAGTCGTCGTTCAACTCCTGCGCGCTCTGGATCAGGCTGGCGAGTTCAAGACTCATGCCAGCCTCGCTTTCGTGGTGACGCTCATTCTTGTTTACCCGCGCCGACTGCTTGGGCGGTCCAGGGCGCGACCTCTTGAATCAGTTCATCACTCCATGGCACACCTTCCGCGAGTCGCCGCCGCAGGAGCACAAAATCAACCTCACGCTGCTCCTTGCTGCCGTAATGGAAAGCACGGAAGCCGGCGCGTGCCTCGGTCATCATGTTCAATGACAACCACGCACGATTCGTCTCGCGGTTGCGGTCCCAGTGTTCCAGCTTGTGTTTGCGCAGGCTCTCAATGGTCTTGATAAGGCAGTCGGGCATGGTGTACAGCAGTTGAGTGCACAGCGCTTCCACGACGTCATCCAGAAGCGTCAGATCTACGGAGCCTTTGGCCAGCAGTTTTTTGCCTTGTTCACGTTGCTCTCCGGTTTTCGCCTCGCCTAAAACCAGCCGGCCGTATTCATCGAGCACACGATCAGTAACGACCAGTGGATTCGGTATCCACTGCCCTTCCACCTTGAGCGCCGGAACAATCTGAGTGAGGCCTCCAAGCCAGTAGAAGCGGTGCGCACTCCAGGGCTGACACAACGTGCCGCTGACCATGGCCTGCTCCATGCCCACAAATAAAGGCAGAAAATCCGTGGACCCGCCATCGGGCGCTGAGCCGTGCCGCGGGCCGGCCTGGCTAAAGACGGCGAGATCGCTGGCCACGGAAAAATCGCATGCCATGCCCACTTCTTGACCTCCGCCGACACGCATTCCGTTCACCCGGCAAATCACCGGCTTGTCGCATTGCAGTACGGCCGTCACCATGTCGTTGAACAGCCGCATGTACTGGCGGTACTCACCGGGATTGCCAGCGTAAACTTCCGCGTACTCGCGCGTGTTTCCCCCGGCGCAGAAAGCGCGTGATCCGGCGCCAGTCAGAACTACAGCAACCGCAGCCCGGTCATTGCTGGCGGCGCGCAGCGCCAGAATGATCTCTTTCACCATGTCGGTGGTATAGGCGTTGAGTTCGGATGGATTGTTCAGCGTGATCCAGACATTGTGCAGTCCTCCAACCGCTGCGCCCGACCGCTCTTTCACCGCCTGCTGCTCTACCAGGATGGAACGCGTGGGAAACGATTCCACTAGATTGTGATCGTGCACGAGGTTGTCTCCTTTACGGCTACTGCGGGCTTTTGCGATCCGGGACCAGAATCACGCGCTTGCGAATTTCATGGCGGGCCACCGCCTCCAACAAAGCGGGAACCTCGTCCAGCGGATGCCGCTCCACATAAGGTTCAAGCACTACGCTGCCATTCAATACGAGAGCCAGCGCAGCCGGATACTGTTCCGGCGGGCAACCCCAGTTGCCGCGCGCGGTCGCATCGAACGCCATAAGGTTGGAGAGCCGCAGCTCAACTTTCTTGGGTGTAAACCCAACCACTGCCAGGTAGCCGCCATAGTCGAGCAGTCCGAACGCGACGGCTTGACCTGCCGCTGTGCCGCTGGTTTCAAAGATTTTCAGCCCAATCCCGGTACGTCCTGACTGTTTGTCAAACGAGCGTACCGCGGATTTTAGTTCCTTCTCGTTCATAGAACTGGCATCTAACGTCAGTGAAGCGCCGTGCCGGGCAGCCAGTTCGAGCTTTGCTTGGTCGATGTCAATGGCTACAACTGCCGCACCCATGGCAGCGGCAATCTGGACGCCGAATCCACCGACTCCTCCCACGCCCACAAACACCGCAACGTCATCCGCCCCTAACGCCGACCGTCGAATCGCCTCGTAGGGAGTGGTTACGGCGTCGGCTACCACCGACAGGAGATCGAGAGTGATGCCTGGCGGCAGGTCTTCAGGAACCGGACAAAGTCTACGGGCGGGAACGCGAACGTGAGTTGCAAACCCTCCATCCCCGTCGTTGCCGGGCATGAACTGCCGCCGGCAAATCGTCGGCTGGCCAGCTCGGCATGGTGCGCAATCGTCGCAAGGGATCACAGCCGGAACGATTACGCTGCGGCCTGCCCAGCTGGTTGCGCCCTCGCCCTCTGCCACAATGCGACCCGAGATTTCGTGTCCAAGGGTGAGTGGCAGTGGCGCGCGCGTGGGTACACCGTCGAAAGCAAAGCCGACATCGGTATGGCAGACGCCGCAGCCCGCAACTTCTACTATCACCTCGCCAGCCCGCGGCTCAAGAGCGAGGAATTCGTATCTCTCCAGAGGTTGAGCAGGAGTAGTCAGACGGTAGCCGTAACCGCCTAGCGTGGAAGACAAACAGGAAATCCCCCGCCCCAAGAGTGCCCTCACCGCGACCTCGGGGAGCAGCAACAATACCTTGGCAGCAACCCAGAACTCTGTGATCTAAATCACTAGGACGAGTGATGCTGATAGGACAAAGAGTTGAGGCTGGCACAGTTCGCTTCAGGAGGTCTTTAGCTTTCTGACCTTGGCGTGTACGACGATGGTCTTGTATTGGCGCGGTAGAAACGATTGCTGGCCCATCCCAGTGGGACCCTCGAACCGCTGTCGGTCCGTGCCTCTTGAGGGCGGGTGTCCTAATCAAGGCCCTGCCGCTGGAACTAACTCGGGCTCCGTGGCGAGGAAAGCCGACGTGCACTCTCTCGAGACAAGGTGTGATCGTCTAACAACAAAATGTGAACTGTGCTCGCCACGAAGATACCGATCGGGAAGGGCCGCACAGAGTCTTCGTTAGGTACAGGCAGGAGATGATCTTCTTCGACAGATTCAGTTAATCGACAGTCTTTTCGATTTGGCAGCCTAAGAATCTACGACCGAGGCTCGGCGACAGACTTGTCGGCATTTGAAACTTGCAACACTACGTGTGCCGCGAGCACACCAACTGCATAGGAGGTGTGGAGCTGCAAGAGAGATGAGGGTAGGTACCTCGGAGCCGGCGATCAGGCGCAGGCTCCAAACCACTGCGAACTGCTGACGTTAAGAGCGTTGGTGGTGAGTGTCGCAGGAAAAGGCGGGGTAAACCCCATCAGGTGAGATCTGGAGAGACGAGCACCAGCGAACCGCTGATGACGTTCCGAAATGCAATGGACGATGTCGAAACCGGGGGGTAAGGTAGTGCCCCCTGGGACGAGTTCGGGTGGAGCCCTGGAGCCCGGCCCCGAGCGGTATCCGGCTTGGAGGCGGCGTGAATCCGGATCAGGCTTTTTTGTGGAACGCGGGAACCTGTCGCTCCGATGTTAAGGGAGAAGTTCAAGTGGGAGATCCCCGCGAGGGCCAGAGTACCGAGACGGGGCACAGGGACGGAGCAGTCCGTAGTAGGGATGAAGGCTCTGTAATGGAGTTGGACCGAAGGGGCTGCGGTATCCCGCCAAGGACAGGTTGCCAACCGGCGACGGGAGGAGCTACATGGCCAAGTCAAAGCTGTTGGACAGCTTATCCAACAGCCAGATACTGGGAGCCGGATGAGCCAAGAGGTTCACGTCCGGCTCTGAGAGAGCGCGGTGGTGAAACTCTGCCCCGCCACTCGCCCCTTTAGCCCCGGACCATGGCAAACAGCGCGGTCTGTGAAGGTCTTCAATTTTCGACCTCACACCTATCTGTGATTCGAGTCACAGAAGCGCTGTGCGCAGTTGTGGCATAAGTCCTGAATGAAAAGTGTGGGCGTGAAAAGCAATATTCTGCAGGTGTCTAACGAATTGAAAGCCGGCCTGGAATCAGCGGGTCGAAAGCAAAACCTTCCTTCAGCGCATGTCCTCTTTCGTGAAGACGGGGAAACTGCGGGTGTGTTCCTTGTACTTAAGGGCAAGGTGCTGATGAGCGTGCGCAACATGCCCGAGCTAGACAGAGTTTTCTTCGCGGGCTCGCTGCTGGGATTGCCCGCCACATTTACTGGACGTCCCTACAGCCTGACCGCTGTGACGGTGGTCCAGTCGGATATAGTTCACCAACCGCGGGAAGAATTTCTGCAACTCATGCGCGAGCGCCCCGACCTCTGCCGCGAAGCAACCGACATGCTGGGACGCGAGGTGACTTTCATCCAGTCGGCGCTGGCGAAACGGTGCCGCCAGATGGCCGAAGCGAGCTAACAACATTCCAACGCGGTATTAGTACCAACCGCGCGAGCTGGCCTTGGCGGCTACATCTCTTCCGTTCCAAAGTGCATTGAGCTTACTGCCTGCACACTAGATAGAGCGGTTAGCGGGAATGGGTGATGAAACGGTCGGAGCCCAACACGCATCCGGCCTAGGGCGCAAGAAGAAGCAGAGCGATCGAGGGAAGGCATGAGTTCCCGCGGCAGAATAATGATGTTGGTTCTTGCAGGTCCTGTCGCGTCGGGCTCGGAATATCGCTGGTGACGATCGCCGTCACCTGCGAGGGACTGGGGTTCTATATCAGGAATTTGGACCCGGAAAGTGAGGCGATCCACCCTGCGATTCACCAGTCCTGGGGCGCCCTGTGGGTCGGCCTGAACCGCGATGAGTTCCGAATTTCAGGGGTTCGGCGTGAGAGAGGAGTGTTGTGTAGATGACAACGCTAAGTAAACGCAAAGAGCTTCTCTTCTGGATCCCTGCAGCAGTGATCCCCGTAGCCTTATTGGTGGCCGTGTTCCTGCAGGTGCGCCGGCCGACCACAGCGCGGCGCGCACTCTACATTATCGGTGAACCCGAGAAAGGCGCCGAGCTGTTTTTTGGTGACAAGCAATGCGGCATTTGCCATTCCATCAATGGATCAGGCGGGCGCATTGCCCCTGATCTATCCGGAATGCGTCCCAGCGCGCCCGCGATGGGCTGGCTTACGGCGATATTGTGGAACCATGGACCCGGTATGTGGCGGCAGATCCGCCAAAAGAACGAGCCTTATCCCCAGTTGAACTCGCAAGAAATGGCAGACATCCTTGCGTTGTTGTACCAGGCAAGCAGCATTGATCGCGCCGGCGACCCAAGCGCTGGCCAGCGGGTATTCAACGAGAAGGGCTGTGTCCATTGCCATTCTGTGGGAGGGACGGGCGGCAAGTCAGCGCCCGAGCTCTCAGGGATCGCTGCCGGCGGGGACTCGAACGCCTGGACACGCGCCATGCTTAACCATGCCGGGTCGATGATTGCTCCTATTGCCAGCACCATAGGACAATGGCCCCAGTTCACCGGTAATGAGATGAATGATCTGATCGCGTATGTAAGCCTCAGCGCTCCCCAGCCAGCGACCAACGCACGCGAGATACCCGGCAACGCAGAGCGGGGTTGGGGTGTGTTTCAGAGCAGATGCATATGGTGCCATTCGGTGGGCGGGCAGGGTGGCAGCCTGGGTCCGGAGCTGGGGCCAGAGCATGATCTTCCACTCACGACGGCGCAGTTTGCCAGCGTTCTGTGGAACCATGCACCAGCGATGCTCCGTCTGGGCCACGAAAACGGGGTTCCTTCCCCCGTTCTCCAGGGCAACGAGATGTCGGACTTGCTAACATTTCTCGCGAGCCTGCGCTACTTCGAGCCAACCGGATCCCCCTTGGTCGGAGAGCGCGTTTTCTCCGAGCGCGGCTGTGCTGCTTGCCATGGCCATGTGGCGGAAGGCACAAAGATTGGGCCCGGGCTTAGGTCGGGCACCGAAGCTTACACCACTGTTTCCTTCACCGCCGCTCTGTGGCGGCACGGCCCCCGCATGATTGATCGGGCTGAGGAATTGGGCATACCCTGGCCGACCCTGAAGGCAACCGACATCGGAAATCTGGTGAGTTTTCTTAACGCACCTGCGCGCCCGAAGTAAGCAGCTGGCGAGTGCGCGGGAAAGCGACAGCAGTTAGAATTCTGGTCAGAGAGGAAACAACATGGCGTAGGTCAAAAAAATCGACCGGTTTGAAAAGACGAGGCTTGCAGCCTCGACTAGTCTCTTCGGATTGCCTTCTCCACCGCCTCGATAAGGCCTACAATTCAGCTTCCAATTAACTCTTACAAAACGGCTGCGACCGCATATGCCTAACAGGGAGAGCTTATGGACCGCGTACGGTTTGTGACGCATCGGAACCAGCGGATATTGTTATTGGATTTCACGGATTGCAAAGCCGAAGAAGTGGCAACGATATGCGACCGCGTTCCGGAGATTGTGACCGGCGAGCCGGTGGGTTCCGTGTTGGTAGTAGCCGACTTCGGCGGTGCGGCGTTCAACCGCAATGCCGTCGAACGCATTAAGGTTGCGACGGCGATTGATAAGCCTCACATCAAGCGAGCGGCATGGGTACTTGCCGGAAATTTACCCAAGGCTCTTTATGAATCTGTCCGCAGCTTTTCCGCTCGCGAGTTTCCTGTCTTCGCCACCCGGGAAGAAGCCATGGACTATCTGGTGAGCTGACGTACGCGCCAGGAGCTTATCAGGCAGCGGTCGGCGTCGTGGATGAACTGAGTGTAGAGGGCGGCTTCGGGTTCCCCAAAAAGATGGCGGTGAGCGCGGAGGTGTCCAGGATCATTTGGGGAGACCGCGTTCGTCATAAAGGAATTCGGCGTGATCGAGATAAGGACGTTTGGCCTGGGCGGAGGCACGCTTGGCGATGGCGAGAAGTTCCTCAACGGAGGCTTTGCCACGGCGGGTTTGGAGGCGTTCGTAGCGTTCCCGCAGAGCTTCCTTGACGGCACGAGTCATGGTCTCGCCGGTGACCTTGGCAATCGCCTGAGCGAGACGGTGGGCTTCCGGATCTTTGACATTGAGGCTCAAGGGGACTCTATCCTTCTGTAACATTATCTACCTTTCTTTACTCCACACAGAGACCTTTTTCGGTCAAGTTGCCTAAATGCACGAATCGTGCTGGCCGCTTTTTTTTTTTCTGCCGCCCCGCGATCGGTTTCTCGCTGCTACAGCTCAAATCATAGATCTGACGCTGGTCACCTACGACGACTTCTTTCTGGGCTTAGGCACCATCCGCGCCATGAAGAACTGACGGGCGACTGTGAGACCTGCATAGGTCAACCACAACTTCAGAAGAGCTGAACAAGCGAACGTGTCCGCTTCCTTTGCGCAGGTCGGAGGGCGCCATCCTGACGGCTTCCCTTGGGTGATTTGGTTGTCGAGGAAGTTGATCGCTCTGGTGCTCGGCACTCCCTCCTGCCGCCGCAGCCGATCGAGCCGCCGTGTAGGCCTGCTGTTCGCGGCACACCGACTACCCGGTCGCCTGGCCGATCATTTCCTGAGAGAAGCGGCAGGTTGCTCGTGGCGTTCTGACTCGAAGAGTGGTCTGCGTCGGTCTCACGGCCGGTCGCAGACCGGTACCTCTTCACCGTCTTAATTGACATGATGATCTGCAGGGTTTTGCTGTAGGGACTGCTGAGGCACCTCCCTTAACGGCGATGGCTTCGTAGGGGCTGCTTCCGCGCACTCAGGCTTAACAGAGTGAGTTTTGTCAGCGCGAGGATCGAGCTGAGGGCCGTTCTCGCCCACTTCTGCATCTCCCTCGTCCGCCTGCTTCATTTTCGAGAGCAGATCGAGATTCTTCATGAATAGGTTCCTGCTGGCGGTGGCATACCGCTGTACCTGCGGTATCCATGGATACGCGAGAAACGTCGCCCTCTTAGCTCTGTAGGTAACTTCCATTTCGAGGGCTTGCTTCATCCTCCAGTAGTCGGTTAGCAACATGTCCAGCAGCAGCTGTACTCGGATATCATCAGTTCCATACTGCTCGCGCAGGGCATCATGTAGCGCAAGCAGTTCTGGATCCAACATTTTCCCACTGCCATCAAACATGACCTTTTGTGCTAACAGACCGTGCTTAAAGCTATTGAGCCTGCTGTAGCCCTTGCCCCGTTGTGTCCGAGGCCCCGTAGATTTCAGCGCGTTGGTACGGTTGGCCGCGAGCTTTAGCTCAGAAATCATCGGCCCCTCGCAGTTGTTGTCGTTCGTTTCATCGGTGCTCATTGTTTTGTGCTTTTCATCTTTCATATACTTATTCCTCATTTCTGCGGTCCCCGTGGAACGCCTTGGCTGGTGATGGGTGGCTGCCGACCGGCAGGACTACATATATGAGCGTTAGGCCAGCAGCCAGCAGCGACTTGGCCAGGGTTGTCAGAACGTGCCCATTAGGACAGTTAAGATCGGGGGACTTGGTTTGCATGATGTGACTCCCTTTTTTTGGTTTGGTTGTGTTAATGGTTGACTGTTTTGGCCTTGCTAATTGCGGTGACACCTACGCTGGCTTACCGGCTACCCTCGGGCGCCCTACCCGCCCGACAGCGAGACACCGACCGAATTGACAAAGACCGCATACGCCCGCGTGCGGACGTAGGGAGCCAAAGCCCCCGGCAAAGGGGTTTAGAGCGCCGACCCCGGCCTTATGCCGGAACCGGCAAGCCGCTTCTTCCTTGCAGCTGTCTCTTAATACTCGGCAGTCGGGATTTTCCTAAAAGATTGTTGGCAGTCGGATTGCTTGGGCGTGGGGATCGATACCCGGATTGGGTAGGCGCGATGCAAGTACCTTTAGAATCAATGCAGGCGGGAGAACACAGCCCAAGAAATACTAATGAGAGCGGAGTGACCACGAGCGAGTTGACGCGCGTCTATGGCTGCTACCCGCTGCGGCGACCACGTCTTGGGGGAGCAGGGTGTTTTTAAGCTGCGGCCTGAGCGATTGATGTCCCTCCACGAGACGCTCTCCCGAAGCCTTCACTTCGTCCTCAGCTTCTGTTTGGCGACCAGGCGCTGTATGAACCTGGGCCCCCTCCTTCTTGTGGGCCTCGACCCCTTCGTACAGCAGCATCTCGCAAACTTGCCCCCGCCGGAAAGCCTCGGATCGTTTAGCGGTTATGGGCCTCGCCGCCCGAGAGGAACAATCGCAAGACTCGCAACCAAACTTAAAGCGAACATCGCGGCAAGGCAGTGTCGAACTACCGGTGACATGCTACTGATCGCCTGAAACCTAACCGCTCAATGGCGCCTCCGCCTTACGTGCGCGAGCTGCTGAGATTCAAGGATCTGTGAGCGTAAATATCCCAAGTGTTTCAACTTCGACTTGTGGCGCCCGTCGAGGCACACTTTTTTATGCGAGATCGGACGCCTTAATCTTCCGTCTTGCGCCATGGCGAATCGTGAGCACCCACACCGTTTGCCGCCCTTCATCGATTTCATAAATGACTCGATAGACGTGAGGCTTCTTACCATAAAGCAGGTTCCGCAACTTTCGCTTCATCTTCCGGGCTTCCGGGGCGACAGGGCAGCGATAGGGATACGATTGCGAGCGCATACACAGCCTCCTCCAGACCGTTATACCAGCGAGCGGCAGCGTGTGACTCCGCAGCGTTCTTTTCCACATAGAGGATTTCAAGATCGCGGACTGCGCGAGCAGCAAACTCAACGAGGTATGTCATGTTTGCGGCGAATCTCGTCAAATACTTCTCTCGCCGGGCGAGTGCGTCCGTGGGCTACGTCATCCAGACCCTGACGGATGCCCTCTTCCGCATCGGCCTGGGCGGCAATATCGAGCAATCGTTGATAGGCTTCGGCGTCCTGCACGATGGCCGCTGCCTTCCCCTTCACGGTGAGCACCACGGGGCGTTTGCTCTTCTTGAGCTGTTTCATGAAGTCGCCGGAACGGCGGCGGAAGGTCGTCAGCGATTGGATGTCCTTCGTAATGTCCAGCATGGGTCTGCTCCATGTATAAGCACCTTTTTAGGTGCTACCAGAATACTACGTCTCTGTAAGGCAGAGAAGGGCCTCGGCAGGCTCTGGGGGCTCCACAAACCGTCCTGCTCACGCCCGGCGGCGTCGACACCGCTTATGCCGCGACCGATCGAGCCGCCGCGACAACTCCCCGGATGATTTGGCAGCTAGACGCTCCCTGGCGCCTGGGCCTTCCGTCGCCTCGCTTGAGATTCAAGAAGCTTTTGGAGAGCCCAGTCAAACTTTCTCTGCAGTGCCCTATCGTATCGCCGGACGCTACTATTTTGATTTGGTGTTCTGACGCTGTTGTCGCGTCTGGACGAAGGCGCGAAGGACGTTATTCATGAGGGTCTGATAGCCCTTGCCGTTTGACCTGAACCATTGCAAAACATCGTGATCAATGCGGATATTGATATGGTCTTTCGGAGCAGGGATGCCGACGATGGCCTGCGTCCAGTCGGGTTCACCCCGAACGTCATCCACGTCGGCACGGATCGACGCTTCCAACTGGGTGCCGCTCACCGCGTCAATCTTGTTCCAATTTGTCCGGTCTTCGCCCCGCGCAATCTTGGCTTTGATTTGTTTAGCCGTATAGCGCACGGTATCGCTTTTCTTCCGCATCTCTTGCCCTCCTTGCCGTGATAATTCGCACCGCTCCGTCGCGCCACGTCCATATGACCGCAAAGAATTTTCCTTCCATCGGACCAACGCTCAGAAATCGTTCCTCCTCATCCCGCGGCGTCGGCACTGTGAGAAGGGGACGGCCATCAAATAACGCTGAAGGCCACGCGGAGAAAATCTATCCCCCGTTCCGCCAGCACCCATTCGCGCTTTGGTTCGTCCCAGCTAAATTCCACGTTCCAGCATACCCACAATTGTACCCACAATCAAGCCAAAAACCACGTGGTGTTGCCGATCAAGCGCCTTGATGATTTCGTCAGCTACCGATCTGCTGATTTGGTTTCTGGATCTGAGGTCCTGGCGCTAGATCTTCATGGGCGCGCTTGACGAAGGCGCAGATCGCACGGCTTGCGTGTAATCAGCAATTGCGCACACAGGGCCTTTTACTTCGTTCTCAGCTTCTGTTTTGGCGACCAGGATAGCTAGGCCACATGAACTTGGGCCCGCCTGCTTATAAGCCATCGAGCGCCCTTCGCATGGCCGCATCTCGTTGCCAGATGGTTTTGCGGTATGCCGCTGCTTGCGCGGTGCTTGCTGATCCGCCTGCAAGATAGCGTCGATAAACTCCTTCACCGGTTCCAACTGCGGTTGCCGCCGTAGCGGCGGCTTGCGCTCCGGCGGTATGGCACTGGCCAGCGCCTGGCGCACCATTGCGGCCATGCACGCCTAACTTCTTGGCTGTTCCCTGAATCGTGCCCACGCCGTGGCTGTACTCCCGTCTGATCTGTTCAAACAGCTCCACCTTGCGTCTCCTGTCCATTGGTTCCCTCATCCGCTGCGCGGATAGAGTAAACCGTTCTATGCAGGGTGGGCCAAATCAGATGCGCAAAGTGGACAAAATCAGACTACCAAAATCAGATTTCTTACTTCGTCCCCAGCTTCTGCTTGTCGATCTAGGCGTTGAATCGACTGAGGCCCAACCGTCGTATAGTAGCTTGCGGCAAGTACCGATTTGAGGACGAGAGCTAAATTCCTTACTTCTCTTCTCCCCGTAGTATCCAGTCGATCGTCTTGTGGAATCTTTCGGAAAGCAAAATGAGCATCTCCAGACTGGGTGCAATCTTTCCTCGTTCAATCTTTGAGAGGTGTCCTTGGCTGACGTCGAGATGAGTGGCTAGCTCTTCTTGAAGCATGGTCCCACGTAGCTTCTTGATCCGAGAACCTACCGCCGTCAAATCGACCTTGGATTTGCCTGCCATCGCAATGAAAATCTCTTGACTTCTACATTCATAAATGGCATATTCAGTATATGAATATGCCATTTATGAATATAAGCTGCGCTATCTTTTTGTACCCCATCCGAGGACGCCCGGCATAGTGACTTAGGAAGTCCGGAGACAAAAATCAGGCCTTAGGAGGCATTATGAGCGAGTCTGAAAAACAACATTCCAGTGCACGCTCGCGGAGAAAACCCTGCTGGCACGGCGAAAACTTGCGGTTCGCCCACCGGCTGATCGCTGGTACTTTACCCATTCGATTGGCCGAGTCGCTGAAGACTCTATCTCAGGATTTTGACTTTTCTCTGCGTAGAGGCGAACTCCAGTTCCTCAACAATTCCTGGTACGTGACCCACACCGGTCTCCTTCGGCTGGCGCGTCGCAAGAGATGCCGCGGTATCCATGTCGAGGCCGTCGATTCGCTGTGTGATTCCGCGGCCAATCGTTTCGTCCTCAAGGCGACGGTGTATCCGTCCAAAGATTCCGCCGGTTTCGTCGGCTACGGCGATGCCGACCCTTCCAACGTTTCTCTGCTGGTCCGCGGCGCCGAGATGCGCATAGCCGAGACCCGAGCCGTCAATCGCGCTCTGCGCAAGGCGTATGGCATCGGCATCTGCTCGGTCGAGGAGATCGGATCGAATCCCGGTCCGATGGCGGCGGCTCCTGATGCACAGAAGTTTCCGCCCAAGAATGCCAACGGAAACGGCAACGGTGTCCGGTCACAAGGTCCGCGACCGGCTCTGCCAGATCATCCGCCAGCACAAGCTCGATCCCGAACTGGTGAAAGCCTACGCCGTCGACTTCTGCGGTACCAAAGCCCTCAAAGACGCCACTCGCGAGCAGGTCGAAAGCTTCGTCCAGCAGCTTGCCGAGGCGGCCAAGAAGGACCGCGATGCCCTGCTCTGTCAGCTCAACAGCTACGCACGCCCAAGCCAGGAGGTGGCGGGATGAAACGTCATGTTCCCGGACTCTCCGACACCGCACGTGATTCGCACTCCGAGGTTCCCGACGGCATATTTCTCGTCCGGCTCGATGGGGCCCAGCATCGCTGGCAAGCCCAGAAGCGCTTTTATCTGCTCCGGCTCTCCGTTCTCGAACCCAAGCCGTTTGCCGGGCGCTCGATCGTCAGCCGTCTCTACTGCACCCCCAAGGCGATGTGGAAGCTGGGCTGGTTCCTGCGGGATTTTCTCTATGACCCCGAACTGTTGAGCCAGGACGAGGTCGACGAGCGAGCCCTGCGCGGCCTGGTCGGGGTCGTGAAGATCAGCCACACCGTGGTCAACGGCGTCTCGCTGGTGAACTTCGACGGCTTCGCCCCGGCCAGCCAGTGGGAAGAACTGTCCACCGCCATCCCGATCCCGCCGGCCGGCAACGGTAAGGGCACGCGGAAGGAAAGGGCATCATGATGAATTACAGCTACACCCAGATCTCCCAGTACCTGACCTGCCCTCGCCGTTACCGCCATCGCTATCTCGATGGCTGGCAGGAGAAAGATGTTCGCGCCGCCATGCTTTTCGGCCGCTGCTTCGAGCAGGCGGTGGCGGCTTTGTTCCGTCACGAAGATCCAGCGGCAGTCCTGTTCGAGCAGTGGGCGCCGTGTAAGAACCTGGAGCTGGTCTACTCGGGCAACGACACCTGGGACCACATGCTCCAGCAAGGCATTCAGTTGCTCGAGCGCTTCGTCCAGGACGGGCGCGTCCAGATTCACCAGCCGCACAGCCATCAACAGATCCGATTCACCCGCACGTTGAGTTCCGGCAACAGCTTTGTCGCCTTCGTCGATGCGGTCGGCGAACTGGACAGCACACCCTGTGTGCTGGAGTGGAAGACCGCCTCCGCCCGCTATCCCGAGGAGCCGGACGGCATTGCGGCCCTGGATCCGCAGCTGGTTTGCTATTCCTGGATGACCGGGATCAATGAAGTCGCTCAGGTCGTCTTCGTCCGTAAGCGCATGGTGGAAGTCCAGTACCTGCGGGCCACCATCACCGACCAACAGCGGCAGGAGTTCGAGACCCTGGTCGACGACACGGTCCGCAGGATCGAGTCTGGACTGTTCCTGCCGCACAGCGGCATCCGCTTCCCCCAGAACCCGTGTACCACCTGTCCCTTTCGTCGGGCTCTGTCTCGACCAGCGCGATCTGGTGGAGGCTGGGCTGATCCGCAAGCCGGGAGTCGATCTTGGTCTGTTTGACGAACTTGCTTACTAGGTATCCGCCCATGCCGCCCAAGCTGAATCGCCGCCGCGCCCAGGAGGTGCTGAGCAAGATCGACGCGATCCTGGCCTGGGAGGCACGGCATGAGAACGAGCGCGATACCAGGTTTGTGGAACTGGGCAAGTACCTGTGCGAAGTGCGGGCCGGCCAGTACTGGCGGCTGGAGAACCTGAAGTCGTTCGATGAGTTCCTGGAGCGCCGGTTCCCGGAGTCCAGAAGGAAGGCCTACTACCTGATGTCGATTCACGAACAGCTTCCACCCCAGGTGAGGAAGGAGCTGAAACAGGTGGGATGGACCAAGGGGCTGGAGTTGGCCAAGCTGGCGCGCCAGCAGGGTCAGCGCTTCGAAAGTGCAACCTGGCTGCACAAAGCCCGACAGATGCCCAAGGCGGAGTTCCAGCGGGAGGTGGAGAAGGAGCTGACGGGCAAGGACAGCGAGCCTTCGGAGCTGATCTATTTCAAGGTCTATAAGAGCCAGATTCCGGTCATCGAGCAGGCGATCGAGACTGCGGCCTTGATGCTCGGGTCGGACAAGTCCCGGGGCTACTGCCTGGAGATGATCTGTGCGGACTTCCTCGCCGGAGCCTCGATGGACGGCGGCAATCCGGAGATCCTGCTGCAATCCATCTCGCGCTACTACAAGTTCCTGCCCGGTCCACAACAGGAGGCATTTCTGTCTGAGGTCAACCGGAAGGCTTCATGAAGAAGATCCGCTGCCAAAAGCCCGCGACTGAGACTCGATGCGAACGAGCTATCGCGAACTGCATCGGCAGGTGCTGGAGCGCGACGGCTGGCGATGCCAGGTCTGCGGGAGCATGCAGCACCTGCAGGTGCACCACCTCAAATTCCGCAGCCAGTCGGGCGGCGACGAGGAACAGAACTTGATCACGCTGTGCGCTGAATGCCACCGACAGATGCACTCATTTCCAAAAGCCTCTGCCTTTCGCCTTCCCGACTAACTTTGGGCTCGAAGCGGGTGCGCATGCGAGAGCTTTTAGAGACTATCGCGTCCCTGCGAGCCGAGCATTGTGACACCTGTACTGCCTTGAAAACCAGGGCCGAAATCGGCCCTCCACCAACGTAAGTCGCGATGGAGGACTCTTACGTAATGAGGTTCTCCCACGGGCAAACAAGACTCTAAGGAGTGTCCCTCTTGGTTATTTAACCCTCACGAAATGCGAACCAGGCGACGGAAACTCAATCTAGGCGACAGGACGAAAGGTGATTTTTTGGATCGCTAGCGTTTTTGCTCATTTTGCAGCCCAAACAAGAAATATTGCAATGGAATCCATCAGGCAGATATAGTGTGTAGCTAGGGGAAGCGAAAGCGAAAATTCCGACCCGTTAAGAGGCCTCCGAGGGGAGCTCCAGATGCGCGCGAAGCCATTCTCGGCAACTGCTCACGCTAATGTGGAGTGCTTTTCCCTCTGAAACCATAACTGCGGCAAGGGGAACTGGAAGTCCCGCAGGTTATAGTTTCACGGGCATCGAGTCGGCGAACGATGCCACCAATCACACAGGAGCGGGGAGTGAACCCAGATCTGGCTCGAGCGCCTACCCGAAGGAGGCAGTCAACATATCTGCCGTTCCGTCCCGAACCGCCATGATGGCGCTCTTCGGCTTTACTGTGTTTTGCAGTGCGTTTCTATTGTTTCAGGTCCAGCTGGTAATAGCAAAATACATTCTCCCATGGTTCGGCGGCACACCTGCTGTTTTTACGACCTGCATGTTGTTTTTCCAAGTCTTCCTCTTGCTTGGCTACTCCTACGCCTACTTCATTGATGGCCGGTTAAGTCCTCGCGCCCAGGCTATCATCCATTCGCTGCTGATAATTCTCGCGATTGCAGCCCTTGCATTCCGGTTATATTCGTGGGGATCGCCGTTTCTGCCGGGTCCCAGTTGGAAACCAATCGGTAGCGAGCATCCTTTGCTTCGCATCGTTGCCCTGTTGTCCGCCAGTGTTGCCTTGCCATATTTCTTGGTCTCCACAACTGGTCCGTTGCTACAGGCCTGGTATGGCCGCACTTGCAGCGACGTGCCCTATCGACTTTACGCACTCTCCAATGCGGGCTCCCTGATTGCTCTCCTTTCTTATCCTGTGATTGTTGAGCCGCTGCTTTCTCTGAGGGTCCAGGCACAGGTTTGGGGAGTTGGCTTCCTGCTGTTTGGTGGTGGCTGCATCGCAACTGCGTGGAGAGCGGCTCGAGAAGGCCAGACAGGGCCGCGGGAGCCTCGGTTTGTGGACGTACCGCGAGAGTTGCCTCCTCCCAATTGGCGTCGCAAAGTCATCTGGCTGCTTCTGGCTGCAACGGGATCACTCAGTCTGCTAGCGACGACCAATCGGATTTGCCAGGATGTGGCCGTCGTCCCACTGCTTTGGGTATTGCCGCTGTCCTTGTACTTGTTGTCCTTTGTGGTGTGCTTCTCATCGGAGAAGGGGTATTCGCGAACTGTGTGGTCGGTCGGTCTCGGGCTGGCCATACTTCTCGTGTGCCTTGGGCTCTATCAGCCAGGTATTGGCGCCGGTTGGCAGATCCTCATTTATTCCTTCGCACTATTCGCATCATGCATGGTGTGCCACGGCGAACTGGTACAGTTGAAACCTCCAAAAGAATATCTGACGTCGTTTTATCTCTTCGTGGCTGCAGGAGGGGCTCTCGGCGGCATTTTCGTCAGCATCATCGCCCCGATCATATTCAAAGGATTCTGGGAATTTCATCTGAGCGTGTGGCTGTGCTGCACGTTATTTTGTCTCATTCTGTTGCGGGACACCCGATCCTGGATTTATGTACCGAAGCCCTTGCTGCTGGCGTTCTGCGTTCTTGTGGTGTTCGTGGGGCCGGGGCTGGCCAACCTCAATTGGAAGCTAATACCGGTGCTGCTTTCTTCTGTGGCGGTTGGCGGGCTGGTTGCTCTCATACTCTCTGGGACTTCTTCGGGCACGCGTTCGGTCGGGCAAATGAAGCGAGCCGCAGTGTTCAGCGTTTGTTTCACCGTACTTCTGTTGGCCGTAGTGCTCGCTTATCCTCCAGTCGCTGTAGAGTATGGTGCAGTTGCCACTGCGCGTAACTTTTACGGGGTTTTGACCGTGATGTCCGATAAACTCGGTGGCTCTCCTCGGCTGACGGAAAACACGGCAGAATCACTCACGGATTTCAGTTTTCCGAGGAGACGAAGAAGCGAATACCAACGAGCTACTTCACTCCACAGAGCGGGATTGGGTTGGTTCTTACGAACTATCCGGGGAGGGCATGCCGGAAAGCCTCTTCGCGTCGGGATTATCGGATTGGGCGTTGGGACGATCGCGGCTTACGGAATCCCCGGGGATCAGATGCGGTTCTATGAGATCAATCCTGAAGTGATTCGGCTCGCGTACTCCGGACCGCAGAGATTGTTCACGTTTCTTTCAGACAGCCGCGCAGAAGTGAGAGTCGTTCCTGGTGACGCCCGCATTTCGCTGGAACAAGAACTCAACCGAAATGAAACTCAAAATTTTGACGTGCTGGTGATAGATGCGTTCAGTGGAGATGCGATTCCGGTCCACTTGCTAACGGAGGAAGCATTTCAGATATATCTCCGGCACCTCAGTAAACCAAACGGGATCTTGGCTTTTCACGTAAGCAATGACGCACTTGACCTGCGTCCCGTGATTGCGAAACTCGCCGCGCAGTCAAACATGTCAGCTTGGCTGGCGCAGTCGGACCCGGAAGCAAATGCATATCGTAGTGCGTGGGTCATAGCGGCGTCGCTCGACCGGGAGGGCCCGATTCCGGGTGTCGAACACATGACCAGCATCACACCAAGCGCACATTTTCCGCTGTGGACGGATGACTTCAGCAATCTTATTCGCATACTTCGGTGGTGAAACGGCGGGGGTCTGGACGGTGTTGCGGGCCGATCTGAATAAGATACGCTCGCCCGGAACAATGTCAGAAGCGGAATTTGGTTGTAGACGAAGTATTCCAGCGATACGATGTTCGCAGAGGCATTGCGATCGGTACCGCAATGACAGGTGTTATTCCTCTGCCATGAAGCTCTCAGACTACATCGCCGGGCAGTTAGCGGACTGGGGCGTCCGGCACGTCTTCCTTGTCACCGGCGGAGGAGCCATGCACCTCAACGACTCATTCGGCATGGAACCGCGCCTTCGGTACATATGCAATCATCACGAACAGGCTTGCGCAATCGCGGCTGAAGCCTATGCTCGCGTGAGCGGACGACCCGGTGTAATCAATGTTACTACCGGTCCCGGTAGCATCAATGCCCTTAATGGAGTGTTCGGCGCGTGGACCGATTCCATTCCTATGCTTGTCGTTTCCGGCCAGGTCAAACGCGAAACCTGTATGGCCACTACAGGTACCAAAGGCCTTCGCCAGTTGGGTGATCAGGAAGTGGACATTGTCAGCATGGTAGAAGGGATCACGAAATATGCCGCGCTGGTCGATGAAGCCAGACTCCATTCGCTACCACCTGGAACGTGCCTGGCACCTGTCGCAGTCTGGCAGACCTGGGCCATGCTGGCTCGATGTACCAATCGACGTCCAGTCTGCCAACGTCGATCACCTCGCGATGAAGGGCTACAACAGCGCGGAGGATATGCAAACCCCGAGAGCGGGATGAGGCTTCAGCGGCAATGTGTGAATCTTGTGCAAAGAATCCGTGTAGCTAAGAGGCCAGTAATCATGCTCGGCAGCGGAGTCCGCTTGGCTGGGGCAGTCGAACTTGTGCGAACGGTTGCTGAAAAATTGAAAATTCCCGTGGTCACCGCGTGGACCGCGTCATGATTGCTTCCCCTCTGATCACCCGCTGAATTGTGGTCGTCCAGGAACGATCGGAGATCGCGCGGGGAATTTCGCCGTACAGAATGCCGATCTTCTTCTTGTGATCGGTTGCCGGCTGAATATCCGCCAGGTCAGCTACAATTGGAAATATTTCGCACGAAACGCGTACAAGGTTCAGGTCGACATTGATCCTGCTGAATTGCAGAAACCCACCGTTCGTCCCGACTTCCCGATCGTTAGCGATGCGAAGGAATTTCTGCAGCAGTTGGAAGGATTGTTGGATCCTGTTTCCACGGCTCCCGGCCACGACAAGTGGCTCCAATGGTGTCAGGAACGCGTGCGGCGATACGATCTGCGAACGAAGTACCCCGAGATCAGTAATGGCAAATTGAATCCGTACGCCTTCGTGCGTTGCACTTTTCGAGCAGCTCGCCAGCGATGACGTGGTGGTTTGTGGTGACGGCGCGGCCTGCGTAGTCACTTTCCAGGTAGCCCCCATACGCGAAGGTCAACGAATGTTCACCAACTCCGGTTGTGCGTCCATGGGCTACGATTTGCCGGCGGCAATTGGAGCGGCAGTTGCACGCGATGGTGGCCAGAGTGATTTGTCTCGGCGGACGACGGCAGTCTTCACTTGAACATTCAGGAACTGCAAACGGTTCGACAGCACAATCTGAATCTCAAGATTTTCGTCATCAACAACGACGGATATCTCTCAATTCGGCAGACGCAGAAGACCTACTTTGGCCGACTGGTAGGCGAGGGACCACACAGCGGCGTGTCATTCCCCGATTACATTGCGTTAGCGAAGGCATATGGACTGCAAACGATGAAGATTGAGGCGGGTGACCACACCGGTGCAATCGCCAATGCGCTGGCATTGCCGGGGCCTGTTCTTTGCGAGGTTTTCGTTGATCCGTGCCAGGAGTTTGAGCCGAAGCTGGCTTCGCGATTGCTGTCGACGGCCGCATGGTTTCCAGCCCGCTTGAGGACTTGCTCCATTTCTAGACCGTGAAGAGCTGGCGGAAAACATGTTGGTGCCTTTGGTCGAGGAATGATGCTGTAACGATTGCCAGCAGATGCGCTCGGCGATTCGATAAGAGTTTCTTAATTGGAGGTCACTTATGAATGCATGTGAACGTGAGATGCTCAAGTTGTTCAAGATCGGTAAGCGCGACTACGGGTATGTTGGGGTAAAGGCGGAGTTTGAGGCTGAAGGAACTCGGATGGACGAGTTGCTTCGGTTGGTCGAGATCGCCCGAAAGGCTGACTTGAAGCTTGGACTTAAAATAGGGGGTTGCGAGGCCATGCGCGACCTCATCGAGAGCAAGCAGATTGGCGTGGATTACGTCATCGCTCCAATGATCGAAAGCCCATATGCCCTGTCGAAATTCATCGACGCGAAAAACAAGGTGTACTCGACTGACGGAGCAGGATGAGACTGAATTCCTGTTCAATCTCGAAACGATCAATGCTCTAGGCTTACTCGATGAAATCGCTGATCTGGCTGCTGGTTCGGGGGGCGTTTCCGGAATCGTTTTTGGCCGTGTGGATTTTTCCTTATCCAATGGGATTATCCCGCGATGCCATCAACAACGCTGAAGTGACTGCGTGCGTTTTGAAAACCGCAGAGGTCTGCCGCGCGAAAGGGCTCGAACTGGTTGTCGGCGGTGGAGTCTCCATGGATGCTTTGCCGGCGCTGAGGAAAATCAAGGAGACGTACCTGACTCGATTTGAAACACGTAAGGTTATCTTCGGTGAGACACTCTCTTGAAATGCCGAACGTCGAAGCTGGGCTACTCAACGCGGTGCATTTCGAGTTGCTTTGGCTGATCAACAAGCGGGACTACTATGGGCAGATCCAACAAGAAGACAAAAAGAGAATCGACATGCTTGAGAAGCGCTGGAAGGTGTTGAATTCAGCGGTATGCGTCGTGATGCAGGCATCGACATTGAATGCCTACATCGGACAGGAAAATACAAGCTGTTGGTTTTTGGAAGCTACCGGTGCGATTGGCAGGGCGACTGTCGACTGTGCCCTCGAACGAGGCTGGGTCCGTCGTCGCCGCCGCCCGTAATCCTCGTAAGGCGCCGAAGGGTGTTACATGCATCTGCGTCGATCCCTTTGCGGAAGTTCTGCGGAGGAAGTCTAGCCGGGAATGCCCCCTATGCCGCAGTTTGCTGGGCGCAGGGGGCGAATCTCAGTGACAACGTCTTCAATGTGGATCTGGAGCAGCATTGGGAACTGTACAAAGCAAACTGCTTATTCGTTCTTGCCACTTTAAGAATATTGCTTAGCACGTGATCTCCTTGTGCGCCCTGCACGGCTGTGTGTAGTAAGTTCGATTTGGCAGGTACTCGCCCGCCAGGACAAACTCTCCTATTGCATGACCAAGGCTGCACTTCAGGGACTGGTCACTTCTGCTTCAGACGGATCTGGCGGCCTATGGCCATCTTTTCAACGCGGTTTTGCCGGGAGCACTCGACACCCCGATGACGAGACAAAATCTTAGCCCGGAGCAGATCCAGAAGGTGAAATCAGCAACCAAGTTCGATAGTCTTCCCACGCTTCACGACGTAACGGCAGCGATAATGTTTCTTTGTTCTTCTGAGAACAGCGGTATCACTGGCCAGTTCGTAGCAGTCGATTTGGGGATGAGCCGTGTCCACTTGCTTTGAAATTACGTCTTCGACCGGCAGGTACTCAGTTTCTGTCCGGAGTGGTCTCTTCGAGAGACACGTTAAGAGAGTACCGCTCGGACGTAGCATTGGCGGACGAGCGGTTTGCTCAGATGCTCACCTCTGCCGGTCTGCGGGCAATTTGCTACCGGCTTCGGAGTCCACGAAGAGCTTGGATGAAATGCCTACGGTGATTACAGCGTTGCGCAGGTTGGGCGCGACCCGTCAGACGCGGCTTCTGGCTGTCGGCGGGGGATAATTCAGGACATAGGAGCTTTGTGGCTTCCGTCTATATGCGCGGCCTCCAATGGGCCTACATCCCAACGACGCTGCTTGCCATGTGCGACTCTTGTATTGGGGGAAAATCTTCGATAAATGTCGGTCCTTACAAGAATCTCGTGGGCACGTTTCATCCCCCAGCAGCAATCATGATCGATCCAGGGCTGGTATCAACCTTATCGCTGGAGCAGACGGTCAGTGGCCTGGTTGAGGCCTGCAAGATTTGCTACTGTCGGGGAACAGCAGCCTTCCAGGAATATCTTGATCTCAAACCGTCGCCTTCAATGACTGAGGGTCAGATCGAACAAGCCGTGCTTTTGAGTTTGTCATCTAAAAAATGGTTTATCGAGATTGATGAGTTTGATCGTGCTCAAAGGCTTTTACTCAATTTCGGCCACACGTTCGGCCACGCAATAGAGGGCGCTTCTCATTTCCGTATATCTCATGGGATCGCCGTCGGCGTGGGAATGTTGTGTGCTATAAGACTTGGCGAACTCGATGGGGAAAACCTATCGTCAAGATTCAAGAGGGCAGGTCCTTGCTGCGCATACACGAGAGCTTTTGAAACAGGTCCCAGGACTTTCGGAGGAACTGATTTCGCTTTCAATTCAAGACGTGCTCGAGCGCTTTGCTGCAGACAAGAAGCATGGTTCGGAGAAATATTCAGTCGTTGTTATCACTGAGTCAGGGGATGTAGAGCTGGCACAAGTCCCTAGACATGCGGATTCTGTAGAGCTGATCGAGACCTCTATTAGGAATGTTGTCGAATCGCTGCCGCAGAGAGCGCCTATCCGCGCAGAGATGTAGACAGATGAGCCTCTCAGGTTTTGCCAACCAATGGAGCGCGAAACTCACGCGCCACATTCCGCCCGGCCAGTTCGGACGATATCTGCTGGTGGGTGCGTGGAATACCTTGTTCGGTTACGGCTCGTTCGCCTTTTTCACCGAAATTCTCAGCCCGATGATTCCGCACAGCTACATCGCTGCCTCGGTGATTTCGAGCCTGTTGAACATCTCGGTCTCATATTTCGGCTACAAGTTTTTCGTATTCAAGACCAAGGGTAACTACCTGCGTGAATGGATCCGTTGCGTCGGCGTTTACAGCGGCGGCATTCTTTTCGGAGTCGTCGCCTTGCCCATCCTGGTGGTACTCATTCGGCGCAATACCCGCTTTGTGCCGCAAGCGCCCTACATTGCCGGCGCACTGCTGACGGCATTTATGGTTGTATATAGCTTTGTGGGGCACAAGAAGTTTTCCTTCCGGTCGCCTGCATAATGCGCATACTGATCACCGGCGGGTCGGGTTTCATCGGAAGGAATCTGGCGGAGCAGCTTGCCTCGTCCTACGAGGTGCTGGCGCCATCTTCCGCTGAACTCGATCTGTTGAAAGAGCGCGACGTGCGCGAATACCTCACATGCGCACCGTTGCGACGTCGTCGTGCATGCGGCAACCACCCGCTCGAACCGGCGAGCTGGCTGCGCCTCCCGACCTCCTCGACCGCAACTGCCGCATGTTTTTCAATCTCGCGCGCAATGCCGATCGTTTTGGCAAGATGATTCATTTCGGCTCCGGCGCCGAGTATGATCGCAGTCACCTGCCGCCGATGGTGAAAGAGATTTACTTCGATTCACGCGTTCCAGCCGACGCCTACGGCTTTTCCAAGTACATCTGTGCCAAGTACATCGAGAGGTCGGAGCGCATCGTCGACCTGCGCTTGTTCGGCGTCTTCGGCCCCTACGAGGACTACACCGTTCGCTTCATCTCCAACGCTTGTTGCCGTGCCCTGAAAGGTTTGCCGATCGTGCTTCGCCAGGACATCCGGTTTGACTATTTATATGTTGGAGACCTGGCCCGAATCACGAGCTGGTTCATCGAGAACGACGCTCGACACAAGGCTTACAATGTCTGCACTGGGCGGCCGGTCGCACTGACGGAACTGGCGCGAATGGTGGCAGACGTTTCCGGATGCAACCCCAGCATTTCCGTCATGCAGGGCGGAATGGGTGCCCAATACACTGGCGACAATTCGCGCTTGTTGGCAGAGATGCGCGACTATCAATTTTGGGATTTGCGGCGCGCAATTAGTGAACTCTATTATTGGTATAAGCGTCAGCACTCCACGCTCGAGGTCGAATCGCTGCGATTCGATGAGAAAATCAAGATCGGAGCGAACACGTGAGGAGTGCTGGGAGCGTTTGCATCGCAATTCCTAAGCAACCGTCGAAGCCGCTTAGCTATTGATCATGTCGAAGACTTTTAGCATCCTCACGCCCTGTTTTAACGAGGAAGGCAACGTCCGCGAGGTCTACCAGCGAGTGCGGGCCGCTGTCGCGGCGGCCGGCGACTACAAGTACGAGCACATCTTCATCGACAATGCTTCCACCGACAACACATTGAGTGAGCTGAAGGCGATCGCTTCCGAGGACAGAAACGTAAAGGTCATTCGCAATACCCGTAACTTTGGCCATATCCGGTCGCCGCAGCACGCGCTGTATCAGGCCAGCGGCGATGCCGTCATCGGAATCGTCGCCGACCTGCAGGATCCTCCCGAGCTGATCGTTGACATGATCCGCAAATGGGAGGAGGGTTATCCGGTTGTGATCTGCGTCAAGACGACGCAGCGGCGAAAGTGGTCTGATGTTCTGGATCCGGAAGCGGTATTACCGGCTGGTAAACCGCCTTTCCGGCGTGGAAACCTTCGAGAACTATACCGGCTTCGGCCTCTATGACCGCAAAGTAGTGGACGTCATCAAGAGCTTCGACGATCCGTATCCCTACTTCCGCGGCATGATCGCCGAGGCTGGCTTCCGGCATTTCGACATTCCGTATCATCAGCCGGCACGCAAGCGCGGAATTACCAAGAACAATTTCTACTCGCTTTACGATATGGCGATGCTGGCCATCACCAACCTATCCAAGGTGCCGCTTGCGGCTGGTTACCTTTTCGGGTTTTGCAGGCGCAGTGCTTTGCGGTCCTGGTTTCACTTGCGTACTTGGTCTACAAGCTTATCTTCTGGAGCCGCTTTTCGGTCGGTATTGCTCCGCTGGTCATCGGCGTGTTTTTCTTTATGTCGATCCAGATGCTGTTTATGGGCATCGTCGGCGAATACATCGGCACAATACACACCCTTGTCCAGAAACGCCCGCTGGTGGTGGAGCAAGAGCGGATCAACTTCGAGTACGGCCCGGGCAAACCGCTGGGTGAAAGTAAAACACAAGCGAGCGTAACCCCTTGATCGCGGCGGGTCGACGTCACTGAACCTGTTGGCAGAGAGCTAGAGTGGGGCAACACTTTTCCGGACGGCGGACGTTTGTGAAATCTCAGGATCGGCCTTCGCGCAGTAGGCCGAAATCTGCTCCAGGCACTTCTCGCGTGCACTCTTGCCGCTCAGGAAGTGCTGATACCACTCGATCGTCATCGACAGCGCCTCCGGGAGGCGCAGCACCGGCCGCCATCCCAATTGCTGCGCCGCCTTCGAGCAATCCAGTTGGAGCATCTGCGCTTCGTGAGGGTGCTCTCCATCGTCAATTTCCCAGCGCAGCCGGGGAACCCCACGAACTCGCGATCTTCTCCACAATCCAGCGCACCGGCTGAACATCGTTTGGGTCAGGCCCGAAGTTCCAGCCGCTGGCGAAGGCCGCGCCATCCTCGTATAGCTTCTGCGCCAGCATCAGATATCCGCGAAGCGGCTCGAGAACGTGCTGCCACGGCCGGGTCGCTTGCGGGTTGCGGATCTTCAGCACCTTTCCCTCGGCAAAGGCCCTGACTATATCCGGGACCAGCCGATCTTGCGCCCAGTCTCCTCCACCGATCACGTTTCCAGCGCGAGCCGAAGCGAGTGCCACAGACCGTGTATTGCGGCCGCCGTCCTCGAAGAAAGAGCTGCGGTACGCGCTCACTACCAGCTCAGCGCATGCTTTGCTGTTGCTATAAGGGTCGTGTCCTCCCAGAGCGATCGGTCTCGCGGTAGCCCCAGCACCAATTGCGGTTCTCGTAGCACTTGTCGGTTGTGATAACCAAGACGGCCGAAACTGACGCGTGTTTCGCGCACAGCCTCCAAGCAGATTCGCCGTGCCCATTACATTCGTCTGGTAGGTGAGGATGGGATCCTCATAGGACACCCGCACCAGCGATTGGGCAGCCATGTGGAACACGATCTCAGGCTCGAATTCCGCCATCGCCTGTTTCAGGTGAGGCAAATCGCATACGTCGCCCGTAATCGATCGCATTCCCGATGCGACCGACGCGGTCTCGAACAGGCTCGGGGAAGTAGGCGGATCCAGCGAGTAGCCCGTTACTTCCGCGCCCAGCCTCTGCAACCAGAGCGACAGCCAGCTTCCCTTAAACCCGGTATGTCCGGTCAGAAAGACTTTCTTGCCCCGCCAGAACATTGATCACCAAACCTTCCAAGGCGCCTTACCCGCGGACCAGAGGCTCTCAAGCAGGTTCTTCTCATAAAGCGTATCCATGTGCTGCCAGAAGCCACTATGTTTGAATGCGTATACCTCACCTTCGCGGGACAGTTGCTCGAGCGGTTCACGTTCCCACCAAGTGTCATCGCCTTCGATGTAGTTCGCCACGCGCGGTGAAAGCACGAAAAAACCACCGTTGACCCAGCGGCCGTCACCTTTGGGTTTCTCCATGAACTCGGCAATCCGTCCATCACCGCCAATTTCGAGAGCACCGAATCTCCCAGTGGGCTGCGTGGCGGTAATCGTCACCGCTTTCCCATGCCGACGGTGGAAATCGATCAGGCTGCTTATGTTGACGTCTGACACTCCGTCGCCATAGGTAAAACAGAACATCTCTTCGTCCTTCACGTAGGGAATGACCCGCTTCAATCGCCCGCCGGTCAGAGTGCCAGCTCCCGTCTCGATAAGCGTCACACGCCAAGGCTCGCAGTCGCTCTTGTGCGTCTCGATGCGGTTGGTTTGCAGGTCAATGGTCACATCCGCCGAGTGGAGCAGATAGTTGGCGAAATACTCCTTGATTAAGTAGCCCTTGTAACCTAGGCAGATAATGAAGTCATTGATTCCATAATGAGAGTAAATCTTCAGGATGTGCCACAGGATGGGATTACCGCCGATCTCAACCATGGGCTTAGGGCGAGAGGATGTCTCTTCACTGAGACGGCTTCCCAGACCTCCTGCAAGTATGACGGCTTTCATGACACCTCCGAGCGACTACGTGTCGGGCTTCGTGGCAGTCTATGACTTCGCTGTGTCAGTGTCGAAGATTGACGCCTGCCGGTCAAGCTCAAAAACAATGGTAGCGAAGAACAGCAGAACTGGGTTACAGCGCAGCCGGAACAGTCTTTACGTCTCGAATGAATGCGGAACACGCGTCCACGACATGGTCCAGCATCGGTTCGGAGAGACCGGGATAAACACCAATCCAAAAGACGTTGCGCATCGCGTAATCCGTGTTCTTCAGGTCGCCCACAACCCGGAACTTAACGTCTTGATACGCAGGCTGCCGCGTCAGATTGCCGCCAAATAGCAGCCGAGTTCCAATCCGCGCGAGTTTCCAACGCCTGGATGAGCGCGTTGCGGGTGAAAGGCGCATCTTCCCGCACACCCAACGGAAATCCGAACCAGCTCGGATCGGCATCGGGAAGGCTCTCGGGCAAGAGCAAAACATCTTCGTAGGGCTTCAAGCCGTTCATACAGATACCGGAAGTTCCTTTTCCGAGTTTCGATGAAACTCGGAAGCCGCTCAAGTTGAGACAAGCCCACAGCGGCCTGCATGTCCGTCATTTTCAGGTTGTAGCCGATGTGCGAATAAATGTACTTGTGATCATACCCGTAGGGGAGTTCCCCCAGTTGCCACTGGAACCGCTTGCCGCAAGTGTTTTCTTTGCCCGGATCGCACCAGCAATCGCGGCCCCAGTCGCGGAACGACTCAACCAGCGACTGCAGGAGCGCCGAGTCGGTGATCACCGCTCCGCCCTCGCCCATGGTGATGTGGTGCGCCGGATAAAAACTTACCGTTGCGAGGTCGCCGAAGGTGCCGACCATCCGGCCTTTGTAGGTGGAACCGAGCGCGTCACAACTGTCTTCAATAAACCAAAGCTTGTGCTTCTTGGCGAAATTGACCACCGCGTCCAGGTCGCAGACGTTGCCCAGCGTGTGGGCGAACATGATCGCCCGCGTGCGGTCGCTGAGGGCGCATTCCAGTTGCGAAGTGTCCAGCTGAAGAGTGGGCAATGAGATGTCGACGAAGACGGGAACACACTGGTTCTGGATGATGGGGTTGACGGTCGTAGGAAACCCGGCGGCCAGTGTGATTACCTCATCGCCCGGCTTTAGCCTGCGATCTCCCAGTTTGGGAGAGGTCAAGGCAGAGAATGCGACGAGATTGGCTGACGAGCCCGAATTCACCAACGAGCAACCGCGAACTCCGAAGAACTGGGCGAAACGACGTTCGAATTCCTGCGCGAATCTTCCGGTGGTCAGCCAGCAATCGAGCGCCGCATCCACCAAGTTCCGCAGATCTTTGCCATTCAAAACCTTGCCGGAAACCGGCACCGGCGACTCCCCGGCCACGAATGGCCGGGTCGGGAACTGCTCCTCGTAGTATTCTTCCGCGAGCCGGAGTATCTGCTCCCGCAACTGCGAGATTCGGCTGCTCATAGCGCGATTCTATTACAGATTCTCGGTCGAGCCACAGCGTCTCACTCCAGCGTTTTAGGTTTCGGAACTCGATTCTGGTTGTGTAAAATGCTCCCGTTCGATCGCAGAACCAAGGAGACCACTGCTCTCACATGTCCAGTTCGTCGACGATCGATGCAAGCTCTCCAGGCCAATCACTGCTGGAGCGGATCTCCAAACTCCGGCTTCCTTCTCCTGCGATTACGGTTGCGCTGCTCATTGCGTGCGTTTTCTTGCTGCGCCTGCCGAGTGCTCTCGTGCCACGCGAGTTGAATCCGGATGAAAGTCAGATGCTCAGCCAGGCCATGAAGTTCCTGGTTGATCCGAGGCTGGATAGCCGGTGACACCGGAAATGCCGGACCACTGAATTCCTATCTCATATCGGTTTTTCTGTTGATGGGATTCAAGCCCGGATTTGTTCTGGTGCACATGCTGGCGAGTGTCCTGGTGTGCTTGCAAGTGCTTACGGCGTACCTGACGCTGCGGCGGCTTGGATCGGAGAAGACTGCGGCGCTGGGCGCCTTCCTGATGGTCCTGTTTTACGGTCTTGCAACCACACACGGATTACCTGCACTATTCAACCGAACTGCTGCCCACCTTGCTATTGATGGTGGGCTTCTACATCTTCCTGGTATGGCTGGACGAACCTGCCGGACGCCGTGCCGGCGCATCAGCTATGTCTCTTGTTCTCCGGCGCCCTGGTGCTAGGTACCGCGCCGTGGTGTAAATTGCAGGCCGCGCCAATGACCGGTGCCCTTGGGTCTGGTATGTCTGGCAGCGATCTTCAGAGACAGAGGTCCTTCTTTCAGCTTCTCGTTGCGAGTGAAGGAACTGATCGCATTCTGTGCCGGGGCCGTCCTGACCACCTGCGTCATGCTGGCCATCCTGGCCAAAACCGGGGCGATTGAGGACTTCTGGAATTCCTACATCCGAGGGCAATGTTGCCTATGCCGGCCCGCTGAGCTTGACCGGATCATCGTGAATTTCTTGCTTATTTTCCTGACATGGCCATTTCGCCAACCGTTGCTTGTCGCGTTGCTCGGCGTAGTTCTGCTGGTCCACGCTTCCCGAAGCGCCGACATTCTGCTGCTCTTCAAGAAGAGAAAATGGGCGTGCATCGGTCTCCTGGTGTATGCTGGCGCCGCCCTGTTCGCGGTGTGCAGGCCAAGTTACTCCTTCGCACACTACGCCATCTTTCTCGTACCTCCAATGACGTACCTGGCGGCAGTGCCTTTCGCGCGCTTCCGGAGATGGCCGATCTGACGAAAGAGTCGGCCGTCGCGTCACAGGATGATATTTGGTTTTGTTCTGCTTCTCCTGTTCGCGGCCATCGATGGAGCGCGATATGTAAACATGATCCGGGCCATACGCGAGTTATCACATTCACAACCGGATTGGAATCCGAGGATCGCCAAGGATGTCTCCTGACGTGCCAGAGACGGATTCTAATGACAGAATGGCCAAGCTGAAACATCTCCTCGCTCGCTCTCATTGCGCCGTGTCACTGGGCGGTGGGAGATTCGAACGAAAGAATTGCCGCGGTCGTCCGCGACATCCAAAAGACGCATCCGGTTCGGAGTCTGGCTATATGGGGATGGGCGCCCGGGGTGTATGTTCTCACCGGCATACCTCCCTCAACCCGCTACTCGATTGCGCCAGTTGGGATCAAAGAGGGGCCAATGCAGAAGTACTACTGGGCGCGTTTTCTTGGTGACTTGCGCGAGAAGCCCCCCGACCTATTTATCGACGCCGTCGCGCCGGATGCCTTCATGTGGCGGAGCTGGACCGAGAATGATGGCTACGAATCCGATCCCCAACTGCGGAAGTTTATCGAAGACAATTACATCCTCGTTGACGAGTTGACGCTGGTAAAAGGGGCAAAGCCGGTAAGGTTCTTCGCGCGGCGAGAACCGGCGTCACGGCAATAGCTTCTCCGGATAGCACTTCTCCGAGTCGCGATTGCCTAACGATGCCTACCGGCGATCATCGTCGCAGTTCCACCCGCGCAATCGTCGGACCAGGTCGTCATAAGCTCTTGTCTGCGTGCACTGATCCTAGTTCGACTGCTTTCACGGCGTCGCCGCTGCCGCAGTTGCCGGCGTACGCTCGAACAGCACCGCAACCTTGTCGGTGTAAATCGGGTGCCATGCCGGAGAGTGCTCCAGAAGGTAGTCCAGCGGCTGTTTCGGCTGTAGGAAGACATAGTCGATTTTGTACTTATCCAGGATCTCGAACGAATGCTTAATCGCGGTAGCGTTGAGAAAGTCCTCGAACACTCCGTTGTACACGAAGATATCGGCGCGGCCGTCAACAAAAGGCTTCAACTCGGGCGCATTCCACTCCATGTAGCCGCCCCAGGCATATTGGTTGAAGATCCTTCCGTTGATGTGCTGCCGCTGCATAAACTCCAGCGCAGCTTTGGGATATTTTTCGTCCACTTTCTGCTGTAGCTGCGCCGCCGAGGGAAAGAAGAAGATCAGCGACCCAACGACAGCCGCAATAATGCCGGCGTTAAGCCACGGTTTATCCAGTTCCCGCTCGTAGGGCGGAAATAGCTTCAGACGTGGCGCAAGTATCGGCACCAGGATCAGGCCCGCGAAGAACAAGAACCGCACATGCGACAGCGCGGCCCACAGAGCAAACGCCGTCAGCAGTACTTCGTCCAGCTCTCCAGCGGCGGCGGGAAAACAAGGCGGCCGCCAGCAAAGCGAAAATCAGCACCAGCGCCAGCTTGCCATTGGTAGTGCTGAAGTCCACAGGCTGCCACTCCTCGATGTATTGCATAACGCCTTGCTGGCGGAGAAGAAGCGTATATGGGTAGAGCACCAGCTTGTAGCCAAAGGGATTGAGGAAGAGCGCGGCCACGGAGGCGGCAAAAGCCAGCAGCAGTTTTTTCAACTCCCCGGGGACCAGCGACGCGCGACGACCAGACCCCACTCGCCTTCCACCAGGCCGGAGACGATCGTCAGCGCCAGTACGATGACGCCAAAGACCCAGGAGCCGTGCAGGTTGATCCACAGGGCAAACAAAGGCGGCAACAGCCAAAGGCCCTTTCCGGTCCGCCGAAAACGGTCCAGCACGAGCAACAGCCCCACCATGCACAGCCACCCGAACAGCAACATGCGAGGAGCCATCGACACGCCTCCGAGGCAAATGCCCCCAAGGTGGCGATTGCGGCGTCCTTGCAATCGGCGCCGGCGCGGCATGCCCGGTAATAGACGCCGACGTAAATCAGCACCAGGACCGCGAAATATACCGCCAGAAGACCCTGCAGTCCCATGGCCTTGAAAGCCAGGAAAAATGGGACCTCCGAGAGCCACTCGAAATTGATCCACGGCGACCCGGCTGCGCTGAACGAGTAGGTATCTATGCTGGGGAACGAGTGGAATTGCAGGAGAGTGGCGGCGTTGCGCAGATGCCACCAGATGTCCGATTCTGCAATCCCTCGCGGAGAATATCCAAAGATCGCCGCCACCAGCAGGAACATGCACATAACCGGAAAGGAGAAAACGTCGGCCGCCAGACCAGTCCAGGAGGCTCTGGCGGTCGGCTGGGCGGCCTCTGACTTTGGCGAATGTGAAGCGGTCGGCAACAGATGTCCTCTTCCTGGCTCACTCTAGCTCAAGCGATTTGATATATGTGGACTTTTCTCGGCGTTAGGGCCCTGCCGGCGTTGGCGAGCCCTGGTTAAAACAGCACTGCAACTTTATCAGAGGGACAGGATGGCAGGCCGGAGACTTGCCTGTGACACTACCTTCCAGGGTGAGAGTAGAATTGAAAAATTCATCCTTGAAAAGTGCACTCTGGGCTGTCCATTTTGGGCCCGCGTTGGCGACCGGAAGTCAGGGCTGGCTACAGGGTTGGAGCAACCAGTGAAAACGAGCCCCGCGGGGATGAAACCCTTCCTGATCGCCTGGAGCATTTGCCTGGCTGCAATCCTAAGCAGGGCGTTGTTAGTTCCCGACCTGTTGCGAAAACTCGATTTTAGTTGCTTCTATACGGCGGGGATCCTGCTGCGGACGCATCCATCTCAGCTTTATGACCTATCTGAGCAGCAGAGAATCTATTACGCGTTGATCTCCGCTTCCGGAAAGGTGCAACCGATTCTGCAACCCGCCTTTACGGCCTCTTTTTTACGCGCCGTTCTCGTTGTTCCCTTACCGAATTGCGTACATCCTTTTTTTTCTCTGCAACTTCGCGCTACTTATCCCGTGCTTTAGACTAGCGCGCATAGAGTTCTCGCACTTCAACACATGGGAGCTCAGGCCTGGTCTGAGTTTCTTTGTCTTTGCCCCTCTGCTGGTGGCTGCCGGAGCGGCCCAATTATCAATTGTCGTTCTTCTTCTATGTTGCGTCGCATGGCGTGAGTTAAAGCGCGGGAGCGATTTGACTGCAGGCTTGTGCCTAGCCTTGGCCGTGGTGAAATTTCAAATCGTGCTGCCGCTGGTCTTCTTTCTCGCGATTCGTTACGGGCGGAGACTAGTCGCTGGGTTCGCGGGCGGTGTACTTATGCTCGCAGGCTTAAGCTTCTTGCTGGAGGGACGACGGGGAACCGAAGGGTTTATTCAAGCATTGCGCTTCGCTGCAATTCATAGGATCCCGACGGTGATGGCTAATTTGAGAGGCTTAATCTATGTATGCGGGGCAAAACACCTTGCCGATCCTTGGTCGCTGGCACTCACATTGGCGTTGTCTGCAACGCTGTTATTGTGGATTGCTCGCCTAGTTTACAGAGAACGGGATGACTCCGTAGCCTTTGGGCTATCCATAATCGCAGCGCTCCTGCTGAGCTACCATCTGATGTTCTATGACCTCAGTTTATTGGTATTCGGAATCGGCCTCCTCGGGGAGTGTCGGAGGGCTTATTCCTGGCTGATTTCGGCCGTCCTTCCTGCCCCGCCCCCACTGCTACTTCTGCTGCCGGGTCAGATGTTCTGGATCATCGCACTTCCGTTACTCGGATTCTTGTTTCTGATTGCGCAAGACCAAGGAATTGCCCCTCCTGTTTTTGCGGCAGATGCGAATTCTTATGCCGAACCATCCGAGGGAGGAGTCAAGAATGCCATCGATGATTATCGGGCATCTCACGGAATCATCAACCGATCCTTCAGATCGACGGCGAGGCCATATATTGGCAGCGCATGAAATGAAGCGCATGCTAAGCAACCCCAATTACGGCGCACTCTACATTTAATCTGACTTCGAGAATGAGACACATTGTGAAAGTCGTCTTCAACCATAAGATCCGAGCAAGGCAATGAAGAGAAGTCCATTGCGTGTCATCGCTGCGGTTGGTATCGCCGCCGCCTGTT
>CAVOMO010000009.1:0-12349 GCA_963697045.1 uncultured Acidobacteriaceae bacterium
CCAGAGGCGTTTTGTCGACCAGATGCTTGAGTGTCTGTTCCGTCAAGAAACTCCATGACCAGGAATGCGCGACCATCCTCTTCGCCAATGTCATAGAGGACGCAGATGTTGGGATGGTTCAGGGCGGAGGCGGCACGCGCCTCGCGGCGAAACCGTTCCAGAGCCTCGGGGTCGCGTTCGACCTGCTCCGGAAGGAACTTGAGTGCGACCAGACGGCCCAGGCGGATGTCTTCGGCCTTATACACCACCCCCATTCCGCCGCCGCCGATTTTCTCGACGATGCGATAGTGCGAAATGGTTTTGCCCACCACCTGGGAGAGCCCCCTTCGTGCGCGAACTATGTTAGGAGTTGCGCGTGTGGCAAGTCAATGCGCTCTGCTAGTGTTTGATGGGAGGAGGCTGGCGCCGCCTTTGGTCTTCTGCGTGGCTTGGTTGATGGAGCCGTCTGGGTTGTGTGCGACGTTGTGGCACACCAGGGTGCAAGTGTTGGTGGCGCGGCGTGTAGGAGACCGGCGTGCCCCCATTCGGGGCGACCACATTGATGTCGAAGTTCACCAGACGCTCGCCGGAGATGGTCCCGCTTCTTGCGCCCATGCCGTGGGCGGTGTGGCAAACCGAGCAGGTAAAGCCGGTGTTGATGTGGCTGCCGTGCTGGTTCCAGCTGGCATTGGAGACGACGTTGCTTAGGTCGTGGCACTTGCCGCACATCGCGTACGGGCCCTTGAAGCTCAAGTCAGGATTGGGGAACAGGTTGGTGATCAACTGACCGGGCGCAGGCGCCTGGCTGAATTCGTAATCCCTCTCCAGGATGTGGGTGTGCGTCGATCCGTGCGGACCGCTGGCGCCCGCTCCGCCAAATTCGCGGTTGTCGTCGCTGTTGTGGCAATCGGTGCAGAAGATCTGAGTGCCCATAGCGCGCCCGTGGGTGGTGCCGCCATTTTCATCCAACATAATTTGGAGCAAGCTGGGCTGCGGCAGCGGACTGCTGCGGGAGTGCGTCACCGGATGGCTGGAAGTGGCGGTGGCGCTGAATTGCGGGATGACATTCAGCGGATCGTTGGCCGAAACCGCTCGCAGCGGCAGATATCCGAAAACGGGATTGGAAACTTTGCCGGTGCTGTTGCCGTGACAGCGCAGGCAATTCTCATATTGATTAACCGCAGGATTCACAATGGTGATGCCATCGGAGGCGCTGATTCCGGCCACTCCGGTCTGCGAAATCCGTATGGCCGGAGGCGGCGGGAAGGTGGCCACCTGCTGCGACCCGTGTCCGTTATGGCAATCGGCGCAGGTGGCGTGCCGATTGTTGTTGAGCAGCACATCTTCGGCCGCATCGTGGGTATTTTGCCCCGCGGGAAAAGGATGCCCGGTCTTGGCGAACTCGGCAAAGACATTGGGAATGGCCGGAGTCAGGTTGGTGCCGCCATTGTGGCAGCCGGCGCAGTCCTGCTCATTCGGCCCGTGCAACAATCGCGCCGGTCCCAGCGCATTGTGCGGGGTGTGGCAGGAGATGCATGCATTGCTGGCCACCGTGCCGTAGCTTCCCAGGTTCGCCGCCAGCGCCACTTTGTTGGTCGCCAGATTGTGCGCGCTGGTATCCCATCCCGCCAGAGGATTGACCTGATTGGAGATGGTCCGGTTGGGATCGTGGCAGGCCAGGCACATCTGCGCCTTGGAACTGTCGCGCACCAGAAAGTTCTGCGACAGCAGGTCGATGGCCTGGACATGCGCGTTGTGGCAGGACGTGCACTCGATGTTTCCGTTGATCAGCTTCACCTTCCCCAGCGGATCGCCGGTCTTGCCCTGCGAAACCAGCGACGCAATCAAGTCAATCGTGTCCTTGATGGGCAACTGCAGGCTGAAGGGATGCGAGCTCTGCAGGTTCGTTCCCAGCACATCCTGGGCGTTCATCGAGCCGGTCATCGTGATCTGCCCGGAAACAATGGTGTTGCCGACGGCGACGGTCCCATCGTGGCAGCTCAAGCACAAATTGCTGTCGGAGCCCAGGACCGGCTGCTGGCCCTTCTGATGATAGGTGGTGCTGTTATAGAGCTGATAGGTCGCCTTGGTCTGCGTCTGGTTCCACAGCGACATGCCGGTGGCCAATCCGGAGTGCGGAGCGTGGCAGTAGGAACACGATCCCGGGCGCGCGCCGGTAATCGGCGACTTGCTGCCCGGCGACAGATCATGGGTGCCAATCACGTCGCCGGTGATTTGCGCCAGCAAGGGAATCCCAGCCAGCAGGAACGCGAGCAGCAATGCGCGCCTCACTGCGAGCCTCCCTTGGCCGGCTTGGCCAAGCCGTAATAATGGAACACTTGCACCCGCCGATTGAACGAATCGACGACAAAGATGCGGTCGTCGCGATCGATGAACAGCCCCGCCGGCAACTGGAATTCTCCCGCCGCCGTGCCGCGCTCGCCGAAGGTGTATAGCAGCTCGCCTTCGCGATCGAACACCTGCACCACGCCCCACAGCCCATCCACCACGTAGAGATCGCCTTCCGAGTCAAAGCCCACGCCCTTGGGACGGAACATCGTGCCCGACTGATCGCCGAGCTGCCCAATCGCGTACTGGAACTGTCCCGGAGCGGTCCAGCACCTGCACGCGGAAGTTCATGGCATCCACCACCACCAGATTGTCGCCGTGCAGCCGCAGCTCGGTGGGATAGTTGAACTCGCCTTTGCCATCGCCGTTGCTCCCGATGGTCTGCAGCACGCTGCCCTGCATGTCGGTGACGAAGATCTTGTTGCGCAGCGTGTCGGTCACGTAGATCCGCTGCGCCGCCGAGTCCACCGCGATTCCCGTGGGACGCTTGAAAAATCCTTCGCCGCCCTTCAGGCTGCCGATGGCCCGCTGAAACTTGCCGTCGGAGTTGAAGACGAACACCTTGCCCGACTCCGAATCGGTCACGTATATGTTGTCCTGGGCATCGACCGCGACGCACTGCGGCGTCAGCATGGGATCTTTGCCCTTGTCGGTGCGAGACAGGAACTTGTACTTCTGTTGCTGGAAGTCGAAGATGTGGACGCCGAAGGCGCCTGGGTCGGTCACGATGATGCGCCCGCGGGAATCGGTGACGACGCTGTAAGGACGGACCAGGGTGTGGAATTCCGGCTCGCCGGCAACGAAGTCGAGCATCTTCTTATAAAAAGGCCGTTTGGGTTGCACTTCGCGGGCGGAGTGAAAGCTGCGCTCATAGGCCAGCTTGCGGCCACCCAGCAGCTGCATTTCTGGCGGAGTTGGCTCGGGTGTGACGGGTTGCTTCTTCTCTTTAGACGCCGCCGCCCCTGATGCCAGCAGCACCAAGGTGACAGTTACGATCTGGAGTGCCTTCCACAGCAAAGCCGGACACGACCCATCAGAAGAAATTGAAGTAGCGCGATACTCCAAAGTATACCGAGTTTACGTTGCTTGCCGGTACTCCGGAGGCACTAAATCCCTGCACCAGCCGTCCGTATCCGCCATTGAAGGTTAGCTTCCTGAACTGATAATTGCCGTTGATGAAAGCCTGTTCGTTATGATTGGCGGAAAATATCAAACCATTGACGGTGTTGCTGTCGGACCGGGAGAAGCTGGCCGCCAGCGTCAGGTGCCGAATCGGCGAGGTTCCCAGGGAAAACGCATAACCGGACCCGCCGTAGAGCAGCAGCCATTCCGGCGGTATTTCTCCTGGAGGCAGATTGGGTGGCAGCGTTATTCCGTTGCCTCCCAGCAATCCGTATCCGTTTGTTTTGGCGTAACTGGCGGCAAAGGTAAGCCGCCGGGCGCCCAGGCTGGTCGAGTAACTGCGGCCGCCGTTGCCTGTATTCGGCTGGTTGACAATCGCGCTATGCGATCCCGAAGCGCTCGCCGTCCAGATGATCCGCCCAAAACGATGCCGCACGTTTGCCGAGTACACGTAAAACGAGTTCATGTAAGTCAGAAGGAAGGTTTGTACATTTTGTGCGTAACTGACGTCTCCCCCGACTCCCCAGTCTCCGAAGGTCCTGTTATAGCCAAAGTTGGTGGTGAAGCTGAGTGCGTTGCCAATTGATTGATCGGAAGTGTTGTCAGCGAAGTTTACCGCTGCGTTCATCGAACCACCCAGCAACTCTCGCGTGTAAGTGGCCCCTCCCCCGAAGGTGTCAGCCCCATAAGTCTTTCCCAGGTAGCTCTGTTGGCGCCGCTGGGCGTCGAAATTCAGTTGCAGGTTACGCGCCAAGGCATACGCGCCATAGCCCGAGATATAGAGGGCATTCGACGTTTGCTCCGTCTGCTGAAATACGCCACCGCTCTGGGTTGGTTGCCCGGCGGTTCCACTGGATTGCGCTCCGGTTGCGCCCTGCGACGCGGAGCCGCTCGCCGGAATGATCGACTGGTAGAGCGAGCCCGCGAGATTATCGGTATAGCCCATCGCCAGTGAGAGACTGAGCTTTTGCGTGGGGGTGATTCCGGCAAAAGCATTTAACGTGTCGATGGTACCGTTGAAACTGTAACCCAGATAGTCGGAGTTGACATAGGAGCGCGCGAAAGTGGCGGATGCTGAACCATGCATGGGCAACATGTGAGAAGCGCTGGCGAACCAGGAGTGATTATCCGAAGTGATACTCTCAATCGTATCGTTGCCAAAGATCTGCGGGATCTCTGAATGGGAGCTTCCGATGTTGTAGCCCGCGCTCATGTTGAAGCCGGCGATGGAATAGTTCGACCGCAGGTTGAAGTTGTGATAGCCGTTATTGCCGTTCTGGTCAGCGCCCAGGACACTGTATTCGCTGCTGCCGGTGTTGAAGTTCGCGCTCAGGCTCGGAAAACCCTGGAAGAATGCCCCCCAGCCAATCCCGAATCCCTGGCCGTCGCCGCGAGTGGTGTAGTTGGGCACGCCGGGAATTCCAAAATTTCCCTCGCTGTTCCAGGACTTGGCAAAGGTGATAGACCCCGGGAAATGACTGCCCCCGAAGATGCCGCTGCTGAACTCGACGCCGGTGCTGTTAAACAGCGAGCGCGACTCGGAATTCTGCGATGACTGGTTATAGTACGGCGAAAGGTTGAAGTTAATAAAGTTGGGATTGTAATAGAAACCAGAAAGTGTTCCGTTGCCGTTGAGATTCAGGGAGTGGCTCGAGCTAATGTCGCTTCCCCAGACATCGTTATAACCAACGCCTATTGCGCCATTCAGGTTGGTGTTGAGACTCGCCAATCTGGATTTGAGCACCCAGAGGGAGGGCAAGAAGGAGTGCCCCAGCGAACCCAAACAACGCATTGGAAATGCTCCTGCGCACGGCATCAACCTCTACAGCACTTCCACTTTGGCGTTTTGCCGCAGCTTCTTGTCCAGCGCTGCGCGCACTTCGTTGGTCTTTTTGTCTTGCAGTTGCTTTATCAACTGGGCTTGGACGTCCTCAAACTTGATCTTGCCTGCGGGAATATGCTTGTTCAGACGGATAATTGTGTACGCATTCTCGATCTGAATGAGGTCCGTGATCTGTCCGGGCTGCATGGTCAGGAGGACCTTGACCATATCGGGCGGCAGCTTGGCACGGTCCACTTTCTTGTGGTCGCCCATCATCACCCGGTAATCGTCCTCGGAGATTTTCTCCGCCAGCATCCCGAACTCCTCGTAGGTCTTGGTGGCCTTGGCCTGCTTCAGCGCGTCGTCGGCCTTCTTGCGGGCTTCTTTCAACTGCGCCGGTGTGGCCTTTTCGGGAGGAAGGATCGAAATCGTCTGGATGGCGAACGCTTCCGCATACTGGAAGCTCGCCGGGTTTTTGTCATAGTAAGCTCTGGCGTCGGCGACGGTAACTTTAGACTTGCTATCCACATCGCTCTTCAGCAGGGCTTCGATCAGCAACGAGCGCCGGATCTTCTCGCGCACCAACTGCTGCGAGCCATGAAACTCGCTTTGCACAAAACTGTTGTATTCCGCCGGCGTGGGAAATTGCTTGCGGAAGTCGGCTTCGGCGCGGTTCAGGCGCTCAGTCGACACCGTGATCTTGCGCCGTTGCGCCTCTTGATAGAGCAGTTCCTCAAAAATGATCATCTGCATCGCGCCTTGGCGGATCTGCGGCTCCATCTCTTGCGGAACGCTGCCGTTGTGCTGCCGCGCGTAAGGGAAGATGGCGAACATCTCGCGTTGCAGGTCGCGGTCGGTCAGAACAGCACCGTTGACGCGGGCTACCGGCTTGCCCGTTATCACCATCGCCGGCGCGGGTGCGCCCGGCCTGGCTTGCTGGGAAACTGCCGTCGGTGCGTGGGAGGCAACTTGTGCCCAGGAGGCAGCTGCCGCTAGAAAGACCCCTGCGAAGATTGTTAGCTTGTACTTCATTTCCTCACCCCGAAACTTCCTCACCCGAAAAAATTGGGGAGAGAGTTGCTCTCTCCCCAGGTTGTTTGACAACGTCTAGAAGGTTGTTCCAGCCGTGCCGTTGTTGAATTCGTTCGCTTCGCCACCGTGGCACTGGCGGCAGAACTGCGCCGTCTGGTTAGAGCCCGGGGTGCCGCTGCTCGGATTGTAGGGAGCCCGAACGAAGAACATGGTCCAGTAGTAGCCGCTAGCCAGACCGGACTTCGCACCCTGCGTAACCTTCACGACGTTCATCAAGTGCTGGTTGTGGCAGGTGGTGCATGTGACCACCGGCGTGCCGTTGATAGTTGCCGGGGCTCACGAAGAAGCCGTAGTTCTGCACGAACTGATACATCTTGGTGCCCGACGGATAGGTGATTGCGCCGTTAACGATGGTGCAATCCCAGTTGTACTGGCCGCCGCAGCCGATGGCGGCATTCAGACCTACCGGGTGATCGTTAAGGTAGTTGCCAGTGGTGGTGCCGTCGTTTCCGAGCAGGGTCGGAATCGTGTTGTAGTTGCCGTAGCCGGCTGGCAGGGTCTCATAGACCGCGTTCTTCATCATGGCGCCCTTGGCCAGGTTGCCGTCATGGCAGCTCAGGCAGAGGGTAATGTTGAGGTCAGGAGTCGTGGCGGTAAATCCGGGCAGCGTCTCGGAGTAACCTGTGCCTGGGCCGGTTCCGCCGAAGGTAAGGGTTTGGCCGACCAGCGAGACCACATCCTGGCCCCACAGGGCGACGTTGCCCGAAGTGGGATCGGAGTGCTTGGCTGCACCGTTGCCGTATGCGCCGCTGTGCGGAGCGTGGCAGGCTGCGCAACCGCGGCCGTAGTTGAGGTGAGCGCCGAGGACGTCTGTCGCCGGTGCCGCACCGATCTGCGCCATCGCGAAACTTGCGGCGGCGAAGATCACGAGCGAAATTAACAATGCTTTTTTCATTAGATCGATCTCCTCATATGGGACTGCAGTCTTCATGATTTTTTAAGCCTGGAGACCCTAGGCCCCGGCGGCCTCCGCTCTCTGTAAGTGCAACTGGCTGGCCGAATTGAATGCCGCCTCGTTTCTTGTGCAAGCAACTGAAATAAAGCGTGTTGCAAGATGGTTGGGAGGGTGGTGACGGAGGTCACATCTGGGTGAAAAGAACCAGTTGGCATGGTTAGCTGGTTAAATGCCCCAACCGGAGAAGAGCTCTGCGCTCGGAAATAGGAAGCGACGACAACCTGACCATCAAATCAACGCTTGTGGAGTACAACTTTGGACGTAGATGTGGGATTCGCACCTTGGCCAGATGAGTGTGCGCAGTTTTTTGGGTGTCATCCTGAGCGAGAGTCGGGTCGTCGTGGCGACCGGACAGGAAGTCGAAGGACCCCTATCCGCCCACATCTTCAGGGCACGTTCTTGAGCGAGCGCAGCGAAGCCACGGTGTCTCTACGGCTTCTAGGCGGCCATAGGGATCCTTCGACTGGCGCTCACGATGACAGAATCGGGTGGCACCAGCCTTACCCCTTACTTCTTCACTTCGGGCGCAGGCGTAGGCTGCACCGGAGGACTCGCCTGCGCGGCCTGTTGCGTCGTCGCTAGGGGCTGCGTTGGCCGCCTTCTGGCTGCCTCTCTGCGCTTCCTTCTCCTTCTTCAGTTGCTCCGCTTCAGCGTCGGTGATGTAGCGGAACTGCTGCACCCGTCCCCAGGGATATTGCTCAGACACGAACATGCGATTGTTCTGGTCGATGAAGATTCCGACTGGATCGGTGAACTGCCCCAGCAGACGACCAGGGCTGCCGACATAAGCCAGTAACGCGCCATCGCGATCGTAGGCTTGGACCAGGTTAAGGCTGGTATCTACCACCCAGATGTGGCCATCGCCGTCCACCGCGATTCCCTTCGGACGCTCGAAGCAGCCGATGGCATCGCAGTGTTTGCCGAACTGGCTGATGAACTTGCCCTCGGCGTCAAAAATTTCGACGCGCCAGTTTAAGGTGTCAGTAACGTAAACGTTGCCGTCCTTATCAAGCGCGACATTGGTAGGCAAAGCGAAATCGCCGGGGGTGCTCAGGGTGTGCTTCTTGCCGGCGGTGCCGATCTTGCGGATTGGCTTAAGGGTATCGGCGTCGTACACCAGAACCTGGTCCTGCTGCGTATCGACGACATAGAGCAGCCGGTTTTCTTTGTCGATGGCCAGTCCTACCGGGTCAACCAGATCCTTGATCTGGTCCTCCACCTGGTGCTTGGCATTGATGACCAGCACCTTGCCCAGCTTTCCATCGGAAACAAAGATTCGTCCGTCGTCATCCACGGCCAGCCCGTTGATCATGCCGAAGTGGGCCTCGAAGCCATTGCGGATCATCTCCGTGTCTTTGGTTTCGGTGTTGAAGACGAAGATTGCGCCTACTTTTTGGTCGGCTACATAGAGGAGCCCCTTGGAATCCACCGCCATACCGTAAGGGCCGAGGAGCTGATAGGGAAAGTTCTTGACGGTGATCTTCTCATCCTGCGACTGAGCGCCGGCGAGGCGGTCCATCCAGGTTTGCTTGGACTTGCTTGCCCGCGGTGTCGAGGTCCTTGTCGAACTTCATGCCCGCGAAGTAACTGGTGTAAAGGACACGCGGGATGTTGGGCGGCTCAGGCCAGACCAGCTTGCTGAGGTCCTGCTGCGGCTTTTCCGCAGGCTTCTGGGCGGTGGTGGCCTTCTTTTTCTTGTCGGCGGCGTGGAGAGCGACGGGCGAAGCCAGCGTCAGGCCGCAGGCAAGAAGCAGAAACATTGCTGCCAGGCGAACGCTTGTTATTTTTGCATAGAGCTTACGCATGATTACTTTTTCTCCCCAGTCTTCTTCATATCAAATCGGTTTTTGTGGCAGGTGTCGCAGAACGCCATGTTGTTCGCCTGGTCCTTCACTAGCAGATCGCCTGCGCGGAGGAATGCGGCTGGTGGCAGGTCATACAGCTCAACTGGGTCTTGACCTTGCCCGGATTGGCCGGATCCATCAGGTCCGAAACCGGATGCCCGGTCACCGGGTGTCCCAGTCCGTACTTGAGCGGAAGGACCCTGGCTTTGTTCTTCTCGAAGTAGTCTGCCGGCAGTTTGACCTGGCCGTTGAAGATGGTGATCAGATGCTCGGCCTCGAGCTTCTGCGGCTGCGACTCGCTGCCATGACACTCGAGGCAGAGCGTGTTGGTATCTTGTGCCCGCAACAGGTGGGCGTTATCGCCTCCATGCGGTTCGTGGCAAGTCGCGCAGCCTTGCACAAACGCCGGTTGATGCAGGTGCGCCTTCTTCATCTGCTCCGCTTGTTCACTGTGGCAGGCGAGACATGCGTTGACCGGATCAGGCTGCAGGAAGCCCGGCGTCGTACCGGCGTGTGGATTGTGGCAGGCGACGCATTCGCCTTGCGCGCCCGGATGTTGCACTTTCGCCTTCTCGATCTTCTCCGCCTGCTCGCTGTGACAGGTAACGCAGAGGGCCTTGGTGTCGGTCTGGGTCAGCACTACCTTGCCGTCCTTGGCAGGCGCGTGACAGGTGTCGCAGCCGCCGGCGGCGAAGGGCGCATGCGTGAAGGTCTGCATCAGCTTGGGCTGTGCCGATTGGTGCGGATTGTGGCACTGCACGCAATTGGCGGTGGCGAACGGCTGCCCCTGATGCGCCTTGATCAGGGCCGCATCCTTGGCATCATGACAATCGAGGCACAGCGCCGGAGTCGCCTTGGTCAGGTGATAATCAAACTCGATCTTGCCCTTCTCGCCGACCTTGTGAGTGACGTGGCAAGTCTCGCAACCCATGTCCAACGCGGCGTGCCGGCTGCCCTTCTCAGGAACGTTCAGTCCCTCTGTGTGGCAGCTCAGGCAAAGGTTTTCGTTGGCGCCACCCGAAGTCGGCTTCAGCAGCTGGTTCTTGTTGTCTGACTGGTGCGGATCGTGGCACTTGAGGCAATCGCGGACCGCCGGGGGATGGACCGTACCTTTAAGATCGGCAGCGTTTTTGTCGGCGTGGCAGGTGAGACAAAGCGCAGAAGGCGTCGCGGTGATAAGCTTCACGCGAGTGACATCTTTCGTCACCCGTATTTCGTGGCAACTTGTGCAACCGGTCGCGATGGCCGAGTGCACTGACTTGCCCTTCGCTTTGTCCTCATGGCACTCAATGCACTTGGCGGAGGTGGTGTTCTTGTCCAGCGGTACGGGATGCGTGGCCGCGCCGCAGAGGCCGGCGCTCAAAATCAAGCCCAATCCCAGAAAACACCGTACTGCCCTCACAAACTACCTCCACACCCGTGACTAACTATACGTGCACGTCGATTACCGTGTGGCCACGAGGCCCCCAAAAGTTTGCTGATGACCATGCTAAGTTCTGGCTTAGAAATGGTTAGGACTGTGTCTTGATTTCGTACTCGGCAGTCCTCAAAGGCCCGATTGAGGCTTGCGGAATGGGTGTTCCCCCGCATTTCGAAGGTGAAATTCCTCACCAAACTGCCATGCCGAAGGCTAACACGGACCGCAACACACGGTCTCACGACAGTTATGTGCTGTGCATTTATAACAACCCATGAGAAAGTGGCGAACCGTCGAACGAAAAGTGCGAACCAGTAGTAGTCTGCTTACTGCGTCTGTCAGAGCCTGAGCAGGTGGGGTCGAACCAACATGGGAAGCAGATTCTTCGTTCTCCTGGCGCTTGCTTGTTTCGCATATCCACTTGCTTCACAAGTTCCGAAGCCCGGAGTTCATGCCACTCGAGTCGGCAAAGCCTGTGCTTCAGAAGATGGGCGCCAGCGATGGCACTCATCCCGAGTCCAAATGTCAGGTGCCTCGGACTGGATAGCGTGGCTCAAAATTCGGACGCGCAAGTGCGGCAAAGACTGGACATCGGCGAAGAGGACAGCTTAACCAACCTGCTGCGTTTTGGCGTGACCTACACCAAGGAATATCGCATTGACGATGAGTACCTGGTGCTCTATGGGCAAAGCAGCCTGGTGAATGCCTTCGCCGAAAACCGCGCCAACGATCTCATCAAGGCCCTGGCCGCGCCCAACGGAAACCAGGGCTTCGTCGAGATGCGGGCCTTCGTCGAGAAGAAAGGGTTTCTCGCTCAACTCGCCGGCAGGACGCAAGAAACTCAAGGCTTATCTGCTGGCCAATCTGGCCCGAATGCAGAAGGAGTTTCTGCAGGCGCGGGAAGCGGCCAAAACCAATCGCGACCAGATGTTCCAGAACCGGGGCATCTCGCTGGATAGCAACCTGTGGCCCGACTACGATCTCGACCTGAGCTTGCAGACCCTGATGAAGCAAGGAATGCTGAAGCCGGGCAGCATCCGGCGCGTAGCGATCGTTGGCCCCGGTCTCGACTTCGTCAACAAGCAACAGGGCGTGGATTACTATCCGCCGCAGACCACGCAGCCGTTCGCGGTGCTCGACTCGTTGTTGCGTCTCGGCCTGGCGAAGCCGGACGGTCTCGAGCTGTACACATTCGACATCAGCTCGCGCGTGAACCTGCACATCGAGGCGGCCAGAAAAAACGCTGCGCTGGGGCGGCGCGTACACAGTGCAGCTCCCGTGGTACTCCGAGGGGCGCTGGAGCGACGACTTCCGCGCGAAGTTTACGCAGTATTGGCAGAACTTGGGAGCGCAGATCGGACAGCCGGTTGCCGCGATTCCGGTGCCGCCAGGGCGCTCCCGGCTTTGCCACGCGGGCGGTGAAGATCCGCCCCGCGGTCGTCAGCCGCATTCAAGCCGGTCGACATGAACATCGTGTTCCAGCGGCTGCCGCTCGCGCCCGAAGAGCGCTTCGACCTGATCATCGGGACCAACATCTTCCTCTACTACGGCGGCTTCGAGCAGTCGCTGGCGCGGGCCAATGTCGCCGCCATGTTGAAGCCCGGAGGCTATCTGCTCTCCAATGACAAACTCCCGGACACCGTACCGTCGGGCCTGGAGCAGGTGATGGTCGACCGAAATCCCCATGACCGGCCCGCCGGTGATCACCGATTACATCTATTGCTATCGCCGTATCAGTAACTAACGGCATGCGAGCGGGGCGTTTGGCC
>CAVOMO010000010.1:0-26543 GCA_963697045.1 uncultured Acidobacteriaceae bacterium
CATTCGCGGCGCTGTCGGAAATCTGATTTTTGCGTCCCACCCTGGTGGTATGGCCGGACCAGATGCGGTTGCATTAATCTCTATCCAAGAGAAGTTAGCGGGGAATTTCACCTTTGAAATGCGGGGAAAAACCCATTCCGCAAGGCGCAGTGCGGCCTTTCGGGAATGCTCAGGATGAAACTCTGAGCCAGCCTAATCGTCTCTTGAACAGCGACTTAGGACAGTCAGAGCCAAGCGTTAGTCGTGCAGGAGCTTTACGGTATTCGACGTGCACATATAGTTAGTCACAGGTGTGGAGGTAGTTTGTGAGGGCAGTACGGTTTCTTCTGGGATTGGGCTTGATTCTAAGCGCCGGACTCTGCGGCGCGGCCACGCATCCCGTACCGCTGGACAAGAACACACCTGCCGCCAAGTGCATTGAGTGTCATGAGGACAAAGCCAAGGGCAAGTTCGTGCACTCGGCCATCGCGACCGGTTGCACAAGCTGCCACGAAATACGGGTGACGAAAGATGTCACTCGCGTAAAGCTCATCACGGCCACGCCTTCCGCGCTTTGTCTCACCTGCCACGCCGACAAGAATGCCGCCGACCTAAAAGGTACGGTGCATCCTCCGGCGGTTCGCGATTGCCTTAAGTGTCACGATCCGCACCAATCGGACAATAAGAACCAACTGCTGAAGCCGACTTCGGGTGGCGCCAACGAAAACCTTTGCCTGAGCTGCCACAAAGAGGGACTGAACGTTCCTGAGAAGGGCAGCCGGCACGCCGCGTTGGACATGGGTTGCGAGACTTGCCACGTCACTCACAAGGTGGGCGAGAAGGGCAAGATTGAGTTTGACTATCACCTGACCAAGGCGACTCCGGCGTTGTGCCTCGATTGCCACGATGCCAAGGACGCGAGCTTGATCAAGGCACATCAGGGGCAACCGTTCGCCACCGCCAATTGCGTGCAGTGCCACAATCCGCACCAATCGTCACAGCCCAAGCTGATGCAGACGTTCACGCATGCGCCCTTCGCCAGCGGCGGCTGCGATACCTGTCACGCGCCTGCCAAAGACGGCAAGGTCGTGCTGACACAAAGCGACACCAAGGCCCTCTGCGTTACTTGCCACAGCGAGCAGGCAGAGAAGATTGAGAAGGCGAAGGTGCAACATCCGGGCGCGCAAGGCGAATGCGTCGCCTGCCACAATCCGCACGCCGGTGCGACGCCGGGATTCCTGCAACCTGATCCGGTCAACGCATGTCTCGCCTGCCACAGTGAACAATCAGAGCAGATGAAGAAGGCGCACCTGCATCAACCGGCGTTTATGCAAGGTTGCGCCACCTGCCACGAACCGCATGGCGGAGACAATCCGAAGCTGCTGCGGGCGCAGGGCAATACGTTATGTCTGGAGTGTCACGGCCCGGATTCGCAGCCGCAGAAGTTGGAATCCGAACACCTGCTGACCATTTTCAATGGGAAGGTGAAGCTACCCGAGGACTACTACGCGAAGAACAAGGTGGCAATACTTCCGTTGCGATACGGCCTGGGCCATCCGGTGGAGAACCATCCGGTGGGTGACGTCATGGATCCGGCCAACATTACCAAGGTCAAGTATCAAATGAGTTGCCTGAGCTGTCACCAGCCGCATTCGTCCGCGCAGCCCGATTTGCTCATAAAGGACCAGGCAAACAACATGGCGTTTTGCGATAACTGCCACAAGAACCGGATCGACATGAGGGTGATCACGAAGTAGATTTTTTGAACTGGAGAACGGTGAAGATGTTTACAACATATCCAATTCGTTACTGCCGCGGCAAGGCCGCAATGCTGCTGGCCGTTGTGCTGATGGTAGGGCTGGCCTCGCCAGTTTCGGTTTATGGCGGGAAGAAGAAAAAAGCTGATGCAGCGGCCCCCGCACAGACAGGACCCATGGTCGACTTGTCCAAGATCGACATTTCCAAACTGGTGTGGCCGCAGCCGCCATCCATTCCGCGAGTGCGCTACATTGCCTACTTCGCGGGAATGAAAATTGACCATGCCCCCGCTGCCTCGAAACCCAAGCCCAAGCAGTCGTGGATGGACCGGGTGGCCGGTTCCAAGCCGCAGGACGAGAAATCGATTCTGAAGGACTTTCCCTTTCAGCTCATTGGTCCTTACGGCATGGCGGTGGACTCCAAGGGCCAGCTATATGTAGCCGACCAGCGGGTGGGGGCGATCTTCATCTTCAACACGGAAACCAGGGATGTAGTGTTGATTCGCAATGATGTCGAGGCACACTTCGGCCTGATCAACTGTCTTGCCATCGACGACGATGATCGCCTATTCGTTTCCGACGGAAAGTTGCGCCGGGTGCTGATTTTAAACTCCAAGCATGAGGTGGTGGACCAGATTGATAAGGGCCTGGTCGATCCGGTGGGACTGGCGATCGACAAGGAAAACCGGCTTCTTTACATCGTGGATACGCAACAGGACCAGGTGCTGGTTTATGACGCAGACACGCTCAAGCCGTTGCGCAAGATTGGCACAGGCGGCAAGAAACACTTTCTCACAACTCCCGGAGATTTTGCCGCGCCCCAGGGTGTGGCCGTGGACAAAGACGGCAACGTTTACGTCACCGACACCTTGAACGACCGGGTCGAAATTTTCGACGCCGACGGCAACTTCCTCAGCACCTTCGGCAAGAACGGCGACGGCCCGGGATACTTTACGCGGCCCAAGGGAATTGCGATGGATGGCGATGGGCACATCTGGGTGGCCGACGCGATTCAGGACCGGTTGCAGGTTTTCAACCGCGAAGGGCAACTGCTGACCTACATCGGCGGACATGGGCATTATCCGGGGCAGTTTGAATCGCTGGTCGGGGTGGCAATCGACAAGAACAACCGCGTCTTCACCTCGGAGCAGTATCCCGGCAGGGTGCAGCAATATCGCTACATCACCGATGCCGAAGCCGAGCAACTGAAGAAGGAAAAGGAAGCGCAGAGAGGCGAGAAGGCGGCAGCCAACCAGGCTGCAGCGACGACGCAGCAAGCCGCGCAGGCGGTGCCTGCGCCCGAGGTCAAGAAGTAGTGGTCAGTAGTCAGTTGTCGGTAGTCAGTAAAAGCAGATCCCTCGCGGGCTAAGCTCTATCCCAAGCGCAAAAGCGGCGCTTGTCGGGGACCCCGGTCCGCCCGCTCGTGATGACAAAAATAAATGCCTAAAGGTGCGCCCCTTCCTGACCTACGTCTAAAGTTGTATTTCCTGAGCGCGACTCGAACTCCGCCAAAAAGACTCGCCGACTTCCCAGGTTTTCACCGATTGGGGCATTTAACCAGCTAACCCTGCCAAGTGGCTCTTTTCACCCATATGTGACCCTCGTCACAAGCCTTAAAATCATTCGCAAAAACCTTATTATCAAGCACTTGCGTAGACGCGGAAGCGCGATTCAGTTCGGCAGGCCAGTTGCACCTACAGAGCACGGAGGCCATTAGGGGCCAGGTCTCCAGAGATAAAACTGCAGTTCATATCAGGAGATCGATCTCATGAAAAAAGTAATCTTAGTAACGCTCACGGTTCTGGCCTTCGGGATGTTCGCGATGGCCCAGCTCGGAAATCCAACATCTGACGTGTTGGGCGCTCACCTTAACTACGGTCGCGGCTGCGCGGCCTGCCATGCCCCGCATAGCGGCGCATCCGGCAACGGCGCCAACAAATCCGGCGACACGACCACCGGCAACGTCGCTCTGTGGGGTCAGGATATAGGCAACTTAGTTGGCAAGGCTTACCAATTCGGCGGTACCGGCCCCGGTCACTTTTACCCGGAGACACTGGTTGGATTCACCGCTACCACGCCTGATCTCAACATCACCTTGTGCCTCAGCTGCCACGACGGCAACTACGCTCAGGGCGCCATGATGAAGAACCAGGTCTATGAGACCCTGCCGCCGACTTATGGAACCCTCAACAGCATTCCGACCCTGCTCGGTAACGACCTCACCGGCACAGGCAACTACCTCAATGACCACCCGGTGGGCCTGAATGCCACCGTAGATTGCGGCACCACGTATACGTGGGATTGCCACAACAACAACGGCGTGATCGCGATGGACGGGCCGAATTCGTCCCAGTTCGTTACGAACTACGGCTTTTTCGTCAGCCTGAGCGCCTACAACAACACTGCTGTGGTCACGTGCACGTCCTGCCACAACCAGCACCTTATGAACATCACGAAGGTCACCCACGGCACGAAGTCGGGTCTGCCATCGGGCATGTACAAGACGATGTTCTTCATTCGCGCGCCTTACAACCCGGCCAGCGGCACCGCCGGCTCCAACCAGACGGCGCAATTCTGCCGCCAGTGCCACGGTGGCGAAGCCAACGAAATGAACGGCGGCGGCGCAATTCCGACCACCTTCTAATCTGTCCACTTAACCGAGGGGAGGAACTCCCTCCCCTCAATCTTTAAACCTCAGGGGTGAGGAGAAGTGATGAAGTCCTGGAATGCAATCGCTATAGCTTTGCTCACAGTCACCGCCGCATCCGCCCAGGTTGCCTCGCACGCCCCCTCCCAGTTCTCAAGCCCGCCGAAGACGGTTAGCCAGCCGACTGGCAGAGCGGTGGCACGGGTGAATGGGGCAGTGCTCACGGACCGCGATTTACAGGCAGAGATGTTCACGATGTTTCCTTATGCGCGGCAGCACAACGGCAACATTCCCCAAGAGTTGGCGCCGGGCATCCGTAATGGCGCAATGAAGATGATTATCTTCGAAGAACTGGTGTACCAGGAGGCGCAGCGGCGGAAGCTGACCGTCGCGCCTGAGCGTCTGAACCGGGCAGAAGCAGATTTTCGCAAGCAGTTCGCCACTCCCGAAGAATATCAACAGTTTCTAAAGGCAGAATTTCAAGGCTCGGAGCAGCAATTGCGCGAGAAGATCAAGCGCTCGCTGTTGATCGAGCAACTGCTCAAGGCCGAGGTGGACAAGAGGTCCACGGTGAGCCTGGCCGAGCTGAAAGCCTATTACGATAAGAACTCGGCGCGATTTAATTATCCCGAATCGTTCGCCTTCCAGACCATCACCCTTCTGCCGCCAGACAAGCCGACCCCAAGCCTTTTGAAAGAGCAGCGCAAGCGGGCCGATGACGCGCTGAAGCAGGCGAAAGCTGCGAACACCGATGAATCGTTCGGAATGCTGGCGGAAAAAATTTCCGAAGACGACTACCGGGTGATGATGGGTTTCCACAAACCGGTGGATCGCGCCAAGCTGCCGCCGGTCGTCGTGCAAGCTTTGCTGACGATGCAGCCAGGGAAGGTCAGCGACATTATCCAGGTCGATCAGGCCTACACCATCCTCCGGCTAGTCAAGCACAGCCCGGCCGGCAAAGCGAAGTTTGAAGATGTTAAGGCCTCACTGCAAAAGGAGCTGCAGCAGAAGAAGACGGAAGAACTTCGCGCCAGCTTCGACAAGCAATTGCATCAGGGCGCCAAAGTTGAAGTGCTGTAGGGAGTATGCCGTGGGCCGTATTATCCGAGATGCGATTGGCGAGACGGGCTTCAGCTCTGGTATACCGTGGCTAAAGCCACCGGGGAGGACGGCCTGTTTCGCCGGGCTAAAGCCCGGCGCTTCCACCCGGCAGAAGCCCGGCACTTCCACCCGGCAGAAGCCCGGCACTTCCACCAACCGAAAAGCATTTTCCCTGTTGGTGTCCATAGTGGGGCTGGTCCTGTGGGCGCTGCCGGCGGCTGGCCAGATCCAGGTCGGCGATTTGAGCAGCACCCTGAGTGGAGTAGTTTCCGCCGGCTACAGTGCAGACTACGGCAACGACATTAACTCCTCTCACAGTTTAGGCCTGTCGGGGAGTGGCACTGCTTCGGGCTACTACTACAGTCCCAACTTTGTATCCTTCAATCTTTCTCCTTACTACGACCAATCGCGCGCAAACTCCAACTTCCAGTCCATCTCCGACAGCAGCGGTGTCAATTTCGAGAGCTCCATCTTTAGCGCCAGCCATTTTCCGGGCTCGATCAGCTACGCCAAGGCCTATAACAGCGAGGGACAATTTGCGGTGCCGGGGTTGCCTAACTTCACCACCCACGGCAACAGCGACACGTTTGGGATCAACTGGAGTGAGTTCCTTCCAGACTGGCCCAGCCTGACAGCAAGTTTTCAGACGGGCAACAACCAGTACTCGGTTTATGGCGACAATAGCAATGGGACGTCCAACTTTCATTCCTTCAGTCTGAGCTCAAGCTACTCGATCGCGGGTTTCAATATGGGGGCTTCCTATCAGACTGGGGTTTCCAACTCGGTCGTTCCGCAATTCCTAGAGGGCGATCAGACGGGGACAATCACCACCGACAACAGCGGTTACGGAGTGAATGTGTCGCACAAGCTTCCCATGAATGGAAGTTTCTCCACCAGTTTCTACCGGTCAGACATTAATACCGATTATCTCGGCTACAGCTACAAGGGTAGCTTCGACACTCTGGTGGCTGCGGCGTCGGCCCAACCTACCGACAAGCTGCATATGGCAGTCACGGCCAGTTATACCGATAATCTGGCAGGAATTCTGTTTCAAAACCTGCTTCAGACGGGCAATAGCCTTCTGCCGGCAAGCGACCTGGAATCGTCCCATGCGTGGGACCTGAACGGCTCGGCCAGCTATTCGCTGGCGGCGAACCTGCAACTGCAGGCACAAGTCGACCGCCGCGAGCAGTTTTACCTGGGGGAGAACTTCGGAGGAACTTCGTTTAGTGGGGGCGTGACCTACGCGCGCTCCCTGATGGGCGGCACTCTAAGCACCGGTGTGAGTGTGATTGACAGCATCGTGGACAACAGTAGCCAGAACGCGCTCGGTTTTTCGACTAACGCCAGCTACAATCGAAGAATCAAAGGGTGGTCTGTTGGTGGCTCCTTCAACTATGCGCAGAACGTCTCGACTCTGCTGATCGCCTACACCACTTCGTACTACAGCTACTCGGGGAACGTGCGGCGCCGCTTCGGTAATTTCAATTGGAGCGGGTCGGCAAGCTTCGGCCACAGCGGCTTGACCGATCAACCCGGTACGGATAGCAGCAGCCAAAGTTACTCCAGCGGCTTTGGGTGGAAACAGTACATCAATCTCAGCGGCAATTACGGCAAATCGAATGGCATCGGACTGATTACCGCGGGCGGAATACTACCGGTGAACCTGCCGCCGCTTATCCCGCCGGGCCTGATTACCTTGTACGGTGGAACCAGCTATGGGGTCTCGCTGGGAAGTTCGCCGATACGCAAACTGACAATCTCTGCCAGTTACAGCAAGTCGTTTGCCGATACGTTGAATGCCGGCATCGCGTCATCGAACAGCTTTGACGGAATAAATGGGCAGTTCCAGTATCAATTCCGTAAAATGAACTTAGTGGGGGGATACGCAACTCTTTCGCAGGGGTTCAGCGCGTCGGGTCTGCCGCCCGCCAAAATATCCTCGTTCTTCATTGGGGTGACCAGGTGGTTCAATTTCTTCTAGCGGGAGCGCGCACGAGAACCTCAAACATCGCCTGCGTGGTTCTTCTCCTGCTGGCCCCGGTGTGGGCGTCAAAGCCCAAAGAGAAGGCGACGGCCCAGCCCGCGCCTCCCGATATGTTGCTGGAGGGTGGCCGCAAGCTCAGCTATGAGCGCAGCTTCAGCTCGCAACGGGAAGTGAAGCCGAAGCGCAGCTTCTGGAACAAGGTGGTTGACTTCGTGGCCGGCGAGCCGGATTACCGAAGCCTGGTCCGCCCCTACAGCATTGTCGTCGATTCCCGCGGGCGCATCATTGTGACCGATCCGGGAGCGATCGGGGTCCACGTCTTCGACTTCCAGCAACAGAAGTACAAGTTCTTGTCGCGTGCCGGCAAAGGGAAGGATCCCATGCTGGCGCCACAGTGCGTCGCCGTCGATGCCCAGGACAATATCTACGTGACCGATTCGGAGTCGGGCAAAGTTTTCGTGTTTAACTCCGACGGGAAGTATCAACGGGCGATCGGAAGCTTGAAGGGCGGCGAGGGTTTCTTCAAGCGTCCCACCGGAATTGCGGTGGATTCAGCCGCCCAGCGGATCTATGTCACCGACACGCTGCGCAACAAGATATTTGTTCTAGACATGCAGGGCAGTGTGCTGCAGACCATCGGGGAAAATGGCGATGGCCAGGGCAAGTTCAATTTTCCGACGGAGCTGCGGCTGGACGGGCAGAACCTGATCGTGGTGGATGCCATGAACTTCAGCGTGCAGGTGCTGGACCGCTCCGGCGCCTATAAATACGCGGTGGGGACGATCGGCGACAGCTCTGGGAACATGTTTCGTCCTAAGGGAATTGGGGTCGACTCGGAAGGCGATCTCTACGTCGTGGATGCGTTGTGGGGCGTGGTGCAGGTCTTCAATCGCAACGGCGATCTGCTGTACTACTTTGGCAATCGCGGCACGGGGGCAGGCGAATTTCAACTGCCGGCCGGCTTGTTTATCGACCACAACGACCGGATCTTTGTGGTGGACTCCTTCAACCATCGGGTGCAGATTTTCCATTACTATGGCGTAACTAAGCCGGGCAAGGGAGGGTCGCAATGAAGCGCACCTTGTCCGTTTGCGCGATGCTGATGTTGGCTGGGTCCGCCCTGCTGGCGCAAATCACTGGCGACGTCATCGGCATGCATGATCTGGGACGCGGGAGCAAATCGCCGATTACCGGCGCGCGGCCTGGCTCTTGCACCTATTGCCATGAGCCGCACAACGGCGCAGGAGGAAGAACGCCGCTCTGGAACCAGACGCAGACCAAAGCTACGTATTCCCTCTACACCAGCACGACCTATCACCAGAAAGGCGCGCAACCTACCCTGGGCGCCGACAGCAACCTGTGTCTGAGCTGCCACGACGGGACGGTCGCGCCTGGGCAGACCATCGTCTATGGCCAGATCACCATGACGGGATCCATGTATCCCGCCGACATATTCGGCACCAGCCTCCAGAGTTCGCATCCCTTCAGTCTCGTGCTGCCGATCAAGGACACGGTTGACCTGATTGCGTCGCTGGCTTCGCAAGGCAAGACAGGCGATCCGACGGGAGCCGTGAAGTTGATTGATGGCAACATTGAATGTACTTCGTGCCATAATCCTCATGTTCAGGCCATCGACAAGCTATCGCAGAATTTTTTGGTGCGCGACAGTTCGAACGCGCAGATGTGCCTGGCCTGCCATGATCCCACGCGGACGATGTCTGGACAAGTGAACCCGCTTGCGGGATGGGCCACCAGCGCGCACTCTCTGGCCACCAACAAAGTAGCCGGACAGGCGAACCTGGGCAGCTACGGCACGGTCGGGCAAAACGCGTGCATCTCCTGCCATGTGCCGCACAATGCTCAGGGACCAATGCGATTGCTGCGCGGACCGAATGAGCAGGACTGCATTGCATGCCACAACGGCAGTGCGAACCTGGATCCTGCCATTCCGAACGTCTATGCAGAGTTTGCCAAAATAGGACATCCATTTCCCGCGGGCAACAATGCCCACGACGCCGCCGAAGATGTTTTGCTGAACAACAACCGGCATGCGACCTGCGCGGACTGCCATAATGGACATTCGTCTAACCAGGTGACGGTTTTTCCGCCGCCTCCGGCCATCCGCGTGTCACAGAATGGGGTTGCCGGAATCAGCACAACCGACGGCATATCCATCATTGACCCTTCGGTCAATCAATATGAAAATTGCCTGCGTTGCCACGGCTCGAGTTCGGGAAAGCTTTCCAATCCCGTGTTCGGGTATCTGCCGCTACGAGCGGTTTCGGCGGGCGATCCGCTGAACGTGATTCCGCAGTTTGCCGCCACCTCTAGTTCGAGCCATCCCGTGACGCATACGCGGACCAGTTCGTTACCCCAGCCCAGTCTATTGACCGCGATGTTGGATTTAACCGGCGGCACGACCCACGGGCGATCCATGGGTAACCAGATTTTCTGCACCGATTGCCACAACAGCGACGACAATCGCGAGTTTGGCGGCATCGGCGCCAGCGGTCCGCATGGATCGAACAACAAGCACATTCTCGAAAGAGATTATGAGTTCAGCCAGGCGCCCGGACCCGGTCAACTGATTACCAACTTGTATCCGAATCCTGACCTGAGCATTAAAGGTCCGTACGCGATGTGTGGCAAGTGCCACGACCTTAGCAACGTCGTCTCGAATGCAAGCTGGAACCATCACGGCGACCACATCAATACCGGGTTTACCTGCTCGGTTTGTCATACCGCCCACGGTATGGGCGCAAGAAGTGGGACCATCTCCGGCGAGCGCCTCGTGAACTTCGATATCAACGTGGTTGCAGCGAATGGCGGCACGCCGGTCTCCTACACCCGCGCCACCAACACTTGCACTCTGGTGTGCCACAATGTGGCACACAATGCCGATGGTTCGATCACGCAAGGCACGCAGAAGAACAAGCCTGGCGGCCCAGGACTTCCTCCCATCAAACACTAGCAGCCTGCTAGAGCGCGGATTGACTTGCCACTAGCGCAACTCCTAACATGGGTCACGCACGAAGGGAGTTCTCCCCGGTGTTGGGCAAGACCATCTCGCACTATCGCATCGTCGAGAAAATCGGCGGTGGCGGAATGGGCGTCGTGTATAAGGCTGAGGACATCCGCCTCGGCCGTATGGTCGCACTCAAGTTCCTTCCCGAGCAGGTCGAACGCGACCCCGAGGCCCTGGAACGGTTTCGCCGCGAGGGGCGTGCCGCCTCGGCGCTGAACCATCCCAACATCTGCGTCCTCTATGACATTGGCGAAGAGGACGGTCGCGCGTTCCTGGTCATGGAGTTTCTCGACGGAAAGACACTAAAACATCTGGTCGACAAAACGCCTCTGGAGATTGACCGACTGCTGGACATCGCCATCGGGGTCGCCGATGGATTGGATGCGGCCCACTCCAAAGGGATCGTTCATCGTGATATCAAGCCGGCCAACATTTTCGTGACCGAGAACGGCCACGCCAAGATCCTCGATTTTGGATTGGCAAAAGTAACAGCTGTTAGTACGAGTTCTCCCGCCGATCAACCGGGACTAACGCTCAGCGCGACGAAGGAGGAGCATCTCACAAGCCCCGGCAGCACTCTGGGAACCCTCGCTTATATGTCTCCTGAACAGGCGCGAGGAAAGCCGCTTGACGCCCGCACCGATCTTTTCTCCTTTGGAGCGGTGCTGTATCAGATGGCCACCGGAGTACTGCCCTTTCGGGGCGACACCACCGCTCTGTTGTTCGACGCCATCCTGCACAGAGCTCCAGTTGCGCCGGTTCGACTGAATCCCGACTTGCCTTCAAAACTGGAAGACATCATCAATCGCGCGCTGGAGAAAGACCGCACACTGCGATTCCAGAATGCCTCGGACATGGGGGCCGAACTACGTCGCCTTAAGCGCGACACCGACTCATCGCAACACTCGGTGGTTGTTGCTGCTGAGAATGAAAACCCGGCTGAACCGGTTGCTGCCCCAAGCGGATCGTCCAAAGTCAAAAGCCAGGTTGCGTCGTCAAAAGAGAACGTCTCTCAGGCGACGATCACCACAGGGGGGCGTGCTTTCTCGTGGAAGGTGGGCACGCTCGTTCTGTTGTTAATCGCGGCAATCATGGCCGCTGGTTTGTATTGGCGCTCGCACCGCGCCCCTAAGCTGAGCGAGCATGACACTCTGGTGCTGGCCGACTTCGACAATACGACCGGGGATCCCGTCTTCGATGACACCTTGAAGCAGGCAATTTCGGTGCAACTGGGACAGTCCCCCTTTCTGAACATCCTATCCGATGCGAGAATTCGCGCCACACTGAAGCTGATGGCGAAACCACGAGGTACAAAGCTCACGCCTGAGGTGGCGCGCGACCTGTGTCAGCGCGCGGACGCGAAGGCCTACGTTTCGGGCGCAATCACGAGTTTGGGCAGCCAATATGTTATTGGTCTGGAAGCGGTGAATTGCAAGACGGGTGATGTGCTGGCGCAAGAGCAGGTGACAGCGGACAACAAAGAACACGTAATAAAAGCTCTGGGCGCAGCGACCACCAAGCTTCGAGGAAAGCTCGGTGAATCGCTGAGTACGGTGGAGAAGTTTGACACCCCCATGGACCAGGTTACGACCCCGTCCCTCGAGGCCTTGAAAGCTGTGTCGGAGGGAAGAAAGATCCTGCAGGAACAAGGCAGTTCGGCGGCGATTCCATTCTTTAACCACGCCATTGAGCTCGACCCTAACTTTGCCGCTGCCTACTTAGCTTTGGGAATTTCGTATTCCAACATGCGCGAATCCGGTTTAGCCAGTCAGAACCTGACCAAGGCATTTGACCTTCGAGACAGGGTGAGCGAGCGGGAAAGGTTTCGCATTTCGGGCACCTATTACCTCCTGGTCACCGGTGAACTGGACAAGGCCATCGAGACCTACGAGATGTGGGCGAAGACCTATCCGCGCAATGGCGAACCCTACGGCAACCTGGGCGTTGATTACAGCTATTTAGGGCAATACGAAAAAGCGGTGGCCGCAAGTCTTGAGGACCTTCGTTTGAATCCGGGCAGCGCAGCGGCCTTCACCAACCTGGTAGGCCTGTATGGCGCCTTGGATCGCCTCGACGACGCGAAGGCCAAATACAAGGAGGCCGTGGAGCACAAGGTCGACAACCCGTTTCTGCACGGCAATCGTTATGGTGTTGCCTTTCTTGATGGCGACACCGCTGAAATGAAGCGTCAAGTTGCGGCCACGAGCGGCAAACCAGGGGAGGACATTCTTCTTTCGTTCGAATCCGATACAGAAGCTTTCTATGGACGCCCTAACAGTGCGGGGAAATTATCCAAGCGAGCAGCCGAGTCGGCCGCTCGCAGCGGCTCAAAAGAAACGGCGGCAACGTGGCAGATGGGTGCCGCATTACGGGAAGCGGAGTTTAACGATGTTGCGCGGAGCCGGCAGGATATCGCCGCAGCGCTCGCTGCCGCCCCAACCCGGGATGTGAACATTTTGGCGGCGCTGGCGTTGGCTCGCATCGGAGATGTCGACCGCGCGAAGCATATGGCGGACGATTTGGCTGAGCGGTTTCCGCTCAATACCGTCATAAATCATTACTGGCTTCCTGCGATTTATGGTTCCATCGAGGTCAAGCGCGGCAATGCCGCCAAAGCCATCGACATACTTCAAACCACCGGACCCTATGAACTCGGCACCCCGCTTCCGGAGTTCGAGGTCGGCGGGTCGCTCTATCCTGTGTACATCAGGGGCTTGGCCTACTTGTCGCTGAAAAAAGGCAAGGAAGCGGCCACCGAATTCCGCAAGTTTATAGATCAGCGCGGCGTCGCAGTCAATTGTCCTCTGGCGGCGTTGGCCCGCCTTCAGCTTGGCCGGGCCTACGCATTGTCAGGGGACTCCATCAAGGCGCGTGGCAGCTACCAGGAATTCTTCGCTCTCTGGAAGGATGCCGAGTCCGATATACCTGTGCTAAAAGAAGCGCAGGCCGAGTATCAACGGATACGTTGAGAGAACCTGGAAGCTATTTCATCAATCGCTCTGTATTAGGACTGGACTTGAAGTAGTTCCCTGACACAGATCACAATCGACTCTGCCGACACGGGGTACACCCATTCTGGAATCTTAGATCAATTTCAGCCCAAGGATGCGTACAGCCTTACGAATGGAAGGGTAGTCATTCGTAATCGGTTTCGACTCGGTATCGTGAATTCGAAATGGTTCGAACAGTGCCCAGTTTTCAAGGTCCTGTGCATATCTGGATCGGTAATAAATCCCACGGAGCCCAATCTCATATACGACCCGGGAAGCCATCTGGGTGATATGGCGAGGCGATCCGCTCTGCAGCACACTGGCGTCCAAGTCCTTGAGGCCGAGCCTCAGGCACTCCGAAGCGAGTTTGCGGCGCAGACAAGTGATCCACTCACCACCACAAATCTCGGCATAATTTCCTTTTGCCGATGCGGTTCCCATCACCCGGTTGTCGCACCAATCAGATGGGACTTCGCCCATGGGGAAGAAATCGTCTTCCCCTTCGATCGCTTTTAGTTCTGCTAATAACGTGAGGTCTGCGCGGAAGCGAGCAAGTGTTTCGATAAAACACGAGACCTCCTGGCTGGAGGCATAAAGAACCCTGTAGTAGCTTTCGGGATCATCGAAGCGATTGCCGAATGTTCCGTCCTGAGAGGACCGCGACCAATCAGGAGGCTGCCAAGCATCGGGCTGCCGTCCGACGCGATAGATCGGCTGCGGAGGGACTTTCGTCTCAAGCGCCAATGGTTTCTATCCTCCAGCGATGAACGCCCGCGCCGCAGCGAGGACTTCGGGTGCAACCAAGGCTAGGTCTCCCTCGCGCAGAAGCCGCAGCGGCACACGATCTCCCAGTTCCGGGTTCACTCCCGTCAGCCAAGCTTGAACGACCTTGGGCGGATCATGATCCAACAGGGTGCGGACCACCTGAAATGTCAGCCTGAGGCGAGGTCCCGCTTCGCCGTACGGTTCTTTCCCGTCGATCCAGCGATCCAATGCACGCACATCTTTCACGCCTGCCACATAGGCCGTCAGCTTGCGGCCGATGGAATCTGCTAACCGTGATACCAGTTCCGGAAAGGCCAGAGTCAGAGACTCGCGATGGGCCTCCAACCCAGGCCGGGAGAGCGCTTTCGTGACCATCGATGATTCCTCCAACCCGTCAAGAACTGATTGATAGGATGGCAGAATCGCCTAATAAAAGCAAGTAAATTACATATAAATATCGCATCATTATCACATAAGTTACGATGGGATCTATGGCTGCGAGCCCTTTATCGTTGTGGTGTGCGCACGAACACCGCCGCGAGCCGGTCCTCGTACACCTCCTGGAATCGTGGTTTCCAACGTTCAAATCTCTCCCCCTGACCATTCTCTGTTTTTGGCGCGTGGGGTCGAAGTGCTTTCTGTATGCGGGCCAGACCTGTCCCGTTATGGTTTTGCTGTTAGCACCTTTTCCTAAAATGGGAACGAATAATCAATTTAAGACAACGAAAGCAGCTTTGCACTTGCTCTTTGTCCGCGGCGAACGCAAGCTGTGGGCAGCAGGTGACAGGGTCGAGACACGCACTAGAATCCTGTACCGAATTTCTCCCAGCCCCCTGGCAACTCGTCTTTGGAGTAATTGCCAGGCAAGAATTTGCCGCCAACTCTCGATGTTCTCCTCCTCTCGGGTCGGCCGACGTGGGCAGTGTGTAAACAATTTAGCAGCGTGGTCGATGCCCGCCAGGCGTCGAAGCTCGCCAGTGCCTTCGGTGAATCTCCTCCTGGCCGAGAGGTGAACCAATGCGTTTCACGCGGGCTTGCACTTTTTTCCATCCCAGATCCCCCACAGAGGCCCATCGGCTGACGATAAGGAAGTTTGGACCGCCGCGCTGTCCGGAGCTGATAGCGATGGCGATCATGTTTACGCTAACCGCGATATTTCCTCACTCAGCGCAGGGTCAGAATTTTGATGGTGGGAGCACGTCTTCGCTTGCAACCACTCGGGACGCCACCCAAGGGGCGCGGACCTTTCCTTATGTCGACCTTGGAAGCGGCCGTGAGCTCGACTATGTTGGCATGTTCCAGCCTGACGGAAAGTTTCGCAGGACGTCCAGGCTCACACGTTTTATGGGCGCGAGACGCACAACGCTCTCCTGGAGTCCAGACGCGCGAGCCGCGAGTCAACGCGACGTTCCGCCATCAATGCTATCGTCCTACGTGCGGCGGGTGGACGATGTTGCGCCGCCCGCACACGCAATCGCTCTGCCGGAAGTGCAGTCCCTTGCTGGTGCAGTTCGAAACGGCATTGTTTCCTTTGTCTACGGCCGGCTACCCGTACTGAAAACGCCTCAACACCTGACGACCGACTCACAACAGCGCATTATCATTAGCGATCCAGGCGTTCCGGCTATTCATGTGCTGGACGCAAAGGGTAAGAGTTCATTCAGCATTCTGGGAGGGCCTGGCCGTCGCCTTCAGTCACCAGCCGGAGTTGCCGTAGATAAGGAAGACAATATTTATGTTGCTGATTCTGAGCTGGGGATGGTTCTGGTGTACGACCAGCACGGACAGTTTCTGCGCTACATCGGCAACTTCCATGGCGAGAGGATGTATCAAGGCCCAAGTGGAATTGCGATTGACCGCAAGGCGGGCCATCTATACCTTGTTGACAGCCCTCGCCACTTGGTTCTTTTGCTCGACCTGCAAGGCAATCTCTTGAGACGTAATGGAGTGCAATGGGACGATAGCGCTGGGTTCGAGTTAAAGCGACGAGACGACGCCCAACCGTTCAATAATCCAACCGAGATTGCGGTGAACGGCGGTGAGGTTGCCGTTTTGGACACCGCCGGCACGCGGGTTCAAATCATGGATTTGGAATGCAACCTGCTTTCAGGCTTCAATATTGCGAACCCTTCGGCTGATGACCGGGATAGGGACAATGGGCTGGCATTAGATAGCCGGGGCAATATCTATGTCGCGTACGCCGATACTTCCGAAGTCAGAATGTACAACCCGGTTGGCAGATTGGTAGCGTCGTTCGGTCAGGCCGGTTCCAAAGCGGGCGAGTTCAGCGCTCCCAGAGGGCTGTGGTTCGATACCAGCGACCGATTCTATGTCACCGACACGGCGAATGCGCGCGTACAACTTTTCCAATTGTCGAGTGCCTACGAAAGCGCCGGCATTATTAATTCAGGAAAATAGGACTTCTGCCACCGGAGGACGCCGGCTAACAGATTTGCAGTTACGGCGTGATTTCCCATACGACGCCGTAGTCGTGCGTCCCACCCTGAGATGCGGTGCCGTACAAATTGCCACTGGCGTCAACGAACACCCGTCCGTAAGGAATTGCTCCCTGACTACCGCCGGGGAAGTCGTAAAGGTCGGTTTCCGTCCAACCGCCGCCGGAAGGCGTCAGCTTGAACACGGAGCCGGCTCCATGAGCACCGTCCTGGGTCGTTGTGCCATAGAGATTGCCTGCGGCGTCCATGGTCAGACTAGCGTAGGGGCCGGGCAGGTGGGCCGAGCCGTTAAAGCCGTAAACCACGCCGAACGTCCAATTGCCTCCGGAGGATGTGAGTTGGTAAACCGTGCCGCCGCCACCTGCTCCGCCGCCACTGGTGGTCCCGAACACATTGCCTGCACTGTCGAAAACGACGCCGCCAAATGGATTGCCGCCATCGCTTGTGCTTTGGAAGGAGTGCAGAGTGCTCTCTGCCCATCCTGATCCCGAGTGTGTCAACTGAAAAACTGCGCCCGCAGCGTGGGCGCCGCCGCTATAGGTGGCGCCATAGAGGGCGCCAGTCGCGTCGAAGGCCACGCCATTATAGGGGTTTGCGCCGTCGCTGGCTCCGCTGAAGGTATGAATGGCACGCTCCGTCCAACCGCCGCCTGAGGGCGTCAGTTCGTACACCACACCCTGGGCATTCACGCCGCCAAAAAAGGTGGTCCCGTAGAGATTGCCCGTCTGGTCAAAAGTGAGCTGACCATAGCCTGGATTGGCTCCATCGCTGGATCCGCTGAACTCGTACACCACATTTTCCGTCCATGAGCACACAGCGGCTTTGCACACTGAAAGGGGCGGCCTCAGGTGGAACACCGTGCCACAGCCTACGCCGCAATTACGGCCTCCGAATTCGGTGGTGCCGTAGATGGTTCCGTCTCCAGCGAACACCACTTCCGCAAGGGGAGCGCTTCCGTCGGCGCCTCCGGTGAAGCTATACAGCGGGTTAATGATCCACGACGCGCCGCTGCGGGCCAGCTTGTACACAGTGCCACGATTGGCACTTCCGCCCTGATATGCCGTGCCGTAGAAGCTGCCTCCGCGCTCGGTCAAGCCGGCTTCGGGGTACGCCCCATCTAATCCTCCAGTAAAGTTGTAGATCACTTGGTAAGTCTGCGCCTGCGCCGGTTGCGCCAGAATAAATGCCAGAGTGAGTGCGATTGCCAACGCGGCGGTTGTGGCCGGCAGGTTCTCGCAAACAAAACTCGATTGGCGTTCACAGTTCATAGACCATTCCTCCTTACCAATCTTTCCTGCAGCCGTGAAGGTGTTCGCCTCCCGGATACAGCAATTCAGGAATCTGCTCTAGCGTGAGCCGCTGCGCACAAACACCGCCGCCAGTCGGTCCTGGTACACAAGTTGGAATCGTGAGTCCGCCTGCAGAACGCTTACAAGGTTGTTGCTCTGCTGCAGAATCACCACGCCCGCCTGATTAAGGTAAGCATCGTCCATATATGTCGGCGCTCCATTGGCCGTGGTGATGAACTGCTCATCCAGTTGGTCTCCGTAAAGGTCGGTGCGCCCGTCGATGGCCACCGGATAGTCCGGCATGTACCAGATGAGGAAGCCGCCCCAATCGAGCGTGTTGTAGAGCGGCCCTGGCGCCGGATTGTTGCGCAGGTAGTTCACGGCGTTGACCGGTAAGAAGCTGCTGATTGCCCGGTCGAGGCCGCGCGTGTTGAAGTCTGTGCTGCCGGCGAAAACTACCAGTGACACGGCGACTACCGCCGCCACTGCGAGCTTCTCCAACCAACTCTCGTTGGGAGCGTATTCAGCTTCGCTCGCGAAGCAGTCGGCGATGCAAGCCGCTGCCGGAATACAGATGAACCAGGCATCGCGCATGGTGCGGAAGGCGACAACACTGGCAATGGACAGCAGCAGGAGCTTGAAGATGTCAACCTGGCGTCGCCGCCCGACCGCGAAGAACGCGAAGGCCATAAGCAACAATTGCGCATAATGGCTGCCAGCCCGGAAGGTCAGCGGTTGCAACTCTCTGATCATGCGATAGGGGACCTTTGCCTGGGAGTATTGCAAGATCACCTGATAAAGATGATAAGAATTCGGCCCAATGCAGGTGGCGATGATGCACGCGGCAAAAACCGCGGCCAACGTTGCAATCGGAAGGTTAGGCGGTACTAACCATGAGGGCTCCCATCCAACCCGGGCAGCCAGTCGCTGTGCCAGGTTCACCGCGAGCAGCAATCCAACTACAAACAAGCCGTAGATGAACTGGATGTGCAGGTTCGCCCACAACAGAAAAATCAGCGGCAACCAATAGAGAGGCTGCACACGTCCCGTGCGGTGCGCTTCAAGCACCAGCGTCAAGGCCACGCACATCAGCATCATTGAGAAGAAGACCGGACGCGGCATCAGGTTAAAGAGGAACGCCGAGCAGGTAACCACTGCCAGCATGCACGCCAGCCAGAACTTCCCGGAAAGGCGGCGCGCCATCCAATAAACGAAATAGGCGACTCCGAGAGTCAGCAACGTTCCGTACACGCCAACGCCGATCAGTCCGAACCACGCGTAGGCGCGCGACATCAGAACTTCGTATCCCCAACTGTAAGCCACCCAGGGGCGATTGGCTGCCGTCCACGAGAAAAGGCCGGTATGGGGGACGGCCATGTGTTGCACTATCCAATCGCCAGTCTTGAGGTGCCACCAGATGTCCAGATCGAGGACTGAGAACTTTAGATGGAAGGCCCTCACCCCCACCGTAACCAGCAGGCCGGCCAGCGTGAACAACTGTAGCCAGCGTAGACGCAGGAGGGGGCGCAGCTCGTCAATAAAACTTACACTATCGCTTTTCGCCAGGGGCTCTTCGCCTTCCTTGGATGACAATGGCAGAGATTCGTCGGCAACAACGCTCATGTCTGTCTTAGGTGCAGGTAACCTTCCAAAGTAGAACCGCTATAAGTCTAAGCTGCACAGCCGATTACATACTTCGAAGGGTCTCTGAAAATCACCCGCACCGCGCCAAATCACACGCGCAGTGCGGACAAACACGCTTCCTTAATGCGCCACGGCTGCGCGCCGACTCTGCTCAGTCCGCTAAGCTCCTTAGTCATAATAGCTTAGCAGCGAATTCCGATTAGGTACGTTTGGCAAGCCGTGTGCACTTTGTATATGTTCCTGCGAAGTGTGCCCCCTCGCACTTTCCTATCCTCGCAGAGAAGCTTGGGGTGGAACCGGCCCAGATTGTCACGAAGGAGCACTGAACATGGAAGCGGAATCGAAGCAACGCGGCACCACGACCACCAACTGGACAGCAACCCAAACCTACGCCATGGCGGCCGTCTGCCTGTTGATCGGCGTGTTGGTGGGATATCTGGTACGCGGCTCGGCCAAACCCGCGGCCCAGGCAGGCCCAGCATCGGTCGAGATGCAGCAAGCTGCAACCGCCCCGCCGTCGAGCGCCGGACAGCAAAAGATGCCGAGCCTGGATGACATGAAGCGGATGGCCGACAAACAAGTGGAGCCCCTGCTAGCCAAGCTGAAGACCGATCCCAAGAACGTCGATCTGCTTAACAAAATCGCTGTGAGCTACAAGGCGACCCATCAATTCCCCGAGGCCATCTCGTACTTCCAGAAAGCTCTCGATGTCGATCCGAAGAACGTGCCGATTCGCACTGACATGGCTTCGTGCATGTACTACACCGGCGATGTGGATGGCGCGCTCACGCAACTGGACAAGTCGCTGACCTATGATCCGAAGCATCCCGGAACATTGATGAACATCGGGATCATCAAGTGGCAAGGCAAGAATGATGTCAACGGAGCCGTAGCCTCGTGGGAAAAGCTTCTCAAGCTCAACCCGAACTTCCCGCAGAAGGCAGTGATCGAACACATGATCGCCGAGGCCAAGCAGCAAAAAACCACCGCGCAATCTTCGAACCAACCGAAGGGATAAGACAGTCTTTTCCGGACAGGTCAGGCCATGTCGAACGCCACCTTGGATGCAGTAGCAGCGAGTCCCGAAGTGGAAGCCACCTCACGCCCGATGCGCGACACGTGGCTTGCGATGGCCTATGGCGCGGCCATTCTCGTTTGCCTTTCTGTCTGGTTTCTTGCGGTACGGGCGCCGCTGTGGACGGATGAAACTCTTTCCTACTGGCAGATCGCCGGTGGTTTCAAGCAGATTTGGGCACGCTCCGTACAGGGCAATTCGTTCGCTGCTTACGCCTACATTCTGTGGCTTACAAAGACATTGTTCGGCAACCGAGAACTGGTTCTCAGGATTCCCTCCATCGTTGCCATGCTCGCCGCTGTGTATGTGTTCTATCGGTGCGCGCGTGAGCTGTTCGATTGGGATGTGTCACTCATCGCGACCGTGTTGTTTATCCTGCCCAGAGGAATCGCCTTTGCCGCGATCGACGTACGTCCTTATCCGTTCGCGATGCTGGTGACCAACCTCACGATTTTTCTGTTTCTGCGCTGGATGAAGACCAATCGCACGGTTTACGCTGCGCTCTTCGGAATCGTGGCCGCGGGTATCTTCTACTTCCACTATTTGTTCGCCAGTATTCTTGTAGCGCTCGCAATTTATTATCTGCTCACACGGCGCTCTTCAGTTCGAGCTGATTTGCGGCAAATTGGTATTGCGCTCGGCTGCTTTGCAATCGTCCTGCTTCCGGTGCTGCCGAGGATAAAGTACATCTACCAGACGCGCATCTCGCACTCCTTCGCCGACGCACCGCAGTGGACATCGGTGGTGAAGGTCCTGAATCCAGGAACCGGGCAGTTGTTGATCTTGGCTGGTGTCATTCTCCTCGCGTTGGTTGCGCGCCAACTGATGCCTCCCAGACGTGAAACCTTGCGCAAGCTCATGCTATGTGCAAGCCTGGCGCTGGTTCCTATTCTCTGCCTGTATTCGATCAGTGTGACCAGTTCGGTGCACGTTTTCATCCCGCGCTATCTGCTCGTGGCTATGCCTGGTATTGCTTTGTGCTGGGGGTGGCTATGCAGCCTCATAGATTCGCGCGCTCTCCGTGCTTTTTTCTATTTCACGTTTGTAGCGCTGTGTACGTTTCAGGCCTACTCATCGCCACTCTCTCGCAGGCATGAAGACTCATGGAAGGGAGCGCTCGCGTTTGCCGATGCCAACGCCGCCGCAGACCACGCACCTCTGCTGATGTGCAGTCCCTTGGTGGAAGCTGATTTTCAGCCCATGCCAGCAGTAGCCAGTGAGAGCGTGCTCTATTCTCCCTTGAGCTACTACAGTGTGAGCGCGCCGGTGGTTCCACTTCCGCGAACCTTAAATGCAGAAACCGAGCGCCAAGCCAAACAATTCCTGCTGAAGGCGGCCCAAGAGCACACTCGTTTCCTGGTGCTGGCTCCCTGGCCGTCTTTGCGAATCGTTGATCTCATAGCCTATGACTCGCAAAGCACGTACACCTACCGCGTGCTGGGAAGCTTCGACGAGATCTTCGTCGTGGAGTTCATCCCCTATCCCGATGCTCGTTGAGATGACCGCACAGTGCTCCTGGCAAGAATCTGCAGTTCGACTGGACATTAAGTAATGACAAAAAGTTTGGGGGGAACGTCAAGATATGCGTCAAATATCCTCCAGATCGTCGCACACTTAATTCTAGCAATTGGAGTCGGAACGGCCCTTAGTGCCGCGTATCTGATGAGAGCCGGATACTCGGTTGTTCCTTTCTGGGACGAACTGGACGAGATGACTTCCTATGTCGATGCCCTGCACAAATCGGTTTTGGCTTGGTTGTGGGCCCAGCATAATGAGCATCGACTCCTTTTCTACAAGTCGCTATTTCTTGTTGATATGCAGGTTTTCAAGGGCCGCAACTGGCCGATGTATGCGGCTATATTTTGCTCGCAAGTTGCATTAGCAATTGTTTTTGGATACATGCTGCACAAGCTGGGCGATTTTAAGGGCCCCGTATGGCGAGCTTGCTTTGGACTTACCCTGTATTGCCTCTTCTGTCCGTCACAGTGGGAGAACTTCTCCTGGGCTTTCCAGCTTTCGTTTGTGCTGGTGAATGTCTGGGTGGTAACGGCCGTGCTGTGCCTGGTTATCCAGAAGCAGCGTCTTGTGGCGGGGCAGCCGAGCGGAGTGAAAGCCCTTCTGTTCTCGCTACTCGCGGCCACGGCAGCAACCTTCACCAGCGGGAATGGCATCACGGTATGGCCTGTGCTGATCACGGTGGCGCTGCTGGCAAAACTTCCGTGGCGTCTTGTGGGGGCCTATTTTGTTGGTCTCGCTTGCGTTGTGCCTTTGTACTTGATTGGTTACCGTTCACCGTCCCAGCACGCGTCCCCTTTTGAGTCTGTTCATCAGCTGCGATTGATCCTGGAATACATGGAAAAGTATCTCGGTGGGGGTGCCGTCCCAGATAGCCATATCGGCTGGGCCCCTGTGATCGGACTTTTGGGGCTGCTAGCGGCTGCTGCTCTGGTCCCGCGGCTAATTACGCGTTGGGGCAAGACGAGTCTGCTCGAATACTGCCTTGCCGGTATCGTTTTGTATTCCGTCGCTACCGCGCTGATTACGTCTCTGGGGCGTCTGAATTTTGGGACGAACCAGGCGTTTACCTCTCGCTATCAAACATTTGCACTTATGTTCTGGCTTGCTCTTTCGCTTTGGATTATCAGCATCGTGGCGCGAGAACTCTCTGTCAATTGGCTGGTTGCCTTGTACCTACTGATTGTCGTTACGACCTGTTACTCCGCCACGCAATACGGGCGCATCCTGGAGCGCGTAAGGCGCAATACGGCGAATAGGGAGCGTGCCGGTGTAAGCATAATCACGGGTGTTCACGACAAGGACTTCCTTCAATTCGCACTCCTGCCATCTCCCATACCGGTGCCCGAGATTGAGGAGTTGCGAGCTCGCCGTTTGTCGCTATTCTCGACGCCAAGGGCTGCACAATTCGGCCAAGCCTTCGATCAATTTTATCGAACGGTGAGTCCGGATAAGTGCGAGGGTAGTGTCGAGGTTGCTTCGTTCGTCGATGCAAATCTAGAAGGCGTCGGTATTCGGGGCTGGGTTATCGATCGGCAGACTAGTGGACCCCTGGAACAAGTCGTATTCGTAGCTGAGGGCAAAATCGTCGGCTTCGGCGTGCTGGGGCCGGGGCGAGTCGATGTCGCGAAGGCGCTCCATTCGGAACGGGCCATCGACAGCGGCTGGATAGGATATGCGAAGCTCACAGAAAGCAGAACGCTTGACTTTTACGGTATCCTCAACTCGCCGGGGCATAGGGATGGTTGCCACTTCGCAACAGTACCCATCGGTTCCTTTTATCGCTAGGGCGTCTGGTTGTGCCATCGGCCTTGCAAATCAAGCCCAGCCTCAACCATTTCAGTGATTATCTGTAGTAATGAAACCAACTGCGTAGTAGATAGTACTCATTAATCGGGCGGTCATCTTGTATTGTCGGCACTCGAGGAGCTTCGGTAAGGAGGTCCTCCAACGGTAGTTCGCGTGATAGTACCTCCTCGAACTGTTGTTGGGGGTTCGCTTGTGGACCCCATTCCACAAAGTCAGAAGCCGCGGCAGATGGCAAGCGCGCTGCCAGAACCGAGCTTGAAACGACGGGCAGAGGATCCATGCTGGCCAGGAAGTGAATCCCGAACTGATCGAACGACAGAAAGGCGCGTACGTAAGGGAACTGCTGCATAAGGGTCTTCATTATGGAAACCGTGCCAGCACCCCTCGGTTTGGGACACCAAACTTGCAAAATCCCACCCTTTCGCAAATGCTTTTTAGCGACTTGGTAGAACTCTCGTGAGTAAAGCAAGCTTGAACCAGCAGCTTCTAGCGGTGGAGGCGGATCAACCACGATAACATCGTAGGCCTGAGCTGAACCGTCCAGGAAGCGGCGGCCGTCATCGATAACGATTCGCGCTAACGGAGAACTCACCAACTGCGGCGCGTCGGCGTGGTAATACCCAAATAGTGCGGGAACACTCGGGACCAAATCTACCGCCGTGGTGGGGATCCCCCAGGAAAGCATTGAGCGGAAGGTCGTTCCCATTCCGAAACAAATCACTAGGCCGTTCTGGGGAGCCCTGGACATGAAAGCCAGCGGCAGGTGAGCCATATACTTGGTGATAGGCGTCAACGACGTCATCCCAACTCCGTTCACCAGAAGGTTTCGATCAAAACCTTCTCCAGTTGCAAGCACGGTTGCGGTGTAGTCTCTTCGGACCTCCCGAACAGGGTATATCGTGTCGTAGTCGTGGCTCATGCGAAAGAGCAGTATTGCTGCAATGGCCGCAAGCGCAAACTTGAGTTTCGGTTTGAGGCTGGACTTAGGTCGAGCCGTTTCGGAAGATGGCTTTTGCAGCGCTGTCAGAGCGGCTATCGCGAACAAAGGTAATGAGAGAAGCATAATGGCCAAGCGTTCTCCTACCCAAGGCAAGAGGCAGAAGCCGGCCACCAGAGGCCCGACAATCGAACCCAACACATTGACGGCATACGCTGTTCCTGCTCGATCGGGATCGCCTGACGACCAGGAATCCACTAGCAAAGGAGTGAGAAAGCCCGATACGGCGCAGAAAAGCACGATGCCAGAGAGGCGCACGAGGCCGCTGACCGGGGCGGGTTCAGTCAATGTAAGGGGCAGTGTGGGATCAGCGGCAACTACTGGGATCACGGCAAATAGCGCGAGTAAACTCCATGCCGAAGCACTCTCGTCGGGCTGGTCGCAGTGGGCCCTAGAGCGGTAGTGCTGCGACCCCAGCACAGTGGCGAGTAGGTACACGGCCAGGATTGCTGCGAAGGCATAAACGACGGTGCCCTGGTAGGGAGTGAACTGGCGGATCCAGACGACCTCCATGCCCATACTCACCAACCCAGTCGTGAACAAGAAGAGCAGAATCGTGCTCCTTGGAAGTCCGTAGAGCCTCGGTCGTGTGGCTTGTCCAGAGATCGATTCTTCAATCGACAGGAACGAGGGCGTGCGGAAGCTTATCCTGAAGGCCGACAACGCCAAGATGATATTCAGAGTGCCCGCGACATACAGAGTCCCCTGGAATCCCAGCAACTCAACTAAGACGAAGGCTGAGGCGAGGGTGCCAAGAAGTGCGCCGAGAACGTTGGCAACGTACAAGTAGCTGAAAGAACGTTCTGAGGTAGGCCGAGCGGTTTGCCGAATGACTGCCATCAGCAGAGGGAATGTCGACCCCATGCAGGTGCACCAAGGTACAAGCGTGATGGCGATCCAGAGACCCGCTAAAAGGCAATAGCGCGAGGTTTGCCATGCACCAAAGCTTCCCATGTGTTGCAACAGCAAACGTCCGAGCTTCAACTGGAGGGGAACCGCGAGAGCCGAGATACCGACAAGCGATTCAGCAATGGAATAAAAGCGCAACGCCCGCGGCCCGTCACCGTCCAGGATTCGGCGTGTCAATCGCCCTGCGGCCCATGAACCCAAGCCCAGACCCGCCATGAACATCGAAATCACGATGGAAGCAAGGGCTGTGGTCACGCCGAAACTGGCCATGGCCAGCCGAAGCCAAACCACCTCGTAGACCAAGCTGCAAAAACCGGAGATCACAAAAAAACCGAAGTACCAGCGCACATTGGGTGGTGGAATCTCGGATTTACACCTGTTCAATTCGGTCCGCTTTAGCAAAAGAGGCAAGTCTGTCCTGACCGTTTAGCTGAAATTCAGTTTTTGAGTTCAACAACTTCACTTACTCTATACCGACTCCCTTGTTCGTGGCACTGTAATATCGATTCATCGGACCGGCTATTCCAACAGTCTTCGGACCAGCCGAAGGGATAGCGCACGAGCTTTGTAGTTTCCTATCCTACCTACGGCTGCTTGA
>CAVOMO010000011.1:0-378872 GCA_963697045.1 uncultured Acidobacteriaceae bacterium
GTTCAATGGTTCTTTTCTACACACGAGGTGTGTAACATCCGCCACTGCTTGAGTGAGTACTCCGCGACTCGTAGTGCGAACAAAATTGGTTGTGCGAAGTAACCCAAGCATTGGGTAGTGAGGCACCAGCATTTAATGGTCTTCCGTCGTCCACACATGATCGGTTTGTTCCGTTTCGCATAACTGTTGGAACCCAAGAACACAAGAGCGCCCATCAAAGGCGCTCTTGTGGGCTATTGAGTTCGATTTTCTGTGCCTGAACTATGCCCGAAGGCACTGCAATTGCATCTTTTTCCGAGTGTAATCTGCTGAATCTTAAGCCCGTGATTTTTTAGTATTGACTTACAGTCCGCAGGATTTGCTTTGCGCCTCCATAGATTCAGGGTAATAATCGATCATCTTGGCCGATAACACTCGCATCCTGAATGCAAAGCTGCGCAAGGCAGCGGCCCAGTTCGCGCAATTGCCGAGAGCGCTCAAGCTGGTTTGGGATGGAGCCCGGCGTGGACCATCGCCTGGGGTGTCCTCCTGCTCTTGCAGGGTCTTCTTCCAGTCGCCACTGTCTATCTGGTTCGTAACCTGGTTAACCAATTGGTAGTGGCTTTCCGCGCACGCGGCGATCCTGGCGCGCTACGCCCCGCGATCATTTCTGCTGCTCTGATCGCGGTCGTGCTGTTGCTAATGGAACTGCTGAAAAGCATCAGCAACTGGGTGCGAACCGCGCAGTCCGGCCTGGTCCAGGACCACATCACAGCGCTGGTCCATCGCCAGTCGCTGGCTGCGGACCTCGCCTTCTACGATTCGCCTGATTTCTATAACCATTTGCATCGCGCGCGCGAGGAGGCCGCGTACCGTCCCGCCATCCTGATCGAGAGTGTCGGTAGCCTGCTGCAGAACGCCGTGACGCTGATAGCCATGGCCGGCGTGATTTTGCGCTTTGGATACTGGCCTATCGTGGTGCTGTTGGTTGGCACCTTACCGGCATTTTATGTCGTGCTGAATTCTGCGGTGCGTCAACACCAGTGGCGTCTCCGCACTACGACTGATGAGCGCAGGACCTGGTATTACGATTGGCTACTGACGGCGCGGGAAACGGCGGCCGAGCTACGACTGTTCGCGCTGGGTGACTACTTCCAGAGTGCGTATGGTTCGCTGCGCCACATGCTGCGTGGCGAGCGTCTGGATTTGACCAGGCAACAATCCATGGCCGAGTTCGGAGCTGCAGTCTTTGCGCTGGCGTCCAGCGGCGCCGCCATTGCCTGGATGGCTGGAAGGCCGTCCGGGGATCTGGTGTCTCCGGGCGATTTGGCCATGTTCTACCAGGCCTTTCAGCAAGGCCTCGGCCTGATGAACGCGCTTCTCACTAATGTGGGCAAATCTGCCAGCAGTCTCTTTCTCGGCGGCCTGTTTGAATTCCTGGCCCTTCAGCCTGAAGTTGCCGATCTTCCCTCTCCTTGCCCAATTCCTCGTCAGACAGGCATCGAGGTCCGCTTTCAAAGCATCTCCTTCCGTTATCCCGGAACGCAACGCTTTGCTCTGGATGACTTCGATCTCACAGTCCCTGCGGGATCGATTGCTGCCATTGTCGGGCCCAACGGCGCCGGGAAAAGTACCTTATTGAAGCTGTTGTGCCGCTTCTACGATCCTGATGTTGGTGTGATTGAATTCAACGGGGTGGACTTGCGGCAGTTCGCTCTCGAGGACCTCCGCCGCTCCATAACCGTGCTGTTCCAGCAGCCCGTCCACTACAACGCTACCGCGAAAGAGAACATCGCGCTGGGAGACCTCAAGGTCACTGCGCTCGATGCAGTGGCAAAGCAGCTGCTGATGCGGGCGCCGACGAGATTATCGACCAGCTTCCCGCTGGCTACGAGCAGTTGCTCGGCCGCTGGTTCGCCGATGGCGCTGAGTTGAGCGTTGGGGAGTGGCAGCGCATCGCTTTGGCACGAGCTTTCCTGCGGCGGGCCCCCATAGTGATACTCGACGAACCGACCAGCGCGATGGATCCCTGGGCGGAAGCGGATTGGCTTGGCCGTTTTCGGCGCCTCGCAGGCGGGCGTACGGTGATCATGATTACGCACCGTTTTACAACCGCCCGGCTGGCAGACCAGATTTATGTAATGTCGCAGGGCCGAATCATCGAATCGGGAACGCATGAACAGTTACTGGCAATGAACGGCCAATACGCCGAAGGCTGCTTCTAAACGTTACAGCCGCGGTTCACCTCCGGCCCCCTGGTCCCGAACCAAGAACTAGTTTGTTAACTTGTTGTCCCGCTTATGCCGGTACTGCGTCGTTTTGTAGTTTGTTCGCCGGTTTTCGGCAGTGAATGGACCCACATTGGACTCAAGTTTACGTCTTGTATTCGTGATGAGTCGATGTGACGTACGGCTGACGCTCGCCCCAGGATGGGACGCGGATTTTAAGCGTTGGTAGATAACTCCTGATTGGTCGGCCAGCAGCCGGCGAGGCACGTCACGCCAACTTGTCGCAGTAGGGACGACCATCGCTGATCGCCCCCTGCGCAGATCCGTACGAGCGCGTTTACGCATACGGCTCTTATGAAGGATGAGTGGCGTAGAAGCGAGCTTGAGGATAAGGGTGCAGGACTTTCGGGCGCGGTATCCACCTTTCGAACAACGGAATGAGAGCCTCCCACCTTCTGCGGGCACGCTGACTGCGGCGTGCGAGTACCTGATACCACAGCCGGTTGATGCGCTGCCTGAAGGTGCTCAGCTGACGGAGATTTCCGGGCACCGCGTGGTATTGGTAGTAGCCATTGACGACCTTCCGAAGCCATGCACCGACCTCGCTCGGGCGAGCATGCATCCGGCGGCGAAGCTCGACCTTGATGGCCTTGAGCTTCGCAACCATCCGCTTCTTCGCCGTAATACGCCAGACGGTGAAGGTATCGGTCTTGTGGCGCCGCCCACAGTAGTGGGTGAAGCCCAAGAAGGCGAACGTCTCTGGTTTTCCCGCGCCACGCCGCTGCCGATCTCTGGCAGCATAGCGCCCGAACTCGATCAGCCGGGTCTTCTCCGGATGGAGTTCCAAGCCGAACTTTGCCAATCGTTCCTTAAACTCCTCAAGAAACCGCATGGCATCGGCTCGTAGCTGGAAGCCCAGCGCAAGATCGTCGGCATAACGGACGATGATGACATCGCCCTTCGCCACCTTTTTGCGCCAGACATCCGCCCACAGGTCGAAGGCGTAATGAAGATACACGTTGGCGAGCAGCGGTGATACCACTGCCCCCTGAGGCGTACCCTGTTTCGTCTCCGACCACTGGCCGTCCTCCGACACACCCGCCTTGAGCCACTTCTGGATCAGGCGGAGTACTCTTTGGTCGGCCACCCTGTGCTCGAGGAACTTGACCGTCCATTCGTGGCTCACGTTGTCGAAAAAGCCGCGGATGTCGGCATCGAGCACCCAGTTCACCTTCTTCCGTTCCAGTCCCACAGCAAGCGCATCCAACGCCTGATGCGGGCTGCGGCCCGGGCGGAACCCGTAGGAGAAGCCTTTGAAGTCGACCTCGTAAATCTGGTTGAGGATCGCCACCACGGCCTGCTGGACGATTTTGTCCTCCAGTGCCGCAATGCCCAGCGGACGTTGCCGCCCGTCGGCCTTCGGTATATAGACTCGCCTTGAAGGTTGTGCCCGGTACGCTCCACGGTGAACCCGGCTATGAAGATCGGCAAGCCGGTCCTCAAGTCCGGTTTCATACTCCTGCCATGTCACGCCATCGACTCCCGGCGAAGCCTGACGCTTGAGGGCGTAGAAGCTGTCACGAAGAAGATCGATGTTGAGATGGTGGAGCAGAGCGGTGAACCGTTCCTGTTTCCTTTCCCTTGCTGCTTTACGCACACCGTCCAGCCCTTGGGACACGCCTTTCCCTCTCTGTGTCGGGAGCATGTGTGGCTGATCGATGTTCTCCTTCATCTGCGCCCTTCCCTCCCCGGCCTCCGCAGGAAGTTGCCTTCCCTTGTTCGGTCGGTTCACAGGTAGTACGGCGCAGTCCGACTTCTCCAGCGCGTGCGTGTCCGTCGTGCGGCTAGGTGCCTTCACGGACCGGCCTTCGTCAATTACCGAAGGCGCGCTGCAGATCTCCCGGTTCTCGTGCATGTTGTTTCTCAGCGTGCGCGGGCTCTAACGACTACGCAGGACCGGACAGCCACTCGCGTCTAACGCGGCTGCCGTGTTGCCTTCCTCCTACTCGTCAGGGAGTCGGCATCCTGATCTGGCGTTTTTCGAAGCTCAATCACCCCGCCCACCGATGCCTCCGGCCTACGCTTCGCAACACACCTCGCGATGTGTCACGCAAGACTAGAGGTCAGGATGGAGTCGCTTTCTCCTTTCCTGTGGGGCTCTTGCATCCCCTACAACATGCCGGTTTACCCCGGCGCACGACGTAAAACGCCCTACGCGCGGATGTGGCGCACCGAAAGCGCGGGTCCGTCTGGTGAAGGCACGGCGCGCCAACTTGCCGTATAACGCTAGGGCCTTATCGGAAGTGCCCCGGCGCGAAAAGGCGAAGCCGAGCGCCTCAGCCTAATGCCGGGGCGCTTTCGATAAGGGCGTTAGAAGGAAGCCGCTGGCACCAGGGGTGCGTGGGCCCTCAGGTTATGGGTTTTGAATGTTGGTGAAAGCGTCGAAGGCGGGTAGAAGGGTTGGTTGGTTCAGGCGAATCCGGCAGAGCCGATTGGGAGCAAAGCGGATATGGCGTGTTGAGACTCTCCTCTGACGGTTGGAACGAGAGTTTTCGCCTGCCAAGGCACACGTATCGTACGCACGCCGAAGCGCGCATGCTTCTCGTCAAAGGGACCGCCTGGTTAGGAGCTATCAAGGATATAGACCTGGTGTCCTTGTTCTTGCTGCATGTGGGCGGCGGTTAGCAACTCCACAACGTGCATGGGGCTACCGCAGATCGGACACTGCCAGACCGCGGCTGCATCGGTTTTCGCTTCAGCCGGTGGAGGTGCGACCGCTAGTAACCTCCGGCAAAGCGGCAGCAACTCCCGGCGGCGGCGATTAGCGAGCCAGCCAAAGTAGCGGATGCGTGGAAGACCCTTGGGCAGAACATGCTGTAAGAACCGGCGCAGGAACTCTTCTAACGTCAGAGTCATGGCACGGCACGTACTGTGATGCGCGTAGTCCTTCCAACGAAAGGTGACGTGATCGCCATCCACCGAGAGGAGGCGATGATTCGAGATGGCCACTCGATGGGTATAGCGGGCCAGGTACTGAAGCACGTGCTCTGGTCCGCCAAAGGGAGCCTTGGCATAAACGACCCAGTCTTCCCGAAACAGAGTGCGCAAGAAGGCTGCGAATGCCTTCTCATTCGCCAACGGCTGACACTGGCCAAAGAAGACAAGTTGCTTCCTCTGAAAAGCCCGCCGTAATCCGGCCACGAACTTCCCCGAAAAACGCGGCTGAGTACTCTCACCGGTAAAAAGAAGTGGGGTGCCGAGCGGATCCACCGCGAGTGGTCAGGCGACAGTCCCCCACCCGGTACGACACAGTGGACGTGCGGGTGTCGCTGCAGAGTCTGTCCCCACGTATGCAGAATGCTGAGGAAGCCGATCTCGGCACCGAGGCGAGCCGGATCGGCCGCAACTTCCAGCAGCGTTGCGGCACTGGCATCGAACAAGAGTCCGAATAGATACCTCTTGTTTTGCCAGATCAACGGGACCAGCGCGTGCGGCACGCTGAAGACCAGGTGAAAGTAGCAAACCGGCAACAGTTCCTGTCGCCGGGCGCACAACCACTTCTCCCTGGCGTTGGTCTGGCACTTCGGACAGTGCCGGTTTCGGCAGGAGTTGTAAGAGATGGCCTGATGCCCACAGCGAACGCATTGATCGCGATGGCCACCGAGTGCGGCCGTGCGGCAACGCGCGATTGCGCGAAGCACTTTGAGCTGGGTCCAGGTGAGCGAATCGCAATAACGTTCGAAGAACTTGTCGCCTGCCCTGCGGATGATATCGGCCACCTCCCAGGGTGGTCGTGTCATGCCTGATAGTCGTCCGGCCGCTTTCGTGAAAAGCGTTGGCTAGTGACGGTGATCTGATCCAGCGGGTTCGGTGCGGCGTGCAGGTGGCGCTGCGACATGTGGAGATACCGAGTGGTATGTTCCAGGTGCGCATGGCCCATCAGAAGCTGGATCGTCCGCAGGTCGGTTCCTGATTCCATCAGGGTTGTCGCGAAGCTGTGGCGGAGTGTATGTGCGCCAATCCTCTTCTTGATTCCGGCGCGCTTGGCGGCTTCGCTGCAGATGTACCAGATCGTGTGATCGGAGATTGGCTGCTCGATCCCACGCTGTCCTTCCGTGCTGGGAAACAGATAATCCTTGGGCCGCTTCCATCGCCAGTACTCACGTAAAGCTTCGAGCAGTTTCGTTGTCATGGGCACATCACGATCTCGGGAACCTTTGCCCTGGCGAACATGGATAACCATCCGTTCGCTGTCCACGTCGCTCACCTTGAGAAGGGATGCCTCCGTGCGGCGAATGCCCGTAGCATAGAGAACCATGAGGATGGTGCGATGCATCAGGTTCGGAGCAGCCTCGATCATGCGGCTGACTTCTTCAGGACTCAGCACGACCGGCAGTTTCCGGGGAGTCTTCGGAAAGATCAAGTCATCGTAGGCGATGTCCCGCCGCTTCAGTGTCTTCTTGTAGAGAAAACGCAGCGCCGACATGCGTCCTTCGACCGTGCCGGGGGCAAGCTTCTTATCGCGGAGTAAGTACGTTTCAAACTGACGGATCTCGTTGCCGCCCAAGTGTTCAGGCGATTTTCCGAAGTAATCCGCGAACTGTTTGATTGCGAGAATGTAGCCGCGAGTCGTGGCTGGCGAGTAGTTACGGCGCTGGAGTTCGTCCAGCACGCGTTGCCGAAGTGAGGTCACAGAAATCTCCTTTCTCTGTGACCCACACTATGTCACCTACTCCAACAATGCTGGGTCCGCCGTACGCGGTAGCGTCCCCCGCGCCAGCGGGTTAGTTCTAACGCCCATCCCGGACTTCTGGCGGAACCGGATATGTACTGGTAAACGCACTTGCAGACAGTAAACTCTGGATAGTCGCCGAACCGGAAACTATCAGAACGTGGCTGCGGCTGTTACAAGTGACCGCACCGATGCCCCAGGTTCATATTGACGATGAAATGGACATCGCCGAAGATCTTGGCATTGCCAATGATGTTGCGGACGTTGTCCAGCGTGTCAATCGAACTGGCGAACAAGCCGATCTCATGCACCGTGCCGGTTAAGGTCTACGCCATCGTCGATCGCCTCTGCCATCGCAGATGTTGCGCGTGAAAGTTTGTGAATTGATTCCGCGACCTGGGCGTCTGCTGCAAATTGATAGCTGTTGCAAAATCGCCAAGTCACTCGCGATCCGCACCGCGATTGGATGTCACATGGGCTGCTCACGACATCTGTCTTCGGAAGGCTAACCTCCGAGTCGTTCGTCACCTGACCGGCCTACTGGCTAGAACCGCTCGTCAGTGGTAGCGCTTGTTTCTTCGGGCCAGAGACAACAAAAATCCCCCCACGTCCATTGGCACCGCACATCACGGTGCGAGCGATTTGTCCATCAGCATGGGGCCCCCGTGCTCAGCAATCGATGCAAAAACCTGTCGTCCCTTGAAGCGATGGGCATCGTAAGACCGCTGCACGCGTGTGACGAATCCCTGCCTGCGGAAAATGTGCTGAGAAGCCTTGTTCGTCGCCTCAGTGACCGCTACCCGATAACCTCTGCGCATCCCGTTCTCCAAGCAAGCCGTGACGAGGTGCTGCGCAACACCCCTTCCAGCGACGCGATCGAATACCCCTAGCAGGAACAGGTGGAGCGACTCGCCGGGATGCACCGTCCGGCCGCTCCTGTACTCCGTATCCAGCTGGCCCAGGATATCGAAGATCGGGTCGAACTTCGCGCTCAGCCGATCTATCCCGTCAGGCAGCGCCGATGCCGAGTCCTCTGTCAGCAACGCGCCCACCAGTTCACCAGTGCCAGCCAGCCGGGCCGTGATGGTTAAGCCCTCGGTCGCAGCCTTAGGGCAGAGCAGCCGGACGAACGCCTCGAACTCAGAACTCGAAATGGCAACTGCGACGGCTGGTGGATCGTGAAGACTGAACACCTCCCCCAGAAGTTTCGCCATTGCTTCAGCGTCAGAGGGGACATAGACGCCATACTCGATCTGCATATGTTCAGGTGAATCTGCCACAGGTGCCTCCTACCAGCCGCCATTCTAGACTGCCCTTATAACATTGGCGGACGTCATTGTGTCCTGAGTTGCGGCAGCGCTGGGCACATGGCCCGGCTAGTCTGAAGTTATCGTGAAATGAGGTCGGCGCAGATATGTGTTGTGAAATCCCGTATGGTCAAAAAGCTCAAACGCTTTGAAAAGGCTCGGTTTCCGGTCTCATAATTTCCTCGCACCTTTGGCGCTGACGATTCCCTCAGTAACGCTGTTGGGGAAACCTTTGCTCGGAGAAACTATTGTCCTAATGGCTGGCTGCCGGCGGGCAGGCCCTGGAACTCCTGGTTCATCCAACCCTTGAAAGCGTCAATCGCTTGCGGGCGTCCGAGAAAGCTCTTGACCAACTCGTTGGCCGGCATCGAGCCAGTCTTCTCCAGCACGGTCGAGCGGTAACGCAGCGCAACCTCCGGGGCCAGCAGATCGTTGCGATCGAACTGGCTGAAGAAATCCTCGGCGATCACCTTATCCCACAAGTAGGTGTAGACGGCAGACGAATATCCGGTCAGGTGCGTAAACGACGCGATTTGATGGTCGCCTTCGACGGGTCGATAGGGCAAGTAGCGCTTGATATTTTCGGGGAATACTCTTTCGATCTGCGCGGGTTCGAGCGGATCGTTGTGCAAGTCATACGACACGCTGGCGTAAACCAGTTGAAAGCGCGCCCAGATACCACGGCCAAAGGCGTCAGCTCGGTTGGCACGCTGTACCAGTTCCGCCGGGATGGGCTGGTTGGTTTCATAGTTGAGCGCGAACGTGGCCAGGACTTTGGGATCGTGCATCCACTCCTCCAGCATCTGGGAAGGAGCCTCTACAAAATCGCCCTCCAGGTTGTTGCCATATCCCGCCCACTGTTGCTGTCCCTGGAAGATCCAATGCATCAGGTGGCCGAACTCGTGGAAGAAGGTCGTGACCTCGCCGTACTCCATCAGGCCCGGCTCGCCGGGTTTGCCGCCGGAGAAATTGCAGACTAGCACCGCCTCGGGCAACTGCTTGCCACGCTTGCCGTCGAGTAGCGAATTGGAACTGAACCACTGGTCCTTGCCCGGGCGAGGATGCATGTCGAGGTAGATGCGGCCCAGCTGCTTGTTGCTCTCGTAGACGTCGAACGTTGTGACGGACGGGTCCCACACTACGACGTCTTTCACCGGTCGGAAGGTCACGTGGAAGAGCTTGGAAGCGACGTCGAGAATGCCCTGTTGCACGCGGTCGTAGGGGAAATAGGGCCGGGCCGCCTGCGAGTTGAAGTCGAACTCGCTGCGGCGAAGCTGCTCGAAATAATAGTTGCGGTCCTGGAGCGAGATCTGCTGCAACGCAGGGTCCTGTTTCTGGGCTGCGGCCAGCAGCATCTTGTACTCACGGTCGGCCGCGGGCTTCGACGCGACGTCAATCTCGCCGAAGAACTTGGCGATGTTGGGAGCATTCACCGCCATCTTGTCAGCGGCATTCAAGTCGGACCAATGCTTGTAGCCGAGCAGGTTGGCGAGTTCCTCGCGCTTCTTCAGCAGGTCGGTCAGCGGCGCGACGTTTTGCGGATAAGCGCGGTTGTTGTAGGCGAGGAAGATGCGTTTGCGCAGGTCAGCGCTCTTGGCGAACTTCAGCACCGGCGTCACGTCCGGAGAGTCGCTGGTCAGGGTTATGGTGCCGTCGGCTGCCGGCTTGTGACTCTTGATGAAGTCCTCCGGCAGGCCGTCAAGTTCAGCCGCGTTCTTGACCACGACCTTAAGTTGGGACTCCTGCAGGTTGCGTTCGAATTGGGTCGCGTACTTGGTGATTTCGTCGTTGAGCGTCTTGATGCGGGCGCGGGTAGCGTCGTCTTTGTCCACACCAGCCAGACGGAATTCTAGCAGGGTGCGCTGCACGTAGTATTGCGTCGCCCGGTCAGCCTTGGAAACATCGAGCGCCGCCAGGGCGTGATAGAGCGCCGGGTTGAGAGCCAGCGCCGTCGCCACCGCGCTCACTTTCTGAACCATGGCCTGCGCCCGGTCGCGTATGGCGGAGTCGGGACTCACAGTCTGCATCACCCCCGACTGCATGCTCGCGGTATCGAGGAACTGAGTGGCATCATCGTACGGCACAAGTGTGTTCTCGATAGTGCGGGGCCCTTTGACGGCGAGAATCTGATCAACTGACTTCTGCGCCAGGTCCAGTTGCTCGTTGACCCGCTTCTCGAAGATCGCGGGATCGAGCGGCTTGTCCCAGAGATGGGGACCGTAGGTTGCCGTCTGCGCGACAGTCGATTGCAGGGCCGCTACCAGTAAAAGGAAGAGGAACGCCAGGGCGCGTCCCGCATGAATGTCGAATATCATGATTGATATAACTCTCCGGTATCGATATAGAGCGCTACGCGAGGATAAACGGAAGGCGAGGATTGCGAAAGTCGGGCGGGACGAGGTGCGGGGGAAAACTCCCAATTGCTCGAAACCAGGGGCGCACCCCCCAAGCGTGAAATTGCCTCAGGAGAGAACAGGACGAAAGAACAGCCAAACGGCGGACCTGGAAAACCTGCGGCGAAAAATGGTTCTAGTAACCGAGCGATTCATCGGGCCAGCACGCGCGGATGATCATTATGGTCCGGAGAACGATAGCCACCGGAAAGCAACCGACCCAGGAAGCTGGCGGCGAAAGTTCCCTTGAAGTCCTCTTGGAGGAAATGGCGTCTTCGGTAATCTAGGCTGAAATACACAGCGAGGAATGTGAGCAGGAGCACAATTGCTATCGCTTCGATTCACATGGGAGACCTCACGACAGAGATCTATCGCGTGACGGGCCATGATATAAGGGAAAAGAGATACGGAAACTTACGCGCCATGAAAGTCAATTCTCGATTTCTGATTGGCAGAATTTGGTGGTTTGTAGTATGTGGAGTGGGGGTAATAGGCTGCTTCCGATATCTAATTGGCTATGTTCTGGTCGGCAAGTATGGCGCAGCGGTTACAGCGGGTGTGCTCGCCTCGCTGTGCGCGTTTGGTTGCTACGCGATGGTGTGGTCTATTTTAGAGCGCCACAGAAACAAAAGCGACGGTGCCAGCCGTCGCCAGTGAAGCGGTTTGCTCTCCACGCGAAACAACCCGCCGAAGCGAACATTACCCCGTTCACCGTCAGCCGCGTCATGAGCGAATGGCAATGCGGCGGCATTCTGGCGAAGAAGCGGGGCAAGGTTCTACTGCCCTCTCCCGAACGGCTGCTGCTGCAGGACGTTTGACCGGAGCTTCTTTCTCGCAGAGGCTGGGCAGAAAGAATCACACCTATAGAATCACCTGTAAGAAGTCCGGTATTGGGCTTTTGAGAATTTCCAGCCCGTAGTTCTAGCCCCCACCACAATGAGGGCCGCGTAGTTAGGATAGGACAGTGCGATCACTCGCAAGGCTCGTGGCCTAATATTTCAATGTGATTCTGGGAAGCGGCATTAGCCTGCAGTCGGGAAGACTCCCCTTCCTTGGCAGCGAAGATGAGTTTCTTGACCATAGGGGCTGCGAGTTGTATTCGGTGATCCATTGCCGCGCCGCGGCAATGGATTCACTGGCCATGCCCTTTGTCCAAATCCGAACCAATCGCTATTGTCCGCGGCTTGCCGGCGGAACGATGCCGTTCATGCGCAGATACTCGACCATCTGGCCGTAGTGATCGAAAGGATGGCTGATCGAGATGGTCGCCAGTTCCAGACGGGTCATCTTGCTGGATCCCCAAGGTGCCTGCACCTGGCCGAGAGTGTTGTTCTCGTTGATCGTGTTCAGCGCCTTGTGTATGTAGACGAACGAATCCTTGAGGAACTTCACCACGTCCGGTTTTGAGGTGATGTTATCGGGGCCGCTCTCTTGTCCGAGTTCAGCCGGAGGCTTCTCCGAAATGATGGCCGCACCGAGCATGTAGTTCACTGCGGCGATGTGCTTGATCTGCTGTGCGAAGGTGCGAACGCCCTTGAATTCACCTTGGGTGGGAGCGAAGTTGAACTTGTCGTCGGGCATAGCTTCAGCCGCGGAAACCACTTCCCCTTCTACTCCGCGGAGCGAGCGCTCGAGTACCGAGGCAAAGGTAGGTTTCTCGTCCGCTTTGCCCTGCGGGCTCGCAGCGGCCGCGCAGATGGAACTTCCGAGTGCCAACAGCAGAATTGCCATCACAACTTCTTTTCTCATGGAGCCTCCTCTAGAAATGGTTATGCAAAAGCTGGGCCCGGGGAGTTCGGACATTCTAGTTCATTCCGGCCGTGCTGGGTTGAATGTTGGCCGTGTGCAACTTGAACCCGGCGCCTTGCAGACTGAGACGGATGGGAGTACCGTTCTCGGATCCGCCAGCTCAAACTGGAGATTCCACTCTGAATCCGCGCACGCGTCTCGTGCGAATTCTGGGAGGCTCAGGCGACTATGAAGCCTTTATTCTCGGTCCAGTTGTGTTCCGCAATCCCGGATGGCTCGCCCATCCCGACCCGGCGGGCAATGGCGGCGTCACCATCGCTCGCGAGGCCGGATCCTATCTGCTCATTCTCGTGGAGAAGGGCAATGACCCCGACGATCTGTTAAATCACGTCAACAGCAGGACCGAAAAACAGTTCCCCGGATACCCGATCAGCAAACGGGACAGCGGCACCCTTGCAGGCCATGCTTCCGTACTCCGAACCAGCCAACCTCTTGAGCCGGTTGCTTCGTGGCCTTCACTTCTGCAGGAACATCTTCACCGCAATTCCGGCTAAGCACACGGCGAACACACGCCGGAGTTGTAAGCCCGTGGCAAGCTGCGCCAGAGAACCTCCGAAATAGCCGCCGACAAAGAAACCGAGCGCCAGCAGTGCTGCCAGTTTGATGTCCACATGGCCGGCGCTGTAGTACTTCCAAAACGCCAGTGCGCCAATGGGCAGCAGCATGGTAGCAAGGGATGTGCCCTGAGCGCCCTTTTGATCCATGCCATAACCGTACACCAGCAGCGGGATCAGGAAGACGGCGCCTCCCAATCCGATCATCCCGGAAATTGTTCCGATCAGTATCCCGAACAGCAGCGAAACCAGGGTAAACATGGCGCCTCCATTTTTCTCTTGACTCAGTCTGCGAACGAGCATATAAGTCGTGATACGTACTAATACACCGTGAAACGTGTGAATGCAACGGGAATATGATGAGTGAATAAAATTTTGCGGCAGACAGAGGCCGCAGCCGGAAATGAAAGGGCTTCCATTGCCAAAGAAACCAACGATTGAGTCGTTCCTGCCGCTGACACCGGCGCTCTTCCACGTCCTGCTGGCGCTTGCCGATGGCGAGAAGCACGGCTATGTCATCAGCAAGGAGATTGCCCGCAGAACCAACAACGAGGTCAGGCTAAGCACCGGCACGCTATATGGCATCATCAAGCGGCTGCTGGATGACGCCATGATTGAAGAGTCAGCGGAGCGTCCAGACTTCAGCCTGGACGACCAGCGGCGCCGCTACTATCGCCTGACCAAGCTGGGCAAAGCGGTGGCCGAAGCCGAAGCCGAACGCATGCAGCGGGTATTGGCCTTGGCGCGCGCCAAGCACGTGCTGGGCCCGCAGAGCGCGTGAGGTGAGCATGGCAGCTGGAAGCGGTCCAGAAACGGGATTGCCGGAGCGTCTGTTTGCTGCGCTTCTGCGCCTGTTTCCGTCGGATTTTCGCAAGCGTTTCGCGGGCGAGATGCGCGCAGTCTTTCGCGACCAGCGGAGCGACGCGCGAGCGGCTGGTGGTTTAGCGTATGCGCGGTTCTGCTGGGACACGGCACGCGGTCTGGCCGCCACAGCATTGCGCGAGCATCGGGAGATCCTGTTTCAGGATGCGAGCTACGCCCTTCGCCTGATGCGGAAGGACATGTCCTTTACGGTGGTCGTGATCGCGATTCTGGGAATGGCGATTGGCGCCAGCACCGCGGCCTTCATGGCGGCCAATGCGATTTTGATTCAGCCGCTGCCATTTTCCGGCGGCAATCGACTGATTCATCTGCAGCAGCGGAGACCAAACATTGGCGTCGAGAACATGGGTTTCTCGGTGAAGGAAATTGAAGACTACCGCTCCCAGAACCATACCCTGGATTCTGTGGTCGAGTTCCACGAGATGACGTTCAGCCTGCTGGGCGGCCGGGAGCCCGAGCGCGTGGACACCGGAGTGGTTTCGGCCAACTTCTTCCGCGTGCTGGGAGTCACGCCACTCTATGGCCGCACTTTCATGGACGAGGACGATCGCCCCAATGCCCGTCCGGTGCTGATTTTGAGCTACAACTTCTGGCAAAAGGCTTTTGCCGGCGATCCCAATGTGGTTGGCCAGAAGTATTCCATGAACGACAAAGAGCACGTCGTCGTGGGCATCTTACCTTCCATCCCGCAGTTTCCGGCAGAAGTTGATGTTTACATGCCGACTGTGGCGTGTCCTACACGTTCGGGTCCTCACGCCCTCCATGAACGCTCGTGGCACATGATGAACGTGTTTGCGACGCTAAAGCCGGGCGTAACGCTGGCGGAGGCGCAGACTGACCTTAACCAGATCGCGAAGCGCCTGCAGGCTGCTTACCCTGAAGATTACCCGAGCGCGAAAGGCTACGAGATTGGCTTGTTGCCGGTGCATGAAGAGCTCTCCCACGACATCCGGCCGGTTTTGGTCATCCTCGCCGCGGCAGTTGGGCTGCTGCTGTTGCTGGCATGCGCTAACGCGACGGGAATTATGGTTTCACGAATGCTGGCGCGTACTCGGGAGCTGACGGTTCGCACCATTCTCGGGGCCAGTCGTAGCCGGATCGTTCGCAGTCTGGTAACTGAGGGGATCATGCTCGCGCTGTTGGGCGGCATGCTTGGATTTGTGCTCGCGTACTGGAGCGTCGGGCTGCTGGTGGATTTCACAGCCAAGTTCACCAGCCTGGCTTCGCAACTGCACTTTACGCCACAGGTTATCGTCTTCTGTTTTCTTCTGTCGGTAGCTTGCGGAGTTGCCATAGGAATCGTGCCGGCAATCGGAATGCGTTACACGGCCCTGTTCACCCTGGAGCCGGGTACTGCCAGCATGGCCAATCGAATCAGTTCGAAGACGCGCGGCGCTCTGATTGCCGCCCAGCTTGCGCTTTCCGCGATCCTGCTCGTCGCTGCCGGGTTGGCGTTGCGTACCGTAATCCATTTGGAGCGGGTTGAGCCCGGGTTCCAGCCTAGCGGGGTCCTTACGGCCCGAATCTACAGCTTGAACGACAAATCCCGTGAGTTCTTTCCGGAATTGCTGGAGCGCACACGACGGCTGTCTGGGGTCGAGTCGGCTGGTCTGGCAAGTACAATCCCGTTGCACGAAGGGGGCTCTGATAGACCGGTACCGATTGAACTCCGCGAGGCGCAGGCCACCGGGCCCGGCAAAATCATCCCTCCCGTGATTCGAACGGTGACGCCGGATTACTTCCGCACCATTGGCGCCAGCATCTTGGCAGGCCGCGATTTTAACGAACAGGACGGGAATCAATCGATGCCTGTCCTCATCGTCAATCAGCACATGGCCAACCACTATTGGCCGGGTGGCAATGCGCTGGGAAAGCAGATTGCCGTCTCCCCTGAGAGATGGCTTCCCATTGTTGGGATCGTAAGCGATATCCGGCATCTGGGGCTCGACAAAGAACCAGTGGATGAAGCGTATGCGTCGTTTGCCGAATCACCCCAAGGCGCGATGAGCCTGGTTGTCCGGAGCTCGCAGGCCTCGCCGGACCTCCGACAGCAGATTGCCTGGATCGCTCACGACATTGACCCGAATGTCGTCGTAACGGACGTGCAGGAAATGACGCAAATCCGAAACGATTGGCTCGCCTCACGGCGCACGACCGCAATGTTCCTGAGCGTGTTCGCGATCTTAGCGTTGTGTATTACGGCTTCGGGGATCAGCGGAATGATGGCGCTGGCGGTCGGAGAGCGGAAGCACGAGATTGGTGTGCGGCTGGCTCTTGGCGCGACCGCGGGTGCGGTCATCCGGGCGATGATGAAGCAAGTGTTTGTTCTCATGATGCTGGGCCTGGGCGCGGGTTTCAGCGCCGCCTGGGTAATGTCGACCTCGATGTCGCACCTCATCTTCGGTATCGCACCGCGCGACGCCGCGACCTTCGCAGTTTCGTCGGCGCTGCTGATCGCGGTGACGGCGGCCTCGTCATTCGTGCCGCTGACACGGATCGCCAAACTCGATCCCGTGGTGTTACTAAGGGCCGAGTGATCCCCATGCAGGAGGAAGAGGCGATGCTCAAGGACGTGAGAAACAGGGCTGCCGTAGCGCTGATAGGCGCCGCAGTTCTGGGCCCGGTCTCTTGCCCCATGCGGGCGCAGGAAAGCAGCCGGCCGGCGGTGCGCTCGGAAATGCTCGTGTCCACTACATGGCTGGAGCAGCACCTGCATGACCGCAACCTGGTTGTGCTTTACATCGGCCGCGATCGGGCCCAGTTCGATGCGGGACACATACCGGGGTCGCGCTTTGTCCGACTCGACGAACTGGTCGAGCAGCACAAGGACTCGTTGAACGAACTGCCATCGGTTTCGGATTTGCAGGCAACATTCGAGGGCCTGGGAGTGGGCGATGAGTCCCACGTGGTGCTGATGGGCGACGCCGGAGGTGTCCTCGCAGCTCGCGGTTATTTCACGCTGGACTATCTTGGGCACGGCGACCATGCCGCGCTGTTGGACGGAGGCCTGGAGAGGTGGGAAGGAGAGTCGAGAACAACGTCGCGGGACGACGCCCATTCTGAGCGGGCCCACTTCACACCGCATATTCAGCCTGGAGTTCTGTTGCGTACTGCGGAGATGCAAAAGCTGAGCCACGACATTGCGCGCAATCGTTCGCAGAATTACGTAATCCTCGATGCCAGACCGGAAGCCGAATACGATGGCATCGTCAAATCTGAGGCCGTGCCCAAGGCTGGCCATATAGCCGGCTCGCAAAGTCTCTATTGGAAGAAGTTGGTTCGCTCCGGGGCGAACCCGCAGCTAGTCGAAGTCGAACAATTGCAACAGCAGTTCATCGACGCCGGCGCCACGCCAGGGAAGTCGATCATTACCTACTGCCGCACCGGCATGCAGTCGTCCTTTACGTACTTTGTCGCAAAGTATCTGGGATACCGGGCCGCGATGTACGACGGTTCGGTCTACGAGTGGGTCCACGCAGCCGGCAATGAACTTGTAGTGTCCCCGGGAGCGAAGCCCACAGGGAACTCACAACCTTAAGAAATCTCGCCGATTGGCGGAGGAAACGATGCAACGCAATTTCATTCTTTCCACAGTAGCCGCGTGTTTGCTGGCCGGCCTTCCCAGTTTTGCCGCCAGTGACACGCCGAAGAAGTCTGCGGCCTCTGGTGCTGCCCACCCCGAACTGGTGGTCTCCACGCAATGGCTGGCCAACCATCTCTCTGATCCGAATCTAGTGATTGTTCACATTGCGCATGACGAAAGCGATTATCGCGCGGCCCATATCCCAGGGGCCCGGTACCTCTCAATGGACAAATTTGCTACCGGTCACACCCCGCCCGGGACCGAACTGTTGCCCCCGGACGAACTGAAGAAAAACTTAGAGGAGATCGGTATAGGCGACGACACCCGTGTGGTGTACTACGCACCCGACTGGGATCCCATGGCGACACGCCTCTTCTTCACTTTGGATTACCTGGGACACGGCAACCAGGCTGCACTGCTCGACGGCGGGCTTGATCAGTGGATGCGTGAGAAGCGCCCGACCTCGACGGAAAGTAGCCCTGCGAAACCCGCCACCCTGACCATTCACTTGCACCCCGAGATCGTCGCGAAGATGGATTACATGAAGAAGCTGGTTGATCATCCGGAGAGCGACATTGTGATTGTCGACGCTCGTCCTTCGAAGCGATATCGCAACGGTCACTTGCGCGGCGCGGGATCGTTCTATTGGGAGAACGCGCTAGTCAGTGAGAAAGAGCCGTTGCTGAAGTCGCCGGAGCAGATTCGAGAGCTCTTTGCTGCGGCCGGGGTCACGGGCAACAAGAAGGCCGTTTCGTATTGCGAAGTCGGCCTCCAAGCCTCTTATGTTTACCTGCTGGCGCGCTATGTGGGCTTCGACGCCACGATGTACGACGGGTCCTACAGCGAATGGAGCGACGCCAAGCAACCGGTGGTTCGAGGAGATTCCCCACAGTAGCCGGGGATGGGATCCCACGAGCTTATTGGGATTCGATGACGATTTAGCCGCAATTCTCGAGGTCATGACCTTCGCGGCTAGAACTGGCAGAGCCTAGCCAAGGGCGGGTTGTCGTGGAACAGGGGCCAGCGTTCCTGCGGCAGTGTCAACGTGATCCCCTTTATAAGGCGCGTCTGGGAGTGCGACCCACGCGGAGGTTGTCCTGCTGCAACAAATGTCGGGCGGTGATCTCGGAGCATGGTATTCCGGTCGTTGTCGATTCCATGACAATGTCGGCTCCCATGCCCGAGTAGAGTTGGTGGTGCCAAACCCAACCAACAGGCTCCAACAATTACATCAGGCGTGGGCAGCATCTGCAATCTCGAGAGAAGTGGCATCCGGCCTGACCGACGGCGCAGGCGGAGGCGGGAGAATCGCTACGAGCATTTTTCGGCTGCCCGGACGCATAGTTGATCGGCATCTCCATCATCGACCTTCGCGCCAATTCGTCGTCGTGGGTAAGGGCTGCGGCTTCCAGCGACTGCAGATATCTATCGAAATCCTCGGTCGGCGGAGGCGGCTGGATGCTCAGTACACGCGAGAACGCGGTGGGAGTTACCACCGCCGAATCCGTCCAAAGTTGCTCTTGCAGCTTCTCCCCGGGCCGCATGCCTACGAAACGAATCTCGATGTCCTCACCAGGACGCAGTCCGGACATTTCGATCAATCGTCGAGCCAGCGTGGTTATCTTGACTGGATCACCCATGTCAAGCATGTGAATCTCGCCATTGGAGCCCAGCGTGGCTGCCTGAAGCACTAGTTGCACCGCCTCCGGGATGGTCATGAAATAACGAGTCATCTCGGCATCTGTGACGGTAACCGGGCCGCCGCTGGCAATCTGCCGCAGAAACGTTGGAACCACGCTGCCGTTGCTCCCGGCGACGTTTCCGAACCGCACACAAGTGCAACGAGTCGGGTTCGCATTGCCGTTCTGGCGGCGCGCCAAGTGTTGCACCAGCAGTTCTGCCACACGCTTGGTTGCGCCCATCATACTGCTGGGATTCACTGCCTTGTCGGTCGAGATCATCAGAAAGCGTTCCGAACCGAAGTGCAACAGCGGCTTCCGCAATCGTCCGCGTACCCATCACATTGTTGAGCACGGCCTCCGTGCAGTTGTACTCCATCATGGGCACATGTTTATACGCGGCGGCATGCAACACAATTTGCGGCCTGTACTTGGCAAACACAGACGAGATGCGGTCGCGATCGCGAATGTCGGCGACCAGCGGAATTATCCTGGTCTTGCTGTTCTGGCTTAGTTCGGCGTGAATGTGGAATATTGCATTTTCATCCTGGTCCAGCAGCAGGACTTCCGACACTGGAAGGCGCGACACCTGGCGGCTCAGCTCGGAGCCGATCGACCCGCCGGCTCCGGTGATGAGCACCGAACGACCGCGGAAGGTCTCGACGACGGCGGGATGAGTGTCATTGACAACTGCTACAGGGTGGTCAAAAGCGAATTCCGGTCTGGGGATTGTTGAGACGCGGACGTCGCCGCTGATGATGTTCGCCGCTGAGGGTAACAGCCGCACTTCCACGCCGAAGTGCATCGCAGTTTCAATCATCTCGCCGATGGACTCCGGGTCGGCGTCGGCCACGAGAACAAGGTCGACTTCACCGCTGGCGAGTTGCTTGGGCAGCGCCGTGAGGCCATCCAATACTTCGAAACCGCTGATCTGGGCCCCATGCAAGTTCGCGTCGGGGGTCAAGAGAGCTACGACAAAAACCTCGGGGTGAAGCGCTACCTGCCGCAGGGCCGATGCCAAGCCTGCTTCGGAGCCTGCCAGCAGCGTCCGCTTTCGCTTGCCGCCCTGCAGCGATGCCTCATACAGGACCCTTCGCAGGCTTCTTACGCTCAACGCAAAGACGAGGAAGACACCGTACTCAAGCAATATGACCGTGAGCGGCAGACCCACCTTCCCGACGGCCCCAGTCCAACCCAGGCGCACACCTAACACCGCGACGGTGGGAGGAACGGCGCCTAGCGCGAACAGAAGCGCGTCATTGAGATTAAAGTGCCGCCAAATGCCTTTGTAACCTCCCATGACCCATATGCAGAAGGGGCGCAGAAACGCAAAAAATGCAGCCCAAATCCACATCACCACGTGGTGCTCGCGGGGAACTGAAAAATCGAAGCGAAGTTGGTAGGAAAACCAGATAGCAACTACGGCCAGAATGGAATCGATTCCTACCTGTCCCCAACGGCTGAACAGTGGTCGCGGCAGGCGGTCAATGGCACGTCCCAGTTCCGGGAGGAGGGCTGTCAATTTTCCTTGGAAAATCCGAATTAGACAACGGTAAACCCTTTGTCTTTCAAAATGGCGCAGCACTTTCCTAGGTTGGTTTAAGAGTAGCCGAATTGTATATTGACGCACCATCATCTTCAAGCCAAAAATCGATTAATTGACCTAGCACTCAAGTGGAATCAAGATCGAATATTGCAGTCGAAAGCGTGGCAGGAATTGTGGCTTCGCCGCTGCAGAATAACAGCTCTTCAGGCTGCAACTAAGTCGCACGCGGCGTCAGTTACACGGAATACGGGGTGGGCAACAACACGGCCTTATCTGGGAAACATTTGGGCGTATACACGTCAAGATGTCTGCACAGACCGGTAGGGTGGCTGGACTATCGTCAACCCCTTTAACGACACCGTAGAATGGATGATCCAACAGACGATCTCCTGCTATGAAAGTGGCGGGAACTGCTTGGGCTCCTTGATTACCTGACAAGGCCTGGCCTGTCGAGGATCCTGAAGCCAACTCAATGCTGGCCCCCGACTGAACAACCGTTGTGCGGCTGCCATCTTTCACCGTCAGTGCGCCTTCCCGGCTCACGATAACGACCTTATCGTCCGCTCTTAGGACGTCAAACTTCGCCACCGCGTCCTTGGGGGAAACCAGAATCTGTCCCGCATTGGCAGACATGCCCTTGCTTGTACTGACGCGTGCGCTGCCATGAATGACCTCGACGGAAGCTTGCTCATATTGAATTGAGGAGTTCGGGCTCACGACCACGGACGACCCACTGCGATTGATGGAAACGGAAGAAGATTCCGCAACATCAACCTTGTCCCCGGAAAAAATACTCGTTGAATCTCCGGCGGCTTGTCCGTTGACTTTCACATTGCCGTTCGCATAGAGCATCGCTCCGCCAGTTTGAGCTGACAGGATGCTCGTCCCGAAAGCGATCACTAGGACAGAAAGTACTCCGATGATTCTGAAAGCCGGCATGTGAACCTCATTCCGAATGCGGAACCGAGTCACGTAAGTCTACCCTGCAGCTACGGTTGAGTACATAGCACTTAGGTGGGCAAGCTATGGTGGCCATGAGGCAGAAAGTGGAAATGCGAGATGCCGCCCGAGACAAGTCACGGGTGCGAACAAAATACCCGCCATCTCAGAGATCACGGCCCGGTTTGCTGCGACGTAGGCGTCGGCCGCAGGCTGATACCGTTGACCCAGAATTTCCCCTTAACGCGGGTGTTGCCCGGATCGCGATTGAAGCGGATGGCCAATAGTTCGGTCTCGGGTCCTGTTTGGAAGGTGCTTTCCAGGCGATGCCATGGGGTTGTACCCACAGTCTCTTGCGTCAGGCCGGCGGACTTATTGTCGTAGGCGTCCGTTACCGATATGCGTGGACCGTTTGCACTTTGCAATTCTTCGCTTTTTACCCAAGCCGAAATAGTGTATTTCGTGTTGGGTTTCACCGCCACGTATTCATACATCCCTGCGTCGCCCCCGGTATCTGAGTAGGAGATCAAAAGCGACTGGCTGCCACTATGGAATTCAGTAGTGTCCAGTGACACCGCGCTGCCCGGCTGCGCTGAATAATGCCAATCGAAACCGGCATTCAGGATTTCCTCCGCAAAATTGCCATCCATAACCAAGTCATCAGCGCGGCTGTAATGACTCAGCGTCGCGGAGCGGGAAGCCAGTTGCTGCCATGCTTCGCTGGCGCGCGGGACGTCGCGATGTTGCAAAAGTCCGTCTACGTAGAACAATGCCGAGTGAAAATCGAATGGCCGATTGAGTAGCAACATCGAGGACCATACGTGGTGGGCAGCATCCCATTCATTTTTCGCGATCAGTAGCCTTACAAACTGCAGGTATACGTCCGGCGCAGGCGGGAGAATCGCCTCAATAGCACTCGCGTCGTGCAATGTGCGCCAGCATAGGTCGAGTGATTGGGTTACCATGCGTGGATCACCGCGGATTACCACCGAGAACTGATGCAGCGCCTCTGGAATTTTGCCTTGCACCAGGAAAAAATTGGCGGCCTCCCAGGCGACATCCGGGGTAGTCGGATCGACCGACACTGCTTTGAATATCGCCTCCTCCTGTTGCTGTTCCGCACCAGACCGGTAGTATGCCAGTGCGAGATGCAGCCAGTATGCAGACTGGTAGGGGTCCAACTCGGTCGCGCGTTTGCAGAGCGGAACTGCCGCACCGGCTTCTTGTCTATCGAATAACAAGAACCGGCAAAGCAAGTCCTGGGACGCGGCGTCCCGAGGTTCCAGCGCGATTGCGCGTTGCAGAGAAGCCACATCGAAGCTGGACGAAAGCCGGGATGCCCGGTAGTCTCGCACAACGAACCACCCATAGAGCGCAGCCGCGATGGCGCATCCCAAGGCGATCGCGATTTGTCTGTTTCCGCGTCGTGCTGATGCGATAGCGATCCCTACTCCCGGCTGTCAGATTTACGAGTTGGCGGCACTCGGTGCGTGCGGTTCGTCATCATCCGTGTCTTGGCTGTTGCCGTTCCGGCCTTCCTTCAGTTTAGGAGCATTCTTGTCGGTGTAGTATCCACCGTACTTGGAGCCTGAATAATAGTAGTAGTAGTAATCAGGCGACTGTAGATCAAACGCATTCAGCACGATGCCTCGCAACGGCGCCTTCAAATGCAGCAGAAGGTCGCGGGCATTACGAACGGCTCCCATCGTGGTTTGGCCGGAACGAACTACCAGGGTCACCATGTCCGCCTGCACGGCCAACAGGACCGCATCGGTAACCGACAGCACGGGGGGTGAATCGATGAGGATGTGATCAAATTCCTTCCGCCACTCACGGATCAGGTCATGCATCAAGCCGGAACCGAGTAATTCGGACGGGTGGGGCGGCAGTGGTCCCGACGGCAGAAGGAACAGGGTAGGTTCCATCGTGGGCAGAACGGCGTCCTTCCACTTTGCGCCGCCACTGAGAACGTTGGAAAGGCCAATTTCAGGCCGGATTCCAAAAGCCTTGTGTATGCTGGGTCTGCGCAGGTCAGCGTCGACCAGCAGTACGCGTTTCCCCTGTTTCGCCATGACGAAAGCAGTGTTGATACTGGTCATGGTTTTGCCATCCTGGGGCACCGCACTGGTAAAAACCAGAACCTGAGGCGGTTGGCCGGCACTCGACAGCAGGATTGAAGTTCGCAGCGTGCGGTATGCCTCCGCGATTTCTGACTGCGGCTCCAGGAAACTAACCAGCGCGCTGGCGCGCGTATTGCTTTGCTTCGCCGTCAAAAGCAGCCGGGAGCCCGGGCCTTGGGGCTTGGCTCCGCCGATCTCAGACTTGAACGGTATGACTGCCATCACCGGCAGACCCGATAAGGACTGGGCCTGATCGGGCGTGCGCACGGTGGTGTCCACTGCCTCCAACGCGAAGGCAACAGCAACCCCGCCCACTAACCCCAGCAATACCGCAAATAGCATATTGCGCGGCACGTTGGGCCGTGCAGGAAAGCGGGGGATGCGGGCCTTGTCCACAATACGAATGTTGCTGGAGTTAAGGCCGGCTGCCAAGCTGGCCTCCTTTAGCTTTTCCAGCAGGCCATCATAGAGCTGCCGGTTGGAATCCGCTTCTTGCTTCAGAATTTTATATTCAATGGCATTCTCGTCGAGCTGGTTGGCGACGACTTTTTGTTCATCCAGTGCCGCTTTCACCATTTGCTCTCGCTTGACTGCGGTGAAATATTCGTTCTCCACTCTACTCACGCCAACTTGCAGTTCTTCCTGGTACGCTTTGTTGATTTGATTGAGTTGGTTCTGAATTTCAAGGACCTTGGGGTACTCTGAGCCAAACTGGGTCCGCAATAGGGCATCCTGAGTTTGCAATTGCGTCTGCTGTTGGCGGAGGGCGGCCAGAGCAGGGTCTTGCAATACGCTGGCCAGGGCATCCGGGTTGGCGCCTTTGGCCATTTGATACAACGATTCCTTCTGAATGCGTTCGCCCTCAACCAGGGTCAGCTGCTTGCCCAGCTCATTCAGCTTTTCTACCGTCAGGTTCTGCTTGTCGTCTATGCCGACGATTCCATGCTCTCTTTGATACGCAACCAACTGGGCCTGCGAAGTTTCCACTTTTATTTGCAAATCGGCCAACTGCTTAGAGAGCCAATCGGCGGCTTGCATAGTGCTGTCGAACTTGGCCTTGATGTTCTGTTCAATGAACGTAGTGGCAACCGCATTAGCGACCTCGGCGGCGAGCCGAGAGTCTGGACTGGAATAGGTAATGTCGATCAGGGATGTTCCACCAACGGGCATGATTGCCAGGTGCGAACGCAAGCTGCCGATTAACTGGTCTTCGCGCTCCTGAGTCTGGGCCGGCGGTCCCGAGACAGGCACGCCGCCGCTGGTGGTTGGCCGCTCTTTGCCAGCAAAATCAGACCGTTTGTTGAGTTCCAGGTTGCGGGCGACCTGCAGAGCCAAGGTATTTGACTGCAGGACGTTTACCTGCGTGGCGATTATCATCTCCTGGTTTTCGGAATCGTATTGTTGGTTGTCTTTAAAGTTGAGGACGGCCGGCGCCTGGCTCGATATCGAAATACGCGCGGTGGCGTCATAAATTGGCGTCATGCGAAGAGAAATTAAGGCGGCAGCGGTAACCACTACAACCAGCGACACAATAAGAGTCCACTTGCGTTTTCGCAGTATGCGCCAATAGTCACCTAGTGTCCGCTCGCGCGACGCCAAGCCATACATGTCCTGAATTGTGGCTATTCCCGTCCAATCAGGAGGTGCAAGCTCGGCTGTGCCCTCGAGCAATTTAGTTGAACTCATCTTCTCTCACCTTCAACCTCGCCGACGTTCAGTTGCCGCCGGGCGCATCGGCACTTTCGCTCACCGATGCCTGTAGCTGTGATTGTCGCCGGATACTTATTTCCCATTCCGGCCGACAGTTCCGCCAGTTGTTGCAATTGCGGTTAATGTAAAAAACAGCGCCGCGTTGGCAGGAATTTGCAGGTTAAAATCGGACAGACCATGTATCAGCAGGCCTGTACAGCCAATTAGCGCGGCCAACGTTGTGCTGGCCCGAGGATCACGTCTCCAGTGCGCAATGCTGCGCATCCCACTGCGATAAACAAGGACCAAGAAAACCACCATCAATGCGAAGCCGGCCACTCCGGTTTCGACCAGCAACTGCATGAAATCGTTGTGCGCTTCGTTGACCTCCGACTCGCTATAGAAGCTACGAAACGAAGGGTAAACGGTCGCGAAAGTGCCGAGTCCCCATCCCAACAACGGACGTTGCCGCACCATGTTGAAACTATCCTTGACGATAACCACCCGGACACCAGCATCGCCTTTGTCTATGGGATCTTTCAGCGTAGTCAGCCTCTCTACCAACCCCACGGGACGCAACGCGACCAGCCACACTGCCAGAAATACAAGCAGCAGGGCAAGCCATACAAGGCCCTGACGAGAGCGCCGCCGGCGCGCCATTAGGGCCGCCAGGATCAACAACTCTCCGCCAAACGCGAGAATGCCTCCCAACGATTGCGATAGAAAAATCGTGCTGGCCATCACCAGCGCCGCGAACCCAAGAAGCACTCGCACCGGTCTGCGCCAAACATGGGTCATCGCGAAAACCAGCGGAAATGGAACCAGCATCTCCATCAGACCAGCGTAATGCGAGTGATTAATGTAAGGCCCAAAAAAAGGCCACCCACTTTGGTTCGGCAACACCCAGTAAATCTTCCCATTCGGGATGAACTGCTGAACGATCGCGAACAGGGCCACGCTGGAGCCGAAGACGGTGAAAAACAGGCCCACATTTTTCCGCCAAACTGTCGGGCCAAGGCATTGGGTGGTGAGAAAGAGCAATATCGCAAAGGCGCACCACAGAAGTCCTTTTTGCCAGGTGGCGTACCAATAAGCCGACTGCCTTAGCAGCAACTGGCAAGCAATCAGGCCGCCGAACAACAATGCCGGAACGAACAGCGGATTGAAAGTTACCTCAAATCGTCCCAGGGCGATTTCCCCTGCCGCCCAAATGATCAGCAGCACAGCAGCACCTAGTTCAAGGACGCAGGTGGCCCACTCATCCACCGCCCCGAGCGCCAAAGGCCCGAAAGCCAGCAACAGGCAAATTCCAACCGCTAAAGCCATCTTCAGGCGTCGCTCCGCCTGGCTGACTGGCTCTGCCGGATCGGGCACTCCAACCTCAAGCAGACTGGGTCGGGCTCTTAGCGGCAATTCAGTGGTTCCAAGTCGATTCACGGGGATGGTGCTCAAGTCTAACCTGAGCCGCCCAAAGGATGCTATATATATCGCACGAAGACCTTGCTGTTGGCTGGTGATACGATCCCACAGTAGAGTGCCGAGGGGCACAGAGTGGGCCTTAGATGACAGCCAACCCCACCCGGAACAGCGGGTGGGAGGGGGCTCAGTTGAGAACAAAAGGCTGCCGTCCATTGCGAAGTGGCAAGACGTGATTGCGTGACCGATTGGGTGGAAGTGTTGTTTCAGACCTATTGGGACTAATCTGCCTGTCAAAGATGTAACGCTCGGCAAGCTTATGCGGTACTGTTGCACTCATGGGTCTTTGCAACCAGCTCAGTTGTGGGTTTGGCGTGGGCCGATCTGGCGCTGAAGCAGCTTGCGCGGTAAGAAGAATCCTGGGCGGACCGGGCCGCGAGCGCCGCCGACGAGAGAAGCTCGAGTAATACGAAACGAGGAGTTTCCAACGGGCTCGGTTAGCCAGACGCTGGTCGTAAGAGACGTAATGGAACCTGTCATCGCACACCCTGCGCTGGAGAATGTGGCGGCATCCGACCGAGCACGCCGGTCGTGGTCACGATCGATTGTCGTGGCTTGCGTCGTCTGCATCCTGCTGCTGTACGCCTACCCGTACTGGATGGCCTATGCGCGGCTTGGAGCCAGCTCGGTGCCTCCTATTTTTGCTCCAGATCTCTACTTTTATATCGGCTTGAGTCACTTAGCCGCGCCCGTGGGCGGATTCATGCACAATGCCTGGTACGGCGTGGAAGTGCCGACGGCTCAGTTCGCATATGGAAGATTCCATCTGGCTTTCTCTGCTTACGCTCTCTTGCGCTCAATCGTGGGTGGCGAGACAGCCGCATTTCGACTCTGGATGTTGGGATGGACGGCGCTGATATGCGCGGCCGCGCTGTGGCTGGTGCGGAGGGCGTTTCCCGACGGCACGACTGTCCTGTTGGTGTTTGCGCTGGCGCTGCTGATGTTGTTCGACTTCAACTATGCCCAAGGGATTCTGCTGAAGTGGGTCAGGCTGCGGCCTTGGGCAGAAACGTTCGCTACTCCGGCACCATTCATCCGCGCTTTTTTCCCGCAAGTAAGCATTCCGCTGGTGCTGGCCTATCTTGGTCTGCAAATCATCGCCTTGCGAGAAGGGCACAAGAAGAAAGGGTGGCTGGCATGGCTCGGAATGGCGCTTCTCCAGTTTCTCGTTTTGTGTTCCTTCCCTTACGCAACGGCCATTCTGGCAGCAACCACAGGAGTGCTGCTGTTGGTGCTGCTGGCAGGGGGCATTCGCGGCTCCATTCTGCAATTTGTGGTCTTCGGAGCCGTCTGTGCCGGCGCTGATCTCGGCTGGCTGCTGTTTTCCGGTGGACCGTTGCCGGTGTCCAGCCACGGATCGTCCTTGATCGCACTCGACCCACAGTTTCTCAAACACATGTTGTTCAGTAAGAAGGTGATGCTGTTGTTGTTCGCCACCGTGGTAGCAGCCGTAGTATGCCGCCGGGAAGTGCCCAAAGAAAGCAGGTGGACCATAGTTGCCTTCGGGACTGCGACATTTCTTTTGAGCCTTGCCGATGGCGTGCTTTCGCCCATTGCCCAGGCCTCGCACCACTTCCTTTATCTCTTTCACACTGCGATGGCTTTGCTCGCCATCATGGTGGTGGCGGCCATCCTGCATACATTCGCGACACACCGGAGCGTCCAGCTTGTTGTATCTGTGATGACGGTCGCTCTGATTGTGAATGCTGCCATATCCATACCAGCGTTCGCCCGCACGCTTCTCGAACTGAACCAGGAGAACTTTGGTGCTATAGAGGCGATGTCGCCTGCCGATCTGGGCGCAGGCGATCTCGTCATTGCTAATGCAGAGGTGATAGACAGCCCAGCGGCTTTGGTGCCTGCTGTTTCAAGGGCCAACGTCCTGTACTACAAGGACGCAGAACTGATGGTCCCCTCTGAATATGAGAGGCAATCACGCCTGCGCCAGGCGATATACCTCTATGCGACAGGAATGGACGACGTATCTCTCAGCGAGATACTCTCTCCAGGCGGAGCGGCCGGGCAGCAATATCGGATTGTGCCTGTGCAGGAGCGGATTTCCGCCCTCGGACCTCACTCGGAAGCTGCCCTGGCATCCTTGCGCTCCCGACTTTTGCCGCCAATGATGGAGGTCGAGCAAGGTGGGGCAGAAGCCCAGGCATTCTTCGCGCAATTCAAGCGCGTGATACTCATCGATTCGGTCGCTCATCCAGTCTTTAGCCCCGAACGCCTCTCTTTGTATGTGTGGGAGAGTGAGATAGCGACTCGTGGCGCTTACAAACGGATAGTGTACGTACCAAGAAATGGGGAGTCCACGCATGGGACTCCTTCAGTTCCCGGTCAAGCGCCATTAGTTGCCGTCCCGTAACGCAGATCGGCCCAGCGGCCCGGAGGGACCAGCGGTGTACGGCCAACGGGAGAACAGCGCCTATAATCGCCATTTTGAGCCCACGCTTTTTATAGGGCCTGCTATCATTCACCGCTTAGTTCACGGAAGGAGGATGTCTTGAGCCACTCCGCGGAACCACTAGATCTCCCGGACGATGGAGGATCGCAATTTTTTAAACATGAGCAGGCAATCGTCGAAAGTGGGTCCATTGGGAAGGAGACAAGGATATGGGCTTTCGCCCACGTGCTACCGGGGGCGGTAATCGGTGCTAATTGCAACATCTGCGACCATACGTTTATTGAAAATGATGTCAAGATTGGCGATCGAGTCACCATCAAATGTGGCGTCCAGGTCTGGGATGGCATCACGATCGAAGACGACGCATTTATCGGACCGAATGCCACGTTCATCAATGATCGTTTTCCGCGTAGCAAGCAATATCCATCCAGTTTCTTGCGAACCGTAATTAAGCGCGGTGCGTCGGTCGGCGCTAATGCTACGATTCTTCCGGGCCTTGTGATTGGCGAAAAGGCCATGATCGGTGCGGGCGCCGTAGTGACCCGCAACGTACCGCCTAATGCGATTGTCGTAGGAAACCCCGCCCGAATTGTCGGTTATGAGAGCACCTCACCCTCAAGACCGGGAGAGCCCGCGGTTTCCTTGCCTTCGGAGCCAGGAGTGATCGTGACGCGTGTGGCGAATGTGACCCTGCGCCGCTTGCCACTGGTCGATGACCTGCGCGGGTTGCTTTCTTTCGGAGAGATAGGCAGGCATGTTCCGTTCGATGTCAAGCGTTACTTCCTGGTGTTTGGCGTAACCAGCGAGGAGATTCGTGGTGAGCATGCCCACAAGAACCTTCACCAGTTCCTCATTTGCGTCCACGGGCATTGCCACGTCATGGTCGATGACGGTACCAACCGGGAAAATTTTGTCCTTGATCATCCTGCGCTTGGCATGCACGTGCCACCGCTGGTTTGGGCGGCCCAATACAGGTACTCTTCCGACGCCGTGTTGCTGGTGCTTGCCTCGGACTTTTACGATCCGGACGATTATGTCCGCGATTATTCCGAGTTTCTCGCTCTCTACGGAACCAAAGAATGATCCTGCTTAACGACTTCGCGCGTCAGTGGCAGGACACGAGGGACAAGGCCCTGTCAGTATTCGACGCGGTCGGAGAGAGTGGTTGGTATATTCTCGGTCAGCAGCTGCGGGACTTTGAGGTTGCGTTGGCGCAATTCTGGGGGGTTCGGAATTGCGTGGGCGTTGCCAGCGGCTTGGATGCCATCGAGATCTCGCTGAGATCGCTTGGCTGCAAGCCTGGCGATAAGGTGCTGACAACACCGCTTTCGGCGTTTGCCACTACACTCGCAATCGTAAAGATCGGTGCCGTACCCATCTTCGTCGATACGGACGATTTTGGTTTGCTGGATCTTAATTTGTGCCGTGAAGTGCTGGAAAGGCGAACCGACATTCGATTCCTGCTGCCGGTTCATTTGTACGGCCATGCGCTTGATGTGAATGAATTGATTTTGCTCCGGGAGCAGTCTGGATGCAAGATCGTTGAAGATTGTGCGCAGTCGATTAACGCTTCCTTCGCAGGGACCGCAACCGGACATGCGTCAGACATGGCCGCAACCAGCTTTTATCCCACGAAGAATCTGGGAGCGCTCGGCGACGGTGGCGCGATTCTTACGAACTCTGAAGAATTAAGCCAGACCGCGCGCTGTCTTCGCGACTACGGGCAGAGCGCCAAATATCGTCATAGCGCAGTGGGATATAACAGCCGTCTTGACGAGCTACAGGCTGCCTTGCTGAACCGTGTCTATTTGCCGCTGGTCGGAGACTGGACGGAGCGGCGCCGTCGGGTCGCTCGACGTTACTGTGATGGCATCCGCCATGAATCCATCTCCGTTCCGGGCAGTCCTGCCGGATCGCATTCCTGCTGGCACTTGTTTCCGATCTACACGAATCCGGAACGCAAGTTGTCGTTGATGGCCCATCTGAGGAGCAATGGTATTCTTTCTGCGGAACATTATCCCGTAGCTATACCCGACCAACCAGCGCTCAATGGAGAACCATTCGAAGTGGTTGGAGATCTTCGGAGGGCGCGCCGAATTTGCCAGTCTGAAATAAGTATTCCGATTCATCCGTATCTCAGGGATGAAGAGGTGAGCCACGTGATAGACACCTGTAACCGCTGGAATCCGTAGATGCTATCGCTAGTCATCCCTGTTTACAAGAACCAGGCCAACCTCGACCGCCTGCTGGACGAGCTGATCAGGCTCGCGGACCAGGTGCCAGACGAGCTCGAAGTAGTATTTGTGGTAGATGGCAGTCCGGATCGTTGTCTGGAGATATTGCGCAGTCGTCTGCCCTCAGTCCCGTTCCGTTCGCTGTCGATTTCCTTGAGTCGTAATTTCGGCTCATTTTCGGCGATTACGGCTGGACTTGAGCGAAGTAGCGGGGAGTACTTGGCCGTACTGGCTGCCGACCTCCAAGAACCGCCGGACCTGATACTCCAATTCTTTGAAGTTCTGCGGAAGGGTGAAGCCGATATCGTCTTCGGTTATCGCACCAAGCGGTCCGATCCTTGGTTAACCACCGTTTCTTCCAACCTTTTTTGGTTTCTCTTCCGGAGATTTGTAATACCGGACATCCCCAAGGGGGGGGTGGATGTATTCGGCTGCACGCGAGAAGTACGGGATTGCATTCTGCAGTTTCGCGAAGCCAACACGAACTTGATAGCCCTGCTCTTCTGGATTGGGTTCCGACGGCATTTCATTGCCTACGAGCGGGCGCCGAGGCTTGAAGGCAAGGGAGGCTGGACATGGCGCAAGAGGCTGCAATATTGCGTGGACAGTATTTTCAACTTTACCGACCTCCCCATTCAGCTCTTACTCTATGTGGGCGCATTCGGAACGTTTACGGCCACAATTGTGTCAATTGTAGTTCTCGTGTATAAGCTGGTCGGCAATATTCACGTTCCCGGCTATACAGCCCTCGTCCTGGCAATCATATTTTTCGGTGGTCTGACCAGTCTCGGGCTTGGGATCATCGGGCAGTATCTGTGGCTCACGCTGCTAAACGCTCGGCGCCGGCCGAACTACATCATTTCCTCGGTCCAGGAGGCCAAGCTGTCGCCGGGCAGAGAGAACCTGCGCGGTCCCGCTACTGAGCCTTCCTCTGAAGGCCGTCGGTGATCAGGGTGGTTAATGTCGTTGCAAAAGATATTACTTGAGACGGGCTTGAGGAACCCGCTCCACGGGCCGACCTAGCAAGATGAAGGGAAGTTCTTTAAGCGATTGCGGCAGAACCGGAGCGTGCATTCGGTTGCACCGGGCCAGGACCGCTAGCATATGCTTTGACCACATGGGCGACGGAAAGTCGACCAGCCGGCGGCGTTTGTCCACCATCTAGGCGGACGAGGGGTAAACTACACGGCCGGGACTTCACCGCCGCGAACTCTTCCTTTCGCCGCAAAAACGGCGATTCCAGCCAGCGATAGGAAGCGCTGGCAAGCCCTATCGTGAGGATCAGCCCGCCAAACCAATACAACAGGGCCCTGGTCGGCGTTTCCGCTTTGCCGCCTAATGCGAGACCCACCAGCAGTAACGCCAGCATGTGATAGACGTAAAGCCCGTACGAAATTTTGCCGAGATAGATGAGGGGCCGAAAGGTAAAGGACAGCCCCGCACACAGCAAGAAACAACGCCAGACATCCGGCGACCGCGAAAGGATAGCCGACGATGACAAACGTAAAAGTCTCAGCCCGGCCAAGGTATCCGCAACCGAGCAGCAGCATGAGTCCAATGTAAGCCAGCAGTAGGCGCTTTCCCGTTGCAAACCGTGGCACCGACCCTTTGAGGGCCATGGCGCACAAAATGCCCACTCCAATCGAGTCCAGTTCGGCAAAGGTGTTGGGGAACACGCTGTAGGGGCGCAAAGGGCCGACAGCTAAGTAGTAACGCACGATGTTGGCGAGCACAACAAGTCCAATAGCCACATACAGCCGAACCGCACGCGAGAGGAACTTAATTACCGGCGGCCACAACAGGTAAAACTGTTGCAGAATCGGCAGCGGCCACAAAACACTTGCCCACGAAGCCGGAGGACCCAGAAAAGCGGTCATCCAATTTCCTGCAAGCAGCAGGTAGCCGACAAAATAGGGCAGAGGCAGCCGTGCACCGCCCCACGGCCACAACACCGCTAGCAGGAGAACAAAAAAGTAAAGTGGCCAGATGCGCAGCATGCGGCGGATGTAAAACGCGCGCAGGTTCACGTGCCCCGTGACCCATCTCTCCCGTAGCAACAAAGATGTGATCAGATACCCGCTGAGAAGAAAGAACAGCTGGCCGCCAAACCTTCCCGAGGTTGCAATGGCTGCCATCAAGTCTCCGGCCAATTGCGGCAGATGGTAGCGGGTATAGTCGCCAGGCTCGTGCGACAGGGAATGGGCGAGGTAAACAGCAAAAAACGCGAAGAACCGCAAGGCGTCCAACTCAGGGCGGTAAAAACTCGCCTCCTTGGCCCGTCCCGCTCCGGCTGAAGAAGCGGGTATCGTCTGAGAGTCCATCGCCGACATGGCGTTAGTATGCCAGCGGCAACGCTGCGGTGCAATGCTGGCTGCTGCACAGTTGAGAAGGTGTTGGCTGAGCACTCGTTCGTAGGAGATTAGCGGGTACCGCGTTATCATGCTAGGGCCGAGGCGAGAACAAATTTCGGTAACAGCAGCGGTTGAAATCCGGGGAGAGAATGATCGCCCTGGCAGGACGGGCCGTAGATTTCGCCGCTCGGTAAATTTTACTGGGGGAGCTGATTGTGGGCAGCATGACCGAACCGTTGCTGACGGGAGTAGCACCCGAAGTCTCGCCGGTGCCCACTGCGAGGGTCGTCGCTGCCCGTATCCTGCGCGCATCCACCGTCTACGGACTGGCCAACCTGGGTATCCGCGCTCTCAATTTCCTGCTCCTGCCCATCTATACTCACTTCCTGACGCCGTCCGATTACGGGGTTATGGTGCTGGCCGAAACCCTGGCGGCTTTCCTGATATCAATTCTTAGCCTGGGTTTTGACGCTTCCATTCAGCGCCTCTATTTTCGGCACGTTGACGATTCCAAAGCGCTATCCGGTTATGTGGGCAGCGTGCTGAAGTTCGCTCTGCTGCTGGAAATCGCTTTCCTCATACTGGCCCTTACCATCGGCCCCCGATTACAACATACTCTCGCGCCAACCGCCGCTGTGCCCTTCCGCTACATCGCGATGGCGCTGGCCACGGCGGTGGCCACTCAATTCTTCGGTTACCGGCTGGTGCTGTATCAGGCTGAACGTCGTCCCTGGAGCTATGCCATTCTCTCGCTCTTGTCATTTGGGCTGACCGCGTCCTTGACCATTGCGCTGGTGGTCTATGCCCGTCGCGGTGTGACCGGGATGTTAGGCGGGAAATTGATTGCGGCGGCGATCTGCCTGATGATCGCGCTTTTTTTGGCACGACACGCACTTGGCTCCCGCTTCCACTGGGCATACGTGCGCGAAACCATTGCTGTGGGTGCACCGCTGGTTCCGCACCTGCTGATGGCCCTGGGGCTGATCAGTGCGGACCGGTTTATCCTGGCGTATTATCGCGATCTTCGTGAAGTCGGGCTGTACGCCATTGCCTACACCTTAGGCATGGTCATGTCGCTGATCACCATGTCGCTGAGCCAGGCTTGGGCGCCGATTTACTACGACCTGGCCCGCAAAGGCGAAGAAGGACGTCAAGTGTTGAGCAAGATGTGCGCCGGCCTGATCGTCATGTTGACCGCAGTTGCCTGTTTCGGCGCTCTGATTGCTCAGGATTTCGTGGCCCACTTCCTGGATCATCGCTACGCTGCTGCCGGCCGCGTGGTGCCGTGGATCATTGGCGCATACTTGGCGCATTCGCTATTCTCAATGTTCGCGCTCGCCATCATGCAGGCGCGGCGAACCACGCTCATCATGGGCGCCAGCTTCGTAGCTTTTCTGGGGAACACTGCACTGAACTTTGCCCTGATCCCTCGCTGGGGCATGTACGGAGCGGCATACGCGACCTTGATTGCTTATGTGGTGGAGGCGCTGGTGATGTACTGGTTCGCACAACGGGTTTTCCGCCTGAATTACGATCTGGGGCGCAGCTTCGCCGCCATGGGGATTTTTGCAGCCGTGCTGGTGGTGACGCAGGTTCGCTGGAAGATCGAGCACGCCTGGATCGCTCCGGTGGCCGCTGGAGTTATCTGCTTTGGTCTGCTAGCTGGGCTGGGCTTGAATCGCATCACGCTGCTGCTGCGCCAGAATCAGAGCACGCCGTAACTCTCATGATCAGAGCACTGGCCAAGCGTCTTCCTCATCCCCTGCTCATGCGGTTGCATCAGCGTTATCAGCTGGCGCAACAATCGGCGTTGGCGCGCGAGGTTTCTGGCCGAACCGGTCTACCATTGCTCGAAACCCTGGATCTGGCCCCGCTCAAAAGCAGTGACACGGTTTTCCTGTTAGGCAGCGGCCGGTCCATCAATGAAATTCGGGACGATCGTTGGCGAGTCATTGGCCGCCACGACTCGATCGCGATGAATTTTTGGCCGGCCCACGCGTTTGTCCCGCGCATTTATCTGTTTGAGAACATTGCACGCATTCCAGGCTGTGAATTGGTGTTCGACGCTTTGCTGGGGCTGCTGCGACGGCGCGCCGAAGATTACCGCAACACGGTGAAGATCGTCAGCGAGTTGCAGCCCTTGGACTCGCGGCAACTGATTCTGGAAATCCCTCACCCCTTTCGCCGCAATCTATACGTCGGTTACTCGGTGGGGGTAGTCGCCCGCACGGAGCGTGAGTTGATTGCTGGCTTACACTATCTCAGCCGAAAGGGGATATTCTCCGTCCGTGATCGTATCCCGTGGCACTTCAGGTATCAAAGCTCGGTCACTACTGCGATCAGTCTCGCCGTCCGAATGAACTATCGTCGCATCATCCTGTGCGGCATTGACCTGGGTAAGGCGGAATATTTCTACCACGATCCCGAGCGCTATCCCGAGGCCTGCAGTTGGGAGTTCATGCCACGAGATCAACCCCACCTGATGGCACAGCGATTTGCGTGGGGCTTACCCACCCAGGAAGCCATTTACCTTTTCAAGCAGGAAGTACTTGATCCCGCCGGTATCGAACTGTTCGTGGAGAACCGCAGTTCGAAATTGTTTCCACAAATTGCACAAGCACCGCCTTCTTTGTTCGAGGACCTTCGAGTTAACCATGCCACGTAATCTCTTTAGAACGGAGATCAAGAGTGCAATCTAAGGAGATTAGTACAGCACGGCCTGGAGAGACCACGGCTGGCAAGATCAAGATCACGGTTTTTGCCAATACCGTAAGTACTTACAGTATTGATCGTTATGTTCGTGAACTAGTTCGGAATTTTCCACAAACTGTCGAGGCAAAGGCAATCTACTTTCATCCTAGCTCCGGCGGTATCCGCCAACAACTGGACCGGTATTGGGGATACATACAGCTAGCACGCAGGGAGCAAGGCGACTACAACATAATTGCCAGCGAAGGATGCGCTTATCTACTGATGGGTCTCCCGGCGCAGCGAACCATCTGCGTCTGTCACGACATGCACGCGCTGTCGTATTCGGGGCCAAAAGACTTGCACCACCATCTATACGACTTACGATATCGGTGGAACCTTCGCTTTCTACCTAAGGCCAGGTTTGTGGTCACCGTGTCAGAGAACACAAGAACTGAACTTCTAAGATTTTGTCCTTTCATTCCAGGAGAGCGGGTCATTCCGGTGCATAGCGGCATTGAGGAGCACTGGAAACGGATTACTTCGCCTGAACTGCTCGAGCGTTACCGCAGCGAGCATAAGCTGAAGGGCAAACGCGTCGTACTGCATGTTGGTAGTGACGTGTTTTACAAGAACAAGGCGGGCGTTGTCCGGGCATTCGCGCAGCTCAACCGGCCTGACCTGTTGCTAGTGCTCGTTGGAGACTTGACTCGGGAGACAGAGGCTTTGATCGACACACTTGGTATCCGGGAAAGCGTTCGGCAACTTGATAATCTAAACGACGAAGATCTGGTTGCCCTCTATAGTCTCGCCGATCTATTGGTTTTCCCTTCGATAAGCGAAGGATTCGGCTGGCCTCCACTGGAAGCAATGGCTTGTGGATGTCCTGTAGTTGCGTCGAATGCTGGCAGCCTTCCCGAGGTTTGCGGGGATGCTTGTCTATACGTAAATCCAACCGATACAAATGAGATCGCGGAGGCAATAGACCGAGTCCTTGGAGATGAAAAGCTGCGGGACAGGCTAATTGTGGCAGGTCGCATACAAGCGGCAAAGTATTCTTGGAAGTCCACCGCGGCCGCGTTTCTCAACCTTTTTCAAGGCTAAGCATCCGGGCCCCCACAATGCAAGAAGCAGTCTTCCCTACAGGGTCGCATGGGTCCGGTACCCCACAGCACACCAGAACACGCGATCGCTGAAGACTATTCGCTCCAGGCCCGTCCGCTCCATCATGGTTTGTATCTGTTTGCGGGTGAACCGCTGTTCCAAGCGTGTACCGAAGCGGTCTAGTGCGTCGTTGCGCATGGTGTAGAAGCTTCGGTCGCGATATGCGGAGAGCGGAAAACGGTCCACATTTACACCGAGCGCGTGCAACGCTTTGGCTGTCCATGCTAATGGGAGATAGACCAGCGCGGCGATGACATCGCAAAGTACAGACTTAATCTTGAATGGCAGTTTGCTGATCGCGCGGCGGAACAGGTCAGAGACTTTCCACAACATGCGAAACCACCAGGGCCGGTTGTCGAAAGCGTAATACAGATAAATCAAGAAAGGCGCCCCGGGCTTTAACTTTCGGACACATTCGGCAATGCCCTTCTGGGTGTCGGGGACATGATGGAGGACACCGAGCGAGTACCCAAAATCGGCCGAGGCATCATCCAAGGGGATGGCGTCCACCGAAGCACAATGAAACTGGCAATTGTCTTGACCGGCCAGGTTTTGACGGGCGACTTCCAACGCCGCTTGACTTGCATCAATACAATGCAACTGCCCCACTCTTGGAGCCACGAATCGCGCCCAGCGCCCACTGCCGCAGCCCAGATCGAACCCGGTTGCTCGCGCCGGCAACTGCGCCCAGGGAAAAATCTCGAAGTACTCTATGAAAATAGCCTCGAAGTTCGCCCGCAGCGACAGCGCTTTGATCGAACCTGCTCCATTCCTGGCCGAAGGCCTCGATCACCCTCTTGTCCGCATTGTCCATGGTGCGTCTCCAGCCTTGACTGCCTATCGCCCTAAGCAGGTTTCTTGGTCTGCATCCTCTCACGCAATGGACCGATGGGTGCGGCTACAGCCGCGGTGATCAGATACGACGCCACAAAATAACGGTCCTCGGGAATAGGAAACAACAACACATGGGCAACATTAAAACCAGCCGCCACCAGGACAATGGCTCGTGCCTTTTGGTTCTGAATCCAGGCAAAGGTCGCCAGGATTGCCCACATGCCCAATACGGTGAATGGCAGTCCGCGGATCGCATGGCTAAGGTATGTCAAATATTGTCGCAGCGTTGGGTAATAACCTCGCATTGCCGCAGGATCGAGGAAGCCGCCGGCAAAACTATGTCCAATCAGCACGCCCCAGCCATAGTTTCCGGCAAAGTGATTGACTGTCGCTACCAGAAATATTCCTGCAATGGCCACAGCGGTCCCTTTTATCTTCGATAGCCGCCCGGCCAACATCATCCACAAGCACGCTCCTAAGACGAATATAACGTTATCGGTACGAATACTAATCGACGCCAGCAATACTGCAATGCCGGGCATTTCATGTCCGTTGACAAGCAAAACGAACCCGCTCACCACGATCAATGCGGAAAGTTCATCCGGCGTCGTCATGCGCGCGCAAAGGATAGCAGGGCCGATCAGCATCAGCAGTCCAGACCACAACGCACTTTGCGTCCACGCGAGGATTACCATCCCCAGAAGGAAATAGGCGGCAGGCGAAACCGCACGCATGGGCACATATCTAATCAGCCAAATATAGGCAGGGCGGATAGTATAGAAGGGTAGCTGGTGCGCCATGTGCACGGGATTATTGAAAATGTCATCCGTGAAACTGGTGTGCGGATAGTCTAACCCCCAGTTAGCCCGCCTGAGCGCCTGGTCGTGAATCTCCGCCGGATTGCTGGAAGTCAGGCTGGCCGCCGCGGCCGCATATAGGTAGCGATCAAAGGTCGGCTGAGGACGGTAATAGGCCACCAGCGCCACAAATGCCAGCAGTAACCCATAAACGACAACGCGGGGCGACCACCAGAAAGACCTTAGCGAAGAGGTGGCATTGGTTGCGGGTTGCCTCAAGGTCGCTCCCTTATCAATCATCGTTTCCTCATTTGCGCCTGTACATCCACCACCAACTATCTTCCGCCGCAAGATTGTATCGTTGTTTTAGTCCTGGCTCGTATGCTTTGTAGAAATCTGTGTAAGTGATCATCCTCAAGTGCCGGCCGCTTGGGCACCATCACGATGTCGGCGTCTCCAAAGATACCGGTCGTCGGAAGGCCTATGCCTATCGTTAATGCTGTAGTGATAATCGCGCCTGCAATTCCTCCCCGCGCCGGCCGCCGCTCCATCGCGTAGGGAAACGGGTTGGTCATATCCATCGTCAAAATCGTTTCATTCGGACGGGTCTCACGTTGCAGCAGCGCGACGCCGTCGTTCACATAGGTAGTGAAGACGCTACCATTGCTCCGCGGAGGATCGGCGTCGTAGAGTAGCAACGGCTTCAGATCAGGCGAGGTGAAGCGCAGCACTGCCGCCGAAGTCACCGGCCTCTCTTTTCTCCACGCCCCATAGACCAAGCCAGTCAGGTCCGAGGTGAATAGCGGGACAAACAACAGCGCTCCCAGGCACAGCACCGCTGCGTAAAGCGCGCGCTGGGAACGCGCTTCCGTCGCCGGGAGGGTCTGCTGATCCTGCGTGATCTCGTTCACCACCAGAATCGCGAAAACAGCGCAGAGCGGAAAACCACCCAATTGTGCATTGGTTGATAGCAGGCCAATGTCGGCAAAAAAAAGGAACGCTCCCATGATGGGCAGATGCAGTCCGCGCCATCGCGAGACCCGATTGCCGAACCATAGGGCGGCGGCGAAGCCAAAAAGCACAACTCCCAGCAACACTGACGCATGATCCAACGTGTTCCAAACCAGGATTTTGGGCTTGAGTGCTTCAGCCCGCGCATCCGCTGCCATCCGCAAATCCCCCAGCATTGCGGCCACATCGAAGCGTAGATAGGCCAGCATGCATATCGAAACCAGGGAGAAGCCTAGAAGGATACCGAGAATGCGCTGGCGGGCCAGTCGCCACAGAAATAATGAAATGACACCAATCAGAACGATTCCTACCAGAAAATAGCTGGCCTTCAAAAACAGCGTCAGGCTGAGTGCGACGCCCGTCGAAATGCCGCCAATCCATTCGTCCCAATGGCTGTCTCTCGCCCCCGAGCCACTGCAAAAGTTTCCAGCAATATTATGCCGAGCAGCGCATAGCCGTAGCGGTTATAGACCATCGCGTGGCTTGAGACGAAAGGGAGAATCCCCCAAAGGGTAAGGAGCCGCCACCAAGGCCGTAAGAAAGAAGCTCAGTATGATGCGCGGACCGAGGCGCCAACCGGTTCTTGCCCAGAAAAAGGACCAGCTTCCAACAATCAGCGCCACAATTGCGCTGCCATAGCCAATCCCATTCGCCGAGTGCCGGGAGATCGTCAGACCCAACGCCGAAATCAGAAACCAGAGTGGCCCAAACGGACTCGTAAAATCCAGATAGGGACGTTGACCGTTGATGACACGCCAGCCAGCTTCCAAAGGTATGAAAATGTCATGTCCGCAGATTCTGGTAGGGACCGCGCCAATAAACGCGGTTGCCCCGCAGATCAGGGCCAATCCGGCAAAGAACACAATCAGCAGCCGCGCTGGTGGTAGCCCCTTCGAGTCCTGCCATGCCGACAGAAACCGTTCCAGATAACTCTGTGTAATGGAATTCTTGGAGTCCACCACGCCGCCTATTCCCTTCCGCCATCCCACGAGCAATGACGGCGAACCGCTCCATGGTCGGGGTATCAATCATGTTCGCCTGGGACAATTGCCCCAAAACGCTGCATGGCCTCAAACGCAAATAGGGCACACACGAACAGACCCGGCAAATCCACGACCGTTACCTTATACCGAATGTCCCCCTTAAACCAAAAGCTTTGCGCAGAGAGTACCAGTGCGGCCGCCCAGAATACCAAAACCCATTCACGATACTTCCGCCAACGCCACAGAAACGCAGAGGCGGCAAATGAAATGACAGTAAAGAAGGCCGTGAAATATTGATACCAAGCCTGCAAAGAGAAGCCGAATGAGTGCAATATCTTAAATACACCGAAGGCAATTAAGGGGACCGGGCTGTGTACGCCATCGCTGGAGGGCAAGGTGCTGGAGGACCCTGCTTCTTTGCACTGGGGGAAGCAGATTTGCCGCTTCTCCCAGTTCAGCCTCACGGGAAGGATCATAAAGATGAAACCTCCGGGCAACGATATCGCTTAAATTAGCCTGACGGGAAATCGCATAACCTGCACCCTCGTACAAGTTTTCACCTTGTAAAGTCGAGAGTGGAGCGGGAAACTGACCGAAGCGGGCACTCATAAAAAGTTCCCACGGCAAGAGCATCGTTGCCATACTCAAGGCTGTAATGCCAGCGAACATGAAAAGCTGGCGCCGTTTGGGTAATACCACGAATGCTGCAACGACCGGAAGGCACAGAAGCGTGATCAGGTTTGGTCTCAGATAGGTTAACGCTGCGACTGCTATGCCGCATGGCACCGCTGTCATGAGATAGTTCTTCGGCTCTACACAAGATATTAGGTAGAGAAGAACGGAAAGCATAAAAATGCAACAGGTCTCCGCCAACAAAAGAGGGGAGAAGATAATAAATGGGAGCCCATACGCTTACCAAGAGCGCAGTTAGAAGAGCTGCATCCGGCCGGGATGTTAGCCGCCTTACGGTCAGGAAACTAAGAAAAATCACGCTGGCCGACAGAATGATTTGCATCATGCGCGCGGCGAGCAAGGGCCGCACGAAGAAGCGCACGAAGAAAGCCAAAAAAAATGGGTATCCGGGTGGCCGTTCACCGCCTCGAAACACCGAACCGAAATGCTCTCCCGCCGCCACAGCCTTCGCGAGCCCTAGATAGCCGATCGCATCCACCGCAGTCGGCACATTGGCGCACATCACTTCATCGTTAAGGCAAGGCCGAAAAAGAATCATTTGAGCACTGACGTTCGCCATAACAATTAGGACAACGATTACGAGCGCGTGCGAACGCAGATGCACCATTAGTGAGAAGTCCTCCCGAGTTTGGTCGAACCTGCTCCATTCCTGCCAAATGCCTCGATCTACCTTTTTGTCTGCGTTGCACATCGTGCGCCTTCAGCCTTGACTGTCTGTTGCCGCAGCACCGACTCATACATCTCGATATAACCGTCAACCGTCGTTTCGATGCTGAAGCTCCGGGCACGTTGGCGGCTGGCTTCACTCATCTGGCGACGGCGGTCCGGTGACGCTATCAGAGCCTGTATTTCATGGGCCAGGGCGTGGTCATCACCGGCGGGAAACAGTATTCCTGCTCCTTCCACAACCTGTGCCAATCCGGGGACATTACTTGCGATCACCGGTAGGCCTGCTGCCATAGCTTCGCAGGCTGCGATTCCGAAGGCGTCAAAGCCAGTGGAGTGGATGTAGATGTCACACGCCTTCAAAATCCGGGCGACATCATTTCTCCTGCCGAGAAAGATGACGCGTTCAGCAATCCCCAGGGAACGAGCCAGGGTCTCGATTTGCGGGCGCAAATGGCCATCGCCGACGAGGAGAAGCTGCGGCATTGGGGACAGCGGTCAACGCGCGCAGGATCGTTCCATGGTCCTTGGGCGGTTCAAAGCGACTAACAAACACCAGGCGGACGATGTTATGCGCGGTGCGCGGCAGGTCCGCAGGAACAGCCGTCTCGAATTCATCCAGCGGAATTCCGTTAGGCACCACGCGCACCTTTGGCGCGATCCTCGGACACCAGCGGACCAGCTCCTCGGCGGTGGCTTCGCTGTTGCAGGCGATGCATTCGTAGTGCGGGTACATCCATGCGTCGAAAGGCCGTAACCAAAAGCGCCTGCGTGAATTGGAAGTTCCGTGCTCGGTCGTAACTAGCGGGATGCGGTCTCGCCAGGCGTTTCTGCGCCAGGACCGCCCAGAGTTGTGCAGGAAACAGGTGCACATGCACGATGTCATAGTTCTGCATCAGTCTCGCCAGGGGACGGACCTGCCTGAGGCGAATAGAGCTTTTTTACACCGGTGGTATGCAAGGGAACTCCCGCTGCCTGCAAGGCCGATTCCAGGGGGCTGGAACGCGGGCAAAGTACCGCTACCTCGCAATCGACGCCCCGGTTGCGCAGCCGCGGTGCAACGTCCTTAACCAGGACCTCAGCCCCACCGAGTGCGAGAGAGTCGATCACCTGCAAAATACGCATTATGAGTCATTTCGACGTGTGGCGCTGAAGCCCAATCATGCGCCCGGTTTTCCGTGCGCATGTTAAACTACGTGCTCATGCACTCGGTTCTTGCGAATTGAGATTGGTAAATGAGCATCGCCGCGGTTCGAGCCCTGGATCTCTCCAAGTTATCCGAAATGCGAGCTTGGGCAAAATACTACAACATCGCCAGACTGATGGCGTTCGTGGGAGTCCTCTGCTCGCCATTCTCACTGTGGGCCTTGTTCTGGACTAGCCCGTCCGACATCCCATTCCTGTCATCACATGCTGTTTGTTCCGTTGTTGACCTATGGATGTGTCTTGTTATTTAGCTTCCCTGTGCCGCAGAGACCGATTCGTAAAGCTGCTGTATGGGAGGCGGAATAGCCCTCCGGCTGGCTGCCGCGGGCGCATACGTATGGGCAGGCTTCTATATTTTTCAGGCAGATGCTTTTCATTATTGGACATGGGATTGGCTGACGAGCCAGCCCAATTCTCTGCCCTCGGCTGGGCGGCGTTTCCGCCTCCTTACTGGGCCAGCAATCTTGTTAACAACATCTGCGGGATCATCACATTGGTAACCGGCAACGCGCTGCCGACACTATTTGTCTTTTTTGCGCTTGCCGCACTGTGGGGCGGATATTTCTTCTACCGCGCATTCTGTATTGCTTTTCCTAACGGGAATCGGGGTCTATACGGTTTGTTGGTCGTCTTAATGCCGTCGATGCATATACTGGTCAAGCGCCATCGGCAAAGATGCCATGGAGCAACTTTTCATCGGAATATCGGCCTATGGATTTGCGAGAATTGCCACCAAGCTGGACGGCCGCGCAATCCTCATCTGCGTCATTGGTGTCGCCGGCGCCGCCGCTTTCAGGCCCCACATCGGTGCGATGCTGGCCATCAGCATGCTGCTGCCTTTTACATTCAGCAGCATGAAAGGCGGATGGATGACAATGTCCGCCAGGATCCTATTGATACCCGTGCTGGCGGGCAGTACTTACTTGATGGTGAAGCAAGCGCAGAGTTTTGTGAGCGAAGGCGCCAACGATGTTGGGGAGCACCGCGGGAGTGCTTGAGCAGGAGCATGTTATTACTGCCGAGGGCGGCTCTACCTTCAACCAAGGTACTTCCTTGATCCAGGCGCATCATCGAAAGTCCATTTCTTCTGTTTCGGCCCTTTCCGTGGGAAGTGCATAATTTCATGTCTGCGGTTGCGTCAGTAGAGGGGATGGGGTTGGCATTCTTGGTATTCCGCAAGCGCCGTGAATTTTGGCCGGTGGTGCGCGCCTGGCGCCAGAGCATATATTGGCTTCATCCTGGGATTTACGTTCGTGTTCACCATCATTTTTTCGGCAGGCGATCAGCAATTTCGGCATAATTGCCCGAGAGAGGATGATGCTGTTCCCCATCGTTCTGATGTTGTTTTGTGCAAGACTTCCGGCTAAGAACAAAATCGTGTCTCCGGCTTTCCAGCGATATCCCCGGGTGCAAAGCCGTGTGTCTACTCCTCCGTTGGGACAATCAGCATTCTAAGGCGCGGAGTCACGAATGTGCGGTATCGCCGGCTTCCTCGAATCCAGTCCCCACAGATCATCTGAGGTCCTAGAAGAAATCTCGGTGCGCATGGCCGATACCCTGCGCCATCGTGGCCCGGATGACGGCGGAGCCTGGGTAGATGCGGCAGCCGGTATCGCGCTCAGCATGAGGCGGCTTGCCATCCTTGACTTGTCGGAGGCAGGCCATCAGCCCATGCAATCTGCCTCCGGACGATACGTCATCGTTTTCAATGGAGAGATCTACAACTGTGAAGAACTGCGTCGCGAACTAACCAACCGCGGTGAGGCGCCGGCTTTTCGCGGTCACTCGGATACCGAAGTAATGCTGGCTGCCTTTGAAAGCTGGGGCGTACTGAACTCGGTGCGGCGCTTCAACGGAATGTTTGCTTTCGGCCTATGGGACCGGCGAGAGCGCACGCTGACGCTGGCACGCGATCGATTCGGAGAAAAGCCACTTTTCTACGGCGTGGTTGGTGGCACGTTCATGTTTGCATCGGAGCTGAAGGCCTTGCGGGCGCATCCTGCGTTTGTGGGGCAGATCGACCTGAATGCTGTCGCGCTCTACTTACGGCACAATTGCATCCCGGCACCGTATTCCATTTACAGCAACACGTGGAAGTTGCCGCCGGCGAGTCTGCTGACGGTTTCCGCCGCTGATTTCGCCGCCAGCCCCATCCCCTACTGGTCGTTGCGCGAGATTGCCGAAACCGGCATGGCCAACCCGTTCACCGGAAGCGAAAGCGATGCGATCGACGAGCTCGACGCGCTCTTGCGAGACGCCGTCAAGATTAGGATGTACTCCGACGTACCGCTGGGCGCTTTTCTTTCGGGCGGCATAGACTCCTCCACCGTGGTCTCGTTGATGCAAGCGCAGACCAGCCTTCCAGTAAAGACTTTTTCGATTGGACTAAGAGAAAGCGAATATAACGAAGCCTCTGAGGCGGCGCGGGTCGCACGCCATCTGCATACCGACCATACCGAGCTGTACGCGACTCCACAAGAAGCCATGGAGGTAGTGCCGCACCTGCCTCGGATCTACGACGAGCCCTTCGCCGATTCGTCGCAGATTCCGACATTCCTGGTTTCACGGCTGGCGCGCCAGCATGTGACCGTGAGCCTATCGGGTGACGGCGGAGACGAGCTCTTCGGCGGCTACAATCGACACACTTGGGCAGGTCCGCTCTGGCGCAAGTTAGGGCCCATCCCACGTCCGCTGCGAAGACTTGGCGCCGCCGGCATCCTGTCCTTGTCCGCCGACGCTTGGGATTCGCTGTTCCGGGCTTCAACCTCGGTGCTTCCAAAAGAATGGCGACAGCGGATGCCAGGCTACAAGTTACACAAGCTCGCATCCGTGATGGGAAGCTCCGATGCACACGACATGTACTACCGATTAACGTCGCACTGGATGGCTCCAACGACGATCGTCCCCGGTGGCACAGAGCCGCCAACCCTGATAACCCAAGGGGCGTTCGCCGCTTTCCCATCCGCCACCGAACAGATGATGTACCTCGATTCGGTTACGTATTTGCCCGATGATATTTTGGTCAAACTGGATCGCGCCACCATGGCGGTCAGCTTGGAGGGGCGGGTTCCGTTACTGGATCATCGCGTGGCGGAGTTTGCATGGCGACTTCCTCTGCCTATGCGAGTCAGGCAGCGGGAGGGGAAATGGATTCTGCGCCAGGTGTTGGATCGGTATGTCCCGCGCGAACTGGTGGAGCGTCCAAAGTTCGGCTTTGGCATCCCGCTCGACTCCTGGCTTCGCGGCCCCCTGCGCGACTGGGCTGAAGCGCTTCTCGATGAAAGCCGCCTTCGCCGCGAAGGTCTCCTGAATCCACAGCCTATCCGGAGGTGCTGGCAGGAACATCTTTCCGGGCGACGAAGCTGGCAGTATCACCTGTGGGATGTGTTGATGTTCCAGGCGTGGTTGGACGAACACAATCGCGCCCAGCAGAGTGACACTTATGCGAGTCCTGCAGCCAGGATAGGAAAAGCATGACCGACGAACGCATTGACGTTCTGCACTCGGTCACCGTATCGCTGAGCCTGGTTCTTCTGCGCGGCCAATTGAACTATCTGCGGGCTGCCGGGTTTCACCCGGCTGTGGTTTGCGGCCCGGGCCCTCAGGCGGACGAGATGAGGGAATCGGACTCGATACCGGTGTTTACAGTCGAGATGGAGCGGGAAATCTCTCCTTTGAAGGACTTGGTCGCGCTGGTACGAGTAAGCCAGCTGGTGCGACGCTTGCGGCCGATGGTCTCGAATTCCGGTACGCCTAAGGCCGGCCTGTTAGTCGGACTGGCTGCCTGGTTCAATCGGGTCCCGTGCCGCATTTACACATTGCGTGGACTTCGGATCGAAACCGCGTCGGGACCGAAACGCTGGCTTTTGTGGCTGACTGAGCGAAGCGCGTGCGCGTGCGCTCATCGGGTCATCTGCGTAAGTCCCAGCCTGCGGCAACGCGCTGTGGAATTGGGGGTGGTTCCGCCAGCAAAAGCCATCGTCCTGGCATCCGGCAGCAGCAATGGTGTTGATCCTTCTCGTTTCTCGCCCACGCCCCAGAGATTGGCAAGTGCGGCCGAGGTCCGTAGCCGGTTGGGCATAGATCCTCACCGTGCCGTCATTGGCTATATTGGGCGTCTCACGACCGACAAAGGACTGCCTGAATTGATGGCCGCTTTTCGGCTGGTGCGCCAGCGCTTCCCCGATACGGCTTTACTGTTAGTCGGCAGCTACGAACAGGGGGACCCGGTGCCGCAGGAGACGCGTGCGGCCATCGAGTCGGATTCCAACGTAATTCGCGTTGACTTCGCGTCCGAGATTGCAACTTACTACTTCGTAATGGATATGTTAGTGTTGCCGACACATCGCGAAGGTTTTCCGAATGTAGTGCTGGAGGCACAAGCGGCGTCACGTCCAGTGGTGACGACCAGCGCGACGGGGGCCTCGGATTCAATTTGCGATGGTCTTACGGGGCTGGTGGTCCCGGTCGGTGACGCCGGAGCCTTGGCGGATGCGCTGATGAAGTTGCTGTCCGATCCAGAGTTGGCGCAGCGCATGGGCCGTGCGGGTCGCGAGCGGGTGATTCGCGAGTTCCGTCGTGAGACGATATGGGAGGCGCTCGCCGCTTTGTATTGCAAGCTATTGCGTCAGCGGGGATTGCCAGCTCCGGTAAAGAAAGACTTGGATTCGGCCATGTCCGTGGAAGAACGATGAACGCCTTCTGTAAACGCGCGTTGGATATTACGATAGCGTCGGCGGCGTTGGTCGTGCTATCGCCATTGTTCTTGATCATTGCTTTGCTGATTCGCATCACCATGGGAGCACCGGTTTTCTTTCGGCAGGTTCGTCCCGGCTACAAAGCGCGGCCGTTTACAGTCGTCAAGTTCCGCACGATGATCGGGGATGGTTCGCAGGTAGAAACTTCTTTGGATGGGGCCCGTTTAACCCGGCTTGGCAATTTTCTCCGCCGATTGAGTCTCGACGAACTGCCGCAACTGTGGAATGTGCTGACTGGCGAGATGAGCTTGGTGGGTCCGCGGCCACTTCTGACGGAGTATTTGCAATTCTACACACCGGAGCAGGCCCGGCGGCATGATGTGAAACCCGGGATTACCGGCTGGACTCAGGTCAACGGCCGTAATGATGTCAGCTGGGACCGAAAGTTCGAGCTTGATGTTTGGTACGTGGACCACTGGAGTTTCTGGCTCGATGTTCGCATTTTGGCCCTGACGGTTTGGAAGGTGATTACGCGCCAAGGCGTGAGTCAGCGGGGACATGTGACCACCGAGAAATTTGGGGCGCCAGGACGATGATTAGTTCACCCGCAGCTGGCTCGATATTTGTGTATGGCGCAAGCGGACACGGAAAGGTTGTAGCTGATATTCTGCTCACCCGAGGCGTTTCTGTCGCGGGGTTCATTGATGATGCTGCTACGACCGACGCTGCCGAGATCCTCGGACTTAGAGTCCTTGGCGACGGAAATTGGCTTTTTCGCGAAGCAGAATGCAGGAAGGTTGTCGTAGCTCTAGGCATCGGAGATAATGCCGCGCGGCGGAGGATAGCCGAAAAGTGCATCGCGTCAGGTGTCGAGTTACTCACTGCGGTCCATCCTTCCGCTGTGGTTGCACCTTCCGCACATCTGTCTCCTGGCGTGGTTGTCATGGCGACTGCTGTCGTCAATCCGGATGCACAGATTGGCATGGGCGCAATCATCAATACAGCAGCGATCGTGGAGCATGATTGTCGAGTGGGAGACTTCGCTCACCTCTCCCCCAACGCCACTATGGGTGGAGGCGCAAGCTTGGGGAGCCTTTCATGGCTGGGCATGGGAGCTCACGATCATCCATGGTGTGAACGTGGGCTCAGGCACCATGATCGCCGCCGGAGCCGTGGTGGTTCGTGATGTTCCGGATCAACGTGGTTGCCATGGGCATTCCAGCTCGTGTCACCCGTCGCTGTTCAGAGTAATTGTCGAGGTCGAGCAATCGGGGTGACTTCCTTCAACGGCAAGGCTGCTTTGGCAGATTGGCAAAATGATCAAATGACGATATCTACAACTAAGGCGTCCCAGGCACTGGCCATCGACGGTGGTCAACCGCTCCGGAGCCAACCTTTTGCTCCATGGCCTTCTTTCACATCCGATGAAGTGGACGCTGTCGCGCGAGTCTTGGACTCCGGCAAAGTCAACTATTGGACGGGCGAAGAAGGCCGCCTCTTTGAGACGGAGTTCGCTGCGTTCACCGATTCCAAGCATGCCATCGCGCTGGCAAATGGAACTGTCGCCTTGGAGCTTGCTTTGTATGCGCTGGGTATCGGGCCAGGTGACGAGGTGGTCGTTCCCAGCCGCACGTTTATTGCTTCTGCCAGTTGCGTGGTGATGCGCGGCGCCGTTCCGGTCATGGCCGACGTGGATCGCGATTCCCAGAACATCACTGCCGATACGGCCCGCGCTGCACTCACACCACGTACTCGAGCCATCATCGCGGTGCATCTGGCCGGCTGGCCTTGTGACATGGACCCCATTCTCGAACTCGCGCGCGAGCGGGGACTTAGGGTAATCGAAGACTGCGCTCAGGCGCCCGGCGCCACTTACAAGGGGCGGCCAGTCGGATCGATGGGCGATGTCAACGCCTTTTCCTTTTGCCAGGACAAGATCATGACCACCGGAGGCGACGGCGGGCTGGTGACCACGAACGACTCCGAGCTGTGGGCGCGCGGCTGGGCTTTCAAAGACCACGGCAAGAGCTACGATGCCGTGTACAACCGGACCCACCCTCCGGGTTTTCGCTGGCTCCATGAATCATTTGGCACGAACTGGCGACTCACGGAAATGCAGAGCGCTTTGGGTCGGGTGCTATTGCGGAAGATGCCCATGATGCTGGAGAAGCGCCGGCGCCTGGCCGGCATCCTGACCGAGCGTTTTTCGCAGATGCCGGCATTGCGGGTCACTATTCCACCCGCGGAGATCAGGCATTCCTACTACAAGTACTACGCTTTCCTGCGGCCGGAACGGTTGCGCGAGAACTGGACGCGCCAGCGGATCATCGACGCCATTAGTGCAGAAGGGGTTCCGTGCTTTAGCGGCAGCTGCAGCGAGATCTACCTGGAAAAGGCGTTTCCTGAGTCGATGCGTCCGCAGCATCGGCTGCCCATTGCCAAACAACTGGGCGAGACGGCATTGATGTTTCTAGTGCACTCGACTCTGTCAGAGAGCGACATGCACGATACGGCTGATGCAGTGGGTAAGGTCTTGGCTGCTGCCAGCAATTGATCGAAGATCAAGCTTTAGCGGCTTCCACCCGAGACGGGGCCTCACCAAGCGCGCGTGGCGCCGAAAAGAGCAACCGATTGCGCCATCGAGACTGCCTGAAACGCTGCGCTCTTGGCGTGATTCAAAGGAACCATCAAGATATCGTCCGCCATAAGCTCCGTATCCGGCGCTTTGGATTTTGCAATTTTGTCCAGCGGCACCGAAATCTGCTTCACCCCATCGGGGGTCTGCCGCACGATGATTGCTTGCGACAGCTTGGCCAATCTTGTTGGACCGTGTGCCATGGCAAGCGCCTTCAGTGCGGTGTAGCCCGACTTACTCTCCATGATAAAAGCGCTCGGGCTCAGTACCTCACCCACCACGAATATCATTCCGGCCTTGGAAATCATGATCGTGTCGCCCTGGTACACCGGCACATTGGCTTCCATGGCTATCTTCGGATCATGCGATAAGAAGACGGTTTGCTGCGAACCGTCGCTGCGGTGGGTAATCGTCACAGTCTGGCCCGCAGTGGGCGTCACGCCTCCCGCTTCAGTGAGGACGTCGAACAGCATCCCTTTTGATGCTGTGACCGGATAGATTCCTGGCTTGGCTATCTCGCCCATGAGCACCACGCCACTTGCATATTCGACGACGAAGATGCTCACGTGCGGAGTGGTCAGGAAGTTGCCGCTCTTAAGCGCATTTTCTACAGCAGCCTGCGCATCCTGTACGTTCAGACCGGCCACATGAACATAGTTCACAAGCGGCAGGTACGCCTCGCCCGTGCTGGTCACCCGCACTTTCTGCGAGAGATCGGGGGCCCCGAACACGGTTATGTCCAGCGTGTCCCCGGGCGATATCTGGTAGTGCGCCTGGTCTGAATTCGGTACGGCCACGTCCGGTTTTGCGTCAACTCCGGTGTGTACGGGGGCGGTGGGAGAAGAGACGGCGGGGAGTTGGCTCTGAGAAGTCTGCGATGGCCGTGGGGCTGTCTGGGCACCTACAGCCACTGCAAATAACGCCAACATCAGCGCAGTAAAGATTAGTACGGTTCTCACCGTTTTACAGCCTAAACACATCTGGATTCCTTGCCGGAATTAGCCTGAATTTTAGCTTTGTGTGAGGTAGTGTACCATGCTGGTGTGCGAACGCTGTAGCCCAAAAACGCCTGACGAGGGCCCTAGTAGCTCCTCGAAGTGGATTAAACTGTGCAGACTATGGGATCGCAGTCGGACTTGCCAAATTCCGATGCGCCGGCGGCGCAAGGGGCGGTCGACCTGTGGCCTGAGCATCGCCACCGCAAACGGAAGCGGCGCCGGTTCAGCAGACGCAAAACCAAGAAGATAGTGCGAATCGCGCTGATTGTAGCAGCGCACGTGATTCTCATAGTCATATTGATCTACATTTGGACAAAGATTGCGTACTCTTCCAAGCAAGCGTGGCCGCCGAAAGACTCCGTCGTGGCATGTGCCGGCTGGTTACCTGCAAACGACAATCGAAGCCAATCCTGAGGCCGCAACTCAAGGCCATCGGCATTCCAGGATTGATGCGCAAATGTTTTGGAGACTGGCTTGAGCTTGCGCCCGTTACTTGCTGTCATTCCCGCCCGTGGTGGATCAAAGGGCTTGCCTGGAAAGAATCTTCGTCCGCTGGCAGGTCTGCCGCTAATTGCCCACTCGATTCGGCTGGCCGAGAGTTGTCCCGAAATTGACCAATGCATCGTTTCGACGGATAGTGAAGAAATCGCTTCCGTCGCGCGCACATACGGTGCGCAAGTGCCTTTTCTTCGTCCCGCTGAACTAGCACAGGATGATACCCCGATGTGGATAGTTCTTCAGCACGCATTACGTGAGATGGAGCAGCTTGCCAATAAGCGCTTCGCGTCGCTATTGCTGCTGCAACCCACAGCCCCCTGCCGGTTGCCGGAAGACGTGAGCCATGCCATGGAGATGCTCGATGCCGATTCCGCCGCGGTGGGAGTTGTCGGGGTTTCCGAGCCGGCCTTCAATCCGCGATGGGTATGCGTTGAAGAAAGCGCCGGTTACATGAGACCTTTGGTCCCCGAGTCCGCCAATTACACGCGTCGCCAGGACGTACCTCCCGTGTACCGGATCAATGGCCTTTTATATCTTTGGCGGCGCGATCATGTCGCCCACAGTTCGTCTCCGCGCTATTTCGAGGAGCGGTACCGTATGCTGGTGCTTCCCGAAATTCGCGCCGGCGATGTTGATACCGCGCAGGATTTGGCCATGATAGAGCTATTGCTCCGCGAAGGACTGATTCAGTTGCCCTGGTTGGAGTCAGGCGCAAATGCGAAGTGAGTACCGTGTTGGAGCAAGGTTTGCATGATAAATCCCGTAACCATCGGTGAGCGGAAGGTCGGACCTGGTTTGCCCTGTCTGGTCATCGCCGAGGCCGGTGTGAATCACAATGGCAGCCTGGAAATGGCCCTGCGCCTGGTGGATGCCGCGGCTGACGCTGGAGCAGATGTCGTCAAGTTCCAGACGTTCAAGTCGGAGGAGGTTGTGTCTCCGGTCGCGCCGAAGGCCACTTATCAGGTGCAGACCACGGGTGCAGCGGAATCGCAACTCGAGATGGTGAAGAAGCTGGAGTTGCCGCCCGAGGCTTTTGGGCAGATCGAGCGCCACTGCCGCCAGCGTGGCATCGTGTTCATGTCCACCCCTTTCGACAAGGGAAGCGTCGATCTCCTGGAAGAGTTGGGAGTGGTCGCCTTCAAGATTGGCAGCGGTGAACTCACCAATCTGCCATTTCTGTCGTACGTGTCTGCCAAGGGCAAGCCGCTGATTCTCTCCACCGGCATGTCCAATCTTGAGGAAGTGGCCGCGGCTGTCGAAGCCGTCCGGGCCGCTGGCAATCGCGACCTGGTGATACTTCATTGTGTAAGCAACTATCCGGCAGCAGCGTCAAGCGTAAATTTGCGCGCGATGAAGACGCTTGAGGACGAGTTTGGTGTGCCGGTTGGATATTCCGACCACACCGAGGGCATCGCAATACCTCTGGCGGCTGTAGCTCTCGGGGCGTGCATCATCGAGAAGCACTTCACGCTCGATCGCAACTTGCCCGGCCCCGATCACAGGGCATCTCTTGAGCCTGGCGAACTGGAAGCCATGGTTCGCGGAATTCGCACCGTCCAGTCCGCGCTGGGCGACGGCCGCAAGCGTCCCGCTGCGGAGGAGTTGAACACCGCTGCTGTCGCCCGCCGCAGTTTGGTGGCGGCTTGCGATCTTGCACGCCGGGACCGATGCTGACCGAGGCCATGATTGCCATTCTCCGCCCCGGCACCGGACTTGCCGCCCTCAGCCCTGCCGGAGTTGCTCGGTCGCCGCTTGCGGCAAGACATAACCGCAGGCACTTTGTTCACGACGGAGATGCTGGCGTGAGGACGATTGGCGTGGTCACCACCAGCCGGGCCGATTACAGTCACCTGCTTCCTCTGTTGCGTGCAATCGATGCCGACTCGGAACTGGAGCTGTACCTGATTGTCTCTGGTACTCATCTCTCGGCCAGCCATGGAGGAACCGTTACCGAAATAGAGAGAGACGGGTCTTACGATCGCCGAGCGCATTGCGATTCTCTCTGATGGCGACACTCCCGCATCCATCACGGGTGCAATGGGCCGGGCTGTTACTGGTTTCGGTGAGGCATTTGCTCGTCGTCGCCCGGACATCCTGGTGGTTATCGGAGACCGCTTTGAGATGCACGCAGCCGCGTTGGCAGCATTGCCCTTCAAGATACCTGTGGCTCACCTTGGCGGAGGCGATGTCACCGAAGGCGCAATCGACGACGCGCTTCGCCACAGCATGACCAAGCTTAGCCACTTGCACTTTCCCTCGAACGACGATTCCGCACGCCGTATTTTGCAACTGGGCGAGGAGTCCTGGCGCGTCGTTGTCTGCGGCTGAACTGAGCCTTGATAACCTGCCGACCCTTGAGCTACTAACCCGTGAACAGTTGGAGGCAAGATTTCATGTCCGCTGCGAAGTCCGTTCCTGCTGGTCACCTACCATCCGGTAACACTTGAATACGAGCAGACTGAATGGCAGATTAAAGAACTGCTGAAGGCTCTCGAAGCCTCAGACCTTGCGGTTGTTTTCACTACGCCGAACGCCGACACCGCCAATCGTGTGTTATACGAAGCGATCAAGACCTTCACTGCCGCGCACCCCTCAGCGTGGTTTGTGGATAACCTGGGCATGCAGGCGTACTTTAGCGTGATGTCTCTGGCCGCGGCCATGGTCGGGAATTCTTCCAGCGGCGTCCTTGAGGCTGCCTCTTTCAAATTGCCGGTCGTCAACATTGGTACGAGACAGGACGGTCGTCTGCGGGCCGCCAATGTGATTGATTGCGGCTATCCTGCTGAGGAGATCGCAGCGGCAATGAACAAGGCACTGAGCGCTGACTTTCGGGATTCACTGCATGGTCTCACCAATCCGTATGGCAGCGGGGGCGGCGCAAGCGCTCTCATAGTTGAGCAACTAAAAACTGTCGTTCTGGACGACAAATTGACGCGCAAGAGATTCGTCGACGTCGACTTAAATCGTTTGCGCTAGCCCATAGCTTAGTGCTCTAGTGCTCCGGTGCAACGGATCTGCGAAGCGTCCATTCACAAGGTTCCGCGTTTTCTAGTTTGGGCAGGTCATTCGTGTCGAGCCGGAGAAGTTTAAAAGCGCTTTGTACGGCCAAGTTACCGAGTCCAACGTCGGTAGTAAGCCCGAATGCGCAGCCGCGTTCTCTCGCCAGCTCAATTACTTGTGGCGTGTAGGCCCCATACGGATAGGAGAAGACCCAATTGGCTGTAGAAGCTCCAATCTGCCGCAGCATTGCGAGCGACTGTTCGATCTCTACAATTTGTGTGCGGCGATCGCTTTGGTCGAGCCATACATGTCGAAAACCATGCGCGCCGACATACATACCGCTATTGATCATGCACCGAAGCTGATCGAGGCTTACGTATAGCTCGGCTGCGAATGTCGCCTCCTCGACAGACACAAAGCGCCGAAAGAGCTGCTGGACCAACTGGCTCCTGTGCGGTTGTGGCAAGTAGCGTTGCAGAATCCTTTTAATGAAGGTGACCTGTGGCGAGTCGAAACGGCTGCCCTGGCTCAGTTCTGCGAATAAGGCGGCATGTTCGGGAAGTTCGAGTTCCCCGCGACGCTCGTCCAATTCCCGCACCACCACCCGAAAGAGCTCGCTTTCGTCGGCGGTAGCCAGGACGAAATGGATCTTGTGTACATCAAGCACTTCTCCGCACAGCACGGACGAAGCTGGCGGGAAAAACCAACCCTGGATCCCTTGTTGATGCAGAATGGGAAAGACCGCATCATAGTGGTCAATCAACCCATCGTCGAAAGTTAAGACCGCTGGGTTTTGCGGCAACGTGGCACCAGCGAGCGCATCGAGGCAGTCCTGCAGCGTTACGAACTGATAGAACCGCTGCATGTACGCAAGCTGCTGACGAAACTCCGAAACTCGCAGACCCTTTATGCGGGGGTATCGCGTTAGCTCCAGTTCTCGAACATAGTGATACATGACGAATGTGACGTGTGGCATAGTGGTCACTCCGAGTAGGGCAACCGACTAGGCCCATCATGGTCACTATCCACTCGCACAATACGAATCGGATTTTTGGTGATACCGGGCACGGCACAACGAATTGTCACATTGACACGCGTATAAGGCTCAAAGCAGTTTGGAACCACGACGTCCCCAGATAGGACGATTTTCTTCTGTCGCTAGGCATTGTCATCAAGACCGTCGACGCCCGAGACGCTCCACTGGCCCGTACCGTCCAACTTCTGCAGAAGACCAGTCAGTTTACCTGACGACCATGCGCCACTCAACTGCAGAAGTCAAACGCATGGCCTCGCTCCCCATGTCACAGGCCATCGCTTTGCGATATCGTGACCGTTTCGGAGAGGGCGGAGTCGTGGCTATCGGCTTCTGCTATCAGGAATCGGCAGATTGTGTAATCGACACTCTGCTACTATCGTGTCGCGTGATCGGAAGTTGAGAGGTGTAGTTGGATGAGCGACGGCGTACCTGAACGACTTCGTAACATTCTCGCCGACATCTTCGCAGTGCCAGCTTGCCAGATCACCGCTGATCTCGCCGCCGGGTCAATCCCCACATGGAACTCCGTAGGGCATCTTCAGATGATACGGGCAATCGAGCTAGAGTATGGAGTTCAATTCGACCCCGCGCAGACTCACGCTTTATCTACCGTCGCTCTGCTGCAGCAGGAGCTGAAAGCGCGAGGAGTGCCCATCGGCTATCTTGATCCCATCGCGGAACACAACCGCTTTTACGCCACCGAAGATCGGAAGACACAGCCCAAAGAGTACTTCAAGTTTCTGACTTCCCTTGCCGATCCACTGCTGACTCCTGGCGCCAGGGTCCTCGACATTGGCTGCGCTACCGGAGAGTTTCTGTACTACCTGGAATCGGTCTATCCCGGCTTGCATATGACAGGAATGGATATAGACGAAGAATTTCTCGACAAGGCCCATAAGTCGGTTCCAAAAGCCCGATTTGTGCAGGGGAACATTCAGACAAACGAGGGATTGCCCGATACGCGCTTCGATGTAGTCTTTATGGCGGGGGTAAACTATCTCTTTGCAGACCCCGCACCTTGGCTGAAGAACATCGTCGAGCTCACCGAGGGAACGGCTTACGTTTTTGGTATCTTTAACCCTGAGGACTTGGACGTTAGAATGATGGTGAGCCGATCAGGAAGCGCCGAGGTGCAACCTTGGAACTTAATCTCTCAGAAGTCCATCAGTTGCCATCTCGGGGATATCTCTCATCGTTTCATCCCCTGGAATATGCCTATTCACAATCCTCGCCTCCACGAAGACCCGCTGCGCTCGTGGACTATTCCCTCGGACGGGAGCTACCTGATCGTGAACGGGATGCAGATGATTCAGCGTTTCGCAGCTCTTGAAATCACAAGGGAATTTTCAACGTAGGTGTATGGTGGATTCTAGCGAAACCGTGCGGCAAACCGCCCCAGCTGTCCATTCCCAGAAGGTCAAGGTTGTGGGCATCGGAGCAGGCGGACATGCCAAGGTTATCATCGACATTCTGTCGCATTCGCCCCGTGTGCAGGTGGTCGGGTTGGTGGCACTGCCAAGAGCAGCATCGGCGCGGCGTTTCGGTATTGTAATCTGTGCGACCGATCAGCGCACCTACGCGATCACCGATCACGGACGCCACCTGAAAGGCTGACTGTGGGATTTCTGCCCGCCAAGGATGTTGGTCCGGCGTAGACCTCTGCGTATCGGCTATTTTGGCGATGGGCCTTGGGCGCATCAGGCATTAGATCTCTTGAGCAGGTCCGAACGTTTCGAGGTTGCCTTTATCGTAGCTCGAAACGATCGACCAGACCCCGTTCTTCGTCAATATGCCGAACAGTTGGAGGTCCCATTTCTTACCCACCCGAACGTGAACAGCGAGGAATTCCTTCACTGTATTGAGCCGTATGCCTGCGATCTTCATGTTTCGATGTCGTTCAATCAAATCATGAAGGCCCGATCCTGGAGCTCTGCACCGGAGGGGTTCATTAACTGCCACGCGGGCGCATTGCCTTTTTACCGGGGGCGGAACATTCTGAACTGGGCAATTATCAACGGAGAGTCGAGATTTGGAGTTACGGTACATTACATCGATCCTGGTATCGACACCGGCAATATTATTCTGCAGCGCTTCAGTGACATAACAGACCAGGACTACTTACGGTACAGTACTGGAGAAGGCCGTCGAGCTGTGCGCACGAAGCCTGATGGATGCTCTGGAGATGATTTACGCTGGTAAAGTTACAATTGTGCGCCAGGAGACACTGCATCCTGTGGGGTCATATTTCTGTGCTCGCCGCGACGGAGACGAATGGATTGATTGGCAATGGCCTAGCAAGCGCATTTACGACTTTGTTCGGGGCATCAGCCCTCCATCTCCCGGAGCGCGCACGCTGGTCAATGACAACACTATCGCTGTGCTTGAGTGTGAATTGATAAAGCAGGCCCCTGTTTATATTGGTACGCCCGGCGAGGTGGTGGGACGCGGGCCACACGGCAACGTCGTCAAGACCGGTGATAGCACTGTATTGGTCACGAAGATCGCGACCGTTGGACGCGACGCCATGATCGAAGATCCCCGGACACCCACATTTCCTGTCAGCACACGTATGGGACTGGACTTGAGGGCTAGAATCGAGGTTCTAGAGGAGCGAATCGCCGAGCTCAATCGGACCGTGCAGCAGTTAACGCAAGCCATGTCGCTGCGATAGAAAAAGACATAGGCCTTCCCCAGGAGCTGTTTCGTGGAACCCATCGCATCACCGAGTCTGCCGCTAGTCACGATACAGACTTCCATCCGCGACACCATGGCGGTGATCGACCGTTGCATGGAAGGGGATTGCGCTCGTCGTCGATGAGCAGCAGCGGCTTCTCACTACAATCACTGATGGCGATATTCGCCGCGCGATTCTGGCGGGAGTTGATTTATCCCGGCCGGTCATGTGCCTGAAGCAAGGGCAGAAGAACATTCCGGCGGGCCCGCCTATCACTGCGCCTATGGGGACCGGCGAAACAGAAATCCTGGCGCTGATGCAGGCCCATGTTATTCGCCAAGTACCCCTCCTCGACCAGGAAGGGCGCGTTTGCGGATTGGCCGTCGTGGATGATCTGCTGAAGGAGATCGAGCTCCCGGTGACCGGGGTCATCATGGCGGGGGGATACGGCAAGCGCATGATGCCGCTGACCGAAACCATGCCCAAGTCTATGTTGCCGGTCAACGGACGTCCGCTGCTGGAGCACATGCTCGATAAACTTCAGCGGGCCGGCATCCGCTCGGTGAATGTGGCGACCCATTACTTGAGCGATAGCATTGTTGACCACTTCCACGATGGATCTGAATTCGGCGTCCGTTTGAACTATTTTCCGGAGGCGGAACCGCTGGGCACCGCGGGCGCGCTTGCCAAGATGAGTTCCGGCACCGATCCGCTGCTGGTGATTAACGGCGACATCCTCACCGGCGTGGACATCCGCGCCATGCTGCATTACCACCGTGAACACGATGCTCAGCTGACCGTCGGCGTCCGCCAATACGATATCGAAGTGCCTTTCGGTGTGGTGGAGACCGACGGATTCAAAGTTACGCGCATCGCTGAGAAGCCGGTGCTGCGGCACTTCATCAACGCGGGAATTTATTTCGTCAATCCGGCGATGTGCCGGCTGGTGCCGCAGAATCGGTATTTTGATATGCCCGATTTGATCGAGGCGGTTATCGCGTCTGGCAATACGGTCATCAGCTTTCCGGTGCGGGAATACTGGCTTGATGTCGGTCAGCTCGAGCAATACCAGAAAGCCGAGGCCGATGTGGCGAAGGGGATGGTTTGACGGACATCAAGTGGAAGGGACGTAAAGTCCTGGTTACCGGCGCGGGAGGATTCATTGGCAGCCACCTCGCCGAGCGACTGGCGGTGCTGGGAGCCGACGTTCGCGCCTTGGTGCGTTACACCTCCACTGGACGATGGGGCTGGCTGGACCAGTCTCCAGTCAAGTCTGAGCTTGAGGTTGTGCTGGGCGACATTCGCGATTTCTTCAGCGTTCGCGAAGCCATGCAAGGCAGGGATGTCGTTTTTCACCTTGCAGCCCTGATCGGCATTCCCTATTCCTACCACGCTCCGCAGTCCTATCTGCACACCAACATCGAGGGGACGTTGAATGTGCTGCAGGCGGCCCGCGAACTGGGGACGGAACGAGTCATCTGCACCTCGACCAGCGAGGTTTACGGTACCGCGCAGTATGTTCCGATTGACGAGGAGCACCCGTTGCAGGGGCAGTCTCCCTATTCGGCCAGCAAGATCGCGGCCGATAAGCTGGCCGAATCTTATTTTCGCTCGTTCGGAACGCCGCTAGCAGTTGTGCGCCCTTTCAATACTTACGGCCCGCGACAATCGGCCCGCGCGGTGATTCCGACCATCATCACTCAGGCATTGGCGGGAAACGAAGTGCGCTTGGGCTCGCTCACGCCCACGCGCGATTTCAATTTCGTGGCCGATATCGTTGAAGGATTCATCGCTGCCGCGTCGAGCAAACAGGCCGTGGGCGAAGTCATCAATCTCGGAAGCGGCGCCGAGGTCAGCGTCCAGAAACTGGCAGACACTATCGGCGAACTCCTGGGAAAGAAACTGACACTAATCGCGGAAGACCAGCGCATCCGTCCGGAGAACAGCGAAGTCGAGAGGCTATGCGCTGACGCTACCAAGGCTCGCGAACTGCTGGGTTGGACATCGCGCGTCAGCCTGGATGACGGCTTGCGCCAAACCATCGCCTGGGTCGAGCAAAATCTTCAGGCCTACCGTGTCGACAGCTATGCCGTTTGAGCACTGTTGTTACTGGACTACTTGGCCAGCCAGGTGCCGGTGCTTCCGTCGCACACGTATAAAGTGGTAGCCGGACCTCCATCGGTGCGCGTGTACAAAGATCCGCCTTTCCCACGAGTGCAGTTCCCCGCCGAAGGCGCGCCCTTCCCGGAGTTCCAACAGATGGCGGCCGACAAGCACACGCCAGAGAAAGTTCCCTTCCCTGCACCGTCCACGTTGGCTACCTCAGTCGCGCCGCCGAAAAACTGCACTCCCCCATTCGAACCGCGGCCCAGTCGGACAGCAGCATTATTGGGCGCACTGATGTCGGTGGTCGCGCCGTCGTTAAGCGTAATCGTGTTGAACTGCTTGCTATGGACATCCTGAATGAAGAAATAGCTGTCGGAGTATTGTCCCAACGCCCAGCTTGTCCCTTTGAGGCCGGAAAAGCGAATGCCTTTGTGCTGTTCTTTGGTGCGGCCAGCGGCAACGGTGAGCCAGTTCGTGGTGTCACTGGCATTGTCGAGAGTTAGTCCCTGACCTACGCGCATCGTGCTGCTCCAGCCTGGTCCGGGAATCCAACTCGTCCACGTCCGGTCCCCTGTCACATTGACCTCGCAAGACCTTCCAATAACGATTGCTGATGGACCGAAATCCGGTGCGTTGGAATAGCCCTCGCAATACGGATTAATCCACACCGTCACCGACGAGCCGCCAATGCCCAGGTAAGCGCCAGTTTTGATTCCAGCTTCGCGATAAACCGTATACACATCTTCGGATGAGGCCGTCGCCACCGAGCCGCCCGTGGCCGGTCCACCCGACGACGAGCATCTGTAGCTGAGAGTCCTGGCACTGAAGGCGCCCACTCGATATGTGCCGTCGAACTCGTGCCCGCCGGACGTGCCTTTAACCGTGATCCACGTATTCGCGCGATTCAGGCCGTTTGCAATCGCTGTCGGCGTTTCCAGCTCACACCTGCCGTCGTTGGCGGAAATATGAGCAATGGGTTGGACTTTGCCTGCACCTATGGGATTGCGATTGTCCAGTTGGCTTGCCGGACTGATGTGCGTATTGCCCAATACACTGTGGTCATAAATTCCGCCCAACTGGTTTCCGGTTGTCTTCAGCGCAATACTCTCGCCGGCATTAGTGTCGAGACCCTTGATATAAAGACCATATCCCCGATTGCCATAGGCGAACGAGTTGCGAATGCTCCAGAAGTCAGGCTGCCCCGGCGACGGTTCACCTTCGGCATTGTCGCCGAGTACCGCAAAACCATGCCGTCCGAAGCAGAGTGTGGTGACCCCGTCCACCGACGGCTCGCCGCCGGTAAGCAGCACGCCATCCGGCCCTAATCCTGACAACCCATCCGGTTTGTCAAAAGTAGTCAAATCGGTTGAGCTCCAGCATCGTTGGCCGTTCAAGAGCAGGTTCGCAACATACGCACTGGAGACGTTGAACGGGACCCATATTCCCGGTGCGTTCATGGTGGGTGAAAACTTGATTTGCACTGCGCCGGCCGGCCATCGGCTGGGACTGGTGCCGACCAGCGCCTGTCCGTTACCGTTCAGTTTGAGTGTCTTGCTTACGTAATAGTCCACCGAACCTTCACAGCCGCCGCCCGCGCCCTTTAGACAAGGCACAAACCGCATCTTGGGAAAGAAGATCGTTCTGCCTGGGTGGTTGGTAATGCACGCCTGAATCGCGGCCCAATCGTCTGCGACGCCATCGCCGACGGCGCCGCAATCGGTAACCACGTTGACCACCATCTCAGACCGCAGTTCATGCTTTCCAGGCTCTCCATTCGGAGGTGCGGGCGGACGATCGTTCACCGCCTGCGATAGGGTGGCGACTGGAGAGGACAGCAATAGCAGTAAAACAGCCGGCAGTATTCGCACGAGCACACCTCCAATTGGGTGAACGGCAGATATACGTGAGTGTTACATCCGGTCACCGGACTGCAATCGCCATGTGCCGATAAACCAGGGACTCTGCGGGTCGGCAACCAGGGCGTTTGAACTTCCCGGTCGCTGATCCTTGACCCGCAACGCCGAGGCGAGCAATTGCCAGTCAGCCACATTTGCGGTGAGAAAGCCTGGCCGCTCAGTGAAACCTGACGCAAGACAGAACTCCGACAAATCGGGATCGGAGGAGAAAGCAAATACTTTCTTGCCTCGTGAATCCGCCCGTCTCAGAACCGCGCCAAGAAGCTCGGATGGGAACTTACCTTGTGCGCCAAGATACGCAACGACGCGGTCGGTATCGCCATGTTCGTCGATCATCACAAACTCGTCAGCGTTGCGAGCAAGGATCGCGCGGGCGGCTGGGACGGTTTAGGAACTGCGAGCGCCAATCGTCAAGCGTCTGGTAGCCGAAGCGCGCGAAGCCGGCGTATTGTTGCCGCCATTGGTCTATCAGATGGTCAGAAATGTCGGCAACTTCCATCAGGAGTTCGGCGGAAGTCTTCACCTCGCCGGCATTGGGCTCCCGACTGAAGTACGAGGTTGGAAACGCCGCCGCGCCGGACTTAAGAAGCGCGCGGCAACTGGGATTATCTGCGGTGACATACGCGATGAGCAGTGCGCCCTTTCGGGCGGCGGTAATCTTGATGGATTCTTCGATCATGCGGGAGAAGAATCCCCGGCCACGCGCGGCGGGCAGCGTCCACGAGCCGGTCATGATTCCCACGGTGATCGCTGCATCGTTGGGCTAGCAATACCTGACGATAGCTGACGCCTGAGCCTGCGAGAGTCTCTCCGTCTTCGGACAACAACATGTAGTCGGTGGACGGCTGGCCACGCATCTGGCGTGAAAACGCCCAATCGAACGTCCGCTGGTCTCCCCAGCCCGGGAAGCACGCATTCAGATAGCGCTAGCGTCGGCTCGGAAACCGGAGGGCTAATGTGGATTTCCATGGTCCCCTTGTTCCTGTCCCTCACAGAGCGCCATCGAATCGTGTTCTGTTTCCAGGCAACGTGAGGTGATCTGCGCCATGGATGTCCACCACAGCGACTCGGCGAAGCGGTCTTCCAAGCGGCAGAAAACCTCGTGGAGATAATCGCGATACGCTGTGTCCATTCCGTCCAAAGCGACGTGGCCAAAGGCTTCCTTCACGATGTGGGCCTTCACCGCAACCAAGCCATTCAACTCGATGATTTGCTCGGCGCGGTCGACGGTTGATGTCGCCTGGAAGTTGCTCGCGAAGTGCAGGAGTCGATGACTCCTAATCCATTCCGGATAGATCAGCGAGACGCCGGCCCGGCCACTCATGGCGTTTACTGCATCGCGAGTGATCGGGGTGCGCAGGTCGCGCGCCGAGGCAACAAATTTCAGCCCTACGGCGATCATTGCCTCGGCAAGATCATCCGATAATCCCCAGCCCGGGGGACACATCCCCGGCGACAACGGCAACTCGACGTCTTCAAAGATGTCGAGCGCTTCTTTCAGCATTGACTGGCACTCGCGGCGATCTCTGCCTTTGAATTCCTCCATGATCTTGAAACCTTTGTTGATGTGATGGAGCCCGTGCAGCGCACAATCCACTCGCGGCAATGACTTCAGGTAAGTTACGAATTCAGGGTGCCGCGAGAGCAGCATGGTTTCAGCGCGAAGGGTCTTCGTCAGGTAAAGCTGGTTTTTCAGAAACGGAATACTCGCAAGGAATTTGCGGGTCGGAAAGGGACTGATCTCTCTCCAGTCGGGGGTCACGAAGAGAGTGACATGCAACTGCGGATGCCGTTGGCACAGCCATTCCACGTGCCCGAGAGCGCCGTGGCCGAGATCTCCGCCTGCCTCGTAAGCGTCAGAGGACCTGCCGGGATGAACATCGTCAATGGTGAAACAGATCGCGGCTTGCTTCCCCGGCAATAGCCAACTGCTCGCGAGATCGTGGCCCTGGCCGAGTGTCATTCGAGGGTACTCCAAGAGGGTCTCTGGGTTTGCCGAGAATGCAGCCGCACAAGAAAACTGGCGACCAAACACCCATTATCCACGATGTTCCGCAACACCACTTGCGAAACATTAATCCCTCCACAATGTATATGCGGGGACGCCGTAGATTGCTTATATCAACAAATACCTAATTAGCGGAGAAATTCAAGATGTTTGGATGGCAACACTCTCTAAAATCCGCGGTCCAAGAAAACTTAATCCCAAGGCCTGAACGGATGAAACGGTAAGGGTGGCGGCGGCTAGGAGCCGAAAGGGGAAGCACGTACCGAGAATGACTGGCGGCCACGGACCGGCGGCAGCTAAGAAAAATCAGGGCCCAAGGGGGCAGGACATTGACAACTAAATCACGCAAGGCAGCCGTCACAGCGGCTGCCCTCCGGGAATTCGGCAACCCTATGTCCGTTTATGAAGAACTGAAAAGTGGTGCCTGTTTTCTTCGGGAAAAACAAAGCCCACTAAGGCGTGGCGGAAGGTTTCGCTGGACAGATCTGCGGGGAGTAAAGCAGCCCTGTCCGATCAACGGCTTCACAACCCAGACGCCTGTCGCGCATCCTTCCATTCCGTCGCCAGCCCGAGCTCAACGATCCACTTTTCCAGATATGCATGATCGAGCAAGTCCCAACGCATTCTGAGAATTCCAGCAACGTCCTCTATGTGCCGTCGGGATTGTGCCCGCTTTGCCCACTCGAGCTTCGCAATCACAACATCCTCGGCGCTTGCGGCAAAAATAGTGAAGCCCTGCAGAACAATCGGTTGGCGACGACTGAATTCACCTTCACTGAATGGGCGAGACTTTCGAAAGATCAAGTCGATCTTCCATCCTGTTAGCAAGTCAATTACGTTAAACAAAGACTGCTGTTCCCGGGCTTGCAATGCCATTTCCAAGTCCGCGTAGTACTCATCGTCTGGCAGGAACTGAATCAACGTCCGCAATTGCGCCGGAGTTGCTTCAATGATGAGGTCTATGTCTTGACTACTGCGCGGGACGCCGTAGTAGGCGCTGGCAAAGGATCCGGTAAGCATGTACGGAATGCCGGCTTGCTCCAGCGCGGCGGTGATGCGGCGAAAGATTTCCACGACGTTCATCGCAGCCGCGCCGGTACCACCCCCGGCTGGAATTCCGACCGTAGGAGTTCGCGGGCGACTTCTGTATCCGGCCATTCCGGGTGCTCTCGCCGAATTCGCGCTTTTTGCAATTCCTTCGCAAAAATACTCATTTCCAGGGCTAACAGCAGACGCTGTTCTCCGGTCATTGCCCTTTGAACCTGCCAATGCACAGCTTGCGCGGAAGGGGTTGTGTCGGCGACGGCCACAGCAAAATGGTAGCACGCCGGTTGCAGCCACCATCGTCAACTTTGACAGAGAGCAGCACGCAAAGGGGAGCACGTACCGGCACCGGTCAGCGTTCAACGTTCAGGTTTCAAGAGATCAGTAGAGCTTTGTACAGGGACCCTCGACTGGGCAGCGTTGTGGACGCGCGAGCTTTGCCATAGTCACCTTGGCGCGGGCCATCCGAGTCGGAGTGGGACCGCGCGCAAATTACTCGCCGCCCTGATGGCCCAGTCGCTGGCCCACGCCGGTGACGACCTGCGCGATGAGCTTGTGACCTGACTGGCTGGGATGCACGTCGCAGCTCGGCGGGCTGGTCGGCGGGTTGCTGGCATTCAGCAAACCAGCAACACAAGTGTTACCTGCCGCGAACGGATTCGAAGTTGCGGCCTGGAATGCCGAAAATACGTCGGCTACGACCGCACCGTAGGTACCTGCTGGTGCGGTGATCGCCTGGTTCAACCCAACTGTCAGCTCGGTCTCAAACTGGTTCGAATAGTCGAGCGAGTAGTAATTCACGATTACGATGGTGCCGGTAAATCCCGTGCCGCGAAGAGCGGCGAGGATGGTCTGCATGTTGGCCTCAGCCGTGGCAAATACTTGCGGAGCCCCTAGCGCTATGCATGTCGGATCGTCATTACACGCCTGCTCCAGCAGAAACAAGTCGTTGGCGCCGAGGCTGATCGTCACTAGCTGCGTGTCGCTATGGCGCTTCAGGAAACCAGTGGCGAAAGTAAGTTGGGTGGACTTGGCAGATCCGTAAACAACGTGGAGGGGGAAGAGCGAGCGATAAAAGCGGCACCCGTCATCGGCCCCAGTCGAGGAGATAAAGCTACTGGTCGTCTCGCCCGGACAGGCTGCGTTCACCAGGTTCAAGCTCAAGGTTAAGCCAGCGTAATCTGCATACGCTACGAAGTTTGTGGGATTGTAATATTCAAACCCCGCCTGGTCGATGAACCCGAATGGCACGCTGTCCCCAAGCGCAAGGTAGTCGGTGGAACTGCCTGCGGGATCCTTTGCCGAAGCGGATCCGAGCGCGAACAGGGCGATCAACAGGAAGAAACTGAAAATGCTGCGGACTCTCATCACTAACTCCTTGAAATGGAAAGATCAGGTGGGCAAGAATAGCAGAAAATCAGAAGCGAATGACAAGGAGCGCAATCACCAGGGCAAGCAGAACCGGCTCTTGGGGAGCGGTGCAGTTTGAATTTCTGAACTTAAGGGGTCGCATCAAACCTGCCATTCCAATGCGCCCCCAGCCTCCGCGGGGCATATGCAAGACCCGCAGGCGCCAGAGGGAGTCTAGCAGTCGAGCCACAAAGATTTTGTAAAGACCTGTAAAGACGGTTCTGGATGTCGCGAGTGGCGCAGTTTGAAAAGGCTTTGCCACTCCTTTTAGTGGCGCTATTGGACAACCCCTTGCGTATTTCGTCATATCTCTAGAGCAAGTCACCCAACTCCAAACTCCACACGTGATCCGTCAGCCCCGCTTCCATCGCGGGCGTAATCCGCAACGTCTTGTGAACGACAGAAGTTGTAATGCATGTAATGCAGCGCAACCGCCTGTAGAAATCGAACTCCACCACTACCAAAAATTCCAAGGATTGACGGATTTACAAGTCTTGCAACATCTTCATGTAAGACCAGCCCGGCATTCAAGTGCCTCCTTAAATACCATCTTTTGACCTTGTGGAGTGACGGGAAGCCCCACGTTTCCGTGGCTTCATCAACGCCATCTTCGAGCCTTGTGGGGAAGCGGGAAAGAAGCATTCAATGCAAGTAGGAGTTTGCCTTGCAGATGACGCGATTCCTGGAAAGGTAGTGGATCTGCTGCCTTGGGAAGTTACTTGCGGTCTCGTTTTGGAGCTTAGCCTGGCCTAACATGAGCGAACTAGAGACAAAAGTTGCGGGAGAGCAACTGGCTCGACGTGGGTCAGACAAACCACACTCGTTCAAGGTAAATGCTGGCTTTCGTACCTGTAAGGTTTGCGGTCTTCCTTTGGGCCACAGAGTTCATGACCTAAAGGATTCCGCCAATATGCTGCCGCACTCCACGCCAGAGCAGGGCGTCACAGGAATCTTGGCGGCTTCGCCCGATCTCACGCGAGAAAAGCCTTTGCCAACGAACCCCCCGGACAGGTCAACGGTTCGGCGAGTCCGCTGCTGTCCCCGGTGTGGCAAATTAAACAGCGGAACCAACTTGTCGTGCGACGGGTGTGGAACGGAACTGCCCGCAGATACTCCAGCGCCGGCCCAGGGCGAGGCTGCGAATATTGCGACTCCGTCCTTTGGTGGGTACGCCAAGAATAGTCTTACCGGTGCGACAATGGAGGGAAATCTTACGAGTAAGGCGACCGCATCCGGCCTTACTAGTAAGACAGATCGCGCCACTGGCGGCGTTCGGCGGAAGTCGGGCCTGCCGGTGCTGGGGATCCTGGTGATCGTTCTACCGCTAGCAGGTGCTGGCATTGCCGTGTGGATGCTGCGCTCCTCATTGCGCAAGTGGGCAGCGGCGCCTTTGCCCGTCGTCGTAACCATCTCTCCGGCGAGCGCCCAAGTGGTGGTGGGAAAGGCCTTCGACTTCTCCGCTACCGTCAGCGGCACGAACGATACCCAAGTGAGTTGGTCGGTGCAGGAAGGCGACGCCGGCGGCCGCGTCGTGAGTCGCGGTGACAAAGCCGAAGGCGGCACGCGATCGTCGATGGCCACCTACATCGCGCCGCGTACGCCAGGAACTTATCATCTGTTGGCGACCAGCAAAGCTGATCCCCGAAAATCGGCGTCAGCCGAGGCTACTGTGACCAATACAGATCGGCTTAGTGACGGTGGCAACGCAACGAGTACTCCCTGAGCCGACCGCTAACCTCCAGGTTGCCCGCGATCAGCCCAGAATCGAAACCAACGCGGAGATAACTTCCTACAAGCGGACTTCTGGACAATCTTCGGGGCGGCTGACTCGCCGATTCCGCAGTTGCTCAGGATTACCTACGAGATGGCGATTTCACGACAGTAATCGCCACTTGAGTAAGCCATCCTTGACAATTCTGCACCCGTGGCTGACCGTTTGACGAGCTAGTTCATCTCGACGAATGAAAACCGAGCGGAGGTCAACCCGATGAGATTCATCCCTCCAAAGCGTTCGACGGACTGAAGAAAGGCGGTCCACTTGGAGGGGACGGGGATCTAGCTTCGTCGTTCTTAGCCGTTCGCTCTCTCCGCCACTAGCATGGACTGGAGGATCTGATCGGAGACATCCTTGACCGCGGCGGGCGAGTGGTTCAGAAACAACGTGCTGGTTTTATCGTTTTCGCCAATCGACTTCAGGGTGTCGAAATACTGCGTCACCATCACCAACTGCATGACATCTTTCGCAGATGCCCCCTCCACCACCTTCTGGAACTGTTCGATTGAGACCTGCAGCCCTTCGACGATGGCCTTCCTTTGGTTCGCGATCCCCTGCCCCTGAAGGGCCTTGCTCTCCGCTTCAGCTTCGGCCTTCTTGACCACCAGAATCTTCTCCGCCTCGCCCCTCGCATTGGCCGCCACCTGTTCGCGCTGGGCCGCGTTGATATCGTTCATAGCCGATTTCACCTTGGCATCGGGAACGATATCGGTCACCAGCACGTTGACAATTTCGTATCCGAATAACGCCATATCCGCATCCAGTTCCTGCTTAACCGCCGCTGCGATACTGGACTGCGAGGCGAACACTTCGTCCAGCGTCATTCCCGGGACATGTCCCAGGATCACCTGCTCGACATAGGATTGAATCTGCGTCACCGGATCCGACAACTTATAGTACGCATCATAGACTTTTTCGGGGCGCACGCGATTCTGCACTGAGATGGGAATGGTGACGAACACGTTATCTTTCGTCTTCGTCTCCATGGTCAGAGTGATCTGGTTCACACGCAGACTTACTATGCCGGCCACGGAATCGAAGAACGGCCGCTTCCAATTCAATCCCGGCTCGGCGGTCCGAAGGAACTTGCCGAATCGCGTGATTACTGCGACCTCGGCCGTGCTCACCGTGAAGAAGCTTGCCAGAACCACGTAGAGCACGATGAAAGCCACGACCCCCAACACAATCCAGTACAGTGGATCCATTTGGTTTTCCTCCAGGCGGCTCCCTATCTTAACCCCTATGGTCAAGAAACTCATCTTCGCACGACAACAATCCAAACAACGTCCAGAATAGGCGAGCTGCTGCCGCCGGGCTGCCAGAATACCCAGGTCGGATGCAATGGGTGGCAGGGATGGAGCGTTCGTCCCGGTTTTCACCGGTCGCTCCCGCTAGCGTAATATCGATATAGATGTTCCAACCGATAGCTCACGTGCGCACATGGCTGGTGGGCAGCCTGCTGATGCTGGTGGCTGCCGTCGGCGTGACGTACTGGGTTGCCAGCTACCGCGTCGGCCCCATGCTGCACAACGTGCCCTCGCAACTGGGCATTGACATCCAGCAGACCAGCGATGGGTTCTCGCTTTCCAAGTCCGAAGGCGGCCGCACTCTTTACACCATCCGGGCCTCCAAGGCGGTGCAATTCAAAGCCGGCGGCCACGCCGATCTGCGCAATGTTCACATCGTCGTGTACGGGCACGAGCACAACCGCTATGACCAGATTTATGGCAATCAATTCACCTACGATCCGCAGACCGGCGATATCAACGCGGTTGGCGAGGTGCATATCGATCTCCAGGGGAACGCCGAGGGCCCGCAGAAGCCCGACCAGGCCACGCCCGATGAGCTGAAGAACCCGATTCACCTGGTGACCCGCTCCCTGACCTTCAACCAGAAGACCGGCATCGCGCACACCGACGAACTGGTGGAGTTTCGCACCACCCAGGCCAGCGGCTCGGCCAAAGGGGCGTACTACGATTCCAACAGCAATGAGCTTCTGTTGAAGTCCGATATCCACATCGTGACTACTGGCCAGCATCCGGCGGTGATCACGGGAAGCAGCGGCACAATTCAGAAGACGCCCCGGCAGACCACGCTGCAGAACGTTCGTCTCGAACAGCCGGACCGGACGCTGACCGCCGATAAAGGCACCATGCTCTTTGAAGCCGACAACACGGTGCACCACGCCGTCATGGAAGGCAATGTCCACATCCAGAGCCGCGGCCCATCCGTGGTTGACATTACCGGCCCTCGCGGCGATGTAAACATGGGCCCGAACAACTCCGTCGAGCAGGCGATCCTCTCGGGCGGCGCCAAATTCGAGTCGCACGGCGCCAGCGATGCGCATGGTTCGGCCGACCGGTTTGTGCTTGACTTCGACGACCAGAACCAGCCCTTGCGGCTTCACATGGTCAACAATGCGCGCATGATGCAGGACCCCAAGCCGGGTAAGTCCGGCAGCAGCAGTCAGGCCAGCGGCCAGCCCATGGAGATTGCCGCCGACCAACTCGATTTCCAACTCGCCGACGGGAACCAGCTCAAGACCGCCGACACCGTCGGCAAAGCCGCGATCACCATCTTCCCTGCTGTGGGTCCAGAGAAGCAGAAGACCGCCGGCAACGGCGATAAGAAAGCTGGAGGCAATTCCACAACCGTCGCTACCGCGGGAAAGTTTCACGCCACGTTCGACAGCAACAACCGCATCCAGACGCTGCATGGTGCGCCCGACTCGCGGATTGTCTCCACCTCGCCGGGCGAGCCGGAAAAAGTCAGCCTGTCGCGCAATCTGGATGTCACCTTCGCTGCCGATGGCGGGGTGCAGAAGCTGGTGCAGACGGGCGACTTCCAATACCACGAGGCTGCTGCCAAGCCCGGCACGGGCGGCCGCGAGGCCTTCGCCGACGTCGCGACCTATTCGCCGGCGGATGCCATGCTGCTGCTGACTGGCTCGCCGCGCGTCATCGACGGTGGTATGACCACGACGGCGACCACGGTGCGCATCAATCGCCAGACGGGTGACGGCTTCGCCGACGACAACGTGAAGACCACCTACAGCGATCTCAAGCCGCAACCCGACGGAGCGCTCCTGGCCGGCTCCGATCCGGTGCACGTGACCGCTCAGCACATGGTCGCGCACAAGGAGCCGGGCGTGGCGCACTACACCGGCAATGTGCGGCTGTGGCAGACGGCCAACGTGGTGCGCGCCCCCAGGATGGACTTTGACGATCAGAAGCGCAGCATTGTCGCTGAGTCCGACGCCTCGCAGAAAGTTCTGAGTTTGTTCATGCAGCGGGGGCAGGACGGAAAGCTTACGCCGGTCGATGTGACCTCCGACAAGCTGACTTACACAGATGAGGAGCGTCGAGCCCGTTACACCGGCGATGTGTTCGCCAAGAGCGCCGCCAACACCATCAGCGCGCAACTGATAGATGTCTATCTGAAACCGGCAGATCCCGACGCGAAAGGCGGCTCGGCGCCCCCCGCGCAGAAGAAATCGATCATTCCCGGCTCGGAAGGACCAAGCCAGATCGACCACATGGTGGGGGTGGGAAAGGTCGTAGTCACCGGGCCGAACCGGCGCGCGGTGGGAGATCGGCTGGTTTACACCGCTGATGATGGGAAGTACGTTCTGACCGGAAAATCTCCTAGCATTTTTGATGCCGAACGCGGAACGGTATGGGGCGATTCGTTGACTTTCTTCAGTCGCGATGATAGGGTTTTGGTAGAGAGTAAACGCTCTTCTCCCACCATCACACGCGCACGTACCACGAAGTAAATGCAGACTTTATCGGCGGAAGAGATCGGCAAAAGCTATCGCGGACGGCGGGTGGTCAGCGACGTCAGCTTCCACGTAAAACAAGGTGAGGTAATCGGTCTGCTGGGGCCGAACGGCGCCGGCAAGACTACCAGTTTCTATATTATCGTCGGGCTCATCCCGGCCGAAACAGGCCGGGTTTTGATCAATGCGCAGGACATTACCCATGAGCCCATGTATCTGCGGGCCCGCAATTACGGGATTGGTTACCTGCCGCAGGAGCCGTCCATCTTCCGCAAGCTGACGGTCGAAGACAATATCCTGGCCGTGCTGGAGGCGCAGCCCATTTCGTGGCACGAGCGCCGCGAGCGGATGGAGAGGCTGATTGACCAGTTGGGGCTGGGCGTCATCCGCAAGAACCGCGGTTACGCCTTGTCGGGTGGCGAGCGCCGGAGAGTGGAGATTGCTCGCTGTCTCTGCATTTCACCGTCGTTCATTTTGCTGGATGAGCCTTTTTCCGGAATCGATCCCATTGCGGTATTGGATTTACAAAAAATTATCTTTGATCTGAAGGCCAGCGGCATCGGAGTGCTGGTAACGGATCATAATGTACGTGAGACGCTGTCGGTCACCGATCGCGCCTATATTATCAATGAGGGGCGTATCTTCCGGCACGGCACGCCCGAGCAACTCGGAAATGATCCGGAAGTGAAGCGCGTTTACTTAGGCGAGAGCTTCTCATTGGTTTAGAATTCGTATCAGGGGCTGGCGCCCCGTGGGGACCCGTAGCATGGTTTTGTTGCAGCCCAAGTTAAACCTCAAAGTTTCCCAGAAGCAGATCCTGACTCCTGGACTGGTCCAGATGGTCAGCGTCCTGGCGCTCAACAAACTTGAGCTGGCGGACATGATCACGGCTGAGCTGACGGAGAACCCGGTACTTGAGGAACTTGACGATTCGGTCCCCTTGCTCGACGAGGTTTCAGCCCGGGAAGAGAAAATGGAGCGCGACAGCTCCATAACAATCCAGGAAGAGCAACCCCCAACCCCCGAGGAAAAAGATCCCTTCGACGAAATCGATTTCGGCTCGTTCTTCTCGGAATATCTGGATCCCGGTCTGCGCACCTCGATCGAGATGGAAGAGAGCGAAAAGCCTTCCTTCGAGAACTTCCTCTCCAAACCCACCACCCTCACCGACCACCTGATGTGGCAGCTGGGCTCGTTGCACGTCAACGAGGACGTGTATCGAGCGGCTGAGCTGGTGATTGGGAACTTGAACGAGGAAGGCTATCTGACCGCTACCGACGATGAACTGCTTGGCCTGGCTGGGGATGAGCAACCGTCGGCTGACGTCGATGCCCAGGCCCTGGCACCCGCCCCAACCGAGGCGGAAGCCGCGGATGCGCTGGCGGCGGTCATGCTGCCGGCCGACGATGAGCTGGAGCCGGAGATTTCAGAATCCAACGTCGCGATAGCCGAGGAAGAGTCCACGGTGCCTCCGGCAGCAGCGCAAGAAGTCGGACACGAGGTCCCCCGTCCAGTCCTGGTGCCCCCGCGAAGCACGCCCGCCCGGGTCCCCTTTGGCCGTGACGCGTTGCGCGAAGCCATTGACCTGGTGCGCCAACTGGATCCCATCGGAGTCGGCTCCCGCGATTTGCGGGAATGCCTGCTGGCGCAGTTACAGGGATTGAAGCGCGTGGACCGCAAGAACGGCAATGGCAGTCATGCCGCTGAACTTGAGGCGCTCGACGATGCCATCGTGCTGGTAGGCGAACATCTCCACGCCCTGCAGAACAAGCGCTACAAGGAAGTGGCCAAGGCCATGGGGCGGCCGCTGGAAGCGGTCATGCTCGGCATGGACTTCATTCGCACTCTCGATCCGCGGCCCGGCCTGCGCTACAACAAGACCGAAGCCCGCCTGATCGAGCCCGACGTGGCGTTCGTCAAGCAAGGCGAGGAATATCTCGTCCTGATGAACGACGAGGAGGTTCCTCAGCTACGTCTGAACCCCACCTATCGCAAGCTGTTGAGCCGGGATGTGGCCGAAAAAGACGTGCGCAATTACGTTAAGGAGCGCTATAAGTCGGCCATCCAGCTCATCAAGAACATCGAGCAGCGCAAGCAGACCATTTTGCGCGTGTGCTATTCGATTTTGGCGCGGCAGCGCGATTTCCTCGACCACGGCATCGACTTGCTGAAGCCGATGATGATCAAGGAAGTGGCGGAAGAGATCGGGGTGCATCCCTCGACGGTCAGCCGCGCCGTGGCCAACAAGTACGCTCACACCCCGCAAGGCGTCTTCGAACTGCGATACTTCTTCAGCGAGAGCGTCAACGGACCTGAGGGCGGCGGCACCTCGCTGCTCATCCTCAAGCGCCGGGTCAAGAAGCTCATCGAAGATGAAGATCCCGCCAGGCCGTTGACCGACGAGCAGATCACCCGCATCCTCCAGTCGCAGGGTATCCAGGTCACTCGCCGCACGGTTGCGAAGTACAGGGAAGACATGCGCATCCCGAGCACCCACCAGCGCAGAATAAAGAACTAGCGGCTGTACCGGCGCCTCGTCCGGTTCCGGCAATGCGCGGATTTTGTCCCGGGCGCGTCTAACTTGAAGGGACGCCGTTGTGAGGAAAGTGCCGCGGCTAGCAACCAGATAAGCTGCGGCGAGGAGGGAGCTCAATGACAGTAGAATACTTCGGCAAGCAATACGAAATTACTCCCGCCGTTCGTGATGAGGTCGAACTGGGCCTCACCAAGCTGACCAAGATCCTTGGCGAAAACATCAAAAGCAAAGTCATCCTGTCGGTGGAAAAGCACCGCAACATCGCGGAAATCACGGTAAAGCGGCGTCGCGGCCACCTGGTGGGACTCGCCGAGGCAACCGACATGGTGGCCGCCATCGCCCAGGCCCTGGAACATATCGAGACGCAAGTGCTGCGGCACAATGGCCGCCGCCGCAATATCGGCCGCAAACCGAAAGACAAGAGTTGGACGGCCCCGGTGGCGGCACAAAGCGAGATGCAGATCTCGGTGGGCGCCAACCCTGCGACCGCGGTCCCGGTGGTGGTGCATAAGTTTCCCTCTATCGCCCGCACCACCGAGGCGCATCTGGTGCACTCCACCGACTCCATCGCCATGCGGCCCATGACCATCGAGGAGGCGGTCAAGGAATGCGAGTTCCGCGATCGCGCCGTGTTCGTCTTTCGCGATCCCAAGGGGAATGTGAAGGTGTTGCATCGCCGCAAGGACGGCAAAATCGAGTTGATCGAAGTGCCGTAAGAGGCTCTTCGGAGGGAAATAAGGGCGCCGATTTTCGGCGCCCCTTTTGCTTTGGAGTGGAGCCGTTGTGGCGGTCGCACGGGTAGTGCGGCGCTTCAGCTACGCGCAGTAATTCCCGGGTGCAGTGGATGTTTGAAGGGGCGCACCTTTAGGTGCGCCGTTAGGCTCTCTATTTTGTCATCACGAGCGGGCTTTAGCCCGCGAGGGATCTGCTTTCCGGACTTTTTTCAGCAACCTCTTAGGCTACCGCTCGATCACTTTGGGGACTTTGAAGAAGACGCCATCCGACACTGGCGCATTGCGCATCGCTTCCTCGTGGGGCAGCGAGGGACGCGGTTCATCGGGACGCATGGCGTAAGAAAAGCCTTCAGCACCTCTGGTCTCGTCCTCGAGGTTGGCGACTTGCGCCATGGGCTCGACGTTGGCCGTGTCCAGTTCGTTCAGCCGGTCAATGTAATCGAGGATGGAGTTCAGGTCTTTGAGCATGCGGGCGCGCTCGTCCGCGGTCAGTTCCAGATTCGCCAGATCGGCAACATAAGAGACATCTTTATCGGTAACCATAGGTGCTTTCCGGAACGGTCTTTCTCCTCGATTGCGACCGCGAATTATTGTATCCAAGGTTGGGTGGAGCACGCCTTTCAGGCGTGCATAATACCGTCAGTTCCTGGATTCGCGCTTCAGCGCCTGAGGTAATGCTTCCCTTTCACCTCAGCGGCTGAAGCCGGTTCTTTTCCCAATCTTGACTGCACCGCTGAAGCGGTGCTCCATTCCAATTCACAAAGAACCTCCTCTAGCGCCTTTCGGTTTGGTTCTTCACCACAAACTTGATTGCGTTCACCGGCTGCGCGCTCATCTGCTTCAGGGCCGCCAGATACTGCGCGTTGAAGGTGTACAGTTGCTGCTGCCAGGTCCTGTCGGGAACTTCGACCGTCAGCACTCCATCGGCGTAGCCGAGGGCGCTTGTCATTGCCGCTACCTTTGATCCGCACACCAGCGGCCAGGCCAGCAGCGGCGCGTCGTTGCCACCGTCGCGGTGAAGGGCATCGGCGAAGATCTTCTTCAGTGTCGAGCCGGCATGTCGCATGGCGTTGAAGGTTCGATTGTAGAACAGCGGGCGGCTCTTCGCTTTTCGCTCTTCGCCAGAGTCGCGTCATCCCGACCGGACCCCACCGCTGCGGGGCAAGCGGACGGACCTGCTTTCCCTCAACTGGCGTGACTGAGTTCTTCGCGAATCACCCGGCGAAGCGTGGCTTCCAGAGGCTCCTGGGTCCGGCGAACGTGCTGCCGCAGAGCATCATTGATCAGGCTCTGATAGTTGCCGCCGCCGGCCCGTTCTACCTGTTGCCGAAACCAGTCGAGAAGATCGTCGTCGAGCCGGATCGTGATCCTGGTCTTGGCCTTGGGCACTTGCACCACCGCCCCACGCTTGGCGTGACTGAAGTCGTATTCACGTTTCATTGTTGTCCTCGTATTGCCGCCTCTCCCGCGGGGTGGCCGGCCGCGCGGAGATGAGGCGAATTCCGTCTCCGCGCCAGGTATAGATCACCACCAAAACTCTCCCAAGCATGTCCTTCCCAGTCGTGATCCATCGCTCTTCATTTTCGACGTAGGGATCGCGAATTGTCAGTGCAAGATCATCTTCCAGAACGGCAACAGCGTCAGCGAAGCGAACCCCATGTTTGGCGAAATTTTTCTCTGCCTTGCCCGGATCCCAGTGGAAGTCCACAGTGCTTTATTGTATGCACAGTTGTACACCCCCGTCAAGCATACCACCGAATGCTCCACTCCGTTACTATTGCTCCTGCATGGTTTCTGCTCCCCGCCGCTGGTATCGCAATCCCCTGTCTCTGTTAATCGTGGTCGCGGCGCTCAGCGCGTTCGTCATCCAATCCGGCGAACTGGGCACCTCCGACACCTCTCATCGTCTGCAGACAACGCATTCCTGGTGGACCTCAGAACCGCCGGTGTTTCCCAGCGAGTATCCCGAGTTTGGCATTCACGGCCGAGGAGGCAAGCTTTATAGCTGGTACGGCATGGGCCAGTCGCTGCTGATGTTTCCGGCGGACGTGATCGGCACCGGTATTGCCCACCTGCCAATCTTTGCCAACTACAACGACACCGATCCCACGGTGCGTGCGATTTTCGTCAGCTATAGCACCAACATTCTGGTCAACGTCCTGACGGCGCTGGTGTGCTTCCGTTTTCTGTGCCAGTTGGGCTTCAGCGTCAAACAGTCGGTCGCCGGCGTGCTGGCGCTGCTGTTCTGCACCACACACCTGCACTACACGCAGAACATGATGGAGAACAACTACATCATGCTGCTGACCCTGACCGGTCTGTCGTTTCAATACGAGTGGCTGCGGACCGGCAGCCGACGCGCACTGCTCATCGGCTCGCTTGCCTTCGGGCTGAACCTGTTGACCCGCTTGACCACCGGCCTCGACCTGATTGCCGGCGGAGTGTTCCTGCTTCTGGTTTTATGGTTGGAGAACGTGCGCGGCCGCGCGCTGTGGCAGCATTTCTTGATCTACGCGAAGACCGCGTTGCCGGTGTATGCCATCTTCGGGCTGATCGATCGCCTGTACCAGTTCTACCGTTTCGGTTCGCCGTTCACAAACTACATCACCATCGCCGGCCAGGAGATGCGCCGGCAGAACCCAACGCTGCCCGCGAACTATCCCTGGGAAGTTCCGTTTCACGTAGGCTTCTTCGGGGCCTTGTTCAAAGCGGAGAAATCGATCTTCCTCTTTGACCCGCTGCTGCTGCTGACGATTGTTCTCGCGGTGATCGCCTGGAGGCGCTTTCGTCCGGACATCCGGGCGTACCTGATCACGGCGTTCCTACTGCTTCTCGGCTACATCAGCTTCTACGCGCGATACACCGTCTGGAGCGGCGACTTCGCCTGGGGCGACCGTTATGTCTCGACCGCGGCGGAGTTGGCCGCGTTCATCTCGGTGCCCCTCCTGCTGCGCTGGCGCGCGTCGCTGGGAAAGCTGGCGTGGTGGATGGGCGTCGCATTGATTGCGTTCAGCACCGCCATCCAGTTGGCCTCGCTCGCCTTCTGGCTGCCCCTGGAAATCTACCAGGAGGACACGCTGGGGCACCCGACGTTCGTGGTCTTTCTGCGCTTCAAGAACATCGCGGCGTTTGCACTGGGAAAAATGCAGGCCTGGGGCCTCAACAACGACTCCATGACCTACGACCCCTGGGACTACGTCCACATCGACACCTGGAACTTCCTGCCGTTCTTGCTGCGCCGGGTTGGATCGGCCCCACGCTGGGCGGTGAACGTGACCTTTGCGGTTTGGGGTGCGGGCCTGGGCGCCCTGACCTGGGCGCTGTTGCAGCTTCGCAAAGTGTTGCTGACGGTGGACAGCGATGCCGGTTGCTAAGCTAGTTGCATCGCAACGATGTTGGTGTCGAGCGAGTAGCGCATCAGCAGATCAACAGATCGGGGTGCACGTCAGGGATGGGAGGAAAGTCCTCGTCCAGCGGTTTTAGCGTCGACAGTACGGCCAGCAGAGACTTAGACGGAGCGGGCTCGATGATCAGCCGGTCGCCCACCTTGCGCATGATGGCGTCCTCACCTGGAAATACGAACTCACGGGGAATCCGCACCGCCTGATTGCGTCCGTTCTTGAAGAGCTTGGCCTTACGTTCAGGGCTCACCGCAGCCTCCTTACCATATGCCTAGCCGATGCCAACTATCCAAACGGAAGTGGGGACTTCCCTTCCCGGTACGCTTTCCCCAAGGTCTCAGCCTTGAACAACCTGTCGTCGATGCGATGCAGGCGCTTGATCATGCTCGGCGTCAGCAACTTGTAGTGATGAATTTCCAGCAGGTGATAAATGATGAACCAGATGGGCTCCTCCGTGGTCATCCAGGCCTGACGGTCAAACCGCGCCAGGTTCACCGGACGCGAAAAAGTGCGCAGGGTGCGCTCGCGCCGCAGGTTGAAATAGATGTTGAAGTAGCTCATGGCCAGCTCGCGCAAGGACCGGTACACCGGCTCGCGATAGCGGCAGCCCACGTAGTTCGACTTGGCGACCGCGCCCCAATGTCCCTTGACCCGGTAGATGGCCAGCACGTGGTCGGTGTCGTGTTCGGCTTCGAAGTCGAGAATCAGCGGCGGATAGCCGTTGGCCCGCAAAGCCGCGGCGGCAAAGATTGCTCCTTCGAAGCAATGGGAGGTGTTTTCGCGCAGCACCCGGCGGGGCGACCATGCCGTGTCAGCCAGATGATACGGCATGTCGTCGAGAAATCGCTGTATGCCATGCGGATCTTTCAAGCTACGCAGCTTGCGCAGTTCCGCCGGGGTGAAACCGTTTTCGTTGTTCATGATTGAGTGATAAACGTTCACCACAGAGACACAGAGGCACAGAGAAATTTGAAGCATTAAAGCATGAGCAGTGTAACGCATCACCCACTTACATTCCCCCACCGATCAGGAATCGTTCCTCCCTCCTCCTGCATCTTCTGTTGTCTGGAACAGTTCCAGCGTTCTGTTCTAGTTCGCATTAGGGCCGGCTGCGGAGTGACCCACCGCGGCAGCCGAGTTCTCGCCCAAGGAGCCGAGAATGGCAACTGCGACTATCACTGGTTCGCAGGGCACAAGCATTTCACGCCCCACCTCCAGCCCGTGGATGATCGCGGTGGCGGTCATGCTGGCGACCTTCATGGAGGTGCTGGACACCTCGATTGCCTCGGTCGCGCTCCCTCACATTGCCGGCAGCCTATCGGCAAGCAATGACGAAGCCACCTGGGTGCTGACCAGCTATCTGGTGGCAAACGCGGTGGTCCTGCCCGCCAGTTCGTGGTTCGCGTTGCGCTTCGGCCGCAAGCGCTTTCTCATCACCTGCATCGTCATCTTCACGGTTTCGTCTTTTGCCTGCGGCGCCGCCACCAGCCTGGGGATGATTTTGCTGGCGCGCGCGGTACAAGGCGCGGGCGGCGGAGCGCTGCAACCGTTGTCGCAGGCCATTCTGCTGGAAAGCTTTCCCCCCGATAAACGCGGCGTGGCCTTGGCAGTGTTCGCCCTTGGCGTAGTGGTCGCGCCGGTGCTGGGTCCCACGCTCGGTGGCTACCTGACCGACACCTACTCATGGCGCTGGGCGTTTTACATCAACATCCCCATCGGGATTCTTGCCATTTTCATGATCCTCCGCTACATCCAGGACCCACCCTACATCAGGAACGCCAAGCCCGGCCGCATCGACGGCATCGGACTGGGACTGCTTGCGGTGTGGTTGGCAGCGTTGCAGATCATCCTCGACAAAGGCCAGGAAGACGACTGGTTCGGCGCCAATTGGATTCGTTGGGCAACGGGACTTCTGGTGGTTGCCTTTGTCGCGTTCATCGTCCGCGAGATGACTCACGACAAGCCGCTGGTGAACCTGCGCGTCTTTCGACACCGAAACTTTCTGCTCGGCTGTCTTCTCATCGCGGTCTTCGGCGGTCTCCTCTATGGACTGGTGACGTTGCTGCCCTTGTTCTATCAGGAACTGCTGGGCTACACGGCTTTCGCAGCCGGATGGGCGGTGAGCCCGCGCGGAATTGGCGCCATCCTCGCCATGCCCATCATCGGAGTCTTGACCAACAAGCTCGACGCACGCTGGTTGATCGCCTGTGGGTTTGTCATGTTCGGCATCAGCAGCTTGCGCTTCGGCCAGGCTGACCTTGCCATCTCTCAGTGGTCGTTTTTGTGGGCCATCATGCTCAGCGGCTTTGGCTCGGGCTCCATTTTTGTACCGCTTTCGGCCGTCGCCGTCACCGGCCTGAGGAATGAGGAGATCGGCAACGCCAGCGGACTCTATAACCTCTCCCGCAACGTCGGCGGAAGCATTGGCATCTCCATCGTGAACACCATCATCGCCCGTCACCAGCAGCTGCACCAGAGCGAGCTGGTGCATTCGATCACCTCAACCAGCCTGCCACTGCAAAACCAGGTGCAGGCGCTGCAACATTACCTGCAGACCCAGGGCTACAGCGCTTCCGAAGCCATGCGCAAGGCCTACGCGATCATCGGCGAGATGGTTGCCGGCCAGGCGCGGCTATGGTCGTACGTAGATGATTTTCGCTATATGGCGCTGGTCTCGTTCGCCTGCATCCCGATTGCGTTCATGCTGAAAAAGGCCTCGCACCGCAAAGGCGCGCAGAGCATCGGGCACTGAGCGCAGTGCACACCAAGAAAAAAGGCGCGCTGGTGAAGCGCGCCTGGTGAGCAAAATGGACCTGGCTTACGGCAACGGAACCAAGTCGTTAGCCAAGTGGTTGGCGATGGGTGTGCCGATTCCGGTCACGAAGTCATAGCCGGCGCCCGCGACGCAAACTCCTCCGCTGCTTCCGGTGGTGATGTCGTGAAAGGCAGTCCCGTAGTTCCCAGAGCCGTAAACCTGATACAGATCAGCCAGCGGCTGCTGGATGACTCCCGCGCCTCCGCGGAGCGAGTCCTCGATCGCCATGAAGGCGGCCCAGACAGGTGAAGACAGGCTGGTTCCAATGACCTCTGTCCATTGGTCCCCGTCATAGCTGTCATAAATGGGAACGGCAGTAGACGCGTCAAGGGAAATGTCGGGAACCGTGCGGAACCCGGTGTGCTGAGCGTTCATCTGATACGCCGGTTCGGTTTCAAAGGCGCTGATACCTCCGCCGCTGCCGTTCCAGGCGCTTTCCGTGCCGTAGTTCGTGCCCAGCGGAGTAGAGGGCGGAGCGGCAGTCAGTAGAACCAGATGGGTGCCTCCCACGGACACCACGTTGGGCGATGCCGCCGGGTATCCAGCGCCGCATCCGCCGTCACCGGATGACGCGAAGTAGGTCACCCCGGGAGTGGAGAAGTAGGTCGTGTCGTAGGTCTGTTCGCCAGAGAACTCGCTACCGCCCCAGCTCATGCTGACTACATTGGCTCCGGCGGCAACCGCTTGCTGCACAGCCATGAACAAAGTGTCGTCTGGCTGAGAAGACTGCACCAGGACAATTTTGGCTCGCGGAGCGATGGCGTGGGCCCATTGCACGTCTAACGACTGCTCGAGGGCCCAGTTTCCACTGTGGCCGCTGCACAGGTTAGCCTGTGTAATCTTGGTGAAACAGCCGTTCCCGGTGGTACAGGCCGGCAGGTTGAACTGGGTTGAGAAAAACCCCCAAGTCGGCTTCGATGTTTGGATCGTCGCAGGCGTCCGCGATTCCGATGACCATATTTTGTCCCTGATTGGGGATCGCATTGAACCTGTAGGCCGCCTTCATCTGAGCTGGGAATAAACCATGGGGGCTGGTGGAGAATTGTGAGACGATAGTAATTGGTGGACGGAAAGCGTGCTCGCCTGTGGGCGGCGCTTGCGCCACTGCGCACATGCTTACGGCAAGAATCAATATCATGCCGATGGATATGGAAACAAGCTTCTTCATTTGCATCTCCCTCTCGCTGATTTGAAGCAATATGCCGTTGCAGGAGCGGCTACGTTGGCTGATAAAAAAGGGGAAGGACCGAAGCTTTACTGCCGACTACGCCAACATGCGATCCATCTCATCGCAAACTGTTCGCGTGCTTCCTGCCAGCACGCGCGCTGCTCGATCACAGTCCCCGACATCCTGGTTAGGAGCGTCATCATACCATTCCTTCAGCCATAGGATTGTCAACGTTTCCGGTTTCTTGACAGGACTGACTACTGGGAATGGTGAACGTATCGAGTTTACGGGTTTTCTTTCTGGATATGCATATTACCAGTAATGATTTCATTCCTGAGAGCGGGCCTTCTTGTGACGAAATACGCGGAACGCAGCACGAAGGACAGAAATTGTGTGATTAAGTGCTTTTGCTGGATCTCAACTGCTCGGTGATGGGTCCAAACCAGCGGAGTACCTAAGGCAGGGTTTTATTGCGATAAGGACTGCCCCGGGCGCGCTCCTAGTTTGAGCTGGGAGCGCGCCTGTGGCAAGACAGTTCTTGAGTTGGTTACGGCTCGATCGCAACCAAGGCCGGAACTAGAACGTTCACCTTGGGTGAACCGATTCCCGTCACCAGGTCGTAGCCCGCGACAGCCGTGCAATCTGCACCGCAGCTGCCGTTGGTTCCTGACGTGATGTCGTGGAAGTCATGGTACTGCGTTGTGTTGTAGAAGGAATAGAGGTCGGCGATGGCGTTCTGCAGCGGACCTTTTCCTGCCGTTGCACGGCTGGAATTGGCGACCGCGAAGATCGCGCTCCAGTCGGGCGAAGACACGCTGGTGCCTCCAACTTCAATCCACTGCGGTTCCCCGAAGGTGTCATAGACAGGAACGCCGGTGGAGGGATTGGCATCGGACGAAATGTCGGGAACGCAACGATGTCCAGTGCTGCCGCAGCCCGCGAAGACACCGTTCTGATAAGACTGGCCGGGCTCGAATGCGCTGATGCCGCCGCCGCTGCCGCTCCACCCCGTCTCATGGCCATAGTTCGGCGTCAGAGGACTGGGAAGTGGAAGAGGCGTGGCCAGTACCAGGGTGGTGCCACCAACGGCAACTACGTAGGGAGAAGCCGCGGGATAGCCGACTCCGTGGCCGCCGTCACCGGTGGAAGCCATAAAGGTGACTCCCGGATGGTTGAAGAAGGAATCGAATCCCAGCTCGCTGGAGTCTTCGCCACCGCTCCAACTCATGGAAATCTGGGTGGCGCCGTTCTCGCGAGCGACGTCCACGGCAGCCAGCAGATCGGCAAAGCTGTTGCTGTTGGCTTCCACCAGAATAATCTTGGCGGCTGGGGCGAGCCCGTGGGCCTGCTGGATGTCCAAAGAAATTTCCACTCCCCAACCGGTGTCGCCTACGGGGTTACCAACTTTGATCTTGGTGAAGCAGCCGTTTTGGGTAGTGCAAACCGCCAGGTTGAACTGGGTGTCATAAACCTGCAGGTCGGACTCGGCGTTGGGGTCATCGAAAGCATCCACAATACCGATGATCTGGCCCTGTCCCTGGTTGGGGGTGGCATTCAGTCCGTAGGCAGCCTTTATTTGTGCCGGAAACAGGCCGTGCGGAGAAGAGCTGTCAGGCTGAGGGCTGGTAAGCCGGACCGGGGGTTGCGCAAAGATGTTGCTGCCATCGCGCTGTTGGGCGGCCGAGGGCAGAGCTAATGCAAGCAGAACGAGCACACTGAGCGAAAGCAGAGTAATTCTTTTCATTCAAGCTTCCTTGTTCCTTTAGGTTCGCTGTATCGCCTGCGAAAAAGCGCGATTACCGGTGCAGGAGCGGCAATCGTTGGCTGATGGAAAGGGAAAGGAGCGAACTTACCACCTGTTTACTTATTCCAGTTTGCGCATCTTGTCGCAAGCTGGTCCCGACGCTTCCTGCAAGCACCTAGAGTTGTCGATCACAGTCCCCAGTTTCCTGATCAAGGCAGGCCAACATAGTACCTTACAACCATATAAGCGTCTATATTTTTATCGTTAATATTAGTATTTATCTACTACTGCGGTAGTATACAACCTATCGCTTTCGGGGGACATGACAGAGCGTTTAGCCTATACATATTATCGCGGTAGTAAACAATATCGGTGCGAAACCAGGCGGCGCTGGGGATGTTTCCGCTGAGGCGAACTCAGGCGGTCAGCGAGTCAGCCTGGCGTCCGGCAAGCAGCAGGCCGATCCAGCAACTCAGCGGCCAGGTGAGCAGCCATGACACCCAATACCAGTGAGGCCAGCCCCTGCTCCAATTGGGAATGATCGCGGCGATGCCCATCGCTTCCCCGAGGATAAAGAACCAGAGCACATGCTGTGCCGGCCGGTTCGGAGCAAAGCGCGCGCAAAGCCAGGCACACAGGATCGAGACAACAACGAAGCACGCCGTGCTGGCGATGAGAGGGTTGTTGGAGGGGACATGGCCTCTGACGAAATCGCCCGGAAACAGGCGCGAGAGCAACGGGTCCGTTGCCAGGACAAGGACAACCGAAAGCAGGTAGCTGCCGACGACAACAGCAATGGATTTAAGCATCGGTTACACCTCCGGGTATGGCGTGAACTTATAGCCTGCCTTTTACCACGCAGACGCGTTTTTATTCATAGCATCACAGGTTGAATTATCCTGCCGATAGGTTGCCGCATGAGACGAGGTTAAGGAAGTCCTGAAGATTTGGCCGGCGACCCTTAGCTTTCATGTATGACTTTTCCACCTACAATCGTCGCGATTACTTTCCCCGTAAAGCTCCAGCCGTCGTAAGGGGTGTTCTTCGACTTTGATTTCGATTGCGATGCGTCAAAGGACCACTTCTTCCTAGGATCGAAGATAGTAACATCCGCGTGCGAGCCTGGCGCAAGGCTGCCACGTCCGGCAAGGCCGAAAATTCTGGCGGGATTTGCCGAAAGCAACTCGACGATGCGCGGCAGGGGCAGCTTGAAGTGCCGATGCAACACGGTGACCGCGATCGCAACCGCCGTCTCCAGCCCGGTGATGCCGAAGGCGGCGCGCTCAAACTCCACCTGCTTCTCGTGGAAGGCGTGAGGCGCGTGGTCGGTGGCGATGGCGTCGATGGTGCCATCGACGATACCTTCGATCAAAGCAGCGCGGTCCGCCAGCGAGCGCAGTGGCGGATTCATCTTGTAGTGCGTGTTGAACTCGCCAACGTTCTCGTCCACCAGCGTGAAGTGGTGCGGCGTGACTTCGGCGGTCACGTGTATCCCCGCATTCTTCCCGCGGCGCACAGCTTCCAGGGCCTCGCGGGTCGAGAGATGCGCCACATGTACGTGCCCTTTGGTTTCGCGAGCCAGGGCGATGTCGCGTTCCACAATGTTCGCCTCGGCGGCGTTCGCCATGCCGTGCAAACCCAGGCGAAACGCCGTTGCACCCAGATTCATCGAGCAGCCGGCGGTCATGCGCGTGTCTTCGGCATGCTGCACCACGGGGATGTTGAGCCTGGCCGCAGTTCGCAACGCGTCACGCATCAGACGATCGTTGAGGACCGGTTTGCCGTCGTCGGTCACCGCGACGGCGCCAGCTTTCTTGAGAGCGCGAAAATCCGTCAGCTTTTCTCCCAGACTGCCGACGGTCGCCGCGACGACAGGAAAGACGTTCACCAGCGCGCCGCGTTCCGGGGCCTGCATCCAGCGAGTGATCTTCGGCGAATCATTTACCGGCAGCGTGTTAGGCATGGCGCAAACGGAGGTGAATCCGCCGGCCGCCGCCGCCGCAGTTCCGGTCGCGATGGTTTCTTTGTGGGCCTGACCAGGTTCGCGCAGATGCACGTGCAGGTCAATGAAGCCGGGAGCGACGATGCATCCCTTGGCGTTGAAGCTCCGCTCGGCCTCGCCGCGTAGCGTTCCCGGCGCCGCCACAGCAGCCACGCGGCCGCCGCGCAGGAGAACGTCCATCTCCTGATCAATGCCGCTCGCCGGATCGACGACACGTCCGCGTTCAATCAGCAGTGAGTCCATGTCTGTCATTTCGGCGCCGCCCCCAGCAGCATGGCCAGAATCGCCATGCGGGTTTTCACTCCGTTGCGCACCTGCTCGTGAATGCACGACTGCGGGCCGTCGGCCACTTCGCTCGTCAACTCCATGCCGCGAATCACCGGCCCCGGATGCATCAGGATCGCGTCCGGCTTGGCCAGCTTCATGCGCTGGGGCGTGATCTGGTAGTTGGTAACGTAGTCGTCAAGGCTGAGATGCTTGCCCGCGAGCCGCTCCTTCTGCACCCGCAGCGCCATCACCACGTCGGCGCCCTGCAATGCGAGGTCAAGGTCGTGGCAGGCAGTCACTCCCGGCGCCAGGGTGGCGGCGATCTCGGGCACGAAATCGGGCGGCCCGCAGAAAACAATGTCCACCCCGAAGCGCGACAGCAGCGCTGCGTTGGATCGCGCCACCCGGCTGTGATAGACATCGCCCACAATCACCACGCGCAGCCCTTCCAGCCGCTTCTTGTGGTTGGTGATGGTCAACGCGTCGAGCAGCGCCTGGGAAGGATGCTGGTGCATTCCATCGCCGGCATTCACGATCGGCACTTTCACGTAGCGCGCCAGCAGATAAGCTGCGCCACTGTTGGCGTGCCGCATCACGATGGCGTCGGCCCCCAGGTTCTCCACCGTCCAGCCCGTGTCGATCAGGGATTCACCCTTCTCGATGCTGGACGAGACCGGAGTCACTAGCGTGGTAACGGCGCCCAGGGTTTTGGCGGCAAACTCAAATGAGGTGCGGGTGCGGGTGGAAGATTCGTAGAACAGCAGGGCGACGCGTTTGCCACGCAGCAATTGCGAGGTGCGGCTGGGGTCCATGCGCCGGGCCAGCGCCAAAATTGAGTTAATCTGCGCCGTAGTAAGTTGTTCGATGCCCAGCAGCGAATGCAATTGCGGCTTCATTGGGCTTTGTCCACCCGCTCCATCAACAGCACTTTGTCGGAGCCATCCGTCTCCTGCAATTTCAATTCGATGGATTCGTCGCTGGTGGTGTGCAGGGTACGGCCTACGAAGCCAGCCTCGATGGGCAATTCGCGATGGCCGCGGTCAATCAGCGCGCAAAGTTGAATGCGGCGCGGGCGCCCATGTGCGAACAACGCATCCAGCGCGGCGCGGGCGGTGCGCCCGGTGTACAGCACGTCATCCACCAGGATGATGTTCTTGTCCTGGATGTCAAACTCCATGGTGCTGGTCTTCACCTCGGGGCGATGCCCGACGGTTGAGAGATCGTCGCGATAGAGCGTAATGTCGAGCGTGCCTACGGGCACTTCCGTTTTTTCGATGCGGCCCAGAATCTTTGCCAGCCGCTGCGCCAGCGGCACCCCGCGCCGCATGATGCCGACCAGTCCAAGGTTGGCGACGCCATTATTTTTTTCGACAATCTCGTGCGCCAGCCGGACCAGGGTGCGCTCAATTTCGGATGCAGAAAGGATTTGCGATTTCTCGCGCAGGTTAGAGGGCTGGGTGGGGGCCTTGGTCATGCCGTTCGCCATCATACGGAAGCGCGAGCTTAGGAGCAACCCTCGGCCTCTGGGCCGGTGCGGTCGCGCAGCCGAAGGATCTGTGGTTCGCGGGCATCGGGATAACCGCAGATCCTTCGACTTGGACTGAAGTCCTCGCTCAGGATGACAGTTGGTCCCGGGATTACCGCAATTCCCGCCGGCTACCCGACATCGACGCGCCCAACGCGCCACCGGCAGCGGTGATTACGATGAACACCACGCCCATCACCAGCAATATCAGCACCACGAAAGTTGCCATGCCTTGTGGACTGCTCATCCAGTCCATGAAGTGCTGCACAATTTGTTGCGCCTTGGGGTCGGGATTGTTCGCCATCTGTTTTTGCATCTGCTCCTGCATGGCGCGGCGGAAGTCGGAGTTGGAGCGGAACAGCGCGAACGATGCCATGGTCAACACCGCGTTCAGCATGAACCCGCACACCCCTGCCAGCGCGCCAATCTTCATGCCCATGCCCGGCGTAATCACAACCCCCGGCACTTGCTTGCGATACATCACAACCGCGAGCACGCCCGCGCCTAGCATCCACAGGCAACAACCGATGGAGACAATCGGTATGGCGGTGAGGACCGCAGCCCCAACTCCACCCAGCAGTGCGCCCTTCCATGCCAGTTCCCATTGAATCGCGCTGGCCTGCGGCGCGTAGGGCGTGCCGCCCTGCGTCCAACCCGGCCCGGGACCGACGGAATACGCGGCCGGAGTAACCGGAGGAACATCCCGCGGAGCGCTCGGTGGAAGCGGCGGTTCGGCCGGCACATTTTCTTCCGGAGGAACAACTCGAATCTGCGGGGCGCCACAGTGCGGACAGAAGGTCGTGCCCTCTTCGATCGAGGCTTGGCAGCGATAGCAGGGATGTTCCACTAGCGGAAACTTACAGCAGACGAGCCGCGCACGCAACCGTAGTGCTGGATCGTCGGGAAGGGCCGCTACTTGTTTTCGTTACGCGCGCGGTTCTTGATCCAGATGGGCGTTCCCACAAACCCGAAGGCGGCGCGAATCTGGTTCTCCAGAAATCGCTGGTAAGAGAAGTGCAGCTTCACTGCGCGGTCGGTGAACAGGACGAACGTGGGCGGCGACACTCCGGCCTGGGTCAGGTAGAGAATCTTGACCCGCTTGGCCATGGGGACCGAGGCCCGTTCAAAATCAACTTTGCTGAGGAAGCGGTTCATCTCGCCGGTGCCAATGCGCTTGCGACGCTCGCGCGCCACCAGTTCCAGTGTGGAAAAAAGCTTGTCGAGATTGCGCCCGGTCGTGGCGGAGATAAACAGCACCGGAGCGTACGACAGGAATTTCAAATGGCGCCGCACCTGCTCCTCGTAAACGCTGCGATCGGCACGAGGCTTGCCGTCGGTCCGCTTATCTGTAACGAGGTCCCACTTGTTGATGACGATGATCACCGAGCGGCCACTCTCGTGCGCGTAGCCGGCGATGGTGGCATCGCTGGCCGTGACACCTTCTACCGCATCAATCAGCATCAGCGCCACGTCAGCGCCTTCCAAGTGCTTGCGCGCCATCACCACCGACAGCTTCTCGGCCATCAGTTCGGTCTTGCCTTTGCGGCGAATGCCGGCGGTATCGATGAAGCGGTACTCGTGCCCATCGCGCTCGATGAGTTCATCCACGGCATCGCGCGTTGTGCCGGCAATGGGCGAGACAATTGCGCGCGAGGTTCCAGTCAGCGCGTTCAGTAAGGTGGACTTGCCGACATTAGGCCGGCCAATGATGGCGACTCGGGTCTCGCGCGGAATTTCAGCGTCCTTCTCATCTGTCGTTCCGAGTGAAGGGAGGTTGTCATCGCCGGCCGAATGGAGTTGAGCGACCAGCCGTTCTTCGGAAGCTGGTTCTGCCGCCTCCCCCTCCGGCATCACGCTCAAAACGTGTTCCAGCAATTCGGCAATGCCGTTGCCGTTCTCTGCGGAGATGGGAAACAGCTCCCGGATTCCGAGGCTGCGAAATTCCTCGGCATAGGGCTCAAGCTGCGGCGTGTCGGCTTTATTTACCGCTAGCAGCAGCGGCTTGCCGGTGCGCAGTAACAACCGCGCCAGGTCGATGTCGGGAGACGCCAGCTCCGTGCGCCCATCTACCACCAGCACTATCACGTCTGCCTCTTCCAGCGCCACTCGTGCCTGGCGAAAGATTTCCGATGGAATCAGTTGCTGGTCGTCGGGAACGATGCCTCCGGTATCGACCACGCGGAATTTTTTGCCGGTCCATTCCACATCGCCATAAATGCGATCGCGGGTAATGCCAGGCTCGTCGCCAACAATGGCGCGCCGCGATCCAACCAGCCGGTTAAACAGCGTGGATTTCCCGACGTTGGGGCGGCCCACGATGGCCAGCGTCCCAACGGTGGGCGGCTCGCCCTGTTCGGCAGTCCGGCTGGACTCAAATTGCATTCGACGATTCACTGAGACTCTTTCCGGCGGTTCAAACAGCGATGGGCCTTAGCAGCTATTATAGGGACAAGACCCCTCGCGCCGTGTCTTCCAAACCACAATCCGCCGCACTGGCCGCGCGCCTGCCGTCCCTGTTTCAGTTCTTCGGACCGGGCGGCGTGCTGGCGCGCACTCATCCGGCATACGAGTTCCGTCGCGGGCAGCTTCAGATGGCCGAGGCCGTAGAGCAAGCCCTGACCGAGCGCCGGCACCTGATCGTCGAAGCCGGCACCGGCACCGGCAAGACGCTGGCCTACCTGCTGCCGGTGATCCGCTCCGGCAAGCGCGTCATCATTTCAACCGGCACCAAGACTTTGCAGGAGCAGCTGTACTTCAAAGACATTCCGTTTCTGCGGGAGCACCTCGGCGAGCTGCGCGTCTGCTACATGAAGGGCCGCGGCAATTATCTGTGCCGCAAGAAGCTCTACGACCTTACCGACCAGCCGCTGCTGAACGGGCTGGAAGAAATCAGCCAGTTCCGCATCATCAGCGACTGGGAGAAGACAACGGAAAGCGGCGACCGCGCCGAGCTGACCGAGCTGCCGGAGAACAGCCACCTGTGGCCCAAGCTGGACGCGCGCACCGACCGCTGCATCGGCTCGCAGTGCCAGCAGTTTGACCGCTGCTTCATCACCGAGATGCGCCGCCGCGCCGCCGAGAGCGACATCATCATCGTCAATCATCACCTGTTCTGCGCCGACCTGGCGATCAAAGCGGCCAATGACCATGCCAACGACGCGGGTGTGCTGCCCGACGCCGGCATTGTCGTCTTCGATGAAGCGCACGAGTTGGAAGACGTGGCCACCAACTACTTTGGGGTCACGGTCTCGAATCTTCGGGTAGATGAATTGCTGCGCGATGTGGAGCAGACGCTTGCGGCGGGTGGATGTGCCCATAACCGCAGTTATGCCGGCATGTGGCCAGGTACGCGACCGTTCGCAATTGTTCTTTTCGCTGCTGCCGCCGGGCGAGGGCCGTTTCGCCTTCGAGAACCGCCCGGAGTTTCTGGAAGAAAATGGCGAGGAGTTTCTTGGCCTGCAGAATTCGCTGCTGCACCTGTACACCGAGCTGCAAGCCATTCCCAACAAGCCCGATGAGATCCACGCGCTGTCGCGGCGGGTGGAGGAGTTGCGCGTACACCTGGGCTTCATTCTGGAATCAAACCAGCGCAACATCGTCTTCTGGATCGAACGCCGCACCGGACGCGGCCCCCAGCGCAACGTGTTTCTGCAAGCCACCCCCATCACGGTGTCCGACATTCTGCGCACGGCGCTCTTCGAGCATCTGGAGACGGCGGTGCTGACCTCGGCGACGCTGGCGGTTGCAGGCGGCTTCGAGTACATCCGCAACCGCATCGGAATCGAGCACGCGCGCGAACTGGTGGTGCAATCGCACTTCGACTACGAGAGCCAGGCGCTGCTGTATGTTCCGCCTGACCTGCCGGACCCGCGCGAGCCGCAATTTGTGGAGCGGGCATCGCAACGCGTCAAGCAATTGCTCCAGATCACGCGCGGACGCGCCTTCTGCCTGTTCACCAGCTACGCGCTGATGCATCAGCTCTACGAGCGCTTGCTGGGCGAGTTGCCATTTCCCATGCTGTTGCAGGGAGATGCGCCGAAGAACGCGCTGCTGGAGGAGTTCCGCCTGACGCCGAACGCGGTGCTGTTTGCCACCTCGTCGTTCTGGCAAGGGGTGGACGTGCAAGGCGAGCAACTCAGTTGCGTCATCATTGACAAGCTGCCGTTCGCGGTGCCAAATGACCCGGTGGTGGCCGCGCGGATCAGGGCCATCGATGAAGAGGGCGGCAATGCCTTCTTCCAGTATCAGGTGCCCAGCGCCGCGCTGTCGCTAAAGCAGGGCTTTGGCAGACTGATTCGTTCGCTGCACGACCGCGGCCTGCTGTGCCTGCTCGACAATCGCATTCTGAGAAAGCAGTATGGGCGCGTGTTCCTCGACAGCCTGCCGAAGTACGGTCGGACGACGGACATAAAGGTGGTGGAGAAGTTCTTTGGCGCGACCTCATTGGATGGGGAAGCTCAGGGGAGCTAATCGCCGACCAAAGCCACTTCTCCAGCTCGGATGGACCTTATTTGTGCAAGACAAGGTTCGGCATGAGGTAGGAGGTCACTTATCCGGTTGGATGCCGCTCGAACGATAATGATTGCAATGTTCCGGTGAGCGAGATTTTGTTGGTACTGGAGGCCTTTGTCGAGAGTCAAGAAGACTTCAAAACCACTCAGCTCGGCAAGTGACAGCAGTTCCCCATTCTTCTTGCCCGCCAGTCCTACCTCTGGAACGGTCGAGCAATTGTGCCCAACCAAGGCATCCTTGAATTTTCTCGGGATGCACTCGTCGAGTAACACCCTCATCTGAGTTGGCCGACCAAGAGTGACTTAGCGGCTTCAAGAGCAGAAATCGCAGACTCGCGCGTAACTGTAGGAAAGTCATCCAGGAATTCCGCCAGGGTTTGGCCGCCTTCCAGATAGTCGAGCAAGGCTTGGAATGGAACCCGTGTTCCGCGAAACACCGGAGTGCCCCCGAGAATATCCGGGTCCTTGACGATCACTTGGTTGACCGGCTGCATAGCCCCTATCTTATCTCTAAACAAGCTAGAATCGTACCTTCACCGTAATCGAGAAACTGGCAACTAGCCACTAACCACTATCCACTGCCTTGAAGCACCTTCTCCAAAAATGGACGCTGCTGATCCTGGCGCTGCTGAAGCCGCTGGGCATCTGGGGCGTGCTGGGATTTGCCGCGGTGGACGCGGCATTCCTCGGCATGCCGCTCGACGCCATCGTCGCCGGATACGTGTGGGCCAACCCGCATCGCCTGGTGCTGTACTCGGCGATGGCGGCTGCCGGCTCGGCCCTGGGCAGCATCGTCATCTATGTGATCGGGTACAAGAGCGGCGAGGTGCTGCTGGTGAAGCGCATGGGCGAAAAGCGCTTCAACAAAATCAAGGCCGCCTTCGATCGCCACGAATTTCTGGCGCTCATGCTGCCCTCGATGCTGCCTCCGCCGACGCCCTTCAAGCTGTTCGTCCTCTCCGCAGGCGTGGCCGAGATGAGGTTCAGCCACTTCCTGATCGCAATCTTCTCAGGACGTTTCTTGCGCTTCGTGGTGCTCTCGTTTCTGGTGATTCGCTACGGCAAAGGGGTTGTGGGCTTCATCGGCGGCATGGTGCACAACCACTGGAGATATGTCATCGCCGCCATCGCCACGGCGTGCCTGGTGGGTTGGTGGATCTGGCGAACGAGGAGGGTGAAGTCAGCGCGCAAGGCGGCGACATTGGTCTGACCGGTCCGCTTCCCTTACAGCGCTCCCTCTTTGCCGTGGGTGCGGATCAGCACCGTGCCAAAGCGCGTTCCCGAACCTTGCGGCTCGATCGAGACCAGATGTTGGTCGTCGCTGGTGCCGACCTTGAGTCTCCCATCCGTCGCCGGAGGCGTCCTTACAGGTCAGCTTCTTGTCAGCCTCTTCTCCATGCTTGTCCAGGTGAACATCGGAGCCACCGCTGTGGCCGTTGCACACCAGCACATCGCCGAAGCTCTTCAGCTTGTCCTGATAGAAAGACTTCACCTTCTCGGGCGAATCGTCGGTTTCGTACTCGGCGGCGACCACCTTCAGTCCAAATCCCATCGCGCCCATGTCGATATTGGCGGAGTGGCTGTCGCCGTTTTCATTGGGACGCAGGTGCGCGCCCGGATAAACCGGAATGCCGTTGTCCGCCGGCTTGTCGCTGGTATTGACCTTCAGGTTGGCGAAGGGAGTCTTGATGTCGACTTTCTCGTTCTTCTTGTCCTTGTCGTCCACATGAATCGAGCAGGCGGCCAGCAGCAGCGCCATACTGGCGATTACGAGAGCCAATGAAAACCGGGTAGCGACGTTCCTCATCATTGTGGTCCTCCGCTTGGAACTTGTGCCGTGCCCATTATTCCGGGGCCGGCGATGTTCGGAATGGTTACAGGCAAGTGGCCGGCGATCGGGATTTCGCCAAACATTGCCTTGACCGCACTTACCTCAGAACCGTGACCGCTGGAGAAGGTACACATGTAAGTTTGCACCTCGGGCAATTGGGCGGCAATGTAGGGACTACCCACGGCCACCACGATGGTTTTCTCTGCCGCACTTCGCAAAACCTGCTGCAGCAATGTCGCGGACGATTCCTGCACCACGATTGCGTTGACCGCCGCGCCGTTCTGCGCGCGCACTACCCTGCCCGGTACCGGAAACTCAAATACTGCGGCGATCACCACTTGCGATTCCGTCACCGCAGCCAACACCGGCTGCGTCATTCCTGCTGCGCCACGCGGATCGATGTAATACACGCGGGCATCGGGAATTCTCGCTCTCAGCTCGTGGTCCAGCGTTCTCCCCGAATCGGAGCGGCTGTCGTCGGTGAAAATCAACAAGACAGTACTATCGCGCGTCTCCGCTACTGGCTGATACGGATTCGGTGGAGGCTTGGTTCCCTTTGCCGCAGCCTTTAAGGGGAGGGCCTGATGATTGTCGCGGACCAGCGTGACCGCTTTGTCGGCGATTTCTTGCGCCGTCGCCAGGCTGGCAGGCTTCGCCACAATCTCATTGACGGCAGCGAGATCGACCAGCCTGGCCTGGTTAAGTCCAACCGACGCCTTGGCGCGCAGGACCTTCAACACCGATTGATCGATGCGCGCTTCGGAAATCTCACCGCTGCGGACCGCCTGCAGCAATCCGTTGTACGCGCCATCAAGATCGAAAGGCAGCAGCAGGATGTCATTACCGGCCTTCACTGCTTCGACCGCAGCGCGTGCGGCCGCCTCAGGTCCGCCCTGCGGAAATGACTGCCGCAGCCCACCCATGTCGAGTGCGTCGGTGATGATCAACCCGTGGAAGCCCATCTTCTGCTGCAACAGTTCGGTGACGATAGCGGGCGAGATGGTGGCCACGTGTCTGCGATTGGGGTCGAGCGCCGGGACCAGTACGTGGGCGGTCATCACTGCATCAACTCCCGCCTGAATGGCCGCACGGAAGGGCGGCAGTTCAATCGTCTCGAGATGGGCCGCATCTCCTTTGACCACGGGCACGAATACGTGCGAGTCGCCTTCGGTGTTGCCGTGACCGGGAAAATGCTTGGCGGTGGTCATCATGCCGAACTGGTGTGCGCCTGCGATGTAGGCGGCGGCCATCTCGCCGACCAGCTTCGGATCTTCACCGAAGGAGCGGGTGTTGATGACGGGATTTGCGGGATTGGAATTGACGTCCACGTCAGGAAACCAGTTCCATTGCACGCCGATGGCGCGCGCCTCCTGCGCGGTAATGCGGCCGGACAGGCGCGCATACTCCACATTGCCGGTGGCGCCGAACGCCATGGCCTGCGGGAAATCCGTGGCGCCGTTCAGCCGCATGCCCAGCCCGTGCTCGAAGTCGGCGGCGAAGATCAGCGGAAACTCGGAGTCCTTCTGCAATTGGTTGATCAGTGTGGCCGCTTCCAGCGGCTCATTTTTGTAGAGAAGGCCGTCCTCGAAGCTCACCGTAAGTCCGAATCCGCCGAGATGGTACTTGCGCATGCTGTCGCGCAAGGAGATGTACTCCGGGCTGTTCACGTTCATGAACTGCGCCAGCGCCCGGACCATAAACATCTGGCCGATCTTCTGCTCCAGCGACATTTTCTTCAGCGACTCGCGCGCCCACTTCTCGCCTTTCTTGTCGAGGTGGCCCGGCCCGGAAACTTGCAAATTGTTCTTTGGCGTGGCTCATAGGCGGCAAGCAGATTGAGATTAAAAGCACAGCAGAACAGATCCGGCAAATCATGACGAACTGACAATATCAGACCCAGGCCGCAGCGCAGTGCAGCAGGAAACCAGTTCAGCAGCTTCTCTTGCCACGGTGGGAGCATCGCCGAAGCCTGTGAGCCAGGTCACATCGGGCTCGCGGCGAAACCAGGTCATCTGGCGCTTGGCGTAGTTGCGATGGCCTTGCTGCGTCGCCGCCAGCGCCTGCTCGCCCGTAAGTTCGCCGCGCAAGAATTGGGTTGCCTGCCGGTAGCCAAGCGAATCCAGCGGCGTGGCGTTCCTCCCATCGCCGTAGCGCTCGAGCAGCGATTTTGTTTCCTCGATCAGGCCGCATTCAAACATGTGGCAGGCCCGCTGATTGAGACGCGCATACAGCGCCTCGCGCTCCGGGTTGAGCCCGATTCGCAGAATGCGAAATCCACTGCAAGGGATCGCGCCCGCGTTCCGCCCACAACCGGCTCATGGGCGCACGCGACGCCAGGCACACCTCCACGGCACGAATAATTTTAGGCGCGTCATGGGGATGGATTTTTGCGGCCGCGGCAGGGTCGAGACGCGCCAGAAGTTGGTGGAGATACGCCGGGCCGCGTTGCTGCGCGCGTTCGCGCAGGCGCTCGCGCAATCGTTCCGAGCGTTGCGGTCCCGGGAAGAGCCCTTCCAGCAGCGCTCGCAGATAGAGTCCCGTGCCGCCTACGACGATAGGCAGCCGCTGGCGGCCGGCAATTTCGGCCAGTGCTGCTCTCGCCTGCCGCGCGTACTCCCCCGCGGTGAATGGCTCGCCGGGTTCGGCGACATCAAGGAGATGGTGCGGCACCAGCGCGCGTTGTTCGCGGGTTGGCTTGGCCGTACCAATTTCAAAATGACGATAGACTGCGACCGAGTCGCAACTGACCACCTCGCCCGCAAACTGCTGCGCGAGCGCAATCGCAAGCGCGGATTTGCCCGAACCCGTGGGTCCAAGGATGACAACCAGCAGTGGTTCAGATTGATCCGGAGACGAGGCGCCCATTCAACGCGCACCCCAGGGGATGGTCCGGCCAAAACGGAGGAATGCCAGGGCAAGGATAAAAATCGCGAGGGCGAGCAGGCCGAAAACTTTGACGCGCTCCCGCGAACGATATCGCGCTTTCCAATCTGCGTCGTGCTGGCGAGCGTCTGAGGCGGATTTTGCTGCGGGATGCTGGCCGGGGTTCACAGGCCCATTCTACGCGTGGGAGTGGCGAGACGCAGTCTGAAGAATTCCAGCTAGTGTCGCTTGCCTGCACGATTCGGCTTACAGGATAGCTTCTTACCCCCAAGTCCGCCCTGCTCCGGCGGAAGTTCATCTCCTGCCATGGGTGGATTCCCCTTTCCAGCCCGGTCGAGGATTCTCAGGGTTGCTGCGCGATTGGCCCGCGCGCCCCTCTCCCGAAAATATTCCTCTGTACGCAAAGCAGAAACCTTCCACCCGCCGCCACTAATCCATATCGCCTTTTTGCGGGTTGTAGTAGAAACGAAAACGCAAGGCCAGATAGGGAGCGTGATATTGCGACGGCAAAGGCGCGAACGGATTCGAGGCGGTGATTCCACCCCAGGCGGCGCGATCGAGCGACACGTCGCCCGACTCTCCCGTGAGCTTCATGCCTGCAACCTTGCCATCCGGCAGGATGGCGAACTCAATGGCGACCTTACCGCGTTTGAGCAGTGGGGCCCGCGCCGCTTCCGGAATCAAGGTGTACCAATTTCTGCGCACCGCATCCACTACACGAGAGAGATAGGGCCCGAAATCCACACCCTGGGTATCGCTCAATATGTCGAGCGCCCCTAACGTCCGCGCTTTGCCTCCCGGACCGGCGCCGTAGTCGCCGCCGCCTCCGCCGTAAGTGCCTCCACCACGACGCTCGGCAACCGCGCGAGCGGCCTGCGCCGTCAGGTCGCCCGGCGACTTCATCATCTGCGCGAAGTCAACCGGCTTACCGCTGCCTTGGTCCGGCACGGGAAGTCTGGGATTGGCCTGCGGTGTGGCGGGCTGCATCTGGGCCATCTGCTGTTGCGATGGATTTGGCTGCTGGCTGCCCTGAGGCGGCATGGCTGGCGGCATCTGTTGCGCTGACTGTGCCGGAGGCGCCGGCGGTCCGGCGCGCCGTAATTCTTCCAGCGTCTTCTTGTCGAGCGACGGATGCGGGCTCATCGCGACGCGGTTCTTATCGGAGATTACATTCGTCTTGGGCGGGACCTTGGGCGCTTTCTGCAAGTCGGATGGCAGATCCAGATAGGTCATGTTCTGGTGCTTCATCAGGTCGGCGGTGGTGGCCAGATCGATGCCCTTGTAGCCAAAAATTTTCGGCGACATGGCGACGAAGATTATCACCAGCAAGTGCACGACTACGGAAATCCAGAAGGCTTCGCGCAGCCGCGAGCGCTCCAGATCGTCCTGCAAGCGGAGCAGTAAGTGCGGAGTAAGGTCCAGGCCGCCAGGGCCGTCGTCAGCCCACAAAGCTAGCTGCTGTTCTTCCGCGGTGGGAAGCTCGGCCGGTTTGTCTGGCGGAATTAAGATTGATGCCATCCGTTTGGATCAAGTACGCCTTGAGCTCAACCACTTAGACGCCCTTCGACCCTCCGGAAGTGCAATCACTTCCCCGGTGACGGCGCAACCGTAGTAAACCCCGTGGCCTGCTGCAAGTTTCTAGCTCTATTTTCGCACAGGAGGAGTCCTAATGCGATTCGCCTTCTCAGTCGCGAGAGTTCCACAAAAGGTTCATGTGGATCAGCATTGGGACGTTCAAGCGCAATGACACGCCTTAACGGGCAGGCAGGTGCGCAGGTTGCTGCAGACGAAACTCTAGCAACGTTTCGCTGGGTACTTTGACTTCTTTGCCCTTCTGAGCTACGGCCCCTACGGCCCCGACAGTTGCGCCGATAGCTGCTCCCTTGCCGGCATTCCCGGCGATGCCTCCGATGGCCGCGCCCAGGCCCGTGCCGCCCACAAGCCGCTTAGCGCTTCTCTTGCCGCTGCTGCTGCCCTTCACCTGGTAATCGCTGGTGAGAATCGGATAGCCGGTGCCGTGGACGACGATGGTCGTGAGTTCCAACTGCAGCTCGGACGACCCGGTGGCCCGCCCCGCTTGTTTTGCTTGCGCCAGCTGGCCGTAAACCGTATTTCCTTGCGGCACAACCACCACGCCATTGACTACGAGATTCGTTTCCAGAACGGCCGTAAAGCGGGAGCCCGGCGGATTCTTGCTGGAATCCACCGTGTCCAGCATTCGCACCAGGATGGGCGTGCCTGCCGGCACCGTCACCATCTTCTTCTGCTGCGGCCAGGAAGTACCGGTCAATGCCACCATCACTCCCAGGAACAAAACGATCGGCAAAATTTTATGGCTGCGCATCTGTGCTCTCCTATTGCTTGGCGGCAGAGCCGGCCAGAGGCAACTCTGAAGCAATTTGTAGATCGATAATCAGGAGCAACTGGTTTTCCACTTGCAAGAAGCGCGCCGCGGTAATTGCCCCCAGTCCCTGCTTCATGCGGTCATAGTATTTCGCCAACAGCTCCGCACGCTGCTTCTGATAGCCCATTGCGTTGTGGACCAACTCATCTGCCTTGGCATCGGTCATTTGGTCGTAGTTCTTCGCGTACTCTTCAATGTTTGCCACTCTCAGATCGTTCACCTTGCTCAGCTCGGCGTCGTAGTCACGGTAGATCGGCCAGAACTTAGCGGCCTGGTCCGGGTCCAGTTGCATAACGGTACTCATGACCGCGGACTTCTGTGACCGCACATCTTCCCGCAGGAGCTTGATGTATTCCTTGAGGTTCTGTTCCTGCGTCGCGCTTGCCGAGGGCGCCGCCTTGGCGGGCGCCGGCTGAGATTGCGTTTTGTCCTGGGCCAGAACCGCGGCAGCGGAAAACAGGAACGTAATCATGGCAAAGGCTGCAATTTTTCTAATCATTCTCCCTCTCCTTAGGACCCAAGTCGCTGCCTGGGCCTGACTCGCCGGCCGAGAGATCACTTCTCTACCTGGCCGGTGAATCCCTCTGAGCCGAACGTTTCATCGTGATGGGAACGGCAGCGATTATACGCGAGACGTGGCTGCTCCGTCCTTGTTGGAATCTCATCCGTTTTCTCGTGTATTTTCAATCAAACATGGCACGACCTGGACCCGGAACTGGCACTGGCCAACGTGAAGACCATGCAGGAGTGGCTTTCCACCAGCGCCGCGCAGCCGCGGCTGAATACAGTGCTGCTGAGCACCTTCGCGTTGCTGGCGCTGCTGATTGCGTCCATTGGAATTTATGGCGTGCTGGCATACTCGGTGAGCCAGCGGACCCAGGAGATCGGTGTGCGCATGGCGCTGGGTGCAACGCCCCAAATTGTGCTGCGAGCGACGCTGCTGGAGGGAATCAAGGTGGCGGCGATCGGCATGGGCTGCGGTGTGGTGGCGGCGATTGCGCTGGGGCGGGCGGTGTCGAGCCTGGTTTTTGGGGTGAACGTCCGCGACGTGCGGACCTTCGCTCTCGTCGTGGTGACGCTCGGGATCGTGACCATTGCGGCGTGCGCGATTCCCGCCCTGCGCGCCTCACGCGTCAGTCCGATGGTAGCGCTGCGATACGAATGAATGGCCCGGCCATAGCACAAGTAATCGGGGACAGCGTTCCGTGGGACTGTGAGTGCTATGGGGACGTAACAACAGTAAACGGGCAGACTCAGCCAAAGTATCGTGCTTGGTTTCGGTTCGTGAAGCGTCGAGTCGTACACAGCGTATGACCCCAGCAATGGCCGCTGACGTCACAGGTCGGCGGTGGGATGTGGCAGACTTGGTTGCCCCGCGGGAGCAGTACGAGCGGAGGGCGGAAACAGTGGCATGAGAGATGGCATTGACATGGGGTTTTCTCGGGAGTGCAATATCAGGTTAGGCTCAAGAAGGAGCTTATCCATGAAACTGCGTATCGCTTCGCTTTCACTTCTTACAATCCTGTACTTGATGGCTGCGGCCATTCCCGCCATGGCCGACTATTCCAACGGTCCTTACAATGGCACCACCGATGCCTGGGCCATCAACTTTGGTTTCGCCGTTAGCGACTCCTATGCGCTGTCAGGTGGGACCAACTGTCACCGGGATGAGTATCGTTTATTGGGATGCTTCGAGCACCGATCTTCTGACCACCGTGGATTATCAGTTCGGCTCATCCTCGTTCTCGGGCAGCACCCATACTTCGGGGCCTGCCACCAACACCTTCATCTCGACGAACCAGTTCGGTTATTTCCTGTATTCGGCTGGCTTCGCTGTCAGCAACTCCGATTTCACGGGAGCCAATGGTTTCGTAACCCTGAGCAATGCTTGCTCCACGTCTGGCTGCTCAGTTAGCAACCCGATTTACTGGGATGAGAACAGCGGACCGTCTACGGCCTATGAGAACACCATCGGCTCGATTCCCTCGGAAGCCTTCACGCTTACCGGTTGCGCTGCCGGCAGTCCCGATTGCGGTCCCCCGGTCCCCGAGCCCAGCAGCATCCTGCTGTTCGGTTCCGGCATCCTCGGCCTCGTTGGCATTCTGCGCCGGAGGCTGAGGATCTAATGCCAAATGAACGGGCCGGACTCCGCAAGCACGACGTTGCATCAAGATAGGTGTTGTAATCAGGCGATTAGACTCACAAACCCCAGCCAGCGGGTCAATGAGTGCTATGGCGATTTCTCAACAGTTATGAACAATGGTATAGGCATTCGAATCTGTACACGAATGCTGTTGTAAATATCCGCTGCGGCCTGAGTTCCTTCAGCGTTGCCCGCTTGGCGCCAGCTTGAATATGCCTCCCGGTCCACTAAGCGTGCTGTTATACAAAGCGCCATAGAAGCTGCCTGGCTGGCCCGGTATCGCCAACAACTCGAATGGCTCTTGATACCCAAAACTATACAGCACGGTCTCGTGGCCGGATGCGTCCAGCTTGAACACGGTTCCAATATAATTAAGTCCCTCGAGACCATATAAGTTACCGGCGTCATCCAGAACCAGCGTCGAGTATGGGAAGCCGTCGTTGTTGATTCCGGTGAAGCGATAGAGGACCGTTTCTTGTCCGGCGGCACTCAGTTTAAACACGGTGCCGCAGCCCGGTGCAAGGCTCGCGCATCCCAGATTGCCTCCGTCGGTAGTGGAGCCATACAGGTTGCCTTGTGAATCGCGGGTGAGGGTACCGCCTGCTACTGCGCCGTCACCAACTGCAGCGCCTCGGAAGCTGTAAAGTATGGTTTCGTTGCCACTGGGGTCCACCCTGAACACGGTTCCGAAGTCATGCCTGCCGCCAAAAGTTGTCGTGCCGTACATAATGCCATGTGCGTCGATGATGAGGCCGGAGGGAATTTGGCCGTCAGTGGGCGCGCCGGTGAATCGATGGAGCACTGTTTCGTGACCGGCTGTATCAATCTTGAACACCGTCCCGCAGCCCTGTTCGCCGTAATGGGGAATGCACTGCGCATCCCCGCCATTGCTTGTCGTTCCGTATAAATTGCCGAACCCGTCCTGCACCAGACGTGCCGCCGGTGCTGCTCCGTCACCTTGCCCCACGCCTTCAAATTCATGAAGCACGGTCTCCCGCCCGTTTGGGTCCAGCTTGAAAACCATCCCGCAACCGTAATACTCACCACCGGGGAAGCACCTGGGGTCGCCGCCATAATATGTTGTGCCGTACAGGTTGCCCGCACTGTCGCGCATGACACTACCTTCCGGAACCATGCCATCGCCGTTGCCGAAAGTGAACCTGTGAAGAACCGTTTCCTGTCCGGACGTATCCAGTTTAAATACTGTGCCGCAGCTTATTAACGGTCGCTGCACAGGCCCACAGCTAGGCAGGCCCCCGTACTGTGTAGAGCCGTAGAGATTTCCTTGCGAATCGAGCACGATCCCGAGGGGCCACTGACCGTCGGGGGAACCCGTGAATGAATATAAGAGGGTAAGGGTGTAGCTCTGCGCGCTCGCCGGCTCCGCGAATACGGGGCTCAGAGCGAGCACAAGGATTGCCGCCAGCGCGACATTTGCTACGCACTCGGTAGCGCGGACAACCGAATCGCAAAGCGAACGGGAATGTGACATGAGATGCATCTCCTTACCAAAAAACCGAAGGGATCTTGACTTGGAAACGAGCCCACGAAAAACACAAGTGCAACCATTCGGGAGAGTAACTGGAAGGCAGTCTTGTCATCCTGGCTGCCCAATGAGACAGGATTACATGCCCCCGGTGTGGACCCTGTCAATGAGGCAGTCACTCTCCACCAAAAGACGATCTGCGAAGAATGGCTTCGCCGTCTAAGTACCTGAGAGGATAGGTACTCGCTCGTTCGGATACTTTGTTGGCGAAATCAGCGATTCCACTCAAAACCCCCGCCAGCAGTCAATGAGTGCAATGGGGATGTTACGCCAACTAACTGCACAAACGATTCCGCCACTTGATTATGAGCACCGCACCGCTCGTCATTGTCATAGACTTCTTGTGACTTTTGACGTTCCACATCGCGTTAACGTCGATATTCGCGTATCTATCGGTCTTTACCATCGTAGGGCCTGTAACCACTATCAAGCCCCTTAAGTTATCTGGCGCTCTCTCGCCGCGTTCGGAGGGTGGCACGAGTCGGTCCAGAAGGGCGTCGATTTTATCCGCATCAATGCTAGTCCCCGGGTCGACGATATCTTTCTCAAAGTGCGTCTGCTCGACACGCATCTCGCAGACCAAACCACTTGACCCGAACTTCGCCGACATCACGACGCCGGGTTCCACTTCATAGACTTCATGATGGGGGAACTTCTGAGCCAAATCCGCCGGAGACTGGCTCCAGACCGAAGGAACCAGCAGTATGAAGAAAAGCAACGCCAAGAAGTCTCTGAGCATAGATAGTGCCCCCAAGTTCAGCAGAAGAATCCATGATAGGGCAATCCCCTGCCTGATTGTTGAAATCAGGCGTTATCACAACCAATCGTGACAGCAGGGGGTTACTTGTGTAATGGCGATTTCTCGCCAACAATCGCCACCACAGGGCGGGACTACGGGAATCCATCTACTCCTTCCCCTGGAGGCTGTTCACGAACGACCAGAACTCTTTATTGTCGCGGTACGGCAGGAAGGAGTCGTCTTTTGTCGGATCGGGCAACCGTTCGCCGGGAATAACATTTGCTTTCCGGGCGAATGCCTCTCGCAAATGTTTCTGTGCGCCCACCAGATTCTTCTCTTCCGCATCCGCACACGCGAGATTGTAGTAATACATCGGGTAATCCGGGTCTTCTGTGATCGCCGTCTCGAAGATGGCGCGTGCCTTGCCGATGTCACCCGACATGCCGTATGCCATCCCCGCTTGATCGGTCGCCACGCGGCCCATCGTTGTTTTGTTGCTGCTTGCCGAGGCCTTCCTGAGCTTCTCCAATGCCAGCTCAAACATTGGTGCGGCAGGTTTGTACATGTGTGCGTTATAGAGAATCTGCGCGTAGACAAATATGTCATTAAACGTCGGAACGTACTTCTCATCGAGCCGATAAGTGCTGAGAATCATTTTCAGGTCGGTGTCACCCGCGCCGATCGGTTGATCGCTGTAAAAATCTAGATCGCCGCAGATGTCAGCGGTTGCCACGAACGCTCGCACGTTATACCAAGATTTACCGCTTTGATCCTTTGCTGAATAGCTCACCACGGAAACAGGCGGAGCGCCAGGTTGGGCGACTTCCTGGACTCCGAGGATTTTTAGAGTAGGATTGCGCTTCTTCTGAGGCGCCAGAACAAAGTCACGACATTCTGCGCTTGTCAAAGGGGCTTGCTCTGGTACGAGGAACAAGAATGCCAGGAAAGCAAGGCGACCGGAGTCATCCTTGCCACGGATTCCAATTTCGTGCCCGTTGGGTTTCGCGGATGATTCAATGATCTTGAATCCCTTTGCAGCCAACTGGAGTTGCCCTTGATGTGCAGGCAATGCAAGATGAAAGTCGCCGTCAGGAGTGCCCTGTGCCAGGCCGGAAATGCAGACTAACGCCACTGAAATCAAAATAACGCCGCAGTTGCGCATGCTTGAGAGTTTATCTCGGATTCAAGCCCGCCGGAAGAGCATAACTGTTGCAAACAGGCGATTACACAACCAATCCCGAGATCACTTGCGATATGGCGATGTTGCGCCAGTAATCGCATTTTCCCGATTTGTTGACGATCCAAGAGCTGTCGCGTGGGTGGCAACAAAAAGCGGATACCCAATCAGGATGCCCGCTAGTAAACCGCCTTGGGGGATTATTGTGAGGGCGGCGGCATGTCTTGCATCACCTGCCAAGGGCCTTCTTACGATAGCCGGGAGGGATGAGGAAGAGACTGGCGGCAGGCTCAACCTCCTTGATGTTGGTCAGTTGCGATGTGTCATCCTTGCTTACAGTCTTGATGGGGAAATGCACCTTTTGGTCGACCCAGACATCCGACACGGCTCTATTCTTGGTAATCACCCAATGATCGCACGTGCGGCCGTTGACTTGCTCAACCCCTACCTTCTTACAGGTGGTTCCATGCTCGTCCGCGCAAGGATTACTGGGGTCGTGAAGCGGCTTGATATTGGGTGCCATGCCGGGCCGCGCCGACGCCTGGTCGATCTTGAACTCCATGTAAATGTGTTGCGGCGACAGCAGTAGGTCTGACGTCTGGGTAGTGGCGTTCGTGATCCAGATGACATCGCCGCTGGGACCTCGCATGTCAATTCTGATCCGGCCACGCGTGAGATACAGCTTGCCCTTCACCTCGCGCGGAATATTGCCGCCGCGATCTGAGGTGGCTTCCAGGTCGGCGGAGAACGGCGTCACCGGCGGGGGCATTTGCGCTGCTACCCGTAGGGAAAGCAAAACGCCAACGGCGATGACAGAAGCAACACGGAGTCGCAATTTCAAGAAGGTCTCCTCATATGGAAGCAAGAGCTCAGGCCTGTCCGCCGGGACCGAAACCGCCGATCCAGTTTACGATGAAAGTCAGAAACGTGGCTCGGGATTTTAACCTCGATTACGACCGGTTGACGCACTATACGAAAGGCACCAGTTCGCAGAGAGCTTCTGAGAATAGGCCATTAGCACTCACAATCCCGATTTTTCACTAACTATCAAAACCGTAGCAACTCGTGGACATCGACTTCTTCAGTCGCCAAGAACCTGCCGCCGGGCTGGATCTTCAGCCCGAAGCGCGCAGGCATCAAAAAAAGAGCCGCCGGTTTGAAACCGACGGCTCAAGTTTTCGACGGCGTTATTAACCGTCAACTGGTGATGCCTGTTTACCCCAGAACGGGCTTACGGGTTCCGCAGGAAGCCGTAATGCACGTTGTTTGCGTCAATATACTGTCCGGTGATCGCGCCAAACATGTTGGGAGTCGCCGGAAGGGTGCCTTGGCCAGCGCCCGTTCCTGCCCCCGGAGCGTCGAAGGTGGTGATACGGCCCCGCGTACTCCGCACGAAGCCGTGATTCACATTGCTCGAGTCGATGTATTGTCCTGTGATCTCCCCCAGCAGGTCGATGCCCTCAGGTACGGTGCCTTGGCCGGAGCCCGCGCCCGCTGCCGGAACGTTGAAGGTGGCGATGTCGCCGAACCGACCGCGCACGAAGCCGTGATTCACGCCGCTCGAATCAATGTAGTTTCCCGTGGTTGCCCCCAGGTCGCTGATGCTTGCGCCTTCGGTGCCCTGGCCGGAGCCCGTGCCTGCTCCGCTGACGTTAAATTCGGTGATGGTGCCGTTCGCAGCGCGCACGTAGCCGTGACCCACGCCGCCCGCGTCAAAGTAAGTTCCCGTGACCGCCCCCTCCAGGTTGAGGGCGCTTGCCACTGCGACATTCGTGGATACGGAGCCCGTGGGATCGAATGAGGTAAAGGTCCGGTAAGGCGGAGCGGTGACGAAGCCGTGAGAGACACCGCTTGCGTCAATGTAGTATCCGGCGATCTCCCCTCGCAGGTTGATGTTGCCCGCCACGGTTCCCTGGCCGGAGACTTGCCCGGCATCCGGATCGTCCAAGATGGTGAAGGTGTTGAATGGAGGAGCGGTCACGAAGCCGTGAGCCACGTTATTTCCGTCAAGGTAGAAACCTGCAAGCACTCCGAACAGGTTGATGCTGAAAGTGATCGTGCCCTGGCCAGCGGCTGTGCCCGCGCCCGGAGCATTAAATGTGGTGAAGGTGCTGGGCGAAGCGCAGCCCGAAACGCACTGGTAGCCGTGAAACACGTTGCCATCGTCAAGGTAGGATCCCGCGACCGTCCCCTGCGGGTTGATGCCAAAGCCTCCGGTGCCCTGGCCGGCGCCTGTGCCCGCGCCCGGAGCGCTAAATGTGGTGATGGTTTGAGCGCTTGCTAAACCACATGCAAGAAGTACGACACTTACTACCTTCCAAAGCTGCAGTCGATTCATAACTCCTCCTGTGTTGATTTGAAGTGAGTGGTCATGCCGCCCGCCAACTCGGCGCGGGCTAATAGTTAATGTGCAATTCAGAGCAGAAGCATGTGGTGTTCAGTGCATGGCGTGTACGAAAGCATTTGAGCTGCCATCAGCTTCCGCCTCGGGCCGCCTAACCTCAGCTTTAGTTACGGCATGAATGAAATCAGGTACTTGCAACCACATTTGTTCGCAGATTTGATTGCGGAAAGCCGACCCACATCTACAAGAAACCGGACTTTAGCGACGACGATTCTATGGAAAAAAGGACACTGCTGGCATTATGCAACCAGTTGCATATAACAACTAGTCGCGCTCCTAGCAATTAGCTACTAACGAGAAGGCGGATGGCCTCCAGGCCCCGGCTGCGACGGCCTCTGCATGGAAGAAGTTGGCGGAAACTACGCCCCACTCCCGCAACACAACTAGTTATCATATGCAACCAGTTGTACAATCATTGTGGCAGGGCAACGCCCAACCGGACTGGAGGCAGAGTGCACAAGGATCACAGGTCAGAGTGCGTTATCAACCTGACGGTCGAGATATTTGGCGACCAGTGGAGTCTGCTCGTCATCCGCGACATCATTTTCATGAACCGAAGGCATTTTCGCGAGCTCCTGACCAAGTCGGTGGAAGGGATTGCTTCCAATATTCTGGCCGATCGTCTTCAAAGGCTTGTCCAGCAAGGGATCATCGTCAAGTCTCAGGACGCCAGCCACAAACAGAAAGCCATTTACAGTCTCACCGAAAGAGGCATCGAATTGCTCCCGCTTCTGATGGAGATGGTTGCATGGGGGCACAAGTGTTTGCCGGCCTCCAGGCTAAGGGGTCTCGCTCAGGTCCTGGAAGAAGGAGGACCGAAGCTGAGGGCAGAATTTATGTCTGAACTTCGCGAAACGCATCTTCCGAAGTCAGGCGCCAAGAAAAAGGTCCGCTCTCGGACGAAATCTACTCGTATCTCCGCAATGCAGAAGCTTCAGGCAGCCTACGAAACGGAACTGGCCAGGAGATGACAGCAGCGAGTCACCAGCACCAGAAGGCGGCACCAAAATGGGTGGCCGAAAATGTATGCGCGGTCGGAGAAAGTCGTTTATAGGGCATCCGAGGGCGACGAATTTTCTGCGCGATCTCTGCGAGCGCGTTTTATGGCTTGGCGGTGCGGCGTCTCCGTGTGGGGTTATACCTGGCGGCGAAAGCTTGGCGCACCGCCTGCCACTCCTCCGCCTCCTGCCGCGAGGGTTGGACCTGTTGTTCGCCTATAGGTTGCTGCCGAAAGATACCCTCACGAGGCTGAGCCCTGACGACCGTAAGCGGCGGGGTGGCGTCGTTTGGCTCGACTGTTTTCACCCACTCCACCAGTTGCTCCACAGTCCAATTCTTTTTTTCCATGACATGGTAGTCGAAAAGGTGCGCGATGATGTCTTTGATTCGCATTTCGCGAGGCGCCACCCAGCGCCAGCACTTGCATGGGCGCCCGACTATTGTGAGCACCCAACTCCCCCAAACGCCTTCCACGCCAAGAGTCCGCCTGTCATTTTGCTTAAATTGAGTGGTTGGGCGAAAGGTGCACCCATTGGCGATGGCGGCCATGCCGAGAGCGCAGCCTGCTTTCGTCTCCGAGGAGTACTGCCTTCCCGCCTGGGGGGCCAGGACCGTACTGCCCAGCAGAATCGCCTCGCTGAGTTTCATTTACCACCTCTCTTGCCTTGCCCCGGAATGATTATTGCGGATTATAACGCCGTATCACCATAGGTGGAGAAAAGCCGAGGAAGTGTTGCAACCAGGCCATTCCACAACCAATCCCAGAAACCGGTGCTCCGGCGCGGGTTACTTGTGTAACGGCGATTTTGCAGCAACTGAGCTCGGCAACACGGTCAACTCCGGATTGCCGACGGCCCGCCCACAACGCCGTTGGTGGCGGGCGACAGCACTCTTCCGCTTACGCGACTATGCAGGAGTTAGCCACTCACTGACCGGGCCCGTTGTTGGTTACAAGATCGATTTCCAACATGCAGTTGGCTGGGTATGAGAACCCCACCGCCGACCCGATTTGTTTGCTGGTCAAAGCTCCGGATTTTTCGATAGGGAGCATTTGACGAACCGCAGTTTACTGAGGTGGGCCGACCCGGCGGAGTAAGTCCTGAAAGCGAGGGTCAGAGCGCAAGGAATCGAATATAGGATCGCCTTTGAGGAATGTGAGCCAGAAATCGTGTTGCTCATAGCCCTTTTCGAGCCACGCGAAGGCTTGATCCTTGTCGCCGAGACCAATGTAGACTTTCGCGAAGTCGGTGGGCGCCACATAGCCTTTTTTCAACTGCTCCTGCAGATCCGCAATCACCTTGCGGGCGTCTGCGGCACGACCCATTCGCCCGTAAACGTAGCCGATCGTCGCGTGGGGTTCCGCGGTGAAGTTTTGCGCTTTTCTCAATTCCACGAGTGCTTCCTGATACTGGCCCTGCTCGGCAAGCGTCTTGCCTAGGTAAAGATGCGCGGGCCAGAAGCGGGGCTCGAGATCCAGGGCTTTGCGCAGTTGAGAGATAGCTTCGTCGTAGCGCCGCGCCTCGTAAAGGCTCTGCGCCAAAAGGAAGGTGCCTTGCGGGGACACGGGGTCGAGTGCGACTCCTCGCCGCGCTTCGCGAATCGCTTCTTCGATCTTGCCCTGTTGACGGAGGAAATGTGCATAGTAGGAATGCGTGAGGGAGGAGTTCGGATTTAGACGGAGCGCAGTTTGAAATTCTCTCTCGCCGCCCGCCCAATCCCACTCATAATCCGCCAAGTTGGTGGCCAGCGAGGTATGGGCTTCGGCAAGCTGGCTGTCAATCTCGATGGCGCGCTTGGCAGCAGCCATGGATTGAGGAAGAACGTCACCGGGAGCAGCGTTGCTGTTGAATATGAGTGCCCGATAGGAATCCGCCAGGGCAACGTAGGCCGCAGCGTAAGCCGGGTCCTTTTTGATCGCGGCCTGGAAAAACTCTATGGCTTTTCGTTCGTCAGGACCATTACGCAGATTCAGGTGGAAAAGGCCACGGAGATAGTCTTCGTGGGCTGCGGGATCAATTACGTCGTTTCGGGCAAGGCGGGCCTGTTCCTGCGGAGTGAGTTTCAACTGGATCTCATCGACGATAGCCTGCGCAACTTCGTCCTGAAGGCGGAGAGAGTCCCGGAAATCGCGTTCGTAGCCCTTGGCCCAGAGGTGGGTATCGTTGGCCCCTTGAACCAGTTGCGCGGTGATACGGACGCGATCGCCTTCGCGTTCGACCGAACCTTCAACCACGGCATCGACATTCAGCTCTCGTGCAATCTCCGGCACCGACTTCTGCGTTCCCTTATAGCGCATCGCCGAGGTGCGCGAGACCACTCGCAACGAACTGACCTGGGACAGCTCGGTGGTCAGTTCTTCGGTCATGCCATCAGCGAAATATTGCTGTTGCGGGTCGCCGGAGAGATTTTCCAGCGGCAGCACGGCGAGAGAGTGAATGCCGGGAGCCGAGGCGCGATGGAATGCCCGGTCACGCAAACCACCGACATTGGCAGCGAGTAGAGCGGCGGCCAGTACAGCCATGACGATAACGCCTAGGATCCACAGGCTCCGCTTCCTGGAATCCGCTGCCGAGGCGGAGGCGGAAACGGCGAAGGAAGATGGGTCCTGCTGGCTGTGGGCCGTTTCGAGCGCTGCACCGACTTCGCTTGCTCGCTGGTAGCGGTGGCCCGCCTCCTTCTCGAGGCAGCGCTCGATCACCGTCCGCAGTCCTGGCGGAAGTTGGGGCGGGAGCGGTGGGAGTGGCTCCCGAAGAATTCCAGAAGTCAGTTCATAACTCGTCTGGCCACGAAAGGGGAGATGGCCGGCAGACATTTCAAAGAGAGTGACGCCGAGCGACCAAATATCGCTGGTCGCGCCAGCTTCTTCGCCGCGGAGAATTTCCGGCGCCATATAGGGGAGCGTTCCGACGACGGTGCCGGCATGGGCGGCCGATTGGGTCACGCGAATCGCTTCCGCGGTTTGGCGGTCATCGCCAAGCTTGGCAAGACCAAAGTCCAGAACCTTGACCTGGCCGGAAGGGGTGATGACGACATTGGCCGACTTGATGTCGCGATGAATAATGCCGTGCTCGTGCGCATGTGCCAGCGCGGCGGCAATCTGGCTGCCATAGCGCACGACCAGCTCCGGGCGAAGTCCTTCCGGCGAGATCAACGAATCGAGCGGCCTGCCCTCGACGAGTTCCATCACAATGAAAGATTGGCCGCCGGCTTCGCCTACTTCGTGGATGACACAGATATGCGGGTCTTTTAAGGCGGAGGCGGAGCGCGCTTCCCTGAGGAGTTTCTGTTTCGCATCGGCGCTGCCCTGAGAATCCGGCGGAAGGATTTTGAACGCGACATCGCGTTGCAATTGCTCGTCGCGAGCTCGATAGACCTCGCCCATGCCGCCGGCGCCAAGCTTTTCTAGGATTCGGTAATGGGAGATGACCTGGCCGACTAGAGATGAAGAACCCGGCATTTAGCGGTCATCTTAGATTGAGCCAGAAGGCGAGTCAATGAAGACAGACTGCTTACTAGCCCGAGTTCCGAACTCGCAGCCTTGTGTAATGGCGATGTATCAACAGCTAGCGCATAGGAACATTGGACAAGGAAGCAGCTAATTCAGCATCGCCAAACACAATGAACATCTTATTGCCACGTTTCACAAAATAAATGCGACGGGGGCCCTCGACGGGGCTGCCACACTGCGGATTGCCGCTGAATGAGTAGTGCTAGTAGTCGCCGTGCTTCTCCTCCTTGGCAGCCACATGGTCGAAGACGAAACGGCCCGGCAGAAAGAGGACCTCAAAATCGCCCCGGTCTGTTCTGAATAAGGCAGCCGTGTTCCCGTTCCCCTGCTGCGAGTTGCCGCACATTCCGGCCCATTTGGACGGCAATACGCACTGCACTTTGCCGGAGAAGCACCGCGGAGGAATAAGCGGGGTCAGCGAGTTGAAGGGAGCTAGCCAGCTCACGCGGTCCGCACCGTTCCTGGGCGACGGCAGCCTAGCCGACGGGTGACGCGGGTGCTGGAGGAGATCGTGGTGGGACGAGGCAAGCCGCAATCGATTCGCTGTGACAACGGTCCGGAACTGACAAGCCGGCATTTCCTAGCCTGGTGTCTGGAGCAGCAGATTGAATTGGTGCATATTCAGCCCGGCAAGCCGACACAGGTGGAAAGCTTCCACGGGAAACTACGAGAGGAATGCCTGCGAGTAAGTTGGTTTCAGAACCTTTTTGATGCTCGGAGATAGGAAGCTTTGAAGGGGCATGGCTTCAGCCATACCGTTACGTGTGCGTTGAAGGTGGGCTTCAGCCCCCGAGGACCTCGGACTTTGGCAGTGTCCTAATTAGACAAATTAGAACACTGCCCGCACTTTACCTCAACGCCGAAGTCCCTCTGTGGCTAAAACCACGACGACGATGGCAGCTGACGGCACGGCTGAAAGCCGTGTCCCTTCAAAGCATGGAGTTTATTCCGCGAACCTACGGGACGCCACATTAGGAGGTTGCTGAAAAGGCTGCTCCCTTTCCCCCAAGTGACACACATCACAGGGCCTGGTGATAAGACTCACGGCTCTTTGGGTCGTCAAAATCCTATCGTGGATACATACAACGAGCCGAATTCCGCTAGAGCGGGGGAGGACAAAAACAACCATGACCCACAGCAATGGAGACACCAAGCCGGCCGCCAAACAATTTACGCCGCGCCTGATTTTCTGGGAAGTTACCAAGGGCTGCAACCTGCGCTGCATCCATTGCCGCGCCACCGCGACCGAGTTGATGTCGCCCGCCGACCTGCCCACCGAGAAGGCCCTGGACATCATTTCCCAGATTGCCAACTTCGGCAGTCCCATCCTCGTCCTCAGCGGAGGAGAGCCTCTGTACCGGCACGACATTTTCCAACTGGCCGAGTACGCTACCAGCCGCGGCCTTCGCGTCGCCCTGGCCACCAACGGAACGCTGGTGACCAAAGACGTCGCGCAAAAGATCAAGCAAGCCGGAATCAAACGCGTCTCGATCTCTCTCGACGGGTCCGATGCCGAAACTCACGATTCGTTCCGCGGCATCCCCGGGGCGTTCGACGCCGCCGTCTATGGCATGCGCAACCTTCAGGCACTGGGAGTTTCGGTGCAGATCAACACCACCATCGCGCGCCACAACGCGCACCAGTTGCCGGCCGTGCTCGACCTGGCGCGCAGCCTTGGCGCCGACGCGCTGCATACCTTCCTGCTGGTGCCGGTGGGATGCGGAGTCGATATCGCGAAAGAGCAGATGGTGGAGCCGGAAGAGTATGAGCGCATGTTGAACTGGTTCTACGATCAGTCGCTCGAAGGCGGTATCGAACTAAAAGCCACCTGCGCTCCACATTATTTCCGGGTGGCGCGGCAGCGCAAAGCAGCCGACCGCCTGGCGGGCCGCAACCAAGTCACAGCACCCGCACCCAGCGCCAACGAAATTGGACCGACGGATATGACCATGCCCGGCTCGACAGGGATCAACCTGAAGCCCGCTGGCGGACCGCCGGTCGGACACACCGGTCATCCCGGCGGCCACCCCGGCGACATGAATGCCATGACAAAGGGCTGCCTGGCGGGAACCGGTGTTTGTTTCATTTCGCACGAAGGCGAAGTCTTCCCTTGCGGATATCTGCCGGCCATCGCAGGTGATTTGCGCAAGCAGAGTTTCGCTGAAATCTGGAACGACTCCGACGTCTTCGCCCAGTTGCGCAACGACGACAACCTGAAAGGCAAGTGCGGCTGCTGCGAGTTCCGCCACGTCTGCATGGGTTGCCGCGCGCGGGCATACGCTGCCACCGGCGACTTCCTGGCGGAAGAGCCGTTCTGCGTGTATGAGCCGGGCACCTCGAACCAGATGATTCGCGCCGACGCCATCAAGCGCTAGGATTGAACGGTTCCAATATTGGTGGTCCGGGTTCGTTCGGGTAGTTCAGCTTGCGATAGTTGCGGGAAGTGCGGGTTCCGGTAGTGCGCGTTTTGGTAGAGCGGGCCTTCAGGCCCGCGTCCCAGTTCCTTAAGTTTTTGTCATCCCGAGCCGCTTTAGCGGCGAGGGATCTGCGGTTCTCAACGGGCAACAACGCTGAGGAATCACCATGGCCGTGGCAACTACACACATCGCTTTGACAAGCAACAACGGACGCCGGCGCGCCCTGGTCATACCGCGCGAGCACGGCGCGTGGGGCATCCTGCTGGTTCCACTGGCGACTGGCGCGGTGGCAGGGCTACGCACTCATAACAATTTTGGCGCGCTTGTGCTCTTCATTCTTGCGGCGATGTCGCTGTTCTGGCTGCGCACCCCGGTCGAAAGTTGGCTGGGCACCTCGCCCATCAAGGCGCAGACCAAAGACGAGCGCGCCTTCGTTCTGAAAGTGATTGCCGCCGCCGGTTTGCTGGCCGTGATCCAGCATCACCGCGCTGTTATGGAACGGACGTAATCTCGGCCTGCTGACAGTCGGGACAATTGCAGCTTCAGCTTTCATGATGCAAGCAGGCGTCAAATTGCTGGGGCGTAAAGGGAGGATGCCGGCGCAGATCATCGGAGCCATCGGCCTTACTTCCACTGCGGCGGGCGCCTATTACGTTGCCACCGGCACACTCGACCGCATCGCGGTCGCGTTGTGGCTGGCCAACTGGGTGTTCGCCGCAGACCAAATTCATTTTGTGCAGATGCGCATCCGCTCCAGCCGCGCCGCCAGCCTTTACGAAAAGATGAAGCTGGGATGGGCCTTCCTTCTGGGCCAGGTGGCTCTCATCGGCGTAGTCGTCGCGGCCTGTAGATTCGGGCTCTTCACGACCGTTATGGCGTTGGCTTTTTTGCCGGTGCTGGTTCGCGGGACCGCGTGGTTTGTGCGGCGTCAGCGTCCCCTCGATGTGCACAAGCTAGGCCGCAGCGAGCTGACCCACGCCGTCCTCTTCGGCGCGTTGCTATGCGCGTCCTTCTTCGTATAACCGTCGGCCACCATTCTGATATCCCTTCGCATCCCATACAATGATCCCGATGATCCCAGTAAGCAAATACTCCGCACTGAAACTTGTGAGGCACTCCACCGCAAGATTCGCCGCACTGACGCTCTTGCTGGTCACCATGGGCGGAAGCACGCTCTACTCGCAGTCACATCCCTCCGCAGGAGGTGGTTCGTCTATGGCACTTGTCCTCAAGAGCACCGCATTCGCGCCGAAAGCCGAGATTCCGAAAAAATTTACCTGCGAGGCGGAGGATGTTTCGCCGGCGTTAGAGTGGAGCGGAGCGCCGGTGCTCACCCTCAGCTTCGCACTGATCATGGATGACCCCGACGCGACTGCCGGGACCTGGGTGCATTGGGTGTTGTGGAACACGCCCGCAAGCGCGCACGGACTTGCAGAGGCGTTCCCCAAGCAGGAGCAGTTGGACGACGGGACCCGGCAGGGCCGCAACAGCTCGAAGAACGTTGGCTACAACGGACCGTGTCCGCCGCCGGGCAAGCCGCACCGGTATTTCTTTCGCTTGTATGCTCTGGATAAAAAACTCGGCCTCGCGCCGGACGCCAGCAGCGCGGATCTTCAGGCGGCCATGAAGGGCCACGTCATAGCTCAGGCGGAGTACATGGGAACGTACCGGCGGTAGCGGGCGAGCCTGGAGCGGGTGAGCAGAATAGGGGTCCTTCGACTCCTCGGTCGCCGCGGCGACCTCGTCGCTCAGGATGACATCCTCAAATTCACAGCGTCCAGATCAGCAGCGCACAATCTTGGGCGAGTCGATCCCCTTGGTGGCATTGCGCGTATCCACCACCAGCTTTGACTCCCGAACAATGCGCGGATAGTCATAGTCGCTGTGGTCGGTGACGATCATCACGCAGTCATACTGCTCCAAGTTCTCCAGCGGCGAGCAGGTCATGTTCAGGGCATAGCGGCGTCCATGCCCAACGGTGGGAAAGTAGGGATCGTTGTAGCTGACGAATGCGCCGCGCTTTTGCAGCAGCTCGATAATCGTGAGCGATGGCGACTCCCGCAGGTCGTCGATGTCGCGCTTGTAGGAAAGCCCCAGCACCAGGATCTTCGCACCGTTGAGCGCCTTCTTCTGCTTGTTCAGCGCGTTGGCGACGGCCTCCACCGAGAAGTACGGCATGTTGGTGTTCACCTCGCCGGCCAACTCGATGAAGCGGGTGCGAAAGTCGAACTGCTTGGCCTTCCACGACAGATAAAACGGGTCGATGGGGATGCAATGCCCGCCGAGTCCGGGGCCGGGGTAGAACGCCTGGAAGCCGAAGGGCTTGCTTTTGGCCGCGTCGATGACCTCCCATATGTCGATGCCCATGCGCAGGCAGAGCATCTTCAGCTCGTTCACCATCGCGATGTTCACGCAGCGGTAAATGTTCTCCAGCAGCTTGGTCATCTCGGCGGCGGCGGGCGTCGAGACCGGCACCGTGCGGTTGAAGATTGCGCCGTACAGCTTCGCGCCGAGTTCGCCGGCCTGCGGGTCAAGTCCGCCAATGACCTTGGGAATATCGCGGCGCGCCACCGTGTCGTTGCCCGGGTCTTCGCGTTCGGGAGAGAAGACCACGTGGAACACATTCTTACCTTCGACGCCGGCGCGGGCCGCCTTTAGCCCGTGTTGATTGGCGCGCTCCAGAATCGGCACCAGGACTTCCTCGGTGGTGCCGGGATAGGTGGTGCTCTCCAGAATGATCAGCTGGCCGGCGCGCAGGTGCGGGGCAATCGACTCAGCAGTGGCGGTGATGTAGCTGAGATCTGGCTCGTGGTATTCGTTCAGCGGAGTGGGAACGCAGATGATGATGGCGTCCATGCCGGCGATGTTGGCGTAGTCGGCGGTCGCGGTGAAGCCTTGCGCGCGCGCCGCCTGAATCTCCGTGGGCGCAATCCGGTAGATGTAGGACCCGCCTGACTGGAGCACGTCGACTTTCTTCTTGTCGATGTCGAAGCCGGTGACGGGAAACTTCTGTTCGCTGAACAACAGCGCCAGGGGCAGGCCGACGTAGCCCATGCCAATCACGCCGACTTTGGCGGTACGCGATTCGATCTTGCGCTTCAATTGCTCAGACAATTCGGAGCTTGCAGCTTTTGATGGCGAAGACATTGACGATTCCATTTCTCTCATCCGCAGGGCTGACTGTTCACCGGCTCGTGGCTTTTGCCGTCACCGCGACGAAGCTGCGATACCAGGCGACGGTCCGCTTCAAGCCTTCCCGGAAGTCCACGAGCGGCCGATAGCCCAATTGTGCTTCCGCGCGCGAGACGTTGGCCAGCGAGTGTTTGACGTCGCCGGTTCGCGCCGGTGCGTATTCAACTTCGCCCGCGTAGCCGGTCAATTCCTTCAGGATGCCGAATGTCTCATTCAGACTGGAGCGATGGCCGGTGGCGATGTTAAACATCTGGCCGGCGACTTGCGATTCGGGTTGCATCGCAGCCAGCAGGTTCGCTGCCACCACATTGTCGATATAGGTGAAATCCCGTGACTGTTCGCCGTCTCCATAAATCGTGGGCTTCTCGCCTTGCAACATCCTGGTGATGAACTTGGCCAGCACCGCCGAATATTGCGAGTTCGCGTCCTGGCGCGGTCCGAAGATGTTGAAGTAGCGCAGGCTGACGGTTGGCAAACCATACACGCGATAAAACGAGGTCATGTAGAGCTCGCCCGCCAGCTTGGCGACCGCATAAGGCGAGATTGGATTGGCCGGCATGTCTTCGCGCTTGGGCATCGTCGGGGTGTCACCGTACGCGGACGACGAAGCAGCATAGACCACGCGTTTCACGCGCGCGTCGCGGGCGGCGATCAGCACATTCAACGTTCCGTCGATGTTGACGGCGTTGCTACGCGCCGGATCTTCAATCGAACGCGGAACGGAGGGGATGGCCGCCTGGTGCAGCACGTAATCCACTCCATCGCAGGCGGAATGCAGGGCTTTCAAATTCAACAGGTCGGCTTCGCGGAAATCAATCTGCCCCGCAACCTCGCGAATGTGCTCGCGCTTGCCGGTCTCGAAATTATCGAAGCCACGCACCCGCTCGCCGCGCTCCAGCAGCCCGCGAACCAGGGCCGAGCCAATGAATCCGGCCGCGCCGGTCACCAAATATTGCGCCATGTCCTCAAGATTAACATGCTAAAAGGCGACTGGCTGGGGGCTGCGCGGAGACAGTTCGAACCGTTCTACAAGCATGTCGACAATCTCCTTGCCGATCTCCAGAGACGCCGTCGCCGCCGGGGACGGCACGTTGCAAACGTGGATCATGCCTTTGCCGTGGACGAAATGAAAATCGTCCACCAGGTTGCCCTGACGGTCCACTGCCTGGGCCCGCACTCCCGAGCCACCCTGCACCAGGTCGGCTTCCTGTAGCTCGGGCACCATTTTCTGCAACGACTTCACGAAGGCCGTCTTGATCCACGAGCGGTATTGTTCCGCCAGTCCCATGCGAAAATATCGGCGCGCCATCTTGCGGAAGCCGGGGAACAGCAGCATCTGCATGGCCTCATCGAGATCGGGCGTGGTGCCTGTGTATCCCTCGCGGCGGAAGGCCAGCAAAGCATTCGGACCGGCCTCAACACTGCCGTTGACCCGGCGGGTGAAGTGCACTCCGAGGAACGGGAAGCGCGGATCGGGTACCGGGTAAATTAGTGCCTTCACCAGGCTTCGCCGCTCCGCTTTCACTTCGTAGTACTCTCCGCGGAAGGGGATAATTTCCAGATCGGTCTGCACTCCTGCCATGCGGGTGATCGTGTCGCTATATAGGCCCGCGCAATTGATGACATATCGTGCCCGAAAGCTGCCGGCGCTGGTCTCAACGACATTGAAGCTTCCGTCTGGCCGCAGCCCGAGCACCTTGGCGCGAAAAACAATCTCGCCCCCAGTGGCCTCGATCAACTCGGCGTATTTCTGTGCCACCACCTTGTAATCCACGATGCCGGTGGACGGGACCTCGAGCGCGCTGATGCCATCGCAGTGAGGTTCGATCTCGCGAAACTCCTCGCGACCAAGCATTCGCAAACCCGGAACGCCGTTGGCAATTCCGCGCTGATGCAGTTGCTCGAGCCGCGGCACCTCCTCCGGGGTGGTCGCGACCACCAGCTTGCCGCATTCTTCGAAGGGTACCTCGTGCTGGCGACAGAAGCGCTTCATCGACGCGGCCCCGGCGACGCAGTTGCGCGCCTTCAGCGAACCCGTCTTGTAGTAGAGGCCGGAGTGGATGACTCCGCTATTGTGGCCGGTCTGGTGCGCGGCCACGCGGTCTTCCTTCTCCACCACAACCAGGTTCATGCCGGGAAAACGCTGCGTGATTTCGAGGGCTGTCGCCAGTCCGACAATGCCCGCGCCAATGATTAAGAGATCGGTTTCGCGGTCGGCCATAAGTCCCTGTTAGTGTCCCTGCAAACCCGCGATTATAAGGGCCTGGGGCCAGCGATGCTAGGACGCACATCACAAACCGTTTGCCCGCTGATGGTACTCTAAGAAACGAATGAAGGTGCTCATCACGGGCGGGGCTGGATTCATCGGGTCGCATCTTGCCGAGCGGCACCTCAACCTGGGCGATGAAGTCTGCATTGTTGACGACCTCTCCACCGGCTCGGTCGCCAATATTCAGCATCTCAAGATTCATCCTGAATTCACCTACTACATCGACACCGTCACCAACACCCGGCTGATGACCGAACTGGTGGACCTCTGCGACGTGGTTTATCACCTGGCGGCTGCGGTCGGGGTGCGCCTGATTGTGGACAGCCCGGTGCGCACCATCGAGACCAACATCCGCGGCACCGAAATCGTTTTGAGCCTGGCCGCAACGAAACTAAAACGCGTGCTTATCACCTCGACCTCGGAAGTGTACGGCAAGGGAAACCGCGTCCCGTTTCGCGAGGATGACGACCTGGTGATGGGCCCCCCCAACAAGGGGCGCTGGAGCTATGCCTGCTCCAAGGCGCTCGACGAATTTCTCGCCATCGCGTACTGGAAAGAGAAAAAAGTGCCGACGGTGATTGCGCGCCTGTTCAATACCGTAGGCCCGCGGCAGGTCGGCCGGTATGGCATGGTGGTTCCCAACCTGGTGGTCCAGGCCTTGACCGGCAACGACATCACCGTCTTTGGCGATGGCGCGCAGAGCCGTTGCTTCACCCACGTCAACGATACGGTGGATGCGCTGGTCGGCATCATGGCCCATCCCGACGCCACCGGCGAAGTTTATAACGTGGGCAGCGACCACGAAATCACCATCATTGAGTTGGCCAAACGCATCAAGCGCATGACCGGGTCGGACTCCAAGATTGTCTTCGTCTCCTACGGAAAGGCCTATGAAGAGGGCTTCGAAGATGTGCGGCGGCGGGTTCCCGACATCGGCAAACTGGCTGCGCTCATCGGCTATCGTCCGCGGCTGTCGCTGGAAGAAACCCTGGAGAGTATCATCGCGGACCAGCGCGCCCGTTTGCGCGAGCACGGAGTCGCCGTCGCTGTCTGCTAGAGCGTTTCCGGGGATTGGTATATCCGTCATACTGGTAGTGCGAGCCTTCAGAGACTGTGTCGCAACCCATCTTGGTTTGCGGCAGTGGAAGGAAGCACTTAAAATTCAGCCCCGAATGGGGCGAAAGAGCTTAGCCCAGCGCTTCAGCGCTGGGTAGAGTGGGAAATAGAACCGAGTCCCGTAGGGACGGCAGAGGTTACGACACACACTCTTCAGACCCGCGTGCGAACGCGGCTCTGAAGCTGGATCATTCATGAGGACTGAGGTGTCATCCTGAGCGGAGCGCCCGTAAAGAATTTCCGACCCGCTGCTGTTGCGGGTCGGGCGGGCGCGCAGTCGAAGGACCCCTATAGCTGCGAGAAATCACAGTGCGGCCGCGCGGCACAGAAGCAAGTTTGAGATTGCTGGCGACCATAGGGGTCCTTCGACTCCTCGGTCGCCGCGGCGACCTCGTCGCTCAGGATGACACCCCAAAAAATTACGGGCGGTCATGAATAATCCAGCTGAAACGCCGCACTGCCCGTACAAATCGAGGAATCGCAATCATGCATGTGCTGGTGACCGGCGGCGCAGGTTTTCTTGGATCGCATCTGTGCGATGCCCTGCTGGCTGGGGGCCACTCCGTAGTCTGCGCCGACAACTTGCTGACTGGACGAATGGCCAACCTCGCCCACCTGCGGCACGAGCCTCGATTCACCTTCCTCGAACAGGACGTCAGCCAACCGTTTGATCCGGGCAAAGTTGACTACATTTTCCACTTCGCGTCGCCCGCCAGCCCGGTGGATTATCTCGAACACGCCATCGAAACCCTACAAGTCGGCTCGCTCGGCTCGCTGAACTGTCTTGAACTGGCGAAGAAATACGGCGCCAAATTTTTCCTGGCCTCCACATCGGAGTGTTATGGCGATCCCCTGGAGCATCCCCAGAAAGAGAGCTACTGGGGGCACGTGAATCCCATTGGCCCGCGCTCGGTGTACGACGAGTCCAAGCGCTTTGCCGAAGCGGCCACCATGGCTTACCACCGCCATCGCCGGGTTGACACTCGCATTGTGCGCATCTTCAACACCTATGGTCCGCGGCTGCAGATCAACGACGGCCGGGTGATCTCGAACTTCATGACGCAGGCATTGCGCGGCGAAGAGCTGACGGTTTACGGCGATGGTTCGCAGACGCGCAGCTTTTGCTATGTGAGCGACGAAGTCGCGGGCATTCTGGCGCTGTCGAAGTCGGACGAGCACCAGCCCACCAACATCGGCAATCCCGTCGAGTTCACCATCATGGAATGCGCGCAGGCGGTGCTGGAAGTGACTGGGTCGAGCAGCAAACTTCGCTTTGAGCCGCTCCCGCAGGATGATCCCCGGCAGCGCCGGCCCGACATCAGCAAGGCCAAACGGCTGCTGGGATGGGAGCCAACCATCGATCTGCGAAGCGGCTTGCGGCTGTCGCTGGATTACTTCAAGTCAGCAGTGCAGGCGGCGGGAACAAGCGCATAGAGCTTCAGATGTCTGCCGCTCGTGCGGTGAGCCACCTTCGATCGGACTACAACATTCCGCCGGTCTTCGTGGTGAGAACGCTTAGCGCCAACTCCAGCCTGGCGATGGCGTCATCGAGGTCGGGATGTTTGTCGAGTTGCTGCCTCAGCCCGCTTAGGATGCGATGTGCTTCGGCAACGTGCTCCGCCGCTCCCTGCTCTTGGGTTGTGGCGGCGTTATCTTTGGATGGCTCGGGACTCATGGAATCACCTGAGAGACATCTTACCCGCCTGCCACGTTCTTGAAAACATGCCCAGCGGTTTCCGCTAGCCTACCACCTCGTCGAGCGGGACGTTGGCTGTGACCAGGTACCGTTTGGCTTTCTCTTGCAGCTCGGCGGTCATGGGCACGCTCTTGCCCGACTCCAGGCTGGCCTGCACCGCGACACTGTCGCAGGTCGCCACCATCTTGCCGGTTTCGTCGTTGTACATCTGATGGATGAAGCGAAAATACTTTTCGCCGATGGCCAGGAAGCCGCTCTTGATCTCCACCAGTTCCCCGCCCCGCAGCTCTTCCAGAAACTGATAGTTCTGGCGGACGATGGCCACTCGCAGGTGCTTCTGCTTCATCGAGGCCGGCGTCATCCCGATCGCGTGCAGCAAAAACCATGTGGCCTGGTCGAAGCGCGAGACATACATGTGCGAGTTCATGTGACTGGTGAAATCGTACTCCGACGCCAGCACAGCGCCTTTGAAGGTGTGGACCCATTCCGTCATGTGTTTGCCTCTTTGGAAACAACGCTATTCGCTATTCGCTTTTCGCTATTCGCTTTTCGCTCTTGGCTCCTAGCCTTTAGCTCTTAGCAATCCAAGCTGTCAGCTGTCAGCTGTCAGTTGCTACCCACCCGTTGTCATCCTGAGCGACGAGCGCAGCGAGGAGTCGAAGGACCCCTATATTGCCCACCCCCTACTGCTCCTCGAACGGCCACCTTCGCTGCACGTGGCGTTTCGTTAACCGAAAACCCCGCCACAAATTCCGCCATCTTCTCCAGCGTCGCATCGGCTTGATCGCGATGCGGTGAGTGCCTGCAATTCGGCAGCATCAGAATTTCTGTCCCCGCCACACGCGCCTCAATCGCCTTTACCTGGGCGATGGTTCCGTATTCGTCCTCTTCGCCCTGAATGCACAAAATCGGGCAGCGTATTGCCGGCAAATATTCCTCGATGTTCCACGAGCGAAACTTTGGGTCGAGCCAAATGTCGTTCCAGCCCCAGAACGTCGCATCCACATGCTGATGATAGCGCCCAAGTTTTCGCGGAAGGTCGGTCGTCAGGTAGGCCGCCTTCGCATCGGTGATGCTGGCGACGCTGAGGTCTTCCACAAACACATGCGGAGCTTCCAGAATCAACGCCCGCGGATGGTCGGGATATTTCCCCGCAAAGATCAAGGCGATCGATCCGCCATCGCTGTGGCCGAGCAAAATCGGCTTCGCGATGCCCAACTTGTCGAGCAACTCCGGCAGCACCACTTCGCCCTCGTGGTGCATGAATTTCACCGGACGCTTTTCCATCAGCTTGTCGGAATTTCCGTGTCCATAGCGCGAATAGGCAAGTATGCCGCATCCGGTGCGCGACGCCAGCCTTTGCGGAAAGTCCTTCCACAGCGCGACCGAGCCCAGGCCTTCGTGCAGCATGACGATCGTCGGGGCGGTCCTTGTCGGCCGGCTCGATCCATAACGTCTCCAGCCGCTTGCCATCGACCAGAACTTCGCCGCGTTGTTGAGGTATTTGCAATGCTATTCCGCTGACGGGTCCGCCGCCTGTTCCACCAGCGCCGACAGCGTCGTCGCCGATGCTTGCAACGCCACCCGCTGGTGATAGAACCACAGCCCATGCAGACCCGCCGAGTTCTTCGCCGCCGCCCGCGCGTCCCGGTCCGCCGTGCATCAGTGACGGCAGAACGATGCCGTGCCCAGTGTGGCTGTCGCCGATTGCCGGATCGACCAGCAGCAGGCGGCCATGAGTTGTGCCCAGCGCAACCGCCGCCTCGGCAAGGAATCCCGCGTCCCCGCTGAACACCGACGCCGCCAGCGAACCGCCTCCGCGTCGCGCCACTGCGAAGGCATCGGCCTTGTCGCGATAAGGAACCACGGTCGCGACCGGCCCAAAAACCTCCAATTGATGGACCGTCTCGGGGTCTCGCCCATTACCAAGCATGAAGATTATGGGAGGCACGAATGCTCCCTTCTCAAGACTGGCATCGACGGGAGCAAATTTCTCGGGCCAGTGAGAAACCTCGGTCGCTTGCGACAGAGAGTTAATGCCGTCTTCGACTGACTTTCGCTGGGCCATGTTCACTACAGGCCCCATGGTGACGGTCGAATTGGCCGGATCGCCGACCACAACTCTGCTCAACGCCACCGCGATCGCTTCGGTTACGGCGGGGGCGACTTCTGACGGCACCAGCACGCGCCGGATGGCCGTGCACTTCTGCCCCGTCTTCGAGGTCATCTCGCGCACGACTTCGCGCACGAAGAAATCAAACTCCAGCGATCCAGGTTTTGCATCCGGCCCGAGAAGCGCGGCATTGAGGCTATCTGCCTCAACGTTCACGCGCACACCTTCTCGAATGCCCTTTTGAATTTCCCTGGCCGTTTTGGCTGATCCGGTAAACGAGATGGCATCGCCGACTTGGAGGTATGTCGGCAAGAGGTTCGCCGAGCCGCACAGTATAGATAGCGCTCCCGGCGGGAGAATGCCGGCCTCGATCACCGCGTGCACCATCTCCTGCGCCAGCCATGCGGTCGAAGTCGCCGGCTTGCTGAGCACGGGAACGCCCGCCAGCAGGCTGACCGCTGCCTTCTCCCACAGGCCCCACGCGGGAAAATTGAAGGCATTAATGTGCACCGCGACTCCGTCGAGCGGAACTCCGACGTGCAGGCCTTGAAAATTCTGGTCGCGCGCCAACCGCATGGGCGAGCCGTCACGCAGAATGTGCGCGCCGCCGAGTTTGGCGCCAATCTTGGCGAAATATTTCAGCGTGCCGATGGAGCCGTCCACGTCAATGGCGGCATCGGCCTTGGTGTTTCCCGAATTCTTGCGCGCAATCTCATACCATTCGTCGCGGTGTGCGGCCAGCGCGTCGGCAATTTTTCCCAGCAACTCGGCGCGCTGCGCATAGCTCAGCTTGCGCAGCTCCGGACCTCCCACATTGCGGGAATAGTCGAGCGCCGCTTTCAGGTCCAATCCTTTTGAACTTGCCCGGGCAAGCACCGAGCCGTCGCACGGGTTGACCAGCGGCGCACCGTCGTCGGTGCCCGCCTGCCATTTCCCGTCAAGATAACTCTGGAGAACCTTGGCGTCAGTTGCCACGGAATTTTCCACTGTAGTAGCCATATCTATTTAATCTCCGATGAAGCTGGTGCCAAATGCTGCTCGGCCCAGGGCACGACCCATTGCGCCGCCACCTCTTCTGGCAAGGTGCCCGAGCTGGCATCGTGGGTCAGGATTTCGCCGGCCCGTTTGGCGCCGAGTTCGGTCAGCAGCTTGTCAAAGCGAATGCCGCCATGACAGTACGTGTCTTTGTAGGTGCGATCACCCAGCGCGATCACCCCGTAGGTTACGCCGGTGAGGTCCGGCTTCTGGCTTTCCAGGCTGGTGAACAATGCTTGAGCGTTGTCGGGAACATCGCCTTGTCCATAGGTGGAGGTGCAAATCAGGAAGGCGCCGCCGCTCTGAAAGACGCTGGCGTCGAGGCCGTCCATGACTCTAATGGTCGCCTGATGGCCAGCGGATTCCAGCGCTTGCTGCACCTCCTGCGCCACCATCTCGGCCGTGCCGGTCATGGTTCCGACCAAAATCGTGATGTCCAGACCCATGCTTGCGTCCTCACCCCAGGCACTATTATACGTGCGGCCACGGAAGTATAATGCATCCACGGTGAGCCGAAAACGCGACATAGTGCATGTGGAGGAGAACGAGGTGTTGGCTACCTCCGCCCCTACGATCTCCCCAGCCGACGATTCCGGATCCGAGTCCGAGTACCTCCGGCTGCTCGGCGAGCGGGTGCGCCAGATGCGCGCCCGTCGCGGTATGACCCGCAAGATCCTGGCTCGCGACTCCGGAGTTTCCGAGCGCTACCTCGCTCAACTCGAAAGCGGGCAGGGCAACATTTCTATTCTGCTTCTGCGGCAGATCGCACAGGCGCTCGACACTCCCCTGCAAGCTCTGGTGCTCGACGGCCCCGAGCCTCCCGTTGACCTGGTACACACCACCGAATTTCTGCGGCGGCTGCCGGCGACGGAACTCGTTGACGCCCGCCGCTTGCTGGTGGAACACTTTGGCGGCGTTGACCTGGACGCCCGGCACGGCCGCATCGCCCTGGTCGGGCTGCGCGGCGCAGGCAAGTCCACGTTGGGAGCCATGCTGGCCGATCGTTTGGAGGCGCCGTTTCTCGAACTGGACCGCCTGATCGAGCAGGAGAGCGGCGTCAGCCTCAGCGTCATCTTCGATCTGTATGGGCAGAGCGGATTCCGCCGGCTGGAGCGCCGCGTTTTGGACCAGGTCATCGAGCGCTATCCGCGCTTCGTACTGGCTACGGGCGGCAGCCTGGTCTCCGAGCCGGCGACCTTCGAACGGCTGCTCACCATGTGCTTCACCGTCTGGCTGCGGGCCACGCCGGAGGAGCACATGCAGCGCGTCATCGCCCAAGGCGACATGCGCCCCATGGCCGACAACCGCGAATCCATGTCAGACCTGCGGCGCATTCTCGATGTGCGCGAGCCGCTCTATCGCAAGGCCGACGCCACCATTGATACCGGCAACTGCTCGCCGGGAGAGACATTGGACATGCTGGCCCACGCGTGTTCTTTTGGCAGCCGATCCTGAATCTGCACCATATTTCCTCTCCGCACTCTCTGGAAATGCACTATAATGCATCTATTCGCGTGGGGTTATGCACGCCTGCCGGGCGCTGCTTTGAGGAGAGTTCGACCTGTATGCCAAGCGTAAATGAGAAAGAACTGGTCACGTTCGACGTGGCTCCGGGAGAGCATCGCCATTGGCGGCTCACAATTGACGGCCGCGTGGCCACACTGGCCATGGACGTCAACGAAGACTGCGGCATTCGGCCCGGCTACAAGCTCAAGCTAAACTCCTACGATCTCGGCGTTGACATCGAGCTGCACGACATCCTGCAGCGCATTCGCTTCGAGCATCCCGAGGTAGCGTGCGTCGTACTCACCAGCGCACGCGAGCGCATGTTCTGCGCCGGCGCCAACATTTACATGCTGGGCACCTCTTCGCACGCCTGGAAGGTGAACTTCTGCAAGTTCACCAACGAGACGCGCAACGGCATGGAGGACTCCAGCAGCCACGACGGTCTGAAGTTTCTCGCCGCACTGAACGGCACCACCGCCGGCGGCGGTTACGAACTCGCGCTGGCCTGCGACGAAATTCTGCTGGTCGATGACCGTTCCAGCGCCGTCAGCTTGCCCGAAGTTCCGCTGCTCGGCGTTTTGCCCGGCACGGGCGGTCTCACCCGCGTGGTTGACAAGCGCAAAGTGCGGCGCGACCTGGCTGACATGTTCAGCACCAATCCCGACGGCGTCAAAGGCGAGCGCGCCAAAGAATGGGGTTTGGTGGATGACATTGCAGTTCCGGAAAAATTTCCGGAACTGGTGCGCGCCCGCGCGCAGGCGCTGGTAAACGACTCAACCCGTCCAGCCGATGCCAAGGGCATTGCGCTGACTCCGCTCGAGCGCAAAGTGGACGACGACGGCTACCACTACAAGCACGTTGACGTTGCATTCGATCGCGCGGCGCGAACGCGTGACGCTGACGGTGCGCGCGCCGGAAGGATTACAGCCTCAGGAGCCGGATGCGATTCACGCCGAAGGCGACCAGTGGTGGCCGCTGGCAATGGCGCGCGAACTTGACGACGCCATCCTCATGCTGCGCGTCAACGAACTGGAACTGGGCCTTCTGCTGCTCAAGACGGTCGGCAGCATCGACGCGGTGCTGGCCGCGGACCGCGTGATGCTCGAACATCGCAACGATTGGCTAGTGCGTGAAACCATCGGCATGTTGCGCCGCACTCTGGCGCGGCTTGATGTTTCTTCGCGCAGCATGTACGCCATCATCGAGCCGGGTTCGTGTTTCGCCGGCGTGCTCTTGGAATTGGCGCTGGCCGCCGATCGCAGCTACATGCTGGCGCCTTCCCGAGGAGGAAGGCGACCTCTCCGAAGATTGCGGTGGACGAAATGAATTTCGGTTTGCTGCCCGCCGTCAACGCCCGCGGCCGTCTGGAAACACGATTCAGCGGCAATGCACGATCCATGGCTGGGGCGGTGGAAGCCAAGGGCAAGCCGCTTGGCCCCAAGGAGGCGCTTGACCTCGGCCTTATAACGGTGGCGCCCGACGATCTCGACTGGGAAGACGAGGTCCGAATGGCCATCGAGGAGCGTGCAGCGCTCTCGCCCGACGCGCTTACTGGCATGGAAGCCAACCTGCGTTTTCCGGGAGAGGAGACGATGGAGACCAAAGTTTTTGCCCGCCTCTCTGCGTGGCAGAACTGGGTATTCATCCGGCCGAACTCGACTGGCGAGCACGGCGCACTCAAGCTGTTCGGCACCGGCTCGAAGGCGCGCTTCAATTGGGAGAGGGTGTAGGGTAGTGCGGCGCTTTAGCGCCGCGTAAGCGCTGATTACTTTGTTGCGGGTCTGAAGGCCCGCACTACCCGGGACCCGGATTTTCAGGAGTTTCTAATGTCGATTAACTATTCTGACCGCATTCCAAACAACGTGGACCTCGGCTCTAACCGCACCTTGCAGCGCGCGCTGGAACATTGGCAGCCGGAATTCCTGAAGTGGTGGCAGGACCTCGGTCCGCGCGATTTCCAGGTGGCCGACGTGTATCTGCGCACCGCGACCTCCGTGGACGCGAAAGGTTGGGCCACGTATGGGTTCGTCCACATGCCGGACTATCGCTGGGGAATCTTTCTCGCCGACCGCGATCCCAACCGCAAGATTGGCTTTGGCGATAGCTTCGGGCAGGAAGTCTGGCAGCAGATTCCCGGCGAGTTCCGCGCCATATTGCGGCGTCTGATTGTCACCCAGGGCGACACCGAGCCCGCGTCGGTCGAGCAGCAGCGCATGCTCGGCCACACAGCGCCGTCGCTTTACGACCTGCGCAACCTGTTTCAGGTGAACGTCGAAGAAGGCCGCCATCTGTGGGCGATGGTTTACCTGTTGCACGCCTACTTTGGCCGCGACGGCCGCGAAGAGGCCGAGGAGTTGCTGGAGCGCCACTCCGGCGACGCCAACAAGCCGCGCATTCTCGGCACTTTTAACGAGCCCATCAGCGACTGGCTTAGCTTCTTCATGTTTACCTACTTCACCGATCGCGATGGCAAGTTCCAGTTGAAGTCGCTGGCCGAGTCGAGCTTCGACCCGCTGGCCCGCACCTGCTCGTTCATGCTGACCGAAGAGGCGCACCACATGTTCGTCGGCGACACCGGCATTAATCGCGTGGTGCGGCGCACGCTGGAAGTGATGAAGGAGCTGGGCACCGAAGATCCCGTGGCAGTACGCAACACCGGCGCAATCGACTTGCCCACGGTGCAGAAGTATCTGAACTTCTGGTTCAGTTCGTCGCTTGACCTGTTCGGCTCGGAGACTTCCTCGAATGCGGCTTCCTATTTCGCGAACGGACTGAAGGGCCGGCCTGACGAGGCGCAATACGACGATCACATTGCTATCGAGCAGACCTTTTCGCTGGAGCTGCCGGACGGAAACGGAAGCACGAAGACCGAGCAAATTCCCATGCGTAACGCCATGAACGAAGTCACGCGAGGCTCCTACGTCCGCGACTGTGAGCTGGGCGTGAAGCGCTGGAACCGGCTGATCGAGAAGGCCGGATATTCCTTCCGGTTGTCGCTTCCCAGCACGCGGTTCCGGCGCAACATCGGGGCCTGGGCTGGCGTTCCCACCGATCTCACTGGACGGCCGATCGGCCAGGAACAATTCAACGCTCAGATTGGCGACTGGCTGCCGAGCGACAGCGACCGCGGGTACATCATGAGCCTGATGCACGGAGTGCAGGAGCCCGGCAAGATGGCGGCATGGATTGCGCCGCCCGATCGCGGCATCAACAACAACCCTGTGGACTACGAGTACGTGAAGCTGCACTAAAGCAGGGGCCGGGGATTTGGGGCTGGGGGTAAGCGACCCTTGCGCATGATCACACGCTGCGCTTCTGGCGAATAGCGAAAAGCGAGCAGCGAACAACAGGCCAGCTGATAGAGGACAGCTGACGGCTGACGGCTTCTTCATGAAACAAATCGCCATCGTCGGTAGCGGTCCGGCGGGTTGTTACCTGGCGGACCATCTGCTTCGCCTGATCCCCGATGCTTCCATCGATATTTTCGAACGGCTGCCCGTTCCGTTCGGACTTGTGCGGTATGGGGTTGCTCCAGACCATCAGGGCACGAAGGCGGTGGCGCGAGTATTGGACCGCGTGCTCGCCCGCGACCGCGTCAGCTTTTTCGGCAACGTCGAGGTTGGCCGCGATCTGAATCTTGAAAAGCTGATGTCGTTCTACGATGCGGTGGCGCTGGCCACTGGCGCCTCGCGTGATCGCCGCCTCAACGTTCCGGGCGAGGAACTTCCGGGCGTCCTCGGCTCGGGCGCATTTACCGGCTGGTATAACGGCCATCCTGACGGCCAACCGCCGCCCATCGACGGTGTGCAGTCGGCAGTCGTCATCGGCAACGGAAACGTGGCGATCGATGTGGCCCGCGTCCTGGCCAAGAATCCGGCCGAGCTGGCCGGTTCTGATCTTTCACCCGAAGCGACGCAGTGGCTGGCAACGCAGCCGATAGAGGCCATCCACGTGGTGGGCCGGCGCGGCGCCGCGGATGCGAAGTTTACAGCGCACGAGCTCGCCGAACTGGGCACTTTGCAACGCGCGCGCCCCATAGTGCGCGACTCGACTGCTTTCGCTGGTGATGGCGCACTCGTCGAAACCTTACGCAGTTTCGCGCAAAACCAATCGCGCAGCGCTCCGGTCACAATTTACTTGCACTTCAACTTGACTCCTGTCGCCTTCCTCGGCGAAGACCAACTCACGGCCGTGCAGTTTCGTTCTGCCGGCGGAGCGGTCAGCGAAATTCCCGCGCAGCTCGCCATCACCTGCATCGGATATGAGGCGCGTCCCTGCTGCACGGCAAATCCTACGAACGGTGTATTCGCCAACGAAGAAGGCAAAATCAAAGACCGGCTGTACGTGGTGGGATGGGCAAAGCGGGGCCCCTCGGGCACAATTCCAACCAATCGCAGCGAAGCTCAGCAAGTGGCCCAGAAGATCGCGCAGAAAGTGCAGGATGCGATGCGCCCGGGACGAGCGGGGGTCCTGCCACTGCTCGAACAACGGCAAGTCCGCTGGACGGACTATAGTGCATGGCGACGAATCGATAGCGCAGAATTAGCGCGTGCGAACGGCGAACGTTGCCGCACAAAATTCACCAGCCTGGCCGAGATGCTGGACGCTGCCCGGACCGGGCAACTCCGGTCTGTGTAAATTGCCGGCTGCCGGGGACGAATAGGGACGAACAAAGTCACGGGTTCTGAATCTTCGAAAACCCACTGGCGGAACTAAGCGTCCAATCCGAGATGGAGCAAAATCGCCAACTGCAGGTTGGAACGGTGTCGCTGGTTAATGTAGGCTGTGCAGGGCACTATTCGCGCCACACCATGACAACCAACGCCACCACGCCACCCGTGCGACGTAGCCGACGCCACACCCATCGCGGCGGCCTGCGTGCGGTCGCGGTGTTCGAGGCGCTTAAGGGAGCTTTCGCGCTGGCCAGCGCCTACTTTCTCATCATCCTGATCCGGCGTGATGTAGATTTCGAGGAGGCGGCGGAGCACATTCTTTTCTCGCTGCATATCAATCCCAGCCGTCATTGGTCGCAGGAATTTATCCACGCTGCCGATAAGATCTCCGGCTTCAACCTTGCAATGATCGCCTCTATCGCCATCACCTACGCAGCTTTGCGGTTTGCTGAGGCTTATGGCTTGTGGAAACAACGCGCCTGGGCGGAGTGGTTGGCGATCATTTCAGGATGCGCGTACATCCCGTTCGAAATTTACAAAATAATTCGGCGTTCCAACCAATTCCACTGGGCCATTCTGGGGATCAACATCGTGGTCGTGCTTTATATCGCCTGGGTGCGCTGGGACGAAATTGCCGCCGCCCGTGGGCGAACATCGCCCATCTCCAGCGGCTGAATCAGGGTTGGTGGAAAGTCACGTGACCAGGTAATGGTTCCGCTCTTCGTCGGGCGCGGTAATGCCCTCGGGCAGGCGGCCTCCGTTGTATTCGGCCAGACGGTTCTTCCACTTCAGGAACTCAGTAATGGTCTGCGGTTCGATGCGCACTTCCACCCGCCGCAGGCTGGCCAGCAGCAGGTTCATCTCTTTCATCAGTCCCACTGCGCTGCGCAGGTCCTGCCTCCCCGCCTTCACCGTCATTTGCAGCTGACGCCCTTTGCATTCCAGCAGTCCCCAATGTCTGGGCAATTCTTCGCGCGCAATCAAGCCTGCCGGCGCCATGTAGAAGCGGCGGCTGCCTAACCCTTGCTCTGGTCTCAGGCGAAAAGGCTTGTTCGCGTCGGCCAGAAAATCGCCGCGTGATACTTTGCATTCCACCACCACGGACTGGCAGGACCCTTTCCAGCCGATGACGTCAGGCACTTCGCCGCTGGCGCAAGACTGCTCCGAGAGGATGATGCCGCACCTGTAGCTATAGCGCAGCCACGCAACCGCTCGCTCAACCAACTCCGCATGTTTGGCCTCGGAAGACACTCTTGCCATGCTGCTGTTGTAACTCGAATTGCGCGGCTTGGGGAGTACCGGAAGAGTGGCGCGCGGCGCGAGTTCCTCTGCTCTGCTAAGACCACTTCCACACTCGGTGTGCAGGGGTGGAGCACCGCTTCAGCGGTGCAGTTGAGATTCTGAAATGATCCGGCTTTAGCCGCTGAGGTGAAGAAACATTACCGCAGGCGCTAAAGCGCAATGCAAAAACTGACCGACCGTCGTGCACGCCTGAAAGGCGTGCTCCACCCATTTCCTATGCACCAGATGCGAAACTGCACTAGCCACCGCCCCTAATCGTTTCGTGTAATATCAAGGATTCGCATGGCCTGGATGATTCAAGCTGAGAATGTCCGCAAAACTTACCGCATTGGCAAAGTGGATGTGCCGGCATTGCGCGGCGTTTCCCTTGCGGTCGAGAAGGGTGAATTCGTCAGCATCGTCGGCCCTTCAGGCAGCGGGAAATCCACCCTGTTCTACATCCTGGGCGGACTGACCCACGCCGACTCCGGGCGGGTGCTGATCGACGGCACAGATTTCACCTCCTTGTCCGACTCGGCGCGCACGCGCATGCGCAAATACAAGATTGGTTTCGTCTTCCAGAAGTTCAACCTGCTTCCGACGCTGACCGCGAAAGACAATATTGATATCGCCCGCGAAATCTCCGGCAAAGCCAGCCGCAACGGCGACCGCGAATACATCGACCGCATCACCCGACTGCTGGGCATCGACCAGCGCCTTGAGCATCGCCCTTCCGAGTTGAGTGGCGGCGAGCAGCAACGAGTGGCCCTGGCGCGCGCCTTGGTGAATCAACCCGCCATTGTGCTAGCCGACGAGCCCACCGGCAATCTTGACTCGCAGAATTCTGAAATTGTTCTGAAGATGCTGCGGCAATCGAACCAGGAGCTGGGACAAACGGTGCTGATGATTACGCACAATCCTGAGGCCGCGACTTATGGCGATCGCATCATTCACATGCGCGACGGTTCCATCGTGCCACCCGAGCAGGACCCGCAATGGAGCGTCAAGCCCGAGTCTCGATCAGCCTGAAGATGTTCTCGTGGAATGATTTTCGGCGTCGCGTTTTGCCTCTCTCATTTGCCCGGCAGTTCAGGCTTTCGCTATAATCACAGACGGCGAGCGGGAGTAACTCAGTGGTAGAGTGCGACCTTGCCAAGGTCGAAGTCGCGGGTTCAAATCCCGTCTCCCGCTCCAGGATTTGCCGCCCTCGCCGTGCGCGAGGGTTTTTCGCACCACCTGTCCTCGAGGCGCGGTACCCAAGTGGTAAGGGAGAGGTCTGCAAAACCTTTATGCGTGGGTTCGATTCCCACCCGCGCCTCCAATAATTTCTGGCAGGTCGTTGAATCTCCCTCCCTCATCTAACCTTCTTATTTGGATAGGTCCCTAACCTATGTGCAGGAATATCAAAACCCTTTTCAACTTCGATCCGCCGGTCACTCCCGACGAGGTCCAGGCTGCTGCGCTGCAGTTTGTACGAAAAATCAGCGGATTCAACAAACCGTCGAAGGCCAACGAAGCCGCGTTCCAGAATGCGGTCGATGAAATAGCCGCCATCGCAACTCGCCTTCTCCGCTCCCTTGAAACCACCGCCCCCGCGAAGAACCGGCAGGAAGAGGCCGCCAAAGCGAAGGCCCGCACCGCGGAGAGATTCGGTACTTGAGCGGTAGTTCTGGCGGCCCGCACAAAAAAACAACTTCTCTGTGACTTGAATCACAGCCAGATGTTCACTCCGGGCCACACACTATAAGCGTGTTTATGGACCGTTTCGCCATCATCACCAACCGCAAGCGGGCGATTATCGCGCTCATACATTCCGTGTTTTTTCTGGGTGTAGCAGCGCTGCAACTGGCGATTTCCCGGGCCGAGGCATTTTCGATTCACCGCGAGAAGATCGCGGGCAGCATCGTTCTGCTGGCGATTTACGTGATCGTTACCACCGTTCTCCTGGTCCTGCTGCGGTACTCCCATTGCGCCAAAGAGAAGCTTTATTTCGCTTTTTGCGCAGCCAGCGCTGCCTTCGGACTGGTGCGTATCCTGCTGGGCGATCCTGTCTTGCACGCCAACGTGGCGCGCGTGCTGCTGCTGTTTTGCGCCGTGCTCACCGGCGCCGTAATACTACGCAGGCACTCCGCGGTCGCTGAGGACCAGCTCGAAGCGCAATAGGGTGGAGCAATTCCGCAATAGATGTGCCCCGGTTAGCACAGGTAGTACGGGCCTTCAGAGACCGTGTCGCGACCCATAATGGTTTGCGGCAGTGGAAAGAATCACGCAAAATTCAGCCCCGAATGGGGCGAAAGAGCTTAGCCCAGCGCTTCAGCGCTGGGTCAACTAGGAAATTAAGACAGAGTCTTGTAGGGACCGCAGAGGTAACGACCCAGTCCCTTCAGGCCCACGTAAGGCGAATTAGAAAAACCGCTTTTGTGCGGGATAATGCACCGCTGAAGCGGTGCTCCACCCGATCGCAATTACAGTTCTATTTTCCCGACGCCAGCAATTCAGCCACTTCCCTGCTGCCATTCTGCGCTGCCATCTCGGCGGCAGTCTGCCCGTCATCGGTCTTGACCGCCAAATCGGCGCCCGCGTCCAGCAGCGCCTGCGCCCTCTCCACACTGTTGTGCATGGCTGCCTCATGCAACGCAGTGTAGCCACGTTGTTGTTGCAAGTTGGGATTCGCGCCGCCGCGCAAGACAAGTCTCAGCACCGCCGCATTGCGCGACGCGGCCGCACTGTGGATCACCGCGATCCGGCTGGGCGACACGGCATTGGGGTCGGCGCCGTGCTGCAGCAGAACCTCAGCCGCGTCGAGCTGCCCGAAGAAGCAGGCCAGGTGCAGCGGCGTAAAACCATCCGCGCTGCTCGCCTTGACCAGCCCGCTTTCGTTGGCCAGCAGGCCCTTGAGCCGTGCGACATCGCCCAAGGTGGCCGCCTCGAAAATGTCGAGCTCACCCGCAGCCTTACGCAACAGGTCAACAATCTCCAGCCGGTTTTCGTAGCGCGCCTGCATCAACGCGGAAATACCGCCCGCATTGCGGGCATGGGCTACCGCCGGCTCGGCGACAATCAACTGGACAACCCGTTCCTGGTCGTTGGCGGTAATCGCAGCGAAAATGTCCTGTGCCATCTCACTTCTCCTATTAGTTAGCATTGCTAACTATTCTTGCTCGCGCTACAATACACCCTCGGTGCCCCGGGAATCAATGCCCAAAACAGAAAAAAGAAATATCGTGGCGCTGGCGGATGCGCTGCACTCCGCCGCGATCCACTTGCTGCGTCAGGTACGCGCCCAGGACCGGAACAGCGGAATCGGCCCGGCCCAACTCTCGGCGCTCTCCGTGCTGGTGTTCGGCGGCAGCATGTCGCTGCGGCGACTGGCGGCGATGGAACAGGTAAAGCCACCTACCATGGTGCGCATTGTACGAGGGCTGGTGGAGCGAGGACTGGTCGTGACTGGCGCCGATGCTTCCGACGCCAGGAAGATAAGCATTTCTGCGACCCGGCGCGGGCGGTCGCTGATGCAGCGGGCCCGTACCCGGCGTGTGCAGGCGCTCGCCGACATGCTGGCCCAGAGGTCTGAAGCGGAGCTACAACACCTGCGGCGGGCGGTCGATGTGTTGCGATCTCTCACCGGCATCGATATTCGACCGCGATAAAAGCCGACCGCCGCGACGCCACTCAGAACGCCGCAGCGCCGGCTTCGGCGACGGCATGGTCCTGCTCGCCCGAGCCGCCGCTGACGCCGATCGCACCCACGACTTTTCCGTCGCGTTTCAGCGGAATTCCTCCCGCGAAGATCATGATCTTGCCATCGTTGGAGACATGAATGCCAAAGAACTGTCCGCCCGATTGCGAATGTGTGGCTAGGTCCCTGGTGGCGATATCGAAGGCGCGCGAGGTGTAGGCCTTCTTCATGGAAATATCGATGCTGCCGATCCACGCGCCATCCATGCGAACGTGCGCCACGATGTTGCCGCCCTCGTCGGCCACCGCGATGTTCATGGGTTGACCGATTTCCTGCGCCTTCTTTTCGGCGGCCGCAATCACGCGGCGCGCATCTGCAAGATTTACTCCCGCCATGGTTCCCCCAGTTCGTTATGAGTCACAGTGCCGCACAGGCGGCGGTTTCCGACGATAGCGGGTCGCAGCGCCTTTGGCAAGCGCGCATCTTTTCGAAGCTCACCCGCCCGCTTCGAAGAGGCTGTACAGCAGAATTGCCAGGACGATCAGGGTGATGAAGACGTATAGGTAATCGCGCTCGAGGGCGAAGGCGATAGCTGAAAACAGCACCCGTGCCACTGGGGTTGCGATCAGCAGCAGCAATCCAAGCTGAATAATCGCACTCCCACTCATGCCCAGCGCGCCATGAACGATGGCGCTCATGCTGGTCAGATTGGCGGGTTCACCACGGAAAACACTGTAGTTGGGAACTTCGTGCCCATGGCGGGCCAGGTAAATTAAGGCACCGAATACAACGACACTGGCGGCAAGCATCACTCCGGTACGCAGCAGCGCGCCGATGATGACCTCAATGCGTTTATCGTCCCATGTTTGCGCGCTCATAGGCGTCCTGTTATTCCGTTGTAGATCATTTCGAATCCCAGCACCACGATGACTGCGGCGAACAAGTAGCGCAGCACCTTGACCCTGGCCTTCACCAGCACGCGCGCGCCGATGAGCGAACCCGCCAGCACGCCCAGCATCACCGGCATTGCCAATGCGGGCGCAATGTAGCCGCGGTGAAGATACAGTCCCGCGCTCGCCGCCGCAGTCACGCCGATCATGAAGTTGCTGGTGGTGGTTGAAACTTTGAACGGGATCTTCATCACCTGGTCCATGGCCAGCACTTTGACCGCACCCGAGCCGATGCCCAGCAGTCCGGAGAGCGCGCCGGCCACGAACATCAGACCGTATCCGGCGGGAACACCTGTGACGTTGTAGGGCAGCTTTCCATTTGGACCGGGATAGGCGCCATGCAGGCGTAACCGCTCTGCCAGCTTCGAGGAAAGCACATGAGCGGCATCCGGGTAGTGGCGGCTTGACAGATACGCGGAGTAAAGCAGCACGACGCCAAACACAATCGCGATGGCGCTGCTGGAGACGTAGAGAGCGATGGCGACTCCGGCGAGCGCGCCAACCGTGGTCGCGGTTTCCAAAAACATGCCGATGCGAATGTTGGAGTAGCCTTCGCGCACATACGCCGCCGCCGCGCCGGAAGAGGTCGCGATCACCGAGACCAGCGAGGCGCCAATGGCGTAGCGGATGTCCACGTGAAACAGCAGCGCCAGCATCGGCACCACCACTACGCCGCCGCCCAGGCCGGTCAGCGCTCCCAGAAATCCGGCAAGCAGCGAACCCAGCCCGATCAGCGCAGTGAATTCAAGGACGTTCATGGATGCTTAACGCAGTTTAACTTTAACTCATGGGTCATGGGTGGAGCACGCCTTCACAGGCTGCGGAGGAGTGCTCAAATCCGCTCGGGTAGTGCGGGCCTTCAGGCCCGCGTTAAGCAGTTGTCTAATCGGCTTAGCCGCTGAGGTACCTCGTTTCGAAAACGCCGCGAACCATGCAGGTATAGGGATATCCAATTACGTACGCCGGGCCTAAAGGCCGATTTCTCGTCAGCTCGTTGATGCGGCGCTGAAGCGCCGCACTACCCCGGCATCGCCTGAGACTCCTCTAGTGAAACTTCTGAAGGCCAGCCTGCGATTACATCAGCCACCGGGAAGCGTATGGATTGTAAATGCTGGCCGCGCGTTGTACGGTGGCGAGGGTCGGCTTGCCGCTACTTCATTCAGGCCGGAAAGAAATCAATGGGGCCACCAGCGTAGCTTAAGATTGCGACCAGTCCTGCCATGCCGAGGAGCAAAAGCACCAAAGATGTAATGCGGGCGCTTCGTGGCGTGTAGCTTCCCTCCATGGAACTGCGATAGATCTCGGGCCAGATCATCCCGCACAGGCCGCCGCATACCGCCAATCCCGCTACCAGCAAAGCAAGAACGCGCTCCACAGACTTGCACCCGAAAACAGCGTACTCGAGGCGCCTGGCCGAAGGCTACTCCGCCGTGACTGATATTTTAGGAGCAGTCGCTTGGCGGGGTGCTGGGCGCTTCCCAAACCTACGGCTGTTCCACATTGCCGCTGCTGTAGTATCCATCTCTGGTCTGCACGACCAGGTCTTTCTGCGTAGTTGTCAGATGGATTTTGTGATAGCCGGGCGAGGCATCGACCTTGTCGGGCGTGTAGCCCAGGCTGTACTGGTTGCGCAGCTCTTCTTCAATGCTGGCGTAGATTTGATCGATCGATTGCTTCTTGGAGACTTCAAAGAAGCGGCCGCCAGTCTCCCTTGCAATCTGCTCCATAACTTTCTTGCCATCGGGATGGGATTGCTGCGGATATGGCTGAGGTCCGCCGCGTCCCATGCCGCCTCCGCCCGGATGGCCCATGCCGATCCCGCCTATGTTGCCGCCGAAGCGTCCTCCGTTGCCGTAGCCTTCCTTGTCAGCGAACAGTATGGAGTAAACCAGGGTGTTGGCGCGCTGCGCCGACTCGATGGCTCGCAGCAGCGTCACTTTGCTTCCCGTATCCACGCCGTCGGAGAGGATGATGAGCGCCTTGCGGCCCTGCTGTTTCTGCATCAGCTCGTCCGAGCCAAGGAAGACGGCGTCGTACAGCGTGGTGCCTCCGCCGCGGTGATGACCACCTGAACCACCGCCACCGCTTTGTTCGAACTCGGGATTGTCCAGCTTCTCCAGCGCAGCGTTCAGCTTCTTACGTGAAGAGGTCAGGTCCTGCAGCAGCTCTATGTCCCAGTCGAAATGGATGACGAATGCCTTGTCCTTGTCTTCGCGCATCAGGTGTTCCAGAAAGGCATAGCTGGCGATGCGCTCCTGCTCCAGCACGCGCCGCTGGCTCATGCTGGTGTCCACCAGCAGGCCGAGCGTGAGTGGGAGATCGGTTTCTTTGGCGAAGTAGCGGATGGTCTGCGGACGGCCGTCTTCTTCCAGATGGAAGTCGTCCTTGGTCAGGTTGTTTACAATCTGGCCGTGTTTGTCGCGCACCGTGGCCAGCACGTTGACTACTTTAACGTCGGAAGAGAAGGTCGGCGTCTGCTGGGCGGGCATCGGCAGATAGGACGACAGGAGGGATGCCAGCGTCGCCAATAGAATCCAGCGTCTTGGCGCACGCGGTCGCGATTGACTCAACAAGTTAACTCGCTTCCAGGAGATACGACGAACACCAGAGTTGCCGGAATAATTTATGAACCCGCGAGCGGCGCAGAAGTTCCTCGCCGCAATTTCTCCACTCGTTCGGCCATGGCCCACTTCAGCTCGTCAATCCCTTCGCCAGTTACCGCCGAGATAGGAAATAGTTCCAGTTTTTTTCGTTTGCAATAGCGCTTCAACTTGGCGAGCTTGTCTTTGTTCGCCACATCCATTTTCGACGCGACGACGATCGTCGGCTTCCCATCCAGTCCCGCGCCGAAGCTTGCCAGTTCGCGCGTGATCACCTCGTAGTCTTGCACCGGGTCAGGCCGGCCGCTGGCGTCGGAGACGTCCACCAGGTGCGCAAGCAGCCGGGTGCGCTCGATGTGGCGCAGAAACTGCGTGCCCAGCCCCGCGCCCTGGCTGGCGCCTTCGATGAGTCCAGGTATGTCGGCCACCACAAAACTCTTTTCTTCGGCGCCTTCGCCGACAGCCACCACGCCGAGATTGGGCTGCAACGTGGTGAAGGGGTAATCGGCAATCTTGGGCCGCGCTGCCGAAATACGCGAGATCAGCGTGCTCTTGCCGGCGTTGGGATAACCAACCAGCCCGACATCAGCGAGCAGTTTCAGCTCAAGGCGCAGCGCGCGCTCTTCTCCGGGGTGTCCCTCCTCGTGCTCGCGCGGGGCCTGATGGGTCGAGGTGGCGAAGCGCGCATTGCCGCGGCCGCCGCGTCCTCCGCGCGCCACTACAACGCTCTCGTCGGCATGGGAGAAGTCATGCACCAGCTCGCCTGTCATTTCGTCGTACACGATGGTCCCGACGGGAACCTTGAGCACGACGCTCTCGCCCTCGCGGCCGGTTTTGTTGGAACCCTCGCCATGGCGCCCGCGCTCGCCCTTGTATTCGGGATTGAAGCGGAAGTGAACCAGGGTGTTGTGGCGTTCGCTCGACTCCATCACCACGTCGCCGCCATGACCGCCATCGCCGCCGGAGGGTCCGCCGCGCGGCACGAACTTCTCCCGCCGGAAGGCCATGCAGCCATTGCCGCCATCGCCCGCCTTCACCCGAATTCTTGCTTCGTCAACGAACATAAGAGGTAACCACCATACTAAATGGTGGGCACGGTAATCAGGATTTGAGTCCACAAATCCATCTCGCTTTGCGTGGGGAGGCAAACTGCCCGAAAAAATCGCTTTGTATCAGGGTGGGGCTTCACAGGCTGCGGAAAAACTCGAACGTTTATGCTTTTGAAGGGGTGCACCTTTAGGTGCGCCGTTAAGCTCTTTATTTTTTGTCATGACGAGCGGGCTTTAGCCCGCGAGGGATCTGCTTTTCGGACGTTTCAGCAACCTCCAAAAGTTGTGCCCTGATACACACCAGAACTGATAATTCCTACATACAAAAACAATCTGACACCTTTCGGCAGCCGTACTAGAATTCGGCTACTGAATTTCAGTCCATCGGAGGGGCGGGTGGCTTCCACGCAACACGACGTGTTTCTTACCGGCGGGACGGGCTTCATGGGAAGCAGTTTGACCCGGGAATTACAGCGCCGGGGACACCATGTGCGCGCGCTGGTCCGTCCGGGCTCTGAATCGAAACTGGCGCCCGGCTGCGACGCGTTGCGTGGCGACGCCCTCAACGCAGAAAGCTATGCGTCGCAAATAGCGCCAGCCGATACCTTCGTGCATCTGGTGGGCGTGGCGCATCCCAGTCCGCGCAAGGCCGCCGAATTTCGCGCCATCGATTTGAAGTCGTGCCAGGAAGCGGTGGATGCGGCGGCCAGCGCTGGCGTGCGCCATTTTGTCTATCTCAGTGTGGCGCGGCCCGCGCCCATCATGCAGGAGTACCAGGCGGCACGCGCCGAAGGTGAACGGCTGGTCCGCGAGAGTGGCATGCGCGCGACCTTCGTGCGTCCCTGGTATGTGCTGGGGCCGGGGCGCAGGTGGCCGTATGCGCTTATTCCGCTGTATGCATTGGCAAGGTTGTTTCCGGCGACGCGTGACGGCGCGCAGCGGCTCGCGCTGGTAACGCTGCAACAGATGACGCAGGCCCTGGCATGGGCGGTAGAGAATCCGCCGGAAGATATGCAGACCATCGAACCGCCGCAGATGCGAGCCGGTTTCCCCGCAGCGGCGATGGCCCAAGCCAACTGTTCAGCCTAATAGGCTGCTGAAAAACTCGAACGTTTATGCTTTTGAAGGGGCGCACCTTTAGGTGCGCCATCGTAGACTTTTATTTTGTCATTCCGAGGGGCTTCAGCCCCGAGGAATCTGCGGTTTCTTTTATCGCGACGTCCTTTTTCGGTAGCCAGCCTAGATGACTATTTCTTTGCCGCAGGGGAAGCGACCCGGACTTTGACCAGGGTCCCATCGGGGAGCGGATTCCCCATGAATTCGACCACGCCATTGCGAACCACGCCATTGAGTTCAGGCACCACCGACGCAACCCCGCCGACCTCTGTGGCGCTTACCGCCGGCGCTTTTTTCGCGATGCCGCGGTCCATGGCCAGGTTCGCCAGGCGGTCGGCGTCGCGGTTCTTCTCGCGAAGCACGTGCTTGATCTCGAAGTAGTCAAGCTGGTCGATCATCTTCATCGCGCGACTGTGAAGTTCCTTCAGCGTGGGATTGCTGACTTTGTACTCGCCGTTCATCTGCTTCACCATCAGCTCAGAGTCGCTGACCACTTTCAGTGCTTTGAAGCCGTGCCGGAGGGTGTAGTTGAGCGCCGCCAGCAAGCCCGAATACTCAGCGTAATTGTTCGTCTGGCGGCCAAGGAATTCGCTGAGTTCGGCGACGGGACGGCCAATTTCGTCCTCGATGACGACGCCATATCCAGCTGGTCCCGGATTGCCGCGCGCGCCGCCATCAATGTAGGCGACGAGATAACCTTCGTCCGAACTATCAATTGCGCCGCCGTCGAATTCCTGCGAGCGATAGCGAGACTTCCCGGGAAATGGACGGAAGGGCATGACTAGTAGTCTAACCCGGAAATATTGGATGCGGTGCGCGAGCCGTCGTCGCGTAATCGTGCAGACCGTGGAATTGCCCGCGCTATCGTCCGGTCGCCAACCGTAGTGCCAGTCGCTCAGGCAGTGAGGCCTTAAAAATCCTGTCCTGCGCCTCTTTTACGTTGTAAGGAACACGGTAGAAGGTGACCTGCCCGGGTGCACTCCCGTTTTTCTCATAGAGAGCAAAGGCGGCCCGCCAGTCACCATCGCGGGGCTGACCCACCGAGCCGGGATTGATGAGGTATCGTTCGCCCGGCATAAGTGTAAGAGTAGACTCCGCAGGCCCGTCCGTGGACTCGTAGTTGGGCAAGAACGGAAAGGTTTCGTCCTCCTGCTGTACGAAGCCACCCTGCACATGGGTGTGCCCGAACATCATGACATCAGGATGGTCAGGCTCCTGAAAATTGGCGTTAGCAGTGGATACGTTCAACAGGTACTCATCTTCATCGCGCGGGGAGCCATGCACAAACTCTACTCCGGGCACTTGGTCGAGGCGGGTTGGGCCTTGTGGCAGGCTGCGCAGCCAGTTCAGATGGTGGTTGTCCAGCGCGATGCTGGTCCAGCGTGCCGACATGGCCGCCACCAGGTTGAACTCGGACAGGTCGATCAGCCCAGTACAGGCGCGATCATGATTGCCGCGCACCACGGTGCCGCCCAGGGCGCGCACACGCTCGCAAATTTCATTCGGCGACGCGTTGTAGCCGACTACGTCCCCCAGGTTTACGACCAGATCGTGCGCAGGCGCGGCGGCAAGGCAGGCTTCCATGGCTTCGAGGTTGGCATGAATATCGCTGAGCACGAGAACTCGCATCGGTCAACCGACCTCCGCGGAGACGACCGGGCAACGGGCCAGATGGCCGGGCGCAACTTCGACCAGGGGCGGCGGATCGATCGCGCAGCTGGCAATGCGCCACGAGCAGCGTGGCTCGAAAGCACAGCCCGGCGGCAGGGCCGTAATGGCAGGCACAGTTCCCTCGATGGTCTGGAGAGGTTGGCCGCGCTCGGTGCGCAGCGTCGGCACAGAGTGTAGCAGCCCGCGCGTGTAGGGATGTATAGGTCGGCCGAAAATTTCCTGCGCCGTTCCCATTTCGACCACGCTGCCGGCGTACATGACTCCGATGCGGCGCGACACTTGCGAGACCACGGCCAGGTCGTGGGAGATGAACAGCATCGCCAGGGAAAATTTTTCACGCAGCTGGCTGAGCAGATCGAGCACTTGCGCCTGGATGGTGACGTCGAGCGCAGTCGTAGGTTCGTCGGCAATCAGCAGCGACGGCCGGTTCACCACGGCCATGGCAATCATCACGCGCTGGCGCTGGCCGCCGGAGAGCTGATGCGGATAGTCGCGCGCGCGCCGGTCGGGGTCGGCAATGGCGACGGTGCGCAAGGCCTCCACCGCCAGCCGCCAAGCTTCGGCCTTGGTAACGCCTTTATGTGCAGAATGCAAAGAGCCTGCAACTCGACCGTTTTGAAGGGGCACGGCTTCAGCCGTGCCGTTAAGGTCCCCATTGTTCTTGTCATCACGAGCGGGCGAACCGGGGTCTCCAACGAGCGCCGTTTTTGCGCTTGTTGGGGCAAAGTTTAGCCCGCGAGGGATCTGCTTTACCGCATGCGCCAGCACCGCTTCGGCAATCTGATCGCCCACGCGCATCACCGGATTCAGCGCGGTCATCGGCTCCTGGAAAATCATGCTGATGCCGGCTCCGCGAATATGCCGCATCTCCGGCTCCGGTATGGCGAGCAGGTCCTGGCCGCGAAATCGAATGCTGCCGTGAATTCGCGCCTGGGGCGGCAGCAGGCGCAGGATGGCCAGCGCGCTGACCGACTTCCCCGAGCCTGACTCCCCGACCAGTCCCAGCACCTCGCCGGGCGCGATCTGAAAGCTCACATCACGGACGGCGGTGACATTTCCCTGGGCAGTCGCGAATTCGACGGTGAGATTTTGGACCTCAAGCAGCGGGGACACCCCTCTATGCTAGCAGGGTGGATTACCCTACATACCTCACTTTGCGGAATTCTGGCGCGGTGCATCGTGCGGCTCTAATGCTGGAAGCGCGGGCCGTACGGAACCGGGGCGCGTCGATGAGTGAGGCAGGTCACCGACAAGCTATCCCGTACCGTGAGATAGTACCGAGCTGTTGAGAGCTAGAACGGAACTTCCGGCTGAGAGCAAAAGTATGGAGATCGTCGCCAAACAGTCTTTAGCTTTCAGCCTCGCGACGGTGCTACTCGTCGTCATTATTGCCTGCAATAGTTCCTCTGCTGCATTTCCGGAAAACAGCGCGCGATGGACGGGTCTCGCTTTCTCTGCTGACGGCAAGTCGCTCATCGCCTCCCGCAACGATTCCACGGCACAGGGCACTTATTCGATTTCGATATCCACTGGCGAAGTCACGCGTCCGGCCTGGGCATCCCACGGCGTCGACCACATACCTGTCTTTTCGCCGGATGGAAAGCACCTTGCCTATTCCCACTCAACCGGCAAAGAGCCTCACTCACAGATCTGGTTAGCAAATGCCGATGGCTCCAATGCCCACCAGCTGCTTTTTTCGAACAGCCACGACCTCTTCCCGATGTTCTCTGCAACACCGAATCGCATCTACTTCGCGCGAGCTGGCTTTTACGGAAACTATGACGGCATGGCCGCACCCGACCTGCACGAATGGGACATCTACTACTCCGACCTGGCCGGAAAGAATCTGCACCAACTTACTCACGAGACTTTCTACGCCATCTCGGTACCAGCCATTTCGCCAGACGGCAAGAGCCTCATACTCACTGCCAACAGCTTCGCAGAAGAGAAGCAACTTCAATTTCAGATTTACTCTCTCGAGAAGCCGTCAATACCTGATACGCGTGCTAGTACCGCGAGTGCAGCACACGACGCCCCATCCGGAATTCGGATATCCCGTTTTTCTGCCCGACGATCAACACTTGTTGTTTATGGCCTCCAGCCGCGACGATCACGACGTCTACCGCATGAAAATCGCCGACGGTACGCTCGAAAAACTCACGACTGCGAACGGCTATTCCGAACGTCTCTGTGTTTCCCGCGACGGCAAGCAGGCAGCGTTTTTGAGATGGACCGTATCCTCCAATCGCCAACTCGTCGCCAACGAAATAGTTCTCCTTAACCTCGCAACTAAGACGAGCACGCCTCTGAAAATCAATCCAGATCAGAAGTAGTTAAAAAAATCGGTTTGTGTATCACTAGTATTTCTCTGGAGCCCCAGCACCCGAATATCGTTTGACCTGCGCTGCCCAAACACGCTACACTTCTATGGTTTGCCTGTACTACCAGGTCCCGTCAGGGACACCCCGCCTTTCCGTGAAGGTCTCCTTCCTGGCTCGGGGAAGTGCAAGCGCACAAAGGGGTTAACGCCGACTGCGCCACAGCTATGCACGGCCGGCGAAGCCAAGGACACTCGCTACATTGCGAGCCGTCGAGGTGAGGGCGAAGCAGCAAAACGCCCTGACCGGAAAAGTTCATTGGAGGCATTGCCATGTACGCGGTGATCCGCGCCGGGGGAAAGCAATATCGCGTCGCACCCGGCGACGTAATTAAGATCGAGAAGCTGCCGCAGACCAGCGGCGAAAAGATCCAGTTCGATGAAGTGCTGGCCGTCAGCGGCTCCGAGGGTGAACTCGGCAAGCCGTCGAAGGCCTTCGTCAGCGCCCAGGTGGTCGAGCAGGGCCGCGCCGATAAGATCCTGGTCTTCCACTTCAAACGCAAGAAGCAATACAAGAAGCTGAATGGACATCGCCAGCCGTACACGGCCGTAAAGATCACCGGCATCAACGTGGACGGCAAGGACCTGAAGGCTTAACGGCTGATGCTCCTACACCAGTTGATCCCGGCCCTGGTTACGTTGGCCAAGCGCTTCGATTCGGTGCTGCTGGGCATTCCCGCCCTGATCCGGCGGGCGGTCACGCGCGGCCGCGAAGACGGTTCTGATTTGCAGGAAACGTAAGATTGTCGGTAGAGCCGGCCTTCAGGCCGGCGTTGGGCAGTGATACTTAACGCGAGCCGGCTTCAGCCGGCGGCAGACTCAAGGATATTGTCATGGCACATAAAAAAGGTTTAGGTAGTTCCCGGAACGGCCGCGACTCGAATGCACAGCGGCTGGGCGTGAAATCGTTCGGAGGCCAACTGGTTTCGGGCGGCTCCATCATCGTTCGGCAGCGCGGCACCCGCATTAAGCCGGGCATCAACGTGGGCCGCGGCAAAGACGACACCTTGTTCGCCAAGATTACGGGCGTGGTTGAGTTCAAAGACCGCGGGCAGATGGGCAAGTTCGTGTCGGTCACACCGCAGGAAAGCAATTAGCAACGAGCAACGAACAAATACTCGTTGGGCAACCAGCAGCCGCACTTGCAGATTAGGATTCGACCAGGCCTCGCCAACGCGAGGCCTTTCTGTTGGTGTCACATACCTTGCGGCTAAAGAGGTTGCTGAAACAACTGGAAAAACAGGTCCCCCGCGGACTGGAAGGCCGTTCGTGATGACAATTCAACATCCCGCGCCGGATACTGTTTGCGCACCCGCCAGTAGCCGCGAACGAAATTGCCTCACTGTTTGTCCGCGGCCTTGAACTCAGCCCAGGGATTGCCCTTCATGTCGCGCAAAACCGGCCGCTGCCAATCAAATTCGGGGTGGTCTTTCAGGAATTTGTCGGCGATGAAGTCTTCCCCGCAAGGATAACCGGCCTTGGCTTGTAAGCTCATGTTCTTGGCCATGGTAGCGTCAGCCGCCTGGGCGGTCACCGCGCCGTCAGGAGAGTACGGTGGCCGCTCCCACTCGGGCGCGCCGCGCGGCGAATTGGCGAGGTGGCCGCAGAGGGAGCGCTCATCGCGGTCTTCCTTGCCTTGGTAGCTGTCCCAATGGTCGGCGAGGAACTTTTCTGCCATAGCGAGATCGATCTGCCCCTTGTTCTGCGCCATCAACTCTTCCCAGCGTTTGTGACGGGCATTGGGGGAGCTGCCCATGTTGTTGGGATCAAAATCGGTTTCCTTCTTGATGAATTCAGGATCGCTGGGAAAGTTTGCGCCAACGAAGTAACCGTCCTTCGTTCGCCATACGCGATGCATCTTCAGGCCGATCTCGAAGCGCGCAATTTCACCGGTATTGTTGTCGGCCAGCAGCCAGTCGTTGGCGTATCCCCCGTTGTTGTGGTCGAGCATGATGCGCACATAATCGTCGATCGAGCTGGCATACTGCATCGCCCGGCGGGCCCGCACAAACTCGGGCACCCCGTTGGGATCGAACAACGCGAAGCCGGTGATGGTGGTCTCGGTCACCATAAGGCCGGCGGAGTTGATGCCGAAGTCATCGTCGCTCACGATGATCCCCGGGAAACCGTCGGTCAACATGTGGTAGCCATGGGTGGGGACAATGTCGAAGATGATGGTCCAGCGGCTACCGGTGGCGATGTCACTCCAGTTGCTGTGGGCAATGACCGGCTTGTGATCTTTAGTCATGGAGCCGGTCGCGACCAGCGCGCTGCAGTTTCCCGGCGCCTTCAAGACAGGCGCGCCAGCCCGCTTTTCCTGCTTGTTCAGCCAGGGAACGTAATAGTCGGGAAGCTCTTCCATGGCGTTCAACGCCACTACGTCCCACACATCCAGGTTTACGCCGTGCGCCTGCAACCCATCGGCGATGCCTTGCAACTCCTGCTGATACTCCGCGTCAATGTGCTTCCACAGTATGTTCTGTGCGGTGGAGCGGTAGAAATTCCAATCGCGCTTGGAGCTGTGCGTGATAATCGTTCGCACGGTGTTAACGCCGTCTTCGATCTCGGGCGCCAGCAGATAACCGTGCTGATATCCGATGTCGGCAGGAGGGCCCTCGAGGTGAACGTACACCCAATGATTGCGCTCAAAGCGATAGGCGGGCTTCAGGCGCGATTCGTCAGGCTTGGCTGCATCCTGCCGGGGCAGTCCGTAGAGGGCGGAGCCGAAGAGTATGCTGACCGCGAACAGTGACGCCACAATCCGGCGAATTGCAGATGACATGGATTCTCCAGTGTGTAGAAGACGGCACAGCTTATCTCTTTGGCAGCCGAATATCAATGCAAGCCCCGGTTCCGGCGAGCGCGAGATAAGATTCTGCACCGAGAAATTCAGAATCGATTAATGTATGAAGGCGCCAAACTACGGGCGCTGTGAGGGAAAGATGTTCGATCGCCGGCAAAGCCCGCCACTGGTGAAATCGGGAAGCGGAAACAAGTCCTCAATTCAAGTCGAAATTCTGGCTCTTCTTCTGCTCCTGTGTGCGACCGCATCCCTGGGAGCGCAAGAGCACCACAACTCCGCGGCGAGCTGGAAGTTCGCTGTATCGGGTGACTCGCGCAACTGTGGCGACATCGTGATGCCCGCCATCGCCCAGGGCGTGCTGCGCGACAACGCGGCCTTCTATTGGCATCTCGGCGATTATCGCGCCATCTACACCTTCGACGAGGACTACCTTCACACTCATCCGGCTTCCACGATTAGTGACTACCTCGCCGCAGCCTGGCCCGACTTCATCCAGCACCAGCTCAAACCGTTTGGAGACCTGCCGGTGTTCCTGGCCATGGGCAATCACGAAACCATTTCCCCCATGAACAGGCGACAGTATGTCGCGCAGTTCGCCGACTGGCTTGACCAACCGGTGCTGCGGCGGCAGCGCCTTGCCGACAATCCCGATGACCACTTTTTGAAGACGTACTATCACTGGATCGAACGCGGCGTCGATTTCATTGGCATGGATAATGCATCGGCAGACGAGTTCGATACCGACCAGATGAACTGGCTAAAGGGCGTCCTGGCTCGCGACGAGAAGGACAACTCAATCCGCACCGTCGTGCTGGGGATGCACGCGGCGTTGCCCGACGGTCTGTCCTCCGGGCACAGTATGAACGACTCGGCGCAGGAGCAGAGCAGCGGGCGAGCGGCCTACGCTGCGCTGATTGCCTTCCGGAATAGCACCAAAAAGAATGTGTACGTGCTGGCCAGCCATTCTCACTTCGTGATCAACAATGTGTACGCCACCGCCTGCCATGCCGGCGAGGTATTGCCCGGATGGATTGTGGGGTCTGCCGGCGCTGTGCGTTATCGGCTGCCAGAGGACCACGCTGCCGCCACAGTTGCCGCAACCGATGTTTATGGATACCTGCTGGCCACAGTCGCGCCGGACGGAAGCATTGCCTTCGAGTTCAAGGAAGTCAAAGAAGCGGACGTGCCGGCCAGCGTGGTCACCGAGTTCTCGCGGCAGCAGGTGAATTGGTGCTTTGCGCACAACACAGACACTTACGTTCCGGCTGGCGCCACCTGCCCAACAGGTCACCCGGCGGGACGCCATTGATCTGCTGCGCCCGGCTCAACTTCTCCACCGCAGGGTGACCGGCCCGCTCATGGGATGTCGCATCGCAGTGCCGGTGGCTTGCGACTCCAATCGCGCCTGTTTCAGCTCGAAATACCATTTGGCTGGGCGGTCCGCATCGTCAATCAGCATCAGGCTGGGATTGTGTTTCAATCCTTCCGCCTGCTGGATCATGGTGAGCTGGTCCTGACGAACGAAGCGGCGGCCGAAGAACTTGGCGATCGCAGTAAGAAACGGCACGTGGAGAAATATGTTCCACGCCGCGCAGACGTCGATTCGGCAATTGTCCCCGGCTGTCGGCGTCACCGTGGTGAGGCTGGCAAACCATTTCTCGCCGCAGCGAATGATTTCGTAGCGCCGGTTGGGCAGCACAAAATCGATGGTGGTCGTGATGGGCTGACCGTAAACTCCCAGCAACTTGTAGGGCGCGCTGTTGGCCGACGGCTGATGGGCGGTCATGCGGAAACCGTTGTCGATAGGCTCGAACTGTTTTTCCTTTTCGTGGATGCTGTGCTTGGAACGCCACCACCAGGCCTGATGAACGAACGGCCCGTGCGCCGGATCCATGAGCCCAATGATGCCGTGGTCCACATGGCAAGGCAGATCGGCCGACAAGTGGGCGCTGCGATAGCGCTGGCTGAACTTGGGGACGTTCTGGGACGGCGGGCATTTTCGCCGCATCATCCATCCGCAGCTTGCCTCTGCCCGGCTGGGGAACATACACCCACACATGGCCGTCGCGTTCCTCGCAGGGAAACGCCGCCGCATAAATGCGTGAAGGGTCGAGCGAATCGTGGCTGGTTAGCGAGGGGATCCCGCGGCACTGGCCCGACACCGCCTCGAACGACCAGCCATGATATTTGCAGGTGACCGCCTGGCCATCGAACCATCCATAGGACAGCGGAATGCCGCGGTGCGGACAGGTATCACGAATGGCGAAGTAACGGCCGGCGGAGGTCCGTCCCAGGACAAGAGGAATGCCCAGCAAAACGGCCGTGGCCATGTGCTTGCCCGCTATCTTCTCAGAGCGCAGAGCGGGATACCAATCGTCATACAGCAGAGTTGCGCCCGGCCCGGCAGCTGCGGCCTGCGCGCGAGTGACTTCGCCAGTCATGGTGCTGAGTTTCATACTATAGCGGAATGTTGGGGTTGTGTTTCCCCCGTAGTAGCCTACTTTGCAGGGTTGCATTATTATCTGTTGCTAACTGTCGTTCGAAATGGCGCCGTTAGACTCCATGACACAAGTTCACAACAAGATCGCCAATCGCTTGATGCGTGGATTTGCCGGCGATACTTCGGTCAGGGGAGCGCACCCGCTCGACTTGCTTGTGGCCGGCATGTCCCGGTGGTCGAAAATGTTCTCCCGGGGATGGGGAGAAGAGGCGCTGCTGACGGAGCTTTCGACACGCGTCCCCTATAGCGATCCGCCTTCACCGATTTCGGTGGACTGGCAGCCGGCACGGAAGCACGGCCGCATGGTTCGGCGCGATGGGACATTTTCCTCGCCGCTCGACTTGCTTCCCAAAGAGGCCCGCGCCGTACATGTGCGCAGCTGGTCGCGCGAAGGCAATCGTGCGGCCTGTGTAATCCTGGCCGGTTCGCGTGACGAAGGCTATCGTCCGCGTCAGCACGTCTTCGGTCCACTCATTACGCGAGGGCTCGACCTCTACTTTCTGGTCAGCCCTTTCTATGGCCGCCGGCGAGTGGCGGGAGGACCATCGCTTATCACCGTCAGCGATCACGGATTGATGGCGCTGGGCATGGTGCTGGAGGCGCGCGCACTGCTGGAGAATCTCCGCCAGCGCTATCCCAAGCTGGTTGTAGCCGGCTACAGCATGGGCGGGCACATGGCGGCGATCACCGCGGCGGTCTGCCCTTTTCCGGTTGCATGCGCGGCACTGGCGACAGGCGCCTCCGCCAGTAGCATCTACACCCGGGGACTGCTGTCGTGGAGTGTCGATCTGGAGGCTCTGGGTGGCGGGCCAACCTTGCGCGCAGCCGCACGCGAGCGGCTTCAGCAACTCTTCAACATCGCCGACATCACCCGCTATCCGCTGCCGGTCAGGGTGGACGCAGCAGTCATTGCCGGATGCACCCGTGACGGTTATGTGGCGGGCAGCGAAACCGAGCGCCTGCACCAGCACTGGCATGGAAGCACTCTGCGCTGGATTCCCGCCGGCCACTTCTCGGCGCTGCTGACCAGCGCGCCAGCACTGCGCGAATGCGTTACCGACGCTGTCACGAAGCTGTAACCTGCCAATCGTCCCCACGTCACGTCCCAGAGTACGCTGCGTCACAGGCACAGGGTACTCCGCATCACAGACATACGTTCTGTTCCCCTGCAAACTTAGGTTTACTCCCGGGTGCTCAGGTCAGCGACGAACGCCTGAGTTACTCCTCAGTGGTACGACGGCGAAAGCAAGAGCCAGCATGCCGGAGTCCTCAACTTGCTCGTCCGGCAGTCACCTCGTTCATTGGCCTCGAACATTCTTGTGGGAGTGATGGGGAACATCGCTCAGGTAGGAGATGTTGGGCATCATGATGGAAAGCATCCAGTCACCGGCGCAAGTGACGTACTGGTTCATAACCGGACGCACATTGTTCCTGCTCCTCAACCTTGTGGGACTGGCGTGCTTTTTCTACATCGCGGCCAGGCGGATTCTGCCGCTCATGCGGAGCCAACGCGATTCGCGCCTCGACAGGCCGTTAGTCCGGCTGGAGAGGCTGCTGCAATTTTGGCTGGGGCAATGGAAGCACCCGCGCTACCCGACTGCAGGGATCACTCATATCCTTATCTTTGCGGGCTTCCTCATCCTGGCAACCCAGGCCTTCTCGCTGCTGATTCTCGGCGTCAACCCGAATTTCGTTCTGCCGGGCTCGTCAGGGGCAATCGGGCACATCTACAACATCGTCAAAGACTACGCCGCGAGCATTGTCTTCCTTTGCATGATCGTCGCCGCAATTCGCCGCATCGTCTTCAAGCCCGCGCGCTATGCGGTGCCCGCCAGATATGGCAAAGGGCATCCTGCCGATGCCATCTTCCTGCTGTCACTGATTGCGCTGCTGATGGCGACGGAGAGCCTCTTCGAGGCCAGCATTTCGGCCTCACAAGCGCTGCAGGGCCAGCCTGCTGAATTCCTTGCCGTATTGTCACTACCGTGGACGCTGAGAGCTTTCCTGATAACTTTGGTTCCGTTGTCGGCCCTCCAGAGTCTCCACTTCGCCGCATATTTTGTGGATGTACTGACCTTTTACTTCCTGCTGTGCTACCGGCCGTTCGGAATACAGTTCCACGTGGAAACGTCTCTCTTCAACGTTTACTTCGCAAAGCTGGACCGCGGGACGGTGAAGCCGGTGCGCTGGGGCGTCAGCGACGAGCATCTGGACCAGGTGAAATCATTCGGCGTGAAGACCTTTGAAGACTTCACCTGGAAGCACATGCTTGATTTCTATTCGTGTGCCGACTGCGGACGCTGCTCAGACCAGTGCCCCGCCAATGCGGTGGGGAGGCCGCTGTCGCCCAGGTTCCTCACCATCAAGGCGAGAGACTACGCCTTCCAGCACTACCCGATCTTCGGCAGCGCAGGCAACGGCACGGCGTTGATCTCGCCCGAGGGAATTTATTCGGAGGACGAAATCTGGTCATGCACGACCTGCGGCGCTTGCGAAGAAGAATGCCCGCTGCTGATCCAGTACATCGACAAGATTGTCGATTTGCGGCGGGGCATGATCGACGACGGCAACGTACCTCAGTCACTGCAAAAGCCGCTGAAGGCGCTCGAGAGCCGCGGCAATCCCTACGGCAAGATGGAGAAGAAACGGGCGGAATGGGCCAAGGCCAAAGAGTTCTCCCAGACGTGCGCCGTCAAGACCGCGGACGCTAAGAGCAATGCGGACACGCTGTACTTCGTGGACAGTATCACTTCCTATGACGACCGCATGCAGTCGATCGGGCGTGCTACCGCCAGGATCCTCGACGCCGCCGGAGTGAATTTCGGAATTCTGGGCGCGACGGAAAAAGATAGCGGGCATGACGCCCGTCGTTTCGGCGAAGAGACGTTGTTCATGGCACTGCGCGATCACAACGTGGATGCCATCAAGGCATCTGGAGTTCAGCGCATCGTCACCGCCGATCCGCACGCGTACAACGCGCTTAAACATGACTACAAAGATGTGCCGCCAGTCGAGCACATCAGCCAGGTCATCTGTCGGGAAGTGAAGTCGGGCAACCTCAAGCTCGATCCGCTCGAAAACGCAAACGCGGTCTATGCCTATCACGACCCCTGCTATCTGGGACGGCACAATCAGGTTTACGACGATCCTCGCCAGGTGCTGGATGCGATTCCTGGCTTGAAGCGAGTCGAAATGAGCCGCTGCCGTGACCGGTCATTTTGTTGCGGCGGTGGCGGGCTGATGCTGTTCTACGAGCCGAAAGAAGATCAGAGGATGGGCGTAAAGAGAGTGCAGATGGCCGCCGACGCCGGGGCCAACGTGATCGTGACTGCCTGCCCGTTCTGCATGGTGAATATAGAAGATGCGATTAAGGTAGCGGGACTGGAAGGCAAGATGACTGCCATCGACCTGGCGGAACTGGTGGACAAGCAGCTGGTGCGACCAGCGCTGGCACAAGTGGAACACGAGAAGGTGATGAGCGAGGTCCTAGCTTAGAACCTCACAACTTTCGAAGCAAGATCATGGGGGAGTGCGACCGTGGAAATTTTAGTTTGCGTAAGACGAGTACCTGACACCTCAGAAAACGAAATTCAACTCAACCCCGCCGGGAACGATATCGAACGCGACGACCTGGTGTATTCCGTCAACGAACCCGACAACTACGCCGTCGAAGAGGCGCTCCAAATCACCGCCAAGGCCGGCGGCAACGTCACCGTGGTCACGGTTGGCAGCGACGAGGACGAGGAAGTGCTGCGTCGCGAGATGGCCATGGGCGCCAATCAGGGCGTACTGCTCTCCGACAAGGCCTTCGAAGGGTCCGACGGCCGAGGCATTGCGAACATCCTGAAAGCCTACGTGCAGAAGGGCAAGTACGACCTCATCCTGACCGGCGTCCAGGCCGAGGACGGCGGCGCGCAGGTCGGAGGAATGTTGGCGGCGCTGCTCGATTATCCGTTTGCTTCGCTGGTGAATTCCATCTCTGTCCTTGACGGCGGCAAGCTGAAAGTCAGCCGCGAGATCGAAGGCGGCAACAAGGAGATGAACGAGATCGATCTCCCCTGCGTGCTCTCGATCCAGACCGGCATCAATGAGCCGCGTTACGTGGGGATGCGCGGCATCCGCCAGGTGGCGTCATTGGAGGTTCCAACCTTCGGCGCGTCCGACCTCGGTGTGGATGCCAGTGCAGTCGGAGATGCTGGAGCGAAGGTCAAGCGGACCGACTATTTCGTCCCCGCGCTCGGCAAGGGAGCCGAGATGCTCGAAGGCGACCAGGAAGAAGTCATCGCCAAGCTGATTGAGTTGATGAAAGCTAAAGGAGGGTTGAACTAATGGCACGCATCTTCGCCTACATCGCACACAAGGGCGGCATTGCCGACGATTCAGCGGCCGAACTCGCAGCCGCCGCAAAAAAGATCGATGCTGCCGCGCAACCGGTCGCCATCGTCACCGGTTGGGGCGCGGAACTTGACGCCGTTTGCGAAAGCCTGCGGGCCTCCTACGCCGAGCTATGGAAAATCGCCAATGAAGCGCTGGCTTACCCCAATGCAGAGGTGGTCCGCAAAGCCCTGGTGAACATCGTGCCCAACGATGCCATCGTTCTGGTCTCACACTCGCATTTCGGCATCGATTTGTCACCCGGCCTCGCCATCAAGATGAACTCAACGTTTGTCTCCGATGTGCTTGGTATCGAAGGGGTTGACGGCGCCAATCTCAAGCTGGTTCGCCAGGAGTTTGGCGGCCAGGTGAGCGCGCACGTGGCTTGCGATATTTCATCCGGCGCGATCATCAATATTCGCCCGGGTGCGTTCAAGCCGCAGGAAGGCGCGGCGGTCAATGGCATCATCATCGACAAGTCTGCAAGTGTCGGCGCTCTGACTGCGAAACGGCGCTATCTTGAGACCGTCGTCGCTGAAGCGGGCGATGTGGATATCACAAAGCACGCTGTACTGATTTCCGTCGGCCGTGGCATCCAGGAAAAAGACAACATCGCCATCGCTGAAGAACTCGCCGAGACGCTGGGCGCGGCGGTGAGTTGCTCACGGCCCGTGGTCGATGCCAAGTGGTTGCCGAAGTCCCGTCAGGTCGGCTCGTCCGGAAAAACAGTCAAGCCGAAGATTTACCTGGCGTGCGGCATCAGCGGCTCGTTCCAGCATTTGGCCGGACTTAAGGGCAGTCCCTTCATCGTGGCCATTAACAAGAACCCCAAAGCTCCCATCTTTCAGGTGGCCGACGTTGGAATCGTCGCCGACATCCTGGAGTTCTTGCCGGAGCTAACCAGCAAGGTCCGGGAAATGAAACAGGTTTCGGTTTAAGAGATCAAGAGAGGCAGCGACAATGATTACCAAGAAGACATTGCAACTCAGTTTGAAATCGCTCCGGGATTTCGCCAAGAAGCGCCTGCCGGATGAAGAGCTGATCGCGTTGGACGAACGCGATGAGTGCCCGGTGGACATCGTTCGCCAAATGTCTGACCCAGACAAACTCGGCATCCAGCTTTTGTTCATACCCGAAGAGTACGGCGGTATGGGCGGCAGCACCATGGACGTCTATCTCATCTGTGAGCAGATGGCGCGCATCGACCTGGGCGTCGCCACTTCCCTGTTCGCCACATTCCTGGGCAGCGATCCCATAACGTTCGGCGCCACTCAGGAGCAGAAAAAGAAGTGGCTGGGCAAAATCGCCGATGAGGGCGTTCTGTTCGCCTACGGCGCGACCGAACCGGAAGCGGGCAGTGACCTGGGGTCGCTGAAGACAACTGCTGATCGCGTCGAAAAAGATGGCAAAATCGTCGGCTACAAAATCAACGGCAGCAAGCAGTGGATCAGCAACGGTGGAATTGCGGACTTCTACACCGTCCTGGCCAATACGCCGGCCGGGCCAAGCTGGTTCATCGTGGACGCGGGCACCAAGGGCTTTGCGCACGATAAGCCCGAGGACAAGCACGGCATTCGTCTCAGTAACACGGCAGCGCTGGCGCTCAATGACGTTTACGTCGATGCCGACCGGCTGGTCGGTGGCGTAGAAGGCCAGGGGCTCATTCAGGCCCAGATGGTCTTCGGTTACACGCGGGTGATGGTCGCGGCCTTTGGTCTGGGCGCCGGGTGGTCGGCGCTGGATCGCGCAATCCCTTATTCCACCAAGCGCATTCAGGGCGGTACACCGCTCTCAGAGAAGCAGGGCTACACGCATAAGCTGATCGTGCCCAACGTAGTGAAACTGGAAGCCGGGCGCGCTTATATCGAAGAGACGGCGCAACGCATCGACGCCGGCAAAGAGGGCAGCCTCAACACCGAAGGCGCCATCGCCAAGTACATGTCCACCGAAGCCGGCGATGCCGCTGCCGACGCCAGCATCCAGGCGCTGGGCGGCTACGGCTACACCCACGAGTACATGGTAGAGAAGGTGAGCCGCGATGTGCGCATCACCCGCATCTACGAGGGCACGTCGGAGATCATGGAGATGACCATCAGCCGCGATCGCTGGCAGCTCCACTTGAAGACGCGGGGACAGTACTATCATGACCGGGCGCGCGAGGCCGAGGCGGTGCATGCCGCGCATCCCAACGTCGGCGCGGATGTAGCGGCGCTGGCGCTGCACGCCCTGGCTGAGGTGATGGAAAAAGCGCGGGCCGCCCGCCTTACCCGCTTTCAGCACATTCTGCTGCGGCTCGGTGAATTAATTGCATATGCCGAGTGCGCGGGCAGTCTGGCTCGGCGCGCTGCGCTGGCTGCGGAAGACAGGCTTCACGAAAAGGCGAGCGACCGCTTCGACCCGGCGGCGCTGGCGGCCATCAGCCGCATCTTTGCGCGTGAGGCGGCCCTCAAGGTAGGCGAAGAGGGCTTGCGTTGGGTGACCGGAGCCGGGGGAGTGGACGAGGCGGAGATGGCTGGGTTTGAAGCGGACCTGGGACTGGCTGCCATCCATCGCGCCCAAGCCGGCGCGATCTCCGACATGGATTACGTTGCGGACGTACTCTACAGCCGGGTTAAGAAAGAAGCGGAACAGGCCGTCCTGGTTTAAGCGGGGCCCACTCATTCGAAAACCGCGAATGAGTGGGGAACCCGGCCGTCCTGGTCTAAACAACAAAGCTTAAGAAACAAAACAGGCATTCGGTGGCCCTTCGCAAACCGGATGCCTGTGCTGTCTAGGGCGAATCCGTCGCGCTTGTCGTTCCGCATGATAATGCGGACAAACACTCTCATCGCCGACTCATTACATGTTGTAACTCGAAATATTTGTGTTGCAACAGATGATAACGATGTTATGACACATAAGCTATCACCATGCGGTGTGGCCTACGTCACCTATTCTCCCGCGCCATATCACTGACAACATTCTGTCCCACCTGTCACTCTAGAAATGCTCTCGGGCGCTCCCGGTTCGCCCAGGCCGTGAGAGTGGATCGTTCTCTCCTTGGGGGAGAGAAACGGACACGACCCCAACCTCCGACCGTCTGCTTCTTGGCCCGACAGCCGCCGACTTCGTCCGCTTTGACAAATTTCCTAAGGGAGTAACCAGCTATGGAGAATACCGCTCATCGTGCCATCGCGATTGTGGGGGCAGGGGCAGTTCTGCCCGACGCCGTGAACGTACCGGCTTTCTGGCAAAACGTGAAGAACGGCCGTTACAGCATCAGCGAAGTCCCCGCCGACCGTTGGGACCCGTCGCTTTATTTCGATGCCGATCACAGCGCGCCTGACAAGACCTATTCGAAGATCGGCGGCTGGGTGCGGGAATACATATGGGAGCCTGCGAAGTGGCACCTGCCCATTCCGCCGCGCGTGGTCGACGCCATGGACGTTGCCCAGAAATGGGCCATTGCCTGTACCCGCGAAGCGTTGGAGGACTACGGCTATCCCAAGCGGCCGCTGAATCTGGACCGCACCGCCGTGATCCTGGGCAATGCGATGGCGGGAGAGAGACATTACCTCACGTCGCTGCGCGTGCACTTTCCGGAATACGCGCGCGAGTTGGCCGAAAGCGCCAGCTTTGCTGCGCTGCCCGCCGCCGCCCGCCAGAGCATCACTTGCGAATTGCACGACCGCATGAGCAAGCTCCTCCCCGAGATTACGGAAGACAGCATGCCCGGCGAACTGGCCAACTGCATTGCCGGCCGCATCGCTAATCTCTACAACTTCCACGGCCCTAACTACGTGGTGGACGCCGCTTGCGCCTCGGCAATGGCGGCAATCAGTTCGGCGGTCGAGGGCCTGATCGAGAACGACTTCGACATCGCCGTTTGTGGCGGGATTGACCGCAACATGGGCGCGCCAACCTTCGTCAAGTTCTGCAAGATCGGCGCGCTGTCGGCGACCGGGACACGGCCCTACGCCGATGGAGCAGACGGCTTTGTCATGGGCGAAGGCGCTGCCATCTTTCTGCTAAAGCGTCTGGCCGACGCCGAGCGTGATGGCGACAAGATTTACGCGGTCCTGCGCGGCATTGCCGGGTCGAGTGACGGCAAGGGAAAAGGGATTACGGCGCCCAACCCGATCGGCCAGAAGTTCGCCATCGCGCGCGCCTGGCAGAATGCCGGGTTAGCTCCCACGCCCGGAACGTTGATGGAAGGCCACGGCACGTCCACCAGTGTGGGCGACGCCATTGAGCTGCAGAGCATGGCAGAGGTGTTCAGCAGCTTTAATCTTCCTCCCGGGTCGGTGGCGCTGGGCTCTGTCAAATCGAACATCGGGCATCTCAAAGGGGGCGCAGGCGCAGCGGGATTATTGAAGGCCATCCTGGCGCTGCGCGATAAGGTGTTGCCGCCCAGCCTGAATTTCAAGCATCCCAACCCGGCTATCGACTTTGCGCGATCCCCGCTCCGCGTCAATACAGAGTTGCGTCCATGGACGGTCCCTGCGGATACCCCCCGGCGGGCCGGCCTCAGCGCCTTTGGCTTTGGCGGCACCAACTTCCACGCCGTACTCGAGGAGTACATCCCCGGCAGGCTAAATGGAAATGGCAAGCATTCGGTAGCGGTAAATTTGCCGTCGCCGGCTCTCGCCGGACAGAGTGTGAGCGTGACAGCCGCTGCGCCTCCGCCAGTTGCGACTTTCGCCTGCAAAGCTCCGCTGCGCGGCGCGCTGGTGATCGGCGCTGCCTCGGACGCGGCACTTGCCGAGCGTCTGCTTGAAGTGCAGAAAGATGCCGCTGCGGGCCGCGCCCCAGCGCCTGTCGCTCCGGCAGAATCTGACCTGAGAGCAGCGGAACGTCTTGTGATCGATTATGCCGACGCCGCCGAACTGGCCGATAAGTCGGCCAAGGCACTCAAGGCGTTGAAGGCCAACCAGGCTCCGATCTGGAAGGCCCTGCGTCCGCAGGGCATCTTCCGCGGACACGGCACCGCCGGCAAAGTGGCGTTCCTCTACACCGGGCAAGGCTCGCAGTACGTCAACATGCTTGCGCCCTTGCGCGCCGCCGAGCCCATCGTGACCGAAACCTTTGCCGAAGCTGATCGCATCATGACTCCGCTGCTCGGCAAGCCGCTGAGCGAGTTTGTGTTCGTTGACCAAACTAACGAAGCCGCCGTCGCGAAGGCCGAAGAAGATCTGCGCCAGACGGAAATTACCCAGCCTACAGTGCTGACCATCGACCTGGCCCTGACCCGGCTGCTGGCTGCCTACGGCATTCAGCCCGATATGACCATGGGACACAGCCTGGGTGAATACGGCGCGCTGGTGGCGTCCGGCTCTCTCACCTTCGAAGACGCATTGTCAGCGGTCAGCGCTCGTGGTCGCGGCATGACCCGCGTGGCAGTAAAAGACACAGGCAAGATGGCAGCGGTCTTTGCGCCGCTGGCTGAAGTCGAGCGCATCCTGAAGACCATTGACGGCTACGTGGTGATCGCCAACGTAAACAGCGGGCAGCAATCGGTCATCGGCGGCGCCAGCCAGGCGGTCGAACAGGCCATGGAGATCTTTCTGCATGCCGGCTACAACGTAGTGCCATTGCCGGTCAGCCACGCATTTCACACGTCGATCGTCGCTCCCGCCAGCGAACCGCTGCGCGAGATGCTGACCCACCTGAACCTGCAGGCACCTCGCGTACCGGTCATTGCCAACGTGAATGGCGAGTTTTATCCCACGGGGACTGACGCTGTTCCAAAGATGCTGGACCTGCTCGCGCTGCAGGTTGCGTCACCGGTGCAGTTCGTAAAGGGACTGCAAACGCTTTACGGCGCGGGCGCGCGCGTGTTTGTCGAAGTCGGACCGAAGAAGGCGTTGCAGGGATTTGCCGAAGAAGTACTTGGCGAACGTGGCGATGTGGTTTCCCTGTTCACCAACCATCCCAAGGTCGGCGACATTCCGGCGTTTAACCAGGCGCTATGCGCCATGTACGCTGCCGGCTTGGGCCGCGGACGGAAAGAAGAGGGGGTCGAAGTGCCAACGAAACCTGCGGTCTCGCAACCTGCAATTACCACAACGGGTAACGACACAAAGACAACGCCGCTGGCAGCGGCTCCCGCCACTGTCACCGCGCCAGTGGTTTCCTCGAACGGCAATGGCTACAACGAAATTGGCCGCCTGTTCGCCGAAACTCTCCAGCGCGCAGGCTGGCAAATCAACCAAGGCGAGAATCCTGCCCCGACCAACACCCCAGTGGCCATCACGGGAGCGTCGTTGGGCCTGCCGGGAACCGAGCGCATCTTCGACGATAGCAACATCGAACGCATCTTGCGCGGCGATCAATTCATCGCCGCTATCCCTATGGAATTCCGCCGTGCCATGCTCGAGAAGCGCATCAGACGCTTGGTCAAGAGCGACCGGGGAGAACCCACATTTGAGTCCATCACGGATGTCGCGGATGTTATTAAGCTGGCGGGTCGCGGAGGCGCCTTCGATCTGGAAAGTGAATTCGGCGTTCCCTCCGATCACCTAGCCGCCTTCGACCGCGTTACTCGCCTGGCCATCGCTGCGGGAATCGACGCTCTGCGAGACGCGGGCATCCCCCTGGTCATGCGTTATAAAACCACGACCAAAGGCACGCAGTTGCCAGACCGCTGGGGACTGCCCGACGTCATGCGTGACGATACCGGCGTGATCTTCGGTTCTGCCTTCCCCGGCTGTGACTCCTTCGCCGACATAATCTCGAGCTATTACGAAGACCATACCCGCCGCGAGCAGTTGGCTATGCTGGAAGGCTTGCGTCTCCGCTCGGTTGGCAACGGTCATTCCGATCTTGGGGAAGAACTGGACCGGCGCATCCAGGAGTTGCGCGTGGCAATCGAAAAAGATCCTTACGTCTTCGACCGGCGCTTCCTCCTGAGAGTTTTGCCGATGGGACATTCGCAATTTGCCGAACTCATTGGCGCTCGCGGTCCCAATACGCAAATCAACTCCGCCTGTGCGACCACCGCCCAGGCTGTATCGTTGGCGCAGGACTGGATCCGCGCCGGGCGGTGCCGCCGCGTGATCGTCATCTCAGCTGACGATGTCACTTCGGACCATCTGATCGGATGGATGGGCGCCGGCTTTCTGGCCAGCGGAACGTCAGCCACCGATGAAAAGGTCGAAGACGCCGCTACTCCCTTCGACCGCCGTCGGCACGGCATGATTATGGGCATGGGCGCCGCCGCGCTTGTAGTGGAGGCCCTGGATGCCGCACAGGAACGCGGAATCCAGCCTATATGCGAAGTGCTGGGCACGGTGACCGCCAATAGCGCGTTTCATGGTACTCGGCTCGATGTCCAGCACATCGGGCAGGTGATGGAGAACTTGGTGACCCAAGTCGAAACGCGCAGCGGCATTACACGTAACGAAATAGCGCCGCAAATGGTTTTCGTTTCTCACGAAACCTACACGCCGGCGCGTGGTGGCAGCGCCTCGGCGGAGATCCATGCATTGCGTCGCGTCTTCGGCGACAACGCCAACCAAATCGTGATTGCCAACACTAAAGGTCTGACCGGCCACGCCATGGCCACCGGCATCGAAGATGTCCTGGCGGTGAAGGCACTGGAAACGGGATTGCTGCCGCCCGTTGCCAACTTCAAGGAAGTCGATCCTGAGTTGGGTGTGTTGAACTTGTCGAAGGGCGGTGCCTATCCGGTCCAGTATGCCATGCACCTAGGCGCCGGTTTTGGTTCGCAGATTAGCATGATGTTCTTGCGCTGGGTCCCCACGAAGGACGGGATTCGTCGCAGCCCCAATGCTCTCGGCTACGCCTATCGCATTGCCGACCAGACCGTCTGGAACGCCTGGCTAAGCCGCATGGCAGGCCGTCCAGTCGCCGATCTGGAAGTGGTCCACCGCACCCTGCGGGTGCGCGATCAAGGACTGGCAGCGCGGATAGCAGGAGCGGCCAAAGAGGTCGTAACCGTGGCAGCGCCAACTCCCACACAGCTCGCTACACTTAAAGTGCCGGTTCAGGTTCAGCCTGTAATTCATACACCATCAAAGGCAGTGGCCAAGGCCGAGCCTCGTCCGCAAAAAACATCGGCTGCGCTGGCAACGGCCCCGCCAGTGAAGGTGAAAGCAGAGATGCCACCTCCGAGACCAGCGCCGTCTGCTAAGGACCCCGTTGGAGAGTCGGTGAGGGAACGCATTCTCGCCTTGATGGTGGAGAAGACCGGCTATCCGCAAGACATGCTGGATGTCGATCTTGATCTGGAAGCCGATCTCGGCGTGGACACGGTCAAGCAGGCGGAGATGTTCGCCGCCATCCGCGAGATCTACAACATCCCGCGCGATGAGAACCGCAAGCTGCGTGACTATCCCACGCTGGCGCACGTGATTCGCTTCGTCTATGAGAAGCGGCCGGACCTGGCTCCTCAACCCGTGACAATTGCGAACCAACCACCCGCAGCCGAGCCGGTCCTCGCCGCAATCCAACCCAAGCCGCCGGCGACATCTCCGAAGGACGGCGCCGCTGACGACGTGAAGCAGCGCATTCTCGCCTTGATGGTGGAGAAGACCGGCTATCCGCAAGACATGCTGGATGTCGATCTTGATCTGGAAGCCGATCTCGGAGTGGACACGGTCAAGCAGGCGGAAATGTTCGCCGCCATCCGCGAGATCTACAACATCCCGCGCGACGAGAACCGCAAGCTGCGCGACTATCCCACGCTGGCACACGTCATTCGCTTCGTGTACGAGAAGCGCCCTGATTTGGCCGAGGCTCCTTCGTCACAGAAGACGGCTGAAACACCTACGCCGATCCCCAATTCCGTCGCGACCCAACCGACGCCGACGCCACCACCGCCAGCGACATCTCCGAAGGACGGCCCTGCTGAGGCCGTCAAGCAGCGCATTCTCGCCCTGATGGTGGAAAAGACCGGCTATCCGCAAGACATGCTGGATGTCGATCTTGATCTGGAAGCCGATCTCGGCGTGGACACAGTGAAGCAGGCGGAGATGTTCGCCGCCATCCGCGAAATCTACAACATCCCTCGCGACGAGAACCGCAAGTTGCGTGACTATCCCACGCTGGCGCACGTGATTCGCTTCGTGTACGAGAAGCGCCCTGATTTGGCTCCAGGCACCGGGCCAGTCATAGCAGCAAACAAACCAATCGCGAGCGAGCCAACCGCTCTCGTAACCGAAGCGACGCCAGTCGCGACCCAGGCTACGCCGGCTTCAAAGGCTGGCGCCGGAGATGACGTGAAGGAGCGCATCCTCGCCCTGATGGTGGAAAAGACCGGCTATCCGCAAGACATGCTGGATGTCGATCTTGATCTGGAAGCCGACCTCGGCGTGGACACGGTCAAGCAGGCGGAGATGTTCGCCGCCATCCGCGAAATCTACAACATCCCGCGCGACGAGAACCGCAAGCTGCGCGACTATCCCACGCTGGCGCACGTGATTCAGTTCGTTTACGACAAGCGCCCCGACCTGGCTGGCGCAGTGGCGCCGTCGCCCGTCACCGCCGAACCACCCACTCCCGAGCCAACCGTGGCCGAGCCGGCAACGGTCACAGCTACAGCGGCCACGCCTACCGATGACGCGATCCAAGACAAAGTATTGGAGATTGTGGCCGAGAAGACAGGCTATCCCAAGGACATGCTGGACCTGGACCTCGATCTGGAGGCCGATCTGGGCATCGACACGGTCAAGCAGGCGGAGATGTTCGCCGCAATTCGAGCGGCATACAACATCCCGCGCGATGAGAACCTCAAGCTGCGCGACTTCCCCACCCTGGCCCACGTGATTCAATTCGCACATGCGGGGCAGAAGAAAGCCGCAGCCACCGCAACTGTCACCGCGACTCCTGCTGCCGAAGCGGTCAAACCCCCGCGTCGGCCAGTCGCAGGTTTCGATGCTGCCAACCTTATTCCCCGGCGCGTGCCCGTGCCCAACCTGCGGCCCCCTCTAAATGTTTGCAAGCCGACGGGTGTGACCTTGGCCCGCGGAAGCCGCGTGGTCATCATGCCCGACAAAGGCGGAGTGGGAAAGGCGCTGGCGAAACGCCTGGAGACACTGGGTGCAGAAGTCTTATGGATCAAAGACGCGCCCGACGCCGACGCACTGAGCAATCGCCTCAAAGAGTGGCTCGCCACCGGACCGGTGCAGGGAGTGTACTGGCTGGCGGCGCTGGACGATGAAGGCCCGATCAGCAACATGGACTTGACCGCGTGGCACGACGCTCTATGGGTCCGCGTGAAATCGCTCTATACCACCATGCATGTTCTGTTCGACCAGATTGCGAAGCCGGGAACATTCCTTGTGTCGGCAACACAACTGGGCGGCCAGCACGGCTACGACGAGGCCGGAGCAGTCGCGCCCCTGGGCGGGGCAGTCGTCGGCTTCACCAAAACCTATACCCGTGAGCGGCTCGACGCTCTGGCCAAGACGGTCGATTTCGAAGCTGGGCGCAAGCCGGCCGAAGTCGCAAAAATCCTGATCGAGGAAACTCTGCGCGATCCGGGCGCGGTGGAGATCGGCTACAAGGGCGGGCAGCGCTGGACGATTGGACTGCACGAGCAGCCCGCATCCGATGGACAGCCGGGCATGGAGCTCAACAGCGACACCGTCTTCGTCATCACCGGCGCTGCGGGAAGCATCGTCTCGGCCATCACCGCCGACCTGGCGGCAGCTTCGGGCGGCACGTTCTACCTGCTTGATCTGGTGCCCGAGCCTGACCCCAACAATCCTGACCTGGCGCGCTTTGTGAGCGACAAAGATGGGCTGAAGCGCGATCTGTTTGCGCGCATCCAGGGGCGCGGAGAGCGAGCCACACCGGCACTGGTCGAGAAAGAGCTGGCTGGCCTCGAACGCGCGCAAGCCGCCAAATCCGCCATCGACGCGGTGCGCGCAGCCGGAGGCACGGCCTATTACTTCGGCGTCAACCTAACGGATGCGGACCGTGTGGCCGATATCATCCGGCAGGTGCGCGAGCGCAGCGGTCGCATCGATGTGCTGCTGCACGCTGCGGGGATCGAACGCAGCCATTTCCTGCCCGACAAGGACCCGCGCGAGTTCGACTTGGTATTCGACGTCAAGAGCGACGGCTGGTTCAACCTGCTGCACGCGATCGGCGATATGCCGCTGCGGGCGACGGTGGCATTCAGCTCGATCGCCGGCCGCTTTGGCAACGGTGGACAAACTGATTACAGCTCGGCGAACGACCTGCTGTGCAAGATCACATCGAGCTTCCGCACGACCCGACCGGATACGCGCGGCATCGTCATCGACTGGACGGCTTGGGGCGGCATCGGCATGGCCACGCGCGGCTCCATCCCCAAGATGATGGAGCTGGCCGGCATCGACATGTTGCCGCCAGAAGCGGGCGTGCCGCTGATTCGCCGCGAGCTGACCTCGGGCGGGACACGCGGTGAGATCGTCATCGCCCAGCGCCTGGGCATTCTTCTGAACGAGTGGGACGTCACTGGTGGACTCGACACGGAGGCATTCGCCGCCGCCGAGAAGCAAGCCGGGGCGCCGGGACCGATGATCGGCAAGATCACTGGAATGGGCATTCACAGCGGCCTCACGATGGAGACCACGCTCGATCCCAAAGTCCAGCCATTTTTGTACGACCATCGCATCGACGGCAGGCCGGTGCTGCCCGGAGTGATGGGAATCGAGGGCTTCGCCGAGGCTGCCCTGTGCGTGCATCCCGGCTGGCATGTGGAGGCGGTGGAGGACGTAAGTTTCCTGTCGCCGTTCAAGTTCTACCATGACGAACCCCGCACGCTGATTCTCCAGGCGGTTTACTACCCGCAAGGTGACCGGTTGCTCGCCGATTGCCAACTGGTTGGCCGTCGCATGCTGGCCAACCATCCGGAACCGCAGGAGACCATTCACTTCACCGCGCGGGTGCGGCTGTCGAAGCAAACGCCAACGCCGTAACTGTGAAGGCGCCGGCAAAGGCGTCCGACTCAGACTCGGTCCTGCACGCCGCCGATATCTATCGCGTTTACTTTCACGGACCGGCGTACCAGGTGATTGAACAGGCGTGGTGGGATGGAAAGCGGATGATTGGGTTGATGGCGGCAGGCTTGCCCAGCAACCACCAGCCGTCTGACCGGCCAATGCTTATGGCGCCACGGCTGATCGAGCTTTGCTTCCAGACCGCAGGGCTCTGGGAAATGAGCGTGCAAAACCGGTTTGGTCTGCCCCTGGCGGTCCGGCGAGTGTCTCTGCTGCGCGCGCCCGAGCTGGCTGAAGGCCAGTTGTATTGCGTAGTTACTCCCCATCCGGAGCAGGAGCGCTTCGATGCCGAAGTGGTGGACACGAAAGGAAACTGTTACGTGCAGCTCAGCGGCTACAGGACCGCGGCCATGCCGAATGGGCCCGATGCCGAGCCTTTGAAAGCGCTGCACGCCGTGATGGCGTAATCAACTTGGACCTGTTGTTTAAAGATGGGTTGATCGGAGAGTTTATGCAACACGAATTTCAACGTGTGGCCATCGTGAATCGCGGTGAAGCCGCAATGCGTTTCATACACGCGGCGCGGGAGTTCAATCAGGAGTACGGCACATCGTTGTGCACCATCGCCCTCTATACCGAGCCCGACCGTCATGCGATGTTTGTCTGCGAAGCCGACGAGGCTGTGTCTCTCGGCGCAGCCATGATCAAAGATCCGGCCACCGGCCACTTCAAGAGCAGCTACGTCGACTACGACCTGCTGGAACAGGTATTGACCAAAGCGCGCGCCGACGCGGTTTGGGTAGGTTGGGGTTTTGTCGCCGAGCACCCGGGGTTCGCCGACCTTTGCCGCAAGCTGGGCATCGTGTTCATCGGTCCGGATGGCGATGTCATGCGGCGCCTGGGCGACAAGATCAACTCAAAACTGCTGGCCGAGCAGGCCCAGATACCGGTTGCGCCATGGAGTGGAGGCCCGGTAGAAACGCTTGCCGAGGCGCACCAGCATGCCGAGCGCCTGGGCTATCCGCTCTTGATTAAGGCCACTGCAGGCGGCGGCGGTCATGGGATCCGTCGGGTAAATTCCGCAGCCCAACTCGCCCTGGCCTTTGAAGGCGCTCGTGCCGAAGCCTTTAAGTCGTTCGGCAATGGCACCGTTTTCATGGAGCAACTGGTGGTGGCAGCGCGCCACATCGAGGTGCAAATCATCGCCGACCATCACGGCACCACGTGGCCGCTCGGCGTGCGTGACTGTACGATTCAACGGCGCCACCAGAAAGTGATGGAGGAAGCGCCCTCCCCGGCGCTCACTTCCCTGCAGGACCAGGCGCTGCGCGAAGCGGCGGTTCGCTTGAGCCAGGCGGCGGGATACCACAACGCCGGGACGGTCGAGTTCCTGTACCAGCCGGAGAGCCATCGCTTCTCCTTCATGGAAATGAACACCCGCTTGCAGGTCGAACATCCGGTCACGGAATGCACTACGGGTTGCGACCTGGTCAAGCTGCAGATTTATGTCGCCCGCGGCGGGCGGCTGGAAGGAGAGCCACCGCGGACAAGCGGCCACGCCATTGAAGTTCGGCTGAACGCCGAAGATCCGGAAAACGGTTTCGCACCGGCCCCCGGCACGATTGAGCGCTTCAGGCTTGCGACCGGGCCGGGCGTGCGCATCGATACCGGGGTCGCGGTGGGCGATGCCATTCCGCCCGAGTTCGACTCGATGATCGCCAAGATCATCGCCTATGGACAAGACCGGAGGGAAGCACTGGCGAGGCTGCAGCGGGTGTTGCGTGAGAGCGTCGTCGTCATCAAGGGCGGGACCAGCAATAAGGCATTCCTGCTGGACTTGGTGAGCCGGCCTGACGTGCAGAGCGCTGCCGTGGACATTGGATGGCTGGACCGGCTGGCGGCCGATGGCGGACATTGTTCCCGCCTTCATGCCGATGTGGCCCTGGTGCAGGCGGCGATTGAAGCCTACTGTGCCGAGTTGGCGGTGGAGCAGACGCAGTTCTACGCCTCGGCCGTCCGCGGCAGGCCACATGTCAGCAATGAACTGGGCCGCACGGTGGAACTGCGTTATCGCGGACAAAGATATTTGCTCAAAGTTTGCTGCCTGGGCCCCCAGCAGTATCGCGTGGAGGTGGACGGCTCGCGCATCGCGGCGCTCATGCATCCTCTAGGCAAGTTTGAATGTTGGCTAACCGCCTTCGGGCGGCGCTTCCACGTTGTCTCCATCGTGCAGGGAGTGAATTACCGGATCGAGGTGGACGGCGTATCGCATTCCATCAATCGTGATGATGGCGGACTGGTGCATGCGCCCGGACCGTCAGTCGTCGTTTCCATTGCCGTGAAGGCGGGCGACATGGTTGCGGCCGGGGACACCCTGGTTGTGCTGGAGGCCATGAAAATGGAGATGGCAGTTGCCGCTCCATTTTCCGGAAGAGTCCGCCAGGTGATGACGATACCGCACGTGCAGGTGGACGCCGGAGTTCCGCTGCTGCAAATTGACGCCGTTGCGGATGAGCAGACCTCGACGGCCACAGAGCGGGTTGTATTTGGCGCATCGTACACCGCCAGCGAAGCAGGACAGGACTCGCAATCGCGCTGGCGTCAGGACTTGGAAGAACTGCGTCATCTGATGCTGGGCTTCGATGCCGACCCGGCGCAGACGGCGCGGCTGTTCGCACAATGGAGCCAGTTCAGGGAGACAGCCGCCGACAGCGACGAAATCAGACGCCGCGAAGATGAGGTACTCAACATTTTTGTGGACATCTGCTCGCTGTTCCGCCGCAAGCCAAGCGAGCACGACTTCGCCGGGAGCGAAGCCCCCAGCACCGAAACTTATCTGTTTTCCTACTTGCGCATGCTGGAAACCCACGGCGAGGGACTGCCGCCGGCATTTATGAAGGCGCTGCGCCGGGCCTTGGCTCATTATGGCGTGCAGACCCTGGATCGCTCGCCCGAACTGGAAGAGGGTTTGCTTTGGATCTACAAGTCGCACCAACGCGTGGAGCGGCAGGTGGCGCCTATTCTGGCCCTGCTGGAACGGCGCCTGGCCCAGGCTGACGCCATCGAGAAGTACGCGGACGACTCCTTCCGTTCCTTGCTTGACCGCATTATTGCCATGACCCGCGGGCAGTTTCCCTCCGTCAGCGATCTCGCCCGCGAGTTGCACTATCGCTGCTTCCAGCAAGCACTGTTTGAGAAGGCACGTAAACAGGTGTACGCGCGGGCCGAAGAAGATCTCGCCTGTCTGGCCGCTAATCCGCAAGCCGCCGACCAGCGCCAGCGGGTAAACGCGCTGATCGAATGTCCGCAACCGCTGGCCAGCTTTTTCTCCGGCCGCTTTGCCGCCGCCGACCCCGAATTGCGTCAATCGATGCTGGAAGTGATGACCTCCCGCTATTATCGGGGGCAATCACTCACAAATTTCCGCACCATGCCTGTCAATGGACATTGCTCGGTTGCGGCAGAATACCTGCAAGGGGGAAAGCGCGTCCATATCTTCGCCGCGCATGCTGCCTACGACCGATCTGGCGAAGCGTTAGACGCAATGCGCTCGTGTCTGGCGGAAGTGCCGGCGGAAGATGACATTGTTATCGATCTTTATCTTTGGAATTCCGGCTCGCTGCCCGAGCCCGAGCGCACCCAGCAAGAAGTCTGCTCCTGCATCAACCAGACTCATTTTCCCCGGCCCATTCAGCGCATCGTGGTGGCCGTGGCCGGGCCGGATTGCGGCGAGAGCATGGCCGGCATGCAACACTTCACCTATCAACCCGCCGCGAGCGGTTACGAAGAGGAAAAGCTCTTCCGTGGTGTCCATCCCATGATGGCCGAGCGCCTGCACCTGTGGCGCTTGAAGGACTTTACAGTTGAGCGCCTGCCGTCGGTGGAAGATGTCTACCTTCTGCATGCCAAGGCGAACGACAATCCTAAAGACGAGCGCCTGTTCGCGGTGGCGGAGGTGCGTGATCTGACGCCGGTGCGCAACGAGAGCGGCCGCATTGTGCAGCTGCCGCACCTGGAGCGAATGTTCGCTGAGGCGGTCGCAGGCATCCGGCTGTTTCAGTCGCGGCGCGCGCCGCACGAGCGCCTCTACTGGAACAGGATTTTCCTCTACGTGTGGCCCGTGTTCGACCTCAAAACGGACGAAATCAACGACATCGCCCACAAACTGGCGCTGTCAACCGACGGCCTGGGACTGGAGCAAGTGGTGGTGCGGGCGCGAATGCCCAATGCCCAGACCGGCGAACTGCGCGATACGGTCATGCGCATCTCGGCACCCGGCGACGCCGGTTTGCTGATGACCTTCCGGCCGTTCAGTAAGCTTCAGTTGCTGAAAACGCTGACCGAGTACGACCAGAAAGTTGTGCGCATGCGCCGGCGAGGAATGACCTATCCTTACGAGATCATCCGCATGTTGACTCCCGATCGGGAGAATACCCGGGGCGAATTTCCGCATGGCGACTTTGTTGAGTTCGATCTCGATGCCGACAACCGGCTGGCGCCCGTCAATCGTCCGCCCGGGCAAAACAAATCCAACATCATCGTCGGCGTCATCCGTAACTTTACCTCCACGTATCCCGAAGGCATGACGCGGGTGGTGCTGCTGGGCGATCCCAGCCGCGACCTGGGCGCACTTGCCGAGTCGGAATGCCGGCGCATCCTCTGCGCTTTGGATCTCGCCGAAGAGATGGGCGTGCCGCTGGAGTGGTTCCCCATCTCGGCAGGCGCAAAGATCTCGATGGAGAGCGGTGTCGAAAACATGGATTGGATTGCCCGCGTCCTGCGCCGTCTGATCGAGTTCACCCAGGGCGGCGGCGAAGTGAATCTGGTGGTCAACGGCATCAATGTCGGAGCGCAACCTTACTGGAACGCCGAGGCAACCATGCTGATGCATACCCGCGGCATTCTCATCATGACCCCCAAGGCGGCCATGGTGCTCACCGGCAAGCGCGCCCTGGACTACTCCGGCAGCGTCTCGGCCGAGGACAACGAGGGCATCGGCGGATACGACCGCATCATGGGTCTCAACGGACAAGCACAGTACTGGGCGCGCGACATCGATCAAGCCTGCCATATTCTGCTGCGCCACTATGACCACACCTATGTAGCGCCGGGCGAGCGCTTCCCGCGGCGGGCCCATACCAGCGACCCCATCGACCGTGATGTGCAGAAATATTCGCACGCCAGCGGCCATGACAGTAGCTTCACGCGAGTCGGCGACATCTTCTCCGACGAGACCAACGCCGGGCGGAAGAAATCGTTTGACATCCGTAGCGTCATGAAGGCCGTCTCCGACCAGGACCATCCTCCTCTGGAACGGTGGCCGGGCATGCGCGGCGCAGAGACTGCGGTAGTCTGGGATGCCCATCTCGGCGGCTATCCGGTTTGCATCATCGGTATCGAGTCCCACCAGGTGCCCAGGTTGGGATTCGTTCCGGCCGACGGCCCCGACCACTGGACCGCGGGCACCCTCTTCCCTCTCTCGTCGAAAAAGGTCGCACGATCGCTCAACGCGGCCAGCAACAATCGGCCGGTAGTGATTCTGGCCAATCTGTCGGGGTTTGACGGTTCGCCGGAGTCAATGCGCAAGCTGCAACTGGAGTACGGCGCCCAGATTGGGCGGGCCGTGGTGAACTTCAAAGGCCCCATGGTCTTCTGCGGCATCTCCCGCTACCACGGCGGCGCCTACGTGGTCTTCTCGGCGACTTTGAATGAACAACTCGAAGTTGTGGCGCTGGAGGGAACTTACGCTTCCGTGATTGGTGGTGCGCCGGCGGCGGCGGTGGTGTTTGCCAGCGTAGTCGAAGCCAGGACCCGCAAAGATGCGCGCCTGGAGGTGCTGGCGCAAGCCATGGCCAAAGCCGAGGGCAAAGAGAAAGCCGGGTTGCGCGTGCAGTACAACGAACTCTTCAAGGTCATTCACTCCCAGAAACTCGGCGAGATGGCCGAGGAGTTCGACCGTGTGCACAGCGTGCATCGCGCGCTCAAAGTTGGTGCGCTGCATCATATTCTTCCGCCAGCCAACCTTCGTCCCTACCTGATCGATGCCGTCGAACGCGGTATAAAGCGGACACACCAATTGTTATCGGAGAAACCACCAGCCAAAGAGCCGGCACAAGAAGAGAGCGCACTCGAAGAGGTGCTCCTGGTTTCTCCGGTCGGTCACGCGTGATGGACGTTTATTGGCTGGAACAGACCGAAGCCAATCTGCCGCCGGCGAATGATTGGTTGAGCGCCGGCGAAAGGCTTCGCATGGATGGCATGCGTGTCGCCAAACGCCACGCCGATTGGCGGCTGGGACGCTGGACAGCCAAGCGCGCGCTGGCCGCTTATCTGAACCTGCCCGATAGAACTCCGCGCCTTGCCGACATTGAGATACGTCCGGCGCAGTCTGGCGCGCCCGAAGTCTTTATGGCCAACCAACCGGCGGAGTTGGTCATTTCACTTAGCCACCGCGCCGGCGTAGCCGCGTGTGCGATTACGCTGGGCGGGGCGGAGATGGGTTGCGATCTGGAGATCGTCGAGCCGCGCAGTGATGCGTTCATTGCCGACTATTTCGCGCCGGAAGAGCAAGCACTGATCGAGGGGATGTCTCCGGCGCTGCGTTTCCTGCTGGTGGCACTGCTGTGGAGTGCAAAAGAAAGTGCCCTTAAGGCGCTGCGCACTGGCCTTCGGCTCGATACCCGCAGTGTAATCGTCCGTCCCATCTTTCCGCTGGCGAAGAGCGACGGACGAAATAACTGGCTGCCTCTACAGGTGTTTTGTGAGAGCGGGCAAATCTTCGATGGCTGGTGGCAACATACGGGCAACCTGTTGCGGACTATGGTCGCCTCTCCATCTCCGGCCCCGCCGATTTTGTTCCACGAGAATGTCGTCCTCCATCCATATATAGGTACCTGTGATAAAAACCCAAGTGCAACGTGACGCAGAGCACAGACTCGGATGGCGCCCTCGTGAGATAGATATGTTAGCTGGTGAGATTAGCGGTCCATCGCCGAGCGAAGTGGACCACGGACCCCAGCTCTCGCGGTGCAGCTTCGAAGGAGATTGTCTTATGAAACCGGATGGATCCTCAACGGCATATCTTCGCTACGGACGACGGCTGGTCAAGTCGGGAGTGTCGGGTCTGCGCAGCGGCCGCGAGTCCCATCTGCACGGACAACCTCTTTCTACCATCCTGACGCAATCGGCGCGTGCATCGTTAAGCCTGGCCACCATCGGGGCCTGCGTTGGAGTACTGCGCTTCTACGCCAATGGCCGCCGTGATCGTCTGCCGAAAACGATTGCCTGGAGCGTCGCGGGCAGCGCGATCGGATTTTGCGCAGGGCTCGCCTGGGGAACGCGTGAGCTCACGGCAAGCATGGGCCGCTCATCCCTGAAGCAGATGTCAGCCGTACGAGATGAACACTGGCTCGAACGCCACCCGATTGACTATGCGTAACCCTGCATGAATGCAGGGGATCCCATTCTCATTTGTGCTCGTGGTTTGAGCTAGGCCGTCTTGGCCTTCCTCACCAGCCATCTTTTCTTCATCATTTCTGAGAGGCGCTTTCGGGAGGCCGCGCTCATCGGCTTGCGCTTTGCGGCAGCTTTCTTCGGGCCAGTCTTCTTCTTCCGTTCGGCCCAGCGCTTTTTCATCATCTCGGAAAGCCGCCGGCGTCCGGCAGCAGAGATGCCGCCCCCTTTGCGAGTGGCTCGCTTCGCGCCGGGAGGACGTCCCCGACGTTCCGGCAGTGCCGGAAAAGAGACCTTCCAGAGCTGCAATGGCCTGGTCGAGATGATTGCGTTGGCGGTTGAGATCAGCGAGAAGTTGTTGAAAGTCCATGCACATCCTTTCCAATGAGAAAAGGCATTATACGCTTCGCGGTTTTTTAAGGGACTGGACTGAACAAACGGCTGCAAATTCTGTTGAGGGTTTTGGTGGGAGCCCCCTGCTTCAGCAGGGGGGAGCTGGACTTTAGTCCAGCGGAAAGACTTCGATTTAAGGATGGGCTTTAGCCTCGGGATTTCCCCATCCAGCGCTAAAGCGCATGATCGAAGCTGAGCTTTTCCGAAGCGCTGAAGCGCTCCTCCCCCCGCATAAATGCGGGGGCTCTCACCAGTAAGGTTTTGCTTCGTTCAGCGGCCAGCTTTCCAGCTGCGAGACAACGCCTCATTCAACGGAACCTTCGACGACCATCCGGTTTCCTCGCGGATTCGATGCGTGTCATACCAGCGGTCCTGCAAAGCGCGGGTTAGCTGATGCTTTGAAAATCGCACACTGCCTGCGGCGGGCAGCATCCGGACCGCAATTTCGGCGAAAGGTCCCGCCAGTCGCACCGGCCAGCCGGGGAAAAAGTGTGTCACTGTCTTGTCCACCGCGGTTTTCGCCTCGTGATACTTCGCCAGGGTGAGTTCATCGTCATCGACAACATTGAATTGCTGAAGCTGCGCGCCGCCCGATCGAGCCGCCGCCTGCATTGCATCCACCAGATTTTCAATGTAATTCAGAGGAATGCGATGGTTCGGTTTGCCGAATACGAAGTTGGTCCCTCCCAGCGTGAATCCCAGCAGCGCAACCGGAAGCGGCCTGCCGGGACCATAGACGATCCCGGGCCTGACGATGGTGAGCGGCAATCCCGTTTTTCGCGCGAAGCTGTTGGCGAGTTGGTCGGCCGCGATCTTCGACTCGGCGTAGAAGTCGCGCAACTGCGGTGACTCATCGCAGGGAGTGTTCTCGTCAATCCGCTCACCGCTTGCCACCGGGCCATAAACCGCCAACGAACTCGCATAGACCACGCGGCCAACCCCTTGTTGCAGACTCGCGGTCAGGACTCGCTCGGTTCCCGCCACATTGGTCTGGAGGAAATCGGCCTTACTGCCCGGCGTATCGACCTTGGCTGCGAGATGATAAACAACGTCAGCTCCTTCGACAGAGCGGGCAATGCAGTCGCTATCTCCCACCTCTCCGCGTATGACCTGCGCACCCTGGCTTTCCAGTTCGTCGGCGCGCACCGATGGCCTGGCCAGCACTCGAACGGAGACTCCCTTCGCCAGCAGGTTTTTCACCAGGGCCGCGCCCAGGAAGCCTGTACCACCAGTTACGCATACGCGCATGCCATGTCACCGTTCGACGGAGATTTCCTCACATGTTACACTCCACCTTTCAACCGATTTCTGAGTGGCTCGGAAGCAGAATCGATTCGTTCCTGTTTTTTCCGCCGGGAAGTTGTCCCCAGAGATGGTTTTCCTCGATTCCCGTGAAACAAACTAAACCCATGGTTGGAGAGCAGACGGGGTGACGGTCCTCAGCTACATAGTCCTCGCTATTGCCGCCATTCCCGGCATTTATTATTTGCTGGCGCTTTACAGCTCGGCGCGATTTTTCTTGAGCTGGAGACGAAACCCCTCAAGCACGGATTACACACCTCCCATCAGCTGCCTGAAACCCATCAAGGGACTCGATCCCGACGCTTACGAAAATTACGCCAGCTTCTGCCGCCAGGATTATCCCGAATACGAAATTCTTTTTTGCGTGGATGCAGACGATCCTGCAGTGCCGGTGCTGGAAAAGCTGGTGCAAGATTTCCCCGAGCGCCGCATTCGTTTGCTGTTCGGCTCCGGCCGCAGCGCGATCAACGACAAGATTGCCCGACTGGTCCGCCTGGTAAGCGAAGCTCAGTATGAGCTGCTGGTAATCACTGATGGCGACATCCGCGTCCGGCCTGATTACCTGCGGTCGGTGGCTGCGCCTTTCCGCGATCCTAAAGTTGGCGGAGCGACTTGCCTGTATGTTTCTACCAAAGAGACCTCACTCATTCAGGAATTGCAATCGGTAGGAATGATCTCCGACTTTTTCGCCGGAATCCTGGTGGCCTGGCAGTTGGACGGCGTGAAGTTCACCTTTGGACAAACCATCGTGACCCGTCGCCAGAACATCGCCGCTTTTGGCGGCTACGAAGCGATTGAAAATCGCCCGGCCGACGATCTCCGCGTCGGCCGCCTGATCGCCGAGCTTGGCTATGAGGTCAAACTGCTTCCCTACGTTGTGGAGACAGTCGCCGACTTCGCATCGCTTAGCGATCTGTTTTACAAACGCGTGCGCTGGATGACGGTGATGCGTCTCATGCGGCCGTGGGGACATTTCGGTTTGATTTTCACCTGGGGACTGCCCTGGGCACTGATCGCCGTCGCAGTTCATCCCACCTTGGCGGTTGCCCTCGGATACCTCGGCAGCTATGCCGTACTTCGAGTCGCCATGACCTGGTTAATCGGCGTGTGGGGAATGAAGCAGCGTGGCCTGTGGAAGAAAATGCCGCTGATCCCGCTGTGGGACGCGATGGCCTTCATCATCTGGCTGGTCAGCTTCGGGCGCAAGACCATCCGCTGGCGCGGCATTGAATATTTCATTCGCGAAGGAATTCTGGTGCCGGTGGCGCCCAAGGCTGGGACGTAAGCAAGGTGAAGCAATGACGTCGAGGTCACAATGAAATCTAAAGTTGCGGTCGCGGGAGCGGGAGTCTACGGCGCTGCCATTGCTATCAGTCTGGCAGAGGCCGGCCACGATGTTCGGCTTTTCGATCCACTCGGTATCCTGCGGGCCGCGTCCGCCATCAATCAGTACCGCATTCATTCCGGATATCACTACCCGCGCAGCCCGGAGACCATCCGCGAGACCCTCGAAGCGCGGGCCGAATTCCTTAACACATTTGCGCCCGCGATCGTGCGCAACAGCCGGCATTATTACGCCATTCCGCACCAGGGCTCGCAGACGCCGCCCGCGTTGTTCGAAAAAGTGATGGCTGAATACCACCTCAAGGTGCAGCCCTGCCGTCCCCAGTGGATGGACTTCGGCTTCATCGACAAGTGCTACGAAGTGGATGAGCAGATTTATGATCCCGACATTTTGCGGGAGTTGTTGTCGGCGCGCATTAAGGCGCTCAACATTCCCTGCGAGCAGCGGGCGTTCACGCCTGACATGCGTTCGGAATACGACTACGTTGTGTGGGCGACTTACGGATTAGGGCCTGGGCGCGGTCTGTTCAAGGGCGTGAAATACCAGGTTGCGGAAAAGATCCTGATTCAACTTCCGCCAGAGTTGCAGGGGATATCGCTGGTCGTGGTGGATGGTCCATTTACCGCTTTTGATCCCTACGGCAGCTCCGCGCAGTCGCTGTTTGGTTCAGCCAAGAATACCAACCACTGGACAACTACAAATCCTGACGAGCCGATTCCCGAGATTTATCAGCCGCTGTTGAACCGCCCTGATTTCGAGCCCTTCGCAGCCACCCGATTTGAGGCCATGCGTAAGGACTCGGCCCTGGCCGTGCCGGCATCGAAGGACGCGGTCTATCTTGGTTCGCGCTTTACTATTCGCGTGGTGGAAGACAATCCAGCGCAGGACCGACGGACGCTGTACATCCTGGAGCGTGAAAAGGGCGAAATTTTCGTCTTCTCCGGCAAGGTAGTCAGCGCGGTGAAGGCTGCGCGCCTGGTGACCGAGCGCATCACAGACGGCGCCACGTCGTAGAACATTCGAAAAGCAAATCCCTCGCCGGCTGAGCTTTTCCCCACAAGCGCAAAAAAGGCGCCTGTCGAGGAACCCCGTTCGCCCACTCGTGATGACACTACTCGTACCGCAGGCTTTCCACCGGATCCAGGTTCGCAGCGCGCGCGGCCGGAGCAGTGCCGAATATCACCCCCACCAAACTGGAAACCACCACTGCGATGATCACTGACCAGCCCGAGATGGGCACACGGTAGTCGGTGATGAAGCGTATTGAGAAGGGCAGCGCCAAACCGATGAAAGTTCCCAGAAATCCCCCTGCCAGCGATATCAGTACGGCTTCCGTCAAAAATTGCGCGCGAATTTCCGAGTTGGTGGCCCCCACGGCCTTGCGAACGCCAATTTCACGAATGCGGGAATTCACCGTCGCCAGCATGATGTTCATAATGCCGACTCCGCTGACCAGCAGTGTGAGTACGGAAATCAGCAGCAGCACCGTGGTCAGCGTGTTCGCGGTTTTGGCGGCGACCGAGAGGAGTTGGGTCAGGTTGTACACCTTGTAAACCGATTCCGGGCGATGCCGCGATTGCAGCACATCATGAATTTCTGCGGTCGCCCGCTGGACCTCAGCCGAGTCCGACACGGAAAAGAACAACTGCTTCACGGTATCGTTGCCGGTAAAAAACCGCGCCACCGTGTAGGGAATCAGGATGGTGTTGTCGGAAATCTCCGACGAGCCAAAGGTATTGACCCGCTCCTTGAAGGTACCAATTACCGTGAAGGGCAGGCCGCTCAGTTTGATCTGCTGCCCGATCGCGGCATCTTGTGATCCGTACAGGGTGGTTGCAAGGACCTGGGTGATGAGCGCGACTTTATTGCGCGCCCGAGTGTCGCCATCGTCGAAAAAGCGCCCAGCCAGAATATTGAGGTTGCGAACATAGAAGTACTGCCACGAGACACCCAACGCCACAATCCCACGTTGCTGGCCACCTGGTATCGGGACCTGGTCGTGAAACTCAATCATCGGTGAGGATGCACTGATGCCCGGCACTCGCTCACGCACCGCATCCCAGTCCGCGAGGGTCAGGTAATCGCTCGAGATCTGGCTGCCATACTTGCTGCCCCCCTCGTACTCTGCCATCATCATGTTCGAGCCGATATTCTGGATCTGCTGAATGATGTACTGCTTGCCCGTGAGCCCAACGGTGACCACCAGGATCAGTGACGCCGTGCCGATGACCATGCCCAGCGCCGTCAAGATGAATCTGAGCTTGTTGGTGCGAAAGGTCTGAACCGCGACGCTTAGGGTTTCGCCCAAAACCAGTTTCGGATAGGGCCGACCGTTATTGCGGCTGTTTGCCATGCAGATGCTTTAAGAGTAATCGTTCGCGGGCAGAGCTTCAATCGCGCGCCTGCCGCTGTCGTTGTCGCTGGAAGAACTGCCCCGCCCGCATTGTTGAACGCCCCTCAAGGTGCTATCGTCAGGATTACCCCATTCTTGATAATCAGTGACTCAATGTTGTCGTCTGTCCATCGCTTTCTGTTCCTGCCGGTCGTGCTCGTCCTCGGAATGTGCTGCGCGGCTGAGGCCCAGCAAACCTTGGGGGAGTTGTACGCCACCGACGCCAGGGTCAAAGGCGCGGTCGTACTCGCCGGCTCCGGCACCAGCGTTTTAAGCGGCTCCTCGATTGCCGCGGGAGCACAGAACGCCACCTTGAAGCTGGAACGTGGCGGCAGTCTGCTGGTTTGTTCGGGAACGAATCTTTCCGTGAATGCATCGCAGAGCGGACGCGAGTTGATGTTCAGCTTGAACAGCGGCAATCTGGAGATCAATTATCCGCTGGGCGCCGCCGCGGACACGCTTCTGACCCCGGACTTGCGGCTGCTGATGCCCGGCCCGGGCACGGTGCATATTGCCGTGAAGGTGACGCCGCAGGGCGATACTTGCGTTCAGTCCCTGCCGTGGAACGTGGCCGCCATCGTGGTCTCTGAGACCATGGGCGATGCCACCTATCAGGTGAAGCCAGACGAAGCCGTCTTATTCAAGGGCGGGCATCTCAGCGAAGCTGCGGCTACAAAACAAAATTGCGGATGCCCGCTATCTCAGCCGAATCCGCCGACCCAGGTGGCGAAGGCTCCGCCGCCTGCTCCTGCGGAATCCAATCCGACGCCGCCTGCTCCCAAGCCGCCGGTTGCGGACCAGGACGTTCACGTTGTAGTCAGCGCGCCGCTGGTCTTTCGCGCCAACGATCCGGCGCCCGACTTCGTCGCGATGGTGGCGACCCTGAGGCTGGAACACAATCAGACGTTGCAGCTTGAGCCTGCCCTGGTGCCGCCTGCGCCGCCTCAGAATCCGCACGCGGAGCCGCAGACACCGGCGGTTGCCCAAAAGGAACAGAAGCACGGATTTTTCGGTAGGGTGAGCGCATTTTTCGCCACAATTTTCCACTGACGGCGCGATAAGATAAATCTTTACCAGAAGGAGGACCGAATGTCGGCCATTGTTCTCGATGGCACTAAGATCGCAGCACAAATCAAGAGTGAAGTCGGCGAAGAGGTGAAGGAGTTGACCGCGGCCGGACTTCGTCCCGGTTTGGCGGTCGTGCTGGTGGGACACAATCCGGCGTCGGAAATCTACGTTCGCAACAAGGTGAAGAGCTGTGAGCAGCTTGGCATCTACAGCGAGAAGCACACGCCTGCAGATAGCGTCACCACCGAGGAACTGCTGGCCCTTATCGACGACCTGAACCGACGCGACGAAATCGACGGCATCCTGGTGCAATTGCCTCTGCCACCGCAGGTGGACGCTAAGAAGGTGCTGCTCGCGGTGTCGCCGGAGAAGGACGTAGATGGATTTCATCCCATGAATGTCGGCTATCTCTCGACCCAGCGTCCCGGACTGGTGCCGTGTACTCCGGCGGGCATCATCGAAATTCTGAAACGCAGCGGGATTGCCATTGCGGGCGCAGAAGCCGTGGTGGTGGGCCGCAGCGACATCGTTGGCAAGCCTGTCGCCTTGCTGCTGCTCAATGGCAACGCCACGGTCACAGTTTGCCACTCCAAGACGCGAGACTTGCCGGCAGTGTGCCGGCGAGCCGACATTCTGGTGGCCGCAATCGGCAAGGCCGGAATGATTACGCCTAACTTCGTCAAACCGGGGGCGACTGTGATTGATGTCGGCATGAACACGGTCACCGATCCCGCCGAATTCCAGCAGTTCTTCGCGGGAAACGAGAAGCGCGAACGCGACTTCGCCGCCAAGGGCTCAACCCTGATGGGCGATGTTCATCCGAAGGTTGCCGACATTGCGGGGGCTATCACTCCAGTTCCCGGCGGTGTTGGGCCACTCACCATCGCCATGCTGATGAGCAACACGGTGAAAGCCGCCAAGCTCCGCCGCGGGCGCTTGGTGGGAGCGTTGGCGACGCGGTAGATAAAGCTGCGCCCACAACGTGTATATACTGCATCAGAGCTGGCCATCTCATGCTGATGCCTGCTTCCAACTTCTCATGATGCGTGGATGCCTATGCTGCGCGTAGGACTGACAGGCGGTATCGCTTGCGGCAAATCCTCCATTGCCGCCATGCTGGTCAAACGTGGGGCGCATTTTCTTCAGGCGGATGGACTCGCCCATCAACTCTACGCACCCGGCACTGCCACCTATGACAAGGTTGTTCGCACCTTCGGCCGCGGAATTGTCAATGAGGACGGCGCCATCAATCGCAGCAAGCTGGCCGACCTGGTTTTTCCTGGCCGCATCAGTGAACTGAACGCCATCGTGCATCCCGAGGTCGTGAAGCGTCAGAACAGCTGGATGTCGGAGGTCGAGCAGAGCGATCCGCAGGGCGTCGCGGTGGTCGAGGCAGCACTGCTCACCGAAGCCGGAGCCGATAAGGATTTCGACAAGGTCATTGTCGTAACCTGCGACTTCGAACAGAAAGTCAAGCGTTTCGCGCGACGGTCGAATGTTCCGCTGCAGGTTGCGCGCGCTGAAGTCGAGCGCCGCAGCGCCGCGCAATTCTCCGACGACGAGAAGGCGAAGCGTGCCGATTACATCGTGGACAACTCCGGCTTGACCGAAAACACGGAACGACAGGTCGAGCATATCTGGCGCGAGTTGCAACGGCTCGCCTCTGGCGACTGAGAACTACTGGCTACTGACTACTGGCAACTGCTGACTGGTACACTTTTATGGGCAGTTCGTCCAATTCCTGCGGCAACCTCGAAGCGCGGATTGCTCACAAAACACTATGAGATTCGCACGACCGTTTTTTCTCGGACTCATCCTGGCGGGGGCCTTTTACTGGTATACGACGCATCATAGCGGCATCGCGCCCGCAAACGACCTCATCTCTCGCCCCACTCACGTCGAACTCAGCGAAGCTGCCGGCCCGGAAAAGCTGGACAGCGACGAGCTGAATAATATTGACGTCTATCACAAGGCCATTCCATCGGTCGTCAACATCACCTCGAAAACCGTCGCTTACGACTTCTTCTATGGGCCCGTGCCCGAGGAAGGCCAGGGTTCGGGTTTCATCATCGACAAGGAAGGGCACGTCCTCACCAATTATCACGTGGTCGGCAACGCCTCGCAGGTGGAAGTGACCCTGCACAACAAGAAAACCTACAAGGCGCAGGTGATCGGCCGCGACCGCGCGCATGACCTGGCGGTCGTCAAAATCGACGCGCCCGGCCTGGTTCCTGCCGTGCTTGGCGATTCCAAGAATTTGCAGGTCGGCCAGAAAACCTTCGCTATCGGAAACCCGTTTGGACTAGCGGGAACGATGACCCGCGGCATCATTAGCTCGATGCGCCCCATCCGCAGCCCGGAGGGTTCGAACATCGAAGAAGCCATTCAGACCGATGCGGCGATCAATCCCGGAAATTCCGGCGGGCCGTTGTTGGACTCGCATGGCGAGGTAATCGGCATTAACAGCCTGATTGCCACCGGCGGCTCCAACCAGAGCGCAGGCATCGGCTTTGCCATTCCCATCAATGTGGCCAAGGCTGTACTCAACGACCTGATCACTTTGGGCACGGTGCGGCGGCCTTCGCTGGGCATTACCACGTTGGCGATCGGCCCAGAACTGGCGCAGGAAATGGGCCTGCCTGCCGATTATGGTGTTCTGATTGTCCGCACCATTCCCGGAGGGGCGGCTGAAAAGGCTGGCTTGCGCGGCGGCAGTGAGCGCGCCTATTTGGGCAACTCGCCGATCATGATCGGGGGCGACTTGATTGTTGCCATTGACGGTGATCCCATTGGTGAACAGCAGGACCTTGCGAACGCGATGAACAAACATCGGGCCGGCGAAACTGTCACGGTGACCCTTTACCGGGCCAAGCGCAAGATGGATGTCAAAGTCGTTCTCGGCGAGGCGCGAGATCGCTCTTAGGTGGACCGGCTGGGTACCGGGCCTTTCGCTGTTTTTGCCAAAGGGTGGGGAACACCGGTTGTGGACCGTATGACTGGGCGATAATGCCTACACCGCTCACATGATTGCCCCAGCCACAACCCGTCGGCTATAGTTCTAAGGGTATGTACGACGACTTCCAGGCCATCGACCGCTGGACCGGCAAGCCCCTGCACTGCAGGTATCAGGCGCTGATTGTTGCCATTGCCACGCGGCACGCCGACGCGGTTGACATCAAATTTCTGGCGGACGACCGCCCGGTCTGGATTGCGCTTCCCCACCCCGCGTGGGTCGAGTATCACCGGCAGACGGGGAAGGTCATCACCGATCCGATGGCAGTGCAGATCGCGGGCCATTACTTGAAGTGGGCAATCGAATCGGGCGAAGATAACGGTCGCGAGATGTACAGCTTGACCGTTCAGGAAACGCTCGATCAACTGCAGGCCATCGTGGACGAAGCCGAGCAATTCGTGGCCCGCTGACACTGGGTTGAAGATTCAATGGCGTCCCATTATTTCGCGTGGCATTGAGATCCAGACTTGAAATTGTCATTACGAGCGAAGCGAGGAATCTGCTTGTGACTGGATGGCACGACGGCGACGGGGAAACAGCAGATCCCTCACGGCTCAAAGGCCCATTCGTAATGACAATTCTGAAATCCCAAACCAAAAAGCGGTCTGTAACATCGCTATAATCTTGATTTCGCTTAGGGCTTAGGAGCTCTTTCATGTCCTCCGTTCTGCAAACTCCCGAAGTCACACATCTTCTAGGACAAGACAAGGTCCACCGCAACTTGTTTCCTGCTGCCTTGACGGAAGCCGCGCTTCGCCGTGGCGAGGCGGAACTGGCGGCAGGAGGCTCTCTGGTGGCCGGGACCGGTAAACGCACCGGACGCTCTCCCAAAGACAAATTCACCGTCAAAGACTCGGCCACCGAAAGCAGGGTCGCGTGGGGCTCGCAGAACCAGCCCTTCCCGCCCGACAAATTCGAGGCGCTCTATGAGCGGGTGCTCGATTATCTGAAGGGCAAGGAGCTTTTTGTTCAGGACCTGTTTTCTGGCGCTGATCCGAAATATCGCCTGCCGATCCAAGTGATCAACGAGTACGCTTGGCACAACCTTTTTGTGCGGCAATTGTTTATTCGTCCTACCGCAGAGGAGCTAAGGACGCACAAGCCCGAGTTCACCATCGTGAGCGCGCCCGGCTTCAAGGCCGACCCCAAACGCGATGGCACCAACTCTGAAGTCTTCATCCTGATCAATTTCAGCAAGAAACTGGTGCTCATCGGCGGCACCGAATATGCCGGCGAAATGAAGAAGTCCATTTTTGGCGTGATGAATTTCATCCTGCCGGAGCGCAATGTCTTTCCCATGCATTGTTCAGCGAACATCGGCGACGACGGTGTGACCGCGCTATTTTTTGGCTTGTCGGGCACCGGCAAAACGACGCTATCGGCTGATCCCAACCGCAGGCTGATTGGTGACGACGAGCACGGCTGGAGCGCGACCGGCGTCTTCAACTTTGAGGGTGGCTGCTACGCCAAGTGCATTCGTCTCTCCGCCGAGAATGAGCCGCAAATTTATAACGCGCTCCACTTCGGTTCGGTCCTGGAAAACGTGGTGCTCGACCCGGCGACGCGGGTCCCTGATTATGACGACGACAGCAAGACCGAAAACACTCGCGCCGCCTATCCGGTGGAGTTCATCGACAAGGCTGTCATTCCCGGGTTTGGCGGACATCCCAGGAATCTTGTCTTCCTGACCGCCGACGCCTTCGGCGTGCTGCCTCCGGTATCCAAGCTCACGCTTGAGCAGGCGATGTATCACTTCATGTCGGGTTACACCGCCAAGGTTGCGGGGACGGAGGCCGGTGTCACCGAGCCGCAGGCGACCTTTTCCACCTGCTTCGGCGCGCCCTTCATGCCGCTGGCGCCCAAGGTTTACGCCGAGATGCTGGGCCGCCGGCTGCGCGAGCACCGCGCGCAATGCTGGCTGGTAAACACCGGCTGGCAAGGCGGAGGTTTCGGTGTCGGTAAGCGCATGAGCCTGCCTTACACGCGCGCCATGGTCGATGCGCTGGTCGAGGGCGAGTTGGCGCACGTTGAATTTGAAATTGAGCCCGCATTCGGGCTGAGCATTCCGAAAACGTGTCCCGGCGTCCCGGCGGAGCTGTTGCATCCTCGCAATTCCTGGAAAGACAAAGCTGCCTACGACAACACAGCGGCCGATCTGTCTGCGCTCTTCGCCAAGAATTTTGAGCAGTTCGACGCTCCGCCCGAGGTGAAGACGGCAGGACCGAAGCCGGTCGGCAATTAGAGTCTGACAGAGTGGGATATACCACAGCGTGGCATGGCATGGAGCTGCGCCGTGATTTTTTGGTCATCTTGAGTGAGCAGCAGAAAGGGCCCCCGGCAAGCCGGAGTTTGTGCTTGCTGGGGCTGGCGACGTGCCGAAGGGCCCTATTTCCTCACGGCCTCTTTACCTGCTGCGATCCCAGCACCTTCCCTGAACTGTCGAACCACACCACCTCATACTGCGGGTTGAAGATCGAATAGTAATACCTGTAAACGTACTCATCCGTGCAGCCCTTTGGTACGGCGGTAAGAGAGCCGCATGGCCCCTCGCTGCTGGGATCGCCGAGCAGTTCCCGCACCACTTCGTTGGGATCGCCCAGATTGAGCTGCATGGAATTCTTGCGCAGCTCCTCGTCGTGGTGATAGGCCCAAACGCCAGTCGCTACCAGGCACAGGGCGATCACTAAAAAGATTATGCGTGTCATCGTTAGTTCAGTAGTCAGTAGTCAGAAATAACGGTCACGCTATGAACCTGTGACGCCAAGTCGTTTGTTGCCCGCTGCGGCACGGCTGGAAGCCGTGCCCTGATACAAACCGAATTAAGAGATGACATCCGATTACTGATTACTGGCTGCTGACTACTGCTTCTCCTTCTCCTCCACCACTAATTTCGCTTTCCTGGGCAAGTAGCTCTTGCGCCGGAACCAGTCTTCCATAGCGGTCCTTAGGCGCTCCAGCGGGACGCGCGCGCCGATCTCCATTTCACCGTTGCCGATGGGGACCGTATCATCGAACACCTGGTCGTTGGTGAAGTTGCGCATGCTGAAGCTGTCGAGCCACTTCAGCGGACACGGATGCCGCTGGCCAGCCTCTTCGTATTCCACGCGGATCTTGCGGGCGAACATGGTGACAGTTTCCAGTTTCCAGTTTCCAGTTTCTAGGTTCTAGTTTCAAGTTTCAAGTGCGAAAACCAGTTTCGAGTCTCCAGTTTCGAGTCGGGAACCCTTGCGGTATCCCCTTTGGCAAGAGCAACTGGAGGCAAATCGGCGCTGCTTCCGGGTTAATAAATCCAAAATGCGCCTTCGACCACTAGGAACTTGAAACTCGGAACTTGAAACTGGAAACCCCTATAATTACTTCTTATGCCCTCATTCCCTCCGGTTGACGAGCAGCTCGCCTACCTGCGCAAGGGCGCAGCGGAGATCATTCGCGAGAGCGATCTGCGTGAGCGCATTGAGAAATCGCTGGCTAGCGGCAAGCCCATGCGGGTGAAAGCTGGCTTCGATCCAACCGCGCCCGACCTGCACCTCGGCCATACCGTGCTGATGCGGAAGCTGAAACACTTTCAGGACATGGGCCACACCGTCATCTTCCTCATCGGCGATTTCACCGGCCTCATCGGCGATCCCTCCGGGCGTTCGGCCACGCGGCCGCCGCTCTCGCGCGAGCAGATCGACCAGAACGCCGAAACCTACAAGGCGCAAGTCTTCAAGATCCTCGACCGCGATAAGACCGAGGTCCGCTTCAATAGCGAGTGGCTGAGCAGGCTAGGCTTTGAAGGCTTCATCCGGCTGGCCGGCAAGTTCACCATCTCCCAGATGCTGGAGCGCGAAGACTTCCACAAGCGCTTCAACGAGGAGAAGCCCATCGCCATGCACGAACTGCTGTATCCGATAGCGCAGGGCTATGACTCGGTGGCGCTGGAGGCCGACGTCGAACTTGGCGGCACCGACCAGAAGTTCAACCTGCTGATGGGCCGCGAGCTGCAACGCCATTACGAACAGCCGCCGCAGATCGTGCTGACCACGCCGTTGCTGGAAGGCACCGACGGCGTGCAGAAAATGTCGAAGTCGTACGGAAATTACATCGGCATCACCGAGGCGCCGCAGGAAATGTTTGGCAAGGTGATGTCCATTTCCGACGAGCTGATGTGGCGCTATTACGAGCTGGTCACCGACGCGAGCCTGGCTGAGATCGAGCGCATGAAGCAGCAGGTTACGAGCGGCGAGTCGCATCCCATGAAGCTAAAGCAGGAGTTGGGCAAGCGCATCGTCGCCGACTTCCACTCGCTCGTTGCCGCTGAGCAGGCGGCGCAAGCCTGGTCGCGCATGTTTCAGAAGGACGAAGTGCCCGAGGACCTGCCGGTGGTTCCGGTGCGCTTTGATGAGGTCGCCGCGCCCAATGCGTCAACCACCGACGGCAACGTGCAGGTGAAGCTCGACAAACTGCTGGCGCGCACCGGACTGGCGACCTCGGTCAGCGACGGTCTGCGTAAGGTGAAACAGAACGCGGTGAAGGTGGACGGCGAGCTCAAGACCGAGTTGGTCGTTGCCGTCGCGTTGGGGACGGAGTTCACGTTGCGCGCGGGAAAAAAGATGGTGAAGGTGAGGGTCGAGGTTTGAGTCCCTCTGCCAGCCTCAGGTTCTAGTCCCCCGTCGCTTCGCCGCTTCGCTCAGGATGACCGCCAATTCCGCCTATTTCCGCGAGGCCGGTGGCACCAATCCGTTGGCGCGATAGTACGCCACCAGCAGACCGTAATGCTCTGAGGAATGTTGCAAGACGCCCAGCCATGGCTCGATGCTCTTCGTCAAGGCATCGTCGGAGACGCCCTTTAGTGTTGCCTCGGAGTCAGTGATCGCCTTCTCCAGTAGTGCCACGACAGCAGTCTTGGTCTTGTAGTCTTTGGTGTTGAGTTCGTCCCACTTTACCTTCTCGCCGCGTCCGGCCTTGGCGGCGTAGATATTGCCGGAGGCGACATGCACGATGACTTCGCCAAAGCTGCGCATCTCAGGCTTCAAGCGGAAATCGTATTTGTCTTCGGGAAAATCCTTGGCCATCTCCAGAATTTGCTTGTCCACCCCGGTGAAGTAGGCCCGCACCTGCTGCGGGGTAGTCTTGGCGCTCTGGCTGACCGCTGGAACAATCGCCAGCAAAACAATCGATGCACAATACAGCGCTTTCCGTAGAGACATCTTCCACCTCCAACTCATGGACGGCAGGGTGCAAATAAAGTTACCGGAAAAATGTCACGGTTGTCCGCGAACGCCGGTTACAAAGCGAGAACCGGAGGTCCTATTCCTTTTCGTAGTGCATGGGGTGGTCGGCGTCGCCGTGCGTCATCACCAGACCTTTTTCTTCGATCTTGAGACGTTCATTCTTGAAGAGCACTTGAGTGATGGCTTCACCGTTAATTTCGAAGTAGAAGTCCCGCTCCGAGGCGCTTCCGTCAAAAGGTCCGGCCTGCACTGTGTACACCCGCACCTCAAACCAGACAGTACGCGCACCCTTGGCGTCGGGAAACGAGGCCGCGCCGTCGGAGTCTGTCGTAGCCTCAAGATGCTGGTCGCCCGCCCTTAGCGCGACGTGAATGTTCGCGACCCCATGACCGTCCTTGCCCAGCACCCAGACGCGGACCCGGCCAGGCTTGCCCGCCTCGCTGCGCAGCAGGCGGAAGGGCGCCTCCTCTTTGCCGGCACTGTTGAGGATGACGGCATCACCCTCGTGGCGCCACGTACCTTTGGCCCAATAATCGGCTGCCCCATAAGCAAGCATGTACTCGAAGGTACCGTCCGGCTTCAGCAAAAGCTCAGAACCAACCTCCATGACGCCGCGGAGAACATAGTTGCCGGCAAGATCGTCGCCCCGCGCTGCCAGTGGCGCCATGGCCAGCAGCAAAATTAGCAGGGCGTTCATGATGGTCGTTCGTCGAACCATGCCGTCAACCTCCGCAAAGGGTGCCTGGATAGCGGATCTCACCCTACGACCGCCCCTCGGTCGTCGTGGCCTCGCCGGCGCGCATGGCCTGCTTCAGGCGAAGCCTCTCCTGCGCCAGTTGCGCCTTGGACATTACATCCGGCCGCGACTCCAGTTCCCTCACTCTTCGCTGCAGTTGTTCCAGGTCACGCTGCCCATGCCGTTTGCGCAACGACCGGATTGCGCTCTCCAGCAACTCGGGCGTCAGTTCTTCGTGTTCATCCATCAGCACGGTCGCCAGTAGGCTGCGGGCGTCTTCTTCCAGCGGCAGAGACATCGGATCGGTTCCCTGCTCCTGCGCGGTCAGAAGGGTGTCGATGAGATTCTCGGCGGCAGAGCCGGCATGCAATCGCTCGCGGCTGAGGGCAAAATGCGCCTGACGCGCGGGTTCGAAATCGAGGTCCTGGCCATCGCGGCTGCTCACCGGACTATGCGACAGCTCCTGGCTGGCCAGCGCCCGAATCAAGACCCGCTCGGCATCCATCAGGGCCGTGGCCGCAGGCGCGCTCACTCGCGACGCCGAACGCGAGCCCGCGGCATGGCGCAGCTCCTGGCGCAGCACCGCCGATTCGATTCCCAGCCGATGCGAGATTTCGTTGGCCCACTCATCGCGCACGATGCGGCTGGGTACCCGCTGAATGTGCGGCAGCAGATAATTCAGCGCCTTCACTTTACCTTCGGGAGTGCGCGCGGGAAATAATGCGCGCGAGCGCTCAATCAGGTAATCGAAATACTTCTGCGCGTGGACAAGCGCTTCTTCATAGGCATCCTTCCCTTTGCGCCGAATGAACAGGTCGGGATCGAAGCCGGCCTCGAGAGTGAGGACCTTGATCTGGAACTCTTCGCTCACCAGCAGCGCCAGCGAGCGTTCGGCGGCCGCGGCGCCCGCGGTATCGGGATCGAAGTTCACGACGATGTTCTTGCTGAAGCGTCCCAGCAGCCGGGCTTGCAACTCGGTGAAGGCCGTGCCGGAACTGGCGATCACGTTGTGAAATCCCGCCGTGTACACCGAGATGCAATCCATCTGGCCTTCCACCAGGATGGCGTATTCCAGCTTGCGAATCGCTTCCTTGGCCTTGTCGAGATTGAACAGCACGCGCGACTTCGAATAAATCGGCGTCTCCGGCGAGTTCAGGTATTTAGGCCCGGCCTTCTCGTCGGTGGAGAGCGTGCGGCCGGTGAACGCGATGACTTTGCCAGATTCGTTGGTGATGGGAAACATCACTCGATTGCGAAATTTGGAGTACAAGGCCGCCTTCTGATCGGCGGCTTCGTCGCCTTTATCTTTCCACGAGAACAGGCCCGATTCGCGCAGCAAGGTTTCGTCGTATTGTCCACGCAGGGCGTCGCGCAGCAGAAAGCCCGAATCAGGCGCGTAGCCCATGCGAAACTCGGCGATGATTTCCGGTCTGATTCCGCGTGAGGCAAGATACTCGCGCGCGTGGGCGGCCTCGGGCCGGCGTAATTGCTCCTGAAAGAACTTGCAGGCGCGCTCGTGAATTTCGATCAGCCCCACGCGCATGCCGGCCTGGCGCTCCTCCTCCGGCGAGGAGTAGCTCATCCTGGGCAGGGGGATCTTGAGTTTTTCGGCGATCAGGCGGACCGCTTCCGGGAAGGAGATGTTCTCAATCTTCTGCACGAAGCTGAAGACGTCGCCGGAAGCGCCGCAGCCGAAGCAGTGGAAGAATTGCCGCGAGGCATGCACCGAGAAGGACGGCGTTTTTTCCTGGTGAAAGGGGCACAGGCCCTGGAAGTTTTGCGCGCCGCTTTTGCGCAGCGTCATGTACTCGCCCACGATGCGGACGATGTCGGCTTGCTGCTTGACGGTGTAGGCAAAATCCCCGGGGTTGGCCATGCTGTACTAGTGTGCAGGAAAAGGCGGGGCGCACGCAGGCAAAATCGGCTCACCGCTGTGGAAATGTTGTGACAAATGGTAACCGCTTGTTGAACCCGGTGCAAAAGGCGGATTCGTCACTCACCCGTGCTGGCTTCGCCCATCAGCATGATCGGTGAGGTCGGCTTGTCGGAGCCCTCTTCGTTCTCCAAGGTGACGGCGAAGGTCTTGGCTTCGACGCCGGGCGGCATCTGGTGGTCCATCATCATGGCGTTGCCGTGCTCGTCGGGCTTGAAAACTCCCCCCGGCATGGGCGCGCCCTTGGCAGGGATGATCCACAACTCGTACGCCTTGCCCGGCGGTACCGCCGGAAGATTGCTGGCCATGAACATCATGCGGTTGCGCGAGGGACTGAAGATCGCCGTGCCACTGGGCTGTTTGGGCGATTTTTGCGGGTTCAGCGACACGTGGACCGCGTCGGGAGCGGTCAGCAACCTCATCTCTTCACTCAGCCGGTCAAGTTGAATCGCCTGGTCCCGGTTGTGGCCGGCCAGTTCGGCGAGCTGATCTTTCATGTGGCCATTGTTGCGCACCAACATGACCACGACGAGCAATAGACCCAACGCTGCCAGCGCCGGAAGCAAGGTTGCCCACAGGCCCTGCCGCCGCGCAGGCCCGGCCAATGAAACTCCACGCGGTTCGGCGGCAATGGCCCGCATCAGCCGGTCCTTGCTGCGCGCCGGCGGTTGCGGCCCGCTGCTCGACAAGCCCAGCAGTCCTAGGTCGCCGCGCAGCGCCTGCAATTCGCGACGGCATGCAGCGCACGTGTCGAGGTGGCCCTCCAGTTCCTGGCGCTCGCTGCCGGTCAGCTCATCCAGCGCGTAGAGCGCCAGATCTTCCGCGAATTGGTCGTGGGTCTTCATTCTGCAAACTAGCAAACAATCCGGGGTTAAAGCCCCATTCAATTATTCCGCCGGGCGACGCGGGCCTGAAGGCCCGCACTACCCGAGCCGACCTGACCTGATCACCAAACTTGGCCTGCAATACCTAGCTGATCATCACAAACTTGGCCCCGCACTACCCGAGCTCATCACGCAAACTTGGCGCGCAATTGCTGCAGTCCGCTGCGAATGCGCGTCTTTATCGTCCCCAACGGCTCGCCGGTTTTCTCGGCGATTTCGGTGTGGGTCAGCCCCTGAAAAAATGCCAGTTCCATGGCCTCGCGCTGCTCGGGACTCATACCCTCGAGCGCGCCGCGCACCTTCTCGATGAGCAAAGCCCGCTCGGTCTCATCCCGCAGATCGGGGCCACCGGCGATGACGCAATCCTCGATGTCGGTTTCCGGGCGCCGTTTGCGCAGCCGGTCGATGGAGCGATGGCGGGCGATCACCGCCAGCCACGCGGCCAGGCTTCCCCGGCTGGCATCGAAGGCGTCGGGATTGCGCCATAGCTGCAAAAAAACGTCCTGCAAAATATCCTCGGCGCCGGCCGCATCCTGAAGCACGCGCAAAGCCACGGCATACACCACCTTGGAATACCGGTCGTAGAGCTCAGACATGGCGCGCTGGTCCCCGGCGCGGATGCGCGCCACCAGCCGCATCTCGTCCCCCGGATCGCGCGTCAGTGCGCTCTTATCGCTCGGTTCCATATGTTAATACGTTGCAGCAAGCCCCGGCAGATTGTTCCGCCCGGCCTTAAACCAGTGATTCGGCCCCGGAAAAAGTGTGCCAAAAAAAAATTCTTTCGTTGTAAAATCCGCAAGCTGTTTGGGCCACGTAAACGACTTAGCAAACGGAAGCCACGAAAACATATCAGTAAACGCCCTCGGGGAACAACTGGCGCGATCGACATACGCGATTGGTTAGGCTAAGGCACTCAGGGTTGAGCGAGCGCTTGTCCTTTCGCTCATGGCCGGGACAACGAGGCGTGGATGCTGGTCATGTGTCATCGTGGTGGTTTTCCGCCTGCAAACCACTTCTCGAGGAGACTGACATGAACAAGAAGTTTCTGGCAACGATGTTAATGGCCTTGGCGGTAGTCACCGTCGCCGCGCCCTGCGCGGTGGCTGCACCCCCACAAGCGATGAACGCTCCGGCTGGCGGGGCTTCGCTCTACACCCGGCTCGGGGGATACGATGCGTTGGCGGCCGTGACCAAGGACTTCATTGGCCGGCTGGCAACCGATCCGCAACTCGCCAAGTTTTTCACCGGCCTGAACGACACCTCGAAGGCGAGGGTCGAGGCGCACGTCATTGATTTTCTCTGCGTGGCGACCGGCGGCCCGTGCATCTACACCGGCCAGGACATGAAGACGGCGCACACCGGTTTGCACATCACCGACGCCGATTGGAATGTCTCGGCGGCTCACCTGACCGAGACGCTGAACAAGTTCAAGGTGCCGCAGAAGGAACAGGGTGAAGTAATGGCCGCCATCAGCGGCCTGAAGGGCCAGATCGTGGGACAGTGACGTTAGTGGCTAGTGGATAGTGAGCTTGCCACTATCCGCTAGTCCCTGACCCCTGATTAACCATTGTCATCCCGAGCGACGAACCCGCTTCGGGCGAGGACTCGAGGGACCTGCGGTCCGAAAGACGCGCGACCGCAGAGTGCTACGCTCGGACCACTCGTTAGCGGCTGCCTTGCTCTCTCCGCTGCTGCATTTCCCGCAGCATCTCCGCACGCGTACTCTCCGATAAAACGCTGTGAATGGCTGGGAAGATCACGTCTTCTTCCATCTGCAGGTGCGCACGAAATGTTTCCTCCAGCGCCTTCGTGATGGAGCACATTTCGCCGCCAACTTGCGTCAACGCGTCAGGATTGTTTCTAACCAGGACGAGCAAGGGTAGCAAGCGTTCTAGCAATTCATCAATGGCCTGGTGCTGGTCGGCCATCGCAAGCAGGGCGTGACCTAACGACTCGTTAGCAACGCCGCGCAGACGAGGCTGAAGGGTTTGCTCCTCGTCGGCTTCATGCAACGGCAGCGAGACGCTGTAATAGCGATGAACGCCCGCCGCAGCCTGTTCGATCTCTTCGGTGGTTGCGCCATGGGCGTGCGCCAGCTTGACGGCTACCCCGGTGAAGTGACGAATGCGCTGATGGCAACCGATCAGGAGGTCGACGGCGTCCTCGGAGGACTTCGGCTGCGAGGAATTTAGCGGCGTAATCTGATTCAACATGTGACTTCATTATGACAGGAGCTGGGGCCAAGGGCCCGTGATTAAGGACTAGCAAAGAAGTTTCCGCTCTAATCTCTAATCCCTAATCCCTAACCCCTAGCTCCTTCCCTACTTTTCAAACTTCATCTCCACAGTCACCTGCACCGGCACAGCCTGTCCATTTTTCTCGGCCGGACGAAACCTCCATTTCTTGACCGTGTCCACGGCGGCCGCCTCGAAGGCATGCTCATCGCTGCGCAGCACGCGCACCGCCTCGACACGCCCTCTAGCGTTAATGCCGATCAGCATCACCACCGTGCCCTGCTGCTGGGCATCGGGGGGCAGATCAGGAAATTTCGGATCGGGCGCACTCGTCGCCTTCGGCGGCTTCATGTCGTGGGTAACGCGCTGAAACTGCGCGAACGTCTGGTCCTCAGAAAAATCGGCGGATGAGGTCGAGAGCGTGGATGAGGATTCCGGCCGCGCATTGCCAGTCTGCGCCCGAGCCGTGGCAAGAAAAAATGATAGCGAGGACAACAGAGCGATTAGCGTGATAGTGCGCATCAAGTTCCCTGACTCGTGCAAGGTAGCTCTATCTGAGCTTGCCAAATAGCAACTTTCGATAGGATCGTTTCGGGCACGGCCCTTTCCTCCTCCGTGCTCTCCGTGGTGAATAGTTCTACGGCGGGTATTGTAAACTGATACTAGCCAGTTAGCCCTCCGTTTGCCTTGTCGCACGCGGTTTTCCCCAACAGGAAGGACACCCAGTTTTGAGCAAGAGTCTTCGCAACATCGCCATCATCGCACACGTGGACCACGGAAAGACCACCCTGGTTGACGCCATGCTGAACCAGAGCGGCACCTTCCGCGCCAATGAGACCCACGTCGAGCGCGTGATGGACTCCAACGAGTTGGAGCGCGAGCGCGGCATCACCATCCTGGCCAAGAACACCGCCATTTTCTACCACGACATCAAGATCAACATTGTTGACACGCCTGGCCACAGCGACTTCGGCGGCGAAGTTGAACGCGCGCTGAAGATGGTGGACGGCGTGATGCTGCTGGTGGATGCCAGCGAAGGCCCGCTCCCACAGACTCGCTACGTTCTGAGCAAGGCGCTGGAGGCCAAGCTGCCGCCGATTCTGGTGATCAACAAGATCGACCGTCCTGACGCACGTCCGCAAGAAGTGCTGAACGAAGTGTACGACCTGTTCATTGACCTGGATGCGGCGGAAGATCAGCTCGACTTTCCCGTGCTCTACACCAACGCCAGAGTCGGTACGGCCACGACGGACTTGAATCAACCTGGCGAGAACCTTCGCCCACTGTTCGACGCGATCGTTGCCACGATTCCCCTGCCCACCGGCGAGGCCGATGGACCGCTGCAAGTGCTGGTCGCCAATCTCGACTACAGCGACTACCTTGGCCGGCTGGCGATCGCACGCGTCTTCAACGGCACGCTGCGCACCGGCGAAGATGTTGCCATCGCCAAGCGCGACGGTGCGATGGAAAAGATCAAAATTACAAAGCTGTTCTCATTCTCCGGACTGAAGCGGACCGACATCGTTGCCACCGAACTGGGTGACATCGTTGCGGTGGCCGGCGTGACTGGCATCAATATCGGCGAGACCATTACCGACATCGAGAATCCATCGCCGCTGCCGGTTACCACCATCGACGAACCGACCATCGCCATCCAGTTCATGGTCAACACTTCGCCGTTCGCCGGCCGCGAGGGGCAGTACGTGACCTCGCGCAATCTGCGCGAACGCCTGGAAAAAGAGCTGCTGACCAACGTTTCTCTTCGTGTGGAAGACTCCGACAGTACAGATTCATTCAAGGTGATGGGCCGTGGCGAACTGCAACTCGCGATCCTGATCGAGATGATGCGGCGCGAAGGCTTTGAGCTGGCCGTCGGCAAGCCCGAGATCGTGACCAAGCATGTTGACGGCAAGCTGATGGAACCGGTGGAGCGGCTGACCATCGACGTGCCCGAATCGTTCGTCGGTGTGGTGATCGAGAAGTTGGGCGCCCGCAAAGCGCACATGCAGAAGATGCACAACCACGGCTACGGCCGTGTGCGCATGGAATTCCTTATTCCAAGCCGCGGGCTGATCGGCCTGCGCAGTGAGTTGCTGACCGACACGCGCGGCACCATCGTGATGAATTCCCTCTTTGATGGCTACACCGAGTGGCAGGGCGATATCCCACATCGTGTGACTGGCGCGCTGGTCGCCGACCGCGGCGGGCACACCACGGCCTATGCTCTCTGGGGCTTGCAGGAACGCGGAGAAATGTTCGTTGGTCCGGGAGTGGAAGTTTATGAAGGCATGGTTGTGGGCGAGAACTCGCGCGACAACGACCTGGTGGTCAACATAGTCCGCGAGAAGAAGCTGACCAACATGCGCTCCTCAACCGCGGACGACGCCATCCGACTGGTGCCGTTCAAGAATCTGAACCTCGAGCAGGCGATTGAGTTCATTGCCGACGATGAACTGGTTGAGATCACGCCGAAGTCGTTACGCCTGCGCAAAAAAATTCTGCAGGAGAACCGGCGTCCGAAGCGCAATGCCCAGCCCGCCGGAGTGGAAGCGTAACCTGATCCGCAGACGCTACTGGCCCTGTTTCACCGCCGGATATCGCTGAAACATCTTCTCAACCGCAGTGTTGACCTGTTGGATGAGCTTCAGTTTCTTGTCGCTGAGCTTGTCCGTCGCCATGCCGCGCCAAGCCAGTTTTTTCTGGCTGGCGTCAATGATGTCCACCACAAGCTGGCCTTTGTGCACGGTGACCGCAGTTGTTACGCCCGGCGCATAACCCCACATCGCGTAAGCTGAGCCAAATGGGGGAACTCCGCCCGTGCCGATGTACAGCGGGTCAGAGTAACTGACGCTCACGTCCGAATCTACGGAACCATACATCTGGATGAAAACGTCGGGGTTGCTTTCAACCTTGCGCAGTCCTTTCTTGGTCAGTTCCTCTTCGATGGCGCCGGCGATGGCGAGGGCCAGCGTCGGACGGGACACCGCGTCGTGGTGGCCCCACGCGAAGCTCTTGAATTTCGAAAAGTCGAGGTTCTTATCGTATTCGACTTTGACCTTCTGGGCCTCCACACCGAGGCTCACGATGCAGATCAAAAAGAACAATTGCGCGAGACGCGACCCAATGCGGCTCGGAGATGATAACGCCATGACACTCCTTCTGAATCACTTAATGTAGTTACTGTAGGGAAGAGCCATTAGACCACACCAGCATCGCGGAGTTCAGTTGCCGCTGCCGCCTACTCATAACGCAGCGCCTCCACCGGATCGAGCCGCGAGGCCTTCACCGCTGGATAGATTCCGAAGAACAGGCCGACGCTCATCGCCATCAGCACTGCGGCAACTACGGCCCAGATGGGCACCGAGGTGGGCATGGAAGGAAAGATCAGCGGCAGGCATGCGGCTGCGGCAATCCCTACCAGGACTCCGGCCAGCCCGCCCAATCCGGTCAGGACGATGGCCTCGGTCAGGAACTGACGGATCACGTCGCCGCGCCGCGCGCCAATCGCTTTGCGTATGCCGATCTCGTGAGTGCGTTCGGTCACCGACATCAGCATGATGTTCATCACGCCGACGCCGCCCACCAGCAAACCGATGGAACTGATCACAATGGTCATCAGCGCGACCGTACTCATGATCTGGCGGAAGTTGTCGGCGATGGCTTCGGCGCTGCTCAGGCCAAAGTTGTCGGGCTTATCGAAGGGCACATTGCGACGGCGGCGCAATAGGCCACGGACCTCATCTTCGGCCGCGTCCTTGAAGCCGGGAAAGGCCTCGGCTCCCACAAAGTGCTCGTCGGCTGCGGGGTAATGCTTGTGATAAGCGTTGTACGGAACCTTAACCACGCGGTCGGCGGTCTCATCCTTGAAGAGCTGGCCTTTGCGCTTTTCCAGCACACCAATGACCTGATAGGCAACGCCGTCCACCAGAATGGTTTTGCCGATGCCATCGTGTCCCGGGAAAAAGTTCTTGTTGATTTCGTCGCCGATGACTGCGACGTCCATGCTGTGGGAGTCTTCAAACTCAGTGAAGAAGCGGCCTTGCACCACGTGTGCGTTGTACACATCAGGGTAGGAACTGGTGGCGCCGCTGTAATCGAGGTTGGAGATTTCCTTGGAGCCGTAGCGCGCAACCAGTAACGCTCCCGGCCCTCCCTCTTGATCGGGATTGAAGCGGGGAAACAGTTCTGCGACCACGTACTTGACGTGCGGGCACTCGTCCTGGATGGCCTTGGCGTCGTCCAGGGTCAGGGGCTTGCGCATGCGCTGTTCGGCGTTCATGCGGCCGAAGGAAATGCCCATGTCCCAGCGGAAGATGAACAGCGTGTTGGTGCCGTAATCGTCGAGGTAGCCTTCCACGTCACGGCTGACGCCCACCAGAATGGAGGCGACAAAGATCATGGCGGCGACACCGATAACCACGCCCAGCACGGTCAGGAAGGAGCGGGTCTTGTGGTCCCGCACCGTCTCCAACGCCATCCGCGAGTTTTCACCAAAGTGCAGCATAAAAAAACAGGGATTAGGGGCTAGGGACTAGTAAGAACACGACAGGGAGCTTCCGGGGCCTCTAATTACTAACACCTAATCCCTAGCCTCTAGCCACTAGCCTCTAATTCTCGTACCTCAACGCCTCGATCGGGTCCAGCCGCGCCGCCTTTCGCGCAGGATAGACGCCAAAGAATATTCCCACCGCCGACGAGATCGCGATCGCCAAAATCACGGCAGAAACTGGGACCTCCATCGGAACCGGCGTGGTGCTGCGCACTATCAGCGACAGAACCCATGCGATCAGCACGCCCATGGCCCCGCCGACCACCGCCATCACCGTGGACTCGACCAGAAACTGCATCAGGATATCGCTCTTCCTGGCCCCCAGCGACTTGCGTATGCCGATCTCCCGGGTCCGTTCGGTGACCGACGCCAGCATCACGTTCATGATAACCACTCCGCCGATCACCAGAAAAATTGAAACCAGTCCCACCATACCCGAGGCCAGAGTGCCGGTGAGGTTCTGCCAGAGGCCCATCAAGCTGTCACTGGCAAGAATGCCGAAATTGTCTTCCTCGTTGGGCGCCAGATGGCGGCGGGCTCGCATCAACACCCGGGCTTCTTCCTTGGTGCGTGCCATCCATTCCGCTCCGCGCGCCTGAACATTGACGCTCAGCGTGGTGTTGCGCCCGTACATCTTCAGCCAGGTCTCGATGGGAATATAGACGAAACTGTCCTGCGATTGTCCGAATGTATTGCCGATTTTCTTGGCCACCCCGACCACCTGAAATTCCTCCCCATCGACGGCAACCGTCTTGCCAATGGGATCGGTGTTGGCAAAGAGCTTGTCGGCCACGTCGGCGCCGATCATGCAAACCATGTCGCGATGCTGGTTGTCGCTGTCGGTAATGTAGCGACCGGCCGCGACCTCTTCTACGTCCATGTCCCCAATGTTGGCGGTCACTCCGCGGATACTCGACATCCTCCAGATTTTGCCGCTCGGCACGTACCTTTGCTGTACGACGCACTTCCACTCCGACGGCTTGCGCCAGTTTGAGATTGTCCTTCAGTGCCATGTAGTCTTCCCAGGTAATGTCACGGTTGCGGCGAGTCGCTTTCAGCAATTCCTTGGAGTCGCTGATGATGGGAAACTTGTGGATCAGAAAGACGTTCGATCCCAGGTTGGCGACGCGGCTGGCGAAATAGCCATTCATCCCGCTGATGAGCGCGACCACCAGAATGAGCGTGGAGACCGACAGAATAATGCCCAGCAACATCAGGAACGAGCGCAGCTTGTGCGCCCGCATGGTTTGCAGCGCAATCAGCGCCGGCTCGCGGAAGAAGCCGCCGTGGCGAAGCGTGCGCTTAGACATGGAGGCGTCCATGCACCGGACCGCTGAGTCGGGGTAGGTTCACGTTTTGCGCCAGGGACACATCCCTAAGTACGTAACATCTGGGTAACTTGTTTCAAATGGCAACTCCAAAGGACCGTTCGCTAGTTCCGTCCCGCCGCGCGAAGTTGCTCTTCGCTCGAGGGCGGCAGGGGAAAAGGATCGGTTGCACTCTCCAGCTTTCTACCCTGCGGGCTAAACTGGGGCAGATGGACCAGTCCCCACTTGTTCAGCGTGAACTGCAGAGTCGTACCCAGCACGCCCAGGCCGTAGGTCACGCTGCGGCGAAAATTGATGGACGACGCCTCTTCAAAGTACTTGGTTGGACAGGAAACCTCGCCAATGCGAAATCCGAAGTGCACACATTGCGCCAACATCTGGTTGTCGAACACGAAGTCAGGAGAATTTTCCAGCAGCGGCAGCTCGGTTAAGACCTTGCGGTTAAAGGCGCGATATCCAGTGTGATACTCGGAGAGCTTTACCCGCAGAAACAGGTTCTCAAAGGCCGTCAAAAAGCGGTTGGAGATGTACTTGTAAAGCGGCATGCCGCCATGCAAAGCCTGGCCGCCGATGATTCGCGAGCCCAGCACCACGTCATACACGTCGTAGGCCACCATGCTAGCCAGGGCGGTGATGAGCAGCGGCGTGTACTGATAATCGGGATGGACCATGACCACGACGTCGGCGCCGGCGGCCAGGGCCTCGCGGTAGCAGGTCTGCTGGTTCCCGCCATAGCCCAGGTTGCGATCGTGTTCAAACACCGTGAGCCCAAGCTTCCTGGCCACGGCGACGGTCCTGTCTTTACTGTAATCGTCCACCAGAATCCGAATGTCGACCAACTCCGGGATCTCCCGCACCGTCGCTTCCAGCGTGTTCTCCGCGTTGTAGGCGGGCATGACAACTGCTACCCGTTTACCGTTGATCATCGGACGTTCTCTTGAAGGGCCATCAGGGCCCATCTACATCATACCGCGCTCGCCATGCTTCTTCTGCTAATCTGAAAAGCTCTCCATGCATTCTGCGCTCACTGCTGTTGCCGCGCTCTGCACGCTGCTGGCCCTGGCCGGCGCCACCCTTTTCGCGATGTGCATTGTGGCGGCCAGACGGTTCCAGCGTGAACGCTCCCAAGCAGGTGAGACACGCTTCACTCCTCCGGTGAGCATTCTTAAATCGCTGAAGGGGCTCGATCCCCACATGTACGCCGCGTTTCGCAGCCATGGTCTGCTCGATTACCCGGAATACGAAGTGGTGTTTGGCGTGTGCGACGCTAACGATCCGGCGCTGGCGCTGGTCGGGAAGCTGCGCGAGGAGTTTCCGCAAGCCAAGTTGCGCGTCGTGCATTGTCCGGAGGCGCTCGGCCTCAACGGCAAGGTCAGCAATCTTGCCCAGATGCTGCCGCAGGCGCAGTACGAGCACATCATCATCAATGACAGCGACATTTTGGTTCCGCGCGATTATCTTCAGCGCGTGCTGGCGCCGCTGGCGCAGCCGGAAGTGGGCATGGCGACCGCTCTCTACCGCGGACTGGCGAGCGGGACGGTGGGCTCGAAGCTCGAGGCGCTGGGCCTGAGCACCGACTTTGCCGGTGGCGTGCTGGTGGCGCGCGCCCTGGAAGGTGGCATTCATTTCGCGTTGGGAGGGACCATCGCCACCACTAAGACCGTGCTGCGCGAAATCGGGGGCTTCCTGCCGCTGGCCGACTATCTCGCCGACGATTACGAACTCGGCGCGCGTACCGCGGCCGCCGGACACCAAGTCCGGCTGGCCAATATCGTCGTCGAGACTGCGGTACCCGACTACAGTTTTCGCGATTTCTGGACACACCAGCTGCGCTGGGCGCGCACCGTCAAAGACCGCCGCCGGACACAGTATTTTGGTTTGATCGTCACCTTCGGGATGATCTGGGCCGTGCTCGCCGTGGCGGCGGCGCCTGGCGTGTGGTGGACATGGCTGACTTTCGCCGTTACTGCCGCTCTACGCTTCACATCGGCCGTTGTGGTTGGCCGCGGGGTGCTCGCGGACCCGCAAGTTTTGCGGGACCTGTGGCTGCTGCCGCTGCGCGATGCGGCGACCCTGGCAATCTGGCTGGCCAGCTACTTCGGAGATGAGGTGGAGTGGCGCGGGTCGCGCTTCCGGCTGCACCAGGGAAAGCTGAGACGGAGTTAGCTGGGTTGGATCTTTGGTGGGAGCCCCCGCATTCATGCGGGGGAAGGAGCGCTTGAGCGCTCCGGGAAACACACTTCTTTAGATCAAGCGCTTTAGCGCCCGGCATCGAAGCGTCGGGGCTAAAGCCCATTGCAAAATTTAACAGCTTCTCCGCTGGACTGAAGTCCAGCTCCCCCTGCTAAAGCAGGGGGCTCCCACCAAATGCATTCCTCAGGTTTTTCCCTCATCCCACTTTATTCATGCCCTTGCGGCAAACCTGGACCAGGCATGTTGACAGAGCGCTGCTCCGGAATAATTCTGCCTTTGTGGCCAAATTGGTAGGTTTCGCCGCGCCAGAAAAATGTCTTGCCGAAAAAGCTGGCCATCCACACACCGAATCCCATCAGGTCGCGCACCGGATATAGCCAGCACAGTCGCAGCGCACGGCGGTCGCGCATGATGCCCCACCCCACCACCAGCGCCAGCAGCATGCGATTCAGCCATGCCACCCCGAACAGTGCTAGGGCGGTTGGAAAACGATTGCCGTGTCCCAGGTTCAACAGCAGCGCCAGCAGTCCGAAGGGTACCGCGTAAGTGAGACCCGACCCGACGTGTCCCCACGGCCGTGAGAAGCGGGTGCTTTGCATCCAACGCAACTGATCGCCCAGTGTTCTCAGCAGGGATCGACCGGCCAGCACGTGCCCTACTTTGTAGTGCGACAACACCACGTCGTAACCGGCGGCCGCAACAAGGTTGCCGAGCACGAAGTCATCGGAATAAAAATACGCGGTCTCGCGGATGCCGCCGATTGCCTCTATCGCATCACGCCGCACCGCCATCGCAGCGCCCAGAGCAAACTTCATGCCGTCCACCATCCGGGCGACCAGCACGCCCGACGGCATCTCGACCGACATTCCAAGGGCGTCGAGCTGCGACCAGAAATCGTGCGCTGGAATGCCCTGGTAAAGACAGGTCACCAATCCAACTTTCGGATCCAGCAGAGGCGGTATCACATTGCGCAGGAAGTCGGGGCCAACCAGGACATCGCTATCACTGATAATCAGGAACTCGTCGGCCGATGACGCGATCATTTTGCTGAGCGAGTAAACCTTGGCATTGGGCCACGACGGCTCGCCGGAGATGACGATGCGCGTGTGCACCTGCGGATACCTGGCCTGCAGCTTATCAACCACGCAAAGCGCCTGGTCTTCGCAGTTGCGGGCGCCAAAGACAATTTCAAAGTCAGGATAGTCCTGGCGGAAGAAACTCTCCAGGTTCTCCTCCAGCTTCGGTTCCCTGCCGTGAAGCGGCTTCAGAATGCTTACGCGCGGCAGTTCGGGCAGGGGCACGCCCAGCACTTGCTGCCGTTGGGCCCGGCATGCCGCCACGTACCCGACCGCCGCAAACAAGACCATGCCCAGGAAGACCGTCGAGGTCAACGATCCGATCAACGAGCCGAACCACAACAGATGTCGTAAAACGTGCAGCGCGGGAGCGGCGCCCGACATGGCAAACAGCATTTGGTGTAGAGAGGCTGTCAATGTATTTTCTCAGGACGCTTGATTGTAACGGCTGCTCGCCCGTGCCTCAATTTGCTGGCGTGTACAAAAGTGGTTGCACATTGAAACACATGGCTGAACCTACTGTTTTCGCGGCAGTGTCTGGTTCACGAGAATGAGCTTGCCGCCGCTGCGCGCCAGCTGGTAGCTACCACTCTGCTTCACGAACAGCGGTACATTTTCTTCTTCGGCCCACAGGAAAACGCGCCGCGGGCCTTTCCATAGGGCCTGGAGCGATGCGTCATTCTCGAAAATGGAGGGCGCATCGGGAAAGAGCGCGCCGTAATACATGTTGCCTTCATCGCGTGAGTTCACGATGTGGATAGGCTGGCGCAGGTAGAAGTTTAGCGTGGAGGCGTCTTCGTAGGTTCCGTTGACCACCAGCAGGTCGCCGGGCCGGTACTCCTGCTCAATCGCATCGGCGAGTTTTTTCGACGACAGGATGGGCGAGAACATTACAAGTCCCTGATGTACGGCGAAAAGCACAAACACCATCATGATGGTCAACACCCAGTTGCCGGCCTGGGCAAAGTTGCGCCGGCGGTACAGCAGGTTCAACAGAGTACCTGCGAGTAACGCGATCGAAAACATTGCCAGCGGCGCTCGGAACAATCCCAAAGCCCGCGGAGTGAGATCGAAGATGTGTCCCAGCGCCAGCGCGTATTCGTTCGGGTTCTTCTTGAGCAGGTCGGCAAGATCGCTGCCAGCAGGCATACTCTTGCTCTGGAGCAGCAGAAACACCGCAATCGCGAAACCGGCAACTGAGATGACGAGCAATACCACCGACCCGATTCTCCCATTGCGCCGCAACTGGGAAGCTGCGGGCGAATCGTCTTCCTGTTGCAGCCAGCCGCCGATCAGCAAAGCCAGCCCGGGCAGCGCAGGGATGGCGTAATACTCCTGGCGAGTGGAGAAGCTGAAGAACACCAAAATCACCGTCGCCCAGATCGCGTAGAGCAGCAGGGCGCGTTGTCGCCGGTTCATTCCGCTGCGCCACTTGCTCCAGCGATGCGGGACTTGTGCCAGCGACTGCAAGACGAATGCCGACCAGGGAAACAGCCACAGCAGCATCAGTCCCCAGAAAACTAGCAGCGGAACCGTGTCGTAGTCGGGCGGAACGCGCCTGCCTAGGTAACGCAGAAATTGCTCATTAATGAAATAGAACCAGAGGAAGCCGCGCGATTGTCCCGCAGGCGGATTCTCGAGTGCGGCGGCGATGTGCCACGGGGCCGCAATGATCATCAGCACAGCAAAGCTGGAGAGCACCCGCATGCGCAGCATGTGCTTGAGATTTCCGGTGACAATCAGATACAGCCCGATGATTGCTGCGGGAAATACCAGCCCGATCAGTCCCTTGGTCAGAACGTTCAGGGCCATGGTCGCCGCAAGTCCCCAGCACGAAAGGCGCGAAGGAGGCTCTTCGTCCAGAGTCCGCAGGAAGTAGTCAAGACCGAGCGTGAGCCACAATGCCACCAGAAGGTCGGGAATGATAATGCGAGTAAAGATGTAGGGCCCCACTGAAACGGCCAGCACCACAGCTGCCCAGAAACCGGCGCGTTCTCCCAGCGTGCGTTTGCCCAGGGAGTACGTAGTTAGCAGCAGCGCCAGCACGCCCAGCGCAAGCGGCAAGCGCGCCGCCCAGTCGCGGACGCCGAAAATGACGTAGCTGGCCGCCATCGCCCAGTACATCAGAGGCGCTTTTTCCAGGTAGCGCACCCCGTCAATGTAGAGGGTGGTCCAGTCGTGACGGACGAGCAATTCGCGCGCGGCTTCGGCGTGGATGGAATCTGCGTCGTCTAACAGTGGAGGCGAGAAGAGGCCGGGGATGTACACGACAGCCCAAAGCAGGACGATCCAAATCCAGCGGCGTCGCGGCGAGGCGTCTGGACCCGAGATTTCGTTGGAATCGTAAGCGGCAACTGCTGTTCGGACGTGAGGAGAGGCCATTCTTCGTTCGACAGGACACCATTATAAAAGGTGCGACCGCGACGAAACTACAATCTCCTGGGCTCGCTCGGGCCGGGTTCGCGCACCGGACCATCTGGGCCGACCACCGGCTTGTCGGGTGGTTCCTCGATTGGCGGGGGCGGTTCCTCGCCGGGCGGAATGGGGATCGGCAGGTCCTCGTCGCTACGCAGGTAGATCGGATTGCTGTGAGTATCTGGCACTTGCATTTCCTCCGTGCTTAATCGTGAGCTGACTTACGAGACTATCTGGCCTGCCTGCTGCGAACAACTTCCAGCTTCGATTTCCGTTTCTTTGCGGGTGCCACCATCTCGGCGGCCGAAGCAGATTTTTTGCCGACCTTGCCGCCGCGCGGGGAGGCAATCGCACCCGCTTCGCGGTCGCGTCGAGAGCTGCGAGAGGCGCTTCTCCCTTTTCCTCCCACTGCGGCTTCGACCTCGTCCACCGTTTCCCGGCTGATCACCTTATGGAAGTTGCTTTTCTGTCCAATGGCTGTATGTTCCTGATAAAGCAACGCCAGTCCTGCTACCTCGAATCGCTTAAACCAATCGTTCCAGCTAATCTTCTTCCGCGAGCCTTCACCGGGACTGTCGGGAAAGTCAATGCAGATAGGGCTGGCCTCCTCATCGTGATTTTCGGGGCGTACGATCGCTGCCGGTGTGCCGCTTCGCGCCGCCGCCCAGCTGCGGATCTCCTCGTGGTCGGTTGTGACTTTGGATTTGGTACTTGCCATCATGTGCGCTCCTAAGCGATTAACCCGCGCCTATGCTTCACCGGCCTCGTGCTTCCTTCGTGCTTCGGGTTAGATGCGGATTGCAGGGCGGTGAGGAAGTTGGCGGCAGCGAAACGTAATTAGACTGCCGGGGGTGCGTTCGGCACCTCGAGCAATCCCAGTTCCTGCTGGAAGGGAAGAAAAACGGAGAAGGCAGTCCCGCTCTTGCCGGCTTGCCTGCGGCTGGCGAGATGAATCGTCCCCTCGTGCTTCTCGATGATGCCGCGGCTCACCCAAAGGCCCAAGCCCGTGCCCTTTTCACCCTTGGTGGTGAAGAAGGGAGCGAAAAGATTCTTGCGGACGCCGGCTGGGATTCCTGCGCCCGTGTCGAGTATGGTCACGCGCACTCCGCGGCGGGTTGGATCGGAGCCGAGACTAGATTCACGCACATGCAGAATCAGCTTCCCCCCATTGGACATCGCGTCGAGAGCATTGCCGACGAGGTTGGAGAACACCTGCCGCAGTTCGCCCGGAAAACCTCGAACCGGAGGCAGCGCTTCGAATCGCTGCTCCACCTCGATGTGGGCCTTGCGGATTTGCGGCGCAAACAGGACCAGTACGCTCTCCAGCACATCAGCAAGATTCACATCCACCGGCGCCTGCGCTTCGCGGTGGAAGGTCAACAGCTGTCCGGTGATCTGCGCGATGCGGGCCAGTTCCTCACTGGCAAGCTCCAGATACTGACCGGTCGCGTTGTCGGATTGTTGCTCATGGCGCAGCAGATAGATGAGGTTCGAAACTGTGTCGAGCGGATTGCGGATCTCGTGTGCAATGGTGGCCGACAGGCGTCCAGCTGATGCCAGTCGGTCGCTCGAACGTAAGGCCTGCTCGGTCTGGCGGCGTTGCGTGATGTCGCGAAAGACCAGCACAATTCCGACAAGCTGGTTGCGATTGTCCAGGATCGGCGATCCCGTCAACTCAATCGGATATTCCTGTCCGGCGCGGCTAATGAGGGCGAGATAGCTGGTAAGCTTTACCACTCCCGGCGAGCGGCGAACCAGCGCTGCCGGATCCTCAAGCTCGGTACGGCTCCTCTCGTCAATGATGTGCAGGACTTCACGCAAGGGCCGTCCGCTGGCGGCCTGGTGGTCCCAGCCAGTTAGTTTTTTGGCGACTGGGTTAATGAACGACACGTTCCCCGAAGCATCGGCGGCTATGACTGCATCGCCCAGGCTGGTGAGGGTGATGCGGTACGACTCGCGGCTCTCTTGCAATTGCCGTGTCTTCTCCGCTTCGGCGTTCAGGTGCTTGTCGTAGGTGGAGGAAAGAGCAAACAATTCCCGTCTCGTCAGGGTGAACAGTAGTAGGACCGTGACCAGCGCGAGCCCAACGGAGGTGGCAATGACAACATTGCTGAGGCGCGTGGCTCGACGGTAGCGGGATCCATGCAATGCCTGCTCCTCATCCACTATCTCGCGCTGCTTGGCGCGAACCTGGTCCATCAACTGTTTTCCGGCACTGTATTCCTGAGACGAGACCGAGCGAGCACCCGGTTGCTGCAACATCTGTTCCGAATATCGGATCCAGCGGAGGTCAATACCGCGAAGTTCCCGCAGGCGGCGTTGTTGGCCCGGATTATCGCTGGTAAGGCGGTCCAGAACCGCCAACTGTTCCGGCACGGCTTCCTTGGCTGTCGTATAAGCGTCGAGAAAAGACTGGTCACGGGTGAGAAGGTAGCCCCGAAGATCGGATTCCATGTCCAGCATGGACCGCATCAACTGCCTGGCATTGGCAATGACCTGGTCGGTATGGTCAACCCAGCCAAAAGAAGTGGTCAGCCCGAGGATCTCAAGCACCAGGGTCGCGGTGAGCAGCAGCAGCAACACCACGGGTATCAGAACCGTGCGGCGCAGCAGCTTCTGGAAACTGCGTGGGTCCATTTATGACTCTTCCGTGTACGGCGGTTCACAGCGCAAAAGTCCTGATGATACAGCATGTTCGTGGCGCGTCAGAAGAGAGTGTCGGTCAAGCTTCGCATTCTGAGCTGCCATCACGAACGGCCTAAGGCCCTGAGATCTGCTGTTTCGCCGAACAGTTATTGCATCGTCAAGAAAAGCAGGTTCCCAGCTTCGCTCGTATGACAATTTCAGCGCAACAGCGTCGAGGGATCGGGATCGGCCGCGACTCCGTCGGTAACCACCGCAGCGGACTCTTCGGTGGTATCGGCCGTGTCCCCTTCTCCGGGGGCCAGGAAGAGGTTCTCTTCGATGCCATGCTGCTTGGTGTACAGCTCGTAGTAGCGGCCACCAAACTGGTAAAGCGATTGGTGGTTACCGTGCTCGAGGATTCGTCCTTCTTCCACTACCAGGATCTGGTCCGCCCGGCGAATGGTGGAGAGCCGATGCGCGATGACAAAGGTGGTGCGCCCCTGCATCAGATAGGAGAGTCCCTCCTGGATCAGGGCCTCTGACTCGGAGTCGAGACTGGAAGTGGCCTCGTCGAGAATCAGAATGCGCGGGTCGGCCAGGATGGCGCGCGCGATCGAGACCCGCTGGCGCTGGCCGCCCGACAGCTTTACTCCACGTTCGCCGATGATGGTGTCGTACTTCAGCTCATACTTCTCGGCGAACTCATCCACGCGGGCGATGGCGCAAGCCCGCAAAATCTCCTGTTCCGTCGCGTCAGGCCTGGAAAAGGCCACGTTCTCGCGAATGCTTCCGTCGAACAGAAACGAATCCTGCAAGACCATGCCCAGCTGCGTGCGGTACGACTCCAGCCGGACGGTGGAGAGATCGACCGAATCGACCAGAATTTTGCCCTGGTTGGGAGTATGAAAGGCGGCAATCAATCCGATGATGGTGGACTTGCCCGAGCCCGAGGAGCCGACCAGCGCCGTCACCGTGCCTGGCCGGGCGCGAAACGAGATGTCGTGTAGCACGGTTTTCTTCTGCTCGTAGGCGAAGGTGACATCCTGGAACACGACCTCGCCGCGTATCTGGCCAAGCGTGACCGTCCGGTTGGGGTCCTCGTTTTCCGGCGTTTCGTCGAGGACTTCGCGGGTGCGCTCCAATCCCGCGAGCGCTTCCGTGAGCTGAGTGCCGATGCCGACAACCTGAAACAGTGGCGCGGCCAGGTATCCGAGAAACATGGTGTAAGTGAAGAATCCGCCCAGGGTCAGCTTGCCCGCCAGAATCTGGCGCGTGCCCATGAACATGACGATGGCGCCGATGACGCCCATCAGGGTCGAGGACGACAGACTCATGACCGAGGTTGCGGTCAGGGTGCGAAAGACATTTTGAAGCAGGCGTTCGACCCCCGAGCTGAACACCTCGTGCTCGCGTTGCTCGGCGTGATAGCCCTTGACCACCCGCACTCCGCCTAGCGATTCCGTCAGACGGCCGGTGACCTCGGCGTTGATCTTGGCGCGCTCCCGGAAGATGGGACGGATGGTCTGAAAGGCCTTGCGCAGCCCGAACCCAAAAGTGACCAGAAAGCCGAAGGCAATGGCGGTCATGATTGGGCTGATGCGAATTAGAACGGCAAAGGCGATGATCGCCGTCAGCAGCCCGCCAGCAAAGTCCACCAGGCCGGTGCCGACGAGGTTGCGCACGCCCTCAACGTCGCTCATGATGCGCGAAACCAGTATGCCGGTCTTGTTGGCATCGTAATACGAAATGGACAGCCGGCCGACGTGCTCCTGCACCCGGCGGCGCAGTTCGGCGATCAGCTTCTGCGCTGCCTTGGAGAGTGTTTGCGTCAGCGCGAACGACGTGAGGCCCTGGATGATGGTCGCCAGCAGGACCACTCCCACCAGCGGATAAAGCAGTTTGAAATGCCGCTTGCCGATGATGTCGTCAACCAGGTATTTGGTGGAAGCCGGAAGCACCAGCCCCGAGACGCGGTTGATGACCATCAATCCCAGACCCATCGCGAGCAGGGCGCGGCGCGGCCGAATCAGTTGCCAAACTTCGGGCAGGGCCTTGAAGATGTCAGTCTTCTTTTTTTCCGGCTTGGGGGGAGCAGTGTCCATGATGGGTAAAGTCTTTGGATTCACTAGACGGGTGTTTGGGTTCGGAACCGGCTTCCGTCCATACTGCCGCTGTAGGATAATCCACCCGCAGGTGCTCCCGATGAAAATCGTGCTTTGTTGTGCCGCCGCGGCCTTGCTTTCTCTCCCACTGGTGGGACAGGACAATCATCAACTCAGACCCGATGCCAGCCTGCTGGACGAAATCAATCACATCGCGGCAATCGACAACCACTCGCATCCCCCGGCGTTGGGAACCGCGGCGCAGCCAGATGAGGACTACGATGCACTACCCTGCGATCCGCTGGAGCCTACTGCGGACGGGCTGATGTTCCGCGCCAGCAACCCGATCTACATCAAGGCGTGGCAGGCGATGTTCGGCTACAAGTACGACGACGCCACCCCCGACCATGTGAAAGAGCTGCTCGCCGCGAAGGAACAGGTCAAGCAGCGCGAGGGCGACAAGTATCCCAACTGGGTGCTGGACCAGCTGGGCATTGAAATCGAGCTGGCGAACCGCGTCGCCATGGGCCGGGGCCTGAAGCCACCGCGATTCCGCTGGGTGCCGTTCGACGACACGCTGCTGTTTCCGCTGAACAACTCGTCGCTGGCGGCGCAATCGCCGGACCGCAAGATTTTCTATGGCCGGGAGGAGCTGATCTTCGCGCGATATCTCGACCAGCTGGGCCTGAGCAGTGTGCCGCCCACGCTGGCGCAATACACCGCCAGGATCGTCACGCCCCTGCTGGAGCAGCAGAGAAAAGACGGTGCCGTGGCCATCAAGTTCGAGGCTGCCTACCTGCGCGCACTGGACTTCGCTCCCGCGAAAGAGGCTGATGCTTCCCGGGTGTATGCGCGCTACGAAAAGGGCGGGGTGGCCAGCGATGCCGACTACAAGACGCTGCAAGATTATCTGTTCCGCTACATTGCGCAGGAGGCGGGACGACTGGGGATGGTGGTGCATGTCCACACCGGCGGCGGTTGCGGTGGATACTTCTATCTGGAGGGCAGCAACCCCCTGCTTCTGGATTCGGTGTTCAACGATCCAACCCTGCGCAAGACAAACTTCGTTATGCTCCACGGGGGCGCTGCCGGCTTCGAACAGATTGTCCCCTATCTGCTCATGAAACCGAACGTCTTTGCTGACTTCTCCGAACAGACCTGGATGACGTCGCCACGCCATATTGTGGCCAGCATTCGCTCTATGCTGGAGTTTTATCCGGACAAAGTATTGTTCGGCACCGACCTTTTTCCCATGACGCCGCAGGTGAACTGGGAAGAGACCGGCTATCAGACGGCAACTGCCGGGCGCACCGCGCTCGCCATTGCACTCACCGGCATGATGCTGGATGGCGAGATCACCCGCCCGCAGGCCACTGCCATCGCGCACATGGTCCTGCATCAGAATGCAGCCAGGCTCTACGGGCTCGACGATCCGCAAACCAAGTGATGAGTGCAGCGCCAAAGTATTAGCGACAGAAGTAAGTCGCATCAGCCGTGGAGCAATGCTGTGCGCTGATGGAGATCAAAGAAAAAAGTGAATTGGACGGGAGGTGCCGGTTTCGAAAATTTTTTCGCGCAAGAATTTCTCTTTATCGCGAGTTGAACTTCCACATTTGAGTAATTTGACGCAAACGAAAAGGCCACCCGGCAACGGGGCGGCCTTCTCTTCAAGGGAGAATAGTTCCAACGGAGGCTAAACCGTCAAAACTTTCTGCACAAATACTAGGGTCACGGAAAACCCGTGTCAAGCAATTTCTAGGACTTAAATCACTGTGTTTTCAGCGACTTACAATACATTCATGAAATCACAGGAAATTGGCCGAAAAGTGCGGGGTTTGGGTATCCAAAGCTAAACGCATTCCTTTCATTGGGTTAGAGCACTTAGCTTGTTATCGCAGGTGCAGCTGAATGATGTCTGCATCCTCGGGGCGGTTGAAGCCGCGCGTGGAGAAAAGACGATTCATCAGGATGCGAATGCCTCCGAAAAAGATCCCGAAGATGAGTCCGAACAACAGAAGTATCCCAATCAGCGCAGCCACTGCGAGAATCAGATTGCCGATGTTGTCGCGCTTGCTCATCGACGTCGCTTCATTCCATGTGACCTCGGCTTCGTAGTTGACGGAGTTGAGAAGCGCGCGTGCGTCGCTGCTTCCGACAGCGCCGGTGACGACATCGACCAGCGGGCCGGTGCGCCTCACCAGCAGAGATTTCGGCGATGACTGTTCCGCGCTTTGCAATGCGCGCAGCCGTTCGCCGGCGATCTGCGGCGTCGGATACTGAATCAACGTGAGCGTGAGCGGCCCGCTGTCGGACGAATAATTCTGAATCAGAATTTCCGGATCATGACTGAAGTCAACCTGCTCGGGTGTGAGCGGTCCCTTCTGTGCCGCCAATGCCTGGGGGCCGAGAATGTATTTGGCCGAGTTTTCCACAGCATGGTTCTTTGGCAAATATTCGGGAAGACTCGGCAGGTTTGCGGCGGTAGCTTTGGCGGAGGGCAGCATGCCCGCGAGCTCGCGCAATTCTGCGGCAGACATTTCGGTCAGGCGATCGAAGTCGGCATCGACCAGAATGTTGTCGCGGAAGAACAGAATGCGCTGGTTCGCCGACGCGGCTTTCGTGCCGATCCGCTCCGTTCCCATGGCCGGCTGGCGATAAAAGGTGAATGCGCCGTAGGCGCCGGTAGCGTCGTTGAATCGCGCCGCCTTCACCGTCAGCTTGCGCCCATCGGCGCGGGTGTAGGTTGCCGTCTCGGCGTCGGCGAAGCCGTACTCCTTCAACACCGCGGGATAAGCGGCGTCGGCTTTCGCCGGATCGACGCTGGACTGCGCCGGGCCAGACTTGGTCCAGCCGGCGAAAGACTGCGGCAGGAAGTCGTTGGCGTCGGTGGCACCTGCAATACCCGTCAGCGCCACCATCAAGATCGCACTAACGGCAACACGTTTTATGGGACAACACCGCATGGAGGGTCAAGAACCTACAGAATTAGACTACCGCCACCGGGACAAAGTTTCCAGGGAAGCCGTCAGCATTAGCAAATCAGCAATTCGCCCATGCTGATTGCCCCCCTGAATGCCGAATGCTGAGTGCTGACTGCTGAGTGCTATTCTCCGCTGGCGCGGTTCAGCTTGGAAGCTACTTTCACGCCGCTGAGACCCTCGGCATACTTCGCGATGCCCTTGTACAGCGACTCGGCGATCTTCTCCCGGTATTCGGGAGTTTCCAGCTTGGCGGCGTCGGTGGGATTGGAAACAAAAGAGATTTCCGCCAGGATGCTCGGCATGTTCGCGCCAATCAGCACCACGAACGGTGCTTTCTTGACGCCGCGGTCGCGCAGAGACGAATGCTTGCTGCCGAGTCCGTTGTAGAGCGATTGCTGCACATCGCTGGCCAGCTCGCGCGATTCCTCAATCTTCTCCTTCAAGGTGATCTTTTTGACCAGGTCCTGAAGTTCGAAGATGGATTTTTGCGAGACGGCGTTCTCGCGCGCCGCCACTTCCAGTGCATCCGGATTCGAAGTGAAGTTCAGGTAATAGGTTTCGACGCCGCGGGCCGACGGGTCGGGGCTGGAGTTGGCGTGTACCGAGATGAACAGGTCAGCCTGATGCTCGTTGGCGACGGCGGTCCGCGTCTCCAGGGGAATGAAGGTGTCGTCGTCGCGGGTGTAGATAACGTCGGCGCCCAGCCGGGTTTCCAGCAAGCGCCCCAGCCGCAAGGCCACGTCCAGGACCAGGTCTTTCTCCAGCAGTCCGTTGGGACCGATGGTCCCGGTATCGTGGCCGCCGTGCCCGGCATCCACCACGATGCGTCCGATCTTGAGTCCCAGGGCGCGGGTCAAGCTGCGATCTCCCGCGGAGGTGGGTTCGGCCTCGTGCGTAGAAGGCACATCCGGGACCACGGCTTTGCTCTTCTTCTTATGGTCCTTGGCGCGAGGCGCGATGGCCACGGCGGTCGGAGCCGTGGTGGGCTCGGTCGTCGCCTTCAGTTCCGGCCCCTTGCTGTCTCCCGGATCGGAGAACAGCGGGTCGTTCGGATTGACAGCGCGGGCCACGGTGGGCGGGGTTGCTTTCCCAGTGTGCGGCTTTGCGGGCGACACGACCGGGGGAGGCAGATCATCGGTGCTGACCTCATCGTTCTCATCTACGACAACCTTGCGACGAGGAGGCTCCGATGACGTCCCAGCAGGGGTTGAGGGTGGATGGGTTGACGGAATGGCCGCTGTGGCGTTGTTGTCAACGCTGGTCGTCTTGGGAGCGGCATTCTGCTTCGCTCCGCCGTCACGGGAAGGCTTCGCTGTAGCCTCAGGCTTGCGGCCCGACAACGCAGCCTGTTCCTCGTCGTTCGCTGTGGGCTTACTCACCTGGGCAACTTGTGTCTTGGTATGAGGCTGGCGCCCGTGGATATCAATAATGAGGCGATACGGGTTGGGCAGCAGAAACGCCGAATAGTCAGAGACGTCGTCGACTTCCAGAACGACACGGGTGTAGCCCGGCTGATACTGCGCAACCCGGATCTTCTTTAGAAAGCCGTCCTGCACATCGAAGCTTTTGCCTACTAGCACCGACGCCAGCTTGGTGTCGGGCAGATCGAAGAAGATGCGGTCCGGGTCGGGAACGCGTCCCACTTCGTACTTCACTTCGCGGTCCACATCAATCGCTACCCGGGTGTAGTCGGGAGTAGACCAATGACGGATGCCGGTCACCAGAGGCAACACCGGCTTCTTTACAACCGCTTGCGACACCGGTTCGGTGAGCGGAGTGTCGGACAAATCGGCGCGCGCTTCCTCTACGGGTTTCTTGCTGGGCAGCGGATGGTCCAACTCAGCCAGCGCCTGTTTTGCCTCCCGGGCCAGCGCCTGACGTGGGTAGCGGTGCAGAAATTCCTCAAACGTCTTGCGCGCTGCGTCGGCATCGCCCAGGTCTTCGGCGTAGATCTGCCCAATCGTAAACAGCGCCTGGAAGCGGTATTTGCTGCCCGGATACTCATGCCGCAGGAACTCATATTCGCGGATGGCCGAGCGCAGGTCCTTCTCTCCGGGCTCGAACTTGCGACCCATGGCCGCCAGGGTCTCGGCCACTGCGATCACGCTGGCGTCGGCTTTGCTGGACGCGGGTGCCACATAATAGACCTTGCGATAGGCGTCGGCGACGCGCTGGTAATCGCGACGGGTGCGCTCCTCCTGCGGGCGGCCGTTCAGTTCCTCGCGCATCTGCTCGGCCTTCGCAAACTGGGTGGCGGCCTCTTGCTTGCGGCTGGCCGCGCTCCATGCGAAGGCGTTTTGGCCCGCGCGCGCGATAAGCAGCAGCAACACCATGGCGCACAATGCTTTGAGGTGATGACCCTTGGGGCGAAAGCGGGGCGAGGAAAGACGGGCCGCGGAGGTTTGCGCGCCGGCTGCGGAGTGAAGCATCGCCATACAGACAGGCTTCCGGATACCCGTGCGCCACAGCCGCACATTTAGCGCGACCGCGCTCAGGTGAGATCCGGCGGAGCTTTTGTCGTCCAGAGCACTTCAATTATAGGTGGCGAAAGTCCCGGCACAAGCGCGAAAGGGGACGGAATCAGGGGAGTGACCCCACCACGATACCTGGCCAAAGTTATCAGGCGGGCGGAAGTGCCGGCTTTTGAAAGAGAACTTTGATCTGCGGTTGCATCAGGTACCAGATAATGAAGCCGCTGATGGCAATTCGGACCAGGCGAAGCCCGCCGAAAAACAAGGTGAAATGCAGTCCCATGAAGAACAACCCGGGAAGGGAAACCAGCAGCGAGACGGCGGCCAATCCAATGGACAGAATGCGTCCCCACTCGCGCAGGCTCCAGACTCCATAACCCGCCACGGCGGCGATGAGGGCGAAAAACAAGAAGAACACGGCCCCCACCATCCCAATCAAAGCACCCACACCTAAGCCACCCATGGCGTTGTCGCGGGACCCGCCGAACATTCCACCGAGAAGGGTGCCGCCGACCACCAGCGAAATGGCCAGAAGCACCAGGAACAACGCACTGATAAAGTGATACACCGCAATCAGCACAACTCCTGCTGGGCGCATGATCGTTCTCCTCTATGTGGATTCAGGCCGACAGTAGTGGAGGGTGAGAAGTAAGTCAAGCGCTAGTCACTGTGGGCAGCCACGCAACCGAGTTCTTGAGCGGTTATACTCTTGCTACGCTCATGCCCACCAAGCTGGAAGAGATAATCGCCGCCACGCGCGAACAAGTCGCGGCCGCCAAGGCCTCGGCCGATCTGCTGGCGCTTAGCCGGGCGGCCCAGCAGCATCAGCCGCGGGGGTTTCGGCAAGGTTTGCGCAGGGTGGCCGAGCGAAGCATTGCGGTGATCGCCGAGCTGAAGAAGGCTTCGCCGTCGAAGGGATTGATTCGCGAAGACTTCCCAGTGGCCAAACTCGCCAAGGAATTGGAAGACGCTGGCGCCGCGGCCCTCTCGGTGTTGACCAATGAACGATTTTTTCAGGGCTCACTGCAGAATCTGGAGATTGCATCGCAAGCTACCCGACTGCCGTGCCTGCGGAAAGATTTCATTGTCGATGAGTTCCAGTTGCTGGAAGCCCGGGCCCACCGCGCCGATGCCGTGCTGCTCATCGTCGCTGCTCTCACGCAGACTGATCTGATCAACCTGCATCGCCGCGCGGTTGAGTTGCAACTTGATGCGCTTTGCGAGGTACATGATGGCGCGGAGTTGCAGCGCGCTCTTGACGCCGGCTGCGAGACCATCGGCGTCAACAACCGGGATTTGCACACCTTTCGAGTTGACCTGAACACTTCGCTGCAACTGGCTGAGTTGATGCCTCCGGGAGTGGTGAAGGTGGCTGAGAGCGGTATCGAAACTGGCGACCACATTGCCAGCCTGCATGAGGCTGGATTCGATGCGTTTCTGATTGGCGAATCGCTGATGCGGGCGTCCCATCCCGGCGACGCATTGCGGGCGTTGCTGGCGCAGGCGGTCGCAACCCGATGATCTGGATCAAGATATGCGCGACTACCAATTTACCCGACGCGCAGGCCAGCCTGGCCGCCGGCGCAGACGCCTTGGGTTTTATCTTTGCCCTGAGTTCGCGGCAAATTGAGGTCGAGCAGGCAGCGGAAATCATCTCCAGCTTGACCGCCGACATTGAAAAGATCGGCGTTTTCGTGAACCAGACACCTGCGCAGGTCGCCGAAATTGCCGAGCAAGCCGGATTGAGCGGAATTCAGCTTCATGGCGACGAACCAGCAGACGAGATGGAGCAATATCGGCAGGCGCTGGGACAGCGCAAGATCATCAAGACGCTGCAGGCTCGAGAGTTGCTGAATTCGCCGAAGAGTTTGGATGGTTATCTGCGATCACGGCGGAGCATTGACGCAATCCTTCTGGATGCGGGCTCGCCAAGCCAGCGTGGCGGGACTGGGCAGACCTTTGATTGGACCGCGGCAGCGCCCATTGTGGCCCGCGTTCGCGCCCAGATGCCGGTGATCATCGCGGGAGGCTTAACTGCCGAGAACGTCGCCGAGGCCATCCGCTTGTTTGCACCCTGGGGAGTGGATGTGGTTTCGGGCGTCGAACGCGAAACCGGCAGGAAGGACGAAGCCAGACTGCGCAGCTTCGTTGGCGCAGCGCGTCAAACCCAGGCAGCATTGCGGTAGAAGGAGACCATGGAAGAAACAACCAGCAACGCGCAGAATTCTAGGCGAATCCAGAAGTCGGGGAGCCAGACAAGCAGCCGGCGTGTGCGTGCCGTCCCTGGACGATTTGGTTCTTATGGTGGGCGCTACGTTCCCGAGACCTTGATGGCGGCCCTGCAGGAACTGGAAGCAGCCTATGCCGCGGCGCGCAAAGACAAAGCCTTTCGCGACGAATTGCACCGCCTGCTGGCCGATTTCGCCGGGCGTCCGACGCCGCTGTTTTACGCTGAGCGGCTGACCCAGGAACTGGGCGGCGCCAGGATCTATCTGAAGCGGGAAGACCTGCTGCACACCGGCGCGCACAAGATCAACAACTGCATCGGCCAGGCGCTGCTGGCACGGCGCATGGGCAAGCATCGCATCATCGCCGAGACCGGCGCAGGCCAGCACGGAGTTGCGACCGCAACCGTGTGCGCGCTCTTTGGTATGGAGTGCGTGGTTTACATGGGGACCGAAGACATGCGGCGGCAGGAGCTGAACGTCTTCCGCATGAAGCTGCTGGGCGCCGAGGTGCGCGGCGTGGACTCGGGTTCGCGCACATTGAAGGACGCCATCAATGAAGCCATGCGCGACTGGGTGACCAACGTCCGCACCACGCATTACCTTCTCGGGAGCGTGCTGGGAGCGCATCCCTATCCCACGATGGTGCGCGACTTCCATCGCGTCATCGGCCAGGAAGCCCGCAAACAGGTGCTCAAAGCTGAAGGCCGGCTGCCTTCGGCGGTCATCGCGTGCGTCGGCGGCGGTTCGAATGCGATTGGCATTTTCTACGAATTCATCAAGGACCGCGACGTGAAGCTGATTGGCGTGGAAGCCGGCGGCCGAGGTCATGCGCTGGGAGAGCACGCTGCGCGCTTCGATGGCGGCGGCCCAGGCGTGCTGCAGGGTACCTACTCTTACGTTCTGCAGGACTCGGACGGGCAGATCGCGTTGACCCACTCCGTTTCCGCCGGGCTTGATTACCCCGCGATCGGACCCGAACATGCCTGGCTGCACGAGCAGGGCCGTGCCGAATATGTGTCGGCCAGCGATCAGGAGGCGCTCGACGCGTGCCTCAAACTGGCGCGGACGGAGGGCATCATTCCCGCCCTGGAGTCGGCACACGCCATTGCCGAGTGCATCAAGCGCGCGCCGAAGATGGACAGGTCCGACATCGTGATCGTGAACGTGTCTGGCCGCGGCGACAAAGACATTGGGATCTTGCGGGAGAATCTGGGGTTCTAGGGAGCAATTTGGCAATCATCTTCACGAAACGCCCCGGGCTGGTAGCCTACATAACTTGCGGCGACCCCAGTCTCGAAATATCACGCGATGTCGCGTTGGCGGCGATTCACGCCGGAGCAGACGTGATCGAACTGGGCGTGCCCTTCAGCGATCCAGTCGCCGACGGCCCGGTCATTCAGCGCGCCAGCGAGCGGGCGCTACAACATGGGACCAACCTGACCGGTGTCCTGGAGATTGCAAAACAAATCCGGCAGCAGTCGAAGGCCGGTTTGATTGTCTTCTCCTATCTCAATCCCATCTTGCAATTTGGTCTGGAGAAATTTTGCAGGGCTGCCGCTGAAGCTGGCGTGGACGGCGCGCTGGTCACCGACCTTCCGGTGGAGGAGGCCGCAGAATATCTGCGCGCCATGAAGGCGCATAAACTGGCGCCCGTGTTTCTGGCGGCTCCCACCAGCCCCGAGAAGCGCCTGCGCGATGTGGCTAAACATTCGCGCGGATTCGTGTACGCGATCTCGCGCACCGGGATTACCGGCACGCAGCAAGAGCTTGCGGGCGACGCGCAGTCGCTGGTCGAGCGCTTGCGACTTCACACCAGACTGCCCATCGCCGTCGGATTCGGAGTATCGACGCCCGAGCAATTTATCGAGGTCGGAAGTTTCGCCGACGCCGCCGTCGTGGGAAGCGCGATCGTGCAGAGGATCGAACAGAATCCAGGACGCGAGGCGACGGCCGTGTCAGAATTCCTCTCTTCGCTGACCGGAAGGGCGCAGGAAGCCGTAGGCAGGGGTTAAGCGCACAGGAGCACGAGGCATCAGGCCATGGACATCGCGGATTGGCGCCAGAAGATCGATGACCTTGACCGCCAGCTGGTGCGGTTGATGAACGAGCGCGCCCAATGTGCACACGAGATTGGCAAGCTCAAGCGCAATTCCGCCATGCCCATCTATGAACCGGACCGCGAGCGGATCATCTTCCAGAACATCGCGCGCGTCAATGAGGGGCCATTGTCTGACGTGCAATTGCGCCAGGTCTACGAGCGCCTGGTGGACGTGATGCGCCAGATCCAGCGGGAAGAGATAGTTCCCGAAGCGGAAGGCGAAGACAGTGGCTAGTGGTTAGTGGTTAGTGGCTAGTTAAGTCAGGTCGCTAAAGGCCAAGTGCTAAAGGCTAAGGGCTAGAGGCTATTCATGATCGTTGCGATGTTGGAACATGCCAGTGAAGACCAAATCCAGCGGGTAACCGACCACCTGATGAAGATGGGATTTGCTGTGCACCGCACCACGGGCGCGCGGCAGAGTGTGCTGGCTGCGGTGGGCAAGCGTATCGACTTCGACACCCGTGACCTCGAAGTGTTGCCCGGCGTGGAGCGCGTGCACCGTATCAGCGCGCCTTACAAGCTGGCGGGACGCCAGTTCCATGAGCACGACACGGTCGTCAAGCTTCCCAATGGAGTCGAGATCGGCGGCAAAGAAGTGGTCGTGATGGCCGGCCCGTGCTCGGTGGAATCGCAGGAGCAACTCTTCACCGCAGCCGAGTTGGTGGGCAAGGCCGGCGCCAAGGTCCTGCGCGGCGGCGCCTTTAAGCCGCGGAGTTCACCCTACACTTTTCAGGGCCTCGGCCTGGCCGGGTTGAAGTTGCTACGCGAAGCCGGCGACCGCTACGGCATGGCGGTCATCAGCGAGGTCATGGAGATCTCACAGATCGACATCATGCTGCCCTACATCGACATCTTCCAGGTAGGCGCGCGCAACATGCAGAACTTCAACCTGCTGCGCGAGCTTGGCAAGGCGCGCAAACCGGTCCTGCTCAAGCGTGGCATCGCGGCGACCATCGAGGAGATGCTGCTCTCGGCCGAGTACATCCTGTCGGGGGGCAACTATCAGGTCATCTTTTGCGAGCGCGGCATTCGCACCTTTGAGACCTACACCCGCAACACACTCGACATATCGGCGATTCCCATCGTGCACAAGTTATCCCACTTGCCCATCACCTCCGACCCATCGCATGGGACTGGACTGCGCGATAAAGTTGCGCCCATGGCGTGCGCCTCGCTCGCCGCGGGGGCCGATGCCCTTCTGATCGAGGTGCATCCCTCACCCGATGAGGCGCTGTCAGACGGTGCGCAGTCGCTGTTTCCGCAACAATTCTCCGAACTGATGGAGCAGTTGCGAATGATTGCTCCGGCGGTGGGCCGGACGATAGGTTAGGCTTGGCAATGGCGATTCGGCAGATCACGATCGTAGGAACGGGCTTGATCGGCGGTTCTCTCGGGCTTGCCCTTCGCCAGCACGGCTTTCGCGGAACACTGGTTGGCTGCGACAATCCCGAAGTGCTGGACGCAGCCGTCGTGCGTGGTGCAATCGATCGCGGAGACACTGATACCAAGCAAGCGTCCAAGGGAAGCGATGTCGTGGTCTTTGCCACACCGGTTGGCGCCATGCTTTCCACCTTCGAAAAGCTGGCGCCGACGCTTCCTCCCGGCACCCTGGTTACCGATACCGGCAGCACCAAGCAGCAGTTGGTGGAACGCGCACGCATGGTGTTTGGCGCGGAGGCGGGAGTCCGCGTGCTTCCCGGACATCCTATGGCCGGCAAGGAGCACGGTGGAATCGAGAACGCGGATGCCGGTCTGTTTCGCGACGCGATGTGGCTGGTCACGCCAGTCAGCGCCAACCAACCGTACACAGAGCGCCAGCAAGAGTACATAAAACTGCTGGAGTCGACAGGCGCGCGGGTGATTGCGATGGACGCGCAGCGGCATGACCGCCTGTGCGCGTGGATCAGCCACCTGCCGCAGATGATCGCCACGGCGCTTGCTTCTGCACTGCGGGAAGAATTGGGAGACGACCAGGCGATCAGCGAAATCGGCGGCCGGGCGTTGCGCGAGATGACGCGGATTGCTGGCAGTCCCTACTCGATGTGGCGCGACATCGCGCTGACCAACAGCAAGAACATCGAGGAAGTGCTGCTGCGCTTTGAGCAGCAACTGGCGCATCTGCGGGAGAACCTGCGTGGCCCGGGACTGCGGGAAATGTTCGAAAGGGCCAATCAGTTTGGGAAGAAGAAGTGACTAGTGACTAGTGACTAGTGTTGGCGATACATCCGATATCACAAGTAAAAAACGAACCCTCGCAATGCATTCGTCTCAGACTGCGTGGAGCTCATGGACGAGTGACTTTTTGCGCCGAGGCGACGTGCCCCGGTACAATCGCGGGTCGGAAGCAAAATCCTATGGCGATGAACAAGGTAGTTGCGAACGCAGACGAGGCCATTCACGACATCAGAGATGGTGACACCCTCATGATCGGGGGATTCGGGCTGTGTGGCATCCCAGAAAATCTCATTCGCGCCCTGGTCAAGAAGGGCCTGAAGAACCTGCACACCATCAGCAACAACGTCGGCATTGACGACTTTGGGCTGGGGCTGATGCTCGCGGCTGGCCAGATCAAGTCGCACAAGGGCAGCTACGTCGGCGAAAACCGTTTGCTGGAAGAAATGGTGCTGACCGGGCGCATCGATCTGGAGCTGATTCCGCAGGGCACCTTCGCCGAACGCATTCGCGCTGGCGGCGCCGGAATTCCCGCCTTCTACACCCCTACAGGATTTGGCACGGTGGTGGCCGAAGGCAAAGAGACGCGCGAATTCGATGGCCGGCCGTATGTGCTGGAGACGGCGCTGAAGGCCGACTTCGCGCTCATCAAAGCCTGGAAGGGCGACCGCTGGGGCAATCTGGTGTACCGCAAAACGGCGCAGAACTTCAATCCCATGATGGCCACCGCGGCCAAAGTGACGATCGTTGAAGTCGAGCACCTGGTCGAACCTGGCGAACTCGAACCGGACCAGGTGCACACCCCTTCCGTTTACGTGCAGCGCATCTTTCAGGGGACCGGCTACGAGAAACGCATCGAGCGGCGCACCTTGCGCAAAGCGTGATTCGCAAAGGCGAGCCAGGAGAAACCATGTCCGACGAAAAAGCTGGTAAGCAGAAAGACCACGAAAAACGCGATCGCATTGTGAAGAGGGTGGCGCGCGAGTTGCGCGACGGCTTCTACGTCAATCTTGGAATTGGAATGCCCACCCTGGTGGCCAATTGCGTCCCTCCCGGCATGGAAGTTATTTTGCAAAGCGAGAATGGCATGTTGGGAGTCGGGCCCTATCCAGTGTCGGGCGAGGAAGACGCCGACCTCATCAATGCCGGCAAAGAAACGGTGAGCGAAATCCCCGGCACCGCGTATTTCTCCAGCGCCGAATCGTTTGCCATGATTCGCGGCGGCCACATTGACCTGAGCGTGCTCGGCGCCATGGAAGTGGATGAAGAGGGCAACCTGGCCAACTGGATGATTCCCGGCAAGATGGTAAAAGGCATGGGAGGCGCAATGGACCTGGTGGCCAGCGCCCGGCGCGTGATCGTGGCCATGGAGCACACCACCAAAAGCGGCGCATCAAAAATCTTGAAGCGGTGCACCTTGCCGATTACCGGGCTGCGCGTGGTCAACACCATCGTCACCGAGATGGCGTATATGCGGGTGACACAGAGTGGCCTGGTTCTGGACGAGATCGCGCCCGGACTTACAGCGGACGACGTGCAGCGCGCAACCGAGGCCCCGCTCATCGTCAGCCCCGAGCTGAAGACGATGGAGTTCTAACCATACCGGGTCCCTGTGACGAGTGTCATTGACCCACTGAACCGCATAAGACATATTTAGAATGGCGGTAAGCAATCATAGAAAGCAGGTCCTTATGTGCTCACGCATGGCGTGCCTTACAACAGCCCTGGTGCTGGCGCTTTCGATTTCTCTCGCGGCGCAAACCAGTCCAGTGGCGACCTCGCCCACCACTTCGCAGTCGGCCCACTCCCAGATCAAGACGGCACCCGCGCCTTACGCCGATCCTGCCTCCGGCAAAGACATGTATATCGCCTACTGTGCGTCGTGTCATGGTAAGGACGGCATGGGACACGGGCCCGCGGCCGCCGCGTTAAAGATGCAGCCAACCGATCTCACCATCCTCGCGGTGAAGAATGGCGGAAAATTTCCCGAGTCGCATATCGCCGGGATGATTAAGGGGGACAGCCTCACAACCGCACATGGCAGCAAAGAAATGCCGGTCTGGGGCCCCCTATTCCTTACGCTGGGCCGCCATGAACCGGCGCAAGAGCAGGTACGGATACACAACCTGACGGTTTACCTGGAGTCGATCCAGCAGAAGTAATTTGAATTTGCGTGCCGGAAGAAACGCAGATCCTTCGACTACGCGCCGCCCGATCCGCAAAGAAAGCGGGTCGGAAAATTCTTTGCGGGCGCTACGCTCAGGATGACAGGGAGAGGGTCCCTAGCAACAAAGAAAGGGCGCATCGATTGCGCCCTCTTCCCTTCCGTAGGTTTTCGATGCTCACACGCCGACAGGCTGCTTCACCGGAACCGGCGTCAGCCAGCCTAAGCGGTCTTCCGAAGTACCGTTCACGATTCCATAAAATTCCTTGCGAACGGTCTTGGTAACAGGACCGCAAACCCCGTGCCCCACGGTGATCTTGTCCACCGAGCGGATCGGCGTAATTTCGGCGGCCGTCCCGCTGAAGAACAGTTCGTCCGCGATGTAGAGCATTTCGCGGGGAATAATCTGCTCGATCACCGGAATTCCCAACTCCTGTGCGATGTGCAGCACCGAGTTGCGGGTAATGCCCGGGAGTACGCTGTTGCCCAACGGCGGCGTGTAGAGACGTTCTTTGTGCACCACGAAGATGTTCTCGCCCGAGCCCTCGCTGACATAACCGTTGACGTCGAGCGCGATGCCTTCGCTGTAACCGTTCACGATGGCTTCCATCTTGATCAGTTGCGAATTCATGTAATTGGCGCCGGCTTTGGCCATGGTCGGCATGGTGTTGGGCGCCAGTCGCGTCCACGAGGAAACGCAAACGTCCACTCCGTCATCGCAGTCAGCGCTGCCCAGATATTTTCCCCACTCGTAATTGGCGACGTAAACCTCGGTGGGCGAGTTGAACGGGTTAACGCCGACCTGTCCGTATCCGCGCAGCACGATGGGGCGCACATAGCAGGGCGATACTTTGTTGGCAGCGACCACATCCACCGCCGCCTGACAAAGTTCGTCGAGAGAATAGTCCAGATCAATACGGTAGATCTTGCAGGACTGAAGCAGGCGCAACATGTGGTCGCGCAGACGGAAAATGGCTGGGCCCTTACTGTTGTGGTAGCAGCGGATTCCTTCAAAAACCGATGAACCGTAGTTGACCACGTGGGCCATCACGTGGATCTTTGCGTCATCCCAAGGGACAAGTTGCCCGTTATGCCACACGTACTCACTTGCTTTAATAGCCATTCTGGCGCTCCTTCAAAGAATCGGAGTGGTACACCTTATTACGCTGTTGGGTCAGACGTGCAGAACAAAGACGCAAAAGTCGCTCACTCCGAAAACTACCGCTGCGGCGCTCGACGGTGGTGAGCATCAGGGAATCAGCTTAACCCGGAATTATAACCGACGTTCGATCACCTCGGGCCAGGGTTTTCCTCAGCCTCGGCGGCGGCCGCCGGTCCCAGAAGAATGGATGCTGGCGGCGCGTATTACGCTTCGGTTTTCATGGGGAATTTACGGCGGCCCGCCCCTGATTAGCGCCTCCCGAACCGGCACGGGCATTTACAATGAGGAGTACAGCCACTTCACCCTGGAGAACACCTGTATCCAGACCTACAAGCTCTGCATCGTCGGTTTCGGCAATGTCGGCAGGGCCTTCGTCGCACTCCTCCAGAGAAAAGAGACCGAACTCCGCGACCACTACGGGGTGGTTTGCCGGATTACCGGAGTGGCCTCGCGCCGGCTGGGCTGGCTGGCGGCGCCGGATGGCTTTAGTGTGGAGAAGTTGCTGGCGGCAGATTTCACCGGCGCACAAGCGGCCGGCGACGTGTATGAATGGCTTCGAGTGGCCGCAGCCGACGCGCTTTTCGAGGTCAGCTCGCTCAATGCCGCCACCGGGCAGCCGGCGATTGAGCACATGCGGGCAGCGCTGGGGGCCCGGGCCCATGCCATCAGTGCCAACAAGGGCCCTGTGGTGCACGCCTATCGGGAGTTGAGCGATTTGTCGGCGGCCGAAGGGCGGCGCTTTCTGTTCGAGTCGGCAGTGATGGATGGCGTCCCCATCTTCTCGCTCTTTCGCGAGACACTACCAGCCGTCGAGCTTCGCGGCTTCCGTGGGGTGTTGAATTCCACGACCAACGTGGTCCTGGAAGGCATGGAAGCGGGAATGACGTTGCAGGAATCGGTCCGCCAGGCGCAAAAGTTAGGAGTGGCGGAATCCGATCCGGCCGACGACCTCGAAGGCGTCGACGCGGCCGTGAAAGTAGTCGCACTGGCCAACGTCCTGATGCACGCCGATCTGAAGCTTCACGATGTGCGCAGGCAGGGCATCGGTGGAATAACCGCCGAGCAACTGCGCGAGGCGCGCGCCAACGGCGAGGCCTGGAAGTTGGTTTGCATGGCAAGCCGGGCGGACGATGGTCGCGTGGTGGCGTCGGTTGCGCCTCAGCGACTGAAGCTCTCCGATCCGCTGGCACAGGTGAAAGGAACGTCGTCGGTCATTAGTTTTGCAACCGATGTTTTTCCGGAGTTAATCATTACCGAGCAGGACCCCGGTCTGGAGGCCACAGCGTACGGTTTGCTGGCCGACTTCCTCACCGCGGTCAGGAGTTCCTGAATATGTCTTCAAGCGCAAAAGTCGCTGTTCCGGCGCGCAGGCTGGATGTCGAGTGGGTACGTCAACAGTTTCCCGCGCTGCATCAGGCGGTGAACGGGCAGCCCGCCGCGTTCTTCGACGCTCCGGGCGGGACCCAGGTGCCGCAACGTGTGATTGATGCGATTGCCGGCTATCTTTCCACCAGCAACGCCAACACTGGCGGCGCCTTCGTCACCAGCCAGCGCACCGAGCAAGTGATCGCCGACGCTCGTGCCGCGATGGCGGACTTCTTGAATTGCGCCAGCGACGAGGTGGTCTTCGGCGCCAACATGACCACGCTGACGTTTGCGTTGAGCCGCGCCATCGGCCGCGATTTGAAGGGTGGCGACGAGTTGCTGGTGAGCTGCCTCGACCACGACGCCAACGTCTCGCCCTGGGTGTGCCTGGAGGAGCGCGGGGTGAAGGTGCGCACCGCCGACGTCAAGCCGGGCGATTGCATCCTTGACATGTTCGACCTCTCGGCGAAGATTCGTCGCAACACTCGCCTGGTGGCCATCGGATGGGCCGCCAACGCCGTCGGCACCATCAACGATGTTCACGAGATCGTGCGCCTGGCGCACGCGGCGGGGTCCCTGGCCTTTCTGGACGCCGTACACTACGCGCCGCATGGGTCGATTGACGTGCAGGCGCTCGATTGCGACTTTTTGGCGTGCTCCAGCTACAAGTTTTTCGGTCCGCACCTCGGCATTCTTTTCGGCAAACGCGAGCTACTGCAGCGGCTGCGTCCCTACAAACTTCGCGCCTGCTCGGAGAAGTTGCCGGATCGCTGGGAAACCGGCACCCAGAACCACGAATGCCTGGCCGGACTGATCGCGGCCATCGATTACATCGCCGAGGTGGGCCGCCATCACGATGCTGAAGTTAAGACGCGGCGCCAGGCCATCCTGGCGGCGTATGAGGTTTTCCAGCAGCACGAGCGCGAACTGGCCGGACAATTAATCAACGGCTTGCTGGCGATTCCGGGACTCACCTTCTACGGCATCAAGGACGTTGCCAAGTTCGACCAGCGCACTCCGACCGTGGCCATCCGCATGGAGGGCCTCACGCCGCGCGAACTGGCGGCCCACCTTGGCGAGCGCGGCATCTTCACCTGGGACGGAAACTATTACGCCATCGATCTCGCCGAGCGGCTGGGCGTGCAGAGTGCAGGAGGCATGCTGCGCATTGGCCTGGCACACTACAATACCGCCGAAGAAGTAGAGCGCCTGCTGGCGGAGTTGCGGAAACTGAGCGACTAGCAGCTAGCAACTAGCATGAGTCTTGTCATTCTGAGCGAGGAGGTCGCCGTGGCGACCGACGAGTCGAAGGCCCCCTATTGCTGCCCGAATCCAGGCTCAGCTATAGGGTGCTTGGATTTGCGTTTGCCGACCCCCGGCGAACATACGTTCGACATGACACGTCGTTGACAACGATATCCCGCATCAATATTCGCCCTGTTGATTTATAATCCGCCCGTCCCCAAAAGGAGCGGACCGGAATGCGCGGCGTGCCTCGCTGGGTAGCAGTGTTGGCTGTGGTCGCGACCGGGGCGGTGGTGTGCGCCTTCACCGTTCGCCACGTACGGACGCCCGCAACCTTGCTGTTGCAACTCTCCCCAACCGCGCTCCCCGCCGACGGCTTCACTTCCACCGAACTGAAAATCACGCCATCCAACGGCCATCCCCTGCGCGACATGCAGGTCACCGTGGAAGATCCACATCGCGCGGCGGTGGAATCGGTGATGGTGGCCGGCGACATGGCAACTGCGTCGCTGCGTGCCGGAGTGTTGCCGGGCGAGACCAGGGTCCGAGTCACGGGCGGCGGTTTCGCGGCACAGGAGATCACGCTACGCACGACGCTCGACGGCACCGATAGCATCGGAGACGGTACTCCAGATTTCTTGCGCTTGCACGACGCGGGCGATCGCAACGCTTTCCGTCGCTGGTTTACGTTGCTCGCCGAGGCACAGTATTTTCGCGGACCAGCGCTTCCCGCCGAAATTGATGATTGCGCTGCGCTCCTGCGCTTCTCCTATCGCGAAGCCCTGCGTCCGCACGACGCAACCTGGGCGCGCGCGATGGCGCTGCCGGTTCCGGCTTCGGCCAGCGACATCCAGCAATATCAATACCCCTACACGCCGCTGGCGGCGGCACTGTTTCGGGTGCGTGGTGGCAGTCTTCAGGCCGACGATTTCCGCGACCACGCCTTCGCGCAATTCGCGGATGTGGAAACGCTTTGGCGGCACAACACCCATTTCGTCGGACGTGGCTTGTCGCGCGCCCGACCCGGCGACCTGCTGTTCTTCCGCCAGGACGGCCAGAGAATGCCTTTCCACGCCATGGTCTTTGTCGGGCCAAGCCAGATCGAACTGGGCAATGAAAGGTACGTCGTCTATCACACCGGTCCCAGCGGAAAAACGCCGGGAGAAATGCGTCGTTTATCGGTTGCGCAACTTCTAAACTATCCCGATGCACGCTGGCGGCCGATATCCGCCAACCCCGGCTTTCTGGGCGTCTATCGCTGGAACATTTTGCGGGGAGCGGACTGATGCGCTTGAAACCCGCTCTCGTTGCCGTTCTCGTGCTTCATACGCTGGTGCTGCCGCTATTCGCCCAGGAAGCTGCTGACACCGAGCAGTCGTTTTCCCTGACCAGCCAGCGCACTTATCTTCCCGGCGAAAAACCGGAGATCTCCGTGTATTCCCACAACGTGACCTCGCTGGAGTTTCGCGTGTACCGGGTGAACGATCCGGTGAAGTTCTTCAGCCAGATGCAGGAGTTGCATAGCTTCGGAGGTCGCGCGCCCGCCCTGCCGCTGCAGTCGCACACCTTCATGGAAAAGTTTCACGCCTGGAAGCACCGCCTGTGGGCGCGGATCCGGGACTTCATTCGCGCCCAGTTTTCGTCCGAGTCGCGCCAGAAGATTCGGCTGTGGCAAATGGGCGGCGGCGAGCAGAAGAAGCCTGGGACCAAGGTTGAAAGCTACGCGCAGGTGCCGGTGCTCAATCAGCAGCAAGTAGTTTCGGTCTGGAACTGGACGGTGCCCTCGCATTCGCGATGGGAGAGCCAGACGGTCGCGGTACCGGTAAGCGACAAGGGTGTGTACCTGGTTGAGGCGACCAATGGCACGCTGCGCGCCTACACCATCATCGTCATCACCGACATCGCGGTCGTCACCAAAGCTGCGCCGGGCCGGCTGATGACTTTCGTAGTCAACCGTAGCAGCGGCGATCCCATCGCGGGCATCATGGTGCACGTGTGGGTCGACCAGGAGGAAGTTGCCGCCAAAACAACCGACCAGCAAGGATTACTGGACACCGCGCTGACCGGCCCGAAGCCCGAAAACGTTGCGGTCGTGGCGGGCGGCGCCGGCCAGTTCGCCATCAATACACCCGGCGCATGGAACCTGGGTGATGATCCTGACAGCACGTTGCGCGGTTACACCTACACCGATCGGCCGGTGTATCGGCCCGGCGACACGGTGCATTTCAAATCGATCATTCGCGCCCAGGCAGTCAGCGGCTACGTCATTCCGGAAACCCGCGAACTGCAACTGGAAATGCGCGATCCTCGCGACTACAAGACCATTTGGCAGCAGACCGTAAAGCTCTCCGACATGGGCACGGCGGAATGGAATTATGTCATTCCCACCGAGGCCAATCTCGGTTTCTACTACCTGTCGATGCAATTGGGCGAGCGCTACATCGAGGGCGCCAGCTTTTCTGTGGAGGACTACAAGAAACCTGAGTACCAGGTGAAGGTGACGGCGCAGACGCCGCGCGTGCTGCAAGGGCAACCGATCAAGGCGACCATCGACGCGCGCTACTACTTTGGCGAGCCGGTCGCCAACGCCAAGGTGAAGTGGGTGGTGCACACCTCAAATTATTGGCCGATGGGGCGCGACGAAAGCGACGAAGAAGCCGGCGCAGATGAGGAGAGCGACAATTCCAACGGTGACAATGCGGAGGACGATGACGTCTACGGTGGTGGCGAGCAGGAGAGCGAGAACAGTGGCACGCTCGACGCCGACGGCAAGCTGCAGATTACGGTTCCGACCAAGGTTGACAGCAAGAAGCGCGACCTGACGTATCGCATCGAAGCGCGCGTGACTGACGCGGGCAACCGCGAGATCGCGGGTCACGGCTATGCACTGGCGACGTACGGCAGTTTTTTCCTGACCGCCCAGCCGGATTCCTACGTTTACACCAAGGGAAGCACGGCGATTGTGACTATCACCGCGCAAGACTATGAGAAGAAACCCGTTCAGACGATGTTCCACGTGGAACTTTCGCGCTGGGACTGGCGCAAACGAACCGGGCAATCGGTCACGACCACGCAAGGCCAGACCGACGCGAGCGGCAAAGCACAGATCAAGGTTCCCATCCCCGATGCTGGCGAATTCCGCGTGCGCGTAACCGCAACCACTCCCGAGAATCGCGTGGTTGAAACCGAAACATTCCTGTGGGCACCGGGCGAAAGTTCGTGGTGGAGCGGACCTGCCGAGGAGCGCGTGCAGCTTGTCCCAGACAAGAAAACTTATCAGCCAGGCGACACGGCGCATGTACTGATCGTCACCGGCAAGGAGCCGGCTTCAGTTCTGGTGACGGTGGAGGGCAACGGGCTCTACTCCGGGCAGGTGATCAAGAGCAGCGGTGGCAGCATCACGGTGGATGTTCCCATCAAGCCGGAGTACGCTCCGAACTTCTACGTGGCGGCGGTTTTCATTCGCAGCAACAAGCTGTACCAGGGATCGAAGAGTCTCAAGGTGCCTCCGGTCCAGCACGAGTTGAACGTGCAATTGCTGCCCTCCAAACCGCAGTACCAGCCGGGCGAAGCAGCGAGTTACATCATCAAGGCTACTGACTTCAGCGGCAAGCCAGTGGCGGCGGAGTTCAGCCTGGGCGTGGTGGACGAAGCCATTTACGCCATCAAGCCGGAAGCCGCGGGCAGCATTGTGAACGCTTTCTATGGCCGCGTCTATTCGAGAGTGAACACGGAAACTTCGCTGACGTATTACTTCAGCGGGCAGGCGGGAAAGCGCGCCATGCAGCTGGCCACCGTGCGCTCCTCGAAAGCGATGGCGCAACTGAAACCCGAACGCCTGGTGCAGCCCAAGGTCCGCAAAGCCTTCCCCGACACTGCCTACTGGATGGCCGACGTGCGCACCGGCAGCAACGGACAAGCCACGGTGCGCTTCGACTATCCCGACGCCATCACGTCGTGGCGCGCCACCACGCGAGGCGTCACGCAAGACACCGAAGTCGGCAGCGCCGTGGTGAACACCATTGTTCGCAAAAACCTGATGGTGCGGCTGGTGGTGCCGCGCTTCTTCCGCCGCGGCGACGAGATTACCATCTCGACCATCGTGCAGAACTATTTGCCCAGTGAAAAAGTTGCGCGGGTCTCCATGGAACTCGCCGGCCTGCAGGTGCTCGATGGCGGACAACGGGATGTCAGCGTCCCCAGCCGGGGACTGGTGAAAGTGGATTACCGGGTGCGCGTGCTCGATGTGGATTCGGCGCGCGTTCTGGGCAAGGCCCTGACCGACGTCGAGAGCGATGCGATGGAATTGACGCTGCCGGTGGTTCCCTTCGGCGTCAAGCTGGCGGTAGCGAAGTCGGGATCGATCGCAACCTCGGGCAAGAGCGACACGCTGCAGCCGCTGGCGTTCCCGACGGGCGCCGAAGCCGGAACTCGCAAGCTGACCATCGGCGTGACGCCATCGATTGCGGGCACGGTGTTCGCTGCGCTCGATTTCCTGACGTCGTATCCCTACGGCTGCACCGAACAAACCATGTCGAGCTTCCTGCCCGATGTGCTGGTGGCAAACTCGCTGAAGAAACTGGGAGTGAAGTCGAACATCGATCCGCAGAAGCTGAAAAAGCAGGTACAGGCGGGCCTCGACCGGCTCTACACCTATCAGCATCCCGACGGCGGTTGGGGCTGGTGGCAGACCGATGACAGCCACGCGTTCATGACGGCATACGTGCTCGCCGGGCTTAGCCAGGCACAGGCCGCTGGGTTTGAGGTCAAGCAGGACGCGATCGATCGCGGAAACGGTTGGCTGCGCCCGCAGTTTGATGCGTCGGGAAAAGTGAAGACCGATCTGCGCGCCTACATGGCCTATGCCCTGGTGTTGAGCGGAACTCACGATGCGGCTGTTCTCGATTCCGTGTGGAACCAGCGCTCGACGTTGACCGCCTACGGGCAGGCCCTGCTCGGACTGGCCATGCTGGAGATGAACGATAGCCGGGCGAACGAGTTGAGCAAGCAGATTGAAGCTGAGGCAAAACAAGATGACTCGCAAGCCTGGTGGCCCAGCGACAACAACTATCTGATGGATTTCTACGGCGACACTTCTCCCGAGACAACGGCGTACGCCCTGAAGCTCATAAACCATACCGATGAGTCGAGTCCGCTGTTGTCCAAGGCCGCAGTTTATCTGGTGAACCATCGCGACCAGGGTTACTACTGGGAATCGACCGAGCAAACGGCGATGGTGATCTACGGCCTCACCGATTATCTGGAGCGCACAAAAGAGTTGCAGCCGAACTACACCGTCGAGGTCCAGGTGAATGGCAAGACGGTGGCCACCAAGAAGTTCACCGCTGCCGATGCGCTCGCCCCTGCGACCACGGTGGTGCTGAATGATTCGCAACTGGCGCCGGGTACCAACCAGATTCGAGTCGCGAAGTCGGGAGATGGACGGCTGTACTGGTCGGCGCGAGCAGAGTATTACTCCAACGAGTCGAAGGTGGTGAACACGGGCAGCTTCAGGCTGAGCACGGTGCGCGAATATTACCGCCTGTCGCCGCAGCAGAAGGACGGCCACCTCGTGTATCACCTCGATAAACTCGCTGGAGAGGTGCAGGTCGGCGACACACTGGCGGTGCGCATCAGCGTCGGCGGCAACAACTGGAGGTACCTGATGATCGAAGATCCGATCCCGTCAGGGACGGAGTCGATCGTGCGCGATGACCTCTATGAATTGGATGAGCGTCCCGGTTGGTGGGGCCGTTGGTGGAGTGATCGTGAGCTACGCGATGATCGCACCACCTTCTTCAATATGTACTTCCCGCAAGGGCAGCATGAATACGTGTACCTGCTGAAGGTGGTGAATCCCGGCGTCTTCCGGGTAAGCCCGACCAGCGTGGTGCCGATGTATCAGCCCGAGTATCTTTCGACCAGCGACGCATTGACGGTGACGGTGAAATGACGGCGAAACATAGTGGCGTGGCGAAGTTGTGGCTGCTGAACCTGGTGGGCAATGCCGCCTTGCTCGCCGCGGTTTATTTCTGGCTGCTCCTGCCCGATGCGCATGGTTGGCAGGTGACAGTTTCGGGGCTGGCCGCAGTTGTCGTCATCTTTTTTGGAGTATGGCTGCGCGCCGGCTCGTTTGCTTATTTCAGGGTTGCAGAGTTTCGAGACAATGCAACTGTATGGCGCGCCTTCCGCCACGCGTTGCGGCACATGGTTGCGCTGGCGATATGGGCGGCCGCGTTCGCCGCGCTGGGCTGGCTGCTGTGGAATCTCCGGACTTATACGCCACAGACGGGGGTCTGGTTGCGACAGAAACTGGGCGCGGGCCCGTCGCCGCGAAGTGTCACGCGCGATCTCAACTGGTTGATCGTACTGCTTGTGTGGCTGGTCATTCCGTCGGTGTGGCTGCCCATCGCCAGCACGGTTGCAGCCGCCGGATTCAGGCTCAAACGCATGATGCGCGCTCTGCGCGTCCTGCGGCGGCCCACTTACTGGCTATGGTTTTGCGCGCTGATTCTGGCCGGGGCGTATGTTCCCTACAAGCTGGTCGGGTGGGTCCCCGAGTTCAGCGATCTGCGTAAGCAAGCATGGAGCATGGGCCTGCGATTCTTTTTGGCTTACGTGATTCTGGTTTCGGCGTGGGTCGCGCTGCTATTGGTCGTCGGTACGCGGGTGGAGAAGGAGGATCCCGAGCCGATCGTGGCGCCCTAAAGTGAAGTCTACCAGTCCCGTGGGAAACAACACGGTAGCTTGATTGGTTTATTGCAATACAAACTCAGCTTTTCAGCGTGGGAATAATTTCTTCCAAGAGCTCGCGAGCGCTGACGACGCGAGTTGCGCCCCAGGTCTTAGGAAAGTGGCGCTTGTTTCCGGTCACAAGATAATCGGCCTCCGTCTCCGCGGCGCACTCCAAGAACTTATTGTCGTCTGGATCGGAAGCTATATTGAGGCTCTGCCTAGGTCGAACGAATTTCGCCACCTTCCACACAAGGTCCAACGAATTTGCGACAAGATCGGGAGAAATTGCAAGCTTCGCTCGCCGCAGGACGCCGCTGTACTCCCCGAGAATTTCGTGCGACATGTAGAGTCTGATGGTGCCGGCAAGGGCCAGGTCGAACACAAACCTCTCTAAGCCGTCGGATCTTAGGTGAGCTGAGACGACCACGTTGGTGTCAAGCACGACGCTTGGACGTGGCATTGATGAGTCTTCTTTCTCGACGGAATGCCGCGATTTCCTGGTCGATCTGTCGCATTGTCAGGGTAGACTTCTTGTTCTGTTTGGCTTCAGCCCGAATTGCTGCCATGACACTCGGTTCCGGAGAAACGGCTTTCAAGAAGTCTTTGACTCCCATAATTACCACTTGCGGCTCGCCCCTCTTGTCGACCACAAACCGTTCCTGTTGCTGGCTGGCTCGGCGCATAATCTGGCCGAACTGTGTACGCGCAGCCAAGGCTGAGATCACCAACGGCATGTTCCCACGTTCTTTTTTGTTAATGGAATGCCTCCTTCTGGCTGTGAACTAATTAGTTAGTTCAGGTCATACAAATTTTGGCAGGTCGGCAACTATCCGTCAACAGGGTCGCCCCCGAAACATATCTCTGCCTCAACGCCCTTCCGGACGCTGAGTCCGGCTCACCACAAGGTTGGATGGCAATCCATTCTGCACCCAATCGAGCACCGCTTCTTTCCCGTGTTGTCGCACCAGTTGCGCTACCCGCGTACGGGCGCCGGCGTAAGCGCGCCGCAATTCTGCCTCGCTTGCCGGGGTCCGCAGGGTCTTCTCCAGGCCCTTCACATCGTCGATGTCTTCGCCTGGTTTGGAAGAGGCGTTGGGTGCTGTGAGGTACAGCACCAGCCCTTCACGGAACCAGAGTGGCGTTCCCGGACGCGCGTAAGAGTCGATCAGCATGTGGAGAAGTTCGTGGCGAATTGTGCTCTCCAGCGTGCCGGTCTCGCGTAATACATCGGAGGGTTGCATCTGGATGGTGCGTCCCCGGGTCGAAGCTGCCACCCATCCCGGCTCGCCGGTAGAGTTGCGAAAAGCTGCAACGGTCGGGTAAATCTTCAGCCGCGGAGAAGCGCGATAGAGCAGTCCAGTGTTTTCTTCCGCCTCATGCACAAACCTCGTCGCCAGCGGTAAGAGCGAGCGGTCTCGATCAGGCTGCGTGGTCAGCAACGTGACATCCTCGTTTGCGAGTTGCTGCCACGGAATGCCCTGCGCGCTGACACCCAGTCGCGTCCCCGGGTAGTAGAAGCTGAGTATCTCGCGGTAGGAGTGGCCTTCCTCGCCCATGACTTCGGCGCCCACCTGGCACAGACCCACTCCGTGCCCCGAGCCCCGGCCATGAAAAGTAAGACGGTCGCCGGCGTCGCTCACGTCATACCAGTTGCTCTTCATGCGGTCCCATCCAATGTGGCGCCCGATGGCCGAGCGGAAAACCACCGCCGGCACCGTGATGGTCGAACTGCCGGTAACGCGCAGAAACTCGACGCGTCCGCTGGGGGTGCGATGCAGAACGGACACCGTGCGCAGGGTGCCGGGAACAACGATGCCATCCTCTGCGAGAGCGCTCTGCAATTCGTGCTTCGCGACCTCACTGCGCCACTGGGTGCTGCCGTGGCGCAGGCAGTACTGATCGGAGTGCTGGACCAGAAATGGCGCGGGGGGCTCATTGTTCCCCAGAACAAAGTGCCCGGCTTCGGTGGTGCCTCCGCAGTTGGCGTGATAGTAGGTGGCCGCCGGTTCGCCGTCGTACCAGAGGACTTCGCCGGCGGTGGCGTCGGCGATGCCGCGCAAATGCGCGTCAATGCCGGCGATGCGCAAGTCCTGGCAATGGGTGGTGTCGCAGAATTCGAAACCCTCAACGGCATGGCGGCTGCCAAAGTGCATGGCGTAAGTGCGCGCCGCAACTGCCATCGCCTTCAGCGCCTCATCGGACTTGAAGTTTCCTGTTTCCCCGGCGAGCACTCCCGCGATGTATTCCTCCATCGGCATGTCAGCGGTGATGAGCAGGTGGCTGTCCCCAGCGCGAATCTCGATGGGAAAATCAGCGTGCAGTGGCGGGTCACCGGTTGCGTTCATTTGGTAGGCGCCACTCACGCGAATCTCGGAGAAGGCGGATTTGTTACCGTCCGTGATAATCCTCGATCCTGTTGCACGCAGGGCCGCAGCTGTGATCGTGGATGTTGTGCAGGTTGGGCAGGTCCGCATCTCGGCCCGACCGGCATCGCCGCGAATCCGCAATTCGTGCGGCGGATGCAGATACCACAGCCGCACTCGGACCGTCTGCGGAAATCCAGTGCGAACCGCTTTGGCAGTGCCACGGTCGCCCAACTCAGCATCGCCCGCCGTACACATCAAGAGCAGCAGCCCGACAATCGCGAGTGGCCGCTTCATTTCCGCGCTCCCTTTGCGAGGTCGGCAACACCAGCACCGTGGTCAACCGCGAAGGCCGCGAATATCTCGCGGGCAACGCCGGCTGCATCCGAACCGCCGTGCCCTTTTTCCAGGAACACGACCAGCACGATCTGTGGCTTCTCAGCCGGCGCATAACCGGCAAACCAGGCGTGCGTCCATGGACCTTCGGAAGCCATCGCGGTGCCAGTCTTGCCCGCAACTTTCATGACTGCATCGGGCTGCGCCACGCGTCCCATGCCGTACGCAACCGACTGTTGCAAGCCTTCAAAAACTGGCGACAGCTTGCCGTTTGGATCGCTGGCCGCCAGCGCCGCCAGGTCACGATAGCCATGCAGCAACTCCAGCGGAGTTATGCTGATTCCCCACTCGCCGATGGCTTGCAGTTGCAACTCCTCTGGTGAATGGGCGAGGGCGACGCTTCCGGCGACCTCCTGCGGCGACACCCCGGTAGGAGAACTGAAGCCGGACCGCACCAGGCTGTCACGCAATTGTGCGGGGGTCAGACGGGTGGCAACGCTGGTGAAGTAGGAATTGCAGGAATACGCCAGCGCGCTCGCCGGGACCAGCGGTTCCTGTGTGGCCGGATGGGTGCAGTCGAGCTTGTGGCCGCCAATCGCAACCGTGCGCCTGCACATCAGCGCGGTGTGCGCGTCGAGCTTTCCCGCCTGCAGCAGCGCCAGCAGCGTAAACGGCTTGATGCTGGAGCCGGGATGCACCACGCGGCGCGACGCTACATCCAGGTGATACGCCGCGAGCACACGCCCCGATTGGACATCGACGACCACCGCCGTGCCGCGACGGCCCGCCATCGCCCGCGTAACCGCCGTCTGCAATGTTGAATTATCTGCGCCAGCCGATGTGGCGGAAAATGCCGCGGCGCATCCGGCGCACAAAACGATCATTGCGAACCATCGAAAGGCCCGGAGCTGGCGGCGCATGCCTCGATTGTAATGGCGCAGTGCAAGCGCCAGGGCGGTCAAGGCACCAGCACGAGCTTTCCGTGCGCGCCCGACGGCTTCATGATCTCGACATGCGCGCGCGTAGCTTCGGCCAGCGGAATCCTCTCCCCGATCACCGGACGCAGCGTTCCATTCTCCAACCCTGCGCCGAGAGCGGCGTGCATGGCCTTATATTCCGGCTCGGAGGCGTTCATGAGGGTCACACCACGGATGTCGGCTTCGCGGCCCATGGCGTTACGCGGATCGATCTCAACCGGGCCGCGACTTCCAATCACCGCGACGCGGCCTTTCTTGGCCAGCACCGTGAGGTCCTTGCCGAGGTTCTTGTTCGCCAGCAATTCCACGATGACATCGACCCCCCGGCCTTCCGTCAGTTTCATCAGCTCGTCAAGATATCCGTCGGAAGCATGGTTGAGGGCGTGGTGCGCGCCTTCCTTCTTCACTAAATCGAGGCCGCGCTCGCTGCCCGCAGTGCCGATGACGGTCATTCCCGCGGCGCGCGCGAGTTGCACGGCTGCGCTGCCCACTCCCCCGCTTGCGCCGTGGACCAGCACAGTTTCTGCGGGCTGCGTCTGGGCACGCTGAAACAATCCGCGATACGCCGTGCCATAGGGAACGCCCATGGCTGCGCCCTGCTCGAAGCTTATGTTTTCCGGCAAGCGATGCACCTGGGCTTCGCCGCAGAGGACCTGCTCGGCATATGTGCCGCTGTTAGGCGAGGTCACATAGACGCGATCACCGGCCTTCATCTGCTTCACCCCTGGTCCAACAGCCAGGACGACGCCACCGCCGTCAAAGCCCGGCGTGTAAGGCAGGGCGGGTTTGGAGGCGTAGGTTCCGGTGCGGATGTAAGCGTCCACCGGGTTTACGCCGGCGGCATGGACGCGCACAACAACTTGTCCGGGACCCGGTTGAAGATCGGGAACCTCCTCTAACTTCATCACCTCAGGACCGCCGAATTCGTGGACGCGGATAGCTTTCATGGTTTTCTCCTGCGCACAAATTTACTCTCAGATTTTACGCAGAGCCAGCCAGGTTTGCATGGCGCGATGGCTACGAGCCCGGCTCAACCTGCGTGGCTTTCCCATTGGTGTAGGTCACGCGCAGCGGAAGGCCATTGTTGGGATAGTCAACAATGCGCGGATTCGACATTCCCGTTCCCTCGGGAACTCCCATTCCGATTGCGAAGGAGGCCTGTAGTTCGTTCATTCCGGGCTGCATCTGATGGGCATCGATCTGTTTCCACACCTCGGCAGACCAATGCTTGTACAGCTCGCGTGGATCTTGAATGAAGAGAATGTCGTCGGAATAGATTTTGTAATCGCCGTTCGCCATCAGTCCGATGGGAAGCGCAAAACGCTTGCCGTCCTTCTCAAAGATCGCCACCACCTGCCTGTCACTGCCGGAGTCAGGTGCTCGGTCGAGGAGTACGTCTTTGATATCGAGCTTCTCGATCGGACCCAACGTTCCGGCAGGGTGCTGGAAGTCCGCGTGCCCGGCGTAAGGATAGTAGGCAAAGCGATAGCCCTCGCGAATCCAGGCCGGCTGCCGGGTCAACTCCTTCGCGTCTTTCAGGTCCTGCGGATGCAGCTTCTTCGGCGTGACGTAATAGTCGGGATTGAGCGCAACTTCCGGTTTCTTCGGTTGTGCCACGTCGGTGCTGCGCTGACGCAGGTATAGAACGAGGTTGATGGCCGCGGCAATGAGTGCCACAAGCAAAACGACTTGAACAATCTTGCTGGTCTTCGACATACGTTTACAAGCACAGTTGGATGCAGAATTCCGCGGTCTAAGGTCTATCCCTCAAGCTGGATTCATTTTTCTGGTCAACCCTGCCGTATTCGCAGCAAGAATACGGCCACTAACGCGAAGTGGTAGAAGCGGTGCCAAATTTCTGCTTCCCAACCCCTTTCCCATCGGTTAGTCTTCCTTAACTCTTCCAAGAAAAAAGAAGCACCGACCGCTGTGACGGGCGGTCGTTTTGTGTGCGGCATTTCAGTACCGCGAGATAACTGAGTGAAAGCAGCACCAGCAATATCGACCTTATGGATTGCGATGGCGCTTGCTGTGCCGGCAGTCACGCAGGATGCGACGCTCGCACGCCTGGAACACGACACTGTCGCAGAGGTCACGCAACCTCGGGTTGGCGCGCGTGCCGGCTCCGGCAAGACAATCTCCTCTCACGGCACAGCGCTTTCGGACTCGGTGCTTTCTCGCTCTGCTGCGATCGCGTTGTTCGTGAAGGGTGACCTCGTCCGTGCGCGTCAGCTTTCCAAGCGCGCGTGGCAACGTGACCATGGCGATGCGGAAGCAATATTTGTACAGATGGAAGCCGCGTCCATGCAAGCCGACGAGGCGAGCATGTTGAACGCCGCCCTGCGCCTGTGCGATATCGGTGGCGCTGCCACGCAGGACCCGCGAGTGCGCTTGGCGGCGGCCCGTGTGCGCGAGGCGGCGGCCAATACGCCCGAATTTCTCGCCATCATTCCCGGTGTGCAAAAGCTACTGGCGAACTCGGACCAGGATTGGCCGGAACTGAATGCCGCGCTGTTGCAGGCCGCAATGGATGGGGTTCCCACGCTCAATGCTGACGCTCTCGCACGCGCGTCGGGCATTTTGACGGAGTGGCGCATCGTGGGCCCGGTGGGCCGTCGCCAGTTGCTCGACTTCGAGCAGCCATCGATCTCACCGAACGACGATTTGACGCAGGCGTCTTACGGCAACCGCGCGGTGGAGAATTTCGACTTTCCCGACGGCATCATTAGCTTGCCTTCCTATCTGCCTTCTCGCGGGACCTATTATGCGGCCTCGCATTTTGCCTCGCTCACCGCTGGAACCTGGATCGTCCGCTTCGAAAGCGTCGGGGCGCTGGAAATTTATGTGGATGGCGAGCGGGTGTTGCGGCAAAATGCCAGCCTGCGCGGAACTCACGTTCGTGGCTTGGCCACCGTCGAAGTCGCGGCCGGCCCGCACCGCGTGATGGTGAAATTCCCTGGCGCCGCCGCCCCGTTTAGAGATTGCAGTGTCGCCTTCAACCTGCGGAGACATCCACCCCACCGCGGGCGAAGCTGTCGGCGGAGGAGATGGCTTACGAACTGGCTGCTGCATCCTACGCCGGCGGGCAGTTCGGAACCGCGATCGAGCAAATCCGTGCGCGGCCGTCTGCTTCCAATTCGGCACCGCTGCAGTTTTTGTTGGCCCAGTCGTGGATGCGCAGCAATCCCACGGCGCCCGAAGTCCTTCAGGCCTGGAACCGCGTCAGGTTGCTCGCGCCGCCGGCCCTGGCTGCCGATCAGGCGCTTGGCGAGCGGGCGTTGGCAGACGGTCATGCGGTTGAGGCGGCCCACTTTGCTCGACATGTGCTGGAAGCAACGCCCGCCGACTTGAACGCGCTGGAGACATTAGGCGGTGCTATCCACGCCGATCCGCGTCTTGCAGTTTCCGATAGCGAAGCGGCGCTGACCTGGTCGCGGCGTTTGGCGGAGCATCCGTCGTGCGAGACGGCAAACAACGCAATGCTGTTCTATCGCAGCCGGCAGCAATTCGTAGACACAGCAGCGGCGCAGCAGAAGTTGGACGGTTGCGCTCCAGAGTCGCTGGCGTACGCGCAGTCATTGGCCGGCCAGGAGCGCCATAACGAAGCCGCACAGGCGCTTCAGAAATTGGTGGCGGCGGCCCCGTTGAACCGTTCCGCGCGACTGATGCTGGTTCGTGAGTTGCAATTGGCGGGCGACGATCCGGGCGCGCAGCGGGCTGCCGCCGCATGGTTGCGGATTGCGCCCAATGCTTCCGAGTACCGTCGCCTGGCAGCCGCCGGCAGCAACGATCCGGCCGCGGACGCGAACAACTTCTACGCTTCGTATCGCCGCAATGCCGCACCACTCATAGCGGCGACCGTTGCGCAATTTGCTGACGCGTCCATCATGCTGGTAAACGATCACGTTGCCATTGCACGGCCCGATGGCAGCGTCTCACTGTACGTTCACACTGCCACTCGTTTTTCGAGTGCAGAGGATGTCGAGCGTTTCGCAGGAAGCAATTTTCCGCAGGGCGCGCAGATATTGCAGCTGCGGACCCTCCATTCCGACGGCAGTGCCACTGCGGTGAAACTTGATCCGCAGAATCCCGGGCTGCCCCCAGTGCTTTCACCCGGCGATACGGTTGACGAAGAATACGTGGTGAACTACCTCGGCGATGGGGGGATTGCGGAACATCCGGAAGTTTTCCAGTTTGTTTTTGGCCGCTTCGGCGCGAAGGTACTGAGCGCACGTTTCGTTGTGCTGACGCCTGCCAGCCAGGATGATCGCGGGGTGGTAATCGCTTCCAGCGATGCTCCACGGCTGGCATCACAAGTAAAGGACAGCATGCTCGCGCGTACCTGGGAGCGGAACGAAGCGCTGGTGACTACCGGCGGATTGGTGTTGCCCAGCAAAGGCCTCGCAATTGTGCGGGTGGTCGATCAGGAGAATGGCTGGACCGTGCCCAGCGATGCCGAGCATCATCGCCGCATCGAAACCATCCACCCAGGGCCGCGATTCGAGGAATCGTAGGCGGAGGACGAGCATATCCCTCGCGGGCTAAAGCCCGCTCGTGATGACAAAAGTAAAGAGCTTAGCGGCGCACCTAAAGGTGCGCCCCTTCAAAACGTATGCTGAAACGATTTCTCTCTGACCTGAAGCGGGTCTGAAGGCCCGCACTAGCCGTGCCCCAGGCGCCAGCTTGAAGACGGACCCGCCCACTTCCCGTTAGACTAAAGTCAGAGGTTTACATGGCACTGACCCAGGAAGATGTCATCTCAGCGCTGAAAGAGTGTTACGACCCCGAGATTCCGGTGAACATCGTTGATCTTGGTCTGATCTACGAAGTCCGGATGAAGCCGACTGAAGTTGCCAACCTGCAGGGCGAAGATGTCGAAGTGGAAATGACGCTGACTTCGCCTGGCTGCCCGTCGTCTCAGGACATCAGCAACCAGGTGCAGCAACGCCTGCTGCGAATGCCGGGCGTGAGCAATGCCACCGTCAACATCGTGTGGTATCCGCAGTGGACGCCCGAGCGCCTCAGTGCTGAGGCGCGCAAGCAACTGGGAATTGAGTGAAGTACGGGCGCTACGGGTTCCCTACTGCGCGCGCAGATCGCGCCAGGCGTTGACGCTGCGCCGTTCCGCTTCCTCGGCAAAACCTTCTCCCATTTTTTCCAGCGTGGAGAAAATCTGCATGCCCTTCTGCAGGTAGTCGGGAGCGTTCTCCCACACCGCTTCAAATTTCTCGGGATACTCTGAAGCCAGGACCGCCAGACCAGCCGCCGCAAAAGCCATTCCGAGAGGGCGGCGGCGGGTGATGACCAGCACGGCACCAACGCCAATGGTGGTAAATACGATTGCCTTCTTCCAATTCTGCATGAGTCACCTCGAGCGATGCGACGCAGGGCACCGCGCAATCAGTTAGAACCGCGACGGCCTCCTGCTGTTGCATCCCCACCACTTGCTTGCAACGGTCCATTGTAAGCCAGGGCGTTTCGCACGGGTCCCGCAGTCCCACTACGCAGCGGCCACGCCCTCTGTTATTGTCTCTCGCAGACTGATCTGACGCTCAAGACAGAATGGGCGCGATCCATAAACTACCAGCGAGGTGACCGATGGCCTGTGACAAAGAAGAATTGAAGCATGTTCCGCTGTTTGCGCTGCTGGACGATGAAGAAGCCGCCGTGCTGGCCGCACAGGTCGAGGTCAGGCGATTCGCCCCGCGGCAGCGCATCTACAAGATCGGTGATCCCGGCAATCAGGCCTACGTCATGATGTCGGGGAGCGTCCAGGTCACCACCGTGGACGAAGACCATCAGGAAGTCCTGGTGGATCAGCCGGGGCACGGCGATTTCTTCGGCTTCGCCTCCATGCTGGAGCAGACGCCTCATCAGACCAACGCCATTGCCCTGGAAGAGACCGTCTGTCTGGAGGTGGACCGCCACGACATTGCCATTCTGTTGCAACGCAAACCCATGGCCGGCATGGATATGTTGACGGTGCTTGGCCGTCAGTTCCACGCTTCCCAGCAATTGGTGCGGGTACGGGCCAGCCGCAATCCCAACCAGGTGATTGAGGAGAAATCCACTCTTGGGGAGCGCATTGCCGATTCAGTCGCCCAGTTCGGTGGCTCCTGGACGTTCATCATCGCCTTCGGCGTTGCGATCATCGTCTACTCAGCGATCAACATCGCGCTGAAGGGCAACGCGTGGGACCCGTATCCGTTTATTCTGCTGAATCTTTTCCTCTCCATGCTGGCGGCCATCCAGGCGCCGGTCATCATGATGAGTCAGAATCGCCAGGACATGAAAGACCGCCTGCGCAGTGAGCTCGACTTCGACGTGAACCGCCGCGCGGAGAGCGAGATTCAAGGCCTGGCGCACAAGCTGAATCTGCTGTCCGACAAGCTTGGCGACGTTGACGACCTGCTCCGCGAAAAGCTGCGGTAAGGCGCCCTACTGGCTGCTGGAACCGAGCGACTATTCCGAGATCACGCGCTCAGGCGCTTCCTTGCCTTGATCTCTTGCAAGAGCGCATCGATTTTCTGCTCGCGTTCCAGCGTGTGGAAGCGTCCATCGATGTCGTCGCCCCAACAGTTCACCCTTGGCTTTGCCCAGAGCTTCCTCGCCGGCGATCTTGGAGCGCATGCGCTCGAAGGTGCGGTTGTCCCCGCCAGGAGTCAGCCGGGCATCGGCCGCCCGATTCACCGCACGCGAACGCCGATGCTGCGCGATCAGCAGGTCCGCCTTGCCGCGCGCCTCGGCGAGTTTGACTTCCAGCTTCTTCAGTGCTGACTTCAGCAATTCAACCTGCGCTTGCTGGTCCACAATCTGCTCGTCGAAACTTTCCGTGAGTTGTTGAAAGCTCATGGCCCGCTCCAAAGCCGCGCGGGCAAGTTCGTCATCCTTCTTTTCCACGGCAAGTTCAGCCTTGCGCATCCATTCGCTGTGCTTGTCGGCGTTTTCCTTCTTCTTCTTCTCCAGAAGATGAAGGTCGGCGAGCGCAATGGCTGCCTGCGTCTTTACCTGTACGAACTGGTTTTCGATGTCGAGGATGACCTGCTTCAACATCTTTTCGGGATTCTCCGCCCGATCTACGAGATCGTTCAGGTTGGCCCGCACGCCCGGCATCTATCCAATTGTTGCGCCGATTTTGAGGAACTTGTTGCGAAGGATGCCGGTCGAGGTGATGCTACCGTCTGTTGTCTGCGGCTGGCGCGTCCGTGGTGACGGTTCCGACGGCTGAGACATCAATCTCAACTTTCTTGTCGACTTTCAGGAAAAGGGTGCTGGGATTCTTCATGCCCCAGGCCTCATAAGGCACCTCGAACTTCGCGGTCGCTGTGGCCCGCGTCCCCTCAATCTGCACTGGCAAGGAGAGCGTCATTTCATGGTCTGTTCCGTGAATTCCAAAGACGCCTGTTACCTGCAGGTTCACGCTGCCTTGCGTAGGCACGTTGCCGCTGACGTGTTTCGGCACGAACACAATCTCGGGATACCGTCCGCTCTCCAACACTTCCTTGTGCATCTTGCTGTCGCGAGAGTGATTTCCGCTCTGCCCGCTGGTGGCGTCCACCAGGACCTGCCCGCTGGCATCGCCTGTCTTGGGATCGATCACGACGTTGCCGCTTTTCAGTTTGAAGCTGCCATGTACGGTGTGCAGAACGTCTCCCAATGTCCATGCAATTGTGGTTTGGGCTGGGTCCAGCGTGACCTGCACCTGTTGCGCCACAGCGCCGAGAGCAGCAAGAAGCAGGGCCAGCGCTACAGAACTGCCTAGACGAACTGGTCGACGCCAGGAAAAATGGCTGACTCTCATTAGCTGGTCCTTGCGGGATTTCACAGAGTTCATGCTGTCAACAAATGTCATCCGAATGATAAACCGTGGCGAGGTCCAAAGTTCGCCGGCCAGTAGCTCGCGGGTGTGCATCGCCAACAGCCTGGGTCGGCCTTGATTGAACCTGCACAGGTTCGATAGGGTGGTGGTGGAGCTGCGCCCTGGAAATCTATCTCGTCGATGGCACATACGAATTATTCCGGCATTACTACGCCCTGCCGCCCGCGCAGGATGCGACCGGCCGAGAAGTCGCTGCCGTCCGTGGCGTTCTGGCGTCGGTGCTTGGGATGATCAAGAGTGGGGCCACCCACATCGCGGTTGCCACCGATCACGTCATCGAGTCCTTCCGCAATCAGTTGTGGCCCGGATACAAGACCAGCGAAGGGGTCGAACCCGAGTTGCTGGCGCAATTTCCGCTGCTCGAGGAAGTGCTGTCGGCGGCAGGGGTTGTGGTTTGGCCAATGGTGGAGTTCGAGGCGGATGACGCCCTCGCCGCTGCGGCGATTGCGGCGGCGCGTGATAGACGGGTTGAGCGCGTAATCATCTGTACTCCGGACAAGGACTTGGCGCAATGTGTGCAAGGCGCGCGGATTGTCCAGCTGAATCGTCGTACGCGCGTCACGATGGATGAATCCGGTGTGGTCAACAAGTTCGGGGTTTCGCCGGCGTCGATTCCTGACTATCTGGCGCTCGTGGGTGATTCCGCCGACGGCTATCCGGGCCTGCCTGGCTGGGGCGCAAAGTCATCCGCCGCCGTCCTCGCGAAGTTTGAACATCTCGAAGCTATCCCTGCGGACTGTCGCGAGTGGCGCGTGAACGCCGCCAATGCTGGTGCACTCGCTGATACTCTTTGCCGGGAGCGCGATCGCGCAATGCTGTTTCGCACCCTCGCGACGCTTCGGACTGACATCCGGCTCTTTGACGATGTGGACGAATTGCGCTGGAACGGTCCTACGGCCGCCTTCGACGCCTTTGCAGCGCGTCTGGATGGGGCGACGACTAAACGCTTGAAACCAGCAGCGCGTCGTATGCCAAAGCGGGGCGATTCTAAAAGGTAGACAGCACCAGCACAAGCCACGGCACGCAGAAGGCCATGGTGTGCGGCTTCTCAAATCAATGCAAGGGTGCGTATCCCAGCGCACGAAGCTGGTCTGCAATCACCTTGTGGCCGGCATCATTAGGATGCAAGCCATCCACCGCAATCAGTCCCTGGGCGACAGGATCCTGAGTGCCGTCATCGCCGTTAAAAGCCTGGTGCACGTTGGCGACTGGAATGCCATTTGCCGCGGCCGTGGTGTGGATGTAGCTGTTCACTTGGTCCAAGTAGGGCTCAAGCGTGGTGAAGATCCCCTTCTGCATATCGGAAGCGACATAGGGATTGTAGATGTCCATGGTGCGGATGATGGTGTTGCTGGTACCGCGCAGGGCCAGCAACTCGGTGATGATGGCGCTCCAGTTCTGCTCAAAAGTGGCGACTGCTGTGCGAACGCAGTCCAGATTATCGACGCCTCCGCAGGTGCCCTGCGTGTAATGGTCATGCGCGTTAGCCACGTCGTCGCCACCGATGTCCCAGGTCACCACTTGCGAGGTGGCGACATGGTTACGCAAGGCTGGGTCCGTACGCAGCGCGTTCAGCAGGTCACCGCTGTGCCAACCCGGCACGCCAAGGTTAATTGTGTTGATATTGGAGCCTGTGTCCTGGTTCGTGTAGCTGGCATAACGCGGTACGTAGCCTTCCTGCGCCAGGACGCCCGACGCCAGCGAGTCGCCGAGCGCCGTGTAATCCCAGTTGGCGGCGCCGGGGTTGCCACCCACGGTGCCACTCCCGCAACTGGTCAGGCAGAACGACAACAATGCGAACAGGAACGCGACGAACGGCCTCTCGCCGCGCAGAACCGACTGCGTTTCTTTCATTACTGAGTTTGGATGCAACCTGGAAGGTTCGCGCCTCGATCCTGAGCCTCCCGCGATACCGTGGCCTTCCGCGCGCCGTACCTTCGGCAACTACGCCGATCGCCGGTTAAGTCACAGACAAAAAAATGGGGAGCCCGAAGGCTCCCCGAGTCTTACAACTTCAACAACCGCAACTAGAAGATGTACTTCAACACCAGCGTCATAGCGCGGGGGTTGGAAGAGAACACCAGGTTGGGTTGATTGAAGTCTTTATTCTGAGGAAGCAGGATGGTGCGGATCGTCGAACCAGCCTGACCAAACGATTCGATGTCGTTCAGTTTGCCGGGGATGAACTGCGCGTGATTCATCAGGTTGAGGAATTGCGCCTGGAACTCCACCGACTGACGCTCGGTGATGTTGAAGCGCTTCACCACAGACATGTCCCAGTTGTTGATGACGGGCATGGCCAGCGTATTACGCGGTGCGTTGGCCAGGGCACCGTATTGCGCCGTGATGTACTGCGCATTCGGATTGTTGGCCAGATAGGCAACCGTATAACCGGAAGAGTTGACCAACGGGCTCGCATCGCTTCCAGTGTTGGTTTTGCCGAATGGATTGTAGATGACACGATCGCCCGCTGAGTCGCCGTTCAGGTTGGCATCGACTGCGCTCTGTACGGTGGCATACTCAGGCGATTCGAAGGTGTACACCGGGACAAATTCCCAGTTGCCGACCACGTTCTTCATGAAGTAGTTGCTTTTCTTGAAGAACGGCAGGTCGTAGATGGCCTCCAGGGTCACACGATGACGACGGTCCAGCGCTGAGGTACTCCAGTCGCAAGAGAAGCACTGGAAGTCCTGGGGCCGGCGCGGCGTCAGGTAGGTGGAGAACACATCGGCTGTGGAGTTATCGAAGTTATGGCTCCAAGTCCAGGCAGCCTGGAACTGGAGGCCGTTGGTGAAGCTGCGGCTGACCTGCGTTTGCAGGCCGTTGTACTTCGAGGCTCCGTAGGGTTCAAACGCTACCACGTTGCTGAAGAATCCAGCGTTGAAGTACGAAGGCACGAAGCCGCCCGTACCGTTGCCATAAAAAGCAGACTGATCGAACAGTCCGCCCGGTCCATCAAGAGTGACCGGCAGCGCATCGAGCTGCGCCTGGGTTGGGGCCGACAAATAGGTTGGCAGGCTATTGGTTGGGCTGATGCCAGGTGCAATATTGATACGTGACTGCACTGGCAGGTGAATGCCCCTGGTTCCTACGTAACGCACCTCAGCCACGTACTTCTTGGCAAAAGTGTGCTGAATTCCCAACGACCAGGTCTCCGTATAGGGGAGCTGCTGGTTGGGAACGAAAGCGCCGGTTTGCGCCCGCGCCGAGGCCGGGTCGGTGATGGGTAGCAGAATCGAGGGCATGCCGCCATTGGCCAGAAATGCATTCTGGCTGTAAGGGCATGAGGGGTTGCCGATATCGCAAGTCTGCGACAACTGCGGAGGCAGCGAGAGGATGCCTAAGTTGTCATAAAGCACATCGTAGGCCATCGAGAAGCCGCCGCGGATGGAAGTATCACCCGAGCTTCCCGGCGAATAGGCAAAGCCTACGCGCGGGGCGAAGTTCGTGGTTTGCTTCTGCGGAGCGCCGAAGGTAATCAGTCCCGGCACGTTGGAAATTGAATTGAGGGGTTGGAATTGAGACTGTGCCAGAGGCACGGTCGTCAACTCGTAGCGCAACCCCAAGCTCAACGTCAAATTGGGCGTTACACGCCACTCGTCGTTGCCATAGAGGTAAAACGCCTGCTGGTTACCGTGATAGATGATATTGCCCGCGGAACGCTCACCGAACGTATCCGGCGCCTGATCCGCAGCGTACAGGTAGGTTTGGGAGTATTCATAGTCGCCGCGAACGCGTTGTGTGAACGACTGCGGGGTGATGTATTCGCGATACTCACCGCCGAACTTGAAGCTATGCTTGCCCTTCACCCAGCTGATGTTGTCAATGCCCTGATAGGTATTCTGAATCGTCTCTTGCGGAGCATTGGGATCCGGTCCGACATTGATGCCAGCCAGATCATCCATGGTCAGATTCGGGAAGTCAAAGCTGCCGAAGCCGCTAAAATTTCCCGCTGGAGTTACGTTGTAAAACCGGTTGTAGCCAAACCGGAACTCATTGGTTAATGAAGGAGTGAAGGTATGGTACTCACTCAGTGCTACCGTGTGGAAACGGAAGGGAAGGGTCAGCCAGAACGTCGGGACCTGGGCTGCCGTATCGATGCCGTTTTCCTTCTCATACACATACCGGAAGCGTAGTTGGTCCTTCGAGGAAATATTGAAGTCAACCGACGCGGTGTTGGTAAAGAAGTTGAGATAGGACGGGCCGGTGAATCCCAGCGTACCGATTTGCACCGGCGTGCAGCTGGCGTCTCCGCAGATGGGTGCCCGTAGCACTATTCGCCGCCGGCACATACTTCTGCAGCACGGCAAGGTTGTTCGATCCTGGATACAGGCTGGCCAACGTCGCATAGCCTGCCGCCGTCGGGGAAAGCACTGTGCCAGTGGATCCAGCTTGACCTATCGAGTTGTACTCGGCATTGTCGAAAAAGAAAAGCCGGTTCTTGATGATCGGCCCGCCGACTTGGCCGCCCCAGCGGTTATTGTCGTAACGGGGGTTGGACGGCTTCTCGCCATTGGCCTCTTGCGCGAGGACGTTCTTGACGTCTTGCGCGTTGAGGTTGCGGTTCTGGAAATACTCATAGAGCCGGCCGTGGAACTGGTTGGTGCCGCTCTTGATGGTCTGGTTGAACTGTCCGCCGGAGGAGTGACCAAACTCGGGAGCAAACTGGTTCTGCAGGACCGTGAACTGATCAACCGCGTCGTTGGGCACTTGCACCAGAGGACCGGTCACTGATTTGTCGTTGTTGTCGACGCCTTCAATCGTGAAGTTGTTGTTGCGCGGCCGCATACCTGAAACCGACGGGCCCGAACCAGCGCCGATTCCGCCGCTGGAGGCTACGCCAGAGTCCAGGAGCGACAGATTCAGCACGCCGGAACCACTCGAAGCCCAAGGAACATCCTGCGCTTCTTTGGATTCGAACGTGGTCTGGATCTGCGGTGTCGTGGTGTCGATGGTGGCAACTGCGCCACTCACTTCGACCGTGGTGGCCGAACCGGAAACGCTCGCCGTAATATTGGCGGTTGACGTTTGGTTCAACTTCACTTCGATCTCACTGCCGCCCTTGAGACCAGCCGACGTCACCTGTATCGAGTAACGCCCAGAAGGCAAATTGAAGAAGTGAAATTCGCCGGTGGAATTGGTTTTAGTTGAGGACTTAATGTTGGTTGCAATATGCGTCGCGTCAACTGCTGCATCAGCAACAACCGCGCCGCTGGAATCCCTTACTGTCCCGACGATATCGCCGCTGATTGCCTGCCCAAATACAAGAACTGGCAAAAGCGATATCAATCCGAGTAACAGAAGGTTCTTTACTAGATTTCGCATTCCGCTCCCCTCCTTAGGTGGTTATGCACAATGTCCGTACAGAATCTCGATCTACGCTTAAGAACTGCTGTCCTACAGTCGCCTGATCGTGCTCTGAACTCTCCGTAGCAAATTGCCTGGAAAAGGGTGAATTTAGAAATTCTCCCTACCGTGCTTTATGCACGGGAGTAGCCACTGCATACACGCTGATTACAAACAAGTTAAGTCGCTCTAACTAGTACGGCTATTTGATTTGGTAGAAAAATCGGGCTCTGTATTCTGGATTCCGTAGAATTGGTGGTGGTGAAATTGCCGTCGCCTACGACCTAAGTTGCAGAGAAATGGCTAAATTCGACGGTTTTCTATTACTTCATTAGTTATCAAACTAATTCTTGATATAACTAAAAGGTAAATATATTGCCCGCCAAGTCCTCGGCGTTCTTGCAAGGTGCGAAACCGCTAGTTGATGGTGGTGTCGCCGGTCGTCGGGCTCTTGGCTCGTCTGGATCAATCGCCAGGTCGAGCTTACTGTCCCTTGCCTAAAGCCAGCGTGAGCAGGGTCTTTTGTTCCAACTCGTGGGCCTTCGTTGAGCCCGTCGCAGGGGTCGCATTCGCGGCGCGCTTGATGCTTCGGAGCTTGGAGCCAAGCAGGCGCTTCAGGCGAGGCGTCACGAAGGTAAGCGCGCCCATGTTCGCCGGCTCCTCTTGTACCCAGATAAACTCAACCCCGTGTTGATAACGGTTCAGCACCTCGCGAAGCTCGGCTTCCGGGAAGGGGTACATCTGTTCCAGCGAAATGATCGCTGGCCCGTGCATCTTCAACTTTCTGCGCTCCATCCTCAATTCGTGACCGATCTTTCCGGTGCAGAGCAACACGCGCCTGGCATCCAGGGCGGTCTCATCGGGGATGACGTTGAGGAAACGCGGACGTTCCAATTCGCTGAGCGGAGACATCGCCTCGGGATGGCGCAACATGCTCTTCGGCGTAAAACAGATCAGTGGCTTGCGCCATTTGCGCATGGCCTGACGCCGCAGCAGATGAAAGTATTGTGCGGCCGTCGAGGGCTGGCAGACCTGCATGTTGTCGCGCGCGCACAGTTGCAGATAGCGCTCGATACGCGCGCTGGAGTGCTCCGGTCCCTGGCCTTCGTGACCGTGGGGCAGCAGCAACACCAGTCCACTCAACAGGCTCCACTTGTCTTCACCCGGGACCACGAATTGGTCGATGATAATCTGCGCCCCATTGGCAAAGTCCCCAAACTGAGCTTCCCATGCGACCAGAGTTTCCGGATAATCGCGCGCATATCCATATTCGAAGCCCATGACTGCGGCCTCGGATAGTTCCGAGTTGTAGATCTCAACCCGGGCCTGTTGCGGGGCCAGATGACACAAAGGCACGTATTCCTTCTCATCAATGATGTCGATCAATACAGAATGACGCTGGTTGAAGGTGCCGCGACGGCTGTCCTGACCGCTGAGCCGGATCGGTATGTTATCCAGCGCCAGCGCTCCGAACGCCAATGCCTCAGCCATGCCAAAATCCAGTGGACGTTTGCCATAGCCCATCTCGCGGCGCTGCTCCAGCAGTTTCTGCACCTTGGGATGGATGTTGAAGTCTTCGGGATATTTCACCAGTGCGTCGGTGATCTGGTGCAAGCGATCGGCTGTCAGTCCAGTGTCAACTTCATCGGCGGGATTGTACGGACCGCCGTGAAATGGCGACCAATAGCTGGGCAATTGGTGCATCGTCGGTTTCTTGACCATGCTCTTGCCGGCCTTCTCGGCAACATCGAGCTCGGCCTGAAATTTCTCCACATGCGGTCCAGCATCCAGACCAACTTTTTTGGCGTAGATCTGGTACAGCAAGGGATGATCTTTGATCTTGCGATACAGGATCGGCTGAGTGATGGTCGGATCATCCACTTCGGAGTGGCCGTGGCGACGGAAGCCGATCAGATCAACCAGCACGTCCGTCCCGAAGTCGTAGCGATACTCGAGCGCCATGCGACCGGCACGCACCACGGCGTCGGGGTCCTCACCATTAACATGGAGGATCGGGATCGGCAGCCGCTTGGCAAGGTCGGAGGAGAAGCGGCTGGAATAAGCATCGCTCGGGTTGGTGGTGAAGCCGATGAGATTGTTGACGATGACATGGACCGTGCCGCCAACGGTGTAGCCGCGCAAGTTGGCAAGATTCAAGGTTTCTGCGGTGATTCCCTGCCCCGCGAAAGCGGCGTCTCCGTGCATTAGAATCGGCAGGATTTTAGTTTTACCATCGCGTCCCAGCCGCGTCTGTTTAGCCCGCGCACGCCCCACAGCCACCGGATCGACGGCTTCCAGATGGCTCGGATTCGAGACCAGATGAATGCGCACCTGACCGCCACTGGCGCCGGTGAAAATCCCGGTTGCGCCAATGTGATATTTCACATCGCCACCGCCGAGCACGCTGCGCGGATCAACGTCCTCAAAGCCGGCAAAAATCTCTGCTGCCGGACGACTCACGATGTTGAGGATGACGTTGAGGCGCCCACGATGACTCATCCCCAAGACAGCTTGCTCGGCCCCTTGTACCGAGGCAGTGTTCAGAATCTCGTCCAACAGCGGGATGAGCGCCGTGTTTCCCTCCAGCGAGTAGCGCTTGGTTCCGATGTAGCGGGAGTGAATCGTCTGCTCGAAGATGTCGGCGCGCACCAGTTGATCGAGAATTCTTGAGCGGTCAACCGGCTCCGCCTGCTGCGCTTCCATCCGTTCCTGGATCCACTGGCGCCGCTCCGGGTCAGGAATGTGCATGAACTCGACACCGATGCTGCCGCAGTAAATACGGCGCGCCAGTTCGACGCCGTCGCCGGAGATGTCCAACTCAGGATGGGAGAGCGGGGCAAAGTGTCCCAGGGGATCGAGATTTGCCTGCAAGTAGCCCCAGCGGCGGAAGGCGTCCATGACGCGCTCCTGCTTGTCTCTGTCAACGCTGGCGGTCTGGTTCGATATCGTTAGAGTGGACAAAGATAACAAGCTCCCTGGCCGGGCCCCCGCGTTGCTCGGCTTTTGCTTATCGGATGTATAAGCTATAGATTCTGGAACGGGCGGACTGGATGCGACCGCTGTTCTCTTAGCTGAAAGACCGAAACTGAACCATCCAGTATATAGAAACGCGGTAGGATTATGGAACCCAGTGGGGCATCGCAGCATCGTCCAGCCTATGCTGCGGAGTTGTTTTAGCCAGGTACCACAAGAGCTGCCAGCAACCGGCGCTGAAGAAGCAGAATGACCCAACCGCTGAAATCGCAAGACCGTGTGTTCGTGCTGACGGGCGCAGGCGTCAGCGCCGAAAGCGGCCTTCCTACGTTTCGTGGCGCCGACGGACTCTGGCGCGGACATCGTGTCGAAGAGGTAGCCACCCCGCAAGCTTTCCACGCCAATCCCGAACTTGTCTGGCAGTTTTATTCGGAGCGGCGCAAGCGGGCGGCAACGGTGACTCCCAATCCCGGTCATCGGGCCCTGGCGGAACTGGAGCGCGCGCTGGACGAGCGCTTTTTTCTTTGCACGCAGAACGTCGATTCCCTGCACGAACAAGCCGGCACCCAGCGCCTGATTCACATGCATGGCCGCCTGATGCAGACCCGTTGCTCACGTGAAACCTGCCACAGCGCGCCTTTCGACGACGAGCGTCTGTATCTCTCGCGAGCGGAAATTCCCACCTGCCCGAAATGTGGCTCGATGCTGCGACCACACATCTGCTGGTTCGGCGAAGTGCCCTTTGCCATGGATCGCATCTTCGAACAGCTCAGAGTGTGTACTGTGCTGTTGACCGTTGGAACCTCGGGCGTGGTCGAGCCGGCAGCCAGCTTCGTTCGCATGGCGCGGATCAACCGCGCCCGCGCCATCTACATCGGGCCGGAAGGGCCCGCTAACAGCAAGTTCTTCGATGAGGTGGTGCTGGGCAAGGCAGGAGAAGTGTTGCCGGAACTGGTGAAGGAACTGGCGGTTTCGCACAAGAAAGCTTGAAAAACTTAACTCAGTGAGTGAAGTGTCCGACGATGTTGTAGGCCGCAAAGGAGGCGACGTAGGCCACCACGGTCATGTAGCCAAACTGCAGCACCGGCCACTTCCATCCGTTGGTTTCGCGGCGCACCACGGCGATGGTCGACATACATTGCATCGCGAACGCGAAGAAGACGAGTAGGGCCACGGCGCCAGCGGGTGTCAGTTCATGTTTCAGAGCCGCCTGCAGGTCGGTAGCGTGCGACTCGGGATCAATTCCGTTTAGGGTACCAAGCGTGGCGATGATCACCTCGCGCGCGGCGATGGAGGTCAGCAGCCCAACTCCGATTTTCCAATCGAAACCCAGCGGACGAATGGCCGGTTCGATGGCGTGACCCACCCACGCTACAACGCTGTCTTGCACGGCGGGCGGTTGCCCATGATGCATGGGGAAATTCGTTGCCACCCACAGCAGCAGTGAGACCAGCATGATCACGGTACCCGCGCGGTACAGGAATGCCTTGCCGCGATCCACCAGCCGCAATCCCAGGGACGTAAGTGTGGGCCAGCGATAGGGCGGCATCTCCAGTATGAAGGGCGAGTCCTTGCTCTTTAGGATCGACGACTTCAGCAACCGCGCCGTGAAGACCGCCATCAGGAAGCCAAGAACATAAAGTCCCAACATCGCCAGCGCTCGAGTTCCCAGGAAGACACCGAGCACGGGCCGGTTCGGCAGGAACGCCGCGATCACCATGGTGTAAACCGGAAGCCGCGCCGAGCAGGTCATGAAGGGCGCGATCAGAATGGTCGCAATGCGATCACGCTTGTTCTCGATGGTGCGTGTCGCCATGATGGCCGGCACCGCGCAGGCATAAGCGGAGAGCAGCGGTATGAAGCTCTTGCCATTCAGGCCAACCCGCGACATGGTGCGGTCGGCGATGACCGCGGCGCGCGAAAGATATCCGGAATCCTCAAGAATTCCGATGACCAAAAACAACAGCAGAATTTGCGGCAGGAATACCAGTACGGAACCGGTTCCCTTCCAGACGCCATTCACGATCAGCGAGCTCAACATCCCGTGCGGCAGATGATTTCCGATTTGCAAGCCGCTGACATCCAGAAAATGCTGTAATAGGTTGGAGAGCGGCTGCCCAATCGCGAAGATTGTCTGAAAGACGCCGATCACGACCACACCAAAGATAATCGCGCCCCAAGTGCGGTGAAGGAATATGGAGTCAAGCCGTTGCGTCCAAACCGGAGTTGCCGGACGGTGGTAGTTGGCATTCGTGCCGACCTTCACTGCCCATTCACGATACCCCCGCGTGCTTCCGAGCACCGGCAATTCCAAAGGCTCTGGGCGTGCTGCCGCTGAGGACAGAAAATTCTGCACCGCGACAATTCCTTCGCCTGTGGTAGCGCTGACCAGCGCCACTGGCGTGCCCAACTGCCGGGCAAGCGACAGCACGTCCACGTGACCGCCCTGCTTGCGCAGCTCATCGGCCATGTTCAGCAGCACCAGCGTCGGCAAGCCCAGCGCGATAACCCGTCCCGCCAAAACCAAATGGCTGTGCAGGTTGGTAGAGTTCAAAACTACGATGATCGCGTCCGGACGCGGCGTGCCTGGCATCTCTCCCGTCAGGACATCGATCGCTACCTTTTCGTCTTCGGACTTGGGAGTCAGACTGTAGACGCCGGGCAGATCGATCAGCGCGACCTCATGGCCTTCGGAGTCGCGCACGTATCCCGTGTGGTGTTCAACGGTGACGCCGGGGAAATTGCCGACTTTCTGGCGCAGACGGGTGAGGCGATTGAAGAGAGTAGTCTTGCCGGAATTGGGAGGGCCGACGACAGCCACCGTGCGATACGACGTGCCGAGGGATTCGTCCCTGGGCGGCGCGACCGCATGGCAGGTCATGGTCGAGGCTCCCATGCCTTAGTCTCCAAACGCGGGTGCACCGGCCAATTCCACATGGATATGGCGCGAAACGTCGCGGCGCATGGCAACTTCGGTCCCTTCCACCCGGTACACCCGGGGATCTCCACCCGGGCTGCTGCGCGCGACCGTCACTTCCAGGCCGGGCACAAAACCCAGGTTCATGAGATGCTCCACTACCGGAGGGGAGAGTTCTAATTCGGCGAGAATGGCCTTTTCTCCGACGTGCAGATCAGCGAGGGCGCTGGCGTGGCGCGTGGCCCGTTTCTTGTGTCGGCCGAATATGAAGTTGAAAATCATTTTCAATTCCAACCCTATTCTAACTCTTTCCCGGAGTTCGGCAACGACCAAAGTCACAGCAGTTTGTGACGTGTGAACATCGGGGAAAACCCGACGCCGGCTTGCTGCGACTGATTCAGCGCGCATTCACCTTTACTTGGAACGTTTTCGCTGGCGCCATGCCGTGTTCCCAGGGCCTCCGATATTCGAGGGTAAGCGGTGCCATCCCCGCGGAAATGGCGGTCAGCCGGAACTCCTGGATGACCGGGGCGCCTGCGACATGACTCGCTTGGCTATTCTTCCTGGTAGAACTTTTCACCAGTCTCAGAGGTGCAGCATCGTCTTTTATCGCCCAGCTGTAGCCGGTTGACGGGTTGCTCTTCAAACGGATTACCAGTGTGTCTCCCGCGGGAAGATCGATATCCTTTCCATTGTCCTGATCGGTAACGATAACCGTGGAAGGAGCGCTCTTCGGGTGCGTGGCTTGCGACTGCGCGACCAGCATCCAAGACAAAAGCAGCAAGACCGGGACGACGATCGCAATACGGGTCATACCATACCTTCTTCTGCTATAAAGTTTTTGATTGCTGCGCGCTTGAGAGTGATCGCTTGCCGGGAAATTGTCAATCGAACCATAATCGGGGCTGCTTCTCCTTTGACTCAGACCTCCTAACAACACCACCACGATTGGACCGTCAATGAGGACCGTAGCCCGATGATCGTGGCCAGTGCCCAGGCGCTCACGCATGCACACATGGTGGCCGTGTGGACGATCTTGCTGGTGAGCTATTTCGTTTTCGCAGTCGGCCGCCTGCCTGGCACAAGGATCGACCGGCCGGCGATGGCAGTCATTGGCGCCGTGCTCATGTTTGTCTTGGGTGCGCTCGCACCCGCACAAGCCATCGCCAGCATCGACTTCGCGACCATCGTATTGCTGTTCTCAATGATGCTGATCGTCGCCAGCCTGCACCTGGCCGGTTTTTTCCAATGGATTTCACACTTGGTGATTGAACATCTTTCGCCGCGACACCTGCTGCCCGGCGTCATCTTCACCAGCGGTATCCTCTCGGCGTTTTTGGTGAATGACGTGGTCTGCCTGGTGATGGCTCCGCTTATTCTCAGCATTTGCAAACGGATGAAGCTGCAGCCGCTGCCCTACCTGCTCGGGCTGGCGACGGCCTCCAACATCGGCAGCGCGGCCACCATCACCGGTAATCCGCAAAACATCCTCATCGGATCTGTGTCAGGCATTTCCTATCGCGACTTTGTGGCGCACCTTGGACCGGTGGCACTCATCGGCCTTTTCGTTGATTGGGCACTGCTTCATTGGATCCACCTGCGGAGCGATACCAAAGGCCCGCGTCCGTTGTCTGCCCAGACAGCGGCATTGAACCAGCCGCCCGACACTCATCTGGCCTGGCCGTTGACCGTCACCCTCGCTGTGTTGGCTGGGTTTCTACTGGGATTTTCGCCGCCTCTGGTCGCCGCCGCGGGAGGCGCGCTGTTGCTCGTACAACGCCGTCGGGAGCCACGCGCGATCTACGGCGATGTGGATTGGTCGCTGCTGTTGCTGTTCTTAGGCCTGTTCCTGATTCTCGGCGGAGCCGAGCAAGCCGGAATTACGCAGGAACTGCTCACCGCAGCCGAGCGCCTCAACTTACACAACTCGGTGGTCTTCGCGGCAGTCGTGACCCTGCTGTCGAACATCGTGAGCAACGTGCCAACGGTGATGTTGTTGAAGGGGCTCGTGCCGCAATTTCATGATGCTCACAGATGGCTCCTGCTGGCGATGTCCAGCACGTTGGCGGGTAATCTGACGATCACCGGTTCGGTGGCCAATATCATCGTGGTGGAGAAAGCGCGGACTGAAGCTCATATCAGCTTCGTTGAATACATGAAAATCGGCGTGCCGGTGACCTTAATCACGCTGGCGATCGGGCTGCTGTGGCTGCGCTTTGTGCATTACTGAGCGATTGAGTTGCGACCAGTCCTGCCCTGCAAAGGTCCGCAGCGCATAATTTTGTAGAGCCAGCCTTCAGGCTGGCGTCCGAGATCACCTCACACTACAAAGCATGAGCCGCTGCGGTCATTTTTATTGACCGCAGCGGCTCATGCGATTTCTTTTCCGTGGCGAACACGGCACTGAAGCGCCGCTCTACCCGTCATCGCCTACTCGGCGTAGGGCTTCCAGGTGCCGTTATCTTTTTCCACTAAGACAATGCTGGCCTTGGTGGGCGGCGCGCCGTAAAAATCCGCGCCGTAGGTCTTGATAAGAGTGGCTCGGTCCCAACCCGAGAAGCTCTTTACCAGGCTGCCAGAAGCATCAAAGTCCGCACCGAGACGATTTGGCTCCCACTTCCAGCTATATTCCACCTGGGCCAGATGTGGTTTGATCATGGTGACCTTGGCCACTTCGACTATTCTGCGTTCAGCCAAGGGAACCACATACGTGATCGTCCCGTCAGGATTGGTGGTTTTCTGCACGCCTTTGATGCTGCTCAGCACGTTTTCGCCCGCGGGCGTCAGCTCGACGATCAACGAACTGGAACCCTTTGCCTTCGGTTTGGTGGCAATGACCCCGCTCTTCGCCAGCAGCCTATAATGCGGGTCCGCCGGCTTTTCGTTGACTGTCGACACCACGGTCCCGGTGCTGAAACGGATGGTCGCCGGGCCCTGCTCATCCAATATCCTGGTCACTGTGCTGCTCGCAACGGGTACGGTGAGAACGTCGCGAGCGCCTTTTACAAAGTAGAAAATGGTCCCACCAACAGCCAGGATCAACCCGGCAATCAACAATATCGGCATGAAGCCCGCGTGCTTGCCTTCCATTGCTACTTCCGCAGCAAACAGCTCGGGTTGGTTGGAAACGGGTGGAACGGGTTGCGCTTGTGCATCCTCGTTGGTTCTTGGTTCGATGACGGTGGGCATTGCTGATACCTCCGATACGGACATGCTGCCAGCCGTGGGAGCGATCACCACTGGCCTTCGCCAGCGGTATGGGGTCTGTTCCCACACCCGCTGTGAGCAGCCATAAACAACTCCAGTATGGACCCTATAAACAAGGACGCAGTGAGCGCCATCACCTCGCAATGTGAGGAGTGAACCGACGGCACTGCCCGAATTCGCCGTCTTGCAGGCAGTCCAAGTAAGATAAAAGACGCCTGCTTTCCTGATTTCTTAGCAGCCTGCCCTCGGGGCATGTATTTTCGAGACTGGGGACTCATGGAACTATCGGAAAAACTGGCAACACCCGTCACTACTATCCGCGAGGTCGGCCAGCATGAAGGCCAGACCGTCACCATTCGCGGCTGGCTCTACAATCTGCGAGAGAGTGGCAAACTACTCTTTCCCATCTTTCGCGATGGCAGCGGCGTGATCCAGGGCGTAGTAGCCAAGAATGCTGTCTCTCCCGAACTCTTCGACTCGATCAAGGGCCTGACCCAGGAGTCCAGCGTGATCGTTACCGGCAAGGTGCGCGCCGACAAACGAGCGCCCGGCGGTTACGAGATGGATGTGACGGACGCGCAGGTCGTACAGCGCGTCAACCCGGACGACCCTTACCCCATTTCGCCGAAAGAGCACGGCGTCGATTTCCTCATGGAGCACCGCCATCTGTGGCTGCGTTCGCCCCGTCAGGCGGCGATCTTGCGGGTCCGCGCCGAGATCATCAAAGCGGCGCGCGATTATTTCGACGACCGCGGATTCACCCTGACCGATCCACCAATCCTCACGCCCGCAGCCTGCGAAGGTACGACAACGCTGTTCCCGGTGGATTACTTCGACGAGCAGGCTTACCTGACGCAGTCAGGACAGCTTTACATCGAAGCCACGGCGATGGCTCTCGGCAAGGTTTACAGCTTTGGACCGACTTTTCGCGCAGAGAAATCGAAGACCCGCCGCCACCTCACTGAGTTCTGGATGGTCGAGCCCGAAGTCGCCTTCGCTACGCTTGACGACCTGATGACCCTGGCGGAAGAATTCATAACCTTCATCGTCAAGCGATGTCTGGAGAAGCGCCGGCCAGAGTTGGAGACCATTGGGCGCAACCTCGGCAGCCTGGAGAAGATTGCTACGCCTTTCCCGCGCCTCTCCTACGACGAGGCCGTGCAGATGCTGCAGGAAGGACACGCCAAGGGCCTGGTCGAAAACAAGTTCGAGTGGGGCGGCGATTTCGGATCGCCGGACGAAACTTACATTTCGTCACAGTTCGATCGCCCGGTCATGGTGCATCGCTATCCAGCAGCCATTAAAGCGTTCTACATGGAGCCCGACCCGCAACGGCCGGAGTTTGCCCTCTGCGTCGATGTGCTGGCGCCGGAGGGTTACGGGGAAATCATCGGCGGATCGCAGCGCATTGGGTCCTACGATTTGCTGCTCAAGCGCATTCACGAGCATGAACTGCCGGAAGAGGCCTTCAAATGGTATCTCGACCTGCGCAAGTTCGGCGGCGTTCCGCACGCCGGATTCGGCATGGGCATCGAGCGCGCTGTCGCCTGGATATGCGGATTGGAACATGTGCGCGAGACCATTCCCTTCCCGCGTACGCTGCACCGGTTGTACCCGTAGCCCAATCGACTCCAGTTAGGAAATCTCTATGGCAACCAGTCCGATTACCAAGCCATTACAAAACGTCGAAACCAAGCACATCCGGATCATTGGCGTTCCGCTCGACCTCGGCCAGTCGCGCCGCGGTGTTGACATGGGACCCTCGGCAATGCGCGTCGCCGGACTCGAAGCCAAGCTTGAGGCCCTCGGCTACGATGTCGAGGATGGAGGTAACATACCTGTCGCTTTGGCGGAGACCAAGTCGGAAGGCGATCCTAACGCCAAGTACCTGAAGGAAATCACCCAAACCTGTTCGAAGGAAGCGGAACTGGTGGTGAAGACGTTGGAAGCTGGAAAAATCCCCATCGTGCTGGGTGGCGACCATTCCATTGCCGCCGGCACGGTATCGGGCGTGGCTGAGTTTTATCGCCGCAAGAACCAGCGCATCGGCCTGTTGTGGATTGATGCGCACACCGATATCAACACGCCCAGCAGCTCACCCAGTGGCAACGTACATGGCATGCCGTTGGGCGCCATCATGGGAATATTCGAATCTCCCCTTACCGACCTGTACGGCTTCAGTCCCAAGGTACAGCCGCAAAATTGCGTGCTGGTGGGCATTCGCAACGTCGACAATCACGAGCGCGAAAACATCAGGAAGTCGGGTGTCCACGTCTTTACCATGCGCGACATTGACGAACGCGGCATGCGCTCAGTGATGGAGGAGGCCCTCCGCATCGCAGGACGCGGCACCGTGGGATATCACGTCTCGCTCGACTTGGACTGGATCGATCCCGAAGATGCGCCCGGGGTCGGCACTCCCGTCTGGGGTGGCGCGACTTATCGCGAGGGACATCTGGCGATGGAGATCATCGCTGACCACGGGCGCATGCTGAGCTTCGAAATGGTGGAAGTGAACCCGGTCCTCGATGAACGCAATCAGACCGCGGAGCTGGCAGTGGAGCTGGCGCTGTCGGCCTTCGGCAAAAAGATCTTGTGAGGTGGGTGCATTCGCCGCTGTAAAACCGTGCTATAGTTCCACCAAATCTGCACTCGGCGCTCTCCGAAAAACCTGCAATCCATCTCAGGCGGTTGAAGGATCGGGGCTGCGCCCGGCTTGGAAGGCCTCAGGAGGAACCCATGGCAAAACGAATTATCTTCTGTGCTGATGGCACCTGGAACGATCCTGCCAGTCAAACCAACGTTTACAAGCTCTTCAAGGCGCTGAACTTCACCGCCGAGCAGTGTCCCATCTACGATGACGGCGTGGGAACTGACGGCATTACCCTGCTGAAGCTACTGGGTGGCGCCTTTGGCGATGGCCTCGATAAAAAAATCAAGGACGGCTACACGCGAATCGCTCATCTTTACTCGCCGGGCGACCAGCTGTTTCTGTTCGGCTTTAGCCGTGGAGCCTACACCGCGCGCAGCCTTGCCGGAATGATTGCGGGTTGTGGTCTGCCCACGCAGAATGTGGATGATAACCAGACTGCGCAGGCTTTCGACGCCTATCGCGAGCATGACTTCAGCAAACGGCCACAAAAGTTGGCGGCATTGAAGCAAAAATACGCGATGGATGATGCCGAGATCACGATGGTGGGCGTGTGGGACACAGTCGGCGCCCTGGGCATTCCCGCTATCTTCGGCGGAATTGATCCGTTACGCTACGGATTCCTCGACACCGCGCTGCACCCGGACGTCAAGCACGCCTATCACGCCTTATCGATTGATGAGCGTCGCCGCGAATTTCCCGCTACGCTGTGGTCCGGGTCACCCGCTACGGGGCAGGTGATAGAGCAGGTTTACTTCACCGGTGTCCATTGCGATGTCGGCGGCGGATATACCGAAACTGGACTATCGGACATTACGTTGAGCTGGATGATGGGCAAAGCGAAAGCGCTCGGCGTAGATTTCGACCCCGCGGTGTACCAGAAGTACGCCAACCTCGATGCCAAGCACTCACTCGATCAGAAGCACGAGTCCTGGAACCTGGGATGGGCGTTTCCGAACCCGCGAAACGTTGCCGGTAATGCTTGCATCAGCAACAGCGCCAACATACGCCTGCAGCATGATTCCTCCTATACGCCTAGCAACCTGAAACACAACGCTGGAGTGTTGGCTCCCACGTACACCGTCGTGTCCGTAGTTGCAGAAGCGGGCGCCGGTGGGCAGCAGACATCGATGGCTGCTTCGGGCTAACGTTCAATATCGTGACGAGGTCTATCGCTGATTACTATTCACATGAATTTCTGGCGTTAAGATCGAAAGCATGACGAAACTCCGGGTAGGTGTCTTGTTTGGCGGGCGCAGCGGCGAGCACGAAGTTTCCCTGCTGTCGGCAGCCTCGGTGCTGAACGCAATCGACAAGAAGAAATACGACGTCGTGCCCATCGGTATCACCAAGGAAGGGCGATGGGTGACTGCAGCCCACGCCGAACGGCTGTTGCAAGGCAAATCGCCAGCACCCGAGCCTCGCCATCTGCGCGCCGGCGATCCCGCGGCCACTTCCTCCGCGGCAGTCCTGGCCAAAGGCGAAGCTGTGGTAGTGCCGCCGATGCCAGGTCAAAACCACTCCGCTTTGATGCCATTTGAAACGCATTCTACAGAACTGCACGCGGCGCCCAATTCGATCGACGTGGACATTATCTTTCCCGTCTTGCACGGCACCTTCGGCGAAGACGGCACGATTCAGGGCTTGCTGGAGTTGGCAGACATTGCCTATGTCGGCGCGGGCGTACTGGGCTCTGCTGCCGGGATGGACAAGGATGTAATGAAACGCCTCTTCCGCGACGCCGGTCTGCCCATCGTCAAGCATGTCACCGTTCTGCGTGCGGAGTGGCGGAAACAGCCGAACGGAGTGCGCCAGCAAATCGAATCGACGCTGAAATATCCGGTGTTTGTGAAGCCCGCGAACCTGGGCTCGTCGGTCGGGATCAGCAAAGTGCACAACGGCAGCGAACTGGCCGCGGCCATGGACGAGGCGGCGCGCTACGATCGCAAGCTGGTAGTCGAGCAAGGCGTCGGCGGCAAGAAGGGGAAGGCCCGCGAGATCGAATGTTCAGTGCTGGGCAATGACGACCCTATCGCTTCGCTGCCCGGCGAGATTGTGCCCGTGAAAGAGTTCTACGACTACGACGCCAAATATCTGGTCGAAGGATCGGAGTCGATTATCCCCGCCAAGATTCCGAAATCCAAACAAAAGGAAGTGCAGCAACTGGCGATCGCAGCCTTCAAGGCGGTGGACTGCGCCGGTATGGCGCGCGTGGACTTTCTGATGGATCCCCGCCAAGGCAAGCTCTACGTCAACGAAGTCAATACCATACCCGGCTTCACGTCCATCAGCATGTATCCCAAAATGTGGGCCGCGACCGGCATCGATTATCCCGAACTAATGGACCGGCTGATCCAACTCGGCATGGAGCGCCACGCGGAGAAAAAGCAGAACCAATACAGCCGTTGAGCTAACTTTTTTCCTACAGGAGCGTCTATTTCAGCAAGCAGGGAGCGATGCTCGTAAGGGGTGTGCGCGAAGTTCCACTCCGCTAAAGTAGCGCATGCCCCGGGCACCGCCAAATGCCCTTCCGTATCTCCTGATTCGCAACCATTACTACGGAACAAACGCAGTCTCCTCCTCGTAACAAGCAACGAGGAGGAGTTAGCGTGCGTAAAACCTTCCTAATTGTTCTGTTATGCCTGTCGACCCTCGGTGCTTCGGCCTTTGCCGAGGAATGGAGCAAAACTTATCAGGTCGGCGACAAGCCAACTTTGCGTGTGGACACTAACGACGCCTCGGTTGAAATCACGCGCGGAGCCAACCGCACCGTTTCTGCCCGGGTAATCGCAGATGGCTACAGCATGGGCGGCGGCGGCGTGCGCGTGACCGAACGCCAGGACGCCGACAAAATTGACCTGCAAGTCCACGTACCCAACAACGGCAACTGGGGCTTCCACATCAGCAACCATCGAGGAGTTCGCATCGAGGTGCAGGTCCCTTCGGAGACTGCTCTGGACTTGCACTCTGGTGACGGCCACATCGGGGTCGATGGCATCTCCGGGCAGGCCCGCATCGACACCGGCGATGGACACATTCAGGTCCGCAACTTCAGTGGCGGGTTGCACGCCCATACCAGCGATGGACACATGACGGTTGACGGCGTGTTGACCGATGTCGACCTGCGTACTGGCGATGGACACATTGACCTCACGGTCCGGCCTGGTTCGAAGATGAACAACGGATGGCTGATTCACACCGGCGACGGCGGGGTGGAAGCTCGCCTCCCGCAGGACTTTGCCGCGGAGCTTTACGCCCATACGGGCGACGGGCATATCCAGTTGGACATGCCGGTTACGGTAAACGGTTCTATCGAGCGGGCGCACATTCGTGGCAAGTTAAACGGCGGCGGACCGCTGCTGGAGATCACCACCGGCGACGGTAGCATCCGCATCGGCAAGTTATAGAGGCTCCGATTAAGTCTCGCTCTTTGAAGGGGACGGCCTTCAGGCCGTCCGTAAATGCCTAATATCAGGCCGGCGCCTTAGCCCCTGAGGGACGCCCGACAGACTTAATCAGACCTTCCCTAGCGTGTATTGACCAGCCGAATCGTTTCCAACACCACATCGCCGCTAATCGCCAGCGATTGGGGACTGAGCTTGTCCGGAGTGTCTTGTGGGGTATGCCAGAAGACATTGTTGTAACCGTAGTCGAGGTCGATGATGTCGACCGCCGGGACGCCGATCTTCAGAATCGGCATGTGGTCGTCGTCGATGGGCGCCTTGAATTGATAGAAGTGCGATTGGTAGCCCAGGTTGGTGGCCGCCTGGTAAACCAGATCGCTCAACCACGGCGTGGAGTTAGTTTCTTTCTGAATGTCCAGGTCCGCGTCGCCGATCATGTCCACGAGTATGAACGCCTTGATCTTCTTGGCCGTACCATCCTGTTGCCATTTCTGCGCCAGGTGGCGGGTGCCGTACACGCTATCGGTATCGGTCCACTTCACGAAGGCTTCTTCCCCGTCGGTCCACACCAGCCAGACACTGTAGCCGTCGAGCGGTTTGCCGCGAAAGTGGTCGGCTAGCGCCAGCAACAGCGCCGTCGAGGAGCCACCGTCGTTGGCGCCCACAAAATTCTTTAGGTGATAGACCGTATCGTAGTGACCGGCGACCACAATGATGCCGTCTTTCTTTCCCGGAAACTTCGCGATGATGTTGTTCATCGGGAAATTTCCGACCGGCGTCTTCGCGGTGAACGTATCGTTCTCGACTTCAACTCCCTTAAGCTTCGATTGGATGTACTGCTCGAGCTTGGCATGGGCCTGGCTGCCCGGCGGGCGTGGACCGAACGCGACGACCTCTTTCACGTACTGCATCACGTGGTTGCCGTTGATGTCGGGCTTGGGGGCAGCGTTCCCAGAGTCGGTGGAGGGGACAACCGCTGGAGGTGCCGGCGGGGCCGCCGGAGTGTTCGCCGTCGTTGCACCGGCCTCAGCCGATGCCTGTTGCTTGTTGCATCCCGTGCTGACGGCCACTAGAACCAGCAGACAAAGAGCAAGTGGAAGAAAAGATATTCCGCGGGGCTTCATGCTGCCAGTATTGTAAATGGCGGAGTGCATCTACCACAGAGACACAGAGTCACAGAGAAATCTTTTCACCACGGAGCCCACGGAAAACACGGGGAATCTAAATCTGGAGCTTGTAGTGGTGAATTGAGTCCCCAAAAGAGAACGGCCGCTTTGGGGAGCGGCCGCTAACTGCCTTGGCTGAATGCTGAACACTGAGTGCTGACGACTGCTTCCTTACCCCGCCACTTCCTCCAACTGTTTCTGATCGATATCGAAGTTGGAGTACACGTGCTGCACGTCGTCGGAATCTTCCAGCGCCTCCAGCAGGCGAATCATGGTGCCGGCCTGGTGGCCTTCCAGTTTGGTGTAGTTCTGCGGGACCATGCCGATCTCCGCGACCTCGGGCTTGATGCCGGCTGCCTTCACCGCTTCCAGCACTGTCTCGTACACCGAGGGATCGGTGAGGATCTCCCAATTGTCGCCATCGTCCTTCAAGTCGTCGGCGCCGGCCTCGAGCACGATGTTCATCAGGTCATCCTCCTTGGCCGCCGCCTTAGGAATGATGATGTCGCCCTTCTTGTGGAACATCCACGCCACCGAGCCGGCCTCGCCCATGTTGCCGCCATTCTTCGAGAAGGCATGGCGCAGTTCGCTGACTGTGCGGTTGCGATTGTCGGTCGACACTTCCACCAGGATGGCGACGCCGCCCGGACCGTAGCCCTCGAAGGTGATTTCTTCGTACGAGACGCCCGGCAGCTCTCCAGTACCGCGCTGGATGGCGCGCTTGATGTTGTCGGCCGGCATGTTTTCCGCCTTGGCCGCCGCCACCGCGCCGCGCAACCGCGGGTTCTTCTCCGGATCGCCACCGCTTTTGGCGGCGATGGTGATTTCCTTGATCAACCGCGTGAAAATCTTGCCGCGCTTGGCATCCAGCGCGCCCTTCTTGTGTTTAATGGTTGCCCATTTGGAATGGCCGGACATGGAGAGACCTCAGATCTTGAATAAATTCGGATGGCTACCGATGGATGCCGCGCCCATTCCGCAGACCAAGCGATGCTTCCGCCTTGAATCGAGCGGAGAAAGAGCAGGCAAACTGAGATTATACCACCGCCAACAGTGCAGTTTTCAAGGAGATACAGGGTTCCCACCCTTCGCGCCAAACCCCTGTCGAAGGGATCGGGCACCCCGCCTGACGACCTAGCCAGCGTTCCCGTGCGAAGATAGAAGACCGACGACAGAGACACCCGGAGCACATGCAGACCTCAACCCTGCGCAGGATCTTCAAAGCTTTTCACTATCGCGATTTTCGTTTGATGTGGTTCGGCGCTTGCACCTCCAGCATCGGCACCTGGATGCAGATCGTGGCGCAAGGCTGGCTCATCTACCGGCTGAGCCATTCCGCTTTCCTGCTTGCGCTCGACCAGTTTCTGGGCGGCATCCCCATCTTCCTGTTCTCGCTGATTGGCGGAGTGGTCGCCGACCGTATTGAGCGCCGCAAGGTCTTGCTAGCCTCCCAATACGTGCAGATGGCAAGTGCCGGGATCCTGACCGTTCTGGTCGTCAACGGACTGACTCACGTCTGGCCCATTCTCTGTCTGTCCTTTATGTCCGGCTTCGCGCAAGCCTTCGGCGGCCCAGCATACTCGGCGCTGATTCCCACCCTGGTAGAGCGAGAGGACATGCCGAATGCCATTGCGCTGAATTCGATTCAGTTCAATCTGGCCGTCACGATTGGTCCGGCGCTCGCCGGCATCGCTCTGGGAAGGTTGGGCGAGAAGTGGTGCTTCGGCTTGAACGCGCTCTCGTTCCTTGCGCCCATTGTTTCGCTGTTAATGATCACAAGCCGGTTCTTGCCCGTACCGACCACCGAGTCGATGTTCACCAGCCTGAAGGAAGGCATCAAGTTCGTTCGTAGGCAGGGCTCCATGGAGGCGCTTATCGTGCTGGCGTTCTGCATGACCGCGCTGGCCATGCCGATGCGGACGTATATTCCGGTGTTCGTGAAAGACATATTCCAGCGCGGTCCTGGCACTTACGGCAATCTGCTTTCGCTTATGGGAGTGGGTTCGATCTGCGGCTCGCTGGGGGTCGCGGCCATGGGTAACATGCGCCATAAAGGGCGATTTGCCATCACTGGGCTCATTTGCCTGGGCGCCGCGATCGCCGTGCTTTTCCCTTTCGCGATCGTTGCCACTGAGCTATGGCATGCTGGTGATCGTGGGTGCTTCCATGATGGCCGTGTTCGCTACCGTGACTTCGCTGGTGCAACTGATTACCACCCACGAAATGCGCGGACGCGTGATGAGCGTCTACAACTGTGCGTTCCGTGGCGGCATGCCCATGGGAAATCTGCTGTCGGGTTGGCTCGTGCCGGTATTTACGGCGCCCCTGGTGCTCAGCGTGAACGGATTGCTGCTAATTGCAATGGCGCTATATTTTCTCCTGGTGCAACGGCGCGTGGCCGCGCTGTGATGGCCCGGGTCGAGGTTCGCTCCCACCCTTCGCGCCGAAACCCACGCGAAGGATGGGGCACCCAGCGTGTGTCGGACTACTTCGACTTGTCGGCCGCCGCGGCCTGCTTCTTCGCCAGTTCGCTATAGCGGCGCTCGATCTCCTCCGGCGAGACATCTTCGATATGCGTCGCAATCCACCACTGATTGCCCTGCGAATCCGCGACGCCGCCGCTGCGGTCGCCGTAAGCCTGGTTCGTGGGCTCGTGAATGGACTTTCCCCCAGCCTCGAGCGCGCGCTTGTACACCGCGTCCACATCCTCCACGTACAGGTAGAACATGGCCGGCATGGGCTTCCACTCGCCGCGGGCCTGGCCGATCATGACCATCGAGTTGCCCACGCGAACCTCGGCATGGCTGACGTTGCCCTTGTCGTCGTTGTGACGGAATTTGTCCTCGCCACCAAAGGCCTTCCTCAGGAAAGCGATTTGCGCCTCCGCGTCCGCCACCGTCAGGTAGGGCGTGACCGTATAGTAACCGTCGGGAATTGGTTTCACTGCCATGATTTTTCTCCTCACCAAGTTAATTTACCGTTACCGGTATTCTGCCCGATTTTGGCACCCAGTGAAATGCAGGTATTGTAAAAATTTGACCTATTCGGCCAGGGGCACGTGGTTCAGATGCGGGGTGCGCTGCAGCAGGTAGGTTGCCGGCGTGATTCCCGCAAACGACTGGAAGTCGTGGATGAAGTGCGCCTGATCGTAATACCCGCAGTCCAGCGCCAGATCGGCCCAGTCGATTTCCCCGGAGCCGTGAGCGATCCGCACCACTCGTTGGAAGCGGCTCACGCGGCCAAACGCCTTTGGCGTGAGCCCGACCTGTTCCCCAAATAGCTGGATGAACCGGCGTTGGCTGAAGCCGGTTTTGTCCACCACTTCCGCGACCGATGGCTGCCCTCGGCCGCGCAACTGCTGAATGCCGAAGGCGACCGCAGGATGGCGTTCCAACGGCTTGGCTAACTGTTCCAGCAGACAGGTCTCCAGGACGCGGAACTTGCCTTCCGGCGTTGGCGACGCGAGTAGGCGCTCGCGCATCTGAGATGCCGTCGGACCCCACAGCGCCTCGAGCGCAATGGATTGGTCCGCAAGTTCGCTGGCGGGCACGCGAAAGAACGGGAACGCTCCGCCGGGACGAAAATGCACTCCCATGACCACCACCTGATCTCGTGTGTCGATGACGAAGAACTGAGTGCGCGGGCCGGAGACGATGCAGCCCGGCACGCTGCCGCAACGGTGATAATCGTCACGGTCATAAAGGTGAATGAGGTCCCGGTGAAGATTGATGATCAACTCCACCGTGCAATCAGGCAGCAGGCGCTCCATGGAGTGAGCGGGCGCAGCCCCCTGCGACAGCCAGAGCCGATCGACAAAATCCGCCAGCGGCGGCAGCGGTCTGTAGCTGAGAATCTGCATGACCTCGGTTGCTTCAGAATCTTGAATGGCCCGATGGTGTTACCGGCGGGACCGTAAAACGGAAATCTGCCTCTGCGATATTAAGATGACCCGCAGCAGCGCCGGGGCTCCGGGGATTTTACACAATAGGGCCCTTTTCCGCATACGCCCTGCGTGCAACTACGCAGCCGATTCAATCGCGCTAACATACAGGCGTGGAAAAGACCGTCTATCTTTCGCTGGGCTCTAACGTGGGCGACCGCGAGGCCAACCTCCGTACCGCGATTGAGAAGCTCACCGGGCTCGGCGAGTTACTTGCGGTGTCGTCGTTCTATGAGACGGAGCCGGTGGAGTTCACCGCACAACCGTGGTTCCTCAACGGTGTAGTGGCGCTGCGCACCCAATTAATGCCAAAGCTTTTTCTGTCAAAGACGCTGGCGATTGAGCAGGAGATGGGCCGCCGGCGCATCCAGCCGAAGGGCCCCCGCACGATTGATATCGATATTCTGCTCTTCGGAAATTCCGTGATCCACACGCCGCAGTTGGATGTGCCTCATGTTGCAATGCACGAGCGGCGGTTCGTTCTCGAACCGCTGGCCGAGATCGCCCCCGAGGTGCGGCATCCCATCTTCAAGCGCACTGTTCGCGAAATGCTGGAGTCGCTGCCCCACAATGTGGGACAGGTGAAAAAGCTGGCCTTACGCTAGATGCGCTGCAACTCCGCTACCGTCCGTTGGTTCGCGAGATTGCCGGTATTGAGAGTGGTTTTCGGCTCCAACAGCATGACGTGGGTTTCTTCATCGGCGGAGGGCAAATGCTCGACACCGCGCGGAATGATGATGAACTCGCCAGGATTCACCGTGAACGCACGCTCCGTGCCGTTCTCGCGCACACGCATGCGTAACGCGCCCTTAATCACGAAAAATAACTCGTCTTCCTCGTCGTGGTGATGCCACATGAACTCCCCTTGCAGCTTTACCAGCTTTACGTAGGCGTCATTCACCTCGCCCACGATCTTTGGGCTGTATTGATCGGTGAATAGTGACAGTTTCTGCGCCACATTGACTTTGTCCAAAAGCGACCTCCTGAAGATCGACCTATTTTCTGTCGGATTCTACTCCAGATGCATTGGTCGCCTGTTTGCAAACAAAATGCGAGCGGGACAATGCCCGCTCGCTTCCATCAATCTATCACTGCAACAGCTTGACTACTGGACCAGCAATCCAGTCTCGCCGTTGCCATTCTCGGCAACTTCTTCCGGTGGAATGACCGACGTGGCGGCCACGCGATCGCCCTCCTCCATATGCAGGAGGCGCACGCCCTGTGAAGAGCGTCCGCATTCACGGATGGTCTTGGTGCCGATGCGGATGATCTTGCCGAACTGGCTGATGACCATCACCTCCGACTCTTCGTTCACCAGCATGATGGAAACGACCTTGCCATTGCGCGCGGTGGTCTTTACGTTGATGATGCCCTTGCCGCCGCGTGATTGCAGGCGATATTCGTCCACATCGGTGCGTTTGCCGTAACCCTGCTCGGTAACCGAGAGGATGAGGTTGGCTTGCTGCCCGTCTCCGTTCTTGGCCTTGCTGCGTTCCTTGGGAGTGATCGCCATGCCCACAATGTAGTCGCCGCGTTCCAGATCCATGCCCCACACGCCGTAGGCGCCACGGCCCATAGGCCGCACGTTGTCCTCATCAAAGCGAATGGCTTTGCCGTCGTGCGTCGCAAGGAAAACAATCTGATTGCCGTCGGTACAACTGGCGGCAACGAGTTCGTCTTCGTCCTCGATGCCGATAGCGTTGATGCCAATCGACCTCACGTTGCTGAAATCCTTCAACGGCGTCTTCTTCACCAGCCCGTTGCGGGTGGCGAAGAACACGTAGCGGTTCTCTTCCTCAAGATCGCGCACGGCAAGCAGCGCGCGTACGGTTTCGCCGGCTTGCAGCGAAACCAGGTTGGCGATGGCTTTGCCCTTACCGGCAGCGCTCAGTTCGGGAATTTCGTATACCTTAAGCCAATACACACGACCTTTGCTGGTAAACACCATGATGTAATCGTGGGTTGAAGCCACGAAGAGATACTCGACGAAATCTTCCTCGCGCGTGCTCATGCCCTTCCGTCCGGTGCCGCCCCGGCGCTGCTGCCGATAGGTCGAAATCGGGGTGCGCTTCATGTAGCCGGAATGGCTTACGGTGACGGCCACCTGCTCATCGGCGATCAGGTCTTCCAGGCTGATCTCGACTGCTTCGTCCTGGATGACCGTGCGGCGCGCGTCGCCGTACTTCTTCTTGACTTCCTCAAGCTCCTTGATGATGACGCCACGCAGCTTCTTTTCACTGGCGAGAATCGATTCGTACTCGGCGATGCGGCCGCGGACCTCCGCCAATTCCTTGAGAATTTCGTCGATCGACAACCGGGTCAGGCGATGCAACTGCAATTCCAGAATTGCGTCGGCCTGCACGTTGTCGAAAGGACGCGTGAGCTGCGATGGCAACAGGCCTTTTAGCGAAGCAGCCTTGCCAGCCTTGCCTTCGGACACGCTTACCGTCTTGCCTGAAAAATACTCAACCAGGTTGGTTCGGGCATCGGCGCGGTTATCGCTGCCACGAATGATACGGATGACGTCGTCCACGCGGTCCAGTGCGACCTGGTAGCCTTCGAGGACGTGCTCGCGCTCGCGTGCCTTGAGCAGAAGATAGGCGGTGCGCCGCCGCACTACATCGATGCGGTGATCGACGAAGTACTGGATGGCCTGCACCAGGCCCATTTCTTTGGGCTGGCCGTTAATCACGGCCAGGAAGATCATGCTGAAGCTCTCCTGCATCGAGGTGTGCTTGAAGAGCTGGTTGAGCACGATCTGCGCTTCAGCGCCACGCTTCAGTTCGATTACGATGCGCATGCCGTCGCGGTCGCTCTCGTCGCGCACATCGCTGATATCGTCAATGACCTTGTTGTTCACCAGTTCGGCGATGCGTTCGACCAGCTTCGCCTTGTTGACCTGGTAGGGAATCTCGGTGACGATAATCGCGTCCTTGTCCTTGGTCAGGTGCTCGATCGCAGCCTTGGCGCGCATCATGAAGCGCCCGCGCCCGGTGCGATAGGCCTCGGTGATGCCGCTGCGTCCGTATATAAAGCCGGCTGTCGGGAAATCGGGGCCCTGCACGTGCTTCAACAAGTCGGCGAGGGTCGCGTGCGGGTTGTTCACCAGCGTGATGCAGCCATCCACGATCTCGGTGAGATTGTGGGGGGGATGTTGGTCGCCATGCCGACGGCGATACCGTTCGATCCGTTGACCAGCAGGTTGGGAATTCTGGTCGGCAACACCATCGGCTCAACCGTGGTGTCGTCGAAGTTGGCGACGAAATCCACGGTGTCTTTGTCGATGTCCGCCAACAGCTCTTCAGCGATTTCGGTGAGGCGCGATTCGGTATACCGGTAGGCCGCCGGCGGATCACCATCTACCGAGCCGAAATTGCCTTGGCCGTCAATCAGCGGATAGCGCAAGCTCCAAGGCTGCGCCAGGCGCACCATGGCGTCGTAGACTGCGCTGTCGCCGTGGGGATGATACTTCTTCAAACATTCGCCCACCACGCCGGCGCACTTCATGTGCTTGCGGTTGTGCAGCACGCCCATGTCGTGCATCGCATACAGAATGCGCCTGTGGACAGGCTTGAGGCCGTCGCGCACATCGGGCAATGCGCGTCCGATGATGACCGACATTGAATAGTCGAGATACGAACGCCGCATCTCCTCTTCAATGTTGACGGGTTGCACGTTGCCCCCGCCGGGTTTCGTGGGGTCGAGCGGTAATTGCTGGTTTGGATCGTCTGCCATGTTCTGACTTTCAGCCGCGGACCCGCAGCTCTTTCGTTTGTTACTCCCTGAATTTTTGCGTCAGCGACGCGGCACGAGGACCGCGAGTTGTCCTGCTGGCGAGCCCAGAACCGGCGTCTACCGTTTTCTGAACTCCCGCGTGGATTGCTCGTAAATCGCTGCGATTTCGGAAGATTGTTGATTCGATGAGCAATTCAAATTATAACACTGCAGGCGCCCTTTTGGGCCACGTTAAACCATGCATTTTCAGGCAATTACGTGGGGTTGTTAAGCGGATTTAAGGTGCCGGACCTAGGGCCCGATTTGCCTCTTGTGCAAGCTAACAATGACTCTTGATCGAGGGTGAAATTGAGGATAAGAACGTCGCTACTGCTGTACCGAAGCCACGTTTGCGGTGGGGGACAGACTGTGGTCGGGTGTCCCGTTCGGCTGCAAGTCAGAATTTTTTTTCTGCGCCGGATGTACGGCTGGAAGCTTAAATTCCATCCCGCGATCGTCATTTGCCTTAACGGTAGCTGGAACATCGAGGTTAGCCAGCGGAATCTTATGGGTCCCGTCATCGAAGACGTAAACCGTTTGCTCCATGATGGCGTAATTGCTGACTTCTTGCTTATGACCATCGCGGAAAACCAGGACAGTGGGCTCGCGCGGCTTCGCATCCCTTGCCGAGGCGGGTTGCTCCTGCACCGTCGGCGGAGGTTGTGCCGCTGTCATCTGAGCGTCATCAACCGGGGGCCGGTATGACTGCGCCGGCGGCTGCTCCACGATGATGTGCAGGGTCGAGCCGTTGGGGCCAAGGGGTGGTCCGGAATACAGGTCGGGCTGTCCAGAATACATATCGGGCCCGCCTACGTAATCGTATCCGTAATCGCCGAACGGAATGTAATAGGGGAGCGCGTAGCCGTAGCCCCCGCGCCGATATCGGCCACTGTGATTGAAGCTCGTTCCGTTGTGAAACTGATTCCGGAAACCAGTGTTTGGGATCGACGAAACACTAGGAAGTGGGTAGCCGCCCATCGAACTCACCGAGGGCAATGGGTAACCACCACCATGCGTCTGTCCGAATCGGTTCTGCCCGAATGAGGGCGTGGCCAGCAAGAGGCACAACGCCAACATGAGCGCCAGAAACTTGAACGCATGGCAGCCCTTCGGATACCCGGCTTGGCTTGCGCCCCTCATGTACCCCTCAGTCTAAACCAACCCATTAGATGCAGGGAAGTTTCTACGGGGTTCGAGATGTTAAGTGCGTCAAACTGTAGACGTTGATCATGGCATTGGCAATCAGGACGCCAACGATTACAGCGTTCGCCAGCACTGCGTAGCGGCTTTGCAGCAGGTCCGCCGAGACTCCGGCCATGAATAAAATTAGAAACGGGAGAGCGACGAACAGGAAGGTGAAAGCCGCAAAGTGCAGTCGCAAGGCCAGAATTACCAGCATCGCGCCGGCAAGCAGTGGCGCCGCTGTGCCGAAAAATCGCGACCGCCTCCAGACGGCGAAGGAACCCAGCGTGACCAGCAGTAACAGAACCAGGCCAATCCCGTTTTGCAGGAAAAAGGTCTTCAGGAGCGGAGCAATCCTGCTCCAGGAGAACGCTTGCGAGGAAATTTCCATCCAGTCGGCGTTGACCAGGGCCTGGCCGAAAATTACGGGCCGGAAGCCGTAAACAGCCCACAACAGGAGCATCCCGACAACACAGGCGGCGGCGAAGATGGCCAGGGCGGCGCCACGCCGCACATGACCGACCCAGAGCATGAAGCCTAGGGCGGGCAGCAGCAGAATCCAAAGTGAAAACTGGGCGCCGATGCAGATGGCCATGGAAAGCCCCATCAGAAGAATCCGCCGCCAGTTCCACAGCACGACTTCACGCGGGGCATATAAAGTGTGGGCCACCGCGATGGATGTGAAAATAAGGCCGAAGGCCCCCCACGCGCCGAAAATCATGGCCCCCGCCTGGCTCGCCCACCCCACCGTAACCGGCGAAAAGCAGTAAAGTCCGAGCGCGACATATCCGCCAATATTTCCGTAAAGGCGGCGCGCAACATACCACAGCGAAGCGCCCAGCATCAGTCCTGCAAATAGGAAGGGCAAACGAATCCAGACGCGGTAGTCGCCGAGCTGCGAGTAATGATTTTCCGCGCCACTGATCCGCGCTGCAAGTCCTGCCAGCAACGGCACCAATGGAGAGCGCTCGCTCGTGCCGGCATTGGATAGATGTTCAAGCTGAAAAAGCCCGGCTTCAATGTAGCTGCCTTCCATGGCTGATAGCCGCACATGCGCAGAAAACCAAATGCATTGGGCGAGAAACATGAACAGCAGGAGCATGGCAGCGATCTGCGGTATACCAACTCGCTGGCGGATATCCGAAATGGACATGGGCTTTTGTTGTAACACGCCGGTGCTGGGAGCGAAAGCTGACGGGGCAGTTAGGGTGCGATTTCAAAGACGACGCCATAGCCATATGCGCCGCCTCCGGTCGTTGTCCCGTAGAGATGGCCTAATTGGTCGAATATCACACTGCCTGCGGGATACCGTCCGTCATTGCCACCAGTGAAGTCATGAAGGGCGGTATAGGTCCAGCTTCCGTCAGGCTGGGGAGTCAGCTTGAAGACTGAACCGAATCCGTAAGCACCGTCACCGAACGTCGTGCCGTAAAGATTACCGGCGGTGTCCATAGTTAGGCTGCACAGAGGACCCGGAGTCGTGGTGCCACTAAAGGTGAAGTTGTAAAGCAGGGTATACATCCAGTTGCCGTTTGGCTGAGGCGTCAACTCGAAGGCTGTTCCACCATCGCCTGAGCCGCCGTTGGCAGTTCCGCCGTAGAGATTGCCTGATCGATCGAAGATCAAGCCCCCTACAGGATTTGCTCCGCCCTGGCCGGGGAAAGCATATAGGGTACTCTCCGTCCACGCCGACCCTGACGATGACAACTGGAAAGCCGTTCCATAGCCGTAGGCGCCGCCTGAATCCGCAAGACCGTAAAGCTTGCCAGCATCGTCGAAAACCAGGTTGCCGGTGAGATATCCTCCGTCGTCTCCGTTAGTAAACGAATGAAGAACCTGCTCGGTCCAGCCGCCTCCCCCACGCTGCAGTTCGAAGGCCGTACCCCATCCGCTGGAGCCTCCCTGAAGGGTCGTACCGTAGATGTTTCCCGCTTGATCGAAGATGATGCCAGCCTCGGGATGTGCTCCATCCGGGTTTCCCGTGAACCTGTAAAGGACAGTCTCTGTCCAACCACCAAGTGCCGAGGCGCTTGGCTTCAGCTTATAAACCAAGCCGCAGCCGTAGGTCTCGCATCCTGGTCCGTCCACCCCCCCACCTTCCGTAGCACCGTAAAGGCTGCCGTCCGCACCAATCACTACTCCGCCTTGGGGATCGACCCCGTTAATGCTTAATCGCGTGTCGAAGCTGTAGAGGGTTAGAAAGACCCAGCCCGAGCCTTGGTGCGCGATCTTGAACACCGTGCCGCCTCCACCGTAGCCTCCGCGAACCGTTGTACCGAAAAAACTTCCCCTATTGTCCGCGGTCAAATCCGATTGTGGAGAGGCCCCATCCAGTCCGCCAGAGAAGTTGTAGACCACGCTGAAATTCTGGGCTTGAATATGTGGGGTGGCAACAACAGTTAGAACGATCAGCGACAAACTGAAAGACGCAAGGTTGGCAACGACTAGCCGTCGCACAGGAGACTCCTCTTTGAAGCGTGGCCGCCTTAGAAATGTCTACCCCGGCGTATCTCTACACTGAATCGCTTGGGACGGCGCATTGTGGGTCCGTGACAACTTGCAGACCCTCAAACAACAGATAACCGCGCGCCCTTATCGCGGCAGTATCTCGGTTAGCGCCCCTTCGATGCGGTCCACCTCTTCGCGAATCACCCGGATGGCCTGGTGATTGGCGGGATGTGGTACGGGGGTAATGGCTTCCACCGCGTGCCGAATCTTGTGGTTCCGGTCCCAGATCAAATTGATCCGCGCAGAGGTCTCCATGCGGTGCTGATAGATCTTTCGAACCAGCTTGGTAGTTAGCCAGGCAAACGCCAGCCCAAACAACATTTCGATGGGAAGACGGTCGGTCGCTCCATCGAAATCGAAGAAGGCGAGCCGATAGACGGCTTCGCCAGCGCCGAGAGAAGCGAATATCACTCCCATGCCGATCAATCCCAGCGTCAGGCGATCGACGGGTCGAAGCTCTACGGACGGTTGATTACTGCCACGGTTTTGCGCGAATGCCATGGTGCCCCCAAAGAACAAGGTGGTGCGAAACTCTATTGTGCTACAAATGCCGGGATTTGTGGATAAGGTAATTGGGGCAAAATTCAACCAATGGGGGGCTGATTGATCGGCTTGCCGTGGAAAATACCTTCTTGAGCATGCCCTCGAGGAGGAGCCCAACAGGAGCCCGGCCTCCTTGGTAAACGGGCTCAGATGTCCAGGTTCTTCACTTCCAGAGCATTGTCTTCGATGAACTTGCGGCGGGCCTCGACGTTTTCGCCCATCAGCGTGGTGAAGATGGTTTCCGTCTCGGTCAGGTCCTCGAGCTTCACAGAAAGCAGGGTCCGACGGTCGGGGTCCATGGTGGTTTCCCAAAGCTGCTGCGAACTCATCTCCCCCAGGCCCTTGTAACGCTGCACGGTGTAGTCTTTGCGGCCCTCGTTGAGCACGTAGTCGAAGAGTTCGCGCGCCGAGGCCTTCTCTACAGTTTCCGCCTCAACCTTGCGCTTAGAGGTCTTGGGGCTCTTCTGCTCAGCCTTCTCCTGATCGGCCTTTTCCGCATCGCTGAGTTCTTCCTTGCCGTTCGAGCCGGAGGCGGCGTCTTTCTTCACGCTTTCGATGTAGTACGGCGGCTGCATGTACGGCTCGATCTGTTTGTACTTCGACATCATCTGCCGGAACTCAGGCGTAGAGGCCAGCTCCCAATTAATGACATGCTCAGCGCCCTGCGAGTTGACGAAGGCGCACTCCCACAGGCTGTGTTCTTCCTCGAAGCGGAGCGTAATCGACTTGATAGCGCGCTCCTTGGCAATCGCCTTCAGCGCCTTCTCCAACGCACCGAGTTTCTTGGGAGCATTCTTGCTGTCACCCTCGAAGTCAACACGCTTCACCAGATCAGCCTTCGGCAGCAGCTCGGTGATCTTCTCATCGCGAATGCGCTTGTCCACCTTGTCGAAGAAACCGAGGAAGTCGTTCAGCGTGGTCATGAACTTGGTCAGCGGCGCTCCATCGAGGGCGGCTGCGCCTTCTCCGTAGCGCACCACGATGCCATCAGCGGCGCGCTTCACCATGACCCGCACAAATTCGGCATCGTTCTTGATGTACTGCTCGAACTTGCCCTTCTTGATGCGATACAACGGCGGTTGTGCGATATAGATGTTGCCCCGCTTGATGAGCTCCTGCATGTGGCGAAAGAAAAACGTGAGCAGCAGCGTGCGGATGTGTGAGCCATCCACGTCGGCGTCGGTCATCAGGATGATCTTGCTGTAGCGCAACTTTGAAACATCGAAATCCTCTTTGCCGATGCCCGTGCCTAACGCGGTGATCATGGCGCGAATTTCTTCGTGGCCCAGCATCTTGTCGTAGCGCGCTTTTTCGACATTCAGGATCTTGCCCTTCAGAGGAAGAATCGCCTGGAAACGGCGGTCGCGTCCCTGCTTGGCGGTGCCGCCGGCGCTTTCACCCTCGACCAGATAGACCTCGCAGCGATCAGGATTTCGCTCAGAGCAATCGGCCAGCTTGCCCGGCAGACCTCCTCCGTCGAGCGCTCCCTTGCGGCGGGTAAGATCGCGGGCCTTGCGTGCCGCCTCGCGAGCACGAGCAGCCTCGACGGCCTTGTTAATGATTTTCTTGGCAACCGACGGGTTCTGCTCGAAGAACGCCCCCAGCCGCTCATTGACGAATGCCTGCACCGTACCCGCAATATCGGAATTTAGCTTTCCTTTGGTCTGGCCTTCGAACTGAGGCTGCGGCAGCTTCACGCTCACCACTGCTACCAGGCCCTCGCGAACATCGTCGCCGGTAAGATTCTCTTTCACGTCCTTGAACAGACCGAGCTGCTGACCGGCATAGTTAACGGTGCGCGTCAGCGACGTACGAAAACCCGAAAGGTGGGAACCGCCGTCGACGGTGTTGATGTTGTTAGCAAAGCTGAACACCGTCTCCGAGTAGCCGTCGTTATATTGCAGCCCAATTTCCATGGCCACTTCGTCACGCTCGGCTTCCATGTAGATGGGCTTGTCGTGCAGCACGGTCTTGCCGCGATTCAAGTGCTTTATGAATTCAGCAATGCCACCGTTGTACTTGAACTCGGCCCGCTTGGGCTCGCCGGTCTTCTGGTCGGTGGTGCGCTCGTCGGTGAGGGTGATGAGCAGGCCCTTGTTCAGGAATGCCATCTCGCGCAAGCGCTGCGCCAGGGTGTCGTAGTTGTATTCCGCCGTGGTAAATATCTCTTTGTCGGGCAGGAAGTGGACTTTGGTCCCACGCTTCTTGGTGGTCCCGCTCTTTTTCAGCTTCGTGGTAGGTTCGCCCTTGGAGTAGCTCTGCTCCCAAACCGAGCCCTCCCGCCAGATCTCGAGTTCCAGCAGATGGCTGAGCGCATTGACGACGGAAACTCCAACTCCATGCAAGCCGCCAGAAACTTTGTAGGTCGAAGTGTCGAACTTTCCGCCGGCGTGCAGCACGGTCATCACAACTTGGGCCGCCGGCAGGCGCTCGCCGTCCACGTCCATCTCTTCTGTCGGAATGCCGCGGCCGTTGTCTACTACCGTGATGGAATTGTCGATGTGAATGGTGACATCAATGTGGTCGGCAAACCCCGCCAGAGCCTCGTCCACGGAGTTGTCCACTACCTCGTAAACCAAGTGGTGCAATCCCAACTCGCCCGTTGAACCGATATACATGGCGGGGCGTTTGCGCACGGCTTCCATGCCGCCCAGGACTTTAATGGAATCGGCGGTGTACTCTCCATCCGATTTGCCGTTGCCATTCTTCCCGCTTTTCTGGGTGACTTTTTCGTTCGCAACTTCCGTGGGTTTGTTGTTAGCGGGCGCCGCAGCTGCGGCCAGTTCAGAATCTTTCGGGGCCATCCTGCTCCATTCCAACGGCGACACATCCAGCGTGCGTTTCCGTTGTTACACACGGACTCGGGGAAGGGTCCGTTTTACATTCTCTGGTCACCCTTATCTACTATAAAAGTCAACAACTTAAGGGCTTGAAAGGGCAGAGTAATTATAGCACAGAACTACCTTTGCTTTGCGACCACTTTCATGGGCTTTAACTCGCGATTTTTCAGTGATTTGCAACCGCCTAAATACAGGGTTTGGAGGGACACGACCAGGCGACGAAAGCTGCTTTGCAACTGGTAAAAAAATGGGGCGAATCGTTCCGCCCCTACTTTCAAATCAAGATACTCAAGTTTCCTAGCCTACTTTTACGGCGGACTTCTCATCCCGGGTGGTTTGAATCTTGCGATGCTCCACTCCGGTGTAAATCTGCCGCGGACGTGCGATCTTCTGCTCCGGGTCCTGAACCAGTTCGTTCCACTGCGCCAGCCAGCCGGCGGCGCGCGGAATCGCGAACAACACGGTAAACATCTCCGGGCTGAAGCCCATGGCCTGATAAATAATTCCCGAGTAGAAATCGACGTTGGGATAGAGCTTGCGAGTAACGAAGTAGTCGTCTGCCAGAGCGATGCGTTCGAGCTCCAGGGCAATGTCGAGCCTGGTGTTGCGCCCGGTCACTTCGAACACTTCGTCGGCTACGGCCTTGATGATGCGCGCACGGGGATCGTAGTTCTTGTAAACCCGATGCCCGAAGCCCATCAGCTTCAGCTCGCCTGCCTTCACGCGTTTGATGTAGGCATTAATGTTTTTCACCGAGCCGATCTCGTCCAGCATGCGCAGCACCTCTTCGTTAGCGCCGCCATGCAACGGGCCAGACAGTGCCGATGCTGCTCCTGCCATCGAGAGATACGGGTCGGCCTGCGAGCTGCCCACGATGCGCATCGTAGTCGAGCTGCAGTTCTGTTCGTGGTCGGCGTGCAGGATGAATAGCACATCCAGCGCGCGCGCGATGACGGGGCTGGCTACGTATTTCGGCTCGGTCATCTTCCACAACATGTTCATGAAATTCTCGGGATAGCTGAGATCGTTATCGGGATAGACGTACGGTTGCCCCTGGCGGTGACGATAAGAGTAGGCCGCCAGCGTCGCCATCTTCGCGATCAGCCGCACAATCTGCTTCTGCCGGTTCTCCGGGTCATGGATATTCTTGGCCTCCGGATACACGGTTGACAATGCCGCCAGCGTGCTCACCAGGATCCCCATCGGATGGGCGTCATAGCGGAAGCCATCGATGAAATGCTTGGTGCTCTCGTGCAGCATGGTGTGATGGGTGATTTCCCAGTTCCAGTCCTTGTCCTGCTGCGGCGTCGGCAACTCGCCATAGAGCAGAAGGTAAGCCACTTGCAGATAGTTGCAATGCTCGGCGAGGGTCTCGATATCGTATCCCCGGTAGCGCAGGATGCCTTTGTCGCCGTCAATGAAGGTGATACTGCTCTTGCATGAAGCGGTGTTCATGAATGCGGGATCATAGGTCATGAGACCGAAGTCTTCGGGATCAGTCTTGATCTTCCGCAGATCCATGGCACGGATCGTTCCGTGGTCATCGATCGGTGCTTCATAAGTTTTATCGGTGCGTTGGTCCGTCAGGGTCAATACGTTCTTCGGCATGACCTGTACCTCCTGTTAAATAAGCGTATGAATTAAAAGCGATACTGCGAACGAGTGTTCGTCCCGACTGCCATTTTATCGCGGGGCCGCCCGCGAACCTACGAAAAATGCGCGCAATTGAGACGAAGGTCACACAGGTCTGTGATGTTCGACGGAGCCTGAAAGTGGCAAGTGCAAAACTATTTTTTGCCGGCGGTCTTGTCTTTTCCCTCGCCTGACTTGCCTTTGCTGGAATTCGAGGAATCTTTGCCGGACGCAGTCTCGCTCTGGGTAGCCTCGCCCTTGCTTTCCGAGGACGAGGACGACACCGAGCCGTTGCCCTTCGCAGCACTGCCACCCGACGACTTCTTGGCGTAATCGCTCACGTACCACCCCGACCCTTTGAACTGGATGGCCGACGCCGAAATCAGTTGCTCTAGTTCGCCTCCACAATGGGGGCAGACGGTCAACGGCGGATCGGAGAACTTCTGGATACGCTCCGTCAGGCTATGGCACTTTTTGCACTGGTATTCGTAGAGAGGCAATGTGAGGTCCTCAGCGATCGCTGTCTCAACTATTGATTCTATTTTTCGCCAAAGGGTGCGGTCAATTTGGCTACCGCTTGCGCTTGCATCCTGAGGCGCTTCCCTTGAAACTAGCGAGGTGAAAGCAATCGCAATCATCCCTGCGCGTCTGGCATCCACCCGGCTGTCGCGAAAGGTGCTGCGCGAGATCAATGGCCGTCCCATGCTCAGCTATGTCTATGCGGCTGCGCGAGCCTGCTCCCAACTGCAGGACGTCATCGTGGCCACGGATTCGGAAGAGATTGCCCTGGTGTGCTGCGAAAATGGCTGGTCGCATCGTTTAACATCGGCGCAGCATCGCAGCGGCACCGAACGGGTCCACGAAATCGCGCAGTTCATTGCGGCTGACGTTTATGTGAACGTGCAGGGTGATGAGCCGCTGACCCGGCCCGAGCATCTGGACCTCCTGCTTGGGCTGATGGAGAAGAAAGGCGTCGAAGTCGGCACGCTGAAAACTCCGTGCTCACCGGAGGACGTGGCGAATCCCAATGCCGTGAAGGTAGTCACCGCGTCAGATGGAAGGGCGCTGTACTTTTCGCGAGCCACAATTCCTTTCGACCGCGAACGCAGCGGACAGGCACCGTACCATAAGCACCTCGGCTTCTATGCCTATCGCAAGCCCGCCCTCGACGCGTTCTGCAGTTGGCCAGAGTCGTTACTAGAGCGTAGCGAGCGATTGGAACAGCTGCGGTTTCTCGACCATGGCATCGCAATCCACGTGGCTGAGACACCGTTCGACACGGTGGGCGTGGACACGGAAGAGGATTTGCGGCGGGTCGCTAGGATTTTGCAGCGTTCGTGACCTACCGAAGAGCAATATAACTAGCTGAGGAGTTGACTCTCCATCTGCGGCTGCCGCCCTGCCCAAGCCTCGGCTGCGGCGACCCGCTTTCCGATCGAGGGATGCGAATGGAAGATGCATTCAACTAACTTTGAGGGCTCGCGTTCTGCCAGGTTCTGATCGGCCAGTTTCTGCATCGAGCTGATGAAGGGCGCGATGGCAGGAATATTCTCCCACGCGTAACGGTCGGCCTCCCGTTCATGGCGGCGTGAGATCGCATTCAGGGCCGGCATCAGCAGAAAACCCAGGAGCGTCGCAACCAGCACGATAAGAGGCAGGTTGGCAAAATCGTAGAGCCGCGCCCCCAGCACGGGAAACCAGTCCTTGGCGATCACGAAGCGAAGCACCAGGTTGATCAGCCAGAATCCGAAAAACGTGATTCCCACCTGGGTCAAAATGCCTTTCAGGATGTGACGGCGCACATGGTGCCCGAGTTCGTGCGCGAGCACCGCTTCGATCTCGTCGTCGCTGTAATTCTGCAACAGCGTGTCGGCCAGAATTATGCGGCGTGTGGAACCGATTCCGGTGAGCGCGGCATTGGCTTTCTTCGACTTCTCGGACAACTTCCATTCGTACACGCCGCGCACGCGGGTGCCGGCGCGCTCGCCCAGTTTGGTCAAACGCTCGCGTAGGGCATCGTTCTCCAGTGGCTGGAATTTATAGAAGATCGGCAACAGTACAACCGGCGCCAATTGCACCATCAGCAGGAACAGACCAACAAAGACGGCCCAGGCAATGATCCACCAGCGCTGCGGGGCGATCCGGATAATCGCGTAAACGATCTCCACCATAATGGCGCCCAGGACCAGGCCCACCAGCCATCCCTTGCATTCGTCCCAAAGCCAGCCCCGCAGTTTTTGGTTGGAAAGATGATATTGGTGCTCCAGCCGGAAGCCGATGAAATCGAAAGGCGCGCTGAGAACTTTGGCGATGACCGAGAACATCAGCACATAAAGAAAGACCGCAAGAAAGTAATACTGGTGCGCGCCCAGGTAAGACCAGTCGCGGAGTCTGCCGGTCCATCCTGTGACCAGCAGCACCACCAGCAAGGCGAAACCGATGACCGCATCAGTCAGGCTTAGCCAGCGCTGAATGCGGTTGTAGCGGCGTACCTCCGGCGAGTCGGCCGGTCGCGGAATTGAAGTGGTTGCCATCCTAATCGGAGTTAAGAGAGCCGAATGCGCATGATCGTTCTCTCAATGCTTGATTCAAGTATGCCAGAGTACTAAAGGGAACGCATTTCAGAGAAAATCTTCAGCCAGGTCGACTACTTCGCATTTGTCTCTGACAGAACTGCCGTACCGGGACGAGGACCAGCACCAACGAAGCTTTCGGTCTCCTTCAGGATCTGCGAGACCAACTCCGGCGAAGCGGCTTCACAATAGATGCGCAGCAGCGGCTCGGTCCCTGACGCGCGCACCAACACCCAGGCTTCGGCGCCGTTGCCGTAGGTTGGAGCGTCAAGGAAAAATTTCACCCCATCGAGTGTTTCCAGTTTCTGCACATTAAAGCTTCCAATCGTCGCGGGCTTCGCGTTGGCACGGCGCATCGCCTCATCTTTCACCTCGTTGCTGAGGTGCAGGTCGAGCCGCCCATAGTGATGCTCGCCGTATTCCTGTTGCAGGTCGCGCACCAGTTGGCCAAGCGTTTTGGCCTCTTCCGCCATGATGTTGGCCAGTATTAGGGAATTCAGAATGCCATCGCGCTCGGGCAGATGCCGGGTGATGCCGATTCCGCCTGACTCTTCGCCGCCAATCAGGATGTCGCGTGTCAGCATGAGATCGCAAATGTACTTGAAGCCGATACCAACCTCGTTCATCTTGCGGCCGTACTTCGCGGCAATGCGGTCAATCATGCGCGTGGTATTAAACGCCCTAACGATCTCGCCGGGCCATTGCTTGCGCTTCAGCAGCCACTCCAGAATCAGACAAAAACACTTGTGCGCATCCACGAAGCTGCCATCCTCGGCGACGGCACCCAGTCTGTCGGCGTCGCCGTCGGTCGCCAGCCCTGCCTGGAAGTGGCCGCGCACGACGGTTTCCTGCAGCATGGCAACGTGCGGCGGTATTGGCTCGGGATTGATTCCGGGGAACAGCGGGTTGAGTTCCCCGCGAATCTCCAGGTGATCGATTCCGCTCTCGGCAAAGATTCCCTTCAGTACGCCCCGTCCTGCGCCGTACATCACGTCAACCGCGAACTTGAAATTGGCCTTGTGAATCAGCTTCAAATCCACAAAATTCTTGATGGCGGAAATATAGGGGGCCTTGAAGTCGTCGAGAGTCACACTGCCGCCGCTTCGCTCCTGGCGGGGCGAATCCAGTTCCTCTTCGATCGACTTCATGATGGCGGGCGTTCCCGATCCTCCATAACTCGCCTTGTACTTCACTCCGTTCCAGTTGAAGGGATTGTGGCTGGAGGTGATCATCACGCCGCCGGTCGCACCCAGGTTCTTGACTGCATATGAAAGCGCTGGAGTGGGCGTGTAATCGTTTGAGAGACGTACCGCGATACCAGAAGCAGCCAGGACTTCGGAGACGATCTCGGCTGCGCGCTGCGATGCAAAGCGCGTGTCATAGCCAACAACCAGGCCCTTACAAGCGTCTTCTTTCTTGTGGACGTACGTCGCAATCGCATTGCCGACCCGGCGAACGTTCTCGAAAGTAAAGTCATCGGCAATGATGCCGCGCCATCCATCGGTCCCAAACTTGATTTGTGTCGCCATTAATATTCGCCTTTAGCTGAGAAGAAATGCTAGCGATAGATCTCGCGCCGATGGCCAATGCGAACTACCAAGATGAGTAGCCGGTCGTCCTCGATCCTGGTAACGAGACGATAATCGCCTATTCGGTATTTCCAAAATTGACCGAGGCTCTTACCGTGCAACGCTTGACCGATGCTGCGGGGGTCTTGCATCGGAGCGACGCGTTCCTGCAAGAACTTGCGGATGCGCTGGCCAACGCCCCGGTCGAGTCGTTCCATCTGCCGAAGCGCAGATTCGGTAAACTCAATCGTCCAAGCCAAGACGTTTCGCGACCTCGTCCAAGGTGTAGGTCCGCTCTCTACCCGCCCGGACCCGCTCTAGAATCCGCTCGGCTTCGTAGGCATCCTCCAAGTCCTCAAGGTGTTTCAAGATTGCCTCGCGGGCGTAATAGGTCTTGGTGCGGCCACTACGCTGGGCCAGACGTTCAAGCCTTTTTTCAATCGATTGCGGAAGGCGGATTGCCAGCATAAAGCACCTCGCTATATCAATATAGCAGATGAATTCGTTCGCCTTGAAAGGGCCGCGACCGCCCGGGCCCGCAACTCCTACACCAGTCGCTTGAGCTTCTTTTCGTCAAGATGCTTCACCACTTTGCCAACGTCCTGCGCGTGCTCGCGCGTGGTGATCAGCAGCGCATCGTCGGTTTCGACCACGATGAGATTCTTGACCCCAACCACCGCTACGAACTTCCGCTCGGAGTGAATGAAGTTTCCCTCCGCATTCAGAGTGAAGTTCTGCTCGGAGACGATGACATTATCAGCGTCGTTCTTGCTGACGTTGCGATGTTCATAGAGCGCGGTCCATGAGCCCAGGTCGTTCCATCCGAAGTTTGCCGGAATGCAATAGATGTGTGACTTGCCTTCGCCCTTTGCGGAACGCGGCTCAAGCACGGCGTAATCCACGCTGATGTTCTCGCACTTGGGATAAAGTTTGGCGAAGGTCTTCTCGAAGCTGCGAGTGCCATAACTCGCCGCAATCTTCTCCAGCAGCGTCGCCGTTTTCGGCAGATGTTCACGCAATGCGTTAGCCAGAGTTCGCGCGCTCCAGATGAACATTCCACTGTTCCAGAAGAAATTTCCCGCCTTGACGAATTGCTCGGCAACCTGAGGCAAGGGCTTCTCTGTGAACCGCCGTACCTGCATTATGCCTCTCTGCCAGGCCACACCCACTTCGATATAGCCGTAGCCCGTTTCTGCCCGCGTGGGAGGAATACCGATCACGACAATATTTTCACCGGTGGCAGCGATCTCGGCGGCCCGTTTAATGTCGTCGCGAAAGCGCTTCTCGTCCACAATTACGTGATCGGAGGGAAACATTCCGATGACCGCCGTGGGGTCGCTTCTCTCCAGCAGAAAAGCGGCCAGACCAATGGCGGGTGCCGTGTTGCGTCCCAGAGGTTCGGCGACGATGTGTTTTTTGGGAAGACCCTTGAGCTGACGCAAGATGGCGGGGCGCAAGTCCTGATTGGTGATGATCCAGAATTGTTTCGACTTCGCCAGCGGCAACAGCCGCTCCACAGTCTCCTGGATCATGCTTTTCTTGCTGTTCAGCGGAAGCAGTTGCTTGGCCATCCGCTTCCGGCTCAAAGGCCAAAAGCGAGTACCGCGACCGCCGGCGAGAATGACGGGATAAAAGGAAACCTTATCTGAAGTGGTCACCGAGTTCGATTCCTCGCGCCCAAGGTGAGCGCTCTTGTAAGTGTATTATGGCGCGCTGAGCGATTGCCCGAGCACGGTCTCGGGCTCTGCGACCGCCGCCGCCGGCAGAGACATACGCATGACCTCAAGCTCCCACTGCGGCCGCAGTGTGTAGTCGCGCACACTGGCCGGAACGATCACGGCTTCTCCGGTAGCGAAGCTGATGGCCTCCATCCCGCGCGACTCTACGATTCCTGCGCCGTCCACTGCGACCAGAATGTGCGGAGAAGCCGACGTGGTCTCCGCGTGGAGCGCTTCGCGTAGCTTGATCTTCTCGACTTCAAAGAACGGCGAGCGCACCAACACGTCAGGGCCATCACCTGTGCGAGGGACCACTTTGCCAGCCCTCGTCCGCAGCTTGGTCGCCGTCAATCCCTCCGCGATATGGAGTTCACGTCCGCGGCCGTAATCATACAGGCGATAAGTCGTATCGGATGTCTGCTGCGTCTCCACGAGCACCATTCCGCCGCTGATGGTATGGACCGTGCCTGCGGCAACGTAGAGCATGTCTCCCTCATGCACATCCACCCAGTTCAGCAACTCTTCCGCGCGCGTATTCTGAATTGCCTGTTCGAATTGCTCCAGTGTCACGCCGGGCTTCAATCCCAGAGCTACTTGAGCGCCGGGCCGGGCGCGCAACGCATACCAGCATTCGGTCTTTCCGCAGGGCTGGCCGATCTTGCGCGCCTGCTCGTCATCCGGATGCACCTGTACCGACAGCTTGTCACCAGGAAAGAGAAACTTCACCAGCAGCGGAAAGCGATCGTCGAAACAAGCGGCCTGCCCGACCAGCTCGCGGCCGTATTGCTTGCACAGTTCGCCCAGAGTGCGTCCAGCCAGCGGCCCGTTGGCCACCCGGTTGTCTTCCCAAGTCAGCCAACTCTCGCCGATCGGCTCCTTCACAACTTTGGTGTAAATCGGACGAAGATCGCGAACGCCCCAGGGGCGCTCGTCGAAAATGGGCATCAAGAGGAGTGGGTAAAGTTCAGGCATCAGCCTACACGTTGGCGAAGAATTTGCGCATGCGCTCCAGGCCGCGCTCCAGGTTTTCGGCTGAAACCGCATACGACATCCGGATGTGGTCCTGGGTGCCGAAGCCTTCACCCGGAACCACAACCACATGCGCTTCGTGCAGCAGCTTCCGCGCCACGTCGGATGCAGAATTCAATCCGCCACGCTCGAAGTAATGACTGACGTTGGGATAGGCGTAGAACGCGCCGTTTGGCGAAGCGCAGGTGAGGCCCGGAATCGCGCGCAGGCCCGCGACCACCTGATCGCGCAGGGAAATGTAACCTGCCAGCATGTCGCGCACGCAGTCTTGCGAGCCCGTCAACGCCGCTATCGCAGCCTTCTGCACGATCGAAGTCGGGTTTGAGGTGCTCTGGCTTTGCAGCTTCTGCATCGCGCTGATTATCGGTGCAGGCCCCAGCGCGTAACCTAATCGCCAGCCGGTCATGGCATAGGTCTTGGACAACGAGCCAATGATGATGAGCCGCTCCTTCACTTCGTGAACGCAACCCGCCGAGAACAATTCTCCGGTGAAGTTCAGGTACACATAGCACTCGTCGGAGACAACATAAATGCCGCGATCATGGGCCAGTTTCAGCACCGAGGTCATGTGCTCGGGCTTCATTACTGCGCCCGATGGGTTGGAGGGAGAGTTCAGAACAATGACCTTGGTTCGCGGTGTGATCGCGCGCTCAACCATTTCTGCCGTGAGCTCGAAGTCGTGCCTCTCGTCGGTGGGAATGTACACCGGCTCGCCGCCCGCATAGCGCACAATGTCTTTGAACGAGACCCAGTACGGCACCGGCAGAATGACTTCGTCCCCGTGGTCCACCAGCACTTGAATGGCATTGAAGAGCGCGTGTTTGCCACCCACCGAAGCAATGCAATCTTCGCGCTTATAGTCGGAACCAAAATCGGCCGCGTGGCGCTGCACGATCGCATCGCGCAGCTCGGCTATGCCGCCGACAGCAGTGTACTTGGTGAAGTTGTTATGAATCGCATCGATCGCCGCCTGCTTGATGTGCGCAGGCGTGGCAAAGTGCGGTTCTCCGGCGCCAAAGTCCACCAGGTCAACGCCCTGGCCGCGCAACTTCTCCGCCTCGCCAACCACCGCCAGGGTAGCGGAAACTTCGATGCGCTGAATGCGGTTCGTCAGAAACGACGAGAGCTGGGTTCCGGCAGCAGTCATGGGTTGGCCCTTCATAATAGATGAGTTTTTGTGGCGAACGAATGTTGCTCTGCAACCTTGTGGCGGACTCGTTCCTCGACCAGCTCCGGCACCAGGCCAGTCAAGGGACCGCCGAGGTTGGCGATCTCGCGCACGATACGCGAGCTGAGGTACGAATATTTTTCCGCGGGCATCATGAACACAGTCTCAACCCGCGGTTCCATTTTGCGGTTCATCAGCGCCATCTGCAACTCGAACTCGTAATCGCTTACGGCGCGAATTCCCCGCAGCACCGCATTGGCATTTTTCTGCACGCAGTAGGCGACCAGCAGACCTTCAAAAATATCCACGGTGACGTTGTCCAGTTCAGAGGTCATCGCCTGCAGCATTTCTTTGCGCTCTTCCATGTTGAATAGAGCTTCGCCTTTGTCAAGGTTGCGCGCAATCGCCACAATGAGCCGGTCGAAGAGCTTGCTACCGCGATGGATCAGGTCGAGGTGTCCGTTCGTAACCGGGTCGAACGATCCGGGATAAATGGCGACGATATCCTTCAAGAGACCTCGGAGGGCGGAGTCTATGCCGGATGATTTTATGCTGGCTTGAGGCTGGAGGCAATCAAGGAAAGGAGAGCGTGGCGAGGCCCGGGAATAGGGCCCCGCCCCGGCAGGATGGCTTACTTTCGTCCGACTGGCCCCTTGGGTGTCGCATTGGGTGCGGCTTCTGCATTTGCCGCCGCCGCTTGCGCCTTGTCCTCCACCGAGATCAGGCCGAGCGACTTGCGCACATCGGTTTCGATCTTCGCGGTGATGTCCTTGTTTTCCTTCAGGAACTGCTTGGCGTTCTCGCGGCCCTGGCCGATGCGTTCGCCTTTGTAGCTGAACCACGAGCCCGACTTCTCCACCAGGTTTCCATTGACCGCCAGATCAAGCAGGTCGCCTTCACGCGAGATGCCTTCGCCGTACATCATGTCGAACTCGGCTTCGCGAAATGGCGCCGCAGTCTTGTTCTTCACGATCTTTACGCGGGTGCGCGAGCCGACCACCTGGTCGCCATCCTTGATGGCCCCAATACGGCGGATATCAATGCGTACCGAAGAGTAGAACTTCAGCGCGCGCCCGCCGGTTGTGGTTTCCGGATTGCCGAACATCACGCCAATCTTTTCCCGGATCTGATTGATGAATACCAGGCAGGTGTGCGACTTGGCGACAATGGCGGTAAGTTTGCGCAAGGCCTGCGACATCAGGCGCGCCTGCAGGCCAACATGACTGTCGCCCATTTCGCCGTCGAGTTCGGCCTTGGGGACGAGGGCGGCGACCGAGTCCACCACCAGCACGTCGATTGCTCCCGACCGCACCAGGGCCTCGGCAATCTCCAGGGCCTGCTCGCCGTAATCGGGCTGCGAGACCAGCAGGTTGTCAACATCGACGCCCAGCTTGGCCGCATAGATCGGGTCGAGAGCGTGCTCGGCGTCCACAAAGGCGGCCATACCACCTTGCTTCTGCGCTTCGCCGATCACCTGCAACGCGATCGTGGTTTTGCCCGACGACTCCGGCCCGAAGATTTCGACCACACGTCCGCGCGGAAAGCCGCCAATACCGAGGGCCGCGTCAAACGAAATCGCTCCGGTGGAGATCACGGAGATGGGAACGACAGCGCCCTTGCTCCCCAACTTCATGATGGAGCCTTTGCCAAATTGTTTTTCGATTTGAGACATGGCCAGGTCGATGGCCCGGCCTTTTTCAGTTCTTTCGTCTGCCATGAATGCCGCTCCTTGGCGGCTTCGTCCCGGCACAGCCAGGGTCCGGGAGGGCCGCTTGAAATAAAGTGCGATGGGTCAGTGAGGCAGGCGCCGTGAAGTAAGCGTTTCGTGATGAAGGGCGCATGAGTACCGACGCTGAATTATACATCGAGACAGAGAGTAAAAAGCGAACAAATAGCGAATCTGCGCGCACGAAAGTTCTAGACCTTTGGTGTGTCACAGACCTGCGTGATACGAGAAAGCATTCCCAGGAGATCGAGTACAGGTTCGCCGAAACAGCCTACGCACGTAATTTCTTTTGAGTGTCATCCTGAGCGACGAGCGTAGCGAGGAGATCGAAGGAACCCTATAGCCCCGGCAAGACAACTTCGCCTTGTGGCTGCGCCACGCGGCCACACTGGGATTGTCTCGCCGCTATAGCGGTCATTCGACTGCATGCCCGCCCGTCCCGCTCAATCACCCCAACGAGCGCAAAGTCGGCGCTCGATGGGACTTCGAAAAAGAAGCGGGTCGGAAATTCTTTGCGGGCATTCCGCTCAGGATGACACCCCGCACGCATGACGTAATGAAGCCGAAGCCCGCACTACCGTGCAGGTTTATACCTATTGGGAACTATCGCTTCAATAAATCCACCGGCTCGCGGACGTCGGTTACCCGGAAGTATTTCGCCAGTGCGGGATAACGTTGCGCCACGGCTTCATACATCGCATAAGCGACGTTGCGATAAGAAAAGTGGCCGGCTGCGCCGGTGCGCAGCTCGCTAATGTAGATTGCCTCCGACAAGTCCATCTTGAACAGCGTGCGCTTACGAAAGCGAGTGGGATGACGTACTGCGACTGCTCCTCCGCTTCCTCCGCATTGCGCGCGGCCAACTGAGCGGCAACCTTGCACGCCCGCTCCATGACGGAGTCATAGCGCGCGGTCAGTCCCGCCGACTCAATTTCCAGTGGCGCGTCATAGCCGTGGGCAGTCGTATAGCCTTGCACAATCTGCACGCAGCGGCGGTGGCGGTGCATGTCGCGGAAGCCGCCGATGTCCATCAGGATGTCGAAGCGGAATTGCTGGCCGGCACAGTAGGCGCGCGAGACCTCGTCATGGCGGCCACGATGACGCAGACCCATATCGATGAGCTCATTGCGACGCGATTCAGGAAGGGCTTCTACCACTGCGCGAATCTGGCGATAGGGATGATGCGAGTATTGGTACAGCAACGTCGTCGCCAGTTCAATTTGCAGGGGATCGGGGTCCAGCAGATCGACCAGGGGTGCGGGCTGGATGGGAGTTGCTGCAAGCAGTTCCGCCGCTGCCACAGTCAAGTCGCGACGAGTATCGATCTCGTAGGGATTAAGCTCGGCATACTTCATCAAGGTCGGAGCTACCCTGACATCGCGCATCAGGAATTCACCGGCCCGCTCGGCCACCGCCGGACACTCGCGCTGAATCTCCTGCAACAGCTCACGCGCGCTGGCGTGGGTCACGTTGTAGGAGGCATCGCGTGCAGCCTGTTTCAGCAGCTCTCCCAGTCGCCGAACCTCGGCGTGTGTGGCCGACAACAATCGCGACACCTGTGTCTCCAGAGTGCGCGCGCTGACGATCTGGCCCAGCGAAGTGTTCGTCGCCAGCGGCAGCAGGTACCGCGAAAGGTCGAAAGCACGGGCGCGCAGAGTGCGCTCGTAGGCCTCCAGTTTCATTTCATCAGGCTTGGCTGTACGGTCCCGCAGATAGCGGAACATCTCCTCGGAGAAGTGCCGATATTCGGCGAAGAGTAGGTCGATGGTTTCGCGATAGAGAGCGCGCGCCGCTGCATCGTCGGCGAAATCGGGAACAAAGTAGCCGCTCTTCTGAAAATCCTGATAGCGAGTGGAGCGTTCCTGTCCGTCCCAACGCGGCTCGTCAACGGCCACGGTGGCGGCCAGAATCGACAATCGTTCCACCGCAAAAGCCAGGTGCGCCAAATCTGCAATGCTGCGATGCCCGTACTGAAAGTAGAAGGTGTTGAGGAACTTTTCGGCTTTTTGCTCATTCAGCTCCGCCAGCGATTCGCGCATGGAAAGCGCTGAACGCGAATATTTTGCCATGCCATAAGCCAGCACTTCCGGATCGGCCCCATGCACGGCATAGACCTGAGTGCTGGGCTCAGAATGGCGAGGAACCTCCGTGGTATCGTTGGGCTTGGAACTTGATGACATTGCCGTGAATCATATGCGGTATGAAATTTGTGGGCAACCGGCAGCCTGTGGGAATCGCAGAAAATTCCGGATATTCTTAGTCATTGCCCGCTAGGCCATGCCGAAAAACCTTCCTCCCTCGACTACTGACAGCCGCGCCGGACAGGAAGAGAGCCGGACGCAGTGGGTGGGCGCCGATTCCATTCTTTTTGCCACTGCGCATCGGCCCTGGCCCGCACCCATGGCGCCTTGGATCATGACGCAGCGCTGGAATGACTTGCTTTTTCTGCATTACCCGGTGGCGCCGGAAGCGCTGCGCCCGTTAGTCCCGGATGTGCTGACTCTCGACACCTACAAGCAGCGGGCATGGGTCACCATCACGCCATTCTGGATTAATCATCTGCGCCCGCCGGGAGTTCCATCGCTTCCCTGGGTCTCACATTTTTCCGAGATCAACGTGCGGACTTACGTGACCTATGACGGCAAGCCCGGAATTTATTTTTTCAGCCTCGATGCCAGCAACTTGTCGGCGGTCTGGGGGGCACGCGTTTTTTATCGTCTGCCATATTGGCAGGCCTCCATCAAGGTAAAGGGCCGGGGCGGCCCCAGGCTGGAGTACGTTTCGAAGCGGCAGCACGGACCCAAGCCCGCCGAACTCCGCTGCACTTACGGGCCCACGTCAGACGGGTTCCATGCACGGCCGGGCTCGATCGAGCACTTCCTCGCCGAGCGTTATTGCCTTTACGCCTTCAGCCGCAAACGGCTGTACCGGGGCGAGATTCACCATCTGCCATGGGACTTGCAGCAAGCTGAGTTTGAAGTGGAGCAGAACACTATGGCCCAACCAGCCGGCGTCCAGCTTCCTGCGCAGCCCGAGCTTGTTCATTTTTCGCGCGAGTTGAAGGTCTTGTTCTGGGCGCCAGAGCGGCTGCGGTAGAAATGGTGGTTATAATCCTCGTTGCTTCGACAGGGAGGCTTCATGGCAGGAGTGGAAGGCCGGGTCGCGCTGGTTACGGGAGCGTCGCAGGGTATTGGACGCGCCTGCGCGCTGGTTCTGGCAGAGGCAGGCGCCAAGGTGGCGCTGTGCGCGCGCAATCAGGAGAAGCTGGAGCAACTGGCCAAAGAGATCGGCGACAAAGGCGGCGAGGCTGCGGTCTTCAAGGTGGACGTCGTCAAGGAAGACGAGATCAAGGCTGGAGTGAAGGACGCTATCGCGCGCTTCGGCAAGATCGACATCCTGGTCAACAACGCTGGGGTGACGCGCGATCAATTGGTCATGCGCATGAAGCGCGCCGACTGGGACGACGTCATCAACACCAACCTCACCGCCCCGTTCCTGTTGATTCAGGCGGTGATCGGCTCCATGTTGAAGCAGCGCTGGGGCCGCATCATTAATATCACCAGCATCTTCGGCCAAATTGGCCAGGTAGGGCAGGCCAACTACTCCTCGTCGAAAGCGGGCTTGATCGGCTTGACCATGGCGGTCGCGCGCGAGGTGGGTTCGCGCAACATTACCGTCAACGCGGTTGCGCCCGGATTCATCGAGACCGCCATGACCGCCGCGCTATCCCCGGAACTGAAAGAGAACATCCTGAAGAACATTCCGCTAGGACACGGCGGAACCGATCTCGATGTCGCGCACGCGGTCAAGTTCCTGGCCTCGGAAGAAGCTGGCTACATCACCGGCGAAGTGCTGAAGGTCAATGGCGGCATCCTGATGGGATGAAGCCTCTCTGGGCGCACCGTGAGCGAGATTGTAGAAGCGGTTACTGCTGAGCAAATCGAGCAAGTACGCGGCCTGTTTCGGCAGTACCGGGCCGAGTTGCCGTTGCAGTACCGTTCGTTTGACCCGGAGGGGCTACCGGGGGAGTACGGCCCTCCCCACGGGAAGTTGCTTCTGGCAACAGTGTCTGGGCAGCCCGTCGGTTGCGTCGGGTTGCGTCCCTTCCCGCAGCAAGCCACCTGTGAAATGAAGCGGCTCTATGTGAGGCCGGGCTTCCGCGGCGGGAAGTTAGGAAAAGAGCTGGCTGAACGGGCCCTGCACGAGGCGCGTGCCCTCGGTTATCGAAGGCTGCGGCTCGACACTCATCCTCCCACTATGCAAGCCGCCGCCAGAATGTACCGCAGGCTGGGCTTCCAGGAGGTCTTGCCCGTTGACCGAGTCGAGGGGCTCGTGTACATGGAACTGCGGCTCTAAAGCGGCTGCCCTTTGCCGCTGGCGGCCACGTCATTCCGTAATTGTGTCCCTCGATAAGATTTCACTTGCCAGCAGCGTGCCTGCTGATTACTATGCAGTTAACCCCATGGCCGCTTCTTTTCAGGACGTGAACCCCTCATGAACATCGGTGAAACCATCCGCACTTTCCGGCTGCAGAAGAGTATGTCGCAGGGCGACATCGAAAAGCGTACTGGTTTGTTGCGCTGCTATCTGTCGCGGGTCGAGAACGGCCACACCATTCCTTCGCTCGATACACTGGCCAAAATTGCGACCGCGATGGAAATCCCGCTGGCGCAATTCTTCAGCGGCGGATCCGGTGAGAACGGAAGCAAAAGCGCACCGCATCTGGCGGAGGATGAGGTCCGGTTCCTGACACAAATTCGCCGCTACTCTCCCAATTTGAACGACAGCGATCGCAAACTGGTGATCGCGATGGTCAAGAAGATGGCCGCAGGCGCCGGCAAGTAGCACTGCCCCCTTTGCAATTCAACGAACGAACGGGAGTTAGGCGCGGCCGTGTTTTTATGCGGCCTTGTGGATCTCGCCCAAGGTGAGAAGGGCCAAGTCCAGACGGTCTCGCGAACCGGTTTTCGAGAAAATACTTTGCAGGTGCCGCTTTACAGTGTTTTCGCTGATCTTCAAGTCCGCCGCGATGTCGCGATTTTTCATGCCGCGGGCCACCAGGTAGGAGACCTGGCGCTCACGTTCCGAGAGGCGGCCAACGGCGGTAGGCGCTACCGGCTTTTCGCTTGCCATGGCGGCCATCACACTCTCCGCGATCTCGCTCGAGAAGGCCAATTCACCTTCGGCAACCATTCGAATCGCGGCAAATAACGCTCCTGGATCGTCGCCCTTTAGAACCAGCCCGCGCGCCCCTAAGCGCACCACTCGCACGTAATCGTCATGGCTATCCGATCCGGTGAGCACCACGGAGGCCACGTGACTGCCCGCGCGATCCAGCGCCCGCAGCACTTCAAATCCGTCGCTCTGGGGCATGAAGAGATCAAGTACGAGCACGTTAGGATTGTGCTTCTGGACCAGTTGCAGCGCCTGCTCGCCATTGCCGGCGGCGCCCACCACCTCAAAATCAGGCTGCGACTGCAGCAATGCTGCCAGCGACTCGCGCAAGACAGCGTGGTCATCGGCGATCACAATGGCAATTGGGCCCGGCATATCTCCAACGGTTAGATGCAATCGCGGGCGGGTCGGGGTTGCGTTATTCTGGAGGTTCCCTGCAATATGCAATAAAAAGACAAATCAAGGGCGGGCGGCTATATTCCGCTTTCTGCAAGGGTTAGGAGCATTCATGGCAAGAATTCAGCGGGCCATTCTGAGCGTGACGGACAAGACCGGACTGGTCGAGTTTGCGCGCAAACTTTCAGTGTTCCACGTGGAACTAATTTCAACCGGGGGCACGGCCAAGCTGCTGCGCGACTCCGGTATCGCGGTGAAGGACATCTCGGACCTCACCGGCTTTCCGGAAATGCTCGATGGGCGGGTCAAAACGCTTCATCCCAAGGTGCACGGCGGCATTCTTCACGTCCGCAACAATGAGAAACATCTCGCCGCTGTAAAGCAGCATGACATTCAGCCCATCGACATGGTGGTGGTAAATCTCTACGCGTTCGAGAAAACTGCCGCCAAAGCGGGCGTCGAGTTCGAGGACATTATTGAAAATATCGACATCGGGGGCCCGTCGATGGTGCGCTCGGCGGCCAAGAACTTCCAGGATGTCGCTATCGTAACCTCGCCTGCTGACTACGAAGCGATTGCGCGTGAAATGGAAAGCAGCGGCGGATCACTCTCGCAGCAAACCAAGTGGCGCCTGGCTCAAAAAGCATTTGCCACCACCGCGGCCTACGATTCGGCGATCGCGTCCACTCTGGAGCGCATCGGAGCTGCAGAGGGCGACAGCGGAAAGTTTGACCTCACCGGCAGCGGGGGCTTTCCTGAAACTGTGCGCCTAACCTTCCACAAGGCCTTCGACCTGCGTTACGGCGAGAACCCGCATCAGCAGGCAGCGCTGTACTCTGACGGTTCAGGCAAGGGCATCGCGAATGGCAAGCAATTGCAGGGCAAGGAACTCAGCTACAACAACATCGTCGACTTGCAGGCAGCCTGGGACCTGGCGCAGGAATTCGACGAGCCGGTGTGCGCCATCATCAAGCACACCAATCCCTGCGGAACCGCTGTGGGCGCCACTCTGGCGGAAGCTTACAAGCGCGCTCTGGAGTGCGATCCGGTGTCGGCGTTCGGTGGCGTGATCGGCGTGAACCGGCCGATCGATGGCGAGACGGCCACCGAGATGGCCAAACTGTTTGTCGAGGCGATTGCTGCGGAAGAGTTCGATCCTGCTGCGCGCGAAATCTTCGGCGCGAAGAAAAACCTTCGTTTGGTCGAAGTAGTTCCCCTGGAACAGCGCTGGGTACTCAAGAACGTCTCCGGTGGCGTCCTGCTACAAGACAACGACGTGCGACCGTTGACCGATGCGGACCTGAAAGTGATGAGCGACCGCAAGCCCACGGAACAGGAGATGCGCGACCTGCTGTTCGCGTGGAAGGTCTGCAAGCATGTGAAGTCTAACGCGATTCTCTATGCCCGCAATGGCCAGACCACCGGCGTGGGAGCAGGGCAAATGAGCCGCGTGGACTCGGCCAAGATTGGGGCAATGAAGTCGGTGCTCGGAATCACAGGCTCGGTTGCCGCGTCCGATGCGTTCTTTCCGTTCCCTGACGGCGTCGAGGAGATTGCCAAGGCGGGCGCGACCGCCATCATTCAGCCCGGCGGCTCGGTGCGCGATCAGGAAGTGATTGACGCAGCAAACCGGCTAGGACTGGCGATGGTGTTCACGGGAGTAAGACACTTCCGGCACTAGACCGGCATCGAAATGATTGAGTAGAGAATCAGGCGGTGATTTGTGAATGGCCCTGTAGAAATCTTACGTACGCTGGGTGACCGGCTCCAGACCAGCGCCAGCGTGAAAAATGTCTTTGGCGATCCCATTACAGTGGGCGATAAGACCGTGATCCCGGTCGCTCGCATTCGCTACGGACTGGGAGCGGGCGGTGGCGGAATCTCTCATGACAACTCCTCCGGGACCGATACTGCGGGCGGCAAGAGCGCCGGAGGTGGCGGAGGCGGAATGATCGCCACTCCGAAAGGTGTGCTTGAGATCAGCCCCGCAGGAACTCGCTTCATTGCATTTACCGACTACAAGCGATTGTCGATCGCAATGATGGGCGGATTTCTGATGGGAATGGCCTTCGGTTGGCGAAGGAGCAGGCGAAAGTCCTAGAGGGAGTGTCTCGAAGGTTTCGGCCTGGGTAGTTATGCCTGGTTCAAGTAGTATATACTTTATGTATAGACTATGAAGAAAGAGACAGTGACGAAAATCGCCAAGTTATTCCGCAACGGAAACAGTCAGGCCGTTCGTCTGCCTCAGGAGATGCGGTTCAAGGGCGATCGTGTGCGCGTTCGGAAGGTTGGCGATACGGTTGTCTTGGAGCCAGTCATCACCAACGTTGACGAGTGGTTTGCGGAAATGGACCGGCATCCTCTGTCCGAGGACTTCATGGCGGGCGGTCGTAAACAGCCCAAGGCGCCGAAACGGAAGTTGTTTGAATGAACTATCTGCTTGATAGCAGCATTTGCATCGCGCTGATGCGTGACAGATCAATTCCGGTCAAACAGCGTTTTCGAGAAGCCATCACCGGCCGCGCCATGATTTGGATTTCGTCAGTGGTCCTCCACGAATTATGGTACGGAGTGCACAAGAGTTTCAGCCCAGTGGAAAACGCTGAAGTCTTGCGGAAATTTCTGCGCGGTCCGGTGAGCGTCTTGCGATTTGATGGAGAAGATGCGCAGGTGGCTGGCGAGATTCGGGCAGAACTGGAGCGAACCGGCAGAACGATTGGCTCATACGATACTCTGATCGCAGCCCAGTGCTTGCGCAACGATTTGATTGTCGTGACATCGAACGTCTCTGAATTTCGCCGAGTCAGCGGATTGCGCTGCCATGACTGGGCGCGGTAGGGCCCCTCTTCTTCGCCGCCACCACCCTCGGAATGCCTTGTAAGTCGGGCACGACGCGAATGCTATCCCACATTGTGGGACTAAACAAACCCACGACCTCATCTCGCATCGAGTAGCCGATCTCCATAGCCAGCCACCCGCCAGGTTTCAGGGCGCCGTGTCCCTGCTCGATCAGTGGCACGATCACGTCGGTCCCATGCAAGCCGGCAAACACGGCCATGCCTGGCTCGAACTCCTGCACCGACTTCTGTACCTTATCGGCCTCGCTGAAAGCGACGTACGGTGGATTGCTGACGACGAAATCAAAGTCGCGAAATTCGAAATAGTGGGTCCCTCCCCTCGCATTAAGGTTCTCGTTGGCAGAATGGCTTTCGTTCAACACGGGAGCGAGGACATTGCATTGCATAAACCGCACGCGCTTATCGAGCTGCAGCCGGACCGCGTTGGCGCACGCGATTTCCAGCGCATCGGCCGAGAGATCTACGGCACAGACTTCGGCGTCTGGCAACTCGTGCGCGAGTGCCAGCGCGACGCATCCCGAACCGGTGCCCACATCCACCAGCTTGGGATGCTGGACTCCGCGCGCCAGCTCCAGTACCGCTTCGACGAGATGCTCGGTCTCGGGACGCGGAATCAGTACCTCGGGCGAGACCACGAAATCCAGGCCCCAGAATTCCTGGTGACCGGTGATGTACTGGGATGGCATTCCGGTGGCACGCTGGGCAAGCACATCTTCGTATCGCGCGGCTTCTTGCGGACTGAGTTCGCGCTCGGGATGCGCGTACAGGTAGGAACGATCGGCTCCGAGGACAAACATGAGAAGCACCTCGGCGTTCATGCGTGGAGAGCCCACGTCAGCGGCTTCGAGATGTTCGACGGCGGAGGCGAGGGCTTGTTTCAGTTGCACGGGATCAGGCCGTGACCTCCATCTCCTGCTTCATTTTCTCGGCCTGGAAATGGGTGATCAGGGCGTCGATCATGGCTTGAATGCGGCCGTCCATGAACTCCGGCAGCTGGTGGGCGGTGAAGCCGATGCGATGATCTGTGACACGGTTTTGCGGGAAGTTGTAGGTACGGATTTTCTCGCTGCGATCGCCGCTGCCCACCATCGCCTTGCGCTCCTTGGCCAGCGCGTCCTGCTGCTTCTGCTGTTCCATTTCGTACAAGCGCGCGCGCAGCACGCGCATACCTTTCTCGCGATTTTTGATCTGCGACTTCTCGTCCTGGCAGCTGACGACCGTGTTGGTCGGCAGATGGGTAATGCGAACGGCAGAATATGTCGTGTTCACCGACTGACCACCCGGCCCGGAGGAACAGAAAGTGTCGATGCGAATGTCCTTGGCTTCAATTTTGATGTCAACGTCCTCGGCTTCGGGCAGCACTGCGACGGTCACCGCGGAAGTGTGTACCCGGCCCTGGGTCTCGGTTTGCGGCACGCGTTGCACGCGATGCACGCCACTCTCATACTTCATGCGCGAGAAAACACCTTGACCTTCGATGATGGCGATCACTTCTTTCAGGCCGCCGACAGTCGATTCCGAGGTGGATAGCACCTCCACCTTCCAGCGCTGGCTCTCGGCGTAGCGCGTGTACATGCGGAAGATCTCGGCCGCGAAGAGGGTGGCCTCGTCGCCGCCGGTGCCAGCGCGGATTTCCAGAATTACGTTCTTCTCATCGTTCGGGTCCTTGGGCAGCAGCAGCACCTTCAGGTCCGCCTCCACTTGGAGAAGGCGCTGCTCAAGTTGGGTCAGCTCATCTTGCGCGTAGGCGCGCATCTCAGGATCGCTCTCCTCGGCCAGCATGACCTTGCTCTCCTGAATGCCACGGGTCAGGTCTTTGTACTCGCGATATTTCTCCACGATGGGAGCCAGTTCGCTGTGGGCCTTGGCGGTCTTCTGGAAACGCGCCGAGTCGGAAACGATGTCGGGCGATGATAGAGCTTTATTCAGCTCTTCGTACTTCAATTCGGTTTGGTCAAGACGTTCAAACATGGGGATCCAACAAGGCCGTTCTTACGACCATGCGCTGCCTTTGCTCGTGTTGGGGTGATCGCCGCTAGGCAATCACCAGTTCGCCGCCACGCTGTTTCTCCAACTCCATGGCCTCGTTCAAGGCGGCGATGGCGGTCTCGACCTGGTCATCCGCGGGAGGTTGGGTGGTGATGCGCTGCAACCACAGGCCGGGCTTGGTAAGCACCGCGAACAGCGACGAGCCATGCTTGGCGGCGAAGCGGATCAACTCGTACGACAGCCCTGCGATAACCGGCAACAGCGCGATGCGGACGGCGAAGCGCGCCCAAAACGTCGTGACCGGAACCAGCATGTAAACCACCATCGCGATAAGCATCACGGTCATCAGGAAGCTGGTGCCGCAACGGGGATGAAAGGTCGAATAGGACTGTGCGTTTGGCACGGTCAGCGGATCGCGCGACTCGAAGGCAAAGACCGTTTTATGCTCGGCGCCGTGATATTGAAACACCCGGTGAATGTCGGGCCAGCGGGAGATGCCCCAGATGAAGAGCAGGAAAAGCGCGATACGGATGACACCGTCCACAACGTTAAAAGCGATTTGATTGCCGAAGGCCGGGTAGGCGTTCTTCAGTTTGGTGGCCGCCAGCAACGGCACAAACTTGTACATGAAGATGAAAAATCCGAGCGATAACGCAACATTGAGGCCAAGGGCCCAGCCCGGCACCTCGGTTTTCTTCTCGTCCTCGGCGCTCAGCTCACCCATGGCTACGTTGGCCGAATAGCGCAGCGCGCGAAAGCCCAGCCCCATCGCCTGACCGAGCGTCATGACGCCGCGGACCACAGGCCAACCCATCCATTTATGCTGCTCCGAAAGTCGCTCCAGCGGCTCCGAGTGCGTCGCCAAGGTGCCGTCGGGCCTGCGGATGCAGATGCCCCACGCATGGGGTGAGCGCATCATGACCCCCTCGAGAACGGCTTGACCGCCGACCAGGGTTTCTTCGCCGCTCTCCAAAGCGGGCAACAGTTGAACGGCTGCTAGAAAACGTAGACGCTGACGCAAAGACTGCATGGTGATTGGATGTTCCTCGAAAGGGAGTACGGCGCACAATAGCGCTAGTTTAGGGTAAGCAGGCGAGCGCGAGATGTCAATGCGGGATACATCCAGCTAAAGCGCCGCACTCCTCGGGATGCACCAAATCTGCGCCTTGATTCTGACCGCCCGCATCAAAGCCGCTTGCGAATCTATGCAACTCCTGGCTGAAACCTGCGAGCGCATCGCCGCTACCACCAAGAAGCTGGAGAAGACCGCCATTGTGGCCGAGTATTTCCGCTCGCGTGAGTTGCGCGACGCGGCGATCTCGGCTGTCTTTCTATCTGGGCGGGCTTTCCCGGCGTTCGATGAGCGCACGCTCCAGATTGGCGGGTCGCTGCTGTGGAAGCTGGCGGTGGAGCTGGCCGCCCGACTTAGGATTCCGGCAGAAGCGGAGGAAAAGCAGATCCCTCGTGGGCTGAAGCCCACTCGTGATGACAAAATTGAAGAGCCTAACGGCGCACCTAAAGGTGCGCCCCTTCAAAGCTCGACAGCGCTCAACCCCGAACAGAGGAACTCGCACGCCGACGCCGCATTGCGCGGCGCTTATCGGAAGCGCGGCGACCTCGGTTCTGCCGCATACGATGTTCTGCTCGCGAAAGCGCCGGCTTCCGCGACGATCACGCTGCAAGATGTCCGCGCCATCTTCGATCAAATTGCCGAGACCCGCACTGCCACAGCCAAGGCCGCGATCCTGAAGTCGCTGCTGGAACGCGCCACCGCGCTGGAAACCAAATATATTCTGAAAGTCATCACGGGTGAACTTCGCATAGGGCTGAAAGAGAGCCTGGTCGAAGAGGCGATCGGCAAGGCCTATGACGAGCCGCTGGCCCGCGTGCAGCGAGCCAACATGCTGCTGGGCGATATCGGTGGCACCTTGCAACTTGCGGCGGATCATCGCCTCGGCGAGGCGCGCATGCGGCTGTTTCATCCCATCGGCTTTATGTTGGCCAGTCCGGCGGCCGACGCAGCTGAAGCCTTCCAGTACTTCGAGCACGCCCAAGTCGAGGACAAGTACGACGGCATCCGCGCCCAGGCACATTGCGGAGGCGGGCAGGTGCGCATCTTCTCCCGCACCCTCGATGAAGTGACGCCGTCATTTCCTGAGTTGGTCGGAGGTCTGAGCGAATTGCCGGACGAAGTGATTCTCGACGGCGAAATCGTTGCCTGGCGCGACAGTGAAGAGGGCGGGCACGCGATGCCGTTCTCGGAGATTCAGAAGCGCCTGGGCCGCAAACAGGTCAGCCAGAAAACGATGGCCGAGGTCCCGGTGGCGTACGTTGTCTTCGACGTAATTTACGCCGAGGGTGAATTGACGCTTGACCGGCCGCTGTCGGAGCGCGCGCAGATTCTGGAGAGAGTGTTTGCGGGCGCGAAGCGGGTCTCGCCGCGGCCAGTAATGAATGCGCAAGGCGACCTTCTGTTTGAGCCGGAGATTGAGGAGGAGGGCGCGGTTTCGGGATGGATTCTGCGAGCGCCTAGCCTTCGCGCTGATTCCCCGCAACAGCTCGAACAGTACTTCGACCAAGCCATGGCGCGCGGCAATGAAGGGCTGATGATTAAAGACCTGCAATCGCCCTACATGCCGGGACGCCGTGGTCGCTGGTGGCTCAAGCTGAAGCGCGAGTTGGCTACGCTCGATGTGGTGGTGACCGCTGCCGAGTTCGGGCATGGCAAGCGCATTCACGTGCTAAGCGATTACACCTTCGCGGTGCGCAAGGGCGAAGAGTTGGTCAACATCGGCAAAGCATATTCAGGGCTGACCGACCAAGAGATTGCCGAGTTGACGGAGTGGTTTCTGGCGCACACCACTGCCGACCATGGTCACGTGCGCGAGGTCGAGCCAAACATCGTACTGGAGGTGGCATTCAACGCCATCATGCGTTCCGATCGTCACGACAGCGGATTCGCACTGCGCTTTCCCAGGATCGTGCGGGTGCGTCAGGACAAGCTGCCCAAAGACATCGACACCATACAAACAGTGGAGAAGATTTATTCGCGGCAGCATGGGAGAGGCAGGGGTAGCTGAGACACCGCTCCGTCGAAGATCGTATACCATGTGAAACCTCATACACAACATCTTCTTCGCGTGGACAGTGCCTTGCGAGGCGTCCACCGCTAGCTTCCAGACGCCGGACATGTCCATGCCCTTCATCAAAGCCTCGTAATCGCCGTTCCTTTTGGGCTCGAACTTGAGCTGAGTGGTCCCCATATCCATATCCTTCATCGTCAGAGCGGCGTTGACCTCAGCACCGGTGACCGGCTGAGCATGTTCGTCGGTGATATGCAGCGTGAGGGTCAATGGCCTGACCATCCTCGGATGGTCGGGAGAAATCTTCAGCTCCACATGCCACGGTCCTGCTTCGGTGGAGGCATGCAGAGCGGTGGTTTTTGACGGCTGATCCGGCGCCTTCGTTTTCTGCTCGCAGCCGGCGGTGAAAGTCAGGCACGCAATGAATGCCGCGCACGCCAGGCGAGGTAAACACACTGGCCAACAATTTCTCCGCTTCAGCTTCAATGGGAGTGGCCGTGTTGGTGTCCCGGGCTGATGGGAATAACGCAGCCGTCCGCCACCTCGCAGACCGCCAACTCAAACTGGATGGTGGTGTGGTGAATGTGGAAGCGCTCGCCCATCTGTTCGCGAATCAGGCGCAGAATTCCCTCGCTCTCTGAGGCGGGCATATCGGCGATGGCCACATGACAGGAAAGCGAGTGAGTGTCGCTGCCGATGCTCCACACGTGGAGATCGTGCACATCATTCACTCCTGGAATGGCGCGGATGATCTCCTCAATGCGCCGCAACTCCATGCCGCGGGGAGTGCCTTCGAGCAGAATGTTGAGGCTCTCGCGGATGATCCCGATGGAAGACCAGAGGATCATGACGCCGATGCCCACCGAAAGTGCAGGGTCGATCCAGCGCTGGCCGGTCAGGGCAATCATGATGCCGCCGATGATCACCGCGGCGGTAGACAGGGTATCGCCAATTTCGTGCAGCAGCGCGCTGCGCAGGTTGATATCGCGGTGGCCGCGCATCAGCAGGAGCGCGATCGCGCCGTTCATGACGACCCCGGCGGCCGCCACCCAGATCATGATATCGGCCTGCACATCCACCGGAGTCTGCAAACGGCGGAAAGCTTCGTAGAGGATATAGAAGGCGATCAGTACCAGCGAAAGGCCGTTAACGAAGGCGACCAGCACTCCCGCTCGGCGGTAACCGAAGGTTTTACGCGCGCTGGGCGGCCTGCCTTGCAAATAGACTGCGCCCCACGACATCAGCAATGCGACAAAATCCGAGAGATTGTGCCCGGCCTCAGAAAGCAGCGCCAAACTATGGGCGCGCAGGCCGGCAACGACCAGAAGAACGACGTAGGCCAGGGTTACAACCAGCGAGATTCGCAGCACACGCGAGGTGGTCGCGTTCCTTGCGTCGCCGGCATGCAGGTGCATGCCTCTAGTTTAAGAGGGAAATTGCACTCTGTTCAACCCGCCTACCTTCGCCAGGCTTCGCGGCCGACAATTAGGCAGGATTTTCTAGGGTCGCTCGTCTGTAATTCGGGCGAACTCAGTGCTGAGTGCCTCTTCAACTTGCTCTGAATGCCTCTCCCCACGCGCGACTCGACTGACATAAGAGCGGTCAACTCTGAGTCGGCTCGCGACCCGGCTATAGAGTCCACACAATGACTGCACGTAGTAGTTCAACAACGGCATGATCATTCTGGGAGTATTTTCTTTTTTCATGTGGCTGTCTTCCATTTTTCGATTCGATGCGATTGTCCGGGGCTGTGTTGCGTGGGGGAGACACCCAGTACCCAAGTGGCTTGTTCTGGCAGAGATGCCACGATTGTCAAACTGGCTGGGGGCGGTCGCGCGGCAAATAGTCAGCAGTGGTGACAACCCGGTCTACTAAAGGCTCATCATAATCACCGGCAAAGGTGTGCGCCACGTTTGCGTCTCAGAAGCTGTTTTTTTCGGCTCCCAAAGCCGCTACAAAAACACAGTTACCCCCTGCTCGACCAGTCGAAAGGCTGTCAGTTGGTGATTGGACCAAATTTCTACGCTAAGGCCTGTAAACCCGGACAGTTAGTGCCAATTTCTGGTATCTACACTGTCGTGCACGTCAAGCATCGCCCAGACCACCAGGTCATAGCGATTCGTGGTGACCAGTTGCCGCACTGTCGTGTCTGCGGGGCCAATGTCGCTTTCTATGCGACCCAGCCGGTCACACATATGACTCATGATTTCGATTTGGCAGGTCCGTGCCTGCAAATGCCGAGGGTTCGCGCCAAGGCTGCCAAGCGGGCCGTTGGATAAGCACAAACACATTTGCTGTTGACACCCGCTAAATCCGGCGCTGGGGGCCTTGGTGGTTGACTGGCAGATGTTGCGTACTTAAGATGGTGTGACCGAAGGTTGCGCCATCTTTTAATGATCGACCAGATCGTATCCCATTACCGCATTATCGAGAAACTCGGCGGCGGGGGCATGGGGGTGGTCTTCAAAGCCGAGGACGTCACTCTGCGCCGTTTTGTCGCCCTGAAGTTCTTGCCCGATGAGATCGCCAAAGATCCCCAGGCCCTGGCCCGCTTCGAGCGGGAGGCCCAGGCTGCCTCTGCCCTGAACCATCCCAATATCTGCACTATCTATGAAATCGGGCAGGAAGATGGCAGGCCCTTCATCGCCATGGAGTTTCTGGATGGCATGACGCTGAAGCACCGGATCGCCGCCAAACCCCTCGAGAGTGATGTTCTACTCAGCCTGGCCATTGAGATTGCTGACGCACTAGACGCTGCGCATTCGGAGGGCATTGTCCATCGCGACATCAAGCCTGCCAACATTTTTGTGACCTGGCGCGGCCACGCCAAGATCCTCGATTTCGGACTGGCCAAGATGACCGCCAAAGCCAGCTCGTCGAGCAGAAATGCGCTGGCCGATACCATGACCGCGACCGGCGACGAACGCGACCTGACCAGCCCCGGCTCCGCGGTCGGCACCGTGGCTTATATGTCGCCTGAACAGGTGCGAGCCAAAGACCTGGACAGCCGTTCGGACCTTTTCTCGTTTGGGGTGGTGTTGTACGAAATGGCGACGGGTTTAATGCCCTTCCGCGGTGAAAGTTCGGGGGTCATTTCAAAAGCAATTCTGGACAGCGCTCCCACGGCCGCAGTGCGATTGAATCCCGACATATCGCCCGAGCTGGAACGGATTATCAGCAAAGCTCTGGAGAAGGACCGCAATCTGCGTTACCAGCACGCTGCGGAAATGCGCACCGACTTGCAGCGGGCGAAGCGGGACATGGAGAGCGGATTCGGTTCCGCGGCCAGCTCGAGTGGGGTGAGGGTGCCGGCAGCCGATGCTGCCCATGGCAGCAAGTTCTGGAGGATTGCGTTCCTGGTCCTGCTCGCCGTGGCGCTGGTGGCGGGCGGGCTTTACTATCGCGGCCATCAAGCCAAGCATCTGACTGACAAAGATACGATTGTTCTCTCCGATTTCACCAACACCACGGGCGACAGCGTTTTTGACGACACCCTGAAGCAAGGACTGTCGGTCCAGCTTGAACAATCGCCCTTTCTGGACCTGGTCTCCGAGCGCAAAGTGAATGAGACTTTGAAACTGATGGGCCGTCCCGCCGGGGACCGTTTGACGCCGGAGGTGGCGCGGGAGGTTTGCCAGCGCAGGGGTAGCCGCGCCATCCTGACCGGCTCGATTGCCGGTCTGGGCAGCCACTACGTGATTGGCCTGAAGGCGGCCGACTGCAACACTGGAGACGTGCTGGCTGAAGCGCAGGAGCAGGCGGATGGCAAGGAATCGGTACTCAAGGCGCTCGACAAGGCGGCGGTCAGCCTGCGCGCCAAGCTGGGCGAGTCGCTGAGCTCGGTACAGAAATATGCCACGCCGGTCGAGGAAGCGACCACGCCATCGCTGGAGGCGCTGAAAGCATACAGCCTGGGGCGGAAGATGCAGGCGGCGAAAGGCGACTCTGCCGCTTTGCCGTATTACAAACGGGCGGCCGAGTTGGACCCGAATTTTGCCGTGGCCTATCGTTCCATGTCCGTGGTGTACGGCAACCTCAACGAGTTGGGCCGGGCGGCGGAGAATTCGCGCAAGGCTTACGCGCTGCGCGAGAAGGTGAGCGAGCGGGAGCGGCTCGCCATTGAGGCTATCTACTATACCTACACCACGGGAGAGCTGGAGAAGGCGGCGCAGGCATACGAGCTCTGGCAGCAAACCTACCCGCGTGACTATTTGCCTTACACGAATCTGGGAGACATTTACGGCATCCTGGGAAATTGGGAAAAGGCATTACGCGAAGCCAGCGGTGCGCTGCGCCTGGAGCCGAATGATGAGAACAACTACCTCAATCTCGGCAACGACTATGTGAACCTCAACCAGCTGGACGAAGCTGAGAAGGTGTACAACCAGGCAGCAGAGCGCAAGCTGGAGAGCGAGTTCCTGCTGACGAACCGCTACCAGTTGGCCTTTCTCAGGGGCGATACCGCGCAGATGGCGCAACTGGCCTCGGCTGCTATGGGCAAGTCGGGCGCAGAAGAACTGATGCTGGCATATCAAGGAGACACCGAAGCCTGGTACGGCAAGTTGAAAAGCGCGCGCGATCTGACCCGGCAGGCCATGGATTCAGCCCAGCATTACGACGCCAAAGAGGCGGCGGCCATGTACCAGGCAGCAGCGGCGTTGCGTGAGGTGGAATCAGGCCATCGGAGTGAGGCGCTTGCCGACGCCGATGCAGCGGTGAAGCTGGCCCCCAATCGCGACGTGCAGGCAATGGCTGCGCTGGCCCTGGCGCGGGCAGGCGATACCGCGGGGGCGGAGAAGCTGGCAGCCGATCTCAACAAGACATTCCCCCTCGACACGCTGGTCCAGAGGTATTGGCTACCCACGATCCAGGCGGCGGTTGCGTTGCAGCGCAAAGACCCGAACCGCGCCATCGAAGTGCTGCGCGGGGCAAGCGCAATCGAACTGGGCCAACCCACGCAAGTGACCGTGTTCCTGTGCCCTGTTTATGTGCGGGGAGAAGCTTATCTGATGCTGCACAACGGCAATGCCGCGGCAGCAGAATTCCAGAAGTTCATCGACCAGCGGGGAGCAGTGGTGAACTTTCAATGGGGAGTGCTGGCCCGGCTTGGCCTGGCACGCGCTTACGCCATGCAGGGTGATACCGCCAAGGCCCGTACCGCCTATCAGGACTTCCTCACTCTCTGGAAAGACGCCGACCCCGATGTGCCGATCCTGAAAGAAGCCAAGGCAGAGTACGCGAAGCTGCAGTAACGCGGCTAACTTCCCGGTACGGTGTAGACCGCGGAATGCCACTTGCCGGGTTCGGCGTTCAGTTGGTATAGAACGTCCAACCGCCCATTGTTCCATCGTCCCGGATATTCGCCTTTTGGAAGATCGCGGCATCCCCCGTCTGCTTCGCGGCAAAGCGCTTTCACCTTCCGTTCATGTTCGGATTCGGCTTCCGTGATCTTTAGCTTGGCATTCACAACGTGATCGTGTTCTTTCCCTTGCTCATTGCTGGAGATGAACTGAACGAGCAGAGGATACTCAGTTGGATTAACTCCGAGTCGGAGCAAACGGGACAAGGTATTAAATCCGCCGTCGTACAGGCGGAAATTAATTTCAATATTGATCATCACGGCGACTGGCTGGCCGTCCATCCTGGCAGGCTCGAAGCGCCAGTGCTTCACGGTTTCGATTGCCTTCTCATCCAACCCCTTCCCAAGCTTTTTTTGCAGCCTAATCCGTTGCGGGTTGCCATCTTTGTCCACCACCAACCAGAGGACAACAACACCCTGCAGCTTCGCTTCTCGCGCCGCGTTCGAGTATTCGGGATCCGGCGCGTACAGCGCTTTCGGAGCACTTACTTTCCCGCCCACGCGGTATATCGCACCTGATCCGATGCCGCCGCCGCTAGGACTTGTTTGGACGTCGGGTACCGTTGCGGGCGGACTTGTCTCCTGCGCTTCCACTCTCAGCCCCATTTCGATCAGGAGGAGCGCACAAACGATGACAAGTGAAAGTTTCCTCGGCATAGCTAGACCAGAACAACAGGACAATCAGGCCGATCATTATTTAGCACTGGCCGAGTAAGCCTTCGCCGCCTTCGACAGTTTTCTTTCTTTCTTGTGGCGGAACTCGCTGCGGTGTCCGCGACGATCTTCTTGCAGGAAGCGGGCCCTTTTGGCCTTCGAACCCCACGCAGTTTCCTCTTTCCCACGGCTCCAATAGCTCTGGTAACCGCCTTCGTGCAGATCGAACGGCAGGTCCAGTATTTCCATGTGGTCGAAGCGGGTCGTGCCCTTCTTATGGAAAGTTTCGAAGTACGAGGGATACACGAAATTAGTCATGGGAATTCCGTCAACCTCGAAGTGCACTTCCTCCACTGGGTCTGCCACCTCGTAGTCATACAGGCGGTTTTTCTTGGGCCCGGTGGAATAGAGGTTGGCGGCGGGATCGACCAGCATCTCGGCTAACTCGTGTGAGGCGGCGACGCTGACCACGTCCTTTTGCTTCAGTATGTTCTTGACGAACACCTTCGACATCGGCAGGCCCTCGGGGGTCACGTCGTGATAGCCCTCCAAGTCGGCGTCTTTCGTGCTGTCGAGAAATGCCATCGCCCACGCTCCCTTGAGGAAGCCGGTGGATTTGACCAGTTCGGCCGGCGTTCCCCAGACCGGTGCGAAGTGCTCGTCGACAAACTTCTGCATGGCCGCGACGAGGGCATCGAAGTCCACGCCCATGGGGGTCTTGGCCTTGTTGAAGCACGCGATTTTGGGCACGCGATTGCGGTACGAAAATGGATGCAAAGACGACTTTGGCGGCATGGATTACATTCCTCCCGGGACGCAATTTTTCTGTATTGTTTCTGCGAGGCAGTATACGCGATGCGCCATCCCGGAACCGTCCAACGCATCATCTCCCGGCACGGTGGCGAAGTCTGGGCCGAAGGCGCTGTTCAGAAGGGCGCCACGTTCTACTTCACGCTCTAGCAGGCTCTCGATCCCGGACCTGACTGCAGGAGGCCTCACTAGTTGAGTCGAACCCCGTCCCGCGGCACCAAAACGAACTCCCAAAAAAATACAACCCTTTGCCTGGTGACTGTCATCATTGTTGTCAGACCTACCCACTTCGTGATCTACCCACTGGATAGACCCACTTCTTGATCTGCCCACTTCGTGAATGTTGGCCTGTGAACTGCTGCCTGGTCGGGAGGTGCAAATCATGACCACAGATCGAGTGATACCGATGTGTCCTGCCTGCGGTGGAGACAGAACCTCGCTGGCGCTCAGTGGAGAGCTTTACTGCGCGGATTGCAACCGCATTCACTCAGTTTTTGAATTGGAAACTAGCTTGGCAGCACATGCCAGAACAACAGAGGAGACGGACCGGAAGGTCGCCTGATCAGTCATTGCAACGCCGGCCGCGCTGTACTTGCATCGTAAGTCGGGGGAACTCACGATGAAGCACAGCGTAGCGCGGCGAAGGAGTTAGGCTCCCTGATGAGGAGAGTGCAACACGCGGAAGGTGTTCCCTCCGTTGGCCCAGATGAGCACCAGTGCGTCCTGACCCTTGGGTACGTTCGCGAGGGCCTTCTGCACGTCGGAGGCGTTCCTGGTCTGGTGACGATTCACGCCCATGATTACCTGTCCTGGCTGTAATCCTGCATCATCTGACGCGCTGCCGGGCAGCACGCGCTGAATCACAGCGCCGGTAATGTCTTCCGGAGCGCGCAGTTGTTCACGCGTTTCAGGAGTCATGTCGGCGAGTCCAAGTCCCCAGCGGGGCTTGTCGGTCTGGTTCTCTGCGTTTCGTTTCTCGGAGCGGTCGCCTCCCAGTTCTTCCAGGGTAAGTGGCACCGAAACGTTCTTGCCATCGCGCATGACTTGCAGGGTAATCCTGGTGCCAGGGGTCTTCTCCCCGACTTCCATCTGCAATTGTCCTGCATCGCTGACCTTCTTGCCGTCCAGTTCAGTGATGACGTCGCCTACGCGCAGACCTGCTTTGGCGCCAGGAGAATCGGGCTCGACCTGCGTAACCAGAGCGCCAGAGTTGTCCGTAACGTCGAAGAACTTTGCATTCTCAGGCGTGACGTCGGTGATGCCGACACCCATGTGCGCGTGGCTCACCTTGCCGTAGCGGACCAGGGAGTTGACCACCGGAGTCACAATCTGGGTAGGAATGGCAAATCCCATTCCAGAGAAGGAACCGGAAGGCGAGATGAGGAAGGTATTGATGCCCACCACTTCGCCGTGGGCATTCACCAGTGGACCACCCGAGTTGCCGGGATTGATGGCGGCATCGGTCTGGATGAATTGTCCGGGCTTGTGAGGATCATCGGAGTACGGATTCGGACGGTTCAGCGCGCTTACAATGCCGCGGGTGACGGTAAACCGGAAGCCGAAGGGATTGCCGAAGGCAAGCACGGTCTGTCCCGGGCGCAGCGCTGCCGAATCACCGATCGGAATGTTGGGAAGGTTGGTACCTTCGATCTTGATCACGGCCAGGTCGGTGAGCGGATCGGCGCCTACCAGTTTCCCGGCGAGAATGCGCCGGTCGCCGAGCGTGACCTTGATGTCGGTGGCGCCATCCACCACATGGTTGTTGGTAACGATATAACCGTCGGGCGAGATAATAACGCCGCTGCCGATGCCGTGTTCGATCTGCGGACCCGGCTGCATGCGTTGGCCCTGGCCAAATTGCTGGCCGAAGAAACGCTGAATATCGTCGGGAACTCCTTCTGCCACCGGCTGCGACTTTGCCCGCGAGGTGACCGCAACATTCACAATAGCGGGCGTGACCCTGGCAGCCACGGCCTCCATTGCCTGATCAAGGGAAAGCAGCGGTCCGATCTTGCTATCGTCCAGTGGTGCAGCGTTGGAAGAAACTGCAGCACGCACGGGTACGAATGAGGTGTGGGCGGTGTAGGCAAAGATGGAAGCTGCCAGCACAAGCGTGAGCGCGACGGCCGCGCGACCCTTGTTGCCACAAGCCTTCCATCCTCGCGTAATCCAAGCTTTCATGTTTCTCTCTCCTCCTCCAAATCAAATTATTGCGTGCACAGACACGCCTGCGCTCGTTCGCTTGAAGCGGACTTCAATTGCCGTAGAGGCACTGGATGTTATGAGCCGGTCACAGCCGAGTGAACAATGCGTCCAACTTTCGGGCCATGGTCCGATGCTTCACTGGGGAGGTACTACATTCCGTTGGACGAGGTACTCATAAAAAGGTAAGCGACCCAGCGGTCCGACGGAATCCGGACCGTGAGTTTGGAATCGAAACAGAATACTCGCAGAGCTAAAACCCATTTACGGCAGTACACTGGAGTTCAATATGTCGATCCGACCCGTCAGGCGGCTTATCAAATCGAAACCGACGCTCGAAGGTGCGGGAGTCCATCTTCGCCGGGCGTTCGGCTTTGGAAACACAAAAGACTTCGACCCGTTTCTCCTGCTGGACGATTTCCGTAACGACGTTCCGGAGGACTATCTGGCCGGCTTCCCGTGGCATCCGCACCGGGGAATCGAGACGATCACTTACGTGCTGGCGGGGACCGTGGCGCACGGAGACAGCATGGGCAACAGCGGCGTCATCGGTGCCGGGGATGTGCAATGGATGACAGCGGGCAGTGGCATCATTCACCAGGAGATGCCGAAGGGCGACCCTACGGGACGCATGCATGGATTTCAGTTGTGGGGCAATCTTCCCTCATCGCTCAAAATGACCTCGCCACGCTATCAGGAGGTGAAATCCAACGAGATACCCGAAATCGCTGACGACGATGGCACTCACGTGCGAGTTGTCTGCGGAAATTTCTGGGGAAAGAAAGGCCCGGTGGAGGGCGTGGCCGCCGATCCGATCTACCTCGACGTGTCGGTTTCTCCCGGCAAAAGAAAGACACTCCCCGTCGAGACGGTTCGTCATGCCTTCGCGTATGTGTTTGCGGGCAGCGGGAAATTCTGCAATGCCTCAGGGCCACTAGTAGTGCCGACCGAGGCGATTAAATGGCTCGACACCAATCCCCCCGTAGAAGCGGATAACCGCTCCCTGGTCCTGTTTGACCGTGGAGACGAAGTCACGGTTCAGGCAGGAGACGATGGCATCCGTTTTCTGCTTGTCTCAGGAAAACCACTTGAAGAGCCTGTGGCTTGGTATGGTCCGATCGTGATGAACACGCAGGAGCAACTGCAGCAAGCATTCACCGAACTTCAGGAAGGAACATTCCTGAAAGAGGGCCGTCGAGGCCACTAATCGACCGCAAAACGGGGCCGCAAGGTTCTGGTTCAGAGTTGCCGGAGGCGATCGAGATTCTTGTTGCAATCAGACGTATTTCACTCATTGACCCGCAGACGAAGCTGGCCGTCACAGACAGCGATTTACAGTAACCATTCTCCCCCTATTACCTTCGTGTGTCCTTGCTGTGTCGTGGTCACAGACGACCCTATGCGGTTGGTGCATACTGGTTTTTGATCCTCTCCCGGAACTGTGAATGGCATTCGGTAGATAGGTTCGCCCGTGAGGGCGTGGCGTTCCTGGCTGTGATTACTTCTAAGCGCAGGGGCGATAGTGCAATCTCATTCATGGTTTGTTTTTGCAGATAGGGGCTGCACTTTAATTATGAAACGAAAGATTCTGATTAGCTTAGTGGTGTTAGCGGCAGGCTCACTGATCGTTCTCGGCTACGACAGTCGGGCTGGCCAGATGCTTCGAAATACCATGGGCGATCTCGATTTCCATACGGCAAAATCGATCTCATCCGCCTTCTCATTACTGTCAGCGGAGCAGTACGGGATCATCATCATGGTCGTTGTTGTCACGGTGGCGACGATTTTATTGCGCCCTGGGGACAAGGATAAAATCTAGTACCTCACCATTTGCCCGACGAATTTGCTGCAGACTGGTAGCCGAATCGGCATAATCGGACGGCATGAATCCTGAGAACACGAGCGGAACCACCTTAAACGGCGCACACTCCCGGAAGCGGCGAAGCGAAATTTGGCAATCGCGAAGAAGTGGGCACCGACGGGCATCACCACGAAAACAGCTCCCCCCAATGCCGCAAGAACAGCGGCAGGTAAGTATCGCGGCTGATTGAGTTAAGTGGTGAGCGCGGAAGGAATCGAACCTTCAACCTACTGATTAAGAGTCAGTTGCTCTGCCAATTGAGCTACGCGCCCGAAGAGGATTACAAGCGGAATCAAAAGCTATGCGACTCTGCCGTGCAGTCTCGTGCTCGCCTGAAGCAATACCCTAGAGCATACTTTCACGCAGCATGGGAGCTGAAGGCGAAGCGATGGAACCGACTTAGTATAGCAGAGGCGCAGAACAGTAATGTGCTGAGATCGGACCGTTGGGCAGGGCCGTCGTCATACAGACGATCGCACGACGCCCGGACAGAATTTCTCTCTTCTTGCTTCTCGCTAATCGTGGGTCGGCTTCTGGATCTGACTGCGGCTGTCCACACTTACGGGCACCCGCATGAGCTTCGAGGTGTCTCTATGCGTTGGCCTGCTTCTCGGCCAGGTCTCCCACGATGGGCAACTTGAATATCTGGTGCTGATACGCCTTGATCACCAGCAGTATCCACAGCGCAAGTTCACCGAGTCCCACCAGAGTCCAGATGGGGAACATGATCAGCGGCATGGCGTAGCTAAGGATCGATAAGCCAACGTGCAACACAATCAGGGCGCCGCATGTAAACAGGCACTGGAACGAGTGAAAACGGACGAAGCGGTTGCGATTGTAGGGCTCGACCAGCAGAAATATGATCGCCGGAATGATAGTGAAGTAAGCCAGCATGCCGGCAATATTCTCTTCAATTGGGGCTGCTGTCGAAGCGGGTGGAGCTACGTAACCGGCCGATGGGGCTGGTGCTGGAGCATTCGAAACACCTGCACCGCCTGCCTGACCCGCGGCCTTGCCACAGTTGGGACAAAACGCTGCGTTGTCTGCCATTTGAGTACCGCAGGATGCACAAAACGCCATGATGACCTCCTGAGTTGTCGAACCGGTGAGCCCTTCCCTGCGCAAGCCAAGACACAAGCCCAGCGCGGGGCCCCTAAAGGCCTCTATTTGGGGCGAACGATAACAGAGTCTCCGCCGGAACGCAAAGCAATAATGCCCTTACTACTGTCGTGGGAAGTGCAGATCTGGCTCGTGCCGAACCAGGGCGGCGATTTGAACATGAGTTGTATCAGGGCGCGATGCGAAGAGCGAGAGGCGAATAGCGAAGAGCAGCTCTTCTACGCGCCGCAGCACTTCTTATATTTTTTTCCGCTGCCGCAAGGACAAGGATCGTTGCGGCCGACCTTCTCTCCGCGCACCACCTGCTGCACGGTTGCCGCTTCGCCGGCGCCCGCCATGCGCGCCTGTTCCAGTTCGCGGCGCTTGCGGCGCTGGAAGGCTTCTTCCATGTCGTCCATCGAGGTAGTCGCGCGATTGCGCCGCGGTCCGGTGCTGAACGCCGAGGCCGGCTGATCGTTGCTGTCAAAATCTCCCGAGGAAATAGCAGGCTGCGGAACCGGTCGCGAGGGAGCTTCGATTACCTGCATCAGGTACAGGTAGCGGACCGTCTCCTCTTCGAAGCGCTCCATCATGGCTTCGAACATATCGAACGACTCGCGCTTGTACTCAACCAACGGATCGTGCTGGCCGTAGCCGCGCAGGCCGATACCTTCGCGCAGGTGGTCCATGCTGAGCAAGTGGTCTTTCCACTGCTGGTCGATCACGCTCAACATGATGATGCGCTCGTGATGGCGCATGGCATCGAGGACCGATCAGCGTCTCCTTGGCTTCGTAACGCTCTTTCAGCTTGTCGAAGATGGTGTCGCCGAGTTCCTGGCGGTTCAACGTTTCCGCCTGGATGCCCTCGGCCGCGATGTCCACTCCAAAGCGGGTGAAGATCTGGTTCTTCAGGCTCTTGATGTCCCAGTCTTCAGCGTGCGTTTCCTTCGCAGCGTATTTATCGAGCAGGCCACCAAGAATTTCGCGTACGTAATCCTCGAGGATGAGTTCTTTCTGATCGATGCCTTCCAGCAGTTGCCGGCGCAGTCCATAAACCGCCTGCCGCTGCTTGTTCATCACATCGTCGTATTCGAGAAGATGCTTACGAGCTTCGAAGTTCTGGCCCTCGACGGCCTTCTGTGCGGCCTCAATGCGTCGCGTGATCAGCCGGGATTCGATCGGCACGCCTTCTTCCATGCCCAGACGCTGAAGCAAATTCGACACCCACTCCTTGGCGAAGATACGCATCAGGTCATCTTCCAGAGACAGGTAGAAACGCGATGCGCCGGGATCGCCCTGGCGGCCGGCGCGTCCACGCAACTGGTTGTCGATGCGGCGCGCCTCGTGGCGTTCGGTGCCGAAGATAAACAGGCCACCGAGTGAAATAACTTCTTCGTGCTCCTTGTCGGTGACTTCCTTATAGCGAGCGTTGATCTCGTTCCACTGCGCGGTTGGGACCTGGTACTCGTTGCCACCGTAATAGAAGTAGGAGAGGTTGGGATCGTCGGGCTTGGCGGTGACTTCGCCAGCCACCACCTTGAGCGGCTGCGCCAGTCCCTTCTTGATGCACTCCTGCTTGGCCATGAACTCGGAATTTCCGCCCAGCAGAATGTCGGTACCGCGCCCGGCCATGTTGGTGGAAATCGTAATTGCACCTTTGCGGCCTGCCTGGGCGACGATCTCGGCTTCCTTCTCGTGGTACTTGGCATTCAGCACTACGTGCTTGATGCCCTTCTTCTTCAGCAGGTCCGATAGCCGCTCAGACTTCTCAACCGAAGTGGTGCCCACCAGGATGGGCTGCCCTTTGTCGGCGATCTTCTGAATCTCATCGGCTGAGGCGAAAAACTTCTCCTTCTCCGTGCGATACACCACGTCGGAGTTCTCAACGCGCAGTAAAACTTTGTTGGTCGGAATGACCACCACTTCGAGCCTGTAAATCTTGTCGAACTCGGCCGCTTCCGTTTCCGCCGTACCGGTCATGCCGGCCAGCTTTTTGTACATGCGGAAGTAGTTCTGGAAGGTGACGGTGGCGAGCGTCTGATTTTCGCGCTCAATCTTCACACCTTCTTTGGCTTCCACCGCCTGATGCAATCCATCGGACCAGCGACGGCCTGGCATCAAGCGCCCGGTGAACTCATCGACGATGAGGACTTCGCCGTCCTTCACCACATACTCGACATCGCGCCGATAGAGTGCGTGCGCCTTGATTGCGGTATCCACGTGGTGTTTCAGGTCCCAGTTCTCGGGATCGGCGATGTTGCCGATGCCCAACAGGCGCTCGACCTTCTCCCAGCCCACGTCGGTGACGGTAATAGTGCGGTGCTTTTCGTCCACCACGTAATCGCCGGTAAGAACCTTGTCTTCTCCGAGACCGCGGTCGATCTCCTCACCCTGCTCCAGTTGCGGAATGATGCGGTTCACGCGGTAATACTTGTCGGTGGATTCCTCGCTTTGACCGCTGATGATGAGCGGGGTTCGCGCTTCGTCGATCAGGATTGAGTCCACTTCATCAACGATGGAATAGTTATGCCCGCGCTGCACGCAATCGGTGAGGTCGAACTTCATGTTGTCGCGCAGGTAGTCGAATCCGAACTCGTTGTTGGTGCCGTAAGTGACGTCGGCGGCGTAGGCCTCGCGCCGCTCGCGATCGTCGAGATCGTGAACGATGACTCCAACCGTCAGACCGAGAAAGGTGTAAAGTTTGCCCATCCACTCCGAGTCGCGCTTGGCCAGGTAGTCGTTGACCGTAACCACGTGGACGCCGCGCCCGGAAAGCGCATTCAGGTAAACCGGCAAGGTGGCAACCAGCGTTTTACCTTCGCCAGTCTTCATTTCGGCAATCTTGCCCTGATGCAGCACCACGCCGCCGATGAGCTGCACGTCGAAGTGCCGCATCTTCAGCACGCGCCAACCTGCCTCGCGCACCACCGCGAAAGCCTCGGGAAGAATCTCATCCAGCACCTGTTTCAGCTCGCGGTCCTTCTCGTCGGGGTCCTCGACGGAGTCCAAGCGCTCGTGAATGCGCTGGCGAAACTCTTCGGTCTTGGCCATCAGCTGCTCATCGCTGAGCTGCTTCGTCTCGGGCTCAAGCGCATTGATGCGCTCCACCAGCGGCACAATCCGCTTGATTTCCCGTTCGTTGCTGGTGCCGAAAACCTTGGCGATAAGCTTGTTGATCAATGCTGTGTTTCCTTAGATTTACGTCTTTTAGACGTGGACGGGGCCGCACAGTGCCAGCCGGAGACACTCGCCCCGATAGAAAGGCTACCACATTAGATGTTCGCCGGAGGGTGGAGGTCGCGGGACCGGAACCACGACGAGTTAAAGTGAACTGCCATCTGCGATCCGCTAGATAGGCAGCGCGCACGGCCATGTCGCTCCGCAACCCAGGTTGTCCCCATCACTGGCCCTCGGTTACGGGTTGCGGGGGGCGTGCAGATGGACTAGACTAACTTAGTCTGGTTCAACAGTTATGAAGCAGGTCAACATTCACGAAGCCAAAACTCAGCTTTCAAAACTCGTCGATGAGGCGAGCAAAGGCGAACCCTTCCTTATCGCCAAAGCGGGCAAGCCTCTCGTCAAAGTTACGGCGTTGAGCGCCCCTACAGGCCGTCAAGTGCGCCGACTCGGGTTTATGACGGGACAGATCACCGTCCCGAGGGACTTCGACCGGATGAACCGAGGCGAGATCGAGCTGCTATTCACTGGTGGCGCATGAAGCTGCTGTTGGATACCCATGTTCTGCTCTGGGCGGCCGGCGAGCCTGCGCGGCTGTCGGCAAGCGCGCGCCGGTTGATCAATGATGCGGACAATGAACCGCTTTTCAGCGTCGCCAGCTTGTGGGAGATTGCCATCAAGCGGGGATTGGGCCGAAAGGATTTTCAAGTCGATGCACGACTTCTGCGCCGCGGGTTATTGGACAACGGTTATAGCGAATTGCCCATTATGAGCGACCACGTGGTCGCCGTGGAGGACCTACCAGCGATTCACAAGGACCCATTCGATCGTTTACTGGTGGCGCAGGCGACCGTTGAAGGAATCACGCTGCTAACCCTCGATCTCGTCGTAGCCCGGTATCCCGGCCCAATACGCAGGCTCTAACCGGAATTTCTCACCAGATTCGCGCGGGACGCGACATTGGCCGCGCTCTTCGTGCTCCTTATGCGCCGGGTTATTGCTGCTTGCCGGCCGGCTTCCGCATCTTGTTCTGTGGATTCGGCTTCACCGCGCCGCTTTCGGCTCCGGTAAGCTCGTTGGCCAAAGCGTCGGCGTGATAGATCTTACGAATCGACTCCAGGATGGCTCGCGAATCGACTTCGACCGAACGTCCAACCTTGTCGCCGTACTCGAAGTTCCAAGGCAGCGATTCGATGTTGCCGTCGAAGATGATCCCCACTACTTCCGCTTTCTTATTGATGACCGGACTGCCGGAGTTGCCGCCGATGATATCCGGTGTGGAGACAGTATCGAACGGAGTGTTGAGGTCAATTGACGACTTGGCCTTCAGCCAGCTCTCGGGAAGCTGGTACGGGAACTTGCTGCCGTGCTCCTCAGCATGTTTGTAGGCTCCGCCCATGGTGGTAAACCAAGGCACGTTTTTGCCGTTCAGCTTATAGCTTTCCACGGCGCCGTAACTGAGACGCAGCGTAAAGGTCGCGTCGGGAGGGACCTTGAATCCTTCCTTGGCGAACAGGGCCTTGCCGATGGATGCGCCATCATGGCGCAATACCGATTGCACTTCATCCTCATCGCGCTGGTGGACCGCGAGAGCGTCCGGCTCGATTTGCCGCATGAGTACGATCAACGGATCGTTGCTGGCCTCCACGGCAGCTTCTCCGCCTTCGTAGAGTTGCTTGCGAGCGGCCACGTCATCGAGCTTGCTTCCCTCAATCAACTCTTTGGCGCGCTCATCCGGAGTCTTACCAGCCAAGGCCTTCGTTACGTCCGGATTGTCTGCGCCAAGGACGTCCTGCATTTCGGCCAGACTCTCGGCGAGCAAGGCCTGCTCCAGCGCTTTGTAAATGGGAGCGGCAGAGAACAATCGCTGCTCCAGGGTGGGTAAAGCCGAGTCCTGAAAACCGCGGATGCGCTGGTTGCTGGGCTTCTGCTTTTCCTCGGCCGCGCGAACGATGTCGCGGGCGAAGCGGGCGAGATCGCCACGAAAACCGCCCAGGTTATCCAGGTAGCCCAAGGGCTTGTAAATCTGCTTCTGAATCTCCACTGCCTTGGCGATTTCGCCCCAGGGATCGCCAAATTCGGTCTTGAGCTTGGAATTAGAATTGACAAAGCCGCGCAGCGCCTTCTCGCTGGCCGCCTTCTTGGCCATCAGGTCCCGGTCGCGCAATCCACTCTCATAACCGGTGACGGCCTTAAAGGAGTTCTGCAATCCGAAAAAGTCGCTTTCGGCTTCACGCGCATTCTCTTCCGACACAGCACTGAATTTTTGCAACATGTCGATGCGCCGCTTGTAGGAGTTCAGCTGCAGGGGATATTGGTAATCGCGCAGGAAGCCAAGTTGGTCGGTTGTCAGTAAACGGCCCGTCCGGCCGGGATGGCCTGAAACGAAAACCAGGTCGCCTTCCTTTACGCCCACCGGCGACCATTTCAGATAATCCGTGATCTGGGCCGGCTCATTGTTTTCATAGGCACGAAAGAATGAAATATCGAGATCGTAACGCGGATACTCGAAGTTGTCGGGATCGCCGCCGAAAAATGCCATCTCGAACTCAGGCGCAAAGACCAGGCGAATGTCGTCGTACTTTTTGTATTTGTAGAGGTTGTACATCGCGCCCGAATACAAGGTCACGACGTCGCACCGCATACCGTCGAACGAGCATTCCTTTTCGAGCGACGACATTGCTTCGCGCTGCGCCTTGCCGGCATCGGCGGTTGACATGCCCGGTTTGACCGCTGCATTCACTTTGGCAGTGACGTCCTGAATGTCTTCCAGCACCACGAATTCAACGCCAGGACATTTCGGCTCCTCCGCCCTTGTCGGGGCGTAGAACCCGTTCTTCATGTAGTCCTTGCCGTTGGTGGAAAGATCGTGGATGCACTCCTGTGCGATGTGATGATTGGTAAAGATCAGTCCGTCGGAAGATACGAAAGAAGACGAGCCGTTCGGAGCGCGGGCCGAGGAAAGCCGCACATGGTCAAGCCAGGCCTGGTTGGGTGCAAAGCCGTATTTGGCCTGGACTTTGTCCTTGGGGAAAGCGTTGAACAACCACATGCCTTCGTCGGCAAAGGCGAAAGTGCCCACGCCGAGCGCAAGCAGGCACAGCAGTAAAACGGAACGTTTAATCATGATGATGACTCCGAACGCGAGAGCCGCGTGAGGTATTGTCCGGTATGGGAAACTCCAGAAGGGACAAGCAAACTCTTAACTATAACTCGGCAGGAAGCGGGAAACAAACAAGCAGTGGGCCGGTTTCGATCCAGCCCACTGCCGTCACTCTGAGACGTGACCAACGTGATCACACCGCGCAACATTGCAGCCAAGCACTGGTCCAACGTCACTGATTGATGTCCTGCTTCGCCTGCAGACGCTTGATCAAGCCCTGCACACCGGTCTTTGCGCCATCGGGGGCGCCGGCAAGGGCCATTTCCATTTCCTTGGTGGCCTTGTCGAAATCTCCCTTGCTGCTGTAAACCCTCGCCAGACCGGCATGCGAAAGCCAAAAATCAGGATACTTTTTGGCCGTCGTGAGATAAATCGCAAAGGCTTCGTCCGCCCGCTTTTCGCGTTGGAGCTGCCGGCAATAGCCGTATAACTGCTGCGCATCGGCAAGACCCAAAGCCTTGGTGCGCGCAGTGGTGGCTTCATCTTTTCGGCCCAGCGCATCCAGTATCTTGGACTTCTCCATCAGGTTCTCGAAACGCTGCTCGTTCTGGATTGACTTGTCTTCGTCGGCCAAGGCTTCATTCAGGTTCACCTTGTTGTCGGCCAGGTAGGTGGCGGCATCATTCCATGCGTCCCACGTGTATTGCACCAGTCCGCGCATCTGTTTTTGCAGACTCGCTTCGACCACCTCGTTGACATTGACTGCGACTTTGAAAGGGACCGCCACCTTGTCCCAACTCATGGTCACCACGGCAGAGTCAGGCTTGAGTTGGTCAAAATCGTAGAGCAGGGCGTCATGAAACTCGGCCGTCTCGGGCTTCACCGTAACTCGCAGGGCGTCCTCTGCCTGCTTGTAGCTGAAGCTTCCCCATGCGGTACTCATCTTGGAGAAGATGACAGTCCACTGGTCCTCGGTGGGAATCATGTGCAGGCCATAGGTCCCCGCGGCCAAAGGCTGGCCTTCGATAGTGACGGCGTCGGGAAAGGTGATGGTCGTGTTCTCATTCGCGCCGGCCCGCCAGACCTCTCCGTAGGGCACAAGACCGCCGAAGATTTTGCGGCCATTCACCAACGGACGATGGTAGTTGATGGTGATGTCGGTGAGGCCAATACGCTGCGTCACAATTGCGCGTTGGCTGGGAAGAGGTAAGTCGATCAGCGTTGACTGCGCATTGCAAAGCGCTGCGGCCAACACCAGGACAGCGAGCAACAGTACCAGGCGAAACTTGTACATGGAACAACCCTCCTTATTACCTGGCCGATTCTGCAAGGAGAATGAGCCTGCAGACATGGCAGTTCAGCGCCACGGATGTGACCGTTCGCTTGGACGTGGGGTCCACCTCAAGGTGAGCAGAGGCGGGACGAATATACAGCAATCAACTGCTCAGCCGCAGGCCCGCGTGACCGAAACGTTCGGCGGCCATCAGAACGCGTGGCGGAGAATGGACGATTCCGGAAGCTCCGGAGTATAAAAGATAAGCACTTAAGCGCGGCTTTTTCTCCCTGTCAGCCGCGCAATCCACGTTCGCAGGATTCGGGCGGTGCCAAACCGCAAGGGGTTTTCATGTCTACGACGGCGCACGGCGGCAAGGGCCTGGAGGGCATAACCGCTGCCAATTCCAGCATTTGCTTCATCGATGGCGATCAAGGTGTCCTTGCTTATCGCGGCATCGACATCCATGAACTGGCCGACCATTCGACCTTCGAAGAAGTCTGCTATCTGCTGTGGTTTGGCCGCCTGCCCAACCGCGACGAGTTGCAGGAGTTGAAGCAGGGCCTGGCGCGCGAACGCAAACTTGACGCTTCCATCATCAGCCTGCTGCGACAGGCGCCCAAACACGCATTGCCCATGGACGTTCTGCGCACCATCGTTTCGGCGCTGTCATTTTATGATCCTGACGAGAAGGTGAACGACCACGAGGCCAATGTGCGGAAGGCGGTCCGGGTAACGGCGCAACTCGCCTACGTGGTGGCCGCCTATGATCGCATCCACAAAGGCAAGCCGCTGATCGAGCCTGACCTTTCGCTGTCTCATGCGGGCAATTTTCTTTACATGCTGAACGGCGAGATCCCGAGTGCGACCGCAGAGCGTGCTTTCGACATCGCGCTTATCCTGCACGCCGATCATGAACTGAACGCGTCAACTTTCGCAGCGCGCGTGGTGGCGGCCACTCTCAGTGACATGCACTCTGCCGTGACCGCGGCCATTGGGGCCCTCAAGGGCCCGCTACACGGCGGCGCTAACGAGGCGGTCTTCCACATCCTGGAAGCCGTGGACGCATCGGGGACGGACCCGGTCGATTACGTGAAAGGCATGCTGGCGCAGAAGAAGAAAGTCCCGGGATTCGGGCATCGTGTGTATCACACGGAAGACCCGCGAGCCACGCATCTGCGGACCATGTCGCGCGATCTCGGACAGTCCAGCGGCAACACCAAATGGTTTGACATCTCGCACAAAATCGAGCAGTTCATAGTTGCCGATCGCAAGCTCAACGCGAACGTCGATTTCTACTCTGCTTCCACATATCGCACCCTCGGCATCGATGTCGATTTGTTCACCCCGGTGTTTGCGGTGTCCCGCGTCGCCGGGTGGACGGCGCACGTGATCGAGCAGCTCAATGACAACAGGTTGATTCGGCCTCGCGCCGAGTATCAAGGGCCGGCGTATCCCAACAAATACGTGCCGATGGAGAAGCGGTAGGGCCGCTTTTCTTCCTTTTCGCTTTTCGCCCTTCGCTTTTCGCTGTTGGCCGCTCGGGTCTTGCGAAGAACGAACTGAAGAAGAAGACTGCGGTTGGCGGCTGGCAAGCAACAGAGAAGCTCTGACACTTGGTGTAAGGGGTGACATTATGCCGTTCCCAAGATACAGTCCCGCTCGCGGGACGAAATAAGATAGCCCAGCGCTTCAGCGCTGGGTAGGCGTGCATTATGAAGCCGAGTCCCGTAGGGACGGCACAATCCTAGTGCCTGCATGTTCTAGCCGTCCTCAGATTTCTTGAGATCTCGCTTACTTCGAACTGGACTTCTTCTTGCCTGGGGAAACCAGCACATCCAGCCTGCGCCCCCGCTCTGAGGTTTCAATCAGCTCAGTAAGCCGCTTGCCCCGCGTTTCCTCCCGCTTCGCGCTGATCACCCGCCAAGTCGCGGTCCGTCGATAACCGGGAGGTTGGACGTGGAAGAACTCCCACGCCTTCGCATTCCCTCGGAACTGTTTCTCCTGCGCACCTTCCAGCTTGCACGTGCTTCTCTCATACGAATATTGCCGTGCCTTCTGCTTGTCATGCGCGGCAAACGCCTTCAGTCCTGGCCCCGTCATGCGTCCAAACCCTTTCAGCTCGCCAACACGTTTGATGTTCACCGCACTCCAAAAGCTATTCGGCTTTCGCGGTGTGAAGCGGTGCGTGTAGCTGACATCATCGACTGCCTTTTTTAATCCGTCGATCCATCCGAAGCAGAGCGCCTCATCCACGGCTTCCTGATAGCTGATTCCGGCGATGCCCGACTTTTTCTTGTAGAACCCGACCCAAAGCTCGCGAAATTTGTCGTGGTTCAATGTCAACCACTTTCGAAAGTCAGACGCAGATGGAAAGTGCACGATTTCCACGGCAAGCTCCGATAGGGCGATCGGTGAGAGCCAAGGGGCAGCAGCTTCTTCTCCGAATCGCCGCTTCTCTGCCCCGAATCTAATTAAACCGTTAGAATAGAGCCAGAAATGCATCGGGTCTACCTCGACAACAACGCCACCACTCCGCTTCTTCCCGAAGTGTTTGAGGCCATGCGTCCCTACTTCTTCGAGAAGTTCGGCAACGCGTCGTCCATTCACCAGCAGGGACAGCAGGCGCGCTCGGCGGTGGAGCACGCGCGCGAACAGGTTGCCGAGTTGCTGAACTGCCGTCCGGCGGAGGCAGTCTTCACCAGCGGCGGCACCGAGGGCGACAACCTCGCGCTGTTTGGCCTGATGAGGCCGGGCGATCACCTCATCACTTCGACGGTTGAGCATCATGCGGTGCTGAACTCATGTAAGCGGCTGGAAGAGATGGATTGCGCCGTGACCTACTTGCCGGTGGACGGCCGGGCCCTGGTCGATCCTGATGATGTGCGGCGGGCGTTGCGTCCCACGACCAGGCTCATCAGCATCATCTTGGCGAACAATGAAACCGGAGTGCTGCAGCCCGTGACCGAAATTGGCAAGATCGCGCAGGAAGCTGACGTGTACTTCCACACCGACGCCGTACAGGCTGCCGGCAAGGTTCCGCTCGATGTGAAGGAGATTGGCTGCGATCTGCTAACCATCACTGGTCACAAGATGCACGCCCCGCAAGGCGCCGGGGCGTTGTTCGTGCGGAGAGGAACCTTGCTGCAACCGATGATGTATGGCGGGCGCCACGAACGTTCAAGACGCGCCGGAACGGAGAACCTGGCGGGCATCGTCGGGCTGGGCAAAGCGGCAGAGATTGCTCGCGAAGGATTTGCGGACGGCAGTGTCGAGCGGATGACCGAGCTGCGCGACCGGCTGCAGCGCGGGATTGTCGAGACCGTCGAGCAAATTGGGGTGAACAGTAGCGATGCGCCACGCGTGCCGAACACGACCAACATTTACTTCGACTGCATCGAAGGCGAAGCCATGGTGATCGCGCTCGACCTCAAGGGGCTGTCAGTTTCGACCGGAGCGGCGTGCTCGTCCGGCGCAATCGAGCCGTCGCACGTTTTGACGGCTATGGGCCTCTCGCCGGACCGCGCGCGCGCCAGCATCCGTTTCAGCCTGGGCAAGCAGAACACGGCTGAGGATGTGGAGTTCGCGCTGTCGCTGGTGCCGGAAGTGGTTACGCGGCTGCGTGAGATCTCGCCGGTTTACAAGCGGGTGCATGCGTGAACGACGCGAAGGGGCTAAAGCCCACAAAATCTTAAGGCGCTGTACGGCACGGCTGAACAGGCTGCTGAAAAACTCGTCGCGATGAAGGAAACCGCAGATTCCTCGGGGCTGAAGCCCCTCGGAATGACAAAAAAAGGGTTTACAATGGCGCACCTAAAGGTGCGCCCCTTCAAAAGCATAAACGTTCGAGTTTTTCCGCAACCTGTGAAGGCGAGGCGTGATACAAAGCCACTGGTCAAGGGACAGCTAGTTATGCTAATTGCTCAGCGCTAAATGCCGAATTCTAAGACCATCGCCGTGGCCATGTCCGGAGGAGTAGATTCCTCCGCCGTCGCGGCATTGCTGTGCGAGCGGGGCCACAACGTCGTCGGACTCACGCTGCAGCTGTGGAACCAGCGCCGCCTGGCCGGTCACGAGGGCATGCCGGAGTCAGTGCAGGGGCGCTGCTGTTCCATTGATGACGTTTACGACGCGCGGCGAGTGGCCGAAACGCTTGGCATTCCGTATTACGTCGTCAACCAGGAACAGCGCTTTGAGGACGACGTGGTGCGTCCGTTCGTCGCGGAGTATCTTTCCGGGCGCACGCCCATCCCGTGCAGCCTGTGCAATAACCATCTGAAGTTCGATCAGCTACTGATCACTGCACGGCAGATTGGGGCGGACCTACTGGCCACCGGACATTATGCACGCAACCAGTTTGACGAGCGCACCGGACGCTGGGTGCTGAAGCGGCCAGCCGACCGCGCCAAGGACCAGACCTACTTCCTCTTCGGGCTGACCCAGGAGCAGTTAAGCCGAACTTTGTTCCCGCTGGGCGAGATGCGCAAGCCCGAGGTGCGCGAGGAGGCCAGGCGCGCCGGACTGCGGCTGTTCGAAAAGCCCGACTCGCAGGAGATTTGCTTCATTCCGGGCGGCGACTACAAGAAGTTCCTCGACGCCTACCTTGCCGAACAGGGCGAGGAGTTTCCTGACACGGGGGGCGAACTGGTCACCACCAACGGCGAGGTTGTGGGGACCCACGCCGGCATCCACAACTTCACGGTAGGGCAGCGCAAGGGCCTCGGTGTGGCCACGGGCTCGCCGCTGTACGTTTTGGAAATTCGGGGCGACAAGCACGAGGTTGTGGTGGGTAGCGGCGACGAGTTGTTCTCGCGAACGCTGCGCGCCCAGCGACTGAACTGGATCGCGATTGACGAGCTGCGCGAGCCGATGCGCGTGCAGGCCAAGATTCGTCATCGGCATGAAGCCGCGGAGGCGGTCCTCGAGAAGAGCGGCGACGACGAGGTGCTGGCAACGTTCGACGGACCACAGCGCGCTATTACTCCCGGTCAGGCTGTAGTGTTCTATGACGGGGACGTGGTTGTGGGCGGCGGCTGGATAATCCAGGGAAATTCTGATTAAGCCAGCGGTGATTCGCTCAGGGGCTAAAGCCCAGCCTTTATCGCAGCCGATATTTACGGACGGCCTGAAGGCCGTCCCCTGCGGCGAGTTGGACTTAATCAGAGTTTCCCCGAGCCGACCGTTGCTCTTCTCACTGTTACAATCGAAGTGCAGGCTGTCCGCCCGCGCCTCTCATCCATGAAGTGTCCATTCTGCGGCTTTGAAAACGACAAAGTGGTGGATTCGCGCGAAAGCAAGGAAGGCGAATCCATTCGCCGCCGCCGCGAATGCCTGAAATGCGAAAGGCGCTTCACGACCTATGAGCGGATCGACGAGATCCCCTACATGGTGGTGAAAAAAGACGGACGGCGCGAGAAGTTCGAGCGCCAAAAAGTATTGAATGGACTGCTGCGGGCCTGCGAGAAGCGGCCTGTCTCCATGAGTCGATTGGAGCAGATCGTCAATGACGCCGAGGGCTTCGTGGTGGACTCGCCCGATCGCGAGCGCAAAACCAGCGAGGTCGGCGAGTTGATTATGAACCGCCTGAAGCGCATCGATAAAGTCGCGTATGTGCGGTTCGCCTCGGTTTATCTGGATTTTAAAGACGTGCGCGAGTTCATGTCGGAGTTGAAGGAACTGCTCGACACCAAGGAAAACACGTCTTCCAAAGCCAAGTCCGGAGATTGATTCCGGCCAGTTAGATGGAACGATAATGTCATATAAAGTCACGTTAATACCCGGCGATGGCATCGGGCCCGAGGTCGTGAACGCGAGTGTCCGCATCCTGGAAGCTACCGGCGTCAAGTTCGAGTGGGAAAGTTTCGCTGCCGGCGCCGAAGCCTTCGAAAAGTACAAAGAGTACATCCCCAAAGAACTCACCGCATCCATTGAGCGCACCCATATTGGACTGAAAGGCCCGGTCACGACGCCCATCGGCGGCGGCTTTTCCAGCATCAACGTGGCGTTGCGCAAGCAATTTGAGCTGTTCGCCAACTTCCGGCCCATCCGCAATCTGCCGGCGGTGCCCACGCGCTATCCCGGCGTCGATCTGGTGGTGATGCGCGAAAACACCGAGGGACTCTACTCGGGCATCGAGCACGAAGTTGTGCCCGGCGTGGTCGAGAGCCTGAAGATCATCACGGAGAAGGCCTCCACGCGCATCTCCCGGTTTGCCTTCGAATACGCGCGGCGCTTTAAGCGCAAGAAGATCCACGCCATCCACAAGGCCAACATCATGAAGCTGTCGGATGGCTTGTTCATCCGCTGTTCGCGCAACATCTCGAAAGAGTATCCCGAGATCACCTACGGCGAACACATCGTGGACAACACTTGCATGCAGCTGGTCATGAATCCCTATCAGTACGACATGCTGCTGCTGGAAAATCTTTACGGCGACATCATCTCTGATCTGTGCGCAGCGTTCGTCGGCGGACTGGGCCTGGTTCCCGGCGCCAACTACGGGCACGAGTGTGCCATCTTCGAAGCGGTGCATGGCTCGGCGCCCGACATCGCCGGCAAAGACATCGCCAATCCGACGGCCGTGCTGCGCTCGGGCATTCTGATGTTGCGCCACCTCGGTGAAGAAAACGCCGCCAACCACATTCGCCTCGCGCTGGAAAAGGTCTACACCGAGAAGAAACACATCACGCGCGACGTAGGTGGCACCGCCGGAACCAGCGAGTTCGCCGACGCCATGATCGAGGCGCTGCACACCATCCCGCCGCCCAAAGCGGAGTTGCAAGAAGTGCAGAGGTAGTTGGAGGCCGTACGCCTGTGTTTTGGGTCCCGATCGTAGGAATCACTTCTTTCCATGGATCCCGAGCCTTTGCAACAATTCGGCTGTGGTGTACCACTCAACGCCGGTGTCGCGAAAATCATTGTCGTTCGACCAGAGAGGAATCTCCAGATGCAGGACGAGCGCCAGGATTTCGATGTCATCCGGATCACGCTGTTCGATTAGCTTTCGGGCCTGGTCTACGGCTCGCGCGTAGATCTCACGCTCAACTACCGACACCGGCAAGGTGGCTACAGCCAGCAGCAACGTGTCTAAAGAAAGCCGTCTTTTGCGCGCCAGCAAGATGACATACTCCTCCACCTCGGCGAGGGTGGCTGCGGTGGTGAAGATGCCTTCAATTCTGGGGTGGAACAAAACGACTTTGGCGCGTCCACCCAGGACAGCCGAAAGAAGGACGTTAGCGTCGGCGGCCAGTTTCACGTTTTTTCTTCCGCCAGCGATGGAAATCAGCCAAAATCTTCTCTTCGTTGAGTCCACGCTTTTTGATCTGGCGCGCAATCTCCGAGCTCAACAAGGCAAACATTTCACGCTTCAATTCCAGCGGGAGGGTCCCTTCCGGACGTGGAAAGAAAATGCCCGCCAAGTGGCCACGGCGGGTCACCAGGACGGGATCTTTGGATCGCATCAGGCTGGTGGCATTGTCGCGGAACTCACGCACTGTGCTTATTCGCATGTGGTCACTCCTGTGGCCAGTTTATATTACTTCCCCGAGCTCCAGTTCACAAACAAAGGCGTCAATCCGCCGAAACGAGATCAAAGGCCCGCTCCTCGCCAACCGGTTTGGTACAATATCGCCACGAGCGCCGCACGATTGGGCGTTCGCCGCAGCTTTGAGCCGCACCTCCTTCTGAATCGATAGCATCGTCCGCAGGCGACCCGTCGTTTGGCGTGGACGCATGGTTTGACAGGAGCTACCTCTGACGTCGCGATCTCGTTTCACTACTTACAATCCGGCGCACCAGCTTCACTCCGTACCGCAAAAGGCGGTCCCCGCATGAGCAGCGCCACCCAGCCACTGGCTGTGCCACGCGCAGGATTCGCTGCCCTCGCCCGCGACTATTCCGTTCTGATCAAAGCGCGCGTGACTACGCTCATCGTGATGACCGCCTGGGCCGGCGCCTATTTTGCCGCCGCCAAGTCGGGCGCGTCGTCGCTGTCGTGGACGCTGCTGCACGCGCTGATCGGCATCGGGCTGGTCAGCGGAGGCACGGCAGCCATCAACGAAGTGGTCGAGCGCGACCTGGATGCACTGATGCGCCGCACCTCCCGCCGCCCGCTGGTCACCGGCAGCATGGGCCTGATGCACGCGTCCGTGGTCGCCTTCGGCATGACCATCGGCGGCGTGCTTTATCTGTGGGCAACCACCAACTGGCTCACCGCCGCGCTGGCCGCCCTCACCTCCGTCAGCTATCTGGCGGTGTACACGCCCATGAAACGCGTGCACCCCATCTGCACATTTCTCGGCGCCTTTCCCGGGGCCATGCCTCCGGTGCTGGGCTGGACCGCAATTCGCGGACGGCTCGACCCCGAAGCCTTCGTCCTGTTCGCGATTTTGTTCTTCTGGCAGTTCCCTCATTTTCACTCCATCGCGTGGCTCTACCGCGAGGACTACGAGAACGCGCGCATACGCATGTTGCCCGTGGTAGAGAGCGACGGCCGCTCCACCGCCTTCGCCATCGTGATGTACGCGGTGGCGCTTGTCCCGGTATCGCTCGCGCCCTACCCTGATGGGAATGGCAGGATGGACATACTTCGCCGGCGCGTTGCTGCTGGGCGGCGGTATGTTGTGGTTCAGCCTGCGTATGTGGACGATGAAGCTCACGCCGGCGGCTGCCGCGTCGAAGCCGCGCGCCCGTCAGGTGCTGCAAGCTTCGGTGATCTACCTGCCACTGCTGTTCGCGCTGATGATGCTCAACCGAGCGTAACTGCGAGCTGTCAGCACTCAGCATTCAGCACTCAGCTCTCAGTAGATTGGCGGTGTCATCCTGAGCGAGGACGCGACGAACAGATCGCGTCCGAGTCGAAGGACCCCTATGGCGGCACGAACTACCATTCCAATCTGGTTTTGCTTCGGTGAGGATTTCCGCACGAGCCCTCATGCGCTCTCCGGCGATTTCTTAGGGCCCTCCTCGCACGATGCCGTCGCCGTATCCATCAGCCTCAGGTTGGCCGCGGCGCCGTGCAAAGCCGACAAGATCATCCTCGCCCGCCACTCTTCAATCCGATGTTGCGAGACGCCATAGATGAACTGCATGAAAGCAATCTGCACCGCGGCCGCGTCCTCCAGATACGGAAACTCGAACGCGTGATACCGGTCATTCTCTTTACGGCCCGGATTGTCGAGAAAGACGAACAGGTTGTTCTCAGGTACGGTCTTGCGCACCTTCGCGTGGTAATAGCAAAACTTGTGATCGCGTAGGGCGAGCATGCCGCAGCGCGTCCCGCTCGGTCTGATGTGCTCGCAGATTGCCAGCGAGAATTCAGCCTCGTCGCCCATCGGAAGACTTGGACTCTCATCTTGGCCGCGGGCCGGACTCTCGGGCGTGACATCTTCAATCGTTGTAAGACTCATAAAGTACCCCCCCCCGTTTCTATAAAGTATTTAGTATGAATACTTTGCCCGCAAAGCATTGATTGCATGATAGTTACTGTCATCCATAAGTTGCCTGTTTTCAATACTTTGCAGGGGCGTTTGCAAAGTATTGATTCCCGGAAGCTTGCATGCAAGGTACTGCAGAATAATGACTTGCATTATTGGCTCCCTTTCGGTAGAGCGGCGCTTTAGCGCCGCCTCAAGACTCAAGATTACGAAGGTGCCAATCTGCCTTCCCAATTCCCAGAACGGGGTATCAGTATCTAGCGGCAGTCTAGAATGCACACGGTTGACCCTGTCACTCTGGGCTAGGATGTCGTAGCTTACCGGAAGCAAGCGAGGTCACACGCAATGGCAGACGCTGATCTCAACATTCGTCAAGCTGAACTCGTCCTCGAATTGCTCATAGGCACCGGCGTTGGAGCCGCCACGCGCGAGTCCCGCACAGCGGGGCGAAAGAGCTTAGCCCAGCCTTTCAAGGCTGGGAAAGCGGCGTAATGAGCCCGAGTCCCGTAGGGACGGCAGAGACGAACATCGCAATGTGCCGACGATCACCGCAACCCTAATCGCACACAACTATCCTCGGCTCATGGCGCACACCCACACCTGCAACCTGGTGCACTGCGTCTTCAGCACCAAAGACCGGGCCAACCTCATCCCCGATCCTGAAAGACTCTGGCAATACGTCGGAGGAATCGCGCGCCAGAAACAGATTCTCCTGCTGGCCGCCGGCGGCACCGCCAACCATCTTCATCTGCTTATCTCGCTGCCGCCGACCATCACGCTGGCCAAGGCTATGCAGGAACTCAAAGGAAACACCTCACGATGGCTGAATGAGTCGTGCCGTTTTGGGTGGCAGGAGGGATATAGCGCTTTCAGCGTGAGCCAGTCGCAACGCAAGACAGTAGTGGATTACATCGACCGCCAGACGGAACATCACGCGAAATGGAGCTTCGAGCAGGAGTTCCTGACGATGCTGAAGAAATCGGGTATTCCCTACGATCCGCGGTTTGTGTTTGGGTAGCTTTTCTCTGCCGTCCCTCCGGGACTCGTCTTCATGACAACCCATACCCAGCCTTGAAAGGCTGGGCTAAGCTCTTTCGTCCGCAAGGCGGACTAAGCTAGTGGTTGGCTGCCCAGCAGACTTGGCTAACGGCTGATAGCTAGAGCTTGTTTCAAGAATGTCCTGTCAGCTCTCTGGATGGAAACGCGGGCGTTTAGGCACGCGAAAATCGCGACTCCCAAGAAAGGGCTTTAGAGTGTGCGGTGCGTGAGAACTCACTTTTCGAAAATGCGGTGGAAGAAGCAAACCTAGAATGGCCAATAATCGAGTCCCGAAGGGACGCAATATCTTAGCCCAGCGCTTCAGCGCTGGGTAGGGTGGGATATGTGCCCGAGTCCCGCAGGGACGGCAGAGGTTCTCACGCACACTCTTTAGCCCTGGTGTCGCAAAACGAGCTTTTTGAAACACGCTCTGGGAACGGTTCGCCCGGCTCTTCCCGCCGTAATACAATCGTCTTTGGCTTTCTACATGGGCGTCCTACATGGCAACTTCTGAAATCGTCGATCGGCCGATGGCGGCAAGTTCCGGCGACACTGCGGCGGCGATGATCCAGCTTCAAGGCCTGCGCCACCAGTACGGCGAGCGGACTGCGCTGGCGGGCGTTTCGTTCGAGGTGCGTGCTGCCGAGATCTTCGGCCTGCTCGGCCCCAACGGCAGCGGCAAGACCACGACCTTCCGCATTCTCTCGACCCTGATGGTGCCCTCGGGCGGTCGCGCCCTCATCATGGGCCACGACGTGGTGCGCGAGCCTGCGCAGGTCCGACGCTCCATCGGCGTGGTCTTCCAGGAGAAGAGCATCGACATCAAGCTGTCGGCGGAAGAGAACCTGATGCTGATCGGCCATGTTTACGGCTTGCGCGGCGCCCCGCTGAAGAAGCGGGTCCGCGAAATGCTGGAACGGGTTGGTCTCGCCGACCGCGCCAAGGAAAAAGCGGAGACCTTTTCCGGGGGCATGCAGCGGCGGCTCGAGCTTGCCAAAGGACTGCTGCACCATCCCGCCGTGTTGCTGCTCGATGAACCCACTACCGGACTCGATCCGGGTGCGCGCCGCGATCTGTGGCAGTACCTGCACATTCTGCGCGACGAAGAGCGAGTCACAGTGCTGGTCACCACGCATTTGATGGAGGAGGCCGAGCGCTGCGACCGGCTTGCCATCTATGCCGACGGCAGCGTCGTCGCGTTTGGCACGCCCGCCGAATTGAAGAGCGAAATCGGTGGCGATGTCATATTGCTGGAGTCGGAGCATCCCGATTTGCTGGCGCAACGCATCGCGCAGCGCTTCGGATTACACCCCACGGTGCTGGATCATCAGGTGCGGCTGGAAATCGAGGCGGGACACCGCTTCGTTACCGACGTGGTCGAGGCGTTCCCCGGCGAGATCGAAGGCGTATCCATTCACAAGCCGAGCCTGGAAGATGTGTTCATCCGCCGCACCGGTCACCGCTTCTGGACCGAAGAGAACGACGCGAGCGCCAAAGACGACGCGGAGTAATCGCCGCATGCGAAGTTTGTTCGTCATCATTGAGCGGGATGTTCCGCCAGTTTTGCAGCGCGTTCCTGCGCCCGATACTCATTCTCAAACTGTCCTTGCCTCTGGTACAGCTTCGCCAGATGCGACCACGCATCGGCAGATTCCGGGCCAAGCCGAACTGCCTCTTCCTGGAAGGAAGTGGCCTGTTTGAGGTCGCCGAGGGCCGTCCAGGCGGCCGCGCGGCCTTGCGCGACGTTGAAGCGCAAACAGCCTTCTCCGGTTGCCGCAACGGCGTCAGCAGGAGCGCTGCGGAGTGCTTCATCAAGTGTTTGCAGGGTCAATTTTGGTTGCTGAATATGCAGGTAAAACTGCGCCAGCTTAATCTTCACCTGGTCTGGTCGGGCCGACATTTTCCCTGCTTGATCCAATGCGTGGACGGTCTCCGGGATTTTTCCCTCACGCTGATACAAGTAGCCCAGGGAGTTCCACGCCACCTCGCTGGGTTCCAGGGAGATAGCGGTCACATATTCCTGTTCGGCTTCGGAGCGGCTTCCCATGGCGGAAAGAATATTCCCACGAAGCCAGTGTACGAACGGGCTGTCGGGAAAAGACTGAAGCGCATTATCGCTTGCCGCAAGCGCCTCGGTATTGCGGCCAAGGACCGCGAGCAGGTTCGCGGCATTGGCCGATTGATTGAAGGAACCGGCGGCGGAATAGTCGAGTGGAGGAACGGGCAGAGTCGCGGTTGCGCAGTCCACGGGAAAGCGCTGGATCAGAGCTTCCGTCTGGGCTGTACGACGCACGAAGACGGCGGAGATTTCGTCCAGATACACCGGCCGCCAGCTACGACTGGCGCAAAAGCCGTTGAACTGCAGCAACTGGACGCCATCAAAGCGCGCCAGCGGAAGAATGATGGTGTTGATGTTGTAGCGGTCGGCTTCCTGCTGCCACGTCTCGGAATCGGGCGAGAGTTGGAGCAATTGGCCGGCCCTGTGCATCCGCGATACACCGAAGAGCGTGTCGCGGCCGTCGATGTAATCGCGGCGCTTCGGGCCGAGTTTCCAGGTGAGGTAACTGCCTTCGTCGTAAGTGTTGAAGATCTCTCCCGGCAGGTTCTCGCGCTCGATGAAATCCGCCGCACGTTCCGGGAACCACCAGCCCAATCCGGCGCCGAATGTCGATTCATCCACAGTCCGAAAGTAGTGACGATTGGTGACCAGATCGAAAGAGCGCAACAAAGCGAGCGCTGCCAGCAAGCAAACCGCGGCCCATGCAGCAGTCGAACGCATTTGTGGACGCCGGATCCTGGGGCCGAATTCCGCGATCGCCTCATTCAGAACGGGCCCGCCAACCACCACGACCACGCACGCAAATATGGCTCCCATACGAACATGGTGGACCGGCGGATAGGTTGCGGCGAGGAGCAGGATTCCCGCTCCCAATTGGCGTCTGAGCAACGCCAGTACGCCGGCGACCACGGCGATTCCCAGCAGCAGATAGATGGCGCCTTGCGTCTGCCTCAACGAAAGCGCAGTGCTGAAGGCGGTCCAGGTCATCGGCACACTGCTCCATTCGCCGATGTTCAACTGCTGCTGCCCTGCCGCTCGCGTTTGCCTGAGCAGGGCCCGATAGATCCCCCAGCCCCACGGATTCGCCAGCGTAACCAGCGCCGTCAACGCCAACCATCGCCATGCCTGCCGGAGCCTTTGGATTGCCGCACGTCGGCGCTCGTTCCCGAAAATTGTCTCCGACAGTTCCACACCGACATAGGCGAGTATCAAAGCCAGGCCTGCGGCAAAGCCGAAGTGCAGGTTGACCCACGCCACCATCAGCAGCGGCAGCAACCACAGGCGCGCGCGGCCAGTTTGATAGTTCTCCCAAAGCAGGGAAAGAAACGCTGCGAACATCACTACCGTAAACATGTCGGCGCGCGGCGTGGTGCGCCACGCTATGAGCGGCACCGCGATGATGGCTATTCCGGCGCTGACAGCACAACCTCTGCGCAGCAGCAATGCGACGGTGGCAACGCACGCCAGAGCGCCAAGCCACGAGATCAGGGTATAGCCGCCCAGCAGATAAGTGAGATAGAGCACCAGCCCGGAACCGACCGGATAAATCCAGGGCTCTCCTTGGGCGGTATAGGAGAAAACATCCGTGGAAGACACGCTGTGATGTTGAGCCACCCAGCGTCCTGTCGCCAACTGCCAGCCAAGGTCGAAATCTGAAGTCGTGCGCAGGCCGGCCAGGAATGCATACACCAGAGTAATTGCGGCGAGAATCAGGAATAAGCGCCTGTTGGGCCGAGACGCACCCGCCGCTGGCGTATCTGCCGTGATCAAGTTTTCTGCTGCGACTGGGGCACTCATGCGCTTACTTTGCCGTCATCGTAGCATAGAGAAGATTTCAAAATACTCCTGTAGAATAGAGTTTCCCGAGTCCACCCGATGCTGATTGAACGTCACGTTGGACGTTGTTGCAGACTCTGAAGCTGGCTCATGGCAACTGCTCAAACTCAGGTTCTTCCCGCGACCACCTCCAGCACGAATGCCGGTTTGCTGCTGCCTTCGCTCTCACTGTGGTGGCGCGAAATCGTACGCTTCTACCGGCAGCGCGCGCGGGTGGTGGGCGTCATCGCTTCGCCGTTGCTCTTCTGGCTTGTGATTGGCTCCGGCTTCGGCACTTCCTTTCGCTCTAACGGAGCGGCAGGTGGCCAACACTATCTCGACTATTTTTTCCCCGGCGCTCTCATCATGATCGTGCTCTTCACTGCCATCTTTACCATGATGTCGGTGATTGAGGACCGCAAAGAGGGCTTCCTGCTTTCCGTGCTGGTGGCGCCCGTGAGCCGCTCCGTCATTGTCCTGGGCAAGGTGCTCGGCGGCGCGACCCTGGCGACGGCGCAGGGCGTCATTTTCCTGGTCTTCGCTCCCGCGCTGGGCGTGCATTTCACTTTCGCCAGTTTCGGACTAATCGTACTGGCTATCTTTCTGGTGGCATTCTCGCTGACCGCCCTGGGCTTCATCATCGCGTGGCCCATGGATTCAACCGCCGGGTTTCACGCCGTCATCAACTTGTTTCTGATCCCGCTGTGGCTGCTATCCGGGTCGCTGTTTCCGCTCTCTGGCGCGTCTATTTGGATTCGCCTGCTGATGCGCATCAACCCGTTGACCTATGGCACGGAGGCATTGCGCTCGCTGCTTTTCCCCGGTTCAGCTTCAACCGGGCTTTCCCTCAGCGCTAACTTCGCGGTGCTGGCGCTATTTACTTTGGTAATGTTCGTCTTCTCGTTTCTGGTGGCCAACCGCCGCACCACCAAACCTGCGGCCTGATGCAAGTAAGCCTGACCTTCTATCCGGCTCTCAATGCCGTCTTGAACGGAAGCAGTGCCGTTTTGATTGGCTGTGGTCTCTATTTCATCAAGCGCGGCCGCATCCGGGCCCACAAGCGGATGATGCTCGCAGCCTTCGTCACTTCCACGCTGTTCCTCATCTCGTACCTTTACTACCATCTGGTGTTGCGGGCTGGCATCACCCATTTTCAGGGGCAAGGACTCTCGCGGCCGTTATATTTCACCATCCTGATCTCGCACACCTTCCTCGCCGCGGTGGTTGTGCCATTCATTCTCATCACTCTTGCGCGCGCGCTGAAGGGGAATTTCGCGCGGCACAAAGCCATCGCGCCCTACACTTTCGCCATCTGGATGTACGTTTCGGTAACCGGTGTGGTGATCTACCTGATGCTCTACAAGATTTTCGCGCGCTGATCCGCGCGTGCGATCACATTTTCCCAGCAGTTGCCGACGCCAGGTCGTCCACTTCGACGCCGATGTGGCGCAGATGATGCAGCATGTGGTCCAGGTAGTCGTCGAAAACGAACTTCAGCGTCAACGGTGCTGAGTCGGCAATAGTGCAAGTCCGTGACCATGTCGAATCCGGCACCGCTTCGGCAGCGGCCAGGAGTTGGCGATTGAGGTCAGCCCAGATCGCAATCAAAGAAGACCACTCCCGCTCCTGATAGCGATGCAGTGCCACCCACTTGTCGCCGTCATAGCTGGGCATCGCCGGACTGGCCTCCAGTTGCGCCCGCACAATTCGCTGGTGATTATTGGCGGCAGAATCCAGTAAATGACCAAGCTCTTCTTTGACCGACCACTCCGTGGACGAACGCTTGCGTTGGGCCTCGTCGTCGGAGACCTTCGCCAGGCGAGCGGGTAGCCGGTCAATGAGGGCACGCAGCAGCAGCAAGCTTTGCATCACGACACTCCACGGCCGTTAGTATGACTCACGGCGTTGGCTCGCAAAATCGCCATCCAGCTATGCTGCTCTTGCTGACTTCTGCTGGTTCAGTTCCTGTGTCAAGCTATCCATGGGCGTGGCTGTCTGATGGACCTCGCGATAATGCTTGGGGGTGATGCCCGACAGCCGGCGAAACACACTAGTGAAGTGGCTCTGGGTTTCGAAACCCACATGGGTGGCGACTTCGGCCAATGGGGTTTGGCCCTCGCGCAATATTTCCTGAGCACGCTCCACTCTCTGCCGCATAACGTATTGGTGCGGAGTGGTGCCGGTGCTCAACTTGAACAGCTTAGAGAAGTAGTACTGACTCATGCCCACTACCTGCGCCAGTTCGGCCACCGCCAGCGCCTGGGCAATGTTCTCGCGCACGTGGGAGAACACACGCTGCAAGCGGCGAGGCGGCAAGCCCCCAACCACTTCGACCGGCGCCAGGGTTGCGCCCAGGTATGCATCCACCACTTCCTGCGCGGAGTCCTGCTCCAACGAATGCAAGGCCAGCACCAGCACGTTCATCCCTTCGGCTTTGGCGCCGACGGCCGCCGAATAGCCATCATGGCACGACGCTGCTCGAATTCCCGGTACCCGGTTGGCGGCCACCGAAGCTCCCACTACTCGACTGGTGATGATAATGCCGCGTTCCGCATTGTGGCGCAGCACCAACATGGCTACCTGTTCGGCGTAGTCGGCACTGCTGTGTGGCTGGACCGCCGAGGTTGCATCCGTCACCTCATGCCCGTTTTCGACTAGTTTTGCTGCGATTCGCTCTTTAGCTGCATGGCCTGCTTGATCGGATCCGATTGCGATGCGCACGTTGCCCTCCTCCACTTGTCAAACTGGTTTTGATTCGCCGTGTTTGCGGACACGGGAAACGGGGAGCGCTGGCCGGTCGCACCCACAGATTGTTCCAATCAACATTCCTGCAAACACCCTTAACGGTTCCAACAAAGTGGCGGAATTTTGCGCCGTACGCCGGCGAACTTCGCAGTTGGGTTTTCCCACCCCCACTGAGGCACCCGGGAAGGCGCCTCGCTAGTCTGCAATTTTAGCAAGCACGCGCCGCCCTCAGAACGCCCAGCAGCATCATTCATTTGATATTTACAATTATTTACAATCCGCATCTTTTAACGCGAACCGTCGCCGCTCGCGATACACTGCGGAAACGTAGGTCTCAAGCGCCATGTCTGACAACCCTGAAATGCCAACCTTTCCGATAGCCAAGAATCCAGCGCCCGGCGGGCCGGGCATTGTGCCTCGCTGGACGCGTGGAGCGAAAGACGCTGTGGGAACGGCATATTCCGTTTCCAGTCGCGTCTGGTACACCATGGCCAGCGGGGTGATCACCGAAGTCTATTACCCCACGATTGACACGCCGCAAATCCGCGACCTGCAATTTCTGGTCACCGATGGCGAAACGTTCTTCCACGATGAGCGCCGGCACATGGCGACTCAGATGGACTGCTTCGGCTCGTACGGCCTGGGTTTCAAGGTCACCAACACCGACCCGGATGGGCGCTACTCCATTGAGAAGGTGATCATCGGCGATCCCCACCTGAGCTGTCTGCTGGTGCACACAAAATTCAATGTCGCACCCGAGTGGCAGGGACGGTTGCATCTCTTCCTTCTCTGCGCCCCGCACATGCAGATCGGCGGTTATCACAACAATGGACGTGGTGATCAAGGCGCGCGGACGTAAGTTCCTGATGGCCTATCGTGACGACGCCTACCTGACCATTGCGGCCACTTCGCATTTTTGCAAGGAGTCGTGCGGATTCGTAGGGGTGAACGATGGTTGGACGGACTTGGCCAACAACTTCGAAATGGATTGGGCCTACGATGCCGCGTTGGATGGCAATATCGCGCTCACCGCTGAAATCGATCTCTCCCGCGGCACCGAGTTTACCCTCGGCGTCGGTTTCGGGCACACCGCCCACAATGCATCCGCCACCCTGTTTCAGTCGCTGAGTATCCCCTTCGACTCAGCCCTGAAGAACTTCCTCGATCAGTGGCAGCGCACCAGTAAGCGTCTCGCCTTGATGGACAAACTTAACCAGCGCGAGTCGTCTCTGTTTGCCCGCAGCGTCAACCTGCTGCTCGCCCATGAAGACAAAATCTATCCCGGGGCCATGATCGCCAGCTTGAGCATACCCTGGGGCGAAGACCGGGGCGACGACGACCTGGGCGGCTATCACCTGGTGTGGACTCGCGACATGGTAAACGCTGCGACGGCTTTGCTCGCCGTGGGTGACACCAGCACTCCGCTGCGCGCTTTGATCTACCTTGCCATCACCCAACGCGAGGATGGCGGCTTCTATCAGAATTTCTGGATCGATGGACGCCCTTTCTGGATAGGGGTACAGCTCGACGAAGTTTCCTTCCCGATCCTGCTGGCGTGGAGACTATGGAAGGCCAACGCGCTCGGCAACTTCGATCCCTATGTAACCGTGGTGCGGGCCTGTGGCTATCTCATTCGCGAAGGGCCCACGACGCCCCAGGAGCGTTGGGAGGAGGCGGCAGGGTATTCCCCGTCAACCCTGGCCGGCAACATTGCGGCCCTGATCTGTGCGGCTGAGTTCATCGAGGCGCACGGCGACAAAGGCAGCGCTGAATTTGTCCGCACCTGCGCCGACTTCCTTGAGTCGCACGTTGAGAAGTGGACGGTCACCAATCAGGGAACGCTGGTGCCCGGCATCACCCGCCACTATATTCGCATCAATCCGGCCAACAGTTCGCAGGGCGAGTGCGGTGATGAGGACCCCGACCGCGGCGTTCTGGTCCTGGCCAATCAACGTCCGGGAGATCGCTACCAGTACCCAGCCAACCAAATTGTGGACGCGGGCTTCCTCGAATTGGTGCGCTTCGGCGTTCGCAAAGCCGGCGACCCCTTGATCGAGGAGTCGTTGAAAGTTGTGGACGCGGTGTTGAAGGTGGAAACGCCCAAGGGCCCATGCTGGAAGCGCTACAACCACGATGGCTACGGGCAGCGCGACGACGGCGATTCGTTTGACGCCTGGGGGGTGGGACGCCCGTGGCCTCTGCTGACTGGCGAGCGCGCCACCTACGAACTGGCGGCGGGCCGCAACGTTGATGTTTACCTGCGCGCCATTGAGAATTTCACTACCGGTATCGGGCTTATTCCGGAGCAGATTTGGGATGGCCCCGACATGCCCGACAAGTTCTTGACCTGTGGGGGCGCGACCGGGTCTGCCATTCCTCTGATGTGGGCCCACTCTGAGTATGTAAAATTATTGCGCTCGGTTGTGGACAATCGGATCTTCGATTTAATCGACCCGGTGGCCCAGCGATATCGCAACGATAAGCCACGCTTGGTAATCGAAGTATGGAAGATGAATCGGCAAGTCCAGGTCGTTCCCGCCGGAGGTTTGCTGCGGGTGCAGGCCTCGTCTCCGTTTATGCTGCATTGGAGCGACGACGAATGGAAGACGGTGAAGGAAACAGCGTCCACGCCGACGGCGGTGGGAGTGGAATACGCCGACATTGACGTAGCGTCCTCGCAAACCGTGCCACTGAACTTCACTTTTTACTGGCGGCAGGAGAGCCGGTGGCAGGGAACCAACTATCAGGTTAAGGTTCAACCAGCAGCACAAATTGTCGGGAACATCGGAAAGGCGGCAACGGGTGAGTAGCCAAGTGGAAGCCAATGCACCAGGAACAGAGCAGGCGGCCGCGAAGGGGATGGCGGCCACCATCGCCGTCGGCCCCGAAGACGGGTTCGACGGCGAAACCAAGGAGCAGCGTCAACTCAACTGCCTCTGCATCAACACCATTCGTACGCTCTCCATGGATGCTGTACAGAAGGCCAATAGCGGACACCCGGGAACTCCCATGGCACTCGCGCCTCTGGCGTTTACGCTGTGGACCCGTTATCTGCGGCACAATCCGAAAAATCCCCATTGGCCTGGCCGTGACCGCTTCATTCTCTCCAATGGGCACGCCTGCATGCTGCTTTACTCGATGCTTTACCTGACGGGCTACGATCTTTCCCTCGACGACATTAAGCAGTTTCGGCAATGGGGATCCAAGACTCCCGGACATCCTGAATATGGTGTGGTTCCGGGAGCGGAAGCCACCACCGGCCCGCTGGGACAGGGGGTCAGCAATTCTGTGGGCATGGCGATCGCCCAGCGCTGGCTGGCCGCGCATTTCAACACGGACGGCCACGATGTTTTCGACTACCGGGTTTACGCTTTTTGCGGCGACGGGGATTTGATGGAAGGCGTCAGCAACGAAGCCGCCTCCATCGCCGGACATCTTGGACTCTCGAACCTGATCTGGTTCTACGACAACAACCACATCACCATCGAAGGCAATACCTCGCTGGCCTTCAGCGATGACGTAGGCACGCGCTTCCTCGGCTGGCATTGGAACGTGCAGCATGTGAGCAACGTCAACGACCTGCCAGCACTTGATCGAGCGATCCAGACCGCACTGAAAGAGACCGAGCGCCCGTCGCTGATCATCGTTGACAGCCACATCGGCTATGGCTCTCCCCATCGCCAGGACACCAAGGAAGCGCACGGCGAGGCCCTTGGCGAAGAAGAGGTCCGCCTCACGAAAATAGTCTACGGATGGCCACCCGATGCGCATTTCCTGGTTCCCGACGAGGTGAAAGCCTATATGGGTAAGGCCGTCGAGCGCGGCGCCCAGTGGGAGAAGGATTGGACCAGTCGCTACGACGCGTGGGCGAAAGAATTTCCTGCTCTGGCCAAGACCGTCCAGCAGATGCTCAATCAGGAATTGCCCGACGGCTGGGACAAAGACATTCCTGCCTTTGCTGCCGACGCGAAAGGCCTGGCTACGCGCGACTCAGGAAGCAAGGTGCTGAACGCCGTGGCGAAAAATGTGCCGTGGCTGCTGGGAGGCGCGGCTGACCTGGATCCTTCGACCAAGACCAAGATTGCCGGCGAAACAAGTTTTGAGAAGGGTAGCTATGCCGGCCGCAACTTCCACTTTGGTATTCGCGAGCACGCCATGGGCTCCATCCTTAATGGCATGGCCCTGTCGAAGCTGCGCCCATTTGGAGCGACCTTCTTTGTCTTTTCTGATTACATGCGGCCGGTGCTTCGGCTGGCGGCCATGATGGACCAGCCGGTCATTTGGATTTACACCCACGATTCCTTTTGCCTGGGCGAAGACGGCCCAACCCACCAGCCCATTGAACACCTTATGGCGGTGCGGGCCATTCCGCGCCTGCTGCTGATCCGGCCGGCGGACGCCAATGAGGTCGCTGAGGCCTGGCGCTACATCATGCCGCTCAAGACGAAACCCGTGGCCCTGGTGCTTACCCGCCAGGCGGTCCCCACATTCGATCGCACCAAGTATGCTTCGGCGGCTGGCCTCGCCCAAGGCGCATACATCATGGCCGATTCCGGCGGCACTCCCGACATCATCTTGATAGGCACTGGCTCCGAGGTGCAACTTTGCGTGGGCGCTTATGAAAAGCTCACTGCCAGTGGCGTGAAGGCGCGGGTGGTTTCCATGCCCTGCTGGGAACTGTTCAAGGCGCAGCCCGACGAGTACAAGCGGCAAGTTCTTCCCCCCGAGGTACGAGCCCGGGTGGCCGTGGAGGCGGGCACCGATCTGGGCTGGAAGGAATTCGTAGGAAATGACGGATATGTTGTGGCCAGAACCGACTTTGGCGCATCTGCTCCTTATAAGGACCTTTTGAAGCACTTCGGCTTCACGGTAGATGACGTCGTGGCCAAAGCCCAGGACGTCATGAAAAAAATCAAACGTTAATCTTGCAGGCGTAGGATGACGATGAAGATAGCCGTGGGCGCTGACCACGCCGGCGTTCCTCTCAACGAGACCGTCATTGCCGAACTCAAGCGACTGGGGCATGATGTGGTGGACTGCGGGACCCACGACACCAGCAAGCCCGACGACTATCCCGATTATGCGGCGGCTGTCGGCCGCGCCGTCCTAGAAGGCAAGGCCGAGCGCGCGGTACTCATCTGCGGCAGCGGTGTGGGAGCGTCCGTGGCGGCCAACAAGCTTCCGGGCATTCGCGCCGCGCTTTGCCACGATTGTTATTCGGCGCACCAGGGCGTCGAACATGACAACATGAATGTGCTCTGCCTGGGCTCGCGCGTCATCGGACCGGAGCTGGCATTGGATCTGGTACGTATTTTCCTGGGGGCGAAATTCAGCGGAGAAGAGCGCCACGTCCGGCGGCTGGCAAAAATTACTGCGCTCGAAGAACATTATTTGCGAGGACTAAAATGACGACCAACCCCTTACTGCAGCTTCATGAGTTAGGTCAAAGTATTTGGCTCGATCAGCTGAGCCGGTCTTTGTTGACGACTGGCGGACTCAAGCGCCTTATCGACGAAGATGGGTTGCGCGGAGTGACGTCGAACCCCACGATCTTCCAAAAATCCATTAGCGGCAGCCAGGATTATGCAGAGCAGCTGGAAAAGCTGGCCCGCGGCGGCAGCAACAATTCCCAGATCTATGAAGGACTCGTGCTCCAGGACATTGGCAATGCCGCCGACGTGCTGCGCGGCGTTTACGACGCCAACAACGGCGCCGACGGGTTCATCAGCCTGGAAGTTTCTCCGCTGCTCGCCAATGACACCAAAGGGACGATTGAAGAAGCCAAGCGGCTATTCGCCCACTTAAATCGTCCGAATGTGATGATCAAAGTTCCGGCCACACCTGCCGGGCTTCCAGCCATTGAAGAGCTGCTGTTCTCTGGCCTGAACATCAACATCACGCTTATCTTCGCGGTCGAAGTGTACGAGCAGGTCGCTGAGGCATTCGTCAAGGCACTCGAGCGCCGCGTCGCAGCCGGATTGCCGGTCGACCGCATAGGCTCGGTGGCCAGCTTCTTCGTCAGCCGCATTGACAGCATGGTGGACAAGCAGTTAGGACAACTCGCCGAGCAGGCCGCCAACGATCAGCCGAAGCAGCGCATCAACGCTCTCATGGGCAAAACTGCAATCGCTAATGCCAAGCTGGCTTACGAATCGTTCAAGCGCATCTTCCATAGCGACCGTTTTGCCAAGCTGAAGGAAAAGGGCGCCAGGGTACAGCGCCCGCTGTGGGCATCCACCAGCACCAAGAATCCGGCGTATCCCGACACCATGTATCTCGATACTTTGATCGGGCCCGACACCGTGAACACCGTTCCCCCCGCGACTTTGGACGCCTTCCGCGACCACGGCACCGCCAAGCCAACGCTGGACACCGGACTCGAGGAAGCCCATCACGTCTTCGACGAACTGAAGGCGGTCGGCGTTGACATGCCCGCGGTCACCACCAAGCTGACCGAAGAGGGTGTGGCTTCTTTCTCGGAGTCATTCGAAGAGTTGTTCGAGGTGATCGAAGCCCGTCGTGTCGAGGTGCTGCGCTCCATCATCGCGCGCCACCAGGCGGCGCTTGGCAAATATCAGGGCAGCTTCGACAGCACGCTCAAGGACCTCGACAAGCAGAAGGCCGTCTCCCGCATGTGGAAGAAGGACCCCACGGTGTGGAAGGACGATCCCGAGCACGAGAAGATCATCCGCAATGCACTTGGCTGGCTCAAAGTTGCGGAGACCATGCAGCCGCATGTCGCCGAACTGGTGGCGTTCGCAGCGGAAATTCGCAAGGCCGAATTCGAATATGCCGTGGTGCTGGGTATGGGCGGATCGAGTCTGTGTCCCGAGGTGCTTGGCCGCACTTTCAGCAAGAAGGAAGGTTACCCGCAGCTCTACGTCCTCGACTCCACGGTGCCCACGGCCATACGCCACCTGGAGCAGAAGATCGATGTCGGCAAGACGCTCTTTATCGTCTCGTCGAAGTCGGGCGACACCACCGAACCGCAAATGTTTCAACGCTATTTCTACGATCGGGTGAAGCGGGTCAAGGGCGACATGGCGGGTGAAAACTTTGTTGCCGTCACCGATCCTGGAACACAGCTCACCAAGGACGCCGCGCATCATCGCTTCCGCCGCGTCTTCCTCAACATGCCCGACATTGGCGGGCGCTATTCGGCACTGTCGTATTTCGGCATGGTTCCGTTCGCCGTGATGGGCGGCGACGTCAAGACCTTCCTGGAAAATGCCCTGCAGGCTCAGCACGCCTGCGCCGGACCGGTCGGCATCAACGAAAATCCGGGCGCTCGGCTGGGTGCGGTACTCGGCTCGCTTGCCAAAGCGGGACGCGACAAGCTCACTTTCGTCACGCCCGCGCCGCTGGACTCGCTGGGCCTCTGGATCGAGCAGCTCATTGCCGAGAGCACCGGCAAGGAAGGAAAAGGTATCGTGCCGGTCGCCGGAGAGCCGCTGGGATCGCCCGACGTTTACGGCGATGATCGCGTGTTCGCTTTCATTCACACGCAGTCGTCCAAGACCGGTGACATTGACGCCAAACTGGCAGCGCTCGAAGCCGCCGGCCATCCTGTGTTGCGCCATACTCTGCATGATCCTCTCGACCTGGGCGAGGAATTCTTCCTCTGGGAATTCGCCACCGCGATTGCGGGAGCATTGCTCGGCATCGATGCCTTTAACCAACCTAATGTGCAGGAATCAAAGGACAACACCAAGCGTCTGCTCGGCGAGTACTTGCAGAACGGTTCGCTGACGCAACAGAAGCTGATCATTGCCGAGGAATCGATGCGCGTCTTTGGTGACGAGGCCACTCGAGATCTACTGCGGCGAGGTGGCTCGTCAATGCAGCAGATCATTGCCGCACATCTCTCGCGGATTAAACCGGGCGACTACTTCGCTCTCACCCAATACATCGAAGAGTTGAGCAACTACGAGGGCTTGCTGCAGCAGGTCCGCATCGCCGTGCGGGATGAAAAGAAAGTGGCGACCACCAGCGGCTACGGGCCTCGTTTTCTCCATTCCACCGGGCAATTGCACAAGGGCGGTCCCGATAGCGGCGTGTTTGTCCAGATCACCTCCGAGGACATCAACGACATCGAAATCCCCGGCGAGAAGTTCACCTTCGGGGTGCTCAAGCAGGCCCAGGCATTGGGCGATTTCGAGTCGCTGGCGGCCAAAGGACGCCGCGCCATTCGCGTTGACCTCGGGCGCGACGTAGAGAAGGGCCTCCGCAGGCTGCTGGCGCTGATAAAGGAAGCAGTCTCTCAGGCCACCGCCGCGGAAGCCGGCGTCCGCCACTAAGGAGCGACTCATGCCGACCACGAGTCGAGCCGTGAAGGCGGCACAGTTCGGCATCATCGGTCTGGGCGTCATGGGCGAGAACCTGGCGCTCAACCTTGATGACCACCACCACAACGTCGCAGTCTGGAACCTGGAGACGGAGTGGGTTGACCGCTTCGTACGGACGAACCCGGACCGTACTTTCGTCGCAGCCAGGTCGCTCGCGCAATTCTGCCATTCGCTGGAGCGGCCGCGCCGCATCCTGATGATGATCACGGCCGGCGATCCGGTCGACCAGACACTGCAGAAGATGATTCCCTACCTGACACCGGGCGACATCGTCATCGATGGCGGAAATTCATTCTTCAAGGACACGATTCGCCGCGAAATCAGCGCCCGCCAAACCATGGTGCATTACTTCGGTATGGGTGTTTCCGGCGGCGAGGAAGGGGCGCGCCACGGCCCCTCACTAATGCCCGGCGGAGACCATGCAGCTTACGGTCACCTGGCCCCAATTCTGCAGGCGATTGCCGCCAAGACCGACTCCGGCCCATGCGTTACTTACGTTGGCCCCGATGGCGCCGGGCACTTCGTAAAGATGGTCCACAACGGCATCGAGTACGCCGACATGCAACTGATCGCCGAGGCCTACGAGATTCTTCACAAAGCGCTCGGTCTGGATGCGCAGGAACTGTCGGACATCTTCGGCGAGTGGAATCGCGGCCCTCTGGAGTCGTACCTGATTGAGATCACTTCCCAGATCCTCAGTGTCGTCGATCCGGAGAGCGGCAAGCCTCTGGTCAACATGATTCTCGATAAGGCTGGACAGAAAGGTACCGGCAAGTGGACGGCCCAGGTCGCCCTCGATCTGGCGGTGCCGATTCCGACTATCGCCGCCGCGCTCGACGCGCGCATGCTCTCCGGCATGAAGGACGAGCGCGTCATCGCCAGCCGCCTGATCAAGTCGTCCGCGACGCTATCGCATTCTGGAGCCAGGAAAGACTTCATACAAGCCGTGCACGATGCCCTCTACGCGTCCAAGATTTGCTCGTATGCGCAGGGCATGAGCCTCATCCGCGCCGGGTCCATCGAGTGGAAGTGGGACATTAACCTGCGCGAGATGGCGCGCATCTGGAAGGGCGGCTGCATCATTCGTGCGCGCTTCCTGAATACCATCATGGGCGCTTTCGAACGGCAGCCCGGCCTGCCGAATTTAATGCTCGATGCCGAGTGCATGTCCTGGCTGCAGAGGCTTGAGGGGGCATGGCGCAAGCTGATTGCCACCGTCGTCCAGATGGGAATTCCCGTTCCGGCGATGTCGGCCTCACTCTCGTATTTCGATAGCTATCGCAGCCAGCAGTTGCCGCAAAACCTGACCCAGGCGCAGCGCGATCTCTTCGGAGCGCACACTTATCAGCGTGCCGACCGGCCCGGCGCGGGATTCGTCCATACAGACTGGCTCAGCCTGCTACCCAAGGCGTCAAAGCCAGGCGGAGCGAAATAAATGGCAACACTCGTCCAACCGAAACCGCAAACGCTTGCAAAGCCTTCGCTGCCCCAGGGGGACTCGTGTCTGCTGGTAATCTTCGGCGCAACCGGCGACCTCACACATCGCAAACTGGTCCCGGCGCTCTACGATCTGGCATGTGTTGGCTGCACGAATCCTAACTTTGTTGTGCTCGGTATCGGCCGCACTAAACTGGCCGATGATGAGTTCCGCGAGCGGCTTCGCGAAGGCGCAGCGAACTCGAAAGAGACGCGTAACTTCACCGAAGAGGGCTGGAAGGATTTTGCCAAGCGCCTGCACTACTTGACCGGCGACGCCAGCCAGCCGGAGCTTTACCCTCATCTGAAAGCGAAGCTGGAAGAGATGCAGAAGAACGGCGCAAGTAAGAACGTGCTGTTCTACATTTCGACTTCAGCCTCGCTGGCGCCGCCAATTGTCCAAGGCCTCGGCGCAGCAGGGCTGGCACGCCGTAGCGAAGGCTGGACGCGAATCATCCTGGAAAAGCCCTTTGGGCGCGATCTGAAAAGCGCGCATGAGTTGAACGAAATTGTCTCACGCGTCTTCGATGAGGCGTCGGTTTACCGCATCGATCACTACCTCGGCAAAGAAACGGTGCAGAACATCATCATGTTCCGCTTCGGCAACTCCATGTTCGAGCCGGTGTGGAACCGGAATTACATTGAGTACATCGAGATTACCGCCGCCGAAACGTTGGGAGTGGAGAGTCGCGCCGCGTTTTATGAAGAGACCGGCGCGCTGCGCGATATGGTAGCGAACCACCTGCTTCAGTTGCTGACCTTGACCGCGATGGAGCCTCCCGTCGCCTTCGACGCCGACGCGGTCCGCGGACACAAGGTGGAGGTGTTGCGTGCCATTGCGCCCATGTCGAAGGAAGAGGTACAGCGCCGCACCGTTCGCGGGCAGTACGGGCCGGGAGAGATCGACGGCAAGCCGGTGCCAGGCTATCGCCAGGAAAAAGGTGTGGACCCGAATTCACGCACTGAAACATACGCGGCAGTCGAGTTCCACGTCGACAACTGGCGCTGGGCGGGAGTTCCCTTCTATGTCCGCGCAGGCAAACGGCTGGCCAATACCTTGACCGAGATTGCAGTCCACTTCAAACGTACGCCGCAGGCGCTGTTCTCCCACAGCCCCGAGGACGTCCATCACAACATCACCGTCATGCGCATTCAGCCGGATGAAGGCATCTCGCTGATTTTCGGGGCCAAGCAGCCCGGGCCACAGATGCGCGCCATCCGCGTGAACATGGATTTTTCTTATCGCGATGCTTTTGGCGGTGAAACCCCCACTGCCTATGAAACGCTCTTGCTCGATGCCATGCGCGGTGACGCCACGCTGTTCACTCGTCGCGATGAAGTGGAAGCCGAGTGGCGCATCATCACGCCGATCGAAGAGGCCTGGGCCGATCTGCCGCCGCCACAATTCCCCAACTACGCCGCCGGCAGTGAAGGCCCGGGAGACGCCGACAAACTCATCCAGTACGATCAGCATCGCTGGCGCCATCTGAAGCGGAACAATCCTGAGGACGTGTAGTGCCGGGCGCAAAAGCCAAGCCTGGCGTGGCGTTGGTGGTCTCGGATGTTGACGGCACGCTGCTCGATCCAGACAAGAAGCTCAGCCCCGGTGCGCCGGCCGCGGTGCAACGCCTCCGGCAGGCGGGAATTCGGTTCACCATTGCCAGTGCACGGCCACCGCGCCTCACCCAAGCCTTGCTGCGCGATCTTCACGTCACTGGGCCGTCGGCGTGCTTCAATGGAGCGCTGCTGATTGATCCCGACCTCAACATACTGCACGAGTTGCCGATGACTACGACCGACGCGCAGACTGTGGCCGACTACATCCACAAAAGCCCACTTGACCTATGGGTCTATAGCGACAAGGATTGGTACGTCAGCAATCCTGCGGGCCCGCATGTCGAGCACCAGGAGGAACTGATGCAGTGCAAAGCCACGCCACTGCTCAGCTACGACATGTCGCAATTGCACGTTTTGAAGATGGTGGGCGTCAGCGACGATTACGATGCGGTAGCGCGTGCGCAAATCGACCTCGATAATTTGTCGGGCGCGGCGGTTTCTGCCACCTGTTCGTCTCCCTACTATCTCGACGTCACCCAAGCCGACGCCAACAAAGGTACGGTCATCCTGATGCTATCGAAGATGTTGAACATTCCGACGGAGCAGATTGCCACCATCGGTGATATGCCAACCGATGTGCTGATGTTTCGCAAAAGCGGCATAAGCATCGCCATGGGCAATGCCACTGATGAAGTTAAGGCGCAGGCGACGTACGTTACCAGGAGCAATATGGAAGACGGATTCGCTTATGCGATCGAACATTTTATTCTTGGCGGCGAGCAAGAGGAAGCTGCTGACTAACGAGATTCCGAATTGGCGTGTGGCGAGCGCCGGTTTTAGGCGGTGCAGTGAAGAATAGACCAATGGTGATTATCCTCATGGGGGTGAGTGGCGCCGGCAAGACGACCGCAGGGCGCGCCCTTGCCCAGCAACTGCAGTGGCGCTTCGCCGAGGGGGACGACTTTCACTCCGCTGCCAACATCGCAAAGATGCACGCAGGCATTCCCTTAACCGATCAGGACCGGGCGCCGTGGCTTCAGTCTCTGTGCAATGCCATCGCCGGTTGGCTGGCAGCGGGCGAGAATGTTGTATTAGCGTGCTCGGCGCTGAAGGCTTCCTACCGCCAGACTTTGCTGGTCAGCTCTCAGGTCAAGTTGGTGTACCTGCGTGGCAGCTTCGAGTTGATTGCCGCGCGGCTGGCCCTGCGCCAGGGACACTATATGAATCCTCATTTGCTGCGCAGCCAATTTGAAACACTCGAGGAACCAACAGATATACCGACAATCGATGCTGGTCTCCCGGTGGCGCAGATTGTGCAGGAGATTCGCGCCGCGCTCGGAGTTTAGCCAGAATACCGCCAGCGTTTAGCGCGACTGCATATTGTCTTGTGCCCTGCCCTTCCACTCCCCTCCACGGCCTGACCAATACATCACAGCCGAGTGCAGTGTCGCCGCCATATAGAATGCTGCGCTGAATGGTAATGTGAGTGCCCACGCTACATTCAAGCCGTAGAAGCGCACCATCGGCAGGTAGGCGACCCACATTAGGAGGTACGTCGCCGCACCCAGCAGAACGAGCGTGCGTGAGCCGCAGAAGAGCAGCGCCAGCGGCAACAGGTAGAGCAGCAGCAGTCCCACGATCGCGCCAGCCAGCAGCCACATCGAGTGCCGCAGCTGATTAAACGCGTTGCGCGCGATCATGCTCTCGATCTCGCCCAACGATTTATAGGCGCGCAAGCTATCCGTGTCCGGCGTCAGCGCCAGCCAGACCTTACCGCCGCTGCGCTTCACGGTTTTCGCCAAGGCGCAATCGTCGATCATCTCGCCTCGGATGGCCGCGAGTCCGCCGGCGCGCACCAGCGCTTCCGGACGAATCAAGATACAGCCGCCAGCAGCGCCGGCAATTTTGCGCCGCGGATTGCGAATCCATTCCGGCGGATACAGCATAAAGAAAAAGAAGACGAACGCCGGAATCAGAAGCTTCTCGGAAAGGCTGCGGCAATGTAGCTTTACCATGAACGAGGCGAGATCATAGCCTCCACGGTCGGCGATACCGACGAGCGTGGCGATGCTCTCGCGTGAGTGCCGAATATCGGCATCGGTGAACAGCAAAAACTGCGGCTGCAGCTCTAGTGCCTGTTCGATTCCTTGCTGCATCGCCCACAGCTTTCCAGTCCAACCGCGGGGCAGAGGCTGTCCGCTGAATTACGGTAAGAGCCTCAGGATGCGAACAGTTTAACGCAGCGTCGCGCGCTACTTCCGCGGTCCCATCCGCACTATGGTCATCAACAAGAAAAATGTGAATCACGTCAGCGCAGCTCTGCTGCAACAGAGAGCGTATGCAATCACCTATGACGTCGGCCTCGTTGCGAGCAGGAATGACGATTGCGATAGGGCCGGGAATCGCAGACGCAGGCGCTTCCTTTGCACCCAGGCGTTGCGCCATCCAAAACCGCCCATGCCCCAAAATGAGATAAAGCCATACGAATACGCAAGCACATCCGGCGATCAGAGCGGTCAAATGCATAGGAAGAGTCAGATCGTGCGCGGTGTGTGTCTAAGCGGAGCCGGTCACAGTTATCGGCTTGCCAGGCCGCCCGCGGTCTCGGCGCCGTCGATCACATACACCTGTCCGTTCAGGTAAGCTGCATCCGCGGAGGCCAGGAACGCGAAGAGCGCAGCCACCTCCTCAGGCTGGGCGTGCCGGCGGAGTGGAATCTTCTGGTTTACCTCCTCCAGCATTTCATCGGAATACTCGGCGCGCTGCATCGGGGTCAGAACATATCCGGGCGCGACGGCGTTCACCCTTACCTTGGGCGCCAACTCCAGCGCCATGGATCGCGTCAACTCAATCACGCCGGCCTTGCTGGCGTTGTAATCGGCATAGTAGGGATACCCCACGATGCCATTGGTGGACGCCGTGTTCAGAATGACGCCGCCATCGTGCTCCATCATGTAGCGGGCGGCGGTTTGCGCGACGTGGAAAACGCCGGTCAGGTTCACGGCCAGCACCCGGTTCCACTCGTCGGGAGTGATGTCGAGAAACTTATGACGAATGCTGATACCGGCATTGTTGATGACGATATCCAGCCCGCCCAGATCGCGCACTATGTCTGCGAAGGCGCGCTGCACTTGTCCGTGTTCGGCAACATCGGCAAGGAATGTTCCCGCAATGCCGGGCTGTTGCGCTCGGATTTTTTCGCACGCTGCGGAATCGCGATCCAGAACCGCAACCACCGAACCTTCCTCCAGGAACCGCGCTGCCGTGGCCGCACCGATGCCGCTGGCGCCCCCGGTGATAACCACGCGCTTGCCCTTGAGTCCCCGCATAGGCTCCTCGACTGGCGCGGCTGCTCGCCGCCTGACAGAATAACAAACGCTGTCTGCCGTCACCCGTTCCGGCCCCAGTCGATATTTGTTACACTCTTGCGCACGCCATATGGCACAGCACGCGCAAGGTCTTCGTACCCGGCTCTACGATAATCCCGAGGGCAAGTTCGTCCACGACGTCGTTCTCGCTTCCTGCCGCCAATATGCGGCGAAGACCGCCATCGTGGACACCTCCTGCACCCCCGCGAGGCGGATCACCTATGCGGCATACGGTGAACTGGTGGAACGCGCTGCGCGCGGTCTGGTAGCGGCCGGAGTTCGCCCGGGAGAGATGATCGGCATTTACCTGCCGAACTGCTGGGAGTTCGGCGTCGCCTACCACGCTGCGACCTTGGCCGGGGCCGTCCCCACAACCATGAACCCGACCTATCGCGAGCGCGAGGTCCGCTATCAGTTGGAGACGGCGGACGCGGTCGCTCTCATCAGCGACGGCGCATTGCTTACCGGCATGGATCTCTCGGGGCTTCCTGCGTTGAGGAACGTTTACACCATCCGCAATCCAGGGCCGAGCGGCTCGGAATCGTGGGATTCGCTCTTCGAGCCCAACCTCAGCGTACGCATGCCGGAACCGCCGCACGATTCCCGCGAAACGCTGGCCACACTTCCCTTTTCCAGTGGGACCACGGGCCTGCCCAAAGGCGTCATGCTGTCGCATTTCAACCTGGTCGCCAACGTCTTTCAAACGCTCACCCCGGACGAATTTGGCGCCATCACAGATCCGGATGTGGTGTTGTGCTTTCTTCCGCTCTATCACATCTACGGTTTGACGGTGGGCTTGAATCTCACGCTGATGCGAGGTTGCACCCTGGTATTGATGCCGCGTTTCAACTGCGAACGTTCGTTGGAAAGCATCGTGCAAGAGGGCGTGACCGTTACCCTGTGCGTGCCCCCGACGCTGCTGGCATATTGCCAGGCCGCGGAACAGGGGAAATTTCCGCGCCAGCATCGCCTGCGCTGGGTCAAGTCAGGAGCAGCTCCTCTTGCGCCGGAACTGGCGCGCCGTTTTACTCAGAGCACGGGCATTCCGATCCGCCAAGGCTATGGAATGACCGAGGCCTCGCCAGTTACGCATATGGGATTCCTTCTCCCCGAACTGTACAAACCGGATTCGGTCGGTGCACCGGTGGCCCAAACCGAATGTCGGATTGTGGACGAAAATGAGAACGACGTAGCCCAGGGAGAAATTGGCGAGCTGGTAATGCGCGGACCGCAGTTCATGCTGGGCTATTGGAAATCTCCAGACGCCAGCGCGGCGGTGCTGCGCGACGGATGGTATTGGTCTGGCGACATCGTTCGTGTGGACGACAGCGGCCAGTACTTCGTGGTCGATCGGCGCAAGGAAATGATGAAGTATAAGGGCTTCTCGATTGCGCCGGCGGAAGTGGAAAGCGTGCTGCTCGAACACCCGGCGGTGCGCGACTGCGGCGTGGTTTCGCGAGTGGATGGCGCGGGCGAGGAGATTCCCTGTGCCTTCGTCGTATTGCGTGAAGGAGAAGCAGGCAATCCGCAGACCGAATCTCACCTCCAGGAGTTCGTTGCCGACCGGCTTACCCGTTACAAAATGCCGCGCGAGATCTATTTCGTACAAACCCTGCCGCGTACGGCCTCCGGGAAAATCCTGCGGCGCGAGCTGCGCAAGCTCCTCTAACACGCTGCGGAAAAACTCGTCGCGACGAAAGAAACCGCAGATTCCTCGGGGCTGAAGAGACTGTGTCGCAACCCATGTTGGTTTGCGGCAGTGGAAGAAATCACACAAAATTCAGCCCCGAATGGGGTGAAAGAGCTTAGCCCAGCGCTTCAGCGCTGGGTAGAGTTTCTCAGCGAAGTGCTAGAGGGCGAACGCGTAGCTTTGTGGCCCATCGATGAGCGCTATTACCGGGTGTACTTTGCCGACTTTCCGCTGGCTCGCTTCGATAGCTATGGTTTAGGTATCGAGCGTTTGCCGAAGGACGAGCCGGAAAGCTAAAGCGGGGAAATGTGGAAATCTCAAAAGCGGAGATTCCCCCATCCCCCGCACGACGACTACTAGGAATGATTTTCAAACCCAAAACCCGGACCCAGAGTGTAAAGTATGTGCCCGGTCTAAAGTGTTAACTATGTCCCCGGCTGGACATGGGAAATAGAACCGAGTCCCGTAGGGACGGCAGAGGTTGCGACACACTCGCTGAAGCTCCTCGGAATGACAAAAATAAAGGGTTTACAATGGCGCACCTTTCGACTTCGCTCAGGACAGGCTCTAACGTTGCGCCCTTCAAGAGCATAAACGTTCGAGTTTTTCAGCAGCCTGCTAAGGCCTCTTCGGACGGCAGGTCACACTACTCTGTGATTGGCGACACACCACCTTTCGGCGATTTTATCTACACTGAAGTCGGACTATTAAAGCCCACCACTTATGAAGCTTCATCGGAGGAATATGCATATTCAAAAAAGAACACTCATCGTCCTTATCGGACTATTGGCGCTGCTGGGGACTATGGCGGCGACCGACAATTCCATGGGCATTGCCACAAAACAAACTCTTGATTTCACCCAGCCGACTGTTGTTGCCGGAACTTTGCTGCCGGCGGGCACCTACGTTGTCACGCATGAAATGCAGGGCACGAATCACATCATGATCTTCAAGCAGAAGGGCGGAACCGCCGAGGCCAAAGCAAAGTGCACGCTGACCCCGCTTGCTTCCAAAGCGATGGTCACCGAGCAGCGCTTTAACCAGAACGCCCAGAACCAGAGGGTATTGGTCCAGATGACATTCTACGGGGACCACGCCATCCATGTTCTCGAACCGTAAGCGGTTTGAACTGTCGCGAAAATACTAACGGCGGCCATGGGGCCGCCGTGTTATTGGCCTCTTGACCTTAGGCCTTGGACATTACGGTGCGAAGGTCTTCTCCCGCTGCACGTAGTGTTTCTCGAAGTAGTCGCGATACTGGCCGGTGCGCACGTCATCAAGCCAGGACACATTCTCGCGATACCACGCGATGGTTTGGTCCAGTCCTTGATCGAACCCAATCGCCGGTCGCCAGCCTAGTTCTCGTTCCAGCTTTTCACAATTGATGGCGTAGCGCAGGTCGTGTCCCTTGCGATCGCTCACGAACTTAATCAGCGCTTCGGAGCGGTCCAGGGCAGCGAGAATGAGTTTCGCCACCTCGAGGTTGCGCTTCTCACATCGTCCACCGATGTTGTAAACCTCGCCTTCGCGCCCGTGCTGCAAAACAGCGTCCAGCGCGCTGCAGTGGTCGCTGACATGGATCCAGTCACGCACGTTGCTGCCTTTGCCATACACCGGCAGCGGTTCGCCCGCCATTGCCTGCGCGATCATCAGCGGGATGAACTTCTCGGGAAACTGGTACGGCCCATAGTTGTTGGAGCAGCGGGTCACCACCGCCGCAAACTTATGGGTGCGCACATAGGCCAGCACCAGCAGATCGGAAGCCGCTTTGGTGGCGGCGTACGGGCTATTGGGTTGAAGCGGAGATTCCTCGGTGAACTCGCCTTCTTCGCCGAGGCTGCCGTACACCTCGTCGGTACTGACGTGCAGGAACCGCGGCACGCCGGCTTCCCGGCAGGCCTGGATGAGGTTGTGCGTACCGTCTACATTGGTACGGACGAACGCCGCAGCGTCTTCAATGCTTCGGTCCACATGGCTCTCGGCGGCAAAGTGGATGACGGCATCGCATCCCCGCAACGCATCCAGCACCGCGCGATCGCAGATGTCGAGCTGCACAAACTCGCACCGGCCCTGTTGCAGCGCCGGTTCCAGGTTCTTCACGTTACCGGCATAGGTCAACTTGTCGAGAACTACCAGCTTCCATTCCGGATGCTTGGCCAGCGCGTGATGGACGAAGTTGGAGCCAATGAACCCGGCGCCGCCCGTGACCAGAAGTTTCATACGCTGCGCACCGCTGACGGCTCTTCCGCGTTGCGCAGCACCTTGTCGCGCACCATGTTGCTGGCGTGCCACAGCGATTCGAAGGTGCCGGCATCGGTCCACCAGCCCTCCAAAAGCGTGTGCTGCAGCGTACCCTCTGCAATGTAGCTGTTGTTGATGTCGGTGATTTCATACTCACCGCGCCCCGACGGCTTTAGGGTGCGTATGCGATCGAAGACAGTCCCGTCGTAAAAATAGATACCAACAACCGCGTACGATGAGAGCGGCTTCTTAGGTTTCTCTTCAATACGCACGACGCGCCCCTGCTCAAAGACCGGCACTCCGAAGCGCTCGGGATCGGACACGTCCTTCAACATCACCATGGCGCCCTTTTCGAGTTGTTCAAACGCTGTGGCCGCCTGGCGAATGTCGCCTTCAATGATGTTGTCGCCCAAAACCACGCAGATTTTGTCGCCCTTGGCCCAAGGCTCGGCCAGGCGAAGCGCATCGGCGATTCCACTTTCTCCTTCCTGGTAGGCGAAGCTGAGTTGCTGCAGGCCGAACTCCTTACCGTTCTGCAATAGGCGCAGAAAGTCGCCGGCGTTCTGGCCCCCGGTGACAATCAATATGTCGCGAATGCCGGCATCCACCAGCGTTTGCAGGGGGTAGAAGATCATGGGTTTGTCATACACGGGCAGCAGGTGCTTGTTGGTGACGCGGGTCAGCGGATACAGGCGCGTACCGATGCCGCCGGCCAGGACTATTCCCTTCATCAGATCTCCATTCTTGTGCCGTGAACAGCGTAGGCGCGCGACAGGCTCCGCAGGTCTTGCTCTGCCAACCTGCGGAAGAGCGCACTGCCGCAGCGCGGCCAGATGAACTGTTCAGCAACCGAATAATCACGATTATCAGCGAATCGCGTCCTGCATGGCAAGCCGCAGTTGGCTGCGCCAGTCCGGCAGCACAACCCCGAAAGTGGCCTGCACCTTGGCATTGGAGAGCACAGAATTTCGCGGCCGGCGTGCCGCCGCCTTAAATTGCTCGCTGGTGATGGGGACGACGCGCGTGGCCTTCAACGGCCCGCCAAATTCACCTGTGTCGGCCGGCCAATCGAGGAGCGCTTCGTAGTCCTCAAGGATGGCCCGCGCAAATCCTACCCATGAGGTCTGCTCCGCGGCGGTGAGATGGAAAAGCCCGCCCTGCCAGGCGCCGGTTTCGCTGTTGCGCTCCAGAGATCTGCCCAGAATGATCGCCGTTGCCTCGGCGATCGTCCGCGCCCAGGTCGGCGCGCCGTACTGGTCGCCCACCATGCGCAGCTCGTCCTTCTCGCGGGCCAGACGCAACACCGTGCGCAGAAAATTCTTGCCGCGCGTGTCGTACACCCATGTGGTTCGCAGGATGATGTAAGGGCATCCCGCGCCAGCGATCAACTGCTCCCCTTCCAGCTTTGTCCGGCCATAGACGTTCAGTGGCCCGGTCGCATCGTCCTCGTGATAGGCATTGGCGGTGGGCTTGCTGCCGTCGAAAACGTAGTCGGTGGAGTAGTGGATCAGCAGGCCGCTGCGTGCCAGCTCCTCGGCCATGCGCGCCGGAGCCAGGGCGTTGATGGTCCGCGCCAGTTCCGGCTCGCTCTCAGCCTTGTCCACCGCCGTATAGGCGGCAGCGTTTACCAGCACATCAGGCTCAAATTCGCGTACCACTCGCGTCACTGCGTCAAGATCAGCCAAGTCCAACTGATCGCGGGTAAGAGCTGTAACCTCACCCAGCGGCGCCAGAGTACGCTGCAAATGCCAGCCTATCTGGCCGGTCGCGCCGGTGATGAGCACTCGCAGGCTCATGGCTGGTAGCGCGGCAACTGGTCGCGCGCGATCTGCGCAAGTGGAAGATAGCGACTGTCCTTCTCCGACAGGAGAGGAGAAGGCATCTGCCAATCAATGCCGATTTCCGGATCGTTCCAAAGCACGCCCCGGTCGTCGCCGGCATCGTAGTAGTCGCTGCATTTGTAGAGGAAGTCGGCGGTTTCGGACTGAACTACAAAGCCGTGCGCGAATCCCTTCGGAATGTAGAGCTGCAAGTGGTTTTCTGCGGAGAGCGACGCACTGACCCATTGGCCAAAGTGCGGCGACCCGACGCGAACATCCACCGCGATGTCGAGCACCTCGCCCTGCACCACCCGGCAAAGCTTGGCCTGCGGATTCCGCAACTGGTAATGCAGCCCCCGCAACACGCCTCGCGACGAGTGCGAATGATTATCTTGCACGAACTGCTCGTGGATACCGCCGCCCGCCAGCACGTTCTGGCGATAGGTTTCCATGAAAAAGCCGCGCGCGTCCTCGTGGACTCGCGGCTTCACCACCACCACGCCGGGCAGCCGGGTTTCGATGATTTCCAAGTTCTCTCCAGGCGCGCCACTGCCTCAGGCGTGCGTGCTTCTTCGAAGCGACGATTATAATGCGTGCTTCCTCCTCTATGTTGCGCTGCTCCGTCATCATCGTGACTTACAACTCTGGCGCCAGCATTGGGCCGTGCCTGGAGGCCCTGGCGAATGAGGATTGCCAGATCGTGATCGTGGACAATGCTTCGCACGACCAGACCGTGCAGCGGGTGGAAGAGTTTGTCGCCTGGCATCCTGTGCATCTGATGGCGAATCCCGAAAACCTTGGCTTTGCCGCAGCCGTGAACCAGGGAGCACGCGACAGCACGGGAGATGTTCTGCTGATACTCAATCCCGACGCCATCGCCGAGCCTGGGTCCGTCCAGGCGCTGCTGCAGTGCATGGAAACCACCGGTGCGGTCGCAGTTGGCGGTGCGCTGCTGGAAAAGGACGGACAGCCGGCGCGCGGCTTTGCCTTTCGACGGCTGCCCACTCTCACCAGCTTGCTATTTGAGGTGATGCTGGTGAACCGGCTATGGCCGGGCAATCCGGTGAATCGCCGTTATCGCTGTCTCGACGCCGACTATTCGCAGCAGCAGGAGGTCGAGCAGCCAGCTGGGGCGTGCCTCGCGGTCACTCGCGCAGCATGGGAGTCAGTTGCCGGCTTCGACGAGCAGTTCTTTCCGGTGTGGTTCGAGGACGTCGATCTTTGCCAGCGGCTGCTGGAACACAACGGGAAGATCTTGTATTGTCCGTCGGCTCGTTTCCGCCATAGCGGAGCGCACAGCGTTGGACAGTTGCCTTTCCGCGATAAGCAACTGTTCTGGTACGGAAATATGATGCGCTACGCGCGCAAACATCTTTCCGGTGGTGGCGTGGCTGCGTTGCGCGTGGGGATTGTTGCCGGGATGTTGTTGCGTTCGCTAGGCGCGTTGTTCGGCGCTCGCCAGGCTCCCCTCGGCGAAACATTGTCGGCGTATTGGGCCGTGATACGAACCTAGAGGTCGACTCGAACCGCCACATCGAACTTCGAGTAGTACTTCTTCACATCCTCCGGACCGTATTTCGCTTTGAATTTCTCCACCACTGATTTGACGGTCTTGGGATCGGTAATCGGAACGGCCCGGAACTTTCCCTCCTTGCCTCGCGCCGAGATTTTGATTTGAGGATTGTGCAGGACGTTCTTGTACCACTGCGTGTCCGAGCCTTGCACGGGCAAAAGGAAAAGCGTGTCGCCTTCCAGAACAAACCACACGGGCCTGGAAGTCATTCGTCCCGATTTTCTTCCGATCACGCTAAGCGTGATTTCACGATACCGGGCGAGGCGGTCCTTGAGACTGTCCTTCGATCCTGCCATGGCGTTTCCTCCGTGCGGAGATTGCGAAGGTGGCGCAGCCGGGGGCGGCAGAAACTCGCCCGTAATTGTGCGCGCAGAGCGGCCCGCGGTCAATCCACAGGACTCGTAGGTAAGCGGGCTACGTTGAGCTAGGCTCCGAACAGACACTTATTGATAACAAAAGGCTTATTGGCTTCGTTTCGCAAAAACTCCCAAAATCAACTCCGGCGTGAGGGCTATATTTGGCATCGACAGTAGACGTTGCGATAGTTTCTCAACGGCAAACAGAAATCTAGTTTAACAGTGAAGAAAACAATGAAAAAGCGAGATGATCTCGACATGGCTAACTTGCAAAATCTAAGACCGTGGCCGAAGGGTGTCAGCGGAAATCCTGCCGGTAGACCGCGCCAGACGAAATTGACGGCCGCTTTACGGGAACTGTTAGGCAAAGTAGATCCCGAGGACAAGGCTGGCCGAACCTATGCGGAAGTCATTGCAGACAAGATGATACGCAGAGCCGCGCGCGGTGATGTGCGGGCTGCGCGAGAGATCAGAGTTATGACCGAGGGGCGAGCGCCCTGCGGGGACCTAAAGAGGCGGATACCGGGGCTTCGGAGCGCGCTGGGGGATCGTTTGTTTGCCCCGGTTGTGGATCACGCTTGCTTGTCGCCGGAACTCGGACCCTCAAGATCGGATAACACAAATTTTATTGTAGGTATTATCACCGTTCCAAAATGAGATGGAATACTCGATTTGTGCCTCCTAACGCAAGTTTGCTCTTGCTCTTTTTCTGCGGCGGACGCACGCTATGAATATCGGGTGACAGGGTCGACGCGGTCATCAGAATCCTGCACCGGCTTTCTCCCGGCCCCTGGCAGCTCACCTTTGCAGCACTCGCCAGGTACGAAGTTTGCGGCCAGCTCTCGAAGCTCCCTTCCTCTCGGGCCGCCGCGGCGGTTTTCCACAGCTCAACGGCGCTGTCGATGTTTGCTTGATGTCACTCTGAGGGATTTATGAAGTCATCACGTCAACTTTAATTACAAATTTCGCGATGGGCATCTGGAGAGAGAACTCAGCCTTATTTCCACCCCACTCCTGTCGAGTCCGCGCGAGGAACAAGACTTAAGCATCCCTTCCCCCAACGTCCAGCACGGCCATTCCCTTTCGTCAATCTCATCTGGCCAGATGGCCGAGAGGTGAAGCCAATGCATTTCACGCAGCAGTTTTGCCCTTCATTTGTCCGGACGACCTCGCACCGGGAGACGCATACGCTGAAGATAGCGATCACAATCACCTTTGCGCTAACGGTTACATTTCCTCAATTGGCGCAGGTTCAGAGTTTTCATGCCGGCGGGAGATCTACACCATTAACCACTCAGGATGCCACACAACGTGCGCGAGCCTTTCCCCACCTGACACTCGGGGACGGCAGTGAACTCGAATATGTTGGCATGTTTCAGCCTGATGGAAAGTTTCGAAGGACGTCCAGGCTCGATCGTTTTCTAGAGGCAAAGAGCGTAGCGCTCCCCGAAACTCCAGATCAGCAGGCCACAAGGCAGAGTGCCGCTCCTCCCTGGATGCTGTCTTCCAACGCGCGGCTCGTGGACGACATTGAGCCACCGGGGCAAGCAATGGCTCTGCCGGAAACCCATTCGCTTCCGGGTGAGGTTCGCAATGCCGTGGTTTCCTTTGTTTACGGTCGGCGCCGAGTGCTGGGAACACCACAACACCTGACCACCGACTCCCTGCAGCGCATTATCATTAGCGATCCTGGCATTCCGGCTATACATGTGCTGGACGCAAGCGGTAAGACTTCTTTTAGCATCCTCGGAGGGAAAGGACGTAGGCTCCAGTCGCCGGCCGGGGTCGCCGTAGATAAGGAAGACAATATTTACGTTGCCGATTCTGAGCGTGGGATGGTTTTGGTGTACAACCCGTACGGACAATTTCTGCGCTACATCGGCAACTTTCACGGCGAGAGGATGTATCAGGGCCCCATTGGAATTGCGATCGATCGCGAGGCGGGCCATCTGTACCTTGTCGACAGCCCTCGCCATCTCGTTCTTATGCTCGACCTGAAAGGCAACCTCCTAAAACAGACCGGGCAGCAGTGGGATGATAACGCTAGGTTCGAGTTGAAGCGCAGAAACAATACCGGTCCCAAGGAGTTTAATAATCCGACCGAGATTGCCTTGAACGATGACGAAGTTGCTGTTTTGGACACCGCTGGCACGCGCGTTCAGATCATGGACCTGGAGTGCAACCTGCTTGCCGGTTTCAGCGTTGCGAACCCTTCCCGTCAGCAAGTTGACAGAGAAGATGGGCTGGCATTCGATAGCGATGGCAATATCTACGTCTCGAGCGTCGGCACTTCCGAAGTACGAGTGTTCAACCAGGCCGGGCGATTGGTAGCTTCCTTCGGTGAGGCCGGGTCCAGAGCGGGTGAGTTCAGCGGGCCCAGAGGGTTGTGGCTCGATGTCAGCAACCGACTTTACGTCAGCGATACCGCGAATGCTCGCGTGCAACTGTTCCAATTGACGGGTGCTTACGAAAGCAACTGGATGACGGAGGTAGGAAAATAAACTCTTGATCCTTTCAATCCTCTGCGCACCAAGTCCATGACAAGTACTGCGCCGCTCTCAGTTCGCGGCGGCTGGAAGCCGTGCTCAGATCTCGACGGTATCGGCGGTTCAAAAGGCCTAGCAAAGCTAGACAACTGGCAGACGCTGTGCGGAGGCGACATTCGCGCATCCTACCTTAGCGGTTCGTCGTTACACGACAACCATCGAATTGTTAGCAATGCGGAACTGATCCGAGTACACAATTCATCACGGGCGGTCGACTTCCGTATTGACGGTAATCCATGCATAACCCGACCTCCCACTAATTGACCTGCGAAGAAAATGGTCAAGTCTGCCTGCACCCGACTCTTGTGTTAGGGGTCACTGACAACCGTATTCCGCAGTTGTTAAATGCTGTCGGGCGATGCTACTGGAGGCCCTGATCACGGTCAACATTGTGGGTGTGGGCCTCCCGGCATTCATAAACCCAAGCGACGGGGTGGGGAGTGAGGGTGGTTTTGCGACCGCATAGCTTCCTGTTTGCCGAACATCCACCCAGAACTTCGTCTTCAGCTCCCTACAAACCCTTACGAATCTCGAGGTCGGTGGGTCAGATGTCGACGCTGCTAGGGTGAGTAGCAGTCCCTAGTCATCGCACCTCCGCTGTGTCAGACTGCACGGTGACGCTGCGAGAGGCCTCTCTGCATACTGCTTGTACCAAACCCCGAAAAATCAAGATGTGAATGGGATAAAGAACCCACCAATAAAGTTCTCCTAACAATCCGCGAGGTTCAAACCATGCGCAGCAGCGAACCATCGTCCGGTCACTGGGCTGGGGCGAAATCAAGAATTCCAACCAGGCACGACCCGGGAGCTTCATTTCTGCCCGTAGCAGCAGACGGCGGTCCGCCTCCAGATCCTGAACGTACCAGAAGTCGATGCGATCATTCTTGTTCAGAGGCGCGCTGCGAGAGTTCCGTTTCATGCCGACTCCTCCGAGGCATCGGTCCAGCCAACCGCGGATCCGCCACAAACTGTTCGCATACAGATAGCCGTTCGCACCCCCAAGACGTGTGATGACGACGAACACTTTACTTGGGGACGCGTCGGCGACAGCTTGACGGACGTCGCAAAGAATGCCGTCCCGCCGAATAAAGACGTGCGCAGGACGGGATAGAACAGTTGCAGTGAGCGAATGATCCGGCAGCGTGCGGTTCAGAGTTTTTTCGATGGCAGCGGTATAACTCATGGGCTGAATTGCAGGGAACAATTCAGCAGCCCGGGTGCTTTCGCAGACGACCTCCGTACGCAAGCCCTCGATCAGTGGGCGGGCGATCGAGGTGGGGATTGGGGTCACTAAGCGCAACCAGTAGGAAGACAGTCGCGGCGTCAGAACGGGCACGCGTAGCAACCAGCGTCTGAGCCGCCGGGCCCGGGCATAGGTGAGCATCATGCTGCGGTAGGTTTCAATCGTCGCGCCGCCGATTTCGATCACTTGACCGATTGATTCTGGGGATTGAAGCGCCGCCACCAGATAGGCAAGAACGTCATCGATGGCAATGGGCTGAGTGCGCGTGATCACCCAGCGCGGGCAGATCATGATCGGGAGGCGCTCGGTCAAGTATCGAATCAACTCGAAAGACACGCTGCCGTTGCCGACAATGATGCCGGCGCGGAATTCCGTTACCGGCGACCCAAATCTGCGTAGAGCTTCTCCGGTTTCATGGCGACTCTTGAGGTGGTCAGAAATCTGTGATGTTTCGGACGCCAGCCCCCCAAGGTAGATGATCCGGTTCACCCCTGCTTGCTGAGCGGCAACGGCAAAGTTGGTAGCGGCAAGCGAGTCGCGCTTCTGGAAATCTCCGCCAGAACCCGTCATAGAGTGAATCAGATAGTAGGCAACGTCGATCCCTTCCATTGCAGCAGCCAGGCTCTCTGGTTGGAGCGCATCGGCAACGACGGGGCGAGTGCTCCCAGCCACCAGTGCTGACACGCGCGAGGCGTCCCGCGCCATGCAGGAGACTTCGTGTCCAGAAGCTACCAGACGCGGAATGAGCCTGCTGCCCACATATCCAGTCGCGCCGCTGACCAGAATCCTCATGCCGTACCGGAATTCAGTTGCCAGATCTTGAAGTTCAGCAGTGCTGCAAAAGCGACCCAGAGAGCGTAGGGCACCATAAGCCAGAAGGCCAGGAGGGAAACGGGCCGGAACACCAGCACAGTGGCGACGATGGTGCCCAACAAGATAAGAATCCCGACCAACGCCGTTCCTGGCCGACGTAGTCCAAAGAACAGCCCCGACCAGGTGACATTCAGCGCCAGTTGGACGAAGAACAGGGCCAGGGCAAATCTTGCGCCGCTCCACCCGGCCCTTCGCCAAACCAGCCAGGCGCTCAGTGCCATTAGGAAATATAGAACTGACCATACCGGGGCGAAGATCCAGCTAGGTGGGTTGAACGATGGCTTCATGAGTTCCGCGTACCAAGTCCCAACCGAGGACGAGGTCCAGATGGAACCCAGCCCTGCGGCGCCGTAGCACAAGAACAGGAAGAAGAGGAGCATGGGCCAGCGGTGGTCAGACATGGCTGGCCTCCAACTGTCTCACTTTCTCGATGTACTGATGGGAATCAAACTTCTTTGAGGTGCTGGCGTATGACATATAGCGAACTTGTCCGAAAATAGGTCTCTCGAACCACGGGCGGTCGTGCTTGCCGACAATGGCCCAGGCAATCCCTGCGTAACCGTTGGGGTCGCGACCGTCGAGTTCGTAACGGTCATTGAGCCAGACCGCCCGTTGGTAGCCCGTAGCAACCGACGGACTCCACTCCAGGATTTTCTTGGCCCAGTACATCCGCACGTAGCTGTGCATCCAGCCCGTCAACACCATCTGTTTCTGGGCAGCATTCCATAGAGGATCGTGAGTTTCAGCCTGCTCCAGTTGCTCCTCGCTGTAAAGGATAGGGCGACGGTCGGCCGAGTGTTGGGCAAAAGAGCGATCCGCCCAGGGCTCGAGGCATACGAAGGAATCATAGTGCGAGTTGTAGCGGACGAAATTTACCGACAGTTCACGCCGGATGATCAATTGCTCCAGAAATGCCTGTTTCGCGGCTGCCGGTGCTGAAGCCGCCTGCACCGCGTGCGCGATAGTGAGCGGGCCGATATGGCCAAAGTGAAGGTAAGGCGAGAGGCGGCTGGTTCCCGGCAATTCGGGACGATTCCGATCTTCGGGGTAGTCCTGTAACCGATGATTGACGAATTCGGCCAGGATGCCCAGCGCCTGTTTCGTCCCACCCTGCCAGTTCTCTACTGGCGAAACAGAGCGGTCGAGGGACCAGGCTGCCGCGAAATCCTCATGCGCTGAAAGTGACTGCAGGTCTCGTGCCTCGTTCCAGGGTACTCGCGCTTTGACAACCTTCATTGGAACCAGGAACTGCGGCAACAGTTGCTGCAACCGGGGCCGGATGGTGCGGGCCGAATAATGCTCCTTGCCCAGCAGCCGCGAGGGCACGACGACGTTGGCGTCAATGGTCCACAGAGGTACCCTCAACTGCTGGGAGGCGCAAACTCGCCACTGCTCAGCTTCGCGCAAAGGATTTTCGTCGCCGATCACGATCGCTGGGCGGACCTGTTCACAAAACTTTATTAAGCTGTGATCAGGGTAAGTCCGCAGCACAAAACCGACATTGCGCCTGGAGAGGTCTTCTGCGATGTCCGGAATTCCGGAGGCGAGAAAGCTGTAGTGACGGAGATTAGCGTGCGGATAAAAAGGGGCTGGAGCCAGGAAAGCCACGACCGGCCTGCCCAATTCGTTGCCGAGCTCAACTGCCGTGTCCAGAGCGGGGTTGTCCAATGTTCTCTGGGCGCGCTGCATCCAGTAAACTACGCACTTTCCTTCCGGATCAGGCGCCGTAGATGTTCGCACGGTGATGCGGGGGTCGAGGCTGAGTTTCGTGATTCTCATGGCGAGAGAAGTGAGGGAGAACGCATAGGTGTCCTCCCCTCCTCCGTGAACTTGAGCTAGCGGGCGCGAGCCGGTACCGACTCATGTCCCCAGCGTTGCTGAATAGCCTTAAACGAGACAGCTTGGTACAGCGCCGCCAGGCCAACAAGAGCATAGACAATTGAGCTGAGGGTGGAGGTTTCGCCGAATTTCAGACCGAAAATAGCGGCCACCAGGTCGAAGTGCGCAACGCTCACCAGACCCCAGTTCAGTCCACCAATTACGAGAAGCACAGCTGCGATCACATCTAAAGTTTTCAATTTCATCGTTTCCTCCATTTACTTAGTCTTTGGGTAGAAGCACGGCATCGATTACGTGAATCACGCCGTTAGAAGCCACAACGTCAACCTTTACAACCGTGGCGTCATTGACCATGACGGTGCCGTTGTTGACCGAGATTTTGAGGTCCTGGCCATTGACGGTTTTTGCTGAAGACAGTTTCACCACTTGGGCCGCCGTCACATCGCCGGAAACTACGTGGTAGAGCAGAATGGCCCTCAACTTGTCCTTGTTCTCGGGCTTGAGAAGCGACTCGACTGTGCCCGCCGGCAGCTTGCTGAAGGCGTCGTCTGTGGGGGCAAACACGGTGAAGGGCCCCTTGCCTTTCAGCGTGTCAGCCAGCCCGGCGGCTTGCAGCGCCGTGACCAACGTGTTAAAGCTCCCCGCCGCGACCGCGGTGTCAACGATGTCCTTTTTTGCGGGACCGGCGTCTGCTGGCATGGCACCTGCGAGGACACTGAGAATCAACGCAAAACTCGCTGCTTTCAATTCATAACTCCTTACTTGCGTGGTTTTCTTTCTTTCCGCTTGCACTCTTGTGCTGTGCTGTATTAACTATAGAGAACAATTATTATCCTAATAAGCAAAGAAGCGAAATTCTGCAACTCATGTGAGCGCCGGTCAAAATTACCGGCCTTTGTTGTACTGGTGAGAAAACAAGAGAAGAGAATGGTCAATCAAACAATCGTCGAGGGGCTTCGGCCCTATGCTTTGGGCGAGAAACTCCGGACCCTGCGGCTGCGCAAGAGCATGGGGCTGGTGGAATTGGGCAAACACACCGGCCTTTCGGCCGCCATGCTGTCGAAGCTGGAACGTGGCAAACTGTTTCCCACACTCCCTACGCTGCTGCGTATCGCCCTGGTGTTCGGGGTGGGGCTGGAATATTTCTTTACGGACAGAGCGCAAGCGTCACGTGGTCGCGCTTGCACGCAAGAAGGAGCGCTTGGGTTTCCGGACAATCCGGATGGAGGTAGCATCACCTACAAATTCGAGAGCCTGGACTTCAAAGCTACAGAACGGAAGCTAAATGCCTTCTACGCGGAATTCGAGCCCATTG
>CAVOMO010000012.1:0-17561 GCA_963697045.1 uncultured Acidobacteriaceae bacterium
TCTGTCGGAAGAAGTTCGGCCATTCGTATGATTTCTCCGCTCTGGAGGCCTATTTCCAAGAACACGCCACCGGCAAACGTCACATCACGGCAAAAGACGTAGGGAAGCTCTTCAATCCAGAGAACACTCCGTTTGCTAAGTACTGGCCGCGGCCGCACGCAAAAGCGTTGGAGGAGGTCCTCACCGAAAATCGGGTTTACGTTGGCCCGCTCTCGAAAGATTCGAAGGCCCTGATCGAGAGGCTTCTTTCCGTGTTCCACAATCTTGGAACGGCGTCATTGGTTCTTCGCTTCGTCCACCCTTCTCGATTCGGCATTTTCAGCACGCCTGTGATTCACCTTCTGCAAGTCATGCGGCCAGGAACCGTTGACTTGTACCTGGCTTATTGTGACGAGTTGGAGAAGTGGTCTCGGCATTTCGGCATGGCATCCGTAGCACAGACTGAGACTGCGCTCTGGACGTTCGCCGAATTAGCGAAGCTAGGAGACAACGACCCGCAGGCGGCGAAAGCCCGTCTCTCGTTTGACGATGATATGTGGGTACAGCGGGAGCGAGCAGCGCAGGTGATTAGGCCATTCTTCCGCCGCTATGGGCGCCTGCAGCTTGCCCAGATTCTGTTGGACGAAGACCCGATCGTTGCCGGAAAGATTGCTGCCGAGGAATACGAAAGGCTATTGGGCATTGCCTCTCAGCATGTGCGACACCGTCCGTTACCCCGTGAAAAAGGAGCTCCTGAGAGGCTTATCGAGGAACTCGCGGAGAAAGGGTATATCCGGCAGGAGGACAAACCTGAACTAAAGAGGATCTGGTTCACCCGCAACAAAGTCATTCATCCTGCCGGTACGCGGCCGCAACGTGAGGAGGTCGAGGTCATGATCGATTTCATCCAAAGGATCTGCCTGCCCTGGGAGAAGCGGTTGGCGCGAACCGCCGTCCCAAGCGGCTCTTGAGGCGGCAGTTGCTACTTCGTTGTGCCGCCGATATTGTCGATTGAGCGATCATTCCAAGAGACTGGGCCGTTTGCGGGTGGAAAGGCGATCTTTCTCTTCCGTAATCCCAGTTCAATCAGCTTTAGCATCTCCTGACGATTTGTTTTCACTGCGATTCCCCTGTAACCGAAGCCCATCAGAGTCTGCATCCTCTTGCGTGAATGCAACTCCGGGAGAAACCAGTCTGCCCACTCTGGCGCCGCCGGAAGTCCGAAGTGCAACACGAGAGAGGACCAGACGAATGCCGGCTCATCGCTGATCAGCAGCAGGCGATCCTGGCTGGCGGCTCCGGTCATCTCCTGCGACAGCGCAACTAGGTGCTTCAATGGCCTCTTGCGCCCGGTGATGTTGATGGCTCCACGGAAACAGGTTGGTGATTCACCCAAGGAAACGATCTTTTCGCTGCCATCGGGATCAATGACTGTAAAGGCATCGTGGCTGGCAAACGCGGCCGATAGTGCGCCAATCTCCGTGTCGCCAGCAATGACCGAGACCAAGTGTGCCTTGCTCTCTTCTCCAATCCACGCGCTCAAGTGGACGCGAATGTGGGTCCGCGTCTTCTCCGAGCGCCGGATGTAGACCAACTCTCCAAAGCGTTCATGCGCATTTTTCATCCTTCTTTACCTCTTCCGCCTCTTTGAGAATGACCACTCGCCCACTTTGGTAGGCGAGCGTCAGTTCATGGCTAAACCGTTCTCGCCGCCTGACGATCTGGTATCCGTCTTCTTCCTCGTGATAGACGTCGACGTGTTTCACCGAGCGCCAGTGCGCGATGTGTCGCTCCCGATCTTGCCCGAACACCCCGTTCAGCATCCCGGCAGTGCAGAGCAGACCGACGTGACCGCCATGCAAAGGAGTGACCGGGCGTCCCGTGATGGACTCTGGCTTTCGGATCAGCAGGTTCAGCGCACTCTGCATAGCGCTGGACCGTGCCAAGCCATCTTCGACCTGGTCGAGAGGCAAGCCCCGGTACTGCACAGGAACCGCTACAGACGGCGGAACCGGGTACCGCTCCGCCGTTTCGGGGCCGAGAATTGGCAGTCGTTCGGTTGCATACGCCAGCCGCAAAAGTTGATCGGCTGCCCGCGTGTCGCCCCGCTTGTGTTCGGCTTTGCGAATACCGATCACGGCCAACTGATGGAAGCGCACCGATTCAGGATGGCCGAGACGGAACACGGAAATCCGTTCGAACTGGCTGGCAAGACGCTTGGCGCAGTGCGAGAGCGCCATCTCCGGGATGATGAAGATCAGCACTCCAGCGGTCTTCAGCCATCCGTAACAGTGGTCCAGGAACACCAGTTCCAGTCGCTGGTTGCTGTGTCGGCCCATCTCCACGTCGTAAGGCGGGTTGAGATATAAGAGCGAACAGCTCCCCGCCGGGAGATGCGATTCGAAGGTGCTGCCGTGTGTGGTCGCGATGCCGCGTGCCGCTGCTGCGGCGGCCCGGTCCGCATCCAGCTCAATCGCTGCGTTATGGGCCGGAAGGTCTCGCGTAATTTCTACGAGAGCCGTGCCGTCACCGGCACAGGGATCGACGGCGAAGAACGGTTGTGGCGCGACCAGGAGGTTGCGAAGGTTTCGCGCCTCCTCGACGGGCAGAGGGTAGTATCCGAGTTTCAATCGTCCGGCATTGCGCATGATGGCTCCTTTCGATGTGCTGTGCTGGTCTTTCCTGTCAGGCAAAGAACTTCTGAAGGTGGGAAAATGCAGACGGCTTGTGAAGACAATAAGAGTGGGGGCTGACCTGAGCGAGCCCTGAGGTCTATGAGAAAAGAATCAGTGTGGGATTACCCGCGACCGCCTCGTGCCGAGCCTACTTCGAAGCGAATCCGAGTCTATTTCGGAGGCGAACTGGTGGCTGACACCACTCGCGCAGTGCGGAATCTTGGAAACCAGCCATCCGCCCGGTCTATTACATCCCGCGAGATGATGTCCGCTCAGAGTTCTTGAAACCCAGTCCGCGCCGGAGCTTCTGCGAGTTCAAGGGCTCAGCTTGTTATTGGAGCTTGGATGTAAACGGCAGAATTGCCGAAGATGCTGCTTGGAGTTACGAGCTTCCTTCACGCGGATACGAGTCGATTCGAGGCTGTCTCGCGTTCTATGCTTCCAAGGCTGACGAGTGCTTTGTGGATGAGGAGCGCGTACAACCGCAGCTTGGTTCGTTCTACGGCGGCTGGGTGACGTCCGATATTGTTGGGCCGTTTAAGGGCGGGCCTGGATCGGCGGGGTGGTAGCGGAGTCATGACTGAGCCTTCACGGCTTAACTCGGGCTTGGCGCTGAGTTCGGCCGATGCTCTGCGCCAAACTCTTAGGCCGCCTTTCGGAGGGATGGCAAGCTGAACGGTGCACACCCGGAGATTGATCTTCAGGCGCAACATACGAACTCACCTCTTTTCGATGGAATATTCGTATGGTCGAGGCGGACCAAGCTAGTCGATCCGGATGTGACATCCGCGTTCGAGCTTGGCTCCGGCAACGGTCTCGCCCCGCAGCAGTGCATCCCGAACCAGCTGAGTGTTTGGTTGGGTGTTGATCATGGCCTGCAGGAATTCTCCTCTCAGCCCGTCAGGCAGATGCTCCAGCATCTCTTTCAACAAGCGATGCGGAATGCTTCCGGTATGCAGACAGAACTCCTGCGGTAACTCCCAGTCGTCGATCTGGAGTGCAGGTTGCGAGTTGGTCTGCAGCCGAATCGTGTTGAGCTCACCTTCCAGTCGCTTCAGTCCACGGCAGCGCATGAAGTAGGTCAGCATTTCTTTCACATCACTGACCCGCTGCTCGGCTGACCGGCGGCGTTGCTGCAGCCGCTGTGCTTCTTCGGCTGCAATGCTGGCTTTGCGTTGCTGCGTTCGCAGGTATGCCGCGATGCGGTCGATCTTCTTGCCGAGTTCCGCGAACAACTGAACACATCGTTCACGGCTTTCGTCGCTGATGCTGCCGGCGATCTCGCGTTCTTCCTGCAGTTGATCGAATGCCTCCTCTAGCTCGGCGTCAATTTCAAACAAGCTGCAGCTCTGTGCGGTTACGAGTTTTGTATTCATCTTGAAACCTCATAGATGGGCACGGGAGACACACGAATGCTTGTGTGTCTCCCGTGTTCTTGGAAGGACAGCCTGTGATCAGGCTGCGCTGGGGTGGGAACCGTTAACGATGCCTTCCAGTCCCTGGACTACCTGGACCAACGTAGGCATGTCGGCGATCTCATTGAGGGGTGGAGCTTGCAGCTTCGCCAGCAAGGCGCTGACTTGTTGCTCGGGCACGCGATCGAGGACAGCTTCCATCCGGCGCAGTCCGCGCGTTGCGGACTCCAGCACGTCGAGGATCTTCTTCTTCTGCTGGACGTCCCGAACCAGGTGCGGCTGGTTGGCATGGCCGTACTCGCGCAGCACCCAACGGTAGAGCTTGCCGCCTACCGTCTCTTGCAGGGCGGCAATGCGATTGTCCAACTCAGATCCGTTCTGAGATTGAGCGGCAGTTCCCTCCGGCTTAACACCGTTTTTCGGACTGCCGTTGTTGGCGCCGTTCTGCCGCGCCTTATTGCTGGTTGCTGAGGAAGGTGTGCTGCCGTTCCCGTTCCGGTGACTTGAGGTGGAGGTGCCGTTCGAAGCGCCAGTGCTCAGCGCTGCCGGCTGCGAACTCGTTGTCGCCTTTCCGGACGGCCGCTGGCCTTTGCGCCAGTTTTCCGGAACCATCCACGCGGGTACGGTTGGAGCCTTCTTCGGCCGCGATTTGTCGTCGATATCGACCCAGGGCGCGTCGAAGTCGTAGAAGTAGCGCCCGAGCCCAAAACAACTGCACGCTCGCTTGAAGGCTTGTGCCTCCGCCGAAGTCATGGCGTTATCTTCGTCGGCCCACTCTTCGCCGGTACCGGAATGCGTACCAAGCCCCTCAATCGTCACCTTGCAGGTCACGAGGATCTTGCCGGTGACAATCTCGGCATTGCGCTTGGCGCGGGTGATGTTGTTCATCGTGACCGTCTCGTAGCTGCGGGTCCAGCCTTGCGGGCTGACCAGCGCGTTGAGACGGTCGGTGTAGGCGCGCGGGTCGGCGTACGGTACGACCTGCCCGCGCGTGCGGTTGTTGGCGGTGTTGGTCACCCGCCAAAGAATCTGGTCAGCCGAAAAGGGCACTTCCAGTTCGACCAGCAGTTCTTCATTGCTAAGTTTCTTCATGGGAGAGAAGTCTCCTTTGGAATCGAAGGTGTTCGAGGTCAGAGCCAGAGGATCAGTTGGGTGGGGATTGAGGGGGCAGCGGCTCAAAATGGAATGTCGCTGTCAGTGATCATCGTGGGATCTTCCTGGCTGTAGGACTGGTCCGTTGTTAGTTCGCCTTTTTGGCCGTCGCGGCGAGATTCACCCAGGAACTCGATCTTGTCGGCGTAAACGAACGTCATGTACTTCTTGCCGCCGGACTGCTTGTCGTCCCAGGACTCGGTCCGTTGCCGGCCTTCGAGAAAGACCCGGCTGCCTTTGTGCAGGTGTTCGGCCACGACCTCGGCGCGTTTGCCAAAGGCCTTGATGTTGAACCACTCGGTGTGTTCCTGGGGCTCGCCGGCGCCGTTCTTCCAGCGTTCGGTGCTGGCGATAGTGAAAGCTGTGATGGCGGTGCCACCAGGGGTGTACTTCATCTCCGGGTCTTTGCCCAGATATCCGATCAGCAGAGTTTTCTGCATGGGGTTAATCTCCTTTAGTTGAAATTGAGAAGTGGCGCAGAATCGAGAAGGCTAGGCGAGACCGGCCCGTGCCATCTCCTGACGGAGGGCAGCGCGGAAGCGTTCGTCGGCAGACATGCTTGGGGCCGTGCCTGGGGATCTTGGCACTGAGGAGGTTCACGGCAGCGCCGGCCGGTGAGCACGCGCTGAAGTGGTAGACGGCCTCGTGTGCCTGGTGGTGACGACGGTAGAGGGAGCGGATTCGGGCGGCGGACGTTGCCATAGTATGGTTTCCTCTTTGGTTTGGGTTGTGGTGGGTCAAACTGGAAGGCGGGCGCGAAATGCCCAAGACGAAAGCGGCATTCATCGAACCGATGCTGCTCCTGCGGACGGAGAAACTTCCGCAGGGGGCCGATTGGTCGTATGAAATTAAGCTGGACGGTTACCGGGCTCTGGCCATCAAGACTGGCGGCAAGGTGCAGCTGCGATCGCGCAACGATAACGACTTCACGGAGCGCTACTCCTCAATTGCCGCTGCACTACGCGCTATGCCGGACGAAACGGTTTTGGACGGTGAAATGGCCGCGCTCGATGAAGAGGGCCGCCCTTCTTTCAACCTGCTGCAGAACTACGGTTCAGTCCAAAGCGCCGCTGGTCTACTTCGTCTTCGACCTGCTCATACTGAAGGGTCGAAATGTGATGACGAAGCCGCTGAGCGAGCGGCGGGCGCTACTGGAGAGCGAGGTCCTGCCAAAGCTCGCTGAGCCGATCCGCTACTCCCCGGCGTTGAAAGCCAGTCTTCCCGATCTGATTGCTTCGGTTAAATCAGCAGGGCTGGAGGGTCTGGTCGCGAAACGGAGGAACAGCCGCTATGAGCCGGGCCAGCGCTCCGGCGCTTGGCAGAAGATGAGGATCAACCGGGGTCAGGAATTCGTGATCGGCGGATACACACCGTCTGACCGGAACTTCGACGCGCTGATATTCGGCTACTACAAAGATCGGAAAGCTTCAGTATGTCGCGCGCACTCGTAACGGCTTCACACCGTCATCCCGCGAGCAGTTGTTCAAGAAACTGAGGCCGCTGGAGATCAAGCAATGCCCGTTCGCGAACCTTCCCGAGGCAAGAAGCGGCAGGTGGGGAGCAGGGCTGACCGCAGCGAAAATGAAGGATTGCCGATGGCTGAAGCCGGTCTTCGTCGGGCAATTCGAATTCACCGAATGGACGCCCGACAATCACCTGAGGCACTCACGGTTTGTCGCTTTACGCGATGACAAGGATCCGAAGGACGTGGCGCGGGAAGGATGAAGGTGATCTGTCTACTTTTCCTGGTTGCCGCAGCTTGGCGTATTGGTCCGGAGTAAGCTCCAGCCAGACGCCTCCGCGTTTCTTCCTGATTGCCTCTTCAATCTCCTGGCGTCCGGAAATGTTGAGGGTGAAGCCACCGCGCTTCACCAGCTCAAACAGCTTTCGCTCATCGGCAAGCACTACCGTGCGTGGCAGAGGCGTTCTTCCGGTCCTCTTCCAGGAACTCACAAAACCAACCTTGTCGAAAGCTGAACTGCAGGAAGACTCGTTTCATGCTCACACCTGCGCAGCGCTGGCAAAGTCGCTCGCCTCTGCGATGAGGCGGAGGAAGCGGAGCTTTGCATTCGCAGCAGATCTTCCCTGCATATCGCTGCCGAACAGATGATGCCCTCTCGCCGCCCACGACAGGGAGTATAACGCAATATTCGCCTTTTGTTCGCCAGTCATCGAAGTGAACGGGAAGTGAATTGGCGCGGCTTTTGGACAGGTCGTGATTAAGTGCGAGTTGGCCTGTCCTCGCCACCTATCTGCGGACAACAAGCTGCCAGGTCGCCCGTGATCCGTGAGTGGTGAACGTCACCTTCTCACCCAAAGGCTGTGTTGGACTTCAGCCGAGCGACGGGAGTCTCTTCTTCTTGTCGTCGAGCAATTTGAGGATGCTGGAATCCACCAGATAGCGGATCTTGGCTCCGCAGGCAACGCATTCTGTCTCCTGCAAATTGCCGGTGACGGTGGTATCGGGGAGGGTGGACGATCGAAGGCATTCAGGGCACGTTACCACGATATAGTCTTCGTCTTTGCGGGGAATCCATAAGGGAGCTTTTTCTTGCTTGCCCAGATGCGGCCGCACGGGTGAGTCCGCGATTAATTCCTTGATCTTTGCCAAGAGCTCATCGGGCGTATAGCCGCCCTTTTGAAAGAAATGATCTACTAAGAGGCCCAACGGCATATTTGCGAGAATGAACTCCCCGCTAATTGCGATGGTGGGGATGTGCGGAAATCGACGGCGGACTATAGAAAGCAGTTCGAAGCCGGACATGTTCGGCATTCGCAAGTCCGCAATGATCAGGTCGGGCAAAACCTCGCGAAGTATCTTTAGCGCAGCAAAACCATCCGCGGCGGCACGAACCGAAAAGCCGAAACTGCGAACAATGGCGGCGGTGGTTTCCAGTATCAAAGGTTCGTCGTCTACGATAAGTACACGACACTTGAACGGCCCGGCTGAATTCATACATATCACGTCCGATCTTCAGGTTAGCACGCTGTTTTGGTCATCACTGATGACGCCGTAGCGCGGAGCCACGACTGGGGTCGTGGATGCCGATCAACGACTCCAAAAACTTTCGGATTGAGTTCGGCTTCTTGTAGTGACGGTTGATGGCGATAGATGTCCCGTGAGGCCACAGGATGCTCTCGCACCGGCGGCCTGTTGGTTTCGTTCGCATCCGTCCCCGCCGTTCGCCCTGGGGCTGACCATTCGCGGTAAGTTCGTAGCGGGCAGCGGCTTGCAACCCGTTATCTCCATCTGACCTCTAAAATCAAAAGTGCTCCGAACCCTTGAAAATCCATCGGAGTGGCTCGAAAGAGTTCAAAGATGGAAGGTCCCAAGCAGCGCACTCCCGAGCCCCGTCGCACTCCCGGCAGGTCCCTGACTTCCGCGCTCCACGAAATCAACAATCCGCTGGAGTCGCTGTTGAACCTTCTTTATCTCATAGAGACAGACCCTGCAATTTCCCAAGCATCCCGCGATCACTTGAAGATGGCGCAGGCGGAGGTGATGCGCGTCTCAAAGATCGCTCAGGCGGCGATGAAACGAGTTCCGCGCCGCGAAACCGCAGAGGCAACGGACGTAGCAGCGCTGCTCGCCTCCGTTCTGGAATTGCACAAACCCAAGCTCGACCGACATAACGTCTCTGCATCCACTCGGAACGATGACCATGCGACAGCCGTCATCTATCCGGAGCAAATGCGGCAGGTCTTCAGCAATCTGCTTCTGAATGCCATTGACGCAATGCCGAAGGGCGGCAAGGTCTTGGCGAAGATCTCAAGAACTCAAGAATGGATCGGACAGGAGCGCTCCGGAGTGCGAATTACCATTGCAGATACCGGAACCGGAATAGCTGCGGACCTTCTTTCGCGAGTACGCGAGCCGTTCTTCACGACGAAGGGTGCCTATGGCAACGGCATGGGGTTGGCCATCGTACAGGAAATCATCGCCCATCATCAGGGGAGGTTGAAAATCCGGAGCAGCACCAGATCAGGGAAGAGCGGAAGCGTATTCTCTATCTTTATTCCAGCGAAGAGGCGCAAATAAGATCGCCGAGAATAGTTGTTGCGAAAATCGCCAAGTCGTGGGTAATCGCATGGCTCGCGAGTTGTTGGCACTGGTTGCCTTCGCGTTTACGTCGAAGCCGTTGTGATCGCGTGCATGACCGCCATTACCAGCAGGACTGCAGTGACGTGATCGCAGCTTCTCATCAACCGCATCATCTTCTCCGTCTCAATTTGCTGATGGCCTTCAATTCGCCCATTCAGGAAGTAGCGACAAAGCTGAGCCGCACCAATCGCCAATCCAGCCGTGCGATATACGCGATCTGCCCAGTAGTGGCACCCGAGCCCGAAGGCCACGAGTGCCACTCCCAGTGTGATTAAGCGAACGGGAAGACCCGAGTCGTCTGGCATCGCTTAGGCTACCGCTGCCGAGACCTTCACGCCTCCAATTCTGCAACTGACACTTCCATTGAAGGCTGGCTCCAGCAGGTGCTGGTGCTTACACTTCGTGCAGGTCACGGCCTCGGTCATCTTGAGCACTGCCTGCTGATATACATGCGGCACTCTTGCTTCACTTCCGTTGGACATGAAGAACTGCGGTGAGACGGCTCCGCGGAACATCTTGTCCTTGCCCCACAGCTCCCGCTCCAGAATTCCGAATCGATGGAAGAAGATCATCTTGGTTTCCAGCTTGGGTTTCGGCTTGTCCTCGTCACTGACCAGCGTATGGCTGGTGATCAGCAGGTCATAGCTGGTTTCGAATCGGTACATGTCAAGCCGCACGACAGGGCCTTTCGCCAGCAGGATGGCGTGCAGGCCGTTGGGCATGAAATTCTTCACCGGCTGCAGCCAGTTGAGTGCCGTGCCATCTTCGTTGCAGAAGCTGACATAACGTCCAATGTCCGCGACTGCGCCTCCCGATTCCTGGCCACGGATCAGCCAGTCCTGGTCTCGGCGTTGCACGGTGAGATTGGCCTCGCACCAGATGCCTACAGTGCGAAGACGGGTGAGAGTGGGTTCCGGTAGAGTAAGGCCGCGACGGGCGATGAGTTCCAGTTGCTGCGAAGTCATGGGGTAAGCTCCCTGTGATCCCGCTTCTCGGGATCGATTCGAATTGGTTAGTCACTCGCTCACCGCCCGGATCAGACCTTCCGCGACCGTGAGCACCTTTTGCTTACGGTCTTCGGATCGGAATTGGCTGGCCAACTGCGGCACGAATCATTTCCTTCGCTGCAGCCTGCCCAGCATTTGTACTTGCGAGAGTCGCTAATCGAGATGGCGAGGTTGTCGCCTGCCCGATCATTGCCCGCCTGCGCACAGGACGGACACTGGGTGTAATAGTTCCCGCTCGCCTTGCGCCGTGGTTTCTGGACGAAGTCGAGGATGGAGAACTGTTTTCGGTTGGGATCGGGATTGCGCGGCGGCAATTCGATCGCGGTTGGCTTGCGAAGAAACTCGTCCGGGATGGTCATGCCTAAGCTGAGCCGCGTCAGCTCGGCTTCCGTGAGCTTCTTTAGGTTCTTGAGGTACTGAAGTTGTGAGTTGATGTCGCTGCCGGCGTCATAAAACCAGTAGCGGTGGTTGTTGGCGCGATGCACACCGAGTGGTCCGCGTAGTGCATTGCCGAATTCACCTGGAGCGAGGCGATCCTGGCGCGGGAAAATTTCGATTCCATCCCGCAAGCCGCCTGCTCCCTTGATCGGCACGCCCAACCGGAGGGCGACGTTGTAGATGTAGACCCGGCACTGTTCTGCCAAGAGCGGTTGTTCGCAGAAGATCCAGAGGTGACCGCCACGACGGGACATTTCCAGCGCTGCGGAAACGCCATCCAGTTCAAGTTCACCTTTCAACTTGCCGAGGTCGAAGAACGCATCATCGTAATCAGCGTCGATTGCGATCCATTTACAGCGTTGCGATTGAGAGTTGATGGCATACAGGCCGACGGTGATCCAGCCGGCCAGATGTTTGCGGACGGTCGCCGCGTCGAGCTCAAGGGGTTGACCGCTGTCCTTATTCTTAGGTTGATAGTGATAATGCCGCCCCGTTTCCGGGTGCGGGTTGGCTGACTGCCGCGTGTAAGCCTTGCGGTTAACGAACAAGGCCCACCAGTCACGGACGTTCTCCTGGGTCACCGGAACGATGGGCGGTTTGGGCCTAGGGAGGTTCAGTCCCCTGAGGCTGGTTGGTGGTGACGCTCATCGCTCCGCGGTACCTCCTTTCTGAGCGAAGTGGGCGCAGTTTCGCCGTCATCTGTAGTGCCGTCAAATGGGACATGCACCCACCTGCAAGCTACTGAAATAGAGATACTTAAAGAAGGCAAAGGGATTGGCTCACACGGCCATCGGTCACGGTCCAGAGACCGCCTATATAAAGGAAGAGGCGGTGAGGGATCATCAGCCGGTGGCAGACCAGCATCTCGGCCTTCACTCTGCCCCGATAAAATGCCTTATTGCTGAACTGGAGACGCAATGTGCGGTCGCTATCGGCTGTCGCGAAGAAAGCAACTGATCGCCGAGTATTTCGACACGGCGGATGAGATCGATTGGGAGCCGCGCTACAACCTTGCTCCCACCCAGAACGTCGGCATCATTCGCCAGGATCGGGAGCATCCGGTTCGGAAGTTCTCGCTGGTGCGCTGGGGCTTGATCCCTTACTGGGCAAAAGATCCGGGCATCGGGCAGAAGATGATTAACGCCCGTTCGGAAACCGTGCTCGACAAGCCGGCGTTCCGCGAAGCATTTCAAAATCGTCGCTGCCTGGTGCCGGCCGACGGCTTTTACGAGTGGAAGCGAACCGGCAGGTCAAAACAGCCCCTTCACATCGGAATGCAAGACGACTCACTGTTTGCCTTCGCCGGCATTTGGGATCGCTGGAAAGATGCCCACGGTAATGCTGTTGAGACGGTCTCTATTCTGACGACCACGCCCAATTCGCTTCTAGCCGAGGTGCACGACCGAATGCCGGTCATCTTGGAACCGGAAGATTACGACCTGTGGCTTGATCCTGGATTCACAGATCTCGACACGTTGACAGCAATGCTGAAGCCCTTTGATCCGATGCTCATGAAGTGTTATCCCGTGAGCACATTGGTGAACAGTCCGGCGAATGACGACTCGAACTGTGCCGTAGAAGTTGAGCCCGCGCACCCTAACACTGCGACCCTGTTTTAGATAAGCAGAACTTGCCACTGCGATTTCTGCGCCGCCTCCCGTCCTGTATCGTTTAAGGCGGGAGAGATTCCATGCTACGCAAGCGCTGTGTTTTGGGATTCACTTTCCTTTGTCTTACGAGCTCCGTTTCTTATGCCAGCGGCGATTACGGTTGCGGCGCGCCAAGAGGGACTATCTTCTTTCGCAGTTATGAGAGCTGCAACAGCGTTCCTTTTCTCAGCCCGTCGAACGACAGCCGGCTGAACCTTGAGTTGTTGCTGATTGATGCCGGAAGACTGACGGGAAACATGAATCAAACGCAAACGCCGGATGTCCCAATGATGAAGGACTACGTCTCGCTGCGGGTTCCTTTCGATATGGATAGCTGGCAACTGAGTGAACCGGGGTTGAGTCCGGCCGCCAACAAAGACAGTACAAATGGTTCGGTGGGCACGAATGACCACGCTCAGGGCGAAGGCAGCCGCTGCGACAGCGCCGCAGACGGCCTAAACGCATTTAAGAATGCCGTGAATGCCACTGCGGGCCTGGCCAAGGAAGATGCGGCGATCTTGATTGAAGTTCGCAGCAATTTGATCGTCGGCTGCAGCGCAACTACGCCTCCTGGACTCAAGCCGCCGCAAGGCCTCCGCTCGGCACTGGCGCGCGACTTCGCCGCATATATCGCAGGCGCGAACGCTTTCTATGCCGGTGATTTCGCTGCCGCGCTAAGAAATTTCGACAACATCAAGAACAGTACGAACCCGTGGCTAAAGGAAACCTCCCGCTACATGGTGGGCCGGACACTGCTCAACAGCGCGCAAAGCTCGGCATTCGGGGAATGGGGAGATCTGAAGTTAGCGAGCGTAGACAAAGCCAGTTTAAAGGGCGCTGAAGACGCCTTCAACTCTTACCTCCATGACTATCCTCGCGGCATGTATGCCGCCTCGGCGCGGGGTTTGCTGCGGCGAGTGTATTGGCTGGGCGGAAATCAGACGCAGTTGGCCGAAGCTTTTGATCGCGCGCTCGCGGATTCCGAAAAGGACGCAAACAATATCACGATAGTGGACTTAGTCCAGGAGGCAGACGCGAAACTGCTTTCCTCAGTGCAGATCGACCAGGTCAAGTCGCCGCGATTTCTTGCGATTGTTGATCTGATGCGCATGCGGTCAGACGGCCCGCAGGCTGGAGTTTCCAGTACCAATGCGCCATTGAAACTGGCGGACCTTGAGGCGCAGAAGGACCGGTTTGCGACCAACCCGGCGCTCTACAAGTATCTGCTTGCCGCGTTCCATCTCTATGTGGATAACAAACCGGACGAGGCGCTGGCGCTGCTGCCCAACGTGCCAAATGCGCCGCTAAATTACTTTGCGTTCAGCCAGCAGACGTTGCGTATGCTGGCGCTAGAGGCCGGAAAGCAGTACGACAAGGAGCGGCAGTTGGTGCTGGAGATGTGGCCACTGGCTAAGTTGCCGCTCCAACGTGAGCAACTGCAACTGGCGCTCGCGCGGGTTGAGGTGCTTTCAGGGCGTACCGATCGCATTTTCGCGCCGGAATCACTGGTTCGAGACAAGGCGATCCGTATTATCGTGGTTGAGTACACGGCGAGCCTGGAGATGCTCCGCCAGCGGATAAAGGACCCGAAGGAAAGCGCGGACGTGCTGAACGCCGCCTTATACTCGCTACTTTACAAGGAGCTGACTGGGGCAAAATATCCGGCTTTCCAAAGCGACCTGGCACTCATGCCGCCCCATCCGCAGGATCTGCTGATGCCGTTTGTCGCAACGGGCGAAGGCAAGAGCGCAGCGTACCCTTGCCCGTCGATGAAGGAGGTCGCTGCTGCCTTGCAACGCGACGCAAACGATGGGCGAAGCCTGAATTGTGTGGGCGAACTGGTGAGACTCCACGGGGTGCATTACGGCCAACAGGCTGCGCCCCCGGCGACTGACCTGGGGGGCGCCGGCTCGCTGTTACCGGTCACAAACTATTCGCGATTAGATGGATACATGAAGGTGATCGCGAACCATCAAGCGGATCGCGATGCCAGAGCTTATGCTCTCTATCGGGCCGTGAATTGCTTTGCATCTTCAGGAAATAACGGTTGCGGCCCGCAGGACATTCCGCAAAGCACACGCAAACAGTGGTTCGGCACGCTGCACAATGAATATCCCAACAGTGTCTGGGCGAAGTCATCGAAGTATTACTGGTAGAACCCCATGAAACGGGTTGTCCTGACCTGGCTCAGCGCTCTGCTTGCCGTGGGAGGTGTGGCCGCGGACACCGTGGACGTATCGAAGTACGATGCGTTTTGGTTGTGGGCCGGTGTGACGCCGCAGGCAGTGTTAAAGCACGCGCGTTGTGTTTATGTCTTACAGGGGCAGATCGAAGCAAAGCGCGGCGATGAGTCGCAGGTGCGTTTTGTTGCCCAGGGGGTTGCAGTGCCCCACGATCAGCCGGTCGAGGTCTGGCTAGCCTATCGTGTTCACACATTGCACTGGACGAGGCGTGAATACGCGATCCTGCTGGCTCAACTACAGCGCTGGCGACAGGCTGGAAATAAGGTGGTGGGAGTTCAGATTGATTTCGACGCACGCACCCTGCATCTGGAGGAATATGTGGAGTTCCTTGAAGGGTTGCGCCGGCAATTGCCATCAGACTGTCGTCTCGGCATCACGGGCCTGCTCGACTGGAGCAGCCGCGCTGATCCCAACGAACTGAATCAGCTTCGTGGAATCATTGATGAGGTTGTGGTGCAGACGTATCAGGGGCGACACACAATAGAAAACTATTCTGCTTATCTGCCGCGTGTATCCCAGTTGACCTTACCCTTCAAGATTGGGCTCATCCAGGGCGGCAATTGGAATGCGCCAGGGTATCTCGCGGCAAGCCCTTGGTTCCGCGGCTATGTAGTATTTCTGCAAAATCCACATGCGCTGAAATAGAAATGCTCAAAATGTGAACGTCCACTGATCGTTTGAGGGGCCAGCGTGCCGTTCGGAGAAGTGCCCTATATTTGCGGTCGACATCCTCTGTTTGCAGTCTGTCCTCAGGTGTCACCGAGCATTCAGGAATCTTTCCTCAGAGTGGTCAGTGAACTGTCGCCATCATGCCAATGCGCTCATCGACAGGGTTGCGGGAGGATGGTCAGCAACGTGGCAGTTGGATCACGAGCGAATTGTCGGCAATGCGCAGGAAGGCCGGAAACAAGATTCTTTGAATTGCCAGGTTATTGACCGCACTGAACGCTCGTTGTAATCGTCGGAATGCATTTGGAATGTAATCCATGTTAGCTGTTACAACAATGCCGTCGGGGAGTTGCGGCAAGATACGGACCGTGGGGATAGTCAGAAGTTAAGATCATCACTGTGTTTTGTTTACGCGAGGCATTCCAGCCCCATCGATTTCGTCATCGTTAATGCCAGCGCCAAACCCAACGCCATACCCGAGTGCATAATCAGCTCCATCCCTGCGCCTCAAGCAGAAACAGCTACAGGCCTTTGCGTGGAGAGAACGGGCAACTGCATCAGCAGCTCTTCCAATGCTGCTCCCGCTGATGCCGTTTTGACCGCGTAGGCGTCAGGTCCAAATCGCAGAAACGCCGAATCGGTTACGAAGAGGATCCCGGGGTGCGATCCGGCCAGATGGTCAGCAACGAGAAAAAGGCGTTCAGGTTCAGAGATGATGTACAGGATGGCGTCGACCAGCCTTTCGCCTGAAATTGCACGGCGTATTTCTTCATACCGTGCATGGCTCTTGGTTGACCGCTCGTATTCGATGGCACAGTGCATTTGTCGGCCGCCGACATTCAGCACTGCCAGCGCGTCGTAATCCTTTGCATATTTGTCGCCGGTGAGCAGGTTCTCCGAGCAGACCTCCAGGTCGGAGAGCCAGGAATTCAGCATGTGGTTACGCTGAAATGTCAGGCGAATTTCATTCAGCCCGAGCGAATGCATCATCTCGCTGGCTGGTTGATGGTCTGCGCCTCAGAGTGCAGCGACAACAATGTGTGACCAAATGTTTCTAATTTCTCCAGACCCTTCCGAGTAATTGCATAGACTTTGTCACCGTCGACGCGTGTGCCCGCTGGCGAAATAAATCCCCCAGAAATCAGGCGTCGCACTCGCCAGCAGAACGACGTCAGTGACGCCTTTGATTTGTCGTACCCGGCCAGGATTAGCAACTGTTCGTGCTTTATATAACCGGAATTCCTGACCAGCAGCAGCAGCGGCACATCCTGTGCCTCATTGATGATTACTGACCCCTTGCGATATCTCATGCCAAATACTCCCGATCGGTCCTCAATTGCAAGAGCTCTTCGCGTCCCGAATTCGAGACGTGCCACACACCGGCTACAGTGACAAATTCACCGGTTGCCGAGAGCAGCAACATTGCCCGCTGCTGCCCGTCATATTCACTGAATGAAAGCAGGGACACTCCGTCATTCTTCCAACGAGAGGCGAAATTGATGAAGCCGTATAACCGACTGTCAACGGAAACCAGGTAATGCGTCGGTGTAATTGGGCCATAGCGCTTGCCGATGGCCAGCAGTCGGTTTTGCCCTTCGTGCTGAGTGATCCCGACACAACCAAAAATGCAGCCGAGTACCTCTTTCGGTCGGTGCGGATCAATTCGGCTATTCCCGTTGAACCGTAGGACGCCCGGCACCTTCCAACTGCGCCGAAACTTGGAGCCGTGCGGAAATGCCGTGGTGTTGAAATAAGCCGCATGCTTGGTAAAGCGCAGAGGGTCCGAGCGGTCGGGTCCGGGGCGAACCCACCATTCCGATCCAACTCCCAAGATTCGGACGAGCATTTCCATGATTAGGCGCCCACCGAATTCCGGTTGTGCTTTTCAAACTTCTCAATTTGAGTGAGAGCCATATTCAGCCGTTCCCGCAAATTGTGAACCTGCTGAGTTAGGGCTCCTATTTGTTGAGCTGCACCCCTGGTCGCGTTGCGTTTGGTCTGTTCAAGCAGCGTCTTGAGTTGATCCTTTGTCATGTGCTCGCCCTCGCCCGAGTTCGTCTCGGTTGATATGGGCTCAGAGCCGATTGGCTTAGTCGCTGGTTCTGGCTCGAGGGTCGGTGCCATCGTTTGTGCTGGACTTTCAACTTGACGTTTTCTTGCAGATGCCTGCACTACAGAATCGAATACAGACTGCTCACCTGATTCTTGTTTGGCAGTCTTTTCAGCGAGCGC
>CAVOMO010000013.1:0-90103 GCA_963697045.1 uncultured Acidobacteriaceae bacterium
ATCGGTATTTGGGCCCGGGTAGTGCGGGTGTTTTGCAGGGATGTTTTGCCTGGGTGTTTGGCTCGGGTGTTTGGCCCGGGTGTTTGACTCGGTGCTTGACCCGGGTGTTTGGCCCGGGTGTTTGGCCCGGGTGCTTGGCTCGGGTAGAGCGGCGCTTCAGCGCCGCGTCAAGGCGGCAGTAAGAACAAAGCGGGGCTTCAGCCCCACGTCCCACTTTGCTTTTACTAACCACTAGCCACTAACCCCTAGCCACTATTTCTTGTCATCCCGAGCGGAGAGCGCGCAGCGAACGCAGTCGAAGGATTGCGGTTGATTTGATCGTTCCCACCCTATCGCAGTTCAACAAGGGTAAGCCTCGGCACCACCCTCGATACCAGCGCCCACAACATTTTTCCCAACTGCTGACGTGTATGGCTTAATCTAACAAAACGAGGGCGAACATCAGGCGAAGATGACCAACTCTGCCATGCTTAAAACCGGTTTTTGCATCGCTCCCGAGAGACATATTTACATACTCGGCAGATTTGGTTTGCGAGCAGCATAATGGATGCTTATGAGCGTTTAGCTGTCGTGACAGTTGCCGCTCGACTGAGGGAATTTGCATTCTTGACTCATCTTTCTCCCCAGGCGCGCAAGGTAGCCTCCCTTCTGCTATCCGGGCTCGGATTTCAAACGCGTACCTTCAACGCGCGATTCATTTTTGACCTGAGGGCGCCCGGTGTCAGCCCAGCAACTGCAGATGCATATAAAGCCTATAGAATGCGACATGAGCGTTTCTTCGGACTCGGCATTTGGTCGAACAGCGCTCAAAGATGTGCTACCCGCACAATCACTATGACGAACCCTCGGTTCTCTTCTTGCATATCCGGAATGCTGCGTGCGGATGGACGTGCAAACCAAGTACCGTGACCATCAACTTTATCTAACTGCACTGGTGAATAGCGTGGGCGACGATCCGGACAACGTGACGAAGGCTCTTACGGCGCGGTGTGCGGTTGAGAAGGGAAGTAACTACCACCTTCAGAAATGGGGACGCCGATTCGACTCCACGTTGGCACGGTTCCCGTTTGCCTTGCATGCAGCATGCGATCAATGCTTGAAGTCTTCATCCAGTGCGACTGCCAAACTGAGCGCATCGTACGGGCAATTAGCAGAGGATGTCTCACAAGAACTGAGTTAGCCGTTCGCTGGGCCTCCCACGTAGCAAGCGGAGGTCGAAACCGATGAAAAAGGACGAATTTTACCAGACGCCGTCCGATGCTTCACGGGTTAAGCAGGCAATCGTCGCGACTTATTTCGGAGCATGGAAGAACGTCCTGAAAACCTGGCGAACCGCACCTATGCTCGGGTATGTCGATCTCTATTCTGGTCCTGGAGTCTACGCCGACGGTAGTTTCTCAACTCCGCTGCTCATTCTTCAACAGGCAATTGAGGACGATTACTTAAGAAACAAGTTGTTAGCAATCTTCAACGACGGTGACCCTCAGTTAGCTGCCGCCCTGCGTATGAACATCGCACGATTACCGAACATCGACCGGCTGCAAAATGAGCCGAAGGTCTACGAATACGACGTTCCGGAAATGGTTATTCGACTTGCGCCTAGTACCCCTACTCTGCTGTTCGCCGATCCTTGGGGCTACAAAGGTCTCTCCGTTGACCTCATTGATGGACTTTTCCGGACGAGTGGCAGTGACTGCATCTTTTTTTTTAACTACAACCGCATCAGCGCCGACTAGCGTGGAAGGGCTTCGATGAGCCACTGGACCCTGTGTTTGGACGTGCGCGAGCACAAGCTTTACGCTCGAAAATCCAAGGGCTAAGTTCCGCGCAACGCGAGCGGGCGATCATTGATGAGATGAAGGAGGCACTAAAAGGAATCGGTGCACGCTGCACTCTGCCTTTCCGATTCATATCCAGCAAGGCGGATAGGACTAGTCACCATCTATTGTTTGCTTCTAAGCATCCGCTTGGATGTCGAATCATGAAAACTATAATGCGCGAACACAGCTCCAGTTTGGAACAAGGTCTTGGGACTTTCGAGTTTACCGGGTCAACCCAGGTTTCAGAGCAATTCACTCTTGCCGGACTCGGTCCGCTCGATGACTTGGGACGCGAGTTGGTCCGGAAGTTTGCGGGAAAATCCCTAACATTCGATGAGCTTCTATCGCAAGATGATCACCCAACCGCTACTGAGCGCAATTACAAGGATGCGATCCTAGAACTGGAAGCCCAAGGGGAAGCCCGCGTGGTCGTCAGTGGTCGTAACCGGAGACAGTCCAAAGGGAGATTGACGCTCCCGAACGATGCGGTTATTACATTTCGATGAACAGGAGTGCGAGATGGCTGAGAATTCGAGCATTGAATGGACCGAGGCAACTTGGAATCCGCTGACAGGTTGCACAAAAGTTAGTCCTGGATGCAAGCGCTGCTACGCGGAGCGGATGTCGCTTCGTCTTAAAGCGATGGGGCAGAAAAACTACCGTAATGGTTTCCGGTTGACACTGCACGAACATATGCTGGAAGTTCCTTTGCCCTGGAAATCCCCTCAATTGGTCTTTGTGAACTCAATGAGCGACCTTTTTCGAACGTCCCGTTGGAGTTCATCCATCGTGTTTTTGGCACCATGCGAGCGGCCCATTGGCACAGGTTCCAAGTTCTCACGAAGCGATCCGAGCGACTACCTGAGGTGAGCCGAAGCTTGGACTGGCCCGAGAATGTCTGGATGGGCGTAAGTGTTGAAAACCGGAAGTATACCTTCCGGATAGATCATCTTCGACAGACGGGGGCTGCGGTGAAATTTCTATCGTTAGAGCCGCTTCTAGTCCGTTGCCAAGGCTAAACCTGACTGGCATTGATTGGGTGATCGTTGGTGGTGAATCTGGTCCCGGGGCTCGGCGATGAGCCCCGAATGGGTTACAGAGATCCGCGACCAGTGCGATTCTGCTAGCGTGCCCTTCTTTTCAAACAGTGGGGCGGTGTGAACAAGAAGAAGGCTGGTCGAAAGCTCGAGGGAATTACACACGACGCAATGCCAGCCGGTACGAAGCCAGACGGTTCAGACCTATTCTGTATTTTGTAAGCAAAGCCTAGGAAGGACGAGTGTTGCAGGACGTGGATTATCGTCTCCCACCCTTTAGGCCAAAGTCAGGCGCAGAGGATGGGGCACCCAGCGCCTCGTCCCGCACGACCACAATCCCCGCCCTAGCCAAAATCAGGCTAGAACGGGGCACCCAGATCATCTCACTCCCCCATTCCCTCCCACCAACTCGAAACTGGCAACTGACTACTGACTACTGGCTACTGGCATTGATCCCGCTTTGAAGGCGGCGGGCTTGTCTGACATTTATGCTATGCTGTCAGACATGGCATCCGCCCGTATAACCATTCGCATTCCAGAGACTCTTGGGCAGCGCCTGCGCCACCGCTCGCGGCTAAAAGGGCAGCCGGAGTCGGAACTGGTCCGCGAAGCCCTGGAAACCTATCTTGGGCAGCCCAGCGAGGCGCGGCCAGCCTACGAACTGGCCGAAGAAGCGGGATTGATTGGCTGTATAGGGCGCGGACGGAAATCTCCGGCAACCGACCTCAGCTCCAGTCCCCGCCACTTGGAAGGTTTCGGGAAATCCAAATGAAGCGTCGCGTACTGGTGGACACCGGACCGCTGGTTGCCATTCTCTCCAGCGTGGACCAGCACCACGCCGCTTGCGTCAAGGCCCTTCATCAACTCCCCGGCCCTCTATTTTCCTGCTGGCCGGTGATCACCGAGGCGGTGTGGCTATTGCGTTCCCATCCGCGGGCTGTCCAGCAACTTCTAAGAAGCTGCTTTTCCGAGAAGCCCGGCGGCTTTCTGGAACTGCTTCCGCTCGCCGGCGCGGAGGCCAGCGCGATTGCCGAAGTGATGAAGCAGTACGAGGACATCCGTCCGCAACTGGCCGACGCCGCGCTGGTTTATCTGGCTGGCCGCGAAGGGATCGACACCATCTTCACCCTCGACCGCCGGGATTTTGCCGTGTATCGCTCCACTCGCAATCGCGCTTTCCGCATCCTGCCATGATTCCTGGTTAAGAACGGGGCACCCGACGGCCGCGCGACCCGACGATTAGAATTAAACTTGAAGCTGACCGCAATCCGTACTGGGGACGCACCTCTTTTATGTCCAGCCATGATCTCTACCTCGACGAAGCATTCCGCAGCCTGCGCGGGCACAAGCGTCTTGCCGATGACGCCATCGCCCAACTCACGGACGAGCAGTTTTTTGCCGCGCCCGGCCCTGAATCCAACAGCGTCGCCGTCATCGTGAAGCACATGGCGGGCAACATGCGCTCGCGCTTTACCGATTTCCTCACCAGCGACGGCGAAAAGCCCGACCGCAACCGTGACCGCGAATTCACTATGCACGCCGACGCCAAGCGCGAAGAGGTGCTCAGCTCGTGGGAGCAGAATTGGCACCTGGTTTTCGAGACCATCAACTCGCTCCATGCTGACGATCTCGGTCGCAAGGTCGCCATTCGCGGCGAGCCGCATTCCGTGCTTCAGGCCATCAACCGCCAGGTCGTGCACTACGCGTATCACGTGGGGCAGATCGTGTATCTGGCGAAACATTGGAAGGGCGCAGACTGGAAATCGCTCAGCGTCCCCAAAGGCGAGAGTGAGCAGTACAAAGCCAAGATGCCCGGCAACCGCGGGAAGTGAGTGGCAGTCAGCGATTAGCATTTAGCATTTAGCAGTTGGCATTGAGCGGCCAGGGACTGGATGCGGGAGACCACTGACATTCATCACGTCCCCGACGCCCTGCTGGCCCTTCCGTCGGCGTGTTAAACTTGCTGGTTTGCCCACCCTTTCTTATTCACACTGGGCTGACGTGGGTGCCTCATCCTCTCGCCTTCTTTTGGCGAAAGGGTGGGAAAACGAACCCAGGAGCCATCCTCATGTCGAATACCATGATTGCCGTTGTTAAGCCCACGTCCGCACCGGGCACAGAAATCCGAGAAGTTCCCAAGCCGCAATTTGGCCGCACCGATGTTCTGGTCAAGGTCAAGATGGCATCCATCTGCGGCACCGACCTGCACATTTACCAATGGGACCAGTGGGCGCAGCGCCGCATTCATCCCCCGCTGATTCCCGGCCACGAGTTCTGCGGCACGGTCGAGTCCGTGGGCGACGAAGTGACCAGCGTGATGCCGGGCGACTTCGTCTCCGCCGAAATGCACGTGGCCTGCGGCAAGTGTCTGCAATGCCGCATCGGCGAAGCGCACATCTGCCAGCACGTGAAGATCATCGGCGTCGACACCAACGGCGCCTTCGCCGAATACGTTGTCATTCCCGAGTCCAACATCTGGAAGCTCGATCCTTCCATCCTGCCGGAGTACGCGTCCATTCTCGATCCGCTGGGCAACGCGGTGCACACCGTGCTGGCCGGCGACATCGCCGCCAAGAGCGTAGCCATCACGGGTTGCGGGCCGATCGGGCTGTTCTCTATCGCGGTGGCGCGCGCCTGCGGGGCGACCCAGATCTTCGCCATCGAAGTAAACGAACATCGCCGCAAGATCGCCCAGCAGATGAAGCCCGACTTCGTCCTCGACCCCACCAAGGACGACGTGTATCAGATCGTGATGGACAACACCGGCGGCACCGGCGTTGACGTGGTGCTGGAGATGGCGGGGCGCACCGACGCCATCCGGACCGCATTCAAGATTCTGCGGCTGGGCGGCCGAGTGTCTCTGCTGGGAATTCCCTCCAAGCCGGTCGAACTTAACCTCGCTGAGGAAGTCATCTTCAAAGGCGCAACCGTGCAGGGCATCAACGGACGCCGCATGTATCAGACGTGGTATCAGATGACCGCGCTGCTCAAGGCCAACAAGCTCGACCTGCATCCCGTTATCACCGACCGCATTGCCATGAAAGATTTCGCGCAAGGCATGGAGCGGCTGAAGACCGGCGAGGCCAGCAAGATCCTGGTGTATCCCAACGGGACAAAATAAAGATTTAAGGAGCGATTCTCGAACCTTGATCTGGATGACACCCGCGTGGAGGAAATTACGGCACCTGTTCCTGGGTTTGGCGATAGTGATGTCGGCGTACTTATCGCTGTCTAAGCTGGGTGGCTTGTTAGTGTTTGGCTTTGATGACCTCTTATCGTTCTGCTTGTTCGCGCTTCCTTGTCTGGCCTTTCCTGCGGCGCTACTAACGTTTTGGAGATCGGTATTGGGGGCAGCCGCATTTACTCTTCTGACCCTTGCCTATTTGGCTACCGATATACACATGGTGGGCTTTTCTCCAAGGGAGATCACTGCGAGCAATAGTTGGATTTCGCTCTACATATTCACAGCGATATTACTTTGGGTCGTAGCTGCATTGGATGTTCGGCAACGAACGAATCCAGCCCGTAGGGCGGAACAAACTTAGCCCAGGACGTGAGTCCTGGGTAGGCGGTATCGCGAGACGAGAGTCCCGTAGACACGCCACAAGAATCCTACTCTTGCATCGCATCCCTGCTTTTCGAGCTATCGCGCCTTCATTAGCCGCCGGCCGGTCCTTGTCGCGGTCGCGAGATAGTGCTGATCCAGCGCCTCGCGAATCAATGTCTTGATCACCGCCTGCCGGCTGATGTTCAACTCTTCAGCTCGCGTATCCAATTCTTCGAGCATGGGCGCTGCGAAATCCACGTTGACCCTTTGAATGGGAGGCATTATGCGGCCTCGATTTGTGAAAAAGCGTGAAACATCCCGCCCCTGCTCAGCCAGACGCGCAATGCTCTCCGCGGATGGCGACTTCGTTTGTCTACGAGCGTTCTTCATAAAGCTGTTGCTCCTGCCGGGTTGACTTCCAGAGAGTCACGAGGTGGCAATATTCTCCTTGTGCGTCTTCGCGTATTTCGAAGATGACTGTATAAAGCCGGCCTCCAACCCACCCAATGGCACGTTGCTGTTCGGGAAGGTCTAACCGCTGATCCAGATAATAAGGCTGGGAGAAAATCTCCTGCACCTCTTCGAAGCCAATCCCACGCCGGGGATTCGCCCTCAGCCGCTTGCTCTTCCGCTCATCGAAGTGGAATCGCACAATGGTATAACAGTTATATCAGATACTTGTCAGGGTGTAGTCCGCCGGGTGCCCCAGGTTTCGCGATTTTCGAAACCTGGGACTTGTCGCTGATGCAGCGAACGCCAGAACAGTGAATCACTCCAAATCCCCGGGTCTCGAACCCCGCGAGACCGGGGCCACCCACCTGCGGTTCCTTACAAAAGCATAAACGTGCGAGTTCTTCAGCAGCCTGCTTAACGCGCGGCTGCAACCTACCGTACCTGCTCTACGGCGCAAAATAACTGGAGATGTCGAGGATCAACTGCGTGATCCCCGACGCGTAAGCATCGACCTTTCCGTTGGTGCTGGGCACAATTGCCATGTTGGACGAGATCGAGGCGTCCAATGCATTCAGCGTCGAGACAACGGGCTGATTGGCCCCGTCTGGCCACAGCGTCAGATAACCCAGCGCGCCGTAGGGCACGACGCTCGCATTGAAGACATAGGCCTGCGCCGCGGCGGGTATGCTGCATGTACTGTCCACCACATCCACAGGAGGACTCAGGGTCCCGCTGAAGGGCTGCCCGTTGCCTATGTGACGGGTGTCGATGACACGACAAGGCGCCGCCGCATAGAGCGATAGCCCGCCGGTTCCGGCCGGCGCGAAGTAGCCATCGATGTCAATCACTACGTCCGTGTCGTTGGTCGGGTAAACCGAGACATCGCCGCTAGTGCCTGCAACCACGATCGCGGCATTGGCGATGATCTGACCCGGGATGTCGTTCAAGGTGGAGACCACGGGCCGGGTTTGCCCCGTGGGCCAGACCGTCATGTAAAACAACTGGCCGTGAGGCACGACCGAGAAGTTCAGTGAATAGGCAGCGGCGTTCGACGGAATGTTGCACGCCGTGGCATTCGGTATGGGGAACTGCCGTTCCACGCCGCCGGGCAGAAACGGCGCTCCCAGACCTTGGGGATAAGTGCTGTAGCGGGTGTCGGCGACCCGGCAGGGCGGCAGAGGATAGAAAGCCAGCGTGGAGGAAGACACCGGCGCGAAGTATCCGTTAACGTCCACGACCACATTGGTCGTGTCGGTTGCGTACAGATTGATCTTCCCGCTGTCACCCGCAGCCACGATAGCGGCGTTGGCCTTGATGCGGACGTCCAGCGAGTTCAACGTGGAAGCCAAAGGCCGCCGCTGTCCCGCGGACCATACCGTCAAATAGTTCAAGCGTCCCTGCGGAACTACCGAGACATTCAGGGAATAGGCGGCCGCGGAAGCGAAGACCCCACAGTTGCCAGCGCCGGAAATAGCGGTGTTAAGGAAGTGGTCAGCCGGAATCGGACCGTCCCCTCCGTTCTCCGGCCTGGTATCTACAGCACGACACGGCTGGCTCAGAGGAACAAATTGCAGCGGGGTGGGAGGAATGGGCGTTCCATCAATCACCGAGACCGTGCCGTTGTGGGTCTGGCAGGAGGGATCGGTGCCACAACTGTTGGTGACGTAGATTCGATTAGTCGCTGAGTTGATCGCAAGAGAGTTGGGACCGATGTTGCTAACTCCGATGTCCAGATTGACCACGGCGAGAGACACTCCGTCAACCACTGTCACTTTGGCGGGACTGAGGTTGATGCAGTCGGGTTCGCGACCGCATTGGTTGGCAACGTAGATTTTGTTCGTCACCGAATCGACGCCCACGCTGTAAGGGCCAAATTGGGCAACAGTGCTGGTGTAGGCGAGGGTCCCCCCATCGATCACCGATACGGTTCCCATGCGCTCGCGTTGGCAGGAAGGATCGCCGGTGCACCTGCTGGGAACGTAAATCTTGTTGGTGATCGGATTGACCGCTATCGCATTAGGTTCAAATCCGCCGATGGGAAACTCGGTGGTGGCAAGGGTAGTGCCGTCGATTACCGTCACGGTAGGTGTCCCCGCACCAACACAGTTGGGAGCGTCGCCGCATTGGTTGACAACGTAGATCTTGTTAGTGACCGGGTTGACGTCCAGACTACGAGGGAAAACTGCCACGTTGACAGAAGTTGTGCCATTCGTCACCCCGTCAATCACGGTCACTGTGCCGTTGAAAGTCTGGCAGGAGGGATCGTTGCCGCACTCGTTAGCGACGTAAATTTTATTGGTCACCGTGTTGATCACTGGAAAGCTGGGACGAGTTCCTACGTTAACCGTGGCGACGACGGTGTTGCTAACCCCATCGATGACCGATACCGTCCCCAGCCCGAGCAAGCCGCCGCATGTGGGATCATTGGCGCAAACGTTGACCACGTAGATTTTATTGGTAACCGAGTTGACGGCTACGCCGTAGGGACCATTCCCCACGGCCACGGTAGCAATAACGGTATTGCTCGTGCCGTCCATCACAGTGACACTCCCACCGCTTCCACAGGACTCGTCGCTGCACTGGTTGACGGCGTAGATCCTGTTGGTGACCGGGTTCAAAGCCACACTGTTAGTAAAGTATCCCGCACTGACAGAGAGGGTGTTATCGGTCGCCCCGTCGATGACAGTAACCGTCCCGGTACCTCCGCTACAGGAACCATTGGGATTCGAATCGCAGGAATTTGCCACGTAGATTTTGTTAGTAATCGAGTTGACCGCTAAGCCCCAGGGCTGTATGCCCACAGGCACGGTGGCAATCACTTGCTGTGCGAGGGAAGGCAGCGATATCACCGCGAAGCCGACGATAAGGACCAACAAGAGAGCCCGACGGACGCTTTGCATGGCTATCTCCTAATCCCAGTCAGTTCGGTGCCGACGTGTGATGCCGGCAAGAACCAATTACTCGGCCCTCATGTGTTGGTAATTGCAGCAGCTGATCTGTGCTTTTCGTGAAGCTGAAGTGGTCATCAAACGATATTCTTCCTCGCAACCAGCGAGCCGTCAGTGACAGCGGTCACCTTCGCGGGTACAAAGGCGAAATCGAAGCTTGTGCTTTCCTAAAACGCCCCTCCGCCGCCGCCGCCGAAGCCGCCGCCGCTGAAGCCTCCGCCGCCACCGCCGCCCCATCCCGAGCCGCCGCTGCTGGCGCGCGGTGCGGCCACGAAGGCCTGGTGGGCATCCGTAGCCATGGCATGCATGGAGCCGGCGAAGAAGATGGGATTGAATCCCACATACGGTGTCGGTCCTACGTACCACGTGGGCTGGTTCTGCACGATTCCCTGGAAGGCTCTGGCCCAGCGGTTCTCGATGCCCAGCGCCATGGCGTACGGCAGAAATTTCTCGAAGGTATCGGGCGGCATGCGCTTCAGGCGGTCGGCGTCCACGCGATTGATGAACTCCTCGAACCCGAGGATCTCGACCTTGGTGTGCACGCCCTTCAACGATTTCGCGGTCATGATGCGCGCGAACAGGAAGACGATGATCACCGCAAGGATTCCTGCGGCAATCAGCAGTCCGGGCGAATCGAACATTGAGCCCCAGCCCAGCACCTGCGCCAGCACGAAAGGCGCTGCGGTAAACAGGATTCCCGCCAGCACATAGCCGTGCGCCGAGTCGGGATCGACCGAGTACATTCCCTTGCCCTTCAGCTCCGCGAGAATGTCGCTCTTCATGGTCGGGATGGCGACGTAGAACTGGTTCTTCAGGTCCGACAGGCGCACCTGCGTGGCGTCTCCGCTGAACATGTGCTTCAGCATGACGCGCTCATGGGATGCAAGCGAACTCCAGGTGCCCGGCGGTTTCAGCGAGTGGAAGGTGTAATCGCGATGACTGAACAGCAGCACCTTCGATTCGGTTTCCTCGATCTTGAGATAGCCCTTCACCGCCAGGTCCACCAGCGTTGAAGTGATGTCGCGAGGGCGGACTTCATCATCGATCAGGCTGCCCACTTCGGCGGGCGTCATATCTTTCGGCGGCTCATACATGGGCGCGACCGAGATATCCGGCTTGGGATCGCGGCCCTTCGTCCACCAGAAGACGAACATCACCACGAACGCCCACAGCGGCAGCAGCACGATGGGATTGCTGCGCAGGAACCACATCGCCTGGGTCAGCTTGCTGGGTTGGGTCAACACACCTTTGCTCACGTAAACGTCGGCCGTCAGTCCGGCGCGCATGGGCAGCGGATCGTTGGCGGCGATCACCACGGTGCTGCCGTGGACCTCGGCGGTGGCGTCCTGCCCCACCGATCCGTATTCGCCGGTGTAGGCTTGCGCGCGCAGGTTGCCGGCGGCATTCGCCGGGAAGGTGATCGACGCCGCGGCGCTGTCGATGGGCACGGGCCAGTCGTTGCCGGTCACGTTCCAGTACAGTTCGTCGTGGTCGTCGAACCAGCGCACCGCGTTGGTCACTTTGTAAGTGATGATCACACTGCGCGTGGCGTCGACCGCGTCGGGAATGTAGATCTTAAGGTGACGGTTGCCGTTCTGGGTGCTCGATTCGTACTTCAGCTTGTGACCGCTGTCGTCGAGGACGCTGGTGACTTTGAGGAACAGCGTGTAGTTGGTGCCGTGCGGCCCTGGGTATTCGATGGGAATGTCGCGATAGATGCCGTGAAATTCGCCTTCGAAAGCCACGTCAAGGTGCTCGTTGACCGTAGTCACTCCGTCGGGGGCAACGTAGATGTGGCTTTCAAAGCGGGTGATGTGCCAGTCGCGGGCGGAGGCAGGAATCGCCAGTGCGAGACAGCACAGCAGGATGAGAATGAGACGAAGAGACGACGTTTGGCACTTAGCAGTTAGCATTTAGCACTTGGCATTTAGCATTTAGCTCTAGTGACAGCCGGGAAATCTCAAGGAAACGATGCGGGTCCGCCAGTCTTGCGAGCCCGACTGCAAGTATTCCGTGGTGTACCACAGCAGGCAATCGTCGGCCGGATCAGGGACCATGCTGCTGTAATCGCCCCACCGATCGCTGTACGCCTGTGAGAAGCCGCCCGCCATAATGCTGGCCTCCTGCTCCATCGTGCTCGGCGGATCTGTGAATACGCGTCCGGTGAAGTTGATTGACGGATACATACTGCTGCTCGAGATGCTGTAGCCCATTGCCATGTCCCCTAGCTTGTCCATGGCTATGCTGCCCATCCAGCGCGAGTTGCTGTCGGGTGAGAACGTACTCTGCTGGAAGACAGTAAAGTCTCCGTTCTCCAACGCCCTCAACTCGTACCAGCGGATTCCGTACGAACCATCGTTATTTTGCACCGTATGCGTGACCACCATACTCTGGTGCGCCCCCTGAGCGGCCGTGGCAGGTGGAGTTGGTGGAACGAAGTTGCGATAGGCCAGCCGGTACATGGTGATCTGGCCCAGCGCATAGAGCAGAGTGCTGGTGTCCTTTTGCGGTACGCAATCGGCCCAGCAGGCAACCGTGTAGGGCGCCACCTGTATCGCAAGCGGGCCCGTGAAGGTGGAGTTCTGCGGGCTGGCGAAATCTGCGTGAAACTTGAAAAGATTTAACGCATGGTTCGAGCCGCTGACGTTGCCCACGATAAAGTTTGGCGCGCCTCGCGGCGGCGGCAAAGGGCCATCCAGATCGGCGGCCAGGAAATGAAAAACGTCGCTGCCGGTTTGGAAACAAATAGCCGAGGCCGGTCCGCCTTGCAGCATCGCGCTACGGTCCAACGCGCACGCGGAAGTGGCCTGAAACACCCAGTTCAAGTACAAGTCGGTGGTCAGATAGTAAGCGTCGGGCCAGACGGAAAGCTTCGGATAGTCCGGCAGGTAGCTGCCGTAGGGAAGGGCGTAGCGGTAATAAGCGCCGGTGGCATCCGAGGTGGTTGAGACGGCGATGCAGATGAATAACGGCGGCGTAAAACCTGACGCTCCCGCAATCTGCTGGATGATCCATCGCCCGGCCGCGCGGTCGAAGCGCACGGTGGGATCGCTCATCGAGTCTTCCGTCTCACATTGGCCGCCGAATCCCTGGAACAGGCTCTTCACGTAGTACGGCCCGAAGGTAACGTTGCCGGTGGACTTGTCGAAAACGGCATACAGGAAATTGGTGGTCTGCACGTATTGTCCGTTCATGCCGGGCGAGCCGTTGGTGTCGGGAGGGACGGCCCCGCCCTGGGTGATGCCTTCGAAGCTCATCACAATTTGCGCCTGCTGAGCTGGCCCCCGCGAAGATTGCACCACCGGGTCGAATGCCGGCGGGACATGACGGGCGGGAGGCTCCTCCATGTCCAGCGCCTGCTGTCGCCCGGTATCGCGTACAGGTGGGATGCCGCGCATCATCACGCGCAACGGCGGCGAGGTATCGTGCCGCAATGCCACCGTCACCGTTGGACCTTTTACAGGTTGTTGCGCCATCGCGGCAGGAATCGCCAGCGCGAGGCAGAAGAACGGAGCGAGGACGAAGCCGCACCGACCGACTCTCTCCGCAACGGCGCCCGCGTGAAGAGCGAACTGCGAAAAGCGAACAGCGGCTTTCAAAACTTCACCGCGACCGGTTCGCGCTGCGCCGGTTCGGTGATGTCGAAGAACTGCCGCTGCTGGATGTGGAACATGCCGGCCACCATGTTGGTCGGGAAGGTCTGGATCTTGGTGTTCAGGTCGCGCACCACGGCGTTGTAATAACGGCGGGCGTTCTGGATGGCATCTTCTAGCCCGCTCAGTGAACTTTGCAGCGCCTGAAACTGCTCCGAGGCGCGCAATTGCGGATACGCCTCGGCCACCGCGAGCAACCCGCGCAAGGCAAAGGTGAGCTGCCCCTCGGCCTCGCTCTTCTCCGCCGGAGTGCTGGCGGTCATGGCCGCGCTGCGGTATTTCGCGATGTTCTCGAAGGTCCCTTTTTCGTGCGCGGCATAGCCTTTCACGGTCTCAACCAGGTTGGGGATAAGGTCGTAGCGACGCTTCAGTTGCACATCGATGTCGGCCCAGGCGTTGTCGGCGCGGACCTTCAACTGCACCAGGCTGTTGTAGATACCGATCAGCGTGACCGCGATGACGGCCAGTATGGCAATAACAATAATGATGGGGATCATGCCGTTTTCCTCCCGGCGGGGCTTTCCAGCCAGCGCTGTTCTTGCGTTTGCAGGGTTGAAAGTTCAACAGCAGGGGACGAGCGAAAGTTATCACATGGCGGAGGCGGAGGCAATTCGCAGGTGACGGCAAGGGAAAAGTCTGATCAAGGACGTTGTGAGTCCCTCAGGTAGTGGGTCAGGCTGATTTCCACAGGCAAAGAAGTCAGGAGACACTTGTAACAAAACGGTAGAAACCGTCTCGCCGATGGGGTATGCTTTTGCTAAGCATGCAGCATATCCGCACCTGGCGCATCAAAACGTAACATGTCAACTCGAAAACCACCTCGCAGCCTCGGGAGCCAACACGTGATATTTAATATCGAAACTGAGCGCGAGACGGATGGTCGTTGGATTGCCGAAATTGTCGATATCCCAGGCGTTTTAGCGTACGGCGCAAATGAGAAAGCCGCAAAGGCCAACGCCTACGCCTTGGCGCTTCGCGTCATCGCCGATCGTGCCGAAAAGCGCAAGACGTTTCCAAAAGCTATTGAGGTTACCACCACTCCGTGAGCCAATGGCCCAGCGCCAAGGCTCGCCGGGTGTACAGGGCCCTCCTCAAGATTGGATGGCAATTCGTTTCCAGGCACGGATCGCACATTAAACTTCGCCATAAAACATCTAAATGCCCCGATTTTATTTGGGCTTTCCACGACGACGAGGAACTGGGCCCCCACATGTTGGCGCGAATCGCCAAGCACACTGGACTGCGGCCGAAAGACCTATAGCGCCGGATTTCAAACTCCGCTGCGAAGTATGGCCGACCCGCGACGGACTCCACTCGTCGGTATAGAATATCCCTTCGCACTCTGGAGACCTTCATGCCAACCACCACTCGCACCAATCCGCTGTCTTACCTCACCGATCAACTGAACGAACTGAAGCAGAAGGGCACTTACTTCAAGCTGCGCGTGCTCGACGACGAGCAGGCGCCGGTGTGCACCTTCGACGGCAAGCAGGTCATCAACCTCGCTTCCAACAATTATCTTGGACTGACCACCCATCCCAAACTGCGCGAAGCCGCCCTCGAAGCCACGAAGAAGTATGGCGTGGGCTCGGGTGCGGTGCGCACCATCGCCGGCACCATGAAGATCCACATGGAGCTGGAGGAAAAAATCGCGCGCTTCAAGAATGTCGAGGCGTGCGTGGTCTTCCAGTCGGGCTTCACGGCGAATGCGGGCACGGTTTCGGCGCTGCTGGGCAAGGAAGATTTCATCGTCTCCGACGAACTGAACCACGCCAGCATCATCGACGGCGCGCGTCTCTCCCGCGCCAAAATCAAGGTCTTCCGCCACAAAGACGCCGCCCACGCTGAAGAGCTGCTGAACGAGATCAAGAACGAGCCCGGCCGCAAGCTGCTCATCACCGACGGCGTCTTCTCCATGGACGGCGACATTGGCGCGCTGCCGCAACTGACTGAGCTGGCCGAGAAATACGGCGCCATCATGATGGTGGACGACGCCCACGCCTCAGGTGTCCTGGGCCGCAACGGCCGCGGCACCGTCGATCACTTCAACCTTCATGGCCGGGTTGACGTGCAGGTGGGCACGCTGTCGAAGGCCATCGGCGCCCTCGGCGGCTATGTTTGCGGCACGCGCGATCTCATCGAGTTCCTCTATCACCGCGGGCGTCCGTTCCTTTTCTCGACATCACATCCACCGTCGGTCGCTGCCACCTGCATTGCGGCGTTCGACGTGCTCGAGCAGGAGCCCGAGCGCATCGAGCAACTCTGGAACAACACGCGCTACTGGAAGAAAGAGCTTGGTGGGCTGGGCTTCAACATCGGCGGAGTGAACACTCCGGCCAGCGAGACGCCGATCACCCCCATCATCGTGGGCGACGGCCGCCTCACCATGGACTTCTCGCGCGAGCTGTTCAAAGAAGGCGTGATGGGCACCGGCATCGCGTTCCCCACAGTGCCCGAAGGCAAGGCGCGCATCCGCACCATCATGACCGCGACCCACACCCGCGAACAACTCGACCAGGCGCTCGATGTGCTGAAGCGCGTCGGCAAGCGCATGGGGATATTGGCGTGATGGGGCGCACCTTTAGGTGTCCGCCCGAAGTCGTTGGGTGCGCCGTTAATATTTAATTTTGTCATCCCGAGCGCAGCGAAGCGGAGTCGAGGGATCTGCGGTCGAGGGCAGATGCCTCGCTTCACTCCTCGCGACAACGCCGATGGGCTAGGTTGAAGGGGCACGGCTTCAGCCGTGCCAAAAAGGTTGATCATGAATCGGGCTTTAGCCCCTGAGGGATCTCGCCGTTCAGACCAGTTCCCTCCGGGGCTAAAGCCCAACTCTTTTCCAACACTCAACGGCGCAGCTAAAGCTGCGCCCCTTCAACTCCGCTGGACCTGGTGGACTCTTGTCCCGCTGACCTTCTTCGCCGCCGTCATCGCTGCTCCCTATTTTCTGACGCACGGTTTTCTGGCGATGGGGCTGGCGCTGGAGCGCGGCTTTGCCATCGTCTGCCACCAGCGGCCGGAGCGCTCCTTCTGGATTTTCGGCGCCGAGGTGGCGGTGTGCTCGCGCTGTCTGGGAATCTATCTGGGGGCGGCCGTGGGTCTGCTCTTCCGCACCTCGCGCAGGATTGCGTTGCGCCTGCTCATCGCAGCAGCCGCGCTCAATCTTTTTGACGCGATGACAGAGGTGGCGAGGTGGCACGGCAACTGGCTCGTCATCCGATTTGTTTTCGGATTGCTCCTGGGCGGCACAGCCGCGTTGCTTGTCTCATCTGTAGCCGCAAGCGAGAGTCGAACTCCACAATTGAGTGACGGCTCCTATAAATCGTAATTTATCGAATTGTCATTACGAGCGCCCGGGTCTGGCGCGAGGAATCTGCTTTTCCGTGAGCAGGCAAAAGCAGCAAGGCGCCTTTCACGGCCTGCCGCCATCATCCTAGGCGGAAGACAAATATCATCACTAAGAAGAAAACAAACAGATATGCAATCGCGAAACCGAATCGGTTCCATTCGCGTTTAGATTTAGGCCACCATGCCCAACATGCGTATCCCGCCAGCAGAGCATTCGGCGCCATGATCAAGAGCTGTAGCCATGTCGGCCAGGCTGAATAGGGTATGACTCTAATCAAAGTGCTGCCCCAGCCGTGGAGATTTGCTCGCGACTGCGATTCCTGCGCCCATCAGCATCACTAACACTCCTCCGAGAATGCCGATCGCTGCGGACACGAAGAAGCTCACATGCTTGATCTCATAAAGGAACGCGTCTCCGAACAAAAAGACCACCGCTCCCATCCACAGCAGTAGGCGGGAGCATCCTCGGATCATTCTCTCCAAGACAGGTTGTCGGGAGTCAGTCATCGATTGCCTCCACGTTGCTACTATCGTGCGTCAAAATGCCGCTGAAATGGCATACCCAGCATGCGCTACGCTCGTGATGACAAACTCGAATTAAGGCGTCCCCCCGCCACTCCCCGCCTGTCCACCCGCCCCAGGCGCGAACAGTTGCAAATTCTCCTTCTTCCAGCGCATGGCGTCATGGATTCGGTTGTAACCACTGGGATGGTCGAAGAAGATGTACTCTTCCACCGGACCAGGATGCATCTTGCGATACTCGCCCAAATGAATTGCGGCCTGCGCAAAACCATCGGGCAGGCGGCTGGCATTCAGTCCGTACATGTCGGCTTCGTGTTCCGTAGTACGAGTGTGGGTGTTGAGCAACGGCGTGGCAACGAACCCGATGATGGAGACCAACAGAATAACCAGCGGCAGCACGGCCGTGTCGCCGATGCCGCGGATTTGCCACTTCTCTCCCCAGCGTTGCAGCGACCAGCGCAATGACCAGTTCAAGAAGGCAAAGCTGACCACAATCACCACCGAGAAAAACAGCAGGTCCTTGGGAATATGGTTGAGGACGTAGTGCCCCATCTCGTGTCCCATCACCGCCTGAATTTCCTCCGGAGAACCACGGCGCAGCAGGTTGTCATTCAAGGTGACCCGCATGGTCTGGCCGAAGCCGCTGACGTTGGCGCTCATGCGCGTCGTCTGCTTGGAGGCGTCCATCTCCCACACATCTTTGGCGGGAATTCCATTGGCCCGCGCCAGGCTGAGGATGGGCGCCGTCACCTTGGGATCGTCGAGCCGCGTGACCTTGTTGAACATAGGTACGATGAACACCGGCACGATCATCGCCGAGAAGACCACGAACAGGCAGGTGACGATCGCACCCCAGATCCACCAGGTGCGTGGCAGGCGGCGCACGATGCCGAACAACACCACGGTCAGGATGCCGCCCAGCACAATGCCAATCATCAGGCCCTTGGTCTGGTCCCACGCCCACGGACCGAAGGTCTGGGTGGCCAGGCCATATTGGTGCTCGCGCGTGTAGCCCTCATAAATCGCCAGCGGTGCGCCCAGAATGAAGGTGAGCACCGAGTACTCGAACCAGTAGATAAAAGTCTGCAGCGGTTTGAATCGGGTGATGCGCTCGGCCAGATCGCGCATTCGCGCCGACCAGCGAAGGTTCAGCAGCAGTAGCGCGATCACCGCGCCATATAAGAAGTCCCACAGGATGAGCCAATAGCCGCCTTCGAAGTAGGCGTCGCTGCGGGCCCGCGCGCTCGCCGGTATTCGCGCCATGTAAGCGTCGGTGGCCGCGTCCACGTCGAAGTTCGCAGAAGGCTGCGCTTCGGGAGGCACCGTCGTCACCGAAGGCATTTCGTTGGCGGCATTGCTGCCGGCGGGTGGCGCCGCTTGCGCCGATGCGATGCCCAAACTCAGGCAGAAGACAAGGAAGGCGAGGAGAAGCCAGGCGCAAACCGCCCGCGTGCCGGAGAACATAGGAAAAATTACCTCGTTGAGAATCTAAGAGTATATACGGGCACAGGCGGCGGTTTGTTTCAGTTCCCTGAGTGACGGGTTTCTTGGATTGTCATCCTGAGCGACGAGCGTAGCGATGGAGTCGAAGGAACCCTATGGTCGCCAGCAATCCCATTGGTTGTTGCCGCGCGGCGTCAACTTTGCTTTCTCGCAGCTATAGGGGGCCTTCGCCCCCTCACTGCGTTCGGGGATGCTCACGATGACACAGAAAAATATACCCTTCGAGTCCGTTCACGGTGACGCGGCACGTTCGTTGCTAAACTGCTGACCCAAAAGGATGAAGCGAACGCCGGACGGCCAACATCTAATTCTTAGGGGAGTGTCGGCAACGCCCGAATCGTGGCTGCGATTCAACTCGGCGAATTGCCGGCATCAGTGATTTAACAAGATGACTCTTTCGTTGGCGGGCACGGTCATGATAAAATCTGTAAGTTTCCACGCATGTCTGTGCTGCAGTATCACTCCCGCCATAATGTGCATGGCAGAAGCGCGCCCCTCAACCGGCGCCAGTTAAAGGATATTCCGCTTGGCTCTTGAAGATAAGTTCGACGACATCAAAAAACTGATCGATACGGGAAAAGAAAAGGGTTACCTCACTTACAACGAGGTCAACGACCTTATCCCGCATGACGTGCATTCGCCCGACGACCTTGAAGACCTGCTGACCACCATCGGCACGCAAGGCATTGACGTGCTGGAAGGCCCGAAGATCCCAGGCTCTCTCGACAAGAAATTCGATGCCGAGATGGAAGCGGGCGAGGACGTTGAACTCGACCTGACCCCGGGCGCTCTGGAAAAGACCAACGATCCGGTCCGCATGTACCTGCGCGAGATGGGCACGGTCCCGCTGCTCACCCGCGAGGGCGAGGTCGAGATTGCCAAGCGCATCGAGCGCGGGCAGTTGCGTGTGCTGAAGGCGCTGTCGCGCTCGGCCATCGTAATCCGCGAAATCGTTGCCATCGGCGAGGACTTGAAGCGCGGCGTGCGCTCGGTCAAGGAAATCGTGCTCTTCGACGAAGAGGAGATCACCGAGGAAGTGGTCCAGAATCGCCTGAAGGACATCACTGGCAAGATTGACGATCTGGCCAAACACTACAAGAAGTCGATGCAGTTGCTGGAGCGGCTCGACGGCATCCCGCAGAAGAAGCGGCCCAAGGAGCATCGGCGCTACCGCTGGGCGCTGGGACGCGAGCAGGTTGCGCTGTCGCGGGTCATTCGCCGGCTGGGCTTCACCAACAACGAGCGTAAGCGCCTGATCGACCGCGTCAACAAGACGGTTGACAGCATGCGCGGCCTCGACAAGCAGGCGATGAACTTCGAGAAGCGCGCCGAGCAGACGCGCGCCGAGGAAGCCCGCAAGGAATTGCGCCGGCAGGTGCGGCAGATTCGCGCCGACCTGGAGCGCATGGAGCACGATGCCGGCGCCAACTTCGCCGAGCTGAAGCGCACCCAGCGCGAAATCGTGCAGGGCGACGTGGATGCCGAGTACGCCAAGCGCGAGCTGATCGAAGCCAACCTGCGCCTGGTGGTCTCCATCGCCAAGAAGTACACCAATCGCGGCCTGCAATTCCTCGACCTGATTCAGGAGGGCAACATCGGCCTGATGAAGGCGGTGGACAAGTTCGAGTACCGCCGCGGCTACAAGTTCTCGACCTACGCGACGTGGTGGATCCGTCAGGCCATCACCCGCGCCATCGCCGACCAGGCGCGCACCATCCGCATTCCGGTGCACATGATCGAGACCATCAACAAGCTGATCCGCACCTCAAGGCAACTGGTGCAGGAACTGGGGCGCGAGCCCACCTCGGAAGAGATCGCCAAGCGCATGGACATTCCGGTGGCCAAGGTGCGCAAGGTGCTCAAGATCGCGCAGGAACCGATCTCACTGGAGACGCCCATCGGCGAAGAGGAAGATTCGCATCTGGGCGACTTCATCGAAGATCGCGCCGTGGTCTCGCCGGCGGAAGCGGTGATCAACGTCAACCTCAAGGAGCAGACGGCGCAGGTGCTGCGCACGCTCACTCCGCGTGAGGAGAAGGTGATCAAGATGCGCTTCGGCCTGGAGGACGGCTCCGAGCACACGCTGGAAGAAGTGGGCCAGTCGTTCGCCGTCACCCGCGAACGCATCCGCCAAATCGAGGCCAAGGCGCTGCGCAAGCTGCGTCATCCGTCGCGCTCGCGCAAGCTGCGGGCATTCATGGACGGCGTGCACGACTGAGAAAGCTGTCAGCTCTCAGCCGTCAGCCTTCAGTTGATTGCGAACCGGTAGAGCCGGCCTTCAGGCCGGCGTCAAGGACCTTTATTATGTGTCATCCCGACGAGGCCTTCAGGCCGAGGAGGGATCTGCGGTTCTACTTTTTCAGCAGCGTGTTTAGCCCCGCGGGGCGCGACCAGCGCCCCGTTTTCATTGGTTACGCAATCATTGAATATCGAACCGGACTATGCCACACTTGGTCTCGAGGTTGCGATGGACTGGTCAGAATGTGAACTCGTGGAGATTGTTCCTGGCAAGGTCTCCGGGAAACCGGTGATCAAGGGCACGCGTGTCCTCGCCGATCAAGTTGTTGAAGAGGCCGAACTCGGAAGCTCCATCGACGAGATCGCAGAGAATTATCCATCCCTCACCCTTGAAAAGGTCAGACAGTTGCTCGCCTACGCCAGCTCTCACATCCCTCAATCGCGGTGAAGATCCTACTGGACGAAAACATCCCCCACAATTTGCGGTCCCGCTTACCTGGTCACGAAGTTGCGACGGTAACTTACTGTGGCTGGGGCGGCCTGAAGAACGGTGAGTTGCTGGCCGCCGCTGAAGACATGGGATTCGAAATCTTCGTCACTGCCGATCGAGAATTGGAATATCAGCAGAACATTCCTCCACGAAGATTGGCTGTCGTTGCTCTTTCCGCCCATCACTGGCCAATCATCAAGTATCACGTCCGCGAAATTCTTGAGGCAATAAGCCGCGCGTCTCAGGGTCAACTGGTGCACGTGAACTGCGGAAGTTTCGTCAGGCACAAACGCCGACCATTGTGAAACTCAGGTGGGTGGCCTCGGCCGATGGGAGCCGACACGGTTATCTAATCAGCCGATTGGAAGTGGAGCAGTTTTCGGCATTACGCCTTCCGCGAGATGGGTGTGGTGGAGATTGAGTCGGAGTGGACGGGAAGAGATCGCGAGCTCAAAGTGACGGGCGGCCAGCCCCGCGTGTTCCTCTGCCCAAGTTAGGCCGAGGCCCAGAGCCTGCCCTGAGCCCGCCCTGAGCCAGTCGAAGGGGTTAGCGTCCAAACGATGGACGCGAACCTGGGGCACCAGGCTTTATACTTCTGGTAAAAGACTGGTTCAGAATTCAAAGTTGAAGTGACGAGATGATTTACTTCGGCGACGATTCGTCTTGCTCCAGCAGTGGAAATGTTAGGCAACAGGATGTTTTTCTGTTCGGCGGGTATTACGCTGCGCGCGATGCGCTGAAAAAACTTGAAAGGCGAATCGCAGAAGTGAAGGGCAAGTACGGCAGCAACGAACGGCTCCCTTTGAAGTGGAACTTCCGCGACCTCCAGCCAATCTACGCTGCCGCAGGCAAGGATCCTCTTTACAAAAACCTTCTTGCGCAATCTGACACGATTCGCTTGGAATTCCTTCAACTTTTGGCTGAGTTCAATGCCACGGTTCTCATCGCGGCGGTCCGCGGTCATAGCCTGAATGATCTTAAGACGCGGCGCGAATATCATTCTTGGGCCTTGACGATGATCTTGCAAAGATTGGCTTTTGATTGTGGGCGAGAGGATTCGACCGACAATTTGAAAATCCAAGTGATGCTTGACTGGCCGGGAGCCGATATTCAGAAAGCGCACTTTGAAGTTTGCCACAAGGGGTATCACGACGGAGAAAGCTGTGAGGGACAGAAATACAAGTCAGGGCCGCTCCGGGCGAAGGGATTTTTCCCGGCACTCAGCTACAGCAGCACCGAACACAATCCGTTCCTGCAACTCGCCGACATGACAGTCGGGACCTGTACGGATTTCTGTAAATGGTCCTTCAGTGGGAAGGCAGTACCACCCCGCCTCAAGCAGATGTTTCCAGCTGTCTTTCGGCAAGTCAGGAATGTCTACAACTACGACAGGTTCACAACCGGGTTCGCCATTGCCCCTGCTGCTTTCTTTCACCACGTGCGCCAGCAGTACACGGAGTTCGGGAAGCAGACGCAGAATCCATAATTCTGGTTTGCCGGGTGCCCCAGGTCTCGCGGTTTCGAGACCTGGGCGAGTCGCTAGGATTTCTACAAGATAGGTGTCGTTCTCACGAAGCTTCAATGGTGCAGATTCTTCTCATGGTCGCGAACCGATAGGACATGGATCGACCAACGAAAATCCCCAGGTCTCGAACCCCGCGAGACCTTGGGCACCCGGCTGCTTCGGCTCTTTCCTGACGGGTCGTCTTTCCGTTCCCTTGATTTCTCTTGGTTCGGCCCCTCCAATAGGCTTATAAAAGGGAGTCAAACATAAGTCCCCTTAATTTGCGGGGCGTGGGGTCGCTTGATGACGCGGTCTCGTTTAACGGTTGACGGAGAAACGAAAGCCAAGTTTGCACCCATGAAACCATATAATCGCGTTGGAGAACAGCTTTCGGTCATGCGTATCTCAAAGGACGGCCAGACCGTGACGCTGAGCGACGGTTCACGATGGCGCGTCAGTGTCGGAGACGTGACCAAAACGCTTTGCTGGTATGCTACACAGCGCATTGTTGTCGAGAACTGCGATGATGTTGTTTATCCATACGAATTGCGCAATCTTGACACTGTGGCCGATGTCGCGAAAGCATCGCTTACTTGATTTATGGAGTTGCCAGGCGCAGACAAAGTGCTATGCGAGGTGTATCCTGCTCTCGCCTTGGGACCAAAATGGAAACACCACACTAGCACCTAACCGGCGGCTGATCATGTGGAATATTTGGGGGCTGAGATACTTAGCAAGGCGGCCCGAACGGGGCTGCTCCGACGCGCAAAAGTCGATTCGCAAGAAGCCGTTGCTCAAACTCTCGACCAAGGTTTTTGAGGGGTCTCTTTTGTGCGCAAAAGCTCTGAAATCGGATTTAGAAAAGAAGTTTGGAAAACATAGCGAAGAGTTCGAGTCTAAATATTTCCTAGTTTTGTTTGAGTTTATGTACTTTTTTCTTCACCTAACAGATAGGTATGCTTTTGCCCAGCTTGGTCACGAAAAACGAAATAGGTTAATAGACGAGCTAGTTCCGCCAACCATTGATGCGACGATCGAGACCTATTTCGATCACTGGCCACAAAAGGTAAAAGATGGCATAAGGACGGATTTTTACAACAATTTGACCAATGCACAAATGGAGTATGGTAGTTGTAAGGAAGTATTGCTAGATCCAAAAGACGACACTCGGATATTCGAAAAACTTAAGTCAGGGGCGAAGAGCAAATCGGTGGTGGGGCAACTCACTGACAATCTATCGGAGATAATAGAAGGCGAAATAAATAAGAATGCACTGTTTACAACACGAATTTGGGGCCTTGTCATAGAAAGCTCGGAAACGGAGAAAGAAATTCAGGATTTGGTTTCGGAGGTTTCTAAAGAAATAGGATGATCATGTGGTCATTCGTCAGCGTTTCCGGATGCCTGGGGCACCAGGCCCGGCGAGCTTCGCCATAACTGGAATGAATTTCTGTGAACACCGACCACCTTGACCGGAGTCGACACCGTCGCTAGCCTGTCGGCATGCCCATCGATTCCATGGACCATCTATTCGACGATGCCTGGCGGCAAATGCAAACTGAGTTGGCAGGAGTGAAGAGCGACCGTGCCGTTGCCATTGTCAGCGCGGCACTTCTTGATAGCCGTCTGGAGGAACTTCTCCGGGCCTTTCTGGTTGAAAACGCCGATAGCGATGATGAGTTGCTCGATTCTGAGAGCGGTAACGCGCCGCTTGGCACGTTTGGCGCTCGGATCACGATGGCCTATGCCATTGGTCTAATTCAGCGCCCGGATCGAAACGCTCTCCGTATCATAAAGAAGGTTCGTAACCTATTCGCGCATCAACTCGGGCTCACATTTGCGAGTCCGGAAATTGCGAGTCGCTGTTACGCAATCGGCCAGGAGTGCCCAACCAAGAACGTTGGACGCGGTGATCGTGGCCCGGGCGAGTTGTTCCACGCATCGGTGTGTCTGCTTGCTGGCAAGCTTGCTGAGAATCGTTATCTCGTAACCGAGTTCCAGATGCAGGGCACATTCAAGAATGTTTTCCGCCTGTCGAGGCGCGAATGACAGAGGACGAACCCCCGACCCGGAGCCTCCCTAAGGTACTCAGGGCTGGTGGCCCAGGTTCCCCTCTCTGACCTGAAGCTGGTGCCTGGCGCCCCAGGTTCCCCTTCTTTTGGGCAAACCTGGGGCAGCGCGCTAGGGCTTTCCCGCACCAGCTTACAATTCACTATTAACCATGACCGCAGACCAGTATCTACACGGAATCCTTCTGCGTGAAGCGGTGGATGCGGGCCCAAACTCACCGCTACTTGGCGTGCAAGCTACCTTAATGCCCACCCTGCGGCAATGGGCAGGAAACAATCTGCTGGGTGTCTATCCCAGCGGTTCTTTCATGAAAGGCACTGCCGTTCGCAGCGGGACGGATATCGACCTGTTTCTATCCCTGTCGGAGCATACGAACGAAACGTTGAAAGAGGTGTACAACAAACTATTCGACTGCCTGACATCGGCTGGCTACTCGCCCAAGCGCCAGAACGTTTCGCTGAATATAACCGTGTCGAAGGTACTCCGTGGATCTGGTGCCGGGGAAACGCCAGGACGCGCTTTCGGGCGATCACAGCCTGTACCGACGCAAAGCCGACACCTGGACCAAAACCAACATTCTTACCCATGCCCGAACGGTTATTGGCGCTGGACGGGCAAACGAGATACGCATTTTAAAGCTGTGGAGAAATCAGAAAGGGCTCGATTTCCCGTCGTTTTATCTTGAACTCTCGGTCATCCGCGCTCTCTCGGCGAAACCATTGCCGGGCCTTTTGACGTACAACCCTCAGCCGACGCTAGCGCAGCGCGTCATGACGGTCTTCGATTATCTCCGCGACTCTTTTCCGGCAGCCAGAATCGCCGATCCGGCAAACACCAACAACATTATTTCGGATGATCTCACGGCACAGGAAAAGGCAAAGGTCAGCGCAGCGGCCAAAGCCGCGAGGCAAGCCGCTGCATCGTCCTGGGAGGACATTGTGCGATGAGCTTTAAAGTCGAGTGGTCGCTGCCGAGACTCATGCGGGCCCTGCACGAACGCGTAGAGCAAGACTTGAAAACCGCCCGCGAAGCACTCGGGCATCCGGTTGCTAAAGGCGACGGGAGCGAAGCGGTTTGGGCCACGCTTTTCAGAAAATACCTGCCTCAACGCTATGCTGTGGGTAAAGCGACCATCGTGGACAGCAAAGGCCACTTCAGCGACCAGATTGACATAGTGCTCTTCGACCGCCAGTACACGCCCCTGATTTTCGAGCACCAGAATGAAATCATTGTGCCGGCGGAAGCCGTCTACGCCCTGTTCGAAGCCAAGCAGGAGATTAAGGCGGCGTATGTGAGATATGCACAGCAGAAGGTCGCGACCGTGCGCCGTCTCCATCGCACCAGCGCGCCCGTGCAGACGATCGATGGCCGACGCAAAGCAAGGCCGCAGCCTATTCTGGCGGGATTTCTGGCTTTTGAAAGCGATTGGAAAACAGCGACCATTGATAAATATCTTTCGCCCATCCTCGCCGCCGATCGGAAAGAAGGCCGGCTCGATTTCGGCTGCATCGCCGCCTATGGGACCTTCGGTTGCGAGGGGGCAAACTGCGTTTCCTCGGCCCCACATGACAAAGCGACTACATGCTTTCTCCTCGAACTCATCACCCGACTACAAAGGATGGGCACCGCCCCGGCCATCGACATGGCTGCCTATGCTCCCTGGCTTGTCCGCGAGAACTGACCGGCTTTCATGCGGTAGGTGATCGAGCCCTGACGGATAGTTCCAGTAGCGAGGACTACTGCAGCCGCGTGACCGTGAGACCCGGGGCACCGGGCTCATCTCTGAGCAGTGGCCGGATACTTTCATCCAGCTCTCAGATATTCCGAGGGAGTGATAATGCGCGTTCCCTTGTACGCGCCGAGAGTCAGCAAATCCTTGTCACCTGCAATCAGCAAATCCGCTTTCGCAAGAGCGGCGCACTCCAGAAACATATCGTCGCCCGGATCACGGCATTCCTTTACCGTGCCTCGAATCTTCACACGGATGCCGCGCGCCAGAATTACTTGCAGCGCCGATGTTGCCCGGGGTTGTTCCCAGGAGAACTTTTCCGTTAGGACGCGCACAATCTCCGCGTCAATCTCATCGCAGGTGGCGATCACGTCTTCGCTTATAGCTTTTTCGAGCGCCCGCGTCGGCGTGCCGCGATGTTTCGCAAACTGAAGCGCGGAAATCCAGACGTTGGTGTCGATGACGACGATCACCCGTTAGACCGCACCCTGCGGCGCGGCTTCCCGGCACGCACTTCTTTGATGAGCCGGGGAACATCGGCCTCGGTGTAGCCCTTCGGATTGCGGCCAGCCGCATACTCGCCCAACTCATCCAGTGTCCGCCGCGCCTGCTGCGCGGAATAGGTGCGAAAGGCTTCCCGGAATAGTTCGCTCATAGTGCGGCTGTCCCTCCGAGCCAGCGCCTCAGCCTTTCGTGCAAGTTCGGGCGGGAGGCTGATCGTGTAGACCTTCGATTTCCTTGCAGTAGCAGTAGCCATACCAAAATATTACACTGTAATGGATTCCATTACAACTAATGGGGCACCAGCTTACAATTACTTGTAGACCATGACCGCAGACCAGTATCTACACGGAATCCTTCTGCGTGAAGCGGTGGATGCGGGCCCAAACTCACCGCTGCTTGGCGTGCAAACTACCTTAATGCCCACCCTGCGGCAATGGGCAGGAAACAACCTGCTTGGTGTCTATCCCAGCGGTTCTTTCATGAAAGGCACTGCCGTTCTCAGCGGGACGGATATCGACCTGTTTCTATCCCTGTCGGAGCATACGAACGAAACGTTGAAAGAGGTGTACAACAAACTATTCGACTGCCTGACATCCGCTGGCTACTCGCCCAAGCGCCAGAACGTTTCGCTGAATATAACCGTGTCGAGGTACTCCGTGGATCTGGTGCCGGGGAAGCGCCAGGACGCGCTTTCGGGCGATCACAGCCTGTACAGACGCAAAGCCGACACCTGGACCAAAACCAACGTTCTTACCCATGCCCGAACGGTTATTGGCGCGGGACGGGCAAACGAGATACGCATTGTGAAGCTCTGGAGAAATCAGAAAGGGCTCGATTTCCCGTCGTTCTATCTTGAACTCTCTGTCATCCGCGCTCTATCGGCGAAACCATTGCCGGGTTCTATAAAAGGGGATGTCAAGAGAAAACACTTTTCCCTTCGCTGGAGAACAGGTAGTTCTTTGACATCCAGCCCCTTTGGTCGTGCTTCTGGTGGAGATCCGCAGTTGTCTTTCGGTTTTTCACGTCCACGCTACTACGTCGTTGGTGCTGAAGCTACCCAAGCTTGGCGGTGGCCATTGGCCAACCATGGTTCTATCTGAGACTCGCGCCGAGGCGCGGCACTATGGCTTTGTTGGGTTGTCCGAGGGAGCATATGGTGCCCCGTGAGACTTGCTGCTTTGGCAGGCTCAGCCTAACCCGGCCAGGATACTTACCCTCGAACCCGAGCGCTCAGAAGCAATCGACAGTCGCGGAAGTGACTCCGGTATGGTCTTTGGGATCTGCGCGCTCAAGCGGCTTGTGGCTTCAGATATTCGGCGTCGAACGGTTCTCCTTTCTTCCAGACATGCAAAGTGATGGCGGCCAGCTTGCGCGCCAGGGTCAGGCGCGCAAGCTCCGGCTTTATCCCCTTTATCAGAAGATTTTCGTAGAAGGGGCGAAAAGGCCCGTGGCTGGCGCTGGCGGTGGTGGCCGCGCTCTTAAACAGGTTCTTCAGATCGTGATTGTGGTTGAGATTCAAGCCGCGGATGAACACCGGCTTCTTCCGGCGCTCCAGCTGACCGTTGACGAAGCCGTAGTCGGCGCTGCTGCGCGTCTCCAGCGCCAGGCCACAGTAGGCCCAGAACTGCCGCTTCGTGCGGAAGCGATGCGGCGTTTGCACTCGTCCGATGAGCATGGCGACGCGGATCGGACCCAGCCACGGAATGCTGCGCAGCAACTTGGTCTCGCCATGTTTGCGGCACTCCAGAATCAGATCGCGGCGGGCATCGCGGCGCAGCTCTTGCAGCAGGTCGAGTTGCTGGTAGAGTCGCCCGGCGCGGCGGCGTAATCCGTTGTCGCTTAACTTCGCCAACCACTCTTCCCGATGCCGTGCTCCGTAAGGTTTCTGGCCGGCACAGGCAATGGCCTGGCTGCGGTAAAGTGCTTTCAACCGGCCCATGACCCGGGTCGTATCTTCGGTGAGCGCGGCATAACTGCGCCCCAGATGCTTCACCGCCACCGTGCTGTTCTGGCCGTGGTAGACCGGCGACAACAGTCCGGCACGCAGCAGCTCGGCAAGTTTGCGCGCGTCTATGCTGTCGCTCTTGTTGCCCGCCTTCAGCAGCGCGTTTTTGCGCGGATTGCAAACCACCAGCTTGGCTACCCGCCGCACCAGCAGATCGTACAGCCACGCGGAATGAGTACCTTCTTCGAAGGTCACATGCAAGGTCCCGCGCAGACCGTTAAGAAAATCCAGAATGGTGGCGGCGTGAGTGGCTATCACCGACTGCATCACCAGCTTGCCGTCAACGTCCAGCACTGCTACCGAGATGGTACTCTGGTGGACATCGAGGCCAATATACTTGATGCTATCCATGGGGTGTTCCTTTCGTCAGGCTTGGTTTGTTGCTTCACACAGCAACCAAATCCTACTTCGAAAGGGGCGCCCTTTTATAATGCGTGCCCCACTCATTCGCGGTTTTCGAATGAGTGGGACCGTGAGACCCGAGGCCTGCCCTGGGGCACCAGGCTGACTACGCCGCCGATTGCACGGCTCTCTTATATGCGGGGGCGAACACCTCCCGGGCAAATTGCGAGAATGTGACTTTGCCGGTGCGTTTTTGTTCGCCTTTGAATTGCTGGATTTTGGCGATTGCCTCTTCCATTTCAACCAGCAGCGCTGCCATCTCCGGCGACATTCCGCTCTGGCTCATTGCGGCCTTCAACTGGTCGCCCGGGATGGTGACCACGCGGATTTGTTTCCCGATGGCCTGGCCGGCGATGCGAGCCCACTCGTCCAACGAAATCTCCTGTGGGCCCACGATATCGACCACGTGATGGCCGTCGATCGGTTTGAGCAGAAACTCAGCGGCAACCTCAGCGATGTCCTGCGTGGCAATGATCGGCGCTTTCACCGATCCCTGGAGCGTCGTGTAGATGGCCCCCTGCGCGACGATCGTCGGCAGCGAGAAAAACACGTTCTCCATGAACTCGTTTGGGCGCAGCGAGACGATGTTCTTGCCGGCAGCGCGGAACTTCTCTTCCGTTTCGTAGTGTCCAACAATCGGCCCTGTGCCACTGGGCAGGAATGCTCCTGCACTCGAAAGCAGTACCACGTGCAGATCGGGATGCTTGCGGATCACGCTGGCTCCCGCCTCGGCCATGCGGCGGGCCGTGCCCAACGGATCGTGCGAGGTCATCTCCGCAGGCGTCAGCCAGAACAGCGCGTCGGCGCCACGCACCGCCTGCTCAACAACCGCGGGATCGCCGTGCTCACCGGCGATGACCTTTGCACCGCGGCTGGCTAGATCTTTCACTTTTTCGGGATGTCGGGCTATCAGCGTGACATCCGACTTGCGGTCAAGAAGTATGTTGGCGAGTTTGCTGCCGATCTGGCCCGTAGGAGTGGTAACTATGATCTTCATGGATTTTTCTCCTTAGCCATTAATGATGTGCGGGCTTTGTCTCTCGATGCAGAAAAGGCAGCTGCCGGGGGCCCCGTGTTTCTTGTCGCTGCTTGAGGAAGTCCGAACTATTTCAGCGATTCCAAATACGCCACCACGGCCTCGGCGTCGGCGCGATTCATCTTGTACACCGGCATGGGCGGACGCGCCGGCTGTCCATTGGGCGCCAGCCCGGTCATGAAGAACTGGACCGCCTTCTCGTGGTTCCAGCCCGGCAGTCCGGCGATGTTGGGCGAGGTGTCGGCCCAGACCGGCATCGGCGCCGTCGGCGCGAAATCCAGCTTCTTGCCCTGCAGCCACTGACCGGGGATGAATTCGCCTTTCTCGTTCATCGGAGAATGGCAATCGCCGCACTGGCCGATGGCCTTCACCAGGTACTCGCCGTGCGCAATCTCAATCTGATGATGCTTGGAATTGGTTTTGCTTTGGGCGGCAAGGCTGCCGTTTGCGGCCGTCACTGCCAGGAGCGCTGCCATCGAAAGGATCGTTCGAGTCTTCATTCGCCCTCCATGATTTTTCCGCTGCCATCGCCACGACATTCTTCTACGCCATCGTACGTCAGCGTGATGTTGTGAATTGAGATTCTACAGGCGAGGCAGCCGCTTCCAGCAGTTTAACAGTTGTTGTAAATGGATAGGGCGCCCGCGATACTCCGGGGCGCCCAGTCTGGTTCCTCTCCGCCGATGCGGAGGCTACTGCGTCAGCCGCAAAATGTCCTCATAACGGCCTCCTAGCTTTGGCTCGGTAAAAAGGGTTCGTTTTGAAAAGCCGAACTTACCCTTAAGGTGATCGTGTTGTGAAGCAACGCTCCGATGGGCCCGGCCATGAAATTGTAGGGATGTGTCACGGTGATGGTGACAATGTCGCCCGGCCCACCCGCATTGTTGGGACACCCTCCGCCATTAGGCGTGCAGCTTAGAACGATCTCGCTTGGCTTCGCCAGGCCGAGCGATACGTTTTCGACGGTTTGAATGATCGAGTTGTATCTCGTCTGCTGGCACGAACCGTCTGGGTTGCTTAGGCATTGTCCTGTGATGGCGTACCGTCCCCCTTGCCGCACCGCATTCTGCAGAGTCAACTTCGTGGAGAACATGTACCCAAAGTCTATGGTTCCCAGCACCAACATCAAAAAAACCGACAATGAGATGGCGACCTCTACCAGCGTCTGGCCGGATTCATTTCTTTTTAGCATTGTCAGGGACCTCCTTTCGACTCGACTACGATTGCGGCATAAAGTTTGCGGCAAACAACCCTTGCGAAAACCCGATCAGCTGCCGCAATCACTACTACTTCTAGATTTTCTAGGGTTGACTCGGGAGCGCTTCGCGTGCACTTCTGCTAAAGGCAACTGGCCAAGGCGAATCGCCAACATCGGGTCTTCTCCCTGCAGCGAAATAGTACTAAGTACACCTTAATTTGAAAATGGCCCGAAACAGGCGATTTTGAACGAAACTAACATGCCCCTGTTGCTGCTAAATCCCCAACGAAAGCGCCTTCTCGAACCCAGGCTAAGACGACAAAAAAGTGCTACCCATCAGTGGCCGAGATCGGCCCCACATCGTGACCGTCACAGAGAAAGGCTATATATATCAAGGGTATTATTACGAGGGCCGGTCTGAGGTCGCCCGTCTCATCACCGGGACCAGATGGTCTGGGCTACTGTTCTTCGGCGTGAAGCGCCACCCAGCCAGCTTCCCGACGTCGTCTGAGGATGTCTGGAGCAGTCCTTCAATTCTCTCGAGGCCCAGCGGGAAGCCCGCCAGGCCTTCAGCCTCAGTCAGCAGCATCGCTGCAGCGGCATCGGGAATGCGTATTCCGACGAAATATGCCATCGCCACGACATTCTTGTACGCCATCGTACGTTAGCGTGATGTTGTGAATTGAGATTCTACGGGGCGAGGCAGCTTCAAGCAGTTTAACAATTGCTGTAAATGGATAGGGCGCCCGCGATGCTCCGGGGCGCCCAGTCTGGTTCCTCTCCGCCGATGCGGGAGCTATTGTGTCAGCCGCAAAAGAATCTTGGCCGCAATCGTGTGAAATACCGTCTGCAATTCGGGTGTGCACTGTGCTCCGGGGCAGTCGGGTACATAAAAAAACTCCCCTGCTGGCTGGTTTGGGTTGAAGGTTCCAAGATAATTAGGGTCATTCGCAAGTTCTGCTAAGAAGTTCTTGGTGCTTTGGGCCATTTGGTGATTTGTGTCATTCAATCCGATGGTATAGATCAAGACAGTGGGAAGTGTGGTGTCGGTACGCAGAGCGATGGCAGTTTGCCTGGCGCGATACTGGGCTTCACCGGTGACATTCTGTCCGAGTGAATATGCATGGCGGCAGGGTTCCGTCATCACACCTCCCCGGCTGCTGAGGGGTAAACTTGGTTACATCGGCTCCGCTAGCGTCCCTGCAACTGTCGCCTGCGCCGTCATACGGGAAGCCGTGGGCAGCCGCTGCTGCAAGTGCCCCATGAACTCACATGGCCCGTCTCATTCGTGCAACGTTCCCTGAGTGGGGGTGCAGGTAGGATCCAAGGAAGCCGACGGTATTACTTCCGGATGTGTCATACCCTCCATAGTTGATAAGCGTCAAAGTGTTATTGCCGTGTACCCCCGCAATGAAAATTATCCTGAACGGCGTTCATCAAGCCGTCCGTGAAATACACCACAACTTTGGTCAGGTTCTCCCCCGGCCCTGGGAGAATGCTGTCGTCTTGCAATTTGGCGAGCGAGAGTGGCGCCCCTATCGTGTTATCCAATATTGGTTGGGTGCCTGCACCCGTGCCGAATGTGCCGCCGTTGAAAGTCATGAGTCTGCGACCGCATTGGTAATCGGAGCTTTGAAGTTGTTGGCTATGGCGAAGTCTGTCGTTGCATTGGAAGAGAAGCTTATCATTGCAACGTGGTCGAGAGTATCGTCGAAGCTATTGACGAATACTGGGACGGCAGCCTGAAGCGCCGCTCCTCCACCATCGTTCTGCATCGAGCCCGATCGGTCCAGCACGATGGACATGGCCAGCTTGCCGCGGGTTGACACCGCGGTGGCGGCCACCGGCACGTAGGTCCACTGCGACAGATACTGCATGAAAAGGGTATGCACCGAAGCGGTGGCCGTTACGCTCACCTGCTGGTCGCCGTTAAGAGGATTTATGGGGAAGGTGACGGTTGGCGTCGGCGGATTCGCGCCATAATTGGCGTTAAACATGTCGGTGGCCAGGTTGGCAGCAATCGGCTGTCCCAGCGTCAAGTTCTTCATGCCGGTCAGGCAGGCGGCATCCACCGCCGACGACAGTTTGGCCTTGGTGACATAAAGAAGTCCCGCGTCGAGAGACAGCCCGGCGAACAGGATCAGCACGGGCATAATGAGGGCAAAAATAATGATGGTTTGCCCCCGGTCATTCTTTACAAGGTTGGCATTGCGCATATGCATACCTTTCCTTAGTAATACGCGACACTGTACATCTGGTTCGGCAATACGCCGTTTCCGAGCAGGGCCGGTATGGGCGTGATGGCGTTGAAGGTGTAGAAGACTTCAGTGATGGCGATGTACGAGTTCGCCGGTTCCCCGGCCAGCGCGTCTTTTGCCGCCTGGGGGATAGTAGCGTTCGAATTTCCGGGGCAGCCTGGTTGTCCCGAGAGGCAACCGATTCGACTGTGGGTTGCTGCCGCAAATCCCGCCCGTCTTAGCCTGCTCTGTGACCAGAGCATTTGGAGTGCCCGAAACGGTGGTGACAATGACGCAGCCGTAGGTGGCCATGTTCAGGTCCGAGCCTGCGTCGTTAGCCACGGTTGTCGCTGTCTGAGTCAACAGGGGTCCTACGCGAAGCCATGCTGGAACCTTCGCCAACCAGGTTCTTCATGACCTCAACATCGTAGATGGCCCGGCCGTAGTCAACGATACCGAAGACGAAGACACACAGCAGGACCAAGCCGAGAGCTAATTCCACTAACGCCTGGCCCGACTCTTCCTTATTTAGCTTTGTCCTCATAACGGCCTCCTAGCTTTGGCTCGGTAAAAAGGTTTCGTTTTCAAAAGCCGAACTTACCCTTAAGGTGATCGTGTTGTGAAGCAACGCCCCTATGGGCCCGGCCATGAAATTGTAGGGATGTGTCACGGTGATGGTGATGATGTCGCCCGGCCCACCCGCCGTGGTTGGGGCACTCCGCCGCCATTAGGCGTGCAGGTTAGGACGATCTCGCTTGGCTTCGCGAGACCGAGCGAGACGTCTTCGACGGTTTGAATGATCGAGTTGTATCTGCGTCTGCTGGCACGAACCGTCTGGGTTGCTTAGGCATTGTCCTGTGATGGCGTACCGTCCCGCTTGCCGCACCGCGTTCTGCAGAGTCAACTTCGTGGAGAACATGTACCCAAAGTCTATGGTTCCCAGCACCAACATCAAAAAAACCGACAATGAGATGGCGACCTCTACCAGCGTCTGGCCGGATTCATTTCTTTTTAGCATTGTCAGGAACCTCCTTTCGACTCGACTACGATTGCGGCATAAAGCTTGCGGCGAACAACCCTTGCGGCATTGAACCCGATGGGCTGCCGCAATCACACTACTGCTAGATTTCCAGGTTTGACTTGCGGCGCTTCGCGTGCCTTCTGCTAAGGCAACTGGCCAAGGCGAATCGCCAACATCGAAACGTTCTCGGTGACAATATACCTGAGGAAATAGTACTAAGTACACCTTAATTTTGCTATGGCCCAAAACGGGCATTTTTGAACGAAAGTAACGTGGTGCCTGTTACCGCTAAAGCCCCACGGAAAGTGCCTTCCCGAGCCCACCCGAGACGACAAAAGGGTGCGATCGCGGCACCCTTTTTGGACACGGAAAGTCGGGGATTTCTACTACTTCTGGCTCTTCTGAAAGCGCTTGTTGACTTCGTCCCAATTGACCACGTTCCACCATTCTTTCAGATAGTCGCCACGGCGGTTCTGGTATTTCAAATAATAGGCGTGCTCCCAAACGTCATTTCCCATAATCGGAAAGAAGTCCTGGCTGAGAGGGCTATCCTGATTAGGCGTCGACATCACGGACAGCTTGCCACCGCGGTCGCGAACCAGCCATGTCCAGCCGCTGCCGAATTGCTTCAGGCCGGCGTCGTTGAACTTTTCCTTGAAGGTGTTGAAATCGCCGAAGGTGTTCTTGATGGCGTCGGCGATAGTGCCGCTGGGCTCTCCCCCGGCGTTGGGGCCCATGATGGTCCAGAACATGGTGTGGTTCACATGTCCGCCGGCATTGTTGCGCACGGCGGTGCGAATCGCTTCCGGCACGTTCTCCAGGCTCTTGACCAATTCTTCGGGGCTCAACTTCTGCAGCTCCGGGGCCTTCTCCAGCGCATTATTCAGGTTGGTGACGTAGGCCACATGATGCTTGTCGTGGTGCAGGTGCATGGTTTGCGTGTCGATGTAGGGTTCTAGGGCAGAGTAGTCGTAGGGCAGCGCAGGAACTTCGTGTGCCATGCTGATTCTTTCCTCCCAGTTGGCGGTTGATGCAGGGGAACAACTCGTGGTTTCAAAAGTACGAGCGAAGCGCAATGCCTCACCCGCCAATCATTATAGTGGTTCGCGGGCCCTTCGCTGATTGCTGCTCGCTAACCGCTGATTCCTAGCCCTAGCCCCTGGCCCCTAATCGGCCTACCTGTACTTCTGCGCCAGGGCACGCTCTTCCGGAGTCATCTGGTCCCAAAGCTGTTCACGACGCTGCTGCGCCCATTGGCTGTTGGGATTGGCAGACAACGCCGAACTCACCCAGCGATAAGCTTCCACGCGGTTGCGCGGCACACAAACTCCCGCACTGTACATCGAAGCCAGTTGGTTGCGGGCCAGGGAGTTTTCTTTTTCGGCGGCGGTCTTTAACAAGACCAGCGCCTGTTCGCAGCTGCGCGGCACGCCTTCGCCTCTGACGTACATGTCGGCCAGACGCACGGGCGCAGTGGGATTGCCTTTGGCGGTCGCCTTCCACAGCCATGCCGCCTCCGCGGCCCCGTCGCTGGCGTTGTCGGCCTTGGCGAGTTCATCCGCGCCAGGAGCGATTTTTCTCACCACGACTTCCTCCTCGTCGTCTGCGGCATGCGATGACGGCTTCGGCTTGCCAGCCGGGGACGGGGCCGCGGCCGCCGGTTGCGAGCCAGTCAGTTTCGATTTGTCTGCGGCGACCATTGCACTGGTCTTCGACGCTGCCACCGCGTTGTGGTCAGCAGAAGAGGGTGAAGTATTCGGCGCCGAATTTTGCGCCGGCGCGGCAGCAGATTGTCCCGCTGTCTGATCTCCAGTGGCCGGATTGTTGGCGGGCGCAGAACTGGCAGGTGGCGTGGTTGCCGCGTCGTTGCCCGCGTCGGGCGGTGATGTAGCAGTTGCCGTGTCCTCAGGATTTTGCTTCTGCGGCTTGGACGACTCCACCTGCATATCCGGCTTGGAGGCGGAATCGGGAGCGGTGGGCCGCGGCGCCGGTTCAGGTCTTGGCGTTGTCTGGCAACGCGCGGTGAACCAGTCCCTGTATTTTCTTCTTGAGAGCGTCGAGCGGCCCGGTGTCGGGAGCCACGCTCCGCATCTTCATCTTGACAACTTCGACGGGGCCGTCGTTCGCCTGGCTAACTTGCGCTCGCCACTCCAGCACTCCGAGCCAGCCGAACACCGCGACGACGATCAGAGCCAACCCTATCCGCCATATCCCACGCCTAGGTTCATCGACCTCATACTCGTCGGCATACTCGTCGGCTTCAATCTCGTCGCTAGCTTCGGCTTCCACGGGCGGCGGATCGTTCAACCCCAGAAATGATGGGCCGGAAATACTTTGGGCTTTGCGCGCAGGTCTAACTGCCTTAGGTGGTTCGTTGAGATCTAGAAATGAACTCGAGACACTTTGCGTCGCGGGCGCTGGGTTAACTGTCGTTGGCGGTTCGTTGAGATCTAGAAATGAATTCGAGACACTTTGCGTCGTGGGACGCAGGTTTAACTGTCGTTGGCGGTTCCTTGAGATCTAGAAACGAACCCGAGACACTTTGCGTCGTGGGCGCAGGTTTAACTATCGTTGGCGGTTCATTGAAATCCAGAAATCGCGGGCGGTCCGTGCGCTCGTCTGGCGTGCTGCTGACTTCCAATCCCAAACGTTCCTGCACATCCTCGTCGGAGGCAGTCGGGGGCGGTTCGGCTGTGACCGTCGCCGTCTCTACGGGAGTGACGGAAGCCGTAGTCAACGAGGCAGGAGGCTCGGAGTGTAATACCGAAGTCTCGCCTCGCATGGTGCTCTCTTCCGGATTGGTAGGCGGAACGTAGCGGAAATTCTGGACATACTCGTGTAACGGGACTTCCGGCACCAGTTCGGAAGCTGGGGCGTCCGCCTCCGATGTTGGAGTGTCATGCTCGGTATCGAGAGTTTGCGGGACTGAGGGGCGGGGTGCAAAAGAGCTGCTGGCATTTTCCGTCACTGGACGGGTGAGGTTGGCCGTACTCTGCGCACCCGGAGCGGTCAGCGGCGGGTGGGGCAGCGGAGTGCCGCACATTCCGCAAAAACGATTGCCAACCTGGTTCTCATATCCACAACTGCTGCAGACCACGAACGCCTCCTCCCAGCCGAGAACATACTAAATGATATGGGGGCCTTTCAAGATGAGATGAAAGCCCAGCGGCAGATGTGGCATGGAGACGAGCAAGATTTGCATTGTTGCCCGAGGGCTGCGAAGTCAAGAGATTGAATAATGCAAGTGCAGGTTGCATAACCACCCGCACCCGTGCTACATACGAACCCATGGACAGGAGCATCCGCATTTACACCAGCCAGAAGGAAATGAAGGCCGACGAATATCGGTACTGGCAGAGTCGGCCGGTCTACGAACGGATGGACGCAGTTGCTGAAATCACCCTTGCCACTTACGCGATGAAGGGCGCGACCCTGGATGTTCCAAGACTTCAAGGACCTCTTGTCCGCCTTCAACGCCCACAGCGTTAAATACCTGATCGTGGGCGGCTACGCGGTATCGTTCCACGCACAGCCCCGCGCTACCAAAGATATTGACCTGTTCATAAGATCGGATGCTGACAACGCGAAAGCCACGTATGCGGCGCTCGCCAGCTTCGGCGCTTCCCTCGGCGAAATCAAGATGGAAGACCTTACCGATCCGAGCAACTTCATCCGCTTCGGCCGGGAGCCCGTCGCGGTTGTTCTTCTCCCCGGCATCGACGGCGTTGAGTTTGACGCCGCCTGGGAACGGCGGGTTGAAGGCATCATCGATCCGCAAAGCGGCCTCAAGGCGTTTTTCATTGGCAAGGACGACTTGATTGCGTCAAAACTTGCGGTGGGTCGTAGGCGCGACCTTGCCGACGTTGAGGAAATCCGGGAAGCCACAGACAGCCAAACGACACCGTCGAGGAAAAAATCTGCGAATCCGGACGACCACAGTCAGTGACCTGCGGTAGCGAGCATGCCGGCGGGACGGAAAGCAATCGGCGATTCGCCTTGTTCCCCTTCTGCTATTGGCGTCTCCACTACTCGGGTACCGCACGGGTCAACACAGAGCCTATGGTGAAACCGCTTCCTGGGCCCTACAATAGCTTGCATTACAGAACTAATGACAATATGCTGCAGGCGAAGAATCGGCGAATGCACGAGTAGTGCGCCACGACCTTAGACAGCCCCGGAGAACCTGCCATCAACCACCACGCCAAAGCGGACCGGAACAAGCCAAGCTCGCCGCCGAGGCCGCAGCCCACCACAGCCGCCACCCAGAGAGGACCCATGTTAGCCGACGCGCGCGAAGTGATGAACATACGGCAGGCATCGCAGTATTTGGGGGTGTCGCCCGACACACTCTACAAGTATGTCTCCGAGGAAATGATCCCCGCATTCAAGCTCGGCAACCGCTGGAAGTTCAAAAAGAGCGTCCTCGACAATTGGATGGAGAACCAGAGCTTCCAGAGCGAAGCGTTTCGGCCGCGCAAACTGGGCAAGCCTGCCCGGGCCATGGCCGCTGACTAAAACTTCAGGTAGTCAATATCGGTTTATTTGGACTACTCTTCTGGCATGTCCGAGAGCTTGATGGAAGGCGGTCGCGACAGCCGGAGCAAACGCGCCCTTCACACGCTTCTCAAAGGCCTGGCGTTTGTTCCGAACCTGGTATTGGCGGCGCTCGCCGGCGCGCTGCTGGCCGCCCCCATCAGCCTTCTGCTCTTCCGCATCTTTCCTCCGGTCGCGGCCGCCGTTATCCAGGATGTGACGACGTTGCTGCCGGCATTCGGCCTGGGCTACCTGGTCACGCGGAGATTTCATTATTCCGTCGCCCGCTGGATTTGGGTCCCGGCGATTGCCCTCTGGCTGCTGGTCGTGCTGCCCGACATGGCGAGCTATACCGGCCAGAACTGCGGCCTGTCCCGATCGCAGTACTTCCTGCACGAATTCGCTTTCGATATCCGTACCAACTGCGATGAAGGCTTGGCGTGGCCTTTGTACACGCTACCGATGCTGTGTTGCATTGGCTATTCGCTGGGCGCGAAGTTCGCGGCGCGGCGTCACCCACCCGAACCAGGATAGTACTTGTCATCTGGGGTTTCGTTGGGACATTTCCTGGCGGAGCTTATGGCCGACCTACAAGCGCTTGACTTAGCCATTTCCCATAAAGGCGCAAGAGTCTGCAACTTTCAGATTTGGGGCACAGCTAACTCACTGAATCTACAAGGCAATGAATGGAACTGGAATTGCCATTGTTAGGGTTAGTCTTGTTACAAAGTAGGGGGACACCCCCAACTCAGCCCCGGAGGTAATATGCGACAAAAAGCCCTGCTGGCCGTGTTCGCGCTTCTAGCGGTTCTGATCGTGGGAGCACCGACGGCCTTTGCTACCAACCTTCTCACCAACGGCAGCTTTGAAAACGGCGACTTAAGTGGCTGGAACACATCCTGCGGCCTCTGCATAGCGACGAGTGGTTCCTTTTATGCCTATTCTGGCGCGCAAGACGGCACTTACTACACCATCATGGGTGACGTCGGCGCCGATGGAACCTTCGGCCAGACCTTCAGCGACAACCCTGGCCAGCATTACACTTTCAGCTTCTGGTTCGCCTCAGTGGGAGACAATCCCAGCGACTTCAGTGCTTCCTGGGATGGGACCGCATTGCTCAGCCTGACCAACCCCAATACCGGCGCCAATTGGACCCAGTTCTCGTTTGACGTGGTCGGTACCGGATCCGACACCATTTCGTTTGCCGAGCGAGATGACCCGGAATACATGGCCCTCGACAACGTTTCAGTTTCACCGGTCGGAACAGTTCCGGAGCCGAGCAGTCTGTTGCTGCTGGGTAGCGGCTTGCTCACCGTCGGTGGAGTGATTCGCAGAAAATTGAGCCGTTAAGACAGCCACACTTCGATCCGAAACCGACGTTCGCTATTGCTTCCGAGGCACCCATCAAGGGTGCCTCAACTTTTTGCCGCCGTCAGCCGCCTGATCAATGCCAGCCATGCCTCAAAAGCAAATGGCTCCGAAGGCCGGGCACCCGTGACGACGTTGCTGCTGGCATTCGGCTTGGGCTACCTGGGGTTCCATAGGACATTCCCGGCGAAGCGGAGATGGCCGGTCCTACAAGCGCTTGACTTAGCCATTTCCCATAAAGGCGCAACAGTCTGCAATCTTCAGATTTTGGGTCCGGCTAACCCACTGAATCTAAAGCTCAATAAATGGAACGAAAATTGCGTTTATTCGGGTGAGTTTGTTGCGAAGTAGGGGACCATCCCCAACTCAAGCCCCGGAGGTAACATGCGACAAAAAGCCCTGCTGGCCGTGTTCGCGCTCCTAGCAGTCCTGATCGTGGGAGCACCGACGGCCTTTGCTACCAACCTTCTCAGCAATGGCAGTTTTGAGTCCGGAGACTTCAGTTTCTGGACTACAGGCGGCAATTTCGGAGCCACTGGCGTGACGAGTGGTGCGTTTTACGCCTATTCGGGCGCCGAGGACGGCCAGTTTTACGCCTACCTAGGCCCTGTGGGCAGCGACGCCACACTCAGCCAGACTTTCAGCGACGGCGTTGGCCAGCACTACACCTTCAGCTTCTGGTTCGCCTCGGTGGGAGACAATCCCAGTGATTTTAGCGCCTCCTGGGATGGAACTCCACTTCTTAGCCTGACCAATCCCAACACCGGCGCGGCGTGGACGCAGTTCTCGTTCGACGTGGTTGGAACTGGCAGCGATACTATCCAGTTCTCGTTCCGCGACGACCCAGCGTACATGGCCCTCGACAACGTTTCAGTTTCAGGCGGAACAGTTCCGGAGCCGAGCAGTCTGTTGCTGCTGGGCAGCGGCTTGCTGACCGTCGGTGGAGTGATTCGCAGAAAATTGAGCCGTTAAGACAGCGACACTTCGGTCCGAAACCGACGTTCGCTATTGCTTCCGAGGCACCCATCAAGGGTGCCTCAACTTTTTGCCGCCGTCACCCGCCGGATCAGTGCCAGCCATGCCTCAAAAGCAAACGGCTCCGAAGGCCGGACACCCGGCATTCGAAGCCGATGAGTATTGCTTCGGCTCTAATCACGACTACAGCCAGGTTCGACTGTCGAGACTAGGGCCGCTGTCTAATTAGGCCTGCTTCTTCTGCTGGTCCTTGTTCCACTGGTCGCGGTCTGACTGCGGATTCTTTTGCTGACCGCCCTGCTGCTGGCCACCCTGGTTCTGCTGGTTCTTCTTCATGTCGTCCTGTTGCGGTTGCGTACCCTGTTTCTCTTTGTTGTCCATATTCGACATTTTGTCTCCTTGTGGGACTACCCACAGTAAGATGGACCGGCTCGGACGCGGGATGTCTCCGTCCGCGCGCTGAGGTCAGGCGCCGGTTTTTCGCTGACTGGCAGGCAACCTCTACGGTTCGAGCGGGAGACGACACAAATTTCTGGACGACCCCCGTGCCGATTACCGCTACAATGAGTCATGCCCAACTATCGTCTGGTAAGAGATCGCTCGGCTGTACAGGTGTATGTGGATGGAATACCCAAGGTGACAGTTGACGCCAATCAAAGAAATGAATTGCGCAACTATATGGTCTCAGCCGGCCTCACGCCCGACGAGGTCAACCACAAGGTCCACGAACTCTACATTACCAACACTACGGAATTCAAGACAGGTGGTTGATCGGTTAGTGTATCTGGCCCGTGGAAACATCCACAGTCCATTTGGCGAGTTGGTTGGGGTCGTGTGGCCGCTTCCCCTGACCGATCGTCATAGAAGTCTCGCTCTCACCGAGTCACGTATTTCCACGCCACGACGACGACAAAAACAATTATCCCGACCGCGTATGCCCAAGCGCGTCCTTTTTGCAGTTTCTCGTGATCTATCATGGAAGCACCTCGCAAGTTGCATCTACTATGCCACAAGTGGGATGCTAAAACGAGTGCTGTGGAAATTCAAAGTGACCCCACTACCCGTTGATCCGGGCTAGGCAGCAGCTTTGCGCGATCCCGCTATCAGCAAGATCACTCCCGCCCCGCAAAGCACCGTTCCTACCGCCGGCGACAGCTTCTCATTGTGACGCGTGGTGATGCCGAGAGAAGCATCCCCGACTTTGACATCGTGGGTGTGGCTGACGGGAACGGGCACAACGAACGAGAGAATTCCCAGCACCAGTACGACAATTCCGATCCAAGCTAAAGGTCTCATCAATCCTCCGTCGATCCTGATAGATGCATTTTAGTCCTGCTTGGTATGCCCAGACGAACGGGCAGGCGCCTTCTCTTTTGATCCCACCTCCAGCAGCCGCTTGGTCATCAGCACCAGCCCCAGGATCTGCGTCCATTCGGAGACAAGGTTGCCCACCACTTGTCCCCACCGGCTGTTCGGGCGCATGGCCAGGAACGCCAGCACCCATCCCATGCCCGTCACCAGCAAAAACAGGGTCAAGGAATGCTCGCGCAACAATTCCGTTATCCGCGATGGCAGCTTCCCTTTTGGTTGTCTGCTCTCAGACGATCCCTTCTCGTACAGGTACTTGGTCATTACCACGGTCACGACCACACCCGTCCAGTCGGCGATGGCGTTACCGAAAAAAGCTCCTAAATGGGTATCCGGGTTCGAGAAGCAATAGAAAACGATCAGCAAAATCACCACTCCCAGCGCTGTCAGGCTCAGGGAGTGCTTCCGCAGAAATTGTCTTGCCGTGCCAGGTCGCTTCATGGAACTACTGTACTAAAGCCGGCTTCACGGTCTTCGCCGGGGCGCTTCTGTTGTTGTCATCGCTAGCGCCCCCGCACCTTGACCGCTTGCAATCACGCGGCCTTGTGATATCGCTTTCCTTTTTAATTTTTATCTGAGTTTCGAGCATGGCTTCCGGCCTGCACACTCCAGGTGAACACCTCATCTGGTCTGTGCCGTAAGGCGCAGCGATACGCTATCCTTCAGAGATGGATGTTTTCGCCCTTACTCGCAAGCTGATTGACATTGAATCCACCACCGGCCAGGAAGCAGCGGTCGCCCAGGTACTGGGCGATGAACTCACGCAGCTTGGCTACGCAGTTGAGCGCATGGCGGTGGAAGGCGATCGCTGCAATCTCTGGGCAACACATCCCGGCCATCCCCGGCCCGAACTGGTGCTTTCCACCCACATGGACACGGTGCCTCCGTTCGTACCATCGTCGGAGACCGCCGATCGCATTTACGGGCGCGGCTCCTGTGACGCCAAAGGCATCATCGTGGCGCAAATTGCAGCAGCAGAAAAGCTGAAGGGCGAATCCTTACATGTTGGCCTGCTCTTTCTGGTGGGCGAGGAGCGCGATAGCCAGGGCGCGCAGATCGCCAACCAGCAGCCGCGCGGCGCGAAGTTTCTCATCAACGGCGAGCCCACGGAGAACAAGCTGGCGGTCGCATCGAAGGGCACGCTGCGTGTCGAGGTGGTGGCCCGCGGCAAGATGGCGCATTCCGCCTATCCCGAGCTGGGCGAGTCGGCGATCGAGAAGCTGCTCGATGCGCTGGACAGAGTTCGCAAACTCGAGCTGCCCACCAGCCCCAAGGCGGGCCCGTGCACCATGAACATCGGCCTCATCGAAGGAGGCCGGGCGCCCAACGTCATTCCCGATTACGCGCGCGCGCATCTGCTGTTTCGCCTGGTCGGGCCGGCGCAACAACTACGTCAACAGATCGCCAAGGCGGTTGCCGGCAAAGCCGACGCCGAATTCAAACTTGAGATTCCCTACATGGAGTTCGCCACCGTGCCCGGGATCGAGACCATGATTGCCGCCTTTACCACCGACATTCCCGCCCTGACGAACTGGGGACAACCGCTGCTCATCGGCCCCGGCTCTATTCACGTGGCCCACACCGAAGGCGAGTACATCGAGAAGCGGCAGTTGCTGGACGCCATTGATCTGTACGCGCGTATCGCCCGCGAACTGCTTGCGCAGAAGTGAAGCCCTTCCGGTTCGCCGGCGTTCCAGCTCATCAAGCGTTAGCACCGCGTCAACTCTCAGGCAGGAGGCTCTATCGCTCCGGCCACGATGCCACTCGCTCCCAGGCCAGTGCGTTGTCCGCCCCGACTGGATGCTTTTCATAACCACGCCGATCGCGAGTCTCGGCCTCGCGCTGCCGCAGGCGTTCTAGGTGCTCGCGAAGGGCCTCCCGAATCAAAGAGGAACGGTTTATGCACGCTCGTTGGGCCGCCTCATTCACGGCTCGAAGCAACTCCGAATCCAACCCCACTTGGATAGTTTTCATATTGGAGAAGATAATCCACAATTTACCGTGGCAACGGTAGATCTGCCCACTCGAATTTTATTGACCACGCACTAATATTCACGCGAGTCCTCGCTCCATTGGCATATCAACTCGCGCTCTTTGGCAGTGAGGCGGGCATGTCTGTGGACCAGAGTGTATTTTCGATCGGGCATGTCGCCGTTGGTCAATTGCTCACAGATTTCCTCAAGCTTGTCTGTCTTCTCTTTCGTCGAATAGCTGCTCCACTCCGACAGATTCATCGCCTTCCGCGCCTGCTGTACATCGCTGGCGACCATCCACGAGACCGGAGCGACGTAGCTGTACCAGGGCCACGAAGTTTCATCGGAGTGGCAGTCTTTGCAGGAGCGCTCCAGGACCGCTTTCGCTTCTGCCGGCATTGGCAACGTGGCGTAGATCGATTGCGACCGATCCACGGCTGGGTTTGTCCGATTCACTGGAATGAACTGTATGCCCGCGAGCAAAACAAGGAGCGCAAGGCCAATCTTTCTAGCCGGAGGTGCAGTCAAGGTTCCTTTCACGGACTCAGCGGCTCCTGGGCAGACTCAATGCAACGACTTTACGTAACAGATGACCTGCCAAATCTGAGGATCGCCCAGCTTGATCCAGGATGGCATGCCCTGGCCCCGGTTCCCGTTCACCAGCAACCAGTGAAGATCTCCGTCGGTGGCCTGTTGCTGCACGCGAGGGCTCTTCAGGGAAGGCCGCTTCTTGGTTCCCTCCGCCTCCTTGCCATGACACTTGGCGCAGTGATCGAGGAAAATTCTGCGGCCGGCATCCACCGCATCGGGCTGGCCGCGATAGGGATTGACGCGCTCGCGGTCGTGTTGCGGGACATTTGCCAGCCATGCTCCATCGGAGGTGGCGAATACGGCCATCGCGCACGAGAGACTCAGAAACGCTGCCATGAACAGTAGAACTGGCTTGCCCGTCATTGCCCGCTCCGGTGAAAGTGGCTGAAGAACTGTTGGAATTCGTAAGACACCGAGAAGCGATACAACACGGGAATGCTGTAGCCATTCAGTCCAAACTGCGGCGAAAACGCCACCGTCATCCCGTTCGGAGCATTCCAGTTGACGGTCGGGCCCAGATATTGCGAGGTGAGGTGCAGCCCGAAGCCGTCGGTGTCGCCCAAGCCGCCATACATTTCGAAGCCCGCCTGAAACTTCTCCGGGCAGAAAGCGCACTCGTGCGCCCTGGCGGCCAGTTGCAGAGGACGGCTCGCGCCAAAGGCATAGCCGAACTCCCACGGATCGCCCGCCAGGTTCTTTTCACCGATGAAGTTCTCGCTGATGTTCCAGCCGCGAACGTTACTGCCCAGAATCAGCTTCAGCTCTAGCTCGCGCTCTTTATCCATGCGCGCCAGCCCATTCGGCACCAGGAAATCATACCTGCCATCGTGACCGACAACTTCTCGCATCGTCTTGTCGGCGCTGGTGTCTTCGAATTCGACATAGAGCACGGGATTGATCCAGTGCTCACGGGAAAGAGGCCGGAAGCGGTTCTCCCAGCGGAATCCAGTGAAGATGGTGCTGTCGTTCTGCGTCGCTTGTCCGTCAAGATAGAACTCTGTCGTCCACCAACCCTTCAGCCCATACTCGAATTCGACATCCGACCCAATAAAGCTGTTGCCGCTGGGAGGGCTTCCAACCACGTTGAACATTTCGATGTCGAGGTTCCCAGGCTCCTCCATTTCCTGCGAATAAGCTACGAAATAGGGATATTCCTGAGCATGACATTGAAGGCAGAACGGCAGCAGCATTCCTGCGAGTAGCAGCGCGGCCCAGCCAATGCGCGCCAACGTCACCTGCACCGGCGATGCCAGAACTCGCATAGCCATGTTTCCAGAAGTTATTCAACTCATTTTCTAGTTGCGACTCAGTCGCATCTGGTGTTACCTTACCTATGCTGGCGGAAGCCCCGCCACCTGTCAAGGAATGGCTGAAGATTTCGTCGCAGCCGTCTTGCGACAACTTGCAACACGCGAGGACACGACCTCATGCCTCTGCCCGAGACCGAGATTCCAGGCCGATTGCAGGCTTATTTCAGCGAGCGCGGTATTCGCATCACGCTGCAGCGGCGCGCGGTTCTGCGCGTCATTGAAACCGCCACCAAGCATCTCGACGCCGGCCAGATTTTGCGCAAGGTGCAGCGCGTGGATGCTTCTGTGGACCGCAGCACGGTGTATCGCACATTGCAGCTGCTGAAGCGGCACGGGCTAATTGACGAACTCGACTTGATGCACATTCGTGGGGAAGGCCATTACTACGAACGCAAAATGAACCGCGAACATATCCACATCGCCTGCCTGCGCTGCGGGAAAATCACAGAGTTCGTAACCAGCACCTACGAAAAACTTAAGCAGCAAGTCGAAAAAGACTGCCACTTCAAGATTCTGGTTTCCCGCTTAGAGGTTGGCGGTTACTGTTCGGCGTGCCGTCAATAAGAGAGGAATGCAGCGCGCGCCAGTTCGTGCCAGGCCAGAGCAGCTACACCAATCCTGAAACGGCTCTAGCGCAGCGGACCCGTACGGGCCGCGGCGGATAAAAGCCGGCGTCCGAAGGCGCCGGCCAACAGTTCAAGGCGATCGATCTACAAAAGCTCAGTGCGTAAACACGTCCATTCTCGCGTCCGTCTTTGGCAGCATCATGACCCACCTGGTGGGTGAGATCAGGTAAACAACGGACGGAGCCTGGTCGCCCGGCGACTCTCCCGTGCCCCTGCCATTGGAAGCGATCGAGTAGTTAGCGATTGCGCCAAGCTTTTGTTGAAGCCCGTTGGTTTTACTGGAATCCAAGTTCACCGTAAGCATGCCAAGACCGTCCGCCGATCCCACTAATACCTCGTCACTTGCATTCGCATAGTCCAGCGGCGCCAGCGAGCCTCCGGCGTAGGTCCCGGAGATCGATGCGTTGGAGAACGGTCCGCCGGTTTGCGGCTCCAACCAATTAATGACAGGGTTGGAGCCAGTCTCCACCATGAAAGCCTTGTTCGGGCTGATCAGGAAGCCCGCCGGGGGATTGCCTCCTCCGCTGAAGGTTACGGCCCCGTTGGCAGCCACCGTGTACGTGTTCTGCTCTGGCGGTATCTGGGTGATGACACCGGCATCGTCATTGTCTCCGACGAGGACGTTGCCGTGGCCGTGGCCGTCGAAGCTCAGGATCAAAGCGCCCGATTCATCACTTCCATCTCCCGAGTTGACGTCCTGATAATAGGCAACAGCCTTCCCGTTCAGCGAGCCGTTGTTGAAGGGCCCGGTCTGCTTCAATATCGAGCCTGCCTCCAATGAACTGTGGGTTGCGGGAACCGAGTCAATTTGCTCCATCACCAACTCGCTCGTAGAGACCACATAGACGGCCTCATGACTGAGACCATTACTGCTCTGAATTGCAGTTTCATCACGGCCAGTTTGAGCGTCGACTGCGGACATGGTGCCCGAGAAGGTGCAGGTGGAATACCATCCGCCGGTGTTGACATCGCATACTCCATTGCTGATGTTCCCGGAGGCCAACGTGAGGACGCCAACGTTAACGAGACGAGCCGCCGAGTCATCAACTCCCGTCATTCCAAAGACCCAGCCGCCGTTGAGTTTGCTGAGCGAGAAGGCCGTGGGATCCTGCTTGCGCAAGACGCCGGAGCCGCGGCTGCCCTGGCCGGTAGTGTCGTCGTATTCGATGATCCGTCCGTTGCCAGTCGAGTCAAGCACGAACGCAAAGGTCACCGGCCCATAGGACGTCCCATGAATCGTGACTGTGTTTAAACCGCTGGTCGCGATCGAATAGGTTCCGCTGATGTTGCCGCTAAACGGCTGCCCCGTGACCGAATTGCCGTCCACCACGCCGCTGGTGATGTTGCCATGGCCATCGGAGATGAAGCTGCCCGCCAGCGTCCACTGCGCCGCTGGAGTTGAAGCCGTTCAGGTAGAAGGCATAGTGTCCGCTGAGCAGCGCCGGGATTGCCGCCGCCTCCCGGACTGATGACGATGCTGAGTGGTGCGCTGGCGGTGGCTGGCGGTGTTGCCGAATCGGCAACCTGCACGGTGAAGTTCGATGTGCCCGCCGTAGTCGGCGTGCCCGTAATCGCGCCGGTGCCCGCATTCAAATGCAAGCCATCCGGCAACGTGCCGCTGGTGACGCTCCAGGTGTAGGGATAAACTCCGCCAGCCGCGGTCAGGGTTGCGCTGTAGGCAGTGCCCGCAGTGCCCGACGGCAACGATGTCGTCGTGATGCTCAACGGCACCGCCGGGGCAATGGTGATGCTCAACTGTGTGACGCACTCTTGTGTCGGCAACTCCGCGTCGGTCACTGCCACCGTGAAGGTCGACACCCCGGCTCCTGACGGCGTGCCAGTGATGGCGCCGCTGCTCGGGTCCAAGTGCAAACCAACCGGCAAGCTGCCGGCCGTGATGCTCCAGCTATAGGGAGTAACTCCGCCGTCAGCCGCCAGCATGGCATTGTAGGCGGTGTTCTGCGTGCCTGCGGGCAGCGACGTGGTCACAATCGTCAATTGCGTCAGGGTCGCATTCACCGTGATGCTGAGCGGCTTGGACGCGGTCGCCGCCGGCGATTGCGAGTCGGAAACCTGCACCGTGAACGGATAGGTTCCCACTATCGTGGGCATGCCCGAGATCATCGCCGTTGGCAGCCAGCGGATTCAACCCCGCTGGCAAGCTGCCTGAAGTTATGCTCCACGTGTAGGGAGGCACGCCGCCGCTGGCGCCCAAGGTCGTGTGTAGCCAAAGCCCAACGTTCCCGAGGGCAGCGAGGTGGTGGTAATTCCCAGCGACGTAATCGGCGCAAAGTAGCTGAAGATATCCGCTACCAGATTCGTGGGGGTGGTGGCGTAGGCATCGATGGAACCATTCAGCGTAGGCACAATTGCCATGTTGGAAGTGATCGCACCATCCAGCGCGTTGAGCGTGGCCACCACCGGCTTGCTCTCGGCGTCGGGCCACAACGTCAGATAGCCCAGCGGCTGGCCATTCAGCGGCACCACCGTGGCGTTGAACACATAGGCCTGCGCGCTTGGCACCAGGCAGGTGCTGGCCAACACATCGACCGCCATGGTTCCGCTGAAGGCGCCTGTGCCCTGACGCGTGTCCAGCACCCGGCACGGAGCCAGGGCATACAGCGACAAGGGTTGCGGTCCGGATTGGGCCGGGGCGAAGTAACCGTCCACATCAATCACCAGGTCAGTGTCGCTGCTGGGATACACGCTGATGGCGCCCTGCTGTCCCGCGGGCACAATGGCCGCGTTGGCGGTGACCGTGCCGGTGAGGGCGTTCAAGGTCGAAACCAGCGGCTTCGATTGTCCCGTGGGCCATACCGTCATGTAACCCAGTCCACCATGAGGGATGGCCGCGAAATTCAGCGAGTAGGCCTGCGCCGTGTCAGGTATCACGCAGGAACTGGAGAGCACCGGGAAGATGCGCTCCAGGCGGCCCGACAGAAAGGGTCCGCCCAGCGGCCCGTTGGTCCCGCGCGTATCCGCCACCCGGCAGGGGGTGAGCGGGAAAAACGCCAGCGTCGTGCTGCTCGCAGCTACAAAATAGCCATCGATATCCAGAATCACATCGGTGGTCTGGGTGGCGTAAACACTGATGGCCTGGTTGGTGCCGGCGGGAATGATGGCGGCGTTCGCCTTGATCCGGCCATCAACAGAATTCAACGTCGCCAGCACCGGCCGCGTTTGGCCCGCTGGCCACACCGTCAGATAACCCAGACCACCATGTGGAACCACGGCCACATTCAGCGAATACGCCGCCGCCGTACTGGGAATGCCGCAAGCGCTCTCCGGGAATGGCGAAGTCGCGCGAGGTCTGGCCTTGCAGCGCCGGCCCACCGAACGCACCGGGAGCCAGGCGCGTATCCGCAACCCGGCAGGGTGTGACCGGAACGAACTGCAGCGGAACCTGCGCGAAGGCGACCAGAGAAACTGCTAAGAAAGTGAACCCAACAACAACCGACGAGAAAACGTGGCGCATGGAGTGCATGGAGTTACTCCTAGAATGACGGATGAACTTTGGAACGTGGCGTCTACCTGCACCACGGGGACAGCATCATCGGGTTCGACCCAAAGTGACGGTGCCGACTAGATCAACATCCATCTTCGTCATACAAATTGTGAGGACAGAGCGGCGTTTTGTCAGTGATGTATGTGGTGGCAGTAAGTGATAACCGAGGACATCAAACGGAGCCGCTGGAGATGTGACTTCGTGATGGGCTCGTATTCGCCTGAAGAAAGCCCTTGCAGTCGACCAGCGGAGACACTCGGCATTGCTCCCGAGCGACGGACAACCCTCTGTTACCGGATTGGCGTGGGAATTAGCAGGGGCGTTGGAGTGCGCTCATTCCGTTCCAAGAATACGTGTGATTTTCTGTTACTACGCGATGTTAAGAAGGCAAGGCGGAGCTTTGATGCCTCCGCCTGCATGTGTGAATCAGCCGACCGAACCGCGACTTCCTGCTACGGCGCGAAGTAGCTGGAGATGTCAAGAATCAGTTGCGTGATCCCCGAGGCATAGGCATCGACCTTTCCGTTGGTGCTGGGCACGATTGCCATGTTGGACGAAATGGATCCGTCCAGCGCATTCAGCGTCGAGACCAAAGGCCGATTGGTGCCGTCCGGCCAAAGCGTCAGATAGCCCAGTCCGCCTACCGGCACGACGCTCGCGTTGAAGACATAGGCCAGCGCCGCGCTGGGTACGCTGCATGAACTATCCACCACATCCACCGGAGGAGTCAGGTTCCCGCTGAACGGCTGACCGTTGCCTACATGGCGGGTGTCGATGACGCGGCAGGGCTGCACCCCGTAGAGCGAGAGTCCACCGGTTCCGGCCGGCGCGAAATAGCCGTTGATGTCAATGACCAGGTCCGTGTCATTGGTGGGGTAAACCGAAACGTTGCCTGTGGTACCGGCAACCACAATCGCGGCATTGGCGATGATCTGACCAGGGATATCGTTCAAGGTGGAAACCACCGGCCGGTTTTCACCGGTCGGCCAAACCGTCATGAAAAACAGCGAGCCATGCGGCACGACGGAAAAGTTCAGCGAATAGGCGGCTGCGCTGGAAGGAATGTTGCAAGTGGTGGCATTCAATATGGGGAAAGCCCGTTCCTGGCCGCCATTCAAGAACGGCGGTCCCAGGCCCTGGGGATAGCCGCTGTGGCGGGTGTCGGCGACGCGACAGGGCGTCAGCGGATAAAAAGCGAGCGTGGAACCAGTCACTGGCGCGAAGTAGCCGTTCACGTCAACGACCACATTGGTTGTGTTGCTGGCGAACACGCTGATATCACCACCGTTGCCCGCGGTAATGATTGCCGCGTTGGCCTTGATGCGGCCATCCAGCGAATTCAACGTAGATGCCAACGGCTGCGGGTATCCCGCCGGCCAAACCGTCAAGTAGCCCAGCGGTCCGTTGGGCACTACCGAGACGTTCATAGAATAGGCGGCAGAGGAAGGCATAGCCCCGCAGGTGCCCGCGCCGGCAATGGCGAAGTCCTGATGCGTTTCACCTTGAATCGGCCCGCCTCCGCCGTTCCCCGGCCGAGTATCAACCGCGCGACACGGCGGAGTCAGCGCGACAAATTGCAGAGCGGTGACCGGAGTCCCATCCATTATCGATACCGTTTCGTCGAAATAGTTGGGGACGTAAATTCTGTTGGTCGTGGAGTTGAGGGCCAGGCCGTAAGGGTGATTTCCGACGCTGACATTGGTGAAGGTAAGGGCCGTGCCGTCGATCACCGTGACCGTCCCGTTGCTGCCACAACTGCGGTCGCTGCCGCATTCGTTGGCAACATAGATTGTGTTGGCCACCAAATTGACCGCCATGCTGTCTGAGTTGACCCCGGCGCCGACGCTGCTGTAGGCAAGGGTGACGCCGTCAACTACCGAAACGGTCCCGTTAGGATTGCCTTGGCAGGAAGCATCGCCATGGCAATCGCTGGACACGTAAATCTTGTTGGTGACCGAATTGACCGCTATGGCAAGCGGGTAACGTCCGCCGATGGCAACATCGGTAGTCGTCAGGGTCGCGCCGTCGATCGCCGTCATGGTGGCGGTGCCACAGTTGGGAAGATCGCCGCATTGATTAGCGACATAGATCTTGTTGGTAACCGGGTTAACGTCCAGGGCCGAGGGAAAGAATCCCACATTGACAGAGGCGGTGTTGTTGGTAACGCCGTCGATTTCGGTCATCGTCCCGACACTGTAGGGAAAGGTGCACGTGGGATCGGTGCCGCATTGGTTGGCGACATAGATTTTGTTGGTCACCGGGTTGACCACTGCCTGGTCAGGGCCGGACCCCACGGTGACGGTGGCGACCACGGAATTGCTCGCCCCATCAATCACCGTGACGGTCCCGCTCTTGGTGTGGCAAGAGAAGTCGGAGCCGCAGTAATTCGGGACATAAATCCGGTTAGTAACCGAGTTCACCGCCACGCTATAGGGACGACCTCCAGTCTGGACGGTGGCAATGACCACGTTGCTCACGCCGTCAATCACAGATACCGTTCCACCACTCGCGCAGGCGGGATCATTGCCGCACCGGTTGGCGACGTAGATCCTGTTGGTCACCGGGTTCACCGCCACGCCATACGGGTAATATCCCACATTGACGGACAGAGTATTGTCGGTGGCCCCGTCAATGACGGTCATCGTCCCGCCGCTGATGCACTGGGGATCGTTACCGCACCAATCTGCCACGTAGATCTTGTTGGTCCCCGCATTAACTGCTGCGCTCAGTGGCCCTCGGCCTACGGGCAGGGTCGCAATCACTCGCTGCCCGAAGACCGGCAGTACCAGGGCTGCAAAATTTAATACCAGAAACGACAAGAAAAGCCGTCGGGCGGTGTGCATTGCGATTCCTCCCACTGAATTTTTTCGGAGTTCGGCCAGGATGCCTCCGTGACCCTTGTTCGCGAGGTCTCGCGCATCAACGAACCGGCAACCAGACATGTTGCCGAGCGGAAGGAGAGATTGCCGATTGCGTAACTGACGCGGATAGTAGCACGGTTAGTGCGCCAGACCTAAGATTTTTTGCCGTATCAGTACACTAAGCACCCAGCCAGTACACAACGAATTCTGTAGCGGAAAATCCCGGCGGATTGGAGCGCGCCCTACTTCCCCACCTGCTTGAGCACGACCATTTCCCGCTCGTCCGCGCCGATCGTCCGATAGAACTTCTTGAGTTGCTCGGCCTGGCTGACAGGCACGCTCAGTTCCTTGATCTCGAAGGTGCGCGTGTAGCGAATGACGTTGCCATTGACTGCCGTCTTGGAATGATAGCTGGCGAAGCTATAGTCGGCGTCGGTCGGCAAAGGTAGTTCATCCACCTGGTAGCCCTGGGGAATGGTGATATCGAAGATGTCGGTATCGCGCGCCGGCCCCTCAAACTCGACCGGATACTTGCGCTGTTCTTTAGTCTCCATCAGGCCGCTGGATTTGACTCCCAGCACGCGCGCCCGCACCAGCAGCAGATCGCCGGCATTCTTGGCATAGTTGGCGGCCTCGAAGGAATAGTCGAAGCCGAAGGGCTGGTCCGTGTGCTGAAGATTGATGACCTGGGCGCCGGTGATGCGAAAGTTAGGAAGCGAGCCAGCCAGCACGGCTTCGATGGGCTTGATCTTGTCACTCTCTTTGCTGGCGTTGCGCAGGGCCCACCTCCCGTGCGAGGCCCGGTCTCCCAGGCGTACTTCTTTGATCTCGCCCTTCAGGGTGCCGGTCGCGTCCAGCGTCATGACGCCGGTGCGGTCAATGCTGTTCATGTTCGACGGCTGCCGGGGCAGTTCGACCAACTCGCCGCCACTGGGCGTAACCAGTAACCCATAGTTGGACTGCAGGTATCCACCGATCTGGCCGAAAGGCGTGATCTCGTTCGTCGGGTCGAAGAACAGCACGTTGCCCAGCTTGGCATCGTGCATGGTGGCGATCAGCGACGGGTCGTTCAAGCCGTCTGGCAGCTTGATGGCCAGAATGACGTGGTTGAAAGCACTCAACTGCGCCGGAGTTTCAGCCGTGACTGAACCGCGCCGGGCGTTAATCACGACATAGTAGGAATCCACGCCAATCTCATGCAACATCGAGGCCATCAGAGTGGCTTTATCTTTACAGTCGCCGTAGCGATGAGCAAACACCTCGGAGGCCGGGTGTGGCTGAAAGCCTCCAATGCCCAACTCGATGGCGACATAACGAATGTCGTGTTGCAAAAATTGCGCGATGGCTCTCATCTTGGCAAGGGGCGTGGGCAACGACGCGGTCAGCGCGTTCGCCTTCTGCTTGAGCTCAGGAGATCCATCTACCCGGCCATTGGTCAGCTTAAGATACCAGTCTCCCACCTGCTGCCAGTTCGAAAGTGCGCTGGCTCCGGACCCGCCCGGAGGGAAGAAAAACACCACCATCCTGCCTTCGATCCCCGCCAGCGGAGGCATCTCTTCTTCCGGTCGGACCGCTTTTACGTCGCCGACTGTCCATTGCCACTCATTGCTGCCGCCTGGTGTCGCCTTGGTTTGAGGATAGTTGAGCCATAAGGCCCGGTACTCCCAGCCCGGAGGCAGTTGCAGAGTGTAGTGACTCTCGCGCGTGGGATACTCACTTTGAATTTCCCAGACGCTCTGCAACACCATGGGCTGCTCTTCCATCTGGTACTCGAAACCGATGATGTTGCCAGGGTCGGGCGCCGGTATGCGCAGCAGCTTGGCCTTAACATCCGATATCAGTTCGCTGCCCTCGATTTTGGGCAGCGACACTTCCATCGCATCCTTGTCTTTCAGCTCGTAGTCTTTGCCGCTGGCGGGAATACACCAGCCGCGCATGCTGGTTATCTTTTCGTGGGAATCGAAGGTGGCGAACACGGTGCCGAGTTCGCGACCCCCCGGCCGCAGAATTTTATAGGCCTCGCGTACCGTGATCTTGATCTTGTCGAGGCTCTGAACACTGACCGTTTTTTCCGCGTACATCAGGATGGCGTCGGTCTTCTCATCGTGAGCAGGCTCGGGCGCACTGACCAGTGCGTGCATCCAGGCCGGGGCGTCGGCAAGTGCCGCCGGCGACAGGCATACCATGAAGCATGCCAGCACACCAAGCAGGATTAGCTGCTGCCCGCTAGTTGCCCGCTGTTGCAACACCCGGCTGCAAAATAACCTGCTGCTCATCGCCCGTCCTCACAATCTGGTAAAAGCCTCGCAACGCTGAGTAGTACTGGGACTCCATCATCAGCACATCTATGGTCAGGTTGCGTGAAATATGCAACTTGCCATTGTCATTTTCCAGCTTCAATGTGTAGGCAATCTTCTGGTTGCCTTGTTTGTCGGGCGCAGGCAGGCTGGTCACTTTCCACCCCGCGGGCAGCTCGACGGTTATGTCGTCGATTCTCTGAAATGGGAACTCAAAATAGATGGGATGGGTACGATTGGCATGTTCGAAGACGTTCTTCTCCTGGCCGCCAAACAGCGAGGCCGGAAACAACACGCGGCGCCCGGCACTGGATATCCATCCCGGGACCTTGAGGTTGAATTCCGCCACCAGGTCCGAGGCCGGATCGTCCCAATTGGGATGGTTGGTCAACTCCACGTTGATGCCAACGGGGATGTACTCCTGCACCTGCTCCTCGAGAAACTTCTTACGCTCGGCTTGGTCTTCGTTATGTTGCTCGCTACGGCGCGCAATGGCTTCCAGACCCGTGTACTTGAAGGTGAGCTTGCCTTCCAGTTCTCCCGTGTCGGACAGCTTTAATTGCGCCGTGCGCTCGACGCGCGACACCGAGGCCTCCGGCAGCGGAGTGCGCACCCAGGTAGAGTTGTCCTTCTCAAGCCGCAGTCCTTGCACCCCCGTCTTCGCCCATGGCAGCATTCCGAACGGCGCGAATTTTGAGCCCGGATCGCAGTAGATGTCCTTGCCGTTAAGGCTTACCTGTACAACGTTGGAATTCAGTCGATCACTGTCCTGCAACTTGGAGCTGAAGAAATAATGGGCCCGGTCTGAGACCATGATCCCGTGCGCGTCGAATCCTGCCCCCCGCACCAGGGCGAGATAGAGCCAGTTCAACTGCTCTTGATCGCCACGACCGCGTTTCCAGACATCCGAAACATTGTTGGCGCTCTTCTCTTTTTCGCGCTTCTCTTCTTGCTCGGTCTTTTCCACCTCATAAGAGGTGTTGCGCATCTGTTGTACCCGCACGTAGATCTTCTGCAGCTTGACCTCGGGCGCGTCGCCAGGCGCCACGATCTGACCGGCAGCCTGTTCCCACGAAGAGCGCTTGCCGATCCGGCTCTCCATGGCGTCATACATCCGCTTGCCGACTTTCTTCCAGTAGGCGTCAGCATCTTTTTCGACGGCATCTTCGCTGTATATGAAATCCACTCTCGATTTCAGCTCATTCGGAGGCGGCATGAAGTCTTCCGTCTGGAAGGGCGGAATGTTGAAGGCTTCCAGCCGGATGATTTGGTCAGAGCCGTCTTTGGGCGGGGAGGTCCCCGCCGGCAATCCCTGCCAAGTCCAGCGCACGCTCAAGCGTTCATAAGGACTGCTGTAGGGCTTCAGGGAAAACTTGGCATGCTTGGTGAACAGCTCATCGCTGAGGATCCAATGCGAACTATAGATCCAGTGCTCGGGATAGTTGTAGGTGTAGCGGTACTCGATGATGCCCCCGACCTGCACATCGGGGAGGGTAAACGTCTTGGCCAGATACTTCACACCTTTTGACTTAACGATGGATTTTTCGAAGGCCTTGCCCTCGAAGTTGACGACCGAGCCATCGGGTCGTATGGTGCGCGCCTTGAGTTGACCCACATCGTTCTCATTCTTGACGAAAGGGATTTCTACGTCCGCATACTTGCGTCCTTCTTCGCTCAGGATCTTGATGCGCACATAATTGAATTCATGCGAGGTGCTGCCATTGTCGTCGCGGTCAACCTGGCGGTAGAGAATGATGGCGGCGGCGCCGGGCGCAAGCGGATCGCCCTTCATGGTCAATTCATTGGGATCGATGGGTGACCAGTCGGTGCCCGCGATGAGATACACCGGAATGAATGAGAGCAGGACAGCCAGGCAAATGGATCGCAAGAGTAATCTTGGGCAGGTAACCAAGTGACGCATAGAGACACGCCTCCCTCGGCAGGTGGTGGCATTGCTAATTTCGGGTAACTGGAACACGTTATATGCCAAACACGGGTGTTTGAGCAATGACTTTAGGGGATTTAGAAGGTCATTATGCGACCGATCCCAGAACGGGAATCGGCGTGGATTATTTGGCATCGAAAATTCATTCCCTGCTGTCCACCAGCGGACGCCTGCGCCCGTGGCCGGACGTAGAGCACTTCTGCCCGCCGCTAAGCCCTTGATTTCCAAGGGGAAAAATTGGCTGGATTGTTGCACTGAGAGGTAAGGGAACAACCCTCGCCGTACCCGCGAACGTTGTCTATTTGAGGCGCCGATGCTCCAAGATCTCCGTTACGCAATTCGCCAGCTACGCAAGTCGCCCACCTTCACGGTCGTGGCAATGCTGGTTATTGCGCTGGGCATCGGGGCTGCGACGGCGATCTTCAGTGCAGTAAACCCCATTCTGTTCAAACCGCTGCCGTATCCCGAGCCGGGACGGATCATGATGGTCTGGGAGACGCGTACCGAAGGAACGCCCCTGGATGTTAGCTTCGGCAGTTTTCATGGATTGGCTGAGCGAAACCGTTCGTTCCAGGCATTGGCCGTCATGAAACCTTGGCAGCCGACCATGACTAGCGCAACCCAGCCGGAACGATTCGAGGGACAGCGCGTGAGCTCAGCCTACTTCCGGGCACTGGGCGTGTTGCCGGCACTGGGACGCGACTTCCAGACATCGGATGATCAGTACAAGGGTCCCAATGTGGTGATCCTGAGTGACAGCGTGTGGCGGCGGCGCTTCGGCGGCGACTCCACGATCGTCGGAACGTCAAGTCACGCTGGATGACAATCTCTACACGGTCATCGGCATCATGCCGGGCGGCTTCGAGAACGTATTGGCCCCATCGGCTGAACTCTGGGCACCGTTGCAATACAACCCGGCGCTGCCATGGGATGGCCGGGAATGGGGCCATCACCTGCGGATGATTGGACGGCTTCACCCCGGCGTCAGCAGGAAACAGGCGACCAGCGAGCTCGACGTGGTCGTGCACACTTTGGGACAGATGTACACCAAGGGCTACGACAGTTCCGGCGGTGTGCCCAGCGGATTCCTGGTGAATTCGCTGCAAAGCGACATCACACGCGCTGTCAAGCCCGCGCTGCTGGCTGTGTTGGGCGCGGTCCTGCTGGTACTGATGATTGCATGCGTAAATGTAACCAACCTGCTGCTTGCTCGTGGCGGGCAGCGCCGCGGTGAGTTCGCGATGCGGGTTGCGCTGGGAGCGACACGGATGCGGCTGGTCCGGCAACTGCTCACGGAGAGTCTGCTGCTCGCTGTCCTGGGGGGCGCTGTTGGGATACTGGTGGCGGAAGCCGGTGTGCGCACTCTGATTGCGCTAAGCCCGGCCGGTCTGCCGCGGGTCAACGCCATTGCCGTCGACCGCGCCGTGTTCTTTTTTGCGCTTGGCATCACTACGCTGACAGGACTCTTAGTCGGGCTGTTTCCGGCGCTTCATGCCTCGCGTAGCGCCCCGCAGATGGGGCTGCAGCGAAGTTCGCGGCGCACCGCGGGTGGCTATCAATTTGCGCGCGGCACGCTGGTTGTCTCCGAGGTCGCGCTTGCCGTAGTGCTGCTGGTGAGCGCGGGATTACTGTTACGGAGCCTGGAGCGTCTGTTCGCGATCGATCCTGGGTTCGACCCATCGCACGTGCTCACCATGCAAGTACAGGAGTCGGGGCACCGGTTCGACGACGACAAAGTGCGGGACCGCTTCTTCACCCAGGCCCTGGAAGCCGTCCGCCAGGTCCCGGGAGTTACCGCGGCGGCGTTCACCAGCCAACTACCCCTGAGCGGCGACTTTGAAAGCTACGGCGTGCAATTCGAGTTGCACCCGAACGACGACGGCGAGGGCGCGTACCGCTATGCGGTGAGTCCAAGCTATTTCGAAACCATGCACATTCCACTCCGCCGTGGCCGCCTGCTTGACGAGCGCGACCGCGCCGGCGCGCCGGTCGCCATTCTGATCAGCGAATCCTTCGCAAAACGCAAGTTCCCCGGTCAAGACCCAATCGGACAGCGGGTCCGTGCCGGCCCGGACCGCGGCCAGGCGAACCGCCCGTGGGACACCATTGTCGGCGTGGTGGGCGATGTGAAGCAGACGTCGCTGGCGCTGAACGAACCGGACGCATTTTACACAACCCCTACACAGTGGGCATGGGTGGACAACGTGCAGTCACTGGTGGTTCGCGCTCGCGGAAATGCGGGCGCGCTGGCCCCCGCCATCCGAAGCGCAATCTGGTCGGTGGACAAGGACCAGCCCGTCGTGCGGGTCGCCACCATGGACAGTCTGCTCGCTCAATCGGAGGCCGAGCGGAGCTTTGCGCTCATCCTGTTTGAAGCTTTTGCCCTGGTAGCGCTGCTGCTGGCGGCGACCGGAATGTACGGTGTGCTCTCCGGCGGCGTCACCGAGCGGACCCGGGAGATCGGGATTCGGGCCGCACTGGGAGCGTCACGCGGTAACATCGTCGCGCTGGTGGTGCGCCAGGGAATGACGCTCACCGCGCTGGGTGTCGCGATCGGGTTGGGTGGAGCAGCCGCGGCAAGCCAAGCCATTACTACGCTGCTGTTCGGCATATCACAGCTGGACCCGATCACCTATTTCGGCGTGATCGCGCTGCTGCTTGCGGTCTCCGGGACCGCATGCTGGATACCCGCGTGGCGTGCGGCCCAGGTGGATCCCTCGATAACGCTACGGGCCGAATAGCTGCACCGGCTCTATTGGGATTGGCAGAATTCTTCTTGTGACAGCTTAACTTCGAGTTGCTCGTTATGGTTGGCCGGTAGTCCCAGCTGCTTCAGAAACTCAGCACTGTAATAAGCTTCTGTCCAATTCTTTGCGGCTTTGACTTGTTTTGCGGTCAGCCCCGTAGCAGATTTCAGATTTGCCCCGTGCAAATTCGCGCCCGTCATGGTGCGCACACTAAAATCTGCCGACTCGTAAGGCCTGGGGTCATGCTTGCGATTCATCATGCCGGTTAGGTCAGCATTCGAAATGTCCGAACCAGCGAAATGCGCACCGCCGACCTTGGTGCAACTCAAGTCCGCGCCGGTCAAGTCAGAACCAGCCAGGCTGGCGCCGGTCAAGTTTGCGCCCTTAAGCACGGCGGACTGCAGCGAAGACGCATTAATAATCGCATTGTGCAAATCCGCACCGCTAAGATGCGCCAACGTCAGGTCCGCTTTGCTAAGTGCAATCCCATCCATGTGGGCGCCAGTCAGATCGGCATTGGTAAGGTCTGCACCGTCCATGGAGGCCCGGCTTAGGACAGCGCCCTTCATGGGCACGTCGTTCAGATGGGTGCCCGATAAGACTACTTCGTCCGCAATTACTTCGTTGAATGAGGTTTCCGATAAATCGGTGCCAGTAAAATCGGCTCCGGTTAGTATGGCCCTGTCGAGCGTACTTCCACTGAGGTCAGCCTTGTCGATCTTGGCGCGGCTCAAGGTCGCACCCTCCAGGTGGCAATCCGTTAAGTTGGCCTTTGACAGCAAAGCTCTTCTAAGGTCGGCGCCTTCCAGGTTACAGTTCGTCATATATGCCGACTGCAGTCGCGAGCTCTGCGCCGGCAGATGAGGTTGCTTCCAGCCTGACGGAAATGCCAGACCGCCGCCGGCCCTATCCGAATCCGATCCTTGGACTGACGACCTGGCGCCGTTCAGGTTGGGGTAGGGATCCAGTCGCAACAGCTGCAACACGCGCCGCCCCGGCACTGCCCAGCCACGTTCCTGCTCACTATCATTGCGGTCATAGTAGTAGCTGACCGAGTCGTAACCATCATGAGCATCCTTGGTTGACAAGACACTGCCCAGGTATTCCGATCTCGGGAATGGGCCACCTTTGAGCACCGCCAGAGACAGATAAGCAAGCGCGCTGATGACAGATACGGTGAGTAGGGCGCCCCATATGCGACTCAGTCGTTGCGCTCCATTCCCTCGCTCTGAAAAATAGAGTAGGTACCAGCAGAATCCGATTGCGAGGGCAAACAGGACAACATGCAAACTCGTAAGCTTGGGTTCTCTGGCGACCAGGCCCCTTTCCCATATGCAGAGCAACGCCAAAGGCACCGCTCCGTAAGCCACCACCGCGGAAATCGCAGTCCCCAAAAACCTTCGCCGCGGCCGGTTCGCTCCCAAGAAGTTGCTATTGCCCAATGGCACCCAAGAGAACGCCTTGGTAGCAGGCATGGAACCATCGGGCATTACTAACGGCATTCGTTTCAGCAGATCAATGGTTTCGCGCTGGAGAAAGCAAAAATAGATAAACACCACGCACAGCACGAAGGGCGCAACCACATAGAAAGGGATCACCGGCACCGAGATATTGAGGATGGGAAGCGACAGCGTGGTGGAATTAGTAATGAGCGCCAGGTCATTTGTGTCAATGACGGCCAGGATGATGTAGATGGTTGCCGCCAGCATCGACAGGAACAGCGATTGCGCCAAACTTTCCTTCGAACGCAGAATTTCAAGCTCACCCGACCACCCCAGCAGTGGGGGCAGGCTCGCGCCGCTAAGATCTGAGCCCGCCAAACATTCGCCTGACAATCCGGTGGTGTCGCGAAGGTTCGCGAACTGCAGATTGCAGCCGCGCAGGTCGGCCCTGAACAACTGCGCATTGCCAAAAAGTGCAGCCGTGAAGTTATGCGTCGGAGTCAGCGACTGGAACTTAACGCCCCAGAGATTCAGGCTGTCGAAGTTGGCGCGCTGGCCTTGCTCGCCTTTGCTGGCCAGCCATACCTGATGCTGCTGGGCAATATCGCTGAGTGAGTGTTCGGGCGACAACTTGGGTCCGGTTGACATGTTAGAAATATCGTCTCACCTGGTGTGGATATCTTGATTCGAGGCGCGGTCGTGAACTTCCCTTCTAGCCCCCAATAGCCCCACACTATACCTCGCGAGGGAGCCGAGCGCCCTATTTTTTCTTTGATCGGGCCTGGTTACTGGCGCCTGCAACGCGCGTCAGATCTGTTGTAAACTCTGGCGTCGCCAGGAGGTCTCGATGGGCACGCAGGCTCAGGTCGCACAACTCGAGCAGGAGCAGCAGACGGCACACTGGAGTCTTTTGTCGCGAGTCGCCTTTCGTTTCTGTTTCCTGTACTTCGGCTTGTACTGCCTGCTCACGCAAGTCTCCGGCGGATTGTTGCCCCTCCCCAACGTTGAAACTCCAGACCCGTCCACTCTTTCGCCAATGCGCCAGATTGTTACCTGGACGGCGACCCACATCTTCAAGGTCAACCATCCCCTGGTTTATTTCAGTGGCAGCGGTGATAAGACCTTCGACTGGGTGCTGGCGTTCTGCCTGCTGGTGGTTGCCGCCGTGGCCACCATCGTCTGGTCGACGCTCGATCGCGAGAGGCAAAATTATGGCACGCTGCACAAATGGTTTCGGCTGTTCCTTCGCTTTGCTCTTGCCGGACAAATGCTGGGCTATGGCTTTGCGAAAGTCATCCCTCTGCAAATGCCTTTCCCATATCTGACGAGACTGCTGGAACCATTCGGCAACTTCTCGCCCATGGGGGTGCTGTGGTCCTCAGTAGGCGCGTCGCCGGCCTATGAAACTTTCGCGGGATGCGCCGAGGTGTTGGCCGCAATCCTGCTGATTATTCCTGGCACGACCATGCTGGGAGCACTGGTTTGCCTCGCGGATTCGATTCAGATCTTCACCCTAAACATGACCTATGACGTCCCCGTGAAGCTGTTCTCGTTCCACCTGATCCTGATGTGCTTGTTCCTGCTGGCGCCCGAATTCCGGCGTCTGGCTGATTTCTTCTTTCTGAATCGCCCTCCCGGCTCTTCTACGCAGCCGGCGCTCTTCATAACACGGCGTGCCAATCGCATCTCGGTGGTCGCGCAGATCACCTTTGGTATGTTGCTATTGGGAACCAACGCGTACGGCAGTTGGAGCGAATGGCATCTGCGCGGTGGCGCAGCTCCCCGGTCGGCCCTCTACGGCATCTGGAACGTGGACCAGTTTGCCATCGACGGACAATTGCGCTCGCCTCTGCTCACGGATGGCGGCCGTTGGCGGCGCGTGATTTTTGAATTCCCTACTCGAATGTCATTTCAGCGCATGGACGATTCGTTCGCCCGTTACGCGACTTCGCTCAATGTCAACGGCAAAACTCTGGACCTCACCAAAGACGATGACAAGACCTGGAAAGCTCACTTCACCTACCAGCGTCCGTCGGAGAAACAATTGACGCTCGATGGAGACATGGACAGCCACAAGGTCCACATGCAGCTGCAACTCGTTGACCGCAAAGCCTTCCTGCTGGTCAATCGCGGCTTTCAATGGGTCCAGGAATACCCCTTCAACCGCTGATCGGGATAGGCAAGGGGCACGATGCTCCCTATTTCGGTGCCACTATCTGGCCACCGTTGAGGCACAATTGTCTCTTTTCAACTGGCCATTCTCAAGCTACACTATGCTCCCTAGCGGTGGGGTAGTCCCGAATCGTCCGGCATGACGGCTGCAAAGCAATAGGAATAGGCCAGTTTCTATGGTTCGACCCCGAGAGTCCCGAGAGATGCAGCCGAGCCCTTCGCATGGTGAGTCTCAACAATCCCAAGCTTAATAGGAGTGGAGCACCAATGTTGTCTTCCAGAATCTCTGTGGTATTCGTGTTGGCACTGGCAATGGCCGTGTGTTGCGTTCCGGCGATGGCCCAAATTCCGTTTCTCGACTTCACTCAGCTGCAGATGAATGGATCCGCCACGGCGTCTAAGAATGGCAACGGCCAAAAGGTCTTGCGGCTGACGCCAGACGACAGTCGCAACAACGCCGGCTCAGCCTGGTACCTGACCCAGCAGTCAGTCGCAAACGGCTTTACAACAGTGTTCCAGTTCCAGATCACGCACGACCCGCAAAACGGTCCTGGTCCGGCCGACGGATTCGCCTTTGTGGTGCAGAATTCCCATAATTATGGTGATCCGGGGCCGTTGTCGGCCTTGGCCGGTACGAGCGGGGACATTGGCTACGGTTCTACGCCCAGTGATGAGGGCGTCACACCCATCGATAACAGTATCGCCATCGAGTTTGATACTTTTCAAGATAGCTGGGATCCAAACGGCAACCACATCGCTGTGCAAAGCTGCGGTACCGGCAACAACACACCAGACCACGGTGCGACGTGTAATTCGGACCAATCAGCAAATTTGGGCATCGTCACGCCCAGCGTGAACCTGGCTGACGGTAATGTTCATACCGTCATTCTGCAGTATGACCCGGGCACGCTGAGCATTTACCTTGATGACCCTGGGACTCCCGTCCTCATCGTCCCACTGCAACTCTCCAACTTGCTAAGCTTGAATGGACAGACCGCCTATGTCGGTTTCACCGGCAGTACGGCAGATTCCACGGAGAACAGCGACATCCTGACCTGGACCTTTACTCCGGGGCAAAGCGGCACGCAAACGACGATCACGCAAACATTGACGCCGGGGCCGGGCCAGAACTTCACCAACTACGTTTTCGGCAGCTACAGCCACAAGTATGGATATTCCGGCGCGCAAGCAGGCGACCAGGTCAGCGTCACCGCGATGCCCAGTGACCCGGCAGTCGTCAATCCCATTCTGGCGAGCTTTAACCCGGGCACGAGCTGCATTATTTATGACGGCGCGGGCGGAGAGTGTGTCGTCTTCCAGGTAAGCTGCACGCAGCAAACCGGTAGCGACTGCACGAACCTGGATTACACGCTGTATGAGAGCTACAACACCCAGCAAACCATTGTTAATCCCTGCTTGTTGAAGACTGAGGTTTACAGTCCGCCATCACCAAGTACGTGGATAAACATCGAGACGGCGTTTTCGCAAACGCGCTTCGATCCCACCAGTTCGGGGAAGTCCAAGGGCTTCTCCTATTTTGTGGCGGCACAAAACTGCGGGTTGTCCTCCATTCAAGGCAACAACTGCAATGGAGTTTTCAGCGGTACGTACCGGGGCAACCTGACCGTCTCCAACGGCCAATCGTGTACCTTCACCAATGGCGGCGTCACCGGAAATGTGACCGAAACCGGCGGCTCCTTTGTGCTGCAAAACTTCAGCTTCGTGGGTGGAAACCTGCACGAGACTGGAGGCACCCTGTCGGTCAGTAACAGCCTCGTGGGCAACAATCTGCAGGTCAACGGCGGATCTTTTTCGATCGGTCCGAATGTCGCCATCTTTGGCAATCTGCAGATTCAGGGCGTTCCTGCCGGCCCCGGCACAAATCAGGTCTGCGCCACCTTCGTATGGGGCAACTTGATGTTCCAGAATAGTGGAGCTGGGATTCAGATTGGGTCAAGCAGTGGATGCGGCGGAAATATCGTCGCCGGGAATCTGCTGGTGCAGAACAATAGCGGCCCCAGCGTGATCGATTCCAACGCCGTCGGTGGCAGCCTGAACGACCAGAACAACACCGGGGCCACGCAGGTCTTCACCAACGCCATTAACAGCAACCTGCAGTGCAACGGAAATACCTCCATCACCGGAGGAGGAAACAGGGCCCACCGCAAGTTGGGCCAATGCTCCACGTTCTAAAGCCGGGCCGGTAAATCGGAAGCTGTAGCCAGACCTCTGCTCCCTGAGTTACTTCAGGGGCAGAGGTCTTGCATTTGCTGGAAAAGGAATTCTCGGGGGCAGGAAAGCAGAATCTCGTTTGTCATCCTGAGCGACGAGGTCGCCGCGGCGACCGACGAGTCGAACGACCCCTATCGTGGGCCGTCTCACTCCGCTCGGGATGACGGCCTACTTCAACTCTTGCAGCGCGCGCTGCGCGTCCTTATACATCTGGGAGAGATCGGCACGGGAAAGAAATGCGGGATCGCCGGCTTCCTTCTGTTCCTCATCCCACTTGCTGATGGCAGCGCGATAATAGTCAGCGGCCTGTTTGGCATTGCCGCTCTGGCGCGCCACCATCCCCAGTAGGTAGTTGCTCCGCGCCTCCAGCGACTGCAATCCCAACTTCTGGCTGGTGGTTAATGCGCGTTCCAGTTCCTGCCTTGCCTGGGGATATGCCTTGTTGCGGGCGAGTGCTTCGCCCAGATACACGGAAGCCTGGACCGCTTCGAATTTCAAGCCCTGCCGCTCTGCCTCCTGCGCAAGGGTTTTGAGCGCGGATGCCGCCGGCGCCCATCGTCCCTGGGCAATGTCGTCCCGAGCCAACGCAATCTTGGCGATCAGCTCTTTCTCCGGGTCTTTGGCCTTGTTGGCCGTCCGCAAAGCCTGCTCATAGAACCCTCGCGAAGCTTTCACGTCGTCGCGATACACGGCAACGTCGCCATAGAACAATTGGATTTGCGCGGTAGAACTGTCATTGTTGATCTCCCGCGCCATGGCCGCCGCTTCATCCAGAGCGCGCTTGGCGTCGTCGAGGCGCCCCACCTGGGCCAGCGACTCACCATAGCCGCTCAAGCTCTCGACCATCCAGAAGCTCCGGTCCTTCAAACTGCGGAACGATTTGAGGGCCTCCTCGCGGGCCTTCAAGGCTGCCCCGTAGCGGCCCTGATATTGGAACACGGTCCCCATATCGTAGGAATCCATTGCCGTTCCGCGAGTGTCATCAATACTACGGTGCAGGTCGAGAGCTTTCAGGTACTGAGTGAGCGCCTCGCCGTACTGGCCCATCTTGGTGTTGACGACGGCCACGTTGCGCACCGACTCGGCTATGGAGTCCGGCGTTTTCAGCTTTTCGCGCAACTGAAGCGCCTGCTGAAAGTAGGTCAGCGCATCATCGTATTGTCCCTGGGTGAAGTAGGCGTCGCCGATGTTGTTCAGGCAGGTTGCCTGGCTTAACTCATCGCCCCGTTCGCGCTCAATTTGCAGGGCCTCCTTGTAGAGCTTAAGGGCGTCGTCGTGTTTTCCGCGAGCGCCATACAGGGTCCCCAGGTCCATCAGGGTATCGCCCACGCCCCGCTTGTCTCCGATGTCGCGCCGGATCTGCAGCGCTTCTTTGTAACTTGCCTCTGCCGCCGGGAACTGGCCCATCGTGTCCTGCACCTGGGCGCTCTCATTCAGGCTGACAGCGATGCCGCGCTTGTCGCCAATCTCACGCTTGATAGCGATCGAATCCTGGTAGTTCTTCAGGGCATCCTGCGGCTTGTCCATCAACTTATAGGCCACGCCGATGGCGTGCAGAATAGCCGCCTTTTGTTCCTGATTTTCCAGGCGGACGGCCAGGCTGTAGGCCTTGTTCAAATAGTCGAGACTGTCCTGCGGCTTGCCGCTCTTGATCTGCACCCGGCCGGTCGCCAGCAGAGCGGCAACCGACTTCGGGTCCTGCTCCAGCACCTTCGCATAATGCTGCGAGGCCTGATCAAAGTCATTGTTGGATTCATACAAACTGGCGAGCGTGAACTGCAGATTGGCGTCACCCGGCGCCGCCTTCACCAGATTGCCGTATAGCTCGATTGCCTTATCGGTTTGTCCGGTGACGCGCGCATCGTTGGCTTCGATAAGGTAACGTTCGGCGACCGGCAGTTGCTGACTCAGTTCGACCGCGCGTCGCGAGTAGCGCTCCGCTTCATTGTCGTAACCAAGATTGGAGTAGACCTGGCCCAGCCGCGAGAAGGCCAGCGCAAAATCAGGATCGGCCTGCGTGGCCAATTCGAATTTCTTCTTCGCCTCCAGGTTGTTCCCCTCGCGCATCAGCTCCAGCCCTTCGTTGTAGGCGCGCAAGGCCTCCACCGATTTTGAAGTGGGCCGGAAAGCCTGTTTTTGCAGTTCCTTCACGATCTGCGGCGAGAGCGCGAGGTTGTCGCGGATCTTTTGCGCCAGCTGGTCGGTTGCCGCCAGCAGTTCCTTCTCGGTCGGCGCTTCCACTCTCATGGTTACTGGAGGACTTCCCTGCTTCAGGTTTTGCAGAGTGGCCTCGACGCGGATCTGGCCGCCGCTGCGGACGTACTGTCCCCAGACAATCGTCTCCGCGTTACTGAACTCCGCCAACTGCTTGAGGCTTTGCTGATCCAGCGGGGTATCGTTTCCGATATGCAGGTCCTTGAGAATCTGTTGCAGGCGATCAGACGACACCGTGCGCAGGCTCGCCGACTGCCCCACGTCCGTGGTCAGCATTTCCGCCAGGCTCGCGCCTAGCCAGTCGAGACTGGGGTCCCCGGATGCATTATGGAAGGGCACAATCGCCAGCGACACGACCGGCCCTGCCGGAGCAGATCGCGTGCTGTGCGATGGGCTGAAAAGGTGGTCGCGAAACACAAACCCCAGGACTGCCAGGAGCACCGCTGTAACAATTCCGGCGGCCAGAGGCCACGGAAAAGTCCGTCCCCACGGTTGGATATTTGCTTCGAACTTGATGCTGGCAGCGGCAGTGTTGTCTGTCCACTTGTTCAGGTCGGCGAGAATGTCCGATGCGCTCTGATATCTTTCGTTCAGATCGCGTTCCAGGCACTTGCTCACGATGCCGCTCAACGCGCCGGGAATCTCAGCGTCGATCTCCGAGACCGGAATGGCGCGCTCCTGCGTGCGCTTGACCAGGCTGGCCACAGCGCTTGTGGCTGCAAAGGGCATTTTGCCGGTTAACAATTCGTACAAGATGAGACCGAGAGCGAACAGATCAGAACGCTGATCGAGGTCCTTGGCCAGGGCCTGCTCCGGCGACATGTACTCCATGGTGCCGACCATGGCCCCGGTTTGGGTCATCCCGTCGCCTTCCAGAGTGCGGGCCAAGCCGAAATCCATCACCAGAATCCGGCCCGTGCCGTCCTGCATGATGTTTTGCGGTTTGAGGTCGCGGTGAATCACCCCGACGCGATGCGCCGCCTCCAGGGCCTGGCACACCTGCTGAATGACATCGACCGCTTCCGCCGGAGGAAATTTCGTTCTCTCCTTGATGAGGGCCCGTAAATCTTTGCCCTCAATGAATTCCATGGTGATGAACTTCACGCCCTCGGCTTCGCCCAGGTCGTAAATGCGGATCACATTGCGGTGGGTGACCTGGTGTGCGAGCAGCAACTCTTGCTTAAAACGGGCCAGGATCGACGGGTTCGAAGCCAGCTCAGGGCGTATGACTTTCAACGCGACGAAGCGATCAAGCTCGCGGTCGGCGGCCTTGTACACGGCGCCCATACCGCCCTCGCCGAGCGATTGCAGAATCTCATATCGTCCCGCCAGCACGTCGCCGATCTGAAATACGGCCGCGCTGCCAGGCACACTGGAATTCCGACTGGATGGCGGCGGCGGTGATCGGCGAGGTAGCGGAGTCCCCGGCGCGATCGTAGGTCCGGCATCCACCATTGTGGCTTCGTGGCCAAATCGCGGTCCACCATCGACTATTGTGGCATCGGGATCGTAGGGTGACGCCCCTGCATCCGAGGGCTTGTCCCTGTCCGGCGCTGGAACGGGGATATTGCTGGATGAACTCTCGCCGGCAAATGGAGTCCCTACGCCCGGAGACGCAGGTTTTCCAGATGCAGAGTTCTTATCGGATCGTGACTTGGAGTCATCCATGTTGCGAATCGGAACGGCCCGGGGTGGGCAATCCTATGACCCCCTTGAATACACCCCAGCGCTCGCCTGTGTGGGCATTACTTAGTGCAGGGAGTATATACGATTGTGGAGCCAGCTTCTACTGCAACGTCGGGACTGACACGGCTTTCGCGGCGCAATGTGGCCCGCCGCGAAGCAATGTCAATTCTGCGGTTTCGGTTTTTGAAACGAGACGTTAGACTCTGCGCCCGGTCGCGGCGTCCACTGCAGAGTGTAGTATTGGCCACGATCGCGGGCCCACGGATCAAACGAGTTCACGACACTGCTTAGTTCCCCTTGCAATTCGGGCACGTTCCGCATCAACACACGCTTCAGAGGGAGCACTGGCTGCTTATGGCCGTTGGGCGCGCCCTGCTCCATCACCTCCGGTCCCGGCCCGTTATTCATCACCCAATTGACCCCCAGTGTGGTGTAGAACTCAGGCCGGAAGGAAGAGGTGAAAAAGCGATCGCTGAACAGCCGGCGGGACGCATTGAGGATGAACACCACGAACTGTGTTTCCGAGATCGCGTAGCCGTGCGGGCGGGTGAATTCCGCCAGGTAGCCCACTGCGGTATCCACGTCCTCGATGTTGTCCACCAGGCTTCCCGTGGGATGCCCAAGGCAGTCGTTGATTGGCGTCCCATCGGGGTTGCGCTGCGCGTCGGTGATCACCTTGGAGGCGTCGCACACGTGCTGCCCATAGACCTCGCGCAGGGTTTTCACCACTTCCACTTGCCGCACATGCTCAGCCGAATCGGCCGGAATCGTGCGGTCCAGGAAGTCGTCGAAACTGGTCAACTGGCGAAGGCCATACTGCCTGCGGAACTCGTTGAAGCGCGGCACCCCGTGTTCACGATCACGAATAATGTCGAGGGCGACCACGTCGATCTGCTGAGTCGGGCTGTCGAGGCGCCCGATTTTCAGATTTTGCAGAAACATGGGCGAGTTGTTCAGCGTCAGCAGGCCCAACCGCTGCCGGCCGAGCGTCAGGCCCCAGTTCGCCATCCCATTGGTGCGCATGACCGGGGTTGCTTTTGCCTGGAAGGTATCAACCACCGGGACCTTCTTGGCAATGGCATTGGGGTCCTTGTCGAGCTCGCGGTACTCCAGCAAGTCCGGCACCAGCGGGTGCAGACGGTACACCGATACAAATTCCTCCGGGAAGTTAAACGGCGATCCAAAGTGGTTCACGCCGCCATTGGTGTATTTAGGGTCAGACATGTCGTAGCCCGGCACCTTACTGCCCAGCCCAAAAATTCCCGGGCCCGAGGCAAACACCGAATACCATTGCGACGCTTTGACGACATCCTTCGATTTTCCGAAGTTATTCACCACGATGTCGTTCAGCACCGTTGAAACCTCACCACCGCCTTCTCCCAGCAGGCCGTTCCAGTTGGCGTTCATGCCCTTGTACAGGGGCTCGCCGTAGAGAAGTTGCGGCGTCCATTCCGTGGTGTGAATCTTGGCGATCTCGGCGGCGACGACCAGGCGCGCCACCTCAAAAAGCTCGTCAGGGGTCACATCCCTGTAGCGGATGACTTGTTTTGGATTTGCAGGATTGCGCAGCCCGGAATCTGCATCAGGCGTCTGCGCGGCCACGCGCTCAAATTCGGCGACAAACGAATTGTGTTCCCGTGCAAACAGGTTATGGAGAAAGCTCAGGCCCACCGTCCAGTTGTCGGGAAATCCGGTTGCCTCCTGGCCGGCCCATTCCGGGTTGATCGGGTCGCCCGCCCCAAAGATGGGCAGGTATCCCAGACCGCTGTGCCCTTCCACCGGTTCCAGCAACAAGCGCGCCCGGTCTTTGGTATCGCGTTTGACTCGCTGGCGCGAAATGTCGTCGAAACCGTAGAGTTGCGAAGCATCCCACCATGCGGTGTTGGTATTGGCCATGGTCTTCGGAGCACGCGTCAGGTAGGTACGATCTCCCTGCTTGAAAGTATCCGGTGACGAGTCCTGTGCGATGTATCCTTTGTCGATCCGGTCCTCCGGCCGGCAGCCGAGTTGCTGAATCTGTTCCGGAGTCAGCGGCGTCTCCACGCCGTTCACCAATTGGTTTTGGCAACCAACCTTCATGTACTCGGCGGCGTTGTGTCCTTCTTCCAGGTGCGAGAACCAGTCATGGGTCATGAACTGGATCCAATATGCCGCCAGCACATTGAAGAATGGCGCTTTCAGGTAGTCACAGTTTGCCTGCGGCGAATCATCCGGGAGGCCATAACCATTCGCGCAAGCTTTGGGGTCCGATTGAAACCGCGTAAACAGCTTGCGGCTGATGACCTGCGGATCGGGTGTGAGAAGAGAAAGCCGGTCGCCATGCCGGTTGCGCGCCAATTCGTTCAGGCCCGCCTCGGGGAATGTGGCCTCGAACTCGACATTGCGCGCGAACAGCGTCCCGGTTGAACCCATCAATGGATTCAGAATGTCGTTGCAGACTCCATCCACAGTCCGCCAGCGAATCAAATCGCCCTTGCACACCTGCTGCCCAGCCCCGCCCACATCGTTATAGTGCGGATTCCCCGGCGCGAGTCGCATGTCGGGCCAGGTCTTCAGCGCCTGACCACCCACGCCACCGCGACCGCTGATAAAAGCCTGATACGTGCCGCTATTGTCGAACAGGTTGAACTTGATCAACTCGATGCGCTGATATTCCAGATCGAGCAGCGCTCCGGCAACGCCGCGTTGTGCGGCCAGATTATTGTTGAGGAATCCCGTCGGTAGCGAAGTCATATCGCCGGTACCCCAATAATGGGACCAATCGACCCACGGCGTATCACGAAACAGCAGAGCTTGATGACCGCCGCGGCACAGCGCGGTCGGCTCTGTCACTTTTCCTTCGAAGCGCTGATCGCGCGTTGGCGCGATCTTGCGAAAACCCTTCAGTGCCGCCTGGGCGCAGGCGTTCAAAGCGTCGGCTTCTTCCTTCTTGCCTGAATACTTGGGGGCATCTGACTGCGCGCCTTCAGAAAGCACGGGCGCTACAAAGACTTTTGCGGAGTGAGACGGCGCTTGCGCCTCGGCCAGCCCGAGCGCACAAAACAGACACACGGAAACACGCAGATATCTCAATCCCCACCCCTCCAAATTTGTGGTTTGTCCACGCACAGTATTATGAAGCCGGTTGAGATTGCAAGAGTTTTTCTGATTCGGCAGACGCTTGAAAGACACCGGGAGAGTGCTTCGCGCTCCATCACTGGCCCGTCAGGTTGGCTTCGCAAAGCCTCAGAAGGTCATAAAAAACTCGCTCCGGGTTTGGGGGATCTTGAGAGCAATTCCGCGCTGGCGATTCACCGCGAGAGTCGCCCTGATATTCAGTGCGCGGAGTGCGATTGTGCGCTGCTGTCCGCCCACCATGACATGCAGAAGAGTTGTATCAAGCGTGTAGTGGTCAGCCTCCAAACGCTCGCCATTGGCGAACACGAAAATCGTCTTCGGACCGGACCTCGGCGCAGGGCCCTGTCCTCCCACGTCGATCACCGTCGAGCGGCCGCTCACGGCAGTGAGGCTCGCTCTTTGATTGCCGGGCTCCGGCGCATCCGGCCGCAACAGGAGGCCGGCGCGGCTCACCAGATGTTGTAGTGAAGCTTCTCCACCGCTACCACTTTGAATTCCTGCGATGTTGCCCCGGCTGTCGATCAGAACGTAGTAGGGATAACCATGCACCCCAAACCTTGCGGCAAGGCCGCGAGCATCATTGACCACCACCCGGCATGATCTCGGATTCGCTTGAAGATAGGTCCTGACGGTTGCCTCTGACTCGCCAACATCGACGGCGAGAACGACCAGCCCACTGCCGGCAAACATGCGTTCGATGTTGTCCACGGCAGGCTCGTCGCTGCGGCAGACCGGGCACCACGTCGCCCAAAATTGCAGCAGGGTTACTCTTCCGCTGAGCGACGCATTGGTGAAGGTTTCGCCGTCCAGAGTCTGGGCCGTGAATTGTGGGGCCGGTCCCCCGGTGTCAGCTCTGGCCAACGCGCACAGCACCACCAAGGTGAGCAAACCATGGAGCACTCGATTGGTGCTGCTGCATTTCACGATCCCAACCTTTGCTGCGGCCCGTTGAAGTCCGGGACACGCATAGAACTATGCTCATGCTAATGGTTGGGTTTGCGACCGTGGTCATTATTCGGGTGAGGGCATCAAGTCAGGAAACAGGAGGCGACATTCTGCTGATCCTAGTTCACCGGCCCTAGATACTGGTCCAGCCAGTCCAGGGTCTGCTTGATAAGTTCGTTGCGGGGGATATTGTGGCCGGTATCGAAGAGCAGATGCTTCTTCTGGTCCTTCTTCGATCCGAGTAACTTGTAGAACGGGTCTTGGGTCGATTCCACGGGAAAGAAGAAATCGTAGCGTCCATTCAGCATCAAGACAGGCTGCTTCACGCGGGAAACGAAGTTAATGGTATCCACTTCGGGCAGCGAGCGATGGAAGTCGAGTCCACCGAGCACAAACACACAAACCTTGATGCGCGGTTCCACGGCGGGCACGATGCCTCCCATTGCTGCGCCCCAGCTATAGCCGTAGTAGGCCAGCTTGTTGTGGTCCAGGTCAGGACGGGTCTCGGCGTAGTCGATGGCGCGCGAGGCATCCTTGGTCCACATGATGACGTGATCACGCCATTCGCTGGTCGTGCTCGCTACATCTGTTTCATAGCCGTCGCCGCGTTCATAGGTGCCCTTATATACGGGATACAGCACGGCGCGCCCACTTTTGAGAATTGCGTCCAGGGACGAGGTTGGGTAAACCGAGAAGGTGCGCAGCAGGAGCGCATTCGATCCGGGAAAGAAGAGCACGGTCTGGTAGGGCGGCTTGCCTTTCTTGGGGAGAAACAGATAAGCGACGGCGTGCTCGTTGCCGTAGGCTGCCGTGTAGGTAATCTTCTGCGCCGTCGAATCCTCATCCCCCTTGCCATAAGGCTCTACCGAGGCGTTCAGCGGCGTCTTGTCGTAGGAATACAAACTGCGATAGGCCTGGAATAACTCGGCGGAGGCGGGCTTTTCTTTGCTGAGATCGCGCCGGGGTGAAGGCATGGGGGCGGTCGCGACTTTGAGCATCGATTCCGGCTCCATGTACTTGACGCAACGGAACCCGGTATTGGCGGCGCGCAGAAACGGCGACTGCGCGTCGGGATCGACAAACATATAGTTGGGCTCGTCCCAAGCTCCCCCCAGAACATAACGCTTGCCCTTCTCGGCTTCGGTCCAGATCCACTCCTTAACATTGCCGGCCATGTCATAGTTGCCCCAGGGACTCATGCCCTGCTTGCTGCCCACGGGCAGAACCCCCGCGCTGCCGAAGTTGCTTGCCGGCACGATGAACGCCGCGGAAGACGGGCCTGCCGCACGGTTCCAGTGATAGATGGTGGGCAAACTCTTGCCCGCAAACTCGGCATACGCCGCAGCTTCGTACCAGCTGACGCCGGTGACCGGGTAGTCATCCTGTCCTTTGGGATACTCGCCTTGTGACCATTCCTTCGGCCCCGGCCGGCCCGTCGCATCGCGAAATCGCGTCATCGCCTCGTCCCACGACAGATGCTTTCCCTCTTGCTGAAAATCGACCTTCCAGTACTCGCGCTTTTGATATCCACCCTGGTCGACAAAGGCCTTGAACTGGCGGTTGGTCACCTCATACTGATCAATCCAATAATCCTTCAGGTCCAACTCCGGCATTCCTTCATAGCCGGGAATAAATAGCGTCTTGGAATATCTTGCGGGCGAGACTCGCACCATGCCGGGCGGAATTTTCCCGGCCTCGTCGAGAGTTACTGCCGCCGCTACAGGACGACCGGGAGGGACCGGATACCAGCCGAACAGGGCACTTGTCGTCCGCAATACGGTCCCGAAACCTGGTTCCTCGAACTTCCAGACAAACATTCCGCGCGGCTGGCGGACGTTCTTCAGCGGAGTGGTTCCCACCAATTCCCACGGCGCATTTGCGTCTGTGTAGTCTCGACGGTAGACGGTCGCGCCCGGCGGTGTCGTCTGCAGCGAAGCCTGGTAGGAAATCAGCGGCCACAGCTTGGCCAGCGCAGCATCGCCGGCGATCGATTTCTCGGCCTTAGTCGCGAGCAAATAGGCAGCACCGAATTTTCCCTGATCGGCCAGTTGCGAGATCTCCGGCAGCGCCACCTCGCGCGCCCAGCGTGCGTCGCGAGAGCGCTTCACCAGCCAAGTAGCCCCTGAACCAAGCAGGAGGATGACCAGCAGGAGTGGAACCAGAACACCGGGACGTTGCGCCTCGCGCGCAATGCGAGCAGGGCTAAGCCTTACGCCGGACTCAGGAAATAGCAGGTCGCGACAGCTCTTGAGTTCGTGTGCCAGTTCGGCGCCTGAGGGGTAGCGCGCCGCGGGGTCCTTCTTCAAGCAGCGGGTGACGATGCGGCGCACTTCAGGCGGAACATCGTGCTTGAGTTCGTTCACCGGTTTCGGATCGTCGCGCATGACGGCCGCCAGCAGTGCAGCGCTGGATTGGCCATCAAATGCCCTGCTGCCGGTCAGCATCTCGTACAGCACCGAACCAAAGGAGAAGACATCGCTGCGGGCGTCGATGGACTTGCCCTCTGCCTGCTCCGGCGACATATAGGCGAGCGTGCCAACGATCATCCCCGGCGTCGTCGACGTCATCCTGGGCGTCGTCGAACCCATCGCCATCGTCGCCCCGTCGGCACTCGCCGCAGACGCTGGTGCGGCGAGCTTGGCCAGCCCAAAGTCCAGTACTTTGATCAGGCCGCTCTGGTCCACCATGATGTTCGCCGGTTTCAAGTCGCGGTGCACGATGCCGGCGGCATGGGCGCACGCCAGGGCCTCGGCAACCTGTACCGCATACTTGACCGCCAGAGCGGTTGGCAAACCACCTGGAGGAATCAACTTGTCCAGGGTTTGCCCGGTTACGTACTCCATGACCATGAAATCAATACCGCCCTGGGAACCGATGTCATGAATTACGCAGATGTTGGGATGTTGCAACGTCGAGATGGATTTCGCTTCGTGCTCGAAGCGCATTTGCAGATCTGGGTTCGAAGACAGATGGGCCGGCAGGATCTTGATCGCGACCGTGCGCTGCAGCCTGGTGTCGCGGGCCAGATAGACTTCGCCCATGCCGCCCGCGCCCAGCAGCGATTGGATTTCGTATGGTCCCAGTCTTGTGCCCGCGGTCAATGACATGGGCGCATTATAGCGTGCGCAGTCTGCATTCCCTTTGACTGCTTGGATTGCGTAGAGGGTAATCGGCTCGAGTCCTCAGAAGGTTACAAAGACCTCGCTGCGGCTTTTGGGAAGCTTGAAATCAATCCCGCGCTGGCGATTCACCGCGACAGTCGCCTTGACGTCCAGCGTGCTGAGCGCGATGGTGCGCTGCTGTCCACCCACCATGACACGCAGCAGGGCCGCATCGATGGTGTAGTGGTCGGCCTCCAACCGCTCACCATTGACGAAGACAAATATTGTCTTCGGGGCGGGTTTCGAAGGCACAGCGCTTGGTCCTAATGGCACCTCAATCACCGACGAGCGGCCAATGACCGGAGAGGGGGCCGACTTCTGTTCGCGGGCGGACGCGGTGTCCGGGCTGCAACCCCAGGCCGGCACGCCTCAGCAGATGTTGCAGTAAGGCTTCCCCACCGCCACCACTTTGAGTTCCGGCGATGTTTCCATGGCTGTCGATCAGCACGTAATAGGGAAAACCATGCACCCCAAACCGTGCCGCAAGGCTGCGGCCATCATTGACGACGACCCGGCATGATCTCGGATTTGCTTGAAGGTAGTTCTTGACCGTTGCCTCTGACTCACCGACATCGATGGCAAGAACGGTCAGCCCTTGGCCGGCGAACATGCTTTCGATATTGTCCACCGCCGCCTGGTCGCCATGGCAGACTGGGCACCACGTCGTCCAGAATTGCAGCAGGGTCACCCTTCCGCTGAGGGACGCATTGGTGAAGGTTTCACCATCCAGGGTCTGCGCCGTGAATTGCGGCGCCGGCCCTCGAGTGTCAGCGGCGAGCAACGCGCAGAGGAGCATCAGGGTGAGCAAACAATAGGAGATGCGATTGATACGGGTGCTGTTCACGGTTCCATCCACTTCTTCGGCTTCCAAGGGAGAAGCGCCATGAGGCAAGGCCACCGACACACGTCCGCTCGGGCGTGCATGGACGCACAGAAGACGCGCATCCGAATTTCACGCTCCTGCTAACGGTTTGTCCGTGACCACTATCACAGGAGCTGGTGAGAGCGCCAAGCCGAGGGGCGTGGCAAGGCACTGCACATGTCTATTGATACGTCACACTGCAGGATATGAGACATGAAAACGGCCGCCGCATTTCTCGGATGGTCAATCATAGAGGTGCAGCGGCATTCGGATGGCTGAGGGTAGTCCACCCGCCGATGCCGCTCAACGTCGTGTTTCTACTTTGTTTTCCTGCCGACGATGTTCAGTTCCACGACCTGACCATCTGGATTTTTTACCAGCAACACCTTGCCGTTCGGAACATTCAGCTTGGTGGGAAATTCCTTCCCAATGGTCCAGTCAATAAACGTTGCAGCTGGGGCGCTGGCGCGGCAGGCGTAAACCGTATTGTCCAGGCGCATGGAAATCTTGTAGTCATCCAACCCTGCCATATGCTGGGCATTAGCGGCGACCCTTTCGAAAGCCACAACTCTGGCCATCTGATAGCCTTCGTCCGCGTCTTGCGCATAGGCCAGCGTCGCAACCATTGCGATGCAAAACAATAAAACAACCAGGCGTGTCTTCATTGGGCGTTCCTCTCTGGTGGTCGAAAAAGAGAGTATAGACCGAGTGCCCGGCGAACCAACAGTATCCTGTAGTTAAGCACTCGCCGCTCGCAGCCGTTCCCGAAAGTATGTTTTCCAACTTTCCGGCAGGGCTTCAACCTGGAGGGAGCGCTGCACAGAAGCCACGTCATCATCGCTGTACCTCTTGGCAACATACAGTCGAGTGATTTCAGAAACCGGGACGGCATTTGGATCTTGAGAAATCACCGTGATCTCATCGCCAGCTGCGACTTCTCCCTCACGGGTGACGGCAAGGTAGAAGCCCGTACGCCGGCTGGCGAGAAAACGCTTCACCATATCGTCAGCCTGAAATCGCACGCCCAGTTTGTAGCAAGGGAGCCGCGGCTGGGTCACCACCACTTGTGCAGAACCGACAGAAAACTGATCGCCAAGATGGACCGCGTCCTCCAGCAAGCCAGCGGTAGTAAAGTTTTCTCCAAACATACCCAGCGGCAATTCACGGCCAGGAAGCTCCGCCCTCCAGTAGTCGTAATGCTCAATGGGATAACAATAAACAGCCTTGTATTCTCCTCCGTGGACGCTGAGGTCGGCTTGCCGATCACCATCCAGGTCAAGCTTGCGCAAGGCGACGCGGCCCTGGACCGGCTGCTTGAAGATCCCCGTGGTCACGTTTCTTTCGTGCCAGATCACCTCTCGTGGGAGTCCAACATTCACTGAGATCAGCTTCATCGGCGTTCTCTCCACCCGAATTGATTGTATGTGCGTCTGCAACAGAAGCCGCCGATCAGGATGGGAATTTCTTCTGCCGATAAAGTCGATTGAAAACAGCAAACATTAACCCGATTACCACAAATACCATCCAACTCGCTTCCGGGCCGAGGAAGCCGCCGGTAAGCCATTGCGGGCCTTGCCAGCGGGTTTCAAGCAGGTGGCCGACGGCGTACTCGCCCGCGTTTTGCCCTGACCACACAAAGAGGTTGGCAAAATCAAAGGCAGCGTGAAAGCCGATGGCGAAGGCCAGCGAGCCGGTGCGGCGTAGCGTGAGGCATATGAACAGGCCGAGCAGTCCAGTAGAGGCAAAGTCTTCCCAGCGCTCGTGCGGTTTCAAGAAATAGTGCAACGCGCCGAAACCAATGGAGAGCAGAATGGCCGCCGCCCAAAAGCCGATGCCATCGGCGAGCGTGGCCAGGAGATAGCCGCGGAACTGAACCTCCTCCGCGAATCCAATGAGCAGATTGGCAATAATCCAAAGGCCGAGAAAGTACCACAGCGTGCCGCCATGGATTGCCAGCCCGAGGATACGATAGCCGCCGAACGCTGCAATCAAGCCGACGAGCAACGAAGTAGAGCCGATCCCCCATGCCAGTCCAACCCAGAAGTCGCGCCCGAAGGCGTTGCGCACCGGAATGCCGTAATCTGCGAAGCGGCGGCGCTCGATGCGCGCCATGATCCAGGTGGCGATCAGCACCTGCATGAGCGCCTGCAGTTCATCCACGATGAACTCTATGGGATCAAGGAACGGACGCTGTTTGACAGGGAATATCTTTGGGAGGACCCAGTCCGCCAGAAATCCCAATCCCACAAAGATGCCGACGAAAATGAGCAGGCGCCAGCCGGCGCGCAAGCCTCGGGAATTGAAGAAAACCTTCCTCACGTTCATAGGTTACGTCCGCTTGAGGAATTTCGTTCCCCACTTCATTCGTACCGAAAAGCCTACTGCCGACGCGTCGCGCCGTGTTCCAATGAGGATGGTCAATTCTACCTTCACTCGGATTGGATCTCTGCCTATGCGCGTTGCCCTTATCACGAACTTTGCAGCCAGCCGGAAAGAACCTCTCGTCGCCATGATGGACCGCGTTCACCAGGGCTTCGTGGACTCAGGGCTGCCGGAGCCGTTTATTCGTTTCAACTTCGCCGATGGCATGATAGTGAGCTTCTCGAGCGTGGACCGGGTGCTGAAACGACACCCTGAGCTGGCGCGATTTGTGACGGAGGCTTCGCCGGCGCCGCAGCTGAATATTCGGGCCGCGCGGCGACTCTCCAACGGGCCGCTCTCGCCGGGAGCGGGCGACGTGGTGCCGTACGCCACGCTGCAAGCCATCGCGGCCGGCGTGCCCCGGTCGTTTCCGTTCCACGGCGTCGCTATTCACTTTCATGCGCCGGAGTTTGGCGAGGTGATGCCCATCCCCAACTACGCAGCGGAGATGATGTCGGGAATTCTGATCAGCGATAGCTGGTGGGTCAACGGGCGCCAGCGTTCGCTATCGTCGTGCAGGGTGGTGGAGGTCGAGACCGGCGACAAGAAGCTGCCAACGCCATCGGGACCGCTGGCTACGGTCCTGGCCGCATGTGGCAAAGCGCGAAAAACCATACAGGCCCCCTATCCCGGGCAGCTCGGACCAGGGCCGGTGCCGGCGGTTCGCCTGCCCTCGGGATGGAACGCCCCGAGCGTCAATCCGGAACTCGCCATCGCCGTGAAAGCCATCGCGGTGAAATATCGCGACCGTTTGCCGGAGATCGTCAAGCAGGCTGGGCTGCCGCACGACCTTCCGGAACTGGCGGAGGTGTTGCGGCTGGCCACCTCAGCCGTCCACGCCGGACCGAAAAAGCCGGCGCTGGAGCGCGTCTTCAAGCCCATGGGATACGGCGTTCGCGGCGGCACCGCCGGCGAAACTGGCAGCTTCTCACTGCGCCGGAAAACCGCGGCCAATTCAACCCTGGAACTCACCCTGGATTGCGGCACCTGGAGCCACAGCTTGCTCGCCATCTTCAAGGTTTGGGGATTGGGCTGGAAGGCAACGCTCACCATTCCCCCAACCGAGAAGGCGGTAGGCGGAGGCCAGTACCCCATCGGCGATGCCGAGCAGTGGCAGAAGATCGTGGAGAATATGGGGACCCTGGTAGCGGAGTTGGAACGCACCTTCGTTCCCGAGATCGAAGCGGTGACTGGCCCTTCCCCGGAGTGGTATCAGCCGGAGAGTTGAGCGGAAATCATTTACCACAGAGACACAGAGAACACAGAGAACATTTCAATAAAAAACGAAAGCTCTGTGCGCTCTGTGTCTCTGTGGTTGATTCTCTCGCGCGGATAAGCATCACTCCGCGCGCAAGGCGCGCACGGGATCAGTTTTCGTGGCGCGCCACGCTGGTCCCAGGCTGGCTGCCAGCGCGGCAACGACCATCACCACAAAGGCCAGTGCGAAAGACAGGGGATCGCGCGGGCTCACCTTGTAGAGCAGATACCCGAGCAGACGCGTTAGTAGCAACGCCGCCCCTGCCCCCAGGACAACGCCTCCTGCGGTCAAGCTGACGCCTCGCGACATCACCAGCCGCAGCAGATGAGACGGGGTCGCGCCCAGCGCCATCCGCAATCCCAGTTCGCGCCTGCTCTGCGACACCGCGTACGACATCACGCCGTAAAGTCCGATCGCGGCGAGCAACAGCGCCAGTCCTCCAAAACCGCTGAGCAGCACAACCGCGACATGTTGCGAGGTGGTCGCGAGTTCAACTTGTTCACTCATGGTGATCACCGCGTATGGCGCCAGCGCCGGGTCCAGCGCGTGTACTTCGCGGATCAAAGCGGGCGATATTGTTTCCGGGCCCTGCGGCGTGCGAACAAACAAGGCCACCTGCGTCGAGGGATTCTGCCGCAACGGAACATAGAAGAACGGCTTCTGCGACTCCATGAGGTTGCCGTACTTCGCCGGCTTCGCGATTCCGACCACCTGCATCCAGCGGTCTTTCACCTGCAAGCGCTTGCCAATCGGATTCTCGCCACGCCAGTACTGCTCCACCATGGTCTCGTTCACGACGGCGACCAGCGGAGCGTTGGCGTCATCGGCGCGGGTAAATTCGCGGCCCGATACCAGCGGAATTCCCAGCGTGCGGAAATATGCCGGACTGACCTCGTTGTATTCCACGGTCGGTTGCTGGTCGGGCGGGGCGTCATACCCATCGACCGCGATGGGAGTTGAAGAATAGGTCTTGAAACTGAATGGCGCGATGCGCCCGTAGGCCGCTGACTGAACGCCGCCGAGTGCCTCGACCCGGTCCATGAGCTGGTCCTGAAAATTTCTGGCGCGCGGCATATCGTATCCGGCCGCGAACAGATTGACTGAGGTCAGCACCACTCCCTGAGTTGAAAAGCCAGGGCTTGAGCTCCGAATGCGCTGCAGGCTCTGGACCAGCAGGCCAGCCCCGACCAGCAATATGAAACTGAGGGCCACTTGCAACACAACCAGGCTGGAGCGGATCCACGAGCCGTGACGGCCACTGACCACGCCGCCCGATTCAGATTTCAGCGCGCTGGCAAGATCGACCTTGCTGGACTGAATCGCCGGAACCAGCCCGAACAGCAGCGTGGAAATAAGGCACACGGCGGCGCTCAAGGCCAGCACCCGCCAATCGATGTCGCCCGCGATGCGCATCTGGACGCCGCGCGGTGGAATGATGCGCACCAGTGCATTGCGGCACCAGAGCGCGACCAGCAGTCCGCCGACTGCAGCGATGGAAGACAGTATCAGTCCTTCGGTCAGAAGCTGCTTCAACAATCGGCGGCGGTCTGCGCCGATTGCCAGCCGGATCGTCATTTCCTGCCGGCGTGCGAAGGAGCGGACCAACATCAGATTGCCGACGTTCGCGCACGCGATGAGCAGCACAAAAAACACCACGGCCAGCGCGACTTCCAGGGTGGGAAGCAGAGTTCCAGAATTGTTGAATGGGGACTGCCACAACGGCATTAGCTTGATGCTGCGGCCGCGGTTGGTTTCTGGATACGCTGCTTCCAACTGGCTGGCGACACCCGCAATCTCAGCCTGCGCCTGCGCGGCACTCACACCAGGTTTGAGCCGCACGAAGCCTTCGACCCAGCGTGCTCCGCGGTCCTCCAGTTTGTAGCCGGTGGAATCAAATCTCTCCTGCATCGAGGCCGGCACCCAGAACTGAAACGGATAGCCCACGAAGGTTCCGTAGAATCCCTCCGGTGTCACGCCAATAATGGTGTGCGGCTGCCCATTCAGCATCTGGGTCTTGCCGATGATTGCAGGGTCGCCGCGGAAACGGTCCTTCCACAGTTGGTGGCTGATCACCACCACAGGATGGGCGCTGCGCCCGGTTTCTTCCTCGGGCGCAAATCCACGCCCCAGGGCCGGACGAACTCCTATCGCATCAAAATAGTTCGCCGACACAATGCTGCCGGCAGTGACCTCAGCGCGGTCGCCGATGCTGAGCGTGGTGCCGACAATCTTTTCCCCAATGAACGCGTCTATCAACTTGCAGTTCTTGCGAAGATCGAGGAAGTCGGGCCAGGAGACTTCGTTGTAGCCCGGCGCGCCACGAGATGTGCCGGCCAGCACCATCAACTGCTCCTGGTGTGCCACCTTTGGATAGGGGCGGAACAGGATGCCTTCAATCCAACTGAAGACGGCGGCATTGGCGCCGATGCCCACGGTCAGGCAGAGAATCGCCAGCAGAGAGAATCCCGGACTGCGTACCAGCATGCGAAAACCGAAGCGTAGGTCCTGCTGGATGTGCTCAATCAAGCTTACGTAACGCATTTCGCGACACTCCTGCTTGAAGTGTTCGACTCCACCCATCGACCGCAGCGCGGCATAGCGGGCTTCGACGGGGTCCAGCCCCTGTGCGGCGTATTCGTCAATCTGGCATTGCAGATGAAAGTGGAATTCATCGCCCAGTTCGCGGTCAGTCTCCTGCTTGCGAAACAACGAGCGCAAGCGGAGCGGCAATTTGTAAAACAAACGCATCGATTGCCCGTTCTGTTATGCGGTCCCCAGCACCAGATCAATCGCTCCCGACAGGCGGTTCCACTGGGCTTCTTGCTGCCGCAGTGACTTCACGCCGTCGCGCGTGAGCGCGTAAAACTTGGCGCGGCGATTATTTTCCGATTCGCCCCACTTGGCGTGAATCCATCCTTGTTGCTCCAGCCGGTGCAGGGCCGGATACAGCGCTCCCTGGTTGACCTGCAACACGTCCTGAGAAACCTGTTTGATCCGCTGGGCGATTCCCCAGCCGTGCATGGGCTGTAGCACCAGCGTCTTCAAGATCAGCAGATCGAGCGTGCCCTGGACCAAATCTGTCGGTTTTCCCATTCCACCCTCATGTCGATAAATGACAAGACAGTAGCTTAGACTCCTGTCAACGGTCAAGGGAAGCAAGATCTAAGCCTGGATTGCCTGCGAATGCCTGGGCGAGGCTCTGAATGGGATTAGACACTTTAACTCCTGGGTTGGCACAACTAAGTCGGAAAGTGCTAAATGGCTGTTCTTCTCCCGATGCCACGTCTAGGCCACCAGCCCGATCGAGACTAGGGCGTGATCTCAAATACTGATCCCCAGCCGTGGTACCCATTATCGAATCCACCTATGGTTGTAGTGCCATAGAGGTTGCCGCTTTTGTCCATTACAAGACCGTCGATTGGGGTGCTCCCATCGCCACAAACCGGAGGGGGGGAAGAGAAGTCATGGATATCGGTATATGTCCAAGTTCCACTTGAAGGGGCAAGTTTGAAAACGGTGCCGCCTCCGTAGGCGCCGTCCCCCAACGTAGCGCCATAGAGATTTCCAACTCCATCCACAAGCAGGGTATCCATCGGTCCCCACTGGGCTATGGGCCCCCCGGGAAGTGCATACACCACATTAAATACCCAACTGCTCCCTGAAGGACTTAGCTCGAAAACCACACCACCGTCTGTCAATGTTGGTCCGTGAGTCGTGGCGCCAAAGAGGTTACCGGAGTTGTCAAAGACGAGGCCCGCATCAGGAAAATAGCCGTCACTGGCTCCGGCAAAGTTGTAGAGCACACTCTCATTCCAGCCACTTCCCGAGGGTGCCAGTTCATAAATTGCACCAAGACCGATTGTGCCGCCGAGGGCAGTTGTTCCATGGAGGTTGCCCAATTTGTCGAAAATCACCCCACTCTCAGGAGTCCCACCATCGTTGCCCCCGGTGAAGCTGTAAACGAGCTTTTCCACCCAGCTACCGCCCGATCGCATCAGTTGGTAAACCGTCCCGGCATTATCTAGGCCGCCAGCGGATGTGGTGCCATAAAGATTTCCTGCTTGATCGAAGGTGAGACTATCTGGCTGTGTTGGAGCAGCTCCGTCACTGCCGCCTTTGAAACCATGGATGATTTTCTCAGTCCACTTCGAAAATACTGTTGACGGCGGGGTCAAAGAGAAAGCAGTGCCGCAGCCATTACCTCCGCACCCTGCCCCTCCACCGAATTCCGTCACACCGTAAAGATTGCCGTCGGGGCCCCAGACCAACCTATTGACCGGCCCCCACCCGTCGCTGCCTCCTGCGAAGTTGTAGAGTTTCGTGAACGACCAACTCGAACCTTGGGGTGTTAGCTTGAAAACAGTGCCGCAGCCTAGTCCGGAGTTACAACTGGGATCTCCGCCTCCAAACAGTGTTCCGTAGAGATTCCCCGCTTTGTCAAATGTCAAACCGGCGTTGGGAAATGCGCCATTCGGCGGAAGTAATGAATTCGGCGCACCAAAGTCGTAAACGACGCTCGAGCCTTGGGCCGGATAGCCTTGAATATCCATTGCACCAAGTCGTGCCGTGGTACCCTTACCGTTCCACGTAGTGCCGCCGTCCGTGGAATAAAGATCCAGTCCATACACATTTTGGTTGTTAAAGTTCCACGATCCGAAAGTATTGTCCGTAAGGTTTAACGGGCCGAGGATCATGAAGTAACTCCGTCCGCCGAGGAGCGAAACATTTGTGATACCAGGGACCGTAACGAGACCGGGGTAGGCAACGCCACTGAAGGAAAAACAAGTGTTCCCCACAGGAATTCCAGGGACACCACCCGCATCGGTATAAATCACACTTTGGAACGTGTTCGGGTCAATTATCGGGTTCACGCCGAGGTCGATCTGTGTGACAGCGAAAGTGCCACTGCCGGAAACAGTAAAAGCATTGGCCTGCACGAAGCTTGTGCCGATCGAACCAGATCCTGCGACTGTCCATCCACTGCAGCAGTTGTACGGATCGCTCGGGGGGCCCAAGTCGGTAAATAAGTTGACAGTCGGCGTGGTTACCGCATGGCGGGCCTCTTCAGCTGAGGTTGAAAATCGCGAAGTTTGCTGTATCCCTTGCGCGCGAAGTGCCGATTGGCCGGCGAGCGATGACGCTAACACCGCCATTAGGAGAATCACGGTTGCCGCCCGCACGACGGATGTTCTTGCCCGGCTAATGGCAAAAACGTGCGTTGAATGCTGTCCCCGTAGCCCGACCCTGAGTCTCATATGAACCTCCACAAGGCCGTAATAAGAGCGGGACTACATAATCCGTGAGTTCCAATCCGGAATTTCCTTTTTGACCTCGAAAACGACGACATTGTACTCCCATCTCGCCCTGTTGCAACAATTGAACAACGTTTTTCTGTCGGAGCCGTCCCAGAGGTCTGCCATCAGCACCAGTACAGCCCAAAATTGCCCCATTTGTGCATACTTTTGCAACACCCCTCCTTTACCCCAACCAGCTTATAGACGGATTCCGCTGCCGACTGGACCACGATCCACCTATCCCGTCGGTATCGGTAGCAGCGCGATCCGGCCCAGCATCGCCCCGAACCGCCGCCGCGTCAGATGTCCTTCCGCCAGCAGTAGCCAGTAGTAGCGCGCATGTTTGACCAGCCGTCCTCCGGTCTTCACCAGCCGTTGCTGCAAGCTCGTCAGGGACCAGTTCTCGATCCGCTTGGGCAACGCCAGCCGATTGCTCAGATTCAAATCGGAAATGTGGGCTAAGGACAAAGTTCTTAGGGAATTGGCTTGTTTTTTTGCGGCAGGGGAATATTCTACTTCCATTCTGAAAGTCAACTGCGGAGGACAGCCAAAATGGCGGGTGTTTACAAATTGGTAGGAAGTTTGTCTTGGTGGCTTGGCCTACTATCTTTGATCGCCGGATTCCTGGTAAAGGTGGTCAGGCCTTCCGGAATCCAAGTTTTTGGCAGCGTGACAGCACACAGTCTGGTGTTTTTCGCTGGAGTACTTTTTCTATGTGCTTTGGCCACATGGGCGGCGGAACGTCGAGACGCGAAACCGTAGGTTTGAAAGCGCTCACGCTTCTCGCAGCGGATAAGAAGATTGGCCGGCGAGCCCGGCAGCATACGCGGCACTCCTCGGCCTTTTCGCTTCTAGCCCTTCGCTTAACACCGGCATCCTTGCGCGGTTTCAGCTTCGCGACTACCTCCTTGAATGTTGTAGGCGGTGTGTTAATCAGTCGCTGCAACACTCCGTCGAACTTGGCTTTATCCACCGCTATCTCTTTCATAAGGCCGTCAACATCTCGACAAATTCCCGAGCCAGATCATCCCCGCTCTTGAGCGTGGACCCATTCCCCTTCAGAACCACACCCCCGTCCTCCACGTCGAATTCGTACACTCGCGGACTGCCGCGTTTGCTTACCACGGACATGTTTACCCTCCGCTCCATTGGTCGCCAGACCATAGTCCCCTCTATGGGGGTGGCAAGTAAGTATGTAAGCCTAACTTCGATATTTTCCGGCGTGGGCGGCGGTTGATTCTCCCTAATTTTGGGGAACCCCTCATTGATCTTCTCGAGCGCCGCCCTTAACGAACCCAGCGCCTCATCCCAGAGCACGGATGCCCTAGCCTTTATCAGCCTCTGCTTATTCTTAAACGCTTCAACGTCTTGCTTGGATTTCTCTATCCCACTGGCAGCCCTACTTGCAGCATCGTCCATCCAGTCGCTCATGCAGCCACCTCCTGACCGCAGATAATATTCCTGGCGCGGTGCTTTGGCGAATGAATTGAAACCGAAATCGAAGTGGCCCGAAATCCCAGAGACTGACGGCGGTCACGAGCTTGCGTTCATCGCGACGGACGCGTGGCAACCGCGAGGCGTTCGGCGACAAAGCGGATGGGACGGACCAGGTAATAAAGGAAGTAAAGAGGGCGTGGCAGGCGCACACGATGCCAGTCGGGCTCGGCGGGAACGAACACGCGCGCGAAAACCAGCGCCGCGCCATTGCGCCAGCCCTTCGACAACGCCAGGTGATATCGCAGGGGGACCAGGTAGCCGGGATGATCACCGGGCTCGCGCCAAAGAAATGTCTGCGCCGTTTCGGCCAGCAGTCGCGCCCTCTCATCGTCCACATAGGGCCGGATACGCGCGGGTAACTGCAGTCCCAATACTTGTTCGGCGAGCAGCAAAGTGTGCTTCAGCAAGAGGCCGCATCCTGTCAGTTCGGCCAGGCGGATA
>CAVOMO010000014.1:0-24507 GCA_963697045.1 uncultured Acidobacteriaceae bacterium
GGTTATGCGGGCTGGAACGCGGCGATCTGTATCAAGCCACGCGGCGCAGAGGACGCCTTCTTGAGAATCATGTTGGCGGAGGGAATCCCCGTTCTCGCAAACGACTTCTCGCAGTCTTGCGTGGACGGGCCGCGCATGTTCCCTTCCTGGTAGGCGAGGCCCGGGCAACGGGTGCAAGAGCCGACGTGGTTACAACTGGAGCAAACCGGCAGCTCACGCGCGGTTATGGTGCGCACTTCGTTGAGCTGGTCCGAGTGCCGCCAGATGTCCATAAACTTCTGCTGGCGCACGTTCCCGCTGGGCAAAGGAAACTGCACACAGGGATACACATCGCCGTACGGAGAGACATAGCAGGCGGTATGGCCCGCGCTGCACGGGAGCTCTTCCAGCACATCATCATTCACTGCCGGCGGCGGCGCGCAGAACTCGTCGACATTCCCGACCAGGTCCTCCGTGCGGAACACATCCTGCAGTTGAGGCACACCTAAGCCCAATCGCAGAACGTCCCTGTCCCCATCCATCATGGGGGTAATGGTCGGATCAATGGTGTACTCCGCGCCCAACTCCTTCGCCAGCTCCTTTACCCCGGCATGATCGCTCAGGTTCTGCATCATCAGCACATTCGCAATGACCACCTTCACGCCGTGAGCACGGAGCAGTTTGATTCCGGCGACGGTCCGCTTCAGCGACCCGGGAAGCAACGTTATGGCATCGTGCACGTCCGGACGATGCGAATAGATGCTGACCTGCACGTCCTGCACATCCAGGTCGCGAAGGCGCTGGGCTTCCTTCTCGCGAATCATGAACGCGTTAGTCTTGATCTTCACGCAGAACATCAATGAGCGGGCGTACTCGATGATGTCGAAGAAGTCTGTGCGCATGAAGACTTCGCCGCCGCTCAAGGTCAGGAAGAAGACCCCGGCCTCGGCCAACTGGTCGAGCAGACTGCGGATCTCGGCGGTGGTCATCTCGCCGTGATCTTCGTGGTCCAGATAGCAATGCACGCAGCGCTCGTTGCAGCGGTAGGTGACGTCCAGCTGCACGCTGAGCGGAACGCCACGGTCCAGCGCGCGTTGCCCGAGCTCCCCCATCAGGCTCATTGGGCCACTCCTGGCGCCGGCTGCGGCGGGCTGATGGGCGTCTCGGAAACCAGCAGGATGCCATGGCTGGCCAGGTCCGTGACAAAGCTCTCCGCGTCTTTCATAGCTTCGGTGGGTTCCACGTCAAACTCAGCGCATACTTTGCGCTCCACAATCTCTTGCAGCGTGGTCTTGCCATCAGCCGACTGCCAGATGATGGTCCCGATCGGGTTCAGGGTGAAAAGCGTGGAATCCCGTGCCGACATGATCATCATCTCGCCATCCAGTACACGAGCGGCGACCGCTGTGGTTCTCGCTATATAAACCTGACTCATGCGATCAACTCCCACACGCGCGCGTCGGGAACGAAGGTCAGGCGATAGACGGGCGTCCGTTTCACCAGCTCGCAAGCCGACTCGAAGACCAGGCCCACCAGCTCCGGATCGTGAGCAAAGAACAGCACGTTTTCCAGCAGTGAGCGGACCGCGTCGCCCGTACTGACCGGCTCGATGGCGTTCTCCGGGCCCTGCCGCAGAAGATACAACGCCGCAAGAGGAGCCTGGACATTCTCTCCCACCTTGGCGAGCTCTCCGGCGAACGGCGTGCCGTAGGCCACATAACCATCGCCGTCGCGGCGCAGATAGGAAATCTCGTCGGTCAGCAGGGTGACGTCGGCCGGCGCCAGGCGCGAGATGGTCGTTTTACCGGCGCCGGAGAGGCCGGCAAACAGGAACGCGCGGCCATTGCGAACCGCGCTGGCGGCATGCACCAGCAGGCCACCCTCGCGGGCCAGTATCAGGCTATGAATGATTCGCAGGGCGGAGTCGATGGAATACGGATTGGCCGATTGCACAATATGACCGCGGCCCGATGCCGGGTCCCATTCCGCGCGAAGGTCGCCACGCTCGATGAGCCAGCGCCCCGACTCGCAGCGCACCAGCACATCATCCTGGTCGCTGATTTTTCCCGGGGGCACCAGTTCGACATCGAATTCGAAGGCGGGATTTGCAGCCGGATTCACAAAACCGGCATAGCGCCCTTCCAGCATGGCCAGGAATTCGGGGCTCTGGGTGCGGACCGCCACCGGCATGCCGCCGATCTCGATGACAACTTCCTGGGCCGCAGTGGCTAGCTCGCCCATAGAAGCTCCATGCTGCGAAGACGCTGCAAACGACGGCCAACACGCAGCACCATGCGGGTGCAGAAGTCTGAATGCCGCAGGATCGAGGAGAGGGCGCGCTGCCAGGCGGACTGTTCCGGAGAGAGGCGGCGGCCATTGCGAAGAATAGAGATCACCTGGCCTACGACGTTCTCTGCCTGGAATGGACGGTCGTTGTGCAACAGCGAGTCGCCGCGGGTGACCAGAAGCTCACCACTCCGGCGCACCATGCGATGGGCCACCAGTTCGCCGTCGCGGAGGCATAAAATGACCTGCCCGCGTTGCAACTGGTCGCTGTGCTGGCGCTCCACTACGAGGATGTCACCCGGCCAGACCGTCGGCAACATGCTGCTGCCGGTGACAGCCAATCTCGCAGTGCCGAACTGGCGCAGAACATCGACGAACAAGCTCTGCCTCAAGCTGTGGCCATTGGGCATGGAGCACGGTTCGTCGGTAGAGAGTCTCATGACAGGAATCTGACTACAACCAGTAATCTCGGAACGTCGCGCATACCACCAAGGTGACTAAATCGCATTATAGGCCGTTCTAGCCACGAAAACTACTATCAAGGCACCAAACGGCACATTGTAATCGAAAGCCTCGCAGACGGCATCCTAGACGATTCTAGAGGCATTCTACGATGTTATGTTGCTCGTGAGGCGGTATCGCCACTAAGTGGGTTAATCAGCATGGCCCAAAGATGCTATTTCGACCCCTCGGCATCGTCCCAGAACAGCAAAAGCCGGGTACCCCAATCCGGCCCGTTGCAACCGGCTTACGAACTCTTGCGGTTGTGGGCGCACGACCCCTGCGTCTGCTGCACCTTGCCGCAAGTCAGCGCCCGCGTTTCAAATACCCGCTCGAAGCGAAACTCTGGCTTGCGATAGGGCTTCTTGGCCTGCGCTGGTTCTCTCGGATTTTCTTGATCGCTCGTCATAGTTTTCACTTCGAACCTCACTGCAATCCCGATTGTGTCAGCTTGATGGCACTATCGGCTCCGCCGGTCAGAGTGCCGAAATAGATGCTCGAAGCCTGACCCGGCCGAGCTGACGTTATCAATGATGATCGCGCTGGTTCCCGCGGACTCTGCCGCCCCAATTCCAGCCGCTGGAAAGCCGCTGGTGGGGAGTTGGAAGTTCATGACACAACCTGCGCCTCCACCCCAAGACGCATTGCAGCCATTTGGCACACTCACAAACATCCAGTCCTTGCTGGTCGTCGTGTTGTATATCTCGGCGAGAGGGGAGCACTCTACTCCAGCCGTACCAAGGTTCAGGGTCGTGCCGCTGCGCTCCTTGCATGACGCCGCTGGCGTTAAAGCCAATTTGGTACAGGATCGGGTTGTTCTGAAGAGAGGGTTCTCCACAGACGTAGAGGTGACCGCTCGAGATGGTCCCCGTGTAATAGGTATTGTCAAAGGCTCCGATATGCATATTTTGGTCGCCGAGGCTAAAACCACAGGCGTCCAAACAGGAGCTGCGTGGACAGCGAAGTACTGGCCTGCACCACATAGGCAAGAGAAGGGGAAGTGGTGAACCGGCAGGCGCTGGATCTGCGGCGGACAAACCGCAGCCGATGAAGGTGAAGACATCCCCGAGCTGCCGAATCCACAACCGGCGGGTCGATGATCGGCCCGGCCGCTGGCGGTGCCGGAACCATTGAGAGCACCCACATTGACGGTAGTTGCGCCACACAGGGGGACTGCGCAGCCGGTGCCTGCAACGGTCAGTGACATACTCGCAGAACGCCAAGACTCCGTCACCCACGAAGACGTTGCCGGTATTGAAATCGACCGTGGGTCCAGTGAGGATGTTGGCGCTGGTACTGACCGTGATCAGGCCAGGCCTCCGGTGGTGACTTCCGCCGGAGTGCCATTGAAGACCCCGGTAAACTTGTGGAGTTGCCGGTGTCGTCGCCGACATAGGCTATGTCGTTGCCGTAATCGATGTAGGGCGATGACAGCGTGACATTGGACGCCGGTCGCCATACGATCGCGTATCGGTCGCGTTGTTCCGAAACACCTGGCACGGCCGGCGAAATGGCGCTCGTGCCGTTGCTTCCCGTTGTTCCTATCTTAAGCACGTGGAACTTGGCGATCCGCCACTCACCTCTCCACGTAAGCCACCTTCGTTCCGTCTCCGAAAGCGAAGGCGAAGTGCTAACCGTGCCCGTGCCGATGTAGTACGAAAATTGGACGGTCGGGGCTGGTGCCGCAGAAACCAGTGGGCGAGCTCCCGCTGTACAAATTAGTGATGCCGACAAGATTGCCTGGTACCGTTCGCACCGCCCGTGAGGTTGCCGCCACTTCTAAGAAACGCTCGGGCGTCGCTGGTCGCCAGCGTTATCGGCATTACCTGCGGTACCGGGCACGAGGGCAGTCAAATTAACCCGGCCCCGGTTGCCTGTGCCTCCGGCCCAAGTTGAGGTAACGCTGGCATTCGTGTCTGGCCGCTGAAAACGCAGGAAGTATCGGTGCAGAGCGAAGGATCATTGTTGATAACAGCATTGCAGGTTGTGCGCCGTGTCGTCCTGATTCCAGTGTTGGTGCCACCAGTGTGCATAAAACTGTTGGCGGCCGCCGGTGTAGTTGTGACGAATGTGTACTGTATTCCGGCAATGGTAACGGTGTTCCCACCGGTACCCCAAGTCCCTGGATCGCTAAGAATGATCACGTTGCCCGAGGCAGCAGTCCCACCACCAGCCACATTCGCGGGAAAAACCGCGTAGTCCGTACAACTGGGAGGTCCGCCAGTATCGAAGGTGTACTTGGCGGGATACATGGTCGCCGCCACGCCGCCGCCGCCCAGGGTTACACTCCAATCTCGCTTGAGTTTACCCTTCAGTCGGCTGCTGAGTTCTGCCATCCCATCGGCTGCACCCGTCTCCTGGACTTGTCGGCAGGCGGCCTGCCGCTTAGCCTTCTGCATCTGGAACCGCGGGTTGCTGGTGATCTGGTACCAATGTTCGTAAGTACCGTTCGCCAGCGCATCCTGCATCGTCCCCGGATCGGAGAAGATGACGTGATGGTGGCTCCAGTCGTCGGGCACACCTTTAGGTTGGCTCTGGTCATCTTGCGCGCCCGCGGGGACGATCAGGCAGGCCACAACAAACGTCGCAGCCACTACACGAATAGCATTGAGAAAGGCCAGATTCCGCAGTAGCACAGGGATACCTCAACAGAGAAGTGGTCAAACAAAATAGGGTGTCCAGAGGGTAACCCAGTACGATTACCGAAGCAAGCAATAACCGCCGCTTGGGCGATGAAATTGTGGGATTTAGCAGGGGCAAAGCGCGGCCCTGCAAGTGGTTCACGACGGGTCAAAGCTAGCCGCAGTCCGCAGTTTACGAGCTCTTGCGGTTGTGGGCGCACGACCCCTGCGTCTGCTGGACCTTACCGCAGGTCAGCGCCCGGGTCTCGAACACCCGCTCGAAGCGAAACTCTGGCTTGCGATAGGGTTTCTTTGTCAGTTTCGGTTTCGCAGCATCCAACTCACCGCTCATTTCTTCGTCCATTCCAGCCTCACTGTTGCCGCCTGCAATGCATCCCGTACAGAAACCCGGGGCAAGCCTTACACATAATGACACTCAGGGCGCCGATTGTAACGTCTGGATAGCGCAGCCGCCCGTGCCACCCGAGGTCGTGCAAGGTCTGGTCCAGCAGTGTAGAAAAGTAGATGTTCGACGCGCCTGCCGCGGCGTTATCCACCACGATTCCGCTGGTTCCGCCCGCTTCCGCGGTCGCAGCCGTAGGAGTCGTGGCGGGAGTGATCGTTCCGCCGCTGACATCAAATCCCATGACGCAGCCGTTCACCAGGCTGGCGGTGCCGCAAAAACCCGTGGTGGGGTTGCCAAACGCTAGCACGCTCAAGAAAATGTAATCATGCGGAGCGTTGAAGATCTCAGCGACCTGAAGGCCGGCCGCGTAATAGCTGTTTGTGTAATTGGTGCTTACGACAGGGCCCGCGACGCTCGTCGTGTTCATTGCGCCGCTGTTAATCGATATCTGATACAGGGTGTTATTCGCTGGGCCCGTGTTTCCCACGACATAAAGGTGCCCGGTGGGCGGGTCGTTCGAGATAAAGTAAGCGTTGTCGAAGTTGCCTGACATCATGAATTCGTAACCCGGTCCCACCGCAGCCTTGGTGCCGCTGGCGCCGGCGATGAAACCCACAGGGAATTGGAAGACCGCGGAGCAAGGAAAGGCGGTTATTGAGGACACGGTGCAATTGGTTGAGCCGTCGTCCCCGACAAAGGCGTAAACCATGCCGGCGCTCGAATCCACCAGGGGACCGTCGAGAATGCCGATGTTGAAGTCCAACTCGGCAGACTTAATGACCGCTCCGGACGACGAGTTGACAGAATAAAGGTAGCCACAGGTGCCATTCAGCACGTTTGCCGAGGGCTCACAATTGGAAAACGAGTTGAGGAGATAGTCGCCGACAAAGACCTTCCCGCTTCCCGAATCATAGACGGGGCTGCCCAGCGCAGACAAACCAGTAGTCCCAGGAAACACCGTCACCGGCCACGGGCCTGTCGCTCTCAACAGGAGTGCCGGAGCGGAAGATGCTGGTGAATTTGTGGAGGACCCCGCCGTCGTCGCCGACGTAAACAGTGTCAGTCCCATAATCGTAGTACGGGAAAGAGTAAGTATCGCTAGGACTCCCATTGAGGAGGATGGTGGTCATGCACGGTGCCGTGCAGAGGCGATATGCGCTGGTGGCCACGGAGGTTGGGGTGGCCGGAGCACCCCAGTGCCACCGCTCGCCCACTTGAGCAGGACCAGGTTGGCAACACCGCTCAGCGCTCTGAACGAAGCCCACCTGCGAGCCATCGACGGAAAGGACGACCGCATTCGTGATGGTCCCACCGGTGTTGTAAGGCCCAATACGCGGTAGGCGCGCCGCAAGTAGCAGTGTAGAGGTTTTATAAGCAATGATGCTCGCCTGTCCCGACCTCCGGTCAGGCCCGTATTGAACACAGCAAAATCAGTGCAACTTGTGGAGCCGGTGCTATAGGTCGCGGGGAAGTCACCTAAGCCGACGGTGCCGCTGGAGCCCATGTCTTCGCTCCAGTCGGTCTTCATGCGATTCTTTGGTGGCCCAACACCGATGTTTGTTGAAACGAAGCTTGGCGCAAGCGCCTCCCCGGAAGGAGGTATGAGCGCCCTGCTCAGCCCCGAGGGCAGCTTTCGGTTGCCACCTCGAGAGGCTTCTCGTTCCTCAAGAGTCATCTCGAGGGCTGCGGCTGCGGCGCCCGAAGCCGCGATGCTAGCGTCAGATTCCGCTATTGCCCGGAGCGCCGGCTCGGTTAAGCGCGACTTCATCGTCGCGGGCCCCGAAGCGCGGACACTTCGTCTCTGCTGCTGCATAATGTAACGCGGATCGTTGACGATCCTGAGCCACTGCTCGTACTTGCCCGCCCGGATCGCGTCGCTCTTCGAGCCCGGATCGGAGAAGACTACATGATGCGTAGTCCAATCCTGGATCACAGGGTTGCCTTGCCCTCCCGCGGGCGCTTGTGCTGGTGACGAAACAGCCTGGACAAGCATCATCGCCAACGCGAGGGAGATCATGCCTACTCTGGAGATCGATCTGCATGTGGTTATCACGGTCTTGATCCTCCTGTCCTCCGGGTTGAGACCGGACTCACCAAGCACTGTTGAATACCAGATTGTAGGCATTGACGCTGCCAATGCCGGTAGCGAAGTCCCAGCCGGGCGTCGCGCCGTAGGCGGGCTGGTACGCTGGTGCGGCAGTCCCAACCGTCGGCGATGCCGAGCACGTGGCGCCCGATCCTCCCCCGCCTGAAATCGTGCACGAGGTCCCGCCCGTATAACCCTGGCCGGCGATGTTGATGGTGATACGAGCCGATTGTGCTGCCGGATTACAGAGGCCGTGCAAGTGGCCTGCGTGCCGCCTGCCCAAAGAGTTCCGCCGGTCGGGTCGAAGGTATGAGTTCAGGTTGCTGGGCGCGCCGAGTGTGCAGGTGGGAGTGCTGGTGTAGCCCGACCCGCCCGTAGTGACCGTGCCGGTCGTCAGCGCTTGCGTGCTGAGGACGCCATTGGTGCCCGAGGGCCGGTAGCAGCCGACGCTATGGCTGGTGCCGTTATACCGGCAGTTCACGTCGATGTCGCCCTGGGTTATGTCGTAGAACACGCAGGCGGAACCCAGGCCACGGCGCGGCGGCTGATTGATGGAGTAGCAGGCGCTATTGCCGCTGGCGCCGAACTCGGCTCTTGGCGATGGGTAGTAAATGGGATTGGGATTGCCGACGCTGCGTGATGCTCCACTTCTGATTCACCAGCGCCTGGATGGCGGCCATCATGGGCGCGGCGACGGAGGTTCCGCCGAATCCGCTCCAGGTGCTGGGCGCACCGGCGCAGGAAGTTCCACCGTTGACTGGTGTCGGAAAAGCAGATGGTGGCGAAGTGTCCCCAGATGCCGTTGGCGGCGAAAAGCGAGACGTCCGGGATGTCGCGCACGCCGTCGGCCGGATTGCCGAAGATGCCCGATTGCCAGGAGGGCTTCGCATACCCGGTGCACGTGCCGTCCACCTCGCGATAAGTAGTCTGGTTGGTGTCCCCTCCGCCGGTGGCGCAGGCGCTGGGGCCGCCGCTGCCGGCACCGGTGCTGAGGTAAGTCGTTGCTCCCGGTCGCGATGACTGTTGCAGAAGCCGGTGAGCCGTAGGTTGCGAAAGCAGCCGCTGACATAGTTGGCAATCAGGACGCTGGCGCAGGAATCGTTCCAGGGAATCTCCGGAATGTAGGACTTGGCCGAGCCGTAAGTGGTGGTGTTGCTCGAGTTCCAGTAGGTGCTCAGCGGGATGTGAGGGTGGCTTTCTTCGCGTTGTAGGTGTCCTCGAAGTCGGTGCCGCCGACCGAGACGTTATAAATGCGTTTCACCCCAGCCGGTGATCCCGATGCCGGTGCAGTGCATAGGATGGAGCCACTGGTGAAATCCGGTGCGCAACCGACGCGCCCGCATCGCCGGCAGAGACGAAGACGGAGACTCCCGCCGCCGCCGCCGATTGAAATGCCGTGTTAAAAGCCGCGTTGGACGGCGCGCCAGTTGGCAGCTTCGCACACGCCGTAGCTCATGCTGATGATGGCGGGCGGGCTGCCGGCGCTGACGAGGTTCTGGACGGCGATGAGGCCGCCGAAGGTGGTGGTAGTCGGCGCAGATCGCCACCTGGATGGTTGCGTTGGGAGCCATGGCGCTGGCGACTTCCGCATCGAGGTCCGCTTCGCCGTCAGCCGCGTTGGTGCCCGGATCGGTGCAATTGCCGCCAGGTTGGGATGCGTGGTGGTCACCGTGCCTGACGTACTTGCTGAGGAAGGTGCTGCGATAAGTAGCCACGTCGGTACTGTAGGTGTCGCTGTCCTCCACCACCACGATGGTCTGTCCCGTGCCCGTGAGATTCCCACGCCGATAGAGCGGATTGAGATTGTAGATGGTCTGGAAATCCGCCGGCACCAGCGAATAGCAGGTACCGGGCTGCGGTGGGCAGTGTCGTGCACCCGGAGAAGCTGTAGTCGCGGCTCGATTTGAGCATGCATGCGGCTTGAAGTTGTGCATCGAGACCACGCCGACCACGGCGGGCGCGAGCGCTCTGGGAATCTGCGGGTCGCTCATGTTGGCGAAGTGCTGCTCACCGCTCAACGTCGAGGTAGTGGATCTCGGTGTGGAAGGCTTCGCGGATTTGGCCTGCCGTGCCGGAGAAGTCAATCACCATGCGGTTGGGGTAGACGTATGACCGTGAAGCCGTTCGACTCAAGCCAGCCCGTGATGGTGTCGAGGTCTTCCTGCGCCAGACCGTACTTCTCGCCCTGTTCTGCCGCCAGCATCCAGTGGCGGAAGTTGGGCGAAGATTTGTCGGTGAGCGTCTCGATGAACTGCTCGAACTCCTTTTCCAACTGCGGGTGCGCGCTTCAACTGAAGCAGCATGTGCGGCATGGGGAAGTCGTCCGGTACCAGGCCGCGATCGTTCTTGCTAGTTGGCCTCGGGACGCGTGTTGCCGCGCAGCGTGACGAGTTTGCTTTCGTCAATCGGCTGGGTGATGAGAATCGGCAAACGATCATAGCTGCTGTTGCGGATCTGTTGTGCAGCAGCGGGAACTATCAGGCAGGCGACAAGAAAAGCCGCAGCCATAAGGCGAACAAAACTAGAAATGCAACTATCGGCCAGAGACACAGGGAGGACCTCCACAGCACTATTTCCACTGGAAATAAGGGTGTCCCAGCTTAACCTGCTGGGTATGCCGAAGCAAGGAATAACGGCGCTTTGCAGTTGAATTCTGGGGATTTAGCAGCTATCTAGTGGCATTGCAGTGGTTCACGACAGACTAAAGTTGTATAGCCGAGGTCCAGAGTCTACGAGCTCTTGCGGTTGTGGGCGCACGACCCCTGCGTCTGCTGGACCTTCCCGCAAGTCAGCGCCCGGGTCTCGAACACCCGCTCGAAGCGGAACGCCGGCTTCTCATACGGCTTCTTTGCCGGCGCTGGTGTCCCTTCACCGGTCAAACGGCCTGTGCTATCGGATTGACTCATTGGAACCCCGCTTGCGTTAGCTTAACGGCGCATCCTCCATTGGTAGCCGCGTTGCATGGAATGCTGAAAAGGCCGCAGTTGCAGCCGAGAGCCACGTGAAGTAAATACTGGCGGCCTGGGAGATGCCTTCGTTGGTCCACACCAACGCTGCCCATCGTGTGTAGTGCCGTCCAGTACTCGGTGGCCCAGGTTGGCTCAGTGGCTCCCGATGTGCCTCCGGTCGTAGCTTTCTCCACATTGCCGTTCTTGTCGATGATACGTGTGTTGAGCGCGTAGGCCGTATTCGCCTTCCAAGTGTCAGGGTTCGCGTTGTCCACGATAATGCCACTGGTGCCGCCAGAGGCTTGCATAGTGTTCGTGACACCTGCCGGGGGCCATGTACCGGTAAGGACAAGGGACATGACACAGCCGCCAACGCCAGCGCAAGGCGCATTGTGGTTTGTCACGCTAAAGAAGATCCGGTCGGTTGTGCCGATGTTGAACTCGCTTACGGGTGAGCATTCGTCGCTGCTGGTAGACACAAGATCGAGATTGCCGTCGCTAACGGTATTCATGACACCACTGGTGATGGTGATGCGATGAATGGCCGGCCGGTCATTAAATGGAACCGTTAAAGGGAGCGTCTTGCCGCACACGAAAAGGTGACCGGTTCCGGTGGTGTAGTAGGTGTTGTCGAACGTTCCCATGTGAATGTTGGATCCTGCGACTCCGCTACGGGCCCCGATATTAGCGCTTCTTTCGGATGCAGTCGCCAACTGGGTATTAAATTGGTAGGCAGTACCCTGATTGGTGGGGTCGGTACCTTCGAATGCGAAGACTGTCTGGGCGCTGCTATCCACGAGCGGACCATCCACGATCGCGCCGCCCAGTGCCTGGACGACCGATCCCAGGCATGGCGGGCTGCCGCTGCCGCAGGCTCCCGTCGTGCTGCCCGTCTCCATGACAAAGCTGAGCTGCCCTGCCGAGTCGCCCACGAAGATGTTCTGCGACACCCCGTCATAAACGGGAGACGTAAGCGTCGCGGCGCTGTGTACCAGGATAGGCCACCCGCCGGTGGACACCACAGTCGGGGTTCCCGAGAACACGCCGGTAAACTTTTGCAGATGACCCGTGCTGTCGCCAACATAGAGCGTATCGCTGCCATCGTAACGGTAGAAAGGCGATGAAATGGTGTCCTGCGGACTGCCCGTGCCACTAAATGTCAATATTTGCGACGCACGAGCTACCGGCGGGGCATGTACTCCAGGCGGCGCCCGCGACCAATGTCACATCAGGAGTGGCGGGGGCGGAGAGCGTTCCTTGGCCGGCTTTCCACTTCAGGATGTGAAGCACGGCAGGACCGCCGGCGATGTTCTCGACATACGCTACCTTCGTACCATCGAGTGAGAGTATGGGCCCGCTGGAAGTAGTGCCGGTAGTGCCGGTGCGGTAAGCCCACATGACGCTGGGGCCATTCTGGTTACAGAAACCACCTACACTGCCTTGCGATGAATAGAGTTCGTTGAACGCTACAATGCCGGGGTGCGAGGTGGACTGCGCCAGGCCCGTGTTATAGACCACGAAATCGTTCGCGCAACTGGGAGGAGCGTTTACGTCAAAGGTGAACTTGGCAGGAAACTGCCCATCGCCAACGGTTCCGGTCGTTGCAGCGGTGATGCCGGTGAAGGACACGGCCCAGTCCCGCTTGAACTTGCGGGGCGCTTCGGCCTGGTCCCGGTGAAGATGGATGGAAGTCTGCCTCAGCCGCAGCTGGCGACGCCGGGTTTTGCTTCGCGCGCAGCGAGTTGCGGCGCAACAACTGATACCAATAGCGCGGATCTTTTTGTAGCTCCGCAGATTGGCTCGCCGTTGTGGGCTGCGAGAAAACCAGGTGGTGATGACTCCAATCCTCTGGAAGCCCAACGTTACGAGTGGTTTCATCTTGCGCAGCGGCGGGGACGATCAGGCAGGCCAGAAGAAAAGCCGCAGCCATCGCATAGATAACTTTGACGGTAGGACTATTGGGCATGGTCACGAGACACCTTCTCCGAAAAGCACCGTTTCAACGAAAATGGGAGTTCCCAGCTTAATCTGGCTGGGTTTCCGAAGCAAGGAATAATCGGCGTGTCTGCGGTGAAATTCTGGCGACTTAGCAGCATATCGGGCTTTTGCGCACGGCCTGAAGGCCGCCCCCCAGATGAAGTTGTGGGATTTATCACCACCAAAGTTGATAATGCGGATTGCCGCGAAAGCGACGCTATCCAAGATGCGATTGAGTGAAAACTCCGTTGCGGCCACCGTTCCTTCGCAGGTACGGGGAAAGTTTTTTGCCGCTGCTTGCGAATGGACCTTGGCGACCTATATCGCGGTCCTGCCGCTGATGCAGTGGACGCTGTTCGAGCGCTTCGACTCTACCGCGATCATCGCCGATGCCGTGTTTCTGATTGCGTGGGTTTTCTTCGTCGCGGCGCTAATTCGCGGCGAGCTGACGTGGCGGCCAGGCGGCTTCTATCTCGTGCTTGGACTCTATGCGGGAGCATTGCTGCTATCGACGCTCGCGGCCGCAGACCAGAGGGCGAGTGCGGGCAAGCTTATCGTCGAAGCCTATCTTCTGACTATCGCCATTCTGACTTTCAACTTGGTCCGATGTGGTCGCGTGCTGAAGCTAGTGACGCAAGCCTGGATAGTAGGCACGGTCCTTACGGTGGTCGCGGGAATCGCCGGCGTTGGGTTGTTTTATTGCAACCGTCAGGGGTGAGGCCAACATTTTTCTGTCCCACTACGGCACCTTATTACCGGGGAACTATCCTCGTGTTCGCGGATTGTTCCTCAACATGAACATGTGCTGCAATTACTTGAGCGTCAGCTTTCTGCTGCTGCTGGCAATGCGCTCGGTTGGTTGGATTGGCCGGCGCGTCGCGCTCATGATTGGCGCTGCCATAGTTGTGACCGCAGGGTTCACCTTGTCGCCGGGTTTAGGCGGACTGGCACTGGGGGTTGGAGTATGGTTATGGGCCGACTATCGTGGACGCGGCCGTCGGGTCGCAGCACGGAACGCACTGCTGGCGGGCATCATGGTTGCGTTGGCCTTTTTCGTCGCGATGCTGGTTTCCCCACCCTCGCTCTTCGACGCGCGCGGGCGTTTGGACTTTTCGCATATGCAGCCATCTGGGCGGCTGCTGTGTTGGCGCGACGCGCTACAGACGGCTTGGCGTCATCCGTGGCTCGGGGACGGCCCAGGCTCTTTGCCCGCGTCGGTTGACTATCTGACCGCGTCGGGCGAACAACAACACCTCGGCGATGCGCACAACACTTTCCTCAGCATCGCGGCAAAAGACGGCATTCTCGGATTGCTTGCCTTCTGCGCTCTTCTGATATTCCTGCTGCGGAAACCGCATTTACAAACGCGCGGCAGCCCGAAGATTGTTTTTCGTACCGCCATGTGGATTGGCTTGCTGCAGGCATTGGTGTACCAAGGCCTCGGCGGATCTTGGGAGCATACCCGTCATATCTGGGTGCTGATTGGTCTGCTGGGAGCGCTCCGGGCAAACGAAACCTATGATTCAGCACACCCGTCCGGCCGATGAACGCCGAGGACTTCCCGCCTTTTGTAGCTGATTCCCGATCTCGTAAAGCCTTTTGGATTCTTTATGCCGCTGAGACACGGATTCTCGGCGCCCGACGTGCCTTCGGCCGCCGAATAACAATCTCAACATCACGCCCGAGGGCGTTTAAGAAATTCATCAACCGCTCCACCGAAAAGCCATCCAACCGGTAATTCGCCAATGCAGAGATCTTCGGCTGATTGATTCCCAACTGCTCCGCAGCCACCGCCTGAGATAAGTGGGCGTTCTCCAGAATCTGGTTGATCGCCACGGCGAGACGGACTTTCGTTTTCTTCTCGGCAGCTGCCTTCAGACCGAGATCGGCGAAAACATTTCCCGAACTCCGCTCCGTTCTGATTTTATTTTTCCCGTTTGCCATATCGCGCCTCGTAATCCTCCCGCGCCGCTTTCAAACGCCGCCCGACCAGCCCGACATCACTCTGCGCCGTCTTGACGCCCTTCGGGGACTTCTTCTGGAATGCATGAAGTACGTAGACCGCGCCCTCGAACCCCAGGGTGTAGACCGCCCGATAGGTGTCGCCACGATGATCCTCGACCACCTCCAGAACTCCTGCTCCTTTACCCTTCCACGGTTTCGCCTTCGGATGCTTGCCGCCAAACTGAGCAACGCTCAGGGCGGCACCGATCTCGTCCCTCACCGCTTCCGGAAACTCCAGGAGGTCTCGCTTCGTCGATCCAACCCAATACAATGGCTTCTCGCCAGGAGCTTGCTTTTGTCTTGCCATAAAATATATCCCACTTCTGGGATGAACTCAAGAGGGGGGCATTCGACGTGATCTGCATTGCTGATTCCTGATCTCGTCTTCCGGAGTATGCTCCTAACCATGGCGCTGCGCGCCTATGATTTATGAAGAGGCAGAAGAGCCGGGAAATGGATGCCGTGGTGAAGTGTGCGAAGGCGTTTCTGTCTCCTTCAGAAGTTGCATCGCTTCAGACGGCATTGGCCGAGCGCTTGGATTGGGATGTACTCCAGCGGATCGCAGAGGACCATTCCGTAACGCCGCTTGTTGCCTATGTTGTGTGTCAGCATGCCGGAGACATAGCGCCACCCACCATTTTGCAGTGGTTTCGGGAACGGTTTATCCGGGCCACGCAAGACAACCTGGCTGGGGCGCAGGAGTGGCAGCGTCTATTGCGGGCACTCGGCGAAGCGGGGGTCCCGGTGATTTCGTTCAAAGGACCGGCGCTGGCCTTGACGGCTTATGGAAATCTCGCCTTGCGCGAGTTCCATGATCTGGACCTGCTGGTCCGCTCAGAAGACGTATTGCGTGTGCGCGACGTGCTGGTCGGCGATGGGTACAGTCTTTGGTCGCCCCTGGTCGGCGATACCGATGCCGCGCTGGTGCGATCCAGTAATCGCCAGGTGTGCTTCACCAACAAGGAACGTGGAACGTCGGTCGATTTGCACTGGGGAGCGCTGCACGAAATGTTTTCGTTTCAGCTTGACGCCGATCAGCTTTGGCAGACGGCTTATGTGGAGCGCCAGGAGGGAATATCGTTCCTATCTCTTTCGCCCGAACATTTGCTGCTCTACCTTTGCGCCCACGGCGCCAAACATTGCTGGCGGAACCTGGGCTGGCTATGCGACATTGCCTGCCACATCCAGTCGCACCCAGAGATGGATTGGGATGACGCTATCCGCCTGGCCGAACTGACAGGATGCGGCCTCTTGCTGAAGCACACTTTGCTGCTCGGCGAACAAGTATTGGGACTACAGTTGCCCGCGCGCATCCAGCCCTATGTGGATGATGAGAGGGCGCGACTGCTGGCCGAAACGGCGCAGACATTTCTTTGGCGCGAGCCCGGTGATCATCCCGGCTACGTGGGACCTTTGCGGTATCACCTGGCGTTGTCGAAGGGCTGGCGCAATGGCGCGGCGCTGGTTTTCGCGCGCGTGTTCGTTCCCGCCGAGCCCGACTGGCAGCATATGCGCCTGCCACGCCCTCTCTATTTCCTTTACTACCTGGTCCGTCCCATCCGCTTTGTCGCCGAACGCCTCGCGGTTGCCGCGCGTCCGTCGCGATGAACGCAAGCTCGTGACCGCCGTCAGTCTCTGGGATTTCGGGCCACTTCGATTTCGGTTTCAATTCATTCGCCAAAGCACCGCGCCAGGAATATTATCTGCGGTCAGGAGGTGGCTGCATGAGCGACTGGATGGACGATGCTGCAAGTAGGGCTGCCAGTGGGATAGAGAAATCCAAGCAAGACGTTGAAGCGTTTAAGAATAAGCAGAGGCTGATAAAGGCTCGGGCATCCGTGCTCTGGGATGAGGCGCTGGGTTCGTTAAGGGCGGCGCTCGAGAAGATCAATGAGGGGTTCCCCAAAATTAGGGAGAATCAACCGCCGCCCACGCCGGAAAATATCGAAGTTAGGCTCACATACTTACTTGCCACCCCCATAGAGGGGACTATGGTCTGGCGACCAATGGAGCGGAGGGTAAACATGTCCGTGGTAAGCAAACGCGGCAGTCCGCGAGTGTACGAATTCGACGTGGAGGACGGGGGTGTGGTTCTGAAGGGGAATGGGTCCACGCTCAAGAGCGGGGATGATCTGGCTCGGGAATTTGTCGAGATGTTGACGGCCTTATGAAAGAGATAGCGGTGGATAAAGCCAAGTTCGACGAGTGTTGCAGCGACTGATTAACACACCGCCTACAACATTCAAGGAGGCAGTCGCGAAGCTGAAACCGCGCAAGGATGCCGGTGTTAAGCGAAGGGCTAGAAGCGAAAAGGCCGAGAGTGCCGCGTATGCTGCCGGGCTCGCCGGCCAATCTTCTTATCCGCTGCGAGAAGCGTGAGCGCTTTCAAACCTACGGTTTCGCGTCTCGACGTTCCGTCGCCCATGTGGCCAAAGCACATAGAAAAAGTACTCCAGCGAAAAACACCAGACTGTGTGCTGTCACGCTGCCAAAAACTTGGATTCCGGAAGGCCTGACCACCTTTACCAGGAATCCGGCGATCAAAGATAGTAGGCCAAGCCACCAAGACAAACTTCCTACCAATTTGTAAACACCCGCCATTTTGGCTGTCCTCCGCAGTTGACTTTCAGAATGGAAGTAGAATATTCCCCTGCCGCAAAAAAACAAGCCAATTCCCTAAGAACTTTGTCCTTAGCCCACATTTCCGATTTGAATCTGAGCAATCGGCTGGCGTTGCCCAAGCGGATCGAGAACTGGTCCCTGACGAGCTTGCAGCAACGGCTGGTGAAGACCGGAGGACGGCTGGTCAAACATGCGCGCTACTACTGGCTACTGCTGGCGGAAGGACATCTGACGCGGCGGCGGTTCGGGGCGATGCTGGGCCGGATCGCGCTGCTACCGATACCGACGGGATAGGTGGATCGTGGTCCAGTCGGCAGCGGAATCCGTCTATAAGCTGGTTGGGGTAAAGGAGGGGTGTTGCAAAAGTATGCACAAATGGGGCAATTTTGGGCTGTACTGGTGCTGATGGCAGACCTCTGGGACGGCTCCGACAGAAAAACGTTGTTCAATTGTTGCAACAGGGCGAGATGGGAGTACAATGTCGTCGTTTTCGAGGTCAAAAAGGAAATTCCGGATTGGAACTCACGGATTATGTAGTCCCGCTCTTATTACGGCCTTGTGGAGGTTCATATGAGACTCAGGGTCGGGCTACGGGGACAGCATTCAACGCACGTTTTTGCCATTAGCCGGGCAAGAACATCCGTCGTGCGGGCGGCAACCGTGATTCTCCTAATGGCGGTGTTAGCGTCATCGCTCGCCGGCCAATCGGCACTTCGCGCGCAAGGGATACAGCAAACTTCGCGATTTTCAACCTCAGCTGAAGAGGCCCGCCATGCGGTAACCACGCCGACTGTCAACTTATTTACCGACTTGGGCCCCCCGAGCGATCCGTACAACTGCTGCAGTGGATGGACAGTCGCAGGATCTGGTTCGATCGGCACAAGCTTCGTGCAGGCCAATGCTTTTACTGTTTCCGGCAGTGGCACTTTCGCTGTCACACAGATCGACCTCGGCGTGAACCCGATAATTGACCCGAACACGTTCCAAAGTGTGATTTATACCGATGCGGGTGGTGTCCCTGGAATTCCTGTGGGGAACACTTGTTTTTCCTTCAGTGGCGTTGCCTACCCCGGTCTCGTTACGGTCCCTGGTATCACAAATGTTTCGCTCCTCGGCGGACGGAGTTACTTCATGATCCTCGGCCCGTTAAACCTTACGGACAATACTTTCGGATCGTGGAACTTTAACAACCAAAATGTGTATGGACTGGATCTTTATTCCACGGACGGCGGCACTACGTGGAACGGTAAGGGTACCACGGCACGACTTGGTGCAATGGATATTCAAGGCTATCCGGCCCAAGGCTCGAGCGTCGTTTACGACTTTGGTGCGCCGAATTCATTACTTCCGCCGAATGGCGCATTTCCCAACGCCGGTTTGACATTTGACAAAGCGGGGAATCTCTACGGAACACTGTTTGGAGGCGGAGATCCCAGTTGTAACTCCGGACTAGGCTGCGGCACTGTTTTCAAGCTAACACCCCAAGGTTCGAGTTGGTCGTTCACGAAACTCTACAACTTCGCAGGAGGCAGCGACGGGTGGGGGCCGGTCAATAGGTTGGTCTGGGGCCCCGACGGCAATCTTTACGGTGTGACGGAATTCGGTGGAGGGGCAGGGTGCGGAGGTAATGGCTGCGGCACTGCTTTCTCTTTGACCCCGCCGTCAACAGTATTTTCGAAGTGGACTGAGAAAATCATCCATGGTTTCAAAGGCGGCAGTGACGGAGCTGCTCCAACACAGCCAGATAGTCTCACCTTCGATCAAGCAGGAAATCTTTATGGCACCACATCCGCTGGCGGCCTAGATAATGCCGGGACGGTTTACCAACTGATGCGATCGGGCGGTAGCTGGGTGGAAAAGCTCGTTTACAGCTTCACCGGGGGCAACGATGGTGGGACTCCTGAGAGTGGGGTGATTTTCGACAAATTGGGCAACCTCCATGGAACAACTGCCCTCGGCGGCACAATCGGTCTTGGTGCAATTTATGAACTGGCACCCTCGGGAAGTGGCTGGAATGAGAGTGTGCTCTACAACTTTGCCGGAGCCAGTGACGGCTATTTTCCTGATGCGGGCCTCGTCTTTGACAACTCCGGTAACCTCTTTGGCGCCACGACTCACGGACCAACATTGACAGACGGTGGTGTGGTTTTCGAGCTAAGTCCTTCAGGGAGCAGTTGGGTATTTAATGTGGTGTATGCACTTCCCGGGGGGCCCATAGCCCAGTGGGGACCGATGGATACCCTGCTTGTGGATGGAGTTGGAAATCTCTATGGCGCTACGTTGGGGGACGGCGCCTACGGAGGCGGCACCGTTTTCAAACTTGCCCCTTCAAGTGGAACTTGGACATATACCGATATCCATGACTTCTCTTCCCCCCCTCCGGTTTGTGGCGATGGGAGCACCCCAATCGACGGTCTTGTAATGGACAAAAGCGGCAACCTCTATGGCACTACAACCATAGGTGGATTCGATAATGGGTACCACGGCTGGGGATCAGTATTTGAGATCACGCCCTAGTCTCGATCGGGCTGGTGGCCTAGACGTGGCATCGGGAGAAGAACAGCCATTTAGCACTTTCCGACTTAGTTGTGCCAACCCAGCAGTTAAAGTGTCTAATCCCATTCAGAGCCTCGCCCAGGCATTCGCAGGCAATCCAGGCTTAGATCTTGCTTCCCTTGACCGTTGACAGGAGTCTAAGCTACTGTCTTGTCATTTATCGACATGAGGGTGGAATGGGAAAACCGACAGATTTGGTCCAGGGCACGCTCGATCTGCTGATCTTGAAGACGCTGGTGCTACAGCCCATGCACGGCTGGGGAATCGCCCAGCGGATCAAACAGGTTTCTCAGGACGTGTTGCAGGTCAACCAGGGAGCGCTGTATCCGGCCCTGCACCGGCTGGAGCAACAAGGATGGATTCACGCCAAGTGGGGCGAATCGGAAAACAATCGCCGCGCCAAGTTTTACGCGCTCACGCGCGACGGCGTGAAGTACACTGCGGCAGCAAGAAGCCCAGTGGAACCGCCTGTCGGGAGCGATTGATCTGGTGCTGGGGACCGCATAACAGAACGGGCAATCGATGCGTTTGTTTTACAAATTGCCGCTCCGTTTGCGCTCGTTGTTTCGCAAGCAGGAGACTGACCGCGAACTGGGCGATGAATTCCAGTTTCATCTGCAATGCCAGATTGACGAATACGCCGCACAGGGGCTGGACCCCGTCGAAGCCCGCTATGCCGCGCTGCGGTCGATGGGCGGAGTCGAACACTTCAAGCAGGAGTGTCGCGAAATGCGTTACGTAAGCTTGATTGAGCACATCCAGCAGGACCTACGCTTCGGTTTTCGCATGCTGGTACGCAGTCCGGGATTCTCTCTGCTGGCGATTCTCTGCCTGACCGTGGGCATCGGCGCCAATGCCGCCGTCTTCAGTTGGATTGAAGGCATCCTGTTCCGCCCCTATCCAAAGGTGGCACACCAGGAGCAGTTGATGGTGCTGGCCGGCACATCTCGTGGCGCGCCGGGCTACAACGAAGTCTCCTGGCCCGACTTCCTCGATCTTCGCAAGAACTGCAAGTTGATAGACGCGTTCATTGGGGAAAAGATTGTCGGCACCACGCTCAGCATCGGCGACCGCGCTGAGGTCACTGCCGGCAGCATTGTGTCGGCGAACTATTTTGATGCGATAGGAGTTCGTCCGGCCCTGGGGCGTGGATTTGCGCCCGAGGAAGAAACCGGGCGCAGCGCCCATCCTGTGGTGGTGATCAGCCACCAACTGTGGAAGGACCGTTTCCGCGGCGACCCTGCAATCATCGGCAAGACCCAGATGCTGAATGGGCAGCCGCACACCATTATTGGCGTGACACCGGAGGGATTCTACGGGACCTTCGTGGGCTATCCGTTTCAGTTCTGGGTGCCGGCCTCGATGCAGGAGAGATTTGATTCCACCGGCTACAAACTGGAGGACCGCGGAGCACGCTGGGTCGAAGGCTTCGTGCGGCTCAAACCTGGTGTGAGTGCCGCGCAGGCGCAGGCTGAGATTGCGGGTGTCGCCAGCCAGTTGGAAGCAGCGTATCCAGAAACCAACCGCGGCCGCAGCATCAAGCTAATGCCGTTGTGGCAGTCCCCATTCAACAATTCTGGAACTCTGCTTCCCACCCTGGAAGTCGCGCTGGCCGTGGTGTTTTTTGTGCTGCTCATCGCGTGCGCGAACGTCGGCAATCTGATGTTGGTCCGGTCCTTCGCACGCCGGCAGGAAATGACGATCCGGCTGGCAATCGGCGCAGACCGCCGCCGATTGTTGAAGCAGCTTCTGACCGAAGGACTGATACTGTCTTCCATCGCTGCAGTCGGCGGACTGCTGGTCGCGCTCTGGTGCCGCAATGCACTGGTGCGCATCATTCCACCGCGCGGCGTCCAGATGCGCATCGCGGGCGACATCGATTGGCGGGTGCTGGCCTTGAGCGCCGCCGTGTGCCTTATTTCCACGCTGCTGTTCGGGCTGGTTCCGGCGATTCAGTCCAGCAAGGTCGATCTTGCCGGCGCGCTGAAATCTGAATCGGGCGGCGTGGTCAGTGGCCGTCACGGCTCGTGGATCCGCTCCAGCCTGGTTGTGTTGCAAGTGGCCCTCAGTTTCATATTGCTGGTCGGGGCCGGCCTGCTGGTCCAGAGCCTGCAGCGCATTCGGAGCTCAAGCCCTGGCTTTTCAACTCAGGGAGTGGTGCTGACCTCAGTCAATCTGTTCGCGGCCGGATACGATATGCCGCGCGCCAGAAATTTTCAGGACCAGCTCATGGACCGGGTCGAGGCACTCGGCGGCGTTCAGTCAGCGGCCTACGGGCGCATCGCGCCATTCAGTTTCAAGACCTATTCTTCAACTCCCATCGCGGTCGATGGGTATGACGCCCCGCCCGACCAGCAACCGACCGTGGAATACAACGAGGTCAGTCCGGCATATTTCCGCACGCTGGGAATTCCGCTGGTATCGGGCCGCGAATTTACCCGCGCCGATGACGCCAACGCTCCGCTGGTCGCCGTCGTGAACGAGACCATGGTGGAGCAGTACTGGCGTGGCGAGAATCCGATTGGCAAGCGGTTGAAGGTGAAAGACCGCTGGATGCAGGTGGTCGGAGTCGCGAAGCCGGCGAAGTACGGCAACCTCATGGAGTCGCAGAAGCCGTTCTTCTATGTTCCGTTGCGGCAGAATCCCTCAACGCAGGTGGCCTTGTTTGTTCGCACGCCGCAGGGCCCGGAAACAATATCGCCCGCTTTGATTCGCGAAGTACACGCGCTGGATCCGGCGCTGGCGCCTTACGCGGTGATCACCATGAGGGAACAAGTTGAACGCTCGACCACATCGCAACATGTCGCGGTCACGCTGCTCAGCGGTTTTGGAGGACTGGCGCTGTTGCTGGCCGCGATCGGACTTTACGGCGTGATGTCGTACGCGGTGTCGCAAAGCAGGCGCGAACTGGGATTGCGGATGGCGCTGGGCGCGACCCCGTCTCATCTGCTGCGGCTGGTGATGTCGCGAGGCGTCAGCTTGACCGCAGGAGGCGTTGCCCTGGGTGCAGGGGCGGCGTTGCTGTTAACCCGGCTGCTCGGGTATCTGCTCTACAAGGTGAGCCCGCGCGATCCCCTGTCTTTCGCACTGGCATTCGCGGTGATGATCGTTGCCGCGCTGGCAGCCAGCCTGGTCCCCGCGTGGCGCGCCACGAAAACTGATCCCGTGCGCGCCTTGCGCGCGGAGTGATGCTTATCCGCGCGAGAGAATCAACCACAGAGACACAGAGCGCACAGAGCTTTCGTTTTTTATTGAAATGTTCTCTGTGTTCTCTGTGTCTCTGTGGTAAATGATTTCCGCTCAACTCTCCGGCTGATACCACTCCGGCGAGGGGCCGGTCACGGCTTCGATCTCGGGAACGAAGGTGCGTTCCAACTCCGCCACCAGGGTCCCCATATTCTCCACGATCTTCTGCCACTGCTCGGCATCGCCGATCGGGTACTGCCCTCCGCCTACCGCCTTCTCGGTTGGGGGAATGGTGAGCGTTGCCTTCCAGCCCAACCCCCAAACCTTGAAGATGGCCAGCAGGCTGTGGCTCCATGTGCCGCAGTCCAAGGTGAGCTCCAGCGTTGAATTCGCCGCGGTCCGCCGGCGCAGTGAGAAGCTGCCCGTTTCGCCGGCCGTGCCGCCGCGAACGCTGTATCCCAGGGGCTTGAAGACGCGCTCCAGCGCCGGCTTTTTCGGTCCGGCGTGCACGGCGGAGGTGGCCAGCCGGATCATTTCTGCCTGTCCCGGAAGGTCGTGCGGCAGCCCAGCCTGCTTGACGATCTCCGGCAGCCGGTCCCGATATTTCACCGCGATGGCTTTCACTGCTATGGCGAGTTCAGGATTGACGCTCGGGCTGTTCCATCCCGTGGGCAGGCGGACCGCAGGCACCGGCCCTGGTCCGAGCTGCCCGGGATACGGGGCCTGTATGGTCTTTCGCGCTTTGCCACATGCGGCCAGGACCGTAGCCAGCGGTCCCGATGGCGTCGGCAGCTTCTTATCGCCGGGCTCGACCTCCACCACCCTGCACGACGACAGCGAACGGTTGCGCCCGTTGACCCACCAGCTATCGCTGATCAGAATTCCCGACATCATTTCCGCTGCGGGGGTGGCGATGGGCATCACCTCGCCGAACTCCGGCGAATGAAAATGGATGGCGACGCCGTGGAACGGGAACGACCGGGGCACGCCGGCTGCGATGGCTTGCAGCGTGGCGTACGGCACCACGTCGCCCGCTCCCGGCGAGACCGGCCCGTTGGAGAGTCGCCGCGCGCCCGGAATCTTCAGCTGCGGCGCCGGCGAAGCCTCCGTCACAAAGCGCGCCAGCTCAGGGTGACGTTTCAGCACCCGATCCACGCTCGAGAAGCTGACCAGCAGACCATCGGCAAAGTTGAAACGAATAAACGGCTCCGGCAGCCCGGAGTCGACGAAGCCCTGGTGGACGCGGTCCATCATGGCGACCAGAGGTTCTTTCCGGCTGGCGGCGAAGTTCGTGATAAGGGCAACGCGCATAGGCGGAAGTTCCAATCCGAGTGA
>CAVOMO010000015.1:0-6870 GCA_963697045.1 uncultured Acidobacteriaceae bacterium
TTATCACGAAGCGAGTGTCAGACGGACCGAAGCTGCGCGCCAAAAGCCTGGACGAGAGCAGGAGAGCAGGGTCATCCTTGCACCCTGCGGTGGGCGGCGCCGTGACACCCCGAAAGTCTTCAACACTCTGATGCTGACGATGCCAGAGCCTGGTGTTAGTCTCAGTCGACTAACAAATTAAATCTGAGGTGTCAGTGTGAATCGTCCGGCATTGATATGGGCCATGTTGCCCAGTGTGCTTCTGTTTGCGGGATTCAGTGACACCAAGCCTCGAAACGGTTCGAGCACTCTTGAGGTCACGAGGGATACCGCGAATTGGCTGATGTATGGCCGGACGTACGACGATCAGCGCTTCAGTCCGCTGAACCAGATCAACGAGCAGACCGTTGCCAATCTGGGACTGGTGTGGGGCCAGGAACTTGACACCACCCGCGGCCTCGAGGCAACTCCGATCGTGGAAGACGGTGTGATTTACACCACCGGATCGTGGAACGTCGTCTACGCAATGGACGCGAAGACAGGCAAAATGCTGTGGCAGTATGATCCTGCGATCGATCGCAGCCGGGCGTATTTTCTATGTTGCGATGCTGTCAATCGCGGTGTTGCTCTCTACAGAGACAAGCTGTATGAAGGCACGCTGGACGGTCGCCTCATCGCGCTGGACAAACGCGCCGGAACAATCTTGTGGAGCACGCAGACAACCGATGTCACCCAGGCCTATTCGATCACTGGCGCGCCACGGATCGCAAAGGGAATGGTCGTAATCGGGAACGCCGGGGCCGAATATGGGGTGCGCGGCTATATATCAGCTTATGACGCGGAAACGGGCAAGATGGCGTGGCGCTTCTACACCGTTCCGGGCGATCCGGCGCGCGGTTTCGAGAATAAGGACGTCGCTCGCGCCGCGAAAACCTGGAAGGGGGATAAGTGGAAGAACGGCGTAGGCGGCCCTCCCTGGGACAGCATCGGGTATGATCCAGCACTCGATCTGCTCTACTTCGGTACAGGCAATGCCACCGCTTGGTATCGCGCGCTCCGAGGTGGCGGCGACAACCTCTACACCGCCTGCATCGTTGCCGTGCATGCAAGCACCGGCGAATTAGCGTGGTATTTCCAACCTACTCCGGGTGATAACTGGGACTTTGACGCGACCCAGCCGCTGATGCAGGCCGGCCTGAAGATCGGTGGCCACGTCCGGAACGTTCTGATGCAGGCCAACAAGAACGGTTTCTTCTACGTGCTTGATCGCAAGACTGGCGAATTCATCTCCGGTGCTCCCTTTGTCGATGGCATCACGTGGGCCACAAGGCTCGATCCTAAGACCGGCCGCCCGCTCGAGATTCCCGGCATCGGCGGAGCCGAACCCACGCTGATCTCGCCTGATCCCTTCGGCGCGCATAACTGGTACCCCATGGCCTTCCATCCAGCGACAGGATTGGTGTACGTTCCGGCAAAGACCGGCGGCCAAATGGCTCACGTACCGAATTCAAAATGGAAATATGACCCCAACGCAGAGAATAAGGGCTTGGACGACTCCTACGACGGAGCTCTTTATGTAAAGGCAGCAGCTATGCCTGCCCAGACTGGAGAACTGCTGGCCTGGAACCCGGTGACTCAGAAGGAAGCCTGGCACGCAAACTCTCCTGTAGTCGAGACGGGAGGAGTTCTTTCCACGGGGGGCAATCTAATCTTCCAGGGCCGCGCTGACGGCATGCTGGTGGCCTATCGCGCTACAGACGGAAAGCAGCTGTGGCAATTCGATGCGGGTACCGGAATCATGGCCCCGCCTGTAACCTACACCGTCAATGGCGTGCAGTATGTGACCGTAATGGCAGGGTGGGGTGGCGGCCCCGGATTGTTTAACGCGGCTGGGAGTGGCCCCGTGAAGCCAGGCAATGGGCGCATCCTTACCTTTGCCATAGGTGGTGAGGCGAAGTTAAAGGTGGTGCCGTTCGGTCCGCAGGGTCCGCCGCCGATGCCGCAGCTGACGTATGACTCCTCACCCCAGCTGGTCCACAGGGGAGCGCAGATCTTCAATTCGAATTGCATGCTATGCCATGGCTTGAACGCAGTCGGCGGGCCGCTACCCGATCTCCGCTACTCCAGCAAGGATATGATCGAGTCGCTCGACCAGATATTGCTGGATGGTGTGTTTGCCCCGGTGGGGATGCCATCCTACAAGAAGATACTCAACGCGCAGGATGTGAAGGCGCTCCAGGCCTACATCGTTGCTCGTGCTCGGGAGTCGGCAACGGCTTCACCGGACAAGCCGAAGCCATAACTGCCCGGCGGCCCAAAGTCATTCGGTGGTCGTAATTGCTGCTGTGGGATCGTGGGTGCAGCCGGTTTGGCACTGTCCGGATTCAAAATCCGCCAATGCAGCATGGGCTGTTCGTATCGTAACGCCGTGACAATCGGGCACTCAGCGGTAATTTCCGATTGAAGAGAACAGGCCGATGCGCTCATCCAGTTGGTAAGCGGCCCGTTCAGGCCGTCAGTTGATGACTTGGCGACAGGCATGAATCAAGTCAGGGCGACCACCTGCCTGCTATTCGTAGCCTGGTTTCAGTGGTGTGAAGTATTGCCGCGCGTCAGGACGAAAGAGAACCCAAGCGCTCACCGTAAAGATGATGGAATGGGATATGACCTGAGGAATAACAGGAAAGCTGATGGCGGCGTGAAAGGCCATCCAGACTAGCGCGAGCCAACGTGCCCAATTTCGACCACGGACCATGAAAACGCCTGCAAAAATACCCAACAACTCGGTAAGTTCAATCAAAATGCCTTCGTCTTGCAGCGCCATCAGTTTGGGAAAGTGGGCGACAAATTCGATGGCCCCCGCGGCAACGTAAAGGCACGAGAGGAGTAGGACCGCGATCGGACGTCTGGGTGAACTCATGGCAGCACCTCCAAGACGGCGTCGCTGGGTTCGAGTGATTCGGGGTCCGGCGGTAGAGCGGCTCCGGCATCAAGAAGCGCGCGCACCGTTCCCACGTAGTCTCCGGTGCTCCGATAGCCGTTTCCAGAAGCGTAGAGGGCCCATGACAGCGGAGTCCCCGCATACTCCCGCGATTTAGTTTCAATATCCGGGTGAAAGCGCAATATGTCACGGGCCATTTCAGCATTACCATTGAAGCCGGCCCAATGCAGCGCTGTGGCTCCCATTTCGCCCGGAGTATTGACTGGCCAGCCAGCCTCCAGCATCAGTTGAACAGCCTTTGTATTGTTGCTCTGCGCGGCTGTGGGCAGCTTGAGTTGCTCCCCGTCCGACAGCGTTTTGGTTGCGTCCGGATTCCGGGCCAAATAGTGCTGAAATGTGCTTTCATCGCCCAGTTCACAAGCTAGAGCCAGCTTCAGATCTTCCGGAGTCCGCTCCATGAGCAGCTCAAAGACCTGCTCATGGCCGAAATCGCGCGCGACCACGTGCGCGGTTCGATTTGCCCCCAGCATCCAGATGTAAATTGTGCCTCCTGCGCGAGGGTCTTTCTTTGGAAACCACGCTTCCGAAACGCTCATACGAATGCAGGCGGGGTCGGTGTCCAGATGATGCCGCGCGAGAGCTACATCGCCAAGTGCGGTAGCCATCAGGAGGTCGGTTCTGCATCCGCGCATTACAAGATAGCGAGCAACGTCCTGACGATCACGGGGATAGTGACGCTTTTGCTCAACACGTAACATGTATTGAGCTGGGGTAGATTCGTGATCTACGTCGAGCGCATCGATCTCCGCACCATGATCGAGAAGGAATCGCGCAATCTCTACCGTCGATGCGAAGTGCAGTGGCGCCTGCCCGTCTCCACCTTTTGCGTGAACCACGTTCTGATCGGCCGCGACCAATTCCGTCAATGTTGACATCATTCCGAGCCGGGCAGCCGCGTGCGCGTCGATCACCGCACCGCGTTCGACCAGAAAATCCACCAGGCCTGGATCACAATCGTCGAGCAAGCCGAAGCCGCCAGCCCACCACTCGGTTCGTTTGTGAATGTTGGCGCCTGCGTCCAAAAGAACGTCGATAGTTGCCCGATCGCTCCGTTGCACCGCAGCAAACAGAGCATGTTGACCGAAACCGTAGTTTGGCAGCGGTTCGTTGATCTTCACTCTCAATTCTGGATGGCTTCCCAGAAGATCGCGAACCCGCTGCGCATCTTGATCGCGTATGGCGACGGTCAAAGCTTCAGCAGGCGGTAGGCCCAAGGTGATCACGTACGATTTCAGCCTTGCCCAGTCGGCAAAACCATACTCCCTAGCCAGTGCACGCTGCGCATCCGCCAGCTTGCCCTGGGACGTTGTGCGTTGTAATTGTTTGGCTTGCTTCCTCAGATATTCGAGACTCGGGTTCGCGGGCAGCTCACGAGACATACACTTCTCCTTTTGTGGCCCGGTGTCCGCTGCACGGGCAAAAGAGAAGTCATGAGTGTTTACTTGCAGGTTGATTCAGGTGGGATCTTCCCTTTCCGCGGACGGGGTGCAACCTGAATTGCAGGATTTCTTTATACCATAATCCGCTACTTTGACGCATTTCGGCTAAGCACGTTTCCAGACTGAAACAAGGCTCGAAGCGCGCATTGGCGATAATGCGCTCATTGGGGGCAACGCTGTGCTTACGGTTTGCATGAAGGGGGTCTGCGAGGCTGGACGGATCGTTCATTGTTGTTGCGCCCGACTGCCCACGCATGATACCGATGGGACACTATGCCGGCGCGCATTCGCTTCCCCCTCCTTGCAGTTCTGCTCGCCATTTGCGCGTCGGCGCCTGCGTGCGCCCAGGTCTTCGATCTCGACCGAGACCGCGTGCCGATGGCGGAACTGAATGGCGCCATGCGCTTTCATCTGGGCGACGACTCGGATGGCAGGCTAGGGTGGGCGAGCACGGGGTTCGACGACTCCAGCTGGCAACTCATCAGTGGCGACCGTGACTGGGCGGGGCAGGGCTACCCCAACGTCGGCGGCATGGCGTGGTACCGCTTCAAAATCCAAGTGCCCGCGCATCATCCGCAGCTCGCCCTCGCCGTCCCCTTCCTCCTTACCTCGTATCAGGTGTATGCGGATGGAGCGCTCATAGGACAGATGGGCGGGATGCTGCCGAATCCGCGCGTGGTGCAGCCCCAGCCGCTTGTATTCCGATTACCCCGCGTTCCTGAGGGGCAGCCGCAAACCGTGGTCATTGCCATCCGCGTGTGGCATTGGCCGGCATGGGCTAGGTTCTACGGCGGCGGCATGTACGAGCCGTTGCGGGTGGGCGATGCCGGCTCCCTCAACGAATGGCTGCGGTCTCGTTCAGAGCACGTGGACTGGGACGATTCGGCAAACAATCTTCAACTCGTAGTCTTTCTCCTGGTGGGCGCCGGCTGCATGCTGATGTTTGCGATGCGCAGGCGCGAGACCGAGTACTTCTGGTTCGGCACAGCCAACCTGCTGGCCGCGCTCGATGCCTTGATGGCTGATTGGACGCATCATTTCTCCGTATCGATCTCTTGGAACAGCGTCCGAGACCTGTCCTACTATGCGTCGAGCCTTGCTTTTCTCCAGTTTGTAATGATTGTGTCCGGATCCCGCAAACGAAGGCTGTATTGGCTCGGAGTCGCAGTGATGGCGATGCAGATGCTGCTGGTGGTTCCCACCGACTTCGCCTGGACGAGCCCGGCACTCCCCAACGTGATCGGGACATGTCTCACCATCCTCTTCTATGCCGTTGTGCTCTTGGTGCTGGCTGGGAGCGCGCGCGCCGGAAACCGCGATTCCCAATTGGTCTTCCTGCCTGTCGCCTTGTTCTACCTCAGCGGCACCGCCAAAAGCTTGGGGTTCGCAATGGTAGTGTTGGGCCACTCGTGGGTGCGGCCCTATGTCAGTTGGATCAACCATGTGACCACATGGCCGTTTCCTGTTTCCCTTACCGATCTGACCAGCACGATTGAAATGCTGGCGGTGCTGGTCATTTTGCTGCTTCGTTTCGTCCATTCGCGGCGCGAGGAGGAGCGCTTCCGCGGCGAACTGCAGGCGGCCCGCTCCGTTCAAAGCGTGCTGGTGCCGGATGAAATTCCCCCCATACCCGGTTTCAAGATCCAGAGCGTCTACCATCCGGCAAGCGAAGTGGGGGGCGACTTCTTCCAAGTGATTCCTTTGCCCGATGGCGGCGTGGTCGCCGCGATTGGCGATGTGAGCGGCAAAGGCATGCCCGCAGCCATGACCGTCTCCCTGCTGGTCGGCACGCTGCGCACCTTGGTCCACTACTCCCAAAGTCCGGGCGAGATTCTCTCCGCCATGAACCAGCGCATGATCGGGCGCACCAAGGGTGGCTTCACAACCTGCCTTGTGTTGTGCGCCCGCGCCGACGGCGCGCTGACCATTGCGAGCGCTGGACACCAGATGCCGTATATCGATGGCGCCGAGATCGCGGGCGATACCGGGCTCCCGCTGGGGATTGTGCCTGACTCCCCATACGCCGAAACATCTTCCCGGCTCGGAGAAGGTGTACAACTTACGCTTATTACAGACGGGGTCCTCGAGGCCCGTGACAAGAGTGGCGAACTCTTTGGGTTCGAACGAACCACGGCCATCAGTACGCAATCTGCGGAGCAGATCTCCGCATGTGCGCAACACTTCGGCCAGGAGGACGACATCACTGTGGTGACTGTGACGCGCGAAACGTCGGCAAGATCCGCTACGTTTCGCCATCCTGAAGCGCATCCTGCTACCTTGCCCGCCTGAGGAATCCGCGCCGAGTTCGAAAGGGTTCCCGGTCTTCAGATTCGAGGAACCGATCAACGGGGGAAGACGATCAACGTTGGCGAATCCATCGCGGCGCCTCTGGAATATCGGTAACAGGGCAATGCACGTTTCGAGGGTTGGAAACAGAAATCAATCCCGGAA
>CAVOMO010000016.1:0-1924485 GCA_963697045.1 uncultured Acidobacteriaceae bacterium
GGGACGAAATAGGGCGGAGGCACGAAATGAACTTGCGAACCACGCTTGTTGCACTCACGCTGCTCTCATTCTCGACACTGCAAGCCCAGCAACCCCGCTCCACCACGCATGGAAGGACTTCGATTTTCTAGTTGGCGAATGGACATGGGTCGGGGGAGGACACCCAGGCCAGGGAAAGGGTGTGTCGACTTTCGCGGCCGAGATGGATGGAACAGTGCTGGTCCGCAAAACCCATCTGGACTATCCCGCGACGAAAGAGCGGGCGGCGTTTGCCCATGACGATCTTTTGTATTTGTACCACGATCCCCAGGACGACTCGTTGCACGCCATTTTCTTTGACAACGAGGACCACGTCATCCGATACGCGGTAACGGTGGCGCCCGGCGGGAACTCCATCGAGTTCTTGAGCGATGCCGCGCCCGGCGGTACAAGATGACGCATGACCTATGCTCGCGCGGGGACGGATTCCGTCACGGAAAAATTCGAGATTGCCCCACCCGGCAAGCCGAACGATTTCGTAACTTATGTGGAGTGCGTTGCCAAGAGAGTCCGCAAATAACGCTGGCTAGCACCCCAGCCCTCGCTGACGGCGAAAGCGCCGGGTTCATCGCACTTTTGCTATCCGGCGTACCGCGGTTGCCAGATAGTGCTGATCGAGCGCCTGACGAATCAATGTCTTGATCACCGCCTGCCAGGTGATGTTCAACTCCTCCGCTCGCTTGTCCAATTCTTCGAGCATGGGCGCATTCCACGCTTTGTCCAGCCTGGCCACTCTGCCGCGCCGCTCCTGCTCAGCGCTCACTTGGCCACAAAGATCGCCACGCTGCGGGCCCGCACCAGATAGCTCTCCTGCGACAGCAGCGGGAACTCCAGGCCCTCTTCGGCGATGTCCTGCGGCGAGGCCAGCGCGGTGTCGGCCAGGCGGAACCACTCGCGCTCGCCGATCTGCGGCAGCTCGAACTCGAGATCGCCGGAGTACGCATTGGCGATGAAGTGCAGGTCGTCGCGCGAGCCGTCATCGTGCAATTGCGTCAGTTGCATCGCCACCGTGCGCGATTCGTATCCCCAGTCGGGCTTCATGCGTTTCACGCCATGCCAGGTGATGTGGAAGCCGCCTTCGCCATGAAGCTGAAAGCTGTCGCGCCGCAGTAGCGGACAGCGCTTGCGGAAGGCGATCATCAGCTGGAAGAAGCGCAGCAGGCCGGCGTGGCTTCGCCATCATGCGCCAGTCCAGCCAACTGATTTCATTGTCCTGGCAGTAGGCGTTGTTGTTGCCCTGCTGGGTGCGCGCCAATTTCGTCGCCCGCGAGAATCATGGGCACGCCGTGCGAGAACAGCAGAATCGCGGCAAAGTTCTTGCGCTGACGCGCGCGCAGTTCGTTGATGGCGGGATCGTCGGTGGGGCCTTCGACGCCGCAATTCCAACTGTAGTTGGCGTTGTTGCCGTCGGTGTTGTTCTCGCCGTTGGCGAGGTTGTGCTTCTCGTTGTAGGAAACCAGATCGTTGAGCGTGAAGCCATCGTGGCAGGTCACGAAGTTGATGCTGTGGTAAGGTTCGCGGGCGCTGGTCTCGTAGAGGTCGGGACTGCCCAGCAAACGGGTGGCCAGTGCCGAGGTCATGCCGGCGTCGCCCTTCACGAACTTGCGCACATCGTCGCGAAAGATGCCATTCCACTCCGCCCATCGTCCCCAGGAAGGCAGCGTGCCGACCTGGTACAGGCCGGCGGCATCCCAGGCCTCGGCGATCAGCTTGGTATTGGCCAGCACCGGATCGTAGGCCAGGCTCTCCAGCAGCGGCGGATTCTTGAGCACCCGGCCATCCATGCCGCGGCCGAGAATGGAAGCCAGGTCGAAGCGGAAGCCGTCCACGTGCATTTCCAGCACCCAGTAACGCAGGCAATCGACGATGAAGTCGCGCACCACCGGGTTGTTGCAGTTCACGGTGTTGCCGCAACCGCTGAAGTTCACGTATTTGCCGGTGTCGGGATCGAGGATGTAGTAGGTGGAATTATCGATGCCGCGGAACGACCAGGTCGGGCCGTTCTCGTCGCCTTCGGCGGTGTGGTTGAACACCATGTCGAGGATGACTTCGATGCCGGCCTGATGCAGGGCGCGAACCATTTGCTTGAACTCGCGCACCTGCTCGCCATCGGCCCGGTTCGACGAGTAGGCGGTGTTGGGCGCGTAAAAGGCGGTCGGCTGATAACCCCAGAGGTTCAGCAGACGCTCGCCGGTAAACGGGTTGACGCGGTCGGTGTCGCCTTCCTCGAACTCATTGACCGGAAGCAGTTCGACCGCCGTCACTCCCAGTTTCTTGAGATAGGGAATCTTCTCGATCAGCCCGGCATAGGTCCCGGGATGCGCGACTCCGGAAGACGGATGCATGCGTAAAGCTGCGGACGTGCGCTTCGTAAATGATGCTGTCCACCAGAGGGAGGTTGAGCGGCTGATCGTCTCCCCAATCGAAATCGTTCTCCACCACCACAGCGTTGCGATAGGGCCGCTTTCCCGGCTGGATACTGGCCCCATGCGCCGCCGTTGGAGAGCGCGCGCGCGTAGGGATCGAGCAGCACGTGCGACGGGATTAAAGCGATGCACGCTGCGGATTGGGATTGGGCTGCATGTCGAAGCGGAAACCATATTGCATGCCGGCGTCTAGCCCTTCCACGAAGGCGTGCCACACCTGCCCGGTGCGGTTGGAGCGCGGGTCGAGCGGGAACTCGACAAAAGGATGCTCGGCTCCCGGCTGGAACAGAACCAGCGTGCAAGAGGTCGCGTGCTTGGAGAAGATGGCGAAGTTGACGCCCGTGCGGCGCAAGGTTGCGCCCAGGGGAAGCGCAACTCCCCGGCTTCACGCGATAGCCGGGGACCGAAGTGGTGGAAGATTTTTGCGGTTGGCTCCGGGTAAGCGATTTGGTTGGCATGCGTGGTGGCCCAAGTGAGCGTGGGCCCAGAGGATGGATAGCAGAAAGCGGGAGGAACAGCAAGGAAAAGCAGTCAGGCTGTCGACCTAGGCCCATGTCTGCCGCCAACATCAGGGACGGTCCGATCGCGCGATTCGACAACCTGTCAACCCCGTTCCGTTTCGCGACTACTGAATCCGGATCAGTTCCACATCGAAAACCAGCATGCCAAACGGAGGCTGTTTACCTTGATACGCGAGTCTCTCCGGAATCCAAAAACGCACTTTTTCGCCCTCGACCATCAGTTGCACGCCTTCGGTCCACCCGGGAATCACATGGTCCAGCGGAAAAGTCGACGGCTTAAGCCGCGTGCGACCGAGCTGTCGAACATCTTTCCATCGGTCGACCAGCCGGTGTAGTGCACCGTGACTTCGTCGTCTTTTTGGGATGGCGAGTGCCTGTGCCCGGGGTCAACACTTTATACGCGAGACCACTGGCAGTGCGCTTGGCGTCGGCCGGAGGCCCTTTAACGTCCTCGGGCGCATGAGTTGGAAAGCCGATCAGCGTGACGTCGAAAACCAGTGTCCCGGCTGGCCTGCCTTGCTGGCCCTTGTACGCGAGCGACTCGGGAACCCACAGACGGCGCGTTTCGCCTGTCACCATCAACTGGATGCCTTCGCTGAAGCCGGGGATCACGCGGCTAACCAGCAACGTCGAAGGCTTGCCACGAGCAACGGAGCTGTCGAACATCTTGCCATCGCTTGTCCAGCCTGTGTAATCGACGGTGACGACATCGTCTTTGGCAGGGTGTACTTTGCCGGTCCCGGGCGTGATGACTTTGGTTGCCAGACCTGACGCAGTTTTGCTGGCGTCCGCTGGTGGCGCTGCCACGTCGGAGGGAGCAGGAATTTGAGTCGCCGCTGTCTGCGCCAAAGCAGTCAGCCCTAAGAGAAAGAACAGGACGAAAGAAGAAAGAACGCGCATCAGGCTATTGTATCTTGGCCCTGAGTAGCTCGCGGGCGATGCGTGCGTACAGATCCACGGCCTCCAGCAATTGCCGCTTCTCGATGTACTCGCCTTCGGTGTGGGCCACGTGAATGGAGCCGGGACCGATCAGCAGCGGCTGGCCCCAATTTGTCAGCGCGGGAATGTCGGTGGTGAAGGCGGCAATCATGGTCTCGATTCCGGGGACCGTGGCGAACTCCATGTAGGGGATCTCGAGTTTGAATTCGGCCTCGGCTTTGCCGGCAACCGCGTTGGTGATTTGTTGGCGCAATTCTGTCGCCGGCCCGACCAGGCGAAACAGCAGATGCGCGCGCGCGTGATCGGGAATGACGTTGGGGGCGCGGCCTCCTTCGATCAGGCCGATGTTCATGGTGCACGGGCCGGCCTTGGGATTGTTGGGCAGATCGAGCTTGCGAACGTTTTCCAGGGCATCGAGCAGCTTCTCGATCGCCGACTCGCCCAGCTCGGGATAGGCGGAATGCGCCATCTTGCCGCGCGCCACCAGCTCGACGCGCAGGGTGCCTTTGGAGGCCACCGCCAGCTTGTTCTCCGTGGGCTCGCCATTGATGAGGAACTTGGCTCCGCGCGGCTGCTGGTTGGCGATCTGCGCGCCCTGGCTGTCGCGCTCCTCGCCGACCAGAAAGAGCAGGCCCACGTGGATGCCTTCGCGCTTCAGCTTTTCGGCGGCTGCGATCTGCGCCACCATGATGCCCTTGGCGTCGCAGGAGCCGCGTCCGTAAATGCGGTCGGCGGTCTCCGACGAAGGGACGAACGGCGGCACCGTGTCCATGTGGGTGGAAAGCACCAGCTCCGGCCGGGGATGGCCGGGATGGGTCGCCCACAGATTGCAGCGATCGCCTTCGACCGGCATGCGCTCGACCTCGTAGCCAAGCTGCGTCAGTTCGCGCAGCCAGTGCCTCGCCCACCGCGGCTTCCTGGCCGGTGGTGGAGTCAATGTCAATCAGCTTGCGGGTGAGGGCGAAAACGTCCATCTCCGAAGGATACGCTGGATGACAGAGGTTGAGAGCGTTCGCGGGGAAGAGAAATTTGTGAAGCGAGCTTTAGTACAGTAGTGGCATGAAGCGATCTCGCACCGCGAAACAATTTCTGCAGAAGCACTCCCTGAGCCTGGCGGCACTGGGAGTGGTGATTTTGCTGATCGTCCTCTATTGCCTGTCGAACCCAGAAACCCATCTGGGCTCGTTTTTCGGCAACGCCATCGCGGACTGGACGGGCGTGGTGGTGACCGTCGTCTTGACCAAGTACCTGTACGAAAAGGGCTCCGCCGAGAGCAAGCAACCCAAAGGCAGGCTGCCATCAGCGATAAAGGAATTCCTGCGCGAGCATTCGCTGACGTTTTTCTTGCTGGTGACCGGCATCGGCTGGGTGATCGCGTTCCGGGCCATGCGCCCCAACAGCCGCTGGGGACAGGTCGTGGGCAACATTGTTTCGGAATGGACGCAGATCCTCGGGCTGGTGCTGATGACCAAGCGGCTGCTGGAGGTCGGCTCGAAAGAGAAGGCGCCTCCCCATCCGTCCGGGCATGCCGAGCAGGAGTAAACTCATCCCATCAGGATCGACGGAGGATCGATGCGACCTTTAGCTTGGATCGGAATTGTCGTACTGGTACTGGGGATTCTGTCGTTTGTCGTGCCGATTCCCACCAGCCATTCCCATGACGTCAAGATCGGAGATGCTTCCGTGGGCATCACCACCCGCCATGACGAGAAGCTATCGCCTCTAGTGGGATGCGTGCTTTGTGCGGCCGGAGTGGTGTTGCTGATCGCGGGATCCCGGAAAGCCACCGCCTGATCGTCTCCGGAACGCGGCGCGTGGCCCGATCAACGTTCGCTGGTGAATTCCGTGGTGTTGGTCATGTAGAGTTCGTGGACCTTATGGTTGACCTCGGCGGGCGTGAGGCCGGCTGCAACCATGTAGTTGCGCAATTCATTTCTTTGATTGGCGTCCACCGTCACTTTGGGTATTCCATCGACAAAGACCTGTACGGCCGAGCGGTCTCTTACCAGACGATAGTTGTGCATACCTCATTGTAGCGGTAATCGGCAGCGCGAGTCGCCGGGCACTGGCTCCGCACGGCCAAACCGGCAATTCAGCAGACGGCAGGTTGCAGAAAAAGTTGAGGCACCCATGATCGGGTGCCTCAGAAGCCAATAACAGCACGACGCTTCGGGCCGACGTCTGGCGCGATCCGTCCTCTGTGTCTGTCTCTAGCGATTCGCCCGGAACTTCCTGCGAATCACTCCGCCCACGGTCAGCAAGCCGCTGCCCAGCAGCAACAGACTGCTCGGCTCGGGCGTTGAAGGGGAGGGGGCCCCGGCGAAACGGAAATGTTGTCGAGGGCCAACCACGCCGGATCATCCCGGAAATTGAATTGGACGGTGTCGGACCCGGTCCCGACCACGTCAAACGAAAAGAACGTCCCTGAGCCCCAGCTAGTCCCGGTATTGGGGTTAGTCAGGCTGAGCAATTGGTTGCCATCAAAGTAAGCACTGAAATCGCTGGGATTATCCCCAGCTGAGCCGAACCAGAAGCTGAAGGTATAGTGGGTGCCAGCGGTGTCGCTGAAGGACTGGCTGAGCGTTCCATCGCCGCCCACCGGACCCAAACCGACGTACCAACTGCCGTCTTGGGCGCCCGGATAGTAGGAAAAGGCACCAGTCACCACTATGGCTCCGCCATCGCCGCCTAGAGTCCAGCCAGTTAAGTCGCTGGTTTCAAAGCTGCCGTTGGTGAGAAGATTGGTAGCAAAGGCTGTTGGCGCTCCCACGAGCAGAACCGCTACGAGAGCAGCAACCACCAGCAAGGCTTTTTGTCGCATGTTACCTCCGGGGAGCAAAATCTTGAGAATTCCCCACATGAAGAACTTCATCCTCACCATTGGCAATTCGACTTCCATTCCTTGCGCAATAGATTCATGGGGTTAGCCGAGGCAGTAAGGCTAAAGCTGCAGACTCTTGCGCTGTCGTGGGAAACAGACCGGTCACCGCCCCTCAACAGCCAAGGCTGGGGCGAGGGCTTCTGAAAGTGAATCGGGATGGCACTCGCGCTCCCCGCAACCGGGCAAGCACTTGCACCATCCCCAGAGGAAAACTAAAAAGCGAAGGAACGCAAGACGGCTTGCAGCCGAAGTCTCGCGCGATCCGTCCTCTGTCTCTAGCGATTCGCCCGGAATTTCCTGCGGACCACTCCACCGACCGTCAGCAAGCCGCTGCCCAGCAGCAACAGACTGCTCGGTTCTGGCGTTGACCCAGGAGGCGGCCCCCCAACGGAAATGTTGTCGAGGGCGAGGTAAGACGGGTCATCTCGGAACGCGAACTGGATGGTGTCGGATCCGGTGCCCACCACGTCAAACGAGAACTGGGTCCAATTAGCTCCGGTATTGGGGTTGGTCAGGCTGAGCAATGAGGTCCCATCCCAGGAAGCACTGAAATCGCTGGGATTGTCTCCAACTGAGGCGAACCAAAAGCTGAAGTTGTAGTGGACGCCAGCGGTGTCGCTGATGGTCTGGCTCAGGGTTGAATCGCTGCCCACCGGGCCCATCGTGGCGTAAAACTGGCCGTCTTCGGCACCGGAATAGGATCCGAATGGACCACTTACCACCTGGACAAAACTGAAATCACCGCCTTGAACCCAGCCGCTGAAGTCGGCGGTTTCAAAGCTGCCGTTGGTGACAAGGTTGGTAGCAAAGGCCGTTGGCGCTGCCACGAGCAGAACTGCTACGAGAGCGGCCACGACCAGCAGGGCTTTTTGTCGCATGTTTCCTCCGGGGTTCGAGTTTGGGGAATCCCCCCTACTGCGCAATAAACTTCAGTCTTTTATTGGCAATTTGAATTCCATTCCTTGCGTAATAGATTCATGGAGTTAGCGTGGGCTGTGAAACTAAAGTTGCAGACTCTTGCGCTGTTTGGGGAAACAGCCTGCCAGTCAGATGGAAAAAGCCCCTTTAGTGCTATTTGGAGTTGGGCGGGTGACGGCTCGCGGCGAACTTCGCGCCCAGCGAATAACCGATGCAACACAGCGTCGGCAAGGTGTACAAAGGCCAAGCCAATCCTTCATCGCAATTGGTGCGGATGTCGAAAACGAATTCGTGCAGGAAGTATCGCGATCGGGACAGGTCACAGGTCTGGCCGGTGTAGCTGGCCACGTCGGGCAGGACGACCAGCAGCCACAGCGCAATCGCCGGAACCCAGATCCAGCGGGCGACAGAATGATGGAACTTGCGCGCGACCAGGAATCCCAAGCCGAATGCCGGCAGTAAAGTCGTCACATCCTGGATCCAGGCGGCCAGGGCAGAGGGAAAGATACGGAACAGCAGGAGGCTGATGGGAGCGGCCAACAGCGAGCCCGCGAGGGCCGCAAATACCAGGTTCGGACCAAACGCCAGGCCCTTCAGCAGCCTGTGCAGGGCGCGCCGCTTGGGAGTCTCGCGCTGGCTTTCGATCGAACTCTCGGCCATGGCAGAAGAGTAGTCCAAAGAAACGGGGCTTGACTATCCCGAATTTAATCGGCAGCGGCCATGGCCCGGGCCGGCTTGCCCAGTTTGCGTGGCCGGAAAGCCTCGCTGTGGAAGCTTTGGTTCTCCATCCAATTGTCGAGGACGCTCTTTTTGAACTTCCAGCGGTTGCCCAGCTTGAACGCGGGGATCATCTCCTCGGAGACGTACTTGTAAAGTGTGTCGGGGGAAACTCCCAAATAGTGCGATGCCTGCCGTATGTTCATCACTTCGCGCGCGTCGGCTAACATAGGTCCTCTCTGGGCGGTGGCTGGGGTGGGCTGCGAGTGCGGCCTCGGCGACGAGGTTGGCTTCGTCCGGTCCGCATTGGCGTGGCTGCTGATGGCAGGTCCTTCCGGGCCGTCTAGCCTTTGTATCGCACCGCTTGTGCTTTCGCCAATTGTTCGCCTTGCAACATACTGGCAACAGCTCCGTAATGCAAGCTATTGTAGGGCCCACGAAGCGGTTTCACCATAGGCATGATGTTGACCCGCGCGATACCCGAGTAGTGGAAACGCCAATAGCAGAGGGGGAACCGGGCAAAATCGCCAATTGCTTTTTGCGGCGGCGCCGTGCTCTGGGCTGGCATAAGCTCGCAGAGTTCGTGTCGGCCCATGTGCTATGCCACCCTCCGTTCCGGTGTTCTCATGTGACCTTGAAAGCCTTATCATTTAGGATGTTCTCGACTGGCAGGAGGCGTCGGTGGTCTGTAGCGCTTGTGGATATGAGAACCAGGTGGGCAACCGCTATTGCGGGATGTGCGGCATTCCGCTGCCTCACCGGCCGCTGACCACTGCCGGGTGCGCAGAGCACGGCCAGCCTCACGCGTCCGCTGGCGGAAAACGCTGGGCCTGTCGAACCCCGCACCTCGGGGTCGCAGACCCGCACTGACGTTGCCAGCCAGCCATCATCATCCAGCGATGTGGTGCGGCCTTCTCAAGATCCAGATATGGATCGCGACGCTCCAGCTTCGGAAGCCGCGTCACCACATCTGGAATTGGTGCCGGAAATTCCGTTAGACGAGTATGTTCAGAATTTTCGCTACGTGCCGCCCAGCGATCCGGAAGAAAGCACCATGCGCGGCGAGACTTCCGTGTTGCGGCCCGAAGAATTACGGCCCGAATCTCCCGCGCCAGGGAATGACGCTTCCGGTCCTCCCATAGAAACGGCGACTGCTACAACCGAACCCGCACCTCCGGTCTCCACCGACGATGTGCGCGAGCGGCTGGGATTGGAAGTCGATAGCACCCCGGAAGAGCGCAGCGACCGCCCGCGCTTTCTGGATTTCAACGAGCCGCCCACACCAATAAGACCAGCGCGCACTACGCAGTCTATCGCCGTTCCATCGTTCCTGGGACTGAACGATCCGCCGCCAATAGAGGCCGAGACCGGCGACGAGCTTGACGAGTCTGTGGTCGAAGGGCCGGCACGCGGGATATGGCGGACAGCGCGGATAGGGTTGGCTCTCGTCGTGGTCGTGATGTTCGGCTGGCTCGGAGTGCTGGAGTGGAAAGCGCAACTTGGCCAGACGAACGACGGTCCCGTCGAAGTCATCAAGATGAAGATGCAGGGTGTGGCTCACAATGGTCCCCTCGAGATAATCAAGGCGAAGATGCGGAGCCTGGCTCCCAATGGTTCCCTCGAAATTATCAAGGCGAAGATGCGGAGCCTGGCTCACGGCTTGGCGGCGGAGAACGCCAGCCCCGAACCGGCGTCTGGATTCCGCCTCCAAGCCCGGAGATGCAGGGCGAGTCGCCCAAGCCGCGGAGCCAAAATCCCGCGGCCAACCCCGCGACTTCTCCCCAAGCCGAGGATGCCGCCACGGCGCACAACACAAACCCTGCAACGGCGCCGCCCGCCAGCACCGCGCCGGTCGAAACCGTGCCCACTGGAAATCAGCCGGCAGCCGGACAGTCGGCTTCCGCGCCAGCGCAAAATCCGGCGCCGAATGCATCGGAAACTCCTGCCGAGCAAAACGCCACACCGGCAGCGAAAACCACCACCGCGACGACCACGGTGGACAAATCGAAATTGCCTGGGTCACCGCAGCCGGGCCGGGCGGCGGCACCCACGGCCGGCAAGCCGAAGCCGTCACCGCCAGCCGCAGACGACGGCGAGGAAGCAGTCGTTAAGAAAATAGTTCCCGGCGCCGACGAGCTGGCCAAGGCCAACATTGCCAGCGATGCGGCCGCGGAAGCGGCCTGGCTGTGGAAGGCGACCGCCAAAGGCAATCCGACTGCGCCGGTGCGGCTGGCTGCCATGTACGTCAAAGGCGAAGGTGTGCCGCGCAGTTGCGAACAGGCGCTCGTCCTGTTGAAGACCGCGGCCGAAAAAGAAAACGCCGTGGCCCGCAACCAGTTGGCTTCCATGTATGGCTCGGGAGTTTGCGTGCCCCGCAACCGCGTGGAAGCCTATCGCTGGGCGAGTTCGGCATTGGCTGCCAATCCCAACAGCGATTGGGCGCAGCAGCGCCGTGACCAGCTCTGGCAGCAGATGACTCCGGAAGAGCGCGCTCTGGCGGAAAAGTACAGGTAGACCGCTGTTCGCTGTTCGCTCTTCGCTATCCGTAAGCCCCTAACCCAGCCTGCGAACCACTATAATGATCTTGGGTGAGGCATCTGCGCTTCGCTCGTAGTTTTGAAACCACTGTTCGTTCCCCTGCATCAACGCCAACTGGAGGAAAGAATCAGCATGGCACACGAAGTTCCTGCGCTGCCCTACGACTACTCTGCCCTGGAACCCTACATCGACACGCAAACCATGCACCTGCATCACGACAAGCATCATCAGGCCTACGTCACCAACCTGAATGCCGCGCTGGAGAAGGCCCCGGAGCTGCAAAAGTTGAGCGCCGAAGAACTGGTCAAGGGCCTGGAGAACGTGCCCGAAGCCATTCGCAACGCGGTGCGCAACAATGCCGGCGGGCACGTGAACCACACCATGTTCTGGACCATCATGGGCCCCAACGCCGGAGGCGAGCCCAGCGGCGCCATCGCCGATGCCATCAAGAACACCTTCGGCGATTTCAACAGCTTCAAGGAGAAGTTCAACGATGCCGGCCTCAAGCAGTTCGGCAGCGGCTGGACCTGGCTGGTGCGCGACCGGGGCGGCAAGCTGCAGGTCATGGCGACGCCCAATCAGGACAGCCCCATGAGCCAGGGCTTCTATCCCATCATGGGCAACGACGTCTGGGAGCACGCCTATTACCTGAAGTACCAGAACCGCCGCGCCGACTACCTGAAGGAATGGTGGAACGTGGTGAACTGGGCCGAAGTCAACAAGCGCTTCCAGAAGAGCCAGAAGTAGTAGGTATCCGCGAATTTCCGGCGGCGTAAAGGGTGCGGCGCTCGCACCCTCTTTTCGTCTGCGCAAGGAAAGCTCCGCCGGATGTAGTGGCTCAATTTGAAACGGAAGGGTGTGTCTCAGGAAAGCGCCTCGACTTGGCGGATCCCAACGCCGTTGGTCGAAGGTCCAGCCCCCGGCTTGCGAAATCCAACTGGCGTCCCAAAATCAGCACCTTCGTACATTATTAGCAATCACATAGATGTTACTTTCGTTTAGAACCTCCCATTTTTCTATTTCAGAATTGCCGTCGCTAGACCTATAGTGACACTACAGACCGCCACTTTGGGCTAGCATCGACGATTTACATGGCCAATTCCCCTTGGCAGAAGGCAAGACAAATCGCCCACAGGGGAACCTAAATTAATGATGATGCGGAAGGCAGATCGATATGCGCTTTCCAGCAGGCCAACTAAGCCCCGTGTCCCGGGCCCAACCAGCGCCCCGCCGTGGCGGGCCATTGGGGTGGTTAAGGACGGCACAAGCTTTCACGCATCCTCTAGAGGACCGGTCAGCCCGGGAGTGGATTCTTGGGAATCGTTCCTTAACATTACGGCGGCCAAGGCGGCCACTATTGCGATTCCCAATTTGGCACTATTGCGGCGCCCAACGTGCCTTTTGCGAAGATTTTCCGTTGACAGGCCGCAGGAATTTGATAGAATTTTGTCGCGAGGTATTTCTGCAAGGGGAACCTCGCTCCGACTAGCAAGTCGAGACACTTGAGGAAGCGGACGAAGGACAAGCTCTGGTGCTGGCCACCTAGGCGCTGGTTGTTCTGATGCTGATGGCCGATCGTGGTGTCGATGTCGGGTACCTCTGCTAGGAGAAGCCGCAGACGCAGCAAGCGGCTGGCGCAAGGCACCCCCAGAGTTTTACGATTAACGAGAATTAGACTTCACTCCCCAACGGGGCGTCTCCGATCTCTACTGCGGCGCAGGCCGAATGAGTAGAACAGGTGGCTGCGGATCGGTCGTCGATAGGGGAGGGAACCCGGGGCCGGGTTTTATGCCGCAAGCGAAGGATTCAAACCGATAGCCGATAAAGGAGGGTCCTGACAAATGACAAAAGCAAATGATTCCGGTCAAACGCTGGTAGAGATGGCAATCTCATTGTCGCTTCTCTTGCTACTCGTAATGGGAACCATCGACTTTGGATATCTGTTCTCTACCAAGGTAACCCTCCAGAACGCAGTGCGGCAAGGGGGACGGTACGCCATCACCGGGCAATGCATAACCGGCGGTGACGGTACGTGCTCCCAAACAAGGTACAACTCCATCCTGCAAACCGTCGAAGATGCCTCACTCGGCCGGCTTGACAGCTCCCAGATCAGTTTAACTTGTACAGGACAAGGGCGGAGGCTGCCCCACCGGAGCTGGCGGGCCGGGTGACATCGTAACCATCACCGTAACCTACCCGTATCATTTTATGACCGGGCCGATCGGGGCGTTCTTTCCGGGCAAGTCGTACACGTTAACGGTAACTTCGACTTTTGCCAATGAAAGCTTTTCACCCAGCCAGAGTTAGGGGGGCGTATGAAGGCAAGGATAAATAGCGAAGAGTCGGGTCAGGCGTTGGTCGAATTATCGTTGGCGTTCGTCCTGCTGTGTGTCTTCGTTTCTGGAATCATTGACTTCGGCCGAGCCATCTATGACGTTCAGGTAATGAAAAACCTGGTTGGCGAGGGTTCCATGTTGGCTTCGCGCTCAGCCTCTGTTGGGACAACAGTGCAAAACGTGACTAACTACGCGGGATCGGACATCAACCTAAACACCCAGGGATGCGTCATTGTCACCGCGGTCACCAACCAGGGCGGCGGGGTTTACCAGATCACGGACCAGGCTTCCCAGTGTGCGATCACAGCCAGCAGTAAAGTCGGCTGCCTCAATGGAGTAGGAGGCTGCCACAGCTCGGCTGCCATTCTGCCCGCAGCGGCCGTTACAGCACTGACCACGGAACCCACGGGGTCGTCCATTTACGTGACTGAGATCTTCTATGCTTACAGCGCCGTCACACCCATAGCGGCTCTGTTAGGAAAGAGCATGCCATCTCAGTTCTACAGCGTGGCTTATTACTAAGGAAGGGTACGCATATGCGCAATGCCAATATTGTAAAGGGCGACCGAGGGCAAACCATTGTTGTTTTCGCTCTCATTCTGCCCATCCTTATATTGTTCGCCGGGTTGGCCATTGACGTGGGGCTGCTTTATGTCACCAAGGCCAAGCTAGCGACGTCGGTGGATGCCGCATGCCTCACGGGCATGAAAAACTTGACGCTAGGACAGACGACGGCTGGGCAACTGGCCACCAATATGTTTCAGGCCAATTTCGGGCCTAATCCGCCTACGCCAACCGTCACGTTCCCCCTCGATGCCTCCGACAACCAGCAGGTCAAGGTAACGGCCACCGCTAATGTGCACACTCTTTTCATGCAGCTATCTCTCGCAATGGGCCAGCGTACCGGTGGCCGCCACCGCGGTGGCAACCCGGGGCAAGCTGCTCATGTCTGTCGTGTTAGATCGATCAGGCTCAATGGCGAACAATGGTGGAGGAGTGGCACTACAATATGCCGTTCCACTCTTCATCTCTGACTTCAGTAACACACTCGACGAAGTTGCCATGGTTAGCTTCTCTGACAATGCGACGGTGGACTTTCCAATCGGCTACAACTTCTGGGGAAGTGGCACAGGGACGATTACGCATAAGGTCGGAGCCATGAGTTTCGCCGGCGGCACATTCGGCACGGGAGCGGGGAGCGATCCAGTCCTTCTTACCGATGCCAATGCGCCCCCACTGACGATGGCCAAATTACAAAACGACAGCGTCGCTGTACTGCCGGGGCAGAACGTAGTCAAAGTTGTCGTGTATTTCACCGACGGCTTGATGAACACCATTCAGGACAAGATTCATTGCAACGGGTAAAATCAACAACAACTTAACGCGTCTCAACTGGGGAGGGTTTGACTCAGGAACGAACGTAGACGTCTTCGATCCTACCAGTGCAACAAATATCTTCCAATCTAATTACACCGGGAGCGGGGGTTTCAAGTACGGCAGCGGAACCGTGCATCCGTTTGCACGGATGCTACTTGGAAATGTCGTAACCACGTTTCCCTCGCAGAAAACGGGAACACAACAATCATTTGACCAGACCAACACGGTCACCCCTGAAGCCCAGTACCGTGCCATACAAACAGCCATTGCTTTGCGTACCGAAGCCCCTATCCCCACCTATATCTATACGATCGGGATGGGCACCGGCGTAACCACAACCACGCAAAATTTCCTGGCAAAACTTGCAAATGACCCTGATCCCAAATATCCGTCTGGCACTTACACTGCAGGCCAACCATCAGGGGAGTTTTTCTATATACCAAGCTGTTCGGGTAGCTATCTCGCGAGCTGCAAAACTCAACTAAACACAGCCTTCCAAACCATTGCGGCCAAGGTTCTTTTGCGGTTGACGCAGTAGCATCGCCATCGGGCGGCATAAAGCAGAGGGGACGGACGGTGGACGTCCCCTGAAGTATCGTGCCGGTGCCCCATCCAGATACAGCAAGCTGTGAAAACTGCTTAAATTGGCTGCCTCGCCAGTAAGAATCTCAATTGACGACACCATGCTGACGTACGATGGCGTACAAGAATGTCGTAGCGATGGCGGCCCGACCAAAATTTTGCGCAAAACTAATGGCGGAGGGCGAATGAAAGCTCGAATGATTTTAGCGATGGCGGCGGCACTGTTGGCCATAACGGTCGCGAACCAAAGCTCCGCCGCCCAAAGCAAAAGTAATTCCAAGCATCAGCAGATTGCGCACGGCGAGTATTTGGTGAAGGCCATCGGCCAGTGCGGCGATTGCCATACTCCGATAAACGAGAAGGGCGAATTCGTCCCCGGCAAGTGGTTGCAAGGCAAGAAGCTGGATTTCGCGCCGACCGTGCCGATGCCAGTCTGGGCCGACACTTCGCCTAACATCGCCGGGCTGCCCGGCTGGAACCACGAGAAAGCGGTCCAATTCTTCATGACCGGGCTGGCGCCCAACGGACAGCCGGCGCGTCCGCCCATGCCGCAATACAAGATGAATCGTGCTGACGCCGAGGCCGTGGTGGGTTATTTGGAGTCGTTGAAGTAGCGACTCTCAGCTTGCGCCAGCGGCCCCATAAAATGGGGCGCAGTCGCGCCCGCTCGGGACTAAAGTCCCGGGGCCATCTAATTGCCGGCCTGCTTGCTTCTTTCGGACGCCACCCCACTGTTTGAAGCAAAGCGGAACACCGTGCGCGCGGCATTGGCGTCGAATCGAGATCACCCATTCGCGTCGCATCGCACGCGCCCCAAATCCGCTTTCGCCACCGACGATCCCACTGAATATCCGCAGGCAACTGACCCAAGTTCGCCCTAAGTCCTCATTGCCCGCGTGGCGCTGCGTACACCGGTCAGTTCTCGCGGACAAGCCAGGGAGCATAGGCAGCCATGTCGATACTGGTCTGCGGTCATGGTCAATAGTGATTGTAGGCTGGTGCCCCATTAGTTGTAATGGAATCCATTACAGTGTAATATTTTGGTATGGCTACTGCTACTGCAAGGAAATCGAAGGTCTACACGATCAGCCTCCCGCCTGAACTTGCACGAAAGGCTGAGGCGCTGGCTCGGAGGGACAGCCGCACTATGAGCGAACTATTCCGGGAAGCCTTTCGCACCTATTCCGCGCAGCAGGCGCGGCGGACACTGGATGAGTTGGGCGAGTATGCGGCTGGCCGCAATCCGAAGGGCTACACCGAGGCCGATGTTCCCCGGCTCATCAAAGAAGTGCGTGCCGAGAAGCCGCGCCGCAGGGTGCGGTCTAACGGGTGATCGTCGGCATCGACACAAACGTCTGGATTTCCGCGCTTCAGTTTGCGAAACATCGCGGCACGTCAGGGGCACCAGGCTCCGTTCCCTGATCACGACCAAAGCAAATCGGCGGTTCTGGACCGCCTGGCAGGCAAGCAGCTGCCTTTTGCTGCATCGCGAGACAAACCCTGCACATCTTAAACTGGGAAGGAGAAAATTCCATGAAGATTACAGTTACCACTCCTACAGGCCAGATCGGCAGCAAACTCGCCAACATACTTCTTGACCGCAAGTCGGATGTCACGCTGATAGCCCGACATCCCGAAAAAGTGAAAGATCTAGCCAGCCGCGGTGCAAAGGTCATCGCCGGTGAGCACAGCGATCCCGCGGTTGTTGAGCAGGCGGTGCGTGGCGCCGACGCGCTGTTCTGGCTGACGCCTGCGGAGATGACCTCGCACGATCCGTTGGGCACGGCCCGCCGCATGGCCGAGGCGGGAGCCAGCGTGATCCGCAAGCATCCCGATCTGCACGTGGTCCAGCTTTCGAGTGCAGGAGCATTCCTGCCCAGTGGCACAGGGCCGATTGTTGGACACTACGAAACGGAAGAGAAGTTCCGTGCTGCCGGCAAGAACATCGTCTCGCTGCGCCCGAACGAGTTCATGGAGAACGTGTTCTTCTCGATGCCGACGATCGTCGCGCAGGGGGCCATCTACACGACGCTCCAGGGATCGGTGAAAGCGCCGATCATCGCCACGCAGGACATCGCTGAGGTTGCCGCTGAGTTTCTGCTCAAACCGATCGACGGCCATCACGTGGTCGATATCGTGGGCCCGCAGGAGATTTCGTTGGACGAGTGGGCTCGCATCGCCGGCCAGGCCATCGGGAAACAAATCCGCGTGGTCACCGTCCCGGGCGACAAGTTGAAGGCCGCAATGAGCCAGAGCGGAATGTCGCCGGAGATGGCAGCGCTGCTGGTTGAAATGGAAGAGGCAATCCCCAAAATCCAGCAATTCAAAGGCGAACAAAAACGCACCGGCAAAGTTACATTCTCGCAATTTGCCCGGGAGGTGTTCGCCCCCGCATATAAGAGAGCCGTGCAATCGGCGGCGTAGTCAGCCCGGTGCCCCAGAGCCTGCCCTGAGCTTGTCGAAGGGTTCGCGTCCATCTTTTAGACGCTAACCTGGGCTCGGGAAGGTCGTAGCGCACTGGCCCCAGGTTAGCCCAAAAGAAGGGCGAACCTGGGGCGCCAGGCATCCCGCGTAGAGACTCACCCGCCGATATCCTCTTGCTAGACGTCAATCCTACTTTACGCATCTTGACGGACAATATCATATAGGTAATACTATTAGGCATGAGTATGACAGAAAAACCCGAGACTGTCTGGTTCACGACAAAAGGGCAGGTCGTGATCCCGCTGCGTCTGCGCAAGCAATTCGAAATCGAGGACGGAACCAAAGCGGTGGTGCAAGCGACGGCGGAGGGCATCCTGCTGAAACCGGTGACGGCGGCGCTCATCCGGCGCGGGCGCGGCATCCTCAAGCGCGCGTCAGGACACCGGCCGCTGACTGAGGAGTGGGCCGAGCACAAAAAGCAGGAGCGCGCGCTGGAGGAGCGCCATGTCGGCTAAGGTGCTGGACAGCTTCGCGCTCATCGCATACTTCCGCGACGAATCGGGCGCGCAAGCGGTGGAGCAACTGCTCATCTCCGCCAGCAAGAAAGACATCCCTCTCCACATGACCGACGTGAACTACGCCGAAGTGAAGTATTCGATTGTGAAGAAAGACGGCGCCGCAGCCTGGGCGGAAGCCGCAAAGGTCCTGGAGGGCCTGCCCATTGATTTTCATTCCACAACCCGGGCGCTGGCCGATACTGCCGCCGATTTCAAAGCACGCTTCAAGATGAGTTTGGCCGATGCTTTCGCCGCCGCGCTGGCCAAAGAAAAGAAGGCGGAACTCGTGACCGGCGACCCAGAATTCAGGCCGCTTCACCAGGAAATCAAAATCCACTGGCTGAAGTGATTGCAGTAGGGAAAAAACGATGGCATATGGATTTGTAGTCGCTAACGCTGCGGCCGGGTGCCCCACTCATTCGCGGGTTTCGAATGAGTGGGACCGCGAGGCGGAACACGTTATCGTGAGCGGCCATTCCTGGCAATTCACTCTTACCAAGCCCTCTTCGCCGCAAGCATACGTCCTAAAGCTGCTCCATTTCCACTCTTCGGGTTTTTCTGCCAGACCTCGCTTCACAGGGTTCCGATGCATGGAGAGTAGTTTCTCAATGCGCTTTTCCGTACTACACACGTTGAAGTCGTAGAAACGCTTTTGCCAGATCGGGCCCGAAGGCTGTGACTCGCGGAACCCACTCATTCGAACCCCGCGAATGAGTGGGGCACCCGGCGATTTCAAAGCACTAAATAGATTCCCTTTCGCACCCGTTCTACCAACGCCTGATTAGTCCGCGCGCAAGAGCACGCCTCTTTGTTGCTCATGTTGCTGCAATGATCAGACGGATGATCGAACTTGCCCTTGCTGCCAAGGCCGGGAACTTGCCTGACGATTGTCTCCCACTGATCGTATGTAATTTCTTTTCCTTGATGCGGAACTAGAGCTTGACGAATCAGATCATGCGATTGAGTCATAAAACGAATACCTCGCATTACCAACGATCCTTGCGATCAACGTTGGCAGGTGGAACTGCTGAGAACGCGGATCGCTCAAACGCGCTGTTGCCAGCCGTGTGATAGCAGGCTTCCGTATCCTGCTTGTCCGCCAACACGGAGCCGATTCCGCTTGGAGGCAGAAAGGGATTAAGTGGAAGGCAGATGTACGGTGATGTAAGTTCGATTGTGTAAAAAGCGAGAGGGTGTAAGTTGGCTTTGGCCTCACAAGCTAAAGCCGTTCTCGAAAGGAGACTTACACCCATGGCGAAGGTTACACGGATCACGGAGCAGTTCCAACATTTCCTGGCGGAGATGAAAGAGAGTTTCTGGGGCGATCTGTACGGGCAGGACGCAGCTGGCGTGGAAGAAGTATTTCGAAGCCGAGTCGGAGCGGCAGCGGGACCTGTACAGCGGCTGGGCCTCGTACCAGCGGCAGCCGGAGCCAGGGCGCGACTATCGCAACGGCTACTACGAACGGGATTTCGTCACCCGCTTCGGCACGCTGCGACTGCGTATCGCCCGCACGCGCGAGGGAAGAACTTCCTGCCGCCGGGGCTGGAGAAGTTTCAGCGGCGGGCGCCGGAGCTGACCGCTGCTGATCCGGGAGGCGTTTTTGCGCGGCATCTCCACCCGGCAGGTAGGGCGGGTGGTGGCCACGTTGACCGGCCAGGTGGTGAGTGCGCAAACCGTTTCGCGGTTGATGCCGCGATCTGGACCAGGCGGTGCGGCAGTTTCATCAGGCGCCGCTGGACGACGACTGGGCCTATCTGTTTCTGGATGGGGTGAGCTTGCGGGTGCGGCGGCCCAGCGGGCGGCAGCGGGTGCAGATGCTGGTGGCCTACGGCGTGCGCGCGCGACGGCACTCGTCAACTGCTGGCCTTTCTGCGCACCCACGGCGAGAGTCAGGCCGATTGGGAGGCGCTGTTGCAGGATCTGTATCGGCGCGGGCTGGAGGGCAAGCACCTGCAGCTGATCGTCACCGACGGTTGTCCCGGATTGGCGGCGGCGATCCAGACCGTCTACCCGCGGGCTGGGCATCAGCGCTGCTGGGTGCACAAGATGCGCAACATTTTGGAGAAGGTGCGCAAGCGCGATTACGACGCGGTCAAGGCCGATGCCCAGGCTATCTATCTGGCCGAGGGCCGCGGCGCGGCCCAAGCTGCGGCGCGCGCTTTCTGCCGCCGCTGGCGAACGGCGTATCCCCGCATGGTGCGGCAGCTGGAGCGCGACTTGCCGGAGTTGCTGTCGTTCTTCCGCTTGCCCCGGCATCTGTGGCGGAAGCTGCGCACCACCAACATCATCGAGCGCTGTTTCGTGGAAGTGCGGCGTCGAACCCGGCCCATGGTGTGCTTCGTCAACGTGCAGAGCGTGGAACGAATCATCTACTCCATCTTCCAGCGCTTCAACCTGGAATGGAAAACCCGCACCCTCCGCGTATTTACACAAGCAGCTTGACGTCACCCAGATGTAGACGAAGTTGATCCCCCTTCCGACCGCCCGGATGCGCCAGCGAAAGGTGATCTGCTGGGGCCGGTGCTGTGGATCACCGCTGATTTGGCGGATCACTTCCCTCAATGGGTCTTGCGCCGCTGACTTATAGTCACGCATCAACTTGTCGTAATGATCGAGGTCGATTGGAATCTCGTCGATGATCGCATCGCCAGCGCCGTTGGGCAGCGTGAGAAACCATCCGGCACCGACTCCTTCGCTGCACTCCGCGTGACTCTCGTTGAAGTTGCAGTAAGCGTTGTGCGTATTGCCCTCGCCGATTCATGGAATGTACAGAAACTGAGCCTTCTGGATCTGACGGCTCTCCCAAAGTGAAGAGTCTTTCCTCACCCGGGTCTCGAACGTCGCGAGACCCTTCGACAAGCTCAGGGCAGGGCTCCGGGGCACCCGCAGGTCCTTCGACTGCGCGTCCGCCCGCCGCAAACCGCGCGGCGGAAAAGCAAAGGCGCGGACGCTCCGCTCAGGATGACAATCTTTATACAAACAGCGATCGGCACGACTGAAGTCGTGCCCTGACACAAAGCTCAAGTCGCATGACTCGCTCAAGTCGGATGAGTCGCTCACGCCGCATGGGTCGCTCAAAAAGAAGAACGGGACGCTGGTCGCGTCCCGCCGGGGCTGAAGCCCCTTTTCGAGTTGTGGACCTGTGACGCGGGCCTGAAGGCGCGCTCTACCTAGTCGTGCACTTGAGGTGTCGGGATGACAGTTGCGGGGGCTGTGTTGCTTGAGGGAGTAGAGCTGACACTTTCTTATCGTGCACCCATCCATAAATGCCCGCAGCTTGCGCGAGCGCGACGGATGACGCAGCTTGCGCAGCGCCTTGGCCTCGATTTGGCGGATGCGTTCGCGGGTGACCGCGAACGACTGGCCCACTTCTTCCAGCGTGTGCTCGGAGCCGTCTTCCAGGCCGAAGCGCATCTTGATCACCTTCTCCTCGCGGGGCGTGAGCGTGCGCAGCACCTGCGCCGTCTGCTCCTTGAGGTTGACGTTGATCACCGCTTCCGCCGGCGAAACCACGGCACGATCCTCGATGAAGTCGCCGAGATGCGAATCTTCTTCTTCGCCGATGGGCGTCTCCAGCGAGATCGGTTCCTGCGCGATCTTCAGCACCTTGCGCACCTTGGCCACCGGAATGTCCATGCGCTTGGCGATCTCTTCCGAGGTCGGCTCGCGCCCCAGTTCCTGCACCAGTTGCCGCGAAGTGCGGATCAGCTTGTTGATGGTCTCGATCATGTGCACCGGAATGCGGATGGTGCGCGCCTGGTCGGCGATGGCGCGGGTGATGGCCTGGCGGATCCACCACGTCGCGTAGGTCGAGAACTTGTAGCCGCGGCGGTACTCGAACTTGTCCACCGCCTTCATCAGGCCGATGTTGCCTTCCTGAATCAGGTCGAGGAATTGCAGGCCGCGATTGGTGTACTTCTTGGCGATGGAGACCACCAGCCGCAGGTTGGCTTCGATCAGCTCGCGCTTGGCGTACTCGGCATCCACGTCGCCCTGCACGATTTCGCGCTGGGTGCGCTTCAGCTCGGCGAAGTTGGCGCCGGCATCGTGCTCCATGCGCTCCAGGTCGGCGCGAATCTGCCGCACCTGCCGGCGCAGTTCTTTGCGGGCTTCCTCGGCGCGCGTCTGCTCGGCGCGCTTGTCGAAGTTCACCGCCTGCTTGTCGAGGCCGCGCATGCTGTCAACGGTCTTGTTGACGCGGTCGATCAGGCGCTTGCGCTCGTTGTTGGTGAAGCCCAGCCGGCGAATGACTTGCGATAGCGCAACCTGCTCGCGTCCCAGCGCCCAGCGGTAGCGGCGATGCTCCTTCGGCCGCTTCTTCTGCGGGATGCCGTCCAGCCGCTCGATCAACTGCATCGACTTCTTGTAGTGCTTGGCGAGATCGTCGATCCGGCCGGTGATGTCTTTCAGGCGATGTTGGACCACTTCCTCGGTGATCTCCTCTTCGTCGAAGAGCACGATTTCCTTGACCGAGCGCACGCCGCGCTTCAAGTCCTCGCCGATGGCAACGATCTCGCGAATCACGATGGCCGAGCGGGACAGCGCTTTCAGCACCCGCAACTGCCCCCGCTCGATGCGCTTGGCGATCTCCACTTCGCCCTCGCGGGTGAGCAGTGGGACCGTGCCCATCTCGCGCAGGTACATGCGCACCGGATCGTTGGTTTTTTCCAGCGCGCCGGGGGTCAGGTCGAGTTCCACGTCCTCGCCCGCTTCCATTTCGGCATCGAATTTCTTGTCGAGAGAGCCTGGGATCTTCGGGCCTTCCAGGACATCAATTCCTTGCGTGCCGATGGTGGTCAGCAGGTCTTCAAGGTCGTCGGGCGAATGCAGGTCATGCGGGATCAGGTCGTTGACCTCGTTGTACGTGAGGTAACCCTTTTCTTTTCCCGTATCGATCAGTTTTTTGATGTCGTCGAACTTATCTTCAAGAGCCAAGCGGAATATCCTTTAAATGGCGCCAGTTGAGGGGCGCTCTTCTTCCATGCACACAACGGCGGGAGCGATACTGCAGTACCGACAGGGGTGCAAACTTATAGATTTTATCATAACCGTGCCCGCCAACGAAAGAGTCATCTTGTTAAATCACTGATGCCGGTAATCGCCGAATTGAATCGCGCCACGATTCGGGCATTGCCGACACTCCCCTAAGAATTAGATGTTGGCCGTCCGGCGTTCGCTTCATCCTTTTGCGTCAGCAGTTTAGCAACGAACGTGCCGCGTCACCGTGAACGGACTCGAAGGGTATATTTTTCTGTGTCATCCTGAGCATCCCCGAACGCAGTGAGGGGGCGAAGGACCCCTATAGCTGCGAGAAAGCAAAGTTGACGCCGCGCGGCAACAACCAATGGGATTGCTGGCGACCATAGGGTTCCTTCGACTCCATCGCTACGCTCGTCGCTCAGGATGACAATCCAAGAAACCCGTCACTCAGGGAACTGAAACAAACCGCCGCCTGTGCCCGTATATACTCTTAGATTCTCAACGAGGTAATTTTTCCTATGTTCTCCGGCACGCGGGCGGTTTGCGCCTGGCTTCTCCTCGCCTTCCTTGTCTTCTGCCTGAGTTTGGGCATCGCATCGGCGCAAGCGGCGCCACCCGCCGGCAGCAATGCCGCCAACGAAATGCCTTCGGTGACGACGGTGCCTCCCGAAGCGCAGCCTTCTGCGAACTTCGACGTGGACGCGGCCACCGACGCTTACATGGCGCGAATACCGGCGAGCGCGCGGGCCCGCAGCGACGCCTACTTCGAAGGCGGCTATTGGCTCATCCTGTGGGACTTCTTATATGGCGCGGTGATCGCGCTGCTGCTGCTGAACCTTCGCTGGTCGGCGCGAATGCGCGATCTGGCCGAGCGCATCACCCGATTCAAACCGCTGCAGACTTTTATCTACTGGTTCGAGTACTCGGTGCTCACCTTCATTCTGGGCGCGCCGCTGGCGATTTATGAGGGCTACACGCGCGAGCACCAATATGGCCTGGCCACCCAGACCTTCGGTCCGTGGGCGTGGGACCAGACCAAGGGCCTGATGATTGGCATTGTGCTGGGCGGCATCCTGACCGTGGTGTTGTTCGGCATCGTGCGCCGCCTGCCACGCACCTGGTGGATCTGGGGTGCGATCGTCACCTGCCTGTTCGTGGTCTTCTCGGCGATGATCGTGCCGGTGTTCATCGTACCTATGTTCAACAAGGTCACGCGGCTCGACGATCCCAAGGTGACGGCGCCCATCCTCAGCCTGGCGCGGGCCAATGGAATTCCCGCCAAAGATGTGTGGGAGATGGACGCCTCCAAGCAGACGACGCGCATGAGCGCCAACGTCAGCGGCTTCGGCCAGACCATGCGGGTCACCTTGAATGACAACCTGCTGCGCCGTGGTTCTCCGGAGGAAATTCAGGCGGTGATGGGACACGAGATGGGGCACTACGTCCTCAACCATATTCCCAAGGACCTGCTGTTTTTCTCGGTGGTGATTGTGGTCAGCTTTGCCTTCTTGAACTGGTCATTGCGCTGGTCGCTGCAACGCTGGGGAGAGAAGTGGCAAATCCGCGGCATCGGCGACACGGCCGTGCTGCCGCTGGTGATTCTGTTGGTCTCCATCATCGGGTTCGTTGCCACGCCGTTGCTCAACACCCACACTCGTACTACGGAACACGAAGCCGACATGTACGGACTGAATGCCAGCCGCCTGCCCGATGGTTTTGCGCAGGCCGCAATTCATTTGGGCGAGTATCGCAAGATGCATCCTGGTGCGGTGGAAGAGTACATCTTCTTCGACCATCCCAGCGGTTACAACCGAATCCATGACGCCATGCGCTGGAAGAAGGAGAATTTGCAACTGTTCGCGCCTGGGGCGGGTGGACAGGCGGGGAGTGGCGGGGGGACGCCTTAATTCGAGTTTGTCATCACGAGCGTAGCGCATGCTGGGTATGCCATTTCAGCGGCATTTTGACGCACGATAGTAGCAACGTGGAGGCAATCGATGACTGACTCCCGACAACCTGTCTTGGAGAGAATGATCCGAGGATGCTCCCGCCTACTGCTGTGGATGGGAGCGGTGGTCTTTTTGTTCGGCGACGCGTTCCTTTATGAGATCAAGCATGTGAGCTTCTTCGTGTCCGCAGCGATCGGCATTCTCGGAGGAGTGTTAGAGATGCTGATGGGCGCAGGAATCGCAGTCGCGAGCAAATCTCCACGGCTGGGGCAGCACTTTGATTAGAGTCATACCCTATTCAGCCTGGCCGACATGGCTACAGCTCTTAATCATGGCGCCGAATGCTCTGCTGGCGGGATACGCATGTTGGGCATGGTGGCCTAAATCTAAACGCGAATGGAACCGATTCGGTTTCGCGATTGCATATCTGTTTGTTTTCTTCTTAGTGATGATATTTGTCTTCCGCCTAGGATGATGGCGGCAGGCCGTGAAAGGCGCCTTGCTGCTTTTGCCTGCTCACGGAAAAGCAGATTCCTCGCGCCAGACCCGGGCGCTCGTAATGACAATTCGATAAATTACGATTTATAGGAGCCGTCACTCAATTGTGGAGTTCGACTCTCGCTTGCGGCTACAGATGAGACAAGCAACGCGGCTGTGCCGCCCAGGAGCAATCCGAAAACAAATCGGATGACGAGCCAGTTGCCGTGCCACCTCGCCACCTCCGTCATCGCGTCGAGAAGATTAAGCGCGGCTGCTGCGATGAGCAGGCGCAACGCAATCCTGTGCGACGTGCGGAAGAGCAGACCCACGGCCGCCCCCAGATAGATTCCCAGACAGCGCGAGCAGACCGCCACCTCGGCGCCGAAAATCCAGAAGGAGCGCTCCGGCCGCTGGTGGCAGACGATGGCAAAGCCGCGCTCCAGCGCCAGCCCCATCGCCAGAAAACCGTGCGTCAGAAAATAGGGAGCAGCGATGACGGCGGCGAAGAAGGTCAGCGGGACAAGAGTCCACCAGGTCCAGCGGAGTTGAAGGGGCGCAGCTTTAGCTGCGCCGTTGAGTGTTGGAAAAGAGTTGGGCTTTAGCCCCGGAGGGAACTGGTCTGAACGGCGAGATCCCTCAGGGGCTAAAGCCCGATTCATGATCAACCTTTTTGGCACGGCTGAAGCCGTGTCCCTTCAACCTAGCCCATCGAAATTGTCACGACGAGTGAAGCGAGGCATCTGCCCTCGACCGCAGATCCCTCGACTCCGCTTCGCTGCGCTCGGGATGACAAAATTAAATATTAACGGCGCACCCAACGACTTCGGGCGGACACCTAAAGGTGCGCCCCATCACGCCAATATCCCCATGCGCTTGCCGACGCGCTTCAGCACATCCAGCGCCTGGTCAAGTTGTTCGCGGGTGTGGGTCGCGGTCATGATGGTGCGGATGCGCGCCTTGCCCTCGGGCACCGTGGGAAACGCAATGCCCGTGCCCATCACGCCTTCTTTGAACAGCTCGCGCGAAAAGTCCATGGTGAGGCGGCCGTCGCCCACGATGATGGGGGTGATCGGCGTCTCGCTGGCCGGCGTGTTCACTCCGCCGATGTTGAAGCCCAGCCCACCAAGCTCTTTCTTCCAGTAGCGCGTGTTGTTCCAGAGTTGCTCGATGCGCTCGGGCTCCTGCTCGAGCACGTCGAACGCCGCAATGCAGGTGGCAGCGACCGACGGTGGATGTGATGTCGAGAAAAGGAACGGACGCCCGCGGTGATAGAGGAACTCAATGAGATCGCGCGTGCCGCAAACATAGCCGCCGAGCGCGCCGATGGCCTTCGACAGCGTGCCCACCTGCACGTCAACCCGGCCATGAAGGTTGAAGTGATCGACGGTGCCGCGGCCGTTGCGGCCCAGGACACCTGAAGCGTGGGCGTCGTCCACCATCATGATGGCGCCGTATTTCTCGGCCAGCTCAGTCAGTTGCGGCAGCGCGCCAATGTCGCCGTCCATGGAGAAGACGCCGTCGGTGATGAGCAGCTTGCGGCCGGGCTCGTTCTTGATCTCGTTCAGCAGCTCTTCAGCGTGGGCGGCGTCTTTGTGGCGGAAGACCTTGATTTTGGCGCGGGAGAGACGCGCGCCGTCGATGATGCTGGCGTGGTTCAGTTCGTCGGAGACGATGAAATCTTCCTTGCCCAGCAGCGCCGAAACCGTGCCCGCATTCGCCGTGAAGCCCGACTGGAAGACCACGCACGCCTCGACATTCTTGAAGCGCGCGATTTTTTCCTCCAGCTCCATGTGGATCTTCATGGTGCCGGCGATGGTGCGCACCGCACCCGAGCCCACGCCATACTTCTTCGTGGCTTCGAGGGCGGCTTCGCGCAGTTTGGGATGGGTGGTCAGTCCAAGATAATTGTTGGAAGCGAGGTTGATGACCTGCTTGCCGTCGAAGGTGCACACCGGCGCCTGCTCGTCGTCGAGCACGCGCAGCTTGAAGTAAGTGCCCTTCTGCTTCAGTTCGTTCAGTTGATCGGTGAGATAAGACAGCGGATTGGTGCGAGTGGTGGTTGGCATGAAGGTCTCCAGAGTGCGAAGGGATATTCTAGTACCGACGAGTGGAGTCCGTCGCGGGTCGGCCATACTTCGCAGCGGAGTTTGAAATCCGGCGCTATAGGTCTTTCGGCCGCAGTCCAGTGTGCTTGGCGATTCGCGCCAACATGTGGGGGCCCATTCCTCGTCGCCGTGGAAAGCGCAAATAAAATCGGGGCATTTAGATGTTTTATGGCCGAAGTTTCATGTGCGATCCGTGCCTGGAAACGAATTGCCATCCAATCTTGAGGAGGGCCCTGTACACCCGGAGAGCCTTGGCGCTGGGCCATTGGCTCACGGAGTGGTGGTAACCTCAATAGCTTTTGGAAACGTCTTGCGCTTTTCGGCACGATCGGCGATGACGCGAAGCGCCAAGGCGTAGGCGTTGGCCTTTCGGCTTTCTCATTTGACGCCGTACAGCTAAAACGCCTGGGATATCGACAATTTCGGCGATCCAACGACCATCCGTCTCGCGCTCAGTTTCGATATTAAATATCACGTGTTGGCTCCCGGGCTGCGGTGGTTTTCGAGATACATGTTACGTTTTGATGCGCCGGTGCGGAGATGCTGCATGCTTAGCAAAAGCATACCCCATAGGCGAGACGGTTTCTACCGTTTTGTTACAAGTGTCTGCTGACTTCTTTGCCTGTGGAAATCAGCCTGACCCATACCTGAGGGACTCACAACGTCCTTGATCAGACTTTTCCCTTGCCGCCACCGCGAATTGCCTCCGCCTCCGCCATGTGATAACTTTCGCTCGTCCCCTGCTGTTGAACTTTCAACCCTGCAAACGCAAGAACAGCGCTGGCTGGAAAGCCCCGCCGGGAGGAAAACGGCATGATCCCCATCATTATTGTTATTGCCATACTGGCCGTCATCGCGGTCACGCTGATCGGTATCTACAACAGCCTGGTGCAGTTGAAGGTCCGCGCCGACAACGCCTGGGCCGACATCGATGTGCAACTGAAGCGTCGCTACGACCTTATCCCCAACCTGGTTGAGACCGTGAAAGGCTATGCCGCGCACGAAAAAGGGACCTTCGAGAACATCGCGAAATACCGCAGCGCGGCCATGACCGCCAGCACTCCAGCGGAGAAGAGCGAGGCCGAGGGGCAGCTCACCTTTGCCTTGCGCGGGTTGCTCGCGGTGGCCGAGGCGTATCCGCAATTGCGCGCCTCGGAGCAGTTTCAGGCGCTGCAAGGTTCGCTGAGCGGGCTAGAAGATGCCATCCAGAACGCCCGCCGTTATTACAACGCCGTGGTGCGCGACCTGAACACCAAGATCCAGACCTTCCCGACCAACATGGTGGCCGGCATGTTCCACATCCAGCAGCGGCAGTTCTTCGACATCACCGAACCGGCGCAGCGCGAACCGGTCGCGGTGAAGTTTTGAAAGCCGCTGTTCGCTTTTCGCAGTTCGCTCTTCACGCGGGCGCCGTTGCGGAGAGAGTCGGTCGGTGCGGCTTCGTCCTCGCTCCGTTCTTCTGCCTCGCGCTGGCGATTCCTGCCGCGATGGCGCAACAACCTGTAAAAGGTCCAACGGTGACGGTGGGATTGCGGCACGATACCTCGCCGCCGTTGCGCGTGATGATGCGCGGCATCCCACCTGTACGCGATACCGGGCGACAGCAGGCGCTGGAAATGGAGGAGCCTCCCGCCCGTCATGTCCCGCCGGCATTCGACCCGGTGGTGCAATCTTCACGGGGGCCAGCTCAGCAGGCGCAAATTGTGATGAGCTTCGAAGGCATCACCCAGGGCGGGGCCGTCCCTCCCGACACCAACGGCTCGCCCGGCATGAACGGACAATACGTGCAGACCACCAATTTCCTGTATGCCGTTTTCGACAAGTCCACCGGCAACGTTACCTTCGGGCCGTACTACGTGAAGAGCCTGTTCCAGGGATTCGGCGGCCAATGTGAGACGGAAGACTCGATGAGCGATCCCACCGTGCGCTTCGACCGCGCGGCCGGGCGATGGATCATCCAGCAGATTGCGGGAGCGTCAGGTTTTACGCCGCCGTTATTCATCTGCATCGCCGTCTCAACCACCTCGGATGCCACCGGCGCTTATTACCGCTACGCCCTTCCCTACGGCAGCTACCTGCCGGACTATCCGAAGCTTTCCGTCTGGCCCGACGCTTACTATCTGACCACCGACTTGTACTTGAACTGGGTGTTTCAGGCCACTTCCGCGTGCGCGTTGGACCGTAGCGCGATGCTGCAAGGCGGACCGGCCTCGGCTATTTGTTTCCAAACCGGCAGCGACGTTTTTCATTTCCTGGCCGCCGATCTGGATGGCCCTTTGCCGCCGCCGCGAGGCGCGCCAAACTTTATCGTGGGCAACGTCAGCGGCTCGAACCATGCGTTAAATCTTTTCAAGTTTCACGTAGATTTCGCCAGCCCGCAGAACTCCACCTTCACGGGCCCGCTTGCGATACAGGTGGCGCCCTACACGGTTGCCTGCTGGTCCGATTGCGTTCCGCAAGAGGGCACCAGCACTCTGCTCTATGCACTGGGCCAGATCACCATGTACCGGCTGGCCTATCGCAACTTCGTTCCACCAACTCCACCTGCCACGGCCGCTCAGGGGGCGCACCAGAGTATGGTGGTCACGCATACGGTGCAAAATAACGATGGTTCGTACGGAATCCGCTGGTACGAGTTGCGGGCGTTGGAGAACGGGGACTTTACTGTCTTCCAGCAGAGTACGTTCTCACCCGACAGCAACTCGCGCTGGATGGGCAGCATAGCCATGGACAAGCTAGGGGACATGGCAATGGGCTACAGCATCTCGAGCAGCAGTATGTATCCGTCAATCAACTTCACCGGACGCGTAGTCAGCGATCCGCCGAGCACCATGGAGCAGGAAGCCAGCATTATGGCGGGCGGCTTCTCACAGGCGTACAGCGATCGTTGGGGCGATTACAGCAGCATGGTTCCCGATCCGGCCGACGATTGCCTGCTGTGGTACACCACGGAATACTTGCCGTCGGGCTCGCAAGACTGGCGGACCCGCATCGTTTCCTTGAGATTTCCCGGCTGTCACTAGAGCTAAGTGCTAAATGCCAAGTGCTAAATGCTAACTGCTAAGTGCCAAACGTCGTCTCTTCGTCTCATTCTCATCCTGCTGTGCTGTCTCGCACTGGCGATTCCTGCCTCCGCCCGCGACTGGCACATCACCCGCTTTGAAAGCCACATCTACGTTGCCCCCGACGGAGTGACTACGGTCAACGAGCACCTTGACGTGGCTTTCGAAGGCGAATTTCACGGCATCTATCGCGACATTCCCATCGAATACCCAGGGCCGCACGGCACCAACTACACGCTGTTCCTCAAAGTCACCAGCGTCCTCGACGACAGCGGTCACAAGCTGAAGTACGAATCGAGCACCCAGAACGGCAACCGTCACCTTAAGATCTACATTCCCGACGCGGTCGACGCCACGCGCAGTGTGATCATCACTTACAAAGTGACCAACGCGGTGCGCTGGTTCGACGACCACGACGAACTGTACTGGAACGTGACCGGCAACGACTGGCCCGTGCCCATCGACAGCGCCGCGGCGTCGATCACCTTCCCGGCGAATGCCGCCGGCAACCTGCGCGCGCAAGCCTTCACCGGCGCATACGGATCGGTGGGGCAGGACGCCACCGCCGAGGTCCACGGAAGCACCGTGGTGATAGCCGCCAACGATCCGCTACCCATGCGCGCCGGACTGACGGCCGACGTTTACGTGAGCAAAGGTGTGTTGACCCAACCCAGCAAGCTGACCCAGGCGATGTGGTTCCTGCGCAGCAATCCCATCGTGCTGCTGCCGCTGTGGGCGTTCGTGGTGATGTTCGTCTTCTGGTGGACGAAGGGCCGCGATCCCAAGCCGGATATCTCGGTCGCGCCCATGTATGAGCCGCCGAAAGATATGACGCCCGCCGAAGTGGGCAGCCTGATCGATGATGAAGTCCGCCCTCGCGACATCACTTCAACGCTGGTGGACCTGGCGGTGAAGGGCTATCTCAAGATCGAGGAAACCGAATCGAAGGTGCTGCTGTTCAGTCATCGCGATTACACCTTCCACTCGCTGAAACCGCCGGGCACCTGGAGTTCGCTTGCATCCCATGAGCGCGTCATGCTGAAGCACATGTTCAGCGGAGACGCCACGCAGGTGCGCCTGTCGGACCTGAAGAACCAGTTCTACGTCGCCATCCCGACCATGAAGAGCGACATTCTCGCGGAGCTGAAGGGCAAGGGAATGTACTCGGTCGATCCCGACTCGGCGCACGGCTATGTGCTGGCGGGAATCCTGTTTACCGCAGCGCCTTTCGTGCTGGCGCAGGTGCTGGGCTGGGGCTCAATGTTCGATTCGCCCGGACTGCTGATTGCCGCAGGAATCCTTGCGGTGATCATCGTCTTCCTGTTCGCGCGCATCATGACCGCGAAATCGTTGAAGGGCGTGCACACCAAGGTCGAGATCCTCGGGTTCGAGGAGTTCATCAATCGCGTGGACGCCGACCGCCTGAAGCGCATGCCGCCCGATACCTTCGAGAAATTTCTGCCGTACGCCATGGCGCTGGGCATCGAGAACCGCTGGGCCAGAGCCTTCCAGGGAATCGTGCAGAACCAGCCCACGTGGTACGTAGGACCGACACCGTATGTGGGATTCAATCCCATCTTCTTCGCAGGCTCCATGCATGCCATGGCTACGGATGCCCACCAGGCCTTCGTGGCCGCACCGCGCGCCAGCAGCAGCGGCTCGGGATGGGGCGGCGGTGGCGGCGGAGGCTTCAGTGGCGGCGGCTTCGGCGGCGGCGGCGGAGGGGCGTTTTAGGAAAGCACAAGCTTCGATTTCGCCTTTGTACCCGCGAAGGTGACCGCTGTCACTGACGGCTCTCTGGTTGCGAGGAAGAATATCGTTTGATGACCACTTCAGCTTCACGAAAAGCACAGATCAGCTGCTGCAATTCCCAACACATTAGGGCCGAGTAATTGGATTCTTGCCGGCATCACACGTCGGCACGAAGCTGATTGGGATTAGGAGATAGCCATGCAAAGCGTCCGTCGGGCTCTCTTGTTGGTCCTTATCGTCGGCTTCGCGGTGATATCGCTGCCTTCCCTCGCACAGCAAGTGATTGCCACCGTGCCTGTGGGCATACAGCCCTGGGGCTTAGCGGTCAACTCGATTACTAACAAAATCTACGTGGCAAATTCCTGCGATTCGAATCCCAATGGTTCCTGTAGCGGAGGTACCGGGACGGTTACTGTCATCGACGGGGCGACCGATAACACCCTCTCTGTCAGTGCGGGATACTTTACTAACAGTGTGGCTTTGAACCCGGTCACCAACAGGATCTACGCCGTCAACCAGTGCAGCGACGAGTCCTGTGGAAGCGGTGGGAGTGTCACTGTGATGGACGGCACGAGCAATACCGTTATTGCTACCGTGGCCGTGGGGAATGGTCCCTACGGCGTAGCCGTCAACTCGGTTACCAATAAAATCTACGTGGTCAACGTTTGCGCCAATGATCCCACATGCGGCGGCTTGCTCGGGCTGGGGACGGTATCGGTCATCGATGGGGTTAGCAACACCGTCGTCGCCACGGTTAACGTAGGAACTCGTCCCAGCTTTCCAGTGATCAACACGGTGACCAATAAAATTTACGTCGCTAACGAGTGCGGCAACGATCCCTCCTGCCAGACTTTCAACGGCACAGTGACCGTGATTGACGGGGTGACGAATGGCACAACTTCTGTCAACGTGGCAGTTTTCCCTCGTAGTCTGGACGTCAACCCGGTCACTAACAAGATCTACGTTGTCAACCAATGCGGCGACGCTCCCAACTGTGTTGGTGCGGGGACACCTACCGTGACGGTAATCGACGGCACTACCCTTGCCACCACCGAGTTTCCCATCGGCGGATTTGAACCTAATGCGATAGCGGTCAATCCGATCACCAACAAGATTTACGTTCCCAGCAGGTGCACCGGCGATCCTTCCTGCCAACGCGAGCGCATGGGAACCGTATCGGTGATCGATGGGGGGACCCTCGCCTACACCAGCACTGTTGCCCAATTTGGCCCTTACAGCGTGGGCGTCGATTCGGTGACGAACAAAATCTACGTTGCCAACCAATGCGGTCGCGAACCCGACTGCATCAACCTCAGTCCCGCCAAAGTGACAGTGGTTGACGGAGTGTCTCTCGCCGTGGTCAATCTGGACATCGGAGTTAGCAACATCGGTCCCAACTCTCTTGCGATCAACTCAGCGACTAATCGAATCTACGTCACCAACAGTTGTGGCACCGATCCCTCCTGCCAGACCCACAACGGCACGGTCTCGGTGATTGATGGAACGCCCATTCCTCCCACCCCGCTGCAATTTGTTCCTCTGAGCCAGCCGTGTCGTGCTGTAGATACCAGGCCGGAGAACGGAGGGGACGGTCCGATTCCGGCTGACCACTTCCTTAACACCGCTATTTCCGGCGCTGGCAACTGTGGGGTCTTCGCTTCCGCGGCCGCCTATTCCCTGAATGTCTCGGTAGTTCCGCAGGGACGCTTGAACTATTTGACGGTATGGTCCGCGGGACAGCGGCGGCCTTTGGCTTCCACGTTGAACTCGCTGGACGGCCGCATCAAGGCCAACGCCGCTATCGTGGCTGCGGGTGACAGCGGGAAGATCAATCTGTACGCAACCGACACGACCAATGTGGTCGTGGACGTTAATGGATACTTCGCGCCGGTGTCTCCCTCCACGCTGGCTTTTTATCCTCTGCCACCCTGCCGGATCGCCGACACCCGCAACAGCACTTATCCCCAAGGCCTGGGACCGCCGTTTCTGCCGGGCGGCGTGGAACGGCAGTTCCCCATACGGAATGCCACGGCGTGCAACATTCCAACTGGCGTCGCCGCCTATTCACTGAACTTCTCGGTCGTGCCGCACGGCTCGCTGTTTTACATGACGGTTTGGCCCACGGGTGAAACCTCGGCCTGCCGTCTCCACCCTGAACGACATACCCGGGACGATTATTGCCAATGCCGCCATCGTGGTTGCCGGTATCAGCGGAGATGTATCGGTTTACCCGACCAACGACACCGACCTGGTCATTGACATCAATGGCTATTTCGCGGCGGCGGGAACCGGCGGACTGTCGCTCTACGGCGTGCAGCCTTGTCGGGTCATCGACACCCGTCACATAGGCAGCGGGCAGCCTTTCAGCGGGACCCTGAGTCCTCCGGTGGATGTGGTGGACGCGGGATGTGCAGCCTCCGCGCGGCGCAGGCGTATGTCTTCAACGCCAGCGTCGTGCCCGTAAGGCGCGCTGGGCTATCTGACGCTGTGGCCAGACGGCGCCAACCAGCCCGTTGTCTCGACGCTGAATGCATTGGACGCCTCGATCTCGTCCAACATGGCAATCGTGCCCAGCACCAACGGAAAGGTCGATGCTTACGCATCGGGGATCACGCAGTTGATCCTCGACATCTCCAGTTATTTTGCGCCGTAGAGCAGGTACGGTAGGTTGCAGCCGCGCGTTAAGCAGGCTGCTGAAGAACTCGCACGTTTATGCTTTTGTAAGGAACCGCAGGTGGGTGGCCCCGGTCTCGCGGGGTTCGAGACCCGGGGATTTGGAGTGATTCACTGTTCTGGCGTTCGCTGCATCAGCGACAAGTCCCAGGTTTCGAAAATCGCGAAACCTGGGGCACCCGGCGGACTACACCCTGACAAGTATCTGATATAACTGTTATACCATTGTGCGATTCCACTTCGATGAGCGGAAGAGCAAGCGGCTGAGGGCGAATCCCCGGCGTGGGATTGGCTTCGAAGAGGTGCAGGAGATTTTCTCCCAGCCTTATTATCTGGATCAGCGGTTAGACCTTCCCGAACAGCAACGTGCCATTGGGTGGGTTGGAGGCCGGCTTTATACAGTCATCTTCGAAATACGCGAAGACGCACAAGGAGAATATTGCCACCTCGTGACTCTCTGGAAGTCAACCCGGCAGGAGCAACAGCTTTATGAAGAACGCTCGTAGACAAACGAAGTCGCCATCCGCGGAGAGCATTGCGCGTCTGGCTGAGCAGGGGCGGGATGTTTCACGCTTTTTCACAAATCGAGGCCGCATAATGCCTCCCATTCAAAGGGTCAACGTGGATTTCGCAGCGCCCATGCTCGAAGAATTGGATACGCGAGCTGAAGAGTTGAACATCAGCCGGCAGGCGGTGATCAAGACATTGATTCGCGAGGCGCTGGATCAGCACTATCTCGCGACCGCGACAAGGACCGGCCGGCGGCTAATGAAGGCGCGGCGAGTTGAATCACGTTGATTATCTCGATTAGTGGAGGGAGACTCGACATGCCGATGAAGAATCCACCCCACCCGGGTGGCGTGGTGCTGCGCCAGTGCATTGAGCCTTTAGGTTTGACCATCACGGACGCCGCCGCCGCGCTTGGAGTCACGCGCACTACCTGTCGGAACTGGTGAACGGCAAGCGCGGGATTTCTCCCGAAATGGCCGTTAGGCTGTCGCAAGTCTTCGGCGGGAGCGCCGAAAGCTGGCTCACGCAGCAAGCGCACTACGATCTTGCGCACATTCGTGCCGATCGCATCAAACTGAAGCGGCTCGAATTCGGATGATACCGGGTGCCGAATCAATTTGTTGCAGCCTACTCTTTGGGCGCGGTTATGGTGATTGTGAACTGGACATTTTTCGGAATGCCCTTTCCGTACACAAACTTCTTGACGATATCTTCGCTGTCGGTTGTGCCCAAGTGGAGGATGATAGTTCAGATTCAGGTTAACAATCTTGTCGGCGAGGAGGTAGAGGTTTGGCGCTTGGGATTGCCTCCAAAATGACGCTGCGCTCCGCGTGGAACCCCAAGCATCCTGTTCGCGCAGATATGCGCGACGATCAAATCTTTGAGGAGTCGCCAGAAACAAGCCCGAGAGGTTTCCCTCTTTATCAATGAAGTGCTCGGCCACATCCCCGCTATAAAGCGTATTGTCTGTCATAAGAATGTCGGCTTTGACGGTTGTGCGCTTGTCCGAAAGTGAACGGAGTAAGGACACGTACCACTGAGATATGTGAGGGAGTAAGTAAAGATCTGCGACCCACGTGAATACTTGTTTCGCCTGAGCTTGCCGTAATACTTGATTCCGAAGACCGACAAGCGAGAGCAAGCGAAAGGACGAAGACGTAGTACCAACAGAGGAATCTTCCCTGGCGTTCAAGACTTCTCCGAAAGGCATCCCAAAACTGGTGCTCGTGTTCCTTGAAGATGGCCTCACTATACAGCCCGCTGGCGACGGTTTCGTAGTCCGTCGTTCGAAGGTTTGCGGTATCAGGAAAGCTAAAGGGGTGGCTCCTGCAGCCCGGCCAGCACCACACTGCCCATAAAGCGGCGCATAAACAACGGCTAAGGTAACAACTGCGCGCGTGATGTCTTCGGTCTTGCGTTCTTGAAACAGCCGGAGAGGAACAAATCGACCGAATATGAAGCGAAAGAGAGCGTATGGTACGAGGAGGTAGGCGGTAATGAGAGCAGAAACGGCTAATGCAATCACTAGGCAGCAACGGGCTTAGGCGAAATCTTCACTTGCTCGCCATTCGGGCCAGTAATAGTGAATTCTCTCACCTTATTGCAAAGACGGCGAAATTTCGTCGCTGCTGAATCTCAATCTCCCTTGCAGCCACAGCGGAAGCGAGTCGTCGTGCAGAAACTCTGCCAAGTCACTCAACTTATTGACCATAACTCACCTCCTCTTTTGATGCTTGCAAAGCGACAATGACACTGGGTCCGGAGATTGTCAAGCAGGAACCTGCGTCGTTAATGGCAAACCCTTCGCAAGTTGCTTGCTCTCACTTTGTCCCGTTGGGATACACCAGGATCTTGCTGGCCTCGCCGGTCTTCAGCCGCTCCATGCCTTGCGCGAAATCTTTCATGGCAATGCGGTCGGTGATAACGGGATGCAGGTCGAGCTTGTTGGCCTTGAGCAGCGCGGTCATCTGATACCACGTCTGATACATGCGGCGTCCGTTGATGCCCTGCACGGTTGCGCCTTTGAAGATGACTTCCTCAGCGAGGTTAAGTTCGACCGGCTTGGAGGGAATTCCCAGCAGAGACACTCGGCCGCCCAGCCGCAGAATCTTGAATGCGGTCCGGATGGCGTCGGTGCGCCCCGCCATCTCCAGCACCACGTCAACGCCGGTGCCGCCGGTGTTGTCCATCACGATCTGATACACGTCGTCCTTGGTGGGGTCGAGGACGAAGTCGGGCTTCATCTGCTGGGCGATCTTGCGGCGATGTTCGTTTACTTCGATGGCGAAGATCTGGGTCGCCCCGCAGGCGCGCGCCACCGCGATAGAGAACAGCCCGATCGGCCCGCAACCCGTGATGGCTACGCTCTTGGCGGCGATGTCGCCGGCCAGCACCGTGTGCACCGCGTTGCCCAGCGGATCGAGGATGGACGCGTACTCCGGCAGGATGGAAGGATCGAGCTTCCAGATGTTGGACTCGGGAATGACAACGTATTCGGCGAAGGCGCCGTTGGTGTCGACGCCGATGATCTTCACGTGCTGGCAGATGTGCGCTTCGCCGATGCGGCATTGCAGACACTTGCCGCAGGCCACGTGCATTTCGGCGGAGACGAAGTCGCCCGGCATCACGCTGGTCACTTCGTCGCCCACGGACTCGACCGTGCCGCAGAACTCGTGGCCGGGAATCAGCGGGGGATGAATGCGGCGCTGCGCCCACTGGTCCCATTGGTAAATGTGCAGGTCGGTGCCGCAGATGGATGCCATCTTGACCTTGACCAGAACATCGGTGCGGCCAAATTGCGGCTTGGGAACTTCTCGGATTTCTGTGCCCGGTGCGGACGTGGGCTTAACAACGGCAATCATGGTATTCGACATGAGGATGGCTCCTGGGTTCGTTTTCCCACCCTTTCGCCAAAAGAAGGCGAGAGGATGAGGCACCCACGTCAGCCCAGTGTGAATAAGAAAGGGTGGGCAAACCAGCAAGTTTAACACGCCGACGGAAGGGCCAGCAGGGCGTCGGGGACGTGATGAATGTCAGTGGTCTCCCGCATCCAGTCCCTGGCCGCTCAATGCCAACTGCTAAATGCTAAATGCTAATCGCTGACTGCCACTCACTTCCCGCGGTTGCCGGGCATCTTGGCTTTGTACTGCTCACTCTCGCCTTTGGGGACGCTGAGCGATTTCCAGTCTGCGCCCTTCCAATGTTTCGCCAGATACACGATCTGCCCCACGTGATACGCGTAGTGCACGACCTGGCGGTTGATGGCCTGAAGCACGGAATGCGGCTCGCCGCGAATGGCGACCTTGCGACCGAGATCGTCAGCATGGAGCGAGTTGATGGTCTCGAAAACCAGGTGCCAATTCTGCTCCCACGAACTGAGCACCTCTTCGCGCTTGGCGTCGGCGTGCATAACGAATTCGCGGTCACGGTTGCGGTCGGGCTTTTCGCCGTCGCTGGTGAGGAAATCGGTAAAGCGCGAGCGCATGTTGCCCGCCATGTGCTTCACGATGACGGCGACGCTGTTGGATTCAGGGTCGGGCGCGGCAAAAAACTGCTCGTCCGTGAGTTGGGCGATGGCGTCATCGGCAAGACGCTTGTGCCCGCGCAGGCTGCGGAATGCTTCGTCGAGGTAGAGATCATGGCTGGACATAAAAGAGGTGCGTCCCCAATACGGATTGCGGTCAGCTTCAAGTTTAATTCTAATCGTCGGGTCGCGCGGCCGTCGGGTGCCCCGTTCTTAACCAGGAATCATGGCAGGATGCGGAAAGCGCGATTGCGAGTGGAGCGATACACGGCAAAATCCCGGCGGTCGAGGGTGAAGATGGTGTCGATCCCTTCGCGGCCAGCCAGATAAACCAGCGCGGCGTCGGCCAGTTGAGGACGGATGTCCTCGTACTGCTTCATCACTTCGGCAATCGCGCTGGCCTCCGCGCCGGCGAGCGGAAGCAGTTCCAGAAAGCCGCCCGGCTTCTCGGAAAAGCAGCTTCTTAGAAGTTGCTGGACAGCCCGCGGATGGGAACGCAATAGCCACACCGCCTCGGTGATCACCGGCCAGCAGGAAAATAGAGGGCCGGGGAGTTGATGAAGGGCTTTGACGCAAGCGGCGTGGTGCTGGTCCACGCTGGAGAGAATGGCAACCAGCGGTCCGGTGTCCACCAGTACGCGACGCTTCATTTGGATTTCCCGAAACCTTCCAAGTGGCGGGGACTGGAGCTGAGGTCGGTTGCCGGAGATTTCCGTCCGCGCCCTATACAGCCAATCAATCCCGCTTCTTCGGCCAGTTCGTAGGCTGGCCGCGCCTCGCTGGGCTGCCCAAGATAGGTTTCCAGGGCTTCGCGGACCAGTTCCGACTCCGGCTGCCCTTTTAGCCGCGAGCGGTGGCGCAGGCGCTGCCCAAGGGTCTCTGGAATGCGAATTGTTATACGGGCGGATGCCATGTCTGACATCATAGCATAAATGTCAGACAAGCCCGCCGCCTCAAAGCGGGACCGATATGCTCGGCTCTGGTTTCGGCTTCGTTCATGGGTGGCTTCTAAAGTTGGCTATAGGTGAAGCGGGCCACCCGCCGGGACTAGCTTTTGATCTCGATCCGGATCTTTGGCCGCAGAGGTATCAGCACACCGGAATATGCACGCAACACACCCGAATAGAGATTCGGGACTTTCTTTGCACTCACAGTGACAACCAGAGCATATTTGGCGCGCTCCGAAGCCTCGGTGGCTACACCCTCAAGGCGACGGTGGTTATAGATGTCAAAACACGGTTCCTTCAATGAAGCTGGCCTGAACCGCTGTTGCCCGTGGTGACATGGTTCCCACTTGTGGCCATCCTCCCGCAACTCGAACTCTGCTGCACCATACATACTGGTTGCCGAGAAAAACGTATTCGTCTTGGGCACAGACGACGCCGAACCATCCTCGTACACGTGGTACTTCTCGGAGTGCGGTCTAAAGGAAATGGCTAATCCGCTCCGCGTGTAGGCCGATGGATGGCCGGGATCGACTTCGGTAGCAATGACCAAGGTGGCAGAAATATCGACCATGCCTTCGAGAGTATCCGGCAACGGTATCGGTGCGCGAAGGTGCTGGCCCAGCGGCAATTCACCTTGGTAGATGACCAAGGCTTCGTGATCTTCGCAAGTGATGAGCCGTTCGGGGTCACTCTCGAATCGTCCCCATCCGATTTCCGAAAGTGCAAGGTCGTCCGACTTGTTGGTTGTGTGTATCATTAATGCCCTGATCACTAGGCCGCCGAGCGAATCACCGAGTTGGGCTTTGACGGATGCTGCTGAACGCAACGCAAAGGGCGACGCAAAACTTGTTCCCTTAATGCCCTCCACTTCAAGGACAGGTGACAACACACGAAATGGTTCACTGTCCGATCCGCCGAATGAGAGACCATCAGGTTTAACAAATCCGGGCGTCCTGCCCGGACCAACGCAACTGTAAGGCTCCCGCTTCCACGGATTTTTTATGCTGTCCGATGCGCCAACCGTGAGTACGTTGACTCCATCTCCTGGGGGCTGGATTCGATTTAGAAGAAGGGTCGCATCGGCCTCCCCGTCATTACCAGCCGCTACAGTGACAACCCACTCGCCAGATGCAAACCTTTCATCCAGCGCGGAGGTCCAGAGCGTTACGTCGCCGTCGTCGTAGGGGGTGTTGGGGCCAATGCTCAGATTGACCAAATGGTATTTGTGTCCCTCGGCATCAAAGTAGTCCAAGATGCGGTCCAAAACGTCAAAATAGTATGGATCGGTTGAGGACAAAAGGGCCGTATCAAGGACACGAACGTGATCGACCGGACAAAGCGGCCGCTTCAGTTCCTTGGGGTTATCAATTGTCCCGAAAAGGAAGGCACTCGTAACTGCCAACCCGTGCGCCTCAAGATCCGCATGACTTGGACCAATACTTCCGGGCACAATCAACTTCACCCATCGCTTCAGTGATGGAAGGGCTGACGCGGGAATCCCTCCGTCAAAGATTAACGCCCTACAGTCAGAAGAAACAGCGTCGTCTGCGGGTAACGTAGCCCTTTGCTTAGCCGCAGATCGCAGCAGCGGAGGCCGCAGAGGACGAAGGGTTGGCATGGAACGCGCAACCCGAAGGAACGAAAATCGGGCAATTTGTTGTGATACCGGACCGCTTGCCGATACCGGAACAAACGTCAGGCCACCAACCTCACGACTCCTTTCAACATCAACACGGGCACCCAAGTCAGTCGCATAACGCTCGAACGCGGACAGGACATTCACGCGGGCTTGGTTATGCAACACAACCTCAAGCCATGACTTTGCAGCGGGGACGCTTTTCAGTTTCGCCTGTGCTGACTGGAATGACACTGTTTCGATGTGGGACAGATCATCTGCGGCGGTTGAATCAGAGCTAATCTTATCAACCCTATTCTCTAACTGAAGAATTTGATCCCGGCTGCCAGCAACGAAAATCTCCTCTGTAGACACTTCTCCGGCTGGTGGCTCCTTGATTCCCCATTTTTCCGGTTTGACTTTTGTAGTCCTGCTGCCGACGGCTCGTAGACCTAGCGCGGTGAACAATGGTGCAGGGAAGTCAGACTTGGAAACATATCGCGGGTGCATGGTCACGGCGAGGACAGCTTCTCCTCCGGGGCAAGCTGCTGGCGGCAGCGCCCGAACGCCAACAGTAGCCGCATGGATTCGGCTTTTGAAGCGCGCCCGTGCCTCAGCCAACCGATACGGCGGGTTCTTAGGGCCGCCACCAGACCGTATTTCCACCGGACCCGTTAGTTTCTCTCCATTTCCAAGAAGAAAATTGTTCTTGCGTGCCATGTCACACCCCCGTCATTTCAGCGTTTTCGTCTCCCTTGGAATGACTGCGAATAGTGTCTCTAGAGACACCAGTAATCTTGCTTGCCTCATGTTGTGTGAACCCTTCTTTGTTCATAAGAACGGCAAGTTCAATACGCTCAGGATGGTTCAGCTTCTCCATTAAGGTTGCATTGCATTTGTCAATGATCTGAGATAACGGTACTTGGTCGATCACGGACTCCCTGCGCGCAGTCGTGATGATTCTGTCTATATCAGCGAATGACTGCCCTGTCAGTAGCGCGGCCAGCAGGGTCACGGTCTCCGATGAAACATTTTGCTGATCGTCTTGCAATGCAATATTCACAGCGTTTCTGATCTCCTTAAATCCGGGAAGCTCGAATCTCAAAATCCGCTCGAATCGTCGCCAAACTGCTGGATCGAGCAAATCAGGATGATTCGTTGCGGCGATGAGAATCCCGTGCGAGGGCCAGTCGTCTATCGCCTGAAGCAAGACCGTAACAAGCCGTTTTAGCTCTCCGATTTCGGCAGAATCATCGCGCCGCTTGGCGATAGCGTCGAACTCGTCGAGAAGGAGAATTGACGGTTTGCGCCGAGCGAATTCAAGAACCGTGCGAATATTGTTGCCTGTGCGACCAAGAAAACTGCTCATAACGGCGGCCAAATCCAATGTCAGCAATGGTCGCCGCATTTCCGAAGCAAGATAGCGGGCAGCAAGGCTCTTCCCAACTCCCGGCGGTCCTACGAAAAGTAGCGACCGTGTTGGGAGTACGCCAGCAGCGTTCAGGCGATCCAGTTGCGAGCGCTCAAGAAGGATTTGGGTGAGTTCCTTACTGATCGAGTCAACCCATGTAGGCACCAATGGCATTACTGGGTGATCGTCTCGCCGTAGCAGTTCAAGCCTAGAATCCAAATCCACTGGGATCGGTTCCGGCGGTGCGTTCGCGCGAGCTTGGTCCTCCTGCCCCAGATAGCGACTCCCCCAGTTCGGCCGCGAGTTCCGGTCGCCTTTTTGCTAAGTCTGGCAACGATCGACGGATTAACAGCAGGGCATCGCGAGTTTGGCCAGACAGCGCCAATTTTGCCAAATTGACGAAATCATGCTCAATATCCCTCATTAGTAGTCCGCTCCGAGTCCATATTAATCATTAACTTAGGTCACCACGGACTAGTATACAAGAAAACTCGCATAAGTCTAGTCCGTTTTATGTTGACTATTGCGGCACGTCTCATACTTGAAAGGGGCTGCGGAGAGGGCCCGAACCGCAGATTGCCTCTTGAAGCCGGCTCGGGATGACAACAATATAAGGACCTGCATCGACGCACCTAAAGGTGCGTCCCTTCAAAATGCGTCTGCTCGGTGCCCCAGGTTCGCGTCCATGTTTTGGACGTTGACCTGGGCAGAGGAAGGTTCGGGCCGGACCACCGGACATTTTCAACTCGTGATCTCGCGCCGTCCACTCCGATTCGATCTTCACCACTGCGTTCTCCCGTAAAGCATAGTTGTTGGTGGGAGCCCCCGCATTTATGCGGGGGGAAAGTTCGTCTTTTGATCGCGCGCTTTAGCGCCGGGGACCTCAAACCCCCCCGGGGCTGAAGCCCATTCAGAGATCGACCGCACTTCCGCTGGACTGAAGTCCAGCTTCCCCCTGCTGAAGTAGGGGGCTTCCACCAAAAGTCTTAAAAGCAGGTCCCTCGCTGCGCTCGGGATGACAAAAAACAGTGGCTAGGGGTTAGTGGCTAGTGGTTAGTTAAAGCAAAGTGGGACGCGGGGCTGAAGCCCCGCTTTGTTTTTACTGCCGCCTTGACGCGGCGCTGAAGCGCCGCACTACCCGAGCCAGAACACCCGGGAAACACCCGAGCCAAACACCCGAGCCAAACACCCGGGCCAAACACCCAGGCAAAACACCCTGCAAAACACCCGCACTACCCGGGCCCAAATACCGATCCACCCTTTACCTTGTTATCAGCTGCTGATAACATGCTTCTGTGGGACCGCATCGGCGCGAGCAGGACCATACGCTCGAGAACCTGCTTGATCTTGACGGAGACATCTACGTCATCGATGAGACTGCCGGATACTGGGTGAAGTTTGTGGTAAAGCGCGTAACTCCCAGCCCGGCGCGTCCTCACGGAATCGAATACTCGCTGACCATGCACGATTCCGACAATCGACGGCTGGTTGGCTTCGACAATGCCCATCCTGTGCCGAGGGCAAAACGGTCTCAACGGGGCACGGGCCGCGCGTATGATCACCGGCATCGATTGGGTACCGTCAAACCTTACCCATACGACAACGCCGCGAAACTGGTTGCGGATTTCTGGGAAGCCGTCGATGAGATGCTCAAGCGGAAAGGGGACACACCATGACAACGCTAAGAGTAGGAATAGCTACGTACCAGCAGATGAAAGAGCGGACCTTGGCTATCGCTAAGGGAAAATTGAAGCCTGGACCGCAGGACCCCAAGGTATGGTTTACCTCGACGGAGAGCATGGCGCGGATACTTTCCGCGAAAAACCGCGAGCTGCTGGAGATCATTCGCAAGAGTTCGCCGCAATCGCTCACCGAACTGGCGGAACAGACCGGACGCAGGAAGCCCAATCTGTCTCGCACTCTAAAGACGATGGAGCACTACGGCCTGGTGAAGATGTCGCGACGGAACCGGCGGCTCATTCCCAAGGTGGATTACCAGCGCGTAGCCGTTGTCATGGAGCTTAGCGCCTAGAAGCCCTACGCCGGAAGAAACGAATGCCTCAAAAGCAGTCCCTCGACACGGTCGCTAGCGTCTCGTCGGATGACAAGCAGGGGCTAGTGGCTAGTGGCTAGGGTCAGTAAAAGCAAAGCGGGATCGCGGGGCTGAAGCCCCGCTTTATTTTTACTGCCGCTTAACGCGGCGCTGAAGCGCCGCTCTACCCAACCGCAGATCCTTCGGCTGCGTTCGCTGCGCTCTCTCCGCTCAGGATGACAAACATCAGTAGTCAGTGCCCTGTAGTCAGTTGTCAGTGGGGCCCCAGCCGCCGCCGCCGGGGGTTTCGACGCGGACGCGTTCGCCGCGGCGCAGGCGCGTGCTGCCCTTGCTGGGCATGAGTTCGGTGGAACCGTCGGCGCGCAAAATCTCGGTGCGTCCGGGCGCGCCGTCGCCGCCGCCCGCCAGTCCGTAGGGCCGGAACTTGCGCCGGTCGGCGAGCAGGGTCACGGTGGCGTCGGCGAGCACTTCCATCTCTCGGACGATGCCGTCGCCGCCGCGATGTTTTCCTTCGCCACCGCTGCCCGCGCGCAGCGCGTACTTCATCACGCGTAACGGATAACTGTATTCCAGCGCTTCGGCGGGAGTGTTGAGCGAGTTGGTCATGTGGGTGTGCACGCCGGAGACGCCGTCGTGGGCCGCGCTGGCGCCCGAGCCTCCGGCAATGGTTTCGTAGTAGGCGAAGGGAACCGCCTTGCCACTGCGATCGTCCATGCCGCCGATGGTGAGATTGTTCATGGTGCCCGACGAGGCGGCGGGGATGTGCTGGGGCAGCGCCTGGGCCAGCGCGCGCAGAAGCACGTCAACGATGCGCTGCGAGGTCTCGACATTGCCGCCGGCCACGGCTGCGGGCGGACGCGCATTGACGACCGTGCCCTCGGGCGCGATGAGCTGAATTGGGCGCATCAGTCCGGCGGTGGCGGGAACGTCTTCGCGCAGCAGGCATCGGAAGACGTAGAAGCAGGCGGAATAGGTGATGGCTTCGACGGCGTTGATGCTGCCTTCCACCTGCGGCGAGCTGCCGGTGAAGTCGATGACGACGGGCCGCGGCTTGCGGGGCGCGGTTTTTGTGGCGCGCGGAAAGGTGATGCGCACGGCAATGCGCACAGGCGCATCGCGTCGACGCCATCGTCGTCGAGCACGTCCTCGGCGGCGTAGCTTCCCGCAGGCACGGTCGCCAGAAAGGCGCGCATCATCTTCTCGGAGTAATCGAGCAGCGCGCGCGCGGCCCGCTGCACGCGCGGGAGGCTGTAACGCGCGCAGAGTTCGAGCAGGCGCGTGCTGCCGGTGTGACACGCCGCCAGTTGCGCGCTGAGGTCGCCCTCGCGCTCCTCGGGAGTGCGAACGTTGTTCAGCAACATGGCGAGGAGGTCGCGGTCGAGCGTGCCGGCGCGCACGATCTTCACCGGCGGAATGCGCAGTCCTTCCTGGTAGATCTCGCGACAGGGGCCCATCGAGCCAGCGTAGGTGCCGCCGACGTCGGCGTGATGGGCGCGGGCTGCGACGAAGAATTCGGGGGCGGCGTGGCGAGGGGGATGTCTGACATTGTGGGAGTTAGGCGCCGACGCGCGGGTGGCGCGTCGACCGTTGGGCTGGGCGATTGGCACGAAGACCGGAGCGACGACGGTGATGTCGGGGAGATGCGTGCCTCCGCGGAAGGGATCGTTGAGCATGGCGACGTCGCCGGGCGCGAGCGCGCAACTCGGCGATGGCGGCGCGCACCGACATCGGCATGGAGCCAAGATGCACGGGCATGTGATCGCCCATGGCAAGCACGTTGCCGGCGGCGTCGAAGAGCGCACAGGAGTAATCGCGACGCTCCTTGATGTTGGGCGAGAAGGCGGTGCGGCGCAGCGCGGCGCCCATCTCTTCGGCGACCGCGTGAAAGAGATGCTTGAAGACCTCGAGCTCGATGGGGTCGGAGGGCATGTGGGGGAGTGTAACTCAGAGGGCGTCGCGGCGACATTTTGCGCGATCGATTTGGAACGCAAATCACCAAATTGCAAGCCGCGCAAGAGATTTTTCAAATATTTCCGTTGACATTCCGTTCGAGTAACCGCAATATCTTGTGTTAGACATACTGCTCGTGCAACATCTTGGGCAGGTATGGTATGTGGGCCCAACGAAATCAACCTTCAAGGGAGAAGGTTACATAAGGAGGATTACCCAAATGGCAACGAAGAAGAAGGCAACGAAGAAGGCCGCCAAGAAGAAAAAGCGGTAACCGATCCTGCGAGGCACTGGCCTCGCTTTACTTTTGCCAATAACAAGGCCTCCGCGTTTGCAGTTCGCGGAGGCCTTTCCTTTTCGCTGACCTTTGCTCCGCCGAGGCCCTTCCCTTTCGCCGACCCTTCCTCTACGGATGCCCTTCCAGCCGCGGATCGCAAGTCCCGTTCGTGGGTTGCGTAGGCAGCGACGGCACCTGCAGCAAGTGGGGCGCGCTAAAGTCGAAGAAGCCGTTCGTCGGGTCGGTCATATCGCCGGTGGTTGTATCGCGTTGGGTCAACGCCGGCACGTTAAACCGCGTCTCGATCAGTTTCAGCATCGACGTGTAGTCGCTTTGCAGATGCACCACGGTATGCGCCTTCACCCACGGCGACACCACGGTAAATGGCACGCGGAATCCGGTCACGTTGAACAGTCCCTGCGTGTGACCACTCAGATCGACCGGCAACACATCGTCGGGTGGCGTCACCAGGATCGGTCCCACGTGATCGAACAACCCTCCGCCTTCGTCGTAGGTAAGGATGAACACCGAGTCCGGCCATGCCGTGCTGGTCAACAGCGCGGTCATGATTTGCTGCACTCGCGCTGCGCCGGTTTGCACGTTGTTGTCGGGATGTTCATCCAGTCCGGTATTGCTGGCGCGCTCGATGAACACAACTTGCGGCAGGTCCTGATCGGCCGACGGACTGGCCAGAATGTTGTACCACTCCGAGATGTTGCGCACCTTGCCCTGGATCTGGGGATCGTTCCAGTCCGCCCAATTCGCCAGGAACACGCTGCTGTCCTGGTAGTAATAGCGCCAGGTAATACCCGCCTGCTCCAGCGCCCGGAAGATGGTAGGCCGCTGCCACACCGGATCGCTGGGATCGCTCACCGGGTAGCCATGTCCATACGACGTGGCCGCAAACAGGTACATGCGATTGGGAACGGTGTTGGCCGGGATCGGTGAGTACATCGTATCGCTGGTGGCAAACTGGGTTGCCAGTTCGTAGTAGAACGGCAGGTCGGTCTGATCGTAATAACCCAGCGGCCGCGTGTGCGTCGGATCGTACTGATCGCCCGAGCCTCCCGACAATGTGGTGTCCAGGAAGCGGTCCATCAGATATTGCGAGCTCGGAGTCAAGTTCAGCCAGTTGTTGCCCACCAGGTCCATGTCGTAATGGGTTTCATCCCACGACGGCGACAGGTTCTCGATGCACTCGGTGCGCTGGTGATAAGGCCCAAACGACTGCCCCGCGGGGTTCTTGATGGTGTAATCGGATGGCAGCGTGTGCAGGTCATTCACATCGCTCAACTGCGCTCCGGGAATTGGAGGCTGATGATTGACGCGGTATTCCGCCAGCTTGCCAAAGTAGTTATCGAAGGCGCGGTTCTCCTGCACCATAAAGATGATGTGGTTCAGGTTGGTTACGCCACCGGTGCTTACCGTCACCGTCGCCGACTTCTGTATCTGATTGCTGAACGCGTCGGTCGCCGTCGCCGTGTAGGTCGTGGTTTGCGTCGGATGCACGACGTAGGTCCCCATCTGCACCGGCTGCACCATCCCGATGCCCTGATCGATGCTGACCGAAACCGCATTTGTGGTCTGCCATGCCAGCGTCGAGGCCCCACCCGACTGCACCACCTGCGGATTCGCCGAGAAGCTTAACGTCATCGCCCCCAGAACCGTGATGTTCACCTGCGGCGAGACCGCCTGTCCGCCCACCGGTCCGGTGGCCGTCACCGTGTAACCAATGTTCGTACTGAGCGGGCCTACCTGCGTCGTGCCTGAACAAGTCGTTCCGCTACACGAAGGGGTTAGCGGACTCGTTGTATTCGCCGGCAGCGTGGTCAGAATGTAGGAGCTACCATTGTTGGGACCAGAATAGGTCAAGGTTACCGATTGTCCTGCCTGGATGGTGGTGGCCGATGCGCTCAGCGTCATTGGAACTACCGTCACCGTCGCCGAGGCCGAAGCCGGCGTGGTTCCGCTGGCCCCGGTCGCCTGCGCCGCGATGGTGGTGGTCGAGGTCAGAGTCACGAGCCAGGGAAACTGGGTGCTGTTCACCGGCAGAGTTTGGTCTTCCGAAGCTATGTTCGGAGTAGTGGCGAACGCGGTTGCGTTGGTGGTGGCCCAGGAGAAGTTGATGGCCTGCCCGGTCGTTGTCACCGACGGTGTTGAACCAAACTGCGTAATGTTGGGCCCCGACGAGGAGCCGCCGCCTCCGCTGCTGCCTCCGTTGCCAGTGCTTCCCGAACCATTGGAAGATCCCCCGCCACATGCGACGGTCAAGCTTAAACACAGCACGGCTGCAAACCACCACGCGTTGCGCAATCGGAACATACTTTGTGACCCACCTTCGAATCTGAATCGGACCCGTCAACTGCCAGACTCTAAGATTCGGCAATTGCCGCCGGAGTTGTGTGGGGCAGTGGGGACAGTGGGGAAGCGATAGTCGGCCCAGCAGGGTTAACGCGGTTTTAACCGTTGGCGAGCGTGATGGCGGCTGTAACCATGTAACAACCGACCAGTGTTGGCGGGTCACTCCGGGTATGCGAGAGGTCGGATCCTGGTGGACGGCCTGAGTTGAAAACGTTCAGTGGGCCAGGCCGAATCCTCCTCATCCCACTCGCGCTGCCCCATGGCCGGCGCAAGCTAGGCCGCGAACCTGATTCGATGGGTGGTGGAACGAGTGGTTCCATCGGAAGTGAGCAGCAAGGAATATTCCAGAGTCTTGGTCCTCACAACCCAACTCTGGCGACCAACCCAGCGGTGCTCGCGCATCGCCTGGGAAAACCTTGCGCTTGACAACGCCTTCGTTCTTATCGATGGGGCACCAGGCTGATCCGCGCACCACGCGGCTATATGACCGGCGCGATAAGAAAATCGCGCGAAACATAGTGGAGAGGATTTCCGTGTGAAAACGGGCTAGGAAGCGACCAAGCGCAAGGTCTAGAGCCACTGCGCGAGATTCTTCACTGGAGTTTCCTTCCCGTCGTGGAGCACTATCAAGTGTTCTGGTTCGGCAGCGAACCAAGCAAACGATCGCCATGCCAGCTCGGAAATTGTTTTCTTAAAAGCAGCGTGAGATCGGTCGAGGTAAGCTGTTACGAAGGCAACACGCTGTTCCGGAAATCCAGCGTCTGTGGCAATCTTGAGCAAGGCTTCTTGGCGCTGTTTGGTCACGGGACCGTCAGTTGCCACGACTTCTACGAACACCAGCAGTACGCCCCCATTGTTACCTTCACCCAAATCCACAAGAATAATGTCGGGCAAGTTGCGGTCCGCGGATATTTTTAACTTAATCTGGGCTGCAAGTTCATCGTCACGAGCTACTATTTTGGCACCGCTCTCGCTCACCCAGAGAACGGCTGGGGTGAGCAGGAATGTTCTGGCAAATTCCTCAATCACAGCCTTTGAAATGACGGAGCTAGGCCCCGGAGCCATGCGGCGCGTCTCGCCATTGGGAAATGTAACTAGGATCCCCTCCCCCGTTGTGACGGCACCGCGACGCATGAGAACAGTCCGCGCGAGAGCTGTGGCGGAGAGATGCTGCTCGCGCCAACTCTCAGCGGCCTTCGCCAGCTCCTGCTCCGAGAGTCCCGGATTGAACAAAGCGGCGAAGGCTGCTCGGAGCGCATAACGGGGCTTTCCAGAAGTCGTTGCGAGACCGGGCCGTTCAGCAACAGCGTTATTAGTGATAAATCCCTGGCGGATTGTTTCGTCACGTATCTGCTCACGACTATTCTCGCGATACCAAGTTTTCCCTCGCGGCTGAAATCCCGGTTGTAGCGACCTCGTCGCATAAGTCTTTCTCTCTGCGTCCTTCTTCAGCAGTGCCTGTGCGTCGGTCATTCGCACGATCTGTTTCGGCGCAACCCACTCCCCGGCTCCTTCGACAGCACCGATGTAGAGCATCGTAAACACCGTAGAGGCTGCCGCGTCTCGCACGCAGTAAGTACGTTGGGGAACGCCTTCAGAAAAGATCACCTGCAGGCGCTTAAAGACAGTCCCGCGATCAATATAGGGCGGGAGTGTCATGCTTCCCGACCCTCGGCGTACAGCGTCACGCATGCGGCTTCAATGGCGCTGCGGCTTGGTCTCGGGCCGATAAGGCGTTTCAAGTCATCCGGTGAGGGTAAAGGGAGATTTTCGAGTTCATATGCAGAAACCGCCACGCTGCCGCTTATGCAGCGAAAGGCCCGATCTACAGCCGCGCTGTTAAGCAATGCTGCGAGAGTAGCCGCTGGCAGAGCTGGCGAACTGGTGATGGGGCGAATCATATTTAGGTGGTTCTCTATGACAACAGCGCCATGTTTCTGAATAAATGCTGCGGGAAGTGCTGCCGCAATGAGACGCCTTGACTGCTCTTTCGCGGTCGTACGCTGCAGGAGAACACAAGGTTTTCGGGTAATTAGCCAATCATTACCGCTGCGGACTTTAAAATACGGAGAATGGTTCTTTTTGTCAGCGCGAAACTGAAAACACCCGTCAGAAGTAACAGCCTCAGCCCATATAAGCGGAAGGGTAGCCTTGCTTTGCGTCTCAGCAAGCTGATCCTTATGGCGGTTCCACACAAGCGGCCCCGTACTCACTTCATAGCCATAGTCCCTTAGTCGGTGAGTCATGGCTCTTAACTTCTCGATGAGGTGAGCTTGCTCAATACTGCGGGGTACAAGCCAGGGTCCCCCACCCTTCGACAAGTCAAAGCAGCCACCCTTTTCTACCGCGAGGTCGTCCTGCTCGGTAGGAGCAATGAAATGCACCGTGGGAGCATGAAGATATACGCCTGTTTTCCGGTAGGTAGCGAGCATGGTCTCCTGCAACGCGTCGTCAAACACACCCTTGCGCACAGAAAGGAAGTCGATGTTAACCGGACGCGCCGACGCGGCGAGGAGACCACGAAGAGACTTAAAATATTCACCAGCCAGAAAGCTGGTGGGAGTGACGTAGGCAATGACACCACCGTTGCGCGACATGCGGATGGCAAGGTCTGTAAAAAGACCGTAGAGATTTGCGTGGCCATAAAGGCTGCGGCCATACCGTTTTCGCATGTCCGGGGCCAGGGAAACCCTGCCGTACGGGGGGTTCCCAATGACAAGGTCGTAATAATCCTCCCGCTCTCTCGGCTCGCGCACCTTTAGGCTGTCACAAACCTCAACAAGAACCGGCAACCGCACGCCAGCGCCGTGACACAAGGGCATAAAGGTTGCTTCAAGAAATACTTGGGAAAGCCACGCGGCAAACGGGTCAATTTCAAATCCTCGGAGACGCGACGCGACATCAGCGAGGGCTTTAGCTGGTGATTTACCGACTACCGCCTTCAGGAGTGGTGCAGCCACTGCCGACAGAAAAGCTCCTCCTCCACATGCAGGATCAAGAACCCGGCATGTTTCCCAATTAACACCGGCACTCGTCGCCATTGATACAAGGCGTTCGGCAAGCGGCGGCGGGGTGTAGTAAGCCCCTAATCGAGAGCGAGTATCGTCGGGAAGCATAGCGGTGTAAGTCACGCTGATGAGATAAGCGGCAGCCAGCGGCTCAAGGGAACTGGCGGCTTCCCCCATCATGAACGCTAGTGTGTAGGCGGTGTCTGGTAGATCGGTGGTCCTCTGAAGTGAGAAAAAGTCCGGGAGTGAAAATGGGAAGACAGCCCCTTTCTGCAGTCTCTTCCAGTAACTCTCGATGATCGCCTTTGTGAAAGTTCGGGCCATGCATTCGCGTTCTCCGCCTTGGAACGATCCGGCGAAGGCTTTCGCCTTGACCTTGCCGGAGCGAAGCGTTTCCCCCGCGTCCGTTGATATGGGCGTTGCAGCATCGAAAAGCGGCAATTTTTTCGCCGCGCGCAGAGTGAAGTAGGTGCCCATTCGCTTCCGTGTCAGGTATCTTGTTGGTTTTTAATCCGTTTTGAGAAATGCCGCAAGTGCAATCTCGCACGCTGGCGGGAGTTTCGATTCCCAAATGCCAAAATGGCGTTCTGACCGTTTAGACACTTGAGGTTAGCAGGTTTCCCCCGTTTCAGCCTGGTGCCCCATCGATAAGAACGAAGGCGTTGTCAAGCGCAAGGTTTTCCTAGGCGATGCGCGAGCACCGCTGGGTTGGTCGCCAGAGTTGGGTTGTGAGGACCTAGACTCTGGAATACCCCTCGCTGCTCACTGCCGATGGAACCACTCGTTCCACCACCCATCGATACGTCTTGTGCTTTCAGCCATGATGCTTCATGCGAACATCCAGCCGCCGTCGCCAACGCCGGGTGCCCAAAATTTCGCGGTTTTCGAAACCTGGGACTTGTCGCTGACGCAGCCAACGGCAGAACAGTGAATCACTCCAAAGCCCCTGGTCTCGAACCCCGCCAGACCCGGGCCACCCGCCCTGCGATTCTTACTTTGGGGCAAACTCCATCAATTCGATTGGTGCGCCATGATCGAGGATCATGGCCACCTTGACACCCTTGCTCGGACTGTTCGGTGGAATCAGAATCTCCTGCCCAACCAGTGCATGTGCAAGATCGTCTACCTCGAAAGCTACATGAGGAATGGTCTTGACCGCCTCGGGATAGGGTGCATCTGGATCGAATCGCATCCACTGAACGCCAAATGGACTGGTTCGAAATCCCGCCACATGAATATGAAGGTGGGGCACGTGAATCTCATCAGGCCGCGGCGTTTGAGTGGGAATTCCAATGTGATGATAGCGCCAGCCATTCCTCGCAATTGCAGCTGGAGGTTCGTTGTCCTGCCTCAGATATTCATGCAAACCGGGACCTCCTTTTTGACTCAAAAGCGGCACGATTGTACGCCCATGTCCCCATACCGCAAAGTGTGAAGTGTTCTTCAGGCGTCTGGTTAGCATGGAGTGCCTTGCGGCCAATCGTGGTTATCCAGGAAAATATCGCAAACTGATGCGGGCAAACGAATTGTCCGTATTAAAGCGGTTAACTGGCGTTACATTCCCAATACACTCATTGACCGGGGCGCATTCTCAATGAGTGTAATGGCCTGTGGGTGTTGAAAAACTCGCTCGCGGAGATCGCGCTGAAAAATCGTCGCGCAAGGATGCCCTATAAACGACGATCTCTGACTGCGTATACATTTCTGGTCACCAATTTTGGGTCGGTTTTTAGAAAAACGGACTTTTTCAACAGCCACGCCTGTTCACAACAGTTATTTCTTTGTCGCTGGAAAATCCGCCGCCAAGGGTGTAAAGTGCCTGCATCAAAAATCGGCCCGTCAACGGTCGCATCGCTAAAGGAGACCACCAATGACGAACCCACCAGACCTTTCCACATCAATTTTTTGGAGCAGCCTGCGAGTAACTTTCGCGCTGGCGCTGCTTTGCACACTGACGATTTTCGCATTGCCCCCGGCGCAGGCGCAGACGTTCCAGGTTCTGCACAACTTTACTGGCGGGCGGGACGGCGCGGGGCCGACGGATGGTCTGACCATGGATCGCAACGGCAATCTATATGGGACGGCCTCTGCCGGCGGTAATCAGGTCTACGGCTGTAGTAATGGCTGGGGCATGACCGGTTGCGGTGCGGTGTTTGAGCTGGCACACTCCGGCTCAAACTGGATCCTGAAGCCACTCTACGATTTCCGGGGCGGAACCGACTCCGGCAATCCCGGCTTCGGCGTGGTATTTGGGCCGGAGGGCGCGCTCTATGGAGTAGCCGGTGCCGACGTTTTCCGCCTCAGGCCACCCCCGACGTTTTGTGGCAGCATCAGCTGCAGCTGGCAAGAGACAGTGCTCCATCAATTTAGCGGCCAGCCGGATGGGTCTGGCCCCGCCAGCCGGGTACTCTTCGACCCTGCCGGAAATATGTATGGCGTGACGTTTGAGGGCGGCGCTTACAACGCCGGGGCCGCCTACGAACTTTCTCCGGGCCAGGGGGGCTGGACGGAAAGTCTTATCTACTCCTTTAACCAAAATCTGGGTGTCGGAACCTCGCTTCCGAACGGGCCGCTCGTCTTGGACCAATCAGGCAATCTGTATGGCACCGCGTACTGCAATGAAGTCGGCGGCTGCTTTGGCGCCGTCTGGCAGTTGCAGCACGCGCAATCCGGCTGGGGGTTGAACAATATCTTCACCTTCAATGGATTCAACGGCTTCGAGTTGGATGGGGTGATCAGCGACGCTTCCGGAAATCTTTACGGCTTTAGCGACGGCGACCAGGACAACGGTAGCGAAAACGCCTACAAACTAAGCCCTTCGAGCGGAGGATGGACTTACACTCTGGTTAACGACCTTGGGTCTCAAGGTAATCTCTCCGGTCCGGCCATGGATTCTGCCGGCAATCTCTATGGCTCGAACATAATCTCCGGGTACGGGACGCTTTTCAAGCTGACCCGGTCCGGCGACACTTGGACATACAGTGTGCTGCACACTTTTAGCGGGGCCGATGGCGAATTTCCCGTGGGCACTCTGGTCCTTGATAGCAGCGGCAATCTCTACGGCACAACAGTCAAGGGCGGCACTTATGGCTACGGTGTGATCTGGGAGATCACGCCGTAAGCAGTTGCCAGTAGTCTGAAGTTCGCCAAAATTTACGGTGCTTTGACCGTAGTTGGCGAAATATCGCCATATCGCAAGTAATGCGCCCGCCATCACGATTGCTTGAGGCTGCAGATATCATGCGAGGTCGTGTTACTCCAGGCTAGTAGGCGGCACCCGGCTCCCAGAGAACGCGTTTCCCCAGCCTTTTGTCTTTACTCCTGAAATCTGTGTAACTTTATTGGACCTGCAGCGTACTGCTTTATGGACGCCGAGAGAAACAATGCGAAAGGACCGGAGCCCCGCGAGGGCAATGCCACGCAAATGGAGGGGCCGGAACTGGAGAGCGTAATCGCGCGCGCGCAAGGCCACGATGCCGAGGCGCTTGGGGAGATCTATCGTCTTCATGTGCGCCGCGTATTCGGGTTGTGCCGTTACATGCTTGAGTCACGGGAGAGCGCCGAAGATGCCACCAGCGAAGTCTTTCTCAAGCTACAGCGCTCCATTGAGACGTACGACGGGTCCATACCGTTCCTCAGGTGGCTGCTGCGCGTGGCTGGCAACCAGTGCATTGATGCTTTGCGGCGCCGGAAGCGTGGACGGCAGGTGATTGTGGAAGTTGAAGAAGGAGTCGCGGTCAACGACGCAGCCAGTTCGGGGCCGTCGCCACTGGGCGCACTTCTCAGCCGCGAAGAGCGGGTGCAGGTGCGGGATGCCATTGCGCGCCTGCCCGAGAACTATCGGCTGCCGCTGGTGCTTCGCTATTACGGCGAATTGAGCTATGACGAAATCGCACAACAGTTGGGCCTGCAGAGGAACTACGTGGCGGCGCTGATATTTCGCGCCAAACAGGAACTGCGCCGGAAACTGGGCCACAGGAGCACGTGATCATGGAATGTTATTCGGAACAGGTCATCGCCATCTTCGTAGATGGTGAACTGGCGATGGAAGAGGCGCAGCGGCTGCGAGACCACCTGGCCACGTGCCGGCGCTGCCGCCAACTTCTGGACGCATTGCGTGCTGAGAACCGTGTTCTCAGCGAAAGCCTGCAAGAGCTTCCGGACGAAGCACCCAGCCTTGCGGGCCTGCCGCATGTGCCGTGGTCCCCGGCGTGGGGTGACGTAGCCATCGTGGCCTCAGTGCTGGCGCTAGGTTCAATCTTTGTCGGCTGGATCGATAAGCTGAGCATCCCGGACGCGATGCAATGGTTAAACCCCTTCAGCTTAAGCGGCCGCAGCAACCTGTTCTTCAACCTTTCTTACTACTTCGCAAACGGAGGTACCGCCATGTTGAGTGATTATGCTGCTGTCATCGGAAAGATCTTCTTGTTTTTGCTGTTGGGCGCGAGCGCACTGCTGCTGGGGCGTAGATGGCGGCTACGCCAACCCGGGCTGCGCCTGCTGGTCATGCTGCTGGCGGTGTCGTTGCCGGGCTTTGCCCTGCAGCGGCGTCACAGTGAGTTCGTCACCGTAGGGGCAAATGAGACGGTAGACGACACTCTGTTGGCCGCCGGCAACGTTGTGCGCATCGAAGGCGTCATCAATGGGGACTTGCTGGCTTTTGGCGAGTCGGTGGAAGTGCGCGGCACGGTCAAGGGCGACCTGATAAGTTTTGCGAAGAGGACCATTGTGAGTGGGACGGTGGAGGGCAACATCTTCAATTTTTCGAGCGCCCTCGACCTTGACGGGCAATTGGCCCACAACCTCTACGGGGCAATGCAATCCTTGCGGGTGAGTGATCGGGGTCGCGTGGGCGGCGGTATCCTGATTGGCGCCGGCAACGTCGCCCTCGAAGGCGACGTGAATCGCGGTGCGGTCCTGTACGCCGGCAATGCCAATGTTAGCGGCAAAATCGGCCGCGAACTGTCTATGCAAGGGGACAGCCTCACCGTGACGAACACCGCCCGCATCGGTGGCGACCTGAGCGTTCGCGTGCGCCAGCTGAAAAATGTGCACATTGCTGACGGCGCCACCATCACCGGCACACGTGACATTCAGCTGCGCCTGAGGCAAAGCCATTTCACGCGCCCCAAGTTCTACTTCTACAAAGCTGTCTGGCTGGCTGCCGCCATGCTGGTGGGATGGTTGGGCCTGGTTCTGTTTCCCGGCTTCTTCCAGGCCAGCGCGCAGGCAGTCAGCTCAGGCTGGCGCAGCCTCGGGCTTGGGTTTGCGGTCCTGGTTGGCGTGCCTGTGGCCATCATCCTGATCGCCATCACGCTGGTTGGCCTTCCGGCCTCGCTCATGTTGCTCATGTTCTATCTGGTTGCTATCTATCTCTCTAAGATTTGGGTGGGGGCATTACTGGGGCGGATGATTCTGAAGCCAACTACGGCGACTAAGGGCGATTGGCTGCTGGGACTACTCGTGGGCCTGTTCATCCTCACGATCGTCGGCTTCATCCCGTATCTGGGCGGGCTGGTCCGCTTCGGTGTGGTTTGCTTAGGCTTGGGAGCATTTGCCTGGCAGCTTTATCGGGTTTTACGACCCGAAATAACGGCTGAAACGGTCTCCTGAGGTGGGGGCTGGCAATATTCGACGACGGCAGCGCCAGAGAGCGAATCCGTTCACCTTTGATGTTGTCGTCGCCAGCCCAGCGACCTGCTTTTACTGGCCACTAGCCCCTAGCCCCTAGCCACTAGCCCCTAGCCCCTAGCCCCTAGCCCCTGGGTTTAGACTGAATCCCGAGGTTCCCATGCCATTGAAGAACAAGGTCGCCATTGTCACCGGCGGAAACAGCGGTATCGGCAAAGCCATTGCCCTCGAGCTGGCCCGGCAAGGCGCCAGCATCGTCATTGACTACATCTCTCATCCCGAGGCCGCCGAAGAACTTGAGCAGCAAATTTGCGCGCTGGGAGACCAGGCGATTGGCGTGGAGGCCGACGTCAGCAAGATCGCGGATCTGCAGAGGCTGGTTGACACTGCCGTGGCGCGGCTCAGCCGTCTCGACATCATGGTGAACAACGCCGGCATCGAGACCCGCACCTCTGTCCTGGAAACCACCGAAGCGCAATACGACCAGGTGCTCGACATCAATCTAAAGAGCGCTTTCTTTGGCACGCAGATCGCTGCCCGGCAGATGATCAAACAAGGCAGCGGTGGCCGCATCATCAATATCACCTCAGTGCACGAAGACTGGCCGATGCCGGGCAATACCGCCTATTGCCTCTCCAAAGGAGGCATGCGCATGTTGACCCGCACCGCCGGAGTCGAACTTGCTCCCCACAACATTCTGGTCGTGGGAGTTGGTCCGGGCGCGGTCGCCACCGCGATCAACCTTTCCACGATGAACGACCCGGCATTATTGGCGAAATTGAATACCTCCATTCCGCTGGGCCGGCTCTCCAAGCCGGAAGAAATTGCCACGGTGGTGGGGTTCCTGGCCGGAGATGGCGCCAGCTACATCACGGCAACCACCATTTTTGCTGACGGCGGCATCATGCAGAGCAGCCCCGGCCTCTAGAGACTGTGTCGCACCCATATTGGTTTGAGGCAGTGAAAAGAATCACGGAAAATTCAGCCCCGAATGGGGCGAAAGAGTTTAGCCCAGCGCTTCAGCGCTGGGTCAAGTGGGAAATAAGACAGAGTCCCGTAGGGACGGCAGAGGTTGCGAACCAGTCCCTCTAGGAGCATCTTACGAATCGGTTTGACATAAAGGAGACACAGCCCGGCCATGAGCTCTCAGCCTAATCCGTCAACTCAGCGCGTTGGCCTCGTCATCGCCGACGTCGATGGCACGCTGGTCACGCAAGATAAAGAACTCACCCCTCGCGCCATCGCGGCGGTCAACAAGTTGCATCAGGCCGGCATCCTGTTCGGCATTACCAGCGGCCGGCCGCCGCGGGGCATGACGATGCTGATCGAGCCGCTGGAAATCACCGAACCGATTGCCGGCTTCAACGGCGGCGTGGTGGTCAAGCCCGATCTCACGCCGGTCTCCCAGCAACTGCTGCCACCGGATGTGGCTGCCGAAGTTGTGCGCATGGTCCTCAAGCATGGACTCGACATCTTTCTCTACACCGATCGCGACTGGTTTGTGCGCAGCGCCGATGCTGCACACGTCGCGCGCGAGGCGTGGACAGTCAAGTTCCAGCCCACGGTGGTGCAGGATTTTGGTCCGCACATGGACAGCGTGGTGAAAGTGACCGGCGTCAGCGACGATCTCGACGCGGTTGCGCGCTGCGAAAAAGACGTGCAGGAGTGGAGTGCAGGCCGGGTTTCAGCCGCTCGCTCGCAGCCGTACTATCTCAACGTCACCAATCCAAAAGCGAACAAGGGCGGGGTGGTGGAGATGTTTTCGAAGTTGTGTAATATCCCGCCGAGCCAGATTGCCACCATCGGTGACATGCCCAACGATGTCCTGATGTTCAAGAAAAGCGGCATCAGCATCGCCATGGGCAACGCCAGTCCAGAAGTACAGAAGGCCGCAACCTTCGTGACCGCCTCGAACCAGGAAGATGGTTTCGCCAAGGCGATGGAGCGACTGCTGCAATCCGCGGCCCCCAATGGGTAGCGGCTTTCGGGTACCATTCCGCGCAACACCTCAATTCGGTTAGAAAGCACACAAAACAGCCCCGAATGGGGCGAAAGAGCTTAGCCCAGCGCTTCAGCGCTGGGTAGGTTGCGAATGTGACCCAGTCCCGTAGGGACGACAGAGGTCGCGCCACGGTCTCTCTATCCCTGACCGCGATTGCCCTCTTACCCAGACGATTTGTGAAACAATGCCGTTTAAACTGAATCGCTGACAATTCATGGACGTCCTGCAACAACTTTTTGAGCGGCATTTCCGCACGCCAGTGAATAAGGCGGAGCCGCTGCCCGGGCAATTCGGCGGGTCGGCGCGCAGCATGGTGCGGCTTGTGGGCGAAAACGTCAGCGCAATTGGCGTGCGCCACGACGTGCGCGAAGAGAACGTCGCCTTCGTCGAATTCTCCCGGCACTTTCGCCGTCACGGCCTGCCGGTGCCCGAAATCTACGCGCAAGACTTGCCTCACGGCGCTTATCTGGAGGAAGATCTCGGCGACACGACGCTCTTCGAGTTTCTGTCGAAAAATCGGGTGGGCGAGGCCGTCGCTCCGCAGGCGGTTGAAGCCTATCGCAAAGTTGTGACCGTGTTGCCGCGCTTTCAGGTCGAGGCCGGCCGCGATTTGAATTACAAAGTGTGTTATCCGCGCGCCCGCTTCGATGGCCAGTCCATCGCCTGGGACCTGAACTATTTCAAGTACTACTTTCTGCGGCTCGCCGATGTCCCCTTCAACGAACAGGCGCTGGAAAACGATTTCCGCCGGCTGACGAAATTCCTGCTGACTGCCCCTCGCGAGTACTTTCTGTATCGCGATTTCCAGTCGCGCAATGTCATGTTGCGCGACCAGCAACCATTTTTTCTGGACTACCAGGGCGGCCGCCAAGGCGCTCTGCAATACGATATCGCTTCGCTTTTGTTCGATGCCAAGGCCGACTTGCCACCCGAACTGCGCGGGCAATTGCTGGAGCATTATCTGGACGCGCTGGCTGGTTTCATACAACTTGATCGCGAAGCGTTCATGCGGCATTACTACGCTTACGTGTACGTTCGCATCATGCAGGCGTTGGGTGCGTATGGCTTTCGCGGATTCTACGAGCGCAAGACGCATTTTCTGCAAAGCGTTCCGTACGCGCTCAACAACGTTCGCTGGCTGCTTGATAACGTCACGCTGCCCATCGCACTTCCGGCGCTGATGAAGGCGTTCAACGACATTCTGACCTCGGGCAAGTGGCACACTGCCGCTCCCGCCGCCGGCAATATCACAGTGCGGATTTGCAGTTTTTCATTTCACCGCGGTCCGTTGAAAGATGAGACCGGACACGGCGGCGGCTTCGTCTTCGATGCGCGGAGCCTTCCCAATCCCGGACGCGAAGAGCGCTTTAAGGCCCTCACCGGCAAAGACCAGCCGGTGGCCGATTATCTGAAGCAGCAGGAGAGCGTGCATCAATACCTGGCGGGTGCCGCGGCGCTGGTCGATGCCAGCGTCAGCGATTATCAGCGCCGCGGCTTTGAAAGCTTGACCGTGGCATTTGGCTGCACTGGCGGCCAGCATCGCTCGGTATATCTGGCGGAGCAGTTGGCCAAACATTTGCAGGGCAGGGAAGGCGTCGCGGTGGTGGTGCAGCATCGTGAATTGGAGAACCTGGGCAAATGAAAGCCATGGTTTTTGCCGCCGGCCTGGGCACGCGATTGCGGCCGCTCACCGACCATCGCCCCAAGGCCCTGGTCGAGGTCGCCGGCCGCACCATGCTGGAGATCACGCTGGCTCGCTTGCGCGCGGCGGGAATTCGCGAAGTAGTTGTCAACGCGCATCACTTCGCTGGCATGATCGTCGAGTACCTCAAAGCCAACAACAACTTCGGCATGTCAATTGAAGTTTCACGTGAAGAAATCTTGCTCGACACCGGGGGAGGCCTGAAGAACGCGGCCCACTTTTTTCTCGGGGACTCCAGCGACCCGGACGAGCCGTTCCTTGTGCACAATGTCGATGTCATCAGCACCATCGAACTGGGGCGGATGCTGCAGTTTCACATCGAAAATCGCGCGCTCGCCACGCTGGCGGTGCAGGCCCGCGACAGCTCTCGCTACCTGCTGTTCGACGAGCAGCTCCAACTCTGCGGCCGGCGATCAGGGCGCGACGGCGAAACTGAGCTGGTGCGGCCTGCACAGCACATGCAGGCGCTGGCTTTCTGTGGCGTCCACATTATTTCTCCTCGCCTGTTTGCGAAGATGACGGAAGAGGGTGTGTTCTCCATCATCGACGGTTATCTGCGCCTGGCTGGCCTCGAAGAAAAAATCCTCGCCTTCCGTGCCGACCAATATTATTGGAGCGATCTGGGCACCCCGGACAAGCTGATGCGGGCCGCCCAGGACCTGAGCAGGCCTGAGCAGGCCCTGATTAGGGCTGCTCTGTGTGGCGGAAACGTCCCCGTCAAGTCCGCCCTCTTGGAAGCAGACTACCCGACGAGACACTCCCTTTGAAGGGGAAGGCCTTCAGTGTGTGCGTGAGAACTCGATTGTCAAAGTTGGGGTGGACCAAGAGCGTCGTTCCTACTGCAAATTCAGACCCGAAGGGTCGAAAGAGCTTAGCCCAGCGCTTCAGCGCTGGGTAAAGTGGAAAAATATTTCGAGTCCCGTGGGGGACGACAGGGTTCTCACGCACACACTTCAGGCCGTCCGTAAGTGCCTATTTCGAGTCTGGAACCTGGCGGCATGTCCAAACAAAATGTCTTCAGCTATAATCCTGCCTACCTGACAGTACTGTGTGCAATTTTGCACATACGGGGCAAACTCAACTGCCATAAACTTGCTTATCCACCACGTTGCGCTAGACACTCCTTGGCCGTCGCGGGTGAGAGGTTAGACCTCCAGGAAAGGCGGCATTCCATGTCCAGCGCGTATCTCCGCAAGATACCGGCCCACATCCTTCTCTTAATGTTTCTCATGCCATGGGCCTGGGCCCAGGAGGGAAGTGCAGTTCCCGCCACCTTGACCATTCCGGATGGAACGCCCATCAAGGTGCGGCTTGCCGAAAACGTTAGCTCTCGTCATGCCCGGGCTGGTGACAACCTGAATTTCGTAGTTGTCCGAGATGTGAACGTCGGGGGTTTCACGATCATTCCTGCCGGGACCATCGCGCATGGGTCGGTCACCGGAGTAAAGGGCAGGCGGTTGCTGGGAATCGGCGGCAAGGTGGCACTGAAACTGGATTCCGTGGAACTGGTGAATGGCGACCAGGTTGATTTGCGGGCCCGCTTGGAAGTGAAGGGAAGGTCGCGCACCAAGCTGATGGCCGCAGCGATGATCGGCACTGCCTTCATTTTCCTGCCGGCTGCACCGATTTTCGCGCTCACTCGCGGTCACGACAGCACCGTAGTGAAGAGCACGGAGCTTACTGCGCGGTTCGATGGCGCTGTCTCGCTTCCTTTGGCGGGGTTGCATACTTCGCGGCAATATTCGTCTGAGCTTGCCGAATTGATGGATTATCTGCCGCCGCGGGTCTTTAGCGGCGAGGGCCGCGAGGGCGACATGGTGAACCTGATTTTTGTGGGCCAGCAGGAAGATTTGCAGACAGCGTTTGCGCGCGCTGGTTGGGTCAAAACTGATAAATGGAGGCCGCTGTTTGTCTGGCACTTGATGCGGCACCAGACCGGCGACGCGCAGCTTCCGATGGCCAGGTTTTATCTGTTCGGAAGAGTGCAGGACTATTCCTATGCACTGCCCGATCCGAATGCAGTGGTTTCGCGGCGGCACCATCTGCGCATCTGGAAAACCGATTACAGGATGGACGGCATGCCCATCTGGACGGCTGCGGCCACGCACGACGTTGCCATTGAGATCGCCACACGAGGACACTTGATCAATCACAGAATCGATCCTGCCGTCGATACCGAGCGCGATTTCGTCGGAACTGATCTGGCCAGCACTTTTTCGGTGAGCTGGAAGGAATATTTGCAGCCCGCTGATCCAGTTTTCCAGGCGGAAACTGCGTCCGGCGAGAGCTACCACTCCGACAGCAGGATTCTTCTGCTCGATCTGCACCACGCCGTCCCCACCCAGAGCAGTCTATCGGCCCAATCAGACATCATGACTTGGGCGAATTCACTGTCCATTGCAGCTCCGGCGATGACGTTCCAAGTGCAGCCGTTCTAGGCCGGCAAATCGTCTGAGCACAAAGGGCGTTGACAGTCGTAACCGGGCAGAACCTAATCAACATGTATCGCAATCACCGCCTGAGTCCTGCCTAGTAAGCGGCTGAAGAAGTCTCCGATTATTTTCATCCAGCCGTACTTGCGGCGCAGCAGGTCCTGTCCGTGTGCCGCTTCCGCGCCGTCGCAGATGCGGGCGTGTCCATCGACCCAGGCTCCGCGAAGGTTCCCGCGAAAGTCGCAGGGCGCGACCCGCACCGCGCGATTGTTGCGAATGCGCTTGACTTTGCCGCTGTCGGGCGCGGAATAGACGTAGAAGATGGTGCTGCCGTCAGAAGAAGCATCAGCGCTCGACGCGGACCCGGAATCCTGAGCAAACCAGACCGGCGTGCATACCCCCACACCGGTCTTGCGGAAGGTTTCCAGGTTCATGTACTTGGCTTTGGCGAATTGCGCGATCGCATCCGGCATCGTGGGCAACCTCTGTCACGAGCTTATCGCATGGCGCGTTTCCTCAGGGGGCTAAAGCCCGGGCCTAAGGCGGCAGGACGGCGCGGCTGCCTTCTTTGAAATCAATCCACCGCATCCGCTTTGGACGGCGGTGGCACTCCAGGTACAAGTATGCGATTGTTGCGCTGCGCCGCGATTTGGTTCTCCGCATCCCGATGAAACGCGCTAGCTCTTCCACGCTGGAGCCGTTTGAGTTCTATTGCTGGCGTTACACATCTAGCGTGTTCGAACTGCCCAACCGAGCATCAACAGACCGCTGGCTGCGATCCAGCTTCCAGCGACGCGGACGGCAATTCGGGCCCAGTGCGCACGTAGCCGAACTACAAACGCCGCCGCGAGGGCGATCAGGACGAACACAGCGAACACCAGTCCGAGAAGCGCTACCGCGGCAGTGTCGAACTGCCCCATGCCGATTCCATTTAGGTATCCGTGATAGATGCCTAGCAGGGCGGCAAGAGCGGTAGTCACGCGCAATGAAAGCTTCGCGTCGGCGGCCAGCAATCCTCCCAGCAGGAGAAACCAAGCTGCCGTGATAAATGGATGGGGTGTCGCGGTCACAGCGCTTAGTCCGGCGAGACCGCCCAGCAACCATGCAACGGGAAGTGTGAACAGTGCCCGCCGCCCGTGACTAGCGCCGCGCAATCCGGCCAGTAGCGCTAAGGCGAGCACCGGAACCATGTCCTCAGGGCTCATCAGGAAGTGGATTAGCCCGTCGTAGAACGGCCCCATGCCGGTGGAGTTGAGGTGGGCCTCGGCGGGCAACGCGCACATGACAAATGTGAAGACAACAAAGGCATACAACGGCAGACGAGATTGGGTCGCATCTTTCATGCGATCGCCTTCCACATAAAGAACGCACCACCCATAGCCACCAGTCCTCCGGCGACCCGCAGCAGTCTCTGTCCCCAAGCCCATCGGTGGACCGTGCCAATGCCGATCCCCAACGCGTGCAAGCACCCAGTCGCAATCACGAAACCCATACTGTAGAGCAGCGCACTTTGGCCGGGCGGCAGTTCTGTTCCATGCGCGTACCCGTGGAAGATGGCGAAGAAGCCAACCAGTGCCGCCGCAACACCCAGCGGCGGACGAATTTCAAAGAGTACGGCAGCACCCAGAAGAATCGCTGAAAGAGCAATTCCATATTCGGTACCCGGTAGCGGCACTCCCATCAGTCCCAGCATGCCGCCGAATGCCATCACCATTGGAAACGCAACAGGTAGAACCCAAATCGCCGGCGCACCGAGTTGCGCGCCCCATAAGCCGACCGCAACCATCGCCAGCACGTGATCAAGTCCCGAGATCGGATGGCGAAAGCCAGTGAGGAATCCAACGGCTTCACCTTTCTGCGGGTGGGCAAAGGCCGTCTGAGCACACAGAAACACAAACACAGCAAGTGCCATTGCTCGAACCAGAGGATTGTGTCGAAGCGTGTTCATCGCGCACCTCCGAAGAGCAATGCCAGTCTTTGCACTGTCCAGAACGCACCAAGCGAACCGACGGTATATCCGGGGAGAGCCTGCGCCCAGCGCGGCCAACGCACTTCGAGTTCGCGGAACGAGCGCTCAAGACCCAGGATCAACGCGATGAAGCCGAGCTGCCCGAGTTCTACGCCGACGTTGAAACTTACTAATGCCAGTGGCAGCTCATGTCGAGGAAGTCCGGCGCTGGTCAGTGCGCTGGCGAAGCCGAAACCATGGAGTAGTCCAAAGGCAAAAGCAACCACCCATGGGTGACGAATGGTGAAGCTGGTCTCGCCGCGCCACGATCGGACGATTTCCGGCCCAAGGAAAAGGATACTCAACGCGATGGCGGCGTTGAGCGGAAGAATGGGAACCTCAGCATAACCGAGCGTCGCAATCGCCAGAGTGATGCTGTGCGCTACGGTGAATGCGGTCACGGTCTTCAAGAGCATCCAGCGGTCTTTGACAATCAGCAGGAGCCCAAGCACAAATAGCATGTGGTCAGCGCCGAAGAGAATGTGACGTATACCTTGGACTATGTAGGTGCCCGCGACACCCAGCCACGTTTGCGAAGCGGCAATCTCCACCCAGGGCTCCGACGGATGTATGATCGTCGTCCACTTCCTGCCGTCAAGCAGTTCAACGCGCACGAGCACGTCGGTGATGGTGAATTGCAGCCCTGGGAACTCAATGCGCTTGCCCGCCAGTCCGGTTGGTCCTGCGTCAATCCACCTTCTCTCCACGAAGGAGTCGGAGAGTTCCTGTACATTGGGCTCTCGCAAATTCTTTACGTCCTCAGGGAGCTTGAGCAATACCGGGAGACGCATCCCTGCCATGACTGGCGTGTGCCAGAGCACGCTGAACTGTCCGGGCGCGGTCTCTTTGATCTCAAGGTAGGCAGGACGAGACTCATGCGCCGAGGCGACTGAGCTTACGAGCAGCAAACAAGCGACAACCCAAGCGAAGCGGGAATACTCGCGACTCACAGCGGTCCCTCGCCGGATGGAGCCGGGACCTGCTTCTTTGGAGGGGGAACCGGCGCTTGTGCGGCTTCCTGGTCGGAAGGACCAGGCAACAGCACGCTGTACTTGGCACGCATTTCCGTGTAGGCCTTTTGCCAGGCTTGCTGTTTCTGCTCGGCGAGCCAGGCGGTTTTCACATCCGGTTCCATCTCATCAAACGCCGGGATACGTCCGGGAATGACGGTGTCGATATACACCAGGTGCCAGCCATAGCCCGATTCGATTGGCCCCTGCCACGAGCCGGGTTTGAGCTTCTCAAGCGCTACCACGAATTGCGGACCGAACTCCTTAGCCAATGCCTCGGGGGCGCGGTCGCCATAGTAGTCCTGAAACATGAACTGGTCGGCGAGCGAAACGGCGAGCTTGGAATCCTCCGGTTGGCCAGCTATTTTGGCCAATGTCTTGACGGCGTCTCCCTGAGCGTTCTTGCCGCGCTTATCGGGAGAGAAATAAAGATGCCGGAAGCTGTAGCGGCTGGGCAGAGCGAACTTATTGCTATTTTTTCCGAACCAGACTTTGAGTTCCGCCGTGGAAGGCTCGTGAGCAGTGGCGACGTCTTCGGCGAGGAATTGCATCTTCTGCGCCATGCGGCGCTTTACGATGGTGTCGTCTTTATCCAGACCCATGGCCAGCGCCTCGCGATACAGGATTTCCTCGCGAACTTTGTCCTCCACCATGGCCTGAAATTCAGAAGGGGTAGGCTGGCGATGCCATTGCGACTCGAAGTACACGTCCATCTGCCGAAGCTCATCTAGGGTAAGCGAGATCTGCTTGGAAGACTCGACTCCACCGCGGCCGCGCTGCATGTAGCCGTAGACACCAAATAGCGCCACACCCAGCAGCAGGAAATGCACCAGGGGCTCGCGCAGCCAACGCTTGAGGACAGTAAAGACGGAACTTTTCGCCCTGGATTGCCTGACCGAATCCTGCTCATTCTCGACGACGCCTACAGAAACTTCACTCATTCAAAAAATAACTCCTATGGTTTCACCGGCGCGTACCAAATGGGCGATGTCCAGGCCCGCTGCTGCACAGTGGCTGCGACGTTCGGATTCGGCGGCAGGTTCAGCTTGGCAGCCCAATAGGTTGACCAGCGTGGCGTGGGAATCTCGAGCACACGAGCGTAGTAGGTTGTGTACGCCTGGGGATCGAATGACGGATCAGTCCATTGGCCAATCAGCTCAGTCGCGCCGATGGAGTTGGTGTAAGTGGCCGTCTTCACGTCAACCGTATTTCCGACTGCGGGAACCTTGCCAGTCTTTGGATCGGCCTTGCGATCGCCGCTCCATACCACGTCGAAAACGTTTTCCTTGCTCTTACCATTCTTCGTCGAGATCTTGATGATCTGGATCCGATCAAGATTGCCGCTGTTGGGGTCCTTAACTGCGTGAACAACTAACGTTGGGGCGACTGCTCCGGCCTGGGGGGTAAGATCTCCACCTTGGGGCACACCGCCCGCGTAAGCGGCCTTCACCCAATCCGGCTGTTTGGTCAGGTCTTTGGGATAACTCCAGCCGCCAAACATGCGTGCCTTGATCCGAGTTCCTGAAGTGCCGAACGTCTCTTTGCGCTTAAAGGCTGAAAAAATGGATTCGCGGGTATTCTCCTCAGCCCAAACTCCGGTAAGTCCGCCGGAACTGAGAGCGGTCGGGGGTTCGCCACCGACGGAGGTCGTGGCGGTGATCACAGTTTTCGGGTCGTTATCCTGGTTGCCATGCGAGCCCGGGAAATTGTTTGGCTCGGTGGAGGTAATGCCGGAGTGAAAGTCAGTGCCTGCTTCAATGCCGTATTTAAAGGGATTAACGCCTAGCTTCGCCTGCTGTTCCTGGCCTACGCCATACGCTTGACGCAGAAAGCTGCCGGTTGCGGAATTTGCTTTCTTGTCTGAACCAATCAGATATAACCACATCTCAAAATTGGCGAACTCGTCGGTGGGCGAAAGCGCCGGGCTGGTGTCAGTCTGGCCTTTGGCCTGAATGATCTCGGCCAGCGGTTCGTTGGCCATGCGGCGCTCAGCGTAATCGCGGGTAATTGGCTTGCCCGACATGTCGCGCGTGCTGAACATCAGGCCATTGCTGGCGTTGCCGTTGTGGGGAACGGCGATGACGTCGAGTCCCTGCTTACGCTGTGCTTCCAGGTAACGCCACAGATCTTCGGGATTCAGGGAGTCGAACGCCGTGTAAGGCATGGCCGGGCCTTTATCGGCGAAGATCACGCAGCGATGCAGGTTCTGAAACTGCGGAGCCGACGTCCACTCAAAGCCTATAAATGTCGTGAACGTCCCGGGCTTGTAATACTTGTCGGAGATGGCCGAATATTTTTCCCATGCCGAGCGCAGCAGTTTTGGATCGTTAAACTCAGGCAGTGGCTTGTTGGTAATGGTGGAACCGATGAGCTTGCGGAACGCCGTGGCTGAAACCGCGGGATCAGGGTTGGTCATGATGGTGTACCACTCGGACTTCGCGAATGGACCATTGGGATCAATCGTGTCGCGCACCACTCCCAGATACTCGGCATGGTCGGTTACGGCAAGGAAGTCGAGAGGCGCAATGCGCTTTTGCGGCTTTCCCATGTACTCCACCGTCTCGCCCATTGCGTATTTGTAGGAATCCTCGGGCGTAGTTCGCGTTCCGAACGCAAAGGCATCCATGGAGTAGCCGCTGTGCAAATGCAGGTCGCCGAAATAGGCGTTCTTCAGGGGATTGCCCCGGGGCCTGGCTTCTGCGGGTTTGGCTGCCTGCGCCTGCGTCGCGGCGGGTGCCTCAGGGTTGCTCTTTGAACAAGCCGCGAGAAAGAGAAGCAAGCTCGCTGAGGCAAATAGAAGCAAAGAAGTTCTGGTTCGATGCATAGTGCCCTCCCGCCGACGTTCGAAAATCCACGGCGTTACTCTGCGCGTGAGACATGACTCACGCACAGGCTCGTCCTACATTAGGTCTCTTAAGTAGCGCGATTGTATACCGCCCATGCCCTTAGAGTGGGCTCCCTCTTGAAAGCGACGGACACATCAATCACGAATTGTCTCCAACCAAGGACCAGCGAATCATAAATTTGGGTTCTATCGCGTCGTTTGTTCTTTCAGCCGCACGCGCACGAGAAGAACGACGAAGATCACATGCGCCGCAACCGCCGGCCACAGCAGCAGTCCAACCGCTTCTCCTCGGATGCCGATGTACACGAGGTACAGCATGGCAAGCGCGCTATAGGTCAGCATTCCGTTAAGCGGCTGGAGAGCAGATTTACCCGGCCAGCAGGAGACACCCAGGCCGATCAGAGCGATACCCGCGATGCGGCTCATGATGATACCGGATCCTTCGATCTCCAAGCCGAACAGGAGCTGGACGACCACGGGCGGATACGCGAGCAGAACCGCTCCCGTACCCGCTTCAGCAAGAGCGACAATTGCAAGAACTTTGTTCATTGCGCTTTCTTGACCGTGATCAGCGGCGAAATCTTCCTTTCCTGGGAGGCAAGTCAGTTCTTTGAGCCAGGCTTTGAGACACCCAGCCTTTACATCTTGTCCTTGATGTCAGTCTCTGCCTTCTTCATTTCTGCGTCGCTTTCTGCGGATGCTGATCGGTAAAGAGGCCACTGACGCTGTACTCCGCCTTCTGAACAATCTCGCTTCCTATCTTCTCCATCAGCTCACGGCGGTGCTGTTCACGGATCTCCTGAAACTTCTTCTGCTGATCTGCATTGAGTAGCGGTGTGATCTTGCTGTCGAGGTCGTCGGCGATTTGCTTCAACTGCTCGAGTTTGGCCTCGGGCTTGAGCGAAGTGTCCTTTTTCAGTTCCTTCAGCTTCGGCAGTTCCTGCTGGATGATGGGGAAGACCTGCTGCCTCTGCTCTTGGGTCAGTCCCAGCTCAACCGAAAATTGGTTCAGCGCTGCCGCAACCGGGTTCTGGACAAACTGCGGGTAGGGGATGATCTCGTAATTGGCGTAGCCGAACTCGTTGCTGCGTGCGCCGTAGTAAGTGTCTCCGAGCTTGTAGATGGCGAGGGAATACGGGTCCTGCTGGACCTTGGTTATCACCTTGCCGCCTTCGATCTTGTACGGCGCGGTGATGCCCTGATAACCATTGCGCATCGGATTGCCGACGTAGCTGGGGATGGTGGCACCGTTGCCAATGTGCCAAACACTCATGTCTCCATCGGGCGTGTAGCTAATGCTGAACTGCTCGCCGCTGACATTGTTGCGTACCCAGTAGGCCTTACCAACGACAAGGGCTTTTAGTTGGGCGTCGCCCAGCGCGGTCGCACCCTTGGCTTTCAGGTCGGCCACAGTCATCCCGGCGCCAGCATTCTTGCGCGCCTCCGTGGTAGGCGTGTACCAGATGGGCGAAGTCCAAGCGCGTTCCTGTCCGGTGAGCGGCACCACGTCCGGTGGAGGAACGCCGGCCTTCACGGCCTGGATAAGGGTCCAACGCGGCGTGGGAATCTCCAGCACGCGAGCGTAGTAGAACGCATGCAGGCTGGGATCGAAGTCGGGGTCAGTCCACACCGTGCTCAGTTCGGTGGAACCTATGTCGTTAGTGTAGGTGGCCTTCTCCAGGTCCACCGTGCTCTTAATGGCAGGTATGCGACCAGACCACTTCTCGGGCTTGCGGTCACCCGACCACGCTACGTCATAGATCTTTTCGAAGCTCTGGCCGTTCTTAGTCCAGCCCTTGATGACCTGGATGCGGTCGAGATTGCCCGAGGTCGGGTCCTTCACAGCCCAGACCACGAAGGTTGGAGCGACGCCCTTGCCGCTCGGCATCGCCTGCAGGTCGGCGCCCATTGGGACGCCATTGGCGTACGACTGATGCACCCAGTCCTTTGCCTTGAGGATGTCTTTGTTGTAGCCCCAGCCTCCGAAGAAGCGCACCTTGATGTGCGGGCCGCTGACACCGAAAGTCTCCTTGCGATACATCGCGTCGAACAACGAGGCGCGGGTATTCTCCTCGGCCCATACACCGGTCAGGCCACCGGGATTTTCATAGCGCACGTCCAAGGTGCCGAAGGCCAGGACTCCGGCCAAGCGCCGGTCGACGGTTCCGTCGATTTGAGCGTGGCCACCGTAGAAATTGTCCTGGCGGTAAGGACTGCCAGTGTTGTGGGAATCCGAGCCGCCAGCCATGCCGAACTTGTAAGGGTTGTAGCCCCGCACATCCTGCATGGTGATGCCATCTTTCAGTGCCTGCCGTCCGAAGCTGCCCTGAATGTGATCGATGCGGCCGCCGTCCGGCTTCTGACCGAGGAGACCACCTTGCGACAATTCGTAACTGGCAAACTCGTCGTTCGGGGAAAGCAAGGGGTGAGTTTCGGATTGTCCCTTGATCTGCTTGATCTCCACGAGACGCTCGTTGCGGTCGCGCGAGGTCGCCCAGGCGGCGTCAATGGGGCGTCCGAAGCTGTCGAGATCGACGGGATACATCCAGCCGTCGCTCAGGTTGGCATTGTGGGAGATGGCCAGCAATTCGTTGCCCGCCTTGCGCTGCGCGTCCATCCAGTTCCAGAGGTCCTCAGGGTGATCGGAATCCAGAGCGCTAAACGGCATTTCCGGCACCTTGGCGCAGTCCTTGAAGAAGACGTTGCGGTGCAGGTTGCGATAGTTGGGCATGGAAGTCCACTCGTAAGAACAGAAGGCAGTGAACTTGCCGGGATGATTGTTCTGGTCGGCGATCTTGACGTTTTCTTTCCAGATCGTGCCCGCGACCGCAGGGGTCATCAAGGCTTTCACCGGAGCGCCAGCCATCATGTTAACCAGGTAGGTGAAAGTCTTCTGAACCTCAGCCTGGTTATTCGGGTCCTTGAGAATGAGCGGTTGCGCGGCGGGAATCTTGCTTACCGCCGATCCCGGCGTATTGGCTTCCTTGGTAACGCCGACGTACTCGGAGTGGTCGGTCACGCCCATGAAGTCCATGGGTGTGTCGATCTTGATGTCGTAGCCTAGAGGATGCTTGATGGTTTGGCCCTGGGCATACTTGAGGGCGTCGTCAGGCCCGGTGAGGCGGTTGCCCATGAGCCACGCGTCAACCGACCAACTGGTGTGGATGTGTTCCTCCCCGAAGTAGGCGTTTCGGTCGGGATTGGGCTTCGGCGGTTGCTCAGGATTCGACGTCTGGGCAGTCTGGCCGGGGGATTGTGCCGGTTGTGGGTTTTCAGATTTGTTGCAAGAAATAAGGGCGCAGATGCTGAGAAGGACTACCGCCAAAGCCACCGCTGGAGCAACTCTCGTCTTCATAAGTGCCTCCGTCTTGCTGAATGGCATGACCGCGATCCCGCGCAGTTGAAGCGCGCGCGGGCGTTGTACCTACAAACTTGCATTATTTGGAACAAGTAATCCTAGTCGGGCGGAGAGGCGGGTGCAACTGGCTAAAGTGACAGGTGGGAGGCGATTACACAACCAATCTTCCAAAGGGAGACTTGAGAGCATTTTTCCGATTGGTGGTACTTGCATAAGAGGAGCGCGGCAGCCGTGCTCGGCCTCATTCTCCCTGAGCATCGCGGTCGAAGCGGAAGACATAGCGTAATAGGCCGGCGTTGATGGCCAGCAATATCGTCGATCCAGCGGCGGCAGGGATTAGGCTCTTGTACTCTCCGCTTAGCAGCGCTTCCACAGAAACCGTCAACAGCCATAGCTGCAGCACGACGGCTGCACCCACGAAGACGAGCATGGCTGCAAACAGGGTTGTGCCTTGCCTCCGGAGACTCATCACGCCTCCAATCCGACAGCGTAAATTTGGTCGCCGCGCTGCTGAACTTGTACACGCGGCAGCGGCCGGGTTGGCGGGCCGGCAATTGGCTGCCCCTCGAGGTTGAATAAGCCGTGATGACAGGGACAGAACAGTCCATTTGCAGATTTGTCATACACCACCGCGCACGAAAGATGCGTGCACACTTGCGAATAGGCAACCAGCTTGCCCGCAGGCGTACGCACCGCGATGCATGGATCTTCATTTGTGGGATAGCGAAACAGCATTGAACTGGTTTGCTCAAGCGAGGCGGCGGAGCCGATATATTTTTCAGCGTGTGAGCCGCGGTGCAGGAATCGACTGGCCAGCGCGGTCGCCCAGTTTGCCAGAGCCAGCAGTAGCGAACCCAGGGTGAGGAATTTCACCATCTCGCGCCGGGTGACATAATGGTCGCCTTCCCACTCAATGGGAAAGTCCTGGCGCCATTTGGGTGGGGTCGAAGCCTTGCAGCCTGCGCAACCTTCGTCTTCAGTAGGGATATTCATTCCACACTCTCCAGCATCAGGGCCACGTCATAGGGATCTTCCGACAGAGCGGATGGCGTCGCCGAAATCTGCACCAACTCGACATTCACACGCTCCACGTCACGCGGCACCATCACAAACACTTTGGTCCTTACTTCCTCCTTGCCGAACTTCCAGCTATTGATGGCGATGCCGCGCCGGGAGCGCTGGATCTCTTCTGCCGTGGCGAAGGTCAGCGCTCCCGAAGGACACACCGTAGCGCACATGGGCTTCTTGTCCACACTGGTGCGGTCGTAGCACATGTCGCACTTCATCATCTGGTCGATCTCGACCTGGTACTTAGGGACACCGAAGGGACACGCGAGTACACAGTTGGAACAACCGATGCAGCGCGGTTTCAGAGAGCTTTGCACCACGCCGTCGGGCGTTTTCTTAATGGCGTCGGCGGGACAAACGCGCGCGCAGATCGGGTCCTCGCAATGCATGCAGACCTGCGGCGCGGTCTGCACGCTGTCGCGCCGCTGTATGGTTTCCAGATGGATCAGGGAGATGCCTCGGTGGGTGTCGCACTCGGCGCAGGCCTGCACGCACGACTGGCATCCGATACATCGCGAGTAGTCAATATAGAAGGCGCGCTCGTTCAACGAATGCCTCCGGCTTGCACCTCGAGTTCAGCGATGGGGTCCGTCGGTTGCTCCGCCTTGCTGAGGCGCACGGCGCAAATCTTGAACTCGGGGATGTTCGACACGGGATCGATGGCGCGAATCGTCATGTTATTGGCTGAGCGGTCGAGAGGCCAGTGGTAGGGAATGAATACCGTGTCGGGCCGAATTGTCTTGACCACCTGAGCGTGCACCACAACGCTTCCGCGGCGGCTCTCCACTTTGACGAAATCACCATCCTTCAAGCCATATTTCTCGGCGAGCCGCGGATGCATCTCGCACAGCGGCTGAGGATACTGGTCCATCAGCCCGCCAATGCGGCGGGTTTGCGTGCCGGAGAGGAAGTGGGAGACGACGCGTCCGGTGGTCAGGATGATGGGATATTCGTCATCCGGCATCTCCGCGGAAGGCCGCCACTCGATGGGCAGGAAGTGCGCCTTGCCGTCGGGATGTCCGAATTTCCCGCCCTCATACAAACGAGGCGTCCCTGGATGTCCGATCTCGGGACACGGCCAGAACATTCCGTAGTTGTTGTCGATGGCTTCCCAGGTTATGCCGTAATAGTCAGAGATGCCGCCTTTTGAGGCGACTCGCAACTCCTCGAAAATATCGTGCGGCGAATTGTAGTTGAACTTGTCGGCGTACCCGAGGCGCGCGGCAATTTCGCAGATGATCTTCCAGTCCTCGCGGGCCTCGCCGGGAGGACTTACGACTTTGCGATGATGAATAACTCGGCCCTCAACGCTGGTGGTGGTGCCTTCGTCTTCCTCCATCAGCGAACCGGCCAACACGATGTCGGCATACTGCGCAGTCTCGGAGAGAAAGAACTCGATGTTGACGTAGAATTCCAGCTTCTCCAGTGCAGCGCGAACGTAGTTCGCGTCCGGCAACGAGACTGTGGGATTGAAGCAGATGGAGAGCAGACCCTTGATCTTGCCTTCGTGGATCGCCTCAATCAACGGAACCGCCGAAAGACCCTTGCCGGGGATGGATTCTTCCGGCACGCCCCACACGCCAGCGATGTATTTGCGATGCTCGGGATTTTCGATGTCGCGAGCACCCGGCAGTTGATCGCACTTCTGTCCCTGCTCGCGCGCCCCCTGGCCGTTTCCCTGGCCGGTGATCATGGCATAGCCGCAGCCCTCGCGGCCGATGCGTCCGCTGGCCACCACCAGGTTAATCGCGGCGATGCAGTTGTCCACTCCCTTGGTGTGGTGCTCGATGCCGCGTGAGTGCAGCAGGAAGCTGGTGGGCGCCGGGCCCCACATCTCGGCCGCGCGGACAATCATCTCCGCCGGCACACCGGCAATTCTGGCTGAATATTCCGGCGTGTACTTTTCCACCGCCTTGGCCACCTGCTCGAAGCCGGTGGTATGCTGCGCGATGAATTCGCGGTCAATCCAGCCACGCTCGATCATGATGTGCAGCATTCCGTTGAAGACGCCGATGTCGCCCCCGGAACGCACAGGAATGTAAAGGTCGGCATTACGCGCGATAGGGGTAAGCCGTGGATCAAGGATGATTAACTTGCCACCGTTCTCCCGCGCCTGCCACAGGTAGTCGGTGGTAATGGGAGCACACTCGGCGATGTTGGCGCCGGCGGCGAGAATGACCTTGGCTTTGGGAAGGTCGGACCAGGGGTTGGCGCTGCGATCTATGCCAAACACTTTCTTCGAGGCAGCGCCCGCCGACACCATGCACAGCCGGCCGTTGTAATCGATGTTGGCGGTGCGCAGCGCGACCCGCGCGAACTTGCCCATCAGGTAGGCTTTTTCGTTGGTGAGGGAAGCGCCGGTCAGCAGCGCGAAGGCATCGTTGCCGTAGGTCTGCTGGATGCGCTGGATTTCGCTGACCACCCGGCTCAGGGCTGCGTCCCAGCTAATCGGCTCAAAGCCCTTGCCGGCAACACGCTGCAGCGGATGCTTGAGCCGGTCAGGGTGCTCATCCTGCATGTAACGCTTGACGCCCTTGGGGCAGAGCTTGCCCAGGTTGAAGGGAAAGTCCTCCCACGGCTCCCAGCCCACAACTTTGTTGTTACGTACCCGCAACTGAATGCCGCACTGCTGCCCGCAGAAGCAGCAATGGGTCTTTACCATCTTGTCTTCTTCTTCCGACCCGATCCAGCCGCCGGCGGGAACGCGGTTGAGCGTAGGGCCGAACTGCTTCACCAATTCCGGAACATCAACAGGGAGTTTTGCCATAAATCAAAACCGAAGTATTCACCACGGAGACACGGAGGACACGGAGTTTCTTATTTCTAGCGACTTTTCGGCGTGATCGATCTCAGTGTCTCCTTGGCTAATTTTCACCCTTAAGGGTGGCCCGGAGGCCCATTTTAGGCTCAGGATGACACCAAGAAAACTACGTTCGCTCATAAATAGTCCAAGTGACGCTGCACCTCTGGAGTGCGCCAGAGCGCATCTTGAGTAAGCGCCAGGTTCTTGCGACGGCATGCGGGACAGACATCCTGATAGTGCGTGCCATCTTGCATCCCATACTGAATGCAAAGCGCGCTCTGCACCGCTTTCAAGTCACCGATTTGCAACTGGCTAGCGAAGGGCTGGCCACAGCGTATGCACTGCGCCGGCCCGCCTTCTTCTCCGGCGCGCTTGTAGAAGTCAATGCCAAGCTGGGCCGGTCGCTGGAAGATGTGGAAGAACTTGCCGAACGGCAGATACAACAATGTGAAGATCACGGTGACGGCGTGAAGCTGAGAGAGAAAACCATAGTGCAGACCTCGCATCAGGTGGGTTGACACGGTCAGGAACAGGCCAGTCACGGAAATCGCGAATAGCAGGACCAGGGGCAGCAGATCGTTGGAGAACTGCTGCACGCTCATAGCGCCGCGATCGCGGGCGCGCCGCCACATCGCTACGAAGACGCCGATCAGCACCATGACCGCGCAGATGTCGAGGATGTTGAAGGCCAGCGGCGCCATGATCGAGTCCAGAGGAAAACTGCCGACGTGAACGCCGAACACGAATGCGCGATAAGTCTGCTGATTGTCTGTCGCGGTCTCGAAACGGATCCATCCAAAGGAGAGCGGGAACGTCACTGCCGCAGCGATCAGGCATCCCCAGGCCAGAAACCAGTGCGCCGTCCAGCGGGTTCGGGAGCGGCGCTCAATGAAGCGCTGCAGGACGACGTTGTTCCAGAAGATTCGTGCAAGGCGTGCGACATTTCCCGGCAACCGTTTGGGAATTAGGAAGATCTGCCAGCCACGAAACCAGTAGAGGCGCGTCGGGGGCCGGCGCAGCCACATTGCGTAGCGATAGCCCAGGCCGAAAGCGGAGAAGACGGTTGCGCCGGCATAGGAGATGAGTGCCGGGTCGAAATCCTTGAGGCCGCGGCTGCCCACCACGATGCCCACGATGAGCACGGCGGCGGCAATCAGGCCCCAGGTGAGCGCGTGCGCAGTGTCGGAGCCACGTGGCGAAAGATTGATTGGCTTAAGAGCCTCCATAGTTCAGACCGTGGCCGCTTCCGTAATCTTACGCGTCCCCATGCCGCGCAGCAGAACGAAGAGGCAGATAAGCGCAAAGCCGCTTAGCAGAATGAATCCGTAGGTGAAGCTCCCTGTCTGCTGTTTGATGATTCCGAGCACCAGGGGTGGAAAGAATCCGCCCAGCCCGCCCGCCGCGCCGACCAGACCCGTAACGCCGCCCACCGACTTGGGGAAGTACTCCGGAACCAGTTTGAAGACAGCACCATTGCCGAGTCCGATCGAGGCCGCCATGCCCAGCGCGCCAATGGTGAAGGTTGACATCAGAGGGCAAGCCAGAAAGATGGCAAACACCGCGGTGGCAGGAAAGACCCACTTCAGGATGGCACGTCCACCGACCTTGTCCGCGAGCACGCCGCCGATCGGACGCATGCCCGTGGCTAGCACGACGAACCCCGCAGTGCGAAAGCCCGCCTGTTGAGGCGTGAGCTTAAACACCTCAGTCAGAAGGGTGGGCAAATAAACTGCCATGGCCACGAAGCCGCCGAAGGTGAGGAAGTAGTACAGGCTCAGGACCCAACTGCGCTTGTCGTTGAGTGGTCGCACGATCTCGGCAAGCGACTTCGCCGGTCCCCGTCCGGGAGCATTGCGCGCCATGGTGGCGAAGATCACCAGCCAGATAGCGAGCAACACGCCGAACGTCCAGAAGCCCCACTTGAATCCTGCGGCCGCTGCCAGTACCGGCGATCCGTAAGCCGCAAGAGATTGCCCGATATTACCCGCACCGTAGATGCCGAGAGCGAAACCTTGCCGCTCCGGCGGATACCATCCATTGACAAAGGCGACGCCTACCGAGAAGCTGGCCAGCGCAATGCCGATGAAAAATCCGTAGATCAGCAGTTGTGCATAGTTGCTGACGCCGCCCATCAGAAATGCCGGGATGATGGAGAACGCCATCACCACGCTGAAAACGATACGGCCGCCGAAACGGTCGGTGAGAATGCCCAACGGAATGCGCCCGAGCGAGCCCAGCAGCACTGGAATCGCGATGGCGACGCTCTTCTGCACCGGTGTCAGCGCCATGTGCCTGGAGATGATGGGCATCATCGCCGACATGGAACCGAAGACCGCGAAGCACAAGGCGAAGGCCACGGTGCCCAGCGCGAGCTGAAGCTTGGAAGAAGACTGTTCTGGCATGAGTTCTGGTTTGGTCATCTTACTCTCGAATCACCGATTGATTCCTTTGAGCAGAAGCTCTTTCCGGCCGCGGCTGTCAGGAGTGATTTACCTTGCCGGGACATCTGGGTCGATCAGTTCGTCCCGACAAGCTCCTCGAAAGTTCAAGAATACCCATGCGAAAAAGCCACGCCGATGACTTTAGTCACACGGGCGCACTTTGGGTCGAACTAAGTCGCAGTCGAAAGATCGGTAGCGCAAGCACAGGATTTCTCCAGAAACTCTAAAACATATCGCAATACGATATAGTATACTGCTGCTGATGACGGACGCCAACGACCTCCAAATCGCAAACTACCAAGCGCTGGCGGAGTTCCGTTACCAGATCCGCCGTTTTCTGCACTTCAGCGAGCAAACCGCCCACAAAGCCGGCCTGGAGCCGCAGCACCATCAATTAATGCTTGCCGTGAAGGGTGCTGGTGAAGGCGCAGGGCCCCGCATCGCATATCTCGCTGAGCGCCTCCAGCTTCAGCACCACAGCGCGGTTGAGCTGGTGGACCGGCTCGCCAAACGAGGACTCATCCAGCGAACCCGCAGCCAGGAAGACCGCCGCGAAGTGCACGTGAAACTTACGCCGCGGGGAGAGCGAGTTCTGAAACAACTAACGCTGGAGCATGGCGTGGAGTTGCGGACCGCGGCCTCGGCTCTCATTACTACGCTGAAAAAAGTAATGACCACAACTCAGGGGAGTCACAAGGGCACCGAAAAAAAGCGTGCCAGAGCAGCGGCAACCGGGAGGCGCATTTCGAGATGAAATTTGGGGAAACGATCGCGCGCATGCTGGGCCGCAAGAAACACAACGAGCACAAACTGGGTGACTTCACCACTACCAGCCGAGTGATACCGATCACCTTACTGGCGATCGGCATCGGAATCTTCAGCGCGTTCGTCGCTCTCGCTTTGTTGCGGCTGATTGGAATTTTCACCAACCTGTTTTTCTATCAGCGCTGGGGCACGGCGCTGGTTTCTCCCGCGGGCAACCACCTCGGCTGGCTGGAGATTGCGGTGCCGATGGTCGGCGGTCTCCTCGTGGGTCTCATGGCGCGCTACGGCTCGGAGCGTATTCGTGGTCACGGTATTCCGGAAGCCATTGAAGCCATCCTGCTGAAGGGCGGCCAGATCGAGCCTCGAGTGGCCATTCTGAAGCCGATTTCATCAGCCATCTCGATTGGCTCGGGTGGACCTTTCGGAGCTGAGGGACCGATTATCATGACGGGCGGCGCGTTTGGTTCCATGATCGCGCAGTTCTTCCATCTCACCAGCGCAGAGCGCAGAACGTTGCTGGTGGCGGGCGCTGCCGCAGGAATGTCGGCTACCTTTGCCTCGCCGCTAGCGGCGGTCATGCTGTCGGTCGAGTTGCTGCTTTTCGAATGGAAGCCGCGCAGCCTGATTCCAGTCGCGTTAGCCAGTGCAGCGGCGGCCGCGACACGCCGCTACATCATTGGCATGGGACCTTTGTTCCCCACGCCACCTCACCCTGCGTTCATCGGACCTTCAGGACTACTGGGGTGTGTGCTGGTCGGAATTTTGGCGGGTGCGCTGTCGGCACTGCTGACTTTGGCGGTGTACGCAGCGGAAGACGGCTTCGCAAAGCTGCCGATTCATTGGATGTGGTGGCCCATCATCGGTGGTTTCGTCGTGGGCGTTGGTGGATTGATCTTCCCGCAGGCCTTGGGCGTCGGTTACGACACAATTGGATCGTTACTACAGGGAAATGTCGTGCTGACAACCCTTGCCGGCATCCTGCTGGTGAAGTCAGTCATCTGGGCGGTGTCTCTGGGTTCAGGAACGTCGGGCGGCGTTCTGGCTCCGCTGCTGATGATGGGCGGCGCACTGGGCGGCCTGCTGAGTTCGTTCCTGCCCCATGAAGGAATGGGCTTCTGGCCGTTGATCGCGATGGGTGCGATCCTGGGAGGGACCATGCGCTCACCTCTCACTGGAGTGGTTTTTGCGGTTGAGCTGACGCACGACATCAACGCCATTCTTCCCTTGCTCCTGGCGTCGGTGGTCGCACATGGCTTCACGGTCCTGACCTTGAAGCGTTCCATTCTGACGGAAAAGGTGGCGCGCCGGGGCTACCACCTGAGCCGCGAATACTCGGTGGATCCGCTGGAGATCCTGTTTGTGCGGGAGGTCATGCACTCGAACATCGCGGCGATTCCCGCCGAGACTACGGTCGCTGATCTGGCCAAATCGTTGCATGATGGACAAAGCCTGCGGAGGCAGCAACTCTATCCCGTGGTCGATACCGATCGAAAGCTGATAGGCGTGGTGCCGCGGCATGAGCTTCAGCACTTGATTCAACAGGGCAACGACCACGGGTTGGCCGAGTTGATCAGGCGCGACCCAAAGGTCGCGTATCCCGATGAGCCCTTGCGCGTGGTGGTCTATCGCATGGCGGAAACCGGGCTGACGCGCTTCCCGGTGGTGGAACGGGACGGTTCGCGCAAACTGGTGGGAATGGTCTCGCTGGAAGACCTGCTCAAGGCGCGGGCGCACACTCTCGATGCCGAACGTCGGCGGGAACGGATTCTACCTTTACGTTTGATGTTCCCATCTGGATGGAGAAAACGGGGCGTGGGGTAGCCTGTGGGTCCAGTTGTGCACCCAGAATATTGGCGAATCGCGAGTGTGCCGTTACTGTTCCTCAGGCATAGGATGTTGCTGCCTGCTCGCATTCGGCACCAGTTGCAGATAGACCTGCTTGGGCAGGTTGGTATTCCAATGACCCGTGACCTTGGCATAGCCGACCAAGCCGAAGAAGATGATCGCGATGCCTGCGGCCATGCTCCAGGCCGGAAGCGCACGGCGCTTTCGCAAACCAGCGGGCATGCTCATTGTCAGTGTATCCTGCGCTGGACAGACCGCGACACACTCCAGACATCCGGTACATTCGGCCGAGCGAATCTGTACCAGCTTGTCGACGGGCAGTGCCGATGGACAGGCCTTGGCACACTTTGCGCAGTCGATGCATGTCTCCAGGTTGCGGGTGATGCGCGCTGGACTGAAGAGCGAGACCAGTCCAACGAGCGCTCCGTAGGGGCATAGATAGCGGCACCAGAAATTCTGCACGAAGATGGACGCAATCACCATCCCGAGGACTACGACTGCTGTCGTCTCGCCGAGGTAACGGAAGAAGTTCAGCATCCGTACATCGACGATAAGAGCATACGGGCTGCCGAGGAACTCGCCTATCGCCGCCGCCGACATGCATGCTACCGCGTATGCGAAGAAGCTCAGTAGGACGTACTTCAGCGAGCGCAGCGCGATGTCGGCCCAACGCGGCAGATAGAAATTCCGCCCGAACGTGACGCGACCCAACTTCCACAAGTACTCCGAGACGGTCCCCACCGGACATAACCAACTGCAAAACGATTTGCGGAAAAAGAAGGAAATAGCCAGGAACGATGCAAACAGGAAGAAGCCGGCGGCATGCACGCGCGGCACTTGCCCGGTTACCAGGAAGTACTTCAACTGCATCAGCCCTTCGATGGGCAGCCACCCTTCGACACCAGCGGGCCGCGAGACCTCCAGGGCGCGGCCACCGCTTTCGGCCCAACGCACCCAAAGATAGAATTGCACACCGATCCACAAATTCAGCGCCACTAGGAAGAGCTGGACACCGAGGCGCAGCGGCTGCGAGTAATCATGATCGTCACGCCGGATGAGCTTCTTGCGTTCGGGCTTCGAACTGTGTTTAACGTCGACGAGAAAAGGCGAAGCGGAGCTGCTGGCTTTCTCGATCTCAGTCAAGGCCAAGACTCTTGATCCGAACTGGTGGCGCTGTACCGCTGACACTGCTACCTCCTTCCATAGCGGCTGCTAGCGCTTGGCTTCCATGGCGACGGCGCGCGGAAAGAGAATGTTGTTCTCCAGATGAATGTGCTGGTGCAAGTCGGTCTCAAAGCCCTGCAGTGCCTGATACAGTGTGCGATAGCTGATGCATGCATCTTCGGGAACCGTGTAATCGTTGGTGATAGTGCGCAGTGAACGAAGGGCATCCCCTGCGCCGTCGTGCTCCTGCATCATCATGCGCACCGGGTTCACTACCGTACCAAAGGTGGCCGGGGGCATGGGTTCTCCAGCCAGTGCGCTTTCTTCTATACGTACTATGTAGGGAAACAGGACTTGCTCTTCCTTCATCAGGTGAACGCTCAATTCCCCAGTCAGTGCGGAGAAGACTGCCTGAACCTGCAGCAGTTCCGTATGGTTCTTGCCGTGTACACCAACCACCTTCGCGGCGAGCCTCTCGATGCGCTGGCATTCTTCGCGCACAAACACGTGATGAGTGGTCTTGATATGGTCAACCAGGTCGGCCAGTAGCTGGTTCTGCCAATCCTTGTCGTCGCCGGGTTCGGTGGATGCCAGGCTTTTCTCCAGGCGAGCAAGAGCTTCGTCAACTGAGATCTTGGCCTCGGCGCATGCCTCGCCCAGGGTTCGAGTTCCGCCACAGCAATAGTCGATTCCAAGCTTTTCGAATTCGCGCGTTGCGTTGGGCATCTCGGCGGCAATCTTGCCTACGGTTGTAGTGGTTGCAATTGTCATTTTTTTTCTCCTCCTGCGGGTAGCGGATCGTTGCGCCGTTACCATCCTCAAGTGAAGAGTAATAGCCACGCCACCCAGCAGCTATGACTTCGGTCACAGGGAGCAACAATTGTGAGCTAGCAGGAAGTGCGAGTGGATTCAACCGCCGGAAGCGTCCAGTTCCGCCTGCAGGCGCTTCAGCGATGGAATCTCCAGCGTTCGGTTGTCAATCTGGATTAGTCCCTCGGCCTGTAGTCGGCTGAGGTTGCGCGACACCAGTTCGCGTACGGTACCGATCTGCGCCGCCAGTTCGCTGTTGTTCGCTGGCAGGGTCAGAGTGATTGCATCTCCGTTCCGCGTGCCTTCCGCCTTGCCCAAGCGAATCAACAGCGCGATGAGGCGGTGGCGAACTGTGGTGAACGAGAGTTCTTCGATGATGCCCACAAGCCGGCGCAGGCGTCCACCAACCACTCGTAGAACTTTGAGTGCAACCTCGGGATGCTGCACACAGAGGGCCTGGAAGTCTTTTCGGCTGAAGAACAGGAGCGTGCTGTTACTGATCGCCTGGGCGGAAGCAGGGTAGTTCCCTCCGTCGAAGACAGGCAGTTCGGCAATCGAGCTTCCCGGACCGTCAATCGAAAGGACCTGTTCCCGGCCTCCGGCCGAACTCTTGAAGATACGTACATTTCCTGACTGCACGACATAAAGCCCAGCGCATGGATCGCCCTCACCAAAGATCAGTTTGCCAGCGTCGTATTCGCGCTGCACCAGGTGCGACGTCAGGAACGCAAATTCCTTCTCGGATAAGTTGGAGAAAATGGGGACGCGTTTCAGTACAGCGAGCGAGGTAGCTTCCTGCTCAGTGGGCATGGCGACGATTTTACGCGATACCGTTTCTGCCGAACTGTTAGCGAGGTATATCGCGACTTGGCTGTTTCCCTGGCTTGCTCGCGAACGATGCTATTTAGGGCACCCGGGACGCTTTTCTGCATCCAAACGCTTAGAAGGCATGGTCCGAATCATTACCATCGAGCGCGAGTACGGCTGTGGTGCGGCGGGGATTGCCCGCAAGCTTGCCGCACGGCTTGGCTGGAAATTGTGGGATGAACTGCTCACCCAGGAAATCGCACGCCTCGCCAAGTGCGACCAATCCGATGTAAGACCCGGCGTCTGCCCTTCGACGGTATGCTGAGAGTCAATTTGGAGCACAGGGGAGGAACGGAACGATGTCCTATCAGCCCATCGAAAACTACGGGATCATCGGCAACATGCGCACGGTTGCCCTGGTAGGGATGAACGGTTCGATCGACTGGTACTGCTACCCACACTTTGACTCGTCCAGCATTTTCGGAGCGATCCTGGACGATGAAAAAGGAGGCCGGTTCCAAATTTCTGCCGATGCTGATGGCGTGCGGCGCAAGCAATTTTATTGGCCTTCTACCAACGTCTTGGTGACGCGCTTCCTGCTGGCCGACGGAATTGCCGAACTAGAAGACTTCATGCCGGTGGGGTTACCTTCCAACTCACCTGAGTATCGTCACCTATACCGCCGCATTCGCTGCGTCAGGGGAGCAGTGCGCATTTCGATGACTTGTCGTCCCGCTTTCGATTATGGACGACGGACACACGACACCCGGATAGAGGGGAACGGAGCAACATTCAAGTCGGGTGACTTGACCTTGGGTCTTTCAACCGCAGTGCCACTGAGAAATGACGGGCGCGGCGGGGTGACTGCTGAGTTCATGCTATCGGAAGGAAAGTCCCAGGTCTTCATTCTCAGGGACGATTGCGACCCGGGCGGAGTGCCCTGTCCGCCGTCTGAGGATGACGCTGAGGAATTGCTGCGGGGCACTGTGAAATTCTGGCAGGACTGGCTCTCCGCGTGTACCTACCACGGACGTTGGCGGGACCAAGTCCACAGATCGGCCTTGGCGTTAAAGCTTCTAACTTTTGAGCCTACCGGAGCGATTGTTGCGGCCCCCACTACAAGTTTGCCTGAAGTCATCGGTGGCGCCCGCAACTGGGATTACCGGTACACCTGGATGCGCGATGCCGCCTTTACGGTCTATGCGTTTCTGCGTCTCGGATTCAAGGCCGAAGCGGCTGCTTTTATGGGCTGGATGGAAGACTACGCGTCCAAGCACGCCCATCCGAAGGAGCCGGGCGCAGTCGTCATCACGATCGAGGGCGACAACCAGCTTCCCGAGCAGACGTTGGATCACTGGGAAGGCTATCGAGGTTCCGGCCCGGTGCGCATCGGTAACGAAGCGGTTTCGCAGTTCCAAGGAGACATCTATGGCGAACTCATGGATGCGTTTTACCTGTCCAACAAGTACGTCAGTCCCACCTCGTACGACGTTTGGGTGAAGGTCCGCAATCGTCTTGAGTGGATTTGCGAGAACTGGCAACGTCCTGATGCCGGCATTTGGGAGATGCGCAATCGCCAGGAGCATTTCGTCTACTCAAAAGTCATGAACTGGGTTGCTCTGGATCGCGGCCTCAGGTTGGCCGACAAGCGTGCGCTTCCAGCCAACCGCGCAAAGTGGATGCGCGAACGGGACCGCATCTACGAAGAAGTGATGACCCGAGGCTGGAGTGCCAAACGCAACGCGTTTACCCAGTTTTACGGCAGTGAGGACCTCGACGCGTCGCTCCTTATCATGCCTCTGGTCTTCTTCATGGCTCCGACCGATCCGCGGATGCTCAGCACCATAAATGCCATCCTCAAAAATCCGCGAGATGGAGGTCTGGTCAGCGACAGCCTTGTATATCGTTATCCGCCGCAACCGCGCATTGACGGACTGCCAGGCCAGGAGGGTACTTTTAACATGTGCTCCTTTTGGCTGGTAGAGGCGCTGACGCGCGCAGGTTTGGTATTTCCAGAAAAACTTGATCAGGCCAGGTTGCTGTTTGAACGTGTGTTGGGCTATGCCAATCACCTCGGGCTATATTCAGAACAGACCGGGCCCCAGGGCGAGGCCCTCGGCAATTTCCCACAGGCCTTCACCCACTTAGCGCTGATCAGCGCCGCATTCAACCTGGACCGAATGTTGGGGAGTCAGCTTTGAACCATGCGAGTCTGTGGCTCCGTTTCGGTGCGCGATGGGTCCGAGGGTGTCTCGTCGATTACCTCGATTGACGCACTTCTATCTGTCCGTTCTGTATGCGGACGTCAAGGCATGGCTGCGGGTGAACAGCAGGCCCGTCTAGCACATGGCCATCCTCCAAATCAAAGCGAGAGAAGTGATAGGGGCACACGATACTGTTTCCCTCGAGTTTACCCTCGGAGAGCGGGCCGCTGAAGTGTGAGCAGGTTTCAGCCATGGCAAAGAGACGATTCCCGCGACGGACGAGGAGAATCGGCACACCCTGATGCATTACTCGAGTCGGTTTGTCGTTTGCAAGCTCCGACTCCGGCAAAACGGCCACAAACTTGTCGGGGAATACCTGGCCATCCGTGCGATCCACGCCCACCCTGTGTTCGTACACCATCTTGCCGCCGAGATGAGCAGCGAAAGCAATAACCGCGTAGCCCAGACCGGCAACGATTCGCCCACTGCGACGCGCCTGCTTTCTTCTCAGGAGAAGCGAGGTTGCAAACAAGGCTGTACCGCCCAGGTTCAGTAGTCCGTGAATCAGCCCGAGGCGGCGCGCTGGGGGATCAACGTCGGACCAATCCGCCATGCCGGTTGCGGCAGCGCCGGCAGCACCCACCAACCCTATTGCTATTGACGTGTCGGCGGCCAACTCAAATTCGCGGCGATCAAGTGTCAGGTCCAAAGCGTCAAAAAGTACCGCTAGGGTCCAAGCCCCTACGGGCAGGTCTTTGAGCACGACATGCAATGGTTGACCCAGCCAAGTCCCATTCAGGAAGTTTCTAGTCTGTTGCGCAGCTGGCGATCCGCCCGCATATAGGGCCTTGTCGAGCAGCTTCTGTATTTTCTCTTCCCCCGGGAGATGTGCTGATTTGGACGTTGAATCCGGGGTGGAACCGCTGTCTACCGGCGCCGCTGCGTTCATATTTGAAGCATCCATTTATCTATTTCCTCTTTGACTACGATGCAAGTCCCAAGTATTCGTGATGTAAGCCGCCCAAAACGCCCGTCACTCTGTTCTCTCAGGCCTTTGGCAAACGGCTTGTGCCAAATGGTTGTTCAACGAGAGCACGCCGGGAAAGGTACGGTGTGATGCATTGTACGGCAGGTCAAAGGGCAGAGGATTAAAACCGAAACCTTTGACCGGGAAGTAGTCAGGACTGTAAAGAATCGACCTAATCGCTGCGAGCTTCAATAGTTGATATACGCGCCAGCACCGCCGCTACGACGCGGTTCGCACCGTGCAGCGGGAAAGGTGAATAGATCGCGTGCACATTGTCCTGACTCGCGGAACAGAGCGCGACGCACCACGGCCCGCGCTCGATGCAGTCGCACTTTCACCGTCTCCTCCAGGCGGCGCCGGCACGGGACAGCGTGAGAGCAGCAAAAACGTCGCGCCGTTTCGGAGTGGGCGGAACAGGGGGTCTGGCTCGCTCGACAACGAAAGCGGCGCGACGATTCCAAGTACAGCGTCCTTATCGTAGTTGCAGTGCGCGCAAAATGCAGGGACCAAGGTCACGCTGCAACGTGCGATGTTGACCACGACAGTGTGCGCTGCGTCGCTGGATGATGTGCGGTGGTTTGCCGCGCGAAGGGAGCACTGCCTACCGTATTTGGAGCAGCAAAAGGCCGCGGCGCGCCGCGGCCTGGCTATTGCAAACTTCACCTCATCACCGACGGCGGAGGCCCTTCTTGGCGGCCTTCTTCTTAGCACCGCCGGATTTCTTCTTGGCCGCTTTCTTGGCTGGCTTCTTAGTGGCTTTTTTCTTGGCCGATTTTTTTGCCGCCTTCTTCGCCGGCTTCTTGGCGGCCTTCTTTGCCGCCTTCTGAGGCGCTTTTTTTGCGGCCTTCTTGGGAGCGGCGCTTTCTTGGGAGCGGCTTTCTTGGGAGCGGCCTTCTTGGGAGCGGCCTTCCGCGACGGACTCTTAGCCGGCGCACGCGATTCCGTGGTAACTTCCGGCTCCCCTTCGTCCACGTCCACTTCTTCTACGACCACCGAAACCGATTCGGGTTCCTCTTCTTCTTCCTCTTCCTCTTCGTATTCCTCGTCTTCGAGGGAATCGCCGTAGGAACCGTCTCCGTAATCATCCATTTCGTCGTCTCGACCGTAGAGCGTCTCATCGAAAAACGTCATGTGTCCTCCTGATTTTGCTCGACTCCGCAGAACTAAACGGAGGCAGCTCGTAAGGCTGAATTCAGATTTATACCAAAAAATTACCGTCGAAAATTACTGCCGCAATAAGCGCGCGATTATAGCATGTCCCGACAATCGGTCCGCCCATGATCGCGCCGCTCGAAAACTCGCAACGGGCTTGTTGTAACAGAACATCCGCGGGAAGGGAAGAGAGCAATGAGAAATTCATGACGAATGGCACAGCCGCGACACCGCGGGCGCTACTTGCGAATGACCAGCACGTCGCCGGCGCGAAGCGTGGCCGACAGTTTGGGGTTGTCGCGTTTCAGAGCAGCCACCGAGGTGTGGTTGGATTCGGCGATGCTGCTCAGGGTCTCGCCCTTCTGGACTTTGTAGTATTTGGCGGCCGCTGGACTCGACGGCGTGGACGCCGCGGACTTGTTCGTCTTGGCGGTCTTGACCGCAGCGCTACCCCTATCGGAGGACGACGCCTGTTCTGGACCGCCGCCCGCTACCGGCTTGTAGATGAGCAGCGTCCGTCCCACAGCCACCTCCATTCCCCGTAGGTGGTTCCATTTCCGCAACTTATCGACCGGGACCTCGAAATCGTCGGCAATGGATTCCAGAGTGTCGCCCTTGCGCACTTTGTAGTGCGAGGCGCGGTGCGAATAGGCGGCGGTTTCGGTGTTCGAGCGGCCGGGAGATACCGGAATGATCAGTTTCGAGCCGACCTTGACCTCTTCGCCACCCAGGCTGTTGGCCTGGGCAATCGAGGCCGAGGAGGTGTGATATTTGCGGGCGATGGAGGCCAGGGTATCCCCATATTCGACATGGTGATAGCGCCACCAGGTGCGCATGTCAGGCGGAACCGCCATCATGGCACTGTCATATTTCTCGCGCGAGCCGCCCGGCAGATTGAGAGTGAAGCTCTGGTCCTTGGGGGTGGTCATGCGCAGCAGGCTGGGGTTCAACTCCTGGAGGTTGGCGACCGAGGTGTCCACGCACTCGGCCACCAGGCGCAAGTCCACGGGATAGTCGATGGTCACCTGGTCGATCTGCGGCGCAGGGTCAGGCGCGACGCGCTGCAGCCCATACTGCTCCGGGTTCTTGGCCATGATGGTCTCGGCCAGAATGATGGGCACGTAGTTTCGCGTCTCCTTGGGCAGCACGCCACGCTGGTACAACTCCCAGAAGTCGGCATAGCCGGTGCGTTCCACCGCATGCTGCACGGTGCTGGCGCCGGAGTTGTAGGCCGCCATGGCCAGGTACCAGTCGCCGAACTGGTGGTAGAGGTCCTTCAAGCAGCGGGCCGCGGCGCGAGTGGCCTTTTCGGGGTCCTGGCGGTCATCGACCCACCAGCTTCGCTGCAGGCTGTAGACCTGGCCTGTCGCGGCCATGAACTGCCACATGCCGCGCGCTCCCGCCCGCGAGAGAGCCAGCGGCTGAAATCCAGACTCGGCTTGCGCCAGATAAATCAGGTCCTGAGGAACGCCCTCCTCCTTGAAGATCCGCGAGACCATCTCGCGGTAGCGGCCTGAGCGGGCCCACGCGCGCTCCAACGTGGCACGCCCTCTCGGGCTGGAGTAGTAGTTGATAAACATCGCCACCTGATCGTTGAGCACCAGCGGCAGGTCAGACTTGGTGGTCTTGATCTCGGCTTCGGCGGTGGCCCTGATGTTGGGATCGACCGGAAAAGTGATGTCGTTGGCTTCGTCGATGGGCGCCGGTTCGGAGCGCGGTTCGGTGAAGCCGTCGCCCTGCTTCAGCGCCGCCATTTCCAGTTCGTGGACCGCCTCGACGATCTTGTCGAACTCGCGCTCCAGCCGTTCGTCGGCATGCAGGTCGAGATCGCTCGACAGCAGGGTGTTGAACGCCTGATCAAAGTTCTGCTTGGCGGCGTCGAGATGATCGGCCCGATAGTTGGCCTCGCCGGCTGCGTATTGCTTTTCGGCCTGTGCGATCAAGGCCTCGGCTGGATCGGGCTTCGGATTGGGATTCGCCTGCGACTGGACTTTGGGCTTCGGCTCGGCCGTTTTGGCGGCGACAGGAGCAGCAGTGATTTCCGGAGCCTTGGCTTGAGCGGGAATTGCCGCCGCCGCCGGCTTGGGCTGATCGGTCTCGCATCCGGTGCCGCACACCAGGCCTGCAAGCAGGGCCACCGAAATCATGCCGCGAAAAACCTTCATCACTAGGAAGCAGCCCTCATCCACATCCGCCGCCGGCGAATGAATGTGATGTTACTACGCGTTGAAATTAAGGGTCAACGGACGGCGTCGCCGCGATTGCCGCAATGTTGACAACAAATTAAGCCTGCCTTCAGGTACATGCCATTAAAACTCCCCAAGGCCGACATGGGGAAGGAAGAGCCCGCACTCACTGAGAAGATCGTTGATCTTTGCAAGCGCGGTCTCTTGCCGTTACCTTTTGACGTAGCCGATGTTCGCAAGCATTTTGGGGCCCAGTACGCAGACAGTCATATCCGAACTGTGTTGTCAAACTATTGCGAAGGCGGCTTCTATCATCTGAGGCACGGCGTCACGCCTCTCTTCAAACGCTTCTCAAGAGGAAAGTACACCTGCGTGTGACCGGGACGTCGTCAGGCTTCCCCGTCGCTCTCCGGTCCCTGGCGAGGCGCGTCCGCTTTCGCTTTCCAGCGATAGCAAGTTTGCCCGTCCTTCACGCTGGTCGTCACCTCGCCACGCTCCGCCAGTCGCTTCAAGATGGTGTGGATGGACGCCAGCGGATTGTTGTAGGCACTCAGATTGAATCCAGCCTGGGCCAGCATGTCCCTGACGGCGATCGGCGTTGCTTCGGCCCAGCGATTCGCCCGGAGGACCTGCCGCACCGAATCGGTGAACCCAGGCGGGTCGGCCACCAACTGCTCCAGCTGCAGAAGCTGCTCCGCCTTTTCCTCGGCGGGGAGAAAATTCGCGTTCGCCGTGAGCAGCTCAGAGATGCGTTCGATCTCCGCATTGAGTTTTTCGCGCTTCGCCACCAGTTTTTCCAGCCGCCGGCTGCACAGCAGGATGGTAATCCGGTATCGTTTGAATTGATCTCTCATACTGATTCTCTCAATTGACATGAATTTATCATGTCTAAATGAAATGTCAAGCACAAAAGATAACTAAATTGTCAAAATGTTTGATGGCGGCCGTTGGACGGCGCGCCAAAATGAGGGATTTTCGACCGCAGGAGTGCGAAGGCAACGCCGCGGGAGAGGAGGTTTGGCTCAGGCGCGGGCCAGCGCCTGATTCAAGTCAGCGACCAAATCGTCTGCGTCCTCGATTCCGACCGAGAGCCGGATGGTCGACGGCGACACGCCCAGCAAGTCAAGCCGCTTGGCGCCCAGTCCAAGGTGCGACGACAGCACCGGATACGACACCGTGGACTCCACCCCGCCCAGGCTGGCGGCCAGGTACCAAAGCTGCAAGCGGTCAATGAAGCGCTCGGCCGCGCGCTCGCCGCCGCGAATGTCGAACGACACCATCATCCCGAAGTCTTTCATCTGCCGCCGCGCCAACTCATGCCCCGGGTGGCTTCGCAGGCCGGGATAGTACACGCGCGCAACTTTGGGATGGGCTTCGAGCGCCTCGGCAATTTGCCCTGCATTGCGGCAGGCGCGCTCCACACGCACGTGCAGCGTCTTCAGTCCGCGCAGCAGCAGGTAGGCGCAGCCTGGGTCGAGGCATCCGCCCGTGAGGATCATCATCTGGCGCGCCGCCTCCATCCACTGCTTGGAGCCGGCCAGCACTCCGGCGGTGAGGTCGCTGTGCCCGCCCAGATACTTGGTCGCCGAATGAATGACGATGTCGGCGCCCAGCTCCAGCGGCTTTTGCAGCACCGGAGTGGCGAAGGTGTTGTCGGCCACCACGCAGGCTTTGTGCTTGCGGCCCACTTTCGCCAGCGCCGCCACATCGACACAGCGCACTGTCGGATTGGTGGGCGTCTCCAGAAAAAGCATGCGCGTCTTGCGACTGAAGTAGCGGCCGGCGTTCGCCAGGTCGTGATGCGGGATGAAGCGCGTCTTGATGCCGCAGCGCGGCAGCACCTGCTCGAACAACTTCAGCGTTCCGCCATAGATGTCGAGCATGGCGACGATCTCGTCGCCGGCCTGGCAGGTGATCAGCGCCGCCACCAGTCTCGGCCGCCATCCCGCTGGAGGTTGCTACGGCGGCCTCTGCGCCTTCGAGGGCGGCAATCTTTTCTTCCGCCGCCGCGACCGTTGGATTGCCATAGCGCGAATAGAGATAAAAATCGCGATCGCCCTCGGCATAGCGGCGCAAGCGCTTTGAAGCCGGGAATCACGAACACCGAGGTCTGCGCGATCGGCGTGGTCAAGGGCGCGGCTTGCCCGTGACGCTCTTCACCGGAGTGCACGCAGCGCGTGGCGTCGGCACGACGGTCGGCCTTGCTGGTCATCGGCGGTCCTTTCGCGAGCATCTCTCCTGCGCGGAGAATTCGATTGTAATGGACGCGCACCTCAGCCGATGGCGTCATGGTTTCGCTGGCGTCAGGTCAGACGTGAGTGAGCGTTTCAGCATGTGCAGGCGGAACGATACTTCTCCCAGGAAGAGAGCAGCCAGTCTCGCTCTACCTTCTCCACGTCCTGCAGACTGCCGGGCGATCCGCGTGCCTGAATCAAGAAAAGGGTCATCGGACGCCGGCCACCAAACAGTTCGATGGGCGCGGCGCGTAGCTGCGGCCAATAGGGGCTGGCCACCGGGGAGGAGTGATACACCAGCAGATAAGCGACCAGAATTGCCGGGTCGGTGTCGCCGTAGTAAACGCGATGAATCGGCAGTGCGCCGGAGGCTTCCGGCACCCACTCGATCTCCCGTCTCTCGACAATGGCGTGCTCCACCAGGGAGGTCTCGGGGCGATGATAAAGTCGCTTGGCGTCATAGGAGCGGATGATGCTGAAGTCAAAGCGCAGCCCATTTCTGAGGAAGCTGCCTTCCTGGGCTTGAAAGCTCTCGAATCGCTCGCGCATCATGGCATCGCGCCTTCCGCCGGAATCGGATGCCTGCGCGGATTGCGGCGCCAGAGCCCACGGGGCCTTGCAGTCGTCGATCTCGGCGTGTAAATAGGAGTGCACCACCACCGGGATTAGCGCCAGCAGCAAGCAGGCCGACAAGGGATAAAGGTATCGAAGGGACAACCGAGTCATGCGGCAGCTCCCCGCATTTCCACCCTGCCCAGAAGTACCAGCAAGGCCATGCCAGCGGCGGCGGCGAGTATTCCTGACGCCGGATGCAGGACAGTATGCATGGTGCCCGGTCCCCAGCGCTGCACCATTACTGCAAGGAACGCGGCGCGCAAAATGTTGCAAGCCATCGTAACGGGGAAAGCCGCCCCAAGCACTACGATGCGCCGCGGCCATGAGGGGTTCAGGTAGGCCAGGACCAATGCCAGCGTAATGGAGGCGTAGAGTGGGGAAAAACCGCTGCACGCCTCCGTGATAGACAGACTGCCTACGGGCAGAAACAAGGTGGTGCCTTCACGGGCGACCGGCACGCCCAGGAGCGCTATGAGCGGCTCGGCCCCCACGGCCGTGATTCTCCTCATCAACAGTTCAAGTCTCTCGATGAATGTGGCTGGGATAGGCAGCATGAAAAAGGCCAATACCCAGACAAATGCCAACGCCCGAGTACGGCGGCTGCCGAGAAGCAGCAGCGAAAGACCCGGCAGGCAAACCACCATGCCGAATGCCGAGAGCAACTGCGTTCGAATCGCGCTGTCCAACACGATCATCCCCAGCCCGGTAATGAGGAACAGAAAGCCCCACGCGGATTGCTCTGCATCTACGATTTGATCCGAGCGCAGTTCCTCGCGGATGAAATAGGCGACGACAAAGGGGATGAACATCCCGTGAATGTTGTGCCAGACGCTCATGGTCCAGCGCTGCCAAAGCCAATAAATCGTCGGAGCAAAGACGAGGATCGCGAGCAGAATCCAAACTGCGTGGGCAGCCCACCCAAGGGGGAATCCTTGTCGCTGGCGGCCGCCGATGCCGGTTTCCGTGGCCAGCCGTGCTGCGGTTGGATTGCTCAACTTGGGTCCGATCCTTTCCGCATTGACTGCGCAGAGCTTCTCATCTTCGCCCGTCCGGTGCAGGTAGTTGCTGCAGGTAGGATTCCCAAAGATATATCAGCGGAGGGAAGCTGGGGTTGGTTGCAAATTCCTCCCCTGGAGCGGACTGCCTGGCCCACAGCTTCTTCCTGAAATCGAATTTTATGATGCCACTGGAGGTCACTGCTCCGAGTTGGCTGGGCTTGGTGGCACTGCCTATGTAGCAGAAGAAGTCGTCGTCGACCGGCAAGGCATCTTCCGGCCTGCGAACCAGCGCGTTGTGAATCAATCCGCTCACGCTGCTCAGCCCAAACGCTCTGGGTGGCGGCTTCCAGTTGGAATTGATGAGTTTGCCGAGGGTAGCGTTTTGTTCAAAACTGATGCTGGTGCCATGCCCGAGGTAGCCGTGTTCGAACAGCTCCTCTCCATGGTCGCCAACCACCAGGATCACAGTTTGCGACCGGGCGCCAGCCTGATCCAGTTCGGCCAGCAGCCCGGCCAGCACAGAATCCAGATTGCGCGCGGCATTCCAGTACGTCCTCTTCAGCCAATCGCGTTTCCCGGCCACGATCTCGCCGCGAGAGATAGGCGGATTTGCAATCGGGGTGGGCGCACCCCAATAGTGATACGGGAAGTGCATCTCTTGCCAGTTGAGATAGACGAAGAAAGGGCGCTGGTGATCGATGCTCCGAAACCACTGTCGAAAACGTTCTGTTACCAGCGGCGCTGGTACGCTCAGCGCCGAGGCTGCCGTGTTTGGGTACATGCGTTTTTCTCTGGGAAAAGAGCTGGCGTCCACATATACGTCTGCCCGATTCATGTGCGTACGGGCACTAGTGTCGCCGAATCCCTCGTACTGTCCGGAGAACACCGCCGTCTGATAGCCCATTTCGCGAAATCGGTCCACCAGGGAGATGCCTGCTTCCCGCTCATCGACTGTTCCGTTGAATATCGCGCACAGCGAAGGGACGGTGTATCCCGCATGTGAGAACATCAGCAGCCGCTCGCCGGGCAGACCGCTCAGCACTGGCATAACCGGCGTCCCGTCGACCCGTGCGTCCAACAGGTCGTAGCGGGCCGACTCCAGCACCAGCAGCACGACATTCTTTCGCTCCAGCCGGCTGGTCTCCCAGGGTGCAGCTTGCCGCCTCCACACCAACTTAGGCTGATTGCCCGCGGTGCCGTCCGCACCCACTCCATCGCCCAGGATATTGCGGGAATAGGGATGCCGGGACGCATCGAAATCGGTCAGAACTGTGGCCGGCAAGGAATAGAGGTGAAACGCGATTGCGAACTCAAGATTCTCGTGCAAGGGAAACGAGGCCATCGACAGCAGCCAGGGGGTGACGATCATCAGGGCGTTGGCGGTCAGCAGTCCCCGTGGCGAAGCCAGCATCTGCACGGGCCAGCGGCCAGTCAGCCAGGCCTCCAGTCGCCCGCTGTATTTCCTTACCAGCCATCCTCCCGCAACCATCACCACTAATGCGGCTGCGATCGCGGGCAGCAAGCCGGCAAATTCGTCTTGCACATACCCCAGAGCGGTCATCCAGTTCCCCCCGCCCAGGCCACGTATCAAAGCCAAGTTCAACCCGTCGCGAAAATATTGGACCACTTCATACTGGGCGGTGACGGCGGCAAAGTAAGCCAGCGCCACAGGCAGGACCGCCAACTTCGCCATCCAAGCGCTTCCTGGAGACCCACCAGGTGTCTGGTGACCCACCACAATGCGCTTGAGGCTGTGACTACGAGCAACAGGATGGCGGCTGCGACGAAACCCACGAACAGGATTTTCCCCCACCACCGGAGCGGCTGTTCAAGCAGGAAAGGTCCGCGGTTCAACAGGACTTTCCATTTCCGTTCCACTAAGGCCAGGTTGAACACCAGTAAGGGAGCGGTGGCAGTAATTGAGGCAAGGGTGATAGAGAGGCGCGCACGCTGAAGTTGCTCATGGCCGGCTGGCGGCACGGTGGACCGTTCCGCGGTAGCCCTAAGGGTCGCCAATTTAACTCCTCGTATCTGGGCCCTCTGTTGGCCAAGACAAAAAGGCCGGGAAATCCTCCCCGCGGATACCCACCAGAATTTCACACCCTCGGGGACGGGTTGTCAGTGACATACGCCGCCGGGTTGAGTGACCATCGTTAAGAAGCAGAAAGGGCCGGCAATCTCGTTCCGCTGAACCTGGGGTGACTTCGGAATCAGCAAGCTGTCTCGCTTATGCGCCTGGCAGTTCGATAAAGACTCGGCCCTGCTCTCCATGCTTGGTTTCTACGGCTGACTGCTGAAACGGGAACATTTGCACTTTCGCAACAATTTTATGTTGCAACCGGAGGAATGTGGGATGAGAATGGTAACTGTTTCGGACGGAGCAAGGAGGTATTACTGCGATGCGAACTCCCCTTCTCTCTCTGCTCACAATTCTGTGCCTGACGCTGGCTGTTGCCCCAGCTATGGCCGACACCCTGTATTCCAACGGTGCATATAACGGCACCAACGACGCTTGGACCATCAACTTCGGTTTCTCGGTTAGCGACTCCTATTCGCTGTCAGGTGGGACTACCAATGTCACCGGGATGAATATCGTTTATTGGGATGCTTCGAACACCGATCTGCTGACGACTGTGGATTATCAGTTCGGCTCATCCTCGTTCTCGGGCAACATCCATACTTCGGGCGCTGCCACCAACACCATTCATCTCGACGAACCAGTTCGGTTATTTCCTGTATTCGGCTACCTTGGCTGTCAACAACAACGATTTCACGGGAGCCAATGGTTTCGTAACCCTGAGCAATGCTTGCTCCACCTCTGGCTGCTCAGTTAGCAACCCGATTTACTGGGATGAGAACAGCGGGCCATCCACAGCCTATGAGAACACCTTGGGCTCGATTCCGTCGGAGCCCTTCACGTTGACCGGCACCAACCAATTCATCGGCCCGACGCCTGAACCCATGACCATCATGCTGGTCGGTTCTTGCATCGTCGGCCTGACTCGCATGCGGCGCCGCAAGCCAAGAAGCTAGCAGCTCAAGGCGATCTACGGCCCATCAGCCGATGAAGGCAAAGGTTGATCGACAGCAATACTGTGCTAGCAGGGACTGCTTCGCGGCTCCAACAAAATCAAAGCCCACGACCTTGGCCGTGGGCTTTTTCCCGTACTTAACTTGACGGCAAATCAACGGTGTCCGCCGCCGTGGAAACCACCACCGCCTGCTCCGCCATGAAATCCGCCGCCAGCTCCGCCATGAAATCCACCGCCTGCTCCGCCATGAAATCCGCCGCCTCCGCCACCAACAAAACCTCGTCCACCGTAGGCTCCGCGTGGGTAGCCGCCGTGCCCGTTGCCCCAGCCGCCCCCGCCGTTGCCCCAGCCGCCACGGTTATAGCCCCAGCCTCCGCGGCCGTAGCCCCAGCCGCGCCCGCCCCAGTATCCGCCGCGATACCACGGCCCGGCCCCGATGAAAGCTCCGCCCACAAACCAGCTGGGTCCGTAGTAGCCGTAAGGCGTGCACGCATAAGGTGCATATGGGTAATAACCGTACGCGCAGGCTGGCGGTCCGCCATAGTATCCCGGCCCGAATCCCACACCCACGCCAACGCTGACCTGTGCTTGCGAGTAAGCCAGCGGAACCATCAAAATCGCCAGCAAAGCTAAATATCTTAGATAACGCATATCTTCCCCCTGCCTCGGATCGGCCGCCACTCCAATTTTAGGCGCCTACCTTCTTAAACTCCTTAACAGAAGAAAAGTTGTAAGCGCAGTGGTCAGTCCTTCTGTTACCTGCACGAGTCCATAGGTTACTCCGAGGGAGAATCTCGCTCCGCGGACTAAGGGATGGCGGCAATATTCAGCCCGGTGACATGTTATTTAGATAGTTACTAACTTCGGCCCTGGCCGGAGCCTGAAGAATATCAATGTTTAATTTGTCGACGGAGAGTTAAACTCTTAACCAGCGACTGGATCAACTTTCCGCAGAAATAAACTGGCCCTCGGGAGGTTCTAGTGCGACGCATGCTTATTCGCAGTATCGCGATTTTCTTCGTTCTAGCTGCAGTGATCTCGGTTGCTGCGCAAGATTCCACGAGTACTTCGGAACAAGACTCCGAGCAAGCTCCGCGTCCCAAGCGCCCGAAGAAGGTTTCGTCGAAGCAGGCGAAGCAGCTTCTGCCGTCGTCTCCGTCGCAGCCGTCGCAGCCACCAGATATGGTCTGCTTCGGCGAGGAGCCCGCGTGGAGCATACAGTTCGTCTCCTGGGGCGCGCGATATCTTGACGTCAATCAGCCGAACAGGGATTTTCCCGGCACCTTTTTCTGGGAGCCGGGCCAGAAGGTCTGGATGTGGCAGCGGGAAAATAACCTTGCGCCGGTCGGTACCGGAGATGTGCTGTCGGCCACCATCCAGACAGCATCGTGCACCGATCCTGCGCACAAGGGAACCTTCCCCTTCGCAGCGGTAGTCACTCTGCCGCAGGGCGACCTGCTGAGCGGCTGCTGCCGCAAATTAAAGGAAGGCGAAGCTCCCGCCGCGCCGCGTGCTACACCGTCGAACAACTCTCCGGCGCAGCGAAGCACCCCCGCATCGAAGTCTGATGCGGCGACAAACTAACGCCCACCCGGCGGCGTCGCTAAACTTTGCGCCGCAGAATGAGCTTCCTGCCGGGTGCCGCTACTGCAACTTTGCGTACTCGGCCTCGGCTTGTTTCAAGATGGGGACGTCAGGATCGGCGTCTTTCCACTGCGCGAAGAACTCCCGGTAAGCGGACCGGGCTTTGTCGGAGTTGCCCTGCAGAACATAGGCGCGAGCCAGACCAAGGCGGGCGAGCACACCTAAGGGAAAGTTCGCCACCAGGCCGCGCTGGTCAATGAATTTCTGAAATTCTCCGGCGGCCGCACTGCCATTGCGTTGCATCAAGTACGCCTGTCCCCGGACATAGACCGGGTAGAGCACTACCTTCAGCGGCATGGGCGTAGCCAGTTCGTAAGGACTGGTTGCCTGCAGCAGTTCAATCGCCTGCTTGGGACTGCCACGTTGCAGCTCCAGCGCCGCCCTGATGGTTGGCAGCCAGTAGCGCTGCGCAAGGGTGTCTTGCGGGAAGCTGCGGTTAAGTTCCGCGGCGAGCGCTTCGGCTTTTGCGGTGTCGCCGGCCCGCGCCAGTCCCAGCGCCGCCATCGCCGTGATATTGCGATCAGCTGCAAGTTTCAATGCTGCATTGGCATTGCCGCGAGCTTGGTCCCGATTGCCGGTTTCGGCCTCGCGCATGCCCGCTGCGGCCAGATAAGTTGCAGCCGTCTCCTTGGCATTATTTCTTCCCGCGGCTTCTGCGGCTTGACGTGCGAGTTCGCGCGACGCCGCCAGCCGGCCATGCCACGCTTCGGTATCCGACGCAGTGTAGAGCAGCAAGTCTTCTATGCCCGGCTTGCCTTTCGCGGAGGAAACTAGCCGCGCCATTTCGGAAGAATCGTCTTTCAGAAACGCCAGCAGGTAGTGGATGCCCACCAGCAGCGCACTCTCGACTTTGCGTTCCTCGGCTTGCTTCATCACCGCCTGGGTCTGCTCCAACCGGTTGAGGCACTCGTAATCGTAGGCCAGGTTGGCAATGGTGATCACCACGTTGGGCTCCAGTTTTAATGCCTCGCTGGTTTCCTGCAGTGACTCCTCATACCTGCCCAGATTGATGAACAGAAGGCCGAGGTTGACGTAGGGAACGAAATCTCGCGGGTACGTCTGTTTCCATACCTGGTAAACCCCCACCGCCCTTTCCTGTTCCCCCATGGCCATGGTGTAGTACTGGGCTTCAATGGCGAGCCGTTCCCGTTCGCTTACCCGGTCGCGCAAATCGTATGCCTTCTGCGCATTTTGTTGTGCAAGTGCAGGCTCGCGCAGGTTGTGATAGCTCGACGCCATCGCGCCGTAGGCCATGGCAAACTTCGGGTCCAGCTCTACGGCGCGCTCAAAAAAAGGAAGGGCAGCGCTTTCTCCTTCGGTTACTGCGGTCCTGTGACCCATGCTGTATGACTTCAGTGCTTCCAGAGAAGGAGTAGTGGCCTCATCCACGGGGGTGCCAAACTTCTGGACCGAGTTAAGCGACTCGCCCAGGCGGGCGCGCAAGTCCCCCGCCACCTTCCCCAGTGCCGTCAGGACCTGTTCCTTGCTGGCCGCTTCGGCCTGTTCTTTGACCAGCGGATCTCCGGTGCTGCAATCGATGGCCTCCACACCGATGACATATTGGGTTCCAAGGTTCGCGATCGAGCCTGCCAACACCGCTCGGCTGGCCGTGCGCTGGCACAAGTCGCGCGCCAACTGCTCGGTGAGCCGGGTACCAGGCTGGCTTCCCATCAAGCGCAAGGTTGCAGCCACTTTCCGTTCGGGAAGGACGTTCAGGAATGGCGACTGTTCGAGTTGTACCGCCAGTGCCTGCTTGAGCGTGTCATCGAAGACGGGATCGCCGGTTTTGTTGTCGAAATCAGTGAGGACGACGGTGTCGCGTTCGCTGAGTTTTGCCGCCGCCCGGCGCGAGCGCCAGTACAGGCCACCTGCAACCAGCAGGGCGACTAGAAACAGCGCAGCCGCCAGCATCTTCCAAGGCAAAGCGCGCCGTCCTTGGAGAGCGCGCGGCGGGTGGGCCACGGTCGAGAGCAAGCTACCCTGCCCCGAATCTGAATCGCGCTTGAGACGCCGCAGGTCGCCGCCAATATCCGAGGCGTGCTGGTACCGCACATTGCGGTCCTTCTCCAGCGCCTTATTGATGATCCTCTCCAGCTCCAGCGGGAGATCAGGGTTTAGCCGTACGGGAGCAACCGGAGCTTTGTTGAGGATGGAGCCGAAAATTGCGGCCGAGGTCTCTCCGCGAAACGGCAACGTGCCGGTGGCCATCTCGTAGAGGACTGCTCCGAACGAGAACAAATCTGTGCGGGCATCAAGTTCCTTCCCCAGGGCCTGCTCGGGAGACATATACGCGACCGTGCCCAATGGGCTGCCTGGGCTGGTCAGCTCCTGTTGTATGGTGACGGTTGGCCCGGAACCGGAAGAAACGCCCGCCGTCTTGGGGTTAGTCAACTTGGCGAGGCCGAAATCGAGAACCTTGGCGTGCCCGCGCTTGGTAACGAAAAGGTTTGCCGGCTTGATGTCGCGGTGAAGGATTCCCTCCGCGTGCGCCGCGTCGAGCGCGTCGGCCACCTCGACGCCGATTTCCAGCAGCTGCTCCATCTCCAGTGGGCGCCCGGCAATCAGGTGTTTGAGGGTCTGCCCGTCCAGAAACTCCATCACGATAAACGAGCGGCCTTCGTATACCCCGATCTCGTGAATGGTGCAGACGTTGGGATGATTGAGAGCGGAAGCGGCCCGCGCCTCGCGACGGAAACGTTCCAGCGCCTGCGGGTCTTGCTCCAGTTCGTCAGGCAGGAATTTCAGCGCGACAAAGCGGCCAAGTTCGGTATCCTCGGCTTTGTAGACCACGCCCATGCCGCCGCCACCGAGCTTCTCGATGATGCGGTAGTGCGAGATGGTCGCGCCAATCATGTCGCGAAAGACCGTTTGAAATGCATGACGATGGTACGGGCGAACGCCAGGTGAGTCAATTCATTTGCCTTGCTGTCACCCGCGCCGCGTTTTCGCACCGGTCACAACCCGATGTGCGGATGTCATAGACAAAACGCCCGCCAGGGTGTGAAATTCTCTTGGCTGGCCTGGGGACGGCCGTGATTACCTTTTCACTCGCTCCAGCACCGAAAATCAGTGAGCAGCGGATCCCAAACGCCAGACTGGGACCGCCGGGAGGCTTCCACGTGAGCATGAAGGCAAGCGTTCGACAAGTAGAGGATGTCACCATCGTAGATTTGAGTGGACGTATCAAACTCGGCGAGGGCAGTTCGGTATTGCGCGAAACCGTGAAGGACTTACTGGCGAAAGGGCAGAAAAACATCCTGCTGAACCTGGCCGAGATCAGCTACATCGACAGCTCAGGCATCGGTGAACTGGTCGCCGCCTTCACCTCGGTACGCAAGCAGGGTGGAGAATTGAAATTACTGCATCTGACCAGGAAAGTTCACGATCTGCTCCAGATCACCAAGCTCTACACGGTGTTCGACGTGAAAGACGACGAAGCGGCGGCCCTCAAAGCCTTCGCACTAGTCGAGAGGTAAGTTCCAGATTGCGTCCGGCTCGCGGTGGGTTTTTGTCACGCCTACTTTTTCAACCCTGCCGTGAAGTTGGTAACCACAGTCACGGATTGACCGACCTGCTGCGACACGCGATCGAGAAGGATCTTCTTTCCATCGGAGCTGACATCGTAGAAAACCTGCGGCGATGACCAGTTGCTGACCATCGGGTGCGGCGGTCCGAATTGCAGGGCGCCGTTCACCTCTTTCACCGGCACCGCAAACAGATTAAAGCGCGGGTCCATGTAATAGATCTCTTTGCCGTCTTTGCTCCATGTCGATTGCGTTCCCCCATTGGCCGAAAGCTCCCATTTGCCCGAACCGCGGAAGGCAGTCGTGTATGCCTCAAACGCTCCGGTTTCATTCGAGGTGTAAGTGAGCCAATGCCCGTCGGGCGAAACGTGGCCGAAGTTGGTGAACGAATTCGCGGTGCGCGGCGCCACCAGCCACGGTTTGCGCTCTCCTTCCAGCGGCAACGCCCAGATCTCGGTGCCTCCCACCGGGCCGCGCGAATAGATCAAATACTTGCCATCGTGCGTCCAGTCGGTGGGAGTGAGTAATTGGTCGTCGCTGAACAGAAGCTCTTCCGGCCCGCTGCCGTCGGACGACTTGCGGAAAATGTTTCCGCGACCGTTGCGGTCGGAAGTGTAGGCGATCCATTTGCCATCGGGCGACCAGATGGGAAAGGCATTCAAGGTGGGCCCGAAAGTCAGCCGGGTGCGCACTCCGCGCGCTATATCAAGTACCCAGATGTCGCTCTGACCGGTGTCGATCTGCAGGGCGATGCGGTCACCTTGGGGAGAAATGACCGCCCCTTGCAAGTTGGTCAGCTTGTCGGCCACGACGCCGATCTCTTTGCTGTTGCGGTCCACCCATACCAGCTTCCAATCGCCACTGCCACCGCTGCCAAAAAGCAACAGCTCATTACCGAAGGCGGTGGCGTCCATGTGCCAGGTGGTAATGTCGTTCATCACTCCTCGGGTGACGCTCACCGGCTCACCGCTCACCTTTCCCGATGCCGGATCGAAGGCTTGGGCCATCAACTGGTCGCCGCGGGCGAACAGCAGAAAACCTCCTGCATAAACTGCGTTGGATTGACTGTGAAACAGCGGACGGTTCTCCCGTCCATCCAGGGAGGCGTAGTACACCGCATTGTTGGCCGACTTGGAAGGGTCATGATCAATGGCGATGTAGATAAAATGCTTGCCGTCGGGAAGAAAGAACGGCCAGCGATGCGAGGTATGGCGGGCATGGTCAACCGTGGTGGCGGCAACCGCCTCTCCGCCGCTGATATTGACGCGCGTCAACCCGGTTTGCGTGCCGGCAGAAAACAGGATGACTCCGCCGGCTCCCCAGGCGCCTCCGCGACCGAACGATGCGTCGGCAATCACCTGCGCCGAGCTGTTGTTCAGATCGACCGTTTTCAACTTCCCGTCGGCAAAAAATCCCAGGGAATGGCTGTCAGGCGACCAGAAGGGAAAGGTGGCGTTTTCTGTGCCAACCACCGCGCGCGATTCCAGTGAATCCATGGGGCGCACCCAGATGGCGGTGGTGCCATCCGTTTTCGTCGCGGTAAAGGCCACCGTGGAGCCGTCAGGCGACAGCACCGGTGGTCCGGCAGAATCACCGGTCAGATTGAGGTTCGTGTTCTCCGGCGGGTTCATGACCGTGCGCATGACCTGTGCCGGTGGACCCGAACGATTGAGGAAGGCCCCGACTATGGCTCCAAGCGCCAGCGCGATGACGAAGGCAATTGCCCAGCCCAGACGCTCGCGTTTTCGCGACCTCGGATGCCACCGCCGGCAGTGCAGCCATCGCGCCCGAAGAGTTCCCGCTGGCGATCCACTGCAATTCCAGCTTTACGTCGTGCGCCGTCTGAAAACGCTCTTCCGGGTCCTTCTGCAGGCAGATGGTCAATGCGTGTTCAAACGCGGGCGGAGTGGAAGGCTTCAAGGTGCTGATCGGCTCGGCATCTTTCTCCAGAATTGCCGAGGCCAGCGAGATTTGACTCTTGCCCTCAAAGGGCCGCTTCCCGGCCACCATTTCGTACAACACCGCGCCAAAGGAAAAAATGTCGGAGCGAGCGTCGGCGTCCTTGCCTTCGATCTGCTCCGGCGACATGTACTGCACGGTGCCGACGATGGTGCCTGCCGTGGTGAGTGGGCTTAGAGGGCTCGGCCCGGCGGCGGTCACGGCCACTGCGGTGAACGACGGTGGCGCTCCCGAACCGGCGGAGGTGGTGGCCACGCCCAGCGGCTTTGCCAAACCAAAATCCATCAGCTTGGCGCCGCCTTGGGTCAGCATGATATTGGCGGGTTTCAAATCGCGGTGCACGATTCCCTGGCGATGGGCTATTTCCAGTGCCTCGCAAACGTCAATCCCCACCTTGAGCGAGTCTTTCAGCGGTAACGGACCTTTTTTTAAGCGCTCCGCCAGCGACTCTCCCTCCAAATACTCCATGACCAGAAAGTCGATGCCATCCTGGTGCCCCACATCGTAGAGGGTGCAGATACGCGCATGGTTCAAGGAAGAAATAGCGCGCGCTTCGCGATCGAAACGTTCCTTGGCTTCCGGGTTTGTAGAAAGGTGGGTAGGCAGAACTTTGATGGCCACGGTGCGGTCGAGTCGAGTGTCCCTGGCGCGATACACTTCGCCCATCCCGCCCGCCCCGAGCGCAGACTGAATCTCGTAGGCGCCAAGTTTTGCCCCGGAGGTTAATACCATGGATGGGCGCAATTATATTCCATGCAACCGCAGGGCTTGCTCGTAGTGAAGAGGAGTGAGGCGCTATCATGACATTCATGCATTGTGTGGGATGGCGCTCGGGCAGGGAATTGCTGTGCCGCGATGGCCGGCTCCGGGCCCCTGATGCTGGAGCCTTGCTCTGGCTCGTCCTGTGCCTGCCGTTGTTCACCGCACCCGGACTGGCTCAGCAGCAGGGGACTGGCACTGCGCCGGAAGGCGCCTCCGTCGGCGCTCAGCCCGATCAATCGCTGTCAGGCAGTGTCAATGGAACAATTATCGACCAGACGGGCGCGGTCAGGGCCGGGGCCCGGGTGCAGCTCGGAGGCCAGGATCAATCTCTTCCACAGGAGTTGCAATCAGGCGACAACGGGCAATTTTCCTTTGCCCACATCGCACCGGGGCCGTTTAAGCTCACCATTACGTCGGCAGGTTTCACGACTCTATCGTTCTCTGGAGTCCTGCATCCGGGAGAAGCTTACATTGTCCCGCCGATGATGCTGACGCTTGCTCCAACCGTCACCGATGTGCAGGTTGCTCTCCCCCAGGTCGAAGTGGCGGCAGCGCAAATCAAGCAACAAGAGAAGCAACGTGTGCTCGGCTTCATTCCAAATTTCTACGTCAGCTACGTGCCCGATGCAGCTCCGCTCACGCCGAAGCAAAAGTTCCAGCTTGCCTGGAGGTCAACCATCGATCCTGTCACCTTCCTTGGGGTGGGCGCCCTTGCGGGATTTGAGCAGGCGTCCGGTGACTTTGGGGGCTATGGGCAAGGCGCCGAGGGCTATGCCAAGCGCTACGGCGCAGGCTACGCCGACGCTTTTGTCAGCACTTTCATCGGCAGCGCGATACTGCCGTCTCTGCTGAAACAAGATCCGCGCTACTTCTACAAAGGGACTGGCAGCGCCGGCTCGCGGACCCTGTACGCGCTTGCCAATGCCGTGATTTGCAAGGGCGACAATAAGCGCTGGCAGCCCAATTACTCGGGGATTCTCGGAAGCTTCGCATCCGGAGGCGTCTCCTACCTCTACTATCCTGCGAGCGACCGCAGCGCAGAGTTGCTGCTGCAAAACACGCTGATCGGGATTGCCGAGAGTGGTGTTGCCAATGTCTTGCAGGAATTTGTCGTCCGGAAATTGACCCCGCATCTTCCCAGCCGCCTGCCGAACCCCTTAAGCAAGACGGGACGAGATACCGGCAAGTAGCGGTTCGCTGCCTGCAACTAAGTTCACTTGGGTGGGGCAGAGATTACGGACTTGTCGTTCTGACTTCGATGCCTGAAGAAACGCCGTCTTTGGTGGTCAAAGACCACGCCATGCGGGGCGTATTGTGGGCCAAGCCAATTCGCCCCCTGGCATCCACGATGATGATGCCGCCATGCCCGTTCAGTCTGGCTTTCAGGTAGTACAGCGCACGTTGCGCAGCCTCTTGCGGAGCCAGCCCATCCTCCACGCGGTCGGCCGCCCACTTGCTGAGCACTAATTTCATCATGGGCTCGCCCCAGCCGGTGGTGGAGACGGCCGCACTGCGGTTGTCGGCATAGCAGCCGCAGCCAATCAGAGACGAATCGCCCACGCGACCCGGGGCCTTGTTCAGCGTTCCTCCGGTCGAAGTCGCGGCCGCGATGTTGCCATCCCGATCGAGCGCCACGGCCCCAACCGTGTCGCTGGAGCGCATGGGACCGAACTCATCGGGCATCTCGAGATAACTTTGCTTCTTGGCTTCGCGCAGGCGCAGCACTTCACGCTCGATGATCAGTTCGTCGTTGGAACATAACTCGATGCCGTGCTCTTGCGCGAACCGTTCTGCTCCGGTTGCGACAAAGTACACGTGCGGGCTCTCGGTCAGCACCTTCTTGGCGGCACGAATCGGGTTGCGGATGTGCTCCACGCAACCCACGCCTCCGGCACGCAGGGTTGCTCCCTCCATCATCAGCGCATCCAGTTGCACCCGGCCGTCCATGTTGAGAAACGAACCGCGTCCGGCGTCGAAGGCCTCGTCCTCTTCCATCGCCACTACCGCCGCCTCAACCGCGTCCAGGCAACTTCCGCCGTCTTGCAGTAGCAGCCAGCCCTGGGCAGCGGCGGCCTCCACTCCATGCAAGTGCGCGTCCAGAGCATCGTCAGGAATGGCCCAGGCTCCGCCATGGACCAGCATTACAGGATTGACTGCCAAATCAGTACCTTTCGTGGCGACGCCATTCGTGCCGCTGGGCAAACCAAAAAGCATACCAGACTGCCGGCGGGTGCCCTTCAGGGCGAGATAGGAGGCGCTTCCAGTCGTTGACATGTGGAGCACATGCAAGTATGCTGGACACATGTCACGCATGATTCAACTGCGCAATGTTCCCGATGCTTTACATCGCACCTTGAAGGCCCGTGCGGCCATGGCTGGCATGTCGCTTTCCGATTATCTGCTGTCGGAAATCCGGGAGGTAGCACAACGTCCGACCCTGGCGGAACTGCAACAGCGTCTGGAGGGACGGCAACCCGTTCACTTGCCGGAACCGGCCGCAGTTAGCGTACGCGCCGAGCGGGATGCGCGGTGATCGTCCTTGACGCCTCAAGTGCAGTCGAGTGGCTTCTGCAAACCGCGACCGGGGCGCGAATCGCGCGGCGGATCTTGTCGCGGAAAGAAACCTTGCACGCTCCGTATCTGCTTGACGTGGAGGTGACACAAGTCTTCCGGCGCCATGTGGCGCAAGAAGCCATCACTACCGCCCGCGCCGGGGAGGCCCTGCAGGACCTGCTGGATCTTCGGGTTCGGCGCTATCCGCACGCCTTGCTGTTGCGGCGCGTCTGGGACTTACGCGACAACCTGACCGCCTACGATGCGCTTTATGTTGCTTTGGCGGAAGCACTGGATGCGCCGCTGCTTACCTGCGACGGCAAACTTGCACGTGCGCGTGGCCATGGTGCGCGCGTCGAAGTCATTTAGCCCAATAACAGAAATTGAGCAAAAACGCCGTTTTCGTGATAAAACTCTCACGTCATGAAATACAAACCACTGGTGGTTTGCACGCTTGCCGCCGCGGCTGCGCTTACCGTCGGCGTCGCCTCCGGATTCGCTCAAGAGAAACCGGTGAAGAGCAGGACAATCGCGCTGAAGGACGCGAAGGGCAACGATGTCGGGACCGCAACCGTTAGCGCCAACGGAATTGGTGTGGAAGTAAAGCTGGCGCTCAACGACCTGCCTCCCGGCCAGCACGCGGTGCATTTCCATCAATATGCCAAGTGCGATCCGCCCGACTTCAAATCGGCCGGGCCCCACTTCAATCCCACCAGCCGGCAGCATGGTCTTCAGAACCCGCAGGGCCATCACGCCGGCGACCTGCCGAACATCACCGTCAAGAAAAACGGCACAGCGAAAGCCACCCTGCAAGATGACGACGTCGTGTTTGACATGGGCAACCACGCCGTACTCCCTGTTTGCCAATGGAGGCACGGCAATCGTGATCCACGCCAAGGCCGACGACATGAAGACCGATCCGGCGGGGAATGCCGGTGACCGTATCGCCTGCGGGACGATCACGCCGTAGCTTGGTCGTTCCCTTGCCCATCAAAGATTTGGCCGCGCACCGTAAGGGGAGCATAATACTGGGGAGGAAGCGACCGTCGATGTCGAGCGCAACACTAATCTCGGTGCAGGAATATCTTTCGACTACCTACCGGCCGGACCGGGACTTTGTCGACGGAGAATTGCGGGAGAGAAACTTGGGAGAGCTTGAGCACAGCCTGCTGCACAGTGCCCTCGCTGCCTGGTTTTGGACACGACAGAGAGAATGGAACGTCTTGCCGCTGGTGGAGCAGCGGGTCCAGGTTGCGCCAACTCGCTTTCGAGTTCCCGATGTGACCGTCCTGAGGTCCGATAAACCTCTGGAGCCGATCATCACTACGCCTCCCCTTATCTTGATCGAAGTCCTCTCCAAAGACGATTCCCTTCGCAGCATCAGGGAACGAGTTGATGATTATCTTAATTTTGGAGTGCGGCACGTTTGGATTCTCGATCCCGCATCGAAGCGTGCTTACGTCTGCAGCCCGACAGGATTTCAAGAGCCCGAGCAGGGAGTGCTGGCCGTACCCAATACGCCCATTCGCTTGCTGCTGAGCGAACTCTTCGACCAACTCAAACGCTCATAGGACATCCGATTTAGCGCCTCGTACGTCTTGCGTCCAAGCCCCCGCATGCCGCCATCTGTTCTAATAGAGCCATGGGCGACCTTGGACGCATGCTGATTTTTGTTGGTGGGCTGCTGCTCGTCGTAGGCATCATTCTTGTCTTCGCGGGCAAGGTGAACCTGCCCATCGGCCGCCTGCCGGGAGACATCATTTATCGCGGCAAGAACACGACTTTCTATTTCCCCCTCGCCACCTCCATCCTGCTGAGCGTGGTCCTGTCGCTAGTCTTGTATGTTGTGAACCGGATGCAGCGGTAAGGCCGCTTTTCGCTGTTCGCTCTTCGCTTTTCGCTAGTCCTTCCAGGTTATGAATTGACCGACGTTTTCCAATCCATGTATCTGTCCGAGGCAGTCCGTCACTGGAGACAAGGAGTACCGAGTAAATTAGCGAGAGGCAAGTAGCGAATCGCGAACAGCGAAAGGCGAAAGCGAACAGCGAACAGCGAACAGCGTCGCCCCGTGCGATACACTGCCTCCAGACGCTCTCCCATGGCCGACACGCAACAACTCGGGCTGACCTTTCAAGCGCCGTCGCGCAAGATCTATCCGGTGCGCGAACTGGTGGCGGCGGTGCGCACCCAGGTGGAGCGCGCCTTCACCGACATTTACGTCGAGGGCGAGATATCCAACTATCGGCCTGCCGAGTCTGGACATCTTTACTTCACGCTGAAGGATGGCTCGGCGCAACTGCGGGTGGTGATGTGGCGGACCCAGGCGCGCCTGTTGCGCTTTCGTCCGGAGAATGGCCTGCAGATTATCGCTCGCGGCCGGGTCACCATTTACGACGAGCGCGGCGACCTGCAATTTCAGGCCGAGTACCTCGAACCCAAGGGCGCGGGGGCGCTGCAGATTGCCTTCGAGCAATTGAAGGCCAAGCTGGCTGGCGAAGGATTGTTCGAAGCCAGCCGCAAGCGCCCGATCCCGGCCTTGCCGCGGCGCATCGGAGTTGTGACCTCCCCACGCGGCGCTGCTATCCAGGACATTCTGAACATTCTCCGCCGCCGCCACGAGTCGGTCAGCGTCTTGATTTATCCCGCGCAAGTTCAAGGTGAGGGTGCGGCCGCGGAAGTCAGTGCCGGCGTGCGCTATTTCAATCGCCACGGCAAGGTGGATGTGATCGTGGTGGCGCGCGGCGGCGGTTCCTTCGAAGATCTCTTCGCCTTCAACGATGAAGGCCTGGCGCGCACCATTGCGGCCGCCCACATTCCCGTGATCTCGGCGGTGGGCCATGAGACGGACTTCACCATCTGCGACTTCGTCGCCGACCTTCGCGCCCCGACGCCTTCTGCCGCGGCTGAGCTGGTCATCGGGTCGAAGCGGGAAATGGCGGAGAAGCTGGTTTCCCTGCGCCACCGCATGGCGCAAACCGTGAACTACAAACTGCTGCGCGCGCACAACGCGCTTTCGCGTCTCACCCAGCATGCCGTGTTCGCGCGCATGCGCGACAGCATCGCGCGCCGTCAGCAGCGGGTTGACGACCTGGTGTTCCGCATGGCGCAGTCGCAAGCTGAAGCACTGAAGAACCTGGCACGTCGTCTCGCCGATACCGACGCCCATCTCCGCCGCCACGATCCCAGGGTGCGCTTAGGCGTGATGCGCCGCCAACTCGATGGACAAAGTGCCGCGTTGCATTCCTCATTCATGCGGGGGCTGGTTGGGCGAAGCAACCAAGTCGACGGCCTGAGCACCGCCTTGGGCCGGGCGGCTGAAACCATGTTGTTGCGCCGGCGGGGCCGGTGGCAGCAGTTGCACAGCAGTCTGGAAGCGCTTTCGCCCAAGGCGATCCTGGCCCGCGGCTATGCTCTCGTTTTTGACGCCGAGGGCCGCCTGGTGAAACAGGCGGCGCAGCTCAGGCCGGGAAGCCGGGTCCGCACCCAACTGGCTCGCGGTGAGTTCACCGCGAAAGTTGATTCCGTCAAGGATGAACCAGCGGACGATGGATAATTTTGGAAGGCGAGATCGATTTCAGTAATTGTGTATTCGTCGCAATGCGACGTGTCATCCTGAGCGGCAGCGAAGGACCCCTATGGCTGGTAAGAAGCATGAGTAGTTCGCGTCTGTCCTTCGACACCTCGCTACACTCGTCGCTCAGGATGACATCCCAAAACGCTCTTGCTCTGCATTAGAATGAGGCTTGGCAGCCTGACGGAACCGCGAAAATGCCGAGCCTCAATTACATTCCGCGAATCTCGATGACTTCGGTCTTCGACATTCTTGTGGTGGCATTCCTCGTCTACGAGTTCCTCAAACTCATCAAAGGCACGCGCGCGATTCCCATGTTGGTGGCTGTGGTGATGCTGGGCTTCGCCTTCTGGATTGCGCACCTGGAAGCCCTGAAGACAGTGGACTGGTTGATCACCACCCTGCTGCCTTATGCCATCTTCGCGCTGATTGTCGTCTTCGGCACCGAAATCCGGCGCGCCCTGGCGCGTCTGGGACAGCGGCTGTCGTCCGCCAGAGGTGGTTTCAATGGCACCGACAGCTACGAAGACATCGTGCTCGCGGCCAATCATTTTTCGCAGACTCTCACCGGCGCGCTGATTGTCATCGAGCGCGAAATTGGCCTGCGCACGTTTATCGAGAGCGGCGTGCCCCTCGACGCTACGCTCTCGTTTGATTTGCTGGTCACGATTTTCCGGCCCAGCGCGCCTTTGCACGATGGCGCTGTCATTGTGCAAAAGGGACGCATTGCAGCCGCTGCCTGCTTCCTGCCGCTCTCCATGAATCCGGTGCTCTCCACCCAGTTTGGCACTCGCCACCGCGCGGCCATCGGCATAACCGAAGAGACTGACGCCATCTCGGTGGTAGTGTCGGAGGAAACCGGTTCCATCAGCATTGCGGTGGCGGGACAAATCGAGCGCGATATTACGGTGGAGTACTTGCGCGAGCGGCTGAGCGAAGTGCTGCGCCGGTACGTGCCGGCGGCGACCTTGCCGACCATCATTACCGACCACGACTTGTCATCCGATTCGCCGGTGGTCGAGCGCGAGCGCCTGGGTCACAATCAGGACCTCGCCGACGGAGCGGAGCGATAGCCATGTTCGCCTCGCTGCGCAAATTCTTTCGCAAGTTTGTCCTGAAGAATTTTGGCCTCAAGATAGTTGCGCTCGCGGTCGCCGTGCTGATGTGGTGGATCGTGGGGCGCGACCCCACCATCGAGATTCCCATGACGGTCCCGCTGGAGTTTCACCACGCACCCGACAATCTCGACATGAACTCCGACGGTCCCTTGCAGGCCCAGATCACCATGCGCGGACCTGAGCGTTTGTTGCGCCAGATCGACCCTTCCGAAGTGCATGCCGTCATCGATCTGCAGGGCGCAGTGCCGGGCGAGCGGACTTTCGATCTCACGCCCAAAGAAATCAACGTGCCGCGCAGCGCCGAAGTCATGCAGGTGGCGCCGGCCCAGGTCCACATCACCTTTGACCGCAACGCCACGCGGTTGGTTGAGGTGCAGCCGCGCATCATCGGCAGTCTGTTGAGCGGGTATGGCATAACCGAGGTGAAAGCTGATCCCGCGGTAATCACCATCGTCGGCCCGGAGAAGAGAGTGGATGCGGTCGAGAATGCCGTTACCGATCCCGTGGATGCCACCGGTGTAGTGGGCAAAGCTACCTTCACCACCCATGCCTACGTTTCCGACCCTCTGGTGCGTGTGCAAAAACCTGGCGCCATCCATGTTACGGTGACGACGGGTAAGCCTGCCAAAGGAACACGCAAGCCGTGAGCGCGGCGATGCCGGTACCAAACATGCGACAACTTTTCGGGACCGATGGAATTCGTGGCGTGGCGGGCCAATACCCTCTGGACCGGCTGACGGTATATGGCATCGGACGCGCCTTGGGGCAGCGGCTCGCGCAACGGGACGCGGCGGCGCGCGTGCTCATCGGACAGGACACGCGCGAGTCGAGCGCCTTGATCGGCGCGCTCTTTGCCGCTGGACTGGAAGCGGCAGGAGTGCAGGTGGTAAGCGCCGGCGTTATTACTACTCCGGGGATTGCTTATCTGACGCGCGCCAACCACTTCTCGGCGGGCATTGTCATTTCGGCCTCGCACAATCCCTGGCAAGACAATGGCATCAAGATTTTCGGCGCGGACGGTTACAAGCTGTCGGACCAACTGGAACATGAGATTGAAGCCGACATTTTCGCCCACCTCCAACAGTTGGCCGCGGCAGCCGCGGAGGCAGCGGCTTCGACTTCTGACATGCTGCCGGGTGAGCAAGCGCTGCGGGACCAGTATTCCGATTGGCTGGCGGACCTGGTTCGTGCCACCGACTTCAGTCAGTTGCGGGTGCTGGTGGACTGCGCCAATGGAGCCGCCAGTTCGGTGGCTCAGGTGGTCTTTCGCAATGTGGGCCTCAATGCCGACTTCGTGCACATCGAGCCGAATGGGCGCAACATTAACGCAGGATGCGGGGCGTTGCATCCCGAGAATGTAGCCAAGGCCGTGGCGGCTGCGAAGGGCCAGTATGACGTGGGCATCACCTTCGATGGCGATGCCGATCGGGCGTTGTTCTCGGATGCATCCGGACGCGTGGTGAACGGGGATGGTGTGCTGCTGCTGACAGCGCGCGATATGAAGACCCATGTTCGTTTGCATAACGACACGGTAGTGGCGACCACCATGTCGAACATGGGGCTGGAAGCGGCGCTCAAGCGCGGCGGCATTCGCATGTTGCGCGCTCCCGTAGGCGACAAGTACGTGCTGGAAGAAATGCTGAAGACGGGAGCGACCCTGGGCGGCGAACAGTCGGGACACATTCTGTTCCGCGACATGGACACCACCACGGGAGACGGAATCCTAACTGCGCTGCGCGTGCTGGAAGTGATTGCGCGTACCAAGGAGTCGCTGGCGGAGTTGGTCGCCGACATGAAGGTCTTTCCGCAGGAGATCAAGAACATTTCGGTGCGCGATAAGCTTCCGCTGGAGCAGCTTCCGGAAGTGAGGGATGCAATTCGCGCGGCGGAGCGCGAGCTCGACGGCAACGGCCGCGTGGTGGTCCGCTACTCGGGTACCGAAAAGCTGGCGCGCGTGATGATCGAAGCCGAGACGGAAGAACTGATGCGGCGCCACACCGACGCCATCGCGAATGCGATCCAGCGTGCGATAGGGGTGTGAGTCACCACAGAGACAATCCCTAGCCCCTAATCCCTGGCCCTACTCCAGATCTCTCCAATTCAATCCCACGCCCACCTCCACCTTCAACGGCACCTTGAGCGCGTGCACGTTCTCCATGCGCTCGGTGACCAGGCGCCTCATCGTGTCCACCTCGTCGTCGGGAACTTCGAACACCAACTCGTCGTGCACCTGGAGCAGCATTCTGGAGCGCAGCTTGCGCTCGCGCAGCTCCGCGTCGATGCGAATCATGGCAATCTTGATGAGGTCCGCCGCCGTGCCCTGCAGCGGCGTGTTCACCGCCGTTCGTTCGGCAAAACCGCGCGCGTTAAAATTCTTGCTGTGGATGTCGGGAATGGGACGCACCCGGCCAAACAGCGTCGTCACTTTCTGGTCGCGGCGCGCCTGGTCCAGGGTTGCATCGATGAACTGGCGTACCCCGCTGTACTTCTCGAAGTAGGCATCGATGAACTGCTTGGCTTCCTTGGTGTCAATGCCAAGCTGCTGCGAGAGTCCGAAGGCTGACAGCCCATAAACAATACCGAAGTTTACCGCCTTGGCGCGGCGGCGATGTTCGGGGTTGACCATCAGCGGCGGCACGCCGAACACCTGCGATGCCGTAAGCGTATGAATATCCTCGCCGGTGCGGTAGGCCTCGACCAGCAGCTTGTCGCCGGAGAAGTGCGCCAGCAAGCGCAATTCGATTTGCGAGTAGTCGGCGGCCAGCAACACGTGTCCCGGTTCGGCGATGAAGGCAGCGCGGATTTCGCGGCCCAGCTCGGTGCGAATCGGAATGTTTTGCAGGTTCGGGTTTGTGGACGACAGCCGCCCGGTGGCAGAGCCGGCCATGTTGAAGGTGGTGTGCAACCGCCGGGTGCACGAGTTCAGCAGCGCCGGCAGCGCGTCCACATAGGTGGACTTCAGCTTCGAGAGCTGGCGGTAATCCAGCACCATGCGCGGAACTTCGTGTTCGCCGGCCAGTCCTTCCAGCACGTCCACCGCCGTCGAAATCGTTTTGCCCTTCCCATACTTGAACGGCTTGGGCAGGTTCAGTTGGTTGAACAGCACGTCGCCCAGTTGCTTGGGAGAGTTGATATTGAATTCGACGCCCGACTTGTCATAAACCTCGCGCGCCTTCGAGTTGATGTCGAGCTCCAGGCGTTGCGACATGGCGGCCAGCACATCACAATCAAGCTTGACCCCGGCCTCTTCCATGCGGGCCAGCACCGGCACCAGCGGCAAATCGATTTCGTCGTAAACTCTGCGCAATCCGGTCTTCTCGACTTCGTCGCGCAGCTTGGCGGTGAGCCGCAAGGTGATATCGGCCGCCTCGGCTGGAGACGGCCCCAGCTTCAAGTTGAAAAGCCGGAATGCGGTCTCATGCAGTCCGTAAGAGGAATAGGTAGGATCGAGCAGGTAGCCATATAAAAGTGGATCGTGTTCGACGCCCGCCAGCGCCAGCCCGTGCTGACCGAAGACATGCATCGCCGACTTGTAGTCGTGCACTGTCTTTGATATCGACTCATCCGCCAGCGCGCGCTTCAGCGGCAGCGCAACTTCGGAGTCATCCAGGGCCAGCGCCAGGGCCTTTCCGGGCTCGGCGGAAATCGCGACCCGCAAGGTTGCGGGCACCGGCAAAATCTGCGGCGTTTCCGACAGTGAGAGCTGTTCGCTTTCCTGCTCGTCGTCACCCGGTTCTTCTGAGGCGGCTGCCGATTGCGCTACCGATTCCAAAGCAATGGCGAGCAACTTATCTGGACTGGCTGCCAGCGCCACAACAGCCTCAACCTCGGCGGCGGATTTTGCGTCGCGATAGTCAGTTTCACCAAGCTCGACGCTTTCATGCAGAAAGTCCTGCACCAGCGTGTTGAATTCCAGTTCGGTAAATAGCGCGCGGGCAGCGGCTGGATCGGGTTCCTGCGCGCGCATTGCCTCGGGCTCGAATTCGACCGCAACGTCCGTCTTGATGGTAACGAGCTCTTTGCTTAGCAGGATCATGTCGCGATTGTTCTGCAGCGACTCGCGATAAGCTTTGCGCTCAACTTCCGCAGCGTGCTCCAGCGCGTTCTCCACGCTGCCAAATCGCTGGATAAGCTCCACCGAACCTTTGTCGCCGATGCCGGGGGCGCCCGGAATATTGTCGATGGAATCGCCGCGCAGCGCCATCACGTCCACCACTCTATCGGGCGGCACGCCCAGAATCTCTTCCACCTTGGCAGCATCGCAGATCAGATTGTCCTTGGGCGGATTCAGCACGCAGGTGCGCTCGCTGACCAGTTGCATCATGTCCTTATCGCTGGAGACCACAAATACTGAGTAGCCAGCGTCCACGGCTTGGCGCGCCAGGGTGCCGATGACGTCGTCAGCCTCAAAGCCTGAGGCCTCGATCATGGGGATGCGATAGGCCTCAAGCGCGCGCCGGATGTACGGTACCTGCTGCGCTAAATCCTCCGGCATGGCTTTGCGATTGGCCTTGTAGCCGCCGTAGGCCACGTCAACGTAGGTCTGCGTCTTGCTGTCGAACTTGCGTTGGCTGGGCATCGCGGTCGCCTGCTCATCGCGGAAGGTAGGAGCGGCCACGTCGAAAACGGCGGCCAGGTATTGCGGTTCGAAGTCGGCCCGCAGCTTGCGCAGCATGTTGACGAAGACGAAAGTTGCGCTGGTCGGGATGCCGGTCTTGGTGGACATGGGCCGCTGCCGCGCCATGGCGTGATAGGCGCGGAAGATGAACGACATAGTGTCGATCAGGTAGATGCGGCCCTTCGAGCCAGTTGGCTCAGCCGGAACAGCAATGGTGGTTTTGGTTGCGGCTTGCGGTTTCGCGGCGCTGGAAACGGTGGCGGACTTCGGGGTTTTCTTGGTGGAGGGCAAGAGAAAATTCTAACAAGTCGCGACGAGCACCGCCAGCGGCAGCAATTCTAGGTAGTGTCTCAGTTGAAAATCTCAGGGCATCATTAGCTCTGCGATTTACTCCGCCGTAGGATAACCAGCAGGAGCTCAAGAAGTAACCCGAACACCACACTGTAGATCAATGTGTTGACGGCCACGCTCAACCAGCCAAAAGCCGCTGGATGTCCGATCAAGTTGGGCTCTAACCAACGGCCAGTAATTGCCATGCCAAGCCACATGAGGAGGCCGCAAATCTGGACCGCTGTGTCCTGCGTGTAGACGGATCCGCCCACAAGCGTGCATGCGATCGTCAGGGCGAATGCCGCTGCCACGACCAGCCCGATCTTTAGCCATCGATTCACGCTACGTCTCTTTTCTTATAGGGGCCGCGCTTCGTCGGAACGAAGGCCGCATCCGCCAGCATCGCGATCTCTTCCAGCGACCAAACGTGTTCGGTGATTCCAGCAGCCATTGCGGGTGTGATTCTCAGGGTCTTGTGGATTCTGGCGAAATTGTAATGTATGAAGTGAAGCGCAACCATGTGGCCGTGATTCTCTAACTTCTCGCGGAGCGGCGCAAGGAGGTTAAATTTCAAACTGAGACACTATCCAATCCTATTTACCAAAGGTGGTGTGATGGCGATTTCTTTTGTGCGCTTACGAGTTTCAGTTTACGGCGTGATCTCCCAGACGACACCATAGCCGTGCGCGCCACCCTCTGACGCAGTGCCATAGAGGTTGCCGTTGGCATCGATGGCTACGGTACTCATGACGTATGCCCCATCGCTGCCTCCCGCGAAATCGTAGAGATCACTGTAAGTCCAACCGCTACCCGTCTTGGTTAGCTTGAAAACTGAGCCGTACTGGTGCGCACCGTTTTGATACGTCGTGCCGTAAAGATTGCCGGCTGGGTCCATGGTGAGGCCCGCCATGGGGCCGCCCGGCATTCCGGAAAGCGCATACAGCACGCTGAAGGAAAAGCCGCCGCCAGCAAGCTTCGTCAGTTCAAAAACGGTGCCCCCGCCATTGGGTCCGTTCCTCCGGTCCGTACCGTACAGATTGCCTTGCTGATCGGAGATTAATTCATTGGGGCCGCATCCGTCGGTTTGGCTTTGAAGATCGCGTAGAGTGGTCTCCGACCAGCCCGAACCCGAGCGGGTCAACTGGAAAATCGTGCCGCAACCGTTGTTGCCTCCATAGAGAGCTGTGCCGTAGAGATTGCCTGCCTGGTCGCGGACGACACCGCTCGCCGGGAGGTAGCCGTCGTTGCCCGCCGTAAAGCTGTACAGGTCGGTCTCACTCCAACTGCCTTGCGACGGTGACAGCTCGTAGACGACACCACAGGTAGTTCCCGCATAACAGTCTGGCAACCCGCCTCCCGCAGCGGTGCCATAGATATTGCCCGCTCCGTCGAATATCAGATTACCGGTTGGGCTTTCAGCGCTGCCGCCGCTCGTGAAACGATAATCCACGGTTTCCGTCCAGCCGCACAGCGCCCTGCCGCAAGCATGTGCTGGAGGAGATAGATCGAAAACCGTGCCGCAGCCGTAAGGCGCAGAGCATTGATCGTTCCCGTCATACTGGGTCGCACCATAAAGCCTTCCATTCGGACCGAAGACGACGCCAGCCGAAGGAACCGACCCGTCGTTCCCTCCTTGAAAGCTATACAGAGGAGTGAACAGCCAGCCGGAACCCTGGCGGGTCAACCTGAAGACGGTGCCGCACCCGAATCCGGCGCACGTACCACCGGTGTAACCTCCGAACAAAGTTGTGCCGTACAGGTGGCCCGCCCCATCAATGGTCAATCCTGCAGAAGGGCTATATCCGTCCGCTCCACCGGTGAAGTTGTGAAGCACGGTAAAGGTCTGCGCCTGACTCGATGTAATCATGCAGACCGCCAGGACAATCGGGTACACTGACGACAGGACTAACTGAGTACGCGCTGGCAATTGCATGGCAGGTTCCTTGTTCGTGTGATATCGGCTGGGAGCGATTGTTTCGGGGCCGTTCGCTGATTCTGGTATTGGGAGCAGGTCGCTGTCAATCCGTTTGTCGAGTAGGCAACGAGGCCGGTGCACAGCGGCGTGAGACGCGCCGCAAATTCTGGGTCCTACGCTTGTCCGCCCGGCGATTGTCCGCCGATCACTTGTCTCTCTGAAACTCCCGGTAGGTCGCGCTCTTGGAGAGCCCGAACTCTTTGGCCGCCTGTTTGAGCGCGCCCTTCTCGTCGAGGTGTTCGGCCGCCATCAGTTCGCGAATCCGTTTCGCAATGCTCTTGCTCGAGGCGGGCGCAGCGATGTTGTCGTCTGCTTTGCCGATTAGCAGCGTGATCTCACCCCGGATGTCGCCGCGCTCTTCCAGTTGTGCCAGTACGCTGTCGGCAGTGCCGCGAAGAAATTCCTCGTGCAGCTTGGTCACCTCGCGCGCCATCACGATGTGGCGTTCCGGGCCAAGAATGTCCACGACGTCGCGCAGTGTCTCGACAATGCGGTGCGGCGCCTCATAGAAAATTTGAGTGCGCGGTGAGCTGCGAATGGCCTCGAGCACAGTGCGGCGCGCTCCTTCCTTGGCCGGAAGGAAGCCATTGAAGTTGAAGGAATCGGTTGGCAAGCCGCTCGCCACCAGGGAAGATAAAAATGCCGATGCTCCGGGAATGGGCACGACGCGTATGTGATGTCGCACCGCCAGCACCACCAGTCGATAGCCCGGGTCGCTCACTCCTGGCATGCCGGCGTCACTCACCATGGCGATATTGTCGCCGCGTTCAAGATGCACCACCAGTTCGGCCGCGCGGGTAAGCTCGTTGTGCTCGTGGTAGCTGATGGTGGGTTTCGCAATGCCGTAGTGGTTCAGCAGCTTCATGGTCTGCCGCGTGTCTTCGCAGGCAATGAGGTCCACTTCCTTCAGGGTCCGCAAGGCGCGCAGTGTGATGTCTTCGAGATTGCCGATGGGCGTGCCGACAAGGTAAAGCGTGCCGGGGGAAATTTCGGAATCGCTGTCAGGCGCCGAAGGGTGGAATTCTTTGGTCACTGCGCGCAGTTTAGCACCGCGCAGAGTGGGAATTGTCAGAGGCCAGGCGGTTGCCGGAAGTCGGGTCGGTCAGGTATCATAGGTGTTTACCAGCCAGTGCGGCAATTTTCTGGAGTTAACATGGCACAAGTCTGTGAAATCTGCGGCAAAGGCCCGCAGTTTGGCAACAACATCAGTCACGCGCATAACGTCACCCGGCGGCGCTGGAACGTCAATCTGCGCCCCGTACACGCCAAGACCAAGACGGGCAACAAGCGTATGCGCGTTTGCGCCAGCTGCCTGCGGAGCGGCAAAGTGACCAAGGCGTAAGCCCCCTCGCTGCATGAGGTTGAAAACCCTCTCGGATTCGAGAGGGTCATTTTTTGCTGCCGGAGTTCCATCTCGCGGCAGGTCCTCAGTATGACCGGCCTTTTTCGCGACGCGCGAACACTATCCCCACCATGATCCCCAGGAGCGCGCCAATCATCACATCGCTGGCGTAGTGGTATCCGTCGTAAACGGCGCCCACGCACATCAACAGAATCGGGAACAACAGCCAGGGCGCCAGGCGCGGCACAAATCGGTAGGCGAACGTCAAGGCCACAAATGCCAGCATGATGTGCGCGCTGGGAAGCGCATTTCCGTGCACGCCGGCATGGTTTTGAATGAGCTGTACCGGAGTCTGGAAGAGGCCTGTTTGCTGGCCGCCAAGCTGTTGCACTCCAAGGGTGTTTGCCGGGCTGCGCGTCGGGAAGAGCAGATAGGTTGCGTAACAAATCAAATATCCCAGGCTAAGCGCGTCGGTCAGCCTGCGGAACGCATTGGCGAACGGCCGGCGTTCGCGCCGGATCCAAAACATGCCTCCTACAACCGGGTACAGCAGATAAAACGCGAAGTAGCCGAACTCCAGGAACTGGACCAGCCAGGCCGCGGCGTTGCGATGCATCCACAAAGCCGGAGGCGTCGCGAACAGCAGCGATTCAAACGCAGCGATGTGATGGCTCTGCCAGCCGCCCCGAAGCGAGAGCGACAGATACGACACCTCTTCGAACGCGGTGACGAAAAACAGGGCCGGGAGCCAATCGTGGGCGAACTCCCAAGCGCCGCCGCCGCGCCGCTTGCGTGCCAGCAGAACGATGGCGGCAATCGCACAGAGGTTCCAGCCAACGTACCACGGCCAATGCTCCACGCGCTGGTAGCGCGCGCAGACCAGCACGGTCAGCGCGACATGCACCGCGACGTAAATGCGATCGCTGAGGTTCAAGGCTGCCGCTTCCCGTCAAGCGAGCGCGATGACGTCGATCTCCACCAGCACGTCCTTGGGCAGGCGTGCCACCTCGACCGTAGAGCGCGCGGGCGGTGCCTCGGTGAAATAGCGGCCATAGACTTCGTTCATGGCGGCGAAGTCGGACATGTTCTTGAGGAACACGGTGGTCTTTACGACCTGCGGCAGCGAGCTGCCCGCGGCTTTGAGGATGCCTGCCAGATTTTGCAGCACCCGTTCGGTCTGCGCCGCCACGTCGCCGGAGATGAGTTGTTGCGTCGCTGGATCGAGCGGGATCTGTCCGGAGAGAAATACCATGCCGTTGGCCTTGATGGCCTGAGAGTATGGCCCGATAGCCTTGGGCCCGTCGTTGGTCGCGATCACTTCGCGCATGCGTCCTCCCGCCTTATGTGGGAATCAGTGCGCCTTGATTTTCGCACAGTGCTGGGCAAAGCGCGGCGGCGAATGCCACGCGCGTTCAGCAGCATCCAGACACCTCAGGATCCAGGGCGGTTTAATTCGATGCGGACACGCCGACAGCGGGCTTGGTCCGCGAAGCCGAAGCCAGTTTCTGCCGCTTGGTTGCCCGCTCAATGAATGACTCCTGGCTGTTCAGCGCGCCCTTCTTCTGGAAATCGGGGTCGCGCAGGTATTTGCCATCGGCGTGCATATGCCTGGCCTTGACCTTGTCCTTGAGGTAGGTGCCGAGAATCTCATCGCGCAGGACGCGAATCAGGTCCTTGTCCTGGACGGGAAAATCGACTTCCACTCTGCGATTCAGATTGCGAGGCATCAGGTCGGCGCTGCCCAGATACACTTCTTCGCGTCCGCCATTGCGAAAATAGAAGACCCGGCTGTGCTCCAGAAAACGTCCCACAATACTGGTGACGCGAATGTTATCGCTGACCCCGGGAACTCCCGGCCGCAAGCAGCAGATACCGCGCACCAGCAGATCAACTTTCACTCCCGCCCGCGAAGCCTGGTACAGCAACTCGATCATCTTCCTGTCCACCAGGGCATTCATCTTCATGATCAGGTGGCCGCCGCGTCCACTGCGCTGGTGCTCAATTTCACGTTCGATCAGCGCCTGCATACGCTGGCGCAGCGTCCCAGGCGCAACCAGCAGCTTGCGATACGCGGTCTTCGCCGAATACCCGGTGAGAAAGTTGAACAGGTCGGTGCAGTCGGCGCCAATGGCCGGATCGCAGGTCAGCATGCCGATGTCGGTATAGAGCTGGGCGGTGACGCTGTTGTAATTGCCGGTGGACAGATGGGCGTAACGCCGGATGGCCTCGCCCTCTTTGCGGACAATCAGCGCAGCCTTGCAGTGCACTTTCAGCCCGAGCAAACCGTACACCACATGAACGCCGTATTCTTCCAGCTTGCGTGCCCAGCCGATATTGCTTTCCTCGTCGAAACGCGCCTTCAATTCCAGCAGCACCGCCACCTGCTTGCCGTTCTCCACGGCTTCCAGCAAGGCATCGACGACGGGGGCGTTCCGTCCAATGCGGTACAGGGTGATCTTGATCGCCAGCACGTTGGGATCGCGCGCTGCTTTCTGCAAAAGTCCGAGGATGGGTTGAAAGGAATCGAACGGATGGTGGAACAGGATGTCGCCGCGCCGAATGGTGGCGAAGATGTCTTCCTCTTCGGCCTCCTTGGCCAAAGGCGCTGGCAGAGCAGGCGTAAATGGAGGAAACTTCAAGTCGGGACGCTCGAGCTTGCAAAGATGCCTGACCCGAACCAGCGCCAGCGGACCGTTCAGTTTGTAGATGTCGTCGCGCTCCAACTCCAGGTTTTCGACGAGAATGTCGAGCACGCTTGCCGGCATTGCATCGTTGATTTCCACGCGCACCACGTCGGCGAAGCGGCGTTGCCACACGCCCTCCTCCACCGACTCCAGCAGATCACCAGCCTCCAGGTTTTGAATCTCGCTGTCGGCATCGCGGGTGATATGAAAAGGGTGCGCCTCAAGAATTTCCATGCCTGGGAAAAGGGTCCCCAGGTTGGCAGTGACAAGCTGTTCCAGCCAGACGAAGCTCTGTTCCTTGGGCGCCGTTTTTCCCCGGCTCTTGGTCTTCGGCGTGACGCTCACGGGAACCAGTTGCGGTAGCGTATCGGGAATCTTGACGCGCGCGAAATGCTGCTCGCCTTCGCCCGCCCGCAAAAGTACCGCCAGGTTCAAGCTGAGGTTCGAGATGTGCGGAAATGGGCGGCCTGGGTCGAAGGCCAAAGGGGTCAGGGTAGGGAAGACGGCTTCCTGAAAGTAAGCGTCGGCGACCGCGCGCTGCTCATCGGTGAGATTGCTGTAGCTGAGGATGTGAATCCCCGAACTCTCAAGAGCAGGCACCAACTCCTTGCTCCAGCACTCGTGGGCGCCGCGATACAGGCGGATCACCGAGGCGCGGATGGCGCGCAATTGTTCGGGGGCGCTCATTCCGTCGGGACCGGTATCGACTACGCTTTTTTCAACCTGCCGCTTCAGGCCGGCCACGCGCACCATAAAAAATTCATCGACGTTAGAGCCCACAAACGACAGGAACATCAGGCGTTCCAGCAGCGGGTTGCTGTCGTCCTGCGCCTCTTCTAAAACCCGCCTTTGAAATTCCAGCAGGCTGAGTTCGCGATTGATGAACAACTCGGGATCGTCGAGTTGCCGGGGAGATGGCGCGGAAACACGCACCTCGGAACGAGATGTTGCACGTGTAATCGGTCGTTTTGCCTTGGAGACGCTGGCCTTTGCGGGTGTACTCATAAAGATCGGGCTTACGCGGAGACCTTCATTGTACCCGACGGCCCGCAGTTGAATGCAGATTGGCGCTTCGAGGACGCAGGACTTCGCCGCTATTAATCGAATATTCACAAGGAAAGACCGCAGAAGTGCTCGCCACTTGCCATCAACCCCGAGGAAAGTCGATTGCACCTATGGCACTGGCCACTGGCCTACGCTTCCGCCGGGACTGGAAGATACGCCCAAGCCGGCGCCCGACTGTAGCTTCTCCAGAAGCGCATCCATGTTTGGCTTGGCCGTGACCTCGGGACTTGCGGCCTCGAGTTTGACCGGTCCCAGGCCCAAACTGATTTTCTTCAGCACCGGCGCCAGGAAGATGAGCACAAGAGGAATCAGGCAGATCCAGCCCAATTTGTAGTTTTCACCAGTGTTGAGCCACCGCAGCCAATGAACTGCGTCCTTGCTGATGACCGGCAACGCCGCTACGAACAGAATCAGGAACGCCACCACGCCACCAAAGAACCTGCGCCACGGCGACGCGGTCTCGCCGAACCAATAGCTCATCAAGTCGCCGGGGTCGGGAGCCGCCTTGGGTATTTCTTCCAGATACTCTTCGGCCTTTTGCGATCCAGCATTTTTTGCCCTCGCCCATGCTTCTTTGGCGGCGGAGCTTTGCTTCAGACGGTAGAGCGCTATGCCGAGATTCAGATCGATGCTGGCGTCCGAGGCCCCCTGTGATTGTGCCTTCAGCAGGAACTCGGCAGCCTCGCGGTCTCGCCTCTGCCCCAGCAGGATGGACGAAACCCCTAGAGCGAGGTCGCTGGATTTCTTGGGCCCAATGTTTAGTCGCCAGCCCTCCTGGAAGGAGCGCAACGCAGTCTGGGACCGGTCGAGCGAATAGTAAGCTTTGCCCAAGCCGATCCAGAGCCGGGAATCGGCACGCGAGATGTCGTCGGGCGCCAGGCTGAAGGCGTCACGGAATACGTCAATCGCCTTCTCGTGGCGATCGAGACTGTGCAGAGCAATTGCTTCTCCCAGCATCGCCTCGAAGCGATCATGATCGCTTCGCGCCATGGCCAGTGCCTGTTTGTAAACATCCTCCGCCTGGCGATAGTCTTCCAGGTTAAGCAGGGTTTTTCCTTTGCTCAAGCGGATGTCGACGCTGTCGGGCTCCAGGATTTGAGCGCGGTTGATCGCCCGCAGCGCCGCCTCAAACTTCTCTTTGTCAGCCAGCAACCCTGCCAGCAGCCACCACGCAGCGCCAGGGCGGGGAGTGCCCACCACGGGAGCCTCGGCTGTGGCCTGGGTCAGCACCTGCTCAGCGTCATCGCGGCGCTCAAGCTTGATGAGCGCGCTGGCCCGCCCTACTGCTGCCGACACTCGCAGAGGCGCACCGGCGGGTGGCCGGGCCAGTTCGCTGGCGGTCTCAAACGCTTTCAGCGACTCCGCAGTACGGTCGACTGCCGCCAACAGAGCTCCCAGCACAATCCAGTAGGAAAGCGCCGATAGCAAGGGAGTGGTGGGAAGAGGCGGCGCGATGCGTTCCATCATCTGCAACGCTTGCGGGGCCTGGTTCAGACCCTGTAGTGCCAGGGCCTTTGCCAGCAGCATGTCGTCGGTGTCTGGTAAGTCCTTCAGCACCTCCCACGCTTCGGGGTACCGTTGCAAGGCCACCAGAGATGTTCCCAGTGCGTAGGTGGCGGTGGGATCGGAGGCAGCAAGGGCAGGATTCAGGCTGCGCGATTTTTCCAGGGCCTCCACCGCGGCCGGATAATTCATCAGGCCCGACTGGGCAAGACCGACACCAGTCCAACCCTGGGCATCGTCTCCGGGATTGGCGACCGCGGCGGCTCGCTGCAACTCAAGACGACCGTTATCCAAATCCCCGGCCGCGTTGAAGATGAAACCGCGCAGCGCAAGCACCATGGGATGGTTCGCGATCTCCGGCGGCGGAGGTGTCAGGGCTTCCTGGAAGCGGCGCGCATAGAAATAGGCGTTGGCTCTCTGTACCCAGAACGAAACATCCGTGACCAACTCAGGACGCAGTCTCGCCGCCTCCTCCAGAGGTGCGGCGGCCTCGTCGTATCGCCGAAGCAGGATGAGCAAGTTCGCTTTGCTGATCAGCAGGTTGGTTTCAAAGGTCGGCGCCAATCCTGCGGGATGAGTTTTCTGCAGATCGCTGAGCGCAGCTTCCAGGGCTTGCAAAGCCTTATCATTTTGCTGCAGCCGGTTCAGCATGCTGGCCTTTTGGAAGGAAGCAAGGATCCGGATGGTGGCCGCGCCTTCGTCGGGCGTGGCTTGCGCAACTGACTGGTCAAACGCCTTCAAGGCCTCGTCGGGCTGACCCAGTGCGTCCAACGCGCGCCCCATATGCAGCCAGCAACTGGCAGCCATTCCAGGCTCGACCAGTTTCGCGGCGCTGCGCAGCGCATCCAGCGCCGCTTGCGCCTGGTTCATGCCAAGAAGCGCGATTCCCTTTTGCAGAAGCAAGAATCCGTAGGTGGCGGTGTTCTGGTCAAACGACTCGGGGACCTGCTCGGACAGCGTAATGGCTTCCAGGGCCTTTTGCGGTTCCAACAGTTCATTCAGCGATATGGCCTTGCGCAGATAAAAAGCTGGGCCCTTGAGTTCTGGTGGGGCATCGGCCTCCGCTTTTTCGAAGGCAGCCATGGCCTCCGCGTGTTTGCCCAGGTTTTGAAGAGCGCATCCGCGAACAAAATTTGCTCCCGCCCTCTCTGTGGCATCGGGGTTCAGGTCCTCGAAGGAAGCCAGCAGAGCCAGCACCTGGTTAGGGTCAGTTCCAAGCAGATCGAATGCGTGGTCGAGGACAGACTTCGGGTTACTCTCTGGCAGGGCAGCGGTGGCCGGTTCCATGGTTCGCCATTGTAGCGCGGTTGGGGGGAAATGGAAGAGCCTGCCGCGGTGGGCGATCAGGTCCGGGAAGCTTGTTTGGCCGCTTTCATCACCGTCTTCTGCATACGGTTTTCACCCGCCCAGTACAAGCTGATTTCGTGGCCGTCGGGGTCATTGAGATAGGCGTGCCGCCAACCCCACGGCATCATGCGCGGCAGCTGCGTGATGTAGAAGCCCTTTTGCTGGAGTTTCCGGCAGAAGCCGTCGAGGTCGCCGACTTCGAAGTACAGGCGCACTCCCTCGCTCGATAAAGGAACGCCGGGTCCCGCCTGGTGCAGGGCGATGGTGCCATCCCCGCCAGGCGCGCGCAGGCGCGCATACACCGACTTCCCCTCATAGCGAAAGTCTTCGATCAGCTTGAATCCCATCATGTCGCGGTAGAACCCCAGGCTGCGCCCCACGTCTTTGGCATAGATCATGGCGTGATTGAAGGTGAGCTTCTGGATGGTTTCGGCCGCAGCCACAGGCTTTTTCAGCCGCGGCTTGGCTTGCTTCGCAGGCGCTTTTTTCGCCCGTGAAGCCGGCGCCTTTTTCTTGGAGGCCTTCTTTTTGGCTGGCTTCTTCATCGATCTGGCTATGGTATGGCTTGCGGCTTTTGCGACATCAGCTCTTCGAAGCGTTTGTCGGTGCGCAAGGTGGCGAACTCGGATTCGGTGTACACCTTCTTGATGTCTTTATAGCCTTCTTCCATGGCCTTGCGCAGATATTCGAGCGAGTGATCAACGTCGCCCGCTTGCGCATACATCCTGGCCACCATGAATGAGAACGCGGCGCGATCTTCGGGTGAACCGGCCTGGGCCATTACACCGATCCGTGAGACGCGACCAAAAATGTCGGGGTCGAGCTTGTACGCTTCGTGATATTGCTGTGCCGCCAAATCAAACTGGTGCCTTCCGAAATACGAACTGCCCAGGTTGTAGTGGAACACGGCATCGTTGGGCTGCAACGCCAGGGCTTTTTTGTAGTAGCGGATAGCTTTGTTGTAGTTCTTGTTTCGCTGCTCCATGTAGCCGCGATTGTTGTAGCCCTCAGGCGCGTTCTTGTCCATCTTGATGGCGCGAGTGAAGCACTTGGTGGCCTCCTCATATCTCTGCAGAAACAAGTACGCCATGCCCTTCTTGTTCCAAAGAAGCGCCGTAGGTTGCTTCGCAATTGCTGCTGAGTAGAAATCGACGGAATCGAGGTAGCGTTTTTGCGCCCTCAGTATGTCGGCGTGGTCTTCCAAATCCTTCGCGGAGGCATTGGGGTCGGGAAGAAGCGACGGCGATGCCGATGGCGTGTTGGCCTGCTGTCCATCGCCGGCAAACAGGCACAGCGGCAAGGCCAGCAGGAACACTACGAACAACATTAGCGGCAGCAGCGTCCGTGGCGATCGGAGACGAGCCATGGCCGGACCTCCCCAGTCCAGTACAGTCACATATTAGACCTAATTTGGGCCAGGATTGTTCCTTTTATCTGAATTATCCGTGCCATTATTTTGCGGCTGCTGCTGCGGTTGCTGCGGCTGTTGCTGGGCCTCGTTGTCGCCCCGACCGAACAGCCGGCCAAAAAATCCACGCTTCTTTTTCGGTTCAGGCTGCTGGCCCGGAGCAGGCTGGCCGCTGGCGCCTTGGACTGGAGGTGCGCCCGCTCCCGGCTGAACCGGGCCATTGGTCGTCGGAGGTGGCGGCGCAACCGAGGGCGAGTCCCCGCCAAAAATTTTGGTGAAAAACCCCCGGTGATCGCCGGCAGCCTGGTCGCAGGTCTCCTTGGGTTCGGTGCCCGCGATGAAGGCAACGGTGTAGGTTTGCGGACAGGACGGGGTCGCCAGCCGATTGGTGGCTTTGTCCAGCGTCACCTGCACCACTCCGGAAGGCGCGGTGAAGTTTTTCATGTCTGCGTACTGTGGCAGTTTGGCCGCACGCTTCATGAACTCCGCCCAGATGGGCGCGGCCGTCGTTCCGCCCATCAGCTTTATGTCGGTGTAGTCGTCATTTCCCACCCAGACGATGCACAGCAGGTTGGTGGTATATCCCGCAAACCATGCGTCATGCGAGGTCCCGGTTTTACCAGCGGCCGGGGCTTGAAACCCGCGGGCGCGCACCGGGTAGCCGGTGCCGTTGTTAATCACAGACTCCATCATGGTGGTCAAAACGTAGGAGACACGCGGGTCAAGCACTTCCTTGCTGTCAGCTTGATAGTTTTCGAGAATGTTTCCCCGTGCGTCCCGCACCGACTTCACCATGAGGGGATTAAGATGAGTTCCCTGGTTGCCAAATACGGTGTAGGCGCCGGCCATTTCCAGCGGGGTTGCATCGTAAGCTCCCAGAGCGATCGCCGGTGTGGCTCGTACGCTTTGAATGCCGGCCGCTTTGGCCAGCGCGGCCACCTTGTCGAAGCCTACCTGCTGGCCAATCCTGACGGTCGCGTTGTTTAACGATAGCGCCAGAGCATAGCGAGCGGTCACCTCTCCGTTGAAGCTGTCGTGATAGTTGCGGGGCTCGTAGACCTGATCTCCATTGACGATGCTGACTTGCGAATCGTCAACCAATGTGGCCGGGGTGAAAACGCCAGGGTCACCACTGCTCTGGCCGGCGTCACCGTTGGAATCGGCGCGCCTACGGCCATGGTCTGCCCGGTCACCGCGGTGTTGATGGCCGCGGCATACACGAAGGGCTTAAAGATGGAACCCGTGGGGCGCTTGGCGATGGCGTGGTCTAACTGGCTCATGCCATAGTTTCTGCCCCCGACCAGGGCCAGCACTTCGCCGGTGTGCGGATCAATAGCCACTAACGCCACTTGCGGCATCGGCCCAGTATCGACCTTGGTCTCCGTCTTCGCGTCCTTGCCCGTGCCCACCTTCACCTTGTGAGTACGCCGTTTTTCCACCTGCTCATCCACCAGCTTCATGCCGGCGTCCACTGCCTCGGCGGCGGCACGCTGCAGGTCGGGATCAAGCGTGGTGTACACGCGATAGGCCTGATCGTTCAGCTCGCCTTCGTTGAACTGGTTCGAGAGCTGGTCCTTTACCAGGTCAATGAAGTACGGGGCATCGCTGGCTTCCACGTTGAACGCCGCGATTTTCAGGGGACTTGCCTTGGCGCGGTCGGCCTGCTCGCGAGTGATGGAGCCGGTTTCAACCATGGAGTCGAGCACCAGGTTGCGGCGCTCCAAGGCGCGCTTCGGACTCTTGTAGGGCGATAAGTAGTTGGGGCGCTGGATCATCGCGGCCAGCAGGGCGGCTTCCGGCAGAGTCAGGTTCTTGATGTCTTTGTTGAAATAAGCGTGCGAAGCCTGGGCAAAGCCGTTGATGGTGAACGAGCCGCGCTGTCCCATGTACACCTGGTTGGCATACATCTCAAAGATGCGCTGCTTGGAAAACTTGTGCTCCAGTTCGATGGCGATCAACATCTCCACCAGCTTGCGCTTGACCGTCTTCTCCGGCGAGAGGAAGAAGCCGCGCGATAGCTGCATGGTCAGAGTGGAACCGCCCTGCCCGTGACGGCCTTCGCGGACGTCGATGACCGCCGCCTCCATCAGGCGAAAATAGTTCACCCCGTTATGTTGGAAGAAGCGGCGATCTTCAATGGCCAGCACCGCGTCGACCAGCGGCTGAGGAATTTCGTCGAACTTGATGATCTCGCGCTTGGAACGTTCCTGCCCCTCGAACAAGGCCGTCACCAGTTGAGGCTCCAGCTCGTAGGCCCCCAGGGCGCGACTGTCTTTTCCGGTCTCGGCAATGGCATTGACCTTGCCATTTTCGAAGTGGATGACAGCGCCTTCTTCGGAGTGGAAAGATTCTGGGCCGGGAACGACCTGGATGCCACGCTGGGTGATGGAATAATGGCCGATCGGCGAATCGCCCCTTCCGCCCTCGGCGTATCCGGCGCGGCGCAACTCGGCGGCAACCTCGGTGGCGTCAAGCTTCTCGCCTACCGTGACCAATTGCGGGCGAGCGTAGATCCGGGCCGCGTTGCTGAAGATCGGTCCCGACATGCGGCGATCCACAATCTTTCCGTACTTTGCGTAAAAGAAGGTGAATACGCCTAAGAAGAGAAAGCCGGCGACGAGAAAGGCCACAAAGAAGAACTTGACCAATGGGTCGGCGATCGAGAAGTGTTGCACCCGGGCTGGCTTGCCGTGCCCGCTTCGGGACCTTCCCCCGGACGCGGAACGGGCCGACGCCCTGCCATCAGGTAATTTGATTTTGATTGCCACGTTTATGAGTACGCAGAGAAGCCGCTCTTTCTAAGACGGCGATACGGCGCTTTCCGTTATCTTTAGATGCCGGTTTCCCAATGAAATCCTCGAAACTACCGGCAGCGGAGCGGCATGGTCCAACCCTCGGGCACGACAAATCTCTGCCAGATCAACGAGGTTTAAGACACCTTCAGAGCGATTTCTATTGTAAAACAGGGAAGGTCCACCGCGTCAGCGGGGTGGACGGCTGGTTAATGGCGTGGGTTGAACCCGGAATCCGGAGAGTGCCGCGGGGAATCACAGCTATCATTTTTATAATCATTGACTTACACGGGCTGCCCGAGAAGCATCAGCGTTCGGACTGTTGTGAGCAACCCATTTCGAGCAATCCTAAACCGGACCCTCGGCGTGGATTACTTGTGTAATGGCGATTTCTCGACAATAATCTCATCGCCGATCACGACCAGCAGCCCCTTGCCTTGTTCGACGGTACTACGGCGTAATCTCCCAAACCTCGCCGTTGCCAAATTCCGAAGTTGTGCCATACACATTGCCGTGAGCGTCGAGCACCACGCTGCCGTACGGATCGGCTCCATCGTGGCCGTTGAAGTCGTGCAGGTCGGTGTAGGTCCAACTACCGCCCGCGGGCGTCAGTTTGAACACGTTGCCATAGGTGCTGCTGCCGCCGCCATAGCTCGTCGCGTACAGGTTGCCCGCAGCATCCATGGTGAGGGTGTCCAGTGGTCCGTCGAACCCGGAAAGAGCGGCCAGAATACTGTAGGTCCAGTTATCGCCGGAGGGCTGCAACTCGTAAACCGCACCGCCAGCCCCATCCCCAGGGCCGAACGCCGTGGTGCCGTACAGGTTTCCTTGCTGATCCATAATCAGGGCAGCGGCTGGGTCGAACCCATCGTTCAATCCTCCAAAGCTGTGCAGCACGATCTCCGTCCAGGACGAGCCGGATTGGGTCAACTCAAAGAGCACACCTCCGTTGTCAATTCCTCCAAAGACGGTTGTGCCATAAAGATTACCGACGCTGTCCATGACCACACCACCGTACGGAGTGGATCCACCGTCGTCCGGGTGGTTGAAGTTGTAGAGCACGCTTTCCGTCCAGCCCCCGCCCAATCGGCTGAGCTTGAAAACAACGCCACAGTCGTAATAGGGGGCGCAGTTTGCTCCTCCGTTCTTGGTTGTGCCATAGATATTGCCGGCCGCATCGAAGGCAAGGTCGCCATAGCCGGGATTGCCGCCATCGTCTGTGCCAGTGAACTGGTAAAGCACCGTCTCCGTCCAAGGGCAGTTAATGGACCGGCAAGGATGGCTCGGCGGGCGCAGAATGAACACGGTTCCATGTCCGCCGTTGTCGCCTTCACCGCTGGTTGTCCCGTAGAGGACGTGGTTCGGCCCGAGCACCACTCTGGCGGTGGGATAGCCTCCGTCATTGCCTCCTTGAAACGCGTAGAGGGTGCTCAATATCCAGCTCGATCCTGAATGCGTCAGCTTGAATACCGTCCCGTATCCGGCTCCGCCCGTCGAGGTTGTGCCATAGAAGTTTCCGGCGGCATCGATGGTTAAGCCGGCGTACGGTGTGCCTCCATCTCCCTGACCGGTGAAGGTGTGCAGTATGGTAAAGGTCTGCGCGTACGCTGCCGAAGCCGTGACGATGAGGATGATCGCGAGCGCCCTTGTTTGCGCAAGCATTCTCGTACGTAGGCTAAACTCGAAAGTTGACGCTGCTGCACCTTGACTGAAACCTAGCATTGCGATTCTCCTGCATTCCCGCGGAAGCTGGAAAACGATCGCCCGTCCGCGGCCCCGATACTATTGTGCAACTGTGGCGGGCTGTCAACTTGATTTCAATTACGGGGTAATCGCTCGTCCCTCGACTTAAGGGGAAGAAGTGTGGCATAACTTCATTAACGAGGGACGATGATGCAGCAGCGTACAACCAAAGTTAATGCTTCGGAAGAGACAATCCAGATTGGTCCGATCAGGATCCGATTTCTTCTTAGCAGTGATGATTCCGGCGGAAGCGTGTCGGTGTTCGAGTTTTCCGTCCCGGCTGGGGAGAGGCTGGCGGCGCCGGCCCACAAGAACGATGCCTACGAGGAGGTCCTCTACGGTATCGAGGGCGTTCTCACCTGGACGGTTGACGGCGCCCCTATCGAGGTTGGTCCTGGACAGGCGCTGTGTATCCCCCGGGGCGCGGTGCACCGCTTCGATAATCTTGGCAACCAGGATGTGAAACAGCTCGCGGTTGTATCCCCGGCGATAATGGGCCCCGCGTACTTCCGGGAAGCTGCCGAAATAATCAACGCTGCGGCCGACGGTCCGCCCGATCGCGCGAAAATGGTGGAGGCTTTCCGCCGTCATGGGATGACGCTGGCCGTGCCCCCGCCTGTTAAGTAGCAGCCCGCCATCCACTTGTGTTGCCGCCACTCGTCGCGGATTACTTGTGCAATGGGGATGTTACGCCAGTAACGTCAAAACGCTCAGCGTCCCGCAACGTCTCGCTTTATGGCGTAATCTCCCAGACGACTCCACAGCCCTGGCCAAAAACGCAATCGAGCAAATTCCCGCCGAACGCCGTCGTACCGTAGATATTGCCCTCTGTGTCGAGTACGACTCCGCCTTCGGGACTTCCTCCGTCGCTGCCGCCGGTAAAGTCGTGCAGGTCAGTCAAGATCCAGCCACCACCGGACGGAGTCAGCTTGAAAACTGAACCCTGCTGGTGGATGCCGTCCGCGTTGGTGGTGCCATAAAGGTTTCCTGCTGCATCCATGACAAGGTGATCGATGGGGCCGCCTCCGCTGGGTCCGTTAAAGCTGAATAGCAAGTTGAAGTTCCAGCTCTGCGAAGCCACCAGTTCGTAAACTGTGCCGCCATTGTTCGGGCCAAGTCCTCCCGTCCCACCAAACAGATTGCCCGCGCTATCGAAGATCAAACCGCCCCGTGGATTGCATCCATCCTGACTGCATTGAAAATCACTGAGAACATTGCCCGTCCAGCCCGACCCCGATGGTATTAACTGATAGACTGCGCCGCCGGGGTATTGACTCCCCTGGGTGGTAGTCCCATACAGATTGCCCGAGTGGTCAAAGATCACGCCGCTGTAAGGATTCCCCCAGTTCCTATCGAAGCTGTAAAGAACACTCTCCATCCAACTGCCCTGCGAGTGCGTCATCTCGTAAACGGTGCCGGAGCCAAATGCGCCGCCCTGATAGGTAGTTCCATAGATGTTTCCCGCAGTGTCGAACACGAGATTGCCGTTAGCGGGAAGTCCTCCATCTTCAGAACCCCCGAACTGGTACAAAAGGGTTTCGCTCCAGGGGCAGGATACGCTTCGGCAAACGGTGGCCGGAGGCCGCAACTGGAAAACCGTGCCACATCCGCTTGGACCGAGGCCACAAATTCCGCGACCGCCTTCCACGGTTGTTCCGTAGAGGTTGCCCTGGGGGCCAATGACCACCCCTTGAGGACCGGTTCCATCAGACGCTCCCTGAAAAGCATACAAGGGCGAAAATATCCATTCCGTGCCCCGTTTCTGCAACTTGAACACTGTGCCGCAACCGTAGGAGGGACAATTGCCGCCGTGGTTGCCGCCGTCGCTCGCCGCGCCGTACAAGTTACCTGCTGCGTCTCTCGCCAACCCAGCAAACGGCTGACCTCCGTCCTGTGCGCCAGTGAAGGTGTGAAGGACGGTGAATGTCTGCGCCTGTGCGGTTGGACTCGCGAGAATTGCCGCCAAAATGGCCAATGAGACGAGCGCCGCCGGTCTCGCGCGTAAGTTGATGTCGAAAATCGAAGCTGCAATCTGATGTTGGCCCATGCGGATTCCTCTTTACAGGCTCGTTTGGCGCAAAAAGAGTATCACGCGTTATCAACCGCGCAACTTAATTTTTGATTTACGTCGGTATAAACTGACAGGAAAAGCCTTAGCTTGGTTGTTTTAAGATGATTGGCGAAATCCGGCGATTACATCATTGACCCAAGGATGGCACAAAGCCCGTCAATGAGTGATATGGGGATTTATCGTTAACTAACACTTGTTCGACACGCCACGCATGGAGAAACGGGCTCTGAAGTTGGGCTTCCGACCACGAAACTGACCGGGACGATTATCTTTACGTCCCGGTCAAAATCGATCCGCCACACTACTTCGCTTCGTTGACGGCTGGCGGTTTCCAGGTGCCGTCAATGATCGACGGCGGAGTTTCCTTCGGCCAGTACAGCCGCAGCATGGGAACGAATTTGGCTTTCGGCGCGGGCAGCCAGTTCGCCTCCTTCACCTTGCCTGGAGAGTCGGCCTGGAGATACAGGTCCACCGAACCATCAGCGTTGGTGATGAACTTGTTGCGTGAGCTCAAGGTGTAGCGGTTAAGCGGGTTGGGCACGAAGAAATAAGTCGCATCGTACATGGTGAGCGACCAGAAGCCGTTGACTGGGGGCATCTGTCCCTTATCGAAGTGCATGACATATTTCTTCGAAGCGGCATCAAAGTCATCGCCACTTCCGTCTTTTGCCCCAGTGGGATAAATCGCATCCTGCGGGCGGTTGGCACCGAGTCCGATGACGGTGACTAACGCCCGCTGCAGATAGTCGGTCCCATAAAGGCCGGTCTTAGTGGTGAACTTCCACCCATTGATGGACTCGGTTTTCTTAAACAATTCCATGATCTTTACTAGGGCAAGCTTCGGCACAGCCTTAATGGCTTCTTTGTCGAAAGCTCCTAGCTTGCTCGGATCAAAATCCTGCCCCGGGACCAGCCCGATCTTCGCCATCGCAGCCACCATTGGCGCGTCCTCGGCAGCCGGTGGATTGGTCTTCATCAGTTTGCCCAAGTAATCGAAATAGGCGTTAACGTCCATCGCATCCACCTGATCGCGAACCGCAGTTTTCATGTCGAAGTTGGCATCGACTTCCCCCGGCGGGGGTGTGTAGGGCTTGCCATACGAACTAAGTGGGACGAGTGAGAATTTGTCCTGCGCAGCATGTACCGCCGCGTAGTCGGCGGGAGTGCCCGTGCAATAAATACGACCGAGGATCCACACGACGGCCGTTGGCGACTTGTATTCCGTCACGCCTGCGGGCAGAGTCCCGGACCAGCCCGGTCCAGTGATGGCATACTTCTGGGCTTTATCGCCTGTGGTGCGCTTACCGGGAACCTGGAATACGTCTGTCCATCCGTCCAGCATCGGCAGAAGGTAATAGCGGTCTCGCATGTCCGGTACACTCAGGACCCACGGCTCCTTCGAAACGTCGATCCACGCTTGCGTGTAGAGCGTGTCGGCATTAGGCGCAGTGACTGCGTGGTTATCTACCGCTGGATATGTGCGCAGCCTCAAGAGTTGGCCCATCGGAGCGTGTGCCGCGTCGGGTGTGGCCACGTTAGTCAACTGCTTTCGGGTCATGTCCATCGTGACCAGCGGATAGCCATAGATGTAGGCGTCGGTTGCGATGCTGACCGCCTCTTCGACGCTGGGTTGGCCACTGGCGGTCGACTTCGTGCCAGAGTCCGAGCACGCAACGACGCTCAGTGCTAATACGAAAATCAAGAACAGAAATCCGAGCTTAGGTTTCATATTCTCTTTCTCTCCTAAATTGTGCGGGCCGACTGCGTAAAGACCCCTTGGTAAGTCCGAGAGCGTAAGCGACACAGCCGCCGCAAAGACTCTGTTCACTGCCTTGGGCGCAGGGGGACACTCTTGCCCGTTCACTTCAACACAGTCGGAGAGGAGTGGGAACTGTCACTTGTGACAGGTGGATGGGAAAAAATACTAGACTTGCGGTTATTCCAAAGCGGGTTCGGCTGAACGCTGAAATTATAGTTCGACCTCTTGGGAGCGGGCTAACTGTTGTAAGCAGGCCATGTCGCAAGTTTGCGCCGTCTGTTCGCCCCTCAGCCGCCATGCTTGTGATAAAAAGAGTGGCTGTTGAAAAAGTCCGTTTTTCTAAAAACCGAACCAAAATTGGTGACCAGAAATGTATACGCAGTCAGAGATCGTCGTTTATTGGGCATCCTAGCGCGACGATTTTTCAGCGCGATCTCCGCGAGCGAGTTTTTCAACAGCCACAGGCGTTATCACAAGCAATCCCGAAACGCGCAACGCCACCGTCGTTGCTGGGGTCATGTGTCAGCGCGGCTCGAACCTAATGTCGAGCCGCGCTGATCACATTTCGCGGTTTTGCCTGTCATTCAAACCAGTATCGGTTTTATGCTGCGGCACGTTTCGTGTGGGGCGTGCCAATGTAGGGGAACTCCTTCAGGATGTCGTTGTGGGGTTTGAGGCCACTGGGCGGACACTCATTTTTTGTCAGGAAGGCGAGACGGTAATTGATTACGTCTTCTGTGAAGGTCCGGCCATTGGGATACTTTGCCGGCTTCGACGGATCGAAACTCAGCACGTCGGGAAGTGTTCGTTCGGTGTCGATCGCGGCAATCGCTTCCTCGCGCGTGTAATTGCCGGTGTGCCCCAGCAGATGCACGAACTGCTCGAGCCATCGCTTGCGGTCGTTGACCGGCTCGCTCGCGTTGTATTCCTCCTTGGTGTCATCGGTGTTGAAGAAGCTGCTGACGCTGGGATGGCCCGCGCGATCGACGTGCAGCAACTTGCCGTCGCGTCTTACACTGCACCGCCCCCAAATATGAATCTCGGGCTTCGGATTGAGTTCGCTGGTCGGCAGCTCGATCACAGTCGAAAATACGTTTGCTTCGGTATTGGAATCCACGCCGGTCCAGGGGGACTTGCCGGACAGATGAGGCTCGGTAAAGTTCCGTTTGCCCCGGGTATCGAACAGGTTCTTGACTCCGTCGAAGTCGAAGAAGAACGCGTCGCTGCGGCTGCCTGCGAAAAAAGTGTAAGGGCCTGAGTGGATGATATTCGGCTTGGCGCCGAACGACACCTCGCCGTCGGTGATGATCTTCGTTCCTACCGCTTCGACCGAGCGCGACTCCTGGCCCTTCGCCACGAAAACGTTGACCGTCTGCCTGCCGTTCTGCGGCTTGGAGAACACATAGCTGAACGCGAGGTCGGTCAGGTAATCGCCGTCGTTATCGATGTTGAGGCGATAGATTGCGTCGGGGTGAAGAGCATCCGCATTAGGATTCGCGTTGAGGATGATCACGGTTTTGTTCGCGTCAGCGGGTGACTGGAATGCGTAGAGGTCGCAGAGGTCGAGTCGTTGATCGCCCATCGGGGGGCCGAGACTGAGTCCCGTGAAATGGTTTGACATCGCACTTTCTCCTTCTTTGCCTAGATTTCCACTTTGGTTTCCTGGGCGAGAGATTATATATCGATCCGCCTCTGCTGATCGTCACCGTCCCTGTGGTACAGCGTCATTGGCGCATTTGTCAGCACGGCGAGCCTATCGGAATGTACGATGAATAGAGTCATGGGCCCAACCAGCGGTACCGGGATTTAATGCCGGCCACAGAACGCCGTCCGAGCAGAACGAAGACTTCATGACCATCCTCACCCGTTTAGAGCGCTGGAGAGAGCAAGGCGCCATATCGCCGCAGCAGCACTCGCATTTGGCGAGCCTCTGCCGTGGAGAACCTTTTTCGCTTTTTCTTGAGCTGAACATTCTTCTCTATGCTGGCGTGCTGGCGTTTGTTGCCGGACTTGGCTGGACCGTCACCACCTGGTCGCAACAACTCGGTGACGTTCTCGTCCTGGCCATTCTCTCCATCATCCTCGCCGCCTGTTTTTGGTACTGCTTTTCCCGCGCGCCCGCTTGGTCCCTCGCGGAAACGCCTGCACCGAATGCAATCTTCGACTACGTGCTTTACCTGGGCAGCCTGGTCTGGTGCATAGAACTCGCCTACATGGAGAACCGATTCCACCTGCTCTCCGGACAATGGGATTTCTATCTCTTGGCGACTGCCATCTTCTTTTTCTTCCTCGCTTATCGTTTCGACAATCGCTTCGTGCTGTCGCTGGCTTTGTCGTCGCTCGCCGGATGGTTCGGTTTGACGGTCTCGCACTGGCCGTCTCATCAGGACTCGGCTTACCGGCAATATGCGCTGGTCTACTGCCTGGTGATCGGCGGCGGCGGAGCGCTCTTGCGCCATCGCGGTGTGAAACCGCATTTCTTCGGCACGTATCTCAATATTGCGGCCAACGTTTGCTTTTGGGCATTGCTCTCGGGTGTGTTCAACCGGGAAGGCTACTGGGTATGGTTTCTGGCACTGCTTGTCGCCTGTGGCGCGTCACTCGTCTGGGGTCTGAAGCGCCGGCAGTTTGCCTTCGTTGCTTATTCCGCGGTCTACGGCTACGTAGGTGTTAGCTCGATACTCATCCGCGGCATCAATGACGAAGTTCTTCTCCTGGGCTATTTCATCATTACCGCAGTTGCAATGGTGGTGGGGCTGGTCCTGATCGCGCGCCGCTTCGGGAGGCAGGCGTGAGAGTGTACTCTGCATCTAGCGAAGAGACTCTGCGCGCCCGCAAACTCGTGGCGGACTGGGCCGGCGAGGGCATCATCACTCAGGAGCAGCACCAGCGTCTGGAACAGGAAACGGTCTCTGAGCTGCGCACCACCAACATTTTTCTGCGGCTGATCTTGTTCCTCTTCACCCTGATCAGCGTGGGTGCCCTCGTCGCACTGTTCTTCAGGATTTTTCTTGCGGGGTCGCCGGAGCAAACCGACGGCATTTTCCTCCTGATCTTCGCTGGCGTCTGCTATGCGGCCGCCGAAGTCGCCGTTTCCCAAGCCCATCTGTATCGTTACGGCATCGAGGAAGCGCTCGTCGTCTGCGCGGTTGGTTTTCTTTGCGTGGGAATGCTCCTCGCTCTTTTCAGCGGTAGGCCTTACTCGCCTAAGCCGGACGCAGTCCTGTTCCTGGTTCCCGCCGCCGGCGGTGTCTTTTCGCTCTGGATCTGGAGCCGCTTCCGGCTCTGGTATGCATTTCTCGCCGCAATGGTCTTCGCCCTCTTTCTGCCAGGCCACTGGACCTCGTCTCACGCGGCGCAGCATGTGATCGTCGCCTTGCTCTATGCGATCGGGCTCGTATGTGTAATCGCGGTACGTTCACGCCACCGTGTCAACTACATCGAAGACGATTACTCGCTCGTGGAAGCGTTCCTCTGGCTCGGCATCTACCTGGCCATCAACCTCCAGCTTTCGTCGTTGGACCTGCTTCCGCGGTGGTGGGGCGGCGGCACCGGGGCCGCCTCTGAATTCGCGAGGCCGTTCTACTGGACCACGTGGGTGCTTATCTGGGTCCTGCCGCCCGTCGTACTGGCGCGCGGGATTCGGCAGAAGGACCGCTTCGTCATCGCGGTGGGCGCGATTTCCTTCATCCTGACCTTCGTCTCCAATAAACCTTACCTCGGCTGGCCACGGCATACCTGGGACCCGATGCTTCTGGGCATACTGTTGACCGGCGTTGTACTGTTCATTCGACGCTGGCTTGCTCGTGGCCCGGGCGGAATTCGCGGGGGCTTTACCGCCGCGCGCCTGTCGGGAAAGGACAAACAGTGGATGAACGCCAGCTCCGCCGTATTGGGCCTGGTAACGCCTCAGGCAATAACGCCAAGCCCGCAGCCAACCAGTGCAGACGTTCGCTTCGGTGGGGGAGCTTCGGGAGGCGGAGGCGCCGGCGGCGATTATTAATCGAACTCAACTGCCGAGTATTCCAGGTTAACGGGCAAACCGGAAGTCAACTGCTGTTGCAAGGTCATCTTTTTCTGGGCGGCTAACATTGCTGACGACCCACTGAACTGGCCATCTTCACTACTCCTGGAAATGCTATGCAGCTACCGCAGCACTCCCGCCAGCGCGCCGGTGCTGATCAGCTCCGCTACCTTAGCGAAGTCCGCGGTCAAGATTCGATCTTCGTTGATGGTGGGAGAGACCGCCCGAATGGCCGCGTGGGCCGCCTGGCCGCGCTTACCGGTCTGCAGGGGCGCGCGGAAGTCGAGTGCCTGGGCCACGGCCAGGGCTTCGATAACAAGCACGTTGCGAGTGTTGGTGACCACGCGCAGCAGCTTATTGGCGGCGATCATCCCCATGGAGACGTAATCTTCCTGATTGCCCGACGTGGTGATGGAATCCGCAGATGCGGGATGCGCCAGAACTTTGTTTTCGCTGACCAGTGCGGCCGCCGTTACCTGTGCCATCATGAATCCCGAATTCAAGCCGGCGCCAGGTGCGAGGAACGCAGGCAGTCCTTCGTTCAGAGCAGGATTCACCAGTCGCTCGATGCGCCGTTCGGAGATGCCGGCCAATCCACAGAGCGCGATGGCCAGAAAGTCGAGCGCGAAGGCGAGCGGTTCGCCATGAAAGTTGCCGCCCGACAGAATGTCGCCGGGGACTGTCGACCCTACCCCGCGCTTGGGCGCGCCCACTTTCCTTTCCTCGGGAAAGACCAGCGGGTTATCGACCGCCGAGTTCATTTCGATCTCGAACACCTCGCGGCAATGGACAAGCGTATCGCGGACTGCGCCGTGGACCTGCGGAATGCAGCGCAGCGAATAGGCATCCTGTACTTTCTGGCACTCGCGATGCGACTCGCGAATCAGGCTGCCCTCCAGCATGCGGCGCAGGTTCTCGGCGACCAGTGATTGTCCAGCGTGCGGTCGCGCGCGATGTATGCGCTGGTCAAATGCGGCATCTGTGCCTTTTAGCGCGTCCACGGTGAGCGCCCCCAGCACATCAGCGGTGTCTACCAGGATGTTTGCCTGCAAGCTGGCCAACAATCCGGCTGCCAGCATGCCCTGGGTGCCATTGATGAGCGAGATGGCCTCTTTGGCCTGCAGAACCAGTGGTTGAATGTCAGCTTGCTTGAGCGCCTCGGCAGCGGCCACGCGCTTGCCGTGGAACGTGGCCTCGCCCTCCGCGATCAGCACCAGCGCAAGGTGTGCCAGCGGAGCCAGGTCGCCGCTTGCGCCCACGCTGCCCTGCGACGGGATGACGGGATGCACGCCCCGGTTCAGCATCTCGCAAAGAGTATCGATGACCGCCGGACGCACCCCCGAGTAGCCCTTGGCGAGCGAGTTAGCGCGCAACAGCACCATGGCGCGAGTAACGTCTTCGGCCAGCGGTTCGCCGACGCCTACCGCGTGCGAGCGCAAAAGGTTGACCTGCAGCTTGCGAATGTCGTCTGACGAGATGCGAAGGTCGGCAAGTTTGCCGACGCCGGTGTTCACCGCGTAGGCGACGCCGTCATGCTCAAGCAGGTCTTCCACCACGGCGCGCGCGCGCTCGACTGCGATGCGCGCCTCGGGTTGCAGCAGGACCGCCCGCCGCTCCAGGACCACCTGGCGGACGTCGTCGAGGCTCAGATGATTGCCGTCGATGTGGAGTGCCTGCATTATCAAGTCAGAATCAGTTTGGATTCGCTGGAAGAGCTTTTCCGCTGATTGCTTCAGTCTTTTCCGGCCGCCTTCAAGAACGGCCCCAGGTACTTTTGCGGCAGCGGTATTCGTTTGAATTCAGAATCCACCACCAGGTGCACGGTCTCACCCTCAGCCAGCACGGTCCCATCTTCCTCGCGCACCACCTCGTAGCCGAAGTGCAACAGGGAATCGCGCACGTTGACCAGGCGCGTGCGGATAGTGACCATGTCATCGTAGCGCGCCGGCGCCTTGTAGCGGCAGCGCATATCTACGACGGCAATGTGTGTGCCGTCCTGTTTTTCCATTTCGCGATAGGTGAAGCCTAACTGGCGCAGCATCTCCACCCGGCCCACCTCAAACCAGATGACAAAGTTGGAGTGATAGACCACGCCCATCTGGTCGGTCTCGGCATAGCGTACCCGAAAGCTGGTCTGGTACACCTCAGCTGCCGAGCGTGTGTGTGGCAACTGACTGTCTTCAGCTTTCAAACTGGCACCCACCCGGCTGGAGACGCGACCCATTCAACCGTGAGATAGACCGCAGGCGACGACAGCGCTGGACTTGCATCGAAGCCCTATTTTTTCTCCGCCGTCCCAGCGTTGCCGGAAGCAGTTCCGTTGCTGACCGTCTGTCCTTTTGTCACCTCGCCCACCTGAACCGGTTTGCCGTCGGCGATGTAGTCAACAAACTGCGCCGGCAACGAGTGCGCGGATGGGAAGCCCGAAGAATTCTGCAAACGGTAGTGCACCATGGGAGCGGCCGAAGCGCCCGAGTTGCCACACTCTCCCACCGGATCACCCTGCTTGACCAGGTCTCCATGTTTCAGCTTGACACTGTTTTGCTTTAGATTGGTCAGCAGCGAGTACTCGTTGTCGCTGTGCGCGATGAGGATCATATTTCCGTTGGGAGCATCCTGGCTGGGCTTGCCGGGAGCATTGTCGCCAATGTCGTTCACCGTTCGCACCACCCTGCCGTCGCCGGGGGCCAACACCGGCTGACCAAAACAGTAGAACTGTTCGTTCTTGCTGGCGTCGCCCTCAAACGGGCTCCCGTTCTTCAGCAGAACAAAATCCACAGCAAACTGCCGGTCGTCGGTCACCTGATAGGCGTTGTCAAAGACCCCGTGCCCGCCTTGGTATACGAACCACTGGCCGTTGAAGGGCAGCTTCAACTTGGCGGTGTCCTTGTAGCCGGCATTATGGCCTTCGGGGGGCGAATTCAGCGGTCTCACGGTGAAAATTTCGGTGGCGCCATTCTCATTGATCATGACTACCGTTTCGACCGGGACCTTGACGTTCGCAAATTGCGACAGCCGCGAGTAAATCGTAACCCGCTTCATCATGTAGGGCGTGATCCGCTCCTCCACTACCGATGTCTCCGGGCCCAGTTTCGCTTTCACCTGCGTGAGCATGGCTTCAAATTTCTTCCCGTTCTCGGGGTCCTTCTTGCCTTCCGCTGGATAGCTGGCCCAAATCGCGCTCGCCTGTCCAGCTTTGAACATTTCAAAAAGCTTCCTTCCACGCTCCTCGGCCGCCGCGCTCATTACCGGGTACTGGGCATAACTGCTGCCGGCCTTTGCCGTAGCGGGCGCCGCCTGCGGCTTCGATTCCGGGGACGAAGATTGGGCGTAGATCATAGTGGAAAACAGCATCACCGCTATGATGGAATGCGGACGAAATGTCATCATGACTCTCCCTGGTGAAATCTGACAGTGAATGCTCGAAGCGACGCTTCGCGGCAATTGAAACCTGTGGCAGCTGTAATCACGTTGGATTGTAATTTAAGGTACGGCTAATTCTAACGCAAGTGGTCTGCGGTTCTGGACAATACCACTCACTTGCTGCGGACTTGTGGTCCAAAACGACAAGTTTGCCAAATCTGCATTGCTCATTTTCCCGTCCAGCGCGGACTTCGTTTCTCCAGAAACGAGGTTACGCCCTCTCGAAAATCGGCGGTTTTACGGATGCGCGCGTTCTCTTCCACCGCCGCCGCAATGTCGCGGTCGAGGCTTTCCGACGCGTAGCGCGTGAGCAGGCGCTTGGTTGCCAGCAGCGAGGCGGGACTGTTGCTCAGCAGACTGGCCGCCAGATCGCGGGCGCGTCCGAGGAGTTTGTCAGGCGCAACAATCTCATTGACCAGTCCCATGCGGAAAGCTTCTTCGGCGCTAATGATTCGCCCCGTCAGCAACAGGTCGCGGGCCTGCTTCTCGCCGACCTGGCGCAGCAGAAAGGCCGAAACGATCGCCGGAACGAAGCCAATCCGAACCTCGGTATAGCCAAACTTGGCTTCGGAAGAAGCCAGGGTAAAGTCGCAGAGGGTGGCCAGGCCGCAGCCCCCAGCGACGGCTGCGCCATTCACCGCGGCGATGGTGACCTTGGGAAACCCGTACAACGTTCGAAACAAGCGCGCCATGGTGGCGGAGTCGGCCAGGTTTTCCTCTTCCGTGCGGCCGGTGATGGAGCGCAAATTATCCAGGTCCATGCCCGAGCAGAAGGCCTTGCCTGCACCCGTCAGGATGACGATTTGTGCAGCCGATTGCGCGATCTCGTCCAGGGCGCGCAACAGCTCGCTAATCAGTTCGTAGCTGATGGCGTTGCGCTTGTCGGGCCGGTTAAGCGTGATCGTCGCGATGGGCCCGTCGTAGTCGAGGGTAAGAGTTGTGAACTTCATTTGTGTTTCGAAGGTTAACAGCTAACAGCTAACAGCGAATCGCGTAGAGCGGACAGCGAACAGCGACTCTCACATCTTCGGCCCGCTGAACTTGTTGGAGATTTCCACCGCCATGCGGAACGGTTCGGTAATGGGCTTCCTCAGCGGCAAGTCGACGCCGGGGCCGCTCAATGCTTCCAGCAATTTCTCCGTAGGGATGTTGCCCACCAGCACATCCTGGGCAAACGGGCAGCCGCCCATGCCGCCGATGGCGGAGTCGAATCTCCGGCAACCGGCATCATAAGCTGCCAGGACCTTCGCTGCCGCCTCGTCTGGACGGCTGTGCAGATGCACCCCGATCTCAATACCTTGGAATTTCTCCAGCACCGGGACAAGCAAGTCGCCAATCTGCTGCGGAGTCGCCAATCCCACCGTATCGGCCAGCGAGATGGCCTGCAAATCCATATCGGCGAGCAGGCTGATTCCCTCAATTAACTCATCGGCGTTCCACAAATCGCCATACGGATTGCCGAACGCCATCGAAATGTAGGCCACCGTGTCGAGTCCGCTCTCGTCAGCCTTGGTCTTGATCTTCTCCAGCAGTGTCGAGATTTTCTTCCAGCGTCTGGTTCTGGTTGTTCTTCAGAAACGTGGGTGACAGCGAATACGGAAAGCCCAGGGTCCGCACCGCATCGGTAGAGATGGCCCGCTCGGCCCCGCGTTCGTTGACCACGATAGCCGATGATCTCAACGTCATCGGGCGGATCAAGCTCGCTGATTACCGCTTCCGAGTCAGCCATCTGCGGGATGGCCTTCGGCGAGACAAATGACACAGCGTCAATGTGCTTGAATCCCGCCGCAATCAAGGCCTTCAGATACTCGACCTTGACGGACGTGGGAATCTGCCCCGGCAGCCCCTGCCAGGCATCGCGCGGACATTCGATGAGTTTGATGGAATCAGCCATTACGTAGCTATCAGCTGTCAGCTATCAGCCATCAGCCAAACCGTGTTCTAACGTGTATTTCGATAATGGACGAAAGCCGCCCGTTACGTAAAGCGGTTCTCTATGTTTGGCCAGAGTCCCGTTTCTCGATGAGCGCGCTTAACCCGTATAACCGCTGGGATGGCTCAGTTACAAGATGGTTCCACCGAATCGTAGCCATGTTTTCATACTCAACCGCGATTCCATAAGGGCGCGGTTCAATCCTAGCTGAAAGCCGACGGCTGACGGCTTTCAGCTCAGGCGCGCTCCGCGCGCCCTACGTTTGCAGTACCCCCACATTGAACTTCGGCACCTCGGGATTCAGCGCCGCCGCCTCCAGTGCGGTGATGATCGCCTCGCGCGTCTCCGCCGGATCAATGATCTTGTCGATCCACAGTCGCGCTGCGCCGTAGCGCGGATCGGTCTGCTCGTCGTAGGTCGCCTTGACCTCGTCGAACAACTTCTTCTTGTCTTCTTCGCTCAGCTTCTTGCCGCCACGCTCAAGTTGCTTGATCTTGATCTCCACCAGCGTTCCCGCCGCCGATGCTCCCGCCATCACCGCGTATCTGGCGGTCGGCCACGCGAACAGGAAGCGCGGATCGTACGCTTTGCCGCACATCGCGTAATGACCCGCGCCGAACGAGCCGCCAATAATGACCGCGATCTTCGGCACCACCGAATTCGACACCGCGTTCACCATCTTGGCTCCGGCGCGGATGATGCCGCTCCACTCAGCGTCGCGTCCCACCATGAAGCCATTCACATCGTGCAGGAAGAGCAGGGGCACCAGGTTCTGGTTGCAATCCATAATGAAGCGCGCCGCCTTCTCCGCCGACTCGGTGTAAATGACGCCGCCAAACTCGGTGCGCTTGTTGCCGCTATGGTCGATCTGATGCACGTGCGTCTTCTGATTGGCGACGATCCCGACCGCAAAGCCGCCGATGCGCGCATAGCCGCAAAGCACAGTCTCGCCGTACTCAGCCTTGTATTCGCCAAACTGGCTGCCATCGACGATGCGCGCGATGATCTCCTTCATGTCGTATTGGCGCCCGGGATCGCCATCGAAAATTCCGTAGACTTCTTCCGCCGCGAAGAGCGGTTCCAGCGGCTTCTTGCGGTCGAAGACGCCCAACTGGCGGTTGCCCATCTTGTCCACCAGCAGGCGAATGCGCGCCAGGCACGACTCGTCGTCAGGCTCGCGGAAGTCCACCGTGCCGCTGATTTGCGAGTGCATCTTCGCGCCGCCCAGTTCCTCGGCAGAATATTTTGCGCCGATGGCGGCCTGCACCAGCGCCGGCCCGGCCAGAAACAGGCCGCTGCCTTCGGTCATCAGAATGTGATCGCACATCAACGGCAGATATGCGCCGCCGGCCACACACATGCCCATGATGGCGGCAATCTGCGGAATGCCCATTGCCGACATCACCGCATTGTTGCGGAAGACGCGGCCAAAGTCGTCGGTATCGGGGAAGACGTCTTCCTGCAACGGCAGAAACACCCCCGCTGAATCCACCAGATAAATTGTAGGAATGCGATTGTCGATGGCGATGTTCTGCGCGCGGATGACCTTCTTGGCCGTCATAGGAAAGAACGCGCCAGCCTTCACCGTGGCGTCATTCACGATGAGCATGACCATGCGGCCCTGCACCCGCGCCAAGCCGGTTACTACACCGGCAGAGGGCGCGCCGCCCCACTCTTCGTACATTCCCCACGCCGCGAAGCCGCCAAGCTCAAAGAACTCGGTACCCGGATCAATCAGCAGGGCAATGCGCTCGCGCGCGGTCAGGCGTCCTTTCTTGTGCTGCGACTCGAGCGCCTTGTCGCCGCCGCCCTGGGCGATAATCTGCTCTTCATTGCGGACGTTGGCCACCATCTCGGCCATGGCTTTCAGGTTGCGTTCGAAGCGAGCCGAGTCGCTTTTCACTTTGCTTTCGAACGTGGACGACGATCCGGGATGATGGCTATGGTCGGTCATGATGAGTGAGGGGCAAACTACCTACGATAAAGCAGGGAAGCGGTGCACGCAATGCGATTGATGCACACTACAGTCCCACGGCAAACGCCACAATGGTTCTGCCTCGCTGGCCGGTGTCTCGTTGCAGTTCATCAAGCAGCGCCGCCTCTACACCTTCGGGATCGACCGTCATCTCGCAGGCAGCAATCTCTTCTTCGCTGGCGCCGTGATAACACAACTCGCAAACGCCCAAGCCGCCTTCGGACTGCACCGGCGGACCGAAAACGCGGCAGGTCATGGGACGAGCTGCGTACAGGTCGCACATACCGGTCTGCGGATCGAGGGCGGGGCAAGGTTCGTCATTGGCGAACTGTTCGAAGCGCTCCTCAGCCGACTCGCCTTCCTCAAGAATGCCGGTCTTGCGGTCTCCTGGGAATTCCCGCGCAATCCGCGCAAGCGACGCATGAGCACGATCACGAACTTGCGCGGCGCGCTCCGGTTCGGTCGCCTCCAATTCAGCGAGTCCTTGTTGCAAGCGAAGCGCGTCGAGCTGATTGATGGCGAACACTCCAATGCAGCACTGGGTGCAACCTGGCTTGCAGACCAGCCACTCGCCGCTGCGGCGGGCCGTGTCGGCCAAAGCCAGGTCGATGATCTGCACCAGCTTCTGATCGCCGGATGGAAGCGGGGCGCGCATGGGAAGAGGATAACGCAGTTGTTGCTCGGGAAGCGCCGCACTACCCGAACATCACTTTTTTTCAGCGGCCTGTTCAGCCGCTGAGGTAACAAAACTTACCTCAGGCGCTAAAGCGCGAATTCAGGAACTGGCGGCAGTTATGCACGCCTGAAAGGCGTGCTCCACCCGTTGCCAATACACCCGGAGTGAGACGGCGCTAGCTCAACGCCGCAGCGAGCGGATCGTCCACCATCGCATCCACCAACCCGTACTGCAAGGCTTGGGGTGCGTGCAACTTTTCCGCTGCCAGGAACAACTGTAGCGCTCGGGCTTTGCCAACCAGTCGCGGCAGGCGCTGTGTGCCTCCCCACCCAGTGATCAGACCGAGCGCAGCACCGCGATGTCCAAACAAAGCATGCGGGCTGGCGATGCGGCGATCGCAGGCGAGCACCAGATCGAGCCCTCCACCCATGCAGTAGCCCTGAATCACGGCGATGGTCGGAGCCGGGAAGCCGGCGATGGCGGTCATCAAGCGCTGACCCATCTGCGCGAAGCGGAACGCTTCCGCGCCAGTCAGCGCAGCAATCTCGTTGAGGTCGGCCCCGGCTGAGAAAAATCTGGCATTGCCGGCGATCAACAGGCGCGAGGGCGGATCTATCGCAAGCCCCTCTACGGCAGTTGTCAGGGCCTGCACTCGCGCGCGCGTCAGGCGGTTCGTGCCGTCCTCGGAGACCAGGCGCAGAATCACAACGCTGCCCTGCGACTCGCGAGAATACAGTCTATCTAGAGAAGGGGAATGCACTAGGAGCTAGGGTAGCAAACGTTGACGTGCGATCGTTGCCCGCGTTAACCATCGCCGTGCTGACGATCCGTCTCCTGGAGTTGTCATTACGAGCGAAGCGAAGAATCTGCTTTTTGTCAGTACCCGGACGATCGCTGGGTCTACGGCAGATCCCCCACGGACTAACGGCCGTTCGTGATGACAACTCGGAGCCGTAGACCTGGCTTACGAAGCGGTTTCAACCCGAACGCGTTAAGATGTCGTTTATCAGTCAACAGGAGCGCCCATGACATCATTCTCCCGTAGATCGTTTGTCCAGCTTTCTTCCGCTGCCTCCGCGGCGCTGGCGTTGCGCATCGTGACCGAGCCCATGCTGGCCTACGCGCAGCCCAAGCCGTCGGTTCCCACGACCGGAGTGCGAATTAACGCCAACGAAAATCCACTTGGCCCATGCGCAGCGGCGCGCACTGCGATCGCGGCGGTAATGTCCGAGGCTGGCCGTTATCGCTTCGAGTTGACCGACGAATTGGTGAACTATTACGCACGAAGTCTGGACCTGCATGCGGACAACGTTCGGATTTTTGCCGGATCGAGTGAGCCTCTGCACTACACCGTGATGACTTTTACGTCGCCCCGGGCGAGTTATGTGACCGCCGACCCCGGATACGAAGCCGGCATGTATGCGGCGAAGAGTTCCGGGGCGCGCATTGTCAAGGTGCCGCTCACCAAAACCCACGCGCACGACGTGCGGGCGATGATCGCCGCCGCTCCCGACGCGGGCGTGTTCTACATCTGCACCCCGAATAATCCAACCGGAACGCTGACCAGCCATTCCGACATCGAGTACCTGCTACAGAACAAGCCCAAGGGTTCCATTGTTCTGGTGGACGAGGCCTACATTCACTTCTGCGATGCGCCTTCGGCCATCGACCTGGTGACGTCCGGCCATGATGACCTCATTGTGTTGCGCACCTTTTCGAAGCTGTATGGAATGGCGGGCCTGCGCTGCGGATTTGCTATTGGCCGGCCCGACCTCGTGCAAAAGCTGGAGGATTATGGCGGCGGCAATCCCATGCCCGTGACTGCCGTCAGCGCTGCATCGGCGAGTCTGAAGGAACCGCAACTGGTGGCCGAGCGCCGGCGCATCAACGCAGAAATTCGCGAAGAAACTTTTCAGTGGCTCGACCGCAACGGCTACTCCTACATTCCTTCGGTCTCCAACTGCTTCATGCTCGATACCAGACGGCCGGCGAAAGATGTGATCGCCGCCATGGCCCAGCAGAACGTCTTCATCGGGCGCATCTGGCCGGTGATGCCGACCTACACGCGCATCACGGTTGGAACACGCGAGGAGATGAACCAGTTCCAGGCGGCGCTGCAGAAAGTGATGAAGGGAAGTGTCACTGTCGGCAGTCTGCAGGCGCGTCCGCGGACGATCGACGGCTTCGTCTTGCCTGCTTGAGACAGCAGATCCCTCACGGCTAAAGGCCGTTCGTGATGACAAATCAGAGAAGTGCCCGTTTTTCTCTGTGCCTCTGTGTCTCTGTGGTGATTAAGTGCCGGCCGGCACGCCGCGCGACTTCACATTAGCGCGGATGAACTCGATGATGGAGTCCATGGGAGTGCCCGGCTGGAAGATAGCCGAGACCCCGCCCTTTTTCAGTGGTTCGATATCCTGATCGGGAATAATCCCGCCCACCAGCACCAGCACATCGTCCATTTGATTTTGCTTCAACAGGTCCATTACGCGGGGCACGATGGCATTGTGCGCGCCGGAGAGAATGCTGAGGCCAATGACGTCCACGTCTTCCTGCAACGAGGCGTTGACGATCATCTCGGGAGTCTGGCGCAGTCCGGTGTAAATCACTTCCATGCCGGCATCGCGCAGGGCGCGGGCAATCACCTTGGCGCCACGGTCATGGCCATCGAGGCCGGGTTTGGCAACCAGTACGCGGATTTTGCGGTCAGGGGACACGATGAACCCTCGGTTCTGAACACTGAATCATAAACCCTGGACTGCGCTTTGGTAAGTGAGGTGCGTCACCGGCCTGGTGGTCTGCCGCGCCCCGTCCCCTATCCACCTGGATAGGGTTGCTATCTCTTTGGATAGGCTTCTGCTCGGCCGATTTCCTCTTGACACGCAGTTCGGATTGGATGCAGTCCTCTGCCCTTACGCCCTATCAACCACTTAGCCCGCACCAGTGAGCATCACGCCCTCATGCTGCAGGTGGCACTGAACTTGCTACTTACAAAGGCACGCCCTTCGAGGAGAAACATCGTGAAACTGTTCAGGCTACTCGCTCTCATGCTCGCACTTGGGGTTTTCCCCGCGTTTTCCATACTGAGTCAGGCTCAACAGGAAGTTGACCCTGATCACTACGAGCAAGCTTCTGCTGCTCAATCCAAGGCACAGGGCCCGAAGGCGCAAGTTGCTAAAAAGGGTGCTGCCCATCAAAGCCATACTCGCTTGGCGAGCAAGCACTCCGGCAAGGCAAACCATCGTCGGTCGCGCGTGTCGGCTTAAACGGCGTGCGCTGTCTGGCTGATAGCTGACGGCTGGCTTGCTTCCTACGCGAACGCTGTTTCCGTGTACGTTCCAAAAACGTCGCGCAGCGCTTCGCAGATTTCACCCACCGTCGCGTACGCCTTTACGGCGTCCACGATGAAGGGCATGGTGTTGGCTGGTGAGACCTTGCCATTCTCGCCGGCCTTCGGTTCCTGGGCTGCCGCCTTGCGTAAGGCGTCGAGGCGGCGGCCGACTTCGTCGTTGGAGCGGCGCGCGCGTAACGCGTTCAGCTTTTTGGTTTGCGCGTGCGCCACTTCTTCCCCGATGTAGAGGATGTTCGGCGACGGCTCCTCGACCACGAAGTCGTTGGCGCCCACCGTAATTTTCTCGCGCGCTTCGTTGGCGCGCTGGAATTGATAGCTGGCCTCGGCAATTTCCTTCTGCGGATAACCCTTCTCGATGGCCGCCACCATTCCACCCATGGCGTCGAGCTTTTCGAAGTAATCGAATGCGCCCTTCTCCATGTCGAGGGTGAGGCGCTCCAGGAAATAGGAGCCGCCCAGGGGATCGACGGTCTGGGCCACGCCTGATTCGTAGGCGATGATCTGCTGGGTACGCAGGGCGATGCGCACCGCCTCTTCGGTGGGCAGCGCCAGCGCTTCGTCGTAGGAGTCGGTGTGCAGCGACTGGGTCCCGCCCAGCACTGCGGCCAGCGCCTGCAAAGCTACGCGCGCGATGTTGTTCATGGGCTGCTGCGCGGTCAGCGAGACGCCCGCGGTCTGGGTGTGGAAGCGCATCAGCCAGGTGCGCTGGTTCTTGGCGTCGAAGCGGTCCTTCATCAGCCGATACCAGATCTTGCGGGCGGCGCGATATTTCGCCAGCTCCTCGAAGAAATCGTTGTGTGCGTTGAAGAAGAAGCTGAGCCGCGGGCCGAACTCATCCACGTCGAGTCCGCGACGGCGCGCCCATTCCACGTACTCGACGCCGTCGTAAACGGTGAACGCCAACTCTTGCAGCGCAGTCGAACCGGCTTCGCGAATGTGATAGCCGCTGATGGAAATGGTGTTGAAGCGCGGGGTAAACTTCGAGCCAAACTCGAAGGTGTCAATCACCAGCCGCATGGACGGCGCCGGCGGATAGATGTATTCCTTCTGCGCGATGTATTCCTTCAGGATGTCATTCTGAATGGTGCCGGAGATTTTCTTCCAGTCGGCGCCCTGCTTCTCGGCAACCACGAGATACATGGCCCACAAGATCGACGCCGGCGAGTTGATGGTCATGGAAACCGTGGTCTTCTCCAGATCGATGCCGTTGAACAGGATCTCCATGTCTTCCAGCGAATCGATGGCCACGCCGCACTTGCCGACCTCGCCTTCGCTGAACGGATGATCGCTGTCATAGCCCATCAGCGTAGGCAGATCGAAGGCGACGGATAGCCCGCCGCCGCCGTGGGCCAGTAGATATTTGTAGCGCTCGTTGGTCTCCTCGGGCGAAGCGAAGCCGGAAAACTGGCGCATGGTCCACATCTTGCCGCGGTATCCGGAGGCGTGAATGCCGCGCGTATAGGGCGGCTGGCCGGGATAGTTCAGGTAGTTTTCGTACTTCCAGTCGGCGGGAAGGTCGGCGGGCGTGTAGAGCCGCCGAATCGGCAGGCCAGAGATGGTGGTGTAGCGCGCATGACCGTGCTCGTCGAGGTTGACGCCCGTGGGCGAGCCGATCGGCTTCTCCGGATTCTTCTCGAGCGTCGGCGCGAGCGTCTTCTCGGCCCATTGCTTCTCCGACTCGGAAGGATGGCGGCCATTCTCGAAGAGATCGGTGACCGGCGATTCGGCCAGAACTTTCCCCTCAGGCTTGCGGCTATCAGACATAAGCTACCCCACAGTGGAGACGAACCTTACATGCTAGTAGATGCGAGGGAAGGGAGCAAGGAGCGACGCTCGCTGGTAGTGGCTCAATTTGATTTTTTACCGAAGATAGATCGCGATGAGAATCCCGAACCCAGCAACGAGAAGGCCGCCATAACCGGTTGTGAACCACGCTAGGGCAGCGCCGAGTGCCAACAGTATGACAACTGGGACTTGCAACCACGTTGGCCAGCTTTCCGGTTCACTTATTCTCATATGGCCGCTCTAGCTACATTATGCTCCGGCAGCCCAACCCATTCCTCAAATTGACCAACTACCCGCGCCCGCTGGATCAGCCTTCCCGCCGAGCGAGCATTTTGCGCTCGGCGGGTGGAACCGCTAGTTGTGAGGCGGCGTTGGCGGCTGTGTCTGGTCCGGAGTTGGCGGCGGCGTAGCTGGTTGCGGAGCCGGCGTTACGCCTTCAACCGGAATGGGCGTCAGGTTCGGCTGGGTAAGGTCATTGGTGTTCGACGGTACAATGCCGGGCACCTTGGGCTGATGTTTCACCTGCGCGGCTTCCGCGTCGGACATATCAATACCCAGCCTGGTCAACGTGTCAGCCGTGGATAAATCGAGCTGCACCTTCGACTTTTCGTAGTTGGTAGCGGCAGAGAGCACGTTCGACTCGGCCTGAGTAAGATTCGATGACGCCTGCAATACCAGCGTGCTGGTGGACGCGCCCATGCGCAGTTTTTTCTGCTCGGCATCCAGACTTTGGGCCGCGTAGTCGCGCGCCGCCAAGGCAGCCTGCAGGCCCACGTAATTCTGCTGCAGAGCAAACTGTGCCTGCCGCACTTGCAGCCGTATGGTGTTTTCGGTTTGTTGCAAGCTCATCTGCGCCTGGCGATACTCCAACACCGAACGCGCCTGGTCGGCCTGGATCTGGCGGTTGCGTAGCGGAATGTTGATGTTGATTCCGACCCCTTTATCCGGCGCGCTGCTGTTGAACAGATTACTGAACGCATCGCTGTAGCCGGTGGTGGGAAACGTTCCCGGCGGAGGACAAAAGCTACCACCCGTGCACAACGGGTTCTGCGGCCCCGCCAGCGCGTTGGCGCCATAGAAAGCGTACAAATCGACGGTCGGCAGCAACTGGTTGCGAATCGACTTCCGCGATATCTCGTTGTTGGTCAGAGTAAGGCGCGCACTGGTAATTTCGGGGCGTTGCTTCAAGGCGTCGCCGATCAGGTCCTCAACCGGCCGCACCTCGTACGGTTCGGTCGTACTGAGCGTGTCGGTCGGAATCACCGGCGCGACGGCCATGATGGGGTCTGCCATGTTGCGGGTGATGGCGTTCTTCATCAGCAATTGTTGCAGCTGTAGATTTACCTGGGCGGTGATCAGGTTTTGTTTGGCTGTGGCCACCGCACTCTGCGACTGCACCACGGTCAGCGGGGCCAGAGTTCCGGCAGCCACCTGCTTCTGATTGTCGGAAAGGGTCTTGTTGGTGAGGTCCAGGGCGCGCTGCTGTACGGTCACGTTGGCGTAAGCGTTTACCAGGTCCCAGTAAATGTTCTCGATCTGCGAAACCGTCTGGATGATTTGCTGCCGAAAGGTAACATTTTCGATCTCGCGGTTATTTCGCGCAATGCGAATCCAGCGTAAGTTGGGATCGAAACCGTACCCGGAAAGCAGGTGCTGGCGCAGCTCAAAGCGGAAATTCGGGGTCAGGGTAGGATTCAAAGTGTTGAACAGGGAATTCGACGCGGCACGGGTGTTATTGAACGCCACCGTCATCAGGGTCCCGGTAGAGAACCCCTGGCTGTAGAGAAAGTTGGCCGTCGTCGTGTTTTGCGTCAAGACATTAGTGCCCGTAAAGATGGTATTGGTCTCGGGCGTGGTGGCGTGCTCAATCGATACGGTCCCCGAAATCACGGGATCATAACTATCAAGTGGGGGGCCCTCACCCGTGGTGGATGCAACAATGCCACCCACGCCCGCGCCCGCCCCGCCGACCCCTATGGTCGTGCCACCCGCCCCGCCGCCCGTGGATCCCGTAGTCGATGTGCCGGTGCCACCGGCCGAGGTTGTGCCGGTAGTTCCGCCGGGCGTACCCTGCACCAGGCCTGCATTCACGCCCAGCGCAACCGCCCCTGAACTGGTGCGCAGAATGTCGGTATCGGCAATCGACAGGTTGTAGCGCTGAATGCCGATGTCAAGATTGTTCTCCAGCGCCATCGCCACCGCATCGTTCAGCGACAGGTACATAATGCCGTCTCTTATCAGTTGATCAATGCGGGCGGAATTGGTCACGTTCAGCGGAGCAACCTTGCGCTCGGTGTAAACCACGAACGGATTGGGAAATTGCCGCTTGCCCCGGGTGTAGTCCTGATCGGCATAGGGATGAGCATTTTGCTGTGGCGCCGGCGTCTGAGGCAGCGGGGTCAGCGGCGGGTTGTTGACCACAGTTTGCGGCGACGCGTCCTGGGCAAAACTTGCCGGGGCAAGTATTGCCGGCAGAACGGTGAATAACAGAATCAAGCTGACCGGCCTGACAAACTTCGAACCAGACATTCTTTCGTCTCCAGAAAATAACGTTAAGGGTACCGTGGATCTTGTGTTCACATGCTTCTCTTGGTCTTGTCTTGGCCACAGGAGAACTCGCTAGGAATTGTTATTGGATGAGCGGACAAAGGCGACAGAACCATGATCGACCTCGTAAGCAGTAGGAAATGTCATAGTATATCCGACACATTGCCGCCACTGACGGGGCCATGCAAAGCTTTACACTGCTTAACAGAACGCTGTATTTGCACCAGACACTGATTTGACGCTTGGAATGATGTGACCCGCAATTTCAAAATCACGCTCGCCTACGACGGATCGGAGTTTCACGGATGGCAAGTCCAGCCGGGATTGCGGACCGTACAGGGCACGCTGGCCGAGTGCCTTCAGCGGCTCACCGGCCAGGAGGTATTGCCGCAGGGCTCGGGGCGCACCGATGCGGGTGTACACGCACTGGCACAAGTCGCCTCCGTGCGGCTGGAGAGCCCCATTCCCGAGCACAATCTCGTAATCGCGTTGAACGATGTGCTTCCTCCCTCGGTGCGGGTGAATCACGTGGAGGTGGTGGCCGACGACTTCCACGCGCGACATTCCGCCAAGGCAAAAACTTACCGCTATCGCATTTATCGCAAGGCCATATGCCCGCCATCGCTGGCGCGATATGTTTTTCACGATCCCTATCCCATGAACGAAGAAGCCGTGATTCGCTCCTCGGAGCATGTCGTCGGCAAACACGACTTCACTTCCTTTGCGGCTTCCGACCCGGAGCGCAGCGCCCGCATGGCAGAAGAAAGAGCAGCAGAGGCTATTTCCCACGTTGGGACCACCACGAATGTTCGCACAATTCACTCCTCCCAATGGGTAAGAACGGAAGAGGAACTGGTTTACACTGTGCGCGGAGACGGATTCCTGCACCATATGGTTCGGAACCTGGTGGGAACTTTCTTGCAGGCCGGAAAAGGCGCCGTGAAGATCGAGGATGTGTCGGCGATCCTTGCAGCCCGCAATCGCAGCGCTGCTGGACCGACTGCGGCTGCTTGTGGACTGTACCTGGTGAGTGTTGAATATTGAGCAAGATGCCAGCCGAAACTAAAGTTGCTGTTGGCAACGCGACCATTGTCAGCACCAATCCGGCGACCGGAGAAGTGCTGGCTGAGTTGGCGTGCGCCAGTCCCAGCGATGTGCATGGCGCTGTCCTGCGTGCCAGGCAAGCCCAGCCGTCATGGGAAGCGACTCCGGTGCGGGAGCGGGTCGCGTTGTTGCGCCGCTTTCAGCGGTTGCTGAGCGAGCAGCGCGATCAAGTCGCCGACCTGATTTGCCGGGAAGCCGGAAAGCCCGCGGCCGAAGCGCTCACCACCGAAGTTCTGGTCATCCTCGACGCAACCGAGTTCTGCATTCGCAACGCCCATGACTTCTTGCGCGAGGAGGCGCTGCCGCACGCCAATCTCGCGATGAAGACCAAGCGCGGCCGATTGTTGCGCTCGCCGTTTGGCGTGATCGGCATCGTCTCTCCGTGGAACTACCCATTCTCCATAGCGGCCACGGAAACGCTGGGAGCATTGGTGACGGGAAATGCTGTGGTGCTGAAGCCGTCGGAATTCACGCCGTTGATTGCGCTGGAACTGCAGCGACTGCTCCTGGCGGCGGGCCTGAAACCCGAACTCATGCAAGTGGTCATCGGCGAGGGGGCCGCGGGGGCAGCCTTGATCGATGCGCCCATCGACAAGCTCATCTTCACCGGCAGCGTCGCCACCGGCAAACGCGTTGCCGAAGCTGCGGCGCGAAAGCTGTTGCCGGTCGTACTGGAGTTGGGCGGCAAAGACCCCATGATCGTACTCGACGATGCCGACCTGGAGATTGCTTCCAGCGGAGCGTTGTGGGGCGCGTTCATGAACGCGGGCCAGACGTGCCTTTCGGTCGAGCGCTGCTACGTTCATCGCAGCCTGTATGAAAGGTTCCTCGAGGCCTGCAGCAACAAGATCGCCAAGCTGCGCGTCGGGAATGGAATTGACTCCGAGGTTGAAATCGGGCCGCTCATCCACGCGCGGCAGTTGCGCATTGTGGACGAGCATGTGAGAGACGCGGTATTACATGGCGCGCGCCTGCTGCGAGGCGGAAAGCGATTGACCGAACTGGGGCCAAACTTCTACGCGCCGACGCTGCTGGCCGACGTGACGCCGGAGATGCGCATCATTCAAGAGGAAACCTTTGGACCGGTGCTGCCGGTGGCGCCCTTCGACACCGACGACGAGGCCGTTCGCCTGGCCAATGACAGCGACTTCGGCCTGGCTGCCAGTGTGTGGACCACAAACCGCCGTCGCGGTGAGGCCATGGCAAAGCAGATCAAAGCCGGCACGGTGATGATCAACGATGTGGTCTCGTGCTTTGGGATCGCGGAGGCGCCGCACGGCGGTTTCAAGCTCAGCGGCATCGGTCGCACCCACGGCAGGATGGGCCTGGCGGAGATGGTGCAGGTGAAGTACGTCGATACGGACCTGCTTCCCGGCATGAAGAAAGTCTGGTGGTTCGGATATGGGGAGAAGTTCCGCCAGCAAATGAACGGCTTCGTCGATGTGTTATTTGCCAAAAGCTGGGGGAAGAAACTGAAGGGCGCGCTGCGCTCGGCGGGGCTGCTGCGGCGTGGCAATCGCATCTAGAAAAATCATAGCCACTGGAGAATCTGTTGGACGGCACTACCGTGTACGTCTTAATCGTTATTTTTATCGCTACACTGATTCGCTCGGTCTTTGGATTTGGCGAAGCGCTCATCGCGGTCCCGCTGCTTGCTCTGCGCATTCCGGTCAACGTGGCTGCGCCGCTGGCCGTCCTCGTATCCATCACTGTGGCCGGTGTGATCGTCGCGCAAGATTGGCGGAAGATCCACCTGCGCAGTACCGGATGGCTGGTGCTGCCGACGCTGTTCGGCATCCCGCTTGGTCTGCTGCTGCTCACCAGCGGCAACCATCGCCTGGTCAAAGCGGCGCTGGCAGTGGTCATCATGGCGTTCTCGGCGTACGCGCTGATCGGCCGCAAGCCTCCGCAGTTGCATAACGACAGCCGATCGTGGCTGCTCATCTTTGGATTCATCGCCGGCGTGCTGGGAGGGGCGTACGGGATGAACGGGCCACCGCTGGCAATTTACGGCGCCATGCGCCGCTGGTCGGCCCAACATTTCCGCGCCACATTGCAGGGATACTTTCTTCCCGCCAGCATCATTGGCATGGCAGGGTATTGGCTGGCCGGGTTGTGGGTCCCGGCCGTGACCCGTTATTACCTGATGTCGCTACCGCTTACCTTGGCGGCGATAGTGCTCGGTCGATCGATCAACCGGCGCCTCCACGGTGACGCCTTTCTGAAGTACGTTCATGCCGGCTTGGTCGCGATTGGAGCCGTGTTGCTGGTTCAGGCGATTCGCGGTTAGCCAGATCTGCGTCAAATTACACCGTCGAAAAATTATCACCAGTGAGACACGGAGGACACGGGGTTTTGGTTTCCTAATGATTTTCTCCGTGCCCTCTGTGCCTCCGTGGTGAAATCGATTTCTCTTGTGCGATACTGCCTTCATGCCCGAGACCGCTACTGATCCGCCACAGCTTCCCAAGCACAAGCTCAAGTACAAGAAACCCCTGCAACGCGCCTGTAACGAACCTAATGAAAAAGGTAAGCTTTGCGGCGGACACTTAAAGCGTTGGTTTTACTTGGCTGACGTGCTGGAGCAAGCCTGCGGCGACGTCCGCCAGGCCTTCGGCGATCAAATGGAAATCTATCGTTGCGAGCATTGCAGGACGCTCTACCTGCCGGGCCCCGAGGAGCCGCGCGGCCGCAATGTAGCCGGGGTGGGCAGTCAGTCCATCTTCGGACTAACGCTTACCGCCAAGCCGGGCGAGGAAAAAGAGAAGCCGTAACGCTAGTGATGTCGTCCCTCGGGCCTCGATCCTACCCGCTCAAAACTTCACCTTCACCGTCTTGATCTCGTACGGGTTCGTCGGGACGGTCACCGCAGTGCGGTTTGCGTCCAGCGGCAGCGGATTCTGAACCACTTCCATTAGGTTTGTTTCCCATGCCTGTTCCGCCGGCTGAGGAAGCTGGAGAACGACGTCGCCCTTCTTCCCGGCCCACTCATAGAAGCGGACGATGAGCGCATCATCGTCGGCGGCTTTCTTGATTGCCGTGATGATCACGTTGTCCTGCTTCGTGGTGAAGAATGACTTTTCGGCTGGCAGCGGACCGGGATGCTGCGTCGTCGTCTGCGTCATCAGCGGATAATTCAGTTCGTAACCCTGACGCACCGTCATCCCTCGCGCCAAGTGCCGCCATGCGGATATAGCGAGTAGGTGAACTCGTGCTGTCCCTGATCAGTCTCAGGATCGGGCCAGGTCGGCGAGCGCAGCAGCGACAGCCGCAACACGTTGTCCCTGGCGTCGTATCCGTACTTGCTGTCGTTCAGCAGGCTGAAGCCGTGTACACCCACCCTCTCGCCAACACCGGGCGAGGAGGGTGGGGCACCCGCATCAGGTCCGGAGATATCGGCCCAGCGCAGCGCCGGAACTTCAAACTGCGCCTGCTCGGCCGGCGTGTTGCGCGTGGTGGGGCGTTCGACGCTGCCGTAGGGAATCTCGTAGGTCGCCTTGTCGCTGCGCACGCTGACGGGAAACGCAACCTTCAGCAGAATGTGCTGCTCGTGCCAGTCGGCCTGCATGTGGACGTCAACCCGCGGCACCCCAGGATACATCGTGATGTCCTGCACGAAGCTCGATTTCTGGAAGTGGTGCTTCACGCGAATAACGGCGCGCAAGGGGGTGTTCTCGACTAGCTTCACCTCGTCGGCCTGCATTAGGTCCCAATGCTGCTTGACGAAGTCCGCGTCAACGTTCCACGCGTCCCATTTCTTGGGCTTGTCCACGAAGGCCTGGAGCAGGTTTCCGCACGGCGATCCATCGGGCGATGGCGCGGGCGAGCCTTCACTCTGCACAGGCAGCGCCAGCGCTTCGGTCTTGCTGCGCTTGTCGAAGAGGCTGGTGATGCAGCCGGTCTTGGGATCGACCGTCAGGCGAACCAATTCGTTCTCCAAGGAGGAGTTGCTCGCGATGACTTGTTGCCCGGGAATCCCGCCCCGCATGGGCCCTATCCAACCTCCCGTTCCGCGAACGACCTTGATCACCTTATATCCATTCGCGGGTACGTTCCTTGCGAGCAGACGGACGTGGAACGTTCTAGTTTCGCGCCTGAAGCTGACAGTGTCGAATGGCACACCTGCCGTCGAATCTTCCAGCGCAAAGCCCGTGTCGCCAAGCTGCAACTGGATGTCGGCTTCGACCACATCCGTCCGCTTCCACGACAGTGGGTTGAACACCAGCACGCTCACGCCGGGCGAATCCACACGTGACGCGATGTCGTTCAGCGCGAGCCGGCTGACCTCGAAAGTAATGCGCGAGGACTCGTCGTATCGACGCGCCGCGTCCACATAGTTGATGTGAATGCCCGAGCCCGGCAGGATGTCGTGAAACTGGTTGAACAGAACGTTCTTCCACGCTTCATCGAGCTGCGGTTGTGGGTACTGGCGAATAAACAGCATCTCGATGGACGCCAGCTTTTCCGCATTAAGAAGGTATCCTTCATTCCGCCGGTTTAACTTCTTCTCCTCCGACTGCGTGGTCTGTACGCCGCGGTGGTATTGGAAATACAACTCGCCATCCCACGTCGGAATCTTCAGCTCGCTCTTGTTTTTCTCCAGGTCGGCAAAGTACTGGGCGGCGGTAGAGAAATTGATTTTGGGAAAGAGCAGGTCGCCCTTCTGCCAGCGCAGTGCGGTGTCGAGGTCCTGGCGCGTCGGACCGCCGCCATGATCGCCGACGCCGTAGAGATACATCATCTCCAGGCCGCCAGGGGGCGCGGAGTTGGCGCCGCCGTCGTACTTCCACATCATCGGTCCGTAGGTGGCCGAATCGCGCGCCATCTTCTGCGGATCGATCTGGTTGGCGTAGTCGCTGGGGAAGTAGGTCAGCAGGCGGCTGCCGTCGGGCGCCTGCCACCAGAACAGGCGATAGGGAAACTTGGTGAACTCCGATGCCCACAGTAATTTTTGGGTGACGAAGTAATCGATGCCCGAGCGCTTGTAAATCTGCGGCAGCTGCCAGTTGTAGCCGAACGAGTCGGGGTTCCAGCCGATGTTGATGTCTTTGCCGAACTTCTGATGGAAGTAGCGCTTGCCGTAAAGAATCTGGCGCACCAGCGATTCGCCGTCGGGCATGTTGAGGTCGGGCTCGACCCACATTCCGCCAATGACCTCCCAGCGGCCTTCTTTCACGCGCTGCTGGATCTCCTGGAACATGGCGGGATATTTTTCTTCGATCCATTCATAGGCTTGCGCGGCGCTGGCGGTGAATTTGAAGTCGGGATATTCGCGCATCAGTTGCAGCGCGGTGCCGAAGGTGTTGCGGACGACTTCGACCGTCTCCGTCCACGGCCACAACCATGCCATGTCGATGTGGCTGTTGCCGACGGCGGCGATGCTGAACTGCTCATGTAGGGCCGCAGCACGTCGAGCTTGGCTTGGGCATCGCGCAGGGAAGCGTCGAACGCCTGCTGGTCGGCCCTGGTCGAGTGCGGCGACATTGATCGCCTTCACGGCCGAGTCCAATTGCTGCTGGCGCTCGGCCTTGCCGTCGGGATACGCGGCGATGACCGGCTCAGCCGAGAGAATCTGCAGCCGCATCAGTGCGGGATCGGGCCGGTTGGGAGGAGGCTGGATCTGAAGCTCTGCGTGCTCGATGCGGGTGGCGTCGCCTCCACAGCAACCTCCGCCGCCGGAATCGAGGACGCGGATCGCCAGCACCAGCTTCTGGCCCGGCTGGGCATTCTCGATAAGCGTGATCGGCACCTGGCCGTCTTCGTCGGTGCGTGCCACCATGTTGCCGTTGGAGAAGACGCTGATCTGGATGGCGTCGTCGCTGCTGACGTGCAGGTCGAGAGAAATGCGCGACCCCTGCAAACTGTAGCCGTTCAATTGCGCCGGGACCTCGACAGTGTCCCGCAGCCAACGAGAGCCCTTCCAGTCTTCTTTCACCTTCACCTGCTGCCAGTCAGAGGGGTTAATCGCAGGATCTTCTCCGTGCGGAAGGTCGGCGGGGTGCGCTTGCCAAGTCGGCAAGGGAATGGCCGTGATGGATTGCAGGCGATCAAGGACCGGCTTGTAAGGGTCGGGAGGGGCGGAGGGTGATTGGGCGAATGCAAAGGCGGAGATGAGAGTACAGAGAAGAAGCCCAGAAATGCGATTCATAAAAAAGTGCGCTCCTCCAAAAATTGTGTCGCAACTCTGCCGTCCCTACGGGACTCGGTATTATCTTTTACTCTACCCAGCGCTGAAGGCGCTGGGCTAAGCTCTTCCGCCCCTTCGGGGCTGGGGTTGTGTCTTAGCAGTCCCCAAGGGAGTGTTCAGTTGCAGCCCGAAGGGCGTCACAAATGTAGCCCAGGACGTGAGTCATGGGATAGAGGAACCAGAGAAGGGAGTCACCCGGTGACGGCACAGGTCTGTCGTCGGCTGAAGCCGACTCGGTAAACGTACGGCAGCCGCAACGCTGGCCTAAAGGCCAGCACTACCCAAACTGACCACTACCCAACTGACCACTACCCACTGACCACTACCCACTGACCACTACCCACTGACCACTACCCACTGACCACTACCCACTGACCACTACCCACTGACCACTATCCACTATCCACTATCCACTAGCCCCTGATCCCTAATACTCAATTCCCAGCTTGCGCTGCATCTGCTCCAGCGTAACGCCCTTGGTCTCGGGGAAGGTGAACAGCACAACGAAGAACATGAGTGCCATCATGGCGGCGAAGAACACAAACGGATATCCGCCGCCGAAGCGCACCGCGAAATAGGGAAAGACCAGTGAGATGGCGAAGTTCATGATCCAGTGGGTCGAGCTGCCCAGGCTCTGTCCCTTCGAGCGAACCCGGTTGGGAAACACTTCGCTGATGTACACCCAGATGACCGCGCCCTGGGAGATCGCGAAGAACGCAATGTACGCCACCAGCAGCCACACCAGCAGATTCTGGTGCCGATGGGTAAAGAAAACGGCGGCCACGCCGCTCAGGCATAGCGTCATGCCGACTGCGCCAATCAGCAGCAGCGTCTTGCGTCCCAACTTGTCGATGAGCGACATTCCCACCAGCGTCGCCAGCAGGTTCATCGCGCCCACCGCGACCGCCTGCAAATCGCCCGACACCTTGTTGAATCCCGCCATGGCGAAAATGTAATTCAGGTAGTACAGAATGGCGTTGATTCCGGCCAACTGGTTGAAGGCGGCGACCGTGAAGGCGAGATAGATCGGCAGCCAATACCTGCGCTGGAAGAGCGGCTCCGACCGGGGCGCGTGTTCTACGTGTACCGACGCGACGATCTCGTCCAACTCGCGTTGGAAATCGTCGGACCCTAACTCTCTGCAGCACATGCCCAGCCTCGGGCAGCCGATGCTGCGTGACCAGCCAGCGCGCGCTAGGGGGAATGCCAAACAGCATAATCAGGAACAGGATGGCGGGAGCGGCAGCGATACCAAGCTGCCAGCGCCATTCGTTCATGCCAAAGCCGCCCAGCCCGATCAGGTAATTACTGAGATACGCGACCAGGATTCCGATCGACGATGTTGATCTGGAAGGAACCGACCAGCAGCCCTCGCCAGCGCGCGGGAGCGATCTCAGCGATGTACACCGGCCCCAGCACGGACGAGCCGCCGATGCCCAGCCCGCCGATGAAGCGGAAAACCAGCAGCGATGGCCAGTTCCACGCGAAGGCGCAGCCGAGGGCCGAGATGATGTAGAACATCGCCAGAATGCGCAGGCTCTCGCGACCGCCCAGCCGGTCACCGAGAATGCCCGAAAACATGGCCCCGATGATGGTCCCCAGCAGCGCGATCGACACGGTGAAGCCCAGCTCTTTCGGGGTCAGGAGGAAAACCTGAGTGAGCTGTTGGGTGGTGCCGGCGATGACGGCGGTGTCGAAGCCGAACAGCAAGCCGCCGAGCGCGCCGACCGCGATGCTCTTCACCAGCAAGGAATTGAGTTTAGTGTGCACGCGTGGTGGTCGCTCTTCGCTCCTCGCTATTCGCTATTCGCTTTTCGCAAAACAAGACTGCCGGTGGTTACTCGCTCCAGACGGCCAACTCGTTGCCGTTGGGATCGGCGAAATGAAAGCGCCTGCCGCCAGGAAAATCGAAGGTCTCACGGACGATTTTGCCGCCCGCTTCCTTCACCTTGCCGTAGGTCTGGTCCAGAGAGGTCGCATAGAGAACGACCAGCACGCCGCGCGTGGCTTTGCCGTCGGTTCCAGACGGGTGCGATTCGCTGTTGAATCCGCCGCCGAGCCGGCCGTCGTGGAAGCTGGTGTAACCCGGCCCCCAGTCCTGGAATTCCCAGCCAAAAACCTGGTGGTAGAAGTGCTTGGTCGCCGCAATGTCGGTGGCGGGAAGTTCGATGTAGTCGATTTGGAAGTTGTGCTCTGGCTGGCTCATGCTCACCTCTTTGGGGTCAGTTGGAGTTAGGAATACGGACGGATGAGATTAGCACCAGCTCCGGCGGAAATACAAAAGGCGCGGGTTGCGCCGCGCCTGTTTGCACAACAAGAAATCGAGTTACTGCTGGTCGGTCGAGCCTCCAGGCTGCGTACCGCTGTCCACACCGAGTTCGTGCGGCGCAGGAATGTTCGCGGTCTCAGGATTCAGCAGGCCCTTATGGTCGGGTCCCAAGCCCAGCTTGATGAGCGCCCGGGAATCGGGCGTCAGCTTGGTCTGCCAGCCATTGGCGGCCTGGTAGCGGGTCAGGGCGTCGCGGGTGGCCGAGTCCCAGGAGCCGGAAGGCTCGCCGCTAAGGTAATGCTCGCGAATGAGGGCGCTCTGAATTTCCGTGGTGCGCTGCTGGTCGATGCCGCGCTGACCGTGGGAGCGGGACGCGCTCTTCGTGGCCGGACTTGCTGGAGTGATGGGAAGAGGAAGAATGCGTCTTGGTGAGCTGCGCGTGCTTGGTCTTCGTCTTGGTTGTCGTGGTCGCTGACGCCATGCCAGCTAGCAGCGACATGGCGAGGAGAATCCTGGCAGTTTGAGATACACGATTTCCGATAGGCAACGACCACCTCAGTAAAAAATTTGTAAATTCCAGAATGGGCTTCATTGTAAAGAACCATTAACCTTTGGGGAACAAGAAAAGACACCCCGAATCCCAAAATGGAACATGAATCCCAAAATGGAACCACGGTGGTAACGGCCTCGTGTGGTTCGATGCGCCAGTACCACCGGTTGGGTTGCTTACTTGTGAACGGTTGGGCCGCCAGTGAAAGTACCTACTGGTTACGGCAGGGTCCCTCCCATGAAGACCGTAGTGTTGTCGCGCGTGCCCCGTGGACGAACCAGAAAAACGACATCCTGGCCGCTCTTCATCTGCGACTCGACCTTCTGGAATTCGTCATCACCATTCACCGGCTGCTTATTGATCTCCAGAATGACATCGCCGCGGCTCAGTCCCACAGTGTCGCCGAAGCCGTCTGGCTTCAGGTCTTGCACAATGACACCCTTGGTATTGGGCAACTGGAAGCGGCTGGCCATGTCGGGCGTGATGCTGCGGACCGTGATGCCGAACTTGCTTTCCTGCGGCTCGGCCTGCTCACCCTGTTCTTCCTGATCGCCCAGTCGAGCGGCAAACAGCTTGGAACGGTCAGCGATGGTGACCTCGGCAGTTGATGTCTTGCCGTTGCGGACATAGCCGATCTTGGCGTTGCTTCCCGGCTTGATGGAGGAAATCTCGGCCACCAGCTCATCCCCCGTCTTCACCTGCTTGCTGTTCACGGAAACGATGGTGTCGCCGGTCTTCAGGCCAGCCTTGTCGGCGGGACCGTTGGGCGTAACGTGAGCGATGGTGACGCCACTGGTGACGCCATAGACGCGGGCCACCGCCGGATTGGGGACGGCGTTGAACTCCACTCCAATCGAACCGCGCGAGACTTTGTGTTCCGGTCCGATGAGCTGGTTGTAAACCTGCACCACGGTATTGGACGGCATGGCGAAGCCGACGCCCTGGTATCCGCCGCCACTGGTATAGATGGCGGTGTTGATGCCGATTACCTCGCCCGCCATGTTGACCAGCGGCCCGCCAGAATTGCCGGGATTGATGGCCGCGTCGGTTTGGATGAACGACTCAAACTGACGGCCGGGAACGATATTGCGGCCCTTGGCGGAAACGATGCCGGCGGTGACCGTCTCATCGAGACCGAACGGACTTCCCACCGCGAGCACCCAGTCGCCGACTACCATGCTGTCAGAGTTGCCCAGCTTGGCTGCGGGCAACGACTTCTTGGCGTCAATCTTGATGACCGCCAGATCGGTTTCCTTGTCAACGCCGATCACGGTGGCGTCGTAAGTCACGGTCGCCGGATCGTCCATCAGCTTTACCCGGATGCGATCGGCTTTGTCGACCACATGAAAGTTGGTAACGATGTAGCCTTTGGGATCGACGATGACGCCGGAACCAAGGGACCGCTCGCGCAGATCGTCAGGCCCAAAACCCTGGTCAGGGCCACCCTGCCCACCCTGCCCACCTTGACCACCCTGACCGCCTTGACCACCCTGTCCACCAAAAAAGCGGTTGAAGAAGTCTTGGAACGGGCTGTCGTCGTCACCGCCGCCGGGTCCTTCCTGGCCGGGGGCGCCACGGCGGCCACGGTGCGGGTTCTTGATGGTAGATTCGGTGCTGATGTTGACCACCGATGGCTCCATCTGGCGAGCGATCTGGGAAAACTGGTTCGACAACTGCTGCGGCGAGGGGACCTGCAGCGGAGTCGCGTCGGCAGAAGAGTTCTTCTCCTTGCCCTTCACGACTCCGGAGACAACTGTGCCAATCAAAATGCCTAGCGTTAGGGTCGCCAAGACCACCAAGGTTGAGGCAAAGCGATTGGCCTTAAACCTTTGCCTGAAACCTGAAACTTGCGGATCCATCAAGTGTCCTCCGACTCGAGAGCCAATTAGAAATTATACAGTTGGCGCGACTCTGCGGCTGAATTGTGTGGGGATTCACTGCGAGTTCTCACCTCATTAGACGCAGGAAACCGACATTAGGTCACCAGCGCGCTGCTTTAGCGGGAGTTCCAGGATGCAGCTTACTTCTGCCGGGACAGTTCTGCGGCACGTGCGGCGCCCTGCAAGGCTCCGCGCCGCCCAGGGGCATTAAGCAGCGCGGTCTGAAATTCTTTGAGTGCCAGGGCCGGGTGGTTTTGCTCCAGCAGCAAGTCCCCAAGCTGTTCGCGGGCCGGAACAATCGGCCCCGGTGTTACCGGAAGCTTCTCGATGGCGTCCTCCTCATCGGCGGCCTCGCGCATCAACGCTATGGCTTCATCCGGTTTCTTGTCCGCTTGGGCCGACCACGCCATGACCTCGCGCTTCAGAATCGCCGTCTGCGTGGCCCAATAGTCATTGCCCGACGTGCGCAGTTGCTGTTCAATCTGCGCTAACTTATCGACCTCCACACGCGCCTCGGCGGCGTGTCCAGTACGCGCCAGTCCAACTCCCCGGGCCCAGACCGCAATTGCGACAACATGAGGCGGGGCCGCGGCCGGAGCAACGATGCTGGCCGCGTCGGCCCATTGGCCCCGCTCAACCACGTAGCGAATCGGCATTGCTGTGGCGGCGTAGCCGGCCTTGAAATTCCCGGTGTTCAGCTGCGGCATGGTCTTAAGTTGCTGGATGACATCAAGGGCCGCTGCATCACGGCCGCTTTGCAAGTAGGCATACACCAAATAATCCATCGCGTGCAGCTCTTCTCCTACGTCGCCTTGCCGTTGCGCCGCATCCCTTGCCGCAAGGTTGGAGGTGATGGAGTCGTCCCATAGTCCCAGCCGTGTGAATATGTGCGATGGCATGTGCAATGCGTGCGGCGCTGAAGGTGCGATCTTGGAGTAGGTCCTTGCGGCAGGCAGGCCCTGGGGAGCCAGTTCGGCATTATCGTACGCATGGATGAGGTAGTGAGGGATTCCGGGATGCTGCGGATACGCTCGATAGAGCGGTTCAAGCACAGCCGCCGCCTCTTTCTGCTTGGCATGAGTCTTGTCCGTGGGAGATTCGTTGGCCAGCAGGGCCAGCGCATAGAATACTTGCGCTTCCGTGTCTTTGCGGTCCTTTGCGGCCAGGCTGTTCATTGCCTTCTCGTAGTTCGACGCGCGGATGTGGTACGGGACCGTCGCAGCGTTCTGATAGATCAAGGCCAGGGCATCGATGAACTCGCGCTCCCGTGCGGAAGTGGATCCGATCTGCTGCGCTCGCTCCATCTCTTTTTGTGCAGTCGGAATTGCCGTTGCTGCAATAGGCGGGTCCCAAAGCTGGTGAAAGTAGGTCATGGCGATGCCCCAATGTGCCATCGCACACCGGGGATCCTGTTCTGCCACTCCCTGAAATGCATTTTCGGCCGCAGCGTAGGCGAACGAATGAAGCAGCGCGACGCCTCGGTCGAACTGCTGCTGGACCTGGGGACTACAGGAAATCGGGAACGATACTTTTCCCAGCGTCTCAGGCGCGCTGTGTTCGTGGGCTTCTTGTGCCGTCAAACCGAGGGCCGGGACGAACAGCAAGGTGAAGAATACTCGCCATAGACGTGACATTTCTATCTCCAGGCGTGCAGGTTCTAGTAACATCCGAATTTTACCCCTGAGCCCGATGCGCACGGGCACGATCTGGCAAAAGCGTTTTTACGACTTCAATGTGTCCAGTACGGAAAAGCGCATCGAGAAACTGCGCTACATGCATCGCAATCCTGTAAAACGCGGTCTGGTAATAGCGCCCGAAGAGTGGAAATGGAGCAGCTTCCGGACGTATGCTTGCGGCGAAGAGGGCTTGGTAAAAGTGAATTGTCAGGAATGGCCGCTCAGGATAACGTATTCCGCCTCGCGGTCCCACTCATTCGAAACCCGCGAATGAGTGGGGCACCCGGCGGGAATTTCAGCTGATCGAGAATTTGGACTGTGTGGAAATTCACCGCCTGTAGGCTTTTGTCGCCTCTTGGTCAGCCTTCGAATGGCCGTTCTTTGCCAGTAGGGCCGGGTCCGGGTTGGCCGTCGTCCGGGAATCAGCCTTTCACGTCCAAGAGGGCCGACTTGTGGGGACTAATCTCATGGCGGCACTTCGACGAGATGCCGACTATACGTCCAAGTGATTTAGCCCCCAACGGTGGCCGCAGAGCGAAAAAATATGCGGCGAGTTGTACGCGTGGTGTGCGAAAGCCAGTTCATCCATTTCTACCTTGCCTGCGGGCACGTGATCACGCTGCACCAAGAGAATCCTACGGAAGACAATGCCGCTTCCTTGATTGAATGCTGGGCGTGTGAAGAGGAAAGCAAGAAGGGGTTCTCGCCAAAGTAGCCCACTACCGAAAAGTGCTCCGGTGTCTGCCTTGCTACGGAAATGCCTCAACCGCCATGAAGGTGATGGTTACGTTCGTAAGCAAGAGCAGCTCGTTGTCACTGACTCCCTTTCTCGGTCAGCATAAAAGTGAGTAGTGACGCAGCATCATATCTCTCCGCCAAAACTGGGGAAGATACGACGCGAGGCCGCAGTCTGGCCGAGTCTGACCGTCCCTGCGGCTTTTCATACATTGAACAGCCCGTTATTCTGGCTGAGTCGCTTCACCGTTCCGCGAATGCGTCAGGAAGTGTTCACAAGCGACGTGAAGGATCGATCGCGATTCACCTCGTGCAGCTACTCTAATCTCAAGTATCGTTAAGGGAGTTTGCATGTTCGAAACTAAGGAACAGACCAGGACAGCGCTCAAGGATCCCGTTCCGTCGCTGGAGAAGCTGCCGCAAGTCGAACAGGGATTTCGAACGCTTGTAGAAGCGTTACCCGACGCTATCCTGGTTCATAGCCAGGACAAAATAGTTTTTGTCAATCCCTCCTGCATACGATTGCTGGCCGCGAAGGGACCAGAGCACCTGCTGGGAAAAGACATTGCCGAGTTCATCCATCCCGACTACCTGTCAGCAATCAAGAATCGGATCCGGGATTGTTACTCGACTGGAACCGCGTCTCCTCCACTCGAAGCCATCGTGCTCGCTTGCGATGGCTCGCCGGTCGAGATCGAAGCTGTTGCGATTCCAATTTCCTGGAATGGCTCACCCGCAATCGAGGTGGCGGTTCGCGACATCAGCAAGCGAATGCGGGCAGAACGAGCGGCCCAACAATGGGAGCAGCGTCTGGAATTGGCGCAGAAAGCCGGCCTCCGGATTGGGTTGTGGGATTGGGACGTATTGGCCAATACGGTGGTTTGGTCCGACGAGAGCTACCGCCAGTTTGGATTTAGTCGCGAGATGTTTTCTGGCGGAGTCGACGACGCGGTTACAAGGCTCCATCCGGAAGACCGGGCGCAAGTTGAGGAAGCAATCCGCGCGGTATTAGCCGGAGGCGGAGAGTACGCCTCGCAGTATCGGCTGGTGCGGCCAGATGGAACTACTTGCTGGGTCGATGCGCACGGCGTCATGGTTCGCGACGGGTCGCCTCACATGATCGGCGTTGGGGTCGACATTACCGACATGAAGAACGCCCAGCAGTCGCTTCAGGAGAGTCAGGAGAACTATCTACTGCTATTGAACTCGACGGCGGAAGCGATTTACGGCCTCGATCTGAACGGGAACTGCACATTTTGCAATCCCGCCTGCGTGCGTCTGCTTGGCTACCAAGATAGCACTGACCTGCTGGGGAAAAAGATGCACGCGGTCCTGCACCACACGCGTGCAGATGGAACTCCTTATCCCGAACAAGAATGCGAAATCTATGTGGCCGTCCGCAAAGGTACGCCCAGTCACGTCACCGATGAGGTGCTGTGGTGCGCCGATGGAACCAGCTTCTCCGCCGAGTATTGGTCTTATCCCATGTACCGGGCCGGTGAACGGGTCGGCGCGGTGGTCACCTTTCTCGATATCTCAGACCGCAAACGGGCAGAGCTGGCGCTGCGAGAATCAGAGGAGAAATACCGAAAGCTGTTTGAGAACGCCACCTACGGCATCTATCGATCGAAAACGGATGGCACTCTGCTCGACGTGAATCTGGCCCTAGTTGCTATGCTCGGGTACAGCTCAAAAGAAGAATTGCTGACGCGGAATTTAAACCGTGACATCTACACGGATCCGGCGGCACGCGCCGCGATTCTCAACCGCTACGGGACGGCCAATGAATGCGTGCGCGCGGAAGTTAATTGGAGATGCAAGGACGACAGGATCATCGTGGTCCGCTTGAACGGCCGGATCGTTCGCCAAGCGGACGGCATGGTCAGCCATTACGAAGTTATCGTGGAAGACGTTACCGAGCGGCGCAGCCTGGAGGAGCAGTTCCGCCAGGCGCAGAAAATGGAAGCCGTGGGCCTGCTGGCGGGAGGGATCTCGCATGAGTTCAACAACCTTCTGAGCGTCATTCTCGGAAACGCCGAGCTCCTGCTCGACACCGTGAATTCCGGAGTCCAGCAGCATCAGGCGGAGGAGATCAAGAAAGCCATCAGCCGCGCAGCTGAATTGACACGCCAGCTGCTCGACTTCAGCCGTAAAGAGGCCGCCAATCCGAGAGTCCTAGACCTGAATATGGTGGTTCGCGAAGTTGATAAGGTCCTGCAGCGCGTGATCGGCGAGGACGTTCGGGTGGTCACACACCTGGCTACAGGGCTGGGCTCAGTCAGGGCAGATCGCGGACAAATCGAGCAAATCCTGATGAACCTGGCCACCAATGCGCGGGACGCTATGCCCAACGGTGGCAAGCTTACGATCCGCACTGAAAATGCTGAACTCGGTACCGCCGACTTGGTCCGTTACCCCTATGCCAAGCGGGGAAAATATATTCGCCTTTCGGTCACTGATACGGGAGTGGGAATGACTGAGGAGGTGCGGTCCCGCGTCTTCGAGCCTTTCTTCACTACCAAACCGCAAGGACGCGGCACCGGACTCGGATTGGCCAGCGTTTACGGCATCGTTAAGCAGAGTGGCGGATATATTTCGATTTCGAGTGCACCCGGAGCTGGTTCCACCTTCGACATTTTTCTGCCTCGCGTGGATGAAAAGGCCCTCTCACTACCCACGGACTCTGCCTCAGATATGCGAAGCGACTATCCGAGGGGAACGGAAACCATTCTTCTGTTGGAGGACGACGAATCTCTTCGGCAAGTGACCTGCACCGCTCTTCGAGGGAGCGGCTACAACGTCTTGCAGGCCCGCCAGGGTGAGCATGCCATCGACCTGGCCACGCAGTACGCGGGACAGATTCCTCTGATGATCTGCGACATTGTTCTGCCTGACATCAATGGGCCCTCAGTTGTGAAAAGGGTACAAGTTTTGCATCCCGAAGCGAAAGCCTTGTACGTCTCCGGCTATGCCGAGGCCCCAGTAACTCAACAGCTGATTTCCGAGGGGGCAATCTTCATGCAGAAGCCGGTATCGCGAAGCGACCTTCTCAGAAAAGTGGACGAGATGCTCCATCTCCACAAGGTTGGCTGACGATAATACTCTCGCCCTAGCACTTTTGGGGCTGAAATTGCTGGTGCCCCTGCGTCGGTTCGCTTTAGACCGGACGCGCTGTCGGGCTTCAGCGGTCGGCAAGTGTTTACGAACGTGGTTGCTTCACCTGGACGAAAAACGCCCATACCGTTGAAATGGCTGTTCGGCCGCTCAATTTCGCGGATTAGTAACGAGAGACGCCCTTATGATCGCCAACCTTGCAATCTCCCCGAGTGGTCGGCTTTGCGGAACGTGGCCCAAACGGCCCAGTGTGCCAATTCAGCAATTGTGATTACCTTCGTTTTGCCGATGGCGTTTTGTTCTACGCCCGGTTCCGTTGAGGAAAATAAACTAAGATGGCCGGAGCCAGATTCCGGCGCTGCGAGGGCTGCGGCGAGGGTCTTTGAAATTTGAAAGAAGCCGTCGAGCAGCACGGCGATCCCGGCGAAGAAGTGGCTCGGAGCTCGCAGGGGGAGCACTTTCGTCCTAAGTTATTTGTCTGGAATACTTTGCTTGTATCTCCTGTAGAATCTATATCTTGGCGGGAACCTCGCAAAATATTGATAACTAATGGGTTATTATGGCGTGTAACTCTAATGTTTGGAATATCTTGCGAGGATCCTCGCAAAGTACTGAAATAGCAAGGGTTACAATGGCGTCGTAACTTCAATGTTCGTAATACTTTAGAGGCAAAGTATTCAAAACAGAGACTTTGCAGGATGGGGGGAGGGGGTACCCTTCCAATGTTCTCTAGAGACCGCTTCTGGGAATCATTCGCTCCTGGTCACCGTCTTGCTTCGTACACCGTCTTTCCACCGACCACGGTCCTCAGCACGCGCGTCTTCAGGATCTCAGGCGGCGCTACCTTGGTGAGATCGCGATCCAGAACCACAAAGTCGGCCAGCATGCCCGGGCGCCAGGGTGCCTTTGTCTTTCTCGGCGAACTGGGCATAGGCCGAGCCTGTGGTGTAGGCGGCGATGGCCTGCTCGATAGTCAGCTTCTGCTCGGGAAAATACTCTTTGGTGCCCGCCTCGTTCTTGCGGGTGACGGCGGCATAGACGCCGCGAAACGGCGTGATCGGCTCAACCGGGTAATCGGTGCCAAACGCCAGCGGGATGCCGTCATCCAGAAATTGTTTCCAGGGATAAGAGCTCTTCGCCCGCTCTGCGCCGATGCGCTCCATCACCCAATGCATGTCGGTGAGCAGGTGACTCGGCTGAACGGAAGCGATTACTCCAAGCTTCTTGTACTGCGCGAGCTGGCCGGGCGTGACCACCTGATCGTGTTCAATACGAAAGCGGAAGTCGCGCGTCCTGTCATTCTCCTTCGCGCTGCGCTCAGCCTCAGCGAAAGCGTCGAGCGCCATTTGCGCGGCGCGGTCTCCGATGGCGTGAAAGCCGATCTGGAAGCCGGCCAGCGCGCGCTCGATGGCCATACGATTCAGTTTGCCCTGCTCATACTGCGGCAGGCCGGAGTTGCCGGGATCGTCGGAATAGGGCGCCAGCAGCGCGGCCGTGCGCGAACCCAGCGAGCCATCCATGAAGCCTTTCAGCATGGCGGTGTGCAACATGGGATCGTCGGCGGGATGATGCGCGCGATGCGTCTCCAGCAGTTTGACAGGATCGTTGAAACTCAGCCATTCACTGATGCGCAGCGTCAGCTTGCCTTCGCGCTCCAAGTCCTCGTAAACCAGAAACGATTCCCAACTGGAGTTGTCCTGGGCGGAAGTGATGCCCCAACGCGCAGCGTCTGCGATGGCAAGTTCGGCGGCGCGGCGCAGGCGGGCGGGACTCGGCGGCGGAATTTTCGACTCCACCAGTCGTCGCGCCGTTTCGCGCAGAATGCCGGTGGGTTGGCCGGCGGCATCATGGTCGATCTTGCCGCCCTCTGGAGCTGGCGTCTGCGCTGTAACTCCTCCCAGCTTGAGCGCCGCTGTGTTGGCCACCGCGATGTGTTCATCCACCCGGATGAACACCGCCGGATGCCCGCCGCTGACCGCGTCGATGTCCTGGCGGGTCGGCAGTTTTCCGTCCGCCCACAGCGTCTGGTCCCAGCCACCGCCGACCAGCCACTCGCCGGCCGCAGCAGTCTTGGCGCTGGCCGCGATGCGCTGCTGCATCTCCGGCAGCGACCGTGTGCCGCGCAGATCGACGCTGAGCAAATCCAGTCCGGCATGTTCCAGATGAACGTGAGCGTCGTTGAAGCCCGGCATCACGAAGTGGCCGCCCAATTCGACAACTTGTGTGTGGGCGCCTTTCAACTTGCGGATATCATCGTTCGTCCCCACGGCAAGAATGCGGCCGCCCCGTACTGCCATTGCCTGCGCGCGCGCTGGGGTTGCCTGCGTGTAGATATCGCCGTTGAGGAAGATGGTCTCGGGTGGTTCAGTGCCTGAATTCATAACTACGGCTGAAGCGGGTTCTGCGGCGGCGTTCGTATTGACCGCAACTAGCGCAAGGACAACTAACAGAAACACTTTCATTCGTCCGGCACTCCGGCAAGCGCGAGAATGAGCAGCAGAATGCGCTTTAACCCCAGGTCCCGGCCCGTTGGGTCGTACCATTCGGCGATGGTATGAGCGCCGCCGCCGCTACCCCCCGCGCCGATGGCGATGGCCTCGCGGCCGAGCGAAAGCGGGATGTTGGCGTCGGTGGAGGCCCGCTGAATGCGCGACGCGTTGTTGAGCTGTGCATCCACTGCGCGGATGGTCTTCAGCAGTTTTGACTCCACAGGCAAGTCAGCCGCCGGACGATTACCGATCGGGCGGACCTGGGCGGACAGCTCTTGCTTCTTACTGCTGGCCCCATCGGAAATCGCGGCGTCCACCGCCTCGCGCAGGGAATTCTCCAACCGGTCGAGCTGTTCCACCGATGCTGATCGCGTGTCCACCTTCATGGTCGCCGATTCGGGGATGGAGTTGACCGACGTACCCCCACTGATTATGCCGATGTTGTAGGTCGTCTTGGGGAGGGCGGGTACCTGGGTGCGAGCGAAGCGATCGATGATCTGTGCCAGCGCAACGATGGGATTAGCGACGCCAAAGTCGCTCCACGAATGGCCGCCGTGGCCGCGCACCGTGACTTCATAACGCCGGCTGCCCAGCCCTTCGGCAATGATGGTGTCGGTTCCTGCGCCATCGAGCACCACCAGCGCAGCTATGTTCGCCGACCACTCCGGCTGCTGAAAAATGTGGCGCATGCCGCGCAGGTCGCCTTCGCCCTCTTCGCCGACATCGCCGATAAAGAGAATTGGAGCGGCATGCAATAGGTTTGCCGCCTGCATGGCGCCGGCCATGGCCAGCAGAGCAACAATTCCCGAGGAATTATCCGAAATGCCCGGCCCGTAAAGCTTGCCTCCATCCCGGCGTGCTTCGACCGCCGTTCCCGCCGGAAACACCGTATCGATATGTGCGCTCAACGCGATGTACGGAGCGCTGGCATCACTGCCCGCCCGGATTCCGAAGACGTTACCTAGTTCGTCCTGATGCACGTCGGCCAGCGCCAACTCACGGAAACGCGCTTCGAGCCATGCGCTGCGTGCGGCCTCGCCCCACGGCGGCGCGGCGATCGACGTGACCTGAAGCTGTAACTCTTCCAGTTCGCGAGCGTGCGAACGGAACCAGGCAAACGCATCGTGGACATTGCGCAATTCCGCCGCGCGCGCTACCTGTTGGTGGGCTGAGCGCGACGACTGAGATTCACTGGACAACGCTTCCGTGGAAGAGGCACGCACTGGAGGACCGGGACCCATGGAGGATGCCCCATACTAATACGCCAACGAAACGAAACGTCATCGTTCATGTAGTTCGTCACGGGCAGCGGGGACTAACCCTCCCAGATGGAAGCCGTGATCAAGAACTTGGATCGCCCGGCGTTCTGCAAGCTCGTAAGACTCTTCCTCGTCAATCAGGCTCTCGATCAGCTGAGCAAGAAGGCCGCTAAGCGAAATGTTCCTCTGGTTGGCAAGGAGCTTTGGCTTTCTGCAGGGTCGATTTCCTCAAGGTGATCGTGACATCTCTGCTTATGGAGATCTCGTGACATCGCCACCTCACGCGAGATACGTGTACCGCGAATTATACGAAAGGCAGATTGTAGGGGTAACGTCTGAGCTACAATGTAGCTCAGGAGATAGAACTCATGTCTGCCAATGCTGTGGTTCGGGCGCGTATTGACGAACACGTGAAGAAACAAGCCGCTGCCGTTTTGAAGGCCATGGGCCTTACCGTGTCGGATGCCTTCCGACTTCTGCTTGTGCGTGTTGCTGCCGAAAAGGCGCTGCCGTTTGAGATTCGGACTCCAAATGCGAGGACCGTGGCAGCCATGGAGGCGGCCCGACGCGGGGACTTGGTGAAGGTGGGAAGCCCCGAGAATCTACTCGCGAGCTTGAATGAGGACGATTAAGTACACGGCCCGATTCAAACGGGATTACAAGCGCGAGCGTGCCGGACGGTATCGAGCCACCTTGGATGATGTTCTGCTGGAAGTCGTCCATCTGCTCGCAGATGACAAGCCTCTCGCGCCAAGAAACTTCGACCATCCCCTAAGCGGCAATTGGAAAGACCATCGGGATTGTCACATCAAACCGGACCTCGTCTTGATCTATCGAAAGCCGGATGCTGAAACCTTGCAGTTGGTCCGTCTCGGCTCACATAGCGAATTGTTCTGACACTTGAGCTACGACGCCAGGCTCGACTGCACGCCCGGCTCTGCCTTAACGCACTCCATGATTTCAGGATCGGTAAGCATTCTGTCGGAATTTTTCGCCCGCTGATAGATGCGCTCCACCAGTTCATCGCTAGGCGCGATGCCGTGGCGCTCCAGCCAGAACACCACGTTCGATTTGCCGCTCATGGGGCCAACCTCGATGATCTGCTGCATGCCGAAATGATGGGCCGGCACACCGGAATAAATGCTGTTGGCCAGCATCACGTCGTTCTTCTTGTAAGCTTTGATGACCGCAGCGGCGTGAACTCCGGTACCCGTCTTGAAGGCGTCCTCACCGACGACCGGATAATTTTTGGGGATGGGAACTCCGGTCGCCTTGGCCACCGCCTCGCAATAGTCCTTCAATTTTGTGAGGTCCTGGCTCTTCCACGGTTCGATGCCGAGAAGCTTCAAGTTCATCAGCATCTGGTCCATCTGGGTGTTGCCCACGCGCTCGCCGATACCGCAAGCAGTGGCGTGAACCACCTCAGCGCCCGCCACCAGCGCCGCAATGGCATTGGCCACGGCCAGACCGCGGTCGCAGTGCCCGTGCCAGTCCACGCGAATGTTCTCCCCTGAAGGCTTTACCACCTCGTTGATGACAAAGTGCAGCAGCGCAACCACGCCCATGGGAGTGGCGTGTCCACAGGTATCGCAAATGACGATCGATTTTGCGCCGCACGCGATGGCCGTGCTGTACAGCCGCTGGATGGTCTCGGGATCGCAGCGTGTAGTGTCTTCGGTCACGTACATCACTTCCAGGCCGAGCGAGAGCGCATACTTCACTGCGCTCTCGGTGGTGCGCAGCAGAAAATCATCGGTCCAATCTTCCGTGTAGCGGCGAATAGGACTGGATCCAATAAACGTCGCCGCCTCGATGGGCACACCGGTGCGTTGCACAATCTCGGCGATGGGACGAATGTCGTTCTGGTGGGTGCGCGCCGCGCAATTGGGCTTGATCTTCAATTTCGCCCGGCCGATCTCCCGGGCCAGGGCTTCACAATGCGCCACCGCACGGGGACCGGCGCCGGGCAGGCCGATGTCGAGCATGTCGATGCCGACGCCTTCCATCAGATGAAGAATCTCGATCTTCTCCTCGACGGAAGGATCGCGCACTGAGGGCGACTGAAGCCCATCGCGCAGTGACTCGTCATTCAGCAACACTCTGCCCGCCGGCACCATGGACCGGGCGTAAATCGTGTTCCAGTCGTAAATGAGATCAGAAACTTTGGCAGTCACGTTTTGTTGGTGGCCCACTTCCGCCGCCCCACAGCATCCCTTGAACTGATGCGGGAGCCGCCGCGTTGTTTCCAATTATCTCCCAAACCAACCTGCTAAGGTCTAAAATCTGCATTTGGCGGGCAGGGAACCGCCGCTGACAGCAACACGAAAAACGGGGAAGAGCTTTCACTCTCCCCCAGCATGCGACAGAGGCGATATCAGGGTTTAGGATTCCCTGATCCGGGAGATTGGTTGCACGAAATGCAAGAACTGGAAACGGACGAGCACGTTTTAGCGGTCCCCGAGATCGCCACAATTCCCGGGACCGAAGAGGGCAACCTGACCCTCGACGGCGTGCGCTGGCGTTATGTCCACGCGGGGTCCGGTCCGCCGCTGCTGCTGCTCCACGGCTTCATGGCCTACTCTTTTTCCTGGCGCTTCAGTGTGCAGGAGCTGGCACGGCATTTTTCGGTTTACGCCGTCGATCTGCCAGGCTGCGGCTTCTCGCAGCACCCCGGCGCGCGGCAATGCTCGCTGGCCAGCGACGCCGATGGCGTTCTGCACTTCATGGAACACTTCGGAATGGAACAGGCGGATGTGCTGGGCACCTCTCGTGGAGGCGGGCTGGCGATTGTTCTGCCTGCTCTGGCTGCGCAACGGTCTAAGCAACATTTCATCCGGCGGCTCATACTAAGTGCCCCGATCAATCCCTGGTCGAGTTACGGGCGCTTTTTGACTCGCGTGCTTTCCACGGCGATTGGCGCTCCCTTCGTCACTCGTATCCTGCCCAGGCAGAAGTGGTTGATGCGGCGGTATATTCGCAAACTGTTTGGTGATCCAAGCCGTATCGCGCCGGGGACCATCGAAGGCTATGCCGCGGGATTGGAGGTGCCGGGCGCCTTTGAACATATTCTGAGCATTGTGCGGTCGTGGCATTGCGACCTCGCACTTATCGAGGAGTCTTTGCCGGCAATCAGTGAACTGCCCACATTGCTGCTTTGGGGTTCTCGCGACACGGCGGTGTACCCGTCGTCGGCGCATGAGCTGCAACGCCGCCTGAAAAACAGCGCGCTGGTCATGCTCGACGGCGTTGGCCACGTTCCCTATGAAGAAGTGCCCGAGGAGTTTAATCGGGTGATTTGCGATTTCCTGCTGCGCGATACACCGCGAACCCCACTCGAAACTGCGCCTGAGTTATCGCAGGTCCCGTCCGTTACTGCACCAACCAAGGGTTGATCGATCACGGAATGCAGCCTAATCGGCGGCCGGCTTGTCCTGCTGATAGGCTGCGGATTCGCCATGGCGGACCGGCAACCACGCTGCCAACGCGGCCCCGAGATACATGGCTCCAACGATCCAGAAGCCGTAAATCAGCCCGCTGCGATGGGCGGCCTCGCCCGCCAGCAACGAAGTAAGGATCTGCAGGGCACTGGCCACAAAGTAGAAAGTGTTCTGTACCCGTCCCATGAAGTGACGCGGCACCATCTGCATCATCTCGCTGGATATAGCAATGCCGCCTACGCCGCGGCTGGAGCCCATCATGAAGTAGATAGGCACCGCCAGCGCCAGCCAGCGCGACACCGGCAGCAGGAACAGCGACAGGGCGATGATAGACATAGTCAGGGTGACCGAACGGTTGGCGCCGTGCCGCCGGATGAACGTCGAAGCGTAGAAGACGCTGACGAAGGCCCCGACCGCCCAGCCGGCATTCAGCCAGCCATAACCCACGGCTCCGCCATGCAGAATGCGTTCGCTGAGCGGGGCCGACAGTACGCTCTGCGTCATCATGGCGGCTATAAAAAGCGCCCACGCGAGGCCGATCAACAACACTCGGCGGTTCCCCTGAACGTAGCGGTAGCCTTCCTTGAGTTCGTGGATAAAACGCGCAACTGCGCCCGAGGGTGAGACGGTTGGCGCATTCTCCGCGACGGGACGCATAACCGTCACTCTGCCCTTGCGCACCTGGAGAATGCAGGCCAGCGAAACCGCGTAACTGGCGCAGTCAACCAGCAACACCCCGCCCAGTCCGATGTGGTTGTACATGAAGCCGACCATGGCGCCGGCCATTAACCATCCGCCCTGCAACGCCGCTAATAGCAGCGAGTTCGAATCCAGCATCTTGCCGTCCGGCGTCAGTTCCTGGATGAGAGCGTTCACCGTCGGGAAGAACATCCAGAAACCGATGGCGACCAGTACGTTCATGGCGTACAGGTGCCATAGCCGAACATGATGAGTAAATACCAGCATGGCGACGACAGAAGATGATGGCCCCACGCGCCGAGTCGAGCCACAGCATCAGGTGACGACGGTCTTCACGGTCGATGAGTACGCCGGTGAAGGGCAACAGCAGCATCGCAGGAAGGGTTTGCAACGCCACGAGCGCGCCCAGTGACACCTCCGAATGCGTGGCTTGCAGGATGTACCAGATCACGGCGGCGGAGTTCATGCCGCTGCCGATCATGGAAATCAGATTGGCTATGAAGATCAGCCGCATCCCACGATGCCGGAACATCTCCCTCATACTTCAACTGTAACCCAGTCGCGGCGCGGCATAACGGTCCGATATAGTGAAGCAGCGAACAATCCAGTTGAATATGCACAACACGTGGCTGGATGGGAACTGATGCGGCCAGACCGATGACTTTGACAGTCGCGCAGGGAAGAGGAGGGTGGCGCCGGTGGAGAAGCAAACGGTACGTATTTGTTTAATCGGCGATTATGATCCGAAGGTCACGGCACACCAGGCCATTCCGAAGGCGCTGGCGCTTGCGGCCAATGGCAATCCGGTTGAACCAGTGTGGCTCGATACCGAACTTGCCCTGGATGCCGACCTGGAGCCATACGCTGGATTCTGGTGCGTGCCAGCCAGTCCTTATCGCTCGATGGAGGGGGCGCTCCGCGCTATTCGCTTTGCGCGCGAGACGGGAAAGACCTTCCTTGGAACTTGCGCCGGATGTCAGCACGCCATCTTGGAGTTCGCGCGAAACGTATTGCACATGACGTGAAGCCGGACACACCGAAAGCGATCCTGCAAGCGCGGAGCCGGTGATCTCGCAGCTATCTTGTTCCCTGGTTGAGGTGGATGAAACCCTGCAACTGATGGCCGGAAGCCGGCTTCAGCAGATATACGGCGCCAATGAGATTCGCGAGACCTATCACTGCCGCTTTGGTCCGAATCCCGCTTACGTGGCTCGCCTGAGGAATGGTGGATTGAAGATTGGCGCCACAGGAGCTGACGGCGAGGTACGCGCCATCGAACTGCCCGCTCACCGCTTTTTCTTTGGAACGCTGTTTCAGCCCGAACGGTCCGCTCTCCAAGGGAGAAGCCATCCGCTGATCACCGCTTTTGTTGCAGCCGCCTCTGCGTCATCGGCAGTAGCCGCACCTATTTCTTGACCAGGGCGTCGGAAAGCAAACGGGCTTTGAGGGCCAGATTGGAGGCGCGTTCGAAGTCGTTATCCGAGGTGGCCTTGCGCGACTGATCAATGTAGGTCTTGATCTGCGAAACCATGGATTGCTCGTCATGGCTCAAGGTGCGGTTCACGCTCTTCAAATTTTTCTCGGCGGCGGCAAGGTTCTCGGTGGTTGACTGTTTCTGCTGGCTCACCTGTTGGCCGTTGCTGTCAGCGGCGGCAATAGCGGTATCGGGCGCGCCCTCAGCCGGGCCCGGCGGAGGATGCGACGCCGCCACCGTAGCATTGCCGGTGGACGGCGCGGGAGTGTTATCTGAGCTGCTGGCCGGTGGCTGGGCTGGTTTCTTTCGGCGATGCGCCGGCGGCTTCGGCTTCGCCGGTTCCGGGGCAGGTCTCTCCTGTTGGGGCGGCAGAGGGGGTGGCTCGGTCTCAGAGATTTCATCCTCTATCGGGACCGAGACAGTGGGGGCCTGCGCCTGCGGCGGAAGCTGTGGCTTTTTCTTTTTGCACGCCACGCTCAGCAGCAACGACAAGGCCAGGACCGAAGCGGCGAATTGGCGCCAAATGTTCATTCGAAGTTCTGCAATATCGCTGCCACGCTAGTCTCTGTGTGGACGACCGCCCAAGAACAAGCGAGCAGAACAACTGCCATCAATGATAAACCTCAGCAACACCTAACACCGCAGTATTACAATTTTGTGAACGCACCCATCCTACGCTTAGGTGCGGGTCGCGATTTCCGCGTCCTTTACCTCCTGCGCTCCCGCCAAAGGAAGCACCAGGCGGAACGTGGTCCCTTCACCCATCTCGGTCACGAAATCAAGGGAGCCATTGTGCAATTGCAACACGCGGTAACTCATCGCCAGGCCAATGCCGCTGCCTGTCTTCTTGGTGGTGAAATACAGGTTATAAATTTTGTCTCGGATCTCGGGGGGAATCCCGGTCCCGTGATCGCTGACCTCGATGGTAGCAGCGGTGTCGTCGCGGCGAGTAGCCACAGACAGCACGCCGCCGTCGTTCATGGCCTGCACTCCATTGATAACCACATTCAGCAGTGCCTGCTTAATGAGGTCGGCATCGGCCCTCACAGGCAGCGCTTCGCCACCTAATTTAGTTTCGACCTTCACCCCCTGGCGAGCCGCTTCCGGCGATGCCAGCAGGGCGACTTCCTCAATCAGACGGCGCAGGTCGAAGTCGGCCAGGCGCAACTCCAAAGGACGATTGAAGTCGACCAGCGTCTGCACTACGCGGTCCAAACGATGAATTTCGCTTCCGATGATGTCCATGTGGCGCCGGGTGTCGGGATCGATCTCGCGCATCTTTTCGCGCAGCAACTCGAGATGGACCACAATGGCATTGATGGGGTTTTTTACTTCATGGGCAACGCCGGAGGTGAGCCGTCCAATGGCGGCCAGACGGCGGGACAGTTCAATTTCGTTCTCGATGCGGCGCACCGATTCGGCGTCGCGCATGGTGAGAAGCGCTCCGATTCGTTCGCCGCGCTCGGCAATGAAATCCAGTGCAATCTGTATGCGCCGCCCATTTTCCAGTTCAATCTCGCGTTGCGGAATGGGTTGGTGGAGGGCGAAGGCATCCAGCACAATGCGGCCGAGTTTGTTGGCATCGCTGAATACCTCTTCCACCGCGTTTCCCAGAATTTGTCCCCGTGGACGACCGATAAATCTTTCGGCCGATGCGCTCACCAAAACCACCCGCGTGTCCCGCGTAAACAGGACCAGTCCGTCCTGCAACGTGCCCATGATCTGGTCGAGGTTCTCTTTGAGGGCGCTAAAAACTTCTTTCACGTCGCGGATCTGCCGGCCCAGGCGATCAATCTTGGTATTGACCATCCCAAACTCGTCGGTTTCTCTCGGATCAGCGTCGGGCGTAATGTCGGGCACGCCGGCGGTCATCTGGTCGAGGCGGCGGCCAATCGCCTCCAGTGGGCGTAATGCAATGTTGGATACCCCGGCCGCTAACGCTAGTGAAACTATGATGGCAAACGCGGAGAACAATAGCGCGCGCGAAAGTTGCGGCTGGACCTCACTCTTCAGAAGCACTGTGGAGATGCCGATGCGGATGTCACCGAAAGGCTGGCCCTCGCGTTGGATGGGCAAATAAACGTCGTAAACTCTCGGCGCACCATAAACCACGTCGAGCTGGCGCCGAAAACTGCCGTTGCTTATTCTCAGGAAATCCTCGCGCGACTCCAGTTGAGTGCCGATGGCGGACGGGTCGGTGTGTACGATGGCGCGCCCGTTTACATCCGTAATGGCCGCATCGGCGATGGTGGGAGAATAGCCAACGATGGATTGCAACAGCGTGTTCAGCCCGGGGTCGGTCTGCAAGGCTTCATCGAGGACCGCCTCAATTTGTTTGGGATCGTTGGTATTGATGAAGGCGTTGCTGAGGTTGACCTGGGAAGCTTCGCGAGCGCTCTCTCGTATCTCTTTAGCAACGAAGCCGGCACTCTCGTAAGCATTGGTAAACCGCTGCCGCACCATGCGCGACACGTAGAAATACGAGAACACCGCGATCAGCGTGAACACCATACCGCTGATAGCCAGGACCAGCTTCGTTTTCAGCCGGACTTGAGCCATGGGACACTTGTTGCCTGAATCATATCAGCCGCACAGGACAGCCGAAAAGCTTGCCGACCGCCGGAAGCTGAGGGGCCATGGTTCGTAAGTGGCACATCGGCGACGGTTTACATCGTCGGCTGCGAAACAAGGGTACGGGTGGTGTGGTAAGTTTGCATGGCCGTTGCGGGCGCCTGAACAACGAAAACATTCAGATCCGCGTCCAATGTTACAAGCCCACTCGCTGCGGGGTCGCATCCGTGCGGTGTGGCTGGTACGGCAAAGGCAGGAGAGAACAAGTGGCCCAACCGGCAATGGAAGAGAGCAAGAAACTACAAGGCGAGACAATTACCAAACTCCGCACCCTGTCCCACGATCTCAGCAATTACATTGAAACCATAATGCAAGCTTCCTATCTTCTGGCCCAGGCGAAACTTGACGAGAACAATAAGAGGTGGCTCGACCTGATTGACAAGGCCTCGCAGGATGCGGCCCGGGTCAATCGCGAGATTCGCGAGATACTGCGCTCACAAAACTGACGGTCGTGATTGATCCGACGGAGTTGGGACTGCCAACTTCAGAGGGCAAGACGCGGGTCGGTGTGTTCGACCTTTCCTTGCGCGCTGACCCAATTACTTGACACGTGTACCCCCACCTGACTCGCTACGTGCAATCAAAGCTATCCTTACGGTTGACGCGAGCCAACGCGCGCCTCCCTACCTATGATGAGAGATTGCCTAGGGTCTATGGTTCATGAAGACGGAAATTTCCAGCGGAACGGGAACCGCCGACAGTTTGCCGGTGAGTGGCCGGTCCTCTCGGGAGGGAGTTGGGATGAATGCCAGTCGCGTCCAACTATCTGGATTCAGGCAAATGTTCGAGCTCGCACCATCCAGACGTGGTACTGCCCACCAGGCCGGCGGAGACGAGAACGTCTCCGCCGAACTTATGTGGGGCTCGTTTCCTGATTGCTACTTTTTGCCGGCCTTGCTGTTGAGCAGGGAAACCAGTGCCTTTCCTGCCGGCGTTGCTGTAACCCCGCCGCCCGTGATGTCCCGCGCGCTGGCCGCTTTGTCATAAAGCCGCTGGTTAGCATCTTTGTCAGGCTCCAGAGAGGCGCCGTCGAGCGACACACCAGCGAAAAGTCCGGAAGTCCGGGAATAGGTCAGCATGTCAGCAGTACCTGTACTCGCGCTGGCTCCGGAACCAGCCGCTGCGGTCGCATCGCTGCCGACCTTAACTTTGCCGTCCAGCAGCTTGTTCGCCGCCGTCGGGGCCATGATCAGGATGATGTAATCCTTAGCCGTGCCGCCGATCTGAAGACCGGCACTGGCGCCACCGATGCTGTACATGGCGGGCGGTCCCCACTTACCAGTGAAGTCAGCGCCCTCACGGCAAGTCATCGGACCACGTCCTCCGGTTCCACCAATGCCCACGGCGAACTTCTTCACACTGGGCAGAATGACGATGCAATCAGCCTTGGCTACTGTGCTGGCCGGAACGTCCTTACTGCCAACCATTGCCCGTAACACGGTTTCGGCATTTCTGAGGGTCTCCTCGTCTTTCGACTTGTCGGCGCCCCAAACGGGCAGGGCCAACAAGATAATCCCTAATACGAGCAGAATAGGTACGGATCTCTTGGCTGAAATTTCCATTTTTGTTCTCCTAGTTGCTTAATTGTCCAGAATGTTCTTCGGCATGTGCTGCTTACCGAAAATGGTTTTCAGAACGGTGGTCGAATCGGACAGACATTTCGACATTTTGTTCTGGGCGAAAGGGGCAGCGCAACTGCGAGCCACAACCATCAGCAAAAACAATTTTCTTTCCGTGAGACAATCTCCTTTGTCATGGAAAATCTTTTCGTTGACCCGCGCTGAGAACTTTAAAACAAGAGCAAGATTTTCACAACCGCAAACGTGGGCTGCCTAGCCCAGGCAGCCGTCTCCGATTAGGAAACCAGTTGCGCGTCCATGGTGATGTTGGCGTTGAGAACCCGGGAAACAGGGCATCCTTTCTTGGCATTTTGGGCAGCTTCGTTGAACTTCGCCTGGTCGGCTCCAGGGATTTTGACCTTAACGTCGAGGTGTACGGTGGTTATGGTAAATCCCGCCTCGGTTTTCTCCAGTGTCAACGTCGCCTTGGTATCGATACTCTCCGCAGTCATGCCTGCACTTCCAAGTTGTCCCGATAGTGCCATGGAAAAACAACCAGCATGTGCCGCGGCAATCAACTCTTCCGGATTGGTTCCTACTCCATTTTCAAAGCGGGCGCTGAAAGAATATTGAGTTTGGTTAAGCACACCACTCTGCGTCGAAACTGTGCCTTTTCCATCTTTCAAACCACCCGACCAGTGAGCACTGGCTGTGCGTTGCATAAGCTCCTCCTGGGAAGCGAGTCAATTGTATCTCCACGTTACACGAGAACTCGTGCCGCCGTGAAACAAAACGGGCAAGGGCGTCGATCGATCGGTGCCCCGCATGTGGCGGTCAGCTTGCAGGGGTTCAATAGAAGTCGGAGCAACTGAGGAAAAATCCGCACTGCGGGCAAAGTAACTTGCAATGGTTTTGCTGCAGGCTGGCGGAGCAGTTGGGACAAACTTGCGAGGCTTGCAAAGAAACATCCCGCGGGGCGCTTATCCCAAGGTCGGCACGGGGCACGAGATCGGGGTTCTTACCGGTGCCTTCACTCATGTTTACAACCCGCAGTGGTGGCAAAAAATTCTACCATAGTCCCCTATTAGTACATGTACTTCCGTTACCCCGCGAGGGCGAAATCTTGTGGGTTTTAACCCAGCGGTATCTATAATGCGAAGTGTAGCACTAGCTTTATTCAGCTCAACGGGCGCGGCCGAACCGTCGAGAAAAATTAAAAAAAAACGCCTCCGGAGTACGGCAGGCATGCAATAGCAGTTGCGTTAAATAGCTGATACGGCTTATTTTATCGACAGTTTTGCCAGGTCTGGCAGAGAATTTTCAGGCAATAGATTTACCGATCGAAATTCAAGACGCAGTGCTCAGAGTTCACTTCTGGAGGTCGTAAAACCGTGAAACAGACAATTACCGCTGCCCTAGCCGCTTTGATGTTAGCCGGAGCTCTTACCGCCGTGAGTGGCGCGACCTCCATTAGTCAACCCAACACCGCCGTAGTCATTGGGGAAGGACCGGCGCCCATGCCTACGGCTCTGCCCCCCGCGATGAACGAGGGCAATTAACTATCGCGCTCCGTTGGTTGTTGCTTGGTATCAATTCAGCTCGATAACCACAAGGAGAGAATATATGAAACACGTTTTAGTACTCATTTCTTGTACGCTGTTGTTGGCTGGCGTCGTGTGCGCCACTACAACTCCGATTCCTGCCAATATGCGCTCACCGTCGGTCATTGCGGCTGACGATGCCTGGTCGATCTCATGGCTCCCGGGCGACGGCCCTCAATTGCGTCTGCAGGCAGGCGACGGCGGCCCGATGCCTGTGTGCGCCCCCGGCCATCACTGCGACAACGACCAGTTGAAGTTGCAGGCAGGCGACGGCGGACCCATGCCTGTGTGCGCCCCCGGCCATCATTGCGACAACGACCAGTTGAAGTTGCAGGCAGGCGACGGCGGACCCATGCCTGTGTGCGCCCCCGGCCATCACTGCGACAACGACCAGTTGAAGTTGCAGGCAGGCGATGGCGGACCCATGCCTGTGTGCGCCCCCGGCCATCATTGCGACAACGACCAGTTGAAGTTGCAGGCAGGCGATGGCGGACCCATGCCTGTGTGCGCCCCCGGCCATCATTGCGACAACGACCAGTTGAAGTTGCAGGCAGGCGACGGCGGACCCATGCCTGTGTGCGCCCCCGGCCATCACTGCGACAACGACCAGTTGAAGTTGCAGGCAGGCGATGGCGGACCCATGCCTGTGTGCGCCCCCGGCCATCACTGCGACAACGACCAGTTGAAGTTGCAGGCAGGCGATGGCGGCCCCATGCCTGTGTGCGCCCCCGGCCATCATTGCGACAACGACCAGGAGAGATTGCCAAAAGTGCTATAGAACTCACCTATTGGTGGCAATCCGGAGACCGTAGATCAGGACTTGGCGAGTGTAGCCTCAGTACCCCTGAAACCGTGCTTGCATTACGCCGATTTCAGAGCTATGCTTACCACGCGCCATGCATTTACGTGTGATTGATTACGTCCTCTGGATTGGGGGCACCCTGATGCAGATAGGGGTGCTGGTTGCGATGTACAGGCGCGGGCTGCATCGCGATTATCCTTACTTCTTCAACTACACCGTCCTGCAAGTCCTGACCGAACCGATTCTTTTTGTGGTGCAAAAGCAATCCTACGCAACTTACTACTGGCTCTACTGGTTATCAGTAGCGCTTAGCGCTCTTATTTCATTTGGCGTTCTTCAGGAAGTTTTCCACGATGCATTTCGTCCCTACGAGGCGCTCCGCGACCTGAGTGTCATCCTGTTTCGCTGGTCAGCCCTGGTGGTGCTTTTGGTAGGGGTGATGTGGGCCATCACGACCGCGCGCACGAACCAGGTTGACACGATTACCAACGGAATTCTTCTGGTACAACGCAGCGTCCGATTGATGCAATGCGGCTTGGTATTTTTCCTCCTGCTTTTCAGTGAGTATCTGGGCATTTCGCGACGCCACCTCGTGTTTGGCATCGCTCTTGGATTCGGTATCTTTGCCTCCATCAGCATGTTGGTTGCAGCAGCCATGTCGCACCCATCATTTGTGCATGTATCAGTTTTGCGGCAGCTCAACAATGCCGCCTACGATGTTGCCATCATGATCTGGCTGGGCTACACGGCACTAGCGCCGGCTCGTAGCCGTGCTGTTGCCCCGGATCGGTCCGCGAACCTGAATAGAGAATTGGAAGACGTCAGAATCCAGCCCGTAAGCAGCCTCCTGGACCAGATGGATCAAACGGTTGAGCGTTTGCTCTATCCCCGGGAAGAAGCCAAGGATCCTACTTAACAAAATCGCCGCAGCTCCTGGGTTCGTCTGCTCGTCGCCATTCGGCGACTTTTCTTTTTGCGAGTCCACTCCCGCCCGTCTCCAACTAAACCGGTGTTTTGGTCTTGCGCGGTGGATTGAAGAACGGCAAAGAATGAACGGTCGCTGATACCTGGTGCCGGACCGCTTCCACGGTGATTTCCATCTGCAGACGGGTGCCAGGCGTTGCGTGCTGGGCCTCCAAACTGGCCAGCGCAATCAGTTTTTTTAGCAGAGGTGACCAGGTGGTTGAAGTTGCTTTCCCGACCTGATCGCGTCCCTTGTACACAGGCACATGTACGCGCGAAGCGGTAGCCGGCGTTTGCGGCGCCAGTCCCATCCGGTCAAATAAAGCTTCCACCTCGTTCCAGTCAACTTCCAAGCCCATCAAAAGTCGTCGAGGTCCAGTCTGTTTTTCTTTCCGAAGTGCCTTCCGGCCGATGAAATTTTCCTTCTCGTAGTGGACGAGCTTGCCCAAGCCGACTTCGGAGGGAGTGTATTTTTGCGATGCGATCAGCGCCTTCTTACTGCTGATGTAATCCACGTCAGCGAGGATCAGCCCGGCTTCGATGCGGGCCACATCGAGCGCCAGCATGCCCGTAGGATGTATATCGAACCTCCGGCCGGCCTCCATCAGCGCGTCCCAAACCTTGACGGCGTCCTGCCACGGGATCCAAATCTCGTATCCCAGATCGCCGGTGTAGCCGGTGCGCGATATGTCCACCGGTACGCCGCCAATCTTGCCGCTGGTCTTGCGGAAGTATTTGAGGTTCTCGATGTCGGCCTCGGCGACGCTCTTCAGCAGCTTTCCCGAAGTTGGTCCTTGCAACGCCAGGGCGGCGACCTGCTCGGTGATCTCCTCGATCTGTACGTCCAGTCCGAGGGCGTTCTGGCGGAACCAGCGCAGGTTGGGATCGGCGGCGGTCCAGCGATAACGGTCCTCGTCCAACCGCGTGATGGTGCCGTCGTCGATGATCTTGCCTTCTTCGTCGCACCAGCAGCAATAGATCACCTGGTCTACGGCGACCTTGTTGATGTCGCGCGCGATTACGCGATTGACGAAGCGGGTGGCATCGCGCCCGCTGATCATGTACTTGAACAGTGGGGTTACATCGATTAGGGCCGCCGCATTGCGAATGGCATTGTACTCATGCTCGTGATGAGTTTCGTAAACGCTGACTGCATAGAACCCCGACCACTCGCGGTAATTCAGGCTCTGGCAGAGTGCGGAGGTGCGCTCGTGGACTGCCGTTCCTATGGGCACGGTTACTCCTGGTTCGCTTCGACGTGCGCGGATTATAGCTACCGCAAGCTCCATGCGGCAAGGTGAGCAATCACAGTCGGCGTGATCCTGACAGGATAAATTCAGGTATCACTGTGGCGTTGCTGGTGCAACCCTGGCGGCTGACGACAAATTTCACGCCAACCTTTAGAATGAGGCGCACCGCATAAATGTCGAAGCGTCGGAATCCCCAGCATGTGCGGCTTTGCGCGCATGGGTTTGCCCGGCACGAGGAAGCATGGGCTCAAACGAATCAGGGAAATATGATGCCATCGTGATCGGTGGCGGGCACAACGGCCTGGTCAATGCCGCGTATCTTGCGAAAGCAGGGAAGAAGGTCCTGGTTCTGGAGCGCCGTCACGTTCTCGGCGGCGCAGCGGTGACGGAAGAGATCATTCCCGGCTTCAAGTTTTCAGTGTGCTCCTATGTGGTTTCTCTGCTGCGGCCAGAAATTATCCGCGACCTCGATCTGCCCCGGCACGGTCTCGAAATCCTTCCCCTCGATGGCACCTTCACGCCGATGCCCAACGGCGACCACCTGTGGCGCGTCAACGATCACGGCCAGACCATGCGAGAGCTTCGACGTCATTCCAAGTTCGACGCCGAGGCCTATGAAGAATTCGGCAAGGCCATGCTGCAAATGTGCCGCTTCGTGAAGCCCATCCTCGGGATGGTGCCCCCCGATCCCACCACGCTGAACCCCAAAGACCTGTTCAAACTGCTCTTTCTCGGCCGCCGCTTCAAGGACCTGAGCGGCGAAGACAAGTACAACCAGGTGCAGTTGATGACCATGAGCGCCATCGATTTTCTCGATCAGTGGTTCGAGACCGATGTGCTCAAGGCGACCATGTCGGCCTCGGGAATCATCGGCACCTTTCTGGGAGTGCGCTCGCCGGGGACCGCCTACGTGCTGTTGCACCACTACATGGGCGAGATTGACGGCGCGTTTCGCGCCTGGGGTTTTGCGCGCGGTGGCACCGGCGCCATCTCCAACGCAATCGCTGATGCGGCGCGCGAGCTGGGAGTCGAAATCAAGACCCAGACCTCGATCGCGCAAATTCTGGTCCGCGACGGCAAGGCCGTTGGCGTTGCCACCACCAGTGGCGATGAGTACTACGCATCCGTCATCTCGTCGAGCGTTGATCCCAATCTCACATTCCTGAAGATGCTTGGGCCAGAACACTTGAGCGACGAATTTCGCGGTCAGGTGAAGCGCTATAAGTTCCGTGGCTCGTCGGGGAAGGTGAATCTTGCGCTCGATGCCTTGCCGAATTTCACCTGCATGCCTGGTGAGGGAAATCACTTGCGCGGCGCCATCTCCATCTCGCCGAGTGTCGACTACATGGAGCGCGCCTACGATGACGCCAAGTACGGCAACTACTCGCGCCGGCCCTACATTGACATGGTCATCCCCAGCCTTACCGATCCTTCCCTTGCGCCTCCCGGCAAGCACGTGATGTCGTGCTTTGTGCAGTACGCGCCCTACAAGTTGAAAGAGGGCACCTGGGACGAGAAGCGCGAGGCCTTTGGCGACAATGTGATTAACACCATCGCCGAGTTTGCGCCCAACTTGAAGAACATTATTGTGGGGCGCCAGGTGGTGACGCCGCTCGATCTCGAGCGCGAATTTGGGCTGACCGAGGGTAACATTTTCCAGGGTGAACTGTCGCTGGAGCAGTTGTTTTTTCTGCGGCCGGTGCCGGGCTGGGCGCAGTACAAGACGCCCATTAAGAACCTGTGGATGTGCGGTTCGGCCACGCATCCGGGCGGAGGCATTATGGGCGCTCCCGGACGACTGGCGGCACTGGAAATCCTGAAGCACGCGAAAGGAACCAGCTAGTCATGCCGGAGAGGCGCGACGTTGTCATCCTCGGCGCTGGGCATAACGGGCTGGTCACCGCCTTCTATCTTGCCAAGGCCGGATATAAGCCGCTCATCCTTGAGCGCAGACCTACCGTAGGTGGCTGCGCCATTACGGAGGAGTTTCATTCCGGTTTCCGTTGCTCCCGGCTGTCCCACAGCGCCGGACCGCTGAGGTCTGACATTGTCAGAGATATGGAGCTGGCGAAACATGGGCTGAAGACCTACACCCCGGACGTTCGGGTGCTGTCGCTATCCGGTGACGGCAAACCACTCGTTCTGTACCGCGACGTCGGCAAGTCGCAGCAGCAGATAGCGCAGTTCTCACAGAAGGATGCCGCGAATTACGGTGAATTCCAGAAACCGCTGGCGCGCATCGGCGAAGTTGCCAATTTGTTGATGGGCATGACGCCTCCTGACCTGGAAGATCCAGCCGGGGGTAATCTGTGGGAGCTGATAAAAGCTGGCCGCAAAGTGCGCGGCTTGGGCGAGCAGGACCTGTATCGCATGATGCGCTGGGGTCCAATGGCTGTGGCCGATCTGGTTGCGGAATGGTTTGACACTGAATTACTGCGCGGTACCATCGCCGCCCAGGGGATCTTCGGCACATTTCTTGGCCCCTGGTCGGCGGGTTCCAGTGCAACCCTGCTTTTGCGCTGCGCGTCGGATGGGGACCCAGCAGCGGCTTCATCCTACATTGTGGGAGGTCTGGGGGCGCTTACGGACGCCATGGCTTCAGCAGCGACACAAGCCGGCGCTGAAATTCGCACATCGTGTGAAGTAGTAAGCATCAAAGTAAAGGATGGTTTTGCCGCCGGAGTCGTTCTTGCCGACGGTGACGAGATCGACGCCCAGGCAATCATCTCCAATGCCGATCCAAAGCAAACGCTACTGGGGCTTGTCGACGCTCAATATCTGGAGCCGAGTTTCCTGCAAAAGCTTCAGCATTACAGGATGTACGGTACGGTCGCGAAGGTAAACCTTGCCCTCGGCGGCTTGCCGACATTCAAAGGCGCGAACGGTGATGCGGCTCTCTTGGCCGGTAGAATCCAAGTCTCCCCCGAAATCGATTATCTTGAACGGGCTTTTGATGCGTCAAAGTATGGCGAGTTCTCGCAACATCCCTACCTCGAGGCGACCATTCCCACATTGTGGGACCAGTCGCTCGCGCCGCCAGGCAAGCACGTGATGTCGATCTACATGCAATATGCGCCGTACAAACTGCGTAATGCGGATTGGGACGCGCAACGCGGCGCGCTGGGCGACACAGTCGTAAAGACGCTCGCGGAGTACGCTCCTGATCTCCCCGGCCTTGTCGAAGCTGGTGAGGTGATTACGCCGAAGGACCTGGAGCAAACCTACAGACTGACTGGCGGGCACATCTTTCACGGGGAGTTGGCGCTCGATCAGTTGTTCACCATGCGGCCCCTGCTGAACTGGGCGCAATACCGTACGCCGATCAACAACCTTTATTTATGCGGGTCGGGCACGCATCCCGGCACTGGACTTACGGGCGCATCAGGCGCCAACGCAGCCCGTGAAATCATGAAAGATTTGAGGAAGCGAAAGCGAGATTGAGACGACCGATTCTGTAGTAGAGGGTTAGGCTAATGTGAAACGCAGCAATTAGCGAGGGGCAGGCATTTGGACGGGAGGTAGTTGGGAAGGGGGCTGGAAGGGCGGTATCTGGAGTGGAGGTAAGGCTGGTGCTGATGGGTCCAAGCTGAGCGGATCCTTCATCCTTTGAAATCCGTCGTCCCAATCGCCGGCGCGTTTCCAATCGCCCGTGTGTCTTGCACCTTCGGAATTTGTGTACGCAGCACCCCAGATGTCGGTATGGGTGGGATGGCCGCCAACCAGGATGGCACCGCTAAGTTCGGCCTCGCTCAGGTCGGTACCCGCAGGGTTAGCTGGTCTTAAATCGAACCTCCAAAGGGCAACTCCCACCGGATCGGTATTACCCGGGACCGGGCTGTCACCAGTAAGATCGGTGCCGGTACGGTTCAAGTCCGCAAGGGTTGCGTCGGCACCGGCGGAGGCCGCGTCCTGATAAGAGGATTTTGCAGTTTCTTGGCTATCCGGTGTTGAGGGAGACGGCAATGGTCCGGCCGAGTAGGGAGGGCTGCTAGTCGCGGGCCCATCAGCAGAGGTTTCTGCGCCCGAGGGGCGCCGAGCGCCTGAGTGCTGATGCATTATCTGGTTGACGGAAATCACGGTCCAGTAAACGGCAAAGGATGCGAGTGATACCACAGCGCAGAATAATATGTCGGTCCGTGCTTTCGTCCTTCTGCTTCGCATCGCGGCTGCCTTATTAGATGATTCTGACGTTGGAATTTCCGCCTCGGCCCCGACAACCCCCACAACTATATACCCATCGCGGGATTCCGACGCATAAATATCTTTCCGGGCCGGGGCAGGGAATTGAAAGTTCTGACTATGCCGGTGTAAGTCCTTCATTTCAGCAGGCCCTGAGGCGCGCTGGAGGAATCGCTTTTCAAGTCCGCCGCCAGCAGCCGATGGAACAAATGCTCGCCGGCTTCCCGCCGCACGGATAGCCGGCCTGCGCCATAGGCCCGCGAGTGCAAGCCGCGCTGCACCGCTTCGCAGATCCCCACATCCTCATCATTCACCCGCTCGCCGACGGCGATGCTCTGCCGGTTTCGCTCGGCCGCAGATTCGCTCACATCGTTGAAGTAGAAGTCGAAGATGACCTTGCAGCGATCGACGCCATCCGGCAGCACCAGGTTCGTATCCATGTATCCCTGGTAGAGATTGATCATGAAGTTGGGATACTGCCAGAAGTACCAGGCGCGCTCGCCGGTGCGGGTTGCCGAAGTGGCAGCGTCTTGGTTCGATGCGACCATCGGACTCGATTGCAGGCAGTAGCGGTCTTCGGTCTCGATGGTGTACTGCTTGTACTCGAGTACGCTGTTCAGCGCTTTGTGCAGATGAGGAACGTGGTAACCGCCGTCGAGGTAGTTATCCACGAAAACCTTCCAGTTGCACCTCAGACTGTACGAGCGCCGCTCGAAGAAGTGAACGGAACCGAGATCGAGTGGCGCAATTCGCTTTACCAGTCTGCCCAGGAAGTCGGCCAGCGGCGCGGCCTGCGGGTCAAGGTTCACGAAGACGAACTGCTCCCAGGCTTCTACGCGCACGGGCACAAGCCCGTTCTGCGCGCGATCGAACGAGCAGACACCCTCAAACTCCGGCGCACCCTTCAGCGCGCCGTCAAGACCGTAGCTCCATCCGTGATACGGACAGCGCAAGATGCTCGCCGTGCCTTGCGCCTCGATCACGACCGCAGCGGCGTGGTGCCGGCAGACGTTGTAGAACGCCCGCAACTGGCGGTCGCTGCCGCGCACGATGACCAGCGGTTCGCCGGCCAGGTCGCTGGCGACGTACTGCCCTGGCTGCTGCAACTGGTCCACTCGCGCGATGACCTGCCACGTCCGCCCAAATACGTTCTGGCGCTCCAGTTCGGCGATGCGAGCGTCCACATACCACGAAGCCGGAATGGTGTAAGCCTGCTCCAGCGGGCTGCGGTCGTCGTAAGACGCGAGGATGTCGCGCAGCGATGAATCCATAACTATCTCACCTGATCCGGTTCGCCGAAGATCATAGCAGGCATCGGCGCAACAAAATGGTTGACGGCCAGCCGCAGTCGTGTTTCCTTGTCCCCATGCGTTCCCCGTCAGAGTCTCTGGAAGTTGTGCAGGCCACGCCGGCCGACGTAGGTGATGTCGCACCTCTGTTCGATGCATACCGCCAGTTCTACAAGAAGCCTCCCGACGTGGAGGCGGCGCGCCGTTTTCTGTTCGCACGGCTGAGCAAAGCTGAGTCGGTGCTTTTTCTGGCTCGTCACGGCGAGCGAGCGGTCGGCTTCGTACATCTCTATCCCGTGTTCTCGTCGGTCAACCTGACGCGACAATGGATCCTCAACGATCTCTACGTGGTGGCTGAGTCGCGCAAGCTTGGCGTGGGACGCGCCCTGTTGAAGCGCGCTCATCAACTGGCCGAGGACACGCAGGCCGACAGCCTGACTTTGGAGACGGCCATCGACAATCATGCGTCCCAGAAGCTTTACGAAAGCCTGGGCTGGAAGCGTGATGAGGAGTTCTACCGATATTGTTTGCCGCTGTAACTGCAGGTCTGGCGGTCTTGAAGGGGCGCAGCTGTAGCTGTGCCGATTGGCGACAATGCGGACCCACTGGCGCATCTAATGCAACCCACCACAGCCGCGGCGCCCGACACTTCCCCGCAACCCAAGCGGGTCCTGGGTTTCCGCGATCTGGTGATGTTCTACGTGGTGGCCACGCTGAGCCTGCGCTGGATTGCGGTGGCGGCCAGCGCCGGTCCGGGCACGCTGGTGATCTGGCTGATCGGTCTGGCCACCATCTTCATTCCGCTGGCACTGTGCGTGCTTGAACTCTCTTCGCGTTATCCGCAGGAAGGCGGCATGTATGTCTGGAGCAAGCGCGCCTTCGGCGACTTTGCCGGCTTTCTCACCGGGTGGATTTACTGGACCAGCAACCTGCCCTATTTCCCCGCAGTGCTTTACTTCGCGGCCAGCAATGCGCTTTATGTCGGCGGCAGTCGATGGAAAGGATTGCAAGGCAGTGCCGCATTCTTTGTGACATTTTCGCTGCTTGGGCTCGGATTGGCGCTGGCCCTCAACATCGTCGGTCTCGACATTGGCAAATGGCTGAGCAACCTGGGGGCGATCGGAACCTGGCTGCCGGTGGCGCTGCTTTCCATTGTTGGAGTAATTGCATGGACAAAGTTCGGCTCGGCCACAAGTTTTTCTGCAGCATCGATGAAACCGTCACTGAGGTGGGGAACGATCGGAGTGTGGTCCACCCTGCTCTATGCCTTCAGCGGCGCGGAGTCAGCGTCGTTCATGGGCGGCGAGATCAAGAATGCGCGCCGCACCATCCCGCGCGCCCTGCTGGTCGCCGGAGTGCTTGTCACTGCGGGCTACATGCTCGGGACGGTGGCGATTCTTGTCGTCTTGCCCCACAGTCAACTCAACAGCCTGGAAGGGATCATGCAGGCGATTTCCAGCAGCGCCGAGCGGGTGGGCTGGATCGGAATGGGACCTGCGGTAGCCCTCCTGATCTGCATCTCGAATCTGGGCGGAGTGGGCGCCTACCTGGCGGCGCTGTCGCGCATTCCGTTCGTTGCCGGCATTGATCGCTTTCTGCCGCCGGCATTCGCGCGCATCCATCCGAAATGGGGGACGCCCTATGTTTCGCTCATCGTGCAAGCGCTGTGCTGCGTGCTGTTCATCGTGCTGGGGCAATTCGGCAGCACCGTCCACGGCGCCTACCAGGTACTGGTGAGCATGTCCATCATCACGAATTTCGTACCTTATTTGTTCATGTTTGCTGCCATGGTCCGGCTGCAGCGCGAGCCGGTTGAGCCGGGTGTGATTCGGGTTCCGGGGGGAAAGCCGGTTGCGATTGTAGTGGCGACCGTGGGCTTCGTGACCACCTGTGCAGTCATCCTGGGCTCGATGGTTCCCGATGCCAGCGAGCCGAACAAACTGTTTGCCGTGGCGAAGATCCTGCTGCTGAACGCAATTCTGTTCGGCGGTGGGTTGGTGCTGTACCTGCTCGGAAGGAGAAGACGGAGATGACACGGCGAGAGTAGCTCCCGCCGCTTGACCGCCACTCAGGTCAAGCGTAATCTCGCGAGCCTTAGCCGAGTCGCTCCCAATCGTCAAGATCGATGTGAGCTTGGCTAAGAATGCTTCGCAGCGTGCCGACCGGAATTTCGTGCTTCCGGGGCACAATGGCGGTATCGATTATCGCGCCCGAGCGCCGCACAAACTTGACATGGCTGCCCTTCTGGGTGGTTTCGACGAAACCGGCAGATTCCAGTCGGCGCTTGACCTCGCGGAAGGGTTGGGGGCTAAGCCGCGCCAACCTCGACCTCGATCATCCGGACTTTAGGCGGGCGCGTCGCTTGCGGAGGTTCGAAGTGAAGTTCCAGCGCCTCCCGCAGGTTGGTGAGGGCCTCTTCTTCGGTTTCGCCTTGGCTGGCGATGTCAACTTCCAGGCACTGCGAGACATACCAGTCTCCCTCGCGCCAAACCGATGCGGCAAATGGTCGTTTCATGACTGTATTCTTGCACAGGATAGCGAGCCGAGCGACCTCATTTTACGGCTGAAAGTCAGGCCGGGGGTCAGGCGAGGGCTTCTCTTGCTTCGTGCAACATTGCGCATCAGCACGGCTCAATCAACTCGCAGGAATTACGCACCCGTCTAGGTTTCCGAGTTGTCCTTCGGGCTGCCGCGTTTGCCCCAGTGAGCGGAGCGGGTGCCATCGGGATTGCGAACTTTGGAAACTTCCCACACCCGCAGGAAGCGCGAGGATCGCTCCGTCCCAAACACATCCTCATATCGGATGAACCCGCGGAAATGAATAAATTTCTTCCCCGCATCAATGGCTTCGAGGTCGGGCTGTTCCAAATTCATCTTGGGAAATATGCCTTCGACGGTCCCATCAACCACTCTGTTGCTAGGGCTGATTACCTGGGGAATGCTCATGGCCGGCCACCACTTCGCATCGTCCGGCGGTTCCAGGGAATCCAGGATTTCAGCCCGAGCGCACGAGCTCGTGATGTAGGCCTCGGTTGCTCCATGAAGCGTAACTTTGTACTTCAGCTTCGCGGGGCCGGGTGGCAGCGGCCACTCCAGGGGCATCACCTCTACACGAAGATGTGCCCGCTCGCGGCTGACGAACATTTCTATGTTCTGCCTGGCCGTTTCTGCATTCTTCTCGGCAAGCGCAACTGACTTCTCCAGAATTCCCGTCTGGTGCTCCATCTGGTTTGCCTGACGCTCGATGGCGCGCAAGTTTCCCCACAACAAGAAAACCTGAAGGCCACCGATGACGGCCAGAAAAAAGGTGAAGAGCCAGTAAGCGCGGTCAGTCCAATCTTTGGCGATCGACAGGGGAGGGAGGTCGCTCACCTTAACGGTTTGGGCGGGCTCGCTCGCCTGGGTCGCGCTCGCGCTGCTGCTTTCAACAGTGGGCGGAGCGCTTTGAGCAATCAGGATTTTCCCGGTGGATGCCGAGCAGACTTGCACGGCGAACCACAGCAGCGCAAATGTTAGAAGTTTCATGTGCGACGAATTGTAAAGCAAGAAGCGAGGAAACGAGCAGTCTCTGATCTTCGGAGGGGATCTCAGTTTACAACTTGCGATAGAATTGCCCTGCGGCTCGCCTTCCGTGATGTGACGGGCAAATCCATCTGGAAGGAGAGACTCCCGTGAATAACGGATTTTTTCCACGAACCCAGCAGCAAACGTCGCCAAGGGTTCCCCTCTGAGAGCAAAGTGAAGCGCGGCTTCCGCGTCGTGCACGGAGACAAAGAACTCTGCGAGAAACTCGGCAGGAACGATGTCTGCCCGTGCGGTTCAGGCCGCAAATTTCAAAAAGTGCTGCATGCTTACTGGCAGGTATGACGGGATCATGCGACACGATTACAGCCGGTAGATATTTAAGGGCGCGGGTGAACCGTGCCCTTAGTTTTGCCTGGCTGCTTCCAGTTCGGGGGAGAATTCAGTCTACCGGCGCTACCCAATTCCCGGCCCGATTCGCGGCGGTATAATAGGCCCTTACCTGAGGAGTTATCCAACATCATGAGTGCAACCAACGGCAGCAACGGCAATGGCGCGGGTTTGGTGAAGCCGCGCACGGATTGGATCACGAAGCGGCGCGAAGAGGCGGCGCGCAGCGGCGACACCAACATGTCGCAGATGCATTTTGCGCGCAAGGGCCTGCTCACCGAAGAAATGCTTTTCGTCGCCGAGCGCGAGCAGGTCGCGCCCGACATTATCCGTGATGAAGTTGCCGCCGGGCGCATGATCATTCCCGCCAACGTCAACCATCCTGAGCTGGAGCCGATGTGCATCGGCGTGGCGTCGAAGTGCAAGATCAATTCCAACATCGGCAATTCTTCGGTCACCAGCAACGTGGACGAGGAACTGAAGAAGCTGCACACCTCGGTACACTACGGCGCGGACACGGTGATGGACCTCTCGACCGGCGGGGGCATCCACGAGATTCGTGAAGCCATTCTGCGGCACTCGCCCGTGCCCATCGGCACCGTCCCCATCTACGAAGCAGTTTCGCGCGTGAAGCGCATCGAGGACCTGAACGCCGACATCATGCTGGAGGTGATCGAGGAACAGGCCGAACAGGGCGTGGATTACATGACCATCCACGCGGGCGTGCTGGTGGAATACCTGCCGCTGATCACCAAACGCATCACCGGAATCGTAAGCCGCGGCGGCGCGATTCTGGCGCAGTGGATGGCCCACCACCACAAACAAAACTTCCTCTACGAGCGCTTCGACGACATCACCAAGATTCTTGCCAGGCACAACGTCAGCTACTCGCTGGGCGACGGCCTGCGCCCCGGTTGCATCGCCGACGCCAGCGACGAGGCCCAGTTCTCCGAACTGAAGACGCTGGGCGAGCTTACCAAGAAGGCCTGGGAGCGCGATGTGCAGGTGATGATCGAAGGCCCGGGGCACGTTCCTCTCGACAAGATCAAGGAGCAGGTAGAGAAGGAAGTCGAACTCTGCTACGGCGCGCCGTTCTACACGCTGGGACCACTGGTGATCGACATCGCTCCCGGCTATGACCACATTACTTCCGCCATCGGCGCGGCCATGATCGGCTGGTACGGCGCGGCCATGCTGTGCTATGTCACTCCCAAGGAGCATCTCGGCCTGCCGAATGACAAGGACGTGAAGGACGGCATCATCGCGTACAAGATTGCGGCGCACGCCGCCGACGTGGCGCGGCATCGTCCGGGAGCGCGCGATCGCGATGACGCCATCAGCTATGCGCGCTACACCTTCGATTGGGACAAGCAGTTTGCCCTGTCGCTCGATCCAGAAACTGCGCGCAGCATGCATGACGAGACCCTGCCCGATGCGTATTACAAGGAAGCAGCCTTCTGCTCCATGTGTGGTCCCAAGTTCTGCTCCATGAATTATTCGGCCAAGGTGGACGAGTACAACCGGCAGGTCCACGGTGTGGAGAAGAAAGATTATTCCGAGCTGATGAATAAGCTGGTGGCGATCAAGTAGCTGTCAGCCGTCAGCTATCAGCTTTCAGCTGGGCCGCGTGAGGAACGCGGCCCTTTCTTATCCAAGTAATCCCTTAGCGCATGGCCGCTCGCCATGCTATATTGCTGCAACTCCTCCCCTAATATCACCTGCGGTTGGTTGACGACAGAAGAGGACCAGCAATCCCTGCAGGAGTTGCGCCGTGGAACAAGACCAAGAGCAAAATCAAGACCAGAATCAACATCAAGATCAACACCAAGATCAACACCAAGACCAACACCAAAATCAAGATACCGCCCCCGCCCTTCCGGAAGCCGACATCAGCGAAGCTAAGCCAGATGAGGCCAAGGGCAAGAAAGACAAGATTGCCGAAGCCAAGCTCATGTCAATTTCGATTGCCATGTTCATGGCGGTCGTGGCCATGCTGGGTGCGGTGACGGCCCATCGCGCGGCGCTGGCGGAGCAGGACACCCTGAAGCGTGAAAGAAAGTTGCAGCAGGGGGAAATGCTGGAACTGGCGCACCGGCAGGAGTTGCTTAGCAAAATCGACAACCGTGCCCGCTATGAACGCAGTGCCGCCCTCCATTCGCGCGTAGCGGGCAGCGATCAAGGACAAGCCGGGAAGCCCGAGAGCTCAAACCGGCGGCAGGCGGCGCTCGAAAAGCTGCAGGCTGAAGAAGAAGCTGCCCACGTCCGTTCTCTCCAACCATACCTTGACTATTTCAACGTCGATCTTCCCTACGACATTGAGTCTTCGATCGCCATGCAGAGCGCCGAGTGGTTGCGCCCGCTCGGCTTTGACACCGTGTGGAAAGGACCGAACGAGGACGGAAGTCATCCGTCCATTTGGGAAAGGCTGGAGCAGGATGTCGTCGACGCCGGCAGAAATGTGTTAAGGCTGGCTCAAGCGGTAGTGCTGTTTGTGGTGGGGCTGGTATTTCTCACTTTTGCGCAACTGACCCATCTCAAACCCAAGCGCAAGAGAATCCTGGTGGGCATTGGAGCAATAGCAGCGGTGGTCGGATTAGTTGTAGCCCTGCGGGTGGATCGTAGTTCGTGGCAAGAGTTCGTGCCGTATACGCTTGGATTCTTGGCCCTGGCACTACTGGGTACACCTTGGGCAAGGAGGCTTGCGAGGAATGCGGAAGAGCAGGAAAGCAAGCAGAGGGCGCACCCCGCATATCCGCTCGAGGACGAGTGCGGGGAGGATGGGGAAGAGGAGCCGGTGCATCCTGCGGAAGTGGATCCGGCGCTGTTTGCCGGTTTGCGTCTGCATACGGCGCCCGCGGCGCATAAGTTTGGCCGGATCGTCATCGCCATCATCGCCGTCACCGCTGTTCTGAGTGCGTTGAGCGGTTATTTCTACACTCAGACCGCGCTGGCGTCCTCCAAGGCCGCCAGTGCGGCGTTGCAGAACCAGGCGAATATTTCCCGCATAAGCTCTCGTCAGGTAATGGCTTGGGATGATTTGGTGGGACTTATGGCCACCGGCGAGAACTACCTCCTGCGGTACGAGGCCGCCCGGCAGCGCTTGCAGTTGGCCACGGAGGAGCCCGCTTTGCTGAGCCAAAAGGATGTCCTGGAACAGGTACGGCAGAGGCAGACAGTGCTGGAGGAGTTTCAGAAACAGGAGCCGCAAGCATATCAACTCATTGCCAGCGAGCTGGGTCCGGAACAGGACGCGTATTTCCCGTGGCGGTTAGTGAGTTCCCAGACGCGCCATGATCCGGAGAAGGAATTAGCTCGATGGAGCGCCAATAACGAGAGGAGTCTGGGGTATCAGCGGGAGCAGACTACCTTCCTGGGTCTGTTGACTGTTTTTGCCATCGCCTTGTATCTGCTGGGACAAGCATTGGGAATGGGCCGAACCAACACCGCCTCTTATATCCTGGTCGGTTTCGCTTGCGTTCTGGTGCTTTGGCGTTTGCTCGGGTTGTTCGTTGTCCTGAAAGACCGGCCTGCTGTACTGAATCCGGTCAGCGCCGAGTGCCGTATTCTGACGATCTCCGGCAACGATTTGAACGAGATCGCAGCCGAACATTATGCGCGCGGGCGGGTGCTATATGAAAGCTCAGAGGATGAATCCTTCGGATCCGCCGCCGCGGCGAAAGAGTTCCGCTGTGCCGTCGAAATTCGTCCTGCATTTGCCTTGGCAAACTTCTACTTCGCTCTCGCCACCAATCGTGCCAGTACGCCGCAACTGAATGAAGGCGGATTTATCAGCCTGATCTCGAAGGATGCCTTGGACAAGGTCTCCCAGGCTGAACAGCAAGCCAGCGAGCAACGTAAGGAGCAAGGCATGCCGCCGCAACCCGAACTGGTGACGGATTACGGCTTCTATACATATGCGGCCGGACTGGTGAAGGGTGACCGTAAAGCCGTTGACCGCGGCCTGCAAGCGACGGTGACCGCCATTGGCCTTAACCCTAATGACCTGGTGCGGCACTTCAATCTTGGAGTTGCTCAACTGGCAGAAGGGAAAAAGCGGCAGGCATTGAAAACCTACCAGCAAGCGGTGACCCTCGGCGATGCCGGCAAACCTCCGTTTGTCACCAACGATGTAGCCGTGATGGGGGGGGCAATTACCGATCTTGACGTGTTTCGGCAATACTGCGCGGGCCTGAACCCTGCCGCTTACTGCCAAGATTTTGCGTACACCGTCTTGCCCAAATTGAAGTCGGAGTTGGTGACGGCGGCTTGGCCATTTTCCAAAGGTCTGACCGTCGCCGATTCGGGCATCAAGCTGGCGAACATTCATCTGGATGGATCGGCCGCCGGCTTGGGCTGGAGCGGCCACCTGGAAAATCGTGAGGACGATAGCGCCGGAAAGCCGCAGGACGCCCTTGCCATCCTTTGGTATGCCTATAGCCCCGATTGGAAGGCGTGGCGCGTGCTGCCCGCGATCTCGGAGCGGGTGAAGCCGAGCTTGTACGCGCACGGAAATCCGCACCTGTTTTATTCCGTGCTGCGCGCCAGTAAGGCACGAATGTGCATGCAGAGCGGCGCCTATCGCGCCGAATTTTACGTCGATGGTGAGCTTGCCGGTTCGCAGGAGATTACTCTCACCGGCGAGGACCTTAAGCCGCAGGTGTTCCCCGATCTTGAGGTGGCGGTCTGCCGTCCCGCCTCGTGGCAGCGCTGGCAACCGCGCGATAAAGATGCGATGTGGGATCGCGGGTACAACGAACCGGCCAGCCATCGCGGCGTCTTTGTTTTTTCCTTCTTCGATCCCCAGCTGAATGGGAAAGAAGCGGCGGAGCAGTCGGCTTTACGGCGGGCGGAGAACATCTTGCACCACGAAGGGTTGGCGCCGGAGCCGCGTGGGATGCGCGAGCTGCACGATTGTAGCGGCCTGCACGATTATCCCGGCGAGCAGATGGCTGCATTCAGCGATGGGGGTGGCGCCTCCATCGCCAAGGCGTGGACCACGACCGAAGGACTGGTCAACGTGGTAGTGGTCGTTGACCCGCATCTGGATGTGGCTGGCATGGGAACGCAGACGTCGCCATCAGCCGCCCAAGACCGTCAGGATTGCGAGATCCTGCAGTCGGCCACCACGGTGCACCAATAGCATTTGGCACTTGGCAATCAGGATTCAGCAATCAGGATTCAGCAATCAGTAGTCAGCTTAGGCAGGCCAACACGGTGAAGGACCTGACCCATGGACATCGACGACATCAAAACCCTTTACGCCTACAACCGCTGGGCCAACCAGCGCATGTTTTCCGCGTTGGAGAAGCTGAACCACCAGCAGGTCGTAACCGAGGTGCGCAGCAGCTTCGCGTCTATCAGGGAGACGGTGTTCCACATCCTGTTTGCGGAATGGCTTTGGTTGAAGCGATGGCAGGGCGACTCGCCGCACTCACCCAGGCCCGATCCGGATGCGAGCAGTACAACCTGGAAGACGATATCGGCGGGAGGGGTGCCGGCCCCGCGCGAACCGGGAACCATTGCGGAATTGAAGTCGTTCGCGGATGCGATTGAGCGGGAACGGCAGGAATTTCTAAACACATTAAGCGATAGTGCCCTGCGCGCTCCGCTCAACTTCAAAGATATGGCCGGAAGCCCCTATTCCGAGCCGCTGGTGCAACTGCTGCAACACGTGGTTAATCACGGCACCTACCATCGTGGACAGGTCACCACCATGCTGCGGCAGGTGGGCGCCGAGCCCGTGGGGCTCGATATGCTGTACTTCTTTCGCCAGCAGAATTCGGCTGCCGGTTGAGTATTTTTGTTTCATTGCAGGTGCAGTAATGTGCTGTAATCGGCTGTGAGCGAAGGCTGCACGGGGGGAACCAGATGGCCATTTTCGAATTGGCGGGCGCTTGGAGCCTCGAACTGGAAGATGGGACCCATCAGGTCCAGGCCGAGATCAAGAGTGGCTTCCTGGCGGCCCACCTGACCATCACCTGGGATGGCAAGGTCCTCTACCATGTTCCTATCTATCTGGTGATTGGTGAACTGCGCCGCTTTGAGCAGAACGGTCACGCATTCATACTCGGCCACCGCGGCTACGGCATGCTTGGACAGTTCGTCCTGTCCATGGATGGCAGGGAGTTGGGCGTGAGCCCGGAAACGGGCGTCTCCGGCCCGCTGCAAATGGCAGAAAATGCCGTCCAGTATATGAAGGGGGTGGGAGCCGCTTCCGTAGGCGCCGCCCCCAGCCTGCAGCCGTCGCCAGCCGGTGCCGTCGCCCCTATTCAGTTTGTGAAGGAATTGAGCTGCACCGAGAGCGATGAAGTGGTTGGCGAAGAGGAGTATCCGCTGGACAACCGCTTTGGCAGCAGTCCATTTTCCACCGACAGGCAAGTCTCGAAAGAGACCACGAATGAGTTGTCTGTGGACGTGACCACAGGCCTGACCGGCACGCTTAACCTGCAAATAATGTCGGCCATCAAGGCCGATGTCGCGGCGCACATTACGCGGCAAACGGGTTGCAAGATCGGTGAGAAAGTCACCGAAAGCCAGACCCTGCACTTCACCGTCGCTCCAAATCAGGCGGTCTTATATCAAGTGGTATGGAAGCGGAAGGTGCGAAGTGGCGAGCATCTTTACCTGGCTAATGGTGCTCCGCTGACCGTCCCTTACCGGGTGAATTATGGTCTATCCTGCCAGGTCCGCACCGTGGAGCTGCCGAAGCCTGCTTAGGGTTTGTGTCGGCGGCTTGCAGAGGCGGCCCTCAGAACCTGGACCGCACTCTTTGCCGCTATAGGGGTCCTTCGACTCCTCGGTCGCCGCGGCGACCTCGTCGCTCAGGATGACACCAGAGACAACTGACAATGACTGACACTGCTACTGGTTTCAGTGATTCCGGTCACAATTCCGCAAACTCTTTTCCCTGCGATTTTAGCGGCCGCGCGCCACTCTGGCGGTGCTAGAATTTTCTGTTATGCCATTCCCAACCGATCGTCCCCGCCGCCTGCGTCGCACCGACGCCATGCGCTCATTCGTACGCGAAACCAGGCTCAGTCCCGAAGGCTTCGTTTATCCCCTGTTCGTCTGCCCGGGAGAGGGCGTGCGCAAGGAAGTGCGCTCCATGCCCGGTGTCTTCAACCTTTCGGTGGACGAAGCAGTGAAGGAGTGCGCCGAGGTAAAGTCGCTGGGCATCCCCAGCGTCATTCTCTTCGGGCTGCCGGAGTCGAAGGACGAGGTTGCCACCGATGCCTGGTCCGACAGTGGCATCGTGCAGAAGGCGACGCGCGCCATCAAGCGCGAGGTTCCCGGCCTGCTGCTGATGGGCGATGTGTGCCTGTGCGAGTACATGTCGCACGGACACTGTGGCATCGTGGAAACTTCCGGACCGCGCTCGGTCGGCGCAGCTTCGGTGGCCACGATGACCGCCGAGGATTACGAGATCCTGAACGATCCCACGCTTGAGCTGCTGGCCCGCACCGCAGTCGCGCAGGCCAAGGCGGGCATGGACATCATTGCGCCCTCTGACATGATGGACGGCCGGGTGGACGCCATCCGCACCGCACTAGACGCCGCCGGCTATCAGAACATTCCCATCCTTTCTTACGCGGCGAAGTTTGCCAGCGGCTTCTATGGGCCGTTCCGCGAAGCGGCCGACTCGGCCCCGCACTTCGGCGATCGTCGCTCCTACCAGATGGACCCTGGCAACCTGCGCGAGGCCATGCGCGAAATCGAGCTCGACCTTGAGGAAGGCGCGGACATGATCATGGTGAAGCCGGCCATGCCTTACCTCGACGTGCTGCACGAAGCGCGGCTGCGCTTCGATGTGCCGCTGGCGGCCTATCAGGTCAGCGGTGAGTACGCCATGATCAAGGCCGCCGCACTCAACGGCTGGATTGACTACGAACGCGTCATGATGGAGTCGCTACTGTGCATCGAGCGCGCCGGCGCATCGATTGTGCTGACCTACTTCGCGAAAGAGGCGGCCAGGTTGCTGGCATAGCGACCAGCAGCTAGCAATTAGCACTCAGCACTCAGCACTCAGCGCTCAGAGTCGTATCGTGTTGAGGCCAGGTTGTCCGCTTTGCAAAAGACCTGGCCCCTGGTGTTGATGATGGCTGCACTGTGATAAAAAACTATATGCCGGACCGCTAGCGGGATGGAGTATAGTTGCTTCACGGCAGCCAATGAGACCCTTATCTCCGGACTCCGTCCGGCCCACCATTCTGTGTATTGACGACGCAGAGATTGCTTTGCGAGTGCGTAAGCTCATGCTTACCATCGCAGGCTACGATGTGGTGACCGCTGCTTCCGGTGAACAGGGCCTGGCAGTATTCAAGCGCGACGGCGTTGACCTGGTGATCGCCGACCACTTCCTGACTGAGAAAACAGGTACAGAAATCGCCCGTGAGATGAAGACCATCAAGCCACACGTACCCATTCTTATCGTTTCGGCCGCCGCCGACACTCCCGAGGGCATCGAATTTGCCGATGGATTTCTGTCCAAAGGCGAATCTCCCGAACTGATGCTCGAGACCATCGCTCGCTTGCTCAAGCACTGACCGCCAGCACTCAGCATTTACTTCGAGAGGGTAAAGTCGGCCTTGCCGATGCCGGCCACATCGACCGACTTGCTCTGCTGCTTCATCCCTTCATGCCAGGCGACCACGTTGTATTTGCCGTCGGGCACGTTCTCAATTTTGTAGTTTCCGCTCGCATCAGTTTCGGCGAAATACGGCGTCGGGCTGACAATGATGTAGCCTGCCATCTCTGGATGCACGTTGCACAACAACGACACCACGCCGGGGTTATCGAATTTGAATGGCCGCTTATCGCCCTTGGGCCAGGTTCCGAGATTATGCCCCAGTTTCTTGTTCCCGCTGATCGACGGCCAGAAAGCATTGTGTTGCACGTTGTCGCTATTTACAAACTCGACGGTTGTCCCCACCTGAACGACCATGAGATGCGGATTGAACATTAGACCCTTCTGGTCAATGGTGGGCTGCTGCGAGGGGGCAGGGAAGGTCTTGCCCGAGATGGTGTCAACATAGACGACGGACTTTCCGGTTGATACTTTGCCTTCGATAGTGCCGGCGACTGCGGTAGCCGCCACGACGGTGACCAATAAAATCGTTACTAGAAAACTGCGCATGATGAATAATCCTTTCGTTGGTTGTGCTTCTCTGGTTCAACTGTCAGTACACGAATTCCAATCCCGCCACGGCGGTATTGGTGTGGAAGGGATTTACCGCCACGGGCAAGCCGGTCAGAGGATTCGTGGCAATCACCACCGATTGCGACGGGCGGAACTGATACTCGAACGACGCCTTGACGTTGGCGTGGAGCAGGAACTGCACGCCGGGCGTGATGCGATTGCGGGTTGAGCTGAATGGCCCGTTGAAGGGAGCGCCGGTGAACCCCGATCCGTCATCATTGCGGATCAATCCGTTGATGCGATCGGAATTCGACTTAACTAAATCGTAGCGGAGCATCACGTACATCCAGGGATAGGCCAGCCACTCAGCATCCACAAAACCGCCGCTGAAAGTAGCCGGCGTGCTGCGAATGAAGCCCACCGGAACGGACTCGCCCGGATTTTGCAGATTGATGAGGTTGCCACTGGCGTCAATGGGCAAAAGGTTGGAGTCGTGCCCGTACATGTACAGGGCATTGAACTGCAGGCAGCAACGATAGTTGAAGGTCAGGTTGCCACCGACGCGATAGAAGGGCTCGCGCGCTGTCACGATTGCCGATGTGCCGTCGGCCGCTGCGCCCAGCAACCGCTGTACCGAACGTCCATAGAAGTAAAAGCTGCCAAGATTCAGATAGGTGTGATCGCGCGGTCCGGTCGGGCCGGCCGCCTGGATTGCACCACGGCTTTCCTTGTCCCGCTCCAGGTTGAAGCGGTAGTTGAAAGAGGCATAGATGTCTTTGAAGTTCGCATCCGAAGCCACCCCCAGCCCGCCATTGTTGCTGCCGGTGGCCTGCGGAACATAGGGGCTGCCGGGGTTAGCGTCCTGTCCGAATCCGCTGGTGTTCTGGTCGATGAAGGCAATCGAGTATTGATAACCACCAGTGTGCAGCCCCCCGCTCAACTCGACACCCTTGCCCACGTCCGCCATGGTGAACTGGTTATTGACGAACTGCTGCAGCGGAACCAGTGAGTTCATGGCCCCAATGTTGGCTTGCGTGTAGATGTCGTAGGGACTGATCCAGAGACTGCGCGCCTGGGTGAATGGCAGCTCCAGTTCAAACTGGCCAACTCTGAGACTCAGAAAGTTTTTGGGCAATTTCAGGAACCGGCCGACATCGACGAATTTGAGATAGGCATCGCCCAGTCCGCCGTTGGCGTTGGCGCCGCTGACGCTGATGTCGTCATCCACCCAAAATGCCATGCCACTGCCGAAGTTGCCGGCGGTGAAGATGCTGAATAGCCCGGTCTCGAAGTCCGTGGTTGGCACAAACGGTGGCAGAGTTCCCGCAGGAGTGAGCGAAGCAAATTTTCCGTTGCTGGTACCCGTGTATTGAAAGAAGTTGTTGTAGCGCAGGCCGATGGGCGGCAGACCGGGGATGACGCCCGGCCAGATGGCCTTCGGCCACAGCTCCGCGTTGGCCGGCGCTCCCAGCATGACCGGCGGAATCTTGATCATCGCCTCGTCGTCTTTGGGAAACTTGAAGCCCGCGTCCTTGAAGGCTTTGCCGAAATCGTTCAGCTTGGGAAAGTCAATGTGGCAGGTGCTGCAGCTTGTGCCATACATGCGGGCAAAAGCCGGAATGGCGTAGCCGGTGCTCGAAAATACGAGAGCAAACACAACTGGCATCAGAAAGAAACTCGTTTTACGAAACGCGTTGCAAGGTCGCAGCTGCATCTTTAGTTCTCCCTTTAGGGTTTGTTCTCAGAGTCAGGCGGCTCAATGGTTTTGCCGCCGACAGCTTCTTAAATTCATGCATCGTGAATCCGAGGCCGCCGGCCAACAGCAGAACTACGAACAACGCAACCCCCGTCAGCAAAATGATGGTTTGACGGCCGGTATCTTCGCTCTGTGGCTGCACGTCGGGCACCTTGCTGTCTGCAGCCGACGATGGGCTTCCACTCGTGGGAGGCGTTCCTCCGCCTTCATCTGGGCTTTTTTGCGACAGCGCGATGGCCGTGTTGACGCCGGCCGATTGCGAGGGCGGATACTGGGTCAGGTACAGATACACATCCGCGGCTTCGTCCTCGCTTAAGTAATAAAAAACCGGCATCCTGCCGCGGTAGAGCATTTGCGGCTCGCCCATCAAGATCGGCGCACCGTGTGTAACCTTTCGGATGAACCCGGCCCGGCTCTTGCGCGTGGTGAGAGCACTGAGCGGCGGGATCGCTCCATTCCAAATCTGTTGCGGACCAGGGTCGGACCCGGTTGCGCTGTGGCAGGTGTGACAAGTGGATTTCACAATGTGCTCGCCGACACGGAGAGGCGATTCCTGCACCGCCAGTTGCTCCCTTTCCGCGCCAGGAACTGCGGCCAGCTGTTTCAGATAGGCGAACAATGACGTGACCTCGACTTGGTTCAGGTGAGGAAACGGCGGCATGTTCTCGCCGCCATTGTGCAGTCGCTGCAACAATGCGGTTTTGGACTGCTGCGCCAACTTGGCGGCATCCGCCCGGCCGATCTCCATGCCAGACACTTTCATTCGGGCCAACACCAACTCGACGGAGGTCGCCCGCACCGGATTAATGACCGAGTTGATTTCTGGCGGCGCTCCTTCCCCCGATTCACCATGGCATCCCTGACAATTCATGCGGTACAGGTCTGAACCATGCACGGTGAAAGTTCGCGATGCCACTGCGGATGGCGTGTCAGGCTGCCCATGGGAAGTCGCCTCTGCGGAAGCGGGCGCGGCCGGGCCTAATCGCCAGGTCTTGCCCATGCTGGTTTCGTTGAACGGACGGTTCAGATGTGTGAGCCAGCTTTCGCCTGTCACCGGCGTTACCGCAGCCGGTTTGCTCGCGATTGTCTTGCGTGCCGGTGTGCCCTGCACATCTACCAGTGCATAAGCGCAATGCCCGGCCAGCAACATCAATGTAGACATCGCGAGGAACCGCGATTTCTTCAAGCATTGCATTCCGTCCTCCGTGCTGCTCAGTACTCGATCTGAGTCACAGCCTACGGAGAAGCGAGAGTGTTGTTGTCAGGGAGTTGTCAGCTTGTTGTCAAAGGTTAAAGACGGTGTGAACGACTAGACACGTTACGGCGGCAAGTAGTGAGGGCAGAGAGTTTAGTGGTGCTGGGGATGCCGCAGTCCACAGTGAGTGACCAGGCCTGTGCCGCCGAAGAAAAACGAAAAACCTGAACTGCCTCTTAAAATGCCGTCCATTGGTGTAATATCTCGTGGCGGAGGGCGTAGCCATGAGCCAGTCTTTCTCGAAACAAGTGCCGTCCAGGCGGCGATTCCTGCAATGGGGCATGACCGGCACGGCTGTCGGTTTGATGGCCTCGGGCCTGGAATTGGCAGGGCCGCTGCCGGCGCGGGCGCAGAGCGTGCTCAGCCCGGCTGCGGCCTTGGACGAATTGATGGAAGGCAACAAGCGTTTTCGCAGCGGGCGCATGACCGCTCACGAGCACGACCTCGACATTCTCAAGCAACACACGGCTGAAAAGCAGGAGCCCTTTGCCGCCGTTTTGTCTTGTGCCGATTCTCGTGTGCCTGTCGAACTGGTCTTCGATCAAACCATCGGCCACATATTTGTCGCGCGGGTTGCGGGCAACGTCATTACCCCGGAGATTATCGCCAGCCTGGAATATGGGGCCGCCGTTCTGGGGACGAAGGTGATCCTTGTTTTGGGACACGCCAGTTGCGGAGCGGTAAGCGCAGCCATCAAGGGCAAGGAAGTTCCCGGGCAGATTAGCGCGCTTTTTCCGCACATCCAACCCGCCATAGATCAGGCTGGGCCGAACCTTGAAGCCGCGACCAAGGCGAATGCCAAAATACAGGCGACCCTCCTGAGCGAGGCATCGACTGTCATCTCAGGCATGGTGAAAGACGGCAAGGTGAAGGTCGTAGCTGGTTACTACGAACTAAACACCGGTGCTGTGACACTGGTCGACTAGTTCGTCGGCACATTCCGCACAGATCCCGGTTACTGTCGCAAGCGACAATGGTGATCGAATGGTGTCATCAAGCAGTTGAAGGTTGCGGTCCAGAACTCGAATTACCGGCATCGGTGAGCAGTTTCGAGTTACTGACAACTGACTACTGACTACTGACAACTGACAACCCGCACAACGCACCCTGGTGGAGAGCCCTGTGGAATGGTTGCTCAACTTGCCGGACGGGATGGCCGGCATTGTATTCATTTTGTTTGCAGTCCTGTTCGGAGTGGGTGGTCTGCTGCTCACTCGCAAGTGGATAGCCCGGCTGCAAGTCGTCTCGCACAACGACGCAGTCAGCTACTATCTCAGCACCGTCGCCATCTTCTACGGGATCATGCTGGGCTTGATCGCCGTCGGTGTCTGGGAAGGCTACAACACTGCCCGCAGCACGGTGGGGTTGGAAGCCGGCGCGTTGGCGGCGCTGTACCGTGACGTCAGTGGTTATCCTGATCCCGAGCGCAGCGCGCTCCAGGCTGACCTGCGGGACTACACCCGCTACGAAATCAACGTCGCATGGGAGCTGCACCGCAAAGGCATCATCGGTCGGGGAGGGCTGGAGCGCCTGTGGCGTTTTCAGGACCGGCTGCAAGCGTTCGAACCCCGCACCGACGGACAACGGGCCCTGCATTCTCAAGCTCTGGTCGCCTTCAACGACCTTGTCGAGAAGCGCAGCATACGGCTTGACACTGTCGCCGCGCATTTGCCGCGTCCGCTGTGGCACTTTGTCATTCTTGGAGCGGTGCTCAGCTTCGCGGTCAGTTGGTTCTTCCAATTCAAAAGCTTCGCCATGCATCTCTGGATGACCGCCGTTTTCGCCGCTCTCCTGGGCATGGAGATCCATCTCCTGCTCATCATGAACAATCCCTATCGCGGCAGCATCGGCGTCAGTCCGCAGGCCTTCCAATTCGTTTACGACATGCTGATGCGATAAGAAGTGCTCCGTTCTTGTCATCCTAAGCGCAGCGGCGTTGATCGCAGGCCCTTGACGCCGCTTCCACATTCTCGCGCGCTACTGGATATGGATCAGTTCCACGTCGAACACAAGCGTGCCATACGGCGCCGACCTTCCCTGATACGCCAGCCCCTGAGGAATCCAGAAGCGCATGGTCTCGCCCTCCACCATCAGTTGCACCCCTTCGGTCCACCCAGGAATCACGCGGTCGAGCGGAAAGGTCGCTGGACTACCTCGCGCCACTGAGCTGTCGAACATCTTCCCATCGGTCGTCCAGCCTGTGTAGTCCACCGTAACTTCGTCGAACTTCTTGGGATGGCGCTTGCCCGTGCCCGGCGTCAGCACCTTGTACGCCAGGCCACTCGCTGTTCGCTTCGCATCGCCCGGAGCTACTCTCACATCGGCCGGTGCATGCAGAGGCATAGCGAGCAGCGTCACCTCAAATACCAGGGGCCCCGCCGGTTTGCCTTGCTGCCCCTTGTAGGTGAGCGCCTGGGGAATCCACATGCGGCGCGTCTCGCCGATCACCATCATCTGGATACCTTCTGCGAAGCCGGGGATCACGCGGTTCACCGACAACGTCGCCGGCTTGCCGACCGCCTGCGAGCTGTCGAACATCTTGCCCTCGCTGGTCCAGCTGGTGTAATCCACAGTGACCACGTCATCTTTGGCGGGATGGTCCTTGCCGGTGCCAGGTTTTTCCACCTTCGTCACCAGGCCGGACGGACTCTTGGTGGCATCAGCCGGCGGCGTGGTCAAATCTGCGGGAGCGGAAATCTGCGCCGGCGGTGTCTGGGCTGCCAACCCCGTCACCGCAAACACCAATAGGCACACTGAAAGAAGAATTCGCATCCGCCCATTGTACGGTGTGCAGATGTCGAGACGAGACACTCGGGTGCCCCGTTCCAGGCCATTTCTTGACCCTGGGGCAGGGATTTTCGTTTCAGAGTCGAACCATGCGGATGCCACAGTCCTACCCCTCCCCCCGGCATTTGTGCAACTTTGTTTTCAATACTTTGCCCTCAAAGTATTCATAACACATGCTTTACATGCAGCCATAAGTCCTTGCTGATGAATATCTTGCGCGATTCCCGGCAAAATATTCAATCTAAAGCAGATACACGCAAAGTATTCCGGACAAAAGACTTACCGGCGCCTGCCGGTTCCCCGGGCTGCTGATTTTCAAAGATCGCTGCTGGGTGCCCCATCCTAGCCTTCTTTTGGCTAGGGTGGGGATTTTCATCCATCCCCAAGCGAAGCCGGCTTGTGTGTCCCACCCGACGGTTGCTATCACGGCGACGCAGCGCAGACGGGCACTCTCAGCGCTGGACACTGGCTCCAGTGCTTCCCATTCTATTCTGCGGGTATGAGCAGGGCCGAGCAGAAAACGCACTCCGCAAAACGACGGTAACCACGATCTCCCAAGCGGCTCGCCCTTTGTCGCGCTTGGGGGGTCCATCCCTAGAACTACAGTTTGTCATCCTGAGCGACGAGCGCAAACGGGGTCCCCAGCGAGCACCGGGTTTGTGCTCGCTGGGGTGTTGGAGCGAGGAGTCGAAGGACCTCTATAGCCGCACAGTACTTCATAATTTGTCATCCTGAGCGGAGGCGGCGCCGCGCCGCCGGAGCCGAAGGATCTGCGGTCGTTTTCCCTGACAACTGGCTACTGGCTACTGAGTACTGTTGTTTGGCTAGGGCGGCGGGGATTTCGTTGTGCGGGACGATACACTTGGGTGCCCCATCCTTTGCGCCTGTCTTTGGGCGCAAACGGTGGGAGACCAACAATTCAAAATCGTGAGGTCGAGTTTTTCGCTCCCACCCTTTCGCAACCCCAGCGAAAGCATGGGGCACCCCAGGTTTGCGAAGGTTAGGTGTTAGGGTGGGCCACCCGCGGTCGTTCCAACCAACAACAGGCTCGACAGAAGAACGTTGAGGCCCTGCATAGGTTGCGCTCCTTCGCCCTTCCCAGATGTCACCATGCGCGCTTACGATGCATGCAAGTTGTGTCAGGCCGACGTTCCTCCGCGCCCTGCTATTGGCTGAGCGCCTTGTCATCAGCTAACCTGAACACATGCCGCAAGCCGTAGAGCAAGCGCTGGAGCTGATTCGTGAGAACCGTCCGGAATCGATTGACCGGGCGCTGGCGCTTCTGCAGAACACGGTCTATTCCTTCAGCATGAAAGTCTGCGGCCACCCCCAGGACGCGGAGGACACTATGCAGGACGTGCTGCTGAAGTCGGTCCCGTATCTTGCCAAGTTCCACAATCCGCAAGCGCTGACAGTATGGCTGTACAAGGTTGCGCGGAACCGCTGCATCAGTAGCCATCGTGGAAGCCAGGTCTCACGCGCCAAAAACTTATCGCTGGACGAATTGATGCCCGACAGCCGCGAGCTACAAGAACTGATGAAGAGCGCGGCGCCCAACCCGGAGGCGGCGCTGCTGAATAGCGAAGCCGCCGAGCATCTGAGGCGGGCGGTTCTTAAAGTTCCTCCGCAGTACCGGATGGTGCTGGTCCTGCACGACATGGAGGAGCTGAGCACAGCCGAAGTAGCCAAGATCATGGGCTTGCGCGAAGGAACGGTGCGAGTGCGGCTACACCGCGCGCGCTTGATGGTCCGTCGGGAACTCGCCAGGCTGGCGCAAGCTCGCCCCGCCGCTGGGCTGGTCCTGCACGCCAGCGCCGAGGCGCCCAAATCGCAGCGTTGCCGGCGGTTATTCGCCGCGCTCTCCGATTACATGGACGGCATCATCGATGATGCCATGTGCGAAGAGATGGACCTGCATTTGCACGACTGCCAGCCTTGCCAGGCGTTTTTGTCCAGCTTGAAGAATGCTGTGGCCCAGTGCCGATCCTATCGACCACAGTGCGATTCCAAGCGTGCCGAACAGCTCCGCAAGCAGCTTTTGCCGCAGTACCAGCGGGCGCTCGCTGAGCTCGGGAAGAGGCGCGCCGTCGCCGCTAAGATTCACGCCTCCTAAAGTCCCCTACTACCAAAGTGTGACCCATCCCGGCAATTTCTTTTGTCCTTCAGCAAGAAATTCCTGTAACGGTGAGCGGTGTCACAGCGTTTATCCGTGTGACCTAGATGTAATGGGCCTACCTGAGTTCTGAAGAACCGGGCGAACACGGAGAAAGCCATGATATCGGCAAGCGTAATTTTGACTCAACCCCTTAGCAATCATCGACAATTCATAGCTACCAGCGGTACCGGACATCATTTCCTTATTGACGATGCAGCCGGCAATACCGGGGCGAAGCCCATCGAACTGGTTGCCATAGCCCTCGCGGGATGCACGGCATTCGATATCATCAGCATCTTGCGCAAGAAGCGGCAGCAGGTTTCCGGCTACGAAGTCAAAGTCGAAGCCGACCAGACCCCGAACCCGCCGCAGGTCTTCACTCAGGTCCGCATTCATCACATCGTGACCGGAACCGATGTTTCCCCGCAGGCGGTGGAAGATGCCATCCGCCTCTCGGAGGAAAAGTATTGTTCAGTTGGCGCCATGGTTAAGCTGAGCGCTGAACTGCATACGACATTTGAGATCGTGCCGGCGATGGAAACTGCGTTGGTCGGAGCCTAGGGATGGGTGAGGTCTCGCGCACACCGATGCCTGCCATCTTGAGAAGCCAGTCGTCGAGAATTGCACTGACACACGCCGTACGATTCGCTGCGCTTGCTGCCCTGCTGGCGATGCCGCTGACCGCGCAAACCGGCACTCCGCTGACTTTGCCCGAAGCCGTCAGCATGGCGCTGGAGAAAAATCCCCTGCACAAAGCCGCAATCGCGGACACTCGCATTTCGGCAGCCGGCGTGCGTGAGGCCCGCTCGCCGCTGATGCCAAAAGTCATGTTCACGGAGAGCGCTGTTCGTGGAAACGATCCTGTGTTTGTTTTCGGCACACGACTGCGCCAGCAGAACTTCAGCGCTGCAGACTTCGCGCTCAACAAGCTGAACACGCCAACGCCGATTGGCAATTTCTCCAGCCGCTTCTCGGGGCAGTGGAGCCTGTTTGACGGACTGCAAAGCTGGTTTGGAGTCAGTCGCGCGAAATATATGCAGCAAGCAGTAGAGCAACAACTGGATCGCACCGACCAGGAGCTCGTCTACCAGGCTGTGCAGGCGTACTTCGGAGTGCTACTGGCGCAGAAGCAGGAACAGGTGGCCGAAGACGCATTGAAAACCGCGCAAGCCATCGAGTCCAGCAGTCATGCGCGCGTGGAGAGCGGCATGGTTGTGGACTCGGATTTGTTGAGCGCACAGGTGGTGACCTCCAGACGTAAACAGGAACTGATCCAGATGAAGAACGGCCTGGCGCTGGCGCGCACGCAATTGGCGCTTGCTCTCGGGATGCCAGCGGATACTGCCTACGAACCGCAAGACGCATTGGCGGAGCGCCAGTTCCCGGCTGCCACGGCTGCGGAGCTGGAATCGAAGGCCCTGGAAAAACGTCCCGACCTGAAGCGCGTGGAGTCGGAGCGCAGCGCGCAATCCAAGAGTGTCTCCATGGCCAAGGGCGCACTGGCTCCCGCGGCTGAACGTCTTCGGCTCGTGGGAGACGGACAGTCCTTCCCCAGGATGGAACGGGGGCAACAACTGGATCGCCGGCGCCGAACTGCAGTTCGATTTGTTCGATGGCGACAACAAGAGAGCACACATCGCCCGCGAAAAAGCAGTGCAGGAAAGAGCAGCGGCAATGCGCGATGCTTATCGCGATGAAATCCGGTTGCAAGTGCGCAAGGCGTACTACGAATACGACGCCGCCCGCCAGCAAGTTGAAGTTGCTCGCGGCGCGATCGCGCAGGCGGATGAAAGCCTGCGCATCAACCAGAATCGCTACGAAGGCGGCCTCAGCACCGTCAGTGATCTGCTGGGTATAGAAGAAGCCGCACATCGTGCCAAGGCCGACTACTGGCAGGCGGTGTACCGCGTGCAGACCAGTTACGCTGGCGTGGAGCTGGCGACTGGGACACTTACTCCCGCTTCTCCGGTGGTGACGCAATGATTCAGAAATCGATGCGTGTTGCGCAACTGTTCCTGCTCGGCATTCTGGTGAGTTGGCTGGCTGGTTTGAGCGCATGCAGCAACGACAAGCAGCACACAACAGCGGCTCCCGAAATCGTACGCGACGTCACGCTGCTGAATGTCCAAAAGACAACGGTGCCCGACTACACCGAAGCGACTGGCACGGTGCGCGCTGCACAGTCGGCGCAACTTTCCAGCCAGGTGATGGGCACCATCATGCGAGTGAACGTCCATGAAGGCGATCGTGTGCGGCGCGGAGAAGTTCTGATCACGATCGATGCGGCGCAGCAGCGATCTGCCTACGCCAGTGCCAATGCCGGCCTGCAAGCGTCTCAGGAAAACATCGCAGCCGCTGATGCCGACTATGCCTTGGCGGAATCGACCATGCGCCGCTACCAGACGCTGTTCGACAAGAAATCGGTGAGCCCGCAGGAATACGACGAGGTGAAGACACGGCTGGCGGCTGCCAAGGCGCGACGCGACGCCGCTCACGCTGGCCGCACTCAAGCTGAGGCCGGGGTTGCCGAGGCCAATACAGCGATCGGCTTCACAACAATTCGTGCTCCGTTTGACGGCCTGGTGGTCGCCAAGCTGGCAGACGCCGGCGCCATGGCGGCTCCCGGCGTTCCCCTGTTGGCGATCGAGGATCCCAGCCGCTTCCGGCTGGAAGCGCTGTTGGACGAAAGCCAGATCGGTGCGGCCCGATTGGGGGAGACGATTCCGATTACGCTCGACTCGCTTGGCAATCAGACGCTTGCCGGCAAAGTTGTCCAGATCGTACCGATGGCCGATCCGGCGAGCCGAACGTTCACCGTCAAGATCGACCTTCCGTCCAACCCGCAAATTCGCTCGGGACTTTTTGGCCGAGCACGTTTCGCGCGCGGAGAGCGCCAGTCCATCCTCGTTCCCCAAACTGCGCTGCTGCATCGCGGACAATTGGACGCCGTGTACGTGGTGGGGAAAGACGAGATCGCGAGCCTGCGATATGTAACGCTCGGAAAGCCCTCCGCCGAACAAGTCGAGGTCCTCTCAGGACTGGAGAACGGTGACCGCATCGTGGCGCAGCCGGGCGAGCGCGAATTGAGCGGCAAGCAAATCGGGGCGAAATGACGATGGCGGCTGAAGGAAAAACTCCGCTCCGCATCGCCGGGCTGATCGCCCGTACCTTCATCAATTCGAAGCTGACGCCTCTGTTCATTGCCGGTGCCCTTCTGGCGGGGGCCTTCGCGATTCTGATGACTCCGCGCGAGGAAGAACCCCAGATCGTCGTGCCCATGCTCGATGTGTTCGTGCAGATGCCCGGGGCATCGCCGCAAGAGGTGCAACAGCGGGCCACGGTCCCCATGGAGCGCCTGCTGCGTGAAGTTCCCGGAGTGGAGTACGTGTACTCCATTACGCGGCCGGGCATGAGCATGCTCGTGGTGCGCTTCTACGTGGGCACCAAAGAAGAAGACGCAATCGTCAAGACCTACAACAAGCTCTACTCGAATTTCGATCGCATTCCCGAGGGCGTGTCGCAGCCCATCATCAAGGTGCGCTCCATCGATGACGTGCCGATTATGGCTCTGACCCTGTGGGGCAAGAACTACGACAGCTACAAGCTGCGGCAGATCGCGGGTGAACTGGAGAACCAACTCAAGCAAATTGACGATGTTTCCGAAACGAAGATCATTGGCGGACTGCCACGGCAGGTCCGCGTGGTGCTCGACACCCAAAGGCTCGCCGCCTACGGAATGACGGCGGGCGCGGTTACGGCCCAACTTCAGCAGGCCAATACGCGCGGCGCAGCTGGAAGCTTCGCCCATGACAACCAGGAGTTCGAAGTCGAGGCCGGACGCTTTCTTGGCAAAGCCGACGACCTAAAGCAGGTGGTCGTCGGCGTCTATCAGGGCAGGCCGGTGTACCTGCGCGACGTGGCCGCAGAAATCGTGGATGGGCCGGCCGAGCCACAGGACTACGTGCTGTTTGCCAACGCTGCCGGAGCGCCGAAAGATGCCATGCGTGGTGAGTATCCGGCGGTGACCATTACGCTCGCCAAGCGCAAAGGCACCAATGCGACGGTCATCACCGAAAAGGCCGAGAAGAAAATCGGCGAATTGCGCGGTTACCTGCTTCCGTCCGACCTGAATGTTACAGTCACGCGGAATTATGGCGAGACCGCAAAGGACAAGTCCGACGAACTGCTCAAGCACTTGTTCCTCGCCACCCTTTCGGTGACCTTGTTGGTGGCGTTGGCACTGGGATGGCGTGAGTCGGGCGTCGTCTTGCTGGCCGTGCCAGTAACGCTGGCGCTGACCCTCGTCGTGTTCTATCTGTATGGCTACACGCTGAATCGGGTTACGCTCTTTGCGCTGATCTTCTCAATTGGCATACTTGTCGATGACGCAATCGTGGTTGTCGAGAACGTAGTGCGCCACTTCCGGCTTCCCGAGAGCCAGGGCCGCGCGTTATCCGAGGTCGCCGTCGAGGCCGTGGATGAGGTTGGCAACCCGACAATCCTCGCGACCTTCGCTGTGATCGCCGCGATCCTTCCGATGGCGTTCGTGCGTGGACTGATGGGGCCTTACATGCGTCCGATTCCCGTGGGCGCATCGGCTGCGATGCTGTTTTCGCTGATCGTCGCGTTCGTAGTCTCGCCGTGGGCTGCGCTGCGACTGTTGCGTCACTATGCGACGGGAAGTGGCTTTCAACATGAGACGGAGGGTTGGACGACCCGGCTCTACCGTCGAATCATGAACCCGCTCGTTGAGAGCGCAAGGAGGCGCTGGATCTTCCTGGGCAGCATGGTTGTGCTCCTCTTGCTCGCCTGTTCGCTGGTAGCGTTCAAGCTGGTGAAAGTGAAGATGCTGCCCTTCGACAACAAGAGCGAGTTCCAGGTCATTGTCGACATGCCGAACGGCACCACGCTGGAGCAGACGACGCGCGTTGCGCAAGAGTTGGGACAGTACCTTGGCCGGCAGCCTGAAGTTTCGAATTACCAGGTGTACGCGGGCACTTCTGGCCCTTACAATTTCAACGGTCTGGTGCGCCATTACTTCCTGCGGCGCGGCGCCAATCAGGCGGATATCCAGGTGAACCTGCTGAACCGGCACGAGCGCAGCACGCAAAGTCATGCCATCGCCAAGCGCCTGCGGCCTGGGTTGGTGGAGATCGGCAATCGTTACGGAGCGCGGCTCAAGGTGGCGGAGGTGCCGCCCGGACCTCCCGTACTCGAAACCCTGGTTGCCGAAGTGTATGGTCCCGACTACCAGCAGCAGATCGAGCTAGCAAAGAAGATCAAGCAGATTTTTCAAACCACGCCCGGTGTGGTTGACGTGGACTGGTATGTCGAAGACCCACAGGCGAAGTACGACGTAAAAGTTGATCTCGACAAGGCTGCGCTGCATGGGATTTCCGCTGCGGACGTAACCCGCACAGTACAGATCGGATTGGATGGCGCTACGGCTGGGCTGCTGCATTCGCCAGAGTCACGGGAAGACGTGCCGATTCGCGTGCAATTAGGAAGGGCCGATCGCTCCAGCATAGACTCGCTCACCTCGTTGCGTTTGCCGAGCGTGGGAGGCGGACAAGTCTCTGTCGGCGAGTTGACCAACGTCGAGAAGAAAACCATCGACACCAGTCTCTACGCCAAGAACCTCCGGCCGGTGGTTTACGTGCTCGGCGACGTTGCTGGAGAAGAAGAGAGCCCTGTCTACGCTATCCAGAAAATGGGCAAGGCAATCGATCAGTTGAAAGCGGCCGAGGGATACCACATCAAGCAGTACAACGTTGCGATGCCCACCGAAACCGACCGGCTGGCGATGAAGTGGGATGGGGAGTGGCACATCACGGTCGAAGTCTTCCGCGATCTGGGGCTGGCCTTCGCAGCAGTTCTGGTGCTGATCTACGTGCTCGTGGTGGGATGGTTCCGCTCGTTCATTGTCCCGCTGGTGATCATGGCGCCCATCCCGCTGACGCTGGTCGGCATTCTGCCGGCGCACGCGCTGATGGGAGCGTTCTTCACCGCGACTTCGATGATCGGCTTCATTGCAGGCGCTGGAATCATTGTGAGGAATTCAATCATCCTGGTGGACTTCATCGAGCTGCGCCGTGACCAGGGCATGAGTCTTGAACATGCGGTAGTCGATGCGGGCGCGGTACGCTTCCGTCCGATGCTGCTGACAGCAGCGGCGGTAGTGGTGGGCGCAAGCGTAATTCTGTTCGATCCGATTTTTCAGGGACTCGCAATTTCTCTTATGGCCGGCGAAGTGGCTTCGACACTGTTATCGCGCATGGCAGTGCCGGTGCTGTACTACATGGTGGAGAAACACAAGCGATCGGCGCCGGGCAGCATCCCGGCCACGACGCGCTCTCAGGAGGTACACGCATGACAATCGAACGTGGTTTGCGACTGATGGCGGGAGTGTTCGTTCTGCTCTCGCTGGCACTGGGATACTGGGTCAATCCTTACTGGTATCTCTTCACTGCATTTGTGGGTCTGAACCTGCTGCAATCAGCCTTCACCAACTGGTGTCCGGGAATGTGGATGCTGGCAAAGCTGGGGCTGAAACCCGCTGGCGGCGTCTAGTAGAAGGGACCCATGCTAGAGATGCAGGCTTCTGCCGAAGCTCGGCGTTCCCGTTCTTGCCAAGGAGCTCCGTGTCCGATCATGACGACTCCCGCTGCGCGACCGTCGCGTTGAAGACGTGCGCCTTCGCCGCGGCGAGCGGTCGACATGGGCCATCCACCACATCCACGGAAGGAGCCAGGTTTCCGGTGAAGGGCTGACCGCTGCTAACATTGCGGGGGTCGATGACCTCTGCAAGGCCCAGCCGCATACGGTGGCTCAGGCAACGACGCCGCGAAGCTCAACCCCAGAAATTGCGCTGTCGGAAGGCAACAGCTCCTCATGAACGGCTAGACCGAATGACTGCTCTGCCGTCCGGCGCCGAAACAGCCGGTCGCTACCCAGCTGCATGCTTTCCCGTTCCCGTAAGTGGGTCTCGCAGAGCGGCACGTTATCCCAAGTTATTTTCGTCACAACCGACTGGCAGATGGCACAGGCGCGTGCGCATTCCTCATTGTTGTATTGCATAGTGTTCCTTCATTTGGGAGTGACTTTAGCTGTAGAAGCCATCGACGAGTGCTCATCTCTTGTCGCCTTTTAACACCTGAACGTCCGGGTTGCGAAGAGAACCGCACTCGGGTCGGTCAAATCAGCTTCCGTGCTTACAAGGACCTGCACAATACGCGTCACGGCATCGTCGCACAGCTTGATCGTCTGCTCGTCATTGGTCAGGAAGGCGGCATTCTGGATAATCGACAGGGCATTGCGCAGGTGGTGATTCAGGTAGACGCTAACTTGTTCCTGCTTTCTTTCTCTGAGTTTCAAGCTGACCTCGGCCCTCACTGCCCGGGAGCAGAAATACATAGCGGTGGCGGCGTTCAAAAGGTTGACCAGAATCATCGAGACAAGAAGCAACTGGCGGTGGGGATGATTGAGCCAATCGGTCAACGAACCACGCAGAATCTTGATGCACAGCAGTTCGGCAGTGACGCTGAATGCAAAAACTGTCAAAGCAACCTCAATGGGCCGTCGGTTCATGGCAATCTCCTCCTTCGAGATGGACGGTTTTCGTTACAACAGTCAGACTTGCCGTCAATTCTGACCAAACGCGATGAGCCCCCAGGAAATCAGGCGTCGCGAGCCACAAATCGTGCTCACGATTTTGCAGACAGCGCGCTTGATGTTGTACTTGTAGGCATCGGCTCGTGATCGGTGTGGAGATCCAACCAATACACCACCCCGATGCCCAACTCGAGCAGCACCTGCTCGACATTCCAATCCAGGTGACGACCTTCACCACGCTCACATAAAACGAGGGTGGCGCCCGGCGGTGCCCATCGAACGAGGCTGCTAAATTCAGCCCTGGAAACCACCAATGAGCCGGGTATGCTGGCAACAGTCGGTAAGCTTGGCCGTGCGGGGCGCAACTCGATCACAATGGGAGTTGTTCCCAGAAATGCACCTTCCTTCAATACAGCAGCGGAAACAACGAGATGGCGAAGGTCCAGCCACGGTTCATTCAAGGAACTCCAGATCAAGACCACGACCGCATAGACCAGGTAGACCAAAAATACCGCTTGCATAACAAAGCCCCCATCCAGATTGCGTGTCGGAATGTGCGGCGTCGCCTTTCCTCCCAGGCCGATCTCTGATGGCCCACTCTCCGTTCCACAGTCCCCGAATTCCGGAGATAGTCATCGAAAAGAAACGAAGTAGAAGCAGGCGTCTTACCGTTCAGACTATTGAATGGCAGAATGGCAACGTCCGATTTCAGCAGCTTCGTGGGTTAGCTGTTGGGTGGGGGGCGATTGTAATGGAAACCTTTGAGATGGAACGTCGGAACTGGTTCCGTCTCCGGGATCAGCCCCAGTATCAGGGCAGGCGGAGGAGGCAACGGAGACACTCTGGGCGAAAAGTTCCACTCGAACCCGCAGTGGTCGAAGCATTGTCTGTGCTCGATCTGTAGACCAGACTTAACGATTGACTTGCTTGAGAGGTCTTGCGGAAAAGAGGGTGGGGAAACACGAGCCAGTATAAGCAGGAAAATCGACGTGCAGAGTAGCGTGGCACGTACCCAAGCCACCCCGGCTGGTCCCTTTCGCGAATGCCCGCTGTCTGGCAAGAGCATCCCCCGCTTGTACTTGGATGATTCTAGATCACATTTGGCTCACTGTGTTTTAAGTTTTTTTTGCCTTCGTCGCCCAGCCTGCCTACAGCGGGCGGGGCGGTTTGCCCGCTGTAACCTGCCAGACGGCGGCGTCTAAAAGCGCATTCGGCAGTAAAGTGGGCCGGCCATCCCATCCGACTGCTGCACTTCTTCCTGGGGTTTGTTTTTTGCAACCCTCGTAGTGCCCAAAACATCAACCAGATCATGCGGTCGGTGTTCACCGTTCGTGACGTCCCTTTCGGAAGAGGTTGGATCATTGCCTCGCTCGCTGGGTTGGTGTTAGCAGTGTCAGTTTTGGCGTCGGCCCAAATACCGACACGAGAACAGCAAAAGATTGACGGTCGGGCTGAGGCGATCGAGTGCACTTCGTTTCCCCAGTATTATTGTTACGCTTCCGGCAAACCTGCCAACCCTCCCACCGCCGCTGAGGTCGACGCTTTTGATAAGGAAGCAACACAGGCCGCAGAGCACCCGCCGTTTTGTACGCCGTATCCGTGGTTCACGTGCAACGAACGCGAGATCACCCAAGGGAATCCAAACGTGATAAGCCCCGAGGAAGTGGCCCGATACGCGGCCATCAATCAACTCTGCACGCCATTTCCTAATTGGAGTTGTTACCCCGAGGTGATCAAGAAGGAAGGGCTTCTGCATCCGCGACAGCCGAAATCTGTCGCTCACCCGCCAAGCAAATCGCCGTAACTCGGCGGCCCGCACTCGTCTCACATCACGGAGCAGGCTGACGCAGTGTGCCTGAGGAACAATACTATCGACGAAGAAAAGCCCTCAAGCTAGCTCAGCCTGAGGGCCTGGTGTCAATGTCTGCTGACTGTGCTTAGTGTCTCCCCCCGTGAAAGCCGCCAGTGCCGCCATGAAAGCCTCCGCCCATGACGCCAAAGTGCGATGCGCCAACCGACGGCGCTCCGTGGAAACCGTTTCCCATCCGAGGCGCAGCGTATCCGGCACGACCGCTATAACCACCAGGATGACCGCCGTAGTGGGGTCTTGCGTGTCCCGCATAACCATAGCCATTGCCATACGGGTAACCCCCATAGTACGGAGCATAGGAGACAAACCACGGCGAGTAAAATCCCCAGCCGAACGGACTGTAGAACATCCCGTCGCCCGGAATCCAAGTGTATGCCGTGAAGAATGGGTCCCAGTACCAACCTGCGCCGTACCAACCAAGACCGCCGCCGATGTAGCCGCCGGCTGCGTCAACATTGGCTTCGGCGAGGTACTGCGAGCGTAAACTGCTGAAGCGGTAGAGATCGCTATCGTCATCAGCCGACTTGTTGAATTTGTGCGTCGTAAGCTTGCCCGCCGTGTTGTTCACATCAAGTTCGTGGCCGCCCTTGACCTTGATGTTCTGATCGCCGTCGTGCACAAGGGCCTCGCCCTTGAAGACGCGAATGTCACCAGTGTTGGCGTCGAACCCGTACAATCCGGTTTTCAGCAATTGTGTCGTCGCGCCATCTTCCTGCACGCGCAACAGATTGTCCTTGTATATTTCGGCGACCTCGACCATCGCCTGGCCCTTGGTCAACGACACTTCCGTGTTCGTCAAGCTCGGCGAAACCAGAGTGGCGGAACTGTCGTCCCCAACGCGAAAAAATACGCCCGGAGTCAACAGGATCTCGGCTTTGCCGGTTTCGGTGGTGAGCGTCTGCCCGCTCTGCAGACTCACCGATCCCACGGATTTTGCATTCAGGATCTCAGTCCCGACTGCGGCTTGCCCTTCAACGTAATTGAGTGTTCCTGGTAGCGCTGGAGTTGCGCCCCAAGCGGGCGCAGACAGAATCGCTGCCAGGATGAAACTTGCAAACCAGTTCACCCTCGACAGCTGCATAACTATTTTTTGCTTTCCTTAACCTCTGCGTCTTTAGATGCCAAGAACGAGCGCTTGGACGCGAGGGACCGAAGACAATGAATCACCACCACTAAGGGCATTCCGGGGCATTGGGTAGAAATCAGGTACGCCCTCGACATTAGTGCAAAACGGCAACTCAATTATGCCGCTTGCGCAACTGAGCACCTGCGAATCTTCCCATGGTTTATGCTTCTATGTTGCTCTGAACTTCGCAACGGCGGTTGTTCGTTCATGGAAAGGCACTCCTATGAAGAAGTTAGTGAGGCATTGCTTCCTCGTTGTTTTCAATGTTGTCATGGGAATCTTGGCTCTAACAGCCGTTTCCGCTTCCGCACTGGCCATTCCCAGTTCCAAGCCAAGCGCAATCCCACAAGCGGAGGCGCAGTCCGCATCTGACTTGGCGCCGGGCAGCGCGCAACTGATGAGTCCCGAGGACCTGGTCAAGATCCTTCAATCAACCAAAGGCGAGAAGCCTCTGATCCTGAACATCGGTCCCCATCTTCTTTACATGCAGGCGCACATTCCCGGCTCTGAGTACATCGGAGCGGGTTCGGATTCGCAAGGAATTGAATCTCTGCGGAGGCGAGTAAAAGCACTGCCCCACAAAACGTTCATTGTTCTTTATTGTGGATGTTGCCCCTGGAGCCACTGTCCCAACGTGCGGCCGGCGTACAACGACCTGCACAAAGCGGGCTTCACTAATGTGAAAGTTCTCTATATCCCCGACAACTTTGGGACTGACTGGGTGTACAAGGGGTACCCCACCATCAAAAGCCAGTAGACTCGATGAGAAAAGCCGCCCTGATAATGGTTGCGATCGCACTTGTGATCGGTATCTACAAAGTGAGCAGGAATGGCTCTGGCCCGTCTACGACCCGCGGCCCGTTGTCCGTGCTTCACTCGCCTGCGCCTGACTTCTCGTTGCAGGATCTGGATGGAAAGTCACTCGACCTCGCTAACTATCGAGGTAAGGTTGTGCTGCTGGACTTCTGGGCGACGTGGTGTGCGCCGTGCCGAGGTGAAATCCCCCACTTTGTCGAGTTCCAGGACAAGTATCGCGATCACGGATTACAAGTGATTGGCATTTCCATGGACGACGGTCCTAAGCCGGTACATGAGTTCTACCGGCAATTCAAAATGAATTACCCGGTCGCGTTGGGGAATGAAAAGGTAGCGGGGGCATACGGCGGCGTCTTGGGACTACCGGTTACCTTCCTGATCGGCCGCGATGGCCGAGTTGCGGCAAAGTATGTCGGCGAGGTGCAAATGCCCACCCTTGAGCAGGCGATTGAGTCCCTGCTGCAGGCGAAGTGAGCGGGTCGGAGTGAAACGAACATGAGTAATAACGCTAAGACAGCTTTCGATTCGATGAGCCGCGAGGACCTTCTGCGGGCACTCGAAATGTTCGCCAAGAACTGGCTGGCTCACGACGGATGCTGGTTCCTGGCCGCGGAAGAACGCCTGGGGATGGAAAGCGCGATCGAACTGGATGCACGCTCCTGGCAACGATTTGCTGCGGCTGAAGCCCACCGCATCATGACCACATTTCACCTCCCGCAGCAGGGTGGTCTCGACGCGCTGGAGCAGGCGCTGGGATTGCGCATGTACAGCGTCATCAACGCGCAGCGGGTGGAATGGTCGGAGAATAAAAGGCGCTTGCGCTTCTTCATGGACGTTTGCCGGGTCCAGGAAACCCGGCGCCGCAAAGGACTTCCAGATTTTCCCTGTAAGAGTGTAGGTACAGTCGAATTCGAGACCTTCGCTCGCACCATCGACTCACGCATCCGCACGACCTGTTTGCATTGTCCTCCGGAAGCGCCGGAAGGCCGCTACTGCGCGTGGGAATTCAGCATGGAGGAGTAACGCTATTCCGCAGCCACCGTGATCCTGGCAGAGCAGCTCTTGCCTCTGCTCGATTGTGACGCCCTTCGGGCTGAGTGTTGATGGCTCCCACCCTTTCGCGAAATGCGGGCGAGAAGGATGGGGCGCCCGCCCACCGACAACTGCAGTTTGTCATCCTGAGCGACGAGCGCAAACGGGGTCCCCAGCGAACACCGGGTTTGTGCTCGCTGGGGTGTTGGAGCGAGGAGTCGAAGGACCTCTATAGCCGCACAGTACTTCATAATTTGTCATCCTGAGCGGAGGCGGCGCCGCGCCGCCGGAGCCGAAGGATCTGCGGTTGTTTTCACTGACAACTGGCTACTGGCTACTGAGTACTGTTGTTTGGCTAGGGCGGGGATTTTCGTTGTGCGGGACGAGACACTTGGGTGCCCCATCCTTTGCGCCTGTCTTTGGACGCAAAGGGTGGGAGACCGACAATTCCAAATCGTGGGGTCGAGCTCTTCGCTCCCACCCTTTCGCAACCCCGGCGAAAGGATGGGGCACCCACATTCTTGTTTGTCCAAGCAGAGAAAGGGTGGGCCACCCGCCCGAGCCCTCCAATCCTCATTCCCTCGTTATCTTGATGTGATATACAAGCTGTTGCGAGGTGTGCATGCCCAAGAAAATACTTCGTAACCGTGAGTGGCGTGAGCCGCTATATGTCATGGACGAATCGGTACCATTCGGATATGAGCTTGAGATTATCGATTATCGACAACATCAAAGAAGAGTAGATGACAGACGAAGCGATGAAGCAAAGCGGTATTTGCACGGCACACCGATTAGGCTAAGGAGTGAGTATTGGAGCTCGTATGCTCTGCCGTAGCTGGGCCTCAAATATCGAAATGCAACTCACAGGTTGCTCGCGTGGTCACCGAGAACTGGTGCGCCATGTAAATGTACTGCCCAGCTTGCAGTTCTAACTCACTGACTCCAGCGCCAAACAACTGTCCCTGGGGTTGATTTCACGTGCCCAAGGTGCACCTTGGCGTATCAATTGAAGAGCCGACGGCCTGCTCTCAAGAACCGGGTCGTCGACGCGGGATATGATGCGATGATTCGCGCCATACGGTCCGAACGGGCTCCAAATCTTTTCCTGCTTCGCTATTCCTCCGCTTGGTTGGTCACCGAACCTTCTCCTCGTACCAAGCTTTTTCTTCACTGAATCAGCGATCGAAAAGCGCAAACCCTTTCAGGTAAGGCGCGAAGAGCTGGGTGGGTGGGATGTAACATTTTGCTGGACAACATTCCGATTGATGGACGAATCGCCGTCTGTATCGAACGGGGTTGCCGCGAAACCATCTCATGTCAGGCGTGAGTATCAGCGCATTAAACCACTAAGCACCTTGACTAGCGACATGCGGGGATGGACCTTGGATGTGCTCAACGTCCTACGCAAGCTAGGTAAACAAGAAGTTGGTCTGGCAGATGTCTATGCTTACGAGCACGCTCTTCAGGCCCTTCACCCGCAAAACAGAAATGTCAAACCCAAGATTCGGCAGCAACTTCAAGTTCTAAGAGACTTGGGTTTTCTCACCTTCGAAGGTAGTGGACGATACCGGATTTTACGATAGCTGATTCGGTCAGCGAGACACCAGAAAACGCAATCAAACTAAAGGGCACGGATTTCCTCCGTGCCCTCTGTGCCTCCGTGGTGAATCGTTCTTAACTACATCCGCTCGTGCTCCCGCAGCTCATGCACCGGTAGCAGCTTCCGTTCCGCGTCATGATGGCGCCGCAGACGGGGCAGCTGGGTGAGTCTCCCATTTCAATCATGTCCTTCAGCGCGTCGGAGGCGTGATGGTGGTGGCCAACACGGTTGTCAGTTGTCAGTTGACGGTTGTCAGTAAAAGCAGATCCCTCGGCTTCGCCTCGTGATGACAATTCGGGAGATGACGAGCCGGAAACGGGCGCACCGCCATTCGGCAGGAGATCGCCGAACGTTTTCTGCCCGTAGCCGTTCTCATCCGGCACGCCCGGCGGCGGGGCGTTGACGTACTTGGGACGCAGGCCGTCGAACAGCGCCTGCTGCTGGCCGGTGAGGAACCGCAACTGCAGCCAGCGGAAGATGTAATCCATGATCGACTTGGCGTAGCCGATGTCCTGGTTATGGCTCCAGCCGCTGGGCTCGAAGCGGGTGTGCGCGAACTTCTCGCACATCAGCTTGAGCGGCACGCCGTGCTGCAACGCCAGCGACGTGGCGCAGGCGAAGCTGTCCATCAGGCCGCTGACGGTCGAGCCTTCCTTCGCCATGGTGATGAACAACTCACCGGGCATGCCGTCCTTGTAGAGGCCGACGGTGAGATAGCCTTCGTGTCCGCCCACGCTGAACTTGTGGGTGATGGACAGGCGCTCGTCGGGCAGACGATGGCGCATGGCGCGCGGCGGCGCGGCGGCCTCGTCTTCCACTTCGACAGCGGCAGCGGCGAGCGCGTCGCCCTTCTTCGATTTCGCCGTGGCCGATCCCATCGAACTGAGCGGCTGCGCCTTCTTCGATCCGTCGCGATAGACGGCGACCGCCTTCAATCCCAGCTTCCACGCCTGGATGTAGGCTTCGGTGATGTCGTCCACCGTGGCGTTTTCGGGCATGTTGATGGTCTTGGAAATTGCGCCCGAGATGAACGGCTGGGCCGCGGCCATCATGCGCAGATGTCCCAGATAGTGAATGGTGCGCGTGCCCTTCGACGGCTTGAACGAGCAGTCGAAGACCGGCAGGTGCTCTTCCTTGACCGAGGGCGCGCCTTCGATGGTGCCGGTGGCGTCGATGTAGCTGACGATGGCGTTGGTCTGGTCGGCGGTGTAGCCCAGCTTGAACAGCGCGGCCGGCACGGTGTTGTTCACAATCTTGATCATGCCGCCGCCCACCAGCTTCTTGTACTTCACCAGCGCCAGGTCAGGCTCGATGCCGGTGGTGTCGCAATCCATCATGAAGCCGATGGTGCCCGTGGGGGCCAGCACCGTGACCTGCGCGTTGCGATAGCCGAATTTCTCGCCGTGCTTCAGGGCCTCGTCCCAGGTGCTCTTGCTGGCCTCAAACACCGCCGGCGGGAACGTGCGTCTTGTCGATGTTGTTCACCGACGCGCGATGCATGCGGATGACATCGAGGAAGGGCTCGCGATTGATGTACCAGCCGGGACAGGCGGCGCCAGTGATCTCAGCAGTCGAGGTCGCGGCGGTTGCCGGCGTGAGCGGCTGGCACAACTCGGCGATCTTCGACGATTGCAGATACGCTTCGCCGCACATGATGGCAGTCACGCAGGCGGCGTAGTCGCGTCCGGCGTCGGAGTCGTAGGGCAGGCCCGCGGCCATCAGCAGCGCGCCCAGGTTGGCGTAGCCGAGTCCCAGGGGACGGTAGTCGTGCGAGTTCCTGCCGATGGCCTCCGTCGGATAGCCGCTGTTGTCCACCAGAATTTCCTGCGCGGTAATCATGACGGCGCAGGCGTAGCGGTAGGCCTCGATGTCGAACGTGCCGTTGGGCGCGAACTTCATCAGGTTCAAGCTGGCCAGGTTGCACGCCGAATCGTCAAGGAACATGTACTCGCTGCACGGGTTCGACGCGTTGATGCGCGAAGTGTTCTTCGAGGTGTGCCAGCGATTGACCGTGGTGTCGTACTGCATGCCGGGATCGCCGCAGTGCCAGGTGGCGTCGGAAATTTTGTGCAGCATCTCGCGCGCCTTGAAGGTCTGCACCGGATGTCCGTCTTTCACCGAGCGGGTGCTGAAGTCGCCATCGCGCAGCACCGCGTACATGAAGTCGTCGGTCACGCGCACCGAGTTGTTGGCGTTCTGAAAGAAGATGGACGAGTAGGCCTCGCTGTCGGGACCGCTGCCGTCGTATCCGGCCTCGACCAGCGCCCAGGCCTTGGCTTCTTCCTTCTGCTTGCACTCGATGAAGTCCATCACGTCGGGATGGTCGATGTTGAGGATGACCATCTTGGCGGCGCGACGCGTCTTGCCGCCCGACTTGATGACGCCGGCGAAGGCGTCGAAGCCTTTCATGAAGCTGAGCGGGCCGCTGGCCGTGCCGCCGCCGGAGAGCCCTTCGGTGGAAGAGCGCAGCGGAGACAGATTGGTGCCGGTGCCCGATCCCCACTTGAACAGCATGCCTTCAGTCTTGGCCAGGGTGAGGATGCTGTCGAGCGAATCGTGTACCGAGTTGATGAAGCACGCTGAGCACTGCGGTTTCGTGTAGCCGACCGGGCCGTATTCCACGCGCTGCGCCTGCGGATCCCAGTGCCAGTTCTGCGCCTCGGAGTTGGGCTCGATGCGATCGCAGCCGACGTTGAACCATACCGGCGAATTGAAGGCCGCCTTCTGCTGCAACAGCAGGTGGGCGAGCTCGTCGTGGAAGATGGAGGCGTCGTCATCGCTGCGGAAGTATCCGCCCTTGATGCCCCAGTCGCGAATGGTTTCGGCGACGCGGGTGACGAGCTGGCGCACACCGGTCTCGCGCTCAGGCATGTCCATCGGCCCGTGCAGATATTTGCTGGCGACGATGTTGGTCGCCGTCATCGACCAGTCCTTGGGGACCTCGACGTCTTTCTGCTCGAAGATGATGCCGCCGTGCGAGTCGGTGATCTGCGCCAGGCGCAGCTCCCACTCGAGCTCGTCGTAGGGCGAGACGCCGGCCTTGGTGAAGAAGCGCTTGAAGGTCAGGCCGGGCGCTCGCTTCTTTGTAGCGTTCGTGGCAGTCGTGGTGGGCTCAGCGGTCGCGGTGGTCGGCGAATTCGCAGTGGTTGTTTTGGTGGTGACTTCGGCCATGGAGGGGGCTCCTGATCAGTCTTAATAGTATTGCGCTACTGCGCGGGTCTAATGGCCCCGCTTGTAATTTCCGACTGCAAAGGCTGTGGGGGCCTCTTGGCCTGCGAGCGTAAGGTCGGCAGGAAAGAAGCCCCCGGTTAATCTTTGTCCGGCGCCACCGCACAACAGCGCGCCGCCAAGGAAGTTTCCTGTGGCGGAATCCGGACGGGCAACTCATGCGCGTTGTCGCGCTGAGGTGCCGCACTGACTTGGAAAGGAACAACGCTGAGGTCATCGTCTTGCGATGACTTCGTCGGCCCAACTGCTGGCCCTCGTGGCCCGGATGCTAAACCGTCGCACGCCCATGCCGCGAAGGGGAACTGCGTGAAGCTTCTCTGTCTCCGCAAATCTGCGACGACCCTGCCCTGGAATCGCTGCACTGGAGGAAACCTGCGGCGAATCCAGGGGAGAAGCCGTCAAACTACCGGGCCCACTAGCATGCCAGGTCGGTCACCTCTGCCCGCCTGGTTCTGAGGGGGAGAACGCTTCCCAAAAACTCAAGCTTCGGCGAACAGTACTCCCGACATCTTGTGGATGTCAAGTACATAACACTACATCTTGTATTTTACGCCTCTTCCGCCTGAACCAAAAGAGTAACTCCCGGAGTTTCCCAACGTCTCAAATTCCAGGCATGTACAGGGCGCCGGGGTACGACCCGAGCGTTCTTATGAACTGTGTGGCAACACGATTTTCGCCAATTGCGTTTTCGCGTAGGGGCAAAGACTACGCAACGCATCTGCGGTTCGATCTCGCCCGAAACTCAAAGCCCGAAAGTCGATCACACTTTGGACTCTAGCCCCGCAGTGCACCCGGTTCAACGCCCGTTCTCGGTGCACCTATGTGGATGGCTGTGGATTGTGAGGAAAAGCGGGACGGCAATCGGATGCCAAACCGGCGGTCACAGGCTCAACGTCATTTTCTAGCCAGATGCGGCTCTTTCAACCATGACCTTCCTGGCCTTGGACGCACCTCGCTCGCTTCCGCAAGTTCTGGGTTCGCTTGCGATCTTCCACAAGTACATGGCCAGGGCGCTGATCGGCATCAAGGTCAGAGCTTCAGCCTCTACGATCAATCCAGAAAAGTCTGGCACCAGAGTTGGGTTACCAATCGAGGCGAGTTGCTGATCATCGAAGGCAGATTCCAAAATGGTGAAATGGTGCTAAGCGGCGTCGACCATGCGAAAGGAGGACACGCGCTGGTTCGCGGCTCGTGGAAACCGGTCAACGACGGCGTTCGCGAGACCGCAGTGACCTCCAGCGATGGGGGTAAAACCTGGAAGCCGTGGTTCGATCTGGTTTTCCGTCCCCATAAACCATGATTCGCTGCGCAATAGGCTCCCGTCTAACACCATTTTCAGGTCTGTTCCGTCAAACTAACCGAAGACAGTGACGGTTGTCACAGACGGGCGACGACGACGAAAGCAACAATAAGAATCGGCATGATATTGCGGAGCGCAATGCGGAGAAGCTTGTCGATGGTGCTGTCGCTGGTCATCATACTTTGGGCCCAGGCTGGCATAGCAACGCCGCCCGCCTCCGGTCATGGTTCGAAATGCCATGTCCGGATGGTGCAAGCACATGGGCAGCTGACTCACTCCGTACCCCTGGCAACTCGTTTGCAAGGGCCACATTCCATGCCTTGCTGCCCGTCGCACTCGGCGCCTGCCCCCACTCAGAGCGCAGATCATCCGGACTGTTGCGATATGGGCAGTCAGCCTGCAAGGCCGTTGGCTTTCCTGGTCGCCTCTGGCGATTCCATCTCCTTCCAGTTGAGCGCCAGCGGCCCTGCGGGCACAATCTTCATGCCCGCACCATCAGGTCATGCATTCCTTTCTAGCGACGAGTCTTCTCCGTTCGTCCGCCCTGTCTTCGAGCTGAAGACGGACCTGCGGGTTTAGCCCAGCTATCAAAGTCCTTGCAGCTTTCGGCCTTGATTCGCAGCACGACTCGGTGCGAGCGGCCGCGGAGCATACCGGGGCATTGCAGCCCTGAAACGTGGACAATGTTCAACCGAAATTATGAGGAAGCTATGAAATCGAAGATGCTGGTAATTCTGAGCACGCTAATCCTGGCTCTGGGTCTGATGGCCCAGAACGCGACCCAAACTCCTGCCGCCCCATCCGGTGATAGTTCCAAAGGCTGTGCCTGCTGCAAGCACGACCAGGCCGATGGCAAGATGGCGTGCTGCGGCAAAGATGGCAAGTGCGGTCAGATGTCCAAAGACGGCAAAGACGGCAAAGACGGCACTATGTCCCATGACGAGATGATGTCTAAAGACGGCAAGTCGGGGATGAAATGCCCGATGATGGCGAAAAATGACGGCAAGGACGGCAAGGACGGCAAGATGTCGTGCTGCGGCAAAGATGGTGGCTGCTGCAAAGATGGCAAGTGCGACATGGCCAAAGACGGCAAGGGCTGCTGCGGCGGAAAGATGTGCGAACGTCCGGCAGCAGGGGTGTAACTAACTTTCACCGCGGGGCACGGAGGGAACCATCTCCGTGCTTTCCGCGGTGGCTATGTGCCGCAAATCCGGCCTCTCCCACAGAACTGGGATGTTCCCAGAATTTCCTCTTTCTCCCTCCCGTAGTAATCTAATAACAACTAGATGGCTGCGGAAAAAGTCTTAATCGTCGACGACGAGAAGCTGGTTCGTTGGTCTCTCCGGCAAAAGTGTGAAGAGTGGGGTTATCACGTCCTGGAGGCTGACAACGGCTCGGCCGCGCTGCGCGTGGCCCACAACGAGTCTCCCGACCTCGTGCTGCTCGACGTGCGCCTGCCCGATGCCAATGGCATAGAAATCCTCGAACAACTGAAGAAATCGAACGTCGCGCCCGCCATCATCATGATCACGGCCGACCCGCAGCTTGACGACGTGAAGACCGCGCTGAAGCTGGGAGCTTACGACTTCGTGGGCAAGCCGCTGGACTTCGACGAGCTAGCGGTCGCGGTGAAAAACGCGCTGGAGACCACGCGTCTGCGCACCGAGGTCGAGTCGCTGCGCGGCGAGGTCCGCCGTCGCGCTGGGTACCACAATGTGATTGGCGTGTCGCAAAAGATGGCCGAACTGCTGGGTTTCGTCAGCAAGATTGCCACCAGCGAGGCGACCACGATTCTGGTGCAAGGTGAGAGCGGCACCGGCAAAGATCTCATCGCCAAGGCCATCCATTATCAAAGCCGCCGCCAGGACAAGCCCTTCGTCGCCATCAACTGCTCGGCCATCCCCGAGACCTTGATGGAGGCCGAACTGTTCGGCCACGAGCGCGGCGCCTTTACCGACGCCAAGGCCATGAAGAAGGGCCTGTTCGAGATGGCCGACGGCGGCACGCTGTTCCTCGACGAGATTGGCGAGCTGTCGCCGCTGTTACAGGCAAAGCTGCTGCGCGTGCTGGAAGACCAGGTCATTCGCCGCGTCGGTGGCGTGCGCGATATGCAGGTGGATGTGCGGGTGATTGCAGCTTCTAACCGCGACTTGGAACGCGCCGTGCGCGATGGCCAGTTCCGCCAGGACCTGTACTACCGCCTGGCCATCATCTCCATTTTTCTGCCAACGCTGCGCGAGCGCAAAGACGATGTTCTGCCGCTGGTGGAATTCTTCATCACTCGCTACAACAAGAAGTTTCGCAAGACGGTGAGGGGCATCACCGACGAAACTCGCAAGCTGATGCTGAAGTACGATTGGCCGGGCAATGTGCGCGAACTAAAGAATGCCGTGGAGCGCGCCATGATCCTGGAAGACAGTAACGAACTGCATCCCGAATATATGCCGTTTGCCGTGGCCCAACAGCAGTCCGTTTATACCGCCTTTGAGCTCTCGTCGGCCAATAACAACAGCAACTCTGCCGGCAAGCAATTGCCCGATGGCCGCAGTTTGCCCAAGCTGGAGATTCCTCAGGGTGGAACTTCGCTGGAAGAGGTGGAGCGCGAGTTGGTGGACATGGCCATGGCCCAGGCCAATGGCAACCAGACCCACGCCGCCCGCCTGCTCGACATCAGTCGCGATGCACTGCGTTACAAGCTGAAGAAGTTTGGCCTCATCCACGCCGAGGAAGACGAGCCCACCACGGCCGCATCGTAGTACCCACGTTCCATAAATTCATGCAACGAACCCTTGCTGTCCGCCTTCTATTTAAGTAGGCAAATTTCAAATAAAACCAGCCCGGCCACCCCCGGAGGGAGAGGGCCGAAGAAATAATCTCAAGAGAAACCGTGTGCGGAAAACATGAGGGCCCAGGCCGTTTAGCCTGGGCCCTTCATTTTTCGCTTGGGTCCGCGCGCTGTGCGTCTAGTTTCTGGCGTGGCCCGCGGCCGTTTCCAGTTAAGGTTGAGCGAATCTTTGTGTCACCGCCAATCCGCCTACATTACGAGGGCAATGCTCTCCAGCTCTCGTTGGAAGGTTTCCAGTGTGCCGCCCAGAATCCCCGCCCGGCTTACCGCGTTGCGGGCTTCCTCGGCCGAGACACCATAACCGTGTCCGGCAAGGAACATCTGGATCAGTTCGACCGCATCCTTCGAGTCAAATCCCTGGAGCAACTCGGTCCTCAGCGCCGTTAGTTCCGGGACGGAAAACTTTTCTGCCATCATTCACCTCACCTCCGACCCCGCTTGCTAGTTAGACGGATCAGACAGCTATTAAGTTGCAAGCAATTGGAATGCCGAACCTGATTACCCGCCGCCCTCCAGCAAGCCATTTGTAGGAATCCAACCCCTTGATGGCGCAATAGTTGCACGCCGGGGCGGTAAGAATGGGCTGGGAAGGGATATTTTGCTGCGAAAGTGAGGTGCCAAGATCACCTACCGCTGCAAGAATTTGCGCAGACTCAGAGGAGAAATGCTCTTGGAACCATGGAGGTGCGTACTATTTCGGGAAAATTGGGCATTTTCAACCAGTTTCGCCAGCCCGTTCCGGGCCTAGGGCGTGCCGAAAGGCGCCGGGATCAAAGTTGCTCGATCGTGGCCTCCGGTTCCAGCATGATGGGGATGCCATTGCGGATGGGGTAAACACGCTTGCACTCGTTGCACTTCAGGCTGTCTTCGCCACGCAGCACCAAGGGCTTGCGGCAAACCGGACAGGCGAGAATCTCCAGCAGGTCTGGGCTGATCATGTTCCCAATTCTAGCAGCCTGCACTAGCTTGCGGGCCTGCCTACAGGAATGAAATTCACGACCCTTCGGCGTCGCTCAGTTGGGCCAAGGCATGGAGACCAAGGAGAAAATTCGATCAAAAAAGCTCCGTGTCTTCCGTGTCTCAGTGGTGAATAATCCTCGACGGGTGATGAAGCGATCGGGCGCTCTGGGAATGTCCTGTGCTGCCTTCTGTTAGACTTTAGCCTTCCATATGACCGAACAATCGCGCTCTCGGGTGTTTCTCTGGGTTCTCCTGGGCGGCGGAGCCTTCTTCCTGTTCTTCATTGCCATCTTTGCGTTGGTTTACTTCAGCGTGCGCTCGCAGCAGAAGGCGACCTTCAGCGGCTTCGGCGACAAGATTGCCGTAGTTGATTTGGAAGGTGTCATCCTCAATCCAAAGGACCCCGTCGAGCAGCTCAAAAAGTTTGCCGATGACAGCTCGGTAAAAGCCATCGTGATCCACGTGAACTCTCCGGGCGGAGGGGCTGCGGCTTCGGAAGAAATCTATCGCGAGGTGCTGCGCATTCGCGATGAGAAGAAGAAACCCATTGTGGCGTCCATCGAGACCCTCGGGGCCAGCGGCGCGTACTACGTATCTGCGGCGACCAGCAAAATCTTCGCGGATCAGGCAAGCATTGTCGGCTCCATCGGCGTGATCGCCGAATGGTACAACTACGAGGAGCTGCTCAAGTGGGTCAAACTGAAGGCCATCACCCTTAAGGCGGGCGAATTCAAGGACACAGGATCGCCCACCCGCGAAATGACCCCGGCGGAGAGGGCCTATCTGCAAGGGATGATCGACAATATGCATACCCAGTTCATCCACAACGTAGCCATCGGACGGCACATGAAGGACGACGAGGTGCGGGCCCTGGCCAACGGCAAGGTTTGGACGGGAGAACAGGCCATTCCGCTGAAGCTGATCGACCAGATTGGCGACTTCCGCGCCGCGATTGCCGACACAGCAAAGTCCGTTGGTATCAAAGGGGAGCCCACGCTGGTGCGCCCTGAAAAAGAGCGCAAGAGCGTGCTGGACCTTCTGTTCGGCGATGTTTCCGAATACCTGCCCACCCGGGAGAAACTGATGGAAAGCAATGTCGGGTTCTATTACCTTTGGAAGTAAGCGGTCCTGTCGTCTATGAAAACATGGAAGTCCAGCGAAAACTTAGGCTTGCCAACGATGTGGGTAATTTGAGAGTATCCGTGGTGCGGGTGAGCAAACGATTCGTTTCGCGATAAGGGGCGTGCGAGATGACCAAGGCAGACTTGATCGATGAAGTTTCCCGGCTGGCCGAGCTCACTCGGAAGGACAGCGAAGTCATTGTAGAGACCATCTTCGAGAGTGTGGTGCGCTCGTTGCGCGCCGGCGACAAGATCGAAATCCGCGGATTCGGCAGCTTCCGTACGCGCCAGCGCAAGTCCCGCGTGGGCCGTAATCCAAAGACCGGCGACCGCGTTGAGGTCCCCGCCAAGAAGATTCCATTCTTCAAGCCCAGCAAAGAGCTGAAGGACATGGTCAACAGCTATGTCGAACAGCGCCCCCACGTCCAGGCCGCCGCGGAAACCACCCCCGAGCCGCAAACGTAATCCTCCTCGAAACGTCAATATTGCATTGCTGCTAACCGTTGTTCTGGAGTTCCCGCATGAAAGCCGGGGAGGAGTGTCTCACACTCCGCAAAACTCTCAACTGATTGCTGTGGCAAGTCGTGATATGTCCTGCCGGGTTTATGATGACGACATCACACCAGATGCGCCTGAGCAATCGACAATCTATTGTGCCTCTCAAACCGCAATCTCCTATCCGCACCTGCTCGAAACCGAAGCTGTGGTGGCCCAGGCTGCCGGGCAGCAGGCCGGCCCTGCAATTGTTAGTCTTCAGCTTCTGGGTGGTCTTGAGCACTACCGCTGTAGCGCAGATGCCTGCATCGCGATCGGGCAAAAGCGACGCCAACTTTACGCTGAGTGGCTCGGTCATTAACTCGGTCACGGGCGAGTCCATTGGACATGCACTCGTCCGCTTATCCGGCAATTCGCAACGAACGGTTTTTTCCGACGGCGACGGGCGTTTCCAGTTTGAGGGATTGTCGGCCGGCAGCGTCACGGTTACCGCGCAGAAGCCGGGCTACTTCAGCCGGGAGGAGTTCGGAAGCAAGTCCAACTGGCTGCGTGAACGTGGGCCCTGGCACCGACTCAGTGGTGGTGAAACTGAGTCCGCAAAGTGCGATCTGGGGCCGGGTCACAGATGCCAACGGCCAGCCAGTTGAGCGTGTGCCAGTGCGGTTGACGGCCAAGGCGGTGCGTGACGGCCGCAAACATTGGGAGACGCGGGGCCAGCAGCAGACCGATGAAGATGGCCGCTATCGCTTCGCCAACCTGATGCCGGGGGCGTACTACGTCGCGGCTGGGCCGGCGAGTGATCAAACTCGCATTCTGCCCGGCGCGGAGAAGCAAAAGACCGGCTACCCCAGCATGTATTATCCGGGCGTACCCGATTTGGCGTCAGCCTCGCCGATTCAGCTTGCCCCAGGCCAGCAGGCAGAGGCCGACTTCTCCACAACCGCAGGCCCGGTTTACCACGTCTCCGGCAGCATTGCCGGATATCCCCAACAGCAGGGCATGGGCTTTCAGTTCTTGAGCCAGTCCGGGGACGACTTGTCCGTCCCTATCCGATTCAACATGGAAACCGGACGCTTTGACGTGGATAACGTGCCCCCGGGGAATTACATCGTGAAGGCATTTTCCCAGGTAGGAGAGCAGTCGCTTCGCGGAGAATTGCGCGTGAACGTCACTGCCAACGTGGAGAACCTGCACATGGTCCTCGGCCCGGCCCTGTCCATTCCGGTGGTGGTGCGGATGGAATCGCGAGCGTCTTCGAGCCAGGCAGCGGGGGAAGGCATTCAGGCTGTGCCCATCTCGGTGCGATTGATTTCCGCCGACCCGGCGACTCAGGAATCCTACTCGACCGCCATAGGCAGAGGCGGGGCAGCAAATTCTGTGGTGCTCCAGAACGTGGAGCCGGGGAAATATTCGGTGGATCTCATACCGCATGGCTCCTGGTATGTGCAGTCTGCCCAGTATGGACAGACGAACTTGCTCAGCGATGATCTGACCATCGCATCCGGGGGACAAAGCTATCCCATGGAAATCGTCCTGCGCGACGATGCTGCGAGCTTGACCGGAACGGTGAAGACCTCGCAAGGGCCGTATGCAGAAGCTACCGTGGTGGTGGTTCCCGAACCTGCCTCCAAGGTCGGTCCCAAGGTGGCGTACGCGTATGCGCAGAACGGCTTCACCTTCAACGGGCTTCCTCCCGGCGAGTATATGGTTTACGCCTTCGACCATGCTGAAGGCGTCGAGTTTTCCAATCCTGACGTCTTGCAAACTTATGCTTCGCAGGCGGTCCACGTTACTCTGTCGGCAAATCAGAAGTCGCAAGTCTCTCTTGATCTGATACGCACCGGGGATGGAGACTGACTCGAATGTTTACGCGGCTCATGTTTGTCGCTGTTTTCGCCGCCGGATTGTCGGCGCAATCGGAGCCCCCCGCCCGTGCGCCTGCGGCCCAGCAAGGCTTCCGCATAGCGGGAGTGGTGGTGAACTGGGCGACCGGACAGCCTGTAGTTGGGGCTTCCGTTGCCATTGCTCCCACGACGCAAGGCGTAGAACGAGACATATCCCGGTCAGTCATCACCGGCGCCGATGGCCGCTTCGATTTCGCCGGCCTCAGTCGCGGCAAGTACTCGCTGATGGCGACCGCACGCGGATTCATGTTGCAGGGCTTCGAGAGGCACGGGATGTATGCCACCGCCATCGTGACCGGACCCGATTTCGATGCGGAGCACCTGGTCTTCCGGCTGCAACCGGACGCCTGGGTAGAAGGCCAGGTCATTGACGAGAACAATGACCCGGTGCAGAACGCAATGGTGCGCCTCTTTGAGCAATCGAAGGAGGATGGACGACAGCGGACCGTTCCACTGGACCAGGGGCAGACCGATGATCGGGGCCAGTTCCGCCTGGGCCATCTGGCGCCCGGCACGTATTATCTAGCGGTCTCCGCGCGTCCCTGGTACGCACAAAATAACAATCGGATTACGCTTCGCCGGAAACCCAATCCCGAGGCCGATGCCCGAGCGGCGCAAGAGGCCGCTGCCCTCGACGTGACCTACCCTCTCACCTTCTATCCTGATTCTGCGGATTCGGCGGGCGCAAGTCCGATCACCCTGCATCCCGGTGAGCGGTTCACTGCCGATGTGGTGATGCGGACCGTGCCGGGCCTGCATCTCAGGATTCGCACCGGTAACACTGCCAACTTTGGAATGGCGGGCTTCCCGCGAATTTCGCAACGCATCTTCGATGGCTACCTGGATTCCGTATTCAATGCTCCCGAGTCCTCGATTGAACCAGGCGTGGTCGATATCGCCGGGCTGGCGCCTGGCCACTACGTTATCGAGATGTCAGGCTCGAAAGGCGGTAACGAGAAAGGCGCGACTCGCGAGGGATACCGCGAAGTCGATCTGGCAGGCGATCTCGAGGTGAATGCCAATGACAGCTCCGGATTCGTTACGGTTGCAGGCTCGGTGGTGTTTGAGGGCGCAACCCGTGCTCCGACGGGACTGGCCATCCAGTTCTCCAATCAGGAGACTGGAGAAAATTTTGGAAGTGAAATCCGCGACAAAGGGCGATTCGAATTCGAGGGAGTGAAGCCGGGCCGTTATGTCGTGACTCTCCAGAGCAGCGGTGGATATTTCCTCAGCAAGATGTCGGTAACTGGGGCCAAGCTGAGCGGCCGCACGCTCGACATCGGCAGCAACGCCAGCGTGCATATTGCCGCCTCGGTGGGACGTGGCGTGGCGCAGGTGGATGGAGTTGCACAGCGCAGCGGCCAGCCGTTTTCAGGTGCGATGATCGTGCTCGTTCCCCGCGATGCGGGCAACAATTCGCCATTGTTCCGCCGCGACCAGAGCGACAGCGATGGTACCTTCACGCTGCCGAATGTCGTTCCCGGCGAGTACACGGTGCTGGCGCTGGCCAATGGCTGGGACCTGGAGTGGGGCAATCCTGCGGTGTTGCAGCCCTACTTGAATGGCGGAGAGGCCGTCCACATTACCGGCGACGGTAAGGTTCAGGTTCAGGTTCAGGTGCAGTGAGAGCTGACCTGAATAGCAGCGACGACCGCCTTCCCGCCCTCTCACAATAACCCGTGACCTGGCTCACTGCGGTGGCGGGCGATTCGCGTTGCAATAGAGATGGCTGCTGGGGCGTAGCTTCGCTGCTCCAGGTTTTTGTTGCACTCGACTCATAAGCCGGAAGGTCGGAATCATCATGCAATCAGAGAAGGAAGAAATCCTTTGCCCGTTGTGCCACGGCCATGGCCGCGAACACAAAGAGCTCCTGGTCGTGCGTTGGCGCAGTCGCGAGTTTGAGCTGGCGCTGCAGAACATTGCCGACGAAGCGGCCTTTGGAACCACCGGTGGACTCGACAGTCCGTTTGAGATTGCAGAGCCCGTTTACAGCAACGAATCTGACTAGCTGCCCACCGGCGTTTGCGGCCGCAGACGCCGGAGCCAGCCCTGGCTAGTCGCGACTAGACCGCTCCCAGGGGCGTTTTGGGCCCGATCACGGTAGGCCACCGGAAAGGCCGCAATCATGCCTGCCATTGCTCCCGCGAAAGAAATTCTGGAAGATCTCAACCCGTTAAATATTGCTGCGCAACAGTTCGAGATTGCCGCCGACCACCTGCAACTCGATGCCGGATTGCGTGAGATGCTGCGCCGTCCCCGCCGCTCCATCTCGCTGACGCTTCCCATCAAGATGGATGACGGCAGTCTGCGGGTCTTCGATGCCTACCGCGTGCAGCACAGCAACATTCGCGGACCGTGCAAAGGCGGAATCCGCTATCACCCGCAAGTCACCTTCGACGAAGTGGCGGCCTGGGCAGCATGGATGACCTGGAAATGCGCGCTCATGGACGTACCCTTCGGCGGAGCAAAGGGCGCTATCGGCTGCGATCCCAGGCGCCTGTCGCGCGCCGAACTGGAACGCCTCACTCGCCGCTACACCTACGAGATCGCGGCGCTCATCGGCCCCGATCAGGACATTCCTGCGCCCGATGTGAATACCGACGCCCAGACCATGTCGTGGATCATGGACACCTACAGCATGACCACGCGTCACGCCACTCCTGCTGTCGTAACCGGCAAGCCGGCAGTTTTGGGCGGTTCTCTCGGTGCAGATGAAGCCAGTGCGCGGGGATGTCTGTTCGTACTCCGCGAAGCTGCCAAAGTGACGGGCCTCGACCTGAAGACGGCAACCGTCGCCATCCAGGGTTTCGGAAATGTCGGCAGCGTGATAGCGCGCCTGCTTTGGGAGGAAGGCGCCAAGGTGATCGCCGTCAGCGATTCGAAGGGAGGCGTCCTCAATAAGGAGGGCATCGATATTCCTGCCTTGTTGCGCTTCAAGGCGGCCAGCGGCAGCGTGGAAGCTTTCCCCGGGTGCAGCCCAATGTCCCGTGACGACGTGCTGAAGGTGCAATGCGACATCTTGATTCCCGCAGCGCGGGAGAACCAGATCACGACTGAGAACGCGGGTTATGTTCGCGCAAAGATCGTCGCTGAAGCCGCCAATGGACCGACCACACCGGAAGCCGACCTGATGCTTGGCCGCAAACAAGTGATGGTGCTGCCCGACATTCTGGTCAACGCAGGCTCTGTTGCGGTCTCCTATTTCGAATGGCTGCAGGACCTGCAGCAACTCTTTTGGGACGAGGCCGAAGTAAACCGGCGGCTAGAGCAACTGATGGTGAAAGCGTTTCACGAAGTGCACGAGACGGGGAGGAAATTCGGCTGTGACTATCGTGCTGCGGCGTACGTTGTCGCTATCGGTCGCGTGGCCCAGGCGGTCATTGAGCGCGGCATCTGGCCGTAGATTGGAATTCACCGGTGGCACACTTCGTGCCTTCATAGGAGCAAGCGGAATACGCAATGAGATATAAGGTGTTTTTCTATTTTGGCGACGAGCTTACCATCAAGACCAGGGTGGCAAAGGGCTACGCATGGTTAGATGATTCTGGTCTGCACATAGAAGGTCCGGGTGGGATCAACATTCCCTCTAGCGACTTACAATACGCAGAATTGTTTAGGCTCCACGGCCTTGGCCGCGTCATCCAAATCGAATATCGCCATGGGCGATTGTTCCTCGCAGTTATACGCTTTATGATCGGTCAGTTCGCCACCATCAATTTCTTGAAGACCGGAGCTTTACAGAAACAATTGGCCGCTCTGGCAAACCGCGGTAACTAGCCTGTGGAAATCAAACTGCACTGATTTTTACTGGTTGGGGATTGATGCTCGGGGTTATTTTGGCAGACGCATGAAAGCAAAGTAGCCCAATACCTTTTGCCGAATTCCGTGCTTTTGACCACCGTTGGGTATAAGCTTCGAGGTTCCCCCGATGCAATCACTTATGGTTTTGGAATCCTCTTCCGCGCTGCAGTTCGCCGAAAACGCTACGAAAGCTGTGGCCACGGTCGAGGTTATCGAGCGCTCTCCGCTTGCTTTGCGTGATGCCATCCTGCACGCGGTGGGAGACGTGACCCGCATCCTTTTCTCCCCGCCGCAGGAACTGCCGATGGCATTGTTCGCCGAATTCGCCAGCGATCCCCGGGTCCGGTCCAATCCGACTCCTGACGAGATGGTCCACTCCGCGGCCGGAGTGACCGAGGCCTTCGCCGGAGTTGCCAGCACAGGTTCGGTCTGCATTGACGTCAGCTACGAACGCACCGGTATGGTGAGTCTGCTGGCCCCGCTGCAAATCGCCGTGGTCGCAGCCGACACCATTGTTCCGAAACCGCGTGACTTGTTCCGCGCCGACATGCTCGATGGCAAGGGTCTAAGGCGGGATTTTGTGTTCGTCACCGGTCCCAGCGCCACCGCCGACATGGGTCCTCTGGTGCGCGGCGTCCATGGGCCGCACAAGTTGCACATCATCGTGGTGAGGTAAGCCCATGAACCCGACTGTGAATCCGGCTGATATCCAACCCCGCCAGGTAGCCAACAAGAGCAACAAGAAAGCCCTGCTCGACGCCATTCGCATGACGCTCAACGTACAGAGCGCCGCCGTCCGGCATAATACCCAGACCTTCAATCGCAATCGTTACGCCGCCACTGCTCTGATCGGCGATTACAACGAACTGAAAGACCGCGCTCGCCAGATTAAAGAGAATGCCATCGCCAACCTGCCCGAACTTCTGCACCGGCTGGAGGCCAGCGTCCAAGCCAACGGTGGGCATTTCTACCTGGCGAAGACTGCGGCCGACGCCAACCAGTACATTCGTGAGGTGCTGGTGCGCCACCAGGTCAAGCGGGTGGTGAAGGGCAAGAGCATCACCTCGGAAGAGATCAAGCTGAACCACGCCATTGAAGATGCCGGTATCAGCGTGGCTGAGACCGATCTGGCGGAATTCATTCTGCAGGTTGCCGACGAGCAGCCCTCGCACATTATCGCGCCGGCTTTGCACTATTCCCGCGAGCGCATTACTGCACTCTTCAAGCGCAAGTTCACTACCGACCTGCCGCTCGACACCGGCGAAGAACTCACCAAGTTCGCAAGAGAGAAATTACGCGAGCAGTTCATCGCTGCCGACGCCGGCATCTCGGGCGCAAACCTGATTGCCGCCGACAGCGGCTCGCTGATGCTGGTGGAGAGTGAAGGCAACATTCGCATGACGATGACGCTGCCTCCGCTGCACATCGCGCTTGCCGGCATCGAAAAGGTGGTCCCCTCACGTACCGACTTCGGCCCGTTTCTCGAACTGCTGCCGGCCAGCGGCACCGGACAGCCGCTGACGTCCTACGTGACCATTCTGCATCCTCCCTTGCAGGCGACGCCGTTTGTCGCCCCGGGCGGGACCGCCAAGCCGCGCGAGTTCCACCTGGTGCTGATTGATAACGGGCGCAGCCGCATGCGCGAAGATCCGGTGCTGAAGGAAGCGTTACGTTGCATCCGATGCAGTGCCTGCCTGAACTCCTGCGCCAACTTTGAGACGGTTGGCGGACATGCCTTTGGCGGGGAAACCTATTCCGGCGGCATCGGCGGTGCGTGGGAAGCCGGCACCGGAACGCTGATGAATGCCCGATTCAGCGAACTATGTACTGCGTGCTCGCGTTGCGTTCCGCAATGTCCGGTGCGCATCGATATCCCGTGGCTGAACGAGAATTTGCGGCAGCGCATGAATCGCGAGCAGCCGCCGTCGGCGGCTAAGTCAGCATTTGGCGCGATGACGGGAAGCGCGGAGCAGGACCGGATTGCGCCGCTGCAAAAACAGTTCTTCGGCAACTATCACACTTTCGGCAAGTGGGGCACGCGCTTTGCTGGGCTGGCAAATGCGTCCATGCACTTGCCGGGGGCGCGTGGGCTGATGGAGAGCGCGTTTGGCGTGGACCACCGGCGCAAGCTGCCTGCGTTCCCGAAGAAAACCTGGGAGCAGTTGTACCGCGAAGAGAGCGGCGTGAAGCCCGGCGCGATCGAACCCGGCGTGGTGATGCTGGCCGACGTGTTTACCAACTACGGCGCGCCCGAACGCGGGATGGCCGCGATTCGCGTGTTGCGCGCGGTCGGCCTCGATGTGACGCTCAGCGCCGCTATGGCGGACGGCCGCGCGGCCATGTCGCAAGGCATGATGGAGACGGCGCAGCGACAGGCGCGCGCTCTGGCTCCGGTGCTCAAGCGCTATGTGGACGAAGGCAAAAAGATTGTCGTGCTTGAACCCAGTGTTCTGGCCATGCTGCGCTTCGACTTCAAGCACCTGCTCGCCGACCCCGACACCGTGGCCTTGCTCGCCCACAACAGCTTTGAGCCGCTGGAAGTGTTGTGGGGAGTCGCGCAGGAGACCCAGCTGAATTTGGCGCAGATATTTACCGCCAGCCGATGTCCGCAGGGCACCCGGCTCTTCTACCACTCGCATTGCCAGCAACGGACGTGCAACTCCGCGACGCAAACCATCGAGGTGCTGCGGGCGGCGGGTTTCGATGTGGTGACCTCGTCGGTGGAATGCTGCGGCATGGCCGGCAGCTTCGGATACAAGCGCGAGTACTACGAATTGAGCATGGCTGTGGGCGAAGACCTGTTCGCCCAGGTGCGTCGTGCCGAAGAACAAGGCGGACCGCGGACCCTGGTCGCGAGCGGAACGTCGTGCCACGAGCAATTGTCGGCGGGATTGTCGCGCGAAGTCTTTCATCCCGCGGAATTGCTGGTCAGCACACTGGCTTGATGCCGTCGGCTGCGAACCTTAATCGTCCAAGACCGTGGCGGGACGCGGCTGATGGGCGACTACGATCGGTAACGTTGACAAAATTAATTTACCTTACATGTATTTACAAATTCATCTTTTAGCGGCACAATGCTGTCTGCAGTCAGGCAGTTCTGGGGGAGGGCTGCCTTCCGGGCGCTCAGTGTTCACACGCTGGGCGCCTTTGATTTTCTGGCGCAGATTTCCTGCGCCTTCACAACTCCAGCGCCTCCGCCGCCAGGCTACTTTCGAGCTACGAAACTGCTGTTTGCGTCCAGAAGCAGGCATCAGCATCTAATGTGAGTCGGGATGTTACGATGAAATGGCGGCTCGGCTGTAGCTGGAGCCGGCCCATGACCGACGACCCCTCAGGAGGATGAATGGCAAGCGATGCAATTGTAGAGGTAACTGACGCCAATTTTGACCAACTGGTGCTGAAATCTGAGCAGCCGGTCATGGTGGATTTCTGGGCGGCCTGGTGCGGCCCCTGCCGGGCCCTGGCTCCCATCGTGGATGAAGTGGCCCAGAGCTATAACGGAAGGGTCAGAGTTGGCAAAATGGATGTTGACAAGAACGCTTCCACGCCGCAGCGCTACGGAGTGCGTGGCATTCCCACCTTACTGGTCTTCAAAGGTGGCCAGGTGCACGAACAGATCGTCGGCTATGTCTCGCGCGAGGTCATCGAAAAAGCGCTCGACAAGAGTTTGTAGCGAGAAGGGCCTCTGCTCCTGGGTCTGTCTGGGGATTACAGTTTTGACTGATTACCCGGCAACGCAACATTACTCCCACATTGTGGGATAAAGAAAGATGGGCTGACCCGAGATCAGCCCATCAGCTTTCGTGCGTTTTCTACTACGCCCGTCCGGCACGGACGCACATCACCTGACAACTACTGAGGCTTTGGCCCCGCATCAGGAGCGGTGGTCGCATTGGGTGTTGCAGTCGTTGCAGCGGGTTTTACGGTTTTCGCCTTGGTGGCGGCATTCGCATCAGGACCTACGTTTTGCGCGCCAACGGCTGCGTCTGCATCGGGGCCGACGGCTTGCGCGCTAGCCCCTGCGGCATCCGGACCGACCGTCCTCGGGTTAGCGCTAGGCGCCGCATTCGGTCCAACGGTTTTTGAGTTTGTCTTTCCTCCAACATCAGGACCGACCGTCTTGGCGTTGGCACCAACTCCTACGTTAGCCGCATTCCGGGCGTCGGGAGCAACACGTCTGGTATCAGGCATGGTTGTAGCGTGATCCGGCATCCCCACATTGGGACTTCTCACATCACCACCCATGTTCCCCGCAGGGCGCGCCCCACCTCGCTGGGCAAAGCACAGGCCCGTCAGTAAGCCCAACAACATGCCACTAAGAATCACTTTTTTCATACGTTGTCCTCCACTAATACGGTGCCTATCTGCGGCCAGTCCAGAAGGATTACCGATCTAGGGGTGCTACTACGATTTGAAAACCTGAGCACCCAGGGGTTAAGGGTGCAATGCGCATGCCAAAAAAGCTGGCAAAGCAAACAGTGGGGTTATAGGGTCGAAGCCGTTGAGTGAGAGGAAACTTTTACCCAACACAGGTAAGGCATGCCCTGGGTCTTGAGCAGTGAAAGCAGCTCTATAACCTATGCCTCGAGGGAAATCATCGTACGTGCCACCTTATAGTGATGGGCGGCGCGCCTGTCTCCGCAGGATAGGAACGCGCTTCGACCGAGAGCTCAACTTCTTTCGCAAATACCGCCGGCAAAAGTAAAAAATCTGTGTCCCGTGGCTGCAACCGGATCGGCTCACGCGCCGGTCCGATGCGCTGCGGAAATTCCACACTTTCCCGCGAGCCACAGCAAAGATACAACGAGAGCAGATCGCAAAATTGCAGCACGTCCGTCCAGTACTGCACTTCGTTTTCGTCACGGCATTGCCGGCTTAATAGGCGACGGTGGCGCTGCGCTTCGGATGCCAGAAAGTCGCGCACGCGGCGCGCATCGTCTTCCGAGTAGGCGGCCATGCTGATCCCAAACTCGCCTATCCGGCAGAAATGCCCGCTGACAATCAAGCCGGCAATAGGCGCAACCGACTCGGCGGAATCAATCGAACCACGCCACGCCCGCAGGAAGTCACCTGCCTTAATTTCCAGAAATGACAGCGGCTTGCCTTCTGCGTTCAAAGCGACATTTTCGCTGGAGTATGTCGCCGGAGTCGCGCTCAGCCGCTCGCTCCCCTCGTCGAAATTTTTCCAGCCCTCATCGTGCAAGCTGATGCCGCGCACAATTTCGTCGTCCGCACGAGGCGCCCCTGCAATCGCAAGATGACGGGCTATATCGCCGGAAACCCTCGCGTGATCGGGCTGGCGCACTAGATGATACGTCGGCGATCTGGTTTTTTCGGCGCGGGCGACGGCTTCCCAGGCAGAGACGAATGCGTTATCGCTGTGGGCAAGCTTGGCTTCTGGCCGGAGGATCATGCGAGCTATCTCGGCCGCACGGCACGGCCGCGTTTGGTTGTAGCGGCACGGATGGGGCCGGTTCCGGTGGGAGGTTTGCGTCCGCCGTCGATCAGTTCCTTCAACACTAGGGCATTGTTGCGCTCTTCGTTTTTGGATGCGAACAGCAATGTCAAGCGACGGCTCTGCTTCCGTAACTCGTAAAGTTGCTGTAAGGCGGTGTTCGCCGCCTCGCCCGCAAGCTCTTTGAGATACTTTTCGCGAAACTTGCTCCACTGCACAGGGTGGGCGTGAAACCACTTGCGCAACTCATCGGACGGAGCCAGCTCTTTCAGCCAGGCGTCAAGGGCAGCGTCAGACTTCTTCAGCCCTCGCGGCCACAGCCGGTCCACCAACACGCGAGTGCCATCGTGCGGCGACCGCTCGGCGTAAACCCGTTTGAGAGCAACCGTCATGCGAGGTGTATTCTAACTCCGATACCGGGGGGAAGGCCGGGGCCAAAGAAATAGTCCGGTTGTGCGCGGCTTCGGCCGCGCTATGTGACTCACGGTTTTGAAGGGGCGCAGCTTTAGCTGCGCCGTTCAGGTGCCAAGAAGAACTCGGCTTCAGCACCTGAGGGAACTCGGTTTTTGAATTGGAGGCAGACGCCCGGTGCCTGCAACTCCTGGAAGGTTACGTTGAGACCAAAATCCGCGCCGCTCGCTCTTTTATCTGCAATCATCCTGATCGTGATTACGATCTTTCTGGGCTGCGACTCCGAGCCCCGCAAGACTGACGCCGAGCTGGGGCTGACGCCGCAGCAGGCGCAAGGCCGGCGCGTGTATGACGCGCGTTGCGCCGAGTGCCATTACGCCTACAGTACCCATGACCTGCGTGCGCCCAGCCTGAACGGTCTATTCAAGAAGCCGTTCATGAAAAACGGCATTCCCGCCAACGAAGACAGGGTCACCGACATCATCGTGCTGGGCCGTGCCAAGATGCCGGCCTTCCAGCAGAAGTTGACCCCGCAGCAACTGGACGATCTGATGGTGTATCTGCATACGCTGTAGGCCGCTGTTCGCGATTCGCTTTTCGCTCTTCGCCGTTAGCTGTTAGCTCTTAGCCGTTAGCCTTTAGCCGACAACGCCGCAATTCTTTTGCTCCCTGAGACCTGACAGCCCAGGGCGGAGAGCGAAAAGCGAAAAGCGAAAAGCGAAGAGCGAAGAGCGAAGAGCAGCGAAGGGCGGCTACTCCACGCGGTACAATATAAAAGTCGCATGGCTACCGCTCCCGAGTTGATCCAGATCGAGATTGGTCGGCGCCGTCCGGCTCCCAAGCCGGAATGGCTGAAGGCGCGCGCGCCCATGGGCGAGAATTACCATAACCTCAAGACGCTGGCGCGCAACCTGGAGCTGCACACCGTCTGCGAGTCGGCGCATTGTCCCAACATCGGCGAGTGCTGGAACCATCGCACTGCGACCTTCATGTTGCTGGGCAATCTGTGCACCCGGCGTTGCGGCTTTTGCGCTGTACCGAAGGGCCGGCCGCAGCCAATCGATTTTGAAGAGCCTCGCCGCGTCGCCGAAGCAGTGGAGAAGCTGGGACTGAAGTTCGCCGTCGTCACCAGCGTCAATCGCGACGACGACAACGTCGGGGGAGCGCGCGTCTTCGCCGACACGATCACCGAAATCCGCCAACGTGTTCCCGGATGCCGCGTGGAAGTGCTGATCCCCGACTTTCAGGGATTGGAAGAGCCGCTGCGCATCGTGATGGACGCCCGTCCCGACATCCTCAATCACAATACGGAGACAGTGCCTCGCCTGTATCGCGTCGCCCGCTCCGGCGCCCGTTACGAGCGCACGCTGCGGCTGTTGCAGCGCGCCAAGGAAATGGACCCGGCGGTTCCGACCAAGAGTGGCGTGATGGCCGGCCTGGGCGAGAGCACCAGTGAACTGCTGGAAGTTTTCCGCGATCTCGCGGCCCACAACGTGGACATCCTTACCATCGGCCAATACCTGCGGCCTTCGAAAGACCACCTTCCCGTGGCCCGCTTATATACGCCCGACGAGTTCCGCTTCCTCAAAGATGAATCGTTGAAGATGGGTTTCCGCCATGTCGAATCCGGCCCGCTGGTGCGTTCCAGCTATCACGCCGACGAGCAAGCCGACGCGGGAACGCGAATCGTATAGATTGATCTGTCGAGTAGTACTTTCCAATCTAGTTGTACTTAATTGCCAGCGTATTACTTTTTGATATAATCTACTACCATGGGCAACATTGAATACTCGGCGGTAAATGCCAAAGGCCAAGTTGTTATTCCAGCCGATATCCGCGAACGTCTTGACATCAAGCAAGGTACGAAGGTCGCCTTCGTCGAGGAAGAGGGGCGGCTGATTCTCCAACCTGTTACCGACGCCTTCATCGAAAGCATGCGTGGGAGCCTTTCCAAGCGAGGCATGCCAGCGAAGCTGGAGCGGGCAAGAGACAGGGAATTCGCGTGACGTGTCACGTGCTGGACGCAAATGCTTTGTATCGATTCCTAATGGATCAGCCGGGAGCCGACATCGTAGAGGATTTATTTAAGCGGGCTCGCTATTCCAAAACTACTCTCTTGCTCTCGGTAATCAATTGGGGTGAAGTTTATTACAACATCGCCATGAAGAGAGGAATCCCGGAAGCGCAAGCATTTATGGCGGACGTCCGGCTCTTGCCTTTGAGCGTGATAAATGCGGATGAGTCGGTCACGGAAGCGGCAGCTAAGTTTAAGGCCGGTTACGGACTGCCCTATGCAGATTGTTTTGCCGCTGCAATTACCGGAAAGGCCAATGTCTTGGTTACGGCCGACGTAAAAGACTTCAAGAAAGTGCCGTGGCTACAAATACTGCCGCTCCCGCAATATCGGTCCTAGATCGATTTTGACGCATGAGGCGCCCTGAATAGTTTCCCGAAGTGAAGTTATTTCGCTACAAACTGCTTCATCTTGCGCAGCAGTGATTCCGGTGCTTGCACCTCAAGATCAACGAAGCCGTCGCGATACTCCCGCGCAAATATAACGGACTTGGCGTCGAGCGCGGCCAGGGCCTTGCCTTCCGATTGAGGCACGCGCAGATGCACCCGCCGCACCGGATCTTCGGCAATGAGCTCGTCAATGCATTGCAATAACCTGTCCAACCCAAGACCCTTTGCGGCGGAGACGTGCACAGCGTTCTTTGTGTCGCGCAAGCTCTCGCGTTTCTTCTCTGGCAGCAGATCGATTTTGTTCATTACATAGAGCCGCGGCTTGTCGTGGGCTTCCAGTTCACGCAGCACTTCTTCGACCTGGGCCTGTTGCTCAGCCGCGGTTGGGCTGGTGACGTCGGACACAAGCAATAGCAGCGACGCTCGCTGTACTTCTTCCAGGGTGGCGCGAAACGCCGAGACCAGCGTGTGCGGCAGGTTTCGGAGGAATCCCACAGTGTCAGACAGCAGCACCTGCCGCCGCGAAGGCAAGGTCACGCTTCGCAAGGTGGGGTCGAGGGTGGCGAACATGCGCGCGCTTTCCAGCACGCCCGCCTGCGTCAACGCATTGAACAATGTCGATTTCCCCGCATTGGTGTAGCCGACCAGCGCCACCGTCGCAACCGGGGCCGACTCACGCCGCTGCCGTTGCTGTCCCCGGATGCGACGAACATTTTCCAGCTGCTCTTTTACGTGTCGAATGCGCCGGTAGATTTTGCGGCGGTCCGTCTCGAGTTGGGTTTCGCCGGGACCGCGGGTCCCAATGCCGCCGCCGAGCTGCGACATCTGCACGCCGCGTCCCGCCAGTCGCGGCAGCAGGTATTGCAGCTGTGCCAGTTCGACCTGCATCTGTCCTTCCCGGGTGCGGGCATGGCGGGCAAAAATGTCGAGGATGAGTTGGGTGCGATCCAGCACCCTCAGGTCGAGTTCGCGCTCAAGGTTGCGCTGCTGCGATGGCGTGAGTTCGTGATCGACGATGATCAGATCAGGCGAACTGGAGGCGACTGCGCCTTTTAGTTCCTCAAGCTTGCCACTGCCGATGAGGGTAGCGGAATCTGGCTTTGGCCGCCGCTGCTGGAATTCGCCGGTCACGACCGCGCCCGCGCTGGTGACCAACTCGCGTAACTCGGCCATGGATTCTTCGGCGGAAAATCCGCGATGCTCCTGCCCCTCGGAGTGCAAGTGAGGGGCGGCCGCGCTGCGCGCCACCCGCGCGCTGGGCGGGACCTTGCCAAGGGATTGCTGCCGCGGGCGCAGCGGCGTATCCGGGTCTGCTTGCCGACTCTTCGTGGAAGCAGTCGTAGAATTGCGCGCTGGCGGGCGGGAGGTGAATTCCACTCCAACCAGGAAGGCCCGCTCCGGCTGGGCCCGGCCGGTTTGCCATGAGTGGCTATTCGCTCTGGATTTCATTCCATCCGCGGGAGAAATAGACTAGCCCTCGGAGACGGTGGTTGCTGTCTCGGTGTCAGGCTGAGCCGCTGGTTCGGTAGTGGCGCGGTGCTCAACGTGACGTTCGGAATAACTGGAGCGCGACATAACCACGGTGGAAACAGCGTGCTTGAAAATCAGCTGTTCCTGGTTGTTGGTGTCGAGGACTATCGAATACTTGTCGAAGGAACGGATTCTTCCTGTCAGTTTCACGCCGCTGAGCAGGTAAATGGCGACTATGAACTTGTCTTTGCGGGCAGTATTCAGAAATCCGTCCTGTATGTTCTGTGCTGCTTTGTTTTCCATAGATTCCTCCCTGGCAACATGCAAAAAACAGCACCGACCCGATTCATGGTTCCCCTTACGATTCCGAGCCTGCAAAAACCGCCTCGCAGGCGAACATAACGGACCGAAGTAGCAACCATAGTCCAGTTTACGATAAGGCGATAGCTGCACAATTACAACTACAACTCTCACAAGGCACTGTGATGTAGAATTCGCGCACTGCCCGGAATTGGGAAAATTGCGCAGGATAACAGGGTCGGAGGAGATCGAAGATGACACACTGGCTAGCGGCGCTGCTCTTCTCGCCGCAGATCCAATTCCCCGGAGGCGCAGCCACCGCGCTGATGGTGGTTCGCTTCATCCATTTTGTCGCCGGCATTACCTGGGTCGGACTGCTGTACTTCTTCACCCTGGTGGGCATGCCATTCCTGCAGGAACTCGACCCAAAATCGAGAGGAATTGTCGTCCCCAGGCTGATGCGGCGCGCTTTGTGGTGGTTTCGCTGGAGCGCGGTAGTTACCGTCCTGGCCGGCATCGCCTACTGGATGCACATCGTGGCCAGCGACGTTCGCAATGCGGTGTCGGCGGGCGAGCCAGCCTCCGCCGGCATGATGTTCGGCACCTTCTTCGGGCTTTGGACACTGGCGTTTGTGATTGAGATGGGAGCGCTGATGTCCCCGGCCGAGGCGCTGAGGAAAGGCCCGGTGCTGGGCCTAATCGTCGGGATCGCGGTGGTCGCGGCGTCGTACATCTTTCTCAGCTTGAATCAGCATGGCTGGGAGAGCAATCGCGCGCTGGCGATCGGCATTGGCGGCGGACTGGGCTGGTTCATGCTGCTGAACGTTTGGGGCGTGGTGTGGCGCATGCAGAAAAAGCTGATCCGCTGGACCGAGGCCAACGCCACGCAGGGAACGGCGATGCCGCCCGAGGCGCCCAAGGTGGCGAGAATCGCGATGCTGTGTACCCGTCTGAATTTCTGGCTGTCGTTCCCTATGCTGTTCTTCATGGGCGCGGCCAGCCATTACATTCTGTTTGCAGGACGGTAAGCGAACCGGGGTGCAGCTTCTTCTCCGGCTTGTCTCTTCCTAACGTCAGCCTGGATATTGACGGCGGGCTGACGGCTGTCGAAAATCGCTATCTCATTCACGAACTCTGGAACGCCGATCACGGGCGAGTCGCGGGCAGGCCGGAACCTGAGCCACCTCCGGCCGCTTAGTCTGCCTACACCAGGCATCGATTCCGCTATAGAATCATGTTTCGCCATGCCATCGACATCCCCGCAATCGCTTGTGGGTTCCGCGAGCCAGCGCGGTCCCGTTCCCATGCTTGATCTCACCCGTCAGTACGAGACCATCAAGGACGACGTTCACGCAGCCATCGAACGTGTGCTGACCAGCCAGCACTTCATCGGCGGCCCGGAACTCGACGGCTTCGAACGCGAATCGGCAAGTTACCTGGGAGTAAGCGCCAGTATTGGCTGCGCGTCGGGTACTGACGCCTGTTGGCTCGCCCTGGCTGCCGCCGGCGTTGGACCGGAGGCATGCGTGATCACCACGCCCTTCAGCTTCTTCGCCACAGTAAGTTCGATCGTGCGCTGCGGCGCCACCCCGGTTCTGGCTGACATTGATCCGGCAACGCTGAACCTTGATCCCGCCGCGACCGAGAGAGCGCTGAAGCGTGGGCGCTCGTACAAGCTGCGCGCAGTGATGCCGGTGCACCTGTACGGACAGTGCGCCGACATGGACATCTTTGCCGGCCTCACCGAGCAATACGGCGCGACCCTGGTCGAGGATGCCGCGCAGGCTTTCGGCGCGAAGTGGCGCGACAAGAAAGCGGGAGCGCTAAGCAAGGCTGCGGCGTTCAGCTTTTATCCCACGAAAAACTTGAGCGCCTACGGCGATGGGGGATGCGTCACCACCGACGATGAGGAACTGGCGGCGCAGGTTCGACGTTTGCGTAATCACGGCAGCCGCCGGCGGTATTACCACGAAGAGATTGGCTGGAACAGCCGCCTCGATGCCATGCAGGCGGCGGTACTGCGCGTGAAGCTGAAGCACATCGACGACTGGAACCAGGCGCGCCGGATGCTGGCCTGTCGCTATCACGGTTTACTTACGAATTGCGGGCTGGTACGCAACGGCGAGCAATCGGTGAGCGCGGAGGCGCCCATCGCGCTGCTGGCGACCATGTCTGACGCCTATCACATTTACCACCAGTACGTGGTCCGCGCTTTTCGACGCGATGAACTGCGGGCCTTCTTGACCGAGCAGGGAATCGGAACCGAGATCTACTATCCCGTGCCGCTGCACCTGCAGGAATGCTTTACTTACCTGGGCTACAAAGCGGGCGACCTTCCGGAGTCGGAGCGCGCGGCGAAGGAAGTTTTGGCGCTACCCATGTTTCCTGAGCTGCGTGAGGACGAGCAACAGCGCGTGGTGGCGGCCATCGCCGAGTTCTACAGCCGGTAGAGCAGAAATTCATTCACCACGGAGACACGGAGGGCACGGAGTTTTTGTAACGATTGACTCGTCTCCATGGTCAGTGTCTCTGTGTTAATCCTTAGTCTTGTACACGTGCAGCAATCGACCTTTTCATCACTTGTGCTTCTTGCGCGGATGGGCTGGCGCTTGCTTTTTGTGCTGCGCGGAGTGAGTGGCCAATGCTGCCCCGTGCGTGGCCTTCTCCGCAGCTTCCTGCTGTGGGGTCAGCACCCGGCGCACGATAGGGCCGTTTAATTTGTAGGTAATGTCGGCCATCGTCCCATCGTTCAGTTTCCTGCGGATGGTAAACGTGGGAAGGTCGCCTTCTTTGCCGAAATCCTGATGGCCCGTCTTCACCGGGAAGTAGCCCTCAAGATTGTGCTCGCGGTAGGCGGTTTCATAGCGATGCTTGGCGCGGTTTCTGGTGAAGACTCGAAGCTGATTGAAGTCCCATGGCAGTCCGTCCTTGGGCTCGTTCAACAACACCAGGTACTGCGGCACCTGCTTATCTTCCTCCTGCACCGTATTCAAAATGAAATAGGCCATGATGCGCTGGCCTTCGGCATACTGCGCAATCTCCAGGGGGACATCGAGGTCGATCATGCGTAGCAGCACCCAGCCGACATGTCCGGCGGAGTTGCGCACCAGAAACCAGTCTTCCATCACCGGCTTGGGGGGCTCGGCGGGCGCGCCCGGGGCTGCTTTGGCGGAGGCAGCCGGCTTCGGCGCCACGGGCGCGGTCTTAGGTTGTACCTGCTGGGTCGTCCCGCCACTCTTCGGATTTTGCGGATTCTGCGCAGCATCCGTGGCGGGCGTCTTCGGCGGATTCTTCTCCGCCGGAGCGGATGCCTTCGGGGGATTCTTCTCCGCCGTGGTGCGCCTCAAGACCTCAACTTTCTCTCCGTCCTTCAGTTGATAGAGGTGCTCGCCCTCGCGCGATGGGGTCATGTGCATATTGAGTTCGGAGCGCGTGGCTCCGTGGCCTTGCACCGGTTGGCTGGCAGCGTCGCTGGCTAGCTTCTGGAAAGCATCGTAAACGTCCTGGGAAACCAGGCTGCGCTCTTCGAGCCAGCCTTCCTGTCCGCTGTCGGTGCGCACTCGCAGGAACCGCCGTTGCTTCTCCAGGACCTCGACGCGATCGCCGCTATGCACCGCACCGATCTTGTTGTACATGGTGGCCACGCGATCGCGCAGGCTGGTCTCCTGGGCCGAGACATACATGTACTCATGCTTGGCAAGTGATCCGCGCTTGCAGGCACAGCCCAGCACAAGCAAAAGCATCGCGAGGGCCAACAGCGGAATGCGAATGTTGCGAGAAGAGGAAGGTTTCACCGGCAGCACAGAACACTATAAACCAGGGGCTAGTGGCTAGGGGCTAGTGCTAGTTGCAAGGCTGATGCGGCACGAGACTGTTTTCCTGGTTTGTCATCCTGAGCGAGAGTAGGGAGTCGAAGGCACCGCAACAAATCTGAGATTGTTGGTGGCTAAAGGGATCCTTCGACTCCTCGCTATGCTCGTCGCTCAGGATGACACTCCAAAAAAAGATTGCTACAGCCCAACCTCAATTCTTGAGCGGGGATCGAGGTAATCGCGCAGGCCGTCGCCAATGAAGTTGAACGACAGCACCGCCAGCATGACGGCGGCGGCGGGGAACAGCACCAGATGCGGCGAATCGAACAGGTGAGAGCGCGCGTCGTTCAGCATCGAACCCCAACTCGCTGTCGGAGGTGGCACGCCCAGTCCGAGGAAGCTCATGGTGGCCTCCGCCAGAATGGCGCCCGCCATTCCGATCGCCGCCTGTACGATGATCGGCTGAATGATGTTGGGCAGAATGTGCCGTACGACAATCCGCAGATCGCTTGCCCCCAAGGCGCGTGCAGCTTCCACAAATTCGCGTTCGCGGACCGCCAGCACCTGGGCGCGCACTAATCGGGCATAGCCCACCCATCCCCCGATCGAGAGCGCCAGAATCAGGTTGAAAATGCCGGGCCCGAGAAATGCCACAAAGGCGATCGCCAGCAGGATTCCAGGGAACGACATGAACGCGTTCATGACAACCACATTCAGCACGCGGTCGACGGCCCCGCCGTAGTAACCAGCGATAGAACCCAAAATCAGCCCCAGAGTGAGCGACGCTGCGACTACGCAACTGCCCACCAACATCGAGATGCGGGCCCCGTAGATGACGCGGGAGAGGATGTCGCGTCCCAGTTCGTCGGTGCCAAACCAGTGCGCGGCCGAGGGCGCCACCAGGCGGGCCGGCAGATTGATCTGCGCCGGATCGTGGGGAGCGATCCAGGGCGCGAACACGGCGCACAACAGGAAGATGGCGACCATTACCACGCCCGCAGAGGCGAGCAGGTTGTAGCCGGCAGCCCGGCGGAACGCGACAAGTTGAGCGGTGGACGCCATGCTGCATCATGGTAAATGAATAGGGCGGCGTTCTTTCGAAAGCGCCGCCAAACACTCGGAATTCCGGCTCAGGTAGCTACTTCAACGTGATTTCCCGGGTCAGATAGCTGGCGACCGTCCGTCCGTGCTCGACTCGCTTGTCGATGACCTGCTGCTCTTTGCTCTTGTCGCCATATTGTTTCATGCGTAGCTCCAGGACTTTCATCCCCAGTCCATCGAGAGCGGCCATGTTCTTGTAGGTGAGCTCGAAGCCTATGTCCCAGTCTTCGATGCTGGACTTGGTCTGGTTCAGGAAAATGCCATAGCCTTCGATGATCCCGGCCTTCTTCTCGGCGTCCCAGATCGGCTTGATGTTGTTCTTCACGTCGTCCATGAACGCGTTGAAGTGCCCGGGAAGAATGTGGACGAGAACGACACGATCCACGGGGCCCTCGGTGTATTGGTCTTGCGCCACGGCGGTGGCCAGGGATACCAGGGTGACACACAACACTACTGCAGCGAGCCGCAAAGCTTGCTTCATGTACAGCCTCCTTGTTTGTGATTTGCGGAGTGTGCCCTATTCGCGGCTTCTCGTAAAGTGAAAACTGGCGGGATGCCGTGTTCCCAAACGTCAGTTACTTTCCTCAGACCTTGATGGAAGACAACTGCATCCACGAATCGGGTAGGGCAGCGCACCTCCCTGTGCCACGAAAAGGCAGGCCCTTCGCGGCATTTGCCTCCGGGGTCTAGAATCATGGGTTGGCTGTGAGTAACCCGGATAGTCGGCCCATGCTCCCTTTCAAGCTTGTCTATAGCGAAAAGTATTTCCTGCCGATCGGTGAACACATTTTTCGCGCCGACAAATTTCGCCTCATTCGCGAACGCCTGCTTCAGCAAGGCGTTGCCGAAGATTCTGACTTCGTGGTTCCGCAAACCGCGAGCGAAGACGATGTCATGCTGGTGCATTCGCCGCTCTATGTGAACAAGTTGATGGAGGGCAGCCTGAGTGCGCGCGAGGAGTTGGAGATGGAGATTCCATTCTCGCCGCAAGTAGTAGATGCCTTCATGCTGCACACCGGCGGCTCGATTCTGGCGGCGGAACGCGCGCTGGAAGACGGTGTCTGCATCAATGTCGGCGGCGGATTTCACCACGCGTTTCCGGAGCACGGCGAAGGCTTCTGTATGATCAACGATTTTGCCGTCGCGATTCGGGCCATGCAGAAGCGCGGCAAGATTCGTCGCGCCATGACGGTGGATTGCGACGTCCATCAAGGAAATGGCACGGCTTTCATTTTCGGCAGTCCGCGGCCCCGGCCGAACAGCTTGCCTTCGGCGTCGGCCCCGCCGCGAGGTCCGCAACGGACCACCATGACGGAGGGATCCAGCAAAGATGTGTTCACCATTTCGCTGCATCAGGAGAACAACTATCCCTTCGTCAAGCCGCCGTCTTCCATCGATGTCAACCTGCCCGATGGCTGCAGCGATGCCGAGTATCTGGCGTGGCTCGATAACGCTCTGAGTTCCGGGTTGCGGCTGTTTGAGCCGGAACTGATCTGTTACGTGGCCGGCGCTGATCCGTACCGTGACGACCAACTTGGCGGCTTGAACCTGTCCATAGCGGGACTGAAGCAACGCGACGAACTGCTGTTTCGCGTCGCCCGCGCGCGCGATATACCCGTGATGGTGACCTACGCGGGCGGTTACGCGAACAACATCGACGACACCGTGACCATTCACTGCAACACCGTGGCGGCGGCGGCTGAGGTGTATCGCACTGCGTCGAGTGAAACCTCCCAATTGCCGAAATGAAAAGACGGACCGCCCTTCGACTTTACCGATTTCTTTTCTTTGTGTACGTTGCCGGTTTGTGCGCTGGTGCGTTGCGATTGGGTGCCGACCTGGTATCAGGGGTCCACAGTGGTGCGCATTGGATCAGCTCTTTGGCGGTTGGCGCGGTCGGCTGCTACATGGCGGTGCAATGCTTTCGTCAGTGGAAGACCATCGCGGCCACCTCCGACGAAGAGTGGCATCGGGCATGGTGGATTCAGCCGTCAAACAAATCCTAGATCACGTCGCCGCTCCAATGACTCGACTGCGCATAACTGCGTGATATCCTGATTTCAGCGTGGAAACCGCAGGTTTCCGCCCAACCAGCCAGAGCTGTGGACTCCTGACAATGTTTGAGAACCTTACAGATAAGCTGCAGCGTGCCTTTAAGAATTTGCGCGGACAAGGCACCCTGACCGAAGAGAACATCGGCGAAGCGCTAAAAGAAATTCGCATGGCGCTGCTGGAAGCCGACGTCAACTTCAATGTGGTCAAGGAATTGATCGAACACATCCGCGAAAAGGCGCTGGGGCAGGAAGTTCTGACCGCGCTTTCTCCCGCCGAGCAGGTGGTCAAGATTGTTCGCGATGAGTTGATCAACATTCTTGGCAAGGACGCCGCCAAGCTGAAGTTTGCATCCCAGCCGCCCACGGTTGTGCTGATGGCGGGCCTGCAGGGTTCCGGCAAGACGACCACTTCGGGCAAGCTGGCGAACTGGCTCAAGCAGGGCGGACACCGGCCCATGCTGGTCTCGGTTGACGTTTACCGCCCGGCGGCACGCGAGCAGCTCAAAGTCGTGGCGCAGGCCATCAAGGCCCATATTTACGAAGGCAAGGTTGAGGAATCGAACACCGCCACGGTGGAACGGCTGGTGAAGGAAGCGCGCCGCGAAGCCATCAATAACGCCTGCGACGTGCTCATCGTTGACACCGCCGGCCGGCTGCACATCGACGAGCAGTTGATGGACGAGATGCAGTCGCTGAAGAAGATCCTGAACCCGCAGGAAATCCTCTTCGTGGCCGACGCGATGACCGGCCAGGACGCGGTCAAATCCGCCGATGAGTTTCACAAGAAGCTCACCCTCACCGGCGTGATACTTACCAAGATGGACGGCGATGCCCGCGGTGGCGCGGCGCTTTCCATCCGCAATGTGACCGGACAGCCCATCAAGTTCATCGGCATGGGCGAAAAGTACGATGCGTTGGAGTTGTTTCATCCCGACCGAATTGTGGGGCGGATTCTCGGGATGGGCGATATTCTCTCGTTGATCGAGAAGGCGGAAGCCAATCTCGACAAGAAGAAGTCGGAAGAGTTTGCCCAGAAGGCCCTCAGCGCCGATGGTTTCTCGCTGGAGGATTTTCGCGATCAGTTGCGGCAGGTGAAGAAACTCGGTTCACTGCAGAGCATCATCGGCATGATGCCCAAGATCGGACCGTTTGCCAACATGCAGAAGTCCGGGGCCGACAAAGTGGACGAAAAGCAACTCGGCCGGGTGGAGGCGATCATCAACTCCATGACGCGATACGAACGCGAGCACCACGAGGCCATCAACGGCAGCCGGCGCAAGCGCATCGCCCGCGGCTCGGGCACTAGCGTGCAGGAGATCAATCACCTTCTGCGTCAATATGCCCAGATGCGTAAGATGTTCAAGAGCATGGGCAAGCCCAGCTTCGCCCGCAGGCTTGCCGGGATGAAGATGCCGGGGATGTAAGAGAAGCCGCGATTCGCTTTTCGCTATTCGCCGAAAGAACCGCAGATTCCTCGGGGCTGAAGCCCCTCGGAAGGACACATTGGGATCCTAATGGCGCACCCTTGGACTTCGCTCGGGCAGGCTCTGAAGGTGCGCCCCTTCAATACAGTTTCCGGCCTTCAGGCCGCAAGAGGTACATTCATTGGCTATTTATCTTCCCGCAACCGCAGATGACGAACACATCGCACTCGACGAATTGACCCCGCGCGAGATCGTGCGCGAACTTGACAAGTATGTTGTGGGGCAGAACCAGGCCAAGCGCGCCGTCGCCATCGCCCTGCGCAATCGCATGCGCCGTCAGAAACTCTCGGCCGAACTGGCCGAAGAGGTCATCCCCAAGAACATCATCATGATTGGACCTACGGGCGTGGGCAAGACGGAGATCGCACGCCGGCTGGCCAAGCTGGCCAACTCTCCCTTCATGAAGGTGGAGGCCTCGAAGTTTACCGAGGTTGGCTACGTGGGACGCGATGTTGAGTCCATGATCCGCGACCTGGTGGAGATCGCCATCGACATGGTGCGCGAGGAGAAGCTGGAAGACGTTGCCGACAAGGCCGAACTCAACGCGGAAGAGCGCCTGCTTGACCTGCTGCTGCCGGCGATGCCGGCCCCGGTGCAGATGCGTCCCGCCGCGCAAGACCCGCAGCAAATCGGGTTCAACATGGGCGGCGAACCGTTGCTGGCCGGCGAACCCGGATCGCGCACGCGGGAGAAATTTCGTCAGCAGTTGCGCGAGGGCAAGCTCGACGAGCGCATCGTGGAACTTGACGTCCGCGAAAAATCGATGCCTGCCTTCGAGATCATCACCAATCAGGGCGTCGAGGAGATGGACGTCAACATGAAAGACATGTTGCCCAACATCTTCGGCCAGCGCACCAAGAAGCGGAAGATGAAGGTCAGCGAGGCCTTCGAGTACCTCATCCAGGAAGAAGAGCAGCGCCTGGTTGACATGGACCAGGTCACCCGCATAGCCGTCGAGCGGGTGGAGAATTCGGGCATCATCTTCCTGGACGAAATCGACAAGATCGCCGGGCGTGAAGGCGGTCACGGGCCTGACGTTTCGCGCGAAGGCGTGCAACGCGACATTTTACCCATCGTCGAAGGCACTACGGTGAACACCCGCTATGGCATGGTGCGCACCGACCACATCCTGTTCATCGCAGCCGGCGCATTCCACGTGTCCAAGCCCAGCGACCTGATTCCGGAGTTGCAAGGGCGCTTCCCCATTCGCGTGGAGCTGCAGTCGCTGACGGTGGAGGACTTCATCAAGATCCTCACCGAGCCCAAGTCGTCGCTCACCAAGCAGTACATTGCACTGCTCGACACCGAAGGGCTGAAGCTGGAGTTCACTTCCGAGGCGTTGGCCGAAGTCGCTAACTTCGCCTTCCGGGTGAACGAAGGGACAGAAAACATCGGTGCGCGCCGCCTGCACACCATCATGGAACGCGTGCTGGATGAGATCAGCTTCGAGGCCCCTGACATGAAGGAAAAGAGCGTGACCATCGATGCCGACTACGTGCGCAAGACCCTGACGGACATTGTGAAAGACCAGGACTTGTCGCGGTACATATTGTAAGACGGCGTCACGTTTTGGCGGCCAATCGACAAAGAGTTGATTCGCGACGGGCCGCCGCCACAGCGCAAGGATAGCGACCTGGATGAGCGACGATGCCAGTTCGGGCTGGGGTGGCAGTTCGGCTGCCCTGGTCGTAGTATTTTGGGCCATCCTCTACGCTGTCCGCAACGCCTCCGCCCACCGTGCGGGTAAGCACATCGCTGCTCAAAACTACTCCAGCACCGAAAAATATCTCCGGCAAGAGCTACGCTCGAAAGAGCGAAAGCTGGGTCACCCAGGACATCGAGGTCGCGATGGTCCTGAATCGTCTGGGAAAGGTTTTATTGCAGAAGGGTGACCCTGCCGCCGCGGAGACCATTTTTCGCCGCGCGTTGTTGATCGAACAAAGCGTGCTTGGAATGCACTCGCCCGACCTGGTTGCGACCCTCCGCGACTTGAGCGTTTCTTTGCATGCCCAGCACCACCATGAGCCGGTGGTCCTGCTGATGCAACGCGTTCTGGAAATCCAGGAGCGCCAGTATGGAAGGGAAGATCTGCGTATTGTGCGGGCCCTCGCTGACCTGAGCCATGCGCTTGCCTACCGGCAGGACCATGCCGGCGCCGAACGAACCATTCAGCGTGCGCTTGGCATTTATGACAAGGAAGGACATCCCGAAGATGAGGAACTTGCAGCCCTGCTGCATTTTCTGGGGGCGAGCCTGGTGGACCAGGGCCGGTTTGCAGATGCCGAGCCGCACTACCGGCGAGTCCTGGCAATTCACAGGAAGCTGCTGGCGCCGGATGATGAGCGGCTTGGCATGACGATGCTCTATCTTGCCGGCGTCCTCGGCGCCATAGGTGACCGCGCTGAGGCCGAGTCGTTCTACCGTGAAGGTCTCCTCATCGAGGAAAGGAGCCTGGGGCCCGAACATCCCGCCGTGGCCGATACACTAAACGATCTGGCCGTAGTCGTGGCCAACCCCGAGGAAGCGAAGGCCCTGCATCGGCGGGCACTGCAGATTCGGGAGGCGGCTTTCGGGAATGACAGTCTGAAGGTGGCCGTTTCGTTGAGCAATCTTGGACGGTTACTCGAACACAATGCCGACTACGCCAATGCCGAACCGCTGCTGCGACGAGCGTTTCAAATTCGTGAGGCGAAGCTACCCCAAGGCGATCCGCTGTTGGCCAATTCGCTGCTTGATTTGGGCAACCTGTTTCGCGACAAGCGCGACTATGCTGCCGCCGAACCGTTTTATTGGCGAGCGATGGCCCTTCTGCAAAAATCGCTCGGCCTGTCGAGTTCCCGAGTAGCCAGCACGCTTTCCAGAATCGCCTGGCTGCGCTCCAAGCAAGGCGACGCTGCCGGCGCGGAAGCCCTGCTGCGGGAGGCGTTGGAGATTCACCAGAAAGCCGACCCGGCCGATCCTCCGGGGATGGCGTTCACCTTGGCCGGCCTTGCCGAGGTGTTGCAGCGGAGGAACGAAATAAATGAAGCGGAAACGCATCTGCGCCGGGCGTTAGAAATACTTGAGAATGCCAGGAAGGGGCCGCCGGACGAATTTGCGGCCTGTCTGGTTAATCTTGGCAAAGTCCAGGAAGCCAAGGGCGAGCTGACGGAGGCGGAAACCCTCTATCGCCGGGCGCTGGCCGCCTTCAGTGAGGCCTTTGGTCCTCAGGATTGGAACGTGGCGCTTACGGTTGGACGGCTGGCCGGGTTGCAGGCCCGGCGCACGGATTACGAAGGCGCCAGGTTGCTCTACGAACGTTCTCTCGCGCTGGCTGCGCAATCGCTGGGTGCGGACCACGCGGTCACGTTGAGGATCAAACAACTGCTCGACGAACTTCCGTCGAGCTCGCCGGGAAGCACCATCAACTGATTCACATTGCCGCCTATTGAGCTGCCTTCGCACGTGTCCGTCGCCAGACGTAGCGGGCCGGGAAAAACAGGATTGCTGCCCACACCAGCAGGCTCGGTCCCCACGACATGAAGAACAGCAGCACGTTGATTACGCCGTCCACAACACTGCGATAGCCCTCGACTGCGGCATTGTGGAATTTTGTGCCGACAGACGGTGGAACCATTCGCATTTGAGCTTCGTGCTCTTCCGTGAGCGACAGAGTCAGTGTGCCGAAGTCAACCCGCTTGGTCAGAGCTTTCTTCTCTGCCTCCATGCGTTCGATTTCTTCCCGCACACCGCTCAGCTTCTCTTCGACCGCGACGACTTCCTCCAGTTTGCCGGTGCGAGTGCGGAGAAGTTCCGTCAGTCGCTGTTCAGTATTCCTGGCGTTAGTGAGCCGGGCCTGCAGGTCCACGTATTGTGAGGTGACCTCTTCTCCGGCCTGCGACTCCGATTCCACGCGGCCGACCTTCTTCAACTCCGCGATGGCCGCTTCCAATCGATCGGCAGGCACGCGTAGTACCGCCGTAAGCTTGCGTTCCGAGTCGCTGGGCGAAGACACGTTCATCTGCCCGACGTAGCCGCTTTGCCGCTTGAGGATTTCGTCAATCCGGGCTCGTGCAGCTTCGAAGTTCCTGGTTGTAATGGCCAGCTCTGCGGTACGCGCGATCATGGGAGCATTCAGAACCGTGACATTGTTCTGTCCCGCCGTGCCAGGTTCAGGAGCCGTAGGAGGCAGATACGACAGTGCATGCGCGGTCTGCCCCGCCAGCTTTCGTACTGTCAACCTGCAAGCTGGAGGCGAGTTGGGATTCTTGCCTTCTGCGAAGTTCTTCTTCCGTCGGGATCTGCGAGTAGTGGAGCGCGGTGCCGCCTCGGCGCTATACCGGAAGTTGCGAAGGGATTCTCATCTGGAGGCGGGCATCCGGGCTTGCTTTGGCACCGTCGCCACAATGGCCAGCACGGCGATGCTGGTAGCAGCCGCTATCCAACCCCATCGCGGCCAGCGACTGATATGGAAAACAGTGCGCCAGCCGGCAGACTGAACATCCGCAGTGTTTTGCTGTTGTTCGCGTTCCTCAAGGGCGGCGAGCATCTGGCCTTCCGGCTCGCGATCGAACGGCTCAATTTCCCAGTAACTCATGGCCTGCGAAACAGACCGAAGATCGACCGCGAATTGCTGGCATTGCCGGCATTCCTGCAGATGCGCGACAGCCTTGGTCGCCTCGTTAGCAGGCAATTCGCCGTCCAGGTAAGCCATAACTTCTTCCTGTTCGAGCAAGTGTTGGTGTGTGCTCATCTCATGTCCTCTTGCGAACCGCTTTCTCCGGCCCCGGCTGCGGTTCTGGCGGCTGTATTGCGACGCACCAATTCGTCCGGCTGCAGATGGTTCTTCAAGGTCACGCGGGCCCGAAACAGCCGCGAGCGCACGGTGTTCAGCGGGACCCGCAGCAATTCGGCGATCTCGGCGTAACTCAGCTGTTCGTATTCGCGCAGCATCAGGATTTCGCGGTCGTTGCGATCGAGTTTCTTCAGCGCCTGCCGTAGCCACAGATCGCGATCGGGAGTGCCCGCGCTGGTCGCCTCCGGCTCGGACACGAACGGTGTCGGTTTGTCGATGCTTGCGACGTTCGGCTGCCAGCAGGTTCAGAGCAATCCCGTAAAGATAGGTGCGGAACAGCGCGCGGGGTTCATAACGTTCCGACCCGCGGATCACCGCCATGAATACGTCCTGGGCGAGATCTTCGGCGCGCATGTCGCCGTCTAGTCGGCGCCGGAAGAAGCCGTAGAGCGGCTGGCGGTAACGGGCATAGAGCTCGTCGAAGGCTTCGCGCGATCCGCGCTGGAACTCCAGCATCAAAGCTTCGTCGTTGGTCATTGCTTGCGGTGCATCCCTCCGCACCCTGAGAACCGCGTCGTGCGATTCATATCCTGTAATGTCGAAACCAGGCAGAAAGTTCCCGATTCACGTCGCGCGCAGAAAAAAAGATTTCTTGGCCAGCGGAATTGGGGGGATTCGGCCGTTATGAAGGGCTACAGGTAGTCCAAGCCGAACCGCTACATCCCCGCGCCACCTTCGAAGATCTTCTCCATTTGGTACGGGAACACGCGATAGAGAGCGTAGGTGATGCCGGTGTCGGAGTACTGACGGAAGAGCAGAACACCGCGACCGTTAGCGTCGGCGTCAACCGCGTCGATGACTTCCATGCGCGGGTAGGCGTCGAGATGATTGCTGTCGCTGACCGCGCTGAAGATCTTTTGCGGCGCGCCGCTGACGTCGATCTTGGCGACCACGGTAACGAAGTAGTCGAACTCGCCGCCGGGCGCCGGTTTTGCAGTCGCGGCCGGCAGCTTGGCCGTCAGCACCAGCGTCGGCGAGTTGCTGTAGTCGAGATCAAAGCCGCGCAAATCGTAGTCGGCGATAGCCGCGGTCTTGGACACCACTGGACCGTTGTGCTTGCCGGCATACTTGCGCACCTCGTCCATCGCCATTCTCGCCATCGGTTCGCCCACGCTCTGCCTTTCGCCGGTAGCCATCCCATACAGCAGGGAACGGGTTTCGTAGGTGCCGGCGTCGGATATCGCCGCATAGGCGTGTGGCGCCTGCGCTGCTCTGGCCGGAGTTGAGTGGGCGGCGGTTGCATTGTTTCCTGGGACCGGTTTGGATGGGCTACTCACACCTGCATTGGAGGTGGCAGTATCGGTCGCAGCTGACTGCTCGGCTGGTTTGCCACGCCGCAGCAGGGGCCGGTTGGGGTCATTGTCGTTGGACGCCTCGGCTGGCGGCGTACTCGAAGCTGGCGCCTGCGTTTTAGGTGGCTGAGTATTGTCGCCGAGAGTCGGCTTGGAACTCGACGGCGATGGCGAAGAAGAAGGCGCCGGGGCTTTCAGCGTAGGCCGGTCGGGATCCTCAGCTGCTTTCGGGGGAGCATTCTTGTCCGCTGTGGAGCTGCCGCCGCTAGGCGGAGTTGAGTTGCCGGTGGGAGCCGGCGTGCTGCTTTGCCCACCACCGGGAGAACTCGTATCACTTGCACCAGGGCGGCGCAGTACTGGCGGCCCTTGATCGTCGCTCAGCACGTCCTGCGCCTTCGGCTTCGGCTTGGGCTGCTTTGCGGCCTGCTGGGCGATCCTGGCTTCGACCGGCGTCTCAGGCTTCCATTGCCCACCGGCAACCCAGTTGCCGTTTAGTTCGCGAGGCGTCGTCACCGTGAACCATCCCGCAGGCTGCCCGTAGGTGAGAGCCTGATACACGGTTTCAGGCTGCAACGCCATGGGCTCGGGATTTGCGCCATAGAGGCTGGCATCGTAGAAGTGGCCATCGATCCACAACGCGATAGGCACCAGGCGCGTGCCGCCACCAGGCAGAAACTCAATCACCGCAATGGCGCGTGGACCGCGCTTCTTCTTGTCTTGTTTCTGCGACGACTGCTGGCCGGCTGGCTGGTGCTCGGTGCGGTCGCGAATCTGTGCAGTGACGAAAGTTGACAGCAACAGAATGGCAAGCAGCCCGGCGGTGGCCGATTTGCCGGATTTACGGTATAGATAGTGCGATATGGAAATCAAATCGAAAGCTCCCGACTTTACCCTGCCCGACGAAAACGGAAACCCGCTTTCGCTCGATCAGTTCCGCGGCAAGAACGTAGTCCTGTTCTTTTACCCCAAAGCCAACACGCCCGGTTGAACCATAGAGGCGTCCGGGTTCCGTGACGCATACAGCAAATTGCAGAAGGCCGGACTGGTGGTGCTGGGCATCTCGCCCGACACGCCGAAGGCACAACTGAAGTTTAAAGAAAAATACGACCTGCCGTATACCTTGCTGGCCGATGAGAAGAAAGAGGTCGCCAAAAAGTTCGGCGTCCTGAAAGAAAAGAACATGTACGGCAGGAAGGTGATGGGGATCGCGCGAACGACTTTTCTCATCGGGCCAGACGGCAAAATCGCGCACATCTTCGAGAACGTGAAGCCTGACGGGCACGCGGAAGAGGTGCTGGCGGAGGTTAAGAAGAGGGGATAGGGGATAGTGACTAGTGGCTAGTTGTTAGTGGTTGGAAGCCTTCTCTCCACAATCTCTTGCTGGGGCTAGCACCAACTGGAGCGCGTCACGGAGGTTTGCCTTCGCCTCTTCGAGGGTACCTCCCTCCGAAGTCGCGGTCCAAAAGAAATCCGCTGTCGAAACATCCCTTCCAGGGGGCTTTGGCATCAACGGTGCCAGCAGTAGATGTTCACCCGCCTCCTTCGTCCATTGGGCCCCAGATTCCGCATCGGGCATGAGCCGCTTGCCAGCTAGTTTGAGCAGGTAAATTTCCAAACAGCCGGTAGTAGCCTCCTGCTGCGATGTTCCCGAGTTGTCCGCACAGAACGACGGCAGCAGAAGCTGCCTATTCCACTCACCCTTGACCTTGGGCAACTGACCACGAAGGAGATCTTATGAAGCGCAAGTTTGCTGCCGTCACGCTAAGCGTGCTTTCCCTATTGCTCCTAGCGTTCGCGCCAGGATTTCTGGCGTCAGCGCAAGAAGCTCAGCCTCAGGTACTCACCAATCCCGATGTGAACTATCCCGTTCACTTTGACATTTCACCGCCTCTACGCGACATGGCGACCCAGGTCTCGCTGCAAGAGGGCGCTCATGCCGCGGCGCCAGTCCGGTACCCTAAGCTCCAGCAACTTATGGAGGCGGCGCAGAGCGGCCAGCAACCCGTTAAGGACGGCGCCCTCCAGAGCTCCTCAGGTGGCCCCTTGGTTAGCGCCACCCTTGGCCTGAACCTGCTCGGTGTGGGAAACGGCTTTCCCGGCTATACCGTTCCAGACGCCCCTCCCGACGTGAACCTGGCGGTAGGTGACACCCAGGTGGTGCAGTGGGTGAACGTATCGTATGCCGTATTTAACAAGAGCACCGGCGCAGTTGTGGCGGGGCCGATCCTGGGCAACGCCTTCTGGTCAGGTTTTGGCGGAGCGTGCCAAACCAGCAACAGCGGCGACATTATCGCCCAATGGGACAAGATTGCTCACCGCTGGGTGATGACCCAGAACGTGTTTTCGTCGCCCTATATGACCTGCATCGCCGTCTCCACGACTTCGGATGCGACCGGATCCTACTATCGCTTCGCTTACCAGCAACCCGGCTTTCCGGATTACCCGAAGTGGGGTCTGTGGCCGGATGCCTACTATCAAAGCCAGAACAACTTCGGAGCGGGCGGGAGCAGCTTCGTTGGTGCATACGCCTGCGCCTATGAGCGGGCCAAGCTGTTGGTAGGCGACTCTTCAGCAAAGCAAGTCTGCTTCCAGGCCAGCTCTTTTGACGACAGCCTGCTGCCGGGCGATCTCGATTCGGCTGGTACTCTGCCGCCTTCGGGTCAGCAAGAGGTTTTCGTGGGCAGCATTGACAATGGCGGTTCCAGCATTTACCAGTACCTGTTCCACGTGAACTTTACGACACCGTCGAGCTCCACCTTCACCGGTGGCGGCGGGACTATGCCGATTCCGGGTATTGCTTCGTACAGTTTGGCGTGCGGTGGCTTCAGTGCCTGCATCCCGCAGCCCAACGGGGGCGAGGCGCTGGATTCGCTCGGCGATCGCCTGATGTATCGGCTGGCTTATCGCAACTTCAGCGGAGACCACCAAACCTGGCTGGTGAGCCACTCCGTGACCGCAAGCACCTCGGTGGGAGAACGATGGTATGAATTCCGTGCACCGGAAACTTCTACCAGCCTTTCGGTGTATCAACAGGGTACCTTTGCTCCCGACACTAAGTATCGCTGGATGGGTTCGATCGCCATGGACAGCGCGCAAGATATCGCGCTGGGCTACAGCGTCTCCAGCTCCAGCGTATTCCCCTCGATCAGTTACACCGGTCGCGTGTCGACTGACGCCTTGGGCACCATGGAAACCGAGGCATCCATCGTCGCCGGCGCGGGCTCACAAATCTCTACCTCCAATCGCTGGGGTGACTACAGCAGCATGGCAATCGACGCCGCCGACGGTTGCACCTTCTGGTACACGACTGAGTACTACACGGTGACAGCCTCATTCGACTGGAGCACTCGCCTTGCGTCCCTGAAGTTCCCCAACTGCGGCAGTCCGCCACCACCTGACTTTACGATCTCAGCCTCGCCTTCCTCGGTTACCGTCGTTCAAGGCCAGCAGGGCGCCTCTACCATTACCACCACCGTCAGCGGCGGCTTTAACAACGCCATCAACTTGTCCGCTTCAGGAGTTCCCGCGGGGACAACGGTGGCCTTCAGTCCGAACCCGATTCCTGCGCCCGGCGGTGGCACCTCCACCATGACCATCAACGTGGGTAGTACCACAACTCCGGGCACTTATTCCATCACGGTCACCGGCACTGGTGGCACCACCCAGCACAGCACCACCGTCATGCTGACCGTAACTTCTTCATCGTCAGGTGACTTCTCCATCTCAGCTACGCCTAGCAGTCAGAGTGTCAGGCGCGGCTCCGCTGCAAACTACACGACGACCGTGACAGCTTTGAACGGATTCGCCGGAACAGTTAATCTGAGTGTCACGGGCTGCCCGCCGCGGAGCACCTGCACATTCAACCCAGCGTCGCTAACGCTGCCGCCCTCTCCGAAAAACTCGACACTCACCGTCTCCACGAATCGCAGAACTGGTACTGGGACGTACACCTTGACGATTACCGGAACCAGCGGCACTCTGCACCACTCAACCACCGTAAGCCTAACCGTAACCAAATGAGCCCAACTTGCGGGCGGACCTGTTGGTCCGCCCTTACCTTTTCGTTCACGCGAGACGAGACCACCAGGCAGTGGAGAATGAATAACAGCGGGTAGAGGGGCCCACCCATTCGCAGAAGGTGCGGGCGAGCGGCTAGCAGCAGGTCCCTCGACTCCGGTCGGGATGACCAGAACGGGGCACCCAAGCCTGCTATTCGGGGAATCGGGGTTACCTTCGTTTTGGAAGGCGCGTTTTCTTCTCCGTCCGAGTCCCTTCCGAAAATTAAACTGAGTGGGCCGGAGCCAGACTCCGGCGCCGCGAACGCCGCACCCTCGCGCGACCCCGGCGTCGATCTTTGAAAACCAGTTAAAGGCCAAGGCTAGACGGGCCATCCCCATAACTCCTTTGTTCGGAATACTTTGCATCTAAGTGTAATCGAATGAATATCTTGGGAATGGTTTCGCAAAGTATTCATACGTAACGACTTAGGTATACACCTAAATGCAATGGAATGAATATTTTGGCGGGAATCTCGCAAAGTGTTAAGAGACAAGGATTTAGCTGTGCAAGCAACTTCAATGTTTTGAATATTTTAGAGGCAAAGTATTAAAAATAAATACCTTAGAGTAGGGGGGAGGGGGGTACCCCTGCCACTGCTCTCCCGGGACCGCAGACCCCACGGCTCCGCTGCGCTCCGGTCGGGATGACAAAAGCAAGCTGAATGCCGCAGATCCCTCCGCTCAGACGGAAGTCCTCGGTCGGGATGACAGATCGAGTTCATTTTTTGCAAAAGGGCGCGTGGGAAGAAGCGAATGGCGAATTAGCGAAGAGCGAAGAGCGAAGAGCGGCCCTAGATTTTCTGCATGCGCTGTACATCGCGCACGCCGGGGATTTTGCGCACGCCGGTGACGATGCGCTCCAGGTGCTTGAGGTCGGCAATGTCGGCCACCAGGTCAACGGTGGCGTGGTCCTCGGCGGTCTTGGCTTCGATGTTGCGGATGTTGGTGTTGGCATCGCTGATGACGGTTGCGATCTGTTTCAACATGCCGGGGCGGTTGTCGCAGTGCACCGCCAGCTTCACCGGATAACCAGCTTGCCAGTTCGACGAAGCCGCATCCTTGCCCCACTCGACGGCGATGCGCCGGTCCGGTTCATACATCAGGTTGGTGACGTTGGGGCAAGCCTTGGAGTGCACGGCCACTCCCTTGCCCCGGGTGACGTAGCCAACAATGTCTTCGCCGCGAATGGGATTACAACATCGCGCGCGATACACCAGCAGGTCGTCGTGTCCCTTCACCATGATGGCCGAAGTTTCGGCGCCGAACACGCGGCGGATGACGCTGGTGAATCCATCGCCTCGGCTCGTCTTTTTCCGGCTCGCCTGCGCCTGACACTCCAGATGACGCATCTGCCGGGAGCACGCGCGCCAGGATGCTGCGCGCCGAGTACTTGCCGTAACCGATGGCGGCAAGCAGGTCGTCAGGCTTGGCCAGCCCATTTTCGCTGGCCACCCGCGTCAGCTCCGCTTCGCTCAGATTCTTCAGGGCGATGCGGTATTTGCGCGCCTCTTTTTCGATCAGCTTGCGGCCGATTTCGATGGCGCGTTCACGCTGATGCACGTTCAGCCAGTGCTTGATCTTCTGGCGGGCGCGCGGCGATTTCGCCAGTTGCAGCCAATCCCGGCTGGGATGGTGGCCGGGCGAAGTTTGAATTTCCACGATGTCGCCAGAGCGCAACTTGTAGCGCAACGGGGCCATGCGCCCGTTTACCTTCGCGCCTACGCAGGTGTGGCCGACTTCGGTGTGCACGGTGTAGGCGAAGTCAATCGGCGTGGCATCCTGCGGCAGGATGACGATCTTGCCCTTGGGGGTGAAGGTATAAACCTCTTCCGGATAGAGATTGATTTTCAGCGTGGAGAGGAACTCGTCGGAGCTCTTCATGTCGCGCTGCCACTCGACCACCTGACGCAGCCAGGCCAGTCGCTGTTCATCGCGCGCCGACACCGGGCCATCTTTATATTTCCAGTGCGCGGCAATGCCTTCTTCGGCCATCTTGTGCATTTCTTCAGTGCGGATCTGCACCTCAAACGCATGGCCCTTCTCGGAGATGACGGTGGTGTGCAGCGACTTGTAGAAATTGTTGCGCGGGATGGCGATGAAGTCTTTGATGCGTCCCGGTACCGGCCGCCATTGATTGTGGATGATGCCCAGCACCGCGTAGCAATCGGATTCCGATTGCGTAATGATGCGCAGCGCCAGCATGTCGTAGATTTGGTCCACCGAAATACGCTGCCGCTGCAACTTCTGCCAGATGCTGTAAAGGCGCTTGATGCGGGCTTCCACCTTAGCCTCGATCTTGGCCTCCTTCAGCTTCTGCCCGATGATGGTCTGCACTTCGGCCAGGAACGCCTCGCCCACTTTGCGGCGTGAGTCGATGGCTTCTTTGACCTGGTTGTAGGAGATGGGGTCGACGTACTGGAATGCCAGGTCTTCCAGTTCGCCGCGGATTTTTCCCATCCCGAGGCGGTGCGCAATGGGGGCGTAAATTTCCAATGTCTCTTTGGCGATCTTGTGCTGGCGCTCCGGCGAGAGAAACTTCAGGGTGCGCATATTGTGCAAGCGATCGGCCAGTTTGATGAGCACCACCCGGATGTCATCCATCATGGCCAGCACCATCTTGCGCACGTTTTCTGCTTGCGCCTCCTCCGACGAGGCGAAGTCGATCCGGCTGATCTTGGTTACGCCCTCGACGATGTGGGCGACCTGCTCGCCGAACTCAGCCTTGATCTCTTCGATGGTTACGGTGGTGTCTTCTACCGCGTCGTGCAGCAAGCCGGCGACAATGGCGGTGGGGTCGAGCCGCATCTCCGCCAGCAAAGCGGCAACCTCGAGAGGATGCACCAGGTAAGGCTCTCCCGACTCGCGGTTCTGTCCTTTGTGATGTTCGAGAGAGAATTCGTAGGCCTTTTTTATGAGGGCCTGATCGTCGTCAGGCCGGTAGGAGCGGACCTTGCGCAGGAGATCGCGAAAACGTGTAACCGTCAAAACATTGGTCGCGATGTGTTGGCGCAAAGTCGCCATGTCCGATTATACGACTTCTTCGTACAGCCCGATGCAGCGCGGCTTTTCGATTTCGCCGCAGATGTGTTACAGCTAAGTGCGGACCTCGCGTTGCAGGAGTTGACGTGCGCGTATTGATCAGCGGAGCTTCGGGACTCATAGGACGGACATTGACCCCGGCTTTGATTGCGGCCGGCCACACGACGGCCGCGCTGGTTCGACGTGCGCCACGTCAGAACGAAGTGCAATGGAATCCCGGTGAGCCGCTCGATCCCGAGAAACTCGCGGGCGCGGATGCGATCATCCATCTGGCGGGCAAGAACGTTGCCGGCCGCTGGACGGAGAAGTTCAAACGGGAAATTCTGCAGAGCCGCGCGCAGGGAACTCGAACCTTGGCGAACGCGGCTGCCGAATCTTATCGCCGAGGCGGTCAGCCGCATATTTTCATCTCCGCCGCGGGGATCAATTACTACGGAAGTCGCGGCGACGAACTGCTGACGGAGCAGAGTTCTCCGGGCCAGGGATTTCTCGCCGAGGTCAGCCGGCAATGGGAAGGCGCGACCGCGCCGGCGAGCGAAGCTGGGCTGCGAGTTGTGAACCTGCGTATTGGAGTGGTGCTGGCCCGTGATGGCGGCGCGCTTAAACCCCTGCTGTTGCCGTTTCGACTGGGGCTTGGCGGGCGCATCGGCAGCGGAAAGCAGTTCTGGAGCTGGATCGCTTTCGACGATGTTATCGGCGCGGCGCTGTTCGCTTTGCAAAACGACAGCTTGCGGGGACCGGTAAACACGGTCGGACCACATCCGGTTCGCAATGAGGAGTTCGTGCGCGCGCTGGGGGAGGAACTTCACCGTCCCACAATTTTCCCTCTGCCGGCCTGGGTTGTGCGGACACTTCTTGGCGAGATGGGAGACGAGTTGCTGCTGACGTTAATCCGCGCGGAACCCGCGAAGCTGAAAGCTGCCGGATATAGTTTCGTTCATCCGGAGTTGAGCGATGCCCTGCACGCTGCCGTGCGCGGGAAGTGAGTGATGATGTTGTGGGAATGGGCGCACCTTCACCTCATAACAAATTCCGCATCTTGTGTGTTGCAACAAGCATCTACTCTAGCCGAATAGGAGAGCTGCTTCTGCTCTTGAAGGAGGATGCTGATGTTTCGCAAGCTGGTTTCTACTGCGAATGACTTTACCCTCACCATCGTGCGCCTGGTGCTGGGCGTGGTCTTCTTTGCCCATGGCGCGCAAAAAATGCTGGGCTGGTTCGGCGGTTACGGTTTCCACGGCACCATGGGATTCTTCACCCAGCAGATGGGAATTCCGGCGCCCCTGGCATTGCTGGCAATTTGCGCCGAGTTCTTCGGCGGTCTTGGCCTTCTGGTTGGCCTGCTCGGCCGTGTCGCGGCGCTGGGCATCATCGTCAACATGCTGGTCGCCATCGCAACTGTCCACCGGGTAAATGGTTTCTTCATGAACTGGACCGGCCAGCAAAAAGGCGAGGGATTTGAATTCCATCTGCTGGCGATAGTCCTGGCGCTGGTTGTGGTTATCAGAGGTTCGGGCGCCTTTTCCATCGATCGTGCAATAGCGGGTGAATAACGCCAGACGCTCGGCAGGCGGCCCGTTCAACCGAGAGAGCTACCTCGGCGATGGCCGGTACGGCAGCAGGACTTTCACGATGCAGCCGCGAGTGTCGCGGCGATTGGCAAGCTCGATGGAACCTCCATGGGCCTCGGCGATCTGCTGCGACAGGACCAGGCCGATCCCCGACCCGCCCGGCTTGGTGGTGTAGAACGGAACAAAAGCATTGCTGGGATTGAGCAGGCCGATGCCGTTGTCTTCCACGATCAGCGCCAGCTTGCGATCGTACTGCTCCCAGCGCATGGAGACCTTCGGAGTTGCGGCCTGGGGATCCGCATGTGCCGACTGGGACTGTTCCAGTGCGGCATCCACTGCATTGCGCACCAGATTGATCAGCATCTGTTCGATGAGGTCGGGATCGATCATCAGGACACGCTCGGAGCCCGGCACGATCTCAATGTTAAGTCGAGTTTCCAGGACAGCAACGCGTTCCAGCAGTGGCCGCAACTCCACCGGTTGCAGGGTGGGCGAAGGCATCTGTGCCAGCCGCCGGTACGACTGCAGGAAGCGGTGCAGGGCAGCGGTGCGCGATTCGATGATATTGAGCCCGCGCTGAAAATCGGCGTTCTGCTCTTCCGGCAATTGCGGCAGCGGCAGGCGCGAAGCCAGACTGCCCGCAATCGAAATGATGGGCGCCAGCGAGTTGTTAAGCTCGTGACCCAGGACGCGAATTAAGCGCTGCCATGCGCTGCGTTCTTGTTCACGCAGGGCACGGCTCACGTCGGAGAGCACGATCAGTTTGTGAGGCACACCGTTCTGGCGAAAGGAACTTTGGCGTACCATCCAGCGCGCATTAGGAGTCGAGTAGGGAAGCGCGACCAGGGTTTCGTTTTTCGCCTCAAAGCAAGCGTTGAGTTCCAGCTCCGCGGCAGTCTTACCCAGCAGCCGGGCCGACGGCTGTTGCAATAGCCGCTCGCCAGCCGCGTTCACCAGCCGCAGAACATGATCGGGATCGAAGGTGAACAGCGGCGCGTCAATCTCGTCGACCACCCGCCGCAGCAATGCGGTGGCTTCAACGGTCTGGATGCGCTGCTCGGTCAGGATGTCGGCAAGTGCATTGATTTCGAGCGCCAGCTCGCCGAGCGCGTCGTTGGCCACCGCTCCGCGCGCACGAAAGGAATAGTCCTCTTCGCGCAACGCGCCCACGACGTTGGTCAAAGTTTGCAGCGGCCGCACGATCTGGTCGAGCAGCGCCAGCGTCAGTATCAGCCAAAGAAAAAACTCAAGCGCCGTGAGCGCGATTCTCACGTCGCGCGTCCACGGCTGGTTCCAGATGAGGATGGTGCCGAAACAAATACCTGGAAGCGCCGCCAGAACCGCGAACAGAGCGATACGTTTTTCGAAAAGCAGTCTCGACCTTCGAGAGCGCGGGCGGGGAGTTCGGGCTGGGGACTGGGAGTCGTCGCCTGAACTAGAGTCCATACCGCTCCATCCGGCGGTAGAGAGCGCCACGGCTCAGGCCCAGGGCCTCAGCCGCTTGACTGACGTTGCCGTGGAACCGCTGCAGCGCTTTGCGAACCAGGATTCCCTCGACTTCTTCGATGCTGAGCTCTTCCAGGTTCTGTCCCTGAGGGCGTTGCACATTCAGTCCCAGGTCCGAGACTTGAATCTCGCCGGTGTGGCACATCAGCACCGCACGTTCCAGGGTATGTTCCAGTTCGCGGACGTTGCCCGGCCACGCATACTGCATCATCGTCTGCATGGCGGCCGGGGCAAAACCGCCGATCTGGGCGCGATAGCGTGTCGAATAGCGCGACAGGAAATGCGCCGCCAGCGCTGCAATGTCTTCGCGGCGATCGCGCAGGGCGGGGATATGGATCTCAACCGTATTCAGCCGGAAAAGCAGGTCTTCTCTAAACTGGCCTGCGGCGATAGCAGTCTGCAGATCGATGTTGGTTGCGGAGATGACACGCACGTTGATCCGCTTGGTGCGGGATGAGCCGACCCGCTCGATCTCGCCGGTCTCCAGCACGCGCAGCAACTTAGCTTGCTGGCGTATGGGGACGTTTCCAATTTCATCGAGAAAGATGGTGCCGTTGTCGGCCAGTTCGAAGCGTCCGATGCGGTCGGTACGCGCGTCGGTGAACGCACCTTTCACGTGCCCAAACAGCTCGCTTTCGAACGTGCCCTCGGGCAATGCGCCAGTGTTGACGGCGACCAGGGGCATAGATGCCCGCGCCGACAAAGCGTGGAGGGTCTGGGCTACGACTTCTTTACCCGTGCCATGTTCGCCGGTGACCATCACGTTGGCGTCGGAGGGGCCGATTCGCGCCATCGTCTGCAAGACCGGCTGCATGGAAGGCGCCGCAGCAATGAACTCGGGACGCCCTTCGGCGCGAAACAGTTTGGTCTCGGCCTCAAGGCGCTGGGTGCGTTGCAGAGCGCGGTGCAGTTCGACTTGGGTGCGCAGGATGGCCAGCAGGCGTTCGTTCTCCCACGGCTTCTGAATGAAATCGCGCGCCCCGCGGCGCATCGCCTCGACGGCGAGTCCGACATTGCCCCAGGCCGTCATTACGATCACCGGCAGGCTGCTATCCAGGGACACGATCTCGGAGAGTAATTCCAGCCCTTCCTGTCCTGAGGTGGTGTCGCGGGTGTAGTTCAGGTCGACCAGCACGGCATCGTAAAAGTCGCTGGCGAGGGCCTCCCGCACCGCTGCCGGCGACTTTGCGGTGTCAACTTCGAAGCCCTCCGGGCGCAGCAGCAGTTCGATGGCTTCGAGAATGTGGGGTTGGTCATCGGCGGCAAGAATGCGGCCTGCTTTCTGCCGGTCACGTGCCGTGCTGGCAGAATCTATTGTTCCTGCAGTTCCCTGGCTTTGCGTCTTGGGCAACGTGCTCTCCGTCAGGGTGCGGTGCCGTTCACCGCATCCTCAATCTGAATGCCATTATCTTCCAGAGTGGTTCCGGTGGCACGTTCCAACTCGAGCTTGGACTTCTGGTAGGCCGTCGTGGCATTCACCAGGTCGAGTTCGGCGACGGCCAAGTCGCGCTGTGCGGTCAAGGTCTGGAAACTCGATCCGGCGCCCAGGTTTTGCTCTTTCTGCATGATGCCAAACGTCTTGTCGGCCAGATCGCGCGCCTTTTTCGCCGCCTGCACCCGGGCCCGGCCCTGCTCCAGAGCATATTCCGCGTTGCGTACCTCGATACGAATTTGTTTCTTCAACTGCTGTAGACGCAACTCGGCCTGACGGTATTCCAGCTCCGAACGATATTGGTCTGCCTTGGCGACTCGGTTTCGGATGGGCAGGGTCAGGTTAAGGCCCACAAAATAATCGGGAGCCGAATTGTTGAATGAGTTGCTCAGAGATCCCCCAAAACAGCAAGGGGCGGTCGTGTTGTTGGGCTGCAGATAATAGAACGGATTGGGTTCTCCTGCCAGGCCGGTGCCGCCGTAGAATCCCACCAGAGCCAAGGTGGGCAGCAGAGCATTCTTGGCGGCCTGGCGGCTGATCTGGCGGTTCTGCAGATCAATCTGCGATTCTGAAAGCTCCGGGCGGTCTTGCAACGCCATGGTGATCAGGTCCTGGGTCGATTTGTCGGGGACCGTGTCGGTTGGCTCCAGCCGGTCCGTGGGAATTACCGGCATTGATTCCAGCACCGGATCGTCCAGGTTCTTGGTAAGCGCATTCTTGATCAGTGATTCCTGCAACTGCAAGTTGGTCTTGGCGACGGTCAGGTCTTGATCGCGCTTGGACACCTCGGCCTCGGCGCGCATGACATCCATCGCCGGGACGGCCTCCAGTTGGAGCTGCTTCTGGGCATTTCCCAAACTCTGCTGAGCAAACGCGTACGACTGCTGGTTGACCCGCTCTTCTTCGTAGGCGCTGACCAGGTCCCAATAGATGTTGGCAATCTGCGTGACCGTCGCCACCACTTGGTTCTTGAACGCAATGTCGGAAATCTTCTTGTTGTTGCGCGCGATGCGCAGGAAGCGCAGGTTGGGACCGGTCCCGAATCCCGCCAGCAGTTGTTGCGTGAACTGCGCGCGGTAATAAGACCCCAACTGCGGGGTGAGGCTGCTAAAAATGCTGTTGGTCGTTTGCCGGTTGTTGTCCACCTCGAACGAGAAGGTCGTACCGGTGGGAAACGATTGCGTGTAGTTAGCGTTCACCTGGGTGGTGTTGAGATGCAGTTCGGGAACGCCATAGATCTGCAGGTTGGCAAGCGGAGTGGTTTGATGTTCCAGACCGCTAATGACGCTGACCGTTGGGTCGTACGACTGCACCGGAGTTCCTGCGCCCAGGGTGGACTGCACCAGGCCGGCCGCGCCGGCGCCTGCTCCGCCCGCGCCTCCGGTCGTGCCGCCGGCTCCGGCGCCGGGTGCGCCCGTTCCGAAGCCACCTACACCCCCACCAGGAGTGCCTCCCACGACACCGGTGTTGACGCCGCGGAAGGAGGCGCCAGCCTTGGTTCTCTGAATGTCGGTGTCGGCGATGGGAAGGTTGTAGCGGGCGATGGCCAGATCGAGATTATTCTCCAGCGCCAAAGCGATCGCGTCTTGCAATGAGATATACAGCTTGCCGTCGCGGATGAGGCGGTCAATGCGTGACGAGTTTCGCAGATTCGATTCAGGTACCTGGCTCGGCGCGTACGCGTTGAAGGGGTTATTCGAATGGGGAATCGCCAGGGCAGCAGGAGTCCGTATGGAAAGTTGTGCAGGCGTCGGCACATGGGAGGGCTGCGGAGTCGGCGCGTCGGGCATCTGCTGAGGTGCCGAGCCTGCCGGCGGTTGTGTCGGAGCATTCGGCGTTTGTGCCGGGGTTGAAGCAGCGGGCTCCTGGGTCTGCGCTTGAGCGCCAACCAGCGCACCACAAAGAAAAAGCGCCAGGAGCGGCGACTTGAACAGACGCTCCCTCATGAACGGACCGCCTCGCCGCTCTGTTCGAGCGCTGGATTTGAGGTGTCGCTTACCAGCCATCCATCACGCATTTGGATGGTGCGGCTTCCATACGACGCGTTCACCTCGGAGTGCGTGACCTGCACGATCGTCGTTCCCTCGCGATTCAACTGCGCGAACAGCTCCATGATTTCCTTGGCCTGGCTGGAATGCAGATTGCCGGTAGGCTCGTCGGCCAGCAGCAGTGCGGGTTTGTGAATGACCGCTCGGGCGATGCCCACCAACTGTTGCTGTCCGCCGGAAAGCTGGTTGGGATACAGGTCTTTCTTGGCGACGATCTGAAAATGGTCGAGCGTCTCGGCCACCATGCCTTGCCTCTGACCGCGTGGGATGTCCTTGTAGGACAGAGGAAGGTCGATGTTTTCCTGCACCGTCAGGTCGTCGAGCAGGTGGTAGCTCTGAAAGACCATTCCGATATTGCGCTTGGCTAGTTCGGCGCGGTCTTTGCGTTTCATGGCGTGCACGGCTTCCTCGCGAAACCAGTACTCCCCCGCCCATTGATCGTCGAGCAGAGCGAGCACGTTCAGCAGCGACGACTTGCCCGCGCCCGACGGTCCCATGACGGTAACAAATTCGCCTTCGCGGATGGTGAGGTCAACCCGGCGCAATACCCAGGTCTGCCCGGCGCCGGTTTTGTAACTGCGTTCGACGTTGTTGAGTCGGATCATGATGGTTGGAAATCAGCACTTAGCACTTAGCATTTAGCTCTTAGCCTTCTTGCAGCTTTTAGCCTTTGCCTGGCATTTGACAACAAGGGCTAATCGCTACCAACTGCGGCTGTCGCTGACTGCTGCTTGCTAAGAGCTGAGAGCTAACAGCTAACAGCTACGACTGCGTCTCCTGCATCAGCCTGCGCAGTTCTTCCTCGGCGACAACCTTGCCGTCAAACAAATGGATTTCACGCTCCGCATGTGCGGCGAAACGAGGATCGTGAGTCACCATGCAAATGGTCGCGCCTTCACGATGAAGCTTCTGCAGAAGTTCCATCACCGCTTCGCCATTGCGCGAGTCGAGGTTTCCGGTCGGCTCGTCGGCCAGCAGGATGGAAGGAGAACCAGCCAGCGCGCGCGCAACAGCCACACGCTGCTGCTGACCGCCAGATAATTGCGAGGGATAATGCCGCAGCCGGTGGGCCATGCCGACGCGTTCCAGCGACTCCAGCACTCGGCGCTTGCGTTCGGCCGAAGGCATGCCGTCGCGATAGGTGAGCGGCAGCTCGACGTTCTCATACACCGTGAGATCGCCGATAAGATTAAAGCTCTGGAAGATGAATCCGATTTCGCGGTTGCGAATGCGCGACCGATCAGCGAAATCCAGGTTTGCAACCGGCTGCCCATTGAGCCTGTAGTCGCCGCCGGTCGGGGTGTCGAGCAGCCCGATGATAGAGAGCAAGGTTGACTTGCCGCAGCCCGAGGGGCCGGACATGGCAACATATTCGCCTTTGCGCACCATCAGATGGACCCCAGCCAGGGCGTGCGTTTCGACTTCATCGGTGTAGAAAACCTTGGTGAGATTTTCAATCTCAATTAGCGGGCTTGCTGCAACATCGTTCATGTTGTTTTCCTTTTGGGTCGCTCTTCGCGGGTCGCCACTCGCTTTTCGCCTTTCGCTCTTCGCTATTGGAGTCTTGCATCGTCTGCTTTTTTCTTTGCCGCCGTTTGCCCATTACATGCTGACCAACCACTTAACTCCAAAGCGAACAGCGAACAGCGAACAGCGAATAGCGAACAGCGGACTCTTCCTACTCCAGCCGAACCCGGTCGGTATTGTCCCAGCGCGACATATCAGAAAGAATGACCGTATCACCCTGGCGCAGTCCGGAGTCGATTTGAATGAGGTTGACCGAAGCGCGCCCGGTCTTCACCTGCACTCGTGTCGCTCCCTTGCCGTCCGGATCAAGCTTGAACATGGAAACCGTACTGGTCTCCTGACCGAATGCCGGGCGCCCTACGTACAGCACGTTCTCCAGCCGTTCCAGGTCGATGGTGCCATCCACGCTGAGATCGGGGCGGGCGCCTTTGGGTAATTCGCCGGTCAACTTCACGTCGACAGTCACGGTGCCGTTCTGCACACCGGGATCAACGCGACTCACCTCACCGGGAATCACGCCATTGTGGGTGTCAACCGATGCGGGTTCGCCGATCTGGACGTCACGCGCCTGGGTCTCTGGGATCTTCAGTTCTGCCATGAGGTGGTTCGGTTGCACAATCCTTGCCAGCTCGGCGCCGGGAAGCACGTGCTGGCCCACCTGCAACGGCAAGTCCACCAGGACGCCGGCCACTCCGGCTTGTACTTTCAGACGCTGTAACTGCCTCTGCTTGAGATCGGCCAGCGCGCGCATTTCGTCGACCTTGGCCTGTTGCACGGCCAACTGGGAGGCAATGGCTTTCTGATTAATCTGCAAGCGCTGATCTTCGATGTCGTTGCGTGTGACCAATTCCTCGGCCTTGCCGGCTGAGGCCTTGGCGGCCAAGCCGGAAATCACGCCCAGATCGTAGAGCGATTTATCGGTTTGCGACTGGCGCTGCGCTTCGGCATATTCGGCGTTGACCGTGGCGGCTCCGGCTTTTTGTGTCATCAGGTCGCTGTCGAGCTTTACCTTCAGGCTCTGGTACTCGGCTTGGGCGGCCTTCACTTGCAGTTGTGCGTCCAGCGCCTCCTGTTCAAGTTGAGGATTACTCATCTCCACCAGTATGGTGGTGGGCTCGACGAGAGAGCCGGGAAGTTTAACGATGCGGATGACGGTCGCTTCGGTCTCAGCAGGAATTTGCCGGACATCCTCATGACTCGGGATGAGAGTACCCAGACCGCGCACCTGGCGGAGCATGGAGCCTCGCTTCACGGTGTCGGTCCAAATGGTGCTGCGATCGACGGTCGGAGCGGCCGGCTTCAGCCGCGAGATCCCGACGGTGACGCCGATCAAAACAACAAGCGCAAGGCTGCCCCACAGAATCTGCCGGCGGCGCTTTTGACGCTTTAATTCAGGACGGGCGATATCCATTACGCCTTCCTAAGTGCAACTGGAGAACCAATTCCAGCCCGCGTTAGTTGGTGCGTTGTCAGCAGGTTAGGCGATTCGCATATTTTGTGGGGCAGGAGGCTGTGTCCCTACACGGATTGTAATGTCCAATTTCGGACAGTACAACAGAAACTCCGTTCCCCAAGGCGCCAAACCGCCGCTCTCCTTTGGTCGCACGATACACTTGCTTTGCAGTCGCTCTTAGGTCCCGCCAAGTCCGGCATATGACAGCAACGAATTTCGCGATCGCAACTGAGGTGGAGAAGGCGCCAAAAACGTTTGCACGGCTGCTCTCGCTCAACGTCTTTCGCGGCGCCACCATCGCAGCTATGATCCTGGTCAACAATCCCGGGAACGCGATCTCCTTATTGGCCGCTTCGGCACGCGCAATGGAACGGCTGGACCCCCACCGACCTCATCTTTCCCTTCTTCCTCTTTATTGTCGGCGTCTCCCTCGTGCTCTCCTTTCAATCTCGAATGAGGCGTGGCGACTCCAGGCGCTCGCTGGTGTGGCACGCATTCAAGCGCAGCCTCACGATCTTTGCGCTCGGACTGCTGCTGAATGGACTCCCATCCTTCCATCTGGCGACATGGAGAATCCCCGGCGTTTTGCAACGCATTGCGCTGGCTTACTTCGCCGCCGCGATGATCACGCTTTACGGCAAGACCTACGCTCGCGCGCTGTGGATTGCAGGCCTCCTGCTGGGCTACTGGCTCCTGATGCGATACATACCCGTGCCCGGATACGGAGTGCCTGGCCGCGACATGCCCTTCCTTGACCCCAACGCCAACCTCGCAGCATACCTCGACCGCAAGCTCATGATGGGCCACCTATATCAAGGGACCCGCGATCCGGAAGGCCTGCTCAGCACCCTGCCAGCGATTGCAGCGACGCTTTGCGGCGTTCTGACTGGACAGTGGCTGGACTCGAACCGTAGCACAACCCAAAAAGTGACGAGAATGTTCGCCGCGGGTGCGACTGCACTGGTTGCCGGGGAAGTTTGGAGCGCGTGGTTTCCGATCAACAAAAATCTCTGGACCAGTTCGTACGTGCTGTTTACGGCGGGATGCGCGCTGCTTTGCCTGGCGGTCTTTTACTGGATCACGGACATACGACAGCATCGAGGCTGGTGGACCCTTCCCTTCGTCATCTTCGGCACAAACGCCATTGCCGCATACGTATTGTCTGAGCTGCTCGGTATCCCCTTCGGTTGGCAGGACTTTATTTTTCAGCATTGCTTCGCGCACGTCTTTTCTCCGCCCATGGCATCGCTGCTGTATTCGCTGACGATAGTCGGGCTGTGTTTTCTGCCGGTCTGGTGGATGTATCGGCGAAGAATTTTCCTCAAGGTTTGACGGCCGCAATCCTTTAGGATTTCCGCTCCTGCCGCTAAAAGCCAAAAGACCTTGCTTCGCGTTGGTGCGTGACATTGACGGCCTTTGCGCACTGCCCTAATATCCGGAGCAATGGCAATTCAGGCCCCCAGCACCGGGCAACTATTAGGGCACTACCGGCTGGTCGAGCAGATTGGCGCCGGGGGCATGGGCGTGGTCTTTCGCGCCCATGATGAGAAGCTGCAGCGCGACGTCGCGGTCAAGATCCTGCCCACGGGATTGTTCGCCGACGATGACAGCCGTAGACAGTTCCGCCAGGAGGCGCTGGCAGTCGGCAAACTGAATCATCCCAACATCGCCATGGCCTTCGACTTCGGAGAAGAAGGTGGCATAGATTATCTGGTCACGGAATACATTCCCGGCCTCAATCTCGACGAAATGCTTGCCCAGCAAGCCCTTCCGCAAAAGACAGCCATGGAATTGGGTATCGAACTGGCGAAGGGACTTGAAGCCGCGCACCGTGAGAAGGTCATCCATCGCGACCTGAAGCCGGGGAACATCCGGGTCAATCCCGACGGCCAGTTGAAAATTCTCGACTTTGGCCTGGCCAAGCTGGTTGAACCGATGGAGCTGGCTGAGACGGCCAACCTCGCCAGCAATCTCTCGGTCACCGGAACGCTGCCCTACATGGCGCCTGAGCTGTTGAAGGCTGAAACTGCCGATGTCCGCTCCGACACCTGGGCGGCCGGCGCCGTGCTTTATGAGATGGCGACGGGCAAGCGCGCCTTTCCCGACCGTCAGCCGTCGCTGCTGATCGACGCCATTCTGCATTATGATCCGGTGCGGCCATCGCTGATCAATGCGGAGGTGAGCGGACCGCTGGAAACGGTGATCCTCAAAGCATTGGACAGGGACCCCAGCCTGCGCTATCAAACGGCGCGGGAGTTGCGGGCCGACCTTACCCGGATCCTCTCGGGTAATGAGCTGTCCACGGAAACGGTGCGTCGTACCCAGGTTGTCGAGGTCCAGCGCAAGGCGCGCAATCGTAAGGCCGCGTTGGTGCTGGCGGGTGTACTGTTGGTGGGAATCGCGGCTGGATATGCGGTCAAGCGCTGGTGGCCAACCTCTGCGTCAACCCAGCAACGAATTATGGCCGTCTTGCCCTTCGACACCGTAGGTCAGGACCCGGCGACCAGCGCCCTTGGTCTGGGCCTGACCGAAACCCTTACCGCCAAGCTGGTCCAGGCCAGCGATACCGATGCCATCCAGGTTGTCTCGCCGCGCGATCTGCGCGACCAGGGAGTCAAGACCGCCGATGACGCGCGCCGCGAATTCGGCACCGATTTGGTTCTCGAGAGCAGCCTGCAACGAGACGGTCAGACCATCCGGGTCAACTGCTACCTGGTTGACTCCAAGACCCACCGGCAGATCGCGGCCCGCAGCATGACCGTGGATGCCGGCGACACCTTCGGACTGCAGGACCGCGTCGTCAGCGAAACGCTCGACATGTTGCCGGCGCAAATCAAACCGGAGCAGCGCCGCAAGTTGAACGCCCGCCAGGACACCCAGCCTGCAGCGTACGAGGCGTACATACAGGGACGCGGATATCTGCAGGAGTATGAAAAGCCGGAGAACGTCGATAGCGCCATCGCGGCCTTCCGGCAGGCGCTGAAGATAGATCCAAACTATGCGCTGGCCTACGCTTCCCTGGGTAATGCCTATTGGGCTGGCTACGAGCAGTTCAATAAGAGCAAGGACTGGATCGACAACGCGTCACGCAACTGTGAAAAGTCACTATCGCTGAATCCGGAGTTGCTGGAGGGACATGTCTGCCTGGGCAATGTGCTTAACGGGACGGGAAAGTATGAGCAGGCGGTGCAGGAGTTCCAGCGCGCGGTAGCAGCGAATTCCGGCAGCGAAGAAGCGTTGCGCGGCCTCGCTGATGCGCAAACGAACCTGGGTAGCTTCGCCTCCGCCGAGGCCACTTACAAAAAGGCAATCGCCTTGCGGCCCAACTATTGGGCGGTCTATAGCTGGCTGGCGACCTTTTATTACAGCCAGGGGCGATATGCAGACGCGGCGGAAATGTTTCTCAAGACGACCCAGCTTGCGCCCGACAACTACCACGGGTATTTCAACCTGGGGGCCGTTTACGTGACGCAAGGACATTATCCAGAGGCGATCACTGCACTGAAGCGCTCGATCGAGTTGCGGCCCAGTCCCGATGCTTATGGCAACCTGGGTTACACCTACACGCTGATGCATCAGTATGGGGACGCCGTCGCCATGCTGGAACAGGCTCTCAAACTCGATGATCGAGACTGGCTGAACTGGGGCAATCTGGCCGACGCGCTCTACTGGAGCCCCGACCGGCGGCGCGAAGCGGGCGCCAAGTATGAGAAGGCGATCTCCATGGCCGCTGCCAAACTACAGGTGAACCCGCAGGACGTGGACGTGCTTGCCTACCTGGCTAATTACTCGGCCATGATTGAAGATCGCAAGGCTGCTCTTGCCTACCTGGCGAAAGCTCAGCAGCTAGCGCCTTCCAAAGGAGAAGTACTGTTTCGGGCGGCTATCGTTCACAACCATTTCAATGAGGCAGACCAAGCCATTGCCGAACTGAAGAGGGCAATCGACGCGGGGTATTCACGACCCATCGTGCGCGACACTCCCGACTTCCAGGGTCTGCTACATGATCCCGCATTCACTGCCCTGGTGGCTAACAAACCGTAATCAGTCGCGCCACCACGACGGCCGGGTCCGTGCGCAAAGTCAATAGAAGCCGGGAGCAAGAAACAACGTCGTCAGCGTCCCCCAGTTATGGGTTTTACGTGTAAACCCAGCTGCCCGGGATTGTTGCAGCTTTGGTTGTTAATCGTGACGCTGCTGTAGTAATAGTCTGTGTTTGCACTTGCCGCGGTTGGCGCTCCTACATTTTGCGCAGTTCCCTGAGGGCTGTTGATAGGGCACTTTCCGGCCGCAAAGGGACAAGTGGAAAATTGAGCGTAAAAAGGAGTATTCACGGCGGCAGGTACATAGGTAACACTCTGGTCTTGTACCACGTCGATCATTCCCGACGAACCATTCTGAGTGCATTGGCCATTGTTATAGGCCAAGCTCACGGTTAAGGGTCCGGTTTGCCCCGTGGGGTGGCGTTCCTGGCAACCGGGCGCAACAATCAGCAAAGCCAGCACTACAGGAATGGCAAAGCGACACTGGCGCGAAGTCATGGCAGGGTTCCTTTCTTCTGCGTTTGCAACACTACCACGCCGGGATTTGCTGTCAAGCAAAACTGTTTCCCAGCAGAAATGCCGCCGGCGTTGACTAACCGTTTAGCTCTTCCTTGAGGTCCAGGTTCTTGATGAGCCGGTGCAGATAATTGGGATGAAGCCCCAGCAGCTTGGCGGCCTCAGTGTAATTTCCCTTGGTTTGCGCGACCGCATCGAGAATCAACTGCTTCTTGAGGCGATTAATTCGATCGTGATAAGTGACGCCGGTGTTCTCCATGGGCTGCGCTTCCAGCAAGGCCTCGGGTAGATCGTCGGGAACAATCTCATCCGTCAGACCCAGCACCATGGCGTGTTCCATGGCATTCTCCAACTCGCGCACATTTCCCGGCCAGCTGTATGCCATCAGCAAGGCCCGTGCCTCCGAAGAAATGCCTTTAAGCGGCCGTTTGCATTTCTCCGCATATTTGGCGGCAAAGTAAATGGCCAGCAGAGGAATGTCATCTGGACGTTCGCGCAGCGGTGGTATCACCATCGACACCACATTCAGGCGGTAATAGAGGTCCTGCCGGAATTCGCGGCTTTTGATGGCCTGTTCCAGGTCCTTGTTAGTGGCGGTCAGCACCCGCGCATCGAACTTCAGGGTACGGGTGCTTCCCAGGCGCTCGAATTCGCGCTCCTGTAGCACCCGCAACAGCTTGGCTTGCAACGGAGAGGAGAGCTCGCCGATTTCGTCAAGGAACACCGTGCCGCCTTCGGCCACTTCCATCTTGCCTTTCTTGGTGGCAATCGCGCCGGTGAAGGCGCCCTTTTCGTGTCCGAACAACTCGCTTTCCAGCAGCGCCTCGGGAATGGCGGCGCAGTTGATGGCGACGAAGGGCTTGCCGCGGCGTGAACTGTTGTGATGGATGGCGCGCGCCACCAGTTCCTTGCCGGTACCACTCTCCCCGCGAATCAGAATGGCGGAATCGCCGTCGGCCACCTTGGCGATGAACTCCTGCACCTTGCGCATGGAATCACTTTCGCCCACGATGGCACCGTCCAGGTCCAACTCGGTTTGCAGCCGGCGATTTTCGCTGCGCAAGCTCTCCAGCGCAAGGACGTTTTCCAACGTGACGGCAGCGATTCCGGCGACCGAGGTAACAAAGTTGACGTGGTCCTCTTCGAACTTTTTCCCCGCGCCGTGTGCAATCAGGTACAGAACTCCTATAGTGCTTTCCACCCCGGCCAGCGGCACACACAGAACGCTCTCCGCATTGCGCGATTGCGAAGACGGCCGGCTGATGACGGCCGTGCGCTCCCACAGCGCACGCTGCACAATTTCCCGCCGTATCTCCAGGGGAAGGGAATCGCCACCTTTGCGGCTCCAGGTACAGCTCGAGCTGGGATCGTCGTCGGTCTGGCGGGTGAGTACAATCGCCGCAGAATCGGCCGGGACCACTTCGCAAATAAGTTCCAGAAGCCGGTGCTGCAAGGTCTCCAGGTCACGGATGGAATTAATGATGCTGGCGACCTTGAACAGGGCATTCAGATCGCGCGCCATGCGGCCTACGTCGACGCCGACCTCCGGGTCAGCATCGGGGGGAAAAAGATTTATGCTCGTGGTGGTTAGAACATCGCCCGGCGATTCATCTCGGAACTGCACCATCCGCGAAATCAGGCCGTCGTCTTCTCCGATCAAAAACACCAGCTCACAATGGCCAACCCGAATCGTGTCGCCATGACCCAACAGCTTTCGCCGCACCGGTATACCGTTCACGAAGGTCCCGTTGTGGCTGTCCAGGTCAACCAGGTGGAAGGCCGCGTCGGTCTCGCTGATTGAGCAATGCTTCCGCGAGACCGCCAGGTCGTGCAAGCACAAATGGTTGCCGGGATCGCGACCGACGGAGAACTGGCTGGCGGTCAGCCGCACCACCGTACCTTTCGCCGCACCAGACACTACCACGACCCTGGAGTCCAAGGGACCGCCTCCGCGCTGTTTAGTTTAGTCCAGTTTTGGCAACTGCACCGAACGAAAATCTGCGGTGTCCCACTAACCCAATGGATAGTCGCGACTATCCATTCGGATACCGTCAACCGGCACCGGATGCACCGCCTGCCGATGCGTGCTCATTTCCTCAAAATGCAAACCGCTGGAAATAAGAGAGAAGGGAAGCTCTCGCAGAGCGGGCCCTGGCTTGGCACCAAGCTTGCAATATCTCAATGCGTCGCAGCAAGCTGCCGGCAGCAAGAACAGGCCACGGAGCGGCTGTAAACGAACTTTAGATGTGGGTCCCGCAGAAGGGAACCGCGAAGGAGGAGTTATGAAGAGCAAAACCTACGGTGTCCTCGCGATGGTCGCAGTGGCTCTTATGATTAGCGTGCCTTTCGTGCAGGCGCAGTCCCGGGTTCAGGCGAATGTGCCTTTCGCTTTCAGCTTGCAAGACCAGGCGATGCCAGCAGGCAATTACGAAATCATCGCGCTGGACGGTCAAGTGCTGGAAGTGTGGAACATGGATGCCCGGCGTGGCCATTTTGTACTGAAGCAGATGTACGTAAAAGCTTCCGAACCAGCGAGCCCCAGGATGGTGTTCCATAAGTACGGCGATCGTTACTTCTTGAGTCAGATCTGGCGTGGCGACGACGACTACGGCATCGAGTTTGCCGAGTCGAAGCTGGAGAAAGAAGTGAAGATGGCCGGCAACGGCGCCAACCGAGCCCGAAACCGTGATTGTCGCAATGAAGTAGTTGTTGCAGCGCAGACGAGGAAACCCGGACGGGGGGAGTCCGGGTTTCTTCGTTTAAGGTATCTCTCAGGAAAAATTGCGATTCTTACCAGGCGCGGCGCGGTCCGCGCAATAGACGCGCTGGAAGCAGGATGATGGACTTCAACAATTCCAGCACTCCCTCGACGGCAAATCCCAGCAACCGGAACGGCAACAGAATCAACCACACCAATGGGTACAGGAACAGCACCAACAGGGCCAGCGGCCAGCAAAAGAACAACAGGATGCACCACAGAAGGAAGGTCACCATAACTCCTCCTCTCTATAAATACGTTACACCCGTCAGCCAAGTTCCGTGATGCTAGAGAAGGTCGAGATTTGCTGTAGGCCGGGTAGAGCGGGCCTTCAGGCCCGCGTCAGGGCGTCGTCGCAATCATCTTTTTCGCGCCTTTGGACGCAGGCCTAAAGGCCTGCTCTATCCGTCAAGCCACATACTCCAACAATTCCGGAACCGCCCTAACCGTGGCCTCCTCCGCCGGTAAGCTCGCGCACAATGGAGCCCACAAACGCCTTCGCGTCGCCGAACAGCATGAGCGTGTTGTCGAGGTAGTAGAGCGGATTGTCGATGCCGGCAAATCCCGGACTCATGCTGCGCTTAATCACCATGACCGTACGGGCCTTGTCCACATCCAGAATCGGCATGCCGTAGATTGGGCTTCCCTGGTCGCTGCGCGCCGCAGGATTGGTGACGTCGTTGGCCCCGATCACCAGCGCGACATCCGTCTGCGGGAAGTCGCCATTCACTTCCTCCATGTCCAGCAACTTGTCGTACGGGATGTCGGCCTCTGCCAGCAAAACGTTCATGTGGCCCGGCATGCGGCCCGCGACCGGATGGATGCCGAACTTCACGTCCACGCCCTTCTTGGTCAACGCGTCATACAGTTCGCGAACTTTATGCTGCGCCTGCGCCACCGCCATGCCATAGCCGGGGACGATCACGACTTTGTTCGCCGCAGAGAGAATTGCGGCAGCCTCTTCCGGAGTAGCACTGCGTACGGTGCGGGTCTCCACCGGAGCAGCGCTTGAGGTCTGCACCTGTCCGAACGCTCCGAACAGCACGTTGGTGAACGAGCGATTCATTGCCTTCGACATGTTGACGGACAGAATGAAGCCCGACGCCCCATCGAGCGCGCCAGCCACGATCAGCAGCTTGCTATTGAGAACGAAGCCCATGGCCGCAGCGGAGAGTCCGGCGTAAGAATTCAATAGCGAGATCACGGTCGGCATGTCGGCTCCGCCGATGGGGACGATCATCATCACGCCGAAGACTAGCGCGATTCCTACCATGAACGGATACAGGACCATCTGCTCGGGATGCAGTACGAGACGGACAGCAATTGCGACCGCTATCGCCAGCATCCCCAGGTTGACGAAATTCTGTCCCTTGTACGTGATTGGCCGCTGCGGCAAGATCTCCTGCAGCTTTCCCGCAGCCATCAAGCTGCCGGTGACGGTGAGACCGCCCAGGATGACTTCCAGCGAAAGCACCGACATCATGAACGGCTGAACATTGGGGGCCCGCAGGTAGAACTCCGCGGTGCCCACCAGGGTCACGCAAAGCGCTCCGAAGGCATGACTCAGCGCGGTCCGCTGTGGGACGGCGGTCATTCCTACATTGCCGAGCGGGACGCCAATGATCGTGCCCAGAACCAGTCCAATCGCGATCCACTTGTAGTCCACGATGCCGTGGTACAGAAGCGTGCCGGCTACCGCCAATACCATGCCGATTTCGCCCGCCCAAACGCCATGCCGCGCAGTAGTCGGCGAACTCAGCCACTTCAACGCCAGGATGAAGAGGACGGCAGCGATGATGTAGGTGATCTCAATGATGTATTCGCTGCCTGGGATCATGGCTTCTGCGTCCGGCTGGATTTGAACATCTTGAGCATGCGGTCGGTGATGATGAAGCCGCCCACGGCGTTGCTGGTAGCGGCGACGATGGCAATCGTGCCCAGAATCGTCGCCAGCGTGGTCTTGTGTTCGCCAGCGAGAATGATGGCGCCGACCACCGCAATTGCGTCCAGGGCATTGGTGAGCGACATCAGCGGCGTGTGCAGCAGTGGCGACACCCGGCGAATCACTTCAAATCCGATAAACGCCGCCAGTATGAAAACGTAAAGACTGTTGATCAGGTCAGCCTTGACCATTAGCTTGCCTCCTTCGATTGAGAGACCAGGGCCGGCAGCGAATAGAACTCCCGCACTCGTGGGTTCACCACTTCACCCTCCTGAGTGACCAGAGTGCTGCGGGTGATTTCATCTTCTAAATCCAGCGCGAGTTTTCCGTCCTTCACCATGTGCAACAGGAAGTTCGTAATGTTTTTGCTGTACATCTGGCTGGCATGATAGGGGACCGAACTGGCCAGATTGACGGCTCCCATGATAGTGACCCCGTGCTCGACTACGACCTCGCCCGTCCTGGTCAACTCGCAGTTGCCTCCACGCTCGGCCGCCAGGTCGACAATGACGGAGCCCGGCGCCATGCCGGCCACCATCTCTTTGGTCACCAGCACAGGCGACTTCTTTCCGGGGACTACCGCGGTGGTGATCACAACGTCGCTCTCGGCGACTACCTTTCCCAGCAATTCGCGCTGGCGCTGATAAAAAGACTCGTCCTGCGCCTTGGCATAGCCACCGGCATCCTGGGCATCGGCCGCCTCGATGGGAAGTTCTACAAAGCGTCCACCCAAGCTCTGAACCTGCTCTTTGACGGCGGGCCGCAGGTCGTAAGCCGATACCACCGCGCCCAATCTGCGAGCGGTTGCTATGGCCTGCAAACCGGCGACGCCGGCGCCAATCACCAGCACGCGCGATGGCGTAATGGTTCCGGCCGCGGTGGTCAGCATGGGAAAGATACGGGGCAGCGTGTCGGCCGCGAGCACCACCGCCTTGTAGCCCGCGATGGTTGACATGGAGGAGAGCGCGTCCATGCTTTGCGCACGTGTGATGCGCGGCATCAACTCAATCGAAAATGCCGAGACGCCAGTCTGGGCAATTGCCTGGATGGTTTGGAGATCGCCGAGTGGCCGGACAAATCCAAGCAAGGCCTGACCGCGGTGAAGAAGCGGCAAATCGGCGGCGCCGGTCTTGTCATTCGATCCGTAGCAGAGGACCTGCACCACCACGTCGGCACCGAATGCCTCCGCGCGCGTGGCAACTATCTTTGCGCCCTTATCAATGTACTGGGCGTCGGGGTAGCCGGCTTGCAGGCCAGCTCCGGTTTCGACCCAAACTTCCGCGCCAACCTTGGTGTAACTCGGGACCACTGCGGGTATAAGTGCCACGCGCCGCTCCCCCGGAAACGTCTCACGGGGAACACCAACAATCATGGAGTCTCCTCTTCGGGTGTGCTTTGTGCGCCTTTTCTGGCGTCACCGCCAGCCGATGCCAGGTTTTGAAAACCGGCTGGAATGAAGCATTCTATCTGAGTCGTGCGAAAGTCCCACCTCAACCTGAGCGAATCGATGACGGCTAGGTTCGGATTTAGTCTCCAGGACTTGTGTGTGACCTCTTTTGAGTTGACCGGGCGGATACGATTGCTCCAGAGTCCAGCGATGTATTTCGGGGATCCGCGCCCGCGCCCCGCGGTCACTCTGGTTTTTGTCGCCAGCAGAATTCTTTCAGTAACCCCGCCGCGTCTTTGCATCTCCGAGGCCTTCATGGCAATGAAACATCCTCTAAGCCATTTAAGGTAGGAGAGTTATTCTCATCACGAGCCATCTGTGGACTTGCACTAAAGTGCCCATCAGGACACCTTCTGTGGCAGAAATACAACAACTAGAGCCTTGCTGGAGCCTGTAATCTTATCTTCTGCGCTGCCGTCATTCTTGGTTAGTCTTTGGTTAGTTCTTTATCTTTGCTCTACGAAAGAACAACTCGCGCACCCGCCCAATGTAGCGGTGTCGGTCTCCACAGCGGAGCGCCGGTCCACCTGCGCATTCTGCCTGCCCCCACCGGCACCGGCATTGTTTTTCGGCGCACCGACCTTGATAACTTTGAAGTCGAGGCCATCAGTCGCAATGTGGCGAAGGTCAGTTACGCCACCAGCTTGATGAAGAAAGGCGTGCTCATCTCCACCACCGAGCACCTGCTGTCGGCGCTCATCGGAATGGGTGTGGACAACGCGATCGTAGAGCTCGACAACCTCGAAGTGCCTATCCTGGATGGCAGCGCGCTGCCGTTCGTGGAAATGCTCACCCAAGCGGGCCTGCGCCAGCAACGGCGCAGACGCGTCTATCTCAAGATCCTGCGTCCCTACGAAATGCAGGAAGGCGACAAGTTCATCGGCGTGTATCCGGCGGAGCGATACTCGGTCAGCTACGCAATTAACTTCCCGCATCCCTTGATTGGCAGTGAGAGATTTCAGGTCGAGCTTTCCAATGGCAGCTATGTGAAGCAGATTGCGTCGGCGCGGACATTCGGCTTTATCGAGCAACAGCGCGCCATGCTGAACATGGGCCTCATCCGCGGCGCCTCGCGTGAGAATTGCATCGTGCTTACCCCGGAGGGAATTGACAATCCGCCGCTGCGCTACGACGACGAGTTCGTGCGCCACAAGGTGCTTGACCTGATTGGCGATCTCGCCCTGTTCGGCAAGCAGATTCTCGGCTACGTCAAAGCCGATCGCGCCGGACACGCCATGCACACCGCCATCGTCTCCCGCATTCTGCGCGATCCCACCTACGCGGAAGAAGTTACTCTCGATGAAGCCGCGGTCGCCGATTGGCCCGCTGAAGCCGTCGCCGCCGCCGACTAGCGTTGTCCCCACCTCCGACTTGCAACTTGTAACTCCAAACTTGAAACTGTCTGCATGCGCCTACTTATTAATGGTGACGAAAAAAGCTTTGCCGAGTCTCTGACGTTGGCGGAACTTATCGAGCAGCTTGGCATGAAGGGCGACCGCGTCGCCGTTGAACTCAATCGCGAGATTGTCTCGCGCGCGCAGTGGGCGGAGACTAAGCTCAACGATGGCGACCGTCTGGAGATCGTACATTTTGTCGGCGGGGGCTAGAAGCAGTTTCGAGTTTTAAGTTTCGAGTTTCAAGCCGGCAAACCGAATTGCCCTCTCCGTTGCGCAGCTAAAAAGCATCGCGAGAACGCACCGTTTGTGCAACCCGCCGCGTGCCAAATGCCAAATGCCAAATGCCAGGTGCCAACCGCCAACCGCCAACTGCCAAGGTGCCAACCGCCAACTGCCAAGGTGCCAACTGCCAACTGCCAGGCGCCAACTGCCAGGTGCCAACTGCCAACTGCCAAGTGCCAACTACCAAGTGCCAACTGCCAACTGCCAACTGCCAGGTGCGGCTCGACCCACTAGAAACTTGAAACTCGAAACTGGAAACTCTTCTTTGTGAATTGCCCGTGAACACTCCTTTCGCGCGGTTGACAATCAGCGCTAACGGTCACTAAACTCAAATGTTTACCTGCACTTGCTCGAAGCTTTCTGAGTGTTAGCGCAATCATGCCGGACTTTTACTTTGCACGCTATCTGCCTTTGCTGATTCACATCCTTGTCGCCGGAGGTGTGGCTTCGGCGATTGTCCTGCTCTCCTATTTCATCGGCCAGCATAAGTACAACAAATCCAAAATGTCTCCCTATGAATGCGGCATGGAGCCAGTCGGCAATGCCCGCCAGCGCTTTACCGTCAAGTTTTACCTGGTGGCCATGCTGTTCATCCTCTTCGACGTGGAGGCTGTGTTCCTCTATCCCTGGGCAGTCGTGCAGCGCGACTTGAAAGCCACCGGCCAGGGCATGTTTTGGTTCTGGGAGATGCTGGTGTACATCGGTATTGTGCTCGCCGGTTACTGGTATTGCTGGAAGAAGGGTGTGTTCGACTGGAACAAACACGCCAAGGCCGAGAGGATTTAAGGGATGGCACTGGAGCCGGCAATCACCGACATCGAGCAACTGAAACAGCGTCCTGAACTGGCTCGCCTGCTGGCGTGGAATGCGGGCGCGGTCAAGGGCGCGAAATTTGACCGCAACGAGTTCACTATTTGGGTGGACCGCATCGCGTTGCGCGAAGCCTGTCTCACCCTGAAGAACGATCCGCAGTTGCAGTACAACGCTTTGGCCGACATCACCTGCGTGGATTGGTATCCCAGGGACCCGCGCTTCGAGGTGGTGTATCAGCTGTTCTCCATTCCCAACAAGACTTACCTGCGCCTGAAGGTAAAAATTTCCGGCGAAGATGCCAGCCTGGATTCGCTGGTGCCCGTCTGGCCCGGCGCAAATTTCTTCGAGCGCGAAGTCTTCGACCTGTTCGGCGTGCGCTTCGACCAGCACCCCAACCTGACGCGCATCATGATGCCTGAGGATTGGGAAGGCCATCCGCTGCGCAAGGATTATCCCGTCGAGGGTTACCGCTAATCATGGCCCACATGACCCCAACCCCGGTGCTGGATCCGTCTGAAGACAAGACGATGGTCCTGAACATGGGTCCGCAGCACCCCTCGACCCATGGCGTGCTGCGCTTGCTGTTGGAGATTGACGGCGAGACCATCGTGCGCATGATGCCCGACATTGGGTATCTGCACACCGGCATCGAGAAGACCTGCGAAGCCAAGTTCTACCAGCAGGTCGTTCCCATGACCGACCGCATCGACTATCTCTGCCCCTTGACCAACAACCTGGCCTACTGCCTGGCGGTGGAGAAGCTGCTGGGGCTGGAGATTCCACCCAAGGCGCAGTGGATTCGCGTGATGCTGAACGAGCTGACACGCATCAACTCGCACCTGGTGTGGCTGGGCACGCACGCCATGGACATTGGCGCGATGACAGTCTTTCTGTATTGCTTCCGCGAACGCGAAGACGTGCTGCGCTTGTTTGAGGCAGTTTCCGGGCAGCGCATGATGACGTCGTACTTCCGCATCGGTGGCCTGGCGCTGGAGCCGCCGCTCGGTTTCTTCGAACGGGTCAAGGATTTCAACGACCGCTTTCCCGCCAACATCGACGAGTACGAGAGCCTGTTGACCAGCAATCCCATCTGGACGGGACGCACCAAGGGCGTTGCCCACCTGTCGGCGGAAGATGCTGTCGCTCTCTGCGCAACCGGGCCGACCTTGCGGGCCAGCGGCGTTGACGTCGATCTGCGCCGCGACAAGCCGTATAGCGGTTATGAAAAATTCCAGTTCAACGTTCCGGTATCGAACGATGGCGATGTTTTTGCGCGTTACGTGGTGCGGGTGCAGGAGCTTCGCGAGTCACAGAAGATCGTAAAACAAGCGCTGGAGGGAATTCCCGAAGGCCCCGTGAAAGCTGACGCTCCGCACGTGGTCTTGCCCGACCGCGAGAAGATGAAGACACAGATGGAAGCGCTCATCTATCACTTCAAGATTGTGACCGAGGGATTCACCGTGCCGGAGGGCGAAGTGTACATGCCTATCGAGTCGCCGCGCGGCGAGATGGGCTACTACGTGGTGAGCGACGGCACCGCCAAACCGTACCGCGTGCACATGCGTTCACCGTCATTCGCAAATCTGCAAACGCTGCGCAAGATGTGTGAAGGCCGTCTGATTGCCGACGTGGTCGCCGCCATCGGCAGCATCGACATTGTGCTGGGGGATTGTGACAGGTAAATCAGCATTTGGCACTTAGCCTTTAGCAGTTAGCTAAGGCTCAAAGTGCCGCCTGGTTTTGCTAAATGCTAAGTGCTAAATGCTAAGTGCTAACTGCTAAATGCTATGAGGTTTTCCGACCAGCTCGAACAGCGCTTCTCCACCATGGTCACGCACTATCCGACCAAACGCTCAGTGCTGGTGCCGATGCTGCTTTACATCCAGGATGAGGTCGGCGCGCTGACAGACGAGGCCATCCACGAGATCGCGCAGCGCACCGAGCTTTCGGACCTGGAAGTGCGCAACGTCGTCAGCTACTACTCGATGCTGCGTACGCGCCCCATCGGCAAGTACAACCTGCAGGTTTGCACCAATGTGAGCTGCCTGCTGCGCGGGGCCGACGACATCTTCGAGCATTGCAAAAAGAGGCTGGGCGTTGCCAACAAGCAATCGACTCCCGATGGACTGTTTCATCTGGAGGAGGTCGAGTGCATCGGCGCATGTTCGTGGGCGCCGGCGCTGATGATGAATTATGAGTTTCACGAGAACCTGACGCCCGCGAAAATCGACCAGCTAATTGACGGGCTGAAGAAGAAGGAAGAGCAGTAATCGCCATGCGCTCTTCGCTGTTCGCTTTTCGCCAGAGGGCGGGAGCGGGTGGAAGAGCGAATGGCGAATAGCGAACAGCGGATTTCATGGCGTACTTAGTTTCCCATCCCGATGAAGTCAAGGTCGTCTCCAAGCGCTTCGGCTTGGGCGCGACCAATCTTGACCGCTATCTCGAACTCGACGGCTACAAGGCCCTGCAGAAGGCCATCGCGATGGGAGCGGACGCCATCATCAACGAAGTGAAGACGTTGAACCTGCGCGGCCGAGGAGGCGCCGGTTTTCCCACCGGGTTGAAGTGGTCGTTCGTGCCCAAGCAGTCGGCCAAGCCCAAGTACGTGCTATGCAATGGCGACGAGAGCGAGCCCGGCACCTGCAAAGACCGCCTGATCTTCGAGCATGACCCCCACGCGATCATCGAAGGCGTGATGATTGCGGCGCTCGCCGTCGGAGCCAAGTCGGGCTACATCTACATTCGCGGCGAGTACCGCTACCTGCTCGAGATCATGGAGAAGGCCGTGGCCGATGCTTACGCCCGCGGCTTCATCGGCAAAAACATCTTCGGTTCGGGCGTTGACCTCGAGATATTCACCCATTCCGGAGCGGGCGCTTACGAGGTCGGCGAAGAGTCGGCGCTGATGGAGTCGCTCGAAGGCAAGCGCGGCATCCCGCGCATTCGTCCGCCGTTTCCGGCGGTCGTCGGCCTGTGGGGCGGCCCAACCGTGATCAATAACGCTGAGACGCTGGCCAGCGTACCGCACATCATTCTCGGCGGTGGCGAATGGTTCGCCAATCTGGGCACGCCGCGAAATGGCGGGACGCGTCTGTTCTGCATGAGCGGCGAGCTCGAAAAGCCCGGCGTGTACGAGTTGCCCATGGGCTACAACTTGAAGAAGATGATTTACGACGTCTCGGGCGGTATGACCAAGGGCAAGAACTTGAAGGGCGTGGTGCCCGGCGGTTCGTCGGTGCAGATTCTCACGCCTGACGAAATCGACGTCGCCATGGATTTCGACTCGATGATGAAGGCCGGCTCGATGCTCGGCTCTGGCGGCGTGATTGTGCTCGACGATCAGATGTGCATCGTCAAGTTCGCCTTGCGTGTGACCAAGTTTTACCAGCACGAGAGTTGCGGGTGGTGCATCCCCTGCCGCGAAGGTACCGATTGGATGAAAAAGACGCTGACCCGTTTTCATGCGGGCGGCGGCGTGGCCAAGGACATCGACAACCTGAAGTATCTGGCGGAGAACATGCTGGGACGCACGTTTTGTCCGCTGGGTGATGCGGCGGCGATGCCGATCATTTCGTACATCCAGAAATTTCGTAAGGAATTCGAGGACCACCTCGACGGCAAACCGTGCCCGTACGAAAGGACGGCTGAGGCGGCATTGGTGTGAAAGACGCTTTTTGCTGTTCGCTGTTCGCTCTTCGCCAGATGGCCCAGGAGCTTCGCTCTGGCGAATAGCGAAAGGCGAAAAGCGAAGAGCGAATGACGTTTTGTGATTCCGGTCGTAAATTTTTACTAATTGCTAAGTGCTAGTTGCTAATGCTGGTTTTATGGCTGATGTAAACCTTACTGTCGACGGCAAGAAACTCACCGTTCCCGCGGGGACACTCCTCATTGAGGCCTGCAAGAGCACGGGCATCGAGGTGCCGTCTTTCTGCTACTACCCCGGACTCTCGCTGCAAGGCGCTTGCCGCATGTGCCTGGTGGAAGTCGAAAAGATGCCCAAGCTGCAGACCGCGTGCACCACGCCGGTGGCTGAGGGCATGGTAGTCACCACCGAGAGTGACAAGATCAAGCAGGCGCGCAAGTCCATGATCGAGCTGCTGCTCGCCAACCATCCGCTGGACTGCCCGGTGTGCGATGCCGGCGGCGAATGCGAACTGCAGGACATGACCTTCAAGTACGGCGCCGCCGAGTCGAAGTTCATGGACTTGAAGAACCATCGCGACGAGCAGCAATGGTCGCCGGTGGTGTACTTCGACCGTCCGCGATGCATTCTGTGCTATCGCTGCATCCGGGTTTGCGGCGAAGGCATGGATGTCTGGGCGCTGGGGGTCCAGAACCGCGGCACCAGCTCCGTCATCGCGCCCAACAAAGAAGACCATCTGGAGTGCGAAGAGTGCGGGATGTGCATCGACATCTGCCCGGTCGGCGCGCTCACCTCGGGTGCTTATCGCTACAAGACGCGCCCGTGGGAGATGAAGCACGTTGGCACCGTCTGCACCCATTGCGGCGACGGTTGCAAAACCACGCTGGGTGTTCGTCGCGCCGATACCGGCATGGAGATTGTGCGTGGCGACAACCGCGACAAGAGCGGCATCAACGGCGACTTCCTCTGCATTAAGGGGCGCTACGCGTTCGACTTCGCCAACAACACCGACCGCATCCAGCAACCGCTCATCAAGCACGAAGGCAAGTTTGTTCCTGCGACCTGGGAGCGGGCGCTGGATCTGATCGCGTCGAAGTTCAAGCAAGTCCTCGCCAGCGACGGTCCGTCAGCGGTCGGGGTTATCGGCTCCAACCGCACCAGCAATGAAGAGAATTACCTGCTGCAAAAATTCGCCCGCGTCGTGCTGGGCACCAATAACATTGACCACCACCGCACTGCCGACTTCCCGGCTTTTGCTTCCGCGCTGGCTGGCAAGGCCAACGCCACGGCCTCAATGCGCGATGTTTCCGACGCTCCTGCGGTGCTGCTGATCGGCAACAATCCGACCGACCAGCATCCGCTGCTGGCGTGGCAGATTCGCACCAACGTCCGACTACATCGCGCCAAACTCTACGTAGTGAATTCGTATCCCGTCAAGCTGCACCGCCAAGCCACCGCGTTCGCGCAGATTGCGTCCGGCTCAGAGGGCAGCCTGGTTCAGTTTCTCGCCGGAAACGACGCGGCTGCGGACGCCACGGTCACGCCGCAGTTCTCACGCGAATCGCTTTCGCAATTCCGGGAGGCGCTGAAGAACGAAAAGGGCCTGGTTATTATTTTCGGTTCGGAATTGCGCGGCGCCAACGTCACCGCTCTGGTGAACTTCGGGCTAGCGCAAGGTGCAAAGTTCATTTGCCTGGGCGACTATGCCAACTCGCGCGGCGCAGCCGACATGGGGCTTTATCCCGACATGTTGCCGGGCTACGCTCCGGTCTCCAGCGCGACCAGCTTTCACGAAGATTGGGTGGACGAAATTCCCAAGTCGCCAGGCTTGAACCTGCTGCAAATGATGGACGCTGCCAGGGACGGCAAGCTGAAGGCACTGTATGTGGTCGGCTCCAATCCCATCGCGCGCTACAACGTCGATCCTTTTGCTCTGTCGAAGGCCTTCGTCGTAGTGCAGGACATGTTCCTCACCGAGACCGCCGCCATCGCAGATGTGGTCCTGCCGGTTGCGAATGCATACGAAAAGGGCGGAACTTTCACCAACACTTGCGGCGACGTGCAAATGCTGAAGAAGGCCGGCGAGTTTGCCGGCGTGCGCAACGACTTTGAGTGCATCGTCCGCATCGCCGATCGCATGGGATACGACGTGCATAAACTGGTGCCGTTTGGCGGCGGTGGCACACGCGCCGACATGGGCCAAAGCCGCGGCGCGCAGTCGGGTGAAGCCGACCGCCACGCTGTGTGGCTTGTTGAACACAACCTCGAGCCCAAGATGAGCCCGTACGATCCGACCGCGATGCTCGACGAAATTCAGCGGCTGGTTCCGGCGTACGACATCTCGCGCATCGGCCTGCTCAGCGGTCACGACGTGCACACGCAATTGGTGCAGATCACCGGCGCCAGCGGTTTGGGACATCCCGAGCTCGTACTGCCGTCGAACGACACGCTGTTCACTTCGGGTACGCTGGGACGTTACTCGCGCACGCTAAACAGTGTGATGGAGCGCTATCGTGCGACGCCCGAAGAAGTGGCTGGGGATTAGACGAAGGGGATAGTGGCTAGTGGCTAGTGGTAAGAGAACTGATAGCTAAATGGGCATTGGAACGTACATCCTGGTTTCGCTGGTCAAGATCGCGGTTGCGCTCGCAATCCTGATGACGGCCGTGGCCTATACCACGTTGCTGGAACGCAAAGTGGTTGGCCACATCCAGAACCGCTGGGGGCCGTCGCGAGTGGGACCGTTTGGCATCTGGCAGCCGCTTGCCGACGGCTTAAAGTTTATCTTTAAGGAAGACATCACACCCCCTTTTGCCAACAAGCCTTTGTACATGCTGGCCCCGATTATCGCCCTGACCACTGCTCTGACCTCGATCGCCGTCATTCCGGTGGGTCCATGGATCAAAGTGGGCAGCATTAACACGCCGCTGCAGATCGCCGACGTCAACATTGGCCTGCTGATCATTTTGGGCGTCACCTCGGTCGGCGTGTATGGGGTGGCGCTGGCGGGATGGGCGTCGAACAGCAAGTACTCGATGCTCGGGGGCCTGCGCGCTTCGGCCCAGATGATTAGCTACGAGATCGCTCTGGGGTTGTCGCTAATTGGTGTGCTCATCTACACCGGCAGCTTCAGCCTGCGGGACATTGTCGATGCGCAAGCGGGGACGTGGCTGGGTTTCATTCCGAAATGGAATTTGTTTCGGGGACAGTTTGTCGCTTTCTTTATTTACATTATGGCGGCCTACGCGGAGACGAACCGCATCCCCTTCGATTTGCCGGAAGCGGAGACCGAGCTGGTCGCCGGATATCACACCGAGTACAGCTCGATGAAGTTCGCCATGTTCTTCATGGCCGAGTACGCCAACATGGTGACGGTTGCCTGTCTGGCTTCCATCTTGTTCCTGGGCGGATGGTCGGGACCGGTGTTCGGGCCGCCGATTGTGCAATCGCTGCTGCCCATGTTCTGGTTTGCTTTGCGGGTGTTTATCTTCATGTTTATTTACATCTGGGTCCGCGGCACGTTGCCGCGTTTCCGCTATGACCAGCTCATGGCTTTCGGCTGGAAGTTTCTTCTGCCGCTCGCCATTGCCAATATCGTCGTCACCAGCCTGGTCGTGGCGCTGAAGTAAGCAGCATAGCAATTAGCATTTGGCAATTAGCAATAGGTGATTAGCGAAGTTTGACTATCAGAATTGAGGACATTACGTATCTACCTTTCTGTTTGTCTTGGCTAAATGCCAAGTGCTAAATGCCAACTGCCGACTGGCGTAGTGCTGAGTTTGATCCGGCGATGCAGTCTTTGCCGGTAGTTAGACATTTATGTTGTCCCTGATTCTCTTCTTCATTTTCGCGGCGCTGTGTGTGGGTGGGGCCGTCAACCTGCTGGTGCAGAAGCACCCCATCAACAGCGCCCTGTCGCTGATAGTGGTGATGGGTTCGCTGGCCCTGATTTACCTGCTCCTGGGGGCGGAGTTCGTGGCTGCCGTGCAGGTCATCGTCTATGCCGGCGCGGTGATGGTGCTGTTCGTCTTCGTAATCATGCTGCTCAACGCCGGTGTGGAAGAGCGCACCGAGCATGCCAGCCGTGTCGCCATGGTTCTCGGTGTCCCGGGGCTGATTATTGGATTGAGCATTGGGGTGTGGGTGGTCAGCCATCTCGCCGGGTTGGACCGCATTGCCATTGGCGGCCCTACGGTAATGAACGGCAGCGACGTCTTCGGAAATCCGCAAGCCATCGGGCATCTGTTGTTCCGGAATTTCCTGCTGCCCTTCGAGGTGACGTCGGTGCTGATTCTGATCGCCATCATGGGCGCCGTGGTGCTGGCGCGGAGGGAGCAATAAATGGTCCCTCTTTCCTACTATCTGGTGTTGAGCGCGATCCTGTTTGGCTGCGGGGTTGCCGGCTTTTTGATCAAGCGCAACATCATCACCATTTTTCTGTCGATTGAGCTGATGCTGAACGGCGTCAATCTTTCTTTCGTTGCCTTCGCCGCGCAACTGAAGTCGCTTGATGGCCACATTTTCGTATTCTTCGTGATGGTAGTGGCTGCCGCGGAGGCGGCTGTGGGACTGGCCATCATCATTTCGGTGTTCCGTACCCGCGAAACCCTGAATGTGGATCGCGTGAATCTGCTGAAGCTGTAGAAAGACGCTTTTCGCCCCTTCGCTGTTCGCTTTTCGCCTGAGGTGGCACGCGAACCGTATTTGCGAAGAGAGAAAGGCGATGAGCGAAGAGCAAGTTATGCATTTGTGGATCATTCCGTTACTGCCGCTGGCTGGGGCCGCCATCAATGGGTTCCTGGGCAAACGCTTCTCCAGAGCATTGGTGGGTACCATCGCTCTGGGAACCGCGGCAGCTGCGTTCGCCATGGCCTTGTGGGTGGCCGTGCAGTTCATGGGCTTGCGGCCGGAGCAGATTCCGCACATCGAGCGCTACGCCACATGGCTGAGCGCAGGCCCATTCTCGGCGGAGTTCGGCATTTATCTCGACCAGCTCTCGCTGGTGATGTTGCTGGTGGTTACCGGCGTCGGTTTCCTCATCCACGTTTATTCCGTGGGCTACATGGAGCATGAAGGCGGCTACTACCGCTATTTTGCTTATCTCAACCTGTTCATGTTCTTCATGCTCACGCTGGTGCTGGCCAACAACTACCTTTTGATGTTTGTGGGCTGGGAGGGCGTGGGCCTGGCGTCGTACCTGCTGATCGGATTCTGGTTCCTGAAAAAGTCGGCGGCGGATGCGGGCAAGAAAGCTTTCATCACCAACCGCGTCGGCGACTTCGGATTCCTAATTGCGCTCTTCCTGCTGATCAAGCACTTCGGCACGCTGCAGTACGACAGTCTGTGGCCACTCATCAGCAAGTACCCAGCCGAGACTGCGGGCGCTGGTTTGCTGACGGCGATTGGCCTGCTGATGCTGTTCGGGGCGACCGGAAAGTCGGCGCAGATTCCACTTTACGTGTGGCTGCCCGACGCGATGGAAGGCCCGACCCCGGTCTCGGCACTCATTCACGCGGCAACCATGGTCACCGCCGGCGTTTATATGGTGGCGCGCTCGCACGTCATCTTCGATCGCGGGCCGACCGCGCTGATGGCGGTGGCCGTCATCGGCACGCTGACGGCGATCTTCGCCGCGTCCATCGGCATGGTGCAGCAGGACATCAAGAAGGTCCTGGCGTACTCGACGGTATCGCAGCTTGGCTACATGTTCATGGGTTGTGGCGTTGCCGCCTATAGCGCGGGCATCTTCCACCTGATGACGCATGCGTTCTTCAAAGGACTGTTGTTTCTGGCGGCGGGGTCGGTGATTCATGGCGTCGGCGGTGAGCAAGACATGCGGCGCATGGGCGGCCTGCGCAAGTACATGCCTTACACCTTCTGGTGCATGACCATCGCGACATTTACTATCGCGGGCTTCCCTCCCTTCGCGGCGTTCTTCTCGAAAGACGAAATCCTGTGGAGGACCTGGGCGAGCGGCAATCACATCCTGTGGCTGGTCGGACTGATCGCCGCGGCGATGACTTCGTTCTACATGTTTCGGCTATGGTTCCTCACTTTCTTCGGCGAGTATCGGGGGCCGAATCCTGATACCGGCAGCCACGGTCACGATGCCGATGCGCAGCAGGCGGGGCATACCGGCGCGGTCCATGATGCGCAGGATGCACTCGCCGGCGGCAACCACGGACACGGTGCTCCCCATGAGAGCCCGTGGGTGATGGTAGTGCCGCTGATGGTCCTCGCGGTGCTCTGCATTGTCGGCGGATGGGTGGGTGTCCCCCAAGCGATGGGCGGCTCCGATCACTTCGGAGAATTCCTGGCTCCAGTCTTTCGTGACCCCCTACCGGGTACGACTTACAGACTGGCTATCGCAACCAGTGAAGAGATGGCCGCTATGCATGCTGAGCGCACGACCGAACTTCTGTTCAGCGCGATTTCAGTCGGCGCGGCAGCGCTCGGCTTTCTGGTGGCCTGGTTCCTGTATTTCAAGCGGCCAGAGTTGCCGGCAAAAATGGCCAAGGCTGCCGGCGGACTCTACACGCTCGTGCTCGACAAATACAAAGTGGACGAACTCTACGCCGCGATATTCATACAGCCGCTGATTGCGTTGTCTTCGACCGTGTTCTGGAAGGGCATTGATCGCGGGCTGATAGACGGCGCGGTGGACGCAAGCGCCGCCGGTGCGCGCGAAGTTTCCGACGAGATGCGCCACATGCAATCGGGCAATATCCGTTCCTACGCGGGTTGGGTCGCCATCGGCGCGGCGGCGGTGATTGCCTTCATGGTGTGGCGGGGTGTGCGATGAACGTCATCAACAACAACATCCTCACCATCGTTATTTTTCTGCCGCTGGCGGGGGCCATTCTGCTGCTGTTCTTCCCACGCCGCCATCGCGACATCCGTTATTTCGCACTGGCGGTTTCGCTGGCTACATTGCTCGCTTCGCTGCACCTGCCGTGGTACCTGGTTCGCGGGCAGAGCGGTTTCCAATTCGAGCAGAACGTCCCGTGGATTGCCCACCCGAACATTCACTACCACCTCGGCATCGACGGCATCTCCATGTGGCTGGTCATCCTGACCACATTCCTGATGCCCCTGTGCGTGCTGATCTCGTGGAACTCCATCGGCGACCGGGTGAAGGAATTTTTCATCCTGATGCTGGTGCTCGAAACCGCGATGATCGGCGTCTTCGTAGCGCTCGATCTGTTCCTCTTCTACTTCTTCTGGGAAGCCACGCTGATTCCGATGGCGCTGATCATTGGTATGTACGGGCACGGGCGAAAAATCTACGCCTCGGTGAAGTTCTTCCTGTACACCATGATCGCTTCGGTGTTCATGCTGGCGGCGGTGATCTGGCTGTACGCCAAAACCGGAACGTTTGATTTTGTCGAGATCCAGAGCAAGATCCAGGCGGGCCAGGTGGCAGGATTCGAGCACGCAGCGTTCTGGCTGTTCCTCGGCTTCTTCGTGGCCTTCGCGGTGAAGGTGCCGCTGTTCCCGTTGCACACCTGGCTGCCCGACGCGCACGTGGAGGCTCCCACCGCGGGTTCGGTGCTGCTGGCAGGGGTGCTGCTGAAGATGGGCACGTACGGTTGCTGCGCTTCAATCTGGGACTCTTTCCTGATCAGGCACGGCGCAACGCTCCGTGGATCATTGCGCTCGCCATCATCGGCATCATCTACGGCGCGCTGGTTGCGATGATTCAGCCCAACATCAAGCGACTGGTCGCCTACACCTCGGTCAGCCATCTCGGCTTTGTGGTGCTGGGCATCTTCAGCTTCACCCAGATCGGAATGGACGGCGCGGTGTACCAGATGCTGAGCCACGGTATCTCCACTGGTGCCCTGTTCATGCTGCTGGGCATGATCTATGATCGCCGCCACACCTACGACATCAGCGAATATGGCGGGCTGGCTACGCCCATGCCGGTGTACGCGACGTTCTTCGCGTTCATCATGCTGTCGTCAGTAGGATTGCCGCTGCTGAATGGCTTTATCGGCGAATTCATGGTACTGAGCGGCGCTTTCCAGGCAAAACAGCTCTACGGTATTTTGGCCGCGACTGGTGTCATCTGGAGCGCATGCTATCTGCTGTGGATGTATCAGCGCGTCTTCTACGGATCCGTCACCAATCCTGTCAACAAATCGTTGCGCGATCTCGACGCTCGCGAGCGCGTCTCCTTGTGGCCGCTGGCGATTGCAGCGCTGGTCATGGGAGTTGCACCCATGCTGTGGCTGCACTCGATTGATCCTGCTGTAGCCGCCACGCTCAGGCAGTTCTCCAGCGCTGTCCAAGCCCACGCGGTCCATGCTCCCAGATCTTGGTTGCGTGCCGACGTGACGCGCAATGGAGTGCAAGCTCTGCTGCAGGTGATCGGACGATGATTCCTGCCGGTGACTACATTCGGATCCTTCCTGAGCTGGTGCTCAGCATCTTCGGCATCATTGTCATGATGCTGGATCCGCTGATTCCCGAGCAGGAATCGAAAAAGCGGCTGGGCATCATAGCGATAATAGGCACGCTCGCAGCTCTGGCCGCAACTGCCTACCAGACGGGCTTTTACGGGGAAGCGTTTTACCACATGGTCAGGGTTGATACCTTCAGCGTGTTCTTCCATGTGGTCGTGCTGATGATTGCGCTGGTCGTCATCCTTGCTTCCTATGACTATCTCGATGTGCAGAGCATCCGCGCCGGCGGTGAGTACTACGCTCTGATTCTGTTCGGCACCGTTGGCATGATGCTGATGTCGTCGGCCATCGAGTTGGTGCTGATCTTCATCGCGCTGGAAATCTCTTCGATCTCGACCTACATCCTTGCCGGTATGCGCCGCCGCGCCGCGGAAAGTGCCGAGGCGTCGTTGAAGTATTTCCTGCTCGGCTCCTTCGCCACCGCGTTCTTCCTCTACGGCGTGGCCATGATCTATGGCGCCACTGGCACCACTAACATCTACAACATCGCGAACGTCCTGCATACCCAGCAATCCACATTGGCCTACCTGGCGGTGGGACTGATGTTTGTCGGGCTGGGCTTCAAAGTCGCATCAGCTCCGTTCCATGTATGGACGCCCGACGTATATGAAGGCTCGCCAGCGCCGGTGGTCGCATTGATGTCCACCGGACCGAAGGCCGCGGCCTTTGCAGTATTGCTGCGTGTGCTCTTCGCCACCGGAGCGCCCGGCTGGTTCTGGATGGTCTGGGTATCGGCGGCGCTGTCGATGACGCTGGGCAACATCGGCGCGCTGGTGCAACAGAACGTCAAGCGGCTGCTGGCCTACTCGTCGATCGCACACGCCGGATATCTGCTGGTCGCCTTCGCCGCGGGCCAGCAGGTCGGCATCTCCGCCGCGATGTTCTACACCGCATCCTATGCGGCGATGAACGTCGGCGCGTTCGCCGTGGTCAGCCATTTTGCTTCCGCCGGCGAGAAGTACGTCACCCTCGACGATTACGCCGGACTGGGACGCCGCTCGCCCTTGCTGGCCGCCATCCTCACCATCTTTCTGCTGTCGCTGATTGGTATTCCCGTCACTGGCGGCTTCTTTGCCAAGTTCTACGTCTTCTCCGCGGCGCTGCAGTCCGGCCTGGTCTGGCTCACCATCATCGGCGTAATCAACAGCGCGATTGCCGCTTACTATTACCTGCGCATCATCGTTTACATGTATATGAGGGACGAAGGCAACGACGCTTCCGTAGCTCGTATCCCGTTGGGGCTCGGGCTTGGATTGGCGATCAGCCTGATCATGACCATCTATCTCGGCGTGCTGCCCGGACGAGTACTCGAATACGCAATTCAAGGCGCGCAGGACTTGTTGAAGTAGGCGGGATACTGCGGGCCTCCAGGCTCGCGTTCAGCATTCACCAGCTAAGCTGTCATCACGAACCGCCTGCGTCCGTGAGGGATCTGCTGTTTCCGCAACATCGTTCCGGCGCTACCAAAAGCAGATTCCTCGCTTCGCTCGTAATGACAGCTCCGGAAGGGAACTGTCCATTAACAAACAAAACGCCCCATCCGAAGACGGGGCGTCGCGCTGCGATTGACAGCGAAAAACTAGACAACCTTGACGAAAATAATCACCAGCGTAAACAGCACCAGCGATTCGATGAAGGCGAGGCCCAGAATCAGAGCAAGTTGGACAGCAGGCCGGGCAGCAGGGTTGCGAGCCATGGCTTCGCACGCGGCACCACCCACTCGTCCCTGGCCCAGTGCGGCCAGTCCGGCGGCAATGGCCATGCCGAATCCGGAGGCTATGGGGACCCAGTTGGTCGCCGGAGCAGCGGCGCTTCCGCCCTGCGCGAACGCTGGCATGGCCACTAGCATCATGGCTCCCAGCGAAAAGAGTATGGTCATCAGTTTCTTCATTGTTTTCTCCTTATGAATCGCTGCCAGTGGGTGGTTGACGTTCACCGAGCTGACGCCCTCACGCTGACAGCAAACTTGAAATAGCAGTTAGCTCTTAGCCGTTAGCTTTTAGCACGCAGCGATTGGCTGAACTTTGATTACTAAAAGCTAATTGCTAATAGCTAACGGCTGCTTTTCTAATGCTCGTGTGCCACCGCTTCTCCGATGTACACCGTCGCCAGCAGCACGAAAATATAGGTCTGAATAACCGATACGCCGATGTGCAGCAGGATGAACACAACCGGAAGAGCAAGCGGAACCAACGAGAAGAACACCAGGGTCACCAGATCGCTTGCGAACATATTGGCGTACAGACGTATGGTGAGCGAAAGAATTCGCGCCAGATGACTGAAGATCTCAATGGGAAACAATAGGATCGCCAGCCACGGCTCCGGGCCCATAAAATTCTTTACGTACCGGAAACCGTTCGCGCGCACGCCCTGAAAGTGGTAATAGAACCACGTGACCAGCGCGCAACCCAGCGGCACCGAGGGAATCGCGGTCGGCGACTCAAACCCAGGTACCACACCCAGCAGACAGCCCAGCAGAATGAAGATGCCCAAGACCGTCAGGTAGCCCACATAGCGCTGGTACTCGTGGCCAATCACTTCGTGGCTCTGCTTGCTGATGAACGAATCGATCTCCTCCATCAGGTGCTGCATATTGCCTGGCTCGTCCACCGACAGGCGTGCCCGGACGATGACAAAAAAAAGAACGATCACCACAAACAGCAGCAATTGCGTGGCGACGTAATTGGGGATGGGTGCTTGCGGGTATTGTGCATGCAGATGAAAAATACCCAGGATCGCATTCGCCACGCCGGCGAAGTATCTATTTAGCAGGGCGGTTATCCACAGTTGCTCAGGCATGAAGGCTTACTCGTAAAAAGACCAGGTTTCGTAGCGCGATGATGGCTGCGTCACACACGCCAGCCTTTTCCGCTGCGCGTGCCGAAGTTATTAGGAAATCAGAAACCGCGCCGCAGGGTGACGAACATTTCCACTGCGACTTCGCAAGCCACGGCTACGATCGGAAGGCACACGCCTCCAAGAAAGCCATAAAGACCTGCGTGAGAAACATTAAATATAACATAGGCGCCAATGGCGATGAAGGCGTATCGCAAGGCAGCGCGCAAGACGATTCCACCGCCTCGCTCCTTGCTTTCGCCAGTGGTAATGCGCTCTCCCAAGGCGTCGACTGCGCCCTCCAGCCAGCGATGGTTAACGTAAGAAATGATCGCTCCCGCCAGAAATCCCGCAGCCACCGGCCAGCGAAAAAAAATCAGACACGCCGCTAATCCGGCGGCGGCGGCCGCGAGCATGTATTTGCGAATGCGCTTCAGCGCTCCGGCAAAAAATTCATCCGCTGCCGAGAAGGTAGGTTCAAGCATCGTAGGGGCACACATCAACGTTCCGCCGCAGACCGCTCCAGAGCTGTTGACGACTCGCAATCATTGCCACCCTGGAGCATGCGAGCGCTAGTCCTTCCGCGTTACCATTCGTATCATCTGCACGAACCCCAAGACGGCGCCCACAATGACTCCGGCGATAAACAGCCAATGAGTGTGCAGCCAGTGGTCCAGCAATTTGCCGATCAGCAATCCGACCACCACGGCAGCCGGAATGATGAAGGCAACTTCCGAATAGCGCGCCCATAAAATCGCCGCGCTCTGTACCTTGTCGTCGCGTTGCTCATCAGCCATGAAGAGAGGCTACCATCTGCGGTCAAGCGTTGAAAGCAGCGGCCGCCAGAGCACAGAGACGCCCTCATTTGCGCCAGGTGCCAGGCCGCAGGACGCAGCCGGGTGGCACATCGGCTACTGAATTAAACTACGCGCTGTTTGACCGCAGGTGCTCCAGACGCTATTATCGAAGTGCGGGGTGGAGCAGTCTGGTAGCTCGTTGGGCTCATAACCCAAAGGTCGGTGGTTCAAATCCACCCCCCGCAACCAACCTTAAGCTCCATAATAATCAATAACTTACAATATAATAACTGAAAAATTGTGCTAATTTTGTGCTAGCGTTGCCGAGAACTCGGTCTGCAACTGCAGCGTGGGACCGCGGCGCAGATCAGCAGTCTTCTTCATAGCAAACTATCCAACGAACAACTGCTCAAAAGAGCTTTTGCAGCACTCATAAGTAAATGAAAACAGGCAGCCGAGAATGGCGACCTGTGCTGTTCCAAAAGTGTGGCTTGTGGAACAACCGCCAATACCTGTTTAGCACTGTCCCGACAGGATGACTTCCGCATTGCCCACCACTCGACCGCTATCCCCCAGTGCCCTTAAAATGCGTACCTCAGCGCCAGCGTTGTGTTGTTGGCGTGGAAGTAGCGCGGGGCGGTCGGCCCTACGAACGATCCTTCGCCGTACTGGTAGTAGTTCCAGGCGGCTTTGAAGGTGACGTCCTTGTGGACGATGACATCCACCGCGGCAAGAGGTGACTGATATGTGGAGGAAAGCGGACCCAAAGGCAACAGCGTATTGAGCGAGGTCGTGTTGCCCTGGTTGTCGACGACGTTGTATCCCAGGCGCATGGTGACGCGCTGGATGGGAGTAAGCGTCAAGGCGAAGTAACCGAACTGAGTATGCGTGCGATAGAAACCATAGGTCTGCAGCAGCGTGGGATCTTCCGCGCAGGTCGTCGTGTCCGACGGGGTCACCGTTCCGGCAAAGCAGAGAAACATGTCCTGCTGAATAGCATCATAGTTATAAGCCATGTCCAAGCCCCAGTACTTGTTGGGATTGATCATGGCGTTGAGCACTGTCGAATAGTTGTGTTGGTTGTACTGTATGTCACTGGTGTTGTTCTTGGCTTGTTGGAAATTAAGGTTTGCTCCCAGCATTAGCCAGGGACGAGGTGAATACGACACGTTTCCGGAAACGTTGAAGGACCTGAGAGGATCGATGCGGTAGATCCAGTTGTCAGCTCCGCCAACTTTCGCATTCAGGTTCGCATGCAGCGTGCTTCCTTTCCGGAACCAGGCCCCGACCACACCGGAGTAATTGTTGATCTCGGTGGTCGGACTGCCAAACGACGCGAGGACCCCGCTGAACGTGCAACTGCCATCCGGGTTCAACGGTATGCCGGCGCAATTGCCGCGATTGGGCAAATTGGGATAATAAATGTCGCCCAACGCGGCTTGATAGGTGTCCCCAGGCTGAATGATGTTATTGGCCCACACGAACCCAGCGCGCACTCCAAACCAGCGCGAGACGTCGTATTGCACCTGAAAGTCATTCTGCTTCGAATTCTGCCCGATCATGTTGATGGTCGTTTCGTTAATGATATCGGCCGGAGAACCCGAGCTGTGAAATAGAAGTGTCGGCGGAAATGTAGCCACGGGATTCAGCAGCGAAGCTGAGCCGAAGCTGGCGGCGTTGAAGTAGTTGGTCTCAAGATCAAGATAGTTGCCGGCGACACTGAAATTGCGGAACCGGAAGGTCTCCACCAGGCGAAGCTTGTCGGTGAGGTGAATGGTGGCCGAGACGTCTGCGGAGGCAGAGTTCCACCTGGCACCCGATTTACTGCCGGTGGTGTCGGATCCCAGACTCGCGGTTCGGCTGGTTAACCCGCTGAAAATCTCCGTGAACGGGGTGTTCATTTGCGCATGGCTGTACTGGTACTGGCCATTGAAGTCCAGCCATTTAAGCGAAGACGAGGTCAGGTTGAACTGCTCGGTCGGGATAAATGTGTTCAGGTGCTGGTCCAGGCTGTAATCGAAAAAGCCGTTGCACGTTGGATTAGCAAATCCGTTGATGAGAGGTTTCGCGCAGGGACTTCCGCTGTTGAACCAGGAGAGTCCCAAGCTGACTGGCGTGCCATTCGGAAGCTGCCACGAATTGAAGGGGTTCAGCCCATACGTCGTCCCGCCATCATAGTACTGAATCAGTTGCGTGTAACTGAGGGTGGTCTTCTTGGTGGCGCGGAAGTCGACTCCAAAACGATATCCATTAAGTGTATTGTCGGTATTCTCGTTGAGGAGTGCCTCAGTACCTTCATGGACACTGCTGAACGCAGGTCCCTCAAAGCGGTTTCGGTTATAGCCTGCACGAAAGGAAACCCGGTGCATCGGCAGCACGACAAGATCGAAGTTGTATAGGTTTTGCCGGTTGTAATACGCGTGTGGCGAGTTCAGGATCGGAATGAACGGGACTCCAGTAGGCGGGTTCAGCGGGTTGGCAAACAAATCGTAATCAAAGTAGTTCTGCATGTGCTGATAACTGCCGCTGAAGGTGTACCACTGGTATTTCGATACGCGCAGACGCGCTGCCTGCTGAGGATCGCCGCCCCACCCAAAACTGTTGAGCGTCAAAGTGTCGAAAATGTCCTCGTGTGTCAGCGATTGCATGGTGAGCGATTGCTCCAGGATGCGGGCGCCGGTCTGGTCATTCACCAGTGTGTCGTACATTGCCTGGCTGCCATTTACGTCGGAGATGCGGCCGCCAATCTCAACCGACTGTGTCACCCGAAAGCCGCCGATTTCTTTGCCCTCGTCGCCCCCAGGCGGGGCGCTGGCCGAAGCCGAGGGCGGTGCCTGCGTCTGTGGGGGATTCTGGGCGGATCCACTACTCGTCAACATCAGACAAGCGACAACCAGACCAATCCGAAATGAAGAAACACCGAGACTCCTTTGACAACCCATTCAATGCCCCCATTACCGGAAGAAAAAGGGATCAAAGTTGGAACCATGAATCTGCGTGTGACACATCGTGCACGCCTGATACTTAGTGGCCTGGTTGTGGAACGAAGGTGCGCCCGGAGCCGCTCCGTTCATATTGGCGCTATGGCAGCGAAGGCAAAGAAAGTTGACGTTGTTGACCTGAAGCAGCCGTGGATTGGTCGAGCCATGCGGCGTGTGGCACGACAAGCAGCCTTCTTCAGTCTTCACGGGGGCGTGCTCGAAGACGAACGGCCCCATGGTATCAGTGTGGCATTTGGTGCAGACAGCGAATTGACCGGCGGCAGCTCGCACCTGGTGACCGGTCTGAGTGCCGTGCGGATTATGACAGTCGCTGCACTGTATGAGTCCGACGTCTACGCGGTGACGGTACGGCCGGGCAAACTCGGCCTTCTGTGCGGCATGGCATCCGTAACACAGCTCAGTCTGCGTTTTTACTAGCAGGAAGTTAACGTCCTTCGATCCGTGGGGACTGTGGCAGGACGTGCAACTGACGCCGTTGGCCAGATGTTCGGATTTGGAGAAGTTCTGGGTCTCAAGGCTGGATTGGTGGCACTTGGTACAGATGGCTGCCGTCTCCGCCGGACTCAGCTTCTCAAAACGAATGATCTTGGTGACGTCTCCGCCGCCGTCAACGTGCGCCTGCGCCGGTCCATGACATGCCTGGCATCCATGCTGGTCGCCTTTGAGCAACGCCGCATGTGGCGTACTCGCGAAGTGTTTGTCCCAGACTTCCTGGTGGCAAGTCTTGCAAATGTCGGTGTCGGCATACTGGCTGCTTGTCGCGCCAGGAAGCGCGGAGGACGTTTTAGGCGCGGGATTACTCGTGGTTTCCTGAGCCGGAACTGTACTGCTCAAGCACCAAGCTGCCAGGAATGCAGCCAAGAAGAGCGAGATCGGTCTGTAGCTGGTGAGGGCCATTCTTGCTCCCGAACGACTCTTTACGCATTGCTCCAGAATCTGGAGCCGTCCCAGTTCGCAGCGTTTGGATCGGCCAGCCCGACAAGTTCTAGCACTATAGCTCAACCCGGGAGCTTCGGCAAACTCTAGCTACCAGGCAGCGTGGGAAATCTCCTGAACTCATCGTCAATTCTTACGACGAGGATACAATCCAATCGTCAACCAGGTGTTCTTGCATCGACGACGCAGCGATTCTGGTCGAGTGGTGGGTAATGCGGAAGTCATCCTGTCGGGACAGTGCTAAACGGGCGGTTGCTCCACAATGGGCGAATCTGACCCAGATTGCAACCCAGGCAACCCAGCCTAGATTAAACGACGGCATAACAGGGTTGATCCACAGTATTTACAGTGATGGCAGTCACTGACGAAAACCGGTCCCGCCCGTCAATATAGAATTTATGCATGTCTCAAGCTGGCGAAAGCCGACCATAATGCACCACGCCGTCGAGCGATTACACTTGTCGATTTTGTTGTTCCCTCTGAGTGCTGTTCTCCTGATTTCCGGGTGTACGAACAAGGGCCAAGTACAGGCGGGAGGCACATCCGCGGCTCGTCCGCCGGCACCTGTGGTGGTGGCTAGTGTCGAGCAGCGAGACATCCCGGTTCAGATCAAGGCCATCGGCAACGTCGAAGCCTACCAGACCGTGCAGATCAGGTCCCAAGTCAATGGGCAAATCCAGAAAATCTTCTTCAAGGAAGGAGAGGATGTGCGCCAGGGCCAGCCGCTGTTTCAGCTGGACAAACGGCCTTTCCAGGCCGACTTGGAAAAAGCCATTGGCCAGATGAAGCACGACCAGGCGCAGGCAGAAAATTCCCGGATGCAGACCGAGCGCTACTCGAGTCTGGAAAAAGAAGGCATTGTCTCTCATGAGCAGGGCGGCTTGTTGAATGCCCAGGCTAAGGCCGATGCTTCTGCGGTAGATGCCGACAAGGCCGCCGTCGACGCCGCTCGCGTGCAATTGCAGTACACCGATATCGTTGCTCCCATCAACGCACGCGCTGGAGTATTAATGATCAACCTGGGCAATCTCGTAAAGGCAAACGATACGCCCTACCTGGTGCAGCTGAACCAGGTCACTCCGATCTACGTCACCTTCTCCGTGCCGGAAGCCAACCTCGACCGGGTACGACAGCGCTTCTCCGCCGGGCAGCTCAAGGTTCTGGCTTATCCCAAGGGGCAACCGGATGCTCCGGTCGAAGGCCAGTTGACGTTCCTCGACAACGGAGTGGACACAACGACGGGCATGTTCAAGTTGAAAGCCACGTTTCAGAACCAGGACCGGCGGCTGTGGCCGGGTCAATTCGTGGATGTTGCGTTGCAGCTCTCGATACAAAAGAATGCCGTCGTGGTTCCGACCAAGGCGATTCAGACCGGACAACAAGGCGAATACGTATATGTCGTCCGAGCGGACAACACAGCTGAATCACGCCCCATAAAGACGGTGGGAGCGTATCAGAACCTGACGGTGATTTCCGACGGATTGAACGCAGGCGAACAGGTGATTGTGGACGGCCAGCTGCGTGTGGCCCCTAATACCTCAGTCGTTGTGCAGAGCCGCTTGCCAGCAACTCCGCCGGATTCGTCTGCTGCCAAGGATCCAGCCGGAGGCAGACTGTGAGCATCTCGGAGATCTTCATCAAGCGGCCCATTATGACCACCTTGGTCATGGCCGCGATTTTGATCTTCGGGGTCTTCGCTTATCAACTGCTGCCCGTCAGCGACCTGCCGAACGTTGACTTTCCCACCATTTTGGTGAGCGCCTCTCTTCCTGGCGCGAGTCCTGACACCATGGCTTCTTCCGTGGCCACGCCGCTGGAAAAGCAATTCTCGACAATCGCCGGCATCGACTCGATGACGTCCACGAATTCTCTCGGGCAAACCAGCATCACCATTCAGTTCAACCTTAGCCGCAATCTCGATGGCGCCGCCTTGGACGTCCAGGCAGCCATCACGGCGGCTGGAGGCCAGTTGCCTCCGCAGATGCCGACACCGCCGACTTTTCAGAAAGTGAATCCTGCCGATTCGCCCATCCTTTATCTGGCGCTGAGTTCACCGACGATGAAGCTGTCGGACATAGACGAGGCTGCGGAGACCACCATCGCACAGAACGTCTCCATGGTGAACGGTGTGGCGCAGGTGGTGATCTATGGATCGCAGAAGTATGCCCTGCGGGCGCAGCTTGATCCCAGTGCACTGGCTTCACGCCAGATAGGGATTGACGAGGTCAGTACAGCGCTGCAATCGGGAAATACCAACCTTCCCACGGGCACACTTTACGGACAGAACCATACGTTCACGATTCTGTCCAACGGGCAACGCATGAATGCTCTGCAGTTCGCGCCAATGGTGGTGGCCTATCGGAACGGCGCGCCGGTCCGTCTGAACGAACTCGGTCGGGTGATTGACAGTGTGCAGAACGACAAGACCGCGAGTTGGTACAACGGGAATCGGGCCATCGTTTTGGCAATTCAAAAGCAGCCGGGGACCAACACCGTTGCCGTAGTAAACAGCATCAATAAGCTGCTGCCCCGGCTGGAAGAACATATTCCCGCCGCGGTCCGAATCGACACGCTTTATGACCGCTCGGTCTCCATTCGCGCCTCGGTCAATGACGTGAAGTTTACCCTGCTGCTGACCATCGCCCTGGTGGTCATGGTGATCTTCGTCTTCCTGCGAAACGTTTCGGCCACCATTATCCCGTCTCTGGCTTTGCCCATGTCCATCGTAGGCACTTTTTCGATTATGTACGTGCTGGGCTACAGCCTCGACAATCTTTCCCTGATGGCACTGACCTTGTCGGTGGGGTTTGTTGTGGACGACGCCATCGTCATGCTGGAGAACATTGTTCGCCACATGGAGGCAGGGAAGCGGCCTTTACAGGCCGCTCGAGATGGCGCCGGCGAGATTGGCTTCACCATTCTCTCTATGACGCTGTCACTGGCTGCCGTCTTTATTCCGCTGTTGTTCATGGGTGGAATCATCGGACGCTTGCTGCACGAATTCGCGGTCACAATCGGCGCTGCCATCCTGGTTTCGGGCTTCGTATCGCTGACCTTGACCCCGATGCTCTGCAGCCGGTTCCTTCGTCACCAGGAGCGCTCGGAGCACGGACGACTCTTCAATCTCGGCGAGCGGGTTTTCAATGGCTGGTTGCGCGGTTACAACCGCAGTCTGAAAGTGGTCTTGCGGCATAAGTTCGCAACCCTGATGGCGTCTTTCGTTCTGATCGGGATGACCTTTTATCTGTACACCATCTCGAAGACGGGATTTATTCCAGACGAAGATCAGGGCCTGGTCTTCGCCTTCACCGAAGCGCAACAGGGGATTGCATTTCAGGACATGATGCAACTGCAGCAGAAGGTGGCCGATGTGGTGCGCTTCGATCCCAACGTCATGAATACCATGTCTTCCCTTGGCAGCCCCATCAATCAGGGCCGTATGTTCTTTCGCTTGAAGGACAAGAAAGACCGCGTCAACCAAATGACTGCGATGCAGGTCATTCAGGAACTGCGTCCCAAGGTATCGCAGATTCCCGGCCTGAATGTGTTCATGCAGATTCCGCCGACGATTCGCATCGGCGGAACTCTGACCAAGTCACAATATCAGTACACCCTGCAATCGCCCGACACGGCGGCGCTTTATCAGGATGCGCCCAAGCTGGAGAGTGCTCTCCGCGCCCTTCCGCAATTGCAAGACGTGACCAGCGACCTGCAGGTGCAGAACCCGCAGCTCAGCGTAGAAGTCGATCACGATAAAGCTTACGCACTGGGATTGACGCCGGCCCAGGTTTCCGACGCTCTCTATTCTGCATACGGTACCCGCCAGATCAGCACCATTTACACGCCCAACAACGAGTACTACGTCATCATAGAATTGCTGCCGGAATACCAGAACAATCCTGACCGGCTCTCGCTTCTCTACGTTCGCTCCAGCTCAGGGAAAATGGTTCCTCTCGACACCGTGGCGAAGCTGGTGCCTTCCGTCGGCCCCTTGATGGTGAATCACCTGGGCCAGCTGCCGGCTGCCACCATCAGCTTCAATCTCAAACCCGGAACAGCTTTGGGCGACGCGACAAAACTGGTCGAGCGCGAGGCCAATCGCGTGCTTCCCGCAGATATCCAACGCACCTTCCAGGGGACTGCCCAAGCTTTCCAGAACTCATTCACCGGCATGGGCCTGTTGCTGCTGGGCGCGATTCTGGTGATTTACATCATTCTTGGAATTCTGTATGAGAGCTTTATTCATCCTCTGACGATCCTGTCTGGGTTACCTTCAGCCGGCGTCGGCGCGCTCCTCACTCTCACCCTTTTTCACCAGGAATTGAATCTGTACTCGTTCGTGGGGATCATCATGTTGATCGGCATCGTCAAGAAGAATGCCATCATGATGATTGACTTTGCCCTGGAGGCAGAGCGCAACGAGGGAAAGAGCCCGGAGGAAGCTATTTATCAGGGTGCGCTAGTCCGCTTCCGTCCAATTATGATGACCACAATGGCCGCTCTGATGGGAACGTTGCCCATTGCGATTGGCTTTGGCGCAAGTGCAGATTCGCGGCGAGGCTTGGGCCTGGCGGTGGTGGGTGGTCTGCTCTTTTCGCAGATTGTAACGCTCTACATCACGCCGGTTTACTACGTATACCTCGATAAGCTCCAGACAAAGTTCCGCAAGCGGACCGGTGGGCGAAAAACTGAACTCGTTGCCGACGACAGGTTCGACGAGGTTGCTTTGGTGGGACACCAGCACTGAAGGTTTCGCTCATCCTCTAAGAATGGCACTCGCCCACAATCCTCACATTTTGAGACAGGACAGGCCGCCAACTAGTCCGCTACCGAAAAGTGCTCCGATGTCTGCTTTGCTGTGAAAATGCCTCAACCGCCCTGAAAGTGATGGTTACGTTCGTAAGTAACATAGGGTCATTGTCACTGACCCGCTTTCTCAGCAAGAGTAGAAGTGAGTAGTGATGCAGCGTCGTGTCTCTGCTAAAACTGGGCAAGAGACGACGCGAGGCCGCAGTGGACTGCTCAGAGGATTAACGACCATGTCTCCATCTGGCCGAGTCTGACAGTCCCTGCGGCTTTTCATTTACACCGCAAGAGCCCGTTACTCTGGGTTAGTCGCTTCACTGTTCCGCGAATGCGTCAGAAAATGTTCGCAGCGACCGAAGCCCGCCACCCCGCGAGCCTTCAGCACCTCTTGCGAAAAATCGTTAGCACAAAAAAGGGAAAAGTCGTGATGTGCATCACAAACTTTATAAACAGCGGTGGGTATTGCTGTGGAAAAAGGGAAGGATATTTGTCCTGCGGCTGCGATCAAGCCGCGACTGAGGCAAGGGCACGCTTCTCGCAAGCCGGAAGTCAGAGGTGTGCAATTTTGACCACCTTGAACGTTCTCTCTCGTGATGTGAGTCACAGACACCCATCTGCAGCCAGTGGATACTAACCTTACAAATGAATAAAGCAACCCGCAGGTAATTCAACAAAGGAGTCAACTCTCAGCCCGAGAGCGACTACCGCCTGCGGGTTGTTTGTTGGCGTCGTCCAACTCACAATGCTCGTTTTGGTACGCAGTGTCTCATCCCTGAATTCACCTTTGCGGGCAGTGGGCCAACCTCGGAAGGGGCCGCACTCGGTAGCGCAAGGGAAAGTCACCGGCGGCGATCTGCGCCAGCGCATTGATCTCGGACCTGCTCCATCTGCAATTCTCGGATTTCGCGGATAGGCGACGTGACAATTGGTGTCTGGTACTCCGGATGACAAAACTCCAGGTGCATACCCCGACCGACGAAGCGCCGTTTTAGCATGGAACCTCCCCAAGTCGAACCCGCAATGGCTACCGGGATTGGTTCTGGGCAGTACTGGGGATGTCCTGAGATAAGTGCGTCGTTGTCACTCTGAAGGGCTAGCAGGTAACAGTGGTGCTGGGTTTGAATCTCCAGCACAGTCGCCGGTGGCAGGTCGTTGAGGAACACGCCCCCTTCAATTTCCGACTGCACAATGTTGCGATTCACTTCATCGCCGAGGTTGGGATTACACCGGAATAAATGTGGAGACAAGAGAAGCCTCACCCTTATTCGGTTCAGTGTAGCACCGTTTTCTGGTGCCGTTCGATGCAGCTAAGATGAGCCGCTTTCCGGTAAGTATGAGAATTAGCGCAGTGGCGAACGATGACCCGGATTGCGTTCTGCCAGCGCCTAGCTCGTTGCCAGCTCAGGGTGCCCTTTTCGGACAGGGTCCCGGATCGCTTGTTCGGCTTAGCCCCGAGCATGCAGGAGCGTCGCGCCTCGTTACGATCTGGACAAGTCGTCCGCGAAAGCCAGCCGACCTACTCTTGACCGGCTTGTTGCACCATCTCGATGAACACTTCTCTGGTCTGCGCCTGATCGCTCACTTCCCGCAAGAACGCAATGCGAGTTCCATGCATTCCGTTCGGCGTTTCAGGCGAACGTGGAAGCCGAGGCGATCGACCGAGGTCATCTCCTCCTCCAGCGCCTCAACGCCGGCAAACCGTTTGGCGAGCAGGATGATCAAGTTGCCCAGTCTCACATGCGGTCCTTTGTACGAACGCGGGCCGGTCACATGCAGCCCGTCCGTGATACGTTTCCGCTCGCAGGTGCTGCGACTAACGCCACAAACCGGTCCACGAGTGCCTGAGCGTTTTGCACGAGCCCTGTTGGAGGAAGAACGGAAGAACCGCCCACTGATTATCAACGATTAAGCTCGCGAGAGTTGGTGCTCGTTAACAGCGTGCAGCGGCGGGATCGAATCCGGCGTAGGAGTTATTCGGTGTTGTTTTGATCTAGGAGCTGAATACGAGCACAGGCTGACTGTGCTCGTATTCTTAAGTGCGAACGACTTCTCGAAGTTTAATAGCTCTGCGGTTGTGTTGTCCTACGGCCGCTTGATCCTGCGATCCCCTGGTTAATGGCCTATCGCGCTTTCATCTCCGCCAGCTTTCCTTTCAACTTTGCGACGGTCTCTTTAGCATGGCCGATCTGCTGTTGAACTTTGCCTGCGGTCTTTTCGGTCCTGCCTTCAGCTTTCAAATCGCGGTCATTGGTGGCCTTTCCCACCTGTTCTTTGATTGTCCCTTTCACTTCGTGGAAGGTCCCCTTAATCGCGTCTCTCGTGCTGGTTTTCATATATTCCTCATTCCTCGTGTGGTGAGGATTGCGGTTCTACGCTCAGACCGGCGAAAATACCGCATCCTCAGCTCGGTTGTCTGATAAGTGAGGGTTGTTTCATTAAGATCTTCTTTGCCGGCTATCACTTTTCTAAGCTCTCGGCCTTCTTACGGTCTGAGCAGAATTGACCATCTATGGAACGGGACCGGCTTCGTCACGGAATACTAATTGTCACTGGTAAATTCTGATATCAGCATGCGGCGCGCACAAACCCGAATCTACAGAGATCCTGGATGCGTCACGAGCCTGTGAGTGCGGCGGGATGGACGTGCCAGTCCGGGCCACGCGCTGCCGCTCAAAGGGAACACTTTCAGCTGTTTAGGCTCAAGGCCGCGAGCAGACTTTGCGATGCGAGGTTTCGCCATTTCTAGTTTGATCCCGATGAGGGTAGCTCTTGCCGATTCTTGTTTTGAGCTGTTGTTATCCATGAGCGATAGTTGCACATCGCTCAACCCAAAGAATGGTCAATTCAGGACAGGGCATAGGAATGCAAGCTTCACAAGGTTGTTGATTGCCGATCGTCGGGAAATACATTTCTAAGCAACGCTCATGGGATAATTTGGCGGTTACTGGAGCGGCCCCGGATGGGAAGGCCAATGATCTCGGTCGAGGGCTTCTGGGATCGGCCGCTGCATGAGCTGTTCGAACTGCTACCGGCGACTCCTACTTTGCGATGCGCCGCCGAAGGGCCCTGCCAGTCTAGAAATCAAGTCAATTATCGAACTTTGCAACTCGTTCAAAGGGTTGTTCCGCTTTGGCGGCGGAGTCATTCAAATGCCATGCGACCGAGGTCATTAAGGTTACGAGATGGCTGTTATCGCCAACCATCCTGAATTACACTCGACAAGATGCAATCCAAGCTTCCTGGATCGGGTACTTGAAATCAGAATTTCGGAAGTCTTCACCGAGATTTTGTGTATAGACGTGGCGTGCTTCGAGGACACCGAATCGCATTGCGAACGGAAGAATCGCCGATCACCGACAGCAGGCCGGATTGCCGAAACTCTGTCGCAAATTGCGACCCTTTAGAAAGAGGTTTGTCTTGACGAAGAAGTTATGTCTCGCTGTGATCACATTCTTGTTTGTTGCCGCCTTGCTCGCACCGGCGCAGACGCTAACGTCACTCACCCATCAGCCCCCCAACGGCGCCGGGATCGGCTTTTTGCTGACCGATGGAACAGTGATGTTTCAAGGCGGCAATGGGAACGATTGGTGGAAGCTGACGCCCGATATCAACGGAAGTTACGTCCATGGGACCTGGAGCCAGCTTGCCAATCTGCCCAGTAATTACGATCCCCTTTACTTCGCTTCGGCAGTTTTGTCCGATGGCCGGCTTTTGATTGAGGGTGGTGAGTACAACTTTGGCAATTTCGTGCTCACCAATCTGGGCGCGGTTTACGATCCCAGGGCCAATACCTGGACGCCGCTGACTCCTCCGCCCGGCTGGGACTACATCGGAGACTCGCCGTCGGTGGTGTTGCCCAACGGGCATTTTCTTATCGGCCGCAAATTGGACATGCAAGTGGCGGAACTGGATCCGGCCACCATGACGTGGACGTTAATGGGATCAAGCGGCAAGAGCGATTTCAATGCCGAGGAAGGCTGGACGCTCATGCCTGGCGGTACCGTTCTGACGGCTGATGTGTTGGACAATCCCAACTCGGAAAGATACATCCCTTCCATGCAGCAATGGATCTCCGACGGCAACACGGTCGCGAATCTTCAAGGGCCGCCCGAAGAGGGATGTATCCAATATCCGGGCGGTCTCTACTGTCCTCCAGGAGAAATCGGCCCTGCCATTTTACGGCCCGACGGCACCGTCTTCGCAACTGGAGCGCATCATACGGGCGCCAGTACCGGGCACACCGCGGTCTATCATCACGGAGCCAGCCCTACCGATCCCGGCACCTGGATCCCCGGCCCTGACTTCCCCAATGGTGATGACGCGGGCGACAACTTCGCCGCGCTGCTGCCCAATGGCAAGGTGCTGGTGGAAGGTAATTCGGGTAGATTTTACGAATTCGATGGGACAAACTTCAACCCTACACTGTTCAGCAATGGGGGCAGTTTGCTGGTGCTGCCTACGGGCGAGGTGATCGTCGGCGGCTCGGAGGTCTATACCTCCACCGGGACCTATATTCAACCGTGGACGCCGGCCATCTCCATTTGTCCATCCACCGTTGCCCGCGGTCAGAGCTACACCATTTTCGGCCGGCAATTCAACGGACTGTCACAAGCGGCTGGGTATGGGGACGAAAATGAGACTGCCACAAATTACCCCTTGGTGCGGATCAAGAATGTCGCCACCGGACATGTTTTCTACGCCAAGACCCACGACCACAATACGATGGGGGTAGCCACCGGCGCTGTCCCAACATTCACGCATTTCGATGTACCTGCCGGAATGGAGACTGGGCCAAGCACTCTGGTTGTCGTGGCGAACGGTATTCCCTCGCTGCCGGTCCATATCACGGTGAATTAGCGCCTCAACTCAACGTGTGATTTTCATTGTCCCTCCTGTGCCGAGCTCACATGGCATGGGAGGGACCATACTTTTCTTGCTATTCGTCTACACAGGATTGAGTTACTCCTGCTTTTTGCTTCCAGTGTTTTGCGCTCTAAGGTACGCCTCAAGTTCTGTCCTGCTTGCGTATCTCGCCCAGTCGGCCGGGGTAGCCCGCCAGAGGATATCTTTCAAATCCAGTCTTGCACCACGTTCGACCAGGAGCCGGACCACTTCGTCATGGCCGCCCCCAGCAGCTTGGTGGAGGGGTGTTGTGTGGGAATGACCTCCGACCGGGTTGTATCGGTTTGGATCTTCGCCCGCGTCAAGCAACAATCGAACGATCTCGACATAACCAAAATCGGCTGCCAAAGACAGCGCCAAGTGGCGATCTTCACTGCTGGCACCGGCAAGTAGCCGACGAGCATCCTCAACGCGCCCCAGGGCCGCTGCCACCGGCAAGTCTATTCGAGCCCCGCACGCGATCAAGGCATTCACCGCCTCAAACTCGCCGTGCAAGGCGGCTGCTTGCACAGCGCTGCTGGGATCCGCGCCATAGTCACACAAGAGATCTATTAACGGAAGTTGCGCGCGGCATTCACGCGGTACACTCCCAGTCGAGACGAGCATCAGCGTCTCGTTCAGTGCGGATTGTTCCACCCCAGCATCGAGAATTGTCTTGGCGATCTGAACAATATTCTGCGGGAGAATGCCATGGCGAACCGGATTCTCCGCCACAAATTCCAAAAGCGTTGGATTCCGAAAGTAGTTTCCACCTTCGAAAACGACGTGCTGGTGCACGAGTTTCGGGTATTGATTCAAGTGCGCACGCAAACCAGCGACGTCACCCGCATCGAGGAGTTCCACAGCACGGCGAAATGTTGCATTTTCAATTCGCTGTTGGTGCGGCAAATCCAATCGATCGGAGAGACTTGGTTTTTCAATGTGTCGCTTTAGCCTCGCCCAGCTCGGAAATCCATATTCGCGGGCGATTATGAGCTGCGCGTCACTGAGTCTGAGCTGGGCGTCGAAGATTTCAGCGTCCGTGGCCCGACTGAAACGCGGGTGAAATTCCCTGATCCGCTGGGCTACTTGCAGAGTGGGGGCGCTATGCCCCTTCAGCACGTCCTTCGCTTGATGCTTGAGGTGATCGAGGTTCGGATTCGATGGGAGGCGTCTCACCGGCATGACGAACTTCCTTTCGTATGCCCGAGGTCCGCATTTAATGGGCAGAAAGTTAGTTCGTGAAAACGAATTGCTACGATCAGGGGGACTTCTGTCCTTTCCGCGGACCGGATGCGCCCTGTGCGCTTCGGTGATCTTAACACGACGACGGAGCGTTCGGCATTGGGGTTGAACCCAATTGACGGCGAGGATTTTGCGCGTCCACTAGCCAGACACGGGGAGAACAGCTTAAGATGTCCCGTCATCTTCTGTGGTCGCGATCTGGTACAGCATCCGTTGGCTAGGAGGTTCACGATGACAACGAGACCAACCCCATTACAAAACGTGGCTGGACAACTTGATGCTGCAAACGGGCTGGCACTGGTTAGGGTGACAATTGGCGCGATGCTCGTCTGGGTCTTCTTCGAAAACCTGGGAAAGGGTCTCTACACGCCCGCAGGCTACGCGGGCCTGATCAACAACTACATAAAGATGGGCCATTCGCCGGCGGCGTGGAAGGCAGTGATGGGTCTGGTGGCAAATCATGCCGCCATGGCGGCTCCGCTGCAGGCGATCACAGAGATCGGTCTTGGGATCCTGCTCGTCGTGGGTCTGCTCACCCGCCCGGCCGCATTTGTAGCGTTTTTGTATCTAGGCAGTCTTTGGATATCCGAGTGGGGCACGTCGTGGATCTGGGAACTGTTGGTTCCTGTGCTTGCATCCCTTGCGCTTGCCATAGGACGAGCGGGACGAAGGTGGGGTGTTGACGCTCGACTGGCGCAGCGGTGGCCGTCTTCCCCGTGGTGGTGATTGAATCAAATCACGTGCGAGTGTCGGTCATCATCCCCACGCACAACGAAGCGCAGTCTATCGGGCGCGTCCTCGCCGACCTTCCCTCAAACCTCGTGACCGAGGTTCTGGTCGTTGACAGCAATTCAACTGATGGGACACCCGAGATCGCACGAAAGCTGGGAGCCCGGGTCGTCTTCGAACCTCGCCGTGGATATGGTCGCGCCTGTTTGACTGGACTGGCTTGTGCAAGTAACCCTGACCTTGTTGTGTTCCTCGACGGCGACTACAGTGATCGACCTGCGGAACTGCCGATTCTGTTGGGCCCGATCACTGACGGCCGGGCCGATATCACGCTGGGTTCACGCCTCGGGAAGCAGAACATCCCTGGGGCGCTGCCCTGGCACTCAGCGTTTGGTAACCGCCTGGCGGCCGCCCTGATCACACGTTTCTATGGTGTACGGATCACAGACCTTGGACCCTTCCGCGCCGGGCGCGTTGATGTCCTCCGGCGGCTCCATTTGGAAGAGACTACGTACGGCTGGGCGGTTGAGATGATCCTAAAAGGCGCGTTAGGGGGATTCCGCATCGTTGAAGTTCCGGTCAGCTATTATCCGCGCATCGGAAAATCGAAGATCAGCGGTACGCTGAAAGGGACGGTTGGAGCAGCATGGTTCATTCTCACCCTGATCGTGCGCTATTATTTTCGGCATCCAAGTGTCGAAACGCCACGGCCAGCCTGACTGTTGACACGGCGATCTTTTATGCAATGTTCCAGCGAAGACACTCCACAGTTGGGCAACACTAACCGCACGCTGGTTGTCATGGCAAAAGCACCCAGACCAGGCATGGTCAAGACCCGTTTAGCTCAGAGCCTTCCAGTTGAAGCCGTCACCGAGCTTTATCGCTGCCTTTTGGAGGACACAATGGCGCTAGCGTGCTCGTTGGGCACCGTGGAGGTTGCCATTATGTGCCCTGCTTCGGATGTCGAAGAACTAGCCCGGTGGGCGCCGGGTGGGGTGAGCGTGGTCGCGCAAAAAGGGGAAGGGCTTGCGGCAGGCCTGACCTCGGTATTTGCACACTTCGCAGCGCCTGGCCAGCAACGCGTGATTGCGTTCGACAGCGACAGCCCGCATCTGCCGGCTTCGGTTCTTGGGAGCGCGTTCGAGGCGCTGATCGCGCACGACGTGGTTGTTGGACCGACCCATGATGGTGGCTATTATCTTGTCGGGGCCAAAGCCACCCATCCGGCGCTTTTCGAGGGTGACGGCATGGGCACTAAGAGTGCGCTTGAGGCCCTGCTGGCGCGCGCCCGTCAACTACAGCTTTCCATTGGCTTCACGGATCCCTTCTACGACATCGACGTGGCCGACGACTTGACTCGGCTCGCCGCGGAACTGCAGCTCGCTCCAGATAGGGCGCCGCGAACGGCGTTTTGGCTCAAACAGTGGGGACAGGCGGTGGCACAGTCGTGGACGGAAGTGTGACCTCTCTGAAGCTCACGCCATCCCGCAGGCTGTACGGGCTCGGCGCCATCTTGCTCGTGGCGCTGGCGATCTGCTCCCGCAGCTTCAGCAGCAGGGGTGCGCCGTCCTTCATCATTGCGCTAGCCTTTGCAGGCATCGCCTACCTGTTGGCCGTTCGTGAGTTCTTCTCTACATCAACGTTCCCAAAGCACGTCATTGTCATCGGGCTCGTATTGGCTGCTGTATGGCACCTTCTGTTCCTGGTTCTGCCGCCGGGCCCAGATGATGACATTCATCGATATGTTTGGGATGGCCGTGTGCAGCGACTCGGCTATGACCCTTATATCCTCGTTCCTAGCGATCCTGCGCTTGCCGGGCTGCACACGTCCGAGACCCGCACGCTGAACAACCCGGACGTACCGAGCCCATATCCAGCGGGCGCTCAACTCTTCTTCCGCGCCGTAACAGCGATTCATGAGTCTGTCTTTGCGCTGAAGGTAGCGTTTGTGGTTTGCGATTTGGGAATCGTTTTCGTTTTGCTCAGTATCTTGCGTAGTCGCCGGCAATCAGCGCACTGGGTTCTGGCGTATGCCTGGAACCCACTGCTGGCGATCGAAGTGGCGGGCAGCGGTCACATCGATATTGTCGGCGTGCTGCTGCTGTTGGTTTCCTTCGCCGCGCTGGCGCGCCGCTGGCGTACGGTTGCGGCCCTGGCATTTGGACTGGCGGTTGCCGTCAAATTGCTCCCGATTGTACTGTTGCCGCTCTACTGGAGGCGTGTTCGTGTGCGCGACGGGGCACTGGCAGCGGCGGTCCTTGGACTCCTATACACACCATTTCTTAACCACGGGCGGATCCCTATTGGCTCGCTCGGTACCTACGTGCAGAGCTTCCGTTTCAATGATCCGGTCTTTGCAACGCTCGAACGGGTGGCGTCTCCGCAGCTTGTAGTTGGGTTGGCTGTGGTCGCCGGGTTGCTTACCGCAATCTGGATGAGAAGAAAGTCCGCGGCATGGTCCCCGGACGCTTTTGCTTGGCCGATGGCAGCATCGCTTCTATGTGCACCAGTCGTATATCCATGGTACCTGCTGTGGCTACTGCCGTTCTTGCGGTCGGCCTCGACACTGCCGCTCATCATCTGGACGGTCAGTATTATCCCTACTTACTACGTTTGGCATCTGCGCGCACTCGGCCGTCAGTGGTTAGTTCCCGGCTGGATAATGCTGCTGGAATACGGATCTGTGGCCGCGGCCGCTGCAATTATCGGGTTGCGCCGACCCACGCGTCCGGCCAGCCCGGATGCTCAACAGACTAGTCTTGGGAATTCTGTCTGAATACCCAGCCAAGGTGCTGCGCTGACACGCGGTTGTATCTCGAAGCCTTTGTCCGTCATCCAACCGAAGTCCACTGAATTCACCGAGGAGGACCTCTATGACAAATTCGAGCCGTCTTACAACGATCCGGGCTTTGGTGTCTTTTGGTGTGCTGGTCCTTGCTGCAACTTCCTGGGCGCAAACGCGTCCGCCAATTGTCGAGAAGCTCGCCAAGACCTATGGTCTCGATTCGTTTGGGCAAGTCGATGCGATCCGCTATACCTTCAACATAGATATTCCCGGGCTCAAGCTCTCCAGGACGTGGGTCTGGGAGCCCAAAGCCGACCGCGTCAGCTATGAGGGAAAAGACAAGGCAGGCAATCCGGTGAAGGTTACGTACGTCCGTTCGCAGCTCAGCACCCAGCCCGCCAACGTGAAGAGCGAAATCGATCCGGGTTTCATCAACGATAATTATTGGCTGATGCTCCCGTTCCATATTTACTGGGACACCAGCGCGACAGTGCAAGATGCCGGCATGCAGAAGCTGCCACTGGGCAAGGGTTCCGCCCAGAAGATTGCGGTGAAGTATCCTTCCAATGTCGGCTACACGCCGGGTGACACTTGGACGCTTTACGTTGGCACTGACGGGCGAATCGACGAATTCCGATATGACCGCGGGGGACCCGTGAAGCCCAGTGTTGTGATCGCAACGTGGGCAGGCTACAAAAAGGCAGGTCCTCTGCTCTTCTCAACGGAGCACCGCGGCACCGCCGACGGCAAGCCGCTGCGGCTCTTCTTTTCGGACGTATCCGTCAAGCTGACGGGGTCAGACACCTGGATGAAGGCGCAATAAACAATGGGCGGCCCGTTCGGGCACTCGTTCTTCACGAATCAGCTTACCGGGCAATCACTACGGTCGTGCAGGAACTGCCCACCTTGGGCAGATCGCGGGTGGCGGCCATGCGGACCTTCAGGCTTGGGCGTTCCCCGCGCACGATTGGGCAGTAGTAGTCAGGCTCCAGGAGGGCGCCCTGAAGACGCCGCCGACCGGCACAGCCTCCATGGCATGAATCCCGGAACTCGCAAGGCTGGCATGCGTTTGGAAGGGTGCGGGCTTGCTCGAACGGCGCGGACTCCAGAATGTCGAGCCCCATCGAGATCAAATCCTGGAGCGGCTCACCCGATCCTGGCCAGTAAACACACGGCTGCGTGGTCGCGCGCGGCGTAACCCTCACGGTGCTTACGCCACATCCTTTCCTGAGCGGCGGGAGGCCCGCCATCGCTCGAACCAGCGGTTCACCGATGGCGATCACATCAGTCTCCGCAAACAGGCGCCGGAACCCCTCCCAATACTCTTCGAATGACAGCGCATAAATATCGGAGCGCACCGACTGGTACACGTTCACACGCAGCGGAGCCCCAAACGTCTTGGCGACTCGCGCCACCTCGGCCAGACGCAAATAGTTCGCCTTCATCATGACGGCGATGATAGTCACGGGTACACCCAACCTCACACAACGTTGTGCTTGCTGTTGGATCAGTTCCCAATTGCCGTCTCCGCGCTGCGCATCCTGTTCGACTCGCGTGGGGTAATCGAGCGAAAACTCGATGTCGTGAAAGGCGCGCAGCTCGTCGTCTTCCAGCACAGCAACACTGTGGCCGTTGGAAGTGATGGTGAGCTTGATAGGTTGTGTTCGCAGGTAAGCGAGTATCGCCTTAAAGTCTGGATGCATCCCGTTCTCACCAGTGCCCAAATTCACGGAATGGACGGGTAAGCGTTCGATCACTGACTTCACTTGATCCAGGGAGAGCCGATCCGCGCGAGTCGGATCGCGGTAGCAAAACGCACATGCCAGGTTACACTCGTTGGTCAGCCCGAGCCCCAGCGAAATAGAGGTGGGCCGCACCTTCGCGCCGGATTGGGTCGATGAAGAGTGGGTTGTAAGGTTGTTCACAAACTATCCTCTGTCACTGGCGACATACACTTGCTTGCTCGTTCGTGGTCGATTTTCGGCGTTCTTTCATGCGACAATCAACCGCAGGCGCGCCCCGACCCGGTCGCTGGTAAGGCCTACGTCTAGATCAACAGAATAAGCGCACCCGGGGTATCGCCGCCAATCTCAAGTTGAGCCTCGAGGGGGCATTATGAAAATGTCGCCGTTTTGGAACTTGCTAGTCACGTGCGTTGTGTCCACCTGTATTGCTCAGCCGTCTCCTTCGAAGGAGAGCAGATTCAGTCCTCCATTGCGCCGGTTTCGGTTTAATTATTCCTTTTCGGTGAAAGATATCCCCGCCGGAACGAAGGTAGTACGTGTGTGGGTCCCGGTGGCGCACACCGATGAAAACCAAACCGTGCGGCTTCTTAACATAAAGTCGCCGGTGCAAACGCAAATGACGCACGAAACGGAGTACGACAACCACATCATGTATGCGGAACTCCGGAATCCCGCTCCGGGCACGGCTGAGTTCACACTGGAGTACGAGGTGACACGACGTGAGTACACACGAGGCGATTTCGTGCAGCTCGAGCGCAAAGACAGCAAGCCGGGGGCGGTACCCGTGTCAATGAGCCGCTTGGTTCAGCCGGACCAACTCATACCAATTGACGGCAAAATCAAAGCCTTAGCCCAGCAGGTGACGGGCGCACAGACAGGTAGCGTGGCCAAAGCCAAAGCGGCCTACGACTATCTTTTCGCAACTTTTCGCTACGACAAAACTGGAACTGGTTGGGGCAGGGGAGATGCAGTGTGGGCTTGCGATGCAAAGCACGGCAATTGTACGGACTTTCACTCGCCCTTTATAGGTATGCTTCGTGCCGATGCAATTCCAGCCCGATTCGATATAGGATTTCCGCTCCCGGAAAGCAAGGACAAAGGAGAAATTGCCGGCTATCACTGCTGGGCCGAGTTCTATTCGTCAAGAATTGGGTGGATTCCGGTAGACATCTCCGAAGCCTGGAAAGCCAAAGAAAAGGAGAATTACTTTTTTGGGAGCATTGACGCAAATCGAGTCAAGTTTTCGACCGGACGCGACATAGTTCTTTCTCCTAAGCAAGATGGGCCGCCGCTGAATTATTTTGTCTATCCGTATGTCGAGATTGACGGCAAGCCCTATGACGGCATAGAAAAGCGATTCAGTTTCGAAGAGCTAGCCAAGGTTGGCAGGTCGTAGCTTCGTCGCTGAATACCATGGGCGCGCGCGTATACGACAGCGACAGGAGGACAGATGATTCGCGTAATGGGATATGTTGTTCAGTTTGTTCTGCTGTGTACCGTGCTCACGGCCTTCGCGACCGCGCAGAGTGCCGGAGGGAACGTCCCGGCCGCGCCTCCGGTCGCCGATCGGCACACAACGGGGGAATCATTTGACGTCAACGCAGCCGTCGATGCCTATCTGGCGAAGATGCCTCCTGCAGAACGGGCACGTTCCAACGCGTATTTCGAAGGCGGCTATTGGCTCCTCTTGTGGGATTTTCTTTCGACCGTGGTTGTAATGTGGCTGCTACTCAGGTTCCGATGGTCGGCGCGCATGCGTGACTTGGCCGAGCGTATTACCCGCTTTCGCCCACTCCAGACGACGCTTTACTGGGTTCAATTTGTTATCGTCGTGTTCGTGCTCACCTTCCCGCTCACTGTTTATGAAAGCTACTTCCGCGAGCGCAAGTATGGGCTCCTGAATCAAACGTTCGGGCCATGGATGCGGGACCAGGCTGTAGGGCTGGCCGTTGCCGTGGTGCTGGGCGGGATCCTCATGGTTCCCCTCTTCGGACTGGTGCGGCGCCTGGGAAAAAGCTGGTGGGTGTGGGGGGCCGCATTAGCGATAGTTTTTCTGGCGTTCGTAAGCCTGATCGCACCGGTCTATATCTCACCTTTATTCAACAAGTACACGAAGTTACAAGATTCCCGGATTAAGGACCCAATCCTCAGCATGGCACGGGCGAACGGGATTCCTGCAACCGACGTTTACGAATTCGACGCCTCCCGGCAGTCGAACCGGGTCAGCGCCAACGTCAGCGGCTTCGCCGGGACGGAGCGAATTTCGCTGAACGACAATCTCTTGAAGCGGTGCACCCTGCCCGAGATTGAAACCACCATGGGACACGAGATGGGCCATTATGTTCTCAACCACGAGTACAAGGGATTGGTCATGTTTGGAGTCGTTATGGTAATCGGGTTTGCCTTCCTGAACTGGTTCATCAACTTTGGCCTTGCGCGCTGGGGAGAAACGTGGGGCATCCGGGGGATGACCGACGTTGCTGTGCTGCCGCTGGCGATTATTGGATTGTCGGTTTATTTCTTTCTCATGACGCCGGTGACCAACACGATCACCCGCACCATGGAGTTCGAGGCCGACATGTACGGCCTGAATTCGGGCCGCCAACCGGATGGCGAGGCCAACGTAGATTTGATGCTGGGAGAATATCGCAAACTTGAGCCCGGGCCGTTTGAGGAGTTCATCTTTTTTGATCATCCCAGCGGACGCACCCGGATTACCGCTGCCATGCGCTGGAAGGCGGAGCACCCGGAGACGGCATCGCAGGAAGAGCTGGCTAGGCCACTGTTCAATACCCAGTGACATCGGTGTATTTCTCGTCGGCATTGGGAGGGGCGGTGGTGACTGCGGCAGGTATACTCGTCAGACGGCTTGTAAACGGACAACCTCTATGGATTCGCAACTAAAGACAAGGGCAATGATGCTCTCCATGGGCAACGAGAGCGGTGTCAGGGAGGTGCGATGAACAACGCAATTCGCACAGCGGCAATTTCGGGAATCCTTACTCTGCTTTTGCTGGCCAGCGTCGGATGCGCCAGTCAGAAGAGTGTAGATGACCTGAGTAAACAATTGGCGGACGTAGAGGCCAGATTGACAAAAATCGAACAAGTTGAGAATCAAAGGGCTCGTGAAGCTGCTGACAAAGGTAAAAATAAGACTCTTCTGGACAAAGCCATAGCCGACGCAGGTAAGCGTAGGGATGATTGCAAGGCCACGGCAGAATGGGAGTTTAACAATTGGGTGCGAGTTAATGGAACTCGGCTTCCGGGAAACACGGAAGCGTATGCAGCCACTCCTGAAGCCATCAAGCAGGCCCATGCCAAGCAGGATAAAGCTGAAGGAGACTGCCAGAAAGAATATGAGAATGCCGTGCAAGCAGCCCAACTCAAGTATCCGCAATGACCTTGTTCGCAAGGGCTAGCGCCGCTAGAGAGCTCAGGGCTCTTGTCCAGTAATTCACCGATAGGCGTCTTGTGCCCCAAGGACATCGACTCGGCGAGTTCGTCACGTCATCGCAGTGTGCGCGCAATAACGCGGTCCAGGAACGTGCGCGGAGCGGCTGAGCCCTCGGGAGGAGGGAGCCGGCCGCACAAGTCTTCGCCCAGGGCGAGCAGGTACGAAACGGTGGCCCAATTCGCGGGCGCCGGTAAACGTGCCTCCAGAACAAGTCCGAAGGGATCACGCCACGCCAGCACCGAATGCGGACGGATCGTGTCACTTGGCCAATCCATGATGCGTTTCGCGAAGGCAGGCTCGATAGGAGAGTGCACGACTCTCTGGGGCAATGCCGAGACCTGGTAGACTGCATCGAATGCGACGCCGCCGCTCGGAAGATCTCGAGCGTCGCGAAGAAACGCCACTGCGTCTGCAGCGGCAGAGCTAGAACTCGTTACCCGCTGCTGGGCGCCCTGCGAGAGGCCGGCGGCGGCTCGCTTTGTGGCATAGTCTCCCGGTTCGCGGGGCAGCACCGCAAAATCCATCTTGCCCCCAAGAGTTGGGAATCGCAGCATCAGCGTAGCCGACCATCCCCGATCGTAGCCGCGAGTACTGCTGGATTTCATGGTCCATGGCAAGCCGCCTGGGGTTTGGCCATCGATGCGAAAGGCAGTAGGATTTCCTTGCCAATGGCGAAGCCCATAACGCCATCCGTGCTCGGCGGCTGCTCTCCGGATTTCGCGCATTGTCCGCCGCTGTCCTATGGTCAGCAACAGGTAGAGCCCAAAGAACAGGCCAAGGAAGACCGCAATAAAACCAATGGCGATCACGAGTGGCGGAAATGTATTCATCGACGCAACAGGATGGGAGGACAATGCCACAGATTGAATCCCGCGATAGGCCCAAGGCCCATTTTATGCGACGCTCTCGCTCAGCGCCCATTGAATTGCATGCTGCACCATTTCACGGGCGTTCTTGAGCGATAGTCGTCGGGCTCATTTCTCTTTACTCCTTGCCTCGGAGCTTATACCGCCCTATCGCGAAACGGGGAAGACACAGGTATTCTCAACGATGTTGCGGTATAGAAGCTGGTTCGCGTTCGGGCGGAGACAGACCGGGCCGGTGCCAAGGTAGAAATCGGCGCGGAAGGGAAGCTGGACTGCTCCGTCAGGATGCCAAAATTCAAGGCTCTGTGTCCGAGCCTGCACTTCCCATTCAGACATTACATGCTGCGAAGCGTAATCGGCCCAGTAAACCTTATTGTGGGTGAACAGCGGCAGTGAATCCATGACGTCCGGTGCTGCAATGACCACCGAGTTAGCTGGGGTGTGTTCATTCAACCAGTTCAGGGTGCGCGGCATGCGTCCATCGAGCGCCCAGAATTCAGCATTCTCCCTTCGCAATTGTTCCCATTGCATATACGCCGTCGCCTGGGTAAAGATCGCCCCCATCACCACGACTGCAAGAAGAGCAGCGAAGTACACGGGACGGAAGGAACGCGAGTAACTCTGCAGGAATGCCGCGCCGACCAGGCACCAAACGGGGATCAAACACTCGATCCAGTGGTAGCTTTGCAGATGGCGATCCGTGATCACGTTCTGAATCAGCAGCAGGGCTCCGATACCCAGGAAGGGAAATAGAAAGCGCGCGCTGTCCCCCAGTCGCCTGCGCCACAGCCACACGGCAGCCAAAACTAAGACGGCAATCACAAAGCTTCGAACCACAGATTCATCAGGTCCCCGCCCCGGTGTGAACAATTCGAGGCGAACGAGCGTCTCGTGTACGTCAGGTGCTTGCCCCTGGAATGCCGTCTTCAAAATAGCCGGCAGACCAAGAATGAAGGCGGTTCCAAGCGAGGTCAGCAGGCTCGCGCGTACCTTGCCTGATTCTTGCAAGGCCAGCCAAATCGTTCCTCCAATGGCGAAGCTCCAATAGTAAAAAGGACTGGCATAGATCAATAGGCCAAGGCTCGCGCCAGCCAGCAAGCCCGTCCACCAGAGAGGTTTTTTCCAGGCAAGGAGGACAAGACGCAAACTCAACAGCAGAAGCAAAACGTAGAACGCGGGACTGACGGCCCGAAAATAGCGGAGAAAACCTGTGCTTCGGCTGTTGATCATCCCTATCCACGAAATGGTCGGCGCGAGTAAAGGGAGCACCGCAGCCAGCATAGCGAGCCGCGGTTCCATTCCGAGGCCGCGAGCCAAACTCCAGAGGAAAACGCAAATCAAAGCCGCAAACACAACTCTCGAGACGCCCACGAGTAGCAGCGGGTCGAGTGCCGTCGCATGGGCAGTGAGGGCAATAAGCCGCTCCGCCATCTCCGGCATGAAACGGGGGGCATCCTGGTGTTCAGCAAGATACGGATTGCCGAGGCTGCCGCCACGATAGGCGTCCATTACGCGCGCCAGGTAGATCTTCTCGTCCTCAACGGCCACGTTGAGAAACGGTCCTTGGCGAAAATGGTTGATCAAAAACGGGAGGGAATATGCGAATACTATTACAATTACGCTATAAAACAGCCAGATGCGATTCGGTCCTGGGTAAACGCTGTTATCCGGGATTTCCATTTTGTGGGCGACAAGATTGTGCGCTCCTTCACCTCGAGAGACAAGGTATTTTTTCCCATCGCAAAAATGGGGAATCAGGCCGCCTTTCGGGCCGATTTTGCACCGTTATTTCCGTTCCCCTTCGACCGGCGGGTGTTCTTGGTCCGGCGTACGTTCTTTCGCGGAGCTACGACGTGACGGGCGGGACGTTCCTGCAGCAGAAGCTCGGTGGCTTGAACTCGAGCATCCCGGTGAAACCAGTTTTGCACCACGCCCTCGTTCAGGAAGTTGGCAATCGAGAGCAAGCTCATGCCCTGGTGGTGAGTCATCCACGAACGTACTAATGTGTAACGTTGACGCCACTTCCGGTGCGGGTTGGGTGTAAAGTCAGCCGATTCGTAAAAACCGTAGGCGCCGAACCAGTCCCTCTTAGCCATCCAGCGCAGGTGTTCGACAGCCCCAGAGGGATCCACTCCGAGCGCCAACACGGTGGCATAAGGAGCCACGACCAACCGGTCTTCGTCCTGCCGCAACGCCAGGTGCGGCACACCAAAGGCGTGGTAGCTGTAGTTGCCTTCGTCGTCGGTTTCGGCGAAAGCTGACTCGGAGATTCCCCAGGGAATATGTTTGTGCGCCGCATATGCCTGTTGCGCTTGCACCGCGACTTCCTGGCTGCGCTCCAGCAGGGTCTCGGGATACGAACGCATCCAAAGGCCGGGCATCAGGTACTCAAACATGGTACCGGTCCACGACAAGAGTACTGGGCGGCCGTCCGCCACGACGTGGGAACGACTCAGCAGAAACCAGCTCTCCTGCGGAATGTCGCCTTTCGCCACGGCAACAAAGTTGGCGATACGCGCCTCCGATGCAAGCAGGTCGTAGCACGACGAATGCACTCTTCCGGCTTCGACGTCGTAGCCAATGGACAACAATTTGCGCCGGCGATCGAGCAAGAAACTGAAATCCATTTCGCCAATGAGCTGGTCGCAAAGCGCAGCGATACGTCGCAAATCGTCGATTAGCTGCACGCAGCGGCGCCGCGCACCGGGAAGCCGGTCCAGCAATGCTTCCGTCAACGCGTGAGACTGGGGGTTGCGATCCCGTGCAGCTTCCAATCGTAGCTGCAACTGTTCGATGAAATTGGGCAAGCGACCTAGTGGGATTTGCTCGTCCCTGCCAGGTAATTGGAGAGCAGCATCCGCGCGTAGAGGTTGATATTCTGCAAGCAGCCACGGGGTATACAGGCTGAGCGACTTCTCGATCTGCTCGATGAGATTTGTGGCGTGGCCGGCAAACCAGCGCGCCTCCTCGGCGTTCTTACACTTCTTGCTGATTTGCGGCAATTCCGCTGCGATAAGCAGACGATCGAGCCAGGGAGTTTCGGTGGGTTTCTCGAAGGAATGAGCGACCCGCCTGGAAACCACTTTCAGCTCTGCTAATACGCAGAGGTGATCGGCGTATCCCTCCAAAAGAGCAGAAGTGAGCAGCGGCCTCTGCAGCAAACCCATGCTGCCGTTTTTCAACGTAATCAACGAAGCTGCAAGGTTCCCGCTATCCACGGTGGAGATGAAGCGCGGGCTCAACGCCTGCAACGTTCGCGTGTCGTACCAGTTGAACAGGTGGCCGCGCTGGCGCGGCAAATTCATCACCGTACTCATGGTAGCCATCGTCTGCGTGATGAATTCCGGAACCGTCAGGTATCCGAACTCACACGCAACCTGGCGCGCATTCAACAGCAATCCCAGATTGGTGGGCGATATGCGGGCCGCAATTTTTAGCGGCTCTTCTTGAATGTTGTCGGGAACGAGCCAATTGTGTTCCTGGTTGCAATAGGTCGCAAAATAGCGCCAGGTGTAGAGTGCGGCATGGCGCAAGAACCGGCGGTCTTGAGGGGACGAGGCTTTCTGCGACTGTCTGGGAGAGCGGTTTAGCCAAGACGACACCGGTTTGCTGCATGCCCAGAGCAGGAGTATTGGTAGCGACGCTCCGAGTGAATGGCGAGGCGAGAAATATACGATCACACCGATAATCAGGGCCACGACCGGTGTCCAGTTCAGCAGGACATCCACGAATGTGCGCTTTCCGGGTCCCATCTCGGCTTGGGCCGCGGTCTCCCACTCCAGCAAGCGCTGCCTCGAGACCATGCGGCGATGGAAGGTGCGCAACACCGCATCGACGGACAGCAGTGTTTGATGGGCCAGGAATGTGAGCGCGAGAAACTCGTTCACCATAGCAGTGCCGAGCCCCACGATGGCTTCCCGGATGGGAGCAAGCCGGCGTGACATCAGGGCACGGGTGACAGCGAACACAAACTCGAACCAGGGTGGGACGAAGAGAATTGCAATCGTGACCAGTGTCCAGTAGACCGACCGTCCCGGCAACACCGTCCATCCCAGCACCAGGAGGAGAAAAATTGCCAGTTCCACCAGACTGCGGCGCAAGTTATCGAAAATTTTCCAGCGCGAGAGGAACGAAATGGGATTGCGAACGCAACGTCCATTCTCGTCGGGCACTCGTCCGAACAGCCAGCTCACAATTTGCCAATCGCCGCGTAGCCAACGATGCTTGCGGCGGTTGTGAGCGCTGTAGTGTGATGGATAATCGTCGATGACCTCAACCTCGCTGACTAATCCGGCGCGGGCGTAGGCGCCCTCAATCAAATCGTGGCTGAGCAGGGCGTTGCGCGGAAAGCGATGCTCCAGCACCTGGTGCAAGGTCTCAACCTCGTAGATGCCCTTTCCGGTGAAGGTACCCTCACCGTTGAGGTCCTGATAGACATCGGAGATGGCCCGCGAGTAGATATCGAACCCGGTCTGGCCGGAGTAAATGCTCGCCAACCGGGACTGTGCCGCACTGGTTACACTAATGCCCACGCGCGGTTGCAATATCCCATAGCCGGCAGTGACGATGTTGGCGCGCGGATCGATGATTGCCTGGTTCAACGGGTGAGCCAGGGCCCCCACCAGACGATGGGCGGTGCCGCGTGGCAACTCGGTGTCCGAGTCCAAGGTCAGAACGAAACGCACCCGCCGGAGAAGCGAAAGATCACCCACCTTGACCGGAAAGCTGTCATACGTACCTTTTATTAACCGATTGAAGTCGAGCAACTTGCCACGCTTGCGCTCCCACCCCATCCAGACGCCCTCACTCGGGTTGTAGATCCGGTGCCGATGGAACATCGAGAAGGTGCCGGCCCGGTTGGCGGCATACCTTTCGCTGAGCTCCCCAATCAACTGCTGGCACTGATCCACCAGGGGATCGTCGTGGTTGGGCGTCTCCGCGGAATCGGGCAAGTCGGTGAGCAAGGCAAAATGCAAGTTTGGACTGGTGTTGCCGAGGTATCGCACTTCCAGGTCCTCTACCAGTCGGTGAACCTGCTTCTCATTCAGCAGAAGAGTGGGAACCACGACCATAGTCACGCAGTCGTCGGGAATGCCTTCGCAGAAGTCCAGCTTGGGAAGAATTCGAGGATGCAGCAGCGCGGTGGTGAGATAGTTCATTACCTCCACTGCGCTTTGGCTGCATGGAAGCAGAAGCAACAGAATGGCGAGAATCCGTCCGTAAAACGTATTGAAAGCGTTATAAGCCGGGCTCATGATCGCCAGAACTATCAACAGCGTGAGAATTTCAATCCCGCCGAGATAGAACTCTTCGGGATGGCGTCGTAGAAACGCCTGCACGCGTTCTCCGAAGGGAAGCCGCACCCCCGCCCGACGCCGCAGCTCGTCTGCACCTTCTCCAATCAGGTAATAGCCGACATGCGACTTGCGTTGCGTCAGCCGCGGATCGAATTCCCGATGCTTCTTCGCATCGCGTGCAAAGTCCACGGCAAGCTGCGCAATTTCCAGCTCCGAACAGTCCGAATGTTTGGCGAAATGCGCCACGGTATGGCGGTAAAGCTCCCGGCTTTGGAAATCCATACGCGAGTAGGCGTCCGCAGGATCGGCGGCCAGTATGCGCTCAAAGGCGATTAACTTTTCCAGCAACTCTTTCCATGGAGCTTCGCTCAAATGACGCAAACTAGTGATCAACTCGCTTATATGTTGCGGAGAATCTGGGTTGGCCAGTGCCTTCTCAGTGCGCTTCGTTAGCTCTTCCAGGAGCACCAGTTTTAGAGCGGGCACGAGCAGAGAAAGCTCGCGCATGTTGAGGGCGGCAACCATCTGGAAGGCTTCCGCACAGGTAGCAAAAGCGTGGTCGGAATAGCGGTATTCAACCGAGAGGAGCAAATCCCATGCGGCAGCCATCACCCGCGGCATAATGGTTTTGTCTGGCGTGCGAACGTGGGGAACCCGTCGCAAGGCACCGCTTGACTCCTGCAACTCCCTTTGCACCGCGCGTATCAGGCGCAAGTTGTCGTCCAGCCAACGCAGGTCTTCCGAAACACTGGGTTCGAACGAAACGCGGGCGTCGACTGCCACTAAAACTGCATCCAGGTTGCGGGTCAAGCTTTTCAGGCGATCCTCGAAATAAGTGGATTCGCCGACCGCCGGGAGCCAAACCAACCGGCGCGCCCACTGTTGAGCGCGCTCCACCAGGGCCGTGTCGTGCGACGGCGTTTCGACCATGGTCGCGTCCACCTGGTCGGTCATTTCCGTCAGCTCAGTCAGCACGCCGCGATAGTTGTTATTGGCCATGGTGAAAGTTTCCGGGCAATTCTCAGCGATAGCTGGAAGCCTGCATTTCAAACATTTCGGCGTAGGAACCGCCGAGCGCCATCAATTGCTCATGACTGCCGTCCTCGGCAATCTGTCCGTCGGCGAGCACCACAATCCGGTCGGCCATCCGCACCGTTGAAAACCGGTGCGAGATGAACAGCGCCATCTTGCCTTCCGTCAGTTCCGCGAAACGCTCAAATACCGCATACTCACTGCGCGCGTCGAGCGCGGCGGTTGGCTCGTCCAGGACAAGTAACTGCGCATCGCGTAAATACGCTCTCGCCAGTGCCAGCTTTTGCCACTCGCCACCCGAGAGATCGACGCCGGTCTCGAAACGCCGTCCCAGCATCTGCTCGTACCCGCCCGCCAGCCTGGCAATGACTTCATCCGCGAGGCTCTTATTGGCCGCCATTTGGATTGCCCCGATGTCCTCAATTTCTTCGATGCGCCCTACGGCCACGTTCTCGCGAGCCGTCATCTCATAACGCATGAAATCCTGAAAGATGACGCCGATTTCGCGGTAGAGGTCTTCCAGGCTGTACTCGCGCAGATCGACTCCGTCGAGCAAAACCTGCCCTTCCGTGGGGTCGTAGAGACGGGTAATCAGCTTGACGATCGTCGTCTTGCCTTGACCGTTCTCGCCGATAAGTGCCACGCGCTCGCCGGGGTGCAATGTGAAGTTCAGGTCCTTCAGGATCACCCTGGAGCTCCCAGGGTAGGCAAATGACACATTACGAAATTCGAAGCCGCACATGACGGGCCGCGGGGCTGGAAGCGCATCGGGCTTGGAGCGGATAGTCGGTTGCATCTCAAAAAAAGCCAGCAGGTCGGTCAAGAACAGCGCCTGGTCTGCCACGCCCGATAACGTGGAGAAGATCTGCTGGATGTTGGAGCTGGCCTGCAAAATCGCGCCCGCCAGGAAATACAGCGAACCAATGCTGAGCGCTCCGGTTACCGTTTTCCAAATCACATAAACATAGGCCGCGTAGTATCCGAGGGACCCTACGATCGACAGCAAAGCGCCCGCCATTAGTTTGCGCTTCGATAGCGAAACGTTCTCTTCATAGACCTGGTCGGAGAGCCGTGTAAAGCGCTCCGTGAGGAATTTACTCAGCCCGAAAAGCTTCAACTCCTTGGCTGCTTCCTTGCTGCCGCCCAGCACGCGCAGGTAATCAAGTTGGCGCCGCACTGGTGTCTGGCGAAAATTCTTGGCATAGCCAAGAAAAGCAAAGTGGCTTTCGCCGACGAAGGCGGGAAGCACACCTGCAATCAACAGCAGCAGGAGCCAGGGCGAGAAGTAGATGATGGAAGCCGAAAGCGTGACGGCTGTGATGACTTGTTGGATCAGCCGGCCCAGCATTTGAATCATTGCCAGCCGGTCGGTGGCCTGCACCCGGGCGCGCTCTAAGCGGTCGTAGAAGACAGGATCCTCGTATGCGATTACGTCGAGTTCGGCCGCGTGCTTCATTACCTGGATACTCACGTGCCGGGTGTACTTATCGCCTAGCAGCGAGTCGAGGTAATCGATGACGCGGGTAACTACGTTGCCCAGGACTGCAATGAGGAACTCGGCTGCCACCAGCCACCACAGCCGGGTCGGAATTGGCTGATGCCGCGTGAGAACAGTGACGATGGAATCGATGATCAGCTTGCTGACATAGAGCAGTGCCAGAGGCTGCAGGGCGCTAATCAGCCGAAAGACCAGACCCAGGGTAACCACAAGGGGGCCAGAACGCCATACGATGGCGAGCACTGGCGGCAGATTGCGCAAGGCCGACATGCGCTCGCGCCAGGCTTTCCCGAAGTGTTTTTGCCCCTGAGTCATTCGTCCAGCGTTAACGGTTTGACGGCGATTCGTATGTTCTGGTTACAGGTAGAGATGTGCCGTTAAGGCCAAGGGATTACTCTAAGGAGAGATGCGAAAAACGCAGGTATAGTTTTATCAAGCACTTAGGAATAAGGCGTTCCAAAATGGTGCTGGCGCGCCAGAGAATGCGAAGTTCCGTGTTTCTGGCTTGGGCCGACTGTATAGTTGACGGTATGATAAGAATTTTAGGAAACTTACGTGTCGCCCCGAGGTACGAATGACCCGCCTGAGTTCGGTCTTCCTTGTTTTCATTTCCGTATTCTTGACTTGTGCCGGGCTGGCACAGGACACACCTTCAACTGCGAGCGTTTCCTGTAGCTTCGACGCTGACAGGGAAGTAACGGCAGGGTTTCAAAGGATTTCGTTCAACTTGAAGAAAGGGGTATTCGGCGGACGCGATATCCCCTACGGCAAAGCTTGGGCCCCTGGTGGAAAACCGCTGACTCTCTTCACGAATTCAAACGTGGAAATCGGGGGAAAGATAGTTCCAGTGGGCGCCTATACGATGTTTGTGCTCCCTACCCAGAAGCGGTGGACGCTAATAATCTCCAAGAGCACCGACCTGACGGGAAAGTACGACGAACACCAGGACCTGGTTCGGGTGGCGATGGAATCAGGAGAACTCCCCTCCCCCGAATCTCAGTTCAACGCATCGTTTGCCCATGTCGGACCCAACCAGTGCAGCCTTCGCCTTGAACTGGCTGACAGTGGAAATTGGGTGACGTTTGAGCGGAAGTGAGATTTCGTCAGTTGCTTTCGGAATGCTCTGATGTGTTGAACGCTCTCGTGGCCGCCGCTAATCTGCGAATACCGGCACTTCGTCCTTCTTGACCTTACCGCGGCTTCCGGGGAGATGGCGTACCACCCAGTCCTTGAAGTGGTCCATGTAGAGATAGACGACGGGCGTGGTGTACAAGGTCAGCGCCTGGCTGACGATGAGTCCGCCGACAATCGCGATACCAAGTGGGCGGCGAACCTCAGAACCAACTCCTCTACCAAACGCCAGCGGGACTGCGCCCAGCATGGCTGCCATGGTGGTCATCATGATGGGACGGAAGCGGATGAGGGCCGCTTCGTGGATTGCCTCCTCGGCGCTCTTGCCGGTACGCTCCACTTCCAAAGCAAAATCAATCATGATGATGGCGTTCTTCTTCACGATGCCGATGAGCAGGATGATGCCAATCAGGGCAATGACATCGAGCTGCATGTGAAAGAGCAATAGGGCCAGCAGAGCGCCGGTCCCCGCCGAAGGCAAGGTGGAAAGAATCGTGATGGGGTGAATGTAGCTTTCGTAAAGCATCCCGAGCACGATGTAAACCGCAACCAGGGCCGCCAGAATCAAGATGGGTTCCGACGACAGCGAATCCTGGAAGGCGGCGGCTGTTCCCTGGAAGCTGCCGTGGATGGTCGCCGGTATGCGCATCTGCAATTCCGCGTCAGAGATGGCCCGCGTGGCCGTCCCTAAATCGCCACCGGGGGCCAGATTGAAGGAGATCGTCACCGCTGGAAATTGTCCCTGGTGATTGACCGAAAGGGAAGTGGTGGCCTGGCCGAAGTGAGCGAAGGCCGACAGCGGTACTTGTGCGCCTTGGCTCGTGATGACGTACACGCTCTTCAAAGCATCCGGGGTCATCTGGTAGCGAGGGTCAACCTCCAGTACCACGTGGTACTGGTTCAAAGTCCGATAGATGGTGGAAATTTGGCGCTGCCCGAAGGCGTCATAGAGAATGTTGTCAATCTGCGATGGAGTAATTCCCAAACGTGAAGCGGTGTCGCGATCGACGATTACATTTGCCTCCAGCCCGCTCACCTGCTGATCGCTGTTTACGTCCTTGAGTTGGGGAATCTTGCGGAGTGTCTGCAGGAGCTTCGGCGCCCACTCATACAGTTCGGTCAGGTTCTCCCCGGAAAGCGTGTACTGGAACTGCGCGTTGGACTGGCGTCCGCCGATCTGCAAATCCTGCACTCCCTGGAAATACAATGTCGCACCGGGAATGTGCGCCAGCTTGGGGCGAAGCCGCGCAATCACCTGGTCGACGCTGACCTTGCGTACCGACAGGGGCTTGAGGGTCACGAACATGCGTCCTTGGTTCTGGGCAGCGTTACCACCGACAAAGGCCAGAACGTTCTCGATCGCAGGATCCTGCTTCACAATGCGGATGAACTGATTGGTTTTGTTCCTCATGTCCTGGAACGAAACATCCTGGTCGCCCATGATGGTGCCACTCATACGGCCCGTGTCCTGCTGCGGGAAAAATCCTTTAGGCACAATGATATACAGCCAAACATTCACCACGACCATGAGGATGGCGACGGCGAAGGTAAATCGCTTGTGGCGTAGCACCCAGCCCACTGTCGTCTGATAGGTGCGAGTCATCCACTGCCATCCGCGCTCGCTCATGCGATACAACGCACCGTGACGGCCGGCGTCGTGGGGCTTCAGGAAGCGGGCGCACAGCATGGGCGTGGTGGTCAGAGAGACCACCAACGATACGGCAATGGCAGCGCTCAGGGTCACGGCGAATTCGCGGAACAGCCGTCCCACGATGCCGCCCATTAGCAGAATCGGAATGAACACCGCGATCAGCGAGGTGCTCATCGAGATCACGGTGAAGCCGATCTCGCGTGCGCCCAGCAAGGCAGCCGGGTAGGGCTTCATCCCCCCTTCCACGTGGCGCATCACGTTTTCCAGCACCACGATGGCATCGTCCACCACAAATCCCGTAGAAATGGTGAGCGCCATCAGGGAGAGATTGTTCAGGGAAAAGCCGCACAGGTACATGATCCCGAACGTGCCCACGATGGCCAGGGGCACGGCTACGCTGGGAATTACGGTGGCGCGAACTTCGCGCAGAAAGACGAACACCACCAGCGTCACCAGGATGACGGAAATAATCAGGGTGCGCTGAACGTCGGCCACCGAGGCCCGCACCGTGGTGGTGCGGTCGAGGCCAACCACCATGTTGATACTGGCCGGTAAGGAAGCCTTCAGGAAGGGCAGCGCCGCAATCACACGATCGGCGGTCGCGATCATGTTCGCCCCCGGCTGGCGGAAGATGACGACCAGTACGCTGGGTTTTCCGTTAAAGCTACCCGCGTTGTTAATGTTGGAGAAGGAGTCTTGCACATCGGCGACGTCGCTCAACCTGACTGCGGCGCCGTTTCTATAAGCGACGACGATAGGCCGGTAGTCCACGGCCTTCTTCAGTTGATCGTTGGCCCGGACCATCCAGACCTTGTTCCCGTTTTCAAGAGAACCTTTGGCGACATTGACGTTCTGTGCCGCTACTGCAGCCCGCACCGCGTCCAGGCCGATATTGAGCTTGTTCAGGAGATTAGGATTTGCCTCGATGCGTACCGCAGGCTGCGATGAGCCCCATACGAATACCTGGCCAACGCCCTCAACCTGCGCCAGCTTCTGGCCCATGATGGAGTCGGCCGCGTCGTACATCTGGTCCTGCGTCATCGCGTCGGACGTCAACACCAGAATCATGACGGGAGCGTCGGCGGGATTGATCTTGCGATAAGTCGGGTTGCTGGGCAGATCGGCAGGCAGGTATCCGCGGGCTGCATTGATGGCAGCCTGCACGTCACGCGCTGCCGCATCAATGTTGCGGTCCAAGTCGAATTGCATGGTGACGCCGGTGGAACCCAGTTGGCTCGACGAGGTCATCTGGTTGATGCCGGCGATGCGTCCGAACTGACGCTCCAGTGGAGTCGCCACCGAGGACGCCATGGTCTCGGGACTGGCGCCCGGCAGACCGGCGCCGACAGAGATGACGGGAAAATCGATCTGCGGCAAGGGCGCCACCGGAAGCTGCAGGTAAGCCAGGGCGCCGGCAAGAAGCAGGGCCCCGGTCAGCAGCGTGGTCGCAACCGGGCGCTCGATAGCTGGGGCGGAGATGTTCATTGCCTAATCTCCGGTGGCCTCGGCCGGTTTAGGAGCACGCAAATGCCGCAGCGCTTCGCCCAGCCGGTCGAACCACAGATAGACCACCGGGGTGGTGTACAAGGTCAGCAGCTGGCTGACCAGTAGGCCACCGATGATGGTCACGCCCAAGGGGCGGCGCAGCTCGGAACCGGTTCCGGATCCCAGTGCCAGTGGCACGGCGCCAAATAGGGCCGCGAAGGTAGTCATCATGATAGGACGGAAGCGCAACAAACACGCCTCGTAAATGGCGTCGACGGGCTTCTTGCCTTCTTTGCGCTCCGCTTCAAGAGCGAAGTCGATCATCATGATGGCATTCTTCTTCACGATGCCGATCAGCAGGATGATACCGATCAAAGCCATAACGCCCAGGTCCATATGGAACAACGTCAGGGCCAGGATGGCGCCCACGCCGGCTGATGGCAGCGTGGAGAGAATGGTGATGGGATGAATGTAGCTTTCGTACAAAACTCCCAGCACGATATACACCGTAATGATGGCCGCCAGAATCAGCCAGCCTTCATTCGCCAGCGAAGCCTGAAAGGCCCGCGCCGTGCCTTGGAAGGCCACTTGGATACTTGGCGGCAATCCAATTTCGGCGGCAGCCCCGTCAATCGCCTTTACCGCCTCACCCAGCGAGGCGCCGTTGCCAAGATTGAAAGAAATCGTCACCGCCGGGAACTGACCCTGGTGATTGATGGTCAAAGGTCCGGTAGTGGTCTCGAAGTGCGCAATCGCGCTCAACGGCACCTGCTGCGCGGTAGCACCCAAGACGCCGATGCTGGGGCTGTTCGCCACGGGAGCGTTCCCACCCTGGGTTGCGGGGCTTTGTCCGCCACCGGCGGGCACATAGATATTCTTCAGCGAATCGGGATCGGCACGGAAGCTGGGATCGACTTCGAGCACCACGTGGTATTGATTCAACTGGGTGAACATGATCGAAACCAGGCGCTGGCCGAAGGCGTCATACAGCGTGTTGTCAATCGCGCTGGTAGTCACACCCAATCGCGATGCGGTGGCGCGATCAATTACCAGATTGGCTTGCGCCGCCAGGTTTTGCTGGTCGGTAGCGATGTCGCGTAGCTCCGGCAGTGTCTTCAGCTTCGCCATCAACTTCGTCGTCCACAATGCCAGCTCGTTAGGATCGGCGTCTTCCAGGCTGAACTGATATTGCGTGCGGCTCACGCGGTCTTCCACGGTCAGGTCCTGCACCGGCTGCATGTACAGGGTGATGCCTTCCACTCCCGCCACCTCTTGCTGCAAGCGTTGCATAATGGCGGTAATGTCATCCGTGCGTTGATCCTTCGCCTTGAGATTGATCTGCATGCGGCCGCTGTTGGGCGTCGTGTTGGTGCCATCCACTCCGATAAACGAGGAGAGGCTCTCGACGTCCTTGTCCTTCAGGATCGCGGTTGCCAATTCGCGCTGCCGTTCCGACATCGCGGAAAAGGAAATGCTTTCCGGCGCATCGGTAATGCCCATGATCACACCCGTGTCCTGCACCGGGAAGAAGCCCTTGGGCACCATGATGTACATAAAAATCGTGGCCACCAGGGTCCCGATGGTGACCAGCAAAGTTACGGTTTGATGCTTCAAGACAAACTTCACGGTGCGGCCATAGAACGCGATGGTGTTGCTGAACGCACGCTCTGACCATTTGTAGAAGCGTCCGTGCTTCGCCTCGTCCTTATGGCGCAGCAGCAGCGAGCACATCATCGGAGTCAGGGTCAGGGAAATGATTGCGGAGAAGAGAATGGTCACGCTCAGCGTTACCGCAAACTCGCGGAACAGCCGCCCCACGATGTCGCCCATGAAGAGCAGGGGAATGAGCACGGCGATCAGCGAGACCGTCAACGAAACGATGGTGAAGCCGATCTGTGCGGAGCCTTGCAGCGCTGCTTCCAGGGGAGTATGGCCTTCCTCAATGTAGCGCTCGATGTTCTCGATCATCACAATGGCGTCGTCAACCACGAAGCCGGTGGAGATGGTCAAGGCCATCAACGAGAGGTTGTCGAGGGAATAGCCGAGCAGGTACATCACCCCGAAAGTGCCCACCAGTGACAGCGGCAAGGCGACGCTGGGGATAACGGTCGCAGCCAACGTACGCAAGAAAATGAAGATGACCAACACCACCAGCACGATGGTGAGCATCATTTCGTACTGAACATCCTTGACGCTGGCGCGGATGGTGTTGGTGCGATCCGTCAAGACTGTGACCTTCACCGAGGCGGGCAAGTTCGATTGCAACTGCTTCAGCCGCAGCTTGATGCTGTCCACAACCTTGATGATGTTGGCGCCAGGCTGCCTCTGAATGTTCAGGATGACCGCCGGCGTGTTATTCATCCATGCCGCCTGGTTTACATTCTCCGGGCCCGTGACTACCGAAGCGACATCTGACATCCGCACCGGATTGCCGTTCTTGTAGGCGACGATGGTGTCGGCGTAACCCTGCGGACTCAGCAACTGGTCGTTCGCGCCGATGGTGAAGGCCTGCCGATTGTCTTGCAGCTGTCCCTTCGCCTGATCGACATTTACCTGGGCGATGACCGTGCGCAGTTGCTCCAGGCTCATACCGTACGAGGCCAGTGCCGTCGGGTTCGCCATGATGCGGACCGCGGGCTTTTGCCCACCGCTGATGCTTACCAGACCCACTCCGGGCAACTGGGAGATCTTTTGCGCGAAGGTCGTGTCCGCCAGATCTTCGACCTGCGGAAGCGGCATGCTGTCAGAACGTCATCGCCAGGGTCAGGATGGGCGCATCGGCTGGATTTACTTTGCTGTAAATCGGCGGAGTCGGCAGATCGGCAGGAAGGTAAGTCTGCGCAGAATTGATCGCCGCCTGCACCTCCTGCTCGGCGACATCAATATTTTCTTCCAGGGTGAATTGCAAGGTAACAACCGACGCTCCGAACGAACTGCTTGAAGTCATCTGGCTGAGACCGGGAAGTTCGCCGAACTGGCGCTCCAGCGGCGCGGTGATCGAAGACGCGGTCACATCGGGACTGGCGCCAGGATAAAAAGTCACCACCTGTATCGTCGGATAGTCCACCTGCGGAAGTGCGGAGATGGGCAATTGCCGGTAGGCGACGACGCCCACTAACAACAGCCCCGTCATCAACAGCGAGGTAGCGATGGGCCGAAGAATAAATGGCCGCGAGATGCTCATGTCTGCGATCCGATATTGCCGCTGTTCTGGTTCTGACGGGCGGGTGCTTGCGGAGCCACGCGGCTTCCCACTTGCAGCTTCTCTTGCCCATCGGTGACAACTTTGTCGCCGGCTTGCAGGCCCGTGGTAATCACAGCCGTGCTCCCTTGGGTGAGAGCGACCTGCAGCGGCCTCATCTGCACTACATTATTGGCGTCCACCGCGTAGGCGAAGGTGCCGTCGGGACCGCGCTGCAAGGCAGCGGCGGGCACTGTGATAGCGTTTTTGCGGACCTCAAGCAGCAGATGAGCATTGACGAATTGACTGGGCCACAGATTGTTGTCGGGATTGTCGAAGACCGCTTTCAACTTAACGGTACCGGTGGTCGCGTCAATCTGGTTGTCGATAGTCAGCAGTTTTCCGGTGGACAGCTTGGTCTTGTCGTCGCTGCTATAGGCGTCCACTTGTAAGGCACCCCCGCGCATGTGATCGCGGACTTGCAGCAACTGATCTTCGGGAATTGTGAATACCACGGCGATGGGATGAAGCTGCGTGATAACCAGCATTGCTGTTCCGCCCGAGGCGGTGACGTAATTTCCCGGGTCGACCTGGCGAAGTCCGATACGCCCGTCAATAGGAGACTTGATATAGCAGTAGGTCAGGTTCAGCTGCGCATTCTGAATGGCGGCCTTGTCGGAAGCGATGGTGCCTTCGTAGGTCCCGAACGACGCTTGCATGGTGTCCAGGTCCTGCTTCGCAATGACCCCTTGTTCGTAGAGGACCTTGTTGCGCTCATATTGCGATTTGGCGTTGGTCAACTGGGCTTCGTCTTTCTGCAGGTTGGCCTGTGCTTGGGCCAGGGCCACTTCATAGGGGCGCGGGTCAATGACGATCAGGGTCTCGCCCTTCTTCACGTCCTGGCCCTCGCGAAAGTTAACCTGCATGATCTGTCCATCGATGCGGGTCTTCAGCGAAACCGTGTTGAATGCCTGAACCGAACCTAGTCCGTTGAGATAGACATTAAAATCGCCCTGCTGGACGGTAGCAACTCCGACAGGAATCGCCGGCGGCGGAGTATTAGCTTTCGCGCCCTTCGCCTGCTGTGAACTGCAACCCGCAAGCGCCAGGCAAATCGCCAATGTCAGGCCCAGTCCCCAGAATGCTCGTGTCTTCACTAACTCCTCCTGAATAGGCGACTCCGCCCCTATAAAGATGCAATCACCCTCGCCCTCGCCGCACACATGCAACTCGGCCCATGCGTTGCAGTACTATTAGCTCATATTATTAGACCGGATGGGGGTAAGGGCAGCCGTTAAGACAGGGTGAAGGAAAGTTAAGATTTGTGAAGGACAGCAATCCATCCCGAAACAATTCTTCACCGCACGGGCGCGCGGGGAGGGGCAGAATGAATCCGGTGAACCGTCTACTCATCATCGATGACGACCACGGGCTGGTGAATCTGCTGAAACGCTTCCTGGAAGGCGAAGGCTTTCGCGTGGACGCAGCCTACGATCAAGCCTCGGGCTTGAGCGCCGCTTTATCCAACGACCATGAGTTGATCATCCTCGACGTGATGCTGCCCGGCGGGACGGGATTTGAGTTGCTCAAGTCATTGCGCTTGCAGTCGTCGGTTCCGGTGCTCCTGTTGACTGCGCGGGGAGAAGCTGTGGACCGGATTCTTGGCCTTGAAATCGGCGCCGATGACTATCTGGCCAAGCCTTTCGATCCGCGCGAACTGGTGGCCAGGATTCGCGCCATATTTCGCAGGACGCGCGAGCCCGTGCCAGCCTCGCCATCTCGCACCGATCACGACGAGGTCCTCACGGTGGGCGACATCAGCATGTCGGTCGGAACCCGTACGGTCACCTGTTCGAACACGGCGGTCGATCTCACTTCTGTGGAGTTCAACGTTCTGGAATTGCTGCTGCGCAATGCCGGCAGCGTTGTCACCCGCGAGCAAATTGCCGAGGTGGCTCTGGGGCGGCCGTTGAATATATTCGATCGCAGCGTCGATGTTCACGTCAGCCGGTTGCGCAAGAAGCTGGGGGCGTGCCCGGGCACCGATGAGTTGATCCGGCCGATTCGCGGAACCGGCTATTTCCTGGCTTCCAAAGCGCCGGAGAAGAGCAGGATATGAACCGGCGCCTGTTCTGGAAAATTTTCCTGCCGTTCTGGCTTGCGCAAGCCGTCTTGCTGGGGGCGCTGTATCTGCGCATTCATTACCGCATCTCTTCCGAGCATCCATGGTGGATCCAGCCGGAACGCCGTGAAATGCCGGTGCTGGCCGACCATGCGGCAAAAGTGTACGAGCTACAAGGCCAGGCGGGACTGGCACAGCTACTCGACGATTTGTCGCTGCAGAATCGTTCGAAGTTCTGGCTGGTCGATGCGGGCGGCAGCGAACTTTCCGGACGTGCGATTCCGGAACGTGTTCTTCGCGATGCCGCGGCCGCAGAGAAATCGGAAGGCCTTCATCATTCCTTTGAAGCCAACGTCTTGGCAGCCCCGGTCACGACGGCCAAGGGACGCTACGTTCTCATTGCCGAGCTTGTTCCTCCCAAACTGTCGGAACGTGTTCCTGGGGACATCCTGTGGACCTTGAAACTCGGTACCGTTTTGTCGGCCATCATCTGTTTCCTGATCGCACACTATTTGAGTAAGCCCATCGAACGCTTGCGCGATGCGACCCACGAACTGGCACGTGGGAACCTCGACATCCGGGCGGGAGATAACCTGGGCAATCGTCGCGACGAAATTGCTGACTTGGTTCGCGATTTCGATTCCATGGCGGGCGAGTTGCGCACCCTGATCCAGAGCGAACGGAACCTGTTAAGTGGCGTATCGCATGAACTACGGTCACCCATTGCGCGCATACGGCTGGCATTAACCCTGGCACGCGATGCTGACAAGGATGAACGCACGGAGATGCTCGATCGGATCGAGCAAGACGCCATCCAGCTGGATTCCTTGCTGGAGCAAATTCTTACCGTAGCGCGGCTGGAGAGTGGACAGCACAAGCCTCGATTCGAACCAGTGTCGCTGAACGACATCGTGGACGACGTGCTCCATGACGCCAACTTTGAGGCCGCTGCCACCGATGTGACCATAGCCTTCGAGGGCGGGAATGATGTCGAGGTAAATGGCGATGCCGGACTGTTGCGCAGCGCGGTTGAAAATATCGTGCGCAATGCCATCTTTTATTCTGGTCAGGGCGGCAAGGTCGGGGTCCGATTGAGCCAGGAGGATGGCACCGCGCTTGTTACCGTCCGCGACAATGGTCCTGGAGTTCCCGAAAGCGCCCTTCCGCTGTTATTCAAGCCCTTTTATCGGGTGGACGATTCGCGCGGAACCACTACAGGCGGGATGGGACTTGGGCTTGCAATCGTGCGTAATGCCGCACTCGCACATGGCGGCAGCGTCTCCGCGAAAAACGTAGTACCGCACGGCCTCGAGTTGGAACTGCGCCTGCCGGTCCCGCCGGCTTCCCCTGGCGATGCCTCACATACTCGGCAAGACTTGCGGCTACCGGTGCGGCCTTAGCGCGCTGAGCGGCGAGTCCCGGCGCGCGAATTGCAGCTCTCTATTTGTGCAGCTCACCGATATAGACTGCAAACGGCTCCAATACAAGCTGCTTGACGGAAGAAGTGCTGTGCAACGACGGCTGAGTGGTCAGCAGTGTCTTCACTGTGCCCGAACTAAAGCCCTCCTTCGTCAGATCAAAACTCACTTTCTGCGGACTCGCTGACATATTGATCACGACCAGGGCCGCATCGTCCTGCGAGCGCCGAAGGTACGACAACACGTTGGGATCGTCCCGGTTCACTGCGACGTAGTCGCCGTCAAGCAGCGCCTTATCGTGATGCCGCAACGCCAGCAGCCCTTTGTACCAGTTCAGAATCGAGTTCGGGTCCTTCATTTCGTCGGCAACGTTGTGCGTCATGTAGGTGGCAGGAACCGGAAGCCACGGAGTTCCCGTCGTGAAGCCGGCGTTAGCAGTCTCATCCCATTGCATAGGAGTGCGCTCGCCGTCGCGCCCGATCTCATTGGGCCACCCTGTCCGGCCTATGGGGTCCTTCACGTCTTGCCTGCGCTTAGGATTATTGTTCTGCATTCCAATCTCTTCGCCGTAATACATGATGGGCGTGCCGCGCAAGGTGAGATACATCGCGGCCATGTCCTTCGCGATCTGGTCGTTGTGCTGGCCATCGCCGTAACGGTTCCAGGAACGGACGATGTCATGATTGCCGATGACGTAGGTCGGCCACTCGCCCGAGGCATCGACTGCTGCAATGTGCTGGCGGAACACCGGCGCGGAAAACTTGAGCTTGGTCATCATCAGGTCCATCGGCATCTGAAGTTCGTCATGTTTCGCGCCGTAGTACCGCTTTAACTGCGCGACATTGTCGGTCCAGGTTTCGCCAATCAGGACCGCCCCGTAAGGGTCGGCGACCTTGCGCAGCGCCTTTAGCACGTCATGGACCTCAGGTAGATTGTCGTTGTACTTGTTCTCCATATTCGGGTCGCCATAAGCATTTTTTCCCGAGCGCAGCGGGTTGTCCTTCAATTCGGGATCTTCAAAGAGTGTGTCGACAGCGTCCAGACGAAAGCCGGCTACTCCGCGCTTGTACCACCACTCAGAAGTACCGTACATGGCATTGGCCACTGCTGGATTCCGCCAATTCAAGTCAGGTTGTTGCGGATAAAAGAAATGGTAGTAATACTGACCGGTCTTGCCGTCCCATTGCCATGCGAGTCCGCCAAAAAGCGAGACCCAGTTGTTCGGAGGCTGTTGCGGCCCCTTGCCATCGCGCCAGATGTACCAGTCGCGCTTAGGTGAGGTGCGCGATGAGCGCGAATCGATGAACCACGGGTGCTGGTCGGAGGTGTGGTTCACCACGAAATCAAGGATGATCTTGACGCCGTGCTGTTGCCCCAACTTTTCCAAACGATCGAAATCGGCGAGCGTGCCATACGTCTTGTCGATGTCTTCGTAGTTGGAGACGTCATATCCGAAGTCCACTTGCGGAGAAGGGAAGCACGGCGTAATCCAGATTGCATCTACGCCCAACGCGTGGAGGTAGTCCAGCTTTGAGGCGATGCCGTTCAAATCCCCATAGCCGTCGCCAGTGCTGTCGGCGAAGCTGCGCGGATAAATCTCGTAAAAAACGGCGTGCTGCCACCACGGATGCGCTTCGGCATCCGCGGATTTCTGAGCATGAACAAACGTTGGCATGAGTCCAAAGCCGACGAGCCATATCAGCAGTCGTGCTGCAATTCTGAGCATCGAACATCCCCTTCAGATCGTGATAATGGCATAATCCGTGGACATTCATCCCTCCGTCAACTCCGGATACGGGTGAGCATGAGCGGAAGCATATCGACTGGTGCGATGTACCGAGGTGATGCCGCGTGGCCTGCGGGTGACAAATTTGCGTACGGAAAGGCCCGGAGGTACTTCTTCTGTCACCGTTGCAACAGGGTCAGCGACTCCACCGCCGCTGGGCAAAGTCGTGGAAAGAGGAGTACGGCGGAGCGGCAGGGATCTTCTGCAGTGAAAACACAAAAATGGATCTACTGACTAGTGGCTTGCATCGTGGACTTTGTGGGTCCTAGGAAGACCGCAGATGCAACAAGTACGAAAACCAGCAGTTGGCTGGAACGGGTGTGGATTGTCTGATCCACGCCGAGACTGTTGCTCTCGAACCACGTTAGCCTCTTCCACGTTTCGACTAGGCATTCTATAGCCTTCCTTTCTTCGCGACAGTCGTGTCAGCAGCACCGCTCGAGAAGAGCATTCTCTAGTCGAGCTACTCTCGAAAACTGCGCCTATATTTCACGCGTTTAAGAAGTGCAGTGTGTCGCATAAAGGTGAAGAAAACAACTGCCTAGAGGTGTCGCAATAAACCACCACGTATCGGTGTTGTCGATTTGGCTGCCCGGGTCTGCAGGGCAAGGAGTTAGCAAACTTTCAATCTATTTGAACGCGAGATTATGTGCAGCCCAAATTGGGAAAATGGCGGAGAGATAGGGATTCGTCCTATGTGCAAGTTGGTCAAGTTGTAGACAACCCGGTGACTTAACCATAATCTATTGCAATTAAACTGCTTACTTCCTTCAGGTCGATGTACGACATTCCCGTCCTGTCCGGCTATTCCGGCTTGAAACGCCAAAAAAAGCTAACAAAAGCTAACAAGCAAACTGAGTACAGAAATCCTCTTGCAGTCGTGGCGAGATCCTTAATTCCCTGGGGTTCGCTTGGGTCCACGGCTCCGTCTCGCCAAGAGCGCTTTCCAATTTTTGTTTGCCGACCATCGGGACGGAACCCTGATTCAACACTTCCCACAAGATGGTTTCTGGCCAATGCCCTGGTTGCGGCCACACCGACATCATTGATCGGCCTTTCGAAACTCCTCTTCTCTTCAACGACAACCAGTCAAGTCGTTCGAAGTTTTGTTAGCGTCAAATGACACCCTACTAATACTAATTAAGGATTGCCCGTAGGGCACAGTCTTCGGATGTAGCCGACTACGAGGCTAAAGGAATCTTGTTGTCGTGTCGGTCCTTCTCAACCACAGGTTATCGGTCGCCGTTCCAAAATGGAACTGATAAGCCTCGGAAGGCATGTTTGCTGCTAGTGGTCGCTATTGCTCAGACCCGAAGGGAACCGGGATGAGAAAGCTATCAGGTGGAGTTGTTCTTTCGGCATCTCCGCCAGGAGGGCATATGTCGAACAAGCTATTTTCTCTTATCCTTTTGGCAGCCGTATCGATCGCACTGACGTTTATGGGTTGCAGCGTGCAGTAAGAACAACACCCCGGACACGAGCGCCCAGAATCAACCAGCGCAGACCGATCAGTCGCAGGATGCAGCAGCTACAGACAACCTGGCCCCCACAGACGGGACCCAGGCGACCAGCACGAATTATCAGCAACAACCAACCAACCGGGCACCGCAGCCAAACGATCAGCAGCCAGCGCCGGTGCAGCAGACTCCATTAGCTCCAGCGGTACAGCAGGGTTCACAGAACCAGAACAATTCCTATGACGACGCCAACGCCGGCTACCAGGATGCCAGCTACGGCCAGCCGGTGCTTCAGGCACAACAGCCCCCGCCACCACTACCGGAATATTCGCAGCCTCCAATCCCCGGCAACGGTTATCTGTGGACGCCCGGATATTGGAGCTACGCTCCGCAGGGCTACTTCTGGGTGCCCGGCGTATGGGCGATGCCACCTCAAGTGGGCTTCCTGTGGACGCCTGGATATTGGGGATTCTCCGCCGGCCTGTATCAATTCAACTACGGCTTCTGGGGCCAATATGTCGGCTACTACGGCGGCATTAACTACGGATTCGGCTACGGCGGCATCGGCTATCAGGGCGGGTATTGGAGCGGAAATCGTTTCAACTATAACCGCTCCGTCAACAACGTGAACATCACCAACGTTAACGTGTATAACCGCAACATCAACAACACCACGATGAACCGTGCCAGCTACAACGGGCCGGGAGGCATCACTCGCCAGCCACTGCCGGCGGAAAACGCCGCATTGCGTCAGCAGCGCATTCCTCCCATGTCCACTTCCCCCGAAGTCCGCTTGGGGGAAATGTCGCGTTTCTAGATGCCACGGGCAGTCCGATCTCCTCGAAGCTGGTATCTCGGGAGTTGACACCAGCTGGCACTTCCGCGCATAGCCGACTATTCGCTCAAGTGGATTTCCGCCGCGAAATGCGCCCAATAGCATTCGTAGACCCTGGGGCGTTTACCGGTACGAATCCCGAAAACGCAGCCAAGTTCTGTATTGCCCGGCGCAGACTTCCCATAAGCCGACTGCCGGGAATTATCGTTCAAAGCGCTCGAAAAGCGACAAAGCCCGGCTACTGCAGCTTCGCGTATTCGGCCTTGGCTTGCTCGTAGACGGGAATCTCGGAGTCGGCGTCTTTCCAGAGGGTGAGGAAGTCTTTGTAAGCGGCGAGTGCGCGGACGCGGGCAGCATCAGCACCCTGAGAGTTCTTCGCCTGCAGAGCGTTCGCTCGCGCTACGCCGAGGCGCGCCAAAGTCCCCGTCCAGCAGTTCCAGACGACCCCGCTGTGGTAGAGAATCTTCTGAAACTCAGCGGCCCCCTCCTTGCCCTGCCCAGCCGCCAGGTATGCCTGTCCGCGAATATACGTCGGATAGAGACAAGACATATTCGCTACAAAAACGATCTGCCCATATTCGATGGGCGGCAACGCACGCTCCAGGGTGGCCACCGCTTCAGCTGCGCAGCAGCGGCTCAAAGGTCTCGTTGATCTTCTGGATCGGAATGAATTCGATGTGGGACGTGATGCCGCCCTGGCCACAGCACACCTGGTCCGAGCCCGTAGGGATGAAGGCCAAAAAAAAAAGGACCAAGTGAAGGCATTTGGGTGTATATTGCTTCCCTCTCGGGATAGCTAGATAACAAAGCCGGATTCAAACATTCAATTGGGAGGGATGTTAATGGGAAACCTAGGCCAATTTCAGAGCTCGGCACCGAGGCTCAGCGTGGGAACGATAATTGCTGCGCTGGCAATTGCGTTGGTGCTTACTGTCGTCACAACCGGCGTAGCCCACGCGCAAAGCTACCAGGTAATTTACTCCTTTCACGGTTTTACCGACGGGGCCAGACCATATGCCGGCTTGACGGTGGACGCGGCAGGAAACCTCTACGGAACGACATATGCTGGCCATGAGGGGGTAAATTGGGGCGGCGTCTTTCAGTTGCACCACGGGACGTCAAGCTGGCTGCTTAGCATTCTCGCGGTTTTCGACGGTACTCTGCAAAGTGGAGTCGTCTTTGGCCCTGATTACGCCCTGTACGGCACCAGCCCGAACAATATAGCCGGCTATTACCACGGCTATGTTTATAGAGTCAGACGCCCAGTCAGCGTTTCTTGCCACGCCACGTTCTGCCCTTGGACGGGGACCCCGATATACCCCTTCACTGGCGGCGCTGATGGATCCGACCCAACCTTTGGCAACCTCATCTTCGACCGGGCCGGTAACTTGTACGGCACTACCGCCGCCGGGGGTAACGGCAATGGTGTTGTTTACGAAATGACGCATTCGGGCAGCAGCTGGACGGAGCAGCCTATTTACGCCTTCAACGGAGTCCCCGACGGAGCAGCTCCGTTTGCCGGGGTTATCTTCGACACCGCCGGCAACCTCTATGGCACAACGACGGCAGGCGGACAATTCGGAGACGGCTCGGTGTTTAAACTATCGCCCTCAGGGGGTGGCTGGACAGAACAAGTCATCTACAGTTTCCAAGGTGGCAGCGATGGAGCTTATCCTACGGGCGGGCTCATCATCGACCATTCGGGCAATCTCTACGGCTCCACCAATAAGGGCGGCACAGGTGGCGGTGGGACGGTGTTCAAGCTGACGCCTTCTGGCGGTGGTTGGAACTATAGCCTGGTTTACAGCTTTACCGGAAATACCTCGTGTGGGCCGTTTGCCGCTCTCTCCATGGACACTGCGGGTAATCTCTACGGCACCACGTTCTGCGGTGGGGCGAATAACCTCGGTAACATTTTCAAGCTGACGCCATCCGGCGGCAGTTGGACGTACAGTTCCCTGCACGACTTCAGCGGCAGTGACGGGGCTTATCCCTACAGTAACGTCACCATCGACGCGGCAGGGAATCTTTATGGCACGGCCTCCGGTGGCGGAATGGGAGTGGGTGTCATCTGGGAGATCACGCCGTAATAGTGGACGGTGGATACTTGGCCTACGTTGGCGCTAATGGCCGAGTGCCGAGAAGTGATGTGCTCTGGCGAGGCGGACTTCGAGATGCTGCGAGGTGGAATCCCGTCGACACGTAAGCACGCAAGAGTTGTTCTCACTTAGTGCTGGTCTCACCGGCTCCATGGATGATATCGCTCATCGAGCCGGTGTAACCAGTCTTTGCAGCCTGGTCGGGGGGCTCTCAAGGTGGGAAGCGAATGCGTAGGACGCACGCGATCTCTCAGCTCCTTGTCGAGTTCTTCCGGTCATCATCACTGCCTCACCGGTTAACCGCGAAAGGAAGCCACTTCATGAAAGACTCACAGGGTTGGGAAGATGCCACGCCGGTCCAGGGCGAGGCGACTTGTAACGACAACGAAAAGCCCCAGCGGCAGGACGCAATCGGTCCGGCTGGCACCAGCCGGCGATCTTTTCTGGGCAGAGTCGGCGGCGCCACCGCAGCCGCTCTGGCCGTCGGCATTCCATTAGAGCCGTTCTTTGAGGGGAAGCACGGAGAGGCCGAGGCATCGGTCGTCCCGTATGGTCCTGGGGGTCGCATGCAGGCCAGCTTAAACTATCGCAGGAACACCGCGATTTCTAACATCGGTGCCCCGGTCGTGATGCCCGACAATGGCGATTCACAGAGATTCACCGATTTCAGCGGTAGTTGGAGCAAGTGCCTGAAGCATGATGCGCTCGGAATCGTGAATCGTGCATCCTGGCTCAGCCTGCAATATGCACTGCAGACGGGCCATTTCTCCGACTTCCAAAACATCATCGTCGGAAATCCCGGAGGTCCCGGTTTCACCGGGACCCTGAATGGTCCGATGGGCGCGTTGGCCTTTGACTTGGAGGGCTTGGATGCTTTCGCGACCGTGATCCCGCCCGCGCCGGCCGTGTCCAGTGCGCAAACCGCGGCTGAGCAAGTCGAGCATTATTGGGCCGCGCTGATGCGCGATGTGAACTTCACCGACTATCCCACCAGTTCGCTGGCGGCCCAGGCCTGTGCCGACCTGAACAATCTGTCCTATGTTCAGAGCCAGAACAGCATTTTCCCCCATCCGGTCACGCCGGCAAACCTGTTTCGCGGCCAGACTGTTCCCGGCGATGGAAGCGTGCAGGGACCGTTCCTCTCACAGTTCTTGATGCAGCCGACGATGATGGGCGTGCAGCCGATGAGCCAGCAAATGCAGCGGTTCTTGTCGGTCAGTGAGGGCGGCGCCGACTACCTCACCGATCCGGTCGAGTACTTGAGTGTCCAGAGCGGCTTCCCGCCGTCCTTCAGCCTGCAGTACGATCCGGTATATCGCCACATGCGCATGGGCCGCGATATCGCCGCTTTCGGGCATGTGGATGCCCTCCACCAGGCATACTTTGTAGCCTGCCTGGTGCTCGCGGAGATTAGCACGCCGGTCAATCCCGGTAATCCTTACATCGGCTCGCTGACCCAGCATGGCTTCGGCACCTTTGGTACCGCCGAAGGCGGCCCCATCGATGCCAAAGGAACAGTCCCGGAGATGGCAACGCGGGCATTAAAAGCATCGTGGTTCCACAAGTGGGTTGTGAACCTGCGGCAGCGCCCCGAAGAAATCGGCGCCCTGCTGCATGCGCGCCTCACCAATCAAAACCCCATGCCGCAGGCCGCACGGGCACTGCATTCGGACCTGCTCAATTCCGCCGTGCTGCCCATCATTCACTCCGCCTACCACGGCTACTTGTTGCCGCAGGTTTTTCCGGAGGGCGCGCCCTCGCATCCATGCTATCCCACCGGACACGGAACCGTCGGAGGCGCTTGTATCACTGCGATGAAGTTCTTCTTCGACTGCGCCCAGCCGATCCGTCCGCTGCTGTTGGCTGCCGGATCCGACGTCATGGTACCCACCTCGGACGGTCTGGGGCTCACACCTTACACCGGCTCCGACCGCGACAGCCTCACCATCAACGGCGAGCTTTCGAAGCTGGCGTGGAACATCACCACCGGTCACGGTATTCACGCCGGTATCCACTTCCGCAGCTCCAGCTACTACTCGATCTTGCTAGGCGAGCAGGTGGCCCTCAGCATCCTAAAGGACCGCGCCCACAGTTACGCCGAGCCGTTCACCATCCACATCACCAAGTTCGATGGGACAACGGCGACCATCAGTAACCAGTAACAATCGAGCCGGATGATACCCACCCTGTCGCAAAGGCGAACAGGGTGGGACATTTTGCTCCCGGCACACGACAGGTCGGCGACATGATAGAAAAGACCTTCTTCTCGACCCGTCAGAGGTTGTGGCTCGTCAAAACTAAACGCCCGTGCCTCGCCACAATCCAAAACCCACCAGGAGCAGTGCATGCTCAAGAGTTCCTTGACATCAGGATCTATTTCTGTGGTGTTGAATGGCCGCGCCGCTGTCCCAGTCAAAACGGAAATCCCAGCTTAGATGTTGTTGAAGTATCGATTCGCAGGCTCTTCGGAGTTCACTTCAGGCGGGTCGCGTTGAGAAGCGTGCGGGCGCCTCGTCGGGTTCTCCCTTCGGCTGCTTGGTCTTATCAATCACCGAGAGGAGAGCCTTATGAAGGATCCGCATGAGCATTGCGAACGGACCAGCCCCGTTCCGGGCGAGGAAGAGAAGTGTCGCAAGGATAGCGTCAACAAGGGACCGACCGATAGCAGCCGCCGCTCATTCGTGGGCAAAGTCGGGCTCGGCAGCGCGGCGGCAGTGGCTTTGGCCGCGGGCATACCGCTGGAACCCTTGTTCGAGGGAAAGCGCGGGGAAGCCGAGGCCTCGGTTGTACCCTATGGACCGGCGGGGCGCGGATCGGCCAGCTTCAACTATCGCAAGAACACCGCCGGCCAGGACCGAGGCCCACTCCTCGGAATGCCGGACAATGGTGATCTGCAGAGGTTCAGAGACTACAGCGCTCTCCATAGCAAGGCCCTCGAGCACGACGCTCTCGGCATTCCAAACAGTTCGTCCTATCAGAGCCTCCTGAACGCATTGCAGACCGGCCGGTTCGCCGACTTCGAAAATATCCTGGTTGGGAGCCCGGGCGGTGGAGGGCCAGTGGCTCAACTGAACGGCCCGCAGGGATCCTTGGCGTTTGATCTGGAGGGACGAGACTCCCACGCATTTGCCATCCCGCCCGCGCCCAGCGTCGCCAGCGCCCAAACCGCCGCCGAAGAGGTCGAGCATTACTGGGCTGCCCTGCTGCGCGACGTGAATTTCTCCGACTATCCGACGAGTTCTCTGGCGGTCAAGGCGTGTGCCGACCTGAACAACTTGTCATACGTCAGTGGCCAGAACAGCCAGTTCCCCTATCCCGTTACCCCTGCAAACCTGTTCCGCGGACAGGTTGTTGCCGGGGACGGTCCGGTCCAGGGGCCTTACCTATCGCAGTTCTTGATCCAGCCTTGCCTGTATGGTTCGCAACCGATGACGCAGCAGTTGCAGAGGTTCAACTCTGTGGGCCAGAGTGGAGCGGACTTCATGACCGATCCCACCGAGTACCAGCACATCCAGAATGGTGGCGCGCCGGATTTCCACCTCTCGTTTGACCCGACCTATCGCTTCCTGCGCATGGGTCGCGACCTGGGTGCTTACACCCATGTGGATGTGCTGTATCAGGCGTACTTCACGGCCTTCATGATCCTGGCGGGTATTGGTACACCCCCCAACCCTGGCAATCCGTATATTGGCTCGCGCACCGAGAAGGGATTCGGCACGCTGGGCGGCCCCGACGCCGCCGGTACCATCGCGGAAATGGCCACTCGGGCACTGAAGGCTGCCTGGTTTCATAAGTGGATCGTGAATCTGCGCCTGCGCCCGGAAGAGTACGGTGCCCTGGTGCAGGCCCGCCTTACCAACCAGAATCCGATGCCGCAGGCGGCCGTGGCGCTGCACCAAGACGTGCTCAACTCGGCCGTACTGCCCATCATCCACTCGCAATACGGCAGCTACCTGTTGCCACAGGCATTCCCGGAGGGTTCGCCAACCCATCCCTGCTATCCCACCGGACACGGAACCGTCGGCGGTGCCTGCATAGCCGCGGTTAAGTTCTTCTTCGATGGCACCCGGACGACCCTGCCGCTGCTCCAGCACGCGGGTTCCGACGTACTCATGCCGAGCGAGGATGGGCTTTCGCTCGTACCGTACACGGGTAGCGACCGTGACAGCTTGACCATCAACGGAGAATCGTCCAAGCTCGCCTGAACATCACCCAGGGTCACGGCATTCACTGCGGCATCCACTTCCGCAGCTCTAGCTTCTGGTCGCTGCTGCTGGGCGAGGCGGTGGGAATCAGTGTGCTGCAGGACCGCGCCAAAAGCTACAACGAGCCGTTCACCATCAACATCACGAAATTCGATGGGACGACAGCCACCATCAGCAACGAGCACTAAAGACACAGAGAAGGCGCCCGACTTTAAAGGCGGATGGCAAACGGGGCACGGGTGAGAACCTGTCTTGTGGTGAAAAATCTCAAACGTTTGGCTGCGAGGACTGCTAAGTGCCTCTTCTCATCACAACGGAATCTCTTGGACAGATAGCACAAGGTGGGACGAAGGTGGCTTGCGCCCTAATCATCACCTACGAACGGGATTCGATCTGGCACAATGAGGGATTGCTTTCAGTAGCACCGACCGACATCGAGAAACCGCCGCGAACCCTTCACCTTCGAGGGCGACGGTATCGGTACCAGGAAATCAGTTCTGCAGAAGCACTCACACTCTTGCAAAATCGGCTTGGTACCATCCCCATCTCGCGACCGCAATTGCCTTACCGGCCCGCCAGGGCCGTCAGTGGAAGCTCTCGCTTTGGCATTACGAGATCTGAACTGAGGTTCTGCCCGGATCAGCGATCCCGAAGTTATCGGCCTGCGGATAGATGTCGAGAACAGGCCAACTCGCACCCTATCTGAACCGGATGGAATATGTTCCTCGGGAGTCGGCCAGCATCCGGCACCCGCATTGGCACCGCCACTTGGCCGTATAACGCCCAACCCTTTCTTGTGAGCTACAGCGTGTCGTCTGCTCTCAGTCCGCGGTTTGGCGACAACACGTCCAAGTGACTTCCCCGAAGCGGACTTCTGGAGAACTTGGCAGCTTTTCTATTGCACGCAACTTTGCAATCCCATTCCAGCTTTCACGACTCTTCCGGATTGGCCGTGATTCGAGAGGAAGCAGGCTCCTAAAGGTTTCCCGAAGGTTTCCCGCAGGCTGTTTTAATAGGAACGGCGTCCAGCGGTCACTCTACCCTGTGAGGCCAGTCACTGTTCAATAGGGCCAGATTAATGGAACATAGAGGGTTGCCTATCTATCAAGAATTTAAGGAGAAAACCATGCCGGAGAGCGCAGTGAGTGAACCGATCGAGATCGCACTGGAAGTGCGCCAATCGGCTCCCGGACAAACGCCGAAAAAGTCTACCAAGGCATTCAATTCGTTTCAGATCGCACAAGCGCAATTCGACAAGGTAGCCGAATATCTGGGCCTGGATCCGGCCACGCGCGACCTTCTGCGTTATCCCTTACGGGAGTTCCACTTTGCCATCCCGGTGCGAATGGACGACGGCTCGGTAAAGATTTTCCGTGGTTTCCGCGTCCAGCACAACGATGCGCGCGGCCCCGGCAAGGGCGGTATTCGATTCCATCCGCAAGAGACCATCGACACGGTCCGTGCGCTGTCGATGTGGATGACTTGGAAGTGCGCGGTCGTGGATATCCCGTTGGGAGGGGCCAAGGGCGGTGTCATATGCGATCCCCACAACCTGAGTTTGCGTGAGCAGGAGCAGATCTGCCGGGGTTGGGTGCGTCAGGTGGCAAGGAACGTGGGGCCGCTCACAGATGTGCCGGCGCCCGATGTCATGACCAACGCGCAGCACATGCTGTGGATACTCGACGAGTTTGAACAAATCCATGGCGGACGTTATCCCGGATTTATCACTGGCAAACCCGTCGGCATGGGGGGATCGCTTGGCCGGACTGAGGCGACTGGCTACGGCGTGGTCTTCACCCTGCGGGAAGCTCTTAAAGAATTGGGTATTCGCCCAGAAGACACCACGGCCAGCGTTCAAGGTTTCGGCAACGTGGCCCAGTACGCCATCGAACTTTACCAGCGGCTGGGAGGCAAGGTGATTGCCGTCTCATGTTGGGACCAAGAAGACCAATGCTCTTACACTTATCGCCGGCTTGATGGAATCGATCTCAACCAAGTTCTGTCCATCACCGATCGTTTTGGTGGGATCAATAAACAGAAGGCAAAGGCCCTGGGATACGAAATGCTGCCCGGCGAAGCATGGCTTGAGCAGGATGTGGAGATACTGATTCCGGCGGCAATGGAGAACCAAATTACTGGCGACAATGTCGGAAAGATCAGCCGGCGGGTGCGGATCATTGCTGAAGGAGCCAACGGTCCGACGACACCGGAAGCCGATGTGCAGATCAAAGAACGCGGCCTGCTGCTCATCCCCGATTTTCTGGCCAATGCGGGCGGCGTGACCTGCAGCTATTTCGAGCAGGTGCAAAGCAACATGAATTACTTCTGGGAAAAGGACGAGGTCCTGGGGAAACTCGACCTCAAGATGACCTCGGCGTACTTCGCGGTTTCAGATTTGGCGCGCCGCGAGAAGCTGTCGATGCGAGACGCAGCCTATGCGATTGCCATTGGTCGCGTGGCCAAGGCTTGCCACGACCGCGGGTGGGTGTAGCGCTTCGGTCGCCGGGCCAAGCCATCTCCATGACGTAGCCAGCCGCGTCGGCTATGATGGCGGCGGGGAGGCAGCAATGACCGATCTTAAGACCGCGGTTGTGGACCTTCCCGCGTTCGAGCGGCACTTCTGGGATGGCATCTTTCGCTTCACACGGATCGGAGCGGGCGCCTTGGGCGGGAAGGCCAGCGGATTGGTCCTGGCCAAAAACCTGCTGGAAGAAACCAACGATGCTTCCGCCTTCCCGGATATTGACGTCAATGTCCCCACTATGGCCGTGATTGCGACGGACTGCTTTGACGAGTTCATCGCACGTAACCGGCTGGCAGAATTGCCCCTCGAAGAGTTGCCAGATGACCGAATCGGACATGCCTTCCAACAGGCCGACCTTCCGGTTGAGCTACTTGGAGATCTGCGGGCGCTGATCGCGCAAGTCACGACACCGTTGGCCGTCCGTTCGTCCAGCCTGCTGGAGGACGCGCTCGACCGGCCATTTGCCGGGGTTTACGGGACGAAAATGATCCCGAACAATCAGTTCGATCAAGACACACGATTCCGGCGACTGACAGAGGCCATCAAGTTTGTTTACGCTTCCACGTATTTCCGGGAAGCGCGCGATTACATCAAGACCACGGGTCACGATCCCAGCGAAGAAAAGATGGCCGTCATTCTTCAGGAAGTTGTGGGAGAGCGGCACGGCGATCGCTTTTATCCTGACATCTCTGGCGTGGCGCGCTCCTACAACTTCTATCCGGCCGGGCCGGCCCGTCCGGAGGAAGGTGTGGTGAGCCTGGCGCTCGGTCTGGGCAAGACGATTGTGGACGGCGGGATATCTTGGACATTTTCGCCCGCCTACCCGAAAAAGCCGCCACCGTTCGGTTCCGTGTCGGAAATGCTGCGCGGCACGCAGACGGACTTCTGGGCTGTCAACATGGGCAAGCCACCGGCGTACGATCCGCTCACCGAGACCGAGTATTTGGTGAAGGCTGGTCTGAAAGATGCTGAGGCTGATGGTGTGCTGCGTTTTCTGGCGTCGACATTTGACCCGTCGCGCGATCGCGTAGTTCCCGGTTTGGGCACAAATGGGCCCCGTATCCTCGACTTCGCACCGCTCCTGGTGTGGGAGCAGTTTTCGCTCAACCGAGTAATCAAGACCCTGCTCAAGGCAGCCGACGAAACGATGGGCGCCAACGTTGAGATCGAATTTGCAGTCACCATTCGGGCAGAGAGGGATGAAGAGCCGCGGGCGCGGCTGGGATTCCTTCAGGTCCGTCCCATGGTCGTGTCCGAACAGAGCGTGGAGGTGACCGTCGAGGACCTCGCCGATCCGCATGCCATCGTCGCGTCCGAGATGGTGATGGGCAACGGTGTCATTGACGATATCCATGACATCGTATTCGTTCGGCCGGAAAACTTCTCGGTAATGAAAACTCCTGCGATCGCGCAACAATTGGAGGTCATCAATCGACAGCTCTCGGAACAGCACCGGCCGTTCTTGCTCATCGGTTTTGGCCGCTGGGGCAGTTCCCATCCCTCGCTGGGGATTCCGGTGGTGTGGAGCCAGATCTCGGGAGCGCGAGTGATCGTTGAGGCTACACTACCCGAGATGAACGTCGAGCTAAGCCAGGGTTCCCATTTCTTCCATAATCTGTCGAGCTTTCGCGCGAGTTACTTCATGGTGCGGCACGATGGACGCTTTGCCATTGATTGGCCGTGGCTGAACCGTCAGCCGATGGTGCAGGAGACCGAATTTGTCCGTCACGTGCGCTCGCAGGCTGCGTTGACCGCCCGTGTCGATGGTCGCAATGGTCGCGGCGTTATTCTGTCGGTCGAATCCGCGCCAGACAGTGGAAAAGAGAAATGATCAAAGACGAAGTCCAGGTCGGCGAAATCCTTCGCGAGCTGCAGGAGCGCGCCAAGGAATTGAATTGCCTGTACAAGGTGGATGAGCTTCTGAATCGGCCCGATCTTTCGCTGGAGGAGATCTTCCGTGCGATGATCGCCGTACTGCCGCCGGGCTGGCAGTACCCGCACGACTGCCAGGCGCGAATCATTTTCGAGGATCAGGTAATTCAGCCGCCCGATTTCCTGCCCACTCAGTTCATACAACGCGCCAACATCGTCGTGCAGGGCGAAATCGTCGGCAACGTCGAGGTCTCTTATCGCGCGTCAATGCCCAAGTCGGACGAGGGGCCGTTTCTCAAAGAGGAGCGGAAACTAATCGAAACCATCGCCGACCGCATTGCTAACCATGTGGTGCAACAGCGGTTGAAAGCTGCATTTGAGGGGCTGTCGGCGGCCGCCGGCGGCTTGGCGAGTGATAAAGGGGAATGGCAAGTTGTACTGGAATTTCTGCGCGATACCGACCCAATCCTGCTGCGGCGAATTTCGCGGAAGTTGATCAATCACCTGAGCTGGTGCGGGGTTCACGAGGCCAAAGAACTGCTGCTTCGCGGCATTGTCCCGGTTACGTCAGACATTGCCGGCACAGAGGATGAAAATCGGCCACTGCGCCGGAACGTTGCCGACAAATCGGTCGACGTAACCGCCGAGGCGTTTGGCATCGCCAGCCGGCACTTGAGCGAAAGCGAAATCCTGAGCTGTGTTACCACATGGATCAAAGAAGAAAAATGTAGCTTCCTGGTGCGCGTTTTGGAGAATCTGGCCACCTCTCTGGGAGAAGTCATCGAAGCGATCGAGCGATATCAGCATGCCGCAATTGAAGAGAGCGAGCTTTCGCTTTCGACGCAAAAAGGTGTGCGCGTATCGCTGATCCGGCGGTTCTTCTCCGAGAACCTGGAGTTCATCAACATCGCCAAGAACTTCATCGAGGTCAAAGACTTTTACGACCTGCTGGGAAGGATCATCTTCCCACCCGGTTGTCATGGAAAGCTCGGAGGCAAGAGCGCCGGACTTTTTCTGGCCAAGAAGATCATCGAGAAGGTCCCGGAGGCGAGTACGCAGGCACGTCAGGTGAAGACGCCATGCACTTGGTACATCACTTCGGACTGGATTTTGAACTTCGTCCATCACAACGAGCTGGAGGACGTACTCAACTGGAAGTACATGGAGATCGACCAGGTGCGGCAGGAATACCCGCATCTGGTATCGCTCTTCAAGAGTTCATCGTTCCCCTCGGAGCTAGCTAAGGGACTTTCGCTGGCCTTGGATGAGTTGGGTGAGAGACCTTTGATCGTTCGCAGCTCGAGTCTTCTCGAAGACCGCGCCGGATCGGCATTTTCCGGCAAGTACAAGAGCCTGTTTCTCGGTAATCAGGGCACGAGAGAAGAACGCCTCGCCGCGCTGATGGACGCTGTCGCCGAAGTGTATGCCTCTATCTTCGGACCCGATCCCACCGAGTATCGGGCGGAACGAGGCCTTCTGGATGTTCATGAAGAAATGGGCATCATGATCCAGGAAGTCGTAGGACAGAAGGTCGGCAAATATTTTCTGCCGGCGTGTTCGGGAGTGGCATTCAGCAACAACGAGTTCCGTTGGTCCTCCCGAATCAGTCGCGGTGACGGTTTAGTCCGCTTGGTGCCCGGCCTGGGAACGCGCGCGGTTGACCGCGTCAACGACGACTATCCGGTGTTGATCGCTCCAGGACAACCCAACCTCCGCGTCAACGTGACCGTGGAAGAGGTGCTCAAGTACTCGCCTAAGCGCGTCGATGTGATCAACCTTGAGACTAATGCTTTCGAGACCGTGGACTCCCTGGAGCTGCTGCGTTATTGCGGCGCCAACTACCCGCAGATTCGCAATTTTGTGTCGATCATCGAGCATGACCGCATGGAGCAACTCGTCGGACCGATTCCGGACTTCAGCATGCGGGACGTGGTTTTCAGCTTCGAAGGCCTAATCCGCAAGACGCCGTTCGTAGCGCGAATCCGTGAGCTGTTAACGCTGCTGGAAGCCAACCTGGGCACGCCGGTAGACATTGAGTTCGCCTACGATGGCGAGGACTTCTACCTGCTGCAGTGCCGGCCACAGAGTTATAGCGGCGATGCGGTCCCGGTTTCGATCCCGCAGAATCTGCCGATGGACAAGATGATATTTTCGGCAAACCGCTTCGTCTCGAATGGAAAGGTGCCGGAGATCACGCACATCGTGTATGTGGACCTGGAGGGCTACAGCCAGCTTTCGGACCAGGCCGACATGCGCGATGTTGGACGCGCGGTCGGACGACTGAACAAGTTGTTGCCCAAGCGGCAGTTTATCTTGATCGGTCCGGGACGCTGGGGAAGCCGCGGGGATATCAAGCTTGGCGTTCCGGTCACGTACTCCGACATCAACAACACTGCTATGTTGATCGAAGTCGCCCGGCAGCGTGGAAACTACCTGCCCGACCTCTCCTTCGGCACCCATTTTTTTCAAGACCTGGTAGAAGCGTCGATTCGTTATCTGCCGCTTTATCCAGATGACCCGCAGACAGCGTTTAAGGAGGAGTTTCTGCGCGGTTCACCCAGCGTACTCGTAGAACTGCTTCCAGAATTTGCTCACCTGTCCGACACGCTCCGCGTAATCGATGTCCCTAAGGAGAGCGACGGCCTGATCTTGCGAGTGCTGATGAACGCGGAATCGGACCGGGCGGTGGCTTACCTTTCTCCCCCCTTACGACGCGAGGGACAAGCTGAATCGGACATCGAGGTTGTCGATCGTGCCGGCGAGGAACACTGGCGTTGGCGGTTTCGGATGGCGCAGAGGATCGCGGCCCAAGTTGATCCGCACTTGTTCGGTGTCAAGGCGTTCTACCTCATCGGCAGCACGAAGAACGCAACCGCAGGTCCGGATAGCGACATCGATCTGCTGTTGCACTTACAGGGCACAGAAGACCAGAAGAGAGAATTGCTGCTCTGGTTGGAAGGTTGGAGCCGGTGCCTCAGCGAAATCAACTTCCTGCGAACCGGGTATCGGACGGAAGGCCTGCTCGACGTTCACCTGATCACCGATGCGGACATCACTGCGCGTTCAACCTATGCCGTTAAAATCGATGCAATCACAGATCCCGCGCGGAAGCTCCCCATGAAGGAAGCGTAGTCTGCACTAAAGCAACCGGTGCAAAGCATCGTCAGTGTCATGCTGGTCGGACGAATTTCACGAAAACAATTTCTTCCCAAGCTCCCAGCTTCGATCAGATCAGCACAGCCGGAATCTTACGCTCAAATCGCTTACCCCCCAGAAACCGGCATGTGGGAGATCACTCCCGCGAAGTCGGCCAGCATCCGGTGACGGCAAGGCACGCCAGCTTGACGTAAAACGCCCAACCCATCGTCTTGGAGGTCCTGGTCACAAGGACGGGAAGCCGACTTCTCGCTCATGTGGATTGCTGCACCTTGGGGCGTTCCGGTGAAAATTCCCACAACCAGACTTCTGGCTCGCGTCACTTGGGATCGCCGGGACACATACAGAAACGGCCGTGCTTAGGATTACCTACGACTTGGGGATTTCTCGCCAGTAATCCAGCCGGCGAGGGGGCCTGCCGCTCATCAGGCGCCCACTGCGGAACAGGTGTACCGCATCGAACCACCGCGACCGCGCCATGTCGCGGCGAATTAGCCGACTGAACTCGGTTCGCCACCTTACGGTGCGAAGTAACTGGATATATCCAAGATCAACTGCGTGATTCCCGACGCATAAGCATCGACCGAGCCGTTCGTGCTGGGCACGATTGCCATGTTCGACGAGATCGATCCGTCCAGTGCATTCAGCGTCGAGACCAAAGGCTGGGGGGCGCCGTCCGGCCACAACGTCAGATAGCCCAGCGCACCGTATGGCACGACGCTCGCGTTGAAGACATATGCCTGTGCGGCGCTGGAGGCTGCACACCCCGCGCCCACCACATCCACCGGCGGGAACAAGATTCCGGTGAAGGGGTAACCGGGGTCTAGCTTGCGGGTGTCGATGACCCTACAAGGCTGTACCCCGTACAGCGAAAGTCCGCCGGTTCCCGCTGCCGCGAAGTAGCCATTGATGTCAATGACTAAGTCGGTGTCGTTGGTCGGGTAAACCGAGACGTAACCACCGCCACCTGCAACCACGATTGCGGCATTGGCGATGATCTGACCCGGGATGTCGTTCAAGGTCGAAGCTGTGGGCCGGCTCTCACCCGTGGGCCACACCGTCAGGTAAAACAGCGGGCCGTGGGGCACGACCGAGAAGTTCAGCGAGTATGCGGCGACGCCGCTCGCGGGAATGTTGCAGGTCGTGGTGGCATTCAGGATGGGGAAAGCCCGTTCCTGGCCGCCCGTCAAGTACGGCGGTCCCAGGCCGGGGGGATAGCTGCTGTTGCGCGTGTCCGCGACCCGACACGGCGGCAGCGGATAAAACGCCAGCGTGGAACTAGACACTGGCGCGAAGTAGCCGTTGACATCGACGATCACATTGGTGGTATTGGTGGCGTACACGCTGATCTGTCCATTGGTGCCCGCCGGAATGATCGCGGCGTTGGCCTTGATGCGGCCATCCAGCGAGTTCAACGTCGAAGCCAAAGGCCGCAACTGTCCCGCCGGCCAGACCGTCAGGTAACCCAGATATCCGTTCGGAACCACCGAGACGTTCATGGAATAGGCAGCTGCGGAGGTGAGAATCCCACAGGTACCCGTGCCCGAAATGCCGAAGTCCTGGTGAGTACCCCCTTGAATGGGACCGCCGCCACCGTGCTCGGGCCGGGTATCGAACGCACGACAGGGCTGAGGCAGGGGGACAAATTGCAGGGCCGCGGGACGAGTTCCATCAATCACCGAAACCGTGGCGCCTAGGTAGTTAGGGACGTAAATCCTGTTGGTCACGGAGTTGACCGCCAAGCCGAAGGGGCTAGGGCCGACGCCAGCGGTGGTAGTGACAAGGGTTGCGCCATCGATCACGGTCACCGTCCACGGCGATTTCCCACGGTTGGCGACGTAAATCTGGTTGGTTACCGAGTTCACTGCTATGCTGTCGGGGCTGGCCCCGGCAGGAACGCTGACAGCGCCAAGGCTCACGCCGTCGATCACCGTGACCGTTCCGTTGAGGCAGGAGGGATCGCCGTAGCATTCGCTTGGAACGTAAATCTTGTTCGTTTCCGAATTGACCGCGATGGCATATGGTTGAGATCCGGCGATGGTGACATCGGTAGTGGCAAGGCTTGCGCCGTCGATCACCGTCATGGTGGCTGCGCTTACACAGTACGGATCGTTGCCGCATCGGTTGGCTACGTAGATCTGGTTGGTCACCGTGTTGACATCCGCGGCGTGGGGAGCGAACCCCACATTGACGGAGACGGTGTTGTCGGTCACCCCGTCGATGACGGTCACCGTCCCAGGACTGAAGGGCGGCCGACCGCAGGCGGAGGTGGGATCGTTGCCGCAGTAATTTGTGACGTAAATCTTGTTGGTCACTGGGTTAACCACCGCGATGCTAGGACTAGCTCCTACGGCAACCGTCGTGGTGGCAAGGGTCGCGCCGTCAATTACCGTCACCGTCCCGCTAAGGGTCCCGCAAGAGACGTCGTTGCCGCAGCCGTTGACGACGTAAATCTTATTCGTCACGGAGTTCACTGCCACCGCGTAGGGAGAACTCCCTACGGCAACAGTCGTGGTAGCAAGGGTCGCGCCGTCAATTACCGTCACCGTCCCGTTGTGGGTTTGGCAAGCAATGCCGCCGCACTCGTTGGCGACGTAAATCTTATTCGTCACGGAGTTCACTGCCACCGCGTAGGGAGCGAACCCCACATTGATGGAGACGGTGTTGTTGCTCGCCCCGTCGATGACGGTCACTGTCCCCTTGCTGTAACAGTGGGGATCGTTACCGCAATAATTTGTCACGTAGATCTTATTGGTCACTGGATTCACCGCTGAAACCTCGGGCAGTAAACCTACCGGTACAGTCGCAATCACCTGCTGTGCGAAGGCAGGCGGCGTTAGCAGTGCGAAGATGAGGATAAGGATCGATCCATATCGAGCACGATGAGGGTTTTGCATGATTGTCTCCCAATCTCAATCCGCTTCTTGCGACGCGTGGCGCCTGGCAGGAGCGCTTACTCGGCCGTGATGATCTAGGGACAAGTGCTGTGGAGTGATGGTGGGGATGCAGCCGGCCGTTGATGATCTCTGCCAAGCTGAAGAGCTATCAGATGATATTTTCCCTCGTATTGAGCCAGCCGTCAGTGACCGGGGTCACGGCTCGGTGTACAGAGACCAGGCAAAGTCATTTCTTTGGCGCGACCGTGTGAGTTCCAGCCTACGGCGCAAAGTACTTGGAGATCCCGATTACCTCTGGGTCAAGCCGCTTGCATAACCTTGGCTGTTGTTGTGGAACGATGGCTGTTGCAAACAGGCCAACCCGCACCCTATCTGAACCGGATGGAATATGTTCCTCGGGAGTCGGCCAGCATCCGGCACCCGCATTGGCACCGCCACTTGGCCGTATAACGCCCTACCCTTTCTTGTACGGCGTCCCGTCCGGTCTCAGTTGTCGGTTTGCCGACTATACGGACAAGTGGATTTGATCCGAGCCGCCCCCCTACCGCACAGAGGCTGGCGAAATGAGAGGGAAACCGAAGGGCAATCTAACCTAGTCCCGGCAACGATCAGCGCAGCTTGGCGTATTCCGCCTTTGCCTGCATGTAAATCGGTATCTCCGGATCGGCATTCTTCCACAGACTAAAAAAGTCTTGGTAGGACATGCGGGCGGCAGCGGAGTCTCCCGCGAGCGCTTGCGCTCGCGCCAGCTGAAGCTGTGCCAGCGCGCCGAGTACGGAATTCTTGACAATGCCGCGGTGCTTCAGCAGCTTGCTGAACTCAATGGCGGCCTGCTGAGCTTGTTTGTTTTGCAGATATGCTTTGCCTCGCACATAAATTGGAAGCAGCGGCCAATAACCTTGGTCTCCCAGTTCGAAGGGCACCTCTGAGCCAAGCGCCACGAGCGCCTGTTGCGGGTCCTTCAGGTCCAACGCGATCATCGCGTGGATCGTCGGCAGCCAATAGTCTTGGATAATCGTGTCCGATGGAAATTTCCGGTTCAATTCATCGGCGAGCTTTTGCGTCTGGGCTACTTCTGCCACGGATGCCAGCGCCAACGCTGCCGTGATCATCGAATCGCGGCTGCTTCCGGCCTGCGGCAGGGATGCTGCTTGCTGGCGGGCGGCAGCCAGGTTTCCTAACTCCGCCTCCTGCCCGGCAGACACCGCGGACATGAGAGCGATCTGTTCCAGGTTGCCCGCAGCCCTGGCCTGCGGTTGGGCCACACGATCGAAGGCGCGTGTCTGCGCCAGTTCTCCATGGAGCGCGGCCGTACTTGATGCAGCCACCGAGAATTGCCACTGGTCGGAGGGCTTGGTTTTTCCCCAGTCCAGTTGCTGGCGCATGGCGGCATCGTCATGCTGCAAGAAACCGATGTAGTAGCGCTGCAAGTGAGCGTATACACCGTCCACGTGCTTGGCTATGGCTTGCTCGTATACTGCTTTGGCTTCATCCAATCGATCCAAGCTTACATATGCCGCCATCAAGTTCCCAAGCGCGGCACCAGAATCAGGACGCAACCGGAGTGACTGCCGCGTCGCCTCTATGACCTTCTCGTATTCTCCTAATAGAGCAAGGTTCAGCGAGAGATTGGCGTACGGCGTGTAATCGTCGGGATAAGCGGTTGTCCATTCAGAGTAGGTCTGGTCCGCCTTCAACAGATCGCCGGTCACGAAGCTGTAGTATCCTGCCTCGATGTAGAACCTTTCCCGTTCGCTCACCCGGTCGCGCAACTCAAAAGCCTTAGTGAAGCTTCTTGCCGAGGCGTCGTACTGGGCGAGGTTGTATTGAGCCATGCCCAAGGCGGCATAGGCGCGAGCGAAGTTGGGATCCAGTTCAATGGCACGCTGGTGGAACGGAATCGAAGCGTCGTCTCCCTTCTGCCACTGAACGGCGCGTCCTTGCGTGTACGCTTTCAAGGCTTCCAAAGAAGACGTTGTCGCCGCGTCCAGCGGCTTACTGGTGCGCTGCACCGAAGCCAACGACTCGCCCAATTTTTCACGCACTTGGTCAGCAGCCTCACCTAGCCGCTGCAGCACCGAATCGCGTGTCTCGGCTTGCGCCTGAGCGCTCGCCAGGGGCGCACCCGTCTGGCAGTCGAGAGCGCGCAATCCGATGACGTAATGTGTTCCTAACAGATCGATCGAGCTGTCGAGCACCGCCCGGCTATTGCTGCGTTGACAAATCTCCTTCGCGACGTCGCTGCTCAGCCGGGTATCTGGGGGCAAGCCCATCATCTTCAGCGTAGAGCGAACGTTTGCGTCAGCGAGCAGTTGCAAGTAGGGAGACTGCTCCAGCTTGATGCTCAGCGCCTGCTTCAACGTTCCGTCAAACACGCTTTCGCCAGTAGTATTGGCGAAATCAGCGGCCACAATCGCGCCCGCTTTGACCGGGACATTTTGCCGGTGTCGTAAATACAGGAATCCGCCCACTACTGCCGCGAGCAGAACGACCAAAGCGGCAGCAAGGACATTTCGGCGACTCTTCGGCTGCGGAGGGCAAGGAAGTACAGGTGCGGAAGAAGGCGCAAGTCGTGCTGCCGTACCCATCCCCGAAGGGGACGCGCTACTTCCAGCTGAGGGTGGCGTATCAAGAGAAACCGCAGAGGCCGTTACTACCGCCTGGAACTTCCCGCTGTCTGCATCGCGCTTCAACCGTTGCAGGTCGCTGCGCATCTCCGACGCATGCTGGTAGCGCAGATTGCGGTCCTTCTCCAGCGCCTTACGAATGACCGCCTCAAGGGCTGGAGCAAGGTCCGGAACCACCTGAGAGGGCAGCAGCGGTTCCTGGTGCAGGATTGCGCCGCAAATCTCGCCTGAACTGGAGCCCTCGAACGGCATCTTGCCCGTGGCCATTTCATAGAGCACCGCTCCGAACGAGAACAGATCCGTGCGCGCATCCAAGTCGCGGGCTCGTACCTGTTCCGGGGACATGTAAGCGACTGTACCCATCATCGCGCCCGGGCTCGTCAGGTGCTCCGAATCTGATTCGTGGGCAATGGTTTCGATTGCGTCCGTGCTGCCCAGCCTGGCTTTGCCGGCGACCTTGGCCAATCCGAAATCGAGAATCTTGGCATGGCGGCGGCGAGTTACAAAGATATTGCCGGGCTTGATGTCACGATGAACGATACCTTCGCTGTGCGCCGCATCCAACGCGTCTGCGATGTCGATGGCGATGGCGAGCAGCGTCTCAGATTCCATCGGCCTTCCCGCGATGTGATGCTGCAAGGTCACGCCGTCGAGAAATTCCATGACGATGAACACATCGCCATCCTGCTCTCCGATGTCGTAAATCGTGCAGATGTTCGGATGATTGAGCGCCGATGCGGCGCGCGCTTCACGACGAAAGCGCTCCATGGCCTGCGGGTTGCGTGCAACATCCTGAGGAAGGAACTTGAGCGCTACGAACCGGCCAAGACGAGCGTCTTCAGCTTTGTAGACCACGCCCATGCCACCGCCGCCGATTTTGCCGACAATGCGGTAGTGCGAGATCGTTTTCTCGATCATTTAGCTGGAGATGCTATGGAATGGATGATCATAGGGCGATCCTGAACACCAGTCAATTTGTTCCGCATTCGCCAGGTGCGGGAGAGCGGTGAGCGACCGGGCCTTCGCGTACGACGTCAATGTTGGCGATTAGCGGTTCACGCGAGACTTGCCAACTGGAAGTTGGGCTGTGCGGCTCAAGTTGATGGGTAACGCCCAACCCGTGCTGTTGAAGAACTCCACCAGGTCGCGGCCACAAGGACGGAACGCCGACTTCTCGTCCAAGTGGGCTGACCGCCGACAGGCGGACTTCATGTCATGCGTATACATAAAGGCATTTCTCGGTACCAAACCGACGGACGAACCGACAATTCCGGACTGCCAGTCATGCGTTCGCAATGGCGGTCGAACCCTAAGCTAGCGAAGGAGACTTACACTCAATGGCGACAGTAGCGCCGATCACCGAACATTTCCAACACTCCCTGGCGGATCTGAAGGACGGAACTTGGGCTGGTTAAGTCGCGGTGGGCCATCCGAACTCCTCCATTCTTCCCGAGGTAGTGGTGGATCAACTCAGCTAGGAGCACAAGGTCACCGGCCTTGGTGCACCGGGTTCGATTCTTCCGCAAGTACTTGTGAACCTCCCTCTCGTTCAAGCCAGAGAGATCGCGTCGATAAAGATCGACTTGGAACAGGATATTGGGCTGGGCCGCGCGCGATAGGCGAGCAGTTCCCGATGTTCATCGGCACCCTTCCCGTCCGAGGGACTCCAGCATCATCCTGTTACGTGCCCAACGCCTACCCGCCCCTGAAGGGGTGTGCTACCTTCTCTGCTTTGCCGGGACTGGATCAACCGCAAATGGCGGACTCTGTACACAGGAAGCGAATCGCATTACTACCCGTCGCTCGCTGTCAGTTGCCGCTCTTCCATCCCACCTGCTTGCCCTTGTTCTGCTCATCGAGCCATTGCTTTAGCGGCGCGAAGTACTCCAGCATCGCGCCGGCATCCATCTGGCGCTCGCCGGTGAGGGCATACAGCGCATCGGGCCATGGCTTGCTCTGGCCCATTTCGAGCATGGTGTTCAGCTTGGCGCCAGCGGCCTTGTTGCCGTAGAACGAGCAGCGATAGAGCGGCCCGCTAAATCCGGCCTCGCGGCACATGGCGCGGAAGAACTGGAACTGCAAGATCCGCGCCAGGAAGTAACGCGTGTACGGCACATTCGCGGGCACGTGATACTTCGCGCCGGGATCGAAGTCGGCCTCGCTTCGCGCCACCGGAGGCGAAATGCCCTGGTACCTCTCGCGCATCTCCCACCAGGCTTTGTTGTAGTCGGCGGACTTGATTTCTCCGCTGAAGACCTTCCAACGCCACTGGTCGATGAGCAACCCGAACGGCAGGAACGCAACTTTGTCCAGCCCCTCGCGCAGCAGGAACCCGATGTCGTCTGTTTGCGGAATTGTGGCCAACAGTCCAACTCTGTTCAGGTACTGCGGCGTGATGGCCAGCGCGATGGTGTCGCCAATGGCCTCGTGGAAGCCGTCATTCGCTCCGCTCTTGAAAAGGAAGGGCTGGTTCTCGTATGCGCGCTGGTAGAAGTTGTGTCCCAGTTCATGGTGAATGGTGACGAAATCCACGCCCCGCACCTGAATGCACATCTTCAGTCGCACGTCGTTGAAGTTGTCGATGTCCCATGCGCTGGCGTGGCAGACCACCTCGCGATCCTTCGGCTTCACGAACAGCGAGCGCTCCCAGAACGTCTTGGGCAGCGGCGCAAAACCCAGCGAGGTGAAGAAGCTTTCGCCGTACTTGACCATCCCGATGGGATCGACGTTCTTCGCCTTCAGCAGGTCGGTGACGTCATACGGCTGCTTCTGCTGCGGCGGCGCGACAAGTTCGAAAATGTTGCCCCACTCCTGCGCCCACGGATTGCCCAGCAAATCGGCGCGGATCATGCCGTTCGCGTCCACTGCGGTCGGCCCGTACTTCTCCACCAGCTTGGCGCGCACGTAGGCGTGCAGCGAATCGTAGAGTGGCTTCACTTGCTGCCACAGGCGCTCGACCTCCTGCGAAAACTGTTCCGGCGACATATCGTATCCCGCGCGCCACATCGCGCCGAGGTCCTTGAAGCCCATCTCGCGCGCGCCTTTGTTGCCCAACTCAACCCAGCGCGTGTAGTGGTCGCGCATTGGCGGAGAGATGGTCTGCCAGCCGATCCACAGGTCTTTCAGCTCATCGGGGTCGGTACTGCTGGCCATGATGCGCTCGATGGCGGTGATATCGAGGCACTCGCCTGCGTGCTTGCCCGTCTTCGGGCAGTATTTGCCCTTGCCGTAATCCGCCGCCAGCGACGTGCCGATGCGGGCCATTTCGGCCAGCTCCTTGGGGTCGCTCGGGGCCGGCGCCGGCACAGCCGCCGAGAGCTTTAGCAGCAGCATCTTGCGCGCCATCACGTCGGGTAGTTTCAGGTTGTCGTAACGGGTGGCCTTTTTGGCCAGGTCAGTGGTGGCGCCGATCAACGCTTCGTCGGCGTCGGCGGCGACCTGCTCGGTGTCATCAGTGATGAAGTTGGCCTGCACCCATCCGGCACGGGCATCCTTCACCGTGAGATCGTTAAGCCGGACTTCGGCGTCATGGATGAATTGCTCCGCCTCGGCCACGGTTGGCGGGGCTGATTGGGCTGTGGTTCGTGGATCGGCAGCAGCTTGAGCGTTCATGAGAGCACTCGAAAGAATCAGCACGAGAACAAATGTGGGGATGACAAGAAAGAGCCGGATGGCTTTGCGCATGCAAACCACCTCCGGGAGAACATTGTAAATGGCGGAGCGCCACGTCTACTGACACATCGGCACGACGGCACCGGGGCCATTCAGGTAAAGTTCACGCCCGTTCGCGTTGTGTGTGACGCACGGCGTGCCGTCTGCTCTCAGTTGTCGGTTTGCCGACTTCTCGCTCATGTGGATTGGGTTCCCGATTGCCGACTACACGGCCCGCGACAAGAAGTAAACTCGATCCTTCCGCCCCGCGATTCGTCTTCAGCGCGGCCTTCCGGTTGTCTATAATGGCGCAAAACCAAAGTGAGGAAGCCCGAATGGCCCAAGCGACGCCGGCCTCAGACTACGTCTCGATTGCTTAGTTAGTTGTGGCCATGGCTTCTTTCATCGCCTCGCTTGTCTCAGCTGCCATAGCCAAGGGAGCGAGGGAGGACGCTGAGAGTATCGCTGAACGCGCCCATGACGAATGGGCACAACAAAAATGGTTCGACCTGTATTTCTCCACTAATTATGCTTACGACGCGATGGAGAAACTCCAAGCGGATTCCATTGTTCAAAAAAACGGAACCATCAACATCCACGGTGGGAATTATCCAGATCGTGCCAACGAAGTCGTCCGTCTCTTTCGGGAGATTCAAGCAATGGCAATGGTGTTTCCGCGCTGTACCGCTATCGACATGCTCTGTGCCGCCACTTCCGGATTTGTCGACGATTCAAGTGAGATGCTTAGCAAGCAGCGCCTAAAGAATCTTATGGACGCGATGAATGACATTCAGGAAAAGGCGCTCGTGGACGCCAGCGTTCTTACGTGGGTAATCAAGTAAGTAGAACCCGCCAGCATAGCTGTTGACAGGGGGACACGAACTCTGGAATTCAGCACAGATCCCTGATTATGAGTGAATCACGGGCCAACCGTAAGTTGGGCTGTTCGGGGTCAACTTGACGAAAAACGCCCTATTCGTGCTCTTGAAGAGACCGCCAGGTCGCGGCCACAAAGACGCAACGCCGACTATACGTCCAAGTGATTTAGCCGCGACAGGACTGACTCCGCGTCATATCCGTACACACATGGGCGTTTCTCGTTACCGATCTGGTGAAACTTCCCACAAGCCGACTTATGACCCGCATCGTTGCAGGTCCGTCTGGCGGCATTATTTCTCGATTGTCCATCGCAGGGGAGCGACGTGAGAGGCCGGCCCGAGCATCTCCCTCAAGATTGGATACGACTTGTCCTCATATCGACCGCTACTTTGGTCTAGATATAAGAATCGCATCAACTAGCCATCCCGCTAGCTCATTTGGCCTTCTGCTGGGCGATCCACTTATCGGTACGAGCCTCCAGCATATCCAGCGGTAATGATCCTCCGTCGAGAATTTCGTCATGAAACTTTCGGATGTCGAAGCTCGCGCCTAGTTCTTTCTGTGCGCGCTGCCTCAGTTCGCTGATCTTGAGCTGCCCCAGCTTGTAACTCAGGGCCTGCGCCGGCCAGGCAATGTAACGGTCCGTTTCCGACTGAATCGTCGGCTCGTCGACAGCGCCAGACTTGCGCATGAACTCCACAACCTGTTCCCGGATCCAACCTTTTGAGTGAATTCCTGTGTCCACGACCAGACGCACTGCACGGAACAACTCCGACGACAGGCGGCCGTAATCCGAGACCGGGTCCTGGTAGAAACCAACCTCCTTGCCCAGCTGCTCGGCATACAAAGCCCAGCCCTCGCCATAGGCGTTGAAGCCCAATCCATGCAACCGAAACTTCGGCAGCCCCGTGAGCTGCTGGTTCACGGAGTTCTGCATGTGGTGCCCAGGCACTCCTTCGTGATACGCCACCGCCTCATCGTCGATCAGTGAGCGCTCGGCAAAGTTAGACGTGGCGACTACGACGCGGCCAGGCCGTTTGCCGTCAGGGGTGCCGGTGACGTAATGGGTTGCGGCCGCCGCCTGAAAAGGCGGAATGGCTTCCACTGTGACGGGCGACTTGGGCAGCAGCGTAAACAGTTGTGGAAGCTTCGGCTCCATCTGCGCGATGTACTTGCGGAAGTCCTCGAGGATCTGCTCCGCAGAAGTCGGAATGTACTTGGGATTTGTCTTCAGCGAAGCCCGGAACGAAGCCAGGTCGGCGAAGCCCTCTTTCTTGGCGATTGCCGTCATCTCGGCCTCGATGCGGTTGATCTCGCGCAGCCCGATCTGGTGTATCTCATCCGCACTGAGGTGCGTCGTCGTGCGCGCGTAAATATCGTTTTCGTAGCGCTTCTGGCCATCCGGCAACGACGTGATCGCCAGCGTGGTCCTGCCCTGCGGAGCGTACTCCGTCTTCACGAAGTCGGCAAAGTGCTTGTACGCAGGAATAACGTCGTGGTTGACCACCTCGGTGATCTGCTGCGTCAGGCGCTTCTGCTCTTCAAGGGAAATGTTCGCCGGATACTTCTTGGTTGGCAGCAAGAACGGATTGGCATCAATGATGCCCTGGCACTGCACAGGAATCTTCTCCAGCAGGAACCGAACCGGCATGAGTTTGTCCTTCATGCCGGCGCGCAGCACCTCCTCCGTCTGGCTCAGCACTCGCGGAATCTGGTGCAGTCGCGAGACGTAATCCTCGTACTGTTTCACTGTCGTGAACGGCATGGAGTTCGGCATGTCCGCCAGACTCGTATGGATGCCGTTCTGCTGGTTGATCGGCATCTCGTATTCTTTGAGGCTGTAGTCGGTAATGCGCTGTTGTAAGACCCGCATCATCAGGTCGTGCGAAAGTTGGTCCTGGTCGCTGAATCCCGTGGTATCGACGGCTTTAAGGCGGCCCAGGAATTCCTGGTTGGTCTTGTTACGCTGTGTGATCGCCTCCAGCGAGTAGTCGGTAAGCTGGTCGTTGTAGCGATAGTCGCCGAACGCGGTGGCGCGCTCCGGGAAATTCTTGAGGTCAGACTCGTACTGTTCTTCGAAAAGCGCATTCTGTGCGGCAACACGATCGACTACCGGCTTCGAATTCTGCGCAAACATCAAGCCGGCAAAAGTAAAAAGGCATAAGAGGCTCAGGGGGAGTCGCATAATAAAGAGGCTATCAGAACAAACCGGAAAGTAACGGGGTAAGCAGTCCTTCGGGACAACTCGGCCGAAGTCTTGGCTTTGCTCAGGCATCTTGTTTGACCGCCCATAGTGGTGCAGCAGCATTATTTTTGGACGAGATGGAGCAGACATTCCCGGTTGCTCGTCATACACTCTAAATCGGCCGGGAGCACCAGGGCCCACGACATGTTCTGATTGTGAGAAGGGAATTCTCAAGCCGAAAGAGCGTTGCCCTGAGCGCGCCGAGGGATTGTGCGCTACGATTGCGTCACCTGCTCTGTGTTCGCTAGAGTGGAACATTGCAGCACAACGAAGAGTTATTCGCTACTTAGTGAGGAAACATGCGGTCCTACGTCCTGTCGCTCCCGGCGAAGATGCAGCCCGTCGTGATCGTCGCGTCGACGATGGCCGCGGGCTTGGTTGTTTCGTTTCTCACCCGCATGATCTTCAGCGAGCAGCAACTGGCACTGGACAATAATCTGACGACCTCGGTCTATGGGACTCTGGGCACCACCTAATGCAGTGCTGATTGCCTTTGTGGTTTCGGGCGTGTGGCAGAGCTTCAGTGACGCCGACAACGCAGTCAAGAGCGAAGCAAATGCGCTAACCGACCTCACGTTTGTGGTCTGCAGCTTTTCTGCAGAAAAGACCAGGAGAATTCGCGAGTCCGCGAAGGCCTACGTGCAGGGCGTGATTGAGCGCTGGGATTTACTGGCGCGCGCTTCCCGTGACAATGCGCCCACCGAGGAGATTAATCTGGACACTTCTTCAGCATTGGTTGCGGCGATTCTGGCGATCAGGCCCGAGGATGCCCGCGAGGCGGAGTTGTATGGACAAGCGTTGGACCTGATGGGAATCTGGCTCGACGCACGTCGCAGCCGCTTGCGCAGCGCAGAAGGAAACACCGCTGGCGCTCTGTGGGGCTTGCTGATTGCGGGCGCGTTTGTTCTGTTCGCCTTCCATGGAATGTTCGTGACTCATGCCTGGGCGGTCTGGGCGGTGTTGCTGCTGGGGTTTTCTTTTGTACTGGGGCTGTCTTTTTATCTCATCTTCTCGCTCGATAGCCCATTTACCGGCAGGCTCAGCGCCGGACCAGCGCCTTTCCTGTGGCTGCTCAGGGAGTTCGAACGATCAGACGGACTGGGCTTCACTCCGGCTGCTCCGCTAAAGCCCCTCGCTAATGCCAGTCAAGCAGTCGGACTGCCTTTTGCGTTTTGGGCATGGAAAAGGGAAGAAATTCCGCCCAATTATAGCAAAAAAGGCTAACATGAGGGCTAACAAGCAATTCACATTGCAGTTAATTGTATTATTTACATCAGTTTACAAATTAATGGCGGAGAGACAGGGATTCGAACCCTGGGTACCCTTTCGAGTACACACGCTTTCCAAGCGTGCGCCTTCAGCCACTCGGCCATCTCTCCGTTGGGAAAAAGCGTCTTGCGGTAACGCCAGAACCATAGCGTCGTCTCATTGTAACGTATGGCAAGGCGCACAAAATCCCAGGGGCAGGACCTACTCGCTCACTCTCCTTCTTTCAGTTGCTGCGCCAGGTAGTTGGCTATTCCCATCTCGCTGATGGCATGCAACTGGCCCTCGAGCCAATCGATGTGGTGTTCTTCGTCGCTGAGGATTTTTTCTGCGAGCTCGCGCGAGCCGGCGTCATTGGCGGCGGTACAGAGCTTGATTCCGTCATTCAGGCGCTTGACGGCGTCGTATTCGAGTTGCAGATCGTTCTTCAACTGCGCCTCTACCGTGGCGCCAATATTGATTTTGAAGTAGTCGGACATGTTGGGGGTCCCGTCGAGATACAGAATTCGCTCCATGCACTTCTCGGCATGCACCATTTCTTCGATGGATTCCTTCTTCGCCAGTTTGGCCAGCCGCTTATAGCCCCAGTTCTCGCACATCTCGGCGTGCAGGAAGTACTGATTGATGGCCGTCAACTCCGCCTTTAACACCTGGTTTAAGAAAGCAATAACTTTAGGATCACCCTTCATATCGCCTCGCTGAACTTCATAAGTGGACATAATTCGGCGCACTCACACATGGATCAAAATGCGGCTCGCCGGAACGCACCATTGTAGTCTGCCGGCAACAATATCGCCATAAGCAACATCCGGAACGGGCTCTGGGAAGTAAGCTGCCGGAATGCTGTCATGGCCACAACGCGGTCCTCGCATCCTACGTTGCGCGAAACAGCATCGACGTTTCGTGCCCTTTACGGTCATCTATCGTTCGAATTGAGATCGTGCCGTTGCGGCTTAGGTTGAGGAGACCGTGCGCGACTGCCTTGAGAGGGTGAGACGGATGCGGTCTGAGCAATGTCTGCCGCTTCCGCTGGGCCCGCAACCCGCTGGCGCTGCTCGCGTGCGGGGCGCGGAATGTAGCCGTCCAACAACCGATGATGCATGCTGTACAGCGCTAACTCCAGACGATCGGTGACCTGTAGCTTGTCGTAAATCTTGCGCAAGTAGTTCTTTACTACCTGCTCCGTCGTGCCGACCTCGCGGGCGATGTCTTTGTTCTTCAGCCCTTGCGTGACCCCGCTGATGATCAGCATTTCCTTCTCGCTGAGGCGCAACTGCTGTTTGGGAGCGTTGCCCTGGAGAGCTTGCGAGCGATAGGCTTGAATTACCCAGTTGACGCCCTGCTTGTCGAGCCAGGTTTCGCCGGCCGCGACCTTGCGCACACAGCGCACCAGCAGTTCGGGTGAAACGGTGCGAGTGAGAATGCCGCGCACTCCGCGACGCAGATAGTCCACCGTTTCCTGCTCGCCTGCCGGCTGCGTAACCAGGATCAGTTTTGCCGTAGGAAGAGCGGCCCTTCGAGCCACTTCGCTGACCGCTTCCGCCGGCGTGGGAGACAACCCGGCCTCGAACAGAATCACGTCGGCCGGCGTTTCCGCAACTACAGCAAGGGTCTGCGGCAGGGAGTCCGTCTGCGCGACCACTTCCAAATCGCTTTCTCCCGAGAAAATTCTGGCCATCCCCATCCGAAAGATTGCTTCCGAGTCGGCGAGGATGATTCGGGTCACGGACTCCGCCTCCGAAGAATATTGCGAGGACGAAGACGGATGTGAGACGTCCCCACCGCCATTGCTGACGCGAGAGGCCACGGTGCCGCCTTGGGCCGCTGATTTAGGTACGTTCGAAGTGGTATTCATCGATGACCACCGCCACGTTTCGTCCTGAAGGTTCTTCTGCAAATCGCACGACGCGGCCCTGGCATCTCACAAACACCGGGTCCTTCGTTCCCAGAACGTCACGCGGCATTTCAATGGTGAACTCAACTTCCGAGCCCACAGCGATCTCGGAATCGGCGTGAAACAGGATGCCCCCAGCTGAAATATCGATCGTCTTCGCCCGGTATTCCGCCGTAGGCGTCTTTAAGGTTACCTGCAGGTGGAGCGGGAACCGAATCGAATTCCGAAGTTCTGACTCGCGGCCGATATTCATGACTGGTTACCGTCAGAATACATCGAGTAACGGAGGAAGGCTTGTTACTAAAGTACCATTGGATGCAAGAACTATCGATGGTGTCTGCCGGCAACCCGCAAATGAAATCTCCTTGCAAGTTAATGTATTAAAGGTATTTATACGATGATTAGCGTACGATTCTGCCGAGTTTGCTCTAGAACTTTGTGGTCTCGGTAAAATTGAACTCGCGCACTTTCATGGGGGGCACAACCATATCGAACGACTCCTCGCCACAGGAGCGGGTCGGGACGCCCATTACCTCCACGTTTTGCAACATGTGCAAGAGGCTCTCATTGAAACGAAAGTTTCGGACCCCGCGAGCCACGCTGCCATTCTCCACCAGGAAGGTGCCGTCGCGTGTCATGCCAGTCAAGATTTTCTCGTAGGGATCAACTTCGCGGATGTACCACAGCCGGGTAACAAGTATGCCCCGGTCGGTGGAGGCGATCATCTGCTCCAGGTTCTGCGATTCGGCTTCCGGCGGGCCGGCAAACACGATATTGAGAGGGGCTTCGCTGATCTCGCTGGGCAGAGGAAAACCGTGGCCGGTGGGCCGGACCGCGCCAACCTTGCCGGCCATCTCCGACGCTTGCATGCGCATTGCACTGGAGCGCGAGTAAGTAGCTGTACGGACCACACCACCCTCGATCAGCTTCAGCCGTTGCCGCCTCATCCCTTCGCCGTCGAAGGGAACTCCTGCCTGCAACGGGTGATAGACATCGTCCCAGACCGTAATGTTCTGCCCGAAGAGTTGGGTCCCGATGCGATCGTTCAGAAACGATCTCTGCTCGAGGAGTGCCGAGCCGCCAAAATCCCAGAACATGAACCCCACAATGTCGAGCACCGCGGCGGGTTCAAGAATGACCGTGTATTTCCCGGGAGGCAAATCCAGAGGATCTCTCGAATCGATGGCTTTTCTGGCAGCGACTTCTGCCATGCGCACGGGATCGAGTCGCGCCACGTCGGGTGAGTTCGCCTTCTGCCATCCTGATGAGGAGCGGTCGAGCATACTGACCGAAACTTCGGCTAGAGTCTGTTCGTACCAGGCGTTCACACCCTTTGAGTTGAAGATGCCTTCGACAATCTCCGCCGACGAGAAGATTCCGGCAGCGGCTAGATTGTGCTTCTTGGCGACGTTCACCATGGCGGCAACGCCATGGGCGCGGTCTTGAGGAGTGAGTCGTGCCGTGTCTTCGAAATAGCGGTTGATCGTGGCCTCACCGCAATCAGCAGCCGCAACTTCTTCTGGCGCTGGCATCGGCAACAAATCGGGGTCGGGATGCTGCACCTGGGCCAACGCTTCGGATGACTGCACCACGCGACGCAGGCTCTCATTGTCGTGCTTGTTGGTGCTGGCGCGGGCGGTACGGTTTCCGAAGGAAGAGCGCACCGAAATGTGATACTCCTCTTCCGCGACATTCTGATGGATGGTGTTGTTGGCGAAGCGCGTCAGCGCGCTATGGCCGCCGGCGATGAGCAACTCGATCTCGTCAGCCTGGGACAGCCGGCGCAGTTTGTCGAAGATATCGTGTGCCTGATCGCGATCAAGCATCGCTATTCGTTCCCCTTATACGCGGTGCCGACCATGATGTCGCGAAACCGTGCTGGCGCCGCACCATGCCCGGTTCCCATCACCTGTTGCGGCTGTCCCTTGCCGCAGTTCGGCGTGCCCCACAAGGTCCATTCATCGCGCGAGCATATGGCGTCCATCGAGTTCCAGAACTCAGTCGTAATGCCCGAGTAGGAAGGATTCTTCAGCATCCGTCCACGCTTGCCGCCGACGATCTCCCATCCGAGCTCGCAACCGAACTGGAAGTTGTAGCGTTTGTCGTCGATGGACCAGGAGCGGTTGGTCTCCATGAGAATGCCGTGATCGGTGGATGCGATGAGTTGCTCCAGTGTCAGCGGCGACTCGCCCGGCAGGATACTTACATTGGTCATGCGAACGATGGGAAGCCGGTTCCAGTTTTCGGCGCGCAAGCATCCCCCGCTGCGTTTCGCGCCAATGGCGGCTGCAGTATCGCGAGAAGTGAGATATCCGGTGAACCGGCCGTTGGTTATGATCGGTGTGCACTGCGCCGCTACGCCCTCGTCGTCGTAGGCAAATGTGCCGAGGCCAGGCCCGTGTGCCTCGGTGGCATCGGCCACGGCGTTCACGATTTCGCTGCCGTATTGCAGAGTGCGCAGTTTGTCGAGTGTGAGAAATGATGTGCCCGCGAAATTGGCCTCCATGCCAAGCACGCGATCGAGCTCAATGGGATGACCGATGGACTCGTGGATTTGCAGCGCGAGCTGCGAGGAATCGAGAATGACATCGAACTTTCCTTCGGGACATTGCGCGGCCGAATGCAACGCGACTGCCTGCTCGGCGGTTTCGGTGGCATGTTCCAACAGCCCCAACTCCTCGATCAATTCATAGCCTCTGCCTTGAAACTGCCCGCCGTACGAGTTGGGATAGGAGCGCTTCTGGATCTCGTTGCCTTGGAACGAATAGGCTGCGTAGCCTGCGCCGGAAGTGATGATGGTCTGATGTATTTCGGAACCCGCCGACGAGTAGAACCACTGCTCATAGCGTCGGAAGTTCATGCTGGTCTCGGCGAGAGTTACGCCTTTCACCGCCAGCAAGGCGGCGTCGATGGCGAATAGCAGGTCAAGATGTTTTTCGATGGCGATGCTAAACGGATCAATTTTGCAGGGCGAGACCCACTCAGCCTGGGCCGCCAGCTCTGGCACCAGATACAGCTCTTGCGACTTTACAGTCGAGGAAGCTTTGGCAATCTCGACCGCCTTGGCCGCACAGCCTTGAACGCCTTCCCGCGTGAGGTCGTCGGTGGCGGCAAATCCAAATCCTCCATTGGCGATGACGCGAATGCCGATGCCCATGGATTCGGAGTCGGCGGCGCTGGCGATTCTGCCGTTCTTGGTGGCGAGCGAACGGCTGCGTTCGTCAACGATGCGCGTCTCCGCATGGGAAGCGCCCCGTATCTTAGCTGTTTCCAGCGCCCATGAAGCGATATCTTTCATCTACGGTCACCGAGTTAGAGATGATATCGTGTTCTTCCAGCTGTTGCTCAGATGGCGTCAAGTTCGGGTAGTGCTGGCCTTTAAACCAGCGTCAAGGGATCTTAATGTTTTGTCCTCCCGAGCCGACTTTAGTCGAGAAGGGAACTGATTCGGTGAGAGGTGCCGATTGTCGTCCGCCCTCAAGACCGTGAACCTCGAGGCCGGAATGCCGAGCGTGCCGCAGGCGCGCTCGCGCCTGAGTTCGGAACTGCGCGTGGCTCAACAGAGCGGCGTGCGGGTGCTCAAGCTGGTGCATGGCTACGGTTCCAGCGGCGTTGGCGGCGATCTGCGCATTGCATTGCAATCAACCTTGCGGCAAATGGCGCAGGCGAAAGAAATCCGCGATTGCATCTACGGCGAAAACTGGCGCACGAGTGATGAACGCAGCTGGGCGCTGCTAAAGGCCATGCCTGAATTGAAAAGCGACAGCGACCTGGGCAAGGGCAATCGCGGCATCACGCTCGTGGTGCTGTAAGCGTCACAGTCGGCAAGTTGTTGGTCCCCCCTATAATCCTAAGTTGGACTATCCGCTTCCTGCTGCGATGACGTCCATTGACGACCTCTTATGATGGATGTCACCTCACCCAATTCAGTTTCCGGTTCAGAGCAGTCACCACCCCGGGTGGCCATTGTGGCGTGCATGCTGGCGGGTATGTGCACGTTCCTGAATGTGTATGACACGCAGCCGCTGCTTCCGTACTTGCAGCAAGTCTTCCACGCCTCGGAAATTGCGGTATCGCTGACGGTGAGTGCCACCATCCTGGCGATGGCGCTGACCGCACCCTTCATCGGCCTGCTGGCCGAATCCATTGGCCGCAAAAAGGTGATCGTGCCTTCGCTGTATGCGCTGACCGTGCCCACGCTGCTGGCGGCCACCTCGCGCACCTTGCATCAACTCGTCTTTTGGCGATTCATGCAGGGAGTGTTCGCGCCCGGCGTGATTGTCGTCATCATGGCCTATATCAATGAGGAGTTCCCGCGACGGCACGTGGGCAAGGCGATGTCCGCGTACGTTTCAGGCACGGTGCTGGGCGGATTCCTGGGGCGCTATATATCGGGTGTCGTCGCCCAGAATTTTGCATGGCGAGAGGCGTTCCTCGCGATCGGGCTGGTGAATTTAGCGGGGGCAATCGTTGTACAACGCTCGCTGCCGCGCGCGAAGCACTTTGCCCGCGCCGCCAGTATCGCGCATTCCCTCGCCGGGGGCTGGCAACACCTCCGGAATCCACGTCTGCTGGTAGTTTTCGGCATGGGATCTTCGGCGCTCTTCTGCCTGGTCGGCACATTCACGTACGCTAATTTTTATCTCGCCGCTCCGCCCTATCGGCTGAACTCGGAACAGTTGGGCAGCATTTTCTTTGTTTACCTGCTGGGATTCTTTGTGACACCCCTGGCGGGACGCTGCCTCGATCGCTACGGCCTCCGGCTGACATCGATCATTGCCGTCTGCTTCACGACAGCGGGATTGCTGCTGACCCTGTTGCACTCACTACCGGTCATTGTCACGGGTCTGGCGCTGGCGTCGTCCGGTGTCTTCATCTTTCAGGCTGTGGGGACGGTGCAAACCGGGATCGCCGCCGACAGAGCGCGCTCTTCGGCAGCGGGATTGTACGTCACGTTTTACTACGTCGGTGGTGGATTGGGGGCCACTGTCACGGGCTGGGCGTGGGTCGCGGGCGGATGGCCTGCCTGCGTGTTTCTGCTGATGGGGGTTGCTGCACTGGCTATGGTTCTGGCTCTGGTAAGCAGCGAGAAACCAGCTGTCGACTTTCAACCCTCGACTATCAACTAAGGTTTCACAGCGGTGTTTCTTCGTACGCCGCGCTCGATGTGAGCGGGATATACTGAGTTTCGCCGGCCTGACGAGGCCCTACCGCGCCAGGTTCGAAATGCCCGGCGGTTCCCGCTGCCGGGACCAAGACACTCCATGAACTCTAGTGAGACAGACTACAACCCTGTAAAGACATTTTGGCATCACCCGCATAGGCGGGCGGAGGTAAACAATTGATGAGCCGCACCGGTGTGGCCGTGTTGCTGTTTTCGTTGCTTCAGTTGGGGAATGCAGCCAACAATCCCGACGAGACCATGGATGGCTACTCGACCGCGCATGCCGTTGCAGAGCGCGATTGGGAGTCGAAATTCCGCAACCTTCCCAATCCTGAGACGATGCGGGAATCGATGCAGCACCTGAGCGCTCGCCCTCACAATGTAGGTTCGGTGTACGACAAGGAAAACGCCGAGTGGATATTGGCGAAGTTTAAGCAGTATGGCTTCGACGCTCACATCGAGAGTTTCGATGTGCTTTTCCCCACGCCGAAGGAACGTCACGTCGAGTTGCTGTCTCCCACGCACTTTGTGGCCAAACTACAAGAGCCGCCGCTCAGCATCGATCCAACGTCACAACAGACTTCCGAGCAACTACCGACCTACAACGCGTACTCTGCTGACGGAGACGTTAACGGGCCGCTGGTATACGTGAACTATGGCATGCGTGACGATTACGAGCAGCTAGAGCGGCTCGGAGTCTCGGTGAAAGGCGCAATCGTAATCGCTCGCTACGGTGGCGGCTGGCGCGGGATCAAGCCCAAAGTCGCGGCCGAGCATGGCGCCGTCGGCTGCATCATCTATTCCGATCCGCGAGATGACGGCTATTTTGCGGGGCAGAGTTATCCGGTTGGGCCGTACCGTCCTGAAGATGGTGTGCAGCGCGGCAGCGTAATGGACACCCAATATCCTGGCGATCCCCTGACCCCGGGAGTTGGGGCCACCAAGGACGCGAAGCGCCTGAGTCTGAAGGACGCCAAAACCATCACTTCGATTCCCGTGCTGCCAATTTCGTATGGAGACGCGCAGCCCTTGCTGGCGGCCATTGCCGGGCCGACCGCACCAGAGGCTTGGCGCGGAGCGTTGCCTCTCACCTACAGGATTGGTCCTGGACCCGCGAAAGTCCATCTGGTCGTGAAGTCGAACTGGGACCTGAAGACCATCTATGACGTCATCGCCAAGATTGCCGGCAGCGAAACTCCTGAACAGTGGGTGATCCGTGGCAATCACCACGACGCCTGGGTCAATGGAGCAGACGATCCGCTTTCTGGGATGGTGGTTGTCCTGGAGGAAGCGCGAGCGCTGGGAGAGCTGGTGAAGCAGGGCTGGCACCCGAAGCGGACAATTATCTACTGTGCGTGGGACGGCGAAGAGCCCGGGCTCCTGGGCTCCACCGAATGGGTCGAGCAGCACCAGGATGAACTGCGCCAGCACGCCGTGATGTATCTGAACACCGATTCCAACGCGCGCGGTTACCTCAACATCTCCGGCTCCCACACGCTGGAGCGCGCGGTCAATCAGGTTGAGCGTGAGGTTCAGGACCCGGAAAAGAACATTTCCATTTTCAAGCGCGCCTATCTTCGCCGGGTAGGACGCGCCGCCACGCCAGAGGACCGAGAGGAGTTGCGCGATCGCGCCGACCTTCGTATGGGAGCACTGGGCGATGGTTCCGACTACACGGCGTTTCTTGACTTCACGGGCGTCGCTGCTCTGAACATGGGATTCGGCGGCGAGAGCGGCGGTGGCGTTTATCACTCCATTTACGACGACTTCTACTGGTACACACATTTTGGCGATCCGAAGTTTGTTTACGAACGTGCGTTGGCGCAGATGGCCGGAAGCACGGTCATGCGCTTTGCCGATGCTGACCTGCTGCCGTTCGATCCCACGGGATCAGCCGACACCATCAAACGGTATGTTGCGGAACTGAAAAAGGAGTTGAAGCAACAACAGGACCAGGCTCGCGAACGCAACCGGGAGATTGAGGAAGGAGTCTTCACCGCAACCGCTGATCCGGAAATGCAATATGTTCCTCCTGCGAAAGAGCCGGTGCCACCGTATTTGAACTTCGCGCCGCTGGACAATGGGGTGGAAGCCTATGCTCGCGCCGCCCACCGCTATCGCCAGGCTGTCGCAAAATTGAACGAAAATGGTGGCGCAGCGTGGCAGTCTCCTGCGTTACAGGCAATCAATACCAAGCTCCTGCTGACCGAGAGGACCTTCACGGTCAGCCAGGGCCTCAAGGAGCGTCCCTGGTTTAAGCACCAGATCTATGCTCCCGGCGCCTACACCGGTTATGGAGCCAAGACGATTCCGGCCGTGCGCGAGGCCATGGAAGAACACAAATGGAAAGACGCCGACGACGGTGCGGTCATCGTTGGTCAGGTGCTGATGAGTGAGGCGAGCCTGGTGGACTCAATCGCCCAGGAGCTGGAAGAGGCGGAAGGCCAGCGGCCTGCGATGCAGCAGACGGAGCGGACCAATCCCACAGGACAACAAGCGCAAAAGCCGCGAAGCGGGCGGTAAACGGTTGCTTGCATAGACGTTTCACAGGCTGCGAAAAAGACAGAAGAGCAGGTCCCTCACCGACTGAAGTCAGTTCGTGATGACAAAAGCAAATGTCAACGGCGCACCTGAAGGTGCGCCCCTTCAAAGAGGCGAAGGATGGGTTATCCCGCTTCTTATGCTCTTGCGAACAGCGAATAGCGAATAGCGAAGCGCGCGCCTTGCTATGCCGTCCCCAGTCGCTTCAACACATTCTCGCGAAAGCCACGGCTCAACGTGAGCTTGGTGCCGTCGCGCAGCAGAATGGAATAGTCACCGTACAGCGAAGGCCGCAAGGTCTTGATGCGGTCCACATTGACAAGCGTGGAACGGTGCACGCGCAGGAATTGCCGATGTCCCAGTCGTGATTCCAGCGAGGTGATGGTTTCCCGCAGAATGTGTGTATTCCCCGCCACGTGCAGGCAGACGTAATTGCCGGCCGATTCGGCCCAATCAATTTCGTTGGGTTTCAGGCAGACGATCTCTCCGTCCGCCTTGATCACAATGCGCTGCGGAGTTTGCTGCCGCGATTCCAGATCGGCCAAAAGCTCGAGCAGCTTGCGCTGAAATGTCGCCTCCGAAGGATGAGATAACTGCTTGCGAGCATGGCCCAATGCCTCTGGAAGCCGGTCTTTCCCGACCGGCTTCAGCAGGTAGTCAAGGGCGTGCACGTCAAATGCCTTCATCGCATACTGGTCGTAGGCGGTGACGAAGATGGTCAGCGGCACATGCTCTTCTTGCAGGGCGGCGATCACGCCGAAGCCGTCCACCTCCGGCATTTGAACATCGAGGAAGACAAGGTCAGGCTTCTCCTGCTTGATCAGTGCGACGGCCGACTTGCCGTCACCACACTCGGCCACGATCTGCAGATCAGGCTCGTCTTCCAGCATCCTGCGCAAGCGTTCGCGTGCCAGGGATTCATCGTCACTAAGCAACACTCGAATGGGCATTGGTGGTCACAACCTCCTCGGAGCTTTCGCGGAACGGTATGTGGATCTTGACGACGCAGCCTCCGCCGGGCTGGTCCTCCAGAGTCATCCTGTGATCGTGGTTGTACAGTTGCAGCAGACGAGCGCGGGTGTTGCGCAGCCCCACACCTTCCGATGGAACGCCGCCGCGATGGCGGGTCAGTCCCTGGCCGTTGTCGCTGATCTCCATCCACAGCTCATCGAAGACCTGGCGAGTCGAGATGCGAATGCATCCTGGGGCGCGGCGCGGGCCTATTCCGTGACGAATGGCATTCTCCACCAGCGGCTGAAGAATCAGATTCGGGACAAGCGCATACCGGGTATGCGGCTGGATATCCATCTCCACCAGCAGGCGGTCTCGGAAGCGCGTCTGCTGGATGTCAACGTACTTCTGCAGGAAGGTCAGTTCGCGACTGAGCGGAACTTCATGAACACCGACCGCGTCGAGCGACAGGCGCAGCAGGTCAGCCAATTGCAACGTCATGTGTTCGGCGGCGGGCCCATCGTTTCTGGCGAGCGCGGCAATGGAGTTCAACGTATTGAACAGGAAGTGCGGCTCCAGCTGGATCTTCAGAACCTCCAGTTGCGCGTATGCCAGTTGAGTTTCCAACTGTGAAGACTGCAATTCGCGCTCCCGGTATTTGCCGTAGTACCCGATTGCCTGGGTGATCAGCACCACATACCAGTAGCGCTGTAAATCCATCAGGGCGCGCGAAAAAGTGTGGGCGAGGAATGGCGCATGAGTTTCCTTGGTCCAGGTCACCAGTGGGATCAGGGACACGATCAGCGCCGCCCCAGCCAGCGTAAGCACCGCACTGGCGGCGAGATGGATGGGAAGCGCCAGCTTCCAACTGCTGCGGTCGAAGCTAAATCGCCGCGCCAAGGCATACACCACCGGTGTCAGCAACGACCAGACGAACGAGATGGTGACGTTCCAGGCGAGCAACTGCGCCCAGCTCTCCGGGCTGCCCATGGACGCGGTGTAAACATGCGCCCCGGCGGCACTCAGGAAAGCCAGCACCGTCCACAGGACGAAGCCGATGGCCCAGATGCGGCCCCACTGTTTCAGCATGGTGAGCTACCTACTCTGCATGAACCCAAGACAATTCGAGACGAGCTGCACCTACGGAGTGATAGACGAAATTCAGCGGAAGATGTTTCTGAAAAAATGAGAAGGTTCCGGGTGAAAGCATGAAAGAGATATGATGGCGGTTGTTCTCTGCCCACGGCATGTCCGTTTGTGGACATTTGAGCTGGAATCTCTGATGCATGAATTAGGCATCGCATCCTCCATTCTCGAGACGGTCCAGGCCGAAGCCCTCCGGCACCCCGACGGCCGCATCACCAAGGTGGGCGTTAAAATCGGGGAACTGTGTGGCGTTGACCGCGATGCGCTGGAATTCGGCTTCGAGGTACTGGTGAAAGACACAGAATGGGAGCCCGTGGTGCTGGAGTTGGAGTACATTCCACGGGTGCAGCGCTGCTCGAAGTGCGCACACGAGTTTCGCATGACCGAATTCAATCCGCAGTGCCCGCAATGCGGCGAATTTTTTACCGATTGCATTAGCGGAGAAGAACTCGACATCGCCTATATGGAAGTGGATGAATGAATCGTATCGAAGTGGAAAAGAAAGTCCTGAATGAAAACCAGGTCCTGGCCGAACAGCTGCGCGAACGCTACCGGCAACTCGGGGTCCTGTGCATCAACCTGATCAGCGCGCCCGGCTCCGGAAAGACAGCTCTGCTGGAGCGGACCCTGCAGCGCATGGGCAAGGGTTCGCGGGTTGCGGTTCTTACTGGCGACCTGCAAACCGAGAATGACGCCAAGCGGCTGGCCAAGTTCGGATTTCCAGTCAAGCAGATTACCACCGGGGGGACTTGCCATCTTGATGCCAAGATGATTGGAAAACATCTCGAGGACTGGAAGTTGGAAGACCTCGACCTGCTGATCGTGGAGAATGTTGGCAACCTGGTTTGTCCTTCCAGTTACGACCTTGGAGAAGATGCAAAGATCGTGCTGCTAAGCACGAGCGAGGGCGAAGACAAGCCGCTGAAATATCCTTCCATCTTTTTGAAGTCGGAACTGATGCTGCTGACCAAGATCGATCTGCTGCCCTATGTTCCTTTCAACGCCGACGTGGCCCGCGAAAACGCCAGGCGCGTCCATCCCCAGATGGAAATCATTGACGTTTCCAGCACCACCGGCGAAGGTCTCGATCGCTGGATGGAATGGCTGCGAGCGCGCCAGGAGCGGGCAAAGGCAAAGTTGCAAACGGCAACCGCACCCCGCTAATCGCACTCGCAAATTGCAAAGGGAGCCGACTGGCTCCCTTCTACTGTCTCCACACGGCGCGACGTTACGATTTGGGTGGCGGCGGTGGGGTGGTGGCGTTGTTTGGGCTTGTCCCGGCATCGGGAGGATTATTCGATGGATTGTTGGACGACGGGTTGGTCGAGTTCGGAACGGTGCTTGGCGTGGTGGACGGCGCGTTCGGGGGTGCCTCCGGCGTGTTGGGCGCGGCACTTGGAACATTGGGCGCCGCACTCGGGGTATTAGGCGCTGTGCTCGGTGTCACATCGGGAGTCGCGCCAGGTTCAGTTGGCATGGTTGACGAGTTAGGGTTGGTTGCGGCGGGGGGATTTGTAGCGTCCGGCGTCTTGCTCGGCGACTGCTGCGGGCTCATCGTGCTCTGTGAGCTGGGGCTGTTAGAGTGTGCCGTTCCGCTGGCTGTGCCCCTACTCGAGAGGGCACTTGACTGGGCGAATGCCCAGCAGCCGCACAACAGCATTGTGCTTGCCAAAAGAATTAGTCTCCGCTTCATTTTTTTCACCTCGTAGATTCTTAGAAATCGAAATGGCTGCTTCTATTCGGATGGACGGTACAAAACCGGGGATGCCTACTGGCGGCAGACTCGGGGCCCTGTTCTCAGCGAGGCTGGTGCCCATCACTCGGGGCCTTTCAGCAGCAGCATTTACAATGGCCTTTACTCTGAGGTGCTGATGTCGTTCCTTCGTTACCTGATGTTGTTGTCTCTGGTGATCTGGATTGGCGGACTGATTTTCTTTGCGTTTGTGCTTGCCCCGACGGTCTTTGCGGTCTTGCCTACCCGGCAACTGGCAGGCAATGTGGTCAATCGCAGCCTGGGCATCATGCACTGGATGGCGATTGCGTGCGGCGTGATTTTTGCCGTGACTTCCATGATCGATTCGCGGATCGTGAATGGCGTTACCGACCCTTTTGCGGCCCGCAACCTGTTGATCTACGCGATGATCATTTTGACGTTGGTTGGGATGTTCGGCATCGCGTCGCGCATGCTGGTCCTGCGCCAGCAGATGGGCGTTATCGATGACGTGCCGCAAGATAACCCTCGCCGCGTGGAATTCAATCGCCTGCACGTGTGGTCGACGCGCATCGAGGGAACAGTGCTGGTGCTCGGGCTGGCGTTGCTTTTCCTGACCGCCCGGAGAATGACATAAATCAGTTTCAAGTTTCGAGTTTCAAGTTCCTTCGGTTGCTAAAAGCTAATGATTAGGAGCTAAGACCTCACCGCAGCCATTAGCGAAGAGCGAATAGCGAAAGGCGAAAAGCGCAATCATGAAAACCGGAATCATAGGCCTGCCACAAGTGGGCAAGACGTCGTTGTTCGTGATGTTGACCAAGCAGCAAGTAGCACAGCGTGCGGGAAATCCTCGGGAGGCGCATCTGGGAGTGACCAAGGTGCCCGACGACCGCCTCGACCGGCTGGCCGCGCTGTATAACCCCAAAAAGCTGGTGCATGCCAGCGTCGAGTTCGCCGACGTGGCGGCGCTGAGTCAGGAGGCGCTGAATGAGACTGCTTTCGCCGCGAATCTGCGCAACGTGGACGCGCTCGCCCACGTGGTGCGCGCCTTCGAAGATGACTCCATTGCGCATGTTGGCCCCATCGATCCGCTGCGCGACATCAAGAACATCGACTTCGACTTGATCGTCAACGATCTGGGACAGGTGGAAAAGCGGCTGGAGCGCGTCGAGAAGGATCTGAAGAAGATGAAGACGGCGGAATTGGAGCGCGAGTACGACCTGCTGAAACGCGCTAAGGCCCACCTGGAAACCGAACGGCCGCTGCGCGAGATGGAGATGACGCCCGAGGACAAAAAACGTGTGCGCGGCTTCATGTTTCTCAGCGAGAAGCCGATTCTGTATGTGCTCAACATTGGCGAGAGTCCGACGCTGGGAACGGACCTGGAAGAAGCGGTCGCCAAATACGGAGTGACGGAAGTGGCCTCGCGCCTCAACACGGGCGCGCTCGCGGTGTGTGCCAAGGTCGAAGCCGAACTCGCCGAGATGAGCGATGAGGATGCCGCCGAGTTTCTCTCCAGCTACGGGCTAAAAGAGAGCGGACTGGTGCGGCTCATCCGCAAGACGTACGAGTTGCTGGGGCTGATTTCCTTCTTCACCGTCGGCGAAGATGAGTGCCGCGCGTGGACCGTGGAACGCGGATCGAAAGCGGTGCATGCCGCCGGTGCAATCCACACTGACTTAGAACATCACTTCATCCGCGCCGAGACAATCCACTGGGACCAACTGCTCGACGCAGGTTCCGAGGCCGAAGGGCGCAACCGCGGCACGCTACGACTGGAAGGCAAGGAATACATCGTGAAAGACGGCGATGTCATGCACATAAGGCACAGTGGTTAGACAATGACTGCGGATGAGGTCAAACAACTACTGCAACTGCAACGGCATGCAATTGAGGGCGGCTTCTTTCGTGAAACCTATCGCTCCCGCTGGCACGTCTCGGCGGCGGACCTGCCTGACGGCATTCGGGGTGCACGCTCCATAGGCACGGCAATCTATTACCTAATCACGCCGGAGACGTTCTCGCCGCTGCATCGGCTGCCCGGCTCGGAGATCTTCCACTTCTATCTTGGCGATCCTGCGATCATGCTGCTGTTGCTGCCCGACAAAAGCTCGCAGACAATCACGCTGGGAACCGATCTGGCGGATGGACAGCAGCCGCAAGTCGTAGTTCGTGGCGGTATCTGGCAGGGATGCAAACTCGTCCCTGGCGGCAAGTTCGCGCTTATGGGGACGACGATGTCGCCCGGCTTCGATTACGCCGATTATGAGCATGGCAATCGTGAGCAATTGATCGCGCAATATCCGGATGCGGCGGAGTTGATCAAGGAATTCACCGGGTAAGCAGGGAAGCGGCTCCAGAAAAAATCGGCGGCCCTCACGAGAGCCGCCGACCACAGCGTCATTAGGAAGCGTGGAACTATTTTTTCAGCGTCCGAATGTAGGAAACCAGGTCTTTGATCTGCGCGTCGGTCAAAGTCCCTTTGAAGGCCTTCATTTTTCCCTTACCATTGGAGATCGCACCGGTCAGATCGGCGTCGGACATGCCCTGCACGTCAGCGCCGCCTAGGGGCTTCATACCCATGGATTTGGCCATGCCTTCGCTGGGCATGCCGCCAGGTCCGTGACATGCCTGGCACTTTGATTTGTAAAGGTCCGCCGCACCCTGCGCCACGGCTACCGGTGGCAGCGCCAGCGCAATCACGAAGCTGAACAGCGCGATCCGTTGCAGTAACTTGATCGTCATATTTGTCATTTCCTCACAAGAGCCACCCTCACGGGGAGCGGGATAAGTACAAAAGCACCGCTAACTGACGGCGACAGTAATGTACTCCGCCGACCAGAATTTCGCCATACCATTTCCGTAGCAACAGGAGGGAAAAAACGCTTCAAGCGGGTGATATGCCACAAAAGCGCTGTCCCACCCGACTGCCACAGATGGTCATACAAAGTCTAACGCTATGTGTACTAATGACTTAACAACTGCCAGCTGCTTTCTTTCATTTGGCATTGATTGTGCCTTTACCAAAGGGAATCCGCTTTCCGAAAGAGGGCCCCTATGGATCCGACGCTGGCAGTAATAGGCCTGAACTTCCGAACCTCCCCGGTCGCTGTGCGCGAGCGCTTCTGGATCAGCGAAGGCCGCCGTTATGACGCGCTCCATCAATTGGTACGCTCGGAAGGCGTCGAAGAGGTGATCATCGTGACCACCTGCAACCGGACCGAATTCATCCTGTGGGCCAGCGATGTCCCAACCGCGGCCAATTCGGTCCTACGGTTTTTGACCCAGGAATATCAGATCAAGCTATGCGAATGGTCTCACTTCTATCGGCTGATGGATGACGTGGCGCTGACCCATGTCTTCCGCGTGACTTCGGGTCTCGATTCCATGGTGCTGGGCGAACCAGAGATCACGGGACAGGTGAAGCAAGCCTGGGCGCTAGCGCAGGAGGCAGGCACCACCGGACGATTCCTCGACGCCGTCCTGCAGAAGGCGATGACTGTCTCCAAGCGAACCCGGACGGAGACTGCGATTGGCTCATCGGCAGTTTCGGTGCCCTACGCTACAGTGGAACTTTCAAGGAGCATCCTGGGAGAACTTGCCGGACGTGAAGTGTTGTTGATTGGCGCCGGCAAGATGAGCGAACTCGCCGCCCACTACCTTATAAAAGCGGGCGCCAACCACGTGAAGGTGATGAACCGCACGCTGGCCCACGCCGAAGAGTTGGCGCAGAAAATGGGCGCGACGCCGGTTTCCTTCGCCGATCGATTGCAGCATCTGAGGACGGCCGACATTGTGGTGAGCTCGACGGCTTGCCCGAACTTCATTCTCAGCCGTCAGGAAGCCGAGGAGATTGCCCGGCAACGGCGCCACGCTGCCATGGTCATGATTGACATTGCGGTCCCACGCGACATCGATCCCGGCGTGCGAGCAGTCGAGGGCATCCATCTTTTCGATATGGACGACCTGGAGCACGTGGTGAAGCGCAATGCGGTGGGACGACAAGCCGCCGCTGAAGCCGCGGAGAAGATTGTGCAGGCGGAAATGCAGGGCTTTCGTCGCAAACTGATGGCGCAACGAGTGGTCCCGACCATCGTCGCCCTGCGTCAACGCCTCGATGAACTTTGCCGGCAGGAATTGGAAACCCTTCGCCAGGAATATGGACCGTTCACGGAAGATCAGGACCGGGCACTCACAACGCTTACAATTCATATAACGCAACGAATTGCCAGTTCCCTGGCCCGTGAATTGAAGGAGCTTCCAGAAAGAAACGAACAGGATGTCCTGACCGCAGCGGTAGGCCGCCTGTTTCACCTTGAACAACCGTCAACGGTTGGCGCCGGCACCAAAAACGAGGAATTAGCATTAGCCACTAGCACACTAGCATTTAGCAAAACCGCCACTAAGTGAGAAACGACATCAGTGAATGCCCTTTAGCATTGGACACCGAACGGTTCAACCAAGTGCCAAGTGCTAAGTGCTAATTGCCAACTGTCACAAGGAGTCCACAGCAAATGTCTCAAGACGTACAAAACGACAACGTCAAAACCAACCTGGCCTTCAGCAACGTGCAAGCTTACACACTGGCAGTAATCACGCTGGCCATTGGAATTGCGGTAGGTTACTTTGCCCGGGGATCGGCGCCGGTTGCCCCTCCCGCCGAAAGCGCGCAAACTACTTCGGCTCCCGCCGGAATGGGGAATGCACCGGTAGGCTCTGCACAGTTGCCCGGTATCGGAAGCGCGCAACAGCAGCAGGCGGCATCGCCGGAGACGTTGGCGAAGGCAGCTGAGCCGTTATTGGCCCAACTGAAGACCAATCCGAAGGACTTTGACACCATCGTAAAGCTGGGAAATCTGTACTACGATGGCCAGGCCTATCCGCAAGCGATTGAGTACTACGAAAAAGCTATCGCCCTACAACCTGACAATGCCGACGTGCGCACCGACCTTGGCACCGCCTACTGGTACACCGGTAACGCCGACAAAGCGATCGCAAGCTTCGAAAAAGTGCTGACCGTCCGGCCCAATAATGCGCCTACGCTATTCAACCTCGGGATCGTCAGATGGCAGGGTAAGAAGGATCCCAAAGGCGCAATCGTCGCATGGGAAAAACTCTTGCAGACCAATCCTGACTATCCGCAGAAGGACCAGGTGCAGATGTTGATTGACCGCGCCAAGATGCACGGAGCCACTGGAAGCAAAGGGTAGGCGAACAACTAGCAGTCAGCACTCAGCCAGGCGACTTTCGATCGCAAAAAGAAGGTCGCCATCGAATATACTCGTCGAAAACGGGGGACGAGTGACTTCGACTGGCGTGAAATCCAGGCATCTTCGCAAATCTGAGAAGCGGACTTCCTCCTACCCCGGAACGAAACGGCTCGCTCGACCGCAAAAGCAAGTCCTTGTTCTGGGTCTTGTCCTCGTGGTCGCAACCGTCGTTCTTTACTATCCGGCGATTCAACATCCGTTCGTCAATTACGACGACGATGGCTATGTCACGAACAACCTCCACGTTCAGGCAGGCCTCGCTTGGGACACGGTAGCGTGGGCTTTCACCACCTACGATCAGGCCAATTGGCATCCTGTGACCTGGCTCTCGCACGCTTTGGATTGCCAACTGTTTCAGCTCGATCCGGCTGGCCACCACGGCACCAACATACTGCTGCATGTGCTTAACGCGTTGCTGCTGTTCTGGGTATTAGCGCAGGCAACCGGGTTTACAGGCCGCAGCTTCATGGTGGCCGCATTGTTTGCGCTGCACCCCATCAATGTGGAATCGGTAGTGTGGGTAGCCGAGCGCAAAAACCTGTTGAGCATGTTGTTTTTTCTGCTCGCGCTGGGAGCTTACCGATGGTACGCGCGCGAACCCCGACCCGGGCGCTACGCTGTGATCGCAGTCCTCTTTGCCTTGGGACTCATGGCGAAGCCGCAAGTCATCACCTTACCCTTCATTCTGCTGCTTTGGGATTACTGGCCGTTGCAGCGAATGCTGGTTGAGGGCCAGCCGGCGGCAATCGGAACGGGAGCGGCCGTTCCGCCCAGACGCTTCTCCAGTCTGCTATTGGAGAAGCTTCCTCTAGTCGCACTATCGGCAATCAGCGCTGTGATTACCGTGATGGCGCAACGGCGGGGAGGAATCAATCCGGAATTGTCGCTTTCCGCGAGGCTGGCAAACGCGATTGTCTGCTACGCCCGCTACGTTGGTAAAGCGGTTTGGCCGACGCACCTGGCGCCTATGTATCCCCATCCCGGGAGTTCGCTGGCTAACTGGGAAGTGTTCTCGGCGTTGCTTTTCCTGATGGTGGTTACTGCGCTGGTTATCGCCGCCCGGCGTCGCCGGTATCTTCCGGTCGGTTGGCTCTGGTTTCTGGGGACGTTGATACCCATGATCGGACTGGTGCAAGTCGGCAGACAAGCCATGGCTGACCGCTACGCCTATGTGCCCTTCCTTGGCCTGTTCATCATGATGTGCTGGGGGGTGGCCGACTGCGCAGTGGCCGGGAGACGAATGGCTGGGGAGCCGCCGACAATTAGCAACTGCTGGCGCCGAAACAGCCAATGGCCGTCAGCCCGTTAGCGCTATTTTGCTGGTCACGCTTAGCGCCGGCGTCTTATTGGTGCTGGCCCTGCTGGCTCACCGCCAGATCGACTACTGGGGCGACAATGTGAGGCTGTGGTCCCACACTTTGCAGGTTACCAGCCGCAATTACGAAGCGGAGGAAGACCTGGGAGAAGCGCTGCTGGCAAAGGGTGAGCAAGCAGACGCGCTGGACCACTTCTATCGGGCGATGGAAATCGATCCTGGTCGAACTCTCCCGCACATGTATATCGCGACCTATGACCAGAAGCAGGGGAAGTTGCAGGAGGCCATCGACCAGTACCGGAAAGCCGTAAGCGTGAGCCAGAACACAGCCACGAATGCTCTTGCCTTCGGCAATATGGGACACGCCTATCTCGAACTCGGGGACATGGCGCAAGCGCGCGAGAGCCTGCAGGCGGCGGTCACGCTCGACCCTCACAAGATGGAAACATGGATCGACCTGGGATTGGCGAAACAGAAATCCGGCGACCTGGCGGGAGCCACCCAGGCATACTCGGAAGCTGTGAAGGTCAAGGCGACGGATGTCGGTTATCTGTTGCTGGCCGGCGCCCTGGAGCAGAGTGGCCGTAAGGACGAAGCGGCTACGGCCACGCAGCAAGCTAAAGTCCTGTCGGCAAACTTCGCCCAAGCCCAACGTGTGGCCGAGAAACTCCTGGCGCAGTGAGGGGACCGCAATCGGGTTTGACGCGGTCCCCGCAGGAGTGCACTCATACCAGGGACCTAGTGGGGTGCGATTTGCCAGATGACGCCGCAACTTCCGACACAGCTTTGCGGATTTCCTGTGCCGCCGGCAGACGCGGTGCTGTAGAGATTGCCGGCGCTGTCGAGGACCAAGTTGCTGCGCAGAGATCCCCCGTCGAGGCCACCGGTGAAGTCGTGTAGCGTGGTGTATGTCCAGCCACCGCTTCCGTGCGTCAGCTTAAACGCGGAACCGAAACGATACGCGCCGTCGCCCGCCGTCGAACCGTAGAGGTTTCCTGCATTGTCCATGGTCAAGTTGGCAACAGGACCCTTGGCCCGACCCCCGCCAGAGCCGTCAAAGCTATACAGCGTAGTGAAAGTCCAACCACCGCCCGAAGGACTCAGTTCGTACACCGTGCCGCCGGCACCCGAACCTCCGTATTGGGTTGCACCGTAAAGATTGCCAGATGGGTCAAAAATCAGGCCGGCAAAAGGGGCAGAACCGTCGGTCTGACTGAGCTGAAAACTATGAAGGATCCGCTTAGTCCAACCGCCGCCAGAGGGACTTAATTCATAAACCGTGCCGTCGCCGAATGCGCCGCCAGACGAGGTCGTACCGTAGAGGTTGCCAGCCTGGTCGAACGTCACACCCGCCCACGGTGACGCCCCGTCCGCCCCTCCCGCGAATGTATAGATAACGCTCTGTGTCCAGCCGCTTCCAGCGCGGGTAAGTTTGTAGACAAGGCCGCAGCCGCTCGAACAACTTCCGCTGCCGCCCCCATAAGTTGTGCCGTAGAGATTGCCAGCCGCGTCGAAGACCAGCGCGCCGCCGTAGGGGTTCGACCCGTCACTGCCACCGCTGAACTTATAAAGCGGGGTCTCGATCCAGGGGCAATACGAGGTGTGGCAGAGATTGCCTGGATTTTGCAAAGTGAAGACCGTACCGCAACCGGTGTGCCCGTAGGCCACGCACGGTCCACTTACTCCTCCAAAGCCGGTGGTGCCGTAAAGCTTGCCATCGCGGCCGACAACGAGTGTGGAGTAGGGAACTACGCCGTTACTGGTGATGTTAAATACATAAAGCGGGGTCAAGGCCCAGCCCGTGGACTTAAGCGCCAGTTTGTAGGCGGTACCGGTACCGGCGTCGCCCTCAAAGGTGGTTCCGTAGAGGTTTCCCGCCGCGTCAATGGTAAGGCCGAAGGTTGGCTCCGCGCCATCGACACCCCCGGTAAAGTTGTGAATTACCTGAAAAGTCTGGGCCTGCACCGCTTCGGTCGCACCGATCGTCAGCACAAACACGATTGCTAGCCCCAGCCCGACGGCCGCCGCTCGTCGACTGGTCCCGAAAACCGAAATCCGATGTTCCCTCTGGTTCGCCAGGCTCATTACTCATTCTCCATTTCCCGTTTGGTGAAGATTGCTGTCCAACCGCCGTCCCCAATTTCTAAGCTCGAAGGCTAGGATAATTATCTGCGTCCAGTCGAAGCGAATTGATTGTGCACCGTTTACGTAGGGTAAAGCAACCTGCTGCTTACCAGGCGAGTTAGGCGTGGCCTTGCACCGGCGTTCTGCCCACTACTCGCGCATAAAGTCCAGAAACTAGACGTACCTGCATGTCAAGTAGGGTCTCATATGATCGCCAAATCCGGAGCGAGATTCGCGAGTGAGGCTACTGGGTTTGAATTCCGATCAAGAGATTAGAATCCCTTCCGTTAAGATCCCTGACACTTTGCTGAAACGCGAATTCCATCCTTAAGCCTTCTCCTCATAATCGCAACCGGGGCACTGTATTACCCGGTCGGCATTACTCGTTCTTAAATTACGATGACGAGGTTTACGTAACCAACAATCTCCACGTCAAATACGGCTTGGACTGGGAGACGGTCAAGTGGGCGTTCACGACCTACTATGCAGCCAACTGGCATCCGCTCACTTGGCTTTCTCATGCCTTGGATTGCAAGCTTTTTTATTCCAATCCTATCCGGCACCACGAGATCAATCTACTACTGCATGTGCTCAACGTCCTGCTTTTGTTCTGGATACTACAGCGAGCGACGGGTTATGCGGGCCGCAGTTTCATGGTGGCCGCATTGTTTGCTCTGCATCCCATCAATGTCGAGTCTGTGGCGTGGATTGCCGAGCGCAAGAACCTGTTGAGCATGTTGTTTTTTTTGCTTGCGCTAGGGGCATACGGATGGTATGCGCATAAGCCGCGAGCGGATCGTTACGTTGTCGTGGTCGCTGCTGTTCGCGCTGGGGCTTATGGCCAAACCTCAGGTGATTACTTTTCCTTGCCTTCTGTTGCTTTGGGACTATTGGCCTTTACAGCGGATGTCGGGCGAAAAGGAACCGTCTATTTGGGTGAGGACGGGGAGTATGCCGCCTGCGAGGTCTTTCCTGGCTGATACTGGAAAAGCTCCCACTTCTCGCCCTTTCCGCGGCCAGCGCGATTGTTACTGTGCGAGCGCAAAGGGCTGATTACGCTATGAGTAACCCTTTAAACGCCTTTCCTTTCGCCATTCGCCTGGGAAACGCGGTCTTGTCTTATGTTCAATACCTCAAGAAGGCTTTCTGGCCGTCGGGGTTTTCGATTTTGTATCCTCACCCGGGGGGTTCTCAAAAGACTGGCAGGTACTCGTAGCACTTCTTTTCTTGATGACTGTCACTGCGCTTGTAGTCCAAGCCCGCCGTCGTCGCCCCTATCTCCTGGTGGGGTGGTTTTGGTTCCTGGGAACTTTGGTGCCAATGATCGGTCTGGTACAAGTCGGCAGCCAGGCAATGGCCGATCGCTATGCGTATCTGCCCTTTGTGGGCTTGTTCATCATGATCTGCTGGGGCGTTGCGGAATGGGCCGACCTGCAGCATGTTTCTATGGCTTGGCTGGCATGCCTCAGCATGGCGGCATTATTGGCACTGGCGGCCGTTACTCACCGTCAGATCGGCTATTGGAAAGGCGACGTGACGCTTTGGTCACACGCCACGCAAGTCACTAGCGGTAACTGGGAAGCGGAAAACAACCTCGGCGTGACGCTGCTGAACGAAGAACAGGCAGATCAGGCAATATCGCACCTCCGTGCGGCGGAATCAATCGCCCCCTCCAATCCTTGGACAATGCTGTACATGGGTCTCTATGAGCAAGACAAAGAGCACTTGCCGCAGGCGATTGAGCGCTACAAGCAAGTCCTGAACATGACGCAAAACGACACCGTGCGTTACGCCAATCTGCGGATCCCAGCGTTGACGAATATGGCCGCTGTCTATCGGTATCTTGGGGATTCGCCAAACGCTTATGAGTCCTCAGATGCGGCCAAGAGCGAGATCCGTCAAGCCGTGCAGGCGCACTCCAAACGCCCATCGGATCAATAAAGCAATATGCTTGAAAGCAATATGCTTGCAAGTCGATTTGTGTGCCACCGGAGCAAACCCGATTGAGCACTCCCTGCCGGTGTAAAGCACCGCATTGCTCAACTAGGAGAATTGCACCCAGCTGTGGCGCACCCTATCAACTGCAGTATCAACTGTCCAGCGTAGGCGTATTCTGCTTCGTTCCGCTCCAGGGGGCACTGCCGCAAGTGGACCGGATGAGGGCAAAGAACAGAATTACAATCAGCAGCGGTCCATAGATTCAATACTGCGAGTGCGTTAAGCTTCTTTCCTTGCATCATCTGTAACCTTTTAGCCGCGGGCCGGTGACGCAGTGAGTCTACCAATTGCAATGGCAACGGTTGATGTCCAAGTCGGGCGACTGGTCAGCCATCTTAGCGCAACCATGCCTTGGGCGGGGCTGGAGTGAGCGAACGTGATCCAATTCGGCGCCAAACAAGGTCTTTGGTCACAAGTTTAGACACAAAATCGGAGTGCAAAACGTGGCCAAACTGTTGAAAGAAAGCGGGCTAGATGGGAAACAGGGTGTGCCCCTTTGCAGGGAAATTCCCTAGAACAATGTCGCAAAGACCTGCACACTGGCGGTGCGCAAGTAACGGATCTACAGGCTTTACGTTGGCAGGCGAATTGCTCTTCTACCGGTAGCCTCTCTCGCTATGGGGCTACCCAGTGGGTACATTTCTGATTTGAACCTTAAAGGAGGGTTCGATCCTTGAAAACGCGTATCGCTTCGCTGTCACTGCTCACAATCGTTTGCCTAGTGCTGGCTGTTTCTCCGGCTATGGCATCTACTCTCTACGACAACGGTGCATATAACGGCACCAACGATGCTTGGACCATCAACTTTGGTTTCGCCGTTAGCGACTCCTATTCGCTGACAGGTGGAACCGATGTCACCGGGATGAATATCGTTTATTGGGATGCTTCGAGCACCGATCTTCTGACCACCGTGGATTATCAGTTCGGCGCAACCTCGTTCTCGGGTAGCGGCCCCCATACTTCGGCGGTGTCACCAACCAATTCATCTCGACGAACCAGTTCGGTTATTTCCTGTATTCGGCTAGCTTCGCTGTCAGCAACTCCGATTTCACGAATGCCAATGGTTTCGTAACCCTGAGCAATGCTTGCTCCACGTCTGGCTGCTCAGTTAGCAACCCGATTTACTGGGATGAGAACAGCGGAAAATCCACGGCCTATGAGAACACCATCGGCTCGGTTCCTTCGGAAGCGTTCACTCTGACCGGCGGCACCAGCACCGGGACGGTTCCTGAGCCCAGCAGCATCATGCTGTTCGGTTCTGGCATACTCGGCTTGGCTGGCGTACTGCGCCGCAAGTTGACCCGCTAATCAATCGACCCTTCCCCCAGGTCTTAATCGGAAGCCGGAGCCAAGTGCTCCGGCTTTTTGCATTTGCGAACCCGGTTGTTCTGGCCAGGCGTTGCCAAGTTCTGGCGTCTCAGGCCTTACCGGCGAACGCGTCGCGCCGCAAGAGACCGCGAGAGTGGTTTGAGTTTTGTGCTGCGAAAAGACCAGTTGCGTCAAACCTCGGTTCGAGAGAGAATGCGTCAGATTCGGGCTCTGCCCTGAGATTGTCCGATTTTCCGTTTCACGAAACAATCACTGTGTCATTAAAGCAGCCATTGAAACCACAAATGCAGCTGGAAACAGAGCCGCGCGCGACTGACGAAGGCAAGAGTTGGCGGCCTTCCACGCGCGTCGCGTTCCGATTCCTGTTTTCTTACTTTCTTCTCTACATATTTCCCGGAGCGGTGGGATCTCTGGGTGCCGATATGCCCCACAATGATGCCTATCGGCGGATGTGGCACGCCATCGTGCCGTGGGTGGGAGAAAATCTGCTTCACCTGCGCGGCGACATGCTGGAGACCGCCAACGGCAGTGGTGACCAACTATACGACTATATTCTCCTGCTATGCCTGTTTGTGGTAGCGATGGTTGCTACGGCCATCTGGTCGTGGATTGACAGAAAAAAGACGGATTACGATCAACTCTATGAATGGCTTAGGGTGTTTGTCCGCTTGACGCTTGCGGTAGCGATGATCAGCTACGGCGCCAACAAGCTATTTCGCATGCAGTTTCCCGAACCCCCGCTGTATCGATTCGTGGACTACTACGGTAATTCCTCACCTGTGGGTCTGCTGTGGACCTTCATGGGCATGTCCCGGGCGTACAGCTTATTTGCCGGCATTGCCGAAATGCTGGGTGGAGTGCTTCTGATCGTGCCTCGCTTCACCACGCTCGGCGCCTTGGTAACCTTGGGGGTTATGAGCAATGTGTGGATGCTTAACTTTTGTTATGACGTGCCGAGAAAGATCTACTCAACGCATCTGGTGCTGATGAGCTTGTTCCTGCTTTTGCCCGAGGTGCGACGCCTCTTAGATTTCTTCGTTCTCAATCGCAGAACGGAACCGCTTTCCCCAGTTTCTCTAGTGAAAGACCCCCAACTCAATCGATGGACCGTGTTCCTCCAGTATGGTATTGGCGCGGCCGCCCTGGTGGTTTGCTTGAATTCGGCGCGGGTGATTGCAGCCAAAAATGTGACTTACTTGCCACCTCCTATCCGTGGAATCTGGTCCGTGGAGGAGTTCGCATCTGACGGCGTGCCACAGCCTCCACTGTTGACGAACACAGACCGCTGGCAACGTGTGATCTTCGATGATCCTGAACACTTTTTCTTGCAACGCATGGATAGCGACATAAAGCTACTTGCTTTGCAATTTGATCCCGCTAGAAAGACCTTTACGCTGACCGCCCCTTCCGACCTGCGATGGAAAGCGAGCTTCACGTATGAAGATCCCCAGCCCAACCAGCTTGTGCTGGACGGGAACCTTGATGGCCGTCATTTGAATATGACTCTTCACCGTGTCGACATGGGACAATTCCTGCTCTTAAATCGCGGTTTTCATATGATCAATCAGACTTTTGAAAAACGCTGAAGCCTGAACGGCGCTTAACCCTGAGCCGTCCGTAGTACCACGCCTGATTCGTGCCCGCCAGTAGACCTTTCTGGCTGTTTTCGCAACATTCTGCAAGAAGACAGTTGCAACTATTCTTGTGCATCTGTAACATCGGGCAGCTACATGCGCTCTTCTACAACTAGTTACGCCTCTCGGATCCATCGTTTCCGGCTGCCCCGAGTTTGTGTGCCAGTGGTGGGCGCCGATGCTGCCACCATGATCGAGCGGGCTGAATCGGTGGTACGCGATAACCCCTTTCTTGAGCTAAGGTTAGACTACCTTCCTCAGCCCGCGGCAGCCCTCCCCAAGCTGAGGAATTTCCTGGAGATGCACCCCGAGGCGACAGCCATCGCTACCTGTCGGCGGGCAGTCAATGGAGGCAAGTTCAAAGGTTCAATTGCCGCCGAATTGGCCGTCTTGCTGAAGGCGGCCGACGCCGGTTTCCCATTGGTGGACATCGAGTTACAGAGCGCCAAGGCATTGAAAGCGGACCAGTTGCACGGTCTCACCGACCGGGTCGGCGTTATCATTTCCTACCACGACTTTCGCGCCACCAAGAAACTGGAGGAGCAGTTCGCCGAGATCAGTAAGTATCCCGCCGATTTCTACAAAGTGGTCTCAACGGCAACGAATCTCCATGACAATGTTGTGATGATGAGGTTCCTCGAGGCCAATTCTGCCAAGCACGAGATGGTGGGCTTGTGCATGGGGGAACAGGGAATCATCAGCCGGGTTCTGGGGGTCAGGGCCGGCAGTATTTTCACCTTCGGTGCGGCGAAGAGCGGGGAAGAGACCGCTCCCGGACAGGTACCCTTTAATGAACTAAGGGACATCTACCGCATCGACAATGTGGATGCTGCGACCCAGGTTTATGGCGTGGCAGGAGATCCGGTTGAGCATTCGCTCTCGCCCATCATGATGAATGCGGCTCTTCGCCGCGAATCTGTGAACGCCGTGTACCTGTCGCTGCATGCCAAGAGCTTGAAAGACTTGCTGGCTTGCGTGCGCGATATACCAATTCGCGGTCTCAGCATCACGATGCCATACAAGCAGGCGATTCTGGACGCGCTGGAGAATTCCGACCCGCTGACGCGTCAGATTGGCGCGTGCAATACCGTAGTTCGCAGTCTCGACGGCAAACTGTATGGCTTCAATACCGATGTCGGCGGCATCGTAGCTCCACTGGAGCAGCGCCTTCATCTGGCTGGCGCCCGTATCTTGGTAATCGGCGCAGGTGGAGTGGCGCGGGCGGCGGTTTTCGGATTGAAAGCCAAGGGTGCCGAAGTCTTCGTTACCAATCGCACTCCGGAAAAAGCGCAGTCGCTGGCGCGGCAGGCGAAGGCGAAATACTTGAAACGCGCCGATGTCGCCAAGAATTCGTTCGACGTGATTATCAATGCCACTCCCGTGGGGATGAGTAACGGCAAGCAGTCTCCGCTGGAGGAGAAAGAGCTTAACACCAAGTATGTTTTCGACCTGGTGTACACGCCGGCCGAGACCAAACTCATCAAGATGGCGCGAGCCAAGAACCTGCAGGTCATACCCGGCTTGGAGATGTTCGTCCAGCAGGGGGCCCGCCAATTTGAGATTTGGACCGGCAAGCCCGCTCCCATCGCTGAAATGGCTTATGTCGTGACCAAGGCGCTGGAACGGCGTACCGCCCAGGAAGAGGCCGAAGAGGCGAAACCTGCGGTGAAGAGTACAGCGAAGAGTACAGCCCGCAAAGCAGGCAAGAGCTCTCGCAAGTAGCTGGGCTGCCCGGCACCACATTCCTGCAAGAATCACCGAATTCCATCCAACCAAGTGAGCTTGAGGTGAGCAGCCCACCCAGAGGCATGTCCTTGGGGGGCGCGAATCGGGCTTTTTCAGGGTTTAATGGCAGAAAAATGCATTCGCAGGCAGAATCCAGGTTGCGGTTTCTGGGGTAAAAGGCTTAGGATAGAAGGGTTGGAGATAGTTCCCATCTCTATCTTCGATTTTAAGCGTCAGACCCTTTTAGTCCCACGTTCGCAAGTCATAATTCCCTCATGCACAGTGCAAGATGAACTGTGTGCGAGCACTCCCAGGAGAGACTGAGATGGCGTGGTACGCGTACTGTATTACCGAACAGCAGGGCCTGCAAAGCAGCATTCGGGCCCGCCGTCCGGTGGCGATTGAAAATCTGCGAGGCGTGAACGACGCTTCGGTGTTCGCCTGTCCCAGCGGAGAGTTCGCCGTCATCGTGAGCGAGCATTCCGCTGCAAAACCCCTCAACCAACAAGCCATCCTGGACCATGCTCACGTCGTTAGTGAGTGCTTCCGTACCATGACGGTCCTGCCATTTCGATTTGGCACCATCTTTGACTCCGACGAGGCCTTGCGCCGGTCGGTCAGGGCGAATCGCAAGACATTTCTCGAGACGGTCGACCGTCTGCGCGGGAAAGCTGAGATGCATTTCAAGCTTCTCCTCAAGGATGGAACACTGCAGGAAGCGATTGCCGAGCTTCCCAATGGAGTTGGTGGCGAATACCTGCGCAAATTGCGGGAGCACGCTAGCCGCGACCGGGAACGGCAGACCAAGGCCCGCGCCCTTTCCATGCAGGTGCACAAGCTGTTCTCACCGCTCGAAGAAGACGTGATCTGCAAGCGTACTGACGCCGGTGGGATGCTGATCGATTTCGCCCACCTTATCGATTCCACCTCGGTCGCCAAATATCAAAATCGTTACAGTGCCGCGACCAGGCATTTCAAGGATTGCCACATTACCATCACGGGTCCCTGGCCGCCCTATCACTTCATGCCAGGGAAACTGCGCACTGTCTCTAGCGGAAACTGATGGCGTAGGGCAGTCCATAACTCCGCAGCGATACCACAAGGCGGCCATTCGGCCGCCATTGTTTTGGACGTCGCCTGTTCACGACGCGAGCCATTGTGTCCAGAAAATTCCTGCGTGCGGTATCGGCTTGGCTGATCCAGAGGTACAATCGACTACACAATCTCACGTAGTCGAAGAGTTAACACCTCGCTTACAGGAAGGCCCGGATGTTGCATTTTTGTGACACCAACGGTGACACAAGCAACCCGGAAGTGGTATTGCGATTCTCATAGTGGAACGCCGGTTTCTCTGGGTGAGTCCCGAGGAGCCTATTTCCCTGGTTGGAGCTCCATGGTCCCAGACAAGAAGATTCGGGCGCTGATTGTTGCCGATGACGTCAACATGGGCAGGTTCTTGAGTTCCTACCTGGTACGCCGCGGCTTCGATGTCAGCAGTGCGGCGTCTGGCGATGAGGCGATCCGGATGTTTCGGGTCTACGACCCGGTCCTGGTTCTGCTGGACCTGTCAACCGCCGGTATGAGCGCACTCGACACACTGGAACGGATCAAGCAAATCAAGCCGCAGACCGGAGTTGTGATGCTGTCGTCACAACACGATCCGGAATTCATCTTCAAAGCCTCCAAACTCGGTGCTGATGACTATTTGGGCAAGCCGTTCGAGCCAAAAGAACTGGATCTTCGCGTCAACAGGATCGTGGAGAAGCAGCGGCTGTCGATCGAGGTTCCGCAGCTCCGAGACCAGGTGCGCGGAAACAGCGATTTCGCGGGACTGTTCGGAACCAGCCCGCGGATGGAGGAGGTGAAGCACACCATCGAGCAGGTGGCAGACACCACCGCTACAGTGCTCATCCGCGGCGAGAGCGGCACAGGCAAAGAAGTGGTTGCGCGCATGATCTACGCGCAGTCGGGCCGCTGCGAGAAAGCGTTTGTCAAAGTGAACTGCGCCGCTATCCCGCACGAACTGTTGGAAAGCGAGCTGTTTGGCTATGAGCAGGGGGCCTTCACGGGCGCCAATCGCCAGAAGCTTGGCAAGTTCGATTTGGCCAACACCGGCACCATCTTTCTGGATGAAGTCAGCGAGATGCACCCGGCGCTGCAGGCCAAACTGCTGCACGTGCTGCAAGGCGGGGAATTTTCACGACTAGGCGGCAAGCGAGATATTTCAGTCGATGTCCGCGTTCTGGCTGCCACCAACAAACCACTGGAGCGCGCTGTAGAAGATGGGCTCTTCCGCGAAGACCTTTTCTACCGGCTCAATGTTGTTACCATTCACATCCCTCCTTTGCGCGAACGCCGGGAGGAGATCCTGGTGTTTCTGGAATACTTCCTGCGGAAGTACAGCGAGTTCTATCGTAAGCAGCCCGCTCCTTTCAGCGACGCGGCGTTTGGCCGCATGCTGGAGTACAACTGGCCCGGCAACATCCGTGAACTGGAGAACCTGGTCAAGCGCTACGTCATTGTAGGCAACGAGCCGCAGATCATTCGTGAACTGGCGACCCACAAGCCGATCATGAGGTCTACCTCCGGCCTTTGGGGCATGAGAGATACCAAGCCCAATGGAGACCAGCCGGAGGCAAGTTCGGCTTCTTCTTCTGCCATCCCGATTGATGCCGTGAGAACCAATATTGTGGAGGCGGAAGGGCCATCCCTTTTGGAGATAGGGCGCCGGGCTGCCATGTCGGCCGAGCGGGAAGCCATCGAACGAGTGCTCACCCAGACGCGCTGGAACCGCCGCCAAGCGGCCAAAATTCTGAAGGTCAGTTACAAGGCTTTGCTGAATAAGCTGAAGATCATTGAAGAGGACAAGGCAACGCAGAATAAGAATCGTACTGCCTAGACTTGGCACCGGGGTACCATACTGGAATAATGGGGAACTTCCCTCAAAGGTAGTTTCTGGCTTCGGCAGAAAAGATATATCATCCCTGTTATCAATAACTTCTGGCTTTTCCAAATAGGTGCTTAGGGTAGGTGCTATGGCGTGGCGCTGAAAGTGCTGGGTTAAGGTCAACCAAAGAGGCCCAGAACCTTGATTTCGATCCTCTACTGTCTCCCTCGACATCTCTCTGCTGGTCTCGTTATGCGAGACAGCTTCTTGCGGTACCTTCCCTGAAGCTTCCTCCTTCGCCTCTTTTGAAGAGCGGCCTACGGGCCGCTTTTTTATGTTGAAGGAATGGCCAATCGTGTCGTGGCCTGCATGCATCCAACCTTGGCAACTTGGAATTCCTGCAACCGTGCGCAAGGGCTAGGGGCAGTTGACGTGGGTTTCTCCCACGCATATCATTCCGATTTCGCGCACCTAATTTTTTGGCCACACGTGAAACGTGGGCGCGAGGAATCGGCAGGTTACGAACCTATGGAGAAGAAAAGGCTGGAAGTTTTCAAGAAGCGACTGGAAGAGCGTCAGCGGGAATTGCGACAAACCATGACTCGCACCGCTCAGGACGGGCGCGAGGCCGATGTCGAGTCGGCTCAGGACATCGCTGACCGAGCGGCAAACTCTTACAACAAGGAATTTCTGTTCCATCAGAGCAACAACGAACGCCAGCTCCTGCAAATGGTGGATGGTGCCCTCGACCGCATCCGCGAAGGCAGTTTTGGCCAATGCATCTCTTGCAGCGAAGAGATCAACCCCAAGCGGTTGGAAGCCGTCCCTTGGACGCGGCATTGCATCGCATGCCAGGAGAAACTGGAGAAGGGCATTCTGGAGCACAGCAGCACCTAGTCGAACTCAGATACCCACCACTGCGACTAACCCGAACGCCCCCCAGCGTCCGCCAGTCCTAATTGCACTAAAAATGGAACCCAATCTGCGCTGTCAGTGCCCGCGGCGTCACGTAGTGCGTTCCGCTGAAGGTCGACAAGAAGTTGTACAGCGCGTACTTGTTGGTTAAGTTGATCGCCGTCAACTGCAGACTCCACTTGTACTTGTCACCTTTGAAGAGGTTATCGTCGCCAACAGACAGATCAAACAGGCTACGTGACGCGATGCGCGCCGGGTGATGATCGTCATTCTGCGTCCCCGGCGCAGGCACCTGCACAAGGTTCGATCCAAACTGTGATGCCAGGCACGGCGAAGGCAGCGGCGTAAACGGACTGGACTTCACATTCCCACAAAACAGTCCGGCCTGGAACTCCTGATCGGCGGTCAATCCGCTCAAATCGACGGCGGGTTGGCCGTTGAGCGTGGTAGATGCCGGGCAGTCGTTGTAGGCCGACACACCGTAGCAAGGCACCGCGCCCGCCACCAGTCCGCTGTCATATCGCCAGTTGAAACCGACCCATGGCCCGCGTTTCCACGGTGTCTGGTATTGCAAGTGGGTAGTCTGGTTGAAGACTTCGTCGTGGTCAATGCGGAAGGGAGTTCCGCTCTGGCCCACGGTTACGCCCAGCCCGCTGGTTTGCGGCGGGAAGAAGCGCGCCGCCACGCTCGACATCACTACCAGCGCGCTGAAGCCGTGGTACACCGGCACGCTGGCGCGCAGCGCCCATCCCGGAATCTTTGAGTTGTGCCACCCGATCGGGAAGAAGATCGGTGTGTTGCCGAAGATGCTGAAATCGTATCCGGTGTGAGTGTATTTCCAGATGTATTCGCCGTCGATCACCAGAAATCGCCCAAATGCCTGCTGCAGACCAGCGTGAAACTCATTGCGAAACCCAGGTGTCAGCGGCGCTGGCACGCACGGCACAATCGCGGCGATGACCGGCGAATTGCACCCCGTGCTGGACAGCACCAGGTTCTCATTGAACGGGGTCTCCAGCGTCCGCGCATAGGAAGCCCGGAGAATCGTGTTCGTCTTCTGGAGACTGTAAGCGACTCCTAGACGCGGCTCCGCTTGGCTGGCAACAGTAAGACCGTTGTACAAGTCCCCACGAATGCCCAGATTGAAGCTCCAGTTGTGAAGGGTTATGTTGTCCTGAATGTACATTGCCAACTCTTTCACATCGGTATGGCCCACGAACGAAAACAAGGTGCTATGTGGACTCTGGCACCCTGACGATTGTGCCGGATTCGGGCGCGTCAGGTCGTAGCAGCTCAATATCGGCGTGTAACCGGCATTGGGCTGAAGCCCGGCGGCAGCGCACTGCGCCGCATCGGTGAAGCCGGAGACGGGGTTGCCATTCGCATCCACGCAAGGTGAATTGAGCGTCGGATTTACGATCCCGAAATTATCGTTTTCGTTGAGGAAGGTCTGCTCGTACATGATCCCGGCTTTCACGTTGTGAATGCCTTTCGTGTAGGTAATGTTTGCGAGTGCGCCGGCATTGGTAAGCGTCCGGTTCTGTGCCACAGTTTCCGACTGGATAGGACCGAAGTCAGCGAACGGGTTGGCACTCGGATAATAGTTGTACTGGTCGCGCCGCACATACCCCGTAACGTTCAAGACGGCATTTGAACTTATAGTGTGTGACCAAGTGGGGGCGACGTTGTATGTGAGGATCTTCGAGCGCTGGTCGGTTGGTCCCACAGGAAGCCCGTCCGGACCAAAGACTCCAAGGTTCAAGTTGTCATACGAGTTCGGGTTCTGGAACCAGGAGCGCGTGAAGCCGAAATTGAAGTGCAGGGTATCCGCCTGCGAAAACTGGTAATCGAAGCGGTCGAACACGTTCTCTTCGTTGCCGTGCGCGTGGAAGACTGCGAATTCCGGCGGATCGAGGAAACGGCCAGTGTTGAGACCATTGATTGCGATGAAGTTACCCCACTTCTTGCCGCCGTAGGAGAAGTTAAGGTCCACGTGTGAGGTGCCAAAGGTACCGTAACTGGCCGTGAGGTCCCCGTGCGGCGTCGTCGAACCCAGGCCCGAACGGGTGGTCACGTCGATGACCAGGCTGGTTTTGTCGCCGAATTCAGCCGGAGGAGCACCTGAGATCACCGTCATTGACTGCACGGCGTCCAGAGGAATCTGGTTGGAAAATACCTTGCTTTGCTGATCGGTGATCGGCTGGCCATCCAGAGAGAACGAGTTCGACGCATGATCGCCCATTCCGTGAAACAGGCCGTTGGAATCAGCAGCGACTCCCGGCGAAGCCAGAGTGACCAGCGAACTCAGCTCCGAGGAAGAACTTTCCAACGGAAGCCTGTCGAACAGACTGCGATCTACGTCGGTGTGAAACGTGGAATCGTTTTCCAGAAGATCGCCGGCCTCACCCTGGACCGTGACGCTTTCGGCAGAGCCGGCTATCTGCAGAGTGATCTTGAGGCTGAGGGGCACGGCGGAACGAACATCGACGTCCTCGGAATAAGCAGCGAACCCGGCCAGATCTACCCTGAGGTGGTAAGGATTTAAGGGAATGTTCGGGAAGCTGAATCGCCCCGCGTTGTCGGTCGTTGTTGACCTGGTGAATTGGCTTACTGGGTTATGAATCTCTACGGTCGCTCCCGGCACGACGGCCCCGGAGGGATCGGAAACGATGCCGCTCAGCGACGAGTTTCCCGTGGTCTGCGCGCTTGCGCCGACGACGCAAATCGACAAGAACATCACGACCAAGACTGCGCTAATTACCTTACATGGGACTGGCTTTCCCTTTGTTTCCTGGTTCGAAGTCATCTCTCCTCCAATTTCGCTGGCTCCCGCAATCGTGTTTAGCCCGCGCAACCGTGCGGGCAACACGACGGAGCAATAGAAAAATGCATGCACGCGTCCGAGGACGCGCCATCAAAGGTTTCTGAATTGCGAGTTGGATTAGAGGGTGGGAGGCGCCCGGGAGGGGGTTCTATGGCCGGCTTGAAGCGACGCATAGTTTACTGCTTGAAGCGCGACTCGAATCCAACGTGGATTCAGTAAATCGGCTTGCGGCAGTTGAGGGGTGACGATCGTGTTATGTCCAACGCGGCAAAGCTCGCATTGATCGCCAGTAGCCAAACTGCTATTTAATTGAGTCGAGCTGGCGGATACGCGTGCGAGGTCACTCGCCGCTCCTGTTGTGCCGACCACGTGCACCAGGGGGTGCAGCAGAACGTGCACGAACAACAGCATCAGTAGCCATCCTCGAAACTTCACGGAATTTCCTCGCTAGGCCCGGTTTGCTGGTCATTATTCTGACGCACGGCCTCGCCAAAGTAAAGCAAGCCTGCAATTCTCGACAAACGGAGACTGGGTGTAAAATTTGCCAAAGTTCATCCAGCGAGACCACTCAGGTAAGCTTCACCAGAAAGGATGTCATGCACGCCAAGACTCTTGCGCTCTGCGGAATCGTGTTGAGCATTGTTCTCATGTTGGCGCTGACCCTATCGGCGCGGGCGCAAACCTTCACCGTGATTCACACCTTCACCGGCGGAGGCGACGGCGCAATTCCCCAGGCTGGCCTGACGATGGATGCCGCTGGGAATTTCTACGGCACAACATCGTCCGGCGGCTATATGGGAAGCGATGAATGCCGGATACAACACGGCTGCGGCGTCGTCTTCAAGCTGACCCACAAACCGTCCGGTTGGATCTTGACTCCTTTCTATACTTTTCAGGGAGGAAATGATGGAAACGGTCCGTTGTCTCGCGTGGTTTTTGGACCAAGCGGGGGCCTGTACGGTACGACGTATTCAGGCGGAATTCCGGGGTGCCCCGGGGCCACTTGCGGCATAGTGTACCGTGTGACGCCACAGGCCCGGATGTGCGAGAAAGCTTTTTGTAGCGGGACAGAGACAGTGCTCTACAGATTCTCTGGCGGTCACGATGGCGCCAATCCGACCTGGGGAGATCTTAACTTCGACCAGGCCGGTAACGTCTACGGCACGACCCTCCAAGGGGGCGACAACGGCGTCGGGGCCGTATTCATGCTGTCGCACGGCGCCTGGACGGAAAGCACTCTTTACAACTTCGCGCTGGAAACTGGCGCCTACCCTCAGTCAGGGGTGATCTTCGACGGTGCCGGCAATTTGTACGGTGCTGCGAGTAACTACGGTCTTTATGGGTATGGCATGATCTATCGCTTGGCCCCGTCCGCATCCGGTTGGACCGAGTCCACTCTTTACAGTTTCCAAGGCGCTGCCGACGGTTTAGGTCCGGTCGGTGGACTCGTCTTCGACACCGCGGGCAATCTCTACGGCGCTACCGTCGCCGCGGGTGCAGGAACCGGCGGTGGAACTGTGTACCAGCTAACCAACCTTCATGGAAGCTGGAGCTTTGCCACCCTGTACAGCCTTACTGGGGCATACGGCGGCCCTTACGACAGCCTGACAATGGACGCGGCGGGAAATCTGTACGGCACTACTTACGAGGATGGCGCTTTTGGGTACGGCTCGGTGTTCAAGCTGTCCCCACGGGGCGACGGCACCTGGCTCTACACCGACCTGCATGACTTTACTCCGGCGAGCAGCGACGGTCGCTGGCCGGTTGGCAGTGTCTTCATCGATGCCAACGGCAATCTTTTCGGGACCGCATCCGGTGGCGGGGAGCGCTCCTACTGCGAGACCACTGGTTGCGGCGTCGTCTGGGAGATCACGCCGTAAACTTGGCGAATGGCAGAGAGCTAGTTCACCCCCGAATTAGGCTGTGCGGAAGGCGTGGCGTTGGTCACTGGGGGCTTCATTAAGCCGAAGTTCTGCAGGTAAGCGACGGTACGCTGCGCAGCGCCATCGAAGGTAAGCTGGCAATTTACGAACTGTGTGTTCTCCCAAGTCACGTCCCCACCGCCATAAATCAGTTTGCAATCCGTAAGCACACACTTGACGAAGCGCTTGTCGTCCATATAGACGGTAACGCCCTGGGGATGCCAGTTCTCCAAGACTTGCATGATAAGTTCCTCTCCACAGAAGTTAATTAGGAAACTACAGAATAACCGAAAGGTGGTCATCCGTGGATTACCAGCGCAAAAGCAGGGTCGTGCCGCAAGTAAAAAGGCAGACGAGAGGCTCGTCTGCCCTGGTGAAAGATTCCTGAAAACAAATTTAAACGCCGCTGGGCGAATGGCTCTCGGTGCCAGTGGGATAGGTAACATCGTCGGTTGCGGAACGGACCTTGCCCATAGCGCGCTCAGCGGTGCCGCGAATAGACTGCACGCCGCGCTGCACGCGGTCCTTGTTCTGCTCGTAGGTCTCGCGCGCTGAACTGGCTAAATCGTTAGCGCGGTCGCTCAGATTATTGCGGGTTTCCTCCCCACTCATGGGAGCAAACAGAATACCGAGGCCAAGCCCCAGCCCCAAGCCAATCAGGAAACTCTTCATGCCGTCCTCCTAGAATGAAAATTTTATTGTGAACTTGCCGACGAATGCTGGCAGTACAATTTCACTCACAATAGAAGATGCCGTCGGCGAGCGGGAGTTTGCCGTGATCTGAAATGTTTCTAGGCGGGCACGATGCGGCACGGCCGCTAGAGCGTCCTCTTGAACAGGGCGGTGGCAATCGTAATCATAATGGCAGCCGCAACGGTCAGATAGAGCAGGTCAGTGCGAATGGCCGCAAAACCGGCATCCTTCAGCAGGATTGCCTTGAAGCCGTGCACCGAATAGGTAAAGGGATCAACATAGGCGATTCCGCGAAGCCATGCCGGGAACGCCTTAATGGGATAGATCGCGCCGCTGGGGAAAAATAGCAGCGTGTTCAGAATTCCGAACATGGCGCGCGGAACCAGAGGGTCCTCCACTCGCACCATCAGCAGGAACATCATGGTGTTAAACGCCAGCGAAGTCGCCACCACCATCAAGAAAACGTAGAGCATGTTTTGCAGAGTGAAAGTGGTGCCCAGTCCGGCCAGCAGGGAACCCAGCACGGTAATCACAATCCCGGCCATGATCGCCTTTATCGCTCCGGCGATATTCAGTCCGGCCACCAACTCGAACTTCGTGATTGGCGTCACCAGATAACCCTCGTGCACCCCGCGCGCTTTATCGTCGATGTACAACATGCCGCCGCCAATCATGACCGAGACGAACATGGCCAACGCGATCGATCCGGGCAGCAGATATTTCATGTACTCGATGTAGGGATATAACTCGACCGTGTCGAGCGTAATCTGTTGCACGATGCGCGATGGCTCGACGTCGGGATTATTCAGCGCCTTGGCCAGGTCGGCCAATTGCTGTTCCAGCGTCGAGCTCATGAAGTTGTCGGTGTTGTCGACCACCAGCGCAATTCGCGGATGGTTTTCCTCATAGACACGGCGCGAGTATTCCGGCGGAATGATGATGGCGCCGTCCAGCTTTCCGGTGCGCACGTCTTCCATGGCCTGTTTGTCGCTGTCGTAAGGCACGGGAACAAACGTCCGCGCATTGGCTTGCACTGCCGCCAGCGCCTCACGGACTTTGACAGCTTGAGTACCGCGGTCCTGATCGACGACTCCGAGCCGCGCCTCTTTGATTTTCCCGCCGAATGCATTACCCAGCACGATGAGCTGCACCAGCGGAAAGACCATGGCCACCAGCATCAGCGCCGGAGAGCGGAAAAACTTGCGCAGTTCGCGCTCGACAATTGCCCACATTCTATTCATGGCCGCATTCCCGGGCGATCCGGCATCACGAAGTTGTAGGCCTTGACTTGCTCATCGCGTAGTTGTCTGCCGGTGTAGTGCACAAATACATCATCCAGGGTAGTGTTCTGGACCGAAAGAGATTTCACTTCCACTTTGGAGCGAACCGCAAGTTCCACCAGCTCTGTGGTTGTCTTGGAACCATTGCTGCTGAGAATGCGATACATGTCAGCACCCACCGCCTGCACCGAGGTAACATCTTCAAGCTTGCCTAATTCCGCCTGCCAGTCCGGGGACGCATTTAGGAATTGTGCTTCAATGACGTTGGTTCCCGGCACGCTTGCTTTCAGCGCCATGGGTGAATCCAGCGCCACCAGCTTGCCGTGGTCAACGATAGCCAGGCGATCGCAAAGCCTGTCAGCTTCGTCCATGTAGTGGGTAGTGATGAGAATGGTCAGTGCGCGCCGGTTCTTGATCTCGGTCAGCATCTCCCATACGGCCACGCGCGATACCGGATCGAGTCCCGTAGTCGGTTCATCCAGGAAAAATATTTTCGGGCTGTGTACCAGTCCCCGGGCGATTTCCAGTCGTCTGCGCATGCCGCCAGAAAGCGTCTTGGTTTGCGCATTGCGCCACTTCGTCAAATCGACCGTTTGCAGCAGGTCGTCGATATTGCGCTTACGGTCTGCCGCAGGGACACCGTACAGTTTGGCGTAAATACTGAGATTTTCTTCCACGGTAAGGTCGATGTCGCTGGTCAGCGCCTGCGGGATTACGCCCATGCACTGGCGCGCTGAGTCTGGATCTTTGGCGACATCGAATCCGTTGATGAGCGCCCGCCCGCCAGTTAGCGGCAGCAAGGTGGTCATCATGCGAATAAGCGTGGACTTGCCGGCGCCATTCGGCCCCAGCAGTCCGAAGATTTCGCCCTGGTGGACGTTGAAGGAAACGTCGTCCACTGCCGTGAAGTCGCCATACTTCTTAGTGACGTGGTCCACCACAATGGCATCGCCGTCGGGCGGCGCGTTGCACGGCGCTGCGGGTGTCGATTTTGGACTGAACCAGCTCATCGCGCGCCTTTCGTCAGACGCTGCGGAAGCAGGACCTCGGCGGTCATCCCGGGGACGAGCGCGCCGTCGGGATTGTCGACCTTCAGCTTGAGGCCAATCGTCTTGATGTCGCGCTTGCGACGGCTAACGTCGCGCTGGGTTGCGTAGTCGCTCTCCACTGCCTTGAAAATCACCGTGCCTTCGATTGGCGTCCCCGCAGGCAACCGTACCCTGAGCTTGTCGTCAACCGACACGAAGCTGGCTTCCGTCTCCGGGGCCTCGGCGCGCACCCAGGTGTCGCCGAAGTCAATGATGGTGACGATCGGCGTGCCCGGATTCACAACTTCACCCTGCCGTGTCGCTCGCACAGAGACTGTTCCCGTCACCGGGGCGTAAATTTTCGTGTAGCCGAGCCGGGTTTCGGCCTCGGCGAGTTGGGCGCGCGCATTGGCTACCTGCGCCTGGTTGGCGGCAACGTTGCTGGCGGCAGCGCCCTGCTGATGAGTCCGCGCGTTGGCGGTGATCAGGTCTGCCTGTGCGGCATCGACATTTTTCCGCGCACTCATCACCGCAGCCTGTTGCGCTTTCAGTTGCTGGTCGGCCCGTACCCTGTCCTGTTCGGACTCAACTCCCGCCTGGGCCAGCGCAATCATGCGCTGCGAGTCGCTCTGAACGCGAGCCAAGTCAGCTTCCGCCTGCATGAGCGTGGCTTTCGCCGAAGCCAGCCGTGCCCGCGCATTCACCACGCCGCTGTTGGTTTCGCCCAATGTGTCCGCCTCGGTGGCACGCAGGGAAGAAACCTGCGAATTGTACGAGCGGATCATGGCTTCAGCCCCATTCTTCTGGGCCTCGAGCTCCGCGGAGTCGACCTCAGCGATCAGGTCTCCGGCCTTGACCTTCGAGCCTTCATCGACATATAGCTTCTCGACCCTTCCCATGATCTTGGAACTGACGATCACCTGATTGGCATCCACAATTCCGATGAGTACGGTGTCGGTGGTGCGGTCCGTGGAGTAAAAGTAGTACGCGGTCGCGATGGCCAACAGAACGAATAGAAAGATGAAGAATTTATTTGGCTTCATTTGCGTTTTCCTTGCACCCTGAAGCGGCGTGCAGATCCTTTCGCAGCGCTGGAAACCGCCATGGGCTGCACTGCGTCGCGGCTTGCCACGTCAGCGGCGAGCTTCAGTCCGGCGGATTGGTTCGCAAACAACGCCGCCGCGATGAAATCGAGAACGGCCGCGCGTCGTTGCTGAAGCGCCTCCGGCGAAAAGGGGTCTCTGGCGAAGAGCTTTCGCGCCACCGGCGCCACAACAAAATAGTGGACAATCATCCCGGCAATTGAGGGCGCGAATTGCAGGGCATTGACATGGCGAAATTCTCCACTCGCCATTCCCTCCTGCAACACGGCAATCAATCGCACAGAAATCGGCCGGATGTATCGTTCCACAACGCGCGTCAAGTGCGAAGGTTTTCCCCGGCCGGCGCTTAACAGCTCTCCCTGGAAGAGCCTTGCGTAGTGAAAGGATTCGGCGATGCAATCAAAATGTGCGCGCGCATAGTTCAGCAGGCGTTCGCCAGCCGAACCCGCTCCATCGAAAGCCTGGGCGACCCGGCCCAGCAGGCGAACGAAAAAATCATCGAGCACCGCGCCGTAGAGCGCTTCTTTGTCGCGAAAGTAGTAATACAGGAGCGCCTTGTTGACCCCGGCGGCCGCTGCGATGGCGTCCATACGCGCTCCGGCGATACCTTCCTGGGCGAACTCAACGAGTGCCGCCTGCAGGATTGCTCCACGACTGGCCTCGGGTTGGCGGCGACTTCCACGTCGTGTCGTATTTGGGGTTTCGATGGCCATTTATTAATTAACCAGTTAGTTATATTAACAGACGAGTGAACCCGATTCAACTTCCAGGAACGGAGGGCGACTGCCGGGTCTGAAGGGATGTTGATGCTTGCATTGAGCGAGCGAGGGAGGAGCGAAGGAAGGAGCAAAGGAGGAGCAAAGGGAAGCTGCAGCACTCAAACGCGCTCTTATTGTTTAATCCCGGAGCTTGGGCTATCCACACACAAAAGAACTGCGCCGGAGGATTACCGACCATTCGCAAAGAATGGCCGCCTGATCCTCCGGCGCAAGAGACAATCTGGGGAAGCGGTTTAGTGCAGAGACGCCAGAGTTTTCTGTGCGTCTTGCGCGTCCGGGCCCTTAAGGTTCAATTGCAGGGCTTTCTGCAACTCGGTCTTGGCACGATCTCTTTCTCCAGCTCCGCTGAGCGCCATTCCCAGATGGTAGCGATAGTCAGCCTTCTCAGGATCTTTTCTTACAGCGTCCTCGGCAAGCGAGATTGAGACGCGATAATTGCCCTTCTTGTACTGGATCCAAGCGAGGGTGTCATTGACCGCGATCATATCAGGGTTAGCTTGTTTCGCCTGCGTCGCCAGGCTCAATGCCATGTCAAGGTTTTCGCCCTGAAGGGCATAAACCCATGCCAGATTATTAGCTGCAACGGGGTCATGAGAATTCTCCGCAAGCGCCGCCTGGAAGTACTTACCAGCCGATTTCAGGTCGCCTTTGGTCATATAAACATCCCCAATGGCGGTATTCACCATAGTCGAGTTGGGCTGCAGTGCGAGCGCCTTCTGGTAGTAATCCAGAGCTGCGTCGGTTTGGCCGGCCACGTGATGAATCTGAGCGATCCGGACGTAAGCCAACATTGATTTAGGGTCAATTTGCAGGACCTTCTGGAATTCGGCCGTGGCTGCGTCGTACTTTTTCGCCGTCGCCAAGGCGGAACCGTTCATGAAGTGCGCCGAAGCCCGGTTGGGATTGGCGGTGGCGTACTCGTTGGCCAACGCCAGCGCCTTGGCCGACTGGTTGGTGCCGAACAGCAAAGCGACATAATCGGCCCAGGCCGAGTCATAGGTCGGGTACATCTTTATGGTGTATTGGAATTCGCGTTCCGCGTCAGCATACTTCTTCTGCCCGGAGTAGGCGAATGCCATGTTGAGGTGGACCAGCGGATCGTTGGGCGCGGCCTTCTCCACTTCCTTCAATTCATCGAGAGCGGCAGCAAAGTCCTTAGCTCCGATATCGATGGTTGCATTCAGGAAATGGGCGTCGGGACTGCTTTCATTCAGTTTTTGCAAACGCGCCGCGTATTCTCTAGCTGTATCGTAGTCGTGCGAGTCACGATAAGTTTCGGCCAGGGCCTTGAGGACCATCGGGTTGTCCGGCAGGCGCTTAAATGAGGCCTGCTTTGCCGCCTCCTGCAGCTCGCTCTTGGCTCCAGGCAGATCGCCGGTCTGACGCAGCACCTGTCCCAGGATGAAGTGCGCCTGAGCATTGTCGGGAGCATCGTGAACGACTTCACGCAGGGTCGTAATCGCCTCCGCACTGTTGCCCTTAATGGCCAGCAGCCGCGCGTGGGTAATGCGCGCCATGACGTCGCCCGGTTTGTCCTTCAGCATGCTATCCGCAATCTTGCTGGCCTCGTCAGTCTTTCCGGTATCGAGCAAGATCTCTACCAGGCGCAGTTGCAGCTCCTGGTTCTTGGGGTCGAAGCTCAGACCGCGCTGGTATTCCTTGATGGCGGCGTCGGAATTTCTTAAAGCCTGATAGTATTCGCCAACCGAGGTAGCGACTTCCGCCGAGTTCGGCTGCTTATCGCGCAACTGCTGAATGATCTGTTCGCTGTCTGCCTTGCGATCTTCATGCAACAGCAGGGCTGCCAGGCGCAGGTAGGGAGTCGGGCTTTCCGGATTATTCTGGATCGCGAGCCGGTACACTTCCTCCGACTTCTTGGGGTCCTTCTTGTAGTAGTAGAAACCGGCGAGGTCGTTGTAGGCCGACAGCTTCTGGGGGTCAACGCTAATGGCCTTGCGCAGGTCCTGTTCGGCGGAAGCGTCCTGCTTCATGTAGGCGTACAACACCCCCCGATTGATGTATGCCTCAGCGTAATTCGGTTTCAAGGCAATGGCTTTGGTAAAAGCGTCAACCGCGTCCTGTTGCTGCTTCTGGGCAGCCAGCGCGCTGCCCAACAACAAAAATCCCTCCGCATTGTTGGGGTCGTGTTCAGTCACGTAGCGGGCCTGTTCTTCCGCTTTGTTGGACTGCCGGCCGGCCATTAACAAGTTTCCTAGCGCAATGCGGGCTTTGAAGTGGTTGGGGTCAAACTCAATTGCCTGACCGAACTCTTGGTAACTCTCCGGATAGCGCTGCAAGCTCATGTCCGCATTACCCAACTGGTAGTGGGCTTCGGCATATTTCGGATCAACCTGCAGAGCTTTCTTGAATTGAATCACGGCAGAATCGTACTTCTTCTGCTCCATGTACTTCATGCCGCTCTCGACGTACTTGCGCTTGGCGGTTGCCGGGTTACGAGTGCAGCCAACCAGAGTGATTGACAACACAGCTAGTACTACAAAGACGATGCAGCGGTTACGCATACCTTCTCCTGGGTCACCGAGGGATGATCTGATCAACGTCAGTTGTAATCTGTTTTGCAAACGCCAGCGCCCGCGTACGTGCCTGCTCCTCATCACCGTTGTAGATCGGCGCGGTGATTCGAACCAGAGCGGCGTCAGTGCGGTTCAAGCGCATGGCGTCATACACCAAATAGAACTTACCCCAGTATTCGCTGGCCACTACGCGGCCATGCGCCTGGTACCAATACAACACGAGTTGTTCTTCCAAATCCTTGCGGACGACGTAAAGGTTAACGGGCACCTTTCGACCGTCGTCAAGCGGGAGTTGATACACCGTCGCCGTCATGGGCGTCCACCCCGCTCCCGGCAGGCAGTTCTTAGGCGAGTGAATGGCGGCGCCGGTGCGCTGACTGCGAAAATATCCAATGTATAAAGTGATTATTCCCTGGGTCTTCGAGATATAGCCACGGTTAAGATAGTCGGTCACGCCAAGCAGATCCAGCGTCTGCTGGTCAAGCGGCCAATCGGCGCCCTCAGTGTAGCCCGCAACCTGGGCGGGAAATTCGGCGAGCGGCTTGGCCAGCGGAGTGGCTTCTCCGTGTGACAGGTATGCCATGGAGGTTGTCGCTCCCACCAGCACGGCAATCATGAGCCAATAGCGGACGCCCGATTTCATTAACTCACCTTGGCCTTTGCAAGCGCGCTTTCATCTTTTGGCATCCACCCCATTTTCTTGCGCACCACAATCGTTAAACTGTGCAACGCTAGAAACAGCACCGTGGCCACCACAAAAATCACCCAGCCCGAAAACTCGTGCATGAATCCCTCAGCCGCGCGACGACCGATGTAATTCGCCATCAAGGCAGTTATCATGACCCGAGTTCCATTGCTGATAATGGCCAGGGGAACCATGGCCAGGAACAGCAGCCAGCGCACCACTGTGCTGCGCTCGGCTAGATACCCGTAGCCGGCAGCTAAGGCCAGCAGCGACATCAACGACCGAATACCGCTGCATGCCTCCACTACTTCCAGCTTCATGTTGGGCAAGATCAGAACGTTCCCTTCACGCATGATGGGAAACAGGTTGAGCGTCTCCAATGTCGTAGTTGCGAATTTGGAAGCCACAAACTGCAGCGGAAAAACAATCTCGTTGTAGATCAGAACCGGTATCGGAATCGCAAATAGCAAAAACGCTAAAGGGAAAGCCATGGCGCGCAGCAGGGCGCCGCCGCAAAAATAGACGATCAGCCCGCAGATGGTCCCCAGCATCGAGACCCGTGTCAGAAAAAGTTCCGCGCCTAAGCTCCCCAGAAATAGGAGCCCGAGAGAACACAAAACAACTAACATTCCCCACGGCGACGGGCGTCGCAGAATCTGGCCCAATTTTTCCCGCCTCTGCCAGATCAAGTAAAGCGACAGTAAAGGCACTAGAAACCCGTGAGAGTAGTCGGCGTCGTTGTACCACTGACGAACCAAGATCTTCAAAACGGGCGCGTAGAGCACAATCAATGCCGCAACCAACAGCAACCCTTGCCAGCCGAAAGGCTTGAGCGTTTGCCACAGGGTTGAAGATTTGGCGGTGCTACTGTCGCCCAACAAGACTTGTTCGTCCGCCGCGTGCGTCAAAGCAGTACTTATCGGTTTGGTGCCGGCCAGCGCCAACGGTTCTCACTCCCTATTTAATTTCTCTGGCAGTCCATCTGGGTGTGTGCAATTATTTGGCCGAGAGTGAAGCATAGGATATTCGATAAATAGCTGATAATCAAGCAGTTCTTATCGCAAATTTTAGGAACCGCAAAACTTTGAATGCAAGTAGTGCAAATCTTTGCACATTCGTTCCAGCCGAGTTCACTCCCTAGGAGAACTCAGCTAGGTATAAATCCTGAGAATTGACACCGTGATATTGGCTTTTCCTTAGGCTCAGGCCGCCGTCTGGCACCTTCCCGTGTCCGGCTAACCTCACCTGTCATCCTACGCAACCCCGTCACCCAAAGCAACTGATGATTTTAGACGCTGATAGCCGAATCAGGCATCCGGTGTATATCCCGGTTGATGATTTTGGATGTCGGAGCAAAGCCTTTGGCGACTCCCACTCACGGATGCGGTAAAATTGCGTTTCAACGCCCTACTTAAGGATATCCCTTTGTCAAACCATCAGAACCTCGTCATTGTGGGCGGCTGCGGACACGTCGGCTTGCCCCTGGGAATTGTATTGGCCAGCCGCGGATTGTCGGTCGCCCTCCTCGACATCGACGCGGCCAAGGTTGAGAAAATCAACTCTGGCCAGATGCCTTTTCGCGAAGCTGGTGCTGAGCCCATTCTGCGCCAGGTCTTGGGCAAAACCCTTACCGCCACCACAGACTCGCAGTGTCTGCGATCGGCGGACGTGGTGATAACCGTTGTCGGCACGCCGGTTGACCGACATCTGAACCCCACGGTCAACGAGTTGTACCAGAGCGTGGACGGCATGCTGCAGCACATCAATGACGGAACTTTGCTGGTTTTGCGCAGCACCGTCAGCCCGGGCGTAACCAAGCTGGTCTATCAAAGAATTAAGTCCCTTGGGCGCGATATAGATGTGGCATTTTGTCCCGAGCGCATTGCTGAAGGCAACGCCATGGAGGAGTTGGTTAAGCTGCCGCAGATCGTGGCGGCCTTCGAACCGGTGGCACTGCAGAGGGCGAAAGAATTGTTCCTCACCATCGCATCCACGGTGATCGAGCTGTCGCCGCTGGAAGCGGAGCTGGCCAAGCTGTTCACCAATAGCTGGCGGTACCTGAACTTCGCCATCTCGAACCAGTTCTACATGCTGGCCGAAACCTATGGCCTCGACTTCTACCGCATTCATGATGCGGTCACGCGCGAATATCCGAGGATGCGGAGTTTCGCGCGTGCCGGCTTTGCGGCCGGCCCCTGTCTGCTCAAGGACACACTGCAACTCTCGGCATTCTCGGGAAATCATTTCTTCCTCGGACATGCCGCCATGCTGGTGAACGAAGGCCTTCCAGACTTTGTTGTGACCCAAATGCGTCAGCTCGGCCTTGCCGATAAGACAGTGGCAATTCTGGGAATGGCTTTCAAGGGAGAGTCCGACGACAATCGCGACAGCCTCTCTTACAAGCTGAAGAAGCTGCTGGAAGTTGAGGCCAAAGCGGTCCTATGCACCGACCCATACGTGCCCGATTCGCGACTGGTTCCGCTTGAGGAAGCTTTGAGCCGAGCCCAAATATTTGTTATCGGAGCACCACACGCGGCCTACCGTGATTTACAGATTCCCGCCGACAAGACTGTGGTTGATATCTGGAACTTTTGGCCGGAGCGCCACGAAGACGCTATCGAGCCGCCGATAACGGTCGCGGCAGGAGGAGCCAGGTCATGAAAGTTCTGGTCACGGGCTCTGCTGGATTCATTTGCGGCTACCTGGTCGAGGAATTGCTCCAAGCCGGCTATGACGTTGTTGGGGTCGATAATTTCAGCAAGTACGGGCGGGTGGAGAAGTCGTACGACAAACATCCGCACTATCAGTTTGTCGAGGCAAATTGCAAGGATGTTTCCTTGCTGAAGGATTTGCTGTCGGACTGCGACCACTTTGTTGCTTCCGCGGCGATGATCGGCGGCATCAGCTACTTCCACGAGTTCGCCTACGACCTGCTGGCGGAGAATGAACGCATCACTGCCGCCTCCTTCGATGCCGCTATCTATGCTCATCAACACAAGAAGCTGCAGAAGATCACCGTGATGTCGTCGAGCATGGTATTCGAGAGCACTTCGGAGTATCCCACTCCCGAGGGCGCCGAGCACCGCTGCCCCCCGCCGCGTTCGACATACGGATTTCAGAAGCTGGCGACCGAATATTTTGTTCAAGGGGCATGGGAACAATACAAGCTGCCCTACACCATCGTGCGTCCGTTTAATTGCGTCGGCGTGGGAGAAAAGCGGGCGCTGCACGACCATGACATTTATAGCGGCAATGTGAAGCTGGCGATGTCGCATGTGGTACCCGACCTGGCGCAGAAGGTGCTCAAGGGCCAGGATCCCCTGCACATTCTCGGATCTGGAAATCAGGTTCGCCACTATACGTATGGAGGCGACCTGGCCAAGGGAATAAGAATTTGTCTGGAGCATCCGGCTGCGCTGAATCAGGATTTCAATCTTTCCACTCCGGCGCGCACTACCGTCCTTGAGCTGGCCGAGGTCATCTGGCAAAAGGTCCATGGCGACAGCAAGCCGTTCCGTTATGTTTCGGATCCGCCGTTCGAATATGACGTGCAGGAACGCTCCCCTGATACCCGCAAGGCCAGGCAAGTGCTCGGATTTGAAGCCACGACGAGTTTGAGCGAGATATTGGACGAAGTCATTCCCTGGGTCGCCGGACAGATCGAAGTGGGTCAGATCTAGTGGGTGTCGTATCCGAGCAGGGCCCGGCTGAGTTGAGTCTGGTGATTCCGGTTTACAACGAAGGCGCCAACTTTGCCGCCTTGTGGAGCGCGGTTGCTTCACAAATCCGCTCGCCGTTCCGGGCGTTCGTCGTGTACGACTTCGATGAAGACAACACCGTTCCTGTTTTAGGGCAGATCATCTCCGCCGGAGAAACTCGCCTGGTTCCTGTCAAGAACAATGTAGGACGAGGAGTAATTGGCGCCATCCGCACCGGCTTCAACCATGTGGAAAGCGGCCCCGTGCTGGTGATCATGGCCGATCTTTCCGATGACCTCACAAACGTGGACAAGATGGTCGCCTTGTATCGTCAGGGCTATCAGATTGTCGCGGCCAGCCGCTACATGCCGGGCGGCCAGCTACTGGATGCGCCTCCGCTGAAGGGTGCAATGTCGCGAGTTGCCGGCCTCACGCTGCACTGGCTTCGAGGAATTCCGACGCACGACGCCACCAACGCTTTCAAGCTCTACGACAGCAGGATCCTGAAGAACATGACGATCGAGAGCAAGGCCGGCTTTGAACTGAGCCTGGAGATTACCGTGAAGGCTTTTCTGGCCGGCCATCGCATTGTGGAGTTACCGACCACCTGGCGCGGTCGAACCCAAGGTGAGTCGCGGTTCAAGGTATGGGCATGGTTACCGCAGTATTTGAAGTGGTATTTTTACGCCTTCCAACCTAAGCGCAGTTCCGCGCGATGATACGTCCCTAATGCAAGTGCACCAGGTGATCGAGTAAAAACATGGCGGCCACACCGACGAACACGACCAGGGCCATCTTCACGCCCGGTTCGCGGTTCACTTCGGGAATGAGATCGGAGGCCGCAACGTAGATGGTCACTCCGGCGGCCACCGGCAGCCCGTAACTGACGGCGTGGCGTCCGATGGCCATGGTCAGCACACCGGCCATTGTGGCCAGCGCCAGCAACACGGAGGCGAACCAAGACCGGGTCTTGCTCAATCCGCTGGCCAGCATTACCGAGGTTACGGTAAAGCCTTCTGGTATTTTGTGGAGGAATATTGCCAGAAAAATGATCCAGCCCAACCACCGCGAAATCAGGAAGCCGGCAGTAATGGCAATGCCGTCGAAGAAAGTGTGAATGATCAGCCCAAACAGCACTGACATGCGCCGGTGCGAGTGCACGTACTCTTCTGCATGTGTTTCCTCGCCGTAATGAAAATGCGGGGTAATTGTATGCTCAAAAAAGTGCATCAGAAGATAGCCGCCCAGAAGCAGGAACGCTCCCTTCCGCCCGGCGAGCGCCAGGCTCTCGGGGACCATTTCAACCAGAGCGGTGGCCAACATGAAGCCGGCGCCCAGCGCCACAAAATAGCGAAGATAACTGCGGTCCCAGCTCTTCTGCACAATGACGGCACCGCCGAATACGTTGGCTCCGGCAGCCGTTAAGCCAAGCAGAATGCTGAGTACGATTGGATTCATAGGTAGCGAGCAGGATAACAGAGGGGATAGAGGCCAGGGTTTGAAAATAACCCGGCACCTGAACCTGGCGCCTGCTCGTTTCCACTGTGGCCTCTTCAGTCGAGACTGAGCGCTCCATCGGCAATCATTGCAACTGCGATCTGCTGCGGGTAGATCTGATATCTCCGCTTCGCAATCGCCAATTTCAGCGAATCCACACGCTCCTGCCGGACGTCTGGAACTTTGTCCAGCTGTGCTTTCAGGGTTTCGACTACGGCGCTCCCGGCAAACAGATGCGTCATGTCTTCACCATCGGCGGTCATGCCGTGGCCATTACTGCCGTTGCCTGTGCTGCGGCGCAACCCGGGCATGGCTTGTGGATTCAGCAGGCTCTTAAAAAACAGGTCCCATTGGTGCCCATGAAGCGACGCCTCGTCCAGATTTGTCCTGACTGTGTCGAGGGGGACACCGTCAGGCTTGCTGCCGCCATCTCGAGCTAGCCAACCGGGATCCTCGATGGGCGCAGTTGTTGCGCTTGTTGGGGTGTAGTTCGGCCCGCCGGAGATCCGCTTCCGGCACTGGTTCAGCAGCTTCTTTAAGTTAAATATCATCCCGGTTCCTCGTGCTCCTTGGTTGCAATAGAGTGATCGGCGCTAAATAAGAAAACTTTAATCTTCCTGCAAAATAATTTTGCCTGGCCACCCGCCACTCGGGCCTTCTTCACAGATTCCTCTCTCACGAGCTTTTCCATATTCTCCCGTGCGGTGCGGCGGTGCGGACCGACGCGGTGAGAGCGGCCGTACGAGTTTGCTGGGCATTTTCCAGGCTGACCCGCAGCCGTGCCACTGCTAGGGAATGAATCTGCGAGACGCGCGATTCTCCCACTCCCAGCACCGCTCCCACTTCTTTCATGGTGAGCTCTTCCTGGTAATACAGGGCAAGCACTTGTTGCTCGCGCGACGGCAATTCGGCAATCGCATCCGCCAGCATCTGCCGGCGCTCTCCCTGCATGCAGAGAAACAGAGGGTCCTGATTGGCCGGTCCCGGGAGGTTCTCCCCCAGGTCGGTTTCCCGTCCGTCTTCCAGCGATACGACCTGCAGGCTGCCTATCTCGAGGCTGCGAATTTCGTCCAGCAAATGCTGGAATTCTTCCAGGGTCATGCCCATGGCCAGCGCCAGTTCCGGCTCCGTGGCCGAGCGCCCCAGTTCAGTCTGCAACTTCTGTGTAGTGGTCTCCAGGCGGCGGGCTTTGCGGCGGAGATCGCGCGGACTCCAGTCCATGTCGCGCAGACTATCCAGGATGGCTCCGCGGATACGAAACTTCGCATAGGAAGCGAAACGTACCTTCTTCTCGGGGTTGAACTTGTGCACTGCGTCGATCAGCCCCACGATGCCGGCGTGGACAAGATCGTCGAAAGGAACGTGCTGCGGCAGCCGCTCGTGGATGCGGCGTGCGATGTATTTTACCTGCGGCAGTTGTTCCAGCAGGAGCTCGTCTGTCATCTCTCCCACCGGTTCAGTCATCTGCTCGTAAGTCTGGGGGGCAGTCATGTCTCCTCCTAAATCGAATGATTGCGACGACTGCACCGCCAACTCCCTGGGAAAGATGTCGGAAGGCCTGCCTACATGAAATCTCTCCGCAGAACTGCGCAGCGGTCGTCATCAAGACCGTTGTAGGCCGCCAACCTTAGAAATGGATTAGGAGGGGATTAGAAGTTGCTAACGCACTTCACGCGGGGTCCAAATGTGAAATTGCTACAAGGTAGGGAGGAGCTATTGTGATGGGCTGTTCCATAAAGCAGCCTCGTGCGGCCGCTGTCTCTGGTCAACTAACGCAGGGCAGTTGCACAATCCACACGCCGGAAAGATCAGCCAAAACGCTCCATCTCAAGTCGCCGCCAAGGGCGCGAAAGGTCCGGCGAGCAATCTCCAGCTCACCGCTCCAATCCGGCTCGGAGCAATCATCCGCCATCCCAGCACCAATGCGAGCCCCGCATCCTGCGATGCAGATCTCCACCTGCTGCTCCCTGCGCCCTCCACGCATGCTGAGACCGTGGCTGGGCGAAGGGCAGCGGAGCAGGAATTCCAGGAGATAGAAAAAGCCGCGCGTCAACTTGCCTTCGTTAGCCAATACCTCGACTGGTTCGCAGATCAGCTCCAGGGTCAGACCCGCGGACTCGAACAGGGGAAGCATGTCCTCGCGCAGTTGCAGCAAAAGCCGATCCAGTGCGAGTGGGGTTGAAGCATCGCCGGGGTCTTCCGCATCGCTCAGTTCGCGCAGCAGCAACAGGCGCTGGCGCAACTGTTCGGCGGCGTCGATGGCGGCTTCCACGCTATCGCGGAACTCCTCGAGGGTTTGATCGCGCACCAATGCCAGTTCCAGCGAGCATTGCAGAGCAGTAAGTGGCTGGCTGAGATCGTGAAATACGTTCGAGGCGAAATCGCAGCGAGAGACAAGTTCTGTCACATCGGCGCCCCAACGTGGCAGCTCATTTCGTATCCCACACCGCGCACCGTGTGAATGAGATGGGGAGCGTATTCACCATCCACCTTCTTGCGGAGATAGTTGATGTACACGTCGACGATGTTGGTGGTGGTATCGAATGACAGGTTCCAGACGTGCTCCACGATCATGGCACGGGTGATACGGCGGCCCGTGTTACGCATGAGGTATTCGAGCAAGGCAAATTCTTTCGAAGTGAGCTCGATGGGCTTGCCTGCGCGTTCCACTTTGCGTTCCACGCGGTTCAGTTCCAAGTCGGCAAGTCGCAACACCGTTTCGACCGTTCGCGGACCGCGCCGCAGCAGGGCGCGTACTCGCGCCGAAAGCTCGGTGAAGGAAAACGGTTTGATGAGGCAATCGTCGGCGCCCGTATCGAGCGATTGCACCCGATCTTCCACCCGGCTGCGCGCCGTCAGTACCAGCACCGGAAGCGAAGGTTTCTTTGGCCGGACCGCACTGAGCACGCCAATGCCGTCGAGCTTGGGGAGATTCAGATCGAGGATGAGGAGATCGTACTCGCTTTCCAGCGCCATCTGCCGGGCCTGTTCACCGTCGGGCGCCACATCAACCGCATAGTGTTCCGCCTCCAGGCCCTTGCGAAGAAAACTAGCAAGCGAAGCGTCGTCTTCTACGACCAGAATGCGCATAGTGTTGGACATTGGCGAGTAACCAACCCAATGGTTACTATGATCTTCGCTCTTTCAACAGGGGGCGTCAACAAATCTCCCAATGCCTATCAGATAAGGCGTGCCGATTTAGGAAGGACCGTATTGAAACAGTTCATGTGTACGGATGAGGAGGGTGCGAGGTTCGGGATCTCGCATGTTGATGCGACGGCACCGAGAATCGCGCGATTTTTGCTGGCGCGGATTCATTCTCGCGGCGCTATAATCGAAGTATGGCACGTGGTTGGGAAAGTAAATCTGTGGAAGCTCAAATAGAAGAGTCTGATTCTGAACCCTCCCTTAGCGAAACCCGCTCCTGCTCTGCTGAAGAAATGCAACTCCAGATGAAGAAAGCTGACCTCGAGCTTTCTCGTAAGCTGGTTCTTCAGCAGATGGAGAGGAGTGACAGCGAGCGTTATTCGGAGTTGCTGCGCCGAACGCTTGCCGGCCTCGACGCGCAAATCGCCGCCCTGGGCTGATTGGCGCCTGGTCAGATGTTGTCCTTTCGCGGGAAATCCCTCGTCGAAAAGCGACATAAGTCAATGGCTTAGATGGTCATGCTTTGTTCATGAGGTGCCCAGCTTTGGCGAAGAGTCTTTCTCTCGTCTCTTTGCCCGCTGACGGCGAAAAAAGCACCCCTGCGGCGACGCCTACCCCCACCCCTGCGAAAAATTGAAGAACTCTCGTTCCATTCGAGGGTTTCGGGCGCAAACGGTCCGCGGCATTCCTGCCAAGCGTCTCCGCGCGACACGCTGCATCGTTGCGGAAGTCATGAACAATTCGCTCGGCTTCCTTGCTCGCGGTTTTTGCACGCTGGCGCGCTGAATCCACCAGTTGGACTGCCAGTGTCATCGCCTCGGCACCCATATTGATTGCTCTCATCCATTTGTCCGTTTTCGTAGTCAATAGATATCTCCTTTTCTGTCTAGTAGGGAACTAATAAGTTCGCATTCTCGGACCAAGTCGGTCACAGAACGTAAGAGTATGATGCGATTTCTTGGCCACGCGGTCGGGGTCAGTGGTCCTACCTGGCCCCAAACACGAGGAAGTAATCCATTTTGTCCGCCTTCACTAGATCATCATGCTCTTCCAGCAAACGATAGCCGGCCTGCTCTGCTTCCCGCAGCACCACTTTTTTCTGCACCCCATGATCTTCGCCGTTTCCGTCCCGATCAATGATGCCCACGCGTGCGTTGGTTCTTAGCGAAGTTCGCAAGTGGCGTAACAAGATAATCGGGTTCGCGACCTCGTGGTAGGTTTTTAGCAAGAGCACGGCGTCAATGGAGTTCGCGGGCAGCTGTGGATCGTCTGGTTTGCTCAGCACGGTCTTCACATTGGACAGATGTTCCTGCTGGGCCCGGTCTGCAATGTGACGCACCGCCTCCGGGTTGATGTCGACCGCATAGACGGTCCCTGCCTCCGTTACCCTCTTGGCAGCGCGCACCGTGAACCATCCCGAACCAGCCCCAATGTCGGCAACCGTTTTACCCGGTGCGATAGAGAGAATGTCCATCACGCGATCGATGTGTAGCTTTTCGTCCCTGCCGGGAGAATCGAAGATGGAGAGGTCACCGGTGTAAGGGGTGCTGGTCTTCCGCTGCTGCTGCGCCGCTTGCGGTGCAGACGCTTGCGTCCATGCAGCCTGTGCCAGCAACAGGGAGGCAAAAAGCAGTAACGCGGTACGCTGGGTGAAACGCCTGGAAGCCATGAGAAACTGCGTCCACGATCCAGATGCCATTATCATGACAGCTTAGACGCTCGGCCACTGGAGGTGTCACGTCTGGTGTTTTGGCGAGGATGTAGCAGGCCTTTCGGGGATTGAGAAAAATCCCCAAAGCAAACCCCTCACCGCCGGGGCCGGTGAGGGATGCCCAAATGGAGTGGTTCCGAAGCCTGCTACACGTTGACCGTTTCCACCGTTTCCGATTTAACGCCGGCATTGGATGCTCCCCCGGCAGACGGAGGTGTTAAGCCGACGCCCTGCTCCTTACGTGTCTCTTTGACGGAACGATTGCGGGCCGCGCGCAGCTTGAGGAACGACTTCGCTTCGGTGTACAGGCGCTTGCGGTCAGTCGAGTTGAACGCAGCCCTCTTCACGATCCGGAAAATCGCCTTGGGGCGGAAGTAGTACTCGTCGTAGAACCGGTGCACCATTTCCAGGATGTAATCGCGCGAAATCCCAGGGTACTCAATCATAGCAACCTGGTGGCCCATTGCGTCCACCATCTGGGAGCCCTCTGCCTTAAGGAAGCCGTTTGCCTTGGCGTAATCGTAGAGCTCGGTTCCCGGATAAGCATGCGCCAGTGATACCTGGATGGTTTCAACATCCAGTTCCTTGGCGAAATCGATGGTGCGCCGAATGGTTTCCTTGGTTTCGCCAGGCAGACCCAGGATGAAGTCCCCGTGTACTATGAGGCCAAGCTTCTTGCAGTCCCGGGTGAAGTCCCGCGCCCGCTCCACGGTTGCGCCCTTCTTGATGTTCTTCAGAATTTGCTGATCGCCTGACTCATAGCCCACAATCAACAGACGGCATCCCGCCTCTTTCATCGCCTTCAATGTCTCGTAATCGGTGGTGACGCGTGAGGTGCAGGACCAGGTCAGCTTCAACGGTTTCAGCTTGGTGCAAAGTTCGATGGTGCGCGCCTTCTGAATGTTGAAAGTATCGTCGTCGAAGAAAAACTCCTTCACCCACGGCCAATATTGCTTGGCCTTGGCCATCTCGGCGGCAACCGCATCGGTCGAGCGCTTGCGCCAGGGGTGTCCACTGAGGGTCTGCGGCCACAAACAAAATGTGCACTGCGCGGGGCAGCCGCGCGTAGTGTACAGCGACACGAACGGATAGAGCAGGAACGGCACATTGTAGCGACGAGGATCGATGTCGCGCTTATACACGTCCACCACATCAGGCAGGGCATCGAGATCGGCTACTGCCGGACGGTCGGCGTTGTGCAGTATCTCGCCATTCGGTCCGCGATACGAAACGCCGAGGATCTCATTCAACGGCTTACCATTCGCATACTCGACTACGGCGTAATCGAACTCCCGGCGCACGATGAAATCAAGGGCCGTTCCTTCCTTGAGCGAGGCCTCCGGCAGGGTCGTAACGTGAGGCCCTACAAAGGCAACCTTCAGCTTGGGATTGGCCGCCTTCATGGCAGCTGCCAGCTTGATGTCACCCTGAAAGCCTGGGGTACTAGTGAACAGAACGAGAAATTCGTAGTCCCTGCCAATTTCGATGGTCTCTTGCGCGTTCACCTTGTGAGGAGAAGCGTCAAGCAGGCGAGAGCCTTCCAGCATGCCTGCCGGATAAGCCAGCCAGACCGGGTACCAATAGGACTCGATCTCGCGTGTGGCCGGCCAACGCGAGCTGGCGCCGCCGTCATAATTCTCAAACGAAGGAGGGTTCAAAAACAAAGTTTTCAAAGGCATAGTCTCAGCTATCCTATCATTTGTCCCACGCTCGCGGAACCGCTTATCTTTCTTCCAGTTAGATGCATCGGACGGCGTGCAGCGAACGGCAAGTTAGCGGGGCGGAATGGCCCAGTTCTCCAGTTCACCGGTAAGCCGGAGCAGCTGCAGTTCGGCACGGCTGAGTTCCATCTGAGCGTCAAAATAGGCGGCGTGCTTATCTTCGGCAGCGAGGCGGGCATTCTGTTGGTCCCGCGTGTTGGCATCACCGGTATCGATCCGTGCCTTCACTGCTTCGAAGTCGCCTTGAGCAACTTCCCATTCCAATTTGGCTACATCTCGTGCTGCAGCTAGCTGTCGCAGAGATCTCTGAAGCTTTAAGGCATCTTCGCCGACCTCGTTTTTGGTGAGATCTACTTGCTTTTTCGCCATTAAAGCAACCGCATCAGCCTCTTCCGCCTTGGCCTTCTGCACCGAATTGAAAATGGGGAATCGTATATTCAGGCCGCCGCTGAAATTGTTGGCGGTGTAGTTGCGATAGTACAAATCGTAATTGTTGTATTTGGCAAGATAAGCATACTGCGACGCCAGGTCGACGGTCGGGAACTTCAGGGCCTTGTGTTCACCGCTAGCTCGTGCATCTGCGGCGGCTACTTTTTGTTCCGCCTGCTTTACGGCAAGACTGTTCTCGATGGCGCGAGCCGACAAATCCTGATCTTGCGAAATCATGGGCAGCTCAGGTATCGATTCAGGTTCGATGGCGATCGATTCGGCAGGTAATCCCACCAGCTTGGATAGATGGTCGCGCAGTACGTCGGCCTGTCCTTGCGCCTCGGCAATTCGTAATCGAATGCGTGCCGCCACCAACTGACTCTTGGTGAGGTCAAGCTTGCTGTCCACGCCCTGCTGCAGGCGTTGTTCGGTCACAAATTGCGCGCTGTCGGCCGCGCCTTGAGCTTCGCCCAGCGACTTCAACTTGCCGGTGAGTTGATCGAGTTGTGCGTAGGTCAGCGCGGTATCCAGAATGACGGAGTCGCGCTTGTCTTGCATGTCAAGCGAAGTCGCATTCCAGTCGATTTTGGCAGCTTTGAGGAACTGACGAAGTGCTGGGTTGAAAAACGACTGGACCGAATTGAAGTTCGCCACCGAGGGCGCCGAGCCTTCCAGGGTGAGTGGAAATCCGTAAGAGTAACCGAGTCCGGAACCAATGGTGAGCTGCGGGATATAGTTGGCCCGAACCTCCTCATAGGCCTTGCGCGCCCGCCATTGGTTGACGGCCGCGATGCCCGTGACTCCGCTGTGCTCCAGCGCCAGGTCAACCGCTCTGCGGAAAGACATCGGTTCGGCCGGCGCAGCATCTGCGGCAAGGCAGGAAAAAGAAGAAAGGACGAGCGTGCAAATGAGGGCGGCCATCCTCACAGCACAGCCAACCCGAGTCGTTCTCAAACAGCGGGACTTTCGGGGCATCCTTGCTCTACCTGTTGAATCGATTTGAAGAGGGACTACTGTAGCCGATCAAGAGCGTTCCGCGCGCGGTCGAAACCGGACGCCAGCGCAAGCGACGCCTCATATTGTGACGTGGCATCCGAACCACGGCCAATCTTTTCGTAGATCTGACCTAGCAGATAGTGGGCGCGAAACGCGGGTGCATCCTCCACCAGTCCACCAGAATCGAGATACGTCCGCAAGTATTGTGCCGCCTGTGGAAAGTCACGGCCGCTAAGGTACAGTTCATTGGCGGCGTCAAAATAGTTCTCGGCGACCCGGCTGGGCTGTGCCATGGCCGTCAGCACCGTCTTCTGGGCGTCATCGAAGCGCCCACGAAGACGGTAAAAGTCGGCCAGTTGCAGCCAATAACTCGCAGGATTGTGGGCCTCCTTGATGGCGTCACGGAACTGGCTCTCAGCCTCATCGTACCGTTTCGCCTTGGCGGCAACCTGCGCCAGAATAAAGTGTGCCTCAGCAGCGTCGTATTTGTTGACCTGTGCCGCCTGTTCGCGGGCCTTGTCCAGTCCCCCTCCCATGACGGCCGGAGCTTGAACGTAATACTGGGAGAGATCACTGCGGGCTTCTATGTTCGCCGGGTCCAGCTGCACTGCGCGCTCAAATTCATTCTTGGCCTTACGCGCCAGTCCCGCCGCTACAAACGCACTCGAATCTCCCGCCTTCCTGCCATACGCTCTTGCCAGCCAAAGATGATAAGTGGCATCCTGAGGCCGCTCAGCGACCGAACGTTCTCCCCATCTCACAGCATCATCCCAGCGCTCCATGGCGTAGTAGGCGCGGGCCAATAGATTGAACGACTCCGCATCGCCGCGGTTCGACAACACCTTGATCGCGTCATTCATGCGGCCGCGCGACAGTAACTGTACGGCGGCAGGGTCAGCGGCGGCGATCGTGGTGACCGCCAGCAGCAGCGGAAGCAGAACTGAGAATTTTGAATTCAAGAGCTTCATGGATTCGCGATTTTCACCGGCATCCCTTCGCGGAGGGATTGCATGTTGAGGGCGCCCAGGGCCAGCACCGCGTTGTCGGGGAGTCCGCCGGTCACTTGGATGCGGGTGAGGTCTGCGGTTCCGGTTTTCACGTCTCGCCGCACTAACTCTCCATTGACCACTTGGAATACGAATTGACCGTTGGCGTCCTGATGTACCGCTTCTCGCGGGACGGTCAGCCCATTCTGCTGGCGCGCGATGACGACTGCGACACTGATATTGGTATTTGGCAGGAGTTTGAGATCGCTGTTCTCCACCACGCAGGTGGCTTCGCCGACCATTCGGGTCCCACGCTGCACGACGGTAGTAGGCAGGGTTTCCAGGGTGCCTTGCCAGATCCGCCCCGGAATGGCATCCCAGGTGACTTCAACCAACTGGCCCTTCCGCAGCTTACCGATCTCCGGTTCGTCGATGAATGCGCGGACTCGTACCGTGTGCAGGTCCGCTACCTGTACCAGCAAATCTCCAGGATTAACAAATCCACCTTGCCGCACCGGCAGGGAATAGACCATTCCTGCGCGCGGTGCAGCAATGTTTGAACTTTTCAGCAGCTGTTGTGCTGCGGCCAGCGAGGCGCGAGCTTCAGCCTGTTGGGACTCGACGTGGCCCACTTCCTGTTGTGAGTAGCGTCCGCTCAATTTCTGTTCCAGCAATTGCACATTGGCTTCGGCAATCTGAAACCGGCTCTGCGCGGTATCCACTTCGGACTGCGACGCCGCGCCACTCTGCAACAAGCGCTGCATGGCTCGCAGGTTGCGTTGCGCAGTCTCCCGATCAGCCTGGGCTTTTACCAGCGCATTGCGCGTGGTCAACAATTCGTCCTTCGTGCCACCGTTTTCCACAGCACTGATGTCAGCTTCCGCGCCCTTCAATTGCGCCTGGGCGCGAGCCGCCTGCGACCGCGCATTGGCATCTTCAAGCTGCAGAAGGAGTTGCCCGGGCTTTACCCACGAGCCTTGCTGCACATAAATTTTCTTCACCGTAGTGGCCGTTGGGGCGTAAGCCTCGAAGTTATTCAGGGCTTCGATCTTGCCGTTAGTGGCGATGCTGTCGGTGATGGTCTCGCGATCGGCACGACCGATGCGAACCGGGACTTGAGAACGGCGCAAGGAGACGAAAGCCGCGAGCACCACTACCGCCGCAGTCAGGCCGATAACGATACCCCAGGTGCGTCTTCCGTTTACTCGATCATGACCGTTTTGGTTTGCTGCTGCCATTCTTGTTCGAGTCTATAAGTATAACGTAGAACACAACTTCCACCGCGGTGGCTCTGCGGCGAGGGCCGCGGGGCATCGTCTCTTCAAATCTACCCAGGCTGATACGGCTGCTTCTCTATCTGATGTTCGAGATTGTGCGAAGACGCAGCCGGCACAGCAGGACCCCGGGGTTTGTCGTGTCCCTATCACGCGCCTCGCTACAATAGGCCCATGGCAAAAAGCGCACGCTATACCTCGGAGCACGCCGCGGCTGGCCTCTCTGCTAAATTTCCGCCGATTGAAACGTGGCCGAACCAATTCCCCGGCTATGAGATCGTGATCGACATACCCGAGTTCACCTCCGTCTGCCCTAAGACCGGTCTGCCCGACTTCGGGACGCTGTGGATTCGATACGTGCCCGACAAGTCCTGTCTCGAACTGAAGTCGCTGAAGGAATACCTGATTGGTTACCGCAATCTGGGCATCTTTCAGGAAAACATCGTGAACCGCGTTCTGGAAGACGTGGTGCGTGCCAGCAAGCCGAAATGGGCTGAGGTAAAAGGCGAGTTTCGTCCGCGCGGGGGTATCGGCACGGTCGTGATCGCGCGCTACCCGAGACCGACGAGGTAATAGCACTAGCGTTTAGTACGTGCCTTCCCGCCTGGTCCCGAAGTACTTGCGTATTCCGAATGCGTTGTAGCGGCCCCAGGGACCGTTGGGACCTAAATACGCCGGCCCCAGGTTCTGATCGCGCGCTCCAAACCGCTGCATCAGCGGATGGCCGGTCACGCGAAACTCAAATCGCTTAGGCAGATCGATTCCGACGCCCCAGGAGTACTCCATACCAATGCCGCTCCACGACCAGGTGTACAGAGTTTGCGGAACGTTTTTGCCGAACAGAAACGTGGGATCGTAAAAGAAGTTGACCCGGCGCAGCATGGTGCGTCCGAACGGACGCAACTCCACCGTGCCAGAGATCATGTAGCGCCCAAAGGCGCTACACTTTGAATTCACGCCGCCGAACTGCCCGGCATTGGACGCACAGAGATTGGGATCGGTCTCGTTGTGCGGGGGAGTGATGTCGAATTGCGCCCATCCCCAGTACCAGTCCTTGGGGAAAAACATGCGGTCCGAAGTAGCCGCTGGTTTAGTACTGGCCGTTGGCTGTGAATCGGCCACGGCACTTGCATCGCTGGCCGGCTTCGAATCTTGAGCCAGCAGGCCAACCTGCAACATGAGACAAATCAGGAACGGTAGCAAGCGTTTCATACACTCTCCGCGACGGTAAATTGGGCAGGACCGAGAAGGAGCGAACAAGTGCCCTGCCGCCTTGGCTCGCATCAGCGGCGCAGGCGGAGAGATGGCGCGGTCAGTAATCTCCGCGCACTTTCACTTGCCGATTCTTCTCCACGAGAGAGTATCTCGGTATCGGCGGCATGGGAAGGATTTTTGCCGCAATAGTTGTTAACGTCTGTCATTCGCGGTGTGAACGTCGCCCCGCCCGGCGCGAACCTTGAAGCTAGCCACCAACCACCAACTGCGAAGGGCGAGGAGCAAAAAGCGAACAGAGAATCGCGGCTCGTCGTGTTATCCTCCGCCCACCCATGTCTGCCAAGACCAATGCCTGGGCCGCGCTACTGCTGCTGACGGCGCTGAACTTTCTTAACTACATCGACCGGAACGTGCTGTTCGCAGTACAGCCCTTGATTCAGAAGGAATTCGCGCTTAGCGACAAGCAGGTCGGTTTTTTGACTTCCGCTTTCTTCGTCTGCTACATGATTGCCGCTCCGCTCATCGTTCCCCTGGCCGACCGCTTTCCGCGCCGCCGGATCATGGCGGCAGGCGCCTTCGTCTGGAGCCTGGCGACGCTGCTGAGCGCGGTCACACATAACTACGACGAACTCTTGCTCCGCCACGTGATCGTCGGTATCGGAGAGGCGACATTCGTTGCCATCTCGCCGGCGTTCCTCTCTGATCTTTTTCCGGAGACGGTCCGCGGAAGGGTGATGGGCCTTTTTTATCTCGCCACGCCGGTCGGCAGTGCGCTGGGCTATCTCGTCGGCGGCTACCTGGGAACCCGCTACGGCTGGCGGGCCCCGTTCCTGGTGTCGGCGCTGCCCGGATTGCTGCTGGCATTCGCTGTTCTGGCCTTGCGCGAACCCGTACGCGGCGCCAGCGATCACTTGGCCGACAGCTTCGAACGAAGTTCTCTGCGGGGGCTGTTTCACAACCGGGCATTCTGGACCATCAGCCTGGGAGCGGCCATGATGACCTTCGCCATCGGTGGCCTGCAAGTGTGGATGCCTACATTCCTCTATCGCATCCGGCACGTGCCGCTGGAGCGCGCCAACCTTTCTTTCGGCGGCATGACTGTAATTGCGGGAACGGTGGCCACAATTCTAGGCGGGTGGCTGGGCGACCGACTGCTGCGGCGCACGCCTGCGGCCTATCAACTCATCTCCGCCATCGGCATGACGCTTTCCGTTCCGGCAATCATCGCAGCCATATATTTGACCGGGCCGGCGATGTACCCGGCAATTTTCTTCGGCGAATTTTGCCTTCTACTCAACACCGCTCCGCTTAATGCGGCCCTGGTGAACTCGGTCAGTGCGCGCATTCGAGCCACTGCCCTCGCGCTGAACATCTTTATCATCCACCTGCTAGGCGACGCGTTTTCACCCACCCTGATTGGGTACATCTCGGATAGGAGCAACCTTCAGATCGGACTGATGGCAATGATTGCCGCGGTTGCCCTGTCGGCGGCAGTGCTGTTTTACGGGATGCGCTTTGCGCCTAAGATCAGTAGCGAGCAATTAGCAACTAGCAACTAGTTATCGAGATTTGTCGCGCGCTCAGCCACTGCGAGACTCCGCGCCGGACGGCGGCCTTGCCAGCATCATCGTGACGGGATATTGACTAATTTCTGATTGGCTAACTGCCAATTGCTAGCTGCTAATTGCTAACAACAAACGCCCTCGCGCGGGACGCGAAAGGGCGTTAGGGTTTTGCAACGCTCAGCTGCCGGGCAGGCTACTTGGTGAATGCCGCGATGGCGGCGGCTTCATCGTCCTTCACATCAAAGACGGTGTAGAGCTTAGTGATCTGCAGCAGATCATGCACCTTCTTGGTCAGATGCAGCAGCTTCAACTCGCCGCCCTGGTTGCGAACCGAGGTAAAGGCGCTGACCAGCTCGCCAATCCCCGAACTGTCGATGTAGCTGACATCGCCCAGGTTGAGCAGAATCTTCTTCTGTCCTTTGCTCAGCAGGTCCTTGACGGTATCACGCAATACCACACTACCTTCGCCCAGAGTGATTCGCCCGCTCAAGTCGACAATCGTGACGCCATCTACCTGCCGGGTGCTTGCTTTCATGCTCACGTGGAAGCCTCCTGAGGATCCAGATCGTTGTTCTGGAGCCGCTTGATCAAAGTAATTTCAGTGCCGGGGTCAACTTTACGGAAACGGACTTCGTCCATGAATGCCCGCATTAAGAATATCCCACGGCCGGACTGTTTCATAAGATTTTCCGGGGCAAGCGGGTCAGGAACCTCGGCCGGGTCCAGTCCTTTGCCCTGGTCGGTAATGGTAATAGTCAACTCCCGACCGTCTTGCGCGAACGTTAAATTTACGCTCTTGGCAGGATCATAGGCGTTACCATGCAACACGGCATTGATCATCGCCTCACGAACTGCCATCGAAATTCCGCCGCGCGTGTCCTCGTCGAAACCAGCTTGCGCCGAGAACTGATCGGCCATGGCTTCGGCCTTGTTCACGGTTTCCAGCGTGGATTCCATCCTGTATGAAACGCGTTGTGGCGCGGTCATCAATTGGCTCGTTCCGCCCTGTTCGGTGCGCCTTCAAGGCTCAAAGGAACAAATTCTCCAAGATGGAGCAGTTTGCCCTTTCGGGCGTTGCTTGTCAACGCAACTGTTTTACGCGCGGCAGCATGGCCGGAGTTATCGGTCGGTAGAGGCGCCTTCCACAATACCGCATCGACGGCCAAAGGGGGTGGTGGGGCGGCGTGGCTTGGTATGGCTGGGTTGCCGAATCCGTGGCGGGAGAATAAAATTAGAACGAACGTTCGAAACCGGAGCACTTCCGGCGCACTGCTTTTCAATTGAGACCGCCCATGTCCTCTTCCTCTACAACCCGGGCCCTGGAACGTCCTTCTCCCGGCGATACCCGGTTCGATCGCCGCCTGAGCGAGATCCTCGACTATGCCACCGAGATATTCGCCGACAAAGGCTATGAGGGCGCTTCCATGCGCGACTTATCGCGCTTGAGTGGTATCTCGCTGGCCGGCCTTTACTACTATTTCGAATCCAAAGAGAAGCTGCTGTATTTCATCCAGCAGCACACCTTCAACACCATCATCGAGCGATTGCGCGAGCGCCTGCAGGAGAGTCACGACCCCGAGACCCGCATCCGCATCTTCGTCCTCAATCACATCAGCTATTCCGTCGCCAAACAAAAAGCGATGAAGGTGCTGGCGCATGAAGATGACGTTTTGACGAATGGCTATGGCACCGAGTTGGCTGCGATTAAACGTGAGTATTACCGCATCTGCGTCGGACTGGTGGAAGAACTGGTGAAGGCGGAAAACCTGAAATTCGTCGGGCGGCATACCGGCGCGACGGGCGGAATCTCCACGCGGACCGCGGTCTTGGGGCTCTTCGGAATGATGAACTGGTTGTACACATGGTACAGGCCCCGCGTCGATCCCGATGCGGAAACTATTGCAGGCGAGATGAGCGATGTTTTTCTGCGCGGAGTGCGCGCGGAGAAAGCCGGTGACTGGAAGCCACGTCGGGCGCCGAACCTCAGTCGTAAGCCGGAAACCGATGGCCGATTCAAGGCAAAAGGCGCCAAGCGCAAACCGTCGCGCCCTTTGGCAACGGGCCGATCTCGTTCATGAGCGCGTTGCCACCATACTGTGTCAGGAGTTTTGTCGATGGGTAGCAAGACCCAGCCTGCGTCCAGCGAAGTGAAACAGCTCATACAGTACCGTGTTGAGTCTGGCGTCGCCGTCCTTCTGTTGGACGACCCGCCTGCGAACACCTATAGCTACGAGATGAACCGCCAGCTTGACGATGCCATTCTGCGGGCGCGTATGGATAGCGGCGTTTACGTCATCGTGTTGAGCGGAGCTGGTGAAAAGTTTTTCTGCGCCGGCGCGAACATTCAGATGCTGACCGAGGTTGACCCCACGTTCAAGTACTACTTCTGCCTTCACGCCAACGAGATGCTGTTACGGTTGGAGAACACTCCCAAGCTCGTGATCGCAGCCCTTAACGGGCACTGCGTTGGCGGCGGGATGGAGGTTGCCATGGCTGCGGACCTGCGCATTGCGCGCAAGGACGGTGGCAAGATTGGTTTGCCGGAGGTCAACCTCGGCGTTTTGCCTGGGACCGGCGGGACCCAGCGCCTGGCGCGCATTGTAGGGAAGTCGAAAGCCATCGAACTGATGGTGACCGGCAAGACTTTTTCGTTCGAAGATGCGAAATCACTGGGATTGGTGAACGAGATTTTCGAAAGCGAAAATTTTATGGGTCGGGTGTTGGAGTACGCGCGCCAGTTTTGTCCTCCCAACAAAGCGGCGAAGGCGGTCGGACGTATCAAGCGCGCGGTGCAGACTGGTTGGGAGATTCCGATGGAAGCTGGACTTGCCCTGGAGCGTGAGAACCAGCAGCTTCTGTTTGAGAGCGATGACGCCAGGGAAGGCCTGGCCGCATATATCGAGAAGCGGCCGGCGAAGTTTACCGGGAAATAACATGAGTTCCGACACCAAAACCAGCTTCACGCGCATCACGGTCGAGTTGCAGCCTCCCGTGGCACGTGTTGCGCTGAACAATCCGCCGCTGAACGTCATCGACATTGCGATGATGGATGAGTTGCGAGCGGCGCTGGAGCAGATCGAGGCGCGAGCGGAAATCAGCATTATCGTGTTTGCGGGTTCGGAGCGTGCCTTCTCCGGCGGTGTGGACATAGCTGCGCACACGCCCGACAAAGTGCGTGACATGCTTACCGCATTTCACGGCGTGATTCGCTCAGTGGTTGACAACGGTAAGCTGACGATTGCCAGCGTGAGGCGGCACTGCCTTGGCGGCGGCGCAGAACTGGCCCTCATGTGTGATGTGGTGTACGCTTCGCCTGATTCGGTCTGGGGATTTCCCGAGATCAAGCTGGCATGTTACGCGCCGGTCGCCAGTGTGGCTTTGTCTGCCATTGTGGGACAGAAGCTGGCGGCTGAGCTGTTGCTCACCGCCCGAACGTTAAGCGGCCAGGAAGCGTTGGAGGCGGGACTCGTGAATGGACTGGCCGAAGATCCGGAAGCGCTAGTTGCCGAATGTGTGCAGCGGGTGTCGCAATTGAGTCCGGCGGCTTTAGCGTTGGCGAAGAAGGCATTCTATGCATGGGATTCCATTCACTTTGATAAAGGTCTGGCGCGCGCCGAACAGATCTATTTCGATGAGCTCATGAAAACCGCGGACGCGCAGGAAGGCGTCACAGCATTTATGGAGCGGCGGCGGCCGAAGTGGGTGGGGAAATGAGCGCTGTATTGGATTATGAGATCGCACCGGAAGAGCTGAAAGCGCAGCAAGAAGCGGGCGCAGACGTCGTGCTGCTTGACGTGCGCGAGCCTTGGGAGCTTGAGGTCGCGAAGATTGCCAACACCAAATCGATTCCCATGGGAGACATTCCGGCGCGATTTCAGCAGGAACTCGATCCCGAGAAGCACATCGTCGTCATTTGCCATCATGGCGTGCGCTCCATGAACGTAACCGCATGGCTGCGGCAACAAGGCTTTGAGAAAGCGCAGTCGTTGCGTGGGGGGATTGATCGCTGGGCGCGACAGATTGATCCGACAGTGCCGGTGTACTAAAAGCAGGCACTTAGCATTTGGCATTTAGCACACAGCGTCTTCGAAAAACGGCATTCGACCAAGTGCTAATTGCTAACTGCCAAATGCAGGTTTCTACTATGAAAAAAGAACTCATTGAATTACGCATCAACCGGCGCGCACACGAGCTGGCGATTGAGCCGAACAAGCTTCTGCTCGACGTGCTTCGCCAGGACCTGGGGCTCACCGGATCCAAGCGCGCCTGTGACGATTCCTCGTGCGGCTCCTGTACCGTGCATGTGGATGGCGTGCCCATGCTTTCGTGCACCTTGCTGGCCGCCAGTTGTGAGGGCCAGGAGATCACGACCGTTGAAGGCTTGGCCGATCATGGCGGTCTGGCTGCGTTGCAGAAGGCCTACGGCGATTTTGGCGGGGCGCAATGCGGCTTCTGTACGCCTGGATTCATGATGACCGTGAGCTGGCTGGTGACCAACAATCCCGATCCAACCGAGGATGAGATTCGCCAGGCACTCAGCAGTAATCTTTGCCGCTGCACCGGCTATTCGCAGATGTATGAGGCAGTACGAGCTGTGATTCAGGCGGAACAGGCGGGGAAGAAAGAAGATCTGGTCGGAGCGAAATAGAAAGATCAATTTGTAGCGTGGATTTGGCTAGATGCTGAGTGCTAATTGCTAGAGGCTGAGTTTCGATGTCTGACTTTTCTGTAATCGGGAAATCGATCGCCATGGTGGACGCCGCGGGCAAAACCACCGGTGCGGGTAAATACACGGACGATCTCACCCTTCCCGGGATGCTGGTGGGCAAGATTCTCCATTCGCCGTATCCGCACGCTCGCATCAAGCGTATCGACACGTCGCGAGCGCAGGCCCTCGACGGAGTCGTGGCCGTTGTCACCGGTGCGGACGCCCCGAATCCATACGGTATCCTTCCCGTTGGCCACGATGAGACCGCGCTGGCGGTGGACAAGGTCCGGTACATTGGTGATCACGTAGCCTGCGTAGCGGCCATCAGCGAGCAGATTGCGGAAAACGCGATCGAGCTGATCGATGTGGAATACGAGCCGCTGCCCGCCTACTTCGATCCCGAAGATTCGATGAGAGCGGAGAGCGATCTCGTTCACGAGAACCGTCCCCACAATATCGAGAAGGATTATCACCATGTCTTCGGTGATCTGCACAAGGGATTTGCCGAGGCCGACTACATCGCCGAGGCGCGCTACATCGCTAACGAAGTGACGCACGCCGCGATGGAGCCGCACAGCACCCTGGCGAACTTCGAACTCGATCCCCACACCGGCAGGCTGGGACGGCTTACGGTGTGGTCGTCCACCCAGGTTCCCTATTACCTGCAGCACAAGCTTTCTCTGGTGCTGGAGATGCCGATGTCGCAAATCCGCGTGATCAAACCCTTGGTGGGTGGCGGTTTTGGCGGCAAGAGCGAAATCATACCGTTGGAGATCATCGCGGCGGTCGCGGCGCGCGCGGCCAAAGCCCCGGTGAAGATCACCTACACCCGCGAGGAAGTTTTCTGGGCGCATCGCGGCCGCCCGCGCACCATCATTGATCTGAAGACGGGAGTGACGAACGATGGGCGCATCACGGCTGTTGCCTGCAAGGTCATTCAGGACGGCGGCGCCTACTGCTCGTACGGCGTGGTGACCATTCTCTATTCCGGAGCGCTCCTGGGTGCGCTGTACGACATTCCGAACATTCGCTACGACGGCTATCGTGTTCTGACCAACAAGCCTGCATGTGGCGCCATGCGCGGCCACGGCACCGTCAATGTGCGGTTCGCCTTCGAGTCGCAGATGGACGAGATCGCAGCCAAGCTCGATCTTGACCCAGCCCAGATGCGGCGGACGAATTTGCTGAAGCCGCCTACGGTGACGGTAAACGGACTTCGTGTGCTGAGCTACGGACTGCCGGAGTGCATCGATCAGGTGGTGACTCGATCAAGTTGGGAGGAGCGCAAAGGCAAACTAAGCAAAGGGCGCGGCCTGGGCGTTGCGTGCAGCCATTATGTGAGCGGCGCAGCCAACAGCATCATCCGTTCCGACATGCCGCATTCGACCGTCAACATCAAAATCGACCGCGACGGTGGCGTAGTGGTTTATACGGGAGCTTCGGAGATCGGACAAGGCTCCGACACTATGACCGCGCAAGTTGTGGCGGAAGTGCTGGGCTGCGAAATCTCGCGGGTGAAAGTTATCGCTGCCGATACTGATTTGACCCCAATTGATCTCGGTTCCTACTCCAGCCGCGTGACTTTTATGGCAGGAAATGCGGCCCTGCGCGCCGCCGCAGATGTGAAAAAGAACATCGTAAGTGCCGCTGCCAAACGCATGGATTGCGCACCCGAAGACGTGATCATGCGCAATGATCGAGTTTGGAACGGAGGTACCACACTGTCGGACTATAGTCCCACAGCGTCAGACAGCCTGCAGGAGCAGGAGGCGGCGCGCGGACATGTAGACGGCCAGATCCTTCGCGGATCAGTGTTACAGACGCGCAAGGAGGAGGGCCCTAGAGACCATATGAGCTTCGAGGAGGCCATTGTCGCCGCGATCGACTTTCACGGGGCGTTGACCGGCACTGGTTCCTACGCGCCGCCGGTGGCGGCGCGCGGCGGCAAGCACAAAGGCGGCGGCGTGGGGCCGTCTCCCGCGTATTCGTATTCGGCGCAGGTTGCGGAAGTTAGCGTAGATGAGGATACCGGGCAAGTGACAGTACACAAGATATGGGCAGCCCACGACTGCGGACGCGCGCTGAATCCGGTGGCCGTTGAAGGCCAGGTGATCGGCTCGGTCTGGATGGGGCTGGGCCAGGCGCTAGAGGAAGAGATGATCTGGAAAGACGGGCTGCTGATGAATCCCGGCATGCTGGAATACCGCAGTCCGTCGTCGGCGGAGTCGCCCGAAATTGAATGCATCATTGTCGAGAGCATCGATCCCGAAGGACCATTTGGAGCGAAAGAAGCAGGCGAAGGTTCGCTGGCGGCTACCATCCCGGCAATTTCCAATGCGATCTACGACGCTGTGGGAGTTCGGCTGCGCGAGGTGCCCTTCACACCGGAGCGAGTGCTGGCAGCCCTGCGCGCCAAGAAGGGACTGAAGAGAATTGAAATGACCGAGGCAGTTGATCCGACCGCGCCCCACAAGCTTCGTGAACACGGCGGCTCGCTGTGGTTCCGAGGTAAAGGCCCAACGCGGCATTCGCTTGATCCGGCGCGACAGGGCACAAATGCCGGGTCGCCCGTGGGCGGTGCGGATTGAGCCTACCCAGCTTTCAACTGTTGCGTCCTAAGATCCTTGACGAAGCCATGGCGCTGATGTCGAAGTTTGACGGCCAGGTGAAAGTGGTTGCCGGCGGCACTGACCTGCTGCCCTCGATGAAGCAAAAACTGTTCACGCCGCCCTATGTTCTTGATTTGCGCGGCGTCAGCGAACTGCGTGGAATACGCCATTCCGCTGGCGGAGGCTTGGAAATCGGTGCGCTGACCACCCTTGCCGCGGTCGAACATTCGCCGCTGATTCGAAAAGAGTTTGTGGTCCTGTACGAAGCGGTAAAAACAATCGCTTCGCCGGTATTGCGCAACATGGGAACGATAGGCGGCAATCTCTGCCTCGATACCCGCTGCCTGTGGTACAACCAGTCGTTGCTATGGCGCAAGAGTTGTGGTTTCTGCCTCAAAAAGGACGGCGATCTCTGCCACGTAGCACCCGGCGGAAAGTTGTGCTGGGCGGCCTTTTCGGGCGACACACCACCGGCACTGTTGAGCCTGGGAGCAGAAATCGAGATCACTGGACCGAACGGCGCACGGCGTACCCCATTGTCAGAGTTCTATGTGAACGACGGCATCGCGCATCTCCGTCTTGCGCCAAATGAAATCGTCACCCGAGTGTACCTGCCCGAATCGTCGGCGGGGTGGCGTGGCAGCTATCAGAAGCTCCGCGTGCGGGGGAGCATTGATTATCCGTTGGCTGGGGTCGCGGTCGCGCTCAAAATGCGCGCAGGCCGAGTGGAAGACGCACGGGTTGCTATCACCGCTGTCAATCCGGCGCCGTTTCTGGTGAAAGATGCGGATGCCCATCTGGTTGGGCTGGTTCCGACCGATGAAATCGCAGACCGAATTGGCGACTTGGCGGCCAGCACGGCCAAGCCGCTGACCACCTCAGCGCTGACGCCGGAATATCGCCGCGAGATGGTGCGCGTTTTTGCCAAGCGAGCGGTGATGGTGGCGGCGAGCTGACTGTGTCTAGTTTTTTTGTGATATAGAGGTCCTTCGACTCGTCGCTGCGCTCCTCGCTCAGGATGACAAATTTGGGGAGCATTGGTTGTTGCATCAACCGACCACTGACCACTGACCGATGCTAATCACCGACTGCCACATTCACATTCAGCCCATGGAGTTGTTTAAACCCCAAGCCCTGGCGCTGATGAAGAAGTCCCGCAAAGATTTCGATCAAGTGGCGGAATATTGCGCCTCGCCAAAGGCATTTCTCAAGTATCTCGATAGAATCGGAATCGATCGGGCGGTGCTGATCAACTACGTTGCGCCCGAGGTGATCGGATTTACGCCAGCGGTCAACGAGTTCATCGCCAACTATGTGAAGGAAGATCCGAAGCGGCTGATTCCCTGCGGCAGCGTGCACCCCCGGCACACGCAGAATGTTCTGGCCGACATGGAGCACATCGTGCGGCTGGGCATTAAGCTCGTCAAAATCCATCCGCCGCACCAGTTGCTTTATCCCAATGATTACGTGAACGGCGTCAAAGAACTGGAGATCATCTATCGTGCGGCCGAAGCGAACGGCATTCCCATCATGGTGCACACCGGAACTTCCATCTTTCCGGGAGCGCGTAACAAGTACGGCGACCCGATGTATGTTGACGACGTGGCCGTCGATTTTCCCCGGCTGAAGATTCTATTGGCGCACGGCGGGCGCCCACTGTGGATGGACACCGCCTTCTTCCTGGTGCGGAGACACCACAACGTCTATCTGGACATCAGCGGTATTCCACCCAAAACGCTCCTGAAATACTTTCCGCGGCTGGAAGAGATTGCACCCAAAACGCTGTTCGGCACCGACTGGCCGGGGCCCGGTGTTCCAGACATCGAGAAGAACCTGGCTGAGTTTCGCGCACTCGCGCTCAGCGAGAGTGCCAAAGAACAGATCTTAAGCAAGACAGCCCTCGAGATCTGGCCGGCCTAAGGCCGGTTAGTAGCTAATAGGAGCCAGTCTTGGGAACATCTCCCACACCCTGGTCTTCCACACCAGCGGAAGCTCTGATGGCAGCCCAAAGTTCGTCATATCCCACACGCGACTTGGCGGAAAACGGAATGACCTGCGAAGGCAGGATGCGCAGTTGGTCGCAGAGTTTAGGCAGCGAGGAGCGCAGCTGGTTATTCGAAATGCGGTCGGCTTTGGTTGCTACCACAATGAATTGCCGATCCATGTGACGCAGCCAGTCTATCAACTGCAAATCCAGCGCTTGGGGAGGAATCGTGACGTCAACCAGCGACAGGCAAAGCACCAGCGACTCGCGATCTTCAAGATAGGGATTGATGAACTGCGCCCACTGCGCGGTAATTTCCTTAGGCGCGCGTGCGTAACCGTAACCGGGCAGGTCGGCGAACACGAAGTCGGGACTTGGCTTGCCGGGGCGGCGAACCTGGAAGAAGTTGATAGTTTGGGTGCGACCGGGAGTGTTGCTGGTCTTGGCGATTTTGCTTCCGACAAGGGAATTAATCAAGCTCGACTTACCAACATTGGAGCGGCCTAGAAAGGCGATCTCTGGCGCGCCCGCAGGCGGGAACTGCAGCGGGGCAGCGGCGGAGGTCACAAAGCGAGTCAACACTTTCATGCAAGCAGTACCGCCATCCTGAACGCAGAGTGCGCGAAGCGAGAAAGGAACAGGTCCGCACTGGACGGACTTGTTCGCTTCGAAGTGGTGATCAGTCGTGCGCTTACTGGTGTGCCGGTGCCGGCTCCGAGTTGGGCGGCAGCGCCGCGATTCCGGGCGAGGGCTCGTCAGGCACTTCCGGCAGCGGACGCTCCAGGGCAAACGCCAGTACTTCATCCATGGTATTGACGAAGCGCAGCTTCATTACATTGCGCAGGTTTTCCGGTACGTCGGCCAAGTCCTTTTCATTGTCGGCCGGAAGCAGTACCTCCATGATGCCCGCGCGATGAGCGGCCAGCAGCTTTTCTTTCAGCCCGCCGATGGGCAGTACCTTGCCACGCAGGGTGATCTCGCCGGTCATGGCGATGTCGCGCCGAACCGGGATGTGGCTGAGTGCGCTGGCGATCGCCGTCGCCATGGTAATGCCGGCCGAGGGACCATCCTTCGGAATGGCGCCCTCTGGTACGTGCACGTGGATATCGAGATTGCGATAGAAGTCGCGGGGGAGACCCAAGCGGTGCGCGCGTGAGCGCACATACGACATGGCCGCCTGTGCGGACTCCTGCATCACGTCACCGAGTTTTCCGGTGAGCGTGAGCTTGCCCTTGCCGTCCACGGTGGCCACCTCGGTGGTGAGAATCGAGCCCCCCACCTCTGTCCAGGCCAGACCGGTGACCAAACCAACTTCGCTGCGCTCGTGCGCTTCACTGTCGCGGAACTTCAGCACGCCCAGGTATTCGGCCACGTTTGTCCCGGTGAGCTCCACCGTGTACTTGTCGCCTTCCTTAACCACCTTGCGCGCCACCTTGCGGCAAATGTTGCCGATCTCGCGCTCCAGGTTGCGGACGCCGGCCTCGCGCGTGTAATTGCGAATAATGGTGGTGAGCGCCTGGTCGGTGAAGACGATGTTCTGCTCGGTCAGCCCGGTCTGCAGGCGCTGCTTGCGTACCAGGTACTGCTTGGCGATCTCGACTTTTTCCGGTTCGGTGTAGCCGTGCAGCCGCAGCACTTCCATGCGGTCCTGAAGTGCGGGAGGAATGGTGTGCAGCACGTTCGCGGTCGCGATGAAAAACACCTGCGACAGGTCGTACTCCACGTCGAGGTAATGATCGACGAACATGAAATTCTGCTCGGGATCGAGCACTTCGAGCAATGCCGCCGAGGGATCGCCGCGGAAGTCCATCGACATCTTGTCCACTTCATCCAGCATGAACACCGGATTCTTGGTGCCGGCCTTTTTCATCATCTGAATGATCTGGCCCGGCAGGGCGCCGATATAGGTGCGGCGGTGACCGCGCACTTCGGCTTCATCGCGCACTCCGCCCAGCGACATGCGGACAAACTTGCGGCCCGTGGCTTTGGCGATGCTCATGCCGAGCGAAGTTTTGCCCACGCCCGGAGGCCCGACAAAGCAAAGGATCGAGCCCTTGGGGTTCTTGACCAACTGGCGGACGGCGAGAAATTCAAGAATGCGCTCCTTGATTTTCTCCAATCCATAATGGTCTTCGTTAAGGGTTTTCTCGGCGATGTCGATATTACGGATCTCTTTGGAACGCTTCTTCCAAGGCACAGCCAGCAGCCAATCGAGGTAGTTGCGCGACACGGTGGACTCGGCTGACATGGGCGGCATGGCTTCGAGCTTCTTCAGTTCCTGCAGCGCCTTCTCGTGGGTTTCACGCGGCATGCCGGCGGTGTCGATTTTCTTCTTCAGTTCGTCGAACTCGCTCTTCTCGCCGCGGCCCAGTTCCTTCTGGATGGCCTTGATCTTTTCGTTGAGGTAATACTCTTTTTGCGCGCGTTCCATCTGGCGCTTCACGCGCGACTGGATGGTGCGGTCCATGTTGAGTTTTTCGATCTCAACGTCGAGCACGTCGCCAATGCGGTTCAGGCGCTCTGCGGGATCGAAGATTTCCAGCAGTTCCTGCTTCTCCTCGATCGACAGTTGCAGGTTGGCGGCGATGGTGTCCGTCAGCTTTGCCGGGTCGTCGTTGCGGACGGCGGCGATCATGGTTTCGTAGTTCAGCGACTGACAGAGCTTGACGTACTGCTCGAACAGCCCGGTCACACGGGTCATGCTGGTTTCAATCTGTGGTGTCGGCTCGGCCGAATACTTCGCGGTGCGGACCGTGGCCTCAAAGTAACCATCGGTATCGACCACCTGAAGAATCTTGCCGCGCTCCAGGCCTTCCACCAGGACTTTGATATTGCCGTCAGGAAGCTTCAAGCTCTGGACGATGTTGACCAGCGTGCCGACCTGGAAAATCTCGTTAGGCTTCGGTTCGTCGATGCTGGCGTCGTGCTGGGTGGCTAGAAATATCTTCTTGTCGCCAGCCAGCGCCTCTTCGAGTGCGCGGACGCTCGACTCCCGACCAACCACGAACGGCGTCATCATGTAAGGAAAGATGACGACATCACGAATCGGCATCATGGGGAGTTTCTTGGTTTCGAATTTCTCGCGCTGGGTCACTAAAAACCGCCTTGTCGTTCAGAGGGTTGCTACCACTCTGAGAAAAAGAGGAGCTAACTTTTTGGCGCCACATGGCGCACCGGTCGCCCCGTTCCCGCCAACTTCAGTCAAGCATAACATGCGAAACAAGAGGACAGAAGCCAACAAAATCTTCGGCCGTCAGTGGCTTCGCGGGCACTGCCTTAAAGGTGAAGCCCGGTTGTGCGGGGACCAAGAATTGCAGGAACGGTTATCTAGTTGGATGCCCGTCTCGGTGGGCGGATGCATGCCGCGCGAACTTGGAAAGTGCGAACTTACCATAGGCGCCGGGCTGCTTGCTTTTTCTTAACCCGCCTTCTCCATGATGGGCAGGTTCACATTGCGCTTCTGGACCATCTCCGCCGTGACTTCGAAGTCCTTAATTCGCTTCTGGCCGGGCAGGTTGTACATCAGGTCGAGCATTAGTTCTTCCAGGATCATGCGGAGGCCGCGAGCACCGACTTTGCGCAGCATGGCTTCTTTGGAGATGCAACGCAGGGCTTCGTCGGTGAAGCGCAACTTAACATTTTCGAACTCGAACAGGCGCTGGTACTGCTTGACGATGGCGTTCTTCGGCTTGGTGAGGATCTCGATCAGTGCGTCTTCGTCCAGGTCGCTCAATACGCCGACCACCGGCAGGCGGCCAACAAACTCGGGGATCAGGCCGAACTTGATCAAGTCCTGAGGTTGGACTTGCGCCAGTAATTCGGTATCGCGCTTGTTGCTTTCGGTGAATGCGGCTTCTTTGGCCTCGTCGGTACGGAACCCCATGGAACGCTTGCCCAGACGCTTGCCGATGGTGCGCTCCAATCCGACGAAAGCTCCTCCGCAGATGAACAATATGTTGGTGGTGTCGACGGGGGTGAACTCCTGGTGCGGGTGCTTGCGCCCGCCCTGGGGAGGAACATTGGCCACCGTGCCTTCCAGAATCTTCAGCAATGCCTGCTGCACACCTTCGCCCGAAACGTCGCGGGTGATGGAAGGGTTCTCGTCCTTGCGCCCGATCTTGTCGACTTCGTCAATGTAGATAATGCCAGTCTGCGCGCGCGCCACGTCTCCATCGGCGGCCTGCAGCAGCTTGAGAATAATGTTCTCCACGTCCTCGCCGACATAGCCGGCTTCGGTCAGCGTGGTGGCATCCACGATGGCGAAAGGAACGTCGAGCATCTTGGCCAGGGTTTGGGCCAGCAAAGTTTTGCCGGTCCCGGTGGGGCCAATCAACATGATGTTCGACTTGGCAAGCTCGACTTCCGTGCCGCGCTGCCGGTTCATGTAAACCCGCTTGTAATGGTTGTAAACCGCTACCGCGAGTTTCTTCTTGGTTTGTTGTTGCCCGATGACGTACTCGTCGAGAAAGGCCTTCACCTCGACCGGCTTAGGAAGCTGGTTCGGCGTGGCTGCGGGCTGCGTTTCCGAGCGGTCGTCCTCCAGTATGGAGTTGCAGACGGCAACGCACTCGTCGCAAATGTAAGCTCGCGGGTAGTCGGTGGGAGACGAAATCAGCTTGGCAACAGCGTCTTGCGACTTGTGGCAAAACGAACAGCGCAATACTTCGTCGGAACCAGTTCTGGTTCTCACGCTAAACTCCTTTACCGCACACGCTGTCAGCCGGAACTCTACGTTTCCGTGCTACATTTCCCGTTTCTTGCTGAAAAGGGAGGAGCCGTGTCGCTCCTGCAAGAAGTCAACCCTATCGGCCACGGGTAGTCCTCTTGTCGTCCCATTTGGTGCTCCAGCACCTGCCCCTATTCAACCACAATTCGTCGCGCCGCAAGGCACTCTTGGTGCCAGATCCGATACAACTTTTGAAGCAGTGCCGGGCAAATTTTTCGCATTACGCAAGGGCTAAGTTTTGCGCCTTACTTGTGCTTAAAAATAATGTCATCGATTAAGCCATACTCCTTCGACTGCTGCGCGTTCATGATGAAGTCGCGCTCCACGTCGCGCTCCACTTTTTCCAACCGCTGGCCGGTGTGCTTCGACAGCAACTGACTGGTGATTTCGCGCATGCGCAGGATCTCGCGTGCGTGAATATCAATGTCGGTGGCCTGGCCGGAAAGGCCCGACATCAGCGGCTGGTGAATCAGAATGCGCGAAGTCGGCAGGGCAAAGCGTTTTTTCGGCGCACCCGCAGCCAGCAGCAACGCAGCCATGCTGGCGGCCTGACCGATGCAGATGGTGGTCACGTCGGGACGGATGAACTGCATTGTGTCGTAGATCGCCATGCCTGCAGTGATCGAACCGCCCGGTGAATTTACGTACAGCGAAATGTCCTTTTCCGGGTCTTCGGCTTCGAGAAATAGCATTTGGGCAATGATCAGGTTTGCGACATTGTCATCGATAGGAGTGCCGAGAAAAACAATATTGTCCCGCAACAGGCGGGAATAAATGTCGTACGCCCGCTCGCCCCTGCTGGTCTGCTCAATCACCATGGGCACAAGCATTGTTTGCGGCTCCCTTCAGGCTACCGGCCACACTTCTTCCCCGGAGGGTCGAAGTTGGGGTGGAACGCAGCCCGCCCTATGCGGACCTGCGGTACAAAGAATCCAAGGTCTTCTCGTTGCGGATGCGATGCCGAATTCTATCCAGCCCGCCATCCTGCGTCAAACGAGCCCGGACCTGTTCGAGGGTCTGCTTCGACTGTGTCGCCAGCGCCTCCAGTTCACGGTCGAACTCTTCGTCACTGACTTCGATCTTTTCTTCATCAGCAATCTGCTCCAGGATCAGGGAGGCCTTTACCTCGCGCAGGGCGCCCTCACGCTGACCGGCGCGCAGGCGGTCAAAGTCCATGCGCTTCATGTCTTCGGTGCGCATGCCTTGTGCTGCCAGAGCGCGCAAACCGCGCTCCAATCGCAGATCAATCTGCTGGTCCAACATCGCTTCAGGAACCGGGAAATCGTTGCGTTTCACCAGTGCCTCCACGATCTGGTCCTTGCCCTGATGCTCGGCCTCGTGCAGCTTCTCCGCCCTCATATTTTCGCGAAGCCGATTACGAAGCTCATCCAGAGAATTGAGTTCGGCCCCCAACTCTTTGGCGAAATCGTCGTTCATATCGGGAATGTGTCGGGTCTTGATGCCCTTCACCTCCACTTCGTAGACCATGGTCTTGCCGGCCAGGCGCTTGTCGGCAAAATCCTCGTTGTACTTCACTTCGAAGCTGCGCTGCTCGCCCGACTTAGCTCCGCGTAGGTTCTCGGTGAACTCCGGAATGGTATTTTTTCCCCCAATCTCCACCATGACCTCGTCCACTTCGACGGGCTTGGAATCGGCGTTCTGCTCGCTTTCCTTGGGCGTGCCCTTAAAGCTGATGACGGCAAAGTCGCCATCCGCCAGTGGACGTTGTTCCTCCACGGCGCTGTAGGTGGCGTGCTGGTCCCGCAAGTTATTGAGAGCGTTTTCCACGTCCTCTTCACTCACGTTTGTGTCCAGCCTTGAGATTTGCACGTCATCGTAGGGGGCGATTTTGAAATCGGGCAGCACCTCAAAGGACGCGGTAAACTTCAGCGGCTCGCCCTCATGCAGGTGAAGATCAGTGACTCTCGGCTGCGAAACCGGCAGCAGGTTCTGTTTCTGGGTTTCCTGGCGGAAGTAACGAGGCACCAGGGCCTCCACGACATCGTTCTTGATCTCTTCGGCGAAGCGCTGCCGAACGATGGACGCGGGAACTTTGCCTTTGCGGAAACCGGGAATGCGCGCCAGCTTCAGATAGCGGTTCACGACGCTCTCGGATTCAGCCTTAACCACCTCGGCGGGAATCTCGATCGTCACTTCGCGCTTGCAGGGATTCAACGGTTCGGAAGCGACGGCGTCCGCCGTGTTTTGTTCGCTCGTTTTAGATTCGATTGTCAAAAAGATTGCCTTCAGAAGCGAATGTGGCCATCTTCGGCCCTGGAATGCAACGGGCGATGTGGTTCGCGGAACCTGATCCGTGCCCGCGGTGCGAATACCTCCGCATGGGAGCAACCAGCGCTCTGCGGCTAATTGCCACCTAAGCCTAAGTGTATGAGAGCCGCGCAAGGGGGTCAAACCGACCAGCGGTTGGCGACCGGCTCGCCAGCCATACCGGCGAGATGCAGGCGTCAAGAACTTAACGGCGACGCGTTTTCCTTGAGACGGTTGTACGCTTGGCGGCCGCTTTGGAAACAGGCTTCCTCTTGGCCCGAATAACGCGGCGGCCAGCACCCGGTTCCACTGTGACGCTCTCCAACTCGATCAGGGACACGGGCTTTTGAAAGAGCTCTGCCAGATAAAAGTCCTTGCAGTCAATTGAACAAAAGTGGACGGCCAGCGGCAATATGGCACGCTCGTGGCGCCATGCGGGATCAACCATGACCTCGCGGCGCGCAGCTTGCGTGCCAACGTTTTCCGCTGCCAGGCCGTTGATCCAAGTCTCCCCAGGCTGTTTCACGTTTTCGCAGTAGTCGCACACAAATTGCAGCATGAAGAATTGGATTGCGGCCGGCTGCCAAATGTTGTTTTGGAAAATGACTGGCCGGGGCCCCCGTCATTCCACACAGGAGTCAGTGTCTGAATCTGGCGGCAACATTGACACTTGGGCCGAGGGAGGGGACTGTATCCGGGGCAGTGGACCAAGCACCTCGGACGCTCGCAACTGGGCCAGCTCGATCCAAGTTTTTTGCCAGCGCTGAACGACGCACTTGTCGATGCGTGTGCCCGGCTTGGGCAAACCAAAGCCCTCATAAAACTCCAGGATGTTTTTCCGCAAGGCATCATCCATGTGTGTGAAATGGTCGTTGGCCAACTGGTCGAGTAGCTCGCGATAGGTCACGTCAGCTAAGGGATATTCGCCGAATTGGGTTGGCTTACCGGTGTCGAGGTCGATATTTGGCGCCTGCAGACTACGGTTCTTGACTTCGGTGAGGGACTTGCCGAAGAGATCAATGGTCTGATCCACACTCTTGAAATAAAGGTCCTCGGTTTTTGGGGTGGGCTCCTTGAAGTCAATGGCCCGAAGCGGTCCTACCTTTGGCGCAACCTTGAACAGGACAGCGAGAAAATGAGCGCCCGGCCCCGGATTCTTGTACCCGGATCCCCATGCCTTGGTGTATTCGGCCTTCGATAGGTGATAGAGAAATTGTTGGCGGTTAAAGTTGGGGATCTCGCGTTTCAGCTCATCTCCCTTTACCAGCAGAGCGACCTTGGTCATTTCCGGAATGATCTCGCTGACGCTGCGGCGATAGGTGCCGATGGCGAGCTGTTCATTTGGCATCACGTCGGATAGTTTCAGGCCGTAGGTGTCTAAAAAGGCCCGCTCCAGCAGAGGAGCGGCGACCTCAAACCCGATGAAGTTGTGGTAATTTTCCGGCGCATAGCGGCCCTTGGCGACCTGTAGAACATCAAAACCGAACTCGGTGCGAATGTGCGCCTTGTGATCCACATCGTAGGCCACGGCCGGCCCGTACAACCGCGCCAGCTGGGGGTATTCGATGCCCACTGCCAGATTGATATAGGGGTGTCCGTTAATGTCGGAAATGTAATGCGAGAGCGCACCCAGGGCGAAAGCGTACTCATTCAGGTCCTGAGCATCATTGAGCAGTGCCTGCACGAAGTCGCCGGTGCGGACATAGTGGGCGAAGTCACTGAAGACGTGATTGCCGAACGGGTAGTAGCCAATGTCCTGCACCACGCTGCCACCGTAGGCATAAGCGTGGGCCTTAACTAGCTCATCCGGGGTGGAATTAGGAAAGCGCGCCAGCAGCAGCGGCTGGATCTGCTGTTTCCATAACAGATCGATGATCTCCTCGTGCGTCAGCACCGAGTAGCCTGCGCAGAGTGGGGCGAGCGCCAGGACGCAGATCGTCAGAGCAATGCAGACCTTCACTGTGAACGGGCGCGCAGCTGCCTGTCTCATTGAACTTGCAAAATCTTCAGATACGGCCGAGCAATAATAGAACGACCAGAATCAATACGATCAGGCCGAGGCCGCCGGACGGATAATACCCCCACCCGCGGCTATACGGCCAGGACGGGTAGGAGCCAATTGACAACAGTAAGAGGATAACCAGCAGGATAACCAACATTCGTGGATGTCTCCTTTTGTATGTCGCTCGTTGCGAATGTCTTTTCGAATGGCGACCGAAGCTTGTACTTGGAAGCGGTTTGGTGACCTTAAGGATGCCTTCACGAGAGACTGGAATGCTCTAAACGGTGTGGCAGGTTCCCACTGATGCACCATTCCATCCCTACATCGCTACAATGAGAAGGAATGTCGCTCGCCCTCGTTGCGCTCAACCAGGAAGTTGTGTCCTGTACACGGTGTCCACGTCTTGTGGCCTATCGGGAGCAGATCGGCCGTGACCGGCGCCGCGCCTACCGCGAGTGCGAATATTGGGCCCGCCCGGTACCAGGGTTCGGCGACCCGCATGCCCGCGTGCTGGTGTTGGGATTGGCTCCCGGCGCCCACGGCTCCAACCGTACCGGCCGACCCTTTACCGGGGATGCATCAGGGAAATTCATGTATCCCATTCTGCACAAAGTTGGCTTCGCATCGCAGCCAAGTGCCGAGCATCGCGATGACGGATTGAAGCTGATGGATTGCTACATCACCGCGGCCGTGCGCTGCGCACCGCCCGATAACAAGCCGCTGCCCTTGGAACTCGCTAACTGCGCGCCCTTCCTCGATCGCGAGCTCCAGATATTGAAGGACCTCAAAGTTGTGGTGGCGCTGGGCAAGATCGGCTTCGATGCTTATCTCAATTACCTGAAGCGGAACGGCATCTTGCGCAGCAAGGCGGAATACATCTTCGCGCATGCCGCGCGGTATGCCTTGCCCAATGGCATAACTCTGCTAGCGTCGTATCACCCTTCCAACCAGAACACCGCAACCGGAAAGCTGACGGCTGCGATGTTCGAGGCTGTGTTTCGCGACGCCAGGGAGATGGCGAATAGCGGGACTTGATCAGCTTGTAGTATTGCAACATTGATGGTTGGGTCATATTCCCCTGCGGTCCGGTTCGGCACTGATCAAATTTATGGAAGAGAACAACGATGTAAAGGAGCATGGCCGCGATCGTGCGCGTAACAGCAGGTCTGCTTGTGTTTTTGGCGGGAACCGCTTTCGCTGTTGACTCGAACTCCAGCAAGTCTGCGGTCGGATTCACGTCGGTTTACCACCGGAGATGATGAGGGTCTCCTGAACCGTTTTTCGGGAGATCAGCTCGCCTTGATAATGCCTCGCAGCGCGGGTGGCGACGAGCAACGGTTCTCGCCTTTCTGGTGATTTAGTCCCCCACGGCTGTGCCAGCGGAGTTCGTCGATAGACACACTAAGCTTCCTCCGAGTGGAAAACTGTAAGAACATTGTTGCAAAGTTTTGCACCTACCACATCAAAAAGTAGTGATTTGTAACGGAAACCTACGGAACTAAGATTGCAAGTTATTAATAGACTAAGAGTTTCTGGCCGAGGGTACACGTTCGCGCGGCGGGGTTGAAGCCTCCGCTATGCAGCCTGACTAGCGATAAGCGGTTTCTGGCTAAGTTGGCAAAGCGCGACTGCGGTTACCAAAGGCTCTGGGCTCCGGGCTTGCAGAGAGGTGGTCGCAGACGTTATGAAAAAGTTCGCGGTACTTTTTGGAGTGTTGCTTGCCGCTGCGTATGCCTATGCAAGTCCAATCCCCTTCCAGGACCCCTCGAATCCAGTTGACGTGAGCCTGTTAAGCGTCAATGGCAATTGGCAGAACGGCTATCCTTACACCATTTTTATCAATGGGATTGGCGCAATCCCAGCCATGTGCGATGACTACACACACGGTGGTGCAGTTGGACAAACCTGGGAAGCAAATATTACGAACCTCGGAAGCAAGGATTTGACCCTGACCCGTTTCGGCCACGAAGAGGCCGCCTTGGGTTTGGCTTACTACAGGGAAGCGGGATGGATCCTGCTGCAAACACTGGTCACACCGCCCGACGAGTTTAAAGATATGAACTATGCCGTATGGCACATCTTCGACAATGCCGTACCGCTTGATCCTGGCGCTCTGGGTTGGCTGGAAGCCGCTCAGGCCGAAGCTGCGTTAGGATATCCTGGGGTGCCATTCGATCACGTCTTCATCCTTACTCCGGTGGATCAATACGACCCGAATCTGAAAGACCCACAAGAGTTTTTGTACATCGATCCCAAGTTGCAGGGTACTCCTGAACCCGGCACGCTATTGCTGCTGGGTACTGGACTGGTTGGGCTGTGGAAGCGCAAGCTATTGAGTTAGGCTGTCGAGTCTCAGAAATGCGTTAGGACCTCCTCCTTCAGTTTCAAACTCAGGGCCGCTCGAATTGAGCGGCCCTTTTTTTCGCTAATACTCCAGCAGCAGTATCGCGTCCAATAACTTCGTCTTGCCACCGGGAACAATTCCAGCCATAATTGATCGTGCACCCCTACGCGCTCCACCCTGACCGCGCTATTACGCTGGCGGACGGGGCTCCCCTGAAAACGGGGGAGAAATTGAAGCGATCTCACCGAGTGCATAATTCTTCAAAACAGAGGGACCGATGTCGGCAAAGTACATCTTTGTGACCGGTGGTGTGGTGTCTTCGCTTGGTAAGGGCCTGGCTGCCGCCTCGATTGGCTGTCTTATGGAGAGCCGCGGCCTCAAAGTAACGCTGCAGAAGTTCGATCCCTACCTGAACGTGGATCCGGGCACCATGTCGCCCTTCCAGCACGGTGAAGTCTTTGTCACCGATGACGGTGCTGAAACCGACCTTGACCTCGGACACTACGAGCGCTTCACCCACGCCAAGCTGAGTCGCGACAATAACTGGACCACGGGCCGCATCTACGAAACCATCATTGCCAAAGAGCGCCGTGGCGACTATCTCGGCAAGACGGTGCAGGTGATCCCGCACGTCACCAACGAGATCAAGAGCGCCATGAAGAAAGTGGCGCAGGATGTGGACCTCACTATCATCGAAATCGGCGGCACCGTCGGCGACATCGAATCGTTGCCCTTCATTGAAGCCATCCGCCAGATGCGCCAGGAACTGGGCCGCGAGAATACGCTGTTCGTACATGTGACGCTGGTGCCTTATATTGCCGCCGCCGGCGAGTTGAAGACCAAGCCAACCCAACACTCGGTGAAGGAGTTGCTCAGCGTCGGGATTCAGCCCGACATTCTGCTGTGCCGCACCGATCGCTTTCTCTCGAAAGACATCAAGTCGAAGATCGCGCTGTTCTGCAACGTGGAAGACGAAGCCGTGATAACAGCCAAGGACGTGGCTTCCATTTATGAGGTGCCGCTGGTGTTTGCTCGCGAAGGAGTTGACCGGCTGGCATTGCGTTATCTTCGCATGGAAGCGAAAGAACCCGATCTTGCCTCATGGGAAGAACTCATTCACCGTGTTTACAATCCCAAGGACGAGGTCACAATCGGCATTGTCGGCAAGTACGTCGAATACGAGGATTCCTACAAGTCGCTGAAAGAGGCGCTGGTACACGGTGCGCTGGCCTACAACCTGAAGCTGAACGTGCACTGGATTGAAGCCGAAGGGCTGGAGCAGAAAGATCAGAGCGTACAGGCGCAGCTGGAGCACGTGGATGGAATCCTGGTGCCGGGCGGTTTTGGCAAGCGCGGCATCGAAGGCATGTTGAAGGGCATTCAACACGCGCGCCAGAACCTGGTCCCGTTCTTCGGGATCTGTCTGGGCATGCAGACGGCGTGCATAGAATTTGCCCGCAATGTTTGCGGACTGGAGGAGGCCAACTCCAGCGAGTTCGATCCGGCCACGCCGCACCGCGTCATTTACAAGCTACGCGAGTTGCGCGGCGTGGAAGAGTTGGGTGGCACCATGCGTCTGGGAGCGTGGACGTGCAAGCTGGAGCCGGGCACGCTGGCCCACAAGGCGTATGGCCAGAATGAAATCAGCGAGCGCCATCGTCACCGCTACGAATTCAACCGTGAGTACGAGAGCACGCTGACCGCCGGCGGACTGCGCATCAGCGGCTCAACGCCCGACGGAACCTATGTCGAGATTGTCGAGCTTGCCGATCATCCGTTCTTCCTCGGCTGCCAGTTTCATCCCGAGTTCAAGTCGAAGCCCCTGGAGCCGCATCCCCTCTTTTCGGCTTTTGTGAAAGCCTCGTACGAAAACCGCCTGCGCCGTCAGCACACGCTTGCGGAGGCCGAGGTAGAGATGTTTCACCGGCCGGAGAAGGTGAAACACTGAGAGCAGGGGATAGGGACTAGAGGTCAGGGATGGAGTTTGTTAGAACGTGTTTCAGAGATAGCCGCGAGAAATCGATCGCATAATAAAAAGTGCGCGAAAAGATAAGCGCCGAAGCAAGCCAACTAACTGCTAATTGCCAAATGCCAACTGCGAGCTCGTTCCAAGTCGGCGACGTGACCATCGGTGGAGGACAACTGTTCCTCATCGCCGGTCCCTGCGTCATAGAGAGCGACTCCCACGCGCTCAAGATGGCTGAAGCCATCGCGTCCATCGCGCGAGCGAAGAAGCTGCCCTACATCTTCAAGGCTTCCTACGACAAGGCGAACCGCACCTCGATTCGAAGCTTTCGCGGACCAGGGCTGGAAGAAGGTCTGCGCATTCTCCGTAAGGTCGGCGAGACGGTGAAGGTCCCGGTGCTGACCGATGTTCATCAAGCTGCCGACGTGCCGCGAGTGGCGGAAGCCGTGGACGTGCTGCAGATTCCTGCATTCTTATGCCGGCAAACTGACCTGCTGGTCGCAGCAGGGAAGAGCGGGCGCGCAGTGAATATCAAGAAGGGGCAGTTTGTTTCGCCGTGGGACATGCGGCACGCGGTCGAGAAGGTGCGCGAGGCTGGTGGCGAGCGCATCTTTCTGACTGAGCGCGGTGCATCGTTCGGCTACAACAACCTCGTAGTGGATATGCGCTCGCTGGCGATTATGCGCAAGTTCGCGCCGGTAGTTTTCGACGCGACCCACTCGGTACAACTTCCTTCGGCAGCTGCAACCAGTGGCGACGAACCAGTTGCGGTGAGCGGAGGCCAGCCTGAGTTCATCCCGCTGCTGGCGCGCGCGGCCGTGGCGGCAGGCGTGGACGGCATCTTCGTCGAAGTACACGACAATCCGGCACAGGCCAAGTCCGATGGGGCCAACGCACTCAACTTGAAGCTGCTTCCGGACTTCCTCGATCAGATCATCGCCGTCCAGGCTTCGATAAAGGTGTGAAGCGCCGCACAACCCGTACAAATCGGATACGTCTATTGCGGAATTGTTTTCATTTAGCGCACCCGCAGTGACCCCTGATGGACGTGAATTCAATGCCAATTTGTGCCTTTAGCTGGCCGAAAGCAGCCCTTCGGCTTTAAAATATTGGGAGTAGCCCGGCTGGTTGCTATCCTCAAGATAGACCGCAGAGATCCCGGCACTAGTTTGCCTCGAAGTACTCTGAGTGGCCCCATTGCGGCAGGAGAAGGAGTTTCGCTTTGTCCAAAAAGACCTATCTGTTTACGTCCGAGTCGGTGACCGAAGGGCACCCAGACAAAATCGCCGATCAAATTTCCGACGCCATCCTTGATGCCTGCCTGAAGGAGGACCCGCACAGCCGCGTGGCTTGCGAGACCCTGACGGCCACCGGCCTGGTTGTCATTGCCGGCGAGATCACCACCAAAGCCTACGTGGATTTCCAGTCGCTGGTACGCGGCGTGGTCGCCTCCATCGGCTATGACAATGCCCTTTACGGCTTCGATTCCAACACCTGCGCGGTCATCTCCAGCATCAACAAGCAGTCGGGTGACATCGCCATGGGCGTGGACACCGGTGGCGCCGGCGACCAGGGCATGATGTTCGGCTACGCCACCAACGAAAACGCCGACTACATGCCGACGGCAATTGCTTTGGCTCACAAACTTTGCCAGCAGCTTACCGCAGTCCGCAAGAACGGCACCCTTCCTTACCTCCGGCCCGACGGCAAATCCCAAGTCACAGTCGAATACGACGAGAACCACAAGCCAGTCCGGATTGATGCGGTCGTCATCTCCAGCCAGCACTCGGAGACGGTCAGCACGGAAGAGTTGCGCGCTGACATTCTCAAGCACGTGATTCAGGCCGCGTTGCCCGCCGAAATGCTCGATGAAGACACCAAGTACCACATCAATCCCACGGGCCGCTTCGTTATCGGCGGACCGATGGGCGACACCGGACTGACCGGGCGCAAGATCATCGTCGATACCTACGGTGGCATGGGACGCCACGGTGGCGGCGCATTCAGCGGCAAAGACCCGACCAAGGTCGATCGCTCGGCCTGCTACATGGCGCGCCATATCGCCAAGAACATTGTCGCCGCCGGACTGGCCGATCGCTGTGAAGTGCAGCTTGCTTACGCCATTGGCGTGGCGGAACCAGTTAGCGTCCTGGTCGATACTTTTGGCACTGCCAAAATTGACGAAGCCAAGATTGCTGACCTGGTGCGCGCAAACTTTAAGCTGACTCCCAAGGGCATTATCGAGTCACTGAATTTGCGTCGCCCGATTTACCGCAAGACCGCGGCCTACGGACATTTCGGCCGTCAGGACCCCGACTTCACCTGGGAGGCGACGGACAAAGCCGCGGCCCTGCGCGAGCAGGCTGGCTTGACCGATGCCAAAGCCCAGAAAACCGCGCAGGCGGCAAAGTAACTTTCAGGGGCGGAGCAATCCGCCCCTTTTCAGTCTCAAGTTTCGAGTTTCCAGTTTTGAGTAAGGAAGAATTGTCATCACGAGCGAAGCGAGGGATCTGCTTTTTGGGCAAGTCATGCGAAAGCAGATTCCTCGCGCCAAACCCGGGCGCTCGTAATGACAAATTAGAAATGACGTTTTCGCACCATGCGTTTCGTCTCACCGAACGAACCTAGCTGGTGACGTTACTCGAAACTTGAAACTCCAAACTTGAAACTTCCAACAGGAGCTTATGTCAACTACATCTACTCGCGTAGCCGGCGATGTCGCCAACCTCGCTCTTGCCGAGATGGGCAAGAAGCGCATTGACTGGGCCAACCAGTCCATGAAGGTCTTGCAGATCATCCGCAAGGACTTCATCAAGAACCAGCCGTTGAAGGGCATCCGGATTTCCGCGTGCCTTCACGTCACCGCCGAGACCGCCAACCTGGCGATCACGCTGCGCGATGGCGGCGCCGAAGTTGTGCTCTGCGCCTCCAACCCGCTGTCCACGCAAGACGATGTCGCCGCCTGCCTGGTGCGCGACTACAACGTTCCGGTTTATGCCATCAAAGGCGAAGACAACGACACCTACTATTCGCATATCATGTCGGCGCTGGACCATAAGCCGCACGTGACCATGGATGACGGCGCTGACCTGGTGACGATTGCCCTCACCAAGCGCACCGATGTGCTGGACGGCGTGATCGCCGGCACGGAAGAGACCACCACCGGCATCATTCGTCTGCGTGCCATGGCGAAGCAGGGCGTGCTGCGCTATCCCATCATCGCGGTCAACGATGCCGACACCAAGCACCTGTTCGATAATCGTTACGGCACCGGACAGTCCACCATCGACGGCATCGTCCGCTCAACCAACTTCTTGCTCGCCGGTTCCAAGTTCGTGGTTGCCGGCTACGGCTGGTGCGGACGCGGACTGGCCAGTCGCGCACGCGGGTTAGGCGCTGAGGTCATCGTCACCGAAATCGATCCCACGAAGGCCATCGAGGCCGTCATGGATGGTTACCGCGTGATGAGCATGGAAGAGGCTGCCAAGATCGGCGATGTCTTCTGCACCGTCACCGGCAACAAGAGTGTTCTGCGCAAAGAACATTTCGACGCCATGAAGGATGGAGCCATCATTTCCAACTCCGGCCATTTCAATGTCGAGATCGACATCCCCGCGCTGGAGAAGATGTCGTCGTCGAAGCGCACCACGCGCGCTTTCGTAGAGGAGTTCTCGCTGAAAGACGGTCGCAAGATCAATCTGCTGGGCGAAGGCCGCCTGATCAACCTCGCCGCGGCGGAAGGCCACCCGGCGTCGGTGATGGACATGAGCTTTGCCGACCAGTCGCTCTCAGTCGAGTACCTGGTGAAGAACCACTCCTCACTGGAGAAGAAGGTGTACGCGGTTCCGGAAGAGCTCGACAAGCGGGTCGCGAAACTCAAACTGGAGTCGATGGGAATCAAGATCGACCGTCTGACTTCGGAGCAGGAAGAATACCTGGCTAGCTGGAGCGAAGGAACGTAAAAACAGTGGCTAGTGGTTAGTGGCTAGTGGATAGTAGGGCGGCAGCGATGCCGCCCTTTATTTTTTGATGGTCGACAAGCGGAGATTGGCGTGCCCTATTCCTCTGTCATCCTGAATGACAAGCGTCGCGAGGAGTCGAAGGACCCCTATACTGCTCACTTGCTCTGACTTGGTGGGTAAAATGTAAACTAAGGGAAGCGGGCAGGTCAGCTTGATGGACACACAACCGGAATTCGAGGCGTTCCGCCGGGAAAGTTCGTCCTGGTGGCATACCGCTCGGCGCAAGTTGTTTCGCGACGCCGTCGCCCAAGCTGTCCATGGCAGACATGATGCCCGCGTGCTGGACCTCGGTTGTTCGGCGCAACTGGATTTCGCCCAGGCTGATTCTCTTCGCGTAATCAACGCCCACAGTTCACTGTCGGCTCTGGCGTTTCACCAAATCGAAGGCTCACGCAACCTGGTTTGTGCCAGTCCTGAGGACTTGGGCTTTGTGTCGAACTCGTTCGACGCCATCGTTGCCGGTGACATCCTGCAGTCAGTTTCCGATGACCGGATCGCCCTGCGCGAAATGCGTCGCGTGCTGAAAGATGGCGGCCTGCTGTGCCTCACCGCGCCCGCCTATCCGTTCCTCTGGGGCGAGGAGGACGAAGCGCGCGGGCATCAGCGGCGTTACACCGCAAACGAGTTGCGGCGCAAACTCAACAACTGCGGCTTCGAGATTTCGCGGGTGTCCTATCTGGTGGCTAGCGGGTTCTTGCCTTCCATCGTGGGACGCACCCTCAAGGACTTGTTCCGAAAATCGGCGGCGTCTGGCGGCGGGCATCAAGGGCCCTCATGGCTAGCCAATGCCGCCATGGTCATGCTGCTCGATTGCGAGCGCCACCTAATTCGCTACATCAACCTGCCCTTCGGCACGCGCGTGGTCTGCTGGGCACGCAAGCCCGCATTGGTCGCCGAGCGCGTCACCGTGCCCGCCTGGGACCGCCAGTGGTCGCGCCCTCCTTTGCCGCAAGGCATGAGCATGAGCCAGCCTGAGCTGCGCTGAAATTCCGTTCGCAAGTTAAAATCGAGCCGTGGCCCTGTTTCGCAGCGTTGGCACTACTCTGGAAATGATCAAGTGGGAGCACTCCGTGCTCACGCTTCCGTTTGGTCTGACCGGTGCCGTGCTGGCGGCGCGCGGCGTTCCCAGCCTGCATACATCGATTTGGATCATTGTCGCGTTGGTCGCGGGGCGCTCGGCAGCCATGGCCTTCAATCGTCTAGCAGATGCGAGCATGGATGCAGCCAACCCACGCACTCGCGTCCGCGCGCTTCCGGCCGGCAAGTTGAGCAAGTCGTTCGTGACCTGGTTCGTCGTAGTCACGTCGGCCATCCTGATCTTCGCTGCCTACCAACTGAATCCACTGGCGTTTTACCTGTCTCCAATTGCACTCGCTATCATCTTGCTGTACTCCTTCAGCAAACGCTTCACGCGCTGGTCGCACGTGGTGCTTGGCCTGGCGATGGGCACGGCCCCGGCCGCCGCCTGGATCGCGGTGCGCGGCTCGCTCGATCCCCGCATCCTAATTTTGACCGCCGCTGTGGTGTTCTGGGGCGCCGGCTTCGACATCCTCTATAGCTGCCAGGATTTCGACTTCGACTGCTCGGCCGACGTTTATTCGGTCCCCAAAGCTTTTGGCATTCGCACGTCTCTAAACATCGCCAGACTCTTCCACCTGATTACCGTTCTGCTGCTGGCGTGGATGGTAGTGGCGTTTGGGCTCGGGAGAATTGCGGTGGCTGGCGTGGTATTTGTCGCCCTGCTCCTGATCTATGAGCACTCACTGGTGAAGCACGACGACCTTAGCCGTGTGAACGCCGCCTTCTTCACCATGAACGGCCTGGTCTCGATGGCGTTCCTGTTCTTCATTGCGGCAGATCTTATGTTGAGGAGGTGAGGTAGAATGACGCCATGAGCGAACAGGTCAGTGAGCTTCTCAAGAAGGCCCTGGCTCTTCCAGCGGATGAGCGTGCCGAATTGGCGGGATCATTGCTTGACACTCTCGATGAGACGGTGGACGAGGACGTGGAGGCCTCGTGGCAAAACGAGATTGCCTTGCGGATTCAGGAGCTGGACTCAGGCAAAGCGGAAACCGTTCCTTGGACTGAAGTACGCAGGCGGCTTACGGCCAAACTGTCTCACCGTGGTTAAGTCGTTGGAGTTTCAACCCAGCTGCCTTTACCGAGCTTGAATTTGCCTTTGACTGGTATCTGGCAAGAGATGAGCGTGTTTCTGCGCGGTTCTTAGACGAAGTGATCCGCGCCGTTGAGATGATTACGCAGTCTCCTCAGCGTTGGCCTGTGAGTGAAGGCAACGTTCGCAAGTTTGTGCTGCGGCGATTTCCTTTCCTGATCATTTACCGCGACCTGCCTTCGGCGATTCAGATAGTGGCTGTTGCCCACGGTCGCAGACGAGCGGGTTATTGGAAGGGGCGAGTCTGAATCCACCGGGCACGGAGGCTGGAGTTAGCTCCATCCGTGATTTCGCGCCGTTCCTGCGATATGATTGCAAAGATGTCCACCGTGTCGAACGCAAAGAAGATCCATCCCTTTCAGACCGACGACCCTCGCCTGCTGCCAATTCACGACAAAGTGATGGCGCACGAGCGCCTGTCGGCTGACGACGCCTTCGCCCTCTACCGCACGGGCGATATTCTTGCCATTGGGTGGCTGGCGAACCACGTTCGCGAGCGGATGCACGGTGACATCGCCTACTTCAACGTCAACCGGCACATCAACTACACCAATGTCTGTGTGGCCGCTTGCCGCCTGTGCGCCTTTGGCCGCAAGAAGGACGCTCCCGGCGCCTACACCATGGCGCTGGAAGAAGTCTGGAGTACTGCCGCTTCCGGTTACACCGAAGCCATCACTGAGTTTCATATTGTTGGAGGCCTGCACGCCGATCTGCCATTCCAGTATTACGTTGATCTGATCGCGGGGTTGAAGGAGCGATTTCCGCAGGTGCACCTCAAGGCGTTCACCATGGTCGAGATTGCCTTCTTCTCGAAGATTGGCAAGATGACGCCGCGCGAGGTGCTGGTCAAATTCAAGGAGGCGGGGCTCGACTCCATGCCCGGCGGGGGCGCCGAGATTTTCTCCGACCGCATCCGGCACATCATTTGCGACCACAAGATCGATGGCGACGACTGGCTTCAACTGGCGCGCACCGCGCATGAGGTTGGGCTGAAGTCGAACGCCACCATGCTCTACGGGCACGTGGAGAACGATGAGGACCGCGTTGACCATCTGCTGAAGTTGCGCGCGCTGCAGGACGACACGCATGGCTTCCAGACGTTCATCCCGCTGGCGTTCCATCCCGACAATACTCCGCTGCAACATTTGCCCAAGACCACAGGCATGCTCGACCTGAAACAGATCGCAGTCTCGCGCCTGGTGCTCGACAATTTCCCGCACATCAAGTCGTATTGGCAGATGGTGACGCCGAAGATGGCGCAGATTACGCTGCGCTTCGGCGCCGACGACATCGATGGCACCGTGGTGGAGGAGAAGATTTACCACGACGCCGGCGCTACTACGCCGCAGATGTTACGCCGCCAGGATTTGATTCGCCTAATCACCGAAGCCGGACGCGTTCCTTTCGAGCGCGATACGCTGTACCGGCCCGTGACGCGTACCGAGACGACCGTGACCGTCGCGGTGTAGGTAGGCCGTCTCAGTAGCTCTTCAGCTGGAAACGAGAGCCGCGACCAGCGGCTTGATTCTGCGGCGCTTTCTTTGTGCTCTGCGCCAAAGGTCGTACTGGAGCTGCGCCTTGGCGAAGAAATCTGGGGAGAGCGCCAGCGCCTCCCCCAGTCGGATGCTGAGGTCCACGCTCACCGCATTTCGCCCGTTGAGAATGCGCGACACTGTAGCCCGCGCCACACCGATATGGTTGGCCAGTTCGGTGACGCTGCGATCTCCCATGAACTCTCGGAGGAGTTCTCCCGGACTGGCTGGATTGTGCATCATCATGTTCGTCCTAGTGGTAATCCCAGTAATCAACTAGAATAGCGTCCTCCCCGCCGAACGAGAACGTCAATCGCCAATTGCCGCCGACCGTGACGGCCCAGTGTCCCCTCAGGTTACCTTTCAGCGGATGTCATTCCCAACCTTCCCGGTTCATATCCAGCGGCGTAGATGACAGATTCAGGGTGGTCAGAAGAATACGCAGCCGGGACACATGTTTTGGCTGTATGCCCGCTTTCGAGCCAGTGAGAAAGAACCTCTCAACGCCTTTGTGCCGGAAGGACTTAATCACTGAGATAGAGCGTAACATCTGATGTTACAGAGGTCAACGCTTCTGCTCCGGCGCCAAATGCTTCCCGCCCGGCATCGGCGGCCAGCCCAGCGACTGTCCCTGGTAGAGTGCGACCGCGTTTTCGTAGCGTTTGCCGTTGCCGTCGTGCACCGCAAAGCGCCGCAGATGCTCAGGTGGGCCGCTCCACATGCAGACTCCCGCGTAGGCCCCATCTTTGCGCAGGATGTAGTAGCTCATGTCCACGTATTGCATTTTTTCGGGATGGCCTTCATAGTTGCGAACGATGCGCTTCAGGGCATCCATGCCCGCTTCCTGCGGAGACATGCCGCGCCGCATGTTTTCGACGATGGTGTGCGCCCCGCAGACCTTGATGTTCTCCTCGCCATTGCCGGTCGCCCCCGCTGACCCCACATCCTGGTCGGTGTAACTGCCGGCCCCAATGATCGGCGAATCGCCCGCGCGTCCGGCAAGTTTCCACGCCAGTCCGCTGGTGGTGGTGGCGCCTGACATCTCGCCCTTCTCGTTTACGGCGGAGCAATGAATCGTGCCCGACGGTGGATTCAGGACGCGTTCGATGGCAGCCATGCGAAACTCTGGCTCGATGCCAATCTTCTCCGCCAGTTTTTCCATGCGCTTGATGCGCTCGTCGTAATATTCGGAAACATTGCCGGCGGTGTCGGGAAACTTGAATTTAGGACTCGCCAGCCCCGGCCCCCACCAATCGTCGTTCGACATGGTCTCGCGCCACAGTTGCCAGGTCTTGCGCGAGCGCTCGGTCAACAGGTTTTCTTTGGGAAAACCCATCACAAACCCGAACTTCTGTGCGCCCTCGCCCACCAGCATCACGTGACCGGTATGCTCCATGACGGTCTTCGCCAACAGGGAAACGTTCTTGATGTCGCGCACCCCGGCGACGGAGCCTGCCATACGCGTTGGCCCGTGCATGCAGCAGGCGTCCAGCTCCACCACGCAGTCTTCGTTGGGAAGTCCGCCCAGCCCGACGCTGTCGTCATTGGGATCGTCTTCCGGACCAGTGATGACCTGCATCACCGCGTCGAGCGTATCGCCCCCGCTACTCAGCACCGCGTAGCCGCGATCGAGATAGTTGTAACCGTTGGCGGCGGAGATGATGACCGGCTGCTTTGGCAATGCGCCCGGAGCGGTAGTTGCGTGATTTGGCTTGCTTTGTCCCTGCACATCGAGCGCGAGTGACGCGGAGCCGATGGCGGTGGTGGCGATAAAATCGCGGCGCGAAACTTTCATGAATGCTCTCCCGATAAATTCACAACGGTGAAGCAGAATAGCATGGCGACGAATCAACCGGGCGAGCCACGTGGCGGGCAATGAATAAGGCACAGCCGGAGCTGTGCCTTGCGTTAAGCTCGCCTCGAAGGTTAGCTGGCCACTTTCACCGCCGTGTTCTGGTCGGCACGGAAGCGCAGCAGGGCAGCGATGCGCCCGATCTGGTCGAACTGGTCGTCATTGGCGATGTACACGATGTCGATGCCTTTCCGAATCGCATATCCTACGATGGCATCACCGATGTCTTCCATTTGCGTGTTTTCTTTTCCGCAAACCGCGCACGCCGGCGCATCATGCAGGTCCATGTGACCACAGTTGTAGCACTTCACTCCGGGAGCCTGGAAATTCGAGCCCAGCAGCAGGGTTTGTACTTCGCCAATCTCCAGCGAACGCAAAACCCGTCGCAGACCAACTGCGCCACGGCCATTGCGATGGGCTTCCCCGATCACGTCCTGGATCAGGTCCTGCTTTAACCGGGAGTTGTGCTGCGCCAGCTGCTCGGCCGCCATCTGCCTGACATGGTCGGGGGTCGCGACCTTCGGATCAATGCGGAAGTGTCTCACCAGGCGCTGCTTGGAATTGGAGTGCAGTTCGCGATGGATTTCGGGCCAAACGTCGTCGTGGCAGCCAATCACCAGCCGATCGCAACCCCCGCGCTCGAAATATCGCTCGATGCAGTCGGCCACAGTCTTGAAGTGCTGCGAGGCTTCGTTCATCTGCTTGCGCTCAACATGTCCGGCATCATAGCCGTGCCAGCCATCACTCTTGCCGCGGCGGGTGAGTTCGTTGATGAAGTCCTGTTTCTCCGCGATGCTGTCGTTGACCAGTTCGAAGACGCGGGCCTTGGTGCGGTCAACCAGTACCACGCAGGCATGTTGCACTCCATCCAGTACCGCGGCCAGGGGTTTCAGATGAAAACGCTGGTTTACGAAAAGGTTGGTTTTGAGTAATTGTGCGGGAATGTCAAACTCGCGCCAGAGACCCTGTTTGCTGCAGGCAAAAATTGCCTTGGCCTTGCCTCCATTTCCACGGAGGCCTTCGGCCATTTCTTGAATGCGATCCAGATCGGACCGGGCATAACCATTTCTGCCGTGCTTTTCCGCGTCGCGCAAGGCATTGCGAACCAGGTCCTTGACCAGGATCGATTCTTCGCGGTGCGACTGATTCAGGGGCGCTGTGGGCTGGTAGTAAAAAGTAACCGCGCAAGTTTCCGGCGAATGAAAATTAGCCAGTTCTCGGATGTCATCTCGTGTGATCATTCCGGTTCTCCTGATGGATGAGTTCTTGGATCATAAAAACAGGGAACTGCCGGGCAGTCCCGTGATTGTCAGGCGCTCTTGGAATACTCTACGAGCTTCTTTTTGAGCGGGTCCTGAACAGGCAAGGCGCGTTGCAAATGTTCGCGGGCCTTGCCAATGGATGCGCGTACCTCCTCGACGCCACGGTTGGTGATATCGGCAATCTCTTCCACGGTGAAGCCTTCCAGCGTGTACAGAATAAAAGCCTCGGCCTGCTCGCGCCCAGCGTCGCGCAGAGTGGTCTCGACCAGGGTCATCAGTTCGTCCCGCGCCGCCAGCTCTTCAGGATTGTTGGCCGTGGGGTCGGGAATGACGTTCTCTTCCGACAACTGCTCGTCGGGTTGATGGAACTGCAGATTGGCTTCATCGCTGGCATGCACGTTCTGCTTCCCGTGCGAGCGTTCCAGCGGGACGTGCCCGTCCTCACGGTTCTCCAACGCAAGCTGGTCAATCGCGCGCATCGCCAGGCGATGCACCCACGGCTCCAGCTTCATGGGTTCCGGACTTTCGTTCTGCTCGCTGAGGGCATTGGCAATCGCCTCTCCCATTACATCTTCTACCACGACTTGGCCAGGCTGAAGGTTGCCCTGGCTCTCGCGGTAGTCGATCTCGCGTTGGACGAAGCGTTGCAGACGCGGCAGATTGACGTTGACGTAGCTCGCAATATCGGCGCTGGAAATGTGCTGGGGCTTGACGGCCGCCATGGTGTCTTCGAAGGGCACGGTACCGGCTGGGGCCCGGTCCTGACGGCGCTTGTGACTGTGCCGCAGCAGCTCCTTGTGCTTCTTGACCTGCTCGGCAATCGAATCGAAGCCGGCTTTGATGGCGGCCGCGGCGGTTGGGCTTTTCTCCTGCGCCGCCATCTGACCCGACGGCAGCCGCAAGTTGAGCGACACCACTACCCCCTCGCGTGCCGAGCTTTCTTCGATAAGCCCCTTCAGATGCACGAGATCAGGGCGGAACACCCGGAGGTATCGTCCCAGCTTATCCACTTGTTGGTTGATTAGTTTTTCGAGGTCGGAAGTTTTGGAAATCTTGTAGCTGAAATGGACATTCATGCAAAGGCCTCTCCGGATGGAATAATTCCAATCCGCAGCTACATTCCTTTATGGCAATTTTACTCCTCTTAATACAGAAGCAAGCTAAAAATAATAAGTTGCACGGGTCTCTTCGATTCCCATTTAGGACACCGGGGTCCTTCAGGATGACACACGGAGCAGCCAGGTTAAAGCCTGTTTGTGAGTGTGGTTGCTATCTCTCCGGAATACGTACCTTCACGTCGGGACGCCGGTCCACGTGCACGGTCTCGATGAACCTGACCTTGCTCTTGTTCAGCTTCATCACCAGCGACGAGGTCCGCACGCCGTCGCCGAAGAAGCGCACTCCCTTGAGCAGCGGCCCGTCGGTCACCCCGGTTGCCGCGAAGATAATGTTCTTGCCGGGCGCCAGATCGTCGGCCGTGTAAATGCGTTTGGGGTCGGAGATGCCCATGTCCTTCATGCGCTCGCCCTGTTCCGGCGTGTAACCGACCAGGCGGCCGACCATGTAGCCGTTCAAGCAGCGAATGGCAGCCGCAGTAATCACTCCCTCGGGAGCACCGCCAGTCCCCATCACCGCGTGAACACCCGACCCTAGCATTGCCGCCGCCACTCCGGGCGAGAGATCGCCGTCGGAGATGAGCCGAATCCGCGCCCCGGCTTTGCGGATTTCGCCGATCAATTTCTCATGGCGGGGCCGGTCGAGAATGATGATCACCAGGTCCTCCACCTTCCGGTTCAGCACCTTCGCAATCACGTGCAGGTTGTGCGACACCGGGGCTTCAAGGTCAACCACGCCCTTGCAGGAGGGCCCTACAACGATCTTCTCCATGTAACAGTCGGGCGCGTGCAGCAGGCCGCCATGCTCGGAGGCGGCGAGCACGGTAATGGCGCCGGGCAATCCCGTGGCGCACAGGTTCGTGCCTTCCAGAGGGTCAACCGCAATGTCCACCCCGGGATAGGTGCCGCCGTCCTGCATGCCGACTTTCTCGCCGATGTACAGCATGGGCGCTTCGTCGCGTTCCCCCTCGCCGATGACGATGGTTCCATCCATGGGGACCGAGTCCATGACTCCGCGCATGGCTTCGGTAGCTACCTGATCGGCATGTTTGCGGTCGCCCTGCCCCATGGTCTTGCCGGAGGCGATGGCCGCTTCTTCGACGACGCGCAGGAATTCCAGCGCCAGGTCGGTTTCCAGGTTTGCAGTTGGAGAATGTTCACCCACGGGTTCTTCGGTCTGAACTTTGGTCGCCATGTGGCCTCCGGGATACCGCGGCTTGGTAGATGCCAGATGGCGAGCTCAGTCGAAGCCGCCTATCTAGCACAATCGAAAAGGATACACCTCTTGCTGGCAGTTGTTCGAGGACTTTCGTCACCTGCCGGATGCCCGATTGGGCGAGCGACGCTCGAATCCTGCACTCTCAATTCTTCATCCATAGCCAACACCTTCAGCCACCGACGCCCTCAGAACGCGCCTATCCCGGTGATGTGCTCGCCGATGATGAGAGCATGAATGTCGTGGGTGCCTTCGTAGGTCTTCACCGACTCCAGGTTGGCCATGTGGCGGAAGATGGGATACTCGTCGGCGATTCCGTTGGCGCCGAGGATGTCGCGGCCCATGCGCGCGCACTCCAGCGCCATCCAGACGTTGTTGCGCTTGGCCATCGAGATGTGCCACGGCTTGACCTTGCCCAGGTCCTTCAGGCGGCCAACCTGGAGCGCGAGTAGCTGGGCTTTGCTGATCTCGCTGATCATCCACACCAGCTTCTCCTGCACGAGCTGATGCGACGCGATGGGCTGGTCGTGGAATTGCTTGCGGAACTGGGCATACTGCAGCGAGCAGTCGTAGCAGGCCATCGCCGCCCCGATAGCTCCCCAGCCGATTCCGTAGCGCGCCTGGTTCAGGCAGCTCAACGGCGATTTGAGGCCACCCGATTCGGGCAGCAGATTTTCTGCCGGGATACGGACATCCTGTAAAGAAAGACTTGATGTCACCGATGCGCGCAACGAGAACTTTCCATGAACATCGGCAGCCTTGAATCCGGGGCGGTCGGTTTCGACGATAAAGCCGCGAATGCGGTTGTCCTCGTCCTCAACCTTGGCCCAGATGATGGCGATGTCGGCGATGGAGCCGGAGGTGATCCACATCTTCTCGCCATTCAGCACGTAGCTGTCGCCGTCTTTGCGCGCACGGGTGCGCATGGCGCCGGGATTGGAGCCGGCATCGGGCTCGGTCAAACCAAAGCACCCGAGAATCTCACCCAGCGCCATCTTGGGCAGGTATTTCTGCTTCTGCTGCTCGCTGCCGAAGGCGTAAATGGGATACATGCACAGCGCAGACTGCACACTGACGAAGGAGCGCACCCCGCTGTCGCCGCGCTCCAGTTCCTGGGTCATCAGGCCGTACTCGACGGCCGACATGCCGGCGCAGCCATAGCCCTTGAGGCTGGCGCCGTAGAAGCCCAACTCGCCCATGGGCTTGATCAGCTCCTTGGGGAAACGGCCCTCGCGGTTGCACTGTTCGATGATGGGGATGAGGTTTTCTTCGATGAATTTGCGGGTATTGTCGCGGACCAGCCGTTCGTCGTCGCTGAGCAGGGTATCGAACTCGATAAAATCGACGCCTTTGAACTTGATTGCCATGGAGTCTCTCGCTTGTGAGATTTGCGGACAAACAGTTGAAGCTATCAGGCGGCGAAGAGCAGGGTCAAACCGCCTACGGGGAGGCCCTCTCATGTAGAATGAAAGTGTACCCGGCGAGTAGAGAGTGGCGCTAATGTGCGCCCGCCTGCAGTTGAAGCCGCTCCTGGTGGTATGGGAGCGTGGGCTGAAGACATGTGCATCTCGCGCTGACGCGCCCATCCGCTTCCCATCTGCGTTTTACTCCGGCCAAGAGATACGTTACCGCAGCCGTTTGCGGGCAAGAATCTGGTTACATTTCAGGAGAAAACAATGGCGAAGATCGCAAAGACCGCTGACCGCAAGAAGGTCATGGACACCACCAAGAGTACCGATTGCCCCAAATGCGGCAAGGCCACCCGGGTGGTCAAGCGCGTGAAAGATCGCGAGAAGGACATTCCGGGCGGCATGTACATTTCGTGCTCGGCGTGCGAGTTTTACGAGAAGCTGTAGGAAGGAAGCCGTATCGCCTCCTCGATCTCCGCGTTCATCTGATCGACGAGCTGCCGCTTCCACCCATCATCCCAGGCGCCCCGCTTGGTCATGTAATGCTGCATGTGCGCCAACGGGTCGTCGAAACTGGCCGGCTGGGTCTGGCACTCGATGAGCGTCGGCCCGCTGCCGTTGCGGGCGCGGTGGATGGACTCCTGCGCAGCGCGCCACACCGCGACCACATCTTTCCCGTCCACCAGGATGCTGGGAAATCCATAGTCCTTTGTAAAGAAGCTGAATTCTTCCAGCGCACTGTGCTTTCGGCGTCCCGGATCGTCCATCCCGGAGCTCCTGGTTACATAAATTATCGGCAGTTTGTTAATGCCGGCGAATTTCAGGGCTTCATGACTGGCTTCGAGCGAAGCCGCATCTTCCCCCCAGAAAGCGACCACTACGTTGGTCTTTCTTTCCAACCTGTGCGTTAGCGCAAGACCGGTCGCAAGATTGAATGGATCGGGACGAAAGCCCGCGAACGCGGGCGCGCCCGGTAGAGCGCCTCGGCATGAGAGGATCGAACCTCTGCTGTCTTCGGAATTACTTGCGCCGTCCTTCTTCAATAAATACTTTAACGGCGTTCCCATGGCGACACGAGTAGCGAAGTTGCGAGGGGAAGCAACAATCGTATCTTCCGGCCTCAGGTCGATAGAGGCGCCGATCACAATAGCTTCGTGGCCTGCGGCGAGTTCGTAAGGCGAGTTGCCATCGCATGCTCGCTGTCCCAGCATGCGGCACCTTAATAGGTCACGGTACATCCTGCGCAGCAGGTCGAGGTTCGATTGGGAGGCCCCATTGCCAGCGGGCCGTATTGGAGTGGATGGCAGCGTTTCCGTTGCCACCACCTTCCCACCACTTGCCGTTGACCGTTTTTTGCTCTTCGTCGCCATGCACACCTTTCCCGTGGATTCGCCATTGTAGCTCAGAGGATTTTCGGCGGGGTCGAGCGAGGATGCGCCCTCAACTGATGCGGTTCGCATCTGAATTTGTCCGCGGGTGGTGAGAACTACAACACTCGCCTCACCTTTGATCAATGTAGCGTAAAAGTTTTCAACACCAATGTGCATAACGCTGTGGAAAACGCAGACGACCTACCGGTAAGTTGTATCAATTCCGAAATCTTCACCACAATGCACCGAACAAAGTGCGGAATGAAATGCTCGAAGACACTGCATGCGACTTTCGCGCGGCCAATGATTTGGCGTTCGGCCACCCGGTTCGAACTGAGGCCGTCCTCGTGCTAGTCTGGCGCGGTGAAATCGCGGCTCGACAAACTGCTCTTCCAACGCGGACTGGTAGCTTCGCGGGAGCGCGGCCAGGCGCTGATTCTTGCCGGCCGGGTTCTGGTCAACGAGCAGAAGGTGGAGAAGGCAGGTGCGAACGTCGAAGAGGACGCGACTATCCGCATCCTCGGCGACGAACAGCCGTTTGTCAGCCGGGGCGGACTGAAACTGATGCGCGCGCTGGAGAACTGGCACATTGACGTGCGAGACAAGTGTTGCATGGACATCGGCGCTTCCACCGGCGGTTTCACCGATTGCCTCCTGCAGAGCGGGGCGTCCCGGGTGATCGCGGTAGATACCGGTTATGGGCAGATGGCCCTTCTGCTGCGCAGCGATCCCCGGGTGCATTTGCTGGAAAAGACCAATGCCCGATATCTCACGTCGGAACAGATCTGGGGCGGTACGGAGACGCCGCAGCCTATTGGTCTTATCGCCATGGACGTTTCCTTCATCTCTGCTACACTCGTTCTCCCGGCCGTAGTGCGCTGTGCCCGTGTGAGTGCTTTGAGCAAGGCATTCGCGTTGGTCGTGTTGGTAAAGCCGCAATTTGAAGTTGGCCGAGGCCAGGTCGGCAAGGGTGGCATTGTGCGCGATCCCGGCGCCCACCAGACGGCGGTGACCAGGATCCGAGGCGCGGTGGAAGAACTGGGTGGGACCGACATCGATGTGATCGACTCCCCGATTCTCGGCGCGGAAGGAAACCGGGAGTTCCTGCTGTACGCGTGTTTTCCTCCGTTTCCGCCAAAATAGCTCGCCGCGTTACACTGACGCAGTTAACCAAAGCATGAAGTCTGTCGCCATCATCTCGAAGCCGTCCAAGACCGAACTGGCCGGCATTCTGCCGGATTTGCTGGGTTGGTTTCGCGGCCGTGGTTATCAAATCTACCTTGACCAGGAAACCGCGCAGTACACCGACGGCGAAGAGATTGTTCCACGCGAGCAAATCGGCGCGAAACATCCAAATTTTGCCCTCGTGCTGGGGGGAGATGGGACCCTGCTTTCCGCGGCGCGTTCGGTGGCCCACGAGGGCGTGCCCATCCTGGCGGTCAACCTGGGATCGCTGGGATTTCTGACCGAGGTTCCGCTGAGCGAGATGTACCTGACGCTCGAGGCCGTGGACTCGGGCCTCTGCCCCGGAGAAGAGCGCTCGGTCCTCGATTGCAGCCTGTTTCGCGGGGGAGCGTGCCTGGCCCATCTTTTCGCCCTAAACGACGCCGTAGTAAACAAGAGCGCCATCTCCCGGCTGATCGACTTCGATCTGCTCATTGATGGGGCTTTTGTTTTCAACTACAAGGCCGATGGCGTGATCATTGCCACGCCCACCGGTTCCACGGCTTATTCCCTGGCGGCAGGCGGTCCCATCCTGATGCCATCCGTCACCTCGTTCGTGGTGACGCCGGTTTGCCCCCATTCACTCACCCATCGCCCTTTGGTGGTAACCGACAAAGCACAGATTGAGTTGCGAGTTGAGACCGGGGATGAAGAGGACGCTTTCCTCAGCATCGACGGGCAAGTCGGCTTGCCGGTAAAGCGTGGTGACCGGCTGATTTGTGTGCGCGCTGGTCACACCGTGAAGCTGTTGCGGATGCGGCGGACGTTCTTCGACGCACTCCGGGCCAAGTTGAAGTGGGGACAGCGGTAACTAACCATCTCGCGCTGCGTATCAGTGACGTTCTGACTCAGTTCGGCAGGTGGGCAAAATCCTCTGTCACATAAAGGTATCCGCCGCTTCTGATCACACACACCCCGATTGAGTTGTAATTGGGATTCAGGAGGATGGCCCGATGACCAGGGTCATCCATGAGCCCTTTATGAGCCGAGGGCACATCGTAGTCTTGGGCTGTGTTCTCTCCTTCCTGGTCGGAAGACAAGTTCTCATTCTTGAAGCGAACATTCAGCTGGGGCTCTCCCTCGAACTGATGGGACAAAGCCTTATGTGCCACCAGCAGCTCGGTGTGTTTACGAGCGGCCTGGGTCAGACGTGGATCCACCTTCACCAGCTGAAACTTCAGTTGGGTACGTTCCTGATTGATCAGAGCCACCAATTGTTTCTCCTCGGCCGGATCGCACTGTCCCCCCGACTCTGGAAGCGGAGCAGCAGGCAGTTTTACGTCGGAAGCAGGGGGAGCTGGAGGCGGCCCCTGGCTAGGAATCCATCCATCCTGAAGCTGCTGCAGAGTTGTCGGATCGTTTTGCAGCGGCAAGTCAAGACCGGTTTGCACGTCTTGCATACCGATGCCGAAGTCAACGAGGTCGTACTGAGTCCCAAGAATGACAGCCTGTCCCCGGGAAAGCAGGGTGGCTCGTTCGATGGACGAAGTCGCAGGCATGGGATTGCGGCCGCTTTCTTTGTCCTGTGGAATAAGTCGGTTTGCCAGCATCAGCAATTTTTCCTGCTCGTCAGGCCCGCGTCCCGTCTGCTGGCGAAAGGCCTGGCTATCATTCCACAGGTTGCGCCTCTGCTGGAGGACCGTATTGGCTCCGTGTGCTGAAGCCACGTCGTAGCAAAATGCCAGCGACTGCACAGACTGTAGTCCGAGCGCATTTGCCGCGTTTTGCGCCGCGGTCATTTCAGACATCATCTGGTCCACCTGCATCCGCTGGAACGAGTGCTCGTATCCCAGCCTCCTAAACTTATCTCTCCAGGCTGGTTGCAAGTGTCCCGAGTCGTCGAGGATGCGTTTTTGAATGGCTTGGGAAGACACTTTGCAAGGTTGGCTCAGGGTTTTGCTCAGCCATTCCGCCTCGGGTCCCAAAATTTCGGAAAAGCGTTTTTCGTCACGATGTTGGAATTTCAACAAAACGGGCTGCAGACTGCATTCGCCCAGACTCCAGCTCCCGACCCCAAAATATATGTCATTGGACATTGCATGAATTGCCGGAAAGGGATCGGTACCTCCGGCGTCGATGGTGCCGGTGAGAAGAATCAACTTCCATACCAGAGGGTCGCCTCCCCAGCTCGCAATGGCCGCCTTGATCTCCGCAACCGGCAATCCAAACCTCTGCGCGGCAGCGGCCAATGCGGCTTCCTGCAATTCTGCACTGCTGGGTGAGGCATCAGCCGCGGCTGCCGGCGGCGTTACCGTGTTCTGGGCAACGGTCAGCAGCCGCGGACCTCCGTACTCGACGGACGGAAGGTAGTTCCGGCGATTTCGGGAGGTGCGATGAGGCTGGGACGCGGGCCGCTTTTTCGGTGCCGCGGCGGCGGCATGATCGACGGTGGCATGCAGGGCAATCATGCCCGAGCCACTCTCCAGCACGGCCTTGTCGCCGTGTTTTGCCACCACGACCGGATCGTAGTTGTCTTGTTCATTATCAAAAGGCGGGACCCGGATGCGCCCGTCATAGGGAGAGATGAATGCCAAGTCCAGACCATTCGGTGCGCCCAGCAATTGCAGAGTCACCCATGCGGCCGGCTTGGTGTTGGGCGCGAGCTTAAGCCTGGCTTTGCCGTTCTGGTCGGTGAACTGGGGAGATCCCCCGTCTCCGGCCGCGCCGATCCGGACGCCGGCGAAGGGGTGTTGCTCGGGGTCCATCACGACCAGCACCAGGACACCTTCTTCGGCCAGTATGGTGCAGGTCACGAACAAGAACACAATGAGCAGCAAGACAGCCCGCCAGCGAGAGGCGAATCCGTCGACGTACATTGGGGCTCTTTCTCTTCAGACGAAGTTAGTTGCGTTTCAACACAATCGTGCAAGGCGTGTCGCCCGCGGGACACCACGAATTGGCCGCGTGGTATCCAGTTTTTTCGGCATGCAATTGCACTTGCTGTCCGTCAGTCGCATGTGCCGGCAGCGAAAAACTCCCCGACGCCTTGGTGATCTGGGCCTCGGAATCGTACCCGATGACACTCACGGTAGCGTCGGCAATAGAGTTCTGCTTGTCGTCTACAACAATGCCGATGACCTTAGCCGCGCGGTCATTTGCCAGCGGCACCGTAACGGTAGCATTGTGGTCATCGCCCAACTGCAGTGGCGTCTGGCCTTTCAAAAAGGCTGCATCCTTTGAGGCATAGAATGTCACCTTGCCGTCCAGAGGCTTGGTATCTTTGGCGATGACGAATAGCCAGCCACCGTTGACCTGCATAGGCTCGCCGCCGATCGAGGACCAGACTTTGGCGTCGCTCACCGGCGTCTGATGGCTGTCCACCACGATGACCCTTACGCGGTACGACTCGCTGCCGACGTTCGATGTGGCCTTCGAGATTGCCGCCCCATAGCCGATTACGCCACCCAGCATGGCAAGGTACATGACCGCTTTGATCTTGGCGTCGGCGTCCTTGAAGAAGACATATCCCAGTACACCAAGGAATAGAATCATCAGCGCGAGGATTCCCAGAGGGCTCTTTGACGCAGCTTGGATAATGCTGGTCCAATCTTTTGGCATCAGATCGGCCCCTTGTTGCAGTAGCATGGCGCTTGCCACGGCTTCCTCCTCGAGCATCGGAAGTGACTTATTGGATGGGGAGAAACTTATCCCGACCTGCCTTCGCTGTCAATCCAGTTGCATGAGTAGATAACCCCGATTTCCGTTCCCTTCGCCGTCAACATACAATACGGCATCGATGTTTGGGACCCTGTTTATGACTAATCTTGCCGTGATTCTGGCCGTTATCGCAGGTGCATTATTGGGTGGAGTGTTTGCCGCGCTGCTGGCGCGCTCCAAGGTTGCCGCTCTGGCCGAACGGACCAACAGCCTAGAGCAAGAACTTTCAAGCGCCAGGAACACACTCGAGCAGCAGGCAGCCGACATCAAGGTAGTTTCCGAAGCCAGGGCGGCTTTGAACGCGACTCTCGAGAGCGAACGCCGTAGTGCTGATGAAAAGCTTCGCCTTCTCGCTGAAGCCAGCGAAGAGTTGAAGACGCAGTTTAAGGCTCTCGCGGCAGCAGCTTTGGAGAACAACAACTCGAATTTTCTCGATCTAGCCAAGAGCACGCTGGAGAAGTATCAGTCGGAAGCCAAAGGTGAGCTCGAGAAACGCGAGAAGGCGGTCGAGACGATGGTTAAACCGCTTGCCGACTCGCTGAGGCAGGTGGATGAGCAGGTTCGGGAACTGGAGAAGAGCCGGGCGGAAGCCTATGGGGTGTTAAGCAACCAGGTGGCATCTCTGCTCGACACCCAGAAGGCACTTCAGTCGGAAACCGGCAATCTGGTGAAGGCCTTGCGCGATCCGCAGACCCGAGGCCGCTGGGGCGAAGTGCAATTGCGCAAGGTCCTGGAACTGTCGGGAATGTTGCGATATTGCGACTTTCAAGAGCAGCTCACCGCCAGCGACGAAGAACGCCGCTACCGCCCCGATGTGATTATCAATTTGCCTGGGCACAAGCATGTCGTGATCGACTCGAAGGTGCCGCTCTCGTGGTATCTAAACTCGCTGGACGCCAAGGAGGATGAGGAGCAACGCAATTGCCTGGTGAACCATGCGCGCCAGGTGAGGCAACATATCGATTCGCTTGCCGCCAAGGCATACTGGCTGCAATTCAAGCCAACCCCTGAGTTCGTTGTGCTTTTTATTCCTGGCGAGGCCTTCTTTAGAGCGGCGCTCATGGCCGACCCGAAATTACTGGAATATGGCGATGGAAGAGTAATTCTGGCTTCGCCTATCACCCTGATCGCGATGCTGAAAACAATCGCCTACAGTTGGAACCAGAAGAATCTGGAGGACAACGCACGCAACATCAGCGCAGCCGGAAGAGAACTCTACAAGCGGCTTTGCACCATGACGGGGCACATGCAAGAGATGGGCAAGAAGATTAGTGGCGCCGTGACCGCATATAACGACCTGCTGCGGTCGGTAGAAAGTCGGGTGTTTCCCGCCGCGCGAAAATTCCCCGACCTGGACAATTCGCTGGCACTGGCAGCGTTGCCGGAGATCGAGCAACTCGACAAGACCCCCTTCGAATTGCAATCGCCGGATTGGCACGACGGCGCGGAAGAAGAAGAAGAGCCGAGGTTGCCGCTCACGAGCGACGAGGCCGCGAACAGCGCCAAGGTGTGAGCGCTCGGCGTTCCTATCTATTCTGAAAGCAGCGAAACCGCTACGGAATCGACTACGCCGGTTTTCGTGCTTGAGCCTACGTGCCCGTGCAAGCGAAGTACCTCTCTATGCAAGATCTGGCTGAGTTCCTTGCGATCGCCGTCTGCCAATATGGGGTTACCGAAGGTGAGGGTTACGCGAATGGTCTTCTTAGTAAGTAGGTTGAGAAAGTGGGGAAGCAACGCCATATCGCCCCACCAGCAGACTTCCCGCTCCACTGCGCCATCCTCCAGTTCGTAGCGAATGGAGCAGGGTGTCACCTGTGCAGCTGCATCGATCGACGGCTGTAACATGGTGGAGTGAAAGCGCAGGACGCTTTGTCCGTCGGTCGTGGTGCCTTCGGGAAAAAGCACAACTGGAACTCCGGTTTGAAGGCTCTCGGCGATACTGGTATTGGCGCGCGCAGCATCGGCACGGTCGTGGCGGCGCACGAACACGCTTCCTGCCCAGCGGGCATAGCGGCCGAAAACGGGCCATTGCTCGACCTCTGCTTTCGAGACGAAAACACAGGGCAACGCAGAGCTCATGACGAGAATATCGAGATAGCTGAGATGGTTGCAGACGATCAATCCATGAGAAGGCAAGGCTCCTGCGGTCGATAGATGGACATCGATGGCCGACATCCCCCGCGCGCAACTCTGGTGCAGCCATGCAGCGCATTCAGCACGAGACGCATCGCGCCCCAGTTTGCGGTGTTCCCAGAGCCCGTACAGCGCTGCTGCGGCGATGGCTGGCAGTCGAATGGATCTTCGCAATTGTCTCGCAAGCAGTTCGCCCATTTCACCCCAGAGTGGTTGACTCTTATCGCAGTCTACCTGCAATGGCGCGATTGGCGGCGAAACGTTGCAGAAACTGGTTTTTGACACTGCTTCTAAGCGGCTGCTAGTATCAAGCTGTCCGAGTGCAGAGTCCCTCCACGCAAGCGTCCCCGTCGTCTAGCCCGGCCTAGGACATCGCCCTTTCACGGCGGTAACACGGGTTCAAATCCCGTCGGGGACGCCAAATCTTTTCAGAGACTTAGAGCGAAAGAGCCGATTTGTCGTAGGCACAAAAGGGAACAGCAGGACTGCCAAATCTCTCAATCCTGCCGTTCCAGAACCTCATTTCCCAAGGTTTGACGGCTTTTTCGTGGGCACAAAAAGGCACAACCTCACCCCGCAGTTGCCGACGTCATTGCGCGAACGCGGAACAAGCGAACCACGCCACTCTGAGCTTCGCGTTTTTGTGCGGTAACGGCCTGCGTGTATGTATCCATGGTGACCCGGCTGGAGGCGTGCCGAAGCAGTTCCTGCATGACCTTGATGTCGACTCTGGCGGCCCGCAGCAAGGTCGAATACGTATGGCGAAACGTGTGCCACCCGATAGGTTTGGTGATCCCCACTTGAGTCGCAATAGGCCGTATGACTTTGCGCATGATCTGTTGTCCCACATAGGGTCGTCGGCCTTTCGCTTTGGGGCTGGCAAAGATCCAGTCTTCCGGCCTGTTGTATCTCACCTGTCGACGCCATGCCCGCAATACTTCCGTGAGACAGGGGTCAAGAGGGATGGGCTTCTGGGAAGCTTCCGTTTTACAGGGGCCTGTCACCTGCATCACGATAGATCGAACCACGCTGATCTCATTGGCCTCGAAGTCAACGTCTTTCCACTTCAGCCCAAACAGTTCACTCATTCTCAATCCCGTGCCCACATCCAGCAGTACCAGGATCCATTCTCTGAGGGCCAGAGCGTCTAACAACTGTTGCACCTCACTGACACTCAGCACGACGGGGATCTTCCTACGTTTGGCGCTCTGCCGCACTAAGCGGATGGGATTGCCGGAGCAGACTTGATGGCGAATTCCATGGTTGAAGAGGACGCTCATGAGGTTTCTGATTTTGGCACAGCTAGCTCGTGCCAACGGCAAAGACCTTAGCCACTGCTCGACGTCGCCCGCTTTGATTGCAGGAAGCGTGTAGCTTTCCCATCGAGGCAGGATCCATTTATTCAGGTAGCCTTGGTAGGTCACTTTGGTCGAGTGCGTCTTCCAGACGTGGTCCGTTGAGAGTTCGCGCTGGCGATAGTGGTTCACCAACTCTGAGACGGTGACAAGTCGAAGGCTCAGGCGCGGATCATTCGGGTTGATTTCGCAGCGTAGTACGGCAATCGCCAGGAGCGCCGAAGACCTGTCGGGGAACTGGGTAATTGGACCGATCACGATTCTGCGATGTTTCCGCCTGCCATCGGGCCCTACCTCTCGCCACTTAAAGTCCCAAACATCGGGACCGTTCGAACGTGTGGACCGTATGATACTTCCGTTTTGCATGGCATCTCCTTTTCTGCTTTTGTTTGGTCAACCAAAACTTCTTGGTCGGAGTGCCATTGTGGCAAATGGAGTCGAGCCGAAGATGCCGGCGGAAGCGATCACCGGGGACGATTGTGGTGTTCGTACGTCGATACGGTTCGCACGCTGTTGAACTCAGCCGCTTGCGACGACGCTCTTCAGCGCAAGCAAAAGATCACTTTGGATGGCAGTTCATTGCGGATACTGTGCGGTCGGTTGATTCGAAAGGCTACCGCTTTGCTGCGGCGATGTCCCGACACGCGACAGGAGGTTTCTCGTTACCTATGTGGTGAAACTTCCCACATACAGACTTCCTGGGAGTTTGGCCGTCCACTTCAGCGGAATGGGCGTTATACGGCGTGCGCCGGGATAAACCGGCATGTTGTAGGGGATGCAAGAGCCCCACAGGAAAGGAGAAAGCGACTCCATCCTGACCTCTAGTCTTGCGTGACACATCGCGAGGTGTGTTGCGAAGCGTAGGCCGGAGGCATCGGTGGGCGGGGTGATTGAGCTTCGAAAAACGCCAGATCAGGATGCCGACTCCCTGACGAGTAGGAGGAAGGCAACACGGCAGCCGCGTTAGACGCGAGTGGCTGTCCGGTCCTGCGTAGTCGTTAGAGCCCACGCACGCTGAGGAAACAACATGCACGAGAACCGGGAGATCTCCAGCGCGCCTTCGGTAATTGACGAAGGCCGGTCCGTGAAGGCACATAGCCGCACGACGGACACGCACGCGCTGGAGAAGTCGGACTGCGCCGTACTACCTGTGAACCGACCGAACAAGGGAAGGCAACTTCCTGCGGAGGCCGGGGAGGGAAGGGCGCAGATGAAGGAGAACATCGATCAGCCACACATGCTCCCCCCGTCTACCAGTTGCTTTAGGTGCTTAATTGGGTTTTTGTTCGAAGCGCGGGATTTCCTCGGCACAATGGCTGAGAGCACGACATCGCATTTCCGACTGCGAGCATCGGCTATGAGCCGGTCTAATTCGGGACGGGAGCCCTTCGAGCCCGAAACACCATGGTTGGTGTACTTGGCGACAATCTGCCAGGCGCGGCGGCGTACTCTCGCAATGCGCACAACTGCATTTCAGATCTTGTCCGCTCAGCATGGAAACGCGCGCATAAAAAGCTACGCGGGCAATTCTGGGGGTGTTTCTTGAATAAGTGATGATGCGGTGTTACGCGATGTGCAGCCATGGGTGCCTTCTATTACGTGCCCTGGTTAGCGATCCGGGAGGTGTTGCGTGGGAACTAGAAGTGTGAGTCGTGTCACTTTTTACTGCAGCGACTGTCCTTGCTCAACGACGAGCTTGTACGCTACGTAGTACTTGTAGATGTTACTGACATACTGTACGGTCACTGGCCCCACACTCTGCGCTACTAGAAGCTCGACATTGCCGAACCACTTGTTCGGATCCAGCCCTTGTGAGGGTGCTTTCTTTCGCAGCTCCGCGATGCGATTCGGACCGCAATTGTACGCCGCGAAGGTGAGCAGCAGGCGGTTCACCGGATCAATCTTCGGGTCACTGAAATAGTCAGTTGCAATTGCATTCAATAGCTTCACGCCGGCGTGAATGTTGTTCTCCGCCGTATAAAGGTCCGGGATGCTGATGGGCGGAGCCGCCGCTGTAGTCGGCCTGACCTGCATGATCCCGACTGCGCCACCCGGACCCCTGGCTGCTTGATTCAGCGTCGACTCCTGGTAGCCCTGGGCCACGACCATGAGGTAGTCGAAGCCGTATTGCGATGCGTACTTTTTGAAAAGATCAACGGTTTCTTCGAACTTCTTGAGCTCGGCACCAGTGGTTGGATTCTTAACCCACTGATCGCTTTGCAAATAGCGCCGCCATAGAGTGTTGCCGAATGACGTTCCCATAGCATGGGTCTTGACGAACTCATCGACCAACTTCTTGAGTTGAGGATTGTTCTTCCGCATCGCGAAGGCTAGGTCGCCCTCGGTGCCGACAACAAGCTCTGGCTGCGGAGTAATGCCAGCAAACACACTGGCCCATAAGTCAGCGCGCTCCGTTAGCGTAACCGTCGCGGGAAGTATGCCCGCGTTCACCATCTCCAGCAGGTCCTCATCCTGCAGGCTCTTGTCAGCTTTTTCGACCAGGATTTCCGGCTTGCCTTGCTTCCGCAAGGAGTCGTTTACGTTTTGCAGGTTTTCGTAGTACGTGGTCAGTGGGTTGACAAATACTTTCTTCCCGCCGAGTGCCTCCAGCGAGGAAAGAGTACCGAAATCCTTTCGCGTGACGACAATTTGTTTCACGTCGGTTTGAATCGGGAGCGAGAAAGCCACTCTCTGCTCGCGCTCGGGAGTCACCACCAATCCGTACGCGATCAGGTCGCCAACGCCCTCGGTTAGGGCAGCTTCTAACTGGTCGGGCCGGACCGGAATAAACGTGACCTGCACGTGTTGCCCGGCGGCCAACTTCCTATTGATGAATTGCTCGAAGTATTGCAGCGCCTCGTAATAAATACCCTCAGGCCGCCCTTCCACGTAGAAAAACCCGGTATGGCTGTACAGCACGAGCGCCCGAATGCTGCCACGCTTGACCATCGCATCCAAGTCGCCGGTTTGACGCGCGAAAGTCAACGGCAAGCCGGAGTCTGTGGACTTCGGAGCAGACTTGCCGGCTGCGACAGCAGCGGTATTCTTTGAGTGCGGCTGGGACGCGGCACCCGTCGCGACGCTGACGTTCAGCAGGATCCCGAACAAGATAGCGAGGCACGCGTTTCTACGACCTGAGAAGTTGTTCAAGCACAATTGATCCTCCCGTAATCAGTCGTTCGCGCCGTCGGCGTCGTATCGCTTCCAAAGAGAGGTTGCGCGCCGGGCACAATGCTCGGCGCCCTCGTCTGTACGACATTGTGCTACAGCTTTCGCTGTGGCCGGCGAAGAAATCCGCGACGGGGGTTGCTCGGGGAACACCCCCGAGAACGTGGGAGCCAATCAAGACTCCACAGAACCACAAGCCAACAACAGCAAAAGCCGTAGCCTCTTGGATAGCGGAGGAACGCCAACAACGATCGCCATTGCCAAGGCAAACTTCGCAAAATTGGGCAGCGTCAGTGCGTGTGACCGTATTTATCCAAGGATTTCCGTTTTTTCTGCTCGGCGCGCCGTCATGACCTCACCAATCGTAGGTTACCTGCGAAAAATGAGCACGCGACATGCTTAAGCAGATCGCGCGCTCATTCAATGCATTCATTGTGAAACGGCTTTGGCCGTGGCCTTACTGGCATCTTTTACCGCAATGGCAGTCTTTTCACCGCCCTTCTCAGTGTATTTGACCGTGACCTTCGAGCCCTCTTTGAGGCCATCGTACGTATCCATGGTGCCAGCCTCGGCGCCTTTGCCGGCGTCCTTAGCGCCCTTCACAGTGGTCTTTTCCGTCCACTTGATCGTGTGTTCTGTGCCGTCCCCGGCCTTGACGACCATGGTCTTGGTTGTCTTGTCGACTGATTTCACAATGCCGGAAACCGCATGAACAATGTCTTCGGCCACTGTCACCTGCCACGCAACCGCGATCGCTAAGACGAACACCACCGCCATCAACCCGCGAACCTGCTTTGAGTGAAGCATCTCCAATAATCCTCCTGGGTGAATTTATATTTCATTTCTAAGCTTACTGTAATCTTGCTTGCTCCAGTGCCAGGCAAACCTGCACAGTTTGGCACAGCGTCGTGTTACCCGGTAAACCCATTTCCATAAAAGCTATTCGACTGCTGTCCAACTCTTGTCGGGATTGAATTCAGTCATCGTCTTCGCCTGATCAGCGGTGTCTTTGCCCAGATTTTTCTGGTACACGGTTCCGTCCTGATTGATAACGAACGTAGCGATGCCCGTGTCGTTATAGTTGGCGGGATATGCGACGTACGCGAATCCGCCTGTCATCTTGCCGTTGACGATGTAACTCTTCGCGCCCCCCTTGGCATCAGCTCCCTGCTTATCGAGAATTCGGAAGATGTACCCATGGAATGGCTGATGCGCGCCAGACTTGAGGTTGTATCCCTCATCTGTAGCGAAGGCCACGAGAGGTCCGACCGGACTGCGAGGTTGTCCCTCCGCTGACTCCCAGTAGAGGCCGTTCTGCTCGCCTGGATCGCTGATGAATTTCTGCCCGTACTGCTTCACGCCGTCGTGCCGTTGTGAAAAATATTCCGCTTGTGCAGACGCCAGGGCAGCACAGACATCGATAGCGGCGTTTTCGTCACGGCCGATCCGTCGCGAGAGAATCTCCTCTTTCCCCGCCGCAGTATCGAAGTACCACTGACCTGCTGGGTTCTTCTTCACTGGTATAGGAAATGCCTGGTTGTCGGTTCCTACCAATAGCAGTTGACTGCCATCAGGGATATTGCGCCAGCGATGCATGATCTCGTAGGCCTGTGCAAACCCCTCGAAGGACGATTTGTCTTCGACGGGATCTCCGGAATAGATCAGGTCTTTCGATCCCGAGCCGAATATGGCCAGCATCGTGTCCTGGTTTTGCGACTTGGCAGCCTGCAGCAAAGCCTTGCCCGCGTTCTCAGATGAGGCAAACGCCTGAGGAGACGTTTGGGCGGGAGCCGGTTGCTCCTGCTTTGAGCACGCCGCAAATGCTAACAGCATGATTGCGGCTGCCAACAGCGATAAGCGACCGAACTTGAAACTAGTGCGGTTTTGGGTTGAGTGCAACATCGTAATCCTCCAAGATATGCGGTTCGTCATGGTTGCTGATCCCGGGCGCCGCACGAACTAGCGCCGGAATCCTCCTCCTCCTCCCCTAAAGCCTCCACCGCCACCCCAACCTCCACCTCCGCCACGGCTGGCCCAACCTCGAGAGCTGGAAGATCGCGAACCCCACCCGCCGCCTCCGAAGCTGGAGCCTGAGTGGCTGCCCCAGCCGCTGAATGCCGATGAAGCGCCACTGTCCGAGTGTGAGCCCCAACCGCGTGCGTCGTCGGAGCTGCCCCATCCGCCGGAGCTGGCGTGCTGGTCCCATGAACCTGTGCTGTCAGTATGGGCGGCGGCGCTCTGCCGATTCACATTGACGGTATTTCCGCTTACGTTGGTGTTGTGGCTGTAATTATTCTGGCCGGTGCGGTTATAGCCGCTGTTGTTGACGTTATTGGCGTGGTAGCCGGAGCTGTTGTAACCGTTGTTGTAAGGGTGATACCCGTAGTTGTTGTAGCCGCCATGCCACGCATTGTTACCGTAGTAGGCTCCGCCGTGGTAATACACCGCGCCGCCGTGCCAGTCGCAGTTCCAGCTGCTGTATCCCCAACCGCAGCAGCCTCCGCTCATCATCGCCCCAACTGCCATTCCAGCTCCGAATGAAAGCAGACCCGTAGCCACAAGATCGCCGGTGCTGTAACCGGGAATGACGTAGGTTGTTCCATAAATGACAGTCGGGTTGTACTCCGGAACGTAAACTACCTGGGGATTTGTCGGCTGGATGACAATGGTCTGAGGTGACTGTTGCACTACGGTGATCTGCGAACCAGACTTGAGATTGCCGGCTGTTTTTGCCTTGGCGCGCAGCGTCTGAATGGCAGACATCACCTCGGCCTTCTGGTTGTGATAAGCCTCGCCCAGCTGTGAAGTCCAGGAGAGGTTCTTCGCCAGGTTGTCCAGCACGGAAGGAAACTGACTCAGCGCTTTGACGCTCGGGTCCCAGGATTGTTTATCCACGGCCTTCATAAGAGCGCTCCCCGTAAGCGTCTTGTTTTGTTCCACCCAATAGTTGGCAACGGCCACCTGGTCAGGGAACGTCGCCGCATTGAGGATTTGCGCAACCAGCGCATCCGGATAGAGCGCGATAGGGGCCACCAGGCTTTGCAATTCCTCAGCTGACGCCGGCGTCCCCTGCCCTGGATAGTCCGAGGACGAACCGGTGCTTGTGGCTGGTTGTGTGTCTTGGTTCTGATACGCCATCGCGCCTGTTTCAGAACCGATCACTGTAAAAACCAGCAAGGCGCTCAACGTCACAGAGATGCTCTGTCTTTGGAATCTAAGGTTGCTCATGTGTTTTTGCCTCCTGACAATCGATGGAAAGCGAGGAGGGACACTCCGCCCTCCTCGCCTCTCCGTTCTTGAGGCCTAGTCACCGGCGTGACTAATTGCCCGGGCTGCCCTGACCTGTTCCAAGATTTGAGACAGGTTGTACGACTCCGGAGCCTGCAGCGGCGGGAACTTCTCATATGACATGAGCTCTTTCTCCCACAACAACTGGCCGAGGGGTAGCATGTTCCAGTCGTACAGATATGCGGTAGAGGGCGAGGCAAGCGCGCCGCCGACCCCCAGGGCGGATTTTGGGTCGTCCAACCCGCCGGCGATCTCGAAGGGATCGCGGCGGATGTTGTCTACCATAGTCCAGCCATAGGTTATCTTCCCCTGCATTGCGCCGGTCGGGCTGGTGGGGGTCATCGTGTAATACATCTTCCAGTTCTTGTAACGCACTGCGGAAGGTGTCGAGTTTGAATAGTAGAAGAAGGTGTCGCGCGCCGAGTTCGGAGATGTGCCTTCGAGATAGGCGCGCTGATCGACACCGTCGAGCATGGTCTTGACGATGCCTGGATACTTTCCGGCCTGGATCTGCTTGTTGAGGTCGTCGCCCTTAGGACCACCGGCGATATCGACAAACGTCGGCACCCAGTCCAGCGAGGCGAATATTCCGTTGATGACGGTGTTCGGCTTGATGTGCCCGGGCCAGCGAATGACGCACGGAGCACGCATGCCGCCTTCCCAAGTAGTCAGCTTCCCGCCTTTGAAGGGCGTGACGCCGCCATCCGGGTAGGTGATGACTTCCGCGCCGTTATCCGTGGTAAAGACGATGATGGTGTTGTCCAGCTGCCCCATGTCTTCCAACTTCTTGAGGACGTAGCCAATGTTGTCGTCCATCTGCTTCATGCCGGCTTCGTTGGCGCCCCAGTCCATGCCGCCCGGCTCGCCAATCATAGCTTGGTACTTAGGCGACAGCACGGTGGTGATGTGCATGCGCGCGGGGTTGTACCAGACAAAGAAGGGCTTGTTGGTTTTCTTGGGGTCGTTGCGGTCGAGGAAATCGATGACCTTGGATGAGATTTCCTCGTCCACGGTCTTCGAACGCTCCAGCGTCAGCGGCCCTTCATCTTTGCAAGTCTGGTTCTTCTCCGTCCCGTCGGATGAGTGGCACCACATTACCGGACGTGGTGGTGTCAGACAGATCGCTTTTCTGGGGTCCACTGCACCGGGGACCTCCGTCATCCCGGGTATGGGAGTGTTCATGCACGGCGGCGCGATGCCCTGCTCCGTCGGGCTCTTATTCAGATCAGGGAAACTCACCCCCTGCATTGCATCGAGGTGGTAGAGATAGCCCCAGAATTCCTGGAAGCCGTGTGCCGTGGGCAGAGCCTGAACGTGATCGCCCAGATGGTTCTTGCCGAACTCGCCGGTGTTGTAGCCGAGATCATGCAGGAACACGGCCAACGCTGGCGTGCCGGGACGCAGATAAGACGGGCTGCCGGGAAGTTGCGGCGGGATCATCCCCGTGCGCAGCGGATGCATGCCGGTGAAGAAGGCGTTGCGCCCGGAGGTGCAGCTCTGCTCGGCGTAGTAGTCCGTGAAAAGAGCGCCGTCATTGCCGATGCGGTCAATGTTGGGCGTTCTGCCGACCATCAGGCCGCGGTGGTATATGCTCGGCTGCATCCATCCGATGTCGTCGCCCATTATGAATAGAATGTTGGGCTTGCTTGTGGTGGCCGTTTGAGCGTTGGCGATCGCACTACCTCCCGCAAGCATAGTCCAGACGGCAAGGGCTACCAATGCGGATTTTCGAATCTCGACTCCTAGATTCATTTCCCTCTCCTTTGACCGCTGGCGATTAGCTCTACTAATGGCGGTCTTGAAAAATGCGAAGTGGACAAGCGAGGAATGGCAGCATGACGAACAAAATTCGTGATGCTCAAAAGTAGTCCTCGCCCCATCCGGCTTTGCTGGTTTGCTACTTCACCATTAGAAAATTTCCATTGCAACTGTCACTTGCGACAGGTAAGGGCAGAAAATCAATGCAAATTGGCAAGATTAAACAAACGGGTCCACTAATTGGGGATATCCATTCCGGTCGTGGCCGCTCCGAGGGCCTAATTACAGTTGTATCGATTGTGAGACATACGTGCGCCCGGCCAGCGCCTCACGTATCGCGGGTACTAGATCGGTCGTCAGATATGCCTTGGTGACGTATCCAGAAGCCCCGGCGGACAATGCGGCAGCGACGAAATCCTGGCCTTCGTGGATCGTCAGAAACACGACTTTGGTACGGGAATTGGTGGAGCGCAGATGGGATACCGCTTGCAAGCCGTCAAGAACCGGCATTGATATGTCAATTACCAGAACATCAGGATCGAGGCGCTGAGTTTCCGCTAAGGCATCGCGTCCATTGTTCACAGCGCCGACGATGTCAAAGTCGGCGCTCAGGACTCTGCGCACCCGCGCCACAATCGCTTCATGATCGTCAGCGAGCAGTACTCGAACCTTATCCATACGCTCCAACGCAGCTTTTCGGCTGCCGAACGCGACGGATATTCTTAAATCGGCACTGGTCGGCTGTCTACTGTCACAATAGGCAGTCGGCAAGCCGGCCGCGATCATGTTCGGCTCCCTACGGCGGGGGAATCATGGCATGCTTCATCGCGTACCGCACAAGTTCGGACGTTGTGGTTATTCCTAACTCTTGCATGATCTGATGTTTGTGGAAGCGCACGGTTCGATGCGCAATCTGAAGGATGGATGCGATCTCCTTCATTGACCGGCCCTCGGCTAACATCTGTAAGACCTCCCGCTGCCTGTCACTTAGGTGCTTAGGGCGACTGAGGGAACTGGGATCGCGGATGAAATTCTGCTCCATCGCTTGGTCAATTTGCGGCGTCACATACGACATCCCGCGCAATGCGTTGTGGACGGCGTGAAGAAGTTCGTCTGCCCGTGAATTTTTCAGGAGATATCCCGAGGCACCGATCCGCAGAGCTTCGCTTGCAATAGCGGGGTCGGGATTCATGGTGAGGAAAATCAGCTTTATGCTGGGTAGCAACTTTTTCAACTCTCGCCCTGCGTCCAGTCCATTCAGTAATGGCATACCGACATCAACCAAGACCAAGTCTGGCTTCAGTTCTGCAGCCACCTTCAGCAACGCGCGACCATCTCCGACGCACCCAACCACTTCATATTGAGGTTCCAGCAATTTCTGGAACCCGGCGCAGATCATGGTGTGATCGTCGGCCAACAGGATGCGAGTTCGTTTCATGCAGCCCCCGTCACACTCGCAGCCCGATTGCTTTCCCTATCTGCCTGAGACTTTCCCTCTACAGCAACAACCGGTACGACGGCGACGACTTTGGTTTCTCCGCCGGGGCTCGATTCGACATTGAACTGCCCATGTACCAGATGGATCCTTTCCTGCATACTTACAAGGCCCAAACCGCGATTTCTCTTGGCCTCTTCCACGTCGAAGCCGGCACCCGCATCACTCACTACAAGCTTAACCTCGTCTCCTGTACCTCGCACGTCCACCGAGAAACGGCGCGTCCCGCTATGTTTCATAGCATTCTGCAGCGCCTCCTGGGCGACTCGGAACAGGCACAGTGAGATGTCCTTGGGCAAATGGTTCGGCACGTTCTTGTCCCTGAAATCGATAGTCACGTCATGCTGCTTCGCAAATTCTGTGCAGAAGCCTCTGATCGCCGCAACGATGCCCAGGTACTCGAGCCTTGAGGAATGCAGTTGGTGGGACAGTGATTGAATATCGCTGGTAATTTCGGAACAATGCTTCCGGATTTGTTCCAGGTACACTTTTGTACTTGGCGGAGCCCCGTTGCGGTTCGCTTGCTCAAGCTCCATGGACAACAGCGCAAGCCTCTGGCAAACGTCATCGTGCAGGTCTCTGGCGATTCGGCTGCGCTCCTTCTCTTGCGCTTCAATGAGCCGGCCACTCACACTTTCAAGCGCTTCCTGCGCCAGCTTCTGGTCGGTTATATCGATAGCCGAGCCAATAAAGCCGGCGAACGATCCATCCCCGTTCATCCGGGGTGATGCAATATCAAACATCCACCTGTAGTTCCCGTCGTTGCGGCGAAGGCGGTATTCTTTGGAAAACGGCTCCTGCTTCCTCAAGGCCTCCGATACTGCATCCAGCACCTGTTTCAGATCGTCCGGGTGAACATATGCCGTCCACGTGTCCCCGTAGCCGGCGCTTGGATCTGGACCGGTAAACGCAAGCCGGCGGTCATTGAGGTACGTGATTTTGCCCTCCTGGTCGCACATCCAGATCAGTGCTGGCGCGGTATCCGCCATAACGCGGAAGCGTTTCTCACTCTCCCGAAGAACGGCTTCGGCCTTGCGTTTGCGCGCTCGCTGCATGAACAATCCCACGATCAACAAGGACTGGATAACAAGCAGGGTCACGGCCGCAACGATATAGTTCCGGTCGCGCTCCCAGAAGCTAGGTTCCCGATACAAGATCTGGCTGCCCGGCGGCAGCGCCGAATCCGGGATGTTCCAATGGCGTAGCTGCCGCCAGTCCACCTTGATCACGTCGGAAGTTCCACGCATCACGGGAATGCTATCTGGCGCCTCGCCGGCCAGCACGCGCCTGGTCATTTCGGCAGTCAACGAGATTTGTTCGGTAATGTCGAGGTCGGCACCGCCAATTCCGCCGTGGTTCAAACAGACGATTGGGAAGATGCAATAGGTCGGCAGCCGCTGTCCGACCATGGCAAGAACGTCATAGGTTCCGAGTGCAGGCTGACTTGAATCCAACGGAGACTCCTGAAATAGAACGACAGTGTGCGGAGGCAGGGCAGCAACCTTTTCGAAGAGTTGGGTGGGCGGAAATCCGACGAGATCAATCTCCTTCACTTTGTCTTGGTGACGACGAAGTTCGCGTTGAACGACGCCCAGCCAATACCTCTCAAACTCAGAGTTATCGGTGATCACTGCAACCGCATTGGTGTCGGGATGAAGGTGAAGCGCCAGGTCGATGGTGCGAGGAACATTGATGGTCTCCGTCACACCAGTGACCCCGTGCCACATCTTCTGTCCTGCGATCCTGCCGACGTATACGTCGAAGAATACAATTGGCTGGCTTGGAAACAAGTCACTCCGATGTCTCAACGCGAACTCAAGTGCCGGATATGCATCCGCCAGTACGACGTCGAGCTTCGTTCCGCCGTAGGTGTTCCGGAGAGTCTCTACCACACTCCTCTCGTAGGTGTGATCGTCGAACCGGCGGCTTTCTATGTACTCGACATAGAAGTTGACTGACCCGGGAACGTGGGAGCGGATCGCGGATTTCAGGGAATCGCTGTAACCAGTAACACTCCGATCCGAAAAGCTGTACAGGAGGAGCACATTCTTTGTTGGTTCTGCAGCGGAAACAGGACGTGCGAAGGTCAGACATGCGAGACCGATAACCAGAAGCAACTTTCGCGCAAGAAGCACCCGGACGCCAACGCGAATAAAGCGCTGCCGCCCGCTTGCGAAGTGCACGCTCGTCGTTGGACGTTCACGCAGCACAACCACCACCTACGCTCAATTGTGTCCCGCCAGCCTGCGCTCTCCCGCCTGATCTGGTCCGTACATTCCGTCAGGCGCTACTCTCAGTCACTCTCGCGGGAGTGGAAGAACAACAACCGTCGCCGAGGGTTGCTAGGATTCGAGGGACCCCAAGTTTGCAAAGAATTGTAATGCATTGGTCAATGTTTGAGCGTTAAATTTCGACCATCGGGACCACGAATCAGGCCGGTCTCTCTTCCAGCTTGATACCCGACAGGAATAACCGATGCCCTAAAAGATTATCTTCAGGGCCAGTTGTCCAACCCTCGGATTCACCGCGGTGCTGCTAATGATGCCGAAAGAGGATGATCCAAAGTTCGTGTTTGGATTGGAGAATTGAGGATGATTCAGGAGGTTAAAAAACTCCATCCGAAACTGGAGAGCGCTGCCTTCCTTGGGCCAGCGCATTGGGAAATCTCGCATTGCGCCTAAGTCAATATTGAATTGTCCCGGGCCGTTTATGATCCCGGATCCACTGTCTCCGAACCCCGTGCCGATACCGTCAGCTCCGATTAATTGAGGGGTTGTGAGACAGGCGCTATTGAAATAATTGTTGAGCTTGCTTTGAACAGAGCCTGGCGTAACCAGCTTCGAAGCTCCGCAACCCGGCGCCAACTGGGCCCGGTCTTCGCTGATGCCAAAGACGTTGGTTGCATTGTTATAGCCAATCGTGAGAGCGGTACCGGACTGCAGCGTAAGTACTCCAGAGGCCAACCAATGCCCAAGGAAGGCGCTTGCAAGGCGCTGCGGCGGGGAGGGAAACGAATACACTCCGCTCACGATGAAACGGTGCGTCCTGTCGAAGCTGGCTCTGCCCCAGCGTTGCGCTGCTGAATTTTGATTGCCGAGGGTGAGAGTGTTCCCAGCCGAGATCCCGTTGACGTTGCTGGGACTGCTATCCAAAGTCTTAGAGAAGGTATAGGACGCGAGGAACTGAAGTCCCTTGCTTAGCCGCTTTGTCAAACTGGCTTCCATGCCGTTGTACCAGGACTCTCCCTCCGACATCACAAGCACTAGCGCGTCGGGCGGCACTCCCTCAACCGGGACTCGCAAGCCAATATTGGCAACCGTGTTTGTGGTCACTCCTCGAATAGGAGCTTCCGGCGTCGCGGATAGCGCCTGGTTCAGAGAACGGGTTGTCAGCAGGTGCGTGCCTCTCGCGCCGACATAACCAATCTCAAGCAGCCAGTCTTTCGCAACCTCGAGTTGAAAATTCAAACCAAGCTGTTGAACGATCGCCGGACGGAAATAAGGTGACACCGTTGAGATTGCGACGTCGCTGGTTGGTGAATACGCAGGGAAATACGGGAAGAAACTGGCGGTGGGAAAAGGCTGAGGAAACGGGGCATTGAACGACGCGCCAGCGTTTGCCTGGCCGACATTCAAACGACCAAAGGAGTAAGGAGTCCCGAAAACACCTTGAAAAAATGCTTGTCCGGTCGGCTGCGAGTAGTAGATGCCATAGCCCGCGCGGAGCACGAGCCTCGACGTCCAACTGAAGGGCTGCCAGGCAAATCCAATTCTGGGAGCCAGTCCGTTCTGCCCTTTTCCGAAAGTGCCCGCATCGTTGCCGGCGCGGATAACACCCTGCGGGAGCGGTCCCTTGTAGTTCGCGGCAACTACGTATCCTGCGACGCTCCCGCTGGCCGGAGGATTTGGATTGGCTTGGCTGATATCAAAGCTGGAGTTGCGACCCAGATCATCGCCGAACTGGCCGATCCTTTCATATCGCAGTCCTAAGTCAAGGGTGAACGTATTTGTAGCACGAATGTGATCTCCCACAAACACGGATCCGTCCCAACTACGATATTCACGATCAAGCAAGCCGTAATCGTCAATGGACGCAAAAACATTGCTGAAAAGATTGGTTCCATTTTGGGTGGCGTTCAGTCCAAGCAGGAAATCGGGCCAGCTCAGGAACTCTGCCAGCGATCCAAGGCCGATGATATTGAGGTCATCATGAATGCGCGACAAAGATCCACCCATCTGAATCGAGTGCCGGGAATGCGAGTAGGTAAGCGTATCGGAAAAGAAGAACCGCTCTTGATTGAAGGTGCGTGGAAATGCGCTTGCCATGTTGATCGAGCCTACGATGGCAATGTCAGGCAATCCATTTTCATCGTTCATCATCCCAGCCGGAACGCCAAGATCAGACCAACTGAATGGTGCCTGAGCAGTGGTGGAACCCAGGGTGTTCGTATAGCCAAGCCGGAACTCATTTAGCAAGTTCGAGTTAATGAAACGAACATACGAAAGCGAGAAAACACGAAACTTGTTCTCGATGTTGCTCGGGAAACCAGCTATGTTCCCCGTCCCATTCAGACCGTTACCTGGATAAGACACTTTGATCGCGCCGTCGGACAACAGGAAGCGAATTGCCAACGTCGAGTTTTGTGACAAGTTGACGTCTAGATTTGCGAGAACTTGGTTCTCGTTGTAGTGACAGGGGGAGCTGACCGTGCTGAACCCCTGGCTTGCCAGCGGGAGGGAGGTATTGACCACTTGGGGGTTGGGAATAAGGTAGGAACCGTTGGGCAGCTTCATGTTGAGGAGTTGCAGCGCGACCGGATTGATGTTGGATCCATCCGGATTAATCGAGACCCCGCCAAAGGCCCCGCTCATTCCGCCAAAGAGCGATCCAAGTGCCTGCGCCGAGCGATCATTGGTGAGCGGCGGCAGCACTATATTCGATGAGCAATCGATCCGTGCCTGGTTCGATCCCAGCCCATCGACTTGCCGCGTTCCTTGATATGACCCAAAGTAAAATACGCGATCTGGAAGGATTGGTCCTCCCGCGTTGAATCCGAATTGATTCTGTTTTAAGTCCGGGCGCGGTTGGCCGGCATGGTTTCGAAAATAATCGTTGGCATTCAACACATTATTGCGAAGGTATTCGAAGACGCTTCCATGAAGGCTGTTCGTGCCTGATTTCGTGACCAGGCTCACACTGGCTCCAGCGCGTTCCCCAAACGAAACGTCATAAAGGCCGGTCTGAACCTTGAATTCCTGAATCGCATCCGGGTTGGGGATTGGAATTCCTCCACTCGCAATGTTGCTGGCCTGAATGTCAGTGACGGGAACACCATCGAACAGATAGCTGTTGTCGTACGAACGCGATCCATGCACATAGATTCCGTCGTTCCCGGCATCGATTTGTGCTAGTCCGCTGCCACCTGGACCCGCCTCAGCAGCATTGTTGACACCCGAAAGAACGCCGGGGGACAGGTCCACAATCTGAGTGAAGTTCCGCACCGCTAAAGGTAAGGCCTGGATCGTCTGCGCACTAACGACACGTCCCAAAGCAATGCTGTCATCCTGCAGTTGGGAGACGTTTGCTTGAACATCAATTCGTTGAGTAATTCCAGCAACTTTCATCGGGATCGAGACGCGAACGCTCTCGGTTACGGTCACTTGCACCGACGTCGACTGCGTTTGGGAATAACCGTCTTTCGCGACCGCTACCAGATATTTCCCGGGGGGAAGGAGCGTCAAGACAAAGCGGCCCTCCTCGTCGCTCAAGGTTGAGCGAGTAACTGCTGTGTCCTCAATTCTCGCTTCAATAGACGCTCCGGCGATCCCCCTGCCCGAAGGATCCAAGACTTGGCCGATCAAGGCGCCGGTCGAGGCCGTTTGACTACACCCTGGTACATGCAGACTGAAAAGTATGCAAAGCGCTGTTCGAAGCAGAATTCGCACCCGACTTCCTCCTCTCATAAGCTGAGCGTGAGTTATTCTAACGAAACGGGATGTGGAGGCAACGGACGATCCGATGTCCACGCGTCTTGGGATCTCTGCCGGTGAACTCGGCCCGACCACAATGGTCTGTCTTTGGGCAAGTAGCCCGCGCCGGCTCTTCGTGCAACATTCAAGCACTCAAAGAGGCCGATTCCGAGGGTAATTGGGCAAGCCGTGGAATGCCCGCTGAGGAGCTCTTAACCCATTGGTTTGGAAACACCGTCGCCCGCACTCCAACGATTCTTTGTTGTCGAGTACTCGACTAAGCCATTCTGGTGAACTTCCCACAGGAGGACTTCCGGGGAGTCGGGGGTTGCACTTCTACGAGTTGGGCGTTTCTCGTCCATGTGGCTTTGCATTAGCGTGTGCGTGATTCGTGAAGACTGGCCGACTAATCGTTACTAATGTAGGAAACTTTGTTAGGCACTGGGCAACAAAGAAAGGCCGCCATCCAAACCGAGGATGGCGGCCCAACTGCACAACAGGTTTGTTGTCCTTGACAACCCCGTCGCTCTCATCGAGGGGATGCCTCTAGCCAGTGGAGGCGCCAGAGGTCGCCTAGCCCCCCGGCTTACTTGCTCCGCACGAAGCCGTGATACACACCGCTCCCGTCAATGTCGTATCCCGTCGTCGCCCCCGACGGGTTGATGCCGAAGGCAAAGGTGCCTTGACCGCTGCTTGTGCCCGCCCCCGGAGCGTCAAACGTGGTGATGGTGCCGTCGCGGGCGCGCAGGAAGCCGTGAAGAACATCGCTCGCGTCAGTGTAGACTCCCGTGATCGCACCTGCCGGGTTGATGCTTTCAGGGAAGGTGCCCTGACCGCTCCCGGCGCCCGCGCCCTGAACATCGAACGTGGTGATGGTGCCGTTGCGAGCGCGCAGGAAGCCGTGATACACGTTGCCAGCGTCTCCGTAGTTTCCCGTGACCACCCCTGCCGGGTCGATGTCATTGGGCTGTGTGCCGTTAATGTCGCCCGGGACGTCGAACGTGGTGATGGTACCGCCAGCAGCGCGCACGAAGCCACGACAGTTGGTCGCGTCACAGTAGATTCCCGTGATCGTCCCGACCAGGTTGATGCCGTAGGGTGCGGTATATAGGGAGCCCGTGGGATCGAATCCGGTGATAGTGCCGTCAGGAGCGCGCACGAAGCCATGTCGCACATCGCTCGAGTCAACGTAGTATCCCATGATCGCCCCTGCCGGGTTGATGATGTTGGCGTTGCCGAACGGGAAGGTGCCTTGACCGCTGCTTGTGCCCGCCCCCGGAGCGTCGAACGTGGTGATGGTGCCGTCGCGGACGCGTACGTATCCGTGAGACACACTGCTCGCATCATCGTAGTATCCCGCAATCGTCCCCGCTGGGTTGAGGCCGTAGGCGCGCGTGCCCTGGAAGGGGCTTGTGCCCGCGCCCGGAGCGTCGAAGATAGTGAAGGAGCCGTCGCGACTGCGCAGGAAGCCGTGGCGCACATCGTTGGCGTCACGGGTAAATCCCACAATCGCGCCCGACGGGTTAATCTTACTGGAAAGCGTGCCCTGGCCAGTGGCTCCGTTTGTGCCCGCGCCCGGAGCATCGAACGTGATGATGGTGGCTTGGTGATCGGGGTTGTCTTGTGCGGATAGTCGAAGCGTAATCGCCAGCGCGGCGAATAGACACATCGCGATATTCCACATCCATGTGCGGGATTTCATATACACTCCTTTTCTCTTTGTTGGAGCGGGCGAGAAGTTCGCAGATTTGACGAGCAATACGAGGGTCTTTTTCATTGTGTTTTCCTCTCATTCAAAATGAAGTTAGGGTCCCAAGATGCCGTTAAGAAAAGACCCGGGCCGGTACTACCCACACGGCCGAACTGATGCTACCGAAGCAGTTTTCCTGCAACAGGCGGCAAACTTTGCTGCCCACGAAGGCTACGTCCTGGTTAACCAGCCGGCCTTCGACCAGTTGATCTTTGTAGCCCGGACCGGCGCCGGACCATTCAGCGGGGTCCACATAGAGGATGTTGGTCCAGTTGAGCTGGCCATAGCCGCTTGGCATTGGCGCAGGCGAGCTTACCAGTGGAAGATCGGCAAAGTTGAGGTTCTCCTGGGCCGAAGCGCCTAGCGCCAGGGCCACCATGCATGCGAGCAATACCAAGGTCTTTTTCATTGTCTTTTCCTTCTTTCTTCAAAGTTGGATCTTTCGAACTGCAACAACGCGCCGAGTTTGCGCGAACTGGTTCACGGTCGCAATGCACTGGCGCTCATTTGCGGGTCATCTGGGGGTCACTTGGACTAAATCACTGAAGACAAGGTATTTTGGCTGGCGTTTGCTTGCTGCTTTTGGGGCGAATTTTAATGGGAGAGTGCGGAAATCGCTAGGGAACTCCGGAGGCGGGTAGTAAACTTTTGTGCGAATCCAAAACACTTTGAGAGATTTCCACGCAGTTCCATGGAAAAGACGCAGCCAGCTCGCGTTCGCTTCGGGGCATTCGAGCTTGACCTGAAGAGCGGAGAATTGTGCCGGGCGGAGGAGGCGGGAGGCGAAAGCAGGATCGTGCTCCCGGACCAGCCATTCCGCCTGCTGGTCAGGCTGATCGAACGCGAAGGCACTCTGGTCACTCGCGAGGAAATCCAGAAGACCTTCTGGCCGAATGACACCATCGTCGAGTTCGACCACAGCATCAACGTGGCCATCGGCAAGCTGCGCAAGGCGCTCGGCGACTCCGCCGACGAGCCGCAATATATCGCCACCGTGGCCCGCCGTGGCTATCGGCTGATCATTCCAGTGGAGTGGTTGGGCGCAGATGAATCTTCCGGCGAGGTCTCCGGGGCTGCGGGTGGGGCTGCGGTTCGATTGCAGCCCGAACCCGGCCTGATTGGCAAGAAGGTCTCGCATTACCGCGTGTTGCAGGTCATCGGCGCGGGAGGAATGGGGCTGGTCTACAAGGCCGAGGACCTGAAGCTGCACCGGCAGGTGGCGTTGAAGTTTCTGCCGGAAGAGTTGGTGACGGAGCCGGCAGCGTTGCAGCGCTTCGAGCGGGAGGCGCAGACGGCATCCTCGCTGAACCATCCCAACATCTGCACCATCTACGAAGTCGAGGAGCACGAAGCCGAGCCCTTCATCGTGATGGAGCTGCTGGAGGGGGAGACGCTGCGCGAGCGCCTGGCGCGTCTGGCTGCGGCCCGGCAGGTCCTGGCGCTCGATCAATTGCTGGACTTTGGAGTCCAGATCTGCGCGGGACTACAGGCGGCGCATGACCGCGGCATTATCCATCGTGACATTAAACCCGCCAATCTTTTCCTGACCGCGTCGGGGCAGGTCAAGATCCTGGACTTCGGAGTGGCAAAGCTGGCAGCGGCTACGGAAGCTGTTGCCCTGTCCCAGGATCAATCGGAGAGCAAACCTAACGAAGCCAAGCTCCTGCCCCTAAGCATAGCGGCAAGGGACCGCAGCCTGACCGGCACAGGCGCCGCCATGGGCACGGCGGGCTACATGTCGCCGGAGCAGGCACTCGGGGAGAAACTGGACGCGCGCACTGACATTTTCTCCTTCGGCCTTGTTCTGTACGAGATGACTACAGGCCAGCGCGCTTTCAGCGGCGAAACGGCGGCGGTCGTGCACGATTCCATTCTGCATAATTCACCTGTCCCGGTGCGTGAGCTAAATTCCACGCTGCCGGCAAGACTGGTCACGACAATCGACAAATGCCTGGTGAAGGACCGCACACAGCGCTATCAAAGCGCGGCAGAGGTTCGCACAGCTTTGCAGAATGTGAAGAGGGGGGCGGAAAACCAAGCTTCAAGACGCATGCGTGCCGCATGGGCAGCGTCGTTCTGGTCCTTGTGGCGCTCGCCGCCGGATTGTATCTGCGGCGGGCCTCTCACGCCCCGCGTTTGGGCGCAAGCTCATCTTCCCTGCAGGTGCGTCCCCTGACTGATCACGGCAAATCATACCGAGTGGCCGCAACTCCTGATGGCAGCTACGTCGCCTACGTGAAGAAAGAAGCCGATAAGTATGAATTGCGTCTGCTGCAGGTCGCCACCGAGCGCGACGTGCAGCTTCTGCCCGGCGCGCCTCAGCGGATCCACAGCCTCCACTTTTCTCGGGATGGCAACTTCCTCTACTTCCTGCGTGTACTGGATCCGGCGAAGGATCCCTACACTTCAGGAGTATTTCGGATCGGTACTCTTGGTGGGCCAGTAACCACTTTGGCCACGGATGCCCGCACGATTGATGAGCGCTCCAACAGCGTTACGGTGTCGCCCGATGGGAAGCAAATAGCCTATATCGCCCAAACGGCGAGCGAATCTCTCATCGTGGCCATCGATCCCGACGGTTCTAACCGTCGCGTCCTTGCCAAGCGCCCCCTCGGGTTAGCCTTCTGGTTTGTTGAATGGTCGCCTTCGCAGGACACTCTGGCTGCGGTTGCCAATGTTAAGGACGATATGGTGTTGTTCAGGGTTGACCTGCCCGCTGGCTCAATGCGAAACCTGAGCGGCCCGGGCTGGACGATCGGCCAGCCTGCGTGGAGTTCAGATGGCGGTACCATTTTCGCGCCTGCGCTGCCTGACAATGGCGGTCCGATCATGCAGATATGGGCATTTGACGCACGTACTGGAGCTCACCGGGCCCTAACGTCAAGTTCGACGTGGTACATGGAGTGGAGCCTTTCCGCGACGGCTACCGATGATTTGATTGCCAACACGTTTTCTGCAGACACAAACCTCTCGATGACGGATCAGTCTGGCCAGCCCTATCCGCTCCCTGTCTTGCGGGGGGAGGGGTCAAATAGCGCGGTCTGGGTGGACAACCGAATCGTGACTAGCACCTTTTCTGAGATGGTGGTGCATGACCCGGATGGTCGCAACCCGACCAAGCTTCGGTCTTACTCATCACTTTATAGGCAACTGGCACGATGCGGCCCGGGCAATGTTGTTTATTGGGCCAATGACGCCAAGCGCCACTCCCACATTGCACGCACCGACATCAGCACCGGATCGTCGTCTGCGCTCACGGATGGCCCCTTTGACCTTCAACCCGCATGTACTGCCGACGGTTCCACTCTGGTGTTTGTCCATTGCTCTGACACGGGGGACCATTGCGCTCTCACCCGCAAATCTCTCGATTCCGGACAGTCACTTGATCTATACCAATTCGACAACCGAAGACACGGGCGAAACGAACCCGAGTGTTTCTCCAGACGGGAAGAGTGTTTTGTTCTGGAGATACACTCCTGGCCGAAGATTCTTACGAATGGGCAGCGATCATTCCGATCGCTGGAGGAGAGGTGAAGAAGCTTAGAATGCCAGTCCCCGCCAGCCAGTTCGGCCTGTTGCGATGGGCGGCAGATGGCAAGTCTATCCTGTACTCCCGAAATGAAAGCGGAGTCGACAACATCTGGTCGGTGCCGCTCGCTGGTGGCGCTTCCAGGAGAATCACGAACTTCGATTCCGACCAATTCATCTTCGCCTTCGATGTGTCCCCGGAGAACCGCCTCGTCATCTCACGTGGTAACTGGATCAGTGACGTGGTCCTCATTAAGAACGTGAGAGAAGGAGCGGGCCAGCCACCAGCAACCGCTAACTAGCTCAGCGAAATGAGATCGAAGCACCCGGAGCTATCCAGCACCTCGTCTCGCTGGCCAGAAACCGCTTCGGGGAAGTCACTTGGACGTGTTGTCGGCTATGCGCGGAAGTGCCTGCTGGTGTCAACTCCCGAGATACCGGCTTCGGGGAGATCTCAGCGCAAGAACCGCTACGAAACGGCACATGTCCTCCAAGAAGACTTCAACGAAGCCACTATTGCGGCGGACGCTTTCGCGTGTCGTAGGCGACCAGTTTGGAGGGAGCTGCTCTAAGGTGGCTCGCAGAATCTTTATTCTGGGAAATCTGCCGCTGACAATTCACGGAGACTACAAGCTAGTGGGTGCCAAACGCTCCCGATTCGTTCCGGCACAGGACGGCTTGGCGATCATCGCTGTTTCGGAATTCTCGCGGTACAAGGACGGTACAAGGAGTACCTGTGCCCTGGCGTTCTTAAAAGGCTCTTACGGTACATGCAGGAGCGACCGCTGCCCGCTAAGTTCCTTTATTTACAATTCGTTAACGCCCTTTCACGGCGGTAACACGGGTTCAAATCCCGTCGGGGACGCCAAATCTTTAATTCAGTTACGAAGTTGCTTCCGCAGAAGTTCGGCCTACACGCAGGGTGCTTGGACCCAGAGTCCCCCGGCGACTTGACGGAAGGAATGACCCAGCACAGAGCCAAGGTCAGAACGCCAACTCAAAAACTAGATCGCATTCTGAGGTCGGCTACTTCGGATTTGTTCAAAAGGAGCGCCACTCGCTTGATTGACATCTCCGAGCAGTCCAGAGTAAATTTTCAACGCCCTTACTTGAGTCGAGATGTAGTTGACCACCTGCACATTCAAGACGTCAGAGGTCCGCATCGGAACCCGCCTATTCAATCGAAAAACACTTGGGGAGAAAAATGAAGCTTTTGCGAATGCTCGGATTCGCTACAGGAGTGCTGTTGGCTGCCGCAGGCATGGCCAGCGCACAATCGTGGCAGCCCTTGACCCACCAACCCAGTTTTACGGCTGGTCATGCTCTTCTGCTTACCGATGGAACGGTGATGGTCCATCACGAGGACCCGAATGACGGCTTTTCGGATTGGTGGAAGTTAACTCCAGATATCAATGGCAGCTACGTGAACGGAACGTGGACCCAGCTTGCCTCCCTGTCGTCTGACTACGGTCCGCTATTTTTTGCTTCAGCGGTGCTGCCCGACGGCCGAGTCATCGTTGAGGGCGGAGAACAGAATTTTGCGCAATATGTCTGGACCAACAAGGGCGAAATTTATAACCCGATAACCAATATGTGGACGCCGGTGAGCCCGCCCAGCGGCTGGACCAGCATTGGCGATGCACAGAGCGTCGTCCTGACCAACGGGACATTCATGATGGCCAATTGCTGCACTGAACAGCAGGCATTGCTGAATGCTTCGACCATGACGTGGACCGCCACCGGTTCCGGCAAGTTCGATGAGAACGACGAGGAAGGATGGAACTTACTCCCGGGGGGCAAGGTACTGACGGTCGATGCTTACACCAACATTGGGGACCCCAATGGTAAGAACTCGGAAATCTACAATCCCACGACTGGCTCGTGGACGAGCGCGGGCAGCACAATCGTGCAACTCTGGGATTCCCACGGCTCCTATGAAGTTGGTCCTGCGATGTTGCGGCCCGACGGCACGGTCTTTGCCACTGGAGCGAACGGCGCCGGCGCCGGTCACACCTCGATTTACAACTCCAGCAATGGTAGCTGGACTGCCTGGCCCCGATTTTCCTGGCAATTTGGACGTTGCCGATGGCCCAGCGGCATTGCTGCCCGACGGCAACGTGCTGGTGAGTGCGAGTCCGGGCATATTTCTCAATGGCACGGTTTTCTTCGAGTGGGATGGCTCAAACTTGAATCCGGTCCCGGCTACACCCAATTCTCCAGGCAATTCGTCCTGGTACGGACGCATGCTAGTGCTTCCAACCGGTCAAGTTCTGTACACCGATGGCAGCAGCGACGTCGAAATCTACACCCCCGCCGGAACCGCCAATCCCAATTGGGCCCCCTCGGCGCTCCTCAGCATAAGCTCGCCGATCATTAGCCGCGGGAGCACCATCATGCTCAGCGGCAGGAAGTTCAACGGCTTTTCGCAGGCGAATGCCTACGGCGATGATGCGCAGGCCGCCACGCAATTATCCAATTGTTCGTCTTACCAATGTGAGCACCGGACACGTTTTTTACTGCCGCACCCACGACCACAGCACCATGGCAGTTGCCTACCAAGGCCCGGCATTCACCCACGTTGATATACCGGCCAACATGGAAACAGGGCAGACCCACCTGGAAGTGATTGCCAATGGCATTGCGTCTCCCAAATACAACATTGGTGTAAGGTAGAAAAAATCTGCCGCAAACTAAAAGCGCCACGTTCTCTTAACCAGGGACGTGGCGCTTTGCATTGGGTGATGACTCCGCTCAGTCTCCGTTGCTTCTACCATGGACCTTTCTTTCCCGGTTGGAGATGCTCAACGCATTCCGGGCTGTGGGGACGGAAGAAACAATTAACCTCCAGCCAATCCTGATTGTTTGGCCCAGAGATCCGTTCGTGCCACTGGTCTTGAATGGCCTTGATCTGTGCGGGGTTCATTTGCCAAGACAACGGAGGATCATTCCCTTGAAATTCAAAGGTGGCCAGACGGATCTTTGCGTTCTGGTCTGACCATTGGGCCGCGAAACTCAAGACTGCTTCGCGGTCACGAACCAACTGCCCGGTGTTGCGGACGTTCAACAAGGCCGACACAGGCGCCTCGGCCTGGTAAAACCAGCCTTTGTTTTTGGCACTAGGATTGGCGGCCCCAGCCGGAAACGAGCGAATCTGGATAATCAATATGTCCGGCCTCTTTTCAGGTGGAGTAGAGGAGAAGGCCTCGTTCAGCCACTCCAAAAGGCTGTTGACACCGTAGTTGTCGTAGTACCCGCCGTCCACAATGTGGTACTGCGGGCCCTCCGCAATGGCCCTGGCAGCGGGCGTTACGAAAGGAAACGTAGCTGCCAGCCGCACTGCGGTGACCACCGGAATGTCATTGTTGGGAAACAACTGGGCGAAAGTTTTTCGCTGCGGGCCCGCAATCTGGTTTTTCTGGAGGATGTTGGTGGTGGCCAGCAATAAGGGCTCGCCGCTCTCCACCAGCGTAGCATTGAAAATAACTGCCGGCCGCCATCCTTCTTGAACTCCCTGCCGCCACTCGCTCAAGTTTGCCGTGATCGGTCCGCGGCTGCGCCATCCTTCCTCCAGCGCCCACCCGCGATCGATGAGCTTGTCTTTCTCGGTCTTGAGGTAGGGCAAAAGGACGCGTGACAGGTCGGGATAGACCAAGGCCCAGGCAATGTCGTCCAAGCTGGGCCTCTCAGCCGCTTCCACGATACCGGCAAGTTCGCCATCCGTCGCGGTAAATCCATAGGGTTCGGAATCGGCGTGGTAACGGTTGACGAAATACATGGTGCCCACGGCTCCGCCGGACACAGAACTTATCAAAGCGATGGAATCAGCGAAATTGACTGGCTTGTCCTGCGGACCGCTGCGGAGTTCGGCCTCAAGGCCGGTGAGAACTTGCGCGGTCCAGGCTGCGGCCTGGATGCCTCCGCCTGCTGTCGCGATAACAGTCACACGTCCGCGCGGATGATCGGCGTCTGCTGCCAGCCGGTTCGGAGCAAGAAGGACCTGCGCCGGACTTGCCGCAACGATCGTCGAAGCGGGGCGTAACTCGTAAAAATGGTCTGATTTAGAGTACAGGTTACTGACGGCAACAAACACGACCAGCACGAACAGCAGGGGCAACCTGTAGCGGTCCAGGAAGAAGGCGGCGATGGCCAGGCTCCAGTTCAGAAGAATTAGCAGCAGTATTACGTAGGCAATGGCTGGGACGCCGAATTGTTGGCCGAGACGCGCATGCTTGAACCATCCCAGTATCAGATACAAGGTGATAGTACAAAGCAACATGATGAAGCTGAGCCATTGTCCGGGATACAGCAGCCCGGTATGGGGATCGAAATAGCCGGCCCGCAAGCCGCCGGGCAAATCCTTGGCCCAACGGCCGAGCTGTTGGCGACTCTCTTGGGAGACCACGTCGTGACGATAGGCCCAGGCGAGCCATCTCCGCAGGAAGGCGAATTGCACCGGATAGCGATTCTCCGCAGGCATGTGATAGCGAGGCGATAACAGAACGGTGAGCCACAAGGCGCCGTAGCCGGCAAAATGCACGGCGACGATGCCGGCTATTGCGGCGCCCAGCCGCAGGCCGAGCGCAGTCTGCACCTGCCCGTTGCTGAACACGGTCGCAATCAGCATGGGCACGGTAAGGGATTCGGTTACGAGCAGGGCGCGGTGAGAGACGATGTCCTGAGTCAGAGCTTGCTGAATCCCGAAGCGCTCCTTGCCGTTCAGCAACACGACCCGGAATGCCACCAGGATGCTAAAGGCCAGGGTGGTGGTCGCAACCATGGTCCAAAGAATGTTCCAGGGACCGAGAAGAAACAGGTTCCCCAGCAAACGGCGAAAGGCAAACAAAGACACGATTGGCAGCACAAACAGCGTGATGCCCATCAGGATTGGCACGCGTAGTAGATAAGCGTACTGTAGCTTCGCGGCCAGAGGCAGCCGTCTTGGGGGCGCATTGTTCAGGTCCGCAACAGACGCGGTGGTTGCTTCCACAGCACCAACCCCAAGCTAAGGCGAGAATGTACGAATGTAGGTGTGCAGGACCCACGCCCTGGCACGAGACCGTCGCGCGGCCGCCCGCATCGTGCCGATGCACTCGCCCGGGCCTGTATCAAGTCTGCATACTATATTGAAACGCCTGTACTGGATAGAGAGCGACTCCGGATGCCCGTCGTTACTCAGGCGCGGCTTGGGCACCGGTCGTGACGCGTGCCAGGCCGGCACGCACTTGGTTGGCCTCCGGACCGTTCGGACTTTCCCGGAGGTACATTTGATACTCAGTAGTGGCATTCTCCAACTCATGCTTGTTCTCGAAGGCGCGTCCGGCAACATAATGGGCCACGGCATAGCCCTCATGAGAAATGTGGTGGGCCTGGAGCGCACTATGCAGCGCACCGTCGTAATCGCCGGTCCTCAACTGCGCAATCGCCAGCAGGATCAGCGATGAGGGGTCTTGCGGTTCGACCACGAGCGCCTTCTGCAATAATTCCTTGGCCGCAGCATATTGCTCATCGCTGATTAACAGCCGCGCGTAGTTGCGGTCGGCATCGGGATTCTTATCGTTCAGGTGCACAGCCCGTTCAAAGGCAGCGCGGGCTTCGCCGGTTTGACCGAGGCTCATGAGAGCAACGCCCAAGTTGTCATAGGCCGCATCATATTCCGGATAGGTGACCGTCGCCTTCCGGAACAGCTCAACCGCCTTCTTGTAGTCCTTCTGTTGAAAGGCTTCTAAACCCTTCTCAAAAGATTTGCGTGCGGCCGGCGGGATCTTCAGTTGTGCGGCCGAGGTTATGGCCCCACTGCCCCGCTTGGAATCCGAGTTCGAGTTTGCTTCCGAGTCCGACTCGGAACTGGGACGCACCTGCACATATACCGGCCTCAGGCGGTCATTCGGGCTGATTTGGATGCTGTCGGAAACGGCCTCCTCAATCCCTTCTCCTGTAACCCTCACCTGAAAATTGCCGGATGCCGTGATGTATAAATGCGCCTCTCCTGAATCGTTGGTAAAACCCTGCTTAGCCGGCACCCCGGAGGTGTCCATCAACTCGACACGCAATAATCGGGATGCGGGATGTCCATTAGCGTAGATGACGTGGACCTGGATCTCAACCTGGTTGGGCTGCGACTGCTGCCCACGTTGGGCCTGCGCGATCGAGGCGGCAAGCGAAAACAAGAGAACAAGACGGGCTGATCTCGACCGGAACATACTGCCCCCGGAACCCCAGCAAATGAGATGGATTGTACCGCAATTCGCAGCAGAAAATGTCAAAGTTTTGTAGCAAATGGGGTGCCGGAGCGCCGCCCGGACCGCGCTCCACTAAGCCGGGAAGGGAAGAAAGGCGGAAGCCCGTTTGGACCTCCGCCAAGTGCAAAGTACTGAGCTAGGGATGCATGGGCATGTAGAGTGGCTCACCCGGTTTGCCGGACATCAATTTGTAATCGGAAGGGACCTGGAACAGGGAAGCATCCGGCTCGCCGCGGTTGACGTTGACCAGCTTGATCGTCATGGTTCCCATCATGGGGTCGCTGTGAGTCTCGAGCAACGTCAGCTGCAGGTCGGACGAATACCAGCGCTCGGTGATGACCTCGATGGGATTCTGGTTGCCGATCTCGCCGGCAGGAATGGTGCGTGTCATGCGCGTGCCGACCGCCTGCAGTCCACTGATGGTCTTTGTCCCCAACTGCTCAGTCTTTAGGTTGGCGGCATTCGACCCCGCCCACATTTTTCCCGGCATGGTCTCTGGGCCACCCCTTCCCGGCTTGTTGGGATGAAGCGGCATCTGATGCGCTCGCTTATTTTGCGGATTGAGCATATAGCGATTTCCCGACACCGGATCGGTGATCACGATCATGTTCCGCTTCGCCGCGCCGGTGGATGGAGTGGCGAGCTCAAATTGGATCTCACGGCGCATCCGGCCTTCGGAGTCGCGGTAAATCGTGGTCTGGTTTTGGGTGTGAATGCTATTTCCATCAGCCAGCGTCTGGTCGCGGGTAACGACCATCTCGCCGCTCATGGGCACACCTTTGACCACTTTTCCTTCTTCCATCCCGTCATGAGCCATGGCCATCCCGAAGCCCATGCCCGGGCCACCGCCGAAAGTCACATTCATGTCATGCGGCGGGGACGGAGCTTCGCTTTGTGGCGGAGGCGGCGCCGGAGCAGCGTTTTGTGCTACGGCGAATGCACTCAGCCCAATCAACGCCAGGCCTAACAGCAGCCAATTACCGACCCTGAGAAGAATTAGAGATTTCGTCGTCCTCATGATTTTTATCCTCGATCTCCCTGAGTAGTTGCTGGTTTCAATTCACAATCCGAATTGCCCGTACCACTCCGTCATAGCCGACAACCACATCGGCAAACCGCATCTGGGCGTCCTGTTCGCCGCCCGAGGCTGAGGGCCCAGAACCCGGAAGTTCCATTCGCACGACTTGGGCATCGCCGGAGCAACTCAGCGGATCACAGAACATAAGCGCAACATAATCTTCGTTTGTGCTGGTCTCCGATTGCTCAGCCACATCCGGGCTTGACTGGCTGGCAGATTCACCGCCCCTGGTGGGAAGCCTTTTAACAGTGCTTCGCAACACCACGGGTAGCTGCGGGCGCGGCGCAGACTCAGAGTTGCCGGCAACAACGCTGGGCACGGTGACACTTGGCTGTGACACCGCGCTCTTCACAGGAGCATTTGTCGAGCGCCACTCCACCAGCGCCCCCAGGAAAAGCGCCACCACAATGGCTGCCCCCGCCGCCACATACGCCCCAACTTCAAAGAATCGGCTGAGCCGCATCGCGATTGGAGGGAGCTGGTGCGCCGTCTCCGGCGGCAGAGACTCGGACGTTCTTTGCCGAAAGGCACGAAGCAGTGCCTGTTCCACGTTGGGGCCGGCTGCGCAGTCGGCGGTTCGCGCTTGCAAGGGTTGCATTGTCGCTGCCAGCATTCGCTGCTGTTGCAGCCAGGCAGCGCATTTCCGGCACTCGCCCGCATGGTCCTGGACCTGCTGGTCCAGGGCCTGTGACAACTCCCACAAAGTCAGAGAGGCGGCACGATGTTCAAATTCTCGGCATGTCATGACACGCACCTCGCCGTAACGCCTAATATTCCAGGCGCAGCTACCGCCGAATGTTGCAGCTTTCGGCTGAGCATCTCGTGCGCCCGGTGCAGCCGCGAACGGATGGTACCCAGCGCACAGCCAAGCGCCTCCGCCGCATCTGCATACGTCAATTCCTGAAGATCGCACAGCACCACAACCTCGCGATAATGTTCCGGCAGAGAAAGCACAGCCTTCCATACCGCCGTCGAAGTCTGTTGCCGGGCGATTCCGTCACCGGGATCGCTATTGACCGTCAGGGACTGAGCTTCGTCATCCAGCGGATTGTTCAACCCTGTCTCCGAATAATTACGTTCCAATGCACGCCGCACGTAGTTGCGGGTCACCCCGAACAGGTAGGCCCCGAGCGCGGCGCGGGCGGGATCGAAGCTGCGGCCCCGCTGGATCAGGAACATAAAAACCTCTTGCGTCACCTCTTCGGCGATCAGCCACGAGCCGCTCATATGCAAGGCGAAACGAAAGACGGGGCCCTGCCGTCTGCGATAGAGGGCAGTGAAGGCATCTTCGTTTCCGGCCAGTGCTTGCGCAAGCAACTGTTCGTCCGTTGGGTCGGTCAGCAACTCCACCTCAAGTGGTGAACCCGATCTTGTTTCCGCTAGTATTTCCCCTGGCGGAAAGGAAGAGTTCCGAAAAGTTGGGTCCTTTTTGGAAGATTACCTATAGAGAAACACCGGACGAGCGAAAAAGGCGCTATTAGTCTGTGCGTTCCTTGAAGCAGGCATCCAACCAACGGCCCAGCCTGCGCTGTATCTAAACGGAAAGCGTTTCCTTTACCAGCGCAAGGGCACGACTCGCGGCTGCGGCAAACGCACCCACCGTGTTGGGATCGGTTTCCGCCGCCGCGGTCCAATTGATAGTCAGGCAGAAATAGACCCAGCGGTCGTCAAAGAGCATCGCCCCCGGCACGCACAAAGCATGGTAGCCAGGCACATCGATGCTCCCGCCTTTCACGAAGGCGCTCACACCCAGCGGTAGAGGCACCAGCCAGATGGCATCGCTCCCCGCCAGGATCCGCCTGAACTCATTCAGCGTCTCTTTGTTCTGGAAAAACTGGCCCTGCAGGGCCCGCGAATAATAGGACACGAAATCGTCTGCTGAGGCCGCCAAGGACTCGATCTTGTTCATGGGCGAATTGACAATCGACTGGTTGGCCGCCGCGCAAATTTGTTCCCACGAGAATGTATTGTGGTCCTTTGCGCCCAGGAGATAGCCGAAGAACGAACGCGTGCTATCGGGGACCATGACGCTCTTCAATCCTGCCGAAGCGACAAATTCCCGCACCTTTTCTGGGCCGACGTACTTCAAGCACATGTCTGTCCCGGTGTTGTCGCTGTGCAAGATCATGGCTTCCAGCGCGGTACGTTCCGAGACCTTGCCGATCAGATTGGGCGGATTAAACGTCGCGCTGTCCAGTGACCAAACGCTGGCATCGAGCGACAGTTGCTGCGCCTTCAGGGTTTGAACTACCTGCGGTGAGTCGGCTTGGCGCAACGCCTCGCACAGGATAAAAGTCTTGATGGCGCTACCCACAAACATCGGTTTCGAGGAGTTGGATTCCACCAGAAACTCCGGCTTGCCGTTGCTGGCGGGCGCGTGAATCTTGATGGCCACATCGCCGGGTAGGGATTTGAAGAGTGTCAGAATCGCTTGCGGCGACGTCTGCTCTTTCCCTTCGGCCACTGTGGACAGTCCCATTGGTGTCATCCCAATTGCGGCCGCAGTTCCGGCCGCTCCCGTCAGAAATTCGCGTCTCGAACGAAACATAGGTTTGCCCCTCTCAACGTTTGCCAGACTGGCGCGCGTCACGCAGTTCCAGAGTCTAACATTGGGTTCGTTCCAGAGCGTCTACGTGGAAGCCAAGCCTTCACCGCGTGTTCGCGATCGGAGGAACTTTGCCAATAACAGCAAGGCGGCTGCAATTCCGCCAAAGATTGCGCCTATTCCTAATATGACAAGGGGAACTAGAAAAAAGCGCATGTTCCATCCTGCGCCGATTCGCGCTTGCACGGGAATCTGCGGATCGTAGCGAATAAGATGACGGCTGCCAACAGGGAACTGCCCCACCCGGTCGGCAGTTCGCTGATAGTTCTGGCTCTCCAGGCTAACCAGTTCTGCTGTGACCGGTCTGCCATTGACCGTATACAGCACCTGCAATTTGGCGGCGTAGAGCTGCTCATGCGGGGGCGCTGGTTGGGATACCACCTCGCTGCGAATGACCTGCGCTACCGTCTCCGGCCACTTCTGCAAAATTTGATACTGATGCCAGAAAAAGGGCAGGCTCAAAATCACGAATAAAGTGCAGAGTATGAGATTGGCGACTCCGAGAAACACCAGGAGGCCGTATTTATCACGGTTCAAGCGCGCACCATGAAGGTCGTGTTCACCACAGAGGCACCGAGGACACAGAGAAAATCAGAAACAAGTCTGAAGAACTCAATTTTTCATTTTTCGACAAAAACAATTATTCCTGTCGAAGATCTGATTTGTTGTTGAAATAGTTTCTCTGTGCCTCTGCGTCTCTGTGGTGATCCATTTACTTTCCGCGCTTCAGGTCCTTCATTTCTTCGCGAACGCGGCGGAAGCGGCCGAGCAGTGATCCGAGATAACCCAGCAATATCACCCAAGTGACAATGTAGGCGGCCTTCAATGCGACGTGGCCAGTCATTGTGAACCTCCGCGAAGGGCTGCTGCGGCGTGCCTAGCTTCAACTTCTTCTTCCAGCATCTGCAAGCGGTAACGGACCACCATCAGCACGATTCCCACGCAGGTGAACGCCGCCAGGTTCCAGAAAAAGGCGTGCAGCATGGCCGGATCGAGGCCCGAGTTCTCGCCACCTCCCATCACCGGGGAGGGGTGCTGGGTGCGAAACCAGCGTATCGACATGTACACGATGGGCACATCCACGAATCCGAAGATGGCCAGCGCCGCCGCCAGCACCTGGGTCTGTCCTCCCGCCGAAAAACGCCGCAGCACCAGGTAGCTTACGTAGATAAGCCACAGCACCAGCGTGGTCGTGAGGCGAGCATCCCATGTCCACCAGATGCCCCATACCGGGCGCGCCCAGATTGGACCCGTGATCAGGACGATGGTGCAGAACGCCACCCCAACCTCGGCAGAAGCCGCGGCCACAGCGTCGCTGGCAAGATTGCGTTTCCACAGGTACACCACCGACGCCAGAAAGTTGACGAAGAAACACACGCCAGCCGTCCACGCCGAGGGTACGTGATAGTAAAAGATCCGCTGGACCTCGCCCATGGTCTGCTCGGTGGGAGCGACGAACAGTGCCTGGTAGGTGCTGAAAGCCAGCAGCCCGAGTGTGAGAACGACAAATGCGATAAATAGCTGTTTCATTGCGAATTCAACATTCTTTCCTGCTTGTCTAACCACTATCCACTAATCACTATCCCCTATTCTTTTCATTCCGCGTTTAACACACTTTCGAACAGAAGGAGACAGACTGCCGTGAATACCACATCGTAAACTGCCAGCATCTTGATCCAGAAATCGGGTGACGCCTCGCCCGTCAAGATGGAGGTGGTCGCATCCACCATGGCCAGCAACGCCGGTATTGAGATGGGGAAGAGAATCAGAGGCAACATGATCTCGCGGCTGCGGGTGCGAATGGAAAGCGCCGCAAAGAAGGTGCCGTTTACGACCAGGGCCCAGGTTCCAAGCAACGCGACCACGATTAATTGCCAGACCGGCCCGACCGAGCGCAAGTCGTAGAACACCACGAACAGCGGGGCCATCAGCGCTTCCAGCACCACCACGAAGAAAAAATTGCCGATGGCTTTGGCCAGGAACAACGCATTCGGCGGAGCTGGTGAGACGCGGTAGGCATCAAGCACCTGATTGCGCAGTTCGCGCGCCCAGGTCTGGTTTAGCGCCACAACCGCTGCGAAAAGAAACGCCACCCAAATCAAGCCCCCCGCTATACGGCGCGACTCCTCGGCGGTGGGATTAAAGGCGAAGCTGAAGATCACTACCACCAGCAGCGCAAAAAACAGCATGGAGTTAATGGCGTCTTTGGAGCGCCACTCCATGCGCAGATCTTTCAGCAGGGTCGTGCGAGTCACGCCAAGGGTGGTCATCGCGGCGTCCACTCCGCATTCGGGACTGCAGCGTTGCGGGCCACTTCTTCGCGGGACACGATTTGTCCGGCAGCCATGTGTACGAATTCGTCGGCAACCCCTTCCATCAGGGCAGCCTGGTGCGTAACCACAAAGATCGTCTTGCCCTTGTCGCGCACCCTTCCCAGCACGGCCGCCATTTCGCGCGCCGAGTGCACATCGACGTTGGAGAACGGCTCGTCAAGCAGGATCAACTCCGGATCATGCAATACCGCGCGGGCCAGCGACAGGCGCTGCCGCATACCTTGTGAATACTGGCCGATGCGGCGAGACAGTTCCGGATCGAGCCCGACCATCTGCATCGCCTTGCGGCAAACCATGTCGTCAGTCGAGACCGTACAAGCCAGCGAAGTAGCGTAGGTTTTCCATTCCGCTTAACTCGTCATAGAGCAGCGGAGCGTGTCCCATGTATCCCACGCGATGAGCGACCTCGCGATGGTTTTTCGTTCCCAGCAGCGTGAAGCTGCCCTGGCTGGGCTCCATCAGTCCGGCGACCATGCGTAGTAGAGTGCTCTTGCCGGCGCCGTTGTCGCCCAGCACCACATACAGGCGGCCGGGCGCAAAGCTGGCCGAGATGCCGCGGATGGCAGCAAACCGGCCAAAAAATTTCACCAGATTGTCGAGGATGATGACAGGCGGTGAGGAGAGGTCGCTACTGCCTGTCATGCTGTGCGTGTCCGTGACTCTCGCTTCCAGGCGGGAATTATTGGCCCGCCGTGCCAGGCGCTCCTGCTAGCTCGCCTTCTGAGCTGTTGGGTTGCTGGCCGGAGCAGCGCCCGGTTGCCCTGGCTGTTTGGGCGCGTACTTGGAGGCGCACTTGGCTTGAATGTTAGTTGCGCGGAAGACGCCATCGCGTCCAAACTTTCCTTCCGCCAGCGCCTGCGCATTGTCCTTGAAGGTATCGGGCGGGGCTTCGCTGCCGTCGTAAACCACTGGCAGGGTGCGGTCCTCCTCGACCAACAGGAACTCCAGATGGGTACCCTGGCGCTTAATCGATCCGGGCTGAACATTACCGGCGACGCGTAGCCGCTTGCTGTAGGCGTCCTTGCCCTTAGCGTTCAGTTCCTTGATGGTAACGTAATAGCTCTTACTGTCCTGCACGCCGGTAAAGGCGAGATAGCCGAGAGCCACGATGATTAAGACGATGACCGCGCCGAAGCGCACGTACCTGCGTCCCTGATCTGACATTAACTTAATTCCTCTGAGCTGTTGAATGCCCGACTGCGGAAGCGTCATGGCATCCGTCGTTCTTCTGCCCGAATGGCTTAAGGATAACGCTTTTGAGCGCACAGCGCCATGTGATTCAGGTCACATTGCTCAGTGACTTTCCCCATTTGGCACGGCTTGGCACTGCGAAAACAGCGGATACCGGCTTTCGCCCGGCTCCTAGGCTGCGCCGCGCTGGCGATTTGCCTCGTCCAGGTTTGCGCGCACCAGTTCGATCAGTTCCAGCGGCGGCAAGGGTTTGGCCCGGAAGACGACCCCGAGCCCTTCGTACTCGAAGTTGGCGTCCGGCAGGCCACTGAGCACGATGACCGCGATCCAGTCGTTTTCCGCGCGGATTCGGCGGACCAGTTCCGGTCCACTACAGCCCGGCATCAGGTGGTCGGTGACGATCACTCCGATGCGATCGTGAATAGTGTGCAGTGTAGCCAAAGCACTCTCGGCGGTGGTAGCTATCGACACCTGGAATCCAGCCTTCCGCAGGACGGCTTCGCGGACACTCAGTTGCACAGGATTGTCGTCAACCAGCAGGACCTGGTTCAAGAATCCATCTCCCGCACCCCTTCCCGGTTCAGGCTGACGCACCAAAGATCTGGTTCAGCCAGAAAAGAAGTCAATGACTGTCAATCATTCCAGGCGTTAGGCGGTACGTTGCTGGCCGCAAACCTCGTCCTTCGCTCGCAGCCAGTCCTGTTCGGGAGAGCCGCCCACACCTCCGCGCTGCAGATACAACTCATAGGCGCGTGTGCGGATCTTCTCTTCGACAACCGGGGAGGTTTGAGACGCGTGAGCGAATTCGGGCGGCGTCGTCACCGGTTGCGCGGTCTGAGCACCATTTCCGTTCTCAGGCTGGGTACCATTCCCGACTTCGGGAGTGGCTTTGCGGCTCCGTTTTTTCGGCGTGGTGCCATCATTGGCTCGTGTTGCTTTCGGCATCGTACTAGACTCCTGGATCTAAAATTTACAGCTGGTCCGCGCTCAACTGACAGTCGCGGCCAATGCTACAGCTTCAACTATAAACGAATCCGCAGCCTTGAGGAGAGCCCAGGTACCTTTTTCCGCAACTTTGTGCAACTCAAATGAACATTCTGTTACTGGTCACAGGTTGCTATCGTTTCAATGTCTTTTGTTGTCCAATAAGGGTTGGCGGCTCAAACACTCCGGAACCAAGCTTCCTGTGATTGCGTATAACCTGAGTAGGGCGGAGTCCCGTTCACTGCGATGCTATTTTTCGAGATTCTGCGGCAGATGTTGCGGACCTTGTGGGCGCACAAGCTGCGCTCGTTCCTGACGATGTTTGGCATCGCTTGGGGAGTAGGGTCTCTCTTGCTGCTGGTGGGACTGGGCGAGGGATTCCGCTCGGGCAACCGGCGCGAGCTCAACTCGCTCGGGGAAGACATCATGTTCATGTTTCCGGGACGGGCCCCGGCGGTCGCGGGCAACATGAGTTCCGGCCACGAGTATCGCCTGACCTATAAAGACTATCTTGACGTGCAGCAGGAGGCCCCGCACGTGCGTGCGGTTGCGCCCGTCCTGAGAAGGCAGGACATTCGCGAAGTCAGCGATTTCGGCAACACGAACGGCGAGGTGGTCGGCGTTCCTCCACACTTCAACACCATTCGTTACCTGCCGCTGGACAGCGGCCGCTGGCTTAATGACGCCGACGATACCCAGAAGCGGTTCGTGTGCGTGGTTGGGGACGAGATGGTGAAGAACCTGTTTCCCGGCGGCAGAACCGCGGTTGGCAGCGCGATCCTGCTCAATGGCATTCGCTTCGAGGTGGTGGGAGTGGTGCAGCGCGTGGGCCACGGCGATGACAACGCGACCAACAATCGCGTTTTCCTCACTTACACCATGATGCACCAGTTCTTTCCGCTGGCCGGGGAACAGAAGCAGGACGCCATCTCGTTCTTGAACTATCGTCCGCGGGTGCGCGACGAGCACGAGATCGCCCGTCAGGAAGTGCGCAAGATCGTCGCCCGCAATCATGGCTTTGATTGGCATAACGAAGACGCCTTCGAAGATTGGGACACGGTAAAGAACGCGGAGACAGTAGGCAAGATCTTCGACGTGATGGATATTTTCCTGGGCGGAGTCGGGCTGGTTACGTTGACCCTGGGCGCAATTGGTATCGTCAACATTATGCTGGTCGCGGTGAGCGAACGTACCCGCGAGATCGGCTTGCGCAAAGCGCTGGGGGCAACTAACCACAGCATCCTGCTGCAGTTCTTTCTGGAAGGCGCCTTCCTTACGCTGATGAGCGGAGCTATCGGCATGGGTGGGGCGGCGTTTCTCATGCATTTAATGGGCGGCGTAGGACAAGTGCCAGGTTTCGATCCTCCGACCATGTCGTACATGTCAGCGGCGGTCGCTATTGGAACGCTGGCGCTCGCCGGAATTTTTGCCGGTCTTTATCCCGCCCGCAAGGCCGCACAGTTGCAACCCGTAGACGCGCTGAGGCAGGAGTAACCATGGTCAAAGATCTGATGACGCAGGCCTACGGCGCGATGAAACACAATCGGCGCCGAACCACGCTAACCATGCTGGGAATGGCCTGGGGCATTGCGACGGTGGTCCTGCTGCTGGCCTATGGCGCGGGATTCGGCCGCGCCATCGAGACCATTTTCGCCAACTGGGGTACCCGCATCATCGGTGTCTTTCCCGGGCGCACCTCCCAGCAGGCTGGGGGACAAAAGGCCGGCACCAAGATCAGGTTCACCTTTGACGACATCGATCGCATTGTGAATGCCGCGCCGCTGGTGCATCGCATAACCCCGATGGTGTCGAAGGATTGTGTGGTGCAACAGGATGTTCGTACCTACACCCTTCCCATCAACGGCGTTTATCCCAGCATGTTCAAGATTCAGGCTTTGAGTCTGGGCGAAGGCCGTTTAATGGACGAGGACGACGAGTTGTCGCGCGCGCGGGTGGCGGTCATCGGCTCAGAGGCCAAAAACAAACTGTTTTCCGGCCAACCCGCCTTGGGCCAGGACGTACGCGTCGACGGTATCAGTTATCGAGTCATAGGCGTTCTTTCGCCGCATATGCAGGAGGGAGACGACAGCATCAATAAGATAATTTACATCCCCTTCAGCACCATGAGCGATTTTAAGGACACGCACTACCTGGATGGCATCTGGCTGGATTACGAGGGCAATGAATACGAACTGGTGGAGCACCAGGTGCGCGCAGTGCTCGCCCAGCAATACAACTTCAAGCCCGACGACAAGCGCGCCATCTTCGTCTTCAACATGATGAAGCAGTTGAAGCAATTCCAAATTATCACTGCCGGCTTGCAGGTCCTGCTGGCCTTCATCGGGACGCTGACCCTGGGCATTGGTGGCGTTGGCCTGATGAACATCATGCTGGTATCGGTCACGCAGCGTACGCGCGAGATTGGCGTAGAAAAGGCCTTGGGCGGCCGACGTCGCGACATCCTCTTTCAGTTCCTGGCGGAAGCTTTGGCGATCACCTTTGCCGGTGGCATTTCCGGTATTGCCATGGCCTATGCGATTTCGATTGGCGTAGGCCGCCTCACCTTCTACAGCGCCGTTGCCAAAAATGCCGAAGCCGCCGATATACGGTTGATTATCGATCCCAAGATCGTCTTCATTGCTACGATTATTCTCACCTTGGTGGGTCTGGTAAGCGGAATGTTGCCCGCCATCAAAGCCTCGCGGCTCGACCCCATCGAAGCCCTGCGCTACGAGTAGGGCATTCCGTCGGTCCGCCTAAGATCATTTACCACGGAGACACAGAGAGCACGTCGGCTCTGCTCCCATGTGCTACTGGGAAAATCACCCTCTGGCTCCCACCCGGTTAGAATAGAAACCTGATCATGATCCGATCGATTGTCTTCCCTCGAGTTGTCGGAAAATCGCTGGAGCAATTGCAGCCCGCGCTGGAGTTGTTTCGCGCCCTGGGTTTTGCTCCCGGCAATGAGTGGCATGAGGGCGGAAACCACGGAATCGAGATGCTGGCTCCGAGCGGAGGAATCGAGTTCCTCGCCGCCGCGGATGCGCCCACTGTCGATGCAATGGTGGAAGTTTCCGATGCCGACGGCGCATGGCAAATTGCCAAGAAACTCGGTGTAACCATCCGTCGTGAGATCGCAGACACGCCTTACGGCGCACGCCTTTTCGAGGTGGAATTAGGCGGCCTCCGTGTCGGTTTCCTGACCTACGCTAAGAAAGTTGCAGAGCATCGTGGGCTGGAAGCTTCGCTGAATGCAGCAGGCAAGCAATTCGCAATTGTGGTGAGCCGCTTCAATTCTTTCATCACCGAGCGTCTGCTGGATGGCGCATTGCTGGCGTTGCGGCAGTGCGGAACGACTTCAAACGACATCTCCATCGTCCACGTGCCGGGAGCTTTCGAGATTCCCGCCGCAGCACGGCAACTGGCACTGAGCGGGCGCTACCATGCCGTCATCTGCATCGGTTGTCTCTTGCGGGGCGGCACTTTGCACTATGAGGTGATTGCCAACGAAGTGGCGCGTGGGGTTGGCCAGTCGGCGCAGGAAACCGGAGTGCCGCACGCCTTTGGAGTACTTACCTGTGACACCTTGGAGCAGGCCATTGACCGGGCTGGATTGAAGGCCGGCAACAAAGGATTTGAAGCCGCGCTGGCGGCGGTTGAAATGGCTTCTTTGCGGCAGCAAGTCGCCGAGCAGGTGGCCAGGGCTGCGGATGGTAAGCGATGAGCAAGGCCGGCACTCGAAGGAAGTCGCGCGAATTAGCTCTGCAGATGTTATTTCAAAGGGAAATGGGAAAGCAAAACCCGGACCAGGTGCGGCGATCGTTCTGGAGTGAACGTCAGGACCTCGATGACAAAGTGCGAGGCTTTGCCGACGACCTGTTCGGTATCGCCGCCGAACGCGAACAGGAAATTGACCAACTGATCGAGCGCAATGCGGAACATTGGCGCATGGACCGCATGGCAGCGGTGGATCGAAATCTTCTGCGTGCCGGGGTGGCTGAGTTTCTGGGATTTCCGGAAACGCCGCCCGCGGTTGTCATCAATGAAGCCTTGGAGATTGCCCGTCGTTTCTCCACGCCCGAGTCCGTGCACTTCATCAACGGGGTACTCGACAGCGTGGCCCGCGAACTGGGGGATGGCAAAAAGCGGACGGAGTGATTCCACGTCTGGGGAAGCGTAGTCCTACCGCTCTAGTAGCGATTTACAGCAGCTTGCTAGGGCACCACGTACACCAGGTTCGGCGCGACTGGGTTGCCGTTGCCGTCCTTAAGGCCAACCGCAATCTGCTGTGCGTCCGTATTGCTGCTGACATCGATGCGGTGTACGGTGCCGTCGCTGCTGCCCAGGTAAACCTGGGTCCCATCAAGAGTGGTGCCGCCGTTGAAAGCTGTCGCACCGCCGGCAAGGGGAATGGGGTGTGTCGTCGAGTGTATGAGATCGAACAGTAACAACTCCGGCAGGTCGCTGACAATCCATGCGCCCGTACTACTGGAGTTCAGGAAAAGCTGCCGGGCGGTGAATGGTCCCGCGCCCAGATCAAAACTGGTGACTGAATTCGGTGCGGCCGCCGGACAGCCCGCATGCACGCTTCCGGTTGTAACCACATCGATCGCGGGTGAATCCAGCGCTACCGCCCCGGTTCCGTTGGGGATCGCCTTGATCAGGGTCGGACTGTTCGCGGCGAGGGTCAGCACCTCGCTCTGGTCGCAGGTGGAGCGCACATCAATCCCGCTGGGGGTAGCTGTGGTGACGTACGTCAGTCCTCCCTGCCCGCTGATGTCGAGGGCAGTGCCCGTATAGCCGAGCATCGTCGGGTTAAAGAAAGGAATGGCGGGAATCACCACTCCGAGCTTGTCCCCATTTAGCCACTCGCTCAGCTTACTGTCGGGAGTGAAGGCGCTCGAGTTGGTTGTGTCGCCCGTGCGTGTGAACACGGTGCTTAGGGTACTGACAGAAAAGTAGTAGAGGCTGTTGTTCGGGGGGTACGACAGAAGCAGGAAGTTCCCATCCGGAGAAATCGCCTCAATGGTTCCGAACACTGAATAGGTGGTCACTACGCCTGTGCTTACGTTGACGGCCATTGAACCCGAGCTGGCAGACCCCAGATAAAGCGTCTTGCCGGCAGGGTCGGCGACAATCGAGGTTGGCGGGAATGGCAGGGTGATGGGCGTGCCCGCCGTGTTGGTGGAAGTATTGATCGGAACGAGACTCAGCGAATTCGTGCTGGCAGCATAGACCGTAGTCGTAGTGCCGCCGGGAACCGTCGCGGTCACTACATTAAGGCTGTATTGCGCACCAACATTTTTGTTGCAATCCGGATCGCTGCAAGTCGCGGTAATGTACGCCGTTCCAGGGGCGACGCCGGTCATGGTTGCAGGATTGTCGCCGATGCTCCCTTTGGCGACCGTGACGCTTGCGATAGCGGACGAACCCCAGGTGATGGACGGTTTTATGTATTGACCATTGGTGTCGAACACGTCGGCCGTGAGCATCTGCGTGCCGTTCGGAGTCAGCGTAAACGAAGTGTTACCCGAGCTTGCATCGTGCACCATGATGGTGTAGACCGGGCAGGTAAGATATGGGACAGCGACGCTGTTTACTCCCGAAACGCTGCCAAAGACCGTCGTCGAGCCCGGATTTTGCGCTGTAAAGGTACCATTGGCGGTTAGGGCGGTTATAACATTTGCTGTACCGCTGCAGGTGGCTGTGCCATTGCTTAACGTGGCCGTCGTGGGTGGCGTAGTTGCGCCGAATCCAGACGCTGTGACGTTCAGATGCGTTCCGGCGGCAATCGTGTTCGACTTGGTCAAAGCTACAGTTGCCGTGGCACCGATGACAGAAAAACCAAGTCCAGTATTGTTAATTAACGCAGTTATGACATTTGCCGTCCCGCTACAGGTGGCCGTACCGTTGCTTAGCGTGGCTGTCGTTGGCGGGCTTATTCCACCTGAGCCTTCTTCCGTGATGGTCAACTGGGTTCCGCTGGCGATGGTATTCGAACTCGTCAGCGCTACGCTTGCCGTGGCGCCAGTGACGCCGTTGAAGTCAGTGAGAGTGCAGGTTTGGCCCGTATTGCCGGTGATCGTCCCGCCTGATGTATAGGTAGGGCTATTCGTCGCCAGAGAGAAGGTTGGATCGATACCGGATGCGTTTCCCGAGGCAAAGTTAGATAGACCGCAAGTTTGGCCGGTAGAACCAGTGATCGACCCGCCCGATGTATAGGTTGGACTGTTAGTCGCCGGATCGAAAGTCGGCTCTATTCCAGATGAGTTGGCAACGACGGTAAGGTCATTTGAATTAATGGCGATCGGCCCCACCGTGGAAGTGATGTCGCATGGCGAAGCGGGCGAGCACCCCGGCGCCGAGGTATTAAAAGCCGAGGCTGAGGCAGTTACCGCCTGCCCCATGGTGACGCACCCCGTCGGCGGAGTAACGACCACACGGTCCACTTTTAAGTGTACGTAAACCGGCATTGTGGCATTTACGCCGCCAGAAGTAGCCGTAATAACGACCTGGCCGACTCCTGCCTGTCCAATCGTGGCGGTGCAAACGATGAAACTGGAATCCCACACGCCGCCGCAGATCGACCCCCCGGTGGAGACGGTTGCGATGGCGGGATTACTGCTGCTGAAGGTGATATCGGCTGCGATGCCATTGCCACTCGCGTCCTGGGCTATCGCCGAAATTGTCGTCACATCTCCCTCATTCAATGAGAGCGTTGTAGGTGAGAGAACGATTTTGGCGGGAATAGGATTCTTTGTGGCGCTGCTTCCTCCGCAACCGGCGAAAAACGAAAGACAGACGACCGCTAAGATTGCAGCCAGGCTACGAACCACGAAAAACTGCCGCATGTATCCTCCCCACCGAACCAAGTCCGGCGGATCCACCAAAATCAAATCGTTTCTTGCGTAAAACCCTCAGTGTAGAGATTGCTTGCAGTTTCGGCAAGCGATCTGCCGCTGTTGTCTTGGCACCGCCAGGCGTCGAGCGCGAAGCGCGGTGATTTCTCAAACCCGCGCAACCTGATTGAGTTGTGATGGCAGGTTCCTAGCGCACCAGCAGCGCCGCGAATTTTGTCCCAGGTTTGGTTGACGGAGGATTCGCGGCTTGATATATTGGGAGGGTTCTGCGAGTCATACTTTGGCCTGCCTGTAGTGTCTGGCTGTGCTGCATCGATCTCCATCCTGTAGAATTACGTTGCAGGATGTCCTCGCTGAAACGTGCCTGCGCTTCCGCTGGAGCTTTCCAGTGGGTATGCAGGCCGAGGCAACGAAACGGAGTGCCCTCGTTCTCTCCGCAATCAGTCCTCGGACTGGTTTGCGCAACGACCACGGCGCCACCGTCGTACGCCTAACCTGATCGGAAACCAATTTTCCCCCCTGTGAGGGGAAGCATGGGCAGAACGGCCCGCGAAGGCCACGCGCGAACGCTGCCCAGTCCCAATCGCTGGGATCAATTTTGTGCCGCGTTGAGCGCTGAAAAGGCTGCTGACGGCACAATGCTTAAAGATGCGGGCGGGTTGCTGCCGTTAGTTTTGCGGCGGCGCAAACCACGAGGCCAGTGAATTGGCGTGAAGAAGCAAGGAGCGGCAAAGAGTGCCTACATTTAATCAATTGGTGCGCAAGGGTCGAACGGCGCCGAAGTACAAGACGGCAAGTCCGGCGCTGCAGTCGTGCCCGCAGAAGCGCGGTGTCTGCACCCGCGTGTACACCCAAACACCGAAGAAACCGAATTCCGCTCTGCGCAAGGTCGCGCGCGTGAGGCTGACCAACGGCATTGAAGTCACGACCTACATTCCCGGTGTCGGCCACAATCTGCAGGAGCACTCGATTGTGCTGATCCGTGGCGGCCGCGTGAAAGATCTGCCCGGTGTCCGCTATCACGTTGTGCGCGGCACTCTGGATTCCGTAGGCGTTGCCAACCGCAAGCAGAGTCGCTCCAAGTACGGAGCCAAGAGGCCGAAGGCTTAGAGGATTTATGCCGAGAAAAGGACATATCGCGAAGCGTGAAACCCTGGCGGACCCGGTCTATCAGTCCACGCTGGTCAACAAGTTTGTTAACTCCATGATGTGGGACGGCAAGAAAAGCACCGCCCAGAACATCTTCTACCGCGCCATGAAGAAGTTGGAAGACAAGGGCGGGGATGAGGCCATCAAGCTGTTCAAGAAGGCCGTGGAGAACGCCAAGCCGGTGTTGGAAGTGAAGACCCGTCGCGTGGGCGGCGCCAACTATCAGGTCCCGGTAGAGGTCAATGCCGACCGCCGTACTTCGCTGGCCATCCGCTGGATCCTGACCTACAGCCGCGGCCGTGGCGAAAAGGGCATGATCGACAAGCTGGCCAATGAATTGCTCGACGCGGCCAATGGCCGTGGGGCAGCCATCAAGAAGAAGGAAGACGTGCACCGCATGGCCGAGGCCAACAAGGCCTTCGCTCACTATCGCTGGTAACGAGAATTACCGCGGCTGGAAAGTCGCATAGCAAGAAACGGAAAAGATTGTGCCCAGACAGGTTCCATTAGATCGTTGCAGGAATATCGGCATCATGGCCCACATCGATGCCGGTAAGACCACCACCACGGAGCGCATCCTGTTCTATACGGGACGCACGCACCGCATTGGTGAGGTCCATGAAGGCACGGCGACGATGGACTGGATGGCGCAGGAGCAGGAGCGCGGCATCACCATCACCTCGGCTGCCACCACCTGCGTTTGGAAAGATATTCGGATCAACATCATCGATACGCCTGGCCACGTGGACTTCACCGCCGAGGTGGAGCGCTCGCTGCGCGTGCTCGATGGCGCCTGCGCCGTGTTCGATGCCGTACACGGAGTCGAGCCGCAGTCGGAGACCGTGTGGCGTCAGGCCGACAAGTACGGCGTGCCCCGCATTTGCTTCATTAACAAGATGGACAAGATGGGTGCCGACTTCGAGCACGCCGTCGATACCATCCGCAAGCGCCTCAATGCGCGTCCGGTTGCCATCCAGTTGCCTATCGGGCAGGAAGACAAGTTCAAGGGCGTCATCGACCTCATGGCCATGAAGGCGATCATCTGGAACGACGAGAGCCTGGGCGCCGAGTATGAGGTCGAGGAAATTCCGGCAGAGCTGAAGAAGAAAGCCGCCGCCTACCACCAGATCCTGATCGAAACGGTTGTCGAAAACGATGATCAGGACGAATTGATGCACAAGTACATCGAAGGCGAAACCATTGGCGAGGCCGAATTGAAGGCCGCACTGCGCCGCGCCACGCTCAAGATGAAGGTTTTCCCAGTGATCTGCGGGACCGCCTTCAAGAACAAGGGTGTTCAGCCGCTGCTCGATGCCGTCATCGACTACTTGCCTTCGCCACTCGACGTTCCGCCTGTAACCGGTATTGACCCCAATACGGGGAAAGAAGTTCAGCGCCCCGCCGACGACACCGCGCCATTTTCGGCCCTGGCCTTCAAGATCATGACTGACCCGTTCGTCGGGCAGCTTACGTTCATCCGCGTGTATTCCGGACATTTGAAGCAGGGTGACAGCGTGCTGATCAGCGGCCGTTCGCGTACCGAGCGCATTGGCCGTCTGCTGAAGATGCACGCCAACAAGCGCGAGGACATCACGGAAATCTACGCCGGCGACATCTGCGCCTGCGTCGGCCTCAGACACATCACCACCGGCGATACGATTTGCAACGAAGACCATCCGGTCGTGCTGGAATCCATAGAGTTTCCAGCGCCGGTGATCTCGGTGGCCGTCGAGCCCAAGACCAAGAGTGACCAGGAAAAAATGGGCGTCGCGCTGGGCAAGCTGGCCCAGGAAGACCCGACCTTTAAGGTCAATACCGATCCCGACAGCGGACAAACCATCATCAGCGGCATGGGCGAGCTTCACCTGGAAATCATCGTGGACCGCATGATGCGCGAGTTCAACGTGCAGGCCAATGTCGGCAAGCCGCAGGTCGCCTATCGCGAGACCATCCGCAAGCAATCGCAGGCGGAGGGAAAATACATTCGCCAGACCGGTGGCAGCGGACAGTACGGTCACGTGCGCATCCGGCTGGAGCCCAACGAGCCCGGCAAAGGCTACGAGTTTATTAACGACGTTGTGGGCGGCGTAATCCCCAAAGAATTTATTAAGCCAGTGGACCAGGGAATCAAGGAAGCCATGGAAGGCGGCGTTCTTGCCGGCTACGAAATGGTGGATGTGAAGGCCACGCTCTACGACGGCAGCTATCACGATGTCGATTCGAACGAAATGGCCTTCAAGATCGCTGGCTCGATGGCGTTCAAGGAAGCCGCCCGCAAGGCCAGTCCGGTACTGCTGGAGCCGGTGATGTCGGTGGAAGTGGTTGTGCCTGAGGAATACATGGGCACCATCATCGGCGACTTGAGCAGCCGTCGCGGCCGCATCGAGGGTATAGAGCACCGCGCTGGATCGCAGGTCATTAAAGCAATGGTGCCGCTGGCGGAGATGTTCGGCTACGCGACGAATATGCGCTCGAACACGCAGGGTCGCGCAACGTTCTCCATGCACTTCTCGCGTTACGAAGAGGCGCCGCGCGCGGTGGCCGAAGAAATTGTGGCTAAGGTGCAAGGCAAAAGTCCGGCTGGAACTAAGTGACAATTGCCGGCCGCTTTACGACGATTGGTTCGAGTTGACTTAGGGTTTTGAAGGGGCACAGCTTTAGCTGCGCCGTCGAAGGCTGGGTTTGTATCAGGGCACGACTTTAGTCGTGCCGATAGAACAGCAATAATTAAAGATCGGGGCTTTAGCCCCCGCAACAGAAATACGGAGCTCCAATGGCGAAAGAGAAATTTGACCGCAGCAAGCCGCACGTGAACGTGGGCACGATCGGGCACATCGATCATGGCAAGACCACCTTGACGGCGGCCATCACCAAGGTATTGCAGAAGCACAATCCCAAGATTGTGTTTCGCAGCTTCGACTCGATCGACAACGCGCCGGAAGAGCGCGAGCGCGGCATCACCATTGCCACGGCGCACGTGGAATATGAGACCGCCAACCGGCACTACGCCCACGTGGATTGTCCCGGGCACGCCGACTACATCAAGAACATGATCACCGGCGCGGCGCAGATGGACGGCGCCATTCTGGTGGTCGCGGCCACCGACGGGCCGATGCCGCAGACCAAAGAGCACGTGCTGTTGGCGCGCCAGGTCGGGGTGCCGTACGTGTTGGTGTTTCTCAACAAGTGCGACGCGGTGGAGGATCCCGAGCTGATCGATCTGGTGGAGATGGAAGTGCGCGAGCTGCTGACCAAGTACCAGTTTCCGGGCGACGATGTGCCGGTGATTCGCGGCTCGGCGCTGGGCGCGTTGAACGGCGAGGCGCAGTGGGAAGCCAAGATCGACGAACTGATGGACGCGGTGGACAAGAACGTGCCGCTGCCGGCGCGCGACATCGACAAGCCGTTCCTGATGCCGATTGAAGACATCTTCTCGATTCAGGGGCGCGGCACGGTGGTCACCGGCCGCATCGAGCGCGGCAAGGTGAAGGTGGGCGAGGACGTGGAGATCGTGGGCTTCCGCGAGACCCGCAAGACGGTGGTCACGGGCGTGGAAATGTTCAAGAAGCAGCTGGACGAGGGTCTGGCGGGCGACAACGCCGGCCTGCTGCTGCGCGGCACGGCGAAGGAAGACGTGGAGCGCGGCATGGTGCTGGCCAAGCCGGGCTCGATCACGCCGCACACCAAGTTCAAGGGCGAGGTGTACGTGCTGTCGAAGGACGAAGGCGGGCGGCACACGCCGTTCTTCAAGGGCTACCGGCCGCAGTTTTACTTCCGCACCACCGACGTGACGGGAGTGGCAACGTTGCCGGCGGGCACCGAGATGGTGATGCCGGGCGACAACGTGGCGCTGGAGATTGAGCTGATCACGCCGGTGGCGATGGAGAAGGGCTTGCGGTTCGCGATCCGCGAAGGCGGACGCACCGTGGGCGCCGGCACCATCAGCGAGATTATTGCGTAGTGTTGCGAGTGCAGCCGGCGAGGTTGCATTCATCATCAACCGCGGCACAAGCCGCAGGGCAGATAGCGGAAACGCTCGCTGCCTCAACCGAGATCTTTGAGAGAAACTAACGTGATTGGCAAAGAACGAATCCGAATCCGGCTGAAAGCATACGACTATCGCGTTCTCGACCAGTCCACCGGCGAAATCGTCGATACGGCGAAGCGCACCGGGGCGCAAATTGCGGGGCCGATCCCCTTGCCTACGGTGAAGAACAAGTATTGCGTGTTGCGTTCGCCCCACGTGGACAAGAAATCGCGCGAACAGTTTGAAATTCGCACTCATAAGCGCCTGCTCGACATTCTCGAGCCTACGCAGCAAACCGTGGACGCGCTGATGAAACTTGAGCTTCCAGCCGGCGTCGATGTCGAGATCAAGGCGTTCGGTAAGGAACATAGATAGCTCTTAGCAGTTAGCTATTAGCGTTTAGCAATCTCACGGCTGAAGTGAAGCAGGGCAACGAGCCTGCTAAAAGCTAAAGGCTAAGAGCTAGAAGCTGGGCAATAACAAAGCTTCCGTGGCGCAAGCCCCCGATGCAACCAACACCGGATAGGGAAGCGGAGTTGAGGACAAGCAAATGGCAGTGAGTGGAATTCTGGGAAAAAAGGTTGGCATGACGCAGCTCTTCGATGACAAGGGTGATGTCCACCCCGTCACCGTGCTGCAGGCTGGCCCGTGCTTTGTGACACAGCGCAAGACGGTCGCCAAGGACGGCTACGACGCCGCCCAGATCGGGCTGGTGGAGTTCGTCAAAGAGTCGCGCCTGACGCAGCCGATGAAGGGACATTTCGCCAAGCACAACCTTCCGCCGATGCGGTTCCTGCGCGAGGTACCGATTGTCGTCGATGCCGATAGCCAGGATGGCGCCAAGGTCGGCGACAAGGTTCTGGTGGATATTTTTGACGGCGAGAAGTTTGTGGATGTGGTGGCGACCAGCAAGGGGCGTGGTTTCGCAGGCGTGGTGAAGCGCCACAAGTTTGCCGGCGGCGCTGGATCGCACGGTTCGATGTTCCAGATCCCCGGTTCGATCGGCTCGTCCGCGTTCCCGTCGCGTGTGTTCAAAGGCATGCGCATGTCGGGGCACATGGGCGTCGATCGGGTGACGATTCGTAACCTGCGCGTACTGGGCGTAGACAAGGACGAGAACCTGCTGGTAGTCGAGGGCGCGGTGCCCGGGCCGAAGGATGGTTACGTGATGATCGCGAAGGCCAAGAAACCGCCCAGAGAGCGTCGTGGATTTAGCGGCACCGGTACGGTCGATCCGTTGAAGGCATCGAAGCGCCAGGCGGCAAAGAAGAAGTAGCTGAGAACTGGCAACTGATTACTGGCAACTGATTGGAAGAGACTATGGCGACGATTGATGTAGTAAATCTCGGCGGCGAAAAAGTAGGTTCCTTCGAACTGGCCGATGAAGTGTTCGGTGCGGTGAACGAAGATCTGCTGTGGGAAGCGGTGAAGCACTATCGCGCCGGGCAGCGTGCGGGTACCCACGCCACCAAGAACAAGAAGCTGGTGAGCGGAGCGGGCAAGAAACTGTGGAAGCAGAAGGGCACGGGGCGCGCGCGCGTGGGCTCCATTCGCTCACCTCTTTGGCGGCACGGCGGCACGGTCCACGGACCGCAGCCCCGCTCCTACGATTACGCTTTTCCACGCAAGAAGCTGCTGGGCGCGTTGCGCTCGGCACTGGCGGCCAAGCTGGCAGATGGCAAGCTGGTGGTTGTCGAGAGCTTCGACGTGAAGGAGCCGAAGAGCAAAGAGTTCCGCAAGACGCTGCACACTTTGAACGCGAAGGGCACGACGTTGCTGGTGGAAAGCTCGTCCACCGAGAACCATAACCTTCATCTGAGTTCACGCAATCTTGCGGGCGTGGAGTTGCTGGCGGGTAATCAGGTACATCCTTATCACCTGCTTCGCTATGAAACTACAATCTTCGCCCGCCCGGCATTGGAGAAGTTGCAGGACTCGCTGAAGGCTGCGGCGCCCAAGCGCAGACATGCGGAGGTGGCGTAATGAAATCGGCATATCAAGTCCTGCGCCGACCGGTTATTACCGAAAAGGGTCTGGGAGTAAAGGAAACCGAGGCGACCCTGGTCTTCGAGGTTTCCCCGAAGGCGACCAAGACCGAGATCAAGCAGGCGGTGCAAAGCATTTTCAAGGTGAAAGTGGATTCGGTACGGACCGCTAGTTTTGCAGGCAAAGAGCGCCGGCGCGGCAAGTTTACGGGATATCGCCCCGACTGGAAGAAGGCATACGTGCGGTTGAAGGCGGGCGAGAAGATGCCCGAGTACGCCGAAAACCTCTAGTTAGTGGCTAGTGGTAGTGGCGGGAAGTATTGAGAAACGAGTAGACACATGGCTATCAAGACTTATAGACCGGTTACCCCGTCGCGGCGGTTCACCACGAGCACGGTCAACGATGACCTGACGACGAACCGTCCGTACAAGCCGCTGACCGAGCCCAAGCAGCGCACTGGCGGACGCCGTAATTGCGGCGATCTGACCATCTGGCACCACGGTGGGGGACACAAGCGCAAGCTGCGCATCATCGACTTCAAGCGCGACAAGTTCGGGATTCCCGCGACCGTCGCCTCCATCGAGTACGATCCCAATCGCTCGGCGCGTATCGCCCTGCTGAATTATGCCGATGGTGAAAAGCGCTACATTGTGTATCCGGTGGGACTACAGGTGGGCGCCAAGATCGTCAGCGGTCCCGAGGCCGACATCCTGGTAGGCAATGCGTTGCCGTTGCGCAACATTCCTCCTGGCACCACGGTCCACAACGTTGAGTTGAAGCCCGGCAAGGGCGCGCAGATGGCGCGCTCGGCTGGAGCGCAGGCGCAGTTGGTTGCCAAGGAAGGCGACTACGCGCTGCTCAAGCTGCCTTCCGGCGAAACCCGCAAGGTGCTGGTGGATTGCATGGCCACCGTGGGGCAGGTTGGCAATATCGATCACGAAAACATTTCCATCGGCAAGGCTGGCCGCACGCGCTGGCTGGGAATCCGCCCGACCAACCGCGGTGTGGTGATGAACCCGGTCGATCATCCGCACGGCGGCGGCGAAGGCAAGACCAGCGGTGGACGTCATCCGGTGACGCCGTGGGGCAAGCCGACACGTGGTTACAAGACTCGCAACAACAAGCGGACCGATAAGTTCATCGTGAACCGCAGACAGAAGTAGGACTGAGACGATATGGCACGTTCAACAAAAAAAGGCGCGTTCATCGATTCGCACCTGCAGGTCAAGATCGACGGCATGAACGCACGCAACGAGAAGAAGGTTGTGCGCACCTGGTCGCGCCGCTCCACCGTGATTCCCGAGATGGTGGGACACACCCTGGCGGTGCACAACGGCAAGAAATTTATTCCGGTGTATGTGACCGAGAACATGGTCGGGCACAAACTGGGCGAATTCAGCATGACCCGCAACTTCAAGGGGCACTCGGTCAGGGCCGCGACGGAAACCGCAGCCAAGCCTGCTCCTCCGGCGAGATAAGGAAAACGACATGGAATTCACAGCCAAACTGAATTACGTGCGCGTCTCGCCGCAGAAAGCGCGCCTGGTGTTGGACCTGATCAAGGGCCGCCGGGTGGAAGAGGCGCTGGACACGCTGTTGTATGCCAAGAAGGGCATCGCTCCGAAGCTGTACAAGTTGCTGCGCTCAGCGGTCGAGAATGCCAACTACGCCAGTGCAGAAAAAGGTCTCGATATCGATGTCGACCGGCTCTACGTCAAACGCGCCGTTGCCAACGATGGACCGCGCATGAAACGTATTCGTCCGGCTCCGATGGGCCGCGCCTACCACTACCAGCGGCGGATCTCGCATTTGGAGATTGCCTTGGAAGAGAAGGCTGGTCGCAACGGTGATGCCGGCTTAGTCCAAACCGTGCAGGAAGGTGCGCCGGCCAAGCAGGCAGTCAAGAGAGTCGTCAAGAAGGCACCCGTCAAGAAGAAAGCGGCGGCCAAGAAACCGGCAGCGAAGAAGCAGGCGGCGAAGAAGCCGGCCAAGAAAAAGAAGTAGAGATTGAAATATGCGGCGATGCCAGAGTGCAGTCGTCGCGGAGAAGAAGCAGATTATGGGACAGAAAGTCCATCCATACGGATTCCGCCTCGGCGTTACCAAGCCCTGGAAGTCACGCTGGTTCGTGGTGCGCGACTACGACAAGCTTCTACTGGAAGACGTGAAGCTGAAGGCCGAGCTGAAGGAAAAGCTGAAGTCGGCGGGCGTCAGCTCGATCGAGATCGAGCGTCCTGGTAACAAGCTGCGCATTATCATCCGCACCGCGCGCCCGGGCATCATCATCGGTCGCAAGGGAACGGAGATCGACAAGCTGAAGCAGGACATCCAGAAGCGCACCAACCGCGATGTCTTTGTCGATATTCAGGAAGTGCACAAGCCAGAACTCGATGCGCAACTGGTGGCGGAGAACATCTCACTGCAACTTGAAAAGCGCGTGGGATTCCGGCGCGCCATGCGCAAGGCGGTGGATTCGGCGCTGCGCTTCGGCTGCAAGGGGATTAAGGTTCGCGTCAGCGGCCGTCTGAATGGCAACGAAATCGCCCGCTCTGAGTGGTACTTGCAGGGCCGGTTGCCGCTGCACACCCTGCGTGCCGACATCGACTACGGTTTTGCTGAGGCCCACACCACCTACGGCATCATCGGCGTGAAGTGCTGGGTCTACAAGGGCGAGATTTTCAAGGAACGCAAACGCGAACCGCAGGGCGTACAGAGCGGAGCGTTTTAAAAACAGGGGCTAGGTGTCAGGGGTTAGTGGCGGTAAGCACGAGCAACTAACGGTCGCAGCTAGCGAGCTGTAGAAAACGAATTGGAGAAAGCTGGAGGAAGCGGTTCGAGTAGAGCTGGAACTAGATTTTCTAGCCACTAACCACTAACCCCTAGCCACTGAATATCTATGTTGATGCCAAAGAAAGTGAAGTATCGCAAGCAGCAGCGCGGGCGCATGACTGGCAAGGCCTGGCGCGGCGGCGAGCTGTCGTTCGGCGACTTCGGCTTGAAAGTCATGGAGCCGGGTTGGATCACCGATCGGCAAATTGAAGCCAGCCGCGTGGCCATGACCCGCTTCGTGAAACGTGGCGGGAAAATTTGGATCCGGCTGTTCCCGGACAAGCCCGTCACCAAGAAGCCGGCTGAGACCCGTATGGGCAAAGGCAAAGGCGCTCCGGACCATTGGGTGGCGGTAGTGCGCCCGGGCAAGATCCTCTTCGAAATGGAAGGGGTATCGGTGACCGACGCGACCGAGGCGATGCGCCTGGCTTCGCACAAGCTGCCGCTTCGCACCAAGTTCGTGCAGCGTGAAGGTGTGCACTAAACCAGTTGCTGGTGGTCAGGGGATAGTGGCTGGTAGGAGACGTAAAACGGGAGCAGTGGCCAGCAAGTTGAGAGTAGTCGCGATTGGGTTTTCTAACCACAATCCACTAGTCACTAGTCACTGAATTAAAGGATTCTCACGATGGATGTAAGCAAAATTCGCAATTTGACCGATATCGAACTGGCCCATCAGCAGCGGGAAATGGCCGACCAGCTGTTCAAGATGAAGTTTCAGATGAAGATGGGACAGACCGAGAGCCTGAAGAAAATCCGCGAGCTCAAGAAAGACATTGCTCGGGTCCAAACGGTGTTACGCCAGAAAGAGCTGGCGGGAGGAAACGGCGCGGCTGCGAAGCCAAGCGCTACCGTTGAGAAGACAGTGACAGCGAAGAAGGCGGCCAGCAAGAAGGCTGCGACGGAGAAAAAGTAAGCCATGGTCGACACAACAGCAACCAGTACAGAAAAGACCCCCGGCCGTCGCAAGACCCTGATTGGCGAAGTGGTCTCCACCAAGATGGCCAAGACCATCGTGGTCGAAGTCCGGCGGCAGAAGGCCCACGCGTTCTACAAACGTGTAGTGAAGAGTAGCAAGAAATACTACGCGCACGACGAGGAAGGCACGGCGCATCTCGGCGACTTCGTGAAGTTGGAAGAGAGCCGGCCGCTCTCCAAGTTGAAGCGGTGGAAGTTGAAGGAAATCGTGCAGCGTGCTGCGCTGATAGCGCCGGTTGAGGAGACGCCGGCGAGCTAAGCCGATGGCGTGAGTCCGCAGACGGTGCAGCAAGGAGACAAGGTTATGGCAGTGATGATGAGATCCATGCTCGATGTCGCCGACAACTCTGGCGCGCGCAAGCTGCAGATGATCCTGCCGCTGGGCGGTTCCACCGGCCTGGTCGCGCATTTGGGTGACGTGGTTACGGCGTCGGTGAAGGAAGCCTCGCCCGACGGCACCGCCAAGAAGGGCACGGTGGTGAAGGCCGTGATCGTGCGGACCCGCAAAGAGCATCGCCGCCGTGACGGCACCTACATCCGCTTCGATCAGAATGCGGCGGTGTTGATCAACGATGCCAATGAGCCGGTCGGCACCCGCGTATTTGGTCCGGTGGCGCGCGAACTGCGCGAGAAGAAATTTTTGAAGATTGTTTCCCTGGCGCCGGAAGTGCTGTAAAGCAATGGCTAGGGGTTAGTGGCTAGTGGCTAGCTAAGAACTGGGCAGAGTGGGAAATAGATATGAGTCCCGTTAGGGGATGGCACTAGCTCGCTGCTAGTTGCTAAGGGGTTTGAAGATGCAGAAGAGTGTAGATATTCGCCGCAACGATCAGGTGCGGGTTATTACGGGACGCGACAAGGGCAAGGAAGGCCGCGTGCTCCGCGTTATGCCGGACGAGTCCAAGGTGTTAGTCGAACACGTCATGATGGTGAAAAAGAACGTGCGTCCCAATCCGCAGAAGAACATCAAGGGAGGCATTGCGGAGCAGGAGAGCGCGATTTCCATCAGCAACGTGATGCTGATGTGCAGCTCCTGTGCGCGTCCTGTGCGGGTGGGCCATGAGAAACACGGCGACCACCGCTCTCGCGTATGTAAGAACTGCGGAACCACGTTGGAGAAGTAGCTGCAAGTTGGCACTTAGCACTTAGCATTTGGCACTTAGTGGTTTGTGCAAGACATGTGAAGATTCGGGATTTATTAGCTAAGAGCCAAAGGCTAAATACTAATTGCCAAGTACTAAATTGATTTCCTCACGAACCGGTAGCCGAAACAAACCGAAACCGTGAGAAAGGTAGAAGCAGGAATGGCAGACGAGAAGAAACCAAAAGCGCAATCGGCGGGGGCAGAAGGAAAGCCGCAGGGCAAGCCTCAGGGCAAGAAGGCGAAGCCCGCGCAGGCCGAAGTAGCTGCCGAGGGAGCATCGGGCAAACCGGCGCGGCCCAAGGCGACCAATCGCCAGACCGCTCGCATGCGCGATCGCTATTACAAGGACGTTTTGCCCGCGTTGATGAAAGAGTTCGACCTCAATAACCCAATGGCAGCTCCCAAGCTGGAAAAGATCATTGTGAACATGGGAGTGGGCGAGGCGACGCAAAATGCCAAGCTGATCGACCCGGCGGCGGGCGAAGTCGGCCAGATCACCGGTCAGAAGCCGGTGATTACGCGGGCACGCAAGTCCATCGCCGCCTTCAAGGTGCGCGAAGGAATGCCCATCGGCGTGATGGTGACACTGCGCGGCGACCGCATGTATGAGTTTTTTGATCGCCTGGTGAATGTGGCGCTGCCGCGGGTCCGCGACTTCCGGGGAGTGCCGACCAAGTCGTTCGACGGGCGCGGCAATTTCACGTTGGGCGTGCGCGACCAGTTGATTTTTCCGGAGATCGATTACGCCAAGGTCGAAAAAATGAAGGGCATGAACATCACGATTGTGACCTCGGCTGGAACAGACGACCAGGCGCGGGCGTTGTTGAAGCACATGGGAATGCCGTTCCGGCAGTAGCCAGTAGTCAGTAGTCAGCGAAGAGCGAGAAGCGAATAGCGTAAAGGAAACAATGGCGAAGACATCAAGTATTGCGAAGTCGAACAAGAAACCCAAATTCCCGGTCCGGCAGCACAATCGCTGCCATATCTGCGGACGTCCGCGCGCCTTTCTGCGCAAGTTCGGCATTTGCCGCCTGTGCTTCCGCGGTCTGGCCCTGAAGGGCGAGATTCCCGGGGTCATGAAGTCGAGTTGGTGAAGAGCAGTGGCTAGTGACTAGTGGATAGGGGCTAGTTTAGTACGTCGCCGACGGGTTCTTCTTGCCGTAAAGAGAAGCGAACGGGCGACGATTTGAGGAGATATAAAGCATGAGTTTGACCGATCCGGTCTCAGATTTTTTGACCCGCGTTCGCAATGCCATCAAGGCGCGGCACCAGAAGGTGGACGTTCCGCATTCCAAGCTGAAGGTCGAGATGGCCCGCATCCTGAAGGAAGAGGGCTACATCGCGAACTTCAAGGCGACAGAAGAAGAGGGCCGCAAGGTCCTGCGGGTGTACCTGAAGTACAGCCCGGATAACTCGTCGCCAATTTCGGACTTGAAGCGGGTTTCGCGTCCCGGTTGCCGGGTGTATGTCGGACACACCGAAATTCCGCGCGTGCTCGGCGGGCTGGGGATCAGCATTCTGACCACTCCGCGGGGCGTGATGACGGGGCGCCAGGCGCGTAAAGAAGGCGTCGGTGGAGAGGTCCTCTGCGAGATTTACTGAGCGGCTGTCAGCCGTCAGCTATCAGCCGTCAGCGAAAGATGGTTGGTCAGGATTTAATAAGCGGGTCTAACGCTCGCACAACAGGAATGATCTGACAGCTGACAGCTGACAGTCGAGAGCTAAAGATTATGTCAAGAATTGGTAGAAAGCCGATCCCGATGCCAAAGGGAGTCACCTACGCCGTAGAAGGCAACACGGTCCGGGTAAAGGGACCGAAGGGCGAAGTCACGACCCACATGCCTGCTGGCGTGAAACTGGAACTGACCGATGGCACCTTAACGGTGGTTCGCGAAGACGACTCCAAGGCTGCGGTGCACGGATTGGTGCGCGCTCTGGTCAACAATTCGGTGGAAGGTGTCACCAAAGGCTGGACCAAGGAACTGGACATTGTCGGAATTGGCTACCGTGCGGAAATGAAGGGCAAGACCACCGTAGTGTTTACCCTGGGATATTCCCACCCGATTGAATACCCGCTGCCGGCGGGCATAGAAGTGGCTGTCGATCCCAAGCTGACGCACCTTACGGTTAGCGGTATTGATCGGCAGAAGGTTGGATTCGTTGCTGCCGAGATGCGCAGCCTTCGTCCACCTGATCCGTACAAGAACAAGGGTGTCCGCTATAGCAATGAGCGCCTGAAGAAGAAGGTCGGAAAGACCGGAGCGAAATAGTGGCTAGTGGCCAGTTGCCAGTGGCTGGAAAGTGAACTGATCAGTGAGCTGAAGGCTGATAGCCGACGGCTGAGAGCGAAAACGATGATTACGAAGTCTTCCAAAGATCAAACGCGGCAGAAGGTCCACTCCAGAATCCGCAAGAAAGTTCTGGGCACGGCGGAGCGTCCGCGGCTGAACGTCTATCGTTCGGTGAACCATATTTACGCTCAGGTAATTGACGACGCGAAGGGTGTGACCCTGGTGTCGGCGACCTCCGTAAAGAAAGTCGGCAAGGGCGAGAAGCGCCCCACTGGCGGCAACGTGGGTTCGGCGAAAGATGTCGGCAAGATGATCGCCGAGCGCGCCAAGCAGAAGGGCATCGAGAAGGTAGTCTTCGATCGCGGCGGATATCTTTATCACGGACGCATCAAGGCGCTGGCTGATGCGGCCCGCGAAGCGGGGCTGAAGTTCTAAAAGGCTGTGGTTAGGGGCTAGTGGTTAGCGGCCAACAACTGCTTGCAGACCGGGAAGAGGGAATTTGAGGTTCGGTAGTGGAGTAGTCGCTTCGATGAACCAGCGCCGCAGGCGCGAAAGAGCTTAGCCCAGGGCGGAAGCCCTGGGTAACCGGGATTAATGATCCGAGTCCTTTTAGGGACGGCAGAGTTTTTGAGATTGCAAAGGCGCCGGAGACGACGCCGGGAGACACAACGGTAATGCCAACAGTAAAGAAAAAGCTTGACGCCGGTCAGTACCAACTGAAGGACCAGGTGGTCTCGATCAACCGCGTCACCAAGGTCGTCAAGGGCGGCAAGAACCTGTCGTTTGCGGCACTGGTGGTGGTCGGTGATCCGGGCTCGGCCGTGGTGGGTTACGGATCCGGTAAAGCGAAGGAAGTTCCGCAGGCGATCCGCAAGGGAATCGAAGCGGCCAAGAAGAACCTGCTGCGCGTGAACCTGACGCAAACCTCGATTCCTCATCAGGTGCTGGGCCGCTACGGCGCAGGCATGGTGATGTTGAAGCCGGCGCCGGAAGGCACGGGCGTTATTGCCGGAGGCGCAGTACGCGCGGTCATGACTTCAGCGGGAATCCAGAACGTGCTGACCAAATCCATCGGTACGACCAACCCGCACAACGTTATCAAGGCCACATTCAACGCGCTGTCTCGGCTGCGCGACCGCAAAGACGTGGCTAGCGCTCGCGGCAAGTCGGTTGAGGAGCTTTAACCATGGCCCGTATTCGTAAAAAGGCAAAAGCAACGCCGGCAAAGGCGGGCACGAAGATGCAACTCAAGTGGGTGCGTTCGGCAATTGCTGCCCCGGTTAAACACAAGCTGGTGGTCAAGGGATTGGGTTTCACTCGGCTGAATCAGGTGGTGGAGCGTGAGGACACGCCCTCCATACGCGGCATGGTGGCGAAGGTCCCGCACCTGGTAGAGATCGTGAAGGAACAGGGTACAAAATGAATCTCAGCAATTTACGTGCACCCCGGAAAGCGTCAGAGAACAAGAAGCGTGTCGGCCGCGGTATGGGCTCGGGTATGGGAAAGACTTCCACCCGGGGCCACAAGGGTCAGAGGTCACGTAGCGGTTCGCGCATGATGCGCGGCTTCGAGGGCGGGCAGATGCCGCTGCATCGCCGCTTGCCGAAGCGCGGCTTCACCAACATCTTTCGCGTCGAGTATGAAGTAGTGAACCTGGAACGGCTGGCAGGCCTGGGCAAGAGCGAGATCACGCCCGAGTTGCTGCGCAAAGCTGGCGTCGTCAGTTCCAAGAACACGCTGGTGAAGGTGCTCGGTCAGGGTGAGCTTTCCAAGGCAATCACGGTACACGCGCATAAGTTTTCCAAGTCAGCGCAGGAAAAGATCGAAAAGGCCGGCGGCAAGATTCAAGTTGTCAGTAGTCCTGGCAACTGAGGTTTTCGTTCCATGCTTGAGAAGTTAGCCAACGTATTTCGCGTACCCGATCTGCGCAAGCGAATTTTGTTCACGCTTGGGCTGCTGGCGGTTTACCGCTTCGGGGGACACATTCCCACGCCTGGTATCAACGCCGATCTGTTGTCACAGTTCTTCGACCAGAATCGGGGCACCTTCCTCGGCTTCGTCGATTTGTTCAGTGGCGGTCAGTTGCGCCGTCTGACGATCTTCGCGCTGGGCATCATGCCGTACATTACCGCGTCCATCATTCTGCAGCTGATGACGGTAGTGTACGAGCCCCTGGCCAAGTTGCAGAAAGAAGGCGAGCTGGGGCGCAAGAAGATTACCCAGTGGACCCGTTACCTTACCCTTTTGCTGAGCGCAGTGCAGTCGCTGGGCATTGCGATCACGCTGGAGCGCCAGACCATTAGTGGAGGCACGGCCTTCGTCAACAACCCGGGCATCCCTTTCGTGCTGATGACCATGTTGACGCTCACCACCGGCAGCGTCTTCATTATGTGGCTGGGCGAACAGATCACCGAGCGCGGCGTGGGCAACGGCATGTCGCTGCTAATCTTCGCCGGCATTGTCGTAGGCCTGCCGCGAGGCGTAATGGATTTGTACGAGAAAGCAGCGTCTCAGGCTTGGGGCGCATTCACCATACCCGCGATGCTGCTGCTGGTGCTGCTGATGGTGGCAGTGGTCGCGTTCATTGTGTTTGTTGAACGGAGTGAGCGCCGCATTCCCGTGCAGTACGCCAAGCGGGTGGTCGGCCGCAAGATCATGGGCGGCCAGTCGACCCATCTCCCGTTGCGAGTGAACTCTGGCGGCGTCATGCCGGTCATCTTTGCATCGTCGGTGTTGACCCTGCCACAGACGATGGGAGCGGTGTTCAAGGGGAAGAGCGCGTTCGTCGATCGCATACTGAGTCAACTTGCCTGGGGCGAGCCGATGTACACCTTGCTCTACGCGGTTGGAATCATTTTCTTTGCGTACTTTTACGTGTCCATCGTGTTCAACCCCACTGAGGTTGCCGACAACATGCGGAAGTACGGCGGCTTCATCCCGGGCATTCGGCCTGGGGCGCGGACGGCCAACTATATTAACGATATTCTGACGCGCATCACGTTAGTCGGCGCGTTGTACTTGATCCTGATCTCCTTCATTCCTGAATGGATGATCACCGGCATTCATCTCAATCACCTGTTCGGGCCTATTGGAGCGTTCTTCGAGCGCTTGCCGACGTGGGTGACCAACGGACTGGGCGTGAACTTTTACTTTGGCGGGACGTCGCTGCTGATTGTTGTGGGCGTGGCCATGGATACCGTCAACCAGGTCGAGTCGCAATTGGTGATGCGCCACTATGAAGGTTTCACTCCGCGCAGCGGACGTATCCGCGGGCGTAGGACGACGTGGTAAGAAGCAGTGACTAGTGGATAGTGGATAGATTCGAATTTTCTAGCCACCAGTCACTATTAACTATCCACTGCAGTTGAAGCTACCGGGAGGCTTCGACCCGCCTTGGCGGGCGAGAAAGGGCCTGTGGTTCGGGCTCAGGGTATGGGTCATGGAAGTACAGACTTCCTCGGCAGTGAGCGTGAAGGCAAACCAACAGACGGTCGGTCCCATTGTGCTGTTAGGTCCGCCGGGCGCTGGCAAGGGAACGCAGGCGAAGCTGATTGCTGAAACCTACGGCATCCCCCAGATCTCCACGGGTGACATTTTGCGGGACAACGTCGCCCGGAAGACGGAATTGGGAGTGAAGGCGAAGGCGATCATGGAGCGCGGCGACTTGGTGCCCGACGAACTGGTCTGCGGCATGGTTGCTGACCGTCTGGTGCAATCGGATTGCGTCCGTGGGTTCATCCTGGATGGTTTTCCGCGTACCGTACGGCAGGCGGAGTGGCTGGATGCGCAGTTGGAAAAAATGCGGGCAGGCAAGGATGGCAAAGGGCAGCAGGCGTGCGCGCCGCCGGTTGTGATCCAGTTGGTAGTAGACTATAATCAACTACGGCAACGGCTTACCGGGCGTCGTTCGTGTCCCACCTGCGGACTGATTTACAACGTCTATTACCAGCCCCCCAAGGTCAATGGCATCTGTGATGTCGACGGTACGCCCTTAGTGGCGCGTCCCGACGATGCAGAGGAAGTTATTGCCGAACGCCTGAAGGCCTATGAGCAGCTCACCCTGCCCTTGGTGGAATATTACGGTTCTCGGGGCCGACTGATCGAAGTGAACGGCGATCAGCCGGTGGAAGCGGTAATGGCGCAAACGTTCAGTGCGATAGAGAATGTCAATCGTTTGTAAGTCGGCCTCGGAAATTGACAAGATGCGCCGCAGTGGGCGCATAGTCCGCCAGGTGCTTGAGGCCGCGCGAAAAGCTGTGGCACCTGGGGTTTCAACCATGGATCTGGAGCGCATTGCCGAGCTCAAGATCCGTGATTTAGGGGCCAAGCCTGCATTCAAGGGGTATTACGATTATCCCTGCGTGCTGTGCACATCGGTGAATGACGAGATTGTGCATGGCATTCCGTCGGACCGGCGGATGCTGAAGGCCGGAGACATTGTTTCCATTGATTGTGGCGTCGTGCTGGATGGGTACTACGGTGATTCGGCGATCACGGTCCCAGTAGGCGACACCTTGAGGCCGGAGTTGCAGAAATTGCTCGAGGTGACACGCGAGTCTCTATTTCACGGAATCGAAGCGGCGCGTGTAGGCAATACAGTCGGAGACGTGGGCGCAGCCGTGCAGCAACTGGTTGAGGCCAACGGCTTCAGCGTGGTGCGGGAATTCGTCGGGCACGGCATCGGTACGAAGTTGCACGAAGACCCGCAGATTCCGAACTACGGGACTCCTGGGCAAGGACCGAAGTTGCGCGACGGCATGGTGTTGGCGATTGAGCCCATGGTGAACATAGGTAAGCCGGGTACGCGAGTGCTCGATGATAAGTGGACGGCAGTGACCGAAGACGGCAGCTACAGTGCTCACTTCGAACATTGCGTCGCGGTGACCAGAAATGGGCCGATGATTTTGACGGAGTAGAGAACAGTCGTCAGTAGCCGGTTGCCAGTTGTCAGCCGGGCGATCTGTTACTGGCTGCTGAAGTAGTTGCTGGTTGTTGGCGGAGATAGAGTCCTGACTGGCAACTGAGTACTGACAACTGACAACTGATTTTCCGGGGTTGAATGAGTAAGGAAGACGCGATTGAGGTAATGGCGGTGGTGGTGGAACCACTGCCCAATGCGATGTTCAAAGTGGAGCTGGAGAACAAGCACCAGGTGCTGGCGCATGTTTCTGGCAAGATGCGCAAGAATTTTATTCGCATACTTCCTGGCGACCGGGTTGCGGTGGAGTTATCACCATATGACCTGACCCGGGGACGTATTGTGTATCGGTACAAATAAGCAGTAGTAGCCGGTAGTCAAGCCAGTGGATTGCGCGGCTTCGGGAGCTGGAATTCGTAACTGACAACTGGCTACTGACAACTGAGGATTTCATGAAGGTACGGGCATCAGTCAAAAAGATTTGCGACAAATGTAAGGTGATTCGCCGTCACGGAGTGGTTCGCGTGATCTGCGAAAACGCGAAACATAAGCAACGGCAGGGATGAAAAAGAAGTGGTCAGGGGCTAGTGGATAGTGATTAGAAAAGAAACTACCACTGGAACTAGCCACTATCCACCAACCACTAGCGAACTGAATTTGGAGTAACTATGGCACGTATTGCAGGCGTGGATCTTCCGCGCAACAAGCACATCAGCATTGCTTTGACCTATATTTTCGGGATCGGAAACTCGCGCGCCAAGAGCATTCTCGGCTCTGCGAACGTGCAGACCGACAAGAAGGTCAGCGACCTCAACGAAGAGGAAGTGAACCGCATTCGTCAGGTAATTGAAGAGGGTGGCAACGTCGAAGGCGATCTGCGCAAAGACGTCTCGATGCATATCAAGCGGCTCATCGAAATCGGGTCGTATCGTGGGTATCGTCACCGGCGCAGCCTGCCGGTCCGGGGGCAGCGCACTCACACCAACGCTCGCACTCGTAAGGGTCCGCGCAAGGGCACGGTGGCGAATAAGAAGAAAGCGGCAGGGAAGACATAAAACATGGCGAAACCAGCTGGATCCGCCGCAGCGGACAAAAAAGGCAAGAGCAAGAAGTTCAAGAAGAAGGAGCGCAAGCACGTTCCCAACGGACTCGTGCATATTCAGGCCTCTTTCAATAACACGATTGTTACCATCACCGATCCGAACGGAAACACGGTGTCGTGGAAGAGTTCGGGTTCGCTCGGCTTTCGCGGATCGCGCAAGGGCACGCCCTTCGCGGCGCAGCAGGCTGCCGCTAACGCCGCCAATCAGGCGCGGGACCACGGCATGCGAGTTGTGGATGTGCGCGTAAGCGGTCCGGGTTCGGGGCGCGAGTCGGCAGTGCGGGCTTTGTCTGCGTCCGGCTTGGACGTCCGTTCGATTAAGGACTCAACCCCGGTTCCGCACAACGGCTGCCGTCCGCCGAAACGAAGAAGGGTCTAGAAGAGAGTGGCTAGTGGCTAAAAAAGCAGGCTAGCACTTGCTGTAGGCCGGAAGATTTTGGGCAAGTGTCGAAGTGGTTGGAGGCAGCATCTAATTACTAACCACTAGCCACTAGCCCCTAACAACTGATTTTCGATCGGGACGAAGGGACGCCAAGCGCCCGTAAACCGATCGATACAAGGGCAGACAAGCTCTGCCTAAATACAAGGAGAACGTAACTTGGCAAGGTACAAAGACGCAGTATGCCGCCTTTGCCGCCGCGAGGGCATGAAACTGTTCCTCAAAGGCGCAAAGTGCTTTACCGACAAATGTCCGGTCGAAAAGCGCAACTTCCCTCCGGGCCAGCATGGTAAGGACCGCAAGGCCAAAATCGTAGGCTACGGGTTGCAGCTTCGCGAGAAACAGAAGGCGAAGCGCATCTACTTTACCCAGGAAAAACAATTCCGCAACTACTTTGAACGAGCCGCCCGGACCCGCGGGGTCACCGGCGAAGTCCTCCTGCAACAACTGGAGCGCCGGCTCGATAACGTGGTCTATCGTCTTGGCTTTGCCGTAGCGCGGCGGCAGGCCCGTCAGTTGGTTCGTCACGGTCACGTGCAGGTGAATGGCAGAAAGGTTGACATTCCTTCCTATCAAGTCAGTGCAGGTGAAGAAATCTCCGTGCGCGAGACGAGCAACAAACTCGGATTGCTGGAGATTGCGAAGGATTTTGCCAGTCATCAGGCGCCGCCCGTATGGCTGGAAGTTGACCGCGACGCCTACAAGGGACGGGTGGTCGCATTGCCTACCCGTAACGACATCAACTTGCCCATCAATGAGCAGTTGATCGTGGAACTTTACAGCAAGTAGTACGCCCGCGGCGCAGAGCGATCTGTTGTCGCGTTTTCTACAATCTTCGAGCCAGATCAGCCGGTTCGCGTTTCCATGAGACGCCAACCGCGCAGCATGGCCGAACTGAACAGACAGGAGTCATGAATGCTTTGGAAAGGATTTCAGAAACCCAAACGGCTGGCTACCGACACCGAGACCCTGACCGACCAGTACGGTCACTTCTGGGCGCAGCCGTTTGAGCGCGGTTTCGGTACCACCATCGGCAACGCGTTACGCCGCGTGTTGCTGTCGTCCATCGAAGGCGCCGCGGTTACCGCGGTCAAAATTGAAGGCGTGCTGCACGAGTTCCAGTCAATCCCGGGGGTGGTGGAGGACGCGACCGACATCATTCTCAACCTGAAGCAGGTCCCTTTCCGCCTCAACGGAGACGCGCCCAAGGCGATTTACTTGCGCGCTGATCAGCCGGGCGTAATCACTTCCGGCATGATCGATGCCGACGCTGACGTTGAGGTGCTCGACAAGGACGTTTACATCTGTACTGTAAGCGAAGGTGGCAAGATCGATATGGAAATGCGGCTGAAGAGAGGCCGCGGTTACGTTTCGGCGGACAAAAACTTCGACGAGGACCTGGGTTTGGGATTCATTCCCATCGACTCCGTGCACTCGCCAGTCCGCAAATGTAACTACTCGGTCGAGGCTGCCCGTTTGGGACAGATCACCGATTACGACAAGCTGGCCATCGAAATTTGGACCAACGGTTCGGTGACTCCGGCGGATTCACTGGGGTTGGCCGCGAAGTTGCTGAAAGATCACATGAACATCTTCATCAACTTTGAGGAAGAACTCGAGGCGCAGGCTGCCGGACTGGGCGACAAGCCGGAAATCCGCAACGAGAACCTCAATCGGTCGGTGGAAGAGCTTGAGCTTTCGGTACGCAGCTATAACTGCCTGAAGAATGCCAACATTCAAACCATCGGTGAACTGGTGCAGAAGTCCGAAGCCGAGATGCTGAAGACCAAAAATTTCGGCCGCAAATCGCTGAACGAGATCAAGGAAATTCTGGCTTCGATGGGCCTGGGGCTGGGCATGAAGATCGACGACCAGGGAAACGCGGTTCCCGGCAATTCATCGGGAGCAACCCAAGGCTATTCGCTGCCGTCGTCGGGCTACGGAAGCGATCCGAATTTCTAACGCAACTGGCAACTGGCTACTGACAACTTAATTTGAAGGATCACCGAAATGCGTCATCGCAGAGCAGGATGGAAGTTAGGACGGAATACTGAGCATCGGCGCGCGTTACTGCGCAATCTGGTGACATCGCTAATCGTTGACGAGCGCATTGAGACCACCGTCACCAAGGCAAAGGCCATGCGCCCTCACGTGGAGAAGATGATTACGCTGGGCAAACGCGGCGATGTGGCCGCGCGCCGGCAGGCGGCTTCGTATCTCATGACCCGCGATGCGGTGGACAAGCTGTTTAACACCATCTCACCTCGTTACGGTGATCGCGAAGGCGGTTACCTGCGCATCATACATGGCGGTTTCCGCCAGGGAGATGGCGGCGACATAGCCTTCGTCGAACTGCTCGGCAGCGAGAAGACCCTGGACGAAAAGCGGCAGAAGCGCGCCGAACTCCGAGCCAAGCGAGCCGAGGAAACCCGCAAGGCCATGGAATCGGCCGAGGCCGAAAACAAGCAGGTGGAAGCGCAGCAAGCCGCAAGCGAAGAGAAGAAAGAAGAGTAGGGAATAGGCGCCGGCGGTATTGCTGGCCGGTGCGAAATTCATAAAATTGTGCCCGTTTTAGCGCAAGCTAGGGCGGGTTTTTTTGTGGCCGATGGACCACCGCGAACCGGACTATCGCGTGGACGAAAGCTCGGGCTGTGCGACACCGGCGCGACGGCGATTGAAAGCTCGCAGCGATAGCAGGTAAATGATCACCTGAAGCGCCACCGCACCGCAGGAATCGAGCAGCACGTCCTGCCATCGCCCGCTGCGAGAGGGGATGAATGTCTGGTGAATCTCGTCCGCCGCAGCCGTCACGACGGTCACCAGAGTCCCAAGCAGCGCCCACTCCCACCGCCAGAAATCTCGCAGGCGTATTCCCCAGGGCCGCTGTAAAAGCAGGCGGAGCCGGTCGCTGTTGGTGCTCCTGAGTGCAAGGAAAACCAGGCCACTGAGAATTCCGTAACCAGCGAAATGTCCTGTCTTGCGCAGAACCTCGTCAAGCTGTGACACGAAAGCCTCGCTCACCTGAGGAACAACCGTTGCAATCACCCTGTACAGCAAACTGGAGGTGTTATTGGCAGATGCGAGATTGGTGGATTCCAACCGGATGACCCCCAGCCACACCAGAACGGGCCACCATCGGTGTGCCAGCATGCGCAATGTGGGTTTCAGCAAAGGGTCTCGCTCTGAGGGTTGCCGGCCTGGACTCATGGTGGGCCAGGCAGATTGTCAGTTACTCAACGCGGTAGTTGGGCGCTTCGCGGGTGATCATTACGTCGTGCACGTGGCTTTCGCGCAAGCCGGCTCCGCTGATACGCACGAAGCGCGCCTTCTGTTGCAGTTCGGCGATGGAGGAGCAGCCGGCGTAGCCCATGCCGCTTTTTACGCCGCCTACGAGTTGGTACACGATCATGCCGACCGTACCACGATAGGGAACGCGTCCTTCAATGCCCTCGGGAACCAGCTTGGCCAGACGATTGCCATCGCTTCCGTCCTCTGACAAGACTGGAACCGAGGAATCAGCATCGGCGTTTTGGAAGTAACGTTCGCTGGAGCCTTGCGCCATCGCCGCCAGCGATCCCATCCCGCGATACGCCTTGAAAGAGCGCCCCTGATAAAGAATGGTCTCCCCCGGACTCTCTTCGGTACCCGCGAGCAGCGAGCCAATCATGACGCAGTTTGCGCCCGCCGCGATCGCCTTGGTGATGTCACCCGAATACTTGATTCCGCCGTCCGCGATGATGGGAACATCGCTGTCTCGTACGGCGCGGGCAGCCTCGGCGATGGCAGTGATCTGAGGAACTCCAGCGCCCGTAACAATGCGAGTTGTGCAGATCGACCCCGGGCCAATACCAACCTTAATGGCATCGGCGCCGGCGCGCGCCAGCTCACATGCGCCATCGAAGGTGCCGACGTTACCTGCAATTAAATCGATCTCGGGCAGTGCCTTCTTGATGGCCTGAATGGCCTCGATCACTCGCGTTGAATGTCCATGAGCGCTGTCAATGGCGAGGAGATCGACTTTGGCCTGGACCAACTCCTGGGCACGTTCCAGGAAGTCGCCGGTGGCGCCGATCGCCGCACCTACCCGCAACCGGCCGTGATCGTCCTTGGCGGCGGTGGGATACTTCAGGCGCTTCTGAATGTCCTTGACCGTGATCAAGCCCTTTAGGTTGTAATGATCGTCCACCACCAGCAGCTTCTCGATGCGATGTTCATGCAGGATGGCTTCCGCATCGCTCAGAGTGGTGCCGACCGGAACCGTGATCAGGTTCTTCTTGGTCATCACCTCACTGATTGGGACATCCGTGCGGGTCTCGAAGCGGAGATCGCGATTGGTTAGGATGCCAACCAGCTTCTTGTTCTGGGTTACGGGCACGCCCGAGATGCGGTAGTGTCGCATGACCTCCAACGCATCGGAGATTTTTTCGTCAGGCGACATGGTGATGGGATCGACAATCATGCCGCTTTCCGAGCGCTTGACCTTGTCCACTTCACTGGTTTGCTGTTCGATGGTGAGGTTGCGATGGATAATGCCCAGCCCGCCTTGTTGCGCCATGGCAATGGCCATGCGCGATTCCGTGACGGTATCCATGGCCGCACTGATCAGGGGAATGCGAAGTTCGATATTGCGGGTCAAACGGGTCGTCGTGTCCAATAAGGCCGGAACTACGTCGGACTTGGCAGGCAGCAGCAACACGTCATCGAAAGTAAGCGCCTCTGGCACCGGAAAATTGATCATGGCTTTGGGTCCGCGGAAGGATAATCCCTCATTGTAGAGTTGCGCTGGCGGTTAAGCAACCGTGAGCCCGCCCGGTTTGCGAAGGACGGGCATACGCCCTTCCCACCCGTTCTAGGCCGCGATGTACCGTGGGTTCATTGAATTTTTGGACTCTTCGGCGTATATTCAATAAAGTACTGTTGTGTTTTGAGGGTTCTGTTCACCCCTCCTGGGTGACGGCGAGCCCGGTGCATAATCGGCGAAGCACATCGGTGGGCGCGAGCCCACTTTTTATTTCCACCCGTAATCCGCTGGTGCACGGCGAGTCCAGGCGGCACCGATAGCCTGACGGGCAGTTTGTGCTTATTCGCAGGGTGCCGTCATTTGGACAGGAACAGACGATGGCAGGCGGTTTGGAGAAAGTTCGAGAGATCGCTGAGCGCGTGGCGCAGTCCAGCGGTTTGGAAGTTGTCGATATCGAGCTGCTGGGCGGCGGTAAAGCCCGCATGTTGCGCATCTTCATCGACAAACCGAATGGAGTTACGCACGAGGATTGTTCCAGCTTCAGCCGCGAAGCAGGCACGATTTTCGATGTCGAGGAGGCCGTACCGGGCGCTTCGTACTTGTTGGAAGTTTCATCGCCTGGACTGGATCGAAAGTTGTCAAAGCCGGCGGACTACCAGCGTTTTACCGGCAGCCTGGTGAAGCTGATGACGCGAGACCCGGTAAACGGAAACCGCCATTTTGAAGGGCGGCTGAAAGCATTTCACGATGGCCGGCTCAGCTTGGAGTTGACCGGCAGGAAAAAGTCGAAGAAGCACCAGGCGGTGGAGTCGGGGACGGAAGTCGCAATCGATCTGACCAACGTTGAGAAGGCGAACCTGGTTCCCGAGTTCTGATTGGAACACACGGCAAAGACCAAACGGAAGTAAGGTGGCAAACATTTTATGGCGAGTGAACTGTACAACGTAATCGACGCTCTGAGCCGGGAAAAAGGCATCGATCCGCAGATCGTCGTGAACGCGGTCGAGGATGCCATTGTTGTGGCCACCCGAAAGTATTACAAGACCCAGGAGAACCTGCGTGCCGAACTCGACAAGGAGAGCGGCCAGATTCGCGCCTTCGCAGTGCGAACCATCGTGGATGGGTCCGAGCCGATCGAAGATCCCCTGGCGCAAATTACCTTGGAGGATGCAAAACGCATCGATCCTGCCGCCGAAGTGGGTGGCGAGCTGCGCACCTACAAGCCGACTGACGTGCTGGGTCGAATTGCGGCCCAACTGGCAAAGCAGGTCATCTTTCAGAAGGTACGGGAAGCCGAACGGGACACGATCTACAACGAGTACATAGGCCGCGTCGCAGAAGTGATCAACGCTACCGTCAAGCGCCAGGAGGGCCAGGACGTCATTGTGGACCTCGGCAAGGCGGAAGGACGTATGCCCAAAAAGGAGCAATCGCGGCTCGAATCGTTCGCTCCCGGCGAGCGGGCGCGCGTGGTGATCGTCCGCGTAGAGAAAGCCTCCAAGGGCCCGCAGGTTGTGGTCTCGCGCGCGGTGCCAGAGTTGGTATCGCATTTGTTCCAGACGGAGGTGCCGGAGATTTACGACAACACCGTGGTCATTCGCGCCATTGCCCGAGAAGCTGGCGAGCGTACCAAGATTGCGGTCATGTCGAAGGACAAGGATGTCGATCCAGTCGGCGCTTGTGTCGGAATGAAGGGTATGCGTGTGCAGTCCATCATCCGCGAATTGCGCGGCGAAAAAATTGACATCATCGAATACCACGATGATCCAGTGACCTTTGCGGAAAAGGCGCTACAGCCGGCAAAGGTCAGTCGCGTAACGGTCCTCGAAGGTCAGGAAAAGCACCTGGAGGTAATCGTCGACGACAGTCAACTGTCGTTGGCCATCGGCAAGAAGGGACAGAACGTCCGGCTCGCCGCCAAACTGCTCGGCTGGAAGATCGACATCAAGAGCGAAGAAGAGAAGCGTCAGGAAGTGGAAGATCGGATGAACGTGGTATTGAACCAGCCGGCCACGCCACTGGAAAGCGTTCCTGAGCTGGAGCCGGGAATCATCGAGAAGCTGGTCGCAGCCGGCATCACGACCGTCGAATCCGTCGCCGACATGACCCCCGAGCAACTCGAAGAGGTGCCGGGTATCGGCCCCAAGACGGTGGAGAAAATCAGTATCGCAGTCAATAATTATTTTTCCAGTTTGGATGCGGCGGCTAGTGCGGGCAGTGAAGAGGCTCCATTACCCGGGGAAGAAGTGCCCGTCGAATCCGAATTGGCGACCGAAGACGTTGCGCTCGCGGGAGACGGTGAGTCTACGGAAGGTGAAACTCCAACAGAGGACGGTGGCGACGATAGCGCCACCGGACCTGACTCGGGAGGGCAGTCCGGCGATGTTACGGGCTTAGATGAGGAGCCGGAAGCAAGTTCGGACAGCGTGGAAGACCTCGTCGAGAGCGGACAGTACTACGAGGCCGAGGTAGTTGAAGGGGTCGAGGATGCTCCTTTGGCCGATGAAGCCGAAGTGACTACGCACGAGCGTCCGGCCGGAGAGAACGAAAACGTTCCGGACGAGGAAAAACCTGGCGAACAGAGGTAAGAAAGGCCTCAGCCGTTGCTGGGGTCAGCAAAATTAAACCGTGAGGATGCTAATGACGGCTTAACCGGGCAGGACAATACGGAGGAAATAGGGCGGAATGCAGAAGATTCGAATTAACGACCTGGCGAGAGAACTCGAGGTAAAGAGCAAGATGATCCTCGATGCTCTCATTGAGGTCGGCGTAACGGAAAAGAAAACGCACTCCAGTTCCATCGAAGTGGACGAAGCGGAGCGGGTAAAGAAGTACTTTGCCAAGCGGCCCGAAACCGGCACCACTCGCGCCTCGTCGCGTGCATCGGCGGACGAATTCAAGCAAAAGCTGGACCTTTCGCACATCTCCAAGCCGGGTGATGTGCTGAAGGCGATTACCCAACGGGCCGCCCAGCCTTCGTCGACTGGACGTCCGGCCGCGCCTTCGACTCTTGCCACACCCGCTGGGCCTCGTCAAACTGTCGCGCCGCCTTCAGCCGTTCGTCCTGCGAGTTCGGTTACGAAACCTATTGCTCCGGTGGCGAGTGCCACTCCAGCGGCTCCAGCGGAGCCGCCCAAGCCAGCGCCACGTTTCATTACGCCCCAATCGGTCGCGCGCCCACCCGCCAATATTCTCATACCACCGAAGCCGCCGGTACCGGCGTCTTCGGCAGTGCCCTCTGCACATCTGTCATCTGCGGCAGGGACCGCGCAACCTTCCGAGCCTGTCATCGAGGACCAGATAGCGGCACTCGAAGAAAGTGAAGTCGTGCCGGCTGCGTCCGAAATAACCGAATCCGAGGTTCCCTCGGTTGCCGAGGGCGAAGTTCCGTCATCGCCATTGCAAGCATCACCAGCCACAGAGACGCGTCCGGGCACGGCTCGCCCCGCTGTTCCTGGGCAGCCGGCTCAGGGTATTGGCCGCGCCGGACTGCCGACGCGTCCCGCGGGAATCGCCCCTGCGCAATCGCCACGTCGCCTGATCGTTCCTCAGACTGGGCCTCGCCCCGTGTACCTGGCTCCGCCGTCGGCCCCACCTCGTCCGGGTGCCAGCGCGCCTCCGCGAGGGGGAATGCCGGAGCGTGGCAAGCCCATCTTCCAGCGCCCGCGTCCGGGAGTGCCGCCGCAAGGTCAGACGCGGCCACCTGTGCGACCGGGAGAGCGCCGCGGTCCTCATCCAACCCGTTCTGGGGCGCCGGGAGCTCGTCCAGGATTTGGCGCAGGCGCCGGCATTGCCCCGCCGCCTCCCACTGGTCAACGTCCTGCTGGCCGTCCTTCGCGGCCGGGACAACGCTATGTGCCTCGGGGCGTGAAGGAAGGCCCAATGAAGGGCTTTGTTCCGCCGCCGCGCCTCTCGCTTTCCAGCGAGCCGCTGCCCATCACGCGGAGCATCACCATTCCAGAGGGCATCAGCGTAAAAGATCTGGCGGAGAAATTGGAGATCCGGGCCAAGGACCTCATCGCCCGCCTGCTGGCCCGAGGCGTTTTTGCCACGGTCAATCAGACGCTCGATTCCGACTTGGCCACCGATATGGCTCGGCACTTCGGCGCCGAGACGGCTGTTATCACCTTTGAGGAGCAGTTGGCAAAGGACACAGTGCCGGCGGACGGTGCGGGCGAGGAAGGCACTGCCCAGGGAGTTCCGCGGCCGCCTGTGGTAACCATCATGGGTCACGTGGACCACGGCAAGACCAGCCTGCTCGATGCAATCCGCTCGACCAATGTCGCTGGAGGCGAGGCCGGTGGAATCACCCAGCACATTGGCGCGTACAAGGTCGCAATCACCGATCCCAACTCACCCGCTTTTGGCCGCGAGATTGTTTTCCTCGACACGCCTGGTCACGAGGCTTTTACCCGCATGCGTGCCCGTGGATCGAAGGTGACCGACATCGTCGTACTGGTCGTGGCTGCCGATGACGGCGTGATGCCGCAGACGCTGGAAGCGATCGACCACGCCAAAGCCGCCAATGTTCCCATAATTGTCGCGGTCAACAAAATCGACAAACCGGATGCTTTGCCGGAACGCGTCAAGAAGCAACTTGCCGACCGCGGCCTGATGCCGGAAGATTGGGGCGGCAGCACGGTCTTCGTGGACGTGTCGGCGAAGCAGAAGACCAATCTCAATCTGCTGATGGAAATGATCTGCCTGGTTGCCGACCTGCAGGACCTGAAGGCAGTGCCTGACCGTCTGGCGCAGGGCACGGTGCTGGAGGCCAAGCTGGATCGCGGTCGCGGTCCCGTGGCAACGGTCCTGGTGCAGAACGGAACTCTGAGGACCGGCGACAACTTCGTGGTCGGCAACGTTTTCGGAAGGGTCCGCGCCATGTTCAACGATCGGGGCGCGGCCATGGATGCTGCCACTCCCGCAACCCCGGTGGAGATTCTCGGGCTGGAAAGTTTGCCGCAAGCCGGCGATCAACTGGTTGCCGTGGCCGATCGCGAGAAGGCGCGCGGCATCTCCGAATATCGTGAAGGCAAGGCCCGCGAAGCGCAACTTGCCAAGAGTTCACGAGTCTCGCTTGAAGGTTTGGCGGAACAACTGAAGTCAGCCGGGCAGAAAGAGCTGGACATCATTCTGAAGGGCGATGTTCAGGGTTCGGTCGAGGTACTGAGCGATGTGCTGACCAAGCTGTCGAACGAGCGGGTCAAAATCAAGATTCTGCTCAGCGGTGTGGGCGCCATTACCGAAACCGATGTGCTGCTGGCGTCGGCGTCGAATGCTGTCATCATCGGCTTCAACGTCCGGCCGGAACGCAAAGCGCAGGAACTGGCCGAACAGGAGAAGGTCGACATTCGACTGCACTCCATCATCTATGAGTTGGCCGACGAGATTAAGAAGGCCATGACCGGATTGCTGGAGCCGATCATCAAGGAGACATACCTTGGGCGCGCCGATGTGCGCGATACTTTCCGTGTACCCAAGGTCGGTGTGATTGCGGGGTGTTATGTCACCGACGGTGTCGTCAAACGCGACGCAGAAGCTCGTCTTCTGCGCGACAATATAGTGATCTTCAAAGGCAAGATTGGCTCCGTACGGCGCTTTAAGGAAGACGTCAGTGAAGTTCGCCACGGTATGGAATGCGGACTCTCGATCGCCAACTACGGCGATATCAAAGTGGGAGATGTCATCGAAGTGTTCGTTACCGAGAGAGTAGCAGCCGAAGCGTTCGTGTAAAAGCAGGGGCTAGGGGTTGGTAAATCTGCTCCGAAGGGACCTCGCTGCAAGGCTGGGCGATGCTCGCGGCTGTGTTTTGAAGGGGCGCGCCTTCAGGCGCGCCGCAACGGACCTTTATTTCGTCATCACGAGCGGGCTTTAGCCCCGCGAGGGATCTGCTTTCAAATTGTTCCTGTCCCTAAAAACGGCCCTCTACGCCTGGACTCGTAAAAAATGATTGCGTATCTCACGCTCGAGATCCGCATTGAAAGCGCGCACTCGCTCAAAGACAAGCGGCAAGTAGTGCGTAGCGTTAAGGATGGGTTGCGTGCCCACTTCAACGTCTCGGTCGCCGAGCTTGACCCGAGCGAGGCCTGGCAGCGCGCCACCCTGGGCGTGGTCGGCATCTCGCATTCGCGCGATTATCTGGAGGGCTTGATGCGCAATGTAGAGCGGCACGCCGTGCGCACAGCCAATAACAGCGGCGGTGAGGTCATCGATTCATTTCTTGATTTCTTGAGTGAAGCGGAATTTGGCGGACGTGCGACCGAGGAGCCGTAATCGTTATCACGCCGGCTTGACAGGTTGGCGTATCCTCTAACGTTCCCCTATTTCGGGTCGCAGAAGCGAAGGCAATGGAGAACCGGGGACAGAAATACCATCGTGGCCGCATGGCGGAGGCCCTGCGGGAAGAAATCGTCGCCCTTGTCGAAGGGGAATTGGGCGATCCTCGCATTGGACTGGTCAGCGTCAGCGAGGTCCAACTGGGTCCCGATGGCAAGACCGCCCGCGTGTTGATTTCAGTCGCGGGAGATGAGGACGAAGTTGAGCGAAGCCTCAAAGGCTTGAACGCGGCGGGCGGCTACATTCGGCATGAACTGGTCAGCCGCCTTGCCATCCGTCAGGCCCCCGAGTTGATTTTCGTAATCGACCGTGCGGACCAACACGGTGGCAGGATCGAAGAGCTGTTGCACCGCATTCAGAAGAGGAAGCGTTAGGTTCGAAATCGGGTCCATAGGATGCTCGGCGAAGTTCTGAACCAGATCGGCAAAAGACAGAAGTTCATTCTTACCTCGCACGCCCGTCCAGACGGCGACGCAGTCGGGTCGGCGCTGGCCTGCTGCCAGATCCTGCGAAGCCTGGGCAAACAAGCAAACGTGGTCCTCAGCGATGGCGTGCCGGGCATCTACCGCCCCCTACCCTTCGCTGATTCAGTGCTGCGAACCACTGAGAATGCATTCCAACCGGAGGCGGTCATCATCCTGGAATGCGATAGTGTTCAGCGCACGCGCCTGACCGGGCTGGAGCAGCACTACCTCATCAACATCGATCACCACTCGACCGCCCGGCCTTTCGCGGACGTCAATTGGATCGATCCCAGTGCCTGTGCGACCGCGGAAATGATCTTCCGCCTGGCGCGCGAGGCCGGCGTCCAGATCTCACCCGAGGTGGCCACCTGTCTCTATACCGCGGTGCTCACCGACACAGGTTCTTTCTGCTTCAGTGGAACCAACGAGGGGACTTTCGCCCTGGCAAAGGAATTGGTTCACTGTGGCGCTGACCCAGTCCGGATTGCCCAAAACATATATTTCTCGACGCAGCTCGCCAAGATGCGCCTACTGGGAGCTGCGCTCACCAGCCTTCACCGCGACGGTAGTCTGGCCTGGATGCACGTGGATCGCGCCACCGTAGAACGCTGCCAGGCCAACGAGGAAGATTGCGAAGGATTGGTCAACTACGCGCTGGCCATCGAAGGCATTGAAGTGGCATTGTTCTTCCGTGAACAGCCCGATGGCAGCTTCCGCGTGAGCCTGCGCAGCAAGGGCGCGGTCAATGTGGCGGCCGTGGCCGAGCAGTTCGGCGGTGGTGGTCACGAGTGTGCAAGCGGATGCGCCGTGCCCGGCCCATTGTCGGCCGCCACCGAACATCTGCTGGCACAATTTCGGGTTCGCGGTTATCACGCAGGGCTGCAGTAAGCTCGCCAGGCGAATGGATCGAGTATTGAAACGAAACAGCCCCATCCTGGACGAGCGTACCCGACGTTCCACCGACCTTCTTGCGCTGATCGCATTCTGTGGGTGCCTGTTTTTTGCCGGCCTTCAGGTGATCGGACTGGTGGGCGCCGACGAGCCCCGCTACGCCCAGATTGCGCGCGAAATGCTGCAACGTGGAGATTGGGTCACGCCCGTCCTCAATGGTCAGCCCTGGCTTGAAAAGCCGCCGCTTTATTACTGGAGCGCCATGCTGGCATATAAGGCGGCAGGGGGCGTCAGCGATTGGGTGGCGCGTCTGCCTTCGGCAATCCTTTGCTCGCTGATGATCTTCTTCATCTTCGTGTGGGCCCGCCACTTTCGCCGGGGAATGCAGCTTGATGCGGCGTTGATTACCGCAGCCTCAGCTATCGTGATCGGGTTTGGGCGGAGCGCCTCCACCGACATGCCTCTGACGGCGATGTTCACCGCCGCAATGCTGTGCTGGTTCGGGTGGCATTCCAGCCAAAATCGAGGCTGGCTCCTGGGGTTCTATCTTTTCGTCGGACTCGGAACTCTGGCCAAGGGTCCGGTGGCAGTCTTGCTCGCAGGGCTGATCATCGTGGTGTTTGCCGTCCTTCGACGTGATTGGCGATTGATGGTTCGCACTCTGTGGCCTGCTGGAATCGCGCTGTATCTCGCTGTGACCTTGCCGTGGTTTATCGCTGTGCAACGTGCAAATCCTGAATTCTTCCGCACATTTTTTCTGCAGCACAACCTGGAACGTTTTAGCACCAACATTTATCACCACCCCCAGCCCTTTTGGTTTTACTTGCCGGTGGCGCTGCTGGCGCTGGTGCCGTGGACGGTTTTCGTCGTCGCGGCGCTCGTTGATGCCCTTCGCGACTGGCGATTCTCGGTACAGCAACCGCCCGGAGTGGAAGACTTGCGCACGTATCTCATGGTGTGGTTCCTGCTGCCCATAGCATTTTTCTCTCTGTCGCAGTCAAAGCTGCCTGGATATATTCTTCCCGCAATTCCAGCGGGTACGATTCTGCTAGCGAACTTTATCTGGCGCCGCGAGCAGGAGGCAGAGACGCCCAGCATGTGGTTAGGAATGCTGCATGCACTTCTATCAGCAGCCATGCTGGTGGCAGCGCTTATTGTCCCATTCAAACTATTGAAACTGGATCTGCCACGTAATGTCATTATCGTCGCGGCAGGGCTCGGCATCGCCGCGATCCTTGCTCTCTGGCTGGGCTTGCGCATGCAAGGCTACCGTGTGTTGCGGTTCATTACACTGGTCCCGGTTGTCATCGCTTTTGCGTTGGTATTGCGCGGCACCGCGCCCATCGTCAACCTATTGCAATCGGCCCGGCCCGTGGAACAGGCGATTCACCAAAGTGTGCTCGGTCAAATTCCAGCTGTTGCAGTTTACGACGTGCCGCCTGGTGTGAGATACGGCCTGGGGTTCTACCTGAACCAGCCGATAGCAAGCTACGAAGAGAACAAGATTCCGCCCTTCGACCATTTGGTTGTGGCCGCCACAGGCGTCCAGAAGGAATTGGAGTATCGCCTCCCAGGACGAAGCGTCTCTCGCGTGGGCGGCTTCGCACCCCAGCACTTGGACTTTTACATAGTGTTGGGAAAGGCGTCAGGCCAGGCAACGCCCTAAGTCCGGTGCGGATACCAGAGATCTTGTCATATCGAGCCAGCCCGGAGAAATACCCTTAGCGCCTTTTTTCGAGTCCAGCCGCCGGCGCGAGCGTTGTTCCCCAGCTCAAAATTTGAGGGACCGCCACAACAGCGGTCCCTCAATCCGGCTGGCACACAGCCGGCTTTCTTCCATGACGCAGTTCCTAGCCGTGCGGCTCCTTAGGCTTGCTTGCCGGAGGAGGTGCGCTCTGATGCGGTGCGGCCTGGTGCTGCGCTGGCGGCTGGCTTACGTGCTGAGGCGGTGGGTTCTGGTGCGGCGCCGGAGGCGCGCTTTGACGCGGCGGCGCAGCCTGGTGTTGGGGCGGCGGCGGCTGATTTACGTGCTGCGCCGGCGGACGAGCAGCGTTGTTATTGTGAGGCGCTGCGTTCGCCGTGCTAGTCCCATGAGGAGCCGGCTGGCTCTGATTCGTGTGGGCCGGCGGCTGCGGCGCTTGTCGGGCAGGTTCCGAAGAGGCCGAGCTACCCGGCGGGCGATTATTCGGCTGCGGCGCCGAAGTGTTGTTCGGGTGAGGTGAAGTCCCTCCGGTGGGAGGATGGGCAACGTTGTTATTGTTGTTGCGGGCAGCGTTAGCGCTGTTTGGATGCGCTGCCGCGGCCCCATTGGTATTGGAAGTGTTTGCACGTTCAGGCGGGCGCGCGACACTGTTGTTGCCTGGGTTGTTGCCTGGTCGCGACGCCCCCGTGTTGCCAGCATTGTTTGCTCGGGGATTTACCGCCGGATTGTTCGTCACGGGCGCATTGCTCGCCTTGACTACTCCGGCGCCATGGAACGCGGCCGGTTTAGGGGTGGCCGCTACTTGGGGCTGACCGTGATTCACCGATGCCAATTGTCCGCGGTCGCTGCGCGCCAACTGTTCATGCTGAGTCTGCACCGTTGTTGGAGCGACGTGGCGTTGGCGCAAGGCCGCTTCCTGAGCAGCATTGGGGCGCGCGTTGATTCCGCCGTTGCCGCCGTTATAGCTGACGCGGTTCACGGTGACATTGTTCACCACGGTTTTGTTATAGACATTGTGTATGTTGGTTACGTTCACACGGTTGACGTTCTGGTTGTAATAAAAATTGCGACCGCGCCAGTATCCGCCCTCGTAGCCGTAGCCTGTATAACCGAAACCATAGTTGACGCCGCCGTAGAAACCTATCTGCGGGCCCCAATATCCAACGTGCCACATGTAAGCGGAACCACCCCATCCCCAGTAGCCCGGTGTCCACAGAAAGCCGACTTGGGGAGCGAGTACCCACGTTCCAGGCACCCAGAAATAGCCTTCATCGCCATACGCCCAATAGCCCGGAGTCCAAATGTAGCCGGCACCCGGGCAATAGGGCTGCTCGTACACCGGCAGGGGAGGCGGTGCGATCCCTACCGAGATGAAGACCCCGGCAAATGACGACACGGGTATGGCGATAATCAGAAAAGCTAACAAGAACAACCGACTGCCACTGACGATTCGCATATTTTCCTTTCGTTCGACATCCAGCGCCCAGGCCAGTTGCGTGAATGCCGGGGCGATTCCTGCTGGCGTCGCCCAGCCTTGAGTTCAGCTCCTAAATTTTATGCCCTAGGCATAGGAACCGAGATGCGGGCCGTTAGTTGCTAAGAAAATCATAGCCGTCAGGCACAAATTTTATAGTTCAACGACTCTCGCAGACAACCCTTAAGGTTCGTTTAAGGTTTGCCTCAGGCGCCAACCCGCAATAGACTGACTCAATGTATGGCCGCAGCGCATAAAGCCGTTGATAATTACCGTCGGCCGTCCTGGCTGAGTTCCGTGGAAATTCTCGACCTCAGGCACTTCTCATCTGCCGACCTCCGTCCCTTGCTCGACGAGGAGGTTGAAGTGTGGGGCAAACTGCTCGCATGGGACTATCGCGGTTCATCGGACATGATCTTGCGTTACATCGATGCCAAGATCCTGCCGGGGTATGCCGCCGTCGAGCGGGGAAGCATCGTAGGCTACTCCTTCTTTGTATATGAAGGCAGCAAAGGCGTCGTGGGTGATCTCTTCGTGTCACCTCGCCGCGCGGATGCGAGGGCGATTGAGCTTCAGATGGTGGAGCACATGATCGAAACGTTGCAGCAGTCGCCTGGCATTTTGCGCGTCGAAGCGCAGCTCCTGACCCATCAGACGGGAGAACTGGCTGCCCACTTTGTTTCTTCGGGATTTCAACGCTACCGGAGGCTGTTCCTCACCTTGCGATTGCGGGGGTCGAGCGCTCCGCATATTGCCCCCGCAGGTCTGATGGAAGATGTGCTGGTACGCCGCTGGGCCGAGCAGGACTATCAGCCGGCGGGCGGCGTCATCACCGCGGCCTACCGCTCTCACATCGACTCCGAGATTAACGACCAGTACCGTACCAATGCAGGTTCCAACCGTTTCCTGAATAATATCGTGCGATTTCCCGGGTGTGGCGTTTTTGATCCGGAGTCTTCATTTGTCGCCATCCATCGGTCATCCGGCGCGTTGATCGGACTGATTCTGTGCTCACGGGTAAAGGACGACGTCGGACACGTCACCCAGGTGTGCCTGGTCCCGGAATATCGCGGAATGGGTATCGGAGAGAGGCTCATCGCCAGTACGTATCACTCGCTGCGCCACCGCAATTTCAACCTGCTGTCACTGACCGTAACTGAGGCCAACCATCGTGCGGTCGATCTGTACCGGAGTCTGGGTTTCGTCGAAGTGCGAGTGTTCGACGCGTTTGTGTGGGAAGGGTGAGGGAGCAGTTGTCAGTGGCCAGTAGTCAGTTACCAGTTATTTCTTTCCGATCTGTAATTTCTTCCCCATGTATTTGTAATTGGTATACCGTGAAACTGAAGCTTACTGGCTACTGACTGCTGGCTGCTGACGGCTAGTGTTTGATCAGCCACATCGCCCAGGCTGCGACAATGACTCCGCCAACGAAAAGGGCAAAGCAGTACGCGCCATAGCGCAGCATGTCGCGCGGGGTATTGCGTTGCGTGATGCCGAACACGGTTGAGGCGCATAGCGCAAACAGCAGAGCGGCATTGAAGTGAGAGAGTTCGAAGGTCATGGTTTCTTGCCAATCGCAATGTGGTGAGCGTCAACCGCGGCAATCACATTCAGCAATCCTGCCACCACAATGTACTTGGTACCGTAGTCAGCCACGGCGCGATGGATGTTGCCGATCCCCCAGTCCATGGCTCGGGCTATGAAGTAGAGAGCGCCCGCGCCCAGATCGCCAACAAACCCCAGCATGTCGAGCAGGTCTCCGGTGTTAAGTGAGTACACCTTGCCTTGCATGCCGAGCCCCGCGAAGAACATGACAAGCACCGCGAACATCAGCAACAGCCCTCGCAATCCAGCGGCGCTGAATGAAGTGTCCCATTCCCGGGAAGAGCCATCCGGCGATCGGAGCGATGATGGCCATGGAGTTGTCGCTTTTGGCCGAAGCTTTGCCAGGACGCTGAGCCACGGCAGCGGTATTCTGCGGATTCGCCATCAGACCAGCACCAATTCGTTTTGCACGCGGCCGGTAACTTCACCCTTTCCGTTGCGAATCACCATGTTGATTTCGCTGCGTACCCCAAATTCGGGTAGATAGATTCCGGGCTCGACTGAGAAGCAGGTGTTGGGCAAAATGTCGCGATCGTCTTTGGTCTCGAGGTTGTCCAGGTTCGCGCCGTTGGCGTGAATATCGCGGCCGATGGAGTGCCCCGTGCGGTGAATAAAGTACTTTCCATAGCCCTTGCCGGCGATATGGTTGCGCACCGCTTCGTCCACTTCCCAGCCTTGGATTTTTTGCTTCGCCTCGAAGGCCTGTTTGACCTTGTCGATGCCGACGTTGCGCGCGTCGCGCACGATCTCGAAAACTTCCCGCTGCTTGTCGCTTGGGGTACCGAGCACGCCGGTCCAGGTGATGTCGTAATAGACCCCATCGGGGTCGGCGGTTTTGGCCCACAGGTCCAGCAGCACGAAGTCGCCTTCGCGAATCGGCGCCGACCTTGCTGCGGCAGGCTCGTAATGCGGGTCGCCACTATGCGCGTTGACGCCGACAATGGGCGGATCGTCAGTCGTCAGGTTCTCACGCGCGAACGCCTCCATGACCCATTGCTGCATTTCGAATTCGTGCGTGCCGCCGTTGCGTACCCGCCGTGCCATTTCCGGGAAAAAGGCGGCGGTGATCTTGTCCACCGCATCGCGGGCCTTGAAGTGGGTGGCGATTTGAGCGTCCGTCAACGTGGCCTCAAAGCGCGCCACCAGGTTCGCCGAGCTGACAATCTCTTTGCCGAAGCTGCGCACCAACTCCAACATACCGCCGTCTACCAGCGAGATATATGGAATCTGGTTGTTCGGGGAGTACTGCATCATCACCGTGCTGTAGGGCTTCAGCATCGACTCGAGGTTCTGCCACAGCTCCTGCCATGCCGAATATTCCAGTTTCTTACCAGGCAGGGAGTCGAGATGATGGCTCTCAATACGGTGCACTAGCTTTATCGGCTCGCCATTGGCAGGGACCACGTAAAACCAGCGGCGTGTGACCATCATTTTTTGAGGCAGGCCCAATACGCTATAGGCAATCGCATCGCGGTGATGGTGATCGTAGAAAAGCCAGCAATCGTTGTGGCTGTCGCGCAGCGCAGCCTGAATATCGGAGAGATTCATGCGTGTTCTATTGTAAACGAGAGCAACGTCGACGGGAATTGTTCACCACGGAGGCAGAGAGGACACAGAGAATTAGAAGCCAATAACGATGCCGATGACGGCCCGACCATTCACGGCAAAAATTAAGAGCTAATTGCTGGCTGCTAATTACTTCTTCGCCAGCACCCGCGCCCGTGTGGCGGTGGGCACGGTTTCGCACGCCGTGCGGAGCACCAGCCGCGGCGTCCGATCGCGAATCGTCATCAGGTACTGTACGGTCTGTTTTGGGTTTGCCTTGGCGGCTTCGCGCAGGAGCCACCCCAGGCCCTTTTGAACCATGTCATCCTTGCTCTTCAGCAGCATCTCGGAGATGCGCTGGATATCGCCAAAATTCTTGTGTTGCCGCGTGCTATGGATGAGGCTTACCGCGGCGGCACGCTGATGCCATCTCTTGCGTGCCTTGGCCCAGCGAGGCGGTCGCGACAGCAATACGGTGTTTGCCGCGATCATTGGACCGATGAGGTAATGCACCAGAGCGTCATGATCGGCCCATGTGCTGACGCGGTCGAGCCAGCTCTCAAAAAGATTGAACTCCCCCTTGCTGAACTCTCCGACCGAATCCTGCAGCAGGAACACCGCGAAAATCTTCTCTTCCAGGACTTCGCCGCGAAAGAGCTGATCGGCAACTCGCAACAGGAAAGGCAGACCATTCTCGGCGATGATCGTCCGGCGGAACCGCCTTGCAACCTTACGGAGTTCGTCGGTGTACCAGCCGCGCGACTGCACCTCATGCTTGAAAAAGCGCTGAACCTCCGCCGTATGTGGCGCAGAGCCGCCGTTCTTGATTACGGTGCGGATGTGCTTGGCAATATATGCTGGAGGCTTTTTCATCGGAATTGTCGTCGGCCAGGGCTCGTCATCAGGCGGCCACTTGGTGCTTGGTCTCCCCCGCTGGCTGTGGCAGCACGAACCTGTCATAAATCCACAGCAGAACCGCGGTGACGACACCCACTCCCATAATCACCCACCACATCATTTGGGGTTGGTGCTTCACCTCGCCGAAGTGGTGGATGAGAAATCCGCCGAACTTTCCGCCGATCAACGAGCCGATGCCTAACGGCAGAAAAGCAAATCCCATGTAGGTTCCTTGTTGTCCGGAGGGCGCGAGCCGCGAAATGTACTCATAGTACCGGGGCGATTGGGTGATCTCGCCAAGCGCGATTGCGATCAAGGTAAGGACCACCCCAGTTACTGTGGGCCTGAAAATGAGGATGATCCAAGCCAGGGCGGTCACCAGTGTGCCCATGATGATGGCGCTGAAGGCGCGAAATTTCTGGGTAAAGATGTTGATCACCACGGTGAGCGCAATCACCACCAGCGGGCCGGTCACAAGCAACAGTTCAGTGTCGGTGCGTGGATTAATGTAGTCGTGAACATAAAGCGGCAGCGTGATGAACTCCTGCCAATAGACGATCCAGTAGCCCGTGAAGATCAGCAGGAATAACATGAAGCGGGGATTGGTTAAGACGGTCCAGAAATTTCGGCCAGCCTGCGAGAGACTGGTAGTTTGAACTTCCTCGGTACGGCGCGGTTCGCGAAAAAATAACAGCACGGCAAGGAACATCAGGAACACGCTGAGAGCAGCAACGCGAAAGACGTTCTCCACGCGCATGCGCTGGTGCACGTACGACGCCACATAGGGACCCGCCGCTCCGCCGATGTTTACCAGCGTGTAATAGATCGAATATCCGATGGAGCGGACGTTCTCCTTCGAGGCGCGCGCGGTGGTCCCGACAACACTCGGCTTCACCAACGCGATTCCCAGTGCTGGCAAGGCCAAAACAAAAGTCGCCAGTGCAACCAGCGGCACGGAATCGCGGACCGGAGCAAGCCAAGGCGCTCCCAGGGATCCCAACAGGAAGTAGGCGCAGCTCAGGATCAGGTAGGCGAGCGAAAGCGCGCGGCGAAAGCCCATGCGGTCGGCGATGGTTCCGCCGAATACCGCCAGAAACCACACCAGGCCGCCAAAAAATCCGGTGAGGGTGCCCGCCTGTTCGGTCGGAAATTTCAGGACTTCATGGAGATAACGCGCCAGCGAGGCGAACGCTGCGTAATAGGACAGCCGCTCGAACAACTCGCTGATGTTGGCAACCCAGAAAGGACGCTCGAAGCCGGTGCGAATGTCGCGCCAACGCTGCGCAAAGCTCAAATTGCTCTCCTCAATGGGAAACTTAGACCAAGGCGGCCTGCAGCCTCGCTTCGACCTGCGCAGCGGCAAGGCCGCGCACCCGAATCAGTTTGTTTCGGCTGCTCTCCCCGGCGGCTATCGTAACTGACGACCGTGGCACATTCAAAACTTGGGCCAGAAACTCAATACAAGCCTGGTTGGCGTGGCCTTCGACCGGAGGCGCTGTCACGGCGAGTTTCAATGCGTCGCCAACCTCGCCGGTAATGGCATTCTTCTTCGCGCGGGGATGCAGCTTCACCTGGAAGGTCGCTCCGGATGCCGTGTCGCGGATCGGGATCATGGTTTTGCGCGGTCCCCGAAGATTGCGGTACCGATACGCACGCAGGTCGAGCCTTCTTCGATGGCGACTTCGAAATCGTGGGACATTCCCATGGAGAGTACACCAAGCCCAAGGCCGGGCAGATTGCGAGCGGCTATACGGTCGCGCAATTCGCGGAGCTGGCGAAAGTAGGGCCGCGCTCCTTCGGGATCTTCCGTGAACGGTGGCACAGTCATCAGTCCGCGAATATGCAGATGTGTCCAGGTGGGAGCGCGGGCGAAAATCTCTTCGAGTTGCGGTGAATTCGCAGCCAGACCCGATTTGGCTTCTTCACCGCCGACATTGATCTCGATCAGCACGTCGAGAGTCTTGCCGAGGTTATTTGCCGCGGCGTTCAGCCGCTCTGCCAGCTTTGCAGAATCGAGAGAATCAATCGCGGAAAACAGTTCGGCGGCTTTCGGCGCTTTATTGGATTGCAGGTGGCCGATCATATGAAAGGGGGCGTCGCGCAAGCTCGCAAGAGCGCCCACCTTTTCGGAGAACTCCTGCACCCGGTTTTCGCCGAACAGCCGGTGGCCGGCTTCGTAGGCATCGATAATTTTGGCCGCAGGCTGGGTCTTCGAGACCGCCATCAGCGCAATGTCGTCAGCATTTCTTCCCACGCGCTGAGCGGCGCGCACAATACGCTCGTGGATGGCGGAAAGGTTGGCGGAGATGGACATTCCTACATAATCGCGGTCGGCGGGGCCGGTTCGTCCGGTCTGCCCGCATTGGCTAGCGGCACGCGAATCATGACCACAGCGAGAATGACCAGCACGATAAATCCTGAAACCACATTCGGGTGCTGGAAGATAACCGGTAGCGGCCACTGTTTGTATTTGAAAACGGCAATCACAATTCCCATGAGTGCTTCGCCGGCAATAAACCCTGAAGCGGTCAGCACTCCGGCATTTTCAACGCGCGCCTTCTGCGCGTCGTTGAAGTTCTTACTGTCGCGCATCTTGTCGGTGATCCAGCGAATCATGCCACCCAGGAAGATGGCGAATGTCGTCTCCAGCGGCAGGTACATGCCGACGGCGAACAGCATCGGACTTCTGACCTCAATCATGATCAGGGCAATTCCCATCAGGATGCCGACAACAATCAGCGGCCACGCCATTTCGCCGCCGACGATGCCGCGCGAGAGCATGGCCATCAGGCCAGCTTGCGGAGCAGGAAGTTGAGGGTCTCCAAAACCGATGCCGCCGCTATTGATATTGGCCTGATTCAGCAGCAACAACACGGGAAGCAGCGCGAAGCTGGCGACCGCGACGCCCATGAAGTCGCCAATCTGCATCTTTGCGGGAGTGCCGCCGAGGATGTGTCCCACCTTCAAGTCCTGCAGCATCTCGCCGGCCACCGCCGACGAGATACAGACGACAGCGGCCACGCCCAGCACGGCGGCGACGCCGTGCATTCCCGATACGCCCATCAGTACCATCAGCAGCGCCGCGATCACCAGAGCGGCCAGAGTCAGGCCGGAGATGGGATTGTTCGAGGACCCGATTAGGCCGACCAGGTTCCCTGACACAGCCGCGAAGAAAAAGCCGACGATAATCATCACAATTGCCGCAACAATGCCGGGCCCCCACGAAGCGGCGTAGCTCTTGTACAAGAAGACCATGCTGATCAAAACGACCAGCAACCCGCCGAATACAAATTTCGCGTTCAGGTCGCGTTCCGTACGGGACGTGCCGGCGTGTGCAGCGGCAGACTTTTTCAAGTCGGAGACTGCGCGCGCCATGCCCGAGCCCAGGCTTTTGCGCATCCGGAACAGCGTGTAGCATGCGCCCACCAGCATTCCTCCGACCGCGATCGGGCGTACGATGAAGCTCCAGACGGCCCCGGCCTGTCCCGCCCAGAACGCGTTATCGGGAAGCGTGGTGCCCGCCGGTGCGAACTGCGCGACCAGGGTTGGACCGCCGAGGAACAGGATCAACGGAACCAGCAGGCCCCACGCGATTACGCCGCCTGCGAAGTTCAGTGAAGCCAGGCGCGGACCGATGATGTAGCCGACGCCGAGGTACGCCGGGCTGATGGCTGGCGCAGACATGGTCGTCACTGCCCCCGCGGGCAGCTTTGCCGCCGTAGCGCTGCGGCCCATGCGGACAAAGCTGGTGCCGAGATTGCCGACGTTGACGATGAAGTCACGGCTCGCGCTGAACAGGCGGAATTGGCCGAGTAGGTAAACGATCCCGCCGAAACCCATATTGCCGAACAGAATCTTGGCGGCGCGGCTGCCTTGTTGTCCGGCAATGTGAATCTGCGAGGCGGCCACCGACTCGGGAAAGGGAAGTTCGGGATCTTCTACCATCACGCGACGCAGGAGGGTCACGAAAAGAATACCGAGCGCGCCGCCCACCAGCATCAGAATCGACGACTTCCAGTAAGCATGTTCGAAGTCAAAGACCGGCCAGGCGCCGGAGATGACGAACGCCGGGATGGTAAAGATCGCGCCCGCAGCCACCGATTCGCCGATCGAGCCTACGGTTCGCGCAATGTTCTCCTCCAGGATAGAGCCCTTCATGATTCGCAGCACCGCCATGCCGATAACGGCCGCCGGATAGGTGGCGGCGATGGTCATGCCGGCGCGCAGGCCAAGATATGCATTGGCCGCACCCAGAATCACCGTGAGAACCAAGCCGAGGAGCACGGCCCGAAGGGTGAACTCCGGCATCGTTGTGTCGTCGGGGACGTAGGAACGAAACTTTTTTTGCGGCGTGTTGATGGTTGTACTCATGTAAGAATGCCTCGCGGGCGCAGTAAAGGGCGACGGCGCAAGTTAGCATGCCAGTGGCACTTGTTACAAGTGCGACTGGCCCGGAGCGCGGTTCCGGAAGATTGCGTTGACCGCTGGCGGTGATGAAATCTCGGTGAAATCCTTTCTAGTAACCCCCTACCGGATTGCGCGATGTGCATCGAAGCTCTTATACTGTGCTGTCGCGGTGCTTCGGGACCCGATCAAGTGCCCCTGCGAGACTAGCTCGTCGGGGTGATCGAACGAGCGTCAACCATCGCTCTCTGGTGCCCGAAGGCACCGGCGACGGGTCCCCGATGCGCGCCCGAAATGACGCGTGATCGGGTGGTTGGAGGTCGTCTTCAGCAGTTGTGAGACGCTAAAGCGAGACCGGCGAAATCAGCGCGCCCAACAACGTGCGGTCGTTTTCGCGCCTTTGCAAGGTCTTCTGCGGAACGTTTTTTCCGTCCTTTTCCCTTCTGATTGCAGGCTGTGCGAAACGCCCCTCAATAATATTTCCCGAATTCCGGTTTGCCCGGAATGTCTTGCCGCCATCGCACCGGTGCGCGAGCCACAGTGCGTGATCTGCGGTGACCGCCTGTTCAGCGCACAGTTGCTGATGGGCGATGGCCGCTGCCAGAATTGCCGTGACCATGAACCAGAGTTCGCACGCGCCGTCTCCTTCGGGGAATACGAGGGCGGCCTTCGCAGTCTGGTGCATCTACTTAAATACGAGAGCGTTCTTCCGGTGTCGTCAGTTTTGGGTGGAATGCTGGCCAGCGCGATCATGGAACTTTTCCCCGGTTGCGGCGGCGCAGTTCCCCTGATTGTCCCGGTTCCGCTGCACAAGAGTAAGCGCAGCGAGCGGGGTTTTAACCAGGCAGAACTGATCGCTCGTGCAGCGGCAAAGCGCTTACCCCCACTGGTCGAGGTAGCGACGGGAGTATTGGTTCGTCAGCGAGCGACCATTTCGCAGGTGGGCCTCAGCCGCGAGCAGCGTATCGCCAACATGAGCGATGCCTTTCGGGTTCGGGACCGGGGTCGTGTGGAGGGTCGTACAGTGATCGTCGTGGACGACGTCATGACCACTGGAACCACGCTTTCCGAATGTGCCCGAGTGCTGAAGCAGGCCGGGGCAGAACGAGTTTGGGCAGCAACCGTGGCGCGCGCTTTTCAAGCTGCGCCTACACGGCAAGCTGCCAATCAAGGGGATGAGGAGGAAATCGAAGCGGTGGCAGTCACGGCTTCGGTATAACCAGGTATGTCCATGTCGGCCCAGAGCGCAGCGTCCAGATACGGTAAGTCGCTTGCCGGATGTATGCAGCACGCCCGTGTCGCCGGTGATGAGCCACCGCAATGGACGGCGATGCACGCACCTGTGCTGGTGCTCAATGCGTCCTACGAGCCCATCAATGTCTGCGCTGCGCGTCGCGCCGTCATTCTGGTACTGAAGGGTGTGGCCATGATGGAAGAAGCTAACGGACACTATCTGCATGCGGCGCGTATCGCCATGCATGTGCCGTCCGTCATCCGTCTGCTGGAATACCGGCGCATTCCGCACCAGACGCGCGCCCTCTCGCGCAAAAACATTCTGCTGCGCGATCGCAACACCTGCCAGTATTGCGGAAAGATCCTGGCTGCCGGCGAGTTGACCCTGGACCATGTCATCCCGCGTTCGCGCGGTGGGGCTTCGACGTGGGAAAACCTGGTGGCTTGCTGCCATTCCTGCAATCGGCGCAAGGGCAATCTTCTACCCCACGAGGCCACCATGAAACTCACGCGCGAGCCACGCGCTTTCAACCTGCATACCAGCCGTCACATCATGCGCATGATGGGACGGTCCGACTCCAAGTGGCGTAAGTACCTCTTCTACTAAAACTCATAGCCTCGACGGTTTACCGGCCCGGAGGTGGCGGAATCTGCTGCGTGTACTTTTTTCTGCATTTCTGACGCTGCCAAGGTTGTGCACCAAAGTTCCCAACGTCCCCACCCCGCAACCGTATTTGTTTATCGCCCGAAATGCTGGCTCCAAAGTAATCAATCACTTACAGGCTAGTTACTCTTGAAACAATGGCACTCAAACTGCACTTGATGAGGGCAGAGCATGCTTCGCGCAGTTGCGGTTTTGCGATGGCAGGCATCCCACAATAGGGCAGCAGTCCAAGGCGGAGAGTGAATGTCGGATAGCGTTCTGGCGCAGATCGTAAACAGTTTGCGAAGCTCAGGCTCACGGTATTTTCCTGAACATTCGGGGTTGCGGGCGGTTCGGGTGGTGGGGCACACGCCCAAACCGGATTACTATACCTACGAAATCGTGCTGGATTTCGAGCGCGCGAGCGAGCGGGTCCATGCGAAGGTCTATCGCGCCGGAAAATCGGCGGCACGCGGATCGCAGGAGGTGGCCAGCAACGAAGCTCAAAGTCTGAAGTTTGCCTATCAGGCGTCCGCCAAGAAACAACTCAGCGGAGTGCCGCGTCCGGTTGGCGACTTCACAGAATTGGGCGCGGTTGTCAGCACCAAGATTAACGGCCTGCCTTTGCAGAGCATCATCATGAAAGCGGCTTTGCTGCCCGATGCTGTTAATCACCGGCTTTTGGAAATGGCCGCGAGTCAGGCCGGCAATTGGCTGCAACAATTTCACAAGGCGACACCGGCGATGCCGGCCGTGTTGGGGACCCGGGAAATCCTGGCCGACATGGAAAAGCTTTGCCTCAAGGCGCAGAAAGACGGGCTGCCCGCGGAATCGACAGAGGCCATACTGAGCAACGCGAGAACGACCCTCGGCCAACGCAAGAAACCGGTGCACGTGTCTGCAGTGTTGAATGACTTTATGCCGCTCAACGTATTAGTTGCGCCGGGCAGTGTGGGCTTCTCCGACTTCGCCAACTTGCAACAGAAGGGCAACTCGCTTGATGACGTCGCCATGTTTCTGGCGGCAGTTGAGGCACTGGAGAAATATCCGTTCTGCGATCGCAGCATCACCACCCCGGTGCAGGAAGCATTCGTGCAGGGTTACGGAATTAGCGAGCAGGATAAGCCGCTGCTGGCGGTGCTAAAGATAAAAGTGCTTCTCCAGATGCTTGCCCAGGGACGAGCCATCAAGGAGACTGCGGTGCGCAAGAAAGTGATGTGGGCCCACGTGATGAAGCGCTTCATCCAGCAAGCGGCCGAGCGCTCCATGGCGCCCGCGGCGTGAGAAAGGTCGCTTCTCGCTCTTTCGCTCTTCGCTATTCGCCATTCGCTTTTCGCTATTCGCTATTCGCTCTTCGCCATTCGCTCTTCGCTACTCGCGAGCACCTAGAATACTGCTGAAAAGTCGGGTTTAGCGGAGGTTTTGAAGGGGTGCGCCTTTAAGTGCGCCGTTAAGCTCTCTGCAGCGGTCGCTAAGACAGATAAATTTCGTGGCGTCGCCAAACTCTTGGCTCAGCTTTAAAGCCTGCCGGACAAAGATGGGCCTCGGACACGGGCCCAACCCCGCATCTTGGCGAAGAGCGAATGGCGAAGAGCGAATGGCGAAAAGCGAACCGCGAAAAGCGAACCGCCGCTCTATTGCTTCGGAGGCGGCGGCGTCTTCGGCTGCTGCTGGTCCTTGGGGATTTCCTGGCCCTCGTAGGTGATCTTCGACTTGGCGCCAAAGCGCTTGTAGTCTGTGTACTTCACCACCTGTTTCACGTGGACGTCGCCGCTGGAGAAGTGCAGCTCGTCGTCAATCTTGGTGTAAACCGGAAACCAATATTGCCCGTCAACCTGCTGCCGCCAGGTGGTGAACTTGGGGAACAGGTTTTCATTTTCGCCGTGATGCTTGCCAACGCCTATGTCGGGGACATTCTTGCCGTAGGTCTTCACGATTTGGAAGTCGTGGTCATCGACCCAGATGCGGCCCTGGAAATAGCGCTTGTTCTTTTCGATTTGCTTGGGCGCAACATCGAAGACGTAGGTCCCGAGTTCATCTTCTTTTTGCTTGCCGACGTAAAGAATCGAGTATCCCGAAATTTCGTCGCTGGTCAGCACGAAAGGCAGGCGATGCTGAATGTCGTCGAAATCCTCACGGCTCATGGAAATGCGTACCAAAGTTGACTGCGGTGCAAACACAACCTGCTCGATGCGATGGCCCTGATTGTCGAAGAGCACATCTACAACCTGGCGGTACTCTCCGTCGACCGTGTCGCCTTCGAGCGTCTCTACCATAACGTCTTGACGATATGTGTACTGCTCCCGTGCAGTCTTGAATAGCTTTTCCTTAGCGGCAAATTGCTGGATGATTGCGTCTACGGTGATACCAGTCGGCTGCGAGGGGTCGAGCGTGCCCTCGCCCCGGTCGTCGGCCAGTGCCGGAGATACTAAACACACTAAACACAATGTGAGCAGCAATAGCGAGAACGTCAGAAAATGCGATGGGCCTGACTGGAACTTCATTGGGTTGGTCCTTTGCAACTATTGTATTCGATGTAGGCCGCTAGGCGCGCGGCTCCGCACATGCAGTCCTTCCGGCACTTCGCCAGGGAAGGGAGGCAAGGTTGGGCAAAGGACCTTCATTTCAAAATTGGTGAACCGTCGCGGCGCAAAATAAACGAAAGGGGCGAAGCCGGAAGCTTCGCCCCTTTTGTGTGCCAAGAGTGAACCCAGACGATCGTTCTAGTGCGGCGGATTCTTCTCATCGGCCGGAGGCTTCTTCGGAGCCGGCTTGGCCTGTGGCTGTGGCGCAGGACGCTGCTGCGGAGCAGGTTTGGCCTGCGGCTGTGGTTGTGGAGCCGGACGCTGCTGCGGAGCAGGTTTGGCCTGCGGCTGTGGTTGTGGGGCCGGACGCTGCTGCGGAGCAGGTTTGGGCTGCGGCTGTGGTTGTGGAGCCGGACGCTGCTGCGGAGCAGGTTTGGGCTGCGGTTGCGGCTGTGGCGCGGGCCGCTGCTGCGGAGCGGGTTTGACCTGCGGCTGCGGCTGCGGAGCCGGCCGTTGCTGCGGAGCAGGTTTGGCCTGCGGCTGCGGTTGCGGCGCAGGACGTTGCTGCGGAGCGGGCTTGGCCTGCGGCTGTGGCTGAGGCGCGGGACGCTGCTGCGGAGCGGGTTTAGCCTGCGGGTGCGGCTGCGGAGCAGGTTTGACCTGCGGCTGTGGTTGCGGCGCAGGCCGCTGCTGCGGAGCAGGTTTGACCTGCGGCTGCGGCTGCGGTGCAGGACGCTGCTGCGGAGCGGGTTTAACCTGCGGCTGTGGTTGAGGCGCAGGACGCTGCTGCGGAGCAGGTTTGACCTGCGGTTGCGGCTGCGGCGTAGGCCGCTGACCTGGCTGCCCGGTCACTGGCGCCGGCCGGGGGGCCGGAGCGGGGCGAGCAGGAATCACCGGAGCGATCGGTTTGCCTGCCGCGATAGGCTTGGGTGCTGCAACAACGGGTGGACGTCCACGATTGACCGAGTCAAACTGCTGGCGGTTCTTTGCGGCCGCCTGCTGATGCTGCAGCTGCGTGGTCATCGGAGGAACGCGCTGCTCACGCGTTGCAACGATTTCCGCCGGAAGAGGCCGGCGATTGACGCCTCCGGGTCCCCCGTTGTAGCTGACCCGATTAACCGTCGTGTTGTTGATGGTAACGTTGTTGATCACCGTGTTGGTTACGGTGCGGTTATACACGTTGACGTTGGTGACGTTTACATTGTTTACCGCGCGGTTATAGTAGAAACGATTTCCGTTCCAATACCCGCCCTGATAACCCACGCCGACATAGCCGAATCCATAGTTAATGCCGCCGTAGTAGCCGATGTGCCGGCCCCAATATCCGTAATGGTAGCGATACCTGCCGCTTACAAACCCCCAATATCCCGGGGTCCACAGAAAGCCAACCTGAGGCGGCTGCGTCCATGCGCCGGGCACCCAGTAGTAGCCCTGAGGAGCGTAGCTCCAATATCCGGGCGTCCACAGGTAGCCTTCGCCAGGGCACGGAGGCTGGGTGTATTCCGGCAGCTGAGGCGGTGGCTGTTGGGCCTGGAGCACCGGCTGGCCGTAGGTTGAGTCCTGATCGGCGTTGTCGTAATCGTTGTTGGAATAGTTCTGGTCCTGGGCCGGAGCAGGCTGTTGATAGCTCTGATCCGAGGGCGCAGGCTGCGGAGGCGACTGCTGTGCAGGCTGGCTCGCAGGTTGCCGGTAAGTCTGCTGCGCCGGCTGGCTGGCTGGTTGCTGCTGCTGAGCGGCCGCCGGCGCCTGGCTGGCGTCGGTGGGCGCCAGGTTGGCCGCCGCTGCTGGATCCTGCGATTGATCGGTCTGCGCAGGTTGCGCTGGTTGATTCTGATTTTGGGCAGCATCGGTCTGCGTACCCTTATTGCATCCTGCCAGTCCGAACGTCAGCACAATGAGGGCGGCTGCCAGAGGGATAAGAGGAGATACTCTGCTGTTCTTGCTCATAAAAGTTTATTCTCCGCGAGTTGTTAGGATGCAGGATGTCAGGGCGATGTCACCCAAACAGCCTTAGCTGCAACTTCAATGCCGGTCCGTGTCTGAAGGTATTCTGGCCGATTAGTAAAGGATTGAGAGACGTCAAAAGCGACACGGATCGCGCCAGCCACTAGCGTTTGGCTTCGTAGTTCCGACCGAGTTGGTAGCCCTTAAGTGTGTAACGCCTTTCGACCGCTGTCAAGCAGGATGCACTGCGCCGCTTGACTGAATGGCTGCTTCAGGCCGCACTGCAACCGGCTGGTTGTGGTTTTGTCCATTCGTCCAAGTAATTTAGACTAGGCAGTTTGCAGGACGCCCGGCATATCTTCCGTGCCGCGTCCGGAGGTCTCATGCTACATCGTACCGCATTCTTCCTATTACTATGCTCGTTGTGCGGGTCAGCACAGAGCAAGCACCCCTTCACTTTTGAAGACATGATGCAACTCAAGCGCATCGGCGAACCTGCTGTTTCGCCAGACAGCAAGTGGGCGGCGTTCAGCGCGGTGGATGTGAATCTTGATGAGAACACCCGCAAGCCGCATTTGTGGATCGTGCCCGTCAGCGGTGGCGAGGCGCGCCGTCTCACTGCCGCAACTGGAAGCGGAGAAGATCGCGTGCGTTTCTCGCCGGATGGCAAGCGGGTCATTTTCGAGTCATCACGCGAGGGCGATTCGCAAATCTGGGTCCAGGATTTCGATGCGGCCGCCGGTTCGTTGACTGGTGAAGCGCGCAAGGTGACCAGTATCTCAACCGAGGCATCGGGTGGAGTATGGTCGCCCGACGGTAACAGCATCCTGTTCGTTTCGGAGGTCTATCCCGATTGCAACGACGATGCATGCAATAAGCAGCGCGACGAAGAACAAGCCAAGTCGAAGGTGAAGGCCAAGATTTTTAGCCAACTGATGTTTCGCCACTGGAACCGTTACTTCGATGGCAAGTACAGCCACCTGTTTGTGGTCTCGGCCGAGGGCGGTGTCGCACGCGACTTGACGCCCGGTGCACACGATGTGCCGCCCTTCAGTCTAGGCGGGCAGGACCAGTACGCCTTCTCGCCGGACGGCACGGAAGTCGCCTTCACCAGCAACATTGACGAAGTGCAAGCGACCAGCACCAACAGCGATGTCTTTATCGAGCCGCTTGTGGCTGGCGCGAACGACAGGAGTACGTATTCCGCATATCGTGCGAATTTTTTTGGAATCGGCGAAACCAAGAAAATCACTACTAATCCCGGCAGCGATGGCACGCCAATCTATTCTCCGGACGGCAAGTACATCGCATATCGCTCGCAGTTGCGCGGCGGCTACGAAAGCGACCGCTTTCGCCTGATGCTGTACGAGCGCGCGACCGGCAAGATCACCGACCTGACGCCAAACTTCGATCGCTGGGTCGATTCGATGGCGTGGTCGCCGGACTCGACGAGCATCTACTTTACCGCCGAGAACGAAGGCGAGGCGCCGATCTACAAGATGAACGTGACCGATCCAAAACCCTGGCCACAGGAATTAGTCGCCGGCTTCAACGACAGCCCTACCCCAACCCCAGATGGCAAGGCGCTGCTCTTCGATCGCATGTCGATTGCCGCGCCGAACGAGATTTATAGCGCGCCGCTGATGTTTCCGCAGTGCCGGATGGCTGTGCCTCCCAATGCATACAGCATTCCAGATTGCCTGCTGTCGAAAGCCCAGCCAGTCACGAACCTCAACGGCCCCATTCTTTCGCAAGTCCAGATGCAGCCGCTGGAGAATTTCTGGTTCACCGGTGCGGCGAAAGACAAAGTTCAGGGCTTCATCGTGAAGCCGCCAAACTTCGATGCCAACAAAAGGTATCCGGTGAAGTTCCTCATTCACGGCGGCCCGCAGGGCGCGTGGGGAGACGACTGGTCGTATCGCTGGAACCCCGAACTGTTTGCCGCCAGCGGTTACGTTGCCATCATGATCAATTTCCACGGCTCAACTGGCTACGGGCAGAAGTTCATTGACGCCATCAATGGCGATTGGGGAGGCGCTCCCTTTCACGACCTGATGCTGGGCCTCGACTATGCCGAGAAGACCTATCCCTTCGTCGACAAAGGCCGCGAGTGCGCTCTGGGCGCCAGCTACGGTGGTTATGCGATCAACTGGATCGAGGGCCACACCACGCGCTTCAGGTGCCTGGTGTCGCATGACGGAATGTTCAACACCGAATCGGCCTTCGGCACCACCGAAGAGCTCTGGTTCAACGAGTGGGAGTTCAAGGGCACTCCATGGACCAACCGCGAGATGTATCGCAAGTGGTCGCCGCATCTGTCAGCGACAAACTTCAAGACGCCGGTCCTGGTGGTGCATGGCCAGCTCGATTACCGACTCGACGTTTCGGAGGGTTTCCAGTTGTTCACCACCGTGCAGCGGCTGAAGATTCCGTCGAAGATGCTGTACTTCCCGGACGAAGGCCACTGGGTGCTGAAGCCGCAGAACAGCCGCCTGTGGTATCAAACTGTGAACGACTGGGTGGACCAGTGGACGAAGGGGAAGTGATCTTTGACGTGCCTGGCGAGAATGATGGCTAGCTTAGCTCGGCGAAGATCACGGAGAGATCCACCGCGATAGCAGAATTCTCGACAGCGAACGACGTGGCTTCGATCCAGCTTCCAGTGGAGCAATCGTATCCGCGCCGGTGCTGCGGATCCACAACCCAGATGTGACGCACTCCCATCTTGCGGTAGTCGTCAAGACGATCCTGATATCTGGAGACACGGTCTTCTGGCGAGAGCACTTCGATGACCGCAAGCGGAGGACGTTGCGGCACCTGTTCCGTCGGTTCGTTGCGCGAGATCAGGCAAACATCGGCAACGCGAAAACGGGTCGGTCCGGTTCGCATTCGCAATTCCGTCACAGCCCTGATGTTCCATTCCTTGCCGTGACTGCGAAACCACTGTGCAAGCGCAGCCTGCACCTCGGCATGATCCAATTCGCCCACGTTTCTCTCCTGCAGCTCGCCGTCAACGTAGTCGCAATCCGGACTATAGCTACTGTGCAGATACTCGTTGACCGGGACCGCTAGTCGGGTTGTGGTTGCCATGGAAACCTCACCGTTGAGAGCATTTTAACCGAACACCCATATTCTCGCCTGTCTTGACGGTTGGAGCCGAACTCACGACGGCGGACCGCAAGGTCGAGTCGATCTGATTGAGCGGTATCCGATCGCTGGGCATTGTTCAGTGCCGCTTGAAATACTGGACCGCGCGCTCGTGCGCTTCGGCCTTGTCGCGGCTTTTGAATGTGCCGAGGTTTCGGCGCTTGCCAGTCTTGGGATCTTTCTTGCGTGAGTAGAGGCGGTATTCTCCGGACTTCAATTTGCGGATCATTTGGTGTTCATCTCCTTGCGAATGGATGAACAATTCGGGTCCCTGGTGGCCAGAGGTCAGCGCTGCGCTGCCGCGGTCGCTCTTCCGGCCTCGACCCGGCTGCTGTGTTCGGCCGCCGATAAATAGGCGCCGCCCAGCAACAGCATTCCACTCAAGAACGACCAGAACATTAGCGTGACCGAAACCGCGAATGGTCCGTACACTTCCTGAAAGTTCAGCCTCGGCAGCAGCAAGATGTAGATATACTTCGCCGCCTCCGACAGCAGGCCGGTGATGATCGCCGCCGGCAGCACCGCTCGCGCCGGGACTTTGCCGTTCGGCAGCACCCAGTAGATCAGGAAGTAGATGCCAATCGTAGCCAGGATCGCCGAAGCTTTCATCACGATGAATCCGAGCCCTTGGAAGACGAAGTTCTGGTCGCCAATCACCAGTCCCAGCATCTTCAGGTTTTGCGCCGTCAGGGCGATCGAGAGCATTGCCAGGCAACCACATGCCAAGGCCAGCCCTAGCGAGACCACCAGGTTCATCAGGTAGGACCGGTTCTTCTTGAAGCCCCAGATTCGGTTGAGGGCGACTTCCAGCGGAAGAAAAATTCCCGTCGAGGTAACCAGCAACATAAGGAACGACAACACCTGCCCGCGCCCTCTCACGCTGGCCAGAAACTGCAGGTTGCGGATGACGAAATCTTTATTGCTCGGCAGATAATCGCGCAACAGTCCCAGCACAACGTTGTACATGGCCTGGGAGCGAATGACCCGGCGGATAAGGGTCAGCAGTAAGACCAGGAACGGAAAGAACGATAGGATCGCATTGGCCGCGACCGAGAAGGCGTAGGTATGAACCTCGGTTTGGGTCAGGTAGCGGAGCGTGGACCAGCCATGCTTGCGCAGGCGATGCGACAGGCTGTAAGTTTCCGGCAGGTGCTGAAATAGCTCTTGCCTGTCGTCCTCTTCCTGGAGACGTTTTACGGCTGTGTCGGCGCAGGAATTGACTGCCTTCCAATTCATTTATATCTGATGATTTACTAGAACTTGTTGTAGTTACACTTGAAGATTGCAACGTGGTGGCCGTCAGGACATCTTTGGTACCTTCGACCGTTTTTTCCGAGTTGCTGCTCATCAAACCTTAATCCTAACAGAGCATCGTCTCCTGGCTTGTTGGCGTGAAGCTGGACGGACAGTTGGTCCACCGCTTTGCGAAAAGAAAAGGAACCACTGGAATGAAAATAGGGTTGAGACCGCTCTTGCAATCCGCAGGATTTCGGCTATGATTGACGCCTTCTATGAAGCTATCTTTTCAACGCGAACGCGAAGCTCCTTTCCGCCCTGTTCCGACTCAAGCGGACTTTCCCGCCGTTTCCGGTGCCGACATCGCCGGCATGGTTCATGGGCAACGGGTGGGTGGAGACCTTTACCACTTCTTGCGTGCCAACCCCAACCGGGTGGTGTTTGGCCTGCTCGACGTTGCCGGAAGTCACGAAGAGAACCAACCGATCGTGGCGGCGGCGCGGGAGACGTTTCAGAAATTAGGCAGTGAAAGATTTGCCGACCGGGAAATTAACGAGGCCGATGCCATGATGGAATTCTGCCTCGAGCTGAACCTCAGCATTCGACGCGCTGCCGCCGGCGTCCGCTCCTGCGCCGCGTTTCTGGGCTGCTATAACGAAGAGCTCGGAACAATCTGCTATGCCAATGCCGGGCACACTCCGGGATTGTTGCGCGATCCTTCGGGGATCACCGAATTGCCCGCAACCGGCCTTCCGCTGGGACTGTTTTCTGCGTCCACGTATGAGGCGCCGACGGCTGCTTTGCAGCCTGGCGCGTCCTTGCTTCTGGTGTCGCGAGGTGTGGTGGAGGCTGCGTTCAAGAAGGAAGAGTTCGGGCTGGAGCGCGTCAAACAACAAATGGAGAACTCGTCGGTCGAAAACGCAAAAGGTATGGCTGCCGCGATCCTCGATGGTGTGCAGCAGTTCCTGCGAGCGGCGCCCGCGCAAAACGATTACACCGCGCTGGCGCTGGTGCGGGCGGCAAGAGGCCAAGTTGGAATTGGAGCGTGAGCGCAAGCGCTCATCCAGACATATCGCCTTCACTCCGCCGCTCCCGAAAAAAACTCTGCAACAGGTGCATGCACCGTGCGGCCAGGACTCCTGAGCTGACTTCGACCTTGTGGTTCAGCTTGGGATGATTGAGGACCTGGAGCGCGGAGTGCTCGGCGCCTGCCTTCGCATCTTCGGCTCCGTAAATCAGGCGGCGGACTCGCGCATGAGTGATAGCGCCGGCGCACATCGAGCAGGGCTCAACCGTAACGTACATATCGCAGTCGAGCAGACGATAGTTGCCGATGGCCGCCCCGGCTTCGCGCAGCGCTAGGATCTCGGCGTGTGCCGTGGGATCGTTGGCAGAAACAGGACGGTTGCATCCCCGGCCGACAATTTGGCCATCGCGTACGACAACGGCACCGATCGGGACCTCGCCCAGTGCCAGCGCACGTTGCGCCTCACGCAGCGCTTCTTCCATCCAGAATTCGTCGGAGAGGAACATGGCGAAGAGGCTAATGCAGTGACTCGCATTTAGCAATTGCCGGCATTATTGCTGACGCAGCATGATGCGCTGGACCGCAGTGGCGCGGCCAGTCGTAGGATCGCAATCGATCAGGGTTGCGCACAGACGCACGTCGTCGGTCGCTGCTTCGAACCGCCCCGGCATGTTGGTCAGAAAGCGAGCGAGGATTTGTTCCTTCTGCACGCCGATGACTCCGTCGTAAGGGCCGGTCATTCCCACGTCGGTTTGCACGGCTGTGCCACCTTTCAGCACCTGTTCGTCGGCTGTGGGCACGTGCGTGTGGGTCCCGAGCACCGCCGTTACTTTTCCTTCAAGGTGCCAGCCAAGCGCAACCTTCTCTGAGGTGGCCTCGGCGTGGAAGTCCACCAGGATTATCTTGGCGGTGATCCGCCTGAGCAACTGATCGGCGTAGCGAAAGGGGTCGTCGTTGTTGGTCATAAACACGCGGCCCTGAAGATTAATAACGCAATAGGCGACACCGCTGCGCGTGCGCCCCTCGTACCATCCGAAGCCGGGAGACCCTGCCGGATAGTTTGCCGGACGCAGGACGCGACGGGCCAGCGACGCCTCATTTCCGTTGGCGGAGTTCAGGTAGTCGATGATTTCGCGCTTGTCCCAGACGTGATTTCCGGTGGTGATGACATCAATGCCGAGTTCGAACAGTTCTTCGGCGATCTGCGGAGTGATGCCGAAGCCGCCGGCGGAGTTCTCGCCGTTGGCAATGGTGAGTTCGACCTCGTATTGCCGTTGCAATTCCGGCAGACGTTCTTGAACGATGGTGCGCCCGGGCCGTCCGAAAATGTCGCCGACGAAAAGTATGCGCAAGCGGTTGCAGTCCTTCAGCAATGCTGTATTTCGATGTTAACACGCGTTCCGACGGTTGTTTTGGCTCAGTGCGCCAGCTCTGCGGTGCGCAGGAAATCGTAGTTGCCTGAGGGACTGAGTTCGATTCCGCGAACGCGGTTGGTGTGTACCAGCACGTTATCGAGATACCAAAGGTTGATGTATGGCAGGTCCTCGGCGAGGATGCGCTGGACCTCGTCATAGAGGCTCTTGCGTTTCTCCTGGTCAACCGTGCTGCGGGCCTCGCGGATCAGTTCGTCCACGCGCGGGTTGGAGTAAAAGGTGCGGTTGGCGCGCTTAGGCGCGAAGCTGGCGGAATCGAAGACGTGCTCGAAGATGTCAGGATCGAGATTGCTGGCGCCCACCCAGCGCAAAGAATGTATCTGGTAAGCGCCTTTGGTGACGTCCGCAAAGAAGGTCGCGAACTCGAAGGTGCGGATATCGAGGGCGATGCCTACTTCGCGCAATTGCTGCTGCAATACCGCAGCGAGCAGCCGCGTTGACTCATCGGTGGATGTCTTCATCGTCAGGTGGAATCGAACACCGCTGGTTGCCCGGTAGCCGGCATCATTCAAAATCTGTCGCGCCCGCGCCGGGTCGTAAGGATACTTCGAGACATCGGCGTCGTAGGCCCAGTGTTGCGGCGGAAGAACGCTGTACGCGGGACGCGCCTGATCGCGCAATAGGTAATGAATAATCGGCTGAACATTGATGGCATATGCGATTGCGCGGCGAACGCGGACGTCGTGCAAGATAGGGTCGCGCAGGTTCATGGCCAGGTAGGCGTAAACCGTGCCATCTGATTTCGCGACCGTAAGGTCGGGATCGCGCTCCAAAGCAACCACGGTGTCGGCGACTAAAGAGTTCAGCGCGATGTCGGCGCTTCGCTTGCGGAGCTCGAGCGCGCGCGTGGTCGCGTCAGGAATTACCTTGAACTCCACGCGCTCCAGCTTGGCTGGCGTCGCCCAATAGTTGGGGTTGCGTTCGATGACCACTTCTTTGTCCATCTGCGCGCGCACAAAACGGAATGGCCCAGAGCCGACAGGATTGCGATTAAAGTCATCGCCACTGCCATAGGGAACGATTCCGATGGCGCCGTCGGAAAGATTCCATAACATCGGCGCAAACGGCTCCTTCAGATGAAAAACGATGGTGTAATCATCAGGCGCGTCGATGTGATCGACAGGTGCGTAGGTACTTGTCTTAGCGCTGCGGATTTTGCCGCTGAGGAGCGAATCGAAAGTCCACTTGACGTCGCGCGCAGTCAGCGGCTGGCCATTGTGAAAGCGAACTGCATGATGCAGATGAAAAATGTAAGTTTGCGCATTGGGTATTTCCCAACTGTCAGCCAGCCACGGCTGCAGGTTGAAGTGATCGTCGCGGTGCACCAGAGAATCGAAGAGCAGCGTGTCGATTCGCTCCGACTGCGCATCCACCCCTACCCGGGGGTCCAGGTTCGTCGGGCTGAACTCGATAACCATCACCAGCGTGTTGGAATCGGGCTTGCGCGAACAACCGGCAAGTAACAAAACCACAGAGACACAGAGGCACAGAGACATTCGAAACTTGAGGTCGGAGCGGTAACACCGTGCTATTTGCCCGTTGAGTTTGTCTGATTTCCCGTTTTGATGGTCTTCTCTGTGTCTCCGTGTCTCTGTGGTGAACCAGATTCTACGCATAGCTGACCTTGCCCAAGATCGCCGGACGCTGGGCGCCGGTCGCGGATGGAATGTTTGACGGCAGATGCCGCCACGTTTGGTAGGCAAGCATTGCGAAAGCGACAGCCTCCTTGGCCTCGGAGGGAAGTCCAAAGTCGTCACTGGTGCGCACTCGCATTTTCAAAGGCGCCAGTTCCTCTCGGATCATTCGCATCAGGGTCAGATTTTTCGTTCCTCCACCGGAAACCACGAGTTCGCGAAAACGCATTGGAGGTTCCACCAACGGCAAAACAAACTTCCTCACCGCGATGCCAATGGAGCGCGCCGTAAGCGCAGTTGCCGTGGCGACGATGTCGTGCTCATCTGCCCGGCGGCAAAGGTGCAGCAGTTCACGCACGAACTCGCGCCCGAATTGCTCGCGGCCGGCGGTCTTCGGTGGCTTCTGCCGAAAGAATGGATTGCGCAACAACTGCTGCAGCGCTCGTTCAATCGGTTCGCCGCGCGCGGCAAATCGTCCATTGCGATCGAAGGGGCGCTCGAAGAGGTGCTCGGTCACGGCGTCGATCACCATGTTGCCCGGCCCGGTATCGAAGGCAACTACCTCTTCCGGAAGTGATCGCGGCGGGATCGCAGTGAGATTGGCGATACCGCCGAGGTTTTGCACGATGCGCCCATAACGGCGATGGCGGTAGAGAGCGTAATCAAGGAATGGAACCAGCGGTGCGCCCTTGCCGCCGACAGCCATGTCTGCGGGACGGAAATCGGAAACCACAGGTACACCCGTCTTCGCTGCGATGATGGCGGCTTCGCCGCTCTGCCAGGTGCAAGCCACGCGGCGCCCCAGAAAGAGCGCCGGACTTCCCTGGTGATAAAGAGTCTGGCCGTGGCAGCCTACCAGTTCGCACTCCAGGCGCGCGCGTCGCTGCGCGGCACGGACTGCGTCTGCGTAGAGTTCGCCGAGAAGGAAATTCAGTCTTGAAAGATGGGCGACGCTCGCCGAGCCTGCGTTCATGGTTGCGAGCACAGCTCGTCGAACATTGGCGGGATAAGGGAATTCGTAATGCGCCAGCAATTCGAAGCGGGAGCGGAAGCCACGCCCTTGGATCCGCACGAGGGCGACATTAATCCCGTCGGCTGAGGTGCCGCTCATCACGCCAGCGACGATCACTGAGCGCGCCTCAGATTATGTATGCGTACCTCTTCGCCGAACTCCCAGATGTTGCGGCGGAGCTTGTCCACAGTTTTCTGAGTTGGAGCGGCAGCCATGCGCGACTTCAGCGCGCGGGACTTCTTCTTCGCCACCAGTACCCGTCGCGCCTTCTCAGCTATGAGCTTGGCAAACTTCTTGTCAGTCTCGGCCCGCTTGTACACCGCCTCAAACGCTCGCCACACGCTCTCTTCCTTCTGGCAGACCAGGAACATGTCCGCTCCGGCACGAAGCGTTTCGACTGCAGCATCCTCGATGGACGCAGCTGCCAGCACCCCGCCCATGTCGAGATCATCGGTAACGATGAGTCCACGATAACCGATCTTCTTGCGCAGGACCTCGCTCATCCACTTCTTCGACAGCGACGCAGGAATGCGGTCACCCGTAACCTGCGGATAAGCCGCGTGCGCCACCATCACGAATGGCAAATCCCGACGCAGCTTGCGATAGGGAAGCAGGTCCTCATTCCACAGGCGCTTCCAGGGCTTGTCAATCACAGGCAGCTCATTGTGCGAGTCGAGATTCGCTTCCCCGAGCCCTGGAAAATGCTTGCCACAGCCAAGAACCTTACTGGCACTCAGGCCGCGCAGGACCTCGCGCGCATATTGGATTGTCTCTTTCGGATCGGCCGAAATCGTGCGCGAAGTTAGCACACTCTTCGACGGCTCAAGCTGGAGGTCCAGCACCGGTGCAAAATCGGTATTGAAACCCAACGCCCGCACTTCCTCGCCGATGATGCGTCCGTGTTTGCGGAAGAGCTTCTTCGAACCTGCGGCTGCGACCTCGGCGACGGCTGGCGCTGGCGCGATCACGTCGCGCAGGCGATCGACCGTTCCGCCCTCCATGTCCACACACAGGAAGAGCGGCGTGGAAACCGCCTTCTGCACATCGTGCAACAGCGCGTGCGTTTGAGCGGCGTCCTCGATATTGCGCTGAAAGAGGATGACGCCGCCCGGATGCAGCGTGCCCAGCATGGATCGCAAGCGCGCCGACATCGCAGTCCCACCGCAACCCATGATGAGCAACTGGCCGACCTGCTGGCGAAGCTCGAGTGTGCTTCTGTAAGACATAGCGAATAAGAGAGTGTAACGCTTGAAGCGCAGAAATTCAGGTGCGCAAGGAGGTACGCCTTACTCCATTTGCTTCTTCAGTTCGTGCAGCAGGGTCAGCGCGTCCATGGGGCTGATGCGGTTGAGGTCGGTCTCCTTGATGCGATCCACGATCTTCTGCGAAAGCGGAGTGAAGATGGTCATCTGCAAAGGCGCGGCCTCGGCAGCTTCATCGTGTGCCAGATGCTTGACCGCGCTGCGCTCTGCGCTCTCATGCTCGGCCAGTACTTCACGGGCGCGATTCACCACGTCGGCAGGGAGCCCGGCCAGCTTGGCAACCTCAATACCATAGCTCTTATCGGCTGCGCCCTCTTGCACTTTGCGCAGAAAAACAATCCCACCGCCGCTCTCCTTCACCGACACGTGGTAATTCTTCACTCCGCTCAGCCGGTCAGCCAGTTCCGTCAATTCGTGATAATGCGTGGCGAACAGCGTCTTGGCGCGGGTGTTGGCGTGAATGTATTCGATTGCGGCCCAGGCGATCGCCAATCCGTCGTAGGTGGAAGTTCCGCGACCTACTTCGTCGAGCAGGATCAGTGAGCGCGCGGTCGCGGTGTTAAGGATCGCCGCGGTCTCGGTCATCTCCACCATAAAGGTCGAGCGCCCGCGCGCCAGGTTATCGGCTGCGCCAATGCGGGTGAAGATGCGGTCCACCAGTCCCAGACTCGCCGCGCGAGCGGGAACGAACGATCCCATCTGCGCCATCAGCACGATGAGCGCACTTTGCCGCAGGTAAGTGGACTTGCCTCCCATGTTCGGCCCGGTGATGACCAGGATCGAATGAGATGTGCCGTTCAGATAGAGATCGTTGGGGACGAAGCGGGTGGCGGCTCCGGGAATCTCCATCCGCTCGATGACCGGGTGACGCCCTTCGACAATTTCGATGTCGGCGCCGTCTTTAAACAGGGGACGGCAGTAGTTGTGATTGGCAGCGTGCGCGGCGAACGAAGCGAGCACATCGATTTCCGCCAGCGCCAGCGCGGTCTGCCGGATGCGGCGCGCCTCGGCGGCAATTGCGGTGCGCAACTCCGCGAACAGCCGCCGCTCGATCTGGACCATCTTCTCCTGAGCGTCGAGCACCTTTACCTCGTACTCTTTCAGCTCGGGGGTGGTAAAGCGCTCGGCATTGACCAGGGTTTGCTTGCGTTCGTATTCCGCAGGTGCGAGGTGCAGGTTCGCCTTGGAGATTTCGAGATAGTAGCCAAAGACGCTGTTGAACTTGACCTTCAACGAACCGATGCCGGTGCGTTGCCGTTCCCGCTGCTCGATCTGCGCGATGTATTGCTTGCTATTGCGGCTCAGGTTGCGAAGTTCGTCGAGCCCGGCATCTACTCCCGCGCGGATGACGCCGCCATCAACCAGTGTCAGCGGGGGCTCGTCTTCCAGTGATGTCACCAGCCGGTTACGCAGGTCGGCCAATTCGTCGCATTGCGCATGCAGCGCCAGCAGACGCTCAGCAGGGAAGTGCGACAAGGTGGCACGCACCGTCGGCAGCTTAGCCAGTGATGTTGCGAGCGCGAGCAAGTCGCGCGGATTCGCGGTTTCCAGGGTTACACGGCTCAGCAGCCGCTCCAAGTCGAGGATGCCTTGCAGCGAGCGGCGGAGTTCCTCGCGTGCGACTACATCCTTCAACATGCCTTCGACAGCATCGAGCCGCCGGTTGATCTCGTCGGCATCAATCGAAGGCCGCAGCATCCAGGCGCGCAGCAGGCGTTTGCCCATCGGGGTTATGGTGCAGTCCAGACTGCGGAACAGGGTGGCATTGTCGGCGGCGCCCGCGAATAGCGGTTCGATCAGCTCAAGATTGCGCACCGTGACCGCGTCCAGCACCAGGCAGTTTTGCCGCTCGTAGAAGCCGATGCGGTCCACATGATCGAGCGTGCCACGCTGCGTGGTGCGAACGTAATGCAGAATGGCTCCCGCCGCGGTTGCGGCAGCCGATCGATTCGCCAGCCCGAATCCTTCCAGGGAGAGCACACCGAAATGATTTTCCACCTGCGGAATCGCATAGTCAGGGGAGAACACCCAGTCGTCGAGAGGGGTCTCGGCCCAGGAGGCATTTTCCAGCGAGGTGATGCGTGGCGCAGAAGCCGCTACCGGTGACGACGCGCTGCTGTGTGGCTGATCGAAGAGCGGAAGCGAGGAGGCGAATAGCACTTCACGCGGACGCAGGACCAACAATTCCTCGCGCACGCGGCGCTCGGCATCTTCGCCCTGAAACTCGGTCGCACGAAATTCGCCGGTCGAGAGGTCCAGCGCCGCAAAACCAAAGGCGTTCCCAGCCCGCGCCACGCAGCCAAGAAAATTGTTTTCTTCCGAACCCAGATGCGCGTCGGCCGCAGTACCCGGGGTCAGCACACGTGTGACTTCCCGCTTGACCAGCGTTTTGGCGATGCGCGGATCCTCCATCTGCTCGCAGATGGCGACTTTGAATCCCTTGCGAATCAATTTGCCTATGTAGCCTTCGGCGGAGTGATACGGCACCCCGCACATGGGTATCGCGATGCCTTTTTCTTTGTTGCGCGAGGTCAGCGTGATCTGCAGCTCTTGCGACGCGACTACAGCATCTTCGAAGAAGAGCTCGTAGAAATCGCCCAGGCGGAAGAAGACGAGCGCGTTGGGGTGCTCTTTTTTGACCGCGGCATACTGCCGCATCAGTGGAGTGGACGGCTCAGTCATCGCATTGGCGGGAATTGCGCGGATTATAACACTCAAGAGTAGCGTACCTCGCTGCCCCAAAGCAGTGACGAGTGTTACACTGCGAGGTTTTTGGAGGCAATCATTCCATGGCGAAGATCATCGGTTTCGAATGCAGCAAATGCGGGGCGACGTTCATGGCGGACACACCACAAAATGTCTGCTCGAAGGATGGCGGCCCGCTGTACGTGCGCTACGATCTCGCGGCGCTTCGCCGGACCGCGTCTCGCGAGTCGGTCAATGCTGGACCCAAGAGTATGTGGCGCTACGCCGCGGTGCTTCCGGATGCCGAGCCGGTAACGCTGGGCGAGGGATTTACACCGATGCTGCCCAGCCGCAAACATCCTAATCTGCTGATCAAGGACGATGGCTTGAATCCCACGGGGTCATTCAAGGCGCGAGGCATGAGTGCGGCGCTGACCATGGCGCGTCATTATGGGCTCAAGAAGCTGGCGGCGCCTTCCGCAGGCAATGCGGGGGGATCGCTGGCCGCCTATGCAGCTGCCGCCGGACTGGAGGCATACGTCTTCATGCCAAGAGATGTCCCAATCGCGAATCGGCTCGAGGTCGAAGCCAGCGGCGCGCACCTGACGCTGGTGGATGGGCTGATCAGCGATTGCGGGCGGATGGTGGCCGAGCGCAAAGACCAGGAAGGCTGGTTCGATGTTTCGACCCTGAAGGAACCGTTCCGCGTGGAAGGCAAGAAAACCATGGGCTATGAAGTTGCCGAACAAATGGGATGGAAGTTGCCAGACGCCATTCTTTATCCGACAGGCGGAGGCGTCGGTTTGATCGGCATGTGGAAGGCATTCGAAGAAATGGAAGAGTTGGGCTGGATCGATAAAGGGAAACGCCCCAAGATGATAGCCGTACAGGCAGATGGTTGCGCTCCAATCCCTAAAGCATTACATGAAGGAAAAGCCGCGTCGGAAATGTGGCAGGGGGCGCACACTTTGGCGGCCGGGCTGCGGGTGCCCAAGGCGTACGGTGACTTCATCATTCTCGACATCGTGCGCCAGAGCGGCGGCACGGCGATTGCCGTCAGTGACGACGACATCATGGAGGGAGTGAAGGAGATGGCTTCGATGGAGGGCATCTTCGCGGCGCCCGAAGGAGGCGCTGCCCTCGCCGCGTACGTGCAATTGTTGGAGAGCGGATTTCTTGCGAGCAGCGATCGCGTGGTGCTGTTCAATACCGGTTCGGGGTACAAGTATCTGGATGTGTTTGCGAAATACTGGGGTGTGGAAGCGTTCACGGCGACGACGAAGCTGCCGCCTTCGCGAAACATCGGCGGCATTATCGGGCCGTATTAAAAAGAGCAGTGAGTAGTCAGCACTTAGCACTCAGCACTCAGCATTCAGCATTCAGCACTCAGCACTCAGCATTCAGCACTCAGCACTCGGAAGCCAGCACTGCTGAGTGGGACAACCACAGATTAGACGAGGCCGCCGCCGCCATATTGCGCCTTCTTGACTAGTGAGAGGCCCTCTCTATTGGCTGGACTGCCAGCTCTACAAGCTGCCATGAGCTGAACCAATGTGAATACTGCCGTTCACATTACTAAGTTTGATTGACGTTCCGCCCGCGCCCAGTGTGCCGGTGAGGTTCTTACCGACGTATCCACCGTGCACTTCCAGAGGGAAGTCCGATCGAATGCCGCCGCTCACAGTGCTGGCTTTGATCTGGGCGTTTGGTGAGTCGGGGAGTCCCAATTCGATAGAGCCATTTATCGATTTGAGGTTGATGTCGCGAACGTTGTTCAAGGAAGCATAGTTCGCCTCGATTCCACCGTTGACGGTGGACAGATCGGCTTCCCCGGCCAGGTCGTCAACGTGCAGCTTGCCATTCACCAGGTTGGCAATCACTTCGCCACTGACCTTCTGCACAGTAAGCGCACCATTCACCAGGTTGATGCGATCAAGGCGTGCATTCCGCGGCACATGCAATTCGTAATACACAGAGGCTGGGTTATTGTTGGTGCGGCCCTCCGGATAACGGGTCTTGATTTCCACAGAGTCGCCGCCGGCATTGACTTCGATGCGAGCTTCATCGAGCCGTTGCTGATCCCGTGCCTTCTTCACCGCATCGATCTGCACTTCGTTGCGGTCCCAGCCGGTGATCTCAACATTGCCGTTGATGTTGTCGAGCGAAATCCGTCCGTTCGCCGAGAGAGGGACGGTGCGATGGAAATCCTGAGTGACCTGCGCCTGGACCGAGGTGGATAACATCAGCGCAAGGAATGAGCCTAGAATCGTAGCCCCTAAGGTTGCGTGTTTACGAGGGTCGAACATAGTGCCTCCTGTCGCGGGTTAGACGCCAAGATTGAGGAATGGTTATGGCTGTTTGCTCCCAAAAACAGGCCGTCCGGAGTAGCCCTGGCTTATTTTGGGATTTTCGTGGTGCCCACGCCTCGCACCGAACGAATAGGATGACTACCGACGTAACCGGAGCCGCCAGTAACCAGAATTCTCATGAGTGCTCTTACTTGTAACGTTCAATCTACCGCTACGGAATTGACCATCGAGCTTGCGTCGGTAAAAGCCACTCGATCAGAAATCCACTTATCAATACTGTATACTCGGCAGTCCCGGACGAGAATTCTAAGCCAATTGTGGCATGCCGGCTGGGCTCCGATCGCGCGCGTTCCGATTCTATGAGTTTGTCTGTCGCCATTGTCGCCATGAACGAGGAGGCTAACCTTGGCCGGACTCTGGAGAGCGTGCGATGGGCAGACGAGATCATCGTGGTGGACTCCGGCTCCAGCGACCGCACTGTCGAAATCGCCCGCGAATACGGCGCAAAAGTTGTGTTAGAACCATGGCGCGGCTACACGGCGCAAAAGAACTACGCCATTGAGCAATGCCGCCAGGACTGGGTGCTCTCACTCGACGCCGACGAAGAAGTCAGCGCCGGATTGGCGGAAGAAATTCGCCATGTACTGGTTGACAGCAATGCCTGTACTGCCTACTGGATCCCAAGAAAGAACCTCTTCCTGGGCAGGTGGATGAGGTTCGGAGGCTTCTATCCCGATCCCAAACTCCGGCTGTTCAAAAGAGGCGAGGCGTTCGTAACCGGGGCCGACCCGCATGACCGCATCGAGCTGAGAAAAGAAGCCGACCAGCGCACCGGCCGCTTGCGGAACGCGATGGTCCACTACCCTTATCCCACCCTCTTCTATTATCTGGAGCACATGAACCGCTACTCTTCATTAGGCGCGAAGGCCGCCCTGGCGAAAGGGCACCGCAGCTTCAGCCTTACGGATATCGTTCTGCGCCCGCTGGCCACTTTTATCTACAATTACTTTTTTCGCCTCGGATTCCTCGACGGCCGCGAGGGTCTGTTGCTGCACCTTTACCATGCGGGGTACGTCTCGCATAAATACGCCAAAGCGTGGGAGCTGGCAAGGGCAGAGTCGTCCGAGAAAAAAGGCTCGTAAGGTTTTCAGTTTGAGGTGTTGCCAGGGATGCCAGCAGTAAGCGTAATCGCGACCGTGCTCAATGAAGCGGAAGACATCGACGGACTGGTTTCGAGTCTCATGCACCAGAGTCTCGAGCCCGCAGAAGTCATCGTCGTAGACGGCGGTTCCACGGACGGTACGTGGGAGCGCCTGCAGGCTGGCGCCGTAGCTTACGGAGGCCTGCAAGCCATTCAAGACGGGAGTTGCAGCTTAAAGCGGTCGCCGGGGCCAATCGCTCGCGGAAGAAATGTTGCCATTGCTGCCGCATCTTCCGAGGTCATTGCTTGTGCAGACGCCGGTTGCGTTTACCCTCCCGACTGGCTGGCTAACCTTACGGAACCGATTCTTAGCGGCTACGCTGAGTATGCGCTTGGCGGATCTTGCCTGGATTCTGATGGGCGAACCACTTGGGACATCGCGTCAGCCCCTTTTTTTGGAGTTAAGCTGGATCCAAATCAAAAAGCGAAGTCATGCACCGCTCGTTCCATGGCCTTTCGGAAAGACTTATGGCAACACCTCGGCGGTTTTCCGGAGACAAGCCTTACGGAAGATATCCTCTTCGATCAACGCGCCCGCGAAATCGTAAAGCCGGCCTTCCCGGACTGCGCCAAGGCGCACTATAGGCCTCGGCATAGCCTGAAGACTGCCCTGAGGGACCTTGGGCGCTACGCAACTCTCGACGGCGTCATGGCTATCAGGCGAGGGCGTCTGTTCCGAAATCTGGCGCGCTGCCTTGCCGAAGTGCTTGCTGTTGCCCTGGTGGCTCGCACTGTTATTCCGCTGGTGTGCGTGCTGGTGTTGGAAATCTATTTTGCGTTTCGACTCGACTGGAAAAGCTTCCCCGGCAAGACTTCAGTCCGGCTGTTGAGCGCCAGGCTGTTCTTCTCTTTGATTGTTCCCTGGTTAGTTACGTGGAACCACATCGCGGGAGCACTCTCCAAGACCAACCGGCCCAACCGGCAAAATGTGCCGTCTTAAGCCGGTATAGCAGTTTGACCTCTATGCATAGGCGATGGGTAGAGCACGCCTTCAGAATGTGCGTGAGAACCTCTGCCGTCCCTGCGGGACTCGGGCACATATTCCACTCTACCCAGCGCTCAACCACCCCAATCCACGCAAAGGCGGCGTGGCTTGGGGACCCCGGCACGCGCTGGGCTAAGCTATTCCGTCCCTTCGGGACTCGATTATTGGCCATTCTAAGTTTGCTTCTCCCGCCGCATTTTCGAAAAGTGAGTTCTCACGCACACTCTGAAACGATGCTCCACCATTGACCAAGTGGGAAAGTGCCTAATCCTTAAACCGATAGACCACGAGGTGGTATACGGCGGCGACACCGTCGGTCCAGCTTATTTTCTTGCCTTCGGCATAGGTGCGGCCGTGATACGAAATCGGCACTTCGTAGATGCGAACTCCCAGCTTGGCCAACTTCACCGTCATCTCGGTCTCCACACTGAAGCGGTCAGAGCGCAATGTGGACCCTCGAGAAAATCTCGCGGCGAAACACCTTGTAGCAGGCGGTCACGTCATGAATACTCAGGTCGGTGAGCACGTTGCATAACATGGAAAACAGACGATTGAGAACATACCGCCAATAACGGGGGACGCGGTGCGGGCCATTGTGGAAGCGGTTGCCAAAGACCGCGTCGGCATGCCCCTCGAGAATGGGAGCGATGAGCGCAGGATAATCGCGAGGGTCGTATTCCAGATCTGCATCCTGGATCAGGACTAGCTCGCCACTGGCGTGCTCCAACCCACTTCGAACTCCAGCGCCTTTGCCCTGGTTCTTCTGGTGCAGCACCAGCTTTACGGTGTTGGCGCCGTTGCCTCCCAGGAGTTTTTGTAAATCGTTTTCTTGCAAGAACTCCCGCGTGCCATCGGTTGAACAATCGTCCACAATGATCAGCTCTTTGTGCAGGCTGAGCGGTTGTCGCGCCACATCCTGCAAGAGCTTCATTACAGTTTTGCGTTCGTTGTAAACCGGAACAATCACAGAGAGAGTGTGGAATTGCGGCAGGCGCTCGCTTGGTGAGAGTTCAGCAGACTCTTCCATGTCGGGATGCGCCGCTTTGGCGGGACCGAGTTTCGGTGACCAGATAAACTCCAAGAATCAGAAGCTCGGGATCGATGGGATGCCGATAGCGCAGCTCCGGAAAACATACATAGTAAACCAGGGGATAGAAAATAAGCAGTGATGCGAACAGGAACACTCCGTGAATGCGCCGCTTCCATGCCAACAGCAATCCCCCGAAGGCCAGCAGCGAAGTCGTCAGGAAGAGCACATTCTTGGTGGCGATCAATCCCGCCACATCGGAGACTCGAGGCATGCCGTCCCAGAAAAAGATGAATCGCCGGAACGTCAACAGCAGGAAACGGCTGGGGTGCTGTTCAATCCATTCCCTGGCCAGGCGGCCCTGTTCCGCGGCAAACGCGGCCTCGCCCATCTGCTTGTACTTTGCGAATTGAGTGACGCTGCTCGCCAGGATGGTACGCGAGCACGTACATTCCCTCGGCCAGCGGGTTATTTCCTATCCGTAATTCAACTCCAAAGTTGTCGCGGATAAAAACCGGCCGGCCAAGTGCTTCATAGTTGCGCACCAGCCAGGGCATGATGGTCATCCAGAAAACAACCGCGCTTAACAAAGCTGGCGCGATGTATCGTTTCCCCCGGCGATGCAGCTGATAGACCAGCCAGCATCCTGCAAATGGCAGGAACGACAGCGCAGACGGGTTGGTCAGCGCGACAATGCCCCACAGCAAGCCGTAGCCAGTCCATGACGAGAGCCGCTCGTCGCCTTCCATCTCCACGGTCAGCATGAACAACAGACTGAGCAGGAAGGCCGACACGCTGGTCTCCCATATCTCACGCACCGACCAAAAGATGGTGTAAGGAAGCAACGCCCAGATCCAGCCTGACCAGACAGCCACGGTCTCGTTGAATACGCGGCGGGCCGTGCGATAGATCGTCCAGCAGGTGAGTGCGGCGAAAGCGCTGTTGAACGTCAGCAGCGAAAAAGCCGCCGCGCGCGAGTAGTTGCCGAAGAGCCGGAACGCCACGGAGACGATCCAGGGATAGATGGGCGCCGTCCACGCTGAGGGGCCGGTGTTCCCGCCGAAGGGAGAACTGAACCCCTGGCCGTTGGCTAGTGAATATCCCAGGCGGCCGATTTCCCAGCCGAATCCCCAGTTGTCTTCCGAGGTGCGAATGCGATAGGTGTGGGCCAGAATGATCCACAAGACGCGCACCAGAAAGGCGACCATCACCATCCAGCCAACGGAGCGCAGGAAGCCATGCCAACCCGCTTGGGACGCAGATTCAGAGGGCCCTGTGGTGCGAGCCGTCTGCGCTGGCTGGATTTTCAAATGCATGGAAACAACGGAATTGTACCGTATGCAAGCAGCTACACCTACGATGGCGCAGGTGCTTGCCGGTGCGCAATCAGCTTGAATAGCCGTCTCGACGCGCCTAGACTGATTCTATCGGCAACTGTGATGCTCATCACAGCCTGGGTGTGCGCCAATCGGCGAAGATAGTGGGTCGAGAAAACGCAGGTCCCTTCACACCGATTGAAGTTGTGGGTCGCGATGACCGCCCGTCGGGGCAGGGCCTGGGATCGAGAGAAGGCATTCATGGGGTGGATTGACAACCGGTTCGAAAAGAATTTTCTGGTCACCACGGTCGATTACGTCTTCAACTGGGCGCGCAAGTCGGCAATTTGGCCGATGACATTCGGTCTGGCCTGCTGCGCGATCGAGATGATCGCCGCTTCGACTTCGCGTTTTGACATCGCGCGCTTCGGGTCGGAGGTGTTTCGCCCCAGCCCGCGCCAAAGCGACCTCATGATTGTGGCCGGAACGGTTACCTTGAAGATGGCTCCGGTGGTGAAGCGAATCTATGACCAGATGCCCGATCCCAAATGGTGCATTTCGATGGGCGCTTGTTCGTCGGTCGGAGGCCCGTTCAATACCTACGCCGTGCTGCAGGGAGTTGACCGCATCGTGCCGGTCGATGTGTACGTCGTGGGCTGCCCGCCGCGGCCCGAGAATCTCTTCTATGGCCTGCTGCGCCTGCAAGACAAGATCGACAAAATGACCATCGCGAAAAAGCCCACCGAAGTTCGCCTGCATGAAAACATGATGGATGACTTCAAGCGGCAGATCCGGATAGCGCAGGCAGGCAGCGAAAATCCAAACCAGCTTGTGCAGCCCGTCCAGAAAAGTGTAATTACGGTTTGAGCGGGTTGCGCTAGCGGCATTTGACGAGGCGCCCGGCTTTACCGCGAGTGAGCGTCAAGGGTTCCGGGGCCTGCTCTTTATCGGCAAGCATGATTTCCAGCCGCATGGTTTCACCCTCAATGCTCCCCTTGTACGTGGCGGGAAGGTCATTCGACGGACCGTCCCGGTGGACGGGCCCGCCGCGCTCCGGCGTGTAAGTACCACGCACCGTGAACTCCCCTTTCGCATTGGCCTTAATTGGCTGCAGCACGCTCCCGTGCGCGCAATCGAATTCCAACGTTGCGCCTCGCGCGGTGACTTTCATGCTGACGTGCTGGCCGCCCCAAACATCGGCCGTTGCACTCGCATCCTGTGCCTGCTGCGGATTTGGCGCCGCTTCACTCATCAGCATCAAAGCTCCCGCCAGCAGAACGAAGAGTGGGCCAATCCAATACAGTTTCATTCCATGCCGCTCCTTTGCATATCGCACGAAATACAACCTCAAGCTTAGACGTTCGACTGGCCCCTCGGGTCCACACAAATCTTGTATTCCCTGCGACATTAGCAAGCTTTTCGGCATCTTCTAGCAGATACGTCGCATATCGAGGAACCAGGCATGTACCACTACGATCCCCAGACTGCGCTGGAAGAGTTGAACGAAGAGGCCGTGCTACCCAACCCAGTGCGCGTGCGCGATATGATGCTGCGGGCCCATCTCGATGCAGATCATTCGCTGGAGTATAACCGGCTGTTCATCGAATATCAGAAGGGCTTCGGCGAACTTCTGGAAGTGGGCCGGCAATTGCTAAAAGGACTAGCTGGACCACCCAAGAAATAAGAAGGCGTAAACATTGACGGGGAGAGACCATGAAACTCTTGTTGCTGGGGAGCTTGATATTTCTGTTTGCCTTGACGGCGTTTGCGGCGGAGCCGCGCAACGTCTCGTACAAAAGCGGTGATGAAACGGTGAATGCGGTAATGTACACACCGCAGGGCAAGGGACCATTTCCCGCGCTGGTAGTGATTCATGAATGGTGGGGCCTGAACGACTGGGTGAAAGAGCAAGCATCAAAGCTGGCTGACCAGGGATACGTCACGCTGGCTGTCGATTTGTACCGCGGAAAAGTGGCCACCACCCCCGATGAGGCGCACGAGATCATGCGTGGCGTGCCCGAGGACCGGGCCAATCGCGATCTGCTGGCCGCCACCAGCTACTTGCGGACTCAGAAGAATATCGTTCCCAATCGCGTAGGCTCCATTGGCTGGTGTTGGGGAGGCGGCTACTCTCTCAATCTTGCGCTGAACGATCCCAAGCTAAAAGTTGCAGTCATCAACTACGGCCATCTTGCGACCGACGACGCGTCGCTGAAAAAGATTAATGCGGCGATGCTGGGGATTTTTGGCGGACAAGATCGCGGTATTCTCCCGGCCGACGTAAATAAATTCGAGGCCCAGCTTAAGGCGCTGGGCAAGACGGCCGAGATCCATATCTTTCCCGACGCCGGGCACGGCTTCGAGAACCCGATGAACAAGCAGACATATCGGGCGGAAGACGCGGCGCAAGCCTGGAAGCTGACCGTCGATTTTCTGGCGAAGAACCTGAAGTCGAAATGACGCTGCTGTGGATGCTGCCAGACATGTGCCTACGCAGTTTCGGTTGCAGATGCACGCGCGACCGTACAACTGGAGAGCATAGAAATGCATTACACGCGCTCCAGGACCATGGCGATGCCCTGGCCAACGCCGATACACATGGTGCACAAGGCATAGCGCTTGCCGCTGCGTTGCAGCTGTCGCACAGCTGTCGTGACCAGCCGGGCCCCGCTGGCTCCCAGAGGGTGACCGAGCGAAATCGCTCCGCCATTGGGGTTCACGTGCAGAGCATCCTCGGGAATTCCCAGGTCGCGAAGAACAGCGAGCGCCTGCGAGGCGAATGCCTCGTTCAATTCGATCACGTCCATATCCGAGATACTGAGGTTAGCCAGCGCAAGCGCCTTGCGCGTCGCTGGAGCCGGACCCATTCCCATAATTCGCGGCGCCACACCAGCTACTGCCGAGGCGACCACCCGCGCCTTTGGCGTCAGAGCGAAACGCTCGACAGCCTGTTCCGACGCCAACAACAGCGCACATGCGCCGTCGTTGATACCAGAAGCGTTGCCGGCAGTGACTGTGCCATCGGGTTTTACGATTGGCTTAAGCGCAGCCAAAGCCTCGAGGGTGGTGTCGGGACGCGGATGCTCATCCTGGCTGATCACGACCGCGGCGCCCTTTCGCCCCGGGATTGTGACCGGCACAATTTCTTCCGCGAGAGCTCCGCTCTTGATTGCCGCCGCCGTGCGCTGCTGGCTGCGATAGGCAAACGCGTCCTGGTCCTGACGCGACACACCAAACTCTTCCGCCACGTTCTCGCCAGTTTCGGGCATGGAGTCCACGCCGTAGCGGGCTTTCATCAACGGATTCACGAAGCGCCAGCCGATGGTGGTGTCTTCCAGCTTCATGCCGCGGTGGAAAGCAGCATCCGACTTCGCCATCACGAAGGGCGCGCGCGACATGCTCTCCACACCGCCGGCGATCACCAGGGAATTCTCTCCCGTCTTGATGGCCCGGGCGGCAATGGAAACGGCGTCCATGCTGGAGCCGCATAACCGGTTCACGGTTGCGCCAGCAACGGTTTGCGGAAGGCCGGCCAGCAACAGGGCCATGCGGGCGACATTGCGATTGTCTTCGCCAGCCTGGTTCGCGCATCCCAAGATCACATCGTCAACCGCACTCCAATCCACGGAGGAGTTGCGCTCGATCAAGGCCCTAATCGGAATCGCTGCGAGATCGTCGGTGCGAATGGAGGACAGCGCTCCGCCGTATCGTCCGAAAGGCGTTCGGATTGCGTCACAGATGAAGGCGTTTGGCATGCGATGAAACCTGCGTGATCAACCATGATAATCGAATACATGGGATGAGGATTGGCGGAGCAGAACAGTAGCCATGCAATCAGGGACTGACCAATACCGAGCGGGTCGAGCTATTCGGTCAGGAGATGAAGCAGGAATCCAACCACGATCCAGAAAGGCGTGACCAGCGCCAGCGCGAACAGCAAACCCTCGGGAAGACGCAAACTAATTGCAGAATCCGCCGGGTCCCAGGTCGCGTCGGGCGTGCGATACGCTTTATCGAATTGTTCCAGCCGGGTAAGCACCCACATACGTGAAGCCGTTACTATACTAAAAGATGGTTCGAATGTGGCGCGGGTGGCCTGCTGCCGAGGCGAATTCGTGCGGGGGTACCCTCAATCCGGCTGGATGCGCCCAGTCCCGTGGGGAATGTCGAAGCGTTTCATTTTGTTGTAAAGCGAACTGCGCGGAATCCCGAGGCGGCGGGCCGAGCTGCTCGATGCAACCACCCTCATCCTGCAAGACAAGATTTATATAGGCGCATTCCATTTGTTTCAAAGTGCCGGTAATGCCGCGCATCGGCGATTGCCCGGTGTGAATAGAATTCTGGAATTGAAGGTGCTGCGTACGTCAGTTGATTGTGCTCCGCAATCAGCACGGCGCGTTCCAGCACATTGCGCAGTTCGCGAATGTTGCCGGGCCAGGAATACCGCTGCAAGGCATCCATGGCGGATTGGTCGGCGGCGACCTCTCCCCGGCCGCAGTCCTGAGAGAGGCGGCTTAGAAAGTGCTGCACCAGCATGGGAATGTCTTCGGTGCGCTCGCGAAGCGGCGGCACGCGCAAGGGAACCGTGCTCACCCGGTAATAAAGGTCCTCACGAAACCTCTGCTGCTGCACCAGGTCCAGCAGTTCACTATGAGTGGCGGAGATCAAACGGATGTCGACCGCTTTGTCGTGCACATCTCCCACCGGCGAAATATCCGGTCTTCCAGCACCTTCAGCAGCTTGGGCTGGACCTGAAGGTCAATGTCGCCAATCTCGTCGAGGAACACGGTCCCGTGGTCCGCCACTTCCAGCAGTCCCTGCTTGGCAGTGACCGCGCTGGTAAATGCACCCTTGGCATGCCCGAACAATTCGGATTCCAGCAGCTCGCGAGACAGTCCGGCGCAATTCAGGTCGAGGAAAGCTTCTTTCGAGCCCGAGGCCCATGGCGATGCATCCAGTTGGCCAGCACGCCTTTGCCGGAACCGGTTTCGCCTTGCAGCAGGACGGGACTCTCGCTGTTCAGCACCCGCTTGGCCAGGGCTTCCAACTGGCGAATCGCCGGGCTCTTTCCCAGGAATGGATCGAGACATTCACGTTTCGTCTGAGAAATGGAAGCCAGCGATAGTTGGCGACATCGCCGGTCCGTCAAGGTCCGCAGCAGCACGGCATGCAGGGCCGACAAGTCAACCGGTTTGATGAGGAACTGTTCGGCCCCTTGCCTGCATGGCCCGGACCGCCAATTCCAGCGAACTCTGGCCGGCCAGGACGATGACGGGAATATCGGCGTCTGCGTTCTTCATGCGTTGCAAAAGCTGTAGAGCATCCCATTGGGGAAGGAGAAGTCGAGGATGGCCGCGTCAGGACGGAACTTCTCAAACTGTAGTTGTGCATCGTGACTGTTCGCGGCTTCGGCGACGATGTGGCCTTGCGCGGCCAAGAAAGTTGCAGATCCCGGAACGGATGACGGGATCAGAGTCGATGACAAGAATCTTGTTTCTGCTCAAGCACTCACCTGCCTGTCGACGACGTATCGGTGCTCGAGGGTCTGGGTCTTACAAGCTTGAGGGTTCAGTGCTGCAGCTGGGGAGTACGCTAAGGTGCTACCGGTCATCGTGCGGCCGTTTGCTTCGCCTGGCAAAAATCAAGTCGCCGAGTCAGACGGCAGCATCACAGACTGCAATGCTCTGCCCAAATTTCGTTTCTGGCTGTGACGGCGGTCACACATGCAAGGGTCATACGCAAAAAAAGCGGACCTGCCTGGCAGGCCCGCTCGAAGTACAGCAGCTTGGAGATCGTGCTCTTACGTTGACAGGACACGTCAGGAATGTGGCTATGCGGAATTCAGTTTTTGATGGCCAACGCGGCCTATCAGCAATCTAACTTTCCTTGATATCAAACCTCCTGAGGCCCGAGAACTGAAGGCCAATGTCCCACAGGAATTTTGGATTGTTGGTCAAATAGCGCCGCCAGAGCCGGCGTAGGCTCCTTGATCAAACGATCCAGCCACTGCAAGCCACAACGATTTCACCCAGCCGGGAGCGTCGGTGAGCAGGCCGGCGTGGATGTCAAATGCAGCGCCGACACCGACCATCAAGCAAGCGTCGAGGCGGTCGAGCATATTGGGCCATGAAACGCTCCTGCTTGGGAGTGCTCAAGCCGACCCAGACGATATCGGGGCGCGTCTGGTTGACGCTGCGGCCATCATCGCGTCCTCTTCGGGTGGCGTAAGCGGACGAAATGGTGGCGTATAAGTGCCAATAATATTGATGGCTGGAACCATTAGTTCAAGTTGTTGTTTAAGCTGCAACGCGACCCCGGCTTTCCCGCCATAAAGAAAATGGCGAATACCCGCCGCGGGCTGTCATTTTGCACATTTCCAGCATGTAGTCGGGACCATACACGCGGCGCATGTTTCGGTGGCCCTGCAGCCGCCCCACCCAGACCGTCGGCATGCCGTCGGGGGCACACAGGAACGAGCGATTCAGAATCGCTCGCAGGCGTCATCCCGTTGCGCTTCCATGATTCCATGAACGCCAGTGAGGCAGACGTAGCCTTTGCCGCGCTCCCGCAGCAAGCGCTCCGAGAGGCGGAGCGCGTCCGCCATATTGATGGCGCTGACGCCGACCCCAAGCACGTTCGCTCGTGGCGGCCGGGCATGATCAAGCCAGAGGCATACGCCAGCGTTTCGGCTAGACGGCCGGACTTTTGCAATTCTTTTTCGATCCAGTGATAGGTAACGTCCAGGCCATCGAGAAGCCGCGTCTGGGGTTCCCAGCCAAGCACATTACGAAGGCGTGAGTTGTCGCTGTTGCGCCCGCGGACACCTTGGGGCTGGCTGAGATCGTGGCGCTTGCTCAGCCGTTTACCGGCAATTGCGCACACCAGATCCACCAACTCATCGACGCTGACTAGTTCCTCGGTGCCCAGATTCAGCGGTTCGCGGTGGTCGCTGGCCATCAAGCGCAACAGGCCCTCAACGCAATCCGAGATGTACATGAATGACCGAGTCTGTCTGCCATCGCCCCAAACATCGATGTACTCCGTCCTGTTCCGCAAGCGCCACCTTGCGGGAAATGGCCGCGGGCGCCTTTTCCTTGCCGCCCTCGTAGGTGCCCAGCGGACCGTAAACGTTGTGGAAGCGCACCACGCGGGTCTCGAAACCAAAGTCGTGCAGGTAATAGCGGCAGAGTTTCTCGGTGAAGAGCTTCTCCCATCCGTAGCCTTCCTCCGGATCGGCGGGATGAGCATCTTCTTCCTTCAATGGGGTGACGTTCTGCGTCGTTCTGCTTGTACCCGGCATAGACGCAAGCCGACGACGAAAAGAGGAAGCGCTGGATGCCGTTCAGCCGGGCTGGCCTCCAACATGTGAGCGTTGATGAGGATGTTGTTGCGGGCGATGTCGGCGAGCTTGGCCGTGATGTAGCCGATGCCGCCCATGTCGGCGGCGAGATTGTAAACCTGGGTCATGTGACTGGTGGCTTGGAGAGCGTTGTTCCACAAGCGCAGATCGAGGAGTTCGAACTCGTCGGCCGCGCTGGGCTCGAATTCCGGCTCTTTGATGTCCACGCCGCGGACCCAGTAGCCGTCGGCCTTGAGCCGCTTAACCAGATGGTGACCAATGAAGCCACCGGCCCCGGTGACCAGTACGCGAGTTGCTGATTTCATGTGTGGCGCCCCTTCTGTAGTAATAGTGGAATAGGAATCATGAGAATCGTTATTTTTCGGCCAGAAAATGGTTGATTAGAGAGAGGATTTGAGATGGATTCAGCGAATGGCTTCCAGGGACTCGTCGGTAGGCCTGCGCTGGATCGTGCGGCTGGCGGAGGCCCGCTGTTGGCGGAACTTCGCTCTGCATTCCAATGCAGAGAGGTACAGCTTGCTGCAATTTCTCGCGTAGATTTCTTGCTGCTGACGCGATTGGCGCAGCCTGGCATAGGTGTTGCCATGAATTCGCGTGCGTCCCAGGTTTCCCTGCGCGTTCGAAATTGGCGGCGCTCCCCAGGCCGTTGCGGAATGCTGGCTTGACTGGTGAAGCGTGTTTCGTGAAGACGCTGGCGATTGCTGCTTCGAGACGAATGCATTTTGCCGGCCCGCGCTGTGCGGTCCGTCCGAACTGTAGCTGGAGAGTGGACGGGCGGTGGCTCCGGAATATTTGCTACGGGCGCCGTTGAGACGGCGTGGGTGTCGCAGCTTGTGTCTGAGTGAATGCGTCGTCCTCACCGTTCATGTTAGGAGCAAGGAGGCGTAAAGGCGTCAGGCTCGGATCGAAGAGGTCGCTCTGCTTGTCGGCATTGGCTCGCCGATCGACCTCTGCGTCGACTGAGGCAGAAATCGCTCCCAGATTCGAGGGATTGGGGCCGCTCGCCCTTAAGGCGACGGAGTTTTGCGTGAACAGTGCCCGTCGCTGGTTCGCAACCTGCATGGCGGTTTGGGCTGCGGCGCATTCAGCCATTAGAGCAGGCGATCAGCAGTGCGAGAACAGCCCCGCTAACGGATTGCACTACTGCACGGATGCGGACGAAGTGGAATCATCTGATTGTTCTTGCTGCCGACATCAGTTGCGCACGACCGAGCGATAGACGTTGATTAACGACTCGTAGTTTTTTTCGGCGGTGAAATTCTCCAGATACAGTTGCCGCGCGGCCGCGCCCATCCCTTCCATTTCTGCGGGATGGCTCCACGCCCAATTCGCTTGGCTGGCCAAATCGTCAGCTTTGTGGAAATCGAAGAGCAGGCCTGTCTTGTTTTCGATAACCAGCTCCGGGACCCCGGCGATGCGGCTGGCGATGGCCGGCACGCCCGCCGCGGCAGCTTCCAGCAGGACCATGCCGAAGGGCTCATACCAGCGGCTGGGAAAAACCAGAAAGCGCGCACCCTTGATTTGTGCCTGAGTGTTTTCCGCGCTCATGCGGCCCAGAAGTCTGATATGCGTACTGCCTGAACGTTGCAGCATCTGGGATGCATCGTCATACAAGGGTCCGTCGCCCACCACGACCAGCGGAATGTGCGGGAGCTGTAGCCAGGTCCGAAGCATTTCGAGAACACCTTTTTCTTGACTCAGCCTGCCGACGAAGAGGGCGTAGTTTCCAGGGGAGGAACGCTGCCCCGGATCATGGGACAAGAAGTTAGGTTTCACATGGATCTTTTTGTCGGGCAGGCCAAGGCCGACGAAAAAGTCACGGCTGAATTGAGTGAGAGAGACGTAAGCATCGACGCGAGAGGTCCAGGTTTCGCGAAGGCGATGAAATTTGAGCATTATGGCGACAGTCGCGGTTTCGAGCCGCGAATTGCGATAGCAGCCTCTCTTGACGGCATAAGCCAAGCTGCGCGTGCAGTCCTGGCAGATTTGCCCATTGCGAAACATAGTGCCCGATGGGCAGAACAGCCGGTAGTTGTGCAGGGTCTGCACAACCGGTACTCCGGCCGATTGGCAAGCGTAGTACGCCGCCGGGCTGACTTGCGGCAGAAGATTATGGCAGTGCACAATGTCTGGCCGTTCTTTCTCGAGGAGCGCGCGGATTGTCGAATAGGCGGTCCGGTTCCACGTGGTGGTCACGGACAAGGCAGCTTTCTCGAGAGGCGAAAAGTTCGCCAGCGTCGCGTTATTTTGGGTGAATTGCAGAACGCGATGTCCGGCCCGTCGCAGCAAGTCCACCTCGGCCTGCACCACGACGTCTTCGCCGCCCGGTTGCTGGTATTGATTGTGAATTACAAGCACGCTAAGCTTGCGCATGTTTCGGAGCCTTCCACTCCTGATTGCCAGCGAGTATCGCGGCCAAGCATCTCCCGCACGCGCAGCTCGCGAGCAATATTTCCGCTGGCGATCTTTCGCAATACACGCTTGGCGCGATGCACATGGGCGAGAAATTTCATAGTTGAAGGCGAATACTGGCGCCCGCCGAAGCTGCGTTGCACCTGGCGCCGTTCCTGCGCGCGCCGGTCCACCTGCTTCAGGCTGACGTTGCACCCGTGCCAGCGAAAGGCAGCAATGAACCGCGGCACGTAGTGAAATTTGCATCCCGCATGGGCCAGGCGCGCAAAGTATTCAAAGTCCATGCACACCCGGTAATCGCAGTTGAGCAGCAAACCTGCGTCGATGACGCGCCGCCGAATGAACGTCGAAGTCGATGGGATGAAGCAGCCGAAATACATCAGGATGGCGGGATCAAAGTCATGCTCGACTTTGGAGCGGACAATTTTTCCGGCGCTATCGACAAATACGCAGTCGCCATAGATGACATCGGCCTCGGGGTGCATTTCGGCGGCGCGCGGCGATGGCTTGCAGCCCCCCGGGAAGATAGTAGTCATCGGCATTGAGCCAGCCCATCAGGTCTCCGCTGGCGCGAAGGAAGCCTTTGTTGATGGCGTCGGATTGTCCCTGGTCGGGCTCCGAAATCCATTGCACTTGTGGAAAGCGGTTCAGGATCTCGAGGGTGTTGTCGGTGGAAGCACAGTCCATGACGATGTGTTCCACGCGCGGCCCTGACTGGCGAGCGACGCTCAGAAGCGCGTCTTCAAGAAACTGAGCGCTGTTGCGCGAAGGAGTGATGACGGAAAGAGATGGAAGTTGCATAGTGTAATTCCCAAAGAAGGGTGTCGTCGGCTGAAGCCGAGTCGGAGAAAAAGTGGGGTTGAACGCGGGCCTGAAGGGACTGTGTCGCAACCTCTTTCGTCCCTACGGGACTCTGGCTTATATCCCAGTTCACCCCAGCGTTGAAACGCTGGGCTAAGCTCTTTCGCCCCATTCGGGGCTGAATGTTGCGTGATTCTTTCCACTGCTGCAAACCCATATGGGTCGCGACCCAATCTCTGAAGGCCCGCTCTACCCGAATGGCCGCGTGGTAGATGGATCTTTGCCCATAAAAGCTGCTGCCAGAATGAAGGAGAGCAACGTGGTCATCTGGAGTTCGGAATAGGGCCAGGGAGCGAAGCCGAGTGTCATCAGCAAATTGTGCCAGCAGGTAGGCGAATGCGGCCCGCAAGAAAGCGGCATAAGCGGGTGGAGCGCGCTTCGATTGCCTATACAACCAGACAAACAAAAGGACGTGAAACCACAGATAGCAAATCAGGCCGGCAATGCCATATTTCAGCCAGACATGAAGGGGCGCGTTGTGCACCATGACCGACTCGGATTTCCAGTTCCTGATCCGCCAGGTGGGGTATGAGGTGCCCACGCCAATGCCCATGAGCGGCGATTGCCGGACTTGGTCCAATCCATCCAGAAGATCGCCCAGGTGATCGGAATTGTCGGCGCTGAATTCTGAATCCATGCGGCTGAAGTCGAAGCTTTGCAAGCGAGCGTAAAAAGCCTGCCCCAGCATGGCTGCCGCGAGGGCAACCATGGCGCACATCACGATGGCGCTGCGCATCCGATGCCGCTGCTGAACCAGCAGCAGCAGAAGGGTGCCAATGCGCCAATTCTCCCCAATAGGTACGACGAAAACAGAGCAGCACGATCAGGCACGAGGAAGCGGCCAGGCCCGCCCAGAGAAGTTGGCGAAGCCGGTCGCGCACGCCTGCCGCATAACCCAGGGCGAGCAGGGCCGTGAATACGATGGCCGAGACAGCAGGGCCATCGAACGTGGGAATGGGAACGCCGGCGAGCGTTTCGCGAAAGCCCGCCAGATGCAAGACATACAAAACGAAAATGCGTACCGCCATGTAGATGGCAAAGATGTGGACTGCGCTGTTGAGATCGGCGGCGGTTTGGATCCAGACTGCCCACACAAAGTACAGGCCGATACCAAGGGCGAGCGCCCGCCAGTCAAAGAAGAAGTTGGTCCCTGCCGTGCAGCGTGCCGTACCAAATGCCGCTTGCGATGCACACCAGGAAGGCCAGTCCCGGAAGCGCCAGCACCGTTGGAAAGTTGACCGTCATCCTGCGGGAGCAGAACAAGGCGGCGACGTGGGCGACAACCAGGAAGATGATCCCGAGATCGATGAAACGGAAACTGCCGGCGGCTTTGGCGTACAGCAACGAGCCGGTTGTATTTCCGTCGCGACTGAATTCAGGCAAGAGGACGACAGAAAACAACAGGCAGAACATGAATCCACGGCAGCAGGTTACGGCCCACTGGCGTGATTCGCAAGAGACGATCCGGGGGAAGGATCGCTGTCACGCGATATGGGGTTGGAGGAGCAGCGAGTGTGCTCATGTGGTTGGAACGACGCTGGGTAATACGACAGGTTGATGCAGGGAAGCAACAAGATTTTCGAATTTGAATTGGCCCGCCCGAGCGCTGGCGCCGGCCGCCAGGGAATCGTATAGCGCAGGCGTAGTGGCAATCTGCTGCAGCGCCTCGACCAGGCCGCTTACAAGTTGATCTCTACTCTTGCGCGCGGTGGACACCACGCGTCCACAATATTGATTGACAATCACACCCGGGTCCGCCGAGGTCGGTGCATACCACCGGCAGCCCGTGGGCCATGGCTTCCAGGACAGCCATACCGCCGGAATCTCGCAAGCTGGGAAACAAGAACACGTCCGCAGCGCGATAGTAATTCTGCACGCAGTTGTGAGGGACCCAGGCGACCCATTCCACAATCTCGGAGAGTCCTAGTTCTTCCGCCAATTTGTGCAATCGTCTGGCTCGCCGGACCATCGCCGACGACGGTGAAACGGATGCTTCGGGCTGCGATTGGCTGAGCTGACTGACCGCCTGGAGTGCGAGGTCGAGGCCTTTCCACTCCAGCAATCGACCGACATAGAGAAGGCGTAACTCGTTACCGCTGGTTGGCGTCCTCGGCACCCGCGTGGTTCAAATACTCGCTGGTGAGGCCAATGGCCAACTGCGCGTGGCATTTGTCGCGCCAGCGAGGCGGGACCAGCGAAAGGGTGTCTGGGGTGACCAGGAGCTTGTCGGCTCGCTGGAAAACCCAGCGCATCACGGGGTCGCGTGGCACGACGAAATTCGACAAATCCCGCAGCCGTTCGCGGCATCGCTGAGCGAAGGAAAAGCTCGAGCGCATGCGGCGGGGAACGGTTTCGCCGCCCGAAACGGGGCCGAAATAAAAAGGAATGCCCAGCGACGCCATAAAACTGGGATACCGTCCGCTTGCATAAGTAACATGCTGCACCACGTCGAAGGGCAACGCGGGGAAGCGCTTTCGAATGTGGCGAACGGCACACCACTGCCACAACACGTAATACAGGATTTTGCCGAGGCCTTTGCGGCACCTCTGCGCCCAGGCCGCCAGGTCAAAGTACACGAAGTTGAGTTTAGGGTCGGCTGCGAGAGCATCGCGTTCAATGGCAGGGCGATTGTCCGCGCGCGTCAACACCCAAACCTGGTGGCCGGCTCGCGCCAATTCGGTGGCCCAACCCCAGCCCAAAGCGGGCTCTGATCCTCGACCGGGCTCGCAAGCGTAGGCCGAGAGCAGGATGCGGGCCAATCTATTCGGCCTCCGTGCATTGCAGATCGGGCAAGCTCGAAATGGTCAGAAGGCTTGATAGATCTCGAGTGTTTTAGTTGGCGAGTGGACAGCCATTCGAGAATCAGCCTGCTCGCGTGCTGAACACTGTCGTCCATTGGCCGCCTTCCCTCGGGACCGGGTTTACCTGGAAGATTTGGCTGGTAGAAGCAGAACCATGTCTGGCCGAAACATCAGGCGAATAAAGATCGACGCCAGTCGATGTTTGCCGGCCGAAAGCTGGTCACGATCGAGGATACAGATCACCAGAGTGGATCGGATGCGGGCGAGACGAATATTGAGACCGAGCCAGGATAATTTCAGAATTCCCAGATACCGCGCCATCCAGGAGGCGCGAGTCTGCTTCGAGGCTACATGCAGGAGGCTCGTCCATCGAAAGGCCGGCGCTACAGACTGCTGAAGTGCGGCGCCAATGTTTCAGGCTTGGGTTTATATCGTCACCCTGCTACGATCACGCACATTCCGGTTGGTTGCAAAATCCGCCTGACTGAGACTGCGAGCTGCGCGGCTCTGGAAGCCAAACGAGCAAGCGGCCGCTCCACCGGACGCGAGGCCTCGAGCTCCGAAAGCAGGAGATTCGCTGTTGGTAGACAAACCAGGAGAGGTCCTCCTCGACGAGCGCTCGTTGGAGGGCGTCAGCGGTTTGCGCTGACCAGAACCTCTGCAACCAATTGCCGCAGTCCTGCGGAGCACGTTGATAGAGGCAGCACAGCCGTCGCAGATGATTAGCGTCCATCGATCGCTTCAGGACTTTCTTAATCAAGTAGTAGATGAATTCGTCGGGGACCGACGGCACATAGAAATTCTTGAAGGGTCTGCGCGCTTCCAAGATTGCATCCGCTCGCAACCACAGGCGGCCCCGCCTCCGATAATCGCTACAGCAGTCAGGATTGAGAAAACCGACTGGTGCGCCGCCGTCTTTGGCAAGCACGAAGTAACATGCGCTGGTCTCATGCTGAATGGCCTGGATTACCCGCCGCCGCCAGCCTCTGCGGCCTGGGCCAGTAGAGTCCGCACGCGAGGCATGTCCGCCGGATGAACCATGAAGTCAACGTCGGACGGAATTCGCTCGGGATATTCTTCGTAGCCGCTAAGAATGCAGTAAGGCAATTCTGCGCGATTGAATTCGGCGATCACCGCGGAGAACAAGTCTGAACGTATTTGCAACGCGGCGGGGGAGGTCGCCGGCGTCGGATGGCATTGGGTGGAGTGCGATGGAGTGTAGTTGGTGCCGTGGCGTACCCTCTGTCTCGCAAGACGACCCTGAGCGTGTCCAGCAGAAAATCGGAATGGCTTGTTTGTGCCTGGTTCAGGCGCTGCAAATAGGAATGAAGGAGGTAGGCGATCTCGAGTTGGCGGCACTGAGCGCCGCTGAGGCCGAGTTCGCCGGAAAAATGTTTGAGGTCCCCGGCGTGAGAGGTTGGGTGCTTGCCAAAGAGGTAATCCTGAATATGCAGGAAGTGAAAGGCATCCTGCAGCGGCAAACCTCCACGCCGGGCGTCTTCCCAATCCAGCAGCGCTGGAGGAGTATCCGGCCGCTGCTTAATGTTCCAGGGAGCGAAGTCCCCATGGACCCAGAAGGCGGGCAGCGGATTCGCATCGCACAATTCGGAGAGAGCTGTCGTTATAGTTGCGCGAGTGCGATCAGAGTGCACAGACCACAGAAGCTGTTCTTGCAAGTTCGCGGCCTGTTCGGCGATTGAAGTGGTCTCGCCGGAAATTCTGAGCGCGCGCAGTAACTGCAAATATTCCGGCAAGAGCCTGCGAGAACCGGCTGCTCCCGGAAGGACCGTTTGCGCAGAAATGCCGCGATGACGATCCACCGAGAGCAGCCGTGGGGCGAAGGTGCACCGCTCCGTGGCCAGGATGGACAATGCTTCCGCCTCCCGCAGAATTGCAGCGCGGGCGCCGTCGTTGATTGGGATTTTGACGATGACTTGGCAAACGCCTGAAGAAGAATCAACCAGATGGATTACGGCTTTGCGCGCGGGGCCGGGGGTCCCGAGGTAAACCGCGGTAACTGGCGAGATGTCGCTATTCCATCCCACCGATTCCCAATCGACGGAGTCAAGACCGTCGACACTTGAGGTCGCGATACCGGGCAGCAACGAGAGGCAGCCGATTCGACTTGCCGCGCGCACTCCACGCCACTTCAACCGCGAATCCCAGCGATAGGGAGACCAGCCAGCCAGGACAGAGCCGAGATTTCGCTGGCGCGCCGGAAGAAGCCAGCGAGCCCGGCCATTGGCATACAAGACGTAGAAATCCTGTGCCGTCTCGCCGCGCGGCACAGACTGCAAGAGCGGCGCCAATGCCTGCTGAGCCAAGTTCAGGCGGGAGCAATCAGCGAAACCTCATCCCCATTCCCATTCCGACGTTGTGCGCGGCCAGCCATAGCTTCGAGGATGACCGCCTTCAACTGCTGGGTGACGTCGTCGAGGGAACAGGCTGCGTCAACGATGAAAGCATTGGGCATCGACTGAAACATCCTCAGGTAAGCGAGCCTTTGGCGGAGCGACTCCTCGCAAGTCACTTCAGGCTTCCGCTGCTGCAGCAACTCGGCAGGAACATCGAGCAGAATGTAGAGATCTGGCGGCGGGACCAGTCGGGCAACAAACCTGGCGAAGCAGAGTGCGGCGGCCGGCAAGCGATAGCGCACCGGGTCAACCAGAACGTCGGGATAATAGCGGTCGCACAGAATCAGGCTTGAGTTATGCAGTGCGGGACGAATGGCGACGAAGTATCCGTGCCAATAGTCTGCCAGCCAATAAAGCAGTTTGAGGATCGAGAGTATGAAACCGCGCGGTGATTTTCCGTGCGGGTTGGTCACCGGAGGTGAATCTTGCCCTCCCCGCGTGGAACATTGGGCGGAAGTGGAAGCGTTCAATGTCGCGAAAAGAGAGCGCGAGTTCTTGCGTCAGGCGTTCGATGGCGGCCGACTTACCAGCGCCATCCGGACCGAAGACTGCGACCCAGAGGCCTGGCCGGTCTTTGAAAGAACTGCGCTCATGCACTGTTCAAAGCCTTCCGTAGATCACGACGCCGACCGCCATTTGAAGGATGGAAGTCATGCCTTTGTCGGCCCACTCCTTGGTGCCGCTGACGGGAACGAACAGAATGTCTCCATCCTGCAGGCCGGGGTCAGTCGCCTGGTTGGCCAGGATTTTCTTCAGCGGCAGATCGCTTTCGATGCGGCCGCCGGGCGAATTGCGAATCAGTCGCGCATCCAGCTTGGCGGTCTTGTTCAAACCCTGGGCGAGCGCCAGGGCTTGCAGAACCGTGACGGTGTCCTTGTTCTCGATGAGGTAGCCGCCCGGCCTGCCCGACATCGCCAATGACATACACCACGCCTGCGCGGCGTGACCACAATGCGATCGCCGGGTTCGACCTCAAGGTCCTGCTGCGCCAGAGCTTGCGGAGAACCGCTCAGATCGAGGCTGACCACCTGACCCGGCGACTGCCGGTGCGTAAGTATCACGGTTTTAGAAGCGGAAGGAGTCAGTCCTCCGGCGACTGAGATGAAGTCGAGCACAGTGTGCTTGCCCAGCAAGGGATAAACCCCCGGAAGTTTGACTTCGCCCGTCACGGTCACGCCCTGGGTCGCGTACTCCAGCACGAGCACCTCGACGTGCGGATGGTGCAGAATGTCGCGCTGACGAAGCCGGTCTTCGATGGCGACTTGCACTTGTTCAGCGGTGAGTCCCGTGACCTTGATGGCTCCTCCCACCGGCAAAGTTATTTCGCCCAGGTAATCGACACGGAATTTGCCCGATAGCTCCGGCGTATCGAAGACGCGGACGTCCAGCAGGTCGCCGGCATCCAGCAGCAATGCTTTTGCCGCGCCGGGGGTTTGCTCTGAACCTGGTTGCTCCTGCGTCGCCGAAGTGGCCGGCGGAAGTACCGCCTGCTGAGGTGCATTGATAGGTGATTGGGAGAGGTTGGCCGCGTCTGGACGCTGCTGTGCGTGCGATGAAGTGCAAGCTCCGATCGAAATAGCCAGCAGAATGAGCCACCTCAGCATCGATGGCACAGCCGAAGTGAGCAAAATAGGCTGATTAGAATCGGTCTCAGTGGTCAATGGATTATGCCTTTTGTTCTCTTGCTGCCGGAGCCGTAGGAGCGGTAGTAACCGTTTTGGTAGCGTAGATCGACTCCATTGAGCACTACGCCGGCGATGTTCACGTTTGCGCGCTGCAACAAGTCACGGCTATGACGAAGCGCGTACTGGGTGGTTACACCGGAGCGGACAACCAACAGGGCTGAGTCCGCGCGCGCTCCCAGCACGACCGCGTCTGTGAACATCGATACGGGCGGCGTATCCAGAACGATATGGTCGTACTGGGTGCGCCAGCGCCGCAGCAAGTCCTCCATTTTCGGCGAGGCGAGCATCTCCGCCGGATATGCCGGGGGCGTTCCTGACAGGCAGCACCGTCAGCGAGGGGCATGCCGTCCACTTGCGCGAAAGCTTGATCGTCGGTGCAGGTGCCGGCGAGGACGGCGCTCAGTCCCGGGCCGGATGGAATCCCGAAGGCCTGGTGTAGCGAAGGCTGACGGAGATCGGCATCCACCAACAGCACCTTCGAGCCTTGTTGCGCCAGCACGGTGGCACAGTTGATTGCTGTCAGAGTCTTGCCTTCCGCGGGCAGGGAACTGGTGATGGCCAGCACCTGGGGAGAGGTCCCCGGCGCCGACAACAACAGGGAAGTGCGCAAACTTCGATAGGACTCGGCGGCCTGCGAGTGTGGACTGGTGAACGCGATCAAGCGGAGCTGGTCGGCGAATTCGGCGGCGGGCAGCCTGGTGAATACCGTCGCGATGTCACCTGGACGAATCCGTGGAATTATTGCCAACGCCGGCAAGGCGCTCGCGCTTTCAGCTTCATCACTGGTTCTGATGGTGGTGTCCATAGCTTCGAGCCCGACCGCCGTTACAACCCCCAGACCAAGTCCGGCGGCGAGACCCAGGATAAGATCCAGCGCTGGGCGGGGATCGATTGGTTTGGAGGGAAGCTGGCCCGGCTCGACGACCGCTATATTTGCGGAGGCCAAGCCGGCCACGATGCCAGCTTGCTTCAGTTTCAATTGCAGCGTTTCGTAGAGGTCCTGAGTGGCCTCGACTTCATGTTTCAGGATGGCGTACTGGGCAGCTCCCTGGTTGAGGTCGAAGGCTTTCTGCTTCTGTTTTTCGAAGCTGGCGTGCAGCATGCTCTCGGTGTTGGCGGCCGCCAGATATTCGTTCTTGTAGCGCTGCGAAAGGTTGTTCAGTTCCGATTGGATAGCGCCGTCGACCTGCGCGATTTCACTGCCGAGTTCAGCCAGCTTGGGATAACCTTCGCCAAACTTGGTGCTTAAGCGAGCGTAGTCAACTCGCAGCTGCGCCTGTTGCGAGCGCAAGACTTCGAGGGTAGGTTCGGGAACGGTGGAGGCAATCAACTCCGGATTTCCGGAGGCGGCGATGCGGTATCGCGCCTCTTTGACAATGCGGTCCGACTCCGCCGCGGTCAGTTGCTCGTCCACCTGCTTAAGTTTCTCAGTGACGATGTTGTCGGTCTCATCCACGCCGATGAGGCCTCGTTCTTTCTGCAGGTCGGCCAATTTCTGCTGTGCATCGGCGGCCTTGATCTTGAGATCGTCCATTTGCCTGGACAACCAGTTCGATACCAGCGTGGCCGACTCGTAGCTGCTGCGGAAGTTTCGCTCGGTGTAACGTCCCACCGTGGAGTTCACCACGTCAGCGGCGAGAGCCGCGTCCTTCGCCCGAAATTGCACTGCGATGATGTCGGTTTTGGGGACAACCTCGACGGTGAGGCCCTTGCGGAACCTCAGCAACAACGCATCGCGCACCTGGGGAGGAAGATCGGCCAACGAGGTATCCGCAGGTTGCACCCATGCGCCCGCGAAGTCCTTCCGCTCCGCCATCTTCAATTGCTTCATGACAGCGGTCGCGATGGTGTTGCTCTGCAGGACGGTGACGGCACTCTGCAATTGGATGGTCGGATCGGAGGGACCCAGCACCCTCGATGCCATCTGATCGAGCCCCAGGGAATTGGTTCCCGCCGGGCTTACCTCGATGCGCGCGGTGGCTTCGTATTGCGGGCTCTTGAGCAGGATGTAGAGACAGGACAGAAGCAAGCACGCGCCGCAACATCCCAGGATGAGGAACTTGCGCCGGCGCAACATGTTCCACATCTCGGCCAAAACCTGTTCTTCCGGTGGCGCATAGCGCAAAGCGGCGTAACCGGGTTTGTCAGGCAGAGCAAGTTGTTGCGGGTCAGTTGTGGGCTGCGGGAACATCTAAGAACACGTCCTTGTAGTGGTGGAAGACGGTTGGTAGTAGACGAAAGCTGCTATCACGCAAAAGCAGCACATTGGGTGGCAAGACTGAAGTCATTCCTGAACGGCAGGGCACGACTTTTAGTCGTGCCGAACGTAGCCGGGAGAGGCCGGGCTTTAGAGACTGTGTCACAACCTCTGCCGTCCCTACGGGACTCTGTCTTATTTCCCACTTGACCCAGCGCTGAAGCGCTGGGCTAAGCTCTTTCGCCCCTGCGGGGCTTGCTGTTTGCTCAATTCGCACCACCGAGCCGACTCAAAATGAGTTCCCACGCACGTCTGAAGACGTGCCAAAGCGATTCATAGGAAAAGGGTCCAGAATTCACACTCCTCGTGCGGCGAACAGAACCGTGTGCAGCAGGATGGCGACATCGATGAACAGGCTTCGGTTTCGAACGTAATACAAATCGTATTCAATATTTTCATGGATCAGGAAAGCCCGGTCCGCGCTCAGTTGCCACAGCCCGTGATTCCGGGCTTCACCGACAGGCGCTGACGCTGCAACGGCGTGTATTGCTCAACGATGAAGGGCATTTCCGGCCGCGGGCCCACCAGCGACATATCGCCGAGCAGTACGTTCAATATCTGCGGCAATTCGTCGAGACTGGTCTTGCGAAGAATGCGGCCAACAGGGGTGATGTGCGGGTCATCGCCGCGCTTGGGGGAATAGGCGTAGCGAGGCGCATCGCGGAACATGGTCCGGAACTTGTACATGGAGAAAAGGCGGCCATCTTTCCCCACGCGGTTCTGCCGGAACAGGACTGGTCCTGGCGAGGTGAACTTCACCAGGGCAGCGATGATGCACAGCAGGGGAGCGAGCACGGCCAGGCATATTGCGGCGCCTGCGACGTCGAGCAGCCGCTTGGCTGGTTCATAAATGAACCCAGTCCGTGGTTTTGACAGGTGGGCCAGCATGACTCCGTCGAGTTCGGCATAGTCAATCCAATAGCCCGGCTCGGAAAAATCCTTGGAAACGAAATAGGTGTTCACGCCGGCTGCCGAGAGTTGCGCCAAGACCGGCACCATCGCATCACGATCTGCGTCGGCAGTCGCCATCACCAGCACCGAGGCATTCAGTTGCCGCAACAGCTCTGGACATACGGGTCCGGCCATTACCTTCACGGCGTGTTTGTGTTGGTAAGACGATTCGTAGATTTCCAAGCCACACTTTTGCGGATCGTCATCCACAAACGCTACCGGATCGAGGCCAAACTTGGGAGAGCGCACCAGCGCCGAATACACACGCCTTCCCAAAGTTCCCGCCCCCAGGATGACCGCCCGCCTGGCACCAAAGCCTTTTCTGCGCAGGATACGCATACCGCGGTAGGCCTCCCATTTCTCCAGCATGACAAAAGTGGGAACCGTGATCGCAGCAAAGGCAATGACCAGGCGCGACAACGCCAAGGCGGAGAAATAGGAAAAGCAAAAGTGCAAGCAGGAAGCTCTCCATCGTGACCCGCAGAATGCGTTCGGTCTCACGCACGGCAAGCAGGCCGTGGCCGATGCGGTAACCGCCACGCCGCTCCAGCAGAATCACGAACAGGACGGCGAATGCCGCACCCCCTATCAGGACTGCGGAGGCCGGATACTGGGCCTGGCGTCCTGCGCCCAACAACCGGTACAAAATGTAAGCGGCATACACGGCCGAAGTAATCGCTAGAAAGTCGAGGGTTCTTTCAGCGAAGTTGAGGAAAGGCTCAAGCCGGCAGCCTGACTCGGTGGCCTCTGTACGTCCGAGGCTGACCTCGGGCGCTGGACGGAAGAAATCCTGTGTCCATGATGGACTGGTGGGGAAACCTTGAAGGGGAAGCATGGGGATGATCGCTGGAGTCAGGTTAGGAATGGAGACGCAAGATTGGGCCCTGAGTAGAGCTAAGGAAGCTCTGATTAAGTCCCTTGGACATTCCTCGGGGGCCAAAGCCCCGGTCTCATTTTAGGCATTTACGGACGGCCTGAAGGCCGTCCCCTTCGAAGAGCCAGACTTAATCAGAGCTTCCCTAACCGTGAAATTGCTATCCGACTGATTCGACATCGGCGCCATTGAGATTTATCGACACAGCCTTCATGATCTGGTCCACAGTCACTACCAGCCGGGCCGAATTCTGCTTCTGCACCAGAATGCCTTCCCACCCGGCAAAGGGGCCGTGCTTGACGCGCACGCGGTGTCCAACTTTCAGGTAGGGATGGGGCTCAATTTCGTTGGGACGGGCAAAGCAAGCGCGCAACCTGTCGATTTCCTCATCCTGCAGGCGGGCGGCTTTGCCTCTAACCGAGACGAGGTTGACGACGCCTACCGTCTGCAATACCGGGATGCGTTCCGCGTCGGAGACATGAACGAAAACATAGCCGGGAAAAAGAGGCGCCTGGGAACGTGTGATCCTGTCCGACCAGCGGCTCAGTTTTGCGTAGGTCGGCAGAAGCGATTCCAGGCCCTTACACGATAACTGGCTGGCCACCTGGTTCTCATGACGAGAACGTGTATAAGCGGCCAGCCAGCATCGTCCGTGTTCCATGCGGTCTGCGTTCGTTTCGCTTGCCACCGGTAAGGAGGGTGCATGGCTCTGCCATTGTGAGTCCCATAGGCGGGCCACGCGGTGAAGACGGAAGGTGCTACTAGATCTCCGTCAGGGTTGATCTGCACTGCACCACGATAATGCTTCTCCATGTGGTGCTTACGTGCTATCAAGTCATATGCAATCCTCATGCCGTGCCAGCGGGTTATGAATGGTTTGCCCAAGCCTTGATACCACAATGGTTTGGAAGAAGCCTGGGCTAGGCGTGACCGGTCCTCTCGTCCAGAAAATGTACACACCCACGTCCAAAAGCTGGACTCATAGCGTGGCCGCGGTATTACCAACCGTGAGAAATGCCGGGCTGGAGATCGGTGGTGCCGGACCCCGTCCAGGGGCCCGAGTCCGAAACCCACACCCCAGCGCCAAATGATTTATTAAAATTGTGTTAAAAAATTCTTGACATATTAGACAACTGGTCTCACTATGTCTCTCAACTTTCTGGCCGAGAAATTCCGCAATTCGGCCCACTAACGTACGACACCTCGTATCCCTCTTTCGAGGCGTGGGCGATCAAGTATCAGTTGTAAGAATTCGGGCAGGGAACTCCTGCATGTGGTCCGCAGACTGTCCGTGCGGAGCAGCAGGGGTAAGTGTGCCTCTCGCCTGGGACAAAGTAACTTCAGCGCCGCTCTCGCGTCCTTGGCTCTTCGCGGTGCCATATAGCAACTCTTCTCTTTGTGAGCCAAGGCATCGAATACCCAACTTGCCAGTGGAGAATTCCCATGCTGCGCCTTCGTCTCGTTTCCTTGATATGGCTTATTATCGGAATATTACTCACCTCGCCTCTGGCCTTCGCTCAGAAAATTGGCGCTGATCCCGCCGCGTGCCGGGGTGGCTCTTCTGTCTGCACCCAGCATTTGCCGACTTACTCTTTCGTAAGCCTCACCGAGGGTAGTGTTGCAGAGACATATTCGGCTGCCAGGGTGACAAGCGCCTTCGGTCCCACCCTGATGTTCAACCTGATCTACAACTCCTACAACGCGGACGGCACGCGCGCTTCAGTTGACACCGGGATGGGATATGGTTGGACGCACTCATATAACGAGTTTTTGTTTCGGCAAGGCGATGACATATTCCGTTGGCAAGGGGATGGCCGCGTCACCAGGTTTTCGTCGGTGAAGGGCACCTACGAGGCCACGCCAGGTTATTTCGAGACGCTGGTGGTGGATACTCCAGGGTCGATCACCATTACGGACAAATACCAGACCAAGTATCAGTATCAGCTTCTTGCCTCGCCCATTGGGCGACCCTCAACACCACTGTCTCCAGGTAACCCACTCGAAACAGTGTTTCGGCTCACCCTTATCACCGACCGCAACAACAATGTGACCGCCCTCAGCTATCCGAATGGGAAAGATCTCAAGACCGTAACCGACACCTTCGGTCGCACCTTGACTCTCACCTACGATGCCAACGACCATCTGAGCAGCGTGACCGATCCGCTGGGACGAGTGACGGCCTTTAGCTACGATCCAACCGGCGTGCAGCTCGCCAGCATCACCGATCCGCTCGGCAAAACCACCCGATATACCTACAACGCCCTTCACCAGATCACCTCCAAGACAGATCGTGACGGACGGACCTTCACCATCGGGTACCAAGACAATCTTCCGGTGTCGGAAACCGACGGGAGTGGCGGGAATGTCTATTCTCTGACCAACACTTCAAATTGGGCAACCGATCCCAACCAGCTCGACCAGAATTACCTGCGGGTTTACATCCCGTCGACGACCTCGCGCCTGGACGGCCGGGGAAATGCCTGGCAATACAGTTATGACGGTAACGGCTTTCCGCTCACCATCACCGCTCCCGATGGCGCGGTCACGACCTACACTTACGATCCGGACACCCTACGAGTCGCTTCCGTCACCGATTGCAACGGCCACGCCAGCCACTATCAGTACGATGCCCAGGGCAACCTGATCCAGGCTGCCGACGCCAACGGCAACGTCACCACCTACACCTACGAGCCGATGTTCAACCAGATGACCAGCATGACCGACCCCAATGGCCGCATTACCAGCTACACCTACGACGGTCGCGGCAATCGCCTTAGCGAGACCGATCCGCTGGGACAAACGGCACACTGGACCTATGACTCGCACGGCAATGTGCTGACCGCAACCGACAAGCGCGGCAACACCACGACCTACACCTATGACGCCGGTGGAAACGGTATCCAGGCCAGCGACCCGCTCAATGAAGTTACGCACTACACCTACGACGGCGTGGGCAATCGCACCTCGATGACCGATCCTAACGGCCACACCACCACGTATCAGTACGACGGCCTCAACCGGCTTACGCAGCAGACCAATGCTCTCGGTGGCACGCAACAGACCTTCCTACGACGGAGAAGGCGACAAGACACGCTTCACCGACGAGAACAACCATTCCACCAACTATGCCTACGATCTACGCCGGCGTCTCACTACCGTTACCGATGCCCAAGGTCAGCCGACGACCTTCACCTACGACGGCAACAACAACCGGCTGTCCATGACCGACCGGAACATGCACACCACCACCTATGCCTACGATGTGCAGAACCGGCTGATCACGATCACTGACCCGCTGGGCAACATCACGCGACGCACTTACGATTGCACTGGCAACCTGCTGTCGCAGACCGACGCCGACGGACACACCAGTTCCTATCTCTACGATCCGCTCGATCGCGTGGTTCAGAAGACCGACGCTCTGAATGAAATCACCACCCTGGGCTACGATCTCAGCGGCCTGCCCGGTCATCCGCAATGTAGCGGCCCCACCCTCGGCTCCAGCAAGGTGACCAAACGGGTGGACGGCAATGGCAAGGTTATCTATTTCGCCTACGACGGGCTGGACCGCGACATCATCGATATCCACAAGCAGGGTGGAACGGACTATCAGATCGGCCCCAACGATGCGGTGATCTATACCGCCTACGATGCCGAATCCAATCGCACCGCGGTGACCGAACCCGACGGCAACACCGTTACCTACGGCTATGACACGGTCAACCGGCGGGTGCAGACGACGAACGCGGCCGGCGATACCTTCACCTACGGATACGACCCCGCCAGCAATCTCACCAGCACCCATCATCCCAACGGCAACGTCACCACCTACGGTTATGACGGCCTGAACCGCCGCACCGGCGAGTCCGACTCCGCCGGCGTGGTCTTCACCTACGGCTACGATCCCGGCGGAAACCTTTTGTCGAAGAAGGACGCCGACGGCAACACCACCACGTACGTTTATGACAGCGACAACCGTGTGACTAAGATGAAGGATCCGCTCTGCCAGTCGCACTCCGTCTGCAAGGGCACCGTCTATACCTACGACCCCGGCGGCAACAAGATGACCGAGACGGACTTTAATGGCAAGACTACGATGTTTGGCTACGATCCCGACGACCGCCAGACCTCCGTCAAGAATGCGCTGGGCAATACGACGCAGACGTTTTATGACAACGTGGGCAACGTAATCGAGCGCATCGACGGCAACCTTCACACGACGGCGTATGGCTATGACGCGCAGAATCGCAAGATCTCCGAGACCTTCGCCGATCCCGACCACAACACCGTCTTCTTCACCTACGATCAAACGGGTAAGCTGATCAGCCGTATCGACCAGAAGAACCAGACCACGACATACACCTATAGCGACCTCTACTACCTCACCAGCCGCACCTATCCCAGCGGCACCGACGCCTTCACTTATGATCTGTCGGGCCGGATGCTGAGCGCCAGCCACGGTGGCTGGGTCGATACCCTCGCCTACGATGGCGCCAACCGCATCACGCAAAGCGTGCAGAACGGCCACACCGTCAGCTATGCGTACGACATTCCCAATCGCAAGCGCACCATCACCTATCCCGGTGGACGCGTCGTTACCGAGCAAATGGATGCACGCGATCGCGAAGCCAACGTCAACGATGGCGGTGGAACGCCGGTCGTGCAATACACCTACGATGCCGCAGACAATGTCCTTACCCGCGCCCTGCGCGACGGCACTCACGCTGCCTACGCGCACAACCCGAACTACTGGACCACGCAGCTAACCGATTCGCGGGGAACAAGCCAGTTCCTTGGCTTCCAGTACACCTACGATCCCGATGGGCAACAAGCAGTTCGAAAACAAGCTGCACGATCCCAGTCACTCCGAGGGCTATGGCGACAACTCCATTTACGAACTGACTGACTTTAAGGTCGGCACGCTGGTTGGCGGCGTCATCCAGAACCCGCTGACGGAAAGCACCTGGGACCTCGATCCGGTGCACAACTGGAATAGCAGGACCACGGACGGCAACCCTCAAGTCCGCACCCATACGCCTTCCAACGAGATCGCTTCCATCGATGGCAATCCCTTCGTCAGCGACTTTGACGGCAACCTTACCGACGATGGCGTCAGCCTCTACTCCTATGACGAGGAGAACCGCATGACCATGGTGCAGGACAAGGTCAGCGGCCACATCAACCAGCAGAACCAGTACGACGCTTTTAACCGGCGGGTGGCGACTACCGATACCTTCGGCACCCAGACGCTCTACTTCTATGACGGCTGGCGCACCATCGAGGAGCAGTCGTCAGTGGGCGTGACGCAGGCCACCTATGTCTTTGGCAATATGCCCGACGAGGTGCTTAACATGGACCGCGGCGGCGCGAGCTTTTACTACCACACCAACGAACTGGGAACGATCGTCGCCCTCACCGATTCCACCGGCATGGCGGTCGAGGCCTACCAGTACGACGCCTATGGCTACCAGACCGTCATTCTTCCCGGCCCCAATGGCGTCATTGACTACGGCGGAGATGACGACTATCTGGCGGGCGCGAAGAGTTCCTATGGCAATCCATTCCTGTTCACTGCGCAGCGCTACGATTCCAGCAGCGGTCTGATGTACTACAAGAACCGCTATTACTCGACGGCACTGGGCCGGTTCATGTCGCGCGATCCCATCGGCATCTGGGGCGATCCGGTTGAGTTGGGAAATGGGTACGCATATGTGGGTGACAACCCGCAGAACAGTACCGACACAGGCGGTCTCGCTGCGGTAGATTACTTCCTGAAAATCGACGGGCTGGCGCCCGTGGCAGCCGCTCAGTCGGTCACCGTTTGTAACCCCTGCCACTGTCCACCGGCCGGAGCAAGTGGCCCGTGCGACATCTGTTGCTTCACTTACACTACGCTGTCGCAGATGTCAGTCGGCGCCTTCGGCACAGGCCCCATCCGTCCCGGCGGCACAGGTCCCACCTATCCCGGAGACCCATTTCCGAAGGGAGGTTACTTCTCGATCGCCGATTCCGGCTCAGGCTCGGGAATCATCATCGGCCAGGACGGCTGGGGAATGCTCGCGCCCTCCGGCGGGCCGGGTAGCGAAAACTACATTCAAGCTGAAAGCGAGGACGATAAGCACAAGAATGAGTTTCAGCTCGAGTCATGGTCTTTCGGCACCACGCAAAGTGGATCATTCGCAGTGGGGGGCGGGGGCGGAGCCGGCAAAGTCCAAATGCAAGATTTTCACTTCGTCAAGAAGGTCGATAAGGCGGGTCCTAAACTACTGACGGCGTGCGCTAAGGGCGAGCACATTCCGAAGGCTGTGCTGGTCTGCCGAAAGGCGGGCAAGGACCAGCAGGAGTACATGAAGATCACCTTGTCCGACTGTTTGGTTTCCGCGTACCACACCTCCGGCTCGGGTGGCAGCGACTTCACCGATTACGAGTACAAAGAGCAAAAGCCAGACGGCACGCTGGGCGGAACCACGAAAGCGGAGTTCAACCTCAAGAAGATGAAGGCCACTGCCTTCATGGTTCACGGCCTCGGCGGATGGGGTATGGGAACCAACTGGACCGGCGGCCAGGACTGGGGAGGGATCTAGTTCACCCGTTTTTGTGTGACGAAAATTGCGCTCTACCAAAGAGGTGTCATCCCGACCGAGCCCACCGCGACGGAGGGGCTTGCTGTTGCTTCAACGGGCAGGATCACAAAAATCCCCGCCCTAGCCAAAAGAGGAAGGAGAACAGCAGGTCCCTCGACTCGCTGCGCTCGCTCGGGATGACTAGAACGGGGCACCCAATTCTTGATGAGCGTCTGCCTCAGTGCTTGTAGCCAGCGCCACGCAGTGCCGCGCCGAAGTGGTCGGCGAAGTCGTGAACGTGGTCCATGGTTGCCAGTGGGCCCATCAGGCCGATGCGGAAGATTTTTCCCGCGAGCGGGCCGAAGCCGCCGGCGATTTCGATGCCGTGCTCCTTGAGCAGCGTGCTCCGCACCTTGGCCTCGTCCACACCTTGCGGTACTTTCGGCGTGTTCAAATTCCAGATGCGATGCTCAGGCGCCACCAGCATTTCCAGTCCCATCGCTTCCAGCGTCTTGACGAACTCCTTATGCGCGCGATGATGACGGTCCCAGCGATTCTGCAAGCCTTCCTCTTCGATGAGCGTGAGCCCTTCGTGCAAGGCGTAGAACATGGTCGCCGAGGCGGTGTGATGATAACGATGCGAGATGGTTAGATAGTCGGCGATCAGCTTCAGGTCGAAATACCACGAGCGATTGGGCGTGGGGCGCGCGTTCAGCCACTCGGCGGCGCGTGGCGAAACCGTAATGGGCGACAGCCCGGGAGGACAGCTCAACCCTTTTTGCGTGCAACTGTAGGCGATGTCAATGCCGGTCTTGTCCACTTCGACGGGCATGGCGCCGAGCGAAGTTACGCAGTCGGCAATCACCAGCGCACCGACTTCATGCGCGGCCTTGCAGATGGCCTCGCCGCGCTGGAAGGCGCCGGCGGAAGTCTCGGCCTGCACGTACATCACGACTTTGGGTTTCTCCAGGCGGATAAACTCGGCCGCTTCCTGGTCGCCGAAGACTTCGCCCCAGGGCTTCTCGAAGCGCACCAGTTCGGCGCCCTGGCGGCGCGCCATTTCCGACATGCGATCGCAGAAGAAGCCGTTGGCGAACGACACCACCTTCATCCCCGGCAACACGAAGTTGGAGATGGCAGTTTCCATGCCGCCGCTGCCGGTGGCGGAGATAACAAAGGTCAACTCATTCTTTGTCCCGAAGACGGAGCGAAGCAGACGTTGAATGTTGGAGGAAATCTCGAAGAAATAAGCATCGAGGTGGCCGACGACGGGTTGGGCCAGCGCCTGATATACGCGCGGATGCACCTGACTTGGTCCCGGACCGAACAACAGTCGCTTGGGAGGATGGATGGAAATATCTTCTAGAAGGGCGGTTCTATCATCGGAGCTAATCATTGCGTTTCTCCTGTTAACTTAACAACCTACCAGTATAGAACCATCGTGCCATGGCGCTGCGGTAATTATTGCCTGCCAAGTGCTTCCCATGCGGCCGAACGGTCAGCGGCCGGGCATCGAGTTCCAGAGGGAAACAACCCGAACGCGCCAACTCCGACTATCCCTTTGGATAGTCGGGACTCTCTGTTCGGATAGTGCAAAACAGCCGCAGGTAAAGAAAATCCTTGTTGCCCTAAATCCCTATGTGTTAGAAATGCGGCACCTCGCCACTTAATTCAGCCCTCGGTTTGTTTGGCGCGCCACGTGCTCCTTGAACACGTGAAAGCCAACATACTTGAGAACTACTCACGTCCGTAACGGGACGCACTTCTCCTGTTGCCGATGGATTACGTTCACCACCCTTGGAGAACAAGGCGGACCTGCATTCCGGCGGAGGACAAACCATGAGGACAGCGAAGTCAACCTGCACCATCGTGATCAGCCTCGCGGTTTTGGTGATGCCGATGCTGGGCCAGGTTGATCGCGGGGTTACCGTCTCGCACGTGGGAAATGAGATCAGCGTTTCGATTGCTCGAACCACGCCGCTGGCTACGGTGCTGGATGAGGTTTGTCGCGAAGCAAGCGCCCAGTGTTCGGGCACGACACAGGCGATGGCCGCCATGGTTCCGGCGCAGGAAGTCCGCGGCGACTGGCGGCATGTGATCTCGATTCTGCTGGAGGGCGCCGGATTTAACTACATTGCCAGCGCGCCATCGGAATCTTCTCCTGGAATGCTGGAGATCTCCGGTGCGGCATCGCAGGGAAGGCCCGAGCCGCAAGAAGTCCGGTCAACGGTCGCTGCCACAGGGCCGAGTGCAGCAGAGGGCGCCGCCAGCAACGGAAAGCAGCGCTGAAGCTGCTTCCGCGGACGCAGCGTCGTTAGAGGCAAGTGCGTCAACTCCGCAGTCTTCCGGCGCAGAGGAATCAAGTCAGTCGCAATCATCCGGCGGCGCCGAGCAGGCGAGTGTGGGCGGACAACCCGGCGGGCTGTTCTCCGCTGGCGATGGAAGCCCCAATTCCGACCCCGGCCAGAGTCCCGTGTCCATGCTGTTTCCTGATTCCAGCGGAAACCTTATTCCGATTGCTAGTCAAGGGTCAGCGTCGTACCTGTTGTTTCCAGATTCGAAGGGCAATCCTATACCGGCTTCAAACCAGGCACTGCCGTACCAGCTGTTCCCCGACGGGAATGGTCGCTTAATTCCAATGCAGAGGAGTGGCCGCTGAGGCCAGGACCATTCCATTGCAAGAGTTCAACGGTACCAACTTCGGCGAAAGAGGAAGGGAAATGAAAAAGTTAGGGTTGCTCACAATATGCTTGTTACTCGGAAGCTCGCTGGTTCTTGCGCAGGTAAAACCGGGGCAGACCAAGAAGGGCGTACACCGCCTCAATGACACCAGCTGCAATTCGTCGACTCCCGCGGTGGTCGCGGATGGCGTCGGTTTCACCGACTTCATTGACATATTTGGCGATAACTTCGTCAAACTCAACCTGAAAGCAGGCCACTCCTATGCCGCCGAGGTTTGGGACCCCACGTCAACATTCAATACCGATTCCGGGCGGTCCTTCTTGTTGTTTCTGGAGACGGCGTGTGGTGTCGCCGACATTTATACCGACGTGACAGCAATGGACCCGGATATGTCGAATGGAATGGCCAACCGGATATCGTGGGTCCAAGCTGCCGACGCCCTCGAATTTATCGACGTTTCGAGCTTCGATCCGATACTTGCCCACAACTACCACATGCGGCTTGTGGACACGACGTTGTACAACTCTCGCTGGAGCACGGTGGTGGGCTTTAGCACACATTACGGATTCCTGAACACTACCGGGACCGACGTTTCGGCGACCTTGACGCTCACGGAGTCGGGTGGTACCCAGCACGTCGTCAGCTTTACAGTTCCGGCCGGCGGCGTGGTTTTCAAAGTCATCTCGGCGGGCGGTGATGCAAGCCCCGGGTTGCAGCTGCCTCCGAATAAGGCCGGATCCGCTACCCTTGCGTTTGTCGGCGCGCCCGGTGCGATTAAACCCGACGGCTATTTCCAAGCGGTCCAGAATGGGGTGTTAGTAATGGTAGCTACCGCGTGGAGCCCGAGAAACAATCAGTAGTAACGAAAGCCTTGCGCCACAACGAGGGAGCACACGCGTGACCGTGTGCTCCCTTCGGACAATATATCTCTGGCTGAAAACGTAGTGGCTGATTCCTCTGACGGGAAGTAACCCCCTTGTTGCTTCGACTCACGGAAGTCGCTCGAGCCAGCCATCGATGAAGTAAGTGGTGCCAGCGCTTAAATTCCCACGAGCGCCAGTTCCACCAGTTGGTCGGAGAACGAACTCCGGATGCAGCGCGAGAAAATCTTTTACTGCCATCGCCGGATTATCGTTCACCCAGGAAGGTTGACCGCCGGGCACATCGGCAAGATCTCGCATAATGCCATCCGCGACAACTAAGTAAGACCCCGGACTCACGAGGGGCGCATACAACTCCAGCTCTTTGGATACGTGCTCGCGGGTGTGTGCCGAGTCCAGAATCACCATTACTTTGTCCGCGGACTTTCGCAGCCGTGTGACAGAGTTAATTGATTCAGGCGATGTGGAAGACCCCTCTATCAAATCAATCAATGGTGCTAGAGAATGCTCCCGAAGGGCATTGCGCACTTCCGACGGAATTGAAATGTCTATGCCAATAACACGGCCTTTGCCGAGAGCTCGACACAAGCTGGCGTGATAAAGAACAGACCCACCCTGGTAGACGCCCGTCTCAATGATCAGGTCAGGACGCACGCGATAAATTATTTCTTGCAACCGGACCAGGTCCTCGGGCAGCTGAAGCACAGGCTGCCCCATCCAGGTAAAGGCGAGAAAAAAGCCCAAGCTCCAACCCGTGCGCACCCACTGCCGGGAAATCAGATCAAAAGCAGCCTCCGTGTATAAGGGTTGGGTAATCGACCTGCTTTCGTCTTCTCCCACGGTCGTTAAGGTTTGCCGTTCAGTATCGATCACGTATTTCATCTGGAATCTCCGTTTTGGCTTTTGACAGCCCCATACTGTGTGCCTCCCTTTAGGAGTCGAGCGCATCGGTTGCGACTTGGGCTGTTGGCTTTTGTCTCGCGTTTTCTGATGGAAATCTTATACTTCCGCTCAAAATAATTCGCGTACAAGCTCATCGAACGCCTAGCGCCACGGCGAGGGAGCACACGCGTGACCGTGTGCTCCCTCCCGCTTTCATCCAGCCTTTTGTGTTCAACAACCGCGACTCCAGTGTGCGAAGATACACGGATGTTGCGCTCGCGCCGCCTTGCGATCACCGCGGTTGTAGCAGTTATCTTTCAGATAACGCAGCCAGGCCTTTGGGCCGCTCCGCCGCAGGAATTGCACGGCGTCGTCAAGGACCGCAGTGGGGCGGTGATTGCCAGAGCGCAAGTCGTGTTGCGCGCCGACGGGCAAGAGCTCAGCCGGACCACCCAGGCCGATGGCAGTTTCGTATTCACCGGAGTAACGGCCTCCAGCGGAACGCTCGTCGTAAGCGCATCCGGTTTCGCGGCCAGCACAACCGCATGGCAAGCCGGAGCTGACCAACTCTCCATCACGCTGCTTCCGGCGGCGGTGCAGCAAAGCCTCGACGTGACCGCAACTCGCACCGCCATTCTGCCGACCGGCGTAGATGACGTGGAGGCACAACCCGATGCAGTCTCCGTCACCGCAACTCAGTTGCAGCAGTGGGGCGCGCTCGCTACCGACGATAAATTGCGCAACGTAGCCGGCTTTTCGTTGTTGCGCCGATCGGGCAGCCAGACCGCCAATCCCACATCGCAGGGCGTGTCGTTGCGCGGGCTGGGCGCCAGTGGCGCCAGCCGCGCTCTGGTGCTGGCCGACGGCATTCCACTTAACGATCCTTTTGGCGGCTGGATCTATTGGGCGCGCGTGCCGCAAACTTCCTTGGACCAGGTGCAAGTCATCCCCGGAGGTGTCTCGGCACTCTACGGAAATGATGCGCTGGGCGGGGTGATCAATCTGGAGACGCGTCACGCGGTGCAGACGGATGCCATGGTCGAAGGCTCGTATGGCAATGAGAACTCGCCGTTCGGATCGGGCTGGGGCGCCCTGCGCTTTGGTCAGTGGGCAGTGGTGGCCAGCGGAGAAGGGTTCCGCACCGACGGATACATTGCCGTCCCGAAAGACGTGCGCGGCTCGGTGGACACGCCGGTAGCGTCGCAGTATGGCAGCGGGACCTTGCGATTGGAACGCACCTTCGGCGATCGCGGTCGCGTCTTCCTAAGCGGCTCGCTCTACGGCGACGACCGGCTGAATGGCACGCCGCTGCAAATCAACGACGCCACCATACGGCAGTTGGCATTCGGCACAGACTACGATAGCCACGCTGCCGGATTGTTTACCGTGCGTCTGTACGGCGGAACGGAAAATTATCATCAGACGTTCTCCTCGATTGCGGCCAACCGCGACAGCGAATCGCTGACCAACATTCAGTACGTTCCCTCGCAGCAGATGGGATTGCTGGCGCAATGGTCCAAGCAAGTTGCCAGCCGCCTGACTTTGCTGGCGGGACTCGACGGCCTGTACGTGCAAGGTTTCAGCAACGAGACTACCTTTTCCAGCGGAAGAAAGACCGCGCAGTTGTCGAACGGCGGCACGCAGCAATCGCTGGGAGCATTCGCCGAAGGCATCATGCAGATTACGACGAAGTGGTCGGTGACATTCTCTGGACGCGAAGACCTGTGGAGCAACCTCAACGCCAGCTCGTCGCGAATTCCAACCCAAGGCAAATCCACATTCATCGCCTACCCTGACCGCGGCCAGAACGCTTTTAGTCCTCGCCTCACCACCTCTTATCACGCCGGCGAACACACCGTGCTTTACGCGTCGGCCTATCGTGCCTTTCGCGCGCCGACGCTCAACGAACTGTATCGCAGTTTTCGCGTGGGCAACGTGCAGACCCTCGCCAATGCTTTCCTGCGCGCCGAACACTTTACCGGTGGCGAAGCTGGCGCCCGCTTCACCACATTGCAAGACCGCCTGACGATTTACGGCGCCGGCTTTTGGGGATTTGTCACCGACCCAGTTTCCAACGTGACCATCAGCACCTCTCCGCAGCTCATTGTGCGCATGCGCGAGAACCTGGGCCGCACTCAGGCGCCCGGACTGCAGGCCGGCATGAACTACGCGGTCACCAACCGCATTGGGCTGAGCTGCGCCTACCAGTTCATCGATTCCACCGTCACTTCGTTTTCTGCCAACCCGGCCCTGGTTGGCAACCAGGTTCCGCTGGTGCCGAAGAATGAATTCGTCTTCCAGGGAACGTGGGCCGCGCCGCAGAAAATCTTCGTTGCCGTGCAAGGACGCACGGCCAGCAACGAATTCGATGACGATCAGAACCTGTTGCCGCTGGGCGCCTACTTCGTGCTGAGTGCAACCGTGTCGCGTCCGCTGCCGAAGGGCTTCGACGTGTTTTTCCAGGGCGAGAACCTGACCAACAGCCAGTACGACATCGGCCGCACACCGGTGGCGACGTTGGGCCAGCCGGTCCTGGGCCGCATTGGACTGCGCTGGCAGAGCAGGAAGTAGGAGGCCGCTCTTCGCTGTTCGCCATTCGCTTTTCGCTCTTGCCGTGTCATCCCGACCGAGGGATTCAGCCCGCACGGAGTGAGCTGCTTTTCCAAAGTATGAGAAGCGGGTCTTACCGTAGAATGGAACGCATGTTTGCCCGCACCCGGTTGCTCGCGATCCTCGGCATTGCAGTGGCAGTTACGCCTATTTATGGCGCTGCACAGACCGAGCAGCCTGCTCGCTCCGATGCGGCCAAGGCCCTGAAGAGCGATCCCCTGCATGTGTTCAGCGAGTCGGTGCAGGTGCTGTCGGGGCGCGTGACCAAATCCGTGGTGCAAATCCTGACCAGCGGTTATACGCTGAGCGGCGAGAACGAAAAGACGGACACGGCGTACCTTGCTCCCGAGCACGGCATCGGCGCAGGCGTGGTTCTCTCGCCGGATGGCTTGATTGTGACCAACGCGCATGTCGTGCAAGGCGCCAGGAAAATTCGCGTGCGCATTCCCGGGCTGGAGAAGAAATCTTCCGCTGCACAGTCTGAGCCACTGGGGCCGATTGAGGCCAAGCTGGTCGGCGTGGACCGGCAAACCGACCTCGCGGTGCTGAAAATCGACATGACCGGCCTGCCGGCGCTGCAACTTGCCAACTCCAACGAGCTGAAACAGGGACAACTGGTATTCGCCTTTGGCAGCCCGCTGGGACTGGAGAACTCAGTCACCATGGGCGTAGTCAGTTCGACTGCGCGGCAAATTGATCCTGACAATCCTTCCATCTACATCCAGACCGACGCTCCCATCAATCCAGGCAACAGCGGCGGGCCGCTGGTCGATGTGGACGGCCGCGTCGTCGGCATCAACACATTCATCATCTCGCAGTCGGGCGGCAATGAAGGACTGGGCTTCGCCATTCCCAGCGACGTGGTGCGCAACATCTACGAGCAGATTCGCACCGAAGGCCATGTGCACCGCGGCCAGATTGGCGTCTCCCTGCGCACCATCACTCCCGACCTGGTGGAAGGATTGCATCTTTCTGTGAACCGCGGCGTGCTGCTGGAAGACGTAAATCCAGGCTCTCCCGCGGACCGCGCCGGTCTGAAAGTCGGCGACGTTGTTACCAGCGTCGCTGGCAATCCGGTGGACAACGTGCGTCAATTTGCAATTAACCTTTATGCCTACAAGATTGGCCAGCGGGCCGAGATCGACGTGTTGCGCAACGGCCAGCCGACAACCCTGCTGGTGCCAGTCATCGAGCGGCCTGACGATCCCATGCGCTTTGCTGACCTGGTCAGCGGTCCCGACAATCTGGTGAACCGGCTGGGCGTGGTGGCCGTCAACATCAGCGGCGAGCTGAAAGAGCTTCTCGGCAGCGACCTGCGCATTCCCGGCGGCGTGCTGGTCGCCGCGCGCACGGCTTCGAGCAATTTGTTGGGTGAAGGTCCGCAGCCGGGCAACGTCATCCACGCGCTCAACGGCGCTCCCATTCAGGACCTCGCAGAATTGAAGCAGCACCTGCGCCAGATCAAGCCGGGACAGCCCATCGTGCTGCAAATCGAGCGCAGCGGATCGTTGAGCTACCTGGTACTGGAATCGGAGTAGGGCGGATCCGCTGTTCGCCTTTTCGCTTCGCTTCTTGCTTTGCGGGTGGCCCAGCCTAAGATCCTGAGGGTGCCCCACTCAAGCTGGTCTTGCTTGGGTGGGGTAGTCCCCCGACCTTCACTCTCAATCGACTCCCCGGGTCTCGAACAACGCGAGACCCGGGCCACTCGCCACTAACCCCTAGCACCCTAGCCACTAACCACTGAGCCAGGTTCGAGAACTTCCACCAAAGGGAAGTTAAAAGCGTTCATTACAATTCCATTAAAAGTCCCGCAAATTCTTTCGCATTGACGCGAAGAGCGAATGGGGGGACAATGTTCGCTGTTTTTTCGGGGTCAAGAGGGAAACCAGGGAACATCTCCGGGAGGAAGCCATGAGCGTTGTAAGCCGTCTGCCGTCAGGGAAATTTACCGTAGCCAGAATGGTCTGCATCCTGTTTGTGTTTTGTGCTGCGACGGTGATTGCCTTACCTGCACAGACCGTTACCATCCTGGCAAGTTTTACCGGGGCCAACGGCGCCAATCCGCAATCGTCTTTGGTGCGCGGCACGGACGGAAATTTCTACGGGACAACCTACGCAGGTGGGGCTAACGATCTTGGCACGGTTTTCAAAATTACCCCATCCGGCACACTGACCATGCTGCATAGCTTTCAGGGACCTTTCTCTGACGGCTCTACGCCCTTCGCAAGTCTGGTGCAGGGCACCGACGGCAACTTCTACGGGACAACTGGCTCGGGCGGCTCTTTTGGCATTGGCACGGTCTTCAAAATGACCCCAAGCGGCACCCTGACCATACTACACAGCTTCAGCGGCGCTGACGGGGCTGCGCCCGAGTCTGAACTGGTACAGGGAAGCGACGGCAACTTTTACGGGACAACCTCCCAAGTCGGGCTTAACGGCGTTGGCACGGTCTTCAAAATAACCCCAGGGGGCACACTTACCACGCTGACCAGCTTCGGACAAAGCGGAGTTAGTCCTTACGGCGGAGTCGTGCAAGCCACCGACGGGAACTTCTACGGGACGACCTACGCAGGCGGGACCGGCAGCAGCTGTACTGGTAGTTGCGGCATTATCTTCAAAATGACCCCAAGTGGCACCCTGACCACATTGCACAACTTCAACGGCACGGACGGCGCACGTCCGCAGGCGTCAATGGTGCAAGGCACCGACGGGAACTTATACGGAACAACCTTTGAAGGCGGTACTAACAACGCTGGCACGGTCTTCAAGATTACCCTGGCGGGCACTTTCACCAGCGTGCACAGCTTCAACAGCACCGACGGCTTTGCCCCTGGGGCAAAGTTGTTGCAGGGCAGCGATGGAAATTTCTACTCGACAACCACCGGGGGAGGCACGCGTACTTTCGGCACCATCTTCAAAATTACTCCGGCGGGCACGCTGACCACGCTATATAGCTTTCAGGGAGAGCCCGACGGCGCCAATCCCTACGGCGGGCTGGTGAAGGGCCCCAACGGCAGCCTCTACGGGACAACTAATATAGGCGGGACTAACAATCTTGGCACGGTCTTCAGTAACACGCTATCCGGCACCAGCACGACCTCGGTGACTAGTTCACCCAATCCGTCCATGTCTGGGGAATTGGTGACCATAACCGCGACGGTCGGTCCTGCCGGGCCGCCGACGCCGACGGGAACCGTGGGCTTCACCTCCAACGGCGCCGCCATTCCCGGCTGCACCGCGGTGACGTTGGGTTCGTCGCGTACTGCGGTCTGCACCACGACCGGGTTGGCGGTGGGGACGGATGCGATCGTCGCTACCTACTCCGGCGATACAAATTATTCCGGCAGCAGCGGTACGCTCTCGCAACTGGTGAACCCAATTCCATCGCCTCTGCAATTCGTCGCTGTAACCCCGTGCCGTCTGGTGGACACGCGGCCGCCGAACGGCAGCGGCCCCATCCTGGGCGGCACCTTCCAGAATTTTCCCATTCCGCAAGAGGGTGGCTGCAACATTCCAACCAGCGCCGTCGCGTATTCGCTGAATGTTTCTGTCGTGCCGCAACATTCGCTAGGTTACTTAACCATCTGGCCCGCAGGTGAGGGACGACCTGTGGTCGCCACCCTGAACTCGCTGGATGGTCGCATCAAGGCCAATGCCGCGATCGTGCCGGCGGGCGCCAATGGAGCGGTTAGTATTTACGTCACCGACACGACCAATGTGATTCTCGACATCAACGGCTACTTCGCGCCGGTTTCGGGTTCCACGCTGGCCTTCTATCCGCTGCCGCCCTGTCGCGTAGCCGACACGCGCAGCAGCAGCTATCCCCAGGGCCTGGGGCCGCCTTTCCTGCCTGGCCACACGGAACGGCAATTCCCCATACTGAATGCCACGAGCTGCAATATTCCCTCCAGCGCCGAGGCCTATTCGCTCAACTTCTCCGTGGTTCCCCACGGCGGTCTGGGCTATCTGACGGTCTGGCCCACGGGCCAGACGCGGCCGCTGGTCTCAACCTTGAACGATGTGCCGGGAACGATCATCGCCAACGCGGCGCTTGTGCCCGCGGGCGCGAGCGGCAAAGTTTCGGTGTATCCGTCCAATGACACTGACTTGATCATCGACATCAACGGCTACTTCGCACCGGCCGGGACGGGCGGGCTGTCGCTCTATGCGGTGGCGCCTTGCCGGGTCATCGACACGCGCCAGATCGGACCGCCCTTCAGCGGGACGCTCACTCCTCCGGTGAACGTGACCGGAAGTTTCTGTGGACCACCGAGCACGGCGAAGGCGTATGTATTCAACGCGACGGTGGTGCCGAGCGGCGCACTGGGCTATCTGACACTGTGGCCCGACGGCACCGAGTCGGCCCACGGTCTCGACGTTGAACGCACTGGATGGCTCGATCACCAACAACATGGCGATCGTGCCCAGCACCAATGGAAAGGTCGATGCGTATGCCTCGGGGATCACACAACTGATCCTCGACATTTCCAGTTACTTCGCGCCGTAGCTGGGAAATTAGGCGTGGAGCAGCTTTCGTTCACGATATGACGGGCGAGGCTTGCGTGGTGGAAACCGGAGTCGGACTCGACCGGGCAAGCGGGAAAGAATGGGAATGCAGTTGAGGGAACTATCCCACCCAAGCAAAGGAAGCTTGGGTGGGATGCCCGTCAGTCATCAACCGAAGGCCAAGCTTGAGTGAAAAATATGCGCTTGGCAGAGAGATCGTTTGGCAGTAACCGGCGGCTGTGTATCTGAAGTAACCTAGCGAAGGAATGGTTGGTAGATAAAAATAATTAATGGCTTACACCACTTCAGCGCCATTGACTTCATATCGAACTAATCGTAACTTCGCTCATCTTTTTTCTTTCCTGTAAGTAAATATGTAGATTGTCGCGCCCGAAAGTCATTTACTCAGGGAGCAGCCGCTTCGTCTAACTACCGTCTGCCCCCGCCAAGTAGTGTGGCCTCATAGCACGATACCAGGACAGTTGTACTGCAGATAGGTTGGATAGATTCGTGCTGTGGTTTGGCACAAGCTTCTGGCTCTCTAAGATTCCTGGTTAAAACATATGTTTTGACGAAAGCGAGGATTGTCCAAATGGATCCAGTCGCACATGAACTGCAAATGATGATCTTCCGTTGGTGTGGTGCGTCCCCAACGCAGTACTCGATTGATAGCCAGCTGCGGGACATTTGGGCGGCCCACGTTCCAGTGGTGGCTTACGAGCCCAGCGGAATCCAAAGGTTTTTCCAGGCCCTTGCTGGCGATCCGCTTTTCAGCGGGTGCACGGCGGCACATAGCATGACGCCGGGCGAATTCTTTACCGGTGGTGACCTTCAAACGGTGAGGGCCGTTTATACCAGACTTCTGCCTTGCGAACCGCCCGATTTCAATACGGGAGGATAAGAGTGCACCTTCGTCTTTTGCCGGCCATTCTCTTATTGGTAGCTCAGGCAGGCGCGCAGACTGCCTCAATAACTGCGTCGCAAAATCAAGACCAGCAGCTTGCCTGCGACCTACAGGTTACCTTCGATCCCGGCGATGCTCAGCAGCAAGCTTGGTTTAAAGGCCCGGGAGCTCCCGGGGCCACACTGTCTAACTATCGCCTGTATGTCGTTCTTGATAGCGACTCGCCAGATGTGAGAGCATGCGATGAAAGCAAGGAATACCTGGATGCGGGTAGATCAGTTGACAAGAGTAAGCCTGCTAGTGCTTGCGTGCTTCCCGGAAATAACAGTGCCACATGTCCTAGTCCGGGAAAGGAAGCGTTGGCTTGGGACAGATTTTATGTGCCGCTGTTGAAACCCCTGAGAAGCGATCTGACCTATCTTCTGGTAATCACGGGGGTAGGGACAAAGGGCAGCACCAATATTCCGTTCACGCGTTCCGCCGCGCTGAATGCATTCCCCAATCCCAGCAGCTCGTCTCAACTCAAAGTTACATCCAATGTCGCTCTCAGGGCTTCCGAAGGTCAGCGAGTCACCGCCGAACGCGCTACCGCGGAAGGACCGAAAGCAACATCTCAAACATTTTCTGGGCAAGTTGTAAATCGAGCCGCCACGGATGGAATTCAGGTCAAGCTGGATAAAGATCTTCCCTCTGGTAAGACTAGTCAGATCACCGTGAAAGGTCTTACTGATTACTACGGAACAGCCGTGGAGCCTAAAGGAAAGATCGCCATACAGGGTGCTCCAGCCAACGCGACCGATGCATTCATTACGACTTCGTTTTCAGTGAATGCAGGTGTGCACAGCACGCCAGCTTTCAGCGCGACCGGTGCCGTTGCTCCCTGGCATCCTGCCGTCAGAGCACTCTTCGTGCCCGGGTCTGCCATTCAGTTCGACCCATCGGTGAACTTTGATGTAGGTTCCGCTTCCGCCCAGACAAAAAATTCGATAATACTTCCATCTCCGCTTTCCCTACCTCTTTATTTTGGACTACCTTCTCTAAAACCTCCTCGCAACGCAGACACCGCGCAAGAGCTCATCCCTGTCGAGGGAAAGCATCCTGTCGTACTGAATCTGTCCTTCGGTCCGCGCCTGGAAGTTGACACAAAGTATGGCGGCTTGAATGCACTAGGCTCGATTCGCGGAGAACTTTATTTGTATCAGTTCTCGCAGACTTCCAAGGTGAAGCAAGCGGCTCTTGCTTCCGGAAATCCGGCAATGCGTGACTTGTTAGAACTGCCAAGCAATGGCTTCTCTCTTGCCCCCTATGTTGAGGGGGATGGCGGAGGACACGTTACAAGCAACACGGTAACGGTCGGTAAAAGCAGCGCGGACGTACCGGCATACGACATAGGTCGCGTGTACGTTGGCGTCCACGGCATAATTCAGGCAGGCATATTTTCGTTTAATCTTGACAGCTCATGGGTGGACCTCCTATCTACTGAGACCATCGCATACACGGCCAATTCAAAGGTGCTCCTCCGGAGGGTGTCAGGCTGGCAGCCAAACTCGACCGTTGGTGGGACCGTTAGTTTTGACCAGGCTAAGCATTATGGCTTGACTCTGTCTTATCAAGATGGTCGGTGTGCTCCCAACTGGCAGTATCTCAACAAGGTGACAGCAGGATTGAAAGTCACGTATTAGTCTGAGTTGCGCTCAAGCGATGGGTGATGGGTGATTGTCGAGAAAAATCCCACCCAAGCTGGTTTGCTTGGTGGGGATTCTTGTCTCGAGACCACAAGCGGCTAGAGCCCACTTACGATCTGCCGCCCCCGCTCGTCGTCAGCGCCTTCAGAATCGCCGTCCCGTTGGGGCTGCCCCAGCCGGTGCAGGCGTCCCATCCCGGACCGGCTTTGTAGTCGCCGTTATTGCCCGAGGTGATGTCGTTGAAGGTTCCCGCCGCGAGCGCGACACTCTGGTACAGGTTCGGATTGAGATAGCCGACCGGTGTGCCGATCATTTGATTGAACAGCGCAACCAGGCCGGCCCACAACGGCGCGACCGCGCTGGTTCCCCCCACCACGAATTGCGAGCCGTCCGCTTGCACCACATAGCCGGTCTGAGGATCGGCATCGCCGGCAACGTCGGGCACGCCGCGGCCCTGGTTTCCCGTGGCAGCCGAGGGCGGCACATTGGCGTTTGCCTGGAAAGCGGGAAGCGAAAAGGTCGCACTCACTCCGCCGCCGGTGGCGCCGCCGCTGGGCAGGTCGTTCCACACAACTTCGCTCGAGATCGAACTGCCGCTGATATCCAGGCTGGTGCCGCCACATGCCAGGCTGAATGGGCTGGACGAGGGGAAGTCTACCTGGTCGGAACCGTCGCTCGAGCCATCGGTTGCGCCGTTATCGCCAGCAGCGGTGCACACGGTCACGCCTACCGCGGCAGCAGCCTGCAGCGCGCTGTTGTAGTTTTGCAGCGATTGCGCCGTCCAGCTTGATTCCGGCCCGCCCCAACTGATGGAGATGACCGCAGGCTTGTGGGTCTTGTCCATCGCCGCCTGGTTGATGGCGTCGAGAAATCCTGCGTCGGTATTAGGGGCAAAGTAAACCACGATCTTGGCGCCGGGCGCCACCGCGCCTACCACTTCGATGTCGAGCATCACTTCGGTATCGGGTCCATTGGGGTCGCCCGTAGGCTGATTGGTCGCGCCATCGACGGAGACCGCCGAGACCGACGGCTCGGGCGAAATTCCCAGCGAGTTGAAATAGGTTTTGAGATCGGACTGTGTATATCCCCCGCCCAGCTCGATGATGGCAACGGTCTGCCCCTTCCCGTTCACGCCGGCGGGGAAGCTGTAAGCCTGGGCGATTTGCACGGGTGTGTACGAGGTCGCAGCCGCCGCGCTGGCGTTGGTCGCCACGCGAAAGTGCGCCTGGGCCTGCGGGCGGTTGTCGAGTCCATGAACGCCGCGAACGATGCCGCTGAGCTCGGTGGGAATGTTGACCGCGCCGCTACGTCCACGAAAGGTCTTGCCCTCGTATTGGTACGGCGCCAGTTGCACCTGAAACGCCTTCATAAACGCACTGCAATTTCCCGTTAGCGCCACCGTGCGCGCGGGAAGATTTACCTGGCCCACCTTCAATCCATGAGCGTGGGCAAATTGCTCTACCTGCTTTACGTCCTCGGGATCGGCGCCATAGCGCTCAGCGAATTCATCACGGGAGACACGCTTGCCACTGTCCACCAGCTGAGCCAACGACGGCTGCTTCCCAGCGGCTGGCCGCTCTCGCAAGACCACGGTCACGTGCATTGCTTCATTGGGATCAAGAGTCCCGGCTTTTACAGCGCCCGGCAGGGGCTGGCGATCACTGCCCGGCAGTTTGACGTACTTATCGAATGCCATCTCTTCCTCCAGGATGTCTCTGGCTCCGACGACGTGATTGCCGGCCCCACATCCAATTTGAATGCCCCATTTTACCCGGAATTTCCTTCTGGAGCCGTTACCCGTCTGATGTATTGACGGCAGCCGGAGAAGCCCCCGGCTGCTTTCTGAGGCGTTTTGGACCTCACCTTTGCGAGTTGCTTGATGTTAAGATCGCAGCAGAATCCCGGATTAAACCCATGCCCGTTGCCGCCTCGTCCTCCAACGAAATTGCCATTGACGTAACCAAGGACCTCAAGAAGTCCAGCGACTTGTTTGCCCTTTTTAAGGGCCAGGCGACCGCCGTCTTTCGTGTCGGATCGGAGATCGCTCTCTACAAAGACCAACCCATCCGGTCTGCGGTAGGTTCTGCCCCGGCGAAGCTCACATTGCAAGGCGACCCGAACTGGAAGACAAGCTCGGGAATCGCTTTCTCCCTGAAAGCGGATGCGAGTTGCACGATTGCCATCAGCGATACGAGCACGAAGTTCCCGGTGGCCATGGACGTTGACTCGAAGGAGACTACGAATGTGCTCTCGGGCCCGACGGCCGAGATGGTGTACATCAACATTGAGCTGGACTTCGACATCAAGGGGGCCCTCTCGGGCAGCGGAAATGTAAGCGGTATTGGTATTGCGGGAAAGAGTTCGGGATCGAAAAATGCGACCCTCAGTTACTGCCACCCGGTGAGTGCGGGGCTCGAAACTGCTGATGCGATCAAGGCGGCGTTCGACGGACTGATCTTTCCTTTTCGGCCCGACTGCGCCCTCAGCATGCCGGTGGGCAGCATTGGCAAGGTGAACTTCGACGGTACGCTCGATTGTGAACTGGATGTCTCGTATGGACTCGCCGACTACAAATTGTCGGCGCAAGACCTCGGGGCCGCGCAAGATTGCGTGAAGGTTGCCTGGGAAAAGCTAACTCCGCCATCCTTAAACATCGAAGCTGGGGCCAAAGTAGCTTTGACTTACAAACACACCGACCACTTTGGTGTGATCGTACAGAAAGTCGATGCCAAAACCGCCTGCTTGTTCCTGGTGCGTTCTGCGGAAAATGAGACGGGGCAGTCCGTGGGTGTAGGGGTTGCCATATCGGCGACCTCGGTCTCGTGTAAGGTTGATCCCGTTCAGCTTAAGAAGACTGTGGGAGAAGTGCTGGGCTCTTCAAAGGTGGCAAGCGATGTCGCCTCGCTCGCAACCGACCTCCAGACAAATCTGCTGAATAGGACAAATAAGTGGCTTTCGACCCATGAGCAAGATGCGGGCTTGATGGCAAGTCTGTCTCAGCAGAAGGACCGCACGGCGCTGTTCACCTTCAAGGTAGATTTGTCGTCGTCGGCGTCCCAGCTTCTTGCCACTCAGAGTTGGACGGCGCTCATGAATGGCGACCTTCGGCTGGCGCTGCAAATAGGCGGCTTCACTGTCCTGCCCGGTTCTGGGATTGCCGATAGCCTGAAGCGTTCGTGCTCGCTTCAGTTCCATTTCTTCGATTTGTTCCAACTGGGGCAAACCACCGACTTCTTCAAAAACTCGGTCACCAAACTGGCGCCCGACGGCAGCATACGGGTCTTCGTCGATGTTGGGCAGGAGTCACAGTTCTCGATTCGATCGACAAGTGCGACTGCCACGATCCACTTTGTGGCCACCGCGACCCAGGACACCAAGGGTGACGGCTACCGAAAAGCTGAGGTCGATTTGTACATCGAGCTGTCTGAGACCAAAGATTCCAAGGAGGCGGGCCGGATCGCCGATGCGATCGGGGCAGTTGCTAACCCAGCGGCCGTTTCGGCGCAGCAGAAAATGTCGGCCTTTGTAGCAGACCATGGCACCAAGAAACTGAGCTTGATAACTGTCTTCAAGCCGTCGGCCTATCAGAAGCTGGCCTGCTCGCCCTACACGGTGAATGCAAAAGGCAAGGCCCATCCGCCCTCCCTGCCTCAGCAACGAGACAAGCACAACTGGGAGGCCTTCCAAATTTCTGTTCAGCGCCTGATGAAGGATTTGTCACCGGTCGTGGCTGGGTTGAACTATGACAAATGGATGCTCTGGAACGTGAGTTCCAACCTTGAAATCGGCGATGTTCTGGATGACAAGCACGTGCCCGATCGCCGGAACGTCGGATCTTACATGGCGGCGGGAGAGAATCTGTTCCAGGAGAGGTGGCTGGCATATCGGCCGTTCTTGCTGGCCAGCACTGGCTTCATGAATCTTTGCGACGATTTGCACTCGCTGGCAACGGTCGCGGCCCAGGCCAGCACAGCCTCAAAATGGGGATCATTAATCGCCACCCTGCAGAAGTGGGTGCAGTCAGACGTTGATCCCGACTGGTCGAAGCCGGCGCTCAGCGCTCTGTTGTCCTTGTGCAGCGCGGGCACAGCGACGAGTGCCGCGAGTACAGAATTTCAGCAGGCCAAGGACAATAGCTCTTTCACCTGCACCCTGACGTTGTCGTGAGTCGGCACGAGCGAGGGGAGCAGACAATTCGCGTTTCGCGCATTCCCACCCCGGGAATTTCCTTGTCAAGCCCCACAAAGGTGACGAAATCGCCGTATGATACTGATTGTAAACGTTATATAAAGTTGCTAAATCGTGTCAAAAACCGCCAAAATGTGCTATAATGTAATTAGTAGAGTCGGAGAGGCGGAGACGCTTTATCCGGCTCTTTGTGTTTTCTGCCGAGTTTTCTGTCAAACCCCCCTGTTCACATAAGCCGGCCAGTGCTTGCGATCGAGTTCCCTTCGCGTGGCGGCCGCTTGGTTTCGTGACTATTTCTTGCTTCATTGCGGTCTCCCTCGCCCAAGGGCAGATTCGTTGCCTGCATTCCTCCGCCTTGCCGTGGACCGGACTGAAGGGGTTGATGTTTCTTTGCCAAGCCTCATTTCATTGGAGCGTGACCTACAAATTATCGCTCTGTTGATGAGTTAACAGTGATCACTTAAGGAGTACTAGTATGTCCTGGTCTTATAGTCAATCTTCCGGTGCCCTTTCACATGATGGCGTCCTCGTGGGTACTGGCTACAGTGGAAACGGTGAGGGTTTAGACAATCCCGATTTACAAGACGTACCGGATGAAGGGCCGATCCCGGAAGGTACCTACACGATCGGTCCAGCTTCCACGCATCCCGGCAAGGGTCCAATTGTGATGGCGCTGGATCCCGATCCCTCGAACCTGATGTTTCGACGTTCTGGATTCCTGATCCATGGGGACAACGCTGACCTGAATCACACTGCCAGCGAGGGTTGCATCATTCTCAGCCGGAGCATTCGCAATCAGATCGCCGCCTGTAAAGATAGGATCTTGATTGTAACAAGCTAAGTTGTGGGACTCTCGACGGGGCACACGGGACCCTGTGCCGCGCCTTGAGCCCCGCCAAAGAGAACAATTATGCGCTGGAGTCCCTATACGGGTGTATAGTGTCGGGCTTTGGGAGCTAAAACGGAAATTCTGGTTATAGTCGTGTACGCCAAGAATGTAGGAGAGTCATATGACGCGTATCCACAGATCATTGCTGTTAGTCTTCGTTCTCGCGATTGTTGCGATTTGCGCAGCCAACCTCTTTGCGCAGGACGAGTATATCTATGCCAACAATGCCAGTGCGACCCTAAGCCCGTACGTCTACAAGATCGATGTCTCGCCGGGCAGTGCGGGCAAGATAGTTCAGACGTATACCAACCTCAGCGGTATCAATGGCCGCGGTGTCGCCGTGGTCGGCACCACCATGTACTATACGGCGTTGAGCTCAAATTGCGTCTTTTCGTACAATCTCGGACTGCAGATCGACAATGGCTGCCTCTTCAAAGTCACAGATGGCCTAAAGACTGTCACTGGCTTAGGCAGCGTGGCCTATGACGGAGCCAATCTTTGGATTCAAGAAATGTACGGAGGTAGTGTTGGTTCGGTCTTTGAATATACCATTGTCGGTATCCCCACATATGTCACGAAGGTTAACCCCGCGAAGTGTTCGGGCGCAACAACTCCTTGTGACGGCTTGGAATATGTCAACAGTCCAATAGCAAGTTGTACAGGAAATTTATTGATTGCCAACCGAGGCGACGCCCTTGACCCTTACGACGCGTATACGACCTCGGGCGGAGCCAGCTGTCACCCAGCCTTCATTACACCCACCAATAGAAACAGCGGAATCGCGTGGGACGGCACCTTCTTTTACACCGCGGCTCTTTTTAAAAAGCAACTGGAGGTTTTTAACAGTGCTGGCGTAGCCCAGCCCACCATTACGTTGAGTGGTGCACCACCAGGGTTTCCGCCCTTAATCGAAGACTTGTCGGTTGACTATTGCCAAGGAGTTAATGCCTGGACCATCAACTTCGGCTTCGCCGTTAGTAACGCGTTCACTGTCCCCCCCCAGCCCCCCGTGGCCACGCATCTGGACTTCGTTTACTGGGATCCGTCGACAACCGACCTTCTGACTAGCGTAGACATGCAGATCGGGAGTACGTCGTTCGGGGGCACTACCCATACCTTCGTTGTCGAGAATCGGGGCCTTCTGGGTTTCAACTGCTTGGGTTACGCGTTGCAAAAGGCACGCATTTCGTTCACGTCCGAGACAATTGCCCCCGGGGGCTACGTCACCTTGTCTAATGCCTGCACCACGAGTGGCTGCTCTGTTAGTACACCGATCTACTGGGATCAGAGTTCGGGATCGCCAACGGCCTACAGTAACGGAAACGGGAGCCTCACAAGCTGTGCCACAGGGTCTTGCCCTCCAAACCCGATCCCTCCAGAAACATTTCAGTTCATTTTCCCCTGACGTGCCGAGTGCCCCGGGTCTCGCTGGGTCGAGCCCCGGGAGTGCCGTCGGTATCGCTTCAATCCTTGGAACGCAGTTCAGCCGCAGACCCGAAGGTCTACGTGATGGGGCAGACTATGTCAATCGAACCGGAACAGCCCAGGCTGCCGACCTCTATTGCTTCGCGCGCTTTCTGGCTGGGAACAAAGTCCTCCATCACCGCTTTGCGCATCAGGTCGGGCGGCAGCAGGCCCTGCGCCAGAATGAAGTCGTGAAACTTCTTCTGGTTGAACTTAGACCCGAGCGCCTTCTCGGTGTCTTCGCGCAATGCAATCAACTTGGTGTATCCGTAGAAATAACTGTTTGCCTGGCCGGGCATGCGATAGGTGAAGCGCTCGACCTCCTCTGTCGCAAAGGCATGAGACAGCACCACGTCTTGCTCCAGCACGCGAAAAGCATCCGCCGGCGTAATCTTGCCGGCTTGCAGCTCGGGATCGAGAAACGCGCGCGCAGCACGTTGCAGCCTCAGATCGAGCGAAACCAACTGGCCTTCCAGCGGCATGTACGGCTTGATGAGATATTCCGAATACAGTCCCCAGCCTTCAACGTTGGTGCTGTTGAAAGCGTAGCGGACGCGCGCCAGCGAAACGCCGTGCTCCAGCATGGAGTCAAATTGCAACTCGTGTCCCGGCCGCGCCTCATGCGCGGTGAGCGTCCAGGCGGCTGCATCGTAGGTGAAGTCGTCGTACTTTTCGGTCGACGTTTGTCCCGGGCCTGCCGGAATGTTGAGCGGCAAGACGAACTCGCCCTTCTGGCCGGTATTGTGCATGAACGGCGGAGGTACCATGTGCGGCGCGGGTTGCTGCGCAGTCTCCGCCGCCGAAGCGATGCGAATGCGGGCCGGCCGGTCGGGCAGCGAGACAATTTGCTGGTCCACAATGATCTTCTCGATCTGCTTCAGCCGCTCCTGGTAAAACGGCAGAATGGCGTCGCCTACGAGCTGCTGTTTCTTCAACTCGCGGATGACGTCGCGATAATCGCTGGATGGCAGGTGCCGCTCTTTGGCAATTTTCTGCGCCACCGACTTCATCTCTCCCTGGATCTCGATGAAAGCCTCATGTGCCATGGTGGCAAGCTGCGCCGGTGGAATGTCGATGCCGAAGTTCTCCATGTCGAGCGCATAGTGCTCCGGCGGGAGGCGGAAATCGTCGCGCGCCTTGGGCAATATGGTGGCCCGCACCCACGCGTCATAGTCGGTCAGTTGCGTCTTTAGCTTGGCAAACGGCTCTTCCCATCCCGTCAGCTGGTACTTTTGCATGAGCGAGGCGATTCCATTCAGATAGTTGGAATTGCGCGCCATCTCGGTCTCAATCTCAACTCGAGCGGGGAAAACTACGCCCGGCTTGGCCATCTGCTCGGTAGTGCGCTGCTTCAGGATGTCGGTGAGCGCGGTGTAACCGGGCTCCAGTCCGGCATATTCGCGGATGCGCACCACCGCAGCGGAACGGCGCTCGGGGGGCGTCTGCTCGTCGAGCAAAACCTGTAGTCCGCCGAAGACCGCTTGGCTGGCGTTGATGAACGGCACCTCGTGGGCACGCTGGAAATCCTGGCGCTTGAAGTTGAGGTTCACCCGCCGGATCATGATCTGCAAATCTTCGGCGACGTCTTCCTGCTGCTTTCCCGCCGCCGCGCTCTTCAGCTTTGCCAGCACCGCCTCGGTCTCCTGCCGCTCCTTATCTTCGTTGGCCAGCGTGGGTTGCGAAACCTTGGTGTCGAACTGGCTCAACCCTTGCTGCGTGCCCGCCTCGGGACGGTACTTGAATACGACCTCGATCAGCATGTTGGCGTATTGGTTGCTGGTGGCGATCCAACTGCGATCGGCAGGCGGGGTTTGCGCGACAGCGGGTAAGCCGAACGTGGCAACGCATAAAAGCGAAATCATTGTACGAATCAAAACATCCTCCTGCGAAAGAACAGAAGGAAAAGTATAGATGGGATTTTGGGATGGGGAAAGGCGAGGGCTGTCGAAGTCTCTCGCTCCATACAGCTAGCATTTTTCGGCTGTCATCCTGAGCGACGAGTGTAACGAGGAGTCGAAGGAACCCTTTGGTCGCTCGGAACTCCCGTGCTCAGCCATGGGGGTAAATTGGTTTCTCGATGTTATAGGGGTCCTTCGACTCGCCCGCCGCGCGACCTCGCTCAGGATGACACTCTTGAACCCGTTCAAAAAAATCAGGCACGGGATCGGTTAATCCCGTGCCAGCTATGGGGTTGCGCCTAAGGAGAGAACTTAGTCGTGCATCGCGTCCATGTGCGGATGCTCGATGTGATCGTGCCCGCAGCCCAGCGGGCATTCGCCCAGAATCGGACGGCACGAGGGATCCTGTCCCACCTCGATCATCTGCCCCGGTACCTTGACCTCAGAGAATTGCTCGGCTTCGGTCGAATGCTTCAACGCCGACAGCGACGACTTGCCGCTGGCGATCACCTGCGTGACCTCGTCGAAGTAACCGGTCCCGACAAAGCGCTGGTGCTTCACCGCGGAATATCCGTGGCTGTACTCGCGAGCAAATTCCTTCTCCTGCACCCTCGAATAGGCGGTCATACCGGTATCTTTGTAGGCGCGTGCCAACTCGAACATGCCAAGGTTCAGCACGTGGAAGCCGGCCAGCGTAATGAACTGGAACTTGTAGCCCATCTCGGCCAGCGCCGGCTGGAAGCGCGCGATGGTGGCGTCGTCCAGCTTCTTCTTCCAGTTGAACGACGGCGAACAGTTGTAGGCCAGCATCTTGCCCGGATACTTGGCATGGATCTCGTCGGCAAAGCGCTCGGCTTCCTTCAGGTTCGGCTCCGAAGTTTCGCACCAGATCAGGTCGGCGTACGGCGCATAGGCCAGACCGCGGGCGATGGCTGAGTCGAGGCCGCCATGGATACCGAAGAAGCCTTCGGGGGTGCGCTCGCCGTTCAGGAAGATGCGATCGTAAGGGTCGATGTCGCTGGTCAACAGATGCGCGCTGTTGGCATCGGTGCGCGCCAGTACCAGCGTCGGAACGCCCATCACATCGGCTGCCAGGCGGGCCGCCACCAGCTTCTGCACCGCCTCCATGGTGGGAACCAGCACTTTACCGCCCAGGTGTCCGCATTTTTTGGCGGAGGAGAGTTGATCTTCGAAGTGCACGCAGGCCACACCGGCTTCGATCATCGACTTCATCAGCTCGAAGGCGTTCAGGGTGCCGCCGAAACCAGCTTCGGCGTCGGCGACGAGCGGGGCAAACCAGTTCATGCCGTTCTTGCCTTCGGAATGGTGGATCTGATCGGCGCGGGTCAGCGCATTATTCAGGCGGCGCGCCAGATTGGGCACCGAGTCGGCCGGGTAGAGGCTCTGGTCGGGATACATCTGGCCGGCATTGTTGGCGTCGGCCGCCACCTGCCAGCCGCTCACGTAAATGGCCTTCAGTCCGGCTGAAACCATCTGCACGGCCTGATTGCCGCTCATGGCCCCCAGGGCGGCGACGTACTTCTCGCTGTTCAGCAACTCCCACAGGCGTTCGGCGCCCACGTGGGCCAGCGTGTATTCAATGGGAAGGGTGCCGCGCAAGCGCACAACATCTTCCGCGGAATAAGGACGTTCGATGCCGCTCCAGCGCGGATCGCTTTTCCAGGATTTTGCTATTTCGGCGGCGGTCTGATGCGTTGCCATTTCGTGATCTCCTCTAACGTTCAGATAATGAGGTCTAACTACTTCGTGCCACGCTAATGAGCATGTTCAATTAGCTGAACACTCATTCCGCAGGATGTACAAACGATAGTTGGTGCGGCCGGAGCATGGCAAGAATGATGTTCAGAATACTGAACACAAATTCACTCCTCTGTACCTTAGCTTCCGATTCCCGAACCGGGAAACGGGTTGCCCATCCGGAGGATGGTGGGCTGATTCCAAGCTAGGCGCGACCCGGGACGTTTGTCTGTGACATATTGCTCATAAGCAATGGCCGCTATTCTGAACTCATATTCATCATATGGAACAGCTGTTAGAATGGGGGTCATGGCACGTCCAATTGAGAATCCTTCGACCGCGGTGGAACGGACCCTGCTGATCCTGGAAGCCGCCGGCCAGCGCGAGAGCGGCATGTCGAACGCCGATTTCAGCCGCAAGCTCAAAATCCCCAAGAGCTCAGCCAGCTACATTCTGCGCACCCTGGAGCAGCATGGCTACCTGCGCCGTGATTCGGACGATGGCAAATACCGGCTGGGCATGAAGGTACTCAGCCTGTCGCGGGCGGCGCTGAGCGGAGTTGATATTCGTGAGGCGGCGCTGCCCATCATGAAGCATCTGGTCGATCAGATTCATATCACAACCCACCTGGCGATCCTCGACCATGGCGAGGCGGTGTACGTGGAAAAGGTGGAGGCGCCCAGCTTCATCAAGATGGACACCTGGATCGGCCGCCGGATGGAGGTGCATTCCACCGCGGTGGGCAAGGCACTGCTCGCATATCTTGGCCCTGAGCAGAGGGACGCGATCCTTCGCCAGCGGGGACTGAAGAGACTGACGCCGCATACCATCATCAGCGTGCCCAAGCTGATGAAAGAGTTCGATCGCGTTCGGCAGCTGGGATACTCCGTGGACGATGAGGAGAACAGCCTGGGTGCACGTTGCGTGGGAGCGGCCATCTTCAATAGCCGGGGCGGGGTTGAAGCGAGCATCGGCTCGACCGGAACCATCAACGCCGTGCCACGCGATGCCGTGCCGCGCCTGGCGGAGACGGTGAAGGATGCTGCCCGCCGCATCTCGCACCAGATCGGCTATCGCGGGCCGTATCCGCCGGCCGCAGCGTAGAGAGCTTTCTTGTTGTCAATCTGAGCGCAGTCGAAGAACCCCTATCGAAAGACTTTGCCGGCTATAGGGGTCCTTCGACTCGTCGCTGAGCTCCTCGCTCAGGATGACAATCTGTTACAGCGGCCAAAGCCGGCAACCGCGACTGCTAGTTGCTAGTTGCTAGCTGCTAACTGCTAACTGCTAACTGCTAACTGCTGAATGCTGAGTGCTGAGAGCTGACTGCTCTTCCAACTCCAGCGGCCGCTCATCCACCCGCAGAAACCACCGGTCACAAACAATGTTGCGGCAGAACGAGTGGCTCCGCAGCAGAGTTCGGCCGCAGATCTCGCGGACCGATTGCGGGATGAACTGACCCAGCGACTCCAGGGCGTTCCGCTTCCGGCGCAACCGCGCATTCAAAAGCTCGCGATAAAGCCCCAAGCGGCTGGCGCTGTAATCGCCCTGGGAAGCGAGGATGCTGTGGGCGGCAATCAGTCCCGACTCGATGGCCGGCCGTATGCCTTCGCCGCTCTCCGGATAGGCCAGGCCCGCGGCATCTCCGATTAACAATATGGCGTCGTCCAAGATTTTCCGTTCCGAGTGGCCGAAGAGCCAGTACGCGTGTCCCAAAATTCCTTTGCCAGGAACTTCGACACCTCTGCTGCGCTTGAGGAAGCGAAGGAACTCTTCGCAGTGTTGGGAGAGGCCGTGATTATCCATGCGGCCGATGCCGACGGTGAGCACATCTTGTTTGCGGAAGCACCATCCATAGCCGCGCAGGTCGCGGCAAAAGTAGAGTTCCGGCAGTGTACCAGCAATGCTGCAGCCGGCAGCCTGCGACGCGGGCATCTCAAACTCGATCTCGCGGGCCACCACTGAGGGCGATGAGGCTTTGTTCCCGAGGAAGCGTGACACCGGGCAAAAATGTCCGCCGGCGCCGACCACAAGTTGCGCCTTGATGTCGCCATTGACGATCCAGCCATCCCCGGTTCGCTCGATGGAGTCGAACGGCACGCCTTCGCGGATGCGCGCCCCACATCTTCGCACGAGATATTCGTCAAACTCCGAGCGCAGGATGCCGTAGCTGATGGTGCGGCCGTAGTCGATATCAACTTGCGGCTGGTCGATGCAGCTCAGGCGAAAGCCGGTGATCGGCTGCAGGACTCGCCCAGGTGCGTAGGCCGCGGGGTCGATGCCCAGCGCTTCGAGTACCAGCGGCGTGATCCATCCGCCACAAAGCTTATTGCGAGGGAAGGTGCTGCGGTCGATCAGCAGTGTGTCGAGCCCTGATTCCCGCAGGGCCCACGCGCAAGACGATCCCGCCGGTCCGCCGCCGACAATTAAGACATCGCAGGAGTCCATAATTCGTCGTCCAGCTTATCTTTATCTTGATCTTGATCCTGGCTGATGGTGGTGTACAAGCGGGTGCGCGTCGATGGAACGGACGGGCAGCGGGCCCCCCTAAACACGACCTGGTACAACTGCAGGGTGCCCACGCGGAAGGCAGCAATGGATCCGGCAAGATAGAGCCGCCACATGCGCGCAAAGGTCGTACCTTGATCACGGACGACGGTGTCATAGGCGCTGTCAAATCGGCTTAACCAGTGCTCGATGGTTTTGGCGTAGTGCGGACGCAGGTCCTCGACATCGAGAACGTAGAAGCCCGCAGGTTCCAGCACCGCCATCGATTCCCGCAGGGTGGGCGTATAGGCGCCGGGGAATATGCGCTTGCGAATCCACACACTGAAAGGCAGACTGCGGCAGCGCCCGATGAAATGCAGCAGGCCGCGGCCTTGGTCACCGATGGTACGTTGAATCACCCGGCCCAACTCGGGGTAATGTTCGCGGCCCACGTGCTCCAACATTCCGACCGAGACAAAGGCGTCGTAGCGGCCGCTGATATTGCGGTAATCGTCCTCCACAAACTCAACCATCGACGAGAGGCCTTTTTGCTCGGCCACCTCCCGTGCCACGCGAATCTGCTCATGGGAGATGTTGAAGGCCCTCACCTTCACGCCATAGTGCTCGGCCATATACATGGCAAGCGAACCCCAGCCGCATCCGGCTTCCACTACCGTCTCTCCCGGCCGGAGCCATAGTTTCCGGCAAACCAGGTCGAGCTTGGCCTCCTGGGCCTCCTCCAGCGAAGTGTCCTCGTTGGGGAAGTAAGCGCAGGTGTACACCATCAGCTCATCCAGCCACAGCTTGTAAAACTCGGCGGGAAGATCGTAGTGATGGCGAATGTTCCGCGTGGAACCATAGCGCGTATTGGCCTGCACCCACGCCAGCCACTTCGACATCAGTCGCCAGCGCCAGTTACGCACTACCCGGGCTGACGGGTAGATGGATTCGAGGACGCGCACCAGATCACCCTCGACTTCAATTCGGCCGTCGGAGTAGGCATCCCCAAAGACGACCTCAGGATTCATCACCAGCCCGGCCAGGGTGGCGCGGTCGGCAATGCGGACTGTGCCAATCGGCGAGGTGGTGCTGGGATGGTTTTCGATGTTGGGAAGGGCCAGAGTTAAGGGAGCGGTACCTATCGCCCTGCGCACCGCCTGCAGCAGGGAGCGATCGATCCAGGAGGGATTGTTCAGGGTCACAGTATCCTCCAGTCAATACCGTAACAACCCGAGGGATGAAATACAGCGGATACTTAGATGAGGAAAGTTGTTTCGAGGAGCACCGATGGTGTTGGTGTCGAACAGTAGGCCAAAAGTAGTAACGAAGCGATCGCCGAGCGACGGAGGTCACTGTTGACACGAAGTCTGCCTCGAGCAACAAAACTCATCGCAGTAAGCTGACTCGATTAGATATTAACATCGGCAGCTGGACTCACGTCACGGGAAAAATATCCTGAATAAATGTGACTTTCGGGAAGAGTTGAGCTGAGATCTGGCGCTTGGTCTTGCCCGCGGTCGGCCGGAATTCATGGTCCCGTCCGGGCGCTAGACATGTTTGCGGGCTGGTTTTACCATGCCCTCTCGCTCCAGCGATTCCTGAATACCGGTCCACACCCGGGCACTAGGATCTTCCATGGGAACCAGTAACTTGGCGGCCTCCGCGATATAGCGCAAGTCGGCGATCAGGTCGGAACAGACGTGACAGGTTGCCAGGTGCTGCTGCTCCTCAGCGCTGCCGCCCCCGTCAATGATATAAGGCAGGACCTTTTGAAACTCCGCGCACGTCATGAATGCTCTCCCCAGGGAATCCGGATGAACATGTTCCTTCCTATCGTTGTAGGATTCCCTGCATCTCCCCCGAGAAATGCCTTCTCCGCTCATGGTCTATCGTTTTGCCGCTCTCTCCGCCTGGCTCAACTTCAGCAGGTCGCGGAGCTTCATCCTTGCCTTGTGCAGCTGAGATTTACTATTGCCGATGGAACAGCCCATCATCTCCGCAATTTCATTGTGTTCGTAACCTTCGACATCGTGCAACACAAAGATGATGCGGTATCCCGGTGGCAAACTCTCGATGGACCGCTCCAGGTTGACCCGGTCAATCGCTCCAACCAGATTGTTGTCGCGGGCGCCGATGTCCTTCCGCGGACCATCTTCGTTCTGCGGTTCCAAAGTTTCCTCCAGCGATACCTCGGGCAGCCCTTTCTTGCGCAGGTGCATAAGCACGACGTTCACCGCCAGGCGATGCAGCCAGGTGGAGAACGCCGATTCCCCGCGAAAGGTAGCGATCTTGCGAAACAACTGCAGGAAAGCTTCCTGGGTTAGATCTTCGGCTTCGGCCGTGTTGCCGACCATGCGCAGGCAAAGCGAATATACCCGGCGCTTGTGCAGCCCATACAAAGCCTCGAAGCATTCGGCGTCGCCCTGTTTGGCGCGATCAATTGCTTCCTGCTCAGATATACCGTTGGCCAGAATTTTCTTAGCGGTCGTCAATATGTGTGTACTCGGTCTGCTGGCCAGATTCGATGCCGGCCGGATGGCGGTTCGTTGCCTGGCACCGAAGGTGACAGCATAGTAAACTACGGAGCCCAAATTTCGAGCCCAGACGGACTTAGGCAACGGAGTCACGTCCAACTCGGGCGTCGATTTTTTCGTCGCGGCCTGAAAAAGCCGACCGGCCGGCCGTTTTCCCGGTCTGGGAAAGGCTGCGCTTCGCCTGCCTCACAACCCATGTCCATATTCGGACAGAGCATTTGTGTTTCTGGGCGAAGCTCAATCTGGCTCCCGGTCCATGTGGTTCTCTCGACGCAAGATAGTGCCTGGGCGAGGTTGGCAACCAAGCTGCACTATCCTTTCACGGATACGATTATGGCTTACTCCCTCGACCAATCGACAGTGCTGGTGGCTGAAGATCAGGAGCACGTGCGTGAAGCGTTGTCGCTGCTGCTTCGCGGCCACGGCTACCAAGTCATGCTGTGTTCTTCTCCGGGTGAGGCGATGGCCGCGGCGCAGCTGCGCCCGCCCGATCTCGCCATGATTGACATGAACTATCAGCGTGATAGTACCTCGGGCCTGGAAGGCTTGGAATTAATCGAGCGGCTGCGCCAGATAGACGGCACCGTTCCCATCATCGCGCTCACCGCCTGGGGGAACGTTGAGCTGGCGGTCAGCGCCATGAAACACGGCGCCTCCGACTTCATCGAGAAGCCATGGCGGAATGATTCACTCATAGAAAAAGTGCGCACGCTGACCGGGCAGGTCGAGCAACGCCGGTCGTCGCAGCGCATTTCCGATTGCGAACGCCAGGATGCGCAGCAACTGCAGGCGCGGATCGTACCCCGCCGCCATGTCACTGCCGAGGGCATCGAACTTCTGGGCGAAAGCACTCCGGCCGGAGTTGTGGGCGGCGACTACTTTGGGGTGTGGCAGCCTACATCGACTTCACTGCACTTCTGTGTCGCCGATGTATCGGGCAAAGGAACGCCGGGCGCGATGATTGCGGCCATGTTATATGCCTCGCTCAGCACCTTGTCGGCTTCCAATGACAGCCCCGACTTCATCCTCCGCAGGCTGGAGACAATTCTGCGCAACCAACTGGGGGAAGGCCATTACGTTACGATTTTCTATGGCGTCATCGACCTTAGCAGCCGCATTCTGAACTACGTGAATGCGGGACATTGCCCGCCTATCCTGCGGCACGCCGACGGTTCGTTGCAATCACTCTCTTCCACCCGTCCGGTGCTGGGACTGATTCTGGACGCGGAGTTTCGTTCGGAACGGTTGCGGCTGTCGGCCGGTGACCGCCTGCTGCTGTACACCGATGGCGTGACTGAGGCGGGCAACGACGCCGGTGAAGAGTTTGGCTTCGAGCGCCTCACCTCGCTAATGGAGCGTCAATCGGAGCAGCCTTTGCACGAGCAGTTTGTAAGCATCATGGACAGTGTGCGCGGTCACGCTGGCGGAAACTTCGGGGACGACGCTACCCTCTTGTTGATCTCCATGTCGCAAGCTTCTTCATCCCCCGTGTCACAATCTTCGGTCCAGGCAGGCAGCAGCGTCTAGTTTTCCACTCGATAGTCCAGTTTTAACTTGAAACGCGAAACGTGAAACTTGAAACTGAGGACTTGGCCAATCAACCCTTCGACGTAATTGTTCTTGGCGGCGGCGCTGCCGGCCTCATGTGCGCCATCGAAGCCGGTAAGCGTGGCCGCCGGGTCGCCGTGCTGGAGCACGCTGATCGCATCGGCAAGAAGGTCCTCATCTCCGGCGGCGGGCGTTGCAATTTCACCAATCTGCACTGCCGGCCCGACAACTTTCTCTCCGCGAATCCGCACTTCTGCAAATCAGCGCTGGCGCGGTACACGCCCGCTGATTTCATCGCACTGGTCGAGAAGCACGGAATTCCTTACCACGAGAAAAAGCTTGGGCAACTGTTCTGCGATGGGTCGGCGCAACAAATCGTGGGAATGCTGGAGTCCGAATGCCGCGCGGCCAGGAGTGCAGATTCTCACCAGGACGCGGCCGCTGGAAGTTCAACAGCGGGACGGGTTCGTCGTACGAACGGAAACTGGCGAATACCAGGCGCCTGCTTTGGTGGTCGCGACCGGCGGCTTGTCGATCCCAAAGCTGGGCGCAACTGCTTTGGGATATGAAATCGCGCAGCAATTTGGTATCAAGATTCGCGAATGCCGGCCGGCCCTGGTCCCCCTCACCTTCAATGCCGAAGATAAGCAGAAGTATTGCGATCTGGCAGGAGTGGCGACGGAGGTCATCGCATCATTCGGACAGCAGAAGTTTCGCGAAAAATTGTTGATCACCCATCGCGGACTAAGCGGCCCCGCAATCCTGCAAATCTCCTCTTATTGGAATCGTTCAGAGCCGATCGCGATTGACCTGGCTCCTGGGCTGACGATTACCGCCGGGTTGCGACAAGAGAGCGCGCGTCGTGATCTGGCCTCCGCCAAGTCCGCATTGCACGCGGCGTTGCCCATCCGTCTGGCGGAGCGCTGGCTTGAACTGCATCCGCCACGGCGATGGACGAACATCGCTCTCGACGAAATGGAGCGCAAGATTCACCGCTGGGAAGTCTTGCCGCAGGGAACGGAAGGCTATGAAAAAGCCGAGGTGACGGCCGGCGGTATCGACACCGACGAACTTTCTGCGCAGACCATGGAAAGCCGCAGAGTGCTCGGATTGTTTTTCGTCGGCGAGGTGGTCGATGTGACCGGACATCTCGGAGGTCACAACTTTCAATGGGCCTGGGCCTCAGGATTCTGCGCCGGACAAGCGGTCTGATAGCTTGTCATCTGATTTTCAAGTCCCAATTCTTTATTGAAGGTGTGAGTCCAAGCCTCCGCGTCGTCCCTGGACGTTCATAAATTGGTTTGTATCAGGGCACGGCTTTAGCCGTGCGAACCGGCCTGTTACGGAGTACAACTGCTGGCCTCGCCGTTTATGATGTTGGTAAACTCTAGCAACCTTGTGGAACCCAACTTTACTTAACCGCGGAGAGCCGTGAGCACGTCAGCAGATCCTATCGTCAGCATTCAGAAGTTGGTCAAGACCTATCCCGGAAAGACGCCGGTCGAGGCGGTGAAGGGAATCGATCTTGCCGTCTCTCGCGGAGAGATGTTTGGACTGCTCGGTCCAAATGGCGCTGGAAAAACCACCACCATCAGCGTTTGCACCACGCGCGCGCTTCCTAGCAGCGGCACGGTGACGATTGCGGGACTGGACGTGGTGGCGCATCCGGCTGAAGCCCGCCGCTTCATGGGTATGGTGACCCAATTCAACACCTTGGACCGTCAATGCACGGTGCGGGAAAATCTGTATTTTCACTGCCGCTATTTTGGCTTCAGCCATGCGCTGGCTGCTCAGAAGACAGCCGAACTTCTTGAGCTATTCAAGCTGACGGAGCGCAGCAAAGCGTTTCCCCGTGAACTGTCAGGAGGCCTTGCCCAGCGAGTGCAGATTGCCCGCGCCATCGCGCACGATCCCCAGGTCCTGTTTCTCGACGAGCCCAGTGCAGGTCTGGACCCGCAGACACGTCTGGCATTGTGGGACGTCATCCGCGGGCTTCGCGAGAAGGGGATCACGATTGTCCTGACCACCCATTACATGGAAGAAGCCGACGAGCTGTGCGATCGTGTGGCCATCATCGACCACGGCCAAATCCTGGTATGCGATACCCCGGAGCGGTTGAAGAGCAGCGTGGGCGCGCAGAAAGTTTTCGAGTTGCACCTTCAGGACGTACAGGCCGACAGCTTGCAAACCCGTCTGCATGGGTTGCCGGGCGTGACGGGGGTTGAGGCGCAGGCTTCGGGACTGCGCGTCTTCACCGACGGGAGAACAGGTTTGCTGCCGGAGATTGTCATGCTGGCCGGCGACAATCTACGCGACATGTCAGTCAACGAAACCAGCCTGGAAACTGTGTTTATCAAGCTGACGGGAAGGGAACTGCGTGACTAATTCGGTGGTGTACTGGCGGGCGTTCTGGGGATTGTTTCTGCGCGATATCAGCGTCTTGCGCAGGGAGTTCATTCCGTTTCTGATCCGCACGGTGATGAACCCGCTGTTTTTTGTCTTCGTGTTTACCTATTTGTTTCCCAAGGTGGGGCAGGGCTTTCAAAGCACGGCCGGCGCCAGCTTCGGTACGCTGATACTGCCGGGATTGTTGGCTGTGGGCATCTTCATTCAGGGAATCATGGCCACGGCGTTGCCGCTCTCCATGGAGATCGGCGCCACTCGCGAGATCCATGACCGCGTCATGTCCCCGCTTCCCGTCACCTGGGTTGCCGTGGAGAAGATTGTCTTCAGTGCCCTGCAGAGTATCCTGGCGGCGCTGGTCATCTTTCCCCTGGTCTACTTTATTCCGGTCACGCCGGTGCACATCCATATTTCCAGTTGGCCGACGCTGATTGGCATTTTGCTGCTGGCCAGCCTGGTTTCCGGAGCGGTCGGCCTCACCATCGGGACCATCGTACGGCCCGAACAAATCGCGCTGATGTTCGGCATCGTGGTCATACCCATCACGTTTCTGGGTTGCGTCTATTATCCCTGGGCGATGCTGAAGAGTGTGCGCTGGCTGCAGATACTCGTCCTGATCAATCCCCTGGTTTACATGAGCGAAGGATTGCGCTCCACCCTGACACCCAGCTTGCCGCACATGCCGGCGTGGACGTCGTTTCTCGCGCTGACTATCTGCCTGGCTGTTCTGGGATGGATCGGCGTGCAGGGATTTCTGCGTCGCGTTCTGACCTGAGCTCAGCGGTTGTAAACCGGCAACGGGCCACGCAGTTCCTGCCACACCTCATCACAAGCCTTCACCACTTCCTCGGGCAGAGGACCTTCCTCCCCAGCCGCGAGGTTCTGGTTAAGCTGTTCCATGCTGGACGCGCCCAGGATGACGCAGTCGGATGCGGTGTGGTGCAACAGCCAGTTCAGCGACAGGCTGACCATCGACCGTCCAGCGGATTGAGCGATTTGTTTAAGCTTCTCGACCGCTCGAAAATATTGTTCGTGCCAGTAGCGGTCCTGATACAGCTTGTTCTTGTCAAAGCGCGTACCGGGGATGACTTGCGACTGCCGGTGCTTACCGGTCAGCAGACCGCCGGCCAGCGGGTTGTAAACCACCGTGGAGATGCCAAACTCCTTGCACATGAGCAGGTATTCCTGCTCGATGCCGCGCGCCAGCAGGTTGTACATGGGCTGCGAAATGTAAGCGGCGTGCCAGCCGCGGTCCTTCGCGATGCCAAGCATCTGCACCACTTCCCATCCGGCGTAGTTTGAGGTTGCGGGATAACGTACCTTGCCTTGCTTGACCAGCGATTCCATCGCTTCCATCGACTCCTCGACCGGCACCTTGTGGTCGGGGGCGTGAAAATAGTAGATGTCGAGGTAGTCGGTGCCCAAACGCGCCAGACTCTCGTCAATGGCGCGCAAGATGGCCTTGCGCGAAAGGCCCTGCTGGTCGGCCCCTTCGCCCATCTTGAAGAACACTTTGCTGGCCAGGATGAGTTTGTCGCGCTTGCCTTTGATCGCGTTGCCGAGCATGGTTTCGGCCACGCCGTATTGGTACATGTTGGCGGTGTCGAAGAAATTGATCCCGGCCTCCATGCAGCGGGTGACGATCTGGGTCGCACCGGCCTGATCGAGCGGCTTGCCGAAGGTCATGGTGCCAAAACAAAAGCGCGAAACTTCCAGGTCGGTGTGCTTCAGCGTGATATGAGGAATGGCCATGAGTTCTCGCTATATTTTCAGCTTCGCTACGGCAGCGCCTCGGGCGGATTATCGACCAATACGAGGTGTCATCCTGAGCGTAGCGCCCGCTTGCGGGCGCGGAGTCGAAGGACCCCTATCGCCGCAAAAATCAAAATCATCTGCAATCACGCCCGGCTGTGCCCCTTCAAACATCTCGTCTTCCGCTATACGAATAAGAATCTTCGCTTACAGTACCGCCGTCTCATGCAACATTTCGCCCCTTGCGAAGCGCGCCGGGCTAAGGACCTCGATATTGTCCACTACCCTGGTCGTACCGTTAAGAATCAAGTCAGCCAGAATCTTTCCTGTCGACGGGGCGTGCATCACTCCGTGTCCGCTGAAACCGTTGGCGCAGTAGAAGCCGCGCACCTCGGGAACAGGTCCAAGAATCGCGTGGTGATCGGGAGACATCTCGTAGAGTCCGGCCCACGCGCGCTTCGGGTTGACCGCCAGGTTTTCAAAACAAGGCACCCGGTCGGCTGCGCGAGTCAGCACCTTTTCGATGAAAGCCGGATCAAAGTCCGCCTTAAAGCCGGGCGTTTCTTCGGGATCATTCCATGCCAGCAGAAATCCCAAGCTCTCCGGCCGGAAGTGAAAACCATTGGTCATGTCAACCACCATGGGAATGGTGTGGAGGACACCGTCGAAGGGCTCGGTCGGAATCAACATGCGGCGCAGCGGTTCAACGGGCAGCTTCACGCCGGCAAGCGCCGCAGTTTCGGCCGCCCACGGACCCGCTGCGTTGACCACCACTCGGGTGCTGACCGGACCACGCGTGGTCTCTACCCGGCTGATGCCTTCACTGTCGCTATGAACGGCGGTCACCTCCGTCGAACGCCAGAGCGCCGCGCCTTGCTCGCACGCCCGCGCCGTGAATCCGATCATCACGCTGTAAGGATCGACGAATCCATCAGTCGCGCAGAAGCTTCCGCCCAGAATGTCGTCGCTGCGCAGTTGCGGGACCATGCCCACGATGTCGTCACGCGACAGCATGCGCACTTCAGTGAGCCCCAGCGATTTTTGCAGGCGCTGGTTGGTTTGCAGGTATTCCAGATGCGCGGGCTTGGTGGCGACGAACAAGTAGCCCTGCGCGCGGTATTCGGAAGGATGACCCAGCCGCTCCTCGAAGTGCGCATAGAAGGGGATGGAATAGAGCGACATCTGTATGTTGGGTGCGGTGGCAAACTGGGCGCGCACGCCTCCCATGCTCTTGCCCGTGGAACCTTTGCCCTGGTGCGATTCGCGCTCCACGATCAGGACCGTGCGGCAGCCGGCTTCGGTGAGATGCCACGCAATACTGGAGCCTACGATGCCGCCGCCGATAATCACCACTTCCGCCGTTTGCATTCCGTTGGGCCTCGTCCGATGCACACATTGTAGCCCCTGACCGCTTTACATCGTCCCATGAGGGCGTGTGGCACGGCAGAGCTGATTCGTGCATGATAGACACGGGAGCACGCCGCTAATGCCCATTCACGCTGTGGTTCAGATCCTGACCGCATCCATCGCCCCGGTCATCGTGATCTCAGGTGTGGGGCTGCTCTTGCTCAGCATTACCAGCCGTTACGCGAGGGTGATTGACCGTGCACGCCTGCTCATGCGCGACCTTCAGAGTAACGACCCTGGCGGTGCCGACGTAAGACATCTCGAAGATCAGTTGCGGCACACCCATCAGCGCGCTCTCTTGCTGCGCGCCTCCATGATTTTCAGCTCCTGCAGCATTTTCTTCGTCTCGCTCACGATTCTGTCGCTTTTCGCCGAGCAGGTCTTTCATCTGTCGCTCGACTTCGTGGGCCTGCCTTTCTTTGCGCTGTGCCTGATTTCACTGGTAATTTCGATCTATTACTCAATCCGCGACATCGTTCTTTCGCTCACCGCCCTGGAATTGGAGTTGTCGAGCGCCAAAATAAAAATTGAGCGTTCCTGACTCCTCGAAATCAACACGCTCATTCATTGACCGCAGGCTGGAAACCTCATACGATTCGCTGCATGAGCGCGCCGTCTCCACAACCGGGGCAGATTCTCGGCCACTTCCGACTCATCGTCCAGATCGGCGCCGGTGGCATGGGGATCGTGTATCGCGCGCGGGACGAGCGCCTAGAGCGAGATGTTGCGGTCAAGGTGCTGAACCCCAAGACCCTGCTCGACGTTACGGCGCGGGCCCAGTTTCGTCGCGAGGCCCTGACTCTCAGCCGCCTCAATCACCCCAACGTTGAGGCGGTGTACGACTTCCATTCCGAGCACGGCCTCGACTACCTGGTGCTGGAGTATGTTCCCGGCGCCTCGCTCGACGACCGTCTGCACCAGGGCCCTTTCCCGGAGAATGAAGTCATCTCGCTCGGAGTGCAACTGGCCCGCGGGCTGGCCGCCGCTCACGCGCGCGGCGTCCTTCATCGCGACCTTAAGCCCGGCAATCTCCGCGTCACGCCCGAGCATGTGCTGAAGATCCTCGACTTCGGACTGGCCCAGCTTTTTGGAGCGCTGGATGAAAGGACGCTCACCGAGGCCGACACGGTGACCATCGAGGCGCCCGGCGTTGCCGGTACTCCGCCCTATATGGCGCCCGAACAGCTTGAGCATAAGGAGCCCGACGTCCGCACCGATATTTATTCCGCGGGTGCCGTCCTGTACGAGATGGCCACTGGTTCACGGGCCTTCCCGCAACAGGGACAGATGCTGTGGGATGCGATCCTGCGCTCCGCGCCCCCAGCACCAAGCACGCTGAAGAAGGACATCTCGCCTGAGCTGGAAGCCATAATTTTGAAATGCCTGGAGAAGGACCCCAATTCTCGCTATCAATCGGCCGGCGAACTGCTGGGGAAGCTGGCAGAACTGGAAGCTCCATCGGGCTCATGGCGCAGAGTTGTTGAACGACGTTCGGCTGGGCGGGCCAGGATTCTGTTGATCGCCGCCGTTGTGCTTGCCGTGGTTGCTGCGGCTGTTCTCAAGTGGTGGAAGGTTACCCATCCTCCCATCCCAGAGAAAAAGCACATCGCTGTGCTGCCATTTCGCTTGACCGGGGCACAGCGGGAAGATGCCGCGCTGTTTCAGGGACTAACGGATACCGTCACCAATCGCCTGATGCAACTGACCGCGTCGCAACCGCTGGAAATCATTCCCGCCGGCGAGATGATGGCCCACCATGTCACCAGTATGGAGGAGGCGCAGAGGCAGCTTGGCGCAAACCTGGCGCTGGACGGCAGCGTGCAGCGCGATGGCGATCAGCTGCAAGTCAACCTGACACTTGCGGAAATCAACTCGCACAAGCCACTGCGCGCCGACTCCGTCACCGGTACGTCAAACGATTTCAAAGAGCTGGAAGATAAGGTGGTGACTGCGTCAATACGCATGTTGGAGTTGGAGCTGCACGCCGGCTCGCCACCCGATGAGTCGCACGCCACCACCAGCCCCGAAGCTTACAAGGCCTTCACTCGCGGACGCGGCTATCTCGCGCACCCCTTTAATCCGGAGGACTCCGACAGCGCAATTGCTCAGTTTCAGCGTGCGCTCGAGCTCGACCCTGGGTACGCTGCGGCTTATGCGTCGCTGGGCAGCGCTTATTGGGGCAAGTACGAGCAAACGAAAGATCAGAAGTGGATCTCCAAGATGCGTGATGCCTGCCAGAACGCGCTGAAACTTTCGTCATCTTCGGCGGGAGCGAACATCTGTCTGGGCATGATCGATGAGGGGACCGGACGTTATGAGCAGGCGGCCTCCGACTTTCAGCTGGCGCTCGATGCGGACCCGACCAATGACTATGCTTATCGCGGATTGGCTTCTGCCTATGAACGCCTTGGCCGGATGAAGCTAGCGGAGGAGACTTATAAGAAGGCCATCCAGGCGCATCCCGAGAATCCATCGAGCTATGCGTGGTTAGGAGGCCTCTATGCTCAGGAAGCGCATTACAATGATGCGGCCGAGCAGTTCGAGAAAGCGCTGACGTTCGGTCCTGATAATCCGGCGTTTTGGTCTAGCCTGGGCGGGACGTATCTGGTGGCTGGGGTATATTCCAAGGCCGAATATTCCCTGCAAAAAGCTATTAGTCTTCAACCTTCGTACGAAGCTTACACCAACCTGGGTGACACCTATTTTTTGGAGAGAAAATTTCCCGAAGCTATCGGCGCCTTCGAAGAGGCCGTGGCATTAGGAGACCGGCAAATCCAGGCACACGGCAACCTGGCTCGCGCCTACTATTGGTATCCACCGCAGCATGGCAAAGCCAGGGAGGAGTTAAAGAAGGCCATCCAACTCGCCGAGTCAGACTTGAGTGTCAATCCCAACGATGCCGATGTGCATACCCTGGTGGCGGAGTATTTCGCCATGCTTGGCGATCGCAACCGGGCGTTGGAGCATTTACGCGCGGCCCAAGGCGAGCGTCCAGGCGATGCCGAGACCGCCTATTACGCCGCCAAGGTTTACAACCTGATTGGAGATCGCACGCAAGCGTTGAATTGGCTTGAGAAAGGGGTGAAGCTGGGTTATTCTGCCGCCGAAATTAATAATGCTGTGGAACTCGACTCCTTACGAGGCGATCCCAGGTTCAAAGCACTCGATTCTAAGCTGCACTCGTAATCCAGATTATGCTGCGCATAGAGTAAGGAGAAGAATATGAGGCGATTGCTGGCTGTGGTGTTTTCGGGTGTGCTGCTGAGCGGAGTTCTGCTAGCGGACGACAAATGTCCTCAGCCACCCTCACCTCCTGAACCATGTCCACCAATCGGAGCGGATGGATGCCCGACCCCCGTCAAAAATAAGGTCTGTACAGTTCCTCTCGACTATTTCAACACGTATCAGGGATGCACGGGTACCCACAAACCCATCCAGATTGCAGTTGGTGATTTCCTGCTCATCACCAATGGGAACGGTAGCAGCATAAAGAACAAGTTCAGCGTCGGATCGTTCACTGCTTACGAAGACAGCGATAGTGATGATTGCGACCAATCGGATATACTTGGAGTTGCGGCCCCTTTCGACGAAACAGCGAACATTGGAAGCCTAAAAAGTGCACACACGTTACAAGCAAAGCAACCGGGTTGTTACAAGGTAAACCTCATTCTGAATCAAAAGGAACCCAATCCTCCCCATCGCCCTTGCCTGATCGACCCCCACATCATTATTAAAGGTACGAGTCCGGTTGCGCGCCATCAAAAAAAGAAGTAACTGCGATGGCGACTGGTTAACTGTTGTCAGAGATGGAATCTAGAGCCGAGGTGCGGCTTTACTTGGTTTTGCAGTAATACCCGCCCGTAAAGCCTTCGATGGATACGAGGGGTATTCAAGCAGGCGTATTTCTCGAACCAGAGTTCGAAATTACCCTTTGGGTAAGAGGATCACAAGTTTGCCGCTCGCATCCATCTTCACTCGTGATGCTTTGAATCCTTTTTTTGCTCCTTCTCGATGTCTTTCAGATCTTGCTTGATTTGTTTTAGCGTTTCGTCGAGTTCCTTTGTTTCCTCTTTCAGTTGCTTGATTTGCAAGGACAAACCACCAGCACCACCACCCCGGATGATGATGTGGGGATCGATTGTGCAAGATTGACCCTTATTATCGGGGTCCTCCTGATTCAGGGTAAGATTTACCTTGTAACAACCCGGTTGCATTGCTTGTAACCTGTGTGAATCTTGCAGGCTTAGGATGGATGGCTCGTAGAAAGGTTCCACTTTGTTAGGTTTCTCTCCCGATCGATCGCAGTCAGCATGGCTCGAGTCGTTATACTCAGTGAACTGTCCGACGCTGAACTTTTCCTTTATGCTGCTACCGTTCCCATTGGTGATGAGCAGGTAATTACCCACGGAAATCTCGATGGGAGCGTGATCGTGATCGTGATCGCCGGTGCATTCCTGATACTTGATGAAATAGTCGAGAGGTACTGTACAGACCCCCTCGCTGAGGGCGTTCGGGCATCCGGTGATTTTGGGACATTTTTCACGAGGTATAGGTGGTTTAGGACATTTGTCATCCGCTAGCAGAACGCCGCTCAGCAGCACACAGGAAAACACCACAGCCAGCAATCGCCTCATATTCTTCTCCTTACTCTATGCCCCAGCATGATCCAGATTACGAGTGCAGTTTAGAATCGAGTGCTTTAACCTTAAGGTCACTTCGTAAGGAATCGAGTTCGCCCGAGTAAATGTCGCCACCCGGAACACGCAAGTCCATTTTTCCCGGTCGTGTCCTCTACGATTTCAGCCGAACACTGTTCCGCATACTGAATTCTGGGCCCGCCTCGGACGCGAGTAGCTGGCGAGTATAAACGAGGGCCTCGGTGGTGTCCATATTTATCAGACCTCCCGGCCGGCGCGCTTGACTTAAGGATCCCCATCCCCCATCACACCCCCGCGTGACCTCGCTCACAGACCCAATGTTTTCTCCAGCCTAGCCTTGAATATCGGGGTCCCACACATCGCGGGTGAGGTGAGGCACGCCTCAACTCGCACAAAGGATTCATCATGCCGGTTGTCAATTCTTTCACCAAGGACGTGATCCGCAAGTTCAGCCTGGAAGAACTTGAACAGGCGGCCCGCCTGATGCGCGGCTATGACCTGGTTGCGCTGTGCGCCGCCGGCTCCGGCCATTCCGGAGGCACGCTCTCCATCATGGACATCGTCGCCGCCCTGTACTTGAACGTCGCTGTCCACGATCCCAACAATCCGGAGTGGAAGGAACGCGACCGCATCATCTGGTCAGCCGGACATAAGGCCCCCGCTCTGTATCTTGGCCTCGCCTTCGCCGGATACTTTCCCATCGAAGACATCGTCACCTTGCGCAAACTCTATTCGCCATTCCAGGGCCATCCACACCGGTTGAAGCTGCCGGGTGTCGAAGTCTCCAGCGGATCGCTGGGACAAGGCCTCAGCATTGCCGTTGGCATGGCGCTGGCCGGCAAACTCGACGGCGGCAAGCATTCGGTGTTCTGCATCATGGGCGACGGCGAGCAGCAGGAGGGCAATATCTGGGAAGCCGCCATGGAGGCCTCGAACTTCAAGCTCGACAATCTGGTCGGCATCATTGATCGCAACCGCCTGCAGATCGACGGCTGGGTGAAGGACGTGATGAACGTCGAACCGCTCGACGAGCGCTATCGCAGCTTTGGCTGGGAGGTGATCGAGATTGACGGCCACGATCTCACGCAAGTGCTGGACGGTTTGCAAAAGGCCAAGAGCAATCCCGTTTCCGGCAAGCCCACTCTGATTCTTGCGAACACGGTGAAGGGCAAGGGCGTCAGCTTCATGGAGAACATCGCTGGCTGGCACGGCAAGGCTCCCAGCTATGACGAACTGGTGAGAGCCCTGGAGGAACTGGGGCTGAAAGAGACCATCGCCTACGATGCTCTGCTGAAAAAAGCGAATGACTATCAGAAGGAAGTGGAGACGGCCCTGGCCGCGAAGACGCCGAGCTTCGCGCGTGAATACTGGTGGAACAGCACCGCGCAGATGAAAGTGAAGATGGAACCCACCCGCAAGGGCTTTGGAAAATCGCTGCAGAACAATGGTGATGACGAGCGGGTGGTCTGCCTGGGCCTCGACATCTCCGGCTCCATCACGATCAGCGATTTCTATTCCGGCAAACCTGAGCGCAAGAATCGCTGGCTCAGCATGGGCATTGCCGAACAGTCGGCGACCGCTGCCGCCGCCGGGCTGGCGCGGGAAGGGAAGTTGCCGGTCTTCGGTACGTATGGCACGTTTGCCGCGGCCCGCAACCTCGACCAGATCAGGGTTTCCATCTGCTACGGGAATTTCAATGTATTGATTGCCGGCGCTCATGGCGGCGTTTCGGTCGGGCCCGATGGCGCCACGCACCAGGCCCTGGAAGATTTGTTTGCCATGTGCGGGCTGCCGAACATGTCGGTCGTGGTGCCCTGCGACGCCATCGAGACGCGCAAGGCTACCGACTATCTGCTGCTCCAGCATGTCGGGCCCAAGTACATCCGTTTCGCGCGCGAAGCCACGCCGATCGTCACCCGCGAGAACACTCCATTTGTCTTTGGAGTGGCGAACGTGAAGCCGTCTTCGCCGCGAAGCGCCGGAGATGATTGATGCCTTCGAGACGGTGCTTGCTCCCAATTACGAAAATGAGCACGAAGATCTCAGCATCATCGCCTGCGGGCCGATGGTGCCTGAGGCCATGCGCGCGGCCTGGATATTGAAGCAGGAATTTGGCTACGAAACCCGCGTGGTCAACATGCACACCATGAAGCCGATTGACGAAACCGCCATCGTGCGGGCGGCCCGGGAGACGGGCGTAGTTGTCACCGCCGAGGAGCACCAGATTGGCGCCCTGGCATGGCGCGTCAGCAGCGTGATTACGGAAAGTCCCGAGCTGCTGGGAACGCCGGTCATCACCGGCGCCATCGGCGTAAAAGACCGCTTCGGCGATTCCGGCGCGCCCTGGGAGTTGATTAAGGAGTTCGAAGTCAGCGCCGAGCACATCGCGCAAAAGGCGGTAGAGCTGATCGCCATTGCCACGATGAAGAAGCAGGAAGAGCGCTTCGAGCTCGACGCACTCGATGGCCAACTAGTTCAGCGCGCCGCCCACGACCGTGCGCAGCAGCTCGCCGGCTGGGGAGAAGACCGCAAGGTCGGCATCGGCGCCGGGTTTCAGTACGCCCTTTCGGTGCTCAATACCCAGCACTCGCGCGGGGTTCAGCGTCGCCATGCGAATGCCGTCTTGAAAGCTGAGATGCGCAAAACTCATCATGTTGCGGACCGCGCGATCCAGCGTCAAAACGCTGCCGGCAAGTTTTCCATGCGACTCGCAACGGTTGTCGCGCACCTCCACCTCAAATGAACCGAGATGGTAAGTTCCGTCGGGCATGCCGGTGGCGCTGATGGCGTCAGTGATCAGGACCGCGCCATCCACTCCCTTGCAGCGCACAAACAGGTCAACAATGATGGGGTCCACGTGGATTCCATCAGCAATGATATCGGCCGTTACCCTGCGATCGATGAGAATCGCGCCTAACAATCCGGGATCGCGATGATCGAACCTGCGCATGGCGTTAAAGGTGTGCGTAGCGTGTCGGGCGCCCGCTAGTATGCCGGCAACCCCCTGCTCCAGAGTCGCATTGGAGTGCCCAACGCTGACACACACTCCGCGGCGCGAGGCATCGGCGATGAGAGCAAGCGCACCCTCCAACTCGGGCGCAATCGTGAGCACCCGGACGCGGCCTGCGGCAGCGTCCCACATCTGGTTGAAAGCCTCGCCTGACACGCGTTGCAGGTGAATGCCAGGGTGGACCCCGCGCCGGGCATGGCTGAGGAACGGACCTTCCAGATGGATACCGAGCGGCTGCGCGCGCGTAGGATCCCGGCCGGTGTCACCGTCCGCCCGCTCCGCCGCCCGCGCCAGGTCCTCGAGAGATTTCAGAGTTTGCTCCAGCGGGGCCGTGACCGTCGTCGGACAATAACTGGTGACGCCGTGCCGCACCATCAATCGCTCGATGGCGGCAAGACTCTCATCCGAGCCTTCCATGACATCGCGCCCGGCACCGCCGTGAATATGGATGTCGATCAGCCCGGGTGTAAGGATGGCATCGCCGAAGTCCACAACTCGCGCCTGCAATGGAATCGACACGGCATCTCTGGCGCCGATGGCCGCTATGATTCCGTTGTCCATCACCAGAGCGGCATCTTCGATGCGCTCCAGAGGCGTCAGCAGTTGCCGGGCTAATAGAACAGTGGACACGTTGTTGACTTCGATCCCTCAGCGTTCGACGCTTTGCGTAGGTCCGGGATAGCTGCGAAATAGCTGAACATCTCCGACATTTGAGTGTACGACGCCTTTCGTCAGCCAAGCCGAGAGTGCGCGAGATTGCTAGTGTTCTAGACTTGCAAGTTTAGGACATTACCCGCGAGATCGGGGAGGTGGCTTCGGACTGGGTTGTAGCGCCTCTGTTATAATCAGGCTCTGGCGCTCGCCCATTTTCCTCTGTATCACGCAAACGGGCGCCCATGCTGCGTTGTAGTTTTGGCGCAGTCCTTATTCTGTCGGGGAGTGGCTCAGCCTGGTAGAGCACCTGGTTCGGGACCAGGGGGTCGGAGGTTCAAATCCTCTCTCCCCGACCAATTTTTTCCAACAACATACGGTGGCGGCGAACACCCAAAGCCCGACCCATCCGGTTTTGGCCGAGGTGCTCTAGCGCTCAGGCCAGCATAAACGCTGCGCCAAGTGCCCAGCCAGCGGCGCAAGACCGTCTACAAAATCGACTACAGCGCTGTGATGGAAAAACCAGGTGGCCTGCAAACTTCTACGCTGTTGAATCGAGGGTTCTGCGACTTGCAAAGATTGGTCATTGCATCGCTGTAGGCAAAGTGCTATAAATTCGTCCGCCAGACTGGCGATTTCCCGAGAATTTACCGTCTTAATACCTCCCTTCCGAAGGGACACTAAAGACCTACGGGCAACTGCGCAACATCCGCGGAGGAAGTTCATGAGTCGCTGTGTCAAAGTTCTGTTAGCTGGCTTGGCCGCATTCTGCATAGTTGGTGTTGCGCAAGCCGCAAGCGATAAACCGGCCGCGGCCCCGAGCACGACAACGCTGCCCGCTCGAAACCCCGGCGTGGCCCACCCCAATATTCTCTTCGTCATCATGGACGACGTTGGCATCGATCAGATGTCCATCTTCGGCTATGGCGGGCCGGTGCCTCCCAAGATGCCGGTCATCGACACCATCGCATTGCAGGGCATCCGGTTTCGTAACGTCTGGTCGATGCCGGAGTGCTCGCCTTCACGCGCTGCCTTTTTCACCGGGCGGTGGCCACTGCGCAATAACATCTTCCAGGCGATCGGAGCGAACGACCTGAACAACTCGCAGGTTGCGACCTGGGAGATTACTCCGCCGAAGCTGTTAGTTCCTGCGCATTATGACAGCGCCATGATTGGCAAGTTCCACCTCGGTGGCCCGGAAAACAACGAGGCGGGCGACGGTGCGCCTGCTTCCGTCGGTTTCAACGACTTTTACGGGTGGACTGGCGGCCTGCCGGCCTCCATCGATCGTAATGCTGGACTGGCCGGACCCGCGCTGACAACGGACAAGTACGGATGCGGGTTCGTCCCCGACGCTGCACATCAAGGCTCCGATTCCGGGGCATGCTACATCGCGATGCCGGCAGGCTGCGTGGAGCTCTCGGGAAATAATCCGGTGGGCGACTCCGTCGGATTGCAGTGTCTGACCCGTGGCGGGGTGTTACTAGCGGGCAAAACCTGCCAGGCCTCTCCACCGCCTTTCGTCAATTTCTACAAGCAGAACGCCCACTACGTATCGCCGCTGGTTATCAACCGCGACGGACAGGTGAATGCAGTGGATCTAACGGACCCGCGCACCCGCGGCTTCCGCGCGACCATTGAAGTGAACGCCGCCATTGACTGGATCAACCGCCACACGGGGGGCCCGAATCCGTGGATGGCAACGGTCTCCTTCAGTATCGACCACACTCCGCTCCAGCCTCCGCCAGGGGTGCTGGTATCGCCGGAAACCCGGGCCTTGTTGCAAGGTATTGGTGCGGGAACCGACTGTAGCAGCGTGCCAGCCCTTCATGTCCTTTCGGACGCGATGATTGAGGCGATGGATACCGAATTCGGGCGGCTGCTGGTCGAGACCGGTCTGGCGACCCGAGATGGTCACGGCAACCTGGTTTACGACCCTGGCGCCGCGAACACGGTCATCGTGATTGTCGGCGACAACGGCTCACTGGCACAAACCGTGAAGCCGCCGTTTGACCCTTCTCGCGCCAAAGCCACCGCATATCAAACCGGTGTCTGGGTTCCCCTGATTGTCGCCGGCCCCATGGTCGTCCAGCCCGGGCGCCAGGTGGACGCGATGGTCAACGAGGTGGACATGTTCCAGCTTTTCGGCGAAATCGCTGGCATCGACGTTAAACGTGCCGTACCCCGGCCGATCGATTCGTACCCGATGATGCCGTATCTCATCAATCCCAATCAGCCCGCTCTGCGGCCACTTAACTTCACTCAGGGTGGCCTCAATCTTCAGAAAAATGGCGCCCACAATCCCCCATGTGTGTTCAACGGCTCACCGTCACAGTGCTCACAAACGCCGGTGTCCCATAGCGTGTGCAATGACAACGGGGGCACATGGTGGGGCCCAGGCGGGGATAAAGGCACATACGGTGGCGGCCTTTCCGAGTGCTGGCAGGTGAACCAGACCATCTGGAAACACGAGGGTTCCAACTATTCCATCAAGAAGGTCAGCCAGAACCCACAGATGGCCAAAGCCGTGCGCAACCAGCACTACAAGCTGGTGCGCAATCAGTGGCTCGACTATGACATCCAGACCGACGGACCCGTCCAGGTGGTCTCCACGGAGTTCTATCGGGTGAATGAGGACGAGCATCTTCCGCTAATCGACAGAGCTGAATTGAATCTGCTTCTCCGCCCCCTTAACCATGATGAGCAAGTGAACTTTGATATCTTGGTGAGGGAGATGAATCTGGTGCTCGACTCTGCGCCGCCGTGTCCAGGCGATGGCAATGGCGACGGCGTGGTGAATGATGTGGACGTAGCCGAATACAACCGGATTGCCGACAACTGGGGAATGTCGAGCCATTACGATTTCAATCTCGACGGCATCACCAACAACGATGACCTGACGATCATCTTGAGTCACTTCGGCGCCTGTCCGCAGCAGTCGCCGACAGCGCCGCACTAGCGTCTTACGCTGGGTGGGAGCAGGCTGACATATCTTGCGGACGTCGTACGTCAATACTTAGATCACTCAATTTCACTAAATTGCATCATGCGCTGAAATCTGGTTGGGGACCGGGGGGTCGGAGGTTCAAACTTAGTCCGTGCAGCCAGATCGAATACCCATCCTCATTCTGGGAACAGGGCCCACAGCAATTGCAGCGGCCTATGCGTTTCGGCGTCTTGGGGTGCCCTTTGAAGTTCTGGATGTTGCCTACGATTTAGAGCCCGAACGCGAAACGATGGTGCAAACTCTCTCGGCCACTGAACCCGCCGATTGGCCAAGCGAGTATGTCGAGACTTTGTTTCCACCGCCAATAACATCCGCTGGAGGCGTGGAAAAGAGGTTATCGTTTGGCTCGACTTTTCCCTATGAACAACCACAATGCATCTCCTGCAGTACTACAGACTGCACGATCGATCTGTCCCATGGTCTAGGCGGCTTCGGAAATGTTTGGGGCGCCGCCATGCTTCCTTACACCGACCATGACTTGTGTGATTGGCCCATCTCTTCCGTCGATCTAGCCGACTCGTTCCGAAACATATCGCACTTTGTGCCTATAAGCGGGGAGTCAGACCAACTGAAGGAGTTCTTTCCTTTTTATCACGAAAAGATAACGTCGCTGGTAAGGTCAGAACAAACACAGGTGTTACTTGAGTTTCTAGCGCGACATGAGAACAAACTAAAAAGCAAAGGTATTATCTCTGGTCGTGCTCGTGTTGCGGTGGATTCCACTGGGGGACCTAACGGTTGCCGCTACTGCGGATATTGCCTCGACGGTTGTCCTTATGGCTCAATATTCAGCCCCCGCTTACTTTGGAAGAGCTTTGAGCGGGATGGCACGAAAATCCACAAGGGCTTCTATGCTATCGAGTTTGAAGAAGGCGCCGATGGAGTAACCCTGTCAACGGTGAATATAAGAGACGGATCACAGAAACAATTTCAGGTAGGACGCCTCTTTGTTGGTATGGGTGCGATTGCCACAACCCGGCTTATAGCAAGATCCATAAAATTGCTCAATCAGTCCATTCGAATACAAGACAGTCAGTATTTTTTCTTTCCTTTGTTGTCCTATCGAAAGGCAAGAGACCTGGCCGTGCGTTTTACCTTGGCCGAAATATTTCTTCAGATACGCAGCCCACACATCAGCAATCACTATGTACACTTTCAGGTGTACGGGTTGAACGAAATATTTCGGCGAACGATACGGTCCCTACTACCTTCGTTCTTGCGAGTGGGCTCTGTTCTCGACGCCATCGAGGGCAGGTTTTATCTCATTCAGGGGTTTCTTCATTCGTCGGATTCAGCCCATTTGGAACTGACCGTTCGTGCATCCCAGCCGACTGCGGACGAGATATATGTCCGAGGAATTTCGAATCCCATTGCAGGCAACGTGGCCAAACGAGCCCAGGCGCATTTGCGCCGCAGCTTGGCGGGCTTCGGCATCATTCCACCACTGAATCCTACACTGGTGCCTCCAGGCAGGAGCTTTCATGCCGGGGGCAGTTTTCCGATGGGAGGCGAGGGTACCCTTTATCGCTCTGACCTGCTTGGCCGGCCGGCCGGGCTGAGCCGGACGCACCTTCTGGATGCAAGCACCTTTCCGAGCATTCCCGCTACAACCATTGCGTACACAGCAATGGCAAACTCGGATAGGGTGATTAATGAAACATTTAGAGCTGGCTATCTTCGATCCTAACGTTTTCGGTCCTGATGGCCAGGGAAAGCGCGGCTGATCCACGGAATCAGCGGGAACACGCCTGGCTGAACAAGTCTGCCACAGGCATCCGTGCACCAACGCCGGGTTGCAATTAGCCGGAGATTAACGAGCTCCAGGGCGACCGGGTGCACTCAAAAGAGTGTTGTGAACAACCGCGACACCTGTGATATGTTTTCGTCTTGAACCCTCAAAGGAAAGTCCGACTTGTATGCCTCCGTTGAGTGGCTTTGGGGCCGAGTTTCGTTCTGCTTCTTTTTGCATGCTATTCATTGGCGGGGTGCTAGCGTCCCGTCGCCCAGTGGCCGCGGCACGTCCCACCTCTGCGCGCGCAATGCTGCACTTGCTGCGGCCACACCACTGGGTGAAAAATATCCTGGTCCTGGTGCCGATGCTGCTCGCGCATCAATGGGGCCAACTCAGCGTAACCACCAAGGCCCTGCTGGCTTTGGTGTGCTTCTGCCTCACTGCGTCCGCCGGCTACATCATCAACGATCTGGTCGATATCGAAGCGGACAGAAAGCACGCTTCGAAGAGACTGCGGCCCCTGGTATCCGGCGAAGTTAGTACCCGAGCTGCGATTGTGCTGGCGTGCGCCTTGATCTTCCTCGTGGTTGTCCTCCTGCCGCGGCTTTCCTACACTTTCAGAATCTACTTGTTGGTTTACTTTTGCGTAACCCTGATCTATTCCTTCTATCTTAAGAAGAAGGTATTAATTGACATTTGCACGCTCGCCGGTCTCTATACGATTCGTGTTCTCGCCGGTGGAGCGGCAACCGGCATACCCATTTCAGAATGGACGCTGGCTTTCGCCATGTTCTGCTTCCTGGGGCTCGCCGCCGTCAAACGTTATGCGGAATTGCAAGCGCTTTCGCCCGAGGGAGAACTCCTGGGACGTGGATATGAGCCCAGCGACCAGAGCACCTTGCACATTCTCGGCCTGAGCTCGATGATGATTTCCGTGCTCGTCCTGGCCCTCTATCTCCATACTCCGGAAGTCACCGCACTGTACCGGCATTCTGATGCGCTGTGGTTAATGTGCCCGGTGATGCTCTATTGGTTTGCAAGAATCTGGATCGTTGCGGGTCGCGGCGAGATGCATACCGATCCCATCCTGTTCGCCCTGCGCGATCGGGTGAGTCTGATGGTTGCCGCGATCATCGTTGCTATTGGCTTGATATGTAAATGAGCCTCGCTGCGAAGTCCAGGCCAGGGCCTTGCCTAGCGGCGTCTGTACATCCACCACCATTCGTCCTCCGCAGCCCGATAGTATTCCCGACCGATTGACGTTTGATACGACATGGCGAAACGGCTGTCGCCTGCCGGTCGTTTCGGCACCATCACAATGTCGGCGTCACCGAAGAGTTCTTCCGCGGCAGGCCTATGCTCATCATCAATGTTTAATCCGTAAGTGGGAGCAGCAAATCCACCATGCGCCGGCTTCCGCTGCAATGCGTAGGGGAAGGGATTTGCCATATCCATAGTCAGGATTGTTTCGTCAGGGCGCGTGTTTCGTTCGAGTAGCGCTACTCCATCGTTCACATACGTAGTAAACGTCGTGCCATTACTGCGCGGTTCTGCTCCGTCGTAAAGCAGCAGAGGTCTCAGGTTTGGGGAAGTGAAATGCGGTTCGTGGCCTGACGCCAGCCATTTTTCTTTTAGCCATGCTCCGTATGCCAGCCCGGTAACATCCGAACTCAGCTGCGGCAGGAACAACACAACGGCTAGGCACAGGGCACCAAAATACGCTGGCTGGCGCAGAGATGCCTGGCTCGCTGGCAAGGTCTGAAGATCACGAACGAGCTCGTCAAATATCAGAATTGCAAAGACGGCACATAGCGGGAAGCCGCCCGGCTGGGTGTTTGAGGAGAGCAGGCTAATATCGGCGCAAAAAACCAGGAGGCCAATGGCAGGCAGCCGTAAGCCTCGCCAGGATGTAATTCGATCGCCGAGAAGCATCGCGGTGATGAACATGAGGAGGACTAATGTCAGCAGCAACGAGGCATTGTCAAACACGATCCAAACCACACGCCAGCTCTGGAGTGCCGCACCCCGTGCGCCGGCGATCATGTGCAAATCTCCCAGCATGGCAGTCAAATTAAAACGCAGATAGACGAGCATGGCGACCGAAACGAGACCGAATCCCCCGAACAAACCGAGAATGCGTGCCCATGTAAAACGACTAAGCAAGCAGGAGATGAGCCCGATCAGAACAACCGCTACAAGGAAGAAGTTAGATTTCAGGAACAACGTCAAACCGAGCGCTGCCCCGCTCGAAAATCCATTGATCCAATCTCTTCGGTATGGGCTCTGCAAGTCCCGAACTCGTCCACAACATTCCACGAGTATCAAAACGACCAGCGCATAGCCATAACGGTTGTAGGCCATCGCGTGGCTTGGCAGGAGTGGCGACAAACCGAGTGAGTGCGGGCTGGCAACCAGTGCAGCAAGGAATAAGCTCAGGAGAATGCGGGAAGCGTCCAGCAGGAGTTCGCTGGTCAAGAGGAAACACCAGACCCCGACAATCAGTGCAACAAACGCACTGGCATAACCTACCCCATTCACCGAGTGACCGGACGCGGCCAGGCCGAGTGCTTCCAGTAGCGGCCAGACCGGGCCCCATCCGCTTACAAAATCCAGATGCGGGCGTTGGCCGTTCAGTACGCGCCAGCCGAGCTCTAAAGGCACGAACATATCATGGCCAAAAATTTTGGTGGGGACGGCGCCTATAAATAGGGTCACTCCGCAGATCAGCCCCAACCCTGTGAAAAAGGAAATTGTCAGCCACAGGGGTGACTTCGAGTTCCGCCACAACCTCAAGAACTCGTCGAACAGAAACTCGGGCACGCAGACCTCCACGTAGACGTGTTTTTGGACCGCTCGGACGTTGGACAAATTTAGGCGACTACTATAAACCCGCCGGATATCTCAAAGAATACGGAGGGCCGATTGCCTGACATGGGGACAGCCCATCAGTTTCCCATAACTTCCGAGTAGCCGACCAACCGCGATCCAGAACCGAACGAGACGAACGGGTAAACGCCAAGCGACAGACCGAAAGTCATTTCGCGGTAAGAATTCACGACTCTCGCAGACCCCACAAGCCTCTTCGACAAGGCCGTTTGAAAGTATTACGTCTCGGGGCACAATCGCATCGCACAGAGCGAGATTGACTTTCAAACGGTTAACATACATACTGGTCGGTATGTTAGCCAGTCACAAGAAGAAGCGAACGATCCGTGATCCAGAGCGTACACGGGAACGCTTGCTGCAAGCGGCATTTCGGGAGGTCTACAGATCAGGCTTCCAGAGTGCCGGCATCAATACGATTCTGGCCGCCACCAATGTCACCAAGGGGGCGCTCTACCACCATTTCGAGAGTAAGGAGGCACTCGGATATGCCATCGTCGAAGAGATCATCGCAAAAACCGTCCGCGACAGGTGGTTGTCCCCTATGCTCAGCAACGGGCAACCCATCGACATTTTGATTGACATTGTCCGGCGGACACCAGTTGGGCCCGAAGAAGTTCGGAGCGGTTGTCCCTTGCTAAACCTGGCGCAGGAGATGTCTCCACTGGACGAGCAATTCCGTAAGCGACTGGAGAAGATCTTCCGAGCATGGCAGGAAGGAGTTGCTACGCTTTTGCGGAAGGGGCAGTCCAAAGGAACAGTTCGCCGCGACCTGAATCCAGACGAGGCCGCCAGCTTTCTGATCGCGATGGTCGAGGGCTACGCCTCGTTAGCAAAGAATGCTCAAGATGCGAAGGTGTGGGAAGTGGGAATTAGAAATATCGTGGAGTGGCTGCGGTCTCTTCGCGCGCCGGGCAACCGCAGGCGAGGTTGATCGCATTGGTGTCGCAAGGGTCAGTTTTGGCACTGTTACATACTAACCGGTTCGTATGCTCGGACAGTCAGCATCGCGATCGGGCGAAGCGCTTCAAATTACATCATGAAAAGGAGAACGAACAATGACAAGGATCGCAGTGTCGCGCAGGAATCTGCTCGCAACCGGAGCCTGCGCGCTGGTTGGTGCCGTGAGCCTGCCGATGCTGGCAAGTGCCAGCGCATTGGGAGGGCAGAACTTAACGAACGAGGAGGTAGTCCGGAAGTGGTACGCAGCCTGGGGGAAGAGAGACTGGGGCCCAGTGGATAGCCTGCTCGCCGATGACTTCACCTTTACGAGCGCGGCCGGCGACGACCACATCAGCAAGAGCACTTTCAAAACACGATGCTGGGAAACACAGATCGATTTGATTGGACATTTTGACCTGGAGCGAATCATCACTGGCGCGGAGGATGCTTTTGTGAAGTATCTTGGCCACACCAAGAACGGTAAATCGTTCCGGAACGTGGAGTATCTCCGAATCAAGGACGGAAAGTTGCAATCCATTGAGTGTTATTTCGGCGAGGAATCCAGCTTTCCTTCAGCAGTGAGCACTGGCCACAAGTAACGCACGGGCCTGGGAGGTAAGGCGTGGGGTGCCCAGTCTGCCGAAGTCACCGGTGGTGCTGAATCTACAATTCAAAGGCGCTCATCAATCGACGTGTTTGTCGTTCCCGTGGGCAGGTGGTCAGGTGGATCCGCTGCTCCGGTTATGTAGGACGATTTCATCTAGAAGCAGTGAACTCGTCATTCTCACTTCGGGTAGCAGGAAGTCGAAGCGAGAGAGCAAAGGGTTCCATCATGAGCGCCCGCGAAAATTCAGCCAGACATCGCAGTTCTCACGCTGCTGAGCATCCGAATCCAGCCTTCATGCTTCTGGATTTTTGTGTCGTTGATCATTTTGTGGGCGAGAAGGCCCCGTTCGCGTGGGAATGAGCGGTTCATGTTCCCGAGAGCTCGAGTCTGGGCGGCAGGGAAGACGTTAGTGGATGCAGGGTCCTTTCGAGGTGCCGAAGGTATTGTCGACCCATCTGTTCTGGCAGTCGCGGTTGCCGTCGAACAAGTCGTAGCCCAGGTTGTTCAACGCCGTATTGGAAATAATGTCTTTGTCAGTGGAGTGCTGTCCGGTCGCGATGCCGTATCGTCCATTGAACACGGCGGTGTTGTGCAAGAATTGAGCTCGTTCCCTGGCTCCCGTAAAAATGCCGTCTTGACTGTTCCCACTTGCTAAATTGTCAGTAAGCTCGCCGGTAGCCACCATGTAGAACCCATCGACATTATTGGTGGCAATGTTGCCGTGCACCATTGCTCTCCCACCGGTGAAATAGAAGCCCACGTCGTTGCCGGTGGAAGTCACACCAGTAACTTCCACTCTCCCCGAAACCAGTAAGATACCGAAACCGGCTGTGTAGTTACGGATGACTCCCGGCCCCACGATACGAGCGTGCGCGCCCGACTGTACCTTGATGCCGGCGCGTTGCGCACTACTCGATCCGGTAATTTGGTGGCCGGCAAGATGTACTACGACGCCATCGGCATTGCCGCCAATGATGATCCCATCGGCAGAGCAATTGGCCAGATCGTTCGCCAGCACATACTCACCGGGCGCCGTGATGAAGGTTAGACAATGGGTGATCTGGTTTTGTCCTTGCGCCGAAGCGACAACCAATTGCAGTAAGAAAAGCAGCGCCGGAATTGTGAACCGACGTTTCTTCATTCGAGTGGCGGATAGAGTCATAGATTTCATTGCCTCCGGTGCTTCAGGACTTCGCGATGACGCTGTTTGTTTCTGCCGCTGATTTGCGCGGAAAAATATACACCCGATTGCGACTGCTTACCAGCTTTTCCTGCCCTGGCGGCGACCGTGGCGGGGCATTTGTCCGAAACGGATGCGGTGTCGTGTGGTAGATCAGCCCTGGCTGTTCGAGTGACTCACAATCCCAGACCGCTAGAAGGCCGCCTGACGGAGATGGACAACAAGGGTTTTTGTGAGAAGACACTAGGCTGCTTCCTGCGCGAACTGCCGAACCTCGTCCAGTTGCGCTTGGGCCCGCTGCAGGCTGCTGCCGACCACAGCCCGATCGACGAAGCGCCGCAGCCGCTCGTGTCCCTGTTTCCGGGAGTACGCATAGAGCCAGAGCATCGCCGCCAGCCCAACCACACCCACGGCGCTCCCGCCCCACACCACCGACGGCGCGTGCGCATAAAGGTTCACGCGAACCAGCGCCAGAAGCACCATGAGCAACGGAATCCAGAGGAACCACCAGGTCAAGCCCGCGACGATGCCGCCCACGATATAGGCGCGGCGGGCGCGCGCCAGTTTCCCCTGGATTTCCAGCACCGAACCGGCGTAGTCGATGTGGGATATCGCGCCCATCAGTATGGCAGCCAGAACAACGCACGCAATACCGTACGCATGGACCACGACTCCCGCAACGATAACGGAGACGGCCGTCGGCCCGGTTCTCCACAATGACGCTGCCAGCAGCAAGAAACAGAGGCCGAAGAATAGCTGCAGGATCTGCCCTATAAACAGGGGGCGGAGGCTGGAGCGCACAGCCGTCAGCTTGCGATCGGTGTACGTTGCGAGGCTGATGGCGCTCTCGCGCTTCATGTGCTGGTTCAGGGTCTCCCAGGTCATCTTCAATTCTTCGAGTTCCATATTGTCTTTCCTTTCGTCATCAATGCTGGTTTCTACAGGACTAGATCTCCGCGCGCATCTTTTGTTTCAGCCGGCTGATTTTGGTGGAGACGTTGGTTTGCGTGATGCCGAGGACCTCGGCGATCTCTCGCTGGCTTTTGTCCTCCAGGTAAAGCAACAGCAGAGCCCGGTCGAGCGGCGCCTGGTGCTCGATGAACACCTGCAAGCGTTGCAGGCGCTCCTGCATGGCGTCGGTGTTGGGAGCCGCGACGGTGTAGTGCACAGTTTCGTCCAGTGGCACCGACCGATCGCGATGTCGGACCGCCTTTCGCACAAAGCTGATCGCCACATTCAAAGCAACGCGATACATCCACGTGGTGAACGTCCGCGATGGGTCGTAGCGAGGCCAAGCGCGCCACAGCTGTGCGGCTATCTCCTGGATCAGGTCGGCGCGATCGTCAGGATGCCAGCAGTAGGTATTGGCCACCTTGAAGACGATGGCCTGATGCGATTGCAGGAGGGTTTCAAACTGTTGCCGGCGCTGTTCTTCCATGATGTCTTCAGCTTGCTCGAGGCGCATGGATGGAGACGATGCAGTCACTTTCAATTACCTGTCTGCACCATGATTCGCGGCGAGCAGCAGAATGTCACAAGCGTCCACGAGAATGTTTCATCTGGGATGAGAGATTGGCAAGCGCAATCCTGACGGAACTCGTTTCTTTCCAGCTTGTTGAGGAGGGCGGGCGGTGAGAGCCGCTATTCGGCGTCCGATGCAGACCACTTGGCGCCGACACGTTGCTCGACTACACGAAGGAACAAGCGTCGGCGCTTAGGCGCTACGATGTGGTGTTCGATGCGGTTGGCCGCAGAAAGACGTCGCCGATGAAAGTGGCTTTGAGGAACGCGCTGACGCCCGCGGGCAAATTCATTTCGGTGGACGACGGGCTGCCGAAATTTCGCCGCGACGATCTCATCCGGCTCAGAGAGCTCGCCGAGGCGGGGAAGCTGAAGCCGGTGATCGACAGGCGATACCCGTTGGAGCGGATCGCCGAAGCCCACTGCTACGTCGAGCAGAGACACAAGAAGGGCAGCGTCGTCATCACCATCGCCGATTGATCTGCGGTCGCGCAGCGTGCAGCGCGCGAAGTTCCTTGCTGACTACTCTGGCTCGTCCTCACTGTTGAAATTCGAATTGCATGTGACTTCGTAATGCGGCTATTCTTTACCGGATACATCCATCGTCTATGCCGAAACTCTACACTCCGCGTGAAGCGGCTCAAGTACTGGGAATCAGCTACGCTTCGCTGAAGCAGTGGATTTATCGAGGCAAGTTGAAGAGCGTTCAGACGCTGGGCGGTCATCATCGGATACCCGAGGCGGAGATCGACCGCTTGTTGCCTCGCATCACGGTCGCTGGCACTCCACAGGGGCGGCGCCGGATGTTTCGGCGCATCAGTGGACGAAACCAGCTGATCGGACGAGTCATCGACATCAAGACCAGTGGCTTCCTCGCCCAGGTCACGCTCTCCATCGGAGAACAGCACATCACCGCCATCATCACCACCGATGCGGTGCGGGAATTGCGGCTTAAAAAGGGTCAGATCGCGGCGGCGCTGATTAAGTCGACTGAAGTGATGATCATCCTGCCAGACTAAATCGGTTGGACATTGACGGTTGCATTCGATTAAATCGACGGCACCGCCTGGCGATACCCTCCGAGAACCCCGCCCGCGGACTCAAATCGTTTCTGGCCCTGTTTGTATATGCCTTGACACGTATATGCTCCGTGGGGTATATCAAGAGAGTGGAATCTGTATTCGAAGTCATTGCGGAGCCGAACCGACGGGCGATATTGGGCCTGCTGGTCTCGTCACAACAGTCGGTGGGAGAGATTGAGCGTCAGCTTCGAATGACGCAGCCGACCGCATCAAAGCACCTGCGCGTGCTGCGCGAGGCCGGTTTCGTGGAGTCCACGGTGGACGCACAGCGCCGTCTCTACCGGCTGAAGCCAGAACGACTTGAGGAGGTGGATGCCTGGCTGGCTCCATTCCGCCGGTTCTGGTCCGCCCACCTGGATGCTCTCGAACGCCACCTCGACCGTATGGATCAGGCAACACCAACAAAAGGGAAGACAAGGAGAAAACGACGCGGCCCAAACCGCGAACGTAACAAAGGAGAAACGAAATGAAGATCAAATTGACTAGCGTGTACGTGGACGATCAGGACAAGGCCCTGCGCTTCTATACGGAGGTACTGGGCTTTGCCAAGAAGTCCGATTTCAGTCAGGGTCCATTTCGCTGGCTGACCGTGGCCTCGCCCGAAGAGTCGGACGGCACTGAGCTGCAACTGGCGCTGAACAACAACCCCGCGGCCAAAGCGTATCAGCAGGCGATTTTTCAACAAGGCCAGCCCGCGGCCATGTTCTTCACCGACGACGTACAGGCCGATTACGAGCGTATGAAAACCCGTGGCGCCGAGTTCACCACGCCGCCCACCGACGTGACGGCCTCCAAGATCGCCATGCTGAACGACACCTGCGGCAACCTCATTCAGGTCACGCAGATGAAACGCTGGTAGGGCGGACGTGTCGAGTGTCTATGACTGTGTAGAGCGGCCCTTTAGGCCAGCGTCTAGGCCGGTTATTTTCCTTGTCGAGCTGGCTTCAGCCGGCGGCACGGTGTTGGTTGTTCGAGTTTTCAGCAGCCTCTGAAGCCAGAACTCAACGAAAGGAAGACCAGGACAGATGACCGATCGCGAGCAGTACGTGCCGGGTCCGGCCAGCGGCGCGCGGATACAGAAGGACGGGGAGAAATGGACGCTCGTTCTCGTCCGGGAACTGCGCCACTCGCCGGAAAAAGTCTGGCAGGCGCTAACCGACCCAGCGCATCTGCGCGAGTGGGCGCCTTTCGACGCCGATGGGAGCCTGGATACGGTTGGAACCACGGCGAAACTCACGTGGGTGGGAACGGGGCAGGCTACGCAAACAAAAGTGACGCAAGCCGACCCTCCCAACCTGCTTGAGTACGGCGACATTCGTTGGGAACTCGAAGCCGCGGGCGCCGGCACGCGCCTGACGTTGTGGCACAGCATCGATCGCCGCTTCATCTCGTGGGGCGCCGCGGGCTGGCACATCTGCTTCGACGTTCTGGATCGCCTCCTCGCGGGCAAGCCGGTTGGCCGCATGGCCGGTGGCGAGGCCATGCACGTCGACGCGTGGCAGCGATTGACCGCCGAGTACGCCAAGCAGTTTGGTATTGAAGGCCATAGTCACTAGTCAGTAGTTAGTACCGCTAACTGGCTACTGGCTACTGACTACTGACGACTGCCCTGGAGGAGGTCCGATTGAACTGGAACAAATGGGTCCGGCAGACCCACCGCTGGCTGTCCATTGCCTTTACGGTGGCCGTCGTCATCAACGGCGTTACTGTGGTACAGGGGAAGTACAACAACAAGCTAGGCCTATCGGCAGTGGCCATACTAGCCTTGCTCCTGTTCACCGGTCTGTACTTGTTCGTGCTCCCGTATGCTACCAAGTGGGGCAGCGGGCGACGCACCGACTAAACGGGGCGGCCGGACTGGCCCGGAGGCGTGGGGCTGGGCGGCGGCCAACTTCAGCTAGTGACCGATTGCAATTCAGCAACTCGGCAAATGCATGGAATGCCCGGCGTCGTAAGATATAAGCCTTCATCGTGCAGCCCTCGCAGCCGCTCTTCTCACTTGCAGTTTGATACGCTTAATTCTGACTCACACTATCTCGTCACGAAAGGAGCCAAACGTGGAAATACATCGGCGCATAGCTGTTATGTTGTGCCTGGGTCTGGGCTTACTGGCGTCGGGTCTCTCTGTCGCGCAGTCCTCCCCGAGTTCGGGACAAGAAAAAAGTCATGCAGAACCTGCAGTGCCGGGACTCCATGACTTCGATTTTTTAATGGGGCACTGGCGAGTCCATCATCGAAAGCTGAAGCATCGCCTCGTCAACAGTCACGAGTGGATCGAATTCGAAGGGACATTATTCAGCCAGCCACTGATGGGCGGATACGCTAATGTCGACGACACCGTGTTCGAAGTTCCGGGCGGCACTTACCGCGGCGTAGCTCCCCGATCGTTTGACGCCAAGACGGGGCAGTGGTCGATCTGGTGGATGGACAGCAGAACGCCACTCAAGCCCATGGATCCGCCGGTGAGAGGCAGCTTCCACAATGGAGTAGGAATGTTCTATGCGAACGACGATACCGAAGACGGGAAACCAGTCCGCACACGGTTCATATGGTCCGAGATCACACCCACCTCATGTCACTGGGAGCAGGCAGAATCAACCGACGGTGGCAAAACGTGGGAGACCAATTGGGTACAGGACCTCAAACGCGTGCAATAGCTGGTTTCTCGGAAATCCCTGCGGTGATCTCACCGCAATAACGGTTTCTTACGATCCGCCGGTCAATTCGCATCGCGTCATTGCGTGGAAACCACTGAACCACTCTGTCGTTCTGAACAGCGCGTCGAGAGCGTCCTTTTCGGTCGTTTCGTCAAGAACAAATGCCCGTAGGAATTCGTTGTTTTCGTCCTCGATGACGAGCGCTCTAACTTTCTTGTCCTTTGGAAGATCGGGCGGGAAGAGCTGGTCTCGGGTGACTTCTTTGAAGGGTGATTTCACCTTGTCTTCATTCGGATCTCGATTGGCGGGGTAGCGATAGTAGGTTCCTTCCGGGTCCGTTTTCTCGATGAACGCTATTGCCTCGTCAAGTCCCTCCGGCAACGTGAGATCAGGCTTGTACTGTGTCAGGTTCACAAGGGTTTCGGAATGCTGGACGACCAAGATTTTCCAATAGGCGTAGAGCTTGGCAATGCTGTGTACACGAAAAAAGGGAATCCAGTGTGTACTTACCAAAACGCGGGGAGGTGAGTTCGGGGGCTTATCATCGAAAGGCAATTTGAGCCGACGGTGAATGACCAGAATTCCCGACTTGAGAAATAACTCTAGCGCGTGACGCAACAAGAATCCTTTGGGAAGGGCGTCGAGAAATAACGTCGGTTTTCCTTCTTTCTCAAGCGTCTTAGCAGCTTCAAAGAACGCATCTGCCGTAGCTCCAAAACCGTAGTCATAATGACGGTTCAAAGGCATCATCATGTATTGCATGAAGCGGACCTCTTTTTACGCCGATGGAAATCATTGTAAGAGGGACAAGCTCATTTCGGGAGATCTTGATCGCTCGCCCGATAGTAGGGTTTGTTCGGCTCGGGAAGATGAACGGGCCGGGTGCCCCGGGTTTCGAGTGGTTCGAGACCCGGGCTTCCACTTCGCCGAGGTTGCAGGTCACGCCCGAGCGCAATTAAATTAGGTGCGAGAGTTGGAGCTACACATGAAAAAGTCCGTCCCGGTGGGATCTGCTTCTGCCTCTGCATTAATCGACGAGAGGATCAAGGACCTTGGCGACTGGCGCGGGAAGATGCTGGCGAAGGTGCGCACAATCCTACACGCGGCCGACCCCGAGATCGTCGAAGAGTGGAAGTGGATGGGGACCCCCGTCTTTTCCCACGGCGGCATCGTCTGCACGGGAGAGACGTACAAGAACGTCGTCAAGATGACATTTGCTAAGGGAGCTGCGTTGAAGGACCCTGCCGGTCTATTCAACTCCAGCCTCGAAGGGAATGTCAGGCGCGCCATCGACATCCACGAAGGCGACAAGGTCAATGAGGCGGCCTTGAAGGACCTCATCCGCGCTGCCGTGGCGCTCAATCTCCAGGGCAAGAGCAAGCCGAAGCCCCGGCCTGGTGCCGCAGGGTCACGTCCGGCTTCTCGACGTTAACCCTTCGGCAAGCTCAGGGCAGGCCCTCGGAACCAGACGAATCATGCATCCCACGTTTAGCCCAACCGAAGGGCGAACGTGGAGCACCCGCAAGCGGGCCGACTAGTGACTATTCTGTTGCCTCGCTGCGACGATCAGTGATATAAGTTTCCCGCGTCGGTGGGGCGTCTTCCTAAATAACTTTACTTGCCAGCGGTTACTTCCGACAGCGCATACCGGGCCACTCTGCAATCATTTATCAGGAGAAAAGCATGATTCGCCGAATGATGCCGGTGTTTGCCGTTGTGTTTGCGCTGTGCGGGGTTTGGCGGGCGCAAGCCGCAAGCGATGCGCCAGTAGCTCCTGCCAACGGCGCAGCCAAGGCCACAGGCGCTCCCGGCCTGCCGCGGCCCAACATCCTGTTCATCATTCTCGACGATGTCGGCATCGATCAGATGCGGATCTTCGGCTATGGCGGCTTGCGTCCCAACTCGGCGCCGGTGACCCCGAATATCGACGTCATCGCGCGCGGCGGAGTGCGCTTCCGCAATGTATGGTCGATGCCCGAGTGCTCGCCCAGCCGCGCGATCTTCTTCGAGGGACGCTATCCGCTGCGCACAAATATCTACAGTGCGATCCTTTCCACCGACGTTGCCAACTCGCAACTCTCGCCGTATGAGGTCACCACGCCCAACCTGCTGAGGACCGTGGGCTACGCCAGCGGACTGTTCGGCAAATTCCACCTGGGCGGGCCGACACTGAACCCGTACGAATACGGGACTCCGCACGCTGCCGGCTTCGATTACTTTGACGGCTTCCTGGAAGGTGCGCCGTACCCGCTTGACACAACCATCGGCGGGCAGTTCTATGACGGGCGTTACTCGTGCGGATTCGTGCCCGCCGCCGCGGATGGTGGGGCGGATACGGGCGCCTGCCACTTCGTCGACCAATCCTGCGTGGTGATCTCGAAAGACTCGCAGCACCCCACGCCGGGACGCAGTTGCCTCGAGCAGGGAGGACTGTTCGTCCCCAACAAGCAGTGCAATACGCCGCCTCCGGTCCCGCTTAAGTTCACCGTCGAGAACGGTTATTACGTCTGGCATCGTGTGGTCAACCAGCCGGATGGAACGGTCATCCGCTATCCGCTGTCGGACCCCAGCGCGCGGCATTACGTCAGCAACACGACCATTCAGTCGGCGGTGGACTGGATCAACACCGAGAACTCGCAACACCAGCCATGGATGGCGACAGTTTCCTTCGCCAACATCCACACTCCTTATCAGCAGCCGCCGAACGTCCTGCTGCCGCATACCGAGATTGAGGGAAGCGGCCTCAGCTGTGCGAACCAGAACAACGAGATGGATCTGCGAGTCATCAGCAACCAGATGCTGGAGGCCGCCGATACCCACATCGGGCAACTGCTGGTGCAAACCGGACTGGCGAGTTATAACTCCGACGGCTCGCTGAACTACCACCCCGAGCAGACCAACACGATGGTGGTCATCGTCGGCGACAACGGCACCTATGCCGTCAGTGTGAAGTTACCCTTTGATCTCAACCTTTCCAAGGGCACCGTTTATCAGACCGGCGTGTGGGTACCGCTGATCGTCGCCGGGCCGCTGGTGGCTGCACCCGATCGGCAGGTGACGTCGATGGTCAACATTGCCGACCTGTTCCAGATGTGGGGAGAGTTCGCGGGCATCGATGTTCACCAGGCCGATCCGCACATCATTGACTCGATGCCGGTGCTGCCCTACCTGACCAATCCTCAGCAGGGCGACATACGCCAGACCAATTTCACCCAAACCCAGAGCAACATTCACCTGAACAACCAGGCGCCGCCGCCGTGTGTCATCACCGCAACTTCGCCTGCGACCTGCGTGCAGATCTTTCCGCAGAAGAAGCTCTGCGAATATGAAGGCGGTACCTGGTACGGTCCGGGAGCGCCGACGGAATACCCCGACTGTTGCGCGGTGCGTGCAGCGCACCTCCCACAATTTCCGGACCTGACGCTGTTGCCCGACAAAGAGTACGCTACCCGCAACAACGACTATAAGCTGGTTCGACTGGAGTCGCCCAACTGCGCTGGCGACCCCATGCACCCGGATACGACGTTCAATGAGTTTTACAGCATCAACGAGCGGCCGTTGGTCCCGCGCATTGATTTTCCGCAGCTGGCCTTATGTGCGGATGACAGTCCATCGGTCTCGCATGCCTGCCCGAACCCGCTGACGCCGGACCAGCTCAGCAACTACAACGCGCTTACCGCGTCGATGAACGACACCCTGGCGTCGCAACCAGCCTGCCCCGGCGACGGCAACGAAGACTTGCTGGTGAACGACACCGACCTGAGCAACTGGCAGTTCTTCAGCATGTTCAACGGAGGCGGCTCGAGCTGGTACGACTTCGACTTCAACGGCGTGACCGACGAGGCGGACGAGATGGTGATCGAGACGTATTTGGGGACGAATTGCCAGGCGCACAGGCGAACGCGGCCGGGAGCGGCGGCGCAACAGCCTTGAAATGTGGGGGTCGGAGGCTCAAATCCTCGCTCCGACCAATCCCTTCCTCTCGGCGTGGGGCTTGCTTCTCGTGAGAATTAACTTGCCAAATTACAAAACCGTATTACTATCCCTGTCACCGGAATTCTGAGTCCGGTCGAGCTGGGCGCACCTTAGGGTCCGCCTCTTGCCTTCACTTCCAACCAAGCTACGGAGGCGATAAGATCATGAGCCTTGCACCCATCTCTATGGCTCCCATGCTGTCCACCTTTTTCTTCTTGACGATTTTCGGCCTGGCGCTGACCGCGATGTTACTGGCGGGTCAGAAGCTGTGGAAACGGCGCGCGCATTTTGTCGTTGCCAGCAGTGTAATGGTAGTTGTTGTTCTTCTTCTTGGGCTCCCGGCCGCCCACGCCACCGACAAGGTCATCATCAATGGCACCGGCTGCCAGGTCACGGAAGAAGATGCCATCGGCATTCAACTGCACCACGACCTTTATCTGCGCATCGACTACCCCGACACGCATTGGCGCTTCGGCTTGCGCAACATGGGTCTGAAGGGCACCCAGGTGCTCGATGTTTCCATCCAGGGGGCGCAGTACACGTCGCCACAATACATCATCAAGCGCGCGGGCCTGGCGGAGATGTTCGTGCCCTACGACGATCGCAGTGAGACCTACTACGACATGTCGTTCGGCAACAACCGGATGGACCAGATGGATCCTGGCGATCTGCCGGCGACCAACGGCGCGCTCGTAAACTTTAGAACCCAGCAGGGCACTATCTACATCCGCGATGCCGTGCCCAAAGTCGCGGTCGAATGCCGCGACGAGGGAATCGCATGGTTGTGTAAAGAATCTGGCAGCCGTGTGCGGAGGCGCGTCCAGGAGGTTGTGGTAACGTCGGTTTTCGACGCCTTCAACTACGACTACATCATCGAGTACACCTTCCACGAGGACGGTCGCGTTACCTTCCGCAGTGGCGCTACCGGCTTCAACCTTCCCGGCGCTACCTCGAAGCCCCATGTGCACAATGGATTTTGGCGGGTGAGTACCAAGCTCCTGGGACGCGATGACAATGAAGCGTTACAGTTCGTTCACGTCGAGGATGCGAACGGCTATATCGCTACCGATTCCCTGCAGCCGATTCCCAGCGAAGAGACAGCGGATTGGAATCCGTTGGAATTCAGCAGTCTGCTGGTGCAGAGTCAGACGCAAACCAACGACTACGGGCATCTGGTGGGCTACCAATTCTACCCTTACAATCGCCAGGGTACGGGCCACTTCCAGGAAACCTTCGCCCAGCACGACCAGGACCTTACCAACGATAATCCGGGCGAAGATGGTACCGGCTCCGGCATCAACGACTGGCTTTACAACTGGATCAATCCCAGCAGCTATCTGGGGTCGTATCTGAACGGCCAGCCGATAGGCGGGACGGGCGACGGTATCGTGTTGTGGTATGTCGGCTCGGCGCACCATGAGCCGACCGACGCCGACAACCAGATGGGCAGCGGTGCCCGAACCGGCATCACCCTGGTCCACTGGAGTGGCTTCGAAATGGTGCCCCACAACTTTTTCGACTACAACCCACTGGGCGGTCCGCCGCGATGCGGGACGGCCGAAGATCTTAATGATGCGAAGTTCCTGGGTATGCACCAACACTAGCCGGGAATTTACCTTCGGAGCTTGACGCGAATCCCCCATCCTTTCGCCGCTTTTGGCGAAAGGATGGGAAAAAACCGTAGCCGACGACAGGTCGCCGCGGCAGGTTCGCGTCCGCCCAGTAGAGCGCCTTCCGCTAAAGGGCAATTGCGCTTCGTACGTGGTGAATAAGGAAGTGTTCCGGTAGGGTTCTGGACTGCTGGCGGTGACTCTGTGCCGAATCGTGCAGAGGCGTTACTTCTTTATGAACGGGGTGAGTTGGGAAAACACACACCGCCAGTGCCCACCTTCCTTCACAAAAAAATCTGTCGCTCGCTCCTGTGTGGTGAACCCTTGCCCCATGTACTTACCCTTGCTTGTGGTCAAGGCCGTGATAACCGCAGTATTTCCGTAAATGCGAACCTTGGAGTCACTGGATTCCATTATTTCGTGGGTCAGGTTGCCCGACTTAATCACCTCAAGAAAACGCGCTTTGTCGATTATGCTTCCATCGGGGTCGATGATAATCCAGTCGTCGGCGAGGAATTGTGCGACGGCCTCGGCGTCATTTCTGACAATGGCTGCGGAAAACTCCTTTTCCAGTTTCAATAGGTCGTCTTGCATCTTGTCCTTCTTGGTTTGGCCGGCAGTGGCAGAAGCAAGTGCCAGTACGACGAATAGGACCACGATCAAGGATTGTTTCACTAACTTACCTCAGTTGCAGCCTTGAGAGTCGGCTTCAGCCGCCGGTCCAGAACGACGAGCTTACTCCTACTTCGCTGCCATGGCCGCGACCATCGAATGGAATATCTTTGCGCCGTCGGTCATGCCCAACTCCGGCTCGCTGGCGCGTTCCGGATGCGGCATCATGCCCAGCACGTTGCGGCCTTCATTGCAGATGCCGGCAATGTTTTCCAGCGATCCGTTGGGATTCGCCTCAGCGGTGACTTCGCCGGTCGGAGTTGTGTAGCGGAAGATAATGCGGTCCTGATCCTTTAATTCCGCCAGGGTCGGTTGATCGCAGAAGTAGTTGCCTTCCATGTGGCCGATCGGAATCTCCAGCACCTCACCCGCGCTTAACTGGTGCGTATAGGGCGTGTTCGTGCTCTCCACACGAATGTGTACCGGCTTGCAGACATACTTCAATCCAGCATTGCGCAGCAGCGCTCCGGGCAACAGTCCAGCTTCACACAAAATCTGAAATCCGTTGCAGATGCCCAGCACCAGCCCGCCCTCGGCAGCGAATTTTCGCACCGACTCCATGACTGGCGAAAACTTGGCGATGGCGCCGGTGCGAAGGTAGTCTCCGTAGGCGAATCCGCCGGGCACGATGATGGCGTCGCAGCCTTGCAGGTCAGCCGAGTCATGCCAGAGGAAGGTCACGGGCTGCCTGGCCACTTCCGAAACGGCCCAGTAAGCATCGTGGTCGCAATTGGAGCCGGGGAAGATGATGACGCCGAATTTCATCGCGGCAAACGCTCCGTGCAAGGGATAAATTTGAGTGTAGCATGGGTTTGAGACCGCCCCATTGGGCGCGCATCCAACCAGTAATGCAAGTTTCCCGCCACATCAACATCACCGGAGGCGCACTGCGCCGATGGTTCGTCGCGCAGTGTTATGACTCGGCTGCAGTAGGCGGGCTGTGGTGGTTTGGACTCGATTACCTGCACATTCCGTGGGCGCCTTTCTGGGCAATTCTCGCGGCTGGCCTGCAATTCATTCCGCATTTCGGGCCGGTGATGGCCGTAATGGGGCCGGCGTTGGTTGCGTTGTTTGCTGTCGGCTTCGAGGCTTTTCTGTACGTGCTTGTTCTTTACGGGATCATTATTGTGATTGACGGCCTGGTCTTGCAGCCGGTAATCATGCGACGCACCGCCCGCGTGCCGATCTGGGCGTCGTTGATTGTTCCTATCCTGCTCAGCTTTCTATTTGGCTTCTGGGGACTGGTGCTGGCTGCTCCGCTGCTGGCGATCATCTTCGCTTACCGGATGCATTGGAAGCGCGCGGAACCACAACTCCCCCGCCAAACACCTCCCGGCCAGCCCATAACCGGCGGGCGCCTGATCTCTCCCGGAGCCGCCGACGGAAACGCGCCTTCTGACGGATAGCAACGGTGACGTGCACCGCTGAAGCGGTGCTCCACCCTACACACCTAATATGTGAGCGCCGCTATGCGCTGGGATGGATCAACATCCAGATGCCCAGGACCAGAATGATGCCGGAGACCATCAGTCGGAAAACATTCTCCGGAATGCGGCCTAGCAGCCATTTTCCGGAGACCGTGCCGACGACTACTCCTACCGTGGCGACGGCCGCCATCTGCCATTGCGAGACGATCTGATGAAATTGCAATATGGCATAAACCGGCATGCGGAACAGATCGACGAGCAGGGCAATCGCGGTCGCGGTCGCAACAAATGCGTCGCGTCGTAGATTGAACCCCAGCAGCGCCGCCGAGCGGATCCCGCCCTGGTTGCCTACCAACCCGCCAAACACTCCCGATAACCCCCCGGCTGACCATGCTGCGCCCTTACCGAAACGCATGCGTTTAGCCATCCCCGTGATTCCCATGAGTCCCGCGAATACCAGGAGGACACCCAGCACATAGCCGAGGATTGCGCTGCGCAACCAGATGTGAAGAAGCGCGCCCACCAGGCCACCAGCCGCGCTGGCTGCGCCGAAGCTCCACAAAACCCGCCGGTCCACGTGCTGGCGAATAACGGCAAAGCGCAGCGCGGTGCCGATGAAATGCGGTATGGAAACCACTGCCACCGCCAGCTTTGTGCCGATCCACGACGCCAGCAGTGGAGTCAGAATACTGCCAATTCCGAAGCCGGAGATCGAGGCAATGGCTCCCGCCAGTACGCCGGCGCACGCAACTAGAAACGAGTGCTCCATGAAGAGGCAAGTCCGCTGGTCAGTGTATCCCGGAAACAGGTGGCATTTGTGCCCCGATTTTCCACAGCGTGCCCTACATACAGGCGTCGCTCGCAACGATAAAATAGAAACTGCAGCGCGGAGAATCCTGGTCCCGAATGCCTCAATCGCAGTTCGTACATCTTCATCTTCACACCGACTACTCGATGCTTGACGGCGCATGTAACATCGAGCGCCTGGTCAAGCGTGTCAAAGAACTCGACATGCCCGCCGTTGCCATGACCGACCACGGCAACATCTTTGGCGCGGTTGCATTCGTCAATGCCGCCAAGGAAGCAGGCGTGAAGCCAATCCTGGGCTGCGAGCTTTACATCTGCAAGAAAGAGGACCATCGTACCGATAAGGAAGGCGACAGCTACAACCACCTCATCGTTCTGGCTGAGAATGAAGAGGGCTATCGCAACCTGGTCAAGATTGTCTCTGAGGCGTCGCTGCATGGCTTCTACTACAAGCCCCGCATAAGCAAGAGATTTCTGGCCGAACATTCCCGTGGCCTGATCGGCCTGTCCGCGTGCCTTAAGGGCGAAGTGGCCGAGCGCCTGACGGAAGGGAAGTACGACGCAGCCCGCGAAGCGGCGGTTACCTTTAGCGACATTTTCGGCAAAGGAAATTTCTATCTCGAAATTCAAGACCAGGGACTGCCGGATGAGGCCCGCATACAGTCGGACCTGCTGAAGCTGGAGAGGGAACTCGCCATCCCTCTGGTCGGCACCAATGACAGTCATTATCTCTGCGAGGACGATTCCCACGCGCAGGACGTCATGCTCTGCATCCAGATGGGCAAGACCATCAACGACACCAACCGCCTCAAGTTCAGCGGCAACCAGTTTTACGTGAAAAGCGCGGTCGAGATGGAGAAGGTGTTCTCCGGATACGAGCATGTGCTGGCGCGGACACTGGAGATTGCGGAACGCTGCAACGTCCGGCTGGAGAAAGTTCACGATCCGTTCCCCAAATTTGAAGTGCCGGCGGGCTACTCTCTTGCCGATTACTTTGAGCACATCACCCGGCAGGGCTTCGCCACCCGGCTCAATATTCTGCGTGAGCTCCAGGCCGCAGGCCGGCTGAAGCATTCCCTCGACGAATACGAGCAGCGCTTGTCGCGCGAGATCGGCATGATCCGGCAGATGCAATTCGCCGGCTACTTTCTCATTGTCTGGGATTTCATTCGCTACGCCAAAGAGCACAGCATCCCGGTCGGTCCCGGCCGCGGATCGGCCGCAGGTTCGATGGTGGCCTACGCTCTGGGCATCACCGACATCGATCCCCTGCAGAACGAATTGCTGTTCGAGCGCTTCCTGAATCCCGAACGCATCAGCCTGCCCGACATCGATATTGACTTCTGCATGAACCGCCGCTCCGAGGTCATCGACTATGTCACCCAGAAGTACGGACGCGACAACGTGGCGCAGATCATCACCTTCGGGACCATGGCGGCCAAGGCGGCGATCAAAGATTCCGGTCGCGCAATGGACATTCCCTACGCCGAGGTCGATCGCATAGGCAAGATGATTCCCACCACGCTGAACATCACCATCGACCAGGCATTGAAAGACTCGCCGCCACTGGCCGCTGCCTACCAGAACGAGCCGCAAACCAAGGAACTGATTGACACTGCCAAGCGTCTTGAAGGCCTGGTGCGCAATGCAGGAGTGCACGCCGCCGGGGTCGTGATTTCGCCCATTCCCCTTACCGATCTGGTCCCACTTCATCGCACCAAGAACGACGAAATCGTTACCGCCTACGACATGAAGGCGGTTGAAAAGCTGGGCCTGCTGAAGATGGATTTTCTCGGGCTCACCACGCTGACCATCATTGACGACGCGCTGCGCCTGATTGAACAAACGCGCGGCGAGCGTCTGGACCTGCAAAAGCTGGCATTAGATGACAAGCAAACTTACGAGAGGGTCTTTCACACTGGATTGACCTCGGGCGTCTTCCAGTTTGAATCGCATGGCATGCGCGACGTTTTGCGCCGCTACAAGCCGACCAGCGTCGACGATTTGACGGCCTTGAACTCGCTGTATCGTCCCGGACCGATTCAGGGCGGCATGATCGAAGACTTCGTCGAGCGCAAGTGGGGACGCAAGAAAGTCGAGTTTGATCTGCCTGAGCTGGAACCGCTGCTGAAGGAAACTTTCGGCGTCATCGTTTACCAGGAGCAGGTGATGCAGATCGCCAATCGCCTCGCCGGCTATTCACTGGGTGAGGCCGACCTGCTGCGTCGCGCCATGGGCAAGAAAGATCCCGAGGCGATGGCGAAACAGCGCGAGCGCTTTGTCCGAGGCGCGACCGAGCGCGGCTTCCCGGCCAGGAAAATCGAAAAGCTCTTCGACTTGATGGAGCAATTCGCCGGATACGGCTTCAACAAGTCACACTCTGCGGCTTACGCACTGCTCGCCTACCAGACCGCATTCCTCAAGACGCACTATCCGGTCGAATTCATGGCGGCGCTGCTGACTTCCGTCTCCGGCAGCACCGACGACGTGGTGAAGTACATCAACGAGTGCCGCGAAATGGGAATCGCGGTTGAGCCACCCAACGTCAACGTCAGCGACGCGTATTTTACGCCGCACGGGGAGGCCATTCGCTTCGGACTGGCCGCGGTCAAGAATGTCGGCCACAACGCCATTGAGTCCATCGTCTCGGCGCGCAAAAAGGAAGGCGAGTTCAAGTCCATTTTTGAGTTCTGCGAAAAGGTCGACCTGCACCTGCTGAACAAGCGGGTGCTCGAATCGCTGATCAAGAGTGGCGCGATGGATCCGCTGGGGCGTCGCGCGCAGTTGATGGCCGTGATTGACAGCGCCATGGACCACGCCCAGAAGACCCAGAAAGATGCGGCCCTGGGACAGCACGGCTTGTTCGGCGTCTTCCAGCAAGACGATGCTCCGCAAACGGAAAAGCCCCTGCCCAATACCCCAGACTGGGATGAGCACCAGCGTTTGGGCCATGAAAAGGAAATCCTGGGCTTCTTCATTACCGGTCATCCGCTGGAAAAGTACCGGGAAAAATTGCTCGACTTTAATGCTCTGTCGACCACCGAAGTTGCGGAATTGAAGTCCTCCACGGGCAGGGATGAAGTGCTGATCGGAGGCATCCTCAAGAACATTCGCGTCGCCAAGTCGAAGAAGGGTGACCTGTACGCCCAAGGACAGCTCGAAGACATGAATGGGTCGGTTGACATCCTTTGTTTCGCAGATGCCTACAAGCGGCTTGCCGACAAGTTGAAACTCACGGTCCCCGTGCTGGCGAAGGGGGGCGTGCGGGTCGAAGACGGGAGCAATTCCAAGCTCATGATTGGCGACATCACTCCATTGGAGCAGGCCCAGCCCAAGCTGCCGCAACATTTGCGCATCAAGATACCGGTCGAAGACGTATCGCCGGCGGCGATCGACCAACTGCATGCGCTTTGCCAGGAGCGCCGAGGCGCCGCCCGGGTGCTGTTCGATCTGGAACGCAAAGGCGACTTCACCGTGGTCATGGAGGCGGAAGGCTATAATGTTCTGCCAGACCGGTCCTTCATTCATCGTGTGGAAGAACTCTGCGGCCGCGGCAGCGTTCGGGTTGTCGATTAAGTGCCATGACGCCGGATCCAACGCATCCTGCTAGTGCTGAGGAGCTCGAAACCGAGCTGTCGCTCCCTCGCTCTGGAATTCTGTCAGCCGTCGATTACTGGATCTACGCGGTAGAGACGGTGTACCGCGCGTCGCAGGCAAGAAAAGACATTGATATGGAAGCTGCTTCAAAAGCACAAGACGAGCTGGAACGCATCGAGAAACAAATTGAGCAACTCGAGAGCGCGGCAGGCGACAATCAGGAGGCCCGCCGCCAGTTGCATGAAATGCACGGCCGGGTGGACGCCCTGCGCCGCCAGATGGCGGGCCAGCTTACGCCCTGGGAGCGCACCGAGTTGGCGCGCCACCCCATGCGCCCGTATCCGCTGGATTACATCGAGCGCATCTTTTCCGATTTCAGCGAGATCCATGGAGACCGCGGTTTTGGCGACGATGCCGCCATGGTTTGCGGCATGGCGAACTTTCGCGGGCGGCAGGTGATGGTGCTGGGCACGCAAAAAGGCCGCGACACCAAGCAGCGGGTCTATCGCAATTTCGGCCAGCCTAATCCGGAGGGCTATCGCAAAGCATTGCGTGCGATGCGCTTCGCGGAGAAATGGCAGCATCCGGTGATCGCTCTCATTGATATCGTCGGAGCGTATCCGGGACTTGGCGCCGAAGAGCGAGGGCAGGCAGAAGCGATCGCCCACAATTTGCGCGAGATGGCGCGACTGAAAGTGCCATTCATCGCCGCGATAACCGGTGAAGGCGGCAGCGGGGGCGCCCTCGCCATTGCCGTCGCCGATCGCGTGCTGATGCAGGAGAACAGCATCTACTCCGTCATTTCGCCCGAGGGCTGTGCCTCTATCATGTGGCGGGACTCCAATAAGAAAGACATCGCTGCACAAGCCCTGCGCATCACCGCCAAGGACAATCTGGAGATGGGTTTCTGCGACGAGATAGTTCCTGAGCCTTCGGGCGGCGCGCATCACGACTACGATGCCGCGGCCGCAACCCTGGCGGATGCGCTGGAGAGGAATTTGTCGGAGCTGGAAAAGATGCCCATTCCCGTCCTGTTGGACGCGCGCTACAACAAGTTTCGCAACATGGCGCAGTTCTTCAAGGTGGAGGGTGCGCCGGCCTAGGGCGGTCGTGCAGAAGTTACTGCTGATGCGTGAGCGCTAGGGTTGGCGACAGTACGAGGTTAGACTCCCCGCCGCTTGCGCGCTGCCTTATAATTGAACTGTTCTCCCCGCCGCACTCATCCGTCGTCGTTAAGGGGTATTGATGGCCACAACCGAATTCGCAGTACACGGTGCCGACCAGGGCGCCGTGCGTGAGCCTGTCGTCAACGACTTCAGCATCCAGGTTGCAACCGTAAACGGCTCAGGATCGCAGAGCGCCAACACCGTCTTGCTTCGCACCATTTTTCAGATGGGCGTTCCTGTCTCCGGCAAGAACATGTTCCCCTCGAACATAGCCGGTCTGCCCACCTGGTACACGATTCGCGCCAGCAAGAAGGGCTACATTGCGCGCAAGAAGGAAATCGATTTTCTGGTGGCGATGAATCCGGAGACGGCGCGGGAAGACACCATGTCGCTGGCATCGGGCGCCGCGGTGCTGTATGACGAACCGCTGAAGCTGAACGAACTGCGCTCCGATGTGACCTTCTACGCCGTCCCCTACGACAAGATTTGTGCCGCGGTCTGTTCTGAGTCGAAGCTGCGCAAGCTGGTCAAGAACATGATTTACGTTGGGGTGGTGGCGCAGCTGCTCAAGCTCGACATGGCCGAAGTGGAGAAAGCGCTGCGCAAGCAGTTCGCCAAGAAAGTCAAAGCGGCCGATCTCAACTGGAACGCCGCCAAGGCCGGATACGATTACGCTGCGTCCTCACTCACCAAGGCCGACCCCTTCACGGTTGAGCGCATGGACAAAACCACTGGCATGATCATCATCGACGGCAACGCCGCTGCCGCGCTGGGCTGTATGTTCGCCGGCGTCACGGTAGTTACGTGGTACCCGATTACACCGTCCTCATCGCTGGTAGAGACCCTCATTGATTACATGAAGGAATATCGAGTTGGTGATGATGGCAAAGCGACTTTTGCTATTGTGCAGGCCGAAGATGAACTCGCCGCCATCGGCATGGTTTTAGGGGCGGGATGGGCGGGAGCGCGCTCTATGACAGCCACTGCCGGCCCAGGAATTTCGCTGATGGCCGAGTTCGCCGGATTAGGCTACTACGTCGAAATCCCCGGCGTCATCTGGGACATCCAGCGCGTGGGCCCGTCCACGGGCCTGCCAACACGCACCTCGCAGGGTGACATCGAGTTTGTGGCCAAGCTCTCGCACGGCGACACGCGTCATCCCATGTTGTTGCCGTGCAGCGTGGCTGAGTGTTTCAGTATGGCGAGTGACGCTTTCGACCTCACTGAGCAGTTGCAGACGCCGGTGTTCGTCATGTCTGACCTTGATCTCGGAATGAACAATTGGATGTCGGAGCCGTTCCAGTACCCGGAGAAACCGCAGAACCGCGGCAAGGTACTGACCGCGGAAGAACTGGAACGGGCCGGCGGTTTTGCGCGCTACAAGGATGTGGACGGCGACGGCGTGGGTTATCGCACCTTGCCGGGGACCGATCATCCCGGAGCAGCATGGTTTGCGCGCGGCAGCGGGCATAACGAAAAATCGCAATACAGTGAGCGGCCCGACGACTACGCCAACAACATGGACCGTCTGGCGCACAAGTTCGAAACCGCGCGCGGGCTGGTTCCCAAGCCGGACGTGGTGCGTAACGACGGGAACGAAGTCGGCATCATTGCCTACGGCACCTCGCATCACGCCGTGGTTGAAACCCTCGACCAGTTGCAAAATGAATACGGCGTGAAGGCCGACTACCTGCGCCTGCGCGCTTATCCCTTCACCAGCGAGACGCACGAATTTGTGGCTACACATAAGCGCGTTTACATGATCGACCAGAACCGCGACGCGCAGATGTTGCAGCTGTTAAAGCTAGATCTTGCTATCGCGGAGATAGGCAAGCTGCGCAGCGTGCGTCACTACAACGGATTGCCAATCGACGCCCGTTCCATCACCGACGACATCCTTACCCAGGAGGGCAAGTAAATGGCGACCACAACCGCGCCACCGCCCCAACCCCAGCCGAAGACGAACCGCATCGGATTGACGGTGCTTGACTATCGTGGCGGCAAGACCACGTTGTGCGCCGGATGCGGGCACAATGCCATCTCCGAACGCATCATCGACGCCTTCTACGAAATGGGTATTGGGCCGGAGCGCGTAGTCAAGATGTCGGGAATCGGCTGCTCGTCGAAGAGCCCGGCGTACTTCATGAGCCGCTCCCACAGCTTCAATTCGGTCCACGGCCGTATGCCGTCGGTCACCACCGGGGCGGTGCTGGCGAATGCGAAGATTGTTGCCCTCGGCGTCAGCGGTGATGGCGACTCGGCCTCCATCGGCATCGGCCAGTTCGTGCACCTGATGCGCCGCAATCTGCCCATGATCTACATCATCGAAGACAACGGCGTCTATGGGCTGACCAAAGGACAATTTTCCGCAACCGCCGATCTCGGTTCCAAGCTGAAGACTGGCGTCATTAACGATCTGCCGCCGATCGATACCTGCGCTCTGGCGATCATGCTGGGCGCAACCTTCGTGGGCCGCTCCTTTTCCGGCGACAAGCGCCAGTTGCACACCATGCTGAAGGCTGCGCTCGCGCATCGCGGTACGGTGATGCTCGACGTAATTTCGCCCTGCACCACCTTCAACGATCACGAAGGCTCGACCAAGTCGTACAAGTTCGTCAAGGACCACGAGGAACCTTTACACGACCTGAACTTCGTCCCGCATTTCAGCGAAATCGATGTGGACTACGATGCCGGTACCAGCCTGAACGTCACCATGCACGATGGCTCCTCGCTGCGGCTGCGCAAGCTGGAAGAGGACTATGACCCCACCAATAAGACCGAGGCCGTGAAGCGCGTTATGGAGTCGCACGATGCCGAGGAAGTGCTGACCGGCGTGCTCTACCTGAACACCACTGCGCCCAACTTCATCGACATGATCAACATGACCGATCAGCCGCTGGCGACGTTGCCCGAAAGCGTCACCCGCCCCTCGCGCGCCGTGCTGGACGAGTGCATGGAAGCGCTGCGGTAAAAGCAAGCAGTCGGCAGTCGGCACTCAGCCTTCAGAGCGACTGGCGTTAATCGAACTAGTCCATCACCCACCTCGGCAAAGGAAGCTCGGGTGGGCCCCTTCAAATTTTCACAATTGTAAAATTATTGCGAAGCCGCTTGACTAGCTGACGGCCGGGGTAGCAGAATTCCTTCGGCCTTGGCGTCCACCCCGCACAATTGCCCCCGGGGCGTCGGTCGCCAATTGTTCTCCGTTCAGTAGCGCCCCTTCTCAGCCTTCGCATTCAGCAGTACACAACTCTGCCTTCCAGGAGAAACAAGATGATGTCCCTTGCTCTACGCACTCTGCTTCTTCCAACTCTGCTGGCGTCGACTTTGTTTGCTGCAAGCGGTGCCGCGCAGTCCAACCAGCCGGACCACCATAGGAGGAACCACAACGAAGAAACCGTGGCCCAACTCGAGTACGAGATGGCGCACGGCACGCTGACTTCGGAAGAATTGACCCGCGAATATATCCAACGGATTGAGACCATGGACCAGAGTGGGCCGGGGGTCAACGCGGTGATCGAGTTGAACCCGGACGCGCTAGCCATGGCGCGCCACGCCGACGATTTGCGGCGGCACGGCCACGTGCTGGGCCCCATGCACGGCATCCCGGTGCTAGTGAAGGACAACGTAGACACGGGCGACCACATGCAGACCAGCGCGGGCTCATTTGCGCTGGTTGGGCATCCTGCCCTGCAAGACTCCACGGTTGCAGCCAAACTCCGCGCCGGCGGCGCGGTGATCCTGGGGAAGACAAACCTGTCGGAGTGGGCCAACTTCCGCTCGTTCGAATCGATTAGCGGCTGGTCAGGCCGCGGCGGGCAAACTAACAATCCTTACGGTATTGCCCGCAATCCCTGCGGCTCCAGCGCCGGCTCAGGTGCGGCAGTCTCGTCGAACTTCGCCTCGGTGTCGTTTGGGACGGAGACAGATGGCAGCATCGTCTGCCCCGCCAATGCTAACGGAGTCGTCGGCATTAAGCCGACGGTGGGCCTGACCAGCCGCGCCGGCATCGTGCCTATCTCCCATACGCAGGACACGTTTGGTCCACATGGCCGATACGTGGCCGATGCTGCCGTGGCCCTCGGAGTAGTGCAGAGCAAGACCTACGATGGCCGCGATCCTGCAACCGGAGGCGTTCCGCTGGGATGGCAAGGCAGGTTCACCCGCCCCACGAATATTCCCGACGACTACACGCAATTCCTCAACCCGCACGGATTGTCGGGGGCACGTCTCGGCATAACCCGCGTGGGACTCAACGGGTTCGACCCGGACGTGCCCACGCCGCCCCTCGTGCTGGCTGCATTTGAGGCTGCCGTGAGCGAGATGACCGCAGCTGGCGCCACCATCATCGACCTGGACGCGGCCGGTTTCGTTTTCCCTCCCGCCAATGACGAGCTGTTGGTGCTTTGCTTCGATTTTCGCAACGACGTCAGGACTTACTTCGGCACGCGGGTAGGAGTTCCGGTGGCGGGCGGGACTTTAACCGACGCCATCGCATTCAACAATGCCCACTCTGACGAGGAGATGCCGTACTTCAATCAGGATCTCTTCGAATTCTGCAACGCCCTGTTGCCGGGACCCGACGATCCACAGCCGTCCTTCGGCGGGGTTAGCTACAACCAGGCGCTCGCCGAGGACCAGAACGAAGGAGTCAATGGCATCGATCTCGCGCTGAGTACGTACCATCTTGACGCCGTGATCAGCGCCACGGACAATCCCGCCTGGGCGACCGATTTACTCTACGGCGATCACTTCATCTACGGCACGTCTGGCCTGGCGGCCCCGCCGGGATATCCGATTGTGCAGGTGCCTGCGGGCATTGTGTTTGGAATCCCGCTGGGCGTCAGCTTCTTCGGAACCGCGTTTAGCGAGCCCACGCTGATCAAGCTCGCCTCTGGTTTCGAGGCGGTTACGCAGGTGCGCGCAAACAACCTGCCGACATTCGCGCAGACCGTGCCGTTCGACCACATCTCCGGGACAACTTTCCGGCCGCAGCAGCAGCGAAACCAGCCTCTCCCGGAGAGCGGAAGCCAACCGGCGTCGCCACCAACCCCAAGCCAAGCGCCAGGCAAGGGGCCGAAGCGGCCACATCACCTGTGATCGAAGTCTTGTAGTGTTGGGTCGTTCTTGAAGGGTGCCCCATCCAGGCGGTTCTGGCTTGGATGGGGATTTTTTGTGTCGCGGTTTACTTTAACGACGCCATATCAATTACGAAGCGGTACTTCACATCGCTTCGCAGCATACGCTCGTAGGCTTCGTTGATCTTCTGGATGGGAATAATCTCGATGTCTGACGTGATGCCGTGCTGACCGCAAAAATCCAGCATCTCCTGCGTCTCCGCAATACCGCCGATCATCGAGCCGGAAAGCTCGCGGCGATAAGGGATGACGCTGCCATGGGCCAGCGCCAGCGGTCGCTCGGGTGCGCCCACCAACACCAGGGTTCCGTCCCGCCGCAGCAGGTTCATGTAGGCATTGATGTCGTGCTCGGCGGAAACGGTATCGAGAATGAAATCAAATCGCTTGGCATGCTTCTCCATCTGCTTAGGATCTTTCGAGTGAACGACTTCGTGCGCGCCGAGGTGTTTGGCGGCTTCTGTCTTGTGCGCCGACGTGGTGAACAGAGTCACATGTGCGCCCAGAGCGTGCGCTAGTTTCACTCCCATGTGTCCCAGCCCGCCCAGTCCGACAATGCCGACCTTTTGACCTTTCTCCACCTTCCAGTGTCGCAGGGGCGAGTAAGTTGTAATGCCGGCGCAAAGCAGCGGTGCCGTTCCCGCCGGATCAAGGTTCGCGGGAGGACGCAGCACGAATGCCTCATCCACCACGATGGTCTTCGAGTAGCCGCCGCACGTCATGCCGCCGAGAAGCTTGTCTTCACTGTTGTACGTAAAGGTAGCGCCGGACTCACAATACTGCTCCAATCCGGCCTTGCAGCTTTCGCAGACGCGGTCGGAGTCAACCATGCAACCGACGCCAGCCAGGTCACCCACTTTGAATTTACGCACCTGAGCGCCGGTTTTGACCACGCGACCAATAATCTCGTGGCCAGGCACGACCGGGTAGGTTGTGTTGGTCCATTCGTTACGCGCGGTGTGCAGGTCGGAATGGCAAACGCCGCAGTAAAGGATGTCGATCTGGACGTTTTGCGGGCGGGGACTACGGCGCTCGAAGGAAAATGGCTGAAGAGGTGAAGTGGAGGAATGGGCTGCGTAGCCCGTTGTCTTTATGTGTCCCTGGTGCTGTGCGGGCCGTTCAGTAGTAAGCACATCAGTTGCATTTGCCATGAATAAGTTCCTTTCTGTTCATGAATTTTCCGCCGGAAGAAAAAGCAATGCCGGGGTGTCAGCCCTGGCGGGGAACTGCCTACAGAATGTTAGATTCCGCGCGACCTTAACGGTCACATCTTTGCGTCAATTCAGCGGAACTAAATTTCGACATCTGGGCATGTCCCGGTTGTGGTTTGTTTCCAGCGCCTGCGGTACTATTCGTGCATGGCCAAGCCGCTCCAATTCGAAGTTCCATGCCCCTGTTGCGGGGCCTTGCTGAAGATCGACAGCGACACCAAAGCCGTGATTGCGCATACCCCCAAGGCCATTCCCAAGACCTTCGAGGACCTGGAGTCGGCGGCCCGTGCCATGAAAGACCAGGATACGCGCAAGGAGTCCATCTTTCGCCAGTCCGTGGAAGCGCAGAAACATTCTGGCGACCTGCTGGAGAAAAAGTTTCAGGAAGCGCTCAAGCGCGCCAAGGAAACGCCCGACACCGGCAAGCCCATTCGGGATTTCGATCTGGACTGAGAAAAGCAGCAGTTAGCATTTAGCCCTTAGCATTTAGTTCCTAAATGTCATCCCGACCTAGTCCGAAGCGGCGGGCGAGTGGAGGGACGTGCTGTTTCTTCATCGAGCGGGAATCGCACTCGCATGCTCATTCACACTCGAGCCAATGGCCAAGTGCTAAATGCTAAATGCCAATAGCTAGTTGCTGACTCCCCCGGCCTTCGCCGCTCTCTTCTTGCGCTGGGTTGGGTGCACGAACCACGCGATGCCAATGCTGAACAGGTACAGCACGATCATGGGCGCGGCGAAGATGCACATGTTCATGATGTCGGTGGTCGGCGTGATGATGGCGGCGATGATAAAGATAACCAGGATGGAATAGCGGAAATTGCGCCACATCCAGCCGGCAGTAAGGATGCCCATCAGCGAGAGAAAGAACACCAGGATCGGCATCTCGAAGACGAGGCCCAGTCCGGCGATGATGGTCAGGAACAGGTCAGTGTATTCGCCAACGGTGATCATCGGCTTGAACTGGGCGCTCCAGCCAATCAGGAAATCCAGCGCCGCCGGATAGACCATTCTGTAGCCAAAGAAGCCACCCGCCAGAAATAATCCCACGGTGCTGAACATGAAAGGCAGCACGTAGCGGCGCTCGTTGCGGTAAAGCCCCGGCGCGATGAACGCCCACACCTGGTAGAGGATGAACGGCGAAGCCACGAATATTCCCGCCAGCAACGAGATCTTCAGGTACATGTTGAACGGGTCGGTGGGATTCAGATAGACCAGCTGCGTGTCCATCTTGTGATTGGCCAAGGCGGTCACGATGGGCTTCTGCATAATGGCAAAGATCTGCTCATGGAACCACCAGCACACTCCGAAGCCGCCAGCGATATAAAGAAAGCTGTAGATAATCCGGCGGCGCAACTCCTCCAGGTGCTGGAGGAAGCTCATGCCGGTCATCTCCTCCGACGCCCGCTTCTGTGCCGTTTCCACGACGGGGCTAGGCATCGGGAGTGGACCTGACGGGCGTGGGCGGCTCGTTCATTGAGGGGGTTGACGGAGGGTCCGGTGCCGGGCCGTCGCCTTGGGTTTCGGAGATTGCATCGGGGCCGCTGCGACTGACAATGCCCGCCGGAGGCAGCATAGTCGGAGCCCACGATTTCTCGGGCGGTAACTCCGGGGCTGCCTCGGTCTGCTTGCGGGCGTGTTCGTCCAGCTCGATGTTCATCATCTCGGTTTCGAGTTGATTTCGGAACTCGGCACTGGCGCGCTTGAACTCGGCAGTCCATTTCCCTAACTGGCGGGCCAACTCGGGCAAGCGCTTGGGGCCGACCACCACCAGTGCCAGCAGAAAAATGAAGATCATCTCTGGCATGCCAAGGTTCATGGAATCATGATAACTGCGGAGATGGTTTTTCACCACAGAGACAGCTTTCAGCCGTCAGCTGTCAGTGGAGTTCGCTAATCGCTCTTCGCCCTTCGCTTTTCGCTTGAGGACCAACCCCTTCCGAGGTCACTTTAAGCGCGGAAGCGAGATCCAAGGCCTAAGTGCTAACTGCTAACTGCTAACTGCTAACTGCCAAGTGCTAAATGCCAAGTGCTAAATGCTGACTGCCGCTGCCTTCCTGCTCACCATCTGCCGGCTCTACCGTCTGTTACGGAGGTGGGGAGCCAACGGATTTCGCACCTTTCGGTCGGAACCAGCATCCAAAATAGCGGTTGTTCGGTTTGCCTCAGAGTGAGCGAAACTGCATGGTATACTGCGTGAAAGTCTTGCTCCGGTGCGCATACCGTAACGGTCCATCCCCGGCCAGCCGAAGGAATCAACATGGCAAGTAGTTCGCGTCGTTCTGCAGTTCTCGTCCTCAGCATCATTCTGGCTTGCGGTTGTGTGGGCGTGGTTTTTGGCCAGCGCCTGGCCTCGGCCGCGCCTTCCGGCGACGGCGACATCCGCGACAGCCTGCGCAGCTTTACGCAGGTTTATGAAGTGGTGCAGCAGAACTATGCCGAACCGGTCAGCCCGGATAAAGCGATCTACAACGGGGCGATTCCCGGCATGTTGCGGGTGCTCGATCCCCACTCCAACTTCTTCGATCCCAAGGCGTATGCGGCTTTACGGGAAGAGCAGCGCGGCAAGTATTACGGTGTGGGCATGCAGGTGGGCCCGCGCAACAACAAAGTAATCGTAATCGCGCCCTTCACCGGCGCCCCCGCATATCGCGCCGGCATCCGCCCCGGTGATGTGATTGTTGCTGTGGATGGCAAGCCTACCGACAACATGACGACCAGTGATGTTGCTGAATTGCTGAAGGGCCCCAAGGGCACTGCCGTCAAGATTACGGTCCTGCGCGAAGGCTCTGACAAGCCGCTCGACTTTACTGTGGTGCGCGATGAGATTCCCCGCTACAGCGTTGACGTGCACTTCATGATCCGCCCGGGTATTGGCTACATTCACGTTTCGGGATTCCAGGAAACCACGGAAAAAGAAGTGCGTGACGCGCTGGATGAACTCGGCGATATTCACGGGCTCATCCTCGATCTCCGCCAGAACCCCGGTGGACTATTGAGCGAAGGCGTGGGCGTGGCCGACCAGTTCCTGAAGAAGGGGCAGGTCATTGTTTCTCATCACGGACGAGCTTCAGCGGAGAAAGTCTATAAAGCTACGCACGGCAATGGAGGCAAGGATTATCCGTTGGTCGTGCTGGTAAACCGCGGGACGGCTTCGGCGGCGGAGATCGTCGCGGGCGCCATCCAAGACCATGATCGGGGCCTGATCGCCGGCGAGACCACGTTTGGCAAGGGTTTGGTGCAGACCGTGTATCCGTTGTCGGAGAATACCGGGCTGGCGCTGACCACCGCGAAGTATTACACGCCGAGCGGCCGCCTTATCCAACGCGATTACAGCAGCATCTCGCTTTACGACTATTACTATAACGATCGCGACAACGATGCCAACAACGCCAACCACGAAGTCAAGATGACCGACAGTGGCCGCACCGTTTACGGTGGTGGAGGTATCACCCCCGACGTAAAGGTCGTCCCCACGAAGACCGACAAGTTCCAGGACCAACTGCTGGAAAAGTACACGTTTTTCAACTTCGCCAAGCACTACGTCATCAACCACAAGGTCGACAAGCAATTTCAAGTGGACGATGCCGTGTTACAGGAATTCCGCAAGTTCCTCGACGAACAGAAGATCCCCTTCACCGAGGCGGACCTGGCGGAGAACAGCGATTGGATCAAATCCAATATCAAGGCCGAACTGTTTATCAACGAGTTTGGACAACAGGAAGGCATGAAGGCCCACGCCGAAAACGATCCGGCAGTGGCCAAGGCGCTGGAACTGCTGCCTCAGGCCAAGCAGTTGGCAGAGAATGCAAAGCGAATTATTGCCCAGCGCAATAACGCCAGGCTGACGGCGCAACAGGGCGATACGCCCGAACCGCAATCGGTTAAACGGTAATTGCGGAGCGCAAATTGACAGCAAAGCCCGCTTGCGCGGGCTTTGCTGTTTAGACCTGTCTCACACTGGTGTATTGACCACGGGTGGCGCACGCCTTTCAGGCGTGCATGATTGCCGCCAGTTTCGGGATCGCGCTTTAGCGCCTGAGGTAATGTTCTTGTTACCTCAGCGGCTGAAGCCGGCTCGTCTCGAAACCTATCCTGCACCGCTGAAGCGGTGCTCCACCCTAAACCAACGCGAAGTCGCTCTTGGAACTGACTCTAACCTTGCCGACAGGTCTCGCTGATCGGCGGAGCGGAACAGCAATCGCCAGCCAACGGGCGATGCTTGAGAGTTGTCCCGCTCCGCTCGATCAAAGCCCGATTAGGCCACTGCGTACAAGGCGGTCCGTGCCGAGGAAAAGCTCATTACCTCAGGCCGCACCAACCGGTCGAAGTCGATGTACGACATCCTGATCAACTCGTGATGCGAGCCTGCATTGAAGGCGATCTCCTCATCCTCCGTGAGGGTCTCATCCACGTACACCGGGATGCCGTACAAGTTGCCGAACGGAGGCATGGCCCCCGTCTCGCAGTCGGGAAAGTGCTGTTTGAACTCGCGTTCGCTGGCCAATTCTGCTTCTCTGACGCCGACCTCTCTCTTCAGAGCCATCAGGTCCACCTGGTATGACGCCGGCAGCACCGCCATGGCCAGGGCGCCGTCAAGTTTCACAATTACGCTTTTGGCCAGAAATTTGCCCGAGATATGCGACACCGCGGCAATACCCTGGGCGGTATAAGCCTTGGAGTGAGAAATAACCACGTATTTCACTTCATGGCCGTCGAGGAAGGCTTTAACTCTATTGAAGTGCATATCGAATCTCCTCGCGACATTCCGCGGGCCTGCGTGCGGCCCGGAAGAAAATGTGGTTGACGCGTCGAACTTAGTCCAAGGGATCGACGATGACCTCTTTTCTGCGCTTTGCTTGTATGGCTGGATTTCGCGAGGGTGCTCGCGCGGGCTCAAGAACAGCTTTGACCATCCGGGCTACCTCCTTGCGGTCGGTTGACCCTCGTGTAGCCCCAGTCTAGTCCGGGCGCGGCCGCGCGCAAGCACAGCCGTCACATTACCTGTGTGACAGTGCTGTCTTGGATCGCTGCGTCCCCGTTCGAGCTAAGGAGCCGCTATGTAAGTTGAGAGCAGAGAGTTAGACGGCGTTTCTCTTTTAACGGTGAATTGCACGGTATTGGGGTCGCCAACTTTCACCGCGAGCGTGTCATGCCGGAAGGCCAGAATGGAATTCTGCTTTCATCTCAGATTAATTTGCGGGAGAGGATGAACCAAAGCTACTGCAGCTACGAAAGGACTGTGGGCTCCGTTGACCGGTACTTACGCCGCATGCCAGTCTTGGGGGGTGGTCCAACTCTGAATTAATTCCTTGATCTGCTGATACTCCGGCGCCGCGGCTGGCACGAAGATCCGGTAATCGCGAAGCCATTTCGGCTTGCCTTTGCCGATAATTTCGATTCCGCCGAACTTCTTTTGGGTGTATTCGTTCACCGCAGCGATGGCGTCCTTGCGAATGATGGGACCGTCCAGCTGCTCGATGCTTTCGTCAGTGACCTTGAGCCTTGTGCGCGCCAGAGGACGCATTAGGAGCAAACAAAGAACCATCGATACCCCTAAGCCGACGATGCTGCCGGTCATGAACCGGCCTTGCAGGAACTTCGATAATAGAGCCCCGCCCAGCACTGCCGCGGTTATAGCTGTCAATCCAGAACGCAGGACGCTTCGCCAGCTAAGGCCGACCATCTCGGGCGTGACTTGGCATGTAAGTTCCATATTTGCCTGGATTATACCCCCGTTACGAACGGCGGCTAATTGAAATCGAGCGATAACGCCTGTCCCGAATCGGGCTAGTTCCTAAAGCTGACGAAGGAGCTGCGACAGACTTAATTTAGATCAACTGGTCTTCCGCAAATTCTTCGCGTGAAGCTGCGGCTTGCTCGGCCCAGCCGAGCTTCTCCCTATCCTTGACGGCTAGGGCATGGCGCAATACAGTCGAATTATCCGGAGATTCAGCCTTGGACACCCTGATCGGGAAAAGCATTCTTCATTACAGAATCGTGAGACAGCTCGGCGCCGGCGGGATGGGCGTGGTGTACGAGGCGGAAGACACCCGGCTTGGCCGCCAGGTGGCGCTGAAGTTTCTCTCCAAGGACATTGAGCAGGATAAAAACGCCCTTGGAGCGCTTCCAGCAGGAGGCGCGTGCCGCCTCCGCCTTGAACCATCCCAACATCTGCACCATTTATGCCATCGAGGAGTGCGATGGGCAGCACTTCATCGCCATGGAGCTGCTGGAGGGCCAGAGTCTCAGCGAGATGATCAACGGTCACCCGCTGCCTGTCGGCAAAATCATCGACATCGGCATTCAGATTACCGACGGTCTCGATGTGGCGCACCGTAGAGGCATTGTGCATCGAGACTTGAAGCCCGCGAATGTCTTCATCACGACGCGGGGGCAGGCCAAGATACTGGATTTCGGCCTGGCAAAACTGGCCTATGACCGGCGAACGGCGGTAGAAACTGTGGCGGGCGAGGCGCTGACCACCGCTTCGCCACGTCTGACGACGGCTGGCACCGCGGTGGGAACCGTTGCCTACATGTCCCCGGAGCAGGCCCGTGGGGAAGAGCTCGACCAGCGCAGTGACCTGTTCTCCCTGGGCGCTATTTTCTACGAAATGGCTACCGGGAGGATCCCATTCGAGGGCAATACCTCGGCAGTGATTTTTCAGGGCATTCTCGACCGCAACCCGCGGCCTCCCCTCGACCTGAATCCATCCCTGCCGTTCAAGCTGGAAGAAATCATCGCCAAGGCGCTGGAGAAGGACATGGAACTGCGCTACCAGAGCGCAGCTGAAATACGCGGCGACCTGAGGCGGCTCAAACGGGACGGCAGCGGACAGTCGTCGTCAGGAACCACGACTGTGCCCCCGTCCTTTCCTGCGGCGCGGGGCAGCAGTCCGGCGATGCAATCCAGCAGCAGCGCGGTCATCCTCGATGCCGCTAAGCGTCATAAGAGCGGCGCAAGTTTGGTTCTGGTTCTCAGCCTGGCCATGATCGCCGCCGGATTGTACGGAATCTACACCTGGGTTTCGCAGCGGCTTGGCGATTCCGGCCCGGTGCCGTTCCAGAATATGAGCATGGAGAAGATTACCAACTCCGCCAGGGCGGTGCTGGCGACCATCTCCCCAGACGGCAAGTACGTGGTAAATGTGACGGACGAGGGACACGGCCAGCAGAGCCTCTGGATGCGGCACATCGCTACCGGCAGCAATACCCAGATCAGGCCCCCGGCCGAAGTCCGCTATATGGCGCTCACCTTCACGCCGAATGGCGATTTTTTGTACTTCGTACAGATGGAGCCGGACAAACCGGGAATTGGGTTTCTCTACCAGATTCCGGTGCTGGGAGGCACACCGCGCAAGCTGGTTGAAGATGTGGACAGCGCGGTCAGCTTTTCGCCTGACGGCCAGCAGATGGTCTATCTGCGAGACAGTTCTTCAGAAGCCAGTTCCAAGCTCATCATTGCCCATGCCGATGGCAGCGGCGAGCGCGTTCTGGGTGCGCTTCCTCTGCCGGGTTATTCCGATCCGGCCTGGTCGTTCGATGGCAAATCCATTGCGGCTGCGGTGCTGGACCCCGGCAGTCAGAATCTGGGCAGAATTGTGGTCCTCAATCCGGCGAGCGGAAAAGAGAAGACTGTATATGCCGGAAGCGCCCTGCTGCACAAGCCCACCTGGATGCCCGACGGACGCCACCTGCTGCTCATCTTTCACGACATTTCGAGCGACTGGAATGGGCAGATTGGAGAGATCTCTCTGGCCGGCCAAAAGCTCCATCGCATTACCAATGATCTGAATGTGTACAGCAATTCCACACTGGGAGTGACCCGCGACGGGGAACAGTTGGTCGCAATTCAAGAGACACCGCAAGCCAGTGTGTACACGCTGAGTGCCGATGCCAGCTCTGGCTCCAGCGCAACCGAGGTGGACAATCACGGCGACATCAATGTCGGCTGGCTCCCGGACGGGCGTTTGTTGACCATGGACTACGACAGCCACATCGCGGTCATGAATGCCGACGGCAGCAATCGCAACGTCATTTACAAGGAACGCCTGCCCATGGGCAGCCTCGCGGTTTGTCCGGACGGCGCGCACGCGCTCTTTTACATGGCAAATGGGAAGACGAAGGCCATCAACATCTGGCGCCTTGATGTGCAGAATGGCAGCGCAACCGTACTTACGAACGGAAAGGTGGACCAAAACGCTGTCTGCTCGCCCGACAGCAAGTATTTCATCTATACCACTCTGCAAAAAGGCAAGCAGATGCTAATGGAAATGCCGCTCACGGGCGGAGATGCGAAACAACTAAGCGACAAAATCGTCAGCGCCGCCGCCATCTCACCCGACGGAAAACAGATCGCGGCGCTTACCGCCTTCGGTACCGGCGTCAACTTCAAAGCCATGATCGAAATTATTCCATCGCAGGGAGGCTTGCCAGTGAAGAGTTTCCCTCCCAGCCCGTTCATCTTTTCTCCTGTCATCCGCTATTCCGCCGATGGCCAGTCTCTCTATTACGTGATCACGAATAAAGGGGTCTCCAACCTGCTCATGCAGCCTATCGGCAGCACATCGGGAACGCTGGTCACCAATTTCAACGACCTGCGCATCTATGGCTTCGACTACGACTGGAAGAACAAGAGGCTGGCGGTGGCGCGCGGACGGTCGAATGACAACGTCGTGCTGCTCACGCAACAACATGCGCAATAAATCAGGGTGACAACCTGTGCCGTCCCTACGGGACTCAGATTTATTTTCCACCTTACCCAGCGCTGAAGCGCTGGGCTAAGCTCTTTCGCCCCATTCGGGGCTGTTTTTTTCTGTGATTCCTTGCGCTGCCTGGTGCCAAACTCATTCCCGGTTTTGGAATGAGTGAGAACTGATTACTTCGATATGCGATTTTCGATTGCATCAACTCTTCTGTCCCACACATTCGAAAGTCGCGAATGTGTGGGGCACCCCCACTACCCGAGCAGATTTCAGACTTTTTCCGCAGACTGTAAGGCCGGGCCCTGACCCAGAGCGTCGCTCTGGCTAGGTTCCTCGCATATCAAAACCCTCCAGCATCGGCCTACACTCGTCGATGCTCCACTCTGGCGTCGCGCCAGGACGGCTTGCGACCAGCGCGCCCACGGCATTCGCGAAGCAGCCGAGGCGGCGGATGTCCCACCCCTGCTGCAGGCCGTGGAGCAAGGCCGCAGCGAAGGCATCGCCGGCGCCGACCGAATCGGCGACCTCCACTCTGTAGCCCGGACTTTCACTGTAGGTGCCTCGGTGCAGAATGGCGCAGCCACGCTCGCCCAAGGTCACACAAATGGTTTTGCAGCGGTAGCGATCAGCCCATCGCCGGCAGAGGTGCTCGACCGATCCATCGTCTTCGCCGGCATTGAGCATGCCATCGAGGAATTCCGCCTCGCTATCGCTAAGCTTGATGACATCCGCATGCGAGGACAACTGCTCGACCAGGGCCAGGTTCCAGTTGCCCTCCCTCAGGTTGACGTCGTAGAAATGGCGGGCGTTGGGCGTTGCCTGGAACAACTCCAGAGTCGAATCCATTGCTTGCCGGGACATGTGATAGAGCGTTCCAAAATAGATCCAGTCTGGCTGCAATCCGCTGATGCACCGCAATTGTTCTTTGCTGGAGGTTACAAAGTCGTAGGCGGCAGGTCGAACAATCCGAAATGTGGGCTTGCCTTCCGTGTCGAGCTCAACCAGTGCGGTGCCTGTGTTCTGGCCGGGGACGACCTGCAGAAACTCGGTCGAAAGGCCCTCTTGCTGCATGCAATCAAGCGTGCGCCGGCCGCGATCGTCTTCGCCCACGGCGCTTACCAGCGAGGCTTTATGGCCTAGCTTTTGGGCATGAACGGCAAAGTTCAACGGCGCACCGCCGAGATATTCGTGCTGGCCAATGACATCCCACAAGATTTCTCCCACAGCAACGATTCGCAATCTTCTGGCCTCCATCGGGTCCCCGTTATCGTATCGCGCCACGGGCATAACGTGCTTAGGGCGTTGATTTGTGGACCGCCTGCAACGACGATTGGTTCGGAATCCACGCCTCACGGAGGAGTAACGTTGGCCTCAACCGCACGTCGTGATGAAAACACTTGCCAGAATCGCGAGTTCCTGTAATCATCTCCTGCTCCCCTCTCGAATGGGCGAGGGAGGAGCTTTCGGTCAAACCGAAACTCGGATTTGGGTTGATGTTTCTGTCAGCAGTCGAATTTCGCGCATTGTACTGGCTCCAGGGATCGGCCTTGTCGCGGACGCATTAGTCCGCCAGGACGATTTCGGGGCTTTTTCATTGCCGAAAGGCTGCCAACTGGGCCGCAACCCTTGTTTCCCGGCAACGTTGAGACGTCTTCCGATCCCGCTCCCTCAGGGTTCTGCTCGGAACGTCAGCGCAGCAGGGGTTATTCCAAGTGCATCAGGTGAAAGGAGCAGTTGTGAGAGAGAAAGGTACAGTCAAGTGGTTTAACGGAGCCAAAGGGTACGGATTCATCCAGAGATCTACGGGCGAGGATGTGTTCGTCCATTTCTCGGCTATCCAGGAGAACGGATACCGCAGCCTGAACGAGGGCGAGACCGTAGAGTTCGACCTCACCAAGGGTCCAAAGGGCTTCCAGGCCGCCAACGTGCAGCGCGTGTAAGACGTCTGCGCCACGCGGAAGCAGGTCACATTCGCGTCGCTTCAGAATTTTGGGCTTCCGGATGCGGCCAAAACCACTGAACCCTCCCGCCGGGGAGGGTTTTCTCTTTGGAGCAGGCTGCGCCATTCATTTCCGGAATCAACGCTAGGCCGCCACGGCAACCGTCGAAGGCAGATGCTCGGCCAGCGCTGATAGTTTCTGCACCGCGGTGTCTACCGATTGCCCGGCCACCTCTGTTCCAAAGCCCTGTTTGTCGGCGGCGATCACGGTAACGTCCTTCAAGCCCACAAACCGCAGCAGGTGCCGCAAGTAGGGAACCTGGAAGTCGGACGGCGCCGCCGCTGGCGCCTCGTCGTATACCCCGCCACGAGAGACAATCGCCACCACCTGCTTTCCCGCCGGTAGCAGTCCTTTTGGCCCCTTGTCGCTGTAGCTGAAAGTCTTGCCGGCGCGAACCACCAGGTCGAACCAGGCCTTCAGGGAAGCCGGAATGGAAAAATTGTGCATAGGCACCCCCAGCACAATTACATCAGCGGCCATTAGTTCCTCAATCAGCGCATCGGAGAGTGCCAGCGCCTGCTGTTGCTGGGGCGTGCGCTGCGCTGGCGCTGTGTAGGACGCCTGAATCCATTGTTCGTCCACGAAAGGCAGCGAGTCCACGTTCAAGTCGCGCTCGATCACACGGGTATCCGGGTGCTTCGCTTTCCATTCTTCGGCGAAGTGCCGGGTCAGCCGCCGCGAGACCGAATTGCTGCGAGGGCTGGAGTTAACGATCAGCAGGTTGTTCATCGCCACACCTCAGGGCTGAGTACCCATCTTCAATGTTGCAACACCAAATAACTGTGTTGTAACACATATATGGGATGTGAAGGGCGGAGAAAGGATTCAAAAGCAGTTTATTCTGCTGAATCGGGCTCGAAAATCATGCCGCAGAGGCGACTTAACTCGCGGTAGTCTTCCTCGTTGAGCCTGCCCATGCGGGCATCCATGGCGGCGTCAATCTCGGGCTGCATTTTGGCCAGTAATTTCAGACCTTTAGCAGTGATGAGGGTCACAGCCTGGCGCTGATCGTCGCTTCCCCGCGAGCGTTTAACAAGCCCGCGGGCCTGCAGTCGGTCCACCAGGCGAGTGACGTCTGGAGCGCGGTCGACCATGCGCCTGGCGATTTCGCAACGCGGGTGTCCCAGGGGATGGATTCCTCGCAGAATTCGCAGCACGTTGTATTGCGGACGTGTGATGCGATGACTTTCGCAAAGTTGATCCATCAGGTCGTTCAGCGTGTTGGCTGCGACCATAAGGCTCAGTAGAGCTTCCTGCATGGGGTTGGCAAACTGGGGCTGGCTAAGTCGCCGGCTGAGAGCTTCGTTCATGACTTCTTTATAACCAGAATTTGCGTGCTTGTCATTTGGCGGAAGGCCGGGGACGTTCATCGCGCAAGCGCCTCAGCGCCCAGCGTGCGTGCTCGGCGACGATCTGGTCTTCATCGTGGCTTAGCTCTTCGAGTACAGGCAAGAAGCGCTCGTCATCGCTGTTACCGAGCGCGATCGCAACATTTCGGCGCAGACCGTTGAACCGCGCGCGCTTTACCGGCGAGCCACGGAAAACTTCGCGAAACTCTTCCACGCTCAAGCCGGCCAGCCACTCCAGATCGGGATTCACCAGTGCGGCGCGAGGCTGCAGCTCAGGTGTCTTCGTCACTGGGGCTTCACGGTTCCACGGGCAAACGTCCTGACAAATGTCACAGCCGAACACCTGCCGGCCGATGCCGGCGCGGAGCGGTTCGGGAATAGCACCGCGTTTTTCGATGGTGAGATACGAGATGCACCGGGTCGCATCGAGTTGGTAGGGAGCAGGGAAGGCATCGGTCGGACAAGCGTCCAGACAACGCGTGCACGAGCCGCAGCGGTCGACTGGAGGCAGATCGGGCGTCAGCTCCAGCGACGTCAGCATGATGCCGAGAAAAAGCCAGGAGCCCAGGTGCTCATTCAGAATGCAGGTGTTCTTGCCGATCCAGCCAATGCCCGCGTACTGGGCAACGATGCGCTCGATGACTGGGCCAGTGTCAACGTAACACCAGGTCCGCGGCGCCGGCATGGTTTGCTGAGCGCAGATTTCTAGCAGGCCCCTTTCCATCAGGCGGAGTTTCCCCAGCAGCACTTCGTGATAGTCGCGTTGCGACCACGCGTAACGCGAGATCCACCCTTGTCTGGTCGTGCCGGCGTGCGTCGAGTAGGGCTCACTGGTGTTGTAATTCAGCGGCGCACACTACCACCGAACGTGCCCAAGGGGCGGCGTTGAACAACGAGGCACGTTTCAACTCGCCGCTTTGGTTGCGCGCCTGGAGATACTTCATCTCACCCGCGCGGCCGTCCGCGATCCACTGAGGGAAAAATCGGTGTTCCGCGGTGTCGTCCACCCCGGCGATGCCGGCCAGATCGAAGCCAGCCTCGGAGGCAAGGCGCTTGATGTCGCGGCTGAGAGAAGATAGAGTGAGGCCGCTGGGCATGCCCCCCAATTATAGGAGCGCGGCCGTTGGTTTTATACTGCCATGGGCCACTCGCCTCCTAATACAAACCCCATCTAAGCGACCAGGCTCAGATGGGGCATGAACAACGTCCTGCATCTTATTGCATATCAAGGTAAAAAAATCGTTGGCAGGACTGGGACCGCTCCTACATATGTATGGTTATATCCTGCTTTATTGAGTTGTAGGTTCCTGGGCGCAAATCCTGTTTGCAGCCATAGAAGCATTTTCGTAACGTCATAGCAGTTGTTGTAAGCAGCGCCCAAGCCATCTCTGAGGGAGTATTGGACACCTAAATCAGCAATTGTTCCCTGGCCGCCGCAGGTTGTACTGTAGCCTGTTGGGCGGCGAGTTGGGTCAACAAACGCGGGACTTATAGTATCAGCCAGGTCGCCGTAAGCGGTTAGACTTGGGTGGTAGACCGAACCATTGTCGTATCCGATGCCCGTCCCGTGACTGGCGCAAGTTGTTCCTGCACCGCAGTAGTCTCGTCCGGAGTGGGATCCATAAACCAGATTGTTACTGGGACCAACCCCGTACAAGCCGGAGGTAGAGTAGCGGTCGGATGTGTTGTTCACATATCCGCTGTAAGCTCCATAGATTATGTTAGAGCGAAACCAACTCGGTGCGGCCACCGAATACGGTGAGCCGCCTGTATCTCCAAAATCCACTCCTACTGAATTTCCGTTGCCCGGAGTCGCAAAATACAGCGTCATATTGTCTACTTTGTAGACGGCAGACGATTGGCAGGAAGTAGTGGAATATAGGAGCATCGGTATGTTGCCGTTGTCATTTTCGATAATAGCGATGTTATTTTTCAGGTTAAAGTAGCACCCGGCAGACTCATAAACACCTTGTCCGAGCGCCGCCTCTTTCCACTCCGCACCCCAGTTATTACTAAGCAGTGGACCACTGGTGCTAGCAGGGCCAACAAAGTGGAACGGCTGATAAGTTCCCCAAGCTATATTTCCATTGATGGTAGAGGTAGAGTCGTTGGCCGCAAAACGAATATCGAAGGCGTTTGATGCGGCGGGAACCACCCCCTCCGCATTAAGAACTACGTTATTAGTGATCGTCAACGGACCACTGGCTGAACCACCACTTTGGATAAACAACTGGCCGCGCTGAATGCTGCCGTCACTGGCGCCCACCGTAACATTGCCACTCCAGGTAAGGTTTGCGGGTCTATAGACAAACTTCGCCGTCTGCCCGGTGGTCGTGCATCCGGTCTCTACAAAGTTTGTGATGTTGAAGCCCCCGCCATAGAAGTTGCTTATGTTGAACAAGAACTGCCCCGTACAACCATTGAACCAGCCATTCGCCATCGTCCAGTTGTTATTGAAGATGCCCGTAGCAATGTTGCCGACCGTAAACTCATATGGCGAATCAAACTCGAAATGCTCAATGTCGAGGGATGAGATTGGGCTTGTTTCTGTAGAGCGCAACTCGTAAGCCAGCCCTTCCATGGTGGTGGGAAATGCGGAACTTCCGACGTTGACAAACTTACAATAACGGCAAGTCAGGACCCCACCGCGAATGTTTTGGGGTGCGCCTCCGGTTTCTCCTCCAGGACCTATTCCGATTCCGCCATTATAGGCATTGTATTCATGGACCACATAAATCGGATAGCTTGTATTGGCTGGCGTTAATGTCAGTTGGTCATTGGCATCACCAAGAAACTGGAAAGTACCGTAGCTGATGAAAAGACCAAATGCGGTCGCATCAGAGCCTGGGTTTGTTACGGAACCACTCCCAATGGGGTTCGTGCCGGTGGAGTTAAAATAGATTGCTTGAGATCCCTGAGTAGAAGTATTGCCGCAAGTATTTGTATGTATGCCATCATAAGCACAAAGAGAACCGCCAGCTTCAATGCGAAGGCCATTTATACCGGTGGCTGCGCCAATTCCAGCGCAATCATTGACAATGAGCGTCTGTACTACTACGAAGACGGCGTCGCCACCGGCTCCACAAGGCGCCACGCCGGTGCTCCAATTGCTCGGATTGCTCGCCAGTCCAGTTCCCGTACTGCGGTTGAACGTTTGGGCATGTGCGGCGGCAGAAAGCAAGATTAGGATTAGTAAGAGTCGTTTCATTCGGTCACTCCTATTGCGGTCAGTGTTGTTTGAACTGAGCGTTAGATAGATCATTCGGTGTCGCATCGTGAGCAGCGGAACCGCTCTTCAGGCGACACTCCCAGACCGCTTTGCGGCGGCTACTTCTCGCGCAAAGATCTGGCCAATAATAATTCTATTGACTGATAGGGTGTATAGTGCGCCCTGCGCCACGATGTCAAGCAGAAGTTTGTTACAAAGGTAACATTACAGATGCCTCCACCGCCCCTGAAGTCACCGGGTATTGATGGCTGAATGCTGGCAGTGGATATCCGAAAACGGGGCCGTGAATTAGTAGCGGCGAATTCAGATTCCCAACTTCTTGACTTCCTCGTTGTAGTACTTGCGATAGAGAATGTCCCACTCCTGGGAGCCTTCGAGGATGGTGCGGCGCTGGCTTTCGATCTTCTGCCGGGCGGCAGCGTCGATCCTGGCCTCCTGAGTCAGCAAGTTCTCCAATACACGGCGAGCCTCCAGACGGATACTGTTGCGGTCCTCCACGAAGTCCACGTTGTCCATATCGGCGAGAGCATCGGCGACGGCGTGCGCCAGTTTATTGATCTTTTCGCGGCTCAACCTCATAGCACCGCCTTGTACTTGCGCACCAGTTCATTCTTGATTTTCTTGAACATTTCCTGATAATTGGCGCCACTGCGGTTCATCTCGTCAGCGTAGGTATCAAGGATGATGCGAACTTCGTCGTTGATTCGGTCTTCGAGCGTGAGTTCGTCGAGCAGGGCGGAGTTGATGCGGGCCGTTACCTCAGGCTTCTCTGAAGTTTCGATAAACTCGCCCGCAATGAGCTTGTTGGTGACTTCGCGCGCCAGATAGCCCACATATTCTTTGGAGAAGAGCATAATGGTTCGAATCGGGAGTGAAAACAGCTTAGTTTAACACACGAATTCGATACGCTCGACGGCCGCAAGCACAGCGCGATTGGAGTATCGTGAGCGCACATACCTGCAAATCGAAACAGGGATTCCCAGAACAATGTGATTGTCGTCACAGTGTGGCGTGACCTTCGCACAAGATGATAAGACCGGGAAGCTGTTACAAATTAAAGGTCATTGATAGCAGTGCAAGGTACTCAGAGAGGCATAAGCAGTGCCCGACGAAAGCAAAGAAACCAACCCAGTCTCTCCTGCACCATCCTCCCCGACGGGCCCGCCTGCGGCCTCGGGTGAGGGAGCAGGATCGGGCGGCGCCAAAACATCCGCCGAAACATCATCAACCTCTGCTGCGCCAACAGTTCCACCGCCAACGCCTGGTGCCCAGGCCGCTGTGCCGGCTAAACCAGCTGCCGTTGCGACCGGCGAAAAGCCAGCCGCCGCTGCCACTGGCGCCAAGCCGGCGGCACCCGCGGCTGCCAAGCCTGCGCCAAAGCCGGAAGGTCCCAAGCCAGAACCCTGGGACGCAGAGTTGGTCACGCGGCTGCGCAGTCAGTATGGTTCCGGAATCAAAGAAGCCAATACCTACCTTGGACAGAAGTACCTGGTCGTAGATAGCTCCATCGTTTACGAGATCCTGCGGCGCATGCGCGAGGACGAGCTGTTCGACTACTGCGTTGACATTACCGCCGTGCACTATCCCAAGCGCGAGGCCCAGTTCGACATCATTTACATCCTCTACTCGTTTCACCACAACGAGCGGGTGCGAATCAAGGCGCAGATCAAGGACGGCGAACATGTTCGCACTGCCGTCAACATTTGGGAGACGGCAAACTGGCTGGAGCGCGAGGTCTTCGACATGTTCGGCATCGAGTTCGACGGACATCCGGACCTGAAGCGCATTCTTCTGCCCGATGGGTGGAAGGGCTATCCCCTGCGCAAGGATTACCCGATCCTGAAGCAGGACCAGGAATGGGTGAAGATCAACCTTGGCATCGAGAGTGGACAATGAGCGAACGCACCGATTATCTCGATCTCGATACCAAAGACGAAACTTTTCTTGACGCGACCGAACTGGTCCTCAACATGGGACCGCAGCACCCGTCCACCCACGGTGTGTTGCGCGTCATCCTGAAGCTGGACGGCGAGAAGGTACTGGGCACTGAGTGCGTCATTGGGTACCTGCATCGCGGCGTAGAAAAAATTGCGGAAAACCGCACCTACGCCATGTTCAATCCCTACGTTGACCGCATGGATTACGTTGCCGCGGTCTCCAACGGCTTGGGTTACTGCGAAGCGGTCGAGAAGCTGCTGAGCGTAGAAGCACCGAAGCGGGCACAATACATTCGCGTCATCCTCACTGAATTGTGCCGCATCGCCAGCCACCAGGTATGGCTGGGCACGCACGCCCTCGACATCGGGGCCATCACCCCGCTGTTCTATTGCTTCCGCGACCGCGAAGAGGTTCTGAAGATCTTCGAAAAGTATTGTGGCGCGCGCCTCACCACGCACGCGTTTCGTATCGGCGGCTGCCTCTACGAGGCCTACGAAGGCTTCGAGCAGGATTGCCAAAAGTTCTGCGATGCCTTCTTGCCTAAGCTCGACGAATACGAAGAGCTGCTGACCACCAACCGTATCTGGGTGGAGCGCACCAAAGGCGTGGGCATTCTGAACCCCGAAGATTGCATTGCTCTGGGCGTCACCGGCCCGGTTCTGCGCGCCAGCGGCGTGAAGTGGGACCTGCGCAAAGCTCAGCCCTACGAGTCGTACAAGGATTTCGACTTCGAGATCCCGACCGGCCTGAACGGCGATACCTACGATCGGTACCTGGTTCGCATCGAGGAGATGCGCCAGTCGGTTCGTATTATTCGTCAGGCGGTTGACGGCTTGCCGCAAGGGCCGATCATGGCAAAGGTACCCAAGGTGATCAAGCCGCCAGTCGGCGAGGTCTATCACTCCATCGAGGCGCCTAAGGGCGAATTGGGATATTTCATCGTGAGCGACGCTTCCACCCAGCCTTATCGCATCAGGGTGCGTCCTCCATCGTTTGTCAATCTGCAAGCCCTCGACAAGATGGTGCGCGGCCTGCTGGTGGCCGATGTAGTGGCGGTCATCGGCACACTCGACATCGTGCTCGGGGAGGTGGACCGCTAATGATCGAGTACATCAAAGGCTATCTGAGTACAGGCACAACCCCGGGCGAAGCTGGCAACCTCTTCTGGGCCACGATTTACATTCTGCTGGTCATCACCGGTGTTTCGGTGGCCGTCATGTGCATGAATTGGCTTGAGCGCAAGATTTTGGCGCACATGCAGATTCGGCTTGGTCCCATGCGCGTGGGCCCGCACGGATTGCTGCAGCCTTTCGCCGATGCCCTCAAGCTGCTGATCAAGGAAGACATCATTCCCCACGACGCTGACAAGATAGTGTTCTGGAGCGCGCCCGTGGTGGTGACCATGACCGCGTTCACCACCTTCCTGGTGGTTCCGTTTGGCCGCACTCACGCCGTCACTGACATGAACATCGGCGTTCTCTTCATGCTGGGCGTGTCGTCGCTCGGCGTGCTGGGCATCATCATGGCGGGCTGGTCGTCGAACTCACATTACCCGCTGATGGGCTCGTTGCGCTCAAGCGCGCAGATGGTCTCTTACGAAATTGCCATGGGACTGGCGATTGTCTCGGCGGTGTTGATGACCAGCTTGCAGACGGGCACCGGCACCTTGAGCATGATCGGCATCGTCGAATCGCAGGCCAGCCAGCAGACCTGGTTCATCTTCAAATTTTTTCCACTCGGATTCATCGCCTTCGCGGTGTTCGCGATCGCGATGGTCGCGGAAACCAATCGCGCACCGTTCGATCTGCCGGAGGCGGAATCGGAGCTGGTCGCGGGGTTTCATACCGAGTACAGCGGATTTCGCTGGTCGTTGTTTTTCCTGGCCGAATATTCGGCCATGCTTGCGGTGTCGTCGATTGCAGTGACCCTCTGGCTCGGTGGCTGGATGCGGCCATTTCCGAATCTGTTAGGCGGATCCACGTGGGACATGGCGTTCTCGTTTCTTCCAGCGCTGACGTTCTTTGTGCTGGCTGCCATGTGCTTCCTGGGAACCATACGCATGCCGAAGATTCCGCAGTTCCGCATTCAGACAGTGGGCCTGGGCACGTTCGGCGCGCTGCTGGGCTTCGTCGGCCTGGTGCTGCTGTTTCCCGCGGTGCGCGTCCGCATACAGGACATTTACTGGTTCGTCGTCAAGGTTGCCTTCTTCATGTACTTGTACATCTGGTACCGCGGAACGTTTCCGCGCTATCGCTTTGACCAGCTCATGAAAGTGGGCTGGAAGGTACTGCTGCCGACTGGCTTGGGCGTGCTGATCGCTACCGCAATTTGGGGCCTGATGCCGCAACTGTCGGCCGCGATCATGGGGGTGCATCAGTGAGCCTGACTCCGCTGCTTCGCAAAATCTTCCTGGTTGACCTGGTAAAGGGCCTCAGGGTGACGTTCCACTACCAGCCACCCAGCGAGGCGATTACGGAACAGTATCCACTGGAGCGGCCGGTAATTTTCGAGCGCTTCCGCGGCCAGCCGCGCTTGAACTCGAATCCCGATACCGGCGAGTCGCTGTGCATCGTTTGTAACCTGTGCGCCCTGGCCTGTCCCGAGCAGTTGATCGTGGTGAAGGGGGAGCGCAACCCGGCGACCAAGCGCAAAGAAGTCGTCTCTTGGACCTATGACCTGAGCCGCTGTATGTTCTGCGGCCTGTGCGAGGAGGCTTGCTCGACCGATGCGCTGGAGTTGACCCAGGACTACGAGATGGCGCTCTACAGCCGCGAGGGAATGGTGCTGGACCAGGCGGCGCTGGAACGCGGCCAGGAGCCGGTGAGGTACGCGAAGTAAGTAAGTGGCTAGTGGCAGTAGTGGATAGTGGCTAGTTATCAGATGTTCGGATTTGGACTGCGGAACGAAGATGGAAAACTTCTACGATGACGAAGACGGGTATTTTCGTTGGGTCACCGGCAACTCTGTCGGCTACGTAGTGAACTGCTATAAGGCAACGAGTAAATCGGGCGGACCTTGGATGCTGCACCGAGCGGATAGTGGAACCTTATTGAACAACAGGAGCGCTTACGACAGGGCGGTACTACAAGGCTTGTCAAGCACAGAAGGAAGAACTGACCCAATGGGCGGTTCAGGAACGAATCGAAAAAGAGTACGACACAGAGCTTCAACGATGTACGAAGTGCAACCCGTGAATGTTGGGTTTTGCTAAATGCTAAGTGCTAATTGCTAACGGCTAATTATGAATCCTGTCGCGACACCGTTCTTCTTTTACTTCCTGGCGATCATGGCCATCGTTTCCGCTATCGCTGTGATCACCCGGCGAAATCCGGTGCATGCCGCTCTGTCGCTGATCGTGACCCTGCTTTCGCTGGCTGGCTTTTACCTGATGCTGTACGCGCCCTTCGTGGCTGCGGTGCAGATCGTGCTTTACGCCGGCGGAATCATGGTGCTGTTCCTGTTCGTCATCATGCTGGTCAACCTGGAGCAGAACATCCGCGAGTATCAGTTCAATAAACAATGGATCGTGGCCACGATTGCCGCGCTGGCGCTCGGTGGATTGCTGGCATTTGTCTATCGCACCGGCCGGGGCGCATTTCCATCGGTGTTCTACCAGAGTTATCGCGGGCTTGAGGCTGACAACACGCAGCAGATTGGCGTCTGGCTGTACGGCAATTACATGCTGCCGTTTGAGATTGCCTCGCTGCTGCTGCTGGTGGCCATCGTGGGCGCGGTGGTCATGGCGAAGAAGAGGATTTGACGGGAGGCCGCATGGCGCAGAACAAGTTTGAACTGAAGCCATCGTACGGTAGCAGGGTTTCTGTGAGCGTAGGTCCGGTATGGACCACGATTACGGTAAAAGTGCGGACGGATCGCCTGCTCGTCCAGGGCGGCAGACAAAAGACGCGTAAGCCCAAGGGTTCGGAGACCGAAGGTTGATTTATGACTGAAATCACCACCATGCATTACCTCGTGGTTGCGGCGGCGCTGTTCATCATCGGCACCATCGGCGTGCTGACGCGGCGCAACGTGGTCATCATCCTGATGTCGATTGAGTTGATCCTGAATGCCGTGAACCTGAATCTGGTGGCGTTCTCGCGGCTGTGGGGATTGCACGGGCAAGTGTTCGCGATTTTCGTCATCACCGATGCGGCTGCTGAAGCGGCCGTCGGCCTTGGCATCATCATCGCCTTCTTCCGTAACAAGGAGACGGTGAACGTGGATGAAGTGGATCTGCTGAAGTGGTAGGGAAGCAGGGGCTAGGGATTAGTGGCTAGGAGCGAAGATTTTTCGCAACGATAGGGGTCCTTCGGCTGCGGCGCGCAAAAACGGCGCGCCTGCGCTCAGGATGACACGCCGTTGGTGGTTTTCTGGCAAAGAGCGAAGGGCGAAAAGCGAATAGCGAATAGCGAAAAGCGATTTTACAGACGGCTGACAGCTGATAGCTGACAGCTTCGAGGCGAAGCCGAGAGTTTACATGTTCTTTCTTGAACACATCTGGTTGATTCCGCTGTTTCCCGCCTTCGGTGCGGCTTGCATGTTCTTTTTCGGGCGCAAGCTGACGAAACAGGCGGTAAACGGCATCTGCGTCGGCATGGTTGTGCTGGCGTTTGCGTGGGCGTGTGTCGCCGTCTGGCAGTACACCGGCTACAGCGCCGCCAGTCCCGGCAAGCCCTTCGAGAAGGTGCTGTACACCTGGATGGGCACCGGCGACGCGTCACTGACCTATCCGATGCATGGCGGCCATACGGCTGAGTTCCGCGCCGATGCCGGCTTCCTGCTCGATCCGCTGTCCTGCATCTGGCTGCTGTTCGTGACCGGTGTGGGCATGCTGATCCACATCTACTCGATGGGCTATATGGCGCACGAAGGCGGATACTACCGCTTCTTCGGCTACCTGAACCTGTTCATGTTCTCCATGCTGACGCTTATCCTGGCCAACAACTATGCGGTGATGTTCGTGGGCTGGGAGGGCGTGGGTCTGTGCTCGTACCTGCTGATCGGCTTCTACTTCCAGCGTCACTCCGCATCCACCGCTGCCAACAAGGCGTTCATCGTAAACCGCATCGGTGACGCGGGATTCATTCTGGGCATGTTCACCATCGCCTGGTACTTCGGTTCGGTGCAGTACACCAAGGTCAACATGCTGGCGCGCAGCGGGCAATTCGCGATCGGCGATCACTGGATTACCGTTGCCTGCCTGCTGCTGTTCGTGGGCGCCTGCGGCAAGTCAGCGCAGTTTCCCCTGTATGTATGGCTGCCGGATGCCATGGAAGGTCCGACACCGGTCTCGGCCCTGATCCATGCCGCGACCATGGTGACCGCAGGCGTATACATGGTGGCGCGCTCCAACGCCCTGTTCGTGCTGGCGCCAAATGCGATGAAGACGGTGGCCATCATCGGCGCGCTGACCGCGATCTTCGCCGCCACCATCGCCCTGGTGCAAAACGATATTAAGCGCGTGCTGGCGTACTCCACCGTGTCGCAGTTGGGATACATGTTCCTGGCGCTTGGCGTGGGCGCATTTGCCGCGGGCGTCTTCCACGTTTTCACCCATGCATTCTTCAAGGCCCTGCTGTTCCTCGGCGCCGGCTCGGTGATTCACGCCATGAGCGGCGAGCAGGAAATGCAGCACATGGGTGCGCTGAGCGGAAAGATCAAGACCACGTTCGGCACCATGCTGATTGCGACGCTGGCCATCGCCGGCATTCCGGGCTTCGCGGGCTTCTTCTCCAAAGACGCCATTCTGTGGGAGACGTGGTCGCGCGAGGCGGGCGCGTATCGCTATCTGTGGTACATCGCATTTCTGACGGCGCTGATGACCTCGTTCTATATGTTCCGGCTGATCTACCTGACGTTCTTCGGCAAGCCGCGCATGAACCACGAGGTGGAGCACCACATTCACGAATCACCTAAGACGATGACCGTGCCGCTGGTGATCCTGGCGATTTGCTCGGTCGGGGCGGGATTCCTGGGACTGCCGCACAGCCTTGGCGGGTCGAACCGCTTCGAGAAATTTCTCGAGCCCGTGTTTGCCAAGGAAGCGGTGGTACTGGAAGAAGGTGGTAAGTCCGTGCAGGTGGCTGCCGGCGAGCAGCAGGTCGAGCACACCGATCCCATGGAGTACACGTTGATGTTCGCCTCCGTGGGCGCGGCAGTGGTGGGCTGGTTCCTGGCACAGCGCGCTTATAAGAAGGCCGACAAGGGCTACAAAGAGCCGATTCAAGAGGTCTCCCCACGCTTCTACAAGACGCTGTTCCGCAAGTGGTATGTGGACGAAATCTACGACTGGGTCTTCACCGGGCGCAAGAAGGTGGGAGACGTTCGTCTGGGTGCCATGGGTCTGGGCGATGCGATGTGGAAGTTCGACGCCAACGTGATTGACGGCGCTGTCAATGGCGCGGGTTGGTCAACGCGCATGAGTGGCACACTGTCGAACCTGTGGGATAAATGGATTATTGACGGCCTCTTCGTGAATGGAGTGGCCATGGTGACGCGCCTGGCTTCGTATCCGGTGCGCCTGGTGCAGTGGGGCCTGGTGCAGTGGTATGCGTTGGTGATGGTGGCTGGGTTAGTGTGCTTCGTTTTCTATTACGTGATTCGTTGGTAGCCGCCCACCCTGTCGCCAAAAGACGGCGACAAGGATGGGGCACCCGAGCAATATCCGGGTTGGTGAAACAGGTTTGAGCTGAAAGCTGATGGCTGAAAGCTGAGAGCTAATAAAAATGCACAACCATATTCTTTCGATAATTTTATTCACACCGCTGGTGGGCGCAGTTCTCCTGATGCTAATGCCGAAGGAGAACAAGGACGCCATTCGCTGGGTTGGCAACATCTTCGGCTTCCTGGGATTTGCGGTTTCTTTGCCGCTGATTCCGTGGTTCTGGGCGCTGAAAGATCGCGCCGGCTTCCAGTTCGTCGAGGGCAGCCCCAATAACTGGATTCCGTCCATCGGCGCCGGCTACGTGATCGGTATCGACGGCATCTCGTTCCTGCTGATCATGCTGACGACGTTGCTCGGGGCCATCTCGATCCTGTCATCGTGGAACGCCATTCAGGAGCGGGTGAAGGAATACTACGTTTGGTTCCTGGTATTGCAGACGGGCATGCTTGGCGTCTTCATGGCCAACGACATGTTCCTGTTTTTCGTTTTCTGGGAGGCCATGCTGGTGCCGATGTATCTGCTGATCGGCATCTGGGGCGGACCGCGCAAGCTTTACGCAGCCATCAAGTTTTTCCTGTACACCCTGTTCGGCTCGGTGCTGATGCTGCTCGGCATCCTGTTCCTGTACTTCCATCACCACACTCTGACCGGCGTGTACACCTTCTACCTGCCCGATCTCTACGCCACGGCGCCGAAGATCGGCGGGCATGCGGCCATCTGGCTGTTCTTCGCATTCTTTGTCGGCTTCGCTATCAAAGTGCCGATGTTCCCGTTCCACACGTGGCTCCCCGATGCGCACGTGGAAGCACCGACGGCTGGCTCCGTGATCCTGGCGGGCGTCTTGTTGAAAATGGGAACGTACGGCCTGATCCGTTTCTCGCTGCCATTCTTCCCCGCGGTCGCGATGACGCCATGGGTGCGCCAGTTCATGATCGTGCTGTCGCTGATCGGCATCATCTACGGCGCGTTGGTTTCGCTGATGCAGAAGGACATGAAGAAGCTGGTGGCCTACTCGTCGGTCAGCCACCTTGGCTTTTGCACGCTTGGCATCTTCGCCCTCAGCCCGCTGGGACTCAGCGGCTCGGTCATACAGCAGATTAATCACGGCATCTCCACCGGCGCGCTGTTCTTGATTGTCGGCATCTTGTACGAACGACGGCATACGCGCGAGATTTCTGAGTACGGCGGCATTTCCAACGTGATGCCGGTTTACGCGACCATCACCCTCATCATGTTCATGTCTTCGATGGGACTGCCGCTGCTCAATGGGTTCGTCGGCGAGTTCACCATCCTGCAGGGCACGTTCATGGAGAACAAGGTGTGGGCCGCCTGGGCGGTGCCGGGAGTAATCTTGGCCGCGGCCTACTTGCTGTGGCTGTACCAGCGCGTGTTCTTCGGCTCGGTGACCAATCCTAAAAACGAGAAGCTGCTGGACCTTTCGGGAAGGGAACTGGCCACCTTCATTCCGCTGGTGATCCTTGCTTTCTGGATCGGCCTGTATCCCAAGCCGTTCTTCCAGATTCTTTCCACCCCGATCAACAACCTGGTCGCAACCGTACGTCCTGACTATCCCGGCCTGAAGAAGCCTGTGCTGGCTGCGCAGCCGGTGAATCCGGATCTGGCGACCCCAACACCCGAAGCGCCTACAGCGCCAGAGGCGCAACCGCCTGCGACCACCGGAGACGGGCAGAAACCGGGAGTGGCGGCAACCCCGAAGCCATCGCCTGTAAATACAGCGAAAGCCAACTTAGCGGCGGCTCCGGCCGCGCTCGCCAAGTGAGGATGAAATAGTGACCAGCGCGCTGACAACGTTTTCCTACTCAAGCACCGACTATCTGCTCGCCTTGCCGATGCTGCTGCTGACGGTGTTTGCGCTTGGCATCCTGATGATCGATCTCATGCTGCCGCAGCAGTGGAAGCGCGTAAACGCTATCACCGCGTTGATTGGCGTCGCATTTTCCGCCATCGCGGTAGGCAGGCTCCATCTCGCCTATCACGCCGCGGAAAAGCAAGGCGTCGCAATTGCCAGCCTTCACCGGATTCATGGGCTCGTTGGTCGTCGATCGCTTCGCCATTTATTTCTTCTATCTGTTCCTGATGGGCGCAGCCATTGCCATTCTGATGTCGATGCGGTATCTCGAAATCGAGCGCGAGAACCACGGCGAGTTCTACGCCCTGTTACTTCTTTCCGTGGTTGGAATGATGTGCATGGCTGCCGGCTATGACATCGTGCTGATCTTCATCGGCCTGGAGCTGATGGCCATCTCGACCTACGTGTTGGTCGGCTTCCTGCGTCGCGACAAGCGCTCGAATGAAGCCGCACTGAAATATTTGCTGCTGGGCGCGTTCTCGTCGGGGATTTTCGCCTATGGGCTGTCGCTGTTTTACGGTTTGACCGGCAGCACCAATCTGGGACAAATTGCGCAGAAGCTACAGGAACTAATCGCGACCCGTCCGAACGATCCCGTGGTTATCTTCGCGCTGCTGGCAACCACCACGGGCCTGCTGTTCAAGATTGCTGCCGTGCCGTTTCACCAGTGGGCACCTGACGCCTACGAAGGCGCCCCCACCAGCGTTACCGGATTCATGTCGGTGGCGGTGAAATCTGCCGGATGGGCGATGCTGCTGCGCATCTTCCTGTTCGGACTTTATCCGCTGCGCGCGATGTACGTGCCGCTGCTGATCTTCGTTGCCATTGCAACCATGACCGGCGGCAACCTGGCCGCGATCACGCAGGACAATCTGAAACGCCTGCTGGCGTACTCCTCCATTGCGCATGTCGGTTACATGTTGCTGGGCCTGATCGCCAGCGACGGACAGACCAACTCCACCGGCATCATGGCGATCATGATTTACCTGCTGGTGTACACCTTCATGAACCTGGGCGCGTTCGCGGTGATCACCTCGCTGCGGCGGCGCAACATTATCGGTGACACGGTTGACGACATCGCCGGGCTGTACTTCAAGGCGCCGACCGAAGCCATGCTGATGCTGGTGTTTCTGCTCTCGCTGGCTGGAATCCCGCCACTGGCGGGCTTTTGGGGCAAGTACTTCATCTTCCTCAGCCTGATCCAGACCGGGCACTACACCCTGGCCTCCATCGGCGTGCTGTATTCGGTGGTGGGCCTCTACTATTACATGCGCATTGCCAACTCGATGCTCATGCGCCAGCCTATCGATGCAGCGCCCGTGCATACGCGTCCGGCTATGCGGTTGGCACTGACCATCACCGCGGTCGGCACAGTGGTTATCGGCCTCTTTCCGAACGCCTTCATCAATGTTGCAAACTGGTCGCTGGGGTTGGTGGAGGGTACGCAACACATGGCGAGGATGTTGCGCTGAAACGCGACCGGTTGAAGTTTAAGTGTTTTAGCATCTCCGCGCGATTGCATCTCACTCCCTGTCCTGTTATAACCGCCTGTTTCAGCTTTATACGCGAAGGTCACCCATAGCGACCGCTGCGAAGACGCCGGCGTGTGCCAATCTTGGAGGAACGTTTTGGATTTCCAGCTCTCGGACGAACAACTGCAATTAAAGAAAATGGTGCGCGACTTTGCCGAGCGCGAGATCGCGCCCAACGTGATGAAATGGGACGAACCTGGGACCTTCCCGCTGGAGACCGTCAAAGAGTTGGGCAAGCTGGGACTGATGGGAACCATCTTTCCCACTGAGTACGGCGGCGCCGGCATGGGGTACATCGAATACGTCACCGCCATCGAGGAACTTTCGCGCGTGGACGGCTCGGTAGGCATCATCGTGGCCGCGCACACTTCGCTGGGTTCAAACCACATCTTCATCGCCGGCAACGAAGAGCAGAAGCGGAAATATATTCCCAAGCTTGCCACGCGGCGAGTTCATCGGCGCCTGGGGCCTGACAGAGCCGGGTGCGGGCTCGGATGCGGGCGGCGCGCGTTGCTCAGCCGTGCGTCGCGGCAAGAATTGGGTGCTGAACGGAACCAAGACCTTCATCACCAATGGCCACTACGCTGACGTGGCTGTCGTAGTTGCGGTGACCGACAAGACGGCGAACACCCGCGGACTGTCGGCGTTCGTGGTGGAGAAAGGTACCAAGGGTTTCCGCTCCGGCAAGAAGGAAAACAAACTCGGCCTGCGGGCCAGCGACACCTCTGAATTGATCTTTGAAGATTGCGAACTTCCATCTGAAAATCTGCTGGGTCAGGAGGGCCAGGGGTTCGTTGACGCAATGAAGGTTTTGGATGGAGGCCGGATTTCCATCGCGGCGCTTGGGCTGGGAATGGCCCAGGGGGCGTATGAAGCCGCGCTGCGCTACTCCAAAGAGCGCAAGCAGTTCGGCCAGCCCATAAGCCAGTTCCAGGCAATCGCGTTCAAGCTGGCCGACCTGGCGACAGAAATCGACGCCGCCCGCTTGTTGACTCATCGCGCGGCCGCGATGAAGGATGCCGGCATGAAGACCACGCTGGAGTCGTCGATGGCGAAGTTGTATACCAGCGAGGTCGCGGTGAGGTGCGCCAACGAATGCGTGCAGATTCACGGCGGCTACGGATTTATCAAAGATTATCCTGCCGAAAAGTTTTACCGGGACGTCAAGCTCTGCACCATCGGCGAAGGCACCAGCGAGATTCAGCGACTGGTGATCGCGCGCCAGCTCCTGAAGGATTGATGGGTTGGACGTAGTTTCACGCGCCATTCGCAAACATCGAGAAGATGCTCATCTTCTGTGCTGCGAATAGCGTTGTGCATCGTCTGCAAGTTTCTGCCGGCCGCTCTCCCAGGCATCAGCATGCTGTCTGGGCAACCATGATGACTGCGTCTCCATCTCACTAGCACGCCACTTGCACAACATCTGCCTGGTAAAGCGGAGGCCTTATGGTTTCAGCGAAGGGTTATTCCTTCCTGTCGGCGGTATTGCTGGTGGCTGTTCTGGTGGGATGTGGGGGAGGGCAAAACAGCCACCCGTGCCCAATCAGGGTTCGTCGCCAATCCCAAGCGGCATGCGAGCGGTGCAGCACGTCGTCATCATGGTGCAGGAGAACCGCTCGTTCGACCATTACTTCGGTTTCCTCAACGATTACCGCGCGTCCCTGGGTCTGGCACGCAGCGTGGATGGCATGCCCGCCAATGCGCAAACCGTAGAGTACGGCGGGACCACGATGATCAGCGCCTTTCATTTGGCCACCGAGTGCACTGAAGATTTGAGCTCTTTCTGGAACGAGAGCCACCTCGACTGGAACCTGCATCATCCCATGTCGGATACTCCGGCGATGGACGGGTTTGCGTATGTAGCTGGCAAGTTCGCCCACGACGAAAACCTGGCTGGGCGCGGTCCTTACACCGACACCCCCGGCTATCGCGCGATGGGTTATTACAATTCCAACGATCTTCCGTTCTACTACTTCATGGCGACGCAATTCGGGACTTCCGACCGCTGGTTTTCGCCGATAGGTACAAATACGCAGGCGAACCGCATGTACTTGTTCGCGGCCACTTCGCAAGGTCACGTTTACCCACCCACCAGCCCACTTTCGGCTAAGCCCATCTTTGCTTTGCTTGACGCTGCCGGAGTTTCCTGGAGGATCTACGTCACCGATCCTGGTGACACTTACCTCAGCTACTTCCAGCCTTACGGATCGCAGCACATGGACCACGTTGTGCCAGCTACGCAGTTTGCCAGCGATGCCCAGAACGGTACGCTGCCAGCGGTGGCATTCATCGAAGGCGGTTACAACTCAGGGCGCGATGAACACCCGACCACCCCGGTGCAACAGGGTGAAATCTATGTGGCATCGCTCATCAATGCGCTCATCCAAAGTCCGGCCTGGAAAAGCTCGGTCTTCTTCCTCACCTATGACGAAGCAGGCGCATTCTATGACCACGTTCCGCCGGTCAATACGGTTAATCCCGACGGAATCATGCCCAACGACCTGAAGCCGGGAGATTTCGGCGGCGACTTTACGCGCACCGGTTTCCGCGTGCCACTGATCGTAATCTCGCCATTCGCGAAGAAGAACTACGTTTCTCACACGCCAGCGGACTACACGGCGATGCTCAAGTTCATCGAGACCAGATGGGGATTGCCGAGCCTTACCAGGCGCGACGCCGCCCAGATGGACATGACCGAATTCTTCGACTGGGGTGGACCCAATGCGAACCCTCCGACCGCACCCACTCCTACGGAGACGCTGCGGTGCACGCCTTCACAAATGCAATAGTGTGTAATGGCTGCCAAAAACTCGAGGGCGCCGCGAGTGCTTTGAAGGCGCCTTCTCACTCTGATGTCCCGTAACTTGCCTGAGCATATATATTGGCCTTGCGCCTATGCTCATTCGCGAACACGTTGCTCTGGCTCCGTTTACCACGCTCGGCGTCGGAGGTCCGGCCCGCTACTTCACGGAAGCGCGCTCGGAAGCTGAGGTGGCAGAAGCGGTGGAGTTCGCGCGCTCGCGACAGGCGCCACTGTTCGTGCTGGGCGGTGGCAGCAACCTTGTGGTCGCCGATACGGGCTTCGCTGGCTTGGTCCTCAAGGTCGCGCTCTCCGCCTTGTCGTGTTCAACACCGCCAGGCACGGACGCGCTTTTCATTGCCGGTGCGGGCGTGAATTGGGACACACTGGTTGCACAGACCGTTGACGCCAACTGCGCCGGTCTGGAGTGCTTGAGCGGCATTCCCGGCACCGTCGGCGGAACGCCGGTGCAAAATGTCGGAGCCTATGGGCAGGAAGTGGCCGAGACAATTCGTGAGGTGAAAGTTCTCGACTTGCAGACTCTCGAAGTTCGTACCTTATCCAACGCAGAATGCGGCTTCACTTACCGCGCCAGCATTTTCAATACGACAGAGCGCGATCATTACATCATCCTGCAGGTATCGTTCGGGTTGCAGCAGGGCGCCAAACCGTGTGTTCGCTATGCCGACCTGCAGCAGTTCTTCGCCGATCGCACCTCCGCTCCGACCCTGGCAGAAGTGAGAGCAGCCGTGCGCGAAATCCGCCACCGCAAGGCCATGCTCATCGTTCCCGGCGATGAGGATGCGCACAGCGCCGGCTCATTCTTCAAGAATCCCATTGTGTCGCAGGGTCGCTTCGAGGAGCTATCGGCCCGTGTGGAATCACGCGGACTGCAAATGCCCAGCTATCCGAGCGATGACGGCTTTCGCAAGCTGCCCGCCGCCTGGCTGGTCGAGCACGCCGGATTCCCCAAGGGCTACAACAAAGGCGCGGCCGGCATCTCCCGGCGGCACGCCTTGGCAATCGTCAATCGCGGGGGCGCCACCACAGCCGACATTCTGGCCCTGAAAAACGAAATTCAGGCCGGCGTGTTCCATGCGTTTGGAATAGAGCTATATCCGGAGCCGGTATTGGTGGGATTTTGAGCTTTTCGCCAGCCTCAGCCCACGGATGACGCGAATGACGAACACATCGCCATCGGCATCATCCGCAGTGGATTCGCTTACGCCGCTTTTTGATTTTGCCGCATGACACGGACACGATCGAGAGTACCGGCGATCGTCTGCGCCTGTATTCTTATGGTCTCGAGGAGATCGTCGGGAAGCTTGTTGTCGTCGGTGTACTTTTCGTATTGTTCCTTGGCATAGCTGTCGCCGGTTTCCATGGAGGACAGAACGGAGTCATCGCCGCCGCCCAAGTCCGCCTTCAGGTCGGTCCAGCCGCGATGAATTGCGGCCTTCGTGCTTCCGGACCGGTCAACGTCGGCCTTGCCCAGCTGCACGGCGTAACTCTCCAAATCTCCCGCGAATTTGGCGCGTGCCAGGCTCACCGAATCCATGAACCTACGCAGCTGCGGATCTTTTGTGTGTTCGGCCGCCTCACGATAACCGTTCTGCCCATCACGGGCAACTTCAATCAAGTTTTCTAGTGCATCTACAACATGCTTTTGATCTGCCATTGGTTGGTCTCCTGATGATTCCCTACCTACGCTTAGATGGCGAAGGAGCGCGCAGGGTTTGCACCGGGCCGGCCCGGAAAGAGCAGGATATGGGGAATCGGTCAGTTTGAAATTGTGGTCAAGTGATCTTGGGTGGAGCACGCCTTCAGGCGTGCAGTTGAGATTCCCTAAATGTCTCGGCTTCAGCCGCTGAGGTAAAGGGGTGAATTTTACCTCAGGCGCTAAAGCGCGCATCGAATTGGCTCCAATATGCACGCCTCAAGGCGTGCTCTACCCGGGACGGAGCAAGCGAGTGAATTTCAAACTGAGCCACTACCTGATATTGCGAAAGCAAACTTTTTTTTCGCGATCTGCGATACTTACGGTGTGAACCTGAACCGGGACATGACGTTCGATGACTTCCGCGAATCGTTGCAGCGCGATGGGCCGCCACGTGCGCTGGACCATGCCCTCACCGCCTTGTGGTGGGACGCGAAGGGGGATTGGAAGACAGCCCACGAATCGGCGCAGCAAGACGAGACTCCTGGCGCGGCCTGGGTCCACGCCTATCTGCACCGCAAGGAGGGCGACGTCTCCAATGCTTCTTATTGGTATGGTCGAGCCGGCAAAGAGCTCCCGCAATACTCACTTGAGCACGAGTGGCGCGAAATTACCAAGGCGCTATTGGCAGAATAACTTTCACGGCTGCACCTTCAGCGGCGCCAACTGTTTAGTCGAGAACTCCTGCCAGTGCTGCACCAGCGACGCCGTTGACTGATGTACTTTGGCGACGGCCTGCGTCGCCTGCTGAGTGGGCGCTGCGTCCACGTCCTGCAGCACAGACAACAATCCCATAAGAGAGTCGCGCACGCCATTTAGGTTCTCAGTTAGCGGCCCTCGCCTGCGCCGTCCGCCTGTTCCTTCCAGCGATTGCAGTTCCTGAATGGCGGCGTCGAGCCTGGCCGCATCCGCTGCGCTTGCCTTTTCGCGCATGGACTTCAACTTCGTCAGTGCCGAAGCGGCCTTATCCACCACCGGCTGCAGGACCAGCAAGTCGTCATAGACCTGTTTCGACAGCGCGAACTGCTTCTGCAAATCGGCAGCCGATGTCTTGACGCGGGGGTCCATTTCGATCATCAGCGGCTGCGTATAGCGCTGTCCATCAACGGTGAGAACGACGTTGTACTTGCCCGGCATGGCCCATGGCGAAGTCGGCGCCGGCGCCGTGTTATGGGGTATGGCAGCAATCGGATATTCGGGCTTTATTCCCGGCACCGGCGGGTAGTGCGTGTCCCACACAAAACGATGCAATCCCACCGCGCTGGACAACTTTTGCGGTGGTCGCAACCAATACGCCGGAATTGCCAACTCAGGGTCGGGCGGGGGAATGGGGTCGCCGCTGGAATACCGCCGCACTAACCCGCCGGCGCTATCGACGATTTCGAGCGTAACCGGCCCATTGGCGGCTGACTTCAAGTAATAGTTGAGGATTACTCCATCCGGCGGGTTCTGGCCCGCGGGCTCGTCCGGCGGCAGCGGTGTGTCGCTGTTAGTGTCCCAGCGAACACGATAGGCCAGTTCAGGCTCGAAGAGGAATGCGTTGCCGGCAACAACTTTGTCGTTCAGCTGTCGCAGCGGCGTGATGTCGTCGAGAATCCAGAAGCCACGGCCATGGGTCCCCACCGCCAGGTCGTTGTCCTTGACAGTCACGTCACGGACAGAGGTCGCAGGCATGTTCAGGCGTAACGATTGCCAGTGATCGCCATCATCGAAAGAGACGTAGGTCGCGCGCTCGGTCGTCGCAAATAACAGACCCTTGCGTTTGGGATCTTCGCGGACGGAATTCACGTTCTCGTTTTCGGGGATCCCGCTGGTAATCTCGCTCCAGGTTTTACCTGAATCGCGGGTGCGATAGATGTGAGGGCGCAGATCGTCGAGACGGAGAGTATTGACGGCGGCGTACGCGGTTTGCGCATCGAAGTGACTGGCGTCAAGCACCGAGACCTTCTGCCATGCCGATAGCTGCGGCGGCGTGATGTTGTTCCAGTGGCCGCCACCATCGGTAGTCAGCCATATCAGGCCATCGTCGGTCCCCGCCCAAATGCGGTTGATGTCGAGCGGCGAGGCCGCGACCGCATAGATCACTCCCCGCTGCTTGGGCTGGGCCGCCGGGTCGTTGCGAAAGATGCCCACGCTTGCCGGCACTTCCCAGGTTTTGCGGGTGAGATCAGGACTGATCTGCTTCCAAGTCTGCCCGCCATCGCGGGTAGTCCACAAGGTGTTGGACGCGAAATAGAGAACATGCGGATCAATCGGCGAGAATACAATCGGCTGGGTGCGAATCATGCGGAAGTCAGGTCCAGGGGCCAGCACCGGAATCACGTTCTGCGCCTGCGTCGTGCGCCGGTCATAGCGCGACAACTTACCACCGAACACGATATCGGGGTCGAGCGGATCGGGCACCACATAGCCGTACTCTTCGGCCGCCACCGGATGCCAATCGCGAAAGGTGATCTCGCCATCATTGCCGCGACTGGAGATGCAAGCCGAGCCGCTCTCCTGCTGTCCGCTGCACAGACGATAGGGAAAAGCATTGTCGGCGTTCACGTGGTACATCTGCGCCGTGGGCTGGTTGTACCATGAGCTCCAGGTTTCTCCGCCGTTCACCGTAACCAGGGCGCCCTGATCGCTGGTCAGAATGATGGTGTTGGAATCGTTGGGATTGATCCAGATGTTCTGATAATCGTCGCCGCCGGGAGCGCCGCGGAAACCAATCCAGGTCTTGCCGCCATCGGTCGATTTCCAGGTGACGGTGCTGGTCACGTAAACCACATCCGGGTTCTTGGGATCGATCATCGGCACGCATAGATCGCCCCCGCCGATACGGCCGCGGGGACGCGAGTCGGTGGTGGCGATTGTCCAGGTGTCACCGCCATCGGCGGAACGATAGAGGTCAACCTTGTCCTTGGTAGCAACGGCGGCGAAGAGCCGCTTCGGATCGCTGCGTGCTATGGCAACGTGGGCTTGGACGATGCCGTTCGGCAGCCCTCCTGCCAGAGGATGCCAGGTTTGGCCGCCGTCGGTTGACTTAAACACACCCCCGTTGGTGCCGTTAAATTCGCCATTTTCCCAGGGCCCCTCCCGCGCCTCCCACAATGTGGCATAAACGATATTGGGATCCGAGGGGTCAATCTTTACGTCGCCCGCGCCTGTGTTCTCGTCTTTGTAGAGCACCTTCTCAAAGGTCTGGCCGCCATCGGTCGAACGATAGATCCCCCGCTCCGGGTTGGGGCCGTAAGGGTGTCCCGCCACGGCCACAAAAAGCCGGTTAGGATCGCGAGGATCAATGGCTATCTGCGAAATCTGTTGGCCATCGCGCAATCCAAGGTGGGTCCAGGTTGCGCCGCCATCGGTGGATTTATAGATTCCGTCGCCAACCGACAGGTCGGGACGATGCAGCCCCTCCCCGCTGGCGACATAAATAATATTCGGGTCGGAGGGTGCTACCTCGAGGGCACCGATCGAGCCGGTATCTTCGCGATCGAAGATAGGCGTCCACGTCCGGCCAAAATCGGTTGTCTTCCATACCCCGCCATTCACGGCTCCGATGTAGAACACATTTGGCTGACCGGGCACACCTGAAACGGCGCGGGTACGGCCCCCGCGAAACGGGCCGACGTTTCGCCAATGCATTTCACCCAGCAGGTGGGTATCAATCTGTTGAGATTGCGCGAGAGGAGCAAGGCAGAGAGTTGCTAGCAGCAGGAGGCAAGAAACTGCCGGCGAGGTTCGCTTCAAATGATCACCTTCTTCGTTCGATTCGAGTGTCTAAAAAAAGCCATGGTTGCGGCGGGCGCTCGGTGCTGTCCTACACGAGGCAACGCGAAAGTGTAATCTATTCGCACCCATCTTTGCAGGGCAAAGGACTTTCGGCTTGGAACACCGCGCTCGACGGCTTTCTCTAGTTTCGCTCGCTCTCTTAATTACCCTTCTCCCACTGCTCCCAATCGCCGCGCAGTCCGTCTCTCCCGATCTGTTCGGCGCCTTGCAATGGCGAATGATTGGCCCATTCCGCGGTGGGCGTGTGGTTGCAGTCGCGGGAGTGCCCGGAGACGGCACGACTTTCTATTTTGGTTCCGTGGACGGCGGCATCTGGAAGACGACCGATGCCGGGGTGACGTGGGAGCCGATCTTCGATGGTCAACCAATCGCCTCGATTGGGGCACTCGTCGTGGCCCCTTCCAATCGCAATGTCATGTACGCCGGCACTGGCGAATCGGACATACGAACCGATCTCTCCTCTGGCGACGGGGTGTACAAATCACTGGACGGCGGCGCGACCTGGAGAAATATCGGTCTGCGTGATTCCCGCCAGATCAGTCGCATCGTGGTTGATCCTCACAATGCGGACATTGTCTATGTCGGAGCGCTGGGTCACGCCTACGGCCCCAACCAGGAGCGCGGTGTTTACAAGTCAGTGGACGGAGGGAATACCTGGACCCACGTACTCGACAAGGGACCAAGCATTGGCGTCTCCGACCTGGCGATGGCGACGGGCTCTCCCAACATTTTGTTCGCCGGCACCTGGAACGCGCACCGTCCGCCGTGGAGTACTTACGCACCGTTGCCAGGGCCGGGTGGAGGGCTGTATCGCTCGACCGACAGCGGCGCGACCTGGACGCAATTAAACGGGCACGGATTGCCGGAAGGGGACTGGGGACGCGTAGGCGTTGCCGTCGCACCGGACGGCAAACGGGTGTATGCCTTGCTGGATGCAGGCAAGAAGTCGGGACTCTATCGCTCTGACGACGGCGGCGACACTTGGACGCTCGCCAATAGCGATCCGCGCCTTACCAGCCGGTCGTGGTATTTCAACTGGCCCACCGTCGATCCCAGCCATCCCGACGTGGTCTACATACCGAACGTCGCGCTCTATCGCTCGGAAGATGGGGGCAAGACCATTTCGATCGTGCGCGGCGCACCCGGCGGCGATGACTACCACCAGCTTTGGATCGATCCTGAGAATTCTGCGCGCATGGTTGTCGGCACCGACCAGGGAACGTCCGTCAGCATTAACCACGGCAAGACGTGGTCGTCGTGGTTCAACCAGCCGATTGGGCAGTTCTATCACGTAATTACCGATAACGAATTCCCCTACCACGTGTACGGAGCGCAGCAGGACAGCGGCAGCGCGGCGGTCGTGAGCCGAACGGATCATGGACTCATCACTCCGCGCGACTGGTTCATGGTCGGCGGCGGCGAAAGCGGATGGCTGGCTCCCGACCCCAGCGATCCCAACATCATCTACGCTACCGGTACTTACGGCAGCGTCGTGCGTTGGGACCGCCGCACCTCATTGAGCCAGGACATCGCGCCATGGCCAGGCCAGAACTTTGGCAGTGAGATCAACGAACGCAAGTATCGCGACCCATGGACGCCCATGCTGGTCTTTTCGCCGCTCGATAAACATGCGCTCTATCTGGGCACACAGTACGTAATGAAGACCAGCGACGGCGGCCTGCACTGGGAGAAGATCAGTCCCGACCTCACCGGGGCTGCGCTCGGTCCCGCCGGCGAAAAGCCCACCGCACCGGTCACGCCGCAAAACGCGAAGGAGCGCGGTTTCGGCGTTGTGTACAGCATTGCGCCGTCGCCGGTGAAGGGCGATGAAATATGGGCCGGTAGCGACACCGGGTTGCTCCATCTCACGCTGGATGGCGGGAAAACATGGCAGAACGTCACGCCGAGTGGCGTCGGCGACTGGAGCAAAATCGCCATGATCGAGGCATCACGCTTCGATCCCGCCGTGGCCTACATCGCGGTGGATCGCCATCGCCTCGACGACCTCAGTCCCTACATTTATCGCACTCGCGATTACGGCAAGACCTGGCAAACCATCGTGGCGGGTATCGGCCCGCAATCGTTCGTCAACGCAATTCGTGAAGACACGGAAAAGAAGGGCCTGCTCTACGCGGGAACGGAGCTGGGTATCTACGTCTCGTTCGACGACGGGGAGCACTGGCAGCCATTGCAATTGAATCTGCCCGTTGCCTCCATCCGCGACATCAACATCCATGGCGATGACCTGATCGTGGCCACGCACGGACGGGCGTTCTGGATTCTCGACGACATCGCGCCGCTGCGGCAGATTGCGCCTCAGCCGCAGAATGGGACTGTCCGGCTCTATCAGCCGGCCACAGCGATTCGCGTTGACAACGATATCTTCCTGGGCTCACCGCTGCCTCCGGAAGAGCCTGCGGCGCACAACCCGCCTGACGGGGCCGTGCTCGACTACTACTTGAAGTCGCCCGCGAAACAGGTAACGCTCGAGATTTACGATCCGAGCGGGAAATTGGTGCGCCGCTTTGTCAGCGGTGCAAAGCAGGCAACGTATCCTCCGCTGCCGATAGCCCCGCGCTGGCTGCCCAAGCCCGTCGCCTTGGAGAGTTCCGCCGGCATGCACCGCTTCATCTGGGACCTGAGGTGGAGCAGCTTCGGAAGCCCGGAGGAGATCGAGGAAGATGAAGGTTACGGAACTCCTCACGGCCCGCGGGTTACGCCTGGTATCTACCAGGTTAAACTTATCGTTGACGGCGATAACCTCACGCAAAACTTGAAGGTACAGATGGACCCGCGATCTTCTGCGACCGCTGCTGAGTTAGACGAGCAGCTTCGGCTCGGACTGGAAATTTTTGCAGAGGTACATCGCAGCCGGAGGGCGGTGGCGGAAATCGGCGCGGTGAAGAAACGCCTGGAGCAAGTGCAGCAAACGCCGGACGGCCTTCGGTCGGAACTGCTGAAGCAGGTTTCAGAGTTGCAGGCGTCGATTGCGAAGATCGAGAAGGGAAGCGGCGCTGCGATGATGGGACTGGCTGCGGCAAACAGCGGCCTGGCCTCGGCGCTTCGCGCGGTGGAAAGCGGCAACCGCACGGTACCATCTCAAGCCATCGAGTTGTATAACCAGTCCGACGAGGCCGCGAAAGCGCGCATCGCGGAGTGGACGAAACTAAAGAGCACCGATCTGCCGCGACTGAATGACACGTTGCGGAAGGCGGGTGCCCTGCCAATTCAGATATCGGAGATTGAGCGCGAGGTGGACTACCTGGTATCGCAGTAAGCCATGGTGATTAACTCCCGTGGTGTCATCCTGAGCGGAGTGAGGTCGCCAACGGCGACCGAACGCAGTCGAAGGACCCCTATCCTGCCCATAATCCCCGGCCTGACCCGCCCTTGAGTCTTTTTCTCCTCCTGCCTCGTATATCCCGTTAGTATGGTCGCCACTGCCTTCAGTTCGCTGGTTCCGATGGAAACCGAAGAGGCCCAAATCGCACGTGGGCTCCGCCGTCGCGATCCTGACCTGCTCGACGCCTTGATCGAGCAGTATCAGCACCGGCTGCTGCGCTACCTGCTGCACCTGACCGGCAATCGCGCCACCGCCGAGGACCTGTTCCAGGAAACCTGGCTGCGCGTGCTGGAAAAGGGCCATCAGTACGACGGCCGCAACCGCTTTGTGACCTGGCTCATGTCCATCGCACACAACGTGGCGATTGACTACCTGCGCAGGAAAAATCCCCGCAGCCTGGATGAACTCCAGGACCCGGAAGATGGCGCGCCCTTTGAGCCGGTGGCGGATGGCCCGTCGCCCTTTGACCTGGCCTTGGCGCAGCAACAGCATGAAATGTTCGACGCCGCCCTCGGCCAGGTACCGGCGATTTTCCGTGAGGTGTTGGTGCTGCGCTTTCAGGAACAGATGAAGCTTGAGGAAATCGCGCAATTGATACACATTCCACTGGCAACCGTTAAGACCAGAATTTATCGCGGCGTGATGGCCTTGCGGCCTGCGCTGACCGGAGGCGCACAATGACCAACCGCGAGCATGAACGCGCTCTCGACCTCATCACTCGTCGTGGCGTGGAAGACATCGCCGCTCCCGATGCAGCCTGGCTGGCGTCGCATCTGGTGACCTGCACCGAGTGTGCCGAATATGCCGCGCTAACCGATAGCACCGCCCGGCTTCTGCGTTCGGTCGCGATCACCGCCAGCCCGGCACTGGTTGCCACCACGCAAGCCCGGCTGCGCGCCCGCGCGACCTATCTGCGCGAGCAGCGCTCCCGCATGGTCCTGATTGCAATTTCGTTCTGCATCGGGGCCATGTCTTCAGCACTTTCAGCGTGGGTGTGGTGGCGAGTCGGCGGCTGGGTGGCGCGACATGTGGGACTCCCCTCGGCAATCGTCGAGCCGGGAATCCTGCTGTTTCTGGTACTGCCGGCAATTGTGATCGCGAGTTTATTGCTGGCGTTTCCACATCCCATATTCGAAGGCTCACTCATGCTGGCGCTGGCGAGGGAGCATGAAGGAGAAAAACGATGAATCAGGTAAAGTCTCACTTTCGCAGCGAGCTGGCCATCATTCCGACAGTGGCATGGGTCATTGCAGTCGTGGTGTTCGTGCTCTTCCAAATTTGTTTGCTGGTGCTGGTGCCTCACTTTGTGAAGAGCCCGGACGTGCCCCCCATGCCATTGCTGGGGCTGATGAGCATACTCGGCGGGTTCCTCATGGCCGTCGTCGTTCTGATGATCGGCTACGTGAATGCCGATTCCAAGCGCCGCGGCATGAATCCGGTGCTGTGGACGCTGCTGGTGATTTTCGTGCCCAAGGCCCTGGGCTTTATTGCGTACTTCCTGCTGCGCAAGCCCCTGCTGACGGGGTGCCCCAGCTGCGGTACCCAGATCGGATCGGATTTCCGCTATTGCCCGAAGTGCGGCCATGCCATGACTCCGACCTGCAGTCACTGCGGACGCTCCATCAGCGGCGATTACGTGTGCTGTCCGTATTGCGGCAAAGCCGTCGTAGCGCCAGCGACGGGTTAGGTTCACCACAGAGACACAGAGAAGAGAGTTCTTTTTCACCACGGAGGCACGGAGAACACTGAAAAACAAGAAGTGAAAGAAAAAAAGAGAAAACAAGGAAAAAAAAAGAAGGAAAAAGAAACAATAAGAAAGAAAAAAAAAAACTAAAAATCAAAACTAAAAATCAAAACTAAAAATCAAAACTAAAAATCAACCAAGAAACACCCTCTGTGGTCTCAGTGCCTCCGTGGTGAAAGATTCTTCTCTGTGCCTCTGTGTCTCTGTGGTGAACCCCGCACTTGATTTAGAATTCCTTACTCATGGCCCTTGTCACCTATCTTGAAGCCATTCGCCAGGGAATCTGGGAAGAGATGGAGCGCGATCCTGCGGTCTTCTGCATCGGCGAAGACATCGGCATTTACGGGGGCGCGTTCAAAGTTACCGAAGGGCTGATCGACCGCTTCGGTCCCGAGCGCGTGGTGGACACGCCGATCTCGGAGATGGCGATCGTCAACGCCAGCTTCGGCGCGGCCCTCACCGGAATGCGGCCGGTGGCCGAGTTCCAGTTCATGGACTTCATCAGCTGCGCCTTCAACCAGATCACCAACATGCTGGCCAAAGCGCATTTTCGCTGGGGCGCGCCGGTTCCTGTGGTCCTGCGTGGCCCGTCGGGAGGCGGGGTACACGGCGGTCCATTTCATTCGCAAAATCCCGAGACCTACTTTGCGCACACCCCAGGCCTGAAGGTCATCTGCCCGGCCAGCGCGTACGACGCCAAGGGGCTCATCAAGTCGGCCATCCGCGACAACAATCCGGTGCTGTTCTTCGAGCACAAGTTTCTCTATCGCCGCATCAAGGAAGAGCTGCCCGCCGGCGATTACACCGTGCCGATCGGCAAAGCGCGGACGGTACGCGAAGGCCGCGACGTCAGCGTCATCACCTACGCCGCCATGGTGTATGTTGCGCTGGAAGCCGCGGAAATCCTGGCGAAAGATGGCATCGAGCTGGAAGTGGTGGATTTGCGCACGATATTGCCGCTGGACCGCGAGGCCATTCGGCAGACGGTGGAGAAGACCAATCGCGTAATCGTGCTGCACGAAGATACCAAGACCGGTGGCATTGCCGGAGAAGTTGCAGCCATCATTAACGAAGAGTGTTTCGACTCACTGGACGCACCCATCGTGCGTATCGCCTCGGCCGACAGCCCGGTGCCTTTCTCGCCCCCGCTGGAAGAGGCCTTTCTGCCCAAGGTGGAAGACGTAGTGCGCGAAGCGCGGCGCTTGCGAAGCTACTGAGAATCATTTCACCACAGAGACACAGAGGACACAGAGAAGACAATTCTTTTTCACCACGGAGGCACGGAGATCACGGAGTTGTTTCCTTTCTTTCTCTTTTTGTTATTCCTTTTGTTCTTCTTTTTTCTTACTTCTTCTTTTTTTCGATTCTTCTTCTTTCTTTTGTTTTCTCCGTGCTCTCAGTGTCTCAGTGGTGAAAACGTTTTTTTCTCTGTGACTCTGTGGTGAAAACTCTGCGTTCCACCCGCTCATAGTACGATAATGATTGTTCCGGTATGGGCCGGTACTGCACCTTAGAGGAGAGACATGCGCGGATTCATCCTGGGAATCATCGTCACGTTGCTGGTGTTGTTTTGCGGCGGCTACTTCTATATGACCAAGGGAAACTTCGACATCCGGGCCATGGGCAACACTCCGAGTACCATGGAACGGCATATGGCCAATACCTCCATGGACGCCTGGGTGGAACAGCACGCTCCCAAGCAGGAGAATCCTTTTCAGGCGACCACGGACAACATCATGGACGGCTCCATGGTTTATGACAAAAATTGTGCTCTGTGCCACGGCAGCCTGAAGCAGCCATCGTCGCCTCTGCGCAACAACTTTTATCCCTCGGTACCGCAGCTGATGAGCCACACCCCCGACGACCCCGACAGCCATCTGTTCTACGTCGTCAAATACGGCGTGCGCTACACCGCCATGCCGGGATGGAGTGGCGTGCTGTCGGATGACGACATCTGGAAGACCGTGCTCTTCGTCAAGAACTCCAGCCAGATGAAAGACAATTCCCAGCCACAGAACCCGCAGCCGAACAACTCCATGCAGCCGCCAAAGTAAGATTGAATTTGCGTATTTAACCGGCCCGATTGCTGACTGCTGTTTGCCCTGGAATGAACATCGCACTGTTTGGCGGAACCTTCGATCCCATTCATCGCGGACACGTGATCGTGGCCCGCGCTGCCGCCGTGAAATTCCAGTTGAAGCAAGTGTGGTTTGTTCCAGCCGACATTCCGCCGCACAAGCAGAAGACGCCAATCCTGTCGTTCTACCATCGTTACACCATGGTTGCGCTCGCGCTGGCGGGGGAGAAGGAGTTTGTGCCGTCGCTGCTGGAGGCGCCCGATCCCGCGACCGGCGGCAGCCAGCGCAAGCCGAGCTACTCGATTGACACGGTGCGCCGGGTGAAAAAAACGCTGGGCAAGAGCGACCACCTATACTTCCTGATAGGCATGGACGCGTTCAAAGACATCGCCAAGTGGCACGAAGCCGAGGCGCTGCTGGGGGAATGCGATTTCATCGTGGCCGCGCGTCCGGGATACTCGCTGGCCGATGTCGCCTCGTCGTTGCCGCAGAAGGTGCGGCCCGGCGCGGCCGTGACAAAGTTGTTCCGCAAGCAGAAGATGGAGGGACCACTGGTGTTGCCGGGAGCTACCCTGCACATGCTGCCTAAGACCCACGAAAATATTTCAGCCACGCAGATCCGCGCGGCCGTGGAACGCGGCGGCGCACTGAAGCGGCTGGTTCCCGACACGGTAGCGGAATACATCCACAAGGAGCAGTTGTATCGGACTGCGGCAAGCAGGAAGAGAAGCCAGCCGAGGCAGACCGAGCCGAACCTATGAAGCGTATGAAGAGAGATGAACTGAAGGCGCAAGTCGCTTTGGCCGTGCGCGCTTGCCAGGAGAAGAAGGCCGACAGCATCAACATTCTGCGGCTCGATGAGCAGGCCAGCGGGTTCACCGATTACTTCGTGGTTTGTTCAGGCGCGAATCCGCGGCAGGTGCAGGCCATTGCCGACGAGGTGGACCAGAAGCTGAGCGCTACCGGAGTGGAACCGTCGCACCGCGAAGGCTACAACCAGGCCGACTGGGTGCTGCTGGACTACGTGGACTTCGTGGTGCACATTTTTTCTGAGACTGCGCGCAAGTTCTACGACCTGGAGCGGCTGTGGAAGACCGCCGCGCGGCTGCAACTGGCCGATCTGGAGAAGCCTGCCCGCAGACCCGCAGCAAAGAAGACGCCTGCCGGGGCCAAGCGCACTAGGCCGGCAAAATCGGTGGTCAAGTCGGCAGCCAAGTCCGCAGCCAAGCCTGCAGCTCGCAAGCGCGCCGCGACGGTTCGCAAGCGCACGAGTTCCTGAGCCGTGAAGCTTCGCATCGCATGGATTGGCCGCACCCGCAGCGCGCCCATCCAGTCTCTGACCGCGGAATACCTGAAGCGGCTGTCGCGCTACGCCGCCTGCGACGCGCAAGAGCTGGCTTCGGAAGCTGCGCTGCTTAAGCTGGTGGAGAAGAGCACCAGCCGCAAGCCTCCGGTGCTGGTGCTGCTAGACGCGCGCGGGCAACAGCTTGCCTCGGAAGAAATCGCCAACTTTCTGGAATATCACCAGGGGCACGACACCCAGGAGTTGCTATTTGCGGTGGGCCCGGCTGATGGCTGGAGTGACGCCACCCGCGCAGCCGCGTCTAACATTCTGTCCTTCGGAAAGGTGACGCTGCCGCATGAACTGGCGCGCGTAGTGCTGTTGGAACAGCTCTATCGCGGGTTCACCATTCTTAAGGGCCATCCGTATCATGGGGGACATTAGAAATTCGAGGATGTCATCCTGAGCGACGAGCATAGCGAGGAGTCGAAGGACCCCTTTGGCCGCCGGCAATCCAAGATTTGTTGCTGTAGCGGGCGGCCACAACGTGATTCGGGCAGTAATAGGGGTCCTTCGCTGCGCTCAGGATGACACCTCAGTTGATGAGCAAGTCACCCTATGCAGCCAAGTGTGATACGGCTCTCATAAGGGAGAACACATGACATTTCATCGGCGGCTTGTCGCCATTATTTTTCCAATCTTCGCGTTGGCAATTCTCACGTCCTACTGCGTGGGACAGGCAGCAGCGGTTGCGCCTTTCCCGGCCCTCGACCAATGGAAGGCAGCGGTGAGCAGTGGAGACGCCACCGCGCTGCAGGCGCTTTACAGCAGCAATCCTCCCGTCAAGGTTGCTACGGCCGCGGGCGCGTCCGATGTTTCTTCGGAAGTCGCTTTTTGGACCGGCCTGAAAGCGCGTCACCTGAAAATAACGGTGGTTCAGTCAGACTCGCTAGAGGCCGGCGCGCAACGTTTGTTTCTTCAGGCCGAGTTCCTCAGCAAGGCGGGGCCGGGAGCCCAGACGGTGTATGCCACCGAAGGTCAGCTCTGGCAAATGATTGGCGGGCAGTGGCGGATAACCGCCACCAAACGCTCTGATCCCACGAAGCTGCAACAGCCGGCCTCGATCAGCAAGGTCATCTACGAGCCCGGCATCGACGCCCACGCCGAGATCAAGCACGCCCTCGAGCTGGCCGTCAAAGGACACAAGCGCGTGCTGCTGGTCTTCGGCGCCAACTGGTGTTACGACTGCCACGTGCTCGACCTGGCATTTCAACGGCCCGAGGTCGCCGGTGTGCTGGCGAAGAACTTTGAACTGGTGCACGTGGATGTCGGCGAAGGCGACAAGAATCAGGACATCATGCAGCAGTACCAGGTCCCGATGAAGCGCGGCATACCGGCGGCCGCCGTGCTGGATAGCAATGGCAAGCTGCTCTACAGCCAAAAGGACGGGGAGTTCGAGCGGGCACGCGCCCTTGCGCCCGAGGATGTGCTGCAGTTCCTGAATAAGTGGAAGCCGGTGGTGCGGTAGCAGTTTGGCCCGGCGCTACTTGCTTTAGCGTACGAAAAAGCGTACGCTGCCGTATATGAACACGATGAATGCCAGCGAGGCGCGCGAGAAGCTTTACCGCCTACTCGATGAAACCGCCGCCGCCCACGAGCCTGTCCTGATCACTGGTCGGCGCTCCAATGGCGTACTCCTTGGTGAAGAAGATTGGAACGCCATACAGGAGACGCTTTATCTTCTGTCGATCCCTGGCATGCGTGAATCCATCCGGAAAGGACTGGCGACGCCGGTGGACAAGTGCGCGAAAAAACCAGGGTGGTGACGCTCTGGCAGGTGGTGTTCACGAAGCAGGCCGAAAAAGACGCCCGACACCTCGCCTCTGCCGGTCTTCGACCGAAGGCCGAACAGCTACTCACAGTGCTGGCGAATAACCCGTTCCAAAGACCGCCACCATTTGAGAAGCTTCTCGGCGACCTGAAAGGCGCATATTCTCGCCGCATCAACATCCACCACAGGCTCGTCTACGAGGTGCTAGAAGAAGAGCATATTGTTAAGGTACTTCGCATGTGGACCCACTACGAATAATGCATTTGGCGGATTCTTAACCGCCAGCATTCGCCGCAAACCTTAGCGGCGAGAACGCCCGCAGATCAAACTCTGGCTCGCGGCCCCGCAATACCTGGCTCATGACCAGCGCAGTGACTGGGGCCAGCATGATTCCATCGCGATAATGACCTGTCGCCGCGAAATATCCCGGCAACGCAGTCGGCCCCAGAATGGGCAGGTCGTCGGGCGAGCCTGGACGCAGCCCGGCCCAAGCCTCCAGGATGCGCATCGCGCCGATTGCGGGCGCTACGTTCGCGGCGGCCTGGTGCAATCGCTGAACGGTATCGGGATCGACGCGCTTGTCGAAGCCAGCCTCTTCCACCGTTGAGCCCAGCAGAATGCGGCCGTCACTGCGCGGGACAATGTACACCTCGGCCGTGCGGACAACGTGCTGGATCAGCGGCCCCGGCCGGTGCTTTCCCGGCGGGGGCACCACGCAGACCATCTGTCCTTTCACCGGACGAGTGGGCACGCCGAAGGGCTGAATCATCGACGCCCACGCGCCCGCGCAATTCACGACAGCATCTCCGGCGTAAAAAGATTTCGCCGTGCGAACGCCGGCGGCGCGGCCTGCCAACACCGCTACCTCGACAACCGGCGAGCCCGTGACGAAGTCGACGCCGGACTGGCGCAAAGTTTTCTCCAGCGCGCTGGCCAGTTTTCGCGGGTCGACACTGCTCTCCGGCAGCAGGTAGGCGCGCCCGCGAAGATGGACAAGCGGCTCGATTCGCTCCAGCTCGTCGTCGGTGAGGGCGCGAGCGTCGGCACAGCAGGGCGACTCGCTCTCTTCGAAGAATGCGATGGTGCCAGCGCTTCTCAGGTCGGGCGACTCGAACGCTTCCTCGCGCACCTCGCGGACAAACTCCGGATACATTTTGGCGCTGGCAGCGATCAGCGCAGCCAGCAGGGGAGGGTTGTGCGGATCGCAATGCGCAATCATGCCTCCGGCGGCGTGGGTGGCCTCGCGCCCCGGCTCGCTCTTCTCGACGATCAGCACGCTGGCGCCGTCACGGCGCAAGCGCCACGCCAGCGACAGGCCAATGACTCCCCCTCCGATGATCACCACGTCCCAGGTTTTCACGATTCGATTGTAGTGGAGAAGGAAAAGCCGGAGAACGAGACCCCACGTTCGAGCCATTGCTCACACATCGTCAACAAGATGTTCATTGACATGGCACTCTTACTCTCCGAGAATTAAGCAATAGCAGGAAAGGATTTATCATGCTCCTCGACGCTGACAAGAGTGCTCCCCAAAAAGTGTATGTTTCTCGGCCATGGCGAGGGAGCGAAACCCTCCTGTACGTGGTTATCGGCGTAGGCGTGGTCTATGCCATCGCCTCCTTATACTTCATGCGCGACACCAGGACGCGTCTGATGGCCATGGAGAAGAAGCAGCAAACCCTTGAGGTCGCGCAGGTCGCGCTGGGCGAACGCATTCACCAGACCTCGTCGAAGTTCAAAGAGGCCCTGACCTCTGAGGTCGGCGTGACCAAGCAGGAACTCGACCGCCGGGCTACCGAATTGGAACGCCAGCAGAAGGCGGCGAACGCCAAATTGTCGGCAGCGCAGAGCCAGCAGGGGCAGGAACTCGCCGCCGTCAATGGCGAAGTCAGCGGAGTTAAGACAGACGTGGGCGCGGCCAAAACCGACATCCAGAGGACCCAGACCGACCTGGCCGCCACCAATGCCAAGCTGGAGCGCGCCATCGGCGACCTCGGCGTCCAGAGCGGGCTCATCGCCCACACCTCAAGCGAGCTCGATGCTCTCAGGCGCAAGGGCGAGCGTAACTACTATGACTTCACGCTGCACAAAGGTGCGCGCACTCCCGTCTCCACCGTCAGCCTGGAGTTGAAGAAGGTGGATCCCAAGAAGAGCAAGTTCACGCTGGCCGTGATGGCCGACGATCGCACGATCGAGAAGAAGGACCGCAATCTCGGCGAGCCACTCCAGTTCTACACCGGGCGCGACAAGATGCTGTACGAAGTGGTGGTCTTTACGGCGTCAAAGAATGTGATCACCGGGTATCTTGCCACTCCCAAAACCGCACCCACGCCAGTGACGCCGTAAAAGGCTGATGAAAAAGTCGCGAGGAAACGCGTCCGAAAAGGGCCCCGATTTAAGGTTCGCTTAAGCTCCGCTGATAGAAGCGTCTCCCGTCTGCGTGCGGGCATCCAATGTATTAACACTGCCGAAACACCTGACCAGATTTCGGGTTTAAGCGGGTGTAGGCACGTTAGGTTTCTCGCGTGCTGCAGTAGGAAGTTCGCCTCCCAAGGGGACAGAAGTAGCGGCTTGGGGGCGCAAGGAGTTTCAAAATGAAATCACGGCGGCTTGCATGGATCCTCGCGGCGCTGTTCCTGGTTACGACTTCGATCGGCACAACTATGGCGCAGGACCAGGAGAACGGTCCGCCCCCGGCCAGCGCATCGGTGCAAAGCGATACGCCTCCGGAATACGGTGCCCCAAGCGCCCCATACGACAACAACTCTCAGGATCAATACGGCAACAGCGGACCAGGGCAGGACAATGGTCAGGCGCAGCAGGTGCAGGACCCCCCCGGACGTGTGGCGCGCGTGCAATACATGTCGGGTGAAGTCTCAATGCAGCCCGGCGGAGTGAATGACTGGGTCGCAGCCAGCACCAACCGTCCGCTGACCACTGCCGACCGGGTTTGGACCGACAAGAACTCGCGGGCGGAATTGAACGTGGGCGATGGTTTCCTGCGCATGAACTCCGAGACCAGCGTGACCCTGACCAATGTCGGCAACAATACCATACAAATCGAACTCGACCAGGGCGTGCTGGAAGTTACGGTTCGCCACCTGATGCCGGGTGAGATCTATGAAGTTGATACGCCTAACCTCGCTTTTACCCTGATGAAGTCCGGCGTCTATCGCATTGACGTTGATCCCAACGGCGACCAGACCTTAGTCACCGTCAGAAGCGGATATGGCGAAGCCACCGGTAAAGGGCCTGCGGTGAAAGTTAAATCCGGTGAACAGGTCCGCTTCAGCGGCAGCAATTCCTTGACCCACACGGCCCAGGCCGCGCCGCCTCGGGATGGCTTTGACGACTGGGCGCAGGTACGCGACAAGCGGTTGGGTGATTCCGTGTCGGCGCGCTACGTTTCCCCGGGCGTCATCGGGTATCAGGACCTCGATAACAACGGCACGTGGCAAAACTCTCCGCAGTACGGCAACGTCTGGGTGCCATCATCGGTTGACCCGGGCTGGGCCCCTTATCGCAACGGTCACTGGGCCTGGATTGCACCCTGGGGATGGACTTGGGTGGATGACGCGCCTTGGGGATTTGCGCCGTTCCACTATGGGCGCTGGGTTGACTGGAACGGTGGATGGGGCTGGGCTCCCGGACCCCTCGACTACTGGAACCCCTATTACGCTCCGGCCCTGGTGGGCTGGATCGGCGGGCCTGGCTTCGGCATCGGCTTTGGATACGGCGGAGGCTGGGGCATTGGAGTCAACTTTGGCTGGTTCCCGCTTGGCTGGGGCGAACCATTCTATCCCCGCTATTGCGGATGGGGACGCGGCTGGGGTGGCGGCGGAGGCTGGGGACATAACGGCGGCTGGCACGGCGGATATGTGAGCAACAACTATCTTCGCAACGTGAACGTAACCAATACCCATATTGCGAACATCAACCACATTTCGAGCAACTATCGCAGCGCTAATTTTGGCGGAACGAACTACGCCTTCCGTAACCGGGCTGGCGCGGTGACGGCTGCTCCGCAATCTGCCTTTACCTCTGGAGCGGCGATCAACCGCGTCGGAGCAGTTGTGCCCAAGTCAGCACTGGGCAAGGGACAGCTTGTGGGTGGGGCCGCCGTGACGCCGACCAAGCAATCCGTTCTTGGCGGACACTCGCCTGTTACCCATGGAGTTCCACCGGCTTCGGCGACCAATCGCAACGTGGTGACCCACGCGACTCCTCCGCCGGCAGCGGCGCGTGCCAACGGAGCCCAGTCGGCGATGGCGAGACCTAACAACACGAACAACAATCGTCCGCCTTCGGCTGGCGGAATGACCAACAATCAGGTTGCGCACGGCAATGCTCAGTCGAACCCGGCGGCGCACAACGTGCCTCGGCCTCCCGCGGGTAACGGTAGCTTTACCCACGGCAATCCCGCCAACAATCCGGCGGCGATGAACCACGGTCCGCAGGGCACAACGATGAACCCGAACCACGGTCCGCAAGGTCCGACGGGAACGGCAACGGCGCACAATGTGCCGCGGCCACCAGCGAACTACACTTATCGGCCGCCCAGCGGAGCGCAGGCTGGTGGAGCGCAGCAGCACTCGGCTCCTCCGTCGCATCAAGCGGCGCCGGCGCAACATGCAGCCCCGCAAGGCACTCCGCACGGTGGTTCGCAAGGCAACAACTCGCACGGCGGAAATGCGTACAACAACTCTGGCCCGGCGCCGCGACCCTCAGGGTCGGCGCCGAGACCACCCTCTAATTACGCCTATCACGCTGCGCCGGCGTCACCTTCTTCGGGCTATGGCTCGGCTGGCTCAGCCGGTAACTATGGCGGAGGAAATGGCCGAGCGAACCCGACCTACATGAGCCACGGCTATGGCTCCGGCCCCTCCGGTTCGTACTCAGCTCCGCGCCCCTCTAGCGGTGGTGGCGGAGGCTACTCGGCTCCGCGCTCTTATGGCGGAGGTGGTGGCGGAGGCTACGCGGCACCGCGTTCTTACGGCGGTGGTGGTGGTGGCGGCTACTCAGCGCCCCACTCCTCGGGCGGTGGTGGCGGCGGCTATCACGGCGGCGGAGGCGGTGGCGGTGGTCATGCGTCCGGCGGCGGAGGTGGCGGCGGCCACAGCGGAGGCGGCGGACATCGATAACGGTGTCTAAACAAGAAGCGCTTCGAAACTGGGGCGGTCTGCGATGGCCGCCCTTTTTCTATGCCGTGTGCCCTGATTTCTGTGCGCTCCGCCTGTCTCGCTTGTGACGGCTGAACATCGTCCCACGGCGCCCCGCAGCTTATAATCGAATTGTGAGTCGTCCCACAATCAATACGGTCAATAAGGTCGCCGAGGCCAATTTTCCCACCCGCTGGGGGCAGTTCCGCATCTACGGCTTTGAAGGCGATTTTCAGAACCTGCTCGACAGCGTCTCCACCGAAGAGGCTGACCGCCTGGCGCGCGAAGGCAAGGCGGAGCGCCGCAAAGAGGGCGCCATTGCCCTGGTGATGGGCGACATCCACTCCGCGCCGCCTCTGGTGCGCATTCACTCGCAATGCCTGACCGGTGACGTGTTCCACTCCATGCGCTGCGACTGCCGCCAGCAGCTTGAGCTGGCGCTGTCCATGATTGCCGAAGCGGGTGCCGGCGTCCTCATCTACGAGCAGCAGGAGGGCCGCGGCATCGGCCTGATGGCCAAGCTGCAGGCCTACGAGTTGCAGGACCAGGGTCTGGACACTGTCGAGGCCAATGTCGAACTCGGCTACGACAACGATTACCGCCAGTACACGTTGCCGGCGGAGATCCTGCGGCAACTCGGCGTGAAGGAAGTTCGCCTCATCTCAAACAATCCCGAGAAGGTCGCGGCCGTGGAGAACGCCGGAATCAAAGTCGTGGAACGCGTGTCCGCCGATGTCGAACTCTACGAGCACTCCGAAAATTACCTCCGCACCAAAAAAGAGAAGATGGGGCATTTGTTCACGACGTGGTAGGGATGGCGGTTTCCTGCCAGTGGCGGAGATGAGGGCGTAAATCTCACCCGGGTAGAAGTAACGCTTGGGTGGAGCGTACGGTGGGATACTATTTTGGACTCGTCCAGTTACCGTTCTGTGATTATGTAGCGAAAGTGCGGAAAGTCCGCGTGTCACCCGCTTGAGGAGTTTCTCGAACACTACAACCGAGAGTTTGATTACTACGCGCAAGTAGCTCGCATAGTGCGGCAGAAGCTTGAATCTGCTCTTGGCTCACATGGCATTAGGGCTATGGTCACGTCTCGCGAGAAACGGCCAGACCGGTTACGCGACAAACTCGACAACCGGAATACAGAAAAAGCCTTATCACCAAGTTAAAGATATCTATCGGGACATCATTGATCTGGCAGGCGTTCGCGTGGCCCTCTATTTTCCTGCTGACCGCGACCGCGTTGGAACAATCATAAAGGAGCTGTTCCGAGAAGCGCAAAAAGCTCAGGAATTTTCCAAAGTCAAAGAAGCCTAAGCCAGGTAAGCGCTTTGTCGGATATGTCGCCACCCACTACTTGGTTCGCCTGAAGGTGGACGCCGCGCAAGACTCGCAAAATCGGTACACGCAAACACTTGTTGAAGTGCAGGTTGCGTCTGTGTTAATGCACGACCTGGGCTGAGGTAGAGCATGATTTGGAATACAAGCCTGAAACGGGCGATCTCTCCGCAGATGAGCAGGCAATCCTAGACGAAATCAACGGCTTAGTTATAACGGGCGAAATTGCCCTAGAACGGTTGCAAGCAGCAATTCAACGCCGTACATCTAAAGAAGACTTAAATTTCAAGGATCAATTCGAACTCGCCAGTTATCTTACTCAGCGCGCAGCACAAGCTGAAAATGCAAGTACTCGACATCGGAAAAGTTGACATACTGCTTGAGGTGATGCGGCACCTTGGCCAGGACACGCCAAATTAAACTACGCCGTTACGTTGATCAGATAGCGGAAGAGGACGGGAATAAACCAATCGCCGAAGTCCTCCTGAGACAAGGTATTGAGCAGCCCAGCCGAGGACTAAAGCGAGGCAACTCGTCCAGAGCTGATCTCGAAGACGCTCTCTCGTACTCCCTTCGGGGGCACCTCCGAAGGTGGTGAAGTAGAAGCCGCAATCGGCTTTTTCGCTGAGCCAATGGATCCGAGGGTTGAAACGCTACTTCGTCGCGCCGTAAAAGCTGGAGGGTCGGCCCAGATCACATGCCGATTCCGCTAGTCTTGGAGACGGTAAATTTGCACTAAAGAAGTACGGGTACCGCTTGAACAGATCAACCAGCTTACGAAATGAACTCGGTTCACGGAATTGAACGTCCAAACTTGGAACGGCCCTATACGACGCAGGCACGTTATCCTGAAGGAGTTGATCATTCCGCAGATCGCTAGTCTGGACAACGGAAATAACTGCATCTGCGGTCAAAACCGCCTCCCCGCCTCCACCATTTCGCGCACGCTCATGCTGTCGGTTTTGACTCGCCGACGCATGCGCGCGCATGCCCTCTACGACATCCCGATGGGAGAGCTTCCCTTGGGCATCGTGCCCCAGGTTCGCGTCCGTCTCTTGGACGCTAACCTGGGCTGAGTGCTGATCGGGAGGAACCGGCGCAGAACCGTGTGGCATGAACACGATCTACACCCTCGTGGTTGCCGAGTGCGGCGATCCCAGGTTAGCCCAACAGAGGGGCGAACCTGGGGCACCAATCATTCCTTGCTGCTACTCCTGCATTAGCAGGTCCCGCACTTCTTGCGCCAGCCGCTCCACCACCACTTCCACTGCCGGTTGAACTGTGGAGGACAGCCCGACGCCCGCGGCAAAGTTTGCGCCTTCGATGCCGTACACGACCAGGTGTGCAGGTAGTTCGTCCAGAGAACGGGCCAGCTCGACAGCCTCGGCCACGCTGAAGGCGTGAGTCGAGTAGTGGAAGAATCCCATGGGCAGCGGCGCAGCCCGCGCGTCGAGGCGATGGATCGTTCCCGGTGGCGCGCCCGAACGGACTGCATCCACCAGCATCACCCACGCCGCACCTTGCCATGCCTGCATCAACGCCGCGCCCTCGCCGCTTTCCTCCAGGATGGTCACACCGGCGGGAAATAACTCTCGAAGGCGGCGGGCCACGGCAAGTCCGGCCCCGTCATCGCTGCGATATTCGTTGCCCACGCCGATGATTACGACGTTGGCTGGCGCGGCGGTCATTCGGATTCAATGTGCAGCTTCAGAAAGTGGGTGGCGCACGAGATGCACGGATCGTAATTGCGCACCGCCTGTTCGCACTGCCACTGTAGCTTGTCCTTGGGAAGGGCAAGTATGTGGTCCTGGACAAACTGCCGGAGATCGCTCTCGATGGTCTTCTGGTTCTGCGAGGTGGGCGGAACAATCTTGCAGTCCACGATGATGCCGCGGTCGTCGATGCGATAGCGGTGATAGCAGATGCCGCGCGGCGCTTCGGTGCAGCCGTACCCGGTGCTGACGCGTGGCTCGACGTTGACCGCCGGCTGCTCGGGCATCTCGTAGTGCTCGATGATGCGCAGCGCCTCATCGCAGGCGTACACCATTTCCACGCTGCGCACGATGATGCTCTGAAAAGGATTGCGGCACGCCGGTCCCAGCCCCGCGCTGCGAGCGGCTTCCTGGGCAATCGGCGAGAGCTTGTCGAAGTTCAGGTTGTAACGCGCCAGCGGGCCGACGAAGTACGAGTTTCGCTCGGTGAGCCGCGATTGCAGCGCGTTGGAATGCTCGACGTGGTCTTCGACGAAGTGCTGGTCGTATTCGCGGACCGCGATGTCCAAGCCTTTGTTGGAGACCAGACGGCCTTCGTTGAACGGGTATTCATCGGGATGCCGCAGGGCGACAAACTCGTAGTCGCGGTCGAAGTCGGGGAAGGTGAAGCTCGCCACCCAGCGCACGGTGGCGAGGGCGGCATCGCGTGCCCACTTGATATCTTCGGCGAGCGCGGCGAAATCCCGCTTCGCTGGCACTTTGTAGAAGCCGCCGACACGCACATTGATGGGGTGGATTTCACGGCCGCCAAGCAGACGCACAATTTCGTTGCCCGCCTTCTTCAGTCGCAACCCGCGCTTCACCTCGTCAGGATGGTCCGCGGCCATGCGGATGGCGTCTTCGTAACCGAGGAAGTCGGGCGCGTGCAGCAGATAGACGCTGAGCGCATGGCTTTCGATCCATTCCCCGCAATAGATGAGCCGGCGCAGGTCGCGGATGGGACCGGTGATTTTGATTCCACATGCGTCTTCGAGGGCATGACAGGCGCTCATCTGATACGCGATGGGGCAGATGCCGCAGATGCGGGCGGTAATGTCGGGCGCTTCATGAAACTTTCGCCCGCGCAGAAACGCTTCGAAAAAGCGCGGCGGCTCGAAGATTTTGAACTTGACGTCTGTCACCTGCTGGCCCTTGATCTTCACCGACAGAGCGCCTTCGCCTTCCACGCGCGCCAGGTAGTCGACTTTGATGGTCCTACTTTTCATGCGCTTCGCTCTCTTTGCGGAACGACTCAGCGTAGGCGTTGAATCCGCGATAGACCCGCATCAAATCGCGCTCGCTGACCCCGAGCCCGCTCCACCAGGCGCTCAGCGCAGCGGTGTTCGGCGTTTCCTTCGGCCCAAAGCATCCGTAACACCCGCGAGCGTAAGCCGGGCACAGGGCGCCGCAACCAGCCTGGGTTACCGGACCGAGGCAGGGCGTGCGGTGCGCCACCATCACGCATACCGTGCCGCGCAGTTTGCATTCCACGCAGACGCTGTGCGGCGGCGTGTTGGGTTTACGGCCATTCAGAAACGCGCTCAGCACCTCCACCAGTTGATACTTGTTGATGGGGCAGCCGCGCAGTTCGAAATCGACAAACACATGATCGGTGATCGGCGTGGACTTCTTGAGCGTCTCGATGTAGTCGGGCCGCGCATAGACGATGGAAATGAATTCCTTCACCTCGGCGAAATTGCGCAGCGCCTGAATACCACCAGCGGTCGCGCATGCGCCGATGGTCACCAGGAATTTCGAGGCGCGGCGAATGCCGTGGATCCGCTCAGCGTCATGCGGCGTGGTGATGGAGCCTTCCACCAGCGAAAGGTCGTAGGGACCTTTGACCACAGCGCGCGAGGCCTCGGGAAAATTCGCGATCTCCACTGCGCCGGCGACGGCCAGCAGTTCGTCCTCGCAATCCAGCAGGCTCAACTGGCAGCCGTCGCACGAGGAGAACTTCCAGACTGCCAGCTTGGGTTTGCGTAATGCCATATCAGATCTCCGCCCTGCCAAGAATGGCCGCGATGCTGGGAAACGCGAATACCGGGCCGTCCTTGCAGACAAAGGTGGGGCCGTACTGGCAGTGGCCGCAAAAGCCGATCCCGCATTTCATGTTGCGCTCCGCCGACAGGTAAACGCGCTCTGCCGCCACGCCGCGCTTCAGCAGCTCCATCACGGTAAAGCGCATCATGACCTCAGGCCCGCAGAGCATCGCCAGGGTATTGGAAGGATCGAACGGAGCGCGGCCGATCATGGTGGTAACAACGCCAACATTGCCGCGCCAGGTGCTGGCCGCGCGATCGACGGTCACCTGAATCTCCAGATCGAACTTACCGCGCCACTGTTCCAGCTCGTGCCGGTACAGCATGTCTTCGGGAGTGCGCGTGCCGTACAGCAGAACGATGCGGTGAAACTTGTCGCGCTCCGCCATCAGGCGGTACAACGCAGGCCGCAAGGGAGCCAGACCAATTCCGCCAGCCACGATCACCACATCGCGGCCGATCGCCTCTTGCACCGGCCAATGGCTTCCGAAGGGACCGCGAATCCCCATGATGTCGCCGCGCTTGAGCTTCCGCATGGCCTTGGTGACGGTGCCGACCACGCGCGTGGTGTGCTTCAGCAAAGGAAGACTGCCGGGGTCGCTGCAGATGGAGATGGGCACCTCTCCCACGCCGAAGACGTACAGCATGTTGAACTGGCCGGGCGCAAACGAGAATCGCCGGCCGGAATCTTCGGGGAGAATCTCCAGCGTGAACGTGTCCCCGGTCTCCTGCCTTACACGCTGAATGCGATAAGGCACGGGCAGCATCGGATCGGGGACCAGGTCCGCCGTTACAGATTGGGTTTGCTCACGCATGGGGTGGCATAAATATCGAGCAACTGCAATCGGGTCGCCTCCAGGCGCCCAGTGATGATTTGCATAAAGCGTTTGTAAATGTCATAGCCGAGGTCGTGGTCCTCATCGCACTTGGCGCGAAGGCACTTGCCGTCGAAGGCCAGCGCGTGCGTAGGCTGTTGGGCCCTTGCGTCGAAGTGCCAGCGGTAGGGAGGGAACAGCCATGACCACCCAAAGACTTCACCTCCACCGACCGTCAGCACGGTGGTGAGGCCATCGTGTGGAATCATGAACTGCACCGCCACCAGGCCTTCGCGGATGAGATAAAAAAGATCAGCCGGATCACCTTCGCGGAAGATTACCTCTCCGTCGGCGAAACGCACGTTCTTGGCGCATCCGGCGATCAGGCGGATGTGCTGGTCCTCCATACCCTGGAAGAACGGATGCTCGCGGAGAATTGGTTCGAGGGTTTGTATCGTCATAGGGACTCCTCGCTGTGGTCCGGCGGCGCCTTCATGGAATCGCTGGCGCGGATGGCGCCAGCCTCGACTGTAATATCGATGCCCACCGGACACCACGTAATGCAGCGGCCACAGCCTACGCAGCCGGAAACGCCGAACTGGTCAATCCAGGTGGCCAGCTTGTGCGTCATCCACTGGCGATAGCGCGAGCGCGGTGTGGCGCGCACACTGCCGCCGTGGATGTAGGAAAAATCCACCGTGAAGCACGAATCCCATCGCCGCCAGCGTTCGGCGTGAGCCGCCGGTCAGGTCGGTGACGTCTTCCACGGTGGTGCAGAAGCAGGTAGGACAAACGATGGTGCAGTTGGCGCACGTCAGGCAGCGCTCGGCAACGTCGTCCCACCGCGGATGCTCATAGTTGCGGTAGAGAAGTTCCTTGATCCCGGCGGTCTCGAGGCGGCGGCCCATGTGGCGCGCCGTGTCGTCCAAAACGCGCTCAGCCTGCTGCCGGTCGGCGTCGGTGGCCGGTTGATGCGGAACCTCTGCCAGGACTTCCGCGCCGCGCGCCGATCCCACTTCCACCAGGAAGTAGTGCCGTTCGCCCTGCAACAATTCGGTGAGAGCAAGATCGAAACCGGAGGTGGCCTTCGGGCCGGCGTTCATCGACGCGCAGAAGCAGGTGCCGCCGGCGTGCCCGCAATTGACCGCCACCACGAACAGGTTCTCGCGCCGTGCCTTGTAGCCGGGATCGACGAACTGACCTTCTAGATAGACTTTGTCCTGGACGGCAATCGCGCTCAGTTCACAGGCGCGCACGCCGAGGAAAGCATATTTCGGCGCGGCTTGTTCTTCCGGCAGGATTCGCAGGCCTTTTCCGTTGCGCGCCGCCTGCAACAGCCGCTGGGTTGGCGGAAACAGAAACTTTTTCCAGGAGTGAGGGCCGACAGCGTAGCCGAATAGGGTACCGTCCTGGCCGCGCTTCAGACGATAGGTTCCGCCCGACTGCTCGTCAGTCCAGCCCGAAGGAAGATCTTCGGTGGAGTTCAGATGGTCATAGACGACCGCGCCATCGCGCACGGTTGGTCCAACGACGTCATAACCGCGGCTGACCAATGCCTGGAGTAGTTGCTCCAGATGCTTCCGCTCCACGACAAAGCTGTCGCCTGCGTGCGACGGCTCTGCGGTTTTTGCTCGCAGTGTTGGCACGGCCACCAACTTCCCATGTTCAGGGTAGCGAAGCGCGCGCCTGGGTGTCGGTGATGTGGGTCACGCGATGGTGCGTCTAATTACTGTTTTGCACCAGGCCAGATTGAGGAAAAAGCGATCGGGTAGTGGGGGCCCGAACAGATTTCAGTGTTTTTGCCCCGAAGTCGTGCCGTGAAACAACTCGGTTTATGAGATGAATTAGATGGGTGCTAGTCAGCTAATTGCCAAAGGCTAATTGCTAACAGCGACTCAGTACTTCCGCATGTGGATTTCGGTGCCGTTGCGCTCGAACTTTACTTCGTCCATCAGTTGGTTGATGAGGTAGATGCCGCGGCCATGGTTGGAGAAAATGTTCTCCCCTTGACAAGGGTCGGGAATGGCAAAAGGATCGAAGCCGCTGCCCGGATCGCGCACCACGATGAGCATGCCGCGCTCGTCATCGCAGCCCACACAGCACTGGACTTTTTTGGTGGGATCGTTCTTGGCGCCGTGAACGATGGCGTTGGCGAGGGCTTCGCGCAAGGCGGTTTCAATCTCAAATTCCTTGCCCGCAGCGCATTCCAGCCGGCGCGCCATCTCCATAATGCCTTCTACCACGGGACCAATGGCCGTGGGATCGGCGTTGAGCGTGACCTCAATGCGTATCATCAGTTTGCTGCGGTCGAACTCCACCGTTGGAAAGCAGCCGGGCTGTTGCATGGCAGATCTCCAATGGGAGTGGCGCTCGGTTACTGTTACAGAAAAGCTTGAGCGGGTCAAGCGAGAATACACAAAACCGTGACATGCGTAGCATGTTGGTGGCGGGAGAGGGAGTGGTTCGTACCTGCAAGGTCTTGCCTCGACTGGCTAGCGCGAGTGACCGACCGGTCTCGTTGTCATCGTAAGCGAGGCCGCCGCGGCGGGCGAGTCGAAGGAGCCCTATCAAGCCCACTCATTCTCTTTCGGCCGACAAGCCGTTGTAACCGCATAGAATCGCCTCTCTTTCTCGCTTTCATGTAATCTACTAACGATTATGCGGACGATTCTGCCACTCCTCGTGCTCGCGCTCACCTTGAATTCCGCGGCACAGACCCTCGACATCACGGTCGCGGCGGCTTCCGATCTGAATTATGCCTTGAAGGACCTGGCCGCGCGTTTCGAGAAGAAGACTGGCGACAAGGTAACGCTGTCGTTCGGTTCTTCGGGAAACCTGTATTCGCAAATTCAGGGCGGCGCTCCGTACGATCTTTTCTTCTCGGCCGACATCGCATACCCGCAAAAACTTGCCAGCGCTGGCCTGGTCGAGAGTTCCTCGCTGCGCACCTACGCCATCGGTCACCTGGTGCTGTGGGTGCCCAACGGCTCCAGTGTGGATCCGCAAAAGCTAAAGATGGATTTACTTCTGCAGCCTTCGGTGCAGCGCATTGCCATCGCCAATCCGGCATACGCGCCGTACGGTAGGGCTGCGATGGCGGCGCTTGAGCATTTTGGGTTGAAGGACAAAGTCGCAGGCAAACTTGTCTTCGGCGAAAACATCAGCCAGGCGGCGCAGTTCGTGCAGTCGGGCAACGCCCAGGCCGGGCTTATCGCGCTATCGCTGGCGGTGTCGCCGGCGATGAAGGGCTTCGGCCGCTACTGGGAGTTGCCGCCCGATTCCTATCCCGAGTTGCAACAGGGTGTCGCGCTGCTGGCGGCTTCGAAGCACAAGGCCGCTGCAAAGGCCTTTCTGGAGTACGTTCTTTCCGCAGAAGGCGCGGCGGTGCTTGAGCAATACGGTTTTCGCGTACCAAACAAATGATCGTTCAGGCACTCACGCTCACGCTGCGCCTGGCCATCGCGGTCTCGGCGATCTTGCTGGTCATCGGCGTTCCCCTGGCATACTGGCTGGCGTTTTCGCGCCGGCGATGGAAGTTTCTGGTGGAAGCGATTGTCTCGCTGCCCATCGTGCTGCCTCCGACGGTTTTGGGCTTCTACGTTCTGGTTGCCGTCGGCCCCCTCAGCCCGGTAGGACGCTGGTATCAGGCGCTCACCGGCCACACTCTCGCATTTACCTTTGAGGGCCTGGTCATCGGATCAGTTTTGTACAGCCTGCCTTTTGCGGTGCAGCCCATGGCAACTTCGTTTGCTGCCATTGACCGGAAATTGCTCGACGCCTCTGCGCTCCTGGGTGCATCGCGATGGCGGACGTTCTGGCGCATCGTGCTGCCGCTGGGACTGCCGGGTGTGCTGACAGGCGTGGTGCTGAGCTTCGCGCATACCCTGGGCGAATTCGGCGTGGTGCTGATGATCGGCGGCAACATTCCCGGCGCGACGCAAACCGTCTCCATCCTGATTTACGACCAGGTGCAGGCGCTCGATTACGCTACCGCGAACCGTACGGCGCTCATTCTCTTAGCTCTCTGCTTCACCTTGCTGGCAGTTCTCTACGGCCTACGGCGACGTGGCGGGTGGAATGTATGGGAGTGGAGATGAGCGGCGCAACCTCGGCCCCGGCAGAGCAACTGGCGGCTCGCCTCAAGAAACGCTTTCGCGGCGAAACTGGCGGGCAGTTCACGCTCGATGTCGAGCTGGCGGTAGGGGCTGGTTTCACTATTCTGTTCGGGGCCTCAGGGGCAGGGAAGACAACGCTGCTCGACTGCATTGCCGGCCTGCAAACGCCCGACGAGGGCAGGATGGCGATCGGCGAGGTGGTGCTCTTCGACTCTAAGGCGCATGTCAATCTGTCACCGCGCCGGCGTTCCGTTGCCTACCTGCTGCAATCGCTGGCGCTATTTCCGCACATGACGGTCGAGCAGAATGTGCAATACGGGCTGGCCGCGCTCGACAAGAAAGATCGAGACGCTCGCAGCGGCGAGGTGCTGGAGTCGTTTCGCATTGCCGCACTGGTCAAACGGCGTCCCAGCGAAATTTCTGCGGGCGAGCGCCAGCGGGTCGCGCTGGCACGCGCGCTGGTGACCGGTCCACGGGTGCTGTTGTTGGACGAACCACTGACGGCGCTGGACGCAGTCACGAAAGCTCGAATCCTCGACGATCTGCGGACCTGGAACCGGCGGCACCGAATCCCCATCCTCTACGTGACCCACGATCGCGAAGAAGTCTATGCGCTGGGCGAAAGCGCAATTGTGCTGGAACAGGGCCGCATTCTTGCGCAGGGCTCGCCGCATGAAGTCTTGCAGCGGCCACGCTCCGAAACCGTTGCCCAGCTGGCCGGCTTCGAGAACATCTTCGATTGCGCGGTGACCGGCTCACATCCCGAGCAGGGAACTATGACCTGCCGCATCGCCCGCTCGACCCTCGACTTGGAAGTTCCGCTGGCGCGCGTGGATGCTGCTTTGCCGTTGCGCGTCGGGATTCGTGCGGGCGACATTCTGCTGGCGTCGGCGAAGCCACAGGGACTAAGCGCCCGCAACGTTGTTGACGGCGTGATCACCTCGCTCGAACAGCGCGACATGACGGTGATTGCCATCGTGACCTGCGGGGCGGACTTTGAAGTGCATCTCACGCTGGGCGCGCGCGAGTCGCTGCAATTGAAGGCCGGCGCTGCGGTGTGGCTGGTGGTTAAGACCTACTCGTGCCATGTGCTGCAGTAATGCGGTCCGTGCAGCCCTGATACTGCATCGTTCATGCAATCGATGTTTCTCGCAGCGATAGGGGTCCTTCGACTTCGCGCCCGCGGCGGGCGCTTCGCTCAGGATGACAACCGAAAATCAGCTTATTCATACCGCAGCGCTTCGATGGGGTCGAGGTTCGCAGCTTTCCACGCGGGATAAATTCCGAACACCAGACCGATCATGATCGATGCCATGGTCGCGGTGATCACCCACGACAACGACATGCTCGCCGGCAGCGAAGGAAACACCAGCGGGACCAGCGCCGTTAGCGCGCCGCCAATGATGATCCCAAGAATGCCGCCGATCCCGGTGAGGGTGATGGCTTCGAGAGTGAATTGCAGCAGCACATCGCTGCGGCGCGCCCCGATCGCCTTGCGCACCCCGATTTCGCGCGTGCGCTCGGTCACCGACACCAGCATGATGTTCATCACGCCGACTCCGCCCACGATCAGCGCCACGCTCGATACCGCGAACATGAAGACAAAGATCCCGCCGGTGAGCTGGTTCCAGACATCGCTCAGCGCGTCCTGGCTGAAGACGGCGAAGTTATCGGGTTGACCGGGACCGAGATGGCGACGCCGCCGCAGCAGCGAGCGCATCTCGTCCATCGTGGTCTCCATGTCGGCGTGCGACGTGGACTTCACCGTGATCCAATACTTTTTTTCCTCGGGATGCAATTTGTGCAGCGTGGCGATGGGCATGCGCACAATGTTGTCTTCCGGATTGGAGCCGTTGCCGAAGGCAGATTTGCGCTTGGCCATCACGCCGATCACCTGGAACAGTTCGCCCTCAATGTTGATTTCCTTGCCGAGCGGCTCCACGTCTTCGAAGAGCTTGTCGGCGGCGTCGGCGCCCAGGACGGCCACCTGGTCGCGATGTTCATTTTCGGTTTCCGTGAACCAACGCCCTTTAGCGATGTTGAGGTCGTCGGTTTGCATGGTGGCTGGCAGATCGCCGTCGAGGATGGTGTTCTTGGTCTTGCGTCCCTCATATTTCACCGCGTAGGTCCCGGTTCCGAACTCGGGGATCTGAATGCGCAGGCTGGCGCTGGCCGCTTTGGCGTGGGGCAGCTCGCGCATGGCCAGCGCATCGTCAAGCGTCAACTCTTTGCGGGTCAGCATCTCGGTGGTCGGCCGTCCGAAGTTGAAGGGGGAAAACTGATAGGCGAAGACCTGGTCGGAGCCCATGTCCTTCAACATGCCTTCGATGTTGGAGTTCAATCCTCGCACCACCGACGAGATAAGGATGACCATCATGACGCCGATCACGATGCCAAGCACGGTCAGGCCGGATCGCATCTTGTTTTTGGCGATGGTCTCCAGCGCCATGCGCAGAATCTCTTTGTAATCGCTTCGCCGCATAAAATAAGTACAAGCCGTTTCGTAAAGAGTTTTGTAACAGGGCACGGCTTCAGCCGTGCCGACAATCGCTCAATAATGAAGGGCTTCAGCCCCTGAGGTCCGTTTTTTGCAGGGGCTAAAGCCCTGAACTTGGTGCGCATTCTCCGGCACGACTGAAGTCGTGCCCCGACACAACCCAATATCCCTCACGTCACTGTCCTGGAACATGCACTCTACAGCTCAAACCTCAGCGCCGTAATCGGGTCCAGCTTGGCCGCCTTGCGCGCCGGATACACACCGAAGAAAATTCCCACGCTGGCCGCAACCCCCAGACCGGCAAACACGGCCCATAACTTGATGGCCGATGGCATGCCGATCGCCAGGGTCACCAGCTTTGCGATACCAATGCCGCCGGCCACGCCGATCAGCCCGCCAATCACGGCCATAGTGATGGACTCGATCAGGAACTGCCGCAACACGTCGCGCGGCCGCGCTCCCAGGGCCTTGCGAATGCCGATCTCCCGTGTGCGCTCGGTCACCGACACCAGCATGATGTTCATGATCACGATGCCACCGACGATGAGCGAGATGGAGGCGATGACGATCATCACGATGAAAAATGTGCCGCTCAGGTCCGACCAGATGGATAGGAAACTGGCATTGGTCTCGACCACAAAGCTGTCCTTCTCGCCGACCCGGTCGTGGCGACGCGAGCGCAGGATCACGCGCGCCTGATCGATGGCTTGTTCGAACGATGTCCCCACGTCGTCAGATTTTCCCCAGATGGAGATACTGTTGTGGGCGCCGTAATTTTTCAGCCACGTTGTGATCGGCATGATGACATAGTTGTCGCGGCTCATGCCCAGGGTCTTGCCTTCTTTCTTGCCCACGCCGACAACCCGGAACAGTTTTCCGTCCACCCGAATTTCTTTTCCCAGCGGATCGGTGCCGCCCAGTAAATTCTCACGAATGTCCTGACCGATGATGGCCACCGCCGCGGTCTGGTTCTCGTCCGAGGCGTTGAGCATCCGTCCGGCCACCAGGTCGAGGTCATAGATTTGCGCCATGGTGGGCGTCCAGCCGCGAATCATGGTATCGGTGCTGCTCTGGGTACCGGAAACCACCTTGCCGTTGAATTGGCGAATGGAGGCGCCCACAATCTTGCAGGCGTCGCATCCCTCGGCCACCGCCTGGTACTGGTCCATCGTCATGTCTTTGCGCTTCTGCGCTTCGATGAACTGGTCCACATCGGTGACCACGTTGGGGGTCTTGCCGATGATGAACACGTTGGTCCCCAGATTAAAAATTTTCTCCGCGACGTAGCCGTTGATGCCGTTGACGAAGGTGACCACGGCAATCACCGCGGCCACTCCGATGACCACCCCCATGAGGGTGAGCACGGAGCGCAGCTTGTTGGCCCAAAGCGACAGCAGGGCCACACGGATGGCTTCAGCAATATTCATGATGTCGGCAGTTCAACTGTATCCCAAATTCAGAACCAGGTTCTGGATTTGTAGGCGCGATAGTCATCGCCGAAGGCCGCCTCCAGCACCTGCTCTTCGCGCTTGACACGCATGTACTGGCCCGCGTGAATGATCAGGAGAACCGCTATTGCCGCGTACCAGCCCATGGCCACGAACACTCCCAGGAAGGCGAGGCCGCCGAAGAGATAAATCGGGTTGCGGATCTTGGAATAAAGCCCATGGGTGACCAGTTTCTTGGCCTCGGCCCGCACCGCGAAAGAGGAGCCAAGCTGAGCACGGGCCAGCATCCACAAAACAAACGCAGCTATTGAAATGGTAGCGCCAATCCAGTGATGGCGATCGTTCTGCCAATGCTGAGCAGTCACCGCTGCCAGGATGAAATAGATAGCGACATCGACGAAACGCAGCCAGTTCATTCTGTATCCCTTATGGATTCGCGAGCAAGGGCATTCTACGACAGCGCGCCGTTCGCCGCGCGCCACGCCCCAGCCGTCGCAACCCGGCAGGCGAAGCGGGAGGCGGGTTCGCTGCTCTTCCCTGATGCATTTAAGGGGGTGATAACTTATAATCCACCGAATTATCGCCGCCGTATCCGAATTAGGGATTCCGACACCGGGAGAGGCAATTGACCAAACACCACTTGAAGAGGGCGTTTTTCAAGTTTGAGTCCTGTACCAGGGCCGGGCTCCTATTGTTTGCTTGTCTGCTAATGCTGGCAACCGTCAACTGTGGAGGAGGAAGTGCCAGGCCCCTCGAGCAATCACCGGTTCACAGGCTGGCGGCGGGTACGGTTTCCCCCACCACCAATCCGTTGGTAGCCCAGTACACAATTTCCCCTTCCGCTCAAGCGAGCGTGACGATCCGGTTTGGCTCGGACTTAACGTATCCCTTGCAGACATCAGCGCAAGCGACTTCTTCCGATGGAGGGGCGGTCACCGTTCTAGTCGCTGGCATGAAGCAGAACACGGTTTACCACATGCAGGCGGTCGTGACCTATACCGATGGTTCGGGGGACTTCGATACCGACCATGTCTTCAAGACGGGATCAATCCCGGGGGAGCGCCAGCCGCAAGTCGTGGTGAGCAATCCCAATCACCTGGCTCCCGCCCCTGGGGCTGAGTTGGTCAGCCTGATCCCGGGACCCACCAATCAGCTCATGGCCCTGGCTCTGGACCCAGCGGGTAATCTTATTTGGTACTACGACTACGATCCTGCCTTGGGCATCCCTCAGCCCATCAAGCTGCTGCCTAACGGCCACATGCTGGTTTCGCTCTCCACTGGCAGCTACTCGGGAACGCTGCGGGAGATCGATCTTGCCGGCAACCTTGTCCGCCAACTTACATTCGATGACCTGGGCCAGAGCCTCACCAATGCCGGCTACAATATAAATGTGGTTTCCATAGACCACGACGTTCTGTTACTCCCCAATGGTCATTGGCTCGTTCTGGCTAGCATATCTAAAATTTTCCACGATCTACCGGGATATCCGGGGGAAACCACGGTCCTCGGCAACGCCGTCGTCGATCTTGACCAGGACAATAATGCCGTGTGGGTATGGAATGCCTTCAATCATCTGGATGTGAACCGTCATCCCATGAACTTCCCGGATTGGACCCATGGCAACTCACTCTTTTATACGAAAGATGATGGGAACCTGCTGATCTCACTGCGGCACCAGTACTGGGTTTTGAAGCTCGACTATCAGAACGGGCAGGGTTCCGGGGACATCCTGTGGAAGCTGGGCTACCAGGGGGACTTCGATCTCGGTTCCGGGGCGCCCGTCGACTGGTTCTACGCCCAGCACTACGCCAACATCGTAAGCCCCAACACGACCGGAGACGTGCAGTTGGCCCTGTTCGACAACGGTAATAACCGCGTGATGGATCAAAGCGGCACCATTTGTGGTTCACCCGGAGCGCCTTCCTGCTATAGCCGGGCGGCGATTTTTGAGGTCAACGAGAACACCAGGACCGCCAACGTGGCCTGGGCTTATACTCTGCCGTTTTCCTTTTGGGGCGGGGTCACCCAGGTGCTGCCCAACACCAATGTTTTCGTTGATATGAGCGCGCCCGCGGACAATCCAACCGGGGCACGCGTGCTGGAGCTCACGCAAGATCCGAACTCAAAGATTGTCTGGCAACTGGACATTAACGGCCAGAACTCGTACCGCACCATTCACCTTCCCAGCCTTTATCCGGGGGTGGATTGGCCAGCGAATTAATGATGAGTTGCTGGGCCCTGCGAACCCAATGTGAAGAGTGAGGGTCCCGATGCGTCGCTCAGCTATGCACGGGCTAGCGAAAATTGGTAGTCACTTCTCCCCGCAATGGCCAATAAGTGGCCGCGCCAGGAAGTGCTAGGAAATTCCCCTACGTTGAGCTCTTACTGAATATTCAAAAGCGAAATTCCTGTCAAATACTACTGACGCCGTTGTAGAATTCCCCACCAATTAGAACCCCGCCCTGGCACCCAGCACTACCGATGCCAGTCCTTTTTGAATCGCAGTTTTTCACGCCGCTTCTCAGGAGATGCGATGACCATGCGTAGATCGATGTTCGCGACTTGTTTACTTTTGCTGCTGGCGTTCTGGATTGCCACAGCTACACCCGTTCTCGGGCAAGTTGTCCAACAAGGTCCGACCACCATCCGGGAAAATGTTTACCACGATGTCTCCCCGCCGCTGCGTGAAATGATCAAGAATGCTCCGCCGCCCTCGCTGGAAATGCATGAGGCTGAGCCGGTCCGCCGCCTTCCGCCGCCGCCGGGCTTGGTGCCGCTGCTGGAAGACCCCATTCGGCAGTTCACCACCATACCGCTCACACCCACGGTCGGTTTGAGTTTTGAGGGACTCGGCCAGGGACAGTATGGATTCACCATAACCGGCGCTCCCCCCGATACCGAGGGATCGGTCGGCGCGACCCAGTATGTGCAATGGGTGAACACTTCTTTCGCCGTATTCAACAAGTCCACCGGTGCATTAGTCGCCGGGCCGACGGCGGGCAACACGCTGTGGTCGGGATTCGGCGGTGGATGCCAGACCAACAATGATGGCGACCCCATCGTGCTGTACGACAAACTTGCCAATCGCTGGGTGATGAGTCAGTTCTCGGTCTCGACCACTCCTTACTTACAGTGCATTGCGGTATCCACCACATCGGACGCTACCGGGACCTGGAACCGTTACTCGTTCCAGTATTCCAACTTTGACGACTACCCCAAGATGGGCGTGTGGTCTGACGGCTATTACGAAACCTTCAACATGTTTCAGGGCGGGACTACGTTCGTCGGCTCCGATGCCTGCGCCTACAACCGCACCGCCATGCTGGCCGGCCAGTCAGCCACGCAGATTTGCTTCCAGCAAAGCTCCTCCGTCGGTGGTCTGCTGCCGTCAGATATCGATGGCACCACCGCTCCGCCCGCAGGTTCGCCGAACTACATGGTGTACTACGGAACCAATTCGCTGAACCTGTTCAAGTTTCATGTGGATTTCGTCACGCCTTCGAACTCAACCTTTACCGGACCTACGGTCATCAGCGTGGCGGCCTTTAACGCGTTGTGCGGCGGAGGCACCTGCGTTCCACAGCCCGGCACCACCAATACTGTGGACTCTCTGGCCGACCGCCTGATGTACCGGTTGGCCTACCGCAACTTCGGTACACATGAGTCGTTGACGGTGAACCACTCGGTTGCCGTGAGCGGCAGTGGCGGCGTGCGCTGGTATGAAATCCAGAACCCCAGCGGCACTCCGACCGTGGCGCAGCAGGGAACCTACGCGCCCGATTCCACCTATCGCTGGATGGGAAGCGTGGCCATGGACAAGTCCGGCGATTTGGCCGTGGGCTACAGCAAGTCCAGCAGCTCGGTGTTTCCATCCATCGCGTTTGCCGGCCGTGTTCCCACCGATCCCGCTGGAACGCTGGAGGCGGAGACCGAACGTGGTCAGCGGAACAGGCTCGGAAACCGCGGGACTGACACGTTGGGGCGACTATAGCGCCATGACCGTCGATCCTACGGATGATTGCACCTTCTGGTATACCCAGGAGTACATCAAGACCAACGGCACCTTCAACTGGAGCACGCGCATTGCGAACTTCAAGTTCCCCGGTTGCGGTGGCAGTGGCGGGACAGTCACACTCAGTCCCACCAGCCTGAACTTCGGCAACCAAACTGTGGGTCAGCCCAGCACGCCGCAGCCCGTGACCCTGACCAACAATCAGTCGGTCAGCCTCACCATCACCAGCATCACCACCAGTGGCGATTATTCGCAGACCAACAATTGCGGAACCTCGCTGAATGCAAATTCCAGTTGCACCATTAACGTCGTCTTCACGCCCACCACGACCGGCACACGGACCGGCACGTTGACGGTGAACGACAACGGCCCCGGCAATCCCCAGACCGCCAGCCTGACCGGTGTGGGAACGCAGGGAGGAAGCTGCATTTCGGGTACGCTCTCCAACGGCGGCTTCGAAACCGGTGACCTCAGTTGCTGGACCACGGGAGGCGTGTACATTCCGTTCACCTCCACGGTGCAGAAACACAGCGGCAGCTACAGCGCTCAGCTGGGAGCTTCCACTGCGCCGGAGCCCAATGGCGACTCCTCCATCTATCAGACCATCAACGTTCCCAGTAACCTTACCCAGGCGACGCTGACCTTCTGGTACTGGCCGTCGTCAACCGACACCATCACCTATGACTGGCAGGAGGCGCAGGTCCGCAACAGCAGTGGAACCATGCTGGCGCAGATCATGAAGGTGTGCTCCAACACCCATGCATGGACGCAGGTAACCTTCGACCTGACACCCTATAAGGGTCAAACCATCCAGCTTTACTTTAATGCTCACGGCGACGGGTACGGCGACCTGACCTACATGTACCTCGACGACGTGGCGGTAACCACCAGCAACGACACCACGCCGCCGGTGGTCACCATGACCGCGCCGCAAAATGGCGCGCAGGTGTCGGGCACGGTGACCGTGTCGGCCTCTGCGACCGATCCCGACAATCCCACGGTGTCGTCGATGCAGCTGTTCATCGATAGCGTGATGGTGGCCTCGAACACCAACTCCAACACCATCAGCTTCGCGTGGAACACAACTACCTACACCAACGGACAACACTCCATCTACGCGAAAGCCTACGATGCAGCCGGTAACGTCGGGACGTCGTCCACGATTACGGTGACGGTGAACAATACGTCCACCCAGTTGATCGTGAATGGAGGTTTCGAAACCGGCAACTTGAGTAGCTGGAGCGCAACCGGTGTTTATCTGCCGTTTGTGGTCACCGGTCATGCTCATACCGGGACCTATAGCGCGCAACTGGGAGCAAGCTCGGGCTCGGAGCCGAATGGCAACTCGTCGCTCTACCAGACGATTACCATTCCCAGCACCGTGACCAGCGCTACGCTCACCTTCTGGTACTGGCCTTCCAGCACCGACACCATCACGTACGACTGGCAGGAAGCGCAGGTGCAGAACACTTCGGGCACCATGCTGGCGCAGATCATGAAGGTCTGCTCCAACAGTCATGCGTGGACCCAGAAGACGTTTGACCTGACTCCTTACAAGGGCCAGACCATCCGCATCTACTTCAACGACCATCAAGACGGCTACGGGGACCTGACGTATATGTACCTCGATGACGTTTCGGTGACGACCCACTAAGTCGTTTCGTCTCAGAGGCGCCGCATGCGCAAGCATGCGGCGTTTTTTTGTGCCTCTTTTTATTTAGGCGGGTTCGTTTATTTTTGTCATTCCGAGGGGCTTCACGCCCCGAGGAATCTGCGGTTTCTTTCATCGCGACGAGTTTTTCAGCAGCCCGTTGGGTGGGTCCCGGGTAGTGCGGCGGTTTAGCGCCGCGTCGAGGTGCTTGTCTGTCATCCTGAGCGACGAGGTCGCCGTGGCGACCGAGGAGTCGAAGGACCCCTATACTGCGGACGCAATATCGGCTGGCGCGTTTCATCGAAGGGAGCTGGCCAGGATGGGAGCGGGCTCCCTCGCGAGAGATCTGCTGGGGGCGCGCCTGGCCGGGGCGCGCTCCGTTCTATTCCTCGAACTGTTCAGCGCTCAGCTTACCGCGTCGAGCAACTGTCGCTGACCATCTTCAGGTTGGTCACAATAAGGTGGCCGTGTTCGGTGGACGAGTTGTCCATGCCGTGCTCCTGGGCTTCCTTCCTGGCGTCTTCTTTCATGCCGTGCATATCCGGATGAGGGACGGCGCCAGTGATGGTTACGGTATGGCCGACGTGAGATGCCAGATTTACTGCATCACTCCTCAGTTCCCACGTGCTGCCGTCCTGGCCCATCATGGTGAACTCTTTTGCGTTATCTCCCTGCTGCAGGCAGCCGGTCAGGGTGCGTACGTTGGAGTGCGTATCGTTGCTGGTGGTGGTGTCGTTTTGCGCGTCGGTTTGGGTTGTGGTGGTGGTGGTCTGCTGGGTTGTGGTGCTGTCCTGTGCCTTCGCGATTCCGGCAGCGCTGGCCAGCAGCCCCATTGCGATGACCCAAAGTGCGATTGTGTTCTTCATAAAAAAATCCCCCATCTTGGTGTGGCCGTATTCAATTCCGGCTCCCATGCTTAGATTGCGAATGGGTTTTCGGTGTTGTCCGCCAACAAAGCTGGCCCATGGCGCCCGGCCCGGCCAACCTTTTCTTGACAGCCGTCTCCTAATGTTATAAATATTCATATGTCTGTATATTTATGCGATGTCGAAACTCTCCCGCCATACCGCCATTCGCGACCTGGTTGCCGACCGCAAGGTGGCCAGCCAGGAAGAGTTGCGCCGCCTGCTCTACAAGGGTGGACACCGGGTGACCCAGGCGACCCTGTCGCGCGACATCCATGAACTGCGGCTGGTGAAGACCGCCGAAGGCTACAAGCTGCCGCAGGGCGAAGTCGCCGAAGCGTTTCTGCCGTCCGTCGAGCGGCTGATTCACGAATTTGTTTACGAGGTCAAAACCGCACAAAACCTGGTGGTGGTGAAAACCAGCGCCGGCAGCGCGCAGCCGGTTTCGGCGGCCATCGACGCGGAGGAGTGGGACGAGGTCGTGGGGACCATCGGCGGCGACGACACCATTCTGGTCATCGCTCCCGACGCCAAGGTTGCTGAGAAGCTGGCCCGGCGTATCCGCGGATATTTCACCTGACCGCAGGACAAGGGGAGTCTGTTGTTGGATTGTCCATGGGATCTGACGTTTTGCCGGAGCGCGGCTTCAGCCGTGCCGTAATAACTGGGGGAGCTGGGTTTTAGCCCGAGGAGTCGCACGTTCGCTCAACACCGACTCCCGTGTGGCTGCACCCACCAGGATGAAAGCACATTACGGCACGGCTGAAGCCGCACCCCTTCGAAATCGGTTGACGATAGAGATGACGGCCACACTACAACCCGCGATCTTTGGCGCAACCGGTTACTCCGGCCTGGAGCTGGTGCGTTTGCTCGCGCATCACCCGCGAACCAGCAAGCCGCTGCTGTTCTCGCGCAACGGCGAAAATGCCGGGTGCAATGACTTGAGCGAGGTGTATCCGCAACTGGCGGGCAACGGCGGATTTCCGCTGGAGACGTTCTCATGGCAAAGGGTGAAAGATGCCGGGGTGGATGTTGTGTTTCTGGCGACGCCGCACGAGTTCTCGCGCCAGTGGGTCCCGGAGGCGATTGAGCGCGGCTTACGCGTGATCGATCTGAGCGGGGCCTGGCGTTTGAAGCAAGCAGCCAACCGCGAAGTGTACGGATTCAGCGATGCCAACGCCCACGACGCCTCGCTGCTCGACGGGATCGCGGTGTACGGATTGCCTGAGTTGCACGCCGACGCGATCAAAGGCGCGAAGTTGCTGGCGAATCCCGGATGCTATCCAACATCTGTCATTCTGGCGCTGGCGCCCTGGATGCGCGCCGGATATGTGGATGTCGAGCACGGCATCGTGTGCGATTCGAAGTCGGGAGTTTCGGGGGCAGGGAAGACGCCTTCGGCGAAAACGCACTTTGTGGAAGTTGACGGCGACTTCAGCGCGTACAACGTCTTCGGGCACCGGCACACCGGCGAGATGCTGGAGCAGCTTGGGCTCGGCGATGGCTCGCTGCAGTTCACGCCGCATCTGCTGCCGATTCCGCGCGGCATTCTCTCCACCATCTATGTGAAGCTGGCGAAGGCGGCGCCGGCCGAAGAGTTGGAGCAATGCCTGCGCGAGTTTTACGCCGGCAAGCCCTGGGTGCGGGTCTTCGGCGCGACGCGGCTGCCGCAGATCAAGTTTTCGCGCCACACGAATTTCTGTGACATCGGATTTTCGCTCTCGCCCGATGGCCGGCGCGCGGTGCTGGTGTCGTGCCTCGACAACCTGTTGAAGGGCGCCGCCGGTCAGGCCGTGCAGAACATGAACCTCATGTTCGGTTTCGGCGAGAAAGAAGGGCTGCAATGAAACTGGTGATCAAGATTGGCGGCGCGGCCCTCGACGACAAAGAGCTGGTCAGGAAGTTTGCCAGGACCATCCCCAGCCTCTGGCGTGAAGGTCACAAGCTGGTGATCGTTCATGGAGGAGGAGCGGCGCTGAGCCGTACCCTGAAGCAGCTCGGTTGCGAAACTACTTTCATCGACGGCCTGCGGGTGACCGATGCGCAGACCCGCGACGTGGCCGTGATGGTGCTGGCCGGACAGCTCAACAAGCGGCTGGTGGCCTCGATTGGCGCGGCCGGTCAGCCGTCGCTGGGCCTCTGCGGCGGCGACTTGCAGATGTTTCGTGCGACCAGGAAGACGCAGCCCGATCTCGGCTTTGTCGGCGAAATCTGTTCGGTTGACGCGCAGTGGATCGAGCGGCTGTGGAACGCCGGCATCGTTCCGGTGGTGTCGAGCCTGGCGCTGGGCACTGACGGCGAATACTACAACGTCAACGCCGACCACATGGCGTCGGCATGTGCGGTGGCTTGCGGCGCCGATGCGCTGATTTATCTCACCGACGTTGCCGGTGTGAAAGATGCCGAGGGCGCTGTCATTCGCTGGCTTGACGTGAAGGCGATTGCGGCCATGGTGCAACAGGCGACGGTCAGCGGCGGCATGCTGCCCAAACTGGAAGCCTGCATCAAGGCGCTGAAGCGGGGAGTGGCGCGGGTCCGCATCCTGCCCGCGGCACACGCCGATGTGTTGCCCGGTTTCTTTAGCGATCGAATTGACTGTGGCACAGAGGTGATTACGAGCGGCTAGCAAGTAGTGGCTAGTGGCTGGTGGCCAGTGGTTAGTGCGTAGTTGCTAGTTGTTGCCAGTGGTTGGTGCGTAGTTGCGCGTGGCTGGACCGCATTTTCATGGGCCGAGGTTTGGAATTGTGTCAGGGCACGACTTTAGTCGTGCCGAACGAAAACTAGGAGAGGTCGGGGCTTTAGCCCCTGCAAAAAAATCTCTTCCAGGGGCTAAAGCCCACGTATTTGGTTGAGCTGTTGCGGCACGGCTGAAGCCGTGCCCTGATACAAAGCGATTCGTCGGATCGCAGCTGATTTTGAATGACTAAAGGCTAATTGCTAAAAGCTAATTGCTAAATGGAGACCCACCATGATCGCTACTTCAGTTCCCGCTGGTTTGCACTCCCAGCCGTACACCCAGCGGAGCGTTTCCGGACGCGACCTGATCTCCATCCAGGATTTCGCGCCCCAGGAGCTCGCCTGCACGCTCGAGCTGGCAGCGGCGATGAAGGCGCGGCCGGCCGACTATCGCGGTACCCTGGCCGGCAAGCAGATTGTGCTGTTCTTCGAGAAGCCTTCGCTGCGCACCCGCTTGACCTTTGAGGCCGGCATCAACAGCCTGGGCGGAGTATCGTTCTTCGTCGATCAGACGCAGTCGCGGCTGGGCGCGCGCGAGAGTCTCAGCGACGTCGCCCACAACCTGGAGCGCTGGGTCGATGGCATCGTGCTGCGGACCTTTGCCCACGAAACTGTCACCACTATGGCAAGGCACGCGGCGATACCGGTGATCAACGCGCTGAGCGAATTGGAGCACCCCTGTCAGGCGCTGGCCGACATGCTGACCTTGCAGGAACACTTCGGCGATCTGCGCAATGTGCGTCTCGCCTATCTTGGCGACGGCAACAATGTCGCGCACTCGCTGATGCTGGCGGCGGCCAGCCTGGGAGCGACCATCGCGGTGGGAACGCCCAAAGGATACGAGCCCAGTGAGGCTGTCCTGAACGCGGCGCAAGCGTTGGCGGCGGCTTCGGGCGGCGCAGTGCAAGTGGTCAATGACCCGATTGAGGCGGTCGCCGGGGCCGACGCGGTTTACACCGACGTATGGGCCAGCATGGGCCAGGAGGAAGAGGCCGCCGAGCGGCGCGAGATATTCCTGCCCTTTCAGGTAAACCAGAAGCTGTTGCGTTATGCCGCGAAGCATGCGCTGTTCATGCACTGCCTTCCGGCGCATCGCGGAGATGAAGTGGCCGCGGCGGTGATTGATTCGCCGCGTTCGGTGGTGTTCGAGCAGGCGGAAAATCGTCTGCACATTCAAAAAGCCATCATGGTTTTATTGCTGGAAGGCGGCGCTCATCGCCTTCCCCCAAGGAGTTCCTATGCGTGAAAAAGTCGTACTGGCATATTCCGGAGGGCTCGATACCTCCATCATCATTCCGTGGCTGAAAGAGAACTACGACTGCGATGTCATCGCGTACGTTGCCGACGTGGGACAAGGCGACGACATCGATGCAGTGGTCGAGAAAGCATACGCGACTGGCGCCAGCAAAGTGATCGTGGAAGACCTGCGTCAGGAATTTCTGAGCGACTACGTCTTTCCGGCAATCCAGGCGGGCGCGGTGTACGAGCACAAATACCTGCTGGGCACGTCGCTGGCGCGGCCGATCATCGCCAAGTACCAGGTCAAGGCTGCGTTGCGCGAAAATGCGACCGCGGTGGCGCATGGCTGCACCGGCAAGGGCAACGATCAGGTGCGCTTCGAGCATGCCTACCAGGCGCTGGCGCCCGAGCTGAAGGTGATTGCCCCATGGCGCGAGTGGACATTGCAGTCGCGTGAGGATTGTCTGGATTACGCCGAGCAGCATGGAATTTCGGTGGCCCAGAGTCGCGAAAAGATCCACAGCCGCGATCGCAATTTGCTGCACGTCAGCCATGAAGGCGGCGAACTGGAAGATCCCAACAATCCTCCGCTGGCGAGCACGTGGACGTGGACGAAATCGCCGCAGGAGGCGGCGGACAAAGTTGAACAGGTTGCGATCGAATTCAAGCACGGCGTGCCGGTTGCGGTGAACGGCGTCATTCTTGACCCGGTGGCGATTGTCGAAGTGCTGAACGAAATCGGCGCGCGCAACGCGATTGGCCGCGTCGATCTGGTGGAGAACCGCTTCGTAGGAATCAAGTCGCGCGGCTGCTACGAGACGCCCGGCGGGACCTTGCTGCTCACCGCCCATCGCGAGCTGGAAGCCTTGTGTCTTGACCGCGACCTGTCGCACTTCAAACAGCACGTCGGCCTGAAGTACGCGGAGGCGGTGTACTTCGGCTTGTGGTTCACGCCCTTGCGCGAATCGCTAGCAGGCCTTCGTGCAGAGCACGCAGCACGATGTGAACGGCAAGGTGACGCTGGCGCTCTACAAGGGCAACATCGATGTCACCGGACGGCAATCGCCGACCACGCTATACCGGCCCGACATCGCCAGCTTCACCATGGGCGCGGGCTACCAGCAAAAAGATGCCGAGGGTTTCATTCGCATCCTGGGACTGCCGGCGCGCTCGCGGGCGCTGGTGCAGGCGGAGACGTTGAAATGAAGATGTGGTCGGGCCGTTTCGGCCAGGCGCAGAATCCCGACTTCGAGCTGTGGCAGCGCTCGTTTCCATTCGATCGCGCGCTGCTGCCGTACGAGGTGGCGGCGAGCCGCGCCCACGCGGCCGCGCTGGCAACGGCGGGCGTGCTGAATGAACCAGAGCTTGCGGCGACGCTGTCGGCCCTGGACCAGATCGCGCGCGAGGGCGTGCCTGAAGATGACGATCCCGCGATAGAAGATGTGCACCACTTTGTCGAGCAGCGACTGGTGGAGCTGGCTGGCGACGTGGGCTATAAGCTGCACACCGGTCGCAGCCGCAATGAGCAGATCGCGACGGACCTGCGACTGTATGTGCGCGAGCAGATCGATGCCATTTCGCAAACGCTGCTCGAGTTCCTGGGCGAATTTGTAAAGCAGGCGGAAGACCATGGCGAGAACGCGATGCCGGCCTACACCCATTTGCAGCGGGCCGAGCCGGTCCTGGTTGCGCATTGGCTGCTTGCCTATATCGAGATGTTCCTGCGCGATCTTGACCGGCTGGCCGATTGCCGCAAACGGTTGAACGAATGTCCGCTGGGTTCGGGAGCAGTGGCAGGCACGATTCTGCCGCTCGATCGCGAGACCATGGCGAACCAGTTGCACTTCGACTCGCCAACCGCCAACAGCATCGACGCAACCAGCGACCGTGACTTCGCCATTGAGTTCGTGCAGGCGTTGTCGTTTGTGGCGTTGCATCTGAGCCGATGGGCCGAGGAGTTGATTTTGTACTCGACCACCGAGTTTGGCTTTGTGAAGTTGCCGGAGCAGTTCTCGACCGGCAGCAGCGCCATGCCGCAGAAGAAGAATCCCGACGCGCTGGAATTGATTCGCGGCCAGGCCGGCAAAGTGTTCGCCAATGCGACCGAGCTGTGGATAGCGGTCAAGGGACTGCCGCTGGCCTACAACAAGGACATGCAGGAGACGCAGCCGCCAGTGTTCGCCGCCGCCGGTCGAGTGTCGAGCATGTTGCGCGTGGCGACTGGATTTCTGGCAGCGGTGTCGTTCGACGCAGAACGGATGCAGCAGGCGGCGAGCGGCGGTTTCATGAACGCTCTGGCGCTGGCGGCGCTTCTGGTGCGGCGGGGAGTGCCGTTCCGCCAGGCACACGAGAAGGTGGGCCAGGCGGTTCGTCTGGCCATCGAGAAAGGTGGCGAATTGGAGCAGTTGTCGAAGGAAGACTACGCGCAGTGTGGCATTGAAGCCGATGCCGAACTGCACCGCGCGCTGTCGTTGTACGAAGTCCTGGCGATACACGATGTGCCGGGAGGGACAGCGCCGTTGCGGGTGCGTGCGGCATTGGCAGCGATCAAGGAAAAGCTGTCCATCTACGCAGGAGCGGCCCATGCAGGCACGTAGCGCAACTCTTCCCGATGCCTTCGGCATCGAGCAATTGATTCAGGTGCACGTGGCCGACGGAACGCTGCTGCCGCGTTCGCTGGCCGAGATCTGCGAAAACATTCGCGACTTCGTCGTGGTTGAGCATGATGGCGAAGTCGTCGGTTGTGGCGCGCTGCACTTGTACGGCATGCACCTGGCGGAAATTCGCTCCATCACGGTGACTGTCAAAGCCAAGGGCAAAGGCGCAGGTCGCGTGCTGGTTGACGCGCTATTGCTGGAGGCGAAGCGACAGAGCGTGACCTGCATCTGCCTGTTCACCCGCATCCCCGATTTTTTTGGCCAGATGGGTTTCCAGGTTGTGGAGAAGGAAGCGCTGCCCGACAAGATGCACAAAGATTGCCTGAAGTGCCCGCGCCTTCATGCCTGCGACGAGACCGCGATGTACCTCGGCATCCTGCCGAAACACGCGCCCGGCGCCATGTCTGCGCGATCAGCCCCGGAGTTTGTGCAGATTGTGGAGTTGCAAAGCTAGGGGCGACCGCGGTGCCTTCTCGGTGGGAGCCCCCGCATTTATGCGGGGGAAGGAGTGCTTCAGCGCTCCGGTAAAATGTCTGTTCTTTGATATCGCGCTTTAGCGCTGAAAATCAAGGACCAGGGCTAAAGCCCATCCTTCAACGACCGCTGTTTCTCCGCTGGACTGAAGTCCAGCTCCCCCTGCTGAAGCAGGGGGCTCCCACCAAAATCTTCTGGAGAGTGTTCCGGAGCCTGTTAAAGGCGTGCTCCGCACATCGCCTACATATCGGATGCGAAGCTGCGCGACACCCTCACCCCGCCTTGCGATCGCCCCCGGTGCCCGTTCCAACTTCGCGACCCCGGGCTCCAGCCGATCCCTTGCCCTTGCCGGCGGCCGCCACGTGCGCGCTGGCTTGCGTGTCGTAGCGTTCCAGCAGCACTGGAACCAGCGCGCCTTCAGCCTCTTTCACGAATGTCATCTTGCCGTCGGCGTTGAGATCGATGCGAATAAAATCGCCCAGCTTCACCTGTCCGGTGGCCACCAGGTTGGCCAGCGGGAAAACAACGTTACGCTCGATGGCGCGCTTCAGATGGCGGGCGCCATATTTCAAGTCCGTGCCTTCGAGCAGCAGGAACTGCTTCACCGGGACGGTGCAACTGAAAACGAATTGATTGTTGCCGGCGATCTGCAGAATGCGCTGCTGCACCAGGCCGAGTTCTATTTCCAGAATCTGCTCCAGATGCTCGGCGCGCAGCGTGCGGAAAACCACGATCTTGTCGATGCGGTTCATGAACTCGGGCGAGAACTTGCGGCGCGCCGCTTCCACGGCGGTGCGATTGATTTTCTCGTCGAGCCGCGAGTCCAGCTGCGCCGGCGTCTGTGCAAACCCCATGGAGCCGTTAATCAGCTCGTTCATCTCGGTCGCGCCCAGGTTCGAGGTCATTATGATCACGCACTGTGAGAGATCAACCCGGCGGTTGTCGCCCAAGGTAAGCGTGGCCTTGTCAAGAATTCCCAGCAGCAACTGCCATAGCGCGTCCGAGGCCTTTTCGATTTCGTCGAACAGCAGGATCGACAGCTTCAGCTTCTCGGTGTGCCAGTGATTGAGCGCTTCCTGCGTCAGCAGGGGATGGGTCTCGCGATGGCCCAGGTATCCCGGCGGCGAGCCAATCAGTTTGGCGATCTCGTGGGAGTGTTGGAACTCGGCGCAATCAATCTTGATACAGGCATGAGGGTCGCCGAACAGCGACTCCGCCATGGATTCCACCACGCGGGTCTTGCCGGAGCCGGTGGGCCCCAGGAAGAGCAAATTTCCCACCGGGCGTCCGGGGGGATTCAGTCCGGCGAGAAACATCTGGTAGATCTCGGCCACCTTTTCGACCGCCGGGTCTTGCCCTACAATCCTGCGGCGCAAAGAGGTTTCGAATTCCAACGCGTCGCTGCTGCGTAGCGTGGGATCGAGGGTTGCGTTCAATCCAGTTTTCATAGTTCTTGCCATTTCATCAGCCTAAGCTCTGATGCACGGAGCTACTCCGTGCCCATGAGATGGATTTCGATGCCCGCTGAGTTGTTTCGTGCAGTGCCAACGCCCGATTTATTGTTCTGCAAACACCTCATTGCGCACGTCCTCTGGCCTTCGTCTTGATTGGATGCATCGCGAGCAACCGCGGCGGCTTACTGATTAGTCAACAATTTGTCAAGAAAGTGTCGCCCCTGCCTGGCGCATGTCGGAGCGACCGCGGCGGCTGCTGGTGTGAAATGAGACAGAGTCCGTTTCGGGAAAACGCGCGGAACTTTATGCGGAGAACGCCGATCTTGGCTTTACACGCCGCTTTCGGCGGTGATAAAGTGCCGCCTAACTTGGAGCCGTTTGGGGTTGAGCACGCATAGCTGCGTGTTCCTTTCAGGACTGTGCGACGGCGAATGGACGTACCCTCTTTCCTTCGTAACCGGCAGTGGTTGCGATTCGAAGAGCCCCTGGCCGAACTAACCAGACAAATTAATTCAGGGGAGGCCTGTGATGGCGTACTCGAAGCTGCTCGGGACTGTCGGAATTGCCGGTTTGGCGGTAATTGCGGTTGTAGTCATACTGCTGTTCCCCGCTGCCGCTGCGCAAGCGCAGACCTACACCGTGTTGCACAATTTTGCCGGCAATGATGGCAGCGGTCCCGTGGTTGGATTAACCAGTAGAGACGGAAATCTGTATGGGACGACCAATCTAGGCGGAACCGGCCAATGGGGTACCGCCTTTGAGATGGTGCGCAATGCCTCCAACTGGATACTGAAGCCGCTCTATGACTTTTCCAATGGCGTCGAAGGCGGATTTCCTGGTTCCAGGGTTGTCTTCGGTCCAGACGGCAATCTGTACGGCAGTACCGACGGCGGAGGCCAACACAACAAGGGCGTCATTTACAAGCTGCAGCCGCCGGTATCAGGTTGCCAGCGGGCGCTGTGCCCCTGGGTGGAAACGGTTCTGTACAATTTCACCGGGCTTAGCGACGGAAGCTCTCCCCAGGGTGATCTGGTTTTCGACCAGGCCGGCAATCTCTACGGCACTGCCGGAGGCGGCACTGGGAGTTGCCAGGGCGGTTGCGGCGTGGTCTTTCAGTTGTCGCCCTCGCAGGGAAGCTGGACCTATACCGTTCTTTACACGTTCACCTCGCTTTCAGATGGCGCATTACCCGAGAGCGGAGTGATCCTGGATCAATCCGGCAACCTCTACGGTGCGACCAATGCCGGAGGCACCCAGTTCATGGGTACGGTCTTTGAGTTGACGAAGACAGGCGCCACCTGGACCAAGAGCGTGCTCCACACTCTGCAGGGCGGAAGTGACGGACAGTTTCCCCAAGGCGTGGTCTTTGACCCGGCCGGCAACCTCTATGGCTTCACGGAATTTGGCGGAGACCACAACAATGGCACCGCCTTCGAACTGCAACCTTCAGGCGGCGGCTGGAATTACAGGGTAATCTTCAGCTTTGGACAGGAAATCGCAAGCCCTGTCGCCACCCCCTTGCTGGACGGCGCAGGAAATATTTACGGTTCGGCTTTCGGTGGCGGCTCCCACTTCCCCGGTGGAGTTTTCAAACTGGCCTTCTCGGGCGGCAGCTGGAGCTACGTTCCCTTGCACTACTTCACCGGCCTCGATGGCCAATATCCCTTGGGCGGCGTGATTTTCGACGCCGAGGGAAATCTGTATGGCACTGCCTCTGGAGGCGGCACTTTTGGGGGTGGGGTTGTATTCGAGATTACCCCTTGAGGCAAGAGGCTAGAAATTAGAAGACCCGTGTGAGAAGCTCATTTCACGTCGTTCCGTAACACAACTTAGTCAACTAATCAGTATCGACCACATACCACAATGTGGGATGTGGGACATTGCGCAGAATACTCGAACCAAGGTGTTGTGAAAGGAGAAAGATCGATGCAAGCAGGGCCCATGCAATACCGCCGAGGGATGGTTGCGAAAACGTTGTTCACCCCAGTCGCGTTCATGGCAGTTGCGATGCTGCTGCTGCTGGTTACAGCTTCCCAGCCGGCGGGGGCGCAGACCCTCAACGCGCTTCATGCCTTCCTTGGTCCAGACGGGGAGACGCCCAAAGCGGCCGTGACGATGGACGCAGTCGGCAACCTCTATAGCACAACTCAATACGGCGGCACGGGCGGTTACGGTTCGGTCTTCAAACTGGTGCACCGTGGCGGCGCCTGGATCCTGAACCCGCTATACGACTTTCCCAATTACCAGAGCGGCAATGACGGCGCTGAACCCGCTGCCGCGGTCACCATCGGTCCTGACGGCAATCTTTACGGCACCACCTCTTTTGGCGGCGGCAGCGCGTCCTACGGCACGGTATTCAAACTCTCACCTCCAGCGTCGGTGTGCCGAACCACGCTTTGCCCCTGGACTGAAACCGTGCTGTACCGCTTCAGCGGAGGCGCTGACGGCGGATCACCTCAGGCGCGGGTCATATTTGACAGCGCCGGCAATCTCTATGGCACCACGCAGTCGGGCGGCGACAGCACCTGCGGTTTCACCCAGGGTTGCGGGGTTGTCTTCGAGCTGACACGATCGGGCTCCAGCTGGACTGAGTCTGTGCTTTACGCGTTCCACAACTCGCCCGACGGAGCATTTCCCGTCAGCGGCGTAGTCTTCGATCAGGCTGGCAATCTCTACGGCACAACTATTGGTGGAGGCACCGGATTGAATTGCGAAGCTTCCGGATGCGGCACCGTTTTCCAGCTGACCCCTTCGGGCAGCGGCTGGACCGAAACTGTGTTGCACAGTTTTGACTACATTAACGACGGAGCGGTCCCGCAGGGCGGGCTCATCATCGACAGCTCAGGCAATCTTTATGGCGACACGGTTTTTTCCCCCAACAATAACGGTAACGGAACGGTTTTCGAACTCACCTCGTCCGGGGGCGTATGGACCTACACCATGCTTTCCAGCTTACCGGAGCCGTTTTTTGGGATTATGGGGCCCTTCGGCGCGCTAACTATGGACGCGAGCGGCAATCTCTACGGCACGACCTTTGGGTCAGGCGACACCGATGTTTGCGTATACGGATGCGGGACCGTGTTCCAGCTGGCACCCTCGGCTGGTGGCTGGGTGTTTAACTTGCTCTACGAGTTTACGGGAACTATCGATGGGGCCGGCCCGAGCGACGGCGTAATTTTGGACCGCAACGGCAATCTCTACGGCACCGCTTCGGAAGCTGGTGCGGGAGGATACGGCATCGTCTTCGAGCTCACACCCTTAAGACATTGATGGGCCAGGGGATTAGGAGCAGACTAATTAATCTGTAAATACCGACATTCCATATTGTAAAATGCACGACCGCGAGAGGCTTTGAAACAAATCCGTTGTCGAGGAGGAGTATCGTGGCGCGCTTGATGCAATATCGTAGAACGATCGGTGAAGTGAAGTTGACGAGCATCACATACCTGGCGGTGGCAATGCTCCTGATCCTTGTTCTCTCACTGCCGGCGGAGGCGCAGACCATTACCACACTTCACGGCTTCAGCGGCATGCCGGACGGTGCGACGCCTGTTGGCGGACTGACGATGGACGCCGCCGGCAACCTCTACGGCACCACCGAATACGGCGGCGCCGAGGGTTGGGGTATGGTCTTCAAACTAGTGCACACCGGTGGCACTTGGATCATGCGTCCGCTGTATAGTTTTCCTAGTATTCACCATCAGGGAGCCGATGATGGCGCTGCGCCCACAGCGGGAGTCACGATCGGTCCCGATGGCAACCTATATGGCACGGACTCTGCCGGCAGCGGCAGCTCTACCTATGGCACCGTGTTCAAACTGTCACCCCCAGCGTCGGTGTGCCGAGGCACGATGTGCCCCTGGACCGAAACCATTCTTTACCGTTTCACTGGCGGCAGCGACGGAGGGGTGCCCTCCGGTCCAGTGATCTTCGACAGTGCCGGCAATCTCTATGGCGTGGCGCAAACCGGCGGCGTCACTTGCGGCCAGGGCGGTACCTGCGGTGTGGCCTTCAAGCTGACCCGATCGGGGTCGAGTTGGACGGAGAGCGTACTTCACGCCTTCTCCGGCTCGCCGGATGGAGCATTTCCAACCAGCAGCCTGGTATTCGATCGGGCTGGCAATCTATATGGTGCGACCGCCAGCGGCGGCAGTGCTAACGATGGAACCGTTTTCCAACTTAGCCCATCCGGCTCCGGATGGACGGAGAATATCATCCACAATTTCGACTATTTCGACGACGGAGGCGGCCCCGATGGCGGCATTATTTTCGACAGCGCGGGCAATCTGTTTGGCACCACAGCGTTTGCCCCCCTCGGGACCGGAACTGTTTTCGAACTCACTCCATCCGGCGGCCAATGGAGCTTCAGCCAGCTTTACGCCTTGACCAGCGGACAATCTGGACTTCCAGGCCCGCTCGGCCCGCTCGTTATGGACGCGGCCGGCAGCCTCTACGGCATGACCTTTGAGGGTGGAAGCGGCAATTGCTTATATTCATGCGGCACCGTGTTCAAGCTGTCACCCTCCGCGGGCACATGGGTCTACACGTTGCTTCACGAGTTCACCGGCGGTACTGATGGAGGACTACCGTACGACGGCGTGATCCTGGATCGCAACGGCAATCTCTATGGCACGGCGTCGATGGGCGGTGCGAGAGGACAGGGCACCGTCTTCGAGATCACGCCGTAACTGAAATTCCTCGGACTCACGTCGGCCGGCATCCTCGGTTTGGGGCCGGCCGTTTTGTTCATCTAAGCATTCTGTTGCGCGCACTACCGCGTCTTTTTCCCGCTGAGATCATCCAACTCGTACTGCCGCCCGTTGCGCACTGGCAATTTCATCGCTGGCGTAGAATACCAACATTCGGCATCATTCGGTCCGCTGGTGCGAGGATGGCGGCCGTGACCCTGGAGGTATCCAGCCCTTGAGCAAACTTCCGCAGACCCTGGGCGAGCTTCGCAGCAGCTCGCAGTTTTCTGAACAACGGATGCGCAACCGCCGCGTCAAAGACGAGATGCGCGACAACCTGATCGCGCGCCTGCGCAGCGATGGGCCCATCTTCCCCGGCATCGTTGGCTACGACGATACAGTGGTGCCGCAGATTGTGAACGCGGTGTTGTCGCGGCATAATTTCATTCTTCTCGGCTTGCGCGGACAGGCCAAGAGCCGCATTCTGCGCGCCCTGGCCAGCCTGCTCGATCCGCAGGTGCCGTACCTGAGCGGCTGCGAAATCCACGATAATCCTTACGCGCCGATTTGCCGCCGCTGCCGCGAGTTGCTGGCCAACAATCCTGACGGCGCGCCCATTTCGTATCTGGCGGCCGACGATCGCTACGTGGAAAAGCTGGCGACGCCCGACGTCACCATCGCCGACCTGATCGGCGACATCGATCCCATCAAGGCGGCCAAGGGCGGCCACGAGTTGGGCAGCGAATACACCGTCCATTACGGGCTGTTGCCGCGCGCCAATCGCGGCATCTTCGCCATCAACGAACTGCCTGACCTCGCCGGCAAGATCCAGGTTGGCCTGTTCAACATCATGCAGGAAGGCGACGTGCAGATTAAGGGCTACCCGGTGCGCATGCCGCTCGACGTCGCCCTGGTCTTCAGCGCCAATCCCGAGGACTACACTGCGCGCGGCAAAATCATTACGCCGCTGAAAGACCGCATCGGGTCAGAGATTCGCACCCATTATCCGGCGACCATCGAGGAGGGAATTGCCATCACTGCGCAGGAGGCGTGGACGGCGCGTGACGGCCTGCAATTACAGATTCCGGAATTCGTGAGCCAGGTGATCGAACAGATTGCGTTCATCGCGCGCGAAGACAAGCGCATCGATAAGCGCTCGGGCGTGAGCCAGCGCCTGCCCATCAGCGCCACGGAAAACGTTATCTCCAACGCCGAGCGGCGCGCGATTCGTTCGGGCGAGAAGCTGGTGGTGCCGCGCATCGGCGACATTTACGCTGCGTTGCCGGCGATGACCGGCAAACTCGAACTGGAATACGAAGGCGAACTGAAAGGCGCCGACACTGTGGTGCGCGAGATCATTCGCGCTGCGGTCGCCCGCGCCTACGACAAATATTTTCACGGCAACAGCAACATGAACCAGGTGGTGCAGTGGTTCGATCTGGGCGGCGAAATCCAGATGCGCGACTCGGCCAGCGCGCAGGAGATGCTGCACAAACTGCGCGGCATCCAGGGGCTGCTGGACAAATTGAGCGGCCTGGGCCTGAGCGGGAAGGAACCGTCGGAGGTGCTGGTCTCAGGCGCGGAGTTCATTCTGGAGGGGCTGTACGCGCACAAGAAAATTGGACGCAGCGAGGAGCGCATGTTCACCGCCGGTGAGAAGCAGCCGCAGCGCGAGAAGCCGCGTGTCCGCGACGTAGAGGACGACGAAGTGCCGGACTTGCGCCGACATCGCAGGCCGTTCAACTAGGGGCTAGCATTCAGCACTCAGCACTCAGCATTCAGCCCCGAGAGAGTACGGACTGAGGAGGTTTTAGCGTGAAAGACTTCAGAGACCTGGACGTTTGGAGCAAGGCACATTCCACCACCTTGGCTGTTTATCGAATCACCGCCAATTTCCCGAAGGAGGAGCTTTACGGGCTTACTTCACAGATGCGGAGGTGCGCCGCCTCTATTCCAGCAAACATTGCGGAAGGTTGCGGACGTCGAGGGAATGGTGAGTTCCATCGGTTCCTGACGATCGCGATGGGCTCAGCAAGCGAGTTGGAGTATCACGTTCTGCTGTCCCATGATTTGGGTTTTCTGGAGCCGGAGAAATTCGAAGCTCTGACTTCTCAGGTCCAGGAAGTCAAGAAAATGCTGGCGTCCTTGATTCGCCGTGTCGATGCGGAGCGCAACCGTCTCTTGCCGGTCTGATGTGCGTCAGGGTGCGGCACAGGTTTTGGCTGATTGCTGACTGCTGATTGCTGATTGCTGAGTGCTTCTTCATGCGATTCATCAAATACAAAAAGTACGTTCCCGAGCCGGCCTCCGAGATGAGCATGGAGGACCTGCTCAACGCGCTCTCCGATTATCTGCTGCAGAGCGGTTTCCAGCAGCAGTATCTGGATTTCTACGACCTGAACGATACGGAGAAGACGCTGGAAGATCTGCGCCAGGCCATCGCCGAGGCGCTGCTGAACAGCGACATGCTCGACCAGGAAATGCGCGAGCAGATCGAGAACATGAGTCCCGAGCAGATGGAAGACCTGATCGAGCAGCTGATCGAGCGCATGGAGCAGGAAAACTACATCAACGTCGATCAGCCGCACGATCCATCGCGCAGCTCGAATGCCGGCGCGCAGGTTGGCGAGGCGCAATCGCAGGCGCGCTTCGAGATTACCGACAAGGGGCTCGACTTCCTCGGCTATCGCGCGCTGCGCGATCTGCTGGGCTCGCTGGGCAAATCGAACTTCGGCCGCCACGACACGCGCGATCAGGCCACCGGCATCGAGGCCAGCGGCGCGTCGAAGACCTACGAATTTGGCGACACGTTGAACCTCGACATCACGGCGACGCTTTCAAACGCAATCCAGCGTGAAGGCCTGCACCTGCCGCTCAACATCGAGTACCGCGACCTGCAGGTGCATCAGTGCGAATATCAATCGTCGTGCGCGACCGTGCTCATGCTCGACTGTTCGCACTCCATGATTTTGTATGGCGAAGACCGCTTCACGCCCGCCAAGAAAGTTGCCATGGCGCTGTCGCACCTCATCCGCACGCAATATCCCGGCGATTCGCTTTCGCTGGTGCTGTTTCACGATTCGGCCGAGGAGTTGCCGCTGTCGCAACTGGCGCGCGTCAAGGTCGGGCCGTACTACACCAACACTCGCGAAGGCCTGCGCATGGCGCAGCGCATCTTGCAGCGCCAGCGCAAAGACATGAAGCAGATTGTGATGATCACCGACGGCAAGCCGTCAGCGCTGACCATGGAAGATGGCCGCATCTACAAGAACGCCTTTGGACTCGATCCGCTGGTGGTGAGCGAGACGCTGAAGGAAGTTTCCAAGTGCAAGCGCGCGGGAATCCTGATCAATACCTTCATGCTCGCCTCCGACTACGGGCTCATCCAGTTTGTGCAGAAGGTCACCGAGATGTGCCGCGGCAAAGCTTACTTCACCACGCCGTACACGCTGGGCCAGTATCTGCTGATGGACTACATGTCGCGCAAGACCAAGACGGTGCACTGAAGAACAGGGAACCAGGGTTTAGGGGCTGAATCGGCATTGCCATTACCTTTGCCTTGTCATCCCGAGCGAGGACTCTAGTCCGAGCCGAGGGATCTGCGGTTCCACACCTGCCCACGCAGCACTAGCAGAGTGAGAATCTACACCCCCGGGTTGGGCTCCTGAGGCGCGGTCTCCTCGGTCTTCTTGACTGCGGCTTCGGCGGCCTGGAAGCCGATCTTGGAATGGGTCCCGTCGCAGAAGGGTTTGTTCACCGATCCGCCGCAACGGCACAGAGAAAACGCTGTCTTGCCGGTCAAGTCGTAGGGATTGCCGTCGGCATCCACTAATTCGATCGCGCCCTCGGGCGCCTCCACGCGAAACGGCCCATTTCTGCGGACCGTAATTTTCACTTGTGCCATGTGTGGCCTCCATTCGTGCGCGATGCGCTGCGCCGTCACGTCATTGTAGCGGAGTCTGGTCTCATGGATGCTAAGAGCTCGGAGGCGGGCCCGCACATTCGAGGTCAGTCAGAGGAAGGAGTTTTGCTGAGGCGAAGGCGGCAGGGTAAGATGAACGTGTGAATTTTGAATGCGACCCGGCCAAGGCCAGCGCAAATTACCGGAAGCATCGGGTCTCATTCCAGGAAGCTGCTACGGTTTTTGGCGATCCTTTGGCCCTGACGTATTCTGATCCGGATCATTCCGCGTCCGAACGCCGGTTTATTACAGTGGGAATGTCGCGTGCGAATAGGGTCTTGATCGTCGCTCATGCCGACCGCGGCGAAACCATCAGGATTATCAGCGCCCGTAAGACGACGCCGCGCGAGCGAAAACAATATGAAGAAAAGAACTGACAGACGAGGAGGAAAGGACGAACTACGCCGCGAGTACGATCTTTCCGAGTTAAAGGGCGGTGCGCGGGGCAAATATGTTGCACGCTATCGCGCAGGAACGAATCTTGTGCTCCTGTCGCCAAACGTCGCTGAGTATTTTCCGGACGAGGAGTCCGTCAATACGGCGCTACGCGCCTTGATTCACGTGGCCAAAGACTCGGTGGCTCGCCCGCGTTGAACGTAAGCTGATGTGAGCAAGACCTGCACCGGTTTGGGCCTCGATGGCATCACGCTAGCTGCTACTTCTTGAACGCCACATTCACCAGCAGCTTCTCGCCTTCCACATCGACCACGTTGCAGAAAGTGCGGTCGCCGCGGCGGGTGAAGTCGAGCCCCACGCGGCTGCTGCCGATGCGCAGGTTGCGAATGTGCAAATGGTCGAGCCAGTCAGGCAATCGCGGATTGATGATGTTCAACTCGCGGCGCGGTGCGCTCGGCCGAATTCCCAGCACCGATGCCAGTATCAGAAACATTGCGCCCGAGGCCCACGCCTGCGGCGAGCACGACACCGGATAATGCACCGGCTCATCGTATTCGCGGCGTTGCACTCCGCAGAACAGTTCGGGCAGGCGGTAATCGCGAAATTCCACCGCCGTCTGGTAAAGCGAAGTCAGGATGCTGAGGGCGCCATCGCGCATTTCGTTGACCGCCATGCCGTGCGCGATGATCGAGTTATCGTGCGGCCACACCGAGCCGCGATGGTAGCTGAGCGGATTGAACACCCGTTCTTCCTGCGACATGGTCCGCCATCCCCAGCCGCTGAACATATCATCGCGCATCAGGCGGTTGGCCACCGTGCGCGCACGTTCCTTGCTGATGATGCGGCCGAACAGCAGATGCCCCGGGTTGGACGAGATCACTTCCAGCGGCTTCTTGTCCGCATCGAGCGCCATGGCGTAGAAGCCGCGGCTCGGCACCCAGAAGGCGCGGTCGAAGCGGCGCGCCAGCTCCAGGGCGTCGCGCTTCAGCTTGTCGGCCGTCTTCACATCGCCAAAGCTGCGCAGCAGCGACGACATGCGATACTTCGCGTCATACACGTAACCCTGGACTTCACACAGCGCGATGGGCGGCTTGGCGATGGTGCCATCGCGATGCATGTTGGCGTCCCAGGAATCCTTCCAGCCCTGATTGACCAGGCCCTTGGGCGAGCGCCGGAGATACTCGACGAAGCCATCGCCATCGAGGTCGCCGTACTTGTCGATCCACTCCAGCGCGGCGTAAGCGTGGGGCAGCATCTCCTCCACCAGTTGTTCGTCGCCCGTCCAGTTGAACGTCTCGCTCAGCAGCACGAGAAACAGCGGCGTAGCATCGACCGAGCCGTAGTAGGGCCCAAAGGGCATTTCACCGTGGCGGGTCATCTCGCCGGCGCGATACTCGTGCAGAATCTTGCCCGGCTCCTCGTCGCGCCAGTCGTTGTATTCCTTGCCCTGGTAGCGGGCGAGCACGCGCAAGGTCTCCACGGCGAGTTGTGAATTCAGAGACAACGATTGATACGCTGCGAAAATCGAGTCCCGGCCAAACATGGTCGCGAACCAGGGGATGCCGGCGGCGATGATGTGCTGTTCGCCATCGGGAATTTGCAGCGCGTGGAAATCGCCGATGCCGGTCTTCAGCATTTCATCGAAGACTTCGTTATCGCTGGTGAAATTGGTGGAACTGGCCTCCCAGCGGGAAAAATTGGCGCGCCGCTGGCGCAGCTGATAATCGAAATCGTAGTTCTGCGCGCGCGATTGCTGGCCTTCTACAAATGGGGTCACCGATATTTGCAGCACGACCCGCTTCAGCGGCTCCAGCCGCAGCTCCCAGCGGGCAACCCGCTCCTCCACCTGGGTCGGCGTGGGGGCCAGTTTCACCAGCGTCTGGCGCATCACGTTGTCGAGGCCGCGGTAATAAAAGGCGATGCTGTGCTCTGTGACGACAGGCTGGTAGTACTGGCCGTGTTTCTCCCGTGCCACCCCTCGCACCTGAAACACGTCCACGAAGTCGGCGTCGAACAGCACCTCGACGGTAAAGTCCACCGGCGTCAGGTTGAAGTTCTCGAAGGTCAGGCGGTCGAAAAGAATTTCCGCCGCCAGCACCTGCTCGCGCCGCACGTGCACTGTGTTCTGGGGAAGGTCGAAGGAGTTGCGCAGCGTGATGTTGCCGGTGGTGAGCTCAATCTGAGCCGAGAATGTTTTCTCCGTACTCGACGACAGCACCATGGCGCGATGACCACCGATGCGCAGTTCCAGATGGCTGAGAAAACGCGTGTCGTCGTGGAAGAACCCGACATCAGGCGCGCCCGCGGGATGAATGTCTCCGGCAACATTGGTGGCGCTGAATGTCTTGCCGTCGATGAGGGTAAGGTTATCAACCTTGCGCGGCTCCATCGCCGGGAACGCGAAACGCGGCTCCAAGTGGGGCGATGGAATCTCAATCAACCGCTCTTCGGGAAGTGTGAGATGCGCGCTCATGAAAACAATTTTAGCGAACTGTCAGGCCACCATGGGGACTGTGGTGGTGGTCTTGCCCAACGGGCTGGCATCACCGGCCACTTCGTAGTACAGCGCCAGATAGTCGGCCACCATGCGTTCCACCGAGAAATACTGCTGGCAATACTGGCGCACCGTCGCGGGCTTGAAGGTTTCGGGCAAATCGCGACAACGCTGCGCCATCTCGTCCGGCGTCTGGCAAACAAATCCCGAGATTCCGTTGCGCACCACTTCTTCCACCGAGCCGCCGGGCAAGGCCAGCACCGGAGTCCCGCACGCCATGGCTTCGATCATGACCAGTCCGAAGGGCTCGTCCCATTGAATGGGAAACAACATCGCCAGGGAATTGCCCAGCAACTCGTTCTTGGCCGCCAGATCAGCCTCGCCAACGTACTCGATAAATTTGCCGTCAATGTGCGGCTTGATCATGCTATCGAAATAATCCTGAAAAATGGGCTGCACCTCGCCCGCAATCTTCAGTGGAATGCCGCTTTTCTTCGCCACTTCAATCGCGATGTGCGTGCCCTTGATGGGCGCAATTCGCCCCAAAAAGCTAAGGTAGTTCTGCTTCTTCGGCTGCAAGCGATACAGGCTTAGATCGATGCCATGATGGATGGCGCGCATGCGCAGCATGCTCTCGCGTGTTTTCTGGAACTCGCTGACGGTGACGAATTCGACCTCGGGAAAGAAGTGATAGATCTCACTGAGGTCCTCCTCGTGCACGTGATGAATGGTGTACACAAATTTATTTTTCACAAATCGGGTGAACATCAGGGCAGGCACGTTGTGGACATGAATGACATCGCAATCGCCGGCGGCTTCGGCGATCGCCCAGGAGGCGTGGTTGAAGTCCTTCAGGTTGTCGTAAACCTCGCCGCTGACCGGCCACTGCAGGTCCTTGTACAGCCAGCGCGTCTCCACCGCAACTGTGGACTCACCGTTGCTGTACAGCACAACATCGACACCACAGTTCTTCAGTCCTTCGGCCAGCTGCGCGATAAACAACTCGGTCCCACCGTATCTCTCGGGGGGAACGGGAAGGAAGGGCGGGGCAACCAGAGCAACTCTCATGTAAAAGTCCTTTTTAATTCGCGTCAGAAAGAATGCTTGGATGTGCACTTGCGCTTAAAAACTGGAGACCTAACTCGTTTTATCTAATAGATGCAGAAAACTGTGGAGGGTTGTGCTCGATGGAGGTTGAAATTGGCTGACGCTTGCGGAACGGAATCGCGGTCAACAGCGAAATATGCGGTGGGATTACGAGCGCGATCAAGACTTGCGGCTCCGAAACGACGCGCTGGGTTTTCCAGCTTTGTGTGCCCTGGTCCAGGATTCATAAGTTTTCGGTGCGTCCATCGCCTTGAGTTCTTCCCATGCTTTCACAGCCTCTTCGCGCGGTGCTTTCTTATTGGCTGCCATGAAGTCAGAGATGAAATTGATGTAGCGCCCATGCTCGATCCGTAACGGCCCGTGCTTGGTCTTGTTGAGTTCGAGGGCTTGTTTGACCAGGTCCTGATAGGTGATCGGCTTGCCGCTGGCGAGCTGTGCCTCGCGCCAGCGATTCAACAGGTAACGTGTGCCCGACGCTCGCTTGAACCCAGGCTCGAGCTTTGCGGCCTCACGCTCGATGAATTCTTTGGTCTCTTTGTTGCTGGTGTAGTTGACGACGGGCAGGTCAAGACTCAGTCCTTGGTCGACATCTCGAACACCCGACTTTGTCAGACTTCGCTGGGCCAGAGTTTTCGATTCTCCAGTGCGGATGAAGTGCTTGAGCGCCTTTTCAAGTTCGTCTTTGCGCAGCCTGTTGGCCGAGGGAATCCCGACTCTGACTGCGAATTCTTTCAGTTCAGCGGCATACCAGTAGCCGTTGTCGAACTCTGTCTCCGTCATGGAGTCCGATAGCGTAGTCTTTCTGCCCATTTCGATCTTGAACTAACCTGGCCGGTAACGGATGGAGTCTTTCACAGAGGGTTTACGAGCGGATCATAACACCGCTCTTTTGAAGTGTACGGGGTTCCATTTCGGGTCATTTTTCGAAAGTAGTGCAGCTACTGTCGCGTTTGAGCGGGCACTTCTTACATGTCAAGATGGAGAAACGCAACAATCCATGCTAAATCTATGAATCAGAAGTAGATATAGAGCTACGAATCGGTGTCATTTGCCCTGAAAATGTGCTATACTGAAAGCAGAATAGAGATCGAGAAAGGCCCAGCCAACCGCTGGGCTTTCGTGTTTTTGGCCTGCTGAGGCGCCGTTTTCTTCTGTCCGCTGGCGAACATCGGCGTTACGCTGGCGGACATTCCCATCACACCGTCATCTCTAAGTCACTGAAAACTTAGGCCACCGCGGTGGCCAACACCTTGCACTGTCATCAGGAGCAGTTGTCAGTGGCCAGTTGCCAGTTACAACCATGATCGCAGACCTGCACGGACGGACACAATACGGAATTTCCGTCGTGCCGTGCTCGAGGCACTCGGGGTCCATAACGTATCCCACCCACCGCTGAAGCTGTGGGCCATCTTGTTCCGTCCCGCGGGGCGGGACTGGGGAGATCGAGACAGTGAGAATGTCTGAATCGCGATTGCTAAATGCTAACTGCTAACGGCTAAAGGCCAAATCATGCAGACCATCTTGCAGGAAATTCGTTACGCGTTGCGTCAACTGCGGAAGTCGCCAGGGTTCGCGGCGGTCTCGGTGTTGACGCTGGCCCTGGGCATCGGTGCCAACATCGCAGTCTTCTCCGTAACCAACGCGGTGCTTCTGAATCCCAGCGGCATTCCTCACGCCAGCGGATTGGTTGCGCTGCGAGCTCGCTACAGGGCCATGCCCGACCTTAACAACATCGGCATGTCGCCGACGGATTTCGGCGATGCCGCCGACGGCAAAGACATCTTCTCGTCCGGCGCGGCCATGCAGGGCAATAGCTTCAACTACGCCCGCGAGAACAGCAATCCCGAATTGTTGCAGGGCGCCAGCGTTTCCTCGGGCTGGTTTGACACGTTCGATGTCCGCCCGTACCTGGGGCGTGTGTTTACGCCGGAGGAAGACCAGCCCGGCGCCGGTAATGAAGTCGTGCTGGCCTATCGCACTTGGAAGATGCGCTTCGGTTCCGATCCCAACATCGTTGGCCAGACCATGATGCTGAACAATCAGGCGTTTCGAGTGGTCGGCGTGATGGGGCCGTCGTTCAACTGGCCAAACCTGGCAGAGCTTTGGGTGCCGCTGGCGCTTGCGCCTTCGCGCTATCACGATCCCAACTTTCGCTACAGTGAATATCTGTTTGCGGTGGCGCGACTGCGGCCGGGCGTCACCCTGCAGCAGGCCAACGCCTATCTCGACCGCAAAGCGCAAGAGAACATCGCCTCGGAGGGCGACAAGAGTTTCGGCCGCGCCAGCGGATGGGGAATGTTCTCCATGCCGCTGACGGAATTCATTGGCGGCAGCCTGCGCAAGCCGCTCACCATGCTGCTGATCGCGGTTGCCATGGTGCTGCTGATCGCCTGCGCCAACATCGCGGGTTTGCAGATGGCGCGGGCCTCGGCGCGCGAGCGCGACCTGGCCATCCGCGTTGCCTTGGGCGCCCAACGGATCCGCCTGCTGCGCCAGGCGCTGATGGAAAGCATCGTGCTGACCGTCGCTGGAGTCGCGCTCGGCTTCGTGGTGGCGATTGCGACTGCCCCGCTGTTGCTGCACTATCTGCCCGACGCGCTGGGTACGCAAATTCATCCTTCCTTCCGCGGGCCGGTGTTCTTATTTGTGACTGGCATCGCCGTGCTGTGCTCGCTGCTGTGCGGAGTGGTTCCGGCGTGGCAGCGCACCCAGCCGGGATGGTTCAACGCGCTGCAGGAGGGCGGCCGCTCAGGTACCGGCAGCGCGGTCCACCAACGCGCGCGCTCAGTATTGGTGGTGGCGCAGATTGCGCTTTCGCTGTTGCTAATGACGGGTGCGGGCCTACTGCTGACCAGCCTGAAAGAGCTGGAGCAAGTCGAGACCGGCTTCCAGCCCAGCGGCCTGCTGTCGGCGCGCTTCTCGTTGCCGCAGTCGATTTACGGTGTGAAACCTTCGGCGACGGCCGGTCCGACGGCCACTGACGCGGCGGCCAAGGAAGCTGCGGCCAAAGAAGCGGCGGCGGTACAAGCCGCCAGCGATGCGAAAATCGCAGCGTTCCTGAGCGCGCTGCAAGACCGCCTGCACAGTGTTCCCGGAGTCAAGACCGCCGCACTGGCCGACTCTGTTCCGTTTGATAATCAGGGCGGCTCGTCCAGCTTCTACATTCAGGGCCGTCCCGCAGGACCGAATGATCCGGGACCGCACGGCAACGTCCACGTGGTTTCTCCCGACTACTTCTCCACGCTACGTGTGCCGCTGATGATGGGAAGGGAATTCGTTCCGCAGGACCGTCAGGGGACCGAACTGGTTGCCGTCGTCGATTCTGTGCTAGCCCGCCAATATTGGCCGGGCAAGAACCCGATCGGCGAGCACATTGGATTCAACGATCACGTGAAAGGCCCGTGGTACACGATTGTCGGCCTGGTGGCGCACGCGCGCGCGACCTCACTGGAGTCGGACACCAACGAGGGCTTCTACTACATCAGCTCCGCGCAAGCGCCGCAGCTGTCGAACGCCATCGTGGTGCGCAGTTCGCGTTCGCCGGCGGACTTGAAGGGTGACCTGGCAGCGGCGGTGCGCTCGGTGGATTCCAGTGTCCCCATCTATGACGTGAAGACCATGGAGCAGCGCGTGGACGAGTCGCTGCTGGGCCGCCGTTTTGTGGTGCTGCTGCTGACCTCGTTTGCCGGACTGGCGCTGTTGCTGGCCGCGCTCGGGCTGTACGGCGTGATCAGCTATTCGGTCAAGATGCGCACCCGCGAACTCGGTGTGCGCATGGCGCTGGGCGCGCAGCGCGGTACGGTGATGCAGTTGGTTTTGCTGCAAGGCTTGCGGCTTGCCGTCGTCGGCGTATTGTTTGGCATGCTGGCGGCGCTGGCGGCGAGCCGCATTTTTTCCAGCCTGCTGTTTAAGGTCGGGATGCTGAATCCTCTGCCTTGGATGGCGGCTATGGCAATCCTGGTGGCGACGGTGTTGCTGGCAACTTATCTGCCCGCCCGCCGTGCCGCGTCGATTGAACCGATGCAGGCGTTGAGGACGGAGTAGGGCCTTGTGCGCAGCGCAGAGGGACCTGCGATTGCTTTATGCAATCAGCATTCAGCATTCAGCCCCAACGTCATCCTGAGCGGAGCGCCCGCAAAGAATTGTCGATCCGCCGCTTTTGCGGGTCGGGCAGGCGCGCAGTCGAAGGATCTGAGGTTGTTTTTTAGTCGGCTGAATTGCTGATTGCTGAATGCTGATTGCTGAATTGCTGATTGCTGATTGCTAGTTGCTGATTGCTCGAGGAAAAACCATGCAGCTCTTTCAAGATCTTCGTTTCTCGCTTCGCCAACTGCGCAAAGCGCCCATCTTCACAATTGTTGCCGTGGTCACTCTGGCATTGGGCATCGGCGCCAACACTGCCATTTTTACCCTGCTCGACCAGGCGCTCTTGCGTGCTTTACCGGTCAGCCATCCCGAGCAACTGGTGCGGCTGGAATTCACCGGCTCCATACGCGGCCACTTCAACTCGTTCGGCGGCGACGACCACGACTATTTTTCTTATCCCATGTATCGCGATCTGCGCGATCAAAGTAGCGTCTTCGACAGCCTCATCGCCAGCGACCAGCAGACCGTGGACGTGCAATGGAACAACAAGCCCGAGCTGGTGGGCTGCGAGCTGGCCTCCGGCAATTACTTCCAGGCGCTGGGACTACAGCCTGCGATGGGGCGCCTGTTCCTTCCGGCCGACGACGTACCCAACAGCAGCCCTGTCGTCGTGCTCAGCTTCAACTACTGGAAGCGGCAGTTCGGGTCCGATCCCGGCGTGATCAACCAGACCCTGCTGGTGAATGCGCATCCGTTTACCATCGTGGGCGTCGCGCCGCCCGGATTTCACAGCATTATCGGCGGATCGACGCCGGAAACCTTTGTTCCTCTGACCACCAAGAACATCATCACGCCGCGCTGGCAGGACCTCGACGACTTCAACTCTCACTGGATGATGGTGGTTGGCCGGCTGAAGCCGGGAGTTACGCGCGCCCAGGCCCAAGCCGGTTTGCAACCGCTGTGGCACGCTCTGCGCGCGGCTGAGTTGGCCAAGATCCCCAACCCCTCCGATCGCCTGCGCCGCACGTATCTTGAGGAATCTCACCTCCAGCTGCTGGACAGCGCGCGTGGTTTTTCTCCGCTGCGCGACCAGATCGGCACGCCGGTCATGATCGTAATGGGGATGGTGGTCCTGCTGTTGCTGATGGCCTGCGTGAATGTCTCAAGCCTGCTGTTGGTGCGCGCCGCGGGACGTGCGCGCGAGATGTCGGTGCGCTATGCCATGGGAGCGGGTCGCTGGCAGATCATTCGCCAGTTGCTCGCCGAAGGCCTACTGCTCGGTCTGCTTGGTGGGACGCTGGGCCTTCTTCTGGCGCCCGCTGTCTCGTCTTTGCTCATTCGGCGGATTGCCGGCGACACCGCCACCGACATGCCGTTTTCGTCCAGCGTCGACGCGCGTACCCTGCTGTTCACGTTCGCGCTGGCGTTACTGGTCAGCCTGCTCTTCAGTTTGGCGCCGGCTTTGCGCTTTTTGCATCCTGATCTTTCCAACTCGCTCAAGCAGCAGAGCACGACCTCCGCCGGTAGTCAGTTGCGCTTTCGCCGCGCGCTGGTTGCAGTACAAATCGGACTCAGCCTGCTTCTGCTGGTCGGCGCCGGCCTGTTCGTCCGCACCCTGCACAACCTGCGCACGCTCGATGTCGGCTTTGCCACCGACCACCTGGTCAGCTTCGGCATCAACCCGCGGCTTGCCGGTTATCAACCCGAGCAGGTCTTTCCTTTGCACCGCCGAGTCCTGCAGACGCTTGCCTCGTTGCCGGGCACGCGCGCCGTTGGCGGAACCGATGACCCCGATCTGGCTGACACCAACGACAGTGGCAATATTGTGATCGCGGGGTACAACGACCGCGAAGACGAAGACATGGACGTCGAGCAGCCGGCAGTTACTCCCGGCTACTTCGCCACCATGCAGACGCCGCTGCTGGCGGGGCGGGACTTTAGCGACGACGATGTGATGGGTAAGCCAAATGTCGCGATTGTGAATGTCGCCTTGGCGCGGCATTTCTTCGGCACCCCGCAGAATGCCATAGGCCGCTTCATTGGCTTCGACGGCTCACGCGGGAAAAAGGACACCGAGATCATTGGGGTGGTCGGAGACACGCGCCACGCGCGCGTGCGCGACGACATCAAGCGCACCGTGTACCGCCCGCGCTTCCAGTTGGACAATCCCAGCGGACTGGTTTTCCTGGTGCGCACCTGGCAGACGCCGGACGCGGCCCTCTCCGGCATCCGCGGCGCTATGCAGCAACTCGATTCCAAGCTCGCACTGAGCGACCTGCGGACCATGGATGCCCAGATTGCCGACAACCTTGCTGTCGAACGATTGATTGCTTTGCTGGCCGTGAGCTTCGGAGTGCTGGCCATGTTGCTGTCGGCCATCGGATTGTATGGCGTGCTGGCATATTCCACGGCGCAACGTACCCGCGAAATCGGCATTCGCATGGCCCTGGGGGCGCAGCGCAGCCGCGTCATGCGGCTGGTTCTGTTGGATGTGTTGTGGCTTACCGGCATCAGCATAGCCGTGAGCTTGCCCATCTCGCTGCTGTTGGCGCGGCTGTTGCGCAGCGTGCTGTTTGGTGTCAGTCCCAGCGATCCGCTGACACTCCTGATGGGAACTTTGCTGGTCGGAGCAGTGGCTGCTTTGGCAGCTCTGATTCCCGCGCGCCGTGCGGCATTAGTGGATCCGATGAAGGCGTTGCGCAGCGAGTGAGGGAAGCAGCAGCTAGCAATTAGCACTTCCAATGAACGCGCCGCATATCTCGTGCTCCGTATCAGGGCACGACTTTAGTCGTGCCGAATGAAGCCCCCAAAAAACCGGGCTTTAGCCCCTGTGAACAAAAGCCCTTCCGGGACTGAAGCCCAAATCATTGTTGGCTATTGGCTGCAGCCGGCGACACCGCCCGAATCATTACACCGCTCTTCGTCCGGTCACCAGGTTAATGATCAGCACCACCACCGCCACCACCAGCAACAGGTGGATCAAGCCTCCTGCTATGTGGAAGCCCCATCCCAACAACCATAGAACCAACAGAATCGCGAAAATTGTCCAAAGCATTCTTTCACCTCCGGTCAGCTATGCCGCCGTAAGCAATTGGAATCAAAATTGTGCTCTGGCGTTGTACGGGAAGTGGATTAGCGAAAGCCGGTTTTAGCTGAAAGCTGACGGCTGATAGCCGACGGCCCGTTTGGCGAATTAGCGAAGGGCGAAGGGCGAAAAGCGAAGAGCGAAGAGCGAAAATCAGATTTAGCTGAAAGCTGACAGCGGATAACTGACGGCTACGGTTGGCTGGGGTTGGCACCGGTCAAAAGGCCCGCCTCGGTAGGCTCGTTGGCCTCCGACCAGTTGTTCTTTTCTTCCAGACGTTCGGAGTATTTCTCGAAGACCACGACATGCAGGACCGGCTGGCTCTCCTCGATCGGGTCGATCATGCCCGATGCTTTCAAGGGCAGCATGTAGGTCAGAATCCAGGCGTACTGTTCGACGCTCAAACCGCGGCGTGACAGGTCGAAGGTGACTCCGGTCAAGTGGGTAGAAGCGGTGTCGCCCCATTCCGGCGCCGCATAACGGTTGTGGCGCCGCAACCGTCCCTGTTGTTCCATGGTGCGCACCAGTGAATTGACCTGCAACGGAGTGTGGAACTGGCTGTAGTATGCCTGGCTGAAATCCTGCAGGAAATCGCGCGTCCACGAACGGCAGTAGCGCCGGTTCTCCGGCAGGTCGGCTGCCAGCTTCAGCGCCTCGGTCTCGGGCACCGGGACCAGTACCTGCGACACCTCGTAATTTATGAGCTCGGTCTCGTTGGCAATACGGGGCAGTTGCAGGCGGTTCAGCTCCAGGTTCTGCTGCACCAGCATGTCGTGTGAGCCGGGAAACAGCCGAGGGTACATGTTATAGCGCCAATGCGAGCTGGAACTGAGCGTAGAGTGATGGGTCTTGTGTACCTTGGTGGGCGTCACCGCGAACGCAGGAGCGCCGGCCAAAACGGCCAGCAGACACAGCACCACGGTAAGCGCCAGCTTGCGGCGTGAATTGTGCGAGATGAATTTGGCCCCTATGCGGGCCGGCGAACAGAAATTTGAAAGTGGCAAAACCGGCATATCCGTTAGAATCTTCAGACTAATGTCCGTATAAGTAAATGCTTTTGCATTACATCATAAAATCGGCGGGAGAAAAAGCTTTTTCCCCCATTGTCTCTACAACTTCCGTCCCAAAAGTGGAACGCGAAGCAAGCACGCAGACCAACTTCTCGCCTGATCGGAAAGTTGCACCTTTGAAAGATGCAGGCCGGCCTGCGGGTGCTGCCCAGAAAGCCTGCGGTATTTACGCCTGCCCGCGATAGACCATCTCGGTAATCGTGCAATCGTCGGTCAACGCGGTATCGCCACGAAATTCGGTGACCGCCTGCTCGATGGCCGCAAAGCCGTTCTTGCCGCAGCTTTCCAGTCGCTCCATCCCGAAGAACTCGCCCTCCGCATCCTCGGCTTCGGTTACGCCGTCGGTCACCAGCAGCAAACGATCTCCCGGTTTCAGTTGCATGCGGGTAGCCTGGAACTCCGCGCCGGCGACCAGGCCCACGGGCAGATTGCCCTCTTCAAGCCGGGTGATGGAATCTCCCGACACCAGCAGCGGCGGCACGTGCCCGCAGTTGATCAACTCCATTTCCCCGGTTTGTAGCAGGCGGGCAATCACCAGCGTGGCGTACTTCTGGCCTCCTACTTTTTCGCACAGAAAGCGATTGACCGCCGCAAGCATCTCCCCCAGCGGCGAATCGCGCGCCAACTGCGAATACAACATTCCCTGCAGAGTGGAGGCCACCACCGCCGCGGAAACCCCCTTGCCCGAAACATCGGCCACGATCAGCGACAGTCCCCCTTCGGTGTACACCAGATCGAAGAAATCTCCGCCGATGTCTTTGCAGGCATAACTGACGGCGTTGACCTTGGCAAACGGTACCTCGGGGACCGTTACCTTCATCAGGTTCTGCTGAATTTCCGCCGCGATCGACAACTCCTGCCGATAACGTTTGGCTGCGTCCTCGGCTTGTACCAGGGCGGCGTTTTCTACCAGCGTGGCCGCGCCGTTGGCGATGGTGCGCAGAATGTCGTGGCTCACCGACGACAACTTGCCCGACAAAAAATGCGCATCCAGGTACAACACGCCTTGAACATCCTGCTCCCCCGGCTGGGTATTCTCTTTCGCTTTGTCCTGAATCACCGTCTTGCGCAGCGGAATACAGATGACGCTGTGCAGATTGTGCGCCACGATACTCTCGCGTCCCGCCAGTTTGCCGGTATCGTCGGTATCGGTGACCAGAAACTCAGAGGCGCTCTTGGCGGCGTCACGCAGAACCGACCGCGAAATCGCACTGTCGTCGCGAATGCTCTCGCCCTTCTTGTCCCGACCCGCAGCCAGGCGAAGTTCGCCATCCATATCACGCAGAAACACGAAGCCGCGCTCGGCGTGCGTCAAGCGCAGGGAAGCCTCCAGCAGGGTCTGCAACACGTCGTCCAGCACGCCACTGGTGTTCAGCTTGCGCGCCGCCTCCAGAAACACGTTGAGCATTTCGAGGTCGGACCCCGCTCCGGTTGCCGGCTTCCAGCTTGAGAACTGGCTGAGGAACTGCTGCGCGGCGCTCGACGGCGAACGATCTGGGCTGAAGAGCGCGTAGGCGGCGCCTTGCACGCCGAACTCCACGCGATCGTTGCGCGCCAGCTTGCGCCGGTTGACTCGTTCTCCATTCACGAAGGTGCCGTGGCGGCTGCTTTGGTCCACCAGGTAGACGCCGTCGGGCTCGTGAACGAATTGTGCGTGCTCGCGCGATACCCGCGGATCGGCCATCACCAGGTCACGGTCGGTGCGGCGGCCGACGCTGAATGGAAAATGCTCCAGCACCAGGGTGCGGCGGTCGTTGCCTTCCACCACCACCAAGACCAGGGGATCGCCTGTGGATGCCGAATCCATCTTGCGCACCCACATACCCGTAGCGCCCATCAGAGTTTCTCCTCCTCCACGCACGATACAGCGTTCTCAATAAAGTTGTTAGGAATATAGACTAAGCGCTGACGCGCCCACCACTATTGTTGCTCTGTTGGTGCGAAAAAGCCACCTCGCTTCCCGGTCGCTCCCAAAACACCTCCGCGCTTCATGGCTTTGCTTTTCAATAACATAGCCCTGTGATGCAGGTCACCGTTCAATGTTCGATACTGGCCGCTGACCCGCTAAATCCGCCCACTTGCTCTATCTTAGTTGGCCTATTCAGCGCTCACCCAGTAGCTTAGTAACAGTAGAGAAGTGTGGGACTTGGGCCCTGTCATTGTGGGGTGGGCCATCCGTCAATTCATTCTGAGTACGAGAGGCGTAAATGCACAAGCCGGTCAAATATGTTGAGAAAGCCGTCACCGTTGCCGCCAAAGGCGCATGGGCTGTTTTCGATAAGCTGAATAGCATCAATCCCAATCCTTCGTTTACGCCCAAGTGGTCCGACAAGCCACTGTTGAAGTCGTACCAGAAATCCAAGCCGCCGCTGGGCTGGCCTCGCGCCACCGATTCGCTGTGTCCCAAGTGCGTCCCGCAGATTCGCCAGGAGATCATCGACGGCAAGCTGCCGCTCGAAGTCCTCATGAACGAGAAGGCCGGCGAGATCAAGGCGCAGATCATCGAGCGCGATGGCAAGATCCTGATGGTGAAAGACTGTCCGATCCACGGCCACTTCGAAGACGTGATGGCCATGGACACCGCCTTCTTCAAGCACCTTGAGGAAGTTTTCCCTGGCCGCGACATTCGCGCCCACAACGACGAGAAGCTGCACCATCACGGCAGCAGCACCGTGCTGCACGGCCGCGGGTCGGTGCTGACCATCGACCTCACCAATCGCTGCAACATGATGTGCGATCCCTGCTTCATGGATGCCAACCAGGTTGGCTTCGTGCATGAATTGACCTGGGACGAGATCAAGACGATGCTCGACAACGCCATCACCATCAAACCGCGCCGCCAGATGTCGGTGCAGTTCTCCGGCGGCGAGCCCACGCTGTCGCCATACTTCCTTGACGCGGTCGCTTACGCGCGCAAGGTCGGCTACAACAGCGTGCAGGCGGCGACCAACGGTATCGAGTTTGCCAAGAGTCCGGAATTCGCCAAGCAGGCTTTTGAAGCCGGCCTGCGCTATGCGTACTTGCAGTTCGATGGTATCGGCAATGCCGCCAATTCACACCGCCTGGTCGGCAACCTGTTCGACGTGAAGTTGCAGGCGATCGAGAACCTGCACAACGCCGGTGTCGATATCGTGCCGGTGGTTACCATCGTCAACGACCTGAACAACGAGCAGGTGGGGCGCATCATTCAGTTCGCGCTTGATAATCCGAAGCGCATTTCGTTCCTCTCGTTCCAGCCGGTGTCGTTCACCGGACGCGATGAGGCCATCACCGATGAGCGGCGTCAAGCGCAGCGCTACACGCTCTCTCATTTGGCGCATGACGTGAAGAGCCAGACTGGGCTGGGCGAGCCGGTTCGCGACTGGTTCCCGATTTCGTTCATGAGCACCTTCTCTGATTGGGCTGACCTGGTTCACGGGCCCGACAAAGATTGGGGTTCGCTGAGCTGCGGTTGCCACCCCAATTGCGGCGTCGGCATGGCCGTCATGATCGACAAGGAAACCAAGGAAGCGGTCCCGGTGACGGCGTTCCTTAACGGCGACACCATCGCGAAAGACATTGCGAAGGTGAACGATGCCGCGCGTGGCAAGTGGATGTCGATTGCAGGCATGACCCTGGCGCTGCTGAAGAACTACGATCCGTTCAAGTCGCCGAAGCACTTCAAGTTCACCGACTTGCTGAAGAAGTTCGACAAGACCTTCGGCGCGACCGGCACCGATTACGGCAAGGTCAGCGGCGACCGCACCGAGACCGACATCGAGCGCCGCCGCCGCGACCGCTGGAACTTCCTGTTCATCGCAGGCATGTGGTTCCAGGACTTGTTCAACTACGATTTCCGCCGCACCGAGCAGTGCATCATTCCTTACGCCACGCAGGAAGGCGAGATCAGCTTCTGCGCGTACAACACCGGTGTGGGCTGGCGCAACATTGTCGAGAAGATGCACATGACGGCGACTCTGACAAAGTGGTACGAGGAGCACGGCCGTCACGAGATTTTCGCCGGTGGCAAGAAGGTCGGCCTCGAAACTACCGCGCACACGCTCAAGCTGGTTGACGAGCACGTGAACGCCGAAGCCAATCACACGCTCGACGATCTCGGCATCGCCAAGAACGCTCGCCAGGAGAAGTTCAAAGCTCGCGACGAGCGCGTCAAGGCGGAAGCCGAAAAAGCCCGCATGCTGGCGCTCTACAAAGAGCACGTGCTGGGTGAGAAGCCGGTAGTCAACGACGGTTTCATTCCGTTGGGTAGCATCGGGGGCATCAAGCCCGCCGAGCCAGTAGTCGAAGAACGCGAAGTAATGTACGGGGACTAATTTCTGCACTGTCATCCTGAGCGGAGGCGGCGTCTCGCCGCCGAAGTCGAAGGATCTGCGGTTCAACCGGTCGCTACGGCGGCCGGTTTTGTTTTATGCGAAGTGGCAAATGCAGGGAAGAGGGACCTACTCCTCCAACTGTCATCCTGAGCGGAGGCGGCGCTTCGCCGCCGGAGCCGAAGGATCTGCGGTAAGCCCGGTCCGAGATAGGAACCGGGATCATAGAGGGAGACTATCCTCTGTGTTGTCATCCTGAGCGACGAATCCAGCCGCTGCGGGCGGTCGAAGGACCCCTATATACCGCCCACAATGTTTTCGCGAAGAGGCCGTGCTGAAGGGCGCACCTTCAGGTGCGCCGCTAAGCTCCTACCCAATCGAGTCCCTTCAGGGACGGCACACTTGTTACTTTCCCTTGAACTGCGCCGGCCGCTTCTCCAGGAAGGCGCGCGTGCCTTCGTTCTTGTCTTCGGTGGAGCAGCAGACGGCGAACAGCGTGGCCTCCAGAAAAAGCCCATCGGCCAACGTCAAATCGAAGCCGCGGTTCACCGCCTCCATCGCGTACTGGATGGCCAGCGGCGCGTTGGCGATGATCTTTGCGGCAATCGCCTCGGCGCGCGCGATCAGCTCCGATCTGGGGCACCACCTCGTTCACCAGGCCGATGCGATGGGCTTCCTGCGCGGTAATCATCTCGCCAGTCAGAATCTGCTGCATGGCGAGTCCTTTGCCCACCAGCCGCGACAGGCGCTGCGTGCCACCGTAGCCGGGAATCAGGCCGAGCTTCACTTCAGGCTGGCCGAGCTTGGCGTTGTCGCTGGCCAGACGCAGGGTGCAGGCCATCGCGAGTTCGCATCCGCCGCCGAGCGCGAAGCCGTTGATGCATGCGATCACCGGTTTGCCTAGGTTCTCGATGGCATCCACGATGGCTTGGCCGCGGTGAGTGTATTCCTTTGCAGAGACCGGCGTCTGCTGTGAGAGCTCGCCGATGTCGGCGCCGGCGACGAACGCCTTCTCGCCGGCGCCGGTGAGGATGACGACGCGCACGTCCGCGTCATCCTTCACGTCAGCGAAAGCGGTCTTCAGTTCCTGCATGGTGGGCATGTTCAGCGCGTTAAGCACCTTCGGCCGGTCGATGGTGATGTAAGCGATGTGGTTCTTCTTCTCGAATTTGATGTTTTGGAAGTCGGTCATGAAGTCAGCCTTTCAATGATTACGTGGCGTGAAGAGTTGGTCGATCCGGGATTTCGGCAGTTAGCAATTAGCACTTAGCGTTTAGCCGAAGCTCATTACGGAATCCGACTACCCAAAACAATACAGCCCCGCAGGGGCGGCATTTGTGTTAGCCCCGGGCGTAAGCCCGGGGTAAAGTGCAAAATAAGATCTGAGTCCCGTAGGGACGGCACAAAATCCTTCGCAAGCGCTGGCTTTCTGCCGTGCCTACGGCACTCACATTCTCACAAACCGTCTACCCAGCGCTGAAGCGCTGGGCTAAGCTCTTCCGTCCCACTGCGTGGGACTCGAGCTCCGTCCTTCCGGCATCCTGCCCTATTACGAACGTGGGGCTCTACTAAGTGCTAACTGCTAACTGCTAACTGCTAACTGCTAACTGCTGCTCTTCCTACACAAACTTTCCCGGCACCGGCTTGTTCGGGTCGGTGTAATCGTAGAAGCCCTTGCCGGTCTTGCGGCCGTACCATCCCGCCAGCACCAGTCGCCGCAGCAACGGCGGCGAGGCAAAGCGCGGCTCCTTGAATTCGTCGAACATCACGTGCGTGATGTAGTACGTGGTGTCGAGGCCGACGAAATCGAGCAGCGTGAACGGTCCCATGGGATAGCCGCATCCCAGCTTCATGGCCTCATCAATGTCGGTGATGGATCCGACGCCCTCTTCATAGGCGCGAATCGCGTCCAGCAAATACGGCACCAGCAGCCGGTTTACGATGAAGCCGGTCTTGTCGCTGGTGCGCACCGGCACCTTGCCCAGCTTCACCGCGAAGTCATAGGCGGTGTCGTACACCTCGGGCGCGGTGGCGATGGTCTTCACTACTTCCACCATCTTCATCATCGGAACGGGATTGAAGAAGTGCAGGCCGATGAAACGCTCCGGCCGCTTGGTCGCGGTCATCAACTCGGTCACCGAGATCGACGATGTGTTGGTGGCGAAGATGGCGTCTTTCTTGACGATCGCGTCGAGCTGCGCGTAAGTCTTGCGCTTCTCCTCGACATTTTCAATGATGGCCTCGATGACGATGTCGCAGTCGGCGAGGTCCTGCATGTTGGTTGTGCCCTTCAGGCGCGACTGCGCCTGGCTCTTTTGCTCCGCGGTCAGGCCGCCTTTCTCTGGGCCTCGTTCCACCAGCCGAGATAGGGATTTTTCAATGCCGGCAAAGCCCTTGTCGAGGAATTTCTGCTGCTGTTCGAGCACCACCACGTCGAAACCCGCGGTGGCGGCCACTTGCGCGATGCCCGAGCCCATCAATCCGCAACCCAGTACGCCAACTTTTTTGATGTCCATAATTGCGCCTTCCTCTTGCACAGACTTAATTCATAATTAAACCTTCAACGATTGTCATCCTGAGCGCAGCGAAGGACCCCTATCGCGGCAGGATTTCAACGTTACCGCACAGCACAGCGACAAATTGGAGATCACTCGCGACCATAGAGGTCCTTCGACTCCTCGGTCGCCACGGCGACCTCGTCGCTCAGGATGACCAACCGTTTTCTGCCCTGCTTACTTCGGCACCGCGCCCGCTTCGGTGATCCTGGTGTTTTGCAGCGCCGCAATCCGCCAGCTCCCATCGGCCTTTTCGGCAATGATGGTGGGCCGCGCTTCTAGCTCCGTCGCAGCTCCACCCTCTTTGAATTGCAGAAACTGGCGAAGAAAAATGATTGCTACATCCGGCCGCAGAAACTTGATCTTCTCGACGCTGTACCGCACGCTGCTGCCCTTATAGATCGTCCCGAAAATCATGCGATGGCCGGCCTCGATCGCAGCGCGCCCGGCGTAGTAGCCGCCAAGAATGTGGATGAAGTCGGCATCCTCGGCGAAAAGCGCGGCAAAGCTGGTGCTGTCGGCCGCGTTCCACGCTGCTTCCAACTGATACACCAACCCGTGCAGCGCCCGTTCTTCGCTCGTCACTCTTGACATCCTTACCGCTGCAGATTTTCGATGATCACCGCGATGCCTTGGCCGCCACCGATACACGCCGTTGATAATCCGTACTTGCCCTTGCGGCGGCGCAGTTCGTTCATCAGCGTGATCAGCAGGCGCGTGCCGGTTGCGCCCAGCGGATGCCCAAGCGCGATGGCGCCACCATTCACGTTGACCTTATTGCGATCCAGCCCCAGCTCTTTCTCGACGGCAAGATACTGGGCGGCGAACGCCTCGTTCACCTCGATCAGGTCGATGTCCTCAAGCTTGAGCCCGGCTTTCTTCAGCGCGATGCGCGTGGAGGGGACCGGCCCTGAGCCCATAATTTTGGGATCGACACCGGCAATTCCCCAGCTCACGATGCGGGCCATCGGCTTCAGACTGCGCTTCTCAGCATCCGCAAGCGGCATCACCACAACAGCTGCGCCGCCATCCACAATTCCGCTGGCATTTCCGGCGGTGACCGAGCCATTCTTGCCGAACGCCGGCTTCAATTTGGCCAAGCTCTCGCGGGTCGTCTCCGGACGCCGATGGTCGTCCTCGGTGAACATTTCTCCGGTGGGCTCGCCCTTGCGATTGCGCAGCGGGACCGGCGTTATCTCTTCCTGAAGGCGTCCAGCCTTGTAGGCCTCGTCAGCCAGTTTCTGCGAGCGCAGCGCAAATTCGTCCTGCATATCGCGCGTAACGCCCTGCTGCTCGGCGTAAAGCTCGGCGGTGTTGGCCATGTAAAGGCCGCAATAGCTGTCGAGCAGCGCTACCATCAGCGAATCCTCGAGCTTGCCTTCGCCCAGCCCGACACCCCAGCGCATGCCGCGGATCACGTGCGGTGCTTGCGACATGGATTCCATCCCGCCGGCCAGCGCGATCTTCGATTCGCCGAGTTGAATCATCTGAGCAGCGGTAACCACCGACTGCATGCCCGAGCCGCATAGCCGGTTCACGGTCAGCGCCGGCACCTCGATGGGAACGCCCGCTTTCAGCCCGACGTGGCGTGCTCCATAGATCGCATCGCCCGATGTCTGCTGCGCATTGCCCATCACCACGTGATCGATTTCGGCGGGCTCGACGCCCGCGCGTTTCATGGCTTCCTGCGAGGCGATGGCGCCCAGGTCCATGGCGGTAAAATCGCGCAGCTTGCCACAGTAGCGGCCCATGGGCGTGCGGGCCCCGTTGACGATTGCAATTTCTGTTGTGTTCGACATAGGTAGTAAGGAAGGCGAGGCGAAGGCCTGATTTAACCTTCGAGTTTATCAGCCGTTGAACCGGGGCGGCAACCGCTACGCCCACTCATTCGAACCGCGAATAAGAGGGTCACGGCCTGTTCGCTTCCGGACAAGAAATGCTGAATTCGGACGTTCGCGGTTCCCGGCTCGGGGCCCACACGTGCCTATGTCTATTCATTCACGTTATTTGCGCAATATTCAGGATGGCGAAGAAAGTGTAACCACACATACGCGGGGAATCTGCCGCCGTGGGCATAGGTTCGCTCTGTTGGGACGAGAAAGAGGGTGGGTATGGCAAAGATTGAGCGCATTCGTCAGGACGTGCCGGACGCATTCGGACCGGAAGAGCTGGCGCAGAAGGCCGGACAAGGCTGGAAGCTGGTCGCGGTGGAGTGGGAGCGCGAAGTCCCGGAGGATGAAGCAGCCCGACACGCCGCGGAGGAAGTCCCATTCGGATTGCAGGTGGTCGCCAACGGTCCGCCGCATCTGGAGGAAAATCCCACCGAGCGGGAGGTGCTGTTCCTGATGATGGAGCTCACCATTCAGGATGGGCCCTATTCCGTGATCGCCGAAGAACTGAACCGGCGAGGGTTTCGCACCCGGCAGGGAATGGCGTGGACGCCGATTTCGGTGTTCCAGATGTTGCCACGGTTGATCGAGGTGGGGCCGCGAATCTTCGCGACCGAGGAATGGCAGCAGCGCCGGGCCCGGCTGACGAAGACGGGGACCAGATAAAGCAGTTTCAGAGTGCGCGCAATTGGAAGTAATTGGTGGGAGCCCGCGCATCATGCGGAGTAGGAGCGCTTCAGCGCTCCGGAGAAAGTTTGATTTCGATCATCCGCTTTAGCGCTGGAATGGAGAAAGCCCGGGACTGAAGCCCCTCGTAAATATGGACCCGTTCACCGCTGGACTGAAGTCCAGCTCCCCTTGCTGAAGCAGGGGGCTCCCACTAAAGGCCCTTTCCCAAGGCTCTCCGCAGTGAAGGCGCGCGCTTTCCTAATGAATGCTGTTGCTGATTGGCTCGCCCCAGGACTCGCGGCGCGTGCCGAAGCTCTCTTCGCAGGCTTCACAATACCACTCGGGACTGTCGGGACGAATGCAGCAGCCGCCCAGTACGTATCCTTCCTGAGCCAACTCCATCAGATCGTCTGACGGCAACCGTCCGTACGCGATCTTCTTCACATCCTCATTACTATCGCATCTGGGACAGATGGGGGCCAGCCGGGGTTTCATGGGTCAATGATTTACTGTTTGGGTGAGGTTGGTCAAGCCCCGGTTGTCCGCCTTGCTTGTGATAAAGGAACAGTTGTCAGTAGCCAGTAGTCAGGCAACGCAACCACAGGTCCTTCGCGCCAACACCCCAACAAGCACAAACCCGGCGCTCGCTGGGAACCCGTTTGCGCTCCTCGCTAAGGATGACAGACCCGAAATTATTTACCATGGAGACACGGAGGGTACAGAGTTTCCAATTCCAAAAATTTTCCTCCGTGCTCTCTGTGTCTCTGTGGTTTATTCCGACTTTACCGGTATCCGAAGCTCGTCTGAACCTGGTGCACGATTGCCCGGCTTCTGGCGCGGATGGCTTGGGCGCTTTGCTGGGTTAGGGACGGTGTCACATTGCAATGAACTCTAGGACCCGGAGCATTTGAACTGGAATCGGAGTAGGAATCGCCGTCGGCGACTGCGGCGTAGGCGTCAGATGCCTGCTCGGAAGCTTCCTGCATATGCATTTGCCAACTCACACTTTGCTCAGCGATACGCTCTGCAATTGCAGCCGTCTGCGCTCGAACCTGCCGGTCGATATCGGCGGTATTTACTGTCCATACAATCGGCATGGTGGAAGCGCTGGTACGCACCGCTCGGTCGCGCATTCTGGCCGCGTCGCGCTGGGCACGTTCGCCTCGCGCACGGCACGTTCGACTTCACGGCGGGCGGTTTCTCGCGCACACCGGGCGGCGGCCATGTTTTGCTGCGCGACCTGCTCGGCGACCTTGGCTTGTGCCATCGCGATGGGCACGTTCATCTCGGCCAACAACTGCGCCTCTTCCGGATAGCTCGGTCGCAAATGCGTGCGCACCTTGCCGATGAGCCGCGACGCAGCGGAGGCATCAGATTTGCACTTCGCTTTCAGGTCCGCTCCGGCCTGCTGACCGTACAACAGCGAAACGTGTTCGAGCGTGCGAAATCCATGAGAGAACACCGCGAAGGTTGCAATCATCGCCAGGGCCGCCACCAGATACCTGCGCTCCATACTGCCTCCTCGTACTCCTCTTAAGACGCGAGAGTCATTCGATCGTTAGGAAGTTTCTTGTCCTATGACTGGCGCTCGTCACATCTGGTAACTACACGTGAAGTGCCATTGCCGTCTCTAGGCAAGTGCTTGCGGCAAATGTAGTTACGAAGACATGAACGTTTGGTGGGTTGAGCTGCGCGTCCGAAATCAGAATGGCTTGTCCATCAGCGGACAGGGGGTGATTTTAGGTGACTGCTTCCCAAACTTCCGGAGGTTCCGTGCCCGATCCGGCTTCAACGAAGCCAGAAATTACCATACCAATGCGGGCGCGACCTTGTGTACCTGTCAGCACCTGTTCAATAAAGTTGCCTGCCTGCGTGGCAGTAAACTCCGCCGTCACAGACGCCCTTCCATCATCAACAGCCAGGGCACGCATCACTTGGCCGTAAGCGTTCACTGTCTCCTGAACGGCTCCCGTAAATTCCTCTGGAATTGAGACGGTGATTGAAACAACCGCTTCCAGCAGAAGGGGCTCAGCCTGTCGAAGCGCTTCTTCCGTGGCCTTTCTTGCGGCTTCCTGAAACACGGTACCGTTTGAATCTGTTTCGTGATAACTTCCGCTTTCCACCGATGCGTGGACATCAGTGATTTCGAACCCGCCCGCCGTTCCACTGGTCAGTACGACCTGTAGTCCTTCCATCACAAAAGAAGCGAACTTGGCCGGAATACTTGACTCCGCATTCCACGCGAGCACATTGCCCTGTCCGCGGGTCAGCGGACGAATCAAGACACGAACATGGGCGTACTCATCACCGACGCTAGTCCGTCGGATGACTCTTCCTTCAGCCACGCCAGAGCGGCGTACTGTTTCCCGGTAGAAGAACCGGCTGCCGCCGTCGTTTAGTCGTTCCCTATGCATTACAAAAGTGCGCTCTCACAACGACCATTCATGATGAACACAGAACAAAGCGCGGTCAAGCATCACCATTCTGCGAAAATCCACTGGTCACAGAAGTCTGGAACGGTCTAGCTTCCGAACATCGAGCCGCCGCGAATGGGTGCGAGCGCAAACGTGAGAACCAGCAGAAGCACCGCCACCAGCACCAGCCATCGGCGGTTGTTGTCGAGCGGAGGCCACTGCGGAACGTTGGGATGCCGCAAGCCAGTGAATGCCAGGATCACGGCCCACACCAGCCATCCCGGCCAGAAGAAGATGCCCAGCGGTATGAGCACGCCAATGCAGGAGCGCGTCACCCACTTGTGGGCGCGCGGCGCGACCGCGTAGATGATATGACCACCGTCGAGTTGGCCTCCGGGCAAGAGGTTCAACGCGGTTGCAAACATCCCAACCCACGCCGCAATTCCGATCGGGTGCAGATACAGGCTGCCGAGGGGAACCGCGTGCGGCGTGAGCGGCGCCAAAACACGATGCACGAGATGGAAGATGAGGGGATAACCAAGGTTTAGCGCCGAATCGGCTGCTAAGGGCGGCATCGGCTTGGAAAGGGCGAGTCCCCAGAACAGCACTGGCAGCCCGACGACAAACCCCGCGATCGGTCCGGCGATGCCGATGTCGAACAACGCCTGCCGCGAGCGAATCGGCGACTTGATGCGAATGACTGCACCAAACGTGCCGATTAATGTCGGGGCTGGAATGAAGTACGGCAGGGTCGCGTAAACGCCATTTCTCTGCGCTACGACGAAATGTCCGAACTCGTGCGCCAGCAGGATGCCCATCAGCGTGATCGAGAAGGGGAGTCCCAGCACCAGGTTCGCCGGATGCCGAAGCAGCCATTTCAAGTGAAACAGGGGCAGCACAACCGAGTCGTCGGCGAACGCCGGCAGATTGTGCAGGAAGTTGTATTGCAGGCGCGCTCCCACGATCAGCGTGGTGGCCAGCGTGATCAGCAGCAACAGGATGTGCAGCCAGTACGGCCGCCGCGGACGAGGGGCGACGATATAGACCGGAGGACGGGCCGGCACTTCGAACGTGTAAGAGATCGGAGGCGTGGGATCAGACATCGTGTACTTGGATGATAGACGAATCGCGCGCCCAGCGAGGGGCCAACGCGCACCTCGGCCCGAAGCAGGGCGCACAAACGCTCCGCGCCGGCGCATTCGCCCACGCCTGGAGGCGGGCAGGCGGCGCTACTCGATCGATTGCAGTTCCTTGCCGGGTTTAAAGCGGACCGCTTTGCCGGGCGGAATGTTGACCTCCGCGCCGGTACGCGGATTGCGTCCGATGCCGGTCTTGCGCGGCCGCACGGTGAAGACGCCGAAGCCGCGCAACTCAATGCGATCGCCCCGGGCCAGCGCCTTCTTCATGCTCTCAAATACGGTTTCAACCGCGGTTTCGGCCTTGGTTTTGGTGACTCCGGTTTTGGTGACAACTTCGTTGATCAGATCCAGTTTGATCACAAGTGGCTCCGCTATATCCGCTCGCAGGGACAGTACAGCCAGACTGCGGCAACTCATGCGATTGTAAACGACTCGCACCGTTTCCGGTAAGTCTTAGGATGAGTTCGAGTTACAAGCCGATGGGCGAATCGTAGTGAAGCCCGGACCAGTTGTCAACAGTGCAGTGGATAGCGGTGAGTGGCTAGTAAACAGCATGGTTGGTTCGCCCGGTATTCAGTCGAGCAGTCACGTTCAACCATTTTTCCTCCATGGTGATAAACTTCTGCGCGTGACTACAAGCTTGCTGCAAATCGCCGTTGTGTTGGGAATGGTTAGCCTGGCCAGTGGGCAAAACATCTCGCGGCCCGATGTGCCTGACAAAATCAAGGCGCCTGCCGGCGAGCAGGTTGTGCTGCTGGCGCACGCCACGGGCGCACAGATCTATGTGTGTCAGCCGGGACCGGACGGCAAACTTGCGTGGATCTTGAAGGCCCCGCAGGCCCAGCTTCATGACCAGCAAGGAGCAATTATCGGCCAGCACTTCGCCGGGCCCACCTGGAAGCACGTCGACGGGAGTGAAGTTACCGGTAAGGCCGCGGCCCGGGTTGATTCCCCGGAGGAGCGTTCGATTCCTTGGCTGCTTGTGACGGTCACCGGTCATTCCGGAGAGGGAGTGCTGGGCCGTGTCACCAGTATCCAGCGAATTAATACCAAGGGCGGGATGCCGCCAGCAGCAGCCAGCTGCGATGCCTCAAAGCAGAACGCTGAGGTAAACAGCAGCTACACCGCCGATTACTACTTCTTCGCGCCAGCGAAGTGAGGTGCAGCGTGCGTTCCTGGAAGCGACTGAGTGCTGATTGCTGAGTGATTGATTTCTCAGCGCGGGCCGCGGGCTCCCAGCCCCTGGCCATTGTTTCCGCTGTTTCCGGCTTCGCTTTCCTTGTACATGTACTTGATGCTGGGCTTATAGATCAGCAAATTGGTTGCGCCGTTGCGGTTCACCTTCAGGCAGTACTTGTCGTACCACTCGATGACGCCGTGGACCTCTTCGCCATCATGCAGTACCAGGACCATCGGCGTTTTGGTCTGCATCTGTTTCTGATAGTAGAAATTCTCGGCATGGGTCTGCTCCGGTGGCGGTGCCTTCTTGCCGCCGGTCATGGAACTGGGGCGTTCGACACGCTGCCGGCGCTCAGGAGACTCCTGGCGCGGATGGTCGTTACGGTTGAGTGCGGGACGAATAAGCTTGCGGTTGGCAAACACTTCGGAGTCGAGAGCTCGGCCCACGGCAGTGGAATCCATGGAATCTTTCATGGTGTTTGCTCCTATTGGTGGTTTGCACACCAGCCTTATGGATGCCAATTCAAGAGTGAACTCAATGTCGGGGTCGCGGACACTCGGGCTTGAATCGTTCCAGGCTGTTAAAGGTGTGAACTTGCAGATACCCTAACACAGCCGAATCAGCAAAACAATCCATTCTATGGCTACTACTTTGGTGTGATGGCGCACGGCGCAGATTAGCGCGCCAGATTAACGTTCCAACGATGTCGCAAACGTATCCAGTGCCAGCGAGCGTAGTAAATTTCTGCGCATGCCGCTCTCCAGTTCTCCCAGCCGCTGTGTCGCGGTCACGATCCAGGCAAACTCAACCTGCGATGACATCTTCTCCAGCTCCGCCTGCAAGTCGTGATTGCGCACCAACTCCGGGGTCCCCGACTTCAGGAGCAGCAGATCTTCGAGCAGGGAATAGAGCGTCCGGATCAACAGCTCCGTCTTCACTTTGCCCTCCGCGCCCGTACGATAAGCATCAGTTACGCGGAACAGCGCGCTGTGGTCGGCGCTCCCCATCGCGGGGCCCAGCAGGGCCAACGCGTCGTGGCGCGCGGCCACGTATGCGGCCAGATCGAAAGTGCGGGCGCGGCCCAGGCCTCCGCCGCAAACCCGCGCCACCAGCGCCCGTTCGCGCGGCTTCCATTCCGGACGCACCTCGGCGAGATAGGCTTCGACTTCGGCGGCGGCAATCGGCGCCAGCCGCAGGTGCATGCAGCGTGAGCGAATTGTGGGAAGCAGCGCCGCGGGATTGTCGGTCAGCAGAAAGATAGTAGCGAATTCCGGCGGCTCTTCCAGGATTTTCAGCAGCGAGTTGGCTGCTTCCTTCATGAACTCGGCGTCGCTGAAGATGTAAACCCGCTCGCGGCCTTCAGCCGGCTTGTAGTAAATCTCGTGAATGACGTGACGGATCTGGTCCACCTTCACCAGCATCTGCGGCGGATCGGGCGGGATGATCAGCACGTCAGGGTGAGTTTGCACGAACAGGCGAGTGTCGCGCTTGTCGGCCTCGCGCAGGTTGTCGCGCGCTTCTACGGCCTCGGCAAAGCGCTCTTCCAGCGCGTCGGCCCCGGCGATGCGGACGCAGTTGCTGCAATGGCCGCAGAAATCCGGCAGCCCATCGCTGACAGGCTGCTCCAGACAGTTCATGGCTTTCGCAACCATTTGACTGAGCGTGAACTTTCCAGAACCCTGCGGCCCCGACAGAATTACGGCGTGGGGGAAGTGTTGCTGCGCCAGCATCTCGCGCAGGGTGCGGACCATCTCGGCATTGCCATGAAAATCAGAGAAAGGCATGTGTCTATGCCAGTGTAGCTTGCTTGCCTTCTGGGTCCAGCAACCTCTCGAACACCAGGCGCACGATTTGCGGATGCACGATTTCCAGTGACGGTCGCGCATCCACCAGCACCATCCGCTGCGGCTCGCGCCTGGCAATCTCCAGAAACGCGTCGCGCACGCGGGTAAAGAAGGCGTAACTCTCTTTCTCGAAGCGGTTCTCGTCCGGCGTCTCCACCGAGGCGGCCCGGTTGCGGCGGCGAGCGCGCCCCACGCTGGAGCTGACATCACAGTCCATCAGGATTGTGAGATCGGGCCACAATCCGCCACAGAGCAGTTGGTGCAACTGCAGCACGGCGCCGGTGCCAAGCTGCCGCCCCCCACCCTGGTAGGCCTCGGTGGAGTCGGTGAAGCGATCGCACAGCACCCACTGGCCCGCTTGCAGCGCTGGGCGAATTACCTCGGCGATGAGTTGCGCGCGCGCGGCAAACATCAGCGCCATCTCGGCGCGCGCATCCAGACCGGCCGTACGTGAGTCGAGCAACACCGCGCGGATGCGCTCGCCGATCGTCGTGCCTCCCGGTTCGCGCGCCGTGACTACGTCAACTCCGCGGCTGCGCAAGACTGCGGCGAGCTTCTCCAGTTGGGTGCTTTTGCCGCAACCGTCGAGCCCTTCGAAGGTGATGAACTTGCCGCGCGCCTCTGCTTTGGCCACCGGGTCATCATACCAAGCTCTCAGCGATCGGCCATGCGACCACAATGCGCCTGTGGAGGCGTTCCGGCGCACCCGCCGCCAGTTAGAAGCGCGGGCGCGGAACGATGGCTCCGGTGGCTTGCCGGTACTCGTTGTATTCCGCTCCGAAGGTGGCCGCCATGAAACGCTCTTCGATTCGACTCTTGATGGCGAATCCGACCCAGAGCAAGATGACCGCAACCAGGCCGCGCACCTGGCGGCGAGCCAGTGCCGTGCCGATCATGGCCAGGAGCAGTCCGGAATAGATTGGATGGCGTACCCATCGGTAAGGACCGGTACGAACCAGTTGGTGCCCCACTTTGACGGTGACGGTGCCGCTCCAATTGGTGCCGAGGTAAGCCCTGGCCCAAATGGAGAGAGCCAGACCCGCCGCTGTGAGTGCAACTCCAAGCGCTGCGATCCATGGCTCTCGCGGGAAAAGACGGATGCGCATCCATTCCCGTGGCACGTCGCCGCTGAACATGATGTAAAAAGCGACGGCGGTGACAACGGTGTAGGTGAGGCGGGACCCAACACTTTCTCGCATCTGCGTCGGCTTGGTCCGTAGCGCCCAGACCAACCAGAGGACGGCGAAGGCCATCCAGAGGCAGCCACAGATTGACATTCCGCTTGTCATCATCACCCAACCATCCTACGTTACGGCAAGAGCGATGATTTCCGAAAGCTGACCGGCATAGCAGGGTCGGCTAGAGGGTTGGGCAACGGGGATCGCGCAGCACACAAAGAAGCGCGCCATCGCTGGCGCGCCTGTTGTGGTGCCTGCGGTTGTAAATCAGCTTTAGCCGACGGCGACCGCTTCCGCGCGGACTCCGGTCGAAACTATGCTGTCCTGGGCATCCACCACGGCGATCGTGGCTATGTTGACGATCTCCTCCACCTCAACCCCCCGGGCCAGCAGGTGTACCGGCTTTGCCATGCCCAGCAGTATGGGGCCAACCGCTTCGGCGCCACCGACGCTGATCAGTAGCTTGCAAGCGATGTTGCTGGCTTCCAGATTGGGGAAGATGAGCACGTTGGCTCCGCCCTGCAACGGGGAGAAGGGAAATGCTTCTTCCATTTGCTTGGCGCTGACCGCGATGTCACCCTGCACTTCGCCGTCGATAATGAGGGTGGGATCGGCGTAACGCACCAGCTCCGTCGCACGGCGAATCTTGTCGCACATCGGATGCTTAGTGCTGCCGAAGGTGGAGAACGAGAGCATGGCCACGCGCGGCTCAATATCGAATCGGCGTGCCTCTTCGGCCGCACAGAGAGCGATCTCTGCCAGGTCTTCGGCGCTGGGTTCAATGTTGACCGTGGCATCGGCCAGGAAATACGGTTTGCCCTTGCGGGTGATGATGAGATAGAGGCCCGAGACTTTGTGGATCCCTTCGCGGACCCCGATCACCTGCAATGCCGGACGAATCGTGTCGGGATAGTTCTGGCTTACGCCGGAGACGATGGCATCAGCGTCTCCCATGCGGACCATCATGGAGCCGAAGATGTTGCGATCGTTCATCAACTCATCTGCCGAGCCCAGTGTGACCCCGCGACGCTGCCGCAGGCGATACAGCTCGCGGACATATTCCTGGCGCCGGGGAGCCCTCTCCGGGTCTACGATGGTGAAACCGTCGAGCGACAATCCCAACTCGTCGGCGGTGCGCTGGATGTCAACCGTGCGACCCAGCAAAATCGGAACGGCAATCTTCTCCTCCCGCAGGACGTGACAGGCGCGCAGGATCTTCTGGTGCGAACCCTCGGGGAAAACTACTCGCTTGGGATCAGTCTGGGCCTTGTGAATCATGGAGCGCATTAGCTCGTGCGCTTTGCCCAGCCGCTTCTCAAGTTGCTCGCGGTAGTCGGCAAGGTTCACCGGATATTGCGCCACGCCGGTGTCCATGGCAGCCTTGGCGACGGCAACCGCTTCCCACACCAGTACACGCGGATCAAATGGCTTGGGAATGATGTAGTCAACTCCAAACTTCAAACTCTCGACCCCATAGGCCCGGCAGACGGAGTCGGGAACATCTTCCTTCGCCAGGGCCGCCAAGGCATAGGTGGCTGCCAGCTTCATTTCTTCATTGATAGTGGTGGCGTGCACATCGAGAGCGCCACGGAAGATGAAGGGGAACCCCAGAACGTTGTTGACCTGGTTGGGATAATCGGAGCGGCCCGTCGCCATGATGAGGTCGTCACGGACGGCGCGGGCTTCGTCGTAGCTGATCTCGGGATAGGGATTCGCCATGGCAAAGACCACCGGCCGCGGGGCCAGTGAGGCGATCATCTCAGGAGTGAATGCGCCCTTCTTCGACAGCCCAAGCAGGCAGTCGGCGCCCTTCACGGCGTCGGCGAGGGTCCGCATTGGCGTCTCTTTTGCGAAGCGCTCCTTGTAAGGGTTCATTCCTTCTTTGCGGCCCTTGTAGATGACACCCTTGGTGTCAACCATGGTGATGTTCTCGCGCTTCACGCCCATGCAGATATAGTGCTCGGCGCAGGCGATGCCGGAAGCTCCGGCGCCGTTGACCACCACTTTGATCTGGTCCATGCGCTTGCCTGTCAGTTCCACCGCGTTCACCAGCGCCGCGCCGGAGATAATGGCGGTGCCGTGCTGGTCGTCGTGGAAGACGGGGATCTTCATCGTCTTCTTCAGCGTCTCTTCAATGTAGAAACACTCGGGCGCCTTGATGTCTTCAAGGTTGATGCCGCCGAAGGTGGGCTCAAGCAATTGGCAGGTCCTGATAATCTCGTCGGGATTCTTGGTGTCGAGCTCGATGTCGAATACGTCGATGTCGGCAAATCTCTTGAACAGGACACCTTTGCCTTCCATCACTGGCTTGCCGGCCAGGGCCCCGATGTCGCCCAGTCCCAGCACCGCGGTGCCGTTGGTGACCACCGCCACCAGATTGCCCTTGGCGGTGTACTTGAATGCATCCTGCGGGTTCTTCTCGATTTCGAGGCAGGGATCGGCGACGCCAGGTGTGTAAGCGAGGCTGAGATCGCGCTGGGTGAGACAAGGCTTGGTGGAAGTGACTTCTATCTTCCCGGGCCGGGACCCAAAGTGGTAGTCGAGAGCATCCTGCTTAGTAATTGCCATGACAGCCTCCGAATGAATGAACGTATGTTTGCGCGCTGGGGAGAGTAGTTCCGGCTCGATTACGGCCGTGGCCTATCAATGGCGGCAGGGCTGCAAAAGCAAATTGGCGATCAAGATGTGCCTCCGTGAACACACACGGGTTCTCAAGCGCCGGAAGAAATTCCCCTCGAAGTTAAGCATGGGCTTGTTGCGGCCCAAGCAAAAGTGCGGAGGTCACACCGGATTGTGAGGAAAGGCACAAAACAGGGGCTAGGGATTAGGGACTAGGGGCTAGCGGTCAGGAGCGGCGCCAGATATGTGGGCAGATCACGCATAAGAAATCGTTTGTACGCTAATCCCTGACCCCTAACCTCTAGCCCCTGCTCAGCAGTATTCCCACGATGCTGGCCGACATCAGGTTCGCCAACGTGCCTGCGATCATGGCACGGAAGCCGAGTTTGGCCAGATCTTGCCGCCGGCTCGGCGCCAGCGCGCTGAGTCCGCCGATCTGGATCCCGATGGAGCCAAGGTTCGCAAATCCGCACAGCGCAAACGTCGCGATGGTGAACGACCGCGGATCGAGTGTGGCCTTCTGCGCACTCAACATCGTGAAAGCCACCAGCTCATTCAGCACCATGCGCGTGCCCAGCAGGTTCCCGATCGCCAGACAGTCACGCCAGGGCACGCCGATCAGCCACGCCACGGGCGCAAAGATCACGCCGAAGATCGACTCCAGCTTCGATGGAAACCAGGGAAAACCATGCGCCGCAAGTAAATTGTGAGTTCCGCCAAGAACGCCATCCAGCAGCGCAATCAGGGCGAGAAACGAAATCAGCATGGCTGCAACGTTCAGGGCAAGGTGCAGGCCGTCGGTCGTACCTTTCGCCGCCGCGTCCAGAACGTTGCTGGCACGCTCGCCAAACTCGACCGAATCAATCTTGGCCGTCCCCGCAGTCAGCGGCTTTTCCGTCTCCGGCACCAGCATCTTGGCGATCAGGATGGTTCCCGGCGCGGTCATGATCACCGCTCCCAGCAGGTGTCGCGCCTCGATGCCGAGCAGGATGTAGGCGCCCAGCATCGCTCCGGAAACGTGGGCCATGCCGCTGGTCATGATGGTCATCAGCTCGGAGCGCGTCACCTTGGGCAGGAACGGACGGATGGTGAGCGGAGCTTCCGTCTGTCCCATGAAGATGCTGGCCGCAACGTCCAGCGACTCGACCCCGCTCGCGCCCATGAAGCGCATCATGACCTTCGCCAGTTGCCGGATGATGAACTGCATCACGCCGTAGTAGTAGAGAATGGAGAAAAATGCGGCGATGAAAATAATGATGGGCAGCACCTGGAAGGCGAAGACCACGCCGAAGCGGGAGAGTTTGGCCCCGAACTCGCCAAAGACGAATTGCGATCCGGCGAAGGAATAACTAAGCAGCCGGTTGACTGCGTCGCCCGCGACGGTCATCACGCGCACGCCAAAGCTGACGCGCAACACCAGGATGGCGAACACAAATTGCAGTGCCAGCCCGACGAAAACCGTGCGATAGCGGATGGCTTTCCGGTCAGTGGAGAAGAGGTATGCGAACAACAGAATGGCGAGGATGCCCAGCACGCCGGTCAGACGCGCCATGCGAACTCCCGTGTGAGTCGCAATCTATCCGTTTCCATTGCTTCGATCGTCCGACGGGCCGCACAATTCGCGCACAATCTCGACGCTGGCGCTGCTGCCGATGCGGTTGGCGCCGGCATCGATCATGTCCATGAACTGGGCCGCGGTCCTAATGCCGCCCGCCGCCTTAACGCCGGCCTTGTGTCCCACCACGCCCCGCATCAAAACCACGTCAGCCGCCGTCGCGCCCGCATCCCCGAACCCGGTGGAGGTCTTCACGAAATCCACGCCCTCTTCCAGCGCCAGCGAGCAGGCCAGTATCTTCTGGATCTGGTTCAGCAGGCATGTCTCAAGTATTACTTTAAGGATTGCTCCGCGACCGTGGGCGAGCCGGGTGATACTGCGCATCTCCTGTTGCACCAGCATTCGCTCGCCCGACTTCAGCGCACCAATGTTGAGCACCATATCCAGCTCTTGCGCGCCGTTGCGAATAGCGGCTTCCGCTTCATCCAACTTGGTCACCGTAAGACTTGCGCCCAGAGGGAAGCCAACCACGGCGCCCACCTTCACCGGCGAGCCGCGCAATTGGGCCGCCGCCAGCGCCACGTTGGCCGGATTCACCATGACCGCATGAAAGCCGTAACTGACGGCCTCGTCGCACAAGGCAATTATCTGGTCGCGGGTGGCATCGGGCTTAAGCAGGGTGTGATCGATGAGATGGGCTGCAGCACGCCAGTCGCTCACAAGAATGGCCGGCGCGCCGTTTACGACAGAAAGGTTCGCAGACATGAGCACCCGAGATTCTATTCCGATTCCGCGCCGGACTCCAGCACACAAATATCCGGCAGATTACGATAGTGCTCGGCGAAGTCGAGCCCGTATCCCACCACAAACTGGTCGGGAATTTCGAAACCCACGTAATCCCCACAGATGGGCTGGACCCGCCGCGACGCTTTGTCTAACAGCGCCGCAATCTTCAGCGACTTCGGCTTGTGGACACGCAACATGCTTTGGATGCAAGTCAGGGTCAAACCGGTGTCTAAAATATCTTCCACTAGAATGATGTTCCGGCCCGCCATTGAACCGTCCACATCTTTCAGCAGCGTGACCACGCCAGTCTGCGCTTTGGCGTCTCCGTAACTCGACACCGCGATGAAATCGAAGCTGACGTCGAGCGTGATCTGGCGCGCCAGGTCGGCGAGAAAAATGGTGGCGCCCTTCAGCACCGCGATCAGCACCACCGGCTCACCGGCAAAATCCTGGCTGATGCGCTGCCCCATCTCGGCCACCCTGGCCGCGATGCGTTCGCGCGTGATCAATACCCTGAGCTTGTCCACCGGCATTCCGCCTGATGAGGGATGAGAACTCTGGATGGTAGAGAAACGCCGAGAGAAACTCAAATGAGGGTGAGGCTTCTGGTTCGCACTCTTCGCGCAAGAAAACGCCAAGCCGTGCCCTGATACAAAACGATTCTTGAAATACGCACCTGCCAAATCACTTGGCTGGGTCGGTCGGTTTAGCGGACTGGGTATCGGGCGCGGCTTTCAGCTTAGCCAGCGCTTCATCCACACGCTTCTTAAAGTCACCCTGGTCGTTGTGCGAAAGTCCGCTATACATCGACACAACACTCATCTCGCACGTGGTACCAGTCGGCAACAAGCTGACGCTGTTTTTGCCCTGGTTGACCGCTCCGCTAATGGACCAATGAACGGAGTGTTTTACATTGTAGTCCGCAGTCATTTTGTCCTCGTCACTCTGCACGTCTTTGTAGTTGTCCGGATTGCCAAGGGCAACTTTGACCGCGCCCCACACTTCACTGCATGGAACGGGATAGGTAGTCTTGTAAGTCTTGTTGCCGGCACCGAACGCCGGCATAGCAACAGCAAGCGACACTAAAGCAACCACTGCAAATTTCATCTTGTTCTCCTTGGCCGTACGGCCGGAATCGAATCAACTTATGGGACGGGCGACGGGAAGAGAGAAGCGCGAAGGTCTGTCGCCCTGCTGCCAGGTACGCTACGACGCTGGATGAGGAAAAGGCCTGGGGTCCCTCTCCGAGTCACAAAGAGATTCTCATCGTAGCGATTGGCGTTTGTCAGTGACCGCTAACGCACCAGGGAGTGACATGGAACTACGAACATCGAAATCCGATGTATCTCGAAGCGGCGCAACTTTAGGATTTTCATCTGGCGATCTCTTTTTCACTATACAAGCTAAAGCCATGAACATCGCGCGACAATTCGCTGCTATCATCATCCCCGTTCCCAGAATTCAGTATGGATCGAGTCGATTGCGTCTTGATGAAAAACCCTCTGCACTTCCGCGCACTCCTGGTTGCGGTGTTGGCCGGCCTGCTTGCATCACCAATCGTGGCGGCCACCCGTCCGGTAGTTTCCGATGAGGCCCGCGCCGAGGCCTACTTCCAGAACATTCGCAAGAACCCCAACCTGCTGCTGGCCTTTCTGCGGGAGATGCCCAAGGGAGGCGATCTGCACGTCCATCTGACTGGGTCGGTTTATGCGGAGTCGTACATTCAGTGGGCGGCGGAAGACCATGAATGTGTCGATCCCCATGCGCCGTCGTTCAGCGCGCCACCGTGCCATACCCCTCTGGTACCGGTGGCGGACGCCTTCGCCGATGGCGAGCTATACGCCAACATCATCGATGCCATCTCGATGCGCAATTGGCAGTATTCGGGCCAATCTGGACACGACCACTTTTTCGCCACCTTCGGCAAGTACGCCGAAGCCACGAACGGCACTACCGGCAAAGCCCTGGCCGAAACCGCTGCTCGCGCCGCGTCCCAGCACGAGATCTATCAGGAGCTGATGCTTACGCCGGCTGGCAGAGAGCTGGAGACACTGGCCGACTCGGTTGGCTGGGACGATGATTTCGGCCGTCTGCAACAAAAGCTGCTGGCCGGAGGGTTGGCGCAGATTCTGGCGACGGCCAGTCAACAAATTGATGCGGACGAGGTGACCCGTGACCGGCTCCTGCACTGTGGCGTCCCAGCCGCTGATCCGGGATGCCGGGTCGTTCAGCGTTACATCGCCCAGGTCTCACGCGGCAGGTCGAAAGAAGTGGTCTTCGCCCAGATTCTCACCGGCTTCCTGCTGGCGGGGGCCGACCCCAAACTGGTTGCGCCCAACCCTCATCTGCTTGCCCTGAACCTGGTGATGCCGGAAGACTGGTACGTCCCCATGCGAGACTTTGCGCTGCACATGCGCATTCTCAATTATCTTCACGAGCGCTATCCGCAGGTGCATATCGCGCTGCACGCCGGCGAGCTGGTCGAGGGTCTTGTTCCACCCAAGGATTTGCAGTTTCATGTGCGCGATTCCATCGAGACCGGACACGCCGAACGCATCGGACACGGGGTCGACGTGATGAACGAAACCCGCCCCTTCGAACTCTTGCAGGAGATGGCCGACCGCAATGTGATGGTTGAAATTTGCCTGACCAGCAACAACGTCATTCTCGGCGTGCGCGGGCCACAGCATCCGCTGAGCGAGTATCTGCGCGCCGGCGTGCCGGTGGCGCTGGCAACCGACGACGAGGGCATCTCCCGCTCTGACATGACCCACGAATATCTGAAGGGCGCCGAAGACCAGAATCTCAGCTACCTGCAATTGAAGAAAATGGCGCGCACCAGCATGGAACACGCCTTCATCGGCGGCGCCAGCCTGTGGCGAGACGGCAAAACCTTCAGCGTGGTCAGGGAATGTGGAAGCGAAAGGACGGGCGAAACGGAACCGTCGGCGGCCTGCCAGAAGTTTCTCGATGCCAGTGAGAAGGCGCGGCTGCAATGGAAGTTGGAGGCTGAGTTCCGCGAGTTCGAAGCGAACGAGTGGGCGGCCCCTGACGATCGTAATCCCCCATCACCGCCAGATCGAGAGAAGGTTCCGAGAAAGCCTACCCGGCCCTAACATACGGCCTGATTGACATCTCGATCACCCTCAACCGCCGGAACCTCGCGTTCGCGTCAGCTATTCCGCTTCGGCAGTGCAGGTTCCGCCAAGCCACTTGCCGCTATAGGTCCCACTGACGTTCATGGTGTGGCCATTGCCGGTCGCGGTGCCTTGCACCGTCCCCTTAACGTTTTCGGAGTCGAGAGCGCGGATCTTCACCTCAACGTCGGTCTCCATGCCCTGGTCCTTGCCGGCGTCGCACGAATTTCCTCGAAAATCGATTACGCTGCTGGAAGAATCCACCAGCGTCCACTTACATTTCTCGTCCTTCCCGGAAAAGGGAGCACCATTCAGGTCCTCTTGTTTTACACACTTCTTGTAGGTTCTGGTGTGTGGCGTTCCGCTAAACCTGGCCATGATTTGGGCACGCTGCTCGGGCGTCATCTGGTCAAACTTGGCTTGCATCTCCGGCGTCATAGGTGGAAGCCCGCTCATTGAGGTGGTCACGGTCACTTGCCAAAGACCGGTCTTGACGCTGAGAGGTTGGTATCGTGCATTCTGAGCAACGACCACACAAGTCAACAAACCAATCACAATCACGAAGAGCAGCTTGCGCATTTCCATCCTCCTTGGATCGTTCCTTCTCCGCTTGGAGAGTGTGAAACTATACGAAAAATTTCATGGGCACGCAACCGCGGCATGTTGTAACGCGTTGTCATCCTGAGCGAGGAGCGCAGCGACGAGTCGAAGGACCCCTATCGTTGCGAAGATTCTCTCCAGAACCAGGGATTCTTCGACTGCGCTCGATCGCTGTGCGACCTCGCTCCGCTCAGAAGGACACGTGGGGAAGGGTCGTGGGGCCCATACTGTTTCGTTACCAAGAACCGAAGATTCCATGTAGACTTTGGAAAACTCATCGCACGGGTCAGGAAACAGTCTGGGGAACAGTTTGTCAGCCGCCACACCACAAGCCTCCAATCCTGCGGTCGCCAGCTCGGCCAGCGCCACCGTCGCGGCCAAACGCACTCAATTGCGCCGCGTCTTTCGGGTGAGGGACGGCGTCGCCCTGATCATCTCCAACGTGGTTGGCGTCGGCATCTTCACCACCCCTGCCATCATCGCCAAGTTGGTGCCGGAACCAAGCGCCATGCTCGCCCTCTGGATTGCCGGGGGCTGCCTCGCCCTGGCGGGCGCAATGTCGTACGCGCAACTGGGACGCATGTGGCCGTCAGCGGGGGGAGAGTACATTTATCTCTCCAAAGCCTATGGTCCAACCGCCGGCTTTCTTTCCGGCTGGACATCGCTGATCGCAGGCTTCTCCGGGGCCGTCGCCGCCAGCGCCGTTGGGCTGGTCATCTATCTTGGGCAATATTTTCCCCGGCTGGCGTCGGACCATGCGCTGTTTTCCATCAACTTCTACGTGGGTGCATTCACATTTTCGCCACGTTCGCTCACGGCGGCGGCCATCATCATCGTCTTCGCCACCTTGCACGCCTGCCACCTGGGCGCGGGCAAGCTGACTCAAAACGCGCTTGCCCTGCTGATTCTGACGATCGTCCTTGTCTTTTGCGTCGTTGGCTTCGCGGTGGGGACGGGCTCCTGGTCGCACTTCCAATCGGCGCACATCCCGATTCGCCCGATGAACTGGCTGCTCGCGCTCATTCCCATCATGTTCACGTACAGCGGTTGGAACGCGGCGTCGTACATTTCGGAGGAGCTGCACGACACCCGCCGCATGATCGGCCCGGCGCTGTTGATTGGGACGTCGATTGTCGTAGGTCTCTATTTCCTGCTGAACACGTTGTACCTGTATGCGATTCCGCCCGCGGCGATGCAAGGTGCCGTGAACGTTGGTGACGTGACCGCGCACGCGTTGTTTGGTGTGGGAAGAAACTTCGTGACTCCGGCGCTGATTATCGCGCTGCTGGGGGCCGTCAGTGCCATGACCATTGCTGGGCCGCGCGTTTATTTCGCCATGGCGCGCGATGGGGTTTTCGTTCCTGGCTTCGACCGCACCAGTCCGAGATTCGGTACACCCGCGCTCGCCATCGCATTGCAAGCTTTATGGTGCGTGGTGCTGGTGATGGCCGGCGGCTTCTATCAGCTGCTGATGTACACCGGCTTTACGATTCTGCTGTCGTCAGGCGCAGCGGTGGCGGGACTGTTTGTAGTGCGGCGACATGAATTGCGGTCCAATCCCAGGCTCTGGCTCAAGATGCTGGCGCCAGCAGTCTTCGTCATCGCCTGCGGGGCAATCGTTGTCAACGCGATTGTGGGCGCTCCCAAAACCGCGCTGGTCGGATGTCTGCTGATCGCAGCCGGGCTGCCGGTGTTCTACTGGTCAAGACGGCGCAAGGCCGCGATGCCGGCGGTCGAATCCGACACGACGGTGCTCGAAGCAAGTTAAGGCATGAACGGACCGTCCACAAGGCATGGCCCCCTGTCTCACTCCAAAGTAACCAAGGAGGTCGAGGTTAACGGGAGACATCACCAGTCGAGTTTTTAACTCGTTATGGAATAGGGAGAATTCGCGCCCGCGCCCTTGCTGCATCGATGCTGACCAGCGCACCAAGCTCTAGCTCCTCACGTAATTGCCGCAGCGCGAGCACCACCACCGAGCCCATTTTGGCCGGAGACGTTTCCTGTCCGCGAAGCTGAACAACACTTGGGGCCCGACGCGGTTTCGAGGCTAGCAGCGCCCCAAAATCAAGGTCATGGGTGAAGACTATGCAGCCATTGTTCGTCGCCCATTCGAGGATTTCGCTGTCTGGGGCGGTGGGAGCGCCAACAGTGCTCCAATGGTATGCGTCCCAATTCTCTCGTTGGAACACCTGAACCCAGCTCGGCGACAGGTTCATGTCGATGAGGATCTTCACGCCTGCTTCAGTTCGACTTCGCGCTCTTCGGAGCGCAGAGCGGCATAGGAGAGCGCTTGAGGAATGTCTTCTGCTTCCAGATAGGGGTAGAGCTCAAGAATTTCGGCGGCGCTATGTCCTTCGGCGAGCATGCCAACGATCGCTCCGACCGTGACACGCATCCCCCGAATGCAGGGCTTGCCGCACATCACGCGAGGATCAATTGTGATTCGGTCAAGCACCATCGCTATTTCCTCCGCTGCACCTGACTGTACCAGTCGAAAGAGCTCCAACTCAAGGACTGACGGAAGGAGCAGGCGCGAACTCTGGACCCTGCTACTCCACCGTAACCGACTTCGCCAGATTGCGCGGCTGGTCCACATCGCAGCCGCGGCGCACCGCAATGTGATACGCCAGCAGCTGGCAGGGAACTACCTCAAGAATCGGCGCGAGCAGCTCCGGCGCATCGGGAACGTAGAGCACGTGGTCAGCAGCCTCGCGAATTTCCTCGTCGCCATCGGTGGCGATGGCAATCACCGTGCCCGAGCGCGCTTTCACTTCCTTCAGGTTCGACAGCGTCTTCTCATAGCGCAACACCGAGCCCGGATCGGTCTTGTCATGGGTGGCGAGAATTACCACGGGAAGGTCTTCGTCGATGAGCGCGTTGGGGCCGTGTTTCATCTCGCCCGCGGGATAACCCTCGGCGTGAATGTAGGAAATCTCCTTCAACTTCAACGCGCCTTCCAGCGCGATCGGGTAGTGGATGCCGCGCCCCAGAAACAGAAAGTCGTGGGCGCGATGATATTCCTTGGCTAGATCTTCGGTCTCTTCGTCGCGCGTCAGCAGCGTCTCCAGCTTGCCCGGTATGAGCGTTAGGTCGTTGAGCAGCCGCTTGGAGTCCTCGAGATTGAGCGTTCCACGCACCTGCCCAAGGTGCACCGCGAACAGGAACAATGCGGTCAGTTGCGCCGTGAAAGCTTTGGTCGAGGCCACGCCGATCTCGGGGCCGGCGTGGGTGTAGATGGTGCCGTTAGCTTCGCGCGCAATCATGGAGCCCACGACGTTGCAGATGCCGACGGTCTTCGAGCCTTTGCCGCGCGACTCGCGCATGGCGGCGATGGTGTCGGCGGTTTCGCCCGACTGCGTAATCAAAATGGTCAGATCGCCGGGCCCGGTCAGCGGATCGCGATAGCGAAACTCGCTGGCGTAATCTACTTCCACCGGGACCTTGGCCAGCCGCTCGATCATGAACTTGCCTGCCAGCCCAGCGTGCCAGCTGGTGCCGCAAGCGGCGATATAGACCTTCTGCAACTTGCGGAAATCTTCGTCGGTGATGTCCATCTCGTCGAGGAACACCTTGCCCGAATCCAGCGAGACGCGGCCCAGCGTGGTATCGCGCACGGCTCGCGGCTGTTCGTAGATTTCCTTCAGCATGAAATGCTTGAAGCCGCCCTTCTCCGCCATGATGGGGTCCCAGGTAATGTGCTGCACCTGGCGGGTGATGGGCTGGCCATCGAAGTCGGTGAGCTGCACCCCCGAAGGCGTGATGACGGCAAGATCGCCATCGGCCAGAAAGAACAAGTCGCGGGTGTGGTACAGGATGGCAGGCACGTCACTGGCGACGAAGTATTCGTCCTTACCCAGGCCAATTACTGCGGGCGGCCCGTTGCGAGCGGCGACAATCTTGTTGGGCTCGTCCGCCGAGATGACGGCGATGGCGAACACGCCGGTCAGCAGCTGTACCGTCTTGCGGACGGCCTCTTCCAGCGGGACTTTGCGATCGGGCACGGCAAGATTTTTCTCGACCAGATGCGCAATCACCTCGGTGTCAGTCTCGGTGCGGAACTTGTGGCCCTCCTCGATCAGCTTCTTCTTCAGGGCGACGTAGTTCTCCACAATGCCGTTGTGCACCACAACAATCTTGCCGGTGCAGTCGCGGTGGGGATGCGCGTTCTCTTCCGTGGGACGCCCATGCGTGGCCCAGCGGGTGTGGCCGATGCCGTAGGTGCCATCGAGCGGATTGAGGCGGATGACCTCTTCCAGGTTGCGCAGCTTGCCCTCGGCGCGGCGCACCTGCAAGCCCTCGCCGTTGCCGGCCACCGCAATGCCGGCTGAGTCATAGCCGCGGTATTCCAAGCGGCGCAAGCCGTCAATGATAACGGGCACAACCCGCTTTTTCCCGACGTATCCAACGATGCCGCACATATCTCTGTCCCCTTAGCACTCGAACGGCAGAATCTTTTGAATTGTAATTGTTAGTGATTGGATGTTACAGGGGGAGTCGCTGATGCGGAAGATGCGAGTGCAAGCGTATCCTCTTCATCGTCATGTCATAGGCATATTCGCGGTTCAGGTGCCCCCGACAGCTTGTGCGCAGTTTGAGTTGTGCGCTACGAAATTGCCCCCAACGCAAATCGTTGGGGGCGAAGAAGGTAAGTAGAACAGCCCATTCTCGGTCGCTGCACTCGATCCGGACGATCACCAACTACATTAAACGGGAGGCCGTGGCGGATTTGGCGGCATCGGTCTTGGCGGGTTAGGTCCGGGCGGCGGAACGGGTGGAATCGCCTGACTCACCAGAGGAGGCCGCGGCGGCATCGGTCTTGGAGGATTAGGTCCGGGCGGCGGAACTGGTGGAATCGCCTGACTCACCAGAGGAGGCCGCGGCGGCATCGGTCTTGGAGGATTAGGTCCGGGCGGCGGAACTGGTGGAATCGCCTGACTCACCAGAGGAGGCCGCGGCGGCATCGGTCTTGGAGGATTAGGTCCGGGCGGCGGAACCGGTGGAATCGCCTGACTCACCAGAGGAGGCCGCGGCGGCATCGGTCTTGGAGGATTAGGTCCGGGCGGCGGAACCGGTGGAATCGCCTGACTCACCAGAGGAGGCCGCGGCGGCATCGGTCTTGGCGGGTTAGGTCCGGGCGGCGGAACCGGTGGAATCGCTTGACTCACCAGAGGAGGCCGCGGTGGCATCGGTCTTGGAGGGTTAGGTCCGGGCGGCGGAGTCGGTGGACGGACACATATAGCCGTTACTGACTGGGTTGCGCAGGTGGTGGCGAAGCCGGTTGCGACCAGCAATGACAGAACCATTAGCGCAAGGACAAAACGTTTCATGGCGTCCCCTTTCGGATTTAAGTTTAAGTATGAAGCCGGAGCCCAGGAGCCGAAGAAAGGGAGCAATGCGCTGGATTCTCAGAATTGAAAAATGCCGGCTGGTCTTGTTCGTCGCCAGTGGTTGGCTGGACTTGCAGGAACAAGAACGAGGGTATTGGATTCGCGGAACCCGGCGCTTTTTTAGTTTCAACCTGCCGCCATTGTGTTGTCTGTGACCCAGGACTCGTATCAGTGTGACTTGGCGGCTGTCTTCTATTTGTCAGGTTCGATCTCTTCAATCCTGGCTCACAGGGAGCTAATCCTCGAGCTTGAAGCTGTACTCCTCGATGACGGGATTGGTCAGCACTTCACGGGCAATGCGCTCCACCTCCGCCTGAGCGGCTTCGCGGGTGACGTTGCTGTCCAAAGCAATCTCGAAATATTTGCCCTGGCGAAGGTCGTCGATGCCGCGATATCCCATTTTTTTCAGCGCGCCGTGGATGGTTTTGCCTTGAGGGTCGAGCACACTTTTCTTGAGCGAGACGTAAACGTAGGCTTTCATGGATGGCTTCATTATAGCGGCTAGGCATTTGGGCAAGCTATCAGCTATCAGCTTTCAGCCGTCAGCTACTGCCTTCGACCCAGCAGGCGATTGAACTGCAAACAAAAGCAGATTCCTCGCTGCGCTCGTAATGACAATTCCAAGTAGCGACCAATAGTCGAGTGGCTGACATGACAGCTGACAGCGGACAGCTGACAGCTGATAGCTGATAGCTGATAGCTGATAGCCTCTTCACTTCACCGGCGTCTTGAACTGTTCGTCGATCTCAACCTGGTAGCCGTTTACCAGCCGGTTGTTTTCGTTCGCCATGCCCACCACCGACATCATCTCGTGGAACATCTCGTCGGTCATGCCTTTCTTGCGCGCCGAGACGGTATGGGCGGCAACACAATACGGACATCCGTTGGTCACGCTGATCGCCACGTAGATGAGTTCCTTCACCACTGCGTCCAGCGCACCCGGCGCCATGATGTGCTTGGTGTCCTCCCAGGTGCGTTTCAACAGCTCCGGATCGTGCGCGATGGCCTTCCAGAAATTGTTGATCCAGTCAGTCTTGCGGGTCGCCATGATGTCGTCATACACCGCCCGCACCTCGGGGCCGGCGTCCTTGTATTCAATGAGGCCGAAGGTGGCCATGAGTTCCTCCTGAAAAATTGCAAGCGATTTATACCGTCGATGCGCTATGTTCGACTCGCTCCCGCACGAATTCGATCAACTCGCGCGTCACATAGTGCGGCGGCCGGATATGGAACCTCGGTTTGGCGGCCACGGGCTTCAATGAAACGTTCGTCCAGGTGACATCCCCACCGCCGTCGTGCACCAGGATGGCGTCGGCGCGATCGAGAAATTCCTGCGCCGAGGACTTGAAGTCGGCAGTCGCCGGGTCCAACACCGTCAGGTAAAGATCAGGGCGCAGGAAGCGCATGATCGAGTTGGATTCGACGATAGCGTTCCCGGCGGCAGCAAGCTCCTGGCGCACCCGCGGCATGGCTTCAGCCAGCATTCCCTGGCGAGTCCGCACCCACAGCGAGCGAGCAGCGCCACTGACGAGAAAGCGCGAGGTGTCGCTCTCGCCGCTGCGATCGCGCTCTTCGGTTACTGCCCAACTGTGGTCGTCGGTGGCGCAGTCGCAAAGTTCACCATTGGCGGAACATATGCCGTGTCCGTATTGCGTGATCTTGATGGCCGTCCAGTGAAACTCGGGGAGCGCGGCGATCAGGCCAGCGACCACGCTGGTCTTGCCCACGCTGCGAGAATGCCCGCCGATGACGATGAGGGACATGGGGAAGCGGCAACTAGCAATTAGCAACTAGCGACTAGCGAATAGCGAAAAGCGAAAAGCGAAAAGCGAAAAGCGCTAACTAGTTGCTAGTTGCCAGTTGCTGGTTACTCCTTTCGCGCCAGACGTGCCAGCGCTGCCAACTGCTTCAAGTATTCGCTGAGCGGACGCGCCGGTCGGCCCCAGAAGACGACTCCTCTGCCACGGACTATCTTATTCGACAGCACGCCACTGCCCGATCCGAGAATGACCCCCGGCTCGACCGTGGCGTGGTCTCCGATACCGACCTGGCCTCCCACAACCGCGCCCTCTCCGATCTGGACACTTCCTGAAATACCGGTCTGGGCCGCGATCACGACATTCGCTCCTACCGTGACGTTATGCCCGATGTGTATCAGGTTATCGAGTTTGGTTCCGGCGCCAATCACAGTGCGGTCCAATGCGCCCCGGTCAATAGTGCAATTAGCGCCGATCTCGACATAGTCGCCGATGACCAGATGCCCGATCTGGGGGAACTTGTGATAGCGGCCGTATTGTTCGTCGCGCACAAATCCAAAGCCGTCGGCGCCCAGCACCGCGCCGGCGTGAACCACCACACGGCGGCCCAGCGTCGTACCCGGATAGATGACGACCCGCGGGTACAGGTCACAATCGTCGCCAATCACGACGCCCTCGCCGATGACGCAGCCCGCTCCGGCGTGCGAGCGCTCTCCCACTACGGCGTTCGCCTCGATTATTGCGTAGGCGTCAACGGCGGCGCTGGCGGCGACCTTCGCCGAAGCATGGACGACAGCCGTGGGATGAACGCCAGCCGCATAAGTTCTGGACGGATGGAGCAGCGCTCCGGCCAGCGCGAATGCCAGCCGGGGATGGGCCGCAATCAGCAGGGGCTTGCGCCCGGCCGATGGCGCCGCGAACTCTCCCGCGATGACGGCACTTGCCGGAGAGGCCAGCGCCTGCGCCAGGTGTTTCTCGTCCTGCACAAAAACCAGGGCGCCCGGTTGCGCTTGCGCGATGCTGGCGACCGTCGTGATCTCGAGGTTGCCGTCGCCGAGCAAGCGCGTGGCGGTGAATTCCGCCAGGGTTTGCAGAGTTTGGTGCATGAAGGTGTTATAGCAGTGGATGGTGAATAGTGGATAGTGGATAGGAAAATCAGGGCAGAGCGGTGGATGGTCGATGGACCCAACAATTCGGAAGGACCAGCCGCCATGCGACCTGGCGACCACGTCAGCGCATCCCACTTGGGTGAGCTCTGGCGGTTGGGACTTGACATTCGACCGCAGAGGCAACACTATACTGTCGCAGATTTGGTGCAATCCCAATACCCAGGAATGGTAAGAATATGGCGTCTTCCGTTTGGTCTGGATATCTGACCTTTGGCCTTATTTCCATGCCGGTGAAACTGTTCTCCGGCGCGCGCAGCAATAACATCTCTTTCAACATGCTGCACCGCGATGACAACACGCGCGTCAAACAGCAACTGTGGTGCCCGACGGACGAGCGCGTCGTGGAACGCAGCGAGATCGTCAAGGGCTACGAGTACCGCAAGGGCGAGTACGTCATCATCGAGCCGGAAGAGATCAAGAAGATCGAGCCCAAGACCGCGAAGGCGATGGAGATCCTGGAGTTCGTCGAGTACAAGGACGTGGACCCTGTCTACTTCGAGTCGTCGTATTACCTGGTGCCCGATGAAGCCGGCCGCAAGCCCTACGCGCTGCTGACCCGCGCCATGGAGGAGACCGGGTACGTGGCCATCGCCAAGATCACCATGCACAATCGCGAATACACGGTGTTTCTGCGGCCGCATGAGGGCGGACTCATGTTGCACACCATGTACTATGTTGACGAAGTCCGCAAGTTGGAGAGCTTCGGCCCCCTCAACGTCGAATTGAAAGACGCCGAGGTCAAGGTGGCCCATCAATTGATCGAAGCGCTCGCCGGCAAGTTTGAGCCGGAGAAGTATCACGACACCTTCGAGGAAAACCTGAAGCAGCTCATCAAGGCCCGCCTGGAAGGACGCGAGGTTACTCCGGTGGAGAAGCCCCGCAAACTGGCTCCGGTAGTTGACCTGATGGCCGCATTGAAGGAGAGCCTGGCCCAGGTACCGAAGAAGCCTGCGCAGCGTGTGGCTGCGGCAGAAAAGGCGTCGGAGGTGAAAGTGGAGAAGAGGGCCGCCAAAGCCCGCCGAAAGCCGGCTGCGTAAAGCCGGCTGCGTAAAGCCGACAACCAGTTCATGATGTGCGGGGGCGACAGCTGATCGTTTGCGTGGATCAGGTCATTCGGTTTGCCCCCAAGCCGCCATACGGTATTCTACGGATATCTTGACCGCCCGCATCAAACCGCCGCCTGAAACCACCATCCGCGTTGCCGTGGTGGAGAGCGACCCGCTTCGCTTCCTTGGGTTTCGCGCAATATTCTCCTCCGAAGAGGGCTTCCGGATACGCGCTGCCTCCGTTCTGGAGATCATGAGTTCTCCCGATGACGACATCATTTTGATGACCTCCAATGGCGGAGAGGCATTCTACGCGGCCATGTCGGCATTGAAGGCCTTGCGGCCTACCATTCGCATCATTGTCACCGGGGGTGGTACGAGCGATGAGGAGATTCTGCGGGCCATTGCGGCCGGCGCGAAGGGCTATGTGGCAGAGGATGCAACCCCCGGCGAATTCAAGCGCGCGATACGCGAGGTGCACAATGGTTCGGTGTGGGCGCCCAGACGCGTGCTCTGCCTGTTCATCGAACGCGCAACCGCATCTCCCCGCAGGGTACGGCCCCAAGGTGAAGACAAGATCAGCGAACGTGAGCGTGAAGTCTTGAAGCTGCTGGTGGCGGGCCGCTCCAACAAAGAAATCGGGGACGTGCTTGAGATCGAAGAGCGCACGGTCAAGGCGCATGTCAGCCAGCTCATGCGGAAGGTCGGAGTGCAGAATCGCATCGCCTTGTCGGTCCACGCCATCACCCACTCGCTGCTCGCGGAACGTGAGTAATGTCATAGGAGACATCGACGTTCGGAAGGGCAGCCGAACGTGGGAGGATTGTGTCACTGCGAGCGCCAAACTTGACCAAGTGGTTACCTTCACTCTGCGTGTTACTAAAGTCCAATTACCAGTCCTGCACTTCCGTTACTTGACGGCATTTGGCTGCGACTGCATACTGCACTCACCTACCACAGAACCTGGGAGATAGGGCTGGAAGAGGTTACGAGGGTCTCCTCTTCCGGCCCTCAGTTTTTGCGATCATCCGTTCCCAGCGCTCTCCGCAACGAAGCCTCGCCGCCATAGGGTCACTAAAGAGTAACCCTTTCTCACGCTTTCTTCGGCGCTAAATTCCATCTAACACTCGTAAGATGAGGGCAGCCGGCACCGCCTTGGCGGAGCCTACGTTCCTGATCGGGAGTTGAGCCATGAAGAAGATTGTCGCAGCAGCGCTATTGATCGTTTCCATGACCACCTGGGCCTGGAGCCAGAACCGGGGCGCGCAAGTGGATCGCGTCCAGACGGCGAGCACGGTGCTCAGCCAGATCATGTCCGCCCCCGATCGGGCCATTCCCGATGGAATCCTCTCGGGAGCCAAGTGCATTGCGATCGTGCCCTCGATGCTGAAAGCGAGTTTCGTATTTGGCGCCAACTACGGCAAGGGCGTGGCCACCTGCCGTACCGAGCATGGCTGGAGCGCGCCGGTGTTTTTCAAGGTAACTGGTGGCAGTTTCGGATTTCAGGCAGGCGGCCAGGCTTCGGACCTGGTGCTGATTATCCGCACCGATGAAGGTATGCAGCACCTGCTGCAAAGCAAATTCAAGCTTGGAGCCGACGCTTCCGCAGCGGCCGGGCCGGTTGGCCGCGACGCTCAGGCCTCAACCGACCTTACCTTGCGGGCCCAGGTGCTGACCTATTCGCGTGCGCGCGGATTGTTCCTCGGGGTCTCCCTCAGCGGCGGTGTCATTCGCCAGGACGACGGCGATACTCGCGCCTTCTATGGCGGCAAGGACTGGACATTCTATTCACTGCTCAAAGGAGACATTCCCGCCCCACAGGATTCCATGGTTTTCCTCAACATGGTTGAGAAGTACGCTCCCACGCCTAGGGTCCGCGCGCAGGTTGCACCTGCGCCGGTTGTAACGGCGCCCGTGGCGACCCCGGTCGAGGCGCCGGCGACCAGTGCACCGGCGGACCCGGCTCAAGCGCCGGTGGATCCAACAGTAGACGAGAAACCTGCGGCTCCTTCGGCTGCGACACCAACTTCGACCGCGGCCCCAGCCGTTGCGACTACGCCGGCCAGCAGCGGAACCGACAATCTTTAGGTAATAGCGGCGCAAACAGCGGTGGCTGCGGCCACCGCTTTTCTTGTGCGGAAGAAGCCGCGTCCCGCTAATGGGTTTGACCTCGGTTTTTCGCGGTGCTACCGTCAAACCGATACTCCTCATGCGCCACAAGTTGCAGTATCTCCCGGTCGCGTTGGTGGTGCGCCTGATCGGCGCATTGCCGCGCCCGCTGGCCCGCGCTTGCGGCATCCTGTTGGGCGGGGCGGTGTACCATCTGCACCGGCGATTGCGCCGGGTCGGAATGCGCAACCTCGAGATGGCCTTCCCGGAGAAATCGCCGAAAGAACGCCGCCGGATTCTGCGCGGCGTCTATGTCTCGCTGGGACGCCTGCTGGGCGAAGCCTGCCTCTTCCCCAGCTACACCACGGAAAACGTTTCGCAGGTTGCGGTGTACCAGGGCTTCGAAAATTTCGAAGCGGCTGAGAAGCGTGGTAAAGGGGTGCTCTTCCTCACCGGCCATTTTGGAGGATGGGAGATTGGTTCGTTCTTCCATTCGTTGCAGGGCCACCCGATGAAGATGGTGGTGCGGCCGCTCGACAATCCTTACGTCGATGGCCTGGTTGCGCGCTATCGCGGACTCCACGGTAATCAGGCGATCGGCAAAGATGAATTCGCCCGCGGCCTGCTTGCCGCCATGCGCAACAACGAAACCGTGGGCGTGCTGATGGACACCAACATGACCCCGCCGCAGGGAGTGTTCGTGAACTTTTTCGGGATTCCCGCCTGCACCGCCAGCGGCGTAGCCAGGTTGGCCTTGCATACCGGGGCGGCAGTGGTTCCAGCGTTTACCATCTGGGACCCGGTGTTGCGCAAGTATCGCGTCGAGTTCGACCATGCAGTGGAGCTGGTACGCACCGGCGATGATGACGCCGATGCCATCGCGAACACTGCGCTGTTCAACGAGATCATTGAAGATTACGTGCGACGCTATCCTGACCAGTGGCTGTGGGTGCATCGGCGCTGGAAGACCAGGCCGCCCGGGACGCCGCCGCTGTACTAGCAGTTGTCAGTAGTCGGTTGCCAGTTGTCAGTTGAAGGCACCGTCGCAGCCAAGGGACCTCTGGCTCATGCGATACTGGCCGAGGACAAGTGACAAGTCTCTTTCATGCAAGGGGTTTGCCGGCCGCTGTGGTGGCCATCGGCTTTGCGCTCGTTGCCCGAACCCTGGGCGCAGTGACCGACGGCGGGGCCCTGATGGGCGTGCTGGTGGCGTTCGTTCTGATGCTCGCCACCGGACTGGCCGGCTTTGTTCCTCTGCTGACGGTATTCGTGATTACGCTGTTGGCCACGCGCGCCGGTTATGCGCGAAAACAGCATCTTGGGGTAGCCGAGCGTAGCCGTGGGCGCACTGCGTCGCAGGTCCTCGCCAATCTGGGGGCGACCGCTCTGTGCGCGCTGCCGGTGCTCTGGTTTCCGCGTTTGACCGGCATCCTGTTGATCGGAGCCATGGCGGCCCTCGCGGAAGCCGCCGCCGATACGGCCTCCAGCGAAATTGGGCAGGCTACCGCCCGCGCCGCATACATGATCACGGACTTCCGCGCGGCCCCTGTCGGCACCAACGGAGCAGTCAGCGTTGTGGGCACTTTGGCCGGATGCATCGCTGCTTGCCTCGTGGCTTGGATCAGCGCTGCCTTCCAGGTCGTCGCCTGGAATTGGACGCCGCTGATTGCCCTGGCGGGAATTGCCGGTATGTTCTTTGACAGCCTCCTGGGAGCGACGTGGGAAAATTCCGGGAAAATGGGCAACGATGCCGTAAATTTTGTAAGCACGGTATTCGCCGCCGACCTCGCGTTGACTGTGGCGATGGTGACGCAGAGGGTAGGGAAGTGAGCCGCACATTTGCTATTCGGAGCTGACCTTGTCACGACACAGATTCTTGCTGTTTTTGTTGGTTCTGGGCCTGGCGGTCCCTGCGTTGGCACAGGAGTTCGATTACCTCATCCGCAACGGCCGCGTGGTGGATGGCAGCGGCAATCCCTGGATCTACGCCGACGTGGGCATTATTGGCGACCGGATTGTTTTCGTCGGTCATGCCGATGCGGCGCTGACGGCCAAGCACACCATCGACGCCAAGGGCTTGATCGTGGCGCCTGGTTTCATTGACATGCTGGGTCAGTCGGAGAGCAACCTGCTCATCGACAAGCAGGCGGTAAGCAAGCTGACGCAGGGCATCACCACCGAGATCACCGGCGAAGGCGACACCATCGCACCCACCAGCGAACTGCTGAACCAGGAACACGCCGACTACTTTCAGCACTTCCACATCACGCCCGATTGGAAGTCGCTGGAGGAATATTTCGAGCGCCTGACCAGGCAGGGGAGTGGGATCAACCTGGGGACCTATGTTGGAGCAGCGCAGGTGCGCCACATGGTGATTGGCACCGCCGACCGGCCTCCCACCGCCGAAGAATTGAAGAACATGGAGATCATGGTTGACGATGCCATGAGCGACGGAGCCATGGGCTTGTCCACGGCGCTCATCTACGCGCCGGGCTCGTATGCCAAAACCGATGAGCTGATTGCGCTGGCGAAAGTGGCGGCGAAGAAGGGCGGCATCTATGCCTCGCACATTCGCGGTGAGGGCGACTCCGAGATGGAAGCGCTCGACGAGGCCTTTCGCATCGGGCGTGAAGCCGGCATCCCGGTCGAGATCTTTCACCTGAAAGTTGCGGGCAAACAGAACTGGGGAAAGATGCCGCAGGTGATTGCGTCCATCGAGCAGGCGCGCGCCAGTGGAGTTGATGTGACCGCCGATCAGTATCCGTACATCGGCGCCGCCACTTCGCTGGGCGCGGCTATTCCCCCGAAGTATCACGAGGGTGGCGCTGATGAGTTCGTGAAGCGGCTGAAGACTGCCGCTGTACGCCAGCAGATTCGCAAGGACCTCGACGGTACCGGAGGTTCGTTCGAGAACCTGTGGCGCGAGGTCGGGGGCGCTGATGGTGTGATGGTTGTGTCGGTGCTCAATCCCCAGCTTCGCAAGTACGAAGGGAAGACCGTCGCGCAGATTGCAAAAATGGACAGCAAGGAGCCGCTCGACGCGCTGATGGACCTGGTGATCGCCGATCGCGACAACGTGGGCGCAGTGTACTTCCTGATGAGCGAGCCCGACGTGAAACTGGCCATGCAACAGCCCTGGGTCAGCGTCGGTACCGACTATGGGGCGATCAATCCGACGGGGCCGTTGGGAGAATCCAAAGCGCATCCGCGGGCCTATGGCAGCTTCGCCCGTATTCTCGGCAAGTACGTACGCGACGAGCATAACCTGCGACTGGAAGACGCTGTGCGCAAGTTCACTTCGCTGCCGGCGCAACGCGAGAAGCTTGACCATCGCGGCCTGCTGCGCACCGACTACTTCGCCGATATCACCATCTTCGATCCTGAGAAGGTGCGGGACCTTGCCACCTTCGACGATCCCAACAAGCCGTCGGCCGGCTTCGAGTACGTCTTCGTGAACGGCACACTCGCCCTGGAACACGACAAAGTCACCGGACAGCTTGGCGGACGGCCGCTGCGTGGGCCCGGATACATCATGCGCGACTACCTGCCCGAAGGTCTTCCACCGCGCGGCAAAGTGCAAGGGGTAGTGACCGACGACGGCGGATGGCCGCTGCCGCGCACAACGGTTACGCTGCTCGATGCTGGCGGCAACGTCGTGGGCTCTGGACATACCAAAAAGAACGGCAGCTACGAGATCGTGCTGGAAAAGCCCTGTGACAATTGCACGCTGAAGGCCGAGCGCATGGGCTTCGCCATCCAGCAGCGGTCCGGCGTGAACTACAACGGCGCGAATTCGCTGTGGTTCGGGTTTGTGTTGGAGAGAAGCAATTAGCCGTTAGCAATTAGCATTTAGCAATTAGCAAAATCAATTGTCATCCTGAGCGACGAGCGAACCGAGGAGTCGAAGGACCCCTATTGCTGCGAGTCACTTTCGGTCTGCCATCCTGAGCCAGCATAGCGAGTCGAACGGTCTGCGTTTCATCACTGATAACCGCGATTCATCCCGCATCAAACGTGCTCATCCCGGGTTCTCTGTTTGTTAACAGTAATTCACGAAGCCATCTCGTCAATCGGAGCATCGATATTTTGCGATGATCAAGTGGAAGACATTTGCGATAGGCTGTAGTCTGGCGCTGGCGCTGTTATTGATCGCCCAGCACAAACCTTCCATGCCTGATCCGAATATTTATCGCGCGGTCATTGATCTCACGCACGACCTGAACGACCATTCGCCCAACTGGGAGGGCAGCGAGCAGTCGCCGTTCCAGGCGAAAGAACTGGGCAACATCGATCGTGACGGATATTACTCGCGCGTTTTCACCACCCAGGAGCATTACGGCACCCACCTCGACGCGCCTGCGCATTTCGCCAGGGGCATGTGGACGGTGGACCAGATTCCGGTCGAGCGGCTGGTGCGTCCGCTGGTGGTGCTTGATGTTCGCAGCCAGGCCAGAGAAAATCCCGACTACGAAATCAGTGTGCAGGACATCGCCGACTGGGAAGGCCCGCACGGAGAAATTCCCACCGGCGCCGTGGTCATGGCCTACACCGGCTGGGATGAGCGTTGGAACTCGCAGAAAGAGTTTCACAACGTGGGTAGCGACCACCTGTCGCACTATCCCGGTTTCTCGCTGGAGGCGGCGAAGTTCCTGGTGAAGACCCGCAGCGTGGTGGGACTGGGCACCGACACCATGAGCGTAGACATCGGCGCGAGCACGACATTTCCCGTGCACCTGTTCACATCGCAGCAGAGCGTTTATCACTTGGAGAACGTCGCCAACCTGGGGCTGGTTCCACCTTCCGGAGCGACCGTAGTGGTGGCCCCCATCAAGCTGCAAGACGGCTCCGGCGGCCCGGCGCGGGTGCTGGCGCTGGTGAAGTGAAGTCGCTGTTCGCTGTTCGCTCTTCGCTATAAATCATTGGTTGTTGGCTTAACCCTCGCAACGACAAGAAGCGTGCCGCCAAAATGGGGCAACAACTCGAATATTTTTCTGCCCACGGTGAAGACAGGAGCAAAGTGCTTGTCTGCGGAACGTGGCTGAAAGCACGTATGTAATTCGCAGATCGAGTATCCGTGCCGCTTTAACAGGCTGCTGAGATTCTGCTGGTTGAAGCTCATCACGTGTTCCGCGCCCTCCCGGAATTGCCCTACTGAATATCTCAGAAAGTTCGGGGCGCCAAATGCGTTGGGGGTCGTGATGACGATCTGCGTGTCTGCGGTACAGAATCTCTTGATGCCATCCAACATCCGCCCGGGGTTGGACAGGTGCTCGATAATATCGCCCGCGACTACTAAGTCAAACGTCCGAGTAATCGGCAGTTCGTCCAGCCGTTCGACATCTCCAGCGACAATATTGGTGAATACTCCGAGCTTGCGGTATTCGTCGATTACGATAACGCTGCGATCAACTCCCACAGTTTCCGACAGTTGGGTAAGTTTCCAATGCAGGCTCTGTTTTGCTGATCGGACCCGGTCGCCGGGGGCGAGATCGGTAAAACCCACACATCCCAGGTGCAGCACCGTGCGGCCTGCGGCAACCTTTAAGATGAAGTCTTCTTTAGCGACGTACATCGTCGGCTAACCTCACAATTCGCAACCGCCAACCGCAGCCTACCTCACATGCGCCCGGTACAGCATGTAGCTGAAGCTCTCGCGCAGCGCTGCCATCCAGCGCGCGAAAGTGGTCTTCGGAATTGAGCCGGGCCGCGGCGAGATGTACACGCTCACGCCCTCGCGTGCCATCATCTGCTTTGCCCGGTACAGGTGGTACGCGTCGCTAACCAGAAGGCCGCTGTGCATGCCGTTGGCATGCATGATGACGGCAACCCGCTGGGTGGACTCATCGGTATTGCCGCCCTGAGTTTCGGCGATCAAATTTACATCCGGAATACCGCGCGACTCCAGGTAATCGCGTCCCACCTGGCCTTCGCTGTATTGTGGATCTTTGCCTGCGCCCCCGGTGGTGATGATGACCGGAGCCAGTCCGCGCTGGAACAGCTCGTACGCATGGTCCAGCCGTGCGCGATACACCGGCGAAGGATGCCCCACGTACTCAGCCGCGCCGAACACCACGATGGCATCGGCGGGACGGGGTTCGTCCACGCCCGCTTCGCGTATGATTTGCCGGCTGGTGTAAAGCAGAAATCCGACAGCGACGATGGCGGCGAGGGCTACGATCCAGCGCGAGAGATGAGAGTTGGAGTTTTGCACCGCCGGGCGCCTACTCGCGGCCGCCCAAAAGCTCGACAATCTGTTCTTCTGGAATGGCGCCATGCCGCATCACCCGCCAGGTTCCATCCTCACTGGTCAGGTCGACGATGGTGGAAGGCGTGTCGCGAGGCGACTGGCCCCCGTCCACGATGATGGACACGGTATGCCCGAGCTGATCGCGAACCTGCAGGGCTGACGTGCATTCGCTTTCGCCACTGAGGTTGGCCGAGGTGGCGGTGATCGGTAGACCTGCGGCGCGGATGATGGCGAGTGGAATTTCCGCCGCAGGCACCCGCAAGGCGACATTGCCGGTGTTGGCCGTGACCTTGAGCGGCAGCTTGGGGTCGGCCTTCACAATGATGGTCAGCGGACCCGGCCAGAAGCGGCGGGCCAGAAGATAGAAAATTTCCGGCACCGGCCATGCCAGCTCGGCCGCCTGGTCCACCGACTCGATCAACAGCGAAAGCGGCTTGTGGCGCGAGCGCGACTTGATCTCGTAAACCCGGTCAACCGCGTGCAAGTTAAAGGGATCTGCCGCCAGACCGTAAAACGTGTCGGTCGGCATGCCTAACACTTCGCCGGCGCGGATCTTCTCCGCCACATACGTCACCAGCGAACTCTCCGGTTCCTGACTGCTTATTTTGACGATTTCGGGCCGCACCCAAACCTCTTCCTTCAGTAACTGGAGCTGATGGAGGGAAAACGTAACATATCGCCCCTTGCAACGACAACTGAGCAGATTACCACGTCGCGGCCACAGAAAGCGGTGATGGCCGGTGTAGGATAGACCCCGACCCATGCCCATTAGAACCGACGACCGCTTACGCAGCATTCACAGCGGGCAAAACCCAACGGTAAAGCAACTCCGCCGCGCCTTCGGCGACGCTGCGCCCAACACCGAGGGCGAAGTTGCGGTGGAGGGTATGCATTTGGTCGAAGAGGCAATCCGCAGTGGATTGCGGCTTACAACCGTCTTTTTCAGCGAATCGGCGAAAGAGCGTGTGCACAAGCTGTTGCCCCAACTGGCGTCACATACCGAGGCCCTGCTGCTGCCCGATGCAGTTTTTGCCAGCGCCGTACCCAGCGAAACTCCGCAAGGCGTGGCTGCTCTGGTGCGTGTGAAGTCGTTTGCCCTGGACGACATGTTTGCGCCCGCGCCGGCACTGCTGGTGGCAGTTGCCGGTCTTCAAGACCCAGGCAATCTGGGCACGATTGCGCGTTCGGGCGAAGCGTTTAAAGCCACCGGCCTGCTGCTCGGGGAGCATACGGTGAGCCACTGGAATTGGAAGGCGGTGCGAGCCTCTGCCGGCTCGCTGTTCCGGTTGCCGTCGCTGAAGGTGGAATTGGCGAAGGCATTGCGCGAGATGAAAGCGCGCGACGTGCGGGTACTGGCAACGTCCTCGCACAAAGGCACTCCTATTGCGGAGGTTGACCTGCGCGGTCCGCTGGCGTTCGTTGTCGGCAGCGAAGGCGCAGGCGTTCCCAAGGACCTGCTGGCACAAGCCGACCAGGTGGTAGCCATTCCGCATTCCGCAAAGGTGGAATCGCTCAACGCCGGCATCGCCGCGTCGGTACTGCTGTACGAGGCCGCGCGCCAGAGAGGGACAGCGATTTCACCACGGAGGCACGGAGGGCACGGAGAAGAAGTGACAAAGAGTTTTTAGGAATTAGAATCGGGTTACACAGGCATCAGTCCTGCATCTGTGCTGAATGCGAATCAGCTTGTTCGATGTGGCTCTTGGTTGTCTATCGAGAAAGTATCGTGAGGGAGATCTTGATCTTAGAAAAACTTCGTGTCCTCCGTGTCTCCGTGGTGAATGTAATCCCGTGAATCTTTTCCAGCAAATCCCGCCTGCTGACGATGCCGGTGACAAGACGCGGCCGCTGGCCGATCGCATGCGCCCGCGCAGCCTCGACGAGTTCGTCGGGCAGGAGCACATTCTCGCGCCTGGCAAGCCGTTGCGGGTGCAGATCGAGCGCGACGACACCGGCTCACTGTTGTTCTGGGGCCCTCCCGGCGTTGGCAAGACCACGCTCGCCAAGATCATCGCCCGCATGACCCATGCCGAGTTCGTCGAATTTTCTGCTGTGCTGACCGGCATCAAGGAAATCAAGCAAGTGATGGCCGATGCAGAACGGGCGCGTCAGTACGGCACGCGCACCATCGTTTTCGTTGACGAAGTACATCGCTTCAACAAGGCCCAGCAAGACGCCTTTCTGCCGTACGTTGAAAAGGGCAGCATCCGCCTGATCGGCGCGACCACGGAAAATCCATCGTTTGAAGTGATTTCGGCGCTGCTGTCGCGCTGCCGCGTTTACGTGCTGAAACCGTTGTCGGAAGAGCAGATCGTGCTCCTGCTGCGGCGCGCACTGGAAGACACTGAGCGCGGCCTGGGCGAAGCCCACCTTGAAGCCGACGACGATGTCCTGCGCAAGATTGCGGCCTACTCCAGCGGCGACGCCCGCAGCGCCTACAACGTGTTGGAGGTCGCCGCAACGTTGGCGGCTGAGGAGCAAAAGGCGGGCGCGAGGCCTCGCATTACAGACACCATCGTGACCGATGCGCTGCAAAAGCGCGTGCTGATGTACGACAAGGCGGGCGAAGAGCATTACAACCTGATCTCCGCGCTGCACAAGAGCGTGCGCAACAGCGACCCCGATGCGGGACTCTATTGGTTGGCGCGCATGCTGGAGGCCGGCGAAGACCGGCTGTACGTGGCCCGGCGCGTGGTGCGGATGGCGATTGAAGACATCGGACTCGCCGATCCTAATGCCCTGGCCGTCACCCTGGCCGCACGCGATGCCTTCGACTTTCTTGGCATGCCGGAAGGCGACCTGGCCCTGGCCCAGGCGGTCGTCTATCTGTGTGCTGCTCCGAAGTCCAACGCGGTTTACATGGCTTACAACGCGGTGCAGGAAGACGTCGAGCGCACCGCGCAGCAGCCGGTTCCGCTGCATCTACGCAATGCGCCCACCGGATTGATGAAGGCATTGGATTACGGCAAGGGGTATCAATATGCGCACAACCTGGAGTCGAAAGTTGCTGATATGCAGTGCCTGCCGGACAATCTGAAAGACCGGGTTTACTACCATCCCACCGACGAGGGTATCGAGAAGCGCATCAAGGCGAGGCTGGGAGAGATCCGGCGAGCAAAGGCCGGTTCACCACCCCTCGACTCCGCTCAGGGCGGGCTCCGGCACAGAGACACAGAGAAAAAGAACGTTGTCACCACGGAGGGGCCGGAGAAGAAGAAATCTTAAGTCATTTACCCCACAAGACGCCGAAAAAATAAAGCAGGGAGTAAGACCAAACGGAAGAAGGGGCGGGGCGTCCAATAGTAGCGTGAGGTGAGCGATGGCTCGTCTTCGAACTCTTGCGGCGGCGGCCAGCCTCGGCTTCCTGCTCGTCTTTGCGATTGTAATTTCTCTGGGCGGCGACACCCCCAAGCGGCAAGTCAGCGGCCAAATTATCCCCACCAGCAGTATGAATGTTCCCCGGTCGGGTCACACAGCGACCCTTTTGCGCGACGGCACCGTGCTGATCGCCGGAGGCATGCTGCGCAACGGTGATTTCTCCAGCACAGCCGAGATTTTCGATCCGAAGACAAACCAGTTTTCACCGGTTAAAGACATGCTTCTCGGTCGCGTCGGAGCAGCTGCAGCGGTGCTGCCGAGCGGCAAAGTCTTGATTGTCGGAGGCTGGTATGAAACCGACGAGGCGGAAATCTACGATCCGGCAACCCGGTCGTTTGCGGCCACGGGCAGAATGAGCGAGCGGCGAGCTCGGCCAACAGCGACGGTTTTGCGCGACGGGACCGTGCTTATCACCGGCGGTGAAAGCGACTCCAACAGGATGGTTGCGACGAACTCAGCAGAGGTTTACGACGCACATTCCGGCAAATTCACTCGTGTGGGTGCAATGCACACTGGGCGCTTGGCGCACACGGCTACATTGCTTCAGGACGGCAGGGTGTTGGTTGCAGGCGGCGGTACCGCGCGGAAACAGGTGACCGAGACCGCCGAGATCTACGATCCGAAAACGCGGATATTTTCTGTGGCGGCCAAAATGTCGGTCCCACGGTACAAACACACGGCCGTGTTGCTGAATGACGGCACTGTGCTGATTGCTGGCGGATCCGATGCCGGGGATTGGGAGACAGCCTACAACACCGCGGAAATTTACAATCCGCGCACCAACACCTTTGCTCCGGCGGGGAAGATGGCCGAGGGCCGCTTCAAGCTGCCGCCAGAGGCCGTGCTGCTGACGCACGAAGTGCTGTTTTTCGGAGGGGCACCGGGCGCGGCACTCTACGACGAGCACAGCAAAGAGTTTCGAGACATCGCAGGAGCGCCGGATACGGAGCGGTTTTATCCTTCGGAAACTTTGCTGAAAGATGGCCGGGTGCTGCTGGCCGGCGGCTACCCGAAACACTCCGACGCTGCCACGCGAAGCGCCTGGTTGTATGTGCCTGACAAACCCTAATGCGACCACAGAGACACAGAGAAAAAGAACGTTGTCACCACGGAGGTCACGGAGAAGACGAAATCTTAAGCTATTCGGCACAGAAGACGCTGAGAAAAATAAAGCAAAAAGTAAGGCCAAACGGAATAAATCCTTATTTTGGCGCCAGCCGAGCCTTGAGCGGACTTGGTAGCCATCCATCCCAATATTCCACGACGCCGTTCTTGAAATATATCTTGGAAGTTCCGTAATAAAAGAAGTTCTCAGAGAACTTCGTCGGTGTGCCCTGCACCGCAAGGACTTCATCTTTGGTAGAGCCGACCGTGAAATATCTCTTCCCTGACGTGGGGGTCGAAGGCAGCAGGCGAGCCTTGAGCGGATTTTGTGGCCATATATCCCACGACTCTACGACGCCGTTCCTGAGATATACCTTGGAAACCCCATAAAAAAAGATGTCCTGGAAGGAATCAGCTGTTCCCGGATGTCCTCGATGGACTGCGTCGGTTTGCCTTGGATAGCAAGGAGTTCATTTTTGGTTGAGCCGACCGTGAAGTATGGCCCCTCGTCGATAACAGGAGGTCGTGGCTTAAGAAGTGGTTCGGGGTTTTTGGCGTTCGGTACTGTCTTCTGGTCTTGCTCCTCGCGATTGGTCGGCGGCTGGGGTAATGTCTTGGTGAACGGGTCGTCATTTTGCGGCTGCTGCGTCACAGGAGGTCGTTGGACATGGGAACCGAGTCCAACTTGCGCGGTTATCACTGGAGCTTTTCGAGGACGCGTGGCCACGTGATACCAGACGTAGGCCACAACCGCAATTAGCGTGACCGTTACGATTATCGGAAGCACACGCCCCCAGCCAGAATTCTCCACGGAGACCGATGTAGGTTGGGAGTGAATAGCCCTTCGCTGCTTCGGGGGCGCATTCTGATGTGAACGGTTTTCCGACGCCGGTGGCGTGGGAGCTGCTGCTGAAGCCGACTGCCGTGCTGCGGGTGGTTTTTGCTCTTGCGGCTCTGGCGGTTTGGGGGCTGAAGGTGAGCTTCCCTGTGAAGGCTTACCAAGAACCCGCCTTGAAGAAGGCATGGTCAAGAGTTGACATGCAGAATTGAATTCTTTGAACTTCTCTTCCGCAATTGTCCTAAACGTTTTGTCGCCCTCGAAATGGTCTGGGTGCCACACTTTCGCGAGGGCACGAAATGCGTTCTTTATTTCATCGTCACTCGCGCCAGACTCGAGCCCCAGGACGTGGAGTGCTGCGCACCTGTCGCAAAGGGCGCCCCCCTTGGATGCCACTTCACCGCATGCGCAGGTATCTATCATCTAACGGTCCCTAACGCCGCTCATCTACTACGGCAATCAGTGTAGCAGTGCGAGTTCGATAGTATTCTCTCCGAAACGTATCAAGAATGCGCTTTGAGTTTTGGCGTTTCGAAGAGAATTGTCTCTCCTTCTCTGTGTCTCTGTGGTTCACTGCCTTTTGATATGCTCCTTCAAAATGCATTTATCCATCACGACGAAGACGCCTGCCTGTCGAGCCTTTTCGGCCGCCTGGTGATGCACCACGCCCTCCTGCATCCAGATGGCCGGCGCCTTGATCTGAATGGCCTGCTCCACTACTTCTGGCACGGCGTCGGACCGGCGGAACACATTCACGATATCAATCTTCTCGGGGACATCGAGCAACGACGGGTAAGCCTTCGCGCCCATCCACTCGGTGATGTTCGGATTGACTGGGACAATGCGGTATCCCTGCGACTGCATGTAGTGCGTGACGCCGTAGCTCGGCCGCATGGGAGTGTTGGTCAGTCCAACGACAGCGATGGTCTTGGCAGATTTCAGCAGTTCAGTAATGTGTTCGGCTTCGGTTGCCGGCGACTACTTGAGTACCGATGTGTGTAAGGACAATTTCAATCAAAGGGTTCAAAAGTTGTCTCAGCGCTTGCTCTTCAGCTTTGTGGTCAGCTTGCGATGCGGCTTGGGTGGAGCCGCCAGAAATCCCGACAGATGCTCCACTTCGACCACCACGCGATCCAGATCGTCGAGCAGCGGCTTCAGCAGGTGGGTCACGCCACCGGTACGGTATTCATTCACCAGCGAGCGGTAATACCAGATAATTCTCGTCTTGGGAGCCGAGAAGCGCGCGAACGCCTGGTCTCCGTTGTAGCGCAGGTCGCGTAGCACGGCGCGCACGTTGTACAGTTTGTCGGCCGCCGAGACAAATCGTGTCTCCGCGTCTTCATGACGGATGCGGCGCAGGTAGCGAAACTTGCGCTGCTCCCAACCGTCCTTCTTCTTCGGATCTTCGGCGTAAGAATCGGTGCAGCCGTCCACGATCTTGGCTACACGCGCCCCGAAGATCTGCTCGATCATCTTCAACATGGGACGCCCGCCCTGGTCTTCGACCGCGTCATGCAGCAGCGCCGCAATGGCCATCTCCTCGTCGCCGCCGTAGTCGAGCACGATGGAGGCCACGCCCAGTAAATGCGAGATGTATGGAATGCCGCTCTTCTTGCGGTCCTGATCGCGATGCACCTGGGCGGCGAACAGCAGAGCGTGGTCGAAGCGGGTGGAGAGCGGAACGAACTTGCGGTCAAACGAGCGTAGGTGTGTGCGTCTCATAGGCAGGCTTGCCGTTGCTGCCTAACCAGAATAGCGGAAAACTGGAGGAGCAACGAGCAATTAGAGAAGATGAGAAAAGAAGCAGAAAAAGAGGCAGATTCAGAGAGTTACTTGTGTAACGGCGATTTTTCACCAGCTACGCCCTCGTCGGCTCGCTTTCTGCAGATCGGTTGTGTTGCCGAACTTCTCCAATTTTTCCGCAACTTGCGAACAATCTCCCTTTCCGGGGACGGCTGCGACAGGAACTCTAGAATCGCTCGCCGGATTGAGGCAAACCGGCGGGGAGCAAGATGCTCTAACAACGTGTATCCATCTGCGCCGGTTCCAATCTCGAAAGCGCAACAGCGCATAACTTTGGTGGAGGTTTTCCTAATGAAGAAGATGTTGGTAACGACCCTGTTCATGCTGGTGACGCTAGCCTGGGCGGCGGCACAACAGCCCGGCAGTACCCCCGAGCGGAGCAGTGGCCAGGCCACTTCCCCGAGTTCGCAGGCGCCGGGCGCGAGTCAATCACAACCATCGGTGCCCGGCAGCGCTGACCAGAACACAGGGCCAAGTGGTCCCATGGCGAACGCGCCTGTCACCGAGGGCTGCCTGGGCGGCAGCGACCCGAATTACACGATCACAGACAAAGCTGGTACCACGTACAAGCTGAATATTCCCCCGACCGCGGATACGTCTAAACTGACGCAGCATGTGGGAGAACCAGTGCAGGTCGCGGGGAATGTAAAGGACACCGGTAAGGCGGGCAATGCCTCGATCGATGTTCAAGGCATCGGTAGAGGAACCAGCAAGTGCCCAGCCAGCGGTTCGAGTGGCGCACAGCCACCGCCGAAGCAGTAGGTCAAAGGTGATCGCTCGTGCGGCCCGCTCGAAATCGGATGCCTGGCCGGATTACGTGCGATATGGCGATGTTTCGTCACTTCAGAACAACGGGATGAACCCGGAATGGTCAGAATGATTCGGGGCTTTACTTTGTCTGCAAGGGCTCGGGAGGCGACCCTCCAGTAGCACGAGCGCCTCTGGCCTCGCCAGCCAGTACGGCGGCTATCAGGTCTACCGGGAGCGTACGGACAGGTATATTCCAATCGTCATTTGTGAGCCGGTTTGAAAATCTCATCTGAGCAAGTGAACATTGTCTCTGATCGGTCGGCTCAATATCCATTTAGCACGGTGAGTCCGAAAGAATAGGAGTAACCCCCATGAAGAAACGCTGGCTTCGCGTCGCAGCGATCATAGTCGCGGTTTTTGTCGTGCTCCTGATCGCACTTCCATTCCTGATTAACGTGAACAGCTTCCGCCCGCAGATCGAATCAAAGGCAAGCAGTGCGCTGGGGCGCCAGGTTACGCTCGGCAATCTAAGTTTGTCGATCCTCTCGGGCAGTGTCGAAGCGAATAACATTGCAATCGCGGACGATCCCGCGTTTAGCAAGTCGCCTTTCATTACAGCGCAATCGCTGAAGATTGGTGTCGAACTGATCCCTTTGATTTTCTCGAAGCAGCTGAACGTAACGGCGATCGTCCTCGAGCACCCGCAAATCTCGCTACTCAAGGCCGCCAATGGAACCTGGAACTACTCCAGTCTGGGCGGAGCCTCTGCGAAGAAGGCGGAGGCACCCACGCCCGGCCAGCCCCAGAATCTCTCCGTCGGTAAGCTGAGCATTAACGGTGGCAAGCTGATCGTCGGGAAAGCAAATTCTTCCGCCAAACCTACGGTTTACGACAAGGTCGACATCACGGTCACGAACTTCTCCGCTACTACCCAATTTCCTTTCAAGCTGACAGCAGAACTTCCTGGTGGAGGGAATGCGAACATTTCGGGGAAGGCCGGTCCGATCAATTCGGCAGACGCCTCCAAAACTCCGTTTGAAGCTTCGGTCAAAGTAAAGAATATGGACATTGCGGCTTCCGGCTTGATCGATCCGGCAACAGGCATCGCTGGGCTGGCGAATTTTGATGGGACGCTAAGCTCCAATGGCAGCCAGGCGAAAGCCGTCGGAACCTTCACCGGCACAAAACTAAAGCTGTCGCCCAAGGGAACGCCCGCAACCACGGCCGTTGTAATCAAGCATACGGTGGATGTGGACCTGAACCAGCAGCAGGGAACACTGGTGCAAGGAGATATTGCGATTGGCAAGGCAGAGGCCCATCTGACGGGAACATTTCATACCCAGGGCGAGACGCAAATCGTAAATCTCAAGCTGAATGCACCTGGAATGGCGGTGGAAGAGCTGGAGGCGATGTTGCCTTCGCTGGGTATCGTGCTTCCCTCAGGGTCACGACTGAAAGGCGGAACGCTATCGGCAAATCTGGACATCACCGGGCCGGTTGACAAGCTGGTCATCACCGGGCCGGTGCGGCTCGCCAACACCACCCTGACTGGCTTCAATTTGGGAGCGAAGATGGGAGCTATGTCGGCATTTGCCGGGAAGGCAGTGTCGAAGCCCGACACCGCGATCAGCAATCTCAGCCTCAACGCGCGAGTTGCGCCTGACGGGACGCAAGCTAACAACATCAACTTCGATGCTCCCGCGATCGGTGTAATTACGGGAGCCGGTACGGTGAGTCCGGCAGGCGCGCTCAACTTCAAGATGGTGGCGAACCTGAGTGGCGGGATGGTAGGCGGCTTGACCAAAGTAGCCTCGGTAGGCAGCGGCAAGAATGGCATCCCGTTCGCAATTCAGGGCACAACGTCGGATCCGAAATTCATTCCGGACATCGGAGGAATGGCTGGAAGCCTCGCCACCGACGCCATCAAAGGTGTCGTTTCGGGAAAGGGCGTGCCGGGAGTTCCAACAAATGCCGTGGAGGGGCTGTTCGGCAAGAAGAAGAACTAGGACGACAGATGCTGGTCTTTGACGAAGCCCAGCATCTGTCGAATTGCGTGTCTGGAGACAATTCGGGAACTACTAGATCAACCACCGCACTGCGGGCTGCGGTTCGCCGGCACCCACGAGCAAGGCTTTGGAGCTGGCGTTCCCGGTTTCATGCTGGCCAGGCCCTGCCCGGTATCTCTGAAGAGGAAGCAGCCACTATCGTGCACTCTGAGCTAGGGGTGGGCCTGTCCCGGCGGAAAATCCAAAAGCTGATTTCGAAATCCCGAATCACGGATCTACGCAACGGTGGCCAGCACAGCTATGTATCGGCCCGGCGGCTGTTCTGGGTAATACGCGAGTTGCAAGGCGTCGCTAACCGAGGACCGAAGGGCCGTGCTGATAGTTTTCGAGCGGCCGACGACAAACCGGCAACAGGCACGGTTCTGGGATCGTGAGTGTAATGGCGATGTTAGTGCGCCGGGATAAACCGGCATGAAGCAGAGAATGCAAAATTCTTACGAGAAAGGACTAGCGATCCGCTCGGCCCCGAGTCTTGCGCTGATACCGCGAGGGACACAGTGAAGCGTAGACAGGGGTATAGGCGGGGTGGGCTATTGAGCTGCGAAAACATACAACCCGGACGCCGACGCGGTTAATATGCGCGGAAGGCAACATGGACAGGAGCGCTAGCGCGAGTTCCTGCTCAGTCCGGCGTAGTCGAAGACCCCAGGCACGCCTAGAAACTTCATGCACGAGAACCGGGAGACCTCGGAGACACCTGCGGCGAACGTCAGCCGCAGGACGGCGGGAGAAGGCTCAGGCCACACGGCCCGCGTGTACGTCTCCGAGGAGTCACACTGCGGCATAGTACCGATGAATCATTCGAACAAAGACGGAACCTCGTCGGCGGAGAGTGAGGAGGGAAGGCTGCGGATCAAGGAGAACACTTTCTCATCCGACACGCACCCGACACAGAGCGGGACTGCGCGTGTCCCACGGGTGGGCGGGTGTGCGGACAAGCGGTACGCTTGGCCGCGATTCATCCGAGATAAGAACCGGATGCGCTAATGAGCGCCCGTCCGGGTCTGTGCGGGGGGCACCAGGCAACTGGTGTCCCTACCGCGATCGCCAGCTATCGAACAATCTGCTGCCGACACCAGTCGCTCGTCTATGATGGACGACACATGCCTCCTTCAATCAGCCAGGTCTTGCCCGACTTCGCCGATGAGCTTACCGCCTTGTGGCCGCTGACAAACGGGACTTAGCCGCGCAAGTGCTAGAGCTTGAAATTGTTGACCGCAGTCGCTGCGGAGATGATTTCTGTGCGACGCTCTACACGCGTCCTAAACCGCAGGGCAGCTATGGCGCTGGTCATCAGAACGTAGTTCTTGAACCAAAAAGCTGAGAGGTGATTCTCGATGTGGTTGACGGGACAATCGCATGTGTGGAGGTTCTTTGCCGAAACGAGATTCGAGACGCGCTAGTCGCAGAGATTCCATAAGCTGACCCGCCCAGCCCGGTCACTTGTGCTATGAGGATTTATCGGCAGTTACCGGCTAAACCTCAACGACGCTATTGACGAAATGGTCATCCTCACCGCATTGCTCACTGATAATTCATGGCGTGATCTCCCACACCACACCGCACTCTCCGAAAATGCAAGCTGGATTTTGCAAGCCTCCGAAGGTCGTAGTGCCATAGAGGTGTCCCTGGGCATCGATCACGACCTTGCTTAGCGGCCACCGTCCGTCGGGTCCATCAAAGTCATGAAGCGAGGTGTAGGCCCAGGAACCATTCGTGTGGGTTAACTTGAACACATTTCCGTAGCCTAACGGGCCCCCGCCATAGTTGGTTCCATACAGGTTTCCCGCGGCATCCTGGGTTAGGGGAGTTTGCGGTCCGTCATTTATGCCCACGCCGCTGAAGCTGTAAAGCAGGTTGAAGTTCCAACCGCCATTCGAGGGTGTCAGCTCGAATACTGTGCCGTTCTGGCCCTCGCCCGCTGCTTGCGTTGTACCGTACAAGTTTCCGCTGGAGTCGATGAGCAGCGAAGCATCGGGTTCCGCGCCACTAGACCCGCCGTAATCAAAAACGAAGATTGTGCTCTTGGACCAGGAGCCATTGTTCGGCGTCAGTTTATAAACCGTTCCCGCATTGAGCGGACCTCCCTGCGCGGTGCCATACAGATTGCCGGCTTGATCAAACACAACGCCGCCGAAGGGAGAGAATTCTTGCGGGCTGTACCCTGGGAAGGAGTAAAGGATGGACGAACTCCAGACTCCGTTGTTCTGCGAGAGCTCGTACACCGTACCGCACCCGCCCGAGCACGATCCCGACCCGCCGCCCACCGTAGTCCCATATATGTTCCTCTGTCGGTCAAAGACGAGATCGACATTCCGGACCTCTACCATCATCAGGCGGGCCGGCGAAGGTGTGCAGTTGTGTCCCGACCCATGGACACAATACTGAGCCGCAGGATGATGCGGGCGGCGTGAGGACTCAAGACCCCGCCGTTCAAACCACCGCCAATGGGGCCATATAGCTTCCCGCCGGGCCCGAAGTGGACGTCCAAACCCCCTTCGTTGTAGAGAGGCAGCAAGGTCCATCCGGAGCCACGCTTCGTCATCTTGAAGACTTCGCCATTGGGAGGGTTGAGGGTCGCCCCATAAAGATTTCCCGCCTGATCGATCGTCAGTCCCCAGGGTTGTAGCCGTCACCTGCACCGGTGAAGTAGTGAATGACGCGGTAAGTCTGAGCCTGGGATGCTAAGGCAAATGTCAATGCGAATATCGTTGCCGCGATTGCGAAATGGCAAACACTGCGGCGAGTGGTGACGGACCGCCTTGATCTAAACATGGAAATCTCCTCAGAAAGAAATTCGTAACTGCGGAGGCAGCTTTATTCCAATCTCCGCTGAAGCTGTACAGCGCATCCCCGAAGTTTCTGGAGCGCTCCACTTAGTTGCTACGGCAGGGCTTGCCTTCATATTGATGCCCGTGCAGAGCGTACTCGCTGCCGTTCCAGCGCAAGACAGGGAAGCAGAAACCCGGTCCGCCGACTTCGATATCCGGCCAGCCTCCGACGCCCTTCGTCGTCAGGACTGTCACCATGCCGACGCCCTTGGTTATCAGCTTCCAAGTGCCGTTGGTTTGTTGGCTAACCAGACTGTAGGCGGCGCCGGTGTTTCCATAGCAGTCGGTGCTGCCTTCCGTGATTAGTGCTTCCAGGCGGCCATCGCCATTGAAATCGCGCACCTGTTCGACTGCGCCGGGCGTGTAGGAGGCCGAGTGATCGTCGCAGGCCCGCCATTGCTTGCCCTTGAGCGTGAACCCAGCCGCCCTGAACGCGGCGGCCTCGTCAGCGGGAGAGAGCGTTGTTGACGACGCGAGCATAGGCATGCAAAACAGCACGACCAGGATGGCGGGAAACAAAGTTTGTACTTTCATCGGGGCTCCTTTCGTTCATGACCGCCTCGCCGAATCCCGACTATCGACAGATTGCCAAGCCTATCATCTGGGCGCGCCCTGTCCAAGCTGGGAATGCTCCCAGTTTTCGCGCATCAGGAGACCGCCTGGGAAGCACTACGGCATCTTCGCGGCTCAAATGTGAGGACTCGGCAGATGACTGTCGTAACCAGGCGATTACACTCACAATCCCGAAATGGAACGGCTAGCCGGATTGCTTGTGTAATGGCGATATTTCAACAGTTATCGGCGTACTTCTAGTCTATCCTTGCGCAAGATGCTGAAAACGCGAACAATCTACTACATTTTTTGCCTCCTGACCGTGCTTCACGAAAGCGCGGTGGCACAGCCTTCCTGCTACGCGTACTTGAGAGACGGTAACGTCTACGCGACTTGTGGTAAGTCACAGCTTCGCCTGACGAACACTGCCGACTTGTCCGACTTCGCCATCAGTGACGACGGAGCGGCTATTGCTGTCAAGCGAGAGTACGTAATTGGTAGAACCTCTGACAACTCCGGCTCTGTTGGTGATTGCAGGGTTGACCTGTACAGTCTTTCCGCTATCTCTTCCGCGTCGAGCATAGAACATTCTTGCGGTGACCTCTACGCCAGTTGTGGAACGATTCTGCTTGAAGACCGCATGAAAGGAGTCCTTGACGCCATAGCGGGCAAGAAACTGCAAATTGATGGTTATCGAAGATTCGTGTGCAATGCAGACCGTTCCGTCGTAGCTGGATGGCCCGGCTACAACGACCAGAATTTTTCATTAGGCACGACCACAACAAGGCGAATTGAAGCGGTCGCTGGCGGTGCTTCCGTCAGCCCTTCTGGTACTATCAGCTACTTCACCGACGGATCGAACACAAATTCAGTCTGCCAGATGGATCAAACCGGAAAACCACTCTGCCTGAAAAAAGCTGACGCTTTCGGTCGAATCAGCGTCTCGAATTCTGGCGAGGTACTATTTACGACGCACACCGGGGACGGATGTTTTTACCGCAACGGTAAGGTAACGAAGGCTCAGCCCCCTGCAACCGGGGATGACGAGTGTCTCGGAATTGCAGTGTGGAAGCCCGGCTCAGCCAAAGTGGTCGTTGAGGAGATTGCAAAACATCCGCAGTGGCTTACAGAAAAAGCCGCCGACGCGGTGAAGGCTTGTGCAGCAACATCACAAGGCTGTATCAGAGGGAGCCGACGGTAAGGCGTGGATTGGGTTACTTCCAAGAACAGGCGATTACACAAGCAATCCCGAAACGGTAGTCTCCGGCGACCGCTCCCAACAGGCAAATATATTTCAGATTCGCAACTACCTGTCATAGCAAAAAAGCATGACGCCGGGCAGGCGGACAAAGGCCCGGCCAATGCGCACCAATGCGGGGGCAGGGAAGCGCCACAGTAGCGGATTTGCTGTCCCGCTATTGCGGGCTCGCCGAAGGAGTCTGCTGGGCGTTATGGGCCGCGTCCGAGGCTGACTCCACGGCCGTGCCTTGTTCCAGCCACAAGCCGTTGTAGGAAGACTCTACCAGCAGGCGGCCCTGGTAATTCAAAGCGCTGCGAATGGAGACTCCCGTATCGGGCGTGTGCTGCCAGCTTTTTCCGCCATCTTTACTCTCGAAAACACCGTGGGCAAGAAGCGCGGTTGCCAGCAGCCGTTGTCCGGCTGGGTCATAGTGCACGCCCAGCAAATCGTGAGGTGGAAGACCGGCCAGAATATGCTGCCAGGTCCTTCCGCCATCGCTCGAGTGCAACGCGCCTTCGCGCGTACCCAGCCAATATGAGCCGTCGGGAACAATCGTCAAGTTGTGCAGCCCGGTGACGTACTTAGGATAAAAAATCTCGGTCCACGATTCGCCGCCATCGCGGGAGAGAAACGCCCGCTTGGGGCTAACCAGGGTAAAGCTGCCGTCGTCGAAGCGGTTCATGACGATAAAATCGCTCTCGCCTTCCACCGGCTCGCCATACCATTTCTTTCCCTGATCGACGCTGCGGAAAAGCCCCTGGTCGGTGGCGGCATACCAGACCTTCTCATCTAAAACCAAAGCGCGCACCCGAGGTGCTTTGGCGGGATTGATTACGGCCTCAAGAGTGGCCTTGGGTGCGTGAGTGACCGGCTTGCTTTTTGAGCCGGTCGCCGCCGAGTGGGCGGTCCGCGAGCGATGGGGCTCGGGGATGGCTGCTTTTTCGCTCTCCGCAGGAACCTTACCCATGATCATTGCCGCCGGCAGCCAGGTTCCGTTCACTGAGGTCAGATAAAAGATTCCATGATTGGTGCCGGCGAAGATGACGCCGCTTTCCGCCTGTTGCAGGCTCAGAATGTCACGCTCGTCCAAGCCGCGGTTCGACTGCCGCCAGCTCTGCCCGCGGTCCTCAGAGAGGAAGAAGCCCCCGTAGTCCTTATCGTTGACCACGCCCACGTATAGAAGGTTGGGGTCCTTGCGGTCCACCACGACGCCACCGACCACGCGATGAGAAAAACCGCGGTTGGAACTGACGTAATGGTCAAAGCCATCGTCGCTGGCCAGCACCCCGCCGCGATCGGTGGCCAGCAGCACGCGGTCAGGCTGGCGCGGATCGATGAGAATATCGTTAACGATCACGTTGGGCGCAGAGTACAGTTCCCAGGTGACGCCGCCGTCAAACGTCTTCCACAGGCCGCCGGTAGTGCCGGCATAGACGATCTTTGACCGCTGCGGGTCCTGCTTTAGAACCCGGGTGCGGATCGCCGAGTGGGGTATGCCCTTGATGCGGGTAAAAAGATTGCCGGCATTCGCGCTCTTATAAATTCCCGAGCAGGCGCTCAGATAAACCATGGTGGGCATTTTCGGATCGATAATAATGCTGAAAACGTCCGAATCCAGGAGCATGCCTTGCTGGATGCCATGCCAGGTCCGTCCACCATCTTCGGTTTTCCACGGCAGGTGGAAGGTGCCCGCATAGATGGTGTCGGGGTCCACCGGATCGATGGCCACCGACTCAATGTTCTTGATTTCGGCGTGGTTCTCGGGCGAAATACGTGTCCAGGTGGCGCCAGCGTCGCGCGAACGGAAGACCCCGTCGATGGCACCGAGTACCAGGGTGTTGTGGTCGCTGGGCGCCATGGCGAGGGCCCGCACCGACTTGCCATGCACCATCGGCAGAGCTCGCCAGGAACGCCCGCCGTCGTCGGAACGGAAGACGTCGCCCTGCTCCTTGTCGTACAGGCTCCATCCTGCGACGTAGATCGTCGCCGGGTGCGTGGGATCGAAGATGATGTGGTCCAGAACATAATCATCGCCCTCGCCGAAATGCACGAATGAGGTCCAGGAATTTCCCCGGTCCTGCGAGACAAACAACTGCCCCGCGCTAGTGCCCAGCAGGATGTGGTTGGGGTCGGCCGGGTCGTAGGACAAACTGCGTACGTCGCCACCTTCGGGCCCGATCAGACGCCAGTCCGATGCATAGGACCCGACGCTGAACAACATGGCAACACAGAGAAGAAGATTAACCAGGGACAAAACTACCTTACGCATAAGAACAGACACCAAATAAGAGATTAGTTAGATGATAACTCCGGGTAAGCGTCCCGTGTACTTGCTGAAGCTACGGGTATCCGCACAGTAAAGTCCGCAGCTGGAAAGCTCGCTACCGCTGGGCGCACTCCGCGAAAAACTTGCCGCCGATCCTTTAGATGCAAACTTGGCCACAACGGTCAACACAAGGGAACAAACGGTTCGGTACAAGAAAAAACCGGTGAGAGCATCGCGCCCTCACCGGTTCTAGAGTTCCGAGTCAATGACCCGCAAATCAATGGGGCGTCATTTCGTTTTCTGTTGCTTTGGCGCCCTTCTTGACTGCGTGTCCGGTCTTCTTGGCTGCCTTGCCAACGTCCTTGCCGGCAGTTTCGGTGCCTTCAGCTACGGCGCTGCCCGTAGCTTCAGCCGCACCGGCTGCTGACTTCTTGTGATGGTGCTCAGGAGCCGCCGTCTTCGGTTTCGGATAGGCGTTCTCGCTGGGCGTCATCGTCGACTCGTCGACAAGGGTTGTGCCTTGCAGTAACGGAGCGCTGGCGGTGTCCGCGCCCTGCGGTACCCAGAAGATATCCGCATCGTGGTCCTTGCCCGTGCCCTTGCGTACCTCGATACGGCTGGGGTCGATACCCTGTTGCTGTACCAGGTAAGCCTTGGCGTTTACCGCACGTTGCGCAGCCAGATCCATGGCGTGTCTCTTCTTGCCGGTACCGATCATGGGCTGCTTCTCGCCGTCGGCGTACCCAACGATGACCAGCTTGGCATTGGGTTCGTTCTTCAATGCGGAGGCGTCGTCGTCGAGGATGGCCTTGGCTTCGTTATCCACGCGCCACGGAATGTACTTCTGTTTCGGGCGCTCGATGAACTGAATCGGGGTACGCGCACTCACCTGCGGGGCCGGAGGCACGCCTTCGACCGTGACCGTGGTGGTGCAGTTTCCAGTTAGCCCGCGCGAATCGGTCGCGGTGACGGTGACATTGATCGGCCCGGGTTGCAGGCCGGCAGTATCAAGCGTAGCGCTGGTGCCGGTTCCGCTGATGTTTCCAGTGGACGCGCTATACGTGTAGCTGGAGATGGTCACTCCAGGATCGGGGCTGGTCGCATTCGCCGATATGGTGGACGGCGTACCGGCGCGTAAGGTGGCCGGATTAGCCGAGCAGGATACCTGCGGCGGATTCATCGGCTTCGCCTTGACGGTGAACGGCGCGCTGCAAGTCGCGGAGTTCATCTTCCGCATCTTGGCGTCGGTCAGGGTCGCGTTGGCCGTGTGAGGACCGGCAGAGGCGCCCGTGGTGTCAATGTGGGCCGACTGTGCATTGGCCTTGTCGATCTTGCCGCCGTCGGTGGTCCAGACATAAGTGATGGTGTGCTTGGGATTGAAATTGGCTCCGGTCGCCGTAACCGTTACCGGTTCGCCTTCGGTCACCTCGGTAGGCTGGGCCGAGCAGGTTGCAGCCAACGCCGGGCTGTAGTAGGTGCCCAGGTTCACGACAATGCCGGTTCCCAAGCGAATGCTGTTCCACTGCGGAGAACCAAAGAAGGAAACTCTGGAGTGGTAGTTGGTGTAAATGTAGTCCACTTGCGCCAAGCGGAGGGCGAACCTGTGGGTGATGTTCAAGTCGAAACCGCCACCGCCGCCTGCCGCGGTCTGCCACTCATCCACGTAAGTTGGAGGTGAGATTCGGGCAGCACCGACAAAAATCCGCACAAACGGGGAGAAGGTGTCAGTATGATATTTGTACTGCACGCCTCCCAGCATGAACCCTATCGTAGTGTCCTCGCTGCCATGGAAGTGGCCGCTGCCGTCTGCCAAGATGCCTAGGTTGTGCCACTGGGGAAGATAATAGGTGTTGGAGGCGTCAAAACCCTCGGGGATATCGGCGACTTTGTATCCAAAGTCAACGCGTCCGTTGGGGTGGTACCATGAATAACCGCCAAAGACCTCGTCTTTGGGCTGAATATCAGTTTGCGCTGTCGCAAGGACGCCCAATGAACAGAGCGCGAACGCCAGCACAATCGATGTCGCAATTATGCGTGTCGGAACTACTCCAATACGAGAAGACATTCGTAATCCTCCGGAACTCTAGCAGTACCGTAAGCAAAGTGGCCTTGCTTGAATTCAATTTAAAATTGTCTACGTACAATTGCAGGTGATTTCCCTGCTTCGCAACCGCAACTGATTGTACAGCAACAGGGAAGATTAACAAAGGGTTTCTCGGTGTGTCTCCCTGTTTCTGCTGTGCCATGTTAACTGACTTAGTACCTCTAAACCATCCGCATTTGCCCTCCAACTTTACCGTTCTGAGTGCTGGGACTCTGGTGGTTGTTACACGGGTAACGACGTACCTGGAGCCGCACCTGCTGGTGAGAACTTGGGTAATGGCTCAGACCCCCCAGCCCGCGCTGGGCTGGACGGGGTACGGGTTGGCCTGTGGGCTTCCCCGGCGAGCAGATGATGGACAGCCCTCAGAGCTCGGAAGGCTCGGTTTGGGGCAATGTTTCAAACTGGGCCTACGAACGGACCCACGATCATTCGCGGTGCCGATTCGGGAACCCATCACCCGCGCTGGTATAGATTAGACAACAGGGTCGGCGACTTTTGGCCCAGCCGAATCCCGATCAAGCTCCGACGTGCAACCCGAAGGTGACTTTGGTTACCGTCCCATCGTCCGGGCTGAGTTTTCTTGGAATCGTTGTTGCCAAATTACACGGTTGAGCAAGAGTGAGTCGAAAGATGGTACTTTTACTGGCGGTTGGTCATGGTCGCGTTGCTTCCTTGAAGCGGGATCCCGGTTTTGACCGAGAGCCTCAGGCTCGCATCTAATGTTTTTGTTTTGTCGCAAGCTGTAAGTTCGTCGTTCGAATTGCAAGAGGCGCCTGTTCCCCCATGCTGCGTGAAAAAATCTTGATCGTCGAGGACGAGGAAAACGAACGCACCGGTATGGCGGAGTTGCTCCGTACCTGGGGCTATGACACCGCGACCGCCGAGGATGGCGTTGAAGGCCTGGAGAAGGTCGAGTCGTGGAATCCGCAAATCGTGGTCACCGACCTGAAAATGCCGCGCATGGATGGCATGCAGTTGTTGCAGCAAATCGCTATGCACCCCCAGGCCGTCGCCGTTATCCTGCTGACCGCTCAAGGTAGCGTGGATGCTGCCGTCAACGCCATGAAGATTGGCGCCTTCGACTTTATCGAGAAGCCGGTGAATCCCACCCGCCTGCGCAACATTCTTCAGAATGCCTCGCGCATTCAAGGCACCGAGCGCGAACTGGAAGCCAGCCGCCGCAAGCTGAGAGACGTCGGTGTGCTGGGCTCGCTGGTCGGCCCCTCGAAGAAGATGCAGGAAGTCTTCCGCTTGATCGAGATGGTGGCGCCCAGCACTGCGTCGGTGCTGATCACCGGCGAGAGCGGGACCGGCAAGGAGTTGGTGGCGCGCACCATCCACTCGCTCAGCAACCGCAAACCGAAACCGTTCGTCGCCATCAACTGCGCGGCCATTCCCGAGACGCTCATCGAGAGCGAAATTTTCGGGCATGAGAAGGGCGCCTTCACGGGCGCGCTGGAACGCCGCACCGGCTGCTTCGAATTGGCGGAAGGCGGCTCGTTGCTGCTCGATGAAATTGGCGAAATGCCCATCGCCACCCAGGCCAAGCTATTGCGGGTGCTGGAAGACCGCAAGCTGCGCCGCCTGGGCAGCAAGAGCGAGACTTCGGTCGATGTGCGCGTGCTTGCCGCCACCAATCAGCCTCCGGAAGAGGCGGTCGCGAAAGGCAGTTTACGCAACGACCTCTATTACCGCCTGAACGTCTTCAACATTCACTTACCGCCCCTGCGCGAGCACAAAGACGATCTGCCCGACCTGGTGCACTCGTTGCTGGCCGACATGAACGAAAAACATAATCGCACCGTGGCCGGCATCAGCGATGCCGTGACCAATGCCTTCCAGGCGCATGCCTGGCCGGGCAATGTTCGTGAATTGCGCAATACTCTGGAGCGAGCCACCATCGTGTGCGACGGCGCGCTCATCGAACCGCGGCACTTGCCTCCGGGGTTCGGACATGTGGCCTTGCGTGCTCCCGTGCAGGAGGCCAATGCCGTGCGTCTGGGCGTCGGCACCACGGTGGGCGAGGCCGAACGCCTGCTCATCCTGAAAACTCTGGAATCAACCAACAACAATAAGACGCGCGCTGCCGACATTCTCGGGATCAGCCTGAAAACTCTGCACAACAAGTTGAAGGAGTACGGGGCCCATGGCGCCAGCGAGGCCGCTGAGGCGGCAAGCTGAGAAAAGCCGCTTTTCGCTTTTCGCCGTTCGCGTTTCGCTCCCGGCTTTTTTGCCGCGTGGAAACATCGTCCATACCTAAGCCGCTCCGGATTTCCGATGCGCAATTTTTCGCTGCTGGCGAAAAGCGAAGAGCGAAAGGCGAGAAGCGATTTGCGGGCGGCTAATTGCTAGTTGCTAATTGCTGCTTTACAATAATCATGCTTCCTGATGGCGGGCTGAAGATCTGGCTCGCATCCACTGGCCGAAGTGGCGGAATTGGCAGACGCGCATGGTTCAGGTCCATGTACCCGCAAGGGTGTGGGGGTTCGAGTCCCTTCTTCGGCACCAAGTTTTCTCACCGCTAAGATTCACGCCTAATAGTTGATTCAGATTGCCAGTGCTCCCGTCGACGCCGATCTCGCAGATCCCGCCATCGCCGGCGCATACTGAATCGCCAGCAACGTCTCGTCGTCGGCGCGCTCCTCAGCTCCACGGAACTGCGCTAATTGCTGTTTCAAGACCTTTACCAGCGCGGCCGGACAGAACGACGGCGGCTGTTCCGCAATCAGCTTTCGCAAGGCTTCCACGCCGTATTCCTCGCCATCCGCGTTGTTGGCCTCGCTGACACCGTCGGTGTACAGAATCACGGTATCGCCGGGCGAGAGGTTCGTCCTGGCCACGTGCACTCGCTCGTCGGAGAAAAATCCCAGCGGCTTGCACTCACTCTCGAACATCGTCACGCCAGATTTGCCGGCCAGCAGCACCGGAAGATGACCGGCGTTCGCCAGTTCCAGTTCTCCGCGGTTCGAAGTCCGGCCAAAAACCAGGGTAGCGTACTGATGGGGCAGAGCGCTCTCGTGGAACAGGCGATTGGCGCGCACCATCAACTCCTCAATCGACAGGCGCAGAGGTATCAGCGAGCGAAAGACGGCCCGCAGGTTCGACGCCAGCATGGCGGCCGCAACGCCTTTGCCCGAAACATCCGCCATGATGAAGTTGAGGTGGCCGTCGTCCTTGATCACGTCGCAGTAGTCGCCACTCACCATGCCCGCAGGCTGATAGTGATAGGAAATCTCCCAGCCGGAGAAAGCCAGATCCTGCGGCGGCAACAGTCCTTTCTGGATCTGCGCGGCCAGCTCAAGGTCGTATTCCAGCGCGCGTTGCTGCTTCGGCGTGAGGCACTCCAGGCAGACCCGGGCCAGCGGATTTTCCATCAACTCCGCGGTGGGAACCACCCCTGCGCACACTTCGCACACGCCGAAGTGGCCGTGATCGATGCGATGCAGAGCGCTGTCCACCTCTGCCAGCAGGCGAAGCACCTGTTCATTTTCATGGCCGGCGAGCACATCGCTCAGCCGCTCGCGTCCCGCCAGCAACTGCTCGCGGACGCTGTTCGCATTAATCGTTTCTCCGATCGCCATGGCTAACCACCTTATACCGTTTAGAGGGTTATGAGCCACCCTCGGATGCAGTCTTTTTGGCCCAGAAAAGTACCAGTGCTCGTCGGCTACCGCCATTCGTGTCCGAGCGAATCCCGTCCTTCTCCTGTGTCATCCTGAGCGAGCCCGCGCCCCGCGGGCGAGTCGAAGGACCCCTATTGTCCGCCTTCACCTTCACTCTGTCATCCTGAGCGCAGGAGGCGCTGGGTTTGCGCCGCCGGAGTCGAAGTGCCTGTCCCGAGCGCAGTCGAGGGAATCTGCGGTTCTTCCTTCATCACGACTAATTCTAGATTTGGTCCCCTCCCGCGTCATCCCGCATCTTGCGCTCGAAACAAAATCGGCGACGCCGAAGCATCGCCGCAGGGGTGCCGCGGCCGGCAGTGTCAGTGCGCGCTAGTACAGGTGTCGGCCACGTGCTTCACGCTCTTTACTTCAATCGTCGCTTGCACCCTTCCGCTCGAGGCGGCGCCTTGGGGAGTGGCGTCCAGGGTTCGCGATCCGGGCTTGCCGGTGATTTCGACCTCATGGCCAATATGAGGGCTGAGCAGTTTGGCGCCACCCACAAGATGATGGAGCGTGTTGCTGCTGTCGATGAGCGAGTATTGACCCTCATCGCGTTGCAGGCATCCTTCAATCGTCTCCAGGTTCGACGACTTGCCTTTATCCTGCGCCGGCAGACCAACGGCGCAGATCAGCAGAACTGCAATTGACATCAGTGTATTGCGCACAGAGTTCTCCTTGAATTCTTGTCAGTCTCTACTGCACCAAACGTTCCACCACGTTATAACTGTCGGCCAGCGCCGCATCCAGCGCCGCCGGATCTTTGCCGCCGGCCTCGGCCATATCAGGACGCCCGCCGCCGGAGCCGCCGACCTTCTTGGCAACCTCAGCAATGATCTTGCCGGCCTGCACGCGCGACGTAAGGTCCTTGGTCACGCCGACGATGAGTGCGACCTTGCCGTCGCTGACCGAGCCCAGCACCACCACCCCCGACCCCAGCTTGTTGCGCAGGTTGTCGATCAGCACCCGCAGTTGCGCGCGCTCCAGATTGTCGGCGCGCGTGGCCAGGACCTTCACGCCCTTCACCTCGCGCACGCTCTCCGCTGCCGACTGCACTGAACTCGACGCGGACTTCATCCTCGCCTGGTCAAGTTCTTTGCGCAGCTTCTTCAGTTCTTCTTCGCGGCGCTCCAGTTCCTGCCTCAGGGCGTCGGCAGGGGATTGATCGTCGCCGCCGCGCACCAGCGTCGAGACAACATTTTCCAGCTGATGATCTTTGCGGAAGTGGCGCAGCGAGCCTTCGCCGGTCACGGCCTCCAGCCGCCGCACGCCGCTGGAGACGCTGCCTTCTTTCAATACTTTGATCAGGCCGATCTCGCCGGTCGCCGCGGTGTGCGTGCCGCCGCACAGCTCGGTGGAGAAATCGCCAATGCGGATGACGCGCACCCGGTCGCCATACTTTTCGCCGAACAGCGCCATCGCGTGGTACTCGTTGACGGCGACGTCGATGGGCACGTCCTCGATGACCTCGACGCGGTCGTTGCGCAGCACCTCGCGGTTGGCGAGGTCTTCGATGTCCTGCAACTCCTGGTCGTCGAGCGAGGCGAAGTGCGAGAAGTCGAAGCGCAAATGCGCGGGATCGACCAGCGAGCCCGCCTGCTTCACGTGCGTGCCCAGCACATTGCGCAGCGCGGCATGCAGCAGATGCGTGCCGGTGTGGTTGCGCATGGTGGCGCGGCGGACTTCGTCGTTGACCATCGCGTCCACTTTGTCGCCGACGTGGATCGGCTGCTTGGCGACGACGCGATGCGCGCGCACGCCCTGCACGGGATAGGTGACGCCTTCGACTTCGGCGACGATGGTGTTGTGGTCTTCGCCGTAGAGCCAGCCAACATCGCCGACCTGCCCGCCCGCATCGGCGTAGAACGGCGTGTGATCGAGCACGATCTCGCCGCGCTCGCCGGGCTTCAGCTCCTGCGCGCCGACGCCGGTGCCATCGTGCGGCTTGATGATGGCCAGCACTTCGCATCCGGTGGAGAGCGTCTTGTGATAGCCCTCGAAATCGGTGCGGCGGCAGCGATTGATACAGCGGGGCTGGCCGAGGCTTTCGAGCCGCCCTTCCAGGAAGCCTGCGCGCGCTTGCGCTGCTCGTCCATGGCGGCGTCGAAGCCGGCAGAGTCGAAGACGATTCCCGGCATCGCGGCAGGCATCTTCGATGAAATCGCGCGGCAGACCAAAAGTGTCGTAAAGCTTGAAACGCCTTCTCGCCGGAATCAGATTGACGGGTCCCGAGACCCGTTGTCTGAAGCAACCCGCCAAAGTATGCAATCGCTTCGGATAGTTGCTCGTCCAGACTCTCGAGCTGAAGCATCATCTCCATAGAGATCGTTATGCTTTCTAGTTGATCGCCTCGTAAGATCCAGCTGTGTGCAAGTACTCAGTGCTCGAAGCTCCGATCGTCTCGCGGCATGCAGATCTGCAGTCAGCTCTGCGATGCTCCAACGTTCATCCATATCCAGCGTGTGCGCAAACCGCGTCTCCTCGCCTTTAATCGTTTCCGAACGCGATCTGCCGTCTCGATCAGTTCGGGATACGCATCCTTCATCAGATCGCGAACGGCAAACACCATCTCGAACAGAAACGGCTTCGTCCTGTCCCAGCAGTCGCCCATGCCGAATCGCGCGGCGAATGATCTTGCGCAGCACGTAGCCGCGGCCTTCGTTGACGGCACCACGCCGTCAGAGATGAGAAAGGTTGACGCGCGCGCGTGATCGGCAATCACGCGCAGCGAGGCCGCCTGATGATGCCGCTCTTCTTCGTCTTCTTTCTTTAACTCGGTCTCAAGCGAGGCGTCCCGTCAACTCCGCCGCACGCTTGATCAGCGGCACAAACAAATCCGTGTCGTAGTTCGAGATCACGCCCTGCATCACCGCCGTCACGCGCTCCAGGCCGGCGCCGGTGTCGATCGACGGCTTGGGCAGCGGACGCATCTCTGCCCATCGGGCTGCTTGGTCGAACTGCATGAACACCAGGTTCCAGATTTCGACGTAGCGCCCGCACTCGCAGCCGAACTGGCAGTCGGTGTGTCCGGCATCGCTGGCCTCGGGGCCCATGTCGTAATGAATTTCGCTGCACGGGCCGCAGGGGCCGGTGTCGCCCATCTCCAGAAGTTGTCCTTCATCCCCATCTCGTAAATGCGCTCGGGCGCAACGCCGGTGGCGATCCAGTGCTCGTAGGCCTCATCGTCGCGCGCGATGCCCTTGCTCGCCCTTGAAGATGGTGGCGAACAGCTTGTCCTTCGGGATGCCGAACCACTCGGGCGAGGTGACCAGTTCCCACGCGTAGGCGATGGCGTCCTTCTTGAAGTAGTCGCCAAAGCTGAAATTGCCCAGCATCTCGAAGAAGGTGTGGTGGCGATTGGTGAAGCCGACGTTCTCCAGGTCGTTGTGCTTGCCGCCGGCGCGCACGCATTTCTGCGACGAGGTGGCCCGCGCGTAGTCGCGCTTCTCGATGCCGAGGAAGACGTCCTTGAACTGGTTCATGCCGGCGTTGGTGAACAGCAGCGTGGGATCGTTGGCCGGAACCAGCGACGACGAGCGCACGATCTTGTGCCCGTGCTGCTCAAAATAGCGCAGGAACATGGAGCGAACTTCGGAACCGGAAAGCTTGCGGACGGGCATAGGGGATGAGGAAATTCTAACAGGAAGAGGCTGTCGGCTTTCAGCTGTCAGCCGTCAGCATTCAGTATTCAGCATTCAGCATTCAGCCAAACAAGGGATTGTAGTCGTGAAGGTTGAGAATGATTGCGCGATAGGGGTCCTTCGACTCCGGCGGCGAAGCGCCGCCTCCGCTCAGGATGACAAATCCTATGATTTTGATTGCCGAGGAGGTTGTGCTGAATGCTGAGTGCTGAATGCTAACCCCTAGCCACTAATCACTAATCACTAACCCCTAGCCCCTAGCCACTGCCACCCGGTGCCCCCCTTGCCAATTGACCATGGCCGCGGTCCATCCCATAATCTGTGTGCCTGAAGAATCTGCGGGTCGCAAGGTGGCTTATGGTGCAGAAGAAAAGCGCAAAGACGGGCCGTCCCTTCCAGACGGCGGGCAAAAAACTGGACGACGTATTCGGCGATGCCTCCAAACGCATTGAGGAGGAAACGCAGACGCTGATCGCCTACATCAATAATGAACTGGTGCCCGCCATTCGCGAGCACTCCAGCAAGGGGCTGCGCGTGGCCAGCGAAAAGCTGCAGCAGGCCGCCGACATGATGGATGCCGGCAAGAAGAGAAAGAGCTGACCACGCGAGTCCCGTCTCTCATCCTGGTGGGCGCGTCGCTGCTGCTGCTCTCCGCCTGCGGCGGGCACAAGACCGCCCGCGCTCGACCGGTTCCGCCACCCCCCACGATTAGTCCGTCCCAGCCTGCGCCGCCTGCCGGCACCGAAGCTGACGCCAGCCCATCGCCGGTCCCGCGCGGCACGAAACCCATCTATGTGGAAACCGGATTGGCCAGCTGGTACGGGCCTCCGTATCATCATCACCGCGGCGCCAACGGCGAAATTTACGACCAGAACGCGTTGACCGCGGCGCACCGCACGCTGCCCATGAACTCGGTGGTGCGCGTGACCAACCAGACCACCGGACATGCCGTCGTGGTGCGCATCACCGACCGGGGGCCGTTCGTGGAAGACCGCATTATCGACCTGTCACTGGCGGCGGCCAAGGCGGTGGATGTCTGGCGGCCGGGCACCGCGGAGGTGAAGGTCGAGGTGCTGTCGGCGCCGGCGCCTATCGCCGAGGGAGGCCGCTGGTGCGTGCAGATTGGCGCATTCCAGAGCGAGGGCGAAGCCCGCAAGCTGAAAGAGAAGCTGCAAGACCATTACGAAGGCGCCAATGTCATCCAGTTCACCGGGCCTACGGGAGAGTGGGTGCGCCTGCGCCCGCCCGGCGACGACAAACGCAAGGCGCAAGAAGTCGCCAGCAAGACCCATGTGAAAGAGGGCGGAGTGTTTCTGGTAAGGCTGGACTAGGGGCAGGGGCTAGGGATTAGTGGCTAGTGGTTAGCACTCAGCATTCAGCACTCAGCATTCAGCACTCAGCATTCAGCACTCAGCATTCAGCATTCAGCATTCAGCATTCAGCATTCAGTCAAATACGTTCCCCATCAAAAGCGCACATTTGTCATCCTGAGCGGAGGCGGTGCCGCGCCGCCGGAGTCGAAGAACCCCTATACTTCCGACGCATTCTCGACTGGCATATTTTTCGACCGCGCGACAGAGCATAGTCTCCCTCGCCGCTGGATCGTCAAAGAACCGCAGATCCCCTCGGCTTCGCTCGGGGCAGGCACTTCGACTCCGGTGGCGCAAACCCAGCGCCACCTGCGCTCAGGATGACAAACGAAGAATGAATGCCGCAACCGAGTCACACCGCGCTTATACTTCTCCCCTGATGAAGCCCGCGGCCATCGATCCCGCAAGCGCGTCCGTAACCCTCAATCGCGCTGCCCGGGTTGCGCAAGGCCGACGCCTGGAATATTTCACGATTGCCTGGAATGGCTTCGAAGCCGCGGTCGCAATTATCTCCGGGATGCTGGCCGGCAGTGTCGCCTTGGTGGGCTTTGGTCTCGACTCGGTGATCGAGACCATCTCGGCAGCAATTCTGCTGTGGCGCCTGCGCGCCGAACCGGATCCGCTGAGGCGCGAGTACAGCGAACGCATGGCGCAGCGGCTGGTGGGAATCTGCTTTCTTGCATTGGCAATCTACGTGGGTGCGGAATCGTTGCGCGCCCTCTGGATGAAAGCCACTCCGCAGCGCAGTATTCCCGGCATCCTGATCGCGCTGGCCGCGGTCGTGGTGATGCCGCTGCTGGGCCGTGCCAAGCGGCGGGTGGCCGCGCAAATAGGCAGCGGCGCGCTTCGGGCTGATTCGCGCCAGGCCGACTTCTGCGCTTACCTTTCCGCCATCCTGCTGGCGGGATTGCTGCTGCATGCGCTGCTGGGCTGGTGGTGGGCCGATCCGGTTGCGGCGCTGGTCATGACGCCCATCATCGCGCGCGAAGGCGTGCAAGGATTGCGCGGCGAGGGTTGCGACGATTGCGATTTCGCACGCTAGGATTCATTCCGGGTTCGCTGGCGGGAAATGGCAATTCACCACGGAAGGGGACATGGACAAACATGCCGAGCACGGAAGGACTCCGAAGTCACCGACAAGGAACACTACAAACAGCTCTACCGGCAAGGGTACATAAAAGGCTACGAAGAAGGTTACAAAGGCACCGACAGACGCTAACGGCTGCCAGACGGGTGTTCACCACCCTTCGGCTACGCTCAGGGCAGGCTGCGACACAGAGGACACAGAGAAGAAAAATTCTTCTTAACCACGGAGCGCACGAAAAGAGTTCCCGCAAACGATCCAAGAAATACGAGGGACACGTGGGCTCTCTTCTTTCAAATTTGGGTGATCTCGGTGTTCTCCGTGGTAAATCGTTCTTATAGTCCACACACAGCACACAAGAAAACTTTTTGGCTGAATGCTGATTGCTGAGTGCTGACGGCGACAGCAGGTACAATCTTTGCCAGCATGCCTGTCAGGCGGAGGTGTTGACCATGAGCCAGACCATAACTCCCACTCGCAGCTTCGGATTTTTTCTGAACGGAAACTGGAAGGCGCACGGGCGTGAAGCCGTGGTGACCTCGCCCTACGATCACAGCGTGATTGCGGTGGTGTCGGAGGCCGGACGCGAAGATGTCGAGGTGGCCATCGCGTCGGCGGTGCAGGCCTTCGAGGTCACGCGCAAGATGACCTCCTATCAGCGCGCCAGCGCCTTGCGCAAGGTCGCCGACGGCATCCGTGCGCGGCGCGAGGAGTTTGCCCGCACTATCTGCCAGGAGGCCGGCAAGCCGATCAAGACCTCGCGCATCGAAGTGGAGCGCGCCATCAACACCTTTCAGATCGCGGCTGAGGAAAGCACCCGCATCTATGGCGAGTACATTCCGCTGGACACGCTGGAATCAACCAGCGGACGCTGGGGTCTGGTGCGGCGCTTCCCGTTGGGCCCGGTCTTCGCCATCACCCCGTTTAATTTTCCGCTCAACCTTGTGGCCCACAAGGTGGCGCCCGCCATGGCTGCCGGCTGTCCGTTGATTCTGAAGCCGGCGCCGCAGACGCCCATCTCGTCGTTGCTGCTGGCCGAGATTGTGCAGGAGTCGGGATGGCCCGAGGGCGCATTCGCGGTCATGCCGATGTCCAACGAGACCGCCGCCCTGCTGGTGGCCGACGACCGCATCAAGCTGCTTACCTTCACCGGCAGCGCGGCAGTGGGCTGGCAACTGAAGTCGCGTGCCGGCAAAAAGCGCGTCACCCTGGAACTGGGCGGCAACGCCGGCGTCATCGTGCATAGTGATGCCGATCTGGAGTACGCGGCGCAACGCTGCGTGGCCGGCGGATTCTCCTACGCAGGACAGACCTGCATCTCGGTGCAGCGCATCCTGGTGCACCAACCGGCGTTCCAGAAGTTTAGCGAGCTGCTGCTGCAAGGCGTCGGCAAATTGAACATGGGCGATCCCATGCTGGAGACCACCGACATTCCTCCGCTCATCCGCGAGCCGGACGCGGTGCGCGTCGCGGAATGGATCGAGGAGGCGGTGAAGGGCGGGGCCAAACTGCTATACGGCGGCAAGCGCACTGGGGCCATGGTCGAGCCCACGGTGCTGACCGGGACCACTGCCGGGATGCGGGTCAACTGCGCCGAGATTTTCGCGCCGGTGGTGACCTTGGAGCCCTATGACGATTTTCGCGACGCGCTGCGCCAGATCAATGACTCGCCCTACGGGCTGCAGGCGGGCGTGCTCACGCGCGATGCCGTGCTCATCCAGATGGCGTTTGAGGAACTGGAGGTGGGGGCCGTCATCGCCGGCGACGTGCCCAGCTTCCGGGTGGACCAGATGCCGTACGGCGGCGTCAAGGACTCAGGTCTGGGCCGCGAAGGTCTGCGCTATTCCATCGAGGACATGACCGAACGCCGGCTGCTGGTGATGGCGGTGCGGTAAAGCATCAGAATCCACCACAGAGACACAGAGGACACAGAGAAGATAAAGAAATATCACAACAGGAGAAACAGAGAACACGGAGAATTTCTTTTTTTTCTGTTTTTTCCGTGTTTTCCGTGTTTAAAAATCAATATCTTCTCTGTGACCTCTGTGTCTCTGTGGTAGATCGAAACCTAGTAAACGCGCAGCTGCGAGCGCATCTTCTCCGCCATGTCCTGTACCCGGCGGATCTTGTCCACCACTTCGGCGGGGATGGCCGGCTGCCGCAAGGCCAGCTCTGAGGTCAGCAGGATACCGGTCACCTCGGCCCGCAGCTGGTTGCGTAACACCCGTTCCGCCAGCCCCATGGCCCATTGCTTTTCTTTCTCGGCGCGGCGCAGAGCAACCTGCGCCTCTCGCACCACCCGGTCACAACGGTGCAGCGCCAGGTTCAGGTAAATCGGAAGGGCGGTGCCGGCATGATTCAGCAGGGTGTCGAGCGCGCGGAAATCAGCCTCCAGCAACGATTGATCGATCGCCAGGGCGTCATATTCAGTGCTCTCCAGCTTGCTGACCGCCTGCGGCACCGAATTGGCCAACTGGGTTTGCTGTCCCGTACCTTGTTCCAATGCGGCAGCGCACTCCCGGCCGCGAGACGATGTGGTTACCAACAGGATCATAGATTCCTCCACTGCCCCCATTGCCTGGCACACTTCACCAACGGCGCCGTGGGCGGCGCTTGTCCTTCAACAACCCTTGTCTCAACGCTGGATTCGAGCTTCTGCGCGCGGGCGCAGGGCCACGAACATCACGGTGTCGAGCCGTATTCTTTCAGTTTGCGATACAGCGTGGTCTTGCCAATGCCCAGACGGCGGGCTGCTTCCAGCTTGTCCCCCTGCAACACCTCGATGGCGTGCAGGATGGCTTGTTTCTCCAACTCGGCGATGGGGACGACGGTCTCCGGATCGGGGACCGGCATGGGCGGCCGGGCTTGCGCCTGGAAGTTGCGCAACTGGGTGGGCAGATCGGCTACGTGAATGGTGGGAAGAGAGCAGGTCGTGCAGCTGCGTTCGATGCAATTTTCCAGTTCGCGCACGTTGCCCGGCCAGTCGTAGTTAAGCATCAGGCGCAGAGCATCGTCGCCCACGCTGTGCTGCATCTGGGTGGCGCCATTGATGCGCTCCAGGGCGTTGCCAATCAGCAACGGAATGTCCTGCTTGCGTTCGCGCAACGGCGGGATGCGCAAGCTAAGCACGTTCAGCCGGAAGTACAGGTCGCGGCGGAAGGTCCCCTGTTGCACCGCAACATCAAGGTCGCGGTTGGTGGCCGCCAGGATGCGCACGTTGATGGGTATGGCACGGGTGCCGCCTACCGGACGCACCTCTTTTTCCTGGATGGCGCGCAGCAGCTTGGCTTGCAGGTCCACCGGCAGCTCGCCCACCTCATCCAGAAACACCGTCCCGCCCTCGGCGGTGGCCAGCAATCCGTCTTTGGCCCGCACCGCGCCGGTGAAGGCGCCGCGTACGTAGCCGAACAACTCGCTCTCGATCAGGGTCGGCACCAGCGAGCCGCAATCCACCGGAATAAAAGGACGGTCGCGGAAGGGGCCGGAGTAGTGAATGGAACGCGCCACCAGCTCCTTGCCGGTCCCGCTTTCTCCCAGAATCAGCACCGGATGAGTGCTGTGGGCGGCCTTGGCGATGATGCGGTAAAGCTTCTCCATCTCCGGCGCGTGTCCCACCAGGGGGCCGAAGCCGTGCTTGGACTTCACCTGTTCCCGCAGCAGGCGGTTTTCGGCGGTAAGCTTCAGGTGGGCTGCCGCCCGCTCCAGCAGCAGGCGCATCTCTTCGAAGTTGAACGGCTTGGTGACGTAATCGTAGGCCCCCAACTTCATCGCCTGCACCGCCGACTGCACAGTGGCAAAGCCGGTCATCACAATCACCAGGGTCTCAGGCCGGCGCTGCTTGATCTGGCGCAAGACCTCCAGCCCGCCGTTTCCCGGCATACGAAGATCGAGCAGCACCACGTCCGTACTGTTGGTTTCCATCACCTGGAAGGCGTGGTCCGGGGTGTCCACCACACGGCTGTTAAATCCCAGCGCCTGGGCGACCTCCCGGCAAGACTCCCGCATCGAGCGCTCATCGTCGATGATCAGCAGGTTCAGTCCGTTAGTTTCGCAACTCGGTTCGCTAACCGCAATCGTTCCAGCTGCATGCACGTTGGACATCCCTTCTCCCGCCAGTTCGCCCCAAGGTGGAGGCGTGGAGTTGATTTCGGCTTTTCGTACTCATTACCATCATCCCTTTTTGGGAAACGTACTAGGACAGCCGTCACATCGTGATGTGAGTTCGTTTTCGAGCGCCACCGCCGCTGCCGAAAAAAGGCCAGGAGCCGGGCGGGAATTTGCCAGGGGTGGCAGGTTCTCCATGTCCCTGGAATCAGCGCCCGGCTCCTGGGGCGTCACCGCAATCATCGGCCCCTGTTCGCCGTGGTCTGTCGCTTGCATCTTTTGCATAGTTGGCATCTCTTCTTCGGCTGCCGTCTCCGGCGCCAGCCGCCGCAGCAGGCACTTCATCAACTCACTGCCACGCTGCGCGTTGCGCTCAATCTCCCGCAGCGGACGTTTCAAATGGCTGTAGGGAGGCAATTTCCATCCCATCACCTGGGCGTTCATCAGCACCGCAGCGATGGTATTGGCCAGATCGTGCACCAGGGTGGCGCAGCCGGGGTTGATGGCGCGCGGGAAGCACGGAACTTGCTGATCGTGCTGCTCGCGCGCCGGCCCGGCGGAGGACATCTGGCTGATCTGCTCATCGCCGGTGATCGCAAGGCGACTGAGTTGGTTGGCCGCCGGTGTAGTGCGCCTTGCGCTGCTAGTCGAGTTGTGGTCATCGCCGGTGATCGCAAGGCGATTGAGTTGGTTGGCCGCCGGTGTAGTGCGCCTTGCGCTGCTAGTCGAGTTGTGGTCATCGCCGGTGATCGCAAGGCGACTGAGTTGGTTGGCCGCCGGTGTAGTGCGCCTTGCGCTGCTAGTCGAGTTGTGGTCATCGCCGGTGATCGCAAGGCGATTGAGTTGGTTGGCCGCCGGTGTAGTGCGCCTTGCGCTGCTAATCGAGTTGTGGCCGGCCCGGTTCATGATCCAGAATCTCTCTGTTTCCTGAGAAGAACTTCTCTTCTCTGTGTCCTCTGTGTCTCTGTGGTGAATACTTCCTAGCCTCTCCGATCCCAGTCTTCGTGTCCTTGTTCTCTCGGAACGCATTATCTAAAGCACGGCAGCTGCCAAATTTTCGCTTCCGCTTAAGCGTTGATTCTTTTGGGAATTTCCCAATCACCGGCAGAACCGCGCGCCACCACTGTCCTTGCCTAGTTCCACAATGAAACCCGGACCTGGCCGGAGAGCGCTCAAATGGGTCTCAGGCAGGGACTTCGGCGGCTTCCAGATTTAGGAACGAAAGAGGACCGAAAACTCAAATCGGGAAGGGAAGCAGCAATTAGCAGTTAGCAATTAGCCTTTAGCATTCAGCATTCAGCATTCAGCACTCAGCAATTTGCCAAGAAGGGTCGAGTGCATTTCGTTGGCACCGTCCCTACTACGGGGCTCCGCATTGGCAATTGACGCGGTCTAAATAATTCCTGCTTGATACTTCGTAGCTGCTAGTGGCTAGTGGCTAGTTGCTAACGGCTGGTTGCTAATTGCTAACGCCTGATGGCTGACAGCTGATAGCTGATAGCCGACAGCTGATAGCTGACAACTGACTGCTGATTGCTGGTTGTAAAATCAGCCATGCCTCCCGCCCAGCGCACCATCTTTCACGTCGACATGGACGCCTTCTTCGTGTCGGTGGAAGAGCTGTTCGACCCGCAGCTGAAGGGCAAGGCGGTGGTGGTGGGCGGGCAGCGCCACGAGCGCGGCGTGGTGTCGGCCGCATCCTACGAGGCGCGTAAGTTCGGCGTGCATTCGGCCATGCCGCTGCGCACCGCTGCCAAGCTGTGCCCGCATGCCATCTTCGTGGACGGCCATCCCGAGCGCTACCGCGATTGTTCCGCCAGGGTTTACCAGGTGCTGGACCGGTTTTCTCCCAAGCTGGAAATGGTTTCCATCGACGAGGCCTATGTGGACATGACCGGCACCGAGCGCCTGCACGGGCCGCCCATGCGCGCCGCCCATGCGTTGCATGCCGCGATGAAAGCCGAGACGCAGCTGAATTGCTCCATCGGAGTTGGCAGCTCGCGCCTGGTGGCCAAAATCTGCTCCGACCAGGCCAAGCCCAACGGCGTGCTGTGGATTGTGCCGGGCGGGGAAGCGCAATTTCTGGCCCCGCTCGACGTACGCAAAATTCCCGGCGTCGGCAAGGTGATGGAGAAGCGCTTGCTCGAACAGGGGATCCAGAAGATTGGCGACCTTGCCCGGCATGAGGAACGTTGGCTGGAGACCAACTTCGGCGCCCTCGGCCTGGCGCTGGCCGGCAAGGCGCGCGGCCTGGACGCAGGAGCGTGGTTCGACAGCGATATCGGCGAAGACCAGGGGCCGCGCTCCATCAGCCACGAGCATACCTACTCGGTTGACACCAGCGACGCGCCAACCTTGGAAGCGACCCTGGCGCGGCTGACCGAGATGGTGTGCCGCCGCCTGCGGGAACAAAAGCTGCACGCTCGTACTCTGCAGTTGAAGCTGCGCTATTCCGATTTCCGCACCCTCACCCGCGCCCACACCCTGGAGCAGCCCAGTTCGGTGGACGCCGAAGTTCTGGCCACGGTCCGCGAACTGTTTCGCGCCAACTGGAATGGCGGCGCCGTTCGCCTGCTTGGGGTTTGCGCGTCGCATTTTGCCGACGAGAGCGAACAGCTCAGCCTGGAAGGCAAGACCACGCATGAGAAATGGAACCAGGCGTTGTCGGCCGCCGATCGCATGCGCGAAAAATTTGGCGAGAACGCCGTCTCCATGGCGACCGGCATGAAGGCGCGCTTCCGTGAACGCACCCACGAGAACCCGGCCGGGTTGCCGGGGAAAAAACGTGATTAGAATCGAAATTTCACCACGGAGACACGGAGGGCACGGAGAGGAAAAGAATTCTTTTTCACCACGGAGGGCACAGAGAGCACGGAGAAGAAAAGAATTGCTTTTTCACCACGGAGGCACAGAGGTCACGGAGAAGAAAAGAATTCTTTTTTCACCACGGAGGACACGGAGAGCACGGAGAAGAATCTTGAAGCCGGAGCGAACCACAGAGACACAGAGAACACAGAGAAGAAAGAATTCTTTTTTTCACCGCGGAGGACACGGAACGCACGGAAAGAAATAAAGAAAATAAGAGAAGGAATTAACAAAGAAAAACAACCAAAGAAAAACAAGAAAAGAAAAACAAGAAAAGAAAAACAAGAAAAGAAAAACAACAAGAACTTCCGTGACCTCAGTGACCTCAGTGGTGAACCCCCGTTCTTCTCTGTGTCCTCTGTGTCTCTGTGGTGAATGGCCCCTTCATCACGGCCCCCTGTGAGGTGTCGCACATCCCTGGCGGCGCAAAAGGACTATTTCTCTCACAGGGAAAGGCCGCGCCACACGCCACCCCTCAAGAGGATGAATTGCCCGGAACCCTGATCATTGGTTATGGAAATCCCATGCGCGGAGACGACGCCATCGGCTGTCACGCCGCGCGCGCCCTGGACCAGCATTTCTGGAACGATCCCGATGTCGAAGTGGTCGCCGCCCAGCAACTCACCCTGGAGATGGTGGACGATATATTGCAAAGGGATTTCGTGCTGTTTCTGGATGCTTCATTTGGCGACCAGCCGGGGACCATCAAGCGGACCACGGTTTCGCCGGAACCCGGGCCTGGTGGCTTTTGCGACCATTTCACTCCCGCATCGCTACTCACGGCCGCCGCACAGCTCTACGGCGATGCCCCATTTGCCATGAGCATCACCATGGCAGGATGGTCGTTCGATTCCGGCCAGAAGATGTCGCAGATCGCCACCCGCCGCATGCCCGACTTCATTCGCCTGGCGCAAGAGGCCGTCGCAGCCCAGCGCCACAAGCCGCAAGCGCGAGCGCCGGTGGGAGCGAGATAGGTCTATTCACCACAGAGACACAGAGAACACAGAGAAGAAAAGTTATTTTTCACCACAGAGGCACGGAGAACACGGAGAAGGAAAAGAAGTAAAGAAAAACAAAATACAAACACGAGAAGTAGAAAGCCAAAACAAAAAGTCTTGTGTGCTCTCCGTGTTGGATCGCTTTTATCGTCAAAACAAAATCACACAGGCACAAGAAAAGAAAAAACTCCGTGTTCTCCGTGTCTCCGTGGTGAAAAAAATCTTCTCTGTGTCCTCTGTGTCTCTGTGGTGAAATGGTGCTTACTCCAGATACGTCCGCGCCATGGGACGCCACCACGGCCAGTCGTGATAGCTCTGGTCGCCCCACACGTAGAGCTCATGGCGGATGCCGCGCGCCCGCAGGATGGCCGCGAAGCCTTCATTCTTCTGCCAGCACATGTCCCACTCGCCGGTGGCCAGCACCGTGCGTATGTGGTTGTAGCGCCAGCCGTCGGTGCAGTTGGCCAGATAATCAGGCGGATTATTGAAGTACGCGTCCTCGCTATACCACCCGTCGAGGAAACTCTTGATGTCGAACGATCCGCCCATGGTGACGCAGCCGGTGACCTGGTCGGGATGGCGGAAGGCAAAGTTTACCGCGTGATAGGCGCCGAAGCTGCAGCCGGTCACGATGGTGCGCGGCGTCCAGTTCTTGTTCCACATCAGCGGCAGAACGTCGTTCAGAAGGTAGCGCTCGTATTGCAGGTGCCGTTGCACGCGCCAGTAGGGATGCGCCCGCCGGTTGTACCAGCTTTCGCCGTCCACGCTGTCGACGCAGTAAATTTGCAACTGGCCGGCCTCCAGACGGTCGGCGACCGCGGCAACCATCTGGTTGTCTTCGTATTCAAAGTAACGTCCCTGCGAAGTGGGGAAGACCAGTACCTTGGTGCCGGCGTGGCCAAAGACGAGCAGTTCCATGTCGCGTTCGAGGTCGCGGGACCACCAACGATGATATTCACGATTCAAGTTGTTAGGGCCTTTCCGTTGCAGGAGAGTTGGGGTTTGGTAATCTAAAGAACCATCATTCTACAGAATGAGGACAAATCCGCCTATGAATCCCCCCGTCGCTCCCATCACCGAAGAAGGCTTCTACGTTGCCCATTTCCTCACCGTGCGCGATCAGGTGAAGTCGAAGGAATTCTACGCCGGCGTCCTGGGAGGAACGGTCGTTAAGGAAGAGAATCCGTGTTACGTCAAGCTCTCGAATTCGTGGATCATACTTAATTCGGGCGGCGGCCCTACGCCCGACAAGCCTGAAGTGTGGCTCGAGACGCCGCAGGACCTCAACCAGGTCAGCAGCTTTCTGAACCTGCGGGTCGCCGACATCCAGGCTTGCTACTCGCAATGGAAGGCGAAGGGCGCGCAGTTTCTGACTGAGCCGCTTGCAAATCCCGACGGCCAGGAGACGCGCTGTTACATGCGCGATCCGGATGGCTATCTCATCGAGGTTGGCCAATACACGCAGTCCGCGATCGACCAATTCCGCGAGTATGCAAGTAGAGCGGGCCTTTAGGTCGCGTCTTCAGACTGTTGACGCAACAACGCATCAAAATCACTGGCACTCCGAAACTAGATTCCGTACCATTAACGCGCCATCCTATGCCCGTTCCCACTGAGCTGACCAATGTGCCTGCCGCCGTACCCGGCGAGCTGAAGTCGCGCCTGCGTCTGCATCAGCAATTTCCCTCGGCAGTGATGGAGGAGAAGCACGACTTCATGGTTTATCTTCCGCCGCTGTATGAGGCTGAAGCCGGCCGGCGCTATCCCGTGCTGTACTTGCACGACGGCCAGAACCTTTTCGATCCCGACACCTCCTTCATCCCCGGCAAGTATTGGCGTGTGGGCGAAACCGCTGACGAGTTGATCATGGCCGGCGCCATCGAGCCGCTGGTCATTGTCGGCATCTACAACACCGGTGAACATCGCGTCGACGAATACACTCCCGTCGAAGACAAGCGGCTGGGCGGCGGGCAAGCCGATACTTACGGCCGGATGCTGGTGGAAGAACTGAAACCGTTCGTCGATCACCAGTACCGGACGCTTCCCGGCACGGAGAACTGCGGCCTGGGTGGATCATCGCTGGGGGGATTGGCGGCCATGTATCTGGCGCTGCGCTACAGCGGGGTGTTCGGCAAACTTGCCGCCATGTCTCCGTCGGTGTGGTGGAAGAACCGAGCCATCCTGAAGACGGTTGCCCAGCTCAAACGAAAACCGGAACTGCGTATCTGGCTCGACATCGGCACCAAGGAAAGCTATCGGGCGTTGCCTGATGCCCGCGCTTTGAACACCGCCCTGCTCAAGAAGGGATGGAAGCTCGGCCAGGACCTCCACTTCACCGAGGTTGAAGGCGGACACCACGACGAGGACGCCTGGTCGCAGCGCGTCGGCCCCATGCTGCAATTCCTGTTCCCGGGGCGAAATTAATCAGAATCGCAGTGGCTGAAGCCGCCTTTTGGCAAGAGACCCAACAGGCTGCTCAAAGCTGGTCGCGATAAAGAAACCGCAGATTCCTCTGGGCTGAAAGTGTGTGCGTGAGAACCCTGTCGTCCCCACGGGACTCGAAATATTTTTCCACTTTACCCAGCGCTGAAGCGCTGGGCTAAGCTCTTTCGACCCTTCGGGTCTGAATTTGCAGTAGGAACGACGCTCTTGGTCCACCCCAACTTTGACAATCGAGTTCTCACGCACACACTGAAAGCCCCTCGGAATGACAAAAATAAAGGGTTTGCAATGGCGCACCTAAAGGTGCGCCCCTTCAAAAAGCGTAAACATTCGAGTTTTTCAGCGGCGTGTTCGAGCCTGCCCCGAGCGAAGCCGAAGGAGCCTGCCCTGAGCGAAGCCGAAGGAGCCTGCCCTGAGCGAAGCCGAAGGGTGCGCCATTAAGCTCGGATGTTTTGAAGGGGCGCGGCTTCAGCCGCGCCGTTACGGTCCTTACTTTTGTCATCACGAGCGGGCTTTAGCCCGCGAGGGATCTGCTTTTTGTCGGATTTTTTCGACAGTCCCTAAGGTTGGACAGCTTGATTCCGGCAGCAAACATCCCGCGCCGGCCGGGCATCACACCAGCTAGAACGCTTCCCAAATCGGCTGTACCGGCCTGGGGAGAAAGGATCCAACCATGTCAGAGGTTATGAGGGTTGCTGGCGAGTCGCTGCCTTCGGCCAGCAGGATATTGACGGAGAATAGCCAGCCGCTGTCGGCGATTCCGCCCGGCGTCAAGTCTTATCTGTCGGAGCCGACGGTTCCGTACTGGCTGCGCACCGCGCGCCAGAGGGCAAGAGTTGGTTTGAATGAGGTACGCCGCCGGGCGCAAGCGTGGCCGCGCGAGTATCCGGAGCAGACTCTGCTGGCCTTTGCGGGCATGGCGTTTGCCGTCGGAATCCTGCTCCGGGTTTGGAGGTCGGCCAGTGATTAACGAATCCACAAAAACCTTTCCCGAGTTGATGACCGAACTGAAAGACGAACTGACGGAATTTGTCGCCACGCGGGTGGCCATGCTGCGGGCCGAATTTGGCGGGAAACTGCAATCGTTCAAATTGGCGGCGCCCGGCATCCTTGCAGGGCTGGTGCTGCTTGCAACCGGCTGGCTGGTACTGACCGCTTTCCTAGTAGCCGCCATCGCCAACGCTTTTGACAATCCCTGGAGATACCCGATCGCTTTACTGATCGTCGGGATGGTGTATTCGGTCGTGGGCGCTGTCGTCCTCACGTTTGGGTGGCGAAAGATTAAAGGGCAAGGTCTGGCGCCGGAGCGCACCATCCGCGTGCTGAAGCAAGACCAGGTGTGGCTGCAAACGGAGGTCAAGACACAATGATGAGCACGCAGAATCTCAGGGTTGATGTGCTGGAGGAGCGAGCCGAACAACAGCGCCGCCGGCTGCACCATTCCGTCAGCGAATTGAAAACCAACGTTCGCGAAAGCGTACGTGAGCGGCTGGAGCCGAAGCTTTACCTTCGCAAATACTTCTGGCAGACGACGGCTGCGGTTTCAGTGGTGGCGCTGCTCGTCGGCCACGGAATCAGCGGGCTGTTTACGCGCCGCTGAGTCCGCACTGCGGACGTCCAGTTTTCGTCAACGCTCCCCCAAGCCGCTGTTGTGCTGGGTGGAGAGTTGGGGAGCGCGGGCGGTTGCCTCCCGGTCTCTTTACTGGCGCGGCCTTACACGACTAAGAAAGTCGATGATGTGTTCGCGGTAGGCGGTATCGAGTTCGCCTTTGCCGTTTCCATCTTCGGTGTACACCAGGTGGTCAGCGCCGGGCACGATCAACAGTTCCGCATTCGGCCCTGCGGCCTTTTGCAGAAGATACGCATCTTGCACCGGTATTTGTTGATCGGCGGTGCCATGCATCAGCAGAATTGGCCGCGGGCTAATCCTGGCAATGTCGTGCACCGGCGAAGCGTTGGGCGACCAGACTCCGTAGAGCGTCAGGATGCTGAGGCGTCCCAGTAAAAGCTGCACACCCTGGCCCATCAGGGGATCGAACGAGGCAAACGAGCTGATGCTGATGACCGCGTCCACGTCGGGGCGAGAGGCGGCAGTCCGAATGGCGGTCGCGCCGCCCATGGAAAGTCCGAGAAGGACCAGGGGTTTGCCTTTGAGGGAAGATTGCGTTGTGAGCCAATCCAGCGCGGCGCTGACGTCTCGTGGCTCTTCCAGCGCGAGTCCGATGCGTTCTCCGCCACTGCGTCCGTGGGCACGCATGTCAAGCGCCAGCGTTGACCAGCCGGTATCGTGCAGGAATTTTGCCTGGGGAAGCAGGCAGGACGCATCCAAACCATCCATCCCGTGAAGAAGCACCACTGCGCCGCGAGGCCGATCCGCCGGAATCCACCATGCTTCGAGCGGAATGCCGTCGGAGCTGGTTAAGGCGATACTTTCGCCTGTAAGCCCGAGATCGCTTGGGACGGCTTGTAGTTTCACCACACGATGATGGAAGGCCTTCCGGACGAAATAGACCGATGTGGCATAGGTGCCGAGGACAATTACCGCGATGAGCAGCGCCACCGTGATCAGAATTCGGCGCAACCACACCCTGCGGCGGCTTGGCTCTGCAGCACCAGTCGCATTCACACGCGCTTCCAGCGGTTTTTCCAGCTCGGTTGTGGTCATAACAGCCTAAGTTCAGCACACTCTCTGCCATGTGTCAGTGATAGCGTCCCCTCGCGTATGTGACAGGGCGCCGGTCATAACGGAGGACACCGCCATCGCGAAGCACTGCCATGCTGGCATCCCTTACAATCGTTCCTGGTGGGAGCCAGCCTGATCATGCCCAGCAGCACACCGGTTGCGATCATGAAGGGTTCCGTCCTGGGCGTCATTCTGCATGACGTCTGTGACGAGATCAGGCTGGAGCAATTGCGCGACATCCTGGGCGCGCGCCGCGTCGAGCCCAGCTTTAAGCACGCCACTCCAGATTATGTTCGCTTCGAAAATCCTCCGGTCGTCGAGCGGCTGGAAGCCATCGTATTGCCGGGCGGCGAAAGCCTGATTCCGCAGATCAAGTATTACGACTACGGCGTTATCAGCGTGTTGTTTGAACTGCAATTCGAGGCCGACTGGGAAGGGCTGATACAACTGGCGGCGCGTTGGGTGCCGAACCCGGAGCTGGAGCGACAGGCGCAGCAGATTATCCGCGGCCGGCTTGATCGCATCGCCCCCGCCTTGGGGCGTCTGTATCGCGACTGGCTCAGCGAAGATTATTACGTGTTCACCCTGAGCGGTGTCCCCGGGCAGCCGCTCGGCTCCGAGCTGCTGGCCCAACACGGGCCACAGATTGCGCAGATATTACGCGGCGAGCTGACTGCGCTGGCGCGTCAGGAAAATGACAACGTCATCCAGTCCAGCCTTTCCTACTATCCCAATGATTTGGTCGCGGTGGGATGGAATGCCGCGCTGGTTTATGACACCCCGGCGGGCGCCGAGACTTCGGTGCAGATCCTGGAATATGCCAATTCGCAGCTGCTGGAGTTTCGCCATTATGACGAGTTGCTGACCCGCGAGCTGGCCGGCGTGTACAACTCGCTGAAACATCGGGCCGGCTTCTGGCGGCGCTGGCAGATGCGCCGTGAGGCCTCACGGCTGAACTCTGTCACCGTCGAAGTGACCGAGTTGGTAGAGCGCTCCGACAACGCCATCAAATTTGTCAGCGACATGTTCTCCGCGCGCCTTTACCGGTTGGCCGCCGCCAAGGTCGGAGTTCCCGAGTACAAGAACCTGGTCAACGAAAAGCTCCGAACTGCCGAAGGGCTTTACCGCTTTCTGGTGGACGAATTTCACCAGAGTCGCGGATTCATCCTGGAATTGATGGTGGTGATCATCCTGGTCATCGAACTGATTTACCTGTTCCGGGGAAAGTTCTAGGAGGCTGGGCAAGAAAAGGCGGGTGGTGAACCGGGCTTCTTGCTCAAAAGGCGAAACGTACGCTAGAGGGCCTGCGTGACCGCTGGCGGGCGTCGGTCTGGCGGAAGTCCTAACGGAGCCGCCCGAAGGCCTTGCGGCCATCCTAGAGCCTCCCAGGGCCACTGGCGACACTTATAGGCGAAGCGGTAGCTCTGTAGTGGTGATATTAACGCAATTGATATAGCACTTATATGCTACTTTAGCGCTCCTGGTGATAAGCCTTTCGGAATTATCACCGCTTCACCCAAATTGGAGGGACCTATGACGCTCGACCGCTTTACAAAAGCAATGCTGACTAGTCATCGCCGTTCTTCTGGCGATGATTGCATTTCGCCCCATCGTTCACCCGCCGGCGGTGCAAGCACAAGCCAGCGAGGCTTACCCGTTCTACATCGAGCCGGGTGTCACGATGCTGCGCAAGCCCGATGGCACGTCGCAAGTTTATGGCAAGGTCGCAGTTGACATGCGCAACGGAGACATCTGGGGATTCCCGACTACGGTGCAGGGCCCGTACCCGATTGACAACGCCAAGACCGTTCCGCCCCACTCGCATCCCCTGTATTTGGGGAAATTCATGTTGAGCGAAGCGACGAAATAGTTGTGTGGGGCCGACATCGAAATGCGGGGAGACAAGCACTTCGACTCGCCCGCGGCGGGCTCGCTCGGAACCGCAGATCCTTCGACTCCGGCGGTGCAAACCCGGCGCCGCCTTCGCTCAGGATGACAAATTTTAGGGTACGGGATGGAGATCTTGCGCCAGGACTCGCCCCTTTCGCGAGAAACAGTTGGACTCCGTGGAAAATGCGTCCATGCTGTGGGCTAAAATCTTAAACGAGGTGGAGAAGATGAAGTTGCAATCGCACATGAGTCGAGTTTGGCTGTTGGCTGTCTCAGTCTTGTTCTCCGTAAGCATCATTTCCAGCGCTGCCGCCCAAGTAGCGGTGCCGGCACAATTCTCTGCAACCGCCGTCGGCCAGGCGGGTGCCGCCGCCGGTAAGAGCTCTGGTGTCACGATCTATCTCACCGGTTTCACCAGTGACCCGGACATCCAGGAATACGCGGCCACCCTCAAGAGCAAGGGCCAGGACGGACTGGTAAGTGCTCTGGAGAAGGCTCAGGACCTAGGCCGTGTCGCTCCAACTGGCTCTGTGGGCACCGGTTTCCGCATCGCCCGTGTACATCCGGATAAGAATGGCGGTGTACACATCGTGTTGGCGACCAATCGCCCCATCTCCTTTGGCGAACTTTCCAACAGCAGCCGGTCGCGGGACTACCCTATCGGAATTGTTACTCTCAACCTGGATAAGGACGGCAACGGTTCCGGCTTGCTGGCGGTAGCATGCAAGGTCAAGTTCAACAAGAAAGGCGAACTGGAGGTCGAGCACTACGGCCAAAAGCCGTTGCGGCTAACTAACGTGCGCCGGGAAAAGTAACTGTCAATTCAGGTAGGGTCTGAAAAGTATGTTTGCAACACTTGCCTGGAGAAACAGAATACATGGGATGAGGTTTGGGTGGCGTGGGGCTGACAGCTGATAGCTCTTCGTCACCACGTGTTATATGCGGTGCCTTCGCTGGAGCTCTGCTCACTGCCGCTATGCACGTCAATGACGCCCGGCGCGCTCTGATCGGGAGACATGATGCTCTCGTCGGTGATCGGAACCCAGCTATCGCGTGAGTTGGTGAACGGGTCTTTGGGGAGCTGCTTGAGGTATCCGGCATCCACCAGGTCCTGCAACGATTGCGGGGCCTTCTGCTTGTCGAGCGTGTACTGATCGATAAGCGAGCGCATGGTGTAGAGATCGTCGCGCAGCGCCGTCTCTTTGGCGTGCAGAATGGACGAGGAATAATTCGGGATGGCGAGCGAGAGCAGGATGACGATGATGCTGATCACCACCATCAGCTCGATCAATGTAAAGCCGCGTTGTCGTATGCGCCGGGTCATGGTTGCGCCGTAGGAACTTACCACGTCTTGTACTTTGAGCCGTCCAAACCAGTGCCGTCCGATTTGGTGTACACGTCAAAAACGCTTTGCCCGCCCCAGGAATCTGAATCGACATCATCCTGCATCGAGCGCAAGCCCCACTCATCCTTTCCAGTCATCGGATCCACGGGAATGCGCCGCAGAAAACGAATTTTCTTGCCATTGGAGTCCACGCCCTTCACCAGCGTTTCCAGGTCGGGGGGATATCCCTGGCTGTCCAGCTTGACCTGAAATGCGCCGCGGTCGGCGGCGTCCTTGTAGCGATCAATGGCGTCGCGCATCTCCCACAGGTCGCGGCGCAGGTCGCGCTCTTTGTTGCGTTGAATGGCGACCCGCAACACGGGAGCAGCCATGGCGGTCAGCACCATCAGGATGGTCATGGCCACGATCAACTCGACCAGCGTGAAACCTTTGCTGCGGAACGCGCGCGGCGCCGAAGAGGGCGGATAAAATGCCGCCGCTTCAGGCACACCGGCCCTCTCAGCAGCAAGAGCGCGACTGGAAAAATTGAGATGCACTGCCCTGATTTTAGTCCTTCCCAGGATTGTTTCCGCAACCCGGCGGCCTTGATGATGCCGCCGGAGCATGCGCCTCTCAATGATGATCGGCGGCCAGATTGCTACCCATTAGACGCCGCTGCTAATGAACGGTCACAATCGCCTGAGAACCGCTGGCGGGAACGTTTTGCATGCTTGCGTTTTTCACTCCCGCCCGATTGATGCTCAAGGTCGCCTGGCCTGGGGCTTTGGCCTGGAACGTGATGGTAAATACCGGTCCATCGCCGCTAATGCCGGCGCTCGCCGGAGGACGCGAGGCGGTGAGTTGCAGAATACCCGCCATGCTGTCATCGCGGTTGACCAGCGCGACGGTCTGGCCGTCCTGTGCCAGCAGCGTTCCATTGGAGACGTTCAGCACCTGCAACACCCGCGGGTTATAGAGAATCTGTACCGGGACCGACGAGACATTCTGCGCGCCGGCCAGGTTCACATTCACGGTGAAGGTGGAACCGACCGCCTGGTCCAGCATGGCCGGGTCAAAGCTGACGATGGCACTGCCCGGAGGCGCCCCGGCGATGGAAGGTTGCGCGCCGGCACCCGGCATTGTGCCGGCCTGCGGCTGCGGTGGATTGGCTTGTGCTCCCCGCGGATTGCCGGGCGTGGCCGGGGCTTGCGGGTGCGGCTGTTGCTGATCGGGCGCCTGCGTCATGCCGTGATGCAGAGATATGGTATTGGCGGTGCCAACGTCGATCGCCCTCATGTTGCTGTCGTTAAGGTCCTGGGCGCGCACAATGTGCGGAATCAGGATGAAAATAATTTCGTTGTCGTTGTTCTGTACGCTCTCCTCGGAGAACAGGTACCTGAAGAGCGGAATGGACGCCAGTCCTGGAATTCCCGACAGCGACTTGGTCTGAGTGTTTTCAAGAATCCCGCCCATGATGTTAACTTCGCCTTCCCGCATGCGAATTTCTTGTTCGATCTTGCGTTGCCCGATCACCGGCTGTGAAATGCCGCCGAGGTCCTGGTACCGGTCAATCGCCGAGATATCCATGGTGACTTTCAGACTGACCTCTTCCAGTCCGTGTACGCGTGGGGTGATGTCGATGTTCACGCCAACGTCTATGTAGTTGAACTGGGTATTGACCAGGGGGTTGATGCCCACGCCCCCGATACCGGGCTGAAACGAACCGGTGGCCACGGGCACGCGCTCGCCGATCTTCAGCGAGGCCTTCTGCCCGTCGGCGGCGCGGATTTGCGGCTGTTGGATGAGCTTGCTGCTGCTGTCGCTCATCAGGAAATTCGCCGTGGCGGAGGGGATCGTCACCTGGAAATTCGTGGCGTTAAGGTGGGCCAGACTGTTGAGGTTGATGCCGCCAGTATTGCCGTTGGTGGTGGTGGCCGTGCCGCCATTGCCGTTATTGCCATTCACCGTGGTGGTACTGCTGGTCGTGTTGTTGTCCTGCAACTGTACGCTAACGCTACCGGGCGGCTGAATGCCGAGATTGCGCATCTTGCTGCGGGTGACCTGCATGATAGCAACTTCCACCACCACCTCGGGCCGACCTTTGTCGAGATCGTTGATCAGCTTCTCGGCCATCGCAATCTGGTCGGGCGTGCCGCGTACCACAATTGCCTGCTGCGAAGGAAACTGTTGCAGGCGCTGGGTATCGAGCAAAGTTCGCAGAATATTGACCAGGTCCTGCAATTCATTGGGCTGCGACAGGTTGGTCAGATAAAAAGTGCGGATGACACTCTGTTCCAGTTCCTTGCGCTTGGCGGGCGTGTCGGCGGCCACAAAAATAGTATTCGGAGTGACCGGCCGCCAGAAGGTCTTTGACTCCAGCGCGGTGATTTCCAGCGCCTCTTCCAGGGTGACCCCGTTCAAATCCACGCGAATGCGTTTGGAAGTAAAATCGGGATCGAACAGCACGTTGATGCCGGCCAATTTGCCGATCGTGTCGTAAACCGTCTTGCCGTCTTCGGTCAGCTTTAGAGTGATCGGCGTCTGTGAAATGGGGGCCAGTTCAACCGGGCCGGTGGCTTCCTCCATGCGTTTGGTCAGTCCCGATTCGGCGGTGGGCGCCGGAGCCGCGGGGTTCAGGCTCTTCTGTATAAGCTGGCGTGTCTTGTTGGCCTGCTGCTGGGCTATGAAACTGGAGGGATCGATGGCGAGCGCCTGCTCGAAATCGGTCAATGCCTCCTGCAGTTTCCCGGCCTTGACCAGAATTTCGCCTTGATGAACATACGAAGCCGATGCCAGAAAACGCACATATTCGAAAGCGGCACGATAGGTCAGATCGGACGGCTTGAGCTGGTAGGCCTGATGATAAAACTGGTAGGCGGCAATGTAATCCTGCCGAACTTCGGCGTCTTTGCCCTTTTGAAACAGGGCTTTAGCGGCCTTGTCGTTGGAGGCGAATGCGGGCAGAACAGCGCCGATCAGTAGCACTGCCAGGACACGGGTAAACCGTTTCATCAAGATCCTTCAGACCCCAGGGAATTGCCGGAACTCAGCCCGTAAGCGATTTAGAAATGCCATGTTCCGAAACGTAAGACTTGGACCCACATCAAACGTGAGCATGGGCCGCGTATAAATACATCGCGTCAGCGTGATGAATCGAGTCAGCGTAATCGGCGCGATTATAGCATCCCGCACACGTCTCATATAGTGACGCAAGTCACTGTTTTAATCCTGTGTTAGCATCAAAGGTTCGCGCGCCATGCAAGACCGTTACGGTGAATCCCGCCCAGCGCAATGTCGCCCCGTTCTCCGATTTATTGTGATGTACGGTTTGGGACAAGCGAAGCCCGGCGCTGGCGTGGCGCCTGAATATTTATGGCCCGTCAGCCGTCCCCCACAGGTCGTCCGGAAAAGGAAAAGCAGCCGCGGCGTGACCCCACCGCCAGCGGTCAGCGGGACGCCTCGGTCAATCGCGCCGCGTCGCACAACTACTTTCTGCTGGAAAAGTTCGAAGCGGGCATCGCCTTGCGCGGGACGGAAGTGAAATCTGTCCGCGCCGGGCGCGCTAACCTGAAGGATGCCTACGGGCTGGTGAAGGATGGCGAGCTCTGGCTGATCAATGCGCACATTGGCCCTTATGAACACGGCAACATCTTCAACCATGAACCCTTGCGTACCCGAAAGTTGCTGGTGCACAAGAATGAGTTGAACAAACTGGTTGGCAAGACGCAGCAGAAGGGACTGACCCTGATCCCGACCAGGCTGTACTTCCGCAATGGCCGCGTGAAAGTAGAGCTGGCCCTGGCAAAAGGCAAACAGCATTGGGACAAGCGCGAGACCGAACGTCGCAAGACCGCCGACAAGGAAGCGCGTGAGGCGGTCGCCAGAAGCAGGAAAACGTAGCGGCGCCGCAGGCGCCGGGTGCCCCACTCATTCCTGATGTTGGAATGAGTGGGACTGGTCAGCATCATGACGCAACGGGGGATTCGGGAACTCGCCTGGTCCCACACATCGAAAGTCGCGAATGTGTGGGGCACCCGGCGAAAAACCAGCGCCGCAGGCGCGAAACTAATTAGCCCAGCGCGGAAGCGCTGGGTACACGACCTAATCAGGTATTAGAGCCCCTTCAGGGGCGACACAAGAACGGAATCATGATCATGAAAACGACTCTTCATACCGCAACACCTTCGCAACTTGAAACCGAGTGCCTGGTCGTTCCGGTGCTCGATGCTGCCGCCGAAAGCAGGAACGGCGACAAGTCCGACAAACACAAACCGCAAATCCAGACCAACGATAAAGCCGTGCTCGACGCGGCCGCCGACCTCATCGCCTCGGGCGAGGTCACCGGCAAAATGCTGGAGATCGCTCTGCTGCACAAGCCGTCGGGCCTGAAGGCGAAGCGCCTGATGCTGATTGGCGGCGGCAAGGCGAAGAACTTTTCCTCCTACGAGCTGCGCAAGCTGGCCGGCGCCGCCGTGCGCAATCTGAAGGCGAAGGACCTGAAGAGCTTTGCCTTCGTCGCGCCAAGTTCGTGGACAGGAAAGGCCGACCCTGCCTCGCAAAGCACACTGGTTTTCCAACGCGGCGGTATGGACGATGCCGTGAAGTCGATCGTCGAAGGCGCATTCGTCGGCAACTTCGACCCCGACTATTACAAGAGTGATCGCAAAGAACAGAAAATCGAAGAGCTGGTCATCGTGGCGCCGGCAGCCGACCAGAAGGCGCTACAGACTGCGATGGAGCAGGGGCGCATCATCGGCGAGGCTCAGAATTTTACGCGCGACCTGGTCAATGAGCCCGGCAATCGCATGACCCCGACCATCCTGGCGGAACGCGCGAAGAAGATGTGCGACGAGACCGGACTGAAGTGCGAAGTCTACGGCGGCGAAAAAATCCGAGAGCTGAAGATGGGCGCGTTCTGGAGCGTGTCGCAGGGCTCCGACGAGGAGCCGCGCCTGATCGTCATGCGCCACGAACCTGCGGGCGCGCCCGAGAAGCCCGTGCTCGGCCTGGTCGGGAAGGGAATTACTTTCGACAGCGGCGGCATCTCCATCAAGCCGTCCGACGGCATGGAGAAGATGAAATATGACATGGCAGGCGGCGCAGCCATGATCGGAGCCATGCGCGCCATCGCGCAGCTGAAGCCGAACCTGCGCGTGATCGGAATCGTTTGCGCCAGCGAGAACATGCCCTCGGGCAAGGCGCAGAAGCCGGGCGACGTGCAGATTGCGATGTCGGGAAAATCAATCGAGATCATCAACACCGACGCTGAAGGGCGACTGGTGTTGGCTGATGGCTTGCATTACGCGCGCCAGTTAGGCTGCACCCACCTTATCGACGCGGCGACGCTGACCGGCGCGTGCGTGGTGGCGCTGGGAATGATCAACGCCGGCATCTTCGCCAACGACGAAGACTTCTACGAGCGCTTCAGCAAATCGCTACAGAAGTCGGGCGAGAAGATGTGGCGGCTGCCGGTGGACGAAGAGTACCGCGAGATGATCAAGTCCAACATCGCCGACATCGTCAACAGCGGCGGCCGCTGGGGCGGCGCAGTCACCGCGGCGATGTTCCTGAAGGAATTCGTCGGCGACACGCCGTGGCTGCATCTCGACATCGCCGGGGTCGCGTGGATGGAAGACAACAAGCCCTGGATCGCCAAAGGGCCGTCAGGAATTCCGGTGCGTTCGCTGGTGGAGTTCGTGCGCGATCTGGCGGCGGGCCCGCTATCAAAGAATTAGACCGGATTCGAATCGATGCTACAGAAATGATGACTCGTAAGATATTGCGCTGGTGTTTCGTTGTTATCCTGCTCTCAGTGTGCGGCCTTGGCGCCTGTGGTGCCTACGTCAGGATGGGAACGACCGTGATAGGAGATTTTGTTTCCCCAGATGGAAGATGGGACGCCGTTCTGATGGTGCGCAACGGCGGGGCAATGACGGGTTACTCTACGGCAATCTCAGTTGTGAGGACGAACTGGTATGCGCGACAGCTTGCCTTGTACGCATTGCACCGTCCTGCACACGTGTTTGTGGCGGACGACAACAATGGGGCGGTCAGTTGGGGCAAGCAGGGTCAAATAGACGTGAAGATACGGTGGACGTCAACCACCGAGCTTATAGTTGCCTACCCAGAGAAGGCTCAGGTTGCAAGAGAAGATTCTAAATTCCAATCTGTCAGCATTAGATACATCCCGTCTCCGTAACCGGGAGGAACTCAATCGCGGCAGGGCGCTCGACCTGTTCTGCCGTACAAATGACGCCATTGTCTGCGGACGGCTGCCAGGGACTAATTGCTAACTACTAACCGCTGCCCCCAGCACTTCGCGCAGCCAACTCTCGAGGGTCATCCGCATTTCTGCGAGATGGCCTGCGAAGAAGTGGTCTCCGGGGACGAAGACCAGCTCTTTCGGGTCGGCGGCTTGCGCAACAATTTTTTCCAGTGCCTGGAGCGATCCGTACTGATCGTGGTCGCCGCTGACGAAGAGCTTCGGTTTTGCGCACCCCCGCAAAAAGTCGAACGAATAGAGACGGCCATCGGCCTCGACCGGTGTGCCCAGCGAAATCAGCGCGCTAACGTCGCGATCGGGACAGGCCGCTTGCAGACCCACGGCCGCGCCAAATGAAAATCCGGTGAATATTATGGGCAGCGAGAATTCCTGCTTCAGCCAGGCCAGCGCGGCTTGCACGTCGGCGACTTCGCCGCGTCCCTCATCGTGGCGGCCTGCACTCAGGCCGGTGCCGCGAAAGTTGAAGCGCAACACCGGAAAGCCGAACGAGTGCAGGGCCTTCATGGCATGAAAGACCACCTTGTTGTGCATGGTCCCGCCACCCAGTGGATGCGGATGGCACACCAATCCCGCGTGGGTTGCCGTGGGCAGACCCACGTTCAGCAGGGCTTCCAGCCGTCCTGCGGGTCCCGCAAGAAAGAATGACTTGATTGCCGAGTGCGAAGGGGGCAAGCGTTTTCCTGCCTGGTCACCGGCCGTGAATACCGCGGGTCGGCTGCGCCGATGAAGAGACTTACTCCCGCGGCGGCTCGCTATCCACCGCGGGAGTTAGTGCACCTGTGGCTAATCGTCACCACAGATCTTTCACTCTACCGCATTGCGCGAATTGCGTCGATTGCCCCTCAGGCATTCGCCCGAGTGCCGTGCCGGATGACCCTTTACAGCGAACGCGGTTATTTCGTCCGGTCGATTTTATTGCGGGCTTTGCGGGTGCGCACTCGATTGGCGCGTCCGTAAATAAACAGGATGACAAAGAACGCGTAAACCAGAATCGACCATAAGGGATGGCCCAACTGGGTAAAGTAGGGCAGTCCCCAGACGCTGAAAGCCAGAGCGAACAGCACCACCACGATTAACCAAATACAATCCCGACGCTGCATACTAGGTATCGGCAAAAATGCGGAACGTTATCAGATTACTCCGTGTTTTTTGCGAATTGACTTGTGGTCATTCAAATTAGAAGGCCAGTGTGCCGCGAAGTTTGGCCGCCGGAGAAAAAAGTTTACCAGTCACCAGCCGGTGCAGGGAACAAAGGAATGGTTCGATTTGGCATTGTCGGATTTGGTCTGCACGCGGTGAAACGCCTGATGCCGGGATTCGCCCAGGCCAGCCGCTGCCGGGTCACGGCCCTGTCGCGTCGCGATTTGCAGCGGGCAAAGCAATCGGCGCAGCAGTTTGGAATTCCCCACGCCTTCGCCTCTACCGCCGAACTGTGCGCTTGTCCAGAGGTCGATGCCGTGTTTGTCTCCAGCCCGGACGGATTGCATCACGATGACGTGCTGCAGGCCGTGCGCCATGGCAAGCCGGTGCTTTGCGAAAAACCAATGGCCATGAATCCGCAAGAGGCACATGAGATGGTGCGGGCTGCGCGCGCTGCGAAAGTGCTGCTGGGCGTGGCCCACGTGATGCGCTTCGAGGACAGCGTGAAATTGTTCCGCGAGCATGTGGCCGCCGGTTCCATCGGGCGGCCGGTGACGGCGCGCGCCGACTTCTTTGCTCCCATGCTGAGCAGCGCGCGAATTTGGATCAACGATGCTCATCTGGCCACCGGCGGCCCACTGGCCGACATCGGTGTCCATTGCATTGATTCGTTGCGCTTCATCCTTGGTCAGGACGTGGCTTCGGTTGCAGCCGTGGCCAACTACGACGCGCACTGGGTTGTGGAAGCCTCGGCAACGGCAGTACTGCACTTCCAGAGCGGAATACTGGGCACAGTTTCGGTGTCGGCGCGCACGCCGTACCAGACTTATCTGGAGGTGGCCGGAGAAACCGGAGTGCTTTCGTCGCTGAATGCGCTGAACGTGGAGCATCCACCGACAGTCGAGTTGCGCAGAGGATTCGAGGTGATCGAGCGAAGGGAGGTCTCGAACGGGCAAGCGTACGCCACGCAGGTGGACGCGTTTGCCGCGGCCATCGAAGAGGGGCGCGAGTTCGACATTCCCGGCGAAGAGGGTTTGCGCAACCAGTTGGTCCTCGACGCCGCCTTCCGCAGCGTAAAGAGCGGGAAGGCGGAAGCTGTGTGATTACCACAGAGACACAGAGGCACAGAGAAAGCTTTCACCACGGAGGGCACAGGGATCACGGAGTTATTTTTTTATTTCTTATTTCTTGTTTTTTACTTTTTATTTCCTTTTTGTTTTCTTAATTCTTATTTCTTCTCCGTGCGCTCCGTGATCTCCGTGTCCTCCGTGTTGAAAGTCTTCTCTGTGCCTCTGTGGTGATAGCCCTTCAATCCATCGGCGCGGCTGGCACGGCATGATGCGGCAGTGCCTGCGGCATCTCCGAGACATTCCACGCCCACGCCGCCAGAAGCGCTGCGCCCTCGTTGATCTGCTCGGGAACCACTTTGTCGAAGGTATCGGTCTGGCTGTGATGGGCTTCGCGGTACTGTGCCGGTAGCTGTATGCAGAAGTATGCCGGCACCCCTTTGTTCAGGAACGGCACGTGGTCGGACGCGCCGAAGTAGCGTGTCGAGAGCGGGCGAAGATCGAACACCTCTTGCAGCGGCTGGTAGATTTCGTGCATCAGCGCCGCAGTCTCCCACAAGTTTTCCAGCGCGAGGCTGAAGACTTTGCCCGTGCCGGTGTCGTGGATGAGCACGGCATCGATGGCGGGAATTTCCGCGGCATGGTTCTTCAGGAAAGTGTCGGCGCCAATGCCTCCCTGTTCCTCTCCGGTGAAGAGAATGAAGGTTATGGTGCGCTTAGGCTTCCAGCCCAGCGCCTGCAACGCCCGAGCCGCCTCCAGCGTGGCCATCGCGCCCGTGCCGTTATCCAGCGCCCCCTGGCCGAGGTCCCAGGAATCGAGATGGCCGCCGACGATGACCCGCTCCTCCGGATGCTCGCTGCCTTTGATTTCGGCAACCGTGATGGAAGCGGGCACCGGTTTGTCGCTGAAAGTTTCTTGCAGATTGGCCTTCATGGTCACGGGCCCGGCTTGAAGCAGGCGATAGAGGAGGTCGTAATCCTCATGCGTGAGGAAAGCCATGGGTACGTCGCTGGCCGAGTATCGCGTATAGACGCCGCCCATATTGAACAGGCTGTCGGGCTTGCCGCTGTCCATCAGGACCAGCGCCGGCTGTTCTGCCGCGGTCTGCTTCATCAGTTGCATGCGACCGCGCCAGCCGCCATTGGCTTCCGGCACACCGCGCGCGGGCGGGATCACAGCGTCGTAGGCATTGTCCGGGTCCGCATCCAGCTTCGACAGGTCGGCGGGCAGCCGCAGAAGAACGATCGCACCCTTCAGCTTGCCCTTGTACTGCTCAAAGTCGGATGGCTCTTTGGCATTCACCATGACGACTTTGCCAGTGATCTCACCAGCGGTTGCCTTGCTCCATCCCAGGGCATGAATGCCGATGCGGCGCTGGATAGGGCTGGTGATCTCGGCGGTTTCCACGCCGCGCGTCCAGCCATGCGCAATTTCGGCCGGCTCCAGGTGTGCGTCAACGTGGTAATCCTGGAAGCGTTTGAGCGTCCATTCGCTGGCCGCCTGCATTTGTGGCGATCCGGTAAGGCGTGGGCCGATGTGTGTGGTCAGATACTCCAGGTTCTTCACCAACTCCGAGTGCGCCTTCACCTCGGCGGCGATTTTCTGGTCGGCGTCTTCCATCGCTTTTCGATAAGCCTCGCGTTGCTGCTGGCTGCGTTCCGCAGTCGTAGGCGAAGCCGTCGGTTGGGGCGGTTGCGGAACGGCTTCGGGGGATTGCGCCAGCAGCGAGCCGCCCAGCAGGAGTATTGCGACACAAGCCAGCAAATGGCCGCGAATTCGTATCATGGCACCTTCCTCATGAAGAAACTAGCGAAGGTTCGATGATAGCGTTTGCGGTTTGATCGTGCTACTCAGCGGCCAATGTCCTGTATGCTTGTAGCTTCCGCATGCCTGAAAACCAGTTAGTACGCCCGAAATCATCCCAACTCCTGACCTCGTCTGTTTCCGCATTCGTTGTTGTGCTGCTGCTGTTTGGCTTGTCGTGGGCCCAGACCACGCCCAGCCAGCCGCAGGCGAACCCGACAACGCAGTCGCCGACTTCCCCGGGCCAGGCGCAGACCCCAAAAAGCACGCCGCCGTCGGCGGAAAAGCCTGCGCCGCAGACTCGCATCACTGCTGCACAAGCCAAGGAACTCTTTCGCTCGGTGGATGAGATCCTGGAGTTCGCCAGCCACGACACTGGACTGCCGATCCAGCACAAAGTCAAGCGCAACCTCATCACCCGCGAGTCGGTGGAGCGCTACGTTGACAAGAAAATGAAGGACGATAAAGACGCGCAGCGGCTTGAGCAATCGCGGCTGGTGCTGGAGAAATTTGGACTGCTTCCGCGGGGCTATGACTTGCATGCGGAGTTTCTTCGCCTGCTGGGCGAGCAGGTGGCGGCTTACTACGACCCCAAGGACAAGAGCGTCAATCTGCTCGACTGGGTGCAGCCCGACATTCAGAAGCCGGTGCTGGCCCACGAACTGACGCACGCGCTGCAAGACCAGAAGATCAATCTCGAGAAATGGGAACTAGCCGGCGCCAAAGACCAGGGAGCGCTGCCCGACCCGCAGGAAGAAGTGGTGGAAGAGGCCCAGGCGGCGCGCCAGTGTGTCACCGAGGGCCAGGCCATGGTGGTGCTGGTTGACTACACGCTGGCCCCGATCGGCAAGAACATTCTGAGCGCTCCGGAGATTGTCGAGGTCATGCGCGCCGGCATGGCCGACAGCAAGGATTCACCGGTGTTCGCTGCCGCTCCCATGTTCCTGCGGGAATCGTTGTTAATGCCCTACACCTTTGGCCTGGAGTTTGTGCGCGCCGTGCTGGCTGCCAAAGGCAAAGAAGCGGCGTACCCAGGCATGCTACAGGACCCGCCGATCGACACGCGCCAGATCATGCAGCCGGAAACCTACCTCAGGAAGCAGAATGTACCGCCGCTTACCGTTCCCGATTTCGACAAACTGGTCGCGCCAGACTATGAGCGCTTCGATTTTGGCGGGATGGGTGAGTTCGACATTTATCTGCTGGCCAAGCAGTATGGCGCCGCTCCTCCGAACTATTATCCGCACTGGCGTGGAGGTTACTATTTTGCCGCCCACGCCAAGTCGGCTCCCAAAGATCAGATCGCGATGCTGTACCTTTCGCGATGGGATTCGCCCGAAGCCGCGCGGGATTTTGCCAAACTCTATGCCGACTATCTTCCCAAGCGCTACAAGAAAGCGACCCTGCAGCAGACGGCGGCGGCGAGCGGAATGAATTCAGCCGGCACGCCGCCAGCAATTGCCTACGACACGGACGAGGGCAAGGTGACACTGGAAATCCAAGGCAACGATCTTCTTATCCTCGAAGGCTACGACGACAAGGTCGCGGCGAATGCGCGGCAAGTGTTGCTGCACGGCGTGCCATCGCCGCAGCCGGTAGGGAAGAGCGGCAAGTAGATGGGTGCCCCACACATTCGCGACTTTCGAATGTGTGGGACAGAAGAGTTGATGCAATCGAAAACTCGTATATCGTAGTAATCAGCTCCTACTCATTCCAAAACCAGGAATGAGTGGGGCACCCGGGGCCGAAGAAACTGCACCCTCCCCTTTCCCTCCCACGTCACAATCCGATGTGACAAAAGTATTACAAACAGAAACCCCTTCCGTTGTTAGTCTGGAATTGGCTCCTGCACCACATCTTGGACGGATCCACAAGCAGCAATTTAGTTAGGGGAGACATGACCGCAGAGAAGAAAAAGAAGAACATCAATTGGCTCACCACGGGCTTCATGATCGCGTTTCACATCGGCGCAATCGTGGCTTTATTCATGTTCAGTTGGAAAGCGCTGATTATCGGGGTGATTGTGTATTGGGTTGCGGGAAGTCTCGGTATCGGCATGGGCTATCACCGGCTGCTCACGCATCGCGGATACAAATGTCCCAAGTGGCTGGAATATGTCATGACGGTTTGCGCCACGCTGACGCTGGAAGGCGGGCCGATTTTCTGGGTGGCCACGCATCGCGTTCATCACCAGCTCACCGACAAGCCCGGCGATCCGCACTCCCCGCGCGATGGCGGCTTCTGGGCGCACATGGGTTGGATCCTCACCGGGCAGACCTTTCATAACAACAACAGCGACCTTCTGGCATACGTCCCCGACCTTCGCAAAGATAAGTTTCATCTCTGGATCAGCAAATATCACTGGCTCCCCCTGACCACGCTGGGCGTGGTGCTGCTGGTCACATGCGGCTGGGGAGTGATGTTCTGGGCCATCTTCCTGCGCACCGTAGTGCTGCTGCACTCCACCTGGTTTGTAAATTCGGCGACGCATATGTGGGGTTCCAAGCGCTTCTCTACCGATGACGATTCGCGCAATCTGTGGTGGGTGGCGTATCTCAGCTTCGGTGAAGGCTGGCACAACAATCACCATGCGCATCCGCAGTCGGCGCGCCATGGCCTGGCGTGGTACGAGGTGGATGTGAACTGGTACGGCATCAAGACGCTGGAAGCTCTGGGACTCATCTGGGATGTGAAACTGCCCAAGCTGGGCTCGTCGCGCATCAAGCCGGTAATCGAACGGGAGCCCGCGGCTCAACCACAAGAAGAATTGGTCAGCGTTTAAGCTTCGAAGACAACAGCATTCGCGATGGACGGCGTCAACAGCGCCGTCCTTTTTGTTCGCGCTTGACCTTTATCAGAAGGTCTGCCGTCAAAGCGGTAAGATTAGAGCGAGGTGGTGAGACGATGAATGCTGTTCTTCGCGCTGTCCGCGGAAGCATTGCACGACGCATCCTGCTTTCGGCTTTGCTGGGCGTGATGGCAGTCCAGATATTTGTCATGAGTCCGGTTTCCATCTGGGCGCAGAAGCAGGAGATCGTGTGGAGCGCGCAGGAGAAGCCGATCTACGACCAGATCCACGGCCTGCGTCAGCTGTCCGACGACGTCAGGGGCGGCGTCACCAGGCAACTCGCGCTGCAAATCAGGCAGTTGCCGGCGACGCCCAACAAGCTTCGGCTGGCCGTCGGACTGGCGAACCTCTCCACCGAAGGCGATTTCGGGCACGACACTCTGCAGGAGGTCGCTACAACATTGGCCGACACACTGCGTCAGCAGCCAGCGCCCGACGATCACGGCCAGCCCGCTGCCGCTTATTCGGAGCTGGCGCAGTTGGTGCGTTATGAGCATGTGCAGGCGTCGTTAGACGCGCCGCAGTTCAAGGCGGCGATGGCGAAGCTGGAAGCCGATGATCAGCGCCGCCAGCAGGCCGACTTCACGCTCACCGACCTGCAAGGAAAAACCTGGACACTGAAAGAGCTGAAGGGAAAAGTCGTGCTGGTGAACTTCTGGGCCACGTGGTGCCCGCCATGCCGCAAAGAAATGCCCGACCTCAACACGCTCTACCAGCGATTCAAAGATCAGGGTTTCGTGATCCTGGCGATCTCGGATGAAGAGGCCGGCAAGGTAAAGCCGTTTATCGCGGAGCGGCAAGATCAGCTATCCGGTCATGCTCGATCCGGGACGAAAAGTTAACGAGCTGTTTCAAGTCGAGGGCATTCCGAAGAGTTTCGTTTACGATCGCGAGGGAAAGCTGGTGGCCCAGTCCATCGACATGCGCACCCAGAAGCAATTTCTGGAGATGCTGGGACAGGCGGGATTGCAATAAACGCCCGCTAGCGTTTCCCGCGAATTTTCTGTTACCTTCTCTGCACCTTGCCGGAGAAGGGACGGATGGCAGAACTTACAAGCAGCTCTCCCCAAGCCAGTTCGGACCGCTGGCACGCCATGGGCGCGGGCTTTCTCGGCTGGACCCTCGACGCCTTTGACTTCTTCGTCGTCATCTTTCTGTTCGACACCCTGTCGGAGCACTTCCACGTTCCCAAGCGCGACCTCGTTCTCAGCGTAACCGCAACGCTCGCCATGCGTCCGGTGGGCGCGCTGCTGTTCGGGATGATGGCCGACCGCTACGGCCGGCGGCGTCCGCTGATGGCCAATGTGTTGTTCTTCTCGGCCATCGAGTTGCTGTGCGGCTTTGCGCCTAACTTCACGGTGTTCTTCATTCTGCGGATGCTGTTCGGCATTGGCATGGGCGGCGAGTGGGGCGTGGGCGCATCGCTGGCCATGGAGCACGCTCCGGTGCGCTGGCGCGGCGTGCTGTCGGGAATTTTGCAGAGCGGATACTCCATCGGCTACCTGCTGGCTGCATTTGCCGCGCGTGTGGTGCTGCCCAATTGGGGATGGCGCGCGATGTTCTGGGTGGGCGGCATTCCGGCGCTGCTGGCGCTCTATATCCGCACCAAGGTCCCGGAGTCAGAGGCCTGGAAGGTGCATCGCGTGGCGCGCACGCTCGATGGCCCGCGCATTGCCTGGCAGCACAAGAAGCTTTCCCTGTATCTGATCGTGTTGATGTTCCTCATGAATTGTTTTTCACACGGGACGCAGGATCTTTATCCCGACTTCCTCAAGCACGGACATGGCATCGCCGCCAACACCGTTGCCTACGTCACCATGTTCTACAATGTGGGCGCAGTTACGGGCGCCGTCATCTTCGGACTGCTTTCCGAGCGTCTGGGACGCCGTTACAGCATGCTGGCGGCGATGGCCGTGTCGCTCGCCATCATTCCGGCGTGGGCCTTCGGCAGCACGCTAACCATTCTGGCCGTGGGCGCGTTCATTATGCAGATGGGAGTGCAAGGCGCTTGGGGCATCATTCCTGTGCATCTGAATGAGCTGTCGCCGCCCGCGGTGCGCGGACTGTTGCCCGGCTTTACCTATCAGATTGGAATTTTGTTTGCCGCGTCCACTCCGACCATCGAGTTCGCCCTGCGCGACCGTCTGGGTTACGCGTGGGCGCTGACAGCCTTTGAGCTGGTCGTGATTGCCTTGCTTTCAGTGTGGCTGCTGCTGGGCGACGAGAAGCACGGCATCAGCTTCTTGCACGAGGAGAAACGGGCCGCGGCATAGCGCCCGTTCCTCCCGCAATTCTGAAAGCGCTATGGGACCGTCACCGTGACCTGCGCGGTCGTGCGGCCATATTGATTGGTGGCGTAGAGCGTGTAGGTCGTCGTCACTCGCGGCTTCACGATGACGCTGGTACCGCGAATGGCGCCCACCCCGGGCGAAACAATGTTGTACTCGCCGTGGGTCACGTTCCAACTCAGCGTGACCGGTTGGCCCGCACCGCCGGAAGAAGTAGCGGTGAAGCTGTTGACAGTGGGGTTCGGGCCGGTCGGCACATTTCCCGGCGTATAAAGCGGCGAGATGAGCAGCACTTCAAAGTTCGAGGCGGTCAACTGCCGCAGCAGCCCCAGGTCGTCATTGCTCCAGCGATCGTCAGGGTCGCCGCTGATGAACATCGAGCTTCCGTTGTCGGCCATGATCATGCCGTATTGCTTAAGCGCGGTCAGTATGACCTGGTCATCGGCTGGATAGCTGGAAATATCGAAGTTGGCTTTCAGGCGCAACCGCATGCCCATGGGTGCGGCCAACGGATCGCTGGAGTTCGCCGCCCAATGCGATGCCGGCGGGGTAAACGCCTGTTTACTGTAATGCAGGGTGAAGCGTATCGCGTGGTGAATGGCCCCGGCCGCAACTTCATCGTAGCGAACCAGTCCGGGAAAGATCGGCAGGCCCGCGGCATCAGCCGACGTCCAGGTATAAGGGCGCGTCTCGTTGGCAATCAGGTCCCAGACCGCCGCTGAATCCGCTTTCCAAGTGCCATTGGGCTGGGGGTATGCGTGATAGAGCTCGTAGAGCCAGCAGTTGGCTGGGTCGATCACCAGCACGTGACGGTCACCATCGTCGGGATTAGGGTAGCCCTCGATGGGCGCGTTAAACGGAATCGGCATCGGGCCGGGATCGCTCTCGTCACCGTAGGCCGTAAAGTTGATATTCACAAACGGCTGGGAAACCGGTACCACGACGTAGGGGATGCCTATCGATTGGCCCTGATACAAGCCGGCGCCGAAGTCAGCGTGCACCGGAGTGGAGGAGCCAATGAAGTTGATGATCGCGCTCGAGTTGGGATCGAGCGGCGCGTTGGCGATGTTGGTGTTCCAGAGGCTGCTGGATGGGAAGGGGATGAATCCATTCAGATTGGCCCCCTGTCCCGTGCTGAGTCGGCTGCAAGGATTGATTTGTGCAGATGCCAGGCTGGCGATGAGTAAGACTAAGAATGCAAGGGCTAACAGGGAAGACAGGGATCTCCGGCGCATGGTGGTACTCCTTCGCTTGGATTTCCCCCACAGTTAGGCCCGGTTACGGCAAAGCATATCACCGAATCGCGATGCCGGATGGCAATTTGAAAGTTGGTAAAAAGCGAAGGGAGAAAAGTCCACCCACGCAAAGAAAGCTTGGGCGGGGCACCCGCAGCGGGCGAAAAGCAGATCCCTCGTCGACCTGAAGGTTTCCTCGTGATGACAATTCAGGGGGCGTAATCCGACGACTGGCCCCTAGCCCCTAGCCCCTAGCCCTACTTCATCACCAGCTTGGCGATGGTCTGCAGCTGCATGTTCGATGTGCCTTCGTAAATCTTGCCGATCTTGGAATCGCGGAAGAACTTCTCCACCGGGTAGTCCTTGGTGAAGCCGTAACCGCCGTAAATCTCGACGCACAGCGAGGCCACGCGCTCGGCAACCTGCGAGGTATAGAGCTTGGTCATGGCCGCTTCTTTCACGAAGTTCATGCCGGCGTCTTTCATGCGGGCGCAGTTATAAAGCAGCATGCGGGCGGCTTCGATCTCGGTGGCCATCTGCGCGATCTGGAACTGAATACCCTGGAACTCAGCGATGGCGCGGCCGAACTGCTTGCGCTCCTGGGCGTACTTCACGGCGAATTCCCACGCGCCACGCGCCAGCCCGAGCATCTGCGCGCCGATGCCGATGCGGCCTTCATTCAGCGTCTCGATGGCGATTTTGTAGCCTTTGCCGACTTCGCCCAGCACGTTGTTTTTGGGCACGCGGCAATCTTCCATGATCAACTCGCAGGTGCTGGACGCACGGATGCCGAGCTTGTCTTCCTTCTTGCCGACGGTGAATCCCGCGAAACTCTTCTCGACGATGAACGCAGTGATGCCTTTGTATCCGGCAGCAGGATCGATGGTGGCCAGCAGGATGAACACTCCCGCTTCCTTGCCATTGGTGATCCATAGCTTCTGGCCGTTGAGGACATACTCGTCGCCCTTCAACTCCGCGCGGGTCTGCAGCGCGAAGGCGTCGGAACCCGAACTGGCTTCGCTCAGCGCGTAGGCGCCAACGGTGTCGCTGCACATGCGCGGCAGGTAGCGCTTCTTCTGCTCTTCGGTGCCCCAGCGCAGCAGAGCGTTGTTGACCAGCGTATTCTGCACGTCCACCACAACCCCGGCGGACGGATCGACGCGCGAAAGTTCCTCCACCGCGAGGATGGCCTCGAAGAAAGTGCCACCGCCGCCGCCGTATTGCTCGGGGACTTCGATGCCCATCAAACCCAGCTGAAAGAATTGTTCAATCAGCTTGGGCTCGAACACACCCTTCTCGTCCATCTCCTTGACGTAGGGGCGGACGCTCTCGTCGGCAAACTGACGGACGGTGTCGCGGAAAAGTACTTCGTCTTCGGTTAGCGAAACCAGGGGAGCGGGAGCGGAGGCAGCGGCATTGGCAACGGCTTGTGACATGAGAGCAATCCTTTAGATGAGGTAGGAGACCTTTGATTTTAGCACTCGCCACGAGCACGATTGCGGGCGGCACGCGATTCTTTCCAAGCTGGACGTTATCGAGATCCAGACTGAGCTGCGGTCGCAACAGTGGCGTCGCCTGACTGCGGCAGGGCGACCGGCGATTCCGATGACAGGGAGATGAAATAGCGTGCCGTGATTACCGCTAATACGAACACAAGCGGCATAAAATTGCGCATTTCAACCAGGAAACTGAAAAACAAGCCTGAGGCGAAAAGCACCGGGAATAAAAACAGTGCCAGGCGCTTAAGCGAGAGGGGCGTGTTTCGCCAGCTGAGCACGACGAAAGGCACAAATGCGCCAACCGTGAGGAGAAGGCCCACCGGCCAGCGGGAATCGGCCCAATTCAACAAGGGCATGTTACGGGGCGCGATACTGATCTGGGTGTATTCATGGATAGCGCCGTGCAAGATAAGCATGCGCACGCCGAGAAACATGGCGACACTTGCAACACATAGCGTGATCGCCTTCAGCCAGTAGCCTCGTTCGTTCCGGCGAAAGAGGACGTAGTATCCGGCCATCGCGAGCACGGTTTCTTTGGCCAGCGAGCCGACGATCAGTGTAGTCAGCAAGAATGCGAAATCCTCGGTTTCCAGAAAAATGAATGCCAGCACAAACGACAAATGGGAGAGCGGATCGGTCAACTGCCCGGCGTAGTACTCAAAACTCACCGGATACAGGACCGCGACAAATAGCATGGCGATAATCGCGCCCAGGTAATTCGTATATAGGCGGGCAAATTTGTAGATGGCATAAAAAAGCACGATGCCAAAAACCAGCCGGTAAAGATCGCGCGCCGGCTCGAAGGCCAATCCGCCCAACTGCATCCAGCGCACAATTGAGTTGGGCAGGAAACGATAGGAGTGAGGCAGGGCAGCGGGTGACAGTTGAATTACCATGTCGTTCACCAATCCCTGCCACAGGACATTGGAAACAAATCTTGGGAGGTAGGGCACTCCATGGTCGACAAAGACGTTGTGAACGCTGTTCACGATGCAAGTCAGCAGAAAGGCCAGAGACGTCAGAACGAAAGCCTGCGCGCGGGTGAGACGTCGCGATTCGCGACGGTAGATGCCGGCACAAATCGCAGCCGCAACGATGTACCCCAAGTACTGGACGAGCTTCCCGTCGGACTTGGGAACAGCCGTCCAGCGCAATAGCGCAGGTATGAGCGCAACGATGGCGAGCGCCCAAACTCCAAGCAGGATCCACAGCTTGCTACCTCCTCCATTGGGTCTGCTTTGATCGGTAGCCTGGCTCAGCATTGACACGGATTCTCCTCAAGCGCGTTTCAAAATCGGTTTTGTAACAGGCATGGTAAATGTAACCGCGTCGGCTGCGTCAATGGAAATTGTCTAGTGGTTGCGAAACCGACACAGAGGCTCAGAGAACCCTTTCTAACCACGAAGACACGGAGCGCACGGAGAAAAAATAAGAACGAAAAAACAAGGAGGAAATAAAAAACAAAAGGCATAAAACAAATCCGTGTTCTCCGTGGTTAGAAAGGCCTTTCTGATGAACAAGCGTCAAACGGTCTTAGCTAATGCCTGTCCTATTCTCAATGGCTTTTTGCGGCGATGGATGAGCTTCTGCTCAACGGTTTTATAAAGCAGGAGTGCGGCAACGACAGAGGCTAAAAGGCAGATGAGTACGGTTATTATTTCATCCTGCAATCGAATGATTCCGGGCAACAGGATTCTCTGATATTCAAGCGCTCTGATAACGAAGCACAGCACCAGAACGTGAATCAGATACAAAGAATAAGATGCATCTCCAATCAGGAGCATCCACTTAGGCCATATTGTTCCAAACCGGTCCTCCAGAGCTACTACACAAAAGACAATTAACACGGCCGGTAAGCCCCATAACAAAACCCTGAGTCCCCTGGTATCAAACACGATTCGAAATCCGAACATATTACGGTATGGGATAAGAATCACGGCGGTGCCAATAGCTCCCAGGACCGCGGCGACGGGGACACTAAAGCGGACTTTATGGACCACCATGCTTCCGATAATCACACCGGCCAGAAATTCCAGCAGCATCGGCCCGGTGATCATTGTGAATATGGGCGAGCTTCCACTCTGAAAGTAACCAATCAAAACCAAGCCCAGCATGAGAGGAGTAAGCAGCCGAACGGCACTCACTCCGAATGCCAAGGCAAGTGCGAAAAGTAAGTAGAAGAAAACCTCAAAGGACAGAGACCACGCGACGCTGACAATGAGAGGGCTGTTGCCGGGGACCAGGAACAGAGACCGGGTGAGAAGGCCTAGAGAAATTTGAGGATAATGTTCCGCGGCGGTTTTGAGTTGGGGAAACACCGACACAGCCCAGAACTCGAGCAGGAATAGCCCGGTTACGAACCAATACAGCGGCATAATTCGGAGGAAGCGGCGCTGTAGAAAATCGCGCGCAGGATGCGCTTTTTCAGGTCTTCCGGCAGTCGTGATGGCCATCACAAAGCCGCTGATCACGAAAAATATATCGACACCGGACGCGCCTGACCACAGAACTTGCGGCCCCGCGGGCCAAGCCAATGCCAGCGTCACCCGGCTCCAGAGCAGGGTTGAGTGGTGCACCACAACCATGACAGCGGCAATTCCTCGAAGCGCCTGGATCCCCCTGAATGTGGTGGGCTTCTCGAATTTGTCACTTGCGGGATTAGAGTTCAGCATTCATGCACCACTAGATGCGCTCAGTTATGAATCAGCCATTCGGGATACGGAGGTTCATATTGGAGCCGACCGTCGAACCGTTCGTGGCCGGCCCCGCGAGGCTCCACAACCGCGAGAACTCAGTGAGCGTCGAGTGTTGACCTTCGCAGCACCAGAATGTTGCCCTCTCCCGGGGGCAACCATCGCCGAAACGGGTAACGCCTTATCTCGGTAAACTCTGGGACTGGCCCGAATGTAACCATGAAATCGTCTCTAAACACCCACCACCAGGACTTCTTCAGCCTGGGTATGTAGTCCAAATCGTAAAGATACCAACCGTTAAACTCGAATCCGCCATCGATGTCGATAGGGGTGACCCGCTCTGCCGCTAGATAGTTGAGCGCCTGCCATCGCGCCCGGTTCCAGGACAAATAATCATGCGTTCCGGCAATGGAAAATGTGCCATAGAGGACCAAGCTCGCTATGGCAACCGTTCGGAATGCCGGTCCGGCCTGGCCAAGGCTGACATTGCTTACCAGGAGGATGACAATAGCAATCCCTAACGGCACCAGGAAAAGCAGATAGCGATCGAAGGCCAAATCGATGTTTATAAACAGCACCGCCATCGGGACAAGATAGATCAACCCGCTAGCGAACAACAGTACCAACGGCGCCCTTTTCGTCGCGCCGATGGGCAGAATATTGACCACTTCGCCAAAGGCAAGAAATGTCATTTGTATCAGGACGAAGGCGCCTGCTAAACCCACGAACGCGACCACCGACCAAAACGTTTTACCTGCCGTCGGCAGCGAGGGCAGCTTAAGAAGGAAACTGTCGCGCAAAGTTGCGGGGCCGAGCCCGAGATCATAGAGGACATTGGGGAGAAACGGCATTTGCTGATGACGCAACAGGAAGGCAGCCCACACCGCAAACAGCACCGCCGCCAGGTTCAGTAGCCGCGAGCGGCAAAGCTCGGCCAATTTTGTTCGTCCTACAAACAGCAGGAGCGGCAACAGGAACAATCCCAAATACACGGCGATGATGACCAGCCCTCGCGCAAACGACGTAACGCCTTGCCCCGATAAATCGGGTGACAGAATCCACCTTCCCTGTCTCGCGTAAACGGGGAGCGAAAAGTGCTTGTAGTTCAACCAGAGCTGCCACAGGAGCTGCACCCCACAGCCCAATGCCACGGGAATGCCGGCCAGGACAATGTTACGTAATCGCAATCCAGACTTTGCCAGGTACGCCAAGCCGAAGGCGATGAAGATTGCCAATCCGTTCTGACGGACCAGCAATGCCAGGCAAGCGAAAAAAAGTCCTGCCGCTATCTCCAGCCGAAGGTTGCGTTTCATTCCGCGTGCCAGGAAATAAAAGGAGACGAGGGAGACGGCGGTGAACGGCACGTCAGGCATGAAAGTGTAGGAGAGCACCAGATACAGCGGATTGAAGGCCAGCAATAGCGCGCCGAACAAAGCTGTCCCACGGTCTGCCCCGATCTCGCGGAGCAGACCATAGAAAGCCAGAACCCCGATTACGCCCAGCGTCAGCGTCGAAATTCTCAATGCCACAAACGAAAAGCCGAAGGGAAGGCAAAAAAGTGCGCCCCAGAGGACTTGGGCAATGATGTTGGTCGAGCTGCATCCCGAAAGCTTGAGACCTCCTCCCTCGAGCAGTGCCTTTACCGTTCCTGCATAACACCAGTCGTCATTGAGAGGGAACTGGCCTCGCGGATTGATCAGCAATATCGCCAGGACCCAGAGCCCGACGAGCAGCAGGACCATGAGAAGCCCGGGTGTTGTTATCGTCCATCCGCTTTTCAGCGGCTGCTCGGAGGTCTCGGCAGGAGGGCACACTTCGGCCTGTGTTTTCGACATGTGTTCCATCAATCTGTAAACCTGTTCCGAAGCGCTCGACCCTGTGGCCACGCATCATCGTGTTATGCGTGATGGGCTTTTGGCAACTCTAACGTAAATCGTCAGGTTAGAAAATGCCAGAGTGGACGTAGTGGGCCCGAATTTAAATTTTCCAATGGCGAACGCCAGAAGGGATGGCATAAACTTGGTGATCGTGTAGCCTCGTGGTCGACATTCGGGTGGATTCGGCATCTCACAGGAAGGTCGCAAGCGTAGGCTCGCATTGTGCCGGGGAGGGCTAAGGTCGGGCAAGCGAAATCAGACTGAATACCGCGTCGATTTGCATGGCATTCAATGTTCGGTAGTGCGGCTTCAGCGCCCGTCGAGTCTACCCTTTCCGAGGACTCGGCCGACCGCTCATAAGCGCCAAGCGGGCTAAGGCCGATACCCAGCAGCCGAACTCCGGGTTGTTCCCGCGCCGTGAAATGCAGACGCCCGGATTTGCTCTGGTGATAGAGTATTGCTGTCTTGATCCATCGAGGCCACGGGGCGGGAGCAGGGGTGACGTCAGTTCGGTCGCAAGCAAAGCGGGAGAATCGAAAGGAAATTCGGCCCGCGCAAGACAAAGGCGCACTTGCTTGGTATAAAACGCGGCCCTGGATTTTGGCTGTTGTCCTTGTGGTCGCGACAATGGCCCTCTACTATCCCGTCAGTCATCATCCCTTCGTCAATTACGACGACGACGTTTATGTAACCGAAAATGCTCATGTCCAATCAGGACTGAACTGGGACACCGTTAAGTGGGCGTTTACCACCTACGAATTTGTCAATTGGCATCCCCTCACCTGGATTTCTCACGCCCTGGATTACCAGATGTTCCAACTGGATCCCGGCGGACATCATGAGACCAGTGTCGTACTCCATGGGCTAAATACGCTGCTACTGTTCTGGGTCTTGCTGCGGGCAACCGGCTCGCCCGGGCCAAGCCTTGTGGTGGCCGCGCTGTTTGCCTTGCATCCCATCAACGTCGAATCCGTAGCCTGGATCTCGGAACGCAAGAACCTGCTGAGCGCGCTATTTTTCCTGCTGGCGTTGGGTGCCTACCGCTGGTACGCGCGCGAGCCTCGCGTGACCCGCTACGTCGCGGTCGCGGCATTATTCACGCTGGGATTAATGTCTAAACCGCAGGTAATCACATTTCCCTTTGTGTTGTTGCTTTGGGATTACTGGCCATTGCAGAGGATGCTTGCGGGCCAGACTGGGGCGTCGTCTGTGAAGCGCGGCGACGGTCCCGGCAAAGAGTGTTTCGTGGCTGGTCCTGGAAAAGCTGCCGCTTTTTGTCATCTGTTTGGGTAGCGCGGCCATTACGTTGCAGGCCGAGCACACCGGCGGCACGCTCAGTGGAATTTACGTTCACCCATTCTCCGTCCGCTTGCAGAATGGCATTCTTTCGTACGTACGCTATATAGCTGATGCGTTTTGGCCTTCGGGCCTGGCGCTGTACTACCCGTATCCCAGCGGCGATTCACTGGCACTCTGGAAGGTAATCGCGGCACTCTTCTTCCTGGTAGCGGTTACTGTGCTGGTTGTCGCATGGCGCCGCCGTCGGCCGTACCTTCTAGTCGGTTGGCTTTGGTTTGTGGGGGTCCTGGGGCCGATGATCGGGCTTAAACAAATAGGGATCCAGTCGATGACCGATCACTATGCTTATTTGTCGTTTATAGGTCTGTTCATCATGGTCTGCTGGGGCGTTGCTGAGTGGGCGAAGCAGAAGCACATTTCCAGCGCGAAGTTGGCGGCCGTCAGTCTGGTCGTGCTCCTGGCTTTGGCAATCATGACTCGCCGCCAGATCTCCTATTGGGACGATAACGTCAAACTGTGGTCGCATGCGGTCGCGGTCACCAGGAACAACTTTGTGGCCGAGGACCATCTGGGTGGAGCGTTGCTGGCCGACGGTAGGATCGAAGCAGCAATGCCGCACTTCTACCGGGCGGTGTCCATCAACCCCGATGACCCCGACAGCAACCTCAATATTGGTGGTTACGAGCAGCGGCAGAAGAACCTGCCGCAAGCCATCGCGCAGTACAACAAAGTGATCAGCGCCACCCAGGAATCGGCAGTAGTGAACGCCGACGTGCGGGCAAAGGCGTTCGACAACATGGGAAACTGTTATCGCGAACTGGGCGATCTGGAGCACGCCCGGCAGAGCTTTGAAGCCGCGGTGGCCGCCGACCCCCAATTGGCGAAAGCATGGATCGGCCTGGGGCTGGTCAATCAAAAGACCGGCAATGTCGGCCCGGCGATTCAGGCGTATTCCCGCGCCATGAAGCTGCAACCTACGGACTGGGGATATCTGCTGCTCGCCCGGGCCCTGGAACAAAGCGGCGACAACACTGCCGCCCTGTCGGCCATTCGACAGGCCCAGAGCATCACCCGCAACCTGGAAAACGCCCAGCGAGGCGCAGACCGGCTGCTGGCGCAATAGCCGTCTCCCACTCTTTCGTCAAGAGGAAGATGGGCCACCCGAGAGTTCTTTGCGATAAATAGGGGTCCTTCGACTACGGCGCGCCTGCGCTCAGGACGACAAACGAAATTAAATCCATTCTCAAGCGAATAGCGAATAGCGAATAGCGAAATGTTAGAGCGCTCCCACCCTTTCGCCAAAAGGAGGCGAAAGGATGGGGCACCCCAGTACCCGGCACCAAGTGATTTTCAGCGGTGCTATTCTCATTTCGTCGCCTATGCGCATCACCAGCCGCAAAACCACTATCGCGTTTTTTATTACGCTCGGGGTCTGCGTGGCGGCGACGGCGACGGTACTGAGCACCAGTTGGATCATTCTCAACTGGCGCGCGATTGTGCCGCTCATTCTGGGCGTGATTTTCTTTGGCTTCATTATTGCCGGGGTCATCCTCAACACGATTTTTCTGGTGCGCGAGATCCGCCGTAATGAACAGCAAGACAGCTTTCTCAATGCGGTCACCCATGAGTTGAAGACACCGATCACCTCCATCCGCCTGTACCTGGAAACCTTGCAGAAGCGCCAGCTTGACGAAGAACAACGCCGCGAGTTCTATCAGGTGATGCTCGACGATACCCAGCGTCTGATGGGCACGGTGGAGCAGGTGCTGCGCGCGGCCCGGGTGGTGCAGAAAAACGCGCTGTTTTCGCGCAGCGAAGTTGAAGTTGGGCCGTTGGTACAGGACGCGCTGGAGCTGACGCGCTCGCGGCATCATTTGCCTTGCGAGGCAATGGACTGGGCCCCCGACGGCCGCCCGGCCGAGCGGCTCACGGTGATGGGCGATCGCGAAGAGCTGGCCACCGCTTTGTCCAACGTGCTCGACAATGCGATCAAGTATTCACCGAAGGCCCCGGGCATTCGGGTTGAGGTGCTCACCCCCGATCTGCGGACGGTGCAGATTCGAGTGAAGGACAATGGCATTGGAATCTCGCGCGGCGAATTGAAGCGCATCTTCAAGCGCTTCTATCGCGCGCTTACGCCGGGCGCGCCGCCGGTAAAGGGCAGCGGCCTGGGTCTGTTTATCGTGCGCGCCATCGCGCGCCGCCACGGCGGCAAGGCCTTCGCGGAAAGCGAAGGAACCGGACGGGGCACAACCATTACCATCCAATTACCGAGGAACTCGCAGTGAGCGGAATACTGCTGGTCGAAGACGAAGAGCACCTGGCGCGAGGCTTGAAGTTCAACCTGGAAGCCGAAGGCTATCCCACCCAAGTCGTGGGCGATGGCGAAACCGCGTTGGACCTGCTGCTGAAAAAGCACACCCAGTTCGACCTGCTGGTGCTGGACGTCATGCTTCCGGGCAAGGACGGATTCGCCGTGGCCAGCGAACTGCGCAAGGCCAACCAGTACATTCCTGTGTTAATGCTGACGGCACGCGGCCGCCCAGAAGACGTGTTGAAGGGCTTTGCCTCCGGGGCCGACGACTACCTGCCCAAGCCATTCGATCTGGCCATTCTGCTGGCGCGCATTCGCAGTTTGCTGCGTCGCCGCGACTGGGGCCGCACGCTGCTCACCGACCCGCCGGCGGAAGCGCGAGTGGCTGAGCCTGAAGATGCCGGCTCGCTGCGCGAGTTCGACGTTTACACCTTTGCCGGCAATGAGGTTGATTTTGGAACGTTGGAGTTGCGGGCCAACGGCAAGATGTTCCGTCTGACCCTGATGGAAGCCGAACTATTACGGCATCTGATTCGCAACAGCGGCAAGATTGTCTCGCGCAAGTCCATTCTGGAAGAGGTCTGGGAACTGCACGAAGACACCGACACCCGCGCCATCGACAATTTCATTGTGCGCCTGCGCAAATACATCGAGAAGGACCCATCGCATCCCCAACACTTGCTGACGGTGCGCGGTGTGGGCTACCGCTTCCTGCCGACTCCGGCCGATGCGTAAGCAATTTCTAGCACGCTGATAAATTTGGAGGCTCTAGCGCGCCCGGGCGAGTACCAGGGTCACATCGTCGGGCTGTTCCCCGCCGGCGATCCAGTCGGTGACGGCGCCGGTCACGATCTCGCCGATGCGCGCCAGCGGCTGATCGCGATGCTGCTGGATCAGTTCGATCAGGCGCTCCTCGCCGAACTCGCCAAACTCGTTCTCCGGCTCGGTGACGCCGTCACTGTAGGCGACAAACATATCTCCCGGTTCCATGCCGATGGTGCTTTCGTCATAGCTCATTCCGTCGAACAGACCCACCACCGTGCCGGAGGTTGCCAGGCGCCTGACCAACCCACTGTTACTCAAGATGAGAGGCGGCAGGTGTCCGGCGTTGGAATAGGTGAGCGAGCGCGAAGCCGCATCGTAGCAGGCCAAGAACATGGTGGCATATTTTTCCGGCGGCGTACTGCGATAGAGCTGGTAGTTCAGCGTGGCCATCAATAGTCCGGGAGCCAGTTCGGAATCACTGCTGCCATCCCCGCGGTAGTACATGGGGACAATCCCGTTTCCGGGGGGACCGCCATCCGCCGCCACGGCTGCCAGAGTTCGCTCCGGTTCCAGCGAATAGGCGCGCACGAAGGCATGCACCGTGGCCATCAGCAGCGCCGCCGAAATACCCTTGCCGCTGATATCGCCGACCGCCAGCACCAGCTTGTCTTCGCGCATGGGAATGAAATCGTAGTAGTCGCCGCTGACCGTCCTCGCCGGCCGGCATACCCCGTGTACCTCCAACGTGGCCAGACCGGACAAATCGGCAGGGAAGAGCAGGTTTTGCACCTCGTGTGCAATGGCCAGCTCACTCTGCAGCCGCTGCTTCTCCTTTTGCTCGCTCAGCAGGTTCGATAGCGATTGGGTCATGGAGTTGAACGATTGCTCCAGCGCGGCCATCTGATCGTTGGTGCGCACCTTGATGCGATGACCCAGGTCGCCGGTGTTCACATGCTGGGTGGCAACGTACAGATCAGCCACCGATTTGGTGATGCTGCGGCTGAGGCGCATGCCGATGAATAGCGCGATCAGTTCGATCACGCCAAAAAAGATTGCGATGCCCACCAGAACATCAAGAAATATCTCGGCTTTATCTCCGAGCGCGCCGAACAAAGTCGCGTACAACATGGAGGGGCGCGTATCCACCCGCACCAGTCCGGTCCAGGATTTTCCGCTGCGCCAGTCAATGGCAGTGTAGGTGGTGCCAAACGGAAAGTGAAAATCGAAAGCGTTTGCGGGCGGGGGCACGCGCCCGGCCTCCACGTTCGCGTTCGCATTTTGACCTGACAAGTTCACCGTCGCGCGTGAATCTCCCACCTGAATGCTCAGCTTGTCTTTATCGGGCGCCGAAGAGGACTTTGGCCTGGGAGCGGATGGATTCGAGCCAGTAGCCGCTTCCGGCTTCGTCTCCTCGTCCGGAACAAACACGGTCACCGCCCCCAGTTGCGACGTGGCCGCCCGCAGCAGCTGCGGCGTGAGGGGCACGTTGGAGATCACAGTCAGGTGATGGGAACCGGCTTCCACATGTTTGACCACGCGCAGGTGTAGGCGCTTGTCGTCCAGCACCAATCCCGCAAAATCCCCCTGAATGGCGGGTGACATCTTCACCGCTTCGGTTCCTGACGCCGGGCGGCCCCCCACCAGCACGAAAGGTTTGTCCCCGTCCCACACACTCACCACGCGATTGCGGAAGTTCTCGTCGGAAGCACTGGCGATCTCGGCGGCCAATTGCTCATTCAGCTTTTCAGAGCGCGCCAGACTGCGGAATTGGAATGCCAGGGAGCGGTTGGCCGATTCCAGGTGATGCAGTTCCGATTGCAGGTCCGACATGGCAACGTAGGTCGCAAACTGTCCGGCAAACAGATATCCGGCGAGAAATGCCATCGCCAGCAGCAGGAGGACAGGAATGACGCCGATGAATACGTAGGTGACCACCAGGCGGTTACGCAGGCGCCACATGAGCTGGCGGCGCACCCAGCGCAGCAGCATCAGTGCGCCACAAACTGCAAAGATGAAAATGAGGAACGTGGCCCATCCGCTTAGCATGGTCCCGCTGGGGGCACGGAAGATCAGGCGCAGCAGTTCGAGAAGCAAGGCCAATCCGCCAAACCACAGCGTGGTCCGCCCCAACTTGCTCTTGGGGCGCAGGACCCTTCGCATCCGGGCCTTGATTTCGTGGGACTCTGGAAGCTTGAACGCCATAGGGTCTCGGAACCTTTGCTCTCAGTGGTCTTCGTTGCCAATCTTAAATGTGACGGCCAGCGCCGGGTAACGTTTCGCTGTTACGGACGAGGGCCGCACCGCACATGACAACATGGTCAGATTTCGGGATAAAGATCGAAAAATGCTTCCACGCTGGTGCGTAACTGACGCTCGATTTCGTCTTTCGAGCCCTCGAGAATATGCAGCGTCACGTGCGCCTCGTGCCCGTTGTTCAGTTTTACCGTACCCTCGCCGACTTCGGCGACTTCTTCTGAGGGTAGAAGACGCATTCCATACACCAGGGTCAACTTTGCCATCCTGTGATTCTAAACGTTCCCCAAAGCGCAGGCACTTGTTAGAATCCGGACGGCAGGTTCGGTCGATTCAAACTTCTGAGTAGCAAGCTGTTATTCTGCCGGCGCGCGTCACGGCGGTTGCGGTTGCATCTTCTGGCGCAGCGGGGAATCTAACTCCAGTCCTATGCCTGACAACGTGCGTAACGTCATCATCATCGGTTCCGGATGTTCCGGACTGACCGCAGCGATTTATGCTGCCCGCGCCAATCTGAAGCCGCTGGTCATCGATGGGCATGAGCCCGGCGGCCAGCTTGCCATGACCACGCTGGTGGAAAATTTTCCCGGCTTTCCCGATGGCGTGCAGGGCCCGGAGCTGGTCGAGAACATGCGCAAGCAGGCCATGCGTTTTGGCACAGATTGTCGTGCCGGGCACGTGGTCAGCCTGGATCTCAGCCGCAAGAATCCTGATGGCAGCAAGAAACCCCTGGAGGTGAATTTAGGCAGCGAGACGTTGCTGACTCGTACCCTTATTATTTCCAGCGGCGCTTCGGCCCGCTGGTTGGGCCTGCCCAACGAGATGGCGCTCATCGGCCACGGCGTTTCCTCGTGCGCCACCTGCGATGGATTTTTCTTCTCGGGCAAGGAGATTGCGGTGATCGGCGGCGGCGACTCGGCCATGGAAGAGGCTTTGTTCCTGACCCGTTTTGCGTCCAAGGTCACCATCATTCATCGCCGTGGCGTGTTCCGGGCTTCGAAGATCATGCTGGATCGCGCGCGTCAGCATAAGCAGATCGAGTTTCTCACCGATACCGTTGTGGACGACGTTTTCGATCCCAGCAAGAAGGAAGTCACCGGACTGCGGCTGCGCAACCTGAAGACGGGCGAACAGTGGGACCTTCCGGTCAACGCGATGTTCCTCGGCATCGGGCACACACCGAACGCGCAATTCGTAGGCGACCAACTGGCTCGCGACGGTGACGGATATCTTGTTCCTGAGGGGTATGTCTGTTCGCAGGTGCCGGGTGTATTCATCAGCGGCGACGTGGCGGATCGCCGTTACCGGCAGGCGGTCACCGCCGCCGGAACCGGATGCATGGCTGCCCTCGAAGCCGAGAAGTATCTGGAAGAGATTGGGAAATAACTCAACTGACGACTTTCTCCGCGCTGAACAGGCGGCGCAGTTCATCCTTAAGTGCGCCAGCCTGCGTCCGCGAATCGGCCTGGTGCTGGGGTCGGGACTCGGCACCGTTGCCGATGGCTTAACCAACCCAGTCAGTATCCCCTACGCTGACATTCCAAATTTTCCCCGCAGCACGGCCGAGGGTCATGCGAACACGCTGCTGGTTGGAACACTCGACAATATTCCCCTGGTAGTGATGCAGGGCCGCGCACATCTCTACGAAGGCCATTCGGCCAGCCAGATTGTTCTTCCCGTGCGCGCGTTAGGACGAATGGGCGTGCGTGCTTTGGTGCTGAGCTAATGCTGCCGGCGGAATCAACCCGCAATACACGCGCGGCGCGCTGGTGGTGTTGCGCGACCACATCAATCTTCAGGGAGCAAACCCGCTGATCGGTTTGAACGATGAGCGTCTGGGATTGCGTCATCCCGACATGACGGACGCTTATAACGCACAATTCCGGCAGTTCGTGCGCGAGGAAGCGCAGGCACTGGGTGGAGGCATTTTCGAAGGCGTGTACGCCGCGGTGACCGGTCCCAACTTTGAAACCCCGGCGGAGATTCGTTTTCTGGCCACCATCGGCGCCGACCTGGTCGGCATGTCCACCGTCTCCGAGGTGATCGCGGCGCGGCACATGGGCATCGAAGTGCTTGCGGTCTCGTGCGTGACCAACATGGCCGCAGGCATGACCGGCGAAAAAATCACCAGCGAGGAAGTGCTGGAAACCGGCGAGCGCCTGGCCGGCAAGTTTCTCGCGTTGTTGCGAGCGCTGTTGCCCAGAATCGAGCGCTATCTGGAGAGCCGCCCCAGTACCGCTTAACCTGCCGTCACCAGGGTCGTACGAGGAACCAATGAAGGTCCGCAACATCTGTCTCGCTCTCATCCTGGTGTTCTTGGAGGGCTGGTGCGCCAGCGCCATATCATCTGCGCAGGACAAGGAAGTAAATCTGCCCTCCAGCAAGGTGCTGCTGCCCGTCCCCGGAGGACCACAGCCTACCAACAGCCTTCCCACTGCGGTCGCGCTCAGTCCGGATGGAAAATACCTCGCGATTTTGAACAACGGATATGGGACGGCTGAGTCCAAATTTCAGCAGTCGATTGCCTTGCTGGATTTGGCGAGCAATAAACTGCGCGACTTTCCCGACCCACGACTGGCCCTTCATGCCAGGCAATCGTATTTCCTGGGACTCGTCTGGAGCAGCGATGGCGCCAGCCTTTACGCCTCGATGGGATCGCTTACCGACCCGGAGGGCAAGAACCCCGGTGACACTGGCAACGGGATCGCCGTGTACGGCTTGCAGAACGGCACGCTGGTGGCCCAACGCTTTCTGAAGTTGCCGCGTGCGCCCCTCGGTCGCGGCCAAAAGTTTACCTACAATCCGAAGAGTGTTGCGTCCGGCTACGCCAACCCGTATCCGGCGGGACTGGCTGTGGTGAAACGCGAAGGCGGCGACGCGCTGCTGATCGCGGAGAATCTTGCCGATGACGTGGTATTGCTGGATGCGCAGAGCGGCAAGGTGCTGCAGCGCTTCGATCTGAGGCGGGGCCAATCTGTACCGGCTGCCTTCCCGTACGGCGTGGTAGTGAATGCCGACGGCAGCCGCGGCTGGTGCTCCATGTGGAACGCATCGCAGGTCGCAGAACTGGATCTGCGCTCGGGCAAAGTTGTGCGGCAGATTGCGCTGATGCCTCCACAGCGCGACATCGATGCCTCGTCCCATCCGACAGCACTGCTGTTGAGTACGGACCAAAACCATCTCTACGTCACGCTCTCCAACCGCGACTCGGTTGCGATCGTGTCCACAGCAGACGGCCATGTGGAGCGATATCTCAGCACCAGGTTGCCCGGTCAAACCTCTGGCGGCAGCTACCCCGACGGGCTGGCGCAGTCAGCCGACGGCAGCAAGTTGTTCGTCGCCAACTCGTCTGCCGACGCGGTGGCTGTCTTCGATTTGCACGCCGCCAGTGCGGAGCACGCCGCTTATTTCATTCCCACGGAGTGGTACCCCACGGCGCTGGCGGTCCACGGCGGAGAGTTGCTGATTGCCAGTGGGAAGGGGCAGGGAACAGGTCCTAACACAGGCCGGCAAGACAATCCCGAGCGCCCGGGGAAGAAGCGCCACCCCTACATCCCCACCTTGATTCGAGGCTCGATCGCCCGGGTGTCGCTGGCCGAAGCTGAAAGCAGCCACGACAAACTCACCCAGGAAGTCGTCCGCAGCAATCGCATGGAAGGCCGTACCGGCGAGATCAGCTTTCAGGGCGGCAAAAATCCGATTCATCATGTGATTTACATCATCAAGGAAAACCGCACCTACGATCAGCTGTTCGGCGACATTCCCGAGGGAAATGGGGACCGCTCGCTGGTCATGTTCGGCGAGAACATCACTCCTAACCAGCACGCACTGGCGCGGCAGTTCGGAATTCTGGATAACTTTTACGACAGCGGCGAGGTCTCAGGCGACGGGCATGTGTGGTCCACGGCGGCCATTACCAGCGATTACACGGAAAAGAACTGGGAGATCAACTATCGCAGCAAAGAACGGCGTTACGACTTTGAAGGCTACGTTGGTGATGCCAATCCCATGACCATCGGCATTTCGGATGTGAACGAGCCGGAGACGGGTTACTTGTGGGGCAACCTGGCGCGTCACAACATCACTTACCGTAACTACGGCGAATTTGTGAACACCTGGTGGTGCGAAAACATTGCGCAGGACAGCCCGGCTGCAGCCCCGCTCCCCGGCCGTGCGATCGATTGCCCGCGCAAATCAATTAGGCCCGGCGAGGATTTGCCCGCAACGCTGGGCGGAGGCAAGAGCCCGTACCAATACAAGATTCCGCTGATCGCCTACGACGCAGCCAATAAGCCGGAGTTGCGCGGCCACTTCGATCCCAACTTCGCCGACTTCAACGTAAGTTATCCCGACCAGTTTCGCGCCGACGAGTTTCTGCGTGAGTTTGGGGGCTTCGTGCACGCCCGCGAATCGGGGACGGGCGAGCAGTTGCCGAACTTCGTGCTGCTGCGTTTGCCCGATGATCACACTGCCGGGACGCGTCCGGGAATGCCCACGCCGAACGCCTCCGTCGCCGACAATGACCTGGCGGTTGGGCGCGTAGTAGAGGCGGTTTCCAGCAGCCCGTACTGGGCCGACACCGCCATCTTCATCCTCGAAGATGACGCGCAGGATGGTGTCGATCACGTCGATGCGCACCGCAGCATCGCGCTGATCATCAGCAAGTATTCACCGGGCACGCCAAAGCAGCCTTCTGTCGATCATCACTTCTACACCACCGTCAATATGATCCACACCATGGAGGTCCTGTTGGGACTTCCGCCCATGAACAACAACGATGCCTATGCCCCGGTCATGGCCCCGTTGTTCACCGGAGCTGGCGAGCAGCCGGCATTCAAGGCTGACTATCGCAATCGTGAAAATGGAATGATCTATCAGGCGAATCGGCCGGATGCTCCCGGCGCCAAGCAATCGGCCAAGCTCGACTTCTCGGTTGCCGATGCCGCCGACACCGACGTGCTCAATGCCATCTTGTGGAGGGCGGCCAAGGGAAGAGTTCCGATGCCCGCATCTCGCCACACCGTGTTTCCGGCGGAAACGACGACCAGCGAGAAGCAGGGAGATTGAACCACAGAGGCACAGAGGCACAGAGAAAGATTTTGTCACCACGCTCCGGCAAGCTCAGGGCAGGCTCTGGGCCACCCGGCTGCCGATTTTTCTGTGCGCGACGGCTATAGGATGAACGATGCGGCGCGCGAGGCTGTTGACTCTCACACGCACTGGCGCATAAAGGCAGGACAATCAAATGAGAAATGTAATCTTCGCCATCAACATCACCCTGGATGGCTGCGTCGATCACACCCCAATAAATCCTGACGACGAAGTACTTGAATATTTTACGCGCCTCACGCGAGAGGCTGACCTGCAAGTCTTCGGTCGCAAGACCTATCAATTGATGGTTCCTTATTGGCCAGAGGTCGCCAAGGACCAGTCCGCGTCCAAAGCAGACAAGGAATTCGCTCAAGCATTTGTCTCTCTCAACAAAGTGGTTTTTTCGCGATCCTTAGACAACGTGGAAGACAAAAACACGAGAATTGTCCGCACGAATCTTCGCGACGAAATACTTAAACTCAAGCAGGAACCAGGCAAGAATATTTTAGTCGGTGGAGTCGATATTCCTTCCCAACTTATCGAGCTTGGTCTGGTGGATGAATTTCGCTTTGCCGTTTGGCCGGTCATTGTCGGCGAAGGCAGACGGTTGTTGGAAGGTGTCAACCTGCACGACAGGTTGCAATTAAAACTTGTTGACTCAAAGATTTTTAAATCAGGATGCGTTGCGCTTCGTTACGTAAAACAGTGACAGAAAAATCAGGTCTGGTGCCCCAGGTTCGGCCTTCTTTTGGCCTAACCTGGGTCACTGACGGAAGCTTGTAAATGATGTAGGTTTTTCGTATGCCACGCGGTCTGCGCCGTTATCACAACTCCAAACAGTCACACTTCATCACCTTCAGCTGTTATCGTCGGCAGCAGAATTTCACCAGCCCCGCGGTTTACGATTTGTTTCCCTTGTGTTTGGAGCAGATGCGCCGCCGCTTCGCCATGCGGGTATACGGTTACGTGGTAATGCCCGAACATGTTCACCTGCTAGTCAGCGAGCCGGAACAGGGAACTTTGGCCGAAGCCATGCACTATCTGAAACTGTCGTTCTCAAAGCGGCAGCGTCTTCCAGCCCACGGTCCGAGCTTAGCGTTCCAAAGGCGGGACGCGAAGCCTTCGGCAAACTCAGTCCAAGCTCTGGGGCACGAGCCGTTTTGGCAGAAAAGGTACTATGACCGCAACGTGCGAGACGCACGCGAGTTCAGCGTGAAGCTGCGCTATCTGCATCGCAATCCGGTGAAGCGCGGACTGGTGAAAGAGCCGGGCGACTGGAACTGGAGTAGTTTCCGGCACTACGCCTACCGGGAGATGGGAGTGCTGGAAATCGAATCGGAGTGGACGGCCAGAGATCGTGAGTTGAAAATCACGGGCGCTCCACCGCGGATCTTCCTCAGCCCAGGTTAGGCCAAAAGCAGGCCGAACCTGGGGCACCAGGCAGGTAAAAAAGTGAAGATCAGCGGGCCGCTGAACTAGCGCCTTAAGGAAAAAAACTGGGACAGACGGAACGTCCCCAATTTCTCGTCAGGAAAAACGGAAAGCCGGGTGCCCCACTCATTCGCGGGTTTCGAATGAGTGGGACCGCGAGGCGGAACACGTTATCCTGAGCGGCCATTCCTGACAATTCACTTTTACCAAGCCCTCTTCGCCGCAGGCATACGTCCGGAAGTTGCTCCATTTCCACTCTTCGGGTCCTTGAGTGGGGGCATCCGGCGCCCAGAAACCGCCTCGATATTCGTTACCGCCCGTACTTCAGCTTGTTCACAACTTTTGCGAACCCCTGCATGGCGGCGTCGAGCTGGCGACCTTGCTTCCTGGCTTGCTTCACCATGTCGTCGAAGAACTGCCACGGCGGCTCCTGCAGGCGATGAAGCACGACAGTGTCTTTTCTTGCGATGACAAGGAACGCCGTCCCAGGTTCGATCGCGAGCGCCTTGCGAACAGGACCAGGAATGACGACCTGTCCGCGGGAAGAGATGCGGGTGGTAAAAGGAGTTCTCATAGTACCTCAGTATAATCTTCTTACTTTAGTAAGAAGTAAGTAAAGTAGGAATTTCTTACAAGTGTCTTACTTATAAGAAAATTGCAGTATATGCCCGAGTTTGACGGGTGAGTAGGGTGTATCCTGGGGTACCGAACGCTGTGGCTCGCGGAACCCACTCATTCGAAACCCGCGAATGAGTGGGGCACCCGACACCCGGCCGAAATGACCAAGAAGCAGAAAGAGAATAAATCTCTGTGTCCTCTGTGTCTCTGTGGTGAATTTTTTTTATTGATCAGCCTCCCACCTCTCCTGCCAGCCAGGCCAGGTAATCCTCGCTGCCGCCCTCTACAGCCAACTCGACGCATTCGGGTAATTCGTAAGGATGCAGTTCCTTGAAGACCGAGCGCAGTTGCGCGGCCTGGTCAACGGTCGTCTTGATAACCAGCAGATACTCCGGTTCGTTCGCGATTTTCTGCTTCCACCGGTACACCGAGCGGATGGGCCCGACGATGTTGACGCAGGCCGCCAATCTGCGCTCCACCAACTGCAGGGCAAGCTTCTCGGCGTCTTGCTGCTGCTCGACCGTAGTCAGCACAATGCGCGCAGGCGTCATTCGTCCCCCAATATGAATATTTTGGGTCACACTCTACCATGAGTTAACTCCTTCTATTCTTTCGCCAGACTTTCGCTTGACGGGTCAGGCCATGCGGAAGTCCACTGGACGCTAGGGTCTTGTGTCTAACCGCAGCTGGTTCTGCGGGCGGACGCGTTTTTGGGAGTGTTGAAATGGTGGTAACAGTTCGTATTGCCGGAGATTGGTTCTACCGTACGCGCCGCGTGCTGGCGACGCTGTGCATTGGAGTGCTTGCCGTTTTCATTGGGTACAAGGTGATTTTTGGCGCCAACGGCATGAAAGTTTATCAAGCCAAGCGAGCCGAAGCGGTCCGGCTGCAACAGCAGATTGATGAGGAGAAGAGCAAGAACGACCTACTGCAGTACCACGTCGATAGCCTGCAAAAAGAAGATCCCAACGCCATCGAGAAGGAAGCGCGCGAACAACTGGGATACGTCAGACCCGGCGAGGTTGTGCTGGTTGAGCCGCGGCCAAAACCCGAACCCAAGCCCGCCCCGTAACTTTCCAGCCACAAGGTTTTTTCGCGCAAAGCCCGTTTGTAGAATAAACTTGTCGGCAGTGAAATCTGTGGGGATTCCTGCCTCGTACCTAGCACAAGGGGTGAAGGTACTGGCGGGGCACCGGAGTTGATGTTCTTGCAGCGGCTCGCAGGGGCCTGGAACGTTCTGGACTTTTCCCCGCTCAACAAACATGGTCGCCGCCCGGCGGCAATCCAAAAGGAGAGATTCGACATGAAGAAAAAAGTGTTATTGGTAATCGGGCTCTATTTATGCAGCATGACCGTGCTGGCGGCCGCGAAAGACATGAGCTGGAGCGGCTGGGTCAGCGATTCCAAGTGCGGCGCCAAGGGCGCCAATGCAGAGCATGCGGCCTGCGCCAAGAAATGCATCGGGGCAGGCGAGAAGCCAGTGTTGGTGACCGACAAGGACATGAAGGTCGTCGGCATCGATAACCCCGACGCGCTTGCCGGCCATGAAGGCCATCATGTGGAAGTGACCGGTAAAATGACCGACAGCGGCACGCTTCATGTTGACAAGGTGAAGATGCTGGCGCAAAAGGGCGGCAACGGCGGCGCCATGAACGACATGCAACACTGAGCTCTGACGACGTCACAGCAAAGCGGCCGGAAGACGGAGCCGTGGTTGAAATGCTATCGAACCCCGCCATCGTGGGCGGGGTTCGTGTTCTTGCAGTCGGTTTGAGGCCCGCGAGAGATTGCATGGAGAGACAGGCGAGCATGACTACAACGAACCGTTACAGCGGACGAGTTTCGAGGACGCACATCACGGTGCTTCGGTTCGCCATCGGCGCAATCGTTATGATCACCGCCTCACTGACGGGACAGGTCTCTGTGTTGGCACAAACTTCAGGGGTGACTTCGCCTCCATCCTCCTCCAAGAGCCAGTCACAGACGTCGGCTGCAGCTGCTGAGAAGAGGCGGCAGGCAGGGAAGCCTATGGTGGTTACCAAACGCGATCTGTTTTTCCCAGATCTGGCTCACGGCGACCAACCGTTGACCTCCGGCGAAAAGTTCAAACTGGCCATCGCCAAAACCGTTTCTCCTGCGGCGTTTCTCGGGTCAGCGGCTGGAGCTGGCATTGGACAAGCGGCAGACAGCCCCGCGGGCTATGGTCAAGGAGCCGACGCCTACGGGAAACGTTACGGAGCGTCGATGGCGAAGGGTGCTAGCACGAACCTGATTGGCACCTACCTGCTGTCGTCCGCATTGCACGATGACCCGCGTTATTTCGTGATGGGAGACGGAAGCCTGAAGCAGAGTTTTAAGTATGCTCTTCGTCGGGTCGTGATCGTCCGAAAGGATGACGGAGGGGAAGCGTTCAACTGGCCTGGAGTTATAGCACCGTTGGCGGCAGCAGGGTTGGCAAACGCATATATGCCGGATGCTCAGAGAACTGTGGGCTACACGATGACGAACTATGGTTGGTCCATTGCGGCGTCCGCCGGGGTGAACCTGCTGAAGGAATATTGGCCGACTATTACGAAGAAGATTCTAGTGCCGATCGGAATCGGCCATGATGACTCAACTAAGCCATGAAGGCCTCCGTCGCGCGACACGCCAGAGTTCGACCCGAGCAGTGGGGCCGCATGTTCTAGCCAATCGCGCTCTCCGCGATGGTCCCTTTCGGGAATAGACTCATCAAGAGCCGAACAGTTAGAATCTAGGTCTGCAAATCGACATCAAGGGGAGGGACGTGTTGCGGTTGGTTTTGTGCGTTGTACTGATGTTCTCAACAGCTTGCGCATTCGCGCAACAAAACGATTCTCCGTCGACGTCTCAGCAGGCCCCGGCTCCGGCTCCGGCCCCGGAAGGAAAAACTGGCACGCCGGGCGCCCAGGGAGCAGGAGCAACCGCTAGCGGGCCGCAGTCAGTCAGCCAACCTCAGGGAAGCGTCAGTGGGACGGTTGTGGATCCGGCTGGAGCCGTCGCCGTTGGCGCGAACGTGCGACTCACCCTTAAGGATCAAGCCCAGAGACAGGATGTGTTGTCGGGCGACAATGGGCAGTTTTCCTTTTCCAATCTTGCTCCTGGCCCTTTCCAGATCACGGTTAGCGCCCCAGGGTTTGAAACCAAATTGGTTTCCGGAATTGTGAACCCGGGACAGGCTTTTATTCTTCCCGCGATCGTGCTTACTATTGCTGCCGCCTCAACGGACGTGACCGTCGGACTCTCGGAAGCTGAAATTGCTCAGGTAGAGGTTAAAGAGCAGGAGAAGCAACGCGTACTGGGCATCTTCCCGAACTTTTACACCACCTATGTACCCGATCCCGCGCCGTTGGCTCCGAAACAGAAGTTCTCGCTGGCCTGGAAATCGTCTACCGACCCTATCAGCATTGTCGGCGTCGGATTTCTGGCCGGTATGTATCAAGCGAGTGACCAGTTAGGCGGATACGGGCAGGGTGCGGCAGGCTACGGCAGGCGTTTCGGCGCGCTTTACGGCGACGTCTTTTTTGGCACGTTTATCGACAGCGCGATTCTGCCGTCGTTGCTGAAACAGGATCCACGCTACTTCTACAAGGGCACGGGCACCAAGAAGGAACGATTTGTATACGCGATCCGAAACGCGGTGATCTGCAAGGGAGACAATAAGCAGTGGCAGCTGAATTACTCGACAATTGTCGGCAGTTTTGCCACCGCCGGGCTCTCCTATACGTATTATCCAGCCAGCGATCGCAGTGCGAGTTTGCTGGTGGAGACTGCGCTGATCAGAATTGCCGAAGGCAGCGTTGCTGGTATTTTCCAGGAATTTGTCATTCCGCATCTAACCCCGCGTCTGAAGAGCCACCCAGCGCCGAAGCCCTAAGAGCACGAGGCGGCGGAATGATCGCGGCCAGTCTTCACAGGCGCAATCTCTGTGATCCAGGCGTCGTTAATGGCAGTGCATATACGCCGGCACCTCGCATGGACTTGTTATCATGCGTTACGCAAGCAATTGAATGTAACGTTAGGTAGCAACGGTAGTTACAGCGCATATAAATGACGAGTCTGTGTTTTTTCTTGACCCGGCAGCACGGTTGTCCTAACCTAACGACCAACCATCGCAGCAGAATATAAGTCGCCACACAATGTGTCGCTCCTCCAGACGCTCTGCCTCTCGTCGGGAAGTCAGGACAACAATTTATGCATGTGGTCAATGAGCACTCGGCGCCAGACCTGGGTGCGGTTGTGGCTGTGCCGGAGGCAGTGGTCTCTTCGGCCCTGGAGCCGCCAAAATGGTTTGCCGTGTATACGACTCCGCGTCATGAAAAAGCAGTGTCCAGGCACTTCGGGACGCGGGCGATCGAGTCGTTCCTGCCGCTTCATGTGGAGACGCACCGCTGGAAGAACGGTTGCAGGGTCAAGGTGGAGCAACCCCTCTTTCCCGGCTATGTTTTTACCCGAGTCAGCCGAGGTGGCATGACCCAGGTGCTCTCCGTGCCGGGTGTCATCCTGATTGTTGGTTCCGGGCGTGAACCGCTGGCCCTGCCGGATTTTGAGATCGAGGCATTGCGCTCGGGACTTGCCCTGCGCAAATTTGAGCCTCACCCTTACCTGGTGGTGGGGGAGAGGGCCCGCATCAAGTCGGGATCACTGGCCGGCATGGTGGGTGTGTTGACTCGCAAGAAAAACAACTTGCGGGTTGTGCTCACCCTGGAACTGATCCGGCGCAGCGTTGCGGTGGAAGTGGATGCCGACGAACTGGAGCGGGTCAAGGCGTAGCTCGGGTCCCCAGCCAGCATGGCCTGGAAGCAGGACTTGGTTCAAAATTCCACAGCTGCGAGAATCCAAATCCACACTTAAACGTCCGGAGTTGGGAAAGTTATCTCCAACCCTGGCTTAATTTCAGGTGGGAAACGCCCGCTTTAGTGGTAAAATCTCGCCGCACGGAGCCTCCGGAGAAAATCTACGTTCAGCTGATTGCGCCGTTCACAATTGCGCCCAGCCACTTCGATCAGGGCACACAATCTGTGTCGCGGAGGGAGACACTTCAGTGCAGGGAGACTGGTCAATGAAACGAACCTTCTTAGTGATACTGGTTGTTGCAACTTTTCTTGTGACGGGAGCTTTCGCGCAAACCGCCGGTGCCCCCCAGGCGCTGCACACACGCAAGAAGCGAATCGCCATATTTGATTTCGACTACGCCACCGTGCAGACCGCTTCCCAGGCGGTCTTCGGCACCAATGTGGACGTCGGCAGGGGTATTTCGGATTTGTTGGTGAGGGACCTGGTTAAGGACGGCACCTATTCCGTAATCGAGCGCCAGGCCATGAGCAAGATATTGGGCGAGCAGAATTTCTCCAACAGCGATCGCGCCAATCCCAACTCGGCTGCGAAGATCGGAAAGATCCTGGGCGTGGACGCCATCGTAGTCGGCAGTATTACCCAATTCGGAAACGACACCAAGAATACCAATATCGGTGGAGGTGGGGGCGGCTGGAACAGATTTGGTGTCGGTGGCGTTGGGCACAAGAGCACCAAGGCCATCGTCGTGGTTGACGCGCGTCTGGTGAACATCGACACGGCGGAAATCATGGGCGTGGCCACTGGCAAGGGTGAGTCCTCGCGCGAAAGCACCTCGCTGCTGGGAGGCGGCGGCGGTTGGAGTGGTTGGGGCGGCGGCGCCGTGGACTTTGGCAGCAGCGACTTCCAGCAGACAATCATTGGCGAAGCGGTGAATGCCGCGGTCACCCAAATGGCCACGGAACTGGTGGCGGACAACGCAAAGTTGGAGGCCCGGACGGTTACCGTTGAGGGCGTGGTTGCAGCTGTGGACGGAGGCCAGGTCGTCCTTAATATCGGGTCAAAGGCGGGGTTGAAGGTTGGCGATCAGCTCACTGTGCAGAGGGTAACCAAGGAGATCAAGGACCCCTCCACCGGCGCGGTAATTCGCCGCATGACTTCTCCCGTGGGAGTGATTCGCCTGACCGATGTGGATGAGATCTCCGCGGTGGGTACACCGGTTTCTGGTTCCGGCTTCAAGGTGGGCGACGCCGTGAAGACGATAACGCAATAGAGCAAGTGTTTGGCTTGTGATGTGACATTTCCCCGCGAAGGCCCGGCTCAGGCTGGGCCTTTGTTGCCTGGGAAATTGTTGCAGATGACTTCCTCCGCCTACTTGTGTCCTACAGCCAAGGTAAAAAAATCAGGCATCAACGGATGTTTCTCGCTGGAGCGGAAGCCGGCATTGTGCAGCATCTGTTGATATTCGGGATAGGTGTACGCATCGCCCGCCGGTGTGGACGACAGCATCATCAACGCAAAAGTCGCCGGGCGCGAAGGAGAAACCCGGTCCTCGTTGGGAACCATGGCAAGTATTACCGCCCGGCCACCCGGATTGAGCGCGGCATGCACCTTGCGCAGCAGCTTCTCGCAGGTCGGCGGATCGAAGTGGCTTAGAAAATTAGGCATGAGCACCAGATCGTAGCCACTGCCGTACTCAACATCAAACGCGCTGCCGGGGAGGGTGTGATAGCGGTCTTTCATGCCGGCAGCTGCCGCATTTTCCTTGGCGACCTGCAGGACGTTGTGCCAGTCAACGGCCCACACCTCACAGTTGGGATTGTGCCGGGCGACCGCGATGCCATAGAGACCGTGCCCCGCAGCAAGGTCAAGAACTTTCTTCGTACCGACTTCATTGGTATTTAGATATTTGGCCAGGAGCTCGGCCGGTATCGCCATCATGGGCGCCATACCGCGGGCGAACTCGACCCAGACCGGATGGTCGGGAGCCACCGTGCTGGATGCAACGTCAGGTGTGCCGCCGTGACGTACCGCCTGGGCTAGATTCTTCCAGCGCTCGGTGGTCATGGGGGAGAGCAGAAATCCAATTGCTCCGCCCATGTAAGCCGGGGAACGGCGATCGAGAAAGGAGGCCGAATCCGGCGTCAGACTGTACCGGTTCGACTCTTTCGTCAAGAAGCCCATGACCACCAGGAAGTCGCACAGCGGGCGGATGCCGCGTTCGGAGGCTTGGCAGCGGCGTGCAATTGCGTCAGCGGTGTGATTGCCTTCCGCGATGGCCGTGAATAGCTCCAGCTCGATTGCGGTCTTTAAGGCTTCAGTGCGCTGATAGGCATTGACGTTGGCGAAAAATAGCTCTGGCGACGGTTGTGTATTGGGGACATCCGGCATGGCGGAACGGCCTCCGATTCTCAAATCATCTTCGCAGAGATGCAGCAAAGATTCTTCACATTAAGAAGCCTCCGTGCAAGCGCACGGCGGAGGATGGTGTTGGAAGTGATGCTCGGGGAGTAGTGATCGTCACCGCAGATGCTGAAGGTCCGGGCGCACCCACCCTCCACATAGGCAGAGGGTGGGGTGCGAAGGGAAGGGTGTTACTGTTTCATCGCGGTAAATTCGCCGGTTGTTCCATGCAGCTTGTCATCCCACATAGCCTTCATCGTCTTGCCATCGGGAGCGAGCACATATTTTGTAACGCTGATGGCTTTGCCGCTGCGATAGTCAGTCTCCTCCAGCGTGCTCTTGCCGATCATCTTTAACGACACACTGGTCGTACCCGGATCACCTTTGAAAGGAGCCTGCGGGCCGTTCACTTTCGCAGTGTACGACTGACCCGTGGGCGTGGTCATGGTCACCTCGTCACCGCTGACTTTGTAAGTCCATGCCACTCCGTTGTCGGACATGTTCTCCAACTTGGTGGTCCGCCATGAACCCGATGTCGCGTGCGATCCGGCAGGACCAGCGGCGACGCGGGTCGCCTCGCCCTTGCCGGTGACCGGGTCGCCATTGCTGTTGCTGCGATCGCTGAACTCGAACATCAGTGTCTTGCCGTCGGGCGCCACAGTGATTTTTGAGGTCGTAACCGTCTTGCCGCTCTTCTTGTCGGTTTCTTCGATCTCGTGATCGTTCACAACCTTGATCGCGACGGTGTCGTAGTACGGATGTCCGGTAACTTTCTGGTCGGTGCCGTCGGCTTTAATTTTGTAGGGTGGCACGCAGGTTTTGCATTCATACATGCCATCCTGCAGCACGTAAACGTCAGGCTTCTTTGGGAACTCGACTTTGTTCATATCGATCTTCCACGTTCCATCAAAGGCGCTCTGCGCCGCGGCCGCTATCGGCATCAGCACCAGGACTGCCAGGCCCACGAAAACCAACTTTTTCATCGTGTATCCTCCTTAGCTTTTGTCTGCGGTTTGAGATTATAGCGAAGTCCAAAACCAGCGGCAGAATTTTATTACGCCGGGCCGCTCCCGTGCTTCTGTATAATCCGTCCTCTCATGCGCAACTTCTTCGCCCGGCGGACGTCTTGGGACTTGACTGCCAACCGCTACACAGAGGCGCTGGCGGCGCATCGGCGGGCGGGCAGGGAAGTACTTGATCTGACGGCGTCGAATCCCACCAATATTGGCCTCCGTTATCGGGAAGACGAGCTGCTGAAGGCGCTGGCCAACCGTGAGGCGCTGACCTACAGTCCCGAACCGAAGGGGCTGCTGGTTGCCCGCGAAGCCGTGTCAAGCTATTACGCCGGGCACGGCAGCGATGTGCCTGCCGGCAACCTCATCCTGACTACCAGCACCAGCGAGGCATATTCGTTCCTGTTCCGCCTGTTGTGCGAGCCGGGAGACACGGTCCTGGTTCCCTCGCCCAGCTACCCGCTTTTCGATTTTCTCGCCGACCTGCATGATGTGAAGCTGGAACCATATGAGTTGGTGTATGACCACGGGTGGCAAATCGATTTTCACTCGGTGCAGAATGCGATGAAACGCGCCAGCGGCGCGTCCTCGCGTTGCCGGGCGGTGCTGGCCGTACACCCCAACAATCCGACTGGCTCGTTTGTGAAGCCGCGCGAGGTTGAGGAATTGAACCGAATTTGTGCGGCCAACGACATGGCAATCGTCGCCGATGAAGTGTTCCTCGATTACCCGCTCGCCAACCAGGCGCCGCTGACCTTTTCGTCCAACAGCAGCGTATTGACGTTCACCCTCAGCGGGCTGTCAAAAGTTTCCGCTCTGCCGCAGATGAAAGTCGCATGGATTGCGGCGACCGGCCCGCAGGCACTGCTGTCGAATGCGATGGAGCGGCTCGAGGTGATTGCTGATACATACCTGTCAATGAATGCGCCGGGGCAGTGGGCTGTTCCCGTCATGCTGGAGGAACGGCACGGCATACAGCGCCAGTTGCGGCAGAGAATGATTGAAAATCTGGCTGCGCTCGATGCCGAACTGGCCTCGCAACAACTGTGCCGCCGGCTGGAAGTCGAAGGCGGATGGTATGCCGTGTTGCGCGTCCCGGTGGCCGGTTCGGACGAGGACCTTGCCATTACCTTACTGCGCGAGACCGGGGTACTGGTGCAGCCCGGCCATTTTTATGATTTCTCGTCGGATGGTTATCTGGTGATCAGCCTCATCACTCCCGGCGATGAGTTTGCAGAAGGAATCAGGCGCTTGCTGAGGTTTATCGCCGGCTTTCATTCGCCAAGCGCTCCGCCTCAGGAAGGGTCAGGGTCTGCCTGAGGCAAGAAAGTGCCGGGGTAGTGCAACGATTTGCACTGTTATCCGTCAGAGTCAGTAGGGAACGATTCTGGTAAAACATAAATCCAATTTGGGAACCGGACGTTTATAATTACAAGACTGTGACCAAGTACTCGATTGTCGTCCCATTTCATAACGAAGAAGAGAACGTAACCGAGCTCTACGATCGGCTGAAGGTGGTGATGGAAGCCACCGGTGAACCGTTCGAGTTGGTATTTGTGGACGACGGCAGCCGCGATCATACCTTCTGGATGTTGCAGCAGATCGCCGCCGTGGACCGCCGCGTGGTGGTGGTGAAACTGCGCCGCAACTTCGGGCAAACCTCGGCGCTCGCTGCCGGCTTCGATCACTCCGAAGGTGAGTACGTGATTGCCATGGACGGCGATCTACAGCATGATCCGCACGACATTCCCCTGTTCCTGCAAAAACTTCGCGAGGGCTACGACATCGTCAGCGGATGGCGCAAGCAGCGCATTGACAACTTCGTGATGCGGCGCGTCCCCTCCAAGATCGCCAACTGGCTGATGGCCAAGTTGAGCGGGGTCGAGTTGCACGATTTCGGGACCACCTTCAAGGCGTATCGTCGCGGAGTAGTGCAGGAAATTCCCCTGTACGGAGAGCTGCATCGCTTCATTCCGGCACTGGCGTCGGCGTATGGGGCGACCATTTGCGAGATCCCCATCCGCAATGTCAACCGCGAACGGGGTGAGTCGCATTACGGTATTTCACGGACCTTCAGGGTGTTCTTCGATCTCATCACCATCCGTTTTCTGTTGAAGTACATGGCCCGGCCGCTGCACTTTTTCGGCACGGTTGGGGCGCTGGGTTCGCTAGCGGGCTTCGCGATCGCGGTATGGATGTTGATCGAGAAGTTTGTTCGCGGAATCAACGTGATGGATGAACATGGCCCGCTGCTGGTGTTTGCCGCCGTGTTGATCGTTGCCGGTGTGCAATTGGTCGCCGTAGGACTGCTGGGCGAATTGCAAGTGCGGCATTTCCACGAGCCTACCAAACGCGCGCCGTACACCGTGGACCGCGTATTGCGCTCACCCCACAGTCAATCGGCGCTGGCGGACTGAACCAGTGAATAGTGGTTAGTGACTAGGGGCTAGTAAAACCTACGTCACTAAGCCCTAGCCCCTAACCCCTGATCACTAACGACTACCTTGGCCAGCTTCTCAGCAAGCAAAACTCACCCCGTCCGCGGCTATCTCTTCATTGCCGCGGCCACGTTTTTCTGGGGATTTTCCGCCACTCTCGGTCGCGCCGTGTTTACCGGCAGGCTCTCCATCGGCGGCCAGGCCTTGCGTCCGATCGACCCTCTCATCCTGGCCCAGAGCCGAACCACGATTGCCTTACTGATCCTGCTGCCGATTCTGCTGCTGAAGAACCGATCGTCGCTGCGGGTGCGCAATAGCAGCCACCTGCTGCAGTTTTTTCTGCTCGGGATATTCGGACTTGCGGCCTCAAACTTCTTCTACTATTTCGCCATCCAGAAGACGAGCGTGGCGACGGCGATTGTTCTGCAATATGTCGCCCCTGTTTGGGTGCTGCTGTATATGCTGGTGCGCCGGCTGCAGCGCCCGACGTTGCGCCGCATCAGCGGCGTGGTCCTGGCGGTGGTGGGCTGCGGCCTGGCGGTGGGAGAACTGGCGACCCAGCGCGGATTCCCCTGGCTCACCATCTCCGGAGTCCGCTTCAATACGCTGGGGGTGGCGGCTGCGGAACTGGCAGCAGTGTCATTCGCCTTCTACAACGTCTTCGGTCAGCACTTGCTGCAGATTTACCAGCGCTGGACGGTGCTGGTGTATTCACTGCTGGGTGCGGCTGTCTTCTGGCAACTGATCAATCCGCCCTGGAAAATCATCGCTCAGCATTACAGCGGAGGGCAGTGGCTGTTCATGGGCATCTTCGCCGTCACGTCCATGCTGGTTCCGTTCTCGCTTTACTTCGCCGGGTTGCAGCATCTCGATCCCACGCGCGCCATCGTGACCGCCTGTCTCGAACCAGTGTGGGCGATCTTGCTGACCGCGCTCATCCTCGGCGAGTTGGTGTCACCGATGCAGGTGGTTGGAATCGCGGTGGTGCTGTCGGCAACCATCCTGGTGCAAAGGCCGGAGCGCAAGGATCTCCAGGGAACCCGTGATTGCGCTGGAGCCGATCGAGTGAAAACGCAGAATGTTTTTCGATGCGCCGCGGCTATTTCTTTCTGACCGGCGGCGCAACGAACACAGTCTTGTGCGGAAGCTTGGCCGCGACCCCGGGACTGAGCCCAAGATTTGTTGCCAGCACGTCAACCGGATTGCCCGCGAGCCACTCGCTGAGGTCTATGGCCCGATAGTGAGAGTCGTTGAAGCCGATCAGGATGCGGCAGACTTGTTTGCCAGTGTTCTTAATGTAGTGGCCAGCCCCCATGGGAGCGTAGCCGACGTCGCCGGCTTCGAACTGGTCGATGACTGCGTTTCCCTGGGCAAGAAACACGCCCATCTCCGCGCTGCCGCTGATGTAGTACTGCCACTCATCAGCATTAGGATGCCAGTGCAGCTCGCGCAGTGCTCCGGGCTGCAGCTCGATTACCGATCCGGCCATCGTCGTTGAAATAGGGAATTCGTCCACCGTTACGGTGCGTTGCGTACCACCTCCCGGGACGCGCCGGGGCTGCTGAGCGTCCAGAGGGTAGCGATGCATTGTCGCCAGCTCCGCAACCCTTCTCGGTGTCGCCGAGAGCGAACTGTCGTCAGGCACGGGGCCGCGAACGAAGTAGGCCTCGTGATCTGGCAACGGCGCCAGCTCTTTGACGGAGAGACCCAGGTTTTGCGCCACCACCGCGCGCGGCATCTGCGCCAGAAAATCGGTAATGCTGAAGGTGTGATCTTCTGAGAAGTCGCCGTTATCGAAAATCAGGATAAAGTGGCATTCTCCGGGACCGATTCCCTGGATCGAATGCCCATAGCCTCGCGGGAAGTACCAGACATCGCCCGCGTCAAACGTATCGATATACGCTGATCCATCAGGATGGAGGATGGTGGTGCGGCAGGAGCCGCTGACGACGTAGGCCCACTCGGCCGCATTGGCATGCCAGTGCAGTTCGCGAATCGTGCCCGGTCCCAGCCTCATGGAGACACCGGCAATGCCCGTCGAAATAGGGAACTCACGGACGGATGCACCACGAGTGATGCCCCCGTTTCCCACCCGCGGGGCCTGCTTCTCCAGACGGTAGCGGAACGATGGTAATGACATTGCTCTATCCTCCGATTGCAAGTTGCACTGACGGCTGCCGGCCGGTGATTTCCGATTGTTTCATGCCGACGCGTTTTCTAGGGAGATGGCTTGCCTGGCGCCGCCGGCGCGCAATAGCAAGATTCATAGTCCTGCTGAGTGAGCCCCTCGATCGCGCAGTACAGGCCTTTCACATCGCGCGCCGGAATGGGTGCAGCCGAACTCGATACCATGTAATACCTCAGCCATAGCTCCCGCGGCGTGCTGCGGCTGGCGATCTCGTCATAAATTCTGGCCAGGCTGGCGCCGTCCAGTTGCCGCGCTTTCCAGCGCTGCGAAAACGTGTACTCCCGCCTCCAGCGTCCGCGAGTCTTACCGCCTGCCTGCATCAGATTCGTCAGGAAGTAAGTGATCTGGTCAGCCAGCGTTCCATCGCTTTTGAAATCTACAATTCGAAAGCCGGGATTCTGATTGTAGATAGGAGAAATTGCTGGATCGATCAACACGAACTGCTGGTTTGCGCCGGCCGCTCCGAGCACCCGGAAGTCATCTACATGGGTGTGCCCGGCGAAGCTCGCCAACACCGTGCCGCGATAGCGCTCAAGCACACGGTCGAAGGCCGCGTTCCACTCCGGGGCCCACATGGGCACCACCGAACTCGCGCACGACGCGGCGGAGCTCCCGTCATAGGGATGGGTTGTCGCCCAGCCGTCGATGCCTGGGGGAATGTGAAACATGAGCCAGACTCTCTCGTGTGACTGCTCCGCGTCGGCCAACTGCGATTCCAGCCAGGTCAGTAGATCGCGCGCGGCCGTTGAGTTGAGCGTCGCACAACCGTGGCCAAAGCTGGCGGCGCGATATTTGTCGGACCAGAAGATGGTGTTGAGCGACAGGATGCGCACACCCTGCAGCGTGGGATGCTCCACGCTGTAGCTTCCCAGCGACTTCCAGGTTGCTTTGAATCGCTCGCCTTCCATCGCAAGAGCGCTGGCCCTTCCCGCAGTGTCGTGCAGGAAAGCTCCATTGGCCTCAATGCTGTAATCGCTGCAGTAGTCGTCATTGTTGCCCGGTGTAAGCAGGATTTTCGCCGTCACGAAATGATTGCGGAATTCCAGCGCGACGAAGTCAACCGTCTTGAGTACAAACGCGCGGTAATGCTCGGGATCGCTGTCATGGGTGATGTTGCGATAAAGTCTGAGGGAAGTCGTGCGCCAGCAGATCGCCCGTGAACATCACCAGCGCCGGGTGGGGCTCGGCCCGCACCATCGCCTCCAGCGCAGACCGCAGCAGCCACCAGTTCGTGTCCTGGCCGTACGGACTGAATGCCGTGACCTTCGATCGCTGCAGGATCGATTCCCATTGAGAAGGATCGGCGGCTGCGAGATCGGCCACCAGCGAAGGGTCGGCCATCGGATTGAAGTGAACGTCAGACGCTATGAGCAGCTTGCCGGCGACGTTGGTCTGGGCCGCCTGGACGCCTGCGCCGGAGAGCAGCAACAGCGATAGGAATACAAGCATGAAAGCACGCGAGCGCGCCCTGGAGTGACAGTCCAGTGCCCTTCGCCGAATCTCTGCTGCGCATGACATCAGTCGTCAGCTCTAAAACTTAAACAACGTCATCAGATCGCCGATGGCGGGACTGTTGGTCGGGAAATAGGGAGCGCCGGGTACGCTGACAGGATTGGGTAGGTTGTCGCGGCTTCGCGACGACAACGGACTCAGTCCCCAGTTTTTCTCAATGAATTTCAGCAGTGAGGCGTGGTCGCCATAGCTGTGGTCAACGTACCCGGGCCGGGCGAACGGCGAAACCACAATGAGCGGAATACGCGGGCCATCACCGAAGAAATCGATGGGCTGAATGTAGCCCGAGTCGTAATTGCCTCCCGATTCGTCCTCCGTAATAAAGATGGCTGTGGTGGGCCACGAAGAGCTCGCCTTGACGGTCTCAACCAGGTTGCGGGAAAAGGCTTCGAACAACAGCGGCAACGAAGTACCAGGATGGCCATCCACAATGTCATCCGGTTTCACAAACGAGACCGCCGGCAAGGTGCCGTTCTGCACGTCCTGATAGAACTGTTGAATGTCTTGAAGATTGTTGATGAGGCTGGTGGTCATGATGGAATGCGCGTACTGAAAGGGATTACATATCTCACAGTAGTGCGCATACACCCCGCCCAGGCCATTGGAGCTGTAGCCTTCGCCATAGTATTTCCACGTAATGCCGGCAGCAGAGAGCGCGTCGCCGATGGTGGGAACCGACGAGGGTCCCACGGTATGTTCCTGCTCGGCACGCAGGGTGCCGTCGCGGTTGTAGGAAGGGTCCTGATTGTTCACCAGGTAATAAGCTCCGGGAGCGCAGTTGCCGGAGTTGAATGGCTTGTAAGGCAGCGCGGCCAGGTAGTTCATGATGGCCGGCACGCCCGGCTGGGTAGGATCGGAGCAGTTGGTGTAGGAGGCATTGCTCTCGTTGCCGGAATCGGGAAGGTAGAAGCCGTCTTGCAGGTACCAGTTGTTGCTTCCCGGATAGGGATCAGGATTTTGGATTTGCAGCGCCGGTGGCGTGGCTGGATTGCCGTTGGCGTCGCTATAGATGAGCGGCGTGCCGGTGCCAATGGAAATCGAGTTCGGTCCGGTGCCTCCCAGCATGAACTGGTGATAGTTGTCGCTGATGGCGTATTGGTTGGCGAGCGACGCGAAGTAGGGCACATCTCCGGCCGCCATGTTGTAGAAGCCCATCGAGATCGCACCCTGATAGGTGGACTGGTCGGTGAACAGCGGAGGTGGAGGCCCATTCTCTGCGCCAAAGTCCCAGCCAACCGAAACTGCCACCCAGGGAAACAGATCGGCGGCGCAACCGCTCGGATTGGCGGCGCTGATGTTGGCGGAGCTGCAGTCAATCTGTTGCCACATCTGGTAGAAGCGATGGACGGGATCGCCGAAGGTATCCGCGTACATCCCATACTGCGTGATCGGAAAGGGGCCGTTTGGCAAATTGTTGGGAAAGCGCACGTCGGGAACTAATGGCACTTGATGGGGCGTTTGATAGAGCATCCCGCCGTCGTAAAGCAAGCCCTGGTCGGCGGCAGCGAGCCCGGGATCGGATGTGATGCCAAAATCAATCGCCGGGGGAAACAGAATCGGGCTCAACGTGGTGTTGGGCTGGGGAAGAGTGGCGAAGACGCCCGTGTGTGGCGGACTTATCCGATAGACGTCGGTGTCGCTGGCTTGCTGCTGGGCTGCGGCGGCAAAGTTCGGGCCGGGCGCTCCACTGGCGGTGACGATTTGCTTCGACAATAAATTCCAAACCTGTTGCGAGGGATCGGGCGGCTGATAGGTCGCGAACAGGTTATCGAAGCTGCGGTTTTCGCCGATGACGATGATCACGTGCTGGATGGGAGTCGAGGTCTTCACGCCCCCGCCGGGTGGAGGCGTCACGACGGGCGTGGAACTGCCGCCGCATCCAACCAGCTGAATAGCCAGCGCCAATGCGAGCGCGCGTTTTAGATAGAGTGAACCGTGGGCGTGGAAACTCATTCCTTGCGTCCCCTCGTTGGAACCGGCCGGCGCCGCGGCCCGGCGATCGCCAGTTTCGTTTTCCTGGATTGTGGCAGTTCTTGCCGAATGATTCTAACTGGAGGCCACGCCAGAGGGCAGAGAATTTTGAGCCAGCAAGAGGCCAGAGCACAACACAGGCAAGCGGACCTGGTTTAGGATTGTGAGTGTAATGGCGATATTACGCCAGTTATCCAGCAGGGGTCTTTCGGCAGCATGTATGCTTAGTGACGATGAATCACAAGCGGCAGATAGCTTGCATTCTCTTCGTGCTTGCAACAGCCGCTACGTGCTTTGCTAGCGATGGTGTCTGCCAACTCCTAGGATCACGGGCTGCGGCCGCGCAACTGACCATCATCGATTTGGCCGACGAACACGACGCAAGTCACCGCGACAATCAGCTACACACAGGGCGAGCCGCCGAGAGGCTACTTTATATCCTTGGAAAATGTCCAGATCAGTTCTTCGCCGCCGCCGTCCAGAGGGCCAGATTGGACGATTGGCTTGGTCGCTGGCAAAGAGAGCTTGAGGACAATCCAACTCTCCAGCCCCAAGAGAGATACGCCCTCTTATCTAGCGCAAGAGTGGCGTCACTTGGTAAAAGGCCGCAAGGGCAAGCTGTTGCTGGAATGCTGCGCGGGTTGGCCAAGACAACTCCTTTGCCGAAAGAGTCTGGCTGCGGGCCAATGTTTCGGCATATGTTGATTGGACTTGCGGATGATTGGATGGCGAGAAGTGGTGCGCTCTGGTTCGACTACTCGGACTCCATGCTCTTCATGCTGATGTCCTGTCCCGAAGACTTTGATTACGTGCTAGACCAGCGCCCTGAGGTGTTGGCGAGTTGGTTGGGGGAACTGCCGAACGCGAGCTTTTGGGGCGGAGACGAAGGGTTAGCCCAGAGAGAAGCATTGCAACGCTCGTTGGTTCAGTTCATGCAAGCAGAACACTCACCTGAATATCTGCGCTTAACACATGATGAGATTCTCAAGCGCATAAGAACCCTGTGTGTTACTGCTATCGACATAACCACCCCGTGCGAAATGCAGCAGAGCCACAATCAACGCTAGTTGTTGTAATCAGGCGCGATTACACTCATTACGAATGGCTGCTCCCGGTCAATGAGTGTAATAGGGTATTACGCCAGCTATCACTCAAGTGGGCCTGAGGGTAACGTAGTGGGCTTGTGCGGGATGTCATAAAATCGCCTCACGGTCGGCAACAGTAGCAGGACGCATGGAAAAAGAAACAGGACACTCTCCACGATGTTTTGAAAGTCCATGTTGTTGTTGCGCCAACTCCACGCCACCACTCCCACTCCAACCGTGAGATCAAAAACCATTGCCGTCCACCATCCTGCCGTAGTACCGCGCCACAGTCCCTTCGCAGCGCGAATCGAGAAAAAAAGAGGCGCGCCTAAGAAGACGGTGGCAACCAAAATGGATCCTAAACCAGCGCCCCAAAATGCAAACGCAAGCCACGCAAACAACACCGCGATAGCGATGACCGATTGTGCCGTCGCCGCTACAGCCACGACCAATGGACGTTTAGCCTGCATTGAGTCAGCAATGGCATAAATCCACCGACGAAGAGGCAGGCCAGTACGGCAGAATGGCTCGGCGCGTCTATCGACAGCAAGTTCAGCTTCTCTCCCAATGCCGCGTCTGCGAATCTCTTCGCGTAAGGCTTCCTTTGCCTCGCCCACGAGTTGAGACCGTTCCACCCATAGCTGCAATAGGTCATCGTTGTTGAGGTGGCGATAATCGGTCTCAAACTCTTTCATATCGAAGAATTTACCCTGTTCTGGATGTAGTAAGCCTCGTCACTTGGCGAAATCAGGCCATTTTACACTCATTGAGAATGGCCGCTCCCGGTCAATGAGTGTAATGGCGATTTCGCGACAGCTAATTGGTCTGAGACGACTTTGTGGGGTGCAACGAGGACAACTGCACGGTCAGCGTCTTATTGCCAAAATATAAGTCAACTGTGACCTGGTCAGGGGCAGTAACTGTGAACTCCGGATTCATGATTGCATTATTCAGCGCATCATCGAGGCTGAGAAAGCGGCGACGTTGGCGATTAAAGTACTCCACAGGTGAGTGCCACGGCTGATGACCACCGGAACTTCCAAGGCTAAATACAAAGTACTTTGAATCGGGGGTCCACTGGGCTTTTTCCACGCCGTATCCGTGCTCACCGTCAGCGGACTGGTAGCTTCGACGCGCAATGACCTTGCCTGCAGCGGTTCTTAATTCCACCGTGCTTTCGCACACTTGAGGTTTTCGCGAGGGCTGAACAACTGCGGCAAGCGAACTGTCAGGCGAGGTATAAATCGCCATCTTCGCAGCGTTGCACGTCTCACCGTGAGCGCCCAAGGCGAGCAAAGCAAACATCGCAGACGAGAACCAGTACCGACGGAGCATTAGCAGGCTATTGTAGCTCCTATGCTTTTACTGGCGTGAACAGGCGATAGCGCTCATTGACCTGTCGATGAGTGTACCGGGGATTTATCGGAAGTAATCAGGGAAAACGGAGCAGCCTGTCAATCAGCGCGAAGCCGAGTGTCCAAACTACCCCCTCCAGCATCGAAATGGCGATGTTTGGCCCAATGGCTCTGCTGTCCCACCCGAGAACCAAAGTTATCGTGAAGGACAGTAGGAAGGTCAACGGAGCACCGACCATCAATCGACGCCACGACTTTCGATTTGGCTTGGCGTTTTCCTTCGTACCCTATTCCCGCTGCCCGTTCCCGGGATTACTTACGAAATGGCGATATTTCAACAGTTACGGATGGTCACTTATTTCCGTCGCAGCCAGTGCGATCTCGATACTCTCCCTCGTTCGCTGCCGTACATAGTTGGCGATGACAACCAGCTTTGTGCCTGCGAGACCCACGCACTTGCCAGTCGGCACTCCCCCACGCGACTGCGCCCCGAGTCGCTTGCCGTCTGAAAAGCTGACCTCACTCACCGCTTCGCTTGAGCCGAGGCCTTCACATGCGAATGCTCATCCGCGTAGAGCGCGTCAATTTCTTTCTGGTAGAGCTTCTCCAGATGGCGGCGCCGCAGTTTCATGCTCGGAGTGAGCGTGCCGTCTTCAATGCTGAGTTCGGCGGGAATCACCAGCACCCGCTTCAGCTTTTCGAACTGGGCGAGGTTTTGATTCAGTTCTTCGACGATTTCTTCATACAGCGACTGGACCTGCAACGATTTCACCAGTTGCCGGTGAGTGGAGAACTTCACGCCATGGCTTTGCGCCCACTCTTCCAGGACGGGGAAGTTGGGGACAATCAGCACGGCAGGGAAGCGCCGCTTGTCGCCGAGCAAGGCTGCCTCGCCCACAAACAGGTTCGCCTTGAGAGAGTTCTCGATCGGTTGAGGAGCAATAAATTTCCCCCCCGAGGTCTTGATCAAGTCTTTCTTGCGGTCGGTAATGGAAAGGAATCCGTCGTCGTCGAGGACCGCAACGTCACCAGTCTTGAACCATCCATCCTCAAATGCTGCAGCAGTTTCCTCAGGCATCTTCCAGTAACCCTTGAATACTGCCGGCCCTCGCGTCAACAGTTCGCCATCGGCTGCGATCTTCACTTCCACGTTCGGCAAAGGCTTGCCCACGGTGCCTATCCGATGATTAATCGGATTGTTCAGCGCAATGACGGGTGAGGTTTCCGTCAGGCCATAGCCTTCATGAATACGAATTCCGATGTCGGCGAACCAGTGTGGCGATTTCCTTCCCGAGCGGGGCGCCGCCGGATACAAAGATACGCGGGCGGCCACCCATTCCGTGGCGCACCTTTGAAAACACCAGCTTATTCGCCAGCTTCCAGGAGAAGGAAGCCGGAGTTCCGCCGCGCAGGATGGCTTCGCGGTTGGCGCGTCCCACCGACTGGGCCCAGTTGAGAAGCTTGCGCTTTACTCCCTGCGTCTTGTGCTGAACCGCGTTGTAGACCTTTTCATACACTCGGGGCACGGCCACGATAATCGTGGGGTGCACCTCGGCCATGGTGCGTGGAAGGTCATCGAGATTCGGACAGTAGGCGAGGGGAACGCCCCGGGCCATCATGGCGTAATCCAGATGCCGCGCCGTCACGTGCGACAGCGGCAGAAATGAGATGCAGAGATCATCTTTGCCCACGTCAAACATATCGAGCGAGACGCTCAGGTTTGCGGCGAGATTGCCGTGCGTCAGCATCACGCCCTTAGGCGTGCCGGTCGTTCCGGATGTGTAAATGATGGTTGCCAGGTCGTCAGGCTCAACCGCTCGCCCCAATTCTTCGAGTTCCGGATCCGATCCAGGGACAGCGTTGCTTAGAAAGCTCTGCATTGGCACGGCGTCGATGAGATCGGGAGCGTGGTCCATGATGACGATGCGTTCCACCTTGGTCTGATGCCGGATGGAGGCGATCTTCTCGTATTGCTTGGCAGTGGAGACGAAGACGATGCTGGCCTCGGAATGTTGCAGCAGATAGGCGCACTGTTCGGCGATCTGCGTCGCGTAGATGGGGACATCAACTGCGCCCAGCAGCAATGCGGCGAAGTCGGCGATGGCCCACTCCGGACGGTTCTCGCTCAGGATGGCGATGCGGTCGCCTTTGCCGATTCCCCAGGCCTGCAATTGGCGGGCGGTGGCAAATACCTGGGCCTGCAATTGCGCGGAGGAAATTGGTTTCCACGCGCCCGACTCGCGGGTCAGCATCACGCGGTCAGTGTTGCGGTCCACAACCGTGAAGAAGATTTCGTTGACGGTCCGAATATTCATGGCTTGCGAGTCCAATGCGAGCGGCCATCTCTTGAGACGGCAGGCTCCCTGAAGCAAAATGTTAGCTTTTCACCAGCCCACGAGGATGTGACCTGTGACATCCATGGCTGTGTTTACACCATAAGGGGCCTTGCCTCCGGGCTATGGAATTCCGGTAGCATCCGCCTCCTGGTTACCGCCGCTTTGCATCCCGTTAATAAAAATATCTACCACTGAATCCGCGACGTTGGACAGCCGGTACTCGTGCGTACTCAGCACCCAGGAGGTCACCATTTCGTCGAGTGCTCCGAAGAAGCAATTGGCCGCGATTTTCTCAGACAGGTCGCTGCGAAAGATCCCGGTCGCCTGGCCTTCGTTGATGGCGGCGCGCACCAGCCTGAGGTATTCGACCATGTGATGGTGTGAGAACTCGGACAGGAAGCGCGTGCTCTGCCGCAGTTCCATCTGGAAAACCACCGCGAGATTGCGGTTCGATCCCAGCGCGTCCAGATGCAGAAACGCCAGCCGCCGCAAACGCTGGGCGGGGCTGGGAAGCTTTTCGACCTCCGTGCGGGCGTGGATCATGAACGCATCGAAGGCCGTATTGATGGCTGTCATCAGGATCTCTTCTTTGTTCTTGAAATAGAGATACACGGTGCCATCAGCCACGCCGGCACGATCGGCAATGTCGGAGATTCGCGAGTTAAAAAAACCCTTGTCGGCAAATACGGCGACCGCAGCATCAAGAATGCGCTGATATTTCTCAGAGTTGCGGTTGGCGCCGCCGCTGGCGTTGCCTGTACCCGGTGACAGAGGTTGAGGTTCCTGCTTCATGAAGGGCCCGGAAATAGAAGCGGGAGCGCTTGGTCCATGAATCCCGCAGCGAATGAATGCTCATTCAGTTGTAAATTTATAGCTGTCGCTGGATTTGTGCAATCGAAAGCACGATTCTGCGAATGGTTCGATCGACCGCAGCGGTGGCACCATCGGCTATTTGGTGTCACAATGCTCAACGGCCAGTTCTGTGGGGAATTGGCGCCGTTTGTAGAGGAGAATCTTCATGAACAAATTGCTGCTGGCACTGTTGGTCGCCGCGTCATTGCTGCCCGCGAGCCGCGCCGCCGACAAAAGCGACTCGCCGCCGCCTAAGATCAAGGTGGGCGACATGGCGCCCGATTTCACCCTGCAAGACCAGAACGGAAACAAGGTTTCGCTGCACGACTTTAAGGGCAAGAAAAACGTCGCGCTGGCGTTCTACATCTTCGCCTTCACCGGTGGTTGAACCAAGCAAATGCAAGCTTTCCAGCAGGACCTAGCCAAGCTGGAAGCTGCCGATACCCAGGTTCTGGGTATAAGCATGGATTCTTCCTTCTCAAACAAAGCGTGGGCGGAAAAGATTGGCGTTACCTTCCCGTTGCTCAGCGACTGGGGCGGCGACACCACCAAGGAGTACGGCCTCTACAATCCGAAATACAAGGCCGCGCGGCGGGTGAATTACCTGATCGACAAAGACGGCAAGGTGATCGAGATGCAACTGGACTCAGAGGCCATCGACCCGTCTAAAGTCGTGCAGGCCTGCGAGGCAAGGAAGCTGGGACGATAGCGGGCGTGAACCTGAACAGCGAACCGGACATCAATCGGACCGGCTTTCTGGGCGAGAGCCAAGCCGGTTCTGCCTCGCTCCAAGCAAATGATCACTGAAGCACCGCAGTTTCTCGACGATACACCCGGCGAAGCTCCCGTCCGCGGATTTCTTCACCGCGCTGAAAGCTCAAGCGCCGGCTTTCTGGTGCTCACTCATGGCGCCGGCGGCAATTGCAATGCGCCCCTGCTAGTCGCACTGGCGGACAAATTTGCGGCCTCGGGGACCAGCACGCTGCGCTGCGACCTGCCGTTTCGCCAGCGCCGTCCTAAGGGACCGCCTTCTCCCTCCGATGCAAAGCATGATCAAGCCGGGCTGCGGCGAGCGGTCGAGCTGATGAAGAAGCAATTTGCGGGTCGAGCTTTTCTCGGCGGGGTCTCCTATGGCGGACGCCAGGCGAGCATGTTGGTTGCAACGGAGCCGACGCTGGTTGATGGGCTCCTGCTCCTGTCGTACCCGTTGCACCCTCCGGGACGGCCGGCACAGTTGCGGACCGCGCATTTCCCCAGCTTGCGAGTCGCAGTTTTGTTCATCAGCGGCACGAGCGATGCTTTCGGTTCGACCCTTGAACTGGAGAACGCGATCAAGTTGGTTCCTGCCCCCACGAAACTGCTTCCAATCGAAGGTGCTGGACACGGTCTGTTGCAGAAGTCCAACCGCGACGAATTGCCGCAGAAAGTGGTTCAGGAATTCCACAAGTTCTTCTCGCAGCCCAAATAAAAAGCAGGTCCCTCGCGGGCTAAAGCCCGCTCGTGATGACAAAAGTAAAGAGCTAACGGCGCACCTAAAGGTGCGCCCCTTCAAAGCATCCACCGAACCCGACTTTTTCAGCAGCCTGTCAAGTCGGCGGGATGGCACTCAGACGCGGGATGACAACTTTAGGATGGGATAACTTTTCGCGCGTGGGTGTTCTCCGGTGTAACATGATGCGTTTCCCGGAGGTGCTCCTTGCTCGACCGTCGCCGCTTTCTTGCCACCAGTGCTGGACTGGCTGCCACTCTTGCCTTTCGCAATGATCTGTACGCGCAACTGCAGAATGTTCCGTCGTCGTTGCCGGACCCGAAGGCATTTAGCCGCGATGAGGAGGAATATTGGGCTGAACTACGCAAGCAGTTCCTGATTCCCCAGGACGAGATTTACCTCAACAACGGGACCGTAGGCTCCAGCCCAGCGCCGGTTTTGCGGGCGGTGTTTGATGGTTACACCACCACAGAAAAGATGGACCAGCAAGATCCGGAAGACTATCCCATCTGGGGATACGGGCCATTTAATGAGTTTCGCGATCCCCTGGCGTCGTTCGTGGGCTGCACCCGCGACGAAATCGCGCTGCTGCGCAATGCCACCGAGGCCAACAGTTACATCGCCAACGGCATTGACATGAAACCCGGGGATGAAGTGTTGATGACCGACCAGGAACACCCGGGCGGCCAGCATCCGTGGGACTTGAAGGCCAAGCGCTACGGCGTGGTGGTGAAGAAAGTCACGCTGCCTAAGCCGGTTAAGGACGCCCCGCAGGTCCTCAACTTGTTCAACGACGCAATCACGCCACGCACCCGCGTAATCTTCTTCAGCCACATCACGACGGTGACCGGAGTGGTGTTACCGGCGAAAGAGTTGTGCGCCCTGGCGCGGTCCAAAGGCATTCTCTCCGCAGTTGACGGCGCGCACGTGACCGGCATGATGGCTCTGAACATTCACCAGGTCGGTTGCGACATGTACACCTCGAGCCCGCACAAGTGGCTGCAAGCGCCCAAGGGCTCCGGCTATCTCTATGTGCGCGACGAAGTCATCGATCGGGTGTGGAACACCATCGTCACCGAAGGCTGGGACGATACCAAGTTGCGCGCCGAGCGCTTCCAGCGGATCGGATCGTCGAACATTCCGGCGCTTTATGGGCTACGTGCGTCCATCAAGCTGGCGAACGACATTGGAATGGAGCGTATCGAGCGGCGGCATCGCCAGCTTGCAGACTACACGTTGACGCGGATGCAAATGCGCGGCGCGGAATCGTGGACGTCGGCCGACCCGGCGCTGCGTTGCGCCATCGTCACAGTGAACGTTCCGCCGATCCAGCGCATGGACCTGGAGAACTGGCTATGGACGACCAAAAAGATTCGCATCCGCGGCGGCGAGCCGTCGAAGTTGCGGCTTTCTACCCCGTATTATTTGCAGAAGAAAGACATCGAGCGCTTCCTTGATGCGTTCGACGAGTACAAGCACGAAAAGAAGATGGTGTGACGGGTGCTCTGGAGGGGCGCACCTTAAGAGCCTGCCCGGAGCGAAAGCCGAAGGATGCGCTGCTTCAGAGGGCCTCACGAAACTAGGTTGCCCAAGGAATCGGTGGGACAAATCACACGAAAATCGAGTGCCGAAGGCACGGAAGAGCTTAGCCCAGCACGGAGCCGTAGGCGGAGTGCTGGGTAGGGTGGAAATAATCATCGGAGTCCCGTAGGGACGACAGAGTTTCGTAACAGCCTCTTCCGCGCCGCGTCAAACGCGCTGATGGGAAATCGCCTTTAGGCCCCGGGCGGTTTGGCTTCTACTTCCAGCTCGCGTACGATGGATATTCACCCCAGCCGTAAACCTATGAAACCAGTTTTCGCGGGCCTTCTTTTTCTCTTTTCACTCACGACAGTCTTCGCCGCGGCGCAGCAGGCGCCGGCCGGTAGTCCAACCCAATCCGCACCTGCGCCACAAACACCGGTGATTCCAATGCCCTCACCGCCTGGGCAGGCGCCGCCGGTAATCCCCATGCCCGCACCTGGGCAATCGCCGCCGCCGTCACAGCCCTCGGCAGTGACTCCGCAGCAAACCGGAGCGGTGCAGTCTCCGCTTCCCGACTATTCGCAGGAAGCTGTCGTCATCGAGCACTATCACCAGGTCATGCGTTTTGAAAATGACGGCACCGGGCGGGACCAACTGGACGCGCAAATCAGGGTGGTCAGCGAGAGCGGCGTGCAGGGACTGGGCCAACTCAAGGTGGGCTATAGCGCGCTCAGCGACAAGCTGGAAATTACTTATGTGCGAGTACGCAAGCCCGACGGAACGGTAATTACTGCGCAGGAGTCCGCGATCCAGGACCTCACCCTGCCCGACGCTCCCGTGTACACCGACTATCACGAGAAACACATCAGCGTTCCGGCATTGCGTCCGGGAGACGTGTTGGAGTACGAGTTCGTCCGCACCATAGCCACGCCCCTGACCCCCGGGCAGTTCTGGACCAGTGTCAACTTTGCCGACCGGGGCATCATTCTTGATCAGCAATTAGAGATCAACGTTCCCAAGACACGACAAATCAAACTGGAGAGCAAGCCGGGTTTTGAGCCGAAGATTACCGATGAGGGCGACCGGCGCGTCTATCGCTGGACCTACGTTCACCTGAAGGACGAGGACAACAGCCAGAGCGCCAAGAAAAAGAAGAAGAGCCCCCACAAGTCAGACGACGACATTCCCACCGTTCAGCTGACCACCTTTCAAAGCTGGGAAGAACTGGGGGCCTGGTATGCATCGCTGGAGCGCGACCGGCGCCAGCCGAACGATGCCATAAAAGCGAAGGCCGAGGAACTGGTGCGCGGCAAGACCGACGACATGGCGAAGGTGAAGGCGCTGTACGAATATGTCTCGCGCAATGTTCGCTACGTCAGTTTGTCGTTTGGGCTGGGTCGCTATCAGCCGCACGCGGCCGGCGAGGTGCTTAGCAATAGCTACGGCGATTGCAAGGACAAGAACACGCTGCTGTCTGCATTGCTGGCGGCTGAGGGATTTCAGTCGACCTCGGTTCTCATCGGGTCGCAACACGAACTCGATCCCGAAATTCCTTCTCCGTCGCAGTTCGACCATGTGATAACCCGCGTTCCAGTCAATGGGAAAGATATCTGGCTCGACAGCACCAACGGGGTCGCACCCTTCCGCATGTTGTCGGCGTCCTTGCGCAAGAAGGAAGCCCTGGCGATTCCTCCTGACGGCAAGGCCGGCCTGGTGTGGACCCCTGCCGATCTGCCGTTCGAAGCTTTTGATCACACCCAGATCGTGGGCTCGATCAACGAAACCGGCACGCTGAAGATGCATTTCGGCGTTCGCCTGCGCGGCGACCAGGAGCTGTTCCTGCGTTTTACCCTGCGCCAGATGCCCCCAAATCGCTGGAAGGACTTCTTCACCCTGGTGCTGCAACGCACGGGGATGCAGGGGGCCGAGATCGACAACCTGAAAGTCAGCGATCCCAGCGACCCTGACAATCCGCTGCAGATTGATCTGGACGCTACCGTGAACAACTATTTCGACTGGTCGGCGCGGGAATCGAAGATGAGCTTGTCGTTCATGTCGATCAGTCTTTCTCCGGAAGGGGACGCCGACGACGATAACCCGGCGCATCTCAAGCCCATCAAGCTGGGCGCACCCGGACAGTCAACCATCGAGTACCGGGTTGCGATTCCCCCCAAATACACCGTCCACCTGCCCATCGGAGTCGAGGTCAAGCGCGACTACGCACAGTATGGTTCCACGTATAAGTTTGAAGCTGGGCAGGTGACCGCCCTGCGCACGCTGAAACTGCTGAGCCCGGAGCTGCCGGTAGCGCGCCGCGAAGATTACTCCGCCTTCCGGCGGGCCGTGGCCGCCGACGAGGCGCAACAGATTTCACTGGACAACAAGTCTCCGGGAATGGCTGGAGTGGGCGCCAACGAATCGGCTGACGATTTGCAGGAATCTGCGGAACAGGCGCTCAAGAACAACAACTTCGGGCTGGCGGTAAGCCTTTTTCAGCGGGTGGTGAAGTTGGAACCGAAGCACAAGATTGCCTGGGACGAGCTGGGACGTGCATATTTAGCGCTCAACCAGTACGACCAGGCCATCGACGCATTCAAGAAACAGATCGAGGTCGACGCCTACCACGAATACGCCTACAACGATCTGGGCATCGCCTATCAACGGGAATTGAAGTACGACTTGGCCATTCAGCAATTTAAAAAACAAATCGAGATTAACCCGCTCGATCCCATGGCCCACGCCAGTTTGGGAGAGGTGTACGTTGTACAGAAGAAATTCGCCGACGCGGTGCCGGAACTGGAAAAAGCTGTAACCCTCCAGCCCAACAATCCGGTGCTGTTGATCTCGCTGGGGCAGTCTTACATTGCGACCAACCAGACCGACAAGGGCATGGAGCAATTTGAGAAGGCCATCAGTGTGTCGCCCAGCCCGCTAACCTGGAACAATATTGCGTATTCCCTGGCCGAGCAAAACGTACAACTGGACCGAGCCAACAAGTATGCGGATGCGGCGATCAATTCACTGCAGACGCAACTGCGCGACGTGAGACTAGACGGCCTTCGCTTCCAGGATCTGGCAGCGGCGCAGTTCCTGTACAACATTTGGGACACCAAGGGCTGGATTGAGTTCAAGCGCGGCAATCTGGATTTGGCGGAGCAGTACATCAACGCTTCGTGGCAGGCCAGCGGGAGCGGCAATATCGGCGAACACTTGGGCGAAATCTACGAAAAGCAGGGAAAGCGCGAGCTGGCGATTCGCACCTATCTGTTGTCGCTGGCCGCCGATCCGCCCAGTGACAACGCGCGCTCTCAACTGGAGGCGCTGGGGACGGCGGGCAAAGGAATAGACCAACAGGTGGAAGAAGCCCGCCGCGAACTGCAACGGCAACACACCACTCCGCTGAAGGCATCGGGGAAGGGCACGGCTGACTTTTTCCTGCTGATTTCACCAGCGAAGGTCGAACAAGTGAAGTTCATCAAAGGGAACGAGGGGTTGAAGAGCTTGTCTGATGTCATAGAGAAAACAGATTTGGGGACCAAATTTCCGGCAGGCGCGGAGGTACGCATCGTGAGGCGCGCAGTGGTGACTTGCGGGAAGGTGGCAAGTGACTCGGCCGCCGGTGATGTCCGACAAAGCGAAAGCCGCCGCCGCAAGCCCGGAAGTAGCGGGGCCCTGCAGCATCCAATTGCTTCCTGCCGAATCGGTGCGTGCGTTGGACTAGAGCAGGTTCGCCACAGCGGCTAAATAGGCTGCTGAAAAACTCGAGCGTTTATGCTTTTGAAGGGGCGCACCTTTAGGTGCGCCATTGTAAACCTTTTATTTTTGTCATTCCGAGGGGCGAACAGGGGTCCCCGACAAGCGCCGCTTTTGCGCTTGTTGGGGTAAGGTTCAGCCCCGAGGAATCTGCGGTTTCTTTCATCGCGACAAGTCTTTCAGCAGCTGTGAAGTCGCTCCTACCCCCAATCTTGAATGCACTGCCGAGGCGATGCTCCACCCAGTGGCGCTGGACAACTCACGAACTCTATGTTTCGCGATAAAATGTTGCGTTGGATCGGGAGGGCCCCATGGACGACCTGCGATACCCCATTGGCAAGTTCCAATGGATTGCGCCTGACGACGAGGCCGGGATGGCCAAGCGGCGTGCCCATTACATCGAGGTTCTTTCCAAGCTGCCGGCGCAGATGCGCGCCACCGTGCGCGACTTAAGTCCCGAACAACTCGATAGGCCCTATCGGCCCCAGAGGCTGGAGTGTGCGGCAGCTGGTGCATCATGTACCCGATAGCCATCTGAACGCCTACATTCGCTTCAAGCTTGCGCTTACCGAAGACAAGCCCGCCATCAGGACATACAACGAAAAATTGTGGGCCGAGCTGCCCGACAACGACATAACCCCAGTCGAAGTTTCCCTGCAAATGCTGGCCGCACTCCACTCGCGGTGGGTCGATTTGTTGAATGCGATGAAGCCCGCCGATTTTGGGCGCACATTGAACCACCCGGAACGCGGAGTGGTTTCGCTGGACCAGATGCTGGCTATGTACGCATGGCACTCGGCACATCATCTGACCCACATTACCGCTCTGCGCGAACGTATGAACTGGAAGCAGCGGGCGGCAGTGGGATAGCGCGAAAGAAATTCAAGTAAGACATTCCCACCAAGTACACAATTCAATTCGGGCATGTTTGTTAATTTGGCAAAACATTCATGGGATGAGTGTGTAGCGCGTGGGGACGAATGCGCAGTTTTCTTATGTCGAATGCAAGTCGCCGCAATTGATGCAGATTGCGCTCACCTAGCTTGGAAACCCGCGTCCAATGGTGGTCGCGGAAAGTTTAGAAAGTTATGAACTTTGCGCGAGCATGAACCGTATACCCGTGAAGAACATCAAATAAGGAGTGCACCTGCGCTCCACACTGCGCAAAAAAAGTTAGGGGTCAAACAGAATGTTTCGCCCGCGGTTTGGCGGCCCAGGCGAGATCATGTTGAGGGAGGCTTGGATGCAGTCCCTGTTGCTGTTTAACCCCGGTGTCACATTCTATGCCGCGTGGCGGGAAACGCAAGTATTTCCTGCCGGCGAGGGCCGCCAGAACGAATTGTCAAAGGAGATTTGCAAATGACTCGTATTCTGACTCCCCTCTCGGTGTTGTTCCTCGCCATAACAATGTCCCTCAGCGCTTTTGCGGGAACGGTCAAGAAAGACACCGTTCAAATTAATCACGACGTGCAACTGAACGGCACAACCATTCCTGCCGGCGAATACAAGGTCACGTGTGAGACCAACGGGACAACCGCCCAGGTCAAGTTCATGAAGGGCAAGAAAGAAGTGGCCAGCGCCACCGGGCATACCATAGAGCTCGGCCAGAAACTGCCCACGGCGCGGCTCTTGCTGAATAATGAAGGTGGCGTGACCTCTATTCAGGAACTCGACCTGACTGGCACCACTACGGGTGTCGTCTTCGGCTCAACAACGGCAAGCGGCGGCGAATAACAAAACCAGTGCGTATTCTCGGAAGGGAGCAAGCGATTGCTCCCTTTTTTTGCGCTACCCGCCGGTCATCGGCCCGATGAACGGACCCCGGCCTGACATTGGCTGGCCGTCGTCAACACCTTGTTAATGGCAGGATCGGCGCGCAGCTTGGCCAGCAGCGGGTCGGAGACGATATTCGAGTAGGCGCAATAGTTCCGCTCCACAGCACTCAGCAACAAGTCGAGCCCCGCTTGCTTGCGGCCGCAATAGGAGAGTATGGCGCCTTCGTAATACAACAGCTCTGGGTCCGCTTCGGCCGCCTCGTTGGCCTCCAGGTCTTGTGCTATCCCGTCCAGGTCCGACGCCGGTCTAAGTTGCAGGCAAGCTTCCAGCAGATCGCGGTGATAGCGAGGCGCGGTAGACATCTGCTTGACTGCTTCTTTGGCTTCCGCGATTTTGCCCTCGCGCAAAAGAATCGACGGCAGAACATAAGCTGCCCATTCCGAGCCGGCGTCGAGGCGGACGAAATCCCGGGCCCGCGTTGTGTCTCCCAATTCCATGAAGGCCCAGGCGCAGGAGCGGAAGGTGTAGTTGCCGGGATCGATTGCCAGCGCGGCGTTGCATTCGCGCGTGGATTGCTCCAGCATCCCGGCGTAGCGGTAGACATAGCTCAGGGTGAAGTGGGCCTGGGCGCTTTCCGGACGTTGCTTGACCAGCGCCTGGGCCGCCACGTAAGCCTTGCCTAACTCACCTCGCTCCACGCGGTTGGTGATCAACTGCCCGGCGGCGATGCTGAGAGCGGGATCCAGGGCCAAAGCATGCTCGTAGGCCTCGTTGGAGCGCTGGAACTCGGCTTCGCCACCGTCGGAATAGGTGGCGTCGAAGTAGGAACGCAAACCCAACTGCTCCCACGCTGGCGCGTAGTTTGGATCCATCTGCACTACCTGTTCCAGCACCGCGATGGCGTCCTTATTCGCCGTGGGATCATGGGGGATGGCCACGCTATGCAGATAGAGGTCATAGGCTTCAGGGTTCTTGGGACGAGAGGCCGATTCGACGGGCGCGCCGGTCACACCCAGAATCGGAAGCAAGCCCTGGCGTAGTTGGGCGGCCATCTGGCCTTGCATGGCGATGAGGTCCTGGGCGGGCGCCGTGAAACTGGTCTGCCAAAGCAGCCGGTTCTGTTTTACGTCGATCGCCTCCAACGTGACCCGCAGGTTGTCCCCTTGCTTCAGGAAGTGTCCGGTGATCACGGTAGCAACATGCAGTTCGCGGCCCACCTGCGCGGGATCGACATTGTTGGCTGCGTACTTCTGTGTGCTCGACGAAGGGCGCACGTCGAGGGTGCGCGTGTAGGTGAGAACGTTGGCGATTTCGTCGGCCAGCGCGAAGCGAAGAAACTCGACACTGATGTCGCTATTCACATTCTGGAAGGGCAACACCGCAACGGTATTTTTCGCGCCGCCGACGACCACGGAGCGATGCTTCAGCCACCACGCCCCCACGGGTATCAGCAGGGTCAGAAGAAACGCGATGATTCCCAACAGGATGAAAGTTTGGGTCCGGTTCGAGCGTTGAAACGTGCTCGTCTGGATACGGTAAGGCAAAGCGGCACGCAAGCGTCCGCTGGTGGTTAAGCCCGGCTCCGTTTCCTTCTTCAGCGATTGCAGATCGCCTTTCAGCGCCAGGGCATTCTGATAACGGCTGCCACGATTCTTTTCCATGGCGCGGCCGAGGATGCCTTCCAGGTCGACCGGGAGAGACGGGTTCAACTTCAGGGGAGAAACTGGTTTGCGGTTCAGGATCGCATCCAGCGTGGTTACCGCATTGGTCCCGGAAAAAGGTTTCTTACCGGTCGCCATCTGGTAAAGCACGACACCCAATGAAAACAGGTCGCTGCGCTGGTCGAGTTCTTCGCCACGGGCCTGCTCGGGAGACATGTAAACTGCTGTTCCGAAGACATCGCCCGCAACCGACAGCGGATCGTCCGCCAGTCCTTCGCCGGTGTCCATTCCGCGCGCCAACTTGGCCAGGCCGAAGTCGAGGACCTTGACCTGCCCGCTCTGCGTCAGAAAGATGTTGCCCGGCTTGATGTCGCGATGAATGATCCCCTTGGCGTGGCAGGCAGCCAGGGCATCCGCCACCTGAATGCCGATGTCGAGCATCTCATCCAGCTTCATCGGCCCGCCCCGCAGCCGGTCCTTCAGGCTCATGCCTTCCAGCTTCTCCATAACGATGAAGGGGTGGCCATCGAGGTCTTCGATGTCGTGGATCGTGCAAATGCCGGGATGGTTCAGCTGTGAAGCGGCGCGAGCTTCCCGCAGGAAACGGTCCAGCGCCTTGGAGTCGTCGAGCAGACTGTCGGGAATGAACTTGAGGGCGACGTGGCGGCCCAGGCGCGTATCGACCGCGTCATAGACCACGCCCATGCCGCCACCACCGAGCTTGCTGACGATGCGGTAGTGAGAAACGGTCTGGCCGATCATCCCCAGGGCCGCGGTTTCCATTTGGCGGTTATGTTAGGCTGCGCACGAAATCCGGTCAACTCGGGCGGGGTATTACGCATTGAGGGGAAAATGCTACACGCCCCTGGCTTGAGCGCGCGTGGGCGGCCGGTGTCAGTGATTACTTTGCCCCATGGTCTGTTTTGACCGGACAGGTTCTCGCGTATGCCGATATAGTTTGCGGTGGAGTGGTTACCACCTTCTCTTCTTTCAGGTTCGCTGAACTAAGTCAGTCCATCTGAAGTTTCCTTTCTTAGTAACCTCGACCTAAAAGGATGTGGCCATGTTTGCACAGGTTATCTCGGTTCATCTGAAAATTCGAAAACAAAACGGCCTGAGGAAACTGATGGTTGGTGGCATGATGCTGGGCTTGCTGACCGGCGTGTGCTTTGCCCAGCGCGCAGCTCCGAGTGCCAGACCCGCACCTAGCGCGAGCCCGATGCCCAGCGCGAGTCCAGTAGCTCCTAGTGCGAGCCCGGTGGCCCCCAGCGCGAGTCCGGTAGCTCCCAGTGCGAGTCCGATGCCTGATGCGAGCCCGGTAGCTCCAAGCGCAAACCCGGTGACTCCTAACGCGAACACGGTAGATCCGAACGTGAACACAAGTCCTGACACGAAACCAGTGGATCCTAACGTGAACCCGGTAACACCTAGCGCGAACCCGGCAGGTCCGAGGGACATGACCCAGAAGCCGCCCATTCCTCCCAATACGACAGTCAGTCCTGATGCGGCCCCTACCAGCCCGCAACGCTAAGAAGTGACCACTACCACATTGGCGCAAAACAACGGAGGACGGAACCAACCAACTCCACTTTTCTTGTTCTTTAGTTAGCTGGCGCGGCACACGAGCGCGCGGCGGAGGGAGCGGTGGACATCTGATCAACGTAAATCGAAGTTGGCGCACTGGAGCGGTGCTCCGACCGGAAGTGCACGTCTATCAAGGAGGATACAAATCATGCTGAGAAAAAAGGCGATACTCTTGCCAGGGATCATTCTATTTGTAAGCTTGACTGCGACGATGATGTATGCGGCAGCAGCAGCGGACGAGAAGGCAGCGGCTTCGCAAACCGTGACCGGTTGTCTTCAGAAAGGGCTCGAGAACAAGGGCTACTTTCTCTTTGCCTCAGACGGTCAGCATTGGGAACTTTATCCGACGGGTAAAGTTTCACTTGCCGAGCACGTCGGCCACACCGTTACCGTGACTGGCACTGTGGCCAAGCGATCGCCGGCACAAGAAGAAAAAAGCCAGCCCTACGAGAAGAAAGAAATCACCGGGAAGGAACACGCTGACCTCAACGTATCCAGCCTGAAGATGGTCAGTGAAACTTGCAGCAAGTGAGTTTGGCCCGCGTCCCCTACTAGCTTGGGTAGGGGGCAACGTGCGCCCAGAATCGGAGACTCCAGCTCCAAGGATTGGTATCGATGGGCGTACCTTACTGGACCGTGTACAGGCACACGCGCCAGGTTCCATCTTTGTCCAGCGTGGGAGTGACGGTTTCGATGGCAGAATTCTTATGCTCGAAGCCGCTCTCATACTGGAGGACGACATACTGCCCCTCTGGCGCTCCGGGAAGCTGGGTGGTGTACTCGGCTGATTTCAGTTTTCGGGAGATCACTGAACCCAACGGTGCACGATTGCGCGCCAACAACTCCTGCCACTGCTCCCGTGCAACATTGGCCTTGAGCGCATTTCCGGTGTCGTCCCAACTCTGGGCATAATTGCCGGAGTCCACCAGCTTTAACCAATTGCGGGCGGCTCCCTCGGCTACGGTCTTCTTGTCCTGCGAGCAGGCGCTCAACCACAGCGCCACAAAAATAAGGCCAAGCAAACAGAAGGTTCGTGTTTTCATGATGTACCCCAATCCAATGCAGGCGATCTGCTCGTCCCCATCAAAGTTATCGGTATGCAAACAGCATCGCGTAGAGAATCCAGAGCACTACGGCGAAGCCGATGCTGAGCGCGATCCACGCAAACACGCGAATGGTCTTAACCACAATGGCGGGTTGCGGTTCTTCCAGGTGCTGTTCCAGTTCGCCGGAGGCCACGAGCGCGGCATACTCGCGAGGTTTGTCGCGCTTCAGTTCAGCCAACGGCATGTGGCCGGTGAAAATGGTGGTGTCCATGGGAAACTTTTCCGGCCGGAGATGAGTGTTGAAAAAATGCACGGTAAAGATGAAGCCGGTGGCCAGTAGTGCTTCATCGCTGTGGATGATGGTGGCCACATTGATGAACGAGCCCGGCATGAACCGGGTGAAGAAGACAGGGAACCACAGCGTCAGCCCGGTAGAGCCGATGACCACAATCCCCCAAAACACCGCAAAATAATCGAATTTCTCCCAGTAGGTCCAGCGCCCGTACTTCGGTCGCGGCCCTAAACCGACGAACCACTTAATAGTGCCCACAAATTCGTGTGCGTCGCGCTTGTTGGGCACCAGTGAATTTGGCCCCAGGAGGAGTGCTTTCCACGTGGAATGGTTGTGGCGCTTCTGCTTGAACAGTCCGATGACGTGCGCGGTAAACGTGCCGAACATGACAATGGCGGCAAAGCGGTGGACGTATCCTGCGGTCTCGAATCCGCCCAGCAGGCGCGAGAACCTGGCCGCCCAGGGAGTGTAGGAAAATTTCAAAGACATTCCGGTGACCGCCAGGGTGATAAAACTGACGATCATGCAGGCGTGCAACACACGATAAAGGTGCTGAAAGCGCACGAACTCCCGCCGGTCGACGGGGAGAGTTGCCTTCGACGCAACCGTGGCGAGTGGCGCCTCTTGTATGGCCACCGATCCCGCCTCGTAGTCCACCGCGGGCGCGAGTTGGGGTTTAGTGCTGGCCATTGTTGTCATCCTTGGCATCGAGCCCGGTCTGGCCAGAGTTGTTTTCGGCTTCCAATTCGGCCGCTTCCGCAGCGCGCAGTTCGCGCCGCATCTGCAAGGCACGCGGGAACCACAGCAGAGTGTGGACGCCGCTCACGGTAAACGTGCCAACCAGCAGCGCCGTCATTCCCCAGAAGGTGTAGTAGAGGAACGGAAATTTCTTGGGATCGTGGTGGGTGGCGTGGGTGAGATATCCGGCAAATCGCCGGGTGGCATCGCTGTGGCACTTCTGGCAGGTCGCAACCACGTTGGCGCGACTCAGGTGCGAGCGCGGATCGGTGACCTTCTGGATGTCGTGCGCGCCGTGGCAGTCATAACACTTCGCCGTCTTGGTGTAGCCGAGCTTGGAAACCTTGCCGTGATAGGTGTCGAAGTAAGTCTTGGCGATCTCTCCATGACAGCGCCCGCAGGTGGCCATGATGTCGAGCTTGAATCCATCCTGGTCGGTGCGCCGGATGGAGTGAGCGGTATGGCAGTCGTTGCAAACCGGCAGCGGCTTGTCAGTCTTCGTTACCGTGGCGGAATGGATGCTTTGGACGAACTGCTCTTCGATGCCATGATGGCAGTTGCCGCAGGTCGCGGGCAGGTTCCTGGGATTCACCGTCGATTGTGGATCGGAGGCCGGCAGTTCGCGATGGGCAGTGTGACAACTTGTGCACGTCGCAGTCACCGTCAGGCCGCTCTTGAGCAGGCCCTTGCCGTGGATGCTCTCGTTGTAGCGCGGAATAATTGCGTGCTCCGTACCGGTGTAGAGCAGGGCGGCCTTGTGACCCTCGCGGTGGCACTTGGCGCAAAGATCGGGCACGTTGGTCGGGAAGGTCAGCGATTCGGAATTGTGCTTGCCCAAAACATGGTGCGTGCCGTGGCAGTCCTTGCACGACGGAGCGTTGCTGTCGCCCTTGGCATGCATCTGGCCATGAGTGCTGAGCTGATACTGCTGTCCGACCTCGGCATGGCACGACGTGCAATCGACCGGGTGCGTGATGGTTTCGCAGGGGCGCACACGCGAGGCGTTCACCTCCGAGTGGCACTGGCTGCAGGCCACCTTCAGGTGACGTGATCCTGCCACCTCGCTGACCCGCACCAGCATGGGGCGTCCATCCGCCGACTTTAAGCTTGCGTTGGCATGGCAGCGCATGCAGTCAGCATCGGCCATGCCTTGGGAATAGAAAACATTTCTGACCTTGTGCGGCTGGTGGCAATCGATGCAGGCCGGCACAGTATTGGCTTGTTTTTCCCACAGCTCGCCGCGAATGATCTTGCGGTGTACCAGTTCGATGTTGGCGTGGCACTTGGTGCAGGTAGCGGCGATATTGCGGCGGTTGATGGACGAATTGGGATCGGTGTGCGGCAGGATGGAGTGCGCCGTGTGGCACGAGGCGCAGTTGGCCGCCACAATCAGTCCCTTCTTCAGCAAACCCTCGCCGTGGATGCTCTCGGAATAGTTCTCCAGAATGTCGTGCTCTGCGATGTTGCGGTTCATCTGGACCGGTGTGCCTTCGCGATGACACTGTCCGCACAGCAGGGGGACTTTCATGGCCGCCACCGACGAACGCGGGTCCTTGACCGGCAGGATGTCATGGTTGCCGTGGCAGGTCACACAGCGCGGCGCCAGGGAGTCGCCACGAGCGACGGCCCGGCCGTGCAACGATTTTGCGTATTGTTGGGATTCATCACCATGGCAGGAGCCGCAGTTCACCTCGCGCCAGCGGGGTGGAGTGGGGCAGGTCCTTACCGTCCAGGTCGGCATGGCAATTGGTGCACTGCAGCGAACCGTGAATGGAGCCGGCAAACTTTTTCTGGTCGACAAACAGCGAAACGGTCCGTCCGCCACGCTTGGTGGTCAACGACTTGTCGCTGTGGCACGCCAGGCAATCGTCGCTGGTGGGCCCGCTTGCAGAACTGTAGGTTACAAACGATACCGCGAATAACAACAGCGTCACCCAGAGTTGCAGCTTAACGCCAACATGCGGGCGGAGGCTTCGCCGTAAGCAGCAGGCGGCCGGCGAGCTTTTGAAGACGGTGGTAAGGAAACCTTCCACAACCCAACTCTCAGTTTTTCGGCGTGCGTCGCAAGACGGATGCCGCTGGGCTCGGCGCGTCGCGATTGGTCAGTTATCTGTCGAAGCCGCACCTGGGGTCAGTGACTGGGGTCACGCACCGACGTGAGCGAACGTCCGTTCGAGAACTGAAACGCCTGGGGGAGGGAATGCCTGTTTTCGAGAAATCCTTGCTGGGTGCGAAGAAAACCGCGTTGCAACCGCGGTGACGACGGTCACAGAGCGAGGGTTGCGAAAGCTGCTCTGGGCCCGATCAGTGGCCATTGCGCCGGCAGGATTACGGCCAGACTGGCCCCATCAACGCCAGCAACCCTCGGTGCAATCGCGTCTCGCTGCGATGCAGCCCGTGATAGGATTTAGGCCGCCTTACATTTGTGATGCCGTGTTGCTCCTGGTCGAGCGACGCCATTGCCGGACAGCTAAAGATCGCTTCTATGCGTCCTTCCCATATCCGCGTCTTCATCCTGGCGCTAGTGTCGCTGGCATTTCTCGGATGGGCGGTCCCGACGGCTGCCAATTTCGCCATCGAGTACAACTGGTGGAAAGAGGTGGCGCAGGTCAACACCTGGATCAGCATGCTGTGGTACAGCATTGCGCCCGGCGCGGTAGGCGCCATTGTGGCCTTCGTCGCACTTTACATAGCTCATGCACGCGGCCTGCACTTCGCCGGCGTCCGGCAACATGACTACCCGCTATATTCCCGCCTGGTTCCGGTGGGACTGGCCGTACTGGCGATGTTGCTGGCTTCCGCCTCGATTGATTTCTGGACGGTCATGCGGTTTGTCGGTTCGCGGGGTCTCAGTGCGCCTCCCGACGCCTGGCAGGACAAAGTGTTTTCGCACGCCCTGCCGTTTTACCTGTTCGATCTGCCTTTCTATTCCGACGTGCTCGGATTTCTGTTTGTCGTGGCGATTCTTTCCGCCCTGCTTTTCTGGTTTACGGCGCGGGGATGGCAGTTGTTCGAGCGGGTCCGGTACCGGCTGATCGACCGGCCGGCGGGGCCTATCAACATTGGGGACTTCCTGCGGTTGCCGGGCGCCACGCGCACTCCGTTCTTCCGCATCATTGCGGTGATTTTGTTTCTCGGTTTGGCTGCCAGAATTTATCTGGGCAACTATGACCTTTTGTTCAACTCGCACGCCTTCATGACGGGCGCCGATTTCGTCGATGAAAAGGTGACGCTCCCGCTGCGCTGGCTCCTCATCCTTTCCTGTTTCGCAGCCCTGCCGCTGGTTTGGATATCGAAACTCAAGCAGGCAGTCGTTCTGGTGATGTCCTGCCTTATCCTGCAATTTGTTTTGCCGGCCCTGGTTCGCGCCGTTTACGTGCGGCCGAATGAGATTTCCATCGAACGGCCCTACATCGAGCGCCACATCCAGGCGACCACCGCTGCCTTCGGCCTGAACCGGAACGCCACCGAAGTCCCTTTCACGCCCACCGGTCAGGGCGTGGTGGATCCCGTGCAGGATGCAACGCTGCTTGCCAATGTTCGTCTCTGGGACTTGCGGGCCTACGGCGCAACCATCACGCAGATTCAAGCGCTGCGCCCCTACTACACGTTCCCCCAGACCGATGTTGATCGCTATTTCATCAATGGCCGAATCAAGCAGGTCCTGCTGTCACCACGCGAAATTGACGTGACTCAGTTGTCCGCCGAGGCCAGCGAGAGCTGGATCAATCCGCGTTTCATTTACACGCACGGCTTTGGCGTGGTGATGGCTGAGGTCAACAAGATCACGCCCGATGGCCTGCCCGTGCTGCTCATCGAGAACGCTCCGCCGGAGATCAAATCGCCCGGCTTTCAGCTGACTCGGCCGGAGATCTACTATGGCGAGCGCACCCAGGACCCGGTTTTTGTGCACACCGCGCGCGAAGAGTTCGATTACCCCTCCGGCGACCAGAACAAGTATTCGACATACCAGGGCACGGGCGGATTCCCGGTTGGGTCTTTTCCGCTGAAGGTTGCCGCGGCGATTTCCCAGGGCGAGCCGAACATTGTGTTCACCGGCTACCTGACTGGGCAAAGTCGCATGATGATTTATCGCAACGTAAAGGCACGTTTGGCGCATCTGGCCGGCTTCCTGCACTGGGACCAGGACCCTTACCTGGTGATCGCAGACGACGGCAGGCTAGTTTGGATGGTGGATGGCTACACAACTTCGCTCTCGCATCCGTACTCGGCAGTGCTTCCCGTCGCCGGGCTTGAGGAAGGCGCAAATTATATTCGCAATGCGGTGAAGGCCACCGTGGATGCCTACACGGGGAAGATGTCTTTGTATGTATTCGATCCCAGCGACCCCATTATCCAGGCTTACCAGAAACTTTTTCCAAAGTTGTTCCTGCCTGCGTCAGAAATGCCGGCCGACTTGCGCCGCCACGCCCGCTATCCTGAGGCGCTTTTCCAGACGCAAGCGGAAGCGTACCGAATCTTTCACATGCGCGATCCGCAGGTGTTCTACAACAAGGAAGATATTTGGGAGATCGCGCGCGACCTGTTCGGCCAGTCTGGACAGCCGGAGCCGGTGGCGCCCACCTATGTTGTGGCCACGTTGCCGGGGGAGAAAGAGCCCGAGTACCTGCTGATTCTGCCATTTTCTCCACGCGGCAAGGACAACCTGATCGGATGGATGGCGGCCCGATGCGATGGCGACCAACTGGGAAAGCTGATCTTTTATCAGCTGCCGAAGCAGCAATTAATGTACGGGCCCATGCAGATTGAATCGCGTATCGACCAGGACCAGAACATCTCGAAAGATCTCACCCTGTGGAACCAGCAGGGGTCGCGCGTCTTGCGCGGCAATATCATCGCTCTCCCGGTTACCGGCGGCTTCCTTTACCTCGAGTCCATTTACATTCAGGCAACCGAAGCTCGTATGCCCCAGCTCAAGAAAGTCGTGCTGGCCATGGGCGACCGGTTGATTTATCGGGACACCTTCGATGAGGCGCTGGCCGACCTGACCGCCGCACCAGCAGCGGCGCCAACGCGCGCCGCTCCTTCTGCCGCGCCCGCCGTGGCAACCGGCGCGAATAACACCCCCACGCTGGCTGAGCGCCTGCACCGTCTTCGCGATCAAGCCGAGCAATTGACGCGAGAGATCGAGCAACTGGAAAAGGAAACAGTCAAGAAGTAGATTCCTGGAGATTCTGCTGATACGGATAAGTTGTTGGTGCCGGGAGGGGGACTTGAACCCCCACAGACCTTTCGGTCCTGCGGATTTTAAGTCAAAACCGAAAAGTCCTGGACTGAAGATTCAGTAACTTACAGTTAACAAGAACCATGATTCAAGCTGCCTTCGGGCATAGTTCAGGCATAGGAAAAACCGGAATGACTTCCACAAGAAGAGCGCCTTTGCTGGCGCTCTTTTCTTTTGGGCTTCCGACAGTGGAACAATCTCGCATCGCGGAGAATAACGCAGTACCTTCGGTAAATGGCGCAGACGGAAGTGAGGGAAGCTGTCGAATACGGGAAGAAGCAAGGGTGAACGCGTGCAATTTTTTTGGAGTGGTACGGGCGGAAAGAACGTCCTGCAAAATAGCGTTGACATGGGACTTCTGCGGGAGTGCAATGCCCAACTAGGGCCCAAGGAAGTGGCCTTATCCATGAAACTGCGCATCGCTTCGCTGTCACTGCTCACAGTATGCTACTTGTCGCTGGCGGTTGCGTCGGCTATGGCAGGGACTACCACTATCTATTCTAACCCTGGTCCCGCGGCTCTTACTACCGATGCCTGGACCATTAACTTTGGCTTCGAGGTTAGTGACTCGTTCACGGTGCCTGGCTCCGGTATCACAGGCCTTAGTTTCATTTACTGGGATGCCTCGAACACGGATGTTCTGACGACCGTGGACATGCAGTTAGGGACTACGCCGTTCGGTGGCAGCAGTCGGACCCTAGGCGCCGTGACCAATAACTTCATGTTCATGAACACCTGGGGCTATTTCCTGTATCAGGCAGACTACACGTTCGCCATCATTCCATGGTCGGGTGCGGGCTATTTGACCCTGTCGAATGCTTGCTCCACATCAGGCTGCAGTGTCGGCAACCCCATCTACTGGGATGAGAGCAAAGGAACGTCGACTGCCTATGAGAACACCCTTGGCTCGATTCCTTCGGAATCGTTCACCCTATTTGACCCCCCATCGTCCGGCCCCCCCGGAACGACTCCTGAACCGAGCAGCATCATTCTGTTGGGTTCTGGCATCCTCGGCCTCGCTGGCCTATTACGTGGCAAGCTGAACCGTTAAGAGTTAAGAAAGGTCCAATTCAATGAAAACTCGCAGTGGATTACTTCTTACAATTGCGGGCCTGCTGCTGGCGGTTGCTCCTGCCACGGCAGGTACTCTGTATAGCAACGGTTCATACGGTTTCGACCAATATGGTTGGCCCATCAACTTTAACCAGTCTGTCAGCGACTCGTTCACGGTACCCAGTGGCTCCAGTATCGAGGGCCTTCAGTTTGTTTATTGGGACTCCTCAAGCGTTGATCTTCTAACGACAGTGGACATGTCGATGGGGACGCTACCGTTTGGCACCGATATTTCCCCTCGGCAGACGTTGAGCAGCGTTACCAACACATTCATTGGCACAAACGGTTTTGGTTACTCCGTGATCGAGGCAGAATATGCGTTCTCGAACATTGCTTGGTCGGGCGCGGGCTGGGTAACGCTGTCGAATGCCTGCACCAGCATTTCCGCTTGCTCGCAACCGGGAGGCGCCACGATCGGATGGGACCAGAACGGCGGAGCTTCGGAAGCGTTCAGTTTGACCGGTACGAACGGCTCGTCTAAGACCTACGAGGGCACCATGGGTTCGATTCCTTCGGAATCCTTCACGTTAACTGGCACCAGTGGGGGAACGACTCCTGAACCGAGCAGCATCATTCTGTTGGGTTCTGGCATCCTCGGCCTCGCTGGTATACTGCGTCGAAAGCTGAATTCCTGAGGAAAGGTTCGATTCCATGAAAACGCGCATCGCTTCGGTGTTGCTGCTCACGGTATGTTGTCTGATGCTGGCTGTCACTCCCGCCACTGCCGGGACTTATTCCAGCGGCCCCCCGAACGGGAACATCGCTTCCTGGTCCATTAACTTTGGCGGAGCTGTTAGCGACTCTTACACGCTGGTACCACCCACTGACGCGCACATGTTGGATTTTGTTTACTGGGACGTGTCGAACACCGATCTTCTGAGGACCGTGGACGTTCAATTCGGCTCGTCCCCATTTGGTGGCTCCGCAAGCACGTTAGTTGTCGCTCTGAACACCCCGCTGCTTGGGGGCGCGCCTAACACTTTCGGTTTTTATGTCTTCGACGCGACAATCGACGGTCTGGGTGGGATGCCACCAGCTGGTTGGATGACCCTGAGTAATGCGTGCACAACCGGTTGCTCCGGGCCGAATGACCCGACAATCGGCTGGGATGAGTGCACCGGGGGGGGATGTGCGGGGCAAGCGTTTACATTGGCAGCCGACGGAGGTGATATGACCTCAATCCCAGCGGAATCATTCTCGTTAACCGGCCCGGGCGGAACGACGCCTGAGCCCAGTAGCATCATCCTGTTGGGTTCCGGCATTCTCGGGGTGGCTGGAGTTCTGCGCCGGAGACTGATGAGGTAGCCGGGCGCAAACAACTAAACGTGTTAAGCCGCTCTTCGGGGCCGCTTTTTTTCATGCCCCCCAGACAGGTCCTCGACCCGCATTGGCTACCTCCGGGAGAAAAGTCCCCGGAGTGCCCCGTAATCGTGCCAGAATGCCCTGAGAGGGGCTGCGAGAGCTTCGGAGGCCTTTCTGGCCACCTTTCCAGCCTGGGTATGCCAGTAGCCATAGACACTTTAGTACAAGGGACTATCTATACCCATGGAGCATGAGTAGGGGGATATAGGCATATGGATATGGACCAGGCTATAACTATATGGGTATAGCCTATAGGTATGGATAGGAAGATAGTTGTTGGTGCCGGGAGGGGGACTTGAACCCCCACAGACCTTTCGGTCCTGCGGATTTTAAGTCCGCTGCGTCTGCCAGTTTCGCCATCCCGGCGAGGAGAGAATCGCGCACTCCTGGCGGGCGCGACTTGCTCCGAGCCTACAACAGGCGCAGGGAAAACGACAAGCACACTCCGGAAGAGAACAAAGCGCCCAACTAGATGGCGGGGTCGGGGAACGCGATGACGGGTTCGTTCCTTCGAGCGCGGCGTTTCGCCAGGTACATGGCCTTGTCGGCGGCGGCGTGCAATTCGTCAGGACTAAGACCATGATCGGGGTAAAGGGCCACGCCGATGCTCAGCCCAGCTTGAATAAAATGTCCCTCTATTTTTAAGGGAATCGCCAGCGCCGACACCAGCGCCGAACTCAGAGTCTCGGCGCCAAGTTCATCCGACACGTTGCTGACCACGGTAAACTCATCGCCTCCCGAACGGGCCAGCGTGTCGGAGGCGCGCATTCGGCTGGACAGCCGCAACACCACCTGTTGTAGGGCCAGATCGCCGATTCGGTGCCCGAAGGTGTCGTTCACTTCCTTGAAACGGTCAAGGTCAATCAACAGCACAGCCACTTTGTGGCCGGCCCGTGCCGCTTGAGCCATGGCCTGCTCCATGCGGTCCTCAAGCAGCCGCCGGTTCGGCAGTCCCGTCAACGCGTCGTGATACGCCAGATATTGATTGGTGCGAATCTGGTCTTCCAGAAGCGTGAGAATCATACCGACGGCCACAAAGTATTTGGGAATGTTCCAGGTCTCGGATTCAATGATCGTCAATGGAGAGTTGAGATTCAGAAACATTACGATCGGATACAGCATGCCCCAGGCGAGGAAGCCGATCACTGTGGTCAGCACACCCGCCGTATCGCGCTTGAAATGACGCCAGTACAGGACCGCAACCATGAAGTTCAGACCGGCGAAAATAACGCCGACACCAAGGTCAGCGTGATCGTGCGCGACCATCCACACCAACAATGCGGAGAACAGCAGGCACCCAATGAATAGGCCAGACAGATAAGCGGACGCGTCGCGATACCAAGTCCAGGAGAGCAGCAAAGTAGCGGTGAGGGCAACTACTACCACGACATAATAGAAGCCGTGCGCTGCCTGCCCCCAGACTGCGGCGGTTGTGAAAGCCAATGCTGGGAGACCCAGAATTGTCCCAAGCAGGAACTGACGGCGAGCGGTGGTCGCCCGCGGTGACATGGAAATCAGGAACGATACGGCTGCAAGGTCTAGAGATCCCAGACTGATGGCGTTTGTAATGTGGCCCCAAAGACCATGACCTACGTTTACAAACTGGGCAACGAAGTGGATGAGTACGAAGGCCCAGGCCGTGAGCCACAGCTGCAGCCGCTCGGCCGCGCCCTGCCGCAGGATGGCCTCAAAGACCCCAACCAGGATTGCAAGCGCAACGAGACTGGGCAGAACGCTGAGGTTCATAACAATAGTGGCGCTTACGTGAATCCTTATTCACAGTATGCCAGCGATTGGACGAAATGCTAAGGGAAAAGTCTGAACCCGGCTCGAAATCGGCGTTATGCCCACGGTGAGCGTTTCGACCGGCGGTAGCTGGGAGGCATGTGCAGAAGTGCGCCGTCAGGCCGGAAGGCAGTCCTCGCTGTTCAGCGTACTTTAACCTCGGGGTCGACTGACATGCCCTGATGTAGCGCGCCATCCTTGTTGAAGTCGGGTTTGTCGTTCCCATCAAAGTCGATCCGCACGGGAATGCGCTGCACGACCTTAACGTAGTTGCCGGTGGCATTTTCCGGTGGCAACAAGCTGTACTTTGCTCCCGTTGCTCCTCCGATACTGGTAACGTGTCCATCCCATTTGCGACCGCCGTAGGTATCGACTTTGATCTTTGTGGCTTGTCCCGGTTTCATATTGGCGAGTTGGGTTTCCTTAAAGTTGGCTGTGACCCAGATCTCACGAAGGGGAACAATGGCCATCAGGTCCTGCCCGTTGGACACGTTTTCGCCCACTTGCACGGACCGCTTACCTATCACGCCATCCACGGGAGCGACAATGGTCGTGTACGAGAGATTCAGCTCCGCTTGATCCAGCGCAGTCTTAGAGCGTTGCGCTTGAGCATCGGCCGACTTCGCCTTGGCCTGGGTGGCAGCCACCGCGTTGGGCGTCGCCCGCGCGTTACGCACTTCGGCCACGGCCTGTTCGATGCGGGATTGAGCTTGTTTCACTTGCGCCTGCGCCGCCAACACCGCCGCTTGACGCGAGCTGACCGTAGCATTGGCCGCGATGGCTGCCGCCGTAGCCTGATCGAACTGCTGCTGCGAGATTTCGCGCTTGCCCAGCAGTTGGCGATATCGCTCAACGTCGGTATTAAGCTTTTGGGCATCGGCCTGGGCTTCCAGTACCTGGGCTTGCGCGGCCTCCGCCTGTTTTACGGCGGCGGTGACACCGGCTTGTGCGGAGTCCATATCGGCGCCTGCCGAACGGATCTGGCTGAGCGAACCAATGCTGGAAACAGGCACACCAAACTGTGCGGCCTCGGCTTGCGCCTGTGCGTCCTGGTAGTCGGCCTGGGCCCGCGCTAACGCCACCTGGTAATCGGTGGGGTCAATTTGCACCAACACGTCGCCCTTGTGCACCAGTTGGCCGTCGTCGTAATTCACCTTGACCACCTGTCCGCCGACGCGAGCGCTGATGGGGTAGATATGGCCATCAATCTCCGCGTCATCGGTGCTCTCCCAGTGACGGCTCTCCCACCAGAACCAACCCACCAACACCACGACCACAATGGCGACCAGAAAGACAATCGGTTTGGCGGCCGGATGCTTCTGGAAGAAACCGCGATGGTCTTCCTCGTATCGCTTGGCCTCCGGATCGACGTGCTCTTCCTCGGATCGATCGAGGGGTTCGCGCGGTTCCAACTCTTTTTCATCAGTCCTGCCAGGACTCATCTGTTCACCTGTTTGCCTATTTGTGAGGAACCGGGGCAGCCCCAGCATTGTCATTACCTGAATTAGCGTTGGGCTTTGTCTCTGGCGGCGTGTTCTCCGGACCCGTGGTTGGGTTCGATGGCACCGTGCCGCCCGGCTCCGCCAGATATTGCTGCACCGCCTGCTCGGCGTTACCAATGGCGCGCGCCAACAGCACCTTGGCAATGTTGTGGGCATACAAACTGGTTATGAACCGGTCATTAGCGGATGCCAGTTGCTGCTGCGCCTGAATCACCTCAACGTTGTTGGTCACGCCGGCAGCGAAGCGATCTTGCGACTGCTCAAGTGCCTGTTGCGCCAGATCGAGCCCCAACTTCGCTACCTCCACATTCTGCGCCGCCGCTTTCAAGTCGAGAATCGCATCTTCGACGTCCTGCTCGATGCGCCCCCGCATGTCATCCACCTGGGCCTGCCGCTGCTTCAGGACGGCGTCGGTCTGTTGCACGTCGGCTTCTACTTTGCCGCCCTGAAATATGGGAATTTTCAAAGTTGCGGCAGCCGACCAGTTGGGAGACATGGAATCGGGCGTGGTGCCCAGGACGCCGTACTCGCCCGCTAATCCAATGGAAGGCAGGCGCTGCTTCCAGGCCGCCTCCCGGCTCAACTGTGCCGCGCGCAATGCCGCTAATGCCGCCTGATAATCCGGACGCGTCTGCAGCGCCCGCGCATAGGCGTTTTGCAAGTCCATCTCGGGAAGAGGATGGTAGGGAACGCGATTCACCAGGCGAAACTTCTGTCCTACCGGTAATCCAATCACGCGGGCCAGGGCGATGCGCTGCTTTTCCAAATCGTTCTGCGCCTCAATCAAGGCCTCATGCTGGGCCTGTAACTGGACCCGCGCGCGCAATGTGTCGATGTTGGGCGCCAGCCCTGCCGCCTCCTGGTCCGCCGCCAACTGGTAGAGCGCCTGGGCAGCCTTCAGTTCAGCGTCCGTAGCCTCCACCCGCGATTCGTTGGCAATGGTCAGCAGGTAGTTGGCCCCGACGGCCAGCACCACGGTATCGCGCGCATCACGGTAGGTAGCCTGCGCGGCCTTCACGTTCTGGCTCGCCGCCCGGACGTTATCAATGGTATGCAGATCGATGGCGTTCCACGAGCCTGTGGCGCGAAGATCGGTGATGCCGAACGGGCCGACCGAAGTCGGAGCTCCTGGAAAGAGCGTGCCGTTAAACCCTAACGCTTTCAGGTTGATCTTCTGCTCTTCTTCGGCAAACGATCCGTTAACCACGGGCAGCATGTCGCTGAGAGCGCGAAGCCGTGCGGCCCGCGACTGTTGTGTAGCCCGATCAGCCAGATACAAGCCGAGGTTGTACTTCAGCCCACGCTGCAGCGCGTCTTCAATGGTGAGTTCGAGGGTCTCCCCCGTGGCTTTCCCCTGCGGTATCGAACCCGCGAAGGCATCCTGATTGCGATTGATAATCTGTTCCGCCGAGGGAAGGGAAGACGAATCCGGCGCGGGAATCTGTCCCATTGCAGAAGAGCACACCAGCAGAACCGTGACGACGATCAGCCCTGCGCCAAGCGCAGGATAGGACTTCTTGAGTGCATTGCGTTCAGGTCTTTCCATGTGGTGGTCAGCGCATACATGCAGGTATGCGGTCGTACGCGTCAACGCTCTTAGATGTATTTCGGGGCATCGGCGTTGCGCAAAATAGGTGTGATACTAGATTCCTTAGCGCGTTATTTTACAGCGGCTTAATTCCGATAGAGCCCCACTTCGCTGGTAGAGGGCCGTCTCATCAAGTCTCGTATGGCGTCCTGCACCGATTTCCCCTGCTGAAGAATCGCGTGCATCTGCTGGGTAATTGGCATCTCGACCCCCGCCTTGCGGGCCAATCCGACCGCTGCGTTGGTGGTGAGCACGCCCTCCGCGACCATGCCGTGCATGCCGGCGATGATGTCTTCCAGTTTGCGGCCGCGTCCCAACTCGACGCCCACGCTGCGGTTTCGCGAAAGTCCGCCGGTGCAGGTGAGCACCAGGTCGCCCAGTCCGGCGAGTCCGGCCATGGTTTCGGCCCGGCCTCCGCAAGCGACGACCAGCCGGGTGATCTCGGCCAGCCCCCGCGTGATGAGTGCGGCGACCGTGTTGTATCCCAGGTCCATGCCGAAGAGCACTCCGGCGGCGATGGCGACGATATTTTTCAAGGCCCCGCCCAGTTCCACACCGATAACGTCGTCGTTGGTGTACACCCGGAAGTTCGGATCGCTGAATTCACGCTGCACCGTGGCCGCCAGTTCCTGATCGATTGAGGCGATGGTGATGGCCGTCGGATCGCTTTTCGCTACTTCCTTGGCGAATGTGGGGCCGCTCATGGCGCCAATCCGTGGGATAAAACCGCCGGCTCCACTGCTCACCAGCTCGGTGATGACCTCGGTCATGCGCAGCAGGGAATCATTTTCTATTCCCTTGGTTGCGCTGACGAACAGCATCTCTGGGCGAAGTTGCGGAAGCATCGCTTGGAACACGCGGCGAGTGTGGTGGGAAGGCATCACGCTCACTACGATCTGCGCGCCGCGCAGTGCTTCCTCGAAGTTGTTGGTTACGGTGACGGTCTCTGGTATGGCGTTTCCCGGCAAAAACAATTCGTTCACGCGCCGCGTGCGGACGCTCTCGCACACTTCGGGTTCATGCGCCCACAGCCGCACCCGGTGCGTCTGTTTGCGGCCCAGCACAATGGATATCGCCGTACCCCATGCTCCCGCGCCGATGACTGCGATCTCGCTCACAAGCAGGTCTCTTTCAATGGAAGCGGTTTTCGGTGCCCGACAGCAGGCGCCCGATGTTGTCTTTGTGTCGCGCGATAACCAGCGCGGAGGAAGCGGTAATCACCAGGAGAATAGGAGCGGTGTTGCGCTCGGGAGGATTGAGCCACAAGACCAGCCAGGGGAACGCTGCGGCGGCCACAATGCTCCCCAAAGAAACATAGCGCGTGAGGGCGAAGACAATGGCAAACAGCAAGAGTGAAAGCAGCAGACACTTCGGAGCAAGCGCCAGATAGGCGCCAGCCGCAGTTGCCACTCCCTTGCCGCCCGCTGAAGCGGAGCCACACTGGGAACATGTGTCCCAGGAGCGCACAAAAAGCGGCGAGCGCGGCCAGCAGAAAGATGGTCCGGCTGTCGATCATCTGCGCCGAAGAGTCGTACAGACTGGCGGGAACCTCACCCACGGTGAATCGCCGCGACCCCGCCAGCCAAAAGGCAAACTCGACTGCGAGGCAGCCTTTCAACGCGTCGAGGACCAGGGTTGCAACTGCCAGCCCTTTCGAACCTGTGCGGGCAACATTGGTTGCGCCGATGTTTCCGCTGCCGGTATGGCGGACATCCTGTCCGCGGAAGATGCGCACCAGCAGATAGCCGAAGGGTATCGAACCCAACAGGTAGGAAACCACGACGATAGTGAGTGTAAGTTTCGTCAAAGTTATGCGATGGCCGCGAACTATTCCAGCGGATAGCGCGAAAGCTTGGTGTATCGCGCTCCCGCCGAGGACAGCTTGCTCTCGTAGAGATAGAACTCGTGCGCGGTCATTGTACCGAACTCCAGCGGCCCAAGGGTTTCCAGCTTGGCGCGCACCAACTGCAAAGCAGGTGCGGCACGCTCGCCGGGCACTGGACGCGGACGCCCGCTGCCCGCGCGCGCCAGCGTCAAATGAGGTTTGAACGGCCCAGCATCCCGCTGGAATCCCAGCGGCTGAAGCGCGTGACCAATCGAGGTCAGCAATTCTTGCAGATTCTGGTCCGCTTCAATTCCGACCCAGAACACGCGCGGCGACTTCGGAGAAGGGAAGAAGCCGGCATTGCGAAAGCTTAGCTCGATGGGTGCAGCACGCACGGACTGCAATGCCCGCTGAATCTCGTCGAGTTTTTTTGTCTCGCCCAAAAACTGCAACGTGATGTGAAATGTTTCGGGAGAGACCCAGCGAACATCCGGCGCCAACGGTCGCATTTGATCGCGGAATTCGGTGATTCGCCGGCGTATCTCCGGATCGATATCAAGTGCCACGAAGAGGCGCATAAACTTACATGAGCATGCGGCGCACCAGGTCGAGCGCCTGCTGGCTCGCCCATCGGCGAATGCGGTCACGGTCGCCAAAGAAACGCCGCTGCACCACTTCCTGCTTGTGGCCGGTGGTGACCGCGACGTACACCAGGCCTACCGGCTTTTCCTCCGTGCCGCCACCCGGACCGGCGACGCCCGTAACCCCGACGCCGATATCGGCATTGCAAATCTCGCGGATGTTGTCGGCCAGCGCCACGGCCACTTCCTTGCTCACCGCGCCGTGGGCTTCGATCATCAGCGGAGGAATGTCGGCAAACAGCGTCTTCAAATCGTTGGAGTACACCACCGCTCCGCCCAGAAAGTAGCGCGAGCTTCCGGGCACCGCCGTGATCCGCTCGGCGATCATTCCGCCGGTACACGACTCGGCCACCGCCAGTTTCAGGTTGCGCATCTGCAGGTAGTAACTGACGATCTCCTCCAGCGATTCACCCGCCGAGGAGAACACCGTGTCTCCGAGTTCGTCTTCCAACTCGCCTGCCAGATGGTCCACTTGGGCCTGCGCTTTGTCCTTGGTAGCGGCGGTCGCTCGCAGATGAAACTCGACCTGCCCCTGACCAGCCAGCACAGTGGTTTCGATATTAGGATACTTCTTGTAGATCGGCGCGGTACGCTCATCTGCGGCCGACTCGCCCATCATCGCGACCTTGAGAACGCGGGTCGCAATGGCCGCCGCTGGAGCCAGGCTGCGCAGCCGTTCCATGCATTGCTGGTCCCACATCTCGATAAGTTCATGGGGAGGACCGGGAAGCAGCACAATGATCTTTCGCTGTCCCTCCCGGGAGGTTTCCAGCCACTGTCCCGGCGCTGTGCCTTTGGAATTTGGCAGCAGGTGGGCGCCCTCCAGCACGTCGGCTTGCTGCGCATTGTTCCCCGGCATCTGAATGCGGCGTTCGGCGAACCGCTTGTACATCTCGGTGACGATCGCGTGGTCGCGCTTTAGTTCAATGCCAAGCGCGGCGGCCACACTCTCGCGCGTCAGGTCGTCCTGCGTCGGCCCCAGACCTCCCATGAAAATCGCAATGTCAGCGCGGCCAATTGCAGTGCGTGCCGCCGATGTGAGGTGGTCGGAATTGTCGCCGACGATGGTTTTGAAAGCGACGCTGATGCCCAGATCGTTGAGACGCCCGGTGAGGAACAGGGAATTGCTGTCCTGGCGGTACGGAGTCAGCATCTCCGAGCCGATGGCGATGATTTCGGCGATCACGGAACCAGTCTAGCAGCGTTGGGGCAGTAGCAATTAGCAGTTAGCATTTAGCACTTGGCAAATTCAGATTACTGTCAGCTATGTACTGCGTGGGTCGGAAAATTGCGAGTTCTCTCTGGAATTGTCATTACGAGCGAAGCGAGGAATCTGCTTTTGCGCGTGCCTGGAACGAGGGCTGGGAAAAGCAGATCCCTCACGGCCTGAGGCCGTTCGTGAGACAAGTCAGAAATTGCGTGATGGCTGATGGCTAGAGCTAAATGCTAAGCGCTAAGCGCTAAATGCTAAATGCTAAATGCTAAATGCCAACTGCTAGCTCTCCGGAATTAACTCGCGCCCCTCGATGTCCCAGGAAAGGTGATGCACGCCGGTGGTGGTGGCGAGCACAGCAGAGGCGTCGCGCGCGAAGGCCAGTCCCACCAGGTTTTGTCCCGACACGACCAAGGATGCCTGGCGGTCTGGCGTTATCCGCACAATTCCGCGGCGGCCGTTGAGCGACGCCGCAACGTAAAGGTTGTCGTCAACATCCACGGCCAGTCCTTGGGGACGCCCGAGTCCGCGGTAGAAGACGCTGACCGCGCCGTGAGGATCGATCTGCTGGACGGCATCGAAGCTGGAAGTGGTGGGGCCGGTGACGTACAGATTTCCGTTGCTGGCGAAGGCGAGATGATAAGCGGAGACGCTCGGCTCGAGCATGGCGAACACGAAGATCTGGCGATCACGATCGATCTTGAAGATGGTGCCGCTGCGATCGCCCACGTAGAGATTTCCGGCGGGGTCGAAGGCAATTCCGGTCGCCACGCCCATGCCCTCGGCGTAAGACGTCATGGTTCCGTTTTGCGCCACACGGTACACCGTGCCGTCATAACGCGACGAAACATACAGGCTGCCCGCACGGTCAAAGGCCATCCCGGTGGCATTCATCATTTCGTGGACGAAGGGTTTGACGTTGTAGTTGTTATCGATACGGTAGATGGCAACCGGGACCTTCTGTCCGCGCGATCCGGAAACTGTGGCGTAAATGTTTCCCTCTTGATCGATGGCCGGATTCGCTACCGGGTGCAGATTTTCTGCGATGGGAACACCTACCCGCACCTCGCCCGGATTGCTTTTGTGACCATTGGTCGCGACCACAACTTCGCCCGAAGCAGCGCCTTCGGGCACCCGCGCCACGATGAACTGTTCGGAACTGATGACGATGGAGCCATCCACTTCGCCGAACCGCACCTGAGGCCTGCGCAGTTCCCGGGGCCGAAGCCCACTGCCGCTAATGCGAATCTCGCCTCCTGGCAGAGCGCACACCGGATCGATGGAATCGATATGGGGCTTGCCGTTTACGTTCTTTGCGCCCGTCTTTCTTTCCATCATCTGCCGATCCCGTTCCTATCAGCGCACACGCCAAAAGTGAAGCAGAAGCTGCAGGACAATCAGCGCATAAATGCCTGCGCCCAGGTCGTCCACCACAATTCCGGTGCCTTCCGGTAGCCGCTCAAGACTACGCACCGGCGGCGGCTTAACAATATCGAATGCCCTGAAAAGTATAAATCCGGCAAGCAGCGCTTGCCACACAATGGGACACAGCACCAGCGTCAGCAGTTGCCCTGCGACTTCGTCAATTACCACATGCGATGGATCTTTCCTGCCGCATCCTCTCTCTTCCAGGGTGGCGGCCGGTATGCCAATCGCCACTACCACCACGATCAACAGCAAGATCACCGGAATCCGCGCCGAGGAAGGCAGGTGCGAGGCCAGCAGCCACCACAGCAAAACAGTGGCGAGCGATCCCCATGTGCCGGGGGCCGGACGCAATCGCCCGGCGCCAAAGAAGGTGGCCACAAGGGTGGCCCATCGCGGCGCCGGCGGACCGTTCAGCCCCGGCTCACTGTGGCTTTTTGCTTCGTTGGCTCGGGTAGTTGGAATCGTCGGTCTCCGGATCGTTCAACGGGGTGGAGATGACATAGGCTCCGCTCGCCCACTTGCCCAGGTCAATCGCGCGGCAGTGTTCGCTGCAGAAAGGATACTCGGGATCGTTAGCCAGCACGATCTTCCTGCAAGTGGGACAACGTAGGCTGCGAACTTTCATAAAAACAGTAGCCAGTACGTCAGTAGTCAGTGGTCATTTGACCGGTGCGCACTCTATCTTTGCTGCGGGAGCTGATTTCCCAAGCACATCGATCATTTCACCAGCCGCCAGGTTAACTGACAACTGGCAACTGGCCACTATTCATATGATGCGCGCCACCAGATCGTAGTCGTGAGCTTCGGTGATCTCGCAGCGGTAAAACTCGCCTTCGCGAATATCTTTGTCATCTGCCAAAATCGTTCACGTAAACTGTGCCATCAATTTCGGGAGCATGCATCGCCGTCCGGCCTTCCCACAACAACTCGGTTTCTGCCGACGGGCCCGTCAGAACCAAATCGAACTGCTGCCCCACCAGGGCCCGCTTTTTCTTGCGGCTGATCTGCTTCTGCATCGCCATCAGCTTCTTGCGGCGTCGCTCGATCTCTTTCCGCGGGACTTTGTCGGTCAAGGCGAAAGCCCCGGCCCCCTCCTCGTCAGAGTAGCCAAACACTCCCAGCCAGTCGAATTGCGCCTCGCGCACGAACCCGCAGAGCTGTTCGAAATCGTCCTCGCTCTCGCCGGGGAAGCCCACAATGAACGAGGTACGCAATGTGAGACCTGGAATCTCGCGCCGCATCTTCTCGATGGAGCGCAGGAAAATGTCTGCCCCGGCGCCGCGTTTCATGCGCTTCAAAACCTCGGGCGCGGCGTGTTGCAACGGCACGTCGATATAGGAGCAAATCTTTTCATGCGCTGCGATTGTCTGCAGCAGCTTGCCGGTGATCTTGTTGGGATAGGCGTATAAGAAGCGCACCCAGCGGAGGTTTTCGATTTGCGCCAGCCGTTCCAGGAGCAGCGCCAGACCATCTTTCAGGCCCAAGTCTTCGCCGTAGCAGGTGGTGTCCTGCCCGATCAGCGTGACCTCGCGAACGCCCTGTTCGGCGAGCCGCTGCGCCTCGGCGATCACCGACTCGAATCGCCGGGAACGGAACTTGCCGCGCAGTTGCGGAATAATGCAGAACGAGCAGGGATGGTCGCAGCCTTCGGCGATCTTGATGTAGGCCGAATACTTCGGGGTCGCCAGCACGCGGGGCGTGTTCTCGTCGTACAAGTAGTTGGGCAGATCGGCAATCGCGCCGTCCCATTCCGCTTTCGAGAAGCGGCCGGCAGCTTCGCGGGCATCCCCTTCGGAACGCGAGCCCAGAATGACGAACGGTGACCCTGGGGATGCGGCCGGTGCAATTCCGGCAGCGCTGAGAATCCCCTGCAATTCGCCGGTACCGACCACGGCGTCAACTTCAGGAATGTTCTTCTGGATCTCGTTGCGATAGCGTTCAACCAGGCAGCCTGCGACGATCAATTTCTGCGCTCGCCCCGCGGTCTTATGCTGGGCCATCTCCAGAATCGTATCCACCGACTCCTGCTTGGCGGTGTCGATGAAAGAGCAGGTATTCACCACGATGATGTCGGCATCTTCGGCGCGGGAGGTGATCTGCGCTCCGGCCTGGGAGAGCAGGCCCATCATCACCTCGCTGTCCACCAGGTTCTTGGGACAGCCCAGGCTTACGAAGCCAATTTTCTTGGGCGCAGCCGAAACCGGACGCTGTTCAGCAACGTCCAGCAGGGCTACAGAATCGGTTTTTGGCGGCATGGGATTTCTTTATTTTAGCATTGTTTTCCGCGGCTCTCAGCGTAGTTGAGATCGAATTTGCCGCCGTGCAGCGTCGAGCACACAGCCGCGACGGAATGTTATATTGAATGGTCGGGCGCTGGTCCCGCGCAACGCAATCTTGTGAATCCCGCCAGGTCCGGAAGGAAGCAACGGTAGCAGGCTAGTGCGGGTGCAGCGGTCAACTGGCGCCCGGCATAAAAGCCGCTGTTCGCCATTCGCTTTTCGCTTTGTTACATCACATAGCTCTTAAGCCGTTCGGGGCGGCACTTTCTTGACCCGGCTGAATCCTTAACCTCAGACCCTCTGGCGACAAGCGAACGGCGAAAAGCGAAGAGCGAACTCGGAGAACTCTATTGCCAACGACTCGTCGCGCCAAAATTACTGCGCTCGGCACCTATGTCCCGCCCCGCGTTCTTACCAATAAGGACCTGGAGAAAATGGTGGACACTACCGACCAGTGGATCCTGGAACGCACCGGAATCCGCGAACGGCACCTGGCCGACAAGGGAGTAGCAGCCAGTGATCTAGCGGTGGAAGCAGTCAAAAAGCTGGTCCAATCCCACCCCTTCGATCTTCAGGAAGTGGACGTGATCGTGGTCGGCACGGTCACCCCGGACATGATGTATCCCTCGACGGCGTGCCTGGTACAGCACAAACTGGGCATCGCGCGCACCTGGGGTTTTGACGTTTCGGCAGGATGCTCAGGTTTCGTATATGCGTTGAACACCGGCACGCAGTTTATCGAGTCTGGCCGGGCCAAGAAGGTGCTGGTGATCGGTGCTGATGTGAACTCTTCCATGACCGACTTCACCGATCGCGCAGTATGCATCATCTTCGGGGATGGAGCGGGCGCCGTGTTGCTGGAACCTGCAGAAGATGGCGAGGGCAGCATTATCGATTACGAGGCCCAGATTGAAGGCGTGGGTGGCCAGTACCTCTATATGCCGGGAGGGGGGAGCCTGAACCCCGCTTCGCATGAAACAGTTGACCAGAAGATGCATTATATTCATCAAGATGGACAGCAGGTATTCAAGTATGCGGTGAAGAAAATGGCGGAGATGACGGAGCGGGTGCTGCGCAAGAACGGACTTACCGGACAGGACGTGGACTGCTTCATTGCCCACCAGGCCAACATGCGCATCATCAAGGCGACGGCGGACCGGCTCAAGATGCCCATCGAAAAAGTCATCATCAACATCGACCGCTACGGCAACACCACCGCCGGAACCATCCCTCTCGCCATGCAGACCGCGCTCGACGAGGGCAAGCTGAAGAAGGGCAACACGGTTTTGCTGGCAGCAGTGGGCGCGGGATTCACCTCAGGTGCGACCCTGCTGCGCTGGGCGTACTAGGACCCATTCGCTGGGCGTCCCGCTCCAGCCTGGTTTTGGCCAGGGCAGAGTAGGCTACTTCGCCTTGATCCTCTCCCGGTCTTTCGCCGCATCCAGCGGACGCACCGGCTCGGTCATGCGCGCCGGATCGAGAATCTCCTTGATCTGCTCTTCGCTTAGTTCGCCGCGCTCGCGCGCGATCTCGATGATCGACTTGCCCGTCTTCACCGACTCCTTCGCAATCTCCGCTGCCTTGGCGTAACCGATGTAAGGGTTCAGCGCTGTGGCCAGCGACACCGTACTCTGCACGTAAAAATCGGTGCGCTTCTCATTCACCGTGATGCCCTTGATGCAGAACTCGGTGAGTTGCCGCAGCATGTTGGTCATGATGGTGATGGAGGTAAGCACGCTGTAAGCCATGGCGGGCATCATGACGTTGAGTTCGAGTTGGCCGGCCTGCACCGCGAGCGCGACCGTGGTGTCGTAGCCGACGACCTGGAACGAGACCATCGCCGCCAGTTCCGGCATCACGGGATTGATCTTGCCCGGCATGATGGATGAGCCCGGTTGCAGCGCGGGCAGGTTGATTTCTGCCAGGCCGGTGTTTGGGCCCGACGAAAGCAGACGCAGATCGTTGGAGATGCGGATGACCTCCAGCGCCAGGTTGCGCTGCGCCGAGCTGACCGACGACATCGCCAGGTTCGACTGCATGGCATAGCGCATGTCGTCCACGACGCGCAGTTTTTGCCCCGAGATGCGCGCCAGGTTGGCGATTGCCTTTTCACGGTAGTCGGGATGGGTGTTTATGCCAGTGCCTACCGCCGAGCCGCCGAGCCCAATCTCGCGTAACAGCTCCGATTGTTGCTCGATCGATTTCTTCGCGCGCTTGATTGCACCCGCGTAAGCGTGAAACTCCTGGCCCAGCCGCATGGGCACCGCGTCCATCATGTGAGTGCGGCCCGATTTCAGGATGTTGTGGAACTCTTTGCCTTTTTCGTCAAGCGCGGCAACCAGGCCGTCGAGCACCGAGTACAGTTTGTCGAGTTCGAGCAGCACGGCGAGGCGCATTGCAGTAGGGAACACATCGTTGGTCGATTGCCCGTAGTTGACGTGATCGTTGGGATGGACATGCTTGTACTCGCCCAGCTTGCCGCCCAGCAACTCGGAGGCGCGGTTGGCGATGACCTCGTTGCTGTTCATGTGGAAGCTGACGCCCGCGCCCGCCTGGAAAACGTCGACCACAAATTCCTGGTCCCACTTGCCCTGCTGAACTTCTTTGGCGGCCTCGATGATGGCGTTGGCCGTCTTCTCGTCCACCAGGCCCAGCTCGCGGTTGGCGAGCGCCGCAGCTTCCTTCACCATCGCGATGGCGCGAATGAGCGAAGGGTGGGCACGCAATCCACTGATGGGAAAATTCTCTGCCGCGCGGGCGGTTTGAATGCCGTAGTAAACGCCGGCAGGAATTTCCTTGGTGCCGAGAGAGTCTTTCTCGGTGCGGGTGGTGGCTCGGGGCGCGGATGACATGAGTTCGTCCTCAATAAGTAAAGATGTTCGCTGGAGGAGGAACGTCGCGCTGAATCACCAGCGAAACACTCCGAGGCTTTGAAGGGGGCACAGCTTCAGCCGTGCCGCTGACGGCAGTTAAGGAAATGGGCTTCAGCCCCTGAGGTACTTGTTGTCGAACCAAGAACTGGATCCCTCAGCGGCTGAAGCCGACTTGGTCAGAGCAGTCTTGCGTCACGGCTGAAGCCGTGACCCTTCAAAATGCGGAAACTTGAGCGAAGCGACCAAGCGCAGTCGAAGAACCCCTATCGGGGGAAAATCACTGTGACTATAGGGGTCCTTCGACTCGCCCGCCCAAAAGCGGGGCGGTTTCGCTCAGGATGACAAATCGCAGGACGGTGTCCGTTTCCTACGAGGCGACTTGGATGTTCTGAAAACGTAAAGCTACCCGATGGCCACCAACTCCGCGATCTTGGCCTGCCACTCCTTCGGGCCGGACTCGTGCACGGAGTTGCCGTTCACATCCACGGCAACCGTGACCGGCATGTCCTCGACCTCGAATTCGTAGATGGCTTCCATGCCGAGGTCGGCGAAGCCCAGCACCGTTGACTTCTTGATGGCCTTCGACACCAGGTACGCGGCGCCGCCTACCGCCATCAGGTAAACCGCTTTATGGTCGCGAATGGCGGCGATGCCTTCCGGGCCACGTTCCGATTTGCCCACCATGCCGAGCAGGCCGGTTTCCTTCAGCATCTGGCGCGTGAACTTGTCCATGCGCGTGGCCGTGGTGGGGCCGGCAGGACCGACCACTTCGTCCTTCACCGGATCAACCGGTCCAACGTAGTAGATGAAGCGATTGGTGAAGTCCACCGGAAGCTGTTCGCCGCGCTTGAGCATCTCGGTCATGCGCTTGTGCGCGGCATCGCGGCCGGTGAGCAGCTTGCCGTTGAGCAAGATCACCTCGCCGGTCTTCCATGTCGCTACTTCTTCGCGAGTGACGGTGTCGAGGTTGACGCGGCGCGCGCCCGCCGGATTGTAGGTCAACTTCGGCCAATCCTTCAGCGACGGTGGTTTCAGCGCAACCGCGCCGGAGCCGTCAAGCACGAAGTGAGCATGGCGTGTGGCCGCGCAATTGGGGATCATGGCAACCGGTAGGTTAGCGGCGTGCGTGGGATAGTCTTTCACCTTCACATCCAGCACCGTAGTCAATCCGCCAAGGCCTTGCGCCCCGATGCCCAGCTCATTGATCTTCTTGTACAGCTCGACGCGCAACTCTTCGGCGCGGTTCTTCGGCCCGCGGGCAATCAGCTCCTGAATGTCGATTGGCTCCATCAGGGCTTCCTTAGCCAGCAGCATTGCCTTTTCTGAGGTGCCGCCGATGCCGATGCCGAGAATTCCCGGAGGACACCAGCCTGCGCCCATGGTGGGGACCGTCTTCAACACCCACTCAACGATGGAGTCGGAGGGATTCAGCATCACAAACTTCGACTTAGCCTCCGAGCCACCGCCCTTGGCGGCGACGATGACGTCAACCTTATCTCCGGGAACGAGCGTCATGTTCACGACCGCGGGAGTATTGTCGTTGGTGTTCTTGCGCGCGCCGGCCGGATCGGCCAGTACGCTGGCGCGCAGCTTGTTGTCGGGATGAAGATACGCGCGGCGGACGCCCTCGTTGACCATGTCCTCTACGCCCATGGTCGCTTCCCACTGCACGTTCATACCAACCTTCAGGAAGACAGACACGATTCCCGTGTCCTGACAAATCGGTCGGTGGCCTTCGGCGCACATGCGTGAGTTGATCAGCAGCTGGGCAATAGCATCGCGAGCAGCAGGTGACTGTTCTTTTTCGTACGCAGCCGCCAGGCCCTGAATGAAATCGACCGGATGGTAGTAGGAAATGTATTGCAGAGCGTCGGCAACGCTCTGGATAAGATCGTCTTGCTTGATGACCGTCATTAATGCCTCGCTAGGAAGAACGTAAGAGTCCGGGCAAAGCGCCCCAGTTAATTATAAGAACACAGGTGCGTGGTACCTAGGGAATTCAACCTCCGCGCAGGATTCGGCATTCCCCAAATGTGGGAGATGGAACTTCACAGCTTCGTTCTCCGTAATTATGACCAGCAACTTCGGAGGGCGGATGCGCCTCATCATCGACAACGTCAGCAAAACCTATCGTTCTGGCGTGCGTGCACTGCACAACGTTTCTCTTGAGCTAAGTCCGGGCGTGCTTGGTCTCCTCGGCCCCAATGGAGCAGGGAAGAGCACCCTTATGAGCATCCTGGCCACCATCACCCAGCCCAGCGGCGGGCGCGTGCTTTGGGAAGAGGATGGCTCCAGCTTCGATGTGGTGCAGCATCCGAATGCGTTGCGGCAGATTCTTGGCTACCTACCTCAGGAATTTGGTTTCTACCCAAAGCTGAGTGCGCTGGAATTTCTTGAGTACCTCGCTGCGGTGAAGGGCATTCCGGCGGCCGCAGCCAGGCGGCGCATCCAGGAGTTGCTGCAACTGGTCAATCTGGTGGACGCGCGTAAACGGCCCATGGGTGGTTTTTCCGGCGGCATGCGTCAACGCGTCGGGATTGCTCAGGCTTTGCTGAACGATCCCAGGCTTCTCATCGTGGATGAGCCGACCGCGGGTTTGGATCCCGAGGAGCGCGTCCGCTTCCGCAATTTGATCTCGGAGCTCGCCGCCGACCGCATCGTCATTCTTTCCACTCATATCGTCTCCGACGTCGAGTCCACGGCCAATCAAATTGCGCTCTTGAACAAGGGTGAACTGTTGATGCATCGCTCGCCTGAGGAGCTGCTTGCGGCGGTGGAGGGCCGGGTGTGGGAGTGCCTGATCGCGTCGGCCGACTTCCCGTTGTTCAAGCAGCATCATCGGGTGAGCGGTGTGGTGCGGCGCGCCGATGGCTTTCACGTGCGCGTGGTTTCCGAAGACAAGCCGTGGGGGAACGCCGTTTTGCAGGCTGCCCAGCTTGAGGACGCCTATCTTTACTGCCTCAGCGCACCGGACGAGGTTTACGCATGAGCGCCGCCGCTCGCCAACTGCACATCATCTGGCAGGTGGCGCTGGCCGATTACCGGGAGCGCACGCGCCGTTATCCATTCCTGGTCGCGCTGCTGTTCTGCGCCTGGCTTTCCTCCACCATTTACACCGACAAAACACAGGTGACCCTGGGAGCCAATTTCGGCTATTTCAATTCGGCTTGGAGTACGGCCGTCATCGCGGTTTTCGCCAACATGGTGCTCAGTCTGGTGGGATTCTTCCTGGTGAAGAACACCATCGAACGTGATGAGCAGAGCCGCGTCGGGCCATTGCTCGCCGCAACGTCACTGGCCAGCCGCGACTATCTGTTCGGCAAGTGCCTCAGCAACTTCATGTACCTCATGTCCCTGGCAATGGCCTTCCTGGTTTCGGTGCCTTTCTTGCAGCACCATCGCGGGCCCCAGTATCCCATCGAGCCACTGACGATGGTCGGCGACTTCCTGCTGCTGGTGGCGCCGCTGACGGCGTTCATTGGCGCTTTGGCGGTGGTGTGGGAGTCAGTACCGCTGCTGAAGCGCGGGCTGGGAAACGTGTTGTACGTCATCATCTGGATGACTATCCTGTTGAACTCGGCAGGGCGCGAGAGTTTGCCCACAGACCTGTTGGGCTTCGTGCAATTCATGCGAAGTACAAAGACCGCCGAAATTGCGCAAGGGCTGGGGCTAAGCCGTGACTTCGAACTGAATATCGGACACATGGAGTCAGACCATGTGGGCCGGTTCCTGTGGAACGGCTTTTCCTGGAACGCCGCCACCGTGTTGTGGCGCGTGGAATGGTTTTTGGTGGCAATCGTTCTGTGTCTGGCGGCTATGTACTGGTTCAAGCGTTTCGATCCCGACTACGCTCGGTCGGCCGCGCAAAGCCGCTGGCGTTCCATCAGTTCACGCTTTCGCCGCAAAAAGATTGATCTCGTGCCCGCGCCGGAGAGCAAGTGGAAGGCCGCCGTGCTTCCGCAGATGCTCCGCGATCGCTACTCGCAAGTCGAGCGCTACTCTGAACAATTTCAGTTTGTGACCATCCTGCTGGCAGAGCTTCGCCTGATGCTGCGCGGCGTTCCCAAGGCCGCCTATGCGTTGGTAGCACTGATTAATTTCGTGGTATTGGTCACACCCCGAAGCGACAAGCTTAACCTGCTGCCATTGTTATGGCTGCTGCCGGTTTTGCTATGGTCGCAAATGGGAACGCGCGAGCAACGCAACAACACAGCTGCGCTTCTATTCTCGGCTCCGCATTCTTTTCTCCGCCAGCTTCCAGCCCTGTGGTGTGCCGGAGTAATGGTTTCGCTGTTCTCTGCGATTGGCATGGTTGTGCGGGCGCTGCTGATCGGCGACCATCATCTGCTCGCGTCCTGTATCGGTGGGGCCGTTTTTATTCCGTCCCTGGCGCTGGCCTGCGGAGTGTGGTCGAACACGCCCCGCCTGTTCGAGGCTTTGTACGTTGGCCTTTGGTATCTGGCATTGAATGGAGTGCCCTTTACCGACTACATGGGCCTGACGCCGCAAGCGTCTGCGACCAGCTTTCTGGTTCTCGGATGCTGCCTCTTCGCGGCCGCTCTGCTGCGCCGCTGGTGGGATGTCGAGCGCGGCCCGGCGCAGCGCCTGGTCGCCGCCAGAACTCTCGCGCGAAGCTGAGGCTTGAAGGCCGAACCCAGGCGTGAGCCATTAGCGGCCAGCTAACAGCGTTCGCCGTACATCGACGAGTAGTTCAGTCCAATCTCGCCGCAGGTGCCTTGCTCCACCGAATACACAATGCAGGAGTCGAACGGGCGGGAATAAATGTGCAGGCTCACGGCGCGCTGTCCCCATTCCCGCAAATTGCGGACGTCATGCACCGGATTCAGGGGATCGACGGCGACCGGGTTTGCCGGGGTGATCTCGACGACGTTGGTAGGGATGATGTTGCACCGGTGAGCGGCGAGGTCCTCGGAGACAAGGCGGAAGTTCTGCACCGCGAGGCGTCCGATGGGCGCGGCCATCCAGCAATTCTGTCCCTGATGATTGTGAATGGAGCTGGCCATGCCGACTTCCCAGCAGATGGCCAACAGTTCGTAAAGGTCGGTCTTGTCAATCAGGTTGCGGGTATAGCGTTGCGTATTCCAGAACAGGTAGGGCTCCAGCGACTCGGGGTCAACCGGATTTTCTCGCAGATATTGCAGTGGGGCCTCGACTCCGGTAAAGTCGTTTTCCTTGAGTTGCCGCAGGCCGTCGATGAAGTGCTGCACTGAAACTCGGCGCGTTACCTGATCTGCTGACGTAGCCATTTCCGAGACAATCCTCCCTCTGGGACGAACTGCTTATTCTAACCCGGTTTTCGCTGTCAGGGTCCGCAGGGGCACTCCGACGAAGAAATGTCAAATTCTGGGAATCCAATGTGCCACAAAGTGGCTCCAAGCCTATAATGAGCCTAAATACCACCCTGGCAAGGTGGCGTAGCGTTCGACACTGGAGTTCTCCCATGAAGTCACGCCCTCTCGCGGTTGCAACCGCAATGCTGCTGAGCGTTCTCCTCGTGGTTCCTTCGTTCGCGCAAAACACCACGCAAACCCAGGACCCCTCAGCGCAGGCACCCAGCAACCCACAAGACCAAACTCAACCGGCGGCAGACGCCAACGCTGACCCGGCTGCTCCCGCCCCTACCACGGCGCCTACGGCGATGACGCAGAATCCGCCTAAGGAAACCCACGATAAGGGCAAGAACGACATCGACGACATCGGCAATCGCAAAGTGGGCGGGACCGGAAAGAGCCTGGGCGATTGGTACTCGATCGACACCAACGTCAAGATGGGCAAGCAGTACGCCATGATGGTCGAGGCGAGTGCGCGCATGATCCAGGACCCGGTGGTGGTTGAGTACGTGAACCGCATCGGCCAGAACCTGGTTCGCAACTCCGATGCCAAGGTGCCGTTTACCATCAAGGTCATCGACTCCGACGACATTAACGCCTTTGCCTTGCCCGGGGGATTCTTCTACGTCAACAGCGGGCTTATTCTGGCTGCCGACGAAGAAGCCGAACTGGCCGGAGTGATGGCCCACGAGATTGCCCACGTTGCCGCCCGTCATGCGACCCGCGAGCAGACCCGCCTCAACTACGCCAGCATGGCTTCGATCCCATTGATGTTCGTGGGAAGTTGGGGCCTGTATGAAGGCGTGAGTGCGGCCATGAGCCTGGCGCTGCCGATGACCTTCATGAAGTTCTCGCGTGGCTTCGAGGCCCAGGCCGATTATCTGGGGCTGCAGTACATGTACAAGGCCGGTTACGATCCTCAGTCGTTCGTTTCCTTCTTCGAGAAAGTTGTGTCGAAGGAAAAGAAGAAGCCGGGTACGGTGGCCAGGGCTTTCGCTTCGCATCCGCCAACCCCCGACCGAATTCTCAAGACCCAGGAAGAGATCCGCGAGGTCCTTCCAGCGCGTCCGGAATATATCGTCAACACTTCTGAGTTCGACAGCGTGAAGGCCCGCCTGGCGGCGTTGCAGAACCGCAAGAAAGGCATCGAGGAGAAGGACATCACCAAGCCTTCGCTGCGGCGCACCCAAACCGCCGACAGCGACAAGGGTCAACCTGGCAAGGACGGCGACGATCGTCCCACCTTGCAACGGCGCGACGATGACTTCATCGCCAGTACGGGTCGACGGTAGTTTCTTCCGGCTATGCTCGACCGGCGGCCGCGCGCCGCCGGTTTTGCTTTGCAGGCGCGTTTCCTGCCGGGTTCACTCTCGGGGCGGTTTCTTCACCCGTGAGTTACTTTTCTATCAGCTCGAATACCGGGTAACTTGCGGCAATGCTTGGCAAGCGTTCAACTGGCGAACCGGCAGGCACAGGGAAGTAACGCTGCACGGTGGTCTTGAAGCTGTCGAGGTAGGCTTTCAACAGTGGGGGCTTCTCGGCGTCAGCAACCGGCCGCAAGCGATAGGTCTGCCGGAAGCGCCCTCTCTTGAGCGTAACTTCGCCGGCGGCCTCTGCATTCCGGACCCACTGGGTTCGACCACGCGGCGCGATCAGGAACCGCTTGCCACCAATCTCCAATAGGTTAACTGGGGTGGAGTACAGCCTTCCGCTTTTGCGTCCTCGGACCTGAAGCAGATAATTGTGTTTCAGTCCGAGGCCGAGGCCTACCAGAAATCCGAACAGACGGTTGAAGGCGCGTTCCAGTGCGCTCGGTTGCCGGAAGACAGGCGGGCTGTCGTTGGTTGCCATAGGCCTATTTTATGCGGCCCCGCATACAGCGGTGCAGTATAGTTCTCCAGTCATCTGGACTCGCTGTCGCGGCCATGCAGGAGGCGTCGATGCAACGGATACCGCTCATCTGGTCAACGGGCCTCACTCTGTCTCTTGCGCTGGTGTGCACGGCTCTATGCCTTGCCGGTCTCGCCAGCGCGCAGGCGCCCGACAATTTCGCAATGCCTGGTCTGATGTTTCCCCTGAAGGCTGACCTCCCCAACACGGATCAACATTTGACGTCGGCCACCGCCAAAGTGGATTCAGTCTTCGATCATTCGATGTTGAATTCAGCCACCGGGCGTTACGCGATCTATGGGTGCGACCAGACGGTTGTCGCTTTCACCGGGACCATAGCTCAGTATGGTCCGGGAATTCCCATCCTCGGCGTTGGTTGCAACGCAGGATACAAAGTCCTCAATGTGCAATCTCCACCGCCCATCTCTCTGGCGCCCGACATGAATTACTGGGGCTGGGGAGGTCCGAATTACCTGTACTACGATGGCCATCCCGGAATCGACTTCAAGGCTGCAATGGACACTCAGGTCTATGCCGTCGCCAGCGGCACCGTACACTATCCCACCAGGATTGTGGGCTTGGGATATCCGGCTCCGGCGTATCACGTGCTCGAGATTGTGCCTGACCACGCGCCCAGTGTTCCTCCTCCGTATGTCATCTACTACTTGCACCTGGACACCTACATTGGGCAAAACAAGATACCGGTCCCCGATCCTGATCCGTTGCCCGGGTGTGCCGCGACCGTACATTTGCCGCTCGATGAAGGCACTCACGTGCAGGCGGGATGCCTGCTGGCGTTGTCGGGTAAGGCCGCTCCCCCGATTTTTCATTACCTGCCCCACCTTCATCTTGAAATTCATAAAGTCGTTCCCAGCTCAACCGTGTTCAGCAGGTTCGGAGCGAGGAGCGCTGACGTCTGTATTGATGGCATCATTGGGCCGAACTTCGACTGCGTTCCGGTGGATCCATACGGCTGGACTGGGGGAACAACCACTTGCGATCCGCAGACGGGTCTGGCGAGTTCGGGCGACCCCTATTACTGCCTGACAGGTATTACCAGCGTAACGCTATGGCAATGACGCATCCAGTGTGATCGCCAGGAGTTGGCTGCCCCGTACCGAAATCTACGCGGCCTTGTTACCCGGCGCGACTTCGATCGGTTCGGCAGGCAGGGAAGTCTCAGGCCTGCCGCGAACCAACTTCATTTCCTCCCAGTCGTAGGGAAATTCCTTCCCACAATCCAGGCAGACGACATAGGTCCCAGTGATAGAGGCCACCGGGCCGCGCTGGATTTTACTTTTGACCGTGATGGGAAAGCTGCAGCGTCGGTGCGAACAACCGAAGACCAGATCGAAAAGACTCATAAGCCTCCTATCGCCCCTCGGCGACACCAGCCAAGGAGATGACCCGGCTGTGTGCGAACTCGGGTGAAGCTGCCCGTACTAGATAACCTGCTTCGAGAGTTTGGATTCGAGGGACCTGGAAAAGGGTTCGACGGAGTGAAACCATTGTTCCCTTTTTTAAAGAAACACGGATTACTAAAGTGCCTTCTCCAAAGTGCTGCTGCGAAAGCCAAGCTGCATTATTCGATATCGACAAATTGGGAGGCTGAGATGAGTGAAGAGTGTGTCTGAAGGTCGAGGTGAGGACGCGGGTGGCACCTGGCCGTGGCCGGCAATCTTGCTGGAAGACTCTATTTGGGGGTTGAAGAGTCGCTCTGGTTTGGATCGCTGCCCTGACTCTTGTGGCATTCGCATTTAGCGACGATGGCGGTCCGGAGCCGGGTGCGAAGGTCGTCGGGAAGTTCGTACAGGTGAGAGTCGCGGTAGATCTCGATGGTCATCTTGGTCGTATTGCAGACCACGTAGCAGTTGTGGCACCACTGAAGATGATCTTCCAATTCGGCTCGCGTTTGAGCGTCCATCGACTCGTCAAGGTAATCGGTGAGCTCCTTCAGGAAATCAGAGCAGGTCACTGTTTGCCATCTCCACCAGTACGATTTTTGAAATACTTACTCAATCGTTCACGCAACTGCAGCCGGGCCCGAAGCAGGCGGGACTTGACTGCGGGAATACTTAAATCCAAGGCATCCGCCGTCTCTTCGGTGGAGAGGCCCTCAACGTCACGCAAGACAAACACCGTCCGAAAGCTGGGCGGCAACCCTTGTATCGTCTTGCCCAGGATCTCTTTCAGCTCACCCTGGTTGTAAAGCTGCTCCGGATTCGGAGACCAGTCCGCGACTTCGCGCGGCATGGAATCTTCTTCCGTCTTAATGTCTTCATCGAGCGATACCATGCGCTCGGGCCGCCTGCGGCGTAAGCGCATCAGCGCTTCGTTCACCGCAATGCGTACCAGCCAGGTGTAGAACTTCGACTGCTCCTGGAAATTCGCCAGGTTCTGATACGCCTTCAGGAAAGCGTCCTGCACCACGTCTTCCGCGTCTTCGCGGTTTTGCGTGATGTGCTGCGCGATCCGGAACACGTTGCGGTCGTACCGCTTCACCAGCTCCTCGAAAGCGCTGATGTCGCCGGCCTTGGCCGCATGGACCAGCGTTAATTCATCGCCAGCCGCTTCTACCTTTGGTTGGATGGTTCCCATGTTTGCGTAGATTCAGGATTTTACGAGCCAGTACGAATTTCTCGAACCATTGTACCTATACTGCCGAGGATTCGGGAAAGCCGGGAAAACAAAATTTCATTTATCGTGCTGCCGCTGCCTGCTTCGTTGAATCACGGTTCTGGTGGAAATACGTCTATTGTACGGACGGGCGACCCCACTAGATGTCACATGCGGGAATACAATTCGTTAACGAGTTGTTTCAGTCCGGCCTGGAAGAAATCGCGTTACACTGAATCCGGTGAATCCCCACAGCCGCTTCCAAGCCGTTATTCTGGCCATTGTACTGGCCCTGCAGGGCACCGGACTGCCTGCGCAAGACAGCACATCGCCCGCGAAGAAAAAGTCGACCGCTACTGCCAGCACTCATAAATCCAGTACGCCGGCGAGCAAGAAGCCGGCGTCAGCTCGTTCCCAGCACCACGCGCCTCGCAAGAAGGCAACGGCTGCGCGCGCCCACACCCTGAAGCGGACCTTTGTCGCTTCCAGCGACCTGCGCCCGATGGCGCGGCAACTCGTGGAATTTCGCACTCCCGCCGCCTATGCCGGAGTGGAGACCTACGCCCACGCCCATGCGGGAAGCGAAGCCGGAGCGCTGGCCTGGTTCGCCATTGGCTACGCTCATTACTTGGACGCACAATATCCGGCGGCCATCGCCGCCATGCAAAAAGCGCAGCCACAAATTGGCGAACTAAAGGATTACACCGCATTTTTTATTGGCAATTCGTTTGTGGCCAGCAATAATCCCGAGGAATCATTTGCCTATCTCCGCGACTTCGGCACGCGCTTTCCCGACTCGCTCTACGGGCACGATGCATTGATCGCGTACGCGCGGGCCTTGCTCGCCACCAATCGCTCTGCCGAGGCCATACGGCAACTGGAAACGCACCGCTCGCCCCCCAGCGCTGAGACCGAATATTTTCTTGGCAAAGCCTATGTGCAGAATGGCCAGGGCCGCGCCGGGGCCGAGATCTTAAGACACGTTTACTACAACTACGCGGCCAATTACACCGCTGACAGCGCCGCTGCGGATTTGAAGAAGATTCCCGAGGCGACGACCCTTCCCCCCGTCACCTACGCCGAGCACCTGAAGCGCGCTGATGTGCTGTACCGGGCGCGTCGCTATCCTGCCGCGGCCGACGAGTATCGTGCCATGACGAACCTGGCTCCCCCGGGCGAGCAGCAAGCCGCGCTGATTCAGCTTGCCAATTGCTACATGCACGACGGTAACACCAGGGATGCACGCGCCGCGCTCGATCGCATTCCCGACGATGGCAGCGAAGCCAGCGCGGAAAAGTGGTATCAGCAGGCCGAGATTGCCCGCAATGCCAATGATGACGCCGCCCTCACCACAATTTTGCAGCACATGCGCAGCACCGCACCCAAGTCGCCGTGGCTGGAATCGGCTTTATTTACCGCGGGAAACATGTACTTGTTGCGCAAGGATTACGACCACGCCATCGACTATTATCGCGAAATCCACGACCGCTTCCCCACGGGGACGAAAGCAGCCTACGCCCATTGGAAGTGCGCGTGGCTCACCTATCGGCAGAACCGCAAGGAGCAGGCCAGAAAATATTTTGACGAGCAGATCGAGTTTTATCCCGGTACAAATGAAGTGCCCAATGCCATGTACTGGCGGGGGCGCATGGCCGAGGATGAGGGTCAGACTGGCGTTGCCCGCGCGTACTACCAGAAGCTCGCCGAGCGTTATCGCAACTATTACTACGGCGTGCTGGCGCGTAAACGCCTGGCTGTCTTGCCGACGGCCCCGGCCGTAGTGGTGGCTTCACTGCAGCACATCGGTCCGGCGCCGGCGTATGATCCGGCGTCGAAAGTCACCGACCCGCCTGACGACGATCTCCACTATATGCGCGCTCGGCTGCTGGAGAATGCCGGCGTGATCGACCTGGCAGTGCGGGAACTGCAGGCCGGAAGTTCTACTGGCCCGTCGTGGGAGATGCTGGAAATTTCGCGCATCTATTCCAGCGGAGGCGACTACTTCCGCGCGCTGCAGGCGCTGAAGCGCGCCATCGCCGGCTATTTCGCGATGGATGTGGACGGACTGCCCGCACCCTACTGGCACGGACTGTTTCCGCGCCCGTATTGGGAGTCGTTGCGGCGCTACTCCGAGGAGAATGGCCTCGACCCCTATTTGGTGGCGTCGCTGATTCGGCAGGAATCGGAATTCAATCCCAGCGCTATTTCCCATGCCAACGCTTATGGGCTGATGCAACTGCTGCCCAAGACAGGGAAGGGCGAGGCCAAGAAGGCGGGACTACAGCACTACAACACTGACTCGCTGCTCGATCCGAGCACCAATATCGAGCTGGGGACCCATTACTTCCGCCAGATGATTGACCACTTCGGCGGACAGACTGAGTATGCCTTGGCTGCCTATAACGCAGGGGCTGATCGCGTCGCGGATTGGCGCGCCTCGGGCAACTTCCACGACGTGGAGGAGTTCGTTGAGTCGATCCCGTTCACCGAAACTCGCGAATATGTGCAGGCCATCGTGCGTAACGCAGAGGTGTACAAGCGGGTCTACGGGACACCGTAGTAGGTCAGTGGTCAGTTTTTAGTCGTCAGTGGGAGCGCAAGGAGATCAAGATGCCTGACGATACCGTTCCTGGGGTTTATGTTGAAGAGAGCGATCCCGGCCCTCACCCGATTACCGGAGTGTCAACCTCGACAGCCGCATTTATCGGCATCGCCGCCTCAGGGCCCTTCACGCCGACGATGATCAACAGCTTCTCCGAATACGAGAGCATGTTCGGTAGTCCGAACGGCGGCGGATTTCTCGCCTACGCAGTACGAGGCTTTTTCGACAACGGAGGCACCCAGTGTTACGTTGTGCGAATCGAGGCGACGGCCGATCCCGCTGAATCGCTGCAAGCGCTGGAAAGCCTGGATGTCTCGATCGTCTGCTCGCCCGACGCAGACTCGATTTCTGGTATGGCCGGGGCGCTGATCGCGCATTGCGAAAAAATGCGCTACCGTTTCGCGGTATTAGATGGGCCGCAAACACCTGCCCCGACCGGCGGCCCGCCTGATGCCCTGCGGTCCTCGTACGCTGCCTACTACTATCCCTGGATTCTTGTTGCGGGAGGCTCGGAGGGTGGCGAGATCGCCGTCCCGCCTGGCGGCTTTGTTGCGGGCATCTACGCGCGCACCGATAACGAGCAGGGCGTGTGGCATGCACCGGCGAACAAAGAGGTCCTCGGCATAACGGGCCTCGATCAGGTCCTCACGCAGCAGCAAAGTGAAGTTCTGAATGCGTCCGGGGTTAATGTGATCCGCGTTTTTACTGGGATGGGGAACCGTGTCTGGGGAGCACGTACCACCTCGCAGGACCCGGAGTGGAAATACGTCAACGTTAGGCGCTATCTCATCTACCTTGAACACTCGATCGAAAACGGAACCCAGTGGGTAGTGTTTGAACCGAACGGGGAAGACCTCTGGGGTGCCGTGAGGCGCAGCGTTTCCGATTTTCTTTTCAACGAATGGAAGAGCGGCGCGTTACAGGGTTCGAGGCCCGAGGATGCGTTCTTCGTTCGCTGCGATCGTACAACGATGACCCAGAACGACCTCGATAATGGACGCCTTATTATTGAAATCGGGGTTGCGCCGCTGCGACCGGCCGAGTTCGTGATTTTCCGGATCGGCCAATGGACGGCAGATGCGAAGGAGTGCGGACGTTAGGTCGCTCTTTACTACCCGCTCGACTTCACGGCTTCATTTCCTGACTTGGCGAAGATGATTTCCGACACCAGCAACATCGCGCCGATCACGATGGCGCTGTCGGCCACATTGAATGCCGGCCAATGGTAACTGCCGATATAGAAATCCAGAAAATCCACAACGTGCCCGGTCATCATGCGGTCCCACAGGTTCCCGGTGGCGCCGCCCAGAATCAAAGACAGGCCGATGGTGGTTGTGCTCAGCGAGTGACTGTGCTTCCACAGCAAGGCCGATACCACCATCAACGCGATGATGGAGAAGCTGACCAGCGCGCCAATCTTCCATTGCGCCGTGGACTCAGCGAACAGGCCAAAGGCCGCGCCGGTATTCTCCACGTGGGTGAGGTGAAAACAGCCGGGGATGACCGTAACGCTGTCATGCAGGGGAATATTGCTGGCCACGGCCCATTTGGCGAGGCGATCCAGAAGTAATACGGCAGCGGCGATGAAGAAGAAATACTTGCGCATGGCGTAACTTTGATGCATTTCCTAGTTCTTAGACGCGCTCACCCCGCCGAAAGGAGCACCGGAAATGGCGAGCCTCGAATCTCAGGCTTGAAGGGGCACGGCTTCAGCCGCGCCTTGATCCCGCGTTGGGGACCGGCTTCAGCCGCTGAGGGAACTAGGTTTCGCGATCTCCTCAATTTCTGCCAGAACGGCGCTGCAGCGTTCGCATACCGTGGGGTAGGTTTTATCTTCCCCGACATGAATCGAATAATTCCAGCAGCGTTCACACTTCTCGCCGGGGGCGCGATTGACCGTAATGACTACGCCCGTGTCGCCGTTGTTGGCCGGAGATTTCTCCAACAGCACATCGGAAACAATAAACAGATAACGCAACTGATCGCGATGACGATCCAGGACAGGATAAAGCTGCTCGGAAGCGGCCACACGTAGTTGCGCTTCCAGGCTGCCGCCGATCTTTTTCTCTGCGCGGGCCGTCTCCAGTACCTTGAGAGCTTCATTGCGAACGCGCACCAGAATGTCCCAATCGCTTTCCGCAGCGCCGGCGTCGAAGCCGGAGGGCAGCTTGCCGGTCAGGTCTTCGGGCTGCGGGAACAACGTCAAATGCACACTCTCCGGACGGCCGTCGACAGCCGGCAAAAATCCCCAGACCTCTTCGGCAGTGAAACTCATCACCGGGGCGAGCAGTCGCACCAGCGCTTCGCCCAATCGCCAGAGCGCTGTCTGGGACGAGCGGCGGGCCGGCGATTTCGGCGCCGAAGTGTACAGCCGGTCTTTAAGGATGTCGAAATAAATCGCGCTCAAGTCAACAATGCAAAAATCCTTAAGCCGATGATAGAGCCGATGAAAAACAAAATTGTCATAGTGCTCACGCACATCCTTCGTGGCTTCGGCAGCGCGCAACAGGATGTACTGGTCGAGCGGATGCATCTCGGCGAAGCCGACTGCATCCTGGGCAGGAGCAAAATCCTGCAGGTTGCTGAGGATGTAGCGAAACGTATTGCGAATTTTGCGATAGCTGTCGGATATCCGCTGCATCAATTCGTCGGACGCCATGACATCCTCACGGAAATCCACCGACGCGACCCATAGGCGGACGATCTCAGCCCCCAGTTTGTCCGCGATCTCCACCGGATCAACGGTATTGCCCAGCGACTTTGACTGGGCGCGGCCCTGCGGGTCGAGCGTCCAGCCAGCGGTGGCCGCGCTTCGATACGGTGCTGCACCTTTTGTCGCCACAGAGCAGAGCAGGGAAGACTGGAACCATCCGCGATGCTGATCGCCGCCCTCCAGGTACAGGTCGGCAGGCCAGGGAAGTCCAGGCTCACGCCCCAGCACCGCCGCCTGGCTCGAACCGGATTCGAACCACACGTCGATGATGTCCATCTCCTTGCGAAACTTCGTCGCTCCGCACTTGGCGCATTTGATTCCGGCAGGAAGGATCTCTTCCGCAGAGTGCTTGTACCAGGAGTCAGCGCCTTCGCGAGCAAACAGCTCAACCACCGCGCGATTTACTGCCGGATCGTTGAGAAATGTCTGGCAGGCTTCGCATTGAAACACGGCGATGGGCACCCCCCAGATGCGCTGGCGCGAAATACACCAGTCGGGACGTGTGGCGACCATGTTGGAGATGCGCTCTTCGCCCCAGGCCGGGTCCCACTTCACTTTCTTGATCTCTTCTAAGGCGCGACTGCGCAGCGTGCCACCCGCGATCTTGCCTTCCATCGAGATGAACCACTGCTCGGTGGCGCGAAAGATGATGGGATTGTGGCAGCGCCAGCAGTGCGGGTAGGAGTGTTCGATCTTCTCGTAACCAAGCAGCACCCCGCGGCTCTTCAGCAATTCCACGATCAACGGATTGGCCTTGAAGACCTGCTGATTTTTGTACTCTGGCAGCCCGTTGCGCAGGATGCCGCCCTCATCCACGTCGCAATGCAAATCGAGGCCGTACTTGACGCCGGTAACGAAGTCGTCAGCGCCATGCGCAGGGGCCGTGTGCACAGCGCCGGTTCCCGTGTCCATGGTGACGTAGTTGCCGAGCACGCCGAGGACGCTGCGCTCCAGAAAAGGATGAGCGAAGGTCGCGTATTCCAGCTTCGCGCCCGGGAACGACGCAATTTCCTTTGCCTCGCCCAGATTGCATTTCTCAATTGTTTGTTGCGCCAGCTCTCTGGCGACGATGTAAATCCACTCGCCGGTATCGAGCGCAACGTATTCCGCCTCGGGCGCGAATGTGACCGCCATCGAAGCAGGAAGCGTCCACGGGGTGGTCGTCCAGATGATGGTCGCAACGTTATTCTTGCCGGCCAGCGCGGCATCGATCTTCGCGGGATCACTGGTCAGCGGATAGCGCACCCAGATGCTGGGGCTGGTGTGCATCTCATATTCGACTTCCGCCTCGGCCAACGCGGTCTTGTCGTGCACGCACCAGTACACCGACTTCAGGCCCTTGTAAACCAGACCCTGCTCGTAGCAGGAGTAGAACGTCTCCATGACGACGCTCTCGTAGCTGGGGTCCATCGTCGAATACGGCCTCTCCCACCGCCCGAAGACGCCGATACGCTTGAACTGCTGGCGTTGCAGATCGAGATACTTCTGCGCATATTTTCGACACTCTTCGCGCACTGCCAGCGGGTCCATGATCGAGCTTCTTGCGGCCCAGCAGGTCGTCAACCTTGATCTCAATTGGCAGTCCGTGGCAGTCCCAGCCGGGCACGTAGGGGGCATCGAAACCGCTCATGCTGCGCGACTTCACCACGAAGTCTTTCAGCGTCTTGTTGAGGGCAGTACCCAGATGGATGGGACCGTTGGCGTAGGGTGGTCCGTCATGCATCACATAGATGGGCTGGCCTTTGTGCGCCTCGCGGATCCGGTCGTAGATGCGCATTGTCTCCCATCGGTCGAGCATCAGGGGCTCGTTCCGGGGCAGGTTCGCCTTCATGGAAAAGTCGGTCTTAGGCAGATTCAGCGTGGATTTCAGATCGAGCGGCACTCCCTATATCTCCCGCCAGCCGGTAACTGGATTGCAAACGACGCGTAAGTTATCTGTTCATTATAGGGAGCGGGTAAATTCACGTCCATCAGCGGGTTCCAGCATGCTCGCCTTTTCTGGCGGGATTCGTCACAAGTAAAGTGTGGGCGCCAAACAACAGTAGGCAAAGCTCTGCATCTAACCTGAAAGCAAACGCGGTTGCGCTTGCGGCAGTCCAGGCGCGACCAAGGGACAACCTGGAACCAGAAGTTTGAAGGACACAGACGAGCATATGGCCAATCGGGCGTTGACTCCCCAATTCGAGCCGGATGGATTAAATCTTCTGCCACGGACCAACATGGACGAGTCCCTGTGGAGCTCGCTGAAGAGCAACATCCGCGCTGCGTTGTTCCCCGAGAAATTGCCCCCGTTGCAGTTGACCTCGCGTCCGGTGAGGGTGCGTGAGATCTGGGGCGACTACAACTACAAGAAGCAGAGTGCCGGTGTTTCTGTAGTGGTACACATTTTGATGATCGGCGGACTGATTGCGATTTCCGTGATGGGCGCAAGGGTAGTTAAGCAGGCGGAGAAGCCGCGGGAGACCGTGACGCTGATTGCTCCTGATTTGACGCCGCCGTTGCCGATGACCAAGAAAAGCGACACCACGTCCGGCGGTGGCGGTGGCGGCGGTGACCGTGACAAGCTGCAAGCGCCCAAGGGCAAGTTGCCCAAGCAGGCGATGGAGCAGATCACGCCTCCGGCCATCGTGATTCGCAACGACCATCCCAAGCTTCCGGTCGAGCCTACGGTGGTGGTGCCTCCGCAGATTAAGCTTGCGTCCAATATGCCGACGATCGGCAATCCCATGGCGGCGATTCCGTCCGGTCCTCCGTCGAATGGCACGGGTAGTGGCGGCGGCATCGGCTCCGGCTCGGGCGGAGGCGTAGGCTCAGGAACCGGGCCGGGCGTGGGTCCAGGTCATGGCGGAGGCATTGGTGGTGGCGTGTTCCGTGTGGGTGGCGGCGTGTCGGCCCCGCGCGCCTTGGATACGCCCGATCCTGAATATTCTGAAGAAGCTCGCAAGGCGAAGTATCAGGGAACTTGCGTGCTCTGGCTGATCGTTGGTCCTGACGGCAAGCCGCGCGATGTCAAGGTTGCACGCGCCTTGGGAATGGGCCTCGACCAGAAGGCAATTGAGGCGGTCAAAACCTGGAAGTTCCAGCCGGCGATGAAAGATGGCAAACCGGTTGCGGTGCAAATCAACGTCGAGGTGAATTTCCGGCTCTATTAATCCAGAGCCAACGATGTTAAACAGCCCCAATCGGCTGGAGCAGTCGCGGAGAACCTGCCAAGACCGACTCCACCTCAGAGCAAGATGCCGGTTGGGTGAGTTCCCAAGGGAGAGGCTAAGCGGCCTCTCCCTTTTGCTTGTCGTCCACGGGAACGCCGCTCACAGCCTCTTCAGAAACGCCTTGGCGCGCTCGAACTCCGGAAACAGTTTTTCTTCTGCTTGAAATGCTGCCCCATGTACGCAACGCCGGCTGCCGCGCAGTTTTACCGGATGCTTCAGATGGAGCATCTCGTGATAGACGATATATTCCACGGCGTAACGCGGCACTCGCGGGTGGTCAAAGGCACGGCTGACCACGATGGCGTTATGGGCAGGATCGTAGTGTGCCAGGCTTCTCCGGGCATCCGCCTGGCTCCAGGTCATCTGCGGCCTGCCCAGTAATCCATAAAAAAAACGCTGGTTAAGTTCTTCGAAGATCTGGTCCAGGTCGTAAACCTGGCCTTGAGGGGAGACAATTCGCTTTCGTCCGCGCAGTTGCCGCATCCGCTGCGCTTTGCTGCTGATGTCATGGCTGGAAACGTAGCGGCGATAGCGCGTAGAGTGCAGGGCCGCGATGGGCTTGCGATAGATCTTGGCCAGCAGGATGTGCGCGATCGCCTCCAGAACTGTCTCCGGCGCGCCCTCCAGCAGGTCTGAGATGCGCGCGTGTACGATGGCCTGGCGCACCCGAATCGTGCTGTTCACATTGGCGAAAGGATAGAACTCGATGCGGAACTCGGGCATAGGCGCGCGTGGCCGCAACTCGCGGTAGGTTCTCTGGAAAATCTCCTGCAGCTTGGGGAGCAAGGTGTTACCAACGTAGCACGGCTTGATGCATTGAAGGGGCACGGCTTCAGCTGTGCCATTCGATGTGCGCGAGAAGTGGGCGTCAGCCCCCTGAGGGACACCCTCCTTCAATCCTTGCGTTCGGTATAGACCTTGTTCAGTTTCTTGTCTTTGGCCAGTTCATTCTGCTCCTGAAGTTCCTTGCGAGCTCCATCGGCACTGTCGCTCACCGCCTCGGTCGCGTTCGCCAGCACGAACGAGTATTGCTCCAACTCCTCCGGAGGAGACTGCTGTTTCAGGCCGCGCAGCTTGAGGGCCCACTCACCGTCGGCTTCAATCAGCAATTTCAACCCCCTCCGCATGTCAGTTTTATGCGAAGCATAGGTGTCTACGTTATCGTCGATTTCATCCAGCAGCATGGAAAAATCCTGCAGCAGATCATGTATCTGCATGGGGCGGTCTTTGGCATTCTTCGCGTCGGCCCGTAGTTGATCGATCGATGCCATACGCGCGCGGGCGAAGTTAATCATCAACTCCAGTCGCTTGTCAGGAAAGTCCGCGGATTCGCGCATCTGGTCGATTTCCTTTTCGTTGAGCGGATCTCGATCGCGAGCCTGGGTAAGTCCAACTCGGGGAAGAGAAAATATCAGGAACATTAGCCAGACCAGCCAGCGGGTCCTGTTTGACATTACGGTTTCCCCTTCGGTTCGGCTTGCGGCCCGAACATTCTCACTAACAGGTCGGTGCGGATCTCCTCGATGTCCTCCACCGCTTTTTTCAAAGGCGGGCGGTCGTCCACCGACAGGGTTGCCGCAATATCGTGCATACGTTTGCCAAGCTTGCGCAAATCAATCTCAGTCTGCTTCACATGTTTTCCCGAGGTGGACGCCGCATCAGCGGCCTTACGGCCGTACTCCACCACTTCGCTGATTTCGCCTTGGGCCTTGTCTACATCACCATTGGTGAACAGAGCGTTAGCGTCCTCCAGCAAACGATGGGCATATTCCAGGCAGAGCTTCGCCTGCTCCCCGCCTTTGGCGGCATCGGCGCGTGCCTTGAGGGCCGGCAAGGTCTGTGCCAGCGCCATGCCGGTGAGCAGGAATAAAATCGCCGCGCTTCGTAGTTGTGACCGCATACTACTTCTGCTTGATTTGATACTTGTCTGCGTGGTGCGGGTCAAGCGCTATCAGCCGGTGACGGGCCTGCCATTCCTGGTCGGGAAGCTTGCCCGCGTCTGCCGCCAGGAAACGTTGATAGTATTCCACGGCCTGCTTAATCGCCTTCAAGTGGTCCAGGCAGGTGGCCCGCAGGAAGTAGCTTGCCGCAGACTCGGGCACGAACTTGGCGCGATAATCCAGCGACTGCAAGGCCAGTTCATAGTTCTTGTTTTCCGACGCCACTACGGCGAGGTTGCCATACGCCTCCGCCAGGTCAGGCTTCAGTTTGATCGCAACCAGCAATTCCTGTTGCGCCTCGGGATACTTCTTCTCGTGCATCAGCAGTGAGCCAAGCGCGTAGTGGGCGTCGGCGTCCTGCGGCATCTTTTGCACTGCGACCCTGAACAGTCGCTCCGCTTCGCTGTCCTTGCCAGCCTGTACGTAGAGCGTACCCAGTTCCAGCGCGGCGTGAGGATCCTCGGGAATGGCATTTGATCCCTGCTGCAACTGCTCGGCGGCCTGATCAGCCTTGCCCTCGGCTGCCAGGACGCGTCCCAGTTGAAGGCGCGCGTTGCTGTTCTGAGGATCGGTCTCCAGCAGCTTGCGCAGCGCAGTTTCGGCCTCGGGATACTTCTGTTGCTTCATGGCGACGTTCGCCAATCCGGCAAGGGCCTCGGTTGATTTCGGATCGAGTTCCGCGGCCACCTGGAACTCACGCCCTGCGGCCTCGATCTGGTTCTGTTTTTCCAGCAAAATCCCGGCGGAAAGGTGAGGCTGGGCGCTTTTGGGATTGAGCTTGGCGGCTTCCGCGTAAGCGGCCAACGCCTGCTGCGGGTCGCTGTCCTCTTCCACGCGGCCCAGCGACTGCCAGGCGCGCGCCAACCCCGCCTCAGGATTGGCCGTGGGCTTCAGTTGAGTTGCGGCCTTCAGGTACTTTGCCGCTTCAACTTTGTCGCCCTGCCCAGCCAGCAATATGCCGAGGTTCAGATTTGATTCGAAGACGTCGGGTTGGGCCGCCACCGATTTACGATAGGCGTCGATCGCCTGGGGGCGGCGCTCGGTGGCGTTGTACACGTATCCCAAGTCGAACCATGCGCGATAGTCGTTTGGCTTTTCGCTTACAGCCTTCTGCAGAAGCGATTCCGACGTGGTGAAGTCTCCGTGCTGCATCGCCGTTTCAGCCTGGTCGACCTCCGGCGAGCTGTCGTCCTTGGCTTCCTCGGCGACGCGGTGGTGACGGATGGTCGGCTTGCTTTCCTGCGCTGTCATTCCAGCAGTTGTCAGCGCCATGGACAGGAAGACCGCCGCCCAACGGCTATTGATGATCATGCGATGGTTTCCCGTTGGGCGATAAGATGCGCGCCAGCCACTGACCGGTGTAGGAATTCTTGGCCTTGGCGATGGTCTCAGGCGTTCCCACGGCCATGACCTCGCCGCCGCGCGATCCGCCCTCCGGCCCGAGGTCGATGACCCAGTCCGCCGTCTTGATGATGTCGAGGTTGTGCTCGATAACCAGGATCGATCCACCCGCCTCGATCAAGCGGCGGAAGGCCGCCAGAAGTTTGCTGACGTCGTCGAAGTGCAGACCGGTGGTGGGTTCGTCAAAGATGTACAGCATACGAGGGTGGCGCTTGTTGCGCTCGGCCTGCGACCGGCCAATGTCGCGCATCTTGGGCTGAAGGTGTGCCGCCAGCTTCATGCGTTGCGCTTCACCGCCTGACAGCGTAGTTGCCGACTGGCCCAGGCGCAGGTATCCCAAGCCAACCTCGTCGAGCACGCGAAGTTTCTCCACAATCTTTGGCACGCCGGAAAAGAAATGCAATGCCTCCTTGACGGTCAGGTTCAGCACCTCGTGGATGTTCTTGCCGTGATAACGGACTTCGAGGACTTCCGGCTTGTAACGCATTCCCCTGCACTCTTCGCAAATCAGCGCGACATCTGCCAGGAACTGCATTTCCACGGTGACAGTGCCGTCTCCCTGGCAGGCTTCGCAACGTCCGCCGGGGACGTTGAAGGAAAAATGTCCCGCCGTGTAACCGTGCTTCTTGCTCTCCGGCAGCGAAGCGAAGAGTTCGCGGATGGCGTCGAACGCCTTGATGTAGGTCACCGGATTGGACCGTGGAGTGCGGCCGATCGGCGATTGGTCCACCAGCACGACCTCATCAATCCACTCCGCGCCTTCCACGCGATCCACTTCCGCCTGCGGCCCGCCGGTAACCTGACCGGTTTGCGCAGCTATCGCGTTGTACAGCACATCATGCACCAGCGTCGATTTTCCCGATCCCGACACGCCCGTGATGCACACCATCACGCCCAGCGGAATCGAAACATTCACCTTCTTCAAATTGTGCGCCCGCGCACCCGTCAACTTGATTTGCTTTCCCGTACCGGTTCGTCGCGACGGCGGCATCGGTATGCGCAGCTCGTCGCTCAAGTAGCGTCCGGTGAGGGAAGCGGGATTGTGCAGGATCTCATCGTAGGTCCCAGCAGCAATCATGCGTCCGCCGTTCTCGCCTGCTCCCGGGCCAAGATCGAGAATGCGATCAGCCGAGCGCATGATCTCGGCATCGTGTTCCACCACCAGGATCGTATTCCCCAAGTCCCGCAGATCATGCAGGATTTTGATCAGCCGACCGGTGTCGCGGTGGTGCAGCCCGATTGAAGGCTCATCCAGCACGTAGAGGGCGCCCACCAGCCGCGAACCTAACGATGTCGCCAACTGAATGCGTTGCGCCTCACCCCCGGATAGCGTGGACGACAGGCGATCGAGCGTCAGATATTCCAGACCTACGTCGTTCAGATAGCGCAGCCGATCGTTGATTTCGTCCAACAACTTGCCGGCGATGTCGGCCTCCTGCCGTGTCAGTTGTACCTGCGCGAAAAAGTGCGTCGCCTCTTCCACGGTCATCGCCGTCACCTGGCAGATGTCCGTGCCGCCGATCTTCACCTGTCGCGCCTCTCGCCGCAAGCGCAGGCCCTGGCAATCGGAACACACCGAGTAGCCGCGATACCGGCTGAGGAAGACCCGCACGTGCAGCTTGTACTTCTTGCGCTCCAGATGCTCGAAAAAGCCGCGCACACCCCAGAATTTATCGTCACCGCTGATGATGTAATTCTGCTGCTCCGCCGTCAGGTCCTGCCAGGGTACATCGTGCGGAATACCTGCGGCGCGGGCGTAGCGGCGCATCTCCGTCGCCAAAGGGCGGTATTTTGGCTTGGTCCAGGGCTCAATCGCGCCCTCGGCCAGGGTAAGCGTCTTGTTGGGAATCACCAGGTTGAGATCGAAATCAATGGTGTTGCCAAAGCCCTGGCAGCGGGGACACGCGCCAAAGGGATTGTTGAATGAGAACAGCCGTGGTTCCGGCTCTTCGTAACGGATGTTGCACGCCTTGCATTCAAAACGCTGCGAGAACCGCAATTTCTGCGCAGTTTCTGCCTCCCCGGGAGCGGTCTCGAACAGCACCTCACCCGCTTCGCGGTATCCCTGCTCGACCGCATCCACGATGCGCGCTCGCCCGTCAAGTGAAACCGCAATACGATCGATCAGCACCATTACCGGTTCGGCAAAATTGAGTTCGAGCAACGACTCGGGGGTTGAGAACTCAACGATGCGCCCATTCTGATAGAGCCGGTTGTAGCCCCGTTTGCGCAGTTCGAATAGACGCTCTTTCAGCCAGGGATCGTCGGTTGGCTTTGGCACTTTCTTTCTTGCGACGCGCCTGCCCTTCGACTTTTCTGGTTCGACAGGCTTTGGTGGCGGCAGAACCGGAAAGAACGCCTGCACCCGGGTCCCTTCTCCCAGCGCCAGAATCCGCTCCGCCACCTCGTCCACCGTGTCCTTCTTGACCTCCTGCCCACAGTTCAGGCAGTAGGTGCGGCCCACGCGGGCGTAGAGCAGACGCAGATAATCGTAGATCTCGGTGGCGGTGGCGACGGTCGAGCGAGGATTGCGGGTGGTGTTTTTCTGGCGAATGGCGACGGCTGGCGCGATCCCGTCAATGGCATCGACATCCGGCTTCTCGATGCGTTCCAAAAACTGCCGCGCGTAAGCGGAAAGAGACTCCACATAGCGGCGCTGCCCCTCGGCGTAAACCGTATCGAACGCCAGCGACGACTTGCCTGAGCCCGAAACTCCGGTCACCACCGTCATGGCGTTGTGCGGAATTTCGAAATCGATGTTCTTCAGATTGTGGACGCGCGCGCCGCGCACGACAATGCTCTCGTTCGACATGGGCCCCAGGTTTCCGGCAGGGAAGAATCCGCAGGGAGCAGCTTTCTTGCCAGTCCCGCTCCACAGATGCGATCAAAAGTGGCCGCCGAAACCTTTAATTATATCTGGTTGCGGATGGCTGCGGAATTAGCGCGGAGTGATGCTCTCGAGAGGAATGACGATTGGGTGGCCTTTATCGCAGTAGATGCCCTTGGCGTTCCACGTGGGCCGCTCGTCGAGAATCTGCTGCTGGGTGGTGCCCTTTGGTCGAATTGCGAGTAGTTCTGTCAGAAGTTCGCAGTCTCCGCTGTCGCACTTGGCGACAATGGAAATCCAGACCGGGTCTGTGCTCGAAAGTGCGTCAAATTGTCCCAGCGGTTGCCTCAGGCCATAGTTCCATTCAAAGCACTTGGTACAGCGCGGGCACACGAATACCAGAAAGGGTTCGCCCGTGCTTGACACTTGCCGATTACGAATCATGTCATTGAGGGTGAGTTCGCGCAGAGACGTGCTGTAGCGGCAATGCGGACACTGTGTGCCGTACCAGAGCTGGGGCATAGGGTTTCCTCAACTGGCATTTGGTTCTTGGGTGGATTGTGCTACCAGGCGGGAAAATTGTCCAAACTATTTTTCTTGCGCCAGTCTGTTCAGCGCTGAGGGGTGCTACCTCGCGAAGTACAGCAGGGCGAAGATGTAGATCCACAACGCCGCCATGAAGTGCCAGTACCATGCGGTCACGTCAATGACGATGCGGCGCGTTTCGGGCGGGCGATGCAGCCAGACCGTCGCCCCGGCATAGAGCAGGGCGAGAATTCCTCCCACGAGGTGCAAGGCGTGGACGCCCGTCAGCATATAAAAGAAAGAACTGCTGGTGCTGGTGGCGAAGGTGGTGTTGGCTAAACGCAGTTGATGCCAGGCGTAACCCTGCCCGGCGAGAAAAGCCAGCGCAAGCCCGACGGTTGCCCAGACCCAGGGAAGGGCATGGCTGGCGCTAACGCGAATGCCCGGCATCCCAACGATGGGCGCCAGAGCGACATCTTCGGCCGCGCGCCGCCGTGCAAACTCCAGGGAAAAACTGCTCAACAGCAGGAGGAAGGTATTGACGATCAGCAGCCTCAACGGGAGGGTCAATGGCACCCAGTTACTGACGTAGTCATTGCTCGACGGGTCCCAGACGGCCCCGGCTTTGCGCACCACGTAGGCCGTGGTGAAGGAGACGAACAGCATGACCACCGAAGACAGCGCTAGCATCAATCCCAGGCGGTAGCGGCGCAGGCGCTCGCCGTAGCTGGGTATATTGTCGTCGCCGCCGCCGCGGCCGCCACCACCACCGTCACCGGGCCAGCCCGCAGTGGGACCTCGGCCTCCGCCGCCTTGCGACGTCCTCGGCACCCGAATGCTGATTCCGCGGCTCACGACTGCGATACCCTTGGATAGCCTTCCGCCGTGCGTGTGATTTTGGCGGCGTGCAGGCTGGGATGACGATTTGCGTTTGCCGGACGCGACCCACCCCAGGTTGGGTCCACGTCACAATGCCCTGTGACATTATGATGCGCGAGTGCCCGGGAACTCAACCGTCGGCAGGGTATATTTTAAAAATCTTCTGGAAGGACAAACCTCCCGGCGGCGCGTCGCGGGCTGGCCTATGAAGCGCATACTCATCATCGTCGTGGTACTTGCGGGCGTTCTTTATCTGGGCGACCTGTTATCGGTGTGGCTCCGGATTCCCACCCGCGACACCTTCGGCACGGTGACCGTCCATACTTATTACGTTGTCAAATTAAAGAATGGACGGACCGAGTACGACTACGCGGGCGACCACGACGTGAACTGCTCCAATTCCATGTTTCCACAGCTCGGGGTAAAACCCTGCTGGTATGCGCGACGGCACCCTCAAGAACAGATCAACATCGACTCCGGCACTCCGAATAATCCGCGCCTATTCTAGGAAGCAGGAGACTGCCGAACGACTATGGAAGACAATGCCCGCATCGAATGGGACCGCCGTCACGCCGAGGGCTCTCATGACTCGCTTACGCCCGATCCGTTCCTGGTCAGCGCATATGAGCAGTTCGTTGCGCCTGACGTTAAGTATGTGGGGCGGGCTCTCGATCTTGCCGGGGGCGTGGGCCGTCATGCACTGTATCTGGCCCAACGCGGCTGGCTGGTCACGCTGATGGACATCTCAGGCGTGGCGCTGAAACAGGCGCGACGAAGCGCTGAAGAGCAGGACCTCCACGTTGTTACCGAAGCGATCGATTTGACCGAAGCCCAACTGCCAGAGGCAGCCTTTGATTTGATCCTGGTGTTTTTCTATCTGGAGCGCTCGCTGTTTCCGCAGATCGCGCAGGCGCTCAGGCCCGGCGGCTTTCTTATCTACAAGACATACACCCGGGAGCAGCTGAAGCTGGGAGGTGGTCCGACACATCCCATGCACTTGCTGGAAGCGGGTGAGTTGCGGGCCGCGTTTAGTAGTTTAACGATTTTGCATTATCAGGAGACGACTCGAGACAAGGCAGTCGCCGAGTTGGTTGCGCGAAAAGAATAGCCCTCAACTGCCGCTCTTGCTGTTCGCTCTTCGCGGAAGCAACCCGTTCCACAGCGGATCGTTTTAGCGATAGGCGAATAGCGAATAGCGAAAAGCGAAAAGCGTCTTGCCACTTGCATCCTGACCGAAGCTGCTTCATCTTGGTTGCATGCCCCGGCACGAACGAATTCCCGGTCACGAGGTAAAGAAGCAACAGTTCACCAATCATTGCTTCGGTTGCGGCCCCGCCAATGAGGCCGGACTACGCCTGAAGTTTGTTCTCGACAAGAAGCGTGAGCGCTTCCTCTGCCGCTTTCGCCTGCAACGCCGTTTTGTGGGGCCGCCGGCCCATGCCCACGGCGGCATCATCGCCACTATTCTCGACGAAGCCATGGGCAAGGTGAACAAGCTGCACAATCTGGTGGCCCTCACCAGCCAGATGGAGATCACCTATCTAAAGCCGGTGCCGCTGTTCAAGCCGCTGGTCGTAGAAGGATGGGAGGTGCGCGTGAATGGCCGCGAGCATTACCGGGCGGCCGAGATTCGCAACCGCGAGGGAGAAGTTCTGGCCAGCAGCACGTCGAAGTTCATCGAGGTCGATCCGCACCGCATGTTTGCCAAGTATCTGAAGAAGAAGCACAGCGACGCAACATAGGGAGAAATTACAAAAAGTCATTCACCACGGAGTCACAGAGGTCACGGAGTTTTTGTTTTTGACTTGTTTTTCTCCGTGTCCTCCGTGCCGCAGCCTGCCCTGAGCGAAGTCGAAGGGTGGTGAACCCGTTTCTTATCTACCCACCACAGCGCTTCGGCGCTCCATCAGCACGGTGTCCCGCCAGCGCCCGTCCAGGCAGCCGATCCGCTCGCGCGTGCCCACGACCCGAAATCCCACCTGCTGATGCATGTGAATACTAACTGCGTTTTCCGCCAGGATGCCCGCCTGGAGTGTCCAGATGCCATGCTGCTCCGAGGCTTCCACCAGCGCACGCATTAAAGTGCGTCCAATTCCGCGGCCGCGTGCTTGCTGCGCGATGTAGATGCTAACCTCGGTAACCCCTCGATAAACCTGACGGCTGGATACGCGACTCAACGCGGCCCAACCGAGTACCTTGTTGTCACAGCGCGCGATGAGTCTGCACGCCGCAAGATGACGTTCATCCCACTCCTTCCAATCGGGCACAGAGCTTTCGAAGGTGGCATTGCCGGTCGCGATTCCCTGGCGATAGATTTCGCGAACGGATTCCCAATGCCGCTCCTTCATCGGTACGATCTCGCAAGTCTGCATAGTGATTAGCGTCCACAAAGGCTGACCGCTACGATGGGGTTACGTAGCGCATCAGCGCAGAGTAAAATAAAAGGTTCCGCAAGTACAGGACGGCGGCTGTTTGGCAATTGGCACTTAGCAGTTAGCATTTAGCCAAAGTTCCCGAGCCATACTGACTGCTAACGGCCAAATGCTAAATGCTTCGATCCAGGGAGACGTTTATGTCAGAGAACAACGGCAACAACACCAGCCTGCGCCTGAAGACCGGCTTGGCCGAAATGCTCAAGGGCGGCGTCATCATGGACGTGATGAGCGTCGAGCAGGCCGAGGTCGCCGAGAAAGCCGGCGCAACCGCGGTCATGGCGCTGGAGCGCGTGCCGGCCATCATTCGCGCCGAGGGCGGCGTGTCGCGCATGGCCAATCCCAAGCTGATTCGGCAGATCATGGCCGCAGTGTCGATTCCGGTGATGGCGAAATGCCGCATCGGGCACTTCGCCGAGGCGCAAATATTGCAGGAACTCGGGGTGGACTACATCGATGAGTCGGAAGTGTTGACCCCGGCCGACGAAGAACATCACGTGGACAAGCATGCGTTCAAGACGCCGTTTGTCTGTGGCGCGCGGAACCTGGGTGAAGCGCTGCGGCGCATTGCGGAAGGAGCCGCGATGATACGCACCAAGGGTGAAGCGGGGACCGGAGATGTTGTCCACGCTGTCAAGCACATGCGGCAGATAGTTAAAGAAATGCGTCAACTTACGGTGATGAGCGAGGAAGAACTTTTCGCCGCCGCCAAGAACCATCAGGCGCCGTACGAGTTGGTACGCATTGTCGCCAAGGCAGGGAAGCTGCCGGTGCCGAATTTCTCGGCTGGTGGCATCGCCACTCCCGCCGATGCCTCGCTGATGATGCAGCTTGGCGCCGAGGCTGTATTCGTCGGGTCTGGGATCTTCATGAAAGGCGGCGCGACACCACTCGACCTCACGTTAAAGGCGGAGCGCGAAGAAGCCGAATCGCGCGCCCAAGCCATCGTCATCGCCACCACCCACTACGACGATGCCAAGGTGCTGGCCGAAGTCAGCGAAAAGATGACCGGCGCGATGAAGGGACTGGCTGTCGGCGCCATCGCAGAAAAAGATCTGCTACAGACGCGGGGATGGTAGAAAGGCCGCTTTTCGCTCTTCGCTCTTCGCCATTCGCTTTTCGCTTGTGATTGGAACCGAGGCGCGGCGTGAGCTGCGCCTTTCCATTTGAACGAACCATCGGAAACAACAGTTCTGAGTCATAATCGTCATCGCATCTTAGAAAGCGAATAGCGAATAGCGAATAGCGAATAGCGAAAGGCGAACAGCGAAGAGCGTCCCAATGAAAATCGGTGTTCTCGCATTGCAGGGCGATTTCGATGCGCATCGCCGCCGCCTGGAAGAACTGGGCGCGGAGGTTGTACTGGTGCGCAAGCCTGAGCAGTTCGACCAGATCGATGGCCTGATCATTCCCGGGGGCGAGTCAACCACATTCCTGAAGCTGCTCGGCGAGGAGACACTTCCAGAAGCTGAGCGACTTCGTGCATGCCAAGCCGACTTTCGGCACCTGCGCCGGAGCGATCATGCTGGCCAAAGAAGTCGAGAATCCGCATCAGCCGGCCCTCAATGCGATTGACATTACGGTCCGCCGCAACGGCTATGGACGGCAGATCGATTCCACGATCGTCGAAGGCGCTACGGCGCTCGGCGGCGATCCACTGGAGATGGTCTTCATTCGCGCGCCGCGGATCGAACGCGTCGGCAAAGGAGTAGAGGTACTCGCCAAACGCGGCGACGATCCCGTGCTAGTGCGGAAGGGAAGCGTCATGGCGGCAACATTCCACCCGGAGTTGTCAGAGGACAAGCGCGTGCACGAAGAATTCCTGAAGCTGGTAAGAAATGGGACGAAGCGACCGGTCAGCTCTTAACCAATTTCCTCCGTGTGCTCCGTGCGCTCTGTGGTGAAAGTCCCTCCACCTGTCATAATCTAAGACGAAGCATTCAGACCAAAAATCAGGAAGAAAGCACTCCTCTATGGCCGAATCTCCCATCACCCCGCGCGCCCAGGATTTTGCTGGCTGGTATCAGGACGTGGTTCTGCAAGGCGACATGGCCGAGCCCGCCGAAATCGTCAAAGGCTGCATGGTCATCAAGGCCAACGGCTACGCTGTCTGGGAGCTGTTGCAGCGCGAACTGGACGACCGCTTCAAAGCCACGGGCCATCAGAACATGTATTTCCCGCTGCTGATCCCGCAGAGCTTCATGCAAAAGGAAGCCGAGCACGTGGAAGGCTTCTCGCCCGAGTTGGCGGTGGTCACCATGGCCGGCGGCAAGCAACTGGAAGAGCCTTACATCATCCGTCCCACCTCGGAGACCATCATCGGCCACTTTTTCGCGCGCTGGATCAAGAGCTGGCGCGACCTGCCGATGCTGGTCAACCAGTGGGCCAACATCATTCGCTGGGAGCTGCGCACCCGCATGTTCCTGCGCACTACAGAGTTTCTCTGGCAGGAGGGCCACACCGCGCACTCCAGTCACGAGGAAGCCGCGCAGGAAGTGCTCCGCATGTTGGACGTGTACGCCGACGTTGCCGAGAACGTGATGGCGATGCCGGTGATCAAGGGCCTGAAGACGCAATCGGAGAAGTTCGCCGGCGCGCTGCAAACCTATAGCATCGAAGGCATGATGCAGAATGGCTTTGCCTTGCAGTCGGGAACCAGCCACGATCTGGGCCAGAATTTTGGCAAAGCGTTCAACGTGCAATTCCAAAGCAAGGAAGGCCAGCTCGATTATGTCTGGCAAACCAGTTGGGGCGTGAGCACGCGGCTGATTGGCGGGCTGATCATGAGCCACTCCGACGACAAGGGCCTGGTGCTGCCACCGAAGGTTGCGCCGACCAAAGCCGTGCTGGTGCCGATTTACCGCAAAGATGAGGAGCGCGAAAAAGTTCTGGAGGCGTGCGCACCGGATCGCGAAAGATCTGGGCGCGAAGCTGGATGACCGCGAAGGGCAATCGCCCGGCGCAAAGTTCTTTCACTGGGAGCGGCGCGGTGTGCCGGTGGTGCTCGAGCTTGGGCCGCGCGATTTGGCGTCGGGCAGCATCGTGTTGAAGCGGCGCGACACGGGAGTCAAAGAACCGATGCCGCAATCCGACGTTGCCGCCAAGTTGCCGGCGGTGCTGGCCGCAGATGCAGCAAAGCATGTACGACGCCGGCAAGCAACGCCTGAAGTCCAACACCGTGCTGGCGAACTCCATCGAAGAGGTGGAATCGATTCTCAAGGATGTGACCGCGGAAAAGGGCGGAGGCAAGTTTGTGATGGCGCATCTGAAGGACGATCCCCGGTGCGATGCGCGCATCAAGGAGTTCAAGGCCACGATTCGCTGCATTCCCCTCGTGGACGAATACGACGGACCGGGCAAATGCATTGTCACCGGCGAGCAGGTCAACCGGCGTGTGGTAGTCGCGAAGGCGTATTGACAAAGCAACTAGCAATTAGCAACTTGCCACTCGGTCGCATTGGAACGCTAAGGCTTCCGCTGCGAACGCCCGAGTCCCGCAGGGACGGAAGAAGATAGCCCAGCGCTTCAGCGCTGGGTAGGCTGGTTCTAAGACCAGAGTCCCTTCAGGGACGGCAGAGGCCAAGTCGAGACAGCCCAGTTTGGCGGGTTGTGCTATATCGCGACCGGAGCTGTCGGAAGCGGGCTCCCTCAGCGGCTGAAGCCGAATGCATAGAGCACGGTCGACGGCATGGCTAAAGCCATGCCCCTTCACCGAAAAACAGAATGGAGAACGTTTCATGACCCTGTACGATCTCTCGGCCAAGCTGAACAACGGCCGGAACAAGAAACTTGCCGACTACAAGGGCAAGGTCCTGCTGATCGTCAACACCGCCAGCCAATGCGGGTTCACGCCGCAATACCAAGGCCTGCAGTCGCTCTATGCCAAGTACAAGGACCGCGGTCTGGAGGTGCTTGGGTTTCCCTGCGACCAGTTCGGCCATCAAGAGCCCGGCTCCGATGACGAGATCAAGTCCTTCTGCCAGCTGAATTACGGCGTGGACTTCCCGCTGTTCTCGAAGATCGAGGTCAACGGCGACGATGCCCACCCGCTGTACAAGTTCTTGAAGAGCGAAAAGGGCGGCCTGCTCGGCGATAGCATCAAGTGGAACTTCACCAAGTTCCTGGTGGACAAGAAGGGAACTGTTGTAGAGCGTTTCGCTCCGACCACTCCGCCGTCGGCGATCGAGCCGCAAATCGAGAAGCTGCTGGGGAAGTAAATACTTTTCACCACGGAGACACGGAGGGCACGGAGAAGAATATCTTTTTCTGTTTTCCTTGTGCTCGTTAAAACTTTGGAGATCATCTACAAGAGCACTCCAGCAGAAAAAGCAGTCCTTAATTCTTCTCCGTGCTCTCCGTGCCTCCGTGGTGAATCCTCTTTGCATTCCCGCTATACTGGTCAGTATCGAGGATGGTTGTGAGTTCGCCGCAAAAGACGTTTTACATCGAGACCTTCGGCTGCCAGATGAATTTCCACGACTCCGAAAAGGTCGTGGGCACGCTGATCTCCGAAGGGTACGCGCAGGTGCAGCGCGAAGAGGACGCCGACCTCATCGTGTACAACACCTGCTCGATCCGCGATAAGGCAGAGCAGAAGGTCTTCCATCGTCTGAACGATTTCAAGAAGCTGCACAAGGAAGGGAAGCGCTTCGCCGTTCTCGGCTGCGTCGCCCAGCAGGAGGGCGAAAAGATCTTCGAGCGCGCACCCTACGTCTCGCTGGTCGCCGGCTCGGCTTCGTACCGCAACTTGCCGGCTATGCTGGTGCAGATCGAGGCGGGCGCCGAGCGCGTCACCGGGCTCGACGATCGCCAGACCGACCAGACGTTCGAGACCGAGTTCACCGCCCGCACCAACCCGCATCGGGGATACATCACCATCATCGAGGGCTGCGACAAATTCTGCGCCTATTGCGTGGTGCCATACACGCGCGGCAAAGAGCGCAGCCGGACTTCGCAGTCGGTGCTGGCTGAAGCTGGCCGCATGGCCGATGCCGGCTACACCGATATTCAGTTGCTCGGGCAAAATGTGAACTCTTACCACGACCCGGCGGGCAAAAAGACTTTCGCTGAGTTGCTGTCGGCTGTCGGCGAATTGCCGGGCATTCGCCGGGTTCGCTTTACCACCTCGCATCCGCGGGACTTCACCAAGGACATCATCGACGCGATTGATTCGGTCCCGACGCTTTGCGACCACGTGCATCTGCCGGTGCAGAGCGGTTCAACCCGGGTGCTCGATTCCATGTTCCGCGATTATTCCCGCGAGGAATATCTGCAGCGCATCGCCTGGATGAAGGCTGCGCGCAACCGGGAAATCAGCATTACGACCGACGTGATCGTCGGTTTTCCGGGCGAGACAGAGGCCGAGTTTCACGAGAGTCTGAGCTTGCTCGACGAAGTCGGCTATGACGGCGTTTTCTCCTTCAAGTACTCGCCACGGCCGAACACGCCCGCGTTGCAGTATGCCGACTCCATTCCGGACGCCGAGAAGTCGCGCCGGCTGCAGATCTTGCAGGAGCATCAGCGTGAATTGCAGAGGACGAGTTACCGCCGACATTTAGGGCAGATTGTTGAAGTTATGGTGGAAGGGAAGAATCCGGCCCGCGGACAGATCACCGGACGCACCTCGCAGAACAAGACGCTCAACTTTGTGGTCAACAGCAGGCCCGAGCCCAGCATCGGAGAATACGTCCAGGTGCTGGTTACGCAGACATTTCCCAATAGTCTTTTGGGCGAGATGGCCGTCTAAGCATCCAGAAAGTGTTTGCGTTCCGTACGTAATGCAGAGTATTAAGAAGCAGGAACCTGGGGAGGGAAACATGATGGAAGTTGAAATGAAGATTCGCGGGCTGATGATGGATCCCGTGACCAATATGCCCATCGTGATCCTGAAGGACCAGGGGAGTGACACCGTCCTGCCGATCTGGGTGGGCGTCTATGAGGCCAACGCCATTGCCCTGGAAATCGAGAAGGTCACTACTCCGCGCCCCATGACCCATGATCTGCTGAAGAACCTGCTGGTTGGGCTGGAAACCACGGTGCAAAAGGTGGTGGTGACCGAGTTGCGCGACGACACCTTTTTTGCCGTCATTTGGCTGGAGCGCGAGGGCCAGGCCATCAGCATCGACTCGCGCCCCTCCGACGCGCTGGCGCTGGCGCTGCGCATGGATTGCCCAATCTTTGTGGAGGACGAGGTTCTCAAGACCAGCAAGCAGGCCAACATGGCCAGCGACCGCGTCAACACCGACGAACTTCGCAAATGGCTTGAAAGCCTGGGCGAAGATGACCTTGGCCGCTACAAGATGTAGAAAAGCCGCTTTTCGCCGTTCGCTCTTGGCTTCGCCGAAGTCTGCCAAAGGACGCAAGAATTGCTGATCCGAACCTTTTACGCGGCATAGCGCATGCCTGATCCTGCCGAACAACTCCAGCGTATCTATCTGGCCGGCTTCGAGCTGCAAACCTTCGAGCGTTATCCCAACGCCATTGGTGTGCTCCGCGACGGCTGCATCGCGCTACTGACGTCAACGCCGGTCGGCCTGCAGGTGATCGGAACGCCCGGCTGGCGGATGGGGGAAGTCCTCGGCGTGCTGGTGGAAAAGGACGGCCGCCCGGTCTTCCAAGCCAAGTCCGAGATGGTGGAGGCCACGGCAGAGCGGCTGGAGGCACTGCGGCTATTCCGTGAGGATTTGGAGCGGTTGCTAACCGCGACGGCGTAAAGGTTTGTTTTTCACCACGGAGTCACGGAGATCACGGAGGGATTCCTCCAGGAAATCGTCCACTTTGTAGAACTCGTCCTCGATTTCCTTGGGGAGCGGATCGTCGAAGTCGTCCGGGACTACGAAGTCGCCTTTGCCGAGGCCTATCGGCCTTGGCTGCCGTTTGGCTACGGGTTTAGCTTTCTGATTCTTCATTTTGTCTTTGGATGAGTATACCGAAGGCCTTGTTTTGCAAGGGGCAACAATGTGTTTAACATAATATCTGTTATCGGACATTACGTCTGTCCAAAATAAGTGTATTGAGAGCAGGCCGCATCCACCGCGGCTTCCGTCGACTTCAACGACCAGCTTAAGAATTTTGTAACCGGGATCTTAGGGGACAATCCCTGACGGAACAGCATCCCTGCTGCATGGCGATCTCAGAAGCGCATACGGAGGGGTGCTTAGGGTGCTTCTTGCGTTTTCCACCCTACCAACTGAGAACGGGTTCTCATGCACGTCGTTTTAAGCGCCGGGGGCGTCAGATGCAAACAGGCCGTGCAGGCGGGTGATCTCGAACAAGTCATGGATCCGGTCGTTCAGATTGATGAATTTCAGTTCGCAGCCGGCCTTTCGGGCTGACGCCCAGACGCTAACGAGCGTGCCTATGCCGACGCTATCCACCTGGGTCACCTTTGCCAGGTCCACCAGGACCGGCTTGCCTTCAGGAACAAGCGCGCGGACTGTCGTTGCGAACTCGGTCCACGACTCCATCACGATCTTGCCCGTGCAGTGCACGATGTTGGCGTCAGGTCGTTTCCCGATTTCCATCTGCAACACCGGGGTTTCGTCAGCAGCCACAGAGACATCCCTCCGAACTAGGGAAAAGTGTACACCTGCCCCCGGCTATTTAAGGACTGTCGTACGCGCTACGTGCCGCCGGCTGAAGCCGGCTCCGTTCTTTGGATAAACGGAACGCGGCGCTAAAGCGCCGCTCTACCTGGATACTTTGGCACACCGCCCGTACAGCTACCGCAACGAGCCTAGACGCACAGCACGACCTTGGGATGGAACAGCGTCCCGGCCACCCGGCTGGCGATACAGATGAGCTCTGATTGGCCCGCAAAGACCTTCACGAAGCGCGAACGGGACATTTCGGGCAGGTTCACCGTCCTGCCGTGGCGAATCTTGGCAATGTCTTCGTCGGTGGCCGTAACCGACGGTATTTCCGGCAGGACGCGTCGCGGATGGATGAGCAGCTCCTCGATGGCTCCTCGGGCGGCTGCCTCGGCTATCTCCTCTAACGTGTGGCTCTGCTCGATGCTGAACTCGGCCACCTGCGTCCGGCGGAGGCTGGCAAGGTGGGCTCCGACACCCAGCTTTTGCCCCAGTTCGTGGGCCAGGCTGCGAACGTAGGTACCCGACGACACCCGGCAGCGGAAATCGACCAGGTCGGCGGTAACGCCCAGGATGGTAAATTCCTTCACTTCCACCGCAACCGGCGCCAACTCGACCTCGCGCTTTTTGCGGGCCAGCTTGTAGGCCGGAACGCCGTTGATCTTCTTGGCCGAAAACGCGGGCGGTGTCTGCTGGAGGACGCCAACAAATTCCGAAGCCAGGGCGATGATTTCTTCAAGTGTTACATTAACTTCGCGCGGCGTGCCGGCCGGATCACCGTCGCAATCGTAGGTGTCGGTTGCAAACCCCAGCCGGATCGTCCCTTGGTAGGCCTTTTCCGAGGATGAATAGAACTGGCATAGCCGAGTCATCCGGCCCAGGACCAAAGGGAGGACTCCGGTCGCCATGGGGTCGAGGGTTCCCAGGTGCCCAATGGAGCGTTCGCCCAGAATGCGCCGCGATTTCGCCACCACATCGTGGGAGGTCCATCCTGCAGGTTTATCCACCACGATCACACCATTGAGCGGCATCCTTCTGCTATCGTGTAGGTTCGATGGTGGTTTGGTCAAATCGCCAGCGAGTACCGGCGGCGGCGGAATTTGAGGGGAATTCAGTTCCCTGCCGTGCGCTGCAGCTGACCCACACCTATGATCCCGCTGAAAGACGACGCGCCCCGGATCGGCACTCCGTATGTGACCTACGTGCTGTTGGTGCTGAACACGCTCGCGTTCCTCTACGAATACTTATTGGGTAACCAGAACACGCAAGCCGCAAATGAGCTTATCTATCAATTCGGAGTGGTGCCCGCGCGCTTCACGGTGGTGCTGTTCAATCATGGCTATGTGCCCTGGGACCTCGTCTCGCAACTGGGTACGCGCTTCGTTCCGCCCATGGCGGCCATTCTTCCCATCTTCACCTCGATGTTTCTTCACGGATCATGGCTGCACCTGATCTTTAACATGTGGGCGTTGTGGATCTTCGGCGACAACGTGGAAGATTACCTGGGACACTCACTGTACCTGGTGCTGTACCTTGCCAGCGGCGTGGCGGCCGCGCTGCTGCACACGCTGTTCAACATTGGCTCGACCGTGCCCAGCGTCGGAGCCAGCGGCGCCATCGCTGGAGTGATGGGTGCGTACTTCCTTTTGTATCCGCGGGCGCGCGTGCTGACGCTGGTGCCATTCTTCTTCGTCTTCTTCATGTGGCTGCCGGCCTGGATCGTGCTCGGCTATTGGTTCGTCGCACAGTTTCTCAGCGGGGCCGCCACCTCGATCGCAGCACATGCCGGCAACTCCAGCGGGATTGCTTTCTGGGCCCACGTCGGAGGCTTTCTGGCAGGCATGCTGCTGATTAAGATCTTCCCTGCCCGCACGCGCAGGTATCACTATGGGATGTGAAATGCGCTAGTCGCTTTTCGCTGTTCGCCGTTCGCTCTTCGCTTTTGATTGCGGCTAGAGCATTTCAAGAATCACTGTAGTCTGGCAACAAGGGTAGACCGGCGCTTCAGCGCCGCGTTCCCGCTGGTCCTTCACCTCCGAGCCGGCTTCAGCCGACGGCACCTCGACTACATAAATAACGAGACCGCTCCAGCTTCAGTCCTCAGGGATCGACCCCCATGGAACGCCAGAAGTTCGACTAAAGCGAAGAGCGAGAGGCAGATGGCGAAAAGCGAATAGCGAACCGCGGCTTCCCCTACAGCGCCCCACCCGTCGGCGCCAGCACGATCTCTGAGAGGTTCGCATTCGGCGGCAGCAGCACCGCGTAGAGCGCGGCCTGGGCGACGCTCTCCACGTCGATCATTCGTTCGCGTGGCGCGTCAGGCCAGAATTGCTGCCACAAATCAGTATCGGTGGCCCCAGGCATGAGCGCGACCACGCGAATGCCGCGAGGAATGAGTTCATCACGCAGCGACAAGGTGAAGCCCAGCGCACCGTGCTTGGAGGCGTTGTAGGCAGCAAAATTGGGAAAGACGGTCCTGGCCGCGACCGAAAGGTTGTTGATGATGGTCGCGCCCGGCCGCATGAGGGGCAGCGCGGCACGCGTGCAGAGAAACAGGCCGGTGAGGTTGGTGTCGATCGCGTCCCGCCACACCTCGAGGCTGGTTTGCTCGATGGAAACCGCCGGCTGAGCAGTCCCTGCATTGTTCACCAGCACATCGATCTTGCCGAAGCGCTGCTTGACCATTGCGAACAGCGACGCCACCGAATCCGGGTCGCGAACGTCGCAAACCTGGGCGACGACCTGGGCGTCACCGTTGTTATGCGCATGCGATTTCCTGGGAAGCACACGCCTGAGTTCAGCCGCACTTTTGGAGAGCTTTGAGCTGTCGCGGCCCGTAATCACCAGACTGCAGCCTTCCACGGCCAGCGCGCGGGCAACCGCGAAGCCGATGCCACGGCTGGCGCCAGTTACAACTGCCAGCTTTCCGAGCAGGCGGGCACTGTCCGGCCGCGGTTCCTCGGCGCTGTGCTTTGGTTTTGCTTTTGGACTGCGGCTTCTTCGCAGCCATGGATTAGATTCCGTTGCCGCTCTTGGCGTGGATCAGCGACAAAAATTCCTGACGGGTCTGCTGCGCGCGGAAGGCCCCCAGCATGGACGACGTGACTGTGGCCGAATGCTGTTTCTCGACGCCGCGCATCATCATGCAGAGGTGGCGGGCCTCGATGACCACTCCGACCCCCAACGGCTGAATCGCCTTCTGAATTGTCTCCGCAATTTGCACGGTCAACCGCTCCTGCACCTGCAGACGGCGGGCGAACACTTCCACCAGGCGAGGAACCTTGCTCAGGCCGATGACTTTGCCCTTGGGAATGTAAGCCACGTGGACCTTGCCGAAGAATGGCAGCACGTGATGCTCGCAAAGACTGAACATTTCGATGTCCTTCACGATCACCATCTCGTCGTAGTCCACCGTGAACAGCGCAGCCTTGAGCATTTGTTCCGGATCTTCGTTATAACCCTTGGTCAGATACTGCAGGGCGTTGGCGAAGCGCTCCGGCGTCTTCAGCAGGCCCTCGCGATCGGGTTGCTCGCCCAGGCGGACCAGCATCTCGCGCGCCAGATCTTCGAAGCTGGCGTTGGTCAGGGTCGGGGTTTCGATGAGGTCTTTCATGAGAGCAATTGGCAATTAGCTCCTAGCCGTTAGTTAGCATACGGCCTATGGTTTGTTGATGCCATACACTGTCCGCTATCCACCAGCCACTAGCCACTGTACTCAAAGCTGTTCATCATGGTCTCTTCGAGCCTCACCTTTTCAAGATGAGCCGCCCTAAAGCTTTGCTTCAAAATGTTGAAAATGACCTCGCTCAGGTTTTCCGTGGTGGGGACGATCGCTGCGAATTCCTGATGGGCATTCAAGTTCTCGTGATCGAAGCGCTCCAACACTTCACGTTGGACCGCGTGGTCCAGCTCAACCAGGTCGCATACCATTCCGGTCTTCGGATTGACCTGTCCGCTCACCGTGACCTCAAGGGCATAGTTGTGGCCGTGTCCGTGCGGGTTATTGCACTTGCCATAGGTCGCCTGGTTCTCCGATTCGGACAGCTCGCCAGAATGCAAACGGTGGGATGCCGAAAACAAGTACCGCCGCGTCAAGTGGACTTTCATGCTTCCCCGTAGAAATCGACGAAGAGATCGGGCAATTCATATACGCGCACACGATGCAGCTTGGCCACCTGCAACTTCCCTTGCAGCCGCTTCCAGATGGCAATGGCGAGGTTCTCGGTGGTAGGGATTTGTTGCAGGAACTCCGGCACCTCCTTGTTCAAGTGACGATGGTCGAGCGCCTCGAGCACTTCGCGGTTCAAGATATCCTTGAGCTGCTTCAGGTCCACCACAAAGCCAGTCTTGGGATCAACATCGCCCTTCACCGTCACTTCGAGGGTGTAGTTGTGCCCGTGGCCGTTCAGGTTGGCACACTTGCCGAAGATGCGCTGGTTTTCCTCCGCCGAGAATTCGGGGTTGTGGTAATAATGCGACGCGGAAAACTCACACTTGCGGGTTAGATAGACCATGTTTTCCTGGGGCGGCCTTACACCTGATAGGCATCGGGGTTAGCGCGCCGGCGTATTTCCAGCGGTGACGGCTGTTTCGTCCGCGGGTTGAACATGCCTCACACCAGAATACTCGCGTCCCTTCCAGCGAACCGTTCCCTTCTCATGAGAGATGCTGGAATTGAGTAAAAGTACCGCGAAAAGCGGTAATCCAAAGAATGCTAGCGCGTTGGACAGCGCGTCAAAATGGGCACGGGCAATCCGCCTTCCGAAAAGATAGAGCCATTCCACGGTCACCGCCGCCGCGACAAAGAAGTTGATCATGTCATCCTGGATTAACGAGACAATCGCAAACGTCAGTATGGCCAGGATGGCGACGAACTCAAAGGCCCGCCACAATGCCAGCCTTCGCGGCTTGGGAAACAACAAAGCCAGGTTCTTGGTCCAGCCTTCCCACATCTGCGGAAAGCTGCGATACATTCGGGTGCTGACTGCGTCGGACATGCCAAAGCGTAGAGCGAATCCCGCCTGCTTCAGCCGTTTTGCCAGTTCAACGTCCTCCAGAAGCGCAGTCGCAACCGCAGCGTGACCACCCACCGCGTCATAGGCCTCGCGCCGAATGAGCAGGTATTGTCCGTTGGCAGCGGCCACCGGCGACTTCGGGTCACACACGTCCTTGGGCGCATAGGTCGCCGCCAGTTCGGCAAAGATGACCGGCATCAACGCGCGCTCAGCTACTCCGTGCACTTCCTGCCTGGGCGAATAGGAGAGCATGTCCGCGCTATTCTCTTTCGCCTCCTGCCAGCCGCGTGCGATGGAGTCGGGCGAGTGCCGGGTATCCGCGTCAGTGAAGAGCAGCCACTTCCCTTTCGCAACTTTCGCCCCGCTCCAGGCGGCATTGCACTTGCCGCTCCACCCAGCCGGCAATTCACCGGCGCTGATTACCTTCACCGGGAAACTTTGGGCGATGGCGCCGGTGCCGTCGGTCGAGTAGTCGTCCACCACGATGACGTCATAGGCAGGCCCCTGCTGGCCAACCAGGGAGCGCAAGCACTCCGTCAGACAGGCCTCTTCGTTGCGCGCGGGAACGATGACCGAGATCTCGGGAGCGGTTTCGCCTTGGTCCATGGAGATAGAGGGTATCAGACGAATGCGCCTGCCCACCTGGATTATCGACTATCATAGGTCTGTGAAGAGCCTCATTTCCTTTAGCCTTCTCGTTTGCCTTGTATTCCTCGCGGCATGCAATGGCGGCTCGCATCCGCCGCGCATCGGCAGCGCCGCGCCTGAGTTCACCATCACCGATTCGCAGCGCACGGTTGCCCTGAATCAATTTCAAGGCAAGCCCGTGGTGCTGAATTTCTGGGCGACTTGGTGCCCGCCGTGCATTCAGGAAATGCCTTCGCTGGTGCAATTGCAGAAGCAACTAGGCGACAAGGTGACCATTATCGCCGTCAGCGAGGACGAGGACGACAGCGCGTACAAACAGTTCGTCCGCGATCACAACGTCGATTTGCTCACCGTCCGTGACACCCGGCAGAATACCAACGGGCTGTATGGCACGACCGGGTTTCCTGAGACCTTCGTGATCGATCGCACTGGCAAGATTGTCCGCAAGTTCATCGGCCCGCAAGAGTGGACCAGCCCCGAAATCGTGGATTATTTGAAGAAGATGTAGAGATTGGGGAGTTTAAGTTGATCCGCCAGGCCAAAGAACGACGCTTGGCCACGTTGGAACAGTCGTTGCTTGCCGCCGCAAAGGGGCGAACGATTGAGATTCCGCTCGCAGAGATTCGCGAGAATGGGCTGATTAAGGTCCTGCGCAAACTTGCCCGCCGCGGCTGAAGGCACCCCTCACAGCTTCACCCTTCTCAGCCTTAGCGCATTGCTGATCACCGACACCGAACTGAAGCTCATGGCGGCGGCCGCGAAGATCGGGCTCAGCAGAATGCCGAACTTGGGATACAGAATGCCCGCTGCGATCGGCACCCCCAGCGAGTTGTAGATAAACGCGAAGAACAGATTTTGCCGAATGTTGCGCATGACGGCGCGGCTGAGGCGGCGGGCGCGCACCAGCGCCGTCAGGTCGCCCTTCAGCAGCGTGATGCCGGCGCTTTCCACCGCAACATCCGTGCCCGTGCCCATGGCAATGCCCACATCAGCTTGCGCCAGAGCGGGAGCATCGTTGATGCCATCGCCCGCCATCGCGACCACTCTTCCCTGCTCTTGCAGCTTTTTCACCGCGTCGGCCTTTTGGCCGGGCAACACTCCCGCTTGAAACTCAGTAATGCCGAACTGCCTGGCGACTGCCTCGGCCGTGGTCTGGCTATCGCCGGTCAACATGACTACGCGCAAACCTTCTTTGCGCAACTCGCGGATAGCTTGCGACGCTTCCGGCTTCACCGGATCGGCGACGCCCAGCAATCCGGCGATGCGGCCATCCACGGCCGCAAAGACCACGGTCTGGCCATCGTGGCGCATCGCTTCGGCCTTGGCCTTCAGTTCACCGGCATCGACTCCCATCTCCAGCATCAGAGCTTCATTTCCCGCCGCGACTTCATGGCCTCCGACTTGGCCCACAACGCCACGTCCCGTGAGCGAGCGGAATTTTTCCGCCGGCATCAAGTGGAGACCGTTGGCGTGAGCAGCCTCGACGACTGCAGCCCCCAGCGGATGTTCACTGCCCTGCTCCAGACTGGCCACCAGCCGGACAACGCGATCTTCGGTCTCGTCGCCAACCGCGACCACCGACATCAGCTCCGGCTTACCCCGAGTTAGCGTGCCGGTTTTGTCGAGCGCCAGCGTGTCAACCTTCTCCAGTGTCTCCAGCGCCTCCGCGTTCTTGATGAGAATGCCGGCGCGCGCGCCACGCCCCGTACCCACCATGATCGCCATCGGTGTCGCCAGGCCGAGGGCGCAGGGACAGGCGATGATCAGCACCGCAACTGCATTTACCAGGGCATAGGCCAGCCGCGGCTGCGGTCCTACGATGAGCCACACTACAAACGTGATTACCGCCACCGCCAGCACCGCCGGAACGAACCAGCCCGCAACTTTGTCGGCCAGCCGCTGAATTGGCGCGCGGCTGCGCTGCGCGTTGCTCACCATTTGCACAATCTGCGCCAGCAGCGTTTCGCTGCCCACGCGCTCGGCGCGCATCAGCAACCAACCAGTACCGTTCACGGTTCCGCCGACAACCTTGCCGCCAGCGCGCTTTTCGACCGGCATGGCTTCGCCAGTCACCATGGATTCGTCCACCGCGCTGAGGCCATCGACCACGATGCCGTCGACCGGGATCTTTTCGCCCGGGCGCACCCGCAGCTTGTCCCCGACCTTAACCTGCTCGAGGGGGACGTCATACTCGCTGCCGTCGTCGCGCATGATGCGCGCCAGCTTAGGCGAAAGGTCGAGTAGCGCGCGGATGGCACTGCTGGTGCGGCTGCGAGCCCGCAGCTCCAGGACTTGTCCCAGCAAAACAAGAACAACGATTGCCGCCGCAGCCTCGAAATACACTTCCGGCTGGCCATCCATCACGCGCATGGAGGGTGGGAAGATTTGCGGAGCGATGGTGGCGACCGCGCTGTAGGCGTAGGCCACGCCGACGCCCATGGCGATCAGCGTGAACATGTTCGGGCTGCGGAATTTCACCGACGCCCAGCCGCGCTCAAAGAAAGGCGAGCCGCACCACCATACGATGGGAGTTGCCAGTGCGAACTCAAGCCACGTGCCGACACGCGGTGGCAACAGGTGCGCCAGGGGCCCCATGCGCAGCATCGCGTAGGCCACCAGCGGAACGCCGAGCAGCACGCTGGTCCAGAAGCGCCGTGTCATGTCGCGTAATTCGGGATTCTCTTCCTGCGCGCTGGTGACCGTCTTCGGTTCCAGCGCCATGCCGCAAATCGGACAGCTGCCAGGCCCATCGCGAACGATCTCCGGATGCATGGGGCAGGTCCACTGGGTCTTGGTCGCGGCCACGGGGATGTCGGGCTCCAGTGCCATGCCGCACTTGGGACAAGCGCCTGGTCTCGGTTGGCGGACCTCTGGATCCATGGGACAAACGTAGCTGGTTCCAGTCGGCGCGCTTGCGGTCTTGTTCTCCACTGCTTCCACGGCGAGGATTTTGGGGGTCTCGATTGCTGAAAGATACTTCTGCGGGTCAGCTTTGAATTTCTCCCCGCATCCTGGGCTGCAGAAGTAATAGGTCTTGCCTTCGTGCACCGCAGTCGCTGCCGCTTTCGCCGGATCAACGCTCATCCCGCAAACCGGGTCCTTCACCCGCTTGCGACCGGCGTCAATCTGCACTGGGGCGCCACCGATTTGGGCCGTCGTCCGCATCCCAACGGCCTTGTAGTTAGGCGAGAGATATTTTTCTGGATAGCCTCTGAATTTCTCTGCGCAGCCGCGCGAGCAGAAGTGATAGAGCTTGCCCTCGTACTCCACCGAGGCCACGGCTTTGGAGGCATCTACATCCATGCCGCAAACCGGATCTTTGCCGGGCTTCTTGCCTGAGCTGACGGGCGGTGCGGGTTCGCTTTGGGCCTGCTTGGCAGCCGAGAGGTGCTTGGCGGGCGAGGACACAAACTTGTGCATGCAGCCGGGAGAGCAGAAATAGTAGGTCTGCCCTTCGTACTGCGCCTTGCCACGGGCCTCGAGCGGATTCACCGCCATCCCACAGACGGGATCGATGACCGAAACATCGATAATCCGGTTCTCGGAGCTCTCGTCGGTCCCGCTCATTCCCTCCCTCTCCTGAACTAAGCGCTCGCGCTGTTCATTGGCACGGCAATGCTATATTGATTGCGGATTCGGTGCGAAGGCCGAAACTTCCACCCAACAGCTATTTTAGTTGCGGCGGAAGCTTCCCGTTCCCCCCTATCATCATTGCACGTTTGCGCGAGGGTAGTTCGATGACTGCAGTCGAAGTTTTGTTTCGCTATGGAAGCTCACCCGGAGAGATGCAAATGGGCGCCCTGGGACAAGTCAGCGATGTTTACGGAATCCGCCGGGTGCGGTTTAATGAGCCGGAACGAACTATCCGGGTGGAATATGACGCCACGCGCTTGAACGAGTCAAGCGTGGAAAAACTGCTGCGCAGTGCGGGATTCGATATTCGGGAGAAGCTTGCGTTGGTGTAAACCAAGCCACTCACACAATACAAAAAGGCGAAGCGCGTGAATTGGGGGAGCGCTTCGCCTTTTGTGTCTTACTCATTCTGCGCGCTCGCGGAAGACGCTTCTAATGGTCAGGCAAAAGCGCGGCTGGAGAGTACGGGGGAGATCTAAAATATTGAGGGGCCACTCGATGAAGGGAACTCTGGCCGAAATTCCCTTCCGAGCGGCCCCTTATTGCGCCACTTCGTCTGCCCGTACATAGAGCATCCAGCGTGCCAAAGGGCGATGTATGAAACGAAAGGGTTTAGCGAGCTGCCGATTTGGGAGACACTGTAGAACTTTCCGGTACCGGGAAAACTTTACCAAAGGCACTAAAGTGGAGCCATAGCCCTGACTGGAAATGGTAACGGTTTTCTGCCTTCGGCTACCCAACAGGCGATCAGTTGAGCGAGCGGTTGTTGTCCTTTACGCTGCCACCCAGACACAACTCCGCATTCAGATCGCAGTGAGGTGGCGGGTCTTTGAAGAGGATCCACCGGCTGAAGAGGATCCACCGGCTCAGTCGTGCGGAATGAGACTGCGGCGCTCTCCCGGTGCATTGGCGTTTGGTATAATTTGCTGACTGCTGACCGCGCGCGCCCTTAGCTCAGCTGGATAGAGCGTCTGGCTACGAACCAGAAGGCCGGGAGTTCGAATCTCTCAGGGCGCACCATTACCCCATTATTTCTCGCTCCTAACCAAGATCAGATCGAACCGTCCAAACGAACGAACCGTAGATAACTAAGAGTCTATAGCGCAGTTGGACCGGGGGTGAACATGGGCGGACTCTGGCAAGATTTCCGATACGCCGCGCGAGTGCTCGGCAAGAACCTCGGCGTTACCGCGATCATGGTGTTTACGCTGGCGCTGGGTATTGGCGCCACCACGGCAATCTTCAGCGTTGTCTACGGCGTGTTGTTGCGGCCGCTGCCCTACCCTGTTTCGAACCGGATCATGGCCGTCTTCGAGGTCACCTCGAAGGGCAGGCCGTCGCGGCTTGCGGACCCGAATTTCGACGACTTTCGCGATCAAAACCGCAGCTTTCAGGCGATCGCGAAGTACGATGGCTACGTCACGTCCGTTTCGGGGGCCTCGCAACCGTCGCGCACCATGATTGCCCACGTCTCACCCGACTTTCTCAATGTCTTCGGTGTTCCGCCGGTCCTGGGACGGGACTTCGCGCCCACGGACGCGAAAAAAGGGGCTGCCCCCACCGTTCTGGTCGGAGATGGATATTGGCGACAGTATATGGGAGCGTCGCCAGACCTCTCGCATTCGCACCTGAAGATTGATGGCACGGTGTACTCCGTTATCGGCGTGATGCCGGCCGGATTTCGTTTCCCGGCAGACACGGAGATCTGGATGCCGGCCGATTTGGAAGGCGAAAACCCAAGCCGGACTTCGCATAATTACTCTGCTGTTGGGCGCCTCCGCGATGGTGTGACGGTCGAGCAAGCCAATCAAGACATTGGCGCGATAGCCCGGCGCATTCACGATGCATCGAGCGAGCAAGGCAATTATCTTCTCAAGGATGGAATGGTCGTCCCGCTACAGGACTCGATCACCGGCAAGGCCCGCTCGCCGCTGTTGGTGCTGCTTGGTGCGGTGGGATTTCTGCTGCTGGTGGCGTGCGCGAACGTGGCAAATTTGCTGCTGGCACAAGCGTCGGTGAGAGAGCGCGAACTGGCCGTTCGCAGCGCGCTGGGTGCGGCACGTGGACGACTGATCCGGCAATTCCTTACCGAAACATTCCTGCTTTCGCTGGTCGGCGGCGGTCTGGGCGTGCTGGGAGCGCTCGCCGGCGTGGCGGGATTAATTGCACTGGCGCCGGCGAATCTGCCGCGACTGGACAACGTCTCGATCAATATTCCGGTGCTGGGCTTCGCGTTCCTGCTTTCCACCGCAGCCGCCGCCGGCCTGGGAGCGTTCACCGCCGTACGCGCGACCTCCGGAGACCTTCGTAAGGGCCTTGGGGAAGGTGGCCGTGGACAACCGGGTTCACAGGGCAGCCAGCGCGTTGGCCGGATTATCGTAGCCACGCAGATCGCGATCACACTAGTGCTTGTGGTCGGGGCCGGATTGCTGGGGCGCAGTCTGCTGAAAGTGCTCGAAGTGAATCCCGGGTTCCGGGTGGACAAGATTGTCACCATGGACGTTCTCGCTTCCGTGGGTGGAAGATCCCAAAGCCAAGGCAAGTCAGGCGATTCTCTTTTCAAACTTGATAGACCGCCTCAAACGAATTCCGGGTGTACGCAAGGTCGGCGCCACCAGCGGTCTGCCGATGGAGGAGGGCGGCCTTCCCGACGGAATGTTTTTACTCATGACCCCAAATGAGGCCCCCAAGAACGTGAATGACCTGATTGCGATGTCTCAGCAAAAAGAGCGCATTGGCAATGCGGATTTCGGTGTCGTCACGGATGGATACTTTCAGGTACTCGCCATCCCGCTGGTTCGGGGGCGGGTCTTTGACGAGCGCGACGGCGCGAATTCTCCGCACGTCGCCGTGATCAGCGAATCGCTGGCGCGCGAACGTTGGCCAAATCAGGACCCCATCGGCCACACCATCGAGTTTGGCAACATGGATGGTGACTTGCGTTTGCTGACCATCGTCGGAATCGTAGGCGACACGCATGAATACGGCCTCGATGCTCCGCCTCGTCCGACCGTGTACGTGAATTTGTTCCAGCGCCCGCGCCCGGCGATCACCTTAACCATGCTGAGTGATGCCGACACGCGGTCCGTCACATCGGCAGCGCGAGGAATTCTGCAGGACCTCGACCCGGAGGTTCCGGCGAAATTCCGAACCTTTTCGCAAGTCTATTCAGCTTCGCTGGGCTCGCGGAGGTTCAACGTCATTCTCCTCGGATTCTTCGCAATCACCGCGCTGCTGCTCGCAGCGGCGGGGGTGTTTGGCGTGATGGCCTATTCAGTCAGCCGCCGCACGCGCGAAATAGGCGTGCGTATCGCTCTCGGGGCGGGCCGCGACGACGTTCTCAGAATGATCCTGGGCCAGGCATTGCGCACTATCTTCATTGGAGTGGCAATTGGAATTGCAGGTTCGCTGGCTCTAACACGCGCTGTGGGATCGCTGCTCTTTGGCGTGACTGCCACCGATCCGCTGACTTTTGGCGGCGTGATACTGCTCCTGGTTGGGGTGGCGCTGCTGGCTTGCTACATTCCGGCCCGACGGGCAACGAAAGTAGATCCCATGGTTGCATTACGGTACGAGTAGCGCCTACTTTGAAACTGTCTGTTTGGCGGCGATATCGCGCTTCAGGGCCTGCGCGGTTGGGTCGGCGGGCTGCAAAACCAACGCACGGTCCACCTCGCTGGCGGCCGACTGTAACTGGCTCTGCTTGAAATCAAGCCGCGCCAGAACCAGCAAGGCATCAACATTGGGCTGCAGACGCACCGAGGTTTGCGCTTCGGTGCGCGCGTTCACGAGATCGCCCTTCTTCTCCAGCAGAAGCGCTAACTGCGCGTGCGCCGCGACGTTGTTAGGATCGGAACTGATGGCAGCGTGGAACTCACTCTCGGCCTGGTTGGCCTGGTTCTGTCCCACCAACTCCTTGCCGCGTTCCACGTGATAGGCCGCGCGGGTGCGCCCGTCGGTCTTGGCCAGGCGCGCCTCGGCAAGGTTGTTGATTTCCATTTCGACCTGGCGATACGACGCCTCGTCGTAGTTGCGCTTGATGCGCTCCATGGGAATGCGGGGCTGGTTTGACGGCAGTAAGGCGGTCCCGGAAGCCGCAGCCGCGCTGGGGTTGGCCGGAGGAGGAGCTGTCGCACCGCGGTTAATCAAATCAAGCAGGGCCTTGGCCTCGCCATCCCTTGGGCTGCGTTGTAACTGTTCGCGCAACTGGCGAGCGGCTCCCGCGCTATCTCCGTTCTTAAACAATGCCACCGCCAGGTTAAAACGGTAGTCCGAGTCGTTAGGGTCGGCACTGACCGCTTTCACGAAGTATTCCACCGCCGATGAGCGTCGGCCTCTCCGGGCCTCTACCACGCCCAGGTTGTTGTAAACCTCGGTGAGCGGCAGCCGTGCGGCGAGAAAGTTAAAAGCCGCGAACGCCTTCTCGAAACTTCCCCGATAGAACTCCGACATGCCCAGCAGAAAGTTGGCTTCGCCGGCGACTGGATCGTCCTTCGGTATGCGGCTGAACCAGGCAGCTGCCGATTCGTATTCGTGGCTGGCGTAGTACGTCTTGCCCAACTGCAGCATGGCGAGCGTGTAACTAGGATTTAGCTTTAGAGCATTCCGCAGATGACGAATTTTCTGCTGCTGGTCGGTGGCCAGAATTCCGCGTATATAGCTCTCAAATGCATCGAGACGGATAGGCGGCGAGGTTTTCAGGAATTGATCGCGCGTGATTGCCGGGGGAGGGGCCATCTGCTGCAACAGCTGCCACGCCAACAGAGTCTGCAGGTCGATCAGGCTGGTCAGGGCGCCGCTGCTGTGCACCTCGGGATCAAGGTGCGGCTTCTTCATGTCGAGAAGTTGCGCATTGGCCTTGAAGGTCTGACCATCGAAGCTGTAGTTGCCCAGTACTACGTAGTCGGCATCCATTTGTTCGGCGATGCGATAGACAGTTGCGCGCGACGGCCGCACGGTCAACGGAATGCCGGCATGGTCGAAGGCGTAGCTGCGATCATCGCGGTTGATGACGTAGAGTCCGGGCAACTGCATGCGCTGCGACAGGACTTCGGGAAAAGCCTCACCGATCCACTCCAGCCCGGGAGCGGTGGTTTGATTTTCAAATGGCATCACCATGACGGTGCGGGTGCCGGCACCAGGCGTCTGGCCCGCGCTGGAATGACAAAGCAGGCCGATCATGGCCACAAGAAAAAGGCCAGAGCGAGCGAAGAGGATGAGAGAGTGTCGCAATGCGACTCGATTATAAATGCTGCGACGCGCCTATTTCGATACTGCCGCAAACAGGTCCGACTTCAGCAGCGAGGTGAAGCGCTGATCGTCGGTCTTAAAGTGCATTTGCAGCATATCGTGTGAGTTGTCAACCGTAGTGCCGTCCAGCGCCAGTTTCTCCGTGGGGGTGGCCGACATCTTGCGATATACCACGCCTGCCTTGAGCAGCGAGGCTACGGTGGCTGCGGTCATGGTGTCAGAAGTCTTGACGTTCAGGTCGAAGGTCACTCCATTGGTGAAGTTCATGGCGTAATCCGACGCCAGCAGCCGTTTTTTGACCACGTCGTAGTCACTGACAGCAGCCGCCTGCCCCAGCGCCGACCTCATCATGTTCTGCGTCCCCAACTGATCGAGCACGCTCCAAATCGACGCGCTTTCCACGCTGGTGACCAAATCGCCAATCGTGTTGTTGGATTCCAGTGACTCGGCGCCGTTGTCGCGCACGTCGATTGCGCCTTTGATGGAAGCAATCTCGCCGAACAAAATGGTGCTGGGATCGAGGAACACCAGGTGCATGTCCGTGCCCATCGGGTACATGTAGGACAGCAGATACTTCTCCGGCTTGATTTTCTTCAGGCGCATCTTCTGCAGGAATTCTTTCTGCTTAAAGGGGCCCTGGGCAATGCCGATGCTGCGCAGGCTGCCTTTGGCCGGCCGGTAAGTCACGAAGGTGAGTTGTTCCATGTCCTTTTCGGGATCAATGCCGGCGCCCTTGAGAGCGGTCTCAAATTGCTTCAGGTCGTCGGGCAACACGCGGTCTTTAAGGGCGTGGGCCGATGGCGAATCCCGCAGCGCGCGGTAATCGATCGAAATAATCTGCTGGACCGCCGAAGGGACCACGGTGCGGGCATTGCTGCTGAGAGGCGCCGAGAATGCCGGCAGGCAGAAAACGGCGCTCAGGAAAAGGGCTGTGAAGAACTGCTTCATGCTCATAATTTTACTCGACAATCATGGGAGATGCGGGATTGTTAGCCTCCGTTGCTTTACGGCTGTTCGCATCACATGGATTGGACGTGCGAAAGCGCGGAATATCACTGCTACAAGGCCGCCACACGGTGCCGCACGTCTGCGACAAAAGCCTCGTCTTTGATATCGCGCAGGTTGATCTCCACGTTCGCCAGTGCGCCCTCAACGGCTGCGCGCGCCAAGCTCACACCCACGGTCAGGTCCGATGCCATCTTCGGATTGGTGATGGGCCGCAGCGACTCAATGATCTGCCGCACTTCCCTTGCCCGTTCGGCAACTACCAGCGGAACCAGTGTCGCCTTCTTCGTCGCCGCTTCGACCTCGGCCTGCGCTTCGGGATGGTCCTTCGCCTTCTTGAATGCCGCCATCACCTCGTTGAACGATTCGGCGTCGGCGTCAATCGACGCCTTGAATTGTTCGCGCAGTTCAGCCAGTCGCGCCAACGCATCGCTTAACTGGCTCTCGTACTGGAGGTAAGCTTTCTTGCCGCGCGACATTCCAGCAACCATGGCGCCCAGCGCCGCAGCCATCGCCGCGGTGGCAGCGGCCGCGCAACCGCCTCCGGGAGCAGCGATCGGCGCAGCCAGCTGCTCGATAAACGGCTCGACCCCGGCGCGAATTCCGCCGACCGCCATTTTCCCACTCATCACGGCTGCCAGGCGGTTCTCCAGGATGAGCGACGAGTCGAAGTTCTCGATTTGCAAAAACCACTCCGCTGCATCTTCCAGCGCCTTCTTGGGAATCAAGCCGACGATCTCGCTGGACACCGGCATGACGCCATAGCCGCGCCGCCTCGCGCTTCACGTACTCGAACACGCGTCGCGATCGGCGTCTGGTCGGTGTCGGTCAGGTTCATGGAGACCTGTGCCAACCCGCGCACCGGCACACCCATGCCCTTGACGTAACGCAGGCCGCCGTTGGAGAAGCGCACGGCCTTGGCAATCTTCTTCGCAATCTCGACATCGGGGGTATTGAGATAGACGTTGTAGGCGACCAGAAACTTGCGCGCGCCAACGATGGTCGCTCCCGCCGTCGGGTGTAGTTCAGCGTTACCAAAGTCGGGCTTGCGCGCCGGGTTAGTTTTCAGCTCCTCGCGAATGCCTTCGAATTGGCCGCGGCGCACGTTCTCCAGGTTCTGACGCTCGGGCTTCTGCGCCGCAGCTTCGTACAAGTAAACCGGCACGTGATATCGCTTCCATATTTCTTCGCCGGCGCGGCGCGCAAGGGCAGCGCAGTCTTCCAGCGTTACGCCTTCGATCGGAATGAACGGAATCACATCGGCTGCACCAAGCCGGGGATGGGCCCCCGTGTGCCTGGTGAGGTCAATCAGCTCGGCAGCCTTGCCAACGCCGCGGATGGCGGCCTCCGCCACCTTCACCGGATCGCCAACCAGCGTAATGACACAGCGGTTATGGTCGGCGTCCATCTCGCGGTCGAGCAGATACACGCCATCCATCTTCATGGCTTCGATGATGGCGTCGACCCGCGACTTGTCGCGGCCTTCCGAAAAGTTGGGTACACATTCTACGAGTGCTGGCATAAGAGATGAGGATAAAGCAAGCCGTTAGGTGTTACCTAATCACTCGCCGAATTCGGCCTGTCCCAGCCTGGCTGTGCCCTCATTCGCTCTGCGCTCTGCGCTCTTCGCTTTTCGCCAAAATGGCAGGTGGGTTGTCATGTACGGCGACCAGGGCGAACTATTCGCGCCGCTCTACTGTGGCTGGATCGAAGCGTGAAATTTGTGCCACCACTCCAACAAACTTTGGAATGATGGCGGGGTCGACGGGACTCGAACCCGCGGCCTCTGCCGTGACAGGGCAGCGTTCTAACCAACTGAACTACGACCCCGCTTGCGCGGTTGTTGTCCCGCTCCGGGGACGTGTCACCCTGCTGATTTCCTTACCGGGTGACGGTGTGGTGGGCAGTGCAGGGCTCGAACCTGCGACCTCCTGCTTGTAAGGCAGGCGCTCTAACCAACTGAGCTAACCGCCCGTCGTACGCGCCTCTTACGAGGTGGTACTAGAGCGGAATCAACTGTTTGAGTTTACATGACGCTTCTGGCACGGTCAAACATCACATGGTCAACGCTGCCGACATCAAACCCGGTTTCCCCGAATTTCCCAACAAAATTCGGCTTCTCCAAAAAACATAGGCTCGCGGGCATCTTTTTGCTCCTCTCGCGAAACCAAATTGATGTGCGGTTGGCGTATTTCCGAACGCCCAGAATAGGTGCGCTATGAAGGCGATTCTTTTTGTGGACGACCACGAGTTGCTGGCCCGCTTAAGCTGCGAGATCCTCGAGATGCAGGGCTACCGGGCTGTCAGCGCCTATAGTGGGCAGGATGCGCTGAACAAGATAAAGAGCCAGAAGTTTGACCTCCTGGTCACCGACTTTCGCATGGAAGGCATGAACGGCCTGGAACTGGCTGAACAGGTCCACGCCAGCAGCCCCGAAATTCCCGTGATCCTGGTGACGGGATACGGACCGATTGATGTCGGTCGCGATGTGAAGGAATGTCTTCCCAAGGAAGAGATGTTTCCCGCGCTGCTGGAGAAAATCAAGGCCTATCTTGGCGATGGCGAAATAGTGCCTGTTAGGAGCTTGAAAAGCGCGTAGCTTGGGAATTTTTCAGCTATTCAGCCAGCTGTAATTCAATCTTCTTCGAGTCTGCATCCAGTTTTGCAATCCGAAAGCTGCGAATCTGTCCGGTATGAATGGCTTCCGGCTTGGACGCGCCGCCAGCTGCGCCGCCCTTCCAGCGTGCCTTCAGCATGGAGCTCAGGGCTGACAGGTCTGCCTTCCCTTCCCCTCTCGTCTCTTCCTTCGTCGCACTCTGCGCGGCGATTTGGCACGTGCCCTGAATGCCTTCGCCCAATTCCACCCGAGCGCGTCCGTCGGAAATCTCGATCATGCGCCCTGTAACCACATCGCCTTCTTTGTGCTCGGCAATATATTCATCCAGGCTGGTGGGAACCAATTGCTTCATACTCAGCCGCAAGAGCCGCCGGTCTTTGTCGATCGCCAAGACCTGGGCCTTCACCACCTGCCCAACCTTCAGCACTTCCTGCGGATGATTGATGCGCTTCTCGGCGCTGATTTCGCTGACGTGAATCATTCCTTCCACGCCTTCGGAAAGCTGCACAAACGCGCCGAAGTTGGTAATGCTGGTGACCGGTCCTTCTATGGCTGAGCCGACGCCAAACTTTTGCATCACCTCAGCCCATGGATCTCCCAGCGCCTGCTTGAGTCCCAATGAGATGCGGCGTTCGCCTGGGCTGACCGTCAGAATAACCACTTCAACCACTTCGCCCGGCTTCACCACGTCGCTGGCCTGCCGCACCTTCTTGGCCCAGGACATCTCGGAAACGTGGATCAAGCCTTCGACCCCGGGCTCCAGTTCTACAAACGCACCGAAGTCGGCCACGCGCGTCACCGTGCCCCGCACGCGCTCGCCTGCTTTGTATTTTTCGGCCGCGGAATGCCACGGGTCAGCTTGAATCTGTTTGAGGCCGAGCGAAATGCGGCGCTTCTCAGGGTCGATCTTCAGCACCCTGGCTTCAATCTCCTGCCCCACGGAAAGCACATCGGAGGGTTTGGCAACCCGGCTCCAGGCGATGTCGCCGACGTGCAGCAGCCCGTCCACTCCGCCAATGTCGACGAAAGCACCGTAATCGGTGAGACTGCGGACCGTGCCATGCACCGTCTCGCCTTCCTTGACCTCCGAATACCGGCGCTGTTGCCCGCTACGCTCTTCCTCTTCGGTCACGACGCGGCGGTCCACCACCACGTCTTCGTCGGTCACATCGAGCTTGATAATTCGGCAGCGGATCTCCTGCCCCACCAGCTTCTCCATCTCGACGGCGTCGCGCGCTCCGCTGCGCGAACCTGGCATAAACGCTCGCACCCCGACATCTACGCTGAGCCCGCCTTTAATGACGGCCGTCACCGTGCCCATGATGGTCGACTTGTCGGCAAAGGCCCGTTCCAGCGCCGACCAGTCTTTGGGCACGGCCGTCTTGAAGCGCGAAAGCTCGTAGTAGCCGTCAGGATCGCGGCCTTTCACGGAGACCGTCAGCTTGTCTCCGGGTTTCACTTCCTCACCGGCGCTCTGGAATGCTGCCAGTGGAAGGATGCCTTCGCTCTTGAAACCGATGTCGAGGAAGACAGACTCAGGAGAGACGGCGATTACTGTGCCTTGGATTTGTCTGCTGCCGTCTTCAGCTTTACGCGAATGGCTTTGCTCGAACTGCGAAAGAAGCTCGCCGAATGACTCGTCGGGTTCGGCCGTGGGCTGGGAATCTGGAATGCTTGGGTTGGACATGAGGGTACAGTTTTATTCTGTCACAATCCCGGCTTGGATGCGGGCCTGACGTCAGGCTGGATACCTTCCCGTGATGTAGCCTTCCAGATGCCTGATGGTTTCTTCGTGACCGGAAATAATCCATTTCACTAGGTCGCCGATGGAGACCATGCCCACGGGGGCGCCTTCTTCAACAACCGGAAGATGCCGGATGCGGCGATTGGTCATGATGCCCATGCACTCGTCGACGGTGTTTTTGCCAGTGACAAAAATCACGGGGCTGGTCATGATCTCCCGGACGTGAGTGTCCTTCGAGGACCGCCCTTTGAGGATGACCTTGCGCGCGTAGTCACGCTCGGAGAGAATCCCGACGAGCTTGCCGTCCAACAACACCAGCAAGGCTCCGACGCCCTCCTTGGCCATCTTTTCGATGGCCTCATACACGGATTGCTCCGGGCCCACCGACAATACTGCATTGCTGGATTTTTGCTTTAAGAGCGATTCAACCGCGTCATTGACCTTCATGGGAGCACCTGTCGGGTTCCCATGCTAGCACGCTGGGCCGTGGGCCTGCATAATTCCGCTGGAAGCAGATTACCGACCGAGGCGGTGCCGCCGTTCGGTCAAATGGGAAGATGGGGGCTGATGTTCTGGTACCTTCCCTCGCAAGGTTTGCGGCCCCACGCAACTGCTCTACAACGATAGAACCGGACTTGAGCAGTATTGCCACGGCGCAGAGCGGCGAGATGGTTGCACCGGCTAACAAATTCTTGGCAGCTGCTCGCCGAACATGACATCGAGGACACGGGTGCCGCCAATTTCGGTTTTCATCAGCACCATGCCGGCATGATCGTCAACGACCTCTCCGATTACGACAGCTTCGCCGCCGTAAGGGTGCTTACGCATTCGGCGAACGATTTCGTCCGCGGCTTCTGCGGCCACAATTGCGACCAGCTTCCCCTCGTTGGCGACGTACAGGGGGTCGAGTCCCAGTATTTCGCAAGCGCCTTTGACGGTATCGCGGACCGGAATATCGCGTTCCTGCAGCAGCATTCCGACCTGCGACCGGCCGGCAATTTCATTTAAGGTGGTAGCCACACCGCCGCGAGTTGGATCGCGCAAACAGTGGATGGTCGGGAGTCCGTCCCTGCCCATCACTTCAAGCATTACATTAACCAGGCCATGCAGCGGCGCGCAGTCGCTTTCAATGGCGCCTTCAAACTCCAGGTTCTCCCGTTGCGACATGATTGCCATGCCGTGGTCGCCGATGAATCCGCTGAGGATGATCTTGTCGCCCGGACGCGCACGATCAGCCGAAATCTCCAGCGGCCTGTCGATCACGCCAAGGCCGGTCGTCGTAATGAAGACCTGGTCGCCCTTGCCGCGATTGACTACCTTGGTGTCTCCGGTCACCAGCAGCACCCCGGCCTCATTGGCCGCGTCGCGCATGGATTCCACCACGCGGCGCAGATCATCGGCTGGCAGGCCTTCCTCCAGAATGAACGCCGCGGCCAAATACAGGGGACGCGCTCCGCTCATGGCCAGATCGTTTACCGTGCCGTTGATGGCCAGCCGGCCAATGTCTCCGCCGGGAAAGAAAATCGGCGTCACCACGAACGAATCCGTAGTAAATGCCAGGCGGGCGCCATTCACCTGGACCACGGCCTGGTCGTCAAGCTTGTCGAGAATTGGGTTGGCGAAGGCTGGACGGAAGACCTTGTCAATCAGCTCAGCCGTCAGCTTGCCGCCGCTGCCGTGGCCCAGCACGATCTGCTTGTGCTCGAAGATCGGCAGCGGACAGGAACCGAATACCGTCATGCGGCTCCTCCGGTGGAAATCGCCGTCAGCTTGACGTCATCCTTGTCTCTCTTCAGGTGCCTGCCGTAGGCGTAATAGGCGGCGCAGGCGCCTTCGGCCGAAACCATGGTGGCGCCCAGCGGATGTTGCGGATTGCACTCCGTTCCGAAGGCCGGGCAATCGTGCGGCTTCTTGATGCCCCTCAGGATTTGACCGCTGATGCAAACCTCGGACTCCAGGGTATCGATCGCCTTCACGTCGAACAGCTTTTCGGCATCGTGTTCGCGGAACTCCTCGCGCAATCTGTAACCGCTTTTCGGGATCATCCCCACGCCTCGCCACTTGCGATCGGCGACTTCAAACACATTGCACACCAATCTCTGCGCCGGCTTGTTCCCTTCCCGATCGAGGACGCGCGAGTATTCGTTCTCCACCGCGGCGCGCCCGCTCTCCAGCTGCTGGACGGTCATCAGTATTCCCTGCAGAATGTCCAGCGGCTCGAATCCCGTGATGACGATCGGCACCTTAAACTGCGCGCTGAGTGGTTCGTATTCGCGATATCCCATGACCGCGCAGACATGCCCCGGTCCCAGGAAATCCCTGCACCCGGTTCAGCGGAGATTGCAGGATGGCGGCAATCGCAGGCGGCACCAGAACATGGGACACCAGCATGGAAACGTTCTTCACGCCCTCCTGCTGGGCCTGCCATACCAGCATGGCGTTCGCCGGCGCCGTGGTCTCAAAACCAATGGCGAAGAAGACCACTTTCTTGTCAGGATTGGCGCGTGCAATCTTCAGGCAATCCAAGCGGCGAGTAAACCACACGAACGTCGCCGCCCTGCGACTTGATGGTAAAAAGGTCGCCGTCCGATCCGGGCACGCGCAGCATGTCGCCAAACGAGCAGAAGATGACGTCGGAACGCCGCGCAATGGCGTGGGCTTTGTCGATCATCTCCAGGGGCGTCACGCAAACCGGACAGCCGGGCCCATGCACCAATTCAATGTCCTGCGGCAGCAGGTAGTCGATTCCATGCTTGACGATGGAATGGGTCTGGCCGCCACAAACTTCCATGATTACCCAGGGTTTGGTCTGGATACGGTGAATCTCTTCGACGATCTTGCCGGCCAGCCGTCCATCGCGATATTCATCCAGGTACTTCATGGCTTGCGCCTCCCATCGCCGATCTCATCCACGACCGGTGCATTCAGTTCCGTCAGTTGGTCCAATTCTTCGAGCAGCTGATAGGTGCGGTGCGCCTCTTCTTCGTCGACCCGGCTGATAGCGAAGCCGACGTGGACCAGGACATAGTCGCCGGCCTGGGTCTCGGGAACATACTCCAGGCATGCTTCGCGCACGATGCCGCCAAACTGGACCTTGGCCATGCGCATGCCTCCCTGGTCGAACGCCTCAACCACCTTGCCGGGAATGGCCAAACACACTATCAGTCTCCTCTTCGCAAGACTTCGTTCGCGATAACCGCCTGGCCCAAAGATATTCCTCCGTCGTTGGGAGGAACCAGGCTGTGCAGAAAAACCTCGAACCCATCGCGCTGTAGTCCTTCCACGGCGCGGCGCAGCAGGTACCTATTCTGGAAGGTACCACCGCTCAGGCAAACGCGCTGCAACTGATCACGCTTTCGGATACTTTGACAAACTTCCAGGATGGCAGCGGCGACGGTGTTGTGGAAGCACGCAGCAATGTATCCGGCCGGCTTCGAGCGCGCCAGGTCCTGCACTATGTTCTCGATCATGGGACGCATGTCCAGCTCTACGCGGTTCGCCATCACTCACAAGAAAAGGATACCGCTCTTCGACATCGGATTGCGCAATCATTTCCAGTTCGATTGCAGCCTGCCCTTCAAAGTTGACCTCCTGGCGCAAGCCGATGAGGGAGGCAACGGCATCGAACAAACGGCCGCAGGATGAGGTCTCAACACTGTTGATGCCGCGCAGCAGCAACTTGTTCACCAGCTCGACTTGCTTTTCAGGGACCTGATGCAGGAAGCGCAAGCCCGACGGCAGAGAGCCAGGGCCGAAGGCGTCGCGCAGATAACTAAGCCCCATGCGCCAGGGCTGCTTCACCGCTGTGTCGCCGCCGACCAACGGGACGTAGCGCAGGTGCGCCCGCCGCTCGAATCCCGAAAAATCAGCGACCAGGAATTCCCCGCCCCAAATCTTTCCATCCGTGCCATAGCCTGTGCCATCGAAGGCCACGCCTATTACCTTGCCGCTGAGGTGGTTTTCGGCCATACAACTGGCAATATGCGCATGATGGTGCTGCACGCCGACCTTCCGCTCCAGCGGCAATTTCAGCGCGAAGCGCGAACTCATATAGTTGGGATGCAGGTCGTATGCGACCGCTCGCGGTTCAACCCGGAAGAGCTTCTTCAGGTTTGCCAGCGTCTCCTCGAAAAACACCAGCGTCTCGTAATTCTCCAGATCGCCAATGTGCTGACTCAGAATTGCGTAGCTGCCCTTGGTCAGGCAAAACGTGTTCTTCAACTCGGCGCCGCAGGCCAAAATCTCGCGTAGCGGGATGCCAAGGTCCACGGGATGCGGGACGTATCCGCGGGAGCGCCGCAGCACGCGCTCACGCCCCTCGAGGATGCGCACCACGGAATCGTCGGTGCGCATGTAAATATCGCGATTGTGGAATACAAACCAGTCGGCTACCGCTTGCAAACGCTCCCAAGCCTCTGGATTTGAGGTGACGATGGGTTCCTCGCTGATGTTGCCGCTAGTCATCACCAAAGCCGTGAACTGCGGCGCGTCGTCTGGTGAATCGCTGAACAATAGATAATGCAGCGGCGTGTACGGCAGCATGACGCCAATCGTGTCATTGCCGGGAGCGACGGCCGGAGAAATCGTGCGCGTCCGGTCGGCGGCGCAGCACAACGATAGGCCGCCGCGGACTTAGCAATGCGGCGCGGTCAGCGTCCGAAACTACGCAAAAGCTTTCGACCGCGGCAAGATCGCGCGCCATCAAAGCGAAAGGCTTGTCGCTGCGGCGCTTGCGGGTTCGCAACAGCCTCACACTGGCATCGTTCTGTGCGTCGCAGGCCAGCAGAAAACCGCCGAGTCCTTTGACCGCTACGATCTTGCCCTCGCGTAGAAGCTCGCGCGCCTTCCGGATGATCGTGGAGGATGCAGCGGAATTGTAGTCAGCATCGTGCGGAAATGCCGATCCTGATTCCGCGATTGCCAGAGCCGGACCGCACACTGGACAGGCATTCGGCTGAGCGTGAAAGCGGCGGTTCGCCGGGTCCTCGTATTCTGCCTGGCAAAGTTCGCACATGCGAAACGACGACATAGTCGTCATCGGGCGATCGTAGGGAATGTCTTGAATAATGGTGTAGCGCGGACCGCAATTGGTGCAGTTGGTAAAAGGATATCCAAAGCGGCGGTTCCTTTGATCGCCAAAGTCATGCCAGCAGTCGTCGCATGTCGCCATGTCGGGCGATACCAACACGAACTCGCCCGCTTCCGAATGGCTTTGCCGTATGACGAAGTCAGCGTCACCAAGTGGTTCGAGGTCGGCCACATTGACTTCTTTGATCAACGCCAGCGGCGGTGGCCGGTGCTGCAATGCGTCGAGGAATTTCTGCACGCCTTCATCCGTGCCCTCGATCTCAACCGTCACGCCGGCAGACGAGTTCAGGACGTATCCGCTCAGCCCCAGGTCACGCGCGAGGTTGTACACGAATGGACGAAACCCGACACCCTGCACGATGCCGCGCACGCGTAACTGTTTACGGATTAGCAACGGACGTGTTGCGGTCGCCATAAAGAAACAACCAGGCGCATTCCGATTGTAGAGGGATTTTGCCGGTTTGCCACCAACGAAGGAAACTCCTGTTCTGGCAATCAGGAAATCCCGATGCGCAGAGAACTTTGCTCAGGGAACAATGACCGCCGCGCCGTCGATGGAATCGTTCTTGATGGCGAGCAGAGCTTCGTTGGCCTGCTGGAGCGAGAACTGAGTGCTTTTGGGATGAAGCTTGATCTCGGTGGCAATCTTGAGGAAGTCACGGGCATCGGTGCGAGTCATGTTGGTGACACTGCGAATCTGCCGCTCGCCCCAAAGCAAGTTGTCATAGTCGAACTGAGGAATGCGGTCGAGATGGATTGCGTTGATGGCGACAACTCCGCCCTTGCGCAAGCTTGCCAGGGCAGAGATTACCACGTCGCCGCTGGGCGCGAAGGTGATAGCGCGGTCGAGCTCCACTGGCGGCTTGTCGGTTTCACTTCCAACCCAGGTTGCCCCGAGTGACTGTGCCAGTTGGCGATGCGAAGCTCCTCGCGTCGAAACGTAAACCTGACAGTTCCAGGCTTGGAGCACCTTGATCGCGAGATGTGCCGACGCGCCAAATCCGAATAATCCCACCCGCTCTCCCGGTTCCACTCCGGCAACGCGCAAACTGCGAAAGCCAATGATGCCCGCGCAGAGCAGTGGCGCAGCATGCAAGTCGTCGAGCGCTGCCGGGAGTGGAAAGACGAAGTCGGCCCGCGCCAGCGCATATTCCGCATAACCACCATTTACGGTATAGCCGGTGAAGGTGGGAGCATCGCAAAGGTTCTCCATGCCTCGGCGGCAGTACCAGCAGGTGCCATCAATGCCGCCAATCCACGAAACACCGACGCGTGTACCGACGGCAAGCTCCGCAGTAGCGCCTTCAACAATGTCGCCGACAATCTGATGCCCGGGAATCAGGCACTCCCGCCGCGGCGGAAGTTCCCCCTCGACAATATGCAGGTCGGTACGGCAAACGCCGCAAGCGCGGACCTTAAGCAGAACGTGGCCGGGCTGCAAGGCCGGGCGCGGAACCTCCTCTATGCGAAGAGGGCGGTTCGAAATAGCCTGCGGTTGCGTAAGGATGGCGGCTATCACGGGAAGCTCCGTGCGCAGGCTGGCTGCGGTGATTCTAGTGTGGCGACTGGTTCTGGTCGGGTGGAAACATATCGCCACCGCCGATTTTTCCTGGTGCAGTCTGTGGAGTGTTGCCCGGTTGTTGTCCGAATGGGCTTTGCTGCTGACCGTTCATCTGCCCGGCTGGAGTTCCCACCTGCGCTCCGCCTATCGTGAGCGGCTGGTAGGGGCCGCGCAGCAGAACATTGGCGCGATCCGACATCGGGTCATAAATGAACTGCCACTCGTTGTACTTCTTCTTCTTGTTGTAAATGCGGATGGTGGGATCTTTGCTCACGCTCGCAACGCCGACAATCGCGCCACCGCCAAACGTCTGATTGCCTCCGGCTGAGCCTTGCCCGAAAGCGCTGCTGCCCGAAGCTCCCGGAGGACCGGTCCGTCCATTGACACTATTGGCGAACGGACTGGTGCCTAAATCATTGCCTGGCTGCGAACCACCGCCGGCGAAGCCGCCTCCGCTGCCGTCCGAACCCGGGCCGTTCACATACTGCTGACCCTGGGCAGGACTTCCGCCAAAGGTGCCGCCGCCCCCCTCCGAATCGGGCCCAAGCATATATTGCTGCTGAGTCACTACCGGCATAACCGGAAACGGGGCGCCGCTCCCATCCGAGCCGGGCCCGTTGACAAGGCCCGCCGCCCCACCCGGTGTTTGGCCGGGCTGGCCCAGCGAGGCCGCAGGCGTTCCAGGCCCGTTGGGACTGATCAACCCTTGGATATCGCCGTAATGCAGCAGTGTCCACTTGCCATCTTTGCTAAGTGGGTCCTTGTAGCGCTTGCGCAGGAAACGAATCTGGTTGGTGTTGTCCAAGTCTTCGAGACTTGTGGGATAGCGGCCAAACTTCTTGTAAAACTTTTTGACGGCGCGCGCATATTCGGTGCCGCGATGGATCATCTCTTCTTCCCGGTCTCGCTTTATTTGCTGCACCAGCCGTGGAGCCTCGATAGTAGCGGCAATGATCATCAGCGCCATCATCAGCAGGATGGCCAGCAGCAGATAGCCGCCGTCGCGCTGGCGGCGGTCAGCATCGATAGGCCGAACTGTGGGATGTCGTTGCACGCTTGGAAAATCAGGTCCTGCCTGTATAGACGCGAGAGCACAGCAGAGGTTGCGGGACGGGACCTCTATCGTTGCTGTTTCCCCTTTCAGTTTACATCCCCTGGTCCAGGCGGGGCCTCGGCTATTCGAACAGATTCTCTTTCCAGATCTTTTGTCCGGCAAGCGACGTGTAACATCCCCAAACCGCCAAGCCGGTCACGGTCAGGACCACAAACAGCGAGCCGCCCAGATACCAGCTCGACAAGTTGGTGGTGATGGGAATATTCAACAACGAGTCAACCGTAAACATACCGGTAGCCAGCGCGATGAATCCGAAGCGCAACACGATAAATGCGGCAATCGCGTAGATGGCGGCAAAGGTGGAGACGTCGATCAAGATATGGTGACTGTCGGCGGTCTTGATTGCGGTAAAAACGGCGACAAAGGCGAGTGCCGCCAGCCAGGGCTTGCGCAGAATGACCCGCAACAGGAACATCACGAAAAAGAACAGCAGAGTTCCCTGCACCGATGTGGCCAGTTGCCACAGCCATGATCCGATTACCTGGTGCGCCCCCAACAGATAATCGGTGGCCCCGAATGCCGGCGCATCGCCTGCCCGCAGGCGCAACAGATGGAAGACGGAGAAGATGAATCCCCAACTCATGCCCAGGAGCACTCCGTAGAGGATGTCTCGGCCGACCAGGGGATCGCGGACCTTGCCTGCCATGAGCCGGCTCCAGGAGATGATGGCGTGCGGCCAGCGCCGCCTGACGTAGGGCTCAATGGCCAGATACAGCGCTGAGACCACAGCGGCAGTGAACAGAGATGAACTGGCGGCCAGCACGAACAGCCAGAGCGACGAGACCGCCAGCACAAGATGCGCCTTAAAGAGCCAGAGCAGCATCTGGAGTGAGAAAATCACGATGCCCAGCCGCCGCGCTCCCTGGACATCCGCCTTCTCGTGGACGCAATTGCGCCACGCGATCAGCACTGCGGCCAACAGTAAACACGCAGCCAGCAGGGCCAGGACCGCGGTCCACACTTTCTTGCCGAATGACTCATCGGAACTGGGCATGCGGTTCGGTTCAGTCCAGTCGCCAATCAGATCAAAGTAAACCGGCTTGCCACGGTAGGACGCTGCTTCGATGCGCAAGGGATAGCTGGTACCGGGCCATGCACCCGTCCATGCAGCGCGAGCGTCGGAGGCGGCCAGCGAATTCCAAGTCGAGGTCGCGGGCTGGAACTGCGCCTGGTCCAAACCGGCGGAGCGGAACAGCACACTCCAATCGAACGGCGCAAACGGCCCAGTGCTGGTGTCCTTCTGTGGCGGAATCACTTCCAGGTGATACAGCCGGCCCTCGGAGTCGAGAGAAATCTGTCGCATGCCCGACAAAACGGGTGGCGGGTCATTGAGGTCCACGATGCCGGGAGTCAGCGAGGAGTCTTTTATCTCTGTGGCCACCATTGGCGATGGAGTTTCGCGCAGCCAGTAGATCAGCGCCGGTGGCCGGCCCCGCAAGGCGGCGTCCCAACTCGTACGCAGTTTCGGATTGTCGTGCAGATAATCGAGGTAGGTGTCGTTGTAGAGAAATCCCTCGGCGCTGTCGGCTGGAGGCGACGTGTGCCCCAGTTGTTGCGCCAGGTCGCGGGCCTTCTGGTGTAGGATCTCCGCCGAATACGGGACATTCATTTTCTCGATGCCGCTGGTCTTTGCGGAAATCAGATAAAACGCAATCAGTCCCACGATGGCGACGCCCAGCCATCCCAGCGCAACCGGAAGTTTCAGTCCAGTTGTCTCTCCCGCGGCAGCAACCATTTGGGGCGATGGGGTCTGGCCCGCGGCCAGCGCAGCCGCCAGGGGATCTCCGCCCGGCAGCGCCGCGGCCACAGCTAGTGCAGAAGCCGGCCTCGCCTCGGGATCGGTTTCAAGACATTGCAGAATTACATGCTCGGCGGCCGGATCAAGATCTTTGACCAGCGAGGAGGGCCGGCTGGGAGTGCTGTCGCGACGAACCCGGACAATCTCTTCGAGCGTTCGACCATCGAACGCAGCCTTGCCGGTAAATAATTCGTAAAGCAGCAGACCAAGAGAGTAGATGTCGCTCTTGACGGTGACTTCTTCTCCGGCTAACTGTTCGGGAGCCATGTACGCCGGGGTCCCGCTGCGCACGTCCTCGATCTCGTGGGCGACGCCGGCCAGGCCGAAGTCGGTGATGAGGACTTCACCGCGGCCATCGAGCATCACATTGGCGGGCTTCAGATCGCGGTGAAGTACCCCCTTGTCATGGGCGGCGGCAACTCCCGCGCAGATCTTGCGGGCAATTTCTGCGGCCTTGTCGCCGGGCAAACGTCCGATGCGGCGAAGCAACGACGCCAGGTCTTCGCCATCGATGTACTCCATCGTGAAAAAGATCAGGTCGTCAGTCTCGCCGATGTCGAAGACGCGGCAAACGTTGGGATGCGAGATGCGGCGGGCGATGCGGACTTCGTGGCGGAAGCGTTCCAGGGTCTCTTCACTCCGGGTAAATTCCGGCAGGAACTTGAGCGCGACCTGCTGGCCCAGGCTGAGGTCGTCAGCGCGGTACACCTCGCCCATGCCGCCTTTGCCCAGCAGCGCGATGATGCGATAGCGCTCCGCGACCAGAATACCCGGCGCAAAACGGCCCTCATTACGAAAGGAATGAGACGACGGCCGCGAGGAAGGCTTTCGCGGGCTGGGCGGTCTGGCCGCGGACTCCAGTGTGGGAGTGTCTGCGCTGTGGGTGCGGGCCGTGTCGTCAGAGATCGGTTTTCCGCAGGTAGCGCAAAAGGCGGCAGTCCGCGCCACCTCTGAGCCGCATGATTGGCAGTTCCGCATCAACACGTCCACACGATAACGCAGTGGCAAGTATCTTACAGCGTAATGGGACTGCGGTTGAAGAACAGTACGGAAGTGTCATGCGGAGCGAATGTTTGCCGGGTGTAGCGAATGCGGGTCGAAGCACCCCTATAGCTGAGGTGGGTTTTGCGTAGCTATAGGGGTCCTTCGACTCGTCGCTTTGCTCCTCGCTCAGGATGACACAGAAAAAATCAGATTCGTCGCTTTGCTCCTGGCTCAAGATGACAGACGAGAAAGCACCGTGAGGTCCATCTGCTACTTTATCGGCGGCAGATACGGGATGTAGCGCGCAAACAACCAGCACAAGAAAAATACGATGGGGATGTGCACGATCATTTGCAGCACGCTATAGCCGACCAGATCGCGCGCCTTGAGCTTGAGGATACCCAGCAGGGGCAGCATCCAAAACGGGTTGACGAGATTGGGCAGAGCTTCGGCCGCATTGTAGATCTGGACCACCCAGCCCAGATGCACGTGGTGCAGGTTCGCCGCCTGCAGAATGTAAGGCGCTTCAATGACCCACTTGCTTCCGCCGGAAGGAACGAAAGTCCCCAGGACCGCCGAATACAGTGCCACCAGCAGCGGATAGGTGCCCTGAGTCGTGATTCGCGCAAACAGGGCGGCGAGCCAGGTCGAGATGCCGGTGCCGACGATCATGCCAAAAATAACCGCGTAAAACGGAAATTGGATCAGCACCCCTCCGGTAGCCGGGACCGCGTCCGCAACGGCCCGCATGAACCGCTTCGGTCTCCAGTGAAGAAGCAGTCCCGCGGTTATGAACATCAGGTTGTAGGTGTTCAAGTCCAGGGCGGCGAGCGCGCCCTGCGGCGAGGTGCGGAAGAAGTCGAACAAATACCAAATGATCAGCGCCGACACCAAGATAGTCAGCAGCGGGCTGTACTCCAGCCACTCGCCAGGCTTCGTCTTCGGCTCCAGCGGACGATCGACTGATTCGTACTCGATGCCGAAGTCGGCAGCGGTTTTTGCTTTCTCCGGTGACGGCGCGGAGAAGTACGCCACCGCTACCGACACCACAATCAGTACAACTGCCATCACGATGCTCGGCCACAGGAATAGTGACTGCCGGAGCGGGATGAGTCCCGAAATTGTGAACAGGGCTGGAGGGATCGATCCTTTGGTGGCCATCATCATGGCCGCCGAGGAAGAGAGTCCGAGCGCCCACACCGCGCCGAGCCCGAGGTAGGCAGCGGCGCCGGCCGCACGATAATCCATGCCCTTCACACGGCGGGCCAGCTCGCGAGCGAGGAGTCCGCTGAAGATCAGGCTGAGTCCCCACGAGATCAACGAGGTCAACATGGAAAACAGCGCAATCATCGCGATGGCGCCCCGCCCGGTTTTCGGGATGCCTGCCAATGCACGAATGAAGCGGTTCACCACCGGCGTGGTGGCGACGACGTATCCACCAATAATGATCATCACCATTTGCATGGTGAAGGGCACCAGAGTCCAGAAATTCTTGGCGCCTTGAATAGCCAGCTTGCTCGCGGACTCGTGCAGGCACAAGCCGAAGATGAAAACGATGACGATTCCGGCCAGCGCGAAGACCAGAGGATCAGGAAACCAGCGCTCGCTCCAGGTGGCCAGGGCCAATCCAAAACGCGCTAAACCACTGTCTTTTTGAACCGAGTTCGTCTTACGCCCGGCTGACATCGGCTGCGATGGCATGGATTCCTCCTCAGCAATGAATTGCTTGACCAAGTTGCCACCGAGATTACCACCGAGGTGGCTCAAATGCTTTGGATAATTGGAGGCAGCACAAGCGGACGGCTTTTTTGCTGATGTCCGCAATCATGGAGGGTCAAGGTTACTGTGCTCAAGCAGATACCTCTTTAGTAACTTCGTGATTCTGAATTGTGGAGGGATATTCCAAAAACAGTACGTTCCCCACGCCGTCTAATCTATAATTTGGGAAGCTGTTCATAAAATGTGGGTTACTACACAGTTAGTCGGTGCAAAGCGTGGCATCTAAGTTGCACAGTAATGATGCACCCTTGGGTCTGATCCCAACGGTACGTCGTACGAACCAGCCACCGGGCCCGATGGCACGAGATCTACAAACGCGTTTTTTTGCCGTTATCCTGGCGCTGCTCAGCGTCGCCGCCGTCGTGTTCGCCTGGATCAACTTTGAAAAGGAACGTGAGTTCTCTGCCCCCTACGATGGAGTTTGGTGGGTCGAGGATGGGGGCCACCTGCGGGCCGCCCGGGTTGACACCGACGGTCCCGGCCAGAAGGCCGGCATCAAGTTGGGCGACCGTCTGATCTCAGTGGATGGTCGCGACGTGACCAACGTCGGCAGTCTGGAACGGCAACTCTTTCGCGCTGGAATCTGGTCCAAAGCTAACTACTCACTGGTGCGCCAAAGCGTAAGCCTGGAAGCGCCTCTGATTCTCGCCCCGACCGACCGTTCCCTTTTTGGCGGATTGCGGCTAATTGCCCTGGTGTACCTGGGCATCGGCATGTATGTTCTGCTGCGCCGCTGGACCGCCCCCAAGAGCACCCACTTTTACGTTTTCTGCCTGGTCTCCTTCATCTTCTACTCCTTTCACTACACCGGCAAACTTAACGATTTCGACTGGATAGTTTACTGGGCCAATGTGGTGGCGCTGCTGTTACAACCGGCCCTGTTCCTGCATTTTTCGCTGGTGTTTCCGGAACGCAAAGGGCTGGTGGACCGCCGTCGCTGGCTGGTTCCGGCCGTGTATGTCCCGGGCGCGATTTTGCTGATCGCGCACATTGTTACGCTCCAACTGCTGCAACCCAGTGAAGTGCTGCGCTGGAACCTGGACCGGCTGGAGATGTCGTACCTGGCGACTTATTTTGTGATGTCGGCGGTGGTGCTGTGGCACAGCTATCGTCATGCCGAGTCGGCAATTCTGCGGCAACAGATGAAGTGGGTGACGCGCGGAACCATTCTCGCCGTTGCACCATTCACTCTGCTCTATGTGGTGCCCTACCTGGCCGGAAGTCCGCCCGCTCTGACCATGTGGATGAAGATCTCGGTGTTGTCGCTGGTGTTTCTGCCACTCACCTTCGGCTATGCCATCTTCCGCTACCGCTTGATGGACGTGGACCTCATCTTCAAACGCGGCATGGCTTACACCATCGCAGCGGGCGCAATCACGGGAGCCTATTTCGCCGCTGTGGGCATTGCGTCGGTGCTGTTCCATCAGAGCTTCCCCAGCGTCGGGCCCATCGGACTGATTGCCGCCATCGCCGTGACCGCGCTGCTGTTCGATCCCTTCAAAAACTGGGTGCAGGATTACCTGGACAAGTTCTTCTACCGCAAGCGCTACGATTACCGGAAAACCCTGACCGATTTCGGCCGCGACCTGAACTCGGAGACCGATCTCGACAAGATGCTCACCTCGATCGTGGACCGCTTGTCGCGTACCTTGCTGGTGGACCGGCTGGCCATCTTCCTCTCCGATCCGGAGCAGCCAGAGCAGTTCTCCCTGGCCAAGTCATACGGCATTTCCAACACCAGCGGGCTCGATTTCGACTTTCTGCATGTGGAACGGCCGGAATGGCAACTCGGTCACCTGTTCTTCGACAACACCAACCAGGCAGTGCGTGAGACTCCCAGCGCGCGCGACACCATCCGCCGCCTGGAGCTGAACTATTACATTCCCTGCACGGTCATGAATCGCATGATCGCAGTGCTGGGCCTGGGCAAGACCTCGGAAGGCGATTTCCTCTCCAGCGAAGATGTGCAGTTGCTGGAAACCCTGGCTGGATACATCGGCATCGCCGTGCAGAACGCCCGCCTGTACAAGTCTCTGGAGCGCAAAGCCGGACAGTACGAGCGCCTGAAGGAGTTCAACGAGAACATTGTGGAATCCATCAGCGTGGGCGTGCTCGCGGTGGACCTGGAAGATCGCATCGAGTCGTGGAATTCACAGATGGAAGTGATGTACGCTCTGCCGCGCCACGAAGCGCTGGGACGCCCCCTGGGCGAGGTGCTGGCGCCGGCATTTCTGGAAGAGTATTACCGGGTACGCCAAACTCCGGGCATTCACAATCTTTACAAGTTCCGACTGGGCAACACTGCGGGTGACGCCCGGGTCGCCAATATCGCCATTGCGCCACTGGTCACCAAGGACTTCAGCGTCATCGGCCGCCTGATCATCGTGGACGACATCACCGAACGCATCGAGTTGGAATCGCAACTCTCGCAGGCCGAGAAGCTCTCGTCCATTGGACTGCTGGCAGCCGGGGTGGCGCATGAGGTCAACACTCCTCTGGCGGTTATCTCCTCCTACGCGCAGATGCTGGCCAAGCAGGTCCATGGCGACGAGAAGCAGTCCAGCTTGCTCGACAAGATCACGCGCCAGACCTTCCGCGCTTCGGAAATCGTTAACAGCCTGCTCAACTTCTCGCGTACCTCAAGCACTGAGTTCAGCAATGTGGACCTGAATCGCGTGATTCAGGACACGCTGACCCTGCTCGATCATCAGTTCAAGACTGCGCGCATCAAGGTGCAACCCGATTTGCAGCCGGAATTGCCGACCATCTATGGCAACACCGGAAAGCTGCAACAGGTCTTCCTCAACTTGTTCCTGAATGCCAAGGACGCAATGCCCGCCGGTGGCACGCTGATGATCAGCACCTCCAACGGCCATCACGTGCAGGTGACGGTGGCCGACACCGGCACCGGCATTGCGCAGGAACATATTCATCGCATTTACGATCCGTTTTTCACCACCAAGAACAAGCCAAAAACGGGACACAGCGGTGGCACCGGCCTGGGACTGTCGGTGACCTACGGCATCATCCAGGAACATGCCGGCAAGATTCGTGTCGACAGTGTGCCTGGTCGCGGCACGACATTCATCATGGAATTTCCCATGGTGAGAAAGGTGGTCAATGCCTGAAGTGGCAGTCAGTCGAACGATTATGGGACGCGAGGATTTCGCCTTGCCGGGCTCGGTGCTGATCGTCGATGACGAAGCCGCCATCCGTGAGTCGCTGCAAACTCTGCTGGAGTTTGAGGGCTACGCGGTGGAGGTCGCCAACGACGGGCAGGAGGGACTGGCTCGCATCGCCGAACGTCCCTTCGACCTGGTGCTGCTGGATTTTGCGCTGCCCGAACGCAATGGCATTGAGATATTGCACGACATCCGGGAGCGCGATTCCGAGCTACCCGTCATCATGATTACTGCCTACGGCACGGTGGAAAATGCCGTGAATGCCATGCAGGCCGGGGCCACCAACTTCATCCAGAAGCCCTGGGACAACGAAAAGCTACTGGCCGACGTACGCACGGCAGTGGGCCGGCGCCGCGCCGAAGAAGAAGTTGTTCAACTGAAGCGTGCCCTCAAGCAGCGCTACAACTTCGAGCACATCATCGGCAAGAGCGACCCCATGCTGCGCATCTTCGACCTGGTGGCGCAAGTGGCGCCCAGCCGCTCCACCGTGCTGCTGCAAGGCGAAAGCGGCACCGGCAAAGAGCTGATCGCCAAAGCCATCCACATGAACTCCACCCGGCGCGACCGCGCGTTCGTTCCGGTGAACACCGGCTCGATGCCGGCCGACCTGTTGGAGTCCACGCTCTTCGGCCACGTCAAGGGCGCCTTCACCAGCGCCATCGCCAGCAAGAAAGGCCTGTTCGAGGTGGCCGATCGCGGCACGCTGTTCCTCGACGAGATTGGCACCATGAACCTGGAGACCCAGGCCAAGATCCTGCGCGTGCTGCAGGACCGCAAGTTCATGCACCTGGGCGGCGTCAGCGAAATACAAGTGGACGTGCGCATTATCGCCGCCACCAACGTCAATCTCCAGCAACAGGTGAAAGAGGGCAAGTTCCGCGATGACTTGTTCTACCGTCTCAACGTGATCACCATTGACCTGCCGCCGTTGCGCCAGCGCAAGAATGACATCCCCATTCTGGTGGAGTTCTTCATCGTCAAGTTTGCCGAAGAGAATGAGCGGCATGCCACTGCGCATGACTCCCGAAGCCATGCGTCCGCTGCTGGATTATGACTGGCCGGGCAACGTGCGCGAACTGGAAAACGTGATTGAACGCGCCGTGGTGCTGGCCACCGGCCCCAACCTCACCGTGGACCTGCTGCCCGACAATCTGATTGGCCGCGGCAGCAAGTTTGCCATCATGGAACAGCGCGCCGACGCCTCGCTGTTCGAAATCATTGAAGATTGCGAGCGCCGCGTCATCGGCGACATGCTGGAAAAATGCGGGTGGAACCAGACCGAAGCCGCCGACCGATTCCGCATTCCACTTTCCACGCTGAACCAGAAAATCAAACGCCTGAATATTGAGATCAAGAAGAAGAACCGGGAAAACGGGAACAGCTAGCGGGCGGCAGTTAGCGTTTAACAATTAGTCGTTAGCCTTTAGCAGTTAGCATTTAGTATTTAGCAAACTCACGATGCGAGTAATTCCCTGCCTTCTTCCGCCTAACCTGCAAACTCAGTTCCCGAAACCCTGCTTGGGTACCGCAGGCCGCACTGAGAAGCTGGCGGTCATTTATCACACCAGAACGTGAGATAGATCACAGCAGGGTTGTGCGCTTGGGGGCAGAATCGCAGCAGAGATGAGGCGCAGTGAGGCGCCGCCGTTGGAGGTAGCCATGTCGGATGATAAACGTGATGTTCTGGAGGTTTTGCGCTACGAACTCAACTTCCTGGAGCAAGGAGGCTATGGGAACTGGTACAGCACGCCGTGGGGGCCTGCTTCCATCTTCCAGGACTCGCTCGCCTGTCCCAATCACGGAGACCCCACCCGTCCGCACGCTTGCCACGAGTGCTTGCTCTATGACTTCGTGCCCGAGGAATACCGCACCGAAGACGTGCCTTGCCATCACATCCCGCTGAATCGCCAAGGGGTTACGGTCGACACGCCGAACCAGACGGAAGAAGAGCTGCGGGAGAACGTGAAGCACTGGCTGAAGCGCACCATCGCAAGAATTGAAGCCGATCGCGCCAACCAGAAAACAGAACTGGCGACCCAGAAGGCCGGATAGCTACTCGAAACTATTCACCACCCTTCGACTTCGCTCAGGGCAGGCTTTGACACAGAGGTTACGGAGCGTTTTTTTCTAAGATGTCTTCCTCGGTGCTCTCGGTGCCTCCGTGGTGAGTTGGATTTTCTGTCCCAATTCGGAACCGAAACTACGAAAGAGTTTGCGCGTGTGGTATTCTCCGGCGCTTTTGCGGATAGAATGCGGCATCGGGCCAGCGCCTGCCGGAGCCACACATGAAACGGAGTTTCGCTTCCCTCGACCCTCAGGAAGCCCTGCACGTCGCCATCTTCATCGAAGAACGCAACGCCGCGTTGTACCACCGCTTCGCCGAAATGTTTGTCGAGTTCCGCGATAGCGAATCGCTGGAAATAGCCAGCGTCTTCTGGGAGATGGCGGCGGAAGAAAAAAACCACAGCTCAGCCCTGCAAGACAAGTACACCGAAGAGTTCGGAAACTCGCGCTGCGCACTCACCGAAGAGGACCTGATCGAGTGGATCGAAGTCCCCAAGCTGGAGGACGGCGACGTCTTTGCTGCGACCCGTGAAGGCCGTACTACCAACCCGCGGGGCCGCGCTTTGCAGGTGGCGCTCACCGCCGAGTTAAGCGCCCAACGCTACTACAATGACCTGGCCCTGAAGACCCAGGAAGGAAAACTGCGCCGGCTGTATCGCGAACTCGCCGAAATGGAAGATGAGCACGTGGCTTTCATTCAGAGCAAGCTTGCACCCCATCCCACCAACGATCAGAAGGCGAACTAGGCATTTCTTTCAGCATAGGGGTCCTTCGACTCGTCGCTCCAACACCCCAGCAAGCACAAAACCGGTGCTTGCCGGGGGCCCCGTCGCTGCGCTCCTCGCTCAGGATGACAATGTATCGACTGAATGCTGAGTGCCAACAGCAATCTTACGGCTTGCTCAAGTCTTGCGGAAACGATTTGAACTGCACCCCTCGCTGAGTTGATTTGTCGTGATTGCCGGCATCGGTTGTGTGCTCGGTCAGCGTGCCTTTGATTACGCGATAGTCTTCCTGGCCAGGTTTCTTGCCCGGCGTTATGGTGATCACCCCGGTGAACTCGTACCAGACGCCGTGCACCGTCTTGGTTGTGAACGACAGACGGTCGCCCGCAAGCGTGGCCTTGTCGAAGAACTGGTCGAGGAACTGGCCCTTGTCGCTGTCGGTGTTCCCGAACCGCGAGATGAACCCCGATACCTTGCCATTTTCTACCGCGAACTGCACGACCTCGCCTTCGCGCACGAAGGAATACATGCCGGAGGGATCGTCGGCTGGCGCGGCGGGCTTTGCGTTCTGCTGGGGCGGCGATGCAGCCGTTACAGACGGCCGTGCCGAAGCCAGCATCCACGTCACCAGCAACGCCGTTAACAGCGCCAACCCAAGGCATCTGGCCATCATGGTCACTCTCATGGTCAACCATCATTGCACGGCGGCGCGGGTTGGCGAAAGAGCAACATCGCATCGCTGAGAGCCCCGCCGCAAGCGCAGTTTTCCGCTATAATCCGAGTACTTGCTCCGCGGTCGAGGATGATGTCGCACAGTTCCGCAACCAGGCCCCAGCGCGATCCTTCCGGGCATGATAGCGCCACGCCCGAGAGCGCCACGTCGCCGACCAACGGGAACGTCGCGCCCCCAGCGTTGCTGTTCGAACTGGAGCCGCGCCATCGCGTGTTTTTCCGCAACCTCGGCGACCTGCTGCTGCGCCGCCAGCCGCCCCCAGTCGAGATCACGGCACAGCCTGTTCCTTTGCGGCCGGAATACTTCATTCGCACCGGCATCGATGCCTACCGGTTCGCTGAGTCCTACGCCGGCCACATGGCATTCATCATCGTGGTTTATGTGGTCTGCACGGCGGCATTCTTCAACCGGCCGCCCAAACTGCAATCGCCGTTTAAGAATACGAAGGTCGAGTACTACCCCGTAAGCGACTATCTGCCGCCAATCAACACGGCCAGCGAGGCTCCGGTGAAGCCGCGCCAGGGTGCGCCCAAACTCGCCCGCCAGGAGATCCTCTCCGTACCGCCGCAAGCCGACAACAATCACCAGACCATCGTCACGCCGCCTAAAGTCAAACTGGATCACGACGTGCCGCTACCCAACATCGTCGCCTGGACACCGGTGCCTGCCACGCAACCGATAGCAGCGTCGACGCGCTCGGTTTCGCAGTTAAAGGTCCCACAGTTTGAGGCGCAGGTAGTGGCGCCGACTGCTGACGTTTCGCAACTGAAGTCGAAGCTTCCCACGCTACCGCAGCCATCTGTGGTCGAGCCTCCGCTATCTGCTGACCAGTTGAAGCTGCAAAAGGGACAGCTCAACATGGCGCAACTGCAACCACAGGTAGAGGCCCCTAAACTTCCGGTAGCGGCGCAGCGGGCCAGCGGCGTCGGTGACAGCGGCGCGGCCAACGTTCCACCAGCGGCCAACGTGCATAACCTTCCGGCGTCGCAGGGACAGGGACAGTTAATTGCTTTGGGACTGAATCCGTCTGAGGTGATCGGGCCTATCTCGGTGCCCAGCGGCAATCGCAACGGAGAATTTCACGCGTCGCCCGGCGGCAAAGCTAATGCACCGGGCACGCCCAACATCGTCGGCACCGGCAACGATGCCAGCGGCGGCACCGGCCGCGGAGCAGGAAACGGCCTGCCTCCCGGCATCACCGTCGGCGCTCCTCCGCCGGGCGCCGTTACTTCTGCCGTCGCCGGAATGCCGATCAAGCCGCCTGCGTCGAATCCCGACCTGGAAGCTCGCAAGCGCATGATCGCCGCAGCCATGAAGCCGTCGCTGCCCAGCTACCATGACCGGCAGCCTCCGGCGGCGCCTTCCACATTGGCAGACGACCCCGATGTCAGCATCGAGAAGAAGGTTTTTCGGGCAAAGCCGTACTATTCGCTGACCATGAACATGCCCAACCTGACCTCGGCAACGGGAAGTTGGATCATTCGCTTTGCCGAGCTGAAAGAAACCACCGGCAATGGATTGCTCACCGCGCCGGTGGCCACTACCAAGGTCGATCCCGCCTATCCGCCCGAGGTGCTGGCCGATCACGTGGAAGGCACGGTCACGCTGTATGCCGTGATTCGCGCCGACGGAACTGTCGACGCGATTCGCGTACTCAACAGCCTCGACGAGCGGCTTGATGCGAACGCAATACACGCACTGTCAGGCTGGCGCTTCCGTCCGGGTACGAAGAACGGCGAGCCGGTTGCGGTGGAAGCCGTGGTGCAGATTCCGTTCCGCATGCGGCATTTGCAGTAGAAGCAGTCAGCATTCAGCAGTCAGCACTCAGCCAACAGGGTGTCAATCCTGAGCGAGGAGCGAAAGCGACGAGTCGAAGGACCCCTATTGCTGCGCCGACATTTGGGTAGCTATAGGGGTGCTTCGACTCGCGTTCGCTCGCTCAGCATGACACCTTAGTAACCGCAGATCCTTCGACTCGGACTGAAGTCTAGCTGAGTGCTGAATGCTGAGTGCTGACAGCTGAGTGCTGACTCTACCGCCGGTACACGTTGGGCACGGGGCCCTTCTCCAGCGTCTCGCGGTCCCAGATAAGCCCTTCCCTGCTGTAGTTCGCCATCTCAAAGTCCTGGGTCAACTCCAGCGCGTCGGTAGGGCAGGCATCCTCGCAAAGTCCGCAAAACATGCAGCGGCTGAGGTCGTAGGTGAAGTCCGTTAGTTCTTTGCGGCGGGTGTGGGGATTGCGCTCGCTGTTCACTACGATGAGGTGCTCAGGGCACACCAGCGCGCACAGGTCGCAGGAGATGCACAGGGTCTCGTTGGTGTCGGGATTGTTATTGAGGCGAGGTGCGCCGCGAAAACGCTCAGCAACTTGCGGCCGTTGCAGTGGATACTGTTCGGTGATGAGTTCTTTCGGGTCCTGATTGCGGAAGGTGACCCTGAGTCCCTTGAGCAAATCCACGAACATCAGCTTGCGTAGAACTCTATGCATCCTCACCCTCGACGTGAGTGAAGTTTAGCACAGGGGACTCGCTGTAATCGTGCATCGAGTCTGAATGCAAATCGACCATGGAAGGGGTATGGAGTTCACGAACAAAACTCGAAACAAAACAAACTCTGTGTCCTCCGTGTTCGAGCCTGCGCTGAGCGAAGCCGAAGCGTGGTGAAAGATTTCCGACAGGCGGTTCTCCGACGCGACAAGCCTCGTCCGGCTGGCATACAATTTCAACACTGATGCGCTTTTTGGCCGGGATCTTTCTCGCGCTCGCGATGACGAGCACGCTGGCTGGGCAGCAGACCGCTGCGCCCGTCACCGCTGCTGCTCCGTCGAATGGCGCAACAATGGCACCGTCCACCGCGCAAACGGGCCAGCCATCTTCCGACGCTAATCCGCCCGCGCAAACGCCAGCTTCGCGGCCGAGTGCAGCACAGACGGTTCCAGCACAGACCGCTCCAGCACAGTCTGGCCCAGCGCAGCAGCCGGTTGACGATCCCAAAGATGTTGCCAAAGCCAAGCGCCAGTTCAAAGCTGGTCTGAAGCTGAACGCGGCTGGCCAGACGGATGCAGCCTTTGAGAAGTTTGAACTGGCCGCCGAGCTGGCGCCCCACAATTTCGAGTTCCTCACTGCCCGTGAGTTCACACGGCAGCAACTGGTGATGCAATCTCTGAAGCAGGGCAACCAGGCCATGCTCGACCACAACGAAATCGTTGCCATGGCCGACTTCCGGCGCGCTTTGGAATTCGACCCCACCAACGAATACGCTCTTCAGCGGTTACGCGACTCCATCCCGGAGGACGAGGAACCGTTGAGCAAGACCATGCGCGTGGTGGAACAGTCCACTCCCCTTGAACTTCAGCCCACGGCGCAGCATCATGATTTCCATTTCAAGGGCGACGGCAAGAGCCTGCTTACCCAAGTGGCGCAGGCCTACGGGATCACCGCGCAGTTCGATGATTCGGTGCAGCCGAAGCCGGCCCGATTTGACATTGAAGACGTGAACTTCGCCACGGCGATGGAGGCGGCCACACGCGTCACCAAGACTTTCTGGGTACCGCTCTCGGCCAAGCAAATTCTCTTTGCCGCCGATACGGTCGAGTACCGGCGCACCTATCAGCGCATGTCGTTGCGCACCTTCTACCTGCCCGACCTGGCCACGGACCAGGAGTTGACCGAGATGACCAACTCACTCCGGGTGCTTCTCAATTTGCGTTACATCGCGCCCGACAAGGCGCAATCGACCATCTCGATTCGAGCGGAGGATGCGGTGCTGGAGGCAGCGAGCCACTTGCTGGAAAGCCTGGCCGGCGGTCGTCCCGAAGTCCTGCTGGACATGCGGGTCTACGAAATCAGCTCCAGCTTCATGAGGCAGCTTGGCACCACCCCACCGGGACAGTTCACTCTATTCAATATCAGTCCGGCGCTGATTGCGGGCCTGGGGCAGAACTCCCAGAACCTGATCAACCAGTTGATCGCCTCCGGCGGAATCAACCAAGGCAATTCGCAGGCCATCCAGGCATTGCTGTCACAACTGTCCAGTCAAGTCAGCTCGATTTTATCGACACCGTTCGCCACCTTCGGCGGTGGTGCAACGCTGTTTGGGCTTACTGGAGGCACTGGCACCACCATCAACTTTAAGCTCAATCAGTCGGACATCCGGTCTTTGGAGCACGTTACCCTGCGGGCCTCGCAAAACACGGCTGCGGTGTTCAAGGTGGGTGAACGCTACCCCATCGTGAACGCGACTTTCGCTCCCATTTTTAATAGTCCGGCCATCTCGCAAGTTATCGGCAATCAAAGCTACATTGCGCCTTTCCCATCGTTTACTTTTGAAGACCTGGGACTGAACCTGAAGGCCACCCCTATCATTCACGCGGACCGGGACGTCACTTTGAAATTGGAGTTGAACATCCGCTCCCTGGGCGCGCAGACGGTGAACGGAATACCCATCATCAACAATCGCGAATACAGCGGCACCATTACCCTGAAGAATGGCGAGTCCAGCGTGATGGCTGGGCTAATTTCCTTAGCCGACAGCCGCAGCATAGGCGGACTTCCGTTTTTGAGTCGGGTCCCGGGCTTGAGCTACGCCGCTTCGGACCACACGAAAAACGACATGGAGGACGACCTGTTGATCGTTATCACGCCTCACATTCTTCGTCTGCCGGATAACAAATCGTTTGCGGTGCAGTTGCCCACCGGACACTGACGGCGGCGCTCGCAGGCGGTTTCGCGGCGTAGTAAGATACGGGGTTAGGAGTACTGAGCAAATTTGAAAATGTGCTCAGATTGGATACGACCTCGACAACTGAGTGGTCAAACTAGGGTTAACCTGGAGAGTGGAGACAAGTGGAGATGAATGATACAGTCCGGCGCAGAGGCAACCAGAAACTCCATTTGTCTTGTGATCCCGAGGCAAGGTCACCTTTGCCGGGCAAAATTCAATCGAGCCTGGCGTCAGCCGGGAGCGTTCTTCGTCTGTTGAGTCTTAGGCGGCGCCTGGTACTGGCGACAGGCATCGCCATTCTGCTATGCCTGGCGTGGGCAGGCTGCACGGGTTTCTTTATCAATCCTTCAATAAGTTCAATTTTTATCACCCCAGCTTCGACTACGATCGCCGTCAACGGTACGCAGCAGCTAACCGCCACCGGCACCTACTCCGACGGAAGCAGGCAACCACTTTCGGGATCCAACGTCGGTTGGTCAAGTTCGGATGACACGATAGTCACGATCTCGAACGGCGGACTGGTCACGGGAGTGGCCACGGGCACAGCAACCATAACTGCCACCTCGCAAGGCGTCAGCGGGACAGGCAGCGTCACCGTCACGGTCCAAAACTTGACGACCATATCAATTACTACAACGCAAGGGAGTACTCTCCCCCAATCGACCGCTACGATGACCGGGATACCGTCAACCCTGCAGTTCTACGCCTACGCCAATGGATCGGCCAACCAGGATATTACAAACGCCGTAACCTGGAGTTCGTCGAACACGGCCGTGGCTACGATCAGCACCGGTCTCAGCAGCGGCAGTGGGGTGGCCACGAGCGTGGCGACAGGAACCACAGTCATCACTGCGAAGTCCGCTGGCTCCATCGGCACCGTCACCAGTAACTCGATAACGCTGACCGTTCAGTGAAGTCGGCAAAGCCAGACGCTGGTCGCCGGTAGCAGCTGCATGCAACGTCCAGTTCCCAGTGCCCGTAACTTTCTGAGAGGCTACAGTTTTTAATATTTGCCTACGTTTCCACCCCTCATCCGTCTGATTCAACAAGGATTAACCGACAATCACGACTGGTTATGCGGGTTTCCGCGTGACCCCGTAGGGTTGCGTTTTCCTTTGATTTAACCGGAAAACCGAGGTATAGTACTTAGTCTCTAAGGCCTTCTGTTGGGACCTGCCTTCGTCTTCGTCACCCTGGGACCAATTCGCACCTTGAATCGTTGTAGAAGTGGCGCGAATCCAATTAGATAACGGGGCATTTAGACATCATTTTGGGCCGATTACATCATCCTTAACCCTGAAAGCGAAAAAGAGCGCAACTATGGCAAAACGTCGTGGCAATCCTAACTGGGGCAAGCCGGAGCCGATCGGGCCGGTTGTTCCCACCATCACCGAGTTCGAGCAGGTCGTGAAGGAGTTCAAGCTCCAACCCGACCAGTACATCCGCTCCACCCGTCTGCGGGAATGGGCGCGCAAGAACAAGAATTCCAAATATATTCCCGAGCCTCTGCTTGAGGCCTGGGGATTCGAAATCGAGTCCACTCTGTAAATCCTTCGATTTCCTCCAGGGCCGCCGCGTGCGGCCCTTTTCCATTTCCCGCCGCTCTGGCGAACCGCGAATGGCGAAAAGCGAATAGCGATCGCCTTCCCTGCTAAAATCTTCACCAGCCATCATGCCCGCCAATTCCCCATTCTGCGACGTCGAGACCGCGCTGGAGCACATCCGCGCCGGCCGCATGATTGTCGTCATCGACGACGAAGACCGCGAGAACGAAGGCGACCTGACCATGGCCGCCGAGAAGATTACTCCTGACGCCATCAACTTCATGGCCAAATATGGCCGCGGCCTGGTCTGCCTGGCCATGACCGAGGAGCGCCTCGACTACCTTCGCCTCGGCCAGATGTCGGCCGAGAACACCTCCAACTTCGGCACCGCGTTCACCGAGTCCATCGACGCCAAAGACGGCGTCACCACCGGCATTTCGGCCTACGACCGCTCGCAGACCATTCGCGTGGCCATCGATCCCGCAACCCGTCCCAACGATCTCGCGCGGCCTGGACACGTCTTCCCGCTTCGCGCCCGCAAAGGCGGAGTGCTGGTGCGCGCCGGGCAGACCGAAGCCTCGGTCGATCTCGCTCGCCTCGCGGGGCTGGTTCCGGCCGGCGTCATCTGCGAGATCATGAGCGACGACGGCACCATGGCGCGCGTTCCCGAGCTCACCGAATTCTGCCGCCAGCACGACATGAAGATGCTCACCGTCGCCGAGCTGATCCGCTATCGCATGGCGCACGAGCGCTACGTGCGGCGGTTGGCCGAGTCGATCGTGCCCACCGCTTACGGCGACTTCCGCATGATCGCCTACGAGTCGGAAATCACCGGCGACTCGCACATCGCCATGGTCAAGGGCGACGTGGAGAACGCGGGCGCGCAGCCGGTGCTGGTGCGCATGCATTCGCACTGCCTGGTGGGCGACGTCTTCGGCGCCAACTGGTGCGGATGCCGCGACGTCATCGATGCCGCCATGCGCCGCATCGCCGAAGAAGGCCGCGGCGCGCTCATCTACCTGCACTCCACCTCGAAGGGCTATTCGGTGCAGCAGCTCGGCGACCGCATGACCATCCAGTTCCATCACGAGCAGCAACTGGCAACCCTGCCCGAAAGCCAGCGGCGCACCCAGCGCGAGATCGGCATCGGCGCGCAAATCCTGTCGGACCTGAACCTGCGCCGCATTCGCCTGCTCACCAACCATCCCCGCAAAGTCGCCGGCCTGGAAGGCTTCGGGATTGAAATCGTGGAGCAGGTGCCGGTGTCGGCCGGAAAAGCGTCGGTGCGGTAACGCTCGGTGATACTTTTGCATTGTCATCCGCCGCCTAAGTACGTTTTCGCCTGCTGAAGAAAGGTCGTTGCAGGTGGCGGCTGCTTGTGCAACGACGGGCTCTGACTTAACCCATCTCTTCGGATTTTCTTTTCCTCGGCCGTCTCTTCTGCTTTATCCTTTTCCGCAACTTTTAGTTCGCATCCCGTGTCGATCAGGTCGTAGTCCTGCTCGAAGCTGTCGTAACTTCCGCAAATCGTGGCGCCCTTGTCCTGGTGAAAATTGGCGCCCAGCCAAAGATTCGCGCTCGCCAACTGAAGCCCGTACAACAATTGGCCTCCCATCTTGGTATCGATCCGCCCATGGATCAGGGCATCCATAACTTGCATGATTGCCTGTTGGATGGAATTGGCATCTTCCAACAGAGGCAGTTCCAGCGGGTAAAATTCCAGGTTCTCTAGATTCTTTATGATCCGCAGACGCCTTCCCACGTTAGCGAGATGGAAGTAACAGTAATTGCGCCCGCGCAGCGCCGGCGATCCGCAAAACTGACCATTTACTTTTATGTGTTCACAATTACGCATTGAGCGTGTCTCCCATACAGCTTTACTCGAAACATGAAGTGCAAACTGTTTCACCCCCCTCCCCCGGTTCTCCGCAAAATCTTGAAAACAAGGGGCTGCCTTAAGAAAATCCCGGCAAAATATTGTAACCAAGGCGTTTAGAGGCAAAATCTTGAGCCGTAAAGACTTACCGGTTGCCCAAACTGCCCAGGACGGGTGGAAGGGCCTTGGGGAAACGCGATTTGGCAGTTTGAGGGTCTTCATGGTGACGTACCAAACCACCAAAAGACACAAAAGGGCAGGAGCGCCGAGCGAGGCGGATCCTGCCCTACGAGCAGAGTATGGGCTGGGGCGACAACGCGGTCAAGTTACGAAAGTAGCAATTGGCGGACCTATTTTCCGAATGGGAATAGCGGGCATCGGTCGTGTTCAAGAGCCTATTAGGAAGAAACACCCGACGTTATAGGGAAGTGCTAGGATGAGGCACTAAGCCTACACATATACTAATGAAACCCTTAAGGGGTGGAACACATGAGCGAAGAACCGGAGAAGGCTCCAATCACGAAGACCAAAAAAAAGCGCGCCCTATCGTCGAACCCTACCGCCGCAAAAGGAAAGCCTTGGACATTTCCTAAGAACACCCTCGAAGAAGCGATTCGCATTGCGAAGGCTATCGAGGAGAAGAACGCAGGCAATCCCATGCCCGCGAAGGACGTAGCCGTGGTGGTTGGCTACCGCCAAGCTACCGATTGGCGTTTCCTCGATCTCCTTCGGTCTGCAAATCAGTATGGAATAGTCACCGGGACGGGGCCGACGGCGCTCGTACACCTTACAAAACTGGGACAAGACATTGTTGCCCCCAGCTCACCCGCACAGCGATCGGATGCATTGCTGGCTGCCTTTCGGAGTGTTAAGGACTTCGAAGCTGTGGAGAAGTTTTACGGTGGGAAACGCATTCCGGAGGACGAATTTTTTCTAAATACCTTGGGTAGAGAGTTCAATATCCCACGTGATCGGGCGGACCACTTCGCTAAGGTCTTTGTTGAGAACCTAGGATATTTGCGTGCATTTGCCGCCGCTCCCCCTCCCGGAGAAAAACCCACCAATGCGGTGATGGACACGCCAACGCCAACGACGCCCGCGGAGAAGATTCCGTCCCCAGTCCTTTCGAAAGAGCCGCGGGTTCGAGAATTCCTCGACACCTGTTTTGTGATGATGCCATTTGGACCTTGGTTTGACCGGTATTACCAGGAAATATATGTCCCAGCGGTGAAAGAAGCTGGGTTTGAGCCAATTAGGGCGGACGAGCTGTTTACTACCGGGAGCGTCGTCGAGCAGATTTGGGAGCAGATCGAAAAGGCAAAACTTCTGCTGGCTGATCTCTCCGGAAAGAATCCGAACGTATTCTACGAACTCGGGCTCGCGCACGCAGCAAAGAAGCCTGTCATTTTTACCGCTTCGCAGGTAGACGATGTCCCGTTCGACCTTCGCCATCTTCGGGTGATTATCTATGACATCCGCGAACCGGAGTGGGCAGTCCGCCTCCGGAGTAGCGTGACGGACTATGTTCGCAATGCAGCAAAGGAACCAGGCAAGTCCATCCCTCATCCCTTTAGAAAAATGGTTGAGGAACCGGAGGCTGTATCCACCCGTTCTGGTCGACGTTCCTGAGAGCTTTAGCGATATTAACCAGCCCGCGAGAAGCTTGCGGAGGAGAGAAGAATGGCAAGTGTACTTCGAGCTTTTTACGCGAGTCCTTATGCTCCCGAGTTCCTTTGGGTTCGAGATGCTGTTGCGCAAGCCTGTCGTGAACACAATGTCGAGTTAAGGGCTGTCGATGAAGTCACTCTACCTGGGCGGAATATCATCCAGGCCATCCACCAAGAGATCGATGAGTGCGATTTCGCGTTCGCAGTTTTATCAGGGGAAAATCCAAACGTTTTTTACGAGTTGGGACGACTACTGCAAGCTTCTAAACCGACAGTTCTTTTGACCGGCGATGATCGCGCTCTTCCCTTCGACGTTCGCACATTCGCAGTCATTAGATATAGCGGTGACCGGAACGACTTAGTTCTGGCCGCCGGAAACGCAATAGGGAAACTCCGGTTGGCGTTGGATCCAAGTACGAGGAAAAGGACCCTTCTGGCGGCGACCTTATCCCGCACTACTAACGCCATGGTCCAGGTCGATTTTGAGCAGACTCGAAAGGACGCGGAATCAATGGTGGGCAAGAGCGGATGTAAAACCGTAGACATTCAGAATAGCGATACGGATTCATTCAAAGGTTGGAATCAGATTATTGAATGCCCGTGTGGCGATACTGTCGTTGTCATAATTGACCTCAATGGCGAGATTAAACGAGTCAGAGTCAAATAGACCAAGAGCTCGGGAAGCAAGCGAAGTCACGCGGCAATGGCGAACCCTGAACATCTCGAAATTCTCAAGCTTGACTCATCCTTGAACTAGTCGTCGCATCTCGGTAGAAACCGCAACCCCAGTCCCGCCCAGCGGGACGAAAGAGCTTAGCCCAGCCTTTCAAGGCTGGGAAAGCGGGCCTAGTAAACCCGAGTCCCGTAGGGACGCCAGAGAAACCTACCCAAACACGAACTGCGGGTCGTAGGCAATCCCTGATTTCTTCAGCAGCGTCAGGACTTCCTGCTCGAAGCTCCATTTCGCGTGATGCTCTGTCTGGCGGTCGATGTAGTCCACCACTGTCTTGCGTTGCGACTGGCTCACGCTGAACGCGCTGTATCCCTCCTGCCATGCAAAGCGAGACATTTCGTTCAGCCATCGCGAGGTATTTCCCTTGAGTTCCTGTACCGCCTTGGCCAGCGTGATGGTCGGCGGCAACGAGATGAGCAGATGGAGGTGATTGGCAGTGCCACCGGCGGCCAGCAAGAGAATGTGTTTCTGGCGTGCGATTCCTCCGACGTATTGCCAGAGTCGCTCAGGATCAGGAATGAGGTTGGCGCGGTCCTTGGTACTGAAAACGCAATGCACCAGGTTGCAGGTGTGGGTGTGCGCCATGAGCCCAAGATAGTCGTGCGCAATCTGCCGTTGCAGTGATCGTCAGCAAATTGCGATGTTTGTCTCTGCCGTCCCTGCGGGACTCACATTCAATGAAAATGCCTACCCAGCCTTGAAAGGCTGGGCTAAGCTCTTTCGTCCCGCGTGGCGGGACTAGCGCATTGGTGGCCTGCGGCGCTCGTGTCCAACCCTAGCTGGGCTTGCGCTGGATGATCTCTTCATCCCGGATGAAGAACTGGGCCGAACATTTTTCCGAACCGCAAATGACGGTCAGCAGGCCGGCAATCTGCTTGCGGGTGACCAGTCCGAGCTGCCCGCAGTTGGGACACGCCAGCACGGCCCAATAAGGATCATCTTTCTCGCCCACGTCGCCGGCGTTTTCCAGCACAAAGATGGTTCCAGGCTCCATCTGTTCGGGGATCCACTCGCTCAACAAGCTCAGTTCTCCGATCATGTGCCCTCCTCAGGACGGTTCAAGAAGCCCTATGACGTCGTACGGTTAGATGACGAATGGAACCGCTGTGCTTTCTGGCCCCGCGCACCTCGGCGCGGACCCGCTGGATGGTGTCGCTCAGGCACACCGACAACATCGGCTGGCGGGCGTTCTTTAGCAGGTCAACCACCGCCCGGGCCGAATCTTCCAGGTAAATATGCCGGCCATCGGTCAGCAGGTGGTATTCGGAGGCGGCCGAGACCGTCTCCACCAGCCGCTTGCCGAGCTCCTTCTGAAGGAAGCGGATGACCCGGCGAATCTTTTGCAAGGAGAAACCGCGTTGGCGCAGATCGCAAATGACGGCCACTTCGGCCAGATCGTCGAGCCGATAGATGCGTTTGTGGCCCTCGCGCGCCGGAACCACGATGCGGCGCTCGTCCCACCATTGCAGCTGGCGCGGGCTGATGCCCGTCAAGGCCACCACTTCTTTGGATGTGAACGTCTGCTGCATGGCGAATGGTCCCTAAACAAATCCTACGGGAAATGTTTGAAACATCATAGTTCACATTCGGTACATGTCAACATGAATTGTTGATGAAGGCGGTAACTGCGGATGAACCCTAGAATGCGTTGCGCTACCCCACGAACCTGCGCCGGGCCGCCGTCACTCCTGATTGTGAGCCGCGACCTTTCCTGTTCCTCCCAGGAGCCCGAAGATGGAGGGTAGTCATGCAATGACTGGCTACTGACTACTGGCAACTGACCTGGAGGTCCCGTGGAACCGTTTCGTCATCACGTTTTCGTTTGCACACAGGAAAAAGCTGAAGGAGTTCCCTGCTGCTCGGCCGCAGGCTCATTTCGCGTGCTCAACGCCTTGCATCGCGAGCTTGGCAGCCAGGGACTGAGCGACGATGTCCAGGTTTCCAGTTGCGGCTGTCTGGGAATTTGCGACAGCGGACCGGTGATGATCGTTTATCCCGAGGGCACCTGGTACGTAAAGCTGTCACCAGACGATGTGCCGGAGATCGTCTCGTCGCACCTGAAGGCGGGAGAAAAAGTCACGCGCCTGGAACGAATCCCTGACGCCGAAATGAAGGGCGAGATCCTCGACCATCGCAACAAATATCTCGCCATGTTGAAGGGCAAGGACGCCGCCGGCGTGCTACCCGATGACCTCACCGACATGATCCGTGGATTTATGCCGAGCCGCGCCATCCTGACCGCGCTGGAGCTCGACGTATTCACCGCCGTCGGCAAGGGAGGCACGGCACAACAGATTGCCACCAACATTCAGGCATCGGTTCGCGCTACCGAAATGCTGCTGAACGTACTGGTGAGCCTGAAGCTGCTGGAAAAGCATGACGGAATTTACACCAACACGCCGGTGGCGGCACGCTTCCTGGTGGAGAGCTCTCCCGACAGTGCTCGCACTGCGCAATTGCACATGGCAAACATGTGGCGGCGCTGGTCCAATCTCACCGAATCGGTACGCACCGGCACCGCCGTGGAATCGGGTCGCGACAACGGATGGGTCAAGCCGTTCATCGCCGCGATGGACCACACCGCTCGCGGCCGGGCGCGCGCCGTGGCGCAGGCTGTCACGTTGAACGGCGAGAGGCGAATGCTCGATCTCGGCGGAGGCTCGGGCGCCTATTCGATTGCGTTCGTCAAAGCCTCGTCAGCGCTGCAATCGGAGATCGTCGATCTGCCCGAAGTGGTGCCGATTACCGAGGAGCATATTCGCCAGGCCGGAATGAGCGACCGCATCAGCACTCGGGCGGGCGACATGTTGAGCCTTCCCCTGGCACCGGCCAGTTACGATTTGATTCTGCTTTCGGCCATCTGTCACATGTTCTCGCCAGAGGAGAATCGCCGGCTTCTGGCGCGGGCTTACGCAGCACTGGCGCCGCAAGGGCGACTGGTTATTTCCGACTTTGTTCTTGAGGCGGACAAAACATCTCCGCGCTTCGCTGCATTGTTTGCCCTGAACATGCTGGTGGGCACGCGCGCGGGAGCCAGCTATAGCGAACCAGAATACGCAGAGTGGATGACGGCCGCGGGATTTGCCAGCAGCAAGAGGGTGCGCATGCCAGGTCCCGTCAACCTGATGATTGCGACGAAGTAGCTTAGAGAAGTTTCAAGTTTCGAGTTTCAAGGGTGCTATTGATGGCGCCGTTCGTCGGATCGGTTGAGATGGTTTCAACGCCCCGTCGTATTCCCTGTCGAGAACCGACGGAAGAAGCTGTCGCTCTTCCACTCCGGGCGTTGCGGATCGTTGGCCACCTTGACGGCCAGTGCCTGCACGATGTCTTCGAACTTGCCCGCTGCCGCAAGGTCCACGGGCTGGTCCAGATCGTCGGAGGGCGCGTGATACCTGTCGGTCAGCCACTTCTTCGCGATGACCGCCTCCGGCGATCCCGGCACGAAGCCCACCTTCATCGCCACGGCAGGAATTCCCTGCCGAATGAAACTGTATTGATCGCTGCGGATGAAGGAATTGCGCAGCGGTTCGGGATCGGGCTGCACTTTTGTTCCTTGCGCCTCTGCAACCTCGCGCACTGCATCGCCAAGACCGGACTCATCGAGCCCATAGACCGTCACGACCTTCATCGGAAAAATCGGCAGGAACATATCGGTGTTGATGTCGGCGATCATGGAATTGGCGGGCACAGTCGGGTGGGTGGCAAAATACCTGGAGCCGAGCAGGCCCTTTTCTTCTGCTGTGACCCACACAAAGAGCACGGAGCGCTTCAGGCTGGGATGCGAGCGATGCAGCGAGTTTGCAATGTCGAGCAGCAGCGCCGATCCCGAGCCGTTGTCCATGGCGCCGTTGTAAATGCGATCGCCGTTGATGGGCTCGCCAATGCCCAGGTGGTCGATGTGCGCGGAAAGCACGACGTACTCATCCTTCAGCTTAGGATCGCTGCCCGGCAGTTTGGCGATGATGTTGTCGGACTCCACCTGCGTCTTGATCAGCTTGGCTTTCGCCTTGATGCCACACGGCAGAGCGAAATGCGGCAGCGGCTTGCGACCTTTGGCGAGATCGGCAATCTCCTGGAACGTGTGGCCGGAGCCAGCGAACAGCTTCTCGGCATCCGCGGGGTTAAAGGTGACGAACAGCTCGATACCGGCAGCGTCGTCGAGAGCGGGATCGGCCAGCATCATGCTGGGACGGGTGCGAGCCAGCGTCATGCGGCTCCACGGAATGTCCATCGATGCTGGATTGGGGATCGAAACGATGCCAACGGCGCCCGCCTCACGCAGGGACTTGGCCCGCTCCGACATGGACTGATAGTGCGACGCCAATGCCGAGGACATATCTGCCGGAGAACCCGAAATCACCACCACCACCTTGCCCTTCACATCGAGGCCGGCAAAATCGTCGTAGTTCTTCTCGGGAACGCGCAGACCATATCCGACAAACACCAGTGGCGCGTTCACCTCAGGGGCCAGGTCCACGCGGGTGCTGAACATGGCATCCTGGCCAAGCACCAGCGGCTCATCTTTGCCATCGCGGACCAGCGCGAGACTGGAGCCGGATTCGTCAATTTGGCGGCTCACCAATCGCACCGGCTGGTAAAAGCCGTTCGTGCCGGCCGGCTCCAGCCCATCCGCCTTGAGTTGATCGACGATATATGCTGACGCCTTGCGCAACCCTTCGCTTCCGGTCTCACGGCCTTCCATCTGATCAGAAGCCAGGACCTTCACGTAGGCCCACCAGCTATTGCCATCGAAGTTGGGCTTGCTTGCAGGCGGATTTTGGGCAGCGAGCGAAGTACTTAGTAATACGACCGACAGCAGACGCTTCATTCGTAAGGCTCCTTCCAGACGCAGGGCTGGAAACATTCTCTCCGATGTGTCACGGGATATTCAATGGCGGCGGCGGTTTGCGAGCCAATTTACAGGATGGTACACTTTGCACACCTACCGGACTGAGCGGGGTTAGTTCAGCGGTAGAACGCGAGCTTCCCAAGCTCGATGTCACGGGTTCGATCCCCGTACCCCGCTCCAATTCTCAAGCTCATCACAATCTATTTGGAAAGCGCGGCAATCTTTTCTTTTGCCAGCGGACGCGCAAACGCGTTGGTCGGACTGTGCGAATTGATGGTCAAGACTTTGCGGTAATAATCCAGCGCCTGCGCTTTGTCGCCCGACTTCTCGTACGCCTGAGCCAGCAAGCTGAGGACAAAGGGATCCTTCTGATCGCCTTTCTGCAATTCGGCAATCGCGGCTTTGTAGTCATGCTGGTAAAACGCGACGTAGCCGCTGAGGTAAGGATAGAAACGCACCTGATCCGGATTGGTGCCCTTGTCCAATATTGCCTTGGCCGCGGCGAGATGGTTCGCTGCTTCTGCGCCTCTGCCAGTCTGCCGGACACGGATGCGCGCCAACGCACTCTCCCAGCGAAACTCCCACAGATCTTTGTCGGCTGGGCTGAGGTTGGGCTGGCGCAGCGCGATGAGATGCCCGCTCTGGTACCACTGAAAGGCGTTGTCCGTGTCGCCCGCTTCGAGATAGATACGCGCCAGTTCATCGGCTGTGCCTGCCGCATCCGCGTATTGCTTCGCAGACTCTTGCACATCGAACGCCTGCTGCTCGTATTTTCGCGCCTCATCGGTGTTGCGTTCGAAGGCATAAGAGATAGCCATCGTCCGCAGTGCCAAAACTTTCGAAGCAGGTGGCGCCTCATCGATCGCCTTGGTCAGATGCTTACGTGCTTGCTCGTACTTGCCTTGCAAGTCGAGAGCGATTCCCGCCGCCAAGTCCGCCTGGACGAGATTGGGCGACAGTTGCAGGGCACGATCGTAGAGCGCCAGCGCCTCGTCCTGCTTGCCATCGCTATTCAGTTTCTGGCCCTGCTTGACCAGATCGAGGGCGTCGTCGGTCTTTCCGGTCGGGGGAGACGCCTGAGGTTGTGCGCAGAGAAAAACAGCCGAAAATAACAATGCGGCGAAGTAGTAGAGGAGAAAAGCTCTGAAGTTCATAGCCGCGCCATTATTGCACATTGTGCGCTTTCACAGTGTCGCTTCCAGGCCAGATGAGTATAAGATGGTGCCGTTTTTGCAGGCAGAATAGGAACCGTGGATGAAACCTGTAAGCGTTATGGTTTTACTTTCTTGCACGCTATTGGCGTCGAGCTGCCGAGGCTCCCCAGATCGTCAAGTGTTTGGCCCGGTCAGTTTTTCACCGGACGGCAAGACGATTATTTTCTCCCACGGTAATGGGAATGAATGCTCGATTTACAAAGCTGATCTGGCTAGCGGACATGCGAAGCGCCTGACGAAGACCCATACCGGATGTGAATCTGATCCCACGTTTTCCCCCGACGGCAAGCTGATTGCCTACTCTTACATTTCTTCGGCAGATGCGAAATCTGCGCTTTTTGTTATGCACGCTGATGGGTCAGATCCGCACCAGATTTCCTCAGGCGGCAGCGACGATCTGTATCCCATCTTCGCGAACGATACACATGCGGTGTATTTTGCACGGGCAAGATACTTTGGCCATTACTCCCCGATCGCAAAAAAGAGACGGCATGATTTGGACTTATTCTCAATCGATCTAAGGAACGGTAAGGTAGCTGAAACTACGGAGCAGCATTTTTTCGACGCGAAGTCATTGTGCCTCTCGCCCGACGGGAAGGAGCTGCTGATTAGCACTTCGAGAACGGACAGAAGTCTCTTTGAGGTGTATCAAATTGACAAGCCTCAGTCGGCGAAGCGCGTTATTCAGGCCGCCATACCAGACGAGCCCAGAGCAGAAGTATATTGGGGAGACGCTTGTTACATGCCAGATGGGACGAGCATTTTAGCTGTTGTGACGAGCCGCGACCGTTGCACTCTCTATGTTGTGAATACCGAGAATGGCAGGGTTGGCAAACTCGCTGACTTTCCTGGGGACGACGCGACTGGGATCCGTTCGGCTCCGGACGGTAAGATCGCAATTTTCGTGAGCGAAAATAGACTATATAAACTCAACCTCCAGAGCCATGGAATCGAGTGGCTCAACTTGAGTGGTGTCGAGTAGTAATGCCGCTCCACGGCCTTATAAAGTGCGCGGAGGCTCGACCGTGTGACGCCGCCTAGCTTCTTCGATAGCCTCGACCGGATCGCGGCCTGTCACCGCTTTGTACCAGGCAGGATGGTGCGTCCAAGCCCAGGCTTCGCTCACCGTGCCGCGGGTCATGGCCTGAATGGTTCCCGGCTCGCCGAAGGTGCTGAGATAGATGTGGAAGAAAATCCCGAACAGCATGATGAGCGCAGATATGTCGTGGATGACATACGAGATAGAAACCAGGATGCGCCCAAAAATCGTCGGGAACCACATGATGATGCCGGTAATGATGAAAGCGATAGAGCCACAGACAATCTCCCAGAACTGCATTTTCTGGCCGGCATTGAAGAAACCGACATCAGCGGGTTCCGGGGAATCCGTCTCGGTGACGTACTCCTTGATGCGCTTCATCCAGCGGGAGTCGGCCGGGGTCCAGCGCATCACCTGCAGCCAATTGATCGCCTGCAGCGCAAAGAAGAAGACGAAAGCCAGGCCGAACCAGGGATGCAGCAAGCGGGTCATGGCTCCGCCGCCGAACAACGGCGTAAACCAGCGGAAGATCCACGGCAGATAGATTCCGAAACCCGACAGCAGGGCGAGAAAGAAGAAGATCCCGACCATCCAGTGGAGAAAGCGCGTGTACACCGGATGACGCAGCAATTCACCCACGTAAACAACCGTCCGTCCCAGACGATCAATCGCGTTGGGACGATGTACGAACCGATCGGCCGATGTCGCCATCTAGTTCTCCTTTCCCGCGGGAGGTGGTGGCGGTTCCATTCCAACGACAGGAGGGGTTGGCTGCTCACGCCGTGGACCTTCGAACACGTAGTGCATCACCACACCCACAAAGCCCAACATCGCGCCGAACAGTCCTATCGGTTTGAACCAGTCCTTCCAAATGGTGAACGCCTTCGAAATGGTTGGGTTCTTTGGTAGATTGCCGTACTTCTCGGGGTTGTTGATGTCGTGCAGCACGTAAATCACGCTGGTACCACCGATGGTGCTGGGATCGTATACGCCAGCGTCCTTGAAGCCGGAAACTTCCCGCAGTTGCCCGGCACGCGTTTCGGCAAGGAACTTCATGTCTTCTTTGGTGCCGAAATGCAAGCAGCCGGTTGGGCAGGCTTTGATGCACGCAGGCTCCAGGCCGCCTGCCACTCTATCGGAGCAGAGCGTACACTTGTAGACTTTTTTCGTCTCGGGATTGAATTTCGGAATATTGAAGGGGCAACCGGAGACGCAGAACTGGCAGCCTATGCAGTTCTCCTGCTGGAAATCGACGATGCCGTTTTCGTACTGCACGATGGCTCCGTCGGCGGGACAGGCGTGCAGGCAGCCGGGATCGGCGCAGTGCATGCACTGGTGCTTGCGCATCAGCCAAGCGAAGCTGCCGTCGAAGTGCTGGTCCTCGTTGAACTTGATGAGGTTCCAGTAATTCCAGTCGGTGTCGGGCATCGTCTGGTAGGTATTGTCGAAGGAGGTTGTCTGAAACGGCATGTCGTTCCATTCAACACAAGCCACTTCACATGCCTTGCAGCCGATACAGGTGGTGGTGTCGATCAGCTTGCAGACGACATCCTCCCGCTGCGTTCCCTCTCCAGGTATCGGTCCGGGGTGGCCCGAGATTCGCTGGATTCGTAATGTACCGCGATCGCTCATCTCTTGCCTCCTTTAGACCTTCTCCAGCTTCACCAAAAACGCCTTAAACTCCGGCGTGTACGCATTCGGGTCGATCACCGTCGGCGTCAGCCGGTTGGCCGGCATCTTCGACGTGCGGCCCTCGTCTTCGGCAATACCTTTGAAGCCCCAGTGGATCGGAATGCCGATCTGATACGTTTTCTTGCCATCGACCATCATGGCCTTGATGCGCTTGGTCACCATGGCCTTGGCGATGTAGTCGGCGCGAATGCTGCTGACCTTCACTTTCTCGCCGCCGCGAATGCCCATCTCGTCCGCCAGTTCAGCGGGAATCTCAACAAACGGTTCCGGCACCAGCTGCACATTCATCGGGTTGTTCTTTGTCCAGTAGTGATAGTGCTCGGTCAGGCGATAGGTGGTGCAAATGATGTTGTAACCGTCGTTCGGCTTGGCGTATTTGTCCATCGGGGTGGTGAACTTCTTCACCACCGGGTTGTTCGACTGCTGCGGATGCAATGGATTCGCGACCGGGCTTTCGATGGCCTCGTAGTGCTCAGGGAAGGGACCATCGGCCATGGCGCCAAGCGGAACAAAAATGCGACCCACGCCTTCCGGGATCATGATGAAGGGCCCCATATGCTCTTCCGGCTTGGAATCGGGCTTGAAGTCGGGCACGTCGTTGCCGACCCACTTGTCCGTGGCCGCGTTCCACCACACCTGCCGCCGCGAGGGATCGTAGGGATTGCCGTTGAGATCGCAGGAAGCGCGGTTGTACAGCACCCGCCGATTCGCCGGCCACGACCATGCCCAGTTGGGATAAATTCCCAGGCCCGACGGATCTTCCGTACCGCGCCGCTGAATCATGGCGCCCGCCTCGGTCCACGAGCCGCAGTACAGCCAGTTGCCCGACATCGTGGTGCCGTCATCGCGCAGCATGGCGAAGCCCGGCAGTTGTTGTCCGGCCTTGAGCGAAACCTTGGCTTTCTCATCCTCGATATCGGCCAGCGCCTTGCCGTTGATTTCTTTCGCCACTTCCGTCAGCGAAGGGTTCGTCGGCATCGTGTACGTCCACGAGAGATTCACGATTGGATCGGCGAACTTGCCGCCTTCCTTCTTGTACAGCTCGCGAATTTTGAGGAAGATTTGCGCCAGGATGTCCTGATCCAGCCGGCACTCACCCGGAGGCGGCAGCGCGGCATGCTTCCACTGCAGCCAGCGGGCAGAGTTGACGAAGGTCCCGTCCTTCTCGGCAAAACCGGCCCCGGGCAGGCGGTAGACCGTCGTATTAATGTTCTTCATGTCGTCGGGCGTGGTGCCCGGCGCCTGCCAAAAGGCGCTGGTCTCGTCGGGATAGATTTCGCAGACCACGAGGAAATCGGCCTTCTTTAGCGCATCGATGTTTTTCTGCGAATCCGGGCCGATCATGACGCCGTTCATCCCAAAGGCGAAGACGCCCTTGACCTGACCGTTGTACATGTCGTTCCAGTTCTCGACCCAGGAATACTTGCGGTCGATCTTGGGAAGCCAGTTGAAGCCGAAATCGTTCTCCTTGGTCGCAGTGGGCCCGTACATGGCTTTGAGGAACGAGACCATGAACTTGGGCGTGTTCGACCAGTAATTGAACGATTCCCAACCGTTCGGCTTGGCCGGCTTGGGCGTGGTGCGATCGAGAAAAGTCTTCAGGTCCTTGTCGGCCGGAGTGGGCATCTTCAGATAACCGGGCAGAATATCGAAGATGCCGGCCATGTCGGTTGCGCCCTGAATATTGGAGTGACCGCGTAGCGCATTCACCCCGCCGCCGGCGCGTCCCACGTTGCCCATCAACAACTGCAACATCGCCGCGGTGCGAATCACTTGCGTGCCGGCGCTATGCTGCGTGAAGCCAACTGCATAGATGACGGTCGCGACCTTCTTCATGTCTCCGTCTTTACGAACGGACGTATACATGTCCCAGGCTTTGAGAAGTTGCGCCTCGGGAATGCCAGTAATGCGTGCCACCATCTCCGGCGTGTAGCGCGAGTACTGCTCCTTCAACAGTTGAAAGACACAGCGTGGATGCTGGAGTGAGGTATCGTAAGCGACATCCGAAGGCATGGAAGGAGGCTTGATCGGTCCGCCGCCGATCGCCTTCGCGCCTGCCGGGCTCGCCGCCTGATAACCCTGTCCTTCGCCGGGGTGCCCGGTCGCGCTGCCGTGCGGTGCGGCAGGAACCGCGCCCTGCGGCTGGTTCCCGTGAGGCACATCCTGGGTTGCCGGGTTCGCTCCCGATACTGGAACGAATTTGCCGGTCTCATTGCCGCCTTCCTCGTAGTTCCAAGTGCTCTTGTTGTAAGTTTTCGTGGCCTGATCGAAGCCGGAGAACAGTCCGTCTTCTGGCAGCTTGAAGCTGTCTTGAACAATGAATGCGGCGTTGGTGTAGTTGACGAGATACTCGTGCGCGACGCGGTTGTTCGCGATGGCGTAGCTGATCAGCCCGCCCAGAAACGCGATGTCGCTGCCGGCGCGAATTTGGCAGAATACATCCGCCTGCGAGGCAGTGCGGGTGAAGCGCGGGTCCACCACGATCATTTTCGCGTTGCGATTGCGCTTGGCCTCGACTGGCCACTTGAATCCACAGGGATGGTTTTCGGCAGGATTACCGCCCATGATCAGCATCATGTCGGTATTCTTCATGTCGATCCAGCCGTTGGTCATCGCCCCGCGTCCGAAAGTTGGTCCCAAACTTGAGACCGTGGGCCCGTGTCAAACCCGCGCCTGGTTTTCCAGGCGCACCACCCCCATAGCCCGCATCGTTTTCACGACCAGGAAATTGAACTCATTCGTATCGGTGCAGCCGCCGCTGAAGAAAAGTTGCTCGCAGCGGTTCACGGTGTTGCCCTTTGTGTCAGTCTCGGTGAAGCTCGCGTCGCGAATGGTTTTCGTCCTGCGCGCGATCTCGTCGATGGCCTGGTCCCACGAGATGTCTTCCCAGTGGTCCGAGCCGGGGCGCCGCACCTGCGGTTTCAGTAGCCGGCGCTCGTTCTGGATGTCCTGCTGCAGGGAAGAACCCTTAGGACACAGGGTGCCCCGGTTGATCGGATGATCGGGATCGCCTTCCACATGGATGACCTGGGGCGTGACGTTCTTTGCCTTGTCGCCGATGGTGTGGATGATGACACCGCAACTAACCGAGCAATAGGGACAGGTGCTGCGCGTCTCCGTCGATCGTGAAATCTTCAGGGCCCCTGCCTGCGCCATCAGGGGCCGCGCATCGAAACCGAAGACTGTAATTCCAACCGCGCCGGCTATGCCGGTCGTGAAGAATGTTCGTCTAGATACATCCATTACGCAGCCCTCCATGGCGAAGGATTCGAAATCGTAAATTGGTGCAGGGATGGAACGGAAGCGCTGTGGAAGCGCGACGTTGAAGCATCGGAGAAAGTGTGCGCAGTGTGGTCCACATCTCTACCGAGCCGTTTCCATTACGACCAGGGACTAACAACGGGACCCGAATAATGCGAACGAGCGTATACCCGGGAACCCGTGCTGGTCAAATGGATTCACGCGCTCACAACAGCGATGCCCAGGATTCGAATTATCAGGTTAGAACCCCATCAGGTTAAGGCTGATTTTCTGAAATCCCTGTTCCAGTGCCCATACATCGAGGGCCGCCGTGGCTACCTCATCCACTACGGGAACTGCAAGGCCGTCAATGGTCATGTCCACAGACTTAAAGTAATACTTGCAGTTATCGCAAGCTTCCACCCGCACCGGAGACATGTCTTCTGCCGTGTAGCGCGGAAGCTTCTGGTGATCGACTTCGCCGCACACCGGACACAAAATCCGCCGAAACTCCCATTCCGTCGCACAAAGAGAACAGAGCAGAAAACGCTTTCCACCATCGCCCTCGGGACGGAGCACCGCCAGTTGCGGCCTCGCCCCGCACACCGGACAAAAGGAGCTGGAGGAATTTACAGACGGCGGCTTGTGCGTCGCTGCAAGATGCTCGGCTTGCGACTGAAGCAAAACGCGCGCGAAGAAGTTGTTCGATGTCGGCACGTTCGGCTCCGTGGAAAACAAAAAGCCGCGCAGCATCTCGCGTTGCTCTTCCGAAGAGGCATAGCAGGGAGACGAAGCGGGATGCAATTTACCTGCACCGATTTCCGCCGCCTCCTGTGCGAGCTTTGATGGCCCTTTCCGCTGCACCAGCGCCAGCAATTGCGGCAACTGCTGCAATGCGATGTCGAGATTGAGCCGTTCACGGAAAGGTGTCTTTACGTCGGCAGAAGAAGGTGACGCAAGGTCAGTGCGCAGCGTCTTTTGAAATTCGAGGATGTCCCGATAAAAGGCGAGGACCTCGGCGGCGCTTGGATAGCGCCTGGCAAGATCTTCTGCCCGCTGTATGCGTTTGTCCCAATTATTTTTTTTCATCGCAGCTGCCGTCGGTGCCTCGGATTTCACTCGCGCTGACGCAACAGATGATAACCCATTACTTCACGATGAGAACTTCGCGACGATCTGCCCAGTACCACGATGCAGACGGGCATCCGTGCTGATCAAAAGTGGACAACCCGGAAGAGACGTTGTAACGTCTGCCTGTAATGAGCCGCATCAGTCCGCTTCCGCTAATCGCTCAAGCCGAGGGGCACGGCGGACGCACGGCGATCGTCGATTCGCAGGGTTCCTTCATCTACGCTGATTTGCTTGATGCTTCTTTGCGCATAGCGACCGAGCTGCTCGCCGGCCACGACGACCTTCACGAAGCCCGTGTGGCGTTCCTTCTGGCGCCGGGATTTCCATGGGTTGCGGTGCAGTGGGGAATCTGGCGGGCCGGTGGCGTTGCTGTTCCCTTACCTCTCAACTCCCCGAGCGCGGAGTTGGAATATATCATCGACGACACCAAGGCATCCACGTTGGTGTTCGATTCTCAGACGGAGTCCCAGCTTGCGCCCATCGCCGAGGCCCGTGGCATCCGTGCTCTGCGCTACGACCGGATTCTGGCTCACCCACCGGCGGAATTGCCCGACGTCGCCAGCGAGCGGCGCGCCATGATTCTCTACACCAGCGGCACCACCAACCGGCCCAAAGGCGTGGTGACAACCCACGCCAACGTGAGCGCGCAAATCGCGAGTCTGGTCGAGGCTTGGGAATGGTCGGCAGACGATCGCATCGTTTTGTTTTTGCCGCTGCATCATGTGCATGGAATCATCAACGTGGTTGCTTGCGCGCTATGGTCAGGCGCGACCTGCGAGATGTTGCCGCGTTTCGACGCGAATGCCGTCTGGGAGCGCATCGCCCGTGGCGGCGTAACTCTGCTGATGGCAGTTCCGACCATTTACGTAAAGCTCATCGCCGCCTGGGACGCAGCTACGCCCGAGCACCGCGCGACCCTCAGCGCGGCGTGCGGGAAGCTGCGTCTGATGGTCTCTGGATCGGCGGCGCTACCGGTGAGCACGCTGCAACGCTGGGAGGAAATCACTGGCCATACTCTGCTGGAGCGTTACGGCATGACGGAGGTTGGCATGGCCCTGTCGAATCCCTTGCGTGGCAAGCGCGTACCGGGCAGCGTCGGCACGCCACTGCCGACTGTCGAGGTACAGCTCGTCGGCGAGAGCGGCCCGCCGGTAGCGCCGGGAACTCCGGGCGAGATCGAGGTCCGCGGTCCCAGCGTGTTTGCCGAATACTGGGGCAAGCCCGAGGCTACGCGCGACGCCTTCCGCGATGGCTGGTTTCGCACCGGCGACACCGCAGTCGTCGAGAACGGTGTTTATCGCATCCTCGGCCGTACCAACATTGACATTCTCAAGACCGGCGGGCACAAGGTCTCGGCGCTTGAGATTGAAGAGACGTTGCGCGAGCATCCGGCGGTCGCCGAGTGCGCCGTGGTGGGAGTGCCTGACCTGGAGTGGGGCGAACGCGTGGCCGCGGCGGTGGTGCTGAAGGATGGCGGCGCACTCGATCTGCCGTCGCTGCGCATTTGGGCGAAGGAATTTCTTGCTGCCCACAAACTTCCGTCACGCCTTCTCGTGCTGGACGCACTTCCCCGCAATGCGATGGGAAAAGTAACCAAGCCTGCTATCGCGAAGCTGTTTCGCAGTGCTGACTAGGAAACTCGAAGTCGAGGGATGGTAGCGCGTTTACCGAGACCAATCTAAACGGATCCCGAACGAATTGACCGCGTTTGCAGGGCACCCTATCATCAGGGAGCCACTTCAGCGGGGCCGCCTCATGATCGAGACAACGATCTCGCACTATCGTATCGTTGCCAAGCTCGGCGGCGGCGGTATGGGCGTAGTGTACAAGGCCGAGGACACTCGTCTGGGCCGCTTTGTCGCCCTTAAGTTCTTACCTGACGAGGTTGCCCAGGACGGGCAAGCGCTCGAACGCTTCCGTCGTGAGGCCCGCGCAGCGTCGGCGCTCAATCATCCCAACATCTGCACCATTCACGACATTGGCGAGGAAAATGGCCGCGCCTTCATCGCCATGGAGTTCCTCGACGGGCTCACGCTGAAGCACCAGATTGCGGGGCAGCCGCTAGAGAGCGAGCTTCTGCTGGGCTTGGGGATTGAGATTGCCGACGCTCTCGACGCGGCGCACGACAAAGGCATAATCCATCGCGACATCAAGCCTGCCAACATCTTCGTCACCGCTCGCGGTCACGCCAAACTCCTCGACTTTGGCCTCGCGAAGCTGACCGCCAAGGGCTCCGCTACTGGCGAGACGAAAACGGCGCTGGGTTCGGATGCCCACCTGACCACTCCGGGGGCGATGCCGGGCACAATCGCCTACATGTCTCCGGAGCAAGTAAAGGGAAAGGAATTGGACTGCCGCACCGACCTTTTCTCCTTTGGCGCAGTGCTGTACGAGATGGCCACCGGCAGGATGCCCTTCAACCGCGCCACTTCCGGCGAGATTTGCAGCGCGATCCTGCGCGACGACCCCCTGCCGCCATCACGCCTGCACCCGGAAATTTTGCCCGAACTGGAAGGGGTGATCTGTCGCGCGCTGGAGAAAGACCGCAACCTCCGTTACCAGCACGCCTCCGACATCCGCGCGGAACTGCAACGGCTGAAGCGCGACAGCGAGAGCACACGCCATGCCCGCCCGAGTTCAGGGGCAGTTGCCGGCCAAGCGCCAGACGATGCGAACCCACGGCCGGAGCCGCTTGTCACGGCTGTAACCTCGCGCCGTTCCGGCCTGGGTTGGCGATCAATAGCGGCAATTGCCGTAGTCCTTGCGGGGGTAGTGCTGTCTGCGGTTTGGTTCACACGGTCGCATCGCGGACCCAGCAAGCCGGTACCCTCTCACACCACGGTAGCCGTGCTCCCGTTCCAGAACGTGAGCGATGATCGATCGCACGATTATCTGCGGCTGGCGATACCGGACCAGGTTACGACTGACTTGAGTTATTCCCCCTCGCTGGCGATTCGGCCCGCCAGCCTGACCCAACGATTTACCGCCGGCCAGACGGATCCGAAAGCCGCCGGCAAGGAGTTGCGGGTCAGCAAAGTCGTAACCGGCCAGTACCTGCGTGAGGGAGATCATTGGCACATCACGCTGGAACTGGTTGACGTGGACCAGGACCAGGTTACTTGGCGCGACTCCGTCGATGTGCAGGTCAGCACGCCTATCGAGATGCAGGAGCTGTTGTCGGAAGCGGTGAGGGAGCGCTTGCTGCCCGCCTTAGGCAGCGAGCCCAGAAGCCGGCCAGCGGCGACGGCGCACAATCCGCAGGCCTATGACTTGTTTCTGCGCGCACTGGCGATGCCGCGTGATGATCCGAAATTCACCAAGCAGGCAATTCGCTTGCTTGAGCAGGTTACGCAACTGGATCCCGAGTACGCAGCCGGGTGGTATCAGCTCGGCGTGCGCCACTACGACGACGTTAATTACGGTACGGGTGATGATGCGGAATATCAGCAAGCGATCGAATGTACAGAACGCGCGGCAGCGCTCGACCCGGAGTTTGTGCAGGCGCAGCGCGGCTTGGCGATCATGAAGGTCGAGTCGCATCAGCCGACCGCTGCATGGGAGCAGGCGCGGCTGCTGCTGCGAAAATGGCCGAATGACTCCGACGCGCACTTCGCCATGGCCTACGTGCTGCGGTATGTGGGTTTGCCCGACGAGTCGGCCAGAGAGTGCGAAACGGCCGCTCGGCTCGATCCCACCAACCTCTTCCTGCGTAGTTGTGGTGTGCCTTACGTCCAACTGGGCAATTGGAAACGCGCCTCAGAACTCTTCCAGCAGTTCGATACCGGCTCGGCCTCTTCCGGCTGGCTGATCGGCGACTTGCTTCTGCGGCAAGGACGCAAGCAGGAAGCGTTGCAGCGGTACATCAGTCTGCCGCCGATTGCAGCTCGCGAGGTCATGATCGCATGCGCGCAGGGGAAAACCCTGCCTGCTGACGACTCTAACCTCACCGCGCAGTTCGATCAGAGCATGCGCGATCGCGATCCGGAACAGAAGTATTCGAACGCCGCCCGCCTGGCGGCGTGTGGTCACCCGGAGCTCGGGATTCGGTTGCTGCGCACTGCTGTGGAGCAAGACTATTGCGTACCCGACGCCATTCGCACGGACCCAATGCTCGATACGATCCGCTCCCTCACCGGCTATCCGGCCGTGCTTCAGTCAGCAGTCGACTGTCAGAAGCAATTTCTCGAGTACCGCCGGAGCCACAATGGACAATAGCCAATAGGTCGGGATTGCAGCTCATATCCGCGACGCTCTCCCAAGGCGTTTCTCTGAGCTAGCCGTGTTCGACGCGCGCCTTTATATCCGAGTACGCCGCATCGATGAGCCTGCTTAGCGCTGCGGCGTTCGTGGCCGTTCCCGGTCTCAACTTCACATGCCGCATGAACTTGCCAGTGCCTTGCAACAAGCGGGCCGGGTCCGGCAGCGTTGCGCCGTGAAAGAACCCGACGTTTACGTGCGAAGTGAATACATTGACGTAGCCGAAGGGCGCATCTCCCAAACATGCCACCGGACACCCGTCATGGAAAAGTTCCCGGACTTCATCTCCGCATTTTCGCATCACCTCAAACCACTGATGCGCGATGGCTCCCAATTCACCCGCATGCTCTTTCATCCACGCATCGATACCGGGATCCCGTTCGACAGCGCCGTTGAATCGCAGCAATTCCGTTCTCATCGTCATGAAGTTTTGAGAGCCACCGGCTGGTTCCAGGGTGCCACACTTTCCTCATACTCCATGGGATCGCCAAAGCCTTCGGTTTGGACGCCGAGTTGGCGTAGAGCGTCCAAGGCCATCAATCGGCGATGCGCGTTGAATGTCATGATATGGGCGAAGACGCCGCCGTAGGTGAAGGTCTCCGCCGGTTCGCACAGAGCGTCGACGAACGTATCATCCCAGGCGGAGCGGTTTCGGATGTCAGCGAGAATACGATGCAGTTCAGCATCCGTCTTTTCCAGCCTGTGCAGCAGCGCTTGCGGGGAGCGCTGCGATTTCGGAGGGCCGTTCATATCCATATCAGCTCCGGACAGCGCGGCGGTCCAAACTTCCTTAGTGAAGACAATGTTTTCTAACAGCTGCCTGAGAGTCTTATTCGACTCTCGCCAAGGCAGCAACTCTACGACCGTGGGCAGCGGCCGGTCCAATTGTTCCTCGGTCAAAGTAGCGGCGTATTCCAGCAAACGCCGCGTGTGCCAGGAGTCGTTGCCTGCAAAACGATCGAATAAATCCATGTCTTTCTCTCCTTTGGTTGACGAAGCGGGGGCAAAAAAGTGAATTTTGTTGGCGGCCGGCAAATGAAAATGCGGATCACGCATACGCCGGTAGATGCTGGGAGAACTCCGAAAAGCCTTTCGGAAAGCGCGAGTGAACGCCTCCAACGAACCGTAGTTGGCGTCCAGGGCAATGTCGGTGACCGACATTCCGGTATGCCCCAGTTGATAGCCTGCTCTTTCCAACAATAGCCGTCGTCGCATGGCTGCCGGCGTTTCTTCGACCACGGCGCGGAACAACCTGTGGAACTGGGTGCGGCTTTGATACGCTTGGCGCGCCAGATCTTGCGTTTTCGCCTGTGTGTCGAGAGAGTTGGCGACAATTGCAGAGAGGCGGTCTGCCGTGGCCTGACCATCCGCTTTGTTCATGCGACCGGTTCCCCCCCTGTTGAACGAATCATAGACAAAAGATGACGCCTCTTGCCTGATTTTACGTACCAATCTTCTGCCTCAAAAGCCGGACTAGGGCGAAAGAACACATGGATACCTGACACCGCGATTGCGCGATTACTCTCCACCAACGCCGTTGTGTTGACCGAACAGCCGAAGTCCCTGATGGTCGGCTACCCTTACTTTGGGATTACTTCAGGCGTGCCCGTCATTCGACAAGAGGGAAATCCTTACAGCTAAGATCGACACGTCACGACAACAGGCGAGGCCCCAGTCGAACTTATTCCTCGAGCACGGCGCCTCCGAAAACCGGCCGGCCACCCAGGGAGGTATAGAAGCCGTAGAGCGCCAGCGCGGCTATCAGTAGAATCCCGGCCAGACTGATGCCTGCATACCATGCAGAACTCTGGGTCGTCAGGGGAAAGTTCGTCAGGACATACCAGAAGACGAAATTAGCCACGAGAGTCAGCAAGCCGAAGCGGATCATCAAGAACACAAACATACAACTCAAGATCAGGAAGAAAACCACGGCGATGGGAGCAGACTGGCTATCCCCTGCGCTGAAGACCGTGCCGAAAAGAACCCATGCGACCGCTGCCGCCCACTCCTTGCGCAGCAAGGCCCGGAGAAGGGCCAGGAAAAACAGAGCTGCCAACCAGACCATAAGCGCAAACATCAACATGAGGGCTACGTCCGCAACCATCGTCCGCGCGCCCAGAAACTGCCATTGTGGACCCGAGAATGGTCGCGGCGGAGGATAGCCGAGCCAGGAGGGAACAAACCACATCAGTCTTCCAATCGCTGTCGAACACGCCCCCGAAAGACAACCGACCAGCACATCGCGTCCCACCAGTGCATCCCGGAATCCTCCCGCCAGCAAGCGGCTCCAGGAAACCAGCGTGGCGGGCCAGCGGCGACGCACATAGGGCTCCAGAGCAATGTAGAGAGCCCAGATGAAACAGGACCAACCAAGCCCCCAGACCAAAAACTCCATGAAGAGCCCGAATTCGGCGAAATTTGCGACGTAATGGGTGCCACAGAACCACGCCACTGCCCAAGCCGCAAAAACAAAAGCTGCCAAACGAAATGCTCCATTGCGATCACCCCTGCCGAGGTGCAGGTTCCGCCGGGCGAGCATTGCACTACCCACCAGCACCAAAAGAACAAAAACGATGCTAATCACCAGAGATGCCCGTTTGCCCGCAGTCCGCTGATACATCTGCATGCGTTCTGCACGAGTCCAGGGGCCAATCAATTCGAAGTAGACGGGCTTGCCCCGGTATGCCGCAGCCTCGATCCGTATCGGGATATCGGGGCGTTCGGCCAGCGATCCTGTCCACGCAGCGCGCGTATCGCTATAAACAGGAGGCGTCCACATCGGCTGCGCTGGCGGCCATTTGGACATATCGAGCCCGGCAGCAGAGAACAGCGGCGCCCAGTCAGGTGAATTTGCCACACCTGCCGGCTTCTCAACCTGTGGAGGAATTGCGATGAGCTGCGTAAGGCGACCCACCGTGTTGAGGGTGACCAGCGTCATCCCGGACACATCCAACGGGGGGTCGTCCGTCCCCACGACTCCCGGAATGGGTGTCTCCGAGAAGATGTTCCCAGCCGCGAGCGGCCGAGGGCTGCCACGATACCAAAACACGAGCGCCCCGGTTTCCAGGTTGTCCCAGCGTGTCTTCGATTTGTCGTGTTCCGCGATATAGCGTAGAAAAACTTTCCCCTCATAGAACCCAATCGCCGTGTCCACCGGCGGCTCGGAGTAGCCGACACTCTGCAGAATGTCCCGCGCGCGCTCGGCCAGTGCCTCCGGTGGTTTCTCGAGTGGGACGCGCCGGTAGAGCGTCGTTTGCGCACTCAATAGAATCGCCGCAATGACTGACAGAATTACTGCTGCCAGCACAACCCAAGCCACCAAGGGACGCAGACCTTCGGTTTCTCCCGAAGCAGCCACCATCTCGGGCGACGGCGTTTCGCCCGCCGCAAGTGCCGCTGCGAGCGGATCTCCGCCCGGGAACGCGGCTGCTACCTGTCGCACCGAAGATGGCCGTTTTGCCGGATCCTTTTGCAGACAGCGCAGGATCGCGCTTTCCACTGCCGGATCAATGTCCTTTACCACCGACGACGGTGTCCTGGGGGAAGACTCCAGATGCGCCCGTCGCCACTCGACTGAGGTGGTTGCCTGATAAGGAAGATGCCCGGTGAACAACTCATAAAACACAAGTCCCAGCGAGTAGATATCGCTGCGAACGCTGGCCTCGCCCTTTGCAATCTGTTCTGGAGCCATGTAGGCCGGCGTGCCCGAAGTCTCGATCCGGCCCGCTGCATCTTCGTGACTAAGGGCCAGCCCGAAGTCTGTGATGCGCACCCGTCCTCGTCCATCCAGCATGATGTTGGCTGGCTTAAGGTCACGATGTAGCAATCCGCAATCATGTGCGGCGGTTAGACCGGCGCATATTTGGTGTGCGGTTTCCAAAGCCTTGTCCGATGGCAAACGACCTATGCGGCGCAGCAACGACGACAGGTCCTCGCCGTCGATGTACTCCATGGTGAGAAAGTGCTGGCCGTTCACCTCGCCGATGTCGTAAACGCGACAGACATTCGGGTGCGAAACCTGGCGCGCATTCCGCACCTCAGCATGAAACCCAGCGAGAGCCACCGTGTCGTTCTGGAGCGAGGCGGGAAGAAACTTGAGGGCTACAACATTGCCAAGCTTGAGATCTTCAGCGCGGTAAACTTCGCCCATGCCGCCGCGCCCCAACAGAGCAACGATCCGATACCGCTCGATGAGAACCGTGCCCGGCGAGAATCCTCCGCTTTGTGGCGGGTGCGAACTTGGGGGGGCTAGCTTAGGCACAACAGCATTTCTATCCGGCTCCAGAGTCGGAGTGTCGAGAATGGAAATGGCGCGCCCGCATGAAGAACAGAAGCGGACGTTCTCGGAAGATACAGCCCCGCAGCCGGAGCAAGTGACCATTCCAGCGGATTGTACCCCAGCGCGAAGCGACGCAGTGAAGCCTCATATCTGCCGGACCCTTGCAAATGGACCTTGAGTGGCGGCGAAGTGTTGCTTGGCGGGTTGTCGGCTACCTGGAAGTAATCCAGAGGGCTAAGTAATCCACACACAGACCCGCTTTTCAGGATGAGATGGGATAAGGCCTTGATTACGACAGCAATCCGTGGAAGATTGGTTTCTGCTTGACAGCGATTCGCTTCATTCTAGACCTAGGTAAGAACTTGGGGATCGCAGCGCGTATTGCTAACGGACAGCAAGTTTGTTGGCCTGCAATGCGATGGGGGACACGTCTATGAACTGCATCAAATTGCCACTTGCCAGAAACGCTGTTTCAGCGATCCTTATTCTCATTGCGCTAAGCACGACTGCCGGCTGGGCGCAGACTTACAAAGTACTGCACCAGTTCAATCCCCACAACGGTGATGGATACTTCCCCGAAGGAAGGGTGGTTCTTGACCATCAAGGGAATCTTTATGGGACAGCCAGTGATGGCGGCCTGCAAACTTGCCTTGCCCAGGGATGCGGCGCCGTGTGGCAATTGACGCCCAACCCGGATGGTAGCTGGACGGAAAATCTGATTCACAGGTTCGACGGAGCCGACGGGGCCGCTCCGGCCATCGCCCTGGTCTTCGACGAGCAAGGGAATCTCTACGGCACGGCGGGAACGCGCGGCACTTATACTTTGGGAGCCATCTATGAGCTCACGCCCAACGGCGGCACATGGACCGACACCACCCTGCATCAATTCACCGGCGGCTGGGACGGGGCGGGCAATCCGGATTCACAACTGAATGTCGACAATGCGGGGCACATCTACGGCTCCACGGCCAGACGGTGGCGCCTACGGTCACGGCATTATCTTCGCTCTGGCGGGGCCGCAATCCACGGAAGTCGTCCTGCACGCATTCACCGGTGGCACTGACGGAGCTACTCCTCTCGGCGCGCTTACCTTCGACGCGAGCGGCAATATTTACGGCACGGCCGTCGGCGGCGGCCTGGGCTACGGCGTGGTTTTTAAGTTGACCCCAAATCGGTTCAAAGCGGGCTGGACGGAAACCGTCCTGTACGCATTTGCCTACCAGGACCGAATCCAGCCGAGCGGCGGAGTGATCTTTGATGCGTCCGGAAATCTCTACGGCGCTACCGCTTACGGCGGCGACCACAACTCGGGCGCGGTGTACAAGCTGACGCATCACGCGGATGGCACCTGGAGCCCGAGCTTGTTGTACTCGTTCGGCGACCTCCCGGATGGGCACGACGCCTATACGCCGCTCATTTTCGACAACGCCGGTAATCTTTATGGCACCACCAATGGGGGCGGCCCCTATCTTGACGGCACCGTGTTCAAGCTGACGCCCTCCAGTGGAGGTCAGTGGACGGAAACGATTCTCTACGGATTTACCGGCGGCGCAGATGGAGGCGCTCCTCTGTTCGGAGTGATTATGGATGATGCCGGCAATCTTTATGGAACAACCCCGCTGGGTGGCCTCGCGCGCGGTTACGCGGGCGTGGTTTTCGAGATCACACCGTAGCGCTAAGGATAGTTTCTTGGGTCCTCACTGCAACAATTCAAGCTAGGCCGTTCAAGGGGACGTGATTGCTCCCCATTCACGCCTGTGCTCGCCAGCCATTCCCGACTATGCTGTATCTGCTTTAGAGTTGAGGAACAGCAAATAAGTTCTGGAGGAAAGCTTGAGAACACTCGACATTATCATTGGCTGGCTACTGATCGCGTTCGGCGGCATTCACCTATCGTTGACGCGGAGGGTGCACCCCGACATCGACATCAACGCTATTTGGTTCGCAAGTGGCGGCCTGCTGATGATCACAATCGGGGCGCTCAACCTACTCCGGGTGGCGTATGGCTATGTCGCAAAGGGCGTCTACGTGGTATCGGTGATCGCGAACATCGTGCTATTGCTCCTGATGCTGTTTATCGCAAACCGGGTTCCGATGCGGAGCAATCCGCAGGTCTTGGTCGGTTTAATTCTCGCGGCACTGCTCACCGCATTCTCAGTGCTTCGCCGCGCTGACCACATTCAAGCTCGTCAGATGCAAAGTGCAAAATAGAAGCTTGTCAGCGCGGCGGGAAATGACTGGCTTAATGTCGCCATCTCGCAAGTGACCGGGCCAAGGAGAAAGGTCTCCTCCTGCCTGACTGGTCGATCGGAAACCTTATGCATCAGTCATTCGTATACGGACTGGCGGTCTGGTTCAGCCTCGAGGTTCTGCTGCTGGAGCAATCGAGGCAGGGCAAAAGGATGGCATGATGTCGAATAGCGGCTTGCTGTTGCTGATGGTATTAGGACTGATGGCGAACTCGATCGGTTCCCGCGCAGGACGGGCGGCAGTAATGGCTGGAAGTTTCCTGCCGGTAAACAAGCAGAACGCGCCGGCCACCAGCATGTCTGACGGGCAGATGGCGCACATGTATATGACGTCGCTCAGACCACCAAAGCCTGGCGACGTGGAGAATGCCGACGCCGTGGTAGCGGCAGCTAAAACCGCTATGGCTTCCTACCAGGATTATCACAAGGCCCTTGCTGACGGCTTTGTGATCTTTCTTCCTAATATTCCGCAACCGCAATATCACTTTACAAAGTACGAGTACGGGTTAGAGGCATGGTCGCATTTTGATCCTCTGAAGCCGACGTCGCTGCTCTACAAGAAAACGGCCGACGGTGGATACAAGCTGGTAGGAGTCATGTACACCGATCGGGTCGATGCCAGTGAGGAGGAGTTGAACCAGCGCATCCCGCTCAGCGTGGCACGCTGGCATCAACACATCAATTTCTGCAAAGCGCCAGCCGGAAAGAGGGCTGGGTATTTTGGTCCGCATGCCAAGTTCGGCCTGCTGGGTTCTATCACGACCAAGAAGGGTTGTGACGCCGAGGGCGGGGAGTTTCATCCGCATGTACTGGGATGGATGGTCCACGTGTACCCGTATGAGACCGATCCGAAGAAAGTCTGGTCCACCGATCATGACGACCATGGCCACGACAATATGGACCATTCGGTTATGCCGGGGATGAAGATGAACTAAGAATCGCTGTCTTCTGCCAGTCGTGGGAGACGGCCAACAGGGGCCGCAGGTCTAAGGAGCAGTTCCCTCTATGCGGGCGTGGTAGCCCTTGCGCGCGTGGACCTGCAGATGCTTTCCGTTCTTTTCCGCGACGATGGTGATGGTGCGGTACTTTCCGTTGGGCTCGAAATCGGCAGGCTTGTAGGCGATGAGGTAGCGGCTGCGAATCTGCTCGCGCAGCCTGTCGAAGGACCTGCCCAAAGCCATGATGTCGCCCGGGAACAGCGCTTCTCCTCCACTACGCTCGGCCAGGCTTTGCAGCACCTTGTCAGCCTCGGTTTTGTCGCCGGTGCCCTCTTTGGTGCTGATTGTGTACACGGTGACGCCGGTCGCCTCTTCATCACGAATACTCTGCCTCAGGCTGGTGTGGCTGGCATTGTCTTCTCCGTCAGTGACTACCACCAGTACCTTCGCCACCCGTTCGCGCTCGGGGTATGCCGCCAGCTTCCAGCAGCCAAACGACACCGCATCGAAGAGGGCCGTGCCGCCGTTGTTGGTGAGTTTGTTCACTCCGGCAGCCAACTTCTCGTGGTCGCCGGTGAAGTCCTGGGTCACGGTGGGTGTCTCGGCGAAGCCAACGACAAACCCCAGGTCAGAACTGTTGTTGAGCATCTGCTGCAAGAACTTCGCGGCAGCGTGCTTTTCAAACGAGGACCTCGACTGCACCGAGCCACTGGTATCAATCAAGACGGCCAGGCGCAAAGGCAGCTTCGATTGCGAGGTGAATTGCAATATTTTTTCGGGAGGCTTGTTGTCATCGCGGACCTTCATGTCGCTCAGTTCGAGGTCGGTGATGGAGTGTCCGCCGCTGGTGACCCCGAAAAATACCGCCACCTCATCCACCACCTTGCGAATGGTCCACTGCGCCGAGGAATCGTTGTTGCTGCGGTCGAAATCGGGGATGGGCGCTGCCTCGGGGTGGAGTTCTGCCGTCGCAGTGGTGGCCTCGGCACAGTTATCGCAAGGGCCCCCTCCCGGCTCATCGCCGAGATCGGCCAACTGAAGTCTCAGCCGATCAGCGTTGGCCAGGTTCTGCGCCGGCTTAGTCGAGGCCAGCGTCGCGGCTTGCTGCCCAGTCGCCGGCGCTGCAAGGGCCTTCTGGTTTCGTTCGAGGATATCGAGGTTGTGGCGCGCGGTAGCAGCCAGGGGATTGGCCGGGTCTTCCTGCAAGAAAAACGTAAATTCAGTTTGCGCGATCGCATAGTCGTTCAGCGCTACGGCAGCGGCAGCGGCAACATAATGTGCATTGCCCATTTTCGGATGCTGCAGCGAGTGGACCCGTTCTACCGTCTGAATCGCTTCCCGGTACTGATGGTTACCATGTTGCGCGTACGCCAGCGCGGTGAGGATGGCGGGGTCGCTGGGACGAAGCGAGGCGGCCTTACCCAGGTGCACGCCAGCGACGACAAAATTGTTCTGCGAAAGCGCCAGCCGTCCTAAATTCAGAAACGAGCCGGGAAATTTGTCGTCCAGACTGGCGGCTATTTCGAATTCGCTCAGGGCGCGCGCGGCATCCTCCATGTCCTGATAGGCGAGGCCGAGATAATTGTGGGCGGAGATGAATTTAGGGTAGATGGTAATCGCTTTTTGCAGATGCGCGATCGCCTCCTGCGAACGCTGGCCCCGCAACAGTGAAGTTGCCTGGTTGAATTCGTTCACCGCCTTGGCGGGCGCGGCCAAGTCCAGCGCCGATAGGCTGCCGGAGTCAACCAATCCCTGCAGACGCTGGCGCTCCTTCTGGCTCTGGTTGGCTTGCTGGTTCTGGTCCTCCAGGAGTTTCTGTACAAGGTCCATGGCCCCGAATTGGGCTTCCACGGCCCCGCCGCCCACATTGATTATTGGAATGGCCCCTGGAGTCGTCCCTGATATGGGATTAGTGCCGCGCTGGGCGAAAGCAGAAAAATGGCAGGCGTAGACAACAAACAGTGCGCAGGCCGCCCAACGGCCAATCCGAATCCATACTCGATTCATAGGGCTTCCTTCAGCGCGGGGCACGCAATCATTGCTTAAGGAGAAGGCTAACAGCATGGCAGCGGCTTCGTCCATAGCGCAATAATCTGCTGCGCCTATACGCAAAACAGACTTTAAAACAACCTGAAGGTAAGCGGATAACCTGCGTAAAATCCAAGGATGGCTGGTCATCGGGACTGCGTCCTTGACCTGTCATGCTATGCTGCCCACGCCCAACAAATCTGCGCGCGCATGGCGGCGTCAGCCCATCGTGGGTGGCCCATTTTTTGGCGCCTTATTTTGGCGCAAGCGCGGAAGCGGAGAACCACCTTGGCCAATGAAGTCGTCCATCGCCGGCCTTCGACTCGCACCAAACTCAACCATCAGCAAATCACCGGGTTCTGGGGCGCATGGACGGGATGGACGCTCGACGGCATGGATTCGGTGATCTATGCACTCGTGCTTAGTCCTGCGCTGACCGAACTGCTTCCCAAGTCGGGCATCAAGGCCACCCCGGCTACGGTCGGCTACGCTGGATCGGTCCTGTTCGCGCTCTTCCTGGTGGGATGGGGACTGTCGATGATTTGGGGCCCCATCGCCGACAGGTTTGGCCGAACCCGGGTGCTGGCCGCCACCATCTTTGTTTACGCCATCTTCACGGGCGCTGCCGCCATGTCACAAACGGTTTGGCAATTGGGATTGTTCCGCTTGCTGGCGGGTATCGGAATTGGCGGCGAATGGGCGTTGGCAGGAACCTACGTTGCTGAAGCCTGGCCGGAAGACCGCCGCAAGATGGGCGCAGGATATTTGCAAACTGGTTATTACGCGGGCTTCTTTCTGGCCTCGGCGCTCAATTACACGGTGGGAGCGCACTACGGCTGGCGTGCCATGTTCTGGTGCGGGCTGACGCCGGTGGTGGTGGCCTTCATAGTCCTGTTCCGCGTGAAAGAGCCGCAGCGCTGGGAACAGAAAGCCAAGACCAAGGCCGCCGGTGGTCTGTCTTCCCTTCGCAGGATATTCAGTCCTCCCTACACGCAGCGCACGCTGGTCAATACCGTTCTACTGGCCGCGGCCATTTGCGGACTGTGGGCCGGTGCGGTCTATGCGCCCACAGCAATTATTGCTCTGGCAAAGAAGGCGGGAATGTTGCAGCCGCAGGCGGTACGCGTGTCGTCGTTCGGCATGGGCTTGCTGTCGCTGGGAACAATCGCCGGCTGTCTCGCGGTCCCGCCCCTGGCCGAACGCTTCGGCCGCAAGCGGACTCTGGCCTTTTACTTCGTCGGAATGGCTGCCTGCATCCTGCTCAGCTTTGGTTGGGCCTTCTATCTCCCGAACGGATTACATCCCTTCATCGCCGTGCTGTTCTTCCTGGGCTTTTTTGGCGGCAACTTCGCTGTGTTCAGCCTTTGGTTGCCCGAGCAATACGGGACCACCGAGCGCGCTACCGCCTTCGCCTTCACCACCTCGTTCGGGCGCTTCATTGCCGCGGGCGCAAACTTCGGAGTAGGCGCTTTGGTCCGGAACATGGGAAATCTAGGCAAGCCGGTGGCCTTCACGGCGATTGCTTTTGGCATCGGATTGTTGGTTATTCCCTTGGCGGTAGAGACCCGAGGTAAAGTACTGCCCGACTAGCATCCATGCAAGAAAGACGCCGGCGAGCGCGCGTCGCGGTATCGCGCAACCACTCTTTCGCCGGGCAAGACGCAGTGCCCTTCCCTCCCCTGGAGTTATCAGCTTAAGTTCTTCTCCCGTGTGGCCGATGTTCAAGTTAGCGCTCCGTGGCTGGGCACCGGCTGCGGTCTAGACAATCGAACGCTAAATGTGTGGAGAACGTAGTGGAGAAATCACCGCCGTTTCAGGAAACATCCCAGGCCTCTGAGTTGGATGGCGGCATCTCGCGCAAATTGGAGCAGTTCGTCACCTGTTGCAGTGTGCTCGCGACAGCATTCGGGCTGTGGGTACTGACGGGATGGATGCTACATGTGCAATCCTTGAAAACGATTTTGCCGGGGCAGGTCGCGGTGAAGGCGAATACCGCCGCGTGCTTCATCCTGATCGGCTTCGCTCTCTGGGTCCTGAGGAAGGAACCGCCCGGAATTGCGAGCGTGCGACTAGCCGCCAAGATCGCCACCGTCGTGGTCAGCGTGGTGGGACTGCTCTCCCTGCCTGAGGCCCTCTGGGGTTGGGACCTGGGCATCGACCAACTGCTGTTTTCCGCCGGGGCGGAAGACATCGCGGGAAGCGTACGTCCCGGTCTGATGTCGCCTATCACGGCGTTTTGTTTTCTTGCCCTGGGACTTGCCCTTCTGCTGCTGGATGCCAAGACGAGGTATGGCCGTTGGCCGGCGCATTTGTTGTGCAGTAGCGTCGCCATCGTTTCCCTATTCGGCGTCCTGGACTTTGTTCTGGATCCCGCTTCCACCCATACCCACATTTCTCCGATTACTGCTTTTGCCTTGTTCCTGCTCGCGTTCGGGTTGATGTTTTCCCGCACTCAGTCAGGCTTGGGGGCCCTGGTCGGCAGCGCGACCCTGGGTGGTACGTTGACACGGCGGTTGCTCCCGGCTGCCATTCTCGTGCCTCTCGTCATCGCTTGGCTACGCTGGAAAGGAGAGACCCGCGGATTTTATTCGGATTGGGTCGGGGTGGCCTTGATGACCGTGTTCACCGTCATGCTATTGGCGAGTCTCACAGTGTGGACAGGCTTCGTGGCCGAACGTACCGATCGGGCGCGTCGCCAAGGGGAGGAAGCCAGCGCTCGTTTGGCGTTTATCGTGAACTCTTCCAACGACGCTATCATCGCCGAAACACTCGATGGCGTAGTTATGAACTGGAACCCAGGCGCGGAGGCGATTTACGGTTATTCCGCGCAGGAAATGATTGGGAAATCCATCTCTATCGCGATCCCGCCCAACCGTCGGGAAGAATTTACGACGCTCCTGAAGAAAATCGAAGGCGGGCAGCCGGTCGGCCAGTTCGAAACCAAACGCATTTGCAAGGATGGAAACGTCGTTGACGTTCTCTATGTCGATCAGTCCCCTGATGGACAATGCGGGAACGATGATCGGGGCCTGCACCATTGCCCGCGACATTTCGGAGCGTAAGCGCGCCGAAGAGGCTTTGCGAATCGAGCGGGAGCGGCTTGTGCTCGCTCTGAAAGTTGGAAAGTCGGGCACGTTTGATTGGAGCATCCGGAACAATATCAACATCTGGTCGCCCGAGGTAGAAGAACTGCACGGGCTTGCGCCCGGAACTTTCGGTGGCGCCTATGAAGACTGGGAGTCCCTGGTTGTGGCCGAAGATTTAGACCGGGCAAGGTCTGTGATTCAAGAGTCCCTAAGAAAAGGGGAGTTCGCCTCGGAATGGCGGATTCGACGCCACGACAACGGTGAAATCCGCTGGATCGATGCGCGGGCGAAGGTGTTCTTTGATGACAACGGACGCCCATGCCGGATGATCGGTATCAACGTAGACATCACCGACCGCAAGCGGGCGGAAGAGAAATTGCGAAGCGTCTCCCTCTACACTCGCAGCCTGATCGAAGCGAGTCTCGATCCGTTAGTCACCATCAGCCGCGAAGGCAAGATTACGGATGTTAACGCAGCCACCGAGAAGGTCACCGGAGTGGCTCGCCAGCGGTTGATCGGGAGTGATTTCTGCGGCTACTTCACGCAACCGGGAGAGGCACGTAAGGGTTACGAGCGAGTTTTTGCCGAAGGCTCGGTATGCGATTATCCGCTGGCGGTACGCCACGCCTCCGGTCACCTTACCCACGTTCTGTACAACGCGAGCATCTTCAAGAACGAACGCGGCGAGATCGAGGGAGTATTTGCCGCGGCTCGGGACATCACCGATCGCAAACGCGCCGAGGATGAAGTCCGCCAACTCAACCAGGAGCTGGAAGAACGCGTGGCGGCCCGCACCGCCGAGCTGCTAGCCCTGAACAAGGAGTTGGAGTCGTTCAGCTACGCGGTGGCCCACGATCTACGCGCACCCTTGCGCCACATTCACGGCTTCTCCGATCTGCTGTTACATGATGACGCCTCTACACTCAGTCAGGACGCCCAGCATTGGCTGGAGTGTGTTCTCAACGGAACCGGACGCATGGGAAAGCTGCTGGAGGACCTGCTGAACCTGAGCCGGCTGGGGCGGCAGACGGTCAATCGACGCACCGTTCCGCTGAAAGACTTGGTGCAGGAAGTGATTGACGATCTTAGCCCGGAGATCGCGAACCGGCTGATCGAATGGAAGCTGGGCGAGCTGCCCGCGACGGACTGCGATCCTGCGCTGGCCAGGATCGTGTTCGCGAATCTGCTGTCGAACGCAGTCAAGTTTACCCGTCCACGTACCACCGCAGTCATCGAGATAGGAGAGACCGTGGTGAGTGGCGAGCGGGTGCTGTTTGTGCGCGATAACGGGGCCGGCTTTGAGATGAAGTACGTGGGCAAACTCTTTGGCGTGTTCCAGCGCCTGCACCTGGAAAAAGACTTCGAGGGAACGGGCGTCGGTCTGGCCACCGTGCAGCGGATTCTGCTGAAGCATGGCGGAAGAATCTGGGCCGAAGCCGAAGTGGACAAGGGGGCAACCTTCTATTTCACCTTCGGGGGCGCAGAGGCCCTCAACGAACAACATGTCGCGCTGGAGGCGACCGTATGAAGAAATCAATGATCGAGATCTTACTGGTGGAAGACAACGAATACGATATTGAACTGACCTTGCGTGCGCTGCAAGAAGACCACCTGGCCAACACGATCCATGTGGCCCGCGACGGCGAGGAAGCGCTGAAGTTTCTCGCTGACTGCGAAGCTGCTGTCAACGACGGCGACGGGGTGATGCCCAGGCTGATCCTGTTGGACCTGAAGCTGCCCAAAGTGGATGGACACGAGGTGCTACGCCAGGTCAAGGGCAATCCCGTTACCAAGATGATTCCCGTGGTCGTTCTGACCTCGTCGAAGCAGGATGAGGACATGCTCAAGAGCTATCTGACGGGGGTCAACAGTTACATCCAGAAACCGGTGAATTTCGAACAGTTCCGGAAGATGGTGAAGGACCTCGGCTTGTATTGGCTGGTGGTGAATCAGCTGCCTTCGGCATTAGCTGCGGTAGCGCGCTGACGGGGGGACCCAAGTTCGGCAGCATGGACCGTCAGGGAGCGGCGAAGCTCTACCTAATCACGGGGGTGTCACTCGTCCGTCTTTTCCGAATGCTGTTCTACAATTGCGCCGCCGAGCGGGGCGCCAGTAATTGCTTGATTTTCTCCAGGAGATAGGCCGGGCCTTCTCCTTTTCGAATGAAACAGTCCACACAGGTTATGGACTGCTCCTCAACCGAACTGGCTGTAACGATGATGACCGGCACCAGCGGCTTTTGCTGCTTCATCGCCTGGGCAATGACACCTCCGTCCATTCCCGGCAGGAGATAATCCAGCAAGACCAGGTCCACATCATTCGCAGCGAAAAAGTGCAAAGCCTGCTCGCCGTCGGCTGCGCTTAGCACCTCATAGCCCGCGTTTTGCAGAAGTCTTTGCCGCGTGAAGAGAATTCCGGGCTCATCATCAACCGACAAAATACGCCTGGCGTCACCGTTCTTTGCAGTATGGGTAGAAAACCCTGCTTGCACCGGTTGGGACTGCAACATGATTGATACCCCACGGGCCAGTGGGATTAAGGCTACGTCTGCTGGGTGGCCGCTGTCTGTCTGATAACAGACCTAAAGCAAAGAAAGCCGCTTGAACTCATCCCGCACAACCCGGTAGCACTCGCAGGCAGTGTCTTCCATCCTTGCTCGGTCCTTGATGGTCACCACTCCGCGTGAATAGTCGATCAGGCCGGCGCGATGCAGAAGTCCTGCCGCCAGTGTCACCGTAGTGCGGGGTGCGCCCAGCATTTGTCCAAGAAAATCGTGGGTCAAGCGGAGCTGGTCTGATTCGGTGCGGTCGCGGCAGCTCAACAGCCAACGGGCCAGCCGCTCCTCAATATTGTGCATTCGGTTGCAGGCGGCGGTTTGCGCTGTTTGCACCAGGAAGGCCTGCATATATCGTTGCAGGTGATTACGCAGTTCGCCGGGCCGGTCAAATTCCTCTTTCAGAACTTCCGCCTTGATACGATAAGCCGAACCCGCGATTTGAACGAAGGTCCTGCCGGGAGCAGTTCCGGTTCCGAGCAGAATGGGAACACCAACCACTCCGTCAATTCCGATGATTCCGACCTCGACGGTGTTTCCGTTGTTAACCGTCACCACCACCGACGCAATACCCTGCTCCACAAAGTAGGCATGGCCGGCCTTTCCGTCCAGCAGAGTTTCCTCTTGTTCCATAGCCACTAGAGAAAGATGAGGTTTGAGGCGGTTGATTTCTGCCTTGGGTAAGGCCGCCAACACACGATTCCTGTAGGCCTGTTTAGGCGGGTTCATAACTGCTCCTTCACGGGCGTCGAAACGCCGCATCAGGATGCGCAAATGAACCAGCCCATTGCCGGAGGACGTGCGTATGGAGATGTGTCTTAATTGTACGCTCTTGGACAACCGCGTGCCTGTGTCCGGTATCAGACAAAGCGTGATATGATGCTCAAAACAGGCGTAGCGATGCAGCGCGGCGGTACCCACGTAGAATCGGACTCGGCGAAGAGAATCAAGGCTCTTCGCCTGCATCTGAAACACAGCCGCGCCGTGTTGGCGAAGGAACTGGGCGTCTCCCAGGAAGAGGTTACCCGTTGGGAAAGCGGGAATGAGCAGCCCTCCCCTAACCTCTATATCCAGCTGGGCAATATTGCGGGAGAGCCCAGTTGCTGGTACTTCTGGGAGCGCGCCGGTCTCTATAGCGGCGAGTTCATGCGGGTTTTGCCGGCGGTTCGCCTGGATATCCGTCACAACAAGCAACCAGAATTGCAGGTGGTCCACGCCGGCAGTGGCGAACGCCTGTTCAGCAAGCCTCAACTGCATGCCATACCGTTATTGCCTTTGAAGGCCGCGACCTATGGGCTGGAAGGCGACAAGCGGCTCGACTTCGATGAGGTACCGGCCCAGGGGCTGATCGCCGCACCCAGCGATTGGGCGCCCAATCCTGCCTTCACCAGTTGCCTGCGAGTACGCGGCGATTCTATGGCCCCCGTCCTTTGCGACGGCTACATCATTGTGGTCGACACCTCACAAACAGACAGCCCCAAACTGGTGGACAAAATGGTGGTGGCCTGGCACCCCGAAAAAGGGATCACGGTCTCCTGGTTAAAAATGGTTGGTGGCGACGAAGCCCTGGTCTCGCAGAGTGCGCAATACCTTCCGGTTGTTCTAAGGCACGATAAAGGCTGGCGTGTGATCGGGAAGGTTATCTGGTGGATCGGAAAAGACGGATAATTCTGTCTCATACATAATCGAACAACGTCATGAAGCCAAAATCCATGTGCAGTTGCTGATGACAGTGAAATAGAGTCAGCCCCGGATTATCAGCAACAAAATCCACCGTAACCTCTTGATACCCTCCCAGCATGACCACATCTTTCATGATTCCGGCAGTCGGATTCCCAGCCAGACTGGTCAATTCGAAACTATGGCGATGCAGGTGGACCGGGTGAATGTCATCACTGGCATTGTGCATACGAATTCGATACCGCTTGCCTTGTCTTAAATGAAACGCGGCCGGCGCCATTTCGTTGGACATGGGATATGCGATTCCATTGATGGTCCAGCGATTGAAACCCTCCTCGGCGGCGTTGTCCTTGGCGAAGATCATCTCGAAAGTTTCGTCGGGCGGCATGGCGGTGGCGCCCGGCTTGGCGAAGTGGGTGTAATTCCAGCGCGAATGCGGTGGAGCACTCCACTGCGCTTTGCCGGCATGTCCGCTGTACTCTACGACGATGCCCATGCCGTGGCGCCGGTCATCGTCAGCCAGGTCCCCCATGATCCAGACTCCCGGATGTTTCATTTCCACCATGGCAGAGACGCGCTCCGCCGTGCCGAGCCAGAGCACTGGAACAGTCGCGGGATTCGGCACCGGATTGCCGTCTAATGCAACTACTGTGAAAGTGTGGCCTGGCAATGCCAGACTGCGAATCTCTGTGGCGCTCCCGTTTAACACATGAAACAGGACCCGCTCGCCCGGCTTTACGCGGACCGGCTCTCCGTGGCCCAGCATCCGGCCATTGATGGTGAATGCGCCATACCCGACTTCGTATCCCTTGGGCATGCCTTTGGCCAGCGATACTTTCATCGCCGACTCGCCCTGCTGTTCGAGGGCCTTCACACGAGTTGCCGGAGAAAGAAAGTCCATGGCCATATCTCCGCCACGACTGAAGGTCGGCTCGAACTCCTTCAGCACCAGAAAGACCTCGCGGTCATAGTTTCCGGGCTCGTGTGCTGGCTCGATGTACACCGGGCCAACCTCGCCGCTGTACTGGCCTGCAGACAGATTCGCACCCGCGCGATTGTGGGTGTGGTAGAAACGTAGGCCGGCTGGCCTGGGAGTGAATACGATGCGGCGTTTTCCATGCGCGGGAATGTAAGGCGTGCCTTCCTCGGCCGCGCCGTCCACGTCTACTGGGACCATCTGTCCATGCCAGTGCAGTTGCTCCGGCGTGTCGGTTTGGTTGTAGATATCGACTGTGACCTGCCGCCCCTCCTTAAACCGCAGCAACGGTCCGGGGAACTGCCCGTTATAAGTTGTGGTGGAGATGATGCGCTTGGGCGCAATTTCGATTGGGCTCGCGTCAATCTTGACGGTGTAATCGGCGGCACTTTCTGTTTGTGGTGTGGAGTTGGTTTGTCCTGAGGTGTTAGTGTGAGCGCCTATTGCTGGAACCAGAGTGCTGCCCGCCACTATGCCCGTCATTTTCAGGAAATTCCGGCGGGAGAAAGCCATGAGTTCCCACACTCCTTCTTGAAAAGACCCTAGACGAAGTTAGCCAACGTAATTGGATGTCATTCTCATGTGGATGGAATGACGAAAAGTTTGGCTGCCTCCAGGGATTTTTAAGGTTGGCATCGAACGAGCACCCGGATCCTTCCAATTCCCACTCGAACCTAGAAACTTGCCAATGGCCGGGACAGCGAGCAATTGTGCACAGACTAGCGGCAGCAGAGCCCATACCATAATGTTTGACCGAGGAAACAAAGGAGAATCGAATGAAATCCAAGAATCTATTTGCTGTCGTCCTGGCGTCGCTCATCGTGCTCGCCCTGTCGCTGCCGGTAATGGCACAGAGCACCACACAATCCACCACCAGCACGACGACACAGAATCCGAATGGCGCTCCGACGCAGAGTACCACCACCAAGACTTCGCAAGACCAGACACCGATGCCGGCCCAGACCACTCAGACCACGGATACGACGGTTACGCCGGCCGACCCAGAAGTGAAGCACACCGATACGACGACAACCACAGTCACGCCTCAGCCGAAGGTCACTGATACCACCACCACCACCACCGCGCCTCCGCCCACGGTGAAGAAGGACACCACCTCGACCACCACAGTCACGCCCCAACCGCCGCAGCAGTAATTGCGGATAGTCGGCTCGCAACTCCCCCGCCTAGGCCAGAACATGGCCTAGAACGGGGCACGCCGCTGGCGTTTCCATTCGAACGGCGCCACGTGACGCACCAATCTTGACGCTGGCAAGCGTCTGGTCGAGATTGACCATCCATAGGTGGTGTGGAGAGATGTTTAGGACGAATGGCCCTTGCTCTCAGTAGCTAGCCTTTGCATTTCCAGCTTTATCTCCTGCCGCCTTCGCTCGCGCTCCTCATAGGCTCCTGTTTCCACCTGACCCTTGGGGCCCGCACTATAGTCTTCATCCATGCTCTTGAAGACCGATAGTTCCTTCAGGAGGACCAGCATTTGCTCCGATTGTTCAGTGCTCATGTGCAGCCACCTTATGAATTAAAGTCGCTTCGGTCAATTCTGAAACGTGCAGAAGGGGCAGCGAAAAGGGCCCAGCGCACTGGGCCCTTTTTCTCGCGCATTTCGCCCTGTTGAAAGTGTTACCTACGCCTCATAACCCAGCCGATCCCCAGGCCAGCCACTATGCCTGCTGCGAACGTCGCCACAATCGTCTCCGCGGGATGTCGCTGTAATCGCTTTTTGGTGTCGTCAAGAAGCTCTTCAGCGGCGTCACCGCCTTGTTTTGCGACACGCCGCGCTGCCCCTACGCTATCCTCAAGGGCATCCGCAACCGCAGATGCCGCCAGAGAAGTTTTGCGCGCTGTTTCGATAATTTGCTCGCCGGTTTGTTCCAATATTGATTGTGCCATTATTTCCTGACCCCTCTCGTCTCCCAGTTCGATGTTGGTTCGCTTATTCGCCGACAGCCTTTTCAACCTTGCCGATCCAGTTTTGAACTTTGCCGGCATTCTTTTCAGCTCTGCCATCAGCTTCCAGGTCAGGTTCCTTGGTAAGCCCGCCGATCGTCTCCTTGACGCTTCCTTTGACTTCGTGGAGTTTGCCAGTTGTTCTATCGTCAGTGCTTGGTTTCATCATGAACTTTCTCCTCTGTTCCGTACTGAATTTCAATTAATGCCAACTGGACAGCCGCGGCCCAGTGTTACGCCACTTTCTGGTCGGCAGGTTTTTGCACCTGTGCCAGCTCGTCGAAAAGTGAACGGTAGTGGATCATCGCGGTTCGCAGATCTTCAGTGCTGGCTTCGCCTGTGCCAAGGTGCACTGCGACGGCGTGCGCCGAGCGGTAGTTTTCCACGACTCGGGGATGGTCGACGGAAATGTCCGCCGCACGCTGATCAAAATCAGCGACCGGATAGCCGCGCGTCTGCATCAGCGAACACACCAACTCGTCCGCTTCCGTCACCGCACCCTTCGGATAATCGACAAAGCGGGACTGCACCGTCTGCCACTGGGCGAGATAACGATCACGCTCCGCAAAGTCAAGATCGCGGATATTCAGCTTTTCAACCCGGGTCTCGCGATCTGCCAGCTTGGCTTCCGCCTTGCGTTCAGAGCCATGTTGTTTAACTGCGCGGTCGTACTCGGGCCCGAAGCGATCGCGCAATCCTGCTGTGGTTTGTTTGCGTTTTCGAACGTACAGCGCAACGGCGACCGCGATCAACAAAACCACCGCGACTGCCACAGCAATCAGTTTGGGATCCATTAAATTCAGATTCATGGAGAACTCCTTTATGTCTACTTGGCTCGGAACCGTTAAGGTTCGGTGCAATTGTGCTTGAGAGCAGCAGACTCTTACGTCATTGACCAGTATCCAGCGATGAGACTGCAAAAGCTGGTCAGAATTGCTCGTTTGCCCGGAGCCGCTCAGCAGGCGCAAGCGCCTAACAATGACGCAGAAAGAGAAAGCGTGGAAGCTATTGAAAGGATTTTGGCTGCCCCCCAGGGATTCGAACCCCGATATGCTGATCCAGAGTCAGCTGTCCTACCATTGAACGAGGGGGCAGTGATGCAGCAGCAATGAAGCGCTTCGACGCAGCAAGCGCTACTCGATTGTATTGGTTGCGCGAATAGAGCGTCAACCTTGCAGCCTATGCAGGCAGCCGCGAGATTCCCGTCTCGCTTAACCGCCGACGACCAGCAACACGCTAAAATGAACATCAGTCAATATCGCGGAGGAAGCTTATGTCATCGGTGATGGGCACTGTCGCATTCTCGACCGACTCAACCGAAGTTGCGCGCCGCCCGCTCGAGGCCGAGCAGTGCGCCCTGATCGTGGTCGACATCCAGCAGAAGCTGCTGCCTCCGATCTTCAATAAGGAAATGCTGGTCAGGAACTCGCAGCTACTGGTGCGCCTGGCAAAGATTCTGTCCATTCCGATCATGATAACGACGCAATACAGCAAGGGTCTGGGCGCAACCGTCCCAGAAGTCAGTTCCCTGCTGCCCGATGTCACAGCCATCGACAAGCTCGAGTTCGGCTGCTTTGGTAGCGAGCGGTTCCGCGCGGGACTCAAGGCCCTTCCCGGCAACCGTAACACCGTCCTCTTATGCGGCATGGAGACGCATATCTGCGTCATGCAAACGGCGCTGGGTGCGCTCAACGACGGATACCTGGTGCACATTGCCTCCGATGCCGTCAGCTCTCGCTCGGAATGGAACTGGCACGTTGGCCTTGATCGCATGCGTGCGGCGGGCGCGGTCATCTCGTCCACCGAGATGATGATGTATGAACTGTTGCGTTGTTCGGGGACCGCGCAATTCAAAGAGATGCTGTCCCACCTAAAGGACTAACGCGGTCGCGATTTCCTACGAAGGATTGGAGCCATCACGGCGCCCTAATGTTCGTGCTCGTGTTTCGAGTGAGAATGCAGATGCGGGTGAGTGTGCGTAGTGGTCCCATGCGAATGCCGGTGGGCATGAACCAGATTGGCCCGCAACAACAACTCGTAGTTCGCCAAAATCTCGCCAGGCGTGCCGGTGGCGCCTACTCTTCCCTCTTCCAGCACGAGCACACGACCGGCAATGTCGTCCACAATTTCCAGTTGATGGGTCGCCGTGATCACTGTCTTGGACGAGCCTTTCCACTCCTGAATCAGATCAATGACCTGGCTTTGACTGCGTGGATCGAGCGTGGAAGTCGGTTCGTCCAGCAGAAGGACGTCGGGATCGAGCACTATCACCGAGGCCAGCGCGACTCGTTTCTTTTCCCCGCCGGACAAACGGTAGGGTGGCCGATCGCGCAGATGCGCGATGCCCATGAGTTCCATGGCTCTATTGACCTTCGCCAGCACCTCTGCCTTCGACCATTGCATTTGCAGGGGACCGAATGCGACCTCGTCAAACACGGTCGGGTTAAACAGCTGCACATCCGGATTCTGGAAGACAAGCGCCACCCTTCGGCGAAACGAGAGAGCGAACTGCTCTTTGTGCAGCGCTTCCGGCGTAAGAGACTGGCCGCTGAAACTGATTTGGCCACGCGATGGGAAATACAACGCGTCGAGGATCCTTAAGAGCGTGGACTTGCCTGAACCGTTCGCGCCCAGCAGCGCAACACTTTCTCCTTCCGCGACCTCGACTGACAGTCCCCGGAGCGCGGGAACGCCGTCATATTCGAAGTACACGTCGCGCAACTCGAAAACCGGCGGCATAGCGAGCTACCTTCCTATCCACGCTGACAGGCTCGCCACGGTGAGGAACGCCGCCAATCCGAGATAGTCCGAGGAACGCATGTGGAAGTCCGACAGGATTCGAATCTCTCCGCGGAATCCCCGCGACTGCATCGCAAGGTACACCTCGTTGCTCAACGCGATGCTCTTGCTGAGCAGCACGCCGGCACTCCTGGCCGCAATGCCGCGGCCTGTGGCGCCCTTCAACCGGCCCACCGTGCGGCTCTGGCGCGATTCAAACATCTGCCCCGCCGTTTCCACCAGAAGGAAGATATAGCGATGCGTCATCGCCAGCATCATGATCGCCTCTTGAGGCAGCCGAAACGCACGCAGCGCTTTCAACAGATGCGTCCATGGGGTGCACAGCACCAGCAAAGAAGTGAACGTCACCGCAGTCTCTACGCGCGCCACTAGCAGCGTAGCGGTTTGCACGCCTTGCACCGTGATGTGAAGTGGCCCGCCCGCAAAAGCCGCAACCGGATCTCCTGGAGTAATAAAGATTGCAGGCAGCGCAATCACTCCCGTGAAGCCCAGGACGACGAGCCAGACGCGTTTTACCAGCATGCCAACACTCACCTTCGACAGGATGGCGAGAATCACCGCAACAACGAACAAGGCGCCAATCACGATAATTCTCCGCGAAAGCATCACTGCCAGGACCATAGTGAACAGCCCGATGACGCGGACCCGCGGGTCGAGCGACTGTAGCAGTCCGGCTTGGCGGGCAATCTTCTCGGAGGTCATCGCGTGCGTCAGTGCTCGCGTGAAGCCGATCATCGTGGAAGCAAGGAATCCGCCCCGGTTCATCAGGAATGTCTCACTTCCCGCCGTCGCTGGGTCCAATGCTGGGCAACAAGAGAAACCAGCAGCAAGAGTCCAACTGCGAACATAGCGGAAAGAAAATAGCCGAAGCGCGCGCTCTTAACGAAGGCAGGCGCGTAGGCCGGAAAGGGCGCAGTCCAGAGCCGGGCGAGCTGCTGCATTCCGGCTGGAGGCGCCGACGGCCTGCCAGAATTGCTCGCCGCCGAGGCAGATTGTCGCGCACTCTGCGCAGCTACTTCGGAGGGGGACCACTCCCCCCAGGCTTTTCCTGCCGCCAGGATTCCAAGGGGGGTGAGGACCATCAGGAGAGCGACAGCCACCCATAGCCGTTGCAGCGACGTCGTGGGGGCAGGCAACATTGCGGATGCTGCTTGCGTGGTCGGCGGCAGTCCCGCCGTGTTGCGCAAAAGACCTGGGTCGGCGGCCTGCAAATAAGCGACCAGTCCTGCAGAGATTGCCGCCTCGGCCACACCGGCCAATGTGAGGTGGCCGATCATCATTGCGGGCACGGCGATGCTCAGCGGATAAGGTGCATACAGCGGCATCCCTCTGGCATCGTGAAAGAGCGCGGGTTGAATGCCAAACTCGATGGCCGCGATCAAGGCCGCAGCATTAACCGCCAGGTACCCGGCGATGGCGGCAGCTACGACTCTTCGCTTGGAGGTGATGGCGGCGCCGGCGGCAATCAACCGGTAGCTTGCATAAGCAACCAGCGAGGCCACCATCGCCATGTTGAAGCAGTTGGCTCCAAGCGTACTGATGCCCCCGTCGCCGAAGAACAGGGCCTGAATTGCCAGCGCGATGGAGATGGCGAGGATGGCCCCTGATGGGCCCAGCACGATGACGGAGATGGTAACGCCCAATGCGTGGCCGGTGGTGCCGCCGGGCAGCGGCAGGTTAAACATCATCACCACGAAGGAAAATGCGGCAAAGACTGAGATCAGCGGGATCACGCGACTGAGCAGCATGCGTTTCAATCGTTTCAATGACGAGTACCATCCCGCGATCGCAGCCGCGTACAGCACCGCGCAAGTGGATGGACTCAGGTAGCCGTCAGGTATATGCATGCGAGATACGCCTTGGCTTGGCGTATCTCATCCTAACGTATGGCGGGATTATTCTGGTGACGCGGAACGATAAGCCTAGGGCTGGCCTACAACCACCCTCGCTACTGCAAGCATGCTGATGGCTTCCGCGGAGGGGTCTTGCAATCTCTGCGAGCGCTGCAACGCCTCCACTGGATCGACCTGGGCTGCCGCCTCGCTCACCTCTTCCACAATCGCTGGCGCGTTGGCCTTCAGCGCCGCTCGGTCGGACCAGACCTCATCGAGCGAAGAAAACGCAATATCGAAATAGTGGTCGGCACGTTTGCGGTCGCCTGAGGAGCCGCTGGCAAAGCCGCTGGCCGCCGCTTCGCGCGCCCGCAACGAAGGTGACATGGACTGCAACTCCTCGGTGCGGTCGCTCTGGTTCTCCATGGCCTTAAGCACCGAAACCGACTCCTCTTCTGGAGGAGGAATCATGATGTCCTTGCCGGCACTGTTCGCTGTCTGCTGTACCACAAGGTCAGAGCGCAGCAATTCGGCATAGCCGTCCTTGCCAAGACGGTTGCGCAATGCGCCAGTCACCATATTGATCGCCACATTACGCTGCGGAGAATCAGGGACCGTCGCCAGCCAGAGCAGAAACTTAAGGCCGGCCTGCTTTACCGGGTCCAGTTCCATCTCTGGAGCCGCACGGACAAACAGAGCGCCGTAATTTGGGGCTTCTTTGGCCGACGCCGGCGCATCCGCTGGCAACGAGGCAAATACCTTGGTGAACATCGCCTGCGACCACGCCGACTTGGCGCCTTCAGCGTCCATTAACGCCAGAATTGGGCGCGCTGCCACTGTTCCCTGCTGCACCCCGGCCTCCAGTTTGCGCTTGGCCGGCTCTTGCACTTGTTTCGGGCACATGGTGATGGCTCCCAACAACGATTGCTCGGCGTCGAGCACCGCTGCGGGAGGAATGGTCTGGACAAACGTTACCGCTGAGGCGCAGTCCACATGTCCGCCCGCTAGCATGGAAACAGATGGTTTTTGCCCCTCGGTCACCAACTCCGTCTCGATGCGCGTTCCTTCTTGAGCGAACTGCTGCGCCAGCTTGTTGTCGATCGGCGAGATGACGTTGGCAGCTGCATAAAGGACGCGCAGCCGATCTTGTGGGTCGGGTTGCGGTAAGGCCACCGCAGAGTGGACTACGTCTTCGACAAACTTCTGACGGCTATTTTGCTGGGCCGAAGATACCGAATGTTTGGATTGGGACGTGGGCATCTGGTTCGGCCGGTTGGCAGCGCTGTCATGCTGAGCGGGAGTAGTGATTTGCGCCGTTAGTGGGTGGATCAGGACGGAGGCAATGACGAACTGAAAGAATACCGACCTCAAAATAACGCGACCTCAAAGCTTGGTGCTTACTTACATAGTAGTGAAGAAATGGCGGCGGCGGCCTCAGGTGAACGCCGGATGAACCTTAGTACCGGAGGCCGCTCTTCCCTTTCGCCACTCACTGGAAAAATTCCGTCATCTGGTTTGCCAGGCCCGCACCGTTAGGAATCTTGCTTCCCAGCGCAGTCATGCTCAATCCCAGCAAGCTGCGGTGGTCGTACAAGACCGTGCCGACGTAGCCTGCTTTCACCTTGGTTCCGACGATCACGGTAGCAACTCGTCCACCGCCATTGGTGATGTCGTTGCGAGATTCGTCTGTCGTTATAACCAAAATGCCGCTCTGCTGGAACTGTGGGTTCGCCAACAACTGGGGAATGTTATTGGATAGCCAGGTGTCAGCCGCCGCCACTCTGGTTCCGATGTCGCAGTTGGACCCGCCACCCGGACAGTCGTGAGCATCGTGCTCGGCATCGGGGACCAGGAAGGAGTACGCGGGGAGCTGACCGCTGGAGAGGTCAGCAGGCAATTGCGAGAAATCAACAATGTTCATGTTCAGCTGCGAGGGTGGCTGAATATCGGAGAGATAGGAAATTGGATTGTGGCGGCGAAGGTAAGGATAAACGTCGCCCCCGAGATAGCCTTGACTGGGCAGACTTTGGGCGTACACCTTCCACGACTTCGATGCCGCCCCCAGCTCGCGCACCACATTGTCGATGGGCACCACTCCCGAGAAGTTGTCGTCGGTGCTATAGGCCACTCCCGTGGTCATGACAAAGTAATTGCCGATCGAGGGGTGAACGTTGGCATAGTAGTTAGAGGCCAAGCCTCCCTGCGCGATCAGGCCATTGATGTAAGGCGCATTCGGGCTGCCGACGATGTCGCTGTAATTGGAGTTTTCCAGCACCACGATTGCGAAGTACTGCACTGGCGGAATGCTGGACGAACCCCCGCCTCCGCCCGAACCGCCACCTCCGCCCGAACCACCGCTACCGCCTGAGCCTCCGCTACCTCCCGAACCGCCTTGGCTACCGGCACCTGAGCCCGTTGGCGAATTGGAGCCGCCTCCGCAGGCCAGCAAGGTGCAGAAGAGCACGACGCAGAAAATAAGTAGTAGTGCCTGAATTCCCTTCCCGGCTGCCCTGGTACTTAAATACATCCTTACACCTCCAACCATTGGGATGCAGAGCAGACATGAGGTGCTGCCGGACCTCAATCGGTTGCCGGCGGAAATACAAAAGGCGCGACCATTCGCGCCTTGCCGTTAAACCGCTTGGGAATTCGATTAGATGGGCTACTTCTTCGGCCGACTGGCCGGAGGAATGATATTGTTCATGCGCAAATATTCCACCATTTGACCGTAGTGGTCGAAGGGATGGCTTATCGCAATGGCCGAAAGTCCTAGCCGGCTCACCTTGTCGGGCCCCCAAGGAAGCTGTACCAGTCCCAACACATTGTTCTCGTTAATACTATTTGCCGCTTTGTGCAGATACACAAACGAGTCTTGCAGGAATTTCATCACGTCCGGTTTCGAGGCGATATTGTCGGGGCCGTTTTCGCCGCCCAAGGTTACCGGCGGTTTCTCACTGAGGATGGCGCTTCCAATCATATAGTTGACCGCAGCGACATGTTTCACCTGTTGGGCGAACGTACGCACGCCCTTGAACTCGCCCTGGGTGGTGGGCGCGAAATTAAACTTGTCTTCGGGCATGGCATTCGCGGCTTCAACAAATTCTTTCTCCACACTGCTCAGCGAATGGTCGAGGACCATGGCAAACGTACGTTTCTCGTCGGGTTTCGCTTGCGGGGCGGCCTGCGGATTTGCCGCCGCCGCAGTTCCAATTGGGCCCAGCGCGAGCAACAAAATTCCCAGCGCAACTTGCTTGTTCATCAGGAAAGCCTCCACTGTATTTTGGTTTATTTAACGTCAGTGCGTGTTGACGATTCTAATTCATTGCCAGGGCTTCGGAGTGGATTTCGACGGAACGGAGTCGGAACCAGAAAGTTGCCAACATCCCCACTCCCAGGCCGATGGCGGCGTAAGACAAGCAACGGCCCATGCCCACGCGTTCGGCAGTCTCACCCCAGAGCGCAGCGCCACCCGCCAATCCACCCTGTAAAACCAGCAGGTACATCGAAATCGCGCGAGCGCGCATATGGCCAGGCGACATGGTTTGCGCCGACACGTTCAACACGGCCAGGATTTGGATCCACGCGACGCCGGCAATCAGCATGATCGCAGACAGTACCGGGAAAGTCTGCCATCTGCCTGCCGCGAATGTGGCAAACGCGAAGAGTGCAGTGGCCAGCGAAACCAATGCATCCGCCGAAAATTTAAGCCGGAAGAACGGTAACGCCGTGGCGCCCAACAGTGCGCCCAGCCCAAAGAAACCCAGCAACAGTCCGTACCCTTGCGATCCGAAGGGATGCGCCAGCAGCGGCAACAGCGCCGGTAACGCGCTCGCGGAAATGCTGAAGACTGCGCTACGCACCAGCACCGCCTTCATGGGCGACGAGGTGCGCAGGTGTCGAAACCCCTCGAACATGACCGTGAACATGTGGCCCAGCCGCATCGACGTGCGTCCGGGCTTGCGTCTCCATTGATATAGAAAGTAGATGACGCCAAAGAACGAAAGCGCATTCAGCAGGAAGGCGATGCCCGAACCTGCCACGGCAATTACCAAGCCACCCAGCGCGGGACCAATTGCACGGGCCACATTGAATCCGGCCGAATTCAGCGCAATTCCGGCGGCAAAATTCTGGTGAGAGACGATTTCAGGCGTGATGGCCTGCCACGCCGGGTCGTTGAGCACCGCGCCAAAACCCATCAGCAGCGTGAACAGCAACAGAAGTAATGGGGTCACTTTGCCCGCGATGGTGAGGACGCCAAGTCCCGCGGCGGCCACCACCATCCATGTCTGGGTAACGAGCAGAAGCTTTCGGCGATCGACAACGTCCGCGATCGCGCCGGCGGGAAGCACAACCAAAAATACCGCAATGCTGCCGGCCGCCTGCACCAGTCCGACCATTAGCGGCGACATGGTCAACGAGGTCATCAGCCATCCGGCGCCAACATTTTGCATCCAGGTGCCGGTGTAGCTGACGACGGCTGCGATCCAGAGAGTTCGGAACAGAGGCTCGTGCAAGGGACCAAGCACGCTGCGCCGTCGCGGCGGCGCCATGGGCATGGGTGGAATGGACCCGAGTTCCGACATGGGTTCAGCGCCCTCGACCGTCGCCGGCGGGGCAACTGGAGGCACACCGGGTTGCTGCCATGCTCCGCTCGTGGCCATCGACATTCTGACCGCACAGCGAGGCAAACGTAAGCCTGTTGCGTCCAGATTCGGACGCAGATGTTGCCAGTCGCTGGCAAACCGTGACCAGTTGCGTCGCCGTCATCCCGCGACCTCCGCGCCTGCCCGGTGGGCCGTGAAAGGCCACTCGCCACGCCGCCACGAACGTACAAGGTAAATCCCCAGGCCAACGATAAGAATGACGACTGCGTAACGTATCTCGCGCAGAAAGTTTTTCCGCGCTACCAGAATGAAGATGAATCCTGCAATCGCCAGCAGCGCGGGCAGTGGATAGAGCCACATGCGGAAGGGCCGCGGCAAGTCGGGCTGGCGCTTGCGCAGGACCATCAAACCTACCGCCTGCACGATGAACTGCAACAGGATTCGAATGACCACCAGGGCGGCAATCACGTCGGCCAGACGCAACAGGCAAAACAGCATGGCGACGCCGCCAAGAGCCAGCAGCGAAACCGTGGGAAAGCGGTGCTGCGGATGTACCCGCGCAAAAGCGCGGAAGTAATTGCCGTCGAGGGCCGCAGCGTAGGGCACCCGTGAATAGCCCAGCAATAGCGAGAACACCGAGGCGAAGGCGGTCCACATGATCAACCCGGTTACGACCCTACCGGCCCAGTTCCCGTAAATGCGCTGCATGAACACGGATATGACGTAGTTCCCCTGCTGGTTCGAATTTCCCAGCAGTTCCCGCCACGGAATCACGCCCAGCACCGAGATGTTCATGATGATGTAGATCACGGCCACGATCAGGATGGAAAGAATTAGCGCGCGCGGAATTGTGCGCCCCGGATCTTTTACCTCAGCACCCAGGAAACAAACGTTGTAATAGCCCCAGTAGTCGTAGGTGGCAATCAGCATGGCCGAGCCCATACCGGTGAAGAAGGCATTCGACGGATGGAATGCTCCAGGCGGAAAATCAAACGCCCGCGCAGCGCTAAAATGCGTTAGTCCGGCCACAATGATCCAGACCACGGTCAGCGCAACACCGAGCCATAGAAACTCGGCGAGCTTACCTATGGCGGTAATCCGGCGGTAGAGCAGAAACACAACCAGGGCGCAGGTTGCCATCGCAACGAACGTAGCTGGCATCAGGACGACGCGCGCCTCCAGCGCGCCCAATCCTGGCAGGGCGAAATGAAGTGTGCGTTCCGCGAGGGCGCGGTCAAGTCCAGGCCACAGATACCCCGCATAGTGCGACAGTCCGATGCAGCCCGAGGCAACGGACAGTGGCGCGCTGAACGAAAGCTGCCAGATGAAAAGGAACGACAGGAGCCGGCCCAGAGTCTGCGGCCCGTAGATTTCCTTCAGGTAGCGATAAGAGCCGCCGGCGCCTGGCATGGCAGCGCCCAACTCGGCCCACACCAGGCCGTCGCACAGGGCGAAAACTGCGCCCAATATCCAGCCCAGCATGGCTTGGGGGCCGCCCGCGGCAATCACGATCAGGGGGATGGTGATGAACGGCCCCACGCCGATCATGTCAATCATGTTCAGCGTAGTTGCTTCGGCCAGTCCTATGCCGCGAATCAGTTCGGGCTGGTCAGGCTGACTATCTGGGCCCATGGCCCACGCTCAGCAGGTTCACGTAGAGACGGATGGCTCCAGGAACACCGAACGGCAACTGGCGGAAGAAGGCGTATCCGGTGTACAGATAATGTCCCTTTCCATATTGTGCCAACAACAGGCCGCCTTTTTGCGGCGGCTCGCCGGGATCGTTCGACGCCAGTAGCGGCGTAAACTGCGGGTCCCACTGGTCCATGAAATACAAGCCGCGCTCCTGCACCCAGCCGTCAAAATCGCGTGCCGTGATCTTGTTCGGGTAATGGAACACCGGGTTCTGGGGATCGAGGACGGTGACCGGCGCCTGCTCAACCGTCACGCGCTCGCGGCTAAGTTGCGCTGGATAGGGAGTGTAGTGTCCGCTGTTGAAATCGCTTGGCGAGGTGTTGTATTGCACCAGCAGCGTGCCGCCCTCTCGCACATAATCCAGAAGCCGCTGATTGTGCTTCTTCACGTCATCGCGGGTGTCGTAGGCCCGTATGCCAAGCACGATCGTCCCAAAGCGTGTCAGATTACCGTGCTCAATGTCATCAGGCGACAGTAATGTCACATCGAAGCCAAGCTGACGTAAAACCGTAGGAATGTCATCTCCTGCGCCCATGACATATCCAATTTTCAGGCCCTGCGGCACCTTCACTTCCACTACGCTGGTGCGCTGCAATGCGGGTTGGAAGTAGAAGAAGCCGCCAAGATCGGGGCGCGCGACCAGGCTGTAGCCCTCGCTGTAATCGGCATTGTTGGCATTCAGCAGCGCGCGCACTTGATAGCGGGACTCTTTCGCTTCATCCGGCAAAATTTTGAATTCCGCAGACTGTTCGCCGGCTTTGCTGAACTCGACGGTGGCCGATTGTGGGTCCACCTTCCATCCCGACGGTACTTCGGAGTGGACCGTGCCGTTGACATGGGTCACGGTCGAGCGCACCTTCACGCTCAACTGTGCAGAAGGATTCGAGCCGGCGGGGATGACCTGCGTGCTGGGAGCGGTTTCCACCGAGAAGGGCGGCACCACAGCCAGCGGCATGGACCAGGCTTCGTCGTGGGCGTCGTGTACCGGAGTGCGCGCGAAGCTGCGAATTTCGCCCTCTTCGCCGTTGACGCTGTAAACCGCGTGGGCAGCAACCGGCGGCGGCGGCAGGGCGAGAGTCACATACTCGGGATTATCGATCTGATAGATGGCATCGGTCTCGGGATTATCGCGGTGGAAATAAGCCTTGGTGAGTTGCGCATCCGCCGGCGGCGTCACCCGGAAAGTCAACGCACATCCATCGCCGGGTGCGACACGCTTGGGCACGCGGTCCATGAACAGTTCAGCTTTCCAGCCCTTCGGAACGTCGAGCGTCATCTGCTTCAAATCCAGAGGAAGCGTGCTGCCATTGTGCAGCATGGCCAGCAATAGGAACGACTTCCCTGCCGTGATGACTGCGGCCAGCACATCGCCGTTCGGGGTGGGCATCGCTTCCGCCATCGGGCGTCCGTCGGGCGTGCCCGGACCAACGCCGAGATCCAGGCCCAGCGCCAGATTGGCCGCCTGCTCAAACTGCTCTTGCTTGCTACGCAAAGAGGCGAGCAGGTCGGCCTTTTCGACAGCCGCCAGATCAGACTGCTCTATCTTGTCAATCAGCGACCGTGTCAGGCTCAAACCGTGCAGCAGAGGCTTTGCGGCCGCCTGATCGTTTGTTTGCACAGCCGTTGTGGCGTCGTCCACTGTTTTCCTAATTGCCTCAAGCTGCGGGCCCAGCCAGGCAGCTTTCGCCCGATCGGCGCCCAGCCGCGATGCCAGGCCGGGGAGGGTGGTGTCGATTCCATCAAAGAAATCCTTCTCGTGGACACCGGTTGCCGGTGGGTTCGGCAATACAGAATCAATCAGCTTGTAATAGCTGGTGCGGCGGCCTTCGGGGAGAGTCCATCCGCCGGCCCCCTGAGAGAGCTGGTGCTTCAGTCCCTTCCACGCGAATTGCACGTAGGATTCGCCGAGCAGCGGATCGACCTGCGAAGTCTCCAGCTCGATGGTCCAGTCTTCGGTGCCACGAACATTGTCCATGTACAGCTTCTTGGCCTGCCACGGCTGCAGGCCTTCACGAAGCTGCTGGGGAAAGCGTGCCGGATCGGCGGCCGCGCGAAACGCTTCCCGCGTCAGGATTCCGGAGGCCTGATGATGGCCGTGCCCGTCGCGACTGTCGCCACGAAAACGAGTGCAGATGACATCAGGCCGGAAGGTGCGGATCACTCGCACCATGTCGCCAAGAGCGATATCGTGGCCGTGCCACATCTGGAAGGTCTCGTCAGGCGTCTTGGAAAATCCGAAATCAGCAACCCGGGTGAAACGCTGTTCCACTCCGTAATAGCGGTCAGCCGCAAGCAATTCCAGGGTACGAACGATGCCCAGCTCATCCAGCAGATTGCTTCCAATTTTGTTCTGCCCGCCTTCGCCGCGATTCAGCGTAAGCTGCAACGCGGTCACGCCATGTCCCCGGGATTCGAGCGTGAGCATGCCGCCGTCTTCGTCGTCAGGATGCGCCACGGTATGCATGAGGCGCGCCGTTGTATGCAGACGGCGCAACATCTCCTTCAGTCCAGTGTCGCCGGTATCAATGGGCAGCGGCTTGGTGTCGACCCAGGGCGATGGAACTTGCGCGAAGGCCGTCGCCGCGAGAAACGCGATCAGCAGACACAGCTTGACGCACGCCTGTGAAGTTGATTTCGATACTGGGGACTGGTTCGGTTAGACGATGGCATCGGTTGTCAGAAACAGAGTTAGCGCTAAAACGGCTGAGGTACAGAGTACACAAACATGTGGCCCGGCGCACCACCGCAAAGTCGGCGTGGCTTGGGGACGCCGGTGGACACCAGGCCAGTAAGAACTTGTCGCTGAATCAGACGTACGCCTCGTGTACGTAGCACCACTTCCAATCGCCCGACTTGAACGCCTGCATCACGGGGTGTCCGGTTTCTTTGAAGTGCTTGTTGGCGTGCTGACCAGGAGAAGAATCGCAGCAGCCGACGTGGCCACAGCCCAGACATTTGCGCAGTTGCACCCAACGCTCACCCGTCTCGAGACATTCCTTACAGCCCTCGCCGCTGGGCGCTACTTGTGTATTCGCCTGCTTTGTGTGTTCACACTTCGCCATGAGGCCTCCTCTACAAGATATGTTTCTTCGATGAGGCTGCCCCCGGGTCAGATTCCTGCAATCCGGCGCGCCAGATTGCGACAGCGCCTCGAAGCGGCAGCCCGCCCGCGTGTCTATAATGGAATTTCGTGACAGATCACTATCGTGAGAGCGATAAATTAGCTCCAGCGCCGTATATTTGGCGACTGTCGCGCCGGATTCCTTCATGATTCAGACCTTATTTGGCAGCACCGAAGAACAACCAAGCTTCCTCCAGCGCATGAAAGAGGCGGTCACCCGCACCCGCGAGAGCCTCAGCGAGCGGATTGAAGAAGTGGTCGCCATCCGCAAGGAAATCGACAGCGACACCTTGGACGATCTGGAGGCGACGCTGCTGACTTCCGATCTGGGCACCGCCACCACCTCAAGTGTGCTGGCGGCCCTGCGCGAGAAAATTGATCGCAAACAGGTGGGCAACGTCGAAGAGCTGAAGCGCGTATTGAAAGACGAGTTGCTAGCCATCCTGAATACCACCGACAAAAGGCCGGTCCGTAAAGTTGATGGCGAGCCTGAAGTCATCCTGGTGGTCGGGGTGAACGGAGTGGGCAAAACCACGACCATCGGTAAGCTGGCGCACACTTTGCGGGCCCAGGGCAAGACTGTGCTGCTGGCCGCAGCAGACACCTTTCGCGCCGCGGCCATTGAGCAACTCGAAATCTGGGGCGACCGTACCGGGACCGAAGTCATCAAGAACAAGCCGGGCGGCGATCCGGCGGCGGTGCTGTTTGACGCCATGCAAGCTGCCAAAGCGCGCAGCATCGACTACGTCATCGTGGACACGGCCGGTCGCCTGCACACCAAAACCAGCCTGATGGACGAGTTGGCGAAGATGCGGCGCACCGCGCAACGCCTGAGCGCCAACGCTCCTCACGAAACCTTACTGGTGATGGACGCCACCACCGGTCAGAACGGTCTGCAACAAGCGCGTTTGTTCACGCAGTCCGCCGGCGTCACCGGCATCGTACTCACCAAACTCGACGGCACTGCCAAGGGCGGTGTGGTGGTGGCCATCTCGAAGGAGCTTGGCTTGCCGGTGCGTTACGTCGGAGTCGGCGAGAAAATTGGCGACCTGCTGCCCTTCAATCCGCAGGACTTCGTGGATTCGCTGTTCAATTGAGGGCAATATTTTGACGATCAAACGCCCGATACGACGCGACGTGATTCACGGCGTTATTTTTCTCGATGGAAGTACCTTCGTGGCCGAATGCCTGGAGGTTGCCGTAGTTACGCAAGGAGGCACGTTAGATGAGGTCGTCAAGAATCTGAACGAGGCGCTTGCTCTACATTTCGAAGACGAGGATTTGGCTGCATTTGGATTGTCCAGCCACCCGCGACTGCAATTGAGTTTTGAGCTGCCACTTAGTCTGTGACCGAAACTAGCCCAGCCAAATGCCTGGTTCCCCACCAACCCGCGACGAGCAGTTCATGCAGCAAGCGCTGGAACTGGCGCGCAAAGGCATTGCGCTCGCTTCGCCGAACCCGTGTGTCGGCGCGGTGATTGTTGATGCACAGGGCAAGGTCATCGGCAGGGGCACTCATACTTACGAGGGGCGAAAACATGCCGAACTCCTGGCGCTGGAAGAGGCCGGCAAGCACGCCCGAGGCGCCTCCCTCTACGTGAATCTTGAACCCTGCTCCCACGTTGGACGGACAGGCCCATGCGCTGACGCGGTGATTGCCGCCGGGGTGAAGCGCGTCTTCATGGCCATGCGCGACCCAAATCCGCTGGTAGGCGGTCAAGGATTGGCGAAGTTGCGCAACGCGGGAATAGAAGTGCAGGAAGGACTGAGTGAAATCGAGGCCAGGAAGCTTAACGAGTCCTTCGCGAAATACGTTCGCTGCAAGACGCCATTTGTTACTCTCAAGACCGCGATGACGCTGGACGGAAAGATTGCTCCGCCCCCGGGAGAAAGCGAAACTCCCGGGGCTCCGGGCTCGCTGACGGCGAGCGGCGGCTGGATCACCAGTGAAGAGGCACGGGCGCACGTGCACCAGCTTCGCCACTGCAACGATGCCATCATGGTGGGCGTGGGCACGATCATCGCAGACGATCCACTGCTTACCGATCGCACCGGGCTTCCCCGGCGCAGGGCCCTGCTGCGGGTTATCCTCGATTCCCGCTTGCGTTTGCCGCTCGACGCGCGCGTGGTCAAGACAGCGCAAGAAGACGTGATCGTCTTCTGTTGTTTCGCGGAGGAGAACAAGCGCCGCGAACTGGAATCACGTGGTGTGGTGGTCAAGCAGGTTCCGATGCGTAACCCAGTAGAGGACGGGACCATTCCCTTTCCCGGCGGTTCGGCGGTCATCGCAGGCCGACCTGATCTGGAACAGGTGTTGGCCAACCTGGGCGAGCGTGAAATCACCAGCCTGATCATCGAAGGCGGGGCCATGGTGAATTGGGCCGCGTTGTCCGCCGGTGTGGTGGATAAGATTTTCTTTTACTATGCTCCGAAGATTTTAGCGGGTACGGGTTCCATTCCGTTTGCGCTGGGCGCGGGATATCGCCGCATCAGCGAAGCGGCGTATGTGAAATCCGTTGTGGTTCATCGCTTCGGCGAAGATTTTGCCGTGGAAGGCTATTTGCGCGATCCTTATGAAGGCGGTACTTAGCAATTAGCACCTAGCTCTTAGCTCGGTGACAAAACAACTCTCACTGCAAGATGGTCTGCTAAAAGCTAAGTGCTAAAGGCCAAGTGCCAATTGCATTTTCGAGGTCACTATCATGTTTACTGGACTAGTAGAAGAAGTCGGAACCATCTCCAGCATTATCGAACGCGGCGGTAATCACCGCATTACCATCAACGCCCCGGCCACCGCAAAGGAATTGAAGGAGGGAAACAGCGTGGCGGTCAGCGGCGTCTGCCTGACCGCGCTCGATATCACGCCGCAATCGTTCTGCGCTGACCTGGCCGCCGAAACCTGGAGGCTGACCTCGCTTTCTCGCATTACTCAGGGGGCGCTGGTCAACCTGGAGTTACCCCTGAAGGCGGATGGCCGCATGGGCGGTCACATGGTGCAAGGACACGTGGATGGCACGGGCCGTTTCGTCGGCCTGGAGCCGATCGCCAACGCCGACGACTTCTGGATGCTCATCGATATCCCGGAGGACCTGGAAAAGTATGTTGTGTTCAAGGGATCAATCGCCATTGAAGGCATCAGCCTGACCGTGGCCAAGCTGGAAGGTCTGCGTCTGACCATTGCCATCATTCCGCACACCGTAAAGATGACGAACCTCGGTTCCCTGAAGCCTGGCGATCCGGTAAACATCGAGACCGATATCGTCGCCAAGTACCTGGAGAAATGGACGAGGCGGGATGAGCAGAGCGGAGCACTCACGGTAGAGCGGTTGGTCGCGCAAGGGTTCTGAAGCCGAACCGCGGGCAGCTTTACATCCGCGGTTGGTGAGTCGGACGGCGGGCCCCAAAATTCTGCTCGAAGTCCAGCGAGTCGAGTTCCAGGAATTCCTGCACGATCGGCTCCTTGCAGTTAGCCATTTCCGCAAAGGTCCCAAAGAAAATGGCGCGCGCCTCGTGCAGAAACAGCAGGCGGTCCGACAGCTTCTTGGCCAGCGCCATGTCGTGCGTGACCACGATGCTGGTGAGCTTTAATTGCTTCTTGAGTTTCTTGATCAAGTCACCCAGCAGGTGTGCCATCAGCGGATCGACCATTGTGGTCGGCTCATCGTAGAGCACGGCGTCAGGCTGCGCAGCCAGTGCCCGGGCAATCGCTACGGAACGTTTCATTCCGGTGGACAGGTCGGATGGCAGCATGTCGCGGAACTCGCGCACTCCCACCATGTCGAGCAGCCCGTCGATAATCTGGTAGATCTGTTCCTCCTGCAAGCCGCCGCGCTCGCGCAGTGGAAATGCAACGTTCTCGCCAATCGTCAGGGAATCGAAGAGCGCGCCGTTCTGAAACACCATGGTCACCTTCTTGCGGATGCGCTCCAGGTCTGCCTCTCCATAGTCGGTGATGTCTTCATAGGCGACCCAGACCCGCCCCTTGTCGGGCTTGAGGAAGCCCATAATCTCGTGCAGTGAAACCGATTTCCCCACTCCGCTGCGTCCCAGGATGCAGACCGTCTCGCCAGGCATGACGTCGAAACTGACGCCATTGAGCACGACATTGCTGCCGAAGGCTTTGTGCACATCCTGGAACTCGATATAGGGTTTCTGTTCGTTCACTCGGTGTTACCTCGGACTGGCAAGGTCTCTTGTTGTAACAGATCTTCGTACTCTTCGAAAGTATTTACATTGCGAAAGAGCATGGGCGAGAATCCCGCAGCCCGGATTTCAGTCTCAGAGATATAACGCGTAGGCGCAAGCGAAAACAAATGTCCGATCTTATAATCGCCCGTTTCCAACGCCTTTTCGGCCATCGCTCGCAAAGAGCGATGATAAACCGCCGCCAGCGGTTGCGGCCCGCCAAGCGCCTGGGGAACCACGATCAGCTCACTACTTGCGCGTGCCTGTTCCAGCAACCAAGCAAGAAAATCTGGACCCACCAAGGGCGTATCCACGGAAAGCATCAGGTTAAGATCGGTTTTGGTAATGCACAAGGCAGCGTGGATGCCGGCAAGGGGGCCGCAATTGAGGAAGACATCCTCCACGATATCGCCGTATTGCGCATAGCGGTCGCGAGGCCCGACGATGAAAACCGTGTTCGCGACGTGTGCAGCAGTGCGCAATGCGCGCTCCAGCAGCGTCTGGTGGCCAATGGCGAGCAGCGCCTTGTCTGACCCCATGCGTGAACTGCGCCCGCCCGCCAGAATGAAAGCCGTTACATCATCCACGCCGACATCATACCGGACTTCGGCGTTTCGCTATTCGCTTTTCGCTATTCGCTATTCGCCAGAAAGCGACTCATGAACTCGTGACCGCTGATTGCGGCGCTGGGTCCAAACCAAGCGTTTTCGTGGGGCGACGGTTGACGATACACCAGTTCTTACCTTGTCGCAGATTTGCTCGTTGGCGAATAGCGAACAGCGAAGAGCGAACAGCGTCTCACGCGTGTCCAGGTCGAAAGGTGCTGGTCTTGGGGATGCAGCCGTTGATCTCGATGGCGACAATACGCCCAGCATGGTCCAGTTCCAGGGTCGCTGGAGCGTTGAACACTGCGTCGCCATTGAGGCCCGGCAATGCGATAAACACGCGGTTCTCCACGCACGCAGCCGTAGGATCGCGTTTCAGGAAAGAAAGGGCGTGGTCGTTACGGCACATCTTGGGCAGCATGAAGCTGATATCGGCCACGTCTCCCGTTTCCGAGACAGAAAGTGCCGCCTCGATAGAAATCCGCGACTCGACCTCGTCTCCCTCGACCTCGGCCGGAGGTTTGAAGCAAATGTAATACTCAAACCCAGATTCCGGGTCAAACGGGCTACGATCTACCTGAAAAGCCATAGGGCCGCCTCCTGGCTTGCCCGCACCATCACTAGGCCTTGGATAGTAAACGAATGGGCTGCTGTACGCAAAGTGTCGAATGGAGTTCGGGTTTCCCAAAGCGCGAGACTGGCCTGTATCGGTTGCCGCTCTTCCCTGGGAACGGGTCCTTCGGCCTCGAAATCCCGGTCAGACTAGGCCGCTCTGATATATTTTCGTTCGTACCGATTTTCCGGAAAAAGCATGCCTTTCTCACTGATCGACATCGTCAAGGAGAATGTCGCGGCGGTGCAGGATTACTCTCTGCTCGCTGGACGCTCCCTTGTAAATATTTTCGGGCATCCTCGCTACTTTGCCGACACCTTGTTGCAGGCCGATTCCATCGGGGTCGGATCGCTGCCCATTGTGGTACTGACAGGGTTCTTCACGGGCGCGGTGCTGGCTTTGCAGACTTCCAGCACGTTGCAACAGTTCGGGTCGTTGTCGCTGACCGGCAAGCTGGTTTCGCTGTCAATGGTGCGAGAGCTGGGGCCGGTGCTCACAGGACTCATGGTGGCAGGCCGCAACTCCAGCGGCATGGCCAGTGAACTGGGCTCGATGAAAGTGACCGAGCAGATCGATGCCATGCGCGCCATGGGAGTTGATCCATCCAAGAAACTGGTGACGCCGCGCGTCATGGCCAGCATGACGATGCTATTCTTCCTCGCCATCATCTCCAACCTGGTGGGGCTGACCGGCGGATTCGTGATCTCGTACCTGCTGTTGGGATTGGATCCCAATGAGTACTGGACCACCGCTTACCAGGCACTGCGCTTTGGAGACGTGTTCATGGGGTTGACCAAACCCGTGATCTTCGGCTTTATCATCTCCACCATCGGCTGTTACTACGGCCTGGCTGCCAAGGGCGGCACGCAAGGCGTGGGGCGCGCGACCACGCAAGCGGTGGTTGCCGCGTCAGTTCTCATCCTGGTCAGCGATTTTTTCATTACCCGGCTGTTGATGGGGATTTTCCAGTACTGATATGTCGAGCCTTGCACCGCCGCTGGAGCAGCGCCAACCGACAGCCACTTCCAAGGCTGATCCCGTCATTCGCTTCGACAACGTTGAAATTGCTTTCGATCAGCCGGTGCTGGAGGGTATTTCCTTTCAATTGCCCCATGGTGAGACCAAGGTCGTGATGGGTGAGGCGGGCACGGGAAAAACTCTGGTCCTGAAACTGGCGCTCGGATTACTGAGGCCTGACGCCGGGCGCATCACGGTACTTGGCGAAGAGATCACACAGATGCCGGAGCAGGACCTGTTCGCGTTGCGGCGCAAGATTGGTATGGTCTTTCAGGAGAGCGCGCTCTTCGATTCGTTGACGGTGGAGGCAAATGTAGCCTATCGCCTGATGGAAGAGACGGGCAGGCTGACCGATGAAATCCACGGGCGGGTGCTGGAGGCTTTGCGCTTCGTGGAACTGGAGCACACGTTCAATCTGTTCCCGTCGGAACTCTCCGGCGGCATGCGGCGCCGGGTGGCCATCGCGCGCGCCATCATCACCCAGCCCGAAGTCCTGCTTTACGATTCTCCCACCGGAGGCCTCGATCCCGTGACCTCCAACACGATCATCGAGCTCATCGTGAAACAGCGCGACGTATACGGGACAAGTTCGCTGCTGGTGACCAATCGTCTGCAGGACGCGTTCACCATGGCGAGCCATTATTTCAACCAGCAGCAGAACAAGATGGTGCCGGTCACCGACGGTGGAGTCCGCGACCTCCACACCAGGTTCCTGATGCTGCGGGCCGGACAGATTATCTTCGAAGGGACCGCCGCCGACATGCTGCGCAGCAACGATCCCTACATTCGCGAATATTTAAGCTAGGCGTGCTATCGGGTGGCTGCCTTAGCCATTTCTGCCTGGCGCTTCTGCACGCGTGCCAGCCGCTCGCGTCCCTCGGCAGATCCCTCAACCACTTTCTGCAAGTTGGTAAGGAAGTCTGGCGTTCCCGACTTCTGCCGGAATTCCGCCAGAAACGGCTGGATTTTGCCATACACAAAGTACATTTCCTGGCAGGTATCGAAGACCAGTAACGCGTTCAGGGTGCCATGGACCACCAAGGCAGCCGTCATCTCCCAATATCCGTACACCTGGCGAAGGTAGGCATTTTCTTTGCTGCCGAAGGCGTTGGTGATGGCGAGAATTTCATCCACTGACTTGGGCCAAAAACCAACAACAAAACTCCTTGCTTCGCGCATGACCGCCTCACGGCGTAGATCATAAAGTTTCAGGATAAGTTCGGCATCGTGATGTGTAGCTTGTGAATTGCTCATGGGTTCTCCTGTGATATTTAGTTAGAAAAGCCGCCTTGACGACGGCTTTTCCATTCCTTCGTTGGTAGGATTGTCGCCCTCTCCACCGGGCTTATTTGTGCGCCGGAGATGCCATCTTGCGAGAAGGCCTCCTTGGCCCGCCGCTCCATCTCTTCCGGTGCAACGTCTTCGACGTGCTGTCCCAGGGCCCAGCGGTGGCCAAAGGGATCTTCGATCTGGCCATAGCGATCGCCCCAGAACTGGTCCCCCAGCGGCATTATCACCTTGGCTCCGGCAGCGACAGCTTGCTTGAACAGGCTGTCGACGTCTTCCTGAACGTACAAATTCAGTACCACTGAGCTGCCGCCCAGCGATTTGGCCGATTGCGCGCCGGGAAATTCGTCAGCCAACATAAGCCGGGCGCCGCCCAGGCTCAACTCGGCGTGCATTACTTTTCCGTCGGGCGTTTTGTGTACGCCCTTTATCTCTGCTCCAAATGCCTTCTGGTAAAAATCCAATGCCTTGGAAGCATCACTCTCGATCAGATGGGCAATGATTGTCGCGTTTTTTAATTGTCCTGCCATGTTCTACCCCTTTCACAGGAATGCCCGGCTACTGGCCGGGCCGTTTGGATTGATGATTCCCCTATTATGCAACCGCCATGGGTTGGATTTCCCGCGAGTAGTCACATTTAACCGTACGTTCATCACCGGTTGCCTTCTTCTTGCCACGGCCCTTGCCGGCGCTCTTAGGTTCGTCACTTTCGGTGCGCTTGTTGTTCGGACAAACCAGGAAGGTGCCCGACTTCAGGGTCTTCTCCAGCAGGTACGGGCTGCCACATTCGGGACAGGGCTCAGCCACAGGCTTGTACGCGGAGGTGAACCGGCACTTCGGATAGTTTGAGCAACCGTAAAAGAAGTTGCCGCGGCGGGCTTTTTTCTCTGCCAGTTCACCGTCTTTGCACTCGGGACATTTCACGCCAATATAGTTTTGCTTCACCCACTTGCATTCCGGGTAACCGCTGCAGGAAACAAATTCTCCAAAGCGGCCATGCCGCAGCAAGAGGTTGCGTCCACACTGTGGGCACTTCTCGTCGAGCGGAATGTCGGGGACTTTTTTCGCCTGGTCGAGACGGCGCGTGGTCTTGCAATCGGGATATCCGGTGCAGGCCATGAACTGCCCGAAGCGACCGCGTTTCAGCACCATCGGCCGGCCGCAGTTTTCGCAGTATTCCTCCTGCGTGGTTTCCTGAACATCGGCCGAATCCAGGTCGGGCAGGTCGATAGGATTTTCCTTGGTGAACGTGCAACTGTTGGGGTCGGTCTTGTCGTACGCGCTGCACGCATAAAACGACCCGTGCTTGCCCCACTTGATGACCAGCGGCGAGCCGCACCGCTCGCACTTCTCGTCGGTGGGCTTTTCCATCCGCTTCACGTTCTCCATGTGCTTTTCGGCGTAATGGAGTTCCTTCTCGAACTTCTTGTAGAACTCGGCCAGGGCGTCGGTCCAACGCTCCTTGCCGTCCTCGATCTCGTCGAGTTCCTCTTCCAGCCGCGCCGTGTATTGCAAATCGAAAATGTCTTTGAAGTTCGCCACCAGCAGATCGGTCACCACAAATCCAATTTCGGTGGGAATGAACTTTCCGCCGATCTTCTGCACGTATTGCCGCTCCTGGATGGTGCTGATGATGGCGGCGTAAGTCGATGGCCGGCCGATGCCGCGTTCCTCCAGTTCCTTCACCAGCGACGCCTCGTTATAGCGCGGAGGTGGCTCAGTGAAGTGCTGCTCGGGCATCAGGCCCTTCAGCGTGAGCTTCTGTCCTTGGACCAGCGTCGGCAGTTTATGTTTGAGCGCCTCGTCTTCTTCATCCTTGGCGTCCTTCGACTCCTCGTAAACTTTGAGGAAGCCTTCGAACTTGAGGATTGAGCCGGTCACGCGGAAGCGATGGGTGTCGCCGCTCTTGGTCTGGGCGTCAATGTCGACGGTGGTCTGGTCGAAGACTGCGGAATTCATCTGCGAGGCGACAAAGCGCTGCCAGATCAGCTTGTAGACCTTGTACTCGTCTTCCTGGAGATACTGCTTGACCTGATCGGGATGCCGCGAAGCAGCCGTCGGACGGATGGCTTCGTGGGCCTCCTGCGCAGCTTTCCTCGACTTGTAGGTATTGGGCGACTCCGGGAGGAACTGCGGGCCGAAGTCTTTGCCGATCAGCTCGCGCACCTCGGCCACGGCGTCGTTCGACACCTGGGGCGAATCGGTACGCATGTAGGTGATAAGGCCAACGGTACCTTCCTCGCCGATGTCGATGCCTTCGTAGAGCCGCTGCGCGATCATCATGGCGCGCTTCACGCTAAAGCGCAGCTTGCGCGAGGCGTCTTGCTGGAACTTGCTGGTGGTGAACGGAGGGGTTGGGTTTTGCCGCCGTTCTCGATTCTCGACCGACGCGACGGTCCAGGCGGCGTCGTGCAGTTCCGCCTCCAGTCGCTTGGCGGTCTCCTCGTTGGGCAGGACGTTCTGCTTGGGATTGGTTCCCTGCAAACGCGCGTCGAACGCCGGAGGCTTTGGCCCCAGCAGGTGGGCGTCGAGTGTCCAATACTCGATGGGAACGAACGCTTTGATATCGCGCTCGCGCTCAACCACGAGCCGCAAGGCCACGGTCTGCACGCGTCCGGCAGATATCCCGCGACGGACTTTGTCCCACAACAGCGGAGAGATTTGGTACCCCACCAGCCGGTCGAGGACACGGCGGGTCTGCTGCGCATCCACCAGATTTCTATCGATGTCGCGGGGATGGAGAAAAGCCTCCTGCACGGCACGCTTGGTGATTTCGTTGAAGGTGACGCGGCGGATCACGACTGCGTCCTTCTTGCTCTTCTTCTTGCCATCGATCGAGTCGCCGCCGAGTTCTTCGGCCAGGTGCGCCGCCATGGCTTCGCCTTCGCGGTCGGGATCGGGGGCCAGATAGATGGCATTGGCCGTCTTCGCCAGCTTCTTCAGCCGGGCGACGACCTTCTCCTTGCCGGGAATGATCACGTACTCGGTGGCGAAATTGTCGTCGAGATCGACGCCGAGCGACTTCTTGGGCAGGTCTTTGATGTGCCCAAGCGAGGCTTCAACCACATAACCCGAGCCGAGATATTTTTGGATCGACTTCGCCTTGGTGGGCGATTCGACGATGACTAAACCTTTTGACAATGGAACCTCAATCTTGTTAGAAGCTAGCACGGGTCGACCGCTGGCGGCAAAGGCGCGGGTCGGCAAGCTTTTAGCTTTTAGCTCTTAGCTATTAGCTATTAGCAAACGACTGAGCCGTTTGCCTTTCTGGAACACGGCGTACGCGTTTGTAGAGGGCCGTCAACATTCTCCTGATTTCGTCTAGTTCGGCGGACGCCGCATCATATTGCCCCGTAGACAAATAATTCAAATCTCTCGCCAATAGGATCAAGTAGTCCACCTCGCTGGCGGAGCCCATAGCGATCTGGACAAAGCGACCCATATCGCCATCACCCCACCGTCCGCAGCCCTCGGCGAGATTGTTAGGTACCGAGGCCGCAGCGCGACGAATCTGGCTCGTTAAGCCAAACATTTCAGACTTGGGAAAACTATCCGTGGCACGATACAACGTAAGCGTCATTCGATGGGACCGTTCCCAGACGACCAGATCCCTGAAGTCCCGCATTTTGAACCGTCCTAATCTTGCGCGTTTTTCGTCTGCTATTCATTTGCTAAAAGCTAAGAGCTAAAGGCTAAGGGCTCCCGTCACAACACCCTCACAAAGTACTTCCCCGGCATTTGCCGGATACGGCCACTCAGCTCCAGCTCGAACAGGGCACTGAAGATCTCCGACGAAGAGAGGTGAGACGCCAGGCGCTCGACCAACTGGTCGATGTGGATTGATTCGTCCGCCCGCATGAGGGCATAAACCCTTTTCTCGCTCGGCGGCAACTCCGCCGCCTCAAAAAGAGATGACGCACCCGCCTCCTCCGATGCAGGAGCGTCCGGCGGAGTCAGAGCGAGACGTACGTCGGCCGGCAGCGCTTCCCATACGTCTTCCCACGTGGCTACGAGCGCAGCGCCTTGCTTAATCAACGTATTGGGACCCCAGGAGAGCTTGTTGGTGACATTGCCCGGCACAGCGAAAATCTCCCGTCCCTGCTCCAATGCGCAACGGGCCGTCACTCGAGTTCCGCTGAATTCCCCCGCCTCCAGCACCAAAACACCGATCGCGATTCCACTGATCAGCCGGTTGCGAATGGGAAAATTCTGTGGCGCCGGAAAAGTTCCGAGCGGAAACTCGCTTAGAACAGCTCCGCCCGAGGCGAGAATTTGGTCCGTGATTTTCCGGTTCTCCGCCGGGTAAACAACGTCGATCCCCGTTCCCCAGATGGCCACGGTGTGCCCATGTGCCTGCAAGGCCCCCCGGTGAGCGGCGGTATCCACACCGCGCGCCATCCCACTGAATATGATGAGCCCACGGGCCGCAAGGTCGCAGGCGAGCCGCTCTGCCATACCGGTTCCATAGGGCGTTGGATGCCTGGTGCCGACAATGGCAAGCCCTGGTTTATCTATGACTTCTGCGTTTCCCTTAAGGTAAAGCACGAGTGGCGGATCATATATTTCCAGCAGGCGTCTGGGAAACTGCGCGTCCCCGGGAACGATCACCTCCGCGCCCAGTTCCCGGGCATGGTCCAATTCCGCACTGGCCAGTTCCATAGACTTACCTAACGCGAGGCTCTGCGCCGCTGCGCTGGGAAGGCCGGCCCCTTCCAGTTCGGTCAATGAGGCAGTGAACAGCCGGTCGATGCCGCCATACATTTCGACCAACTTGCGGCCGCGTCCGGCGCCTACGCCGGGAGTCATCGACAATGCCAGCCATTGCAGTTTGCGGGTTACGGTGTAATCGTGAGCTCTCACTGACGCTTCTGCGTGCATTGCGACTCCTTGAGCGGCGAATGTCTTCCCTGCTCGGACAGTAACCAGCGGAGTGGTTACCGTCAAGGAAACTTGTCACTAGCCGACGTGAGGAACTCGCACGCGGGAGCACCGGGTGGCAGCCTGCTAGACTCGATTGTTGATGGCTCCTCTGCGCATCTCGGCTATCTCCTTCCTGAATACGGCGCCACTGATGTGGGACTTCGAGCACGGGGAGGCGGCTGGCGACTTTGCCATTGAATACACAATTCCCTCAGCGTGTGCGGTGGCCCTGGCGGCAAATCAGGCCGACATCGGCATTATTCCGGCAGTCACCTATGCGGAAATACCGGGGCTGGCAATCCTGCCGAACATTGCGATTGCGGCCAAGGACCATGTCCGATCGATCCTGCTAGTCAGTAAGAAACCCATCGAGCAGGTTGAGACGGTTGCCACTGATACCTCATCCCGTACCTCGGTAGCTCTGTTGCAGGTGCTTCTTGCCAAGTTTTTTGGGGGACAGAGGCAGCTGACACCGCATGCACCGCAGCTTGACGTCATGCTACGCAGCCATGACGCGGCGCTGCTGATAGGGGACGCAGCGTTGCAGATGCCGGTCAATGAATCGCACTTCGTGTACGACCTGGCCCATCTGTGGCACGAACGGACGGGCCAGCCGTTTGTGTTTGCCTTCTGGGCAGTGCGGCTCGACGCTCTGGAGCGAACGCCCCGCGATGTTGATCTGGTGAAAGTGTTTCAGCAGTCGCGAGACCACGGGCTGGAGCCGGACAACCTGCGCACCATCGCTCAACAGTGGTCGTCTAAGCTGAAGCTGAGCGAAGCAGACATCCTTATCTACCTCACCGAGAACGTCCATTACTATCTCGATCGCCAAAATCACGCCGGCCTGCAACTGTTCCTGCGATATTCGCAAGAACTTGGACTGATTCCAGCGGCGCCGGAATTGCGATTCCTGGGGCCGGTGGCGTTTGGAAGCTCTCGCAAGTAATGTTTACGTCGTAGCTGAATCATCACCTTTGGCGACGACGTATTTGGCCGAACTCGCGCTGGATATTCTGCTTCTAATCAAGCAAACTGTAATAGCAGCAGGTTCGAAACGAGACGGATGCACCTTCTTGCAGCAATAGTCGTAAAAAAAACGACTTGGCAGACGCTCCGCCACTTGGGTGGGCCCGGGCTGATTTTGCTCGGACTGGTGGACAATTCGGTCATCCCTCTGCCGGGCAGCATGGACCTGCTCACCGTCGTGCTCTCGGCCGCCCACAAGGAACCCTGGTGGTATTACGCAATTATGGCCACGACAGGCTCCATGATTGGGGGATACCTCACTTACAGGCTCGGAGCCAAAGGTGGTAAAGAAACGCTGGAGAAGAAAATCTCCAAGAAACGGGCCGCAAAGGTCTACAGCATCTTCGAGCGTTACGGTTTCTGGTCTGTAGCCATCGGGGCAATCGCTCCTCCTCCGGTTCCTTTCGTCCCCTTTCTGATTGCCGCCGGGGCCATGCACTATCCGCGACGGAATTTCCTGTGCGCACTGGCGCTGGGACGCGGAGTACGTTATTCCCTGCTGGCGTATCTGGGGTCAATTTATGGACGCCAAATCCTCCGCTGGTTCGGGCGCTATTACCATCCGTTGCTGTATGCGTTGATCGCGCTCGCCGTGGTTGGAGGCCTGGCAGGACTGTACTTCTGGTGGCGCTATCGGCGTCAGGGCAAGAATCGGCCCGGCGCCAAAGCCCACCGTCCAACGCGCGACGCTGCATGATCGGCAGTTGGACTACGCAAACTTCCAGCGCGTGACGCCTTTGGGGAACTGCTTCTCGGGCATGGCAAACACAGTCTTGGGGCGCACCTCGAAGACCGGGCCCACCTTCGGATCGAGCTCCCAGGCGTATTTTGCTTTGTAGTCGGTGAACGCTTGCGGCGGGATCTTATCGTCGTCCAACTTGCGGGCCACTCCCTCGACAATCACGGCTTCTTCGGCATTCTCGGTGCAGATAACGCAGTTTGGATTCTGCTGAAGATTGCGGCCCTTGCGACTGGTGGCGCTGGTGCTGAAGTAATACGCGCCGTCGAGCCAGATGCCCCAAATCACCATGGTGTGCGGGACGCCATCAGGCCGCACGGTAGTCAGCCAGTAATTGTGCGACTTGCTAACCCGATCGCGCGCCCATTCCCAAGGCAGGCTGCCTTCCAGGGACTCCGGCACACCATAACCCGCCATGTCCGGACGTGACGCTTTCGGCTGGTCACGCGTAACGCCGGCATTGTCCATGACTCTCCTCCAGCGCTTTGGATTCTACGTCAGTACAAGCCGCTAGAGGTACCCGGGCCTAAGGCCGGTTTTTGTATTAGCTTGCTGACGCGGCGCTGAAGCGCCGCACTACCCGAACGTCAAAAGGCATAGTACGGCCCCGGGCCGCCGGGAGTAGTCAAATTCTCGATAGCCGTAAAGACATTGCGTCCATAGAAGAACGACAGGCCCCAATCGAAGGCGCAATTTGACCCGCCCGCGCTGCACTCGCTTCCACCCAAAGTGCTGAAGGCCGTGTTGGAGCCGTTATTGTTGCGGAACAGCGTGTCTGCGTTTTCAATGCTGAAGTTGATCGCCACCGGAGCACTCTGGTTCGTACCCTGGTTGGCTGCGCTGAGATTGTCTGGCGATGTAGATGGGCAGTACCACGCATGCTGATCGCTGCACGTCGCAGGCACACCCGGCACGCTACTGTTGAGAAAGAACAGCCCGTTCGAACCGCTGTCAACGAAGCTGGCAGGATAGCTTGTTCCGTTAAAGATGGTGGTGAAATCCCCGGCGTTGGTCCCACTGCTGGGTATGTCGTAGACGGTGGCGCTTCCTAATCCGTTGTTGGATTGGGTGCCGATGCCAAAGATCATGGAGCCCTGGATATTGGCGGAACCGCCATCGGCTACGGAGGGCAACTGAATCAACACGCCGTTATTGTCGGTGGCGAACATGATGACAGGATTCGGCACCTGTTGCGCCAGGCTGACGGAGGTCTCGTTGCATCCCGACGTCGGGCAGCCGTAGTACACAGGTTCAAGCTGAAATCCTGGCGTGCAGGCAAGACCGCAATCCTGCTGGAACACTCCAACCCCGAGGATGCCGTTGGCGCCAAGCGCTTGCAGGCTGTTGCCTTCATTTCCGTTTCCACCGGGAGGATTTTGGCTGGTACAGCTCTGCGGCGGCGCAGGCGAGGTGGACGAGGGAATAACCACATGCACTGGAACCGCCGATGCTTTCTCACCCGCCACGGTGATGTCAGCCGTAGATACTGAGCCCCAAATGTACCCGTCGAGAAAAACCAGGCATTCATAGAGCGGGTTTCCACCGGAGTCGTTCGCCTGTGGAAGAGCGAGGCCCAATTCGCCTCCACCCGCCGAGGACAATAAGCGCAGGCCTGAAGATCCTGTGTCGACGAGAACATGATCAATGGTCTGGCAGTTGCTGGTGCCGGGCACACACACGGTGACGCTGGTAAAAGCCTCGTTCACAGTGAAAAAGCTCTGCGGCGCCGGACCCGCATCAACCACGATGGGCTGCACGTTGTTCGCCTGATTAGCCGGGTTCACCGTTACTACGAATGCCCCTGATTTACTGGTGTCCTGGGTCGAGGTTGCGGTAATCGTGGCTTGCAGCGTCGAGCTTCCGCCGGATGGTGGACTAAACAAGCCCGAGCTTGAGATGGTGCCGGCACTCGCCGTCCAGTTCACACCCGAACTGAAGCTTCCGGTTCCACTCACCGTTGCCGAGCACTGACTGGTTTGGCCAAACATGATGGGTGACGCGCAGTTGACCGTTACCGACCTGATCGCTGATGGTCCACCACTCCCACCGCCGCAGGCCGCCATCAGCGTCAGGCTTGCCACCACGAGCAAGAGGCATAATTTTTGCACGATAATTCTCCCTTAGCGGATATCGCTGGCTTGGACGCCTTGCGGCAGTAATTGTGGAATATAGGCTTGACCGTGAAAACTTCGGGTGTGGCCGCTTTGCTGGAACACCAGGCCGGGCGTAGTGACGACTATCGGGGCGCGTCTCGGGCGGGGTGACTGCTGTTGCGCGGCGGCCTGGTTTGCCTGCTCATAATACGGGCCCAGAAGATGCTGGAAGTCAGGAGGAAACTGGCCGTCCCAGGCAAGGCCAAAAACCGCTCCGGCCGGAGAGACAAACTCTCGCACCGCGCCCGTCGGAGTGGCGATTTCATGCACAACGTAAGCGCCATGGTCCACACTATGCAGCCTTCCCTTCATGCGGGCCTGGTCCGTAAGGACTGAGGCGGCGTTGTCACCCAGAACCGCCCGGACGGGAAACGGCATTGCCAAAAGCAGCGCAGCCGCCAGGATTCGTCCAGCCGTTCTCGGATCGCAGAAAGATAAATTCATGGATTCACCGCCTCCACCCGGCACTCATGAGAAACACCCATCTAGTGAACGCCATTTTCGCAGGATTGTTGCGGACGAAGTATACCGCTAGATTGGATGTACCGCGGTGCGGCCAAGGTTTTCCTGTCCGAAAACAGGCACCGGCTTTCCTGCGCTCCTCGGCGCGGTTAGAATGTCACTGTAGGTTGTGACGTCTTATGTCCCTGACCAAAGCTGAAGCGCTCGAGATGTATCACTCTGATGACCTCATCGGCATCGGGATGGAAGCTGACGCGGTGCGTCGCAGATTGCACCCTGATGGGGTTGTGACCTACATCATCGACCGCAATATCAATTACACCAACTTCTGCACCGAGTACTGCACCTTCTGCGCCTTCTACCGCCCGCTCAAGGGCAAGATGGCGAAGGAAGGATACCTTCTCGATTTCGAAACCATTTACGACAAGGTCCGCGAGACGGTGGAGTTGGGGGGAACGGGCGTGCTGTTGCAGGGCGGTCTGCATCCTGATCTTAAGATCGAGTGGTACGAAGCCCTGTTGAGCGGCATGAAGCAGCGCTTTCCGCAGGTCCACCTGCATTGTTTCTCGGCGTCCGAGATCATATGCATTGCTGAAGTCAGTGGCCTCAGCATCGAAGACACCATCAAGCGCCTGCGCGATTCCGGACTCGACTCCATCCCCGGCGGGGGCGCCGAGATCCTGGACGACGAGGTGCGCTACAAGATCGCGCGCCTGAAGTGCCTCACCAACGACTGGCTCAACGTACATCGCACCGCCCATAAACTCGGCATGAGGACGACAGCGACCATGATGTTCGGCGTCGGCGAAACTTACGAGCACCGCATCAACCATTTCCAGCACGTCTACGATCTGCAGGAAGAGACCGGCGGCTTCACTGCATTTATTCCGTGGTCGTTTCAGCCGCAGAATACCGCGCTCGGCGGACGTGGCTGGGACGAAGCCACGGCGGTCGAATACCTGAAGACGCTGGCGATAGCGCGTCTCTTCCTCACGAACTTCGAGAATGTGCAATCCAGTTGGGTGACCCAGGGCCTGAAAGTTTGCCAGACGGGTTTGCGCTTCGGGGGCAACGACGTAGGCTCGGTGATGATCGAGGAAAATGTGGTTCGCGCGGCCGGAGTGCAGAACTGCACTACCGAAGAGGAGTTGCGCCGCATCATTCGCGATGCCGGCTTCCGCCCCGCCCAGCGGGACACGTTGTATACCAAGTTCTTCTTGAACTGACCCGCCGTGCCGCCTTGCTTGAGACCCAGTGCGCTGTCAGGTGAGATCCAATTAGTGCTTCCGCACGGGCGTCCCGTTTCCTTGCTGGCTTTCCACGGTCTCGCCGGGACGAAGCAAGCTGGGACGCGTCGTTTGCGGAGTGGTGGAAGAATTGTCCTGTGGCTGAGAACTGCCACCGGAGGCTGTTCCGGCTGAATTCGCGGCCCCATTCTGGGCTGCCGTACTATCTACGGTCGAGCCACCGCCTGGCGAACCGGTGCTAGTTCCCGACGGGGAGCCGGTCGAGCCTGGAACAGGATTCGCGCTCGTTGCTGCGGGCGGGGCAACTTCTTTTGCGGGCGCTTCCCTGCCTCCTGCTTTCGTCGCGTCAACGTCGTTGGACGTCGGCTCCGGATTGAATCCTACTCTGTCTTTCAGCAGCGGTTCCAACTCGCTGTCGTGAGGAGCGGCAAAGAACCAGGTCAGCAAGTAGCCTCGCCGCTCCGTAATAGCCACTGCAACCGATAACCGCCGGGAGAGTTGGTCGTTTGGAACCCGGAACCCGACGGTTCCATGGAGCAAGAGAAAGACCGCGCCCTGCGTGGTGAAAGCCCTTGCGTCCCGCATGTCTCGCACGATCGGATGGCTCAGGCTGAACATCAGCACAAAATCCTGCATGGCTCGCCGGTCGGTGGCGTCGGACGGAAACCTTACCGATGGAAAACACTCCGCCGAAGTGGCCGAAAGCGTTACCTCGCCAAAATCGTCGTACGGGATCTGGCCGTCGGCTCCCGGGCGCGCCGCCCACACCGAAAACAGGGTTCGAGTGCAGGCTTTCATCAACTGGCGTTCCGAAGCGTCCGCACCGGGTGAACCGTCGAGAAGCGCCGCGAACGAATCTCTCGCCCGGGCGAGTTCGATGGCTGGCAGTACTGCTCCGTGCGGCTCTATAAACCATCCTGCCGGGACCTGGTAGGTGAATCCAAGAGCTGGATTGCGGTAAATACCGCCCTCGATTTTTCCGGGGTCAATGCGGCGTTCTGGCGGATCCAATTCCAACTGGACACGGCGATGTGATGACAGCGCCGGGCCTTCATACGCATGAGCATCCGCCATGATGTACTGCCGGGCCTGCGCAGGCGAGAAAAACACGATGCGCTGGAAATGCGACTCCAGGTCCTTCACCATCTTCTCGTTGTGCGCTGCCAACTCGACCATGACCACATAGCCATCGAGATCGGCCGCAGCCAGCATGTGCTCATCAATCCCGCGACGGGTTTCGTAGAAGTAGAACTGGTGGCCGCCAAGCATGGTCTTCGACAGAGCGCGAAGCTCTTCCACTCCCCGGAACAGTTCCTGGTCAAGCGCCTTGCGAAGCAGGGCTTTCGCGTTTAAACTCTCGCGCCCGCCGGCCGGAAAAGCAACAATCGAAGCCTCGGCATTGACGGGCGGGGGGCCTCCCAATTTCAACAATTGAATTCGATTGTCGGGCGCCAGCGGCTCGGGGATCGGCTCCAGATGCGCGTCGGCTGGAAATTCAAAGGAAAAGCCGAAAAAGCCATTGGTGTAACGTGCAGGCGATAGATAGGCCTGTTCGGGATAGTGCTGCTCAGCCGGGGCAGCGCTGGCTGTTGACCCTGTTGCTGAGGGAGCCGCTTGCCCGTTTAAGAACAACGGGCTGCCCAGAAGGCAACCGAGTACCGCCGCAACTATGGATTGCCAACTCATCGTGTTCCGCTTGGTTTCATTGTTAGCTGTTCGCAGTTAAGAGTCAATGCGACGCGACCTGGATTCATCACGACCAGGATCATGTTTATTTCTGGCCGCTGTATCGATTTCCGCAACAGGCGCGCATGAGTTCCCGCTGTTTCCTGCGGCCCTGTCGAGTACAATCATCCCGTAAGGGTGCGCGCCTCACCTGCAACCGCGGAGGTGGCCCACCGCCTGCAAACTTTTCTAGCGGAGAGTACATTCCTGAGCGGCGCTTTCAGTCTGATATGCAGTCTGCTGGTGGAACCGCATGGGATGCGCCACTACCTCAGATCTCATTTTCTGGATCCCACATTTAAAGGTCTCTATCACGCCAACGCTTTCGACATGGCGTTGCTGGTCCCTTATTTCATTGTGCTGATACTGCTGGCATTTTATGGCATGCACCGGTATCAGTTGGTTTACCTCTACTACAAGTACCGCAAGAACAAAGTCACTGAACCCGAGTCGCACTTCGCCGAATTGCCCCGGGTCACCATTCAACTGCCGATTTTCAACGAGCAGTACGTCATCGACCGGCTGGTCGAGTGCGTCTGCAAGATGGAATATCCGCGCGAGAAGTTGGAAATCCAGGTACTCGACGATTCCACCGACGAGACGGTGGACGTAGCGCGAGCTGTGGTGGACAGTTACGCCGCAATGGGCCATAACATCAGCTACCACCACCGCGATAACCGCGAAGGCTTCAAGGCCGGTGCCCTCGATGCCGGACTGAAGCGATCGACGGGCGAGTTCGTCGCCATTTTTGACGCGGATTTCACGCCGCAGCCCGAGTGGTTGATGAAAGTGATCCACCACTTCGCTGATCCGGCAATCGGAATGGTTCAGACGCGCTGGACCCACCTGAATCGCAACTATTCCTATCTGACCCAGGTCGAGGCCATCCTGCTGGATGGACATTTCGTACTCGAGCACGGAGGCCGTTCGCGCGCGGGAGTGTTCTTCAACTTCAACGGCACGGCAGGCATGTGGCGCCGCCAGGCCATCGACGATGCCGGTGGCTGGGAGCACGACACGCTTACCGAAGATACTGACCTGAGCTACCGCTCGCAGCTGGCGGGATGGAAGTTTCGCTATCTGCAAGACGTGGGGTGCCCGGCGGAATTGCCCATCGAGATGACCGCTTTCAAGACGCAGCAGGCGCGCTGGGCGAAGGGCCTGATCCAGTGCGCGAAGAAGGACCTACCCAAGGTGCTGCGGGCGAAAGTTTCGCGGCGCGAGAAAATGGAAGCCTGGTATCACCTGACTGCCAATATCAGCTATCCACTGATGATCGTGCTTAGTACCCTGCTGCTGCCGGCCATGATCATCCGCTTCTATCAGGGGTGGTTCCAGATGGTCTACATCGATCTACCCCTGTTTCTGGCATCCACGTTTTCGATCTCAAGCTTTTATCTCGTATCGCAAAGAGAGCTGTTTCCCCGGACCTGGTATCGGACGATCTGGTATCTGCCGCCCCTGATGGCGTTGGGCATTGGATTGACCATCACCAACAGCAAGGCGGTGCTGGAAGCGCTGGCTGGTCATCAGAGCGCATTTGCGCGCACCCCGAAATACCGCGTGGTCAACAAACGCGACCGGGCCATCGCCGCCAAAAAATATCGCAAGCGCCTGGGCTGGGTGCCGTATATCGAGTTGTTGATTGGCACATACTTTGCCTTAACGGTCTGGTATGCCATCGCGAATGAGAACTACATCACTGTGCCGTTCTTGTTCCTGTTCGTCTTCGGATACTGGTACACCGGCCTGATGTCGTTGCTCCAGGGCCGTTTTGACAGCCTGGTGCGCGAGCGCGGCGAGGAACACAGCGCCAAGCCATTTCCCGTTGGTGTGTAGGAGCCGTCGGGCGTTTCAGCGAGCGCATCTTCCTCCCAATCTGAAGTTCCAGTGCCCCCAATCTGATATTCTGAGGTGCGGTGGTATTTAAGCTATTTTTTGCAATTCTGATACTGTGCACCGCGGCGCTCGTCATCGTGGCACTGGCAATCCATTTCCGCGTCAAGCGGCAACTCCGGAAGGAGCAAATGGATGCACAGGTCCGAGCGACGGTTGAAGGCGCTGCGGAAACCACGACTAAAGAGAAAACTTCATAACGTGTTCGGTTAGCGAGGAAGAAATGTTAAGAACCGCACTACATACCGATGCAAATATCTCCGAATCGTCTTCCAGCTTGATTAAACAGGCGGGCATTGTGGTTGGCGCCAGCGCCGTCATCGCCGTCTGCGCCCGGCTGTCTTTACCTCTTCCGTTCACCCCCGTTCCCCTGACCCTGGCAAACTTTGGTGTGTTGTTGATCGGTCTCACCTTGGGAAGCCGGCGCGGCTTTGCCGCCGCCGCGATGTACCTTGCATGGGGCGCCATGGGCTTGCCGGTGTTTAGCGCAGCCGGTCCTGGAGGCTTGGCGCAGATGTTCGGTCCCACGGGTGGTTACTTGTGGGCTTACCCCGTGGTGGCCTTCGTGGCCGGATGGGTCGCAGAGCGTGGCCCGTTCGGATTTGTGCGCAACATCGTAGCCGGTACGGTCGCCGAGTTGGTTCTGTTCGCGGCAGGTCTAAGCTGGCTGGCGGTAATGACGCACAGTTGGCAACGGGCCGCATTTTTCGGTCTGTATCCGTTCCTGGTTGCGGAGCTTCTGAAGGTGACAGTGGCCGCGGCAGGCGCTCTTCGTTTGCGTCGCAGCTTTTAAATAAGAAGGTCGGTCTCCGCAGGGTTTGCGCCGGACCGTGAGAGTCCGCTCTAGAGCAAAGGATTTCAGCGTCACGACTTCTATGGCCAACAATTCCGCCGACACCGTTCGGGAAATCACAGTCGCTCATAGCCCCGACTCCGATGATGCCTTCATGTTTTACGGCATGGCTACCCACAAGATTCGCGTTCCGGGGGTAAAGTTTACCCACACGCTTTGTGACATCGAAACCCTGAATCGCAAGGCCATGGACGGCTTCTACGACATCACTGCGATTTCCTTTCACGCCTATCCGTACATCCAGGACAAGTACGCCATCATGCCGAGCGGCGGCAGCGTCGGTGAAGGCTACGGCCCCATGATCGTAGCTTCGCACAACATCCCACTGCACGAGATTACGCGCTGCAAGATCGCCGTGCCGGGTACCATGACTACCGCATATCTGACGCTCAAGCTCTTCGCGCCCGATATCGTTACCGAGACTGTTCCCTTCGACGAGATCATTCCCAAGGTGCTGGAGGGAAAGTACGAGGCTGGACTCATCATTCACGAAGGCCAGCTCACCTTCAACCGCGAGGGCCTGCACCGCATTCTGGACATGGGCAAGTGGTGGCGCGATGAAACCGGCCTTCCACTGCCGTTGGGTGGCAACGCCATTCGCCGCTCGCTGGGCCCCGAACTGATCGATGCCTGCTGTACAGCTTTGCGCGACAGCATTCAATATGCTCTCGATAACCGCGAAGAGGCACTGGAATACGCCATGCAGTTTGCTCGCGACCTGGATCCGCAGATGGCCGACAAGTTCGTGGGCATGTACGTCAACGAGCGCACGCTCGATTACGGCGAGGATGGCCGCGCCGCCATTATCAAGCTGCTCGAAATGGGCCACCAAGCCGGCATCATTCCGCACAAGCCCAACGTGGCGTTCGCCGGCGACGCTGCAGTAACGGCCAAGAGCTAGCTTCCGCACGGCACTCTGCATTCAGCATTTTTCGTCTGTCATCCTGAGACATTCAGAGAATCTCAACTGCACGCCTGAAGGTGTTCTCCACCCAAGATCACTTGACCACATTTTCAAACTGACCCTTTACCTCTGATCGCCCATTCTTGACTCCGAATCGCCCTAGGTTTACCTTTGCTTGTAGGCGAATAAAAAGCGAAGCTCACTGACCCTCATGCACCCCTCCCTCCTGCAGACCGACGACAACCAGCCTGCCCCGTTGGTCGGCATCGCCAAGCTGGCGGCCGAGGGTGAATCGATCCGTCAGGGCCACCTGGTGGAGTACTTCACGCTTCCCTCGCGGGGCCTGCTAAATCGCTGTACATCCAGCCGCGTACCCTTCACGTGGACGATCAATCCCTACCGCGGCTGCGAGTTCGCCTGCAAGTATTGCTATGCGCGCTACACGCACGAATTTATGGAGATGCGCGACGGTGTGGACTTCGAGCGCAAGATTTACGTCAAGCAGCAGGCGGCCTGGTTGTTGCGGCAAGAATTGAGAAAGGTGAGGCGCGGCGAGCAGATCGCCATCGGCACCGCTACCGATCCCTATCAGCCGGCGGAAAAGCGGTATCAGGTCACTCGCGGCATTCTCGAAGAGCTGGCCCTGCACCACGGGTTGGAAATTGGAATTGTCACCAAGTCGGACCTGATTCTGCGCGACGTTGACCTGCTGCGGCGAGTCGCGGAGCATAATTCGCTGTTCGTCAATATCACCATCACCACCATGGACGCGAAGCTGGCGCGCATCCTGGAGCCGCGTGCTCCCCGTCCCGACCTGCGCATGGAAGCTGTACATGGACTAAACACCGGCGGTGTTGATGCAGGTGTCATCTGCGCGCCGGTACTGCCCGGCATCACCGATTCCCCCTCAGCGCTGGATGCACTCGTACGCGCGACCAAGCTTGCGGGCGGAAAATATATCTACGCCAACCCGCTGTTTCTGAAGCCGTGTTCGGCCAGCGTGTTCCTCCCGTTTCTAGAGAAAGAATTCCCCCAACTTGTTCAGGACTATCGCAAGCGATTCGCCGATCGCGCATTCGTAAGCAAAGTCTACAGCCAACGCATTTCGGAACTGATGGCGCGCCTACGCAACAAGCACGGCATCAAGCGGGAGTTCAGCTGGCGCAGCCAGAGCGCACATCCACCGCAACAAGAGGAAGAGCAAATGAAACTGTTTGGGTAGCGCTTTCCAAGCTCGGTTATCTAACCCGCCGCTGGTGTCCGTCGTCACAGACAGACGCTGAAACCCGCGCTAGTTTGGTCTGTAATGGGGAGGTGTGTATGGCCGCGCCTTGGGCACATCGCTACGCACAACGCACAAAGTCAGCCAAGAGTTCCATCATTCGCGAGCTGCTGAAGCTCACGCAGAGTCCTGAAGTGATTTCCTTCGCCGGCGGCCTGCCCGCGCCCGAGATTTTCCCGGTGGAGCGTTTCCGCGAAGCGTGCCAAAAGGTACTGACAACCAACCCCTCTACCGCGCTGCAATACGGGCCAACCGAGGGCTATCTGCCCCTGCGTGAACTGATCGTTGCTCACATGGCGCGGTACGGCATTCTCGCCACCGTCGACAACATCCTCATCACCTCGGGGTCGCAGCAGGCGCTCGACCTGATCGCCAAGTTGCTCATCAATCGTGGTGATCGCATCCTGGTGGAGTCGCCGACCTACCTGGGTGCATTGCAGGCCTTTGATCTGATGGGCGCCGAATACGTGACCGTGCCCATCGATGATGACGGCTTGCAGACCAGCGAGATGGAACGCGCGCTCCGGTCCGGACCGAAGTTCATGTATATCCTCCCGAACTTTCAGAATCCGGGCGGTACAACGCTGTCGCGTTCCCGGCGTGACGAACTGGTACTGCTCTCCGACAAGTACGGTATTCCGATTATCGAGGACGACCCCTACGGACAATTGCGTTACGAGGGCGAGCACATTCCGCCGCTGGTGGTGCTCGACCGCACCAACCTGCTGCGCGATAACGGCTACCTGTTGGGAAATGTGATTTATTTGAGTACGTTTTCGAAAGTGCTGGCGCCCGGGTTGCGCCTGGGTTGGATCGTCGCGCCGCCCGACGTAATAACTCACCTGGTGCAGTTGAAGCAGAGCTCCGACCTGCACACCAGCAGCTTTGCGCAAATGGTGGCTTACGAGGTGGCTCGCGATGGCTTCATGGAGGAGCACGTAAAGCTGATTCGCAGGGTATATAAGGAGCGCCGCGATGCGATGCTCGAAGCCTTGCACGACTACTTCCCTTCCGAAGTCTCATGGACGCACCCCCTCGGCGGTCTGTTCCTTTGGGTCACAATGCCTCGTGGAATCGACAGCATGAAGCTGCTCGACACGGCATTGCGTCAGGACGTCGCGTTCGTGCCGGGAGAACCATTCTTCCCCTCCGGACAAAACGGCTCGCACATGCGGCTGAATTTCTCTAACGCGCAGCCAGAAAAGATTCGCGAGGGCATCCGCCGTTTGTCGATTGCGGTTGCGCATGAACTGGAGCACTGCGCAGTTGAGCCTCTAGAAGGAGAACAGCATTTGCAGGTCAATGCGCCGGTTGGCTGATCCAGACGAGAATGGCGGCCCGGCCAGCGCGTTCGATGTGCCGAAGATTGGCGAGTCAAGATTGCCGACCGGGGGCGCGTAGTTGACGTTGTTCAGCAGGTTGCGCGCGCTGACGCTGAAGGTCAGGTTGTAGCGGTGCGCAGTCTCGTTTCCGAGGTTGAACGGGTTGCCACCCCCGCCGCCAAGTCCGCGGCCACCAAGTCCGCCGCCTCCACGACCACCTCCGCCTCCGGGGCCGCCTCCGCCGCCACGCGGGCCGGAAGCGGTGCGACCCTCCACCTTAGGCCCCAGTCCGATGGTCTTGCTTAACCGTAGATTCAAGGTAAACAAGCTGTAGCCGCTACCGTAGTTGATCGGGGTGATCGGCTGGCCCGGAATCGGCACGGTGTTGAACGTGCCGTAGGGCGTAACCTTGATCACGCCACCCGGGCCCGGCGTGCTAGCCAGCGCGGGGCGATCGTTGAAGATGGAATCGCCATTCAAGTCCTGCCCGACAATGATGTTAAAGGGCGCGGCTGAGTTCGCGAGAATAAACGGGCTGAGGCGAAAAGCGTGGGGCAAAGAGAGGGTGCCGCCGATGACGGCACGATCGCGAACGTCGAATGCGGCCCGGCCATAGTCCTCCGTTGGATCGTAGGAGTTCATTACGAAGTTTGCCGAACTGGACCCACCACCAAAAAAGTTACCTTCCCCGCCACCGCCGCCGGCCCCCAGATCGCTGTTGGAGAAATTGAGCGAATAAAACCCAAACAGCGAGAGCTTTGTCCCGACGCTCACGCGACCGTTGACGATCATCTGGTTCTGCAGAAAAACCCCTTCCGAGGTGTACTGGTAAATGTTGGTGGTTCCTCCGAACGGCCGGACACCGCTGGTGGGGTCAGAGGGATCATACGTTCCCGGCAGCGGCGCATTGGCATTGCGCAGGAAGAGCTGATGTTCTCCGCGCGAATTCAGATAGGTGACTGACACCGTCGCGTTCTTGGTGACTTGGCGCTCGACGCTGACCGCCGCTTCCATGGTGTAGGGTATGCGCAGAGTGGGCGAAACCTGGTAAATCGTGGGCGAGTTTGTCGCCAGCATCTTCAGTTCGCTGGGCGGAGGAATCTGTGGATAGAAGTCCGGCTGGGTCACGGTGTACTGCTGCTGCGTGATTCCATTTAGCCGCTCCGCCTGCAGTAAGTAGTTGTAGGAAAAGCGATCGTAGAAGATTCCATATCCCCCGCGCAGTACGGTCTTCGGCGCGGCCTTGGAGTGGCCGAGTCCCCATGCCAGACTGACTCGCGGGGCCCAATTCCCCTCGTACGGGACGCCGGTCTGGGTCTCGTAACGCAAACCGTAGCTAAGCGAAATGTTTGGCCGGATCCTCCATTCGTCTTCGGCATACAGACCGACATCAATCATCGAGACGTCGGAGAGCGGCTGGCCGGCAATAATAGAAAACTGGCTGGCGCCACCGCCCATCGCGCGGATTTGTGCCGGCGTCAGACCCTCCTGCAGACCGACTTGCGTGATCTGATATGCGTTCAGCGAAGGAAAAGTATATTGCCCGTTGAAATTCGCGTCCTCGTTGCTGGAATACAGCGTGCCACGCAGCCGTGCGCCAAACTTGATGAAGTGGCGGCCATGCGCAATGGAGGTGTAGTTCTGCAACTCGTAATGGTCCTGATTGCTGACCACCTCGCCTTCCGGGTTGCCTCCGCCGCTGAAGGCCCCCAGCACGTTGAGCGTGGGCGCAGTGCTGAAGGGAAGTTGATTGCTGCTGCTGCGGATGAACTGAAACCGCGTCTCATTCACCATCGTCGGGCTTAGCACCTGGGTGTCGCTGATTTGCACCGTCTGTTCTGTGCTGTGAGAGTTGAAAGCCTGCGAAGGTAGCGAGAACTGCCCCACACCTTCGTTGTCCTGGACGTTCCGCACATATTGGTAACGCACGGTCAGGGTGTTGTTTTTCGAGAGCTGGAAGTCGGCGCGCGGACTGATATTCAGCCGCGTCGCGGGGCTGGGGACGGTTGTGTTAAACGGAACGATGACGTTGTTGGGATTCAACACCTGCGCCACCACTACGCTGACATTGTCGATGTTGCGTTGTTGCGCAGTGAAGAAAAATGAAGCCTTCTTACCCAGGGGGCCGCTGATGTTGCCGTTAAATATCTCCGAGTAGTAGCCCGGTTCCTCGGTTACAAACGGATTCAATGCATTGAAGGCCGAGGAATTGCCGTTGATCATCGCCTGGCCGTGAAACTGGTCGGTCCCAGGCTTGGTAAAAATCTCAATTCGACCGTAGCCCAGCTTGTCATATTCCGCGGAGAACGGATTCTGGTTGATGCGGATTTCGCGGATGGCAGACTTTGGAGGCAGTTCCCCCGCAGTGAATCCATCGACGTATATCTGCCCGCCATTCGGCCCCGCCGACGGGCCCGCCAGCGCCTGCAACTCCGACTGCAACTCGTCAGGATCGTCGGACAGGGCGTCGAGGTCCTTGCCTTTCAAGACGAGGGTGCCGGCGCTGCTCTGTTGACTGACATCAACGGTGGGAGCCTCTTCCTGGACCTCGACATTCTGCTTTTCCACGGCAATGGACAGCGCGATGTCAAACTGCTGGACCTGGCCAGCACTAACTTTCACTGCTGGTTCCTGGTCAACTGCAAAGCCCTTCGCCGACACGGTAACGGTGTAATCGCCGGGGGCCAGCCCCTTGAATTCATACACTCCCTGGGAATTAGTCGCTGCGGTGGCAGACTTTCCCTCAGCAGGAGTCGCTGTCACCGTCGCGCTGGAAATTACGGCTCCCGAGGGATCGGTGATCCTTCCCCGCAAAGTACCGGACGCAGTTTGCGCCGGCATGTTGGTCGCTAGGGCTATCAACAGGAAAACAGCAAAGCTGACGCGCACACGCATTGGAAAGGCTTGTACTCTCATGGATTGCGAAGCTATGGCGTGTCTCCCATTGCACCTGCCGCGCCTCCGGTGGACAAATTCCAAGGCGAAAGAATGGTGCCCGCCTGGCTGGGCGCAGCAGTAAGAATTGGCTCAACCCCGCTCAACAAAATGATTGCCGTCGAGGGCGAGTTGGCACTCCCCTCGGTTGCGACAATCACCACAGCATCGCCTTTCTGCAAGCTCGCGAGCGCAATCCCAGGCATGCGGCTTAACATTTGTTGGAAGTCTGGCGCCCCGCCCGCGCGTTGTCCCGGCCCGTTTCCGGGCGACGGCCCCTCAGCGTTCGCTGCCCGCGGGGTTGCGCCTGCAGCAGCGCTTCCGCCGGTACCGGCTGACGCGGGACCTTTCAGGCGCATGGCAATGCGTTGCGCCATCATGGGCGGCAGCTTATGAAGTTGGGAATCCGCGCTTATTTTCAGGGTCACCGGGCGTCTGTTCGCCAGATCAATCACGGTAAGCGAACTATTGCCTTCGTCGGTTGCGACGACCGTACCCGCGATGTTGCGGAAGGTACCCGAAACAATTTCATCGGCTGCCAGTTCGCTGCCATCAGCGCTGCGGGTACCGCGCGCGCGCAGTTGGTCGCCGTTGTGGATCTGGTCGAGCGTGCCCGGCTTCGCATCATCAAACTTCACCGAGTCCGGCGCGTAACGCCGAATGGTGGTGGTGTTCGACACATGAATAGTGAGCTTCTCTGCCGCCAAGCCGCCCGTGGAAATCTTGAGGGTTTGCGTGGCGGCATCTACCTCTTTCACCACACCTCCGGCGCCGTGCTTCTGCCACTCCTCGCGATCCTGCGCCTGCTTCTCGGCGATCTCGGACTTCTTCATGACAATCGCCGTGGTAGCAAGAACCGCTTTGCCATCTTCTGCAACTGTCCCGCCAACCAGAAGCCGGTCGCCCACTTGCAGATCTTTCATTTCTATTGGAGATGCGCTCTTCAGATCTGTTTGGCCAGGGACACTTCGAACTAAACGCGTGGACGGTTGGATGACGACACTGACCTCTGGTCCTGTGTCGGTTGTGAGCGTGATCGTGCTACTAGTGATTGACTTAATCGTCCCAACTGCCCTCACTCGTGATTTCGGCGCAGGTGTCGCTTGAGTTCCATCTTGTTGCGCCGCGAAGACTCCAGGCACAGCAAACAAAACGACAAAGACTACGACTAAAGGAAGTTTCACTATCGCAAGGGCTCTTCGTATGGGAGGCATGACGGGCATTTCAAACCAATAACAAGCTGAACACAGCCACGAGTGCATGGTTGTTAAGAAAACATAAGTTTTGTAAACCACTTAGGAATAGCAACAACTAAGACGTAGCTGGGCAGGCATGACTCGGCGAAGTCACTGTTCAGAATGATCGTCCGTGGTTTTGCAACCCTACTTTGTGCTCTCTAGTTGCTGAGACAAATACGCGCCAATTCCCATTTCCTTGATGGAATGAATCTGGGACTCCAGGAAGTCGGCGTGGCCTTCTTCATCTTGAATCATCCGCTCGAACAGGTCCTTAGTGCCGGCGTCGCCGGCGTCGCGGCAGATCTTTGCCGCCGCGTTGTACTGGCGTACCGCGTCGATTTCGTCGGCGTAATCCAATTTCAGTTGCTGCTCGACGGTGGCGCCGACCTTGGGCGTTAAAGGAATGTTGATGGCTGGAGTTCCGTCGAGGAAAATGATGCGCTCGATCAGTCCTTCGGCATGATGCATTTCTTTGATGGCCCGCGCCTTGGTGAGTGCGCCCAACCGGTGATAGCCCCAGCTGTCGCACATTTCCGCTTGCACCATATACTGCGCAATGGCCGTCAACTCCGCACTGAGTGCCGCGTTTAACTGCTCGATGACCTTTTCGTTGCCTCGCATCTATGCACTTCCTTTCAATGTTAGGGTGGCCCTATCTCGCCGGAATCTCTGCGAAATACGTCACAGCCAAGCGTGACAAGAACTGGGAGACGAGCGCTCAGGATGACAGCAGTAACTTTTAAAACATGTGGCTCACGGGTGGAGCACGCCTTTTAGGCGTGCAAAACAGCGCGACCAGGCCTCGAGCGCGCTTTAGCGCCTGAGGTAATGCTTTCCTTTACCTCGGCGGCTAAAAGCCGATTCGTACCCGAATCTCAATTGCACCGCTAAAGCGGTGCTCCACCCTATTACACCAAGGTAGATTGGGAGTACGGCTCGCTCAGGATAACACCTGCGAGACTGCGCCGCGCCTGCGCTCACGGCACGCAAAGACAGTCCACGCCAGCCACTCTGTCTCTTTCCTGATTTACAATCATCTGTTTGAATGGACTGTTTTCTCGACAATCATCATCGTTCCTAAGACAGGAGCACGAACTTGCCTGAAACAATTTATGACGTAGCCATCATCGGCAGCGGGCCCGCCGGATACACTGCGGCCATTCGCGCTGGCCAGCTTGGACTGAAGCCGGCGCTCATCGAGAAAGATCCGTACCTGGGCGGCACCTGCCTCCACGTCGGTTGCATTCCGACCAAGGCGCTACTGTTCAACGCGGAGCTCTTCGACAACGTGAAGGAAGGCCTGGAATTCGGGTTAGAGAACACGGCCGGCGTCTCTTTGAACTGGGGCGCGATCCAGAAGCGTAAGCAGGGCATCGTGGACAAGCATGCCAAGGGCCTGCAGTTCCTGATGAAGAAGAACAAGGTGGACGTGATTCGCGGCTACGGTAAGCTGACCGGTCCGGCGAAAGACGGCATCCACACGGTCGCGCTGGAAGGCGGCGAACTGAAGTCGATCAAGGCGAAAAACATCATACTTTCCACCGGTTCGTCGGCCCGTATGCTGCCCGGCCTGCAGCCTGACATGCAGGTCCTGACCAACATCGAGGTACTGAGTCTGGACCAGATTCCCAAATCGCTCATCGTGATCGGCTCGGGCGCGGTGGGCGTTGAGTTTGCCAGCATCTATAAGTCTTTCGGCGCGGAGGTGACAATCCTCGAAATGCTGCCGCGCTACGTTCCACTCGAAGACGAAGAGATCTCGAAGGAACTGGCGCGGGTGTATCGCAAGCGCGGCATCAACGGCTTTGTGAATGCGAAAGTCGAGAAGGTGGAGAAAACCAAGACCGGCGTCGCAGTCACCTTTACCGTCGATGGCAAACAGCAGAAACTGGAAGCGGAGAAGGTGCTGGTCGCCGTGGGCCGCGCGCCCATGACCGAGAATATCGGCCTGGAGAAGACCAAGGTCCAGGCTGAGCGCGGCTTTGTGAAGGTTGACGAATACATGCGTACCGCGGAGCCGGGAGTTTACGCGATCGGCGATATTGCGATGGGCTACCCGCTGCTGGCCCACTCCGGCGCCAGAGAAGGCATTATCGCGGTCACGCACATTGCCGGGCAAGCCGGTGAAGCCGATCAATAAGCTGCGCATTCCCAACGCCACATATTGCCACCCTGAAATCGGTAGTGTAGGCCTCACCGAAGCCGCCGCCAAGGAAAAGGGCTACACTGTGAAGGTCGGCAAGTTTCCCTTCACCGCGAACTCGCGCGCCAGCATCGTGGGGCAGCACGAAGGCTTCGTCAAGATCGTTACCGACGCCAAGTACGGCGAGATCCTGGGCGTGCACATCATCGGGCCGAACGCGACGGAACTGATCGCGGAATCGGTGCTGGCGCTGGAGATGGAATGCACCGCCGAGGAGCTGGCCAACATTATCCACGCGCATCCTACATTGTCGGAGTCGATGCTGGATGCGGCGAACGCGGTGTTTGGTATGGCGCTGAGTGCGTGAAAAGCCGCTATTCGCCTTTCGCGGTTCGCTTTTCGCTATTGGCCATTTAGTTCGCTTGCATGACGCGTGTCATCTTCCGTTCGTCGGAGCGAAAGGCGAAGAGCGAAAAGCGAATAGCACACGGCAAATAGGTTTTGGGAAGGATTCTAACAATCATGAGCCTCTTAAAATGGTGCGACGAAGGCCCGGCGACGGTGCCCTTGCAAGCGACGGTGGAAGATGCGATCCAGACGATGCTGGACAAACAAGTGGGCGCGGTGGCCGTCATCGACGAGCACGGCGTGGTGGCGGGCATGTTCACCGAACGCGACGTGCTGGCGAAGTTTGCTCTCAGCGGGCGCGATCCCAAGCGCACGCCGGTGCGCGAGCTCATGAGTCCCATGGTCGAGATGGCAACCGAGGAAACCATTCCCAGCGAGGCGCTGCAGGTCATGCTGGAACGGCATTATCGCCATATGCCGATCGTTGACGATCAGGGAAAGGTGCTGGGCATCTGCTCCATCCGCAACATCCTGGAGGCGCGGGTGGACGACCTGCTGGCCGAACTCGATGCCAACCATACTGCGACCGCGAAGGCGTAGGCATCGACGGGTCGTTATTTCTTGCGGCAGAAGCTTGGCGACAATTTTCTGAACATCGCGGTGGTCAACGAGCTGTCCCGCATCCGCTTGTTGAATGCCTATTTTTGATCAGATCGATTTGGTACTGCTGGAGGTCGAGGTAGTTGTCCACGGCCTGATTCAGCAGGTAGCTGCGATCGCGGTCCTGCATCGACGCAGCGCGTCGAGCGCTTTCACTTTCTTTACGTGCATTCGAAAGCTAACAGTTTTGTCCATACCACGTCACACTACATCGTAAAACAGCCAAGCGGCGGTTTGTCATGCGAGCGCGGTTGCACGGGTCATCGACATTCACATTCGTACTGGTTCTGGGGCTGACCATGGCGGGGGTTCCGGCCGCTACTGCACAAGCCGGTCATCTCCGCGGCCGGCATCTTCGGCAACAGCAGCTGCCCCTACCTCCGGAGTTCGAGCGGAATTCCTCAACGAGCTGAAGGGTGAGGAAGACGAGTTCGTCCAGATTGCCGAAGCTATACCGGCCGACAAGTACACCTGGCGTCCGGCGGAAGGCGTGCGTTCGGTGAGTGAAGTCTGTTCATGCATGTGGCCGCGGCAAACTTCAACCTGACCATCGACGGCCAAGGGTGTCATTGAGCATGCTGACGGCGACGTTCGACAAACAGTCGGACTTCAGGGGCGCAAAGAATACGTATCGCGGTGTTTTGCTGTTCATCATCCGCCACGATGCTGAGCACCTGGGACAATCCATTGCCTATGCCCGGATCAACGGCGTGGTTCCACCATGGACCGCGGAACAAGAGGCGAAACAAAAGAAGCAGGCGAAACGAAACCAGACTAGGCGCGGCTTCGCACTCACACTCCGGCGGCGCCTGATTTAGCGCTGCTATAATCAACCTCATTCATGGCACAAAAGCGTTTGATCCGCTCTACTACTGTTCTTTGTGTTCGCCGGGATGGGAAGGTTGTGATGGCCGGGGACGGCCAGGTGACGCTCGGCGAAGGCGTCATCAAGCACTCCGCGCGCAAGATCCGCCGCCTCTACCAGGACAAGATTCTCGCCGGATTTGCCGGCTCGACCGCCGATGCATTCTCGCTGTTCGCGCGCTTCGAGTCGAAGCTGGAGCAGTATCACGGCAACATCGGGCGCGGCGCGGTGGAGCTGGCCAAAGACTGGCGCACCGACAAGATGCTGCGCTCGCTGGAGGCCCTGCTGCTGGTGGCCGACCAGAACCAAACCTTCCTCATCAGCGGCCAGGGCGACGTGATTGAGCCTGACACCGGAATCGCCGCCATCGGCAGCGGAGGCCCCTATGCCATAGCGGCCGCGACCGCTCTTTTCGAGCACACCGACCTGCCGCCGCGCCGCATCGCCGAAGAGGCGATGAAGATTGCAGGCAAAATCTGCATTTACACCAACGACAGAATCACCATTGAAGAGCTGTAGGAACAGTTTATCAGTAGCCGGTTGTCAGTTGTCAGATTAGCTCCATGTGATAGATCCGCGACCGCGAATCAATTCTTAGAGCTTCAACCACCGCGCAACTCTTGAATGTCTTCGCCCTTGCGCCAGAGCGGGGCAGGCGGTTGCCGGCGATACTCGGCCAGTTTCTGGTTGATGGCTTCGACGTCGGCTTTGGACCAGCCAACGCAGGAGATGTCGATCTCGCCGCCGGGGGCGATATAGAAAATTGTGGGCACGTTGGTCAGCCCGTAAGCGTTCGACACCGCATACTTCGCCGGATCGTCGAGCGCCACGGGAAAGGTGACGCCGTATTCGCGCATGAAATCCTTGGTGTCACCCGCCTTGTCTTGCGAGATACCGAGCACGGTGACATTGGCGGCATGATTCGCCTGGAATACGCGCTCGAGAAAAGGAAAAGCGTACTGGCAAACCGGGCAGCTCACCTTAAAGAACACCAGCACAACCGGACCCTTGGCGAGCGCCTCGCGCAACGACACCTTCCCGCCTTGCACGGTGGGCAAAGTGAAATCAGGAGCGAGCACACCCGCATTCAACGCAGCCATCGATTAGACCTCCGAAACAATTCAACATTGTCATCCTGAGCGGAGCGCCCGCAAAGAATTCCCGGTCCGCTTCTGTTGCGGCGCCGGGCGGGCGCGAAGTCGAAGGATCTGCGTTTCTTAGCATGCCAACAAACCGCAGGTCTCTCGACTCCTCGGTCGCCGCGGCGACCTCGTCGCTCGGGATGACAATCTAATTGAGTTTAGATTCACGTCGCGCCACGCGGGACTCAGCCGGGCAGGCGGAGAAGAATTTTCCGGGCAAGCCCGGTCAGCGGGAGGCGTTCCCACTGCCGTTGCGCAAACCAGCGAGCATTGGCCTTCACAGAGGTAAGCCTCGCGGGCGCTACCGTAAATACCGACACCTCATAGTCAGTATCCGTGATGGCATGCCGCAACTTTGCCAGCGGTTCGGTCCCATCATGCTCGGCAAGAGTGGGCAGTTCCCACATCCCCGCCATCAGCGAAGCGTTCGCCGGTCGCTGCACCAGCAGCACGGAAGCGTTCCGCCGGGCAAGGCCGTAAATAAGTTTTTTGCGCTTGCGTGCGGCTTGCGGGCGCTCGCCCAGGGCGCCACGTGATGTGCACCACTTGTGCAAGGGACATAGAGTGCATTGCGGCGCTCGTGGCGTGCAGACGGTAGCACCCAACTCCATCATGGCCTGATTGAAGTCGCCGGGACGCTCGCGGTCGAGCAGCGATTCCGCCCGCTGCCACGTCGCTTCCCTTCTCCCGACCGCGCCAAACATGCGCTCGAGCACCCGTTCTACGTTGCCGTCCACGACGGCGACGGCCTCTCCGAAAGCGATGCTCGCGATCGCGGCCGCCGTGTAGCGCCCAATGCCAGGAAGTTCGCGCCAGTCTTCCGCAGTGCGCGGGAAGATTCCCCGGCGCTGGCGCGCGATCAGCTTCGCCGCTTGATGCATGCGTCGCGCGCGATGGTAGTAGCCGAGCCCACTCCACACAGCGAGCACTGACGCCTCGCGAGCGGCCGCCAGGGTTTGCACGGCCGGAAACTTCTTCAGGAAGCGCGCGTAGTGGTCCACCACCGCCGCGACGCGCGTTTGCTGCAGCATGATCTCTGAGACCCACACGCGATAGGGATCGGCGTCACTGCGCCACGGCAGCTCGCGCGCGATGCTCGTCATACCACGCGAGCAGTGCGCGGCGGAGCTTGCGGAGTGCGGCCGGGGTTAGTGTCGGGTCCATGCGGTTGTCAGTCGCCAGTAGTCAGTAGTCAGTTGTCAGTGCCGCACGAAGAACTGTTCCTTGTCCACATTGGCGGGGACGGCGACGTCGAAGAAGCCAACCATCATCTCCTCGTAGGTCTGGCCTCCCCAGGTCACGGCCTTGTTGGGATCGGGATTATGCGGATTGTTCTCCGAATTGTCGTACCACGCCACTGCCTGCAGTCGGGTTCCGGCTTTCAGGAACCGTGGCTGCGCCAGCCGATAGCTCATTTGCCAGTGAAAATCATAGTTCACGCGCAACAGCGTCTCGACAATCCCGTTTCCGGGCACGATGTTGTACTCGAAGCGCTTGCCGCGCAGATGCATGTGCGGAAAAAAGCTGAGCAGGGTCGCATCATTGGGCAACGTGCCCCAGACCGCGACGCGATAGTCATCGGTGCGCGGCGGAATTACGAAGGTGTGGTTGGTGAGTTGCAACGTCAGCACTCGCTGCCGCGGCGGCTGCTTCGCGAACACCATACCCACGCTGGTCTGGTCGATGGCAGCGTGGCCGTTGGTGGTGTAATGCATCTGGAAGACAAGGTCTGAGCCGGCAGGAATAAACTTCGCCATGCCATCGGGCCAGCGATCCGGCTCGCTCCCCGGCGCGTAAACCAGCAGCATGTCACTGGTGGTGGCGTGGGCCTGGGCACGCTCTTCGGCGTCGGCAAAACTCGATGGCGTGAACGGCGTGCCAACCGGCGCTTTGCGCAGCCACGTCGAGTTTGGCGGACGTATATAGACCACGGCGTGGTGAACGTGCTCGCGGCTCGACGGCCGGATCTCCGACATCTGCACCCATTTGTCCTCGGCGAATCCGGTGGGAACAATCTCGTAGGTATACTCAACATCGCCGGTGGCTGGAAGATTGATCGCTTTCGGCATCTGCACAACTTTGTCGGGCTCGGGGATGTTCCATCCTTCGGCCCAGTGACGCGCGCGGTGGCGCATCTTTGGCGAGCCTGCGGGCGCTCCCGCATCCACCCAGGCGGCAATCAAGCTAATCTGCTCCGGCGTGAGCGATGGATCGTTGGAAAATTTTCCGTAGCGCGGATCGGCGAACCATGGCGGCATGTGACTTCGATTGCACCGCGTGCTTCATGGCCGCAGCCCAGGGGCGCGTCTGCTGATAGGTGACGAACGGCATGGGCGCGATTTCGCCCTCGCGGTGACAGCTCTGGCAGTGGTCCTGCAGGATGGGGAGAACGTCTTTATAGAAAGTGGGATGAGCCGCGGGGCCGATTCCCAGCAAGAGGAGCGACGTTACCAGCACAATGATAGCGGCTGCTGATTTCGCAAAGCCGGAGGTAGTCCCGCTGGTCAACCGCTTCGCAGCCTACTGTCCGGGCTCGGGCAGTTCTTCGGGAGCCCCGTGGCGCCGCAGTATCTGCGCCAGGTTCTGCGAAAATGCCGACCGCGGCACCACCATGTCGCATCCGGCTTCCTGCGCCTTCATCTTCAGCTCGCCCTGCACGTGCGAGAGGAAGCCAATGATGTTGGTGGCCTTCTTCAGCTTGGTCTTCAGTTTTGGAATCATGGTAAGCGGCTTGGCCGAGACATTGTTCAGGTCGAAGATGATGAGTGCCGGCTTGTCGTCGCCGTTCTGGTCCATGCGCTCGTTCAGGTCTTTTTCGGTCTTGACGAATTCGACCTTCACGTTCATCTTGCGCGCCGTTTCCTGGATTTTCGCCAGGAAAAACAGATCATCCACGAAGGCAAAGATGCGCGCAGGCGTGGCATCCGAGGTCGAATTCATGGGCACCGGTTCCGGATCTGGGGGCAGGAACTGCTTGCCGAAGTTCTGGCCGGGACGGCCGCCGCGGGCCGGCCGATGCGTGTTGCCGTTGTTGGAGCCCTGGGCCGCGCGGTAGCTGTGGTCCATGGGGGCGGTGTAGATGCCGGCGCCAGGCTGGTTTTGTCCCGCCTGTTGCCAGCCGCCGGGCTTGCGCCCGTGGCGCTTGGGAGGCCCGTGGCGTTGTTGTCCGGGATGCTGCCCAGGTTGTGCCGGCGATCCGTGCGTGACAGGTCCACGGCGGCCGCGCCGCCGTCTACGTCCCTTCCCGCCCGGCTGTCCGCCGGAGGGAGGATTCGATCCTTGGTTCATGTTTCTCTCTTAATCGTTTTCACCCGCAGGTGGCGGGCTCCCAACATTCGTGAACCGCTGTTAAATTGGCCAGGCATTCGCAACTTTCCCACATGCCGGCTCGGCGGTTGGATACTTCGCTGAAATCGAATCAGTTAATAACGTCCGTCTGGCGCCTTGGAACGTTGGGCGCGAGGGCCGCCTGCACGGGAAGTGCGGCGATTGGGGGACGCTTCTATCGTACCTAGCTATAGGGCCTGAACGCAAGTCCAAAAGCTGTCTTTGCCTATGATGCAACTTATTGGTAAACGGCGAGGTTATTTTTTTGGCCGGGGGAAAAGCGCCGGAGGTCGCTATTCGCTGTTCGCTTTTCGCGGTTCGCTAGAATGGACCTTCCGATCCGCGCCCGTGCAATTTAGTCTTTGTCCTCTCGCGATGCCTCCCCTAGGATTCTTCGACTCCTCGTCCGGCCGCCACAGCGACCGGATTCGTCGCTCAGGATGACAACAACAGAAACGCAACGTAAGGACGCGGACCTGAAGGTCCGCTCTACCGATGCGAATAGCGAATCGCGAATAGCGGCCTTTCTAATTAATCCGCGCCGCCATTTGCCGCACCATGTCAAAGGTCTCGCGCACCGCCTGCGCATCGGCAGCCTCAGGCGCCAGCTTCAGATAGGTGCCCAAATCCTGCGCGGCACCGAGGTACTGGTCGAGGTTCAGCCGCAACAGCGCGCGTTCGCGCAACAGTTCGGGAGAACCCGGCGGAATTGCCAGCAGCATATCCAGCACCGCAAGCCCCTTGCGCCCGTTCTGCTGCGTCAGATAAATCTGTCGCAGGTTGTTCAGCATGCGACCCAGTATCTCGCGATGCGTGACCGGCTGCAGGTACTCGGCGCGCATGTCAACCTGCCCGCCATAGACCTGGTCCAGACGTCGCTGACAATCGTCCGGGCCCAGAATTCTTCCGCGGTCGAAGGCGTCAATGAATATCTCGCCGGCCACCACGTCATAGTGCTTCAGCAGGAAATGACCGGGCATGCCCACGCCGGCAACCGAAAAGCCGACCCGGCGCGCAACTTCCAGGTACACCACCGAGAGCGTGATCGGGATGCCGAGCTTGCGGTCGAGCACGTCATTGAGAAACGAGTTGCGCGGATCGTAGAAGTCTTCGCGGTTACCGCGCAGGCCTTCCTCCTCGAAGAGCACCCGGTTAAGCAGCGCCATCGACTCGCGCGCCGTCGGGTTCTTGCGCATGCGAGTGCGAACCTGCTTGGCCATCTCGTCGAGCCGCGCCAGATAAGGGTCGGCGTCGAGGCCGGGATACTCCATGCGCGCCATCGCCAGCGCTGCCGCTGCGAGAGGGATGGATTCGTCTTCGCGGGCAGGCCCGACCAGCGCAGCAAATTGCTCAAGAGCGTTACCGGAGGAAGGACTGGACGCCATACGTGCTGTGTTGGATGACCAGGACGGACGGAGCGATTCCGGTTTCTGGCAGTGAACGAACCGCAGATCCTTCGACTCGGACTGAAGTCCTCGCTCAGGATGACAAATCAAGCAAGAAATCACCGGTCCGCGTCTACTGCGTCCACCTGTCGAGACAATCCTACGTACTTCTACTGCCGGAACATGTTCCGCGCGATGAACAGCACGTTGGCGGGACGCTCAGCCAGGCGGCGCATGAAGTACGGATACCACTCCGTCCCGAACGGAACGTAAACCCGCAAGCCGTAACCCTCGCGCACCAATTGCTGCTGCAAATCGCGCCGCACCCCGTACAGCATCTGGAACTCATACGCCGACGCCGGGATGTTCTCCGCGCGCGCAAACTGCTTTATCTCGGCGATGATCTTCTCGTCATGCGTGGCCATGCCGTGGAACACGCCGCTCTTCAGCAGCGTGCGCGCCAGCTTCAGGTAGTTGGCATCCACGTCGGCCTTCTTGGGGAAGGCGATGTCCGGCGGCTCTTTGTACGCGCCCTTGCACAGGCGGATGCGAATGCGCTCGGCCAGCAGCTCATCCACATCCTTCTCGCTGCGATACAGGTACGACTGGATAACGGTGCCCACCCGCCCCGCGTGTCCGGGCAGCCGATGCAGTTGGCGGACGAAGTCGAGCGTGCGCTGAGTGTAGGGCGAGCCTTCCATGTCCACGCGCACAAAATTGTTGATGCGCACCGCGTGGTCAACCAGCTCGGTCACCAGATTGAACGCCAGCTCTTCGCTCACGTCGAAACCCATGTGCGTCAGCTTGAGACTGATGTTGGCGTTCAGCTTGCGGCTGGAGATTTCGTCCAGCATCCGGTGATACAACTCGGCACTGTGCTTTGCCTCATCGGCGTTGGTGACGTTCTCGCCGAGGTTGTCGATGCTGACGCCGGCTCCCCACTCGTTTACCACCTGGGTGGCGCGAATCACGTCGTCAAGCTGCGTGCCGGCAACGAAACGCTGCGAGAAGCGCAACCCGAGCGGTGACTGTTCGGCAAAATGGCGTAATCGTTTGCTTTCCGAAAGCCCAATGAAGAGCGACCTTAACATGGCGTCTCCAGGGGCCAAGCAGGAGCGGGCGGATTCACCCGCACAACAGGATGATGGCTCATAGGATCATAGAAATAAGACAACCAAACTCATGATGATAACCCCCGGCAGAGAGCACGACAATGATGAGCGTCACAAGGCCACAGTGATCGGCGTAGCAAGTGGCACTCTCCCACTCATTTCGCACAGAACGCGAATGAGTGGGGCACGTGAGGTCGGGGCTAAAGGTCAAAGTTCTTGGCCACTGGGTGCCTGGCCCGGCAAAAGAAAGGTCCTGGGATATTTGCCGCGGCCGCAAAGCTTGAATGAGCCAAAGTCCTTGTACCAGTCGCCCTCGGGTACCTGGGGCTGCAACTCAATCCACTGTCGCAGCCGGTTTAGGTCTTTCATCCCGATATTGCGGTCATGCATGCGCTGCACAAGGTGTTGGCGGATGTTGGCAGGAATTTGAGACCAGCTCGCGATCTGTGGCATGTTTCACCGTATACGAAGAATTTTTGTCGTACCGGCTAGCTTTCATCTATGTCCTTCGATCTGCTGCGGCATTATTCACCGAACACGAAGCGTCCCAACTGGTCGCCCAACTGTTCCACTTCCTGCGAATCACTAGCTTCACGAAAGCGTTTCGCCAGATCAAGAAAGGCCTTTTCCTTTTCCTTGCGCGCCTGAATCCCCTGCTCGATGAGCTCGACCAAGACACGGTTATCGCTGAGGCGGCGCCGCTTCGACATGGTTTCCACTTGTTTCGCTATCTCTCGCGGCAGGGTAATACTCCGCCGTACCTGTTTTGCTGCGCGTCTTGCCGTCGCCATAGTGTCATCACTATACACCATTTTGGTGCACGTCGATCCGCTCTGTAAACGTCGGTGCCACTATAGGGGTCCTTCGACTCCGGCGGCCAAAGTCGGGCCGCCTTCGCTCAGGATGACAGCTTAAAGGTGAAGGGGATGCGTTCTTGCTGAACGCTGACGGCTGAAGGCTAGTCGCTCATTGCTAATTGCTAGTTGCTTCTTCCTCACTCCCACTCAATCGTTCCTGGCGGCTTGCTGGTCACGTCGTACACCACGCGGTTGATTCCCTTCACCTCGTTCACGATGCGGCTGGACATCGTCTTCAGCACCTCGTGCGGCAGCGGGACCCAGTCGGCGGTCATGCCGTCTTCGGAATGCACCGCGCGGATGGCGCAGGTGTACGCGTAGGTGCGCATGTCGCCCATCACGCCCACCGACATCACCGGCAGCAGCACCGCGAACGATTGCCAGACTTTGTTGTACAGTCCGGCGCGCTTGATTTCGGTGACCACGATGTCGTCGGCCTCCTGCAGCAGGGCGACGCGCTCGGCGGTCACCTCGCCCAGGATGCGCACCGCCAGCCCCGGCCCGGGAAACGGCTGGCGCTGCAGGATGTCTTCCGGCATGCCCAGGTCGCGGCCGATCTTGCGCACCTCGTCCTTGAACAAATCTTTCAGCGGCTCGATCAGCTTCAGCTTCATGATGTCGGGCAGGCCGCCGACATTGTGATGGCTCTTGATGGTCTGCGACGGACCGCGCACCGAGCGCGACTCGATTACGTCGGGATACAGCGTGCCCTGCACCAACCAGTCAACTTTGCCATGCAACTGCTCGATGCGGTGCGCCTCTTCCTCGAAGACGGCGATGAACTCGTTGCCGATGATCTTGCGCTTCTTCTCCGGCTCGCTGACGCCGGCCAGCTTGCTGAGGAAGCGCTCGCTGGCGTCCACCGCGTCAATGTTGAGGCCGAGTTTCTCGCGCAGATTTTTCTGTACGCTGACGAACTCGTTCTTGCGCAGCACGCCGTTGTTCACGAAGATGCAGGTCAACTGGTCGCCAATGGCGCGATGCACCAACTCGGCAGCGACCGAGGAATCCACACCGCCCGACAGGCCGCAAATTACACGGCCCTTGCCGACCGTCTGGCGAACGCTGGCGATGGTTTCGTCGATGAAACTGCGCGCCGTCCAGTTCGGCTTGAGGCCGCAAATCTCGAACACAAAATTGCGCAGGATATCGGTGCCCTGCGGCGTGTGATGCACCTCGGGATGAAACTGCACCGCGTAATACTTCTGCGCGGGATTCTGGATGGCGGCGACGGCGTTGGAGGTCCGGCCAATCAACTCGAAGCCGGGCGGCAGCTCCATGGCCTCGTCGCCGTGCGACATCCAGACCGTCAGCGGACCTTGCAGGCCTTTGAACAAAGCGGAATTGCTGCCCAGCAATTCGACATGGGCGTGGCCGTACTCGCGCTTGTCGGCGGCGCGCACCTTACCGCCCAGCTTGTACACCATGAACTGCAAGCCGTAGCAAATGCCCAGCACCGGCAATCCCAGATGCAGCACGCGCTCGTCCGCCGGCGGCGCATCGGCGTCATAGACCGACGACGGCCCGCCCGACAGCACGATGCCCGCGGGAGAATAGCTCTTGATTTCGTCGAGCGAGGCGGTACAGGGCAGAACAACGGAAAAGACGTTCTGTTCGCGGATGCGGCGCGCGATCAGTTGCGAATACTGCGCGCCAAAGTCGAGGACGACGATTGCTTGCGTTTCCACCATTTACTTTGCCAGAGGACGGGAGCAGTGTAAAGGGGGAAGCGGCTGTTAGCAATTAGCTGTTAGCTTTTAGCACTCAGCACTCAGCATTCAGCAACAACGCATTGTCACCCGAGAGGGTCGCTCCGCTAAGGAGTAAACGCGTTCCGCTTAATTAGCAGATACACAACCATTGCGCCGCCAATCGGCAGTCCTGCCAAGGTGTGCCAGTCGTGTGCGATTACGGCATTTGCCGTATCGCCCGCAAGGTTAATCCCGAGTATGGCGAGCGCCATCCAGTAGCCCCAGCGCCGACAGCGCAGCACGCCGAGTGCGGCCATGCAGCACGCCAAGCAGACGGTGGCCATCAGGAGCACACCCCACAAGCCCATTACGGCGAAAACTTCACGGGCGCGAGAATTCAGCCGCCACAGCGGCTCCAGCACGCTTCCAGGCGACAGCAGCATGACGGCTGCGAGGCCGCTCATGGCAGCGCCGAACCCAAAGAAGAGACCGAGGGCCGTGATGCCGGGCGGGCGAATAGGATATGTCATTTGGTCTCGAAATTCGATCGCAGGGAAATGTACCGCGCGGCGTTACTGCCGTTACCCCACATCGTGATACATCTCGAGAAGATGGCAGCGCGGGCAGAGGACCAGGCGGACCGGCAGGGCGCTGGTCACGTTAACGCACTCGGCGCTGTCTTTTTTGGAATTTGGGTCGACAAATCCGGGGAGAGCAAAGCTGGTGTCCAGCAGGGTCCTGTCGGTATAGCATTTGGGGCACTGCCGATCGATCTTGAATCCCAATGATGACATCACCGCTCCTCCATGACAGGGTTTGTTCCAGCGCGGCGCGGTCTTTGCTTCGCCGACACGGACCGAATGATGAGTGCTCCTCGTCCACTTGTCGGCAGGGGAACTCTCGCCATGCCCACGGCAGCGGCGATCAGCGCCTGGACCTCAGGACGAGCCAGAACCTTTGCCGAATCAAGCCGAATGAAGCGATTCTTACTACCGGAGCCGAGTAGCAGTTTGTGCGGATCGGGTAGACGCGCCCCACAATAGGGAAAGGACAGACCCACTCCGCTTGCTCCGGCAGCCAGCGACACGATGGCGTCGGAAGGCCGCTCGGTCGTGGAGTACCCGATCACGAAGAAATTGTAGTTGTCGTAGACCAACTCGTTCGCGCCGGGTAGCCGTTTACGTAACGCCGCCCGCAGGCTACGGATCAGCGTCTGGTGGTCGGACGAGAATTTGTCAATGAAACTCTGCAACTGCTTTGTCGGCGTCATCCGAGGCTTTGCGAGTCTTTACGTTTGGCTTCAAACGACTTCTCCCCAGGACATTTGCCCAGAACTGATAACCGGCAGATCCTGGCTTGCCGTACATCATTAAGTGTTGTGAACAGCTCTGTATGAGCCTACCCGTCACTGTTTCTTCAAATCAACCTTCAGCATTTCGCCAGTGTCGCCAAGGTTCATGCAATTCAGGTTCTTGCGGAAAAGCTTTCCTGAGAGTGTCTGGTAGTAGCCCACGCCGGCCATCGCGTCTTTGGCCGTGAAGTCAAAGTAGTAGTCAGCGAACGTCTTTTTTGCACTCAGTGGCACCATCATGGCCAGCGCATTAGCCTTCAACTCGGGCGCGGTGTAATCGGCCACAATCGGGCCCTGCAGAGCGCCGTCAACTGCCAGGGTGCCGGAAACATTTCCGGCGGCTAATTCGCTGCCTGCCGGCTTGTACGGCTGATCTTCCAGAACAAGTTCCACCTGGGCCGTGCCCGCTGCGTTACCACAAATAGTTTTCGTCGCCGTTCCCTTCCAAGTGCCCTTCAAGTGCGGCGTGGAGGTTTTTTGCATCTGGGCGGTACCGATTCCTGCAAGACACATGGAAAAGACCGCCAAGGCTGATGAGCTTGGTGAATGGTGATGCATGTGGTTCCTCCTATCGTTGGGCCCGCCGGTAGGCATGTTGGAATGCGCACAATGGATCACTGAGGCGCGCGATTGGACGGCCTCCCCGGCGACGCCTGGTCACTTTCCTGGGTCCCTGAGCACGCCAGTTTAGCAAATGGCGAGAACTGCACAGCGGGGATTTTGCCCAGGCCCAACTCCCTCGACGGGTATAATTCCGCCGTGATGACCCGCCAATTCCAACTCGCTCTTGTTGTCGCTCTGCTCGCCGCCTTACCGGCCGGAGCGCAGACTACGGCCATCGACGCCAAGCAGGCCCTGATCAATATTCAACACGATGGCTCGGAAGGCGATGTCCGCGTGAATGGCGTTCTCATCCATCATTTCTCTTCCGACCTCGCGTTAGGGAAAGGGTCGCTCACCGATTCGTTGGGTATGTTTTCAACCTTCGCCACCAACGGACCCAACGTGGTGACCGTCGAGGCGCGGCCGGAGAAAGGCGAGACCGCGGCCACGACTACTTTTATCGGCATGGTTGCCACGGGATCGATGGACGATTTCGACAAGCCGCCACTGTTCAAGGAGACGATTGCAGGCAGCGGAAAGTCCGAGAAGACCATCGTGCTGAAGAACGTGCCGCAATGGGCGTTCATCAAAGTCGAGCCTTTCACCGGCAACAAGGATGACGTTCTGGTCGCGGTGCGTGCCCTGCACAAGGCCTTCGTCGACCACGACGCCAAGGCCGTGGTGGCCACATTCAAACCCGGATATGACGACCTGGTTGCCTACATGGGAGAGGCCGTAGGCACACTGGACGAGTTTTCCAAGCAGATGGCGGACTATGCCCGGAATCCCAAGGTCGAACCACTGCCTGCCGATCTGAAGGTGGAAAGCGGCTACGACAACCGCCTCTTCGTCGTGACTACCCCCAGCGGGAAGGCGCCAATCCAAACCGCGTCGAAGGAACTGGGACAGGATGGCAAGCCGAAATGGTTCTGGGACACCGGCAGCTACTGGATCCATCGTCCCGATGGATGGTTCGTCATCCGGCAGTAACAGTCACGACAAGTGCAGGTGCCTTTGCCACTGCGATCAAAGGCACCCTACACGTCTTTAATGAGCTAACGCACGATTTCGAACACCGTTCCGCAGCCGGAAGGACAGTAATAGCCGGTGCCTCCCCCCTGGGTCGTGCCGAACAGATTACCCGCTGCATCCATAATTAGGCCGTTGGGACCAGACCCGTCGGTGCCGTTGAAACTGTGCAGCACCGTCTCCGTCCAGCCCCCTCGAAGTGCGTTAGGGCTACGCGTCAACTCGAATACCGTCCCGCAGCTGCGTCCGTAACATGTGAAGTCTCCGCCCAAGAACGTCGTGCCGTAGAGATTGCCGGCGGCATCGAAGATTAGTCCGCTAAAGGGAAACGTCCCATCGGTTTCGTTGAAGTTATGCAGCACCGTCTCCGTCCAGCCTCCGCCCGCTGCAGGTGTCAACTCGAACACTGTCCCGCGCCCGTAGATCCCGCCATAGACGGCTGTACCGTAGAGGTTACCAACGACATCGAAGATCAGCCCGGCGAAGGGCTGACATCCGTCTGTGTTGACGAAACTATGCAGCACGATCTCCGTCCAGCCCCCGCCTCCCGTGGGCGTCAACTCGAATACCGCCCCGCAGCCGTGGGTCGTGCCCTCGGCGGTCGTGCCGTAGAGGTTGCCGGCGGCATCGAAGATCAGGCTTGCCTCGGGGTCGTACCCATCCGTGCCGTTGAAGCTATGCAGCACCTTCTGTGTCCAGCCTCCGCCCACTGTGGGTATCAACTCAAACACGGTTCCACAACCGGAAGTACAGTAAATACCGCTGTAAGTGCCGCCCTCCTGGGTCGTGCCATAGAGATTACCAGCGGCATCGCGGATCAGGCCAGAGTAAGGCCCAGCCCCATCTGTGCCGTTGAAGCTATGCAGCACTTTCTCCGTCCAGCCCACTGCGCTAGGGCCGCGCGTCAACTCGAACACAGTACCGTAGCCGTAGGTGCCGCCCATGAACGTGGTGCCGTACAGGTTGCCGACGGCATCGGCGATTAGGCTGGCCATCGGAAAGTTTCCGTCTGTGCCGTTGAAGTTATGCAGCACCTTCTCTGTCCAGCCCCCGCCCGCCACTGGCGTCAACTCGAACACGATCCCGCAGGTGCGTCCATTGCAGTTGTAAATGCCGCCTTCGGCCGTTGTGCCGTAGAGATTGCCGGCGGCATCGAGCATTAGACTGGCGCCGGGGCCGTACCCGTCTCTGCCGTCGATGTTGAAATTGTGCAGCACCGTTTCGTGAGTAGCCGCCCATGTGATCGTCACAAACAGAACGACAGTGAAAATCGCCAGGGTTGCCCTCAATCCGATGGAAAGTCTTTTGCCTCGCATGGAATTCCTCCTTCTCTCAAAAACTTGCATGAACCGACGGAAACCTTGCTTTGCTTGTTTATGAGCCTGAGCGTCTTCGCCTCAGGGGGTGGGCGTTTCCAGGCGGGAGCTGCTCTTCGGAGAGGTGAAGGTACTACGCCTAAATAATCCCACTAAAGTGGTTTGCAAAAAAGAAAATACTGCTGAGCGAGCAAAAACGAATTCCCAAATCCGGAACACTTGTTTGCGTACGTCGACGCGACTGAGAACTCCCACCGAGCGAAGAATCTTGTCGGGCACCATATTCAGTCTTGCCCGGCCCAGAGCTGGCGCGCATAATGTTACCTTCGTAAGTAAAGCTGGCCGGTTGTCACTGATTCTTGTTTCTGGTGGGAGCATCATGATGCAGCCTCACTTCGTCTGATTCCAAAAAGTGTGGGGCGTGAAGATGGAGACTAGAAAAGTTTCGAAAGTCAATCCTGCGTCCAGTGAACCTTTGGACGTTCTGTGTATTCCCCGCAGTCCGAACCCAATCCTGACCAGCAAAGAGTTGAACGTGCTCGAGCTGGTGTCATTCGGCTACGACAACCGAGCCATCGCCGACTACTTTCACACCACACAGCAAGCAGTAAAAAACATGATGCGGGTAATCCATTTGAAACTGGGCGCCGATAACCGCGCGCATGCGGTTGCCGTGTGCTTCCGCAACGGCTGGTTTTCTGAACGAGGAAACGGGGGACCTAAGCCGGCTGGTTCACCCGAGCGCGAACCGGTGTTTGATGAAGTTGGCACACAGGTCGGCAAACTTTATGCGCTCAATACATCTCGGCGACGCGACGAGCGAGGGCCTGTCGCTTCGGCCAAGTTCCGCCCCTGACGCCTGCCGGAGAACGCGCCCTGGGTCGGAAGCCTCCACAGCGGGAAACACATCGCGGCGCCGTTTCGATCACAGGAAGAGGTTCGCAGTCGCGAACGCGACAACGGACGGCAAATGAGCACTGACCTCTGGCCACGAGCAGCGCGTCCCACGCTGCGAAATCATTTAGCGACCTGGGCTGCCCTGGTTGCGTTCTTACTATTGGGGCAGTTTGCCGCGACGATTTTAGTTCCGCGCTCGTTTTCACTCACGCTCATCAACGATCTGGTTGAGTTTCTTCTGATCGCGTCGGCGCTGCTGGTGTTCCTGGTAAACGCGAGCGCAGCCCCGCGACAAATCCGTTTGTTCTGGTTGCTGCTGGCGGCATGTTGGGGAGTGACAATTGTCGCGCAGGCCATGTGGATGTATTTCGATCTGGTCCTGCGGAAAGAGGTGCCCAACCTGTTTGGTGGCGACATCCTGCTGTTTCTGTCCAACATTCCATTCTTGGCGGCCCTGCTCTTGCAGGCCCACCTTGATCCAACCAACGGCCATAAGTCAAAGGGCACGGTGGATTTTTTCCTGCTGCTTCTCTGGTGGCTCTATCTCTATTTGTTTTTCGTGATCCCCTGGCAATACGTTGTGGTGGACGAGGCCAGGAACGGTTTGAACTATAACCGGCTGAATGGCCTGTTAGACATCGTGCTGCTGCTGACGCTGGGATTTCTTTGCAGCCGGAATTTCGGGCGCTGGAGATGGTTTTATGCGATTTGTTTTGCAGCCCAGCTTCTCATAACGGTAAGTGGTTTGGTTGCAAACCTGGCGATCGACAAGCATCTTTACTATCCCGGCAGCTGGTATGACTTGCCCTACTCGGTGGCCCTGGCATCTTTCACTGCGGTCGGTTTCTTCGGCTTCACCCTGGCTGGCGCCCCGGGGGCCGTCGAAAGAATCGAAGGCTCCCGTACCCGTCACCAGGCTGGGAATGCTGGCCGTACTCTCCCTGCCGGTCATGGGCGCGTGGACGGTCGTTAGCCAGACTACACCTCTACCCGTTGCCCAGTTCCGGGAACTGCTCACGCTGGGCACAATCCTGGTGATGGCATTTCTGGTGTTTGCCAAGCAGCATAGGATGAGAATTGCATTGGCCACGACCAACCGTGTCCTGCAGGAGGCCTCCGCAACCGATCCCCTGACGGGGGCCCGGAATCGGAGGTTCTTTGACACGACCATCGCCGGCGACGCGAGTCAGGTCCTGCGGTCTTACCAGGCCCAGGAATCGCGATTCAATGACTTGATTTTCTATATGGTTGACCTTGACGATTTCAAGGAAGTCAACGACACCTACGGACATAGCGTTGGAGATAAGGTCTTGCTGGAGGTGACCCGGCGAATCAGTTCCGTGATCCGCAACTCTGACTTTCTGGTCCGTTGGGGCGGTGATGAATTCCTTATCGTGTCGCGGTTTTCAAACCGGGCAGAAGCGGCGGCCTTTGCCTCGCGGATCATGGCCGTAGTCGGACTTCGGGAAACCGACCTGGGCAACGTCGGTGTCACCTTGCGCCAGACGTGCTCGATCGGTTGGGCGGCTTTCCCGTGGGATCCCGGCGAACCCGGTGCCGTTCCTTTGGAGACGGTCCTCGGATTAGCAGACCGCGGACTTTATGAAGCCAAAACGTTAGGGAAAAATCGGGCGGTTGGGGTCTTGCCCTCCGATGAGGGAACGACAATCCTGTTCGCGACAACAGGCGATCGAGTTTCCACCTATTGCGGCCAAACCCAGTGCGTCGTGGGACCCACGCCGCCAGCCAAGCCGAGATCCCATCTGGCATCGAAGGGCAATTAGCTATCAGCTATCAGCTATCAGCTGTCAGCAGTTAGCAATCCGCTATCGGCCGTCGCTGCACGATGTCGCTCCGAATGCTGAGTGCTGACTGCTTCCTCTGGCTACTGGCTGCTGCTTCTTCCCCGCCTATAATCTTCTTCATGCCGTTCAAGCGCGCGCGCAAAATCTACGACGGAGAATCGCTGTACGAATATGCCGTGGGAGCACTGGCGCGGCAGATGCGCACCGTGGCTGAAATCAAGCGCCTGATGCGCAACCGGGTGAAAGACCAGGAGCACGGCGAACTACTGGTCGATATGGTGGTGGCCCGGCTGAAGGAGCAGCAATATCTCAATGACACCAGCTACGCCGAAAACTATTCGCGATTTCGCAAGGAGAATGAAAAGTTCGGGCGGCTGCGCGTCATCCAGGACCTGAAGATCAAAGGCGTGCACGGCGACATCATCGACAACGTGGTGAGCGCGGCCTATGGCGACGTCAACGAGGAGCGACTGGCGCGCGAGTTTCTGCAGCGCAAGCGCATGGTGAAGCCCGTGGGCCAGAAAGACGCTGCGCGCGTATTTCGTACCCTCATGCGCGCCGGCTTCAGTGGCGCGATTATCTTCCGCATCCTGAAAAAATGGGACGTGGACGACGAAACGCTGGCGGCGCTGGAGGGGGAAATCAGTGGTTAGTGGTTAGTGGTTAGTGGTTAGTGGCTAGTGGTTCGGCCAGCCGTGAGTAGTAGTTTTCCGATTGTCATCCTGAGCGGAGCAGCCGCAAAGACTTTCCGACCCGCTTCTTTTGCGGGGTCGGGCGGGTGCGCAGTCGAAGGATCTGCGGTTGTCTCCGGCGACGTAACAATACCAACGAACCGCAGGTCCTTCGACTCCGCACGCGTCCGCCGTTGGCGGTCGCGTGCTACGCTCAGGATGACAACGGTGAAGGGGATGCCCAAGAAACTCGACCACACCGCCGCCCTGGAACATCTTTCGCGGGCCGATCGCCGCCTGGCGCGGATCATTGTTCGCACCGGCGCATGCCGCCTGCAACAGGAAACCACGCAGAGCATCTTCGAGGCGCTGCTGGAATCGATCATCTACCAACAGCTGAACGGCCGAGTCGCGGCCACCATTACCGAACGGGTCAAGGCGCTGTTCCCCGAGAACACCAAGCGGCTTCGCACCCGCCGAGGCCTGGTTGCCGGCTTTCCCACCCCCGAGCAAATTCTGGCGGCGACTGAAGAATTGCTGCGCTCGGCGGGCCTGTCGCGCGCCAAGATGCTGGCGATCCGCGATCTCGCGGCCAAGACCATCGACGGCACGGTGCCGACGGCCAAGCAGGCACATCGCATGAGCGACGAAGAGTTGGTCGAGCGGCTCGACAGCGTGCGTGGCATCGGCCGCTGGACGGTCGAGATGCTGCTCATCTTTCGACTGGGACGCCCCGACGTGCTGGCGATTGACGACTATGGCATTCGCAAGGGTTTCGCCAAACTGCACAAACTCGCCGAACTACCCAAGCCCAAGGAGCTGCTGGCGTATGGTGAGCGCTGGCGTCCGTATCGCAGCGTCGCTTGCTGGTATTTGTGGCGCGCCGCCGAGATGAAGGACCTTCCGATGGCTGAGTGAGGAGGCGAAGAAGAAAGCCGCGTCAGGCAGGAAGAAATCGGTCGCAGCGGGGAAAGCTACGGTGAGGCCGTCAAAAAAGAGTGTCCCAACCCGGAAGAAGTCGGCCAGCTCACCTTAAGATCCGAAGGCGTCCACCCAAGCCAGTGTTGCCTGGGACCGTAGTTCAGCGGTGTGTGCTCTCAACGGCAATAGCGGCGGACTTAGCCCCCAGTTCGGACGCCTGGCCTATTTTTTTCCATTTCTCTGTGTTCGACTTCGGACTGACAAAATCAGGCACCCGGTTTACGCTCTCCGTCATCTAACCAGACCAGGTTCCTGAATGGCAGAGAACGACAAATCTCCGCGTCGTCTCGATTTCGAGCACGTCTCTAACTTGCGAAGTTCGCAGGTGATCGAATCCTACTGCCCGAACTGCGGATTGTTCATTGGCGCAAGTTCGAACCCCAGGCTGCTGGCGGCGGCTGAACACATACACAGCTGCCCGGAATCGCTCAAATTCTCTCCGCCACGGAAGAGCTTCAAGACTGAGCTGTAAGCCATCGACAAATGCGCTGTTAGGGTTGTTTCTGCAGCGCGTCGAGAAACCTCTGCGCCGCTTCCTTGCGATCGGGCGCCTCAGACGACGGAATCAGCGCCGGTACTAAAGCCGGGCACGCCTTCACAGCCGAGCAGATGTTCACCGCATGTGCCATGTCAGCCTGCAGGACAGGACTCAGGTCGGCATCCGATGCCGCGTCCAGAATGACGACGTCAACATACATGTCCTTGCCGAGATGGTTCTGCAGCAGATCGTGGTAGTCGCTTTCGACCGTCTGCACCACAATCGGTTTACCGGAAGGCAAACGTGGATTGCTGATTTGAAACTCCAGTATCCGGCGGTCCATTTCGCTGCCGTAAGGAGAGCTGAGATTGCGCGCCACCCGCACTACTTCAGGCGTGTTTTTCGCCTTGTGCTTGCACCCGATCAGAGCAGCGGGTACCAGTATTGCCAGGATGGCAGAGGTGAACCTGAGTCGGGATGACATTATGACATCATACCGTAATAGAGCTTCGCTTCCGTTGTCTTCCGCGCAAGTTTGCTGCGCCCGGAAATTTGCAGCGTCATCGCGATGCCTCGCCCGCAATCGAAGATGGCCCGCGGCCGGCGTACGAATTCATTCAATGTTTACGTAGACAGCTACCCTTTTATCCGAAAATGGCTTCCTACCTCCGTAGTAAGAGATAGATCACGGTATCCAGGGGCCAAGTATGAAAGCGGGAGGGGCAATTTGCTGGTTGTGGCTGGGATTGTGCAGTTGGCCACTCTATGGGCAGCATTTGCCGAAGGTGGCAGCGCCCAAACCGAGTGTCGAATCGCAAAGGGTCCCGATTGCGTACCTGCAAGCGAATGCTAAGCCGATCGCCGTCATCCTCAATGTCCCAACCCGCACCTTTGAATTGGCGCGGTCGCCGATTGCCCTGGGTCTGCCGAACAACAGAACGCTCGAGCAAGCCATCCAGCCAGTTTCGCCGGAAGTAGCCTGCACTCAGCCACTGCTAGCCAGCGTTACGCAAGTGTCCAGCAGCAATGTCTTTGAACACCTCAATTTCAGCGGGGCCGCAATCAAGTCGGCATTCACCCACGAAAATCTGATGAAGATTGGCAGCAACTTCGTTCCCGGAAGACCGGTGCCCGACGCCCCTTCGTATGTGCCGCTGACCACGCAGCAAAAGTTTGACCTGTTTCTGCGGCGCAGCCACTCCCCCGGCATGCTGATGGATGTACTCTCCGATTCACTCTTTTCGCAGGCCGCGGGTGCCTATCCCCGCTTTGGCGGAGGAATGGAGGGCTACGGCCATCGCTTCGGTGCGTCCCTGGCGGGAGACGAAGCGGGAGCGTTCTTCTCCGGTTTTCTGTTTCCGGCGCTGCTGCACCAGGACCCGCGCTATTTTCCTTCGCGCCAGGAGGCCATCTCCGATCGCATGGCCTATGCTGCAAGCCGGGTCATCATTGGCCGCAGTGACAGTGGCCGCTCGGTATTCAACCTGTCGCTCATCCTCAGCCAATTCACGCAGGCGGCAATCTCCAATGCCTATATTCCCTATCGCCATGAAAGCGTCTCGGGCACCCTGGAGAACGGCGCCGCTAACCTGGCCGGAATTGCGGAGTGGAACATCCTGACCGAGTTCTGGCCCGACATAAAAGATTTTCTCGGCAAGCATCATCCCAGGCCTTTCCATCGCGGGCAGTCGGAAAAGTAACGATCTCAACTCCAGCGGGGTTCCCACTCATTCCTGGTTTTGGAATGAGTGGGAACTGATTACTTCGATATACGAGTTTTCGATTGCACCGACTCTTCTGTCCCACACATTCGAAAGTCGCGAATGTGTGGGGCACGCAGCAAATGAACGATCCGAGCTCCACCCAGATCGCCCACAAATAGCTCGTCGCTCTCGGTACCACGACCCAGAAGGCACATGACATTTGTCATCCTGCAGCGTTGACATTCCACACTGGCGCCACTCACACTCCTCGGCGACAATTATTCCTGTCAAGTTACAGTGGTGTGAAATGACGGAACCGGCTCGCGTCCAGGTCCGTCGTCACAGCGGCTGCACCCTTCCAAACTTGCGGCAACAATGCGATGCTAGTAGCACCGCCTGATTAGAGTTGGATCTGTTTATGCTGGACCTGAAAGACGAACTCGCATCGCTGCGCATCGAGCGCGACGCCCCGCGCCGGGGAAGATGGGGCTGGCTCTTTGTCTTGCTGCTGCTTGCCGCCGCTGCTGCTGGTGGAGTGTACCTGGTACGCGCCCGCCCGGCCTTTGGCGCAGTCGAGGTCCAAACCGTCACCCCTAGCGTGCAAAACACCACCGGACCCATGGCGGGCACGCCGATTCTTACCGCCTCCGGCTATCTGGTGGCGCGGCGGCAATCGGTAGTGTCGTCGAAGATCCAGGGACGCATCTCCCGCTTGCTTGTGGAAGAGGGCAGCGTGGTGAACACTGGCGACGTTCTGGCGACGCTGGAAAATGAGGATTACGCGGCCGGCATCGCCAAGGCCAAGGCCGATATCGAATACGCCAAGGCCGACCTGGCAGAGGCGCAGCGGCAAGAGCGTCTGCAGGAGGGCCTGTTCCGCGACAAAGTCACCTCGCAGGACGCACTCGACGCCGCCAAATCCAAGGTCGCCCTGGCCGCAGCCACCATCGAGCAAGACAAGGCCGCCTTGCAGGTGCAACAGGCCAATTACGATTTCACCACCATTCGCGCTCCCTTCGCCGGCATCGTGGTGAAGAAGATGACAGAGGCGGGCGAGAGTGTCGCGCCCATTCCTCCCGGGGTGAATATCTCGACGTCGTCGGGCGCCATCGTTGCCATCGCCGACATGAATTCCCTGGAAGCCGAGGTGGATGTGAATGAGGCCAATGTGGCCCAGCTTCACTCGGGCCAGCCGGCCGAAATCACCGTGCAGGCCATTCCCGACCACAATTACAAAGGAGTGCTGCGCCAGGTCATTCCCACCGCCGACCGCACCAAGGCGACGGTGACGGTGAAGACTTCAATCCTCGACAAGGACAAATATCTGAAGCCGGAGATGAGCTGCAACGTCACCTTCTTGCAGCCGCCGAAGCCGGCGGAGAAGACGGCGGGCGAGCCCAAACGCATTGTCACGATTCCGAAAGACGCCATCGTCACCCGTGACGGCAAGCCGGTTGTCTTCCAGATCGAGGACCGCAGGGTACATCAGATTCCGGTGGTGACCGGGGCCGATCTGCGCGGCCAGGTCATCGTCACCAGCGGGCTGGTGGGGTCAGAGACGCTGGTAAGCAATCCACCGGAGAAGCTGAAGGATGGCGATTCGGTGAAGGTGAAGAGCTAACGATGGATGAACGTTGATCGGGTGTGAAGAGGGTAGATTCGTTATATAGCCTCTAAGTGCTATATAAATACGCACTAATATACCAGTATCGGCTAAACAATCAGCCAGATAGTGGCATAGATGGCCGTAGGAGGCCGTAGGACAGACGATCAACCCTCTGGAGAGACTTGGATGGCGTCCGATTAGCCGGATGCGTCTGACGGCCAGCCAGAGGCTCTAGCGTACGTTTTGTGTTTTGCCGAAACCTGGCGAATCCGCAGAATGGGTGTGCGGCGCTTTAGCGCCCAGCAAGAATGACGACGCAGATTTTGGAGAGACCATGAGTGCAACCGAAGTGGCCATCAAGACGGGCGCGGTCAGCGTCCAGAATGTTCGCAAGTTCTATCAGCGCGACAGCCTGCAGATCAAGGTGCTGGACGGCCTGAATCTGGAGGTGCCGCCGGGCGAATTTCTGGCGCTGATGGGACCATCCGGCTCGGGCAAGACCACCTTGCTGAACCTGATCGCAGGAATTGACCGCGCCACCTCAGGCCGCGTCGTGGTTGCGGGCACCGAACTGGGCCCGCTGTCGGAAGGCGAACTGGCCAAGTGGCGCAGCCGCAATGTCGGCTTCATCTTCCAGTTCTACAACCTGATTCCGGTGCTGAACGCGGTCGAGAATGTCGAGTTGCCGCTGCTGCTCACTTCCCTTTCCAAACGCGAGCGTCGCGAGCGGGCCATGACCGCGCTGCGTATTGTCGGCCTGGCCGATCGCTACAAGCACTATCCCCGCCAACTTTCCGGCGGGCAGGAGCAACGTGTCGCCATTGCGCGGGCCGTGGTCACCGATCCCACGGTGCTGGTGGCCGATGAGCCCACCGGCGATCTCGACGCCCAGAGCGCCGAAGAAATTTTGGACCTGATGCAAACCTTCAACAAGGAATTCAGCAAGACCATCATCATGGTGACTCACGATCCGCGGGCGGCTGCGCGAGCGCATGTCCAGCGCCACCTGGACAAAGGAGTGCTGACCGCCTGATGGCGAGCCTTATAGGAATTAATCACCACGGAGACACCGAGGACACGGAGTCAAGAATCAAAAACATTTCCTCGGTGTTCTCCGTGACTCCGTGGTGAATACGAGATATATGTTATGAAATTCGCACCGCTCATTCTCAAGCATCTGCGCAAGAACTGGCTCCGCACGCTCAGCACAGTGCTGGCGATGGCGGTCTGCATCTTCCTGATCTGCACCCTGCAGACGGTGGTGGACGCGGTGAACTACGGCCTGCATCTGGGCAACGCATCGCGCCTGGTGACGCGCCATTATGTGAGCCTGGTCTTCAACCTTCCCAATTCCTACAAGAACAAGATTGCGGCCATTCCTGGCGTGCAGAACACCACCATCAGCAACTGGTTTGGCGGCGTATATCGCGGCGACATGAAATATTTCTTTCCCAACATGGCGGTTGAGCCGGAGCCCTTTCTGCAAATTTATCCCGAGGTGATGCTGCCGGAAGACCAGAAGCAGGCGTGGTTGCACGATGGGCGCGGATGCATCATCGGCCGCAAGACCGCTGAAAAATGGGGTTGGAAGGTCGGCGACCATTTTCAACTGGAGAGCTTCATCCCTCCCTACCGCGTGGGCAAGCCCTTCGACTTTGTGGTTGACGGAATCTTCGACACCGACACGGCCAAGTATCCCGGCTGGGACCTGACCGCGATGTACTTCAACTACAAGTATCTCTACGAAGCCACCGGGCAGAGGGCTGGCGTCGGTACGGTGACGGTCTTGATTGACGATCCCAAGAACGCGGGCCGCATCAGCAAAGCCATCGACGCTGAATTCGAAAACAGCGATGTCCAGACCAAGACGGAAACCGAGCAGGCCTTCATCGCCAGCTTTATCTCCATGGCGGGAAACCTTGCGCTGCTGCTTAACGGCATCGGCCTGGCCGTCGCCTTCACCATCCTGCTGGTAACGGCGAACACCATGAGCATCGCGGTCCGGGAACGGCAGCAGGAAATTGGCGTGCTGAAGACGCTGGGATTTCCCAGCGGCCTGGTCATGGCGTTGATCCTGATTGAAGCGCTGCTGCTGGGACTGATGGGCGGCGCGCTTGGGCTGCTGTTCGCTGGCGGGGCGATCCATGCTCTGCCGAACGTTCCGTTTATCGGCGACGTGGTGCGCCAGTTTCCAGGGCTGGGACTGTCGCCGAGAATTGTTTCCTATGGATTGGGTGCGGCCTTGCTGCTGGGCCTGCTGGCTGGACTGGTTCCTGCGCTGCTGGCCTATCGTGCGAGGATCACGGAAGTTTTGCGGCAGGTGTGAAGAGAGCAGTCAGCAGTCAGCTGTCAGCCGTCAGCCTTTGAGATTGCAATGATGAGGTAACGATGCCCTGCTAGAAGGTTTGGACTTCTACAAGAGTGGCTTGTCCGAGATGGCGTGGCCGTTCAATGTTAGCGCAACGGCTTCCTAAACATCCGGTTTGGCTGATCGCTGAGTGCTGAGTGCTAACTACTACTTTGGACTATCTCTATGGCTCTACCGCTCTCTTATAACGTTCGCAACCTGCGCTCCCGCTGGAAGGTGACCCTGCTGGCCATCTTCGGCATTGCCCTGGTGGTGGCGTCGCTGGTCACCATCCTGGCCATGGCCCGCGGATTCAACATCGCGTTGAGTTCCACTGGTTCCGACAACAATGCCATCGTGACCCAACGCGGCTCCATGTCGGAGCTGACCTCGTGGATCGACATTGGCAATGCCAACCTGATCGCGGTCGATCCCCGGGTGGCTCGCGGCGCCGACGGCAAGCCTCTGGCTTCGTGCGAAGTCGTCGTGATCACCATGCGGCCAAAGAAAGATAACAACCTTCCCACCAACATCACCTTCCGCGGCGTCACTCCCATCGCGTTCAACGTGCGCAACAACATCAAGATTGTTTCGGGCCGCACTTTCACCCCCGGTCTGTTCGAGGTGATTGTCGGCAGAAGGATTGCCGAGCGGGTCACCGGACTGGACATTGGTTCCACCATCAACATCCAGCGCAAGAACTGGAAAGTGGTGGGACTGTTCGCCGCCGATGACAGCTCGTTCGAGAGCGAGATCTGGGGCGACTATGACGCCATGGCGCCGGCCATCGGCCGCAACGGCGGATGCGAGTCGCTGACCGTTCGGCTTACCAACCCCACCGTGCTGGCGGCGTTCGACAAAGACATCCGCGGCAATCCACAGATCCAGGTGCAGGCCGACTCGGAGAAAAAATACTACGAGAACCTGGCTGGAAGTACGGCCACGGCGCTGATCATGCTGGCTTCGTTCGTCGCCATCGTGATGGGCATTGGCGCAGTGTTTGGCGCCATGAACACCATGTACGCCATCGTCTCGCAGCGCACCCGCGAGATTGGCACACTGCGCGCTCTGGGCTTCTCGCGCTTCAGCATCTTGTTTTCTTTCGTCATGGAATCGGTGCTGCTCGCCATTATCGGTGGCGTGCTGGGCTGCCTGATTGCCTTGCCGATGAACGGCTTCACCGCCGCAACTGGAACCAACGCCTTCAGCGAACTTGCGTTCGCTTTCAAGGTGACGCCGGCGCTGCTCATCGTCGGCCTCAGCTTCGCCGTGTTGATGGGACTCGTTGGCGGATTGCTGCCGGCCTTCCGCGCCGCAAGAATGCCGATCACGCGGGCGCTGCGCGAAGCGTAGGAGCAGGGACTAGGGGCTAGAGTTTAGGGGTCAGGGGGTCAGTTTCGAGTTTCAAGTTTCGAGCACAAACTTCCTCGCTTGTCATCCTGAGCGACGAGGTCGCCGTGGCGACCGAGGAGTCGAAGGACCCCTATTGCTGCTCAAAGCTATCCTTGAAACGTTGTCTTCTTAACTTGAAACTCGAAACCTCACAACTTGAAACTATCCACGAGCCACTAACCACTGCTCCTAGATTCCCAGCCCCGTCACCCTCCATCCCGCGCCATGCACCTTATGCCGGATGTTCAGCGTGATTAGCAGCGCGGTCATGGCCTCCACGATGCGCGCATTCTCCAGCTTGCCACCATCGATGGCGCGCACGCCGGGAATCTTGGCTGCCAGCTCCGAGGCAACTTGCCGCGCACGATCGTCGTCACTGCATACGATGACGTCGCAATCCACCGGCTGATCGCCCTGCAGCACCGTTGCCGAAAGACTGTGAAACGCCGCGGCAACGGCGAGGTTTTTGCCGACAATCTCAGCCGCCTGCTCGGCTGCCGAACCTTGCCACACTCCCAGCACGCGCGTAGGCCGCCCACCAACGGCAGCGGCCAGAGGCACCGTCGCGTCGATGAGCACCGTTCCCGTACGAAATGAAGGCTTGAGCTGCTTCAGCAAGTCGGCTTGTCCGGCAAACGGCACCGTTAGTACCACAATGTCAGACATCTTGACGGCGGTCGCGTTGTCTGCGCCTTCCACGCTGCCCAGAGGGCCGACTCTCTCGGCAATCTGTGCAGCCGACGCCCGGGCGCGCTCCGCATCACGCGAGCCGATGATGAGCGATTCGCCGGCGCGCGCCCAGCGCAGCGCCAGCCCCGATCCCTCCGGCCCAGTACCGCCGACAATGGCAATCATGCCTTGCTTCCTATCGCCGCACGGTTCTGGCGGAGCTAGTTGCACCGGATAGCTGTACCTGCTGTAGAGCGTGTTGCGTTGCGCAGGAATGCGGCCCAGTTCCAAAATGCGCTCCTGGAATTCCGCCGTCGAAATGTACTGCCCCGCCGTCGCTCCGGCCAGCCGCGAGATGTTCTCTTCGAACAGCGTGCCGCCGTAATCGTCGGCGCCCGCCAGCAGTGCAAGCTGCGAAACTTCGCGACCCAGCTTTACCCACGAAACCTGGATATGATTGATGGCCCCCGCCAGCATCAAGCGCGCCAAGGCATGCACTTTCAGATGTTCTTCCAGGGTCGCTCCCGCACGGGCCAAACCCTGCGCATATAGCAAGGTGTGGTCGTGAATGAATCCCAGCGGCACGAATTCAGTGAAGCCGCCGGTGCGTGCCTGCATCTGGCGCAGCAGCAATAATTGGTTCACCCAATGTTCGGGCGTCTCGGCGTGGCCGTACATCATGGTCGACGTGCTGCGGATGCCGCATTGGTGCGCGGTCTCGATCACTTCGCACCATTGCGCGGTGCTCAGCTTGTTGGCCGAGAGAATGTGGCGCACGCTGTCGTCGAGGATTTCCGCCGCCGTGCCCGGCAATGTATCAAGCCCGTTCTCTTTCAGCATCAGGAGGTACTCGCGCAGCGGCATGCCGGTCAGCTCGACGCCATAGACCATCTCCATGGGAGAGAACGCATGCGCATGCATCTTGGGCGTGGCCGACTTCACCGCCCGCAAAATGTCGCGGTAGTAGAACGGCGGCAGGTTACGCGGCAGGCCGCCCTGAATGCAGACCTCGGTCGCGCCCCATTGCTCGGCTTCGCGCGACTTCTGCGCAACTTCATCGAGCGAGAGAAAATAGGCGGTCTCGTCGCGCGGGCCTACGCTGAAGGCGCAAAACTTGCAGCCCACGAAACACACATTGGTGAAATTGATGTTGCGGGTAACGACGTAGCTGACCACATCGCCCACCAACCGCCGCCGCAGTTCGTTGGCTGCGACCACCACGCCAAACAGGTCTTCGCCGCTGCAGCTGGCAAGCGCGAGACATTCCTCCCGCGTCAGTGCGCTGCCATCCATCGATGACAGCACCTTCTCCAACGCAGTTCGCATCGGCGAACTGAGGCGCGACTGCGCATCGTCCCACGTCACACTCTGAAGCGTCTGCTGATTGGCCCAACTGATGTCGTGCATAGTTCCCCAACGATCATCCCGACGGTCATAGGTTGGATGCAGCCCGCCATGGAAAACAATTCACCACGGAGACACGGAGGACACGGAGTTTTGGTTTTTTATATTGTTTTCTCCGTGATCTCAGTGCCTCCGTGGTGAAATGATTTTCGACAAGCGTGCGCGAACTGTCACCGAAACAAATCCTTCTGTTTCGGCCGCACCATCTGTCGCGCGCTGCCCTTGCCGCGCCGATACGGATAACCCCGGATTATACAAGCCGGAACACGCACATCTTTGCCGCAAACCAACCCTGCAACGGAGGCCAATTCATCGGCCACGGCTTCTTCGGTGGCGTGCATTTTGTAACCATACGGATCACGCCGGCCGCGGTAATCGTGAATTACCGTCATTCCCGCCACGCCGATGGCAACGTCGCACAAACCCTCCCGCCACGGACGTCCGAAGCTATCAGCAATGATGACCGGAATATAGAATCCGGTGCGCTTTTTTAGTTCTTTGTGAATCTGCGCTGCCGAGCGGTCAGCATCGGCAGGCAGCAACACCGCCGTCTTGCCTCCGTCCACGTTGGAGACGTCCACGCCGCTGTTGGCGCACACCAGGCCGTGCTTCGTCTCGGTGATCAGGATGTGCTTTTTGCGCACCACGCGCGTGGCCTCGCGCAAAGCCAACTCCACAACGCGAGCATCAACCCCCGCACCATTGTCACGAGCAAACTTTCTTGCGGCAGTGGAGGGCTTCACCGAAGCGAGCGCAACCATGCGGCCCTCCGCCTTGGATACGATCTTGTGCTTGACCACGAGGATGTCGCCGTCCTGAAACCGCAGAAGCCCGGGACCCAGCGCCTCCACGACGAGACCGGCAACGGAGTCGCCCGCAATGACGTCGCGAATACCGAGTACCGGAATCGCGCGTAGGTCGCCGATCTTGACTCGGGGTGGCATCAAACCACTGCTTCCAATCGCGCATCGTCATCGGCGCCGTGGTTCCATGATCGCAGCAGCCTCTGCGCGTTGGTGTTACCGGCGCGCCGCAACAGCAGGTCGAGTTCGTGAGGGTTGTCGATGTCGAGTCCGATGCCGGGCATTTCCAGGATGACTAGTGGCTTGCCGATCTTGTGCATGGCTTCGCAGTGCGGCAGAAAACTGTCGTTACCGAAACGCAGCGGAATAATCGATGCCGGCCGCCGCAGAATGCAGTTGCTGCCGCGCCGATCGTAGGCCGGCACAAACACCGCACCTTCGGCAGGGGCGGCATCGAGCACGCGATGCAACTCGTCGCTGGTAATCAGCGGGATGTCGCCCGGCACAACGATGGTGGTGTCGTAGCCACGCTGCTCGCACCACGCAGTCGCCGTCTCGATGGCCGCTGTCTCGCTCTCGTTGCGCGGGTCGTCAATCACCTGGAAGCCGAACTCGGCGGCCAGCGCGCGCGCCCGCGCATCGCCCGTAACCAATGCCGCATCGATTCTTCCCAGCACGCCCAAGGCTGCGGTCATTACATCGCGAAGCATGGCCTCCCCAAGTTGCGAGCGGCGCGCCTGATCCAACGCCGATGCCAGACGCTGTTTGGCCGTCGTAAGACTCTTGACCGGAATGAGCAGAATGCCGCGCATCGCTTAGGCCTCGGCGCTTTGTTGTGCGGCGCACGCGTCCAGCGTGAACCGCGCCAGCTCGCGCTTATCGTCCAGTGATTTCATGATGGTGTTGGTACAAACCACGCGCAGGGCTTCGGTACGGACTGCGCTGGCCGCGGCTTCGTCGGCGCGGTCGGCGACCAGCACATGCAGAAAATCCTCATAAGCTTTTGCAATCCCCGCAATGCCACTTTCCCAGCCCATCATCTTCATTAGCGCACCTGCCGGCCCGGAGACCGCGTCTCCACCAACAATGGGACTCACAGCGGCCACCGCGACCGTCACCTGGCGCAACGCATCGCGAATTCCTGGCACCGCAAGAATCGGTCCAATGCTGGTCACCGGATTACTGGGCGCGAAGATGATCGCCTCAGCCGCTGCGATGCTCTCAATCACACCAGGCGCGGGATGAGCGCGCTCAGCCCCTTCGAAGTGCACCCTGCGCACTGCCACCTGGTACCGGTCGCGCACGAAATATTCCTGAAAAGTCAGCGTACCCTTTGCGGTGTCAAGCATGGTCGAGACGCGATCGTCGGACATGGGCAGCACGCGCGCGCGAATTCCCATTTTGCTGGCGAGCTCCGCAGTGGCATGACTCAACGACTTCCCTGCCCTGAGCATCGCCGTGCGCGTGAGATGGGTCGCCAGGTCAAGGTCGCCAAGACTAAACCACGACGGCTGGCCAAGCTGCGTCATGCGCTCCAGGCAACGGAAGCTGTCGTTGTCCACTCCCCAGCCGCGGTCTTTGCTGAGCAGGTCAGACAATCCGTACAGCACCGAATCGATGTCGGGCGAGACGTGCAGCCCCCACCACTCGATATCGTCGCCGGTATTGACGATGACCGTCAGGTCGTCCGGGGCAACCACCTGCTGCAAGCCCTGTACCAGCTTGGTACCGCCCGTCCCACCGGTGAAGACGACGATCATTGCGCAAACTCGATTCTGCAATCCTGAGCGACAAACATACTCTGTGATTTTTGATCCCGAGAGACGAGCGCACTCTCTACGTTTGTCATCCTGAGCGACGAGCGAAGCGAGAAGTCGAAGGACCCCTATTGCTACGACGAAACTTGGCCCAACTATAGGGGTGCTTCGACTCAGGTTCGCAACCCCGGCGAACCCTCGCTCAGCATGACACTTCAATAATGTGGCAAATACTTTCACTCCTTACTAACATCCCCATCTCTCAGACTGCCTGGTTTAAGAAACTCTCCGCGCTCCGCAGCCGCTCACCCAGCAGTCCGCCGCGGGCCGACGATACCCGCAACGAATTCCGGATACACCGGCAAGCGCTGCTTTAGCTTCTGGCCGGCGGCCTCGGTTCGCCGCTGCAAATCCAGCAGATGCGGCCAGGGAGCTTCCGGATTGATGTAATCGGGCGTCAGCGGCGACACGCCTCCCCAGTCATTGATTCCGCCGTCCAGCAACTTCTCGTATCCGTTCTCGGTTAGATTCGGTGGCGCCTGAATATTTATATCGCGCAGCAGCAGGCGCGACACCGCCAGCGTGCGCAGCATGTCGCCAGTGTTCGGCTCGGACCATGCCGCCATCGGAATGGGCGGCTTCACGCGAAAATTCTGGATGATGACTTCCTGCACGTGACCGTACTGCTCGTGCTGGCGCTTGATGGCCAGCAGCGACTCGACGCGATCTTCCATGGTCTCGCCGATACCGATCAGGATTCCGGTGGTGAACGGCACGCCGAGTTTGCCGGCGTCTTCGATGGTCTTCAGGCGCAGGGCGGGCAGTTTGTCGGGCGTGCGATCCGCCGGGTGAGCGGCCGCAAGGCTTGTGCTGGTGCTCTCCAGCATCAGCCCCAGGCTGGGATTGCTGGCGCGCAGGCGATCTATCCAGTTTGCGCTCAACAGGCCGGGATTGGCGTGCGGCAGCAGCCGGGTCTCACGCAGCACCAGCTCGCACATAGCTTCGAGGTAATGCAGCGTGCTGCGATAGCCAAGCTTGCGCAGGATCTCGCGCATCTCGGGAAACAGCGCCTCGGGACGATCACCGAGCGAGAACAGCGCCTCGGTGCATCCCAGCTTTTCGCCCGCTCGCGCCACGGAGAGGACTTCGTCGGGCGTCATGGTGTGCGCGCCGGGCTCGCCCGGATCGCGGCGGTAGGTGCAGTACCCGCAATAATCGCGGCACAGATTGGTCAGCGGGATAAACACCTTGCGCGAGTAGGTGACGACTCCGGGACGATATTGCTCCTTGAGGGCGCGCGCAGTCGCAAGCAATTCAGGCAGAAGGTCATCGTCGCAACGCAAGAGCTGGCAGGCGATGTCGGCGGAGAGTGGCCGCCCATCGCGCACCTCGCGCAGATGGGCAGCGAGAAAGTCACTGGAGGCGCGCTCTCGAGGCGATAGGGGTCCTTCGACTCCTCGCTTCGCTCGTCGCTCAGGATGACACTGCAAATTATCCACGCTCATCTACGGTTCCTGTGGCACGACGCAAGCCCCGTACCGCCCGCGAAAATAGAGCAGCGGTGTGCCCTCAGCGACGATGGCTTCCCTCACCTCGCCGACAAAGATGGTGTGGTCGCCCCCAACGTAGTCATGCACCACCGAACAATCCAGATTGGCCAGCGCGTTCTCCAGCACGGGCGTGCCGCTTCGCATGTGACCATATTGGATTCCCAAACGGTAGGCAGCATCATGATTGCGCTCGGGATCGGCAAAAAATTCCGATAGCGCCTCCTGCTCCTCTCTGAGCACGCTCACCCCAAACTGGCGGCGCTCGCGGATGTGCAGGTAGGTCTCGGCCAGATGATCAATGCAAACCAACACCAGAGGCGGGCGCAACGACACCGAACAGAACGCGCTGGCGGTCATGCCATGTACTTCGGCCTGGGCCGTCTCGACGGTAATCACTGTGACGCCGCTGGCAAAGCGGCCCAGAGCAGCCCTGAATTCGTCAGGTGTGACCAAGTCTGTCATGCGATGCGGGCCGGGCGCGAAGCTGAACCCAGTCGCCAATATACCTGAGTTTGCAGGTTCGGTTGCTGGGTGCCCCACACATTCGCGACTTTCGAATGTGTGGGGCAGAAGGGTTGATGCAATCGAAAACTCGCATATCGACGTAATCAGTTCCCACTCATTCCAAAACCAGGAATGAGTGGGGCATCCGGCTGTGATAATCTCAGCGACCGCGAACGCAAGTCCGCCCAGGAGCCGGTTGTGGCCATCACGTTTTCAGGCGAGTTCACCTCTCCACGCACGCCCGACGAAGTTTACGACTTCCTCAGCGATGCTACTAAGTTCGGCCCGCTGCTTCCCAACTTCGAAAGCATGTCGGTTCAGGACGCGACCCACTTCACGGTAAAGGTGAACTTAGCGGTGGGCGCAATTCACGGATCGGTAGAACTCAAGATGGAGCTGGCCGAGGCCGTGCGGCCAACCCGGGCGCAGTACAAGGGCATGGGCAACGCCGTGGGCAGCCGGATTGTCATCAACGCCGGCTTCGATCTGTCGCCTGTTGCCGAGGGCACAAGGGTCGCGTGGAAGGGCGAGGCCGGCATCTCGGGCAAACTGGCTTCCATGGCGGGCGGGATGCTGGAGCCGCTAAGCAAGAAGAACCTTCAGAAGCTGATCGATGGATTGCGGTGCGCGCTCACTTATCCGCCCGGCCAGGCCATCGCGCAGCCAGCGGCCGCTGAACAGCCGGTGCAAGCGCCTCAGCAAAGTACGCCGAGCGAGCAGCCTCCGCCGAGCGGCGCCGAGAAATTGCCCAAGCCAGAGTAACCTGTGCCGTCCCTACGGGACTCGGATTTATTTCCCACCTTACCCAGCGCTGAAGCGCTGGGCTAAGCTCTTTCGCCCCATTCGGGGCTGGTTTTCTGTGGTTCCTTCCGCTGCCGCAAACGAATACGAGGTTGCGGCACAGTCTCTGAAGGCCCGCACTGCCCGATCAGATCAATCCACACCACCGATCAGAGGAATGCATCCCACCGGAGCAGATGAATAACGCACCTCAGACTGTTCGCGTAGCTGACTGGGCTTCTCTTTAGGACTTATACGAAATATCACCCTGAATTGTGACGCCCGTCACTCGCACTCTGCCCCTTTTAGTCCTAAGGTTCTCCCTTGGCTTGAATTAAGCGCGTTTCGTGAGACTTAGACTGCCGAGACCCCGGTGGCATCATGGTAAACTGGCGCAAAGCCTCGCCACCGGAGCACCAGGCATGCACGCTGGGAGGCTACCATGAATACTTTTCCCATCCTGTTGGGAACGCTGTGTGTCTTCGCTATTGGGTATCGTTACTACAGTGCCTTCATTGCCGCCAAAGTTCTGGTCTTAGATGATCGCCGTACTACCCCATCCCACGTGTACGAGGATGGCCATAATTATGTCCCCTCGCCCAAGTGGGTTTTGTTTGGACATCACTTCGCCGCCATCGCCGGCGCCGGTCCACTGGTAGGTCCCACCCTCGCCGCTCAGTTCGGATTTGCGCCAGGCTTCCTCTGGATCCTGATGGGCGCCGTACTTGCCGGTTGCGTTCACGATTTCACGGTGCTGGTAGCTTCGGTACGGCACAAGGGCAAATCGCTGGCCGACGTGGCGCGCACAGAGGTCGGCCAGGCCGCCGGCCTGGCCACCATGATCGCGCTGCTGTTTATTTTGCTGGTGACCCTGGCCGGTCTGGGCATCGTGGTCGTCAATGCTCTGGCTAACAGCCCTTGGGGCGTTTTCACCATTGGGATGACCGTCCCGATCGCCATCTTCATGGGCCTGTATATGTTCAAGAGCACGCCGGGCGTGATCAAGATCGCCGGACCGAGCGCCATCGGAGTCGTGCTGCTGATCGCCGCCGTCATCGGTGGACGCACATTCGCCGGTTCCGCCTACGCTTCATGGCTCACCTTCTCGCCGCACGAAATCACCGTGCTGATGTGCGCTTATGGATTTATAGCCTCGGTGCTGCCGGTGTGGTTCCTGCTCGAGCCGCGCGACTATCTCTCCACGTACATGAAGTTGGGGACGATCGTGCTCCTGATAATTGGCGTGTTCATCGTCCATCCCAACATTCAGTTCCCGGCCGTGACCCAGTTCATTCACGGTGGCGGACCAATCATCAAAGGCCCGCTGTTTCCCTTCTTGTTTGTCACCATCGCCTGCGGCGCAATTTCCGGCTTCCACTCTCTGGTCTCTTCGGGCACCACGCCCAAGATGCTATGGAAGGAAACGGATGCGCGCTTCATCGGCTACGGAGCCATGATGTGTGAGGGCATGGTTGGAGTGCTGGCCCTGATCGCCGCCTGCTCCATGTACCCGGGCGACTATTTCGCCATCAACACAGCCCCCGCAGTGTTTGCCAAGCTGGGGATGCACACCGTGAATCTCGACATGTTCTCTGCGGAAATCGGCGAGAAACTCGCCGGCAGAACTGGCGGCGCCGTCTCTCTGGCCGTCGGCATGGCCGAGATCTTCAAGGGCCTGCCCGGCATGAAGACGCTGACCAGTTACTGGTATCACTACGCCATCATGTTCGAGGCGTTGTTCATCCTGACCACGGTCGACACCGGCACGCGCGTGGCGCGCTACGTCATGCACGAACTGCTGGGAAAGATCCACAAGCCATTCAGCAATACCGCTTGGCTGCCCGGCAATCTCGTCACTTCCGCTATTGTCGTCATGAGTTGGGGATACCTGATCTATACCGGCAACATTTCCACTCTGTGGCCGCTGTTCGGCACCGGCAATCAGTTGCTGGCCACCATTGCATTGGCGGTTGTGACTACCTTCCTGGTCAACATGGGCAAGGCCAAATATGCGTTCATCACCGCCATTCCCATGTGCTTTGTTGGCGTCACTACGTTGACCGCCGGAGTGCTGTCGATCAAGAACATCTATCTGCCTCTCGCCAAGACCCCCGGTCATGCCTTCCAGGGCTATCTCGATTCCACCTTGATGGTGATTTTCATCGTGGGTGTCGTAATGGTGGTGATTGAGTCGGCGAGACGCTGCTGGAAGACCCTGCATGGCACGCCGATTCCAGTGGAAGCCTTCGGCGCGCCGGAGGAACTGGTTGACGTGGGAGTGTAGCGATAGCTTGACCATTTGGAATTGTCACTACGAGCAAAGCGAGGAGTCTGCTTTTGGTTTGCCCTGAACCACGGCTGGGAAAAGCAGACCCCTCAGCGCCTGAAGGCCGTTCGTGATGACAACTCAAACGTTTTTATTTGCACTAAAAATCAGAAGAAGGAGCCTGCCCACGAAAAGCGACAGGCATCGGTGAGCCCCTCATGAGTACCACCATTAAACCGGCCCCGGGCAAGACAGCGCCGCCATCGGAAAACGTGCTTCTCCCGGCGATCCTGATGGTTGTTACGGTCATAGCCGTCGTAATCATCCTGAGAATTCCGCCTTGGCCGCATCCCTGGTCGCAAGGCTACGATCCCACCGGAATCTGGTGGCTTTCCACACTGGTTGCTGCCATACCGGTGGTGGTGCTGCTGGGAGCGCTGGCGCTTCACGTGAAGGCGCACTATGCAGCGCTGCTCGGCCTGGCCGCGGCGCTTCTGATTGCCATCTTCGGTTTTCATATGCCGGCGCGAATGGCGGGTGCAACCGCCGTTTTGGGCGCGGGATACGGCCTCTTCCCGATTGGCTGGATTGTGCTGAATGTCATCTTCATGTACCAGCTCACAGTCGAGTGCGGCCGCTTTGAGGTGATGAAACAGAGCTTGACCGGCATCACGCAGGACCGGCGCCTGCAACTGCTACTCATCGCTTTCAGCTTTGGCGCTTTCTTTGAGGGCGCGGCCGGTTTCGGCACCCCCGTGGCCGTGACCGCCGCAATGCTCATAGGGTTGGGCTTCCGTCCGCTGCAAGCTTCGGGCCTGTCGCTCATCGCCAACACTGCGCCGGTGGCCTACGGCGCACTGGGTACGCCGATCATCGCGTTGGCTGGTGTGACTGGTTTCAGCGAGATAACCCTGGGAGCCATGGCCGGCCGCATCCTGCCGGTGTTCTCTCTCATCGTGCCCTTCTGGCTCATCTGGGCCTTCGTGGGCTTCTCCGAAATGCTGGAGATCTGGCCGGCCATTCTGGTCGCCGGGGCCTCCTTCGCGACCACGCAATTTTTCGTTTCCAACTATCACGGACCGTGGCTGGTGGATGTGATCGCCGCGATGGTTTCGATGGCCTGCCTGATTGGCTTCCTCCTGATCTGGCATCCCAAGCGGGTCTGGACCTTCGAGGGCGAAGAGGCCAAGACCGAGCATCGCGCCGTCCACGGTTATAGCCGAGGCGAAGTAGTACGCGCCTGGGTACCCTGGATCATCCTCAGCGTCGTCGTCTTCTGCTGGGGCACTATGACCGGCAAACGCATCATGAACACGCCGGAAAAAGTGTTCACCTCGATGAAGAGCTGGAGCACACCCCCCAGCAAGATCACCAATCCGCAGTTCCCGGTAGCAGGTATTAACAAGCTATCGATGCGCGTGCCGCCTGTGGTCGCGAAACCGACCCCAGAACCCGCCGTCTTCGGCTTGAATTGGCTGAGCGCCACCGGAACAGGCATTCTCATCTCAGGGTTGATCTCCGGTCTGGTGATGGGTTTCAGCATTCGCCGGATATTCCAGGTTTACTTGAAAACCATCATGAAGGTGCGGTTCTCGTTGCTGACCATCGCCGCCATGCTGGCCATCGGCTACATGACCCGCTACTCGGGTCTGGACGCGACGATGGGTTTGACCTTCGCGCGCAGCGGCCACTTGTATCCCTTCTTCGGCACGCTGCTGGGATGGCTCGGCGTCGCGCTGACGGGATCGGATACTTCGTCGAACGTGCTGTTCGGCAGCTTGCAGAAGATTTCGGCGCAACAAGTCGGCGTTTCCCCCATCCTGATGGCCTCGGCCAACAGTTGCGGTGGCGTCATGGGCAAGATGATCGATGCGCAGAGCATCGTGGTGGCCAGCACTGCGACCAACTGGTACGGACACGAAGGCGACATCCTGCGTTACGTCTTCTTCCACAGTCTGGCGCTGGCGGCGCTGGTCGGGATATACGTCTATCTGCTGGCATACGTGGCACCGATCAGTCACTTGGTACTGAAGTAAGGGCGTTTGGTTGAGTAAGCTGATTGAGTAAGCGGGCGTCTTGCCGACGAGTGACGCCCGTTTTTTTATCGCTTGTCATCCTGAGCGCAGGAACATTCGCTGACCCCGGTGAACGCTCGCTCAGCATGACACGTATGCTTGGCAAATTCGAGCTCCTGTCCAAAAACTCCGTGTCCTCCGTGCCTCCGTGGTAAATGATTTTCGACAGGCGTCAGGACCCTGCCATGCTGACCGTGACTGCATCGGCTGACTCGATCATGATCGAGTCAGGCTGTTGTGAAACCCAGTCCACCGGCGTCACCAGGAGGCGAAGCTGCGTGATCGCAGGGCGCGTTGGGGTGCGCCACCGAATCTCCTCGGCCTCGAAGTAGTGCGCAAGGTCCGGCTCGTTCCACGGATAAATCCACACTTCCGAGGCGACGTTCGGCTCCACGACGAACGTCCTCACATCGCGACTCCCATCGGCCCGGGTGATTTCCATTTGCAGGCGTTCGGGCTTGCGCAACTTCAACATTGGCCCATAGTGAACGTTGACCCGCAAGCGCAGGAAATCGCCGCCCTCGACCGGCCATGCCGGGTTGCCAAGGTCCAGCGAGGCACTGCGGTCGTGAATGGCAAGGCTCTTCGCCGGCATCAGAAGCGGCCGCGCCTGCATGGAGATTCTGCTTGCGCGCGAATCATCTCTCAGCAATCCGAAGACCCCGGGGATGATCTCTTCCTGCGAGCGATAGTGGCGAAAGATCCAAAACCAAACATCGGGAGTGCGGGTAAAGTGGGTCACATCATCGATAGGAAAACTTAGCGGCCCGTCGGGAAAATACAGGCCCACCGGTGCCGGCACCTGCTCCATTCCCGCGATGGCAACTTGCGACAAGTACGGCCCGCTTGCCAGATTTGCCTGCATCACTCCGCTGGCCACGTTGCGGCCCGACGCCATTCCCATGATGTATTGGTAGGGAAAAATTGCGACCGAATCCTTTGAACCGCTATGCTGCTGCACATAACCAGAAACCGTTTGCAACATGCTGGTGAAATCCGCCGGGAAGCAGGCGCGATCGAATTCCCTGAAGCCTGGAGGGCAGGAGGTAAGAGGATATTGCACTTGCTCCAAACGGAAACGGACCATCGACGGCCGGAACACCGCCGCGGGCTGGGTAAACAGAATCGAACAGATCACCAGGGCCGCCGCTGCTCCGGTGGAGACCATAACTGAGTCGAACGAAAACAGTATCGCGCCGGCAAACAACACCATGGGGAAGATGGCGAAAACGATGTGCTGGTCATCGGAGCGCACCAGCCCGCTTTGCATAGTGACCACGGCAAACGCGAATGCGCTGAGCAGAAATCCAGTGCGCGCTGTGATACCGGCCTTGCCGGGGGCGATACGGCGCACCAGAAAGACCACGCCTCCTGCGATCAGCGCCACCAATAATCGGATCTTGCCATCGTCCGTCATTGCTGCCGGTTCCTTCCAGCGGTGCAAGTTCACGATTGCCATCGAGCTTTTCCAGTAGCGAAAGTCGAGTGGCCTGGTCATGGCAGCGTTGATCGCCAAAACCAGCACCGCCGAAACGCCGGCGAAGACCACCAGAGCGATGGCGTACCGCCGAAAGGCCTGTGGCGCCCAGCGGCCTTCCCATGCCGCACCGCCCAGTGCGAGCAGCAAGGCCGCAATCGCATAGATACCGGCGTCGGCCGAGTATAAAAACGCAGCCGCGCACAGGACCGCCGCGACGCAACCTAGTATCACCGGTTTGAGCCGCCCCTCGCACACTGCGTACCAGCCCTTCAGGAACAGCACGAAGAGAAATACGTTGAGGATCGTCCGTCCGTCCCAGGGGAGCCAAAAAACTGGGAGCAGCACTAGCAGGAGAAATCGCTTCCACGCTGGTTGTTCGGGCAGCAGCAAGCGCAGCGTGAAATACAGAAGGACCAGGCTGAACCACAGCAGGGATGTGTCCTTCCAGGTGGCATAGACGGTGCCCATGGAAAGGCCCATCGCGCGCGCGGGCGCAGTCCAGATCCATTGAAACAGTGGACCGTATTGGAAGATGATTCCAGAGCCAAACCAGATTCCGCGCGAGGCGGCAAAGGCGCTATCCAGGACCCAGTTGTAATCGAAGGCCATGGGGCGCGTCACCACGGTTAGCGTGCGCGGCGAAAGCCATGGCAAAGGGGTTGCGATAAGCGCCAACAGCACAATCGCCAGCATGTCCCAGTGTCGCCTGAAGCGCGTCATCGCAGTCTTCGAGACCGGCGCTTGAGTTTGCGAGCTTGCCTTGCTCACCGCAACATCGGCGTTCCCCATAGAGGTATGCCATTCTCCCCACAGCCGTCACTGCCGCAACTGGCGGCCTTAAGTGAAAAACTGGCTGCGCCATTGTATATTGTACGAAGCACGCTCAAGGGCAGCACCACTCGTCCGGCAAGCGAAGACACATACCCAGGGTTGCAGCATGCACATCGTCATCGTGATGCCGGTTTACGAGGATTGGGACGCCGCCTTAAAACTCTGCCGCAATATTGACGTTGTACTACGCGGGCAGAGTTCACTGCGCGCCAGCGTGCTGCTCATCGACGATGGCAGTGCCCTCACCACCTACCCGCGCGCACTTCCGTTTCAACCTGAAGCTATTGATCATGTTGCGGTATTGGCCCTGCGCCGCAACCTGGGTCATCAACGGGCGCTTGCGGTCGGGTTTGCTTATCTCCAGCAACACTGGAAGGGCGACGCGGTGGTGGTGATGGATGCAGACGGCGAGGACCGGCCCGAGGACATTCCCCGGCTTCTGGAGAGCATGACGAGTGCAGCGCAGCCGACGGCGGTCTTTGCCGAGCGCGGCCGCCGTCTTGAGGGTTTGACCTTCCGTCTGGGTTACCGTTGCTATTCGCTCCTGCACCGGATCTTCACCGGCCGCGACATTCGCTTCGGGAACTTCAGCGTTCTGCCCTGGTCCTACCTCGACAGCCTGGTCGTGTGTCCCGAGTTGTGGAACCACTACTCCGCCACATTTCTTAAGTCCCGCCTTCCCTATACGCGGGTGCGTTGCGATCGTGGCCGGCGACTGGCGGGCGAATCGCGCATGAATTTCGTGAGCCTGGTCATCCATGGAATGTCGGCCTTGTTTGCCAATCAGGAGGTGGTAGGCACGCGGTTGTTGCTGATGGCCGTGCTTACTACCATGGTTTCGGTGCTGCTGTTAGGGATCGTTGTGGTAGTCAGGCTGTTCACTCATGCAGCAGTTCCGGCCTGGGCCGCGGTGGCCGTGGGAGTTCTATTCGTTCTCGGCGGCCAGTTCCTGCTCGGTTGTTTCATGCTGGTTTTTTCCGCCATGATGACTCGCAGTCACCTCGGCTTCCTTCCCGTGCGCGACTACTCCTTCTTCGTGAGTCACGAAACCGAACTTTACTCCATAGCTGGCAGCAATCGGCTGACCTCAATTCCGGCAACCGCCGGGCGGGCCAATTAGGAGCGATATAAGCGCTCGAATCGCAGGTCGCGCGCCTATTCGGCATCCTCCTGATAGCGCCCCGCATGTACAATAAATAACTACTATCCTGCATCAGCAGCGCCACTGACAACGCCGCCGGAAGACGGCCGTCAGGCTTTGTTGTCTGGAGTTATTCATGCGAATTGCGGTAATTGGGTCCGGGCACGTGGGGTTGGTCTCGGGAGCGTGCTTTGCCGAGTTGGGCCACAACGTCATCCTGGTCGACAACGATCCCGCGAAGTATGAGGCTCTGCTGCGCGGCGAATCCCCTATTCACGAGCAGCACCTGCCGGAGTTGTTCCAGCGTCACCGTGGTACCAGGCTGCAGTTTTCCGATGCGCTGGCTGACTCGGTCAGCAAAGCTGAGGCCATCTTCATCGCCGTCGGCACTCCTCCCGACATCAATGGCGAGGCCGATCTTTCCTACGTGGAATCGGTCGCCCGCGAAATTGCTTCGGCCATCAAGGAGTACAAAATCATCGTCGGTAAAAGCACCGTGCCGGTGTACACCAGCGAATGGGTACGCAAGGTCATGCTGCTGAATGGCGCGCCCGCCCATCTTTTCGATGTTGCCTCTAATCCTGAGTTCCTGCGGGAGGGCACGGCGGTCACCGACTTCCTCTATCCCGATCGCATCGTAATTGGCACCGATAACGATGCCTGCGCTGAGCGTCTGCGCCTCATTTACCAGCCATTGCTCGACGGAAGCTACTATCGGCGAACTGATTCCCTGTTCCCGAACAAAGTTGTCAAGTCACCGCCAGCCTTCATTGTGACAACCGCCAAAAGCGCTGAACTCATCAAGTACGCCTCCAACGCCTTCCTGGCGATGAAGATCAGTTTCATCAATGCGGTGGCTGCTATCTGCGAGTCCGTGGGGGCTGACGTTGACCAGGTACGCGAAGGTATCGGTTCCGACGCACGCATCGGGAGGCAGTTTCTCAGTCCCGGCATCGGCTACGGTGGCTCGTGTTTTCCCAAGGACCTGTCCGCCTATCGCGCCGTGGCGCGAGAGTGCGGTTACGATTTTCGCCTGCTCGAGGAAGTCATGCGCATTAACAACGAGCAGCGTGAGCGTTTCCTGCGCAAAGTGCGCAGCGTGCTATGGACCTTGAAAGGCAAACGGCTCGCTGTGTTAGGGCTGGCGTTTAAGGGCGGCACTGACGATGTCAGAGAATCTCCAGCAATTTCGGTGGTGCGTTCGCTGCTGGACGAGGGCTGCAAGATCCAAGCCTACGATCCTGCTGCGACCGACAATGCGCGCGAGTTGCTGGGCACGCAAAACATCCAGTACGCAGGCTCGGCCATGGAAGCGGCCCGTGACGCCGACGCTTTGGTTGTGCTGACAGATTGGGAAGAGTTTCGCTCCATCGATCTGGATCGCTTGCGTGAAGTGTTGCGATATCCGATTGTGATCGATGGGCGGAATATGTTCAGCCCGGCCACGATGGCAGAACGTGGATTCACCTACACCAGCGTAGGCCGTGGTGATGTTCATCACCAGACCGGTGGCGCGCAAAAGTCCGCGGCTGCCAAGAAGTCCGCGGACCATCGACCAGAAGCAGATGCCGTTAAAGCACCGTAAGGTCGGGTTGTCATCACGAATGGCCGTCAGCCATGAGGGATCTGCTATTCCCTCACCAGAGCAGATTCCTTGCTTCGCTCGTAATGACAAATCAGGAGTAACGCAGCGCCTCAGAAGAACCGGTACATGAATACGTTGGCGCCACCACTCTGACGCTCCATCATGGTGACAACCAGTAGCGAGGCGGCCGCCCACATCGGTGCGATCCACACCCACCGCTCCCGCACTAGGACCGTCAGAATCTCCGACTGGGTCCCAAGGCGCTCTGCATATCGATTCAGCGAGTCAATCACGAAGAGCGCGGCTGCGTATGCGATGGCCACGCACGCAACCAGAATGTACAGGCTTAGCGGAAGGCTGTGATCGACGTAGCCGGCCGGTGACCCAATCGCCGCCAGCATCTGGGTCGCTTGCGGCAGCGAGTTTGCGCGGAACAATATCCATCCCGCGCTGATCAGGGTCATGGTCGCTGCCCACGATATCGCCGTCCAAATCGCAACGGGAGGCTGCCACTTCAAGCCGCGCTGTAAGGTTTGCCATTGCCGGTGCATAACTAAAAGTATCCCTTGATAGCTTCCCCACAACACAAACAAAATACTTCCTTTGTGCCACAGGCCAAACAAAACCATCGAAACGATGAGCGCCAAGTTTCGCCACCACACTTCGCGTCGCAACGTCGCCAGGGGCAGGAACACGTAATCGCGAATCCAAAACGACAGCGACATGTGCCAGCGTGTCCAGAAGATCGATGGCGTGGTGGAGGCGAATGGCCGGGCAAAGTTCTCCGGCACGGTGAAGCCAAGAATCTTTGCGGCCCCAATCGCGACGTGCGAGTAACCGGCGAAATCGAAGAAGAGCTGCAAGCCATAACCAAAGGCCAGGCACCAGACGTCGAGGCCGCTCCAGTGGGTTACGTGGTCGAAGCCGCCATTGATTCCCTCGCCGCCGAGAATGCCCTTGCCCAGGAGTTGGGCGATCTGCATCATCAACACTCCAGTCGCAATGCGGCACAATCCGGCTCCGATGTCATTCCTTGAAACCGATTTCTCAGAGCGAAACTGCGGCAGCATTTCCGGCATGCGGCAGATTGGGCCGGAGATTGTGACCGGGAAGAACGCCATATATAAAGCGAACTCCACGAATGACGGATCCAGTTCCTCTCCGCGATACAGGTCGAGCAGGTAGCTCATCGCCTGAAAGGTCCAGAACGAGATGCCCAGCGGCAGCGCCAGATGGGAAAACTTCTGCAAGGAGGCAACGGGAATTGAAACCGCAATTCCCGGGATGTATTTGAAAAGCGCCAACAGCGCCAGGTTGAATGCGAGGCCCGTCCACAACACGGCCGCCGTAGGTTGACGCTTCAGCCAGCGGCCCACCAGAAAATTCATCACCGTGGAGGCCAGCAGCACAGCCCCGAACCACATTCCCCACGTGAGGTATAGGGCGTAGCTGGCGATAAGAAGAATGACTTGCCGCACCTTGAACGAGCGCACCCTGGCGAACACCACCAGCAAGATGAGCAGCGTGGCGCCGTACAACAACCCTGTCAGCAGCATTCCGATTCCCTCATCGTTTCGACACCGGCTTTTCTGTGAGGCTGTCAGCAATGGCGGCGGCGACGATAGCGTCTCCCGCCGAGTTGTAATGCGTGTCCCCGAAAATGAAGTGACTGAGATACCAGCAGCCGGGTTGGGTCCGCGGGCATTGATCCTTCACCGCAACGAAAGCCGGAAACAGATCGATAAAGCGCTGGCACTTGCCCTCACACCACTCGCGCCAGATCCGCACCTGCCGCGAATCCGCCGTGTCATGCGCGATTTGCGCCGGCCACGGATACACAACCACGCTGATGGGAATGTTGCGCTTCGCAAGTTCCTGGCGTAGCAGGTCCATCTTCGCCTTCTCGCGGGCGATGCCGCCTTCCAATCCCAGCGGCGCATAGCCGGTTTCATAGCCATCGCTGTCGGAAACCTTGCGATAGGTCCACGCCGAGCGCTCCAGATCAAATTCGTTGCCGCCATGCCCCAGGTCAAGGTGATACCAGCCGAGCCGCACGAGATTTCGTTCGAAAAAGCCGAAGACGTCATTGGTCAGCAACAGATGATCGTTGATACTCCGCCGCAGGCTGGAGTACCAGTTCCCTTTGGTGAGTTTCTGCTTTGCTGTGGCCACCGCGCCTGACGAATCCACATCATGAAAAAATGCCGCCTCATCCTGCGCGTCGGAGATGTCGATGAACACGATCGCTTCGTCAAAGTTGACGCCATCGTCGATAAGCTTTCGCGCCGTGTTGAGATAGTTAGACGGCGAGTAACCCTCGACACTGCCATTGAGGAATTCGTACTGCGGGAACTTCGCCGCCACTCGTCCGATAAAGCTGTCCTGCCAGGCGGTCATTCCCTCGGGGGCCGAGTCGCCCAGGATGAGCACCCGCGGCCGGGCGCTGAAGGCGGGGACATCTCTGATTCGCTCGTCGCGAAACCCCAGACTATTAGTGTTGAACTCGTACGAGTTCCCCAGCCATGGACGGATGCAAGAACAATTAGGCTGAAAGGCGAAGCTGCGCACTGGGTCGCGCGCGAAACAGAAACCGTGTGGCCCACCGGAGACCGCAGACCCCAGAATTGTCGCGGTATAGAAATAATCGAAGGTGACAAATGCGGCCGCGCTGACAACCAGAGACGCCAGAAACAGGAGGAACTTCGCCTGGCATTGCCCGCCGGGGCGTTTCGAAGGCGAACCCACTTGACCCGCTGTCTGAACTGTACTCAACCTCTGCCCTCTTCCATCTCGCTTCGAAGCTCTTGAAGGGCCGCACCTTCAGGTGCGCCGTCTGCGTCCTCTATTCTTTTCATTCCGAGGGGCTTTAGCCCCGAGGAATCTGTGGTTCCCCTGTCGTTATTTGCGCGGCCGCCCTACGCGCTGCGCGGTGGCAAACATCAGGGCAACCGTGTCCATGTCTTTGGGCTGCACCTTTCCGGGCGGGATGCGCATTTGTGTCAGGTCTTCCAACTTCAACAACAAATCCACCAGCGCCATGGAGTCAATCAGTCCTGACGAAACCAGCGGCGTACTCTCGTCAATCTCCATCCCTGGTTTCCCGATAACGTGCTTGACGTGCTCAATCATCTGTTGCGCTTGCTCGGTCACCGATTGGTTTTCTCCTCTTGGCCTGGGTTGAGTTCAGGATGCTCCTTCAGCAATTTCTCCCGGGTCGCAGAGCGGGCTGGCTTCCCCGCCGTACTTTTCACAATCCATTTCGGCGGCTTCAGAAGGATGGTTCGCACGGCAACGCCAGTGTTTGCCACCACCCGGCTGCGGACTTCGCGTTCCAGCGCAGCCGCAGTGTCCAGCAAGTCTGCGTGCTCCACTTCTGCCACCACGACGATCTCCTCCGTGCCAAGATCGGGATTGTACAGACCCATCGCGACGGCCCGTCCGTCATGGATCGCCGGGTGACTGCACACGGCTTCTTCGATATCTTGCGGATAAATATTTTCGCCGCCGATAATCAGCAGGTCTTTCTTCCGGCCAACCACGTAAAGTTCGCCGTCTCGGCAGAACCCCAGGTCCCCCGAGTGGTACCAGCCATTCACGATCGCCTCAGAGGTAAGGTCCGGGCGGTTGTAATAGCCCTCAAACATACAATCGGATTTTATGAGAATCTCGCCTACCCCGCCCTCAGGAAGCATCGCACCGGCATCCGAAATGATACGCACTTCATGGTTGGGCAACAGACGTCCCGACGATACGAACGACAGTGCCCCGGGCGCTTCTTCCGCGACCGGCGTAATAAAGTGTTCGGCGCGAAAACGCTGCCCGTCCGCCCAAATGCGCCCGGGCGGGCGACGGATGTCCGACTGGGTCACGGCAAAAACGTCTTCCGCCATCGCGTAAGAAGACTGCAGCGCCTCGCGTTTCAACCCAATCGAAGCAAACGCGCGATAGAACTCGTCGATGCTGCCGGCCCGCACCGGCTCCGAGCAATTGATCAGCGCGCGCGCCGATGAAAGATCGTACTGCGGCCATCGGTTCGACGGCGTCCGGCGAGGGACGAACTGAAAGGCGAAGTTGGGCAGCCATGCCAGCGTGCACTTGTACTCGCTAAGGATCTGCAACATGGTTTCGGGATGAATGACCCAGTCCAGGGGCGACTGCATCACCACCGGCATATGGCAGACCATGGGCAGAATGAAACAGGCGATCAATCCCATGTCATGGTAAAGCGGTAGCCAGCTATAAACGCGGTCAGTGCCGCCGTCGATCTTCAGCACCTTGACCAGGGATTCGATTTGGCGCAGCACGGCGGTGTGGGTCAGTGCCACGCCCTTTTGCAGGCCAGTCGTGCCCGCCGAATGTTGAATGAACGCCAGGCTCTCGGGATGATTGCCGGGATCGGGCAACTCCTCATCCCCACCATCTCCCACGGCATCGCCGGCGCGGACAAGGGTTGTGCCATCGGCGAGTGAGACATGCCCGAGCATCTCTTCGGGAAAATCCTGATCGATGACAACCACACGCGCCTTAAGGTTCGCCGTCACGCCCGCAAGCCCGAAGCTATATTTTGCCGGCTCAACTTTGAAGTTGGGATAGGCAAGGATGGCCGGCACCGCGCCCAGCATCATCGCTCCAACGAAGATGGTCATCGCTGGAATTCCCTGCGGCATGATGACGATCACGCGATCGCCCACTCCGACGCCATGATCACGCAGCAGTGCCGCGTGCACGCGGGCACGGCGGCGAAACTCGCCAAATGTCACGCTTTCGCGCGTGTCTTCGTCAAGCCACGCAGTAACGAAGGGACGGCTCGCAGGGGCGCAGTTGAGGGCGTCGATGAGAGTGCGGTATTCGGTCGCAATCATGCCGATCTCAAAATTGGCAACCCGCAAGAATATCCCGCGCTGCCAGCGTGTCTTGCTGACTGAGAAGCTGCGAAAATCATCTTGCTAAGTCTATCTGATAGGCGAATTGATTCCGAGAGCTTCAACAGAGTCGATTGCAGAACTCCGCGAGACAGATCACAGCAGTGCGTTATTCACCATCTGCTGGGCTTCTTGCACGATCGCGTCAAGGTGGGCCTGGTCGTTAAAGCTCTCCGCATAGATCTTGTATATGTTCTCGGTGCCAGATGGCCGGGCGGCAAACCATCCGTTGGCTGCGACAACTTTCAGCCCGCCAATCGGTGCGTTATTGCCGGGAGCACGCGTCAGCTTCGCGACGATGGGCTCGCCCGCTAGCTGCGATTCCTTCACCGACTCGGGTGAAAGTTTCCCCAGCCTGGCCTTCTGCTCAGGCGTGGCCTGAGCATCAATGCGCGTGTAAAGCGGCGAGCCGAACTGCGCGGTCAATTCGCGATAGTGCTCGCCCGGGTCCTTGCCTGTGCAAGCAGTGATTTCAGCCGCCAGCAGGGCCATGATCAAGCCATCCTTGTCGGTGGTCCACACCGTGCCGTCGCGTCGCAGGAAGCTTGCGCCTGCGCTCTCTTCTCCGCCAAAGCAGAACGAACCGTCGAACAGTCCCGGCGCAAACCACTTGAAGCCGACCGGAGTTTCGCACAGCCGGCGGCCCAGCTTGTTTACCACGCGATCGATCATGCTGCTGCTGACCAACGTCTTGCCGACCGCGACATCCGCTGCCCAACGCTCGCGATGGGTAAGCAGGTATCGAATCGCAACCGCCAGGTAGTGATTCGGATTCATCAATCCCGCAGCGGGCGTAACGATGCCGTGCCGGTCCGCATCCGGGTCGTTGGCGAAGGCCACCTGGTAACGATCTTTCAGGCCGACGAGCCCCGCCATCGCATACGGACTCGAGCAGTCCATGCGAATCTTGCCGTCGTGGTCCACGGTCATGAACGAAAACGTTGGATCAATCTTTGGATTTACGACGTCAATCTTCAGACCATAGGCCGCATTGATCGGCTCCCAGTAAGGCAGAGCAGCCCCGCCAAGCGGATCAACGCCCAACTTTAGGTCGGCCGAGCGAATCGCCTGCATGTCGATGACGTTATGCAAATCCTCGACGTAGGGCAGCACGAAGTCCTGTTGGTGCGTCGTAGCGGCCTTCCGCGCCGCAGAGTACGGCACGCGCTTCACGCCGGCATTCGAGGTGCGCAGCAGCTCATTGGCACGGTCCTCAACCCAACTCGTAATGTCGGTATCGGCGGGCCCACCGTTGGTCGGGTTGTACTTGAAGCCGCCGTCTTCCGGCGGATTGTGCGACGGCGTTACCACAATGCCATCCGCCAGGTGCTGCTTGCGCCCGCGGTTGTAAACCAGAATGGCGTGGGAAATCACCGGCGTCGGGGTAACACCTTCGCCCTTCTGGATCATGGTATCGACATTGTTGGCGGCCAGAACTTCAAGCGCGGTGCGCTGTGCCGGGGCCGAGAGCGCATGGGTGTCCTTGCCCATGTAAAGCGGACCATCGACACCCTCACTATGGCGATAATCGCAAATGGCCTGGGTGATGGCCAGGATGTGCGCCTCGGTAAAGGTCCCGCGCAGCGATGAGCCACGGTGGCCGCTGGTCCCGAAGCTAACCATCTGTGTGGGATCGCTTACGTCGGGCTTGCGCTCGAAGTATTCCCGCTCGAGCCGGGCGACATCGACGAGCATCTCCTGCGGCGCCGGCTTGCCTGCCAGAGGAGAGATCGTTACCTGCTGTGCCAGACGGCCATACTTTGATTTCTCGCTGCTATAGGGGTCCTTCGACTCGCTACGCTCGCTCAGGATGACACCTCAAGGTCATAAATGATCCAACCACAGACCAGCCCCACCCGTACAGCACAGTTCTCCTAGGTCCGCTACTTCGATTTCACGTTCGCTGCGGCTGCGCGATCGGCCAGCACCACGGCTTGGTCCGGGCTGATGCGTCCCGCGGGAATGGTCGTATCGCCTTCCAGCAAACGCGGCAGCATCTCAATTTTCTCGGGGCCTGTCATCAACCATAAGATGCGCCGAGAACGATTGAGCACCGGATAGGTCAAGGTCATGCGACGCCTACCCTGGTAAACGCCAGTCAGCCCAACGTCGGCATCGGTGATGTTGAGAACCGGGTCTCCAGGCACGAGCGAGGCAGTATGGCCGTCGGGCCCCATGCCCAAGTGCGTCAGATCAAGCACCGGCGGAGATCCGGCAACCTGCTCCAGCGTTCGCGCGTATTGCTTGGCGGCAGCTTCCAGATCGGGCGATTCCACCGGCATGTCATAAATCTGCTGCGGAGGCAGCGGCGCGTGTTCCAGCAGGCTGGCGCGCAGATGGGTCAGATTTCGATCGGGATCACCGGCAGGTGCAACTCGCTCGTCAACTTGAAAGACATGTACATTTTTCCAGGGCACGTCTTCGCCCGCGAGTGCGCGCAACATGGCCCATGGCGTCTTGCCGCCGCTGACCGCCATGACAAAACGCCCGCGGGCAGCGACTGCCGAGCGCGCATCGGCGGCAATCATCTTAGCCGCGGACCGGGCCACGGCGTCGGCATCTTCAAATATTTCCAGCTTCATTCAGCGTCTCCAGTTGACCGCATTCCATTATCTCGCGGTTGCGGCAGAGGAGCGGGGTTATTCCGAGCACGGGTAGAGCGGCGCTTTAGCGCCGCGTTCCGGCGTGGGTAAGAAAGTGCTTCAGCCGCTGAGGTCGTTGACCTCAGCGGCTGAGGCTTGGAACTCTACGACTCTTGACCCGGGCCTGAAGGCCCGCTCTACCCATACACGCCAAGTATGCCAACTCTGGTATCGCTCTAGATGTCGTAATACATCTGGAACTCGTAGGGATGCGGACGCAGGCGCATGGCGTTCACTTCCTTCTCGCGCTTGTAATCAATGTAAGTGTTCAGCATCTCCTCGGTGAAAACATCGCCCTTCAGCAGGAACTGATAATCGCGGGCAAGCGCGTCCAATGCGTTCTCCAGGGAGCCCGGCATGGATGGGACCTTCGCCAATTCCTCCGGACCAAGATCGTAGATGTCCTTGTCGAGCGGCTGACCGGGATCGATCTTGTTCTCGATGCCATCCAGCCCCGCCATCAGCATGGCCGAGAACGCGAGGTACGGATTGCAACTGGGATCGGGCGGGCGGAACTCCACGCGCTTGGCTTTGGGCGAAGCCGAATACATCGGAATGCGACACGCCGCCGAACGATTGCGGCGCGAATAGGCCAGGTTCACCGGAGCCTCAAATCCCGGCACCAGGCGCTTGTAGGAGTTGGTGGTGGGAGCAATGATGGCCGACAGGGCCGGACCGTGCTTGATCAGTCCGCCGATATACCACAACGCCATCTGCGACAGGCCGGCATAGCCGTCGCCGGCGAACAGCGGCTTCCCTTCCTTCCACAGCGACTGGTGGGTGTGCATGCCGCTGCCGTTGTCCTGAAAGAGCGGCTTGGGCATGAAGGTCACCGTCTTGCCGTATTGGTTGGCGACGTTCTTCACGATGTACTTGTACAGCATCATGCTGTCGGCCGACCTGATCAGCGAATCGAATTTCAGATCGATTTCGGTCTGGCCGCCGGTGGCGACTTCATGATGATGGCACTCCACCGTGAGGCCGCAGCTCTGCATGGTCATCGCCATCTCGGTGCGCAGGTCCTGATAGTGGTCGGTGGGAGCCACCGGGAAGTAGCCTTCCTTGTAGCGCGGGCGGTAGCCCAGGTTATTCTCGACCCGCCCGGAGTTCCAGCGGCCCTCTTCGGCGTCGATGAAGTAGAAGCCCTCGTGCTCGTTCTGATCGAAGCGCACGTTGTCGAAGATGAAAAACTCCGCTTCGGCGCCGAAGTAGGCGGTGTCGGCAAGGCCGGTGGAAGCCAGATACATCTCGGCCTTCTTGGCGATGTAGCGCGGATCGCGGTCGTAACGCTGCTTGGTGACGGGATCGATGACGTCGCAAACCATCACCAGGGTCGGGACCTCGGTGAAGGGATCGAGCATGTACCTGGCGGCGTCGGGAATGAGCAGCATGTCGCTCTCATGGATGGCCGCCCAGCCACGGATCGACGAGCCGTCCATGCCAAAGCCTTCTTCAAACGACGCTTCGCTCAGTTGGGCGATAGGATACGAGACGTGATGCCACAGTCCGGGGAGATCGGTGAAGCGCAGGTCAAGCACTCGGACGTTGTTTTCTTTGACAAACGCCAGAACTGCTTTCGGATCAGGCTTGCTATCAGGCATTGGAGTTCTCCTTGTCCGTCGCTCGGGCCGAGGCGCGTACATCGCGCGAGGACGGCGGTTGTGTTGAAGGGATGATTTTGCGGAACGGCCTGCTGCTCTCACACTCTCGCCAAAGGCAAGGATGTGACACCCGATTTCGCCAGCTCTTCCCGGCGGAGCGGTACGGCCTTCCGGAGTAGGAATTCGGAACTGCGAACTGCATCTGGTTAGGAAATTGGCGTGGCTTCGGGCGATCACCTAAGCGCACACAACCAGAATACGCGCCGCAGCGGTGCCCGGCTCATACAATGTTTTTATGGGGGCATAAAAGTGGCTTATCCGCCGTGACAGAATGAATTACTGACGAAACCGCCGCTACGGAATACAGTGGAAGGTTCAGGTTGGACACACATGTTCGTAACGCTGCTCTGCCTAACGCGGGCGTGAACGCCCGCACTACCCACGGTTCTGATTGCTAATGGCTAATTGCTAACGGCTAAGTGCCGCTTTATGGACTTCGATCAGCTCGAAACATTTCTGGAGGTCGCACGGCTCAGCAGCTTTTCGCGGGCCGCCGAGCGGCGCTTTCGCACCCAGCCGGCGATCTCGTCGCAGATTCGCGCCCTGGAAGAGGAAGTCGGGGCCAAGCTGCTCGACCGCAGCGGCGGCAAGGTGGCCGTCACCGGTCCGGGCAAAGTTTTCCAGAAGTATGCGGAAGACGTGCTGGAGCAACGCCGCGTCATGCTGGTCGCGCTGGCCGAGATGCATCGCGTGCCGCGCGGTGAGCTGGTCGTCTCCGCCAATGAAGGCACCTGCCTGCACATTCTGCCGGAAGTTTTCGCCGAGTTCAAACGGCAATACCCCAGCGTCGCAGTCAGCGTGAAGCGCCAGGAGCACAACAAGATTCTGGAGGCCATCATCGAGAACTCGTGCGACTTCGGGGTCGTGTCCATGCCAGTGCCCGACAAGCGCCTGACGGTGGTGCCGATCCATCGCGACGAACTGATTTTGATCACGCCCCCACGTCATCCCCTGGCAGCAAACAGAGCAGCCACTCTGGCGGAGGTTGCGGAGTATCCGCTGTTGCTGCCCAAGATGGGCCGCACCCGTGACGCGCTGGAGACGCTGTTTCACGATCGCAAATTGAAACCACGGGTATCCATGGAGCTGGACTCCAGCGAATTGCTGAAGCGCTTCGTGGCGGCCGACGTGGGAATCGGATTCATCCCCCGCTCCCACGTGGCCGAGGACCTGCAAGCCAAGGCGCTGGCCGCCCTCACGCTGTCGGACGCGAGTGTGCAACGCGACCTGGCGCTGGTCTTCCGCAAAGACAAGGCGCTTAGCCGTGCCGCTCTGGCATTCATCGATATCGCCGTGAAACTCAAGCCAGTGGCTGCGGTGACCACGGCGCGTTGATCCACTGCGACGTTTTTCTTAATTCGTGTTGTTTAATGTCGTTTTCACACAATCGTCATGTTCTCGTGTGTTATTTTTGACGATCTGGTTACAACCACTTCTGCTTTGGAGAATGCAAATTGGCGAAAGACATGGTCCCCAAGCGCATCTTCCTCACCAAGGGTGTGGGGAAACACAGGGAGCGGCTCACCTCGTTCGAATTGGCCCTGCGCGATGCCGGTATTGCCGCCCAAAACCTGGTGCGCGTCTCGTCCATCTTCCCTCCCAACTGCAAGCTTGTTCCGCGTAAAGACGGCCTGCAGTACCTGTCGCCGGGCGAGGTCACGTTCGCGGTAGTGGCCGAGAACTCCACCCGCGAGCCGCACCGCCTGACCGCCGCCTCGATTGGGTTGGCGATCCCGGCTGACCGCAGTACGTACGGATATTTGAGTGAGCATCACTCTTTCGGCGAGACCGACGACGTGGCCGGCGACTACGCCGAAGAACTTGCCGCCGAGATGCTGGCCACCACACTCGACGTGGAGTTCGACGCTGACAAGTCGTGGGACGAGAAGAAAGAAGTCTATCGCCTGTCGAACAAGATTGTGCGCACCGCCAACGTCACGCAGAGCGCGGTTGGCGACAAGCGCGAACGCTGGACGACGGTGATCGCCGCGGCGATCTTGATCTTCGAATAGTGCAGAGAGCAACTAGCAATTAGCAACTAGCAATTAGCAGCTTTGGCAGTGAGTCGGGTGCCCACTCATTCCTGGTTTTGGAATGAGTGGGAACTGATTACGTCGATATACGAGTCTTCGATTGCATCAACTCCTCTGTCCCACACTCGAAAGTCGCGCATGTGTGGGCACCCTGCGAAAGGGAGGTCACTAGTCCCTAGTCACTAGTCGCTAGCTGCTACTGGCTCCCCTCCGCCCGCTTCTTCGCGAACTCATCGCCGGGCTGCCAGCCTACGGTTGCCGGCTGGTTTGCCGCCTGCCATCCCAGTGCGATACCAAATTGTGCCATCACCGCGTCGCCGCGGAAATCCATCTCAGGATGGTACTCGTCGCTGGGCTGATGGTAGTGCTTGGCGACGTAGTCTTGCGCTTGTTGTTTACCCCATTCGGCATCATGGCCCTGAAACTTATCGCCCTCGTTAATGGCGAAGGCCGGCACGCCCACGCGAGCCAGGCTGAAGTGATCGGAGCGAAAATAGTGCCCTGCGAGGGGTTGTGAGTCGGGCACTATCGCCAAGCCAAACTCTTTGGCGGTGCGCTCGACCGTGGGGTAAAAGTTGGTCCGCTCGGCCCCCGCAACGTTCACCTGTTCGGGCACGCCCAGGGGCGCCACGTCATCGTAATTCAGGTCGAGCGAAATCTCCTTCGCCGGAATCGGCGGATGCAAACCGAGATATTCGGAGCCGCGCAGCCCCTGCTCTTCCGCCGTGACCGAAGCAAAATACACGGAACGCTTCGGCGACTGCGGCGCTTCCGCAAAGGCGTGCGCGATCTCCAGCAGAATGCCGACGCCCGTGGCATTGTCTTGCGCGCCGTTGTAGATGTTGTCGCCCGCCATGCCGGGCACGATGCCCAGGTGATCGTAGTGCGCGGTATAGATGACGGCCCCGCTCTTCAGCTTAGGATCAGACCCCTCGCGCTTGGCGATTACATTGCTCGACTCAAACGGCCTTACCGTGCTGACGATGTGGGCCTGCAGCTTGGCAGGTAATGTGACCGGCTTGAAACCCGGCTTCTGTGCAGCCGTCATCATCTCTTCGAGGCTCATGCCGCACGCTGCGGCAAGTTTCGCGGCAATGTCCAGCTGAATCCATGAGGCGACCTTCAACTTGGGGGCCGGGTCGTCACGCAAATATGCGCGCTCGCCCGACCATGAATTGCGCACCACGCTCCAACCATAGCTGGCCATATCGGTCTTGTGAATCAGCATGACGCCGGCCGCACCCATGCGCGCGGCCTGCTCGTACTTGTAGGTCCAACGGCCATAGTAGGTGAGCGCCTTGCCGCCGCCGAAGAACTTGGGATTGTCCGAAGGCGGCTGATTGACCATCATGAGCAGCACCTTGCCCTTCACGTCAACGTCTTTGTAATCGTTCCAGTTGAACTCCGGCGCGTCAATGCCGTAACCCATCCACACGATGGGAGCGTCGATGTCGTCCAGCGTTTTGGTGGTTTCGTCCATCGCGACTACGTCCTCGCGGTTGCGCAAGTTCATAGGCTCACCCTTGTTGGGGACGAGAGCGAACTTGGAGTCATCCTGAGTGGCGATGCCCACCATCGCTACTTTCTGCAGGTAGCTGCCGTTGTCGCCGGCAGGCTGCAGTCCGTACAACGCAAACTGCGTGGCAATGTACTCGGCGGCAATATCGCCTCCGCGCGCGCCGGTGCCGCGGCCCTCCAGCAGATCGCTGGCCAGAAACTTCACATGCGCGCGGATCTTTTCCGGATCGACGGTGGCCATGGCGTGTTCGGCCGCTGCCGGAAGCCCAGCCACGTGCGGGACCGCCGGCTTGGTGGTGCTGGAATTCGGCGACGCTTGGGTCAACAGCAGAACTGCTGTCAGTGGAACGATGAGGGCAATCAGGACGGTCTTGCGCATGAGGACGCCTCCAGTGGAGTCGGGGGTGCAACTAGAAACTCATCATTCTACGTGAAAACAGCGGGAGAGGATGTGACAGGGAAGTTTTGAAGTGTCATGCTGAGCGAGCGTTCGCCGGGGTTAGCGAACGTGAGTCGAAGCACCCCTATAGTTAAGCCGGACTCTATAGTGGCTATAGGGTCCTTCGACTCGTCGCTTTGCGCCTCGCTCAGGATGACAGACGTGAAAAGTGCGCAGCGAATTTCGAAGCCAACGCGAAACCGATCGTCGAAGGCGAAACCGATCAGGAGTTCAGCCTGCGCCGAACGACACCAGCAAGCCCGACTAGTCCCGAACCGAACAGCACGATGCTGCTGGGTTCTGGAGTGGTTCCACTGCCGGCACCGCCTCCGATGGTGAAATCTTCCGACGGAATCGTGCCCAAGGTGTTCTCGTAGGCAATCGACGGGCAGCCTGCCGAGTGACAACCAACGCCACTATTCTCATCCCAGTAAACCGGGTCGCCGCTCGTAACCGTAGCGTTGGCCAGAGTCAGGTAGTATCCAGTGCCACTTATTTCCGGGACGTTGAGGTTCGACACCGTGATCAGGTCGATGTCATAACCAAACTCATTGACGTGCAGAAACTGGTCGTTAAAGTTGCTGCCGTTGGCGGTGCCGAAGCCCACAATCGTTCCGCAACCGCTGCCCGGATCAGAGCACGGACCGGTGCTGAGGATCCAGTCCACCCCGGTCATTCTGTCGCCAGGCAATTCCCGCACGCCAAACTCGAACCCGTTGACTGACGTGCCCGTAGCAAAGTAGCTGTCACTGACCGTGAATCCGAAATTGATAGTCCAAGCGTCAACGTTGCCGTTGATCGGACCGTTTTCGTAAGTCCAACTTCCGGCCCAAGCCGGCAAAGCAGCCAAGGCCAGACAGAAGAGGGTGAGCAGGGCGATCCTGGTTTTCACGGCGAACCCCTTTCGAGTTTGGATTGCGGCGTACTTTATCGCGAGGGGCTTTCCGAGTCAATGCAATTGTTTCTTAATTCACCACCCAGACACGGAGGGCACGGAGTGTGATCTCCGTGCCTCTGTGGTAAGTCTTCTTCTCGTGTGGACTATCTGTTGCTACCAGACCCGGCAAGCCGGCTTGCGCATCATCGGTGCATCGGCCTTGCAGTTGTATGCCTTCTGGAACTCAGGCATGTTTCCGACCACGCCGTTGACCCGGAATTTCCCCGGCGCGTGCTCATTGACTCCCGCCATCATGCGGGCGTATTCAGGACGGTCTTTTTCGCACCAGATCTGGCCCCAGCCGACGAACAGACGCTGCTCGGGGGTGAAGCCGTCGATCGGCTTCTGAGGAGTATTGCCCAGCACGTCCAGCAGCGCCATGTCGGCAATCCGCAGCCCACCGTTGTCGGCAGTATTTTCGCCCAGGGTCAGTTGTCCGCGAACATGGACGTCGTCCACCGCGATGAAGCTGTCGTACTCGCTGACAATGCAGCCCTCCAACTTATCGAACTGTTCGCGATCTTTGGGAGTCCACCAGTTGCGCAGATTTCCCTGGGCATCGAACTGGCTGCCCTCATCGTCGAAGCCGTGCGTGAGTTCATGGCCAATGACCGCGCCAATGGCGCCGAAGTTCACCGCGTCGTCAACTTTGGGATCGTAGAACGGCGGCTGCAGAATGCCGGCCGGAAAATTAATGTTGTTCTCCTGCGGATTGTAATAAGCGTTGACCGTGGGCGGCGTCATGCCCCATTCGTTGCGGTCTACCGGCTTACCGATCTTGTTCAACTGGCGCTTGAATTCGAACTGATTGGCCCGCATTCCGTTGCCCAAAGCATCACCGCGAACGATGGTCAGGGTGCTGTAATCGCGCCATTTGTCGGGATATCCAATCTTGTTCTCGATGTGCGAGAGCTTGTCGAGCGCCTGCTTCTTGGTCTCTTCGGTCATCCACGACAGCTCGGTGATGTCGGTTTTGAGCGCGTTCTCCAGCGCATGGACCATCTTCAGCGTGGCGGCCTTGCTCGCGGGAGGAAATGCTTCGGCGACATAGGCCTGGCCCAGGGCCTCGCCCAAATCTCCATTCGTCATCTGCACACAGCGCTTCCAGCGGGGGCGAAGCTCCTTCTGTCCGGTCAGGGTCTTTCCATAGAAGGCGAAGTTTTCGTTCACAAATGCGGTTGGCAGCAACGGCGCGGCGCGATGTACGGTCTGCCAGCGAAGATACGTCTTGATGTCGTCCACATTGCTGGTTGCCACCAGTTGATTCATGCCCTTCACGAAATCGGGCACGGATACATCGAGGCTATCGAAGCTAGGGCTGGCAACGGTAACGAAATATTCTTTCCAGGTAAATGCGGGGCTCAGTTCTTGAAGCTGAGCCGTGGTCATCTTGTGATAGACCTTGTTGGGATCGCGCCGCTCCACACGGTCCATCGCAGCTTTCGCCAGTTGGGTCTCAAGGGTCAGGACGGTTTTGGCATCGGCCGCGGCCTTCTGCGGCGGCTCACCCAGCAACTGGAACATGTTGGTCACGTGCTGCACATACTGGTTGCGCAGCTCGACTGACTTCGCATCCGTCTTCAGGTAGTAGTCGCGATCGGGAAGACCAAGTCCACCCTGGTCGGTGCCGGCAATTTCCATCATGGAGTCTTTGGCGTCCGGCTCGGAGCCGAAATCGAACAGCACGTGGACGCCGTTGTTGTGCAGCTCGCCGATGAGCGCCGGCAGCTGCGACTTGTCCTGGAGCGCGGCAATGCGGTCCATCATCGGCTTCAGCGGCGCCGTGCCCTTGGCGTCGATGCCCGCCTCGTCCATGCAGGAGTGGTAATAGTCGCCGATCTTCTGATCAGTGGACGAACGGCCGGGGTTGTCGGCGGAGGTCTTGTCCAGAATGCTGCGCAGGATCAACTGATTGCGTTCGTGCAGCTCGTTAAACCGGCCCCATTCAGGCTGGTCCGCAGGAATGTCGTTGTTCTTGACCCAGTTTCCGCAGGCGTATTGGTAGAAATCGACACAAGGGTCGGCGGTCTTGTCCATTGCATTCAGATCGAAGCTGGGGACGCTCTTAATCGCGGTGGTCGAGGAGCTGGCCTGGCCTTGCGCCGCAATTGCGGCAAGCAGCAGAACGCAAGCTATAAGAGAGAGATGTCGCATGTAGGACCTCGTTGTGAAGTAAATGCCGAAATTTGAACCCCAAGAATAACGCGAGCACGAACAACCATCTATAATCCGCATATGACGCATTTGACCTTGCCCGTCGTGATCGAAGGCGACCAGGACGGATATTTTGTCTCCTGCCCCGCCCTGCAAGGCTGCTACAGCCAGGGAGAAACCTACGAACAGGCAGTGGAAAATATCAAGGACGCTATTCAGCTCCATATCCAGGACCGGCTCGCCGCCGGCGAAGAGATCCCCGAGCCCGTTTCTGTAAGCCTTTCGACCGTCGAAGTAGCAGTCTAATGGGCGCCGCTGCGCCTCGCAAAGACTTTGCGATGCGTTTCACACCCTCCAAACTCGTGGTTCGCATGTACACAGAAAATGTTGTCTTGTTTCATAAAGCTAAACCTGAGATGTTGCATCTTGTAGAGGCAACCCAAAGTACTTGTACCAGTCAGCTATCATGCCTAAACTTCCGCGCCTGAATGCTCGTCAAATTATCGCCGCGTTAGAAAAGGCGGGCTTCTCACTGGCGCGGCAAAGCGGAAGCCACATGATCTACAAGAATCCCGCTGGCAAGCGCGTTACGGTTCCGTTCCACGGCCCAACCGTCCTTCATCCGAAACTGCTGAAAACCATCATGCGGGATGCCGACATCAGTGTTGAACAACTCCAAGAACTCCTGTGACCCCACACGCTTATACTTTTCGCCTCAACGAGCAAGGGCCAACGATGAATACGCACCGATTAATATAAAAGTTCGGCAGGAACCGATGGCCCTGCCGAACATTCGGGGACGTTGTAGCCCTACCAAACCCGGCAGGCGTTCTCGCGCACCATGGGCTGGCCGGCCTTACAACCGAATGCTTCCTGGAACGCAGCCGAATTCTGCACCGCCCCATTCACCCTCCAGCGTCCGGGTGAGTGCGGGTCGGTGATGGCCGACACGCGTGCCTGCTGGTCGGTCACGTTTTGGCACCAGATCTGGCCGTACGCCAAGAAAAAGCGCTGCTGTGGCGTGTATCCGTCAACCGGCTTCACCGGCGTGTTGCCGATGATGTTCGTAAGCGCCATGTAGGCGAGCTTCAAGCCGCCGTTATCGGCGGTGTTCTCACCGAGGGTGAGCTTGCCGTTGACGTGCACCTCGCCTTTGTCATCCTTCACCGCTACGAAACTGGAATACTCATTGGCGGTGCAGCTGGCGCGTTCTTCGAAGGCCTTGCCGTCCGCGGCAGTCCACCAGTCCTTCAAGTTTCCCTCAGCGTCGTACTTGCGGCCCTGATCGTCGAAGCCGTGGGTCAACTCGTGGCCGATCACGACTCCGATGCCGCCATAGTTCACCGCATCGTCCATGTTCATGCCGTAGAACGGCGGTTGCAGAATACCCGCAGGAAAGTTGATGTCGTTCATCGGCGGACGATAATAGGCGTTCACCGTCGGCGGAGTCATCGACCAGTCCTTGCGATCGGTTGGCTTCTCCATCTTGTTGTACTGGCGATGGGTCTCGAAGGCGGCAGCGCGAGTTGCATTGCCCGCGAAATCGTCGCGTTTGACCACTACCGTGCTGTAATCCCGCCAGGTGTCGGGATAACCAATGTTGTTCACGATCGCGGCCAGCTTAATGTAGGCCTGCTGCTTGGTAGTGTCAGACATCCACGACAACTGCCCAACGTCGCTGTGCATGGCCTGCTCGATGGCTTGCACCATTTTGAGGGTGCGCGCCTTATTGTCGGGGCCGAATACCTTGTCAACATAGAGCTGGCCCAGGGCCATGCCCAGGCTGCGGTCGGTGGAGCGGATGCAACGCTTCCAGCGCGGCTCAATCTCTTTTTGTCCAGCCATATACTTGCGGTTGAACTCGAAATCTTCGTCCACGAATGCCTTCGGCAGCCCGGGAGCATAGATGTCCAGAGTGCGCCAGCGGAGATAGGTCTTCCAATCGTCGAGGGCAACCGCGTTGAGCTGCTGGTTCACCTGCTTGAAGAAATCCGGATTGCCGACGTTGAGGCTGGTGAACTTGGGCGAGCCGTTATCGGCAAAATACCGGGTGAGTTCGAAGTTCGGAGCCAGCTCGACAACCTCCGTCGCCTGCATCATGTGGTCGCGCTTCTTCGGATCGCGGCGTTCGGTACGGTCCATGGCAGCTTTCGCCAATCCAGTTTCGACGGCCAGCACCGTCTTGGCTTCGGCGGCGGCGGCCTCCGGCTTATCGCCGGCCAGTTCGAACATCTTCTGCACGTGCTCCTGATACTTTTGCCGCGTCTCCACCGACTTGGCATCGTCTTTGATGTAGTAGTCGCGGTCGGGCAGTGTGATTCCACCCTGGTCAAGGTTGGGGATGGTCAAACTGGAATCGTGCATGTCGGGCATGGGATAGAAACTGAACAGCACAGGGATACCGTTGCTGTGCATGTGCGCCACTTGCGGAATAATCTCCTGCTTGGTCTTGATGGCGGCGATGCGTGCCATCTCGGGTTGCAGCGGAGTGGTTCCCTTCTTCTCGACGGTGCTCTCGTCCATGCAGGCCGCGTAGTAGTCGCCAACTTTTTGCTGGATGGCGCTGTGCTTCCCCGGCGTCTGTGCCTGGTCGAGCAGGTCGCGCAAGACGTACAGGTTGTGGTCATCGAGTTCGTTGAAGCGGCCCCATCTTGTCTTGTCGGCGGGAATGGGATTGTTCTTCATCCAGTTTCCGCACGAGTATTGATAGAAATCGACACAGGGATCGATCGTCTTATCGATGGCGGTCAGGTCGAAGTTGGGAATCTGCTTGGGAAACTCAGAAGAAGAAGTCGTAGAAGGCGTTGTCTGTGCCACGCAAAGTGCTGTTGCCAGCAGCATAAAAACAGCGAGCGAGCGAATCCGCATGTTGACCTCGTATGAATTGGCGCAGGGCAAGCCAGTCAGCCTGCAGGGTGCGCTGACAAAAGATAGGACCAAGTGCGTCCTGCGGAGGGGAAGAAAGTCTCCACAGAAAACACTACTACAAACGGCCATTAGACTGGGAAATTAGTGACGGGTGAGCGGGAATAAAGTGGCGGCTCTCGTAAGGCGTTTGGCATCCGCAGCAATCCTTGAAAGGGCACGGCTTCAGCCGTGCCGCAAGTTCTTCTTCTTTGGATTGTGGCTTTAGCACTGAGGGACTTCAACAAAGCGCGAGTTCCCTTAGGGGCTGAAGCCCGGCTCGTCACGCCCAGGTCACGGCGCGGCTAAGCCGCGCCCTTTCAAAACGCCAGATATCCCTCAGTCCAGCGAGCAACGCACGACGCTACTGGATGGATAACTCTGGATTACCCTCAGAACAGCTTCAGGTGGATGGTCAGATACTTCTTGGGATCCTGACGGACGGCCTTAATGAGGTCGCGGGTCTCAATCAGCAGCTTGTTGGTATTGTCATACATGGCAGGGTCCCTGAGGAACTTGCCGGCGCTGCCCTCGCCCTTGTCCAGCCGGTCAGAAATGGCATTCAGGTGAGTAATGGTTTCGTCGAGCTTGCGCGCCAACGCCTCGTCCTTGGCAAACTTGCCGAGCGTACCCTTGCCTGCATTGATACCCCCGATCAGCTCGTTGGACTGATTGATGACCTTGTTGGCGTTGTCATAGAGCGAGGGATCTTTGATGAACTTCCCAATGGTTCCATTGCCGTTGTTGATCTCATCGATAATCTTGTTAAGGTTGTCGACGGCGCCATTGGCCTTGTTATAGAGTTCTTCGCTGTTGATGAGCTTGCCGATGGTCCCATTCGGCGAATTGATCTGGCCGACAATCTGCTGCATCTGGGCCAGCGTGTCGTTGGCCCGATTGAACAGCGAAGGATCATAAATAATTTTGCCGATGGAGCCTTGTCCGCTCTGGATGTAGGAAAGAATGTTGTCCAGCCGCTTCACCAGAGTGTCAACATTTTCCAGTGTGCTTTGACTGGCGCGCACTACGTCCTGCAGTTGCGCTACATCGCGGGTGGGCAGCTCAACCCCATTTGTCATGGGGCCGCCCTGCGCCTTGCGGCAATCCATATCCACAAAAACTTCACCTAAGACGCCCGCAGTCGTCAGCTCAACCTGGCAATCGCTGTGCATGGTGTCGGCGTACTTGGTGGTGATCTTCATGGTCACTTCCACCGGAGCCGCATGGCGCTTGGGATCGGCCACCACGCGAATTCCAGTGACGTTGCCAATGTCCACACCTTCCAGGCGTGCGGGAGCGCCAACCCGCAGGCCACCAGCGTTGTCTACATAAGCGCGAACCAGAATTTTCTTGGTGAACAGGCCGGTGGTGCCGGTCATGACGAAGATGAGGACTGCCAGGGTGATGAGGGCGACCAGTACGGTCATTCCCACCCGGAGTTGCGACCACTTCACCTGTTTTTCGCTTGGCACGTTCTAGTAATCGCCCCTTGTGCACGGCTGCTGGACGCGGCACCGGCTAACTGCTTGCACTTCTGCAAGCACAAGATAATAACATGGCCTTGATTTCGCGCCAGAAAAGAACGCAAACGGTAAAGCCGTTACAGTTCCAGCTCGGCCCGGATCAGGTTGTCTTCCATGCTGGCAAACATCTTGAAGCCGTGTTTGACGCACACCGCCCTCATCTCACGGTTCTCGGGAAGCATGGTGGAGACCACCCGTTTAAGTTTCTCGTCGCGGGCGAATTCAATCATGCGGCGATAAAGCTCTGACCCCAGGCCTTTATGCTGGGCGGTATCGGTGGCGACGGCGGCCAGTTCGGCTTCATCCTGGCCGTGCAGTTTGCTTAGCCGGCCGACCGCCAGAATCTCGCCCTCACCGGCTTCATTCTTGCGTTCGGCAACCAGGGCCATCTCGCGGTTGTAGTCGATAAAGCAAGCCCGGGTCAGCCGCTCGTGGGCGGTGCGCTGGGTCAGCTTCAACGGCTGGAAGTAGCGCAGATAGACGCTTCGTTCCGAGAGCCTCTTGTGGAACTCAATCATCATGGGCTCATCTTCCGGCCGGATCGGCCTGATGATAACGTCTGCTCCATCCTTGGTCTTCCACTCTTTGACCAGGTGAAGCGGATAGGGACGAATGGCGGTCGTGGGCAGCCGGTCTTCCGTCATGTCCAGACCATGGACCACCACCCGCGCATCCAACGCAATGATGCGCTCGGGAGAAGCCAGCAGCGGATTGATGTCAATTTCCTTGATCCAGGGCTGCTCGACGACCAGCTGGCTGAAGCGCACCAGCAGATCTTCCAGCGCCGAGAGATCCACCGGCTTGCGCCCGCGGACTCCCTTTAACGCCCTGAGGATTTGGGTCTGTTCCATCATGCGAAGTGCGAGGGTGGAATTCAAAGGCGGCAGGGCCAGCGCACGATCTCGAAACACCTCGACCAACTGTCCCCCGGTCCCAAACAATATGACCGGACCGAATTGTTCATCGAGGCTGCTGCCGACAATCAACTCGTAACCATCCAGCTTAACCATGGGCTGCACCGTCACACCCTGGAAGTGCTCGGCGCCCGCTTTTTCGGCGACCGATTGCTGGATGGCCTGGAAGGCACTCTTCACCTCGCTGGCATCGTGCAGATTCAATTGCACACCGCCCACATCCGTTTTGTGCGTAATGGTAAGTGAGTACAGTTTCAATACGATGGGATAGCCAATCTCGTCTGCCGCTTGAACTGCTTCCGCTTCCGTGATGGCTATCCGGGTGTCAACCGTTGGAATGCCGTAGGCCGTGAGCAACTGTTTCGATTCGAACTCCGTCAGGATGGTACGGCCCGACTGGCGGGCCTGCCGGATGATGTGCCCGGCCTTTCCGCGCTGCACTTCAGCCTCGGCATGTTGCGGCAGCGACGGCGTTTCGTACAGCCCTTTCAGGTTGTACGAATAACGCCACATGTAGTTAAAAGCGCGCACTGCGCTATCGGGAAACTGGAAGGTCGGGATGCCCGCCTGGTTCAGGATCTGCTCGCCGGCTGCGACTTCGGCGCCGCCCATCCAGCTCGCCAGCACTGGCTTGCCAAGTCCTTTGGCATAGGGCTTCAACTTTTCGGCAATCTGCGTCGGATTGGTCATGTCCTGAGGGGTCAGCACCACCAGCATGGCATCAATGCTGGGATCTTTGGCGGCAATCTCCAGCGATTTCGCGTAACGCTCCGGTTCGGCGTCGCCCAGGATGTCTACCGGGTTGTTGTGGCTCCACTGAGGAGGAAGGATTTTGTCGAATGCTGCCAGCGTCTCGGGCGACAATTCGGCCAACTCGCCGCCACCTGCAACCAACGCGTCGGTGGCCAGCACACCGGGACCGCCAGCGTTTGTCAGAATGCACAACCGTTTTCCCCGAGGCCGTGGTTGCTTGGCCAGAACATCCGACATGAAGAAAACGTCGGAGATGCTGTTCACTCGCAGTACGCCGCAGCGCCTGAATGCCGCATCGAAGACCTCGTCGCTGCCGGTGAGCGACCCGGTGTGCGAGGCCGCCGCTTTGGCCGCCGCTGCGGTGCGTCCAGCCTTGATCACGATGACCGGCTTGGTCAGCGAAACCTCACGCGCGGCGGAGAGGAAAGAGCCGGCGTCGCCAATCGATTCCATGTAGATGACGATGCTATGGGTGCGCGGGTCACTGCCGAAGTAATCCACCAGGTCGCCAAAGTTCACGTCGAGCATGGAGCCGACCGAGACGAACCCGCTGAAGCCCACATTCTCACGCAGACTCCAGTCCAGCACGGCCGTGCAGAGCGCGCCGCTCTGACTGATGAAAGCCACATTCCCCGGCCGGGCCACGCTGTGAGCAAAGGTGGCATTGAAGCCTCGCACCGGGTTCATTACTCCCAGGCAATTCGGACCGATCAGGCGCATCTTGCCGCGAATAATCTCGGAGATTTGCCGCTCCAGCTCTTTCCCGTGTTCCCCATGCTCCTTGAAGCCGGCAGAGATCACAATGGCCGCGGGGATGCCTAACTCCACCGACTCGGCAATCAGGTCGGGCACCGTGTCGGCGGGCGTGGTGAGCACCACCAGGTCAACTTTGTCGGGAAGATCGCGGACACTGGGATATGCCTTGATGCCCAGCACATTGGGACGCTTGGAATTGACCGGGAAGACCGTCCCGCCGAAGGGGCTGCTGAGCAGGTTCCACAGCACCGAACGGCCCACGCTGCCGGCCCGTTCCGACGCGCCGATCACAGCCACACTTTGGGGTAGAAATAAGGCATCAAGAGGATGAACTTCGGAGCGATAAACGTCGGAAGAAGGATCGGCCTTGATAACGCTGCTTGCTGGCTTGCTGGCAGAACTCGTGGTCATGCTTGCCTCACGGAAACCGCTTTCAGTTTAAGCCATGGCGGATTGCGATGGGACGAACTCCTCACCGAAAGTCGTGATGCGGATCACACAATTCTCCTACTGCGCCCCCAGTGCAGTGGCTTAACTCCTTTCACTCCTTCCTCGCCTGTGCCGAAAACCGCTGTCGCAGCTCGCCCAAAACAGGGAATGATACAATGCCTATTCCCGCGTGAAAATCTGCGGCGATCTTCCCCCTGGATGGTATCCCGACCTTTGGCACAAGCGACAGAAACCCGAACCATTACTTACGCCGACGCGGGCGTCGACATCGAGCGCGCCAATCGCACCAAGCAGCGCATTAAATATCTCGCTCACAAGACCTTCAATCGCGGGGTGTTGAGCGAGATTGGCGGCTTTGGCGGACTGTTTGCCATCGACAAGAGAAAGTACCTGGACCCGGTTTTGGTTTCCAGCGTGGACGGGGTCGGCACCAAGTTGAAACTCGCCTTTGAAATGAACCTGCACCACACCGTCGGCGCTGACCTGGTAAACCACTGCGTCAATGACATCGCGGTTCAGGGCGCCGTGCCTCTGTTCTTCATGGATTACTTTGCCACGGGCAAGCTGCAGTCGGAGATCGCCGAAAAGGTGGTGGCTGGCATCGCCGACGCCTGCAAGCAAAACGGGTGTGCGCTGATTGGCGGCGAGACCGCCGAAATGCCAGGCTTTTACCCCAACGGTGAATACGACCTGGCGGGATTCATCGTCGGCGTCGCCGATCGCGACAAACTCATCACCGGTAAGGCGGTGCAAGCCGGCGATGTGCTGGTCGGGCTGCCTTCCTCCGGACTGCACACCAACGGCTATTCCCTGGCGCGAAAGCTTTTTTTCAACGTGGCGCATTACACGCCCGATTCGTATGTCAACGAGATCAAGGGCAAGGTCGGCACCGAGCTGATGAAGACCCACAAGAGCTACTGGCCGATCATGCGGCGCATGATTGAAGCGGATGCGGTTTCGGCAATGGCGCACATCACCGGCGGCGGCATCACCGGAAACCTGCCGCGGGTGTTGCCCAAGGGCGTGGGCGCGATTGTCGAGATAAATTCCTGGCCGGTGCCGCCCATCTTCGAACACCTGCAAAAGATCGGCAACGTCCCCCAGGACGAAATGCTGCGCACCTTCAATATGGGCATCGGCATGATCCTGGTTGTGCCGTCCAAGAAATTCAAGAAGGTGCAAGTCATTCTGGAACGCTGCGGCGAGAAGGGCTACACCATCGGCCGCATCGTGAAGGGCGAAAAGCGAGTCACCTACCAGTAGAAGCAACTAGCAATTAGTCGTTAGCAATTGCCAAGCAGCATTTGGCAATTAGCATTTGGCAGCTGGCAAGCTGGCATTTGGCCGTTGGCATTTGGCAACTAGCCATCCGCATAGATCGGTTTGTATCAGGGCACGGCTTCACAGCCTGCGGAAAAAGGAACCAACATGGTAATTTCAGTCGATTTGCTGAACGAAAATCCAACGACTTACAGATGATTTTCTTTACTAAATGAACCTCAGAAGTACTTTTTCCGGAAACTGTTCAGCCGTGCCGCAACAGGTCAACAACGACTTGGGCTTCAGCCCGTGAGAAATATGTTCTTGAAAGCCCAAGCTCTGACTCCCTCCGGGTTGCTCGTGCCCGCTAAGGGGTCTGCTGGTGTAATGGCGATTTATCACCAATAACCAGACAGCCAAGTGGCCCACGACTCATCGGGCGCTCAATGCGGAACAGGTGTACCGCGTCGAAACGCCCTCCACGACTTGTCGCGACGAATTAGCCGACTGAACTCGGTTCGCCACCTTACGGCGCGAAGTAGCTGGAGATGTCGAGAACCAGTTGCGTGAGCCCCGACGCATAAGCATCGACCTTTCCATTGGTGGTGGGCACGATGGCCATGTTGTCGGAGATCGATCCGTCCAGCGCGTTCAGCGTGGAAACCAACGGCTGGGCGGCGCCGTCGGGCCACAACGTCAGATAACCCAGCGCGCCGGAGGGCACCACGGCCGTGTTGAACACATAAGCCTGCGCCGTGGCCGGCGGTCCACAAACACTGCCCGCCACGTTCACCGGAGGATTCAGGAGTCCGCTGAAGGCGCCGCCTTCGCCCGGGATACGCGTGTCGATGACGCGGCAAGGGGGCACCGTATAGAGCGACAGGCCGCCCGGCTCGGCGGCCGCGAAGTAGCCATTGATGTCAATGATTAAGTCGGTGTCGTTGGTCGGGAAAACCGAGACATCACCGCCCGTACCGGCAGGCACAATGGCGGCATTGGCGATGATGGTTCCGGGGATGTCGTTCAAGGTGGAAACCACGGGCCGGGTTTGCCCCGTGGGCCAGGCGGTCATGTAAAACAGCGAGCCGTGGGGCACGACCGAGAGGTTCAGCGAATACGCAGCGACGCCCGTGGAGGGAATGTTGCAGGTGGTGGCGGCGTTCAGGATAGGGAAGGCCCGTTCCTGGCCGCCCATCAGAAATGGCGGTCCCAGGCCCGGAGGATAGCTGCTGTGGCGAGTGTCGGCGACGCGACAGGGGGTCAGCGGATAGAAGGCCAGCGTGGAAGCCGATACCGGAGCGAAGTAACCGTTGATATCCAGGATGACGTTGGTCGTGTGGGTTACGTAAACATTAACCGCTCCGCTGGTTCCCGCGCCTACAATTGCTGCGTTGGCCTTGATGCGGCCATCGATTGAGTTCAGGGTAGCAACTACAGGTCTCAGGGTTATGCCCGCGGGCCACATGGTCAAGTAACCCAGCGGACCTATGGGCACCACCGAGACATTGAGCGAGTACGCAGTCGCGGTCGCCGGAATGTTGCAGCCCCCCTCCAGCGGAATGGGGAAGGTTCGGAAGGTGCCGCCCTGAATCGGACCGCCGGTCTGGCGTGTGTCGATCAGCCGGCAGGGAGCTATGGTGACGAATTGATATGGAGTTGCAGGTGCGTTTGTGATCTCGAACGCCACCCCCTCCCCGTCAGGTCCGCCTCCGGCGGTCGTGCCGTAGAGATTGCCGGCAGCATCGAAGATCAACCCGGCCTGGGGCTGGGCCCCGTCCGCGCCGCTAAAGCTGTACAGCAAGGTCTCTCCTTGGGCGTTCCATCGAAATACCGTCCCTCCGCCATAACTGCCACCATAGTAAGTGGTGCCGTAGAGACTGCCGGCGGCATCGAAGATCAGGCTGGCTTGGGGCTCGGCCCCGTCGGTGCCGCTGCCGAAGTTATGCAGCACCTGCTCCGTCCAGGTCCCGCCTCCTGCGGGCGACAACTCGAACACCGTCCCGCTGCTGCCGTAAGCGCCGCCGGCGTAGGTCGTGCCGTAGAGATTGCCCGCGCCATCGAACACCAGGCCAGCTAGGGGATAGGAGCCGTCCATGCCGTTGCCGAAGCTCCATAACACTTTCTCCGTCCAAGTTCCACCGGCTCCGGGCGTCAGCTCGAAGACTGCCCCGCTGCTGGAAGTGCCACCAAAGGAGGTTGTGCCGTAGAGATTACCGCCAGCTAAGATCAGCCCAGCCCGGGGATAGGAGCCGTCCATGCCGTTGCTGAAGCTCCACAACACCTTCTCCGTCCAAGTTCCACCCGCTCCGGGCGTCAGCTCGAACACTGTCCCGCTGCTGGAAGTGCCACCGTTGTAAGTTGTGCCGCAGAGATTACCGGCGGCATCGAAGATCACCCCGGCTTGCGGATTGGCGCCGTCCATGCCGTTGCCGAAGCTCCACAGCACCTTCTCCGTCCAGGTTCCGCCCGCTCCAGGCGTCAACTCGAACGCTGTCCCGCTGCTGGAAGTGCCACCAAAGGAGGTTGTGCCGTAGAGATTGCCGGCGGCATCGAAGATCAGCCCGGATTCGGGCGCCCTTCCGTCGGCGCCGCCGCTGAAACTGTATATGACCTTCTCCGTCCAAGTTCCGCCCACTCCGGGCGTCAACTCGAACACCGTCCCGCCGCCACTAGGCCCGCCACCCACGGTGGTGCCGTAGAGATTGCCGGCGGCATCGAAGATCAGCCCGGCTTGGGGAGTAGTCCCGTCCACGAGGTCGTCGAGGAAGATGTGCAGCACCTTCTCTTCTGCGACCGCCGCGGTGCTGGTCACAAACACAATCACAGTGAAGATGGCCAGGATCGCCATCAATCTGATGGGAACACTTTTGCTTCGCATAAGTACTTCTCCTTGTGACGCAGCTACGGCGCGATTAGCCAATCTCCACGAAATTTTCACCCTGGGGTTCGACCGAGATGTCCTGACGCCCCCTTGTTTCGCGGGGTCTTGCGGGGCATCGACCTGCCACGGATTTGCCACGCATAGTAGCACGGTTAGTGCGCCAACCCTAATGCTTATTATTACTAATGACGCAGATAGACCGCAGGAAGAATTAAGACAGGTGGAGCTTGCGCGGGCGCAGTTCCAAGCCGCTCGCGTAAGCGGAGCTGTTGGTGGTGGTGGTAGATATTGCAATCAGGCGATAGCATAAGCTTGCGCCGTCTGTTCGCCCCGAATGTGAGTGCTATGGCGATATTACGCCACCTATCAGAAAGTCCGTGGCGGCAGGGTTATGTCAGCGAGTCCGATTAAGAACAGGCAATCCGCCGGCGGCGGCCTAGTGGTTCCCGGATGCCTGGTCTGGCCAGACCGGGCTCTCCAGCTCGATCTCCCAGATCGGGCCTCCCGCATAAAGAGGGCCTTTCGACCGCACGAATGCTGGTGCATCACTGCGAAGAATCCAGGCGTTAATATCAGGCGGCTCCTTGCCGAATATCGGGGCCAGTAATCCGGTGATGCCTCCGATCTCTATCTTCACGACGAAATGCGTAGCTTTGCGCTTCTCGCTGCCGGTCAGGAACGTATCGTCACCTTGCGCGGAGATTGCCAGCTTCACCAGCCGTGGCTTCGGCGTGACCACCAGCAAGGATGCTTTCACTTCTCCGCTTTCGGGCGGAATGTTCTTCAGCAGCGTGAAGACCAAGCCATTGGCCAGGTCGGGGGGCAGGTCCACATGCTCGGTCTTGACTTGCTCCTTGCCGTCGTCGCCGGTGTAGTGGACGGTGACTTGACCTGATCCCGCGTCGATGGACACATCCTCTGGATGCGGGAAAGACGGGCCCTTCAGCACCAAATGCTCCCGCAAGAGGCGGAAATTTCGCAGCTGAGAATAAACCGTGGTTTCGTCATACAGCGAACCGTCTTTGAAGTGGAATACCAGGTGGGCGGTAACGCGATTTCCGCGCGCTAACTGGATCAGGTCGCCATGCGCCAGGATTTCGCCCTCCACGTTTCGCAGCACCAGAAAGCCATGAACCAATCCTTCGGTGTGGCGGACAGCAATCTGTCCGCCCGCCGGCAGGCCGAGGAGCAACTGAGTACAAACAAGCATCAGGTGGAACGTCTTTAAGCTAAGATTCCTCACACGCTCAGTATATTTGGCGGCGGGTTGTTCGGTAGTGGCGGCCGCTCACTCTTCGACGAACGTCTTCAGTCTGGACAAAGCCTGGTCCCACTGCTCAGAGACGAATTCAAGGTATTGCTTGATCCCCTCAATTGGCTGCGGATTGAATTCGAATCGGCTCTCCCGACCCGTACGGATGCTGCGCACGATTCCTGCAGTCTCCAGCACGCGAAGATGCTTGGTGATCGCCTGCCGGGTCAGCTTGGAACCCCGTGTCAGATGAGAGATCGAATAAGGCCGCCCACCACAGAGCTTCGCCACCAGCGCCAGCCGGGTCTCGTCGCCCAGCGCGGCAAATACCGGCGCACGCCTCTGCCGTTTGGCGGCCATGCGCTTACGGCTTTTCTGCGACATGCTTCTCGATGTTCTTCATCTGCTCGATCCAACCGCCGTCATTCATGCGATATGCTTCATCACGGCGCTCAGGGGGAATTTTGTCAAAGCCCGACTCCGTGAGTACAAGCAGGGTGCCGCTTGCAGTCTTCTCCAGTTTGAATTCGACCAGGGTCGGTGGCTCCTTGGAATAATCTACTTTGGGGTCGGCCGGATAAGGATGCCAGGTAAAGGAAAAGAGGCGTTCGGGCTCCATTTTCTGCACGACGGCCTCCCATTTCAGGTGCTCGTAGCCGGGATAGGTAATGTGGCCGCGCGAAACCTGGCCCGGTACGAATGGGCCATCCAGTTTCACGCGAAACCACTCGCCAAATTCGCGGTAATCGGTCAGCGCACGCCAGACCCGCGACACCGGGGCCTTGAGTTCAATGCGCTTCTCAATACGATCGCTCATCTTAAGCAACCTCCAGGTTGCATATTAGTTCAAGCGTGACACAAAAAGCAACCCGATGGTTGCGTTTTGTGCTGCCGAGGAAAACCATTGCCACGGAGACACAGGGGACAACCTACAGACCAACTCCGCCTCACGAGTGCCTTTCGACATTCATCAGATTGAAACAAAGGCCGCCGGTCACAACTTGCTCGTAGTGAGCATGACCTCTAGAATCGCTGTTTGCATCGAACCAAGGTCTGGAGGCAAGGAAATGGCAAAACTGAACATCGGCGATGAAGTACCGGATTTCGAACTGCCGGCGGTGGTGGGAAGTATCAAGCAGCAATTCAAGCTGAGCGATTACCGGGGAAAGAAGAACGTGGTCCTGGCTTTCTACCCTGCCGATTGGACGCCGGTGTGCGCCTCGCAATTGCCTTCCTTGAGCGCGGAAACCGAAAGGCTCAATGGCTACGACGCCCAAGTGGTGTCCATCAGCGCCGACTCCATTCCCAGCCACACGGCCTGGCAGAAAAAAGAGATCGGCACCATGAGCTTTCCGATGGCCAGCGATTTTTATCCCCACGGAGCAGTCGCCAAGGCGTTCGGGATTCAGCGCGAGGGAGATCCCCTCCCCGGCGTCAACGAACGGGCCGTGTTTATCGTGGACAAAAATGGCAAGCTGGCGTTCGCCAAGATTTATCCCCTCGGCCAGGTGCCCAGCAATGAAGACATATTTGAAGTGCTGAAGAAGTTGTAGGCCGGCGTTGGTGCAATCAGGATTTCTCGGCGGAATAGGGTCCTTCGACTCGGTCGCCGCGGCGACCTCGCTCAGCATGACACAGCGTTTACTCGTTGACTGCTTTCAGCGATTGGATAGGCTCCCCACGGAAAGCTGAGACCAGGATTTCGAGCACCTTTCTGACATCGTCAAAGCTGTAGTTGGCGATAAACTCAGATCGCTTGGCCACCACCTGGTCGCGCAACATGCCTTCGGTCACCCCGATGAAGGAGGCTCGCACCGCTTGCAGGTTCACGTCCCCGCGGACCTGTCCACGGTTCTTCATTTCGCTCAGGATTCCATCCACCACATCGGCGAAGCGATGATAGCCTGGGCTCAGCAGCACATCACGATTGTCTTTACGGACCCGCCAGGCCTCCAGCAGCATGATTTCCTTCAAATCGGAATCGTTGTTCAGTTCGACGGCAATGGCCTCCAACGCTCCGAAGAGCCTCTGCGAGAGCGAGGCACTCTTTTGCGCCAGTTGCACGCGCTCGGCAATCGCCGCCCAGCCGCGATCAAAAATAGCTGCCAGCAAACCTTGCTTGCTGCCGAAATGCTTCATCATCTGCGATTCGCTGGTCCCCGCTTCGCGCGAAATCGCCACCGTGCTGGTGTTCTCGTAGCCGTTGCGGGCGAACAGGCGTTTGCCGGCCATCAAGATGCGATCGCGGGAAGACGGCGGATTCAGGGGCTGTACGAGAGCTTTGTCGGACATAGTCATAGCAACCCGATGAGCGATTCAAAGTTCTGCCGCATTTCCTGCTGGGGTAGTCGAAACGTGCGACTCTAAAAGAAAAAAGCCCGCCATTGCGGCGAGCTTTCGGTACGACGAAATTATTACTGCGTGTGGCCAGCCTTGTGGGCGTCTGCGGTTTTTTTCGCTGCAGGAGCGCTGCCGGTTTCTTTTATCACCTGCTCAATCTGCTGGTAGAGCTTGGTCCGATCTACAACCTCGATGAAAGGCTGCCCGCGCACGGTATCGCTGACAATGTAAATGGTAGGTGTGTGATCGAGAGGAATGCGCTGCCCCAGCTGATAATCAGCCTTCACCTTGGCAGCCAGATCGCCGTTCGGGTCCATCACGAAGGGCAATGCAACCTTGTGCTCGTCGGCAAACCGCTCTGTCATGCCCCGCAGGTTCGCTTTCGTAATTTGCAGCTGGTTCTGAAAGATGTACGAGCGATAATCATCACCCAGCTTCGCCGACTTGCTGTCGAAGAAGCGGGCATTCACCGCCGCATCAAATGACCAGGGATGCATGGGCAAAGGAAAATCATGCTGCACCAGCGGGATGTTGTATTGCTTGGCCGCCTCATGCAGCAGAGGCGCCGCGCGCGCGCAGTCGGGACATTCGAGGTCCTCGAACACGATGATGGCGACCTTCGATCCCTTGGGAGGCCGGAGCATTGAGGTATCACCGCCCCAAGCTGCCACGCAGCCAAGCAGCACAGTCGTAATCAGGGCGAACTGCCGAATCACGGTATGTTTCATTCCAGGGTCTTCCTTATGTTGCCCCGAGCTGGCGGCAAACGTTAGACGATCTGCTGTCGATATAGTAACGGATAGCGGACTCGCGAGTCTCGCCCGGCGGCAGGACGGCTTCGGCCATGCGGGCCGGTTAGCTTCGGAACAAGCACGTGAACTTGGGACCCACGCACCAGCACGCCCGCGTTGAACTGTAGTTAGGATGCTTTCGACAGCGCGAGCTTCACGTTAGCCGGCAGGCGGAGTGTGATGAAATAATTCGCGGGATAGAGGTAGTCCTCTCCGGATTCGTCGATAACGCGCATCAAGCTGTGCTTAGCCGCGGACGCATCCCGAACCATGGGATACAGTTTTCTCCGTTCGAGAGAGGCCGGGTAGCCTTCGTTCCGAACGCAAAGGACGAAGGCCTCGCCTTTAGTCTGCTTGAGCGAGGATCCGTTTGATCTTGAATTCTTTCTTGCCAATGCCATGGGCTTCATACCAATGTAACTCCGCTATTGCGCGCACGCCATCTCTAAGTTTTACCTTTGCGATGCCTTTCATCTTTCGCCAGGAGCCCCGACCATAGGCCTTCCACAATCGCCTGCGCCCGCGAATTCCCAGGCCCGCCGCGATGACCTCGACTTGCTTGATCGAGCCGACGACTTCGAAATACATTGCGGCAATTGTAATCGGCCTGTGGGTCCAAGTTCGCCCTTCGGTTGGGCTAAAAGCTGAGCCCCCGTCAATGCATAATTGGAGTTACTCCAGCTTCTCTGGTTCCAGTGCGATTCCCTTCTCGCCGGCGGCTTTCCGCTCCCAGTACTTGCGGACCCAGGCCTCCCAGCTTTTGCCGGCGGCAGTGTCGCGTCCGCTGAATGCCAGGGCGGCGATGTCGGAGTAAGGAATGGAAACTTTCTCGCGCGAATTCTGTGGAATGAGGCGGACGACGGATGCGTCGAGCGTTGCGCCGTTGCGGCGATCAAAGATGTAGCCTTCCACGCGCGAGCCGTCTTTGCGCGTGATGGTCACGTCGCCGCGATAGTCGAAGGCCTTCTCCAGCGCGTCACGCAACTCGGCCTCGGTGGCCAAGCGCCGGAATCCAGCCTTCGATCTTTTCGTGGTCGCGACCGTCAACGACTTCCAGGGAATCAACAGTTAGATTGCGCTGCGGTTCGCTCATGATTTCGCTGTTCGCCTTTCGGTAAAACGTATTCACCACAGAGGCACGGAGGTCACAGAGAAATTCTTATTCTTTAAACCGTTTCGAACCTATCTAACAAGCCGAGAATGTACAACTCAAAATACGAAACTAACTACTTTTGCTTTTCTCCGTGCTCTCTGTGCCTCCGTGGTAAAAACACTGTCAGGAATTTGTGTTCCCAATCTGCACCAGCGGATCGTAGGCGTGCACCGGGCGGACTTCTTCGTGCAGCATGGCCAGCGCTTCATCATCCTTGTATTTGCTGGAGAACGTCGCGCGCACGGTTCCCAGAAATCCGCGCAGCGAGCCGAAGGTATCGTGCACCGCCGAAGCTTCGTATCCGCTGTGCACCATGCAATTGGCGCACTGCGGATTGCCCGACTCGGTGCCGTACTTGTGCCACTCAGTCTCGCGCATCAGCTCTTCGAAGGTGTCGGCGTAGCCGTCTTGCAGCAGGTAACACGGCTTCTGCCAGCCAAACAGGTTGAAGGTGGGCATGCCCCATGGAGTGCACGGGTAGTCGCGCTTGCCCATCAGAAATTCCAGGAACAGTGGCGACTGGTTGAACACCCATTTGGCTTTGCGGTTCGACAACATGGCGCGGAACAGCCGCCGCGTCCGCGCGCGTCCCAGAAAGTGCTTCTGGTCGGGCGCTTTGTCGTACGAGTAGCCGGGCGAAAGCATCATGCCCTCGACCCCGAGGTCCATCATCTCGTCGAAGAAAGCGCGGACGCTGTTGGGATCGGCGCCATCGAACAACGTGGTGTTCGTGGTGACGCGAAAGCCGCGCTCCAACGCCGCCTTCATCCCATCGAGGGCGATGTCGAATCCGCCTTCGCGGCAGACGGAAAAATCGTGGTGCTCGCGCTCGCCGTCCACGTGCACCGAGAACGTCAGGTACTTGCTGGGCTTGAACAGGTCAATCTTTTCTTTGAGCAGCAGCGCGTTGGTGCACAGGTAAATGTATTTCTTGCGCGCGACCAGGCCGTCCACGATCTCGGCGATCTGCGGATGCATCAGCGGCTCGCCGCCGGGGATCGACACCATCGGCGCGCCACACTCGTCCACCGCGCGGAAACATTCCTCGGGCGAGAGGTTCTGCTTCAGGACGTGCGCGGGATATTGGATTTTGCCGCATCCGGCGCAAGCCAGATTGCAGCGGAAGAGCGGCTCCAGCATCAGCACCAGCGGATAGCGCTTGCGGCCCTTGATCTTCTGCTTCAGGACGTACGTGGCGACCGTCCACATCTGCGAAACCGGAACACCCATGCGGGAAACCTCGTTACGTGCAGCTATCAGCTTTCAGCCGTCAGCTATCAATTCGCTCTTCGCTCTTCGCGTTTCGCCATTCGCTCCGGACCAAGCAGAATCTTTCGTGTGTCATCCTGAGCGACGAGGTCGCCGTGGCGACCGAGGAGTCGAAGGACCCCTATTCTTGCCTCAAGAAAACGCCCCGCAGAGAACAAGAATGCGAACTCTCTTTCGCTTTTACAGGAAATATGGCATCATGTCAATGAAAAGTCATCGACTTTCGCCTGTGACAACTGAATATGCCCCTTAAGAATCAACTCGATGCACCTCAAGTGGAGCGTGAAGTCCAGACCTCTGGCCGTCGCCTGCCTCTCCAGCCCCGCAGCCAGCACACTGTGCAGCGCGTTCTCGACGCCGCCAGTTCCCTGCTGGAGCAGATGCCGCTGGAGGATGTCACCACCACCCGCATCGCGGCGGAGGCGGGCCTTTCGATCGGCGCGCTCTATCGCTTCTTCCCCGACAAGCAGACCATCATCGACGCGATCGCCGTGCGCCACGTCGAGCAGTTCCGCGCATCGTTGGAAGATTCGGTGATGAAGGTGCTGGAGCGCGAACTGGCTAACCTGGAGACCTTCGACCCGGCCAAAATTCTCGATAGCGTGGTGGACGCCTACATCATTTACCTCGATGCGCACCCCGATTTCCGGACGATTTCCTTTGGCCGCTACATCAGTGCCGCGACCAAGGAACGCGAGGCTTCACCCAGTGTTGGGCTACCGGCACTGCTGAAGAATTTCATGCTGGAGCGATTAGGCATCCCGAACACGCCGGAACTTGACCTGATGCTGCGCATCGTCAGCGAGGCCGGCGAGCGGCTCATCGCATACGCCTACGAGCAGCCCGCCCGCGCAGATCGCGATCGCGTAATCTCGGAGATGAAGCGCATGTTGGCGGGGTATCTCTTCCCTGCTGACGCGGCGGGTAGCAATTAGCAATTGGCTTCTGTCCGTCATCCTGAGCGACCTTGTCGCTCTGGTGTCGCTCCAAAAACAATGCGCATTTGCTAAACTGAAAGCACTGCTCCGGTCTTGGCGCCCGTCGAAGACCGCGGGAGCAGACCTACAATTCGATTGCCGTTGATGCGGAGAGGTGCGTGAGTGGTTGAAACGAGCCGCCTCGAAAGCGGCCATACCTTGACGGGTATCGGGGGTTCGAATCCCTCCCTCTCCGCCAGTCATTCTTCAGCCGCACATAGTTACTAGTTGCGTTTTCCCGGCAGTTTGGTGCCGGAGATAGAAGCGTCTAGCAATTCCATGTAATGCATCACCGGCAAGGGATGTCCGGCCTCATTCAGCATTGCCCTGAGTTGCAACTGGCATCCCGGATTGCCGGTCGCCACGGCCTGAGCCGGTGTTGCGACAATCTTCTCCACCTTGCGCTGGCCCAGTTGGTGGGCGGTCTCCCCCTGCACCAGGCTGTAGAGCCCCGCCGAACCGCAACAGAGCGCGGCTTCGGAAATCTCCAACAATTCCAGCCCGGGGATGGTCCGCAGCATGGCGCGCGGTTGCTCGCGTAGTCCCTGCCCGTGCTGCAGGTGGCAGGGATCGTGGAAAGCCACCCGCAGGGCTACCGGGTGGCGCGGCGCGCGCGGTTCCAATTCAGCGAGCACTTCAGATACGTCTTTGCACTTGGCGGAAAACGCGATGGCGCGGTCGCAATAGTCGGGATCGTCGCGCAGCAGGTAGCCATAGTCCTTTAGCGTGTGTCCGCAACCGGCAGCATTGACCACGATGGTATCGACCGCCAACGGTTCGAACAGATCAATTATCTTGCGCGCACTGTTGAGAGCTTCTTTTTCCTGGCCCAGGTCCATCATCAGGGCGCCACAGCAGCCTTGCCCGGGCGGCACCAGCACGTCGCAGCCCTCGGCCGACAGTACGCGCGCGGTGGCGGCATTTACCTGGCCGATAAAAACACTCTGCACGCACCCGGTCAGCATGGCGACGGTGCGGCGCTTCTCTCCCTGAGCCGCGATGCGCGCCGGCAGAACTACCGAGGTGTCACGCTGTGACAGATCGGGCAGCATCTGCTCCATGGCGCGCAAGCTGCGGGGCAGTAGTGAGGTCAGTCCCATCGCCCGCGCCAGGCGTTGCAGTCCCAGCCCCTGATAGGCGCGCAGCGGCACCATCAGCTTACGCATGCGCGACGGCCGGCTGAAGACCGCGGCGACCATGCGCCGCAGCACGCGCTCGTGCAGTGGCCGGCGATACTGCCGTTGCACCTGTCCGCGCATGGCTTCAATCAGTTTCCCGTACTTGACGCCGGAGGGACACGAGCTGATACAAGCCAGGCATCCCAGGCAATGGTCGAAGTGCGAGACGTACAGCTCCGTCATGTCTACTTCGCCCTCGATCGCCATATTGATCAGGTGAATGCGGCCGCGGGGAGAGTCTTGCTCTTTGCCCCACAGAGTATAGGTGGGGCAAGTTTGCAGGCAAAAGCCGCAATGGACGCAGGCATTGAGCAGCTCCGCGGCCGGGGCATGGTAGTCATCAAAAATCTTTCTTTTGCCGGTGACCGGTGTTGCCAGTTGCTCGATCATATTCCCCCCACGAAACGGCCCGGATTCAGGGTTTGCCCAGGATCGAATTTCTGCTTGATCCGGTGCATCAGCGGCAGCGCATCTTTTGGCATGCCCCACACGTCGAGTTCATCCTTCATCGCTGCCGGACACCGCGGCAAGGTCATTGTCCCTTGTAGGCGATCCACTTCACTGCGCAGGGCGTACACCACATTCATCAGCGGCTTCAACTCCCCGGCATCCAGGCGGACTTCGGCCAGTCCGGTGCCTTGCGCTACCAGCGTGGTCGCAACCTTCGATAGCTCTGCCTGACGGAAAAAAGCATCGCAAAGCGAGCCAATCTGCGAGGGCAGCACACAGCACTTGCAGATCACCGAGGCGCCGGGATTGATGAACAGTTTCTGCCGCTCGCTCCAGAACGTCGCCATCACAAGCGACAAACTTATGGGTGCCTGCGATCCGTCCCAGCTTTGCGTATTGGTCCTGCAGCGATTCGGGGATGCCCTCGAACCGTACGTGAACAAAAATCTCGTCTGAACGGCGTGCGTGAATTTGCAGCCCGGTGTAAACCAGATGAGAATCCAGGATGGCGAGCACCAGTTTGGACGCCTCCGACGCCGCGGACAGCGTGGCGACGTAGCTGGCGGTGGCTACCGGAACAGGATGGAGGCGGAATACGACCCGGGTGATCACGCCCAGCGTTCCCAGCGAACCGATAACAAGTTTGGTGAGGTCATAGCCGGCGACGTTCTTGACGACCTTGCCTCCAGCTTTAATCACGCTGCCGTCGGGTAGCGCCATTTCCACCCCGAGGACAAGGTCGCGAATAGCACCATAGCGGACGCGCAAGGTCCCGCTCTCGGCCGTGGCCAGCACGCCACCAACCGTGGCCTGCTCCGGCTGCACCGGGTCAGCGGCCAACAGTTGACCGTGCTCGCGCAGCATTGCCTGCAACTTGTCGATGGTGCAGCCCGCTTCCACCGTAACCGTCATGTCGCCCCAGGCATGTTCGACGACGCGGTTCAGCCGCTCCAGGGAGAGAATAAAATCTGCCTTGCGCGGCCGATTCCCCAAACCCAACTGGGTGCCTCCACCCCGCGGAATGATGCTGAGATCGGCGGAAGTGCAGTAACGCAGCACCTGCGCGACTTCCTGCGCGGTGGCGGGAGCAATCACGCCGAGGGGTTGCACCGCTTCCACGGCATCCTCGGGCGTCGCCGCGCGCAAGTGTTCCGCGCCCACGATCGCAGTTAGTTCGATCCACGCCTGATCTTTCTGTAATTGAGCTTGGCTCATAATTTGGCTCCGTTGCCTTTCTCAGCGCTGCAATCCCAAGGTGATCGCTCCTTGGGTAGTGCGGGCCTTCAGGCCCGCGTTAGGCCGCCACATCGTTTCTTAGCTTCAGCCGCGGAGGTCGCCGACCTCAGCGGCTGAAGCAGATTCTTACTTCCCCTGGACGCGGGCCTGAAGGCCCGCTCTACCCGCGCCAGTGAGTACGGCATCACCGCAACCGCTCTAGTACCGTTGCGCCAGTCCTGCGGTCTCGATCGGATGCGGCTCGTAAGCAACCGGCCTTTGCACATTCGCGTCGGTCCCCGGAAACATCTTGGTCGGATTGCAAAGCTCATCGGGATCGAAGGCCGAACGCAGTCGCTGCATCGCGTCCAGGTCGGCTTCGGAAAACATCACCGACATGAACTGTTTCTTTTCCTCGCCAATTCCATGTTCGCCGGTGATGGAGCCGCCGGCTTCCACACAAAGCCGCAAGATATCTTCTGCCAGCTCCATCGCTCGTTCCTCCTGGCCGGCAATGCGGCGGTCATACAGCACCAGGGGATGAAGATTGCCATCTCCGGCATGAAAGACGTTGGCGACGCGCAGACTTTTTTCGGCGCTGAGCCGGTCAATCTCTCCCAGTACCCGGGGCAATGCGGTGCGGGGAATAACGCCGTCCTGCACCAGATAATTCGGCGAGATACGGCCCACTGCTGCAAACGCCGCTTTGCGCCCCTTCCAAATCGACATGCGTTCGGGCTCCGACTTCGCCAGCCGCAGCTCCCAGGCTCCGCACGATTGGCAAATCGGCCCCACCTTCTCCATCAGCAACTCGACCTCGCGGGTGGAACCGTCCAACTCCACCAGCAACAACGCCTGACACTTGGGATAATTCGGATGGACGGCAGCTTCGGCGGCCTCAATGGCCAGCCGGTCCATAATTTCCAGCGCCGCGGGAAACATGCCGGAAGCGATGATGGCGCTGACGGCAGCACCCGCCTCGCTGCTCGAATTGAAAGCGGCCATCAACGTCTGCGTGGTTTCAGGCTTCTTGATGATTCGCAACGTAATCTTGGTGATGATGCCGAATGTGCCTTCCGAACCGACGAAAGCGCCCACCAGGTCGTAGCCTGGCTGGTCCAGACTCGGTCCGCCCAGATTAATGAGTGAACCGTCGGAGAGCACAACCTCGAGTCCCAGAATGTAGGTCGTGGTTACTCCATACTTGAAGCAGTGCGCGCCGCCAGAGTTCTCCGCCACGTTGCCGGCCACGGTGCAAACCACTTGCGAGGACGGGTCGGGGGCATAAAAGTAGCCGTGCGGGGAGACCGCCGCGGTTATGGCGGAATTGGTCACGCCCGGCTCGACCACCACGCGCGCGTTGGGTATATCAACCTCAAGGATGCGATTCATCCTTGATACGCCGATCACCACGCCACCTTTTACCGGCAGCGCTCCGCCGCTCAGGCCCGTGCCCGCGCCACGCGCGACCATGGGGATTCGCTCGCGGTGACACACCGTAACGATGTCCTGCACTTCTTGCGATGTTGCCGGAAGCAGAACCAGATCGGGGACCACCCGGAACAGGGTCAAGCCGTCGCATTCGTAGGTCCGGAGCTGCTCGGGCCCGCTCACCAGGCCCGCATCTCCGACGATCGAACGAAATTCATCTACCAGCCGAGCGTTCATTCAACACCTCGATGATGGCGCTACGCAGGCCTTGAGAAATACAAGATTGACGCACCCAGTTGGTATTTCGGGAGAAAGCCCGACCCGTCACACGGAAGGGTGATCATGTCAATTCGTAGCATGAGGCAAGACCCAGAAGCGGTGATGCCTGCCACACCTCATGGTGACGGCTCCCCGCAAATGAAGATTTCGCCCGCGGACTGGTGGAAAGGGGATGGGACTGGAGCCCGGCAGCGGAAGGCAACCGGGGCTCATCTAACGTGAAGTGAGGAGATCCAGTTTGACCAGACCTGCTTTTATCGTTGCCGAACCCGAGCCAGAACAGGCACTGTCCACCCGCAAGATTCTGTTGGAAACGTTCAAGTACAACGTGATAACCGCACACTCTGTGGCCGAAACCCTTGATCTAGTTCGCCTGTTTCCCAATGTTGATGCTTTAATCGTTCATTGCAGAATCCCGAACTTCAAATCTGACCATCTCATTCCGTCGGTCAAGAAGTCGTCCCCAGACTTGCCAATCATCGCGCTTACGCCCACGGAGCGTGAGTTGAAGTGGGCCGATTATGTGGTTCATAGTCACGATCCACAGGAATTGCTGGCCCTCATGCAACGGCTTTTCGGCGACCCTCGCAAGAGCCCCCCGCCCGAGTCTTAGCTGGCACCAACCATCGGGGAAGCTACGGATTTCCTCCCGTGGAAAACTCTATTCGCGTGGATTGGCTTTAATCGCAAATGAATCCAGAAGCAGTGAAAGGCCTATGTTGCAACTGCAACCGCGTTGTCGAACTGGACGCCTCCTCAGTGCACTAAAAATCCGCTGGCCGCGGCGACAATGCCTATCACCGCAAGCACACATCCGAAGTACCAATAGCGGCGATTGTCTGTCAGCAAGGTGATGGAGGTGACGACCAGTGCGATCTCCAGAAACACCTCGCCCAGGTCATAGCGATTGGCCCGCCGGCTGGTCAGAGTGACTTCCGACTCCAGCCCGCGGGCTTCGTTCTGGATGTCCTTCTGCTGGTCGCGATATTTATCAATCTCTTCGTGGAAGCGTTTCTCCACCTCCTCGGCGCGGTCGGCCTTGGTGTTCTGCAGTGCCGTGAGCACGTCGGAGAGCGCCTCCAGATTGTTGCGCCGCATGTTTTTCGCCTGGTAATAGGCCCACTGGTCAGTGACCCGGTTCTGCAGCAGGATTTCTTCGGTATGCGAGCGGTGGCCGAGCAGCGAGACCGTTGCGATCATCACGGCCAGGATCGCCATGGTAAGACTGACCGGCGCCATCTGCTTTCTTTCCCTGCCCTCTGCGACCGCTTCTTTCACTTTATCCAGCGCTTCTTCAGAACCCATAAGGCCTCCCATAGCAATTAGCAATTAGCAATTAGCATTTGGCCGAACCGCAGTTCTGGTACATGGTAAATCGTGAAAGCTCGCCATGGTGAGACTATTCGGCTACCGCGAATCGTCTTAGGAATGGGATTTCGTCAGCCCGCGCGCACCGGTTGTTCCTGTTTCTCCTGCTCCGCGGCTGCTTCCGATGACGTCACGTGTCCGGGCAGCACCTCGCGTAGCGCCCACTCTATGCGCTCCACGGATTCGCGGATCAGATCCACCGAGCCCGACTGAGGTTCCGACGCGGTGGCGTAGGTGATCACCTGCAGCGCATTGCGGATGTGGTGGTTCATCTCGGCGATGGTGTGCAGCCGCTCACGCACCAGCTTGCGCCGCAACCGCTCGTAATTGCTGAGACTGTAGAAAAGGAAGCCGGCCACCAGTCCGGTCAGAAAATTCGAGGTAAGCAGAATGTCTATGCGGGTGACGCCATCTTTGGCCAGCAGGCGGTCAAAGCCGTAGCCTACGGTCCAAACCAACACCACCACGCATAAACAGAGAACGAACAGCCGAGTTCTGGAATCGCGACCCACATCCATAGCCGCACCCTTATATGGAGCTATTCTAGCTCCGAAGCGTGGGACGCGTGAGCGGCGGTTTCGTCTTTGCCAAAATAGCGCAGAATTGCGTCGGCTTGAGGGCGGCTCACCACCGAGGCGAGCGCCGCGGCATCGGCTTGCTTCACCGCCTGCAAGCTGCCGAAGTGCTGCAACAGGCGGCTGGTGGTGCGCGCACCCACGCCAGGAATGTCGAGCAGTTCAGTCTTGCGGTCGCGCATCTGCCGCCGTTTGCGATGAAAGGTCACGGCAAAGCGGTGGGCCTCGTCGCGCACCAGTTGCACCAGGTGCAACACCGGCGAATGGCGATCGAGCACGACCGGCTCGTCCTCTTGGCCCTGAACGTAGATGATCTCCTCCCGTTTGGCGATGGCGGCCAGCGGCTGGTTGATAATGCTCAGTGCTTCCAGCGCCTGGGCGGCGGCGTGCAACTGCCCGATGCCGCCGTCGATCAGCACCAAGCTCGGCAGGGTCTGCTTTTCCTCTTGCACTCGCTTGTAGCGGCGGGTCACCACTTCGCGCATCGAGGCGAAGTCGTCAACCCCCTCGACGCCCTTGATGATGAACTTGCGATAGTCGGATTTCTTCATCTGGCCGTCTTCCCACACCACCATCGACGCCACCGTTTCGGCGCCCTGAATATGCGAGATGTCGAAGCACTCAATGCGCTTGGGCAGCTCCGGCAGCATGAGCGCGTCCTGCAAAGCTTCCTGGATCGCCTTGGCCGCCGGCTTCATGACGCGGAAGCGCTGATCGTATGCTTGTTTGGCATTCTGCCCCACCAGGTCGATCAGCGAGCGCTTGTCGCCGCGCTGCGGCACGTGAATCTGTACCTTCCGCTTCTGGCCTTCGGAAAGCACCTCCTCCAAGGTGACGCGATCTTCGAAGTCCACCGGAACGTAGATGGTGTGCGGCACATACTGCTGGTCCAGGTAAACCTGCTTCAGCAATGCTGAGAAGAACACTCCTGGCTCGAAGCCGGCAGCGCCGACCATCCCGCTCAGGTCTTCCCAGAAGAACTCTCGCTTGTCCACAATCTTGCCGCCCCGCATGTGAAACAGGTTCACCGCCAGCATCTCGTTTTCATAGTGATAGCCGAAGACATCGGCATCATCGCCTTCAACCGCGGCGATACGCTGTTTTTTGTCGAGCAACTCGACGGTCGAGATGAGGTCGCGATACTTTGCCGCCAGCTCATATTGCTGGCGCTCGGCGGCGGCGGCCATGCGCTGCTGCAATGAGCGCGACAGATCGGCGCCCCGGCCCTCCAGAAACATCCTGAACGTCGTGAACGGCTTCGGCGTAACGGTCGGGGGTGGTGAGCCCTTCGACGCACGGACCCAGGCAGCGCCCGATGTAGTACTGCAAGCACGGCCGGGGATAATAGCGGTTCAGATCGAGCTTGCACGACGGAATCAGGAAGTGCCGGTGGATGAGATCCACAATGCGGTACGCCAGGCTGGTGGGAAAATACGGCCCGAAGTACAGCGATCCATCGCGGCGCAATCGGCGCGTGGGATAAACCCGCGGATGGCGTTCGCCGATGGTCAGTTTGATGTACGGGTACGTCTTGTCGTCGCGCAGAAGGATGTTGTAGCGCGGCTTCTTCTGCTTGATCAGGTTGTTCTCAAGCGCCAGCGCTTCCTTCTCGTTGTCCACGACGATGTAGTCGAGATCGACGGCGTCGCGCAGCAGCGATCCGGTTTTGGCATTGTCCGCCGCACCTTCCAGAAAATAAGAGCGCACCCGGGCCCGCAGACTGTTCGCCTTGCCCACGTAGATGATCTCGCCCTCGGCGTTCTTGTACAGATACACGCCGGGCGAGGTTGGCAAGGTCCGAATTTTTTGCTGCAAATCCATTCAGTTGTGACTAAGAGCGGCGCCCTGGAGTCGAATATCGGACGCCACCTGTCTCCCTCAACCCGGTAAAAATTCTACTCCTCGCGTCAGGATTATCCGGCTGGGCCGACCGGCCCCAAATGAGCACCTGCGGGCGGCTTCTAAACCATTGAAAACAATATACATTTCTTGCGACCTAACCAGGCCCCCAATGGCAGCATGGTTGCTCATTTATTCTCAGGCGGAACGCTGCCTAAGGTTTGCAAGGAGTTCATTCTATGAATCGATTCACCGTCGTAGCAGTGCTGGTGGCTGGCAGCCTGCCGTTTACCGTCGGCTGCGCTACCAAGAAATACGTTCGTAACGAAGTGACCCCGACGGTAAACAAGGTTAATGAATTAGATGATCTGACCGCGAAAAATACTCACGACATCCGTGACACCGACGCGCGCGCCCAACAGGGCATTCAGCAAGCGAAGTTGCAGGCAGACGCCGCCGACCAGAAGGCCCTGGCTGCGGGTCAGGCAGCCGACCAGGCCAATCAGAACGCCACCCAGGCCTCGCATCGGGTAACCAGCCTGGCGGGCACGGTGGAGAACCTGGACAACTACAAGCCGGTCAATGACACGACGATATTGTTCGCCTTCAACAAGGCAGACCTCACGCGCAAGGACAAGCAGGCGCTTGACGAGTTCGCCGAGCAGCTCGGCAGCCAGAAGCACTACATCGTTCAGGTGGAAGGCTACACCGATTCGAGCGGGCCGGTCGATTACAACTACCAGCTCAGCCAGCGCCGCGCCGACGCCGTTATCCAGTACCTGGCGCAGAAATATAACGTCCCGGCGCACAAGATCTACCTGATTGGTCTGGGCAAGGACAATCCCGTGGCCAAGAACACCAGCGCCGCCGGCCGGGCCAAGAATCGTCGCGTGGATTTGACCCTGATGACGAATACCGCGACTGATCAGTCGGCGTCATCCGCGCAGCCGGGTTCCTCAGGTCAGATGCAACAGCAGAAGTAACGCCTGGGGAAGAGCCGCGGTCGAGGGGGATCGACCGCGATCTCAAACGTTCTCCTTACGGGGCAGTTGAGGGCAAAGCGCCCACACACGAGAAAGGCCGTCCATGCGGGCGGCCTTTTTTCTTCTTTCGCAAGTACCGTATGGCCAATCTTTACAATGCAGTTGAATACTTCAATTTGTCATCCCGAACCGACTGAGGGACCTGCAGTTGGAACTTCCACGGTCTATCATCGTTCTACTCCATGGCTACGAGACTGCAACGCTTTATGCTGCGCGCCATCAACATCTGGCCACCGATGTTCGGCGCCGGAATTCGCGTGCGCTGGCTATCGGCCCGCGCCGTCGACGTCGAGATGAAGCTGCGCTTCTGGAACCGAAACTATGTCGGCACGCATTATGGGGGCTCGCTGTACTCCATGGCCGACCCGTTTTACATGCTGATGCTGATGGAAAATCTGGGCCGCGAGTACATCGTGTGGGACAAAGCGGCCAGCATCCGATTTCGCAAACCCGGGAAAGGAAAAGTCACGGCCGAATTTCGCCTTAGCGAAGCGCAACTCGACGAGATTCGCGAAAAGCTCAAGCTTCAGGAAAAATATGAGCCGACATTCGTGGTCGAGGTGAAAGACGAAGCCGGGGACGTGGTCGCCGAAATTCAGAAGGTCCTGTACATCCGGAGAAAATGAGCGACCATCCGAACGGCGAGTCATCAACCAGATTTTCGGGTTGCAATACAATATGGGAGTGCGTTTTCGTCATCTGATTCTCGCCATACTCTGTCTTTGGTTTGTGGGCATTGCCGTCGCGCAAGGTCAGCAGCCGGTCGAACAGGTTCCCACCGATAAGTCTGCCCCGCCACCCAAGGACAATCGCAGGTCTCCGCCGCGCTCTGACAACGTTCCCGCCGGAGAAAGCTCCAGCAAGCAGACCCAGATCAACGTCTCGCCTCCGACTGACGATGCCACGAAGCATCCCGAGGCGGAGCTGGGAAACAACAGTGGCGATGCCGATGAATTCACGCCCTACAATCCCATGCGGGCGATGAAATGCGTGGAGATCGGCGACTTCTACTTCAAGGTCAAGCAGAACTATCCCGCAGCCATCAGTCGCTATCGTGAGGCGTTGGAGTACAAACCCCACGATGCCGAGGCCACGTTCAAGCTGGCCGAGGCTTTGAACAAGACCGGCGACACCGCCGGCGCCCTGGAAAATTACCAGGCTTACCTGAAGATCCTGCCCGATGGACCCTACGCCAAGCGGGCCAGCGAACAAGTAGAGAAGCTGAAGAAATAGTAGTCAGTAACCGTTTGCCGGTTGCCGTCTCAGAAAACCGTTGTGCCAACGCGCTTCTGTAGGGTAGTATCGCCTTCTCTTCCTTCAGACTCTTGCACTATTTTGCACAGGAGACCTCGGTCGTATGAAGAACATGTGTGCCGCTGCGTTACGCTGTAGTTGCGTGGCCGTATTGTTGTTTGCGAGTTCTAGCGTGGTAATGGCTCAGGTCGCGGTAACTACGTATCACAATGACACTTACCGCACGGGTGCGAACACGCAGGAAACGCTCCTCACCCTGGCGAATGTCAGGACGCAATCGTTCGGCAAGAAAGCCACGTTTGCGGTGCAGGGCTACGTGTATGCTCAGCCGCTCTACATGCCGGGCGTCACCATCGGTGGAACATCGCACAATGTGGTGTTCATCGCCACCGAGCACGACCAGGTTTATGCCTTCGACGTGAACAGCGGACAGCAGCTTTGGCATACCAATTTTCTGGCCACCAACGGATTTCGCTATGTGATCAGCCCGGTGTCGAGCGGCGACGTGGGCTGTAGTGACATGGTCCCTGAGATCGGTATAACGGGGACCCCGGCAATCGATGCCGCAACCGGCACCATGTACCTAGTTGCCAAGACGAAACAGACTGACACCGTAACCCACAACACTTCCTTCTTTCAGACCCTGCATGCGCTCGACATCAAGACGGGCCACGATAAAGTGGCGCCCCTGCAAATCACCGCCACGACACAGGGCAACGGCGTCGGCTCCGTCGCCGATGTTCTCACTTTTGATCCGTTGGTGGAAGGGCAACGTTCGGCGGTGCTGCTGCTGAAGGGACAGGTATTCGTTGCCTGGGCTTCGCATTGCGACCTTGGCAGCTATCACGGCTACATCATGTCGTTCAGCGAATTGAATCTGTCGCGCAGCGGTATTTATGTTGACACCCCGAACGGTTACGAAGGCGGTTTCTGGGGCGGCGGCGCCGGTCCGTCGGCTGATTCCGGGGGGTCGATTTATGCTGCGACCGGAAACGGCCACTTCGACGGAAGCACGGATTTCGGAGACAGCGTTCTCCGCCTGACCTGGCCGGCCCCGGGCCGAACCATTGGTCTGAGCGACTATTTCACTCCCTGGGACCAGCAGACCCTGGACAATAACGACTCCGACTTTGGCTCCGGTGGCGCCATATTGCTGCCCGATCAGCCGGGCACAACCTATCCTCACTTGCTGATACAGGTCGGGAAAGAAGGCACCATCGACCTGGTGAATCGCGACAACATGGGACACTTCCATTCGGGGAACGACAGCCAGATCGTGCAAACCATTCCCTTCGCGATTGGCAGCCTGTTTGGTAGCCCTGCCACGTGGAACAACATGGTTTATTTCGGCGGTTCCTACGATGTTCTGAGATCGTTCTCATTCGATCCCAACGCCGAGAGACTTTCCCGCGGTCCCACCTCGCCGGCGTCCTTCAACTTCCCTGGAAGCACCCCGTCTATCTCCTCCAATGGCACAAACAATGGGATCCTTTGGATCATTCAGAACGATACCTACGGAGGGGGTAACGCGGTATTGCACGCCTACGACGCAACCAATATTGGAACTGAGTTGTACAACTCCGAGCAAAATTCAGGACGAGACCGCGTTGGGCTGGCCATAAAGTTCACTGTCCCCACCATCGCCGACGGGCAGGTTTTCGTCGGGGCCGAGAACCGGGTGGTCATGTACGGGTTATTGTGACTACTGAAAACTGACTACTGACTACTGTTTTTTCTTTTCCGGCTTGATGACGATGCCGCGGCGTAGCGGCACCAGCGCCCCGCGGCTGGGATCGGCTTGTTGCGCGCGCGCCATCACCTCATTGCGTACGTAGCTGACGAAGCCCGCCATCTGGCGCTGCATTTCGTCCATGCGCTCGCGCATTTGCAGAATGATGGCGATGCCCGAGATGTTCACTCCCAGGTCGCGCGCCAGCGACAGGATCAGTTCCAGGCGTTCGATGTCCTCGTCGGTGTAGAGGCGGGTGTTACCCTCGGTGCGCGACGGCTTCAGCAGCCCTTCGCGTTCATACAGGCGCAACGTCTGCGGATGAATGTCGTACATCTCCGCCACCGCACTGATCATGTACGCGCCTTGTTTTTTACGCTTGGCCATGGTCCTCTCAGTAGCTGTCAGCTATCAGTTGTCAGCTCTCAGTTATCAGCTCTCAGTTATATCCTCGTCCGTAGTAGCTGACGGCTGAAAGCTGACAGCTTACTTGCTGCATACATCAGATGTATCAATCCAGAATGCATCACCTGGCGCTCCACTTGCATTCCATTGCGCTCGGCCACGCGCCGTGATGCCAGGTTCTCCGGCCTGATCAACGAAATCACCTTCGGCGCATCGAGCGTACGAAACGCGTACTGCATGCAGCCGCGCGCCGCCTCAGTTGCATAGCCATGCCCCCACTTGTCGCGGCGCAGATGATAACCAACCTCCAACTCCGGGCGCCCCTCGATCTGCTGCGTGACCAGGCCGCAATCGCCGATCACGTCGCCTCCGGTCTTAAGCACCACGGCGTAGAGCCCATGCCCGTGCTCAGCATAGCGACGAAGATTCCGCTCGATCCACGCCTCCGCGTCTTTGCGCTCGAACGTTCGCGGGAAATACTGCATCGCCACCCGATCGCCGATCACGGCGAATATCGCACCTGCGTCGTCGGGACGGAGCCGGCGCAGCAGCAGACGTTCGGTCTCGAGGACGAAATCAGCAGTTAGCACTTGGCATTTAGCATTTGGCACTTAGCATTTGGCACTTAGCATTTGGCACCAACTATGAAAACCTTGCTCTTTTGTGGAACCTTTCAGCGCTTACCTGCGAAATCATCAATTGCAATTGCTAATTGCTAATTGCTAATTGCTAATTGCTAATTGCTTCTTCTCAAACCTTGCTCCACAACTCTTCCCGTGGGTCTTCCGGATTCAGCTTTGCCAGCTCGCGCAAAATTTCCCTTGAGCGCTCGTCGCTGGCCTGCGGAGGCACCAGTTTGATCTCGACAATCTCGTCGCCTCGCGTGCCTTCCCTGACCGCCGACGGAACACCCTTTTCCCGCAGCCGCAGCTTTTGTCCGCATTGCGTGCCCGGCGGAATCTTCAGCAGCGCCCGGCCATCGATTGTCGGCACCTCGATCTTGGCGCCCAGCGCCGCTTCGCTGACGCTCGCCGGCACGGTGAGATGAATATCGTCGCCCTCGCGCTTGAACACCGGATGCTCGCCCACGCGCACAATGATGTAGAGATCGCCCGCGGGTGCGCCCATGGTTCCGGCGTTGCCACGGCCCGGCAGGCGGATGCGCTGGCCGTCGCGCGTCCCCGCTTTGATCCGGACCTTCAGCACGTCACTGTGCTCGACGCGGCCCTCGCCGTGGCACACCGGGCACACCGTGCGGTTCTTGCCGCTGCCGCCACAGCGCGGGCACACCACGTTGAACTTCATGCTGCCGCTCTTCTGCGTTATGGTGCCCTTGCCGTGACATTCGGGGCATTGTCCCGGGCTTTCGATAAAGCCCTGGCCATGGCAGTTGGCGCAAAGGTCGCGGCGTGGAATCGTGAGCTGAATTTCTGCGCCCTTGATCGCCTGCCAGAAACCGACGTTCACCTGATATTCGAGATCTTCGCCCGCTTCGGGCCGGTCCATTGGCGCCTCGCGGCCGCCGCCCGATCCGAAGATGCCGGAGAAGATGTCGCGGAATCCGCCGCCCCCGCTCTTGCGTCCCGCCGCACCTGCGCCTTCGGCAAAGTCATTGAAGTCGAAGCCGCTGAAGTCGAAGGGAACTTCCTGAGTATGGGTTCGCGCTCCGCCAGTGCTCGGGCCTGACGCCGGTCCACCGAAACCGCCAGCGCCAAAGCCGCCGCCACGCGCGTAGGCTTCCGCCGTGGCCGCGTCGATGTTGTCGGAGTAGAACCCAACCTGGTCGTAGATCTTGCGCTTCTTGGGATCGCTGAGGACGTCGTTGGCCTCGGAGAGCGTCTTGAATTTCTCCTCGGCAGACTTGTCGCCCGGATTCACGTCGGGGTGATACTTGCGCGCCAACTTGCGAAACGCCTTGCGGATGTCATCCGCCGAGGCGGTTTTCTTCACCCCGAGGATGCCGTAGTAGTCTTTGTCTTTGTTGGGCGTGGTTGGCATGGTTGGTTCTGGCTTAGCTCTTAGCCTTTAGCTCTTAGCAATCTCGCTTTCGCCATTCGCTCTTCGCTACACCTTTTTCATATTGTCATCTTGAGCAGAGCGAGGCTGGGTGCCCCACTCTTTCGCGGTTTTCGAATGAGTGGGATCGCATCAGTTAATGCCTGCCTGTCCTGAATCGCCCATCGGGACGACCTCGTGCGCGACGAAACCGAATTCGTCGCTGATCACTGGAATGGCTTTCATCCGGCCGTCAACGCCGGCGGTCACCAGGTACCACCGCCCGTCGCCGTTGTTAAAACTTAACATGTAGGATTGACCGTTTACTTCAAATCGCAATTTGTCCTTCGATCTGGGGAGCTCCGTTGTTGTTTCAGCTGTCAGCCATCAGCCGTCAGCCAAATCGTGTCGCTCTTCGCTTGTCGCTCTTCGCCCTTTACGTCTTCTGACGCAAGGGGCGCCTGAAGCGCCCCTTGCTAGCCAAAAGCGAAAAGCGAATGGCGAACAGCGTTATTTCTTCTCGTCCACGTCCACGTACTCGGCGTCGATCACGCCTTCGTCTTTCTTCTTCTGCTCGCCGCCGGTGGCTTGACCGTCTCCACCCGGAGCCGGACCGCCTGCTGGGGGCGTTTGCGCCGAGCTGGCCTTGTACATGGCCTCCGCCAGTTTGTGCGAAGCAGAGGTCAGGTTCTCGCGAGCTTTGTTCATTGCTGCCGCGTCGGTGCCTTCAAGCGCCTTCTTGGCATCGGCCAGCGCATTCTCCACGTCGCTGCGCTCCTGCCCAGAGATCTTGTCCCCGTGTTCGCGCAGCATCTTCTCGATGCTGTACACCATGCCGTCGAGCTGGTTGCGCGCTTCCACTTCCTCGCGCTTGGCCTTGTCTTCGGCCGAGTGAGCATCGGCGTCCTTCGCCATGCGCTCGACCTCTTCCTTGCTTAGACCCGAAGACGACGTGATGGTTATCTTCTGGTCCTTGCCCGTGGCCATGTCTTTGGCATTCACGTTCAGGATGCCGTTGGCGTCGATGTCGAACGTCACTTCAATCTGCGGCACGCCACGCGGAGCCGGAGGCAGTCCGGTCAGGTGGAACTTGCCCAGAGTGCGATTGTCGCGCGCCATCGGACGCTCGCCCTGCATCACGTGCACCTCGACGGATGTCTGGTTGTCGGCCGCGGTCGAAAACATCTCCGACTTCTTGGTCGGGATGGTGGTGTTGCGCGGGATCATCTGCGTGGCCACGCCGCCCATGGTTTCGATCGACAGCGTCAGCGGGGTCACGTCGAGCAGCAGCAAGTCTTTCACCTCGCCGCCCAGCACGCCGCCCTGGATGGCCGCGCCAATGGCAACCACTTCGTCCGGGTTCACACCCTTGTGCGGTTCCTTGCCGAAGACCTCCTTGACCAACTGCTGAATGCGCGGCATGCGCGTCTGCCCGCCCACCAGCACGACTTCATCGATCTTGTCGGGCGTGATGCCGGCGTCTTTCAATGCCGCCTTGCACGGGCCGATCGAGCGGTCGATGATGTCTTTCACCATCTCTTCCAGCTTGCCGCGGGTCAGCGTCTTGACCAAGTGCTTGGGACCGCTGGCATCCGCCGTGATGAAGGGCAGGTTGATTTCGGTCTGCATCGTGGTGGAGAGCTCGATCTTGGCGCGTTCGGCCGCGTCACGCAGACGCTGCAGCGCCATCTCGTTGCCCTTGTCGCGCAGGTTCAGGCCTTCGTCTTTCTTGAACTCGTCGATCAACCAGTCAACAATGCGCTGGTCGATGTTGTCGCCGCCCAGGTGCGTGTCACCGTTGGTGGACTTCACCTCGATGACGCCTTCGCCGACTTCGAGGATCGAAATATCGAAGGTGCCGCCGCCGAAGTCATACACGGCGATGGTCTCGTCCTTCTTCTTGTCGAGCCCGTAGGCCAGCGCCGCCGCCGTCGGCTCGTTGATGATGCGCTTCACTTCCAGACCGGCGATCTTGCCTGCGTCTTTGGTCGCCTGGCGCTGCGCGTCGTTGAAATAGGCCGGAACCGTGATTACGGCATCCGTTACCGTCTCGCCGAGGTAGTCTTCGGCGGCCTTCTTCAGCTTCTGCAAAATCATGGCCGAAACCTGCGGCGGGGTGTATTCCTTGCCCTGCGCCACGATGGCCACGTGATCGCCCGACTGCACCACTTTGTAGGGCACCATCTTCATCTCTTCATTGACTTCGTCATAACGACGTCCCATGAAGCGCTTGATGGAATAAATTGTGTTTTCCGGATTGGTGATGGCCTGGCGCTTTGCCACCTGGCCGACCAACCGCTCCCCGTTCTTGGTAAATCCCACGACCGATGGCGTGGTGCGCCCGCCTTCTTCGTTGGGGATGACCTTGGGCTCGCCGCCTTCCATGACGGCCACAACCGAGTTGGTGGTTCCCAAGTCAATTCCGATAATCTTTCCCATTGCAGCCATCCTCCTAGCTTAATTTACTTCTAACTTGTTGATAATAAGTGCTGTTAATTAAGATTGCAAGCCTAACAACAACCCGACTATAGAACTTGAGTGAATCGTTGTCAATGTTTAGATGTGTTGGGAGCCCCGCCCGTTGCAGCGAATTTCGCGCTTCATCGCCGCGTGTCCTTCCCACTACGTTTGTCATCTCGATCGAGGTCACCGCGGCCGAGCAAGGCAGCCTGTTGTGTGTTGACCTCGATCAAACAACAAAGGAAATTTCCCCTTACTATGTACGTGTCCAACAAACGGCGATCTGAAAGGAGCCGCGAATGCCTACGAGAACGGTAGAGACCACCTGCTGTGTGGTGGGCGGTGGGCCGGCTGGGGTAATGCTCGGCTACCTTCTGGCGCGTGGCGGCGTGCCGGTCACAGTGCTGGAGAAGCACAAGGACTTCTTTCGCGACTTTCGCGGCGACACCGTGCATCCCTCGACGCTCGAGGTAATGTATGAACTGGGTTTGCTGGAAGATTTCCTGAAGCTGCCGCACCAGGAGTTGACCTCGGTCGGTGGCATCGTGGGCGATTATGCCTTCCAGGGGCCCAGCTTTCGGCGCGTGCCCACGCATTGCAAGTTTGTGGCGCTGATGCCGCAGTGGGACTTCCTCAACTTTCTCTCCAGCCATGCCGAGGAGTTTCCCTCTTTCAATCTCAAAATGAAGCACGAAGCGGTTGACCTGCTTCGCGATTCCGGGCGCGTCATCGGCGTGCAGGCCAAGACGCCGAGAGGGACGGTGGAAGTCCGGGCAGACCTAGTCGTCGGGTGTGATGGCCGCCACTCAACGATTCGCCAGGCAGCAGGTCTGGAGGTGATCGAGTCAGGCGTTCCCATCGACGTGCTTTGGTTCCGCATCGGCCGCACCGGTAACGATCCCGAACAGCTCTTCGGCAACATTAACTACGGTAAGGCACTGGTCCTCATTCCTCGTGGCGATTACTTCCAGGCCGGGCTCATTATCCGGAAGGGCGCCTTCGAAGAAATCCAGCGGCGTGGGCTGGATGAATTTCGCGCCGACATCGCGCGCATAGCTCCTTACCTGGCTGACCGGGTTGGGGAACTGCAAGACTGGGAGCAGATCAGGTTGCTGTCGGTGCAGATCAACCGGCTGCGACAGTGGCATCGGCCGGGGCTGCTTTGTATCGGCGACGCCGCCCATGCCATGTCACCGGCGGGCGGAGTCGGCATCAATCTTGCGATCCAGGATGCCGTGGCCACCGCGAACCTGTTGACCAGCGCGCTTCGCGACGGACAGGTCACCGAAGTCATTGCTGGCGCGCGTGCAATGCCGGCGCGAGTTTCCCACCCGCGCCACTCAATTCATGCAGGTCCAGGCGCACAAGGTTTTCGTGAAAATATTCCAGAATCCTGGACCGGCGAAAGCGCCGTGGCAACTGAAAGTCGCGGTGAACCTTCCCGTGGTGAAAGACCTGCTGGGGCGAGTGGTGGGGGTGGGCTTCCGTCCGGAGCACATTGCGGGGGCACGCCCTCGCGAAACCTGCGGCGCTGTCTGCCTGAAGAAAGTTGCCGTCGGAATTGGGCTGGTGGCTGCCGGAGTGACGCTCACGTTCCGCATGTTCCGGAGTATGAGGCGGACAAGCTGGGCTTAGAGCACACTGCTCTCCCACTCATTCGAAAACCGCGAATGAGTGGGGCACCCGATGTCTAAGGTCCGACCTGCACCAACTCCGTGGTGTGCTTCAGTTGGCCGCAGGCGGCGTAGATGTCGCGGCCGCGCGGACGGCGGACAAACGCCGGAATCCCTGCTCGCGTGAGCACGCTTTGAAATGCCAGCACGCGCTCGTCCGATGGCGTCGCAAACGGAATCTCCGGACCGGAATTCAGCGCGATCAGGTTTACCTTGGCGCGCAGCCCGCGAATCAGGTCAACCATCTCGCGCGCGTGCTGAACGCCATCATTGACGCCGCCGAGCAGGACGTACTCGAACGTGAGCCGCTCGCGGTTGCGTAGAGGAAACTCGCGCAGCGCCGCCATCAGCTTCTCGATGGTCCACTTTTTCGTGATGGGCATGACCTCGGTGCGCAGCGCTTCGCTAGGAGCGTTCAGCGACACGGCCAGCTTCGGCCGCACCGGTTCGGCCCCGAAGTCGGCAATGCGCGGCACAATGCCCGAGGTCGAAACCGTCATGCGCGACTGGGGAATGCCAACGCCTTCCACCAGCAGGCGCACGGCCTGCATGAAATTGTCGTAATTCAGGAAAGGCTCACCCTGTCCCATGAAGACGAGGTTGATGCGGTCGCTCTGAAGCTCGACTTGCTGGTCGTTGAGCACGGCGAGAATCTGGCCCACGATTTCGCCCGCGCTCAGATTGCGCTTCAGCCCCAAGAGCGCGGTCATGCAGAAGGCGCACTCCACGGCGCAGCCGACCTGGCTGGAGACGCAGATGGTGGCGCGCTGCGGGCGAAAGGATGGGGCACCCGCATCCTGCGGCGAAGTTTCGAGTTTCAAGTTTCGAGTTTCGAGTTCGCGAGACCGAGTTTGCACAGATGCGCTGCGTGCAACCGAAGGACCCTTGCCTCTGCCGCCTGGTGCCGGCTTGCCTTGGCTGAGTGCCGAATGCTGAGTGCTGAATGCTTGCTCCCGCAGTTCGGCGTCGCCATCCTCGGAGCCATCGCCGGCTTCTCCGCCGTCGCCGTCGGGCATCCACACCGTCTCGACACTCTGGCCATCGGCGAACGCCAGCAGATAACGCACGGTGCCGTCGGCGGAAACGAACTTCTTTTCCATTTTGGGCAAACCGATCGCATAACCTGATTCGCCCAGTCGCTGCCGAAAGACATGGGGCAGCATGGTGAACTGGTCTAGGGCCGCCCACCTTTGCCGGTACAAACCGTCAAAAAGCTGGCGGGCGCGGTAGCCGGGTTGAGCGAGACCTTCAGCAATCTCCGTAAGTTGCTGAAACGTAAGCCCTAATAGTTCGGTATGTTGCGGGTTGCTCATGCATCCAATATGCTGGCTAGATTAGATTCCCAGGGCCCGACGACGCTGCGGGCATTTTTCGCATTGCCGATTCATTCTAAGCATTCTATCGCGGGAGGCCTGGCGCCAAAAGACAAGAGCACAGGATCTGGCCACGGGATACTCGCCAGGCGTGCGTCGCCTTGGACGTTTGTTAGTGGAGCAGCAAGCAAATAATGGTTGAAGAAGTCCGCAATATACAACGCGAGGTGTTACCCAACGGCCTCACCGTGCTGACCGAACACATGAACCACATCCGTTCGGTCTCGATGGGGATCTGGGTGAAGACCGGCTCTCGCCACGAAGATCCTCTGGTGAACGGCATCACGCATTTTGTCGAGCACATGGTGTTTAAGGGCACCACCCAGCGCTCGGCCGAAGACATCGCGCGCCAGGTGGATTCCATCGGCGGCAACATGGACGCTTTTACCGGCAAGGAAACCATCTGCTTCAACATCAAGGTCCTGGATGAACATCTGCCGATTGCGGTCGATGTCCTAAGCGACATGGTCCTGCATCCGGTCTTCGACGCCGACGAGATTATCCGCGAGCGCGGCGTCATCCTGGAAGAGATCAAGATGGATGAGGACAATCCCGATTACCTGGTGCACGAGATCTTCACCCAGAACTTCTTCAAGGACCATCCGCTGGGCAAGCCGATCCTGGGGACCAAGGAGACGGTGCGGCGCTTCGATCAGGACGCCATCCAAAGTTTTTATCCCACGAGGTTCGCTCCCGGAAACCTCATCATCTCGGCGGCAGGCAACGTCAACCACCACGAGTTTATCGAGCTGTTGCGCCAGAACTTCGGGCAATTGCCGGCTGGCTCCAACGGCTGGCACGACAGCCCGCCCAAGGTCCATTCCCGCATCATCTTGCGCAACAAGAAATCTCTGGAGCAGGTACAGATTTGCGTGGGGGTTCCGTCCTATCGCATCAGCGATGAGCGGCGCTATGTTTCGTACATCCTGAACACGCTGCTGGGCGGCGGCATGAGTTCGCGGCTCTTCCAGAATGTGCGCGAGAAGCAGGGGCTGGTGTATTCCATCTTCTCCGAGCTGAATCCTTTCCGCGATACCGGCTTGCTGTCGGTGTACGCCGGAACGTCGCGCGAATCGGCCCCCAAGGTCGTGCAAGCGATCGTGAACGAGTTTCGCCAGCTGAAACTGAATCCCCTCTCCGACGAAGAGCTGAAACGCGCCAAAGACCAGTTGAAGGGCAGCCTGATGCTGAGCCTGGAGTCGAGCACGGCGCGCATGTCGAACCTGGCGCGGCAGGAAATGTACTACGACCGCTTTTTCGGCATGGACGAAATCATCGAGCGCATCCAGGCGGTGACCGTGGAAAGCTTATTGGAATCGGCCAAGGAACTGTTCCAGCCGGACCGGATCTCGGCGACCGTATTGGGCAATCTGAATGGATTGAAGATCAGTCGCGATTCCCTGGCTTGCTGAGGAAGAAGCCCAAGCAAGACCTTTCCCGCGGGCGAGCGTCAAAACTACAGATTCTGAATATGGGAAAAATGCGGCTCGGAGTGCAGTTTTGCATTGCTGGCCCCTCGCATCATCTTCAAATCTGTGCGATGCTGTGGGCATGGGAAATAAGAACGCACCAAAGCGCGAAGCCAAAAAGCCGAAGAAATCCAAAGCGACCCTCTAAGCTGCACGCAAGCCGTTGGGTTGGTGAAGCGCTGAACGCCCTGGTTCGGCCGCCGATGATTGTTACATCCGGCAGAAGGCCGGAATTCGGCACGTGCGACCGGCCACAGGGGCTGAGAAAGGTGGCCAATTATGCGTAAGCGGAACCGCAACCGCGGATTTACCCTTATCGAACTGTTGATCGTCGTAACTATCATTCTGATCATTGCGGCATTCACCATACCGAAGCTCACCAAGTCGACCATTCCGGCGCACGAGACTTCTGCCATCGCCAGCATCCGAGCCATCAATGAGGCGGAGATGATCTATGCCAGCAGCCATCCGGAGTTGGGCTTCACAGCAGACTTGGCCATGCTGGGAGGTACGACGGCGACCGGTGGTGAGGGCACCATTGATAACAATCTGTCCAGCGGGCGCAAGAGCGGTTACACGTTCACGTATACGGCGGGCGAGAAGGTGAACGGCGCGATCCGTTCGTACACCATCACGGCCGTGCCCGATCAGGTGGGCTCGACTGGGCAGCGCCGGTTCTACTCCGATGAGGCAGGCGAGATCCATTACAATTCCGCCGCCCCGGCGGACGCAACCAGCCCGGTGATTCAGTAAGGCTCCCTCTGGAGGTGTACTGTGTTCTGCGGAACGTGCGGTGCTTCCAGTGCGGACACTAACCAGTTTTGTCCTTCCTGTGGTCGGCCGCTAACCTCACCGGCGCCGCCTTCCGCAGCGGTCTCGTCGCCCCCGGTCACTCTGCACAGTGGCACCCCACAAACCAGCGGCAAAGCCATCGCCAGTTTCGTATTGGGCTTTTTGTCCTGGATGTTTCCTGCGGCCATAGCAGCCGTCATTCTGGGCCACATTTCGCGGGGCGAGATCCGCAGAAGTGCCGGTCGACTCAACGGGGACGGGCTCGCGCTTACGGGCCTCATTCTTGGCTATCTCGGCGTTGCTGCTATACCTGTTCTCATCATGGCGTTCACGATCCCGATAGTGACCAGGTCGACCATTCCGGCGCACGAGGCTTCAGCAATTGCCAGCATTCGAGCTATCAATGAAGCGGAGATGATCTATGCCAGCAGCCATCCGGATATGGGCTTCACCGCGGACTTGGCGATGCTTGGAGGTACGACGGCGACCGGTGGCGAGAGGACAATCGACAACAACCTGGCCAGCGGTCGCAAAAGTGGCTACACCTTCACCTATACCCCGGGCGACAAGGTGAATGGCGCGATCCGCTCGTACACTATCACGGTAGTACCCGATCAAGTCGGCATGACCGGACAACGCAGGTTCTACTCCGACGAGGCAGGTGAGATACATTACAGCGCCTCCGGCGCGGCGGATGCGACCAGCCCGGTGCTTCGGTAAGACGAGGGATTCGAAACCGTACCCTTTATCTCATGATCATTGCCCCATCCTCTTGGAGCCTTGCCGCGTTTGTCCTGCTGCTGTGTTCGGCGCCCCTTGTCGCTCAGACGGAGGTGCATGCCCTCGCCGCCAAAGTTGACCAGCGCTACGATCACATGCGCACCCTTGAAGCCAGGTTCACCGAAACCTACAGCGGCGCCGGCATCAATCGCACCGAAAGCGGCACTCTCTTGATGAAGAAGCCGGGCCGCATGAGGTGGGACTACGATCAGCCGCGCCCCAAGCTGTTTCTCACCGACGGACACACCGCGTGGTTCTATGTTCCGGGTGAGAAGCAGGTCCGCCGTACGCCGGTCAAGCAGCTCGACGATCTGCGGTCGCCCTTGCGTTACCTGTTAGGCAAGACCAAGCTGGAGAAAGAGTTGGATGGGCTCTCTCTGGCGCCCGATCAAAAGCCTCTCAACCCCGGCGATGTGGTGCTGCGTGGAATTCCAAAGGGAATGGGGGAGCGCATTGAACAGACTTTGCTGGAAGTGATGCCGGACGGACTGATCGCGCGCATTGTCGTCGAAGAACGCGATGGCTCAGTCACCGAATTCCGCTTTCTTCAGCAGAAGGAAAACGTCGAACTACCAGACGCACAATTTCGCTTCATCCCACCGCCCGGAACCGAGGTCGTAGCGGGCACGGAGTTAACGGATTAGCCGTCAGCCTGTCAGCGTCACTACGGCACAGCTATCAGCCATCAGCTAACAGCTGTCAGCTACGGCATAGGGCTCTAAGCAGAAGTTAATGTGCTTGTTGAAAGAAACCATTTCCGCCAGTTGAATGTTAGGGAAGAGCGAAGAGCGAAGAGCGAGGAGCGAAAAGCCTAGGTTGCGGAAGTAGAGTCTTACTGACAGCTGAAGGCTGATAGCTGACGGCTAAATGCTAGACTACTCATAACCTCTCCCTAGGGAACCTATCAACCATGGCCGAATACCTAATCAAGATGGCCGACGAGCGGGGCCACGTCCTCGAACAGACCGAGCACGGGGGCTCGGAGGTCGAGGTCCGCGACCGCTTCGCCCAGCAGGGTTTCCTGGTTTATTCCGTCAAGTCCAAGGGCCTGTTTTCCACCCAGGTCGGATTGCCGCGCCGGCGCAAGATCAAGCAGGAGCAGTTTGTCATCTTCAACCAGCAATTTGTGACCCTGATCCATGCCGGCCTGCCCATCATCCAGTCGCTGGAGTTGCTGATCAAGCGGCAGCGCAATCTCTTTTTCCGCTCCGTGTTGCAGAATGTGCATGACCGGGTGCGCGGTGGCGAACTGCTCTCCGAAGCCTTCGAAGCACAGAAGGTTTTTCCCAAGGTGTACACCACTACGCTGCTGGCCGGCGAGAAGAGCGGCAACCTGGAAGAGGTGATGGGCCGCTACATCTCGTTCCAGCGCCTGGCGGTAAGTTTTCGCAAAAAGCTGACGGCTTCGCTGGTTTATCCCGCGTTGCTGGTGGCCATGCTGATCGTGATGATGACCTTCCTCATCACCTTTGTGGTTCCGCAGTTCGCCACCCTGTATCAGCAATTGGGTTCGCCACTGCCGGCCATGACTTCGGTGATGCTGGCGATCGGCGTCAATGCGAAAAAGTATTTTCTGCTTTCACTGGCGGTGATGGGCGCGATTGGGTTTTTTCTGTGGCGCTGGATGAAAAGCGATAGCGGCGCTACCAAGATGGACCGCATCAAACTGAAGATTCCCATGTTGGGAGACATCTGGCTGAAATACCAAGTCGCAGTGTTTGCCCGTATGCTCTCAACCCTGCTGTCGGGCGGACTATCGCTGGTGCCATCGCTGGAGACGGCAATGGAGTCGATGCAGAGTCGCCTGATTTCAGGCGGCATTGAGAGGGCGACACGCGGCGTGCGCGAAGGCCAGGGGTTGGCGCGCAGCCTGGAAGAGACCAAGGTCTTTCCCGAGATGTCGGTGGAGATGATTGAGGTCGGCGAGTCGACGGGCGCGCTGCCTGCAATGCTGAACTCGGTCTCCGAGTTCTATGAAGAGGACGTGCAGAACGCCCTCGCCACGGCCATGGCCTTGATTGAGCCGGTTATCCTGATTGTGATGGGCGTGGTGGTGGCCTTTGTGTTGATTTCCCTCTACCTGCCGATATTTAGCTTAGGCTCAGAAGGGCTGCATTAGGCTAGGGACTAGGGGCTAGGGGTCAGGGGTTAGTAGTTGGTTCGCTTTGGCTAATTGCTAACGGCTAGTTGCTAGCTGCTAGTTGCTAAAAGGTGTTTATGACAGACGTAAAGAAACCCATATTCGTAGGCGGCGGTGACGGAAGCCCGGTCGGCACCCAGGACGAAGTCGAGCACGGCAAAGAACTGGCGCAGCGCTATCGTTGCGAGTTCGTGGACCTGAAGAACTTTCACATTCAGCACGAACTGTTCCGCAAGATTCCGGTGGACCTGATGTTCCGCTACAACTTCGTGCCGTTGGAGGACAAGCCCGATGGCCGGCTGGTGATCGCCATTGCCGATCCCAGCCAGTTGATGATGATCGACGAGATCGGCCTGCTGCTGGGGCGGCGCATCACCACCAAGGTCGCCACGCTGTCGCAGATCAGCGACATCCTGAAGAAAACCGAGCAGTCGCAGCGCGTGCTGGAAGAAGCCAGCGAAGGCTTCGCGCTGGACGTTATTGTCGAAGACGAAAATTCCGACGAAACCATCTCCATCGAGAAGCTGACGGCCGAGACCGACATCAGCCCCATCATTCGCCTGGTCGACACCACCATCTTTACCGCATTGCAGCGGCGCGCCAGCGATATTCACATTGAAACGCGCGACGACTCGGTGGTCATCAAGTACCGTATTGACGGCGTGCTGCAGCAGGCCATGCAGCCTATCGCCAAGGAGCACCATTCCACCATCATCTCGCGCATCAAGGTCATGAGCGAGTTGGACATCTCCGAGCGACGGGTCCCGCAGGACGGACGTTTTCGAGTGCGCTATCTCGGCCGCTCCATCGACTTCCGCGTCTCCATCATGCCCTCGATTCACGGCGAAGACGCGGTGCTGCGCGTGCTCGACAAAGAGTCGATGAGCGAGAAGTTTCACAAGCTGACCCTCGACGTGGTTGGATTCAGCGATGAAGACCTGCGCAAGTTCCGCCGCTATATCAAGGAGCCATACGGGATGGTGCTGGTCACCGGACCGACCGGCTCGGGCAAAACCACCACGCTGTACGCCGCGCTGAACGAGATCAAAAGCGACGAAGACAAGCTGATTACCATCGAAGACCCGGTCGAATATCAGATTCGCGGCATCACCCAGATTCCGGTCAACGAGAAAAAGGGTCTGACCTTTGCCCGCGGATTGCGCTCGATTCTGCGTCACGATCCCGACAAGATCATGGTGGGCGAAATCCGCGATACCGAGACGGCGCAGATTGCCATCAACTCCGCGCTCACCGGCCACCTGGTGTTCACCACCGTCCACGCCAACAACGTGGTTGACGTGCTGGGCCGTTTTCTCAACATGGGAGTCGAGGCCTACAACTTCATTTCCGCCTTGAACTGCATTCTGGCGCAACGGCTGGTGCGAGTGATCTGCGAATTCTGCAAGAAAGAGGTCAAGTATTCCGTCGAAGAGCTGGAGGCCAGCGGTTTGAACCCGCAAGAATGGGCCAACATCCCGTTCTATGAAGGGGAGGGTTGCATCGAGTGCTCGGGTACCGGCTTCCGCGGACGGACCGCGATCCATGAGTTGCTGGAGTTGACCGACAACGTGCGGGAGATGATTCTGTCGAAGAAACCCAGCAGCGAGATTCGCCGCGCCGCCAAGGAGGAAGGCATGCACTTCCTTCGCGAGTCGGCAATTGATAGAGTGAAACGAGGGCTGACCACGCTGAAGGAAATCAATAAGGTAACCTTCATCGAGACGACGCGATAAGAAGCATCTAGCAATTAGCCTTTAGCAGTTAGCAATTAACTACTGCTTCTGTCATCCTGAGCGAGGAGCGTAGCGTCTCTCGAGTGTGTCATCCTGAGCGAGGAGGTCGTCCGCCTCGGCGGGCGACCGACGAGTCGAAGGACCCCTATTGTGGCAAGGTCTTTTGCCGGGATTCATCGGACAGTGCTGCCAGGACAGGGATCTTTCGCTGCGCTCAGGATGACACCGCGGTTTTATTAGCAGCCTGCAACTCGAAACTTGAAACTTGAAACTGACTGATGCCGTCTAATAACATTCCGCGGCCCCGGGTGGCCTGTGAGATAAGCGCCGAGCGCGTGGTGGCCGGTCGCGCCGGTGAAGGCGCGCAGACCCTCGAAGCAGCCTCCGCCCAGGCCATTCCCAATGGGGCGCTGGTGCCCGGGTTGCAGCAGGCCAACGTTAACGCCCGTGCGGTGCTGGTGGCCGCGTTGCGCGATGCCTTGTCGGCGGTTGCCGGGCGTTCGCGCGATGTCTGCCTGGTGATTCCCGACGCCACGACTCGCATCATGCTGCTGGACTTCGACACGCTCCCGCCGAAAGCGGAGGACGCGGATGCGGTAGTTCGCTTCCGCCTGAAGAAATCGCTGCCCTTCGAAGTGGAGCAGGCGGCCGTGTCATTCGATCGCCAGGGTACTGCCGACCCGGTCCGACTGGTGGCGGCCATCACGCCGCGCAATATTCTGGAAGAGTACGAATTGCTGGTTCGCGAAGCTGGATACAATCCCGGGGCGGTGGTGCCTTCCATGATTGCCACTCTCGGCGTTGTGGACGGCGCGCGTCCCACCATGGTCATCAAGGTGGAACAGGGAACGACCACCTTCGCCATTGTGGACAATAATCAGCTGCTGCTGCATCGCTCGCTGGAAAACGGCGGCTCGTCCGTCAGTGGCGAATCTCTGGTCGACGACGTGAACACTTCGCTGGTCTACTTCGAGGACCGTTACTCGGTGGGCGTCGATCGCGTGCTGGTGACGGGAGTCGAGTCGCCGCAGGCCTTGCAGGAAGCTTTAAGCGCCAGCTCGAACATTCGCGTGGAAGAGTTGATATCCAGTGGCCGGGCGCCCGCGGCCGGCAACGTTCCCCGGGCGGTGCTGGCTGCCGTAGTGGGAGCGCTGGTGTCCTGATGCGTCTCAACATCAATCTTGCCAGCCAGCCGTATGAAGCGGCACGCTTCTATCGCCGCCGCATGGGTGTGCTGGTGCTCGCGCTGGCCGTGTTTACGGGGCTGCTTGCGGGCTACATCGTTTATCAGCGGGCGCAATCGCGCGACATCAATAAGCAACTGGCCCAGGTGCGGTGGGAAATCAGGAGCCTCGACCTGGAAGATGCCCAGGCACGCGCCCTGCTGAACAAGCCGGCGAACCGTGACATAGCCGATCAGTCGGAGTTTCTCAACCAATTGTTTGCCCGCAAGGCGCTCTCCTGGACGCGGGTATTTACCGAGATGGAACGGATTGTGCCTCCCAATCTGCATGTCGTCTCCATGAAGCCGGAGTACACCAAGACCAACGACCTGATGCTGCGCGTGGTGGTGGCCACCGACTCGCGCGACCGCGCCATCGAACTGGTGCGCCGCATGGAGAAATCGAACCACTTCCGCCAGGCCCAGGTGATGGCCGAGGCCGTCACCACCAATTCTTCCGGCGATCAAACTGCCGGGCCGAGCAACATTCAGTTCGACATCGCCGCCATCTACGTTCCGAGCGCACAAGACATCGACTCAGCCGCCGGCGAGGCCAAACCGAAGGACGAGGGCAAGCCGAAGGAAAAGCCCGCCAACCCGCGAGCACAGGTAAAGGCCCCAGTCACCGCATCGCCAGCGCCGGTCAGCCCGACGCAAGCGCAGAACGGGCCACCGAAATCGATGCCAGCGAGGCCGCACTGATGGCCAGCATTCGCGAGATTCGCAAAACCTGGATGCCGGTAGTCATCACCCTGGTCGTGCTGGACCTGGCCGGCATCGGCTATCTTCTGTCGCCTGCGGGACGCTCGCGCCAGGCGCGGCAGCGCGATTATTACGAGCAGCGCGCCCGGCTCACTGCCAAGCGGCAGGAAGTGCTACCCACTCGCGGCATGGACAAGAAGCTGGTTCAGGCCTCTACCGACATCAACAGTTTCTACACCCAGCGGTTTCCCTCGCAGTACTCGGAGGTCGCAGACGAGTTGGGCAAGGTTGCGGCCCAGACCGGCGTGCACTTTGCGGGTGTGAAATACGACGATAAGGACGCGGCAATCGAAGGCTTGCGCAAGATGACGGTGGAGATCTCGCTTTCCGGCGACTATCTGCAGGAAGTCAAGTTCATCAATCAACTGGAGCGCGACAAAATGTTCTTTCTGATTGATGGTATCGCGCTGGGCGAGCAGCAGGGCAATGTACGTCTGCAACTCAAGCTGGAAACGTATTTGCGAGGGGGCGAGACTTCGTGAAGATCGGGACTGAGAACCGCACCAAGACAATTATCGCGGCGGTATTGCTGATCGTCGCGGTTGTCCTGGTGGTGCGCGCGTTTCGCGGCGGCGACGAAGAACCACCGGCCGCGCCTGCGTCAGCCGCGCCCGCTTCTCGTCCGGCGCCTGACAACTCCAGCGGGCAAGCTGCGCCTGGCGGCGCAAAAACCGCACGCAAGCCGCATCCGCTGCTGGCCCAGACCCTCGATCCCACCTTACGCTTCGACCTGCTGAAATCCAGCGAAGATGTGACCTACAAGGGAAGCGGGCGCGACATTTTCCGCTCGCAGGCGGAAGAAGCTCCCATTCCGAAACCGTTGCCTCCGGACAAACAGCCTGGTTATGTGGCGCCGCCGCCACCACCGCCGCCCATCCCCTTGAAGTTTTACGGCTTCGCCAGCCGCAAAGACGGCAACAAGCGGATCTTTCTCTCCAAAGGTGACGACATCTTCGTCGCCAAGGAAGGCGATATCGTGGACCGTCGCTACAAGGTGCTGCACATCGGAACCAACTCCGTCGATGTGCAGGACGTCCTGACCAATTTCCCGCCCCAGACGCTTCCGCTGTCGTTGGGATGAGGTTTCAGCATCCCCAAGCCTTCGAATTTTGACCCCCGAATGTTTCCCTAATCCTCCTATACGGTACAAGCGTAGTGCCGAGCACTACCGCAAAAAAGATTTCGATGCAGCAGGCGGAGGGAGGTTTCCTCCATTTGTGGGGGGCGAAATAGTCGTGTTAGAGGACTACGACTGGCTGGAACATCCTCGCGTAGATGACATGCAACTAACAACACTAGGACGTGGCTAACGGTTCTCCCGGTTTCATCAGGCGAATTTCTAACCGAGACGAGCTGCGTTCTTCGCCGAACGACATTCAGTGCACAACTTCAAAAAAATCAAGCGCGGGGTAAATCCATGACAAAAGATTCATTGCGGGAACTTTACATAGACGAACTCAAAGACCTGTACAGTGCTGAAAAGCAATTAACCAAGGCGCTGCCAAAGATGGCAAAGGCCGCCTCTTCCGTAGAGTTGCGGGAAGGCTTCGAGGAGCATCTGGAACAGACCAAAGGGCACGTCCAACGCCTGGAGGACATCTTCACCATGCTCGACGCCAAGCCCACCGGCAAAAAGTGCATGGGCATGGAAGGCCTCATCAAAGAGGGCGCGGAGATCATGGCAGAAGATTTCTCCGACGACGTGATGGATGCGGCCCTCATCTCGGCAGCACAGCGCGTGGAGCATTACGAAATCGCCGGTTACGGCACCGTGTGCGCTTACGCGGACTTGCTCGGGGAATCTGAACATGCGTCGCTGCTGCGGCAGACGCTTGACGAAGAGAAAGAGACCGACCAGAAACTGACCCAGCTTTCCGAGGAGATTAACGTCGAAGCCAATGAGGGCGCTCCCGAGGAGGCAGAACAGAAACGCAAGTCACGGCGTGCAGCTTAAACAAGTCGTGATGACGGGGGGACTGCGCTACGGCACAGTCCCCGCTGCTCTTGTCACCAACAACGAAAAATACTATGCGGGAAATTCTTTTGCGGGCAGTCCTGGGGGGAGCCGTGGTCTCCATCTTTGCCCTCTTGGGCGACCTGCTTAAACCCAAAAGCTTCGCCGGGCTCTTCGGCGCCGCCCCTTCGATAGCGCTTGCCAGCCTGGCCCTGGCGGTCCGTCAGCATGGTGGAGCGTACGCGAGCGTGGAAGCTCGATCGATGATTTTGGGGGCAGTGGCGTTCTACGTCTACGCAACCGTGGCGAGCTGGCTGATGATTCGCAAGAAATGGGCTGCCTTGCCGGTTACCAGCGTGGCATTGCTGCTGTGGATCGGCTGTGCTTTGAGTTTGTGGTATGGCCTGCTGAGCTGACACCATGAAGATCAAAGTCAATTTTGCCGCGCTCCGGCGTTCAAAGTGGTACGAGTACGTCGTTCGCTTCGTCTTTGGCGGTGCGATTACGACGCTTGCCGGAATGATTGCCAAGCGCTGGGGGCCTGGCGTTGGAGGGCTCTTTCTGGCATTTCCTGCCATCTTCCCGGCTGCGGCAACCTTGCTGGAGAAACATGAAAGGCAGAAAAAGCAGCGAGCGGGAAGGCCGGGGACGCTGCGCGCAAGAGAGATCGCTGGAGTGGATGCAGCAGGAGCCGCCATGGGAAGCCTTGGCCTGCTGGCATTCGCCTTTGTTGTCTGGCGTTGGATACCAACGCACCCGCTCCCCTTGGTACTCGGCGTTGCCACATTCGCCTGGCTGTTGGTCGCGGTGTTGACCTGGACAATTCACGAAACAATTTGGCGGAAATTACGGGTCAGATTTTTTCGGACTGCCAAAACGTCAGTGGAGCAGCACCATGCGTAAAGGTTCTCAACAAAAGGAGAGGTCAGATGAGTAAGAACGGAACTGGCAAAAAGTCGCTGGCAAATCCCTCAAGGCTGCCGCCGCTGGATGAAGACGACAAGGAGTTGATCCAGGTTGTCATTGAGACGCCTGGAGGCAGTCGCAACAAGTTTGCCTTCAATCCAGACGACGGGATATTTGAACTCAAGAAAGTTCTCCCCGTCGGCATGGTCTTTCCTTATGTCTTCGGGTTCGTTCCCTCAACCAAAGCCGAGGATGGAGACCCGGTTGACGTGCTGGTCCTGATGGATGAGCCGGCGTTCACGGGTTGCCTTTTGCGCTGCCGGATCATCGGCATCATCGAAGGCGAGCAGGTGGATAAAAAGAAAAAGGAAAAAGTCAGAAACGACCGCGTGGTGGCGATCGAGAAGCACAACCATAGTTTTGCCGACATCAAGCACATCGACGATCTGGGCAAACGTTTCGTGCGCGAGTTAGAGGAGTTTTTCGTGAATTATCACGAATTGTCGGAAGAAAAGTACCGTGTGATCGACGTGAAGGGACCCTCCCAGGCCCGGAAGCGCATCGACGAAGGACGGCGCGCGCTACGTCACAAATGATGTAGCGATCGGCGTTGTCGCGAGGCGCTGTCGATCCTGACTCTCGCAGCCGCTACCCGCGGGCGGACTTGACGCCCGGGGCCGCTGACAGCATCTCTACGGCTCCCATCCCTGTTCCCCCACCAGCGGCACAAACCGGCAAAGGTCCTGCAATTCAACGACAATCTTTGTTCCCACCTTGCGCACGACCTGTACCTGCTGCTCAAAGCGGCCCCCAACGGGCACCACCAGCCGGCCGCCATCGGCAAGTTGGGCGACCAGGCTCTCTGGAATTTTCGGCGCCGCGGCCGCAACCAGTATCTTGTCGAACGGAGCATGCTGCGGCAGGCCAGTGCTGCCATCGCCGACCACAACCTGAACGTTCGCGTAGCCAAGCCGCGCCAGGATTTCGCGCGCTTTCATCGCCAGCTCTTCATGCCGCTCGATCGTCCACACCTCAGCCGCCAACTCGCCCAGGATGGCCGCTTCGTATCCCGTGCCGGTGCCCACTTCCAGCACGCGGTCGGTTGCGCGCAAGTCGAGCGCTGCAACCATTGCAGCCACGATGTAGGGCTGAGAGACCGTTTGGCCGGCCCCGATGGGGAGCGGGTGATCGCCATAGGCGTCGCCTGCATCTTCCTCGGCTATGAACGTCTCACGTGGGACTTTTGCCATCGCGGCCAGCAGGCGCGGATCGCGAATGCCCCGCGCGCAAAGTTGCTCCTTCACCATGCGGGCACGCTGCTGCTGCGGGGTCTGCATTTAGCAATTAGCAATTAGCATTTGGCATTTAGCATTTCGCTAATTCGTTTCGTATCAGGGCACGGCTTCAGACGTGCCGCCAGAGGTCAATCATCGTTCGGCACGACTGAAGTCGTGCCTTGGTTTATGCCTCAGTTGAGGATTGCTGGTTGCTAGTTGCCAACGGTTGTTAGTCGCCAACGGCTAATTGCCAAATGCTAAGTGCTAAGTGCTAACTGCTAACCGCCGCCAAGCCCTTCATCGCTTCCTCTTACGAATGAGAACGTCGAAGCTGACCACCCCGTTCTCGTCCCGTATAGCTTCCACGGTGTATTCGCTGTTGATGTTGTATTCGAACTGAATCACCTGCTGCGCCGACCGGGTAAGGTTGGTGATATAGGTGAGGGTCACATTATTGGAGACCTGCTGCTCGAAGGTGACGCGCGCATTGGGATTGTTGTCAGGGCCGCCCACGGACGGGTTAATCCGAATGGAGCTGACGCCGAATAACTTCGACACGCGGTTGGAAACCGCCTGATTAATCGCCTCCCCGAGTATGGCTCCCGAGGCGCCCTCGCCAAACCCAGACTGCGGTGTGCTCATCGCGCTTTCCTGCTGTGTCCGCCCGAAGGCCAGCAGAGCAATAATGTCTTCGCTGGAGAGCGGCGGGTCTGAGCGATAGGTTGTGTTCAACCGCTCCAGAGTGCCGTGCAAGCCGATGGTGATGTCGTAATCGCGGACCCGCGTAGAGGCCTCGATATCCAGCACTGGATCAATGCGTACCGGGTCGGTAAAGGTAATATCGCCACGCTCCAGGTGATACTTGGCTCCCGCCAGCTTGATATCGCCTTCGGCGATGTTGATGCGCCCCAGCAACACCGGCCGGGCGGCCGTGCCCCGCAACCGAAGATCCACGTCGCCAGACAGCTTTGCCAGCGCCGTTTGTACCGTCAACTCGGGCGCGGATTGGATGCGGACATCCAGACGCAAATTATTCAGCGGTGAATTGACAACGGTGATGGGCGCCGGACCGACCTGCGCCAGGGCGAAGGTCAGGTCGCTCGACGGAATCTGCGCGAACCGGGTGACGGTCACGTCCCCGCTTAAAGTCGAGCTCTGCAACGTGCCTACCAGGCGAAGCGACTCATCCGCCGTAACGCTGATGCCGGCATAGCGAAAGCGAATTTCGGTTCCACTGGCGGTCAGGTTGAAGCCGACGGTCCGCCCATAGGTGATGAACCCTGCGAAGGTCACCAGCCCGCCACCGGTGCGCGCGGTTAGACGCTCCACTTCAAGCCTGTCCTGGTTGAAGACGAGGCTTCCATTGACATCGCCAAGTCCGGCGGGCAGATCAATCATCGACAGACCGCCATGCTGGATATCGATGCGCCCGGAGATCGCGGGCTGCGCCATCGGACCAGTCACGGTAAGGTCCAGGTTCGAGGCGCCGTACGAACTTACCTCGGGGTCAAGCGTGTGCACCAGGCCCAGATCAACATGACCATTAGCACGCAAAGCCAGACGGCGATCGTCTTTCAGACTGGCGCTGCCGGTCAAGGTGAAGTGCGAATCACCACTGGCGAGGGAGCAGCGTTGCACCGTAACCACTTCATCTGCCATCACCAGTTGCACCGGCCCATCGCTGGCGATCGCAACCTTTTCCACTTCCACGGCGAACTGGTCGAGGTTGAACTTGCCGTTCAACAGCCTGGGCTGTTTCAGCGGCCCAGACAGTTCCGCATGTCCTGCCAGCGAAGGGTGGCGGGTGATCCGTTGGCGGACCTGCGCCGGGAGGAAAGGATCGATGTCGAGACCGGAAAAATCCAGCTTCAAGTCCGACGGCATGTCGCCGCGCAGTTCAATCCCTCCATCCACAGTCAATTTTGCCGCAGAGAAATTCGATCGCGCGGCAAGTTGAAGATGAGATCCGTGGGTCACGGCGTCGGCCGTAACACTGCCCAGACGGTCCCCGTTAAGCACCAACTCGCTGAGTTGCACATGGGCATTGATCAGAGGTTGGTCGAGAGTGCCCGACCCCTTTGCGGTGAACTTACCGACTCCTCCGACTTCCACGTGTGGCATATGCAGTTCGGGAATATTCGCCAGGTCGATGTGCTCGCCCGTCAGATCGAAGCGCACATCCCTATTACCGAAATTGTAGGCGGCCGAACCCGCAAGTTCACCGTGCATGGACTCCATCTGGATGTTGTCGAGCTGCGCCTCGTGATTAGCAAACACCAGATTCGCTGTAAGTGACTTTACCGGGCGGCCGTAGGCTTGCCCCGCCAGCAATGAGAAATGTCCCGAACCGTGAGGATTTCCTTCGGTCCCGGCCGCCTGCACGGTGAAATTCAGAGTGCCGGTCACGGGATAGTTCAGACCGGCGGCGCGCTGCAGTTCCGCGACGTCCGCATTGCGGATGGCAGCCTGCACCTGGAACGGAAGGTCCTCGGTGAAGGTGCCGTTCGCCAAAGTCGCCGAACCATCCACCTCCAAATGCGCCTTACCTTCTTGAATGATTCCGTGATGTAGAGCAACAGCGGTGGACGAATACTGCACGTCACCAGAAAACTCGTCGATGTGAAGGCGCCTGGGTTGCATCGCTGGTTGTGGCGGAGGCGGCGGCGTGGACGCGAAGTGGAAGAGCGATTTCTTTTTCGCCGGCACCTCGGTTGAGTGCGCCGGAGTCTGCACCGCTGGGACATAGATGTAGGTGAAGTCAGAGGCTTGTACGTGGCCCGCAATCTGCGGGTCCTTCAGGCGGCCGCTGAACGTGCCATCGAAGCTGGCTGCGCCGTCGAGTTCCACCGCCGGTGTCGTACTGCCCAAGGCCCCAAGCAGCGGCCCGAACTCGGTCAGGCTGGTGGTATTCAGCACTACGTGCAGAGCAGCGGAGGCCGAACCCAAAGTGCCGGTCGCGTTCAGATGGGAGTGCCGGGTCGTCATAGTCAGGGCGGAAAAATCCATCACCTGCGCCCTGGGATTGTAGCGGGCCCGCACCGTCGCGGTTACAGGCAACTGGTCGCTGGATGGCTGCGCAGGTGGGGTAACGTCGAGCGCCAGGTCGGCGTTGGCGTCGGACACGGCTCGCGTCCACGCCAGGTTCACCGTTCCTCCGACACTGCCCGCCGGGTTGAGCTTCTCGTAGGGCGCCTCCCTGGTCGAGAACATGCGCGCCAGATCTCTCAGCGACAGGCCGGTCACCCTCAAGTGTGCCGTGCCCTGCTGCGGACCAGGGCCCGAAATTTCCGGAAGATTTGACTTACGGGCGTTCGACCTTTGCTTCGCGCCGGACTTCCCGCGTTCCGTGGCCTCTTGCACGCTCTGCACGGCACGGGTTGAACCCCCAAAGAGATTTCTGATTTCGGCGTCGCCGCTTACTCCTCCCCCTAGCAAACGCCCGCTTATTCGAGTTAGCGCCAGATTGTCCTTCGCGAGCGAAAAATCTGCACTAGCACCGGCGTCGTGCACCTCCACTCCGTTGTCCAGATAGGTGACACCGCGCGCCGCAATATCCCCTCTGGTGGCAACGCGCGCGGTACCCGAATAGGTTCCCGACCCATTGAGTGTTACCTTGCCGCCACGAAGCTCGTACAAGCGGATAACCGATCCCAGCTGCCCAACATCCAGCGCGCCGCTGTATTTGAAATCAAGTTCGGGATCGTCGAAATGGGTGAGATTTCCAGTCGCCTGCAGGGAGGAATTCTCGGACACCAGATTCAGCGACTTGACCTGCAGCCGGTTGGACCACAGGCTGAACACCACCTCGCCCTGTGCCGCAACATCGCGCAAGTCCTGGTACTTCACATCCATCTTGCCGGCTTGCACGACCCCGTCGTAGCGGCGGTCGAAGCGATCGTAGGTCATCGAGGCCGTGACATCATCGGCAGCGAAATCCAGAGGCAGCGCCCGGTCGTTTACCAGCAGCAAACCATGGTTCAGGTCGAGGCGTGCGATCGCCAGATCGAACAACTGCTGCACTGCGGTCGTATTGCTTCGCAGCTTCGGCGCCGGGGCGTTGGTGGTCCCATCGGGCTTGACAACCACGTGCACGACGGGATGGTCCACGCTCAAATTCTTTACGTCGATCTGCTTCTCCACAAAGGAAATAATGTGCATTCGAACGTGGATGCGGTCAGCGTGCGCGTAGGGCTGCTGGTCGGCAGCTTCCAGGCCGTGAATGGTCAGATCGTCGGCTTCGAATTCAAGTTTGGAGAGGTTCCAGCGAAAAGCATGCAACTCGACACGGCCCCCGGTGATGTCTTCCAATGTCGCAATCGTTTTGCGCCGAACCAAATCTGCGAACCGCGGGCTTCGCACATACCACGCCAGGGCAATACCAGCCACCAACACCACCAGACCGATTGCGGCCTCAATCCACAAGCGGGTGTGCAAACGGCGAAGCTGGGTTGTTGTGGTCATTTTCAGTTAGCGCCCGAGACCTGGTCGTGATCAGCCGCTGCGTTCCCGGCAGGAATCGCAACGGTGCTGTGTATCTCCGCCTGCTGACGCAAATTATGCAACCATGCGTCCAGCATCTCATCCATGCGCTGCTGGACAAGCAATTCACGAATCCTGGACCCGGCTTCGTCTAGAGCAACCACTTTGCCGCCATTTTTTTGCAGATCGGGCAGCAACTGGTTGTTGTAGTACGCCTCAATTTCCTCGGGCTCAACATGTATGTTGGGCCGCAGACGGACCTCGACGAAGTTCATCACTCGCACCTCCGTCCGCAGATGGCTCCTCAAGGTGCTGGGAGTCAGACCGTAGTTGGCAAGCAACTTCTGCCAGCTTTGATCGTCGCCACCATGGGGAAGCTGCGCCCGCAGTTTGGCGACATCCTTTTCCAGATCATTTGGCGACAGCTGCAGAAAAGTTTCGCTGCCCATCTGGGCCTGCAACAGCTGCCGGTCAATGAGGCGCTGCAACGCCTTCGTGCGATCTGCCTCAGTCACCTGGGCGATGGGCTTCTGCTGCATGAACGCCTCGAAACAGATCGCCTCTTCCCAATCACTCTGAAACAAAGGCTGGCGGTTCACGGTGGCAACGATCCCATCGATGACATCACCCGCCAAGGCGAACGGCGCAACTGCGAGCAGCAGAAACAATAATGCAATCGTTAGATAGAAAATTCGTTTCATCAGAATGTTTGTCCAATGCTGAAAAAGAAATTGAGATGACGCAACGTTTGCACCGTGTCCTTCTCCTGGATTGGGTATCGCGTCGGGTTAAAGTTGTAGCCAACGTCGAAGCGTACCGGCCCGACCGGTGTCTTATAGCGTAAGCCCATACCGGCCGCCTGTGGGTTATAACTGAAATTGCACGTCTGCTTACTGGTGGAGGAAGAGCAATTGGCTATCGAAGGCTGATGGATTCGCACCATCCCGCTGATGATATGGTTTGCCGTGTCGAACACGTTGCCCATGTCGTGGAAGAACACAAATCCCAGATTATCGCCAACCAAGGGCAAGGCCACTGGAGGGGTGCGAATTTCCAGGTTGTTGATGAATAGTCCCTGACCACCTATGGGATAACCGGTGGTCAGATCGCGAGGCCCAGCCTGGTTGATGGAAAAGCTGCGCAGAGAATTGCTGCCGCCGGAGAAGAACAACTCGGGCAACGGTACCGAGGTGGCCTCCGTGGGCAACTTTCCCGTGGATGGCAAACTGAGGAAGTTATTGACACCATAAGGATGCAGCACTCCAATTTGCGTGCTTCGCGCAAACACCCATCGCTTCTTAAAGGTGTAGTACGTGGAATTCTGCAGCAGTACCTTCCCAAAGTTCGCCTCCGAGCCCAACGCACTCGTCGCCAGACCCAAGTCCACGATGTTATAGGCCCCTTTGTGTGAATCAATCGGATTGTCACGAGTGTCTCGCACAAAGGTAAAGCTGGGAATCGCCAGCAGGACCGGTTTCGTGTACAGCGGAATCAGAGTGGGATCGATGACCAGGCTGTTGGGATCGACGGACACGCGCTGATAGCTCAAGCGGTAAAACAGAGTAGTCCGCCGGCTATATTTCTGCTCGGCCTGAAGCGTTCCATCGAGCCGTTGCGAGGTGAAAGTATTCACGTCAGCCGTATTGTCGTAGAAGACGGTGGCGTTGAGGCGCCACTTCTCGCGGTGAAACAGGCGGGGCGCGTCATAGCCGATCAATCCCCGGCGGGTGAGCAGACCGACACGCGCCCGCATGGTGAGCGTCTGGTCCCGTCCAAACATGTTGAGGCGGGTAATTTCCAGCACTCCGTTCGGACTGACGCCGGTTTTGCCCTGCGGGTTGTTGGTGGTGGGAATGTTGCCGGTGGCAAACTCGATACCGCCTCCGTAACGGAAGGTCCAACGCCTGGCTTCCTGCAAATTGAAAAGCACATCCTTGGACGGCTCCTGGCCATCCGGATTTTGCACCGCCATGTCCACCTGGTTGAACAGACCCAGATCGTAGAGGCGCCGTTGTGAGTCCACCATCCGGGCCTGACTCAGCGGATCGCCGTCGGCAATACGCATCTCGCGATTCACAACATAAGGATGGGTGTACTCGCGCCCACTTATCAGCACGCGATCGACAAAGACCTGGTCCCCATCGGTGATGGTATAGACCACCTGCATGCGGTGCGGCTCGCCCGGCGCTGGCGTTGCGGCCGCCTCAAACTGCACATTGGGATAGCCGTGGTTGTAATAAAAGTAGGTCACTGCGTCGCGATCGTTGGCGACGTTCGCTTCACTATAGGGCTGGCCCTCGACTTCGACCATTAAGGGCGCCAGGCGTTCCAGCGGGAAGGCTTTAGTTCCGGCTACCTTCAGCGAGCCCACCAGTGTCTGCGGGCCTTCCTCAATCTTGATCACCACCGCCATCTGGTTTTCCTTGCCCTCATAGCTGTCCTGCATCTCAGCGGTGACTTTGACATCGAGGAACCCGTTTGCCTGGTAGAGGTTCTTGATGACGGCCATATCGACTGTCAGAAGCCTTTGGCTGAAACGCCCATTCGCCAGAATTATGCTCGACGGCTGGATCTCCATCCGTTCACGGATGGTGTCGTTATCAAAATACTTGTTGCCTTCCAGCCGCACCGCAGCAAGCTTATGGCGAACGCCGGGATCAATCTTGTAAACGATGTCGAGGTGGTTCTCCGCAGGTAGGGGCTTCCGCTCCACTTCCACCTCGGCTTCGAAATAACCTTCGGTTTGCAGGTAATCGCGCACGTTGCGGCGCCCTTCGTTCAGCAAATCGTCATCGACGGAGTTCTCCTGGTAAACCGGAACCAGCTTCTTCAACTCCCGGTTGCTGATCTTCGCGCCATCGGCGGTAATCGCCACCGTCGGCCCTTCTTCGGCTTTGAAGACATAGTCGAGACGGTTGGTATCGGGATGGTAGTAATGGTCGATGAGCGAGACCTGGGCCTCGAGATGATTGTTCTTCTGATACTTCTGGCGAAGCCGCTCCAGAGCGCGGGTCACGTGCTCCTGCTTCACTTTGTCGCCGGGCTTCAGTTTGGTAAGGCTGCGGACCTTGTCGGGAGGAATGCCGGTGTCACCCTGGATGGTGACTTCACCCACGCGGGCCAGTACTCCCGGAACCACATGGAATTGAATGTCGATTTGCCGTGTGTCGTCGTGGGGAACGAGGTTGTACGTAATAGTGGCTCTGTAGTAGCCGTTATCGGCCATCACCTTCAACATGCGTTCGACAGAGCTGTCCACGTTCTCCTGGGAGAATGTAGCTCCCAGATCGAGTTTGCTCGACTCCACCAGTTGGTGCGCTTTGGGATTGGTCTTGGCCGGCGCTCCAAGCACCTGGACGTCGCCATTGAAGTAGTTCTCCGTGGCGACGAAAATGAGCGACACCCCGTTCTGCGGGCGCGACTCGGCTTCAACCTGCAACGTGGCAAAGCGTCCGGTGGCATAGAGCACTCGCAGACTGGCACGGATTTTCTCGCGATCCAGCGGCCAACCGGTTTTCTGCACCACCAATTGCCGAAGCATCTCCGGGTTGGTGCCTTTGAGACCGCGAAACTCGACGGCCTGAACCGTGAGGCCTTCGTACTTGCTAAGTTCGCCAAGCGCGCCGGGAAGATTGGCCGGAGGAGCCGTCGAGCTGGGATTTTGACCGGTGGTCAAGGGGCCCGTAGGGGCGGGGCTTTGACCGGTGGTCAAGGGCCCTGTAGGGGCGGGATTTTGACCGGTGGTCAAGGGCCCAGTTTGCGGCCACGTCAAGGGCGCGCTCAGTATCAGCAGAGCACAGAACGACGCAATTTTATGGAAGGATGGCGTGTTAGGCTCCGTCAAACTCTGACCTTCAGCACTTCCGGCTGCCCGGAGGACCTCGTCTGACGGGACCGGTCGGGTTTGCCATACCGTCAAAGGGGGTACGTCCCTCAGCGCGGTGCAACTGTGGACCTAGCTTCAACCCCGGTCCTCACCACGAAGTTAATGTCGAATCCCTATAATAAACAAGGAAGCCTTCCCCTGGAGCAGATACAGTCGTTGGAATTCACCGAACGCTACTCCCGCCAAGTACTCTTTCAACCCATTGGGCCGCAGGGACAGAAGAAGCTTGCCGCTGCACGGGTCGCCATTGTGGGATGTGGAGCTACCGGTTCGGCCATGGCTTCCCTGCTCTGCCGCGCCGGCGCAGGTACTCTGCGCATCATCGATCGCGATTACGTCGAGCCCAGCAATCTGCAGCGGCAGGTACTGTTCGACGAAGCCGACGCCGCCGAGTCTTTGCCCAAAGCTATCGCTGCGGCCCGCAAAATCAAGGCCTTTAACTCCGAGATAACGGTCGAGCCGCACGCTGCCGATCTGACCCCCAGCAATGTGGAAGCCTTGCTCAGCGATGTTGACCTCATCCTCGACGGCACCGACAACTTCGAAACCCGCTACCTGATTAATGACTTTGCCGTCTGGAAGAAATTGCCCTGGATCTATGCCGCCGCGGTCGGCAGCTACGGGGTCACGATGACCATCCTTCCCGGCGAGACGGCGTGCCTGGCCTGTATCTTTCCTGATTCCCCCCGTGGCATGGTCGATACCTGCGACACTGCGGGCATTCTGAATTCGGCCGTAAACTTGGTTGCCTCGATTGCCTCCACCGAAGCCATCAAGCTGGTAGTCGGCGCACGCGATGAGATTCGGCGGACGCTTCTGTCCTACGATGTATGGACCAACGACTTCGTCGAGATCAACACAGCGAAGCCGAAGCCGGGTTGCAGGGCCTGCGACCGGCAGGATTTTGTCCACCTCGCCGGCGAAGGACGTCCGCACATCACGCTCTGCGGCCGGAATTCCGTCCAGATCCACGAACGGCAGCGGCCGGTTGACTTCGCCGAGCTTACCCGCCGCCTCAGCCCTCACGGCACTGTGCGACACAGCGAGTTCATTCTCAAATTCTGCTGCGATCCCTACGAGCTGACGCTCTTCCCCGATGGCCGGGCCATCATCAAAGGCACTACGGACACCGCCATCGCCCGCAGTTTGTACGCAAGGTATATCGGGTCGTGAGGCAGGGGCTAGGGGTCAGGGTCTAGGGGCTAGTGGAACCTGAAAGCGGAATCCGGAATAAATCCTGAATCCTAATCCCTAACCCCTAATCCCTAGCCCCTAACACCTAGTTGCTTCTTCTGATATCTTTTCCATTCACATCACACGAGGCCGTCTGAATGTCTGTGTCCGAAACCCTGGTCGATAGCCGCCCGCAACCGAGCAAGTCGTATCGGTGGTTAGTGCTGATCTTCGTCAGCGTGGCCATGTTCGGCAATTACTACGTTTACGACAGCATCAACCCGCTGGAGCGAATTTTTCTCCAGCAGTTGAATTACTCCGCTTCCATGTTTGGCTGGCTGAATGCCAGCTATAGCGTGGCGGCGGTGGCGACGCTGTTGATCGGCGGCATCCTCATCGATCGTTTCGGGATCAGGAAATCGCTTTTGCTCTTTTCGGCCCTCATTCTCTTGGGCGCTCTGCTGACGTCGCTTAAGGGCAATTTCTACCTGATGGTCGCGGGCCGTGCGGTGGTTGGACTGGGCGCGGAATCACAGATCGTGGCGGTTACGACTGCCCTGGCGCGCTGGTTCAAGGGCAAGGAGCTCAGCTTCGCGTTCGGAATCAATCTCACCATCGCGCGAATCGCCTCTATCGCCGCCGACAATTCGCCAACCTGGGCCAAGTTCGCGTTCTTTCCCAACGGAGTCACTGCCGAGCCTAGTTGGCATCGTCCCCTGGTGCTCGCCGTGATCGTCGGATCGACGGCGGTGATCGGCGCCCTGGTGTACTGGGCGCAGGAGACTTACGCCGAGACGCGCTACCACCTTGGCAAGTCGACCGAGCCGGACAAGCTGAGCTTCCGCGAAGGCCTGAAATTCAATCCGTCCTATTGGTATGTGGTCGCCCTGTGTTTCACGTTCTACTCCGGAATATTCCCCTTCCGTACGTTTGCCATCGACTTATTCACCAGCAAGTATCTTTCGCAGATGGGTGCAGCCGCCACATCGACCGCGGCCTTCGCTTCCGCCCAGCAACACGCAGGCTGGCTGAATAGTCTGCTTCCCTTCTCTGCCATGATTGCGACGCCGCTGTTTGGCCTGCTGGCCGACCGCATCGGCAAGCGCGCCACCCTGATGGTGGTCGGATCATTCCTGATGATGCCGGTGTACCTCATGATCGCCTACAGCAACACTTCGCTGCTGGTGCCGGTGTCGCTGATGGGCATTGCGTTCTCGCTGATTCCTGCGGTGATGTGGCCGTCGGTCGCCTACATCGTGGATGAACGGCGGCTGGGTACCGCCTACGCTCTCATGAGCTTGTTGCAGCAGATCGGCTTCTTTATCTTCAACCTCGCGATTGGCAAGGCCAACGACGTGATGCACGCCGGGCCCACCAATTTCCCCGGCTATGCGCTGGGAATGTGGATCTTCTCGATTCTGGGCTTTTTGGCGCTGTTCTTCGCCCTGTTGTTGCGTAAGCGTGAGACCGGCCCCGACGCCCACGGACTGGAAACCATCACCACACATTCGCAGGCGTAAGGGTACCCGCAGGGCTCCTGCATCCGGCGAGGGGTGGGGCACGCCTTCAGGCGCGTACATCAAGGCTGAAAAAGTAAAGGCTCTAGCCGCTGGGCCAAGGTTGGGTTACCTCAGCGGCTAAAGCCAAATCACAAACACCATTCTCAAATGCACCGCTTCCGCCAGCGGTTTACTTGGAACCTTCGGGTGCCAGACCCTGATACTTCAGCATGGGTCCAATGGTGGGCTGGGCCCCGCGCCAAGTGACGTACATCTTTTCCAGGTCCTCGGTGTTGCCGCGTGATAACACCATCTTGCGGAACCGGTCGCCATTGGCGCGAGTGAGACCGCCGTGGTCTTCGAACCATTGGAAAGCATCGTCATCCAGCATCTGCGTCCACAGATACGCGTAGTAACCCGCGGCATATCCGCTGCTCCAGATGTGGGCGAAGTAGCTGGAACGGTAGCGCGGCGGCACATAGCTGACGGCCAGGTGGGTTTGTTCCAACGCCTGGGTTTCGAATGCATCCGGCTTCTCGATGGGCGCACTGGCGGGAAGCGCGTGCCACATCATGTCCAGCTCGGCCGCGGCCAGCAACTCGGTGATGTCGTAGCCCTTGTTGAAGGTGCCTGACTTCTTGATCTTCGCCAGCAACTCAGCCGGCATGGGTGCGCCGGTCTTGTAGTGCTTCGCGTAGTGCTGGAAGATGGCCGGGTAGGTGGCCCAATGCTCGTTGAACTGCGATGGAAACTCGACAAAATCGCGCGCCGTTGAGGTACCGGAGAGACTGGGGAATTCGGTGTTGGCGAACATGCCGTGCAAGGCGTGGCCAAATTCGTGGAACATTGTCTTGACATCATCGGAGGTAATCAGAGCAGGCTCGCCCGGAGCAGGCGGAGCGAAATTGGCGACGTTGCTGACCACCGGCTTGGTACCCATCAACTTTGACTGGTCAACCAGGTTGTTCATCCAGGCGCCACCCTGCTTGTTGTCGCGCTTGAAGTAGTCGCAATAAAACAGCGCCATCGAAGTGCCGTCGGCGTCAAAAACCTCGAAAACGCGCACCCCTGCCGTATAGACAGGAAGATCTTTGCGCTCCTTGAAGGTCAGTCCATAGAGCTGGTTGGCGGCGTAGAAAACACCATTCTCGAGCACGTTGTTGAGCTCGAAATACGGCTTTACCTGCTCCTCGTCGAGATCATATTTGGCTTTGCGAACCTGCTCGGCGTAGAAATCCCAGTCCCACGGCTGGACCTTAAATCCGCCGTTCTGGCTGTCAATCACGGCCTGGATGTCCTGTGCTTCGCTGGCGGCCCGAGCCGTCGCCGCGGGTACCAGCGCGTTCATGAACTTCAGCGCCGCATCCGGGGTTTTGGCCATCTGGTCTTCCAGCTTCCAGGCGGCAAAGTTTGGAAATCCGAGCAGCTTGGCCTTTTGAGCGCGAAGCTCTGCTATGCGTGCGATGGTGTCACGCGTATCGTTGGCGTCGCCGCGTTCCGCGCGATTCCACGAGCTCGAGAACAGCGCCTCCCGCGTAGCGCGATTCGTCAACGTAGCCAGATCGGGCTGCTGGGTTGTGTTCTGCAAAGCAACGACAAAGCCCTCCGCCTTGCGGGCCTTGGCCGCCTCGGCCGCAGCATTGATCTGCGCATCGCTCAGGCCCGTCAGTGCTGCTCTGTCGGTAGTTACGTATGCGGCCGCCTTGGTAGCAGCCAGCAGCTTCGTCGTGAAGTCGTTGGAAAGGGTCGCTAATTCTGCATTGAGTTTCTTGAGCTGTTCTTTGTCGGGCTCGCTAAGCTTTGCACCGGCATGTACGAAATCATCGTAGGTACGCTCAACCAGGCGCAGCGATTCAGGATCAAGCTTGAGCGTTTGACGCTCGCTATAGATGGTCGCCACCCGCTGGAACAGTTTGGGATCGAGATAGATTGCGTCGTGGTGAGCGGCAAGTTTGGGCGCTTCCGTGGCCCGCACCTTTTGCAGCTCCGGATTGGTGTTCGCGCCGGTCACGGCGAAGAATGCAGTCTGCACCCGATGCAATAACTGGCCGCTCTTCTCCATAGCGACGAAGGTGTTCTCAAAGGTCGGCGGCGCGGGATTATCTGCAATGGCCTGCACCTCCTTGCGTTGCTGCGCCATGCCGGCCTCCATGGCCGGTTGATAATCCCCGTCTTTAATCTTGTCGAACGGGGGCGCCTGAAACGGCAAGGTGCTGGGCGCGAAGAAAGGATTGCTTGGACCAAACTCTTCAGCGGACGCCGGAGCAGTAAAAGTGCCAAGTGCAATGACGACGGCAGCAGCAACAATCAGACTATTCATGGTTACTAGTGTAACTGAGGAACCGAGACCAGAGGGGCGGCCCGCAGGTGGCTATGCCGAAGTCAGTGCGTCGCGCGTGGCTTTCAGCGTGTTGACCAGCGATTCCTTCGGCAGCTTGCGGATAATCGGCTCAATCACCCATCCCAAACCCATGGGGATGTCGCGGGTCAGCGAAATGGCGCGGCACTCGACGTACACGCCGCCGTCCCGCTCCTGAAAACGCCAATAGGAATACAGACGCCACAAGAATCCGTAACCGGTGTCAGGCGACAGCACTTTCTCTTTTTCCGTGCCCGCATCCTCTACTTCTGCGATTCGCGTGGTGCGCGAGCGGCAGGTCCAGCGAGCGTCGTCCACGGACGAATAGTGCACGTCATGGTCGGTGTCGAGCACCACGGTAATAATTTTCTTTTTCAGCAGGCGCAGGGAGATCTGGAAATCGCCGCCGTGGTGCGCGACCAGCTTCGAGTCCATCACGTCGGGCTGGTAAACATTCTTGTGGTTGTCGTAATTCTGAATGAGGGCAAGCGTGGCAGCAACCGTTACCTGCGGAATGAAGGCGGCCCCGATCCAGTCGTGAATCAAGCCATTCGGCACCTTGACCGATGCGTCGCCCGACCACAGTTGTGCTGCGATGTCTCCATGCCGCACTTGCTGAGCTATGTGGGAATCGGTGTCAGACCACAGGAATGCGCCGTGCCCGTGCAACGACGGCTCCATGGCTGCTTCGGCCTCGTGGATGTACGCTTCAAAAGCTGCCAGCGTACGAGGCTTCAGCTGCACAATGTTGGCAATCTGCGCCATAAATGTGTGGCCTATTGCGAATCGTGAGCCGCCAGGATGCGATTGTCAAGGAAGCACCGTCAACATTGGAACAATTCCGCTCAAGACCGGGCGCGACGGCGCTTCTTCGGCCGCTTTGGTTTCGGTTGACGGACTTCCATCTCCGCGATGCGCTGGCGCAGTTCCTGCAGCTCTTCTAGTTCCGCGCCGCGCCCGCTGGCGCTGCCGGTCGCCTGTCCCGGCATCAGTTTCTTCATCATTTGCAGTGGCGACAGGGCCACTGATTGCACGTCGGCCAAGCGGCTTTCCAGACCGTTCTGCACTTTCTTGTAGGCATCGAATGCCGACTTCAGATACCACATGATGAATTCCTGACCCACCCGGTCTGACGCAACGATGAGCTGGCGCAGCAGTTCCAGCGGTAATCCGGTTGGCTGCTCCTTCGCGTCTTCCACGATGATCTGGGTCAGGGTCACGCGGGTGACGTCCTTGCCGGTCTTGGCGTCGACAACTTGCAAGTCTTTCCCATTTCGGACCAAGGTGGCGATGTCTTCCAGATTGATGTAGCGGCTCCCCGAAGTATCGTAGAGTCTGCGGTTTGCGTACTTCTTGATGATCACCTTCATAGAGTTCGCCGATTCGCCTCTCTATTGCATCGCACAATAATTGTAGTTCGGGATTGACAAAGGCCGCAAGTAATATTAGGTTTTACTTAATGCTGCGATGCAGCAAAACGGAGGTCATCATGCCTAGAACCATTAAGTCCGAGCCCACAATGGTCCACGCTCGGGAGTCGTCCTTTGTTTCTTTGCTGTCAGGATGGGTGCAGCAGGGAGTTGAGAATTTCTTTGCCACACAGCGCATTTTGGTTGATCTGATCACGCGTCAGAACGCAGATGTCATGCACATGCTGCGCGAGCGGTTGAACGATCCAGCTTATTGCCCTGCCGAGATCTTCACCGACCTGACCGGCGAGGGAGTGACGAACTTCATCGAAGGGCAGAAGTTGCTGCTCAATCTGGCCCGCGAGGAATACGAACTGGTCACCAACGGCGTGAAAGAGCGCGTGGGTGGTTTAGCACCGGCTGTGGCCGCGACCGACTTTATGCGCCGCGGTTTCGATACCTTTGTCGAAATGCAGCAGGAGATCCTGAAGATCGCCAACAAGCAGATGCACACCTGGCTGACCAAGGTGAAGGCTGGCAAGCCTTATGACAGCGAAGCGATGGTCGAAGGCGCTCGTGAAAGCTTCGACACCTTCATCCATGCCCAGAAGAAGTTCCTGGACGTGATCAAGGAAGAAGCCACCAAGGCCACGGAAGGCAAGAACGGCGCCAACAGAAAGGCAACCGAGATCACCGAGTTGGCGCGCGAAGCCACCGAAGCCTTCATCGAGGCGCAGAAGAAGTTCATGGACGTTGCTGGCCGCCAGCTCAATGCCGGCCTGAAGGCAACCAACCGCACCATGAACATGATGTCGCCCAATGCTTTTACCCAGCTCCCCAATTTCACCCGTGAGAACGTGAAGCATTTTGTGGAAGCTGAGAAAGCTTTGATCGACACCGTTACCACGCGTCCGTTCGAGCACAAACCGGTCCGCAAAACTGCCCACCGGAAGCCGCGGACGATCAAGGTGAAGACAGCCCACGCTGCAGCCTAAACCGAGGCTGCCGCTGTAGAGATGTAACCCTGGCGTGTGTGTTGTCGAAAGCTGGACCGGCGTACTGCGGTTCGTTCGCAGGGCGCCGGTCCAGTCTGTGGGCTGATCTAAATAGACCCTGGCGTTCCCTTCGTTCAAAAAAACTACAAATTTCTGGCAACTCTTGCGGGCTCCAGCTACACTAACTCTCCGGAGACAGCGCGCAACGTCTGCCCAGGCTGTTGAGCGCAGACTCTCCGGTTGTCTTGGGCCCGCAAGGTTGAGGCCCAAGCCACCGCAGCGCCCCTGACCAACTATGGCGTCGTCCACTCACGGCTATCGACCGGATTACGTAGAGGCGGACGTTACTATTTGGAAGGAAGCATTGTTTGGGGCAGAGGTGCTGCTGCTGCACGGCTCCCCCGTCTACTATGGTCTGGGCGTACCGCACGGCGACGGTTCCGGAGTGGTCCTGGTTCCGGGATTCCTCGGCACAGACAGCTACCTGAAGCAACTGCATTCCTGGCTGGGGCGGATTGGCTACCGTGCTTATTTTTCCGGGATTGGCCTGAATGCCGAATGTCCCAATCTGCTCATCCAACATCGTCTGAATGAAAACATCGCCAGGGCGCTTGACCAAACCGGGCGGAAGATCCATCTCATAGGCCATAGCCTGGGCGGCATCATCGCCCGCTCCGTAGCCAACCAGAGGCCGGACGATATCGCATCCGTAATCACCCTGGGTTCGCCTTTCCGCGGAACCGTAGCCCATCGCAGCGTCCTCAATGCCGCCGAAGCCGTCCGCAAACGAATATTGCAACAGCACGGCCCGGGAGTGCTGCCCACCTGCTACACCGGAAGATGTACCTGCAACTTTCTCGCCTCTCTTCGACGCAAGATGCCGCGCTCGATGTTCGAAACCGCCATCTACACCCGGCAAGATGGCGTGGTTGATTGGCACTACTGCATCACCGGCCATGCCAGCAACGATTTTGAAGTTTCTGGCACGCATATTGGATTGGCCTTTAATGCATCGGTGTACAACATCATCGCCAATCGCCTTGCGGAAGTGACGCCCAACGACTAAGTAAGCTCACAGCGTATCTCCGCTGTGGCCGATGATCGCAGAGTCTCTCCGTGGTCTTGCAAGACCTGCACTCAGGGTTTGCACAGCATATTTCCCCGAATTTTCCAGCGAGCGCCGTCACATTACAGTTGTGATAACGTCGAAATCACGCAATGTCCCAATTTGGGAATGTAACCACAAACATTTCATTTTGTTTGTGTTCCCGATACCTGGGATGGCGCACACTGGATTCAGATACAGTTGGGACGGAGCCAGTGGATCCAAAACGGTCCACGGTTTACGGCCCCGCTGAAAACTTGTAATTGGCCGCCCTGCTCCAACTTAAGGGCGAGCAAAAGGAGATTTATCGCATGCGGCCTAGAATTCTCTCCCTCGTGTTCTTATTGCTTCTTCTATCTTCTCTCACATGTTTCTCGCAACAAACCGACATCCGGCAATTCAGCGCTTTTGGCGCCTATTCCTATCTCAGCACGCCTTCCTTGAACCTGACTCAGCGCGGATTCGACGGCGATTTTGGCGTCAACGTGCGCAGTTGGCTTACGCTTGGTGGCGATTTCAGCTACGCCTCTGGCCACAGCTCGCTGGTGCCCAACGACCTTAATGCGGCGACACAGGCAAAATTAGCTCCCTTTCTGCCATTGCTTCCTCCCGGTTACGTAATTTCGGTCCCTTACAACTCTTCGACCTACACCTATGAGGCCGGACCGCAATTCAATTACCGCGGCATGAAGAAGGTGACCCTGTTCGCGCGTCCGGCGCTTGGCGCTTTGCACGCGAACGTCACCGTCAAGCCGGGCGACCCAATCGCTCAACTGCTTGTCCTGAACCTGCTAGGTTCGAATCCGTCGAGGAGCGACACCGTCGTGTTTTACGGCTTCGGAGGCGGGGCCACATGGGAGATCACGCCGAACTTTGGTCTTCGTATAGCCAGCGACTACGTTCACTACAATTTTTTCTCGAATTTGTTGAATGGCGGCCGTGGCAGTGTGAGGGTTGTGGTGGGAACCAAGTTTTCCTTCGGAAAGAACATTCTGGGCAAGTAGCACAAGGACGGTGGACGGCTGCCCACATTTGCTCCGACGAGCAGCTCGCCGCGCTTCGGAACCTCAGCCGGCCACCAGTCTGAACATAGAACAACCCGTTGCTCCGCGTAGCCGACAAGGTTGCGCGGACGACGGACGTTAGTCGTAGAGTGACCCTGCCGACTCAGTCCGATCGATCTTCGCGTCGATAGCGAAGAGAAGATGGACCGACAAAGCTGCCCCACTTAATTTTTGGTCTTGCTCTGGAGGAATCATGCGGGTCTTTTGTTGTTGTCTGGCAATTCTGCTGGCTGTCACGGTCGTAGGAATCGCGCAGCAAAACGATTCGGCTTCGACTTTCACGCTCACAATCCAGGTCGAGGGCACAAATAGCGAGGGTGGAAATATCGGAGTGCTGGTCTTCAACTCCGATAAGGGATGGCCGGACGATCGTTCCGTGGCCTTACGCGATGTGGTTGTGCCGGCACACCCGGGCACCGTGGCGGTGGAGATTCCCAATCTTCCGGCAGGCGACTACGCGGTCGCTCTTATCCATGATGTGAACAAAAACCACAAGCTCGACAAGAACTGGGCAGGAGTGCCCAAGGAGCAATGGGGAATGTCGAACAATCCCCACACTCACATCAAAACGCCAGCGTTTTCCACCGCCAAGTTCTCCTTGCGCGGCAACCAGGAGATCCACGTGCAGTTGCAGTAACTGTTCTCTTCCTGCGAGGTCTGATATGCGGAAACTTCCTGCTGTCGAAGAAGCCAGAGCCATCATGACCGAAGGAACGGAGTGGGGCGTCTGGAGATGGCTGCTGGAAAAGAAGCGAGTACGCGAGATCGCCGACAAGGCCAGGGCAGCGCTGGATGATTTCGAGGATGAAGGTCAAGGACACCTGGAGTGATGACCTGAAGATTGCCTACAATCAGCTGGTCTCGGAAAGTGGCGACGTCAAACCAGCCCGGCAAAAAGCCAAGCCGGCGAAAAAACCATCAGCGCCGAAGATCGATTCCCAGCTCATGGCCGCCGTCAAGCGGGTGAAGGAAGCGGATGACGACGCGTACAACGCCCATGAGAATGCGGAAGATATTTTCGCTGAAGCAGAAAAGCGAATGAGTACCAGCGGCGCCCGCGAAGGAGCGCGCAAGGCACTCGTAGCTTACGATTTGCATGAGGCTGCCATTCGCAAGGCAGAAGCGCTCGCTCACCCCAAATAGTTGTCCGCCATTCCGTCCCAATCACTCTATTCAGTTACTGAGAGCCGCAACTTGAAATGGCCGCATCTTTAGACAACTGTAGCGCTGCGAACGTATTTGCGGACCACCGCAGTGAGCAACCATCCTGCACTGAACACGCGGTCGATTGACTGTTGGTTCGCGACTCAATAAGATGCGGCTAGTGTTCGGCGAAACTATCTCGCACTATCGCATCATCAGCAAACTGGGCAGCGGCGGCATGGGGGTTGTCTACGAAGCCGAAGACATCACCCTGGGACGCAAGGTCGCGCTCAAGTTCCTGCCTGAGGACATGGCGAAAGACGCCGGCATGCTGGCCCGCCTGCAGCGCGAAGCGCGCGCGGCTTCATCTTTGAACCATCCCAATATCTGCACCATCTACGCCATTGAAGAGAATCGCGGGCAGTTCTTCATCGCCATGGAGCTGCTGGAGGGCAAAACTCTAGACCAGTTTCTGGTAGAAAAGCCGATGACCAATGAGCAGATCGTCGACGTGGCGCTGCAAATCTGCGATGCGCTGGAAGCGGCGCATAGCAAAGGCATTGTCCACCGCGACATAAAGCCGGCAAATATTTTTGTGACCAATCGCAACCAGATCAAAGTCCTGGATTTTGGCCTGGCCAAGCTTGAGGCCTTGAAGTCAACGTCAACCAGCGTCAACGGGCCGCTGATGAATGGAGATACTTCGGATTTTTCGCTCACCCGTGCCGGGACAACCATGGGAACCATCGCCTATATGTCTCCGGAGCAGGCACGGGGGGAAATAATCGACGCACGGACAGACATTTTTTCCTTCGGCGCGGTGCTGTACCAGATGGCGACTCGCAAGATGCCATTTGAGGGGAATACATCCGCCGTGGTGTTTTCCAAGATCCTCGAGCATCCGCCGATATCGCCAGTACACCACAATCCTGGCCTACACACGCAGCTGGAAGAGATCATTGACAAGGCGCTGGAAAAAGACCGCGACCTCCGTTACCAAACGGCTGCCGGAATGGCCGCGGACTTGAGGCGGCTGAAACGCGACACCGATTCCTCACGGATACCAGCCATCACTGCTAAACCACCGAAGAAGAAAGATACCCAGAACATGTGGGCGGTGATTGCGGCCGGACTTTTGCTCGTTGTGGTGGCCGGTGGCCTGTACTGGATGAAGATAAAGCGGGGCCACGCAACTTCTGGCGCGATCGCGACCATGGAAGTCGCTACGCTGGCCAACGTTGGCGATGCCCAAAACGCGTATTTGAGCGATGGCGTCACCAAGGAGATCACTGCGAAACTGGCGCAGCTACCAAATTTACACATTGAGCCGGTGACGCAGGCGCCAGCCGCGAAAGGCAGCGCTGCCCAGCCTGGGACCCACAGTGTCCTCACCGGCAGCGTGGTGCGCAGTGGCGACGCGGTGGTGGTGAACATCGAGCTGATGGATGCCGCCACGAACCAATCGCTGTGGAACCATCAATACACTGCCAACACCTCGGAGTTGCAAGCGTTGGAAGGGCAGATCGCTGCTGACCTCGCCGAACGCGCCGGCATCAAGTTGGGATGGGAAGAGCGTAAAGCTCTGGAGACGGTGAAGACGACAAATCCCGAGGCCTACTTGCTGTATCTGCAAGCGCGCTACGACTTCGACCGGCACACCCCGGAAGCAACCACGCAGGCCCGCGACCTTCTCAATCAGGCTGTGCAGAAGGACGCCAACTTCGCAGCGGCTGCCGAGATGCTGGCGGAAGTGCAGAAACAGTTACCGCAAGAAGCTGCGCCTCCAGAGAATACGGCCGCACCAGGCTCACAACAGGCACAGGCAGCGCCGTCGCCCGAAAAGAGTGCCCAGAAGCAACCGAAAAATCCTCCGGCCAAGAGTGCGGCAGTGTCTTCAGCGCCGCCCATGTCGGCTCCAGCATTGTCTGCACCGACCGCGCCTGTGCAAGGCACGCTTTCAGTTCAAAGCCAGCCGGCAGGCGCCAGCATTATTCTCGACGGAAAAGACACCGGTCAAAAGACGCCCGCACAAGTTACAGCTGCTCGAGGCGCACACAGCCTGGTACTAAAGCAACCTGGATACGTGGACTCGATTGGCAGTGCGAATGTGAATACTGGCGGCGAGACCGTGACGGTTTCCCTGACGATGGCCAAACTGGGCGAGACCAAAGAGATCAAGCCCATCGGCGGCTTTAAAAAGATCTTTGGCGGCCCCGCGGAGAACATGGGCCGCATCCGCGTAGAAACCAACCCACGAGGCGCCAAGGTCACGGTGGGAACACAGGTGATTTCAAAACCGACACCGGTGGAATTCGCCTTGAACCCCGGGATCTACGAGATCACGGTGGAGTTGGAGGGCTACGCGACGCTGCAGAAGACCGTCGAGGTCACCGCCGGAAAAAAAATTCAGGTCGAAGAGAATCTGACCAAGCAGTAAGCCCGCTCTCAAGGCAGAACCAATCGTCCGCTGTGCTCAACTTACCGAGTCGCGAACTTTCCTGGGATGGAGCGCAGCAGAGCTGCCGAACTCTCATTTTTCCGCGATGCGCGTGGAAGGAATCATGCGCAAAGCAACGCCGGCGCTCATCAGCGCAAGACCGGCGCAAATCAACATGATCAGGCGAAATCCAAAGACAAAGGCCTGCGCAATCGCCTGCCGCATTATCGCCTGGGTGTTTGCATCCAGTCCGGAAGGCACGTTCATACCGGCGAGTTTGACTGCATTTGACTGGATCGACTGAAGAATACCGGGGGCGAGCTGGATTCCCGCGAGCGATTGCCGCAACTGATGGCTGAATGCCTTTACCATCACAACTCCAAAAATTGCGATCGCTAGAACGCCGGCAACCCGAGCGACGGCATTGTTGATGCCAGACGCCGTGCCAACGTGATCTTGTTCAACTGAACTCATGACCACCGCCGTCAAAGGCGCGACGCTGACGGCCATGCCCAGACCCAGTACGACGAACGCCGGAAAGAAAGTCGTCCAGTAACTGCCTCCGACCGACGGTACCGCGAAAAGGACGAAGCCCGACTGCCGCGATGATCGGGCCGATGATCAGCGGAGTCCTCTGACCATAGCGTGTTACCAGACCGCCGGACCAGCGGGAGAGCGAGAACAGGAGCAATATCGCCGGCAGAGCGGCAGCGCCCGTGGCAGTCGATGAGTACCCTTGCACCTGAATCAGGTCCATGGGAAACAGGAAAAAGAAAATCCCAAGGGCGGCATAGAGCGACAGCGTCAGCACATTCGCACCACTGAAGCTGGGTGACTTAAATAGAACCAGCGGAACCATAGGCGAGGGAGAGCGGGCCTCGACGAATACAAAAAGAACCAGACAGATGACGGAGCAGAGCATGCTCCCAACAACCCAAGGGTCGCGCCAACCCAAAACCTCGGACTCGATAAATCCGTATACCAGGCCGCCTATACAAATGGTTGCGAGGACCGCCCCAAGCCAGTCCAGATGTTCGACCACGGCCCTGCGGCTCTCGGGAATGTGCCTGAGCGAAATTGCGATCACTGCAATCGCCAGCGGAACATTGATGAAAAATACCCAGCGCCAGGAGGCATGTTCTATCAGCCATCCCCCGAGAACCGGGCCCAGCGCTGTGGTGATGGCGGTGAAGCCCGACCACGTCCCGATGGCTCGACCGCGGGACGACTCATCAAAGGTGGCGCTGATGATCGCCAGGCTGCTGGGAACCAGAAACGCAGCGCCGATGCCCTGGATGAAACGGGCAATAATCAGGTACTCGATATTCGAGGAAAGGCCACAGGCCACAGAGGCGGCGGCAAACACTGCCACTCCGCTCAGGAAGACTAAGCGCCGGCCAAGGGAGTCGCCCAGCGCGCCTCCAACCAGGATAAGCGCAGAGAGAGACAGGCCGTAGGACTCGACCACCCATTGCACAGCCACAACGGTGGCGTGAAAGTTGGCTTGCAACGCGGGAAGAGCGACATTGACCACCGTGCCGTCAATGAACGCCATACTGGAAGCCAGAATGGTGGCCGCCAGTATCCATGGCCGTGATTCATCCCGGCAAGGAGTGGCCGCGCTTCCCGAACCGGCTATCCCCTCGTCGCAGGGAGACCTCATGCAGGCTCTGGATGCATCGGCGCGAAGATTCGATTCCCTTCTGCTCAAATCCCTTCAAACCGAACGGTCAAGAAACTCGTGAACCTTTCGCCCGGTTGCGAGCATCATTTTCTTCATGCCTACTCGCCCGGGAAAGACCTTTAAGAACCTTGCAATCATGGCGCAATCGGGGCTGGTGCTGTTCGCGATACTGGCAAACTTGGGGTGCAACCGCACGGAGGCGAAACAACCAGCGCAGGGCCCCGTGCCGGTAAAGACGCAGACCATCAGCCTTTCACCGGTAGCGCGGGCGGACGAATACGTGGCCACCGTCAAGTCGCGGCGTTCCGCCAGTATTCAGCCCCAGGTCAGCGGCACACTTACCCGCATCCTGGTGAAGTCGGGCGATCACGTGCGCCCGGGTCAGGTGTTGATGACCATTGATCCGTTAAAGCAACAGGCGACCGTGGATCAGCAGCGCAGCACGGAGGCGCAGAAAAAAGCCATCTACGACTACAACCGGATTGATTTGGAGCGGCAGCGCGTGCTCTACGAGTCCGGGGTCACCAGCAAACAAAGCTATGACCAGGCAGTGCAGGCGTTCGACAACTCGAAGGCCGACTGGGAAGCGGCCACGGCGGCCAAGGTCACGCAACAGCGCGAGCTTGACTACTACAACCTGCAGGCCCCGTTCGATGGCATCGTAGGCGACATCCCGGTGCACCTGGGAGACTACGTTTCGTCGCAGACCTTGTTGACCACAGTTGACGAGAACAAAGAACTGGAAGCGTACGTCTACATTCCGACGGAGCGGGCTGCAAACATCCGCATGGACCTTCCCGTGCAAATCGTCACCAGCACTGGGGACCTGATCGAAAGCTCAAAGATTTATTTCATCTCACCGCAGGTGGATAACGCTCTTCAGGGCATTCTGGTGAAAGCGCCCGTCCACACTTCGCTCGACAGGTTCCGCAATGAACAACTCGTGAAGGCGCGGGTGATTTGGAGCACGGCCCCCGCCCCAACCGTTCCCGTACTGGCGGTGACACGTATTGGCGGGCAGCCATTTGTTTACGTGGCCACGCAGCAGGGTAACGGACACGTCGCCAAGCAGCGCGCAGTAACTCTCGGCGATACCATCGGCAATGATTATGCTGTCACCGGCGGCCTGACCCCTGGAGACCAGGTCATTGTCTCCGGTACGCAGTTCCTGATCGACGGGACACCCGTTCAGCCAATAAGCTAGCCAACACCTCCGGACAGGCAGATTGCCTCTGGTGGGCGGTACAGGAGAGGACGTTCTCGTTTGGTTGACTTTTTTATTGAAAGGCCTATTTTTGCAACGGTCTGCGCCCTCCTGATCATTCTTGCGGGAGCCGTATGCATTCCTACACTGCCAATTTCGCTGTATCCAAACCTGGCCCCGCCGCAAGTGAACGTCAGCAGCAATTACGTCGGCGCCAATGCAGCGGTGGTGGAGTCGGCGGTCACGATTCCGCTGGAGCAGCAGATCAACGGCGTCGAGGGCATGCACTATATGACCTCGACCAGCTCCAACGACGGCACCAGCAGCATCAACGTGACCTTCCGCACGGGCTACGACCTGAATATCGCTGCGGTTGACGTACAGAACCGCGTGGCCACCGCACTCGGCCGGCTTCCACAGGAAATCAAGAACACCGGCGTCACCATCACCAAAGCGAACCCAAATTTCGTGTTTGCCGCGGGCTTCTATTCGCCCGACAACAGCCTCTCCAACCAGTACATCTCGAACTACCTCGACGTGTACGTGAAGGATGCGTTGAAGCGGGTGCAGGGCGTCGGCAACGTCGTCATCTTTGGTGAGCGCAAGTACGCCATGCGCATCTGGCTTGACCCCACCAAACTGGCCGCCCGCCAGCTGACGGCCGCCGACGTGGTCTCTGCCTTGCAGGAGCAAAACGTCGAGATCCCCGCCGGACAGTTGGGGCGCCCACCTTCCAATCCCAAGCAGGACTTCCAGGTGACCCTGCGGGTCATAGGGCGCCTATCGGATCCCAAAGAATTCGAGAAGATCATCCTGAAGAACACCCGCAACGGAATCGTTCAGCTGAAAGATGTTGGGCGGGCCGAGATCGGGTCCGAGAATTATGACTCGAACCTGATGTACAGCGGTCACGAAGCCATTGGTATCGGTGTTCAGCAGCTCTCAAATGCCAATGCACTGGACGTGGACAAAAAGGCGAAAGCGGTGCTGGCGGAGCTGGCGAAGTCGTTCCCGCCCGGAATCAAGTACGTGATCGCCTTCGACACCACGACCGTGGTTGGCGATTCGGTGAGAGAAGTGGTGAGGACCCTGGAAGAAGCGATCCTGATCGTCATCGCGGTGATCTTCCTCTTCCTGCTGGACTGGCGCGCGACCATCATTCCGGCGGTGACCATCCCGGTTTCGCTGGTGGGAACGTTCGCCTTCGTCAAAATATTCGGTTTCTCCATCAATTCGCTGACGCTGTTTGGCATCACCCTGGCTACGGGACTCGTGGTCGATGACGCCATCGTGGTCATCGAAAATGCCCAGCGACACATCGACACCGACAAGACCAATCCGCGCGCGGCAACCTCGGCGGCCATGAAGGAGGTGTCAGGCGCGGTGGTGGCGACATCGCTCGTGCTGATCTCAGTATTCGTTCCGGTGTCCTTTTTTCCGGGCACCACCGGCATTCTCTATAAACAATTCTCGCTGACCATCGCGTTCTCCATCGCCATCTCGCTGTTCAATGCGTTGACCCTGTCGCCAGCGTTGGCGGCCATACTGTTGCGCGGCGAAGAATTCAAGTATTCAGTGTTTGACTGGACGCATATCGGCTGGCTCAAAAGCGCGTATGGCAAATTTGCGCACGGAGTCGATGGCGCAATCCGCGGTCTGGCTTCCGGCTATGCGAAGGCCATCACCACAACGTTGAGGTTCCGCTACGTGATGGTTGTGCTGTTCTTTGCCGGACTGGCAGCCACTGCCTACATGTACATCCACGTTCCCACCGGCTTTGTGCCGCAGGAAGATCAGAACTACTTTATCGTGGTGGTGCAGGCGCCACCAGGCGCGTCACTTTCCTATACGACGAACGTCTGCCGCGAGGCGGAGAAAGTGCTGCTCGCCGATCCCGATGTATTTGGTACCTTCGCAGTCCCTGGCTTCTCGCTCACAGGTGGCAGTTCGTCAAACTACGGGCTCGTGTTCGCTCCGCTGAAGCCCATCGACGACCGCAAAGGCAAAGGGCACGCGGCCAGCGACATCGTGGCTCGGGTCGGGCCCAAGCTGTTCGGCATACCTGGAGCTGTTGTGGCCGCCTTCGAGCCGCCGGCCATTCAGGGCATCGGCAGCTTCGGTGGCTTCCAGTTCCAACTGCAGGACCTCGGCCGCAATACCTTGCAGGACCTTGATGAAGTGGCGCATAAAATCGTTGCCGGCAGTCACCAGCGGAAGGACCTGGTTGGGCTCTTCACCAGCTTCACCGCCAACGACCCGCAGCAACTTGTGCAGATCGATCGCGAGAAAGCCAAGGCCATGGCTGTGCCGCTCAGTCAGGTCACGCAGGCACTTGGCGTTTACATGGGATCGCAGTACGTCAACGATTTCGATTTCAACAATCGCTCTTACCGCGTGTACGTGCAGGCTGATCAGCCCTACCGCATGACGGCCGCGGACCTGCGGCAGTATTACGTTCGTTCCGATACCAACGGCCTGGTGCCGCTGGGGAACATCGTTTCGCTGAAAGACACCGCGGGCCCGCAGGTGATCAACCACTTCAACCTGTTCCGCTCCGCCGAAATCGATGGGGCGGCCGCTCCCGGATACAGTTCAGGAGAAGGCCTGAAGGCAATGGCCGATCTGGCCCACCAGAACATGCTGCAGGGCATGTCGTTGGACTGGTCCGGTCTGGCGCTGGAAGAAATCGAGGCCGCCGGCAAAGCCATCCTCATCTTCGGCCTCGGTATTGTCGTGGTCTATCTCACGCTCTCGGCACAGTACGAAAGCTTCGCGCTTCCCTTCATCATCCTGCTGGCTGTACCGATGGCGGTGCTGGGTGCGCTGTCACTCGTCTCGTGGCGTGGTTTGGTTGATGACGTTTACGTGCAAATCGGACTGGTGATGCTGATCGGCCTTTCGGCGAAGAACTCCATTCTGATCGTGGAATTCGCCGAGCAACTGATCGAACAAGGACGCTCCATCATCGACGCCGCCATCGAGGCCGCCGAGCTGCGGCTGCGTCCCATCCTGATGACCTCCTTCGCTTTCATACTGGGTGTGCTGCCGTTGTACTTCGCCACGGGCGCGGGCAAACTGGGCAGGCACTCGGTGGGAACCGCGATTGTCGGCGGCATGTTGCTCTCCACCGTTCTCAACCTGTTCTTCATCCCGGTGCTGTACGTGATTCTCAAAACAATGCTGGTTTCGGTGGCAGGTAGAAAAACAGAACCGCTGAACCCGCCAACGGTGGCATCATAAGTATGTTTTGAGCCGGGTCCTCGGCGGTGTCGCCCGCCGTACGTGGTGAACAAGGAAGCGTTCCGGTAAGCTTCTTGACTGACTCAGCGCCGAGTCGTGCCCTGATACAAAGCGCGTCCCCTCGCGAACTAAGTCCGCTCGTGACGACAATCTTGTTGGCTAGCCCGCAGGCCCAAACGCCCGCTCTACCAACTACAGGTTCTTCTTAGTCCACTGCTCGATGCGATCCAGCGCCTGCTGAAGATTTTCGATGGAATTCGCAGTACTGAACCGCATATAGCCTTCGCCGTATGAGCCGAACGCCGTTCCCGACAACCCAGCAACTCCCACATCGTCGAGCAGCGCATCCGCCAGTTTCTTGGATGGCCAACCGGTTTCCTTAATGTTCGGGAAAGTGTAGAACGCGCCCTTGGGCAATCGGCAAGAGAATCCCTTGATCTGGTTAAGGCCGCTCACGAACACGTCCCGGCGGCGCTGAAACTCCTGGCGCATTTTTTCCGGCTCGCTCTGGTTGCCGCGCACCGCCTCAATACCCGCCATCTGCGTAAACGTTGCAGTGCAGGAGGTGGAATTCGTCGCCAGCCGCGCGAACTGTACCGCAAGGTCAGGCCGCATGACGCCATAACCCAGGCGCCAGCCGGTCATGGAATAGGTCTTGGAGAACCCGGTCAAAATGATGGTGCGATCTTTGAAGCCATCGACCGAGGCGATGCTGTAGGGCTCACCTTCGAAGAGCAGGCGGCTGTAGATTTCGTCACTCAGCACCATGATGTCGCGGTCACCGATGGCAGCGGCAATGTCTTCCACATCGCTCTTGGTGATGATGCCGCCGGTGGGATTCTGCGGCGAATTCAGGATGATAAGTTTGGTGCGATCGCTGATGAGACTGGCCAGTTCGTTGACGTCGAGGCGGAAATCGCGCTCCTCGCGCAGCGGAATGGGGACCGCTTTCGCGCTTAGGAAGTTGATCATCGACTCGTAAATGGGAAAGCCGGGATTGGGATAGATGACCTCGTCGCCCTCGTCCACCAGCGCCAGCATGGTGAAAAAAATAATCGGCTTGCCGCCGGGAACGATGACGACCTCATCGGGGCTGACCTTGATACCTCGCGAACTGGAGACCTCAGTAGCAATGGCCTCGCGCAACTCCGGCAATCCGGCCGCGGGGCCGTAGTGGGTAAAGCCCTTACGCAGAGCGTCCACGCCCGCCTCGACGACGTTGGCAGGCGTATCCATGTCAGGCTCGCCGATCTCGAGGTGGATGATGTTCCGTCCTTGACGTTCCAGGGCACGGGCACGCACAAGAACTTCGAAGGCAGTTTCGGTTCCCAGCCGTGACATCCGGTTGGCCAGACGCAGTTGTGTTTGAGTGGTAGTCATAGGCAAACTTAGGATTATACCGCTGGTAGCCGCTCTTCGCTTTTCGCTTTTCGCTTTTCGCTCTTCGCTCTTCGCCCTTCGCCCTTCGCTCTGCACGTTCAATCTAAGTTCAGAGCGATCCGATCGAGACCTGGATGCTTGCAGGCAATGGATCTACGTCCGAAGGGGAATGTTCCGTTGCGCCAGCTCGCGAAACTGTTGTATCTCGCTCGGATCGAAGGCCCTTTTCGGAAAAATATTGAAAATCAACTCGGCATGAAACAGCAAAAAAACGCGTCGGATTCGAGGATTCGGATGAAGCCGCTCCACTTCATTTGGGTTTCTGCGTTCGGCGTCACCATGTGAATGCCACCCTCTGCAATCTCCGCCGTGAAATCGTTTTGGAACCGCTTATCGTTTCGATAGAACGTCTGAAATATCGGCGAATGGCAACGCTGCAGTACAAGAGATAAATGCCGATCAAGAAACCGAACGCAGGAATTGCAAAATTTGGATCGGGAACGACAACTAGATAGACCACCTGCAGTGCTATGAATAATCCGCCCACCCATGGCATTAACCGACGGGACCTCCGGCGGTACCAAGGTTGATTCGCGACGAAGAGATCTCGCGCCTGCATGTAGTCCTGTTCTGTAATTCGGTAGACGATTCTCATAGACAGGCGCTAGGTATACTCAATCTCGACCTCGATCTTCGCCGACTTCTCCAGCATCGCCGACACAGAGCAATACTTTTCTTTCGATAAGTGCACAGCATCTTCCATTGCTTTGGGCGTGACATTGCCGCCCACGCGGTAGGTGAGACGAATGCTGGTAAATACCTTGGGAAAAGTTTCGGCGCGCTCGCCAGTGGCGCGCACTTCCAGGCTGGTAAAGGGCTCGCGTTTCTTGCGGAGTATGCCCACCACGTCACTGGCGGTGCAGGCGCACAAGGCAATCAGGACCAGTTCCACTGGACTATTTGCCGACTTCTCGGCGCCGGTATCCACCACCAACGCGTGACCGCTGCTTGCCTGTCCGACAAAGCGGTCATCGTTGGCCCAAAGCGCTGTCGCCTCGATCATTTTGTTCGCCTTTCGCTGTTCGCCGTTCGCTCTTCGTTCTTCGTTCTTCGCCTTTCGCTTCTTCGTTCTTCGCCTTTCGCTCTTGTTCCCGCTCTTCGGTTTTGATCCTTCAGTTTTTCGTTCTTGTTTTTGGTCTTTGTCTGCTGGTAACAGCCGTTTCGACTGAGCATTAAGCGAAAGGCGAATAGCGAAAGGCGAAGAGCGAACAGCGATCCCCCCGCTACTGCTTGTCCTTCGGCTTGCTTTCAGGGCTGCTGTCGGGGTGGTCCTCGTAAATTGAATACTGCCCCTGTGGCCGCTTCAACCGGATGACCACTTCCTGCTCGGGCTGGCTGATGGTGTAATCCTGTCCGAAGGTCTGAAAGCCCGCGGCGATGACCTGCACGCGCATCTTGCCATAAGGGATGCCATCGCTCCCGGTCCTGCCTTCCGAGTCGGTCTTAAGCTCAATGCCGCCGCGCGATTGCTTGCCGTCGCCGCCCACCGGATGCAGGATAACGGCCGCATTGCGCACCGGTTTGTTGTTGTCATCTTTGACGACTGCAAGTTTGAGCGACGATACTTGCCCGGAATTGTTCTTCTTGTCACCCGCCACCAGCAGAGCAGAGACGAAAAGCAAGCCAAGGATTGCCATTAGCCAACGGTGCATCTTCATGACCTCTATATTCTAGGCAACAGCACTGCTCGCCGCAATGCAGTCAACCGTGTTGACCTGGCGAAGCCGGCGGACCAGCTGCCATGCACGTACGATAGAATTCCACTATCCATGAACCGCCTGCTCCTCCATTTACATCGCAAATCGCGGGAGCAAAAGCATCGCCTGTTTCTGAACTTGCTGCGTCCGACTCCCAAAATGCGCATTCTAAACGTCGGGGCATCCGGCACCAGCATTGGATTGCCCGAACAGCTTGAGTCCTTTTACGAGCACCTCTCGCAGATCATCGGCGGTGGTATTTCCTTCGGCGACGTACAGGATTACCGCGACAGCTTCCCCGGCGTGCAGGCGGTGGTTTTCGATGGATGTGCGCTACCCTTCGCTGATAAGTCCTTCGATATTGTTTATTCCAATGCCGTCCTCGAGCACCTTCCAGACTACGAGATGGTAAGGCGTTTCGCAGCGGAGGTTCAGCGCGTGGGAAACGGGTGGTTCATCACCACACCCAACTTCTGGTACCCGTTCGATCCGCATTACCATTTGCCCTTCGTGCAACTGCTGCCACAAACCACGCAGCGCAGCCTGGTGAAGCGGATGGGCAAAACACCTTATGAACACTTGCATCTGCTGACCGCGAAACAGTTGCGCACACTGTTTCCTGGTGGGAAAGTTGTGCGCAGCCGAGTCACGTTTTATCCCGAAACCCTGATCGCTTACCGGGCGCCTTCAATCTGAGCTGGGGGGATTCCGCTTTAGCGTGGGACGTCCGTCATCCTTCTGGTCGGTCGCGGTGCCAACATCTTTGGTGCCGGCGGTATTGGTGGAACCATTGGACGCAGAGCGCCGCAGCAACACTGGACGCGACGGGTCCCTCTTGCCTCCGCCCAGATGGCGGCTATTCTCGAGCGAGGCCAGGCGTTCCTTAATCTCGTCGAACTCGCTGGTGTTCACGACGTACTCCTCGCGATCGGGTAGATACATGCGGATTTCGTCTTGTGCGGCCTTGATGCGGTCCGCATTCATGGGATGAGTAGCGAAAGCCTTGGCCACAAAGCTCTGCTTCTTTTTCCCTTCGACATTCAGTTTTTCAAAGAACTCGACAAATGCCTGTGGATCGTAACCGGTTGCGTAATCGTATTCCAATCCCAACAGGTCGGCTTCACGCTCGGCATCGCGCGAAAACTTCAGGAAGCCCAGCGGAATCGCCAATCCAGCCACCTCGCTGATGGCATACGCCACCGGCCCGCCAATGAAGATCAGGGGCACCGAGGCCATGTTCCAGATCTGCGCCCGTGTCATGTTCTTGGTAGCGTGCCGGGCGGCGACGTGGGCAATCTCATGCGCCATCACTCCCGCCAACTCGGCCTCATTGTCCGCCGCCAGAATTAATCCGCTGTCCACGTAGAAAAAACCGCCGGGAAGCGCGAAGGCATTGACCTCGTCATTGTCGAGGACCTTAATGATGAAAGGCACGCGGGCGTCGGAGTTGCGCACCAGATTCTGGCCGATGCGATTGATGTATTCCGTGATGACTGGGTCGGTGACCAGCCGCGCTTGCTGCTCCACCTCAACCGATAACTGATGCCCCAGCGCCACCTCGCGATCGAGGGAATAGAAGTCGAGACCGTTTCCCACGTTGCGTTGCCCGATCTGCGACACGTCATACTTGGAGGGCAGGGCGCCGGGATGTGTTTGGGAAGCCGCTGGCGCAGCCGGTGCAATAACCGGTTTCGGTGCCGGCCCGCTCGGTTTCGCATCAGCCTCGTCGGCATCGTTTCGCCGCCCCGCGGCCTCGATCTGGCTTGCCGTGGGAATCTGTGAGGCTGCCGCGTCCGGCTGCCCTGGAGCGACTGGTGTCGCCTCTGCTGCGGAACCGGTGGTTCCCTGAACTTCTGTTGCCGGCGACTCTTTCGCGGGATCGGGTGTCGAAGTCTGGGCGCCACCGAAGGTTGGCAACAGAAGCGCAGCCGCCAGCAGCGCGAGCACAGAGCTCAATCGGCGCGCGGAAGAGAATCGATCGGCATGTGGTGCTGACACCATCACACACACTTGATTCCGATTATGCTGCTTCGGTCGCGGTTATGGGAATCGAAAAACTGCAACCGGTGTATTGGCAAAGAAGAATTAACAATCGACAAGTGCGAAGGCTTCTGGCGTAGATGCTCTTTTCTGTCCACGAGATTTCCTCTCTTGCCGCGCGACACTGGTATTGCGCCCTCGCCTCTCCAGTTCTGTAGACTCCTGTAGCCATAGATAAGCTGTGCCTAGGCTTCGCTAGCCATCTATAACATCATTTATTTACAACCTGATAACAGCAATCTGCCGCCGCCGACTGAAATATGAGTGAAATAGGCTCATGCCTCCCTTGACTTCCTGGAATGATCCGGGTTACACTTGGCACTCGTTGGTACTGAGTGCTAACAGGCCGCACGCGGCCAATTATGGCGCCCTCCAGCGTTCCGGGGTGACCCCCAAAGAGTTCATGAAAATGCTGACAGCAACCCGCCGCGGCGGGCCATAGTCAGCCAACGTGCAACGCAATCCAACTGACCAGAAGCTCGAAAGGAGTTCGAAGAATGGCTACAAAGCTGACTCCCCTGCATGACCGCATCGTGATCCGCCGTGTTGAAGAGGCCGAGACCACCCGTGGCGGAATCATTATTCCCGACAGCGCCAAAGACAAGCCGCAAGAGGGCGAAGTAATCGCGGCAGGCCGGGGCAAGACCAATGACGAGGGCAAAACCTTCCCGCTCGACGTAAAGGCAGGCGATCGCATTCTGTTCGGCAAGTATGCCGGCACGGAAATCACGATCGACGGCGATACTTTCCTGATCATGCGCGAGGAAGAAGTGCTCGGCATTCTGGAAGGCGCCAGCAAGCCGAAAGAGCACGCCGCTGCGAAGAAGTAGCTCCTCTATCTGCCACCCTTTCGCAAAAGCGGCGAAAAGGATGGGGCACCGCAAGTTTTAGCTGATAGCTGACGGCTGATAGCTGACAGCAATTTTGGAACAAGGAGATTGAAACAAATGGCAAAACAGATTGTGCATGGAGAAGATTCCCGCCAGTCGATCCTTCGCGGCGTGAATGTTCTGGCCGATGCCGTGAAAGTCACACTCGGCCCCAAGGGCCGCAATGTGGTGATCGAGAAGAAATTTGGTTCGCCGCTGATTACCAAGGACGGCGTTACCGTAGCCAAGGAAATCGAGCTGAAGGACCCGCTCGAGAACATGGGCGCGCAGATGGTGCGCGAGGTCGCATCCAAGACCTCCGACGTTGCCGGTGACGGCACCACCACCGCGACCGTTCTGGCGCAGACCATCTTCCGCGAGGGCGTGAAGACGGTGGCTGCCGGCGCGAACCCGATGGCCCTGAAGCGCGGCATCGACAAGGCTGTCACTGCCGTGTGCGGCTCGCTCGACCACGATGGCAACCGCATTCCCGGCGCGCTCGACAAGTTCTCGCAGAAGGTATCGGGCGAGATGATCGCGCAGGTCGGCACCATTTCCGCCAACAACGATGAGACCATCGGCCGCATTATTGCCGAGGCCATGAAGAAGGTCGGCAAAGACGGCGTCATCACCGTGGAAGAAGCCAAGACGATGGAGACCCAGTTGGAAGTCGTCGAAGGCATGCAGTTCGACCGCGGCTACCTGTCCCCCTACTTCGTTACCGATCCGGAGCGCATGGAAGTGGTTCTGGAGAACGCCTACATCCTCATCCACGAAAAGAAGGTCTCGTCGATGAAGGACCTGCTCCCGTTGCTTGAGCAGATCGCCAAGAGCGGCCGTCCGCTGGTGATCATCGCTGAGGACGTGGAAGGCGAAGCGCTGGCGACCCTGGTGGTCAACAAGCTGCGCGGCACGCTGCAGGTTGCGGCCGTCAAAGCCCCGGGCTTCGGCGATCGTCGCAAGGCCATGTTGCAGGACATCGCAATCCTGACCGGCGGCAAGGCCATCACCGAAGATCTTGGCATCAAGCTGGAGAACGTGCAGATGGCCGACCTCGGCCAGGCCAAGAAGATCACCATCGACAAGGACAACACGACCATTGTCGAGGGCAAGGGCAAGCACAGCGAGATCGAAGGCCGCGTGAAGGAAATTCGCAGCCAGGTCGAGAAGACCACCAGCGACTACGACCGCGAGAAGTTGCAGGAGCGGTTGGCGAAGTTGGTCGGCGGCGTTGCGGTCATCAAGGTCGGCGCTGCAACCGAAACCGAGATGAAGGAAAAGAAAGCCCGCGTGGAAGATGCCATGCACGCTACCCGCGCTGCGGTCGAGGAAGGTATTGTCCCCGGCGGCGGTGTGGCCCTGGTGCGCTGCATCCCGGCCATCGACGCGCTGAAGTTGGAAGGTGACGAGAAGATCGGCGGCAACATTGTGCGCCGCGCTCTCGAAGAGCCTCTCCGCCAGATCGTCGGCAACGCCGGCGAAGAAGGCGCCATCGTTCTGGGCCGCATCCGCGAGTCGAAGGAAAACAACTTCGGCTACAATGCGCAGACCAATCAGTTCGAGGACCTGGTGAAGGCCGGCGTTCTCGACCCGACCAAGGTGGCGCGCACGGCCCTGCAGAATGCAGGCTCGATCGCGTCGCTGATGCTGACCACCGAAGCCCTGGTTGCCGACATTCCGGAAGACAAGAAGGAAGCTCCCATGGGCGGCGGACACGGCGGCGGCATGGGCGGAATGTACTAAAGGCAGTGACTAGTGATTAGTGGTTAGTGGATAGTCGCTGACTGACTCGTATTGAATGGGTGCCCCGTTCTAGCCTGATTTTGGCTAGGGCGGGGCTTTTTGTTTGCGTCTGAGCTGCGGGTGTGCCTTAAAATTGCGCTATGCCGGCCGAAGCAGAGCAGCAGATCTCCCCAAAACACTATCTAGCGACATATACCATTATTGACGGAGAGCATGAGCATAGTGACTACCTTCTGATTATTGCTGACGGCGAAGAGGAAGCACGGTCTTTCGCAGATTGGCTCACTCATGATTGCAGTGGGGACGGTGAAAGCGACGATCGGCACCCCTTGTCGTATGGCGACGGCACCACGGCATCCAAGCTACGCGCCTTGCGGGAGGTCAGCCCGGAGCAATTCACCTTTGTTGAGGAAGCCATGGGCTCCCTGGTCTATGACCTCGCAAGTCTACGACACTGATCTTAGGCACAGCGCGGAGGACAGCGACTGGTCAGGGGTGATCACTTAATCACTTAAGCCGCTGCAGAACGTATTTCCTTGAGAAGGGGCGCACAGATTTTATCGACCGCGGTCGCCATCGGAATCGCAGTCAACAAAAGAGTAATGCTTCGAGTGCCCGTGTTCACCTCAGCTTTGTGAAGAACCCTGTTGCGACGCACCATTCGCTCCCACGTGTCGGCGGTGCAGGGATAAGCAAGGCACACAACAACTCGAGCGGTGCGCGCGAGATTTGCGTAGGCAAGAACCTGGAACAAATCGTTTCGGTGTTGTTCCCTTACTATTTCCTCGATTGATCCCCAACGGTTGTCTTCTAGCTCGTCCCAATGGCGCTTATACTTTGCGTCTACAATCAGGGTTGTCGATCCCCAATTGACCCAGATGTCCGGTATCAGGGCTTTCTGTGATCCAAGGTAAGGCGGCTCCCAACTGATTGGGTGAACGGTTTCGCTTCGCCTTCCAACCCGAAGTTCAGCCCCGATCTCCCTAGCCATCGAACGGAACACAGTCTCGACCCACGCTTCAAAGAATTGTTCCATGGGCATGCGCCAAGGTATCCCTTCCAAATCACTAACGCCCGCCAAGCCGCGATCCTCAACCGTCCACTCAATCGCTTGCAAACCGTCACGAAAGGACTGAATCCGCAATGGCCTCTGCTGCCAAGAGGCCAGCATGTTGGGCGACGGCAAGAACGAGGGATTATTCTGAACCTTGCGAAGAAGTTCGTTGCAGAACGCAATGAGCTGATGAACAAAACCACCATGCTCCCGTTGCGATTCGAGGGCGCTGCGCTGTTTCTCCAGCGAATAGCGAATCGCACCAACGAGAAGTCGGTCATCCCGCAAGTCTGGGAAGGTACAAGGAACCGAAAGGAATTGCCCCTTCGCCAAATACTGGGTCGCGTACGTTGACCAGCGAACGGTTCCTCTTGGTGCTGATCTATTCTCGTTGACTAATTCAAAGCGTCTGCTTAAGGAATCTAGTAACGTTTTCAACCGGACAAGCACCATGCACGAAATCACCCACGCCGGCACTTTGCGCTCGGAGCGTTTCAGGAGAGGCAACTTCAATGGCGTAGGTGCTATTCGCCACCCCATTTCGGCTAGCATGGGGCCGATGCCCTTCCATGGGAATCGCGGCTGAATGACCAAGCCGTAATCGAGCATTCCGCTGGTCGGGGAGAACAACGGAATCGCGCCTACGACGTTCCCTGCCGCCAGCGTCAGACGGACGTCGCTGCCGTCATAAAGACGAGCGAGCCGAACATCCATCAGCGAAAAAAGAGCGCGGTTTTGCGTTTCAAATTGGTCGAGGAGCCTCGCAGCGGTGGGATTCGGATCCCGATGAGTACTGCGCAAGCCAAAGAAATCGACTGCTGACCTCTGGAAGATAGAGTTGTCTTGTAACTCAAGACATACGTCTCGTGCAAGTGGTGGAGGCAGCAACGGAGACGGATTTCTTCTGTAGCCACGAGCTTTACCGTGCATCAAAGACTTTGTAGCCATTGCAGGTAAGTCCGAATCTGCTCGGCGAATCCCGTCACATAACCTTGGGCCAGATATTCCTCTAGGAGCGGGCCCAGATTAACTCTGAGACTCTCTTTAGCGGCGCTCTCGTCAGATTCAAGAAAGTAAGAGTGGCCCGGTACGAGGGAAAATGCATCCTCACCGGCGTGCTCGATGAATATGGATACTATTCTGCGAAACGCCTCTTGCATTAGCAGGCACCCGTGCTCGGCCACTACGCTCATTTGTGGCCAGAGAGAAATGAATGCAAACCGCCGTCGCACCGCGACATCAACAATTGCAATGCTGCGGTCGGCGCTGTTCATCGTGCCAAGAACTCTTAGGTTTTCTGGCAGTTGCAATTTGGTGTGGAACGGTTCACCGAAATCATACGGCAAATCGATTTCACGTATCTGCGGCGATTTCGATTCAAACAGGTAGATTGCTTCTCCGAGAACCTTAGCCAGATCAGCCCGATTGATTTCGTCTATATGAAGCAAGTACGGCTTCGGAGAACTATTTCTCGCATTCTCGGCGGATTCCATTAGAAACCCTGGCTTGGGTACAAAGTGAAGCCCCAGTTGAGTTCCCGACTCCTCAGGAGATAAGCCGCCGATGAAGTTCTCGTAAGTAGTGTTCGGATGAAACTGAATAGACCTCCCTGAGCCCGAGTATTGTTCAGTAAGGAGCTCCAGCGCCATCCTCGTCTTGCCGGTCCCGGGCGGCCCCTGAAGGATGACAAATCTCCTGGAGTCCAGCAGTTTTCCCACTTCGTTTGGAGTGATCACCGGCATCAAGCAGCCAAACCACTTCGCTTGAATCTCGTCACGATCATTTCGACTGTTCGCATTGACCTCGAAACCGCGTTCTTCAAAACACAAATCCAAAAGGGCGGTAATCGCTTGCCTGGTAACGTTTATATCTGAGGTCGGCTTGAACAGTGAATAGAGCACCCTTCCATAACGGTCGAACACTGGTTTATATGCAGACCAACGTCGTTGAAGGTCTTCCGGAACATCGAGATCTATTCGAGTCGGGTCTTGTTTGGCCCAGGCGGTTTGTTCGCCCTCTCCGAACGTCTTGTTCAACCAGGTGCAAATTGCTTGAGCTTTGCGGCCATGGCCGGGACGACCCAAGATCGCTTCGTCAGGAGCGAGCCCTTGTGTACCCACAACAAGCGCGACAAGACAGGGAGCCTCTGCGGCGGGGAAAATCACAAACGAGAAGCCCCCGTAAGCGCCTTTAGTGGGATTTGATGGATGAATGTAGGCGGCAAAGGGAACTCCAGAATCTTGGCTCATCTCCGGGGCACGAAGCGTAACGGACTTCTCAGCAGCCTTCGGGTATCGCCCCTCAGGACTGCCAAAAAGTGCCTTAAAAGCTTCATCGTTTCGCTTGTTCCACTCATCCTGCTGAAGTGAGTGAATAAGCTTCACCAATAGGTCGAGGCTCATGAAATTTTGTGCTCTCAGAGTAATTGCTGGGGATGGAGTACACAACAACTAAGATCGTGGTCGATTGGGAAATCGCTGATGCGTAACAAAAAGGGAGAGCATCTGCTCTCCCTGTTCAGGCTTGCCGGCTAAGGCCGGCTCAGTCTTGAGATTCGCTGTAAGCGGCGCTGGAGCGCCGCACTACCCGGTCTCTCCAATCGAACCGTACTCTCCAAAATTCGAAGCGAGCTACCGCCGCGGTCCGCCGCGTCCGCCACCGGGACCGCCACGGCCTCCGCGTCCGCCGCCTGGGCCGCCACGGCCTCCGCGTCCGCCGCCGGGGCCGCCACGACCGCCGTCGTGCCTGCTGCCCACGTGCTCACGACGCTCGCCATCGCGATTGAAGTTCGGCTCGGAGCTCGGCTCGTCAGCCCGTTCGTGTCCGCCTTCGAAGGTCACCGCGCCTTCAGCCTCGGGAACAGGCTCGCCGCTCTCGGCCGCCATCTTGGCGCGCTGCTCTTTCAGAATGGCCTTGCGCGACAGCTTGATGCGATTGCCTTCGACAGCCAGGACCTTCACCAGCACCTGGTCGCCTTCCTTCAGTTCGTCGCGCACATCGTTGATGCGATGCTCGGCGACTTCGCTGATGTGCAGCAGTCCATCCGTGCCCGGGATGATCTCGACAAACGCTCCGAAGTCGGCCAGGCGCGTCACCTTGCCGAGATAGGTCTTGCCCACCTCAGCGGTTGCGGTGATGTCGCCAATCATCTGCAGCGCCTTGGCGGCCGCCACTTGATCGCTGGACGAAACATTCACCTTGCCGGTGTCTTCCACGTCGATCTTCACGCCGGTCTGCTCGATGATTCCGCGAATCACCTTGCCACCCGGCCCGATGAGGTCGCGGATCTTGTCGGTGGGAATCTGCAGGGTGTAGAAGCGCGGCGCAAAGTCGCTGATCTTGGTGCGCGGCTCGGCGATCACCTCGTTCATCTTGTCGAGGATGAACAGGCGCCCGTGGCGGGCCTGCTCCAGCGCCTCACGCATGATCTGCGGCGTGATGCCCATCACCTTGATGTCCATCTGCAGCGCGGTAATTCCATCGCGCGTGCCCGCCACCTTGAAGTCCATGTCGCCGTAATGATCTTCGGCGCCGGCGATGTCGGTCAGGATGGCGTAATCCTTGTCTTCCTTCACCAGTCCCATGGCAACGCCCGCCACCGAGGCCTTCAGCGGAACGCCCGCATCCATCAGGCTGAGCGAGGCCCCGCAGACCGTAGCCATCGAGGACGAGCCGTTCGACTCCAAGATGTCAGAGACCACGCGCATGGCGTACGGCCAGTCGGTTTCCGATGGCAGCACACCGAACAGAGCACGCTCTGCCAGCGCGCCATGGCCAATCTCGCGGCGCCCGGCTCCGCGCAGGAACGCGACTTCGCCGACCGAGAAGGGCGGGAAGTTGTAGTGCAGCATGAAGCGTTTCTTGGCCTCGCCTTCGAAGGCCTCCAGGCGCTGCTTGTCTTCGCCAGTGCCCAGCGTGGTGGTGACCAGTGCCTGCGTCTCACCACGGGTGAAGATGGCCGACCCGTGGGTGCGCGGCAGAACTCCGACTTCGATCCAGATATCGCGAATCTGGTCGAACTTGCGCCCGTCGGGACGGCGGTGTTCCTTGATTACATGCTCGCGGAAGATCTGCTCGCGCAGAATATCGAAATACTTGCTGACCTTCTTGCGGCCAGCTTCGTCGTCTTCGGGAATGCCGCTCTTGATTTCGTCTTTGAGTTGCTTGATGAGCGAGTAGCTTTCGTTCTTGGGATGCTTCTCGGTGTTGACCGCATCCAGCAGGCGATTGCCCAGCTTGGAACGAAGCTCGCTCAGATACGCCTCGTCGGTCACGACCGGCTCGACCGGCCGCTTCGCGTTGCCAACTTTTTTGGCAAGTTCGCTGATGGCAGCGCAAATCTTCTTGATCTCTTCGTGGCCGAACTCGATGGCCTGCACCACGGTCTCTTCCGAGACTTCCTTGGCGCCGGACTCGATCATGACGATGCCGTCAGCGGTGCCGACGACCATCAGGTTAAGCTTCCCAGAGCGCTGCTCGTCGTAGGTGGGATTGATGACGAAATTTCCATCAACCTGACCGACTCGAATGGCGCCGATGGGACCGTGAAACGGAATGTTGGAAACGCTGAGGGCAACCGACGCGCCATTGATGCCGGCAACATCGGGGTCGTTCTCGGTATCAGCCGACAGCACCATGGCGATGACCTGCGTTTCGCAGCGGAATCCTTCGGGAAACAGCGGCCGAATGGGCCGGTCAATCTGGCGGCTGGTCAGGATTTCGCGCTCGCTGGGCCGCCCTTCGCGCTTGATGAAGCCGCCAGGAATGCGTCCGGCAGCATAGGTGTACTCGCGGTAATCGACGGTGAGGGGGAAGAAGTCAATGCCCTCACGGGGGTCGGGATTGGCGCAGGCGGTGGCGAGAACAACGTTGTCGCCGATGCGCACAATGCAGGAACCATGGGCCTGCTTGGCCAATTTTCCGGTTTCAAAGTGGATGGACTTGCCGCCGTGCAGCTCAACTGTAACTTCATGTTTCATTTTGTTAATTTCCTTCCGTTCCGAACGCAACCGATAGGGGCCTCGCCTGCCCGCGGTAGAAATCTGAATACACCTCGGCTCGCGCTCTCAGTAGCGCGTGCGAGAGGAGAGAGTAACTACGACGGGAGATGGAGTGGAAAACTCATCTGCCAACAGAGACTGGACGAACCAGGTGGGACGCCAAAGCGCCGCGAAGGCCCGTGCAGAACGCATGTAGCGACGCACAATACGCCAGAAACGTCGTTGTTCAGTGGCTGGCAACTGCTGGCTTCGTTACTTTCGGATGCCGAGCTTCTGAATGACAGTCTTATACCGTTCGGTATCCGACTTTCTGAGGTAATCGAGCAGGCCACGACGCCGGCTCACCATCATGAGAAGACCGCGCCGGGAGGCATGGTCCTTCTTATGCGTCTTGAAATGCTCCGTCAATTCACCAATCCGTGTGCTCAGGATCGCGATCTGCACTTCGGGCGAACCGGTGTCGGTCGCGTGAGTGCGGTGTTGGTCAATCAAAGCGGCTTTTTTCTCTGGGGCTAACACTGAATCAGCTGCGCTCCTACTCTTTAATCGTATGTTGTTACGTTTCCAAGGATAACATGCTTCGCCGATAGACGCCAAACGCATCGCCCAGCGACTTCTACTTCTTGGGCTTTCGACGCCTGACGGGCCCGCCGGCCTCGGGCGAATTACCTAACCCCAGTGTAGGGTGAATCCCCGATGGCTATTAGGCCTGCTTGCTTGCGCAAAATACACTCAACCGCCGATGTCAACGGTGTTGACCGAAGTCCACCCTCGAAGTAGCGAGGCTAGTCTCGAAATAGGAGTGTGTAGTGAAAGTTATTCTGCGTTCGTCTTTCTTCCTGTTCACAATTCTTTGGTTGACGATGGCCGTTGCACAAATCCCATCGAGCCGGCATGTGGTGGTTGTGGTGGAGGAGAACCACGGTTACAACTCTGTGATTGGGAACCCCAGCATGCCTTATCTCAACGGACTGGCCAATCAGTACGGGCTGGCTACACAGTATTATGCGAACACTCATCCCTCCATCGGCAACTATTTCATGATGACGACCGGCCAGATCATAACCAACGACGATGGCTATAACGGAACCGTCACCGCGGACAATCTGGTACGCCACCTGCTGAACGGCGGAAAGACCTGGAAGTCCTACGCCGAAGGCCTGCCCTACGTTGGCTACACGGGCGGCGACACCGGTTTATACATCCGGCACCACAATCCGTTCACGTATTTGTCCGACGTGTTTTACAGCCTGGTGCAGAAGCAAAACCTGGTACCCTTCACCAGCTTCGCGCACGACTTGAATAACAACAATCTTCCGGAGATTTCGTTCGTGATTCCCAACCGGAACGACGACGCCCACGACGGTTCGCTGCAACAGGCCGACACCTGGCTGAGGAACAATATCGGACCGCTCCTGAACAACAGTGCCTTCCGGAGCGATGGCATCCTCATCGTCGTCTTTGATGAGGCGGAAACGTCGGATGGAAGTCACGGCGGCGGCCACGTGGCAACGGTTGTGGTCGGGCCGAGGGTACGTTCGGGGCGGAGCGTTCTTCAGTATTCCATCAGCACCAAAGCATGTTGCGCACCATCATGGAGGCGGTTGGATTGACCAGCTTCCCCGGCGCTGCCGGCTCTTCCAACGATCTTCACGAGCTGTTCGGAAGCGGAAGCATCACGGCGCCAATCTCTCCCGCCGCAGTTGGCCACGGACGCTAGAGAAGGGCGGCACGCCGCCCTTTAAAATCTACGGTAGGTGTATCGCAGTCCAACCGCTCAATCCGGTGCTGCCTTGGGGCGGGGGATTTCGGTAACTCTCGTGGCGGAAACCTGGGTTACGCCACCAGCCGCTCGACCACCGCCTGCACATGGATTTGCGTAGTGTCCAGCAGCGGAATGCCGCATGCCTCATCGGCGTGGAGAATCAACGGCAGTTCGGTTCCGCCCAGAATGACCGCCTCAATCTGATGCCGCTGCTTCAGGTTCTCGATGATCTCCAGCAGCCGGGCGCGCGTCTCCGGCAGAAACACGTTCTTTAACAACTCGCCGACGTACTTATCGTGGAGGTAATCCTGCTCCTTTTCCGGAGGCACGACCAGCGTAATTCCCTTCCTGGAAAACACATCCGGATAAAAGCGGGCCTTCATGGTGTAACGGGTTCCGAGCAGGCCAAGCCTGGTAATCCCACGGCGCTCCGCCTCTGTCCGTGCTGCCTCGACAATACTGACCAGAGGAATGGATAACCGCTGCTGGACTTCGTCGAAGACAATATGCGGCGTATTGGCGGCAATGATGCCAAAATCCGCTCCCGCGCTTACCAGCTTCTGCAGCTCGTCCACCAGGTAGTCGGCGACTTCGCTTAACTGATCTGCCTCCATCAAAGCCAGTAGCTTGGTCACACTAATGCTGTTGATGATGATCGAAGGATAACTTCCGTCGGGCTTCAATTGGCGGTAGCTGGCAATCAACGAGCGGTAATATTCCACCGTTGATTCCGGCCCAATTCCGCCGACGATCCCGAGCGTTGGCATGTTTCGAGGGCCCTACCAGATGCGCACGCGGTCGGCCGGCGCCAGGTAAAGCGCATCCTCCGGTTTGACGTCGAAGGCCTTGTACCAGGCATCGATATTGCGAACCGTATCAGCGCGAAACTCGGCGGGTGAATGCGAATCGACCGCGACCTGCTGGCGAAGCGCAGCTTCGCGCGACTTCGACGCATAGTCCTGACCGAAGGCAATAAAAAATTGCTGGTCCCCGGAGAAACCATCCTGGACTGGCGCTTCCTTGCCTGCGAGTGAAGCGTGGTACCCGTCATACGAAGCGGAGATGCCGGCGACGTCAGCGATGTTCTCTGCCAGAGTCTGCTTGCCGTTGAGGGAGAGATCGGGGAACGGCTTATAAGAGTCATACTGCGCGGCGAGTCTGGTGGTGGCGGCCTCGAAGTGTTCCAAGTCGGCCGGCGTCCACCAGTTGCGCACGGCGCCCTTAGAGTCGAATGCGGCGCCCTCGGAATCGAAGGTATGGCTGATTTCATGCCCGATTACCGAGCCGATGGCGCCATAGTTGGCGGCCGCGGGAGCCTGGGGATCAAAAAATGGCGGTTGCAGGATTGCCGCCGGGAAGTTCAGCGCGTTCTGCAGCGGCAGATTGACCGCATTGACCGTCTGCGGAGTCATGGACCATTCCTTGCGGTCAACCGGCGCGCCCAGCCGCGCCACATTGTGGTGATACTTGAAAAGATTGCCGCGCCACTCATTGCCGAAGATGTCGTCCGGCTTCACCTCGTAGGTTGAGTAGTCGATCCAGGTTTCCGGGTAGCCCACCCCGACATACAAAGTGTTCAGCTTGGCCTGGGCCTCGGCTTTGGTAGAAGCCGCCATCCACGGAAGAGCGTCAATTCGCTTGCGGAAAGCGGCAATAATGTTGGCCACCATGGCTTGCGCCTGGGCCTTGGCATCGGGAGAGAAGTAGCGCTGGGCATAGATTTTTCCCACGTCGTCGCCGAGATAGCGATTGACGATGACTACACCACGCTGCCAGCGGGGCCGCTGTTCCGGAGTTCCCTGTAGCACGTTGCCGAAGAAAGCGTAGCTCTCATCCGCCAGAGCTTTTGGCAGGACCGCGGCATACTCCTCGACGGCGTGATAGGCGAGCCAGTCTTTCCAGGTATCGAGCGGAGTGGAGGCGACCAGGGCGGACTCGCCCGCAAAGGCAGTGGGCTGCCAGACGATGAAGCTGGTTTGCGAGCTGAGTCCGGCGCCACGAAAATACTCCGCCCAGTCGAGGCCCGGAGCTTTAGCTACGAAGTCGGCCTGCTTCCAGGTGTTGTTGGCCTTGTGGATGTCGTCATTTTCGTCCAGCGTGAGATGTTTTTTCGCGATGGCGTGCTCCAAGGCGACAATGCGCCCGGCCCGGGCGTCGGTATCGGTGAAGCCCGCCAGCTTAAGCATGGCTGAGACATGCGTCTTATATTTGGCGCGGATGTCACGCATGTTCTCGCTGTCGGAAACGTAGTACTGGCGATCAGGCAGCTGCAGGCCGCCTTGCAGAAGGTACGCTGCATAGCGATCGGAATCGTTGAAGCCGGGAGCGACCCACAATCCAAACAGATGCGGTGTATGGAAGTTGGTGTTATTCAGCGCGTCAACGTCGGCGCGCAGGGTTTCTCCTAAAGCGAACGCCAGAGCTTTCTTATCATTGATGGCGGCGACGGCCTTGAGATGCGGCTGCAGTGGCGCCAGACCTTTGGCTTCGATGCCGCTTTCGTCCATGTACGAGTTGTAGAGGTCGGCGATCTTGCGGGCGCTGGAGCCGGCAGCCCCGCCGCTTTTGGCGGCCTCTTCAACCAGGGCGGCAGTCTGCTTGTCGCTTACGTCGGCAAGGGTTGAAAACACGCTTAGGCGCGCGCGGTCGGGCGGAAGTTCGGTGCGCTTAATCCAGTCACCGTCGCAATACAGATAAAAGTTATCGCCCGGCTTGACCGAGCGGTCCATGTTGGCGACATTGATGCCGTGCATCTCTTGTTTCGGCGGCTCCTGCGCCTCGGCGGCCAACAGTGCCAAGCCACAAGCGCCAACTGCAATCAGCTTAATGACAAATTTAAGGACTTTTCGGGCAGATCTCATTCACAGCGCTCCACAGGGCATCTGCCAGGGAACGCAGGCCCTTACTCTAGACGGAAAACAAAACAAGAGGGTAGCACGACGGCGAAGTCTGCGGCCTATTCCACCTCGTGCTTGGCGGTGTAGCCCTCGCGGGCCAAAATCTGATACTTGATGTCGTGGTTCTTCTCGTCCTTGAGGACCAGCGGCTTGTTGTCAGGCCCAACCAGTTCGACCTTCAATTTGCGATAGGTACCATCTTGTTTGGTGTTGGTAGGCTTGTACGTGATGGTGTATTGATTACGGATCGCCTGGGCGACTTCGCGGAAGATGTCGGGCAATTCGCCCATCAGCCGCGGAGCATAGCTGCGGCCGCCGGTCATTCTGGCAAAAGCGGCCATTTGGTTAGTGGCCTGAAGGTAATCCATTCTGACGATAGAGCCTTCCGTACCTTGGCCAGCCACGGCATCCATATATTCGAGGTAGGCACGGCCAGTGCAGACGGTGTAGATGGTCACGTTGGGCGTCGCCTTGACCTTCTTGAGAATGGTGTCGAGGGTGATCTTGCTGAAGGTATCGCGACCGCTGGCGACGATGACCAACTCCTTGTGTCCCTGAATACGCTCCAACCGGTCGAGCGTGTCGTACATGGCGTCGAAAATATTGGTCTCGCGCATGCCGGGAATCTGCATCTTGTTGATGGCCCCAAAGACCGCTTCCTTGTCCTGGGTGAAGTCCAGCAGGATACGCGTCTTCATGTCGAATTCTTCAACCGCGACCCAGTCTTGCGGTTGCAGGCTTGAGGCAAACGCGTACGAGGCATTCAGCGCGTCGTACATGAAGTTGTAATCACCGGCCGCGAACTCCACCAGCAGGACGGCGGTGATGGGCGCCTTGCTCATGGTGACGCTCTGGATTTGCTGGGGAACGCCGTCCTCGTAAACCTTGAAATGCTCCTTCGCGGCCTGTTCCGGCAATGCCAGGGGACGCCCGTCCTTTTGCAACACGCGCGCATCCACGCTTACTACCGGAACGTCAACGTGCAATGAGTACTGTGGATTGTCGCTGGGCGATTTCGGCTTGGGTGGTGGAGGCGCCTCTTCGGTTTCCTTCTTCTTAGGCACGGCGACGGAACCGGTCCCACCCTCCGGGCCGCCGGCTTCGGCTGGCATCTGCTCTTGCTGGCTCTTGCTCGGCTGCGCCTGGGTTTGCGCGCCTGCATCGGTGCCGCTGGAGGACTGGGCGCGCGCCGGTACGGCAAAACAAAACACGCTCACCGCCAAGGCGATGACCGCCGCAATTACCCAGCTAAGCCTGGCAGGTGAAATATCAGAACAACTAAGGTGTTTCTCGGAAAACATCGGGGTGCCTCTTGGGACGGACTGTCTGCTAGTATAAATGCAAATTCAGCATCTTTGACTCGCTGCGGCCGGCAGAAAAGTTCTCAGCAGCTAACGTTTGGGCACTGCCGCAGTCAATTGCGCCAGTCGTGGCTCTCTCGGCGAGGGTCCCGGAGTGGCCATTCGTGGCAAAGCCGCACGTCGGCTTAAGTAAGGGATGAGGAACATCTTGCGCAACGTCGTCTCGCTTGTACTGCTCAGCGTCCTATCGGTGGCCGCCTTCGCGACCGAAAAGCCAAAAGTCCAAATCATGCCTGAAGATCAGGTCAAGGCCGGCATGCATGGCGTGGCCTATACCGTCTTCGAAGGCGTCGCTCCGGAAGCGATGGAGGTCGAGATTCTCGGCGTGCTGCGCAATATGGCCGGCCCGAAATCTAACGTCATTCTGGCGCGCCTGCACGGCAAGAAGGTTGAGTACTTCGGCGTGGTCGCGGGCATGAGCGGCAGCCCGGTTTACATCGACGGTAAACTCGTCGGCGCCATCGCTTATCGCATTGGGGAGTTTTCCAAAGAGCCGATCGCCGGTATCACTCCGGCCGGTTCCATGCTCGAAATTGATGCCATGGACAAGTCGCCCGCCGCGGAAGAGGCGCGCCGTGCCCCTGGTGGGACGCAGTCGGCGACCCGAACTTCCGGGCCCGGCTTGTCTCCCTCTGCGGACCAGCCCGATCCAGGCTATGCAAACCTGCTGAAGCCCATCGATACTCCGCTGGTCTTCACCGGATTCAGCGAGAACACGCTGCGGCTCTTCTCCAAGGATTTTGCCTCCGTCGGAGTCGTCCCGGTCATGGGAGCCGGTTCGGTCAGCAACGACAAGCAGCCGGAACCGCTGGTTCCAGGCTCGGCGGTCAGCGCGATCCTCGTGCGGGGCGATATGAACATCGCCGGCACATGCACAGTCACCTATCTCGACGACACCCATCTGCTGGCATGCGGCCATCCATTGTTACAGTCTGGCAGTGTTGATATGCCAATGACCAAAGCGACCGTACTCGCCACCCTGCCGTCGCCGCAAAATTCCTTCAAGATCGTCAACACCACCGAGCCGGTTGGCGCCTTCGTACAGGACCGCCGCGCCGGGATCATGGGGCGCTTCGATCGCGAACCGCACATGATTCCGGTGACCCTCACCTTCAACGGGGTCTCCCATCCCAAGCAGTTTCACTACGAAGTGCTGAACAATGCCAAGGTCACGCCGGCGGCAATGATGGCGACCGTCTTCAATGCCATCCAGGGAATGAACGAATACGGCGAGGACACGACCTATCGTTTGCACGGCGACATCGACGTTCTGGGCTATCCCAAGCTGCGCGTGCAGAATATGTATGCGCCGCTGGACGGCTCCACGCCGACGGCATATGGCATTGCACTTGCCATCGGCGAACATTTCAGCCGGATTTTCGAGAATCCTTACTCAACCCCCAAGATCGAAGGGGTCGAATTGACCTTCGACCTGGTTCCCGATCGCCGCTCGGCGCGGCTTGAAACCGCTCGCACCAACGTCACCGAAGCTCGCCCCGGCGATCAAATTACCATCGAGACCCTGCTGCGCCCTTATCGCGGAGAAAGCATTCTCCGCCAGATCCCGGTAAAAATTCCAACCTCCACGCCCAAGGGCACACTGCGCATTCTGGTCAGCGACGGCGACACGCTCGACAAGACGCGCCGCGTCTCGGCCCCCATGAGCCGGCGGCTCGATCTGGGCTCCACCATAGCCTTGCTCAACAAAGAGCACTCCAACTCTGAGCTTTACGTTTCACTGCTGGAGGCCAACCCGCAAGCCATGGTGGACGACAAAGTGATGCCAACGTTGCCGCTGTCGGTCATGAACGTGATGGATGGCATGCGCGGTACGCAGGACATGATCGTCGTGGGCGAGTCCGCCGTGGATGAAGCGTCCACGCCCGTAGATTACGTGGTAACCGGTTCGCAGATCATCACGCTGACGATCAAGTAGGGGAATCAGCAGGCAGCAGGCAGTAGCCAGTAGTCAGTTATCAGTGGTCAGTTCCCCGCTCTGCCTGTGTTACGCTTTTGTTATTCCTGCCGATTGGCCAATCAGGATTCATGATGAAAGTACTTCGACTGGCGCTGTTCTGCCTGTTACTTGCGGCAATGGGTTGGGCACAAGGAACGCGCACCTGGCAACAGACCAAGTACGACGAATTCGAAAAAGGCACCAGCCGCGGTGTCGCCATCGGCAGCGACGGAACGCTTACTCTCGCACCTGCCTTCAGCGCGCTGTACACTTCGCCGTCCACCTATCTTTGGGACCTGGCTGCCGACGCTGCGGGCAATGTCTATGCGGCGGCCGGATCGCCGGCGCGCATCTACAGGCTCACTCCAGACGGCAAAGCCAGCATCATTTTTGCTCCGCAAGAGCTTCAGGTGCAGGCGCTGGTGGTGGACGCCAGTGGCGCCATCTACGCGGCCACTTCGCCCGACGGCAAGGTATATAAGATCGTCCACGGCGGCCCGGCCCCAGGAAAGAGTCCTGAGGGATCGCACACCACGGCGGAGGTGGCCGCAGCTCAGGAAGGCCGCAAACCAAGTGCTGCGGGCGAATCTCCGCGGCTGTCGGTGGCCGTCGATTCCAGTTACACCGCCAGCGTCTTCTTCGATCCCAAGACCAAATACATTTGGGCGCTGGCACTCGACCGCCAGGCACGACTGTACGTCGGCACCGGCGATCGCGGCGAGATCTTCCGGGTGGACCGCGAGGGGAACGGCGGGTTGTTCTTCAAGAGCGACGAGGCGCAAATCCGCGCTCTCGATCTCGATAATGCCGGCAACCTGATCGCCGGCACTGACGGCAGTGGACTGATCTATCGCATCTCTCCCAGTGGTGAAGCCTTCGTACTGTACAGCGCGCCGAAGAAGGAGATCACCGCGCTTGCCGTCGATGCGCACGGCGACATCTACGCAGCCGGGGCTGGCGAGAAACGGGGCACAACATCGCCACTTGCTCCGGGAACCAGCGCTCCTTTTGCTTCCCCAGCGCCACCCGCCACCGGGGCCGGCAGCGGTTTGGCGACCCCAGGCACTTCTACGTTCGCAGCCATTCCCTACCCCAACCTGACCAACGTAGGCGGGTCCGAGGTGTACAGGATTGCGGCCGACGGTTCGCCGAAGACGATATGGTCGTCACACGAAGACCTGGTTTATGCGCTCGCCTTCGACCAGGCGGGACATTTGCTGGCCGGCACGGGCAATCGTGGAAAGATTTTTGTCATTCAGGGCAGTCAATACACCGACCTGACCCAGGCCAGCGCCAACCAGGTGACCGCTTTCGCGCGAGCCCCCAAGGGCGGCCTTTATGCCGCCACCAGCAATCTGGGAAAGATTTTTCTGCTGGGAGCGAAGCCGGTGGAGGAGGGTACCTACGAGAGCGATGTCTTCGACGCGAAAAACTTTGCCCAGTGGGGTCGAGTGGAAGTTCGCGCCAGCGGCAGCTTCGAGCTGTTCGCGCGCAGCGGTAACGTGGACAATCCCGACCGCAACTGGAGCCTGTGGAAGCAGGTCAATTTGCAGAAAGACCTGCCCGTGGATACCCCTCCCGCGCGCTTCATTCAGTGGAAGGTGATGCTGCATCCCGGTAACCCAGCCGCGGACATCGAGAGCGTAACCCTGAATTACCTGCCCAAGAACGTAGCTCCCGAAGTCACCGACGTTACGGTCGCGGTCGGCTCGCGCATCCCCGCGGGCACGCACACTGAGCCGGAAACTTCCACGGCCAATCCTTATGCCCCTCCCATTCCCATGGTCCACGACAAGCATTCCATTGCGGTGAAGTGGAAGGCACAGGATGAAAATGACGACTCGCTCTTGTACAGCGTCTACTACCGCGGCGACGGCGAGAGCCGCTGGAAGCTGCTGAACGACGGCATCGAAGATCGGTTCGTCAACCTCGACTCTGATCTGTTCCCCGATGGCGGCTACACCATTCGGGTAGTCGCCTCGGATGCGCCGTCGCACTCGCCCGAGGACGCCTTGACGGGCGAGGGCACCAGCCCGCGCTTCGAGGTAGACAACACGCCGCCTCGCATTGAGTCGCTAAGCACCAAGGTCGAAGGCGACAAGCTGCACGTGACATTCCGCGCGGTGGACAGCTTCTCGCCCATCAGCCACGCCGAGTACTCCCTGGACGCGGGCGATTGGCAAACCATCGACCCGGTGGGAAAGATCTCCGACTACAAAGTTGAAAGCTACGATTTCAATTTGCCGATTCAGGCGGCGAGTGCAGATGCGAACAAGATGGATGCTGGTAAGCGCGTCAGCGGCGGCGCCGAGGAACACACGCTTGTCGTCCGTGTGTACGATCGCTTCGACAACGTGGGCATCAGCAAGGCCGTGGTGAGGGGCACGGGCGGTCGGTGACGAGCATTTGGGTGAAGGGGCGCACCTTCAGAGGCTGCTGAAGAAAGTGATGTTCGGGTAGAGCGGCCCCGTGCCCCACTCATTCCTGGTTTTGGAATGAGTGGGAACTGATTACTTCGATATACGAGTTTTCGATTGCGTCAACTCTTCTATCCCACACATTCGAAAGTCGCGAATGTGTGGGGGCACCCAGCATCAACATCGAATCAGTGGGCGTTTTGAAGGGGCACGGCTTCAGCCGTGCCGCTATCGGCACAGAGAGAGTTGGGCTTCAGCCCCTAGGGAAGTCGCACTTCGCCTCAACACTGAAGTCCCTCAGTGGCCAAAGCCTAACTAATAAGCCAGCTTACGGCACAGCTGAAGCTATGCCCCTTTAAACCCTTGCATGAACCTTCGCCCCATTGTCGATTTCGTCGCGCTGCTAGCCTGCTCGGTGTACGGAACCATTCCGCTCTTCTGGTTTGTGGTGCATCCGTTTGCGGAGCGCTGGCGGTCACGCGGTCGCCGCGCCTACGGGCTCATCCTGCCGCTGTGGGGCGGATTCATCACTGTTGCTTTTCTGTTGATGTGGCCGTTTCGCTTCGCTCATTTTTATACGAATTGGTTTGCGTGGGCCCCTGCCGCCCTGTTCTTTCTGCTGGGGTTCTCAATCTATCGGGCGGCATTTCAGAAATTCGACCGCGCCAAGGTCTCCGGCCTGGCCGAACTTGAGCCCGACCGTCATCCGCAGCAACTGATCACCAGCGGCATTCGCGCGCGCGTGCGCCATCCTATTTACCTGGCTCATCTCTGCGAAATTATCGGCTGGTGCATCGGCACAGGGTTGGTCGCGCTATACGCGCTGGCGGCTTTCGCGATAATCACCGGAGCGGTGATGATTCGCATGGAAGACCACGAACTGGAAGCGCGCTTCGGGGAAGCATTTCGCGCGTACCGGCAGAAAGTGCCTGGGGTCATGCCGAAATTATTCACCACGGAGACACGGAGAACACGGAGTTCTTGATCTCTATCGTTGAGCCATCTCATAACTAGCGGGGCGGTCCAGAGCGAAGAACCTCAGGTGCTAAAGCCCAGTCCGTAACGGGCCACTTTGCGGCACGGCTGAAGGCGTGCCCTGATACAAACCGATTTATGAGATAGCTTCGAGTTTTCTCTGTGATCTCCGTGCCTCTGTGGTTGATCTTCATCCCTGTAAATCCGCGGCCAAGCCGTCTTTCGCTACAATGAACCTTCGCTGAGCTCTCCGAATGCAATTTGAACTCTTTGTCGCAGCGCGATACTTACGGGCCAAACGGCGCCAGGCCGTCATCGGTGTCATCACTGTCATCTCCATCGTCGGAGTGGCGGCGGGCGTCGCATCGCTCATCATCGCGCTGGCCATTAACAACGGATTTCGCCAGGACTTGCAAGAGCGGCTGCTGGGCTCGACCTCGCATATCAACTTGCTTCGTGTTGAAAGCGACGGCATTCGCAACTGGCAAGACCTGCTGTCGCGAATGCAGAAGCAACCACACGTTGTCGCCGCCGCTCCTGCCATTTACGAACAGGTATTGATCTCGCGTGGGGCCCGCGCCCAGGGCGCAATACTCAAAGGCATCATTCCTACGGACGAGCGCAAAGTCAGCGACATTCTCGATACCGTTAAGAACGGCTCGGCCGACAGTCTCGAGGTGCGCAAAGAGGACCTGGGCACGAACTCCCCGCCCGACCCCGACGAACCCAATCCGCTCTCCGCGCGCCTTACCGCTTCCTTGCCGCCGATTATTCTTGGCAAAGACATGGCCGACCAACTGGGCGCCACGGTCGGGTCGCTGGTGACCGTCACCAGCCCGCAAGGCGAACTCACGCCGTTCGGCATCGTCCCCAAGTACAAACGGTTCAAGGTCACGGGAATTTTCTCGTCGAGTTTTTACGAGTACGACAGTACTTGGGCCTTCATCTCCCTTTTCGACGCGCAGAAACTGTTCGACCTGGGCGATGTTGTCTCCGTGCTGGAATTCAAGATCGACGATATCTACCAGGCGCCGGAGATCGCGCAGAAGCTGGAGGCCGCGGCCGGCAAGGGTTTCATGTCAACCAACTGGATGGAGCAGAACCGCGCCATCTTCCATGCCCTGCGGCTGGAGAGGGTGGTGACGTTTATCACTATCGGACTGATTGTGTTTGTCGCCGCGCTGAATATCCTGATCTCGCTGATCATGATGGTGATGGAGAAGACGCGCGACATCGCGGTGCTGGTCTCGATGGGCGCCAAGAAGCGGCAGATCCGGCGCATCTTCATCTATCAGGGAATCCTGATCGGCGTGATCGGTACGGTGCTGGGCCTGATCGCCGGGTATCTGCTCTCCTGGGCGGCCGGGCACTATCACCTGGTGTCGCTTTCCGCTGAAGTTTATTCCATCGATTACGTGCCCTTCGCCCCACGCGCCATCGACGGAGTCCTGGTGGCCATCATCGCCATCGGCGTCTCTTTCATTGCGACCCTGTATCCGTCGTGGTCGGCCGCCAGCGTTCTGCCCGCCGAAGCCCTGCGATATGAATAGCGCCGCAAAGTAAGATTCAGGATACCCGCAGCTCATCCGCCGCGAAAGACAGCCGGCGGTTATGTCCGATACCTGCGCTTCATTTCCTATTGAGAGTCCCGCGACTCTATTCTTCTATCTAAGAAAAAAGCAACACTGCCGGTAAACGGGGAAAGGTGAATTGGGCATGGCCAAACCGACACTGCTGACGGTTGATGACGATCCCAACGTGTTAAAAGCAATCGAGAGGGACTTGCGGGCCCGATACGGCGAAAACTATCGCGTTCTGCGCGCGAACTCAGGAAATTCGGGTCTGGAAATCTTGCGCGAACTGAGGGTGCGCAACGATGCGGTGGCACTGCTGCTGGCCGACCAGCGCATGCCGCAGATGGATGGCATCGGATTTCTGAACGAGGCCAGAAAAGTTTATCCCGACGCCAAGCGTGCCCTTCTGACCGCCTATGCCGACACCGGCGCCGCCATCAACGCCATTAACGAGGTCAACGTTCATTATTTTTTCCTGAAGCCCTGGGACCCTCCGAGCCAGCATCTGTATCCCGTCATCGACGATCTACTGGAAGACTGGACGGCGTCGTATCGCCCCGCTTACGAGGGCATTCGCGTGTTAGGGACGCGCTGGTCGTCGAAGGCGTACGAGGTGCGCGATTTTCTGGCGCGAAACCACGTTCCCTATCAGTGGATCGACGTTGAACTTTCCGCGGAAGATCCAGAGGTGAAGCAGCTGATTGCGTCGGTCGGCGATGACGCCGCAAAATTGCCGCTGACCTTGTTCCCCGATGGCACCCGCATGTTTCAGTCGAGCCCCGCCGAGCTTGCCGACAAAATTGGACTGAAGACGCGGGCCGATACCCAGTTCTATGACTTCGCAATCGTTGGCGGAGGTCCGGGAGGCTTGGCAGCAGCGGTGTACGGTGCGTCCGAAGGGCTCAAGACGGTCATGATCGACCGCGAAGCTCCCGGCGGACAGGCCGGCCTGAGCTCGCGGATCGAAAACTACCTTGGCTTTCCGTCGGGCCTGAGCGGCGGCGACCTGGCGCGCCGTGCGGTGATGCAAGCGCAACGCTTCGGAGTGGAGATTTTGGCGCCGCAAGAAGTCGTGCAGCTGCGCGCGGAAGGTCCGTACCGAATTCTCAAGCTGGGCGATGGCAACGAGATTTCCTGTCACGCTGTGCTGATCGCCACCGGGGTTCAATGGCGCAAGCTTGAAGTTCCGGGAATCGATCGCATGCAAGGTGCGGGCGTTTATTACGGAGGCGGTAGCCAGGAGGCGATCTCGTGCAAGGGCGAAACGGTGTACGTCGTAGGCGGCGCAAATTCAGCCGGTCAAGCTGCCCTTAACTTTGCGCAGTATGCGGAGAAGGTGTGCATGCTGGTCCGCGGCGACTCGCTCTCGGCAACCATGTCCCGCTACCTCATCGACCAGATCGAGAAGACATCTAATATCCAAGTGTGGACGCATGCCGCCGTCATGGAAGTTCACGGCGAGACGCACTTGGAGGAGATTTCGGTGCAGTGTTCCGACACCAACACCGTGGAACGGGTTCCGGCTAGCTCCATGTACATTTATATCGGCGCGCTGCCCCGGACGGACTGGCTGGAAGGGACGGTTGCCCGCGATGAACGGGGTTTTGTTCTGGCCGGGCCTGACCTGGTGAAAGACGGAAAACTTCCCGCGAGCTGGAAGCCGGAGCGCGATCCCTTTCTGCTGGAGAGCAGCGTGCCGGGCGTGTTTGTGGTGGGAGATGTGCGGCACGGCTCCATCAAGCGCGTGGCCTCGGCGGTAGGCGAGGGAGCAATTGCGGTGCAGTTCATCCATCGTTATATGGCGAAGGTGTAGCCCATGTCGAACGTCACCCGAGAACAGCTTCGCACCGTGGAGGTCTTCCACGATCTTCCTGACGAGCAACTGGACTGGTTTCTCGAACATTCAACCGAGGTCCGCATACAGCCCGGGGAGATTTATGTTCGTGCCGGCGATCCTGCGGACAAGATGATTGTGGTCCTGGAAGGGGAGCTGCAGGCGCGATTTGAGGGGGCAAACGAAAACGTGTTTACCACCCATGCGGGTACGGTTTCCGGGGTGCTGCCGTACTCGCGCATGAAGGTCTTTCCGGGCACCGGCAGGGCTGTGCAACCGTCGCGCATCCTAGTATTTCCGGCCGCCGAGTTCGATGACCTGCTCAGCCACCTACCGGAACTGGGGCGCCGCCTGGTGGCGACCATGGTGGACCGGACGCGAGAGGCCACGCGAGGCGAGCAGCAGCGCGATCGACTGGCCGCGCTGGGCAAGCTCTCCGCCGGGCTGGCTCACGAACTGAACAATCCCGCAGCTGCGGCGCGGCGCGCTGCCGAACGCCTACGCCAGTCGGTGGCTGAGTTTCGCAGTTCGACCAGCACACTGGAAGCCCTTGAACTGACGGCGGGCGAGACGACCGCCATCGAGAGCTTCGAGTCCACATGCTGTGTGGAAGCGCCCGAAACCGACGTGCTAAAGGCGAGCGAGCTTGAGCAAGAGATCGAGACGCTCCTTCATCAGCATGGCATTAAGGATGGCTGGCAGTATGCGTCGGCACTGGTGGAATCGGGTGTGCAATCCGGTCCTCTCAATCTCATGCTCGGCGGGGTTCGGGGCGAAGTGGCTGAGCCTGCACTTAAGAGGGTCTCGGCGCTGGTTGAGATCAATGACTTGCTTGCCGAACTGGAGGACAGCACCTCCAAGATTTCCGATCTGGTGCGCGCAATTAAGGAATATTCGTATATGGATCAGGCCCCAGTGCAGGACGTTGAGCTGACCAAGGGCCTGGAGAACACGTTAGTCATCATGGGCCACAAGCTGAAGAAGGGCGTAACCATCAAGCGCAATTACCATCCCACGCCGCTGCTGGTTAACTCCTATGGCAGCGAGCTCAACCAGGTGTGGACCAACCTGATTGATAACGCGGTTGATGCCATGCACGGCCAGGGCGAGCTGCGAATCCGGACGTTTCTGGAAGGAGACTGCGCCGTGGTGGAGATTGGGGATTCGGGGACGGGAATCCCGCCAGACATTCAGCCGCGCATCTTCGAGCCGTTCTTTACCACGAAGGAAGTGGGACAAGGCACAGGGTTAGGGCTCGACACGACGCTGCGCATCGTGCGCAAACATCGCGGATCAATCAACGTGACCTCGACCCCGGGTGATACCAGATTTCAGGTTCGCTTGCCCGCCGTCGGCCTGGAACCGCGGGATTGAAGGGTAGCTTCAATGAACGGCGGGGGTCCTCGGAGCGCAATGTGATGCTAGGATGAGTCAGATGATCAAAGCCTCCGTTCGCGACCTTCGCTACGGATTTAAGAAGATCGAGCGGCTCTTGCACCAGGGCGAAGAGATCCAAATCACAAAATACCGGCGGGTGATTGCGCGCCTGGTTTCTGAAAACCCTCAGTGTCCTCCTGAGCTTCCCGACTTCCGAGCACGTGTGCGAGCTATTTATGGAGACAAGGTGTTGGCGGTGAGCGGGGCTGACCTGACAAGTGCAGATCGGATCAGATATTGAAGACCTCGACACCACATTTCTAGTCTCGATAGTACAGTCCTGACATCAAGCTTTCCACGTGGTCCGCCCCTCTGGTGCCCCTCCAGAACCCCGAGACGAATCCTGTTTATTACCAGATCCGGCGCAAGAGTCACTGACTTCGCAGCCGGGACGTGATTTAATTCCTGTAGGCGGGCTACATACTGAGTTCCGAATCGGGCTTGGTTGCAGCAACTTGCCGGAATTTGTGACGCGCAGGAGCGCACCTGCATCCAATTGTTCAAGACGTGCTGTTACGAGCGCAGAACCTGAAAAAGGTGTTCCGCTCGGGCGACTCTAATTTAGTGCTCTTTGAGAACTTGTCATTCCAGGTGCAAACCGGCGAGATGCTGGCCATTGTTGGCGAGTCTGGTGCCGGCAAAAGTACTTTGTTACACATACTCGGAGCGCTTGATAGGCCTTCCGACGGTGACGTATACTTCGCCCAAGTTGATTTGGGGAAGCTCTCGGAAGAGGATGCGGCAGAGTTCCGCAGTCGCGAACTCGGATTTGTGTGGCAGTTTCATTATTTGCTGCCGGAGTTTACTGCGATTGAAAATGTTGCCATGCCGTTGTTAATGCGCGGCGGGAAACGTCGGGAAGCCGAGCAGCAAGCCCTGCACTGGTTGCAGGAGGTTGGTTTAACGGACCGAGGGCACCATCGGTCCGGCGAGTTGTCTGGTGGAGAGCAGCAACGGGTGGCGCTGGCCCGCGCTCTGGTCACCCAGCCGAAGATTCTGATGGCCGACGAGCCTACAGGAGATCTCGACAACCGGACGGCGGACGTGGTTTTTAATTTGATCGCCAAGCTACATTGCGACTATCGTCTTACCTCGCTCATCGTTACTCATAATCTTGGGTTTGCACGGCGCTGCGATCGTGTGTTGCGATTGGAGCGTGGGCGGGTCGTCGAAGTGTCGCCGCAGTCATTGCTGGCATGATGCAACCAGCGGGCAGTAGACGGGTTTGTACGTAGTAAGGAAAAGGACCGATGAGGTCCCTTAGGGCCGGCCACAGAGTTTTGCTGGCCCACGATCAAGGGTGGCAGTCAACGGGACGCTGCGGGGGACGGTTCCTTCCCTGAGGGAGACGTTCCACAGGGTCCTTGGAGAGGCTCAATGTTTGAACGGTACACGGAAAAGGCCCGGCGAGTAATTTTCTTCGCACGTTACGAAGCCAGTCAGTTCGGTTCTCCTTACATCGAAACGGAGCACTTGCTGCTGGGTTTGTTGCGCGAAGACAAGGCGCTCACCAATCGGTTCCTTCGGTCCCACGCTTCGGTGGAATCTATCCGCAAGCAGATCGAGGGCCACACGACCATTCGCGAGAAGGTTTCAACCTCCGTGGACCTGCCGCTGAGTAACGAGTGCAAGCGTGTGCTCGCCTACGCCGCTGAGGAAGCCGAGCGGCTATCGCACAAGCACATCGGCACCGAGCATCTGCTGCTGGGATTGCTGCGCGAAGAAAAATGCTTCGCGGCCGAAATCCTGCATGAGCGCGGATTGCGCCTGTCTACGATTCGCGAAGAACTGGCGCGCACCTCGCAGGAGAAGGCGCAGCCGTCGCAGCGTTCGCGCGAGTCCTCGCTGCTCTCCGAGTTTTCCCGTGATCTCACCCAGTCGGCGATGGACAATCAACTCGACCCACTGGTCGGGCGTGACGCCGAACTGGAGCGCGTGGTGCAGATTCTGTGCCGCCGCACCAAGAACAATCCAGTGCTGATTGGCGAGCCGGGCGTGGGCAAAACCGCCATCGTTGAAGGTCTCGCCCAACGCATCGCCGACGGCGAAGTGCCGTCGTTCCTGGCCGACAAACGCATCCTGGCGCTCGATCTCTCCCTAATTGTCGCCGGCACCAAGTATCGCGGCCAGTTCGAAGAGCGCCTGAAGACCATCATGAAGGAGTTGATGGAGTCGCAGAATTCCATCATCTTCATTGACGAGCTGCATACCCTGGTGGGCGCTGGTTCGGCGGAAGGTTCGCTGGACGCCGCCAACATCCTGAAGCCGGCGTTGTCGCGTGGCGAAATTCAGTGCATCGGCGCCACCACCCCGGGCGAGTATCGCAAGTCCATCGAGAAGGACCGCTCGTTGGAACGCCGCTTCCAGGCGGTCAAGGTCCCGCCTCCGAATGAAGTGGATGCGGTCAAGATTCTGTTCGGCATCAAGGAACGCTACGAGAAGTTCCACGCCGTCACCTACACCGACGACGCCATCACCTTCTCGGTTTCGCATTCCAACCGCTATCTGCCCGACCGCTTCCTGCCCGACAAGGCGATCGACCTGATCGACGAGGCCGGCGCCCGCGTGAAGCTGCGCCAGACTTCCCTGCCCGAGGACATCACCGAGGTGCAGAAGCGGATCAAGTTCATCGTGCATCGCATGGAAAACGCCATCGCCAACCACGAGTTCGAGAAGGCCCGCTTCTACTCCGACGAGGAACGCAAAGAGCGCGAGAACCTGCGCGCGCTGCGCGAGAAGTATCACCTCGACGAGTCGTCCACCGGCGTGGTGGGACGCGAAGACATTGAAGACGTGGTTTCGCGTTGGACGGGGGTTCCCATCGCCTCCATCAAGGAAGAAGAAAGCCTGAAGCTGTTGCGCATTGAGGAGGAGCTGCACAAGCGGGTGATCTCGCAGGACCGGGCGATTTCAGCGCTGTCGCGCGCCATCCGCCGCTCGCGTGCCGGTTTGAAGAGCCCCAACCGCCCCATTGGGTCGTTCCTCTTCCTGGGACCGACGGGTGTCGGCAAGACCGAAGTCGCGCGCACCTTGGCGCAGTTCATGTTTGGCAGCGAGAAGTCGCTGGTGCGCTTCGACATGTCGGAGTTCATGGAGAAGCATTCCGTGTCGAAGCTGATCGGATCGCCTCCCGGATATGTCGGCTATGAAGAGGGCGGCCAGTTGACCGAGCGGGTGAAGCGCGCTCCGTATTCCGTCGTGCTGCTGGATGAGGTGGAAAAGGCGCACCCTGATCTGTTTAACATCCTGTTGCAGGTGTTCGAGGACGGCCAGCTCACCGATGGGCTGGGCAATACGGTGGACTTCAAGAACACCATCATCATCATGACCTCGAACATCGGCGCCCGTCATTTACAGAAGCGCACCGGCATGGGCTTCCAGTCAGAGAAGGAAGATACCATCTCGGGCAAGGTCGAAGACATGGTGAAGAACGAGGTGAAGCGCACCTTCAACCCCGAGTTCCTCAACCGTCTCGACGAGGTCATCATCTTCAACGCGCTGAACGAAGTCGACCTGATCCAGATTGTGGAGTTGATGGTGCAGCAACTGAATCAGAACCTGGCGCAGCGCGCCATAACGGTCACGGTCACCGAAGAGGCCCGCAAGTGGATCCTCGACCAGACCATTGTCGATCGCAGCTACGGGGCGCGTCCCTTGCGCCGGGCGCTGCAAAAGTACATTGAGGACCCGCTGTCGGAAGCGCTAATCCAAGGTACGTTCGCGCAGCGGCCCACCTTCATCGAGGTGTACCTGGAAACCAACCAGCTCTTCTACCGCCCGGTGGGCGAGGAGAAGACCGAGGGTGTGCTGCTGTACAGTAACTAGGTTGGGTAGTGCGGCGCTTTAGCGCCGCGTCGGAAGAAGCAATCGACTGGGGCTTTAGCCCCGGACGAGCAAAAGGGGAGCGGAAACGCTCTCCTTTTTGGCTGTGGCCGCTTCGTGAGTCGCCGATTGCGTATCGGAATTGTTGCAACCCTCAAAACTATGGAATTGCTGGTCTATTCGTCCTTCTGGTGTCCCGATTGCCGCACGGCCAAGCGGTTTCTGGACAAGCACAACATCTCCTACACCGAGATCGATATCGAGGCCACACCAGGTGCGGCCGACGAGGTCATCCGTCACGCCGGCAAGCGCGCCATCCCACAGTTTGTGATTGATGGCAGGTGGGTGCAGCCCTATCGTCCCGGCGAGGGATTTCTGTACGAGGAAATGGCCGAACTTCTGGGGATCATGGACGAAGGCTGATTGATCCTCGGGAGGCCTGCGTCGTGTTCCAGACAGATGAATTCTTCCTGCCCGCCGCAACAAAACCGGAAAGGGAGGCCCCTGTTTTATTTTGGGCCCACGTGGGAGTCGGCGTCAGGCGAGACGAAATAAGCGCCGAAGTGGCTCCTCATTTTATAGAGCACCCTCACCGGGAAGCGGAAGCCTGCTGCAATTTGGTCCTGGAACTCCACCTCCACGATTTCTCCAACATACAATCCGGCGTCGGTTTGAAAGCCGATGCCTGCCTCGCTGATGTCGGTACAGAGCCCGTCGCGCGAAACCTCATTCAGTAAACCCTGATAAATGATTCGCATGGGTATGTGGACACGTATCCGGCTCTCGCGTCGGCGTGTTCTCAAAGTGGGTTCGGCTTTCGGTGCCGCAGTTTCTTGCGCAGTGGCGTTCTTCACTCCTAAGTCATCGGCTAGAACCACGGTAGCTTTAGGCCGGTTTCAAAGTTGGTGTAGACCGGGTAGAGCCAGCCTTCAGGCTGGCGTACGGTCGCCCCACGTTACAAGGCTTGGGCCATTGGTTTATCCGCAGCGGACGCGGCGCTGAAGCGCCGCTCTACCCGTACTCGCCGGACTACACCAACTCTGAAACTACTTTAGCTTTGCTCGAAAAACGAAACCGCCTTTGCCCTCTGCAGTTACAATAAAGAGTTTTCCCTTCCCCAAAATCGCAGGTTGCCAAGGAGCTCGCGTGATTGCCCGTTATACCCGTCCCGAGATGGGGCACATTTGGAGTGACGAAAACAGGTTTCGGACGTGGCTGGAGGTGGAAGTCGCTGCCACCGAAACGCTTGCCGAGGCGGGGATTGTACCCCAGGCCGCAGCTAAGGCCATCCGCGAAAAGGGCGGATTCGACCTGGCGCGCATCAACCAGATCGAGGCCGAAGTTAAGCACGACGTCATTGCCTTTACCACCGCGGTCGCGGAAAAGGTCGGCCCGGAGTCGCGCTGGCTGCATTACGGGCTGACCTCCAACGACGTGGTCGACACCGCGCAGGCCCTGCTGGTGAAACAAGCATCCGGCATTATTCGCGATGATCTGACGAAGCTGCGCGAGGTGTTGAAGCGCCGTGCCTGGGAGTTCAAGGACACGCCGGCAATCGGCCGCACCCACGGCATTCACGCTGAGCCGATTACCTTTGGGTTGAAGCTGGCAAACTGGTACTCAGAGATGCAGCGCAACATCGAGCGCTTCGAGATGGCGGCCGAGCAGATGCGCGTGGGCAAACTCTCTGGAGCAGTGGGCAACGCGGCCCACCTTGAACCGGAGTACGAAGAGAGGATTTGCCAGCGCCTGGGACTGAACGTCGCGGCAGTTTCCTCGCAGGTGATTCAGCGCGATCGCCATGCGTTTTACGTTGCGACTCTGGCGGTAATTGCCTCCACCCTGGACAAGATCGCCACCGAGATTCGCCATTTGCAACGCACCGAAGTGCGCGAGGCGGAAGAATATTTCAGCGAAAAGCAGAAGGGCTCATCGGCCATGCCCCACAAGCGCAATCCGGTCACCTGCGAGCAAATCAGCGGTCTGGCGCGCGTGGTGCGGTCGAACTCGCAGGCGGCGTTGGAGAATGTGGCGTTGTGGCATGAGCGCGACATCTCGCACTCTTCGGTCGAGCGCATCATCCTTCCCGACTCAACGATCCTGGTCGATTATCTGCTGAGTAAGACCACGAACCTGATCGACACGCTGCTGGTTTATCCCAAGCGCATGTTGAAGAACCTGGAATCGACCGGCGGCCTGGTGTTCAGCGGGCAGTTGCTGCTCGACCTGGTCGAAGCGGGGGTGCTGCGCGAGGACGCCTATCGGCTGGTGCAGACGAATGCCATGAAGGCGTGGAAGGAAGAACTGAACTTTCGAGAGCTGATCCTGAACGATACGGAGATCACGTCAAAAGTAAAACGTGAGACGCTGGAGCACGCTTTCGATTTGCAGCGTCCGCTGCGCAATGTGGACAAGATATTTCGAAGAGTGTTTGGGGAGGGAGAGAGTAGGGGCTAGGGGCTAGGACTAGACTACCAGCAACTCACAACTGACAACTGCCCTACTCCAGCCGATTGATGATGGACGCGACATACCCTGCGCCGAAGCCATTGTCGATATTCACCACGCTGACGTTCGACGCGCAGGAGTTCATCATGCCGAGTAGCGCCGCGATTCCCCCATACGAGGCGCCGTAGCCAACGCTGGTAGGCACCGCGATCACGGGTACTCCTATCAAGCCGCCGACCACGCTGGGCAGCGCGCCTTCCATTCCGGCGCAGACGATCACCACGCGCGCCTGGGTCAGCGCTTCGCGGCGGGCCAGCAGACGGTGAATCCCAGCCACTCCAACGTCGTATATGTGCTGCACCTCATTGCCCATCGCTTGCGCCGTAACTACCGCTTCTTCAGCGACCGGAATGTCGCTGGTCCCAGCCGAAACCACGACGATCGTTCCTTTGCCGTAAACCGTCTCGTCCTGCGTCAGCGTAATGGCGCGCGCCAGCTCGTGGAATTCGGCCTTGCGGAACTTACGCTTCACCGCACGAAACTGCTCCGGCGAAACCCGCGTCGCCAGCACGTTGTGGCCGGGTTGCGCCAGGCGGGCGAAAATCTCCGCGAACTGTCGCGGCGTTTTCCCCGGCCCGAAGATGACTTCGGGCATGCCAACTCGTAATGTCCGATGATGGTCCACGTTGGCGAAGCCCAGGTCCTCGAAGGGGAGATGCCGCAGCCGCTGCACCGCTTCTTCGGCAGAGAGCTTGCCTCTCTTCACCTGCTCGAACAGCTTCTTGATGGCGTCGGAGGTCATGAAAATCAGTGGTTAGGGGCTAGTGGCTAGTGGTTAGTTTCAGGTTTAGAGACTCAAGTTGCAAGCCCAGAAAAAAGCGCCTTGCTTCGACATGTTTTGCTGCCAAAGGCAAAAACGCAAGCGAGTGTTACGATGTGAAGCTCAGATGCTTCCATCCGCCCCTGCAGCCCCGCGAACCTTGACCGTCGCCATCACCGGCGCCAGCGGCTCCATCTTTGCCAAACACCTGCTGGATGCGCTGGACCGCGACGAGCGCGTGGCCACCGTCAACCTCATTCTCTCCGACAGCGGCTTGCGGGTGATGGCCGAGGAGCTTCAGATATCCGGCCGCAACGAGTTGGTCATGAAGCTGCTGGGACGAGCTTCGCAGAAAATCAATCAGCAGAACAATTCCGACATTGGGGCCAACGTGGCCAGCGGTTCCTACCAGACCGATGCCATGATCGTGCTGCCTTGCAGTGTGGGGACCCTGGCGCGCATCGCCCATGGAATGGCGATCCAGCTCATCGAGCGCGCCGCCGATGTCTGCCTGAAGGAGCGCCGGCCGCTGATTCTGTGTGTGCGCGAAACGCCGTTTAATCTTATCCACCTGCGCAACATGGTGCTGGCGGCGGAAGCGGGAGCCACCATCTTTCCGGTCATCCCGGCCTTCTACTTCCGCCCGGTATCGACCGACGAAATTGCGCGCGAGTTCGTCAACCGCGTGCTGGCGCACGCGGGACTGACACAGCCCAATGCGTATCAGTGGAAGGGTGAATAAGGCGCGCTAACATCCATCCCGCAAATCGTTTAATCGTTTTGCAGACCATTTACAAATTAAGTGGTTGTTGGTGGACCGGCATCGTGGCCGAGACGGTCGGCAACAGGCTGGCTTCGGCTTACATTAGTTGCTCAATTTTTTCGATGAGGACTTCCGGCGGTTCGCCTTTGGTAATAAAGGCGTCGGCCATCTCCAGCGCATCGGACGGAAGCGAGAAATATGCCGACAAAAATATGATGGGGACCCCCGGTCGGCGGCGGCGCATTTCGGCCGCTACTTGTCCCCCGTTCAGCCCCGGCATGTAGAAGTCGAGCACCACCAGGTCAACCTTGTTCTGCTCAAACAGTTCGATCCCTTGCTGCCCGTCGCTGGCGGTAAGCACCCGCAGCCCGTGATTCTCCAACATAATCTTTCGCACTCGCAAACCAATGGTCTCATCATCAACACAGAGCACCGTCTTCTGGCGAAGTGCCTTCATCCAATTCCCCGATTCTTCCACTGTGGATTCGATTCTCAAATGCGAACTGGCGTCGGTGATGCTATGCAGTATCAAGTTGGACCTGCGATCAGGTTGTCGCCGCATTTACGGCGAATGAAGCCTATTGCTTTTGTATCCGAGGATCGCGGTTTTGCCCATGACGAAAACGTCGTAGATGATTTGTATACAACTGATGCATAATGACTTAGGCGTGTCGTCAGCAGTACCGGTTTGGGTGCGAAAACGGTGCTTCTTCCGCGGGACAGACCATTCGCAAGCTTTTTTGCATACGGACATGGGAAAGTCGCTGCCCAGTCCACGAGCCCTTCATTCACCAAGCTCTGCCCAATGTAGAAGCACACGGTTGTCTTCATTTCGCTTCACGCTGCCCGCATGTTATTTTCAAAGACTTAACGACAAGACCATATGATCCGCTCTTACAAAGGAATTAGCCCGACCGTCCCTTCCTCGTGTTACGTTGACGACTCGGCGCAACTGATCGGAGACGTGGTGCTGGGTGAGAACGCCAGCGTCTGGATGAATGCCGTGCTGCGCGGCGACGTGCACTTCATCCGGGTGGGCGCCAACAGCAACATCCAGGATTGCAGCGTGCTGCACGGCATGCTGAATCAGTGGCCGGTAGTCGTGGGCGATTGGGTGACCGTGGGCCATTCGGTCACGCTGCACGGCTGCGTCGTCGAAGATCGCTGCCTGATTGGCATGGGCGTGGTTATTCTGAACGGAGCGCGCATCGGGGCAGGTTCGGTCATTGCGGCGGGGACGGTGATTCCCGAGGGCACGATTGTGGAGCCGGGATCACTGTGGATGGGCGTGCCAGGAAAATTCCGTAAGAAACTGGATGGCGACGAAATGATCCTGCGCTATGCGCGGAATTATTTGGGATACAAAGAAACTTATCTGGCCGGGAGGAAGAAGTAATTAGCCGTCAGCACTCAGCCGTCAGCACTCAGCCCTTGCAAGTTGATTGGCTGAATGCTGAGTGCTGAATGCTAAGTGCTGAATGCTTCTGACAACTAGCCCCTAGCCACTGATAACTGGTTTTTATGATTCGAGGCCGTCCGTGGAACTCGCGACCTTCTGCCGCCCGAGACCGACCTATGGAACCGGGTGGATGCGAAGGTGCGCGATGTCTTCGCACGCTACAACTATCACGAGATCCGCACCCCGATCTTCGAGGACACGCAGCTGTTCTCGCGCAGCGTGGGCGAAGAAACCGACATCGTCTCCAAGGAAATGTTTACCTGGGAGGACAAGGCCCGCGCGCAAAGCGAGAAGGCGCAGTCGCTGACCTTGCGTCCGGAGGCCACCGCAGGCGTAGTGCGCGCGTACATCGAGCACGGTCTCGACAAAAAAGGCACGCTACAGAAGCTATATTGCATCGGGCCGATGTTCCGGCGCGAGCGTCCGCAGAAGGGCCGGTATCGCCAGTTTTACCAGATCGACGCCGAGATCATTGGACCGCCAAGTGCGGGCAGTGAGTCGCCGTTGCGCGATGCGGAATTGTTGGAGATGCTGGCCACGCTGCTCGACGAAGTCGGCCTGCGCGACTGGCAGTTGCAGTTGAATTCAGTGGGCTGCGCCGAAGATCGCGCACGCTATAACCAGGCACTGCGCGAAGCCTTGAAGCCCGTAGTGCACCTAATGTGCGCCGACTGCCAGCGCCGGGCGGAGACCAATCCGCTGCGGGTGCTCGACTGCAAAGTGCCGGAGGACCAGCCCATCATCGATAAGCTGCCCAAGATCAGCGAGTATCTCGACGAGCCTTGCCGTGATGCACTTTGCGGCGGTGCGGGCGATGCTGGATGCGGTTGGCATCACGTACACGATTAACGAGCGCATGGTGCGCGGCTTGGATTACTACACGCGCACTACGTTCGAGTTCACCCATGGCGGATTGGGCGCGCAGAGCGCTGTGCTCGGCGGCGGCCGCTATGATGGGCTCTCGGAGTCGCTGGACGGACCGAAGGCGCCCGGCATTGGCTTTGCCATCGGCGAAGACCGGCTGATTCTCGCATTGCAATCGCAGGGGGAAACGCCGGCGGAGAAGGTGCAGGCCTACATTGCCCCGCTTGGTGTGGGGATGAATGTGCACGCGCTCAAGCTGGCACGGGAACTGCGCCGCGCCGGCATCACCGCCGACATCGGCGATGAGACCTTCCGGCTGAAGAAGTCATTTGAGAGCGCCGAGAAAGCTGGGGCAACCGTCATCGTTATCGTCGGCGAGAACGAAGTAGCGGCGGACCAGTTCGCGGTGAAGGACCTGGCCAGCGGAGAACAGGTGCAGGTGCCGCGCGCAGAGTTGGCGGCACATTTGCAGAGGCAGGACAGGTAGCAAGTGGAAGACGCGGAAAAGAACGTGGCGCTGATTTCCGAGTTCATTCAGGCCTGCACGCGCGCAGATCCCGATGAATTTGCCAGCTACTTTACCGAGGACGCGGTTTGGTGGAATTCGCCATGGCCGCCGGTAAAGGGACGCGATGCGATCCGCGAGACGCTGCGCAGGGGCTCCCAGAAAATGGCGGCCTTGCCATGGGAAATACGACACATTGCCGCCGACGGGAACATTGTGCTGACGGAGCGGGTCGATCATTTTCTCGTCAACAACAAGCGCGTCAGTGTGCCTTGCATGGGGATTTTCGAATTACAGGGTGGAAAGATAGCTGCGTGGCGTGACTACTGGGACCTGAAGCAGTTCGAAGTGCAGCTATAAGAAGTCCCGGCGCGAGCACCACAGTTTAGACCGGTGGGCATCGGACGCCGCGGCATTCCACCCTGCGCTTGAGGTAATCTGAATTCATGCTCGACTTCTTAGGTGACCTGAAACGTACTCATATGTGCGGTGAGTTGCGCGCCTCCGACGCCGGCTCCAAAGTTGTACTCATGGGATGGGTGAACAAGCGGCGCGATCTTGGCAATCTCATCTTCCTCGATTTGCGCGACCGCAGCGGGATCACGCAGGTTGTAATCACCGCCGATGCCGGCGCCGAAGTCCACGACCGCGCGACTGCGGTGCGCTCCGAGTTTGTAGTCGCGGTTCTTGGCCACGCCAAGCTGCGCGACGCGAACACCATCAACAAGAACATTGCGACCGGCGAGATCGAAGTGATTGCCGACGAGCTGCGCATTCTTAACGATTGCAAGGCGCTGCCCTTTTCGCCCAGCGATACGGTCCTGGCCAACGAAGAGGTGCGCCTCAAGTATCGCTATATCGACCTGCGCCGGCCTGAACTGCATCGCAACATCGAACTGCGCCACCAGGTTGCCATTGCGATTCGCGACCATCTGAACGCGCAGGGCTTCTACGAGATCGAAACGCCGTTCATGACGCGCTCCACGCCCGAAGGCGCGCGCGACTACCTGGTGCCGAGCCGCGTGTATCCGGGCGAATTCTACGCGTTGCCGCAATCGCCGCAGTTGTTCAAGCAGATCCTGATGATCGCGGGGTTCGATAAGTACTTTCAGATCGTGCGCTGCTTCCGCGATGAAGACCTGCGCGCCGACCGCCAGCCCGAGTTTACCCAGATCGATTTGGAAATGAGTTTCCCGCGGCCGGAGATGGTCTTTCGCGTGGTCGAAGGCTTCTTGAAGGCGGCATTCTCGACCATCGGCGTGGAATTGCAGACGCCCTTTCCGCAGATGAGCTACGACCAGGCGATCCGGCTCTACGGTATCGACAAACCCGATCTGCGCCTGCCCGCGATGGCCGACGTACGCGAGGCTTTTTTGGCGGAGAATCTGGAGACTCTGCACGTCGACGCGGAGCTGCCGGTTGTTGCAATCGTTATTCCCAAGGTCGGCGAACTTTCGCGCAAAGAGCGCGACGAGATCAAGACGATGTTTGGCGATCGCAAGGGCGCCAAGGTTTTTGAGGACATCAAGCGGCTGGAGAAGTCATTCCCCGACGCCGTTGCGAAGATACGCGAACTCGCGCAGCCGCACGAAGAAGACCTGGTGGTCGTGGTGGCCGGCGCAAAACGCACGGAGGCCGCGAATGCCGTGAAGGCACGCCAGCAGGCCTATGCGGTCTACGCCGCGGCCGGACAACTGCGCCTGGCGCTGGGACAGAAATATGCCGAGCGGCACGGGGCGTACAAGCATGGCAACTTCCGCCTGCTGTGGGTCACAGACTTTCCCATGTTCGAGTGGGACGAGACGGAACAGCGCTGGAACGCGGCGCATCATCCGTTCACCTCTCCCCACGAGCAAGACATGGACAAATTGGAAAGCGACCCGGGCGCCGTGCGCGCGCTTGCCTACGACGTTGTGCTGAACGGGACTGAGCTGGGCTCAGGCTCGATTCGTATTCACCGCCAGGACATTCAGGCGAAAATCTTCAAAGCACTCGGCATGTCTCCCGAAGAGCAGCAGGCGCGCTTCGGATTCTTTCTGGAAGCATTGCAATACGGCACGCCGCCGCATGGCGGAATTGCGCTGGGGCTCGACCGCATCGTAATGATCCTGGCGGGTGCAGAAAGCCTGCGCGAGGTGATTCCCTTCCCCAAGACGGCGAAGGCGGTTGACCTGATGGTGGATGCGCCCACGCCGGTTAGCGAGAAGCAGTTGCAAGAGTTGGGGATCGCGGTGAGGAAGGCGGCAACTAGCGATTAGCGGCTGCACGTAGCAATACAGCAGTCTCGCTCTAACATTCCATATTTATGGCAAACGTGCGATACTGGCGTTATGAAGCAGGAATCGGTTCGGACCACAGTAGACATCCCGACCCCGCTCTATCGCAAGCTGAAACGGCACGCCGCCGAAAACGGAAGCTCGGTTCGCCAACTGGTGGTCAGCGGGGTGGAGGCTGTGCTCCGTGCGCAGGAGCGCCCGCGCACAAAGAGAGTGCGCTTTCCCCTTATCAAGTCGAAAGGGCCCAAGGTCAATCTGACGAACGAACAGATTTATGCCGCGATCGAATTTCCTTGATGTTAACGTCTGGATCGCGCTCATCTGGGGCGGTCATATGCATTCCCTTGCGGCCCAGCAATGGTTCGATCAGGTGGAGGAGAACAAGTCTTTCTTCTGCCGCTTCACTCAAGTCGCTGTTCTACGGCTGCTAACAACGGAATCGGTCATGGGCCACGATACGCAAACCATGGCGGGTGCCTGGAAGCTATGGGACCGAGTGACTGCGGATAGCAGGATCTCCCTTCTTGAGGAACCCACTGGTCTTGAGGTCGAATTTCGATCCCGCTCACAATTGCCGAACCCCTCGCCCAAGGTGTGGGCCGATGCTTATGTGCTGGCTTTTGCTTCGGTCGCAGGCCTGAGGCTCGTTACTTTTGACCGCGCGCTCAAGTCACGTGGTGGTGATGTGCTCCTGCTGTAGCTGGGAGAACCCATGTCCGATAGAGGCAGTGTAATACGCACCGAAATTCGCGGGCTCGATCTCTGCCTGGATGAAGCCACGCTGTTGTTGTCGAGGTCGGGCGAGTACCTGACGGCTCCCATCGCGCTCAGCCCTACGGACGCGGAGAGGCTGGCCATGGAAATGGCCAAGGCGCAGTTGTGGGAGTGGAACCAGATCGACGAACTCAAGCGCAAGGCCGACAAGCGCTACAAGAATTATCTGGGATCGTGGCTGGTGATGTGCCTGGCCGCCTTCAGCGCCTATGTCGGCTTCCCCGGCTATTACCTGCCCGTATTTCTGCTGCTGATTTCGATTTTCTTATGGTGGCGAGCCAGCTTGGTGGAGCGGCAGGAGGAGCAGGCGGCCCACGAGGAACGAAAACAGTTCATTCCCGACTGGAGTTACATTCAACACAGACTGGAAGAGCCGAACACCGGCGTGGTGGGGAATTCTTCACAGCCTTCGGAATAAAAACGCACGTCTCGATCGCGGAACATCTGCCGTCCCTCCCGGACTCGGTCTTAATTCCCACTCCACCCAGCGCTAAAGCGCTGGGCTAAGCTCTTTCGCCCATTCGGGGCTGCTTCGTTCCACGTGGCAAACAGTTCATTCGGGACTGGAGCTACATTCAGCAGCGGCTGGAGGAATCGAGCACCACGGTGATCGGGACTTCTTCACGGCCCCCCGAATGAAATCTCCCTTCGGCATCCGGGCTGACAATAATATAGGGGTCCTTCGACTTCGCACGACTCCGCCAAGGCGGACTCGTGCTCCGCTCAGGATGACAAGACGCAGTTGTCAGTAGCCAGTTGTCAGAAAGAACAACCGCAGATCCTTCGACTCCGGCGGCGAAGCGCCGCCTCCGCTCAGGATGACAACCGGAATTTACTAAATGCCAAGTGCTAAATGCCAAGGGTTAAATACTGACCACTAGACGATTTGGACATGGTGTACGCGTTGGATTTGGCATCATCGATGTGTGCATGACCCTGTTGCTCTGGGCGCGATACAAAAGCAACCAGAACGCTCTGAAACTGCATAGCCTGCTCGACCTGCGCGGCTCCATTCTACCTTTGTGCGGGGACCGCTGCGCAGATCCAGGATGTGAACATTCTGGATCTGCTCACTCCCGAAGCGCGCGCGTTTTACGTGATGGATCGCGGATATCTGGATTTCGAGCGGCTCTATCGCTGGAGCTTGCAGGGGGTGTTTTTGTTACCGGCAGCAAGAAATTCGTTTCCGTCGGCTGCTTTCGCATCCCGTGGACAAGAGCAGCGGGTGCAGTGCGATCAATCCATCTCCCTGGTGTGGTTCACACGGGCAAGGGCGATCCCGCTCGGCTGCGCCGCATCCGTTACTGGGATGCCCAGCATGGCAACGGTTTGTCTTGCTAGCATCGATTCACTTAGCCAGACACCACCGACCACTAACCACTAATCCCTGTCCTTGGCCATGGCATAGTAGCCCTGGCGGGCCTGGGTCTTGTACTCGCCGCCCTTGGCGCGGACCTGAATCTTGCGATAGGTGCCGTCGAGTTTCGTATTGCTTGGGGTGTAGCCAATGTTGTATTGGCTGCGCAATTCGTTCTGGATCTGCTCGAAGGCCTGCCGCAGTTTGTCCTGCTTGTTACCGACCTCAATGACGCGACCGCCGGTTTGTTCGGCCAGTTTCTTCATGTCGTAATCGCCGCTGTAACCGAAGCCTCCGTAGAATCCGCGATCGGCAATCAGGATCACGTAGCAAATGGTGTCGGCCTTCTGCGCGGCTTCAATCGCATCCTGAATCTTCAGGCGGCTGCCCTGGTCTTCGCCGTCGGTAAAGACGATCATCGCCTTGCGTCCAACTTCGTTCTTCAGCTTCTCGTTGGCGCCGAGGTAGATGGCGTCATACAGGAGAGTGCCTCGCGGAGTGGTTGGAATTGGACCGCCACCCAAACCCGGCGGCCCGCCGCCCATGCCGGCATTGATCTGCACCTTGTTCAGGGCCCGCGTCAGATCGTGCACGTTGTTGGTGAAATCCTGATCGAGATTTACATCCACATCGAAGTTGATGACGAAGGCCAGGTCCTTGTCGCGAAGAACGGCATGCAGAAACTCGGCGCAGGAGGTCTGCTCAATGTCCAAAACGCGGGTCTGGCTGGCGCTGGTATCGATCATGATACCCAACGTCAACGGCTGGTTCGATTCGGCCGAGAAATACTTGACGGTTTGCGGCTTTCCGTCCTCCAAGACCTCGAAGTCAGTCTTGGTGAGGTTGGGAATCAGCATGCCGTGCTTGTCCTTCACATTGAAGAACAAGTTGACCACGTTCACTTGCGCCTTGAAGGTCTGCAAGTTATCGTCTTCTGCTGGGGCTTGGGACGGCTGATCTTGCGTGGGCGACGGGGCTGGCTGACTCTGCGACTGGGCCGCCATGCCCAGGCAGCAGGCCAGGATGAAGCATAGCGCGGTGGCGAACAGGCCAAATCGGTGAAACAACATTAGCTTCTCTTTCCTGTTGGATGCATCCATTGTAGTGCACCGCAAGATGATTCTGCAGCATCCGGGCTGCCACGGTATCCCCGGTGCGGTTATACTGTCCGAAGTTCCGGCAAGTGGGGAGGCGACACCTATACATGTTCAATCGCCGATTGAGCCCGTGGATCCAATCCGCCATACTGGCGGCGGCCCTGAGTTTCGCTGCCATTTGTGCGGTAGCCCAAAACCAGAAATTACCCGATGCCCCCACGCCGCAGAACAACGCGCCCGCTCCCAGCGTCAACCTGCCATCCCAGGAGGCGCCCGGGGACCAGGCTCCGTCTTCGAGTGGAAACCCCGAACCGTCGCCAAATACTCGCAGTGGCCCCCAGCAGCCGGAAGGGCCTGCCAACCCAGAGGCACCCCCTCCGGGTTCGGAAGGCGTCAAGACAGTGCCTGCCGGCGGCGCTTCCAATGGTGGGGAAAGCGGTCGCGATGAGTTGTTCCGCCTGCAGCGTACGGTCAGTTTCGTCACCGTTCCGGTGACGGTGAAGGACAACGAAGGCAAGTTGGTGGATGGACTGCTGCTGAGCGACTTCAGCATCTACGAAGATGGCTCCAAGCAGCAGATCAAGCTTTTCACCAGCGATCCGTTCCCATTATCGGCCGCGCTGATCATTGACCAGGGCCTGCCGGACCTGACACTGAAGAAAGTGAACCAGACATTCGCCGCCCTCGGCGGATCGTTTGGCCCCTTCGACGAGGTGTCTGTATTCACCTATGGGAATACCGTCAACCAGCGTTCCGATTTCGGTAACGCGAGCCGCATGGAGATTGCTCTGCAGCGCATCAAGGATGAGCACGGCCAGGAGGTCAACACCCCGGTTGTGGGGGGGCCGTTTGGCTCCGGTCCGGTGACGAACAGCAAACCCGTGCCGGGCGGTAAGCTGGTCAACACTCCCGAAAAAGAGTCGCACGTGCTGAACGATGCGATTCTGGCTGCCGCCCACAACCTTTCCCATCGTCCGCGCCAGAACCGTAAGATTATTTTTGTCATCAGCGACGGCCAGGAGTATGGCAGCCGTGCCAGCTACGCCCAGGTATTGAAAGTGCTGCTCACCGACGAAATCGCAGTTTATGCCATTGGCGTGGACTCAGCCGCGATGCCTCTCTATAACAAGCTCGAAAAAGCACGAATTCCGGGTTTCGGTTACAGCAACATCCTTCCGCGATACACCAACGCCACCGGCGGCGACGTCCTGAACGAGTTCTCCAAGGAGTCCATCGAAAGCGCCTACCAGCGCATCACCATGGAAGCCCGCAACCAGTACACCCTTGGCTATAACACGCCGCAACAACTCTCCAGCAATTACCGGGAGATCGAAGTGCGGGTGAGGCGTCCCGGGCTGGAGGTTTTCGCCAAGCACGGATACTACCCGCTACCTCCGCAGAGGGCCGAGGCACAACCGCCGGCGACGGGCGGCACCGGGACAACTGCTCCGCCGCCAACCCCGCCGCAATAGAAAGCGGCGCAGTCTATCGAGTTTTGTCTTGGTATTCGTCGAACCATGCCATTTGGATGGCTTCGAGTTTGCCTTCGCTGGACAGCTTCGCGTCGTCCACGAAGGTCGGCAACTCGGTGACGTAGCGGTGGAGATCAGTAAAGCGAACTTCCAGTGGATTCAGCTCGGGGAACTTCTCCGACAATTCAATGCCAAGGTCTTCGGCGTCATCCCATCTCAGTTCAGCAGCCATAGATTTCCCTCGAATCTAAAGATTGTCAGCGATCAATCGTGATGTGTCGCCGCTTCGGAAACGTAGTTACGGTTCCATGAAGGTATCTCAACTACTACTTCGCCGGGTTTTTCGATAACAGTCTGACATCCAAGCCGCGAGTTCAGTTGAAGGTCGGCGGCCATGTCGAGACGATCGGCTTCGTCATCGTCCATCTCATTGAGCAGTTCCTTGCCCTTTTTCACCACGACGTGGCAGGTCGTGCAAGCGCAGTTGCCGCCGCAAGCATGCTCCAGGTGCAGTCCGAAGTTCATGGCCACATCGAGGATCGACTCCGGCTTGCCGTGGTCCTGGTAGGGGAGCTTGCCATGTTCAAACTCGAATGTCTTGTTGTCGGGAAGGAAAGTCACTCGGACGGTATTCGGTCCGGGTGCTTCCACCGTTGCGGCTGCGCCGCCTTGTGTTTTTTCGTCTGGCATAATTCCTCGTTACCTCGAGCTAGCTCGTTCGCCCTTCCGGGGCCTGTTTCCGGGCCACTTCCATTCGCCACGATCCACTAACCCCTAACCACTAGCCACTTACTTGATTTCCGCCTGCGCGATCGGATGCGGCGACTCGGGCCCCTCGCCTACGTCGGCGGTATCCATGTTTTGTCCCTTCAACGCTGTGCCCACCGCAGATTCCATCATCAATTCCGCCAGGCGCATAGTTCCCTGGTTTAGCGCGTCAATGGCGGTCCGAATCGCCTGGTAGTCGTCGGCCTCCATCACCGCACGAAGCGCGGTTTCCAGTTTGGCGATATTGCTGCGCTCCGGAGACGACAACTGCTCCCACGCCGGATTCTTGCGACCCTTTTCCAATGCTGAGAGCATCGTCTCAGCTTCGTTTCGCGCCTCGATTACCTGCCGGCGGCGGAAGTCTTCTTCCGCATTGTCGAACGAGTCGAGGATCATGTTTTCGACTTGCTCGTCGGTCAGGCCGTAGCTGGGCTGTACCTGAATCTCAGCTTCCTTGCCACTGCGCAGCTCGCGCGCCGAAACGTGCAGAATTCCATTGGCATCGATCAGGAATTTCACCTCAATACGCGGCAGCCCCGCGGGCATCGGCGGAATGCCTTTTAAATCGAAGCGCGCCAAAGAGCGACAGTCGGCCGCCAGTTCACGCTCGCCTTGCACCACGTGGACCGCGACATTGGTCTGGCCCTCGACGCCGGTGGTGAAGTGCTCGGTGGCCGACGCCGGAATCGTCGAGTTGCGATGAATGATTTTGACCACGCCGCCGCCCAGCGATTCAATGCCGAGCGACAGCGGCGTCACGTCGAGCAACAGCATTTCCCTGGTCGCTTCCGAGCCGCCCGCCAGGATGTGAGCTTGTATGGCCGCGCCGAGCGCAACCACCTCATCGGGATTTAAGCCACTGTGCGGAGTGCGCTGGAAAAGCTCCTCCACCAGTTGGCGGACCTTCGGAATGCGCGTGGAACCGCCCACCAATACGGCCTCGTTGATCTGCTTTGCCGACAGCCCCGCATCCTTCATCGCCTGGCGGACCGGGCCGACCGTGCGATCGATGACCGGCTGGATCAACTGCTCGAATTGCGCGCGGCTGATCTCCCGCTGATAGCGCTTGCCCCCGGGAAGCGCGACGTCAAGTGTCGTCTTCTCTTCCGAAGACAAAGCAATCTTGGCATCAATCACCGCTTTGCGAATCGCCTGCACGATCTCGGCGTTGCGGCGGACATCGACTGCCAGGTCTCCCTGGATGTCGTGCAGCGCGATCGTAATCAGGAGGTTGTCGATATCATCGCCACCCAGGTGAGTGTCGCCGTTGGTGGCGATCACTTCGAAGATGCCCTCGTGCAGCTTGAGAATCGAAATGTCAAACGTGCCGCCGCCCAGGTCATAAACGGCCACGGTTTCGGCGTTCTTCTTGTCCAACCCGTAGGCTAGCGAGGCGGCCGTCGGTTCATTCACCAGGCGCAGGACCTCGAGTCCGGCAATGCGGCCGGCGTCTTTGGTCGCCTGCCGTTGCGCATCATTGAAGTACGCCGGGACTGTGATGACAGCCTTGGTGACCGGCGCCGCAAAGTAGCGCTCAGCATTGCGCTTCAGTTGGCGCAGTATGAAAGCCGAAATCTCCGGCGGGGTGAAGGTCTTCTCGCCGAGCTTGATGCGCAGCACTTCGCCGGCGGCGAGATCGTCAGCCAGCCGAAAAGGAAACAGCTTCAACTCGTCCCGCACATCGTCAACGTCGCGGCCCATGAGGCGCTTGACGCTGTACACGACGCGCTCCAACGTCTCGATCAGGTATTTGCGGGCGGCGCTGCCCACAACGACCTGGCCGTTCTCGTCGAGCGCGACGACCGACGGCACCAGGTTCAGTCCATCTTCGCCCGGAATCACCACCGGACGGTCGCCTTCCATGTAGGCCACCAGCGAGTTGGTGGTGCCCAGATCGATTCCGACGATGCGTTCGTTGCTCATTCGCTTTTCGCTTTTCGCTATTCGCTGTTCGCTATTCGCTATTCGCCAGATCAGTGCCAACCAACATCCTTGCCATTGAAAAACACTTGGTATCAGTCGAGTTCTGCAATTCGCTAGCTTCATGCTTCCGATGTTCTGGCGAAAAGCGAAAGGCGAAAAGCGAACAGCGTCCTTTAGCTCTCCAGCACCTCATCGATGTCCCGCAGCAGGTTGCGCAAGTAGCTACGGCGATTCAGCACATCCACCATTTTGTCGCGCACCGCGTTGCGATCTTCCTCCAGAACGCTCCCACCCTGCTCGGCGCGGTCAATCAAGCCGTCCCACTCGTTCCATGCCGCGTGCAACTCGTCCAGCAGGCCACTGTACTTGTCCTGCAATTGCTTCTTGGTGTCCTGTAACTCACGCTCCAGAGTGCGGTCGGGCTCTCCCATTTTCTTGTTCATCCGCATCTCTTCGAGTTGCATGTTCAGTTCAAACACCTGCTCCAGCAGATCGGGAGGCACCACCTGCTTCTTAAGCTTGCCGGTGCGACGCGCCTCTTCGGTCGCGGCTTTCGATTGCTCTTCCAGTTGCACTCCCTGCAATCGCAGCAGGTATTCGGTGCGGCTGATGGGATCCTTCAGAGTGCGGTAAGCATCGTTAAGCTGCGAACTTTTCTCCAGACTCCACTGCTGTTCGCGATCGCTGTTGATGGCGTTGATGTCGGGATGCAAATGCCGGCTCAGGGCGTAGAATTCGGCTTCCAGTTTCTCCGGCTGCAGGTTCAATCGGAAAGGCAGCCCGAAGAAGGTGAAATAGTCCACCGGGGTCGGGGGTTGCACTTTGCCGCATTCCTGACAGAAATGAGCAGCGCGCATGGCCCCGCACGACCAGCAGTTCGCCTTGGTCGGGCGGCTTTGGTTGATCACCAGTATGCCGCTGTCCTGTTGTCCAGGCTTGTTGTGATCAGTGAGGGCCATCGAATCCTTTCTGGGGCGAAACAGTCACCCCGGAATTCCACCGCCGCGGAATCCCTGCCGTTCAGCCGGTCGCATTCAGGCGCCGCTACCATTTTCTTAGGAAAACGAAGTACCGCAGCCGCAAGCCTTCTTCGCATTCGGGTTCTGAAAGGAGAAGCCCTGGTGCATCAGGCTCTCTTCGTAATCGAGAACCATGCCGTGCAGATAGATGAACGACTTCGGATCGACAAACACGCGAACATCCTCAAACTGAAAAACGCGATCGCGTTCGCGCGGCTGGGTGTCGAAACGGATGTTGTAACTCAGCCCCGAACAACCACCGCCCTGCACTCCCAGACGCAGTCCGCCTTCGGTCGGTGAGATGTTTTCCTTCGCCATCGCCAGGCGAATGCGGGCCAGCGCCTTGTCCGTCACCTGAATGCCCTTGGCAGCGGGGGCGGGCGTCTGGGCCGGATTTTCTATGTTGACCGTGCTCATAGTTGTGCTTCGGTGCACCCGACGGAAAGTCGCGGCACACCGATCCTCAAAAGTTTACGCCCGCTGTTCAACCGGCGCTGGCTGGGCGGCGGCCTGGCTGTGCTGCCCGTTCTTCTTCTTCCAGTCGCCTATGGCGGCGCGGATGGCGTCTTCCGCCAAGACCGAGCAGTGGATCTTCACCGGAGGCAACGAGAGCTCTTTCACGATGTCGGTGTTGCGAATCGTGAGTGCTTCCTCCACAGTTTTGCCCTTCACCCACTCGGTAGCGAGCGAAGACGATGCAATCGCCGAGCCGCAGCCGAACGTTTTGAACTTGGCATCCTCGATGATGTTGGTGGTGGGGTTCACCTTAATCTGCAGCTTCATCACGTCGCCGCATTCCGGTGCGCCCACCAAACCAGTGCCCACCTCGGTGCTGTTCTTGTCGAGCGAACCCACATTACGCGGATTCGAGTAGTGGTCCAGAACCTTGTCACTGTAAGCCATGCGTTATCTCCTCAATTGCGAAACTCTGCCGCCGGCTGAAGCCGGCTCCAAAATAATTTCAGTGCCTGACGCGGCGCTGAAGCGCCGCTCTACCCGCATTAGTGCGCCGGCTCGGCTGCCCATTGCACCTTGGTCAAATCAATTCCCTCTTTCGCCATCTCGTACAACGGCGACAATTCACGCAAGCGCTTTACCGTATCAATCACGCGCTCGGCCACGTAATCCACTTCGGCCTGGGTGTTAAACCGCCCAATGCCAAACCGGATTGAGCTGTGCGCCAGGTCATCGCCCGCGCCCAAACCCTTCAGTACATAAGATGGTTCCAGGGTCGCCGAGGTGCACGCCGATCCGCTTGAAACCGCAATATCGTTGATGCCCATCAGCAGCGATTCGCCTTCTACGTACGCAAAACTGATATTCAGGTTGCCGGGCAGGCGGTGCTCGACGGAACCGTTGATATAAACCTCGTCAAGCTGGCCCATGATGGCGTCCTTCAAGCGATCGCGCAAAGCACCGAGCTTGACCGCCTCTTCCGCCATGCCTTCGCTGGCCAACGCGCACGCCTTGCCGAAACCCACGATGCCGGGGACGTTCAGCGTGCCCGAACGCATGCCGCGTTCGTGCCCCCCGCCATCAATCTGCGCCACCAGTTGCACGCGCGGATTCTTGCGCCGGACATACAACGCGCCAACGCCCTTGGGGCCGTAAAGCTTGTGGGCGGTGAGCGACGCCAGGTCTACGTTGTCCTGGACGACGTTGAACGGAACCTTGCCGATCGCCTGCACCGCATCGGTGTGGAACAACACGCCGCGCTCATGGCACAGGGCCCCGATTTCGCGGATCGGCTGTAACGCGCCAATCTCGTTATTGGCGGTCATGATGGTCACCAGGATGGTCTTGTCGTCCATCGCCCGCTTCAGATCTTCAAGATCGATGCGCCCGTCTTTTTGCACCGGCAGATAGGTGACGCGAAAACCATACTTCTCCAGCCGCTTGCAGGTGTCGAGCACAGCCTTGTGCTCGATGGCCTGGGTGATGATGTGATTGCCCTTTTCCTTGTACATCTCGGCGACGCCCTTGATGGCAAGGTTGTTGCTCTCGGTCGCGCCCGAGGTGAAGATGATCTCCTTGGAGGTCGCGCCGATCAGTTTGGCGATGCGCTCGCGCGCCTGTTCCACGGCCTGCTCGGCTACCCAGCCGAATTCGTGATTGCGGCTGGCCGCGTTGCCGAACTTCTCCGTGAAGTACGGCAGCATCTCTTCTACCACGCGCGGATCAGTCCGCGTCGTGGCGTGGTTGTCCATGTAGATGGGAAGTTTCACGTCGTTGTTCCCGTTACCCGAAATCACATTCGTGCTCATTGCGTGTGGCGTCTCCTAAACGTGTTCAATCTTGTTCGGCGTCCAGCCCAGGGTGATTAGCTCGGGCGCGCTGTCGTGCTCCGGCTCAGTCATCTCCCAAATCGTCAGGCGGTTCAAAACCTCTTCGATGCTGCGGCTCACTTTGCGCAGGGGACCGCGGACGGTGCAGCGATCACTTTGCTCGCAATCCTCGGTCGCCGAGCTACACGAGGTGATAAACAGAGGTCCATCAATCGCGCGGATCACCTCGAATGCGCTGATCTGCCGCGGATTGCGGGCCAAGGTGTAACCACCATTGGTGCCGTACTGCGAAACCAGCAGGCCGGCCTTGGTCAACCGCTGCAGAATCTTCGCCAGGGCCTCCTGCGGAATGCTGTACATCTCGGCCAGGTCCTTGGCGCTGCAAGCGCCCAAGTCAGCGTGCTCGGCCAAGTGCCGCATGGCAATCAGCCCGTAGTCCGCTTTCTTGGTCAGCTTCAACATAGTCAGTTCAGTAATCAGTCAGTAAGATGATATGCGACCATTTCAGTCGCAATTTGATTCTAACCTGCTCGGTTGGCTCAGCGCAAGCTTTTGCAGTGGAGGGGCGGAGGGGGCATTATCTGGTAACTAACGGACAGTAAACGGCTTATTTAATGCCGATAAAAATAGTCGGACATCAAGTCAACCCGATCCGGCAATACTTCCCCGGGCAGGCGCCACGCCAGTAAATGCGAGGCAGCATCGGAATCGACGCTCGCCGGTGAGTCACAATCTCGCCGCCTTTGCGGAGAACGTAGCCCGGCGATCCCGCGGTGAGTGGATGCGACGAATAAAAACCGAGTGCTGGCTAGAGGCGACGAGCTTCCGGATGCACCGAGATTTAACATTTCGTCTGCCGGAAAAGCTTGACAACGGTTGGTTCCGGTCTAAAATTACCGGAAATTCCACCAATGCCCGTTGCCGTAAGGGCGAAATTCATGAGCGCCGGCCAGCCGATCAACAGACCTCCAAATTTCCCGCCGAGCAAATCCATGGACCAGCCGTGTCGGCATCCTCGTGTCCAGGTTGTCTCTCGAGACGAAGACGCGGAATACGTTGAATGCATGGAATGCCGCGAGATCTTCGAATCGAGTGAATTCCGCGACATGGACATCGAGTCGAAGATCCCTCCACAAGACGAATAGCAGGCAGCTCGAACGACGTTGATTCGCGCGCGAGAGGCAGGGGTTTGTTTTACTCTCAGCCGCGCGATTGGACTGGAACACTTCAGGCGCTCTCGGTGGGAGCCCCCGCATTTATGCTGGGGAAGGAGTGCTTCAGCGCTCCGGAAAGAGATCGCTCGGTTTTAATCATGCGCATTAGCGCTGGAATCGAAACCCAGGGCTAAAGCCCATTTTCAAAAAAAGCGCCGCTTCTCCGCTGGACTGAAGTCCAGCTCCCCCCTGTTAAAGCAGGGGGCTCGCACCGACATCCCCGGGCTTCAGCAAACGCTCGCACCAAGATCTCCATGCTCGTGAGGTTACGCCTTTGGCCCAAGGACCTCTACCTGAGAATGTTTACCGCAGGCGCAGGGCCGCGTCGGCCGACAATTCTGGCGCGGCGAATTCGCCGGCCAGAAATCGTGGATAGGCGGCGGCGGCAATCATGGCGGCATTGTCCGTGGAAAGCTTTCGCGACGGAAAATAGACCCGCAAGCCCTCCTCGGGTGCACCCTGTTCGAATGAGGTGCGCAGTTCGCTGTTGGCAGCGACACCGCCCGTCACCAGCAGCGTGGCGACATCGCGCGCGCGCGCGGCAAGCAGCGTCTTGCTGACCAGGTCGTTCACCACCGCGTGCTGGAACGACGCCACCAGGTCCAGCGTCGACCGATCGCAGGCGGCGAGATAATCTTCGCGCGAGGGACTGGCCAGCGCCGCCAGGGCCTGGCGACGCCGGTTGATACCATCGCGCATGTTGTGGGTCTCCACGTAGCGCAGGACCGCGGTCTTGATTCCGCTGTAGGAGAAGTCCACGCGCGACTCGTCATCCGCGTGGCGATTTTGCGGATTGCGATCCTGGTGCTTGATCTGGGCGAAGGGAAACTTCACCGCGTGAGGATTGCCGTGTGTGGCCAGGAAATCGATGGCCGGCCCACCCGGATATCCCAGTTCGAGCAACTTGGCGACCTTGTCGAATGCTTCACCAGCGGCGTCGTCCCGGGTGTGGCCGACGTCGTGGTAACGCCAGGCACCCGACTTCCCATCCACCAGAAAAAGGTGCGTATGCCCACCGCTGACCACCAGAGCGAGCACAGGAAATTCCAGCTCGCGATTGCCTTTCTGGCGCTCTTCCAACAAGACGGCGTGAATATGTCCCTCGAGATGATTGACTCCGATCAGCGGCTTCGCGACGGCATAGGCGAGCGCTTTGGCGTAGCTCAGACCAACCAGCAGCGATCCCGCGAGCCCTGGCCCCTTGGTGACCGCTATGGCGTCAATCGTCTGGTAGGACCGTCCGGCATCGTCGAGCGCCTGGCGTACCACGGGCACGATGGCGCGCAGGTGCTCACGGGAAGCCAGTTCGGGCACCACCCCACCGTACGGCCGGTGCGTCACGAACTGGGAATAGACGACGTTGGAGACCAGTTCCTCACCCGAACGCACGACGGCTGCTGCGGTTTCGTCACAGGAGCTCTCGATACCCAGAATGTAGGCGTCCGGCACGAAATCATTGTAAGGCCTTGGAGTCTGCGCCGGGTGGCGCTTGGAATCCATCCAGGGCTGATGGCAGCGGTGTCCCCGTGGATCGTCGATAATCCACTGAATTAATTGAGGTTACATTCGAGTGCGCGGCGTCCAAACAGGGTTTCGGCCAACCCAATAACTTATTGGTTTCTATTGGGTTAGCACAATATTGCGAACCTTTTCGGCGCTCTCACGTCTAAGGGAAGACTGCCGGACAGGCGGGAAACTTGGCAAAGATTTTGCTTGACGCAAGGGCCTCGGACAATTACCTTACTTTTTTACGTAAGCGCCATTCCAGTCCAAGACGTCCTGCCCAATCGGCCACGCTGAACGCCCTTTACCCGGCAATCAGAAATTTACGGAGCGGCAAGAAGCCTTATGCTGAGCTGTGGGATGCGTCTCGTAAACAGTTCTTTTACAAGAGTTTCCAGCCAAAAAGCGGGCCGGCTGGAAAAGGCGAAAAATTGAGGAACCGAATAGGTAGCTCTGGCATCCAACGTTTAGTCCCTGTCCTTATCGCCCACTTTTTCTTACTGACAGGAAGTTGTGGCTCCATTCTGGCCGGGCCCGGGGAACATTCATTTATAGAGACGAGGAGAACAAATGATGCGGTCTGATCTAGTATTTGAAGCCGTCCACACACTGCGCAACCGCTACACGCTGTGTCAGCTTGCTTCCAAAGCAACGCGCAAGTTCCATAAACCCAACACGCGCATTCAGGACACCACCAACGACGTGTTAAACCTTATTGCCGATTCCGAACGGCAGGACGTCATTCTCGAACCGGAGACGGCTTCCGAAGCGCAGCGGCGCGCAGCATAACGCGCCGCGCCCTTCGGCGCATTCCCGCAGTTCCTCCGACCCGCCTTGCTGCACATTCCCCGTAGGTGAACATGACAATCTCAGAACTAAAAGAAAAAAACATCACCGAGCTGACCAAAATCGCTCGTACCCTCGAGCTGCCCGGCGCCAGTGGCCTGCGCAAGCAGGACCTGATCTTCAAGATCCTTCAAGCTCAAAGCGAAAAAGAAGGCCATATCTTTGCCGAGGGCGTGCTGGAAATCCTGCCCGATGGCTATGGTTTTCTCCGCTCCCCCGACTACAACTACCTGCCCGGGCCAGATGACATCTACGTTTCTCCCTCGCAGATCCGCAAGTTCGACCTGAAGACCGGCGACACCATCAGCGGCCAGGTGCGGCCTCCGCACGAGGGCGAGAAGTATTTCGCGCTGGTAAAGATCGAGGCCGTCAACTTCGAGTCTCCCGAGGAAGCGCGCAACAAGATTCTGTTCGACAACCTCACGCCGTTGTATCCCCAGGAGCGGATCAAGCTGGAGACCGTGCGTGAAAACATCAGCGCCCGCGTCATGGACCTGCTCACCCCGGTGGGCAAGGGGCAGCGCGGATTGATCGTCGCTCCCCCGCGCACCGGCAAGACCATGCTGTTGCAGAACCTGGCGAACTCGGTCACCACCAATCATCCGGAAATTGTGCTGATTGTGCTGCTCATCGACGAGCGCCCCGAAGAAGTTACAGACATGCAGCGCTCGGTGAAGGGTGAGGTCATCTCCTCGACTTTTGACGAGCCGGCCGCCCGCCACGTTCAGGTGGCCGAAATGGTGATTGAAAAGGCCAAGCGTCTGGTCGAACACAAGCGCGATGTGGTCATCCTGCTCGATTCCATCACCCGTTTGGCGCGCGCCTACAACACGATTGTGCCGCCCTCCGGCAAAGTGCTCTCTGGCGGCGTCGACTCCAACGCGCTACAACGCCCCAAGCGGTTCTTCGGCGCCGCCCGCAACATCGAAGAAGGCGGCTCGTTGACCATCATTGCGACGGCCCTCATCGAAACCGGTTCCCGCATGGACGACGTCATCTTCGAAGAGTTCAAGGGTACCGGCAACATGGAAATCATTCTCGACCGCAAGCTGGTCGATAAGCGCACCTTCCCGGCCATCGACATTCAGCGTTCGGGTACGCGCAAAGAAGAGCTGCTGATTCCCAAGGAAGACTTGGCGCGCGTCTGGGTGCTGCGCAAGGTATTGAACCCGCTGTCGCCGGTGGAAGCCATGGAGCTGCTGATCGACAAGCTGGGCAAGACACGGTCCAATAGCGAATTCCTATCGAACATGAGTGCGCTGTAAGAAGCTGTCAGCCGTCAGCTTTCAGCCATCAGTCAGGGGCGCCGGCGGTTTCGGCGCGGATTGCCTTCCCGACGGATGCCGTTAATTCAGTAGAACCTCTGTGTGCAGACAGCTCTGGGTTTGCAGCCCTGCGGAGCCCGCGTTTGCAGCACCGCTAGCAACATCTTGGGCATCTGCTTCGGCACCTCAAATACCACGACTTGCGAAACATTGGCCTGGTCTTTGTACGAAATTCGGAAAAAGTGGCGGCGCTGCCGCTTCCTGACCAGTCCAACCGCGATGGCGGGAGCGACCCCCAGATGGTGAGCTAGTTCCTGAGTGTATTCGAAAGACTCAATTGCCGCATATGAGATCGGGAGACTGCCACCCGAGTATTGAAACGACAGTATCGTTTCAGACGCTGTATTTAGCTCTCCGACGGCGCCTGCCTTTACGCTTTGAATGGTCCCACCGACGTACTCCACTTGACCGTGTTCGACTGCCACGACCGCAATCGACAACAGCATCAGCAGAGAAATTCCCATTGCCCTTTTCATAAGGCCTCCTAACTGCAAAGCTTATGGAAGCGGCAGGAAGGTCAGGGCCGGGGATGTGACACTTTCTCAAGCGTCACAGTGCCTGGGTAACGGGATAGCTGACGAACTCTTCATAGCGCCGAAGCCTCTCGATCGAGTTCTCGGCCAGCAACGGGAAGCAAATGGCCCGACAACCTTGCGGTAGCTGTTTCGCGGTAACGGCGTCGCAAACCACCGCCGCAGTCTGTCGCAGTCCACGATCCCAGGTTGGGCGACGAGCATCTCGCAGCACGAGTCCCTCTGCTGCAAAGCCTGCTGCGATCAGCATTGTACGAGCAGAGCTCAGGAAATCAGGCCAGCGTGAGGCGATGCCCACCAAGAGATCAGGGTTTGCTGGTAGCCAGGCGGCAAGTGACGACGGAATCGAACGCACTTGCAACACCACGACCTCAACACCGGTTGGCAGCAGTTCCCTTGCTATCTTCGCCTTGCTGGGCAGCACAACCGGGATGGATCCAGCTAGCGCTTGCGGCGCCTTGCATGCTTCGAAGTCGCAGCCGTCCACGGGAAGAGCAACGGCCTGCCGGATTTCCGCTACGACGATTTCTCTGAGGTCCTCGTCCGGCTCGATAACCAGGAAACGGCTCACTGGCGGCATTGCCAACCACTGGCTAAGCCGGAGTCGCACGGCAGAGAACGGAATCCCCTGCTGCCGCGCATGGTTGAATACCATTGCGATCTGCTCGTCCAGCGCCAGTGCGGGCGTAGTGGCAATTGGCTTTTCTTGGCGAACGTAAACACCACTGCCCCGTCGCAGCTCCAGCCAACCTTCTCGCTCCAGTTGCTGATACGCGGCACTGATCGTGTTTTGATGCAGCTTGTAGCGACGAGCCAGTTCCCGGACGCTCGGTAGGCGCTCACCGGGCTGCAAATCCGCGCTCAAGATGGCAAGCATGACCTGCTTGGCAAATTGCTCACGAATGGGCACATCGCTATCGCGTGCGAACCAGAATCTCATGTTGCTCTGTTGCGACGTAAGGGAAGGGGCGCGTCAGCGAGATTATCGCTCAAGTAGGACTCTGAATCTCTAAAATATTCCTGTCGCACGACCCTGGCGGAACGCCGCCCAGCAACTTTCCCTTTACGCGCAGGTTTATAAGCACTAAGTTTTGCTGAGAGGCACTCCGCCGGATGAGCCACCGCACACAACAACGCACAACAGGTAACGGCAAACTCCGTTCGGTTACTTTGGCGGTGCTGTTGTGCGCCGTGGCGATCAGCCTCTGGGCCGCTAAGAAACCAGAAGAGCGTCGATCCCCTGAATGAGCAGAAGCGCGCGCTACATGCCTTGGAGCGCCTCACTTTTGGACCACGTCCCGGCGACGTTCAATCTGTTGCCGTGATCGGCGTGGACAAATGGATCGAGCAGCAACTCCATCCCGAGAAGATTGATGACAGCGCAATGCAGGCGCGACTCGCCGGCTATCGCACCTTACAGATGAGTTCGCGCGAGATGCTGCTCAACTTTCCGCCCAATCCCATCATCAAGGCCGTCGAGGCTGGCAAGTTGCCGATGCCGCAAGATCCTTATCGCCACGCCATTTATCTGGCTGCGATCGACCGCGTCGAGCAGAAACAAGAGCAAAAGCAGAACACCGCTCCCGCAAACGGCGGCACCGGCACTCCCAACGGCGTGCCCAGCCCGGTCTCGCTGCAACGGCAACAAGACCGCCATGAGGCCCACGGGATGATCGATGACTTGGTCCTGCTGCCTGCCGACCAGCGTATGCAGCGCATCCTCGCCTTGCCCGTGGCGCAGCAGCGCGACCTGACGCAGGGCGTTCCCTTTGAGAAACGTCAGGCGCTGCTTGCCGGTTTGTCCCCCGAGCAGCGCGAAACCGTGCTGGCACTGAACAATCCGCAGGGCGTCATCAACAACGAAGTGCAATCGGCCAAGCTGTTACGCGCCGTTTACAGCGATCGTCAGCTCGAAGAAGTGCTTACCGACTTCTGGTTCAATCACTTCAACGTATTTGTTGGCAAGGGCGCTGACCACTACCTGGTCACCGCCTACGAGCGCGATGTGATACGTCCGCATGCGCTGGGAAAGTTCAAAGACTTGCTGGTGGCGACCGCCCAGAGTCCTGCGATGTTGTTCTACCTGGACAACTGGCAAAGTGAAGGGCCCGATTCCGATGCCGCTCGCGGTATTCCGGAGCATCCCCGCGGGCCCGGCAGAATGAACGGACCGTTCGGGCCTCGGCGCTGGCCGGGTTATCCGCGTCCATCTCAGCAGCAGCCCAGCGCGCAAAACAAACAGCAAAAGCGCAACGGCGGCCTGAATGAGAACTATGCCCGCGAATTGATGGAGCTGCACACTCTCGGCGTCAACGGCGGATATACCCAGCAGGACGTGACTCAAGTCGCGCGGGTGTTCACCGGATGGACCATCGACCAGCCGCTCGAGGGCGGCGGTTTCGCCTTCAGGCCGCGACTCCACGAGCCGGGCAGCAAGACTGTGCTGGGCCACACCATAAAGCAGGGCGGCGAAAAAGAGGGCATGCAAGTGCTCGAAATCCTCGCCCACAGCCCTTCTACGGCACGCTTTGTTTCTACCGAACTGGCACAGCGCTTCGTCTCCGACAGTCCGCCGCAATCGCTAATCGACGCTATGGCGAAGACCTTCCTGAAGACTGACGGCGACATTCGCGAGGTGCTGCGCACCATGTTCGGCTCGCCTGAATTCTGGGCGCCCGAAGCTTATCGTGCGCGGGTGAAGACACCGTTTGAGTTCGTCGTCTCCGCCTTGCGCGCCACCCAGGCCGATATCGCTGATCCGCAGCCGCTGCTGGCGACGCTGAACAAAATGGGGATGCCCCTGTATGGGGCGCAGCCTCCGACCGGCTACTCCACCAAATCGGACGTTCTGGGTGAACTCGGCGGCGCTGCTCGACCGCATGAACTTCGGTCTGACGCTTTCAACCAATCACTTGCCCGGTGTCAGTTTCAATCTCGCGCAACTCACGACCAGGGCCGCAACTGCCGATGCCGATCCTTACCAGGTACAGCTGGACCTGGAGCAAACCCTGCTCTCCGGGGATGTTTCTCAGCAGACGCACCAGACCATTGAAGCCAAGATTGTCAGTCCAGAGGCGGCGGCGCAATTCGCCAATCCCAATCGTCCAACCAATGTGAATGTCATCGCGGGGCTACTGTTGGGATCGCCAGAGTTTCAGCGAAAGTGAGCCCTCTCGGTCGGACAAGGGCCTTTGGGTTTGGCGAACAGCGAAAAGCGAATAGCGAAAGGCGACCATGAGCATCACACGGCGGGCTTTCATGCAGGGCGGGGCCATGGCGATCGTCGGTACCGCCGCCATTCCTTCATTTCTCACGCGGGCGGCATGGGGCGCAGTTCAAGCCGGACCCAGTAACAAGCGGCTGGTAGTGATCTTCCAGCGCGGCGCAGCCGACGGCCTCAACATCGTGGTGCCTCACGCTGAGCCTGCCTACTATGCGATGCGGCCCGGCATCAACATTCCGCGAAAGCAGGTGATCGACCTCAACGGGTTCTTCGGGCTGCATCCCGCGATGGCGCCGCTCAAGCCCTTCTGGGACCAGCAGCACCTGGCGATCGTTCACGCCGCCGGTTCTCCCGATACCACGCGCTCGCACTTCGACGCACAGGACTACATGGAGTCGGGCACTCCCGGTGTAAAGAACACCAGCGATGGCTGGCTGAACCGCACGTTGCAATCTGAGCCGGTCGCCACCGAGACGCCGTTCCGCGCCATCGCGCTGGGCACTTCCCTGCCACGAATTCTTTCCGGCAAAGCTTCCGCCGTCGCTGTCAGCAACGTCAACGGATTCGGTATCGCGGGAGGCAATCCCGCCGCCGCGCCCCTGGGCAACACCTTCGAAGCAATGTACGCACAGTCGGTTGACACGGTGCTGCACGGCACCGGCGCTGAGACCTTCGAGGCGGTCAAGATGCTGAAATCCGCGGACCCTCAGAAGTACACGCCCGCCTCCGGCGCCAACTACCCACGGGGGCGCTTCGGCGACGCGTTGCGGCAGACCGCGCAGCTCATTAAGTCGAACCTCGGGGTGCAGATTGCGTTTACCGACATCGGAGGCTGGGACAACCATGTGAATGAAGGCGCCGTGGAGGGCCAGCTCGCGAATGTTCTGCGTGACTTCGCGCAGTCCATCGCGGCATTCTGGATTGATCTCGGCCCCCTGGCGGAAGACACGGTGATGGTCACCATGTCGGAGTTCGGACGCACCGCGCGCGAAAACGGCAATCGCGGCACCGATCACGGCCATGCCAACGTCATGTTTGTCCTCGGCGGCCCAGTGCGCGGAGGCCGGGTTTACGGGCGGTGGCCGGGCCTCGACCCCTCGCAACTCAACGAAGGCCGCGATCTCGCACTCACCACCGATTTTCGTCGCGTGCTGGGTGAAGCCGTCTCGCGCCACCTTGGCAACCCGCATTTGAACGGCGTTTTCCCCGGTTTCGACAATCAGCCCGGCAAGTTTTTGGAATATCTGGGATGAGCGAACGCTGGCTGCACCTGAAGTCTGCACGCTGGTGCTGACAGCCACGTATCGGTACTCAACCAACAACGCCCCTTGCCTCGCTTTGCACATCGGAATCCCTGCCAGTAGAATCGAGACTTGACGGCATTCGATTGAATCTCCATGTCACTGAAGCAGTCGGAAGCGATTGTGTTGCGAACTTATCCGCTGCGCGAGGCTGATCTGCTGGTGACGCTGTTCACGCGGGCGGAAGGCAAAGTTAAGGGCGTCGCGCGAGCGGCGAAAAAATCGAAGCGGCGTTTTGGCGGGGCGCTCGAGCCGCTTACCTGGGTGCGAGCCTATTACGACGATCGCGAAGGGCAGGAGTTGGCGCGGCTGGATTCGTGCGACATCCTGGAGTCGCCCCTGTCGTCAACGGTGGACTACCCGCGGGTGGTGGCGTTGGAGCATGTCGCCGAAGCGCTGGATGAGTTGCTGCCCGACCGGGAGGCGAACGACGCCATCTTTCGCCTCGGGGTTTCGGTTTTGCATCAGTTGCGCTCGGGTTCGATTTGGATGCCGCTGACATATTTTCAGCTGTGGCTGGTGCGGTTGGTCGGGTTTTTGCCGGAACTGAGCGAGTGCAGCGCTTGCGGACAGGCCCTCAATGGTAGTCGCGCGTTTTATCATGCGCTGGCCGACGGCCTGATGTGCCTGCAGCACAAGCGTCTGGCCTCGGCGGAGCTGACGGCCGATTCGCGGCGGTTGGCAGCGCAGATGTTTCGTGCTCCGGTGGACACGTTTGCGGAGGAGCCCTGGGCGCCGGGTCAGGGCGCTGACCTTCGCCGGTTTCTGGTGCAGATTCTGGAGCGCCACATCGATAAGAAGTTGGTCACGGCCAGCATGCTGGCGAAGCTGTGAAAACGTTAGACAAATAGTTTGCACATAGTAAAAGACATAGTAAATAGTTTGTGATAGGGCTTCAGCCGTACAGGAAAAACCATTTGGCTTCCCCGCAAAATCCGTTGACCTTCCAGCAACTGGTGCTGCGCCTGCAAAATTTCTGGGCCGACCATGGTTGCGTTCTTCAGCAACCGTACGACGTCGAGGTGGGCGCTGGAACCATGGCGCCCGAGACTTTCCTGCGCGTGCTCGGTCCCAAGCCGTATCGCGTGGGTTACGTGCAGCCATCGCGCCGTCCCGCCGACGGCCGTTACGGCGAAAATCCCAACCGTCTGTACAAGCACCTGCAGTTCCAGGTCATCCTGAAGCCGCCGCCGGTGAACGTGCAGGAGCTTTATCTGGAGTCGCTCGCCGCGATCGGCATCGACCTTCGCAAGCACGACATCAAGTTTGAAGAGGACAACTGGGAGTCGCCTACGCTGGGTGCGTGGGGCATCGGCTGGCAGGTGATGCTCGACGGGCTGGAGATCACGCAGTTCACATATTTCCAGCAGTGCGGCGGCATCGATCTCGATCCCATCTCTGCGGAACTGACTTACGGCCTGGAACGCATTGCAGCTTTTCTGCAAGACGTGGATAGCATTTACGACATCACGTGGGTGGTCGGCCCTGACGGCAGGCCAGTGAAGTACGGCGAGATCCGGCTGCAGGACGAATTGCAGTTCTCGGTTTACAACTTCGAACTTGCCGATGTGGACAAGGCCTGGAAACACCTCGCGCTTTACGAGGCAGAATGCCAGGGGCTGCTGGAAAAGTACGGCAAGCTTGTTCCGCCGAAAAGTTCGGATCGGGCTGACAAACTTCCCGCTCAGTCCGACGGTTCCGCCGAAGAGCGAAAGGCGAACAGCGAACAGCGAAACCGTTTTCCGGTGCTGGCCGCTTTCGATATGTGCCTGAAGTGCTCACACTTGTTCAATATTCTCGATGCCCGGGGAGCGATCAGCGTCACCGAGAGGGTGGGCGTGATCGCGCGCATCCGAGCGCTGGCGGTTGGCGTGGCCAAGGCGTACGTCGATCAGCAGAAGGCCGAGGATGATGTTGCTCCCGCATCGGAGGAAAACGGTTCTGCGAAAACGGAACAGCTGTCGGCGGCCGGAACGTGAAGGAAGATACCTCGGTGACGACCTGCGAACTCAGTATGGCCTGCCAACTGACCATGACCTGCGAATTAATCAGTCCCGCTTGCGGGACGAAAGAGCTTAGCCCAGCGCTTCAGCGCTGGGTAGGTGTGTGCTCCAGTCCGAGTCCCGTAGGGACGGCAGACCCAAGTCTGACACGGAATTGTGCCGTGCCTACGGCACTCCGTTCTCTTATGTACCCGTACCCAGCGCTAAAGCGCTGGGCTAAGCTCTGGCGCGCCTGCGGCGCTCGCATCCTGGCCGGGTGCCCCATCCTTTCGCCCGTGTTTGGCGAGGGGTGGGATGAAAAACTGAATGCTGAGTGCTGAATGCTGATTGCTCCTTATGCCTGACTTCCTTCTCGAAATCGGTACCGAAGAAATTCCCGCGCGGATGCTCGACAGCGCTCGCGAGGAACTGGCTCGTCGTGTGGGCGACCTTTTGCAACGCGAGAGGCTCGTCGATACTCCCGCAGTCCATGCGTATTCCACGCCCCGTCGGTTAGCTATTCTCGCGTCCGAAGTTTCTTCCGCACAGCCCGACATCACCGAGAAAGTCACCGGGCCCTCGCTCAAGGTCGCCTACAAAGACGGCGTGCCAACTCCCGCGGCAGAAGCATTTGCGCGCAAACTTAACGTCCCGGTCGATGCGCTGGAGAAGGTCACGACCCCAAAAGGTGAATACCTGGGTGCGACGGTGAAGAAGAAAGGACGTGCCGGCGGCGGAAATTCTTGCCGAGTCGCTGCCCAAAGAGATCGCCGGCATTTACTGGCCAAAGAGCATGTACTGGCGCGGCAAGTCGGCAGAGCGCTTCGTGCGTCCGGTGCGCTGGCTGGTTTCGCTGCTCGATGGCGAAGTGGTGCCGCTGGAGTTCGCCGGAATTCGCGCCGGCCACACCAGCCAGGGCCATCGCATCCTGTCGTCGGGAGCGCTGTCCATCGAGCGGCCGTCGGAATATTCTGCGACATTGGCGAAAGCTTCGGTGGTGGCGAGCGGGGCCGATCGCGAGCAACGCATCCGCCAAGCGCTCGACGCGGCCACGCGAACCATCCCCGGCGCGCGCTGGCGCGAAGACAAATCCCTGCTCGACACGGTTGTGAACCTGACCGAGTTTCCGGCGGTCGTGCTGGGCAATTTCGATCCGGAATTTCTCGCGCTTGCCGACGAAGTTCTGGTTACGGTGATGCGCGATCACCAGAAATACTTCGCCCTGGAAGATGCCGGCGGCAAACTGCTTCCGCATTTCCTGGCGGTGCTGAATACCGATGGGGATCCGGACGGACTGATCCGCCACGGCAACGAGCGCGTGCTGCGCGCCCGCTTCAACGACGCGCGCTTCTTCTGGGAGACCGACCAGAAGGTCCCGCTGCGTCAGCGCGTCGATATGCTGAAGTCGGTGACCTTCCAGAAAGATCTCGGCAGCTACTTCGACAAGACTATACGAGTGCAGAAATTGGGCAGCCTGATTTCCGAGGCGTTGCGCAGCGCTGGCTCGTCGGTGCGGCCTGGCGTGGTGCACAAGGCCGCGCTGCTTGCCAAGACCGACCTCACCACCGAGTTGGTGAAGGAGTTCACCGAGTTGCAGGGAATCGTCGGCGGTCTGTACGCCAAGGCGCAGCAACTCGATCCGCTGCTTCCCGCGGCCACCGCGGAAGCCATCGGCGACGCCATCTACGATCAGTACAAGCCAGAGTCGATGGACGACCGCGTGCCGCGTTCCGTCGAAGGCGCGGTCCTCGCAGTCGCGGATAAGGCAGACAGCATTGCAGGAATGTTTGCCCTTGGTCTGCAGCCGACGGGCTCGAAGGATCCCTTTGCTCTTCGCCGAGCGGCGAATGGCATTGTGAAGATTATTGCCGAACACAAGCTGCCGCTGCAGCTCTCCAAGCTTTTCTCAGATGCTCGGACTGAATATGCCGCCTCCGACGCTGAACGCCGGTTTGCTAAGGGCATTAACTTCGACGAGGCGATTGCGACTTTCATGCGCGAGCGCCTGGAATTTTACCTGCGCGACGCGCGCGGCTTTGCCTACGACGTGGTCAAAGCTGTGCTCGCCGCCGGCAGCGACGACATCGTGGACGCGATTGCGCGGGCCCAAGCCGTTACCGAAGTTCGCGACTCCGAGGATTTCATTTCCATCTCGACAGCGTTCAAACGGATCAAGAACATTGTTCGTCCTTACCTAGAAAGCGGCGAACACGAGCGGACCGGCATCGGTGCGAGACAGGGATTCTGGGAACCATCCAATTTCGACTCAGGCCCAGAACGAGAATTGGCCATCCTAATTCCGTCATCTCGTTCTGAAATTAGCGCGCTCGCCAGAGAACAAAAGTACAGTGATGCTCTTTCAAGGGTTGCTACATTGCGACGGCCAGTCGACATTTTTTTCGATAAAGTGATGGTGATGGTCGACGACGAGGCAGTTCGAATGCGTCGAATTCTGATGCTACTTGACCTATTAATGAGTGTCTCGACCATCGCCGATTTCAGCGAGATTGTGACGGAGGGTAAATCAGTTTGATAAGAATTGTCATCACGAGCGTAGCGAGGGATCTGCTTTTGGACGCCTTTGGGAAAAGCAGATTCCTCGCGCCAAAAACGGGCGCTCGTAATGACAATTCATAAAACGGTTTCGCTGTACCATTACTCCTAGGGAAACTCTGATTAAGTCAGGCGGAGGTTCCTCAGGGGCTAAAGCCCCAGTCTAGTATCAGGCATTTCCGGACAGCCTAAAGGCCGTCCCCTTCAAAGAACTGGACTTGATCAGAGTTTCTCTAGCATTCAATAGCCATCAGCAAAGGACACCATCATGAGCACTCCTACTACTGAAATTCAAGCCACCCCGGCCGCCAACGCCAAGGCCGTCAAATACGTTTACTTCTTCGGCGACGGACATGCCGAGGGCCACGGCAAAATGAAAGACGACTTGGGCGGCAAGGGCGCCGGCCTGGCCGAGATGACCAACGCCGGACTTCCCGTGCCTCCCGGCTTCACCATCCAGACCGAGGCTTGCCGCGAGTACATGCGCGACCGTGCGGTCTCCAAAGAAGTCAATCGTCAGATGGATGAAGCGCTCCGCCGGCTGGAGTCCTTGCAAGGCCAGAAGCTCGGTGGCGCCGACAATCCCTTGCTGGTGAGCGTTCGCTCGGGCGCAAAGTTCTCCATGCCCGGCATGATGGACACCATCCTCAACCTCGGCCTGAACGACAAGTCGGTCGAGGGCCTGGCCAAGCTCAGCAGCAATCCGCGCTTCGCGTATGACTCCTATCGCCGCCTGATTCAGATGTTCGGTTCGGTCGTACTCGACATCCCCAAGGAGGCATTCGAGGAAGTTTTCGACGGCAAGAAGAAGCAGAAAAAAACCAAGCTCGACACCGATCTCGACGCCAAGGCGCTGCAGGAAGTCATTGCCGAATACAAGAAAGTCGTGCAGAAGCACGCCAAGCGCGACTTTCCGCAGGACCCGCACGAGCAGCTGGTGATGGCGCGCGACGCCGTGTTCCGTTCCTGGCTGAACGATCGTGCCAAGACCTATCGCCGCATCAACAACATCGACGACATGCTGGGCACTGCCGTCAACGTGCAGGCCATGGTCTTCGGCAACCTCGGCGAGACCAGCGGCACCGGCGTAGGCTTCACCCGCAACCCTGCGACCGGCGCGAAAGAGTTCTATGGCGAGTTTCTGATGAATGCCCAGGGCGAGGACGTGGTCTCCGGCGTTCGCACCCCCGTACATATTTCCGAGCTGGAGAAAATCCAGCCCGAGGTTTACAACCAGTTGCGCGAAATAACGACGCGGCTGGAAAAGCACTATCGCGACATGCAGGACTTCGAGTTCACCATCCAGGATGGGCGGCTCTACATGCTGCAAACGCGCAACGGCAAGCGCACCGGCCGCGCAGCCGTTCGAGTCGCCATCCAGATGGTCGAGGAAGGGTTGATCTCGAAGGAAGAAGCGATCTTCCGTGTCGAACCTAACCAGCTCTACGATTTTCTCGTACCGAGTCTCGATGAGAAAGGCAAAGATGTTGAAGTGCTCGCGACCGGACTGCCGGCGTCGCCGGGCGCGGCGGTTGGACAGATCGTCTTCACCGCTGACGAAGCGGTGGAGAAATTCAACAAAGATAGCAGCGCAAAGCTGATCCTCGTGCGCAGCGAAACCACGCCGGAAGACATTGGCGGAATGGAAGTGGCGGCCGGCATTCTTACCTCGCGCGGAGGCATGACCAGCCACGCCGCCGTGGTCACGCGCGGCATGGGCAAGTGCTGCGTCGCCGGCGCCGGTGACATCGACGTGGATGAGAAGGCCGAAGAGATGCGGGTTCACGGCAAAGTGCTGAAGGAAGGCGACTGGATTTCGCTCGACGGCACATCGGGCCGGGTCATCAATGGCAGGCTCAACACCGTGCCGGCAAAGCCTGACGATCCCGAGCTGCAGAAGCTGATGAGTTGGGCCGAGCCCTTCCGCCGCATGGGCGTGCGCGCCAACGCCGACATTCCTCGCGACGCTCTACAGGCGCGCGCGTTTGGCGCCGAGGGCATTGGCCTCTGCCGCACCGAGCACATGTTCTTTGCCGAGGACCGTCTGCCGCACATGCGGACCATGATTTTGGCCAACAACCAGAAAGACCGCCGCACCGCGCTGCGCAAACTGCTGCCCATGCAACGCAACGACTTCGTCGGCGTCTTTCGCGCCATGGATGGGTTCCCGGTCACCATCCGCACCATCGATCCGCCGCTGCACGAGTTCCTGCCGCGCCGCGAAGACCTGATGGTCGACATTGCCAGGCTGGAAATCACCAAACCGAAATCACCCAAGTTGAAGGAACTGCGCACGCTGCTGAATCGCGTGGAGCAACTGCATGAGGTCAACCCCATGTTGGGCCATCGCGGCTGCCGCCTTGGCATCACCTATCCCGAGATCACAGAAATGCAGTCGCGGGCCATCTTCGAGGCTGCCGTCAAGGTCGCCAAAGAAGGCGTGAAGGTGAAACCGGAGGTCATGATTCCGCTCACTGGCGGGCTGAAGGAAATGGCCAACCAGGCGGCCATCGTCCGCCGCGTTGCGGAAGAAGTGTTTGCCGAGAAGGAATACAAGGTCGAATATCTGGTCGGAACCATGATTGAGTTGCCGCGCGCTGCGCTGGTGGCCGACGAGATCGCGAAAGAAGCGGAGTTCTTCAGCTTCGGCACCAACGATCTCACGCAGACCACATTCGGTTTCTCACGCGACGACATCAATAAGTTCCTGCCCACGTACCTTGCGGAGGGCATTCTGAAGCAGGACCCGTTTGCGGTGCTCGATCGCGAAGGCGTCGGGCAGTTGCTGAAGATGGCTGTCGAGAAGGGCCGCAAGACGCGCCCAACCATCAAAATTGGCATCTGCGGCGAACATGGCGGTGAGCCTTCGTCGGTCGAGTTCTGCGCACAGCTTGGCTTCAATTACGTGTCGTGCTCGCCCTTCCGCGTGCTCACCGCACGTCTGGCGGCGGCGCAAGCCGGCGCAAGCGCGGAGTTGAAGATGGAAGGCGGCAGAACAAAGTAACTAGCCCGACTGTGGTGCCCCAGGTTCGCGTCCGTCTTTTGGACGCTAACCTGGGCTGTCTTGCGGCCCCACCGTCCGCGGAAATTCGCGCCGCACAAATTCCAGCGCCTCTTCCCTGCTCTTGAGGTTTCCTTCCAACTGCGCGTCCTCAACGGCTGCCAGTATTTCCTTAAACTGCGGACCGGGCCGGTAGCCGAGGGCGATCAGGTCCTGTCCTGTAACCAACGGTTGCGGTCTGATCTCCTCTGGCGGAGTCTGCTGCAGCCGCTCGCGCACGAAGTCATACAGCGACAAGTCGCCGTGGCTGCTCAGGCAATCCATGCGATGCAATTCCAGATGCTCGTCGAACTTCGGCAAGCGCAGGAAGCGCTTCAAGGTCGATTCCTTCATCTGCTCCGCATGGCCAAAGCGCATATGGTTTGCCACCAGGGCGGCTATCTGCTCAGTGTCGTCGTTGGAGAAATGCAGGCGACGGCAAATTTCCTCGGCCATGCGCACTCCCACCTCGACGTGCCCGTCAAAGCGGATGCGGTCCGGCGCAACGCGAAACGTCGGCGGCTTGCCAACATCGTGCAGCAGCGTTCCCCAGGCCAGCGTGCGCGAAGATTTTGGCGGCAATTTCTCCAGCAGCAGCAAGGTATGGATCCACACGTCGCCCTCGGGATGGAACTGTGGCGGTTGTTCCACACCGTGCATGCGATCCACCTCGGGCAGCACTTCCCGCAGCAAGCCGGTGCTGTCGAGCAACTCAAACGCCCTCTTCGCTCGGCCTTCGGTGAGCATCTTCGTCAATTCGTCGCGCACGCGTTCGGCACTCACCTGATGAATCTGCGGCGCCAGCCGCTGGATTGCGCTTAGAGTTGCGGGCTCGATGGTGTAGTGAAAACGGGCCGCAAAGCGTACCGCTCGCAACATGCGCAACTTATCTTCGCTGAAGCGGCGTTCCGGATCGCCGATGGCGCGGACCACGCCAGCCCGCAAGTCATCGCGGCCGCCAACAAAATCGAGCACGCGGTTGCCGTCTAGCGGATCCATCAGCAAACCATTGATGGTGAAGTCGCGCCGCTGCACATCTTCCTGCGGGTCTTTGGCGTAACTCACCTGGTCGGGATGGCGGCCATCGGAGTAGGTTCCGTCGTTGCGAAAGGTGGCAACCTCGACGTAGTTGGGATGTTCCGACGGCAGCGCGTCCCTGACGGGGGCGTCAGGAGAAGGCACCAGCACCACCCCGAATTGCGCGCCGACGGCGTAGGTCTCCGGAAAGATGCGCATCACCTGCGGGGGCGTGGCATCGGTGGCAACGTCGTAATCGGCAGGCTCAACCCCGAGCAGCGTATCGCGCACGCAGCCTCCGGCGAAATAAGCCTGGAAGCCGCGGTTTCGCAGCTCGCGAACGATATTGGTGGCATGCTGCTTCATCGAATCGAGTTCCTGAACGATTGTAGCGGGTGGACGGCAGGCTGCCAGCGATCTCAAGGTAATCTATCGTGTGGGTGAGGGTTGAGCGAGCTGTTCTCGAATTGCGGCAAACTCTGAAATAGTACCCCGGCACAAAACTATTCTTTTGCAGATAGGTTCCAGAATCCTAGGAACGTCGGCCCGAGTTGCTCAGCGAGAGCAAAACGAAGCAGCGACTGGACATACCTCTAGCGTCGTCGGCTAGTTCTCGCTGCAACAATGAAGCAAACGCTAGGACAAACACGGCGGCATAGCAAGTCAAGCCTAAAGAACGGGAACTGCCATGATGTTTCCAAACGCTCAGCGAAAGCACCTGACGCTCCAATTGCGCACCACCAATCCCATAATCTGACGTTGTGAACGCCAACTTCTCCGTGGTTCGGGGCGCGAGCTGGTTCGATGGCAAAGAGTTTCGTCTGAACATACTGCAATCATCTGTACCAAACCTGCACGAATCCGCCAATTAGGTCCTTCAAAGCAGCTCGGCTCGTAACATTTGTCAGTCAGGACGATTCTGACTGCAATACCAACCCTCTGAATAGCTGGCGCGAATCAGCTCATTACAAAAATGATTCGCCACCTCACGCCCAGAACGTTCTATCCAGCGTCCGATACTGGATTGCCTCGGCAATGTGGCCCGGTTCGATGGTCTCGGCTCCGCCGAGGTCGGCCACGGTGCGCGCCACCTTAAGAATGCGGTCGTGGGCGCGGGCGCTGAGGCCCTGCTTCGCCATGGCGCGCTCCAGCAGGTGCTCGGAGTCGGTGCCCAACTCGCAATACTTCCTGATCTCGCGCGAGCCCATCTGCGCATTGGCGTAAATCCGTTCGCCCTCGCTACCGAACCGCACCAGTTGCGTATCGCGGGCGCGAATGACGCGGGCACGGATGTCGGCCGAACTCTCCGGCACAATCCCGCTCCGCAGCTCGCGATAATTCACCGAGGGCACGTCGATGTGGATGTCGATGCGGTCTAGCAGTGGGCCGGAAATCTTGGACACATAGCGCTGGATGATCATGGGCGTGCAATGACACTCGCGCGAACGATCGTTGAAATATCCGCAAGGACAGGGATTCATGGCAGCCACCAGCATGAAACGCGCCGGAAAGCTGAGCGACATGGCGGCGCGCGCGATGGTCACGGTGCCGTCTTCCAGCGGCTGCCGCATCACCTCCAGCACATTGCGCGGAAACTCCGGCAGCTCGTCCAGAAACAGCACTCCATTGTGGGCCAGCGATACCTCGCCGGGACGCGGGATCATGCCGCCGCCAATCAGCCCCGCATCGGAGATGGTGTGGTGTGGCGAACGGAATGGCCGCGTGCCCACCAATCCGCTGGTCGAATCCAGCACGCCTGCCACGCTGTGAATCTTGGTTGTCTCCAGGGCTTCGTCAAACGTGAGGGGCGGCAGAATGGTGGCCATGCGTTTGGCAAGCATGGTCTTGCCCGAGCCCGGCGGCCCGATCATCAGCAGGTTGTGGCCGCCGGCCGCGGCAATCTCGATGGCCCGCTTGGCCGTCTGCTGTCCGCGCACATCGCCGAAGTCAACCCCAAATTGCTGCGAGGTTTCCAGCAGCGCGCGGGTGTCAACCTTGATGGGCTGGATGCCGTTGCCGGTATTCAGAAGCTGGACCACTTCGATCAACGAGTGGACCGGGTAAACGTCAACGCCTTCCACCAGCGCGGCCTCGCGGGCATTGATCTCTGGAACGATAAGCCTGCGGATTTTGTTGGCCCGCGCAGTTACCGCGATGGGCAATGCTCCGCGAATGCCTCGCAGGCCGCCGTCGAGCGACAACTCGCCGACAAACAGCGCGTCATCCGGCGGCTTGTTGTTCAGGCCTCCATAAGCGCCAAGAATGCCTAACGCCATGGGAAGGTCGAATCCCGAGCCTTCCTTGCGAATGTCGGCGGGAGCCAGATTGATGGTGGTGGTAGTGGATGGAACATCGTAGCCGCTGTTCTTCAGCGCCGCGCGGATGCGCTCGCGGCTCTCGCGCACCGTGGTGTCGGGCAGCCCGACCGTCATGAACGTGTCATGGTCGGCTTTTACTGGAGCGACATCGACCTCAACCTCGATCAGGCTGGCGTCGATGCCGTACACTGCGGCGCTAAGTGTCTTATAGAGCATGCGTGGGAGCGCACGCCTACCACAGGCTACAGATAGCAGATTTCCAGCCGGAAGGGTGTGACCGCCAGCACGTGACGACGTGATGGGAACTACGGGGACAAATAAGAAGGGCGGAACTCTGTCCGGAAGCGCAGCGCCCAGTTGCACAATCCAGAACAGAATTCCGCCAACCAAAGGAGGAGATGGAGCAACGAAGAAACATGACGCGAATACTTCGTTATCGCTCGCCTTCCCTGTCCGCTGCTCTCTACAGCGGTTCGATCCAATGGAGCGATTGTTACATCGGAAATAAGCAGAACAAATCCCCCGTCCGCAGTAGAGTATCTACCACTTCAGTGGTAAACAGCCCGAGCAGATGCCAAACGCATCTTCACAAGCTGCCCCCTGCAAAATCTGGAAGGGTTACGCCCAAACGGTAATAGAATCGACGTGAGACAAAACCATGCGTCTAGGCGATTACGTTGACGACTACTGCTCGCGCTGTAAGCGCACCACCGACCACGCGGTAGTGTCGATGGAAGTCGAAGAAGTGCAGAAAGTGCGCTGCCGGACCTGCAGCTACGAGCACAAGTACCGGCATAACAAAACCGGCAAGAAGGAACTGACCAAGGAAGAGGCCTTCCAGAAGGTGCTTGCCAGCGTTACCGGTCAGTTGGGCAGCTCCGATTCCGCGCCTGGCAAGAAGAAGCGCGCGAAGTAGACGATTGCCTCCGATCACCGGCGTACAGGCGATGGCTGGAGTTTCCTGCTGAAAAAGCCGTTCGCCGCGTACCTGACCTACCGCCCTTGTGAAACCGCCTTAACTATTGGTCTTCTTATGGCAATCCGCGCATTTCACCGGCGCTGCCTTGCCCTGATTATTTTCTGTCTTATGACAATCAATGCAGAGTCCAGCGGTTGCAGTGGGGTTGTGAAAGGCTGCCTGTAACTTGGTGGAAACCGGCGGAGTGGCAGGGTTGGTATGGCAATCGGTACAAGCCTCTTGTGCAGCTTTCAACGGCTTTTCAGGCTTGGACGCATGGTGACAAATTTCGCACTTGCCAGCCACCTTCAGGTGTGGCGTGTGATCAAACTTCACCGCGCCCATGGGAGCGCCCTTTAGAAGGATGGGGGACGTCGGAGCTGTTTGCGCGAACGCGCCGCCACACAGCACGAGGACAATAAGACATACCAGTAGCCGGACAGGTAGATTGGTAGCTTTCACGATTCCTCCAAACATGGCAGCGCCGCTGGCAAGGGATCGCGGCACACTGCATTCTAGGCCGACTCCGTCCCCCGCTTCTGTGACGGCGGAGTCATTGGCGTGTGACTAAGGCGAAAACCACCCTGTTTTCACACCACAGCGGCAAACCTGTGTATGTGACGGCGGTCACAGACTGGTTAGTGCCCCCATCACTGCCGCATGCACTCGCCGCCCGCTATCTTGAACAGTAGCAAATTCTTGAGCATAGACAGACCGCGCGCATGAGCCGGTCTGGGGGATAAAATCGACGTGAAAACAACTGAATATCCTGCTGCCGCGGCCATCAATGACGCCAACACTGCCCAGGCACGCGGTGGAACCAATACCGCCGAACCTTCGCCCGAGGACAAGGAGCTGGTCAAGGGGAAAGGGTCGAGAAGCCAAGTGACCCTCGACGGCAACGAAGCCGTCGCCTACGTGGCCTACCATGTCAGCGAGATAGCCGCCATTTATCCCATTACCCCCTCCTCGCCTATGGGCGAGTCTTCGGATGCGTGGTCTTCGATTGGCGAAAAGAACATTTGGGGTACCGTCCCCAACGTCATCGAAATGCAGAGTGAAGGTGGCGCTGCCGGCGCATTGCACGGCGCATTGCAGGCTGGCGCACTCGGCACCACATTCACTTCGTCGCAGGGCCTGCTGCTGATGATTCCCAATATGTACAAGATCGCGGGCGAACTGACGCCCACAGTCATTCACGTTGCCGCACGTTCCCTGGCCGCGCAGGCGCTGTCCATTTTCGGCGATCACCAGGACGCCATGGCCACTCGCCAAACGGGATTCGCCTTGCTCTCTTCGAACTCTGTGCAGGAGGCGATGGACCTGGCGCTGATCGCGCATGCCGCCACCCTGGAGTCGCGCATTCCCTTCCTGCATTTCTTCGATGGCTTCCGCACCTCGCATGAAGTTTCCAAGATCGAACAGCTCAGCTTGGACGATATGCGCGCCATGATTGACGACGATCTGGTGCGCGCTTTCCGTGAGCGCGCGCTGTCGCCCGACCATCCGGTGTTGCGCGGCTCGGCGCAAAACCCCGATGTTTATTTCCAGGGCCGCGAATCGGTGAACCCGTACTACCTGGCCTGTCCGACTATCGTGCAGAACACCATGGACAAATTCGCGCGGCTGGTTGGCCGTGAATACCGGCTCTTCCAGTACGAAGGCGCGCCGGATGCCGAGCATGTCATCCTCGTCATGGGATCGGGCGCCGAAGCAGTTCAGGAGACCGTGGACTACCTCACCGCGCAAGGCCGCAAGGTTGGCGTGTTGAAAGTGCGCCTGATGCGCCCCTTCTCCGTCGAGCACTTCCTGCAAGCATTGCCTCCGACGGTGAAAAGCATTGCCGTGCTGGACCGCACCAAGGAACCGGGCAGCATCGGCGAGCCGTTGTATCAAGACGTGATCACAGCTCTCACTGAGGGCTTCACCGCCGGCAAGGCTCCGATGGCTGCGTTCCCCAAGGTCATCGGCGGGCGATATGGGCTGTCATCCAAGGAATTCACTCCAGCGATGGTGGCGCGGATCTTCGAAGAGCTGACGAAATCCAATCCGCAGAACCACTTCACCATCGGCATCAACGACGATGTCACCCATACCAGCTTGACCTACGATCCGGCGTTCTCCACCGAAGCACCAGAGACGGTCCGCGCCATGTTCTACGGGCTGGGCGCTGACGGCACGGTGGGCGCAAACAAGAACAGCATCAAGATCATTGGCGAAGAGACCGACCTTAACGTGCAGGGCTACTTCGTCTACGACTCCAAGAAGTCTGGTGCGGTCACCATTTCGCACCTTCGTTTCAGCAAGCAGCCGATCCGCTCTACCTACCTGATCTCACGCGCCAACTTTGTGGGCTGCCACCAGTTCAGTTTTATGGAGCGGCTCGACGTGCTCAAGACTGCCGATCCGGGCGCGGTCTTCCTGCTCAACAGCCCGTTCGGCCCTGACGAGGTCTGGGACAACCTGCCGCAGTCGGCGCAGCAGGCGATTATCACCAAGAAGCTGCGCTTCTACGTGATCGACGCGGTGGAGGTGGCGCGCGCTGCGGGCATGGGCGGCCGCATCAACACGGTCATGCAGACCTGCTTCTTCGCCATCAGCGGCGTGCTGCCACGCGATGAAGCCATCGCTGCCATCAAGCATTCCATTGAAAAGACGTACGGCAAGCGTGGCGAGTCGGTTGTGCGCAAGAACTTTGCCGCGGTTGACTCCTCGCTCGAAAACCTGCATGAAGTTAAGATTCCGCAGAGCGCTGCGTCAAAGTTCGAGATGCGCCCCACGGTTTCCGCCAACGCTCCCGAGTTTGTGCGCAACGTGGAAAGTCTCATGATCTCCGGCGATGGCGACCTGATCCCGGTCAGTGCGATGCCCATCGATGGGACCTTCCCTACCGGCACTACCAAGTGGGAGAAGCGCAACATCGCCCTGGAAATTCCGGTGTGGGATGAGGGGCTGTGCATTCAATGTGGCAAGTGCGTCATGGTTTGCCCGCACTCGGTGATTCGCGCCAAGGTCTACGATGCCGGCAGCATCAACCATGCTCCCGAGGGCTTCCAGACAGCGGTTCCCAAGTGGCGCGAATTTTCTGAGCTGAAATATACCCTGCAAGTCGCGCCCGAAGATTGCACCGGCTGCGGACTGTGCGTCGCGGTCTGCCCCGCCAAGAGCAAGAGCGAAGCCAAGCACAAGGCTATCAACATGGAAGCGCAGCCTCCGCTGCGCGAGAAGTACAACCAGTACTGGGACTACTTCCTGTCCATCCCTGAACTGCCGCGTGAGAAGCTCTCCCACGGGCAGGTCAAAGACCAGCAACTACTGGAGCCGCTGTTTGAATTTTCGGGCGCCTGCGCCGGTTGCGGCGAAACGCCTTACATCTCGCTGATGACGCGGCTTTTCGGCGACCGCGCACTGATCGCCAACGCCACGGGCTGTTCGTCGATTTACGGCGGCAACCTGCCGACTACACCCTACACCGTCAACTCCGAAGGACGCGGACCGGCCTGGTCGAATTCGCTGTTCGAGGACAATGCCGAGTTCGGCATGGGCATGCGTCTCGCCATCGACAAGCAGAACCAGTATGGCAAGGAACTGGTCGAGCGGCTGGCATCGACCGTGGGCGATGAACTGGCGGTTGCAATTCTTACCGCCGATCAGTCCACCGAAGAAGGAATCTTCGCGCAACGCGAACGCGTGAAAGCTTTGAAGCAGAAGCTCGCCAACAACAACGCACCGGCAGCCCGCGACCTGCTGGCGGTCGCCGACGAACTGGTCAAGAAGAGTGTGTGGATCATTGGCGGCGATGGATGGGGCTACGACATCGGGTTTGGCGGCCTCGACCACGTGCTTGCCTCCAGCGCCAACGTCAACATCCTGCTGCTCGATACCGAGGTGTACTCCAACACTGGCGGCCAGATGTCGAAGTCTACGCCGCTGGGCGCGGTCGCGAAGTTTGCCGCTGGCGGTAAGCGCACTCCGAAGAAAGACATCGCGATGATGGCGATGAACTACGGCCGGGCGTATGTGGCTCATGTCGCCATGGGCGGAAACGACACCCAGACCATGAAAGCATTCATGGAAGCCGAGGCGCACGATGGACCGTCCATCATCATCGCCTATAGCCATTGCATCGCGCACGGCTACGACATGGTGTACGGCATTGACCAGCAGAAGGCTGCGGTCAACTCGGGGCATTGGCCGCTGTTCCGCTATAACCCGGCGCTTGCCAAGGAAGCCAAGAACCCGTTCGTACTGGATTCGCGGGCTCCGAGCATCCCGCTGGAAAAATACATCTACAACGAGTCGCGTTACACCATGCTGGTAAACAGCGACCCTGAGGAAGCCAAGAAGCTGCTGACGCAGGCCCAGGAAAACGTTAACGAGCGCTGGAAGCTGTACCAGCACATGGCCGCCATGGGCGTGGACAAAGCCTAAGCACGAGGAGAAGACACCGTGATCGACCTTTCAACAAACTATCTAGGATTGAAGCTGAAGAACCCGGTCGTAGTATCGGCCTCGCCGCTAACCGAGAAGCTCGAGAACTTCCCCCGCATGGAAGACGCCGGGGCCTCGGCCATCGTGATGTACTCGCTGTTCGAAGAACAAATCGAAGCGGAGAGCGAGAACATTGACAGCGCGCTGGAATACGGCGCCAACAGCTACGCCGAAGCTACCTCCTATCTGCCTGACATGGCGAAGTATCACGTCGGCCCCGATCGTTACCTGGAACTGCTGCGCAAGGGCAAAGCCGCGGTCAGCATTCCGGTCATCGCCAGCCTGAATGGCAGCTCGCCCGGCGGATGGGTGCGCTACTCCGAGTACATGGAGGAAGCGGGTGCTGATGCGCTGGAGCTGAACATCTTCGACATTCCCAGCGATCCGTCGGTAACGGCGGCAGCGTTGGAAGATCGCTATTGTGATCTGGTGCGCGCCATTCGCAAGAATGTGCACATCCCGATCTCGGTGAAGTTGGGGCCGTACTTCACGTCGTGCGCCAACTTTGCCCGGCGTTTGTCGGAAGCAGGCGCCGACGGTGTCGTCATCTTCAATCGCTTCTATCAGCCCGACTTTGACCTGGAAGAGATGGAAGTAGTGCCGAACCTGGTGCTGAGCAGCCCGCATGAGCTGCGTCTGCGTCTCCACTGGGCCGCCATTCTGTATCACCAGGTCGAGACCTACATCGCCATTACCGGTGGCGTACACGACTCGAGCGATGTGCTGAAGTCCATGATGGCGGGTGCGCACGTGGCCATGATGACATCGGCGTTGCTGAAGTACGGCATCGAGCACATCGGCGTCGTGCTGGCAGGTATGGAGCGCTGGATGGAAGAACACGAGTATGTTTCCGTGAAGCAGATGCGGGGCAGCATGAGCCTGGTAAACATCCAGAGCCCGGCGGGATTTCTCCGCGGAAACTATCTCAAGATGCTCGGGTCGTACACGTGGCGTGAACCAGGAACCGCACTGACGACCTTCTGAGACGCGCCAGCATATCTACATCACTGGCGGCACGGTGATGCCCATTACGCCCAGAATCCGAATCAGCTCGCGCCGGACCACAGCCGCGGTGGCCAGCAAGAACTTCTTTCTGCTCTCGTCGGCTTCGGTAAGAATATGGTGTCGATGGTAGAAGTTGTTGAACTGCTGCGCCAGCTGGAACGCGTGCTTGGCGGCGAAAGCCGGCTCGGTGGTGGCGATGCATTGCTCCACCACGAATGACGTCTTCCCTGCCAGCAACCACAGCTCCCAGATTTCGGTGCCGCTGTCCTCGGCAAAAAAGCGCGCGTAGTCCACGTCGGCGGCAAGCGCCCGCTCGGGGTCAACACCCGCCTTGCGGAAAATGTTAGTGGCGCGGACGACCGCATATTGCCCGTAGGGCCCGGTTTCGCCTTCGAAGGCCAGTGCTTCCTTGAAGTCGAACGCGATCACCGACTGCTTGGTGAACTTCAGCATGAAGTAGCGCAGCGCGCCAATCGCGATCTGCCGGCTGATGCGGGCGCGCTCTTCATCGTCCAGCTCCGGATGCCGGCTATCCACCTCTTTCCTGGCGGCCGCGATCAGCGCGTCGAGCAGGTCGTCTGCCTTCACGCCGAAACCCTTGCGGCCTGAAACCTCGATGTAGGACTTGGCGCGATCCTCCTCGCTGACCTCGTAGCCCAACTCCATGGCGCAGCGCGGCGTGAGCGCGACCATCTCGTACGAGAAGTGGGTGTAGTGCGCGGCCTGCTCCGTGTAACCCAGCAGTCTGAGCGCCTCGATCACTGTGTTCTGCGGATCGCTCTGGCGCGCATCGATTACGTTATAAATTGCAGCGACGTTGCCAAAGTGTGGATGCTCCGGCTCGCCGTGCTCAGCCGAAATCCAAACCTCATGCTGGTTCGGATAACGGTAGAACTTGCGGTAGCCGAAGTCCAGGCCCAGCAGACCGAACTTCCACAGATGATAGGCGATGTCCTTGCCGACGTACCCGACGGTCCCATTCGAACGCACGATGACCTTGGCGTCTTCATCGGGGCCGGAGGATTCCTCCGCTGGGTCGATAATCTTTGCCGAGGTAGGGCGCGTCATCACCCAGCAGCCCTTGTTCTTCCCTTCGGTCTCAAAGTAAAGGACGCCCTTCTCTTTCAGTTGCTGGAACGCCGCATCCCAGAAGTGCAGGCGGAGGATCTCACTCTCGCGCGGGAGGAAATCGTACTCGATGTCGAGGCGGTCCATGGTCTCAAGATGGCGCCGCAATACGGCGGCGGAGATCAATTCAGCAACCTCAGCCATCTCGTTCCCACCCTGCTCGATAGCATGTAATGCCTCAAGTCGAACTTTAAGATTATCTTTGCTCTCTTCGTACCACTTGGAGACCCGCGCGTAAACGTCCCAGCAGTAAAAGTCAAACTTCGCGTCAGCCGCAATCAGAGCAGAAATCTCGGACTTCGACTTCTTCTCCAGGTGAAGAAATCCGACCACAACGTCGGCCACCTGCACGCCAGTATTGTCGATATAGTTTTGCACGTCGACCTGGTGCCCCGCCGCTCGCAGCAGACGAACGAAGGCGTCGCCGAGGATGGCGTTGCGCAGGTGTCCGATGTGCGCCGCCTTGTTGGGATTGATGCTGGTGTGCTCGACCAGGATTTTACCGCTCACGTTGGCAGCGCCCTCGTCGGCATGATCGGGAATGCCAATGGCCTGGCTGCGCGCAAGAGCGTTCGCAGCGACATCGCGCTTCAGCCGGGCATTGATATAGCCTGCGCCAGCGACCTCGACCTTCTCGAATCCATCAGGTACCGGGAACTCAGCAACAATTTCCTCGGCAATCTTGCGTGGAGGCTTACGCAGCCGCTTCGCCAGTTCAAACGCGAGCGGCAACGCGAATTCGCCCATCTCCACCTTGGGTGGCTGCTCGATGACGACGTTGGCCAGGTCGATCTGGTATCTCTCGCGCAGAAACGCGCGCACATGGCTGGCCAGGTTTTTTTGCTGTTCTAGATACACGGTTTCTTCGCTCTTCGCTCTTCGCTCTTCGCTTTTCGCTTTTCGCCTTGTGCTGGAACTCATTCCAGCCACGGTCATGATGACAATCTGATTTTTTCTCTGTGTCCTCTGTGCCTCTGTGGTGAATCAGAATTGTGGAGGACATCAGCAGGATAGCAAATGCCGGAGCCAACGCAGGTTTGACGCTGGTTTCAGCGTTACCTATGATGAAGAATCTGAGCAATTCCATGCGTATTGCCTATCTCGAATGCTTCTCAGGAATTAGCGGCGACATGTTTCTGGGCGCGCTGCTCGATGCCGGGGTTCCGTTCGATCTGTTTCAGAAGACGGTCGCTGGACTTAACATCGGCGCTGAGCTGGAGCACTCGCGTGTTCATCGGGGCGGGGTCTCTGCAACAAAACTCGATGTCGTAGTCAACGGCCAGAAAGACATGCCGCGCGAGGAGTTCTGGGCGCAACAGCACGCCGCCTCGCACCAGTCCGAGGCAGAACATGCGCATAGCCACGACCAACACCAGGCCCGCAGTCTGAGCGAGATCCTGCGCATCATCGCAGCAGCGCCCATCAGCGAGTATGCCCGGCGGACTGCCAGCGAAATCTTCCTGGCGCTGGGCGCAGCCGAGGCCTCTGTACACAGCGTCAGCGTGGAGCAGATGCATCTTCACGAGGTCGGTGCGGCCGACGCGATTGTAGATATTGTTTGTGCAGCCGTTGGCGCCGAGACTCTAGAGGTCGATCAGTTTTTCGCGTCGCCGCTGAACGTGGGCGGGGGAACGGTTGCCTGCGCGCACGGGGTCATGCCCGTTCCGGCGCCGGCTACCCTTCAACTGCTGAAGAACGTGCCGATTTATTCCGGCGATATTCAAAAAGAGCTGGTGACCCCAACCGGGGCGGCCATCGCCAAAGTGTTAGTCTCAAGGTTCGGACCTCGGCCGATCATGACCACAGAACGCATTGGCTGCGGTGCAGGAGCACGAAACTTTGCCGGTCACGCCAATGTGCTGCGGATCACCATCGGCGAGATGCAAGAGGCGGTTTGCGCCTCAGACAGCGCCGCCGAGAGTGAAGCCGCGGAAGAAGAGATCGCCATACTGGAAGCGAATTTGGACGACTTAAATCCGCAGCTGATCGGCTACATCGTCGATTTGGCGTTTGCCGATGGAGCGCTCGACGTCTTCACCGCGTCGGTACAGATGAAGAAGAATCGCCCTGGCACGGTATTGACCGTGCTGGCCAGACCCGAACACGAGTCGCATCTACGCGCACTGCTGTTCCGCGAGAGCAGCACCCTGGGCGTGCGCACGCGGCATGAGAAGCGCTACGCGCTGCCTCGCCGGCACGAGGCAGTGGTCACGCCATGGGGCGACGTGCGCATGAAGGTCGCACATCTCAACGGCGCGGTTTCTCAGTACGCACCCGAATACGAAGATTGCCGGCGCATCGCCGTCGAGCATCACGTCCCGCTGAAGACGGTGATGCAAGAAGCTATTCGCTTGTACCTGGACCAGAAGAATGGATAATCCCGAAAAGTTCTACATCACGACGCCCATCTATTATGTGAATGCGCGGCCCCACATCGGGCACACATACACCACCGTGGTGTGCGATGCCATTGCCCGCCGCCAGCGCATGATGGGTGTCGACACCTGGTTCCTGACGGGCACCGACGAACATGGCCAGAAGATTGAGCGCTCGGCCGCTGCTGCCGGATGCTCACCCCAAGAGTTCGTAGCCAGGATCTCCGGCGAATTCCGGGCGCTGTGGGACCGCATGAAGATCTCCTATGACGACTTCATCCGCACCACCGAACCTCGTCACGTTCGCGGTGTCCAGGCCCTTTTCACGCGCCTGCAAGAACGCGGCTACATATACAAGGGATCTTACAGCGGGCAATACTGCGTCTTCGACGAGCTTTATGTCGATGCGGTCGGCCCCGGCGCTCCCTGCCCGGAATGTGGACGGCCAACCGAAACCGTGCACGAAGAGAATTACTTCTTCAAGCTTTCGGCGATGCAAGATCGCCTGTTGGAGCACTACAGTAACAATCCCGACTTCATTCGGCCGGAAACCCGTCGCAACGAGGTGATGGCTTTCGTGCGCAGTGGACTGCGCGATCTTTCGGTCAGCCGAACGTCGTTCAAGTGGGGAATTCCGGTGCCCGGCGATCCCAAGCACGTGATTTATGTCTGGCTCGATGCGCTGGCGAATTACCTGACCGCAGTTGGCTTTGGATCTGAGGATCCGGCGGACAAGCAAAAGCTGGAACGCTATTGGCCGGCCGATGTGCACATGATCGGCAAAGAAATTGTGCGCTTCCATTGTGTTTATTGGCCGGCCTTTCTGCTGGCCGCTGATCTGCCGCTGCCGAAATCCATCATCGCGCACGGCTGGCTGCTCTTCGAAGAAAGCAAGATGTCGAAGTCGCGCGGCAACATCGTGCGCAGCGAAACCATTCTCGACACGCTCGGCGGGGACGCATTGCGCTACTTTCTGTTGCGTGAAATTGTCTTCGGGCAGGATGGATCGTTCAGCTTCGACGCACTGGTGCAGCGCTTCAATGCCGACCTCGCCAACGATCTGGGTAACTTGTCGAGCCGCACGCTCAGCATGATCACCCGATATTTTGAGGGCGAGGTCCCCTATCCATCGCCCAGCGCGCACACGCCAGCGGATGAGGCCATCGCCGAACTCGCGCAGAAAACGATCGCGGGCTTCCACGCTCAGTTCGAGCAATTTCAATTTTCGCGCGCTCTTGAAACCGCGTGGTCTCTGGTGGCCGCGGTCAACAAGTACATCGTCGAGAACGAGCCGTGGGCCGTCGCCGAGCGCGAGGACAAAGATTCACGTGCCCGCCTCGCGACCATTCTGTATACCTCCGCTGAGGCGCTGCGGGTAGTCACCGCGCTGGTGCATCCGATTATTCCGGAGGCAACGGCCCGCATTTGGACACAACTGGGGCTGGGAGAGATCAGTCAATTGGATCTACGCAGTCTCGCCTGGGGGCAGTTGCCGCTGGGCACCAAGCTGGGGAAGGTTGAGGGTGTGTTCCCACGTGCGGACAAGAGCACCATTGAAAGGATGCAACAGATGGAGCAACAACGTTCTGCAGAAATAGTGCAAGCGAGTGAGAAGACGGCGGCGGAGGAAACGCAGCCATCCACGCCAGCCGCCGCAGGCGCGGCACCGGAGTCCGGTGCGATCATCGCTGACAAGACTACGACTGCCACCCGCGCCCAGAGCGGGGCCGCACCTTCGGCTGCCGCGCCCAGCAATAATCAAATAACCATTGACGATTTTCTGAAGGTCGAGTTGCGAGTTGGCGAAGTAAAGGTTGCCGAGCGCGTGAAGGGTGCCGACAGGCTGTTGCGCCTGGAAGTTGATATCGGCAGCGAAGTGCGGCAGGTCGTCGCGGGAATTGCCAAGGCTTATGAGCCGGAAAAGCTGATTGGACGTAAAGTCGTGATCGTGGCAAATCTGCAGCCACGCAAGCTGCGCGGCTTGGAGTCGAACGGAATGATCGTGGCGGCATCCATCGGCGACGACGGCCAACCGGTACTGGCGGGATTTCTGGAGGACGTACCGGCTGGGGCGAAGCTGAAGTAGCCGGTAGCCGCTATTCGCTCTTCGCTTTTCGCAACAACTGCGACCGGGGGCTCTGTGACCAAGATTAGACTGCCATTATCGCTGGCGAAAAGCGAACAGCGATTAGCGAATAGCGTTTCCGATGTACACCGATTCCCACGCTCATCTCGATGGCAAGCGCTTCAATGCTGACCGCGCTGAAGTCATCGCTCGCGCCAACCTGGCCGGGGTCAGTACTCTGCTTGCCATCGGTAATGGTGACGGACCGGGGACCGGCACCCTCGATTGCGCCATCAAACTTGCCGAGCAGTACGAATGGATTTACGCGACGGTTGGAGTGCATCCTCACGAAGCCGAACTGGCCAAACAGTCGGACTTCGACGAACTCGAGCGTCTGGCAAAATCGCCCAAAGTTATCGCCTGGGGCGAGATCGGTCTGGACTATTTTTACGACCACTCGCCTCGCGACGTGCAGCAAAAAGTGCTTGTGCAACAAATGGAAATGGCCCGCGCCGCCAAACTGCCCATCATCATTCACTGCCGCCCTTCAGCCGAGAGCGAGAATGCCTGGGACGACCTCTTGCGCCTTGTCGGAGAAAACTGGGTCAGTAGCGGGTTTGGCGGCGTCCTCCACTGTTTCACCGGTACGGTCGATCATGCTCGGGCGGCGCTTGACCTGGGATTCATGATTTCCTTCGCCGGCAATATCACCTTCCCCAAGGCGCAAAACATTCGCGACGCGGCCAGCATGGTCTCTCTCGACCGCATGCTCATCGAAACTGACTGTCCCTACCTTGCTCCTGCGCCACATCGCGGACAGCGCAACGAACCCGCCTTCGTGGTTGAAGTCGCACGCCAGATTGGCGAGCTTCGTGATCTTTCCTGTGAGGAAATCGGACGGCAGACAACTGCCAATTTCCACAATTTTTTCCGGCTTACAAAACCCTCCTGAGGTGCTACGCTTCCCTACCCGGTGGCGCCGGGCTGCCAGTTTGCAATTGCGGCAAACACCGAGTCTCTTGTTACACTTAAACCTTATGGCCGAATCATTCGATATCGTCAGCAAAGTTGATATGCAGGAAGTCTCCAACGCCATACAGCAGGCGTTGAAAGAGATCCACACGCGCTATGACCTGAAGGACTCCAAGTCGGACATCAAGATTGAGGAGAAAGAAGGCTTGGTGCTTACCTCGGCTGACGAGTACAAGCTGAAGGCGGTGAACGACGTCTTGCAGGGAAAGTTAGTCAAGCGCGGGGTCTCGTTGAAGGCGCTCACCTACGGCGCCATCGAACCCGCCGCTGGCTCGACGGTGCGCCAGAAGGTCAGCATGCAGCAAGGTATTCCGATTGAGAAGGCGCGCGAGATCGTCAAGCTAATCAAGAACTCCAAGAAAAAAGTCCAGGCGGCGATCCAGGGAGACCTGGTTCGCGTCAGTGGCAAAGACCGCGATACACTTCAGGAAATCATTGCAGTGATAAAGCAGAGCGATTTCGGCATCGACATGCAGTTCACAAACTATCGATCCAACTGACAGGCGAACCCGTTTGAATACGACCGTAACCCGCAACGCTAAAGAAGTATTCGACCTGCTGCACGACGACCTGGCCGCCATTGAGCGCGAGTTCGGCCGCGACACCGTGTCGAGCGTGCGGGCGATCACGGAAATCGGTGAATACCTCCGCGCCGGCGGTGGCAAACGGCTGCGTCCTGCGCTCTTGCTGCTCTCCTGCAAGCTGATGAACTACACGGGACAGGGTGCGATCAAGTTGGGAGCAGTGGTTGAGATCATTCACACTGCCACACTCGTCCATGACGACATTATTGATGAAGCTCAGACTCGCCGCGGCCGGCCCGCCGCCAACACTCAATGGGGCAATTCCAAGTGTGTGCTCGCCGGAGACTGGCTCTACATGCAGGCATTCAAAATTGCCGTGCAAGAACGCAATTTCCATATCCTCGACGCGCTCATCGATTTGACCCAGGCGATGGTTGAAGGGGAGTTGTTGCAAATCGAGCGGCTCGGCAAGGCGATCACGCTGGAAGAGCATTTCGAACTCATCTATCGCAAAACGGCCTGCCTGTTTTCGGTCTGCATGAAGATGGGCGGCATCCTGGCGAATGCCAGCGAGGCCGATCAACAGCGGCTTGCCGAGTACGGACGGAACCTCGGCATGGCCTTCCAAATCGTCGACGACGTGCTCGATCTGACCGCATCGGAAGAAGTGCTGGGCAAGCCGGTTGCCAGCGATTTGCGCGAAGGCAAAGCCACCATGGCGGTCCTGCATGCGCTGGAGCACTGTACGCCACCCGAACGCGAGACGATTGAGTCTGTCCTGAGTAACGGTGGCTTCAACGGCATCACGCCGGCCGACATTGTCGCCATCTTGAGCCGCAACGGCTCCATCGACGCCGCCTATGCGCGAGCGGTCGAGTTCAGCAACAAGGCACGCGAGGCCATCTGCACCTTCCCCGATTCCGAAATCAAGCGCGTGCTGCTGTGGGTGCCGGAGTTTGTGGTGCAGCGGGAAAGCTGAGAGAATCCGCTAGTCGCTTTTCGCTATTCGCTTTCGCTTTTCGCCAGACGAAGCCCCAGACTTTAGATCACTTGTGGTAAGAGTCGGAAAGGTCAGCCAAACCCTGTTGCCCACAAGATCCTCTCTTGTTTAAGCGAAGAGCGAAAGGCGAACAGCGAAAAGCCTTCCTCTCCTGATTTAAACTTTCCTCATGTCCACTCCCCAGGAAGTCGAAATCAAGTTCTTCGTCTCCGATCTGAAAGCGCTCGAGCAGAAGCTGCGCAAGTTAGGCTTCCGCGAGGAGACGCCATCCACCCACGAGCTCAACACGCTCTACGACCTGCCCGGCCAAAAACTGCGGCGCAAGGGTGAGTTACTGCGCCTGCGCGACTACGGAGGCAACTGGAAGCTCACGCACAAAGCGAAGGGCAAAGCGGGACGGCACAAGTCACGCGGCGAATTGGAGACTGGTGTCTCTGATGGCAAGCAGATGGACGGCATTTTGCGCGCGTTGGGTTATACGCCGTCGTTTATCTATGAGAAGTTTCGCGCCGAATGGAGTGACGACCAGGGGCACGTCGTTCTCGACCGCACGCCCATCGGCGACGTCGCTGAGATCGAAGGCAAGTCACGCTGGATTGATCGCATCGCTCGCGAGCTTGGTGTGAAGCCAGCGGACTACATCACCAAATCGTATGCTGAACTTTTCTTCGACTGGAAACGTAAAACAAGATGTAAGGCAGAGAACATGACATTCCGCGAGGTGAAAAAGCAGGGACTAGGGGCTAGGGGCTAGGGATTAGTTGTACAGAAACATGCCGGCGGAAAAGGCGAAAATAACCCCTGACCCCTAGCCTCTGCTTTTCCGCGGAAGCCTGCGCCGGCTCCGGGGTTTAGACCTTGCCGGGCCTGAACCGGAGCCGGAAGGCAGTGGTTAGTGGTCGGTGGTCAGTGGTTAGTGGTTAGTGGATAGTGCTTAGTTGCAGACCATCGCAAGACCGGAGAAACGAAACTAGCCCCTAACCCCTAGCCCCTGCTCTTCATCCTCTCCAGCACTGCGCCAGCGATCAGCGGTAGTCCCACGGTTGCATCCAGCAGAACTTCGGCGAAACGCCCACCTTCTTCCGGAGGGACAAACTTACCCCACGACACGGCTTCGCTGTAGGTGCAGCCCGACAAGCCGCCCCAATTCACCGGCTCGGGGCAGATACGCACCCCGTAGTGAAAGCGCTTCAGCGGCAGCTCTTCGCCGCCGCGGCGATGGCGCAATTCTATGAATGGACCAAATTGCTGCGCCCAGTTTCTAGGCACGCCACCGCCGATGGTGAAAATCCCCAGGCGCTCCTGCTGTAGCAGGGTCTGGGCATAATATTCCAGGTCTTCAAAGGGATCGAAGCGCAAGGGCGGAAGGTTGTTCTTGCGGCGCATGCGGTTGTGCAGGGCAACGTCGAGGCCGATCTCCGAGTCGCTGAACGCGGGCACGAACACCGGCACAGTCTTCTCGTAGGCCGACTTCAGGATGCCGCGATCTTTCACGTGCTCGCTCAGGTAACGCCCGATCTCGCGATTTAATTTGTACGAGCAGAGCACCTCATTGTGGTCCCAGTTTTTCAGAATGCGCGCGACGATGGTTTCCACAAAGTCGAGGTTAGTCTCCGGCTCCAGGGTGTCGTAGACGCGGTTGTAGCCGGCTTCGTAAAGGTCGGTGTCGTCCATGTTCGGGTCATAGCGGAAGTGCGATCGCCCCGCAGCCTCAACCAAACCGTGCGCCATCAGCGCTCCCGTAGAGACGATGGCCTTCACGACTCCGTGATCGATAAGGTCGGTGACGATCAAACCTTGCTTCGCAACCGTCATCGCACCAGCCAGCGTCATCACCACGAAACAGCCCTTGTCGCGAGCCATGGCTTCCAGAACTTCGGCGCCTTCTCCCACCTGCCGCCCGGTGAACGCGGTGTTGCCCATGGCGCGGACAAGGTCATCCACCGTATGGATCTTCGAGAGATCGAGCGGCTGAAGCGGAATCAGCTTGTCGGAAATCGGATCGTGAAGTTTGCGGTCAGTGCCTTCACCCTGCGTCTTATGATGTTCGTCGGCCAAAATTCACCTCGATGAATGTCCCTTGTCGAAGCTCGAAACTACAAGCTCAATGCCGTATCCGTCAATCCACGTACAGGCGCTCCGAGGTTGTCATCGTGAATTAACAATCGATCCTAAGTGCAAACCCGCCGTCACGGGATGCTATTCTTTGAAATGCATTCCCCACTGGAGCTAAGTGTTGGCTGAACGAAACTTTCAGATTGGCGTCGTGCAGATGTCATGCACCCCGGAGCCCGAACAAAACCTGGAACGCGCCATGGCCCATATTCGCGATGCGGCCGCCAAGGGGCGCCGAAGTTGTCTGCCTGCCCGAACTGTTTCAGACGCAGTATTTCTGCCAGCGCGAGGATATCGCACTCTTCGATTTGGCCGAGCCCATCCCTGGTCCCACGACTACGCGCCTCGGCGACCTGGCTCGTCAACTGAAGATCACGATCGTCGCGTCCCTCTTTGAGCGGCGCGCTCCCGGCATCTACCACAATACTGCGGCGGTTCTCAGTGCAGATGGAAAGCTGGAAGGCATCTACCGCAAGATGCACATCCCCGACGATCCCTTGTATTTCGAAAAATACTATTTCACGCCGGGCGATCTGGGGTTCAAGGCCTTCGAAACTGGCGTCGGCAAAATCGGGACACTGATCTGCTGGGACCAATGGTATCCCGAGGGAGCGCGCCTGACCGCGCTTCAGGGCGCGAATGTGCTTTTCTATCCCACGGCAATTGGGTGGCATCCGGACGAGAAGGCGCAGTACGGCGAGGCGCAGTACGATGCCTGGAAGACGATCCAGCGTGCGCATGCCATCGCCAACGGAGTTTATGTCGCCGTGCCCAATCGCGTCGGCTTTGAGACAGGCAACATTCGCGGCAACGTCGCGCCAGGCAGGGGCCTTGAGTTTTGGGGCGGATCGTTCATCGCCGATCCCTTTGGGCAGGTTGTCGCGCGAGCATCTCACGACGCAGAAGAGGTGCTCATCGCAGAAGTGGACCTGCAGCGAATCGAGGACGTTCGCCGGAACTGGCCCTTCTGGCGCGATCGCCGCGTGGATGCGTACGGCCCGATCACGCAGAGATTCCTGGTATAGCCGCTAGAATGCCCCAACCTCGGAAATTTTCGCAGACCCCAGCTGCTCTCGGCTACCGCATGCCAGCCGAGTGGGAAGCCCACGAGGCGACGTGGATCGCGTGGCCGCACAACCGAAGCGACTGGCCCGGCAGGTTCGAGCCTATCCCGTGGGTGTACGCGGAAATCGTTCGGCAACTGGCGCGGGTAGAACGCGTCAATGTGCTGGTTGAGGACGTGGCAGCAGAAGCCAAGGTTCGCGAGCTGTTGATTCGCGCCCACGTTCTGCCCGAAAAAGCTGCAACACCGGGCAAACCGGCTGGCGCGATTCGCTTTCACCACATTCCTACCAATCGAGGCTGGACACGCGACTCGGGCCCAATCTTTCTTCGCCGCGATTCCCGCGCGGTCGCCGACTTCCCGGCTGTCGCGGCGACCGCATGGCGCTTCAACGCCTGGGCCAAGTACAAAGATTGGAAGCTAGACACGACAATCGCCGGCGCAATCACCAACCGGCTGCGTCTGCCGGCATGGGAACCGCAAGTCAAAGTGAACGGGCATGCACGCCCGGTGGTCTTGGAGGGTGGAAGCATCGACGTCAACGGATGCGGGACGCTGATCACCACCGAAGAGTGCCTGCTGAGCGAAGTGCAGCAGCGTAATCCTGGGGTTACACGAGCACAACTGGAGGAGATTTTTGCCGACTACCTGGGGGTGGAGAAGGTAATCTGGCTGGACCGCGGCATCGCCGGTGACGATACCCACGGGCACGTTGACGATATCACTCGCTTTGTCACGCCAACGACTGTGGTGACGGCGTACGAACCTGACCCTGCCGATCCTAATCACGAGCCGCTGAGCGACAACTTCCGCTGGTTGAAAAAGAGCACAGACCAGTCGGGACATCCTCTGCGCGTGGTGAAGCTCCCCATGCCAGCTGCGGTGTATTTTGGTGGACGCCGCTTGCCAGCCAGCTATGCCAATTTCTACATTGCCAATAAGTTAGTGCTGGTGCCTACCTTTAGCGACCCCAATGATCGAGTCGCGCTCAATACCCTGGCCGCTGTATTTCCTGGTCGCGAGATCGTCGGAATTTATTGCCGGGACTTGATATGGGGACTGGGAGCGCTGCACTGCATGACACAGCAGCAACCGGCGTAACAGTTGCCAGTATCCAATCGTCAGTTGTCTGTTGCCAGTTGTCGGCGACGAGTGCAGCGCGAAGTCGAGACCCTACGGCCGAGATGTCTTCTTCTTTGTAAGCGTGAAGATAAAGTACCCTCCCGCGGCCACTCCGGCGTATAAACACGCATTGGCGAAGACAATGGTGCCCACGGTAAGCACCAGTGCAAGGCCGGAGTCAGGAGTGGGACCGATCACAAGTGACAACACAAAGGGCGGACAGATGCCCAACGCTACCGCAGTCAGGAAACCGTGGGCCTGAAGTCCTCCCACATTTAGCTTCCATGCGAAGTAAACAGCCAGGGCCACGGCAATTCCCAGTGCGAAGCTTAGGGACAGTACAAGCACCAAGTTGTTGTTGTCTTCTTTTCGCAACCAAGTCAATGCCCACCACCCAGCGTCTTCGTCGAGTGTACTCGTGCAGTAACCTCCCATGCGCCGCGCAAAGGAAAGGGGCTCATGCTATGCTGCCTCAATCTTTGCAAGGAGCGAGCTGATGAGTACGCAGACAATGCCCACCGGAGCCTCCAACAGCGGCGTGCCGCACAACATGGTGACCACCACTTTCGTGCTAGATGGATATAAGATCGTCCGCAATCTGGGACTGGTGCGCGGCATCATCGTGCGCTCGCGCTCCATCGTCGGCACCATCGGCGCGAGCCTGCAGACGCTGCTAGGTGGCAATATCACCCTGCTCACAAATCTCTGCGAGCAGACACGCGAGCACGCCTTTGACCTCATGCTAAAGCACGCTGCCGAACTCGGCGCCAATGCGGTAGTCGGGGTGCGTTATGATGCGACCGAGGTGATGCAGGGCGTGACCGAGGTGCTCGCCTATGGAACCGCGGTGGTGGTGCAAAAGGAAGGATGAATACCTGGCGGCATGGTGAGCCCGGCAGGAATCGAACCTGCGACCCACGCATTAAAAGTGCGTTGCTCTACCAACTGAGCTACGGGCCCACATTCACTAATCTACCATAGCGAAAATCGGCACACCCCCAGCAACAGAAATCGTTGCGAATTCATCCTCCAATAGTTCACAATCGTTTGTGCATTGCAAGGAGAACTTGATGAAGCGTTGTTCCTATTTGATCCTGATACTGTGTCTCGCCCTTACGACAGTGGCGTTCTCCCAGGACAAACCGGATAAAGCAAAAGCAGCAGAACAGGCCGCCGCCGACTGGGTGAAGCTGGTGGACTTCGATGCTTACTCACGTAGTTGGCACCTGTCCTCAATCACGTTAAGGGCAGCCGTTAGCGAACCTATTTTTGAGGAAAAACTACGCAAAACGCGCGCGCCCTTGGGTATCGTAAGCTCGCGACAGCTGAAGTCTACAGAATTCCGCACCAAGATACCGGGATTTCCGGACGGACAGTATTTCCTCATCAAATATGAGACCTCTTTCGAGCATAAAAAAGGAGCAACTGAGACGGTTGTCTCTACGCTGGATAGAGATGGGCACTGGCGAGTAGCCGGCTATTCCATCAGGTAGGCTTTCCAGTGTTCCGCTCCGATATTAGACACTTGCTACCTTCCAGCATAGCTGGGCATCTCATCCTATGGGACCATGAATAGGGAATTTCGTCCGCGCGTCATCGTGGTGGGAGGCGGATTTGGCGGTCTGGACGCCGCGAAGTCTTTAGCGCATTTGCCCGTCCAGATCACGTTGGTGGATCGTAAGAACCATCACACCTTCCAACCACTGCTGTACCAGGTAGCGACGGCCGGCTTGTCGCCAGCGGAAATCGCGGCCCCTATACGCGAGATTTTCGCAAAGCGTAAGAACGTCGAAGTGCTGTTGGGCGAGGTGCTCGACTTCGACCTGGAGCGCCGTATCGTCAAGCTGCAAGGATTCGAGCTTGCCTACGACTATTTGGTAATTGCCGCCGGCGCCACTCATGCCTACTTCGGGCACGACAAATGGGCGCCATTCGCTCCCGGACTGAAAACAATAGAGGATGCGCTGGAAATGCGCCGCCGCATCCTGCTGGCCTACGAGTTGGCCGAACGCGAAGCAGCATTGACCGGTCATCATCGGCCGCTGAGTTTCGTGGTGGTGGGCGGGGGTCCCACTGGAGTTGAGCTGGCGGGAACGTTGGCAGAGATCGCGCGTAAATCGCTGCCTCAAGATTTCCGCAATATCGAACCTGCAAAGACGCGCATCCTGTTGGTCGAGGCCGGACCATCAGTGCTAAGCGCTTACCCCGACGATCTGCGCCAGAGTGCTGTGAAGCAATTGCAACATCTCGGCGTTGAGGTACGGACGAACTCCGCCGTCACTGATGTGCGGCCCGGCGAGGTTTCCATCGGCCAGGAAGTACTGCCTGCAGCAGCCGTGTTGTGGGCCGCTGGAGTGTCGGCGTCGCCACTCGGGGCTGCGCTGAGGGCTCTGGTTGATCGCGCCGGACGCGTGCTGGTTGAATCCGACCTGAGCATCCCCGGACATCGTGAAGTCTTCGTCATCGGCGATCTTGCGAGCATGAAGGATGCCGCCGGCAAGCCCCTACCTGGCGTTGCTCCGGTGGCCATGCAACAGGGCAGGTGGGTGGGGCGGCAAGTTGCGGCAGACCTCGCCGGGCGCTCGCGCAAAGACTTTCATTATGTGGACAAAGGTTCTCTGGCGACGATTGGGCGCGCCGCAGCTGTCGCACAATTCGGCAAGCTGCACATCTCCGGCTTCCTTGCGTGGTTGTCATGGCTGTTTATCCACATCTTCTTCCTTATCGGCTTTCGCAACCGCTTAGTCGTCATGTTCCAGTGGGCCTGGAGTTATTTCACATACAAGCGGTCAGCGCGCCTGATCACCAGTGAGTCGCGTGTAGTCTCCGTTCCCTCGATGGATTACGCCGAGCAGGCAGCCGCAGTTTTCGATCGCGATGGCCAGGGCGAGTTAGACGACGCTCGTATGGGCACACGAGAAGGCCTGGCAGAGGGTAAGAGTCCGGTTCGCAAAGTGAGCTGACCCCCGAGAGCTGATTTTCCTTCGCGGTTGAGGAGGGCGTGTTAACGGCGTGAGCCGGCGGTGCTGCCTTATTGCGTGAGACGAAGGAGAATCTTTGCGGCGATGGTCTGAAAGACCTGCTGCAATTGAGTGCTGCACTGGCTCGATGGGCAGTTGGAGGCAAATACCGCTTGTCCCACAGGCTGGTTCTGGTTGTAAGTGGAGCTGGCTGGATCGTTAGCGATCTGCTGCAAGAAAGCCTGATCGACACTCGTCCCCAGCCCAATTGAGTAAATGTACATCCCGGGATTCTCGGTGCGCATGGCTGTCGCGGTTTGAAGCGCCCGATATTGGGCGTCAGCCGTGACGTGGGCGCGCGTGAAGCTCTTGGTTGTCCCGTCGATGGCCGAAGTAAATCCGGGGTCGTTCTTCAGACAAGAAGTCGAAATTTGAGTGTTGCAGTTGCCGCTGGCATCACAGGAATACCACTTACTGCTGCCGTCGTACATGTAGCTTTGAACTCCAGTAGTGGGATTGAAAAAGCCGACACTCGATCCGGAGTCGTATCCGCCAAAATTGTAAAGGGTTTGCGTTCCACTACAGGACAGGCTCTGCTGAATGGTGTTGACGTATCCGTCCGTGAAATAGACCATCACCTTCACTACGTTTTGTCCCGACGGCACGATAACGCTGTCGTTCTGGGCCTGCGCGTAAGTTATCCCGCCAGGACCGAACGTGCCGCCGGAGAACTTGCTTTTCATGGCGTTGACTGCGTTTGTGATAGGGGTAATGAACTGATAGCCGATCGGCACATCTACGGTCGCATTCGAGGCGAAGCTGATCATCGCAACTTCATCGTTGTTGTTGTCGAAGTAATTTATGAACGTGGTTACCGCGGGAGGGAGCGCCGTCGATCCGCCATTACTAGTCATCGAACCTGAGCGATCTAATACCACGGACATCACCAGCTTGCCGCGTGTCGCCTGGGCGCTGTCACTCACGGAAAAGGTCTGGAAATTCGGCAACATTCGCATCAGGAATGTCCTGATCGTGGCTGTGGCGCTGACATTTACTAATGTCTGGCCGTAGGCATCGGTAGAAAAACTTACGGTTATTGACGGGGGATTCGTGTCGAGGGCAGATTGCATGTAGTTCCCGTTGAAGGAATTTATTGCCAGATTCTTTGCTGTTGCTTGTCCCTGAGCGAGATTTCTCATGGCGGTAAGGCAGGCGGCGTCCACAGCCTTGGACAGCTTGGCTTTGGTCACATAGGCGAATCCAACATCAATCGCCAAAGCCATGAACAGCAGCATTAGGGTCATGGATAAGGCCACCAAAACAACGACCTGTCCGCGCTCATTCTCCCCTCCCCGGTTGTGACTGAAGCGTTTCACTCGCTCACCTCCTCGTCAGTAGTACGCCACGTCGTACAACGGTGATGGCAATACGGTTCCGGTTAAGAGTTTGCCAATGGGCGTGATCGGCTTCCATTGGTAAAAAACCTCCGTCACAAAAACCGTTTGGTTGGTTTGCGGAACCACCGTGGATGGAAGGGTCGCTATGCCTCCAATCACGCTCCCTATCTGGCTGGTCCCGCTAATTCCACCCTGAGACGCCTGCCCTGTCAGTTGAACCTTCGTGCCCGTGTTAAAAACCGATGACACGATTACTCGTCCACTGACATTCAGGTTAAGAGGGGCCGATGCCGCGGCTACTGCCACGGCAGTATCGGAAAGCGTGGTTCCACGGGAGGCCATGCTCGATCCTTCCCCGGTCAAATTCGTGATTACTTCCCGGATAAAGATGGAGCGGCTGAAGTCAATCGTCGCGAACACCAAGGTGAGCATCAGGGTTGCTGATATGGCAAATTCCACCAGCGCCTGCCCGGAATCATTCGCTCTTTGCGATTTGTGGAGCATGTGATCGCAGCCTGTCGGCATCTTGATTCGCCTCCTCTAACTGGTATTGCCGGGCGGGAAGGGCTCATTCTTGAAGCTGACGGCGACGGTAAATGTATAAGCACCGTTTGGAAAAAACTTTCCCACGATGGGGGTGATGAGCTTCAGATTGGTGGTCAGGGAGACTGTCAGGGTGTCCCCCGGACCGCCTGCGCTGCCTTTTCCCCCGCTGGCGCTGGATATCTGGATGTTGGAGACATCAATGCCAACTGCCGCTTTCTGCGCCACCTGAATCATCGAATTCACGCGCGAGAGCGTCTGGCCCGAATGTTGCGGATCAGGAAGATGGTTTCCTGTGGCGCCATAACGGCCCGCCATCCGCACCGCGTTCTGCAGCGTCATCTCAACGTAAAACAGACGCGCATAGTCGAAGACGCCAAACAGCAGCAGGAAAACCATGGGCGCGACCAGGGCAAACTCTATCAGGGAGTTCCCGCTTGTCGCCCCGCCCCAGCGCTGCTGGAATCTCAGGTTAGGCTTGCTGGTCGCCACGTAATAGTTATCGGCACAGCCTGAGCAGCGGGTTAGAGGGCTTTCAAGCTACCAGGTTCGGGAGTTCCTGCCGTGGGAATAGTTCACATTCGGGCGAGCAGAGCGCAGACCGAATACGCTGATGAAGGTTTCGATATACAGGGTGCAACCGCGCCTCTAAAGCTATCGCTTCACAATTGGAGCGTAACCCTCGCCGGTCAGTTTCGCCTTCATCGCTTCGGCATCCTGGAGCGAGCTAAACGGACCAACCTGCACGTGGTAGAGCTTGTCATTGGTGATGGGATTGTTCACCACGAAGACGTTGTAGTTTTTCTTGCGCAGCGCACCGGCGAGTGCGACAGCATCGTCTTCGCGGGAAATCGCAGCGATCTGCACGACGAACGTTCCTGGGCCGGTCACGGGGACCGGTCGGCCACCCTGAGGCGCAGGACTGACGCTAGCCGAACTCGGCGCGGTTGAAGTCTTTGTCATCGTCGCGGCTGGAGCAGATTCGGTGGCTACTGTCGCGCTCGCCGGCGCAGCAGGGTGCGTTTCCTTGGACGGCACCTGCGTAGCGGCTCCCGTCTGCTGCACCGCTTTGTAGAAGGTAAGGGTGCTGGGATTAGGAGCGCCGGATTGCTCCTGCGGCGCCGGTTCAGCCTGCGCTTTCACTGCCACAACGGCCGAAGGCTTGTTCTGACTGCTTCCCGACGCGCTAGCCACTATCTCCGTCGGAGCGGCTGCCGGCTGGTCATTCAGGGCTTGCTCGCGTCCCGTACTCTTGCCCAGCGAATATCCAATGGAAAAGAAGACCCCGCAAATGGCTGCCAGCAGAAAAAACAGGCCCAGCAGTTTTCCCATCCCCAAAGTTATTTCCGTGTCGTCAGAAGCCATAGTTGTCACGTTCCTCGCTATTTCTCCGGCGGCCCTGAGGCTGCGATTTTCACCGGGGGCGCTTGCACCCGGTTCAGCAGTCCAGCCAGCAAGTCCACCGGCACAGGGAAGATGATGGTGGTGTTCTTCTCCACTCCGATCTCGGTCAGAGTCTGCAAATATCGCAACTGGATGCTGGTGGGCTCCTGCGCCAGCAAATGAGCGGCGTCAATCAGGCGCTGGGCCGCGGCAAACTCTCCCTCGGCGTGAATGATCTTGGAGCGCTTCTCGCGTTCGGCTTCGGCCTGCTTGGCCATGGCGCGCGTCATCGTCTCCGGCAGGTCCACCTGCTTGACCTCGACGTTCGTCACCTTCACTCCCCAAGGATCGGTGTGCTGGTCGAGGATGGACTGCAACCGCAAATTGATCTTTTCGCGGTGCGCCAGTAACTCGTCAAGCTCAACTTCACCGAGCACGGAACGCAACGTAGTCTGGGCAAACTGCGAGGTCTGATACATGTAATTGGAAACCGCGACCACAGCCTTGTTGGAATCGACCACGCGCAGGAAGATGACTGCGTTCACCTTCAGCGTGACGTTGTCGCGGGTAATGATGTCCTGCGGCGGGACCTCAAGCGCTTCCTGCCGCAGCGAAATCCGCACGAGGCGCTGCACAGGTGCTAACACGAGAATGATGCCTGGGCCCTTCGGCTCCGGCCGCAAGCGTCCCAAATTAAAGATGACACCACGCTCATACTCGGCCAGGATCTTGATCGAGTTAATGATGTAAAGAACGACAATGACGACGGCAACGATGCCACCTAAGCCGATACCGGCCACGCTGTGCCTCCAGTTACTTAGAAGTGTAAAACGAGTACTACGGAAGATTGTAGAACCAATTGAATGAGTTACCTAACTTGGTAACAGGGAGCCGTCAGCTTTCAGCCATCAGCCGTCAGCTATCAAGAAGGTAAGATTCTCCGAAGTGCTGATTACTGGCTACTGACTACTGCTTCTCGACCTCTAACTCCAACCCCTCGACATTCCGCACAACGACCTGTTCGCCGAGGCCCACGCGCGAGCGGGCGTGCGCATTCCACAGCTCGCCCTGGACAAAGACCTTCCCTTCCGGATCGATGTCGGTGCGGGCCTCACCCACCGCTCCAATCATGCCTTGCACGCCGGTCACGACCTTGCTTCGTCGCGCCCGCAGGGCGATGGTCATCAGGAAAACTGTAATGATTCCGAGAGGTACGCTGACCCCGAGCGCCGTCCATAGTTGCACCCGCATTTGCGGGATAGGCCCATCCACCAGCAGCAGCCCACCGATCGTGAGCAGAGCTATCCCGCCGAGGCCGAGCACTCCGTGAGTTGCAAATTTTGCTTCCAGGGCGAACAGCAAAAAGGCGCCGATGATGAGCGTGAACGATGCGTAACGTGTGGGCAGCAAGTTAAGGGCGAACAGTGCCAGCAGAATAAAAACTACCCCGACCACTCCAGGCACGATCGCACCAGGATGATTGAACTCCGCGTAAAGCGCGAGCGCGCCCACTGCCAGCACCAGGAAGGCGATGTTTGGATCGAGTAGAAAGTCCAAAATGCGCTGCTTCAAGGTCATGGGCATTTCGTCGACTGAGTCGCCGGTAAGATGTAATTTCACCGTCTTGCCATCGAAGCGCTTGATGGTTCGGCCGTCGATTTGTCGAAGCAAGTCGCTCTGATCATGAGCGACGATTTCGATGAGGTGCTGCTGGAGCGCTTCCTGATCGGTCCACGACTTCGATTCGCGCACCGCGGTTTCCGCCAGTTGCACGTTGCGTCCACGAGGCCCAACGTAGGAGCGCATGAAAGCGGCTGAGTCGTTCTCGACCTTGGCCTTCATGATGTCATCCATCTTCTCGCCCCCGAGAGTGACGGGATGTGCTGCCCCGGTGTTAGTCCCGGGAGCCATGGCCGCAACGTCGGCGGCTTCGAGGATGAAGAAGCCCGCGGAAGCCGCTCGCGCCCCGCTGGGAGCGACGTAGATGATGACGGGAACAGGAGAAGCCAGGATGGTTTGGATGATCGAACGTGTGGAATCCAGCAGACCGCCGGGCGTGCTCAGCTCGATCAGCACGGCGTCGGCATTGGTTTGACGAGCGTGTTCGATGGCGCGGTCAATGTACTCAGCCGTAATCGGCTGAACGGTGTCATCCACGCGAATTTTGACGATGCTGTTCGCCGAAGCCGCGCTGCTACCGAAAAGCGCCAGCAACCCACAGCAGAGAATGAAGCAAGTCCGGGACATGTGTGCCTCCTTCCGGGGGCGTCGCCTTGGGCCACTAAGCGCCGTGACAAGAGTGCGACAGGCGCGTCAGCGGTTGTGCCGGGAAATGTTGAGACCACGCTGGCGTTTGCCTCCCGGCGGCACTCTCATCATAAATGATGAAGGGCGGGAAGGAAGACCGATGACGGCTGGGTCTAACGCTGGTCCTTGTCGGGAAGGTGCACCGGAATCTCCATCATAGGCCGTCCCATCCGTTCCGCTTCCTCGGGCGTGACGCCGGCCATCTGCATGCGGCGATTCTGAATTTCGCGCAGCAAGGCGAGGATCTCGCGTTCCTGCTCGACATACTCTTCCTCGGTGATAGAGCCGTCCTCGAGTAGCGTCTGCAATTCCAGCAAGCGCTCTTTGATGGGAGCGTCGTCAGTGTATTGCTCTTCGGCTGCCCGGGCCAGCGTCCGCAGGATGAACTTGAATCCCGTGATCGGCGACAACAGCAGATCGTCAAGGAACAGCATCAGGTCCTCACTCCGTAGTGCTGGGCTCCAGTTTCAGCCGAATGTTCACGAAGTTATAGGGTGGCCATGGGCCGGTGTACTTGAAGTTCAGCCGGTCACCAAACTTTTTGGCGATACGGTTGACCGCAGCATCAAACTCAGTTTCGCGTTCGCGCTCGATCAGGAATGCCGCATTCATGATCATTTTGTCGCCAATCGGCTTATTGTCGCGCGAGGCGACGCAGATAGCACGTAGTCCCTCGTAGATCTCGCGCAGGTACTCGCCCGAGCGTTCAGTCAGCGCCTTTTCGATCATGCGACCCAGTTGCATGCGGGCGAAATAGGTGGATTGCAAGTGCTTGCGCGTAATTTCCTGGTGGAAGCGGTGTATCTCCTCGTGATCGCGCCGCAGCTCTTCGACAATGTGGTCGCGGTCCCAGGTGACCTTCAGGCCAAATTCCACCTTCCCGGCCATCTGCTTCAGCACGTCCTTGACCGACGGATAGATACTGCGCAATACCTCGCGAATGTCGTCGTCGGTGCGGAACACCGTGCCAAAGCTCATCGGGATGATGGTGTGAGTCCGCATCACGGTCTCGATGACGTGCTCATGCGCCAAAGCGTTCTCACGAGTGGGGTCGAAAATAAACACTCCGGTGCGGCTGACTATGGCGGAGATGTCACCGTGGGTGACCGCGTAGACCAGTTCTCCTGTTCCCCCAATGCCCATCTTGCCGAAGGTGACTGGCAGGTTCGACTGGATGATGCCGTACACATAGCGGCCTTCCTGCCGGACGTCGGGCGCAGGAATCGGCCCGGGCACGAAGTGAATTTCAGCCTTGGGCTTGGGTGCCGGTTCAGCTGCGGCCGCCATTTGCAACTCGACTGGCTTCCGCTTTGCGACCTTCTTTTTGACGGCTTTGGCGGCCTTGGCAGCCGCCCGCGGCTTAGCCGGTCGCCTTCCGTTGCTCATAAACCTCCCTCAACATATTGGAAATCGTCTGCAAGAGTTGGTTGATGTCAATCGGTTTGAACAAAACTGGAATGCTGCTCTCGTCAGCGCGATCGTTGGCGTCTTGCGTAGCATATCCGGTCAACAATACCGCCGGCATCTCCGGATTCTTCTGTCGCGCAAACTCGATGACGTCGAATCCGTTCTCCCGCTTCTCCAGGGAGAGGTCGCAAAGCAAAAGATCGATCTTCTGCTCCAACAGCATCTTCCGCGCTTCTTCCGCCGAAATGGCCGCGCTCACCTCGTAGCCCTGCTGCTGCAGGATTAGCTGGTAGGTCAATAGAACGTGAGGTTCGTCGTCCACGACCAGGATGTGACATTTTCCCTTCATCAGACGGACAAACTTTCTATCGCACTGCCGGCAGTGTGATGCTGAATACAGTTCCCTTCCCCAGTTTACTGCGGACCCGCAGCTTGCCCCCATGGTTCTCGATGATTCCCTTCACGATCCACAAACCCAGACCGGTGCCACGTTCTCCCTTGGTGGTAACAAAGGGCTCGAACATGGTAGGCAATAAATTCTCCGCGATTCCGCTACCACTGTCCGCCATCACAATCTGAATCATCTCCTTCGCTTCGTCCCGGCGCAAAACCCGGGTGCGGATTCGCAACACTCCTCCGCCCTGGCTCATGCTGTCCTTGGCATTCACCACCAGGTTGGAGAGGACCTGCCGAATCTGGTCGGCTGATCCCAGCGCAAAAGGAATATGGCCGAACTCTTTGTCCACACGAACCCCGGCGCGTTCGATTTGGCGCGCAAACAGCAGCAGCGTGTCCTCGATAGCGGCGTTGACGTCGACATTGCCTACCTGTTCGGTGTTGCGGTACAGGCCCAGCATCTGGCGCACGATGCGGGCCACGCGCTCGGTTTCAGCTTTCAGGATTTCATAGACCGGTCCAGCCTCCGGCTTTACCTGGTCGGTCAGCAGGAAGATGCAGTTCTTGATCGCTTCCATGGGGTTGTTCACCTCATGGGCGATGGTGCCTGCGAGCCGCCCTGCGGCGGCGAACTTTTCCATCTCCAGCAGGCGGCGCTCCAGTCTCAACTGCTCCAAGCGGCGCACGGAAGTCAGGTCGCGCAACACGGTCACGGTGTAAGCCACAAGTCCGCGTTCATCGTAGATCTTGCCCGAGCGAGTGTCGTACTCCACCTCCTGGCGCGTACCCGGATGGGTCAGCCGAATGGGCCCACTCTCGCGGTCGGAGAAGGAATATGTGAACTTGGTAACGTAAGCGTCCAGCTTCGACTGGTTGCGCACATGCAGTGGGGAGCGGCTCTCCTGGGACCCGAACAGGTCTTGCGCCAGCGGATCGGCCAAAACCACCCTGGCATCACGGTCGCATACCACGATGGGATCGCCCACATTTTCGATGATTAAGTTCAGGCGGTCGCGGTCCTGCCGCACCACCTCTTCTGCCTGACGCAGGCGATCATAGTTGGCGCGCAGTTCATCATCGGCGTGGCGCAGATCCGTTACATCGCGCAGCACGGTCACCATGCCGGTATGCCGCCCATCGGGAGCATAACTGGGGGCCGACACGGCCTCAAACAGGACCTCATCACCCTCAATCGCATCCACCAGAGTCATGTCGCGCGAGGAGTCGTGGCCCGAGACCACCATGGAAGACAAGGCGGCAGAGAACAACAGATTGTTCAATTCCACCGCGCGAACCCGGCCTGCGCTCACCTCTTCCGGCACTTCAAAGAAACGCTCCGCAGCCTTGTTCTGGGTGATGACGCGATGCTGCGGGTCGGTCAGAATGACCGGATCGGTCATGCTCTCCATCACCGTCTGCATCTGCGCAATGACGGTTTCCATGTCCATCATGCGGTTGTAGTAATGCTCGACTTTGTGCAGGCGCGAGAGATAGCGATTGGCCAACTCGATCAGGGCGCGCAAGTCGCCGAGCTGCTCCATGCTGGCCGAGCGGCCCACCTCGGTCACTACCATGGCCGCGTAGGCCCGCATGTCGCAAACCCCGCAAACCTGTTCCTGTAATTGCAAACGTCGCTGCGACCGGTAGTTTTCTACGGCAAGGCAGTCGTTGCGCCGGGCGCGTTCGGCTTCCCAGCAGGCTGTTTTGTTGCGATAGACAAGGGGATGGTAGTAGAGATCGGGGGTACGTTTCGCTTTACCTCGCACCAGTTCGGGCTCGAAGCTATGCAGGACACGAACTTCGGTTTTTTCCATTGCATACAGCGAACTTCGAAACTGTTGGATAAATGTTTTGGTGCAATTCAGCGAGGCCACGGGGATGATTTCGGAGGTGTCGAAGTTCACTCGCGCCACCAAGGCGCGAGGGTAGCCGAGGGCAACAATCTCTTCCAGCAGGACAGGGAAAACCTCCTCGCTACGCTCGGCGCCAAGTAAGCGCAACGCCGGACGGCGCTTCCACGCAGCTTCAGGCGGGTCTGTGCGCATGCGCATCTGGGGCGAAGCCATCGAAACTACTCCTGCTCCTCAAGCTCCTAGTGGCGCGCGGCCGGACGACGAGTACGAACCGGACGGCGCGTGGTTTCCACCATAGTCACTTCCTCTTCCTCCGCCGGACCCAGCTGCGGACGGGAAACCAGACCGGTCAGACCCACGGCATCGGCGTACTTCAGATACGTATCGATGGAGGCCACGACAATGCGGGCTTCGACCGTGATGAGATCGATGCCAACCAGCGAAATGCGGACCCAGGCGTCGATGACGATGCCTTTGTCCAAGACCCGATCCAGTACATCGATCAGACTCGATCCGCCTGAAAGCCGTTCGACTGCCATTCAGATTCCTCCTGCTTTGCTTCTTATCTAGGCGTTGCTTGCGCTTTCTTCCTGGCCGGCTTCTTGCCTGCTCGCCGCTTCGCCGGAAGGCTTGGGGCCCGCAACTCCGTCCCAGGTCCGGGCCTCGGTAATTTGCGCGGAGTCGGCAACCCCGCCGGATGCGTCAAATTGGGATCGAACTTCCACCAATTCAGTCCAATCTGTTCCGCCTTGTCTACGGAACACACCAGAAGACGAATGCGGATGGTCAGCAGCTCTACATTGGCCAGCGAAATCCGCACGTCACCAGCTATGACGAGGCCCTTGTCCAACACCCGGTCAAGGATGTCGAGCAAATTCGCTGTTCCTGAGACAGTGGGTACGCGTTCCATGCTTTAGTCTTGAATAGAGAGTACCGGCCGCCGAAGCCGGTCCCCCAACCGTGCCTCGACACAAGGGCAGTATCCTAGCGGACACGCAACGAAGTGTCAATTGGCCAGAATGCCGAACACGACCCCGCTTCAAATCTATGAAGCTTTGGACGCGTTCCTCGAAGGGCTCCGGTACTCTTCAGGTCTCTTAGATGCAGCCGGGTTGCCTGCACGAAGAAAAATAACGCCACGAATACAAAATTTCTGCTGAAATCCGAAATTGGAAAGCGCCGACTCCTCCGAAGCACTGTGTCATTCAGAGGATTACGTTGCCCCGTGCCCCTTCGAGGCACTGAAGTTGCGGTCGTCTTCAATAAGCGGGGCCAACCGCACCAACCGGAAGCGTACGTTACTGCCGCATTCGGAGCAAGTTGGAAAGCTGGCGGCGCGCAGTAGGGTCACTTCATGGTACAGCCGATGACGGTAGTGCAGTACTTGATATACACCTGACTCTGGAACGAGTATCCCCGGGTAAAACAGTTCGTCCGCCATAATTTCCTCTGCCAGCTTCAAACAGTTCAGAACCGTACGGCGTGCATGGCGCGGTGCTGAACAAATGACCGCGCGTATATTGCGAACCCTGCCAGGCCGTCAGGGCAACCAGTCATAATACGACCCCCCGCTGGATATGTTGCTCCTTGAGGCAAGTTCACTCCAGAAGGTTGCCCAGTGGCCCCAATTCCAGATTCAGGTCCTCAGGTTTCAGACCAAATTGCTGGCCTAACTCCTTGATCTTCTCCTCCAGCTTCATCAGTGCGAGTCCCATCTCTTCCACCTGCTGGTCGGTCAGTGAGCCGCCCTCCATGCGGCGGATGGCCTGACGCTCCAGCAATCGGCGCAGCATCTCGATGAGGCCCAGCACCAGCTTCGCCAAACCTTGTTCTATCGTCTCCGACGAGCAATCAATGCGCTCCAGGGATGGCTCAGTTATGCCCTGTAGTTGCCGTCTCAACTGAGATACGGCTTCTTCCACATCCTTGGGCGTCAGCGGCTTCGGGCTATCCATTTTCCCCTCGCGGAGTGACAAACTCGGCTGGTGGCCAGGGCCCGCTTAAACGAAGCCGCACCCCCTGCGATGGGCCGGCGCTCCGCAGCGACGCAACGAAGCGGTCCCGGCTCTCGCGAGGCACCAGCGCGAACCAGCGATGGCTTTTGCGTTCTTGCCGGGTCCTCCACTCACGCACCGAGCCGGCGGTGACGCTCCTTAGTTTGCTGTCGACGGCCGCGATCCGGCCCGTCGCTTGCGAGCGGCGCTTGAGATATTCGCGGCCGCTGACCGGCGTAGCCAAGTCAACTTGCTCATCGTCAGCCCAACTTCCCACTACTTCGTACTGCACGGCATCGCCGATCCGCTCCAGGGCAGCGCGATACACTTCCTGTCCCTCCGCGAGCTGCTTCTCGATTCCGTCTTCGCCTTCCAGGAGAGTGGGAAAACGAAACGGAATTGGAGTCGCGGTCGCCAGCACGTCGCGCAGCACCCGGTGAAATTGCAGCGCCGCTTTCTTCAGCGATTCGGCCGAGCCCAGGCATTCTTCCGGATTGGCGATCTCGCTCCAGTACACCCGCACCCCTGACATCTCACGCGACTGGACTGCGCCTTCGCACACTCCTCCGGCCAGGTCCACAATCTGGTTCGGCTGGGTGACGCAATAGAGCAAGCAAGGCATTCCGCAGCTCACGAGGCCCGAGGTGAAGAGGAAGGATGTAGTCCAGGAACGTCATGGTTGTCGCGATCGATGTTTCGCAGCGCTGTCTCCACTGAAGTCAGGACTACATTCAAGCCGACGTATACAAGATCAACTCCAGCCAGGGAGATCACGAGACTGCCGTGAATCACCACGCCCGAGTTGAGTACGTGATCAAGGATATCGAGTAGTGAAATATCGCCGTCGCTGTCCGTCAACAGCAAAGAGTTCGAAGATGTCGGCACCGCTTCAGTGGACATGGTCCCCCACAAACGAGTACGGAGGCCACGGCCCGCTCCAATCAATGCGGTGGCTGCTGTGCCATTTGCTGGCGTACTTCTTCAGGATACCTTCCAGCTTCGCGCGATCTTTCCTGCGAATGAGAAACGATCCGTGCCAAATCAGTCCCGGCTGCCCCGCACTGGCTTTTCCTCCCGGACTGGACGCCACCGCGAGCCCATCCAACGACGCAATGAACGCGCGAACATCCCGGTCGAGAGTTGTAGCTTTCTGTGGCCGCAAAACTTTCGCTTTCTTCTTCAGGTAATCGGATCCACTTACGGCGCGGACGGCGGGAGAACTTGGCGCTGGGGCAAGCGCAAAAAGCTTTATGCCCCATTCGTCCGCATCAGCCACGCGCTTAAACGCAGCGCGCAAGACGCTCTTCCGCGCTTGCAGATGCTGCGCCATCGAGTCTTCGTTAAGAAAAATCGTGCCGAATCGTGCCGGCAAAGAGGACAGCTTACCTGCAATCTCGCCCACCGCGCGCTGATGCCGCAACCCCGCCGACGCGAGCCACTCCAGGTCTTGCATGCGCTCGGCCAAATCATTGGCAAACTGGTCGCGGTCAACACGGCTTATCCAGCAGACATGGCCCTCGCGCGCTACCCCCTCGATCGGCGCCGCGCCATCAATGCCTTCTGCGACGATGGATGGCAGCGGGCCCTTCGGGACCTTTGCAATCGCGTAGAGATATAGCACGCGACCGGTGGCCGGCTGCGCCGCTTTCTTCTTTTTCAGTTTCGCCGTTACTCTCAGACGTGCGCTCATGTTAGTCACTATGAGTCAGCATGGTGATTTGAATTCAGCTTACGATGGCAAGGGGCGCAGCTTCTGTCGCGCCGTTAAGCCTTCTTACTTTTTGTCTTCTCGAGCGGGCGCCACAGCTTTCGCGTGAACTGCCGCAACGCTTTGGCGCCTGCAATCGAACCCTCAAATTCTGGTACCACGTAGATTTCGCCCAACTGCTTTCGCAGGTTGAACAGCGACGCCGTTTGCCACTCTCTTACCAGCGTACACCTGCGACAGCCCTTTCCATCCATCAATACCCGATTGACAAAAACCGGTCCCAGCGGCGCTTTCAACTCACGTAACGCCTCCAACAGGCGGCGCGTTTCGTAATCCGGGAGCGGCTCCGGCAGGGTGACGGTCACAATCTGGCAGCGCCTGTTATCGCGCAACATCGACGACAACTCCCGCACTCGCTGCGACAGCTTAGCGATTTCTACGCCCGCATCGCGAGCGATGGGTAGTGTACGGTGTGCTGCCAGGGTTTTCAACAGCACGCGGGCCCATGCCAGCAGCCGGTCCGGCGTTCGCAGCACTTCCAGCGCATGGGCAGTGGGCGCCATGTCAATCACTACCCGCTGCTTCTCGTTCTCATTCAGTAGATCGAGAATGCCAAAGGTGGCAAAGATCTCGTCCACTCCCGGCGGCACTACGTCCAGCAACGCTAGCAAAAATTGCCGGTCCAGACTGACATCGACATGGATGCCGCGCTCCTCGCCGGTCATCGCCTGGTCCAGCTTTGTTCGCAGTTGCCCGGCCCATTGCTGGAACTCTGCGATGGCGTCAAACTCTGCCGCCCGCAACTTGCGGTCCCCCAAAACCGAGCGCAACGTGCTCCCAACCTCTGCTGCGAAAATGTCGTCCAGCGACGGCGCGGGATCGATGGAACAGATAGTCACATTTTCGCTCCTCGCTACCTGGCGGTGATGGTAGGCGAGGGCTGCCGAAATCGTGGTCTTCCCTACCCCACCTTTTCCCAGTGTCAGAGTCAGCGGCGACGTGAGCGACGGCCAATCAGCCGGTTCGAGCAGGAAGCTGCCCGGCTTGGCAGGTTTGGCGCGGATCGAACTGGGCAATCGTTTGCCCTCGAATACGTGTGCTCCAAAGAAACGTAGCGCCTTCGGTCCGAGAATTGGACAGCCCGGATCTTCACCCAGGAATAATTCGGCGTCGCGAAAGTATTTATCGATGAGCTTGCGGGCAGCTTGGCCTTGCTTCCACCTTCGTTTACACCGCGCACAGCCTGTCTGGTTCGCAACCACGCGGTTCAGAACTACGGCCGAAAACTCGTTCTGCGGCTTCGCGTCGTGAAATAAACTAATCGACCGCACAGCCTGATTCAGCGAAAACGGCTCCGGCGTGGTGACCAGCACCAGCTTTGACCCTTCGATGGAGAGCGCGCCTTCGACCCGGTCCACCATCCGCGACCAGCGCTCCACCGCTGGCTCACGCTGCACATGTCCGCCGAAATGCCGCGCAAGTACCACGTCGCGCGAAGCCGCCGCCTCCAGCACGTCGAGGAATCGCGCAAAATGCTGCGGCATCTGGAACAACCTGACGGCGTGTCCCATGGGCGCTGTGTCCACCACGATCTCCTCGAACTTGCTGTCCAGCAGTTCATCGATCGCCAGCAGCGCCGCGACTTCAGCCATGCCCGGAAGGCTGGTGTCGAGCAGCGATGCCAGCTCGTCGCCGGTGAACAAACTACCCCGGTTCAATAACTCCAGGATTTCCTCGCGCTCAGTTTTCAGGAAGGAATTGATTTGCCGCTCCGCATCCAATTGCCTGACCCAAAGGCGTCCCGGCACCCGCAAACGTTTCGGAGCATCCCCAAGTTTGATTTGCAGGATGTCGCCGAGCGAGTGGGCTGGATCAGTGGATAAGAGCAGAATCGGCCGACTGGGCTTTTTTGCGGCTTGATGCAACGCATACGCGGACGAGACCGTCGTCTTGCCGACACCGCCTTTGCCGACGAAGAAGGTGAAGCGAGCCACCGCTCACTCTCGCACGAGCCCTGTCATTGCGCAACTGGGATGGAGGGCGGGTCTGGGCGTACTCAAAGGGACGAAATCACCACAGAGACACGGAGACCACAGAGGAAAATCAGAAGAGACAAACTCCGTGCCGTCCGTGTCTCAGTGGTGAATCATTTCTGACAGAGTGAGAACACAAATGGCGCTCAACTCACCAGGTACTCCATCGCCTCCTCGCGGGTGGCGAACGTCGGGATTTGGCGGGCGGAGAAAGTGCGGATCGAGTCGTAGAACGCTTTGGGGAGATTCTCGATCCCAACCCACGCCGAGCGCTTCAGGTGAGGGCGATCGAGGACGGCAGCGATCTTAATGTGCTCGACTGCCTCGCGACTGAATTGCGTACCGGTAAAATCGCCCAGCAACAGCACTGATCCCAGTGGCTCGCGGGTGACGAACTCGGGTAGCAGGTCGGCTAATTTAGCCACCTCTTCAGGCGTGAAATTGCTGCAATCCACCAGCAGGATGCGCTGGTCCCGATGCGTTATGAACCGGATGCGATCCAATGCCACTCCTGTCCGCGGTACGACCAGTTTCGCCTGGTGACGCTCAACCTCTAAGTTTGCGCAGTGTACTTCAGAACCTGCGGTGACTCAAGCGTCGTCTTGCTGCGGGTGAATTGCCCACCTGCTTCGTGATAGTTTGGAGCCATGATTCACGAGATCTTTCCGGTCGGCCCACTGCAGTGCAATTGCTCGGTAATCGGTGATGAGCAGACCAAAGAGGCCATGGTCATCGATCCCGGTGACGACATTGAAGACGTTATGGCGGTGGTGCAGAATCATGGGCTTACGGTGAAGCAGATCGTCATCACCCATGCTCACATTGATCATGTTGGGGGAGCGACCAAGCTGAAGCGCCTGACCGGCGCACCCATTCTGTTGAACCAGAACGATTACGCCCTCCTAAAAATGTTGGACGTGCAGGCCGCCTGGATCGGGATGCGCCCTCCAGAGAAGGTCATGATCGACGCCAGCCTGAGCACAGGCGACCATGTCCACGCGGGCAGCCTGGTTGCAGATGTTCTGTATACGCCAGGTCACACCGAGGGAAGCATCTGCTTGTATTTCGCCCCCGAAAAGAAGCTGCTGGCGGGTGATACTTTGTTTGCCGGCTCGATTGGCCGCACCGACTTGCCGGGTGGCTCGTATGAAAAGATCATGCAATCGCTGCACGGCCCCGTACTGGCGTTGCCCGATGAAACCATCGTCGTGCCTGGACACGGACCGCTCACCACCATCGGCGAAGAACGTGCCAGTAACCCGTTCCTGGTGGGCTGAAGCAACTCGCTCTTCGCTCCTCGCTTTTCGCTTTTCGCTTTTTGCCAAAGCGTATTTCAGAGTTGGCATGGCCCGGGTAGAGCCGGCCTTCAGGCCGGCGTCAAGCTAGCATCCTGTAGGGTCTGCCGCTGCGGTCATTTCTAAATGACCGCAGCGGCAGAAAGTCTTTTTGTTCGCGGCTAACGCGACGCTAAAGCGCCGCTCTACCTAGAGCACTTTCGCTTTGGCGAAAAGCGAAGGGCGAAAGGCGAAACGCGTTTGTCCCTCAACCGCCAATTCTTTCTTAAACAAACTGCCCACGATCACACTCTGCGGAATCACCAGCACCAGTGCGTACGACAAGATGGTTCCGGCAATCACGCCGACTGAACCGACGTGCCGCACCAGGGCGATGGATAATGCTATATTCACCACCGCCGCCACGACAGACAGAGCTGCCTGCTCCCGAGTCCGGTTCAGCGCCGCCAGTAAACACGATTCGACGCTCATAAATCCGCTGATCAGCGCCCATATTCCCATCGCCAACAACAACGAAAAGGTTGGCACAGCAGCGGGGCCCGCCCACACCCGAATCAATGGGCGACCAAAAACAACCAGCATGCCCACGCAGCACAGGTTCAGCGCGACTGTGCCGGTCATGGTCAGGGAGAAGGTGCGCCGAATCCAACCATAGTCGCGCTTGGCATAAGCCTCCGCGTAGGCCGGCCAGAGCGCAGGGAAGATAAGCGACTGTAGAACAGCGGCGAATCCCACCAGTCGCCAAGTGACACTGTAAGGCGTAACCTCGGCCGCTCCAAGATAATGACTGACGACGATGTTGTCGGAACTGAACACGACCACCGCCGCCACCTGAATGAGGAAGAAGGAAGACCCGGAGTTAAGCAGCTCTCTACTGGTCCAGCGGTCGAGCAGCGATGCCCGGGGAAGAAGCCACGGCTTGTACCACAAGACCACGTAAGCGAGGTTGGCCAGGCTGGCCAAGGTCTGGCCTCCTAACGACATCACGAACAGCATCGGCATCGAGACACGCAACGTGATGCCCAGGGCAAGCCCGAACACTCCGGCGACCGCGCCTGCGCAAATGGCGTAATTGTTGCGATGCAATTCCTGGTAGCCGGCAAGAAGTTTCCCGCCCAAGTTGCATGGCAGCCCAAGCAACATCAGGGCCGCGGCAATTAGCACCGTATATCGCACCTCAGCGGCTGGCACGTTCGCACTCACATTGAATAGTTTCATCCAGTCCACGCGAGAACCGATGACGGCAAAGATTGCGCCCGCGGCCGCAGCGATGGCCCCCGTGACGAGCAAGGCATTCGTGAAATAGCGCGCAGCAGAGGCTTTGTCGTCCAGCGCATAAGCTCGCGAGATGCTATTGGTCAATGTGTTGGCGATGCCAAAGTCCAGCAGATTAATCCACACTACGGTCGTGGTGATGGTTGCCCACACACCGTAGCGTTCGGCGCCCAAGTAGCGCACGGCCAGGGGCAGACAGACTAACGTGATCCCTGCCGACAGCAACCGCGCAGCAGCCCCGGTAGACACCGCACTCGCGATTCGACCATAACGGGACGCCGGCAAGAAGGGTGAACGCATCACTGTTCTTTCAAGGCAAGCCGGCGGGGATGCTCCGCCCAGCCTGAGCAATGTCCGCCGCTATGCTGAGAGCAATACGTGGATTGATTGGCGGGCGGGAATGACTGTTATGCGGACGCGCTGCATTCGTGTGGGCGCAGGAGGGTGAGGCTGGATCTCTGCGCAGCATCTCGTGAGCGGCGGCCACAACCTGCTCCACCGACACAGCCTTGATGCAATGCGGCTCAGCGGAGAGGCACTCTGTGCTGCAACCATCCAGCCCAGCCGCCGGCTGCAGGACCCGCACCCGGTCGCAATAAGGCGCAAAACGGATCGGGCTATTAGCATGGTCCGGATCGCCATTGCTGGGATGTCGTGAAATGACGATGGTCTTGCAATTCATCGCGCCGGCCAGATGCGCGCTTCCGCTGTCGTTGCCGATGAAAAGATCGCAATGCTGGAGTAGCGCACACACTTTGCGAAGCGGGACGCCACTGACGATGATCGGTTCGCAGCACAGCAGATTCCCAAGCCTGCCAGCTTCTTCCCATTCATCGTTTGAGCAAATGAGCACCGGCTGTATGCGACGTTCCTTCCAGAGTTGCGCCAGGCATTGGGCATAGTTTTCCAGAGCCCATCGGCGGCTGGCGCTTCGGCCACCGATACCGACCGCAACCAGGGTGCTGGTGGCCGGTACACCGGCCAGCAACTTCGACGCGAAATCGCGGTCGCGCTGGGTAAGCGTGATCTCCAGCCTTCTGTCTTCGACCTTCCCGCCCAAAGCTCTTACGAATTCAAGATTGCGTAGCACTTCGTGTTGCAGAGGACCGCCGTAGAGGCAGATGTCGAATGCCGCGTCGAATCCGCGATTATGGCGCTGCTTTGCCGGCGACACCGCTTCGGTGTAGCCCACCCGTTTCCTCGCATCGACCAGCGAGCACAGAAGTGTGGCGAGGCGATCGTCAACATCCCACCTCGGAGAGATAACAACATCGAAGCGCCTGCCGCGCAGTCGGCCCCAATACAACCACAGCACCGAAACCAGACTGCGCACACGTGCCGGCAGCCACGCTGTCCTCAAGCGGCGCAAGCCAATAATCTCGTCGATATTTGGGTTGGTTACGAGGAGAGAGCGGAAGGCATCCTGCACGACTACCGTGCAGGATGATTCAGGAAACGCGCGTTTCAATTCGCGGAAGAGAGGCGTTGTCAGGACCACATCGCCCAGGCTATCGAGTCTGATGACCAGCAGGGAGAGGGCCGCGCGACAGGGGGAGTCAGCCCCGGCTGTGGGCGCCAGGTGAGCGCGCCAGAAAGCCGCCAACTTTGTCGGCAGGTTAACAAATAAGGATAGAGACGATGGCATCGGTCCTTTCGCACTGTGAATCAAGCCGTGATGGATGAGGTCAACCTCGACGTAGGTTGCGGACCCGCCTTGGCAATTAAACGTGTCGTACTGATTCCTTCGACCAACGGTATGAGTGCGACGCGTCCTCCGTAGGCCCGTACTTCGCGAGCTCCCACGACGGCTTCTTCGCGGTAGTCGCCACCCTTCACCAGCACGTCCGGACGAATCGTCTCGATCAGCTTCAAAGGTGTGCTCTCGTTGAACACGATCACAGCGTCTACCGCACTAAGCGCAGCCAGAATTCGCGCGCGCTCCTGTTCGCCCACGAGGGGCCGTGACGGCCCTTTTATTGCGCGTACCGACACATCGCTGTTGAGCGCGACAATCAGGCGCTCGCCCTTGCGCCGCGCCTCCTCCAGCAAGGTAATGTGGCCGATGTGCAGGATGTCGAAGCACCCATTGGTGAAGACTATGCGGTCGCCGGCTGAGCGCCACATTGCCAGGCGGGAAAGTAGCCGGTCCGGCGGCAATATTTTCTCGTCCCTGTGCAGAGCAAGCTCCTGTGACAGTGCGCCCAGCAACTCTTCCCGCTGAATGGGAACAGTCCCAACCTTGTTCACCACGATTCCCGCCGCCAGGTTCGCCAACTGCACCGCAGTCTCCATTTTGACGCCGGACGCCATGGCCAGCGCCAGAACTGCCACGACCGTATCGCCAGCCCCGGAAACGTCGTAAACCTGGCGGACAACCGCGGGAGCGTGCAGGCGCGTGTTCTCACGCAACACCACGATGCCCTTGTCACCCATTGTCACCACCATGAACTCCATATCCAGCGAAGCGAGCTTGGCCTGGCCTGCACCCAGCACCCGATCAACGTCTGAGAAGTGCTCGCCTGTAGCTGCCGACAGTTCCTTCAGGTTGGGACAGATGGTGGTGGCGCCGCGGTAACGCGACCAATCGCGCTGCTTGGGATCGACCAGGACTGGAACGCCCAACTTGCTCGCTTGCGCAATGATGGAACCGCAGACGGCCTCCGTCAGAACACCTTTCGCGTAATCGGAAAGCACAACCACATCAACGTTTGGCAATGCGCTGAGCGCGCTGTTTAGCAACTTTGTATAGGCCGGGATCGAAGGCGGCGGCGCAGTCTCGGTATCGAGTCGCATCATTTGCTGGTTGCCGGAAAAGATGCGCAGCTTGGTGGTGGTTGGAATGGCCGCAACCTCAGTCAATGCCGGCTCAATTCCCGCCTCAGCCAGCATGGACTCCAATCTTAGTTGCTCGTCGTCGCCTCCACCGAATCCAGCCACCGTGACGCAAGCTCCCAGCCCCGCGAGATTCATAGCTACGTTGGCGGCTCCGCCGGGTCGCTCGTTGTGCCAGGTAGCGCGGACCACCGGGACCGGGGCTTCCGGGGAAACGCGATCAACGTCGCCCCAGATGTATTTGTCCAACATGACATCGCCGACCACCAGCGCCCGAACGTTGCGCCAGCCCGACTCGACCAGCCCGATAATGCAAGGCACGTTGCCGATCATTGTTCGTTTACCTGCCCTGAAACCGCGTGGTTGATACAGGTGGCAAGTTCGATCCATTCGCACAGAATGTGCCCGTAGAGAATATGGCCTTCCTGGATGCGCGCGGGATCGATGGCGGGAACGCGCAGGCAGACATCCGCCAGGGCTGCCATTCGGCCGCCGCTCCTGCCAGTCATGGCTATGGTGAAGGCCCCCAGTTCACGTGCTTTGGCCAGAGCAGCACAAACATTCTTGCTGTTCCCCGAGGTAGAAATCCCGACTAACACATCTCCCGATAGGCAGAGCGCCTCAACTTGGCGTTTAAAGACATCGTCGTAAGTCCAGTCATTGGCGACGGCGGTCAGAACGGACGAGTCGGTGGTGAGAGCGATGGAGGGAAAAGCACGGCGCGAACGGCGGAAGCGTCCCACCAGTTCAGCCGCAAAATGTTGTGAGTCAGCCGCACTGCCACCGTTGCCGCACCAGAGAATCTTGTTCCCCGCCAGCAGGCAGTCGGTGATGCGTGTAGCGGCGCGCTCGAAGGAGTCTTCCTGCCCTACGAGCTGGCTAATTATCGTGAGGTGTTCATCAATAGCGTCCGAGAAGACGCCAGACAGGTTCAACGAAGATGGCATTCAGTCCTCGCTTCGGCCAACGAGTTTCGAGGATCTTCGCAAAACCTTGCGGAGCACTATTAGGAGGAATTATAGTCGCTGCGGGGAATTCCAGCGCCACCAACTTTCTGGATATCGACAGCCTTTTCCTAATTCGGGACGGAGCGTCTTGCTCACCACTGGCGATTCAAGGTGACAAAGCCACATGAAGCAGGAGACAACAGTTGTCGCGCGATAGGAGGAGTGATTTAGCGCCGCAACCAATCTAGCGGACCAGGTGTTCGAGGGCGGTGTGAACCATGCCGAGGCTGGCCGGCCAGAGAACTGCGATCATCAGTGATGCAGCCGTCAGCGCAGCGGCTGCGCTGACAATGGGGATCAGTGGCTTCGCCGGCTTGCCGGGAATGGGCTGAGGACGCAGCAGACGATCCACCCTCTCCGACAGATCATGATCATCGGCCATCAACGAGCTGGACAAATAGGAAAGCTGCGGCTTGCTGCCCATTTTCGCCACTTTCACCAGCGCGTCGGCCAGGGAAAGAGCACGGCGAGGATCGCCTGCACTGGCTTGTTCGTCGGCCGCCCATTCGATGGCTTTCGCCCAATGCTGTTCCAGAGTTACAAAACCGCGCACGAAAGGCAGAACATCGGGCGCCAGCAACATAAGAAAGCGTTTGAGGTTATCGCCCGAGGTGCGATGTGCGCGCTCGTGGCGCAGCGCAGCGTCGATTTGTTCCGGGGTAAGCCCGCGCATCACACGGCGCGAAATTAGCAATCGCGGATGGACTACTCCCGCGACCGCTAATACTGGGGACCTATCTTTAAGCAACAATGCCGGAGTGGTTTCTCCAGGCATTTTGATCTGCTTCCCGTGGCGCTCACAGCGATGCAGATAGCGAGCCGTACCACGGACTGCATTGACTACCCGCACGATTGCCAGCACCCAGATTGCGGCGCCCAGCAGCGCCGCCAAAAAACAGACGAACCCCAACTTTTTCATTGGTTGCATCCGGCTCCAGCCACAGATAACTGGGGATGCAGAAAGCCACTACGGCAATCAGGGTCAGCGAAAATGGAAGCATGCGTACGGCAAATAGAACTCGCGCCGCGGAGCTGGCCTTAAGGCGTTCCGCCACCCGCATCGCGGTGCCGGCACTCAAGCGGGTGGCAACCGACAGCGCAATGTGAATCATGAAAAACGAGGCGCCACACAGGCACAGTAGTCGCAAAGTGTACGGCAGGCTCATGGTTTCCTCCCCGCCGACAACTCTTTGCGTTTCTTGCGGATTTTCTCTTCCAATTGATCAAGCAGGACGGCGTCGTGCTGGCCAACGGCGTCAACCAGAGATGACAACAATAGCTCACGGGACGGTTGTGGACCGGCAAGAAAGCCGGCGACCAGGTCCCCAGCCCGCTGGCGCTCCCATTCCTGGCTCGACAAGCGGGGCAAATATAAGAAAGCGCGCTCCGACTTTTGTCGATCCAGCATGCCTTTCTTGAACAGTCGATCCAGGGTGGTCATGATCGTGGTGTACGCCAGCTTGCGATCCAATCTGTCGACCACGTCGCGGACGCTGCTCTGGCCAGCGGTCCACAGGACCTCCATGACGCGAATCTCCAGTGGGCCGAGCATCAGGTGCTGGCTGGTGCGCATTTTTGCGTCGCTATGCAAACTGTCGTTCCCTTCTCAGCAGCGTAAAGGGCTACGCCGAGAGCTGTCAATTCCCTAATCGCTATTTTCGGGCGGCGCTGTTTGTGGAAAACTCTTGTCCTCGCACGGGAGCTAAAAACGGAATGACGTAGCCCCTGATATCAAAATGGCCCGACTTCATGGCTTCTACAACAAGGTCGTACTTGAAATCGCCTCGGCTGAAGGACTCCTCTTTCAAGTGGAAGACGATCATCTGGTCTTTGGCCCCTCGCATGGAAACCTGTTCCGGCGTCATGTTCTTGACAATCAGCAATATCAATCCGCCTTTTTTCTCGTCCTCCTCCTGCTTCTTCTTGGATTCGCCCTTTTCCTCAGCTTCCCGCTTTTCCCGCGTTTCTCGATCTTCTGGCGGCATTTGGAATCCAGGTATTAGCTTCCGCGCCGCTTCAAGATTCGTCGCGGGAAAGTTTCCCCCGTGCCATGCGGCCTCGGCAATGTCGGCAGGGCCTTCTAGAGTCGGGAAAATCACTAAGGTCTGACCCGCTTGCAGTTCCCTGTTTCCGTTCTCCATGACGAACTCGCCAACGGCTACAGGGAGTGCGGCAACTTTTGAGCCCTCTGCAATAAATAAGGGCCGCGCACCCGCTTCAGTTCGTTCCGGGATACGAACGTATGCGGTATCCGACGTTTCCGCCACAACTGTCGCGGGCCGGTCCTCGAAGGCGGCGAAGGTCTTGCCGCTGTCTCCACTGAACGGTCCACGAACCACGCACAGCTGGCCCTTCAGGCAGAGCGCCGCTGCCTCGAATGAAGCGGGTGTTTTCTGCTTCTTGACCGCGCTGTGAGGAAAGCTGATTACCTTGGAAACCGAATGTGTCGAATTCCCCGTCTGCTTGAATGTGATGTTAAGACCGGAACTGCCGCGCGGCACCGTGAAAGCAATAGGTCCGTCGGCGCGCTGCGCGCTTCCTCCTGGCGCTTCGACGGTCCAGTCGGCCAGGGATGAAGGTTCGCCATTCGGCCCGTCTAGTGCGATCCGGGTGACGGTCACGCCTGCCACCGGCTCATATTCGGCGGGGTTTGCAACCATGCTGCCCGATACTTGCTCGCCCGGGTAGACTTGCGACGGCAAGACCAATCCGAACTCCAGTTTGGCTGCGGTGGCGCTAGCCTGCCCTTGGGTCTTGGATTGCAACTTCTGCTCTTCGCCGACCGCCTTTCGGGCCGCTTGCAGATGCTGCAGGATCTCGTCATAGGTGAACTTCTTCAGCTCTGCCGGGCCCTGCGATTCCTCGCCTGCCGGACACTCGACTGACTTGTAGTTTTGGGAAGCGGTAATCCAATCCTGGCAAATATATACGTTGGTCATCGGATCGTGGGTCAGGCGGTGTCCGCCGATTTGCTTTCCGGTCCCATCGAGATCCTGGACGAACTCGCCTGTGAAGTTAGCGCTCACATCGTACGTGACCCTGGTGACCCTCCAGGGCTTGCCGTCGGGGTGATAGAACGTAGTGGTTTGGTCTGCGACGTAGGATCCCGGCCGACGCTCATAAATGACTTTCTGCTCCAATTTGCCATTCGCCTCGATAGTACGTTGCTGCGTCACCTCGCCGGCAGCGTCGTAGTCGAACTCCAACTTTCTACCGCCTCCCGCGTCCTGCACCACGGTCTTTTGTGCGAACAATGGCGTGGCGCTCCATATCAGCACGGTGAAAACGAAGCTCAGCCATATTACTGGTAAGCAATAATTATGATTATGTCGCACGCGTCTTTCCCCTTGGCGAGAGTCCTGCCGATGATTGTTTTTGAAAATCCAGGGAGCTTGAATGGGAGCCTTACGATTGCAGTGCACACACTGGGGCCACCCGGCAGCAGTCAATTTGTCAGTCTAGCATGACATCCGCGAAACGCTGGCTCCGGCACTCTAGCAATCAGCAATGCCACTAAGCGGGAATTCGGGACAGGGCCGCGGTGACCGGCAAAATTTGTAAAAATTCTGCGACATTTTTCTCGTATAGGCTGCGGCCAAGACTTTAAGCCCCATAGACTGTTCCGTGTAAAAAAGAGCGCTACACAAGGGTTTGACAGGGTCTTCATCGTAAGCCGAATTGACATCAGGAGAAGAGGTGCCGACCCGTAACTACGTGAATAATAGTTGCATTGCTGCATCCCTATGTGTTTCAATCCATCCACCTGCCTAGAACACTTCAAACGGGCAACGAATCACAATTGCTTAACATTGCTTAACTAGGACGACACGAACAACCGTGTTCCAACCAACACACCTGCCAAGTTGCGAAGACTACTGCGCGCAAGCGACACCCAATGCGTTGCGTAGATCAACAAGGAGAATGGGATAGTTATGACAAGAAATACCGCGAAAATTATTGGTTCGTCCATGCTTGCCATGGCCGTGCTTTTATTGTGTACCCTGCCGCTCGCCGCGCAGGAGTTGAAACCAACAGTAACTACCGCGACGGCGTCCGGCGTTACCCCCGCAGTTCGCGACCTCATGAAGCTACCGCAGCCGGCCCGGTACGGCTTCCACGAAGCGAACCCGGTCCACTACATGCCAAAACCCAATTTTGGCGTTTCGGTGGATCCCGTGGAACAAGGTAGCGCTTCACCGACAGTCAATTACTCAATCTTGCAGAATTTCATTGGCGTAGGCGTGGGCTTCGGGGGATACTCGGATTGTTGCGCTCCTCCCGATACCACAATGGCAGTGGGTGACACCCAGATCATCCAATGGGTAAACCTTGATTGGAGCATCTGCAACAAGTCCACCGGCACCTGTTCGGCAACCATGCCTGGTAACTCGCTATGGGCTGCCGGTATCCCGGGGACCTTGTGCGCCAACAGTAACGACGGCGACCCTGTTCCCCAGTTCGACCGCCACGCCGATCGCTGGGTCATGAGCCAGAACGTCTTTTCTTCACCGTACGCTTCTTGCTATGCGGTTTCCGATACCCCCGACGCGACTGGTACATGGCATGTTTGGCAGTTCTCGGTGCCGGGTAACGGCTTCCCCGACTACCCGAAAATCGGTGTCTGGGCCACCTCTGGCGTAAATAACGGCTACTACGAAGCATGGAACAACTTCGGCCCCGGCGGCGGCGGCTTCCAGGGTCCCAAAGTCTGCGCGTATGACCGCGCCGCCATGCTGGCGCACGCTGCCAATCCGACGCAGATTTGCTTCCAGTTGAGCAGCAGCGAAGATAGCCTGTTGCCCGGCGACATGGATTCCATTCTTGGTGCGCCCAACACGGCCGCGGGAACTCCTCAGGACGAGTTCTATATTGGCAGCCTCGCCGATGTAGATAACTCTCACCTTTCCCTGTATCAGTTTCACGCGGATTTCACCACTCCCGCCAATTCGTTCGTTTTGGGTACCCACAACGCGATCCTCCAGGCTGTGCCTACGTACACCGGCGTCTGCAGCGGCGTGTTCGGCGGCACGTGCGTTCCACAAACGGGCACCACCCAGCATTTGGACACCTTGGGCGATCGCCTGATGTATCGCTTCGCCTATTGGAACGATGGCCCACCGCCTACCGCCGCACCCTGTGCTCTTTGCGGTGGTCCTCACTCCCAGCACTGGTATGTAACCAATGCCGTAGAAGCTTCTGGCGGAAACGGCGCGCAACGTTGGTATGAGTTCCGGGCCCCGGCAGTACCGGGCATCGGTACGCTGACGTCCAGCAGTCTCACCACATTCCAGGCGGGCACCTATTCTCCCGACAGCAACTGGCGTTGGATGGGCTCAATGACCCAGGACAAGAAAGACAACATCCTGATGGGCTACAGCGTATCCAGCTCCTCGACCCATCCGGCGATTGACATAGCCGGACGCACACTCGGCGATCCGATTGGCTTGAACAATCTGGAGTCTGAACTACTGGTGGTTCAGGGCAACGGTTCGCAGAACGGCGGTCTGTCTCGCTGGGGTGATTACAGCACCATGCGGATTGACCCGGTTGACAATTGCACCTTCTGGTACACAACCGAGTACGAGATGGCGAACGGCAACTTCAACTGGAGCACTCAGATCGCTTCCGCGAAGTTCTCGAACTGCCAGTAAGCAGACACTGCGCTGGGCCTAACCGCCTGGCAAAAGTCCGGAACCTAACCTCAACACAGGGCATCCCGCAACGGGGTGCCCTGTTTCTTTGTCCCATTGGTTTGAGCTGAGGTGACGCGAGTTCGAACGCGACGGTGCAGCATCTTACTGGGTGCGGCCTATTGCGGAAAACGAGCGTTACGTTCGGTGACGTTCGGTTTCGTCCTGGATCGTCCCGTTGGCACAATTTGGGCACGCTTAAAGGGAGGGGGGTCCCTTCGCGGGGACCCCAATCATGCGAGGCGACCCTCTCCACGCGCTCAGACGGCGAAGGCGAAATCGTGGTCGCGTTCTCACATAAAATTTTTGGCTGGGGAAAGATAATGCTTTGGTGCGGGGCTGGGGGATGATAATGCTGACTGCTCGAAGATAATGCTAACGATCAGCGGCGGCTGCCCGGGGTTTGGGGTACGGGTTATCTATTGCAGACTTGACGACGAAAGAGTCACAAATCCCGGATTGCGGATAATTCAGGATCGCCCTACGGAAGTCATTCAGGCTGGAGCATCTATGGGTATGGCTCCTGCGACACCGGGTTGATGGGCTTGCTGACGCTGGGAGTGCTTTGCTCCTTGCTCGTCACCGTCGAATGAACGCCAACCGCGGGTGCGACCTTTTGCGCCTCTTTCAGATCGCTTTCGAGCGTGGGCAGCATGTGGCTCGCCCAATCTTTCATTGCCTGGGTACTCCCTTTCGTCGCTTCCTGTTTGAACCTCGACACGTCCGTCTGATGGTCGTTCAGCATCGCCTTCATATAGGCCTTGTCGAACGCCGCGCCCTGCAGATCTGAGAGCTTATCGAAAGCGTCAAGCTGTTTTGGATCGAGCGCGCTGGGCAGCGACACAAACTGCTGGGTGGCAATGTAAATCAAATCGTTTTGCACCTTGGTATAGTCGCTCAGCATCTGCTGGGCGAGCGATTTCACCTCCTCGTTTTGCGCCTTTTGCAGCGCCAAGTATGCCAGTTGTATTTTCATCGCGCCGTCCTGCAAAGCCTCTCTCAAGAATTGCGGGTCGGCCGTTCCAAACGCGCCAAAGTTATATTGGTCGCCATGGGCCTCGCTGCTTTGCGCAAAGCCAAGTGCCGTCAACAGCAGCGCTGTCGTCGCGACCAACAGACCCCGTCCCAAGAATTTCATTGCCGTTACTCCTTCAGAGAAACGTCAGGGTATGACTTCAGCCATGCCCTGCACAAAGCCCTTGGGATAGCATAAATCTTCTACTGCCGCGCTGTCGCGTTCATCTTGATAAACAGCGATTACACAACTAACCAGGATCGCGCCCTGCGAAGTCCCACCTCCGGGCCGGGCTGCTGCAGTAGCATTACGAAGACCATGTTATCTGGCAACGAAGTGGCAACAGAGGCTTGGAAGACCACGGCAACCACTGCTGTTATCTAGTGCGCTTTCAGCGTGATGGGATGGAGGCCCTGGGCAGAGTTGAACTGCCGACCTTCGGTTTAGGAAAGCGTGGGTCACCTTATTTTTCAACACCTTACAGATTGCAGCCAGCATAAACACTGCCCTAAACTCCACGCCAATCGCAGGGCTTGTATCTGGTCGCACGCTAACAACGGACAAATAACGGACAGTTCCCTTTTGCTTTCATGGCAAGGCCGGCGACGGCAAGAGGGTGGAAATGTATATTTCTGTACCGAGTTTGTTGTTGTCTCTAAATCCGGGCTTCTTCCAACACCTGGTCGAGCGTAACCAGAATCGAAGGCTCAGCAATATTGGCAGTGAGAAGCACGCGTCTAGACAGCGCACACCCATCCTCATTTGCCATGAACGACAAAGAATTCTGAGTGACTGAAATACTGCCCGCGATTTTCGTCGGACACGGAAATCCCATGAGCAAAGTAATCGGACCAAGAAGACGCCCGGTTTCAGGATTGTTTGTGTAATGGGCACCCGAAACTGGACACTCGGTGCCGATTGCTTGTGCAATGGGGATATGACAACAGTTACCGAACGGTCATGCGATCAGGTTGTTGTCGGATCAGCATCCTTACGCATCTCGGCGTAGAACTCGTCCACGCAGCGGTCACAAATCCGAACATTCTCCTTCCCTATGAGCCTTTCGACACCTTGATCGGGCCTCCTACCACAAAAACTACATCTCTCGTCGCCCCACAATTCGTCCCAGATAGTGTTCGGCCTCTTCTTCGGAAATATACGCTTGCACCCAGCGAGAAGAGACGCCGGGATACCTGCGCTCAGCCCAATCTCGTGCCTCCGCGATGGACGCGAAACCGGAGCAGCCAACGTCCGACCACTTCTCGTCGCAGAGAAACAGAAGTACAGCATCAGCCGTCTCGGATTTGTTCTCGCAGATCGCAAGGCAAGGCACTCGGCCAACCTCCTTCCAGCTTCCCTTTTTTCCTCTGAATAAGAATGTGCGACCTGCATAACCAACGGATTCGTCTAGTACCGCATATTCCAGCAGTCGAACGCAGTTAAGAACTGGAGGTGGAGGCAGTTGCACTGACATATCTTCAAGATGCTCAATAAGTGTTGAAATCAGGCGTTAGCACAAGCTTGCGCCGTCTGTTCGCCCCTGCCGAGGGCGATGAGTGCTCTGCCGATTTTACGCCAGCTATCGAACTGGCATTCGCATACAATCAACACGCGCTATGTTGATTCGTCGATTGCTACGTTACAGCCTGCCCGTTTTGTTGTCCTGTGTGGCCGGCCATTTACTTGCGCAGCAAAAGCCGTCCAACCACCTGCCGTCATCGGAACATCAAGCTCTGGTCGCTGTTTACAAGGGCACGGGTGGTCCTCAATGGACAGAGAAGTCAGGGTGGCTTGGACCGCCAGGAACTGAATGCGAGTGGCGCGGTGTAACTTGTCTCGAGATTCGTTCGCCTGGCGGAGAGGCAGTTCCGTCCGTCTGGTCACTTGATCTCGCTGAGAATAACCTCGTTGGCACTGTCCCACCCGAGATCGGGGCGCTGAAGAACCTCGGGTCGCTGTATCTGTTTGGAAACAGACTTACGGGCACTTTGCCAGATTCTCTTATCCAGCGCTGGATCGACGGTCTCCTTGACATCTCGGCAGAAGCACATCTTTTCACCACAATCACGATGATCGACTACGAGTGGTCGTCCTCCGTCTTGTGTCCACAGCGGCGAGTCACGTTGGATTCAACTGGATCAGCGTTTGTCTACACGACACGGTGTCGTAATCAAACTCCTGATGATCGGACGACCTACTGTGATGTAGAGCAGGGAGAATTGTACCGGGGCGAGTTCGCAAGGCTCGCGTTGACCATCGAGAAGTCTGGCTTCTTTCAATTGAAACCAGAATACAGCCGGTCAGTGACGCACGGCGTCTTCGAGAATATCCGTGTCATCCGAGCGGGAACCGCTATCGAGGTCAGCAACTATGCGGACGCTGGCCCCTTGGAGCTTTGGGGTATTCAGCGGGCGATTCAAGGGGTTACAGGTGACATGGAGGTTCAGAAGAAAAGCCGTCTCGAGGCCTGTCCCAAGCGCGTGCCGAAGTAGCTGGCGAAATCAGGCGATTAGACTCACAAACCCCAGCCAGCGGGTCAATGAGCGCTATGGGGATGTTAGTGCGCCGGGCTAAACCGGCATGAAGCAGAGAATGCAAAATTCTCACGAGAAAGGACTAGCGATCTACTCGGCCCCGAGTCTTGCGCTGATACCGCGAGGGACTCAGTGAAGCGTAGACAGGGGTATAGGCGGGGTGGGCTATTGAGCTGCGAAAACATACAACCCGGACGCCGACGCGGTTAATATGCGCGCAAGGCAACATGAACAGGGGCGATAGCGCGAGCCTGTGTTCAGTCCGGCGTAGTCGAAGACCCCAGGCACGCTTAGAAACTTCATGCACGAGAACCGGGAGACCTCGGAGATGCCTGCGGCGAACGTCAGCCGCAGGACGGCGGGAGAAGGCTCAGGCCACACGGCCCGCGTGTACGTCTCCGAGGAGTCACACTGCGGCATAGTACCGATGAATCATTCGAACAAAGACGGAACCTCGTCGGCGGAGAGTGAGGAGGGAAGGCTGCGGATCAAGGAGAACACTTTCTCATCCGACACGCACCCGACACAGAGCGGGACTGCGCGTGTCCCACGGGTGGGCGGGTGTGCGGACAAGCGGTATGCTTGGCCGCGATTCATCCGAGATAAGAACCGGATGCGCTAATGAGCGCCCGTCCGGGTCTGTGCGGGGGGCACCAGGCAACTGGTGTCCCTACCGCGATCAAAAGTGAACCTTGAGAGTGGTCGGTTTTCGCCGTAACATCAGGTAGATGAATACCCATTTACGGTTTTTGCTGCCGTTTCTTCTGTTCGTCACTGCTGACGTTGCAGCACAGCCCTGTCACAAGATAAGTGGGGTTGATTTCCGAAACGGAGTTATCGAAATCCAATCGGCTCCCAAAGTCTTAGACGAACCATTTCGGTTCAGGAATGGTGTCTTCGATGAAACGGAGCTGCCGGGCGGGGCCGTGGGGTGGCGCTTCCAAATCTCCAAGGATCTGACCGTGCATCCCGTCCCTCGTACAACAATCCGCTTCATACAAATTTCCGGTGACCATCTCAGAGGAACTGGAACCCGCAACTACGTCCTGGGTTTTCAGTGTGCAGACGGCAATGTGAAGAACATCTTTGGACAGGAAGGCGAGGGGTTAATGCTGGTTTCTGCCACATCGGACATTGTGCAGCTTAGCTCTCCAGTCTGGAAGAGTTCCGACGCACACTGCTGTCCGTCTGAGGAAAAGAAAACTTGGTTTTCTTGGGACAAAGTTTCCCGCGGCTATGTTGAGAAGGATTCTACCAAGACAGCAGCCCCCTAGTTGGCGATAACAGGCAGGCGTTTAGACAAGCAATCCCGAAACGGGACGCTCTCAGGGTTGCTTGTGATAAGGCGATTCATCGCCAATTACGACCCGCACGAGGGAACTTACATAGGCCGGTCTCAGGTTCGCTATATACTTCCTGGCATGGAACTGCGCTTCACACCTACGGAAGAAGACGTTTGCGCTCTCTCGCGCATATCGCCAGCCCAGGGATGGTACAAGTTCCTTTTCCTCCTGTTGCTTGCAGTGTTGTTCCTTGTCGGGGCATACCTGCTTGACCACGGATTTGTGGTAGCCGGATGGGTTTGGCTCGCGTTGTCCGTTGCGATCGGGATTGGTATGTACGAAGTACCTCGATTTCAAACGCGCCGTGCTTTTCATCACAGCCCGTCAGTTCAGGGGGAAATTGTTTACAGTTTCGACGAAAAGGGCGTTACAGCAAGCTTTTCTACGGGCAGGTCGCAGATGGAGTGGCGTGCCTTCGTGAAGTGTCAGGAGACCGCAAGCTTCTTTCTCTTGTTCCATTCTGCGTACCGATATTGGTGGATTCCAAAACGCGCAATCTCGCCGGGGCAGGTCGCCGAATTGTACAACTTCTTGAAAACCCACATCACGCCTACGACATAGCAATATCGTTGACGATAACAGGCGATTTCACTCATTGACCCTCAATGAGTGAAATGGCGATGTTACGTCAACAATCCCCATTTGCCTCACTTTTGGCCGTCCTGTGTTACGCATGATCTCACGTAAGCTACGCTGCAATGTCGTCCATTAGTAGAGGCGGAACCTGCCGCTGCTCACTAGGAGTGACGAGAATCTATGCCAATCTCCTGTAGGTAAAGCTGGCGCAGGTCGAACTTCTTTGGCAATCCAAGTGAAAAACTGAGCAAATGGACGATTACTAAGAAAACCGTCGCATAGATAACCATGGCACCAGCAAATACGATGCTGTGTAGCCCCTGCACATAGGCGCCGAGACCCGCGAAGAGCAGCGATACAACCACATAAAGCCAGTGGTACGTGTGCTTGACCACAAGGCCGACATCACAGTTGGGACAACTAAACAAACTCGTGTTGTCGAGTTCATCAAGATTGAATACGTATTGGCACTTGGGACAGGAAAACGACTCTGTACCGCGATTCTTTTCCATGCCGCGCCTCTGCTGAATTATGCTTCAACAGCCCCACCAATCCAGCGGAACTGTTGTAATCAGGCGTTCTCGTAAGTTTGCGCTTTTCTTTCGCCTCGGTGCAAATGAAGCTTATGATAGCTCTCCCTAAGAGTAGGGAGGGGACGGTCACAACCTACGAGAGTAATACTCCCACCCTCGTCACTCTGCCTTGACCTAAACGCCGGGACCGGGTTCTGAGTGTAATCGCCTTGATTGCAACAGTTGAGGATTTAATTTCCGGTTTGCCCGTGATCCGAGGGCGAAGACCGGGTCCTGCGCAGACCGCTCGCACTGCTTCGTTTCCACGAAGTTCACATGTGGTTTTTGCGGCCCCCCTTGGTGCGATCGAAGGACGAACGCCGTCTATCTGGTCGCCGGCAGCTTTTGCGCCGCGGCGATGCGCTGGCGTGTTGCGGCCAGGAGCGCGTCGAAGCGCGGGTCTCCATGCAGGGACTGGAGCTGGTCGTCCTTTTCCAGGCGCTGGAGCTCGTCGACGGAAGTAATAGTTTCCGCACCGGCCCGCAAGGTGGCGAAGGCCTCATCCCGCTTACCCTCCAATGCAAGGACGCGAGACAGGTTGTAGGCTGCCGCTTCCGTGAATTCATGCGAGGGGCCGAGAACACGGCGCAGGCCAGCCAGCGCTTCCCGCAGAACCTTCTCCGCTTCGGAGTAATTCTTCTCTGCGATCAAGTCGAAACCCAGATTAGCCATGGTGAGCAAGGTGGAGGCATGTTCCGGACCCAGGGTCTGCCGTTGCGCGTCGAGCACCTGGCGGTTCAACTTCTCCGCGTCGGCGAAGCGCTTTTCCTTCTCCAGAAGCGTAGCCAGGTTGCCCATGGCCGCCAACGTGCCGGGATGCTGCGGTCCAAGCACTCGCCGGGCCGACTCAATCAACTCTTTATACATTTCTTCCGCATCGGCGTAACGCTCCTCGAGCAGCAGAATCGAGGCGAGATTAAACATATCTCTCAACACTGACGGATGGTCGGAGCCTAGCATGTTGCGGTCCGTTTCGAGCGCCTCTCGTGCTGCCTTCTCTGCTTCAGGGTACTTGCCTTCATGAGTGAGAGTGTCGGCCAGAAGCGACAGCGCCGTCGCCGTCAACTTGTCATGAGGCCACTTTCGCCTGGCCACTTCGAGCGCGTCGCGATTCAACTTTTCCGCTTCCGCGTAGCGTGATTCAAACCCAAGAATCCTGGCCAATTGCAGCGTGGAGTCCACGGTGTCATGATGCTCGGGGCCAAGGACCTGGCGGCGAGTCTCCATGGTTTCCCGGAGTAACTTCTCCGCTTCTGGGTAATGACTTTCCGCCTGCATTGCTAGGGCAAGATCGTTCTGCGATTGCAAGGTGTCCGGGTTCCTGGGGCCGAGGATACGCTGCCGAATTTCCACCGCGCGCCGGAGAAGAGGCTCGGCCTTTGAGGTAAGCCCCAGGCTTTGATACACGGTGCCCATGACGTTCATCATCTGCGCCTGCAGCTCCGGGTCGCGCGCCAGTCCGGTGTCGATCTCTTTGGAGGACTTATCCAAAATCTCGCGTGCCCGGATGTCGTTGCCGCGTGCTTCGCTTGGGTTCGACACCTTGAACATGCCGGTCATAAAGGCGGTGACGCGATCGGCGCGATCGCGCTCTCGCGTAATCCGCCGCAATTGGATCGTTTGCATCACCGCGAACGCGATCAGAAGCAGCGCCATGGCAGTTGCCGCCGCCACACCAAATTTGTGCCGCTGAACGTACTTTTTCGTTCGGTAAGCGGTGCTTGCCGGGCGCGCCACTACAGGCTCGTTCCGCAGATAGCGGCCGACATCGGCGCCCAGTTCCGAAGGGCTGGCATACCGGCGGACGCGGTCTTTTTCCAAAGCCTTTAACGTAATCCAATCCAGATCACCTCGCAGCAGACTTTCCAGTTGCCGTGGATCCGTGTTCCGGCATTGCGCAGTGGTCGTCGACGTAAAGTCTCCGCTGAGTATTGTGCTGGGACTCGGCGGATCCTCTTCATGCAGCCGGCGCAACATCACATGGAAAGGTTTGGTTCGCCACTGCCTGGCATCAAAGGGCAACACACCGGTAAGAAGTTCATAGAGCACCACGCCTAGCGAATAAACGTCTGTGCGAGTATCTACATCGAGCACGATCGGGTCCGCTTGCTCTGGGCTCATATATCCCAGTGTGCCCACCATTCCTCCGGCACGCGTTACCATCGTCTCGTCCTCAGCTTGCTGCGAGATGGCTTTCGCGATGCCGAAGTCAATAATGCGCGGCATGGGCTTGCCATCGACTTCAACGACCAAAATGTTGGAGGGCTTCAGGTCGCGATGCATGATCGCTTTTTGATGCGCATGTTGCACGCCATCACAAACCCTGATGAACAGCGCTAGCCGCTCTTGGACCGAGAGGCGCTTCTCGTCGCAGTAGTCGGTGATGGGAAGGCCCGGCACGTACTCCATTACGAAGTAAGGCTGACCTTCGGCCGTCGAGCCCGCATCGAAAACCTTGGCGATGGCAGGGTGATCCATGATCGCCAGCGTCTGCCGTTCTACGTTGAAGCGCAGCAAAGCGGACTCGTCGTAGCGCCCGGCTTTGATGATTTTCAGCGCAACCTGCCGCTTGACGGGCGCGGACTGTTCGGCCAGCCACACCTGCCCCATCCCTCCTTCCCCGAGTTGTCTGATCAGCCGATAGGGCCCAATCGAGCCCAAATCGAGTGCAGACACGCCCAGCGGAGCATCGGCGGAGTGAAGCGTGGCTTCGGGATTGAATCCGGGGCCTGAGTTGTGAAGAGTTGACTTGGCTGTGGGGTCGCTCACTCTTGCCTCGCTGGGAACATGCAAATCGGCAGCCAAGTTTAGCAGCCCAAGCACAGGAGGGCCACTCACTTGTCGCACAACTCGTAGCATGGGCCACCGTACGGCATTTCGATTCGAGTCATGGTGCGATCACTCCCGATTGGTCGGCTAACCGGAGGTTAATCGCATCTGCATTCTCAGTTGACGTAACATCCCCATTACACTCATTGACCGGGAGCGGCATTCTCAATGAGTGTAATCGCCTGATAGCGACAGTTAGCTTCCGGATTGCCCTCCAGTATTTTTGCACTATCCGGCAAGCGCCCGGCCCAGTTGTTCCTGCTTCGCCCGGACCTTGCCAACCCGTGCCGCCTAAGAGTTGAAACGTCTCGGCTGAGTTGCATACGCCTCCGCGCCCGAGCCGACACCGCCGGGCCGTATACTTAGCTACAAATTCTGTTTCATCTCAGCGATTTTGCTGTCGAGGTTTGTCGAACGAAGATGCTGGCACATGGAGTTTCTCTGGTCTGCACTGACCTAACGGCCACCATAATCTACGGCGTGATCTTCCAGACCGTGCCGCAGCCGGTGTAGTATTCGCGGACACATCGCGAATTATCCCCACCGTTCGAGGCGGACCCGTAGAGATTGCCTTGCGCGTCGATAACAACGTTGCTGACAGGATTGGCTCCGTCGCTGCCGCCCGTAAAGTCGTATAGGTCGGTGTAGACCCAGCCATTGGCCGACGGAGTTAACTTGAAGACGTTGCCGCGGAAGTTCGTGCCGTCACCCCACGTCGTGCCGTAAATGTTGCCGGCCGCGTCCATGGTTAGACTTTCGTCCGGCCCTTCGCCTCCGGTGAAGGCATACAGCACAGAATAGTTCCAGGTCCCGGCCGACAGCTCATAAATGGTGCCGCCGTTGCCAGGGCCCTCCTCAAGGGTACCCCCGTAGATATTCCCCGAGCTGTCGAGGATCACGCCGCCGTTGGTTAGGTAACCATCTTCCGGCACGTTAATGATGCTGTATAGCTGGTGCAGGTTCCAGCCTGAGCCTGAGGGAGACAACTGGTAAATCCCGCCGTAGCCCTCGCCTGAGTTGGCGCCATAGATATTGCCGGCGCTGTCGAAAACCACGCCGCTGCCATTGTTATTCCCAGGGGCGAGATCGTTTTCCGACCACGTCCCTCCAGCGGACGTCAGTTCGTAGATGACGCCGTGTTCATCTGGTCCCCCAGCCGCCACGCCATAGAGATTGCCCGCGTGATCCAATGCCAGCGGGCCGTCAACCGGATTACCGGCATACGGCTGTCCTAAGAAACGATAGAGAACCGTCTCATCCCAGGCGGGAATCGCCATCCCCTTGACCGCATCGATTTGCAAGCTTCTGCCGTTTACAAGCAGCGCGCTGACAACCCAGGCATGGCCGCGAAGCTCGCATCTCTGGAGACCAGGCTCGAAACCATTCCCAACGGCGGCAAACTCCGGCTCGATGCGTTGGAATTCGCAGCCGCGGCGCTCTCGCTACGTGTAACCCGACAGAAACGACTGGGAAGGCTCTTTCTTAAGTTAAAGAATGCCAAGGGATCGGCGGAAGAAAAGGCTCTAAAAAGAGCAATCACTCAGCTTAAGAAAAAAATGGAGACTTACCGTCGCCGCGCCGTTAGGGTTGAAATCAGGCGAATGGGGAAAGCCGGGTACAAAGGACAAGCCGAGATCTGGCGCGCATTCGTGCGGTCGATCCGCTATTACTTGCTTTACGACCTCGACCAGGCGGGGATAGCGCGGATGGGTCGACGGCACCGAGGATCTACTGTAGCCAGGATTTGGAGATCTCAGTATGAGATGCTGTTGGCGATGGCCCGCGCGGTGATCGCCGAGCGTACAACAGCAGTCATCCCGGATAGTGAGATGCGCAGGCTCGTCAAACTGGCTGTGGATGAGCTTCGCCGGCATCGGCTTCGCTGCGGTCGTGACGTGGTCACATTAGGAGAGGCGATCCGTGACCAAGCCACGGGGAAAGGAGTGTTGTTCAAGTTTATTATTAAGAGGCGGCCAGATGTCGAAGATCTCATTAAGTTCGAGTTCGCCGACGAGTCCGTACAGCAATCTACGCTAGGCGAGAAATTCAAAGCAGCCACCATCTTCTCTGCTGAAAATCCTCCGAGGGTAGCGCCCGTCTGCAACGCTGCACCCAGTCCGCCAGTGCTACCAAACAATTGCAGCGTGGTAAGAAGTGAGCCCACTGCTAAGTCCAAGCCTCGAGACGTTCATGAGACTCTACGCTGCGATACAGAAAGGAAAAGGCCCATCGTTCTGGAGCAAGGAAAGCCTACGGAGATCGCCACTGCAATCGCAATCTGGCTTACGAAAAACTGTCTTCCGCAGAAGCTGTGTCCAGACTTTTGGGGTTCGTTTACCAAAGAGCTCGAGGCCCAGTTACCTGACTTCCCGGACGCGTATCCCATCACCAAACTAGGGGATGTCAAATCCGTCACGCCCGAACAAATCATACGTCGCTGCTGCCCGGGCGAAGCTCCGGAATCACAGCCGGAGTACATAGCATATCTGGTTAAGTGGATCCTCAACGCAGTAAGGATCATGTATTCAAAACGCAACGATGCTAGAAAAATCGTCGAAATGGGGATACGCGAGGCGGCCACCCCGCTAGAACCATGGACGTGGGGTATTTTGCGATAGAATTGACAGATATATCTCAGCTAATTCCATGAACCTGTCAGTCCTCAACGTCTTCGTATTGTCTCTGCTGGATCGCGGCCTTAAGACTCCCTATTCTCTCCAGCGCGAGGGTGGATTGTCATTGGGGGCGACGACGCCTTCTCTGCGCCGTTTGAGCGCCGCCCGTCTGGTGGCCCGTGAAGACGGGGAAAACGCGACACGGCGTCCGCGCTACGAATATCGTTTGACGGCCGCTGGCCGGAAGGCGGCACGAACGGGCTGGCGAGAGCACTTCGACGAAGTTCGTATCGCGTCTGATGTGGACTCGGTTCTTAGGCTGGTGGACTTGGCCGTTCATTACGGCGCCAAACGAAATGAGATTGTTGTGTTTCTCAAGCGTGCCGCCGAGCAGCGGTTTTTCACGTGCGCGTCGGGCAGAAACTGTCATATCTTCTAATCATGATGCTCTTTCTTACCAGCAAACTCGGTTGCAATGTGAATCTGCCAGACTGGAGGCTGAAGCGACTGTTCTCAGGCGGCTGGCCACTGAGTTCCAGGCCCAACTGCACCAGCGTTCAGCCAAAAGCAAGGGCGGGAAGTCGGAAGTGAGCAGGCGATGGATGCTGTAGGCCCGTCGAAATACCAGCCACAAAGCCGTGCCTGACCTTTTGGGACGATGAATGATGCGGTACAACCACTGCTAACAACGGAACCGCTTGTAGCCGGTAAAAGCTGAACAGCCCGGAAAGTCGGCCAAGTGGAGATCAGTTCCTACAAGACCCTGTATCAATGCCCACTTGTCGGGAGTGATCTTTCAGAAGCCGGTATCTCGGGAGTTGACACCAGCTGGCACTTCCGCGCATAGCCGACTATACATCCATGTGGATCGCCGATGAACCGAACACAATCCGGTGGTCAGACTCCGCGCTCGACTTGAAGGGAGGAAATGTGGGATAACTTCATTCAAAAGGGGATGATAGTGCAGCTGCGTACGATCAAGGTGAATGCTTCGGAAGAAACAATCCAGATTGGTCCGATAAGCATCCGATTTCTAATCACTGGCGAGGATCCGGCGGCAGCGTGTGGGTTTTCGAGTTCTCCGATCCGGCCGGGGAGAAGCTGGCCGCGCCGGCCCACAACAATGATACCTACCAGGAGATCCTTTACGGTATCGAGGGTGTTCTCATGGACAGTTGACGGCACCCCCATCGAGGTTGGTCCAGGACACGGCGCTGGCGAGCCCGCGAATTCGCGAGCCATCGAATGCTTGGTCAGTAGACACTGAAAGGAACATCCCATGAAGTATCCGACTTTTTATCGCACTGTACAGATCGATGGGCTGTCAATTTTCTACCGGGAGGCTGGTCCGAAAGACGCCCCGACGATTCTCCTGCTGCACGGTTTGCCGTCTTCTTCGCGAATGTTCGAGCCGCTCTTCGCCCGCCTCGCTGATCGCTATCACCTGGTCGTTCCCGATTACCCCGGCTTCGGACACAGTGACTGGCCGGATCCGAAGACATTCGCGTACACGTTCGATCACTACGCCGAGGTCATGAATCATTTCACCGAGTCGCTCGGGCTCGCCCAGTACACGATGTACATGCAGGATTACGGCGGCCCCGTGGGCTTTCGCATGGTCTTGGCTCACCCAGAGCGCGTCGAGGCGCTGATCGTGCAAGATGCGGTGGCCCACAACGAAGGCCTGGGAGCGAATTGGAAGACGCGGCGGGCCTTTTGGGCCGATCGCGCGACAAACGAGAGTGCGCTACGCACGAATCTCTTATCGCTCGAGACCACGCGTTCGCGCCATGTCGGAAACGATCCTGATGTGGAACGCCATGACCCGGATCTGTGGACGGACGAATTCTATTTTCTGAACCGCCCGGGCCAGGCCGAGATTCAAAGCGATTTGTTCTACGACTATCGCACCAATGTGGAAGCCTATCCGAAATGGCAAGCATGGATGCGCGAGAAACAGCCGCGCCTGCTGGTGATCTGGGGTAAGTATGAGTCCTCGTTCGATCCATCGGAGCCGGAAGCTTATCGCCGGGATGTGCCAAAGGCCGAAGTGCACATCGTCGACGGCGGCCATTTCGCATTGGACACGGCTGCGGATCGGATCGCCGCGTTGGTGCAAGGGTTCGTCGGTTCTTCACGCGAAGGGGTCGTGGCGCGTCGGGCGGGATGAAGCCGAGGGCGATGACGCAACTGAGTATTGGGTTCGCGCCTTTAAAACGAAAGGCTATGTATGTCGGTCAAACTAACAGCAATCATAACCGGAGCAGCGGGGGGCATTGGCACGGGTTTAGTCGAAGGGTTTCTGGAAGAAGGTTATAACGTCGTCGCGACGTCTCGAGAAACCAATCGAAAGTTGACCGCCTCCGGCAGCCTGGTTCTCCTCGATGGCGATATCGGCAAGCAGCAAACCGCTGCTCAGGCCGTCGAAGCAGCAATAAATAACTTCGGAACCATCGATGTTTTGGTGAATAACGCTGGCATATTCCTAACCAAGCCCTTCATTGACTTCACTACCGAGGAGTTCGACGCCCTTGTCTCCACCAATCTACTCGGATTCTTCTACATCACTCAGCGAGCTGTAAAAGAGATGCTGAAACAGAAATCGGGATGCGTGGTGAGCATCACTGCGGCGCTTGCCGATCGGCCGATCGTCGGCGAGAATGGCTCGATTGCAATGATGACAAAAGGTGGGCTGAATTCAGCAACCCAGAATCTCGCAATCGAGTATGCAAAAGACGGCATCCGCTTCAATGCCGTAGCGCCCGGCGAGGTGGATACACCAATGCACCGCAATGATCCCAGCGACTCGATGTTGCAACCGGCTAAGAAAAAGGCGACGGTGAAGGATGTTGTCGATGCCGTTCTTTACCTGGCACAGGCAGGTCATGTGAGCGGAGAGATACTCCACGTGGATGGTGCCGCTCCGGCTCGTCGTTGGTAAACAAATAAGAGGACTTCACACCTAACCGAGATCGCGCCTGCGAGGGCCACTCCGGGCCGAGCGGGCGTACTCTGAGGTCAAAAGCCAGGAAGTTTTGGAATCACGAAGGAGACCGCGACATCCATATAATCCAATACCTGTGAGGCGCAATGACGAAAACGACGAGCTTTCAAATGGACATTCGCCCGCTCTTTACGGAACGAGACATTCAAGGGATGAGCAAGGGGTTCAACCTGGGAAGTTACGATGACGTCAAGAAGCACGCTGCCGCCATCTACGATCGCATTCGGGGAATCGGCGGCGCGGTGATGCCTCCTCCACCACCAAGAGGGGAAGGTCCTTGGCCGCAATCTCGCATTGAAACATTCGCTAAATGGATGGCGGACGGCTTTCCACGTTAGTCGTCCTCCTAGCGCCCAGGGTGCTTCGTGGCTTGGCACGGCGGTTCGAGAGACTGCGCACGTTAGCACAAATGTGCGCATCGGCATCACGCGTGAGGTGGGCCGGCTGCTCAGTCCTCGGGCGGCAGTCCGTTCGCCGCGCGCCAATGAGGAGGTCCGTATGGCGGTCACCTCGGAAATCGCCCCCGCATATCTATCGCATCTCGATCTTTGCTCAATGGCATTGCCAGCTTCGAGCCGGGTGAGGATTGGTCCTACGATTACGAAAAGCGGGGGATGATCAAGAGTGTGGAGTTGCTTCCGCCACATTGGCATCCCGAGGATCAACCATCACCTGGACCGGCAGGGAGAGTTCCAGCCAATTGGGAATCGCTGTTGACAAGCTGGTGTCGATCGATTTTTGTGAATGGGCGCGGGACTCGGGACACCGTATTTGTAATAAGCACCGTATCGAAAGGAGACATCAATGAATGCGGTACAAGTCGAACAGAAGAGCTATGAGATGCCACCTCGCGAGGGGATCAGCATCGCGCAGTTTCTCACGGTCGCCGACATCGAGCGATCGGCCCGCTACTACGAAAAGGTCTTCGGCGCTCGCATTCTGAGCCTGGGTGACGGCAACGCGCCTGGGTACCTTCAGCTTGCGAATATCTGGATGATTCTGAACGTTGGGGGCGGGCCGACCCCGGATAAGCCGACGGTAACGCTCAGCGTCCCAGACCCGAATCACTTCAACAGCTTTATGAATTTCCGCGTTGCGGATATTCAAGCGTGCTACAAATTGTGGAAAAGTCGAGGAGCCGAGTTCATCACGGAGCCGATACCAAAGTACGGCGAGATACGCTGCTACATCCGCGACCCTGACGGCTACATTATCGAGGTGGGACAGGCCACTACCGTCACCTACGGTTAACACTCGGGCCGGATGGGATGCCGACTCTGCGCCTCATCGTTGCGCTCCCACCAAGCCGGTCCTTACGCACTTTGGAGGAAACCGCGGGCGATGAGCAAGCTCATATTCAGGAGCACAGACTTCGATTTCAAAAAGGAGAACAACAATGACAACTAAAGGAAAAGTCTTAGTGCTGGTATCGAGCGGTCATGGCTTGCCGTTGAAAGATGGCAAGGTTTATACCGGCGCTGGCTACTACCTCAACGAGCTGACGGTTCCGGTTCGCGCCCTGATGAAGGAGGGCTACGAAATCACTTTCGCCAATCCCAAAGGCAACACGCCGCAAATGGATGTCCATTCAGCTGTAGCCGACTTCTTCGGTGGAGACGAGGCTAAGCTTCAGGACTATCTAAAATTCCGCGACACCCTCACCGGGCTCAAAAATCCAACTCGTATCTCGGACGTCATCGCATCGGGCCTGGATCAATATGACGCTGTTTTCGTCCCTGGCGGCCATGGCCCGATGATGGACCTGCTCGATGATCCCGACGCGGGCACCGTGCTGAGACACTTTCATGAAACATCGAAGCCTACGGCAGTGCTCTGCCATGGCCCGATTTCACTTCTCTCGGCTCTTCCGAATTCGACGGAGTTTGTCGCCGCGCTGTCCGCGGGCGATGCCGAGGGAGCACGCGCTAAGGCTCAAGATTGGATCTATTCCGGCTATAAGATGACTATCTTTTCGACAGCTGAAGAGCAGCAGCGGGAGCCGCTTGAGATTGGTGGTAAGGTCCTCTTCTACCCGGACTTCGCCTTGCGTACGGCGGGCGGTGACGTAAGTGTGCTCGCTCCATGGAAGAGCTACGTCCTTCAAGATCGCGAGTTGATCTCAGGTCAGAACCCGTTCTCTGATCAAGCGCTTCTGAAACTTCTTCTACCGGCACTCAATCGGAAGAACGAGTCGGTTTCAGCGGCATAAGAATCGGAGGGAAACCGGGGACAGGCGGGACGTTTTCCATTTTTCGGCAATGGAAGTTAGTCAACGCCCCCTCTGTCCTCAGTTTTTGTCCCCCGTTTTCTAGCTTCGGATGAATCGGATTTCGATCGTCTCCAGGGCGGGGGAGGATGGGCCATGAAAGCGGCGAGGATTCATAGCTTCGGGCCGCCCGACGTCGTGGTGGTCGAGGAAGTGCCTGTGCCGTGGCCGGGCCCAAACGAGGTTCTGGTGCGCGTGATGGCCGCGGGCGTCGCTCCCTGGGACGCGATCATTCGTGAGGGCAAGAGCAAGGTTAGCCCGCGGCCTCCGCTCACCCTAGGTTCGGACTTCTCCGGTGTCGTCGAGAAGGTCGGTTCCGGCGTTACGGGCTTCGCACCGGCCGACGAAGTCTATGGCGTCACCAATCCGCAGTTCTGTGGCGCCCAGGCCGAGTTTGCCGCGGCCACGTCAGGCATGGTGGCCCGCAAACCGCAGTCGCTGAATTGCGTAGAAGCAGCATCGGCTCCTGTCGTTGCGGTAACCGCCTGGCAAATGCTGTTCCAGTATGCCCAGGCGATGCGCGGACAAACGGTAATGGTCGTCGGAGCTGCGGGGAACGTCGGGGCCTACGCCGTGCAGATGGCGGTGGACGCCCGAATTCGCGTCATTGCCATCGCACGCCTCGTCGACGAGGATCTGCTCCGATCATTGGGCGTGAAATCCATCATCGACTCGAACAAGCCGGCATTCGAGCAGGACCTCCCGCAGGTGGACGCCATCCTCGACACGGTCGGCGGGAGTACGCTTCAACGCTGTGTCGCTGCCTTGAAATCGGGAGGCAAACTCGTCACCTCGGTTTCGACGCAGCCGCTCCCAGCAGAGGCCATTTTCTTCTACGCTGCGGTGACCACCGCGCGCCTGCAGACACTCACAACATTATTTGACGCGGGCAAAATCACAACGCGTGTGGGCTCAATCCTGCCGCTTTCGGAGGCGCGCCAGGCGCAGCGCATGCTTGCGGGCGCTCCACACAACTCTGGCAAGGTCGTACTGCAGATCGGATAGCCGTTGCAGTACCGATCAGCGCGGCTTTCGTGTGGATCGGGGCAAAGCTTCAGCGAACGGAAGTATCGCGCGATACGTCGGTCCAAATTTTCGCATTTCCTCGTGATGCTTGATCGGCAGCACTATAAAGACGGAAGAACCAGAATCAGCGGACGAGCATCGATCGGAATTGGAGCCGCCAATGAGCAGCGACGCTCGGCCAGGATGGGGCGCGGACTTAAGCGCTGACACGTGCGGACCGAAGCTCTACCTTATTAGGATTGATGCTGTGTGATTTGCTGCGACGAAAGAAGTACAGACGGTCGACAGCTACTGTCGGCTTTAATCAAGCAGACGGCCACTAAGTCCTGATTAGAGCGGTTGCCGGACAAGTCGGTGTGACATCGGGTGGCCTTACAGCGTTTCCCTTCGATGGAGGGACAAGATATGGATTGGAAATGGTTGGTTCAGTTTGAGCTGCTGGGTAGCGGTGATTTGGAACAATATGCCATCCTGCTGGTACGCGTTTCGATCGGGCTGTTCTTCGCCATCTCCGGAGCAAACAAATTGTTTGTCGCCGGCGGCACAAAACCCGTTTACGACACGCTCGTTAAGGCCAAAGTCCCCTTTCCCCGCCAGACGGCTTATTTCGTGGCGGGTGTCGAGTTCGTTGCCGGATCCTTGCTGACCGTGGGGTTGCTTTCGAGCCCGGCCTGTGCGGCTTTATTGATCGATATGGTTGTCGCCACCTTGACCAACGCGCTTTCCACCCTCCCTAAAGGACTTTCGCCTTTTAACTGGCTCGACGATTTCCTCTATCTTCCGGAAGTCTTGTACGTGCTCTTCTTCATCTGGCTGATCTGCTCCGGTCCGGGAAGGTTCAGTGTCGATTACTGGCTCGCTCGCAAGTTACTGAGGTGATCGATCGACGAAGCAGCTTGTTGCTAGGCAAGAGCTTGATGGTCATTAGCAGACTTTTTCAACCGCACGACTGGCCCTGAGTCCGAGCGGCATTCGCTTGTCACATTGTCCAGAAACCGGCCTCTCGAAGCTTACACCTGATAAGTCGGCCAGCATCCTGCAACCGCATTGGCACCGTCACTCGGACGTAAAACGCCCTACCCTTTCTTGTGACTTACGGCGTGTTGTCCGCTCTCAGTCGGCGGTTTGCCGACTACACGTCAAACTGGATTACTTCCGGGTGGCTGACGATCGGCTCGGAGCAGTCGCTAAACACTGTGCAGTTACACGCGAGCGTTCCTGACCGGGATTCGAACAATAGCGGAACAAATAGCCCGTGAGTCAGCTCACAATCCGTCCTGGCGCGGGGCTTGGAATGTTCATGTGCCGCTTCGCTAAACTTCGTCAGGTGGATTGGCGCCGCGAGGGAGTCCCTCTGCCGAGGCCTCAGCTCCAGGTGGTTCACGGAATGGTTCCACCGAAATGCGCTCGTAACACACTTCCAGCACTGTCAGGTATGCTGTACCGCCCGGCGCTTGGAGAACCACGCGATCGCCCGCTGCCGACTTCATCAACGCGCGCCCCAGAGGCGACACCCAACTGATGTGGTTGCGGTTGAGATCGACCTCGTCTGTGCCCACGATGCTCACCACTCGCTCCGTTGCCGCGGCATTGGCATAGCGCACAGTCGCTCCAAAGAACGCCCTCGTCGCCGCCGCCCCTGCTCTCGGAGTCTCGGGGTCAACCACTTCCGCGCACTCGATTCGCTTCGTGAGAAAGCGAATCCGTCCATCGATTTGGCGCAGCCGCCGCTTGCCGTACTGATAGTCCGCGTTTTCACTGCGATCGCCGTTGCTCGCAGCCCACGCCACCACCTCCGTCACGGCCGGGCGTTCCCTGGTGAGCAGAAACCGGTGCTCATCTTTGAGGCGCTGCAGGCCGCCTGGCGTTATGTAGTTGTTGCTTGGCGTCGCGGGCCCGTCCCCTTGCGGTCTTCTTGTAAACCCTTTTGGCATACCTTAATAAGTCGGCCAGCATCCGGTAACCGGATTGGCACCCCAATTGAACGTGAAACGCCCGCTCCGCTCTCTTGCCAGAACGCGTCCCGAGGGGCTGGGCACAAGGAAGCATAGCCGACTATACGACCGAGTGATTCTCCGCTCGACCAGACGGGCCTCGCGCTACTCCGCAAACATCCTGCGTTTCTCATTCCGAACCGCTCGATTATCAGCAGCCCAGGAGGAGAAGACCGGCCATATCGCGAGATGATTTAGCGTTGCCCTCGTGTCGCCGACTCCTGAGTTTTCAATGTACCTTAACGCAATCGCGGAGGTGCTCAGGGGCAGCTTGGAACGTCAGAAAACGTGCCGGGTAGTCAAAGGTGATGCGGTAACAACGTAGGACGCCTCCGCCGAGGCTGCCAGCTAGAGTACGGGATGCGAAGGTGCCGGCTTTGTTCTGGCTTACGTTGGCGGGCAGCTCACGAAAATCTGTTCCCGCCAGCTTGAAACTCGACAGAGTCACTTTGCGAGCTCTCACCTTTCCGCCGACCCCTGCGCCGGATATGACATTTTCTCCTATCCCCTGATACAGGTCGTTTCGTTTCGCGAATGCGGCAAAGAGCGTCACCGTTCCACCATCTCCTGTATCCAGCCGGAACAGCCCGTGATGGCCGTCGACCTCGGCCTCGATGTAGATGGAATGCCCGTCACTGTAGAAAGGCACAGTGGTGCCCGCGTCGTTCGGGACGGGCTGCCCGAATTCGGCGAAGCTGATCGTCTGAGCCGGATAATCAATCGTGGTGCGGAACTCCGCGAGGAATTCGAAGCCCACGGAACCAGCGGGCTCCGGTTGTCCCGGCCGAGCGTCCCACGGTAGGGGACCCACGAGGACTACCTCGTCTGATAACTCCGCGGATCCTAGAGATATGTTCTTCGCCACCGCATATCCGCCTGCCGTGCTTGATTCTCCGACGCCGCTGAGATTCAGTCCACCCGAGACCTTCAGGCCAAACTGCTCGGCCCATGCGGGAGAGAAATAGTTGGCCGCGCCCGTGTCAAACACAACGTCCGCAGGCACGTCGTTAACCCGCGCGGAAACGAGGATGTGCCATCCCGCATAGCGAAAAGGAATACGTGCTCCCTCGACAGAGACGAGCCGGCCATGGGGTGAGCTCGCGGGCCGCGCCAAACTATCCGGCGGGAGCTTGCTGAGCAGGCGCACACGCTTGACTTCGAACGTGGTGGTTTCGCCGGTGTTAGAAGTTTCAACTCTGCGGAATGGAAAGCTTACCTTCCGTACGCGACGCCAGTCGCTGTAGGTGATTGTGAGCGGCCCGTCTTCGGTCTGCACCACGACTTGCCTAACCAGATGGTCCGTCAAGTCGAATGTTACTTCGACCTCACTACCTCCAGCTGGAACGTAATGCACAACTTCGGCGTGATTGCTGGGGTCAGCCTTGCTAATGGTGAAGCCGCTCTCGCTTCGCCATCCCGCACGATCAACGAACGCCTGCGATCGAGCGTCTTGCTCCAGAGGAGGCAGGTCGACCGAATTGACGATACCGTTGGCAGCATTCCAGGTCACTCCGTCATAGCCTGTCACTGCCCGCATGGGGCCAGTCTCGTGGAGCATGCGGCTGTTCCCCGTACGCAGGTCGATAGTCTTTGCAAATCTACCGGGCACGCCGCCCTCTGTCATGGTTCCTTCGAGGATTACGGCGGCTATTCGGTCCCAGCCGTGGCCACCGGTAGCTGCCCACTCGGCCTGAGCAAGTCCGGACGGGCGCTGGTCTTCCGCCTGCTTGGCTATGGTGGGCGAAGCAACGAGTGCGACTGAAATTGCTGCAACTAAGAAACCAGCCTGGACGCATCGCATTTCTCAAAACCCCCAAGAGTGAGTCGGGCCGAGGCAGCTATCAAAATCTACGAACGTATGACGCTCATTCTGCACACCCCTTAAACACCGTGGTGTTGGGATGGCCTACGAAGAGTCCTCGTGGGACGAACTTATGGCGTCTCAATCCGCGCAGATCCGACCGATTATAGTAGGAACATTCAGAAGTCGACCAGAAGCAAGCGTATGTAAGATTGCTCCCGATACGTCGGCCGGTGTTTACGAACGCCTCGTTTTCATCTTGCAGTATGACGCCCATCACGTGCTGTTGAAGAACTCCCACCGGCCGCGGCCACTTGGACGGCTTGCCGACAACACGTCCAAGTGACTTCCCCGAAGCAGACCTCTGGCCCGCGTCGATACACTGTCGTGAGCACGCCAAGATGCGACTTAAACCAAACGGGCCGCTCATCCGGGATTACGTGCGAGATGGCGATTTCACGCCTGGTATCGGGAAAACACCATTGTCCGCTGATTCCCAACGGCACGATTAATAGTCTACGTTCAACAAATTATCGATGCTCATTCGGTCCAGACCCCTCTGTGTCTGCTCGCTGAGGGTGGATTTGCCGACCTGGATGGTCACCTTGTCAATTGTGCCGGTGAACTTGCTGTCGTCCGCCTTGTAGTCATCGCTGACCGCCGTATAGAGGTTCTCGCCCACGTCGGTCGTTTCCGCGCCAAACGCGTTCGGGTGAGTGTGCTCGATCCTTCCTGCGGCGACTTCTGCACCGTTGACGAATAGCAGACCGGTCCCACCCGCGCCGGGCTTTCCCCCGTCATAAGCAAACTCGAAGCGGAGCGTCACCGGCCCGGCCGGAAGGCGAGCAGGGTCAATGACCTTGTAAGTCTGGCGACCGAGATAGTTGTAGGCAAACCGGGGTGCTCCGTCCTTTACATAGAGGCTCCAACCACCCATATCCCCGCCTTGCGCAAGCACCACTCCCTCGGCGCCGGATTTAGGCACTTCGAGGTTGGCGGTAATCACAAAGGAGTGGTTCTTTACGTTGATGAAAGCATTCTCGGGTATTCCCTTCATGCCTTCATAGACTGTCATCTCGGTTCGACCTTCCAGCAGATCCGGGCGACCGGCCAGCGCAGGGTTGAAGCGCTCAAACGAGCGGTCATCCAGCGGCAGGACGTTGTACTTGACCGCCTCCTCCAGAAAAACTCCTTTTAGCTCCTCAAGCTTCTCGGGATACTTCGCGGCAAGGTCATGCGCGGCACTGAAATCTTTGTCTACGTTGTAAAGCTCCCACTTGTCGTCGGCAAACGTGGCCCGCGGCTTCGCCTCCCAGGGCGGACGATGCACTGTGGTAGCGAACCAGCCGTCCTGGTAGATGCCCCGGTTGCCGGCCATCTCGAAGTACTGCGTAGTGTGTCGCGACTTCGCTTCGGCATTGTCAAAGCTATCCAACATGCTCACGCCTTCGATGGGTTTCTGCTTGACGCCATAGACGACTGCCGGCTGGGGCACTCCAACTGCTTCTAAGACTGTCGGCGCAATGTCAATCATGTGGTACCACTGCGTACGTAGACCGCCCTTGTCCTTGATGCCCTTCGGCCAATGGATCACAATCGGCTGGCAGATGCCGCCATAGGAGGCCACTTGGTGACCCCAAGCAAAAGGCGTTGCGCCCGCGTAAGCCCAGCCATTGGGATACAAAATGTGCGACTTCGGTCCGCCGAATTCGTCCAGGTGCTTCAGTGCAATGTCGAGGGGTTCTGGCAGCCCGTTGAACACAGACAGCTCATTAAAAGCGCCATTAGGGCCGCCTTGGAAAACTGGGCCATTGTCGCCGGTGATGTAGATAACTAGCGTGTTGTCCATTTCGCCCAACTCTTCGATCGAGTCGAGGAAGCGTCCGATTTCGTGGTCTGTCACCTCGGCAAAGGCCGCATAGATTTCCATGTACCTGGCAAAGACTTTTTTCTCGTCAGGGGTCAAGGTGTCCCAGTCCTGGATTCCTGGATCCGGCTTGGGTGCGAGGTCGGTACCAGGGGGGACGACGCCCATTTTGATCTGGCGGGCCAGTGTTTCCTTCCGCACCTGGTCCCACCCTTGGTCGAACTTGCCCTTGTACTTGTTGCGCCACTCTTCAGGAACCTGGAACGGGCCGTGGGTGCCAATGGCGGAGTAGTAGACGAAAAATGGCTTGTCGGGTGCCAGCGAATGCTGCGAACGAACCCATTCTATGGCCTTGTTGGTCATGTCGGTGCTGGCGTAGTAATTGGGATCGGCGGGCAGATTCACCCTGGTCTGGTTGTCGTAAATCACCGGATGAAAGAGATCGGCCTCGCCACCCAAAAAGCCGTAGAACCGCTCAAACCCGCTATGCGTAGGCCAGCGGTCGAACGGTCCGACAACGCTGCCTTCCCATGGCGCCAGCTCGTGATACTTGCCGAACATGGCCGTGCTATAGCCGTTGAGCCGCAAGATCTCCGGCAGCATGGTGACGCTGCTCGGACGCATCGCCGTGTACCCTGGGAAGGCGGTAGCAATCTCCGAGATCACGCCGAAGTTGGCACTGTGACTATTGCGTCCGGTAAGCAGGGCCATGCGGCTAGGCGAACATAAGGGGGGCACTTTGAAATTGTTGTAGCGCAGCCCGGTCTTAGCGAGGCGGTCCAGCGTCGGCATTTGGATCGGTCCCCCGAATGTCGATGCGTCGCCGAAGCCGAAATTGTCGAGGAGGATGACAACCACGTTGGGCGCGCCTTTCGGCGCCTTCACCTGGAACCGCGGCGGAGCTTTGGCATTTCGCGCATCGAGCTCGGTGATTGGCGGATACTTAGGCTCGGGGACGGGCAGCACCGTTCGATCCGCGGATGAAGCCGTATCCGGCGCGCTGCTTTGGGCCTCCGCCATATTGCAAACCGAGGTACCGAGCAGTCCAGCCAGTACCAGCGTGAAAAGGCGTGTCATGGTCTTCTCCTCAATCGTCCTCTCCTGATCGATCACCCTCCAGCATTTTAGGAAGCAGGAGGCCTCAAATATCTGTCATGCTGCGTTTATTAGTCAAGGGAGCTAGTGTGACAGTGACGTACGATTATTCAATGTGATGTGAGCTGCGATCTGATCACACTCCGGCGGGCAGATTACACGACAATTGTTGCGAATCGAGTGCGAACCGCTGCGCCGTCCAAAGCATTAGGCTGCAGACGAATGGCCGCAAGAAGCGTGTGCCAAAGAATACCGGAGATTGACGGGCGCTTCGCGACGTAATGCAAAACATCACCTACTTGTTACGATTCGCGAGCGATAACAGGACAACTCGCACCCTATCTAAACCGGATGGAATATGTTGCTCGGGAATCGGCCAGCATCCGGCACCCGCATTGGCACCGCCACTTGGCCGTATAACGCCCATTCCGCTGAAGTGGAGGGCAAACTCCCAGGAAGTCCACTTCGAGGAAGTGTTATTGAAGGTAAATGTGCTCGGGCTCCTATCTCCTCAATGAGGGTTTGGGGCTAACCGCGCGTTCTCAGACTGCGAATCCACAATCATCTAAGCTCGCCGCCGCCCGCGCGAACGGCAGGTTGGGCGGCCGGACCCAAAGGCCGCAACGATAATAAAGGAGGGAAAGCTATGACCATTGGAGTTGGCTCGCATTGATCGAGCCCGTAGCAAAGGCCCAAGATGCAGCACTGCAGTTTTACGAAAATATCGATTCAAAAGAATTCGCCAAGCGGCTGGGCCTGCCGCTAAGTTGGGTACAAAATCACACAAGACACAATTGCGATGACATCATTCCCCACGTGAAGCTGGGAGCGAAGGTCATCTTTGAATGGGGGAGCCCAGACCTGTATGCCTGGTGGGATCAACACCGTAAACGGAATTCGCCATCGCATACAGAAGGGCCGTTTGTTCCAGAAGAACGGCGCGTGGCATGTGGAGTTCTACAGGGAGGCTCCGGCCGGGAACGGGGAGCCCGAATGGCGGCAAACATCCTCAGTGCTCGGCCGAATTAAGGACTACCCGCGAGAGCAGCGATATCTGGGACTTGTACCAGGGGTTCATGCAGGCGATTAATGATCGCTACGTCCGCGTGAACAGCATGGACCCTCCGTTCGCAGCATTTGTTGACGAGGTTTACCTGACGTCCGAACATGTCAAGGCTCTGAGTCAGTCCACTCGTGACGAATACGAAGGCATGTGGAACCGGTACCTCCGGGACTGGGCGGGCGATGAGACGCTCGGCAGCATCCGGCCATCCACCGTCAATAAGCTTCTGGAAGAGATCGTGCGCGATCACGACCTCGGCAAGTATACGGTCCAGCACGTCAAGTCCCTGCTCAGCGGCGTGTTCACCTTCGCCCGAAACAATGGTCACTTCGACGGCGCCAACCCAGTGACCGGAGTAAAACTGCCGAAAGCGCGGCGAAAGTCTGAGACTTATGCTTATGGCTTGAGGGAGATGTTGGCAATCATGACAAAGGTACCTCTTATGCCGCGGGCCGCGATCGCCACTGCCGGTTTCGCTGGCCTGTCGAAGGCCGAAATGCAGGGGCTTCGATGGGAAGATCGCAAGAAGGAATGTTGGTACGTTTGCCGCAACGTGTGGTCAGGCATTGTACAAGACACAAAGACTGTTCACCGGGCTGCACCGGTTCCGATCATCCCGCAGCTCGCTGAAGTCCTGGACGAGTATTGGGAGTCGCTGGGCCGTCCCCACCAAGGCTGGGTCTGGCCGGCATCACGCGGCAAGCTGCCGCTGGACTTTAATAATCTGTGCCGGCGGCACATCCTAGAGAGTATGCGGAAGGCCAAGCTGCCCTGGTACGGTTGGCATGCATTTAGACGAGGGCTGGCGTCCAACTTGTCGGAACTGGGAGTTCCTGACGATGTTATCCAACAAATTCTTCGTCACGGAGACGTGGGAACGACTCAGAAATTCTATCGGAAGACGCGACGCCCGGCGGTATCGAAGGCCATGAGGAAGCTATCGAGAAGGCTTGGCGTTGTAAGTAAGCGTAAACTAATAACGGACAAATAACGGACAGCGTGAAAGTGTTGCTTGTATATTATTGAAAATGGAGGCCCTGGGCAGAGTTGAACTGCCGACCTTCGGTTTAGGAAACCGCTGCTCTATCCATCTGAGCTACAGGGCCGTTGCGATGTAACCCCATTATCTCATCCCAGTTAAGCGTGGTTCCGGCCAAACATTAGGCTGCTTTCTGCATCTATTCGCGCTCAAGGCTCAACTGTTTCCTCGCCAGCATTAGATCTATGTCCTCTTTTCCTAAAAACGCTTTTCATGCTTGTTTGCTGAGAGGGTTCATCGCGCTCATTTTGTGGGCTCCTGCCTGGGCACAGTTGCCCAACCAGCAAATCGCGTCTTACATCGGACAAACCGTGGCAGCGGTTGACGTCGCCGGACGTCCCGACGTCACGCTCAAAACTGTGCAGGCGCTGATCGTGGTTAAACCGGGCCAGCCGCTCTCGCAAAATGATGTGGACTCGACCGTCGCCAGCCTCAAGCAGCGCGGCGGCTTCCAAGATGTGAAGCTCGACATGGAGCCTGAGGGGGACGGCGTGCGAGTCGTTTTCATCCTCCAGCCGGCTGTTTACGTCGGGATGTATGAGTTTCCGGGCGCGTTGAAGGAGTTCCCGTACTCACGCCTGCTGCAAGTGGCAAACTATAACTCGCAGACGCCGTACTCCTCCGGCGACGTTCAGCAGGCGCGAGACGCGCTGGTGAAATTTTTCCGGCAGCACGGTTATTTTCTGGCTGAAGTGCGTCCCGAAATCGAGCCCAAGAGTGACTTCGGCCTAGCCAACGTTGTTTTCCATACCAATCTCGGCATACACGCAAAAATCGGCAAGATCAGCCTCGCAGGGGCGAATCCAGAGGAGACCAGTTATCTGCAAAAAAGACTACGCTCGGTGATGGCGCGCCTGCGAGGTGATTCGCTAAAACCGGGGATGGGGTATTCCTATACCCGTTTACAGGGTGCGGCCCGATACCTGCAATCTGCCCTGGCAAAACAGAACTACATCACGGGCGACGTGAAGCTGGTCTCGGCCGAATACGATGCCGATACCAACCGTGCCGATATTGTGTTCCAGGTGAACACCGGTCCCATCGTGAAGGTGAGCACGGTTGGCGCGCACCTGTGGAAGCGCACCCTTCGCGCGCTTGTTCCGATGTATCAGGTGGACGCCGTCAATGATGAGCTCATCAAGGAAGGCCAGCGCAATCTGCTTTCCTATTTTCAGGCCAAAGGCTATTTTGACGCCACGGTTGACGTCAAGACGGTGAAGAACGAGGGCGGGATGTCCATCGTGTACGACATCCACAAAGACGGCCGCCACAAAGTGGAGGAGGTCACTTTCAAGGGTAACCATCACTTCAGCAGCAAGGAGTTGCAAGTCATACGCCAGCGTCGAGGAGGCGACATCTGCTTTCGCACGGCAAGTACAGCGAAGCCCTGGTGCGCAGCAGCGTAAAAAATCTTCGCGACACATACCGCGCTGCAGGTTATAGCCAGGCGGTGGTCGTTCCGCACGTAACTCGCAAGAATGGAAACGTGGAGGTCGCCTTCCAGGTCAGCGAAGGGCCAGCTGGACGTGGTGCAGGACCTTCGCATCGAAGGCAACAACACCTTGCCTGAGACCCAGCTTGCCCCGCATGGCTTGAATCTCGGCCCGGACAAACCCTATTCGCAGGACTTGGTCACCAAAGACCGCAACCAGATCATGGCGCGCTATCTGACTTTGGGATATCTGAACGCGGCCTTTCATTCGACGGCATCGCCGGTGCCCGGCAATCCTCACCACATGAATGTGGTCTATCAAATCAGCGAGGGCCCGCAAGTCACGACTGCAACCATCATTACCGACGGAAGACAGCACACGCAGCAGTCCATGATGAACCAGCAGTTACGAATCAAGTCTGAAGAGCCGCTCAGCCAAAACGCTCTTTTCAGCTCCGAGAGCCACCTGTATAACCTGGGCATCTTCGATTGGGCAGAAGTTTCCCCCAGGCGGCCCATTACCGACCAGAATCGTGAGAATGTCGTGGTTAAGGTACACGAGGGAAAGAGAAATTCCATCGTGTACGGTTTCGGCTTTCAGGTGGTGAACCGCGGCGGCAGCGTTCCCAGCGGAACAGTAGTGGTACCCGGCCTTCCACCTGTGGGCCTTCCTCCCGCCTTCAAGACGAGCGAGAAAACGTTCTGGGGACCGGATGGGACATTCGAGTACACCCGGCGTAATCTGCGGGGGCGCGCCGAGTCGTTAACCTTCAGCGCATTTGCGGGACGCCTGGACCAGCGGGGCAGCCTTTCCTACGACGACCCTTCGTTCCGCGGAAGCAGTTGGAAGAGCAGCGCAATACTCTCCGGTGAGCACAACAACCAGAATCCCATCTTCACCGCACGCATTGGAAACCTGGGCTATCAACTGGAGAAGGCGCTGAATGCAAAGAAGACGACCCACCTGTTCCTGCGGTACAACTTTCAGCTCACCAGGATCAGCAACCTGCTGATCCCCGACTTAGTGCCACCAAACCAGCTCAACGTACACTTGTCTACCTTGGCGGCGAGTTGGATTCATGACACGCGCGACAACGTGCTGGACGCCCACCGCGGAATCTACCAGAGCTACGAAGTTAGCGTGAACCCTGCGTGGTTGGGCTCGAACTTTAGCTTCGCCAGTTTTCTTGGACAGACCGCCTACTACAAGGGCGTGGGCAAAGGAATCGTCTGGGCGAACAGCATCCGCGTTGGTCTGGAGCAGGGTTACGCCGGAAGCGAAGTACCGTTGAGCCAGCGTTTCTTCTCTGGTGGTGGCAGTACGTTGCGTGGCTTTCCCCTAAACGGAGCCGGTCCCCAGCGCATAGTCGCAGCTTGCAGCAATCCGGCTGATCCCGCCACCTGTTCAAAAATCACCGTTCCCGCCGGGGGCAATGAGTTGCTGATTCTGAATACCGAAATGCGCTTTCCCCTCAACCAGATTAAACAAGGATTGGGCATCGTCGCTTTCTACGATGGGGGGAACGTATTTCCCACGATCGGCTTTCATCACTTCACGTCGCTCTACAGTAATTCTGTCGGCATCGGATTCCGCTATGTCACTCCGGTTGGCCCCATCCGCATTGACATCGGCCACAACTTGAATCCTGACCCAGGCATCAAAGCTACTCAAGTATTTGTGACTCTGGGACAGGCGTTCTGACATGGCTCTCCGAGATTTAGGGCTTCCCCCGCAGGAGCCCGACAAACCGTACATCGTTCCGCCACAACGGGGTGGAAGGTGGAAGAAAGTAACCGCGTGGATTGTTGGCGTGCTGGTGGTCGTCGTCCTGATTGCCGGCATCGGCATTTACGTTCTGCTGCACAGTGCCTCGTTCCACAACTACGTCCTGCGAACTGCAGAGAATAAGGCCAGTGATTCGCTGAATACCAGGGTGCGGGCCCAGAATTTTGCCTTTCACTGGTCGAATCTCGGACTCGATCTCTACGGCTTGACAGTGTATGGAAGCGGTCCCGGCGTGAATGTACCCTTGCTGCAGGTGGATCACCTCGGATTGGGCGTGCGCGTAATTTCTGTCCTCCATCGCCAATGGAACCTCGATACCGTTATCGTCGATCATCCCGTCGTCCACCTCATCGTGGATCAGAGGGGCGAAAACAACCTTCCCAAGCCGCAGAGCAGCGCCAACTCAAATACAAATATCTTTGACCTCGCCATTCGGCGCACTCTTCTGAGTGGTGGAGAGCTGTACTACAACGATCGCAAGAGCACCCTTGACGCTAACCTGCGTGATCTGCAATTCCAGTCGAACTACGACGCGGCAGACAAGGGCCGGTACTTTGGGAGCATCTCGTATCGTAACGGCGTGCTGCAGTACGGAAACTACGCACCCATGGAGCACAACCTGGACGCGCAGTTCGATGTCCGGCGTGACCGGACCACTTTAAGCAATGTCGTTCTCAAAATCGGCGCATCGCAACTGCTGCTTTATGCCTCGCTGGAAAACTACAGTAATCCCGTCGCCCACGCCCGCTACACGATGATGCTGGACACGGCGCAGTTCCGGCAGGTCCTGAAAAACCCCTCGCTGCCTGGCGGTCTGATTTTGGTGACCGGCACCGGCGATTACTCGTCGGTTCCCGGCCGGCAACCGTTCGACACCACCTCGGCCGAAGGAACCATTAAGAGTTCCATCCTGCAGCTGCGTACGCCGTCCCTGAGCACTGACATCCGCGATCTCGCTGCGAGCTATCGTCTCGCCAACGGGAGTGCCGAACTGCGGGACGTCCAGGCACACCTGCTGGGAGGTCAGTTCGTCGGAAGCGCCACAATCCACGATCTGGCGGGTAAGCAGGAAGGACACGTTGTGGCCGCAGTGCGTAACATTTCGCTTGCCGATGTAAAGAGGATCGCCAATTCCGTTTCGCTCAAAGCAATCACGGTCTCCGGGCAGGCAAACGCCACCGCTGACGCCAGCTGGACCGGTAACCTGAGCAATGTTGTGGTTCGCAGCGACGCTATAGCCAACGCCCACGTCACAGAATGCACAATCCGCCGATACTACTTCCCTGCCAGTCACTGCGGCGATTCATGCGCGCTACGCGGGCGCTAGTCAACAAATTACATTGGACCAGAGTTACCTCCACACGCCGGAAACTTCCATCGACCTGAATGGGACGGTGAGCAAGCGGTCGGCTCTCCAGGTTCGCGTGCAAGCCAATGATCTGCACGAGCTGGAAACAGTGGCTGATTTGTTCAGCAATTCCACTTCGGCCCAGGGCGCGCAGGGTCGGCTGGATCTTCACGGGACGGCTTCCTTAACTGCAACGGTGCGCGGTTCAACCAGTGCTCCGCAGATTGCCGGCCAGCTGAATGCCAACAACGTGCAAGTTCGCGGGAGTACATTCCGGGTTTTGCGCACCAGCGTGCAGGCGAGTCCTTCGCTGGTCAGCCTGCAGAATGGATACCTTGAGCCGGCAAAACAAGGCCGTGCAACTTTCAGCCTGCAAGCGGGACTGCACGACTGGACGTACACGCCGTCGAGTCCCATCGTGGCGAACGTAAACGCCTCCCAAATTTCTCTCGCACAATTGGCGCGCGCAGCTAATTCCAACACGCAGGTCTCCGGCACGCTAGACGCTAAGCTCGCCTTGCATGGAACTCAATTAAGCCCGATTGGCCAGGGTGAAGTCAGCCTTCACAATGCAAACATCTCGGGCGAACCTATTCAGGCCGCCGAACTACGCTTCCAGGGGGCCGGCGATACCGTGCACGCAAACTTGCTGTTACGAATCGCTGCCGGTTCGGCAAAGGGCGAACTCACCTATAACCCGAAGCAGGAAAGTTACGACGCGTTATTACAGGCGACAAACATTCGCCTCGACCAGATTCGGACGCTACGCGAGCGCAACATGCAAGTGGCCGGCACGTTCAACCTGACTGCGAGCGGCCGAGGCACCGTCAAGGACCCGCAGGGACAGGCGTCGATTACCATCCCGCAGCTCGACGTGCAGAAGCAGCAGATTCGTAACATCAACTTTCAGGCGAACGTGGCGAATCACGCTGCCACGTTTGCATTAGGCTCACAAATTCTCAATACGCCGTTGCGTGCCCAGGGTAAAGTGGCTTTGACCGGGGACTACTACGCGGATGCGAGCGTCGACACACCGGTGATACAGCTGCAACCATTGGTTGCAGTGTATGCGCCCGCGCAAGCTGCGAACGTAAGTGGCCAAACCGAAATCCATGCCACGTTGCGCGGGCCGCTCAAGAAGAAGGTTCTACTCGAAGCCCATCTCAATATTCCCAGCCTGGGTGTGAATTACCGTACGGTCGCCACCACTGGCTCACCGGTAAATGTGCAACTCGGCGCGGTGACCCCGATTCGCGCCGACTACGTGGACGGAGTGCTTTCGTTCCAGCCAGGCGAGATCAAGGGCACCGGTACCGACGTGCGGTTTCAAGGACGCATACCGGTCAATAGCGATGCCGCGTCGACGTTGAGCGTGCAAGGAACGATTGACTTGTCTCTTGCGCAGATGCTCGACCCAGACGTCAGCAGCGGTGGACAGCTTCAATTTGACATCAACGCAGCCGGCCGTAGAAGCGCCGAGAACTTTCAAGGCCAGATCCGTATCGTGAATGCCAGCTTCGCTACCCCGGATGCGCCGGTGGGTCTGACTAACGGTAACGGCGTGTTGACTCTCCGGTCCGATCGGCTCGACATCACGCAATTTACGGCGGAAGTCGGTGGCGGTAAAGTGACCGCGTCGGGTGGAGTGAGCTATCGTCCCGCAGTCCAGTTCAATGTCGCATTAAAGGGCAATGGCTTGCGGATGCTTTATCCGCAAAGCGTGCGGAACGATCTCGACTTAAACCTCACCATGACGGGCAATCCGGCAAAGTCATGGCTACAGGGCCAGGTGAACGTGAATCAGGTTTCCTTTACTCCCGACTTCGATCTCTCGCAATTCATAGCGCAATTTAATGGAGTGTCCACACCGCCGCCCACGCAGGGGTTTGCCGACAAGTTGAATCTGAATATCGCAGTGCGCTCCACCTCCGAGCTCAACGTCGTCAGTCCCGCAGTAAGCATTCAGGGCGATGCTAATCTGCGCGTCATTGGCACCGCGAACGATCCCGTGATTGTGGGACGGACCAATCTGACCGGCGGAGACCTCATCTTTCTGGGAAATCGCTACCTGATCCAGGGCGGCACCGTCGCGTTCGTCAGTTCGATAGAGACCCAGCCGGTGGTGAACCTGCAAGTGACCACCACCATTCAGCAATACAACATCGCGATGCGCTTTCAGGGCCCGCTCGACCGTCTGCGCACCAACTACACCTCCGATCCTTCGCTTCCTCCCGCAGACATCATTCACTTGCTCGCCTTTGGTAAGACGCAGGAGGCAGCCAACGCGGCGCCGGCGCAATCGACCGCACTAGGGGCCGAGGGCCTTGTCGCGTCCCAGGTTACCGGTCAGGTCACGAGTCGTATCACAAAGGTCGCTGGCATCTCGCAGCTTTCGGTAGACCCGCAACTCGGCGGCACCGGAAATCAGCAGCCCGGTGCTCGCGTCACCGTACAGCAACGCGTGACCAGCAAATTATTTATTACCTTCTCCACCGATGTAACCACCACGCAGAACACGGCTGTGCAAATGCAGTACGAGATTAATCGCAAATGGTCTGTGAGCGGAGTTCGCGACCAGAACGGCGGTTTCGGACTTGACGGGCGCTATCATAAGGAGTTCTAGCGCAAAGAAGAGGCGAACCCGCCGCCAAGGTCAAACGCTAGCATCAGAGAGACAGCAGACCAATGCGCTGGGAGCAATTCAAGGGGGCGATCGGAAATACCGTCAGCGATGTGGACCGCAATCACTCGCTGACGATGGCCGCGGCGCTCTCGTACTACTCCATTCTGGCACTGTTTCCGGTGCTGATTTTCTTGTCTGGCATCGTCGCCTACATTCCCGTTCCCAATCTGTTCGACCAGGTTTTGCAGTTGTTGGCTCGATTCGTGCCTGCGGACAGCATGGCCCTCATCGGAAGAGTGCTCTCCGACGTTATCTCTCCTAACCGCCGGACCCTTCTCTCAGTTGGCTTACTGGGCACGCTTTGGACAGCCTCGGGAGGATTTGTTGCAACCATCGAGGCGCTGAACCTTGCCTACGATGTTGAGGAAACGCGGCCATTCTGGAAGACGCGGCTTCTCGGGGTTGCTTTGGCATTCCTACTCGGGTTCCTGCTTTTGACCGCGCTGGCAGTGACGATTCTGGGGCCTCACTTTGGAGAATGGCTCTCCGCCCGACTGCATCTGTCGTGGCTCTTCGCAGTCGCATGGCCGTACATCGAGTGGATTGTGGCAGTGGGATTTACCTTTCTTGCCGTGGAACTCTTGTATTTTATGGCGCCCAACGTCAAGCAACGATTCTTGTGGACCCTACCCGGAGCCGCACTGTCAGTTGGATCCTGGCTGCTACTCTCCAACGGCCTGGGAATCTACTTCCGCAGCTTCGCGCACCTTAACAAGACTTATGGCGCCGTGGGGGGCATAATCGGCCTCATGATTTTTCTGTATTGGACGGGCTTCGCCATGCTGGTCGGCGGAGAATTGAACGCCGAACTCGCCAAAGTGAGTAAGAACGGCCCTATCGAGCAGCACGGGGAGCCTCGACTATCACGAGGCTCGACGTTGCCAGTTAATCTCCCCGGTCCAGACCTATCCGGTGTCAGACGGTCTTGATGTTTCTCACTTCCCTGGGCTTTTTTCCAGGTGGCCGCCGAACTCGTACCGCATCGCCGACAAGAGTTTGTCAGCAAAATCGGCCTCGCCGCGCGAACTGAAGCGCTCGTAAAGCGCGCTGGTAAGCACTGGACTCGGTACAGCCTCGTCAATCGAGGCCTTGATGGTCCAGCGTCCTTCGCCGGAGTCCGACACCCGGCCGGCGAATTTCGAGAGCTGAGGGTCGGCTGCCAGGGCCGAGGCTGTGAGGTCCAACAACCAGGAAGCGATCACGCTGCCTCGTCTCCACACCTCGGTAACGTCGGTCAGATTGAAGTCGTACTGGTAATGTTCCGGATCGCGCAAGGGGGTGGTCTCGGCGTCGATCGCATGGGTCTGCTTGCCGACGTTAGCTGAACGCAAGATATTAAGCCCCTCGGCGTAGGCAGCCATGATGCCGTACTCAATTCCGTTGTGCACCATCTTGACGAAGTGCCCGCCACCGTTCGGCCCGCAGTGCAGATAACCCTGTTCGGCGGTGCCGTCTAACTTCTCGCGTCCGGGTGTGCGGGGGATATCGCCGAGGCCCGGAGCAATGGTTTTGAAGATGGGATCGAGGTGCTGCACCACCGATTCCGGTCCGCCTATCATCATGCAGTATCCGCGTTCCAGGCCCCACACGCCGCCGCTGGTGCCAACATCCACGTAGTGAATGCCCTTGGGTGCGAGTTCCTTCGCGCGGCGAATATCGTCAATGTAATAAGAGTTGCCACCATCGATGAGGATGTCTCCGGCTTCAAGATAGGGCACGATTCCGGCTATCGTCGGGTCCACGACCGCCGCCGGAATCATCAACCATACCGCGCGCGGCCTAGTCAGCTTGCTGGCAAAATCTTGCAGCGACGACGACCCTACGGCCTTCTCCTTCGCCAGTTCTTCCACCGACTTCGGAGACATGTCGAAGACCACGCATTCATGGCCAGCTTTTATAAGCCGCCGAACCATGTTGGCGCCCATTCTTCCCAGACCGACCATTCCGAGCTGCATAGATCACCCCTCTTTCCAGAAAACTACGGTCTAGCTTTCCAGCAGTTCCTGGCTCTTCTTGAGCCGCTCCTTTTCCAATGCAAGGCGCGTCTCAGTTTTCTTCAACTGCGCCTTTGCCTTGTCGCGTTCGCGTATTGCCTTCTCTACCCGTTGCCGGGAATCCTTGATTGCGGCGATTGCCTTCTTGTGTGTCTGCAGCATGAATCCTAGTGTAGACCCGAGGGGTCATGGCACGCTGGGCGAAGACGATGCGATCTGGAAGCGCAATACCGACTCCGCAATTTGGTATTGATATTTTGCAGCAGCGAACTGGATTGCGGCCTCGGTCTGCTGCAACTGCGCCTGACTCAATTCGACAATCGAACTCAAGCCGAGATTGTAGCGGGTCTGCGACAGATCTACCGCCAGGTTGGTCTGATCGACAAACTGCTCGCTGACGCCAATACGTTTGTAAGCGGTCAGCGCGTTCAACCAACTGGCACGAACGTCATTGGCGATCCGGTCTTTCAAATCCCGGAGCTGCTGCTCGTCGGCCTGTGCACGCAAGGCTGCCTCTCGCGATCGCGCGGGATATAGGAAGCCGTTGAAAATTGGGATGTTGACATTCGCTCCCACCGCCCCGTACCAACTGGTGAACGGCGAGACACCTGCGACGGTGTTGCTATATGGGGTGCGGCCCACAACACCGAGCGCATCAACGCGCGGAAATAGCAGGTCCCGCTCGGCTTTCTGGAAGCGTTGCGCGGCCTGGTATTCGTAGGTCTGGGCGGCAATTTCCGGCCGACTGCTGAGCGCCTGGTCCACCAACTTGCTGACTGAATCCGGCGGAGGCTGCAACTGCGCCTCGGAATCCACCAGTTCGAATTGCTGCTGCGCCACATAGCCCAGTATCTGAGTCAACGCTGACAATGCCGCCTGTTGATTATTTTGCGCGTCGAGCAGCAACAGTTTGGCTTGCGCCACATTTACATTCGCGAAGCTAACGTCGAGTTGCGATCGCAATTTGTTTTGAAACAAAGTGGTGATCTGGTCCGACACCAGTTGACGCGCGGCAACGGTTTGCTCGGCGACCTTCAGCAAGGCGACCGTCTGTAGCGCGTTGTAGAAAGCCTGGTCCACCGCGAGCTCGATCTGGTCGGCCGTGGCCAGCGAATTCATGTCAGCTGCTTTGGCGCGAAGAGCCGCCGTGGCAACCAGATTGTTGGTGCGTCCGAAGTCGGTAATAAGCTGCGATAAGGTCAACCCACCGGCCGCACGTTCGTAAACAATCGGATTGTTGAGATTGCCCGCCGCGATACGACTACCGTCGTCCTCCGGTTTCGCGGCCGTCAGGTTTGCAGACAGGTTCGGATAGTAAGCGGACTTCTGTTCGCGGGTAACCTGCCGGGAAGCCAGCGCCAGCAGCCGGTAAACCGAGATCTGCGGATTGTTCTTCAGCGCCAGCGTCTCCGCATCCTGCACCGTCAGGCGCTGCAGTGCCCCACTGGTCGGCAACTGGGCAGGCGTCTGCGTGGCGGATACGGTTGGCATTTGCTGCGGCGGAGTCGCAGGAGAGGCGGGCGACGCTTGTGGGGCACCCGACGTCTGCTGCGTGGGCGCAGTCTGTAGTGGGGGAGTAGTCGCGGGCGTCGGCGAACTGGTTTGCGCCTCGACCGAACAGATGCCCAACGCCAGATAAGCAACCAGCCATAGGACCGTGCGTCTCAAGCCTGCACCTCCTGCGTTGGTTGGGCCTCTTCCCTGCGATGGATCAGCAGATACGCCGCAGGAACAATGAACACCGTTAGCACCACCGAAACCAGTAAGCCCCCGATGATGGAGCGGGCCAGAGGGGCGTACTGCTCGCTGCCCGCTTCCAGTGCCAGGGCCATCGGAACAAGTCCCAACAGGGTGGCCAGCGAGGTCATCAGGATGGGCCGCAGGCGAACCCGGCAAGCCAGCGCTACGGCGTCTCTGATGGGCATGCCACCCTCCCGATACTTTCGCGCCACGTCCACGATCAGAATGCTGTTCGACACCACGATACCGGTCATCATCAGCACGCCCATCAGCGACATAACGTTCAGTGTGGTTCCGGTCAGAAGAAGAAACAGAATCACGCCGGTAATGCCCGACGGAATGGCCAGCAGAATGATGAAAGGATCGGTGAAGGAGGCGAACTGAGCCATGAGAATCAAGTACACCAAAACGATCGCCAGCAGCAGTCCCACACCAAAGCTGAGAAACGATTGATGCATGGCCTTTACCGAGCCGCGCATCTCAACTCGCGTGTTAGGGGGCAGCTTGGTATCGTCGATGATCTTCTGCACCTGGCGCGCAAGCGATCCCAGGTCCTCACCCCTGGGCGAAACGTAAACGTCGATCTTGCGGAAGAGCTGGTAGTGGTCCACTTCCGTCGGCGTGTTGATCATCTTGATGTCGGCCACGTTCTCAAGCATGGTGGTGCTGCTGTTGTCTTTGGCGTGCAATGGAATCTGCTTGAAATCGTCCATGGTCATCGCGTCGAGCTGATGATTGGTGTACTGCACCGTGAGGAAATAGTTGTTGCCGGTGTGGGGATCGACCCAGTAACTGGGAGCAATCATGCCGTTCGAGGTCAAGGCGGTCACCACGTTATCGACAACATCGGTAGCCGTAAGCCCGAGGCGCGCTGCCATCTCCCGCCGCACATCGAGTTCGATGCCGGGATAATCCAGGTCCTGGGGGATCAGGACGTCGCTCACCTCTTTCAACTGCCGCACCTTCGCTGCCATCTCACTGGCGGCGGCATACGCCGCGTGCTGGTTGTTGCCGCTCACCTGGATGTCGATGGGCGCGGGCATGCCCATGTTGACCACCGAATCTACCAAGCCTCCAGTTTGAAAATAAGTGGAAAGTTCGGGAACATCGGCATCCAACTTTCGGCGTACCCGGTCCATGTAGGTAAAGGTGCTGAGCTTGTGCTCCGGACTCAGGCTCACCTGCACGAAGGCGGTGTGCTGGGCGGAATTGGGAGTGTAGATGGCCGACAAGTCGGGCGTCATACCAATATTGGAAACGATCATCTGCAAATCATCTTTGCCAATAACTTCGCGGATGTCGTTCTCCACCCGTGCGATGTACTGATTGGTCATCTCCAGGCGTGAACCGGTAGGCGCCTTGACGTTGATGACAAACTGGCCAGGGTCGGTACGGGGGAAAAAGGCGACGCCAAGAAGCGGGAACAGCGCCAGGCTGACCACAAAACTGCCCAGGATGAGGCCCACAGTGGCCGCCGGACGTTCCAGCGCTTTGGCAACCGCAACATCGTATCTGCGCAGCATGCGGTTGTAGCGATGATTGAATCCCGCAACAAATCTTCCAAACATTGACTTGGTTTCCTGATGCCCACCGTGCCCGTGCGCCATCTTGATGAACTTCGCGCAGAACAAGGGCACGACAGTCATAGCTACAAGGTAGGAGGCAGCCAAGGCCAGCACCACGCCAAGCGCCAAGGCGGTGAACAGGTACTTGCTCACGCCGTACAGGAAAACCACGGGAAAGAAGACAATCGCAGTGGTGAAAGTGGCGGCCAGTACCGCAAGCTGGACCTCCTGGCCTCCGCGTTCGGCCGCAGTAAGGGCATCCTTACCTTCCTCCATGTGGCGAAAGATGTTCTCCAGCACCACCACGGAGTTGTCGATCAGTCGCGAGAGCACCAGCGCAAGTCCGCCCAGCACCATGGTATTGATGGTCCCACCGACGACACTAAGTAGAAGGAACGCCGCCAGGCAGGAGACCGGAATCGAGATCAAAACCGAGATAGTGCCGCGCATGGAGCCCAGAAAAATCAGGATCATCACCGCGGTCAGTACCAGGCCAATACCGCCTTCGCGCAGCACATTGGCTACGGCAATCTTCACGTATTGCGATTGATCGAAGACCACGTTGGCTTTGAGGGAAGACGGAATATCCAACAGATGTTTAACCCGGTCGCGCACTCCGTCCACAATCGAAATGGTATTGCTGTTGCCGCCCTGCTTCAGGATTGGCAGATAGACCGACTTCTGGCCGTCGACACGAACGATGTTGTATTGAATGGCCGACGAGTCTTCGGCGTGCCCGATGTCTCCGAAGCGAAGCACGCCATTGCCGATGGCCTTCAGCGGCACATCATTCATCTGAGCGATGTTCGGGCAGTTGGCTGTTGCTGTAGATGTTGTAGTCCTTGGGGCCGATGCGAACGTCGCCAGCGGGCAGGATTTTATTGGAGTTGTTGATGACGTTGACCACGTCCATGGGACTCATCTGCGCCGCCTCCAGCTTCACGGGATCCACGTAAAACTGGATCTGGCGATACTTGCCGCCATAGGGTTGTGGTACGGAGGCGCCCGGAACGTTGGCAATCTGGTTGCGAACCGTGAACTGACCCTGGTCATGCAGATCGGTTTCGCTGAGCCCCTGCCCCTTCAGGGTCACAAGACAAACCGGCAAGCTGGAGGCGTCGAACTTCAGCACGACGGGAGGCAGCGTGCCCTGGGGCAGGCGCCGCAGGTCGGCCATGGCGAGATTGGCAATCTCGCTGGCGGCGGCATCCGCGTCCGTGCCCGGCTGGAAGTACACCTTGATGAGACTCACGCCGGTCAGGGACCGCGACTCGATGTGATCGATGTTGCTTCCCAGGGTAAAGAAGCGCTCAAAGGTATCGGTGATGTTGGCCTCGATCTGCTGCGGAGGCATGCCCCCATAAAAGGTGGCAACCACGACCACCGGAATGTCAATCGGGGGGAAAAGATCGACTGGCATGCGATAAACCGTCACCACACCAACCACGATGATGGCGAGGCATAGCATGAGAATGAAGTAGGGATACTTGATTGCAAAGCTGGGCATTGGCGATTACTCCGAATCCTGGCTGTTGCCGGTGGGCACAGCGTCTTTGGGCCGCACTAGCTCGCCGGGCTGGTAGCTTCCGAGGTTGCCGACAATGACGCGCTCACCTGGGGATAGGCCGGCAACGATCTCGACTTGGTTGGAGCTTTGCACTCCAAGTTGGACCTCGCGAGACTGCACCCGATTCTGCGGGTCCACTACCAGCACCTTCACCCCATTCTGTTCGCGCTGAATGGCATTGACGGGGACAGTGAGGGCGTCCTTTCTGCTGTCGGAGGCCAGCACCACATCCGCATACATGCCCGGCTGCAAATGATACGCGGGATTGGGGACGTCGATTTCTACCTGCATGGTGCGAGTCGTGGGATCGAGCGCATCGGTAAAGCGCGCCACGTTGCCGGTGAAGTGCTCACCGGTGGCCTGAACCTTTACGTCAACGGCGTCGCCGGTCCGGACTTTGACGGCAATCGACTCCGGAACCGGGATGCGCAAACGCAGCCGATTGATTTGCGCTACCGTAACCACCGGCAGGCCGCTGCTGTTTGATGTTCCGGCCTGTACCAGAGAGCCTGTATCGGAGAAGCGCCACGTCACCACGCCGTCATAGGGAGCGACGATCCGCGTGTAGTCGGACAAGGCCGAATAGTGCTGCTGGTCAGCTTTGGCAACTTCCAACTGCTGCTTCGCCGCTGCCAAGGCTGACTTGGCCGCATCCACCTGGGCCTCAGAAGCACGGTCCTTGGCGTTGGCATCGTCCAACTCCTGCTCCGCGATCAAGCCCGGCCTTACCTTGTCGGTGTTGACCAGCCGCGCCGCGTTAGCATGCAAGGCCACATGGTCAGCCTCGGCGCGTGCCACGTCACTTTTGGCGCGGGCAATTTCCTCCTCTGCGTGATGCGAGGCAGCTTTGGCTTCATCTACCTGCGCCACCAGCTCAGGCACCTCTAGAATCGCCAGCACCTGTCCGGTATGCACGTGATCGCCGATGTCGACCGAAATGCTCTTGATGTAGCCCGCCACCTTCGCGTGCAGCTCGACATTCTGGTACGGCAGGAATTGGCCTGCAATGGAGAAGGAGTTGGCGATGGGACCTCGCGTGACGGGAGCGACTGCCGCGTAGGGCACGTTGTCGCCCGCCGTTTGCCCATGCGACGAGTTGCCCGCCCGCACTCGCTCGACCTGCCAGACCGCAATGATCAGGCAGAAAAAAATCGCGCCGAACACAAGCAGCGTGTTTCGACGAATCGTCATGACTTACCTCGAATTCGTTTGAACTTAGTTGGCCACTGGGAATCTCCCAGTTGACGTGCCCTCCCAGACCGGAGACCCAAGCAAGCACCAGGGGATTAGGGAAACCTTTGGCTAATTATCGAACTGGAGGAGGGCGAAGACAGCGACGCCAGTGCCACAGACTGAGGCGGACTGGGGCGGGAACGCGGAAAAGAGTCTGAACGCCAAAGCGGCGGTTAAGAACAAGATAATGGATGAACAGGCTCGCAAACCAGACCAGGAGAGTGCCAGACTGAGTTACGGGCTCGACTTCCGCCCTTTGCCCGTTGAGCCACATCTTCGCACCGGTCGAGGACGTCACCTGCGTAGCTGAGCTGTTGCCATAGACTCCAGTTTTTGCCTGTAGCGCAAACAAAAACACCCCGGCCGCTGCAAGCACTATCAGCAGCATTCGCCACTTGTCGCGAAGGTTTAGGGTTCGAAGACTCACAGACGAAGACGCCCCGTACACAATACTAGACGCAAGAACACTAACTTGGAAAGCAAGTTGCCCAGAACGCGAGGTTTACTCTATCAGAACGTAGCGAAGTGTCCGAAGACCGTGGACAATCCCCACATCAGTCTCGGGCGTGAAGTGCCGAAATTTCAATACCTTGCGAGACTGTCATTTAATTTCAACCTCTAGCGACTAGACTGTTTGTAAGCGCATGATGTGGCGCGATCACACTAAAGGCAATTCTTATGGCAAATGTGGACAGCAAGAAGGGCGTCATTGGAATTCTCACCGGAGGTGGTGACGTCCCGGGCCTGAATCCGGCCATCCGAGCAGTTACCATCCGGGCAATCCGTGAAGGCTATGAAGTTATCGGCCTGCGGCGAGGCTGGGCCAGCCTGGTGGACATGGTTCGCGAAGAAAATTACGACAACAGCGACAACTTTCAACATCTGACTGAAGAGCACGTCAATCGCGCCGGCCGCACTGGCGGTACCTTCCTTCACACCTCGCGCACCAATCCCGGCCGAGTCAGCCAGGCGAACATTCCGGTTCACCTGCAAGGTTCCTATGGGGCGGCAGTCAATGACCTCACCGCGGAAGTGCTCAAGAACCTCGACTGGCTGGGAATTGACAGTCTTATCCCCATCGGCGGCGACGACACCCTGAGCTACGGCGTACGCCTGCATCGCGAAGGGGTGAAGGTTGTTGCCATTCCCAAGACGATGGACAATGACGTTCCCGGCACCGACTATTGCATTGGCTTCAGTACCTGCGTGACCCGCACCATCGAAATGACCAACCGGCTGCGAACCTCGGCCGGCTCGCACGAACGCCTGCTTGTGCTCGAAGTCTTCGGCCGTTATGCGGGCTTCACGGCCATGTTACCCACAATGGCCGGGGCCGCCAATCGCTGCCTCATTCCTGAATACAAGTTCAATATAGAACGTCTTGCCGAGCTGCTGATGGCCGACCGGCACAAGAATCCCAGCCGTTATTCGGTGGTACTCATCTCCGAGGGGGCGACGTTCGAAGGCCGCGAAATGATCTTCTCGCACGACACCGCTGACGCCTTCGGCCACAGGAAATTGGGGGGCATAGGCGACATGGTTTCCGACAAGCTCAAGGAGCTCTCTCCCCGCTACAACAACGGCAAAGGAGTGGATACCATCAGCCAGAACCTCGGTTACCTCGTCCGCTGCGGCGATCCCGATGCGATCGACTCCATCGTTCCTATGGCTTATGGAAATCTCGCTCTGGACCTGCTGCTACGGGGGATCCATGGAAGATTGGTTGTGTTAAAAAATGGCCGTTACAGCAACGTACCGATTGATACCGTAGTGTCCTCGAAAAAAGTAGTCAATGTGAAGGAGCAATACAATACCGAAAGGCTGCGTCCGTACTACAAGAGCTTTGAAGACAAGCCGCTGTTCATCATGACAAGTGAGGGTTGAGGCAATCTGCTGTCGCACCGGTAGTGTGGGCCTAAGGCGCACTACCCTCGTCCGACCCCAATCTCAGAACGATCTCTTTCAATCCCCGGTGTTGCTGGAGCAGGCGAAGATACTCTCTTTCATCAGCCGAGACCTTCGCGCGAATAATGTTTACCATTGCCCGCTTCTGCAGGTTCGTCCACTGCCTGACTTCAGGCGCCAGCGACAAAATCGACGCAAAGTTTTCGAATGCCGCCTGCTCAAGAGGACTCCATGCTGCAATATCCACCTGCAGATTCCTGGATAGCGCCGCGGTTGCGGCCCGCCGCAGCTTCTGCGGATTGCCATCGAACCGTGCCGCCATCTCTTGCTGCACGGCAAGACCGATTCTTCGGGTCGAGAAGGTATCCCATTGTCCCGGCGGTTGGTTGCCGAATTCATAAAACACATGCTCTGTCGCTAACTTCCGCAGGATGCGCCCCGAAGTCCGGTGCGCGGGATCGCGCGCCATTTTCGCCTCCTCCTTCCTGGTGATCGCAAGTAGTTCAGCACGTCCGGGGCGAAACCCGAGCTTGCGATAAAACCAAAAAGCGCCAGACTTGATGGCTTCTTCATTCTCATGACCGAGTTGGTAGGGATAGACCGAAAAACAGGTCACGCGGGTAAGCTGGTGCAGAAAATGCAAGACCTTGGAATAAATCCAGGCTGTCTCGCCATCGCGGAAGGCGTAAAACGTGTTGAACCCAACCTCCATCCATTCAAACAGCGAAATGCCCTCGATGTAATTGATGGGAACGCCGTTCTTCAAAGTCAGACCCGCATGATAAGCGCGCAACGGCAATCGCCGGTCCGGTGGCAGTCCCCACAAGAAGATCTGTACACCTCGCCCCACCTGCGCCTCAAAGACCCGATTCGGATCGCCACGAGTAGTGCCGTACAGTTCGCGATAGCGAACAGTAAGGGCAGCGCGCGTCATGTCCAGTACGTCTTCCCCCTGGCGCCGCGCGAGTCTGCGAACCGGTAGCGGCGACGAATCCAGTTCGTCGGCCAACGAAACCTGGTTGCGACGAAGCAGGGGCTGCCGGTGGTAGAACATCCGGGATACTTTTCGCCGGGCCCGCGTCCGGCTGGCGGCAGAGTTGCCCAGATTCCATAGCACCCTGACCCGTAACGAGTCATACAGAGACGTCCTCTCCAGGTTGCTAATCGGCATATCCGCGACGCGCTGCAAGAGCCACGGCAGAATTCTTGCGGGACCACCGGCCGCAGTGGCCATCCATTCCGAGAAAGGCGTGTCAGCTTCGACGAGCGAATCGTCGGCGAGCAGAGGAACAAGAATCGGTAACGTCACCGCCATCTGGCGGCCTTGCTCCTCGAAATTCCACTCCACACTAAGCTGCTGCGTATAGTGCTTGGCCAGCCAGCGGGCTACATCGTAGGTGAAAGTGTCGCTGATTGTCGTGCCTGCGATGCCTGAGAACTGCTCGTCATCGAACAGCTCCAGGTCGGCGCTGGAAGCCCGGAGTTTCTCCACGCGGTGGACAATGCCGGCCAGCAGGCCGTCGGCCAAGCGCGCAACTTTGCGGCTCTGGGGAAACGTCCGCAGGAACAAGAGCAAGTCATGAAACTGGATGAGCGATTCGGCGTCGTCGAATTCGACCTGATTCATCCCAGCAAGCAGCTTTTCGAGGGTCTTGGCACAACCGGGTCGGTATTGAAGTTTGGAAGCTTGCAGTTGTGCCCAAAGCGACTCTCTGCCGGCTGTCACGCTTCACCCGGGCTTGCGGAAGAGGCTTTCATAGCGCCAGGAACATCGACTGAGGGCAGTTTCAGCTCTTCGTTCGCGGAAAGCTCTACTGTGGACGGTACGAGAGCCGAAGCCTTGCCCGCCCTCACCGCCCCTGCCACCACAAACAGGTTCGTCACCAGGACTACGGTGAATGCCATCGCGGGCAGGAACGCAAACACCGCACCGCGTGCGCTGACGATCGCCAGCGACAGCACAGCTGTCACTAGACCCCGTGGCAGCATCCAGAACAATAACTCTGTTTCCCTGCGGGTCACATCCCGGACCGCCCATCGGCTGGTCTGCATGGCCAGAAAGCGTGCCAGCAGTAGCGCCGCCAGAATACCGGCAATGGGAAGCAGGTATTTCCGGCTGACAAACTCGGCAACAACCCCGAGGAGGACGAAAAAGAACGAGCGCACCAGAAAGCTCAGCTCGGCGTGGAAAGCCAGAAGGCGCGCGCCCTGTCGAGCCATGTGAGGAGTACGGGGCAAATTGGCCAGGGTGATTCCAAAAATCAATACCGCCAGCAGGCCGCTGCCGCCGAAGTAGCGGGTAAGTGCGTACACACCAAACAACACTCCCAGGTTCCCTATGTTGATGTTGGGTTGACCGGCAAGCCGGGGCCACAGTTCTGACCAAATAACGCCCGCCGACACGCCCAGAAGTATCGCGATCACGATGTGCTTGGAAAAGTCGGCGGCCACGCCGAACAGCAGCGAATGGCTTACATCCGCACTCAGCAAGCTTCCTATGAGCAGAACGGCGATCACTTCGCCCAGGGTAGATTCCAAGGTCAGGGTGATTTTGACGGGTTCAGGAGTACAAATTTGCTCCAGGGCGGGTATGACAATGGTGCCGCTCGTGCATCCCAAGGCCGCTCCCAGAAGCACGCAGTCGGACCACTGGAGGTGGAGCAGTGCCCTGCCCATCAAGGCAATCAATCCCAGGCTCAATCCATAGCTGACGATCATCAACAACAGTGCGGCCGGAGCGTAGCGGGCGGCTTGTTGCAACCTGAGTTCGGCGCCACCGGCAAAAAGGATGAGGATGAGGGCCAGGGTTCCGAGGACATCGATTGTACCCTGAAATGTTGCGGGCTGGACCCAGTGCAAAATCGGACCAAGGGTGACGCCAACCAAAAGCAGCACAACTAAGTCAGGTACGCGGGTCAGGCGCGAGAGTCGGTTGGCAACGTACGCCACCACCAGGAGCGCGCCAAACATACCGAATATATGCGTCAATTCCACAGTGAGAATCTCGCCAGGTTCAGCAACGCAAACCTAAGACAGCTGCCAGAATTGATGGAACGACACATCATATACGGAAGTCTGGCGATGCCATAGCCAGATAAATGGCATGGCTCGTGGGTCAAGCTGCAGCTCTGTTCCGAAGTTTTGCCCACGCGAACCATCCCACAGCCAGCAGCGTGAGCACGGCAATTATCCCTTGCGAGATCACGCAATAAAGACACCACACCCCCAGAACGCGGGCCTCGATGTTCGTCAAGTACAAAGCGAATCCCAGACCGATCAGCCCGCATACCAGCAACAGCCCGCGCCGGCGCATAAGCCCCAGAACGCCAATCAGCAGGTAACCAACAATGCCGATGGCTGCCACCGGCACGCGCCCGATCATGGCGTAGGGGCTGTGGTTGACGACACCGCAGTCCCACTTGTCATTGAGGCGGCAGGGCTCAGAACCGGTGTCGTAGTGGACTTTCAGGGCCAGCCCCGAAACCACGATCCCGGCGACCGCCAGCAGAATGATGAGATATCGCACGAGGTTTCTCCCGTGTGGAATTGTAGCTGGGATTTGCCACACGCGGTCTGGCTCGGCTGTTTCGTCTGCGGCCGTCGTCGCCACCAACAATTGAATGGTAGAATCTTGCTGCTTATGCGCCGGATTGCTGCCAACTCGCTGCTCGTCCTGATGTTTGCGGGACTCGCTCTTCCTCTACTTTTGGCGCGCGATTCTGGCGGTCCGGCGTGCTGCCGTCGCGGCGGCAAACACCATTGCGCGATGCCTCCCCAAGGTGATGGCTTCCGGGCCGTGACATCCAGTTGTCCGTATCGCCGTTTCACCGCTCTGACTTCGCACTCAACACTTCTCAGCACCGTAACTACCGCGTTGCGCGTCGATCTGGCAAGCGAGAATTCTAGCGCGCTGGTGTCACCGGACCTCTCCTCGCGCGCTGCGGGGAACGCCCAGAAACGCGGCCCTCCCCTTTCGTAGTCCTCTCCTCCCGAAGTTTATACACAAGCCAGAGCAGCTGCTCACGATGCAGCTGAGCCGGTGCTTTCTCGCATATCCGCGTAGCATTCGCGACTGGAATAGTCACGTCACGCGCGAATAGTGAACCCACGCTCTCTGGTGCTCGACAGCGACTATGGAGAGAACCGATTTGCAGCACAATGTCCGGATCGCGAACACGGCCGCGGTGGTTTTGCTCTGCAGCGCGTTGCTGGCAATGGCGGCCTCGCCAGCGGCTGCTACGGTGTTCGGCAATGTGCGCGGGGTGGTCCACGATCCGCAGCACCACCCCCTCACCGCAGCACACGCCACGCTTCGAGCCAGCAACTCGGATTTTTCATTGACTGCGGAAACCGGCGCCGATGGAGAGTTCCACTTCGACGCGGTCCCGCTCGGCCAGTACACCGTCACCGTCGAAGCTCCTGGATTTGCTCCTCAGGAGCAGGCCCTGCTCGTCGTATCCGGCAGTGCGCCAATCTTGCATTACCAGTTGGCGATCGCCATGGCGCAAGAGAAGGTCACAGTCAGCGCGGCGCCCGAAGACCTGGATCCGGAGTCGCCGCGCAGAGACATCGTCATCGATCAGAAGCAGATCTCGCGCTACGCGGGAGTAGATTCGAGCACCAGCCTCAAGATCATCACTGAATTTGTTCCCGGATCGTACATGGTGCACGATCAACTCCACGTCCGCGGCGGACATCAGATCACGTGGGCAATCGACGGCGTACCGGTTCCGAACACCAATATCGCCTCCAACGTCGGGCCGCAGTTCAACCCCAAGGATGTCTCCTACCTCCAGGCCGAGACCGGCAGCTATGCGGCCGAGTACGGCGACCGCACCTACGGTGTTTTTAACGTAGCCCCGAACAACGGTTTCGAACGCAACCGGGAAGGGGAGCTGATTGCCAGCTACGGCAATTACAACCAAACTGACGACTGGCTGAGCTTCGGTGACCACACCGCGAAGTTTGCTTACTACGCCAGTCTCAGCGGCAATAATACGAACTGGGGTCTGGAGCCGCCGACCAGCGTCAACCTGCACAATCATGGGGCAGGCGGCGGTGCCTTCACTTCCCTCATCTATAATCCCAACTCCAAAGATCAATTCCGTTTCGATGCGGGCCTTCGCCTCGACTATTACCAGGTGCCTAACGACCCTGTTATGCAGGCGGCAGGCATCAACGACCGCGAACGGGAGCAGGACATCTTCGGTACTGCCACCTGGGTACACACCTATTCGCCTGGTCTCATGCTGATTGCATCGCCGTTTTATCACTTCAATCGCGCCGCGTACGAGGGAGGGGCTGCCGACGTGCCAATCGCCACCGATAACCGTGCCTCCAACTATGAAGGAGGCCAGGTAACAATTTCGGCCATCAACGCCCGGAACAACGCCCGCGCCGGAATCTATGCCTTTGCGCAGCAGGACAACACATTGTTTTCGGTGATCGCGAACGACGGTTCGGGACAAGGCTTCAGCCAGCGCGTGTCGCCGGGGGGAAACCTGGAAGCGGTGTTTCTCGAAGACCAGTTCAAGGCGACCTCATGGCTAACCTTGACCGGAGGGATTCGGCTCACGCACTTTGACGGCAACATCAACGAAAACGCAGCCGACCCGCGCGCGGGAGTCGCCATTCGCATCCCTAAGCTCAATTGGGTGCTGCGGGCCGCTTATTCCTATTTCTACCAGCCCCCACCGCTCGACACCGTGTCGGGACCGCTGCTTCAATTCGCGGCCAGCCAGGGGGTGTCGTTTCTCCCGTTGCAGGGCGAGCGCGACATTCAACAGGAATACGGCGTTACCATTCCCTTGCACGGCTGGGCATCGACGCTCACCTATTTTCACACGGGAGTGCGGAATTACTTTGATCACGACGTCATTGGCGATTCGAACATCTTCTTTCCGCTGACCATCCAAGCGGCTCGCATCAAGGGCTTCGAAGCCACGGTCCGCTCGCCTCTGATTCTCAGCCACTATCACGCCCATCTGGTGTACTCGAACCAGCAAGCCGAGGGGTTTGGAGCGGTAACCGGCGGGCTCACAGATTTTTCTCCTCCGCCTGTTGGAGGGTTTTATCTGGACCACGACCAGCGCAACACGCTTTCCGCCGGAATGGAGGGGGATCTGCCCTGGCGCAGCTTCGCCGCTTTGACCTTCAACTATGGATCGGGATTCCTGAACGGTGACGGTCCTGATCACTTGCCGAGCAATTACACCGTCGATCTCGCGTTGGGTAAAACTTTCGGCGAAAACTTTACTGTCCGCCTCATCGGCACTAACATCACAAACAACCGCTACCAACTGGACAATAGCAATACCTTCGGCGGATCACACTGGGCCGATCCTGCGATGCTGTCGATACAGGTGAAATACCGGTTCCATTATTGAGCGTTGCGTGGAGCTGAAACCGCGCAAGGATTTCGTCGGCGTCAGAGAATGTTCACGGCTCTGGCCGCCAACAACACAATGATGGTCAAAGAAATGACTGATTGCAGCATCATCAAGCCCTTCGCCCAACGGGAGAGAATTTGCGTGTCAGTCGGGGACAAAGCCGTGCTGGTATTGAAGGAGAGAAAAAGATAGTCGACGAAGCTAGGATGCCAGTGGATGGGCTTCGTCGGTGACAGTTCGTGAAGACCCATCTGGGGAAAGAGGAATGCACCTTGTTCATGATTTTTTGCCTTTTCCCGTTGGCCCGGACCGCCGGCGTCTAACTTCCAATACCAGGCGGCGAACACCAGCACATTGCTGATCCAAAGCGAGGCGGCCGACTGCAGCAGATGAACCGGAGACTCCTTATGGGTCGGTAGAAAGCGTACCAATAGGACAAGAGATGCGATCACGGCCAAAGTGACCGAGCTGATCAGAATGAGACCGACGACGTAGGTGATGCTCTCTGCGCCTCTGGAATGAGAAATCGAGGTCAGCGCGGCGAGCACCGCGAAGACCGCAACCAACAACCAATTGGGCCCCACGTTGAGTATCTGGGGCAGGGAGAAATGCATCGCTACGACGGCTGCCAGCGCGAGAAGCACTGGCCATCGCGGCTCGGTATATTTGGATCGGTTGGGCATGCATCCGATAATACCGCCGTGCCGGCCGTTCAGACGAAACGATGTCCCGACTGTATCTTCAATATCAACGTTCAGGGCCGCACCTGCATCGAACTGTCGAGGGGCTATCCTCGGTCAAAGAATCCTCGTCTAATGGAAGTTAATCGGACGTTTTGCGTACCACGGGTATGATCGAACAACATGACTTCGCCCTCTAGTGCAACGTGGTACAAGAACGCGATCATCTACGAAGTGCACGTACGTGCTTTCTACGACAGCAACTCCGATGGCATCGGCGACTTCCAGGGTATGGCACAAAAACTTGATTACCTCGAAGACCTCGGGGTAACTGCTATTTGGCTCCTGCCCTTTAATCCCTCGCCGTTGCGGGATGATGGATACGACATCGCCAACTACACCGATGTCCATCCCGCGTATGGGACGTTGAGGGACTTTCAACGCTTTCTCCGCGAGGCGCATCGCCGCGGCCTGCGCGTGATTACCGAGCTGGTCCTGAATCACACGTCCGACCAGCATGCGTGGTTTCAGCGCTCCCGCCGGGCATTGCCCGGCAGTCGTTGGCGCAACTACTACGTGTGGAGTGACACTCCTGACCAATATCGTGACGCTCGCATAATCTTCAAAGACTTCGAGAGTTCGAACTGGTCCTGGGACCCGGTTGCCAAGGCATACTACTGGCACCGCTTCTACTCGCATCAGCCCGACCTGAACTGGGACAACCCCGAGGTTCGCGACGCCATGTTCGCTGCCATGGATTTCTGGCTTGATCTTGGCGTGGATGGCTTGCGGCTCGACGCCGTCCCTTACCTGTTGGAACGTGAAGGCACCAATTGCGAAAACCTGCCCGAGACTCATCAGGCGCTGCGCGAGCTGCGCAAGCATGTTGACGAGAAATACCATGACCGCATGCTGCTGGCGGAGGCCAACCAATGGCCGGAAGACGCCGTGGCCTACTTCGGAAATGGCGACGAATGTCACATGGCCTTTCACTTTCCGGTGATGCCGCGGTTGTTCATGTCGCTGCGCATGGAAGATCGTTATCCCGTTACCGACATTCTGAAGTTGACGCCGCCCATTCCCGAAACCTGCCAGTGGGCCCTGTTCTTACGCAACCATGACGAGCTGACGCTGGAGATGGTGACCGACGAAGAACGCGATTACATGAATCGCACCTACGCCCGCGATCGGGAGATGCGGATCAATCTCGGCATTCGCCGGCGCCTGGCGCCACTGCTGGAAAACGATCGCCGCAGAATCGAACTGATGAATGCCTTGCTGTTTTCGCTGCCGGGCACGCCGGTCATTTACTACGGCGACGAAATCGGCATGGGCGACAACGTCTTCCTGGGTGACCGTAATGGAGTGCGGACCCCCATGCAGTGGAGTTCGGACCGCAATGCCGGTTTCTCGCGCACCAATCCCCAACGCCTGTACCTGCCGGTCAATATCGATCCCGAGTATCACTACGAGACCGTCAATGTTGAGGCACAGCAGAACAATCCTCATTCGTTGCTGTGGTGGACGAAGCGTCTCATCCAGCAACGCAAGCAGTTTCGCGCCTTTGGTAGCGGCAACCTGGAGTTTCTCTATCCCAGTAACCGCAAGGTGCTGGCCTTCATCCGCCAGTTCGGGGACGAAAAGGTCCTAGTGGTCGCTAACCTTTCCCGCTTTACCCAGTGCGTTGAACTTGATCTCACCAGCTTGCAGGGCTCGGTACCGGTGGAAGTGTTCGGTCGCACCAAGTTCCCCAGCATTACCGAGCACTTTTACCTACTGTCGCTCGGACCGCATGCTTTTTACTGGTTCAACCTGCAGCCGCGGGAAACGACGCAGGAATCACTCAATGTAAGTGGCGCGCCCCAGGAGCTGCCCGTGGTAGCGGTTGGGCTGGCGGAGGATGTCTTTTCAGAAGATACTCTGCAGAAACTGCAGCACTTTATCCCCAGCATGCTGCGCAGCCGTCCGTGGTTTTTGGGCAAGCGGCGCTATATCACGCGCGTTGCATTGCAGAACGTGCTGGCGCTGCCCGAAACTTCTGCCCATCTGCTGTTCCTGAATGTCGAATATGGGGACGGCGATCCGGAAGTTTACCTCGTACCTATCTCCGTCGCGACCGGCGACAAGTCAGAGGCGATACTGCGCGAACGTCCGGAGGTGGTGTTGGCCCGGTTAGACGGCCCCGGACCGGAAACCACGGCACTGCTGTACGCATCTACTTTCGACCGCGACTTCAGCGACTCACTGTTACGTGCCATTGTTCGCCGCCGCAAAATTCGCGGTGAATTCGGGGAACTGGTCGGCGCTCATACCCGCGAGTTTCGCAAGGCGTGGACTTCGGCCCGCTCCAACCTGGAACCCTCGCCGCAACGGACCGACCAGTGTTTCACGGTGATTAACTACGGTGAAGATTTCGTCTTGAAGCTGTATCGCAATCTGGAAGAGGGCATCAACCCGGGACGGGAAGTGCCGGAATTCCTCTGCGAACAAACCGGTTTCACGGCAATCCCCCGCGCCTTGGGTTCGCTGGACTACCGCCGCGACTCGGCGGGACTTCTTCCCCAGATCTGTATCGGCACGCTCAGCAGCTTTGTCCCACACGCCACCAACGGTTGGACGTACACCCTTGACCATCTGGGGTTGTTCTTCGAACACGCCTTGGCTATTCCGCAAGAGGATTCCCGACTTCGCGATCTGAAATCGCCCGATCTTTGGGCGCCGACGGACGACCCCTTGCCCCCGCTTATGGCCGAACTGGTTGGCAACCACGTTGACAGCATCCGGCTACTGGCGCAGCGAACCGCGGAGATGCATCTTGCCCTCAGCAGCCGTTCCGACATTACCGATTTTGCTCCTGAGCCATTTACTACCTTTTACCGGCAAGGCATTTACCACGGGATCATAGGTCAACTGAACCGTTCTTTCGAAACCTTACGGGGCCGTATCCAGGGACTCTCCGCAAATGCGCGGGCTGACATTTCAGAGGTACTCAACCGTGAAGGCGAGATCCGCGATCGTCTATTGTTGCTGCGCGACAAACGCCTCTCCGGTAACCGCATTCGCCAACATGGCGACTATCAGTTGACCAACGTGCTGTATTCAGGCAGTGACTGGGTGATCACGAATTTCGAGGGCGATCCATACCGGCCATTGAGCGAGCGCCGCATTAAGCGTTCGGCGGTGCGGGATGTGGCTACCATGCTGCGCTCATTCCACTATGCTTCCCACGCCGCTCTGTTTGGCGACGTGCCCGGCATCGTCCCCAGCCGGGAATCGCACCCCCAATTGGAGAAGTGGGCAAGAACTTGGTATCAATGGGTTAGCGCCATTTTCATCCAGAACTACTTGAGGGTTGGAGCGAGTGGTAACTTCCTCCCGCAGACTGCTGAGGAGGTCAGAATTCTCCTTGGCGCCTACATGATAGAGCGTGCTTTGACTGAGATTGAGTATGAGTTGGAGCATCGGCCGGAGTGGATCCGAATTCCGGTGCACGGAATCCTTGAGCAACTCAAGCCCTCCGAATCGCAGGGATAAGGATTCCAGACCCAGCGATATGCGTGCTGGATACGCCTGCGGGTCGGGTTACTTGTTCGGAACCAGTCTGGCAGTCTCGTACTGGCTGAAGATAGCGTTAGCGCCTTCGTGGGCCGGCGTTCCGGCCAGCAACTGTTCTTTGCGGTAAACCAGGCTGCTGGCATTGTAAGTCGCCAGTTCGAAGCCATGGCCGTGCGTGATCGCGTCCGTGGGGCAGGCTTCTACGCAGTAGCCACAAAAAATACAGCGGTTGTAATCGATGTTGTAAACCTTGGCGTAGCGCTCGGCGCCGCTGACGCGTTTCTCGGCCGTGTTCTCGGCAGCTTCAATGTAAATGCAGTTTGAAGGGCAGGCTGCCGCGCATAGGAAGCAGGCCACGCACTTCTCCAGCCCGTTCTCGTCGCGCTGCAGCACGTGCATCCCGCGAAAACGTTCCTGGAACATCGCGCCCCGGGTAGGACCGGGACCGTCAGGATAGTTCTCCACGATGGTCGGCTTGAACATTTCCATGAAGGTAACGCTCATGCCTTTGGCGATCGCGCCTATGTTCTTAACGATTCCCATTTGCTCTTTCAGTATAACAATCCGGCGACTCTGTTGCGCTTCGAGATCGGGAGCGCTAACGCCCTGTTGCAGCCCCCTGGGGGGACCGAGTTTTTAGCTGCTCAAGGTGGTGTTCCGCATGGCCAGCCGCAATATAGGCGAGCGCACGAACCGTAACTTCATTTCCATTGGCAACTCCAGAGCGCCCCTCGGCCCCAGGGGGCAACGAGCCGAACAAAGCAATAGAGGCTCTGCGTACGCTCTCGAATTCGGCCAGCAGGTCCTCCGTACTGCGCGAGTTCGAGTGCGCTTCGCGGACGTAATCGTCCTGCTCGAAACCTTGCAACTCCTTCGCATCGCCGCGCGCAAAGCGCAGTGCGCGGTAGGCCATCACCCGCTCGGCATCGCATATGTGGCCGAGCACCTGCTTAATGCTCCACTTCCCCGGCGCAGGTACCGCGCTTGCGCTTTCATCAGAGACCCCCACCAAAAGTTGACGGTAATCTCCAAGCTGTTTGCCGAGGAAATCGAGGACTGGGCCCTCGGGAACGCGGGCAATGTAGTTTTTGTAGAACTCAGCGTATTCGGTGCTGTTGGGGCGGATGAGCATAACAGTAAAACTGTGCCACAGATGAACGACCGGCGGCAACTCCGGTTGATTCCTTCTGTGTGGCCGGAACCTTTCTCGTTGCGCGCATTTCGTCGTTGCTAATTGCTAGTTGCTAGCTGCTAGTTGCTACCTCACTCCAGCCCAAACTCCTGCCACCGCTTGGTCACCTGCTCCTTGGTCTTCTCGTCCATCCTGATCTCGTCCGGCCAAGGACGGGTGAAGCCTTCGCTCGGCCACTTGCGGGTCGCGTCAACGCCCATCTTGGAGCCGAAGTCGGGCAAGCGCGACGCATGATCCAGCGAATCCACCGGGCCGAGTGTGAACTGGATATCGCGTTCGGGGTCGATGTTGTTCAGCACTTTCAGAGTCACGTCTCCGATGTCCTGCACGTTCACATCTTCGTCCACCACCAGAATGCATTTCGTTGACATTGCCTGCCCCAGCGACCATATTCCGTTCATCACCTTGCGCGCCTGACCGGGATAGGACTTCTTGATGGAGACAATCATCAGGTTGTGAAAAATGCCTTCGATCGGCAGGTTCACGTCCACAATCTCAGGAATGGTGACGCGCATCAGCGGCAGGAAAATTCGTTCCACGGCTTTGCCCATCCATGCGTCCTCCATGGGAGGCTTGCCAACGATGGTGGTCGAGTAGATCGGGTTCTTGCGATGCGTAACGCACGTAACGTGGAACACCGGATAGAGATCTTCCGGGGTGTAGAAGCCGGTGTGGTCACCGAACGGCCCCTCCATGCGCAACTCGTCCAGCAGCACATGGCCTTCGAGCACGATCTCCGAGCTGGCCGGCACCTCCAGGTCCACGGTCTCGCACTTCACTAGCTCAACCGGCTTCTGCCGCAAAAATCCGGCAATCATGTACTCCTCAATATCCGGGGGCGCAGGAACGATAGAAGAAAACATCATCGCCGGATCGGTGCCGATGGCGACGGCCACCTCCATCTTCCCTGCAACCTGCTTCCCTTCCGCCACCCGCGAGCCTCCCCCGGAGCGCGCCATCATGTCTAAAGCTGCGGTGGCGGGATGTGCCTCGCCGGCCGCCGCTGCCCGGCGCATCTGTTGGCGGTAGTGTTCCGCTCCCTGCTTCTGACGCTGCCAATGCATGCCCGCACTGCGCTCGTCATACACCTGCATGCGATAAGTGCCGGCATTGCGCTTGCCCGTCGTGGGATCTTTGGTAATCACCGAGGGCAAGGTGATGAAGCGCCCTCCGTCCTGCGGCCAGCATTGCAGGATGGGAAAATCCAACAGCGAGAAATTGTCGCGCTTGATGACTTCCTTGCAGGGACCGCTGGAGACTTCTTTGGGGAAAAATTTCCCCATCTCCGCCAGCATGGGCAGCATTTTGATTTTGTCCAGCAGCCCTTGCGGCGACTTCACGTCCATGAAGTACTTGATCCGTTCGGCGATCTCGTCGAGCGAATCCACGTCCAGCGCCAGCCTCATGCGGCGCTCGGAGCCGAACTGATTAATCAGCAGCTTGGCTCCGCGATAACCCTTGACGTTTTCGAAAAGCAATGCCGGTCCGCCGGGACCGTGCTTGCCACGGGGTCCCCATTTGGAGACTCGATCGGTGATCTCAGCGATCTCAAGGACGGGGTCAGCCTCCGCTTTAATGCGCTTTAACTCCCCCGCTTTGTCCAGCGCGGAGATCCAATCTCTCAGGTCGTAATAGGCCAAGCCAACCTCGCTTCAGTGGTCGCGGGGCAAAGCCGCCGAGACACCGGTGATCGCTCAGGATTCGAGTAACTGACGATTATAGTGGGCAACCACCCCAAAGCCCTGCCTCCTCACTCACGTCCGCCTAAAACCACGTTTTGAACGGTGCTGACCAACTCTGGCGTCACAGTTCACATCCAAGTAACAGAATCAACAACGCCCGTTCGTCGGGGCGAACTCATCACTGGCCGAGGACCTCACAACGAAATGCCCGATTCAGAGAAGATCGCTTCAGCGGAGATTCGTACCCTCTCGCAGTTGACACTCGCCCCGCAAATGGCTCAGGAAGCGGTCCGCTTTGTCGGCGCTCTCAGCGATGTACAACGCGACCGTCTGGTCGCGCTGGCTAACGCCAACCATGTAGTCATTCGCGCCTTTAGCGTCGTCGCGCAGCAGGCGGGCGCTGATACGGCCTTGGCGGATTGGGCCAAGAGCGTGGTTGCGAAAGAAATCGAACGCATTCAGAACGCGCTGACTTTCTTGCATTACATCTGTAGCGAATTGGAAAATGGTGGCTGTCCGACGACAGTCATGAAGTCGCTTGACCACTGGCCCGATCTTGGCAACGACCTCGACCTTTACACCACGGCTGACGAACGCCGAGTGATACACGTAATGTTGAACAGGATGGGCGCGCACATCGAGCCGCGCAGTTGGGGCGACCGCCTGGCCAATAAGTGGAATTTTGCCATTCCTGGATTGCCGGAATCGGTAGAAGTCCACGCCAAGCGGTTGGGGCAAACCGGCGAGCACACGGCGATGGCGAAGCGATTTGTGGCGCGCCGGGTTCCGAAGACCTTGCTGGATCTTCCGTTCCTCGTGCCTGCTCCGGAAGAGAGTCTCATCGTTGCCACCCTGCAGCGTATGTATCGCCATTTTTATTTCCGCGTCTGCGACATCGCAAACACGGTGACACTTCTGGAATCGGGGCAGTTGGATTTCAACGAACTGCAACGGGCGGCAAATCTGGGAGGGATTTGGCCTGGCGTGGCAACTTATCTGAAGATCGTCTGTGACTACGTTCGCGAGTATCGTGGCTCGGCCCCCGAGCTTCCCCGCGAAGTGATTTCGGCTGCCCGCTTCGGCGGAGAGGTGATTTTCATTCGCGGCAAGTTCCTGCGTATTCCCATCCTGCCGAATGGCGCCGATCTCTACACCCGTCAAGTCACCCATGTCGCTCTACGCGGAGACGTAGCGGCGACGTTCCGTCTATCGCTGCTTCCTTACCTCGCCTCCGCTGCCGCGGTGGCATTTCGAATTACGGGCAGCGACAAAGGGATCTGGTAGCTGCCTGGCGGGTGCCCAACCCTAAGCCACTCGCGTATGTCTGGTACACGACTAAGGGGAAATTACTGCACCCTTAGCAAATTTATTTCCAAATAATTTTCTGCTACGGCTTGAATCTCTTCAGTCGATTGCTTTATCTTAATTGCCCATTGGGGAGAGCGACAGGGTAAGTCTTGTTGTCGCTCATCGGTGTTTAATCAGCAGTCCGATCTTGCATAGATAATTTTTTGCCGTGAGAGTTTTCACCCGCTTCGGCCATCTCTGCAACCCTCATGCCCCTTTTGTGTCATCTTGGCCGCCCGCTCAGAAGCATACAATCAACAGTAGGCAGCCAATAGTCATTTCCGTTCACAACAGAGGAAGGTTGCCATGCCTGTGACTCGCATTGATTTCCCTTTAGATGAATTGACGCGCACTCAATCCGAAGAAGAGATTCAACGGAAACTGGCGCAGGAACGCGCCCGGCTGGCCAGCATGATGGGCCTCGATAGTGGACCCGTCCGCCACTTTCGCCGTCCCGTGGAGAAGCCCTTCACCGCCGAAGAGCGCGGCAAGGTGACCATTCTCTTCGGTGGCCTCACCTGGAAGCACGAACGCGTTATCCAGGCGGTGTTTGAAGGCTGCGGATATCGCTGTGACATCTTGCCTGTGCCGAACGTCTCTGCCTTTCAACTGGGCAAGGAGTACGGCAACAACGGACAGTGCAATCCGACCTACTTCACGGTTGGCAACCTGGTGCAGTACCTCCAGGGCCTGGAAGCGCGCGGGATGACGAAAGACGAGATCATTAACAATCATGTCTTTTTCACCGCCGGCTCGTGTGGGCCGTGCCGCTTCGGCATGTACGAGTCAGAGTATCGCCTCGCTTTGCAAAACGCCGGCTTCGATGGCTTCCGGGTACTCCTCTTTCAGCAGAATGACGGCGTGAAGGCAGCCTCCGGCGAGGCTGGGCTGAAGTTCACCGTGGACTTCGGCATGGGGATGTTCAACGCCCTCAATCTCGGCGACATCATGAATGAGATGATCTACCGCATCCGTCCCTACGAGGCCGAGAAAGGCAAGACGGATGAAGTCTTTCAGTCGTCCATCGATGCGCTATGCACGCTGCTGCGCGAGCGCAAGCCGTTCGAGGACCACGAAGACCTGCCGGAGTGGATGGCCAAGAAGGTACGCGCCAACAAGGGCAAGAAGTGGGAAATCTGGGTCAACTCTCTGGGCAAGGTCCGGGAGCAGCTTTACGGGAACCCTTACAAAGACGCGCTGGCGGCGGTGCGCGAACAACTCGCCACGATTGAGGTGGACCGCCTGCGCGTGAAGCCGGTGGTCAAGATCATCGGCGAGTTCTGGGCACAGATCACCGAGGGCGACGGCAACTTCCACATGTTCGATTTCCTGGAGCGTGAAGGCGCCCAGGTGCTGGTCGAGCCCATCGGCACGTGGGTGATGTACATGTTGTATCAGGCCAAGGCGCGCGCCGCCGCCCGCCGTTCGCTCGATGCTCCTTACAAGAAAGTGCAGTGGTACGAGCTGCATAAGAGGGCGGTCAACGAGTTGAAGTTCCGCCAGAAACAGTGGTTGTTTGGTATCGGCGAGCGGGTTTATGCACGCCAATACCATCGCGTGGTCGAGGGACTGGGCGACATCGCGCACCATCTGGTGGACCAGAAGGAAATGGCCGCGATGGCCAACCCGTTCTACAACGAGTTCGCCCGCGGCGGCGAAGGCCATCTCGAGGTCGGCAAGAACGTGTGGTACACCAAGAACCGTCTGTGCCACATGGTATTGGCGCTGAAGCCGTTTGGTTGCATGCCGTCGTCGCAGTCGGACGGCGTGCAGTCGGCTGTAGCCAACCATTTCAAGGAGATGATTTTCCTGCCCATCGAAACTTCGGGCGAGGGAGAGATCAACGCCCACAGCCGTGTGCAGATGGCGCTCGGTGAGGCCAAGGTGAAAGCGCGCATGGAGTTCGACCAGGCGCTGAAGTCCACCGGCAAACGGCTGGAGGACATTAAGGACTACGTGGCCAAACATCCGGAGCTGCGTAACCTGTTTTATCCGGTACCGCACGTTCACGGGTACGCCGGCGTGGCAGCCAATTTCGTGCTGCACGTCAACGATCTGATGAACGGCAAGAAACGTCTGGCGCGCGTGCCGGTGGCTCCGCCGCAGAAACTGACGGTTGCCGCCGCGTACGGCGATTAGCAGAGCGTTAATTCTCTGAGGTTGAACGGTAAAAGGAAGGAAGGTCACCCCTACATGCCGGAAGCGCAGGTACCAGAAGGTACGCAAGCTGCCCCGACGTTTCGCCTTGATGTTCAGTTGCATGATCTGCTCATGAAGCCGCCCGAGCAGCCGCGGCTGCTGCCGCCACCTCCGGATGGCAAAGAGCAGAAACTGCCGACGCCTGTGTTCCCGCAGTATCCCGAGCTAATGTCGGCGGCGGACGAGGATTTCTTCCCCAAGAATGGCCGGCGCAAGCACAAGGCAAAGTACATTTACCGGGCGGCGAGGGGATGGGCCTTCCCATTCTTCCGTTCGCGAATCATGCCGGGCGAGTTTCATCCCATCATTGCGTATCTGTTCAATGAGTGGAAGTGCAACCTTGACTGTCACTACTGCTGGGCGTTCGACAACAGCGTGCGCGGCATGACCGAGGACGTGGCCAAGCGCTCCATCGACTGGCTGCACGACACCGGATGCCGTGTGCTGGCCCTGATGGGCGGTGAGCCGCTTCTGCGTCCCGACTTCGCCCACAAGATCGTCTACTACGCCGCCAAAAGAGACTTCTGGATCTATCTGCCGACCAATGGCCGACTGCTGCGCCCGGAGGTAATTGACAAGTTGGCCGACGCTGGCGTGGCCACCTTCAACATCGCGGTGGATGCCTGGGACATTAAGCCAGGACTGCCGAAGGCTATGGTACCCATCCGCTCGTTCTTCGATTACCTGGTCAAAAAGCAGTATAAGTACGGCTACAGCGTCTTTCTCAACATCAACATCTGTCATAACAACATGGACGATGTGCGCCAACTGACCGAACTGGCGCACGACAGCGGCATTGCCACGGATTACCACATCTGCGAGTCACCGATGACTGAGCAGCCGCACTTCAAGCACCTGTATTCCAATCCGACCTTCATCCGGGAGGAAGACCATCCCATGGTGTGTGAACTCGTCGACTGGTTGGTGGAGAAGCAGAAATCCGGTTATCACATGGTGAATTCGGTGGAACGCCTGACCCAGATGAAACAGTTCATCCAGGGCGAATTGGAAGACTGGAACTGCCGCGCGGGCCACAATTCGCTGATCGTTCGCGTGGACGGCACCCTGGCGCCTTGCTTCCCCATGTACTCCGCTGGATACGACTGGGGAACCATCGAGAACCACAAGTTCGAAAGCAAGCAGTTGAAGGAAATGAAAAAAGAGTGCCAGAAGAGCTGCTTCTCTACGCTGAACCACATTCTGGCGTTTTGCTACAACGATCAGCGCGTTATCAGTTGGCTGTTCAAGCAGGCCAAGCATGGGTTTAGCAGGGTCGAAGGAAATTTTGGCGATTGATTTTTCATAACCGGTTCATTTTTTGGGAGGGCTATTGGGCTCGCATTCTCACCAACACGGCTCCTGCGGCACTGGCGAGCAGAAGGTTGACGTTCAACTTGACGTCCTTCTGAGCTCAGCGCCCGTTGAAGACTCGCTACCCGCGCGCGTTCTGGCCCGTTCGCGCGAAGTAAGCGTGCAGTCCGGCTTCAAGGCGGTCTATACCGTCGGCATGGATGTCGGCTCGACGACGGTGAAGGCAGTCATTGTCAACGCTGAAGCCGATGAAATCATCTGGCAAGACTACCAACGGCACGAGACCAAACAGCCCGAAAAGCTGCTGGAATTTCTCAAGCGCATGGAGGAGGAGGTCGGCATTGCTCCGCACAACTGCCGCATCTTCATCACCGGCTCGGGTGGAGGTGCGCTTGCCAATCTGGTGGGCGCCAAGTTCGTGCAGGAAGTCACCGCGGTCTCCCTCGCGGTCGAAAAGATGCACCCCGAGGTGAATTCCGTCATTGAACTGGGCGGGCAGGATGCCAAAATCATCGTCTTCAAGGAGGACGAAAACACCGGCCGCAAGAAGAAGATTCCTTCGATGAACGACAAGTGCGCGGGAGGGACCGGCGCTGTCATTGACAAGATCAACGCCAAGCTCAAGATTCCAGCCGCAGACCTCTGCGACCAGGGATACACCGGCATCAAGCTGCATCCGGTCGCGGGCAAGTGCGGCGTGTTTGCTGAAACCGATATCAACGGCCTGCAAAAGCAGGGTATCCCTCCCGATCAGTTGATGGCGTCCCTATTCGATGCCATTGTTCTGCAGAACCTGACCGTGCTTACGCGCGGGCATACGCTTCGTCCGCACGTGCTTCTTCTGGGCGGGCCAAACAGTTTCATCCGCGGTATGAAGGAAGCATGGCAGCAGAACATTCCCCGCACTTGGGAAGAACGCAAGGTCCAGCTTCCGGAGGGCGCAAGGCCGGAAGATCTGATCAAGGTCCCTGAGAATGCGCAGTATTTTGCCGCGCTGGGCGCGGTTGAATTTGGCAAAGACGAAGAGGCCGAGGTCGGCATCTACATGGGCACGGAGTGCCTCGAGGACTACATCTCTGTCGGCCGCCAGGCGGAGAAGGCGAAGTCGGGTGCCGCTGGTCTGAGTGCCTCTGAGGAAGAGCTTGCGAGATTCAAGCAGAAGTACACGATTCCGAAATTTATCGGCGCCAAGTTCGCTGTCGGCGAAAAGGTGCGCGGTTTCATCGGCCTTGATGGCGGTTCGACATCGACCAAAGCTGTGCTGCTGTCGGAAGCGGGCGATGTGCTTTGCAAGGCCTACCAACTGTCGGGCGGAAATCCCATCCAGGACACCATCGACATGTTCGTCGCGCTGCGCCAGCAAGTGGAATCGCAAGGGGCCACCATGGAAGTTCTCGGCGTGGGTACCACCGGCTACGCCAAGGACGTGCTGAAAGACGTACTCAAAGCCGACGTCGCGTTGGTGGAGACCGTGGCGCACACCGAATCGGCCATGAAGTTCTACAAGAACCCCCACGTCATCGTGGATGTGGGCGGCCAGGACATCAAGCTGATCGTGTTGAAAGACGGCCGCGTCAAAGACTTCAAACTCAACACCCAGTGTTCGGCCGGAAACGGCTATTTCCTGCAAGGCACCGCCGAGTCGCTCGGGTACAAAGTGGAGGACTACGCGGATATCGCTTTTTCGGCCAATACCATGCCGATCTTCGGCTACGGCTGCGCGGTGTTCATGCAGTCCGACATCGTGAATTTTCAGCGGCAGGGTTGGCGTGGCGAAGAAATTCTCGCTGGACTGGCGAACGTCCTGCCGAAGAACATCTTCCTTTACGTAGCCGGAATTCCGAACCTCGCGAAGTTGGGATCGCGTTTTATCTTGCAAGGAGGAACGCAGAAGAACCTAGCTGCGGTAAAGTCTGAAGTCGATTTTATCCGCTCCCACTTTCACGGGGTTGATCACGAAGCCGAAGTCATCGTACACGAGCATTGCGGCGAGTCGGGCGCGATTGGCGCTGGCGTGGAGGCCGTGCGTCTCTACAAGAACGGGCATCGCACCACCTTCATCGGTCTCGATGCTGTGCAGAACATCGGATATCGCACTACTCGCAACGAAGACACACGTTGCTACTTCTGCAAGAACAACTGCCTGCGTACGTTCATCGATGTGACCGTGGGCGAGGTTGAGACCCCTTCGCCGTTGCCGGTGTTCAAGTCGAAAGTTCCGCTGCAAACCGGAGAACGTCGCCTGATTATCTCCACCTGCGAAAAGGGACAGGTCGAGGACGTCGGCGCAATGCGAGGTATTAAAGCAGGTCTGGACGCCATCAAGAACGCCAACCCGAGTTTCGTTGATATCGCCGCTCGCGAGGTGTGGCGCTCGCGCAATCCGCAGAAGGTTGCCGATCCCATTCCTACCCGCGCCTGGACGTCGGCTGCCAAGCAGCGCATCGTGCTCATGAAGAAGCGCTCCAGTTTACGCATTGGCATGCCGCGCGTGTTGAACATGTACCTCTACGCGCCGCTGTTCAGCGCATATCTGGAGAGCTTAGGCCTCGAACCGGAGAACCTTGTGTACTCAGAGTTCACCGGCCAGGATATGTACCGCGCCGGCGCGGGTCGCGGCGCAATCGATCCGTGCTTCCCGTCGAAAATTGGCATCCCGCACGTTTACAACTTGATCTTCCAAAAGCACCAGAAGAAACCGCTGGATGCGATCTTCTTCCCCATGGTCGACACTATGCATCAGCCGCTGAAGAATTGCAGCGGCAGCAATGCCTGTCCCACGGTGACAGCTACGCCGAACGCCGTGAAGGCTGCTTTCATCAAGGAAAATGATGTCTTCAAGGAAAACGGGATCACGTATCTCGACCCCATCCTGAACTTTGACGACAAGAAGTTGTTTACCTTGCAGATGTTCCAGTCATGGGCACCGATCCTCGGGCTATCCGAAGAAGAGAACGAACGTGCCGTGGAGGCCGGCTTCAAGGCGTTTGAGGACTTCGACGCTGGCATGCGCAAGCGCGCTCGCGAAGTGCTCGACGCACTGGAGCGTGAGAACCGCCTGGGCATCGTCATGCTGGGCCGCGTCTATCACCATGATCCCGGCCTGAATCACGAGATCATGGAGGAGTTCCAGAAGTTGGGCTATCCGGTGTTCTCTCAGAGTATGCTGCCGATGGACGAAGACCTGATGGACCGGCTATTCGGCGAAGAGGTCCGAGCCGGCACTATTGCTCACGCGCTTGATATTCGCGATGTGTGGAAGAACGCCTATTCGGGCAGCACCAATGTGAAAATCTGGGCGGCAAAGTTTACCGCGCGTCATCCGAACCTGGTAGCGCTGGAGATCAGCAATTTCAAATGCGGACACGATGCGCCTATCTACACCGTTATCGAAGACATCATTGAGAATTCGGGTACACCCTATTTCTCCTTCAAGGACCTCGACGAGAATAAGCCGACGGGATCGATCAAGATCCGGGTTGAGACCATTGATTACTTCCTGAAGCGTTACCAGGAAACCTTGACGAAGAAGGCAGCGGCGGCGAACCAGTTGGAACAGCAACTTGCGGAGTACGAGCGCTCCTTGCGTATGTCCTTGACGCACAAATCGCATGCCCAGGAAAATATCCCGATGGGATTCCCACCCGCTACCGTCGAACGGGAACCCGCCTCGGCAGCCGGAGACGATTAAAATGCCCCTAATGACCGACACCAAGAAGGTGATGTTCGAAATCTACCGGGAAGCCAGTTACGGTGGCCGCTACAAAGTGGTGTACTTCACGGAACTCGGGGAACACGACAAGGAAACCGAGATCCAGGAGGCCATGCGTGGGGAGCATGTCTTCGACGGCTTTCTGCTGCACCGCGAGCGCAATCAGGCCAAGCAGATCGTCGACGAAATCCTCGAGCGGCTAAATCGCGGCGAAGATGTCGACGAAACTACCATCGAACAGAACCTGCAGCCGTATCTCGCCTGAGGCCGTATTCCAATGATCTCGGACGGATGCGAGGGCAATCAATCCCGTCCCGCGCTGCAAATGGGAGTATGCGCTGTACGTAGCTTGGACTGGGAAAATGATCGATTCTGGGGCGGTTGGTCCTGCCGCTCTTGAGACATAAAGTCGCGCGGCATGGCGGCCAGCGCAGCAAATGCGCGAGCTAGGTTGCGTTTTGGTTTTCTCAGGGCGAAATCTATCTCTTCTTCTTTTTCGCCGCCTTCTTCGTCGGCTTCTTGGCCGCGGCCTTCTTCACTACAGCTTTTTTCTTCGCGGGAGCGGCCTTTTTCGCAGCCGGTTTCGCCAGCTTCTTTGCGACTTTCGCTGGCTTCGCCTTCTTGGGTGTGGCCGGTTTTGTTGCCACCACCTTCTTCGCCTCGGGAGCGGCTACAACTTTCTTGGCCTCGGGAGCAGGCTTTGTCTCCGCAATCGGCGCGGCTGCGGCTGGCGCGGGCGTTATTGCTGGTGCAGGCGCTACCGTTCCCTTCGCCTTCCGTCCCCGCTTCGCCGGAGCTGGCGCTTCGCCGGTGGGTGCAACGCCTTTTGCAGCCGCTGCTTTTCCACGGCCTCGCCTGGGCGCCGGTGGAGGCGGTGGGGGCGGCGGTTCATACGGCTTCAAGAAGTTCATGATCTCCGTATGCGAGCGTAGCTTGCCGTCGAGCAGCAACAGGAAAGCTTCCTCCATCAACTTCGAATATTCCGGAAGCTGGGCCGTGATTCGCAATTCCGCCATCTCAGGGAACGGCAGCTTCTCTTTCACTTGCCGCCATTTGGTGAAGAAGTTTTTCAGCTTCTGATCGACTGCCTGTTGCTTTGTCGTGAGGCTCAGAAACAGAATATTTTCCGCCGAGGCCTGTGACAGAACCTTCCATGCTCTTGAGGGTGTACCCGCCTCCTTGCTGGTCAACTTCTTCGCCAAGTCGCGGGCCGTGCCTTCCAGACGCTTCCATTTATCCACAAAATCCCGTCGCGGAATCATTCGCTGGATTTCGGAAGTGTCCTTATCGCCCATGCGCCGGGTCAGGAAGTACATCACGATCGGTCCGGCTTCCACCGAGTACCCGAGGTCGTTCATCATCTGGCGCGTCTTCACCACCTGCCCCAGTTCGCTGGCATCGACTTTGGCCATGCTCCAATGCGGATGCAGCACCTTCAGCCAGCCTTCTTTATCCAGCGCGCGCATGATGTGCACTGGATCGTCTTCGTGCGCGAGCTGTTCCAGTTCGTAGCCAACGGCCCGCTTGCCGATATTCTCGATGTAGTTGTTCTCTTTCGCAGCGTCATATCGCGCTTGCGTCCGCTCTTCCAATGGCCAGTGGAAACGTGAGCTCAAACGTATCGCCCGGATGAGGCGAACCGGCTCTTCCAAAAACGCATAATTATGCAGGACGCGAAGCACCTTGGCCTCAATGTCCGCGACTCCGTTGAAGGGATCGAGCAGCAATCCACGCGAGCCCTCATTCAGCGACAGAGCCATGGCGTTGACCGTAAAGTCGCGACGCCTGAGATCGTCATTGATGGTGGCGGAAGCAATGGTAGGAGGCTTGCCGGATTGGTCATACGTCTCGGCCCGAGTCATGTTGAGCTCGGCCCGCACGTTGCCCGGCATCAGCAGGTAAAGTGTTCGCAGCTCCTCATCAATCCCCTGCACCGAGAGGCCCGCTTTTTCGAGTTCCTTCTGAAGCTTGAGCGGATTGCCCTGAATACTGAGATCGATGTCCCGGATGGGAAAGCCGGTGATCAAGTCGCGGATGGTGCCGCCAGTGAGATAAAGGTTCAGCCCCGCATGTCGGGCAATTTCCTGCACCAGGTTCACACCACTTTGTTGGTCCGGTGTGAGCCGGGTCTCCATGCTATAGATGTAGTCTGCCATCTAAATGTATGTTTCTAAAGGCGAACTCCAGCTAAACCAGTTCTGCTTCCCGCTGCGAGATTGGGAGCCCTTCGTATCCAAAAACTGGCCGAAAAATCGTCCCTAGCCCTGCAACTCACTCTCTGGACACAACTTAAGGGGTTTCTTGCCGTGGCATCGCCGCACAGCGAACAATAACACAAACGTTGCCGATTTGGCTACAAGGTAGCTTCCAAGGGCATATTTTGAGTAAAAGTGCGACAATCGGCTGAGCGATTTGTCGGCCTATGTCCACGACCCACAAGAAAGTGATTGTCCGCAAGATGGACCGCGACTCCGTAAATGGTTTCGTTAGTGCCGTGTTCATTGCTGACGGGAAGGTGGAGTTACTGAATACGGCCGGAAATGTAGTCTCCATCGAGCTGCGCGAAGTCAAAGGCATTTACTTCGTTCGTGAATTCCGAGATTCGGAATCGCTCACCCGCAAGACCTTCACTTCTCGGCCTCGCACGGAAGGACTGTGGGTCCGGCTGCGGTTTCGCGACAACGAGATGATTGAGGGCATGATGCCCAATGACCTGCTGCAGGAAGGGAGCGAGGGCTTTTCCATTATTCCTCCCGATACTCGTTCCAATACACAGCGGATTTTCGTTCCCCGCTCCGCGCTGGCCGAAATGACCATAATAGCGGTCATCGGCGACAAGAAATCGCAGCGCCGCGGTCGCCGTCCAGAAGACACGCGGCAGGTACCGCTGTTCAATTGAAGTGCGGGTTAGCGACAAAGCTCCGCAACTTGAGATATGCCGACTATGAAACTCGCCGAAATCGCGTCCGCGCTGGGCGCCATATTGGAAAACGGAGACCCCGACGCCGAGATTACAGGCGTTGCGGGAATCGAAGAAGCCAGGGCCGGCCAGATTACTTTCGTCGCCAATCCCAAATACGCGGCTGCCGCCAAAACCACTGCCGCCGCTGCTGTGATCGTTGCTGAGGACTTCCCTGCCATCTCCGCCGGAATGTTGCGGAGCAAGAATCCCTACCTGGCGTTTGCCAGGGCCATCAATCTGTTTTACCAGCCGCCGCAATATGAAGCGGGCGTGCATTCGACAGCCGTGATTGCCCCTACTGCCAGAATCGGAAAAAATGCCCACGTTGCGGCCTACGTGGTGATCGACGAGGAGGTCGAGATTGGCAACGATGCCGTGCTCTTGCCGCACGTTGTCATTTATCGCAGGGCGCGCATTGGGAACCATTTCTTCGCGCATGCCCACGCTGTGGTGCGGGAAAACTGTATTCTCGGCGACAATGTCATCCTGCAAAACGGCGCTGTTGTCGGATGCGACGGCTTCGGCTTTGCACGCGACGGCGAACACTGGGAAAAGATCACCCAATCTGGCCCGGCCGTGCTGGAAAGCGACGTCGAAGTGCAGGCGAATTCCTGTGTGGACCGAGCCAGCATTGGTGAAACCCGCGTTGGGCGCGGCGTTAAGATCGACAACCTGGTGCAGGTGGGGCATGGCTCCGAGGTCGACGAGCACACGCTTCTGTGCGCGCAGGTTGGATTGGCCGGGTCGACGGTGGTGGGCAAGAATGTCGTCCTTGCCGGACAGGTGGGTGTCGCCGGCCACTGCAATATCGGCGACGGCGTGGTCGTGACCGCCCAGAGCGGGACCCACGGAGACATTCCGGCAGGGGCCGTGGTGAGCGGATCTCCCGCTTTCGACCATAAAGAATGGTTGCGAGCGGTCGCCATATTCACTAAACTCCCAGAAATTGCGAAGGCGGTCCGGGCAATTATGGCCAGGGAGAGAAATGGCTCTTCTGCTGGAACGAACAAACCGTGATCTCTGCGCCAGCCGGACTTTTTATTGACATTCATGGCACGCGGGGTCACCGGCGCTCCCTGAAATGCTTCTAACTGTTAAGCGATGAGCGACGACATCTCCAATACCGTACTGCCGCAGGAGCCTGGTCCACAGGCCGTGGCCATTACCCCCATCCGCGTGTTGCTGCTGGACGATCGCGAAGACAACCTGGTGTTGCGCTCGGCCATACTCCGGCAAAAGGGCTATCAGGTCGTGACCTCCAGCTCCATAGAAGAGGCTGAAGCCAAACTGCAAGGTATCGATATTGCGGTGCTGGATTACCACCTGGGTGCAGGCAAATTCGGAACCGACGTTGCCGAGACGCTGCGCCGAAAACGTCCCCAGGTCCCGATCATCATTTTGTCGGCGACCCTGGAACGCAAGTTCGGCGGCATCGCCGACATGCACCTGCTGAAGGGCTACAGCTCAGTGGATGACCTGGTTTCTGCGCTGCGTTCCTTCGAGGCCAAGAAGCGTGGCCGTCCCGTCGTCGTAGATGCGCGCGATTTTTATTACTCACGCATCTCGATGGCCATGGGGGACGACATTGTCCTGGAGATCCTCGACAGAGATGGAACCTGGCAGTATGTGAATGATTATTTCGCGGCGATGAATGGACACAAGCGAGCCTGGTTTGTCGGCAAGAATCTGTTCGAGCAATTTCCCGCAGATGGGAGACGAATGGCGCGACATCGTGGGCACCGTTGCCGACACACGCGAAACCTACATTGACCGCCGCGGATTTCAAGGGGCATCTCATCTGCCTACCCAGAGCCCGCATTGGAACTGGAACGTCCTTATCTTCCCTATCAAACTGCATGACGACCGCGACGGCGCCGTGCTCACGGCGCGCCTGATCGAGAAAAAGTAACTTCGTTCGTCACCCGGGATGCCCCACTCATTCGCGGGTTTCGAATGAGTGGGAGTGCAAGGCGGGAGACTCGTGCACCATTGCCACAAAGGTGCCCCATCCCTGCGTTTCTTGAGCTTGTCGGGGGGGTGGGCCACCCGTCCGGCATATATTGCGATTTTCTTACAAGTAAGACACTGCCAAAAATCTTACTTTACTTACTTCTTGCTAAAGTAAGAAGATTGTACCGAGGTACTATGAGAAGCCCCTTGGCAAAAGTGAATTGTCAGGAATGGCCGCTCAGGATAACGTGTTCCGCCTCGCGGTCCCACTCATTCGAAACCCGCGAATGAGTGGGGCACCCGGCTGACGCATCGGCGGCGGTTGACAGAGAAGATTATTGTTGACCTTCACCCTTGTTCCGATTGACCATGTAGTCGTCGTTTCTTACACGTCAGAATCTTCCGTGTCACCGGAGAGGCCGCGAATGCGGTTACCGATCATGGTCCGCTCTGCCCGCTGCTGGGCTCTCGTCGCTGCCCTTTGCGCCCTTCAAACACTCTCAGCACAATCGAACAATTGGGTCAATACGATCAAAGCAACGAGTCCGAGCGTTGTAACGATTCTTACCGACAAGGCACTGGGGAGCGGCTTCGTCATCAACGAGAAGGGTGTCATTGCCACTAACAATCATGTGATCGCTGGTGCGCACGACATCGAGGTGAAAATGCTTAACGGCGAGGTCTACAAAGGCGCGGACATTCTTTTCACTGACCCGGACCGTGACATAGCGTTGATTAAGATCGTAGCAGTTGATTTGCCAACGTTGATGCTAGGCAACTCAGACAAGGTTTCGTTGGGCGAGGATGTTCTGCTGATAGGTGCTCCGATTGGTTTGGAAGAGACCGTTTCGACTGGCATCGTCAGCGGGTTGCGCCTGCACAGCGGAACGAAGGTGTTACAAACCACTGCACCCGCAAGTCATGGAAGTAGCGGCGGCCCGTTGCTAAACCGGAGCGGGGCTGTCATAGGGTTGATGACTTTTCTGGTGGAGGGCGGCCAAAACCTGAACTTTGCAGTTTCTATAAACTATGTGCGTGCGGCTCTCGAATCCCTGCCGCTCTCTCCGGTTAGCCACCTTGGTCCGCTGTCAGAGCAACCACACGTAGCCGCAGCCAAATCGGGCGGCATCCTTGTTTTCAGCTATCGCACTCCCTTTCACGTCCAGTACAGTTCCGAGTCCGTATTCGATACCGTGACCGACGGAATCATGCTGTTCTTGAAATCTGAGGGAGTGCCGATGGTCAACGACCGTGTAGGTCGAGTCCTTGCCTCAGCGACGCCCGCTTCCATGTATGAGCTGATTTCAGCAGGCGAGAAGGCTAGGGCTCAAGGGGTGCTTTACATCACAGTTGACCGACCTGTTGTTGCTTGGCTGAAGGTGACCGCAAGATTCTATGACCTTACAGGCCATCTGCTTTGGCAAGAGGAAGCGGAAAAGAAAAGTGGTATTACCAGCGGTGGTTCTATAGAGAAAGTTTGTCACTCCTTGGAAACCAAGATGCACCCTCACCTGACGCCCTTCGTTGGCTCTCAAGCCTCAGACTAATGGCGCGAGGCCAGGCATAGTTGTAACCGATACTCCGCGTTAAAACCTCTTCGGCGTGCCCCGCCCTTCAATCTCCCGGCTTCGGATCGCACCCTCCACAAACCCAATCGACTCCTGCTCGCAACCACCACTGATCCCCCCTTCTAAGCGATAGAATTGCTCCAGATTCGGCTAGCTGTGATCCGCCCGCTTAGGTAAGGTTAAGCGTACTCAGGGACATTTAGTTCATATTTTATTAAATATTCCGCCAAGGCTCGAACAACCTCAAGGTCTTCAGACAAACGACGTAGATGCGTGAGATCGTCCGGATCAACCAATGGGTCTGAGAATGCATGTGCAACAGCGCAGCGACCTGATTCGTATAGATATGCAGCGACATCCGACTGAGCCTTTGACAGAGCCAGTAGTCGGCCTTTCAGGTAGCTCTCCGTTAGGAGTGGCAGGGTCGCTTTGATCCAAGCCTTTTGAGCAGGCCCATCCTTGTAACGGATGTTGATAATCTTAAAAAAACCAAGAAACTTGTATGGAACGCTGTTGACGGACATTGCCTCACGGTAGAGGGCTACGGCAAGTTGTTGCTTTGGGTCGAGGAGAGGATTCCATCGAATCAGGAAATCACGATTAATGCTTCGCGCGAGACTCATCTTAGGAACAGCACAAGGCACTGTATTCCCAGACCAACCATAATTGTTTTGAAGGGATTGCTTGTCGGCCCAAGATACCACGCTCAAAAAACGGTTCACCGTGGTCATTTCGTCTAGGTTGTCGTTACTGTGCGTTTCGAGATGTATGGAGGCGGAATTTATGCTTGTCTGGGGCATGAGAATAAATCTTGCGGTGCCAAATCTCACCTCGATTTGAGAGTCTGGCCAACCACATTCGCCCGAAACGCCAAGATTCATCCACCGGGTCATAGCTCTCCTTCGGCGGTACCCAGATTTGACCAACCAAAAAAATAACTGGTGCCGGGTGCCCCACCCAAGCCGGTTTTGCTTGGAGTACAGCTTACTTCACCGCCGCTCCGCCGGCAATGCACTGGCGATAGTCTCAGCGACCGCCTTCATCAACGAATCCCGATCAGGCATAACTGCGCGGATCGATTGGCTGGTGAAACACCACAGTCACCGTTCCGGAGCGCAAGGCAAAGCGGTCCTTCGGCCATAGCTCATAGGTCCCCAGCATGGTTACGGGAACGACGAACACTCCCGATTCGATGGCCAGATGAAAGGGCCCCTTCTTGAATGGCAGCAGTTTGCCATCACGAGAACGCGTGCCCTCCGGGAAAGATCAGCATGTGTAATCCTTGGCGTAACACGGCGGTCGCCGCATTCACGCTCTCGATAGCGGCCTCGCGATCGCTGCGGTCCACCGGCACCAGCGACGCCATTTTCATGCCGACGCCGAGGATGGGAATGCGGAAAAGCTCCTTCTTCACCAGCACGGAACAGCGGCCTGGAATGCTGGGGAGCAGGACTGGCGGATCCAGGTTGGACGTGTGGTTCGCCATGAAAATGTAGTTGCGCCCCGCCTCCAGGTCCTCCATCCCGCGAATTTCGATTTTCACCCCGACCAGGCGAACACCAAAAATCGCGAGCCGGTTCGATATGTTGTAAAGCGGGTTGATGTCGCCACTGATGAGCGCGTACAACAGCAGTGCTGGCCCGACAACAAGAATTGACACGCCCCAGAAAGCCAGCAGAATGAGGGCGCGGATCAAGGTGTTCCTCTACTCTCATCGTCGCCATGGATCCATGCTGTGCGATGGGCACGCTGCTCCTGGCTGACCGACGGTAAATCCTGAAGCTTATATGTTTGTTGCTGGCGCAGGCCAAGTTGAACCCTCACATCACGTTGGCCTTTTCGATTCTCGATGCGAAGGTGCACGGTCGTCCCGGGCAGCATATGCGAGAGTTGGTCATCCAGGGAGGCGTCGGCAGGTTTGCCATCAATGGCAATCACGCGGTCTCCCGGCGCGATACCGGCCCGGTGCGCATCGCCGTCCAGATCAACCTGAACAACTTCGGGCTGACCACCCAGGTTCGCCGTGGTGGTGAATCCCGCCGCTGCTGCGGGTACAGTCTGGCTAACCACCTGCAATCCCGCGAATCGAAAAAAATCATCGTAGGGGATCTCTTCCACTCCGGATACGTAGTCGCGAAAGAAATCGGCAAAGCTCTTCCCCGCAACCGCCTCCGCTGCCTCCTCCACTCCCTGGGAGTCGGGAAAGAACCGATGCTGCCTGGCATAATGTTCGTTCATCCACTGCAGCAGATCGCGCAGCGATTTTTCTCCATGCGTTATCTGGCGAAGACGCAGATCTAACAGGATGCCCAAAATCTCACCCTTGTTGTAGTAGCTGATGCTCCGCTCCGGTGAGCGATAGTACGCGTTGCCCTCGAACCAGGCGTCGAGGCTTGAATCCTCCGCCGATTGCCAACGGTGTGCAGGACGCAGTTGCAGTTCCGTAATTTCATCTGCCACATGACTCAAGTACAGGTTTTCATCCATCAGCCCCGCGCGCACCAGCAACAGGTTTCCCGCCGTGCTGGTCACGCCTTCGCTGAACCAGAGGGCGCGAGTGTCATTCTCGTGCTGGTAATCGACCGGCTCCAGCGACTGCGGCCGAATCCGCTTCACATTCCACAAGTGAAAGAACTCGTGCGCGCTCAAACTCGCCAGAGGCAGCAGGGATTCGCGCATCCGGTTCGCGTTAACCTCGATGGCAGTGCCGTAAGAGTGTTCCATCCCTCCTCCGCCGGGCCCGTGCGGCAGGTGAAGAAGAAATGTGTACTCCTGGTAGGGGCGGTCCTGCATCCAGTCCACAGCGGCATGGGTGATCCGGGCCAACACCTCGTCGAGCTTTGCCATGTCGTAGTCGCCTGGATCGCCATCGACCACAAGGTGATAGGTCGCGCCGTCCTGTTGAAATTTCGACTCGCGGAACGTTCCGATCATAGCCGGGCTATCTACCAGCTCATCGTAATCGGGTGCCACTCCAACCACCTGCCCGACGTTGCCTGGTTCGGCGCCCCGCAGCACTTGAACATCGCGCAAGCCCCAGGTGGCAGGAACATCCAACAGCCGCAGGCTTACAGGCTGCGAGCGCAGGGAGGGAGCGTACATCAGCACCATCGCCCAATTGAAAAAGCCCCGCTCCGCGCTTAGGGTGCTACCGAAGGGACCAGGGACATCGAGGTGCACGTCGTAGGTGATCACGACACAACCAGGCGGCGCCGTGATAGTCCACTCGCTGGTCGTCGTGTTGCGGACTTGCGCGACGGCGCCGGAAGCATCCCGCGCGCGCACATCTTGCACATTGGCGGCAAAGTTGCGGACCTGGTACAACGCATTCCAGACCGGCATGGCAAGGGTGCGCGTTCCTTCGCCTTGCGGCAGTCTGATACTCACATGGGCAATGTGTTGTGCATGATCGGCCAGCGAAACGAAGTATTCGGTTGGTTCAGGTTTAACCGTGGCGGGCGAAGCGCAACTGACAGACGTAACTGCCCAGGCGCGACCGCCGCCGAAACACAAGACTCCGCAACCCAGTAACGCCATCGCGAGCACGGCAACGCTCGGTCGGGTCACGCTGGCGTCGAGACCTCATGGAGGGCTTTGAGTTTTGCCGGCAGCTTCGCGTAGATACCACCGAACCCTCCGTTGGACAGGATGGCGACGACATCTCCTGCTCGCAGTTCGGGCCCGATCGAATCGACAATCGCATCTGCGGTATCGAGAAGCCGCGCGGGTTTGCCCGACGCGCGCAAGGTCGCAATCACTGCCGGCGGCGTCGAGACGCTCATGCTCGGGAATGGCTTCCGACTTGAAAATGGCCGCCATGACCACCTCGTCCGCCAGGGAAAGACTCTGCGCTAACTCGTCCTGGAAGACCTGGCGGCGCAGCGTGTTGGAGCGGGGTTCGAGGACCGCCCACAAACGCCGGCCGGCATAACGATTCCGCAACGCCTTCAGCGTCTCCGCAATGGCTGTAGGGTGATGGGCAAAATCGTCGATGATCGTCACTCCATGGACTTCTGCTTTGACTTCGAGGCGCCGCTTCACGCTGCGAAAACTGCGTAGCCCATCGGCAATCACGTCCGCTGCAATACCGTAGTTCGCCGCCAAAGCAGCTGCCGCGGTTGCGTTCAGCACGTTGTACTCACCCGCCAGCGAAAAGGCGAATTCGCCCCAAGGGTTACCGTCGCGCAGCACGCGCCAGCTCGTCAGATCAGGAGTGTATTCCACATCGGCAACTCGCCATTTCGATTGCTCGCCGAATCCATAGCGCTCGACCCGGCAGAATGCGCGGCCCACACATTCGTCAACATTCGAATGCCCGTCCCATGCAACCAGGAGTCCGCGCCGTGGAATCAGGTTCACCAGCCGCGCGAATGCCGTCTTTACCTCATCAAGATTCTTGTAAATATCGGCGTGGTCGAACTCGACCGATGTCAGGATGACAGCATCAGGAAAGTAGTGCAGAAACTTTGGTCCCTTGTCGAAGAATGCGGTGTCATATTCGTCGCCTTCCAGGATGAATTCCCGTCCCGTGCCCAAGCCGAACGAACTGCCAAAGTTCTCCGGAATTCCCCCGATCAGGAAACTGGGAGCACGTCCCGCCTGATGAAACAACCATGCCAGCATCGAGGAGGTAGTTGTCTTCCCGTGCGTACCCGCAACCACCAGCCGCTCTCGTCCAATCAAGAATTCATCGTGCAACACCTGCGGCAGCGAGGCGAACGGAATCCGTTGATCGAGAACCTGCTCCAATTCCAGATTGCCACGTGATATGGCGTTGCCCACCACCACCAGATCAGGCGGAGGCTGCAAATTGCGTTCGCTAAATGGCTGGCAAACGGGAATGTTCAGCGAGGCCAGAAAGTCCGACATCGGAGGATATGCGGCATTGTCTGAACCAGTGACATGAAAGCCGCGCTGCTTGAGCATCCCGGCGAGCGATGCCATGGCCGTGCCGCAAATCCCAATCAGATGGATGTGTTTAGGCTTCATCGGTGCGACACTCGAACGGATGCGGATGATTCAGCCTGCACGGCAGCGTCGATCTTGAGTGTGACGTTTTGCCGGACGTTGAGCACTGCACTCACACCAAACGGCAGCGTAAAACTGTTGCCGGAAACGTGGCCTGATCTCAGGCCGAACGCAATCGGCACCTGAAACTCTTGAAGGATACGGACTACCAGATCCTGAAGCGTTCGGTCATTTGCATCCCGTTGGCCACAGTCGCGCATCTCGCCGAAAATGACACCAGCCACTCCCTCGAACTTCCCAGCCAGTTTCAACTGCATCAACATGCGATCGATTTGATAGGGCTTTTCTCCACGGTCCTCGAGAAAAAGAATCGTTCCATGGGTGTGGACCTCGTAAGGTGTCCCGAGCGAAGCACAGAGCAACGACAGACAACCGCCGTAGAGCGTTCCCTCGGCTTCGCCTTCCAGCAGCGGCCGTACTTCCTCATCACGAAACGCCCGCTGGTAGGGCTTTCCGGAGGAGACAGCCGCCGACCAGGCCTCAACGTCAATACCATCGGGCCGGGAGAAATCGCCAGCGACCATGGGGGCGTGAAAGGTAACCAAGCCGGCGCGGTCGCACAAGTAAGTAAGCAATGTCGTCACGTCGCTGCAGCCCGCAAAGATCTTCGGGTTTTGGCGGATGAGTTCCAGATCGAGATGCGGCAGCAGATAGTTGCAGCCGTAACCGCCGCGCGCACAGAGAATCGCTCGCACTTCAGGTCGCCTGAACATCTCGTGCAATTCACTGACGCGGCGTTGCAGCGAGCCCGCAAAATAAGAGTCGCGTTCAAAGATCGACGGCAAGTAGAAAGGTTGATAACCCAACTGGCGCAGTGTGTCGCAACCAGCTTCGAAATCCTCCCTGTGGAATCCGCTGGCCGGCGCAACAATGCCGACCGTGTCACCCTGGCGCAAGGCAGGAGGACGTAGGCGCTCAGGCTGTTGAGAAGACATCATCAGGATGGCTTATCTTAAACGAAAAACTCACCCCGGCAGAGTAGCGTCGCCGGACCATAGAGAAACACTTCCTGGTCCCATTCGACGGTTTGCACCCCGCCGACAGCACGCACGCGCACGGGCGACTTCACCTTGCCGGTATGAATCGATGCCACAGCGGCGGCACAAGAACCCGTCCCTGAAGACATGGTTTCGCCCACGCCGCGCTCGCAGAACCGAACCTCAATTTCGCTTTGATTAATTGTTCTTACCAATTCAACGTTCATCCCATACTTGAAGTCATGATGGGTTGAGATTTGTTGTGCTACGGCCTGCCAGCCAAGCTCAAATTCGGGCACGTAAACCACGAAATGAGGATTGCCCATGGACACCGGAATGCCGGAAAACTCTCCGTAAGTGAGCTTGATGGAGAACTCATCCCCAACCTCCGGCTCACCCATGGAACTGCGAAATTCGAAGCTGTTTCCCTCTCGCGCGGTCAAGTCGCAAGTCTTCAGACCGGCCCCCGTTCGGATGACGACTGAAGTGCGATTGTTCTCGGCGCAGTACCATGCCGCCACGCAGCGCGTTCCATTGCCCGAGATTTCGGCCTCGGAGCCATCGGCATTCAGCAGTCGCACCCGCAGGTCGGCATCGGCGGCGGGTAGCACCCACTCCACTCCGTCGGCGCCGACCCCATTGTGGCGATCGCAGATTCGCCTGCTGAAAGAAAAAATATCGCTGGGCGCGTGGGTAAAATCAACGATCAGAAAATCGTTGCCGCAAGCCGTCGCCTTAACAAAGGGAATACTCGCCATTTTAGTCACAGTCAATGCGCGGATTGTAACAAACGGCTCGTGGTTGGGCTGGTAACTGCGAGTGTGCGCCCATCATTCCCCGAGCCGCCGCTTGTATATTGTGCACTGCGATTGGCCTGGAACCCTGATGGACTTCAGCTCTGTCAATTCTGCGCGTTGCGGTCGCACTGCGGCCCACACGGGATCGCCATCGCAGGCGACCATGTAGTCCGCATACCGTGCCGGGTCAAGCAATGCCCAATCCCAGTCAGGATGCTCGCCTTCGGAAATAACCCGTCTCCACGATATGCCCGCCAGCTGCAGCGCTGCCGGATGCTCGGCTCCATACATGAGCAGCGTTGCCGAGCGCGGCAAATTCGCCAGAGACGTGGCCAGCGTGCGCTCCATCGTGGTGCGGCCAGCAGAATTGACATGCGCTTCCCGCAGGGTGATCGGTGTTTCGCTATAGATCCACATATAGCTGCTCACCACTAAGCCGCCCACAATCGCCGCCGTCGCAATTCGCACCGCCGATGGTTTCAACTGTTCCAGAATGAGGCCCAGCAACACAGAAATAAAAATCGCGAACGCAGGCAGAAGTTCTAGTCCATAGCGCACGTTGTAATACGAGAATGGGTACCAAACCGGCAGATAGATGGGCACGCTGCCGTAAGCGATAGAAAGCGCATAGAACGCCAGCGGAAGCCACAGCAGCAGATAGACTCCGTACCGGCGGAACTTCCACGCCGCTGCAACGGTTCCACCCAAGGCCAGCGCAAACAACACCTGTCCCCAGAACTCCGTACCGACGTTAAGCTTGGCTGACTTCAGAAAGTAGAGTGCAGATGTGAACAGATTATGCTGACCCGGATACGGGTACGCGCCATGCAGCGTCGTACGTAGTGCGATTGCTTTGGCCGAGTAAGGGCCGTTGAGAAAATCGAGTCCATAGCCTGATACGCAGTAGGTATAAACAAACCAGTAAACCGGAACCAGCGCGTTCAGCACCAGAACTTCGATCAGCGATTTTGCCATCGACTTTCGATATGCACTGTCTGGAACTCGCCGCCACCAGCGCACAAATGTACCCACGATCACGAAAACCACAATCGCGGCAACAAACCATCCGTCGTAGCGCGTATAAGCCCCGCCAGCCAAGGTTATTCCGCAAGCTTCCAGCGCGCGCTCAGGCTTCATTCGCGCCGTCATCACATGCGGGTCGATGGCTTGCGGAGAAGTAGCGCGCAGGAATTCGTCGAGAAAGACCAACGTCCATATGAAGAAGGCCAGGAAGATCGGCTCATTCATCGCCGTGGTCTGCAGATAGAGGAGGTTTGGATTGAGCGCGTAGATGGCTGCGGCGAAATAAGAGGCCGCGGAGGACGCGCGTGCCTTAACCAGGCGAAATATACCCAGCGTACCCACGATGTACGCCACCATGCCGGGAATGGCTCCGGCGATGCCGCTGTGCCAGAGCGCGTCAATCCATACGAACGGCAGCATCGCAATGTGCTGCAGTGGAAGCCAGACGGTGCCGAGTTGCCCGTACGACTGCAGGGGATGACGGTTATCTACAACCCGGCGCGCGATGTTGATATGGGCTACGGCGTCGCCGTAGAGCAGTAGGTCTTGTTTGACGTAATAGAAGAAAAGTGCTGCGATCGAGAGCGCTCCGATAAGCAGCGTGATGCCTGCTTCAGTGCGCTGTTGGTCGTAGGGCTTGCTCAGGACTGCCTGATCAGTTTTCACCGAAGGTCGTTTACCGCGCAGAGATTGCCGTGTCACTTTGTATGTACGGTCGCCGGATTATTGGAAACTCGAAGCCAGCAAAGCAACAGGCTCATTCAGTCTCCTACCCGAACGATTTGCCCCGACCGAATGCCGTTGAGCGCGGCGAGAGCGGCTGGGATCACAGGCGCCAGATCCTCGATTTGATTGGAGCGCGCACCGAGCACAAGCAAAGCGATATTGCGATTCGCAAGATTTTGCTCATACTCCATGCCTTGGTCAATCGTTACCAGGACATCGAATCGTTTTTCGGCCAACAAGAGAAGCGCGCCATTTTGGGTTCCCGACCAACCCATTTCTTGTACGGTTCGGCATTCATGTTCGACGAGCAGCCCTTTTAGTCCACGTGGCAAGCACTCGTCAAGCAGAAGTCTCATTTCGTTTGAGCAAGAACCAGCTCTTTAGCATGCTCCAAAGCGGCTATGGCAATCTCTCGCGTCACGGAGGGAAACTCCTCCAGAAATTCGCCGAGCGTATGGCCGCCTTCAAGATAATCGAGTAAGTTTTTGAATGGCACACGTGTTCCGCGGAAAACGGGCATCCCCCCGAGGACTTGGGGATCCCGCACGATGATGTCGCCAGGATTAGCCATCAACGCCTCGCCTCGTCCAGCAGTTCTTCTTTTCGCCTGTGCGTGCGTTCCGCGAGCTGGTTCAGTTTGGCTTCCGTTTCGGGGGTCATGTGCACATCCATAGTCTGAAGTTTACCGTTTTCTCTGAGCCGAGAACATTGTTTTTTGATCGCTCATCCACTAACTCGTCGAAGCCTTTGTGGCCCTAGTCCAGGTGCGTCAACTCGCGAAATATCTCAAACCGGTCATCGATTTCTTCGCGCGTGAGCGATTGCAGCCGCTCCGTGCCAAACCGCTCCACCGAAAATGACCCCATCACGCTGCCGTAGAACATGGCGTGTTTGAGCACCCGGCGGTTTAGTTCACCCTGCGAGGCGATGTACCCCATGAAACCACCGGCAAAGCTATCGCCTGCGCCAGTGGGATCGCGCACCTCATCCAGCGGCAAGGCCGGAGCGCGGAACGGATGATGTCCGCCAGCGAATTCTCCCTCGCGAAAAAAAATGGTAGCGCCATACTCACCATGCTTGATGACCAGCGCCCGCGGTCCGAGCTGCAGTACCTTCCGGGCAGCCCGCGGCAAGCTGTTGTCGCCCGCCAGCATCTTGGCCTCGCCATCGTTGATCAGCAAAATGTCCACTCGCTTTAACATCTCACCTAACTTTTGCCGATGTCCGCTGATCCAGAAGTTCATGGTGTCGCCACCCACCAGTTTCACGTTTTGCATGGCGTCGCGCACCCGCGTCTGCAGTGCGGGATCGATGTTCGCTAGAAATAAAAAGTCCGAGTCGTTGTACTCGGCAGGAATTTTCGGCTGGAAGCTTTCAAAGACGTTCAACTCCGTATTCAGCGTCTTGGCTTCGTTCAGGTTTTCCCCATACTCGCCAGTCCAGTGAAACGTCTTTCCTTTTGCATGCTGAATTCCGCGCGTATCGACTCCGCGCTTAGTCATCACCCCTTCGTTCTCTGTCGTGAAATCTTCTCCCACTACCGCAATCACTCGGACATCGGTAAAGTAGCTGGCCGACAGCGAGAAGTAGGTGGCCGCGCCACCCAGAATCTTCTGGCGCTCGCCGTAAGGAGTTTTGAGCGTGTCGAATGCAACGGAACCGACAACAAGAATGGACAAACCTATGTTCCCGCTTTCTTTTCAGAGTTGAAGTACTTGCCCACCAGCAGATTCAGGCGCTGCAGAGTGGCGGGGGGCACAACGTCCTTCTGTGTGATGATGGCGTTCGTCAAGGCCGAACCGCACTTGCAACCTGGCGTCTTCGGCATCGCCGCCACCGCTTCCCGCACCACGTTGCCAGCATGCTCAGCGTTCTTCAGCAGCACCGCAATGATTTGGTCCACGCTGACGTGATCGTGCTGCTCGTGCCAGCAATCGTAATCCGTAACCATGGCGACCGTGACATAGCAGAGCTCGGCTTCACGGGCCAGTCGGGCCTCGGTCAGATTGGTCATGCCGATCACATCCATTCCCCAACTGCGATACAGATTGGACTCGGCTTTCGTCGAGAACTGAGGGCCTTCCATGTTGAGGTAAGTGCCGCCCTGCTTCACAGTAACGCCGGCGCGACGGCAAGCTGCGGCAAGTACCACCGCTTCCTCCTGGCAAATCGGATGGCCCAATCCGACGTGTACAACCAGTCCGTCGCCGAAGAAAGTATCGACACGGTGGCGCGTGCGATCGACAAACTGATCGGGAATGACGAAATCCAGGGGCCGATGCTCTTCTTTAAGCGAACCGACCGCAGACAGCGAGATGATCCGCGAGACGCCAAGCTGCTTCAACCCGTGAATGTTGGCGCGGTAATTAATCTCCGTCGGCATGAAGCGATGCCCGCGACCATGGCGGGCCAAAAAAGCTACGCTTCGACCAGCGAGAGTACCCAAAACGTAGGCATCGGACGGCGCCCCAAAAGGCGTATCCAGCGCTGCTTCACGCACGTCGGTGAGTCCCGGCATGGAGTACAGACCACTCCCGCCGATGATGCCAATTTCCGCCTGTTGCAACAGATTCTCCTGAAGGATGGTGTGCAAACCACCGATTATACAAAACGAAGCAGCGATCTGATGAGCGCGCCGATCTCAATCACCCGGCTCGAAGCGATATCCTACCCACGGCTCGGTAAGGATGTACTGTGGTGAACTGGAATCGGGCTCCAACTTCTTGCGCAGCTGGCCCACAAAGACCCGCAGATATTCGTTTTGCTCAACGCTATTGCTTCCCCACACAGCTATTCAAGATTGCGCGATGGGTCAGGACCTTGCGTGGATGTTGCGCCATGTACACCAGCACATCGAACTCCTTGGGCGTCAGCCGCACTTCCCTGGCGGCGACCGCAACGGAATGGCCATCAAGATCAATGTGAAAATCACCAAGGTCGATCTTGGTTTGGACGGGGCTGTTGCTTGGCGGAGACCGCCGAAGGGCTGCGCGAATACGCGCCAGCAGCTCACCAGTCGTGAACGGTTTCGTCACGTAGTCATCGGCGCCCGAGTCGAGTGCCTCAATCTTGCTACGCTCTTCGCCCCGCACCGAAAGTATCAGAATGGGGACTTGCGACATTTTGCGCAATCTGCGGCACAGCTCAATGCCGTTCATGTTGGGCATGGCCAGATCGGTGATCACCAGGTCGGGGGCAAAGTCTTTCACAATCTCCAGGGCGGTTTCCCCATCGTTGGCCACGCGGATCTCATAGCCTTGGGCGTTCAGGCTGGTCCGTAGTACCCGCGTGATTTGCGGCTCGTCGTCCACCACCAGAATGTGCGGGCGGGTATGCATCTTGAGTGCAGTTTTCGAGTTTCAAGTTTCAAGTTTCGAGTTATTACGCCAAAGATCCCATTAATCCGTTCAACATTCGAAGTACTTCCCCGGTTTTACTAATGAGCTGCTGCGCATTATCAGCATTGAGAAACCCGAGATCCGCCGCAATCTGTAGTTGAGTTTCAAGCTCCAGTACCGAACCGGGGGATAGCGCCAGGAACTGCCTGAATTCCTTCTTCGACAGACGGCCCTGCCCTTCAGCGATATTGCACGGCGCCGACACGGCAGCGCGCCTCATCTGTGAGGACAAGCCATAAAGCTCCTCCGTCGGGAATGAGCGCGTCTCCTGATAGATCGTTTTCACTAATGCCATGCTTTTCTGCCACACCAGCAAATCTCGATACGAACTGGACATAGGAAATCCACCTGCGTCGGTAGTAGCAAATCGGGATTTCGAAAACCTGAAACTGAAAACTCGAAACCTGAAACTTTAGTTCGGCTGCTGCTTCACGATGTGAACATCAACCGCCGGTGCGTCGCGGAGGAACCGATGCACCGCCGACATGAACAGGTACTTGCGCCAGCCGCTGGTTGCGGAGTGTCCGAAAATCATCTGCGTAATGTGCTTTTCGCGCACAAACTCGGCCATGGCCTTGGCAACGTCCTTGCCCTTGAGCCGCACAATGGTGGCCCCAAGATTTTCCGCGAAATGAAGATTCGCCTGGAGCGCGCGCTGCCTCTCGGGATCGTCGCCATCGACACCGGTATCAACGTATACGACGAACAGTTCACCATTGATCGCCTGGGCCATGCGGGAGGCCCGGGCCACCAGATACTGCGCTGCCGGATTGGAACTGACCCCGACTCCAATTCGCTCCGACACGTTTAAGTCGCGGCCGGGCGCTTCCGTGTCGAGATACTGTTCCAGGCTGCGATCAACCACCTGGGCCAGGTGGCGCAGGGCGACTTCGCGCAAGGCGATCAGATTACTGGGACGGAAAAAGTTACCCAGTGCTCGATCCACGCGTTCCATCGGATAGATGTCTCCCCTGCGCATCCGCGTCTGCAGCGCCTCGGGGGTGACGTCCGACATCACGATCTCGTCAACTCGCTTCAAGACCCAGTCGGGTACCGTTTCGCGCACCAGCACCCCGGTGATCTTGTGCACCATGGGGGTGACACTCTCCAGATGCTGAACATTCATGGTCGAAACCACGTCGATTTTGTTGTCGAGCAATTCGAACACGTCTTCGTAACGCTTGTGGTGCTTGCTGCCCTCGATGTTGGTATGCGCCAGTTCATCCACCAGCACAACTTGTGGATGGCGAGCCAGAATAGCGTCCACATCCATTTCTTCGAAGAGCGTGCCCTTGTAATCGATCTTCTTGCGCGGTACGGTTTCCAGGCGCGAGGCAATTTCCTGCGTCGCCTTGCGCCCATGCGTCTCGACCACTCCAATGACAACATCTTCGCCCCGGCTTTGTCGCCGAATGGCTTCGCTCAGCATGGCATAGGTCTTGCCGACCCCGGGCGCATACCCCAGGAAGAGCTTGAAGACGCCACTCTTCTTTGGCGGAGCTGTCTCCTCTAACCATTCCTCGGGGGTTTTTTGCATCGCGCCACTATTCTGCGGCAGAGCGCTGAAAAAGTCGATTCGGTACAATCATGGCGTGAATCCGAGGCCACCGGAAAACGGGAAGACTGCGCGGCGTTTCCTTGCCGTTACTCCGCAGCGCCTGAAGGCCACTCTCTACCACTATGCCGTCGCGATGGGGACGATCGCCGATCGTAGTGTTCGCGTACCGGCGTCTGCCCGACGTGAATCCCACCACCGTTGCTCTGACATTTTTACTGGTGGTGCTGTTGTTAGCCAGCCGCTGGGGACTGACGGTTGCAATCACTACCGCCGTCGTAGCGACCCTGGCGTTCAATTACTATTTTCTTCCTCCCCTCCATACCTTTACCATCTCCGACCCGCAGAACTGGATTGCCTTGCTAGCTTTTCTGACCAGCGCCATCGTGGCCAGCCGCCTTTCCGAGCGGGCCCGGCGCGAGACGCAAAATGCAACCCGGCGTCGCAAGGAAGTGGAGCGCCTTTACTCGTTGAGCCAGCAATTGCTGGCCACCGACAACGTGATGGAGTTGCTCAATTCCATACCGCAGTACGTACGCGAAGCCTTTGGCCTGAAAGCGGCAGCGATGTATTTGCCCAAGCGGAAGGAGGTCTATCGCACTGGGGTTGACCATCCCGAACTCAGCCAGGAGCAGCTCGAGTCGGTAAGCGGACGCGGCGAATTAGTGGTGGATGAGGAACGGCAGTTGTGCTTCGTGCCCTTGCGCATCGGTGTCAGGCCAGTAGGCAGCCTGGGACTCGAAGGCGCCATCCTGTCGCGCGAAACCCTGGAGGCGGTGGGCAGTTTGATTGCGATTTCCATCGAACGCGCTGGGGCCGTTGAAACTCTTACCCGGGCGGAAGCCGCTCGTGAAAGCGAAAAGCTGCGTTCTGCGTTGTTGGACAGCGTGACCCATGAGTTCCGCACGCCGCTTACTTCCATCAAGGCGTCAGTCACTACGCTACTTTCCCCGGCCAAAATCGATCTGGAAGGACAGAAAGAACTGCTGACCGTCATTGACGAGGAAACCGACCGGCTCAATCGCCTGGTCGGCGAGGCGGCTGAGATGGCGCAACTTGACGCCCAGCAAGTGGAATTGCGTCGCGAAACTTATAACGTTCGGCAGGTTGTCGAGGCGACGCTGGAAAAATCGAAACCGGTGCTGGCCGGACGCGAAGTAAAGTTGCATCTCCCCGAGACGTTGCCCTTGGTTCGCATTGACGTGGAGCGTATTGCCGAAGTGCTGGTACAGTTGCTGGAGAACGCCGCCAAGTACTCGCCTCCGGGAACGCCCATCACCATCAGCGCTGAACCGTCCGGGAAAATGGTGAACCTCAGTGTCGCCGACCGTGGTCCCGGCATTGACGATATGGAGCAGTCGCTGATCTTCGAGAAGTTCTATCGGGGCCGTGACCTGCGTTATCGCGTGCAGGGCACAGGTATGGGGCTGGCGATAGCCAAGGCCATCGTCGAGGCTCACGGCGGGAACATCGGTGTCACTTCGCAGCTCGGCAGTGGCTCGGTATTTCACTTCACTGTGCCGGCGGGATGAGTAGCAATTAGCAATTAGCAATTAGCGGTTAGCAACAGCTAGTCCCTGAGATGAAGAATGAAAGCAATTGCGCCCCCAACGAGTACGGCACCAATCAAAAACCATCTTGCGATGGGAAGACCAACGACGACTACAGCCACGACACCGACCGCTATGAGAATGCCAGCGAATCCAGGATTGACCTTCATTATGCGAAAGGGTCCGGGATGCGGCGGCGGTGGTGTGTCCGGGGTTTTCACGAAGCCAATTGTCTCACTACAAGAAGAATTTTCAACAAATACCTAGTCCCGTGCCTCATTTGTTAGTGGCGTGATTAACGAGATACACATGTCATCGCTGAGTGCTGACTGCTGAGTGCTGCCGTCAGTATCCCTTCTCCTTGTCCACTACCCATAAGAGCGGCTGCCCTGTGAGGAACCGGCGGAGGTTTTTTGTGTAGTGCTCGTAATGGCGCTCCCACATCTTTTCCGTCAGTCCAGCGATGTGAGGGGTAATCAAGACGTTCTCCATGTCCCAGAGAGGGGATTCAGGCGGCAACGGCTCCTCAGTAGTGACATCGAGGGCCGCGCCGGCAAAACTCTTTGCGCGCAGTGCATCAATCAGCGATACTTCGTCAATCAGAACACCACGACCAACGTTGATCAGATACGCATCCGGCTTCAACCGGGCCAGTCGCTCGGCATTCATCATGTGGCGAGTCTTAGGTGTCACCGGAACGGCCAGCACGATGAAGTCACCCGCGCTCAACGCCTCGTCTAATTTTTCGAAACCATAGACGACATCCGCTACGTCGCTTCCCTGCCCTGGATGCTCGCGCACACCAACCACGCGCATGCCCAGGGATTTCGCTAGCCGCGCTAGCGGAGCACCGATCGCGCCTAGCCCAACAATCGTCATGGTTGCGCCGCTGAGTTCGCGGGGACGAGGACGCTGCTCCCACAGGTCGTGCTGCGCCCAGTGCTTCTGCTGCTGATACCGCACAGATTGCGGCAAACGCTTGGCGAGCGCGAACGCCAGCGCGATGGCATGTTCGGCAACCACCGGCCCGTGTACGTCGCGCGCGTTGGTCACAACAATATCGCTGGCGAGCAATTCAGGCGTCATGAGGTAGTGGACCGCCGCGGCTGTTGAGTGAATCCATCGCAGCTTCTTTGCCGCTGTGATCTGTTCCCCGCGCAACGACCATGCGATCGCGATATCAGCATCGGCGATTTCCTCTATCACGTGGTCGTAGTTGGGTAGATGCACCACTTCGAGCTGCGGAAAATCGCGACGCAGCCGCTCACGGAACCAAGGCGGGACCTGCCACAGTTCGAAGCGGTGATGGAGTGCAATAAGGAGCTTCACGGGGCAGTTTCGAGTTTCAAGCTTCGAGTTTCAAGTAGTGCGAACTAGGTCTTTTTCTCATCGGCGAGCAGGCGCAGATCGTGCCCCGTCATTTCCTTGGGCGGCGCGATGCCCAACATTCCCAGCATGGTCGGAGCAATGTCTTGCAGCGCGCCGTTGGGGCGCAATGTGAAGCGGCGCGTGTCTCCCTTGAGCTGACCCGGTGTAACGGCATGCTCGGTTACCACGATGAATGGCACGGGATTTGTGGTATGCGCCGTCTGCGGCCCGCCAGTCGCTGGATCGATCATCTGCTCGGCGTTGCCGTGGTCGGCAGTGACGATCATGGCTCCGCCGCGCTGGCTGAGCGCTGCGTAGATCTGGCCCAGACAGCCGTCAACGGTTTCCACCGCGATGATGGTCGGCGGAATCTTGCCGGAATGTCCCACCATGTCGGCATTAGCGAAGTTCACCACCATGATGTCGAAGGTGTTGTCCGCAATTGCCTTGACCACAGCATCGGCAACTCCCTGTGCCGACATTTCCGGCTTAAGATCGTAGGTCGCGACCTTGGGCGACTGCACCATCACGCGATCTTCCCCGGGAAACGCCTTCTCCACGCCGCCATTGAAGAAGTAGGTCACGTGGGCGTACTTTTCGGTCTCGGCCACGCGCAAATTGCGCAGGTTGCGGTCGGCCATCACATTAGCCAGAATGTTGGTCAGCGACTCGGGTGGCGACACGACCGGCAGGTTAAAGTTCTTGTCGTATCGTGTCATGCAGATGTAGATCAGATCTCTAGGCACGCGATCGCGCGGAATGACGCGATCCAGTTCTTCCCAGCCCTCTAGTTCGCGCCCATCCTGGGGCGTGAAATGGCTGTTACGCGCCAGGCATCGGGTGATTTGCCGTGCGCGATCGGCGCGAAAATTAAAGTTGATGCAGACATCGCCGTCGCGAATCGTCGCCACTGGTTCATCGCGATTGTCAGTGACTACAAACGGAATGATGAATTCGTCGGTGACTCCGCGGTTGTAGGAATCCTTCACGCCCTGCACTGGGTCGGTATAGCGGCCACCTTCCGCGTCTCCGTTCACCATCGCGTCAAAGGCTTTTTTCTCGCGGTCCCATTTCTTGTCGCGGTCCATGGCGTAGTAACGCCCGCTGACGGTTGCGATCTTCCCAACATTGTACTCGCGCATCTTTTGCTGCAATTGCTCGATGTAGCCAGCACCGTTGGTTGGCAGCGTGTCGCGCCCATCCATGAAGCAGTGGACGAAAACGCGGTCCACGCCGTTCTGCTTGGCCATGCGTAGCAACGCATACAGATGGTTCTGGTGCGAGTGCACGCCTCCGTCGGAAAGCAGCCCAAAAAGGTGCAGGCGACGGTCGCCGGAGCGCGCCTTCTTCATCGCCTCGACCAGGGCAGAGTTGGAGAAGAACTCGCCATTCTCGATCATCAGATCGATCTTGGTGATGTCCATGTACACCACACGCCCGGCGCCGATGTTAAGATGGCCAACCTCGCTGTTGCCCATTTGGCCGGTCGGGAGGCCGACATAGCGCCCGCTGGTGTGGATCAGGCTGTTGGGAAATTCGGCAAGCATACGATCATAGTTGGGCTTGCGCGCCAGCGAGATGGCATTCGCGGGTGATGGCGGAGCATAGCCCCAGCCATCGAGGATGATAAGGACGAGCGGTTTGGGAGGAGCAGGCATTTATTAGTTTGTCTTGGTTCTGATTCTAATCATGCCCGTACGAACACCTTGCCGAACGAAGTAGTACGTCGGTATTCCCAAGACAATACAAATCAGCGGAGCACCTATGTACCAAAAGCGTGCGTCGTCACGATTGAGATAGCCCCAAGCACGAGCGTAGAATCCGATCGAAGCAAAGATGGCAGCAAACAATAAAATCACGGCAGCAAGCATCGGCAGCAACTGTCCGTTATTGATGAAGCGCTCGCGCGAAACCTTCGCCGCGGCCGCAAAGCAAAGAACGAGCACGCTCAGCACCAGGAAGGGCTGAACGAGTGAGCGCAGGGCAATTCGGAGCCAGAGATGAAATGCTAGGTAGAACCATGAGATCGCAAAAAGTGCCAAAGTCCCGACGGCACTGGCAAACCAAGCAAACCAACTTTCTTTGTGTTGTCCTGTCACAGGAAAACCAATCTCGTCGAGCGGACCGCCTCAAACGTTATCGCAACCTGTCATTGGAATATCAGTCGGGTCGTCATCTCTGCATCAAAGTGGCAGCGCGCGGCGTCGCGGACCATCTCTTGAAGCTCGTCCATGGAATCGGCCTGCGTGAAGATGGCATGGCCGAGAGCGTGAGCTTCGTAGCCACCCTCGGGCGACTCCTCAACAGCGAAAATGATCTCAGAGCCTTTCATTAGGCGTGATTATATCAATCGTCAAGAGATGACGAACCGCAGATCCCTCCGCTCGGTCGGGATGACAATTTGGGGGCGGTATCAGGGTCTGCGACTCGAAACACGAAACTCGAAACTTGAAACTAGCCCCTGCCCCCTAGCCCCTAGCCCCTGCTTTCTTCCCCGCCAGTTCCCCGTGATAATTCAGCGCCTTCAGTCCCAGGAACCTCGCCCCCGGTCCGAGTTCTTCTTCGATGCGCAGCAACTGGTTGTACTTGGCAATGCGGTCGGTGCGCGAGGCGGAGCCGGTCTTAATCTGCCCTGCGCCGGTCGCGACCGCAAGATCCGCGATGAACGTGTCTTCCGTCTCGCCGGAGCGATGCGAGATCACAGCGGTGTAGCCGTTCTGGCGCGCCAGATTGATGGCGTCAATGGTTTCGCTAACCGAGCCAATCTGGTTCAACTTGATGAGGATGGAATTCGCCACACCCGCGTCGATCCCGCGCTGGAAAATCTCAATGTTGGTCACGAAGATGTCGTCTCCGACGAGCTGGATCTTCCCGCCGAGTTCATCTGTGACCAGCTTCCAGCCCTCCCAGTCATCTTCAGCGAAACCGTCTTCCAGCGAGACAATGGGATACTGCCGCACCCAATCGGCCCAGAACTTCACCATTTCCTCGCTGGAGTGCTCGCTCTTGTCGGACTTCTTGAATACATACCGCTTCTTGGTGCTGTCGTAGAACTCGCTGGCCGCAGGATCGAGCGCAACCGCGATCTGCTCGCCGGGCTTGTAGCCTGCCTGGGTGATAGCCTCGAGTATGACTTCGATGGCTTCGGTATTCGACTTCACCGAAGGCGCAAAACCGCCCTCATCTCCGACGGCGGTGTTGTAGCCACGTTTCTTCAGCACCCCTTTGAGGACGTGGAAGGTCTCGACGCCCCAGCGCAGTCCTTCGCTGAACGACTTTGCCCCCACCGGCATGACCATGAACTCCTGAAAGTCCACGTTGTTGTCGGCGTGCGCGCCGCCATTCAAGATGTTCATCATCGGAGTGGGCAGCAAGCCGGCCGTAAATCCCCCGAGATACTGGTAGAGTTCGACGCCCAAGTGGTCAGCCATGGCGCGCGCGGCGGCCATGGACACCGCGAGAATCGCATTCGCGCCCAGCTTGCTCTTGGTTGGCGTACCGTCGAGCACCAGCATGGCATTGTCGAGGTCGCGCTGCTCGCTGGCATCCATACCTTCGAGTTCGGGGCCGATGACATCGTTGATGTTCGCGACGGCTTTCAGCACACCCTTGCCGGCGAAGCGGCCCTTGTCACCATCGCGGAGTTCCAGCGCCTCATGCTCACCGGTGGAGGCCCCACTGGGGACGGCCGCGCGGCCACGTGCTCCGCTCTCCAGAATAACGTCGGCTTCTACCGTAGGATTACCGCGCGAGTCCAGAATTTCGCGGGCAAGAATCAGCTCAATTTGGGTCATGGAAATAAGTCCTAAGTTCTCCCGCCGGTGGATTTGCTTACGCGGCGGCGAGAGGTACGAAAGCTGCAATTATACGGGAGTGGCGTGAAAAGCTGGTGACGGACGGACAGGTACGCTAGCCAGGCCCAAGGGCGGAACAAAGTTCTCGCCGTTCTTGCCAGTTTGCCGGCCAGCGTTTCTATGGTTATACTTTTGGTATGAAAACGGCGGTATCCATTCCCGATGATGTCTTCGAAGGTGCGCAGCGCCTCGCCCGGCGAACCAAGCGATCGCGCAGCCGGGTCTTCAGCGACGCGCTTCGAGAATATCTGGCGCGCCACTCGCCTGACGAAATCACCGAGGCCATGAACAAAGCCTGCGCGGATATCGGGGAGAGCAACAGCCCATTCGCTGCCGAGGCTGCTCGACGTATTCTTGAGCGAATAGAGTGGTAATCTCACAGGGCGAAATCTGGTGGGCCGACCTTCCGCTGCCGAAGGGTTCGGGCCCTGGATTCCGTCGGCCGGTTGTAGTTGTGCAGTCGGACAGCTTAAACCGTAGCAGTATTGCAACGGTCATCGGTGTCCCGCTGACCAGCAACCTCAAATGGGCTTTGGCGCCGGGCAATGTTCATCTCTCGGCGCGCCTTACCGGGTTACCGAAGAACTCCGTGGCCAACGTCTCCCAAATCGTCACTATCGACAAAGATCTCATGACCGAACGCGCAGGCCGGCTGTCCCGCGCCAAACTGGAATTGCTCTTGGCTGGAATCGACATCGTCCTGGGCAAGTAATCCCGATTGTCCGGGAGTCGCCCAAAAGTCATCGTATTTTGCAGTTTTGCCGGCAAAATGGTTTGCGGCTGCGCTTGCAGTTGGGTATGCTCGTGCAAGCGGTTTAGGCGCTCCGAACGAGAAGCGCCACGGACGCCTGCTGGCCGGTGCCGCTACCGCGTGGAGTCACAAGTATGTGGAAGCGTAAAGAAGATGAAAACCCGATGCCTGCTGCTGAGCCGGGCGCACCAGTCCCCGCTTTTAATCCACCTCTGCAGACGCCATCGCGTCCCGCCGAACCGATGCGGAGCGAGAGTTCGCGCAGCCATGAGATTGCCACCATTGGCAAGTCGGTCGTCGTAAAGGGTGAACTGTCGGGCAGTGAGGATTTAATCATTGACGGCGAGATCGAGGGTTCCATCTCGTTGCGCGGTCAAAGCCTGACGGTGGGCCCCAATGGACGGTTGCGGGCCAACATCGAGGCTCGCAATGTGATTCTGCATGGCCGGGTGGATGGCGACGTCCATGCCACCGAGCGCGTCGAATTGCGCAAAACCGCATCCTTATCCGGAAATATTTCCACTGCCCGCATCTCCATCGAAGATGGCGCTTTTTTCAAGGGGACAATTGACATCCAGAAGCCGGAACCTGCTGGGAGGCAGGACCAGAAACCGCCCGCCTCCGCGCTGGCCGCCGCCGCTCCCGTACCCGCCAACCCGGCCCAGGGATCGCTCCTCGAGCCTAAGAAGTTCTAAAGCCAATTCCTCTTGCCGCGGGGCGCTACCAGCAACGCGCCCCGTGATCGTGCTCCCCACCAGCCATTCAAACCCTTCCCGCTGCGAACAGTGCGAAAAGATTGATGGTAGCGATGTTCTACCCATACAATGTTCGCAGTGGCTCCAGGTATCTTCAGCAGACTATTCGGTGGCTCTGTCCGGCAGCGCACGGATGACGAAAATGTCCCTGGGCAACGGTTGAGCCGTCGCTCGACCGGTTTCACCGAATTTATCCGGTCGATCTCTCGCGAAGAAGGTCTCAAGGTTCTCGACCTGGGCTCTACATCGCCTGCCAGCATCACCTTTATGACCGGGTTGGGACACAGGTTTCATCAGGAAGACATACTTCGCAGTGCCAATGACAAAGCCTTCATCATTCCCAATGGCGATGGCGGCACAACCATCGATGTCGAGCGCTTTCTCCATGAAAACCTCGCCTTCTCGAGAGGGGAATTCGATGCCGTCATGTTCTGGGACCTCGCCGATTTTTTGCCCGAGCCGCTGGTGAAGCCGCTGATCGAGCGAATCCAGGTCGCCATGAAACCGGGCGGAATCATGTTGGCCTTCTTCCATACCAAGGATGCCGGGCCGGATGCGCCATTCTACCGCTACAATATTGCTTCCAAAGACATCCTGGAACTTCAGCCCGCCCGCGCTTACAAGTTGCAACGCATCTTCAACAGCCGTCACGTGGAAAATCTCTTCCGCGAATACTCCTCCATCAAGTTCTTTCTGGGCCGCGACAACATACGTGAAGTATTGGTCATTCGATAGCCGCTGCTCGCTTTTCGCTTTTTCTTCGCTTTTCGCCGTTCGTCGTTCGCCTTTCGCGAGATTTCTGTTAAGTCCGCGTGGTCAATGTTCTGTTTTGTCTTGGCGCGTTTGTTGACCGTGGCACGAAGTGCGAAATGCCAAGAGCGAAGCGCGAACGGCGAACCGCGATCTTTTCTACCGCGCGCTTCTCGTCTTCCGAATCATGTACGGGATTAATCCCGGCAAGCGTAGGAGCTCAAATACAGCCGATTGTGCGAAGGGCGGCAACGACAGCAGGTAGCGCACCCGCGAAGCGGCCGACAACAGCGGCGCAAACTGATGCAAATACTCCTGCTGGTAAAGGCCCACGGCTTTGCTCAGCGCAGCCGGGTCCATTAGAAAATTGCAGATGCACTGCGCCGCCACCGACCCCGTCCGCAAGGCGATGGAAATACCGTCGCCCGCAAAGGGATCGATAAACGCGGCTGCATCACCGACAAACATTGTGTTTCCTCGTACGGGCTGCGGTTGGCGATAAATCAGCGGAGCCGTCGTAACGGGCTGCATAGTCGCGCGCCAATTCGTCGCCCGCTGCGCCAGTATGGGGTGGAGCTTGCAAACCTCTTCCAACGATGTGGCGCGGTCGGAGCGGACCATGGCGCACGCATTCACCACACCCTCGGTCACAGGCTGTACCCCGCAGTAGCCATGGGCGAAAAAATAGAGGTCGGTACACGACTCAGTCCAGGATTCCTGGAAATGCGCCTTGACGCCGATCCATTTTGGACCCGCAGGAACCGTCCGCTCAGCGGTGAATTGTGACCACCGGCCTGCTGCGACGATCAGCGCTTTCGCCTTGACTGTTCCGGAAGACGTACGCAGGGTGAATGGACCATCACCCTCACTGCCAGCCACTTCACAATTGGGGTGGACCCGCACTCCAGCCCGGCGCGCCGCGTCCCATAGCAACGCGTCGAGGACGTGGCGAGAAATGCTCAGCGCCGGAGGGGTGACGGGCGCCTCAATTACCCGCTGGTTCAGCAGCAATCGCGTGCGGTCGATCACGGGTGCGGTTTGAAGGAGGCTTGCGGCCGTTGGAACATCTTGCAGCAGGCCAGCAAGCACATCCAGCGATTCCGCCGAAACAAATTCTCCACAGACCCGGTGTCGCGGGAAGTCTTTGGCCTCGAACAACCCGACGTTTGCGCCCAGTCGCGCCGCTGTAATCGCACAGGAACTTCCCGCCGGACCTCCGCCAATAATTGCCAGGTCAAATTGGAGATCAGCATTTGGCATTTGGCATCTAGCCCTTGGCGGTTAGCAATTAGCCTTTAGCTTTTAGCATTCAGTTGTCGGTCCCTCTATCTGGACCCCGATAACGACTCTCAAGAGTTGCTAAATGCTAAGTGCTAAATGCTAACTGCTGCTTTTCTCACTTCCACAGCAGCACGCCCATGCGAAATAAATAATGTTGCGATACCTCAACCTTTTTGGCCCCCACGCCCACCAGAAATGCGCGCATCTCGTCGCAGGTGTAGGCCCGACGGACTGACGCCGGTGCGTCATGCCAGGTGATGCGGCTGCGGAACAGCGGCAATCCAAGATAAACCAGCAGCAGGTGCAAGCGGCTGCGGATCAGATCGTTGATCAACACTGCCTTCCGGCAGACGCGCAGAGCTTCGCCGGCAAACTTCACCAACGCTTCGGGCTCAAAATGATGAACCAGCAACGAACAGCTTACGACGTCGAACGCGCCATCGCGAAAAGGCAAACGCAAGGCGTCGCCCGCAATCGAAACTGCGCCTCCGCGGGGCAAATGCGACGACGCGCGATCCAGAAGTGTCATCTGCACCTGTATGCCGGACTCTGCGAGCCTGCTTTGTGCAGCCAAAGGCAAGTCTCCGCCTCCCGCGCCCACTTCAAGTGCCGACAGCTTGCAACAGCTGCACTCACGGGCAACTCGACGAAGTAAGGCCGTGGTTGTAGTCATTCCGCCGAACCACTCGTTGATGTGACGTAAGTCGGTTAGCGTTTCGGCTATCTCCGTGGCCGTGCCGAGATCGTCGTCGAGCCATTCTGGAATGACAGTTCGTCGCATTGTTTGGGACGCTGGCTAACTCAGCAACGCGTATCCGCTTCACAAATCTATACCCGCAGGATGAGATTTGCCGCTCACGGAAAGACCGCAGTTCGACCAAGGCAATGAGCACAGCGTTTCAACAAGTCTTTGGATTACAGGAACTCGCCTGCTCAGGGGTGGCATCGCAGGTGCCACAGTTGGCAGACGAAAGTTTCCTTCCGTGTGCCGTAATCAGTTGATAATCAGCAGCGTTATGGAATTTTGGGCCTGCAAATGGTGGGGTTTCGTAACGGTTAACATGTTTGGTCACGAGTTTGCATACAAATAAACGTCGGTCCGAACGGAATGCCGGCCTGACGAGTTAAAACCGGTAACCAGGGGAACAACGGTCTTTTCTCGTAAGGATACGGTCACGAAACCCAATGGGACTGCCTTTTTCCGATCGGACCGACGAGAGTTTCGATTTACTGAGCCGGTGACAATCCTCCTTTATGGGGCCAGCGTGCGCGACGCTGGCCTTGCCTTTTTAGCTGATAAACGCCAGCGTCCTCAACCTCGGGAAGCATCCTGCCTGCCGAAAAAGCAACTAACACACCTGGCATTTCGTCTAATCTAGTGGAGTCAAGTTGCGGGGGAGCGTAGAACGTGTACATTCACCCGGAGGTGTATGGGGCGTAGTGTAGCCATATTGATGTGTGTTTTAGCGGTCGGTCTGCCAGGACGCGCCCAGCAGAAGCCAGACCCGGCCGAACTGGTGCGCCGCGCCGCGGCAAACGAGATCCGAGCCAACGACTCGCATGTTTATTTCATGTTCAAGGATCGCACTGAGGAAAAGGGCCACGCCACTACCAAGGAAGTAATCCAGACTCCCCAGGGAGGGCTGCTAAGAACCATAGCCATCAATGACAAGTCGCTGACGCCCGAACAGCGGGCCAAAGACGATCAGAAGCTACAGAAGTTCGCCAACGATCCTGACGCGCGCCGTAAGCGAAAGGAGTCGAACAAAGAGGAAGACCAACGCGAAGCGCTCATGCTGACTAGTCTGCCCGAGGCGTTTATCTACAGTTACGCCGGAGAGCAGCCGGGGCCTAATGGCGGCCCGCTCATACACCTCACTTTTAAGCCTAACCCGAAGTTCAATCCTCCAAACCACGAGACCATGGTGTATCAGGGTATGCAGGGCGACATGCTGATAGACGCAAAAGCGGCCCGCATCGCCAAGATGGATGGCACTCTGTTCAAGGATGTGGACTTCGGATGGGGCATATTGGGCAAGCTCTACAAAGGTGGAAGGTTCTTGATCGAACAAAGGGACGTGGGTGGGGGTCACTGGGAGACGGTGAATCAATCGCTTCAGTTCAACGGCAAGATCCTTCTACTTAAACCGCTAACCATTTCGTCCACCGAAACGACCACCGATTTTCGTCCGGTTGCTGCCAATCTTACGACGGCCCAAGCTTTGGAATTGTTATACAAAAGCGACGAAGTAGTGGCCGATAATGGTGGCGGGGTGAAGCCAGCAAGTCACAAGTGAAACAAGAGCGTCAGAGGGCACATTCGTCGCCGGCAGCCTGTCCGAACTCTACCCCTTCAACACTTGCTTTCGTACGGTCAGCTTCTCAATCAGGTCCCTGCGCAGTTGATAGCCACGCCCAGGCTGGTCACTGACCGCGATCGTTCCCTGCTGTGAGACTTCGACCTCGGGCTCGATGATGTCTTCCTTCCAATATCGCTTCGAAGCGGAGACATCGCCCGGCAGTGTGAAGTTGGGCAGCGTCGAAAGTGCCACATTGTGGGAGCGTCCGATCCCCGACTCCAGCATACCTCCACACCACACCGGTACTTTGAAAGCCTGCGCCACATCATGCACGAGGATGGCCTCGGAAAAACCGCCCATTCGCCCGACCTTGATGTTGATGATCCGGCAGGCGGCAAGTTCCAGGGCCGCCTCGGCATCACGAGCGCTGCGGATGGCCTCATCCAGGCAGATCGCCGTCAGCAAGTGCTTTTGTAAGCGCGCATGAAAATAAAAATCGTCGCTCCACAGCGGCTGTTCAATCATCAACAGGTTGAAGCGGTCGAAATCCTTTAGGCGGTCGCTATCGGCCAGCGTGTAAGCGGAGTTGGCGTCGCAGCTCAGCAGGATGGTGGACCAGTGGGCGCGAATCTTCTCCAGCACCTCGACGTCCCATCCCGGCTTAATTTTGATTTTGATGCGTTGGTATCCGGCGGCCAGCTCGGTTTCGATCTTTTGCAACAGCTGTTCGTGCGAATCCTGAATGCCGATGCTCACGCCACACGCGATTTCGCGCTGCGTGCCGCCCAGCAGCTTCCACAGCGGAGTTCCCTTCTCCAGAGCTTCGGCATCCCAAACGGCATTTTCCAGCGCCGCCTTGGCCATGCGGTGCTCGCGGATGCGCGCCAGCAGAGCGGGCACTTCCAAACCCGACTGGACCGTCTTACCCAGCAATGCTGGAGCCAGGTAGCGCGCACTCACATCCCAGGCGCTCTCGATGTACTCCTCGCTGTAGAAGGGCGCTTCCCCGGCGACACACTCGCCCCAGCCTTCGAGGCCATCCCCGTGGACGGTGACCAGCAAGATTCGCCGCGTAGTGGTGCGTCCGAAGCTCGTCTCAAAAAAATGGACGAGCGGCATTTGCAGCTCGCGCAGGGTGATGGCTTCAATCTTCATCGATCACTTGCTCGCATAGGACCAGTCTTCCTCCCATCGTCCCAGCAGGAATCTACCATTGCCGCCGGCATCCCGCTCATAACCCAGGCAGGCCAGCCCGCGCGCGAACCCCGACAGAAATGCCTCGCGGTTGCGCGATTGTAGTGCAGCGGCTTTCGGCCGCGTCTCCGGCTGTTGCTTCCAGGCGTAAATCTCGGCCGGAACATCCACGCTGGCTTCCTTCACAAACCCGGGAAGTTTACCAGTCGAGAGCAATGTCTGAACCCGCTTCGAAGTCAGCCACCATTCGGCAACCAGCCGGTCGGTGGGAAGAAAACCCTGCAGCGGCGACGATGTAATCCCATATTGATTGAGGTTGTAGCGGCGAGCAATTGCCCCCAGGCGCTCGAGATTCAAATAAGCATTCTTGATCTCCAGCGGATCAAAGGTCCACTCCAGCAATTCGTAACCGTGTGCGATGGCGTCCTCGCGCTGAAAAAGCTTGATGCGACGGCCCAGTCCGCTATTGCGGTACCCCTCCTTGACCGCCAGCATGTGCGAATGCAGATAGGGATGCCCATTACGAATTCCCGGAATTGAGAAGGCAAAGCCCACCAGCGTTTCGCCATCCCACGCGCCGATCACCTGCCCGCCAATCTTGGGCGCCAGGGAAAAAATTCGCAACGGCACCAGCTCGTTGTCGGCAAATCCCCAGACCTCTTTCTGCAGAGTCACGCAGGCGCGGAACTCCTCCAGTTCGGTACAGCTGCGCAGTGTAACTGTTTCTGCGGTCACGCTTTTTCCTGCCGCTTCGATTCCTGCCACAGCGATTCCATTTCGTCGAGTGACGCTCCAGACGGCTTGCGCCCCTGCTCGTGAAGCCTGTCTTCAAGATATTGGAAGCGCCGGCGAAACTTGCGGTTCGTCTTGCGCAGCGCGGACTCGGGATCGAGTGTGAGGTAGCGCGCGATGTTGACCAGTACGAACAGCAGATCGCCAACCTCGTCTTCCAGCCGCGAGCGCAATTCTGGGGAAATCGCCGCGCCGCGCGCGCCAGCCACTCCCGCGGCCGATTCCGGACGCGGACCGGGTGCGGGATACTCCGCCAGGTTCTGCCGGAGTTCCTCGGTCTCCTCGCTCAATTTATCGAAGAGGCCTTCGATATTGGGCCAGTCGAAGCCCACATTGGCTACCCGGGAGCTTATCTTGTAGGCCTCCATCAGCGCCGGCACGGCGGATGACACTCCGGACAGAACCGATTCGCGATGGTCCTGCCTCCCTGCTTCTCCGGACTCGGCCTGGCGTTTCCTCTTCTCCTCAGCCTTTAGCGCCTGCCAGTTGCGTAAGACATCGGCCGGCGTATCGGCCTTCACGTCGCCGAACACATGCGGATGACGATTGATGAGCTTGTCAGAGAGCCGGTCGAGAACGTCGTCGATGGAAAACCGCTTTTCTTCCGCTGCCATCTCTGAATAGAAAAGGACTTGCAGTAGCAGATCGCCGAGTTCACCAGGAAGCTCATCCCAATCGCGGGCGTCAATGGCTTCCAGCACCTCGTAGGTTTCTTCCAGCGTATAGGGTTTGATTGTGTCGAAGGTTTGTTCGCGGTCCCAGGGGCATCCGCCAGGACCACGCAGCCGCGCCATGATGGATACCGCGCGCTCGAATCGCTCACCTGTTGTGCTCATCACAACCAATGTAAAGTGCAATGGCGATCTACGCCAGAGGTACCGCCTCACGCGGTTTCGGGCCGCCTAGGTCCCGTACAGATCGGTCTCGTTGACCACGGGCGCTTCGGCGGGTGTTGCCCCTGCACGCTGCGCCGCGCCGAACATGGGGCCGCGGGCGGGCTTCACCGGCGCGAACCTCATCATGCCGATAGGCTTCGGAATGTCGTCGTAGATGGCTTCTATGCCGCCCTGCTTGAGATAGGTTTCGTGCCAGAATCCGGTACCGCCCGAATTCTTCAGAAAGTTGTTCCACCACACGCGATGCGGCTCCGAGCGCGTCCATGCCAGCAAGGAAGGCATGTCGCGCCAGTATTGGCGCATGCCAAGGTGCGCGGGAAATAAGGAGTACAACATAAACTCGTGCGACAGCAGTCCATCGGGCTGGGCCGCGGCCGAGGCGGAAATCTTTGGACCGAAGCCGAGCAACGTCTTGAGCCCCGTGAGGCGGTTTACGTACATTCCGAGATAGATGACGACGAGGTCGGGATACTGCGACAGATCGACTGTCCGCCGGTCCACATTGGTTGGCATGGTTGCACCTCCCGCTGAGTTGACGTGGGTCGATTGTATCGAAATGACGGCCGGCGCCGGCACAACCCTTCACCCAGTTGCGAAAATCTGCCGCAGCAATTTGGGGTCGTCGGAGATCAATCCATCCACGCCCCAATTGCCGAGCCGCACCAGGTCCCGCCGGTGATTTACCGTCCACGTGAACAGCTTTAGTCCGGCAGCGTGAACTTCATCAACCACCGCTTGCGAGACCAGTTTGTAATGCGGAATGAAGATCGAGATCGGCAGCTTCGTCCACTGTCGCGCGGCTTCCGCATCTTTGCAGACGAACCCCAACGGCAGCGAAGCATCGAGTTCGTGCAGCCGCCGCAGCACTTCGGGCAAGAACGACGACACCACAAAACCGTGCATTGGCATATGCGCCCGGATCGCGGCCACAATGGTCTCTTCCTGGCCTCCGACCTTCAGTTCGATATCCAGATAAGCATTGCCTCCGAAGCGTGTCAGTACATCTTCCAGGCACGCCATCGGGGCATGGCGGCGCTCGAAACGATGACCACGGTCGAGGCCCGCGTATTCCGTGTTTGCAACTTCCCGGCGTCCGTATTTCGGGTCGTGACACAGCGCGCTGCGGCGGTCGCTGGTGAAGCGCACATCGAATTCGAAGCCGTCGCAGGCGTGCGTCAGAGCGTACTCGAATGCGGCCAGGCTGTTTTCAGTGGGTGCACTGGGCCAGCGCAGGCCGAGCCGTGACAGCCGCGGACGCATACCACGATGGCCTAGCAGCAGCGGACGTAAAACGGGTTCCATCACGCGCGATTCGCCTGACCAACAGATTACAATATGCGCATGGACTCATTCGACTTCACTATTGCAGGCAGGCACTTCCGTTCCCGGCTCATCGTGGGTACGGGCAAATACAAGTCCGGACCGGAGACCGCACGGGCCCTTGCCGCCAGCGGCGCCGAGATGGTTACCGTCGCAGTGCGCCGCGTGAACCTCGACCGCAGCAAGGAGTCTCTGCTCGACTTCATCGATCCCCAGCAATATTTCCTGCTGCCCAACACCGCCGGCTGCTACACCGCCGACGAGGCGATCCGCACCGCGCGCCTGGGACGCGAAGTCGGGCTCTCCGATTGGGTGAAGATTGAGGTCATCGGCGATCAGCAGACGCTGTTTCCCGACGTACAGGCCACCATCGAAGCGACCCGCGTATTAGTGAAGGAAGGCTTTACTGTTTTGCCGTATACCTCTGATGATATTGTAGTTGCCAAGAGACTGATTGACGCCGGTGCGAGTGCCGTAATGCCTCTGGGTGCGCCTATCGGCAGCGGCATGGGTATTCAGAACCAACCAAATATTCGCATCCTGCGGGAGATTATCACCGAGGTGCCACTCATTGTGGACGCGGGCGTAGGCACGGCTTCGGACGCGGCAATCGCCATGGAACTTGGGGTTGATGGCGTGCTGATGAATACCGGCATCGCCGGAGCGCAGGACCCGGTTCTGATGGCCGAAGCCATGAAGAACGCGGTGCTGGCAGGACGCCAGGCTTATCTGGCTGGTCGCATGCCCAGGAAGCTGTATGCGACCGCGAGCTCTCCTCTGGAAGGCGTGGTGCGGTAGTTCGCAGCCGCAGTGGCACGTATAATTCCGGCATGGACGAACAGGATTTTCGCCGCCACGCCGACGCGGCATTGGAAGCACTGAAGCGCAGTCTCTACGTCGCAGAAGGCGATGCCGAATTTGAGGTGGAAGAGAATGCCGGTGCGCTGCACATCAGTTTTGACGAGCCGCCGGGAAGGTTCGTGATCTCGCCGAATTCACCGGTGCGGCAAATCTGGATTTCGGCGCTGTCCACCAGCTTCAAGCTCGACTGGTCCGATGAAAACAAGGACTTCGTGCTCAGCAAGACCGGAGAAGGTTTGAAGCCGTTGGTCGCGCGCCTTATCAACGAACAAATAGGCGAGGGGACCGTCACTCTGGGGTGATGCCGCGGTTTCCGACAACTTTTACGCCGACACGGCTTCCGTCTTCAGCTTCTGCTTCAAGTCAGCCGCGATGAGTTGTCCGTGGAAGCGTCCGTTCTCGATGAAGATTTCGCTGGTGCGCATGCCGGCAACAATAACTCCCGCCAGATAAATTCCCGGTACATTGCTTTCCAGGGTCTGAGGGTTGACGAGCGGCCGCTTGTCGGCTTCGCCGCTCAACTGGATGCCGATTGCGCTAAGAAATTCAAAATCCGGGTGGTAGCCGGTGAGCGCAAAAACGTAGTCATTGTCCAGCGTCACTTCGCCCTGAGGCGTATCGAGAACAACGTGTTCCAAAGTGATTTCCCGCACGCAAGCGTTGAAGTATGCAGTTACCTGCCCCGCCTTGATGCGGTTCTCGATGTCCGGCTTGATCCAGTACTTCACCGAATTGCTGATTCCCGCTCCGCGATGCACCAGCGTAACTCGCGCACCATGACGCCATAACTCCAGCGCGGCTATCGCCGCCGAGTTTTTCCCCCCGACGATGAGCACGTCAAGTCCGAAAAAAGGGTGGGGCTCGCGATAGTAGTGCATGACCTTGGCCAGGTCTTCGCCCGGAACATTCATGTAATTGGGCCGATCGTAGTAGCCGGTCGCCAGGATTAACTTGCGAGCGTGGTATTCGCGCGAGTGGCCATGCAAGTTGGTGGTGTGAACGACGAAATGATTGTCGCTGCCTTCGATCTTCGATACTGGTTCGTATTGCCGCACATCAAGTGCGTAATGCTCGGCGGCTTTGCGGTAGTACTCCAGCGCTTCCTGACGGGTAGGCTTCTGGTTGGGGCTGGAGAATGGGAGGTCGCCGATCTCCAGCAGTTCAGGCGTGGTGAAGAACGTCATGTTGCTGGGATAGTTGTAGAGCGAATTGACCAGGCAGCCCTTGTCAATGTTGGCAATGGTGAGGCCGGCGCGCTTGGCGTCTATGCCACAGGCGAGTCCGGTAGGGCCGGCGCCAATTATTACTACATCGAAGGAAAACTGCTCCGCCACCGCTGACAGTCCGCGATCCATGTTGAAAGCATACCTTGTCCAGCGGGTTATTGGCCTCCCCGGCCACGCTAACGGCAGTGTGGTAGTGAGTATCGAACTTCCGGTAGGACGATACGACCCGCAGGCGTGCGCCCCCGTGGAGCGCACGTTACCGGAGTTACCCAGCATGGAGTAACTCAGTCCCGCAGGTCTTATGGTTACTTCACAACGCGCAATTCGTTGGTCACCTGAAAGACACCCGGCACCTGATTGGCGGCGATGGTCGCCAGGTTTTTGTCCATCTCGTTATTCACAAAACCCTTCAGCGTGACCCGCTGATTATCGACCACAATGTGGATGCTAGGAGCAGCCTCCCAGAAATACCGGGAGAGTGATGCCGTCCTTGCCATAGATCGATACACACTGATCCGCGCCCGCTCGTCCATCGGCGACGGTGGCAGGATCTTTATGTTGTTAATGACCTGGTCCACGCCTTCGACGCGCTTGACCGAATTTTCGGCCTCCGACTTGGTCGTCGGGTGCGCGCTGGTAAGGCTGCCGCTCAAGATCACCGTGCGCCCCTCGACCGTGTACTCCAGGTCGTCGAACCGGGAATAGTAGGGTAGCATCAGTAACTTGTGACGAACTTCCTTCGCGATGTTGTTTTCAGCCGGGTCGCTCGACTGCGCTGCTTTACCGTAATCGGCCACCACAGGCCCGTTGCTGGAGATTAGAACCGCCGAAGTCGAAGCTGGCGGATTCGCGGCCGTCGCGGGCATTGTCTGAGCCACCGCTGCTGCGCACATCGTCAGCAGCAGGCCAAAAAGCAATAGGTTTCGCATCATTTTGTCCTCCTCTACCCCAACTGTTTTGATGTTGGTACTAACCCTGTGGTCGCGAGGGTCTCCCGATGCATTACAAGACTTAACAATTATTCCTGGCCATAGCGCGCCTGAGCCGAGCGTGACAGGCAAGATTGAACCATCCTGTTCTGTTTGCTATGGTTTGGGCGATGCAGCTTGCGCTATGATTCTCTTAATGGGGTGACAGCGATGTTCAGGGTAATTACCGTCGAGCGTGAGTATGGTGCCGGTGGCAGCCTGGTAGCCGCGCAATTGGCACGTCGCAAAGGATGGCAGCTCTGGGACCAGCAGCTGACCTGTGAGATCGCAAAACTGGCCGCGGTTGACGAAAAAGCAGTCGCGCACCGGGAAGAGAAATGTGACCCGCTCTTGCATCGCCTGGCCAAGGTATTTTGGCGCGGCAGTTACGAGCGGTCGCTGCCGATTTCGGATGACAAACTGTTCGGCGCCGACGAGATGGTGGAACTGGCTACCACCATCATCGAGAAGAAGGGCGAAGAAGGAAACTGCGTGATCGTTGGCCGCGGCGGGCCCTACATCCTCAGGGACCGTCCAGACACATTTCGCGTGTTCGTGTATGGCTCGCGCGAGGAAAAAGTCCGCCGCATGGTCAAGCTCAAGATGGATGAGAAATACGCCGAGGAGATGGTGGACACCATCGATCGCGAACGCGCCGCCTTTATCCGGAAATACTTCAACGCCGAGTGGCCCTGCCGCCGCCTTTACCACCTGATGCTGAACTCGGACCCAGGCATCGAACTGGTGACCGACACCATCCTGGCGACCATGGAAGCGCTGGAGCGGCAGGCGCAGACGGTAGGCTAGATAGCTTCATGACTCCTCGCTACGCTCGTCGCTCAGGACGACAATTAACTTTCCCCATCTCAATACGCCATCAAAATTCGAAGGTCCCTCACATTGTTGCCGGTTGGCCCGGTCATGATGCTGTCTCCTATGGCGTCAAACAGAGGATATGCATCGAACTGCGTCAAAGCTGCGACGACATCTAATCCGCGCGTCCGGGCCCGTTCTGATGTGGTTCCGTCGACCAGCGCGCCCGCGGCATTGCTATTGCCGTCGATGCCGTCGGTTCCCGCGCTCAGGACAGTGATGTTCTCCCCAGCAATCTTCGGCGCGCAATAGAGGGCGAACTGCTGGTTGCGTCCGCCAATGCCCGCCTTCCCTGCCACCTTCACTGTCACCTCGCCACCCGAGATGAGGCAGGCGCGCGATACACCTCGGCGTAATTCACGCAGTCTTGCCAGCAGATGATCGGCGGCGCGCTCGTACTCCCAATCGTCGCAGCTGTTGTCCACCTCGACGGCGAAGCCGCCCAAGACTGCGCTTTCTACCGCAGCGTTGACCGCAGTAGCGTTTGACAGCACCAGAGTGTAGCGGGATTGCTCAAACACAGGATTGTTTTGCTTGGGCGTCTCCTTCAACTGCTCGCGTTCGAACAATGTGCGCACACTGGCTGGAAAGTTCATCAGCAAGTTGTAACGCTTCACGATGGCGTAGCAGTCCGCAACCGTAGTAGTGTCTGGCATTGTGGGACCCGAAGCCAGCGCGTCGAGCGCCCCCTCCGGCACGTCGGAGATCAACACTGATGCCTGATAGGAAGGCGCCGCCGCGCTTGCCAGCCGTCCGCCCTTCAATGCCGACAGATGTTTGCGAATAGCGTTGATTTCGCCAATAGGTGCCCCCGAAAGCACCAGCGCCTTGTAGGTCTGCACAACATCGGCGAGGGAAATACCCGCATGGATGGGCTTTTCGGCGATCGCCGACGCTCCGCCGCTGATCAGATAGATGACCAGCGTTTGCGGCGATGGCACGCCCAGCAGCTTGAGGATGGCATCGCCAGCACGCAGCGACTCCTGATTGGGAAGAGGATGTCCACCCAGAAAATAACGAAAGCCAAACAGTTGCGCCGGCGGCGGGTTGGGACAGGCAATAATTCCGGTGAACCTGTTTCCGGCCGTATTAGCCAGCGCCTCGGCCATGGTGTGCGCCGCCTTGCCGATGGAAATGACCAGCGTCCGCGAGAAGGCTCCCAGCGCATACACATCGTTGCCCAGGGTCAGCTCGCCGCGATCGTAGAAAACCTGTTTGGAAAAGGCCCGCGGAATACTGCACTCAGACAGAGCGTGCTGGAATATTTCTCGCGCACGGTCGCGCATTTCGCGAGCTAACACGTCCTTTCGAGTATCTGCAGAAGGCGGCAAAGTCTCGGACATGTGGGGAGATTATAAGCTGGGTTCGAATTCACCAACTATTCACGGCCTGTTCATCATCCTCTGATGTAAGCCGGCGGCCTTGCAGATAAGCTATCTTCAATTGCAAACCTGATCGGAGAGTGGGGAGATGGCCAAACAGCCGCTCCCCGATTTTTATTTCCAGTTTCGAGTTTCCCTTCTGAGGCGCGTGAGGACAATCAATATCAGGTGCTCTGCCTAAATCGGCTCTCGGCCGAATTGTGACAAGCGAGCAGACGTGGCCTCTGGAAACTCGAAACTTGAAACTGGAAACTATTCCTCCGTTTGCACTCTGCCGCCCGCCCGCACTACCATCGTTGCTGTCATGCCTGTCGCGACCGATACACCCGCCTATGTCCCAGTAAAAGCGCCGCGCGGCAACCAGCTCTCCTGCAAAGGATGGGGCCAGGAAGCCGCCATGCGCATGCTGATGAACAATCTCGACCCCAACGTCGCCGAGCGCCCTCAGGACCTGGTGGTGTATGGCGGAACCGGTCGCGCCGCGCGCAATTGGGAGTGCTACCACGCCATCGTCAACTCGCTGAAGGCGCTGGAAAACGACGAGACGCTGCTGGTGCAGTCGGGCAAGCCGGTCGGGGTCTTTCAGACGCACGAGTACGCGCCGCGCGTGCTCATCTGCAACTCGAACCTGGTAGGCCATTGGTCGAACTGGGAGAAGTTCAACGAACTGGAGAAGCTGGGCCTCATCATGTACGGCCAGATGACTGCCGGCTCGTGGATTTACATCGGCACCCAGGGAATCATCCAGGGTACCTTCGAGACCTTCTCCGCAGCAGGCGAAAAGCATCTGGGCGGCGATCTTGAGGGCAAGCTGATTGTCTCCGGCGGAATGGGCGGCATGAGCGGCGCGCAGCCGCTGGCCGCGACCATGACCGGTGCATGTTATCTCGGCATCGAGGTCGATCCCGAGCGCATCAAGAAACGCCTGCGCACCGGCTATTGCGACTTCATGGTGAACTCGCTCGACGAAGCGTTGCGCATCCTGAAGAACGCGGTGCGCAAGAAGGAGAACATCTCCGTCGGGCTGGTCGGCAATTGCGGCGACATTATTCCCGAGTTGGCTGAGCGCGGCGTGGTGCCTGACATTCTCACCGACCAGACTTCGGCGCACGATCCGCTGAACGGCTATGTGCCCAGCGGCTTGTCGCTGGAAGAGGCGGCGGCGCTCCGCAAGCGCGATCCCAAGGCCTACGTTGAGCGCTCGCTCGACACCATGGCCCGCCACGTCGAAGGCATGCTCAAGCTGCAGAAGATGGGCTCGGTCACCTTCGACTACGGCAACAACATTCGCACCTTCGCCTTCGAGCACGGCGTCAAGAACGCTTACGACTTTCCCGGATTCGTCCCCGCATACATTCGCCCGCTGTTTTGCGAAGGGCGCGGACCGTTCCGTTGGGCGGCGCTCTCCGGCGATCCGGCCGACATCCACACCACCGACGATCTGGTGTTGGAGATGTTTCCGCAGAACAACATTCTCAGCCGCTGGATCGATCTGGCGCGCAAGCGGATCAAGTTCCAGGGACTGCCGTGTCGCATCTGCTGGCTGGGCTACGGTGAACGCGCGGAGTTCGGGTTGGCGATAAACGATCTGGTGAAGAGTGGCAAAATCAAAGCGCCCATCGTGATGGGCCGCGACCACTTGGATTGCGGCTCGGTCGCTTCGCCCTTCCGTGAAACCGAAGCTATGAAGGACGGCAGCGACGCCATCGCCGACTGGCCGTTGTTGAATGCGCTGCTCAACACGGCGAGCGGGGCGTCGTGGGTGTCGATCCATAATGGCGGCGGCGTTGGCATCGGATACTCGCAGCATGCGGGACAGGTAACGGTCGCCGACGGTACAGAGCGAGATGGCCAAACGCATCGAGCGTGTGCTGACCAACGATCCTGGCATTGGCGTCGCGCGCCACGTGGATGCAGGGTATGACGAAGCAAAAAGCTTTGCGAAGGAAAAGGGGATCAGGGTGCCGATGGCGGGGTAGCAATCAGCAATCAGCATTCAGCCGTCAGCATTCAGCTAGTGCAACCTGCGTCCATTAGAGTTTGTCATCGTGAGCGGAGGCGGCCGGTTTTGGCCGCCGGAGTCGAAGGACCCCTATAGCTGACACACCGTGTCATCCGCTCCCAGCCAGAAAAAGCGAGAAAGACTTGCATTCCGATAACCAGCAATCTCACGTCACTCTTCTCACTCATGCCGCGCAACTCCTGACCCTGCGCAGCCCTTCCCGCGACTGCGTGCCACGCCGGGGCGCGGAAATGCGCGAGCTCGGAATCATCGAAGACGGCGCGGTACTCATCGCGGAAGGCAAAATTGCCGCTGTCGGTGCCAGTGACGAGGTCGCAAAGCACGAACTCCTCACATCCAAGCCGGTGCACGTTGACGAGATCGATTGCTCCGGCAAGGTTGTGCTTCCTGGCTTCGTTGACTCGCATACCCATCCCGTTTTTACCGCGCCGCGGCTGATCGACTTCGAGAAGCGCATTGCCGGCGCCAGCTATGAACAGATCGCCGAAGCCGGCGGGGGCATTCGCGCCAGCCTGCGCGGCGTACGCGACGCCTCCCTACAGGAGCTTGCCGCTCATGTGGTTCGAGGGCTTGACGAGATGGCGAAGCACGGCACTACGACGGTTGAATGCAAGTCCGGCTACGGCCTCAACTTCGCGGCCGAGATGAAGTCACTGGAGGCCATTCGCGAAGCGTCGCATCAATGGCCCGGCTATGTGGTGCCGACCCTGCTGGCGGCCCACGTTGTGCCTCCGGAGCACCGCGAAAATCCGCAGGAGTACGTCCGCATCATCTGCGAAGACATGATTCCCACGGCCGCGAAGCTGAAACTTGCCGCTTACGTTGATGTTTTCTGCGATCGCGGCGCGTTCAGCATGGAGCAGTCCCAGCAAATTCTCCGCCGGGCGGTCGAACATAACCTCGGCGTGCGGGCCCATGTGTGCCAGCTCACCACGGCGCAACTCGCACCCTTGCTGGAATTTCATCCCGCCTCGTTCGATCACCTTGACTACGTCAGCGACGAAGATATTGCGGTCTTGGCGAAGCTCGACACGATCGCGACCTTGCTTCCGGCGGCAAACTACTTCCTCGGCCTGGAAAGTTTTCCCCCCGCACGAACCTTGCTGGATGCGGGAGTCGCGGTCGCCCTGGCAACCGACTACAACCCGGGGACCTCGCCCACTGCGTCGATGCCGTTCGTTCTATCGGTAGCGTGTACGCACATGAAGATGTCGCCGGCGGAGGCGCTGGTCGCCGCAACCTACAACGGGGCTTGTGCGCTGCAACTGCAGGGCAGGAAGGGCAGTCTCGAAGTGGGCAAGGACGCCGACCTAGCCATTTTCGATGTGCAGGACTATCGCGAGCTGGCGTATTGGTTTGGCGTAAATCGCTGTCGCGAAACCATCCTCAATGGTGTCCGTCACGCGGCCGTGCCGAATTGATTTCAAGCTCCCGAAACCACGGGAGCATTCCTCCCAATCGCCCGCTCGGCGGACCGGGGACAGCTATGGTCTTTTATTTGGTGCGGACTCCCGGCGCCCTGTACCCATCGATTGATGCTCTTCCGCCCAATGGCGAGCTTCGCTAAAAGCGACCACAACGACGGCCGGCGGGCGGTGCGGGTCGACGTCGAGGACAACGGCAGTGGCATTCAGCCCGACCACCTGAACCGAATTTTCGAACCATTCTTTACTACCAAGAAAGATGTCGGCACGGGATTGGGTCTGTGGTCCGCAAAGAACCTGGTCGAAAAACACGACGGCGAATTGCGCGCCGAGTGCTCCGGGGGAAAGACCAGACTAACGGTACTTCTGCCGGTGCAGCACGAAGCCGCCGATCATGCAGAAGCAAGCTAACAACAGGCACCTGATTGGCGACCTTCAGTGCAGATAGGCGACGGCCAGTGGCTTCGAGTACCGCATCTCAACGTTGAAGCCAGATTGCTTCGCTGCACTCAGGATGTCCGGCGGCGCCTCAATCAATGCGGCTTCTGCGGCATGATTTCTGAGGTCGTCGAGCCTCCAAAATTGCATTGGAGCAAACTGCGACAAGTTCAACTCAAGACGCTGATGCAGGTAGGGATCGGGCGTGGTGCGCCTTGGATCCACATCCTGAGTGAAGTCGGGAGGCAGCAGTAGAATGCATTCTTCGGGATGATTGGAATAATACTGGGCCTCGAGGAACAGAAGCGGATTCGAAAATACGACGTAGCGCTTTCCTTCAATCCCCAACGAGCTTTCCAAATCCAGATACTGCCTTATGCCAGTGGCCTCGATAGACTCCGGGTGGAGCACGACGCTCATCTGCGTCGCCACTCCCCATCCGGTGAGGAGCAGGAATATTCCAGCTGACACCATCGAAACGTTGCGGAAGTGCCGCCACGCCCAACAGGAGAATGCAACGGCGACGCCGGGAAGCACGCCGATAAAATAGCGGCTGAAAAATGCATTCGTCTTCCATTCCGCCAGGAGGAAGCCGATCAATGGAACGCAGAGGAACAACCAGCCGACGGTCTCGCCAGATTGCATGGGCTCGAGCACAACGTTCTTCTCGTCTGAGTCGGCCAAAACCACCCAGATTACAATCAGCACCAATAGAAACAAGCCATCGGGAAATAGCTGTGGATAGATTGCCCTGAGTTCGCCGAACGATGGACGGTTCCAGAAGCCGGTCGAAAATTTGTGGGAGAATGACAAGATAATTGGCGACAGCAGCGCAGCAGGAACAATGGCCCCGACGAATCCCGCAATTAACTTTGGCGAGGCCAGTTGCCCGCGCTTTCCGCGAAGAATCTCCCAAATCGCAAACGGCGCCAGGCACAGGACGAAGTAGTAGTGCATGGTCACGCCCAGGCACATCACAATGCCGAAGAAAAGGGCCGACGACTTCTTGTCGTCACGGGTGCAAAACCACACCCATAAGGCAAGCGCCGCAAGCATGAAGTACAGCGCGTACGAGCGGGCCTCGTATCCGTAGTAAGGCAAAAAAGAACAGGTGGCCACCGCGAGCGCGATCAGTCCATGCAAACCATCGGTCAAGCGCCGGGCACAGTCGAAAATCAGAAGCAAACCGGCGGCCAAGGCCAGGGCAGATGGTAATCGGGCAGCGACTTCACTATTGCCAAACAAGCCGCCAAAGAACCGGACGACCATGTAGTAGGTCGGGGGCAAAGAATCGGCGCCATGACCGAGAGCGGTCCAGATACTTTTGATATCGGGCAGCCGCGCAATGCGCATGGTGAAGAGTTCGTCGAACCAGAAGACCCGATGTGACGCGATATAGATACTGGTGGCAAAGTAGAAGGCGGTCAGAATTGCCGCCACAAGGAAACTTCCGGCATTGCTCCTGTTCCGCGGATGTGTCTTAGCTGATCTGGCGGTTTGTACTTTTTCCTTGCTCGTAGTCTGCATGTCTCCTCTCGAGTCGGGTGCGCAAGGGACCCCATTAACACGCGAATAATGGGGAATGGCCTTCTGAATTTCGAGTATGACAGGAATCGCTTTCGACGACAAAGAAATCGGCACCGGGTCGCCGCCAGTAGCAACTTAGTGTCTTACCTGGACCAATTTTCCCTGCGGCAAGGTATTCTGGATTCAATGGTGATAAGACTCCATCCCGCTACCAGCGAGCCAAACCCAGCGGAATCGCAGACGATCGGGACGTGGCCGTTGCAGCCCCTCGAGCGACACTGGGACTTTCTGGCGGTGTTGTTGATCGTCTTGATGTCCACGCCGGTAGCGTGGCTGTCGCCGCGCACAGTAACGGTGATCCCGAACCCTGGCTTCATCGACGACAACTGGCATCTCGATGCCGTATTTAAGGCGTCGCGGGGAATCTGGATTGGTCGCGATGTCGCCTTTACCCATGGTCCCCTGTTTCAGTGGCTCTCCAGCCTGCCAAGGCGTTCCATGGGAGTGTCCATGGGAAGCATCTATCCGACCTGGAACACAGTACCTCTCTGGTGCGCCGTTCTTCTTCTCTTTTTCACACTGCGACTCCTGTTGCCAGAGCAACGTCCGTGGAAACGCTTTCTCCTGCTGCTGTTGCTGTGCATTTTCTGGGGACCATCCTTGCGGACCGCGTTCGCGACTTTCGCCTTTGCCATCTTCCTGCGAGGTTGGTACGCCGTCGCCGAAGGCCGCACGAAGCCCTATGTCTTCGGAGGCATCGCAGCTTTGCTCTGCGCAACCGCCTTCCTGCTGGCTGCCGACCAGGGAACCTACGCGATGTTGGCCCTGTTGGTTACACTCGCCGCGGTCGCAATCGATACGCGCCGCAGAATACAAGGTGTCAGGACACTCTCGATCGCGCTGTTGTCAACTGTCATCGGCTCAACCGTGCTGGTGATCATAATCAATTCGCTTTTCGCCAAACCGTTCGATTTTCGCTTCTGGAGGGATTCTTTCGCGCAGGTCTCGACCTATCGCTGGGCTACACCGTTTCCCATGCTCACCGCGGGCGCGGTCTATCTTTTCGCGACACTCATCGCCGCTGCCATAATATTCATGCTGCGGGCCAGAATTCGACGAAGCGGAAATTCTGCCATTGCCCAACGGACCGGCTTCCTGCTTAGCGGTTTTGTCTTCGGCCTTATCGTGATGCAGAGCGCCTTGGTGCGTGCCGATACCGGACATATTGAGTCGGCTTGTTTCGTCATGATTTTCCTGGCCGGCGCGATCCTGTTCTCGTTTGAAACGCCGAAGCTCTCCACGGCAGCAGCTGTGATCGCTCTCCTTGGCTCGTTCTTTCTGGGAGAGGCGGCATTCAAACCTTCGAGCCTGATTCAGTTTTATGCTCAGTTGCGAAACCCCTTGACCACGTGTCCCACAGGATTCACCGAATTCGACCGAACATGCTATGCACCGGCGTTTACCGGAATGTTGCGATCGGCTTCCAGCTACCTGGACCAAAATACTGGAACCGATGACTCCATTGTGGTGTTTCCATACCAGACCAGGTTCGGGCTTGCTTCCCGCCGCAACGTGGCTGGCGGACTGATGCAACCCTACACCGCGAGCGGCCCGTATCTGGCGGAAATGGAGATTGCAGGATTGGAGCGCGCGAACGCGCCGGCCGGACTGTACCTGCCCGATCCGGACCTGAACCACTGGTCAAGTACCGAGGTCGCCTACTGGCGCAATCTTGACCTGAGCCTCCCAGTGGACGTTGTCGCCAATTTCACGCGCGCTCCAGAAGTTTGGTTCTGGCTGCTGCATCACTATCGCTCGGAGCAGGAACTCAGCCGGGGAGTTTTCGGACTGCGAAGAGACGACTCGCGGGCCTCCCGCATCTCGATGCAGTCGCAGCCGCTCGGGCTGGGGACGCAGACCTACCCAATTACTGAGCGCAGTTCCACGATCGATCTGGGAGCTCCCAACTGGCCCGCGAATGCCGACTTCTTGAGGCTGCGCCTCACCGTGCGCTATGGCGTTCTATGGAAGCTGCGCAAGCCGGAACGCATGCAGGTGGAAATTACTCGCGCCAACGGCAGCCACACACTGCAATGGTTCGTATTGCCTCCGAATGTATCGACGGAAGTCTGGTTTTATCCGTGGAGTTCACCGGACCTGGTTCATTACTTTGAAGCCGACGAAAGCCATTGGCGCCCCAGTCCACGCTCTGCCATAACCGGGCTGCGCCTGGTTGCGACGCCGCTGGACTGGGTCTCACAAACACCCGACACCATCACACTCGAGTCAGCCGACGCAGTCTCGCTTACCCTGGCTCCGCAATAGTTGACCTCGGAGCCACTGCATCCTGTAGGATTGCCGATTCTGCACATGATGACCACACACAACGGAGAGCCGGGCCAATGCTGATCATCCCCACCTACAACGAACGGGGGAATATCGCGGTCCTGGTCGCCAGGATCCGAAAGGCCGTGGGGGACGAGCCGATTTTTTTTGTGGATGACAATTCTCCCGATGGCACCGCGGATGAGATTCGTCGCCTGCAAGCAAGCGACGAGCACATTCACCTGATGGCCCGGCCGGGCAAGGGCGGCTATGGATCGGCGTGCCGCGATGCGATGAAAGAGATTTTGCGCAACAACCTTGCCGACTACGTAGTCCAGTCCGACGCTGACTTATCGCACCCGCCCGAATTGCTGCCTCGCATGATTGAACTGCTAAAGGTGTGTCCGGTGGTGATTGGTTCGCGCTACGTCGCGGGCGGTGGCGCAAAGAACTGGAACTGGTCGCGGCGGTTTCTCAGTTTTGGCGCAAATCTCTATGCCCGAACTCTCACCGGCGTGCCCGTCCACGATATGACAGCCGGATTTGTTGGGTACCAGGCCTCCGCTCTGCGCGGCATCGACCTGGACCACATCCGTTCCGAGGGTTACGCTTTCTTGATGGAAATGAAATTCAGCCTGCACCGCCGTGGAACCAGCTTCTGCGAATTCCCCATCATTTTCTCCGAACGCGAGGCCGGCAAGTCCAAGTTCAACCGTAAGATTTTGTTCGAAGGAATTCGATTTCCGCTCAGAGCATTCGCGCAGAGAATTGGCGGGAAATCGTAGTGCCGGCGGCGGTAGTTTTCTGACGGTTTTGTGAAACACCGGCGAAGGAAGAACCGATTACGTGGGCGATCCACCGCGAGTCGTCGCGTGTTTCGTGCTTCCGGCATTCTTTGTATAATGAGGACGCGAGTGAGTCTCGAAGCCGTCCGCACTTACTTCGTCCCCAACCCTGTGGGGCTATAGCTCAGCTGGGAGAGCGCATCGTTCGCAACGATGAGGTCGTCGGTTCGATCCCGACTAGCTCCACCAAAATAACTTTATTTAGAATCAATACTTTACTGACACTATCTTCTCGCTGGAAAATCTTTGGAAAAACTTCGTGCTATGCTGTGCGGATAGACATTCCTCGGCTTGCCCATTACCCTCCGAATCGGCCTCTTTAAGGGCTTGAATGTTGCACGCCGACCCGGTCGCGGGTACTTGCTGACAAACAGATGTTTTCGACCAATACAGCGATATTATTCTTCGCGAGGTGTACGTTGAGCAGCACAGAACCCATACGTTTTGAGATGGCCGAAAGCGTGATTTTCAAGGTCATGCAATCAAGAGTTTACGGGGTGCCTGGCGGCACCCCTTTTGAACGGGGGATTAATTGACTTGGTTGGGGGTTGACCAGCGCGGTGACCTGGTTGGTGATGCCATGTAGCAACTCCCAGCTTAGTTCACCCCATGATGGATCGATCTGCTCTGGAACATAACGCTTGAGGGTGTAATCAAGCCCGATGCCGTAGTGATAGCTGAGAAGCGCGGCCAACAGCCGCCGGCCCAGCTCAAGACGCGAGTTGTCTTGGTTCATAACATTGCTCCTTGGCCTGTTTCAGGAGAGAAAATACACCCTTACTTGCCACCTGCAAAAGCTTGCCCGGAAATACCCTGGGTTCGGCTGATGCCCGCTCCTTCTCCCGCAATAAACGCGGTATCGCCGGCTCCCTCATCTGGGTCAACTTCGAGGAATCATCAAAGGCCACCTGTCGCAAGTGACAGTTTTCGACCCGCCGGAATCGTAGTTAACTGACAGATTAACGATAACCAGAGGAATAACGTGGCAAAGAAGAATAAAGAAGCGAAGCCCAAGAAGGACAAGCGCAAGAAAAATAAGAGCAAGAAATCTGCCGCCCAGGAACCCGTGTTACAGACCTACACGCCGGGACAGTCCTATGCCGACGGTACGCCTATGGATCGGCTGACATATCTGGAAGCCAAGCTGATCCTGAAGCCCGAGCGTTTCACTTCGGTCCGGGCGTTCCGCGATTTCGGCGAACTTGTGCAGAAAACGGCGAAAAAGGTCGGCGTCGGTTTCATCCCGGATGCGGAAGCCGGGCTCAGGCCGCAAATCAGAGAGATCGTTTTCGGCGATACTCCCGATTTTCGCCTGTACAACAATGCATTCATCCTGCGGCGGCGAGTCGCGTACGTGGACGGCTTTCCCGTGGGCGATCCGGAGATCGTGTTCAAGTTCCGCCATCCCGATGAACAACAAGCAACTGCGCTGGACGTCCGGCCGAAGATCGCCGGTAAGTACCGCATCAAGTTCAAGGCTGAGGCCCTGCCGCTGAAAGACGAGGTGGGTGGATACCGCATCCTCTACTCGCACAACTGCCAGTTCGGATTAAGCCAGATGCACGAGGCCGACAAAACTTCGATGGCTACCCTTGTGAAAGTGTTTCCCGCGCTCGCCAAACTACAGAAAGGCCTTGACGAGAAAATCAGCCTGGTGAATGGAGGCATCGTGGAGGAAGTGCTGCTTCCGCTCGGTCAACTGGACTTCGGCAAAGGGCTGGTCGGCAATGTGTTGGACAAAACTCGCTAAAGGTTTCGAACCGCCGATACTGAGCGGGCTTTTGAATCAGTCACTTGCTTCATTTGACCGGTAATTGACTCACAATTGACCGCTGGTGCATTTCCTTCCGCACCGTTCCATCGCACACTCGCCGCGATTTCGAACGCACGCGGGAGGAACTATGGAACACAAAAGATTGATACCAGTCGTGACCGCCTTGTCTGGCGCGCTGGCGATCACGGTGCTGCTTGCCCTGACAACGTCGGCGCAGGCCCAGACTTACAAAGTGCTGTACAACTTTGCCAACGGAAGTGACGGAGCCACGCCACTCGCCGGGGTCACTATCGATGCTGCCGGAAATCTGTATGGCACGACTTATGTCGGTGGCGGAAAGGGCTTTGGCACGGTCTATCGCCTGGTACAGTCAGGGCCCAACTGGAATTTCTACCTGCTTTACACGTTTCGGGGATGGACGGAAACAAGTCAGGACGGCAGCGACCCCAGCTCCCGAGTCGTGATCGGCCCGGACGGCGCTCTGTACGGCACCACTCACTCCGGGGGCGCCGGTTTGCAATGCCGGGAGTTGCATGGGTGCGGCATTGCCTTCAGATTGAAACCCAAAGCCGGGACACCCCTCGGCCCGTGGCAAGAAAATGTGCTCTACGAATTTGGTAATTACGATGGCAACAATCCCGACAACGGCGATGTAGTGTTCGACCGGGCGGGCAACCTGTATGGCACCACCAGGAATGGAGGGGCCGACGGCCTGGGCGCCCTCTACCAGTTAACACCGAATGGCCATAACTGGTCAGAGACGGTCCCGTACAGTTTCCCCGGTACTCCAGATGGCGCGACACCGCTGAGCGGGCCCGTGTTCGACCAGGCCGGCAACCTGTATGGCACGACCTCTGCCGGAGGGCTCTATGGTTGGGGCTCGGTGTACCAGTTGAAACCCTCGGGCTCGGGTTGGACGGAAACTACACTCTATAGCTTCCAGAATGGAATCGATGGATCAGCACCCACGGGCAGCGTCGTGCTTGATCAGTCGGGCCACCTATATGGAGCGACTCAAACCGGTGGAGCTGGCGGCGGCGGAACCGTCTTCGAGCTGGCACTCTTATCGAACGGCACTTGGGCGATCAGCAACTTGTACCAATTTCCTACGCCCACCTTGCAAGGATCGGATCGCACCCTGGCCAGGGACACTGCCGGAAGTCTGTACGGCACAACTTCAGGGGATAGCATCCGTCCCTGGGGGTCGGTGTTCAAGTTGACGCCGTCGTTCGGAGGCTGGGCGTATACCGACCTGCACGATTTCACCGATGGGCTAGATGGAGGAACTCCGTACGGCGGCGTGGTGTTCGACGCCAACCATAACCTGTACGGCACGGCTTCGACTGGGGGGGCCTACGGCTTTGGCACCGTGTTCGAGATCACACCGTAAGTCATCGCAAATTCGATGTGGTGGCAGTGGATCTTCCACAATGTATCGTCCACCTTAAACTCGGCTGAAGTTTGCACGCAAGCCAGTTTGTTGCAGTGGATACTTGAGAGGTGTCAGAGCGCAGAGTGTGGCGCCGGAGAAACCGACCAAGGAACCGCCCGGGTTGAAGAGCGGCGCGGACTAAGCTCAGCGCTGCAAGCCCGGAATTCAGTGGTTCGTATTCGAACTTTCCGCCATAAACCTGGCGTGGCGGCCCCCAAACCGGCTTCGAGGAGGTTGGCCGGATTGGTACTGGGAAGTCGGCTTCCCGCCAGCAACGTAACAGTCGCTGCTGGAGCGTTTATGGGGAGTAATCGGAGGCAGAAGACGACTTGTCTAAGGCAGAACCACTTGTGAACGATCGCGTCGCAGTTCTTCACAAGAACGCATTACGCACTAGCGGCCGACGACGAGCAGGCTTTCCCGCTCTACAGGCCGGGAGGCTCGTCGCCTTCGAAGTGCGGATCGAACCCGCCGAAGAATAAGCACTCCAGCCGGTCCCGCTCGGAGAGAATTCTTCCTGGCACTCGCTTTCTCTCCAGCCGGAGAAACTCTGCCAAGCTATCTGACCGACGAACCAAGTTCGCGTCCCAAAAGCAGTGACTCGAACCCTTCGGCAAGTTCAGGGCAGGCTCTCGGGGCACCATCTTCAAGTTCGAACCCGAGACTCCGCCTACATCTCCGCCAGCACCTGCTGCACGAGGTGAATCGCGATCGATCCTTCGCCGACGGCCGACGCCACGCGCTTCACATTGCCGGCCCGGATATCCCCCACCGCAAACACCCCCGGCAGGCTGGTCTCGAGAAGCTGCGGAGGGCGCGACAGCGGCCACGCCCTCTCTTCCAGCGTCGCACGGTCGAGATCGTGGCCGGTTAGCACGAAGCCTTTGTTGTCGAGCGCCAGACATCCCTCCAGCCACCCCGTGCGCGGGGAGGCGCCGGTCATTACGAACAGATGACGTATGTCGTGGGGCACAGTCTGCCCGCTATCGCCATCGCGCCAGTTGATACACCCCAGGTGTCCGTTGCCGTCGACGCTGGCAATCTCTGTGTTGTAATGCAGCTCAATCGCCGGGTTTTCTTCGATGCGCGAAATCAGGTAGCGCGACATTGTGTCCGCCAGCTTGCCCGAGCGCACCAGCATGTAAACCTTGCTCGCCTTCCCCGACAGGTAAACCGCTGCTTGTCCTGCAGAATTTCCTCCTCCGACGACCACCACGTCCTCTCCCACGCACAACTGCGCTTCCATAGCGGTGGCGCCATAGTAGACGCCGTTGCCCTCGAACTGCGATAGCTTGGGAATGGGTGGCTTGTTGTATTGGGCGCCGGCGGCCAGCACAATGGAGCGCGTCGGAAGTGGCGTGCCTTCATCGAGGATGACCTGATATGGACGGCGATCACACTCCAGGCGCACGGCGGTGCGCGCGATCATCATGTTCGCGCCGAACTTCTGCGCTTGCGTCAACGCGCGCCCGGCCAACTCCTGGCCCGAAATACCCATAGGGAAGCCGAGATAGTTTTCAATACGCGAGCTTGATCCTGCTTGTCCGCCCGGGCTCCCCGTTTCCACCACCAGCACGTTGAGGCCTTCGGATGCCGCATAGACCGCGGCGGCCAGCCCTGCCGGCCCCGCGCCCACGACGATCAGATCGCGCACCTGCGATTCGTCGATGCTCACGTTAAGCCCGAGGCAATCGGCCAGCTCGCGGATCGAGGGATTCCGCAGGACGCTGCGCGCGTTGCAGATGACGACCGGCACTTCGTCTACCTTGACTTGGAAGTGGTCGAGGATCGACTGCGAGCGCTCGTCCGTGTCCAGATCGATGAACTTGTAGGGATAACCGTTGCGGCCCAAGAACTCACGCAGGCGTAGCGTGTTGGCGCTGTTGAGCGAGCCCAGCACCAGCACATTGCTCGCCTCTTCGCTGATAAGAAGCATCCGGCGCAGGATGTATGCCTTCATCAGGATATCGCCCAGCTCCGCATCTTTGGCGACGAGTGTGCGGAACTCGCCGGACGCGATCTGCAGAAATTCGCCGGAGGCGATGACCTGTCCGCGCAGCAGAGCGCGCTGGCCCGAGATGACGGCAAGCTCGCCGGTGATGCTGCCGGGAACGTGCGTGACCACGGATCGCACACCCTCAGGACAGGGTTGAAGAATCTCCAGGCCTCCCGACAGAACCACATAGACGGGAACGTTGCTGTCCCCCGGTTCGAACAGCACCTCGCCCGCTTCCACGCGCCGCAGCTTGCCGTGTGGACGCAGCCGCTCGATCTGCGCAGGCGTGAGAAGAGGAAAGGCCTCAGAGCCGGGTTCGACCGAGATGTGAGTGGTTACAGCAGACATAAGCTTGAATCTAGCTCCGCAACAAGAACGAAAACCGATGCAGTGTAGATGAGATGCGAATGCGGGAAGGTGCAGCGATCGCCTCGAAAAAGCTTGTGGCGCATGGCTACAAGCTAAGTTGGAAGGCTGTCCGCCTACACAGAACCAACGTGCCTGGCATCAGCGCGATTACAGCCCAGACCATACTGTCCGAGATCGGCACCGATGTGTCTCGGTTTCGCAATGCTTCCGCCTTTGCATCCTGGCTGGGACTCTGTCCTGAGAACAAGATCAGTGGTGGCAAGGTGCTCTATACGAAGAGTCGCCGCGTCAGGAGCCGGCTTGCCACCGCGCTACGCATGGCCGCGAACTCGCTGCATCACGCCAAAGACTATCTGGGCGAGTTCTTTCGGCGTATCACTCGCAAGCTCGGCAAACCCCAAGCAATTACGGCCACGGCTCACAAACTCGCACGCATTGTGTATCACCTGCTCAGCACGAAAGAAGCCTACGACGAAACCGTCTTTCACCGCTGCGACGAAGAAGTTCTAAGACGTGCCCAATTTCGGCTCCGCAGACAGGCTGCTCAACTCGGGTTTCAAGTCATCCCCCTACAGAACGGGTGATGTTCCTTGGGAGTCGGCCAGTGTTTGCGAATGTGTAACTTGACGAGAACAGGGCTTCTCATGAATTGATGAACTGGCGCGCTTCCCGCCTGTCCAGAGCGAGCAGCAGATTGCTCCCGGTCGGTGGTCAACCCTTCCCTAGTCCGGTTAATCTCGGCTTTGCTTGTAATCGGACAATCGTCTAGACGTTGCGGGCATAAACATCTGTCAGATGGGAAATCTGGCGTCGTGCGCGTTTGGTGGCTCCCCGGACAACGATGATAGAGTGCTTGCGATGAAACAGAGGCGATGCATGTTTAGAGCGGCGGCGTCGGTGATCGTTGTGTTGTACGCGGCATGGATGGCGAGCGGTCAGGAACCAGCTGCAGCGGCTTCCGCGCAAACCGAGACGGACGAGTACACGCGCTACGAACTGCTTTCCCCCGACAGTTCAAGTTTCGCCATCCGTTACGAGGTCACGGCCACCACCGCTGGTGCGAAGCGTTTCTTCAATCCGATCCGCAAGGGCAACGTGGCCAGCAATGAGTCGGTGGTTGACGTGATGACCGGACAGTCCTTGCGATTTGAAGTCGTCAGCGGTGAGGAGGCGGTGAAGGATCCGCTGATGAAGGGCGAAGACAAGTCGGTGGATTACATCAAGGTGTACCTCGCCCGTGCCGTGCCGCCCGAAGGCCAAGCGCGCTTGCTGATTCTGAAAACGTACAAGGATGCCAAGAGCTATTATCGCGAGAACGACGCGATCGTCTTCAGCCGGCCGCTCGGCATTCCGCGCAACAGCGTCGTGCTCCCCGCGGGATATGAGCTGGTGGCGTGCAATGTGCCGTCGCAGGTTCTGACGCAGCCCGACGGACGTATTGCAGTCAGCTTCATGAATGGCAGTGGGACTCAGACTCAACTAATCGTGAAAGCCAGGCCAGGCGCGCAGGCGGGTACTCTGGCCGCACCCCGGATACCAGGTTCACAGAAGAGCTGGGAAGCTCCGTTCGAAGGAGAAACTGAGCAGGAGCGTCTTTCCGAACGCGCCCACCAGGACCGCGATATTGTCTACTTCCTGAAGCAGCCGGAAACGCACGCATTTAGCCTTTACCACGACTACACAGAGTCGCGCCCCGGAGTCGACAAGTATTTCAACGTAGTCCGAACCGGCAGCAAGGTGTCGGATCCGTCGGCCTCCATGCTCGACACCGGCGAAAAACTGACGCCGAAAATAATGACCGGAGCAGAACTGGCGGCCGCAAAGATAGATGCGGGAGAGCCGGTTGACCCAGCGGCGCAGGTGGTGGTGATTTCATTCCCTCCGGTGAAGGCGGGACAGAACATCCGCGTGCGAATTTCGGAAACCTATACTGCGCCGGCCAGCTACCGCCTGGATGGGGATACCCTGGTGTTTGACCGGAGCCTTGGACGTCCGCGCAACGCTGTGGTGTTACCCGAAGGATGGTACCTGACCGCCAGCTCAATTCCGGCGACGGTCACTCAGATGGCGGATGGTCGCATCCGATTGGATTTCTGGAATGGACGGCCGGACCCGGTGGACGTGCTGATCACCGCGAAGCGTCGGGTGCGCTAGCTCCCGGAAATACGTTCCTCACATCTTAAAGATTTCGTTTGGGCTACACGTCACAACATCCCATCTCTTTTGAGTAAGGGAAGCGCTCAGCGATCGCTTGGAAGCTTGCCCGAGAAATCCTCCTTAACCGAACGAGCTGAGGCGGGGCATGCACGCGCTGTGCAACCCGGTCTGGGATACGAAGCTGAGTCATGCTGCGGCGGCTCCTTGCGGCGTACTGGTTGCGACCAATTGTGACCGCTGATCGCGCCATATAATTTTCATCGTACCGGGCGGTTGCGGCCAACGGAAGCACAACCGATAAAACCGCATCCAGAAAAGGAAATGCCGCCATCGCGACGTCGTTTCCTCGTATTCCTGCCCACCTAACTGGGCGATGGCAGCTCGTTTAGCGCGTTTGCGGAAGTTTTCAAGCTTGGCTTCGAGCAGCCGCGAAAGATTGCCACGCGCGTTTCCCAGCCTTCTTGAAACCCTCAGCGCGAGCCAGAGGATGGACAAGTCAACCGCTGTAAAGCGGAATTTGCGGGACTGATTTGGCCACTTGATTTTCTTTCGGACGGAAAGGACTTGGTCCGAGAGTTCCAAGTCGAATGCTCTGTCAAGCTGGGCAAGTTGGAAATGTTACGGGCCTTGTGTCAGAGAGATCGAGGTGAAGCTCTCCAGCGCAGCCTGGCGAACGCGCAACGCGCTCAGTTCCTCTTCGCCCAGCCTTTCGGCGCAGCCTGCAACTATCCGCATTCCGCGCTCGACGAGTATCTGCCGAAACTCCGGATCGGGCGTCGAAGCGGCGATGTCACCGAGGGCCCGCAGCAACCGTAAGCTGACAGCCACGTCGGTTTTCGAATACATTCGGATCTGTTCAAAGGCCGCTTCCAGCAGGCGCTCGAAGTGGATCCATCCAATACTGGCGCGAACGACGCCTGGCGGATCGAAGAGCAGATCCTCCGGCGGCTCTCGGGACGCGAAGCGGATCAGAATGCGGCTCAACTGATCGATGCAGGTGATCGCGGTGGTGGGGTCGTTGACGGCGGGCGAGATCGCCTTCAGCGCAACATCGACAATTTGCAGAACGCCAAACTCCACATCCTGCTGCAACGTTCTGGTCGGGCCGCAGTCGAACGCGGCAAGCAGTTCGGCGGTCCCTTCCGGGGGCAGACGGTCCCCCTTTGAGACCATCATGAGCGGGACGCCCTCCGGAACGAAGTGGCCGACCCGACGCAGAACGCGGATGCTGACGTGGTAGTGCTTCGCAACGCCGATCAGGCGTCGCTTATCGATGAAGCGGATGTAGCCGGAAACACCGCTCAAGACAGCCACCTCGCTCGGGTTAGGTCGAAGCGGTGCGGCATCCTTCATGGGGGCCGGGTGGTGCGGCCGAGGCATCATCTCATCGATCATGGCTTCGGTTTCCTCCGCGATTCGGTCAACGATGTGATTAACACTGATAGCCTGCGAGATGTGGTGAATGAAAAAGAGCAGCAGGCCGACGCAGGTCAGCGCCAGTACCATGGCTCCCAGGACGGTGGCCACCGGCGCGAAGGGGTGAGGGAATGAGCGTGCTGCCGGAAGCGCCGCCATGCAGTACGAGAAGGTACCGAGGAAGATACCGAGCGTCCATTGTGTCACGCGGTCTCGGGAAAAACTGACGATGATGCGCGGGGAGAACTGCATCGATGCCAGAGTGAGCGTCATCAGCAGGATGGCGAACACAATCGATACCACCGTCATGATGGAGGCAGCGATGCCCGCGAGAATGACCTGGGCAACTTGCGGGTCGGCGTGCGAGGGGAACAGGGTGGAGGGCACCCAGGCACTGACGGCCGGATATTCCTCTTCCAGCCACGACAGGAATGCGCCCGCGCAACCCAGCGATAGCGCGATTGTGAGCGGGCGAATCAAGAAGCCGCCACGCAGGTTATACATAGCGTGGCGAAGCAACAACGGTAGGCTCTTGCTCACGGGTTTTCTCCGTTCAAGTGTAGCCGGTCAGACCCGCGCGTACAAAGACAAACGGGGAGACCGCCACGTCCCGTCTCGGTTCTGCTGGGTTCCAGCCGTTGCTTTCAATCCAAGAGATCGCAGCCGGCCAACCTAAGCTCGATCGGGCAGGTTGACCCCATAGGAGTCGAGCACGTCGCGCAGCGTAAGCACGCCTTCCAACTTGTGCACATCAGCACGGCTTACCACCGGCAGAATGTCGATGTGGTTTGCGCCCGTTCGTTCCAGTGCCAAATCGAGCCCTTGGTCGGCGTGGACGTGCGGAAAGACAGGCCCAGCGACCAGTTCCTCCAGATGCTTGGCGGCGCCCTCGGCGCGCTCTCGTTCGAGCGTCGGGAGATTGAGAACGCCAACCACTCCTCGCCGATCCGTCAGAATTCTTGAGCCCGTGGGGGCACACTAATAGGCCTGTAGTCACTTCCACCGAAAGGCGTGACCCAGTGGGAAAAAGCGGCGGTGACTATTCGGCGACTCCCAAGATATTTGGCAATAGTAACGCTGCCTCGCGAAGCTAAGATGGTTGCGGCAGAAGGCGTGCCAAACAAGCATTTGGGTGTTGCAAAGTTCCACTAGTGGAGGAGTTGTGGCTATGAAACGCTGTCTCTGGTTTATGCTGCTGACCGCTGCATCAGGTTTTGCCCAGTCATACAAAACGTGCGACGTAACGATGTGGGCTAACGAGACGTATTCGCAGACCTCGTCTATGACGCGCAACAACATTTTGTACTTTGTTCGGATTGGGAGAATGAGTTATCAGATTGCGTTGCCTGGGCCTGATGTGGAGATGAATTCAGGACAGCGGATACGTTGTCGAGTGGATAAGGGCTATATGTTCATCCGCGACAGCCAGGGCCAAGTGAGCAAAACGCAGATCGTTAACGCGGGGCAGCCGATACAGAACCAATACTAAAAGATTATCGGGGACCGCATTCGCAAAGCCTTGAATCAGCGGCCGGACCAGCTACTTACCTTAAGAGTTGGGAATGAATCCCCATCCCGCCAACGCCCTGACCGGACATGATCTCTGAGCAGCCGTTCGGCTTGCCACATTAGACCGAAACCGGCTTCGGGGACACGTGCCGCAGCGGGACCTACCGAATAACGTGATGGACAAGGAGCGGACTTGGGGACAACGCCCCAGTCCACATTCACGAGTAGCCGGTTATACGTCCAAGTGGGAGGGGCCTACCGAACGTGCACCTTGAGGAAAGAGAATGACCAATCGTAGAATCCAGGAAACGTCGATCCAGTCGCAAGGAGACCACGATGGATGCTGCCGTCCTGCGCGCGCTTGGTAAGCCGCCGCGGTGTGAGCAAATGTCCGAACCAATCGCTAGTGACGGCGAGGCGATCGTGCATGTCCACGCCGCATCGCTGAAACCTATCGACAAGCAACTGGCCAGTGGCTCGCACTATGCCAGCCCGCGCGAACTCCCTGTCGTCTGCGGCTCAGACGGAGTTGGGCATCTCAGCGACGGGCAGCGGGTGTTCTTCGGCGGAACTCGACTACCTTACGGTGCGATGGCACAGCGAACGGTTGTGCGCCGAGCATTCTGCTTTCCGGTCCCCGAAAGTGTGGATGACGAAACCGCCGCCGCTCTGCCCAACCCAGGCGTCTCCGCCTGGCTTTCGCTCGCTTTCCGCGCAAAGCTGGCGCCAGGCGAAAATGTTCTCATCCTCGGTGCGACCGGAGTCACCGGCAAGCTGGCGGTAAAGATAGCAAAGCTTCTCGGCGCGGGTCGCGTGGTTGCTGCGGGCCGCAACCAACAGGTCTTGAGCACACTACCTAAACTTGGCGCTGACGCGACCATTCACCTTGACACGCCTGCGGAGGACCTTGGCGAGGCATTTGCGCGTGAGGCCGGCGATTCAGGTTTTCAAGTCGTGATCGATTACGTGTGGGGTCGTCCTGCAGAAGCGTTTCTGGCTGCGATAACACACAAGGAATTTGCTGTCATTGCGTCTGAGACTCGCTTCGTTCAAGTTGGGGAAAGCGCTGGGCCGACGATATCGCTTGCGGCGGCCGTGCTGCGCAGCACCGCGCTGACAATTCTCGGGACTGCCGGGATTCCACCTCGCGACGTTCTAGTCGATGCTCTACAAAAAGTCATGGCGCATGCTGCCAGCGGGGAGCTTCGTGTGGAGACGGAACGTGTTGCACTCGCGGATATTGAGAACGCCTGGCAACGCGAACAACAGGGCCGCAGGTTGGTAGTCACCCCAGACTTGCAGGGTAGACCTACCGCCAAATGACCTTATAAGTCGGCAACTTGTAGAAGTGCCTTGCCCGTTACAAATGGGCTTCGAGGATCGGAGCGCAAGCAGTGCTCCGTAACACCACATTTCCTCCAAGCGGAGTTCGGGACAACCTCGCATCTCGCCGGCCGAAAACGACCCGATATGATCCAGTGTCCGCCTTCGCGTAACTTCAGGGTTGCCCGTCATACGACCGGAATCGACTCCGTAGCGCCCGACAGGACCGTCAGGGGTCGTCGTTAGGATTGCCCACCTCTACAACGGACTTCAACTCTTCGGGATGACGACGAAAGGTACCGTCTCATCCTGGTGCTCGTTCCTTAGAAACGCAGGACGGCGTATTAGGGGAGATGCGAACACGGGTTCCCAGACTGGCGACTGCAGTGATGGCATTGGCTCTGCCTGGAACAACTTCCTGCACTGTCTGGCTGTCCACCGGGCCCAGGTCTTGGACTTCTTCCTGCGGGCGCTATCGGTCGAAATTCCAGTTCCCGCATACATCTGCCGGTAGAGCTTCGAAAGGAACATAAAAGCGATCCTGGCCCGTAGAGTTGGAGTGCAGGCTGACCTTTGCCAGATAGCGCTCCACTTATAAAATCTGTCCCAAACCTTCTGCGTGCGCTCACGAATCTCATCCGAGCTCATCGAGGGATGCGGTGTAAACATCTTTGGACGAACATCTGTCGGAATCAGCCAGTATCGAGTAATCGGCACATCGCCCACCAGCGTGGGATCGTTTGCCTGCTCCTTTTCCCAGCGCGCAAAATCCACGGTGCCCGGAAACGGCGACATCATCACGAACTGGGCAAAGGTCACGCCCGCCTTCAGTGCCAACTCCACCGTCGCATTGAACGTTGCCGGTTTATCTGTCGGCAGACCGAAGATGAACGAACCAAGCACATGGACGCCATGCTGTTTGAACGTCAGCAGCTGCTTCGCCAGAGCCTCGCCAGAGTAGTTGAAGTCTTTGAAGATCGCCTTGAGTCCTTCCGGTGTGACCGCCTCGACCCCCACCAGAGCACCCTTTATATTGGCCTTCCGCATAGCATTCAGATACTCACTGTCCTCACCCGCCTCCATCGTGATCTGCGTGAAGAACACCATGTCTTTGGGCAGCTTTGCCAACTCTTCCATCAGTTGGAAACGCTCTGTGCGGATCGCCGTCAACTCTTCAAGTTTGGCGATATTGTTTTGCTCCCGGGCCAGCCGCAGATCGGTCAACGTCACCGGATAGAAGTTGTCATCGGCCAAGGCGATAAACCGGAAACCGATCCGCCGCAGGCTAACGATTTCGTCGATTACACTCTGATATTGCCGTTGCCGGGGCTGCTGCCCATCGGTCCGCCAAACGCTGCAAAAAGAGCAATGCTTCGGGCATCCGCGAATTGTCTGCACCGAGGCCCACATATACTTATCCGGCTGCATCAGGTCCCATCGCGCGGCCAAGAACTGGCTGCCTTCAATCCGGCCGCCCTCATAGATCCTGCTTGGCTTGCCTGCGAGGCAATCGGTGACGACCTTGCCCCAAGCAACGTCGCCATCGCCCTTCACGACGACGTGAGCGTGCCCGCATTCCAAGGCCTCTTCGGGGAATAGCGTCGCGTGAATGCCGCCATAGATCACCCACGCGCCGCGCTCACGCGCCATTCGGCCAACCTCATATCCACGTAGAGCATTGCCCGTGTGCACACTAATGCCGACAATATCTCCCGGCACAATGCTCTCCGGCACAATCTGCTCCAGCGACTCATCGACGAGAATGGGATCGCCCGCGGCATGAGGTGTCGCCGCCGCAAGGACAAACAACCATCTTGGCGTTATGACGGCCGTACCGAAAGAATTGTCGCTGGGATTTACGAGATGAACCCTCATCGAACCCAACCTTTCCTCGTGCGAGTACGGTGGCTCCAGAGAGCGTCTTCACAATAGGACGAATCGTTTGCCGAGCTGCCGATCGGCATGATCGCCAATCCCGAGCCTCCCCGCCGTACTTTGGTGTCAATCAGTACATACCGATAATGATGCTTGGATCTGCAGTTAAGTTCGTTCGCGGCGGGGACGAAATCGGAAATGGGGTTCTCGGAAGTATCGGATTAGGGTCCCGTCTGGATCGTCGGCAATATGGAAGTTGGCGCGAAACCGGGTTCGCGGAGGTGTGCCGGAGAAGAATGCCCGAAAGCAGTAATTGACCAGAAGCGGACTTGGGGGGAGTCAGCGGCCACTTGCCTATAGGTCTTGTCAATCCCGTCGGGACATCGCTCCAACTGGCCTTCGTAGTTGCTGCGTAAGCGACCGCTTGTGAAGCGCATGGGTGTCATCCACCCCGATGCGGCTAACTAGTCGGATACACCGGCGCCTTTAACCTGTAACAGCCCTGGCGTTGGGCTAGCCTCCATGTGCTGATCGCCTTAATGCGCGCTCGCGACCGCCTTCTTCTGCACGATCCACAGGTTGATCTGCTCATCCAGCACGTCCAGGGGCAACGCGCCGGAATCGATTACCTGGTCGTGGAACTCACGAATGTCAAACTGGCTACCGAGCTGTTGCTGGGCCCGTGCACGCAACTCCAGTATCTTCATTTGGCCCATCTTGTACGACAGCGCCTGGGCCGGCCAGGAGATATACCGGTTGGTTTCAGACTGCACGTTAGGCTCGTCGATTGCCGAATGGTCATGGAAGTATTGCACTACCTGGTCGCGCGTCCAGTGCTTATAGTGCAGACCGGTATCGACGACGAGCCGGATGGCCCGTAGCATCTCGTCTTCCAGTCGACCGTAGTCGCTATAAGGGTCTTTGTAGAAGCCAACCTCTTTGCCCAGGCGCTCCGAATAGAGCGCCCAACCCTCGATGTAGGCACCATAAAAACCGTGTTGCCGGAAAGGCGGAAGCCCCTGCATCTCCTGCGCTATCGTGAGCTGCAGGTGATGGCCGGGCACGCCCTCGTGGTAGGCCGTCGATTCAATATCGATGACCAAGCGCTTCTCGGGGTCGCTGGTGTTGACCTCGACGTGCCCGGGACGAGAACCATCCGGGGTTCCCGGGACGTACTGAGTGGAAGCGTCTTTTTCGCGGAACGACTCGACTGGCATTACGATCAAGTCGGCCTTGGGCAAGCGACCAAACAACTTTGGCAACTCAGGCTTCATCTGCGCAATGTATTGCCGATAGAGGTCGAGGATCTGCTCACGCGACTGCGCGTACAACTTAGGGTTGGCTTTGACCGACTCGCGAAATGACTTCAGGTCCTTGAATCCCAGCCGATTGGCTATCTCTAACTGTTGCTTCTCGATCTCGGCAACCTGCTGCAATCCAATCTGGTGGATCTGCTCAGGCGTCTTGTCCGTCGTAGTGGATCGCCTGACCCGGAAAGCATAAATAGCCTCGCCATTAGGCAGTGACCACACGCCTACCTCGCTCCGGCCCTTGGGAACGTATTCATCTTTTACGAATGCCGCGAACTTTGAATACGCGGGCAGGACGTCGTCCTTGATGGCTGCCAGACCGGCCGCCTTCAGGCGGGCCTTGTCAGCCTCAGAGAAGCCCGCTGGAAAATTGTTAAACGGCTGCGCGAACGGCGTCTGGTCAGACGCCAGCGCCGCAATCCCATTGGTCTGGTCCACCACCTTCTCCAGCAGGAACTTCGGTGGCATCAGGCCATTGGCCATGCCCTTGCGCATATTAGCCGTGTCTTCCTCGAAGATGCGCGGCAGCTGCCGCAGGCGCGCAATGTAGTCATCGTAATCTTTCACCGTCTGGAACGAGAGCACCGTCACCAACTGCGGAGCGTCAATGTGAATCCCACCCATCTGGTTTACGGGCATCTGCCAGAGCTTCAAATCCGTGCTCTCGATGTCTTCTTTGAGGGAACGGATCTCCAACTCGCGATTGAGCACGTCCTGATGCGGCAAGCCGGTCGCATCGATCGCCTCGAAGCGCTTGAGGAACTCCTTCTCTTTCGCCTGCTGTTCCAGGGTGGTCTTCTCGGAATCGCTGCCCAACTGGTCGTTATAGCGCTTGTCGCCCAGGATGGATGCGTAAACCGGATCCTGTTGCAGGTTCCATTCCCAAAGCTCAGAGATCAGAGCATTCAACTGAGTGCGGCGAGCTTCGACGTCAGCGGGTGCAGCGAACACTTGAACAGCATAGAAGAAGCAAAAAACCAACGCGACACGGCGCATACTACCTCCCAATGGCGAGTTAGCCGAGTAGAATCTTCTACGGTGAAACCAATCGCAGCAGTATATCCCGCCCCTGCTGATGTTAAGCAAGTCTGGCTAAAATAATCCCGGGGAAGCTCGTCTCGGGGATCGGGGATCAGAGCTCGAGGAGCGCTCCGCACAGCACATTTCCTCCAAGACGACTTCTGTGGACTTTAGCGGTTCTCGGTTCAAGGGTCAGGTTAAAGTCGACTACTGCAATTTCGCGTACTCGACTTTGGCTTGGTGGTAGATGGGGATGTCGCGCTCGGCGTCCTTCCAGAGGGTAAGGAAGTCCTGGTGCGACTTGCGAGCGGCATACTGCCCAAGAGTTACCGACGAGACGGAAAATTCTGATGCGCAAGAAGTTCACTCCGCAGAATATCCAGCGGGAATGGCAGCGCAATTCAGCCTTACGAACGACCGCCAAACTTGGGTTAAAACGCACTCGGCTGATTCACAAGATGAAGAAGGTCGGGATTCCCCGCCCCCCTCTGGCAAGCAGGGAGCACGTGCCAGAGGCGGCACCGAGGGACGCGAACGCACAATTGCAACTGTAGCTCACATGCGAACATCTGAAAGCGTTAGCATCTGCTGCACGCTAAGAGGTAAGGCAACATGGCAGATAATGCAGACTTCAAGATTATCCACGACGCGCCAAGAGCTGTCTCAAGGCGCGACTTCATCAAAGGGGTCATCGCCAGCGGCGCCACAGTTTCCTCGGCAGGCTATCTGTTCCGGGCCTCATCACTCCTGCATGGTCAGCAGTCGGCTGCCGGTGGAGGCGAACGGCTGCTTACCCTCAACATCAACGGCCAGCAACGTCGCGTCGATGTCATGAAGCAAGAGACGTTGGCGTGGACGCTGCGCCACAAATTGGGACTCACCGGGACGAAGCTGGGGTGCGACCGGGCCGAATGCGGCTCCTGCACCGTTCTTATCAACGGCGTGCCGCACTATTCGTGCTCGGTGCTGACACACACAGTCCGCGACAAGAAAGTTCTCACCATCGAAGGGCTGGCGAGCCCCGACGGCACGCTGCACCCAATCCAGCAAGGCATCATCGATGAACAAGGCTTCCAGTGCGCCTTCTGCATGCCGGGCTTCATCATGTCGGCGGTGGCATTCCTGAAGACGAATCCCAACCCCACACGGACGGACCTGGCGCAGGGCCTGTCGGGCAATCTGTGCCGGTGCCAGGACTACGACAAGATCCTGACCGCCATGATGCGCGGTGCGGAGAACATGAGGGGGGCGAGCCGTGCCTGAGAAACCTGATAAATCTCTCGGCACCACCGAGCGGGTGTACGGAGCGGGCCACAAACTGATCGGCAAGAACTACCAAACTCCCGACCTATATGCAAAAGTGACGGGACAGGCAAAGTACGCCGAGGACTATCACGCCGAAGGCATGTTGTTCTGCAAGCTGTTGCTGAGCCCTCTGCCACACGCGCGGGTAAAGCACCTTGATGTAAGCCGGGCGCTTGCATTGCCCGGCGTTAAAGCGATTCTCACGGCGGACGAGCTTCCGCCTCCAGCCGATACCCTCACCGACAATGGCACGGTGATTCGTGCCAACCCCAAGAGCGAGCGGGGGCTCAACCTGGAACCGCTCTACCAGGGTGAACCGATTCTCGCGGTCGCCGCAGTCGACGAACTCACTGCCGCTGAAGCGATTGAAAAGATTCGAATCGAGTTTGAGCCGCTGCCATTCGCTATCGATCCGCTCGAGACCTTGCGCCCGGGAGGCCCCAATCCGAGAACGGAAGGAAACATCTGGGTGAAGTCTCCGACGCCGGCGGCCGTGGCGGGAGCTCCGCCGCCTGCCCCGCCGCCTCCCACGATCGGAGTGCTCAAGTGGACCGATGCGGACTTTGCAGAAGAAAAGAAAGGCCGTCTGCCGATGGGCAAGACGCCCGACGAATGGTCGTACGGTGACGTCCAAGCGGGCTTCCAGAGCGCCGCTCTGGTCCTCGATGAAACTTTTGTCACCCCCGACACGAGCCACCAGACGCTGGAGACCCGCAGTGCCCTGGCTTACTGGCGGAACGGAAAGGTTTACGTTCATACCGGGACGCAGAGCACAGCTCAAACCGTGCCTGCTATTGCGAGATGGTTGAACATCGATGTGAGCAAAGTCGTCCTCATCAGCGAATACACAGGGGGCGGCTTCGGCAGCAAGATCACCGCCGGCGTGTCTCTGATCATTCCGGCGCTGTTGTCGAAGAAGGCCAACGCACCGGTGATGATGCGGATCAGCCGCGAAGAGGAAACCTTCATTGGCCGTGCGCGGCCCAGCCTCCTGGGGCGGATGAAAGTCGGTTTTTCGAAGGACGGCCGCATCATCGCGCTCGACATGTTCGTTATCGCCAATAACGGTCCCTACGACGCAGTGGGTGATGCCCCGACATCGGGTCGTATCGTGTCGCTCCTGTACCAACCTCAAGCCATGCGCTGGCGAGGAGTCACGATTCTGACGAACACGCCTCCCCGGAGCGCGCAGAGCTCGCCAGGCGGCATTCAGGGCATCACAATCATGGAGCCGATCATCGCCAAAGCGGGGCGTAAACTCGGGATCGACCAGGTAGCCATCCGCCGAATCAATTGTCCGGAGGGCAAGGCGCCGTTCGGACCGGCAGTGCAGGGGCAAAGGCCACACGCCACGAGTGCGTTCCTCAAGGAAGCGCTCGACCGGGGAGCGGAACAGTTTCAATGGAGCGAAAGGGTCTCGCGCACGCCGAAGCGGATCGGTACCAAGGTGCGCGGCGTCGGCGTCTCGCTCAGTTGTTTCGTCGGTGGCACGATCGGCTTCGATGGGATTCTCATCATCAAGCCCGATGGCCGAATAACCTTCCAATCTGGAATCGGCAACCTGGGGACGGAATCGGTGAGCGACGTTCACCGGGCAGGCGCCGAGGTTTTGGGAGTTCCGTGGGAGAAGTGCGACGTTACGTGGGGCGACTCATCGCAGAGCCTTCCGTTCACTTGTGTTTCCGGCGGCAGCCAGACGACCCACGCAATGACACGCGCGGCGTACGCGACCGCGATGGACGCCAAGCAGAAGCTCCAGGAAATCGCGGCGAAGAAGTTCGGCGGCAAGCCAGAGGCTTACGATGTCGCCAACGAGCGCGTATTCCATAAGGGTGGAGGCGCCAGCATGACTCTGGCGCAGGCCGCGCAGTACGCTGTTCAATTGGGTGGCATCTACGATGGCCATGAAACATCCCCGGACCTCCACAAACTCACGAAGGCATCCGTGGCGACGCTTGCGGGACAAGGTTTAGTGGCAGCCGCCAAGGACAATTACCCTCGTGACGGCTCGACATTTTCCTACGTTGCCAGCTTTGCTGAGGTCGAGGTCGACGTTGAAACGGGCAAGTATTACGTCGTGGACTTCCTCGCCTACGCCGATGTCGGGTCGGTAATTCATCCTCGGGCGCTTGGCGGTCAAGTGCTTGGACGGTCCGTTCTGGGGATGGGACATGCGATTGGGCAGAAGTGGGTGTACGACCCTCACTACGGCGCCATGCTCTCGACGCGCTTTTACCAGAACAAGCCGCCAACAATTTTGGACGTGCCCGTCGATATGCAATGGGCAGCGCTCGATATTCCGGACCCGGAGACACCAGTCGGTGCCCGCGGCGTGGGCGAACCGCCCGTTGGAGGCGGCTGCGCCTCCATCTTGAACGCGCTTTCGGACGCTCTTGGTGATGACATCTTTCAGCGAGCCCCCGTCAACGCCGACACCATACTCACTTCCCTCGAAGCGGGGCGTCCCATGCAACATCCGTTAATGGCGCACATTTAGCGGTGATGCGAAAGGAGGGGCCATGGCAGTAATCCGAGACGTCATGCCGGCTTTTGAGCTGGCTCAGCCGACCTCAATCTCTGACGCGCAAAAGCTGCTCGAGCAGCAGGGCGAGAACGGCTGGGTGCTGGCCGGAGGCATGGACAGCTTCGACTGGCTCAAGGACCGCATCAAGAAACCGAAGGTGGTAGTCGATTTGAGCGGGATCGCGGAACTCAAGGGAGTTCGCGCCACCCCCGATGGCATCGAGATCGGAGCGATGACCACGCTAACGGAAATAGTCGAGCATCCCGTCATCAGAGAGAAGTACAAGCTGCTGGCGGAGAGCGCGGAGTTGGTGGCGTCTCCGCAAATCAGAAACCAGGGCACAATCGGCGGCAACGTATCGCAGGACGCGCGCTGCTGGTATTACCGCGCGGGTTGGCCGTGCTACCGCGCCGGCGGGAACATCTGTTATGCCGACACACCAGAGGGCCGCAACCGCGAGCACGCGATTCTGCATGCCGACCGCTGCGTGGCGGTGAATCCTTCTGACTCTGCTCCCGCACTGATCGCGCTCGACGCCAAATTCGTGATTCGCACTTCCAAAGGTGAGCGCGTAGTGGACGCTGAGGACTACTTTATCGGTCCTGATATCGACATCACACGCCTGCACATCCTGCGCCCCGGAGACCTGCTGACGGCCATTCGTATTCCTTCGGCCTGGGCCGGTGCGCAATTCTATTTTGAAAAGGTGCGGGACCGGAATGTGTGGGACTTTCCGCTGCTGAATATCGCCTCCGCGATGGTTGTATCAAGTGGCAGCATTCAGCGAATCCGCATAGCGGTGAACGGCGCCGCCGCTCGTCCTCTACGTTTGAAGCGTGTCGAAGAAGCGGTCTGGGGGAAACCACCGAATGCGGCAACCGGAGAGATGGCGGGAAAACTGGCGGTGCAAGGAGCTGTCCCCTTGCAGTTCAACGCCTACAAGATCCCCCTGATGAGAAACCTGGTGAAGCGCGCCATCGGAGGCGTGGAGGAGGCGACATGGACCCCCTACAATGGGCAATAGATCCGTGGGGAAAAACTGTCCCTATCCACATTGCGTGGTTCTTGATATGGGTGGCGGTGATCGCGGGATTGCTCTTCATTATCGTCCATGCTATTTACGTGCGGTATTTCGCGAACACTAAGCAGTTCGAGCCCGATGCTGCTCGCGTACTCCCCGCACATATCCCGGAACACGTCCCCCGGCACTCGCTGACTGCCCGTGCATTTCACTGGATCATGGCGGCCTCCATGTTCACGCTGCTGTTTACCGCCTTCTTGCCGAAGGTAGGTGTACAGTTTGACTGGGTTACCTACCATTGGATCGCTGGAGCGGTGCTGACCCTTTCCATTATGTTTCACATCATCCATGCTTCATTCTTTATGGACTTCTGGTCGATATGGCCTGACCAGATTGACCTGCGGGACGCGAGGAGAAGGACGTTGCGGTTCATGGGGAAGCCCGCGCCACCGCCGGAAAGGTTTGCAAAGTATCCGCTGGAAAACAAGCTCTACCATGCTGCCATCATCGCCGCAGGTCTGTCCGCAATCGTGACCGGCGTTTTCATGATGTTTCGCGTTCGTACGATCTTCTTTCCCCGAAATCCGTATCTCTTCAGCGACATGACTTGGGGGGTGATGTACGTGCTGCACGGGCTGGCAGGCGTCGGGTTGATCGCGTTGATCATGATGCACGTCTACTTCGGGCTGCGGCCGGAAAAGCTAGCGATCACGAAATCGATGATCTTCGGCTGGATGGACCGAGACTTTTATCTGAAAGAGCACGATCCAGCACGATGGCCGATCGAAACTTCCGCAGTCGATACGTCCGCCCTACCTGCGAGGTCCGGGGGAGCGAAGACCGAGGGGTTGACCGATGCTGGCTGAGATCTGGAATCGCTGTGAGGCAGTGGAAGAGTGTTACGAGTTTATGCTGGCCTATGCGGCCCAGGGGCTGCCCAGTGACCGGGGCAGCGAATCGGGTGGACAAGTCCGTGAGTTCCTGCATCGCGCCGTGAAAGCCCTGGCGGGGCTTTCCGAGACTTGTGTGCTGGCAGTCAAAGAGGAAGGCCTTGAACCAGCGGACAAATACTTGGCGTTCTTTGCGGTCCTCGATCGCGACACTCGCGATTCTCTTGCCGCTATCGAGCTGGTTCTGGCACAACCCGCCATCAGCTCCCAGTTGATTGACAATCTAAATGCTTCCATCCATCTCCGCGCGCTGCTCACTGACTTGTTTCTAGTGGGTGAGATTCTGAGAAAGCAGCACCAACCGGCAGGACAGGCGGTCGTCAGTGAAGGTGGATGAAGCGGTAAACCGCGATTCGTGACTGCCGCGTTTTGCGTCTTCCGCCGTGCTCAGTGCTTCATCCGCGGTCCAGAAGCTGACTTGTGGGAGATTACTCCCCGATGAGTCGGACTCACGGAAGTGATCTTTCAATCCCGAGTCACGGGCAAGTCAGGAATCTATCCTGCCGTCTCGCAGTGGTGCTCCTTGATGCCTTGATCCAAGGCAAGCCGACTCTCTCACAGGTCGAATCAAGGCTGGACGCTTGCATAAACCGGAAGCGCCCCACGCGCGACGTTCTTGTAAACGATGCCGCCTTTCATTACAAAGACGACGCGGCGAACGGCCGTGATGTCTTTCAACGGGTCCCCATCGAGCGCGATGATGTCGGCCTGCAGGCCGGGTGCGATGGAGCCAATCTGTTCCGCCATACCAAGCGCTTCCGCGCCCAGCGAGTTGGCGGAGATCATCGCCGCCATTGGATCCACACCGCCGTCACGCACTCGGCCGATGAATTCCTCGGCGTTGCGCCCATGAGAACCTGCCAAGGCATCGGTGCCGAAAACAATCTTCAGTCCGGGAGTTCGCACTGCGCGTTGCATCAGTTCGTGGTCCATCGAAAGGATTTTCTCCATCGCAGCAAATCCTTCTTCTGTATAGCCGGGTGTGCCGAGAAACTTCTCCTTGTTTAGCAGGTAGTTCTCAATGACCAGTCCGGCCTGGGGATCCAAGTAAGTGCCTTTCTCCGCCATCAATTTCAAGTCGTCGGCCGTGGCCAGCGTGCCGTGCTCGACCTCGGTGCATCCGGCGAGGGTTGCGGCGCGTACTGCATCTTTGTAGGCGTGCACAAGCGTGCGCAGCCCCTGCTTCTTTGCTTCGTCACAAGCAGCGTTCAGTTGCTCCTGCGAAAGAGTCAGTCCACCGCCTTGGCGGATGGATTGTGACGCGAAGATCTTGATCACGTCCGCGCCAGCCTCCTTCTGCTTACGCACATAAGCCCGGATTTCCTCCGGCGTGCCGGCCTTCTCGCCCTGCTGGGTAAGCGGCTCGACCGCGGTAAGGATACGTGGGCCAGGAAGCACTCCTTTCGCAATGGCATCGCGAAGTGGAATGTCGTTCGGCGAGCCCACGCTTTGCACAGTCGTAAAGCCTGCCATGAGGGTTACCCAGGCATTCGACGCCGCTCGATAGGTGTCATCCGGTGTGGTCCCACCCATACCCGCGTTTTTCCCATCCTTGCCGAAACTCCAGGTGATGTGCACGTGCGCGTCAATCCAGCCCGGCAACACAGTCAGGCTGCGCAGATCGTAGTCCACCGGGCCGGCCTTCGGGTCGAGCGCAATTATCTTCGAGCCCTCAACCACGATGCGCGTGTCGTGCAGCACCCGACCCTTGCCATCGAGCACCGTGCTCGCGGCAATCACGATGTGTTTGGGCTGCGCAGGAGTCTGTGCAAACATTGGTTTTGCCATGGCGCAGGCGCTAAGGATGCTCAAGAGACATGCAATAAACTTTGTGGATGGCATGATGGCTGCTCCCGACGTTCGATTCCCGCACTGCGAAAAAAGAACACTGCAAGGATTGTATTCGTGCCCTGATGACGAGCATGGGCCGACACCCAATCCAGGATGCCCCGCCGCCGCGGATCGCAGAATTTCAGGACGGCTTGACCTGAAAGACAATGCCGAAGCCGAAACGGCCGACTTGCTTTCCGACATCCCCGCAACTGAACGGACCCAAGGGGTATGGCTACTTGCATGTTCGTTGCCGGCCGTTTGAGCAGATTGACCAAGAACACCGTCCCGCTTCGTCCTGGTGCAAGTGTGCTGCGGAAACGAATGGTGCCACCTTGGTGATCGAGGATCTCTTTGCTGATCCACAGCCCGAGACCCGTACCGATGTCTTTCTTGGTGGTAAAGAACGGTTCAAACACCTGGCAAGCAGATTCCCTCGCAAGGGAGGTCAGATTGTCTGTCTGGTGCCAGACCCAAAGCCAATCAGCGCAGTCTCAGAACAGTCCACATTTCGGCCTCTCGGCCTTAGCAAAAGAGGCGAAAGTCCGGGGCTCTGGACATCGTGATCTCCTTCAAGGAATGGGCCCTCAAATGATTGGGTTCGCACGCACCGTAATCTCTACTCAAACGTGCCAGGGTTGCCAGCTAAGGGACACCCTTCGGACTGCTTTGTTCCCCCAAGAAAAATACCGTGTCGTTGGCGTTATCACATGCAAACTCGCACGCTGCCGGACCCGGCGCTCATCGGTCGCGAGTTCGCTGGCTACCTGTATAAGATTCATGGCTGTTTATCAATCTTGTTGCGAGCCAAGATGTACAGCAGCAAGAGAGTCCCGCTAAGGATGTGCAGAGCTACATCGCTCGTCTCAGCACGTAAATCACCCAGGGAGGAATCTTGGTTTCGTTCACCCACGCGTATGGCTCGTCGCCTCTGGCCAGCGGCTTCAAGATTTGGATGGTTTGCAGGCTGGCTTCCCTATACACCACCTGATACGACTCGTCGGTCCAGAGGATGTCTTCGACAGGCCGTCGATCTTGATGGTCAGTAACGACGATGCGGACGACATCACCGCTGCGAGCTACGGCATTCTCCGGGAAATCCTTCGTTGTAAATGAAGCCCATTCGTGCGTGTAAATCTCGGGTGACGAAACTAGGCTGATGATGGTTCCATTCGGCGTCAACAACTTTCCGAGGTCTCGAAAGATCCTTCCCTTGATCGCCCCAGGAATGTTGTCGAAGGTGAAAGCGGACAGCACGAGGTCGAAGGTCGCAACGTCGAACTCACCGAAGTCATCGCCGGGTACGAGACGGTAATCTCCGGAAGGATCCATGGCGCGTGCGATCCACAGCATGTTCTCGGCGAGATCAACTCCGGTTACATCAAGCCCGAGTTTCCGGAGGAACCGCGTTGAGCGTCCGGTGCCACAGCCAAAGTCAAGCGCTCTAGTTCCGGTTACATGCTCTGAAATGATCGCCGGGAGATCCCGGTAGGCAAGGTAATACGTGTTGGCGAACTCAAGGGTGGCGTACGCGCTCGCACGACTCCCATCCTCGTAGCAGTTGATAAAGTCCATCCCCACCTTTTCTCCCAGGCGTCGGCGTTCACGGAAGTAGTTTATAAGGGACGAGTGGCGCGTGATTCCAGGACGAACAAGGACGTGTCGGCGTGTTTACGTCACCCTCGTCGCGCTGCCTCGATAGCGGCGATGTCAATCTTCTTCATCGTCATCATCGCCTCGAAGGCACGCTTTGCCTCACCACCACCAGCCGCGAGCGCATCGGTTAGCGCGCGCGGGGTGATCTGCCAGGAGAGGCCCCAGCGGTCCTTGCACCAACCGCACTGGCTTTCCGTACCGCCATTGCCGACGATCGCGTTCCAGTAACGGTCCGTCTCTTCCTGATTCTCCGTCGCGATCTGGAAGGAAAAAGCTTCGGTGTGCCCGAACACCGGGCCGCCGTTGAGACCGAGACAGGGAATGCCCAGAACGGTGAACTCCACCGTCAGCACATCGCCCTTCTTGCCGCCTGGATAGTCCCCGGGAGCCTCGTGAACAGCGGTTACTTTACTATCCGGAAAGGTGACGGCGTAGAAGCGCGCCGCCTCATGCGCGTCCTTGTCGAACCAGAGGCAGATCGTGTTCTTTGGCTTCATGTTGGTGTGCTCCTCGGGCTCGAACAGGGCGAACGCCGCGGCCTTTGCGTCGGTCCGGATCCATGACCCACCAGTTCATCTGCTGATCTGCTGCGGCCGACGTCTCAAATTGGTCGCCGCCCGTCCTGCCGTTTTAAATCATATCGCGGGCAGGGATCGACCGCGAGAGCCGAAGTTATTACAGGACAATTTCCGAATGAGCTCGATTCAGGTTCCGCCTAGGGGTAGAGTCACGCAAATCGGCGTAGCCTTTGCCGATCATGCCAGGATAGTCGGCAATGCGGAAGTTGACTGCTCCGTGCCACGCCTCGCTTAGCTGACCGACTAATACGTGACCATCACGATCCAGTACACTCCTCCAGGACGGCTCACGCTGGGAGCAAAGCAAACTCCCAGCGAATACCCGGAGCGCAAGGGCTGTGAGAGCGTCGTTTTGGCGCCATTGGGAAGTCGTTCGAGATCGGTGGCCGTCCAGGTCAACACTTGACGCACGCCGGCAATGGCTTTCGGAGTGACCGTGTCCAAGGAATCCCTGCGTGCCATATTACAAGCCATCTGACGTACCGTAGCTTGAGGCTTGCGAGCAGGCACGGCAAGCCGCCGTGACATTACGTAGTTGGTGATCGCTTCTTGCAGGACTGTGTCAGCCTGTGGCTCGGAGTAGTCCGGCAGACGATACGCGAAATCCTCGGTTGCGTACAATCGGTCGCCGCTTGAAGAGCAATGCGACGCCAACCGCGTTGTAGTTGGGACTGAGGATGTTGGCGCGATGGGGCGGTGAGTTCATAAGGGCTGCATGAATGCCGGCCACGTCCATCTCGAGCGCGACGTTTTCACCCAGCCTGTCAGAGCGCACCTTCTGGTCCGCGATTCGGAGCTGCAGGGACGGCTCGCCGGCAAACTGGTGCGACAGACCCCCGTGTCTCACCAGCAGGTCCGTGTGCCTGCGCGCGGCCTGGTTCAGACGTTCATCCACTGCCAGCGGCGGCAATCCTCGGTGGGTACGCTCCTGGTTGATCAGCTCGACCAATTGCTTCGCGCCCGTGGAATCGAACTGCTCTTGCGCGAATGCGACGCCGGCCAGCAGTGCAAGAACCAGCAGAGCAAGGGTAAAGCGGCGGGGAATGGCAGGCGTTTCGTGGGAGTGCATTCTCAAGCATTAGACACCGCACTCCGGTGTTTCGTTTGTCACGCGACCGAAATACAATGCAAAATCCCAACCCAGGCTCGCCTTCACTCGCACCGTAGCCGAGGGTCTTGGCATCAGCGTTTGCCTCGATCGACAACAAGTCCCCTATTACAACTGATCGCGCCGGGTGGCCAACCCATCAATCCCACCAGAAGAAACAGCGCCCAGCCTTTGCCAACTCCTTCGCGAACGTGGCGACCGCTTGCGGATCTTTGGCGGAGACCTGCACGTCGGGGCAGAACTCGGCAATGCGGGCGGCGAGTTTTTCGCTATTTTGGATCGGCTGCGCAAAACCTAGATCCATGAAATCGAACCCTACGCCGATCACGGTCAGCGGGTGTTCGCGACGGGTCTCGGCGCACCAGTTCACAACATCGCGCGTGTCGTGGCCATAGTTGGCGGCATTGGTGCCGCAGGCGGCGATCGCGGCCAGCGGTTCGTTCAGCGGAAACAGCAGCAGCCGCTGCAACGACGTCTCCGCCAGCCCGGTATAGACCAGCGTATAGCCCTTGACTGCCACCTCGGCCTGCAGTCGTTGCAGCAATTGCAGCGCCGCCTCCCGGCCGGCGGCCGCGGGCCCTGACTGCTCGTAATGCGCTGCCAGCGCCTTGTCCAGCACTGACGAGTAGTGGATGACGCCCTTGCGCCGTTTCCACGGAAGCGGCTTGGCGCGCAGGACCGTGCCGATGCGCGCCGCCTCTGCCTTAAACTTCTCATCGGCCAGAACGGCACATTGTTTCAGCGCATCCCGCACACTCTCGTAGAAAAATTCCTTGCCCTCTTCCGCGCCGCCCGCGTGGGTGTGGAGGATGTAATAGACATCACGGGATGCGAAATGTTTTGCGAATTCAAGTACGCTACACGGACTTTTTAGATCTTCCGCAGCCCCGCTCTCGCGCTTGGCTCCTAATCGAGATGCTCTCAGAAATTCCAACGGCCTTTGACGTTTCCGCTTCGCCTTGTCGATCACCTCCGCCGGCACCGGAGCGTGCACATCGGCGCCGTTATCGAGCAAGAGTTTCAGTACGTCCGTGGGCTTTTGCGAGCCGAACGTCAACAACAGGGCGGGCCCAGATTTTCGCGTTTGGTTGGGGCTGAGACCATGTTCGATCAGACAACGTATGATCTCTGCGTTGGGCTTGGCAAAGGCACACGTCCAGAGATCGCCACCGTCGTCGCCGCGCACGGCATGCACATTGGCGCCCGCAGTGCATAGCATCCTAACCACCTCTACATGGCCCGCCGCGACGGCGAACATCAGCGGCGTCTGGCCATGCACGTCGCCTTGCTCGATGTCGTCGCCTGCTTCGAGTAATGCCTTCACGCGATACAGCGTACCGGTAGCCGCTGCCTCGCGCAGGGTCAATGCACCGGCTGCGTCCTGCTTTTCATAGGCTGTTTCGAGATACGCGACGACCCGCTTGAACTTGGCTTCCTTCGCATAGGTCAGAGCGGTCCTGCCCTTTTTGTCTTTGGTGCCGAGGTCCGCGCCCGCCTGCACCAGCAATTTGACGGCATCGAGGCTGGATGTGTTGGCGGCTATCATGAGCGGAGTAATGTGAGCGGCATAGTTCTCGGAATACTCCACGCCATGATCCACCAACGGCATCGATGCCAGAGCCGCGTTGACCGCCTTGGCGATGGAGAGCGACCGTGTGGCAGCATCGGCATCCGGCTGCGCTAAGGCAGCTTCCCTTGCCGCCTCCTCAGCGCGCGCGACCCGTCTGCTGAGCGCCAGGCCGCGCTCGTAGGCGCCGTCGTGAAAGGGACCGTGCGGTTGGGCCATGGCATCCGGCTTCGCGTTGGGATCGGCCCCGGCTTTCAGCAGCGTCCGCATCGCCGCCGTGCTGCCCCGGGCGGCGGCAAAAGTAAGTAGCGGCCAGTGGTTCCAACCGTGAGCGGCAAAGGTGAGCAGCGGTAACTCGGTCCCGCCGTCATGCGGGCAGTTTATGCGCGTGTTGGCGCTCATACCGGCGGCCAGCAGCAACTCCACGATTTCGGAATTGTCCTGCCGTACCGCATCGACGAGGCACTTGTGATACTCGTCCGCATTGCTGTCGTGCAGCGGCGCCCGCTGAATCGCCGAGCGGACGGCCGCCGGGTCCCCGGCATTGACCGCGTCGGACAGCGAAAATCGCTCCACCGAAAGCAGCAGCTTGACGATCTCGCCGTCATCCTGTTCCACCGCATGGGCCAGCGCCTTGCGATACTCGTCGGCAGCGCTTTCCGCAAGGCGCGCCGGCTGAAGATTGTAGTGGATAGCGGCAAGATTGCGGGCGACGACGGCGTCGAACAGGCAAAATCGCTCAATCGCCTGGGTCTGGCTGTGCTCCAACAGCAAAGCTGCTATTTTGATCTGTCCCTCGGCGAACATACGCCCGCTGACCGATTTTTCCCGGCTCTTGGAGGCGCGTAATCCGTTGACCAGCGCCTCGGCCAGCAGGGTCTCGCCCCGCCGGCCTTTGGCGAAGATGTCCGCCCCTTGCTCCAGCGCAATTGTTGTCCACTCGGGCTTGTAATTCAGTATGGCGGTCGCCAGTGCGTGGGTTGGGTTCGGGGAAGGCGGCGGCGGAAACGACACGACAGATCTCCCGGAACGACGGAATGGCTAAGCGCCCTGGTTCATGGCATGGCACTTCGCCGACAGCTCCTTGCATATTGAGGTGATCGCTCCACCTGTCGGCTGTGCGGGGGCAAACTGCAAGCTGCAAGCTTTAATACAGTAGCTCAGCGGCTACGCCAACGCCAGCACACATAGCCACACCATTTGCCTGCACAACGTGGCTGAGGCGATCATGAGGAGTCGGATGAGACGTTACGAAGGGGCCAATTTTACCTGTTGGCAGATTATGAATACAGTTCCTTAAACTCCGGAGACCCATTTCTTTCATTCGCCGGAGAGGCTTCCGGATATGAGGACTGCCCACCCTGCTAGCCTGGGCTAGGGCTAGTTGGCGTAACAATGATTGGAGGCTATTACTTGCAAGCGTGGCGTATCATGTCCCATGAAGTTCCCACCGAAAACGGAGACGCTTCAACGATTCACGGAAGCGCCGCATTAGATTGTAAGTGTGCCGAAACCTCGAGGAAGATGCGCCGATAAGCCAAGCATCGGCCCCGCGGTGAGCGCTCCGCTTCGAGAGCAGAGAAAGCCCAGCACTGAGAGGAGATTTATGACTGACTTCCACAAATATTTCTTAACCAACATCTTCGAGGGATTAGAGGAGAAGAGCGATGCCACGCCCGGCTTTCCTGACATTATGACCATTGGTGAAAAGGTCAAGTTGGCCAAAAGCGTCCACATTAACGCCTTGGCCTTCCTTGAGAAATGCTCCAAGTCTGGCTTAACGGCGGAGCAGAGCTTTGCCGCCCTTGACGCTGAGATTGCCAAGGCTAAAGCTAACCCTGATGCCGCTGCGGACGCCGCAAAAGGTTAGAACAGCGTTTTTCCCACCTTGCCAGGTCTTCACAGCCGTTTCTTGACTACCCAACTAAACCCACGCGAAGCGGGAGTCGGGCGAGTGATGGTCACGGCCGTTGCTGTTGAAAACTCGCTCGCGGAGATCGCGCTGGAAAATCGGCGCGCTAGGATGCCCTATAAACTGACGATCTCTGACTGCGTATACATTTCTGGTCACCAATTTTGGGTCGGTTTTTAGAAAAACGGACTTTTTCAACAGCCACCTCGCCATTCGCGTTTCACAGGCGCCACTGCAACTTCCTGATTTACAATGTGTTTTCTCTTTGCAGGGATTTGTGTTCTTTCGGAAGGCTTGCCGCCACCAAGGGTGCGACGGATAAACGGTCGAACAGCGTGGGCATGGAAAGTTCGGGAACGTCCATTTGCAGACCCGCTTTTAACCCGGCGGTCCCTGCACTTTAGATTTGAATCATATGCATCCACCGCACCTCCGGATAAATGTTCTGGCGGTCTTAACTTGGCTGTTGCTGCTCGTGTGCAGTGTCCAAGCGCAAACTCCGGCGCTGATCACGCTTGATCAGGCGATTGACTTGGCACTTGTGCACAGTCACTCGCTCAAAGCCACGCGCACTTTGGTTCTTCAGAACCAGGCCCAGGAAATTACCGCCAACCTTCGCCCTAATCCAACCCTGAACTTCGATTCTCAGTTCGTTCCGATCTTTAGTCCCAGCGATTTCAGTTCCGCCGCCCTGAACCAGATCCAGCAGTTCGACATTGGACTCGGATATCTGTTTGAACGCGGGCACAAGAGGCAGCGCCGTTTTCAAGCGGCCCAGGACCAAACAGCAGTTACTCGCGCTCAGACTACAGATGCGGAGCGAACTCTGGCATTTAACGTGGCGCAGGAGTTCATCGCGGTCTTGCTGGCGGAATCGACATTACAATTTGCACAGCAAGACCTGAAGAGCTTTCAGCAGACGGTGGATATTGGACAGCAGCAGTATAAGTCGGGCTATATCAGCGAAGGCGATTTTCTCAAGATCAAACTACAACTGTTGCAGTTTCAGACGGACGTCTCAACTGCCCGCTTGGCGAGGGTGCAGGCGCTGGTCGCCTTGCGACTGTTGCTTGGCTATGACGCAGTTCCTGCCAATTACGATGTGGTGGGTGATTTGTCATACGTGTCGGTTACAGCGACGCTGGAGGATTTGCAGTCCAAAGCATTGCAGGAACGCCCTGACTTTCTCGCCGACAAGCTGGGAGTAACTGCTGCGGAAAGCCAGATTCGGTTGGCCAGGGCCAACGGTAAACAGGATGTGAACGGCACCTTCAACTACACCCACACTGCTGGTCTAAACAGCGCTTCGTTCTTCATAAATTTCGCTTTGCCTATCTTCAACCGGAACCAGGGTGAGATTGCGCGCACAGGCTATGCTCTTACGCAATCGCAGCAGCTTCAGGCGGCGGGTAGCGACACCGTGCTTTCCGATGTTAGTGATGCCTATGAAGCGCTGCGTAGCAATCAGGAGGTGGTACAACTCTATGCTTCGGGATATTTGAAGGAGGCACAGGACTCGCGCGACATCAGTGAGTATGCTTACAAGCGAGGTGCGGCAAGCCTGCTGGACTTCCTCGATGCGGAACGTAGTTATCGGGCCACTCAGTTGGCCTATCGCCAGGCGCTGTCTTCCTACATGACCGCGCTCGAGCAACTGAAGGAGGCTGTAGGAACGAGGAACCTTCCGTGAACATCTCCAAACATCACCGGAGCGGCAGAACGGCATTGGCCTTGGCGATCACGCTGGGCTTGATCGGGTGTCATGGCGCCGGACCGGATGCAAGCAGAGAGAATCACTCCGCGAAAAACTCCGACACGGCCGCATTGTTCACTCTTTCGCAGGAGCAGATGTCCCACGTGCAGGTGTTGACGGTAGAACCGGCCAACTGGAAACGGACACTGCGCCTGACTGGCTCGGTGGCCTACAACAGCTTCCACACGACCCCGGTGATCGCGCAGATCAGCGGCCCGGTCAGCCGGATTGTCGTCGTTCCCGGGCAGAAGGTGGCGCGGTCTGAACCAATGCTGTATGTGGCGAGTCCCGACTTTTCCCAGCTGCGAACCAATTACTTGAAGGCAAAATCCGCGTACGTTCTGGCGCAGCAAGCCTCGGCGCGCGCCAAAGACTTGTACCAGCACCACGCCCTGGCCGAGCAGAATCTGGAACAGGCTGAGTCGGCTGAGGTCCAGGCAGGCGGGGACCTGGCCGCCGCCGAGGCTGCGCTGAAGGTGCTCGGTATCACCAATCCGGACGCTTTGGTGAACTCTCCCCCCTCTTTCGAGGTCCCGGTAAGGGCGCCGATCAGCGGCCAGGTGGTGGAACAGAACGTGGCTGTCGGTCAGTTGATACAGACCGGAGCCACGCAGTGCTTTATGGTGTCCGATACCAGCAATGTGTGGGTGCTGGTGAATGTTTACCAAAAGGATTTGCCCAATGTGCGGGTGGGCGATCCGGTCGCCATCCAAACAGAATCGTATCCCGACATATTTCATGGGCGCATTTCCTACGTAGCGGCTTCCCTGGACCCGAACACCCGCACTCTGCAGGCGCGCATTGAGACCAGCAATCCGGGAGAGAAGTTGAAGAAGGACATGTACGTGGTGGCGTCCGTGGATGCAGGAACTGTCCCCAAGGCGATCGCGCTGCCCGACGCCGCTGTTTTGCGCGACAGCGAGAACATGCCCTTCGTTTATGCCGAGTTTGCTTCGCAGCAGTTCGGAAGGCGAACGGTAACTCTTGGTGAGAGCCAGAACGGACAGACTCAAATCACCAGTGGCCTAAAGCCCGGTGATCGCGTGGTCGGTAATGGCAGCCTGTTCCTGCAGTTTGCGAACTCGCTGCAGCGTTAGGGCCGCACGGCCAGGATGAGAAAGGTAACGGGAACCGGACGGTGGCGTCCCCAGCTGAATGATCCATCGCATCGTACGAGCAGCTTTGCGGCAACGGTTCATGGTGCTGATGATGACCGGCTTCATTATGGTCGCCGGCATCCTCTCGTTCCAGCGCATGCCGGTGGATGCCTATCCCGATCTAGCCCCTCCGCAAGTTGAGCTCATCACGCAATGGCCCGGCCATGCCGCCGAAGAAGTGGAACGCCTCGTCACTCTTCCGCTGGAACTGCAGATGAACGGCGTGCCCCGCATGGTCGTCATGAGGTCCATCTCGCTGTATGGACTCTCGGATGTGAAATTGACATTTGAAGAAAGAACCGACGATTACTTTGCCCGGCAGATTGTCTTTCAGCGTATGGCCGATGCCAGCCTGCCTTCCGGAGTAACTCCGTCGATGGCGCCGCTGTTCAGCCCCAGCGGCCTGGTCTATCGCTATGTCCTTGAAAGTCCCGATCGCAGTCCGCAAGAGCTAAAGACCATAGAAGACTGGGTGGTGGAACGTGCTTATCGTTCCGTTCACGGGGTCGCCGATGACTCCGGTTTTGGCGGGACGACAATGCAGTATCAGGTGCTGCTCGATCCCGCCCGCCTCTATGGATATCACCTGACGGTCCCACAGGTCATAAGCGCCGTTTCCGCGAATAACTCCAACGCAGGCGGCGGATTCTACTCGCAGGGTGGTCAGTTCTACTATGTCCGCGGTATTGGACTCGTCCGTAATACGGATGACATTGGCAAAATCGTTCTCGGCAGTAACAATGGCGCGCCGATTCGCGTTAAAGATGTCGGCGATGTCGTAATCGGCCATGCCCCGCGGTTGGGCGACTTCGGTTTCCAGAGCAATGACGATGCGGTAGAAGGCGTCATTCTCATGCTGCGCGGAGAGCAGACGCAGAACGTTCTGAAGGGTGTCGAAGCCCAGACCGAGAAACTGAACAAGACAATTCTTCCGCCGGACGTGAAAATTCGTCCCTTTTACGATCGTAGCGACCTGGTGAAGCTGACCACCGACACCGTAGAGGACAACCTGTTCCGCGGCATGGTGCTGGTCCTGATCGTTCTAATCTTCTTCCTGATCAACCTGCGGGCGGCGGTCATCGTTGCGCTCACGATTCCGTTGTCGCTGCTGTTTGCCTTCATTGTGCTGCATGCTCACGATGGCGCCGCCAATCTGTTGTCGATTGGGGCCATCGATTTCGGCATCATCATCGACGGCACCGTGGTGATGGTAGAGAACATCTATCGTGAACTCGCGCTCAGACAAGGGCAGAGCTATAAGCTTAACGAAGTCATTCTAGCGGCGGCCAAAGATGTGGACAGGCCGATCTTCTACTCGGTTGCTGTCATCCTCGCAGGCTATCTTCCGATTTACGCGCTCAGCGGGCCGTCGGGCAAATTGTTCCATCCCATGGCCGAGACCATGTCGTTCGCGTTGGTGGGTGCCCTTATTCTCACCCTGACCCTGGTTCCGGTGCTCGCCTCTTACTGGTTCAAAGCAGGGGTGCGCGAGCATCGCAACCGCGTCTACGAGTGGATGAAGGACCAGTACGCGAAGCAATTGGACTGGGCACTCGCGCGTCCCAAGTTGATCATGGGCCTGGCCACTGTGATTTTCGGCCTGACCCTGCTGCTGATCCCGTACATCGGCGGAGAGTTCATGCCCCACCTTGACGAGGGCGCGCTTTGGGTGCGGGCCACCATGCCCTACACCATCTCGTTCGAAGAAGCGAGCAAGATAGCTCCCCAGGTACGCAAAATCCTGATGTCGTATCCGCAAGTGACGGTGGTGGGATCAGAGTTGGGTCGCCCCGACGATGGCACCGACCCTACTGGATTCTTTAATTGCGAGTTCTATGTTGGACTGAAGCCCTACAAGGATAAAGCCTGGAGCGGCGACCTTGATACCAAGGACAAGCTGATCGAATCCATCAACAAGAAGCTGACTACGTTTCCGGGAATCGTCTTCAATTACACCCAACCGGCTGAAGACGCCGTCGATGAGGCCTTGACCGGGCTGAAAAGCTCACTGGCAGTCAAAATCTATGGAGAAGATTTGACCGTTCTCGAGGACAAAGCCGTCCAGATCAAGAACACCCTGTCCAAAACCCCGGGGTTTACCGACCTGACTGTGGTCCGCGAACTTGGACAGCCCAGCCTGTTAATTGATGTGGATCGTGACAAAATTGCGCGCTATGGAATTAATGTCGCCGATGTTGAGGCCGTAATTTCCGCTGCGATAGGCGGGCAAGCCGTAAGCCAGGTCATTCAGGGCGAAAAAGTATTTGACCTGGTAGTGCGCATGGAGCCGCAATTCCGCAGCAGCGCGCATGAGATCGGAGGGTTGCTCGTCGGTACGCCCGATGGCAAGCAGATTCCGGTAAGCCAGCTCGCCGATATTCGCCAGGGAAACGGCGCTTCTTTTATTTACCGCGAAAACAATTCCCGCTACATCGGAGTGCAGTACAGCATCGAAGGACGCGACCTCGACAGTGCCGTGAAAGATGGCCAAAAGGCCGTTAGTCAGGCGGTTTCTCTACCTCAAGGATATTGGCTGGCATGGGGCGGCGAGTACAGCCAATTTCTGGACGCCAAAGCACAAATGTATTTGATCGGCCCGCTCGCCGTCGTGCTCATTTTTATGATCTTGTTCGCGCTGTACGGGAACTTCAAATTCCCCGTCGCCATCGCGTTGGGCGTGATAATGACCGAACCGGTAGGCGCACTGGTGGCGCTGAAATTGACCCACACACCTTTCAGCGTATCGTCAGTGTTGGGGCTCGTGGCATTGCTGGGCGTGTCGGTCGAGACTGCGGTCATACTGGTCTCTTACATTAACAAGCTTCGCCAGGAAGGCATGGACATCCCAACGGCAACGCGCGAGGCCTCGCTGCTGCGACTTCGTCCGATCATGATGACCGCCCTGGTTGCATGTCTCGGCCTGCTTCCCGCAGCTCTCTCCACCGGCATTGGCTCGGCCACCCAGAAGCCTTTCGCCATCGTCATCGTGGCTGGTCTTATCTCCCGGCTGTTCATCGGATTCTTTGTCAATCCGGTGCTGTACCAGATGGTTGCCCGTGAAGGGGATGTACTCCAGGTATAGAGTTCCTTCGGACGCACGTGGTTTCGAATGTCGGGAGAGCTGCTCGGCTACTACCTCGTAATCACCAACGGCCTCGATCGTGCAAAAACTCAGGACACGTTGGAGGCGCGGGAGGATCAGAAGGGGGCGACGGCGAGGATCTCGAGGACATTGAAATCGTCGTCATCAGGGGTGCGGGTGAGGCGGACGCGAACCTTGACGCGGGCACTGAGTGAAAGGCGATCGAGTGAGGCGCGAGGCGCGCGGCGATAGAAGTCCTGCAGCATCGCGAAGTGGTCGGGCGTGAGGCGCATGAGGACCACGCTCAACTGGCGGCGCGGGCTCATGTCGGGCGGGTACGAAGGCAGACGCGAGAGCGGAATGCCGAGGTTCCGGCACGTGCTTACGTCACGATTGGTGGTGCGCACGCAATAGTCGATGGACGCACACTGCTGGGCGGTTTTGCCCAGGCAGAGTCGCTGGAGGGGCTGGGGAACCCACACGAGATCAATGGCACCCTTATCATTGTCGAGGTGAGGAGACTGGACAAAGAGGATCGCTTCCATCTCGGTGGAAGCCGTGGCGCCAGCGGATTGGGCACGAGCCATTGCGGGTAGTGCGGATAGGGCGACGGCGCAAAGGCCGAGTACAAGAAGACTTCTGATATGCAGGCGCGGACGTTTCACTGGCATGAGACCGTCGCACCATTGTGTCACAGAAACTCACAGTTGACGGGAACTGGTATATGCGTAGAAGTGGGCTGGGGTTGACCCCAGCCTTGGCAGATAAGAAACTGCTGTAATGAAACTTGTAGAAGGCATTGCGGTCCTGAGTGTTGTGCTGGGCACAATTGGTCCCATTTGGGCGCAAGTCGTCACCCCCATGGAGTTGTCGGATCCCAAAACACAGCAACTGCAGCAGCGGCACATCAAGACCTTAATGGCGATCGGGACCGAGATCGAAGCCCACAAGTTTCCCTATCCCTTCTATTTCAGCCGGGTCCTCGATGTCGATCTAGCCAAGATGCAAGTGGCTGATCAACGCTCCATTCGCTTCGACATCTACAAGGGACAGACTGTGCTGGAAATTACGGGCAACTACTACGCTGCCTATTCCGCGGACCGCATGGATTCTTACGCGCGACTAAAAGAGACCTTTCAGAGCGTTGTCATGCCGATGCTGCAAGTGGAGGTGCCGCACTTCCCAGATGATTCGGAATTTTCGGCGTTTGCCGTCGAGGTTTCCCATCATGTGCGACAAAAGGTGATGGGTGTCACCTCAGAGCACGCGGAGAACGTTACCGTCATCATCCCTGTTCCAGTTGCTCAGAAGCTTGTGGACGCCAAGACCGACGACCAGAAGCAGGCGGCCATCCTGGAAGCCAAGGTGTTCCTGAACGGAGAGCCATATTCACTGTGGTTGCAGGAGGGTGCACCCTCAGAGGAATGGAAGGAAAGGTTTGCCCCGCTTCCCGCGCCGAAGAAGCCGGTCGAGACCACCAGCGCTACGTCAAGCCCAGCCGCATCGACAAGCCCGTCGGTCTCCCCCAATCTGTTGAAGACGTCACCGACATCGATGCGGATTTTCACCCCGGAGGCGTTGGCCAAACTGCAACGCCAAAATGAGGACACGGTCACCCGCATGACTAAAGACCTCAATCAGGAGGCGCATTTTTTACCCTATGCCGCACCCACCTTTATTGGTTTCCGTCAGGGAGCCTACCTGCAGCTGTCCATTACGACTAACGTGAACGCGGCCGCGGGGACCTCTCGCTACAAACTGGCCGCCCTGGCCTTCGATGAGCATGTTTCCCATCTGATACGGCCGGTGTTGAATTACTATCCGCAAGATCCAGATTTCGATGGAGTCGTTTTCAGCAGCATGGTGCATGTTGCCGACGGCTCCAGTCCCGAAGCGGTTGAATTCTTCTTTCCTTTCCGCGTGATGCGCTGTTTCGCCTCCTACGATTGCACTGGTCAGCAGTTGCTGGATTCGGGAACGGTTGTGATTAATGGCGAACGTGCCACTCTCGACCTGCAAGTCGCAGAGGGTAAGAACTAGTTCCGTATTATGCTGGTGGAGTCTTTCGCTGTGATATAGGGTTTAGGACAGAAGCAAATGCACGGGCCGAGGGCAGTCGCTGTCGCAATTCGAGTGATGATTGCAGTCGTGATTTGCACTGTACCCACTGTGCCATCCCGGGCAACCTCTGACATCATCTTGCGAAGCCGTTATCGAATTGTCCTGGCCGCCGACAGCCGGGCTGTGTACGGTCCGAAGGAAAATGCTACCGAGTGCAAGCTATTTGAAGTGCAGGACGTTTACGCGACTGTGTCGGGACTCGCGCATTACGGTACAAGTTACCGGGTCACCGATACCATTCGAGAGGGTTTCGCGGGCTCGAGGACATTCGAAAGCCACGTGTTATACACTGCCCGAGCTCTCCAGCGCGCCGTCGAGGGGCTGCTGGCCGAGCTTCAAGTCAACAATCCCGCCGAGTATCGCTATGTGATGGAACAACGGTCGAATGTCACGTCGGACTTGGTGGAGCTGGCAGTCGCCCAAACCGTCAAAGCTCAACCCATGCTTGGCATTATTGAACTGCGGCGCACTGGCCTAGGAAATAACCTCACGGCGACGACAACCATCTGTCCGGGTAACTGCCGGCAAAACACGCAACTCTTCTACCTGGGATATTGGGAGCACATCAAACCGTACGTAAAAACGTCAGGGAGGCCGAGAACCGTCGGCTCCGCCGCTTCCATCGACAAGCTGATTCGCCTGGAGATCGAGGCACACCCCAATGAGGTGAGCGCCCCAATTAACATTCTCGAACTCAACCGCTCGGGTGCACGCTGGTTGCAAAATGGCGGCAACTGCTCGTTACCAGGGGTCGGCTGGTAGCAACCTCAAAACAAGCCCCTATCCATCTCACATCGCAGGGTGGAACGCGCGGCTACGGTATGATCTGGGAGATGACGCCGTAGCCCGAAACGTCCCCACTCTTTTCTGGGCCTCACGCCTAGCCGATGTGAGGCCCAGCCTATTCCTGGAACACCTTCTAGGGAAGTTGGTGCCCCACCAACTGCTGATTTGCGTCTACCACAATGACGTTCGAGACCGATCGGCAATCCCAGAGGATTACTCTCAGTGACGACAAGTTCGACCATGCGGACTTCCACGCTGTGCGGCGAGGGGAAGTTGTTGATGATGCGATACAGATACAACGTCCCCAGCCCCGCGATTGACACCTGCGTATTCGGAGCCACGTGATCGTTGATTTCCGGATGGCCTGCTACCGTGAGGTTTACGAACGATCCCGACCCGCTTAACAGGTAATGGGTTGAACTGTTGATGAACGTATTGGTCTGTGACCTGATCACGCTGGCCGTCACCAAGCCACTCAACAGGTTCAAGTTTTGCAGGGTCGAGGTGGTTATCCCACTGGACGCTACGTTGTTCAGGTTAGACTCGGCTGTGTCGGTAATGGTACCCGAAGTCAGGATGCTGGTCAGCGTGAGTCCCGCCAGGGTGTTGGTCAATATAACCCCACGCGTTCCCAGGCAAGGCAAGGCTACAGGAGCGGTTTGCGCTGAAGTCAGGGGATTTCCGGTCACCTGCGTGGCGAAAGAGCCGCCAGTAATGATCGCAGGAGCGAAGACATTGATAATTCCACTGACCGCATTGGACACAATGATTTCAGTGCCAACCTGGAGGCCCAGCAGATTGAACCCCGTCACATGCACGTGAACCATGTTGATGGCGAGGCTTGCGCTGTTAGTTCCGACGTTGGAAGTCTGTTCATTGAGCACCACATAGCCCAGCAGGGGCAGAGTGATTCTGGTGTTGGCTGGGACACTTCCGTTGTACACGTGCCCAAGTATGACCAGATTGTTGAAGGTGGAACCAGTCGAACTGACGTGCAGCACGCCACTGCTATCGATGGTGGTAGTGGTGACTGCCTTGATCTCCTGCGCGGAAATCAGTCCAGCAACCAGGTTAATGCTGACCGTGTCGGCGGTGGCTTGCGCCATGTTCAGAGAACTGGAGGCGGTGGTGTTGGTGGCCCCGCCAGTCACGATGGGCGGCAAGTTGACTCCGGCAGAGTTGCCCGTGACCATGACTGGTTGTTGCGGCGTACCACACACCCCTCCCAGGGTGATGGGCGCAGTCTGTCCCACCAGGATCGTGCTTCCGACAAAGGCAGATGTGCCGTAGGCGGAGCCCTCATAGGTCAGGGTTTCCGGCGTATTGGCAAGGCTGTTAACGGGCGTGCACAGGATTACCAGCGCCAGAATCAAACTGGTCGCAAGTAACGGCCGCAAAGTTACCAAACTGCAGCAGGTTTTCCCTCGGGTGTACGACATAGTTGGTACTCCTTTCAAGGGGCCCAGGTTGGCTATCTGAGTGGTGCGGTATGGTTGGAGCGAGACTGCGGTTGTTGCTGTGTATGGGGGCCGACCGCGAGAATCAGACCGCAAAATCAATCTTGTGCGGGTCATGAAACTCCCTTCCACCCAGGTAAGGTTAGATAAAGTGATGGGTGAGATGAAAGCTGCTGTCGATAAGTTGCCAATCGCGACCCAATTTTGGATAAAGGGAAACGCTCAATCGCGCATCAGGTGATCCCCCATGCCGGGAGAGCAGACTGTTCCCATTGCTGGGGGAACAGCACCGGGTCGAAATCGCGGGAGAGGTTTTACACCCTATTCATGCGGATTTTTGGATCAAGAATAGTTGACGTATCTGCTTTGCTCCGATGGGTTTGCCCGGATACAAGTACCTTGGTGTGACCGCGCGTGAGGCTATGCTGTCCGCATGTTAGTATCGAGCAAACCTCAATGTTCCATAACGCCAATCCTATCGACATCTTCTTTCAGGTCATCGTGCTGTTGTTTGCCATCTGCGTACACGAGTCGGCCCATGCCTGGACGGCCAACCGATTGGGCGATCCTACGGCAAAGATGCTGGGCCGGGTTTCGCTCAACCCCCTGGTGCATATCGATCCTTTCGGCACGATCATAATGCCGCTCATCTTGATCGTTCTAGGCTTTCCGCCCTTCGGTTGGGCCAAGCCCACGCCTGTGGATCCGCGCAACTTCAAGAACCCGGTGCGCGACGATATTCTGACCGCCGTTGCCGGGCCGGCCAGCAACTTTCTGACTGCCTTCATCTCGGTGATTGTTCTAGCCATCATTTTGCACGGTTCTAATGCAGGCGTCGGACAGACCTTTCGCCACGCTGACATCGCAAGCCCGCTGGATCAACCTGTTTTATCTGGCGATGTTGATCAATGTTGTCCTCGCCGTCTTTAACCTGATTCCGTTGCCTCCGCTGGATGGCAGCCATGTTATCCGCCACTTCCTTTCGTACAATGCGCTGCGCGTTTATGATCGCATTGGCTATTTCGGACTTATCGCCGTCATGTTTATCCTGCCGATGATGGGAATCTCAATCGTCGGCGCGCTGATTGCACCATTCATGGCATTCTTCCAGGGACTGCTGGGCATGTTCCTGAGTCTCAGATGACCGATACGAACCGATCTAAAAAAGGCCGCGTGCTTAGTGGAATGCGCCCGACCGGAAAACTGCACCTCGGCAACTATGTCGGTGCATTGCGTAACTGGGTGGGTTTGCAGGACCAGTATGACTGCTTCTTCTTCATCGCCGACTGGCACGCGCTGACCACCGACTACGCCGACACGCGTAACGTCAAGCAAAACTCGCTCGAGGTCATGATCGACTACCTCGCGGCGGGACTGGATCCTGAGCGCAGCACGCTTGTTCATCCAGTCGCACGTGCTGCAGCACGCCGAGTTGCACCTGCTGTTCAGCATGATCACGCCGCTGGGATGGCTGGAGCGGGTACCCAGCTACAAGGAGCAGCGCGAGAACCTCAAAGACAAGGACCTCGGCACCTATGGCTTTCTGGGATATCCATTGCTGCAGTCGGCCGACATTTTGATTTACCAGGCGGATTTTGTGCCGGTCGGCGAGGACCAGGTTCCGCACGTGGAGCTGACGCGCGAGGTGGCGCGGCGGTTCAACCAGTTCTATCCGCGCAAGCTGCACGCCGGTGATCGCGACCCGCAACGTGAGATGGTTTTTCCTGAGCCCAAGCCGCTGCTGACGCCGTCCCCAAAGCTGCCGGGCACCGATGGCCGTAAGATGTCGAAGTCATATGGCAACACCATCCTGCTGAGTGAGCCGGAAGCTTCCTTGCGGCAGAAGTTGAAGACGATGGTGACCGACCCGGCGCGCATCCGGCGCACCGATCCCGGCAATCCCGATGTCTGCCCGGTCGGCGACTTGCACAAGATTTTTAGCGCGGCCGAAACCATGGCCAAGGTGAACGAAGGCTGCCGCACGGCAGGTATCGGCTGCATTGAGTGCAAAACGTGGGCGTCGGATAGCCTGTGGCGAGTGCTAGGTCCAATGCAAGAGCGCAGACAGAAGTACGAGGCGAATCCCAAGTTGGCGTGGGACATTCTCGAAGAAGGTTCGACGAAGGCGCGTGCCGTGGCCGAAGCGACAATGGTAGAGGCGCGCGAGGCGGCCAATTTATCGCATGAGTACGAGCCGCCGGCGCAGCGTGTCGCTCACGTCCAAGAGTAATATTCACCACTGAGGCACGGAGGACGCGGAGAAGACTTACAGAAAATAAGACTCCGTGGACTCCGTGTCTCCGTGGTAAATGATTTTTGATTTCAATGCCCCACGATCCCCAACCCGCGCCGAGCACCGAGACAGCACAAACTGCTGCCCCACACGTGATGCCGCGCAAGGACGGCGCCGATCAGTCGTCGTTTTCGGTCATGGTCGGCCAGGTGTACGACGGTCCGCTCGACCTGTTGCTCGACCTCATTCGCAAACAGGACATCGACATCTATGACATCCCGATCGCGAAGATCACCGAGCAGTACCTGAAATACGTGGAGTCGATGAAGCAGTTCGATGTGGATGTCGCCGCCGAGTTCATCTACACGGCGTCGCTGCTCATCCACATCAAGTCGAAGATGCTGTTGCCGCGCGATCCCGCCGGCCCTGATGCGGAAGACGATCCGCGGCTGGAACTGGTCAACCGGCTGCTTGAGCATGAGCGCTTTAAGACGGCCGCGCAGATGCTGATGCAGAAACAGCAGATTGAAGAGGCGGTGTGGTCGAATCCGGCTCTGAAGGAATTTCGCGATGCCGAGGGCACGGAGCCGGAAATGGCGGCCGACGTGGTTGACCTGGTCAGAACGTTTCAGCAGATTCTGGACCGGGCGCGGCAGAAGCCATCGTTCAACGTGGACGACGATACGGTCACGGTTTCGCAAATGATCGACTATGTGCGGCGGCGGCTGGCGCTGGAAGATCGGCCCATCCGGCTAAAACAATTGTTGCGCAACATGCGCTCGCGCTCGGCGCTGGTGTGCGCGTTCCTGGCGATTCTGGAGCTGATTCGATTGCAGGCGGTACTAGCGCGTCAGGACAACGTCTTCGGCGAGATCGTGCTGAAGAAGCACACCGGCTTCGATGCGCTGATGGCGGAAAACCCGCCGGTGCAGGATGACTGGAAGTAATTCAGCTGTCAGCTATCAGCCGTCCGCTATTAGGCAACAAGGTATTCTGGGACGTGAATTCGAGTTCGAGTGTCGCTTACAAAAGTCGGCGTGGAGTGGAGCGTTGCGCGGGGCGACGGTCCAAGTCCTGCGCAGCAGGACGAAAGAGTTTAGCCCTGCACGGAGCCGCAGGCGGAGTGCTGGGTCAAGTGGAAAATCGATGCGAGTGCCGTAGGCACGGCAGGGTTGTGCCGTCCCTACGGGACTCTATCGCTAGTGTAAGCTTACCCAGCGCTGAAGCGCTGGGCTAAGCTTTTTCGTCCGGCAGGCGGGACTGGTCTTAAGCTGCAGGAGCCTGACAAGCAAAGTCGAAACTATCGGCCATCAGCCGTAAGAAGTATTGAGCTGACAGCCGTTAGCTGACGGCTGACAACTGTTTCCCACATGAGCCTGAAAGCCAAAGTCGAAGCCATCATCTACGCCACCGAGGAGCCGGTGACGCTGGATCAGCTTGCGTCGCTGTTACGCGACGAGGTCCTCACCGAGCTGCGGACGGAGGAGGATGCCCGCCTCGCGCTCAACGAAATCATTGCCGACAGGCGTGAGCCCGCTGGGAGCGACGACTCCGCGGATGAGACCGGGTCCGACGATTCCTCAACCGTCGCCGAAGCCGCTCAAAGTGCGGCCGCGGAAGCGCCGCGTAGCACCGTGAGTGCACCCGTCAGCGAAAAAGACAAGAAGGCCGAAGCGAAGGAAGAGCTGAGGACGATCAAGTCCCGGCTCAGCAGCATCATTGACGAGCTTACGTCCGAGTACGCTTCCAGCGAGCGCGGCATGGAGATTCGCCAGATCGCTGGTGGATACCGCATGGCAACCAAGCCGGAGCATCACGATGTCGTCGTGAACTTCGCCAAGAGCCTGAAGCCGCCGGTGCGACTGTCGCTGCAAGCACTGGAGACGCTGGCGGTGATCGCCTACAAGCAACCGGTCACGGTGCCGGAGATCAGCGAAATTCGCGGAGTAGATACTTCCGGAGTCATCGCCACTCTGCTCGATCGCAAACTGGTCACCACCGCCGGCCGCAAGCAGGTCATCGGCCGGCCGATTCTCTACCGAACGACGAAAGAGTTCCTGCTGCGCTTCGGTCTGAACGACGTCTCCGAGCTACCCAGCATGGAAGAGTTTGAGAAGCTCGGCGATCCGCAAGCTGATTTGTTCGCAGCGGCCAGCGCGAAAAAAGCCGAAACCAGCGCCGAGCTTGCGCTCAAGGTTGCAACCGATGAACCGGAGCCGGTAACGGAAGCCGTTCCCGAGGATTCCGCCGCGAATCCCCTCAAAGGCGACACTACAATCCCAGCCGACGGGACCTACGCCACTGAGGCCGAAGCCGGAAGTTCGCCGGAGAAATCCTAGCCGCATGCCTGCTGAACGACTACAGAAGATCATCGCCGCGGCCGGAATCGCTTCTCGCCGCAAGGCCGAGGAACTCATCACCGGCGGCCTGGTATCCGTTAATGGACAGATTGTCACCCAACTGGGTAGCAAGGCCGATATCGAGCACGACCACATCAAGGTCAACGGTAAGTTACTAAAGGGCCCAGAACGGCCGGTGTACCTGCTGCTCAACAAACCCAGAGGTTACGTGACTACAGTCACCGATCCGGAGGGGCGTCCGACGGTCTTGGATTTAGTGCGCGGCGTCGGAGCGCGAATTTATCCGGTCGGGCGTCTCGATTACCTGAGCGAAGGATTGCTGCTGTTGACCAACGACGGCGAATTGGCGCAGAAGCTGATGCACGCCTCGTCACACGTGGCCAAGACTTACCTGGTCAAGATCAGCGGCAAGGCGAGCGAAGCTGAAATCGACAAGCTGCGTGCAGGCATCACGCTTCCGGCAGAACGTAGATCGCTGAAGACGCCCGCGGATCGGGTGCCAAAAGCCGGCTGGAAGCGCCGCGCGACCGCAGTGAAGACGGCACCGGTACTGATCAAACTGGTGCGCGACGCCGCCAATCCCTGGTACGAAGTAACGCTGGTGGAAGGGCGCAACCGGCAAATTCGCCGGATGTTCGAGCAGATCGACCATCACGTGGAAAAGATCAAACGCGTGCGCTACGGCCCGCTGGTGTTGGACGTCGAGCCGGGCGAGTTCCGGCATCTAACCGCGCAGGAAGTAGCGCAACTGAAGGGCGGGGGCGCGATGGCGAAGAAAAGCAGGTCCCTGCGCTCGGACGAGAAACGCACGACGGGAAAGTGAGTGCGCAGTATAGGGGTCCTTCGACTCCTCGCTACGCTCGTCGCTCAGGATGACAGAGGTTGGGGGATGACAAGGTGATGGGCCGGGATGACAAGGTGATGGTTAGCAGATCGAATTCCTGGAGATCGAATGAGCGATTTTAGCAAGCTGGTTCCAGCGCACGTACAAAAGCTGGCAGCCTACAAGCCTGGCAAGCCACGGCGCCAGGCGGAACTGGAAAGCGGCATGCGTTGCATCAAGATGGCTTCCAACGAGAATCCCTTCGGCCCCTCTCCACTTGCAATTGCAGCGATCAAGGCGGCCACTGCTGAGGTCAACTATTATCCGGACCACAGCGTTACCGAGTTGACCACCCGCCTGGCGGAGCTGCATGGAGTCGAGACGGCTCAGGTCCTGGTGACCTCAGGCTCCAGCGCTTTGCTCGATATCATGGCGCGGACGTTGCTGGGGCCTGGATTGAACGCCATCACCAGCGCGCTGTCGTTCATCGTTTATCCCATCGTGACCCGCGCCACGGGCGCCCAATTCATCGAAGTGCCAACCGTGAATGATGGCTACGATCTCGATGGCATTCTCGCCGCAGTTGATGTCAACACGCGCCTGGTTTACATCTCAAACCCGAACAATCCCACGGGAACAATTTTGGATGCCAACGCGCTTGACCGCTTCCTCGATCGGCTGCCGTCGCACGTCATCACCGTGCTGGATGAGGCCTATTGCGATTATGCGAACTACTTTGCGGCCGAGTCCGACTTCGCGTACTCGCACGCGCTGGAGTATGTGCGCCAGGAACGCCGGGTGGTGGTGCTGCGCACTTTTTCCAAGGCGCACGGACTCGCCGGGCTGCGGATTGGTTATGGTATGGGCCCAGCAGAGTTGATGGGCTATTTCGCCCGCATGAAACCGGCATTCATGGTTTCGTGCCTGGCCGAGGCGGGTGCGCTGGCTGCACTGGGAGATGCGGACCATATTCAGCGAGCGGTGGAGACGAACGCCGCCGAAGCAAAGTCTTTAACTGCGGCCATCGCAGACATGGGAATTCGCGTAACGCCCACGTGGGCGAACTTCCTGTTCTGCCGGTTAGAAGAGGACGCGGGCAGCCTTTGCCGGGCGCTGCAGGACGACGGCGTCATCGTTCGTCACATGAGTGGATCGTGGGGAGCGCCGGATGCCTTCCGCGTGACCGTCGGCACTCCTGAGCAGAACCGACAATTTCTCGGAGCACTGAAGAGGGCCGTGTCGCGGATACCAGCGTAGCGGGCATTCATCCGTCGCTAAGAACGCCCACGACCGCCTTCCACAATGAACGGCTTCGATAACCCGCCTCCCGCTAAAGCCACGCTCGCGCGCGACCTCGGCGTAAGCCATGCCAGCGCGATTGTGGTCGGCACCATCATCGGCAGTGGCATCTTCCTGGTACCCACCGAGATGATGCAGGCGGTTGGCTCAGCGCGGCTGGTGTATCTCGCCTGGATCGTGGGGGGAGCACTCTCGCTGGCAGGCGCGATCACCTACGCCGAACTGGGCGCCATGAAGCCCCAGGCTGGAGGCGAATACGTTTACATACGCGACGCCTACGGACCGCTTCCCGGATTTCTTTACGCGTGGACATGGTTCGCAATCGCAAAACCGGCATCGATTGCCACGCTAACGATTGGGTTCGTACGCATTCTGGGAACATTTCCAGCCCTGGCGTTCTTTAATCAGAATGCCTTCCGCGCACCCCTCGCCGTTAGCTACGGACAGTTAGTTGCCATAGCGGCGGCGGCGTTCATCACTGCGCTGAACTATATCGGCATCAAGCGCGCCGCTGAGTTTCAGGTGATATTTACGGGGGTGAAAATAGCCATCATTCTCGCCATCGTCCTGCTGGGATTCAGTGCAGCCAGCGGCACCTGGCGGAACTTCGGCACCCAATTCGCGGGCGCGACCGGCGGTATCGCCGGCTTCATGGCCGCCCTTATCGCAGCGCTCTGGGCCTATGACGGATGGAACGACCTGAACATGGTGAGCGGTGAAGTGCGCGATCCGGGGCGAAACATTCCCATCGCGCTGATCGCCGGAGTGGGCGTGGTGGCGGTCCTCTACATGCTGACCAATGCCGCAGTGCAATATGTGCTTCCAGCGGCCGCAATCGCAGCATCGCCACGCCCGGCGTCAGCAGCGACTGCGGTCGCGGCGGGAGCCTGGGGAGCGGCCATCGTATCGGCCGGCATGGCGCTCTCCATGCTCGTCGCGCTGAATGGGACCATCATGAGCGGCGCGCGTGTGCCCTACGCCATGGCGCGCGATGGATATTTTTTTCGGGCCCTGGCCGAGGTGCATCCGCGGTTCCACACGCCGTCGGTTGCCCTGGCCGTACAGCTTGGACTGTCGATCGTCTTGCTGCTGTTCGCCGGAAATTTCCGCCAGCTTTTTTCGCTGGCAATTTTCGCGGAGTGGCTCTTCTACATGATTTCGGCCAGTACTGTCTTCGCGTTGCGCAAACAAGAGCCGGATGTCCCGCGGCCATATCGGACTTGGGGATATCCCCTGGTTCCGGCGATGTTTATCGCGGCGGCGGCGGTGCTGCTCTATTACACGTTTACCGAAAATCTACGCAACTCCGCGTGGGGAGTGGCGGTGATCCTGGCGGGCATCCCGCTTTATTTGTACTTTGCGAGGAGGAAGGCAGGGCTGGAGCCGAGTTGCTGATCCTACCCATTCGCGGCCGCCCGCAACTGCCTGGCACGCTCATAGACCTTCACATATTCGCGGGCCGAGTTGACCCAGGAATATTCCAGCGCCATGCCGTTGCGCATCAGCGTCTGCCACGCTTTTGGATCGGAGCGATACAGTGCGATTGCCGCCTGCAATGTCTCCAGCAACGCTTCGCCGGTATATTCCTTGAATTTGAACCCGGTTCCCTTCTGAGTCTGACGATCAAATTGCTCGACGGTGTCGTCAAGCCCGCCGGTTGCGCGCACTACAGGTACAGTTCCATAGCGCATGCTGTAGAGCTGGTTCAGCCCACCGGGTTCATAGCGCGAGGGCATGAGGAAGATGTCGCTGCCAGCTTCAATCTTGTGCGCCAGAGGGTTGTCATAAACGATCTTCACCGCGAACTTCTGCGGGTACTGTTTGTGCAGCTTGCGGAACAACTCTTCATAATCGCGGTCGCCGCTGCCCAGCACGAGCATGATCATCTCTTGCCGGGCGAGGCGATCGGCTACCTGGAGAATAAGATCGAAGCCCTTTTGGGCGGCAAAACGCGACACAATGCCAACCACCGGCAACTGGGTGTCTTCCGGCAAGCCAAATTCCTTCAGCAGATCGGCTTTGCATTTGGCTTTGCCGCTGAGGTCGGCTGCCGAATAGTGCGCCGCAATGAAGCGATCGCTTTCTGGATTCCACTCTTCGTAATTCACGGCGTTCAGAATGCCGGTGACCGTGCCCGCGCGCGCACGCAGAACACCTTCCAAACCGAAGCCGTACTCCGCAGTCTGAATTTCCTGGCTATACTTCCGGCTGACGGTCGTGATGTAGTCGGCCATCGTAATCGCGCCCTTGAGAAAATTTACTTTGCCGTAGAACTCCAGCTTCGACATGGTAAACAGGTCCCAAGGCAACATGAGCAAGGGCAGGATTTCGGGCGGGAACAGTCCCTGGTATCCGATATTGTGGATGGTGAAGACGCACGGAGTGTTCACAAACGCCGGGTCTTCTTCGTACAGCGTCTTCAGCAGTATGGGAATCAGGGCAGTCTGCCAGTCGTGACAATGCAGCAGGTCGGGCGTGCCAAGCATCTTGGCCGACTCCAACACGGCGCGGCAAAACAACGCAAACCGCTCGGCATTGTCGTGATAATCGCCCAGCGGCGTACCGTAAAGTGCATCACGGTCGAAGAACGGGGGGTAGTCGATGAAATAGAATTGCACTCCGGAGCGCACGCCGCCATCGACGACGGAACAGAAGCGGTAGCGGTCATCAAACGGAACGGTAATGCTGGAAATGACGATGCGGGGGTTGTCGAGCCTGGTTTGTTTATAACGCGGGAGGAATACGGTAACCTTATGACCCAAGCTAGCCAGCGCTGGGGGCAAGGCGCCTATAACATCCGCCAGTCCACCGGTCTTGGAAAAGGGCACGCACTCGGATGCCGCAAAGGCGATGTTCATGAGACCTCCCGGCGCGAACGGAGATGTGCTTCCGCCGGCAACCGAACTGCGCAGCTGACTGGCGGCTAGGATGCAAGAAATGCCAAGACAGTTGAGTCTATTGGCGAATTGAAAGAGGGTCAATGTGGCCAAGACCACGTCGAAGAAATCTGTTGCCGGCGTTAAACGCAAGCCGAAGCTGGGCCAGAACTTTCTTATTGACTCGGGAGCGGCCCGACGCGCCGTAGAGGCCCTCGGAGACGTGTCCAACCGCATCGTCATCGAGATTGGCCCGGGCCGCGGCGTGCTCACGGATCTTTTGGTTTCGCGGGCCAAGAGGGTGATCGGAATTGAGCTCGATCGGGTGATGGCGGCACAGTTGCGCATGAGATATGCAACCAGGACGAATGTCGAAATCCTCGAATCGGATTTTGTTGCCGCGGCATTCACCTCCATGGTCGGACGCAGACCGGGACCGCTGCACGATCTGCGGCCTACCCAGCCAGAGACCGTGGACGTAATCGGCAATCTGCCGTACTACATCACCTCCGATATCGTTCTGCGAATTCTGGAATTGCACCCGCACATTGGGCGCGCGGTAATCATGGTGCAGCGCGAGGTCGCCGACCGTATCGCGGCCACGCCTGGGAGCCGGGATTACGGCCTGCTCTCGGCTACGGTGCAACTGTTCGCCCGTGTGGACAAGCTGTTCACCCTGCCACCGGGCGCTTTCTCGCCTCCGCCGAAGGTCCACTCCAGTGTGCTGCGGCTGACCATGGCTCCCCGGCTGCAAGAATTGCAAGTTGAGGAAGGTCCATTCATCGCATTTCTGAAGCTTGCGTTCGCTCACAAACGCAAGACGCTGCTGAACAATCTTCGCGGTCAATACAACGACGCCGCCATCCGGACGGCGCTTAAATCGGCTGGACTGCGCGCCGACGTTCGCGCCGAAGCCATGTCGCTGGAAAAAACGGCGGCTGTATTTCGGGCGTTGCAGCAAGCGTAAAATTAAGTGGTGGGTTGCCTTCATGCTAAATGCAAACCCGAAAAGGCCATTCAATCGAGCTATTTTCATGGTCGTCGGTATTGCCTTCATCGGACTCGGCCTCACCACACTCAAGTACGGTCACCTGCTCTTTTATCAAAACTGGTGGGGAGGAATGGTGTTTGGCCCATTCGCAATTCTTTTCGGCATTCTGTTCGTTTTTGGAGGGATATTCAAACCGAATATTTTTAAGGCTTGACTTCAAAATAGCATCAGGTTTGGTGTATCGCCCGCACTACCCGAACGATTTGACGGAGCCGCCGCAGCACAGGAAGGAGCGAGCATCATGGCTACAGCAGTACGTCAGCCAGCCGTCGCAGGACGCTTCTATCCCGCCAATGCGCAACACCTCCGGGCCGAAGTTGAGACCTATACCACGGCGCGTGCCAATGCCTCGGGGGAATCCGAACCGAGGATCCGCGCCCTGGGGTGCGTCGTTCCCCACGCGGGGTATATGTACTCGGGACATGTTGCCGGCGCGGTCTATCGGCGGCTGGATCTGCCACGGCGAATGGTCATCCTTTGCCCCAACCACACCGGAGTCGGCGAGCCCCTGGCCATCATGAGCGAAGGCGCATGGCACACGCCATTGGGCGACGCCCCAATCGACGCGGCCCTGGCAAATGAATTGAAGTCGCGCATGTCGCTCGTCACCGAGGATCAGGTGGCACATCGCTACGAGCACGCGCTGGAAGTCCAGCTACCTTTTCTGCAGGTGCTAGCGCCAGGATTTCAGTTCGTACCCATCACCGTGGCAACCAGCAATTTCGAGGTGCTGAAAGCGCTCGGAATCGTGATTGCAAGCGTTGCCGCGGAGGCTGGTGAGCCGGTGCTGGTGATTGCATCCAGCGATATGAATCACTACGAGAGCGACGATGTGACCCGGCTGAAAGATCGCCAGGCCATTGATCAGGTATTGGCGCTGGATCCGCGTGGCTTATACGAGACGGTGCACAGAGGCAATATCAGCATGTGCGGATACGGTCCCGCCGTGGTGATGCTGACGGCGGCCAGGAAGCTGGGAGCCAAGCGGGCGGAGTTGCTTCGTTATGCCACCTCCGGCGATGTTTCAGGAGACCGCGACATGGTCGTCGGATACGCAGGCATCGCAGTGTACTGAATTTTGTGCTGAAAAACGAAGGGCGGCCAAAAGGCCGCCCTTTCCCGTTGCCCAACGATCCTTCAATGGTGTGAAGGCCCTGAATGGCCGCCGGTAGCGCTGGCATGGCCCGTCGGGGCTGCAGTCGCCGCGCCACCTCGACCTGCACTCGTACCGTTACCGGATCCTACCGCTGATGGACTGGCAGTGGTGGCAGCCGTTGCCGGAGAGGTGAATACGTGTCCGGCTTGCGCGGCATGCCCGCCGGCAAAAGCGTTGTAGCGTGGGCTGAACACGTGGGCATTCGCGGCATGGTTCCCAGTGCCGGAGCTACTGGTCGCACTGGCAGCGACCGCGTGTCCATGAATCACGCTGCTAAAAGCAGGCGGTATGCGTCCGCCGGGGATGTACGCAGCCGAAGTTGCCTTACCAACCATGACGGTCGGCTGTGCAGATTGACCCGCTATAACGGCGGGAGCAGTGGCGCCGGTCCACCCGGGTGGTGCTTTCGTCACAGTCGGAGCATTCTGGAATTGGCTGTTATACCAGCCTCCACGATAGCCTCCGCCGGGTATCCAAGCCCATCCGATACCGCTGCCTAAGTAAGCCCAGGAGCCGTAGTGATACGGCAGCCATCCCCACGGATACTGAGAAGCAAAGGTGTACCCCAGCCCGGGAGAAAAGAGCCATGCGCCAGAACTATAGGGGTCCCAGCCAATCATCGAGTTGGCAAAGCCGAAAGGCTGCCACGCGTATCCATAGCCGGGCGCCATGAAGTAGTTTCCATAGTAGTTGAGGTCCTGCAGCCCGTAGCCGTAACTGGGACCCGGGTTGCCGAGATTGCCGGCATAGGCCTGCTGATAAGCCCCGCGCTCCCGGTTCCAGGCGTCTGTTGAAAGGGCCTCGGTGCCGCTGGCGATTTTGTATCCCGCCGCATCTGTCGCGTCGACCGTGAGAGTTTCTTTCCGCTTAATGTTCACCACATGTGGCTGGGCCATCAGTTCGACGTTGCCCTTGAATACAGCCAGCCGCGTCTGGTCTGGACTAGCACTTAATCGGAGTTGCGTGTCACGCTGCACCAGGAAGGTTGAATCGCCATTCTTGATGCGATAAATGTCATCGCCCTTGGATCGTGCATCGAGATATACGACGCCCTTGACCACTTCAATCTCGTTGACCTTGGCGCCAGTGTCGCTCATCGACAGCGTGCGGAACTGGATTTCCGAGTTCTCCGCAATGCGCAGAGCGCTTTCGTTCTCAAATTCCACCTCAGCCAAACCGTCATCGCCGGTCACAATTCGCGTTCCCTGGACGATGGGTGTATTCAAGATGGCGCGTTCCAGCCCTTGTCCAGTCGCCCGGTCGCTCTGGACCTGCCCGTTAAGGTAGCTAAGACGAACGATCCTGACGTGCGACTCAGCGAATGCGCCCGCCGCTGCGGCCAGCACAAACATCATGGTGAATGCTAATGCGGATTTCACGTGCCGTGGCATACCATACTCCTGGGCCCTGCCCTGCTGACCTACGTTGACGAATCGGGCCAAATTGGATCGTGGCCCGCGTCAAAGGCCTTCCTCGCCTAATCGTATTAAACACCAGTCAGATGAGGAAGTTGTAAGAAATCGGTGCTCAGCCTAAGGTTGAGCCGCTGGTTCGTTCGCGTGGCCGGGCCCTTTCAGGGTGCGAAGCAGCTGTTGGGCGGTCTGGCGGCTGATATGCATCAAATTGGTATCGTCCGCGATCTTGCGCAGAACCGGTGCTATTGCGTTCAACTCCTCAACATTATGATTGGCTTGGAGGTCCGCCAACTCCCTCAGCCGTGCATCCATGCCCAGCTTGTCGAAGCGGTACTGAAAACTCAGCTTGCGGCCATAATCAAGGGTAGTAGCGATGGCCAGGAAAAGGCGGGTCAACTCCTGCACATCGGGGTTCTGCGACCAGTTGTAATGCGTCGAGCCATGCCTGGTTGCTGACTTGTACTCCAGTGTCTTGCTTCCGGTCTGGGCAATTCGCTTCAGGTGCGAATCGAAATCACTCTCAAAGTAATCGAGCCTCTTAGCCAGATCGAAGATCTTCGAGCGATTGGCCTCCGACATCATGAAGTCCTGCTGAAACAGATCGGTATCGCTGTCTGTTTTATCTGGCGCAGGCGTCGCCCGGAAATGAGTGTTGCCATCAGCCTGCACCGTGATGGAGTACGCCTGCCAGGGAATTCCCTGACTCCAGTCAAAGTCGAAAGTCACCACGGGCTGGGCGGCAGTTGGAGCAGCTTCTGTTTGTGCCAACGCCGGTAACACAAACAGAACTACGCTGAGGGCCAAGCACAATCTCATGCTGGGCACAGATTTTATCTGATTTTGCCGGATGCGCGGGCCTGCATCGCTATAGAGTCGATTCAACGGGTCGTGGCGTGTTGCCGCCGCAGCGTGCCCGCGGTGTGCAAGTGGCAAATGGCGATCGCCAGTGCGTCGGCGACGTCGGGTGGCTCCGGAGGCGCAGGCAAATCGAGCAGGCGTGCCACCATCATTTGCACCTGGCACTTCTCCGCCTTGCCATAGCCCACCACGGCCGATTTGATCGACAGCGGAGAGTAGGCAACCACCTGTAAGCCAGCTTGCGCCGCGGCCAGCATGGCGACCCCGCGCACGTGCCCAAGCTTCAATGCCGATTTCACATTTACCGCGTAGAAAACGTCTTCGATGGCCACCTGCTCCGGCGTGCAGTTGGCGATAATCTCAGTGAGCTTTTCGCAGATCTTCTTGAGCCGAAGCTCGAGCGGCTCGCGCGGCAACAAGCGGATGGCCCCGCTGCAAAGATGATGCAGCGCGCCCTCGTCGTCCTGCTCGACCACCCCGTAGCCGGTGTATTCGCCGCCGCAATCGATTCCCAGGATGCGCATGAGCCTTCAGCCTGCCGCGAGTGTAGCAGGACGCGCCGCAGATTAAGAGGGCAAATCAGGGGTGAGCAGCGGTTTGGTAAACCTGCCGGTGCTTGCGGATGAAAAGAACCACGGAGACGCGGAAAACAACTTAGCACCGATCTCTCAAGGGCCAAAACCCAAATCGGGGTATCCGCAATGCAGAAATGTCGCAATGGCTTTACTATTTCCTATGGAGGCATTCTGCCGAACATGAGAATCGGGATTCTAACTGGTGGTGGCGACTGCCCTGGATTGAACGCTGTCATACGGGCCGTAGTGCGCAAAGGCATCATGCATTACGACGATGAGTTTGTCGGATTCATGGAAGGGTGGCGTGGCGTTTACGAGAACAAGACCATGGTGGTGGACATGGACGCCATCTCGGGCATTTTGCCGCGGGGAGGCACTATCCTGCGGACTTCCCGGACCAACCCGGCAACGCGCGAAGGGGGGCTGCAACACTGCCTGGAGGTCCTGCGGGCCAACCGCGTGGAAGCCCTAATCACCATTGGTGGAGACGACACCATGAGCGTGGCCCAACGCATGTACGAGCTGGGCTTGAAAGTGGTCGGCGTTCCCAAGACCATCGACAATGATCTGATGGGTACCGACTTCTGTTTCGGCTTCGATACCGCGGTGAACACCGCGACCGAAGCCATTGATCGCGTGCATACCACCGCGGAAGCGCATCAGAGGGTGATGGTGGTGGAGGTGATGGGCCGCGACTCGGGTTGGATCGCGATGTACAGCGGTATCGCCGGTGGGGCAGACGTCATTCTGATTCCTGAGCGTCCCTTCGACATCGAGGAGGTTGCCGAACGTATTCGCATGCGCCATGCGCGCGGCCGTTACTTCAGCATCATCGTGGTGGCGGAAGGGGCGAAGTTCGCCAAGACTGGCAACGAGCCCGTGGCCAGCGATATGGGTAGAGACGAGTTCGGCCATGTGCGTCTGGGCGGCATCGGCCAGGTGTTGGCGCAGGAACTCGAGCACCGCACCGGACTCGAGACGCGTAACGTCGTTCTGGGCCATATCCAGCGCGGGGGCACACCCAGCGCTTTCGACCGCGTGCTGGCGTCACGCTACGGAATCGGCGCTATTGACCAGGTCCACAAAGGCGAATTCGGCGTGATGGTCGCGCTCCGTGGAACCGACATTGTCACGATTCCTCTGGCTGATGCCATCCACAAAACGCGACCCGTCGATCCCGAACTGGTGGAAGTCGCAATGGGACTGTGCGATCCGATTCCTACCGCCCAGGCGAACAAATAAACTCAGCAGCGGAATGCCGGAGAGAGCACGATGCAACATCACCGAGCGCTGTTGATATTCGCGGCCGGCGTGCTTTGCTGCGCTTCCGTAACCGCACAAAGCCCTTTTGCTCCGAAAGTTTCGGGACCGCTGTCGCAGCGCGTCGTCGCCTACCAGATTGATGCCAAGTACGAACCTGCGAAACACACGGTTGATGCCACGGAAACGCTGACCTACCGCAACCTGACCGGCCAGCCGCTCGATCGTTTCCCTTTTCACCTCTATCTCAACGCATTTCAGCCGAAATCTACCTGGGTGCGGGAAGCTCATCGGGATGGAAATTTTCGTTCCAGCAACCTGGAGGAATGGGAGCCCGAGGACAAGGGATCGAATGAGATCACATCATTCGAGGTGGCTGGGATGGGCGATCTCACCCGGCAGATGAAATTCATCTCCCCGGACGACGGTAATCCTGATGACAAAACGGTGTTTGAAGTGCGATTGCCGCACCCGGTCGCGCCCGGACAGGACGTTCAGTTCAAAATCAAGTTCAAAGCGACCTTCCCGGAAGTAATTGCGCGCACCGGCTACAAGCGCACCTTCCTGCTTGCCGGACAATGGTTCCCTAAAATCGGCGTCTGGTGGCACGGTCAATGGAACTGCCACCAGTTTCACGCGATGACGGAGTTCTTTGCCGATTTCGGCACCTATGACGTGAAGGTCACCTTGCCGAAGAACTACGTCATCGGCGCCACCGGCGTACAGACCAGCGACTACGATAACGGCAACGGTACAAAGACCGTGAGCTTCCACGCCGAAGATGTCCATGATTTTGCCTGGACCGCCGACCCGAATTTCAAAGTTGTGGAAGATCATTTCGACGGCAGCGTAGGCACGGTGAGGGTCAGGTTGCTTACCTATGAAGGCCACAAGGGTTCATGGCAGCGCTACCGAAATGTCGTCCGCGGCACCATGGAGAAATTCGACCAGTGGTACGGACCGTACCCCTATGCTCAACTCACAGTCGTTGACCCGCCGCACGGGGCTGGCGAGGCCGGAGGCATGGAGTACCCGACGTTCATCACCGGCGGCACCAGTTGGTTTGTCCCCCGCGGAGAACTGCACGAACCTGAAGGCGTAACCGAACACGAGTTCGGCCACCAATACTGGTACGGGATGGTCGCCACCAACGAGTTTGAGAATGCCTGGCTCGACGAGGGTATTAACAGCTACACCGAAGTGAAGGTGCTGGACAGCCTTTTCGGCCACCACACCAGCACCATAAACATGCTGGGAGCGCAACTGGGTGACGGCGAAGAGCTCCGCTCCTTTTACCTTTCACACCCCGACCTCGACGCGATCGCGCGGTCTAGTTATACCGACATGAGCATGGGGTCCTACGGCTCAGTCAGCTATGGCAAGACCGCAACCGTGCTTACCACTTTGGAAGCCATCGTCGGCGAGCAGGCACTCCGTAACGCTCTACGCGCATATTTCCTGAAGTACCGATTCGCCCATCCGACGCAACAGGATTTCATGCGCACGGTCAACGAAGTTACCGGCCAGGACCTGAAGTGGTACTGGGACCAGGCGGTTTACGGTACGCAAATCATGGATTACGAGGTCCTGCGGGCCACGTCCGATCCAGTAGATTGGTACGACCCGGACGCGACGGACAAGAAAGGCGCGACCACATACGAGACGCAAGTCATCTTGCACCGCAAGGGGGACTTCGTCTTTCCGGTCGAAGCCGACATAAAGTTCGACAACGGAGAAAGCACGCGAGAGCGATGGGACGGCAAGGATCGCTGGGTCCGCTACGTTTACCACAAGCAAGCGAAAGTCGTCTCAGTGGAGATCGATCCCGACCACAGAATCTCCATGGACAGCAATTACCTCAACAACAGTCGCACCACTGACCGTCAAAACGGCGCAACCGGGAAACTCGCGGCCTATTGGATGTCCCTGACCCAATTCCTCGCGCAGATGCTGAGTTGGCTGGTATGAAGAGCCCCGACATCGCCGGCCAGGGTAAAGGCCTGTTATCCATCGGAGCCAGTATGGTCTGGCGGCGACAGGAAATCTTGTGGTGGCTGTTCGCGGTAAACCTGGTGCTGGGTGCCCTGGGCACTCTAGGAGCCGCTAGAACGCTGAATGCAGCTTTGGGATATAGCCTTGCAGGAAATCAACTGCTTAAGGGCTTCGATCTGAGCATGCTTTACGAGCTGTTAAGGCTACCCGGCGCAAACTTTCTTTCCTCAAGCTTCACGGCGTTCGCCTGCGCCTCCCTGTTTGCCGGGTTCGTGCTCTTCATCAGCGGAGGCATGCTTGAAGCTTTTCGCCAGGACCGCAGACTCAGCACCCGAGACTTCTTTGCCGCCTCGGGCGCATTCTTCTGGCGCTTTGTGCGCCTGGCATTGTTGATGCTGGTTCCAGTCGTCCTGCTCCACTTTGCTTTTCATGACCTCAGAAATTGGTCGGAATACCTTGGGGATAAGGCCAATGCCGATGAGGTTGGGTTTCTGATTCTGGCGGCCGGCATTATCGCGATAGCGCTAGTAGCCGTCGTTGTGCGGCTGTGGTTCGACGTTGCGAAGGTGCGCGCCGTAGCGGAGAACGACAGCGGTATGTGGCTTTGCATGTGGACGGCGTTCGATATCACCACCCGTCATCTGGGCAAGCTTTTGTGGATATATCTCCGAATCATTCTGCTTGCGGCTATCACGCTGCTCATCGGATTTCTGATTTGGAGCAGGCTTCCGCCCACTGCGATTCCAGCAACTTTCATTCTTCTGGAATTCATGATTCTGTCGCAGTTGGCTGCCCGGCTGTGGCAACTGGCCAGCGTTACTGCGTGGTACAAACAGTTGGCGGAGACGGTCCACGCCGATTCCGTTGACTTCGCGACGCCGCATCAACAAGAGGGACCGCAGGCTGAACCGCAGTTGTCTCTGTACCCTGACACCGAATTGCCTCCCGCAGACGCCTAACAAGAAACGGGGCGCATGGCGCGCCCCGTCTCATCCTGCAGCAATCGTTTGCTGAGTCAACCTACTCGTTCGCCCCAAACGTCTTCAGGTCCTCCGGTCCATCTTGCAGCACTACCGCCTCTTTGCCCTGGACCAGTACCCGGACCGATTCCACCACGTCAGGATTAGCGAGAGTGGTGATATCTCCCGTGTTCATGTTATTGGAGAGGGCAGCGAGAATGCGCCGCATAAGTTTGCCGGAACGTGTTTTTGGCATGTCGGGAACAACGAGGATGCGGCGCGGACGGGCAATCTTGCCAATCATGGTTTCAATAACGTGATTGACTTTTTCTATAATCTCCGGCGTCGCCTGAACGTCCGGCTGCAGAACGATATAGACCTCGGGCACGCGACCCTTGATCTCGTCCACCACTGGCACCACTGCCGCTTCGGCCACTTCGGGAATGGTCAAGCACGCAGATTCGATTTCCTTTGTGCCCAGGCGGTGGCCTGCGACGTTGATAACGTCATCCACGCGTCCCAGGATGCGGAAATACCCGTCCACGGCCAGCACGGCGCCGTCCGCGGCAAAATAGGGCCAGTCCTGCCATCTCTTGCTGTTGGTATCTTTGCAGTACTTGGCGTAGTACTGGGCGACGAAACGCTCGCGATCACCCCAAATGGTCTGCATGATTCCCGGCCACGGATTGCGAATGCAGATGTTGCCCGCCTTGCCCGAACCGGCGTGCACTTCCTCGCCCATTTCGTCGTAGATCATGGGATAGATGCCCGGCACACCTGGGCCTGCGCTTCCCGGCTTCATGGGATCGAGCGCCGGCTTGGTGCTACACAGGAACCCTCCGTTTTCGGTTTGCCACCAGGTGTCCACAATCACGGCTTCACCCTTGCCCACGGTTTCGTAATACCAGCGCCAAACCTCGGGCTCGATGGGTTCTCCCACCGTTGTCATGTGCTTGAAATGGTACTTGTATTTGGTGGGCTCATCGTGACCGGATTTGCGCAACATGCGGATGGCCGTAGGAGAGGTGTGGAAGATGTTGACATCCAGGCGCTCGGCAATTCTCCATACCCTGCCGGCGTCGGGGTAGGTAGGTACACCTTCGTAGATGACGCTGGTGGCGGCTAGGGCCAACGGTCCATAGACAATGAACGAGTGCCCGGTGATCCAGCCGATGTCGGCCATGCACCAATACACGTCTTCGGGGTGAATGTCCTGGATGTATTTGGAGCAGCCCGTCACATAAGCAAGGTAGCCTCCGGTGCGGTGCTGACAGCCTTTGGGCTTCCCGGTGCTGCCGCTGGTGTACATAAGAAACAGCGGCGCCTCTGAATCCATGGGAACGGGAGCAACGATTTCGCCTGAGTATCTGGGCAGGATCTCGTCAACCCAGAAATCGCGCCCTTCCACGAACGGCGTAGCCGACGCATTCTGGCCCGCGTGACGCCTCCAGACCAGGACCTTCTCCACGGTCGTGCCTTCCTTCTTGGCTATGTTCAACGCAATGTCGGCGCCTGCTTTGTGGTCGAGCAACTTGCCATTGCGATAGTAGCCATCCATGGTGATGAGAACCTGGCTGCCTGAATCAGCGGCACGCATGCCGCAAGCCTCGCCGCTGAAGCCTCCAAACACAACCGAGTGAATTACGCCGAGGCGGGCGCAGGCCAGCATGGTAACCGGCAACTCGGGGACCATCGGCATATGAATGGTGACTCGATCTCCGGCCTTCAGACCGCAGAAATCGCGCAGTAGCGCCGCGAATTCATTCACTCTCACATAGAGTTCGCGGTAGGTGATGGAAACCGGCGCCTCGGATTCCGGCTCGGGAACAAAGATGATCGCCGCTTTGTTCTTGTACTTGTCGAGATGCCGGTCAATGCAGTTGTACGAGGCGTTGATCTTGCCCCCCACGAACCACTTCCAGAACGGCGGATCGCTGGTGTCGAGGGTGGTGTCCCAATACTTGTCCCAGCTCAGCAGCTCGGCGTACTCGCGGAAGCATTCGGGGAAATTTTTCTCGCTGAAGCGTTCGTTGACGTCGGGATCGGTCAGGTTGGCCTGGCCGACAAACTTCGCGGTAGGATAGTAATATTCTTCCTCCCGCCAATGGACTGCGATCTGAGCTTCACTGGTCTCAATCACCGCATTCTGCTTTGGAAGAGTTCGAGCCATATCAATTCACTCCTTAAGATTTTTGACTTTGTGATGCAACCCCGGCAGCGTTTCGCCAGTGTTTCCCAGGCTGACAGGGCACGCCGTCGCACTCTGTTTAAGCCCATATGATGGAACATTCCGTACCTGACTGCAACACCCCGCCCTTAAACGTTACCGGGGAGGTCTATGTGGTCCGGCCCGCCATTTTGGCGGGCCGAAACTCTACTGCCTGTTCACTTACCCTTGCCAGGCCCAACTTCTAACGGCTGCTTGTCGAGCGCCGCCTTCATCTGGTGCCAGGCGTGCCTGGCTTCTTCCACCGAGCCTTCGTCCTCGATGGTGGTGATGTCGCCGGGGTTCTTCTCCTGGGTCACCGCCTTCAGCACGCGCCGCATGATCTTGCCGCTGCGCGTCTTGGGCAGCATGTCCACGAAGTTCAATTCGCCGATAACGGCAATCCCTCCCAGTTCATGGCGCACCTGGTCGAGCAGTTTCTGTTTGAGTTCCTGCGAGGGTGTGAAGCCATGCCTGAGCACCACAAATGCCGAGATTACTTCGCCGCGCAGCTCGTCAGGCCGGCCGATGACGCCCGATTCCGCAACCGCGGGATGGCCCAGCAGAGCGGTCTCGACTTCGACGGTGCCGATACGATGGCCGGCAATGTTGAGGATCTCATCGGCACGGCCGGCAAACCACACATAACCGTCCTGGTCGATTTGCGCCGAATCGCCGGTGTAATAGACGCCAGGAATAATCTGCCAGTAATCGCGACCGTAGCGTTCCGTTTCACCCCACAATTCCGGGGTCAATCCCGGGAAAGGCCGCTTGATCACCATGATGCCTTTTTCGTTGACGCCGCAGGGAGTACCGTCGAGTGACACCACTTCGGCATCAATGCCTGGCATGGGCAAAGTCGCTGAACCGGGCTTAATCGGCAACATCCCCAAGCCATAGGGATTGCCGAACATTGGCCCGCTGGTCTCGGTCTGCCACATATGATCGATAACCGGAATTTTGTTCTTGAAAACCTTCTTCTGCAGCCACTCCCAAGCCGGCGCGTTCAACACTTCGCCTGCACAAAACACCCGTTCCAGATATTGGTGGTCGGTCTTGCCCAGAACGGCATCGCCGTAACGCATCAACAATCGCACCGCCGTGGGGGAAGTAAAGATTCCGGTGACACGATACTGCTCGATGAGTGTCTTCCAATTGGTTTCCGGGGCCGGATAATCCAGGGCCCCTTCAAAAACGATGGTGGTTGCACCCGCAATCAACGGTGCGTACACGATGTAGCTGTGACCCACGATCCAGCCGATGTCGGAGGTTGACCACCAGACGTCCGTCTCTTTCAGGCCGAACAGCCACTTACCCATGGCGTCAATATGGACCTGATAGCCGCCGTGCGTGTGCACCGCCAGCTTTGGAGTCGCGGTGGTGCCGGAAGTCGCCAGGATGAACGCCGGCTCATTGGCTTCCATTTGTACGTAGTCGCCGCTCTGGCCTTCGGCATGGGTGAGGAACTCGTCCCACAAGATATCGCGGCCGGCGCGCATGGGGGTTTCCGCGGCCGTGCGCTTCAGAACGACAACGTGCTCAACCTTGTCACCGTTGTTGTCCAAGGCCTCGTCGACGATTTCTTTCAGGCGTGTATCTTTGCCCTTGCGATAGGTCACGTCAGCGGTAAACACCAGTTTCGAGCCGCTGGCCTGAATGCGATCGCCCAGCGCTTTAGCGCCGAAACCGGCAAATACCACCGAGTGGATCGCACCGATGCGCACCGTCGCCAGCATCAGGATGATGGCCTCCGGCGAAGTCGGCATGTAGACGGTAAGGCGATCGCCTTTGTTGATGCCCATGCCGCGCAGTGCTGCGGCCACCCGCTCTACCTCATGCAGCAGATGTGCATACGTATAAGTGCGCCGCTCGCCACGCTCGTTGAGGTAAATCAGGGCGGCGTGTCCGCCCCAGCCGCGCTTAACGTGATAATCCAGCGCGTTGTAGGCCAGGTTCGTCTGTGCTCCGACAAACCACTTGAAGGTTGGCGGCGTCCATTCCAGCACGCGGTCCCATTTGCGAAACCAATGCAGTTCGTTTGCTGCGCGACCCCAAAGGGCGTCCGGATCCGTCATACCTTCATCGATCCACTTTTGCACCACCGGGCTAATCAGACCATGAGTGGCGACAGGCGCTGTAAATTCGTCTGCGACTCCCTTTCTTACGTCCAAGTCCGGTGCTTCTGTTGCGGTAGCCATAGGAAGACACTCCATTTCAATCAATCGCGGCGGTATAAGTGCCGGTCAAAGTCAGCCAAAAATTTGGCCGGACTGTTTTAGCAGTCCGGCCAACAACCTCAAACATGCTTGGGACGCTTTGCCAGACACTCGGCGATCAGCGCCACCAACGCCAGCACGGCGGCGGTGTAGAACGCGTACTGATAGTTGTGGTACTTATCGAACAGCTTGCCGCCAATGCGGCCACCGAGAAGGCCGGCGACGCCCCATGCGGTAAACAGCATCCCGTAGTTAATTCCGGCATTCTTCGTGCCCCAGAAATCGGCAGCGGCCGCGCCGTTTACCGACAACTGCGTGCCATAGCACCAGTACACGATGAACAGCATGACGAAGAGGCCGGCGACGTTACCGCCTACGGCATAAAGAATGGGCATAGCCACCATGGAGATGCCGATCATCAAGCGCAAGACGTTGATACGGCCCAGGTGATCCGACATCCAGCCGGAGAGAATACGTCCAGAAGCGTTGCCGACCGCGCCCACTACCAGACCGAGGGAAGCCAGCATCGTGCTGGGGATACCGACGCTCTTGGCGAAAGGCACCAATTGGCTGATCACCATCAGACCTGCGGTGCAACCCAGGGCATAGGCAATCCACATAAAGTAGAAGGCCGGGGTGCGTAGCGTTTCGCTCGGGGAAAAGTCATAGGTAGTCGCCGCCGCTTTCGAACTCGGCGCCGGAGTCCAGCCCTTGGGCTTATAACCAGGGGGAGGATTTTTCAGCAGGAAAGCGCCGATCACAGTCATGACCAGGAAGATCGCGCCCAGGATTTGGAAGGTGGTGCGCCAGCCGAAGTTTGGGATGAGGTAGCTGGCAGCCAAGGGGCCGAAAATGGCCGATCCGGCTCCATACCCTCCGACTGCCAGTCCCACAGCGAGACCGCGCTTGTCGGGAAACCATTTGGACATGACCGGAATTGGCGTGGAATAACCGAAACCATTACCCAAGCCCCCAATCACGCCGAAGCAGATAAACAGGTAATTGAGGTTGCTGGTATAAGCGCAGAGGAAGAATCCCAAGCTCACCAGGACCCCGCCGGTAAGCGAAATCCAGAAAGGCCCGAACTTGTCCTGCAGCCGTCCGGCGACAATAAACGTCAAAGCGAAAACCACGACGGCGATGGTGAAGATGGTGGAGGTGTCAGCGCGCTTCCAATGAAACTCCTTCTCCAGGGGCGCAACGAAAACGCTCCATGCGTACAGCGTGCCCAGTGCGAGATTCATCATCATGCCACCGACGACGCGCCACCAACGGTTCAATTCGGTACTGCCAATCTCAACCGACTGAACGTTCGTTCCAGTTGCTGTTGCTAAAGCCATTTCGATTTCTCCCTTCCTACCATGCCAGAAAAGTTGTTTATCGGGATCCCCTGAGAACAATAAAAACTGCTACGTTGAACCACTTAGGGCGAATTGTACGCGGGTTGTGAAGGTACGGAGCGCCTATCTTGGAACTAATCCGCCATCGCAAAACGCAACCTCCTGAGAACCTGTGTGCTGCTTACCACCCCTGCCTGATCTGGGCATTACCAGGCCGAAGTCACAAAACCGTCGGCGGGAGGCGACTTGGGGTAGAGGAGAGTGGTCAAGATCCTCACCCTTACAGTGCAAGTTTGCCGGCTGGAACTTGCATTCCAGCCTTCCGACCGTGAACGTGGGTTCGCCGGCCGATCCCGACAGGGTGAAGGTATAAGACCTTCGCCTCCCGCCTTTTTTGAGCCGTTGTGGGCGGAATTTTCCTTCGCGGGAGGGCCGGAGGTCTGTGATTCCAGATACCGGTCCTTGTGATGTAGGTCACCCCGTGTCCGGTTTGTCCGGGTTCGGCTGCTCAGAATCGGCTTGTATCTTGGCGCTGCTTAAGGTGGTACCATACAACTATCACTGGGAGGAAAATGTGGGGTCACCTTACGGCTTTGAGCTGGTAGAGAATTGCCTCATCTGCAAGCTGCGCAACGACAGCTTCTTCTGTTCTCTTCCCAAGACTTCCTTGGAGGCGTTCGACAAAATGAAATACACCGCTTCCTATCCGGCGGGAGCTGTGCTGTTTGTCGAGGGCCAGGCGCCACGCGGAATTTACATGCTGTGCAAAGGCCGGGTGAAGCTCTCCACCACCTCCGCCGAAGGCAAGACGCTGATTTTGAAAATCTCCCAGCCGGGTGAAGTTCTCGGGATGCACGCCACGGTTTCCGGAACACCGTATGAAATCACCGCTGAAACCGGGCAGCCCTGCCAATTGAATTTCGTCAAGCGCGATGACTTTTTGATGTTCCTGCAGAAGCACGGGGACGCCTGCCTGAAAGCAGCACAGCACCTCAGCAAAGACTGCCAGAGCGCATATCAGCAGATTCGCAGTCTGGGCCTGTCGCATTCGGCGCCCGAGCGTTTGGCGCGCCTGCTGCTGGAGTGGACCTCCGCCAGTCCTGAGCAGGTTGAGCCCAAGGTAAAACTGGCGCTTACGCACGAAGAGATTGCGCAGATCATTGGGACCTCACGCGAGACCGTCACTCGCGTGCTGGCCGACTTCCGCAAGCGGCAGATCGCAGTGCTGAAGGGCTCCACACTTACCGTGCGCAATAAAGCCGTGCTGGAAAAACTGGTCGGCGCTTAACCTACCAAACCCCCTACAAATTCCTGCCACTTTCGCCTACAATGTTCGAATAGCAAAAGCGCACCCGGCGCTGTTTTCCTGGGATTTCCCACATACAAACGCGAGCGAAGTAATAAGCGATTCGTGTCGCTGGCGAAGGAGCAGCCGTGAAGAAAGTCGGAGTCATTTTTGGCATGGAGACCACGTTTCCGCCCGCGCTGGTGGACAAGATCAACTCCATGGGTCAGCCTGACGTCCAGGCAGAACTGGCCACGGTCGGCGAAGTTCGAATGGCCGAGCCATCGCCCTACCACGTTATCGTGGACCGCATTTCGCACGACATTCCCTTCTATCGCGGCTACCTCAAGAACGCGGCACTCTCCGGCGCCATCGTTATCAACAATCCATTCTGGTGGAGCGCCGACGACAAGTTCTTCAACTTCGCGCTCGGAACCAAGCTGGGCGTTGCCATTCCACAAACCGTGCTCCTGCCGCACAAACAACATCCCCCGGGCACAACCGACCGCTCCATGCGCAACCTGCAATATCCCCTGCCGTGGGACAGCATTTTCAGCTACGTCGGATTTCCTGCCTTCCTGAAGCCCTTCGACGGGGGTGGGTGGAAAGACGTGTACAAGGTCAACTCGCCGGAGGAGTTCTTCAACGCCTACGACCAGAGCCGCGATCTCTGCATGACGCTGCAGCGCGGAGTGAACTTCAAGGAATACTTCCGCTGCTATGTGGTCGGCCAGGAGAAGGTGCACATCATGCACTACGATCCATCGGCGCCGTTCCACGAGCGCTACGTGAAGAATCCGCCAGCCACCGATGCGAAGCTGCTGGAGCGCGTGGAACGTGATTGCCTGACGCTCTGCCGCGCCCTGGGTTACGACCTCAACACCGTTGAATTCGCCTGTGAAGACGGCATACCTTACGCCATCGACTTCATGAATCCTGCTCCCGATGCTGATGTAAACTCGGTAGGCCAGGGAAATTTCGACTGGATTGTGAGCGCCGTCGCGGAACTGGCGATTACTAAGGCCAAGCAGCACGAAGGCCTGGCCACGGAATATCGCTGGAGTGCGTTTCTTAACGGCTACAACGCGGAAACGGACTCCAAGGCGAAGCAGAAGGCTGCGAAATCGTCGTCTGCATCCAAGCAAACGGCCAAACGAACGGCCAAGGAATAACCGAATGGAGCGGCCCAGCCTCAGCATCGGCATTGAAGAGGAATATCAGACGATCGATCCGGAGACGCGCGATCTCCGCTCGCACATCGCTTCTGAGATTCTTCCCAAGGCCAAACTCGCGCTGCAGGAGGCGGTCAAACCGGAGATGCACCAGTCGGTCATCGAAGTCGGCACCCGCGTTTGCAAGAACATCAAGGAAGCTCGGGAGAACATTCAGTCGCTCCGCCGCGAAATGATCACTCTGGCCAGCGAGCAGGGCATGCTGCTGGCGGCGGCCAGCACTCATCCGTTTTCCGACTGGAAGCTGCAGGAGATCTATCCCGACGAACGCTATAAGCAGGTTGTGGAGGACATGCAGCTCATCGCGCGCGCCAATCTGGTTTTCGGATTGCACGTGCATATCGGCATTGAAGACCGCAACACTGCCATCCACATCATGAATTCCATGCGGTATTTCCTGCCGCACATCCTGGCGCTGTCGTCGAACTCGCCCTTTTGGATGGGAATGAATACAGGGTTCAAATCGTACCGCTGCAAAGTGTTTGAGCGCTTCCCGCGCACCAACATTCCCGATGTTTTCGCCAACTGGGCGGAGTACGAGACGTTCGTCAACCTGTTGATCAAGACCCATTGCATCGATAACGGCAAGAAAATCTGGTGGGACATTCGTCCCCATCCGTTCTTCGACACTCTCGAGGTGAGGGTGTGCGATATTCCCATGCGGCTTGACGAAACGCTCGCCATTGCGGCGCTGATTCAGGCCACCATGGCGATGCTGTACCAGCTGCATGCATCGAATAAGAGCTATCGCATCTATGGCCGCGCGCTCATCATGGAGAACAAGTTCCGCGCGTCGCGATACGGGATCCAGGGCAAACTGATCGATTTCGGAAGAGAAGAAGAAGTCCCCGTCCGCGACCTGATGCTGGAATACCTTGAGCTGATTGACCCGGTGGTAGATGAGCTGGGCTCAAGAGAAGAGATCCATTACATTCACCGGATGCTCGACATGGGCACCGGCGCAGACCGGCAGTTGAAGGTCTTCGAAGAGACTGGCGACCTGAAGAAAGTCGTGGACTACATCGTGGCCGAAACGCGAGTCGGGGTGTTTGATCACACTGCCGCGCGACGGTAAAAGGAAAATGCAGGTTCCGAAAGGATCGTCTTGATTCAACCCGTTCTAACCGATCTCACTAAAACTACATTCGACGCTGAACTTTCTCCCGGCGCGCGCAACGCGATAAACACCTGCCTGCGCATTCAGCCGTCAGAAAAAGTAACGCTCATCACCGACAATGCCTGCCGCGACATTGCGGCCAGCATCGCGCAAGAACTGCTTCAGGTCGGCTCGCCCTTCAAGGCGTTTGTGCTGGAAGACCTGGCGCCGCGCCCGCTGATTGACCTGCCGCCGGAGATCGCCGCCGACATGGAAACCAGCCAAGTCAGCATCTTCGCCGTGCGCGTGCAGCGCAACGAATTAAAGTCGCGCATGCAGATGACCGACATCGTGAACCGACGGCGCATGCGGCACGCTCACATGGTTAATATCAACCGCCAGATCATGCTGGAGGGCATGCGTGCAGACTTCAACCGCGTGGACGCGCTTAGCAAGAAGGTCATCGAGATTGTCGGCCACGCAAAGCAAATCCGGGCCACCAATCCGGCGGGCAGCGATTTCACGGCTACTCTGAATCCCAACTATCGCTGGGTGAAAACCAGCGGCATCATCAGCCCTGATAAGTGGGGAAACCTGCCCGGGGGCGAGGTCTTCACCACTCCCGGGGAAGTGAACGGGGTGTATGTCGTGGACGGCGTGGTTGGCGACTACCTGTGCGAGAAATATCCCGACCTGGCGCGCCAGCCCTTGACCATCCACATGCGCAACAATCGCATCACCGAGGTCTTCAGCGACAACAAAGTTCTGCAAGAGGAGTTCTGGTCCTACACCCACACCGACGAAAACAGCCATCTGGTCGGCGAGTTCGCCATCGGAACCAACCTTGAACTCAAGCACGTCATCGGGCAGATCCTGCAGGACGAAAAATTTCCCGGCGTGCATATCGCTTTCGGAAATCCTTACGGCGCGCACACTGGCGCGGACTGGTATTCCAGCACCCACATCGACGTGGTGGGCACGCAATTCAATATCTGGGTTGACGGCCGGCAAATCATGGAAAAGGGCCGCTTTCTCGTTGAGGCCTGAGAATGATCCCAGCGCTTCGCGAAGAGTTCAACCGCAACTTCACGGCTGAGAAATATCGTCAACTCCTGCAGCATTTGGATCAGGCCACGGGCACGCACATTGGCTTCCGGGTTTCCGAGACGCCGTGCTTCGTGCCCAAAGCATTGCTCGACCAGATGGCGCAGGACGGCCGTGAACTCGTTCTGCAGCTCGTGGACAGTCCCACCTACCGCCGAGCGTCTGACGCTTCCGTTCCTGCGCAATACAATGTGCCCAATGAATCGCCACGGCCGATGTTCGTGCAGGTGGACTTCGGCGTGGTACGCAACGCGGCAGGAGAATTGGAGCCGAAATTAGTCGAGCTGCAAGCCTTCCCTTCCCTCTACGGATACCAGGCGGTATCGGCCCACCAATACGTTGAGACCTACAATTTGCCGTCGGATCTGGGCATCTATTTAAGCGGTTACGAGGCTCATTCGTATTGGAATCTACTGCGCAAACTCATCGTAGCGGGCCACGATCCGGAAAACGTCATCCTGATGGAACTCGACCCTGAACACCAGAAAACCCTGCCCGACTTTCTGGTGACGCAGCGCGAACTGGGCATTGCGATCGTGGACATTTTGTCACTGAAGAAGCGCGGCAAGAAGCTCTTCTATTCGAACGCCGGGCGCGAGGTTGAAGTTCGTCGCATTTACAACCGCTGCATTATGGACGAACTCGAACGCAAGAGTGTGACGCTGCCTTTCGATCTGCGGGAAGAGCTCGACGTCGAATGGGCCGGCCACCCCAACTGGTACTTTCGGATCAGTAAGTTTTCCATCCCGTATCTGAAACACAGGTGCGTGCCGAAGACGTGGTTCCTCGACAATCTCAGCGAGCTGCCCAAAGACAACGAAAACTACCTGCTCAAGCCGCTCTATTCCTTCGCCGGTGTGGGCATCAAGTTCTCGCCGACGCAGGCGGATATCGACGCAATACCGAAAGACCAGCGGCACAACTACATTCTTCAGGAGCGCGTGCGCTTCGAGCCGGTGATTCAGACGCCGCACGGGCCCACGCAAATGGAAATCCGGATGATGTTTGTGTGGCCCGAGGGCGGTGAGCTTACGCCCGTGCTGCCGCTGGTGCGCATGGGGCGAGGCATGATGATGGGCGTCGATCACAACCGCAACCTGGAATGGGTGGGCGGCTCGGCCGCCCTGTGGGCGTAAGAGTTCACCACGGAGGCACGGAGGGCACGGAGAAGACCAGGTTCTTTTGTCATCATCCCTCGGTGTGGGACTGATACTCAGTCGAGAAGCGAGACTCTCGAAGTCCCCTTATTTACTCCGTGCGCTCCGTGTCTCCGTGGTGAAGATTCGTCTTTTCAGCCATACAATAGATCTTCATGTTCCATCCCATCGATGACCTGCGCATAAAGTGGACCAAGGTCGTCCTGCCTCCGGTTTTTCTGGAGGAAGAGATGCCCACTACTGAGACCGCCTCGGCGACCGTCTATCAGGCTCGCCACGAGATTTGCGAGATCCTTGGCGGCACCGATCGCCGCCTGTTGGTGGTGTGCGGGCCGTGTTCGATTCACGACGCCCAGGCCGCAAGGGAGTATGCGGGTCTGCTCCGGAACGCCATTGCAGAGTTCTCCACGGAACTGCGCATCGTGATGCGCGTTTACTTCGAGAAGCCCCGCACCACGGTCGGATGGAAGGGATTGATCAACGATCCTCATCTCGACCAGTCCTACAAGATCAACGACGGCCTGCGGCTGGCAAGGCGTCTGCTGCTCGATTTGGCCGAGATGGGAGTGCCTGCCGGAACTGAGTTCCTCGACATGATCACTCCTCAGTATCTGGCTGGCCTGGTCAGCTGGGGAGCCATTGGCGCCCGCACCACCGAGAGCCAGGTCCATCGCCAACTGGTTTCGGGCCTCTCTTGCCCTGTGGGCTTCAAGAACGCCACCTCAGGAGATGTGCAGATTGCCATCGAAGCAGTTCTGTCGGCTGCTCATCCGCACACGTTCCTGGGACACACCCATCATGGGCAATCGGCCATATTCGTCACCACCGGCAACCCGGACTGCCACGTGATCCTGCGCGGGGGACGGACGACGGTGAACTACACAGCCGATGCGGTCGACCGGGTGTGCAGGCAGCTACAGGAGTCGGGACTGCCACCACACGTCATGATCGATTGCAGCCACGCCAACAGCAACAAAGACCATACGCGGCAGCCTGCGGTTTGCCGCGATGTCGCAGCACAGATTGCCGAGGGAAACCGGAACATCATCGGCGTCATGCTGGAAAGCAATCTGGTCGCGGGAGCGCAGAAGCTTGTGCCGGGAGAACCGCTGGTGTACGGGCAGAGCATCACCGATGCGTGTATGGGCTGGGACGAAACGTTGGAATTGCTGGCGGAGCTTGCGAAGGCGGTTCGGGCGGGGCGATGAAAGCGTCTGTCATCCTGAGCGAGCCCGCCGAGGCGGGCGAGTTGAAGGCCCCCTATGCAGTGCAGAGACGCCAGAAGGAGTTGGAGCGATGAGCAAGAAACATATGGGTTCCAGCGTTGATGACTTCCTCAAGGAGGAGGGCATCTTCGAAGAGGCGCAAGCGCAGGCGGTCAAAGAGGTCGTCGCGTGGCAGCTCGCCGAGGCCATGAAGAAAAAGAAAATCTCAAAGAACAAGATGGCGGCGCTGCTCAAGACGAGCCGCACCCAGGTTGACCGTATCCTGGATCCGAAAAACGACATTACACTTGGCAGCCTGCAACGGGCGGCTGCGATGGTCGGGCTGCGTGTAACGATCGAACTGGTGTAGGGGAGGGGACCGGGCGAGTCGAAAATCTGCCCTGAGCAAAGCCGAAGGGGGCTTCTACTCAGTGCAGACGGATGTGTTGAACTGCGTTCACAGAAACGTTAGGTAAACCTTCATCGAATGCGATACCAACTTTCCTTCGGAGTCGAATTCAAACGTGAGCACAACGTCCTTTCTGTAAATCAAGTTTTCAGCGACACCTACAAATCTTGCCTTAACCTGATTTCCGTTGTCGTCATAGAAAAACGGATGCCTTGCTCTAACGAAGTTGACCACATCTGTCTTCGGTGAACCGGGCGCTCCAGTCTGATGTCGTCGTCCAATCTTTCGGAACTCAGTACATAGTGTTGGCGTACGAGCAAAAAGGCACCACCAAGAGCAATCAGCGCGAGTGACAACCAAGCAATGTGCTTTTTTGTCATTACGGATCTTCCGCAGCCTGTCTAGTCGGCCGAAACAACGGCGCTGCCCTGCTCCTGCACACTCTCCTTAGGTGCGCCCATCAGATACTCATTAATCGACTTGGCCGCCTTGCGTCCTGCGCCCATGGCGAGGATCACGGTTGCGCCGCCGGTCACGATGTCGCCGCCCGCGAACACACCGGGCTTCGAAGTCGCGAGGTCGTCGGTCGCCGAGATATATCCGCGCTTGGTTACTGCCAATCCGGGCGTGGTTGACTGGATCAGCGGGTTCGCCGAAGTGCCTGCCGCGATGATCGCGACTGAGACCGGCGTAATGAACTCCGAGCCCTTAATTGGCACCGGGCTCCGGCGTCCCGAATCATCCGGCTCGCCTAACTCCTGGCGGATGCACTTCACGGCAGTAAGATTGCCCTTCTCGTCGCCGATGAACTCCACTGGGTTCACCAGCATCTCGAAGTGAACGCCCTCGTCCTTGGCGTGATGCACTTCTTCGACGCGGGCCGGCATCTCCACCAACGTGCGGCGATAGAAGATGCTGGCGCTCTTGGCTCCCAGCCGCAATGCGCTGCGCACCGAGTCCATCGCCGTATTTCCGCCGCCGACCACGATCACGTCGCGGTCTTTGCACGGGTAGAGCGGCTCGTCGTACTCCGGAAAAAGATACGCTCGCATCAGGTTCACGCGAGTTAGAAATTCGTTCGCTGAGTAGACGCCGTTGAAGTGCTCTCCCGGAACATTCAGGAACCGCGGCAGCCCAGCGCCAGTGGCGACGAAGATGGCGTCGAAGCCTTCCTCTTGCATCAGTTCGTCAATCGTCACCGTCTTGCCCACCACAACGTTGGTTTCGAAGAAGACGCCGCGGCGGCGTAGTACTTCGATCTCGTGACGGACGATGTCTTTCGGCAAGCGAAACTCTGGAATGCCATACACCAGCACGCCACCGAGTTCGTGCAGAGCTTCAAACACGTGCACCTGGTGTCCCATCTGGATGAGGTCGCCAGCGCAGGCCAAGCTCGCCGGGCCGCTGCCAATAAGTCCCACCTTCTTGCCTGTGGCCGGCGCAGACACAGGAGATCCGAACTGTCCCGTTTCGCGCTCCCAATCGGCCACGAAGCGCTCCAGGTAGGCAATTCCAACCGGCTCGCCCTTCTTGCCGAGCACACAACCGGACTCGCACTGGTCCTCGACGGGACAGACGCGTCCCGTGATGGCGGGCAGCGCGTTGTCTTCGCGAACCTTTGATGCCGCCCCGAGGTAATCACCTGCCAGTATGAGGTCGATCACCGCTCGCACGTTCACTGAGACCGGGCACTTTTCGACACAACCAGGCTTGGGACATTCAATGCAGCGCAGAGACTCCTGCCTTGCCTGCTCGATCGGGAAGCCCAGGTTGACCTCGAGAAAATTGTGGGCCCGCACCTGAGCGTCTTGCTCGGGCACTCGCTGACGCGGCAGCTTGATGCGTTCCTTGTTGGGCAACGGATTATTGCTGGGGACTTTGTCAGTCATGGCTCACCTCGGCCGTCTCCAAAGCGCAGGCGTGCGCTCGATTGCTCTCGCGAAGCCTCTTCAACTCCGCTTCCGGATCGGCCTGCAACCGCTCGATGCTGGCGCGTTCCTGCTCGCGATACATGTTGTTGCGCTGGGTCAGTACTTCAAAATTGACCTGGCTGGCATCGAAGTCGGGGCCATCCACGCATGCGAATTGGCTGCTGTTGTTCACTAGCACGCGGCAGCCGCCGCACATTCCGGTACCGTCTACCATGATCGAATTCAGACTGACGATGGTTTTGATCTGCTTGGGGGCGGTAAGATTCGCCACGGCCCGCATCATCGGCACAGGACCGACGGCCATCACGTAATTCACGTCCCCGGCGGCCAGCAACTCCTTCAGCTTGTCGGTGACCAAACCTTTCTGGCCATAACTGCCGTCGTCGGTGACGACGTAGGTTTCGTCGCTGACGGCGCGGACCTCGTCTTCCAGTACCAGCAGATCCTTGCTGCGTGCGCCAACGATGGAGATGACCTTATTCCCTGCCCGCTTGAGCTCCCGAGCCGTGGGATACGCCATGGCGGTTCCTACGCTGCCACTCACCACGACCGTGGTCCCAAACTTCTCGATTTCAGAGGGCTTGCCGAGGGGGCCGACCACGTCGAGGATGAAGTCGCCCGCCTCCAGCATGCTAAGCAGCATGGTGGTCTTGCCAATGGCTTGCACCACGATGGTGACCGTGCCGGCTTTGGCGTCAGCATCGGCGATGGTCAGCGGGATGCGTTCTCCACACTCCTCAAGCCGGACAATAACAAACTGCCCCGGCCGCTGCTTGCGGGCTATTCGGGGAGCCTTGATCACGAACAGCTTGATACCTCGCGCCAGCGGGCGCGTTTCTACAATTTCGAACACGGTACCCTCCGCTTTTGATTCTGCTGTGGTACGCACACTCAGTCTGTGGCATACGTCACAGACAGGGCGGACATAGCGCACAACGCAGGAAGTCCAGTTTTGTCTGGCGTTTGGGTCCGCCGCGGAGGGCATGGACGAACCTTGGCGGGTTGCCGTGCATCCTAACTAGATTGTCGAATCAGTAACTGTGCCGCGAGCTTTTCAAGCGGAGAAGCCGGTAGCGCAAAAAGTTTGTTAGAGTGGCAGACTTGCGCTGTTGCCGTGAACCAAACATGACATCAGGAGGAAACGCTAGTGCCCTACCCGATGAACGTTGTTATGAATTTTCGGTCGGTTTGTGCGCTGCAGGGCCACAAATCGGTTCTGGTGGCGATGATTGCCGTGCTTTTGTTGGTGCCGGCATGGTCAATGGCGCAGTCACAGTCGGGACCGACTGGTGCCGCGGCGACACAGTTGGCTCCGGCGATCGAAGCGGCCCTACCCGATGCACCCTCCGCCGCGAAAGATCACCAATCGAAGTCTTTCGGGGCATCGTTGGGGACAGCGGTCAAGACGATTGGGGAGGACGAGCTCCACATTATCAAGTCACCGTTCTCGGTGAGCGCTCTTAAGTGGGATGCACTGGTCGTTGGCGCCACCGGAGTCCTCATCTGGAAAGACGAAAGCGTGCTGCACGAGGTCCCGGCGAGTTGGCACAACACCAGCATCAACATCTCTAACGCAGGCGTATATGGTCTGGGCGCGGCGGCGGGAGGCATCTTCGTCACCGGATTGGTGACTCACAATGAGCACGCTACCGAAACGGGCATACGCAGCGCCGAGGCCAGCATTGACAGCGTCATCCTGTATGCTGCGCTGAAAGCGGTCCTGGCGCGGCAACGGCCGTACACCGGCGCAGGCGAAGGAAGATTTTTTTCCGGCAATTGGACGAGTGGCTCCTTTCCCTCGGGACACGCCACCCTCGCCTGGACACTCGCCTCGGTCATGGCGCACGAATATCCGAACTGGCCCATGCGCCTGCTGATGTACGGAGCGGCAACCGCGGTCAGCACAACTCGTGTGACCGCTGGAGTGCACTTCCCTGCCGATGTCTTTTCGGGCTCAGTAATCGGTTTTGGTGTAGGAACCTACGTGACGCACAAGGACCGGCCAAAAACTCTGTCGCCACATTCACAGAACAGGATTAAGCGCGTACACAACGCGATCCTGGAGCACGTAGCAATTCAGTAGAAGCTATCTCGTAACTTGTTTTGTATCAGGGCACGGCTTCAGCCGTGCCGCACCGGACCAGCAATGACTTGGGCTTCAGCCCCTGAGGGACCTGTTTTTTGCAGGGGCTAAAGCCCTTACCCTTACTGCGCGTCGTTCGGCACGACTAAAGTCGTGCCCTGATACAACCCCGAACGATTTATGAGATGAGTTCTGGTTCCTACACCACGAAGTACTTCGCTGCCGGATGATGCACCACGATGGCCGACGTGCTCTGCTCCGGATCAAGCAGGAATCCGGTTGTCAGGTGCACCCCGATATTTTCGTCGGGATGCAGCAGCGCAAACAGTTTCGTCTGGTCTTCCAGATTGGGGCATGCCGGGTAACCAAACGAATACCGCGACCCGCGGTACTTCTGATGAAACAGGTCGCGAATATGCGGCGAGTCGTCGCCGGCGATTCCCAACTCCTCGCGAATCTGCTTGTGCGACAGTTCGGCCAGCGCTTCCGCCGACTCCACGCTGAGCCCGTGCAGGTAGAGATACTTCGTGTACTCTCCACCCTCGAACAGCTTCTGGGTCTCGCGCGAAGCGATGGCGCCGATGGTCACACATGACATGGCAAGAACATCCATGCGCCCGCCGCTCTTGGGCAGCAGGAAGTCGGAGATAGACAAATGACGGCCCTCGCGCTGGCGCGGGAAGGTAAAACGCAGCGTCTCTGGCGGAACGGCATCGCCTTGCTTCCACCCCGGAGCAAGGTTGTACACGATGATGTCATTGCCTTCGCTCTGCGCGCCGAAATATCCGTACACAACCTTTGGCTCGAACCAACCGGCCGCCATCACCTCTTCTTCGAGCTGTTTCAGGATGGGCCGATACTTTGTCTCGACCAGCTTGCCATAGTCTTCCTGCGAGGCGGTCTTCAGTTGCCACTGGTTCTTGAACAGAGCGGTCTCGTTGATGTACTGGAAGATTTCGCGCAGATCGAAATCTTGCGGTTTCAACACGCGAATGCCCCAGAACGGCGGCTGTGGAATATTCGGTGCAGGCGCAATCTCAATGCTGGGCACGGTTGGTGCATCTCCGTCGATGCCGGCGACCGCCGCCCTGGCAAACTCTTTCACAACCTTGCCCTCAGCGATGCGCTTTTCGCGAGCACCGTTGGGCGACGCCAGGTCCTCCATGATGTGCAACCCGGCAAAGGCGTCATCGGCATAGAAAATGCCGCCGTTATATTCGCGGCGCAGGTCGTCTTCGACGTATTTGCGAGTGAGCGCGGCGCCGCCGCAGATCACCGGGAAGTCGAGCTTCTGGTGGTGCAAGTCCTGCACTACATACTTCATCTCCAGCGTGGACTTGACCAGCAGACCGCTGAGCCCGATGGCGTCGGCTTTCTCCGCCAGCGCGGCCTTGATGATCGTGTCCGACGGCTGCTTGATGCCCAGGTTCACCACACGATAGCCGTTGTTGGTGAGAATGATATCCACGAGGTTCTTGCCGATGTCGTGGACGTCGCCTTTCACCGTGGCCAGAACGATGGTCCCCTTCTGGCTGCCTTCCTTCTTCTCCATCTTGGGCTCGAGGTAGGCCACGGCCGCCTTCATCACCCCCGCAGAATCGAGCACCGACGGCAACTGCATCTTGCGCGCGCCGAACAGGTCACCCACCGTGCGCATTCCATCGAGCAGCACGTTGTTGATAAGCTCCAGCGGGGTGTAGGTGACCAGCGCCTCTTCCAACAACTCGGCAAGCGACTTCTTGTTCGCGCCGTCGCCAATGGTCTTTTCGCCATTAATGATCGACCACTTCAGCTTGTCTTCAATCGAGAGCGTGTCCACGTGCGCCGTGGTCGTCTCCTCTTTGCCTTTGGTCCCGGCAAAGTGCGACATGTAGGCCTGCAGCGGGTCGCCGTTTGACTGATCGTAGTAAATCAACTTGCGCGCCAGATCGACTTCCGCCTCGGGAATCTTGTACAGCGGATAAATCTTGCTGTAGTTCACGATCGCCATATCGAGCCCGTTGTCCACAGCCTCGTGCATGAAGACGCTGTTCAGGATTCGCCGCGAATAGGCATTCAATCCGAAGGAAATGTTGCTGACCCCAAGAATCGTCTTTACGTCAGGCAGCTCGGCCTTGATCGCCTTTACGGCTTTCAGCGTTTCGATACCAGCAGTACGATAATCATCCTGGCCGGTAGAAATGGGCAGCGTCAACGCGTCGAAGATCAGATCGACCGGACGGATGCCGTACTTGTTAACCGCCAGATCGAAGATGCGCTTGGCGATCGCCAGTTTCTTCTCTGCCGTAAGCGCCATACCATCTTCATCGATGGTCAGCGCGATGACGGCTGCACCGTATCGTTTCGCCATCGGCAGAACTTTGGAGGTACGTTTCTCGCCGTCTTCCAAATTGATCGAGTTGATGATCGCTTTGCCGGGAATGCGCTTCAGCGCCTCTTCCACGACGTCGGCTTCGGTGGAATCAACGGTGATCGGCGCGGGCACCCGCGTGGCAATCTTCTCCAGAATGTTGCTGATGTACGCTTTCTCGTCTTCGCCAACGATGGCGCAGCACAGGTCGAGCATGTGTGAGCCTTCGTTCACCAGCTTCTTCGCCAGCGTAAGAATCGCGTCATAGTTCTGGGTGCGAACCATGTTCTTGAAGTGCTCGACGCGGGTGGTGGTGTTCATCTCCTCGGCCACAATGAGCGGCTTAGGATCGAGATCGAGCGGCACCATCGAATAGGCGCTGGCCGCGGCTGCGGAGATTTTGACATCGCGCTTTGCCGGCTCAAGGTTGGCACAGGTTTCGACCACGGCTCTCAAGTGCTCGGGCCGGGTGCCGCAACAGCCGCCAACGATGCGCACGCCATACTCGGTGATGAATTGCTTGTGGTAGTCAGCCAGTTCCTGCGGCTCTAGCTTGTAAACGGCATGGCCGCCAACATTCTGCGGCAATCCGGCGTTGGGCAGCACAGAAACATGCTTAGGCGAGTTCGCTCCCAGGTAGCGAACCGCATCGTTCATTTCTTTGGGGCCGGTAGCACAGTTCATACCGATGATGGCAACGTCGAACATCTCCAGCGTGGTCAGGGCCGCGCCGATCTCGGTTCCCAGCAGCATGGTGCCGCCGACGTCAATCGTCACCTGCACCTGCACTGGAACGTTCTTGCCCGACTTCTTGAGCGCATCGAAGATGCCGACCAGGCCCGCCTTCGCTTGCAGGATGTCCTGGCAGGTCTCCAGCAGCAGCACGTCGACTCCGCCCTCGATCAACCCTAAGGCTTGCTCGGTGTATCCGGCGGCCATGTCGTCAAAGCTAATGTGGCCGAGCGAAGGCAGCTTCCTTGTCGGTCCCATCGATCCGGCAACGAAGCGCTTGCGCCCCTTGGCCGAGTAGCTGCTGGCCACCTCGCGGGCGAGTTTGGCCGCAGCCATATTAATTTCGCGCACTTGGTCGAGCATGTCGTACTCGACCATGTCCATGGGACTGGAGTTGAAAGTGTCAGTTTCAACTACGTCGCAGCCGACATCAAAGAACGCAGCGTGGATATCTTTGATTAGGTCGGGACGACTGAGCACAAGAATGTCGTTGTAACCTTCCTTGCCCCGGAAATCATCGATGTTGGGGTTGCGGAGTTGGATGTTCGTCCCCATGGCGCCGTCGTAGATGACGACCCGTTCCTGCACGGCTTTTAGAAAGTCACTCATTGGGTATTGTGTTGCGGTCTTCCGAAAGCGAAGCTGCGGGATGTCCAAAATGCGATCCAGGCAATTGGCTCAAACCGGCTCGTACAGCGGGAATCAGGAAAGACTCGCGATGTCTTAAGTATCGCAGTTTCTGTGGCCCGACGAAAGGTCGGCGCAGCCAAGTGCAGTCTTCGCAAGCTGTTGGGGATTTCCCTGCATTGAGAGGGGCGGGGGCAGCCCTGTTTCTAACAATCAAGCCTGCCGTACACATCTTTAATGTCAATGCCACTCTTGGCAAAGCGTACGTTAGCCTCGACAACCAATCGGTTCTTCGCGTCTTCGGCGATGGCTAAATCCAGCGCGCGTTCGATGGTCTCGGTCTCAGTTTTAGCTCCAAGAGCTCCTTGCGCGCGCTTGATCTTCATGGAGTCCAACTGAAAGTGCTTATGGGATCGGTCCTTTGCCAACTCAGTTCCCCTTTTCGCCTTACCGGCCCCCTGACATTATCACCTGCACGACGGCCAGGCCATTGACCGGCAACTGCACGGTCAGGCTTCCATCTTTCAGCGTGCCCTGTTCCGGGTCGGGCAATTTCGACTGCTCGCGCAACACCCGAATCTGGCCCAGCGTGGGGTAGCGTGGTTTGCCCATTTTTTCGTACAGCGCCAAGGTATTGCCATGCTCCGCATCGACACGACTGATGCGGACTCCAGCGTTGGGCTTAACTCCTTTGATGTTGAGTTTTACCGTTCTCGGCGCGCCGGTCGAACCAGGATTCGCGACGTTCCACAGCGCGATGACCAACCTTCCTTCGCTTGTCTTTGTGACCAGGACATTCTGATTGCTGTTATCGATACGCTGATTGCCGAGATTGTGGAGCAGTTCGAAGGCATAATATGAAGGCTTGGGAATGCCACCCGCCGCGATTAGCCCGAAACCACCGTAAAACGGCTCCTTCACCACACCCTGCTCTTCAAACACGTCCGAGAAGGTCCAGTACGACATCATCTGCGTTAAGCCGTCACATTGGTCGATGGTACCCGCCAGCCATGGAGCCATGTAGATGGAATCAGTTACCTCGACCTGGTTGTCGTACGCGGCATTAAACTCGCTCCAAATCAGCGGTAGATCGGGTCGGGCGGAAGCCTTGATCTCGTCGTGCACTTTTTTGACTGCGCGGCACACCATCTGATCGCGAGGAATATTCTCGCTGGTGTGGAAAACATCGCTGGCCTTATCGTTGCCATACACATGACTGGAGACAAAATCGAGTGGCACATGATTGTGTTCCGCGTGCTGAATCATGGCGCCAACCCAGGCAGCTTGGGCGGTTGCCGGACCGCCCACTCGCAGTCGCGGGCCGACTGCCTTGATGTCGCGCGCGCTATGGTCGTAGAGCTCAAAGTACGACTGCTGCTTCGGATCACCCGTCCAGAAATCAAGGTTAGGCTCGTTCCACACTTCGAAGTACCAACTCGCGACCTCATCCATGCCGTAACGATCCACCAGGTGCTTCACGAATTGGGTGATGAGATCGTCCCACTTGGCGTAGTCCTTCGGCGGCGACACGTTGGGGTGATACCAGAAGGACTGAAAGTCTTGTCGCGCAGCCAACTGGTAAGGCATGAAACTGATCTCGACAAATGGCTTCACCTTATTAGCCAGCAGACCGTCATAGATCTGGTCAACGTAGGAGAAGTTGTAAATCGGATGTCCCTGCTTGTCTTCGCTATACACTCCCACGTCATCGTTGAGAATGGCGTGAAAGCGCACGTACTGAAATCCAGTGATTTCTTTGACGCTGCGCAAATCGCGGCGATAGGAGTCGCGCAAACTGAGAACAGCCCGGCCGGAACCGAACATCTGCTCCCAGAAATGGGGAAACGGATGGGCCGGTGCGTTGGCATCGATAGCGATGGTTTCCGCCGGCGACTGTGCCAGGAGCGGCAACGAGAAGAGCAAGATGATGATCAGGAGCTGCAGGCAGCGAAATCGTACACGAATTTGCAGAAGATGACTCCGGCTTCAATACAGAACGATGTGTCCCGCCTGTGATGGGTTGTTTGAGATTTCAATCCGTCGGCGCGATATGGCTGAAACTGCGACCTGGGCGCCGAAGATCTTGCCGAGATCGACCGCCCCGCCAAGCATTAAAAAAACTTGGCAGCAAAAAAACTGCGCCGAGCGATGGTTATCGTCTCGGCGCGAGCGGGAAAGAATCTGAAACCTTTTACATCAACTTGCGGCGAATAGAACCCAGCACTCCAAGCACGCCCGTACCCAGCAGCAGCAGACTGCTCGGCTCAGGGACGGTTCCTTCTCCTCCACGGTTGCCGCCCCACTGGTTGCCGTTCGAGTCAATCAGGAAGAAGTCGACCGTGGACTGGTTTCCGCCATCCAGAACATCGAAAACCGACGAGTAGGTTCCGTCGATGGTCCAGGTTTCTGTGGGTCCGCACTGGGTGCAGAGAAATCCAGAAGGTTGCAGGCCGAAGTTATCTGACCAGCCGAAAGCATTGTCAGGCTGGGTCGGCGAGAAATTCGACTCGGGTAGATCTCCTGTCAGTGAGTTGAAACCAAATCCCAGGATGTTGGCTCCGTTGGTGACAGTCAACGAGGCCGCTATCGTTCCGTCTGGGTTGAGCGTAAAGACAACAAAACCCTGGCTCGTAACCGGATTCCCGTTGGCATCAATGGTGAAGTCACCAGTGACGGAATCGGCAAAAGCTCCGATGCTGAGCAGGCAAAGACACAAAACCAAAAACAATCCACGACGCAGGTGCATGGAAGCGCCCTCCTATCGAGCAGGCAAGATATTCGACCTGTAGTAACGCACGTTCGTGACCAAACTAATGGCAATAGATTCTTGTACTTGCGCTCATAAAAGTCGCGACGGTTGCAGAATCCTGCACATGCCTTTCTGCCAGAACGGAAAATCTGTGCCTACATACCTTCTAGCCGTGGTCACGGAGAAAGTCCTTCGCTACCTCCGCAGCGTCGTTCTTTTCGGCGTCCACCGCGTAGTTCATCTTGCGCATGTCCTCGGCGGTAATGCTGCCGCCAAGCCGGTCGAAGGCCGCTCTGGCCTGCGGGCATTCTTGAAAAACCTGCGGGCGAACAATCGGGACGGCATCATAGGGAGGAAAGTAATGTCTGTCGTCGTCGAGCACGACAAATCCAAGCGCCGCAATCAAGCCATCCGTATTGTTGCCCGCCACAACGTCCACGGATTTGTTTTGCAAGGCACGATAGAGCAGCCCTAAGTCCATTACGCGTGGCGCTTCGGCAAATTTCAGCCCGTAAGTGGTAACCAGTCCTTGATATCCGTCCTGGCGCTCGAGAAATTCGTATCCCACTCCAAGTCGTAGATTCGGGGCGGCACTGGCCAGTTGCGACAGTGTTGTCACATTGCGGCGGCGCGCATCATCTCCTCGCATCACCATGGCGAAGCTGTTGTTGAAGCCAAGCGGCGGCATCACGTCGAGATTGAACTGGCGCTTGTAGGCATCCTTCACTTGTTGATACACGCTCTGGGAATCGCCCGAGGGATGTTTTTTCAGGACGGCGGCAAGTGCGGTCCCGGTGTATTCGACGTACATGTCAATGCGTCCGGCGAGCAAGGCCTGGTGACAAATGTAGGTTCCGGCCAGATAGAAGCGTCCCTCGATCGGGTGGCGGCATACACTCCCCAGCAATTGCACCAGCAATTCGCCCAGGACAAGTTGTTCGGTGAAGTTCTTCGAGCCGACGGTGATCGCGCTCTTACGCGGCATGCAGCCGGTAGCGGAGAGCAGAGCAAGTCCGGCCAGGAAACTGCGGCGGTCCATGTCAATGGATCCTGCGAACCATCAGCTTTTCGAACCCGCTCAGGAGCAGATCCGCCGACAATGCCATGAGGGCCGCGGGGATGGCGCCGGCCAGAATCACTCCATTGTCGACCATGGCGATGCCGCGGAAGATGAACTCGCCCAGTCCGCCCGCGCCAATGGCAGCCGCGATGGTAGCAACGCCGATGGTAATCACGGCAGCCACGCGAATGCCCGCCAGCATCACCGGCAGCGCCAGCGGGAGTTCCACATGCCACAGCAACTGGCCCGAAGTGAGGCCCATGGCAATCGCCGCTTCCCGCACCGGCGCGCTGATGCCGGCAATCCCCACGTAGGTATTGCGAACTACGGGTAGCAGTGCATAGAGAGCGAGCGCGATGATTGCCAAACGATCAGCGCGCGCGCCTAGCCATGGCAGCGGGAGCAGTAATCCGAAGAGAGCCAGACTGGGGATCGTCTGGACTACATTGGTACTGCCCAGCACAATCGCTCTCCATTTCGGACGGCGCGTCAGCAGAATCCCCAGCGGCACTCCAATCAGGATAGCCAGCAGCATCGAAATTCCAACCAGCCAGAGGTGTTCGGCGGTCAGAGTTGCCACTTCGCGTTTATGGCTTAGCAGGAAATTCAAACGATTTCACGCACCTTTGACCTGAAGAAGTCCAGAACCTGCGACACGCATCCCAGCTCGCATGCTCATCGGAGAGGATACATCAGTGGGCGAGTCGCAGTGTTACCATGCTGCGTTGGCGCCGAGCCTGGGTTCCATGGCACTGCGACGTTGTTGCGAACGCTCAGAATGCGCTTCCCAAGGGCTTTTCCCTCGATTCGACTGTTATCATGAAAGACAAGAGTCCCAGCCCGATGTCATCCCCAATGCAACAGCCTGCCGCGCCTGCCTCCGTCGATAGTTACCTGCTGGAGGTGGCGGACGCGGTAAACCGGACGCTTGATTTGAACACTCTGCTGCAACGCGTGGCAGAGATGCTGAAGAGGGTCATTGATTACGAAATTTTTGCCATTCTACTGCTGAACGAGAAAACGCAGGAGCTGCGGGTTCGCTTCCAGGTCGGCCATCCTCCCGAGGTAGCGGAACGCATTCGCATTAAGGTTGGACAAGGCGTTACCGGACAAGCCGTGCAGCGCCGCGAGGCGGTGCTGGTCAACGACGTGGCGGCGGAGCAAAACTTCATTAATTCCGCACCGGGTGTGCGGTCCGAGTTGGCCGCGCCCCTTATCGCCAAGAACAAGGTGATCGGCGTCATTGATGTAGAAGCGGCACAACCGGGCGCGTTTACTGAGGAACACAAACGCCTGTTGACCTTGTTCGCCTCGCGTATCGCCAGCGGGATTGAGAACGCGCGCCTGTATACCCGCGTCTCGCGCCAGGCGCGGCAGTTGACCCTGCTGACCGAGATCAGCCGCGAATTGACCTCCATCCTTGACGTTGACCAACTGCTGAAGCGGATTGCCGAACTGGTGACCCGCATCATCGACTACCAGATGTTTTCCATCCTGCTGCTCGATCCGAGCGGGACTCTCTTGCAGCATCGCTTCTCTTTGCGCTTCAACGAGAGCGTGAAACTCAAGCACGAGATCCCCCTCGGCGTGGGCCTGGTTGGATATGCCGCTCAGCACAAGCAGGCGGTCCTGGTGCCCGACGTCAGCAAGGACCCGCGCTACATCAAAGCCAATCCGGAGACACGGTCGGAACTTTGCATTCCTCTGATCTACAAAGACAATGTGATCGGCGTTCTCGATATCGAACACACCCGCCGCGGGTACTTCACCGAAGACCACCTGAGCACGATGACCACACTGGCGGCGCAGGTGGCAATTGCAATCGAGAATGCGACTCTATATGAGCGCATCGCGCGGCAGGAGAAACGGCTGGAACAGGACCTGGCCCTGGCCCGAGAGCTGCAGTTTCGACTGCTGCCGCAGAAACTGCCGGTATTCCGTCATGCCGAAGTCGCTTCCCGTTTTGCTCCGGCGCGCCAGATCGGCGGCGACCTTTACGACTTCCTGGAGTACAGCGGAGAGGGCGTGACCGCCATTGCTGTCGGCGATGTAAGCGGTAAAGGCGCGCCCGCCGCCATTTATGCTGCACTGGTCAGCGGCATTGCGCGCTCTATGGCCAATGAAGAGCCTGGCGCCGCGGCCATGCTGGAAGCCATTAATCTGTCGCTCTCGGAGCGCCCGATCGAGGGGCAGTACGTCTCCATGATCTACGCTATCTGGGACGACAACCAGCAACTGCTGCAGATCGCAAACTCAGGCTTGCCGCGTCCCTTACACTTCCGTAAAGGTAAGCTGGAGGAAATTCAAGCTACTGGCCTACCGATTGGTTTGTTTCCCAACGCTACCTACGACGAACTGAACCTTCGCGGCCGCCCAGGAGATGTGTTCCTTTTCTTCAGCGATGGCATTCTCGACGCTACCAGCTCAGAGGGACAGATGTTTGGCCGCCATCGTCTGGAGAAAATCGCGATAGGCAATGCACAGCGCAGCGCGGAAGAAATTGTGGACGCCATTTTCAAGGCAGTCTCCAGCCATGCAGAAGGCGTCGAGACCTTCGATGATCAGACCATCGTGGCCATCAAGGTGAAAGGACCGGCCGCGAAAAAGTGAAAGCCGACCGCTCGCCAGAACGTCCACCCGGGTTCACCTGCAGACGCGACAAGCGCCTACTGCGCAAATCCAACGTTGAGTTGCACGTAGACGACGTTCCTCTCTCGAGACTGGCGCGGCTCTACGACACGCCACTCTATGTGTACTCGGGTTCGACCATCCGCGAACGCTTCCGGCAGTTCGACAAGGCGTTCGACAGCTGCGAGCACACCATTTGTTACTCGGTGAAGGCGAATTCGAATCTTTCAATCTTGCGCCTGCTTGCCCGTCTGGGCGCGGGATTCGACATCGTTTCCGGGGGAGAGCTGCAACGAGTAGCCGACGCCAGCGGCAAAATCAAACCGAAAGTGGTGTTTTCCGGAGTGGGCAAACTGTCCCACGAAATTGATCTCGCACTTCGTTCCGGCATCCTGCTGTTCAATGTCGAGAGCGCCAGCGAGATGGAATTGCTGGCGGCGCGCGCGACGCATCTGCGTAAATCAGCCGCTTTCGCGGTGCGGATAAATCCCGAGGTCGCAACCGATACCCACCCTTACATCTCCACGGGACTGCAACAGCACAAGTTTGGTGTGCCTTGGCGTGACGCGCCAGGGCTTTATCGCCAAGGCGCCGAAAATCGATATCTGAAACCGGCTGGCGTCAGCGTTCACATCGGCTCACAGATAACGGATGTGACCCCTTTTGGCGAAGCGATGGAGCGTGTGGCTTCACTGGCGAGTTCGTTACGCACTGAGGGGCACGATATCCGCTACGTCGATGCTGGTGGCGGGCTCGGCATCGATTACGAACACAGTCTGGAAACCAACTTTGCGGAGGAGGTCAAACCATACGCGAAGACAGTTCTTGGGCCGCTGAAGGGTCTCGGCATGCACCTACTGCTGGAACCTGGCCGCGCCATCGTGGGTCCAGCAGGGGCCTTGCTGACGCGCGTGGTCTACCGCAAGCGCAATAACGGCAAGCAGTTCATCGTCGTAGATGCGGCCATGAACGACCTGCTCCGCCCTTCGCTCTATGGCGCCTATCACGACATCGTTCCGGTTGTCAGGCGAAACAACCGAGACATGGAAACCGTTGACGTGGTTGGGCCGGTATGCGAAACCGGAGACTTTCTGGCTCGCGACCGTGAACTGCCCACCGTGGAGGAAGGCGAGCTGCTGACGATCCTCGACACGGGCGCCTATGGCATGTCGCTGGCTTCGAATTACAACAGCCGTCCCCGACCGGCTGAGGTCTTAGTGGACGGCAAACGAGTCCGGCTGGTGCGCAGGCGTGAGTCTTTCGGCGAAATATTGGCACCTGAGCGCATCTGAGTACCCCCACAATAGTCTCACCGGATATAACTCTCTTGATTCCACGATTTTGCCGATTGCGTTTGGCAGCAGGTTGTCCTATGCTCGCTTTCCAACTGGAGATTGCATGCAACCAAATAAGTACGACGCAGCCACTTCCACTGCGGTCTGTCTCTGGTGTTACTCCCAATATCTCAAAAGCACAAGCCGGGCTCGTGACGGGCAGACGTTTTGCTCCAGGAAATGTGAATTGATTGGACGTTCCTGGTTGGAAGACAGCTTGAAACCCGAAAACGAATAACCGAAGGCGCGGCCCCTCAGCCGCGCCTTTTCTTCCCAAATCTCATTTAGGTTCCAGCGTGGTCCAGAACTGCTTTGTCTGGCTTGCGGCATTGCCTGCACACCGGCTCCAGATGCGGTATTGTATTTTGACGACGCGCTGATCAAGCCTCGGAGTTTCGGATCTAATGCGGAACAAGGTGCGACTTTACCAACTTCTCCGTTTGCCGCGGATCTTCGCCATCGCACTACTCGTCACGTCGCTGCTGGTGTGCCAGGGCGTTGGCCAGACCAAATTCGAGGAACGCGACGAGGAGCAACTGGTCAAGTTGATCAATGAGGAGCGCGCCAGCCAGGGACTTGCTGCTCTTGAAGTTGACCAACGCCTCACCCAGGCCGCTCGTAAGCATACTGAGCTGATGGCGCAACATAAGGAGCTTTCGCACCAATTCGACGGAGAGCCCATTTTGGAGGTCCGCTTTGCCGATGAGAACCTGCGCTCGGAGCGGCAAGCCGAGAACATTAACCTCAGCAAAGATCTGGCCTCCGCTAACAAAGGGTTGATAAACTCGCCCGCGAATCGTGCCAACATCATGAATCCCGACTACAACGTGGTGGGAGTCGCGGTCTTGCGAAGTGGCGATCAGGTGTATGTAACTGAGGATTTCGCTCACCGGGTAACGTCCTATTCCGAGCCGGAGGCGGATGCCGTCCTGCAACGGGCCGTCGAGAGCTTTGCCACCACCCAGGGTCAGCCGGCGCCAGTGCGTAAGCCGCAATCAGAGCTGCGGCATATGGCCTGCGACATGGCGCTCAACGACTCCATAGAGAGCAAGAAGGTGGCCGACATTCCTGGAGTTCAGGGGTTTGCTACGTGGACCACGGCTGACCCGGAGCAACTTCCCGGCAAGGCCAAAGAATTGTTGGCGCATCCGATGTCCTCGGGGTACTCGCTGGGAGCTTGTTTTGCTCCCAGTGTGAGCCAGCCTGGAGGGATTTATTGGGTAGTAATGGTCGTTTATTGATCCCGAACCGACCAAGTCTTGAGGGATCTGCTTTTAAACTTTCCCTCCGTTTAACGGCCTGATCGGCGGCCGCGACTCTGTGCTAATCTCGCCTTCGAAGATGGACAATCAGGGGAAAATCTATGTGGGCACGGCGGGCTGGTCGTACAAAGACTGGGAAGGCACTGTCTATCCGGCGCAGATCAAGAAGTCGCTCCATCCGGTGGAATACCTGGCGCGTTTCGTTGACGTAATCGAGATCAACACCTCGTTCTACGGCCACATCAAACCGGAGTGGGGCAAACTCTGGTGCCGCAAATCGCGTGCGGTGAATCCCGATTTCATGTTCACCGCCAAGCTGAACAAAGCATTCACCCACTCGCCCATCGCGGTCGTGGAGAGCACATCCTCGGAAACCATTATTGCCAACCCCGAAGACGAACAGCTGGCCAAGGACGGCCTTGACTCCATCGCCGCCGAAGATATGCTCGGGGCGGTGCTCGCGCAGTTTCCCATCTCATTCAAGAACACCAATCCGAACCGCGACTATCTTGAGAGCGTAGTCGAGAAGTTCAAGCAATACCCTCTGGTGGTGGAAGTTCGGCACAACAGTTGGACCAATGAGGGCACCCTGCGCTACTTCGCCGAAAGAGGAGTGGCCTTCTGCAACATCGACCAGCCACGCCTGGGAAAGGCGATTGCTCCCACCGAACACGTGACCGCGGCGTTCGCTTACGTGCGCCTGCACGGCCGCAATTACGATCAATGGTTCGACAGTGATTCGCGCAACGACCGCTACAACTATCTCTATACCGGCCCCGAATTGCAGGGTTGGAAGACGCGCATTGACACCATCGCCACCAAAGCAAAGAAAACCTTTGTGATCGCCAACAATCACTTTGAAGGCAAGGCGGCTGTGAACGCTCTGCAGTTGAAACATATGCTGACCGGAAAGGCAGTCAATGTCCCCGACACTCTGTTGAAAAAGTATTGGGAACTGGGAGAGATTGCGGCGCCGGGCGAAAAGAGTTAATTACCACGGAGGCACAGAGATCACAGAGAGATCCTAAGAATCAATACTCTGTGGCCTCCGTGTCTCCGTGGTGAATGATCTTCGAGAGGATCTGCGCTTGTTTCACTGGCTCGTCAGCAGCATCAACTCTTCACACCACCGCAACCTGCACTTGCCACTGAATTCCTGCAACTGGCCAGCATTCACCAAATCGTAACGGAACCTTTCGAAAGTTCGCACGTATATAGCTGCAGAACATGATCCGGTGAAGCCGCAGGGCACGCCGGGCGCAACCTCAGGGGTCCCCAAGTAACGCAATTTCGATTGTCGAGGTGGAACCCGCTGTTCAAGGAGACACTATGGACGCCAAATACAACCGGCTGATCGACAACGGTGCGATTCGCCTCACTCTCACTGCGGTAGCGTTTGCGCTCTGGATTGCCATGGCCGTGGGTTTGATGGAACTAGCGGTAAAGATCTAGCTGCAACAACCCCTACCTGACTACCCCGCCACAAACCGCGACCACAGGTCGCGAATTGAAACCCCGCTTCCGCTGAGCGGGGTTTCGCCTTTTGTTGCAGACCGAAACGGGTTGACACGCCGGTTGATCTGAACCATGCTTTTCGGACGAATCGGAGGTCCGTTGGGACACGAACTGGTGTGCAAGGTTAGTTCGGGCGGTAAGCAGGCCAGCGGCAAGGCGCTGCTCGAAACCAGTGAGATTATCTTTCGCGGCGACGTGCGCTTGAAGATCCCATTCGGGTCGCTAAAGTCCGTGGTCGCGCGCGATGGCCAACTTCATCTCAAATGGTCCGACGGTTCGGCTATTTTTCAGCTTGGTGACCACGCCGAGAAATGGGCGCACAAGATTCTTCACCCCAAGAGCACTGCGGAGAAGCTTGGAATCAAGCCGGGATTGACTATCTCGGCATTAGACGTGGGCGACGACAATTTCCGCAAGGACCTTCGCGCGACGGCAGCGTCGTTCTCCGATACGAGGGCGTTGAAGAATTCGGATCTCATCTTTTTCGGCGCAGCCAAGACAAGCGACCTCGCACGCGCAACCAAGCTGAGTTCATCACTGGCTAGCGCGGGCGCGCTGTGGATCGTCTATCCCAAAGGCAAACAGGAAATTACCGAGCTGCAAGTGATCGAGGCTGGGAGGCAAGCAGGCTTAGTGGATGTGAAGGTTGTGAGTTTTTCCGCAATCCACACAGCATTGAAATTTGTGCGGCCGAAGGCGGAACGCTAAATGATGTTTCCCCGCGAGGAAACAACGCCCACCGTGTCAGCAGACACACTGGGCGTCGTGAGTTTAACGGAAATTAAGCGTTGCCTTACGCGCGCTTGGTGTCCACTTCGCGCAGACGGGCGGCCTTGCCACGCAGCGCGCGCAGATAATACAGCTTGGCGCGACGAACGTGCGCCGAACGCAGCACTTCGATCTTGTCGATGACCTTCGAATGGATGGGGAAGATGCGCTCGACGCCCTGGCCAAAGCTCATCTTGCGCACGGTAAAGCTGGGCTGATCTCCGTGACTCTTGGAAATGACGACCCCTTCGAACGCCTGCAAGCGCTCCTTGTCGCCTTCCTTGATCTTGACGTGGACCCGAACCGTGTCGCCGGGCTTAAAGTCTGGTAAGTCGGTGCGCCGCGTCTTGGCGAGTAGCCGGTCAATAATAGGTGAGTTATTCGACATTGTTTTTCCCTTCCGTGTCACGCCTCGCGGCGGCAAAAATAGCAGCTAGCAATTAGCAAGCTAGCTTTAGCTATTAGTAATCCTTGTCATCCCGAGCAATGTCGAAGGACTCTATAATTAAAATCACTTCTGTTCGATTTCAGGCTGTTCCCTGTTCAGCCTCAATTTCGGCCAGCAGCTTGCGGTCCTCTTTGCTCAGCTCGGCATCGCGCAACAAATCAGGACGATTGCGCCATGTCTTTTGCAGCGCGCTACGGCGCCGCCACTTGCGAATCTCATCGTGGTCCCCGTTCACCAGCACCTCGGGAACCTGCATCCCGCGAAACTCCGCCGGCCGCGTGTAGTGCGGATAATCCAGCAGTCCACCTGACCCGCACGTCGAACTCGGCGGCTCGCCTGAAATCTTTTCTCGTTTCTCCTCAACCGACGCTGTAAATGACTCTTGCTGCGTCGATGCCGCATTGCCGAGTGCGCCGGGGAGCAGCCGCGTCGTGGTATCGACGATAATAGCTGCGCCCAACTCTCCGCCGCTCAATACAAAATCGCCAACCGAAATCTCGCGATCGGCAAGGTGCTGGCTCACGCGCTCATCCACACCTTCGTAACGCCCGCAGATAAGCACCACCCGTTCGCGCGTCGTCAGCTCCTGCGCCACCGCCTGGGAGAACAACTCACCCTGCGGTGACAGCAACACCACCGTCTCGCGCAATCGTCACGCATCCGCTCTTCCTGCGGCGAGACACGAAGCGATTCCAGACATTCGAAGATAGGCTCAGGCTTTAGCACCATGCCCTCGCCGCCGCCGAATGGCCGATCGTCCACCGTGCGATGCCGATCGTGCGTGAACGTCCGCAGATCGTGAATACCGATTTCAATGAGCCCGGCTTCGCGCGCTTTGCGCACAATGCCGTAATCCAGCGGCCCACGAAAAAAGTCCGGAAAAATCGTCAGGATCTCGAACTTCATTCGGGCCTCCCCAACTCGCGCCCTGGGCGCTTGGGGACTTAATCTATTTCCTGCGTTTGCGGCGAACTCCCGCCGATCGCGCTTCGTCGGCTTCCGTCTTCTGCCGCTGCTTCTCTTCCCCGCTCAGGGGCGCGTCCAGCGCCAGCAGTCCCTCGGGCAACTCCATCTCGATCCGCCGCTGCTGGAAATCGACAGACTTCAGAAATTCCTCGGCGTAGGGAAGCAAAATTTCCTGCTCTGCGCCAATTTTCGCCCGCACAACCAGAAGCGGGGCCTCACCGGCGCCGAACTGAATGTCGCTGACGGTCCCCAGCAGTTGCTGGCCATCGGCATTGCTTATCCACACTTCGCAGCCGACAACTTCGCTCACATACGCAGCGCCCTGTTCCAAATCCGTGCGCTGCTCGAGCGGAACCTGCAATTCCATTCCCGCCAGCTGCTCGGCATCGCTGATACTCTCGACGCCGGCAAACTTCAGCACCACGCCGCCCTTGTGAAACCAGTGTTCTTCAACTTGCAGCTCACGGCGACTGCCGTCTGCTGCCAAGCCCGACAATTGCCGGCGCTGCTGGAAGCGCTCAGGAAAATCGGTGTGCAACTCCGCCATAACTTCGCCGCGCCGGCCTTGCGGGCCCAGCACACGAGCAATCGTAATGAAGTCGCCGGTTATTCCACGATCTCCAACTGATAGCGCTTGCGAGTGCGCAAGCTGGCCGCATTCACAATGGTGCGCAGGCTTCGGGCCATGCGTCCCTGACGGCCAATGACGCGGCCCAGGTCCGTCTCGGCCACAATCAGTTCCAGGACCGTCTGTCCGCCCTCTTCAAAGGCTTCGACGGTCACCTCGTCAGGCGCTTCCACTACGGCCTTGGCAAGATGCTCGACCAACGCAACCATGTTAACGGCGCTGCTTGTCATAGTCAGGCGGCTCCCCGGTATTCGACGTTAGCTTCTAATGGCAAACTCAGGCAGCGGTCGGTGCTGGCGTGGCGGCAGCGGCCTTGTCTTTGTCCACCAGCTTCTTTACGCGGTCAGACAACTGCGCGCCCTTGCTGGTCCAATACGCAATGCGCTCGCGCTTCAATTCCACGCTGGCGGGATTGGTGCGCGGATTATAGGTGCCGACCACTTCCACCGAGCGGCCATCGCGCGCCCGATCTTTCTCGATTACCACAATGCGGTAGTAAGGCTGTTTGCGCGCACCGCGGCGCGAAAGGCGAATCATCAACACAGAAGCTGCTCCCTCTTTCCTGCTCGTCAATGTCCACACGTGTACGCATTCCCTCCCCAAGCTAGAACAGCGGATTTAGTTGGGAGCGCTGGGAAGCGCCGGTGGCACAAATTCCCTACAGGCGAGAAAATCGAAGTCGCCGATGGCGCGCCGTTCACGCCTATCGGACGGGTGCTCCAGCGAACAAGATCTCCGCTCCACACCCCAACGAACGCAGCATGGCGTTCCTTGGACCCCCGCTACTTACACCCCGTCAAGCAAATGCTTGCCAAGGTCCCGCTACTGGAGGCAAAGACCTATTATTGCTGATGGTTACGCTGTTTGGCAAGCGCGGGTGAGACGACCAGAAACGACCACACACATTGGGAACTTGCGAGAGAGCTATACTAGACAGCTATTTTGCTGATCCAGATGCACTCAAGCGGGCCCCTGTGCCACAAGCCATGAGTAATCTCTTTTCATTTGACGTGTTCCTAAGCCACAGTTCGAAGGACAAAACAGTCGTTCGCTCTGTTGCCGAGCGGTTGCGGGCGGATGGCTTGCGCGTGTGGCTCGATGAGTGGGAGATCCATCCTGGCGACAACATTCCAGCTAAGCTGGAAGAAGGACTAGAACACTCCCGCATACTCGTCCTCTGCATGTCGGCGCATGCGTTTGGCTCCGACTGGGCGCAATTGGAATCGGGCACATTCCGCTTTCGCGACCCGCTGAACAAGGAGCGCCACTTCATTCCTCTGAGACTCGACGAGGCACCCATTAAAGGCTCCTTGGCGCAATTCTCATATATCAACTGGCTCCCGCCGGACCGCGAACAGGAGTATGTAAAGCTCCTTAAAGCCTGTCGGCCGCCATTGACGCCGCAGGCGGCAGAAGCAGAGGCCGCGAGCGAGCAGTCGGCAGAAAAGGTTATTCAGCTCGCCTACAAGGACATCCAGGCCTATGCGTTCAGTCCGGATGAAAGGCGTGCCTTATCCGCCGGTGATGACCAGAGCGTGCGCCTCTGGGACCTGGAGACGGCGCGCTGCTTGCGTGTGTTCGAAGGGCACAAACGCGAGGTCTGGGGCGTGTTGTGGAGTGCCGATCAACGGCGGGCCCTCTCTGGGAGCGGTGACGCGACCATGCGGCTGTGGGATGTGGAGACAGGCCAGTGCCTGCGCATATTCAAAGGCCACACGGACTCAATCATCAACATCTCCTGGGGCCCCGATCAACGGCGCGCCCTCTCTGGCAGTGCTGACCGCACCGTGCGGCTGTGGGATGTGGAGACGGGGCGCTGCCTGCGTGTGCTCGAAGGCCACACCAAACTTGTCTCCGCCGTGGCGTGGAGTTCCGATCAACGGCGGGCCCTCTCTGGCAGCACTGACGAGACTGTGCGGCTATGGGATGTGGAGAGGGGGCAGTGCCTGCGTGTATTCGAGGGTCACTCGGGCGAAGTCCAAACCTTGGTGTGGAGCACCGACCAACGCCTTGCCCTTTCCGGCGCTCACGACACAACCCTACGACTGTGGGATGTAGAAACCGGACGCTGCCTGCGCGTGCTCGAAGGTCACACGTCGAGATTCGGTGACTTGGCGTGGAACGCTGACCAACGCTACGCCCTTTCCGCCTCATTTGACAAGACCGTGCGACTGTGGGACGTGGAAACAGGGCGCTGTTTACTTGTGCTTGGAGGCCACGAAGCTGGCGTCTCGACCGTCGCGTGGAGCACCGATCAAGTGCGCGCCTTCTCCGCCGATACGAACGGCGGCATCCTCGTGTGGAATCTGGCGGAATCCCTCGCCGGGGCTCGCGCTTCGAGAACCTCCGCATCGGCGTCGTCCTTCACGCCGGACCAGGTCCAATACACAAACGCCAAAGTCCTCGTCGTAGGCGATACGAACGCGGGCAAGACCGGGCTCACTCAGCGTCTTGCGCACGGCCAGCCGCCTCAACGAGGCCCATCGACTTCGGGGGCTTGGTCCACGCAATGGCCGTTGAAAGATTTGCCGCAAAGTCCTGGATGGGAGCGCGAAGTGTGGTTGTGGGACTTCGGCGGTCAGGCTGACCAGCGACTTATCCACCAGCTCTACCTCGACCGGACGGCGTTGGTGCTGCTTATGTTCGACTCGGATCGGGAAAGCGTTCTGCCCGGGTTGCGCGAATGGCAGCAGGCGCTGGCGCGGTCCAGGGCGGGGGACGCACGGACTTTTCTCGTGGCCGGACGCACCGATGTTGGATTCCGCTTCGACCGTGAAAAGGTCCGCGCTTTCGCAGAAGAGAACAAATACAAGTATTTCGAAACGAGTTCCAAAACGGCGAGCGGCATCCCCAACCTGCGGAAGGCCATGCTGGAAGAAATCCCGTGGGATGAATTGACGCCGCACAGCTCCCCGGCGCTCTTCAAACGGTTAAAGGATGAAATCCTGAAGTTGCGAGATGAGGGGCACGTTCTCACTACCATGAAAGAGTTGGAGAGCCTCCTGCGGCTCCGCCTGCCACCTGAAATCAAGTTCGCGGATGCACAACTGGAGACTGTGGTGTCGTTGCTCGACGGCCCAGGCGTAGTGAAAGAGCTGGGCTTTGGCTCCTACATCTTGCTCCGCCCCGAGTGGATCAACGCCTACGCCCAGGCCGTGATCCGTACCTTGCGTGCGGCGGAGTCGGGGCTGGGTTGTCTGCCGGTAAGCAGCATCATGGAAGGCAAGCTTATCTTCCAAACTGAGCAGGCAGACGGGAAAGATGCCGTCGAGAAGCGCCTCGCTCCGGTCGACGAGAAGGTGGTACTTCAGGCGATGGAGCAGATGCTGCTCGAACGGCGCCTGTGCCTCCGACAGAACGGCGACCTCGTGTTCCCCAGCTACTGCGGGTTGGAGCGCCCAGTAGGTCCAGTGCCTCCGAAGTTCTTCGTCAGTTACACGATGCGCGGTTTTCTCGATGACATCTACTCGACACTCGTCGTGAAGCTGGCGCATTGCGGGGCGTTCAAGCTGAAGGAGTTGTGGCGGGACGCCGCTGATTTCCAGACGCTGGCCGAAGGCAAGATCGTCGGCATCAAACTGATTCGCCGGGAAGACGGTCGTGGCGACCTCCTCGCACACGCCAGCAGCATCACGGGGCAGGAGCAGGTAATCTTCGCGAGCTACATCCACGGACACCTGAGCGAGAAATCAACTGAGGAAGTGCCACGCCTACGCTTCTATACATGCCCGAGCTGCGACGAACCAATAAAGAACCGCGAACTCGCGATGGAGCGGCTAGAGCGGGATGGCGAAAAAGCTGAAATCCGCTGCCAGCGATGTGACAAATTTGTCCTTCTCTGGGACATGCTGGAAAAACGTTTTGCCAGCCAAGCCGTTAGGATGAGAGTTGAGGCGCTTCGCCTCCATGAGTCTTCCGACCTTGATTCCCGCCGACAGGGGAAACTCCTCGTCCACGAAGTCTCCGCCCGTATCAACAGCGCTAATCAGAAGTGCCACGAAATTCCAGGCGACGAGGACGAAGGCATCGACCTGGTTGTCGAGTTCACTGACGATGAAGGCCGCGGAACCGGTAAACACATGTATCTGCAACTAAAGGCCGGTAATTCGTTCTTGAAAAAGCGCAAGAGCGATGGCGCGGAAATCTTTACTATTAAGAAACAGAACTGGGTTAGGTATTGGACCAGACAGGACAGCCCGATGATGCTCGTCATCGGCACGTTTCCCGAGGAGCCGGAGCGCGGGGCCGGCAACGAAAAGAGGGCATTCGCCGAAGTACGCTGGATGGAGATCAGTGGAGTGTTACGAAGGCAGAGCGAAGGCGGCAAGAAACCGGTGAAGCAAATTGTCTTCGAGGGCGAGCGGCTCGATGCGCTGAGTGTGCGCCGTTGGCGCGACAAAGTTTTGCACGGGAGTTCGCGGTAGAAGCCATGCGAGTTTGACGGGGTTTCCCCCGCGTCCTAGTAGCCTCTCGCCGGGTGCACTCATTCGCGGGGTTCGAATGAGTGGGACCGCGAGGCGGAACACGTTATCCTGAGCGGCCATTCCTGACAATTCACTTTTACCAAGCCCTCTTCGCCGCAAGCATACGTCCGGAAGCTGCTCCATTTCCACTCTTCGGGTTCTTGAGTGGGGGCACCCGGCCTCCGGAAACCGCCTCGACCTTCGTTACCGCCCGTACTTCAGCCTGTTCACAACTTTTGCGAACCCCTGCATGGCGGCGTCGAGCTGGCGACCTTGCTTCCGGGCTTGCTTGACCATGTCGTCGAAGAACTGCCACGGCGGCTCCTGCAGCCGGTGAAGCACGACAGTGTCTTTTCTCGCGATGACAAGGAACGCCGTCCCGGGTTCGATCGCGAGCGCCTTGCGAACAGGACCAGGAATGACGATCTGTCCGCGGGAAGAGATGCGGGTCGTAAAGGGAGTTCTCATAATAATACCTCGGCATAATTTTCTTACTTTGGCGATGCGTAAGTAAAGTAAGACTGATTGTAATCATCTTACATGTAAGAGAATCTGCATTGTTACCTGTTAGGAACACTTTGGCGGGGAACTCGTAAGATATCGAGCAGAAATGACTTATTTATTAATCTAAGTTACGTGTTATGAATACTTTGCTAGCAAAGTATTGAAAACAAAGATGAAGCAATGGCGGGGGGAGAGGGGTGTCGTGAGTGAAGCCGAAGTGCCCCCGGGGTTGATAGGCACGAGCGTTCAGAGGGTGTTATGAAACGCTGTCGTCCCTACGGGACTCCGACGACTTTTCCCACTGTACCCAGCACTCCGCCTTCGGCTCCGTGCTGGGCTAAGCTCTTCCGTGCCTTCGGCACTCGTTCCTGGTGTGACTTGTCCCGCCGATTCCGTGAGCAACCGAGTTTCGTAACAGCCTCTGCTGCGTGGCTGCTACGAGACTGTGTCGCAACCCAGTGTCGCCGCTGCGCGGCTCGTGTTTGTTGCCACCTGACCGCGGGCTTACGCCCGCGGCTAACACAAATACCGCCGCTGCGTGGCTGGTTGGATGGGTTTCTGAGCGGTTGTTCCACCACAAAACTCTTTTGCCTGAGCGATGGTTCCGCCACAAAATTCTTTTGCCTGAGCGGTGGTTCCACCACAAAACTCTTTTACCGGTTGCGACACAGGTTCTTACGGCCCGACGCCCCCGCTGTGGCAATCGGAGCAGTTCACCGCGGTCAGATCGCCGAGGTCAACCGGGTGCTTGAAGGGCTGGGCCGGCACCGAGGCGATCTGCGTGCCGCCTTCCTGCTGATCCATCACCGTGTGGCAGGAGTTGCAGTCTTTGCTGATGACCTTGCCATCCTTGCTCACATGGTTGCCATCGTGGCAGCGGAAGCAGCCCTGATAGTACAGGTGCCCGATGTTGTTGGGATGGGTCTTCCAGTTCACCTTCATGTAGGGGAAGAATGTGGTGTCGTAGATTCGCTGCAGCTCGACGACCGCACCCTTGATGCTGTCGGCCTTGGCCGACGCGATTTGCGGATACTTGTCCTGATAGAACTTCGGAATGTTAGTGGCAATCGCCTTCTGCGCTTCGTCCGAGGTTTTGTAGTCGGCCGTCAACACCGTGACGCCCTGCTGCTTGATAAACGGCAGCGTCGCGTCGATGGAGCGCCCGGCGATCGCCTGGTCCACGGATGCGTCGGGTGGCACGTAGATGTGCGAGGGACGGTTGTGGCAGTCGATGCAGTCCATACGGCGCTTGTCCGCCTTGTCAATCTGCGCCTGAGTGGGGGCGCCGTCCTTCACCGTATATTCGGTCACCTTGCCGGTCTTGTCTTCTATGCGCACCCAGGGAATCACCTGGCGCTGTTCGTCGGTGGCAAAGTAGGTGATCTTGTTGGCGATGTTCATGTGCCAGTGGATACCTTCGCCAGCCTGACCGAGTTTGGGATCACCGCCGCCGACTTTCATCAGCATGCGGACGACGCGCGGCGTGTTCTGCTCATCGTCGCCATAATGAGTAAAAGTTTTGAGCTGCGCTCCCCAGAACTTCCTCGGCCAGTGACATTGCTCGCAGGTTTGCTGCGCGGGGCGCAGGTCGTGGACTGGGGTGGGAATGGGGCGAGGATAGGTCCCCAAAGCGGTGTAGTAAACCTGGCGCATGCCCGACAGTTTGGACTTGACGTACCAGCCGGCCCCCGATCCGACGTGACATTCGACACAAGCCACACGCGCGTGCGGCGAGGCCTGATACGCCGTGAATTCAGGGTGCATGACGGTGTGACACAGTTGGCCGCAAAAATCCACGGAGTCGGTGAACTCGTAGGCCTTGTAGCTGCCGACGGAACTCACGAGTGCAAAGATCACCACGAAGCTGAGCAGGAAGGCAACCGTACTGCGTTGCGCCGGATTGTTGAGATCGAGGCTGGGGAAATGGGGCGGCGCACCTACAGCGTGCAGCCGACGTCGCCGCTCGACCACCATTCCGATCGGGATAAGAATCAGGCCGAGAACGAGAAATGCCGGCCCCACCATGTAGGCGAGGATGCCTATGTAGGGAGATGGCTGACTGGCCAGGAGATCGATCAGCACCAGGAAAACGATGTTGGCAAGGGCGACGCCGGCCAACGCCAGACCGATCAGGCTGATGGGATTCTTAATGAGATTCCGCGAAACTGGCGGATGATCGCGTAGAGGATCCACCCTCTGCGTGTCGTCAGACATTTATTTAATTGTCCCTTCTTCGCCTCACCCCAGTGCAAAACGCGCACATTCAGTATGGCAGAACTTACCACAGTGAAGTCGTATCGCAATCAAGAAAATCGGAACGTGCTGCTCGCATTACCCCAAAGTCGCCGGAGATTTCCCCGGACTGATATCTACTTCTTCGTTGCGGCTGTCTCCTCTTGCTCCTTCACGGCCGCTGGAACCGGCTCTGCGTCTGTTTCCTCCGAGCCGTTGGCCCGCTCGATCGCAAGCAGATCGAGAGGATGCTCGTGCTCATAGGCCTCGACCGACATCTTGCCGTCATACCAAGCCCAATTCATGGGATAGGAATCAGGGTCAAATATAACTCCGTACAAGTGCCATACGATAATAGCCAACGTGGCGAGTACGGCTTCGTACCAGTGGATGGTGATGGCGACATCGACCCACCAGCCTGGGACCCGATCGCCCACACCGACCTTGAACCATATCATCAATCCGGTGTTGGCCATTACGAACATGCCCCACACCAAGGCCCAGTACTCGGCCTTCTCGGCATAGGTGAAGCGGCGGAACAACGGACGGTGTTCGCTGTAACCCAGGTAGTAGCGGAATGCGTCACGCGCATCGGTAACGTCCTTCCAGTCGGGCAACATGTCCTTGATCAGACGGCGGCCGTCAGGGTTCTTGATGACATACCACAGATGGAACAAGCTGACAGCGATCAGCACCACTCCCGCTACACGGTGGATGATGCTGCGCACCGCTTCATTGACGAACACAGTGGCTAGCCACGATTGTGGATAGCGCAAGGCAAAGCCGGTCAGCACCAGCGTGAAAAAGCTGGTGAGCAGAGTAATGTGCTGCAGCCGCTGCGCGCGCGTCATGCGGAACAGAATGCGAGGCTGTCCTATGCGGTGCAAGATAAGTTTCTTGCGGAAGATGATCAGGTTATGCAGCACCATACCGCCGATAACGCCAATGATCATCCAAATGTAAAACTTACTGATATAGCCAATCACTTTGCTGCCGAAGTCAGCCCTCGCCACGCCGTCAGAATGCACCTTGAAGCTGATGAATTTCTCGTTGGCGCCGGGATGACATTGCCCGCAAGTCTTCGCCAGATTGGCGTGATTGATGGTGGAGCGCGGATCGCCTGAGGGCAGAATGTTGTGCACACCGTGACAACTGGCGCAATTGGCCACCGTCGCTGAACCCATCCTCGATGCCATGCCGTGATAGCTGGACAGGTAGGTGTTGACCTGACCCGACGGCATGCCAAACTCGTTGGAGAGACGCACGCTGCCATGGCACTGGGCACAGTTATTGCCCACATTCGCCGATGCCACCGAGGAACTGGGGTCTGTGGGAGCTTTGATGGTGTGAATGCCGTGGCAGTCGGTGCAGACTGGCGCCTGCCAGTTGCCGCGCGCGATCGCCTGCCCGTGGATGCTCTGCACGTATTCCTGCTTGACATTGTCGTGGCACTTGGCGCAGGTCTGGGGAACGTTGAACTTGTTAATTGGCGACTTTGGATTGGTGGCGGCCAGAATATCGTGCTGACCGTGACAATCGGTACACACCGCCGCTTTATCGGAACCGGCGGCCACAGCTTTGCCGTGGACACTTTGCTGATACGAGTTGAAGGGAGCGGAACTGATGCCGCTCGACGCCATGACGAATTTCTGCCCATGACAGGCACCGCAGGTTTGCGGAATATTTCCACGAGCTACTTTGGACTTGGGATCGCTCGCCGGCAGAATTTCGTGGACGCTGCCATGGCAGTCCTGACACTTCGCGACATTGGTGTTACCTGCGGCGGCGGCCTTGGCATGGACGCCGTGGTCATAGGCATTTTGCTGGTCGGAATGGCAGGTGGCACAGACCGGCTTCGCAGGCGTGGGATCGTGGGGGAATGCCTTGATGTCTTTGTGACAATCGGTGCAACCGAAAACGCTGTGCGCTGAGGCCTTGAACTTCGCGTCATCGACATGCAAGCTGACCTGTTTCCCGTTCTCGTCTTTGCTGAGAGTGGAATCGTTATGGCAAGCCAGGCAGTCCTCGTTGCTCATCTTGGGGGCGGACTTGGCCACTGCCCCCGTGCCGAGCAGCAAGGCAACAAAGAGAACCACACCGCAACGCTTCACCGCAACCCTCGCTTTCACCGGACGCGGCCCCGAGGTCGCGTCACTCACTAACATCGCCGATGTGGGCACAGAGGAGCAGTGAGTGGACTCACGGGCGGGTGTGACTGAGGTCACACCCCTGGCGCTTCTCACCACAGGATGTGAGCGACATCACCAGGCGGAGGCCCATTGCAGCCACCGCCGAAGCACGCTGCAGGCCAACATGGGCCGCTCATACTTCCAGCGGCCCAAACAAAAAAGCCCGCGATGCTATCGCGGGCCAACAGGCACTCTGACCTAAACCAGCATAGCGCGAGGGCGGAACAGAATGCGCGGGCGGCGGGTGCGTATCATGCCAATGCTGCGTACGCGCTCGTAGGCCCCATGCAGGTCTTGACTCAACATACGCACGATTTGCAGGCAGGGCTCGCGATGCTCTCGCAAGAACTTCAACAAATCTTTTTTACGAACGAAAACGACTTGCGAGTTGTCCAGCAATTCGGCCGTGATCTCGTAGGGAGTATTGGACAAGGCAGCCCCCAGTCCAAGCACTTCTCCAGGGCCGGCGATGCGCAGGGTAAGCCGCTTTCCGGTATCGGAGCAAATGGACAGCTTCGCCCGTCCATCGCACAAAATATAAATGCCGCGGACCGGACGCCCTTCGGCGAACAAGACCGTGCTTCTGGGGTAAGAGGTGAGCGATTTGATCTCGTCGAAAGATTTCAACGACTCCGCGGGCATGTCGCAAAAGAGCCGGTCGGGACGGAAATCGCAGGTCAAGCAACTCGACTGAATCATGCTCTCCATGATTGAGGTAATACGTCTCCGCCCATTGCAATGCAGTGATTGCAGTCACTGATTTCCGTGACCTTGTTCACACCATGCCGGCCAATTGCTCTTCGCATATTGATCCGAAACGGCCATGGAAACCGTGAATCAATTTTGCGGTGTGCCCGCACAGGTGCCGCAATCGCCAGCAATCACAGGCCTTTAGCTCACTGCGTGATGGCCAGCGCCTTCAGAGCTGCCTTGTTGCGGATCAGCAGGGTTGAGCCTTTTGCCTGGACAATTTGGCGGCGTTTCAAATCGGCAAACAATCGCGTTACGGTCTCGCGGGAGGTGCCGATCATCTGCGCGATCTCCTCGTGGGTCAGGGCCAACTTCACCCGCGGCTCAGTCTTTGCCGCTTCCCCATTCTTGGCACTCCACTCCAACAGCAGCTTCGCCAACTTTTCGGCCGCCGAGTGCGAAAGACCTAGCGAGCGAATTTCACGGCACGCGGTGTTGTACTTTTCGCTCAATTGCTCAGCCACCCGCAGGCAGGCATCGGCGTGTTCCTTGAGAAAACGCAGGAAGTCTTCGCGCTTGACGAAGTTCACCTGGCAAGGATCTACCGTTTCGGCGGTCAGCTCGTACGGTTTTCCGCTGACCGTGGCACTGAGGCCCAGTACTTCTCCGGGTTCGGCAATCTTCAAGATCAGCGTCTTGCCGTCGGTTGAGCAGATGGAGAGCTTCACGCGACCTTTGCACAGCACAAAAATACCGCGCGGTGTCTGCCCCTCGACGAACAAAACAGCGCCCTTGGGATAAGCAGTGGCGTATTTGACGGACTCGAATGTCTGCAATGCGGCAGGTGGAAGATCGCAAAATATATGTTCGGCCCGCATCTTGCAAGCCAGGCAGCTTTCTATGATGTCCAAGCCATATGGTGTAAGCACGACGACCCCCTCGTTTAAATCGTATCCCCGTGTCATACGGCCGGATTGCGCGTACCAAACAGCGCCTCCGGGTGGAAACCCTGCCCTGCCGCCGTATTTCCCTGCCGCACTTGCGTGCGTGCCCTTGGTCACCTAACCATGTGATCCGTTAAACTGCGGAGACCCTCATGTTTAGCGCTCCGGGGCATCTGGGACTTTTCTGGCAGTCAAGGTTTTACTCCAGATACAGTCCAGCGGAACACTCCTACCGCACACTCAACAAGTGCATACATCACAACCGCTTGTGACATGTGACACCTAAGCCAATGGGGCAGCCGCACTTTGGGGCAGGATTTTCGCTGATTTGTAGGGAAAGTCGGCCAGACGGCAGCCGTCGAAATGCGGCGCCTACAGGCCAAACCGCAGAAACGCTTCACGCCACTGCCGGTTGCTGGGCCGAGACCTGTTTTTGTTCCTTCCCGCTGGGAAATATGGAATGAAAAACTAATGCCTGGTTTCCGCTGCCGTGCAGACCTTACAGACGCCCTGCACCTCAATCGTAAGCTTTTCCAGCCTGAAACCTGAAGGAAGTTTGCCACGCAATTTCACCGGACCAAGAGAATCGAATTCCAAATCGGTAATGGATCGGCAACGTGTGCAAACCAGGTGGTGATGGGGATGGTGGTTGGCGTCGATGCGCCATGAGCCATGATGAGGACTGACTTCGTGCAGCATGCCAGCATGCACGAAGGTCTTGAGGTTTTTGTAAACCGTCGCGAGTGAGATCGACGGCAAGTCTTGTTTTACCTGCTCGTAGATCTCCTCTGGCGAATAATGCCCGGGTCGTGACACCAGCGCCTCGTAGATTTTTTGCCTCTGGTGTGTCGCCGCCAAGTTGTGCTGTTGGCACAACCGCCGAAACTCGTTGTAAGTCTCCCGGCGCATACTTATCAGATGATAATAGTTATTAAAGGATTCAGAATGTCTGCGTCAAGAACCTCGTTCACCACAGAGGCACAGAGACACATATTCACCACGGAGGCACGGAGGACACAGAGAAGATTTTGAAGGTGTCATCCTGAGCGACGAGCGAAGCGAGGAGTCGAAGGACCCCTATAGTTTCCCGAAAGCCAGACCTGGGTGCACTTCGGTACACTCAATCTGAGTCAGGACTCCAACCCTTCATGCTCTTTCACCGCCTCTGCGTTTTCTGCGGTTCAAATACCGGGAATCGCCCTGCCTATCGAGATGCCGCTGAACAACTTGGCCTGTTGCTGGTCGAGCGCGGCATCGAACTCGTCAACGGCGGTGGAAACATCGGCCTGATGGGCATTCTCGCCGACGCGGTGCTGGCGCGAGGTGGCCGCGCGATTGGCGTGATTCCCGAGTCACTGATGGCCAAGGAGGTTGGCCACACCGGCCTCACCGAGTTGCGCATTGTGAACTCCATGCACGAGCGCAAGGCGCTGATGTCCGATCTCGCCGACGGTTTCATCGCACTGCCCGGCGGCTTCGGCACGATCGAGGAGTTTTGCGAGGTCGTAACCTGGTCGCAACTGGGTTTGCAATCGAAGCCTTGCGGTCTGCTTAACGTCGAGAACTATTACGCCCCTCTGCTGGAATTATTTGACCACGCGGTGCGCGAAGGATTTTTGCAGGAAGAGAACCGAAAGCTGGTGCTGGATGACGATGATCCCGCCCGGTTGCTAGAGAAGATGATGACGTTCCAAGCTGCGCCGGCCGCGAAGTGGATTGGGCGGGAAAACTTGTAACACCTGGCGCTCCCGTCCAAGGTCGCTAGACCTTCTGCGCGACATTTGTCCATCCCCGCCTGTTCCCTGCTTCCGCTTTCGTAAACACACCTGGAATCCGCCCGCCGCAATTGGTGCAGCAGCCATTCTTCAAACGGTTCGACATCACCGAGTGCCACGAGCGCGTGACGACGACCTGCTTGCATCCCGGACAAATCGTGTTCGCCCCATCGGAGAAGATATTGCCTTCATAAACGTATTTCAATCCCATCCCCATGGCCAGCTTGCGCGCCCGATGCAGCGTTTCCGGCGGAGTTGCGGGCTTGTCCTGCAATTTGAAGTCAGGATGAAACGCGGTGAAGTGGAGCGGCACATCATCACCCAGGTTCTCCAGCACCCAGTCGCACAACTCCTGGAACTCCGCATCGCCGTCGTTCAGCGTCGGAATAATGAGATTGGTGATCTCAAACCACACGCCGGTTTCATGCCTCAGCCACTTCAACGTGTCCAGCACTGGCTGCAAGTGGGTCAGCGTGATCTTGCCGTAGAACTGTTCGGTGAAGGCTTTGAGGTCGATGTTGGCGGCGTCGATGTAGCGGTAAATGTCAAAGAACGCCTCGCGTGTGATGTAACCATTCGAGACCATAACTGTGTTCAGGCCGGCATCGTGGGCCTCGCGCGCAATGTCGATGACGTACTCGCCCCAGATGGTCGGCTCGTTATAGGTGAACGCGATGTGCGGTGCGCGATGCTCCAGCGCCACCTCGACTACGTTTTCCGGACTGAGCGCGAGCGCGTTGACCTGGTCGGACTTGGCCTTGGAAATATCCCAGTTCTGGCAGAACGAACAACCCATGTTGCATCCAGCGGTGCCCATGGAAAGGATTTTCGTGCCCGGGAAAAAGTGGTTGAGTGGCTTCTTTTCGACGGGATCCATCGCGATCGCGGCAGGGCGCCCGTAGCCAAGTTGCAGCAGGCGTCCGCCTTCATTCTTGCGAATGAAGCAGAAACCGCTTTGGCCTTCCCCAATATGGCAGTGTCGCGGGCAGAGGTAGCAGTGCAGACGGCCATCGGCCATCGTCTCCCACCAGCGAGCCTCGTGGACTTGGGGCTGTAACACTGTTAACTGCATAGTAACTACTTGCACTTATTGTAACGCCGAAGGGGAGTTGTCAGCCATCAGCTTTTTGGCGAGTGGAAGGATGGAACCGGTGGGTAAATTGGACGGTGGGCGCCGCTTGTCTTTCAGTTGGGTTGCGGCGCCCGCCTTGGATTTGGGTTACTGGTATAGACGCGGCCCGCTGGAAAAAGTTCGTTACAACAGAGAGTTTTTACAATTCTTCACAATCGGTCAGTCCCCAGCTGTTTTGTCGTTTATACGGCGCTCAATTTTTGACAGGATCTAAAACACGACCCACCCTGCGCCCTGCTCGACACAACTAAGCGTCGTGCACTGACACAAGACGAACTAGCGGGGCCAGTTGTTAGGTACCAACTGCTGAATTCCAGTTGCTAGTTGCTTGTTGCCAGCCGCTACTTGCCACCTGCCGCCTTCCCTTCCGGCAGAATGATCTTCTCCAGATACTCGATCGGCAATGGCCCCTGGTCGAGCGCGCGATTGTGGAACTCCTCCAGCGTGAAGCTGCTGCCCTTCGCAGCCTGATATTTCTTGCGCAGCGACCACCACTGGCGGTTGCCCGCAAAGTACGTCGGCAGCTGGGTCGAGCTGAGCTTGGCGCGCACTATTTTGCCTTCGGCTTCGGCCTGTGTCTGAAAGGTGTCTTTCATCATCAGATCGAGCGCTTGCTGCTCGGTCATGTTCATGGTTTGCAGGCGGATGTCGAGGATGGTATTGGCTATGGCGCGCAACCAGATCTTCTTTCGCACCAGCCGGAACTTCGGACTGTAGTCGAGATAACCTTCCTCGGTCATCACGTCGGCGATGTACTCGGCCCACCCTTCCACGTACGCTCCATTGCCGAAGAGATTGCGCAGCACGCGCCGCGTAGGCGGCTCAACGTCGTTGGCGTGCTCGAACTGGACATAGTGTCCCGGCAAGGCCTCATGAATGGTGAGCCACTTCAGGGCGTAGTTGTTGTATTCCCGCAGCTTGCTGTCGGCCTTGGCCTCCGGCATCTTGGGATCGATCGGCGTCACCCAGTACTGCGCCTCGGCATTCGGCTCCAGCGGCGGCGCGCTATGAAATCCCGCGACCGAGTAGATGCCGCGCTCGAACTCCGGCGTGGGGATGACTTTCAGGTTGTCGCGGCTGCCGAGCGAAACGATCTTCTTGTCGCGGATGAACTGCTTGATGCCTTCGAGATCGGCCTTGACCGCATCGATTAACTGATCGCGCTGCGGATGCTCGTCGCTAATCTTGTTGAGCACCGCCGAGATGATTTTGTTCTCGCGCTCCTGGGCGGGCAGACTGCTGTAGTCGTCCTGGCCGGGATACATCTCCTTATAAAGTGGCAGCGCCAGTTGCAGCATTTCGGCGCGGACATTTTTCAGTTCCGCCTCTGCTTCGGCCAACAACTGCTCGGGCTCGATGGAAGTCTCCATCACGTAGTGAAACTTGGGCGCGTACCACTCTTTGCCCAGCCGCCATGTGCGGCCATGGGTGGGACGCTTCGCCAGATCGTTCTGCATCCACGCATTGAAGTCGGTCAGCGCCTTCTTGGCAGCGGGCGCTACTTTGTCGTATTGCGCCTTCAACGGCGAACCTGCCGGGATCTCGGCGGCCACGGAATCTACAAGATCCAGATTGCCCTCGTCCTCCCCGACCGCGGTCGAAATGAAGATGGGATCGGCGTCCATGAGTTGCGACTTAGTCTGCTCGAGGAAGCGCGGGATCTGGCCGATGCGCGAGATCACGTCGCCCACGCGAACTTCCTTCGACGCGTACTCCTGCGTCAAAGGCAGAAAAAGCCCGTTGCCGATCAGCTCCACGTACCCGGTGGGATTGTGTTTGTAGCTCTGGATGTGCTCGAACTCAAGCAGGTTCAGGGCGATCTGGTCGTCGATCAGGCGGTAGTCGGCGGCATCCTGTGCGTTCAGTCCCGCGACCGGCGTCTCGGTCTGAAAGCGATGCCGCCACTCGCGATAGAACTTCTCCTGCGCCGCAATCGCCTGGGCACTAACATCGTCGAGTTCGGCGTCAAGAGAGATCGTTTTGCCGGTCTTTGGATCGACATGCTTGTGGTAACCAGCTTGTGACGCGCTCACCGGAGAGAGCACCAGCGACTCTTTCACGAATTGGTCGGTCATTTGAGCGAATTTCGCGTTGGCTTGATTCGGCTGATTCATTTTGTTGGTGGACTGTGCTGCGCTGAAAGTGGAGATGAGCGAAAGAAGCAAAAGAATGCGCAAAAGGTGTTTCATAGCGCCTCGGGAGATGAAGGGTGCGAGAGGGTCAGTATAAACCCGCGGGCTACTCCGCCGCGTCAGGAGCACTGGCCGCTTTCGCCAGGCGCAAGGCAGCGGCCCTCTCGCGTTGGCGCCCCACGGTGAAATAGAGCGCGCTTATGAGCAACAACCAAGGTATTCCCGCTTCCAACGTGACCCGCATTCCTTCAACCCACCACGTGGAGATCAAGATTGCCAGCACCGCCAGTCCTCCGGCGATGGTGGCGAATGGGAACAGGGGCATCTCCACCGGCAGGCGCCGGCCACGCTGCTCACGCCAATGTTTGCGAAAGCTCAGGTGGGTGACGAAAATCATCATCCACGCAAACAACCCGCCGAACAATGAAATGCCGAACATGTAGACAAAAGCGGAGCCGGGGAACCAGAACGCGGCCAACGTCGCGATTCCCAAACCGCCGGCAGAGAACAGTAACGCCGCCAAGGGCGTACCTTTTTTCGATAGGCGGCCCAGTACCACCGGCGCATATCCTCCACGCGACAGCGAGAACATCATGCGCGTGGCAACGTAAAGGTTGCAGTTCATGCTGGACAGCGCAGCGGTCAGCACAACGAAGTTAATGACGTGTGCGGCTGCCGGAATGTGCATTACTTCAAAGACGCGCACGAAGGGGCTGACCGTGATGCTCTGCCCCGGCTGGATCTGGTTCCATGGCACCACACCCACCAGCACCGCGATCGCGCCCACGTAAAAGATGATCAGCCGGAACAGCATCGATCGCATGGCGCGCGGTACAGATTTGTCGGGGTCTTTGGCCTCTCCCGCGGTAACGGCGACGGTTTCCGTCCCAATGAAACCGAAGATCACGAATGCCAGAGCCAGCCATACCCCGAGCCATCCGTTTGGCAGAAAGCCGCCGTGGGCGCGAAAGTTCTCCAGACCGATGGGCCGCCGCTGATATACCCCGAACAAAATGCCTGCGCCCAGCACGATGAACGCCACGATGGCGCTCACTTTGATGATGGAAAACCAGTACTCAAACTCGCCGAATGCGCCCACGCTACGGGCATTAACCAAGACCAGGATCACCGCATAAAAGATCACCCATAACCACCCCGGCGAATGCGGAAACCACCACTGGGTATAAATGGCGGCAGCAACGGCTTCCCCTCCGACGGCTATGGACACTGCCGCCCAGTAGGTGTAGCGCACTACGAAGCCCGCCCAATGCGATAGGTACAGCTCGGCGTAAATCCCGAACGAGCCGGCGGTGGGGTGGGCCACCGCCATCTCGGAGAGGCAGCCCATCAGCAGCAGAGCAATTCCGGCAGCAAGAATGTAGCTCAGGATGACGCCCGGCCCAGCGATGCGAACCGCCAGCGCGCTGCCCAGGAATAGTCCCGTGCCAATCGCGCCACCGATGGCAATCATGCTCAGCTGCCGCTCGTTGAGCTGGCGGGCCAACCCCTGCTCTTTATCGATCGCATGCTGGTGAGGCAGTTGAACGCTCGCGCCCGGCTCAGTCATTAGACCGTGGCCTTCGCATGCTGGCGAAGATACACCGCCACCAGTTCCAGCAGGCGGTCCAGGTCTTCCTGGTTGTTGAACAGATGGCAGGCGACGCGCACGCCGCCGACATGCGAGGTATAGCGCACTGAGACCAAAACTTTGTGCTGTTGCAGAAAATTCATCAGGGCGACATTCTCATCGACCGTGCCGAGCGTGAAGGTCACGATTCCCGACCGATAGAGCCGCTCCTCCGGGGTGACCACACGAACGTCCTGCTGCTTCAGGCCATTGATGAGATAGTCGGTGAGCGAAAGCACGTGGGCGCCGATGTTCGCGCTCCCCAATTCGTTGATCAGGCCTACCGACTCGGCGAGTCCGATCGCGCCAGGATAGTTGGCGGTGCCGCCGGTCTCCCAGCGTCGGGCACCATCGACAAATTTGTAATCACGCACCGGAGTGGCCGACGGCGTCTGGAAGTATTTGCCCCATCCGCCTTCGGGCTCGGCAACGGAAAGATACCCGGCAATTGGCGGCTCTACCTTCGCACGAAACTCTTTGCTGAGGTAAAGAAATCCGCAGCCGAAGGGCGCCATGAGCCACTTGTGCCCCCCGCACGCGATTGCGTCCACCGGCGTCTTCTGCACGTCGAACGGAATCGCGCCGATTTGCTGGACTGCATCAACCACCAGGAAGACGTCGCGCTCACGACACAGGCGCGACAACGCGTCGAGATCGCAAAGGAAGCCATTGCTCCACTGGACCGAGCTGATCGCGACTACGCGAGTGCGCTGGTCGATCGCGGCTTCGATGTCGTCAATCAGAATCTGTCCATTGCGATGGTGAACGCTATCAATCTCGATGCCACATTCCTTGCGTTTCTGCATCCACGGCACGGCGACCTCTAGAAACTCCAAATCACAAATTACAACGCGATCTCCACGCTGCAATGCGACCGCATTCGCCACCAGACTCAAACCATGCGTGGTGCTTTCTACCAGGGCAATGTCGTCCTCCTCTGCCTTGATGAGTTTTGCCACTTGTGGCCGCGCCTGTCTGCGCATCTCGTCCATATCAAGGTGATGTTGCGTCGAAGAGCCAGACGGGCAATTTGCCGCCATCTCCAGAAAGCTGCGCAACTTCTTCACGGCGCGCTGCGGAGCCAGGCTTACACAGGCGGAGTCGAGAAAGGTCTGCTGCTGCAGCGCGGGAAATTCGTTGCGGACATCTTGCAATGTCATCAGGAGGCCTGCTATCGCGTGGGGACAACTGCAATTGGGACATTGTACAAAAGAAAACGGCAGGAGCATGTACGCCGAGATTGACGTACACCACCTGCCGTCACAAAGGAACCTTGCTCAGGGCAATCCATTCGCCCCAAGCATCTTCTTTACTTTCCGGTTTGTTTGGCCGCGCGACTGGCCCCGTTATCAGCGAATCTCACTTCGCCAGTTTCTGGGTCGAGGATCACGCGATCGTTCCCACGTTGGTTGAAGTCGAACATGTTGTTGAGCGGCCCTGCGATCGCATCAAACGAGCCCGTGATCCGTTGGCCACCAAGCCAATTGTCCTCGATGAAGCGCACGATGGAACTTTGGTCGGTCATGGAGTGATCGACGAAGTTATGCCGAGCCAAAGGGGCGACCACCAGCAGCGGCAACCGGGGACCATACCCGCAGCGGCCTTGGGCCCGAGGTCCGGTGATACCTGCCAGTATCGGCGAAGCATGGCCGCAGAAGCCCGGTCCGTTAAGCGCATCCTGCGAGGTCTGAGACTGGTTTACGATCTGTCCAAGTTGGTGATCGTACCAGCCGTCCGAGTCATCCCAGTTGATGATGACCGCGGTGGTCGGCCAGTCTGGTTGTTGCTCCAGAAAGTTGATCACGTTGACTAGAAAGGCCTGCTCGTCAAGTGGCGAGGAGTAGCCGGCATGTCCATCCTGATAACCGGGCGCCTTCAGATAGCTGACGGCCGGAAAGTTGCCGGCGCTCACGGCGTCAAAGAAGTCGTGAATGTCGTACTGGTGGTTGGCAGCATCGCCATTGTGCCCGATCGTACCGACCGAGGATGGGCGAGTGTGCTGCAAGTTGGAGGTTGAGACGTAGTACTGGAACGGTTGATGGTGCGGAATGTAGTCCGCCTTCGGTGTCCCGACGAAGCTCGAAGTGTGGGACCGATGGCATCCCGTGGTCCCATTTGGGTTGGTGATGGTGAGGTCAAACCCGCCTTCAAAAAATCCCCAAGTAACGCCAGCGGAGGTCAGCAAGTCGCCGATGTTTTGGCCTCCCATCTGCACCTGCGAGCTGCCTGAGCAAACATCTCCAACTGGATCGGTATCGCTGACCAGTGAGAACCCGCCGTTGCCATCAGGGACTACAGCATAGTCAGAGTTGATGTTCTGGATCACGCCGTCGGTCTGGCCCGAAACAACGTTCAATGCACCAGGCGTCGATGGACCAAACGTGGTCCCGTACGAGTTATCACTCATCGCATAGTATTGTGCGTAATTCCACACAGCGGTGGTGGTGTTGCCGTCGTAATAACCCAACACCAGTCCCGTGGTGCTAACCACTGGCGGTCCCGTGTAAGGCGGAGGCCCGGGCGTCCCCACGTTGAGCGGGAACAGATCCATCAAGCCGCCATCGAACGCCGCTTGTTCCGGACCGTAGTCGTGGTCCTGATCGACAGTCCAAGCCTGGGTGCGATCCAGGCGAAAGGGATTGGTAGCTCCGGTGCCGTTGGCCGGATTAAGGTTCGGATTGTTGGTAAGAAGCGCCGGCGAAAACCCGTTGACGGTCGGGGTTCCAGGCAAAGGAACAAACCTGGGTCCTCCGCCCGGCGGCGGGGGATTCAGGGCATTGGGATAGGTCCCAAAGTAATGGTCGAAGGAAACGTTCTCCTGAAAGATAATCACCAGATGGGTGATCGGGGTGGACGTTCTGGCGAACGCCGGTGGTTGTCCGCTGCGGGGCTGCCGGTGCCGCGTAAAGGTTGACCAGCGGCCCAAACGTCATTGCCGCTGCAATGGTAGCTGCGAGAAATCTACGCATATTCTCATCACCTCGTGTCCGGAATGAACCTTCGACTGTTGATACTCCGGCCACATCAAACCGGAATGAACGCAGCGTTAAAGGAGAATTAAGCGGACACGTTTATGTTCAATTCCCGCCAAGTTTTGGCCATTGAATTACGACAGAGCAGACACACTCCAAGGGCCCGTGCGATTTTGATAGGTTTAATCCAGGAGGCATTGATGAAACGTGTGCTGGTTGCGACGTCCAATGCGGGCAAGATTCGGGACCTGGTGGGAGCGGCCGCCGGTCATGGCGTCCAGGTCGAAACCCTGACGGGGTTCTCATCGCTGCCGGGTGTCATTGAAGACGGTCTGACCTTCGAAGCAAACGCACGCAAGAAGGCCGAGCACTACAGCAAATACGCCGAAGGCGAGCTGGTAATCGCCGACGACTCGGGACTCGAAGTCGATGCGCTGGGCGGCGCGCCTGGGATTCGCTCGGCACGCTATGCTGCCGACGAGCGCAACCCACCAGAGCATGCGCCAAACTCCGACGACGAAGCCAATAACGCACGCCTGCTGCGCGAGTTGCACGACGTTCCCGACGAATTCCGCACCGGCCGGTTCGTGTGCGCCATCGCCGTGGCCCGTAATGGGCACACTCTGGCGACCTTTCAAGGCAAAGCGGAAGGCATTCTGCTGCATTCTCCCCGGGGCTCTAACGGATTCGGCTATGACCCGCTTTTCTACTTCGCCGAGATCGGTAAGACCTTCGCTGAACTGACTGCCGAAGAGAAAGCTCTCTATAGTCATCGGGGCGCGGCGTTCCGCGCGTTCCTCGCGTGGGAGGACGAAAGCCGCGAACAGCATCCTCACACCGACCGGTGACCAGTTCACGTGGTCATAAGACATTGTGATGAATATCACAACTATTTCGCCATCCCAGCGGCTATTCTGAACCTCGCTTATCACCCGAGATTCTGCCCGTCTCAGGTTTTCGCCAACGTCAAAGTGCCTGTGGCTTTCTTGACTTGCTCTGTCGGCGAAATTGATAATCGAAGGTTCTCTTATACACTCCGCATTCATAAGGAGTTGGCTTCGTGGCTTCTTCGGCCAGTACTGTCGATACGAGTTCCTCTCGAATTAAGGAAGGAGTGGCTCCCCTGCGCGCCGGGCAGGGCTATTCCTTCGTGTTGCGCAGGTTACATTCCCTGTCGGGCATTGTTCCCATCGGGGCTTTCCTGGTTGAACACTTCATTTCCAATGCCGAGGCGACCAACGGCGTTCAGGCCTACAACGACCAGGTAAAGTTCCTTACCAGCCTGCCGTTCGTGCACGTCATGGAGTGGCTGTTCATCTTTTTGCCGCTGCTGTATCACGGAATCTACGGCCTATACATCTGGTACAAAGGCGATTCCAATGTCGGCGAATATCCCTGGAGTGGCAACTGGCTTTACACCGCGCAGCGCTGGACGGGAATTATCGCCTTCATCTATATCGCGTGGCACGTCATCGACATGCGGTTCATGGGCGTCCACCTGATGGGTGGCGGCTATCACAACGCGTTTTCGAAGGTGTGGTTCGACTTCCAGAGTCCCTGGACGATTGCCTTCTACGTCATCGGAATCATTGCTGCGTCATGGCACTTTGCTTACGGTATTTGGCTGTTTGCCGCCAAGTGGGGCTTGACGATTGGCGACCGGGCCCGCCGCCGGTTCGGCTACGCTTGCGCTGCTTTGGCTGTTTTGCTCATCGGCATTGGGCTTTGGACCATAACGGGTTTCGTAAGAACGCCGGCCGACCAAGTCCCTTATGTCGAGCACGACTAGCGGTATCAGTACTTAAGGTTCAAGCATCGGCGGCTTCGGCCGTATTCATAACTTTGCGTAAAGATCATCATGTCTCATCCTAAAATCATTGTTGTAGGTGGTGGGCTGGCAGGTCTCTCAGCCGCCATCAAGATCGCCGAGATGGGAGGTCACGTTGACCTCTTCTCCATCGTCCCGGTCAAGCGGTCTCACTCGGTGTGCGCCCAGGGTGGCATCAACGCCGCCAAGAACCTGAAGGGTGAGGGCGACTCCACCTGGCAGCATTTCGACGACACCATTTACGGCGGCGATTTTCTGGCCAACCAGCCACCGGTAAAGACCATGTGCGATGCCGCGCCCGGCGTCATCGACCTGCTCGACCGCATGGGTGTTCCCTTCAACCGCACCCCGGAAGGGCTGCTCGACTTCCGCCGCTTCGGAGGCACGCTTTACAACCGCACCGCGTTTGCCGGCGCCACCACGGGCCAGCAACTGCTGTACGCGCTCGACGAGCAGGTGCGCCGCTATGAGGCCGAGGGCAAAGTCACCAAGTACGAAGCCTGGGAATTCCTTTCTGCCGTGATCGATGAGCAGCGCGTCTGCCATGGCATATGCGCCATCGATCTGCGCACTATGGCGGTTCAGACATTTCCCGCCGAGGCCGTCATCATTGCCACCGGCGGCGTTGGCGCCATTTTTGGCAAGTCCACCAATTCCGTCGTCTGTACCGGATCGGCACAGTCGGCGCTTTATCAGCAGGGGGCGTACTACGCCAATGGAGAGTTCATCCAGGTACATCCCACGTGCATCCCCGGCGAAGACAAGTTGCGCCTGATGTCGGAGTCGGCCCGCGGCGAGGGCGGTCGGGTGTGGGTGCCCAAGCAGCCAGGCGACAAGCGCGATCCCAAGAGCATTCCGGAAGGCGAGCGCTGGTACTTTTTGGAAGAGTGGTATCCCAAGTACGGCAACCTGGTGCCACGCGATATTGCGACCCGGGCCATCCACAAAGTGGTTTACGAACTTCACCTCGGTATCGATGGCCAGCCGATGGTCTATCTCGACCTGACGCACATCGACCGCGCCACCCTTGACCGCAAGCTGGAGGGCATCCTCGAAATCTACGAAAAGTTTGTGGGTGACGATCCGCGCGACACGCCCATGAAGATTTTCCCCGGCGTGCACTACACCATGGGCGGGCTGTGGGTCGATTTTGAGCAGCGCACCAATATCGAAGGTCTATACGCAGCCGGTGAATGCGAGTATCAGTATCACGGCGCCAATCGTCTGGGCGCGAACTCGCTGCTGTCGTGCATTTATGCGGGATTTGTCTCGGGACCGAATGCGGTCAACTATTCCCGTAACGTCATCAAGAGTGGGCGTAATCCAGCGCAGCATGTTTACGACTCCGAGCGTAAGCGGCAGCAAGAAATTAACGCGCACCTGATGAGCAACGATGGCACCGAGAACCCGTTCCTGCTGTGGCGCGAACTCGGCGAGACCATGACTAAGAATGTCACGGTCATTCGCTACAACAAGAACATCCGCGAGACGGACGCCAAATTAGTCGAGCTACTCGAGCGCTATCGCCATGTGAACCTGAGTGACCGCTCGATGTGGGCCAATACGTCGTTCGTCTTCGCCCGGCAGCTTTACAACATGCTGCAACTGGCCCGTGTGATTGCACAAGGTGCGGCCATGCGTGACGAGTCGCGCGGCGCCCATTACAAGCCCGACTTTCCGGAGCGCGATGATGCCAACTGGTTGAAGACCACGAAGGCATATTTTGCGGCCGATGCCGATGAGCCCCGCTTCGAGTTTGAGCAGGTAGATACGTCGCTCATCAAGCCACGTCCGCGGCGCTACGACGCAGCGACGTAAAGGCAGGGGCTAGGGGTCAGGGACTAGGTGTCAGATATCAGTTGTCGGTTTGAAACGTATTTGCCTGGCGCAGTTGCGAAAGGCGAATAGCGAAAAGCGAAGAGCGCAATAGCGAAGAGCGTAAAAGCGAAAATGGCGAATTCTAAAACCGTACTCATCAAAATTAAACGCCAGGAAACTCCCGAGTCCAAACCGTACTGGGAAGAGTTCGAGCTGTCATACCGCTCGGGCATGAACGTCACTTCCGCACTGATGGACATTGCCGCCAATCCGGTCACGCGGCAAGGCAAGCCGACCACTCCGGTCACCTACGATTCCAACTGCCTGGAGGAGATATGCGGCTCGTGCGCCATGCTCATCAACGGCCAGGCGAAGATGGCGTGCTCGGCCCTGGTGGCCAACTTGAAACAGCCCATCACCCTGGAACCGTTCACCAAGTTTCCCATCATTCGTGACCTTGCAGTTGACCGCAGTGTGCTCTTCGAAAACCTGAAGAAGGTCAAGGCGTGGGTACCGGTTGATGGAACCTACGATCTTGGGGCCGGCCCGCGCCAGACGGCCGAAATGCAGGAGGAAGCCTATCCGCTGTCGAACTGCATTTCGTGCTGCTGCTGCATGGAAGCCTGCCCGCAATTCAACGACAAGACTGGTTTCGTAGGCGCCGCTACCATCGCGCAGGTCCGGCTCTTCAACTCGCATCCCACCGGTAGCGCGCTTAAGACTGAACGGTTAAAGGCCCTGATGGGCGACGGCGGCATCCAGGAATGCGGTTATGCGCAGAACTGCGTCGAGGTCTGCCCCAAAGAATTGCCGCTTGACCAAATCCATCGCCGACGTGGGCGGGCAGGTCATGTGGCAAGCGGTAAAGGATCTGTTCCGGACGTAGGGAAACCAGCCGAGGTTCAGGTTAATGCACCGCTAAAGCGTGTGCTCCACCCTTTGCCTGAATAATGGCGCGGCTGGGTTCAGTGCTTCATTTACAATCCAAGCGAACCATCATTCTTTCCTGGAGCCCTTCATCACGCTTATGCGGACGCTCTTTCGGCTGCTCATTTTCTCCGTGCTGTTGACTTCTTTCTCGCTTGCGCAAAACGCCGATCCGGCCGGAAGCTCGCAGCAGACGGCGCCTAAGAAATCGCCATCGAAAGCAATTACCGTGTCTCCCAATGGCGTGACGACGGGCTGGCGCGCCATCCACAATTCTGCGCTCGTCGTTGACACCCACGCCGACACTCCCGGACGCTTCGTAGATGAGAACTTCGACCTCTCGCAAGACGCCGGTACCGGCTACCTGGACTTCAACAAGATCAAGGCGGGGAATCTAGGGGCTGAGTTCTTCTCCATCTGGGTCGAGCCGAAAGCCAACAAGGGCCATGAGACCAAGCGTGCGCTCGACATGATCGACTCGGTGTACGAGCAGGCGCGCCTGCATCCCGACAAGATGATGATGGCCTTCAGCACGCAGGACATTCTTGCCGCCCATCGCCAGCACAAGCTGGCAGCGCTGTTGGGGGTTGAAGGCGGACACGCCATCGAAGGCGACATGCGCATCCTGCGCGACTATTACCGCCTCGGCGTGCGCTACATGACCCTGACCTGGTCGAACACCAACGAGCTGGGCGACTCCAGCGGCGATCTGACCGACAAGAGTGTCGAGCACCACGACGGCATCACCGACTTCGGGCGGCAGGTAGTTCGCGAGATGAACCGGCTGGGCATGATGGTGGACATCTCGCACGTCGCCGACCGCACCTTTTACCAGGCGCTGGTGGCCAGCCGCGCGCCGGTCATCGCGTCGCACTCATCGTCGCGCGCGCTCACCAATGCTCCGCGCAATATGACTGACGACATGCTGATCGCGCTGGCCCGCAATGGCGGCGTGGCCCAGGTAAACTTCTTTTGCGCCTTCGTCTCGCAGAAATATCTGGACACAGACCGGCAACTGCGAGCTGCGAAAGACCCCGATTATATGAAGGTGCAGGAGCTGTTCATCAAACCGCAGACGCCTGAGGTCAGGAAGGAACTGGAGGAGGCCAAGGCTCGCCTCGCGCCCAGACTGCCGCGCCCGCCGCTCAGCGACCTGATCGATCACATTGACCACATGGTGAAAGTGGCGGGCGTGGACCACGTCGGCCTGGGCTCTGATTTCGATGGCATTGATTGCTCGCCGCAGGGGATTGACTCCGCCGCCGACCTGCCAAAGATCACCCAGGCACTGTATGATCGCGGCTACAAGGCCGCCGACCTTGATAAAATTCTGGGCGGAAACTTGATGCGAGTGTTTGCCGAGGTGGAGAAGCTTTCCCGGCAGATTCAGGCAGAAAGCAATCCAGACAGGCGCCGTGAGATTGCACCCGCGGAGCAGCCGTAGAAGATTTTTGTTGGGGAGGATTTATGCGCAACGTATTAGCAGCACTTCTATGCCTCAGCCTCACCGCGGTGGCGGGAGCCCAAGCTCCGAATACTAGTTCCACCTCGGCGCAACACGCGACAACGGAGAAGGCTGCCCAGGGAAGCGTGACCCAGCCGAAGGAACCGACGGCTGTTATTGAAACTACGGCGGGCAACATCACCTGCACCCTGTTTCCTGCTCAAGCGCCGCTGACGGTTGCCAACTTCATTGGGCTGGCGACTGGAACCAAGGAATGGAAAGACCCCAAGACCGGCAAGATGATGAAGGGCGTCCCCTTGTACAGCGGCACCCTTTTCCATCGCGTCATCCCGAACTTCATGATTCAGGGCGGCGACCCCATCGGCAATGGAACCGGCGACCCCGGTTACAGCTTTAAGGATGAGTTCAGCCCCTCGCTCACCTTCGACCAGCCCGGACGCCTGGCGATGGCCAACAGCGGCCCTGGCACTAACGGTTCGCAATTTTTCATCACCGAGGTCCCCACGCCCCACCTCGATGGCCACCATACGATTTTCGGGCAGTGCCAGGACCTCGACGTTGTGAAGAAGATCGCGCGTGTGCCGGCCGACCCTCGTAACGATAAGCCCACCGAACCGGTGAAGATCATCGTCATCAAGATCATCGACCCGCGCCATGCTGCAGTGAAGCCGAAGACTGCACCGGCGTCTAAGACTGCAACGACAAAGCCGGCGACCCCGCCAAGCCATTAGCTAGAGGTCGCGTCGCGACACTTCAGTCGTAATACTCCAGCCCGAGGTGCGTGATCATCTCCTCGCCCTTGAGGTGGCGCAGGGTGTTCTTCAGCTTCATCGACTGGATGAACAGGTCATGCTCGGGATACAGCCCGGGCGCCGTCATGGGAGACTTGAAGTAGAAGCTCAGCCATTCCTGGATGCCGATGCCACGCAACTCCGATGAACGCTTTGCAAGGTCGAGAAAGAGCACTAGATCGAGCACGATGGGCGCGGCAAGAATGGAGTCGCGACACAGGAAATCGACCTTGATCTGCATTGGATAGCCAAGCCACCCAAAGATATCGATGTTGTCCCAACCCTCTTTGTTATCACCACGTGGCGGGTAATAGTTAATGCGCACCTTGTGGCAGATGTTACCGTAAAGCTCAGGGTAAAGTTCGGGCTGGAGAATGTGCTCAAGCACCGACAGCTTCGACTCTTCTTTGGTCTTGAAAGAGCCGGGATCGTCGAGCACCTCGCCATCGCGATTGCCCAGAATGTTGGTGGAGAACCAGCCATTCAGCCCGATCATGCGCGCCTTGAAACCCGGCGCCAGGATGGTCTTGATCAGCGTCTGGCCCGTCTTGTAATCCTTGCCGCAGATGGGCGCCTCCATTTCCTTCGACAGGTGCAGCATGGCAGGAATATCGACGGTGAGGTTCGGGGCGCCATTGGCGAAGGGCACGCCTTCCTTCATCGCGGCGTAGGCGTAGATCATGGAAGGAGCTATGTCTTCGTGATTTTTGTGCAGGCCCTTCTCGAACGCGGCCACCGATTGATGCACTGGACCAGACTCAATGAACGTTTCGGTAGAGGCGCACCAGATCATGACCAGGCGATCGGCGCCGCTGGACTTCTTGAAGTCGCGGATGTCGTCGCGCAGTTGCTCGGCAAGCTCCATCTTGTTCTTGCCCTTCTTAACGTTGGGCCCGTCGAGCCGCTTCACGTAATTCTTGTCGAACACGGCTTTCCGCGGTTTGATCTTCGAGAGGAAGGGCTTGACCTGGTCCAGCAGCGAGGCCTCCAGCACGCCCGCATTGCGCGCGGCGGAGTACATGTTGTCTTCAAAGATGTCCCAGCCAGTGAAGACCAGGTCATTGAGCCCGGCGAGAGGCACAAATTCGTTGATCTTGGGGAAGCGGCCTTCGGTGCGTTTGCCAAGGCGGATGGTGCCCATCTGCGTGAGCGAGCCGATGGGGCTGGAAATTCCTTTGCGCACCGCTTCGACACCAGCGACAAACGTGGTGGCGACGGCGCCCATGCCAGGAATCATGATTCCCAGCTTTCCTTTGGCTGGCGCGATCTGTCCTTTGGCGGTATTCGTGTTTCCTTGCTTCTTGCTTGTCGGCATGCTATCAGTCCGTTTCATGAAAGAATGTACAAACTCGTTATCTTCTCGCACCACCCGCCAGCATTGCAATTGAAGGTGCGTGAACGGACGCGTTTGTGCCCTGTGCGGCAATTTGAAGGATTTGGTGGAAAGCCATGGCTGAAGAAAAAGTTGCGGTCGTAACCGGAAGCTCCAGTGGCATTGGACTGCTGACCGCCGTCGAGTTGGCACTCAACCGCTACCGCGTGGTGGCGACCATGCGCAATATCGAGAACCGGGGACGACTTGAGGAGGCAGCGCAAAAAGCCGGGGTGCGCGACCGGCTCGACCTGCGCCGGCTTGACATCACGGAGTTCGACACGCTGCCGGGCGCGGTGGACGGCATCGTCGGCGATCACGGGCGCATCGACGTGCTGGTGAACAATGCTGGCTTCAGCAGCGCCGGCTTTGGCGAAGACATGCAACTGCATGAGATTCGCGACCAGTTGGAGACCAACTTCTTCGGCAACGTCGCAATGACCAAGGCCGTGTTGCCCGTGATGCGCAAGCAGAAGTCGGGCCACATCATACAAGTGAGTTCGATTAGCGGACGCGCGGCGCCGCCCATGCTCGGCGCCTATTCCGCCTCAAAATTCGCACTGGAAGGATGGAGCGAGTCCGTGCGTATCGAAGTCCACTCGCTCGGGATTCGGGTGGTGCTGGTTGAGCCCGGCTCGTACGACACCGACATCTGGACGCGCAACGTGAAAGTTTCGGCCGGCGCGCTCGATCCAGCATCGCCCAATAAGGAGCGCAGCCAGCGCTTCGCCGAGTTTGTGAAGAACACTGCAAAAAATAGACGCGATGCCCGCGAGGTGGCCAAGTTGATCGTCCGCATCGCGCGCGACCCTAATCCCAAGCTGCGATATTTGATCGGCGGCGACGCGAAGATGCAAGTCTGGCTGAAGCGAATCCTGCCCTGGCGGATATACGAACGCATGATCGCTAAGGCGCTGAAGATAGACTGAAGAAGCAGTCAGCAGTCAGCAGTCAGCATTCAGCATTCAGCACTCAGCAGTCGGCATTCAGCAATCCACAATCAGGATTTATCAATGAATTGTCATCCTGAGCGCAGGCGGCGCTTCGCCGCCGGAGTCGAAGGATCTGCGGTTGCTCCGGCACCGACGAACCTCAGACCCTTCGACTGCGCGCCCACCCGACCCGCAACAAAGGCGGGTCGGAAAGACCAAGCGGGCGCTCCGCTCAGGATGACAGTGGAATGCTGACTGCTGAATGCTTTTTTTATTTCGCCGCTTGGCCTGCTTCTCTGCCCACGCGATGCTGCAGGTGTGACCAGATGAAGTAAGCCACCGCGATGAGGATCACGGCCAGGATCACAGCGTCGAGCCTGTGGAACCACATCTTCAGCCGTGGATCTTTGTCCCACCGCTCGCCTAGCCTCATGCCGATGTACGCCAGCATGAAGCACCAGGGCCATGATCCGACAAAGGTGTAGATGTGGAACTTTAGGCGCGGCATGCGTGCTACTCCGGCAGGCAGCGCGATAAAAGTGCGGATCACGGGCAGCAGGCGGGCGATCAGCACGGCCAGCGAGCCTCGCCGCTCGAAGAAGCGGTCGGCGATATTGAGCTCATGCTGGCTAAGGAAAATGTATCGGCCGTAGCGCTCCACCAGAGGGCGGCCCCCATAGTAGCCAATCTCGTAGGCCAGCACCGAACCCAGGTTGCAGCCAATCGCGCCCCAGGTTGCCACCGCGAGCAATGAAAAGCGGCCGGTGTACACCAGGTATCCCGAGAACGGCATGATGATTTCCGAGGGCAGCGGAATGCAGGCCGACTCGATGGCCATCAGCAGCATTACGCCCCCGTAGCCGCCCGCCGAGATTACGCTGACGATCCACGCCCCGACTATTTCAAGAATGTGAGAAATCATGTTGTATAGTGCAGACCTTTCCCTGAGATGATGGTGACCTTGAAGCTAGTTGTTCGTTATGTTATTGCGGCAAATCCCCGCTGAGCCAATGGTCCAGCTTTTGCACGGGGAGCCGCACTCCCAGGAAGAACTGGCCGAAAAGCGCATACACCGCGCTGACTTCGTCAAAGCGCATCTCGTAAATCAGTTTCTTGAAGACCAGCGGATCGGGAGCAAACAGGTCCACGCCCCACTCCCAATCGTCGAAACCGATGGAGCCGGTGATGATCTGCTGCACCTTGCCGGCGTAGCGGCGGCCCACCATGCCGTGTTCTTCCATTTGCCGCTGGCGCTCCTCAATGGGCAGCATGTACCAATTCTTGTCCTCGCCGCGCTTACGATCCATGGGATAAAAGCACAAGTAGCGGCTATCGGGAATTTTAGGATAGAGACGCGGCCGCATGGCCTCGCGCTGGCGCTCCAGGGTTTCTTCCACCGCTTCGTTCCACTCCTTGGAGAGCGGCTTCACGCCGCGATCGGCGAGCTGTCGAAACAGCTTCACGCTGGAGTCGTACAATCCCAGCTCGATGACCGACAAGTACGAGTGCATGGGCTCGAGGAAATCCTGCAAGGCGGTCCGGTTCAGTTGCAACTCAGCGGCGTTGAGCTGGTCGAACGACTCGCGGAAGTGCACGATCATCAGATCGCCCTTATGCCCCAGCATGGAGTACACAGCGCTCTGCCCAGCTTCTTCGCTGGCCGAAAACACCGCGGCGGCCTCGCGCGCAATGTCCGCCTGGCGCGATGAATCCAGCTTGCGCCACTCCGGCCAGCGGAAGCGGAACATCTGATGCAGGACGCTCAGGCCCTCGAGGGTGAGCGGCATCGGCGGCAGTTCGGCCGATACAGTCTGTACTCCGGCATTGCTGGAAGACATTGCTAAACTCCGCGGTAAGAAGGATGACGTTCACTCATTGTAATCTGCCGGGCCGATTCGTCTTGCAAGTTCCTGGACAATGCCCCTCTTCCGCGACTGCCGTTATAATCCTCTCGTTAACGGGAGAACAACCATGCCACGTGGGACCATGCCTCGCCGACCTTCGCGCAGCGGACGCCAGGAAGAAGTCAAAGTCGCCGGCGTGCACGGGCAGACCAAGGCCCGCATAGTTAAGGCAGCTATCTCCCACCCAAGCAAAACCAGCTTGGGTGGGGCACCCACGAAATCATCCCGCAAAGCCCGGGTCACCTCCAAGGGCTACAATCCGCTGGCGCCCAAGCGCATCAGCGAGCTGCTGAGGAGGCTTGACCAGCGCTATCCCACGGCGAACTGCGCGCTGCATCACAACAGCGCCTGGGAGTTGCTGGTGGCGACCATTCTTTCGGCGCAGTGCACCGACGTGCGCGTCAACATGGTGACCCCAATCATCTTCAAGAAATACCCGACGCCGGAGGCGTTTGCCGCGCTTGAACCGGAAGAGCTTGAACCCGACATCCGCTCCACCGGATTTTTCCGTAACAAGTCGAAATCAGTCGTCGGCGCCGCGCGCAAACTGATCAGCGAATTCGGGGGCGAGGTGCCGCGCACCATGGACGAACTGCTGCAACTGCCCGGAGTGGCGCGCAAGACTGCGAACGTCGTGCTGGGCACGTGGTACAAGATCGCCGACGGCGTGGTGGTGGACACGCACGTGCAACGCATCTCGCGCCGTTTGGAGCTGACGAAGAACGACGACCCGCGCAAGATCGAGCAGGACCTGATGAAGGTGATACCGCGTGACAAGTGGATTATCTTCGCGCATCAGCTCATCCTGCATGGCCGCGCCATCTGTATCGCCCGCAAACCCAAGTGTGTGGATTGTCCGCTGGAAGACCTCTGCCATGCCACCGACAAGACCTGGAGCACGGTGGAGATCCACAAGGGGGCAAAGGCGTAGGGCAGGGGCTAGGGGTTAGTGGGTAGGGGATAGTGGTTAGAACCCATCTCATAAATGGTTCTGGGTTGTATCAGGGCACGACGTGAGTCGTGCCAAACGAAGCGCAGAAAAAGTCCGGGCTTTAGCCCCAGCAGAATTTCCGACGAACGTACCTGCACCTTCGGCGCTATATTTTCCTTCTCCGAGTGTGAGCGCGCGTGTAGAATCCAGTCAGAACCCGTTTAAGGTGATCTTGTGAAAAAAATCACGGCTGGCGTCCTCTTTGTCCTTCTCGGTCTGGCGTTGTCTGGTCCGACCGTTGCTCATGCGCGAACCAGTTCCGGGCAGACCCAGGCCCAGAAGAACTCGGAGAAAAACTGGAAGAACGCCAACAAGCAGCAGGCCAAAGCAATGAAGAAGCAACAAAAGTCGCAAAAGAAGGCCGAGAAGAAGTGGAACAAGAGTCACCCGACCACGACCACTACAACGTAGAGTGTCTTTGTTAGTTTTCGGTAACAACCGAGTGGTCGAAAGACCCTTAAATCCCGCCGTGAACGTTATCCGGCCCTACACATCTTTCAACTGCTCCTCCGTCATTCCGAAGTAATGTCCGAATTCGTGGATGACCGTTCGTCGAACTTGTTCGCGGACCGCCGCCTCGTTGGGACAGATCGCCTCAATATTTTTCTGGTAGAGCACGACGTAGTCGGGACCGGTCCCCAGCTGGAAAACACTTTTGTGGGTCATGGGCACACCGTGAAACAAACCCAGACGTAAGCTCCTCGGCTTTCCCGGCTCGGGCGGTTCCTGGCCTGGGGGCAGGTCCTCGACCAGCACCGCGACGTTGTGGATCCGGCTGCGAAACTCCTTCGGCAGAGAATCCAGCACCTCTTCGACCAGCTTAGTGAACTCTTCGCGCTTCATGGGTTCCCGCGACACAATCTACAATAGAACCCAGCAATGAAACTGGAAACTCGAAACTTGAAACTCATTATTCTCGCAATCGTTCTCGCCATGACTCTGACCGCATTCGCCCAGCAGCCGCTCACCGCGCCGCACGCCATCACCGACCCCACCAAGCTCGAAAGCAAGAACGTCGCTGACATGCAGACGTTCTCCATCGAGAAGCTCTACATGACCCGCACCACCGGTGAGTCCACGTGGTCGCCCGATGGCAAGCAGATCGCATTCGTCTCGAACATCAGCGGGCGCAACAATATCTGGCTGGTTCCGGCTACCAGCGGATGGCCGACGCAATTGACCATCAGCGATCAGCGGCAGACGCATCCGGTGTGGTCGCCCGACGGCACCTGGATCGCCTACATTTCCGACCACGATGGCGACGAGCAGTGGGACATCTTCCTGGTTTCGCCCAAGACCGGCGACGTGGTCAACCTGACCACTTCGCCCGAGAGCGCAGAAGACGAGCCGGCGTGGTCATCCGATGGGCGGCAGATCGCCTACATCACCAAGCCCAAGACCGGTTCGACCTTTGAGATTGACCTGATGGACGTCGCCACCCGCCATGTGCGTCACCTGACGAAGAACACACCGAAGGAACTCAGCAACTGGCAGCCGATTTTTTCGCGCGATGGCAAGTTCCTGATTTATACGCAGGCCCACGCCGGCGGCAGAGACTCGAATATTTTTGTGCTCGACCTCAGCAGCGGCCAAAGCACAAATCTGACGCAGCATCAGGGAGAGCACATCTACGAAGCGCAGGACGTCTCGCCCGACGGCAAGACGATCCTTGTTACCTCAAACGCCGGGAACGGTTACGACAACGTCGGTTTGCTCGACATCGCAAGCAGGAAGATTGATTGGCTGACGGCGGAGAAATGGCGGCTCCAGGCAGGAGCATTTTCGCCCGACGGCAAATCGCTGACCTGGACGGCCAATGTTGACGGCAACACCGACATTTATCTGTATGACATCGCGGGCCGGCGCGCCGACCCGCTGCGCCTGAAACAGGGCGTGAACTCGCTGGGTGGCAATTCCCTTCCCTACAGCCGCGATGGATCGAAGGTGTTGTACACCCACAACGGCGCCGATGCTCCCACCGACCTCTGGGTGTATGACATTGCGTTGAAGCAATCGCAACAGATCACGCATTCGCTGATTGCGGGCTTGAAAAGCGACGACATGGTTGAGCCCTATCTGGTGCACTATCCCAGCCGCGATGGCAAGTGGACGCTCTCGGCGTTGGCCTATGTGCCGAACAACATCCAGCGCAACGGCAAGTTTCCCGCGATCGTTTACATTCACGGCGGGCCGGCTGCGCAAACCGTCAACTCCTTCAACCGCTTCATCCAGTACATCGTGAACCAGGGATATCTGGTGATTGCGCCGAACTATCGCGGATCCACTGGATACGGCAAAGAGTTCACCGAGGCCAATCGCGGCGATGCCGGAGGCGGCGAACTGCACGACGTGCTCGACGCGGCGCAGTGGATCGAGAAGAGTGGCTTCGTCGATCCCAAGAAGATGATTGTCATGGGCGGCAGCTACGGCGGCTACTTGAGCATGATGGCTGTTACCAAGGCCCCGGACATGTGGGCCGCAGGCGTGCCCATTGTGCCGTTCGTGAACTGGGCGACGGAGATCGCCAACGAAGACCCGCTACTGCGCGAGTATGACCTGGCAACCATGGGCGATCCGGTGAAGAACAAGGCACTCTATAACGATCGCTCACCCATCAACTTTGTGGACCGGATCAAGGCCCCGCTGCTGCTGCTGGCCGGCGGCAACGATCCTCGCTGTCCTCCGGAAGAAGCGCGACAGGTGGCTGATGCCGTGAAGAAGCGTGGTGGCTCGGTTCAGCTGAAGATTTACGAGAATGAGGGTCACGGCTTTGCGCGAGTGGAGAACCAGATTAACGCGTACCAGAAGGTGTCAGATTTCCTGAAGGTACACGTGCCCTCGCCGGGATGTGGGTGCTCGGTGTACGAGTGAGTCAAGGGGCGGGAGAATGCGAGACTAATCAGGCAACTGCCGCCGAGCGAATGCCTGTCCGCAATTTCGCAGACTTATCTTTCATTCGGAGGAAGAATTCTTCAAAGGTTACGCGCGACAGGTACGCGATGGCCGTCGCAACCGCCAGCGCAACCGCAAATCGCAGGCAGGCGCGACCAAAGTCCGGCCCCACCGACAAAGCGGGAGCGAACATACGACTGCCAAAATCGTAGGTTGCCAGACTCAAGTAATGGATCAGGTACAAGCCATAGCTGATGTAGCCATAGAACGCCAGCGCGCGGATGTTCACCCAGTTGCTATGAACTCCGCTGCCCAACCACAGAAATGTGGCGATGATAGCCAGCGCGCCATAGTTGACCAATGTGCCTCGCAGGCAGGAGTTGAGCGCCTGCGGAACGAACGCGCACAGCACGGCCATTCCCGCCGTGCCCGCTGCCGCCATGCCTGCAAGCTTAAGGAGATTGCTCCGCGTGCCCCATGTCGAGCGAGCAAACAGGGCCAGCAGCGCCCCGAGCGCCAAGCCATCGGCGTACATCCACGTGTAGCGGTAAGAGCCTCCCCGATGAGGACCGGCCCACCACAGATCGGCTCCCGTATGCAGCGCATAAAGCCGCAGCATTGGCTCGATCAGGCAAATCAACCCGGCAGTGATCGCCAAGCCTCGTTTCTTCAACAGTCGCACGGCCGCAGGCCACAGCAAATAAAAGTGTTCCTCGACGGCCAGCGACCACAACGGCCAATAGAACGTGTTTACGCCAAACAGAGTCACCACATTCGAGAGATAGACGAAGCTCAAGGCGAGAAATTCGCCCAGGCCATTACCGAAGATCAAGCCGGCGCGTCCCATGCAAAAAAGGACCAGCAGCACGAGGTAGTAAGCGGGCAGGATACGCAGGGCACGACGTGAGTAAAAACGGGAGTAGTAACCAGGTTTAGGCAGGCTGTCCAACAGGATGCCAGTGATGAGGAAGCCCGACAGGACGAAAAATAGGTTAACCCCCGCCCAGCCTTGCAACGTCAGTCCCAGAATCGCACGTTGCCAGGCGGGACGCACCACTGGCAACCAGGCAATACCATCGAACCCGTGAAACACGAACACGGCAAGAACGGCTATACCGCGGATCGTGTCGAGCTCGGGCATCCTGGACCGGACGATAGGACCAGCCATGGAGACCGAGTCGGTGCGATTCAGCCCCGCGAGCGACACTGTGTTTTCCTCGGAGCGGATTAGACTGGAATTTAGATTTGGGCTCCCCACAGCCCCACCCTGTGTCCATCGAGTGGTTCCAGCATAGAACGTTTCCAGGATTGTTCAAAGTCTTTTCCGCTGCGTGCTCCGGATCCGGCTGCTCGCTTCCACGATCGCTGCGACCAGCCCCGGAATGGTGTACTCGCTGGCTTCGATGTCCACGGGCAATCCGAATTCGCGCAGCGTGGCCGAGGTCACAGGCCCGATGGATGCCGTGTGCACGCCTCGACGGCGCGCCGACTTCTCCAAGGCGGTACGTGCGTTGCGCAATCCCAGCAGCTCTACGAAGTTTTTTACGGTTGAGGAACTGGTGAAGGTGATGGCATGCGGTCTTCGGGTTCCGTTGGCTAGCAAGGCGCGCAGCCGCGTTGCAGAAGACTTGGGCGCGACGGTCTCATATGCTTCGACTACGTCGACCTCGGCGCCAGCTTTTTGCAACTCGCGTGGGATAACGTCGCGCGCGATCTTGGCTCGCACCAGCAGCACCCGCTTCCCTTTCACCCTGCGTTTCAACGAAGCGACAACCGACTCGGCTACGTATTCCTTCGGTGTGACCGCTACGCGGAGGCCATGTTGCTCGATCGCTTTCCTGGTCGCAGGACCGATGGCAGCGATCTTCAGATGCACAAGAGTTGAGGCATCCATCTTCCTCTTGGCCAAACGAGCGAACAGCGCCTCAACTCCATTCACGCTGGTAAGAATTAACCAATCGTACGCGGCAAGGTTCCGCAATGCCGAGTCCAACGGCTGGTAGGAGACGGGCTCACGAAGCTCGATGAAGGGAATCTCGATGACACGGCAGCCCAGTTCGCGCAGCGCCGAAGAAAGAGCGCCAGCCTGCTTCTTCGCACGCGAAACCAGAACGCGGCATCCGGCTAGAGGCAAGACGCTCGTGCGTGATGCAGCATTCCGGAATTTGTTTGGTTGCCGAGTGAAGCTTTGAGTCATCGGGCGTTTTATTGTGAAGATGTTGTGCTGTTATCTGAATATTGTCGGGTCACTCAAGGTGCTGTGCCGTCCCTAAAGGGACTCGGTTCATTTGCCACTCGACCGCGGGCTTACGCCCACGGCTAAAACAAATATCGCCGCTACGCGGCTAAACCAAGGCTCACAAGGATGTCCTGCTCTCAACTAACTAACCACTGGCCCCTAACCACTATCCACTGCTTTTACGGCTGCTGTGCAACCGCTGCCGTCGCGCCATACACCTCTTCGAGAATCCTGGTGGCGCCTCGGTGCAGCAGGATGTCGCCAACTTTCTCACCAAGTTCAACCGGGTCGCTGCCGCTCTGCTGCTCGCGCAGAACCTCTGTGCCGTCCGGACGCGCAACAATCGCGGTCAGCTGCAACCTGCCATCTTTCATCTCAGCGAAGGCGCCAATCGGGACCTGGCAACCGCCGCCCAACTTGTTCAGCAAGGCGCGCTCACAGGTGGTCGCGGCGTGGGCCGCAGAGTCATCGAGGAAGGCGAGATGTTTGCGCATCTCCACATCGCCTTCGCGGATCTCGATGCCAAGCGCCCCTTGTCCCGCCGCTGGACACATGAACTCCTCCGACAGGACTTCCTTCACCAGCTCGGTTTTGCCGAGCCGTGTAAGTCCGGCGGCAGCCAGAATGATGGCGTCGTATTCGCCTTCCTCCAGCTTGCGCATACGCGTGTCAACATTGCCCCGCAACGGATGGATCACCAGGTCGGGCCGCGAGGCCTTCAACTGCGCCTGGCGGCGCAGGCTGCTGGTGCCCACGCGTGCTCCCTGTGGCAACGCTTTAACGCTGTCGTACTTGACGGAGAGGAACACGTCGCGCGGGTTGACCCGTTGCGTAATGGCGACTAGCTCGAAGCCCTCGGGCAGCCGCGTAGGCAGGTCCTTAAGGCTGTGCACCGCGACATCGACCCGGCCTTCGGCGAGGGCTTCTTCGATCTCCTTGGTGAACATACCTTTGGTCCCGACCTGGGCCAGAGCAACGTCGATAATTTTATCGCCGGTGGTCTTGATGATCTCGAGCTCGACCTCATGGCCGCGCTCACGCAGCAGGGCCGAGATGTGGTTGGCCTGCCAGAGAGCGAGTTGTGATCCGCGAGAACCAATCCTGAGGCGCGCCATCAGTTTCGCTCTCCCGGTTTTCCGGTGCTTACTGTGGTGGCATCGGCGGCGGCGGCTTTTTGCGGTTCGCGCAAGCCGAAGAGCTTGCGCACCAGATCGACGACGGTCGTGACTTCCGACGATTCACGGGCCGCACTCTTGAGAGTGGTAATAGGCGTATGCATGATTTTGTTGATGATGCCTCGCGACAGCGCCTCCACCGCCATTTCCTGCTCCGGCGAGAGCGTGCCCAGGCGGCCGCGTACGCGGTCAATTTCCGCCTGCCGGACTGTTTCCAGGTGCTCCTGCAGCGAAACGATGGTGGGAACGACATCGAGCGTGTGCAGACGCGATTCGAACTTGTCGACCTCAAGCTGCACGATAGCTTCGGCGCGGTCGGCTTCGGTCCTGCGATCGGCGATGTGCGATGAAACCACCTGCTGCAGGTCATCGATGTCGTACACGAAGATGCCGTCCAGCTTGTTCAGTTCGGGATCGATATCGCGCGGGACCGCGATGTCGATGAAGAACATGGGACGGTTGCGCCGCAAGCTGAGAAATTTTTCGCCGTGCTCTTTGCGGAAGATGGCGTGCGGCGCGCCCGTGGAGCTGATAACGATGTCGGCATTGGGCACGGTCTCATACAGTTTTTCGAATGGGATCGCCTGGCCGTTAAACTTTTTCGCCAGCGCCGCAGCGCGTTCGAAAGTGCGGTTGGCAACGTAAATCTGCTTGGCGCCATGCGCCAGCAAATGGCGCGCCGCCAGTTCGCACATCTTGCCCGCGCCTACCAGGTAAACGCTCTTGCCTTGCAAGTTGCCAAAAATCTTCTTCGCCAGGTCCACTGCCACCGACGCGATTGATACCGCTGAGGTGGCAACGGCGGTTTCGTTCCTCACGCGCTTGGCGACGGCGAAGGAACGGGTCAGCAAGGCGTCGAGCTGCGAGTTGACCGCGCCAACCGCGCGCGCTGTAGCATACGCTTCCTTGACCTGTCCCAGAATTTGGGGCTCGCCCACGATCATGGAGTCCAGGCTGGAGGCCACGCGAAAGATATGACGCACCGCGTCCCGTGCTCGATATTCATACAAATACTTGCGGTAAGGCTCGATGTCGAAGCCATACAACTGGCGCAAGCAACCTTCGAGATCGGCGGAACCATTAGTGGTGCGCGCCAACATCTCCACCCGGTTGCAGGTGGAGACGATCATCCCCTCCTCGATACCGGGATAGGTCGCCAGGCACTTGACCGCTTCCGGCAGCCGCGCCTCGGAGATGGCGAACTGCTCGCGCACTTCGACCGGTGCGGTCTGGTGATTCACGCCGATGACGACGAAGTTCATGAAAGAAACCTGTGGGTGCGGCTGAAGCTGTTAGCCGCCCATGCGCCTAAGGCGATGATGAAGGCAAAGGTCGCCAGAAATGCCGCGCGGCGGCCACGCCATCCTGAGTTCCAGCGGGTGTACAGCAGCAGCATGTACACCGCCCACATGATGAACGACAACAGGATCTTCGGATCGTAGAAAAACAGCGGGCCATACTTATCGATGGCCAGCACCGATCCCGCTATGAGTCCCAGCGTCATAAACGGGAAACCGAAGAGCAGCGAACGATAGCCGATTTCGTCAATGGTCTGTAACGGAGGTAGCCAGGTAAGCAAGGGACTAGAGCGCTTGGACTTCAACGCCCGCTCTTGCACCAGATAAAGCAGGCTGGCGCCAAAGCTCAGGAACAGCCCTGCGTAGCCGGTGAAGATAAGCACCACATGCACGAAGATCCAGCCACTGCGCAGCAGGGGCGAGGTCAACGTGACCGGCTTCTGCCCGATAGCAGAGGCGAACGTCAGAAAGAAAACGATGGGAAAGATGACAATACCGGGCGAAGTTGTGCGATAGCCTACGAAGAACACGAAGAATACCACCATCGCCAGGAATGCCAGGATGGATTCAGAGTAGTGGATCGAAGCCAGCGAAAGGTGACCGATCTGGACGGTGGATTCGACGAGCGAAACGAAGTGGAAGATAAGCCCGAGCCCGACGGCCGGTTCCACTATCTTGGCCAGAACATTGCCCTGCTTGCTGAGCAGAAGGAGCGAATAGAGCAGCCCCACGCCATAGCAAACGACCGCGACTCGAAGCCAGATTAACGGCATAAACCCCACGAATGTAACGCTTCAGCTCGATTGTTTCTTCTAGATTAAGTATAGCGGGGTGGCCTGCAGGAAGGAGTGTAGTTATCACGTCCGCCTGTGATTTGTGTCACAAAAGTGTCGGCCACCACATGTGGCAGAAAGGCTTTCCCTAGCTGGGATAGTGGAAGTACACGATGTGCTGCGAGGCGATGGTAACCCCGTCCTTCGAGGCCGGCCGGAAGTGCCAACGCGGCAGCACCGACAACACTTTCTGCTCAATGCCGTATCCGATGCCTTGCAGCAGCTTGGTTTGGACCACGTTTCCTTCCGCGTCAATCGTGACCTCGACGATCACATCGCCTTGCACGCCTGCAGGTATATCCGAGCGCGAGACCGGAGGATCGGGAAAGACTTCCGGCAGCGCGGGCACCACTTCATCCCCCGTAATCGGCGAGCCTGGCAGGCGCCCGTAAGGGGAGCCGCCGCGCGCAGTCTGCTGGGGCGCATTCTCTCGCGTGGGTTGGTCCGATCGCCGAGTGTTCGTATCAGGCTTGGGCGGCTTCGGTGTTGGCTTAGGCGCCAGCGCAGCACGAAGAACAGGCCGCTGCTCCTCCGGCGCTGACTGCGTCTTCTCGGGTCCCACCGGCGCAAGGTAAACAATGGACATCGATCCGGAAGATCCCTTGATTCCGAGGTCGACTTCAGAAGGAGTCACAAACATTGGACCGGCGTGATGGACAAGCAGAAATAACAGCCCACAATGGACGGCGAAGGAAGCCAGCAGAGCACGATTCCATCGCGAGCGTCCGTACGACTGTATCTGCGTGAACATCAGGAAGTCCCCACTGTCGAAAACCCGCGCCTTCCCGCTAAGGGCTTCGCTCGTCCATCTTCTGCTCGATTGGACGCGGGCCACCAGAAGGCGTTAGCTGCAACGATTGTAGCGCTATTCCACTCCGATGGAGTTCAGCAATACAGGCAATTCGTGAACTTCAAGGCGCAAGCGGCGTCCATGGTTAAGCATGTCGGGAATCTCGTCGAAGGCCTGCATCAGGCGCAGCTTCACCGCAGCGTATTGTTCCGACTCGCTGAGGGTGCGGCCCCGGCTTGCGGCCCAGGCGGAGAGCGCCTCTGGACGCAGAAAGACACTGACCGCGAAAATTGTCTTGCGGTCCGAGGTCACGTCGAAGACGAATTCGGTCGAGGGAGCTTCAGGGTCGCCGTCGATCGCGGGCCGCTTGCCGACGAAGTAGTACTGGTAAACGTAGCCGGTCTGTCCGGTATACGTCTTGAGGCGGCGAATGGTCATATGGAGAATGCTGCCGAGGGATATTGTAGCCGCTGCCAGCTACCGTTCCGTCGGCCGCTCGCGCAAAATGGCTGCCGCCGTCTCCGAGCTGACGGGCGAGTAATACACCTCTTTGAAGGTGTACGACTTTGCTTTGGCGGCGAGGATGGGCAGAATCTCGATGTGCCAGTGGTAGTCGTCCTCGATCGTCTTCCAAAAACCGAGCGTCTCCGAGCGGTGCATGGTATTGGGCGAAGTATGCAGCACCATGTGGAAGCCATCGGCGATGGTGCGTATCCGGTAAAGGGTCCGCCGCAACAGGGCCGCCAGGTCGCGTATGGCTCCAGACTTCAGCGCCATGCGCTCGAAGTAGGCCTCGTGGGTGTGGGGAGCGACCCAGGTTTCGTAGGGCACACGGGGCGCGTAAGGACAGCAGGCGATGTAGTCGCCGCGGACCTCGATGACGCGCACCTTCTGTTCCTGCTCCTGCCGCAGAATGTCGCAAAAGACGCAGCGCTCCTTCACTTGATAATGCTGCCGCGCCGCGCGCAACTCGTACAGAACCCGCCGCGGAACAAACGTGGTGGCCACGACCTCTGAGGTAGGATGGTCAAACTCCTGCCCCGAGTGGGTACCGAAATTCTTGAAGATGCTAACGTACTTGAAGCGGACATCGCCCTTCAGGTCCTGAATACGCTGGGCGCAGAGCGCCAGGTATTCCTCGATCTCGCGGTCATCGGCGTTCCACAAGTGCCGGTCGTGGCGGACATTTTCGACAATCACTTCGTGGGCCCCGACCGGACGCATCTTGTCGTACAAACCGTTGCCCGTGCGCAACGGCTCGCCGTCGATTCCGTACAGGGGATGGGGATGGACCACAGCGCGAGCCGACCAGGGAGTGCCATCAACGGTGGGTGACGAGGCTATAACCTGGAGGGGCAGGCCGGACTCTGGGCAGAAGGGGCAGAAGGAGTCGGGCGAAGAGCCGGCGTCGGGCTCGTCGCCGCAAATGACCCACGAGCGCGTGATGGGGTCCTTGCGCAGTTCCATCGCCCTCTTACTTTACGTCAATCAGTAGTCAGTAGCCAGTAGCCAGTAGTCAGTTGTCAGGATTCAGCGCCCGCCAGTTCGCGTTTGGCACTTGGCACGTGGCTGCCCTTACCAAATGCTAAGTGCTAAATGCCAAGTGCTAAACGCCAGCCTTTCCTCCTGTTAGAATTATTCTGTGCCCCGCTCCATACGCCTCATTGCCATCGACCTTGATGGCACCCTGCTGGACTCGAATGTCCAGATCACTGAAGCTAATCTGAAAGCGCTGCGACGGGCCCATGAAGCCGGCATTGAGATTGTGCTGGGTACCGGGCGCAGGCACAGATTCGCCTTGCCCATCGCGGAGTCGCTGGGCTTCGACCTGTGGCTGATGAGCTCGAATGGTGCGGTCACACGCTCCACGCGCGGAGAGCTCTTTCACCAGGACCTGTTGCCCAGGGAAACGGCCATTAAGCTCTGCCGTCACATGGCGGAGTATCGCAACCACACCGTGCTCACCTTCGATCGGGAAGGTATGGGGGCAATCGTGTGCGAAAATCGCGAGCGTTTGTACGGCGTCATCCAGCGCTGGATGGAGAAGAACGCGCCGTTTATCGAATATGTCAGCCCTATTGCACAAGCGTTGACGGAAGATCCTATCCAGGCCATGTTCTGCGGCCCGGTGGAGCTGATGCAGCAGGCGCAGCAGAAGCTGCTTTCCTGCGATTTCACCGGTGATTTCACCATGCTGCGCACGCAATACGATCACCGCAACTTGTGCATCGTTGACATCCTCAATGCCGGCTGCTCCAAAGGGCACGCGCTGCAGCGCTGGGCAAACTATCGCGGCATCGATCGCTCTGAGGTGATGGCCATCGGCGATAATTACAATGACATTGAGATGTTGACCTTCTCCGGCCATCCGGTCATCATGGGTAATGCATCGGATGATTTGAAGCAGAACGGCTGGACCATTACTTTGCATAACGACCAGAGCGGGGTGGCTGCGGCCATCGAACAGGTACTGGACGCGAATACCGCGAGTGTGAATGCGTAAGGTCTTACAATTCGGTTTCCTGGCCTTGCTGGTGGTGTCGCCAATGCACGCTGCTGAAATTGCCAACTTGCATAACGGTTTCAGCATTCGCCATGAGCATCATGAGGTGGTCGGCGACGTCACCCGCCTGTACATGAGTGCCGAGCCGGCCAGTGGATATGTGGACGTGCCCACGGCCCAGATTGAGAACTTTGAGGCGGCGCCGCAAGAACCGCAACCCGTCGCGTCACAGGCACAGACGTCGGTGGACTTACGGACCATCGTGAGCGAGGCCAGCACCCGCAGCGAAGTGGATGCCGACTTCATCGCCAGCGTCATCAGGGCCGAAAGCGGTAACAATGCGCACGCAATTTCACCCAAAGGCGCGCAGGGGTTGATGCAGCTCATGCCTGGCACAGCAAGCAAGCTGGGAGTGAAGAACACCTTCGACCCGGCGCAGAATGTTGATGGTGGAGTGCGCTACCTCCGAGAGCTGCTGCTGCTTTACAACAACGACATGGTTAAAGCGCTGGCGGCGTACAACGCTGGTCCGCAGCGAGTACAGCAGTACAAAGGCGTGCCGCCATACCGCGAGACACATGCCTATGTGGCGCGGGTCATCAACGATTACAACCGCAAGAAGCTGGCCGAGCGCAAACATCAGCCGAAGCCACCGGTGCGAAACGCAACTGCGGCGAAGCCAGAGATTGCGCAGAGCGCGACCGGTCCGGCAACGGGCAGCGAATAGCCGGCCGTTTGACCCCACTCTTGCTGTCATATACCTTGACGATTGGACCTGAGCCGCAGATCTCCGTCCCAACCCACAAAGAGCAGCAGATGCCGGTCGGCGTTGACTTTCTTCCATGAATAAAAAAAATACGCTTATTCTCGGCATTGTCCTGATCGCGCTGTGCCTTCTGATTTACCTGCAGATTCGCGCCTGGAAAACGTTCGATTGGCATACCTTCTGGATCCGCACCGAACACATTGACTGGCTCTACGCTTTCTACGGCCTGGTGCTGACCTACCTGGCCTATGTCCTGCGCGCAGTCCGCTGGCGCATCTTCCTGAAGCCGGTTCGCAAGACGACAACGGCCCGTCTGCTGGCGCCGCAGTTCGTCGGCTTTGCTGCCCTGGCGCTGCTGGGCCGCGCCGGCGAAATGATTCGACCCTACATCATTGCAAAAAAAGAGCGCCTCACCTTCACCTCACAGGTTGCGGTTTGGGGGGTGGAACGCATTTTCGATATGGGCGCCTTCGCCGTCCTTCTGGCGCTCAGCTTCCTGTCCCCCGATCTGCGGGCGCTTCCCTTCTATCACGGCTTGCGCGAAGCCGCGTTCGCACTGATCGTGCTGGTGGGCGTGTTGTGCGTAGGGGCGTTTGTGGTGCGCCGCCGGGGCGATCGGGTGGGCCAGTTTCTGCACGATCTGTTCGCCGGCTTCGCGCCAAAGTTTGCCCACCACCTGCGCGAAAAGGTGCGCTCCTTCAGCACTGGTTTGGCGACGATACAAGACCTTAGTTCAGCTCTGCAACTAAGCGCTCTCTCGCTTTTCATGTGGGTGCTGATTGCTTTTGATTACTACGCTGTAACGCACGCCTATCCTGGAGCTCTTCGCAATCTCACTTTGCCTCATCAGGTAGTGCTGATGGGCTCCAGCATGGTGGGATCGATGCTGCAATTGCCGGCGGTCGGCGGCGGCTCGCAACTGGCTACCATCAGCATGCTCAGCTCGGGGTTCGGCATCGAGAAGGAGCTCGCTGTAAGTTGCGGCATCCTGATCTGGGCCATAACCTTTATGTCGGTCATTCCGATGGGATTGCTGCTGGCGCGCCGCGAGCACGTGTCTATTCGAGCGGTGGCCGAGGCAGAAGAGAAGGAAGCGGCGTTGCTGGAATAAACCAGCAACGCGTTTCCGGCTAGATGAACATCTCGTCGGAAGGGCCGCCATTGCGGCCGCGCCTCTGACTGTTGAAGAACGCCCCAACCCCGACGCTGATGGCCTGCACAATCCCCGAAACCTGACGCACCGGCGACATGACGGAGTGCTGCACCTTCTCCGAGGTTTCTTCCACGCGATCCAAGGTGTGGGTCACCATCTCATCGACGCGGATTACCTGCAGGCGCAGCCGATCCAGAAGGTCATGCACAGTCGCGTCAACCCTCTCGACCTCGGTGCGCGTAGTCGTGGTCACGTGCGCCAGATTATCCAGGATAGTGTCGATTTTGGGACGCGAAGTCTCCAGGAAGGACTTCACTTCCTGCTGCATCACCTTGGCGTTGTCGAGAACCGGAATCAGGTGCGACTGGGTCTCGTCGGTGACCGCCTGTAGTTTCTTGCTGAGTTTCACTATCACCACGCACATGACGAGGAGAATGAGCATCTGCAGAATTACGGCGGCTGCAGTAACGGCGACAAAAAGGGTCAGATTGTCAGACATATGCATTTTCTTACTTGAGCGCTAGCGGGTGACGATAACCCATCCTACGGGACGCTGGGCTTGGTACCCTCGACATCCTCGCTGGTAGCTTCACGGTAAGCCTGCCGGCCAGCTTCGTAGGCAGAGCGAATCTGCTCTTTCTGCTGGCTCAGGTAGTCTCGTCCCTTGTCAGCCCAGCCTCCTGCTTGTTCACGCGCCTGGCGCGCCCGCTCCTTGACGGAGTCGCGACCCTCTTCCGCCACCTCACGCAGCCGCTGGCGCGTCTCCTCGCCGGACTTCGGAGCATAGAGAATTCCTACTGCCGCGCCGATACCCAGGCCGGCAAGGAACCACAAGAAACCACTTCCGTCGTGATCAGACATGATTGCCTCCTAGAAAACCTTCACGAGTCCGGATGGTAGCATCCGTTTTGCAGAATTACAAACCTGCCTATGCGGGCTTGCAGGCTCCGTAGCAAGCCTTAGCTGTGGTCCATGGCCTTGGCCAGCAGGGCGATTTGCCCGGCATGATACACGCTGTGTTCGATCACCCCGAGCGCCTCATCGTAATAGGACCGCTTGCCGGCCGCCGATAGCTCATCCAGGCGGGCAGGACTGAGTCTTTGCAGCGCCTCGCGGAATTGTTGGTTGGATGCACGGAACTGGTCGAGTGTCTTCTGCCAGTCGGCCTCGCTTGCTTCAGGCGGCGCTGGGGGAAAGTTGCCTTCTTCCTCGAGACCGGCGCGCAAGCCGCCAAGGCGTTTCGCAGCCACTCCCTCCCAGTACGCCATATGCCCGACGATTTCCCAGATGCTATGAGCGTTGCCGATGGGCCGCAAGGCAGCTTTTTCCGCTGAGATGCGACCGAGAATCTGCCAAATGGCATCGCCATGCCAAGCTGAGCCCTGCATGACGACGTCGTAGTGATTGAGTATGCGTTGCACTTCGTTCATAGTCTCTCCTAACCTCCTAGCAGTATAATACAGGTTAGGAACCATGGTCGGCGATTATGGCTTCTGGGTGGGGCGGATCAAGATCTCGCTCATGAACGACTGCGGCTCCTGGGTCACCAGCATGACGACAGCCCGTGCGACATCATCGGGCTTGAGCATTTTTCGAGTATCTTTGCCGCCGCGGCGCGGGCTGAAATCGGTGTCCACCGAGCCGGGACAGATTACGCTGACCCGTATGTTCTGGCCGCGCAACTCTTCCGCCACTCCATAACTGAGCCCATTCAGTCCCCATTTGGAAGCGGAATAGGCTGCGCCGCGAGGCAGCGGGTTCTTCCCCGCCAGCGAGGAGATGTTGATAACGTGGCCGGACCCGGCCGCGATCATCAGCGGCACGATGCTGCGCATCATGTAATAGGGGCCGCGCAGATTGATGTGAAAGATGGCGTCCCAGTCATCGGGGGCAAGCTCATGCAGCAGGCCCGGGGGACCACCAATACCGGCATTGTTCACCAGGATATCGACCCGCCCGTAAGTTTTGCGGAGATGTTCCCCCAGCGCTTCCACGCTGGCCAGATCGGTGACATCGCATGCAATGCCTTCTGCCCGGTGTCCCTGTCCCACCAGATCACGTGCGACCTGCTGGACCCGGGCTTCATCCCGGCCAGTGAGAATGACAGTGGCGTGCAGGGCGGCCAGTCTGGTCACAATGGCCTGCCCTATGCCGCGCCCACCCCCTGTCACGACGGCGACAGACCCCGACAGCGAAACGAATTCATTTGGCTGCATAGATTGCCTCCCCACAGATTTTTAGCGTCTCAGGCACCTGGCGCAATGCTGCTTCAGCCTCGCACATGCTGCGGAACAAGAGGCTGCTTAACACTCATTCCAACTCGATCGGAGGCACCGAGGAAGCCCTTGGCGGCCCGACAACTAATGAGATGCCCTCGACCTGGCGCCAGGCGCCTTCCGCGGGACGGGCGCACCATATACACCGAACCACATGGCCCATGTAATAATGCGCACATCTGCAGATTAGGCTTTCCGCATCTCAGAAACACGAGAAATTGTGTAAAGTGGTAGGTTACTTGCCTTAACTCGATGCGGGTACTTATAATCCCGTCTCCGCATGATTTGCATTCGATTCGACGTTCAGGGGCGAAATGCGGATGGACGAACAGTTATCATGCAGCCTGGCAGGATACGCCGGGCTGAAATCCCTGCGCATAAGTGAACGTGTCTGGATGAACATCAGTTGCCAGAACGAAGGAGCCAAGAGAATGAAGAAGTCGCTAGTCACTATGTTGCTGGTGCTCGCTATTGCGGCGCTAGTCCAGCAGTCGGCAGCTCAGGGGGCGGCACAGCCCGCGCAAGCCGGTCAGCCAGCTCAACCGACGCAGAAGAAGGAAATCAAGGATCCGGCTGAATATAACTCCTACGTGAACGCCATTCAGCAGACCAACCCGCAGTTGAAGTCGCAACAGCTGGAAGCGTTTCTGCAGACCTATCCCAATAGCGTAATGAAGGAAGATGCAGTGGAACAGCTGATGGTGGCATATCAGCAGGCCAACGACGCCAAGAAGACGATCGACGCGGCCAACCGTCTGCTGCAGGTCAATCCCAATAACATCCGGGCCCTGGCGCTGCTGGCTTACAACTATCGTGCGGCGGCCTCGCAGGGTGGGCCACAGATGCAACAGAACCTGCAGATGGCGCAGCAGTATGGCCAGAAGGGATTGCAGGCGCTGAACAATATGCCCAAGCCGGATGGCATGAGCGATGCTGATTTCACCAAGCTGCACAACGAGACAGCCGCCATCTTCGAAGGCGCGATTGGCTTTGCGGCATTACAGCAAAAGGACCTGGCCACGGCGCAGAAGGACCTGCGTGACGCGGTAGCGCAAGAGTCGCAACCGAACATCATGGACATTTACCCCTTGGCCACCGCCGATCTGGAGGCCAAGCCGATGAATCCGGAAGGCTTCTGGTTTATCGTCAAGGCTTCGCAATTGGCCCAGGGAACCGGCCAGGCGTCGATCCTGGACTACGGCCGGAAAAAGTACATCCGTTATCACGGCTCCGAAGATGGCTGGAGCGCCCTGGTAACGCAGGCGCAATCGTCACAGAGCGTCCTGCCGCCAGCCGGCTTTACCGTAGCCGCAGCGCCCCCTCCGCCGTCTCCCGCCGAGCAGGCGGCCGACCTGGTGAAAAGCAAGGACCCCAAGCAGATGAGCTTTGCCGAATGGGAACTGGTGCTTTCCTCCGGCAATCAGCAAGCCGCTGACACCGTGTGGAATGCAATCAAGGGCAAAGCCGTAAAGTTGCAGGCCGCCGTCATCAGCGCTACTGCGAGCACAGTCCAGCTTGCAGGCAGCGACGACGACATTGAAGCCAAGAAGGCCGATATCACGTTGACTATGGCGAAGCCCATCGCGGCACGCCTGATGCCGCAACCCGCTGCAATGATGGCATTCCAGGGGACGGTCTCCAGCTATACGCCCAATCCGTTCATGATGGCCATGAGCGATGGCATAATGCTGGACAAGAACGGTAACCCGCTCACTACCGGCGCGGCGCCCGTGCACCACACGACAACGCACAAGAAATCCGAGTAAGCCAAGAGCGTAGCAAACGAAGGGGGAGCGGCGAAGGCTGCTCCCCTTTTGCTTGGCTTGGGCCCTTTCACTTACGGAACATCTGCTGCCCGGCCCGGAAGACATCGACGTAAGCTTTTACGTCTGGGTCGGTGGAGCGCAGAAACTCATCTGGAGTGTAGATTCCGCGCAGATTGCCGTTTTCCATCAACCCAATTCGGTTACCCAGTAACAAGGCTTCGCCGACATCGTGGGTCACAAAAACGATGGTCTTGCCCAGCTTTTGCGTTAGTTTTCCGAACTCCATCTGCAGCTCAGCACGGGTTATGGGATCGAGCGCCCCGAAGGGCTCGTCCATCAGAAGGATGGGAGGGTCGGCAGCCAGGGAACGGGCCAGGCCGACGCGCTGGCGCTGGCCGCCAGACAGCTGATGGGGATAGCGGTCTGCGAATTCGGGGCCCGGCAAGCCCACCAAGTCCAGCACCTCTGTAACCCGCACGTCGATCTTTTGGCGGTCCCACCCCTCCAGTTTCGGCACCAAAGCCACGTTTTTCCGCACGGTGTAATGCGGAAATAGGCCGACCTCCTGGATGGCATAGCCGATGCTTCGTCGCAGCTTAATCGCGTCCCATTGTTCGACCGGAATTCCGTTCACGCGAACTTCCCCGCGCGTCGGCGCCAGCAAGCGGTTAATCATCTTCAGACAAGTGGTTTTGCCCGACCCGCTGCGACCGAGCAGCATCAAGGTCTCACCCCGGCGCACGGAAAAGCTCACCCCCGAGAGGAGAACTTTGCCACCGGCAACACTAAACTCCACATTGTTGAATTCAATCGTGATGGCAGCCGCGTCGTTCATTCACCAGACCCGGGAGTGCCGCTACAGGGTAGCAGAGGAACGCAGTTGGCGGCTTGCTCGGGATGACAAACAGAAAAGGATGGTTCGAAGATGGACACTGCTAAAAACAATGCCGAAGCCACCCCGAATAGGGCAAGCTCCGGCACGATTGTGAAATTTAAACAGTTCTAGCGTCAGTCAATCAGCAGGCAGACAAACTGGCCTCTAACGTCCCCAGCCGCCGCCGCCACCGCCGCCGCCCGAGCGACCCCGGCCACCACCGCCGCCGCCGCGTCCGCCGCCGCCACCAAAGCCACCACGACCTCCACCACCGCCGCGAGGGCGATCGGTCTTGGGACGTGCTTCGTTGACGGTCAGATTGCGGCCTCCCAGATTGGTGCCATTCAGCGCTTCCATCGCCTTGCCGGCTGAGTCATCATCGGCCATTTCGACGAAGGCGAAGCCACGCGGCTGCCCTGTATCGCGGTCCGTAACGATGCTTACCTTATCGACTGGGCCATAAGCTTCGAACAACCCGCGCACCTGGTCTTCAGTGGCATCGAAGGTTAAATTCCCCACGTAGATGTTCTTCATTAAATCCTCACTTTTTGTGTGCCGCTTGCTGGACCGAACATCGATCGCGCGGGCGGACGACGGTTGGGGGTGTTCACGACCAAATACTGACTTCTAGCCGCGTCAAAAACAGAAGGGCAGCATCTGCCGCCCCCCTGTCGTCGTTTCGTTTACAGGACCTGAACGTTTTCAGCCTGCCAACCCTTAGCACCACGCTTCACGTCGAAGCTCACCGCCTGACCTTCTTGCAGCGAACGGAAACCGTTCGACTGGATGGCCGAGAAGTGGACGAAAACATCTTCGCCATTCTGACGTGAAATAAAACCAAAACCCTTGGCATCGTTAAACCACTTAACTGTTCCTTGTTCCATTTGTTTCTTTGTATATCCTTGTTGTTGATGTTGCGCTGAAGGATCGGAAGGTTGCAGGCAGGAATCGCTCAACTGAGAGGAGGATGGCTGCTAGACGCGCCGCTCGTACATACGCAATATCATGATACATGAAACCCCAGCATTAGGCTATGTAAACCGCTACTGTCTGGAACCAGACGCTACTCGCGAATCTCAACTAAACGCGACAAAACTACTCCGCCATCGCCAAGCGGTGCGACTGGCAGGCGAATTCGCCACGCGCATTGCGACCTTGGGCTAGTGCCAAAACGGGAAAGTAGAGAAAAGATTTTCTAGCAAGCGGAGGTGAACTACCTTCACGTGAGACCTTGGACTCAAGTTGCAACTACACACGCAAGAAAATGCCGGCGCCTTGCAGCGCCGGCCGGTCGCTTGTTTATTGAGAACCAGTAGTACTCTGCACAACCGTCAACCGCGGATTCGGATCGGCTACGCCGGTTGCGGGAGTGGCGAGATTGATTGATACCCACTTATTGTTCGTCCGGTCCACCGGTCCCATACCCCCTGTCGCGGCGGCACTAACCAGGTAGACGATCTCGTCGCAATTACAGATGTTCGAGGGAGCTGGACTACCGTTCGGCGGCTGCAGGAAGAATGCTCCTGTAGTGTCGCCATTGTTGTTATCGAGCACGTAGGGAAACGCCACATTCTGATTCGTCTGCGGCCCGCTTGGCCCACTGGTGAAGTAGTTCACGACGAGGATCCCGCCCGGTGCCGGGATGTTGGTGAAGTCAGCTTCGTTGGTCACGCTCGCTGACACCGGCTGCTCGGTTGCTCCCGCGTAACTTATCAGGAAAGAGGGGAGGCCGAACGGCGCACCTTGTTGTGCCTCAAAGATTCCCTCCGTGGCCGAGCTGTCAGTTCCGATCACAAAACCGCGGTTGGCGTTCACCAGGTACCACACCGGCTGAGGCCCGGTGCCAAGCCCGGTGACGATAACACGCCCTGTGTTCGGGTCGACATTGTAAGTACCAGCCGTGAAGATGTTCCGGGTGACCGTCCCAGCGTTGTTCTCGTCGGTCTGAAAGAGGGTGACGTGGCCCAGACCATCGAACTGGCCCACCCCAAGCTGTACATCAGGCCCGCCGGAGGCCTTCCCGTTGAGTTCCATCACGGTGGAAGAATTCAAAGACCCATTGGTGAAGTGGCCGTTGAGGGAGCCGGCCAATTGCTGAAGCAGCGAGACCAGGCTCACGGAGGCGCCGCCGGAGACTGCATCTGTCTGCACAGCGATCAATTCAGACTTCGGATTGACGGTATAGAAAGCGTAGTTGAGAGTGTTTGTCCCGACATTCAGAGTGATGGTTCCACGCCCGGTTGTGGCGAAGTCCGCATCTGGCACCCACACGCCGGTGAAGGCCACCTGGCTGGCCGGGCTCCCGTTGTCGTTAGTGTCTTCTATTCCGCGCGTCAGGTTGCCGGCATTATCGGCGGCGAAGGCGCCCGCACCCGCGGAACGATTGCCTCCGCTATCGACCCCAAAGAAGCCCATGGCGTAATTCCCGACCAATGCCGCTATCCCGGTAGTCGAAAGGGTCTGCCCCTTGATGACGCCGGAGCCGTACACCTGCGGATGCGTCGTATCGGACAGGATGAATCTCAAGTCGCCAACCAGCGACGGGGCCAATTCGTAGTTGTAGGTATTGCCCCCGAAGGTCAAGGCCATGGTGCCCTGACCGTTGGCGCCAATGCTGTAGGTGCCAGTCAATGCTGTTTTGGTGAGGATGTCCTGCGCCGCCACACCGTTCTGATCAAGAACGCCGGTAAGGTTGCCATTGCCGTCGCCGACAAAGCTGGCCACTGTGTAGAACGGTTGCCCATTGTCAAAGCCATTAAACGTGAGGGCAAAGGTACCCTGCAGTCTGCCCAAAATTGTGATGCTGAGGTTGGCGCTGGTCGTGTTAGAGTCGGCGTCAGTCACCTGCACCGTAATCGGGAAGGATCCGGAAGGCCCGGTAGGAATCCCAGAGATAACTCCCGTGGTCGGTCCGAGAGCCAATCCCGCAGGTAGAGTCCCGGTAGTTACAGTCCACGTAAAAGGCGCAAGTCCCCCAGTGACCGTCAACGGGGCGCTGTAAGACAAGCCGATGGTTCCATTAGGCAGCGTGGTCGTGGTGATCGTCGGAAGCGGGTTGATCGTGATCGAAAAACCGCCCGTCTCATAGGCCGAGGTCGGGATCTGTGAATCCGTCACCCTTAACACGAAGCCGTAGGTCTTGGCGGTGCCGTCGGAATTCAGATCGGTAATCGGCGGTGTGCCGCTGATCACGCCTTGCGGAGTCAGGGTCAAACCCGGAGGAAGGGTTCCCGAGTCCATCGTCCACGCATACGGCCCTTGTCCTCCTTTGGTGCCCATGGTGACACTGTAAGGAGATTGCACTACGCCGCCGGGCAACGACTTATTCGTGATAATAAGTGCCCCGGGGCCGTTGGGTGGATGGCCGGTGCTGCATGCGGTCAGTACACACAAGCACAGTGACAAGGCGAGAATCGGGAAAGGCTTAAACCCCTTCATGCAACTCCTCAAGCTATTCTGAAAGCTGGTTTTGTGGACGCCACTCCCGAGAGACTGGCCGACTTTCTTGCGGCGCAGCCTGACAGCATCGTGCGGCACGACACCCTGGGCGGAACAACGGAAGAGGTCCCTGTTACCAAGCAGGTTAATTCACCTGTGCGTAAATGCAAGTTTTTTTTGACCTGAGGGCGCGACCTTCGCGCACCTAAAGGTCATTCGATTTTCTCACAGGATGCCGAAACCAGCGAAGCCGCGGCCAAAGAATAGTGGGCAGAAGGTCTTCCGAGAGCCCAAAGCGGGAATGGCCGCACTGCCCGAAAAGAGTTGAACGGGCGATAAAAGCTGACGGATGCTTGGCAATTGATTGTGACTTGCACTTTGACAAGGCGCCGAGCAGCACACTTTGTCGTTTCGGGCGTAAACCTCTGCTATCCTTTGAGTTTCCGTCGGAGGACATTCGTGAGTTGCAAGATATTTCTGCTTTCATTCTGTTTCGTCGCTGCTACAACGTTCGCTCAACAACCCCCAGGGCAGGCCACTCCGGGCGCTACGAATCCCGGCCTTGCGTCTGGTTCGGCCCAAGCTCCAGTTGAGCCAACCTTGCCCTACATCCCCAGCCTCGACGTTTCCGCGATGGACCGCTCGGTGGACCCATGTGTGGACCTCTACCATTACTCCTGCGGCGGCTGGGAGCGGAACAATCCCATTCCAGCCGACCAGATCCGTTGGGACGTTTATTCGAAGTTGTACCAGGACAATCTCAATTATTTGCGGGGCATTCTCGAAGAGGCATCCACCGCCCAGGCGCCTGACGCCGTTACCCAGAAGATTGGCGATTACTACGCCGCCTGTATGGACGAGTCCGCGGTTGAGAAACTTGGCGCGAAACCCATGCAGGGCGCACTCGACCAGGTGCAAGCGGTCAAGAGTGTTCACGATCTCGCTCCGGTAGTGGCTGGTCTGCAACTCGCCGGAGACACTCTGCTGTTCGACAGCGGCTCGCAGCAGGATCCCGACAACTCCGATGCCATGATTGTGGGGTTGGAGCAAGGGGGATTGGGCCTTCCGGACCGCGACTACTACACCAAAGACGATGCCAAGTCGAAAGAAATTCGCGAGCGCTATCTCCAGCACGTGCAGAAGATTTTCGAACTGCTGGGCGATCCGCCTGCTTCGGCGAAAAAAGAAGCCGACACGATAATGCGCATCGAGACCAGCCTGGCGAAAGCTTCGCTGACGCGGGTGGACCGGCGCGATCCCTACAAAGTAACCCACAAGATGAAGGCGGCCGAGTTGAATGTGCTGGCGCCTAACTTCGATTGGAGCGTGTACTTCTCCACCGCCCAGGTTCCGCCGTTCGAAATTCTGAATGTGGAGTCGCCGGCATTCCTGAAGGAGATCAATGCGCAATTGACTTCCACTTCGCTTGCGGACTGGAAGAGTTATCTGCGCTTTCATGTAGCCAATTCGCGCTCGCCATTCCTCTCTTCGGCTTTCGTCAACGAGAATTTCGCCTTCTATCGCCAGTACCTGCGCGGGGCCAAGGAGCTGCAGCCCCGGTGGAAGCGTTGCGTGCAGTCTGTGGACCGGCAACTTGGCGAGGCGCTGGGACAGGCGTATGTGCGTAAGACGTTTTCGCCCGAGCTGAAGGCGGCAACGCTTGACATGACAAAAGAAATTGAAGATGCCATGGCGGTGCGCATCCAGCAATTGGACTGGATGAGCCCGCAGACCAGGCAGCAGGCGCTGAACAAGCTTCATGCCATCCGCAACAAGATCGGCTATCCCGACACCTGGCGCGACTATAGCTCGGTCGTGATCGTGCGCGACGACTTCTATGGCAACGCCGAGCGCGCTGAAGAATTCGAGAGCCACCGCGAGTTCAACAAAGTGGGCAAGCCTGTGGACCGCACCGAGTGGGGCATGTCTCCACCCACCGTGAACGCCTACTTCAACCCGCAGATGAACGACATCAACTTTCCCGCCGGCGTGCTGCAACCGCCGCTCTACGACGCCAAGCTGGACGATGCCCCCAACTATGGCAATACCGGCTCGACGATCGGGCACGAGCTGACCCATGGCTTCGACGATGAAGGCCGTCAGTTCGACGCCAAGGGCAATCTGAAGGATTGGTGGACCACGCAGGACGCCGAGCAGTTCGTCAAGCACGCAGATTGCGTGGTGGACCAGTATGCGAAGTACGTCGTGGTGGACGACATCCACATCAACTCCAAGCTGACGGAGGGCGAGGATGTCGCCGACCTGGGCGGCACCATCCTGGCTTACATCGCCTGGAAGGACGCGGACAAGGGCAAGCAACTAACCAACCGCGACGGTTTGACTCCGGAGCAGCGCTTCTTTGTGGGCTTCGCGCAATGGGCATGCGCTAACGATCGGCCAGAAGACCTGCGGGCGCGGGCGGTTACCGATCCGCACTCTCCAGCGAAGTACCGCATCAACGGCGTGGTCGTGAATATGCCGGAATTCGGAGCGGCCTTTTCCTGTAAGGCAGGACAGCCCATGGTGAAGCCCGCGGACAAGGTGTGCAAGGTGTGGTGAGGAAAAGTCCCTACCCAAATAGCGGCATCAATCCCTTGGCCTTCAGATCGGGTATGAGAAACTTCCTGCTGCTTAGCGCTTCCGCAGCCCCATAGCCGCTGCGCACCGCGCCTTCCATGGTTGAGGGCCATCCCGTCGCCGTCCAGTCGCCCGCGAGGAACAGCCTCGGCCATGCGCTAACGTGCGAAGGACGAAACGCATCGCTGCCCGGAGCAGGCGAGAACGTAGCATGGACTTCTTTGATGACGGTCGCCTTCGTCAACTTCGCATCGCGCGCCGCCGGAAAGAATTCGCCCAGTTCCCTGACCGCCATTTCGATAATGTCGGCTCGCGACTTCTCCACCAGCGTTTTCGAAGCGCTCACCACCAGTTCCAAGTAGCTGCCGCTCTGCGCCGAATCCCTCCGGGTCGCCAGTATCTTCGACTTTTGGAACATCCACTGGATGGTGCGTTCCAGCAGCACGGCATGTTCCAATGGCGTGATCTCGCGGTCGAACCAAAGGTGTATTCCGGTGATCGGAGACGACGTTAGATTGCGCACCTGATCCCGCAGCGGTGCGAGTTCTGGAACATCCGGAAGCAGCTTTTCGACTCCGTTGAACGGCATCGCGAGAATCGCGTAGTCGGCACGCACATCCTCGCCACCGATACAAAGCCGCACCCCATCGGCTTCGGCGCGGACCGAATCCACGGCAGCCCGCGTGTGCACCTTGCCACCACGCGATTCGATGTACTCTGCCGCTGTCCCGTAGAGCTGCGACAGTGGGACAGACGGGACTCCCATACGCCCCGCTTCAGCAGACTTCAGGAAAGATTCGCGAAATACCTGCGCAGCGTAGCGCACCGACATCCGGTCCAGATCTTCGTTGAGGGCGCTGACCAGCACCGGCGTCCAGAAGCGATTGATTGCCTTTGTGCGTCTGGCCGTGACGCAGGAGCCATGAGAGAAAATTTTCGCCGCTGTCCTTAGGAAGACTGGGGACAAGAGCCATCATGGCGCGTGCGATGGCCAGCTTGTCTTTCAGATCGAGTACGGACGAGTCGAGAAACGAAGGCGCAGCATGCAGGGGCGGCGGCAGCGCTCCCGGCTTCAGCGTTGAAGAGCGTCCTCCCGGAAGGATGAACGTGATCTCGTCGTACCAGCGGATCTGCTGTTCCACCCCGAGCCGGCGATAGAACTCGATGAGATTGGTGCAACAGCCCAGCAACACGTGCTGGCAATTGTCTACAACTTCGGCGGTGCCGGGCAGCTCATAGGATGATGCGCGCCCGCCCAGATAGGGACGCCGCTCGAACAATTCAACATGATATCCCGCGTCGGCCAGTGCGCTTCCTGCGGCAAGACCTGCAAGGCCGCCGCCAATAATAGCGACGGATCGACGCTGCGAGGTTGGCTGGGCGCTCATGTCAGGCGCTTCCAGAATCCCTTGCCCAGCACGGCTAGCTTCTCACCGGTGCCCAGGCGAACGCGCTCCGAGAAGACGTCGTAGTTGCGGTCGGCGATCCTCTGCAGCAACCGCCGATAGATCTCGACCAGTGTCCACAAGGCCGGCTGGCTCTCTTCGTCCACCAGCGGCAGCAGTTCGTCGGCGGCACGATAGAATTCGCGCGCGCGCCCGGCTTCGAATTCAAGCACTGGGCGCAAGGAGGTGGCCGCAGTGCCGTTCGTCAGCGCACCGGCCTCGACTTCGAAGCGTGCCATATCTTCTCTGGGCAGATAGACGCGCCCCATCTCGGCATCTTCTTTCACGTCGCGAATGATGTTGGTGAGCTGAAACGCGACCCCGGTTTGCTCCGCCAGCTTCTCGGCGCGGGGGTCACGATAGCCAAAGATGCGAATGCAGATCAGGCCGACGACCGACGCTACGTGATAGCAGTAATCGTAGAGCTGATCGAAAGTGTCGTACTGGAGTTGCCCGGGATCCGTGCCCGGTGCGCTTTTCGGGGCAACACCCTGCTGGGGAATATCCATGGTGGTGCCGTGCACCAGCTTTTCCAGCAGCTCAATCGGGATTTTGTAGAGCTTCTGCGAATCCGCCAGGGCAAACAACACCGGATCATCGGTAGGCTCGCCGGCGATCACGCGGCGCAGTGCATTGATCCATTCATCCAACTTCTCGCGACGTTGCTGCGCCGGGATCGAAGGGTCGTCAGAAATGTCGTCGGCGTGACGCATGAAAGCGTACACGGCCGACAGCGCATTGCGCTTGGGAGCAGGTAGAACCAGAAAGCCGTAGTAGAAATTCTTGGCGGCGGAGCGCGCTATGTGACGACAAACTCCGTAGGCGGCCCGCAACTGTAGCGGGTGTTTGCTCACAACAGCTTTCCCGCGGCTGCGCGTGCCAGCAGCCACAGCTTGCGTGGCTTGGAGATGACGGGCCGTCGCGTCAACACGTCGTATCCCTGGCGCTCGATAGCATTCAGGATCTCGAGCCCGCCGCGGCTGAACAATTCGATGTCCAGCGCCAGATGTTTATCCACCATCTTCGCCAGCGGCAGTCCCATCTGAAACCATTCGCGGGCGCGGGCGACTTCGAACTTCATCATCTCCAGAAACGCCGGCGTCGCTCGACGTTGCGCAATGTCCTCATCGGTCACGCCATACTTCGCAAGATCCTCGAGCGGAAGATAGATTCGCCCTTTGGCGTAATCGACGGCTACATCCTGCCAGAAATTCGCCAGTTGGAGCGCGGTGCAGGTGTAGTCAGAAAGTTTTTGCCGCTCGGCGTCGCGATAGCCGCAGATGTAGAGCACCAGATGCCCGACGGGATTGGCGGAATATTGGCAGTAGCCAAGCACATCGGCAAAGGCCGGATATCGCGAGGTCGTCTGGTCCTGACGAAAGGCCCGCAGCAGATCGGAAAATTCATGCTGCGGAATGTCAAGTTCGCGCACGGTAGGCCGCAGCGCGACAAAGACCGGGTGCCTGGGTTCTCCGGAGTAGCACTGCTCCAGCTCGGCTTCCCACTGATCGAGCAGCGCCAGCGACTGTTGCGGGTCGCCGACCTCATCGCCCAGATCGTCCGAGATCCGGCAGTAGGCATAGACGTTGTAGAAATGCTGATGCAGATGTTTGGGCAGGAACCAGGTTACGACGGAGAAATTCTCGTAATGCGAGTGCGCCAGCCGCGAACAGTATTGTTGTGCTTCCTGCAATGAAGGCGCGCGCTCGGGAATGGCGTACTCGGGAGGCAGCGACCGCCAGCCTGCCGCAGCCGTGGGATCGGGTTGCGCAGGACGCCACGCGATTATCGAGTGGGAACAGAGGACATCAGGAAGATTGTACCGGGTACTGTCCTGCCCTAGCCAAGATCAAGGCTAGAACGGGGCACCCAGCCTGGCGTAGAAGCCTTTGTAACTGCACACTCGGGCAGATAAGCTAGACTGAGATTCGATTGATATGGGGGCACGAGTGCGTTCTATGCGAAGGAACTAGTGCGAGCACTGGCTCCATGGACGAGAACGTTTGAAGCCCGATGCCGTACCTGGAATCCCAAGTGGCGCATATCCCTTATCCCTCTCAGCCTTATCGTGTTTACTTGCTTAGCCCACTGGATTGCGAACTCGTTAACATACCAAATGCCCTCGTTACTTTGGATCACCGAATCGGAGGTATCTGGCCGAGCAGCGAGAACTGGCACCTAGTATTACAAACTGCGTCCCAGTTACGGCGATCCGCGACTGCTTCCTGAGGCGCCCGGCCATCTGTTTCTGGGACACAAGTCCGAGGACCTCTCGTCATTTCGACAGATTGCCCATGCTGAACGGTTGGGGAGGCTACATCCTCATCGAGCCGATTCCGTGAATCCCGTTCTTTAGATCATGATAAGCGGTACAACAAGTTCTTCAGCAGAAACCTGATGGCAACCTCGCAATCGTTCTGCCAGAGTGCGTACCAGCATACCCGTCCGGCAGTCAGGTGCGCCTTCCTAACAGGCGCCGGCTAGGGCAACTGGCTTACGTTCCCGGAATGATGGCCGTCTTGATGTCGCCGTTGCGATTCAGCATGTGCCGCAATACCTGCTGCAAGCGCGAAAGAGGCGCTTCGCCGGTGATGTAGTCGGTACCCTTGATCTTGTTCTCGCAGATCAGGGAGAACGCTTTGCGCACCGTCTCGGGTGTGTGATGGAAGGTGGCCTTCAGCGTCAGCTCGTTATAGTGCAGGCGCTGCGTATCCAGTGCGACCGTGGTCCCGCTGGCGCAACCTCCGAAGAAGTTGACCGTGCCGCCTTTGCGCACCATGTCGATGGTCCACTCCCAGGCTTGCGGGCGTCCTACCGCTTCGATGACCACGTCGCAACCGCGGCCCTCAGTTGTAAGCTTGCGCACCGCCTTCACCGGATCGTCCACGGATTCGATCAGGACAGTGCTGTTGGCTCCCAGACGGCGAGCCGCACTCACTTGCGCTTCACGCTTGACCACGGAGATCACATTGCAACCGGCCAGTTTCGCCACCTGCACAAACATCAGGCCAATTGGGCCGGCGCCGATGACGGCGACCGAGTCTCCAATCTCCAGTTTGGTTTCATGCAAGCCGCGCAACACGCAGGCCAACGGCTCAACCATGGCGGCCTCTTCGAAGCTGACGTGCTTGGGGATGGCCAGCATGTTGGTTTCCACGATGCGACGGGGAATGCGAATGTACTCGGCGTAAGCGCCGTTGTTAAACAGCAGGTCCGAACAGAGGTTCTCCTGGTGCTTCGAACAATAGAAGCAGGTACCACAGGGGGCGGAATTCAGCGCCACCACCCGCATGCCTTTGCGGAAACCCTTAACATTGGGCCCAACCTCTTCGACGACGCCGGCTAACTCATGTCCAAACAAGGCCGGAGGCACAATCATGCGGGCGTGATAGCCGCGCTGATAGACCTTGAGATCGGTGCCACAGGTCAGTGCTACTTGCACCTTGACCAGCACTTCCCCTTCACCCAGCGTGGGAATCGGCACCTGCTCGATTTTGACGTCCTCTTTGCCATAGAGGACCGCCGCTGTCATGTGTTTGGTCACTTATTGGCCCTTCCATAAGCTGCCCGGCTGGATGACTACCTTCATGGAGTCCGCTTTGGGATGGGCAGCCAAATCCAGCGCTTCAACGGACCCGGCCAGCGGAAAGCGGTGACTGATGAGCCGCTCTAATTCCATTTCACCACTGAACACAAAGCGCGCTGACTCTTCCTGCATGTCGACAGAAGCACTGTAGGACCCCAAAAGACTCTTTTCATCGACGCAAACCGCTGCCGGATCGATGGTTGCCTCTCCGTGCTGCGTTTGCGCAAATAGCAATACCCGGCCCCCCGGACGCGTCGCGTCCATGGCTGTGCGAATTAATGCGTTGCCAGCTACCGCAAGTATGACTGCATCCGCTCCCCGGCTCTCCGTCAGCTCTTTGGCGGCCCTTACGGTTTCGGAGGCGGAAGCGTCGATGTTTTCGTTCAGGCCGAACGTCTGAGCTATTGTATGCCTCTGCGGAAACAAATCGGAAGTTATTACCCGCGCTCCGCGTCGGCGCGCCAGCACAGCCAGCATGATGCCAATCGGTCCCTGGCCGATCACGAGTACGGATTCTCCGGGCGTAAGTCTCAGCGTTTCAATGCCTTTCATGCAGGTGTTTATGGGTTCGATGAAAGAGGCCCGCTCGAACGAAACGCCATCCGGAATACGAATGACTCCTTTGCCAACGATCCATTCCATCACCCGAACATACTCGGCAAAACCGCCTCCGCTGGGCTCGTAGCCCGCGGTGGCCCCGACCTTCTTGTAGGTCGGACATTGGGCGAACACCTTATGCTGGCAGTAGTAGCATTCCCCGCAGGGGATGTGATGAAACACCATCACACGGTCGCCCAGTTCGTAGCCGGTAACATCTTCGCCGACGGCAGCAACCACGCCCGTCGTCTCATGGCCAAAGATGCGCGGGGCGGAATGGGAACCGGTCGCGATCTTTTTGAGATCGGTGCCGCAGATGCCACAAGTGTGGACTCGAACCAGGATTTCTCCCGGGCCGATCCTTGGAACCGGGACCGTCTCCAGGCGGACGTCGTTGACGCCGCGATAAACCGCCGCCTGCATGGTTGCGGGCAGGGGTTGCTGGCCGACGGCATTACCGAGTTGGGTGGCGCTCGACATGTGATTGGCTACTGAGTACTGGCTGCTGACTACTGTCTTCAATTAGATGTTCCAATGCCCGGCACAGGTTCGCAGAGGCAGCCTTACTGTTTTTCCTCATCTTGCCCAGCGTCGCCCACCACTTCGGGTGAAGCGCTATATAGACCAGGAACTGCCGCGTGTCGAATTTCCCATTCTCATCAATAAATCGCATGAGGGGCGGCATCGGAAAGGAAGCGTCATCGGAAATCGCCTTCACCGCCGCGAACTCCAGCCCTCGCTCTTTGGCGACTTGCGCTACCGCCGCGCCTTCCATGTCCACCACGTCCGCTCCGTATTTCGTCAGCAAGCGCCCGTTTCTCTGCGACATCGCTTATGTCTTGGCGAGGTCGCCAGCACCCACTCGCCTCCACGCGTAGGGTAGCGGTCGCCGGTTGCGACATCCACCACCTCGCGAATCCGGCCAACATCGCCGACCTTTAGCTGCGGCGAGATTGCGCCCGCCATGCCCGCCGAAACCAGCAGCTTCGGCTGCGCGTGCTCGATCACCACCTCGGCAGCGTGACGGGCGCGCTTTTCACCGATACCGCCAACCGCAACCATCGCCTGCTGCAACTCGAACAACTCAACGCCGTCGACGTTGTGTGAGCCTGTCTTCCCCAACAGCGGAGCCAGTTCCACCCGCATCGCTACCACAATCGCGATGGGCTTACCGAGCATAGCCGTTTGCCTGGAACCACTCCACTGCCCGTCGCAAAGCGCCGTCAACCGGTCCTGGATTCCACCCCAGCTCGCGCTCCGCCTTGGCGCTGGTGATGAACATCTTCTTGCGTCCCATGCGGACGGAATCCAGCGTGACCCGCGGTTCGCGTCTCATGATGCTACCGCTGAACAGCGTGTCCACCACGCCCGTCGCATAGGCCACCGCGTAAGGCAACTTGACCTTTGGCGAAGGCAGACCTGTAATCGCCGCCAACTTATCGAGGATCTGCTTCAACGTCAGGTTTTCCCCGCCGAGAATATAGCGCTCACCCGGCACCGCTTTTTCCATGGCAAGCAAATGTCCTTCGGCGCAATCGGCGACATCCACCAGGTTCAGCCCGGTATCCACATAGGCCGGAAACTTGCGCTTTAGAAAGTCAACCACGATGCGGCCCGTGGGCGTCGGCTTAATGTCACGTTCGCCGATGGGAGTTGTCGGATTCACCACCACAACGTTTTGCCCGGCACGTCCTGCGTCAATCGCCAACTGCTCGGCCATGAACTTGCTGCGCTTGTAATCGCCAATCATGTTGGATAGCGTGACCGGCGTTTTCTCGTCGGTAAGGCGGCCGTTGTTGCCGAATCCCATGGTGGCAACGCTGCTGGTATAAATAACCCGCCGCACACCTGAATCTCTCGCCGCTGCCAACACGTTACGAGTGCCCTCCACGTTGGAGTCGTAAAGCTCCTGGGCGTTGCGCGTCCAGAGGCGATAATCGGCGGCTACGTGGAAGACAAACTCGCAATCCGCCATGCCGGTCCTGAGCGACTGGAGATCGCGCAGATCGCCCACAACGTGCTCAGCCGGCAGGTCGGCGATGTTGTCCAAGCGGCTGGTGGGACGCACCAGCAGCCGCAATTCGGCACCCCGGGAAAGCAGTTGTCGTGCAACGTGGCTCCCCAGAAATCCGGTCGCGCCTGTGACGAAGCATTTCATTTTTAGGTAGTCTGGTCAGCTCCCAGTGGAGCGCCGGTCAACCTTGCCAGGGATTGGTGACCGGTATTCCCCACACACTGAAATCCTTTACATTGCGAGTGACGACGGTAAGGTCATGATGTCTTGCCGTTGCTGCCAGAAGGCCGTCGATGGTGGCCAGCGTGATGCCTCTAAGCTGCGCTTGGCCGGCCATGGCACCCCAGATTTCCGCAATTGCCTCATTGATCGGCAACAGACGATTCGCGAATCGGGTAGACAGGTCGCCCTCCAGCCACCGTTCCAACTGGTCGCGCTTCTTGCCAAAAGCGTCACACCCTTGCGAATCTCTCCGAAGGTCAGGACACTCAGGTGGAGAGTGTCCTCATTCTGAGCGTCCACCCACCTCCTTACCCTCGCATCCGGAGGCCAGGGCCGACTGTACTCAGAAATTACGTTGGTATCGAGCAGATACCGGCTCATAGCTCGATGTCGCGGCCCGGATCCTTATCGCGCTCCAGGTTGATCCCGGAACCGGACAGGGGAGACTCCATGAAAAACTGCGAGAGCGTTTGCTTGCGCTTCGGTTGCTCGGCCGGTTGCGCGGCCTGCTCCAGCAGGATGGCGGCATAGGCCCGCACGTCCATGCCGCGAGCGGCAGCCTGGGCAGCCAGTTCGGCCTCCAACTCGGGCTTAATATCGAGAGTGATGGTCATCGTCGCAGCTCCACCTAGTCAGTATAGCCAGTTTTTTAGAGTGGCAGAAAGCACGAATGCCACAAGCTTCTCACGGCTCTTGGCGAGAAAGTGCGAGCCTGTCCTGGTCAATGGCTACTGCTGATTCCTGCGCGCCACGCGTAACTGTTCTTCCTGCGAAGCCGCCGAAGCTTTTGCGTACGTGGTCAGGGCAAGCAGCGGGAAGTACTGCCGGTACATGTAATACATCAGGTAAAACACTCGCGGAAATCCCGTGCCGGTGTACAAGGTCTCATCCCATGAGCCATCGCGGCCCTGCGTCTTCAGCAGATACGCGATACCGTGCTGCAGCGAATCGTTGCGCGTGTCATTGGCGGCGAGTAAGCCCATCACCGCCCACGCTGTCTGCGAAGGCGTGCTCGGACCCACACCCTTAAGATTGGCATCGTCGTAGGAATCGCAAGTCTCGCCCCAGCCACCGTCGGGATTCTGCATCATGCGCAGCCACTCGACGGCCTGCAGCACGAAGGTCTCGTGATAATCCACGCCGACCGCCTCCAGCCCGCGCAACACCTGCATGGTGCCGTAGATGTAGTTCACTCCCCAGCGTCCGAACCAGGAGCCGTCAACTGCCTGCTCGCGCTTGATGAACTCTATCGCGCGCCGCACCGGTTCGTCCTTCAACGAGTAACCATAGCTGGCCAGGCACTCCAGCACCCGGCCGGTGATATCGACCGTCGGCGGGTCCAGCATGGCGTTGTGGTCGGCGAACGGAATATTCTGGAAGACCATGCGGTCATTGTTCTTGTCGAACGACGCCCAGCCGCCGTTCTTGCACTGCATCGACAAGATCCAGTCCAGGGCGCGCTGCACCGACTTGGTGTGATAGCTCTCGTTGCTGGTCTTCACCCGGCTGAGCGCCAGCATGACCTGCGCGCTATCGTCCACGTCGGGATAAAACTCGTTGTTGAACTCGAAGTACCAGCCCGCCGGCGCTGCCTTGCGGTTTTTCACGCACCAGTCGCCTTTGCGAGTCACCTGCTTGCGCAGCATCCATTCGCAGGGCCGTACCAGGCGAGGGTCGTTGGCCGCCACGCCGCTTTCCGCCAGGGCAAACACGGCATAAGCGGTGTCCCAGACCGGGGACATGCAGGGTTGCATGCGGAAGGTGGTCTCTTCCTCGATGCCCAGCTTTTCAAATTCGTCCATCGCGCGGATAAATTGCGGATCGTCGAGCGAGTAACCCAAACAACGCAGCGCGATGATGGAGTTCATGATGCCGGGATAAATTGCGCCCAGGCCGTCGCTCATCTCCATGCGCTCCAGCATCCACTTCTCGGCGACCTTCAAGGCCTGTGAACGCAGCGGCCGAACATGTATCTGCTCCAGCAAGTGCACCATGCGATCAAGCACGAGAAAGAAATTGCGCCAGCTCACCAGCTTTTTGGCCCAACGCAGGCGCAACTGGGTCCGGCTTCGCCCGCCGACAAACAGCTCGTCAATTCCCTGCTCCGGCGGAATCTTCTTGAACGGCTTCTTGGCGTAGGCGATGGAAAGCGGCACCAGAATGGCGCGCGACCACGACGAGATTTCGTAGATGTTGAACCAGAACCACTTGGGGAACAAAACGATCTCGGGAGGAATTGCCGGCACCGCGTCGTAGTCGTATTGCCCGAGGAAGCAGAGATAAATTTTGGTAAAGGTATTGACCGCGGTGACGCCGCCAAGGGCGAGAATCCGCTCGCGGGCCTTGCTGAGTTGGGGATGATCGGGACTGTAGCCGGCCATTTTCAGCGCGAAATAAGCCTTGACCGAGGCGCTGATGTTGGAAGGACCATCGTTAAAAATCGGCCAGCCGCCGTCGGCGTTCTGACGGTTCAGGATCTCGGTGGCGCACTTCTGGGTGCGCACCGGATCTTCGGTACCCAGCAGACGATGCAGCAGAATGTAATCGGAGACCAGGGTTGTGTCGGCGCCCAACTCGCCACACCAGTAGCCCTCGTCGCGGTCCTGGAGAGAGAACAGATATTGCCGCGAGGCATCGATGGCGGCGGCCACCCGGCTTTTTATGTCATCGATTTTGCCGAAACGTACTTCGGCACGATCGGAAGAATCTGCCATTCCCTCTCTACTCCGCCATCGCTGGCGCAGCGCCAATGGCCTCGATGATCTCGGAGGGTAGTCCGAAACGCACGTGCTCAGGCATGACTTCGATTTCACGCATATTGGTGAAACCCTGCTCTTCCAGGAAAGTCACGGCCTGTTGCACCAGAATCTCAGGCGCCGATGCGCCGGCCGTTAAGCCCACCGTGTTGACGTTTTCCAGCCACTCCGGCTTGATCGAGCGGTAGTTCTCGATGAGATGGGACTGCGCGCCCAGATTGCGGGCGACTTCGACCAGGCGGTTGGAATTGGAACTGTTGTCGGAGCCGACAATCAGCAGAAGATCACATTCGCCGGCAACGTCCTTCACCGCGGTTTGCCGGTTTTCCGTGGCATAGCAAATGTCCTGCGCGTGCGGCCCTTTGATATTGGGGAATTTTTTCCTGAGCGCCTCGATAACGTGGCTGGTTTCGTCGAGGCTTAACGTCGTCTGCGTCAGATACGCGACCCGATCGGGATCGGGGACCTGAAGGCCTTCCACGTCCTCGGGCGAGTCCACAACCTGAGTAACGTCGGGGGCTTCGCCGAGGGTGCCAATGACTTCATCGTGGTCGCGGTGGCCGATAAGGATGAGCGAGTAGCCTTCCCGGGCAAATTTGACGGCTTCGACATGCACCTTGGTGACCAGCGGGCAGGTGGCGTCGATGACGCGCAACTCGCGCAGCTTGCTGGCGTCGCGTACCTCGGGTGCGACCCCGTGCGCGCTGTAGATAATGCGCTCGCCGGCCGGAACTTCCTGTACGCTGTCGACAAAGATAGCGCCCTTGGCGCTCAACTCGTCCACCACGTAACGGTTGTGGACGATCTCTTTGCGCACGTAAATTGGCGCTCCGAAGGTCTCCAGCGCGATGCGAACAATGTCGATAGCGCGAACCACGCCGGCGCAGAAGCCCCGCGGCTTCAATAAAAGGAGGGTCTTGGCGTTGCTTTCAGTCATTCTGTTGTCTGTCCAGTATACGGGTAAAAACCCGCTTTTCCCCACAGCTACTCTATTGTATGCAGCGGCACTGGAATCACCAAGGTAACGGGCTGAAGCGGGGCAATTTAGCACTCTAAAGCGCAATTTTCGCAGCCAACGGCAACTGGTCTACTGGTGCGATACCGGGTAGAACGAAGGAGTTGTGGCTGCGACGGGTGGAGCACGCCTTTCAGGCGTGCATGACCAGCCTCAGTTCCTAGATCGCGCTTTAGCGCCTGCGGTAATGTTTCCGCCACCTCAATGGCTAAAGCCAACTCATTTCCGGATCTTAACTGCACCGCTAAAAGCGGTGCTCCACCCTACGAACCACGCGTGAGAATGCTCTAGGAGAAGCGGTACAATCTTGCATAGGGGAACGCACTCATGACCGGAAGCGAAATCGCGCAGATGTACGAATTCAGCTACGGAGCCATCAAACGCAACCTTGACGATGTCAGCGACCAGGACAGTCTTGTGCAGCCGCCGGGCGCTGGCAATTGCCTCAACTGGGTGCTGGGACACATCGTGGTGGCGCGCAACATGGTGCTAAGCCTCGCGGGTGGCGCTCCCATGGTGGGCGACGAGGTGGCGGCGCACTATCGTCGCGGGTCAGACGCGCTTAAGCCCGGCGACAAGGTACCCGGCCTGGCCACGCTCCGCGGCATTCTCAGCGATTCGCAGCATCGACTGCTTCCCGCTCTCGCCGCGCTCTCCGACGATGCCCTGGCCCAGCCCGTCCCCGAGCAACTCCGGCGACCACCGCTCACAGGTTCAGTCGCGGAAGCCTTGATTCGTCTGCACTATCACGAGGGCTATCACAACGGACAGATGGGACTGTTGCGCAGGCTGGCCGGCAAAGAAGGGGCGATCAAGTAGTGCCGCACCTGAAGGGGCTCGACAAATAAACCAACGCATACCCAGCGCTGAAGCGCTGGGCTATTCTCTTTGCCGCCCGCCGGTACGAGGTTGGATTATCTCGGCAGGGCTGCGGTCCAATTCGTCACAATGTTAATTGGAAAGCTTTTGCCTTCTTCGATGGTAACGACCGCGAACCGTTTGCCATCGGCAGTGACGTCGTACGGCGCCACCAGCCCGTTGACCGACAGGATGGAATCGGCAAGGGAGAACAGGGGCCGGGCGGCGTCTGCTTGCACCGAGTCTGCATTCAGCTTGATTGGAACAGACATCAGCTTGTCATCTGAACTCAGATAGAAAAGCTCGTTGCCGTCACGTCGCCAAAGTGGTTGCTGGCCGCCGCCGCTGGAGATTTGCCATTTACCGCCGCCCGCGCCTGACGAGATTACATAAACCTCGAACTTGCCCGATTCATTCGACGTGTAGGCGATCCAGTGACCGTCGGGCGAATATCTGCCTTCCATGGTTATGAAGCTGCCCGGCATCAAAGGTTTGGGCTTGCGGTCATTTCCGCTGAGCGGCAACTCCCACATTTGAGCGGCTCCGACCAAATCACCTACGGCATAGAGCAGAGTTTGACCATCGGGGGAAATGTCGCTGGGCCAGTTCTGCACACTCTTTTCGCTTCCTTCCAGCAGCAGTTCGGCCTGGCCCATGCCGCTCGCAGACTTGCGATAAAGCTCAAGGTACCCGTGTTGCAGGACTCCGTATGCTATCCATTTCCCATCGCGCGACCACACCGGTGTACTTGACGAGCTTGGTCCAAAGGTAAATCGAGTGCTGACCCCACGCTGCAAGTCGTAGATCCAGATATCGGTCAGCGATTCGCCGAGATCGGCAGCTATCTTGAGCCCGTCCGGGGAAATACGAACGTGATTGAGATTGAGCGTCTTTTCTCCGGCAACTCCTATCTTCTTGCCGGAACGGTCATACCAGGTGAGTTGGTTAGCGGCAGCACCGCCGGACAGGTAGGCAAGCATACCTCCTTCCGTAGCGGAGATAGCAGCTCGCCAGGTACCGCCATCCAGCAGTACCTGTTCCGCTACAGGCGCCGGAGTTCCGCTCAGAGAACCAGTTTTCGGATTGAACGGCTGTGCCATCAAAGTGGTATCTCGCAGGAAAAGCAAATGGCCTGATGAGAAATCCGCTTGACTATCGGTTTGCATCACCAGACGGTTCTCTTTGCCGTCCAGCGACGCGAAGTAGACGCCATTATTCGGGTCGCGCGGATTGCTATGAGTGATAGCGAGATAGAGAAAATGCCGTCCGTCCGGCAAAAAGTGAGGCCAGCGATGGCTGTCGTGCTTTGACTTGTCCAGTTTGGTTACCGGCTGGGGTGTTCCTCCGGAACTGGGTACTTGAAACAGGCTGCTTTCGAAGGTTGGCGCAAAAAGAATGGTTCCGTCTGCATTCCAGGTCCCACCGCGGCCTAGCGCGGCGTCACATACAACTGTTGGCGAACCTCCATCCACCGGTATCGTTTGTAGCTTGCCACCCGCAAAGAAACCGATGGCGCGGCTATCGTATGACCAGAACGGAAAATTGGCGTTACTCGTTCCCGGGATCGGCCGGGCATGGATCTCATTCAGTTTTCTGACCCAAAGCAATATTTGTCCATGCGTATCCGTCGCCACATAAGCCAGCGCGCTCCCATTCGGCGCAAGCACGGCCGGGCCGGCATTATCCTGCGTAATAAGTGGCGTGGTGTTCTCTTCGGGCAGGATCAGGGAGCGAATCAGCGGTTGCTGCTTGGATGCCTGGTTAACAAACAGCCACCCGAACAACACTGCCAGCGCCAATCCCCCTGCAGCCAATGCCCACGGCAAAGACAAAACACGTTGCCGCCGCGGAATGACATGAGCCGGAGAGGAGGCGTGCGAACCGCCTTCGGCAATCCACTTCAACTCGCGAGCGATGTCGCCGGCGTTTTGCCAGCGTTCGTCAGGGTCTTTCGCCAGACACTGCCTGATGACACGCTCCAACGCAGGCGGCGCCAGCGGTTGCACAGCAGAGAGCGGCGGCGGTTCCGAAGAGAGAATCGCGGCAATGGTGCTGGCTTTCGTTCTGCCAGCAAACGCAGGCTTGCCGCAGAGCATTTCGTACAGGACCGCTCCGAACGCGAATATGTCACTGCGCGCATCCGGTTCTTTCCCCTCCAACTGTTCCGGAGCCATGTACTGGAAGGTTCCCACCAGCATGCCGTCGGTGGTAAGCCGCTTGGCTTCAGCAGTCATCTCAGTAAGCGCGCCGGCCGTTACCGAAACCTGCTCTTGCAACCTGGCCAGGCCGAAGTCGAGAAGCTTGGCGCCGGACTTGGTCAGCATGACGTTACCGGGCTTTAGATCGCGGTGAATAATGCCGCTGCGATGGGCCTTGTCTAATGCGTCGGCAATTTGAGTTCCATAGGCCAAGGCTTGGGGCGGCGGCACTGGACCTTTGGTGAGCCTCTGCTCGAGAGTCTCCCCCTCGATGTACTCCATCACGAGATACTCAAGACCATCGTGATTGCCAACGTCGTACAGGGTGCAAATATTGGGATGAGAGAACTTCGAAATGGTGCGGGCTTCGCGCTCAAATCGCTGCCGCACCGAAGGGTCAGATGAATGGTGCGACGACAACACCTTGATGGCGACCGTGCGGTCGAGCCTGGAGTCGCGTGCGCGATAGACTTCTCCCATGCCACCGGCACCAAGCGGCGACTGGACTTCGTAGGGACCAAGCTTTGTTCCTGTGGTGATTGCCATCGGTGCGCGTGATTATAACGTGCAAGCAGATTAAAGGGCAGGAAAGAAACGGGCGTCGTCTAGCATGCCGCGAATAGGTACGCTCAGCGCTGGATTTGCGGCGAGATCGTTGTCAATCATCCTGTCCCCTGATCCCTAGCCCTGATTGCTGACTACTGACAGCTGACTACTGACTACTGTTTTTCAGCATTTGCTCGGCGTGCTTCAGCGAGGTATCGGTCAGCTTGGCGCCGCTCATCATGCGCGCAATCTCGCGCGTGCTCTCCAACGATGCGCTGGCCCAGCCCGTCCCCGAGCAACTCCGGCGACCGCCACTCACAGGTTCCGTCGCGGAAGCATTGATCCGCCTGCACTATCACGAGGGCTATCACAACGGACAGATGGGACTGTTGCGCAGGCTGGCGGGCAAAGAAGGGGCGATCAAGTAGCTAGCAACTAGTGAGGATTGCAAATTTCACCAAATTGATTGCCTTGAACCGCGAAGTGGAATACGCGCTTCCCGGTTCGCAAGTCCAAGTGCCTGTCATCCAGCCACTCGATCATTGCCTTGTAATCTGGATCAATCGGGATTGTATCGCGCAGCATCTTGCCGTCGGGACTGAGTATCACCACGTACCAGTCGTCTTCCGGTCCGATCAGATCGGTGAATGCCACCCACTTGTCGTCGGGCGACCAGACAAAATGCGGGGATGCGTTTGCAAGGTCGTGGCTGTGACTGCGGTCAGAGTTCTTCCCTACCCACTCCGGCGGATACATGGTGATATCATCCTGATTGAAGGACACAGAGTCATGCTCTTTCATACAGGGCACCCCTGTTCCTTCCTCGCGTGGGTCATCGCACCCGTACGACACGCCCCATCTGGCGACAAATTGCCGGTTATGCGACCAGGTGAATTCGAAGCCGCCATCCATAACCTGGATCGTTTTGCCAGAACCGGGATTGAGTACCCAGTACATGCAGCTCACATGACCGCACGTCATTGCTCCGACGCGCCCAGCGTCGAGCCAGTCCAATTGATCAAAGGCTCCGGGAACATAGCCTTCCGGGGTGATCCGCCGTAGGACCTTCCCGCTCAAATCCAACACCACAAGTTCCTCCTTGGGCGCGTCGTAGGGTACTGGATGGTCGACCACATAAACGAGCGCGTCGCCGGACGGGGAGATGGTTGGCAGCCTCTTGGGAATGCCATCGTGCGTCAACTGCCGACTGCCAGAGGCCGTTTGTAACCAAATCTCGTTGTCGATGATAGAAACCGAAACTGCCGGGCCCGGCGAGGTTTGCGGAACCAGCGCTATGATCGCAAGCAAAAAGAGCCACATAACAACCCCATCGCTCCAGGGTCCAACTAACCGGGCACTGACAACTGGCCACTGACAACTGACTACTGATTCGCCTTCAGCATTTGCTCGGCGTGCTTCAGCGAGGTATCGGTCAGTTTGGCGCCGCTCATCATGCGCGCGATCTCGCGCGTGCGTTCTTCCGGACTCAACGGCCGCACCAAAGTCTTCGTTCTGCCGCCCGACTCCCGCTTCTCGATGAGGTAGTGCTGGTCGGCGAAGGACGCGATCTGCGGCAGGTGAGTGATGCACAGCACCTGCTTGGTCCGTGCGAGCTGCTTCAGTTTCTTGCCTACCGCTTCGGCCGCGCGACCACCGATGCCGCTGTCAATCTCGTCGAAGACCAGCGTTCTCTGTGCTGCCCCGCCACGCGCGCCATTATGACGGCCCTTACTGGTGCTGCCCGCCTCAACGCTGGTCTTCAGCGCCAGCATCACCCGAGACAGTTCGCCGCCTGAGGCGATTTCATCCACCGGGCCGAGCGGCTCTCCCGGATTGGCAGAGATGAGGTACTGCACCTGGTCGAAGCCTCGCGCGCTCCAGTTGGCTTCCTCGTCCGAGCCGCTGACTTCTACCTTGAAGCGCGCCTTCATAGCCAGCTCGTTGATCTCGCCCTCGACCATCTTCTCCAGCTTGCGTGCCGCCTCGTAACGATGGCGCGAAAGACTGTGTGCCGCGTCCAGATATTTCGCGGCAGTATTCGCCAGCTCAATCTTTAAGACGCGCAGGACCTCGTCTTTGTTCTCCATCTCGTTGAGCTTGCCTTCGAGTTCGTCGCCGAGGGCGATCACGTGGTCGAGAGTCGGTCCGTACTTGCGCTTGAGGCGATCGAGCAAAGCCAGCCGGTCTTCGACCTCGGCGAGACGCGCGGGCGAAGCCTCGATGCCATCAGCGTAATCGCGCAGCGCCTGACCGATGTCTTCCAGGGTGATGCGCGCCGACTCAAGCTCGGGCAGCGATTGCCGGAATTTCTCATCGAAGCGCGACAGCTCTTCGATTTGCCGCGTGGCCGCGCGAATGGAAGCGGCCGCTGAGGTGTTGCTTTCATAGAGCGCGTCGTAGGCCGCCATCGCCGCCGTGAGGACCTTCTCGGAGTTGGCCAGCACGCGCTTCTCGGCCTCGAGTTTGCTGTCTTCCTCCGGCTGCAGGCGCGCATCCGCGACTTCCTTGCGCTGAAAGCTCCACAGGTCCAGCAGGCGAAGGCGGTCATGCTCATCGCGCTCCAGGTCGGCGATGCGATGGAGGACCTGGTTCCAAGTTTCGAATGCAGCCGCGGCCGAGGATGTATCCAGTGCGGCGAAAGTGTCGAGAAGCGCCAGCCGCGATGCCGCATCGAACGCCAGCACGGCCGCGTTCTGGGCATGAATCACGGCCAGGTGGGGCGCAAGTTGCTTGAGGACAGCCACCGTCGCCGGCTGGTTGTTCACGAAGACGCGACCCTTGCCGCCGGCTGCAATCTCGCGCCGAAGAATCAGTTGCGTGGCGGAATCGGAATTGGACAGACCGTTGGCTTCGAGCGCTGCCAGCAGAGCTTTCGATTCGGCCTCGAAGACCGCCGACACCACGGCCTTGTCGGTGCCGTGTCGAATGGCGTCGGTGGAGGCCTTGTCGCCGAGCAGCAAAGCCAGTGCGTCAATAAGGATGGATTTTCCGGCGCCGGTTTCGCCGGTCAGCAGGTTCAGGCCGGGCGCAAACTCCACGGCAACGTTGTCAATGACCGCGTAGTTTTCGACCCGCAGTTCCAATAGCACGAGAGCTCTCGACTCGCCCGAAGTTAAGCGCAGTGTAGCAGAAAGCTGTCAGCAATCAGCTGTCAGCTATCAGCGGGAAATCACACAACAGCCTTGATCTTGCTAATTGGCGATGATGTCGGATTTGCAAAGTAGATCTCAACCAAGGATCCTAGCGTAACCGTTCAGGTACTCCCCTGGCTTTTGCACTTGAATAGGGCAAAAGGACCGTCTAGGATGAGAGATGCTCCGGCGGTTCTTCCTTCCTCCAAATCCCCATTTGCGCCCAAAAACGGGTACACTTGCTGCATGGGTGGTGCAATATAGTGTGGTTTCCACAGGCATAGCCCTAAATATTGTGTTTATAGCTTGACCCCTCCTCGCCTTCGAAAGTACATTGGGCTTGGCGTTTTTCGTTGGGTCGAGGTGAAATCGCGGGTTAGCGCTGGCCTGACCGTCCCGACTGCAGTGGAACCGGCCAGCCCTATCCGAACGGGAGTATGACGTTGCTCAAACTGAAGAAGCTGCAAATTCTGGGGTTCAAATCATTCTGTGATCGCACCGACCTTCGCTTCCAGGGCGAAGGCATCGCCGCCATCGTTGGTCCCAACGGCTGCGGCAAGTCGAACATTTCCGATTCCATCTCGTGGGTACTGGGCGAGCAGTCGGCGCGTTTGCTGCGCGGCGTCAACATGCAGGACGTCATCTTCGCGGGCACGCGCGAGCGCAAGCCCACAGGCATGGCAGAAGTCTCGCTGACGCTGGTCGATCCCGAAGTTTACGGCGACACGCCCGAGCCCGAGATCGACATTCAGGACGATCTCCCCGACGACGACTGGGACGAATCGGCGGTCCGTGCGGCCAAGGCTGAAGACGTTGAGCGCTACTCAGAAGAAGTGCATCCCGGACTGAGCGATGACGAGGGCGAAGACGCGTCCCCGAACGCGACTGAGGCGGCCGCTCACGATGCTATTGCTCCGCACGTCGTGCTGAAGATCCGCCGCCGCAAATTCAAGCGCACGTTTAAAGCTGGCGAGATCACCATCACGCGCCGCCTGTTCCGTTCCGGCGAGAGCGAGTATCTGCTCAACGGCAAGCTGTGCCGTCTGCGCGACATTCAAGACATCTTCATGGGCACCGGTCTGGGCCCGGAATCGTACGCCATCATCGAACAGGGCCGTATCGGTCAGATCCTCAGCAGCAAGCCCACCGACCGCCGCGCCATCATCGAAGAGGCCGCCGGCGTCACCAAGTTCAAGACACGCAAGCGACTGGCGGAAGCGCGCCTGGAAGACGCCAAGCAGAACCTGGCCCGCATCAACGACATCTTTGACGAAGTCACGCGCCAGATGAACTCGCTGAAGCGGCAAGCCTCGAAGGCCGAGCGTTATGGCAGGTTGCGCGACGAGATGCGCGCCAAACTTCGCGTGCTGCTGGTCAGCAAGTTCGCACAACTTGACGCGGAGGCTTCCCTGCTTGAGTCAGCCAGCTCGCGGAAATCGGCGAAGCCATGCACGCGCAGGGCGAAGCCGTGCAGAACATGGAAGGCGAGCACGGCGAGCGCACGCAGCGTGGCTATGCCATCGAGCGCGAGTCGCAGGAGAACCGCGAGCAGCTTAACCGGCTTTCGCTGGAGATTGATCGTGCCGCCGCCCGCCGCCGCACCAACGACGAGCGCTGTGGCGAACTGGATGCGCGCGCCGCCGCCGGGCAGGCCGAGGCCGCCAACACCGAAGCGCAATGCGCGCGGCTGCGGCAAGAACTGGAAGCCAATCGCGTCACGCTCGAATCAGCCAGCGTCGAGGTTGCCCATGCCCAGCATGAATCGCAAGCCCGGCAGCAGGAGGCTTCGGCTGCTGCGACTTCTCTGCTTGAGATCGAGCGTCAGCAGGAGCAGCGTCGCGACGCAATTCTGAGCGCCGTCTCCGCGGCTTCCGCGGTGCGCAATCGCATTACCCAAGCCGAAGAACGCATTGCCGCGCTCGATCGCGAGGCGCAGCGCCTGCACGACGAAACCTCCGCCGCCATGCTGCAGATGGAAACCTTCGGCGGCCAGCAAGGCCAGCTCGGATTGGAGTTTGAATCGGCTTCGCAGCGCGTGGTGGCGCTGGCTGCGCAGATCGGCGAGACGCGTCAGCAACTCGAAGAAAAGCGCGCCGCCGAAACCACCGGCAAGCGACATCTGGATTCGCTGCGTGGCGAATATGCCAGCGCGATGGGCAAAAGGAGTTCGCTGGAAGCCGTTATCACCGAGCATGGCTACACCACCGAATCAGTGCGCAAGCTTTTCACCTCGGGCGCGATGAAAGAAGGTCTTGCGCCAGTGGGCGTTCTCGCCGACTTTCTGGAAGTCGAAGATCGTTATGAGCACGTGGTTGACGATTTCCTGCGCGACGAACTGAACTACATCGTGGTCAAGTCGTGGGACGCGGCCGACGAAGGTTTGCGGCTGCTGCGCAGCGATATGGATGGCCGGGCGACCTTCCTTGTCCACCCTGAAGATTCCCAGGCAAAGTTCTCGTTCCTGTTTGACGAGTCCGCCCACCAGGTCGCGCATGCCGACAGCGTGGTACCCCTCAAACACTGCATTCGCGTGCTCAACGGCTTTGGCAAATCGCTGGAAGTAATTCTGCCCAAGCTCGGCAACGGCTACATCGTGCCCGACGCCAGCGCGGGCCGCGATCTGGCTCTCGAAAATCCTGATGCCTTCTTTCTTTCCAAGTCCGGCGAGTGTTTCCATAACGTCACCGTGACCGGCGGCAAGCAGCGCAGCCAGGGACCGCTCTCCATGAAGCGCGAACTCCGCGAAGTGCTGCACCTGATGGGCGAGATGGAGCGCGCCATGGCCGCCGAAGAGATGCGCGTGTCCGCGCTGGGCCGCGAAATCTTCGACCTGACCGGACTTCTGCACCGCTTGGAGGACAACAAGCGCGAAGGCGAACACCAGGCCATGACTTCGGGCCACACGCTTCGCCAGCTCGAAACTGAGATGGTGCGGGTGCGCGAGCGCCTCTCCACGTATGAACGGGAACTGGCGCGCGTCGCCGAGGAACGCAGCCAGCAGGCAAACTTCATCGCACAACAAAGCAGCGAGCTGTCGGCGCAGGAAGAACAACGGCGTCAGCTTGAGCTGGAAATGCAGGCCGCCACCAGCAGTCTGGAAGGCCTTCGCCGCCGTCGCGACGAAGCGGCCCAGATCGCCAGCGAAGTTCGGGCGCAACTGGCGACGCTGGAAGAACGCCGACGCGGAGCGGTCACCACGGTACAGCGCGTCGAGGCGATGCTATCGGAGGTCTCGACACATCTGGCGAAGCTGCGGTCACAACTCGAGGCCGCTGCCGCCGAGAAGCTGCAACGCGAAACTGAAAATCTCCACCTGGCGGAGCAGGAACTGGTCTGGACTGCCGAGCGCGAACTGGCGAACACTCGCGATCGGGAACTACAAGCTGAACTACAGACCGTCCGGGTGCGAATCGTTGAGTTGGAAGAGGCGCTCAAAGCCGCCCGCGAAGCTCTCGACGCCGCGCGCGATCGTCGTGGCGAACTTTCGGCTGCGCAGGCGCGCGTGCAATCCGACGTGCAGCATATGTCTGAAACCTGCGTGCAGGAGTTGAGCCAGCAACCGCATGAGCTGATGGCCGATGATTCCCTGCCCCGCGTCGCCGCTGAGGCGCTGGCCGGGGAGGAAGAAGCCTATCGCGAAATGCGCACGCGGCTCGACAACATGGGACCGGTGAACATGATGGCGCTGGAGGAGTACAAGGAGATCGCCCAGCGTCACGAATTTCTGGAGACTCAGCGGCAGGATTTGTTGCAGGCCATCGAGAACACCCAGAACACAATTAAAGAGATTGACACGATCTCGCGGCAGAAGTTTGAAGAAGCGTTCACCATCATCAACGAGAACTTCTCGCGCACCTTCAGCAAGCTGTTCGGCGGCGGCCAGGGCTTTATGCGCCTCACCGACATCGAGAACTCGGCGGAGAGCGGCATCGACGTGGTTGCCTCGCCCCCGGGCAAGAAGCTGCAAAATGTGCTGCTGCTATCCGGCGGCGAGAAGGCACTGACTGCGCTGGCGTTGCTGGTCGGCATTTTCCAGTACCAGCCCAGCCCCTTCTGCATTCTCGACGAGGTAGATGCGCCGCTCGACGAAGCCAACATCGGCCGCTTCACCGAACTGATTCGCGAGATGAGCTCGCAAACCCAGTTCATCATCATCACCCACAGCAAGCGGACGATGGGTATGGCGCCGGTCCTGTACGGCGTCACCATGCAGGAGCCGGGAGTGTCGAAGCTGGTATCGGTGCGCTTCCACGAAGAGCCGACGCGGCTGGTCGCGGCGACCGCGTAGCCGGCACGTTGCGGTGTTTTCTTCTGCCGTCCCCTACGGGACTCGTCTTGCTAACAACGCCTACCCAGCGCTGAAGCGCTGCGCTAAGCTCTTTCGTCCCGCAGGGCGGGACTGGTGGCCCGCGCTCGAAGAGCGCGAAGCGCTGATGTTCTGCTGCGACCGATAGCTGCTTTCTTCTCGTACCACCCCGTCCCAAACTCCCCCGCCTCCGTTGCGATATACTTTGGGGTTTGCCGTCAAGGTTTGGCAGCAGTATCAGGCAAGCTGCTCTAATCGAAGGAGAAATATTCCCTATGTCATCCGCAGCCGTTTCCTACGCACGCGAAAACCAGAAACGCTTTCTCGACGAGTTGAAAGACTTGCTTCGCATTCCCAGCGTCAGCACCGCCGAGGAGAACAAAGACGATATCCGCAAGGCTGCCGAGATGGTGGCCAACGACCTGAAGCGCATCGGCTTCGAGCATGTCGAAATCATTTCCACCCAGGGCCATCCCCTGGTTTACGCCGACTGGCTGCACGCCTCGGGCAAGCCGACGGCACTGTGCTATGCGCACTACGACGTGCAGCCGGCTGAACCGCTCGATGAGTGGAAGTCGCCTCCATTCGTGGACAAGGATGCTTATCCCTTGAAGGGCGAGGCGGCACAAGCTGCCCCGAAGAATTGGACCGAGCCGAGCGAGCGCAATAACAACATCTACGCCCGCGGCGCCGTCGACGACAAAGGCCAGCTCTGGATGCAGCTCAAAGCATTTGAGTCGCTGTTCAAGGGTGGCAACGGCAAGTTGCCCATCAACGTCCGTGTGCTGATTGAGGGCGAAGAAGAAGTGGGCGGCGAGAGCATCGAGGAATACGTCCTGAAGAACGCCAACACCGGCAAACTCAAGGCCGATTTCGCGCTGGTCACCGACACCGAGCTGTTTGCGCCCGATATGCCCACTCTGTGTGTGGGACTGCGCGGCCTGCTCTATACCGAGATCCAGGCGCAGGGCGCCAAGACCGATCTGCACTCCGGGGTATATGGCGGGGCCGCGCCCAATCCGTTGTTCGCATTGGTGGAGATCATCAGCAAGCTGAAGGACGCGGACGGAAAGATCCTCATCCCCGGCTTCTACGACGCGGTTCAGAAGCCGACCGATGCCGAACTGAAGGCCTGGGCAAGCCTGCCTCTCGACGAAGAGGAGTACCGCAAGAACGAGGTCGGCTCTAACGTGCTGACCGGTGAGCCTGGGTATTCTGTGCTCTATCGCACCTGGGCGCGCCCGACGCTGGAAGTCCACGGCATGCCCGGCGGCTTCGTCGCTCCCGGCGCCAAGACCGTAATTCCGGCGCGCGCCTCGGCGAAAGTGTCCATGCGTCTGGTGCCCAATCAGGATCCCGATGACATCCTGAAGAAGTACACCGAGTACATCAAGAAGGTCACGCCCAAGGGCATACAGATCAACATCAAGGTGCACAGCAAGGGCCCGGCCTGCGTGGTCAACACCGACAACAAGTATGCCCGCGCCTCGGTCGAGGCCATGCACGAAGTCTTCGGTAAAGATACCGTGTATATCCGCTCCGGCGGTTCGATTCCCATCGTGACCCAGTTCGACAAGGACCTGAAAATCCCCAGCATCATGATGGGCATGGGTCTGCCCGACGACAACCTGCACGCCCCCAATGAGAAGTTTCACATCCCCAACTTCTATCGCGGAATCGAATCGATCATTCGTTTCTTCCAGATTTTGGGGCAGTGAGGAAAAGTGATTAGTGGTTAGTGGTTAGCGGCTAAGACAGAAACGGAGGAACAATGCAGCCTCGTATTTTGTTGGAAGGTTGGAGGGTTACTGGCGCTCTCAAGCACCTGATCGCCGGACTGTCGATCGCCGCATTTCTACTGCTCATCACCCTCGGATCCAATTTCACAAGCGCGCAGGAAAAGAACGCTGGCAATTCGGCCTCTGCGCGCGGCAAGTACCTTGTGACCGAGGTTGCCAAGTGCGGTAACTGCCACACTCCGCGCCAACCCAATGGCGAACTCGATTACACCCGCTGGCTGGCAGGTGGGCCGGTGCCTTATTTGCCGGCCCAACCCCAGGCGGATTGGCCGCTCCAATGCCCGCGCATTGGCGGCTTACCGCCAGCCAGCGATGCCCAGATGATCACATTGCTGACCACCGGCATCTGGACCACCGGCAAACCGCTTCGCGCTCCGATGCCTGAGTTTCACATGACCCGCGCAGACGCCGAGGCGGTGTTAAGTTACCTCAAGTCCGCCACGCCGCGTCACAACCCAAACGAATAAACGCCGCCTGGCCCGAAGCGTACATCACAGTGCCCGGAATTACGGTGCCGCAACCCCCACCCGGCCCGGTATTTCCTTCGCCTTTAGCCTGCCTTCCTCTCTGTTTCCTTTAGCAATTCAGAATGACCGCAGAACAAAACCGTTATATAATCGCACCCACTTTTTCCTAGTCAAGAAGGAAATCTGGGTTAAGACAAGCCTGGATTCGCCCCATGCGCCACGCATCGAAGCTCGCAGTCCTGCCCCCGGCTCCTCCTCCGACTGGAGAAGGAGCGCCTATCCCATGGCATAAGAAACCACTTGAGCTCGCCCGCGAGCTAGCTGGACTTCCCACCTTAGTAACGGTTGTCGCCAGCTTTTTCACGGAAAGCCAGCGGGTCCTTGCCATCTGGGCCCTTTGTGCCCTGCTGATTGCGCTTGCATTACGATTCTTACCGAGCATCTCAAAAGCAAAATCGATTTCGCTGGTGCTGCCTTGGCTGGTAACTGCGCTTCTGGCAATGACTCTGGTTCTGGTCCTGGTGGTTGTGCCCTACCGCGCCGAAAAGCAGAAAACGTTGTTGGCGAAGTCATGGCTCGATTGGCAGACTTCTCTGGAGCTTTCAGCGGCAAAGTGCAGGAAGAGCACAACCCCGGAGAGCTGCCTGAGTACAGAGCTCGCCGATGTCCTGGAAAACCGTCCCAAGTCTGCCCATGCTGCCGCAAAATTGGCCAGCGCCATGATTGCCGGGCAAGTATTGTTGGCCAATCAAACCATCCATGAGGTGCTGCAGAAACGCCTTAGCGTTGACGAAAGATTCATTGGCGCGGGTAACTCCGAACCGATCCAACACAACAACGCCACAGCAGCCATGGTCCCCGAGTACTTCGTGCCTAACCTCCGTGACGAGGCGCCTTATGTGTGGGTGTGGGAGCTGAACCTCGGCCTTCCCCTGAACGGAAGTCCGCTGGTTGACCAGAAACTCATCGATGTTCTGCTCAAGGTTCCCCCGCACCCTCGTCCTGATGGACAGGACTTCGCACAAAACTGGGCGGATTGGATCGAAGAAAAGCATTTACCTTCCAATGACGTTCCGGTGCTAATTCGCTTCGCGGTACTCGACCCCACCAATACGCACAACGAGAAAGGCCGGCAGCCGATGCCCTCGGGCTGTTTGGGCAGACCCGACGCCACGCGCGTATTCATGAACAGGTTGGGAGTGGTGAAAGACGAGACCCTTTCCACGGCGATTAAAGACTCGGGCTACACCCTAAGACCCGACGATCCCGATGCCCGGCTTTTCATCTGGATTTATGTGCCCACTCAGACTGGAGAAGTCACCCGCGCAACCTGGGAAAGCGTGCTCACAAATCTCACAACCTGGATTGTTGAAGATCCATGTGCGGCGAAGCCTAAGAGCTGACCAACGGAAACCTTCCCGGGCCAATCTACCTGCGCACCGTGATGCTGTCGGCAATCTTGCTGTACTGTTCGCGGGAGATGATTCGCTTGTCGATCAATTGATGCGTGTCGTTGTAAGGCCGTGCCGCGATAATCCGGTCGGCGGCGGCATCGTCGATTCCAGGCAGGCTCATGAGCTGGCTCTTGGAGGCAGAGTTCAGGTCGAGAGGATGGTCGGAGGTGGGCCGGCTGAGCCCCTCGCGTATGCCTTGCGCGACTGCTTTCGCATTGTCTTTCATTTCCGCGGTGGCCTCCGCGGTCTTTTTCCTTACGTCGTCAGGATTGGACGGCTGGGTGTTGCAGGCGGTGCAACCTGTAAGCACAATCTGAGCGCCACACAGAGCCCATGCCAATAGAGCAGTATTCACACGCATGTCTGTGTGATGCACGGTCCTGGTTGGCAGGTTTGATCGCCCGGCGCACACGCCGATATAGTAATAGCTGTGCCAGATCCCTCCACCTACGATGACGCGCTCCGCGAGATTCACATAGCGCAGGCCTCGACGGCATTGCCGGGGCCCGATTACTACACGGTGTTGAGCTGGGTCCACCAGATTTTACGCCCGGCAACCTACGTGGAGATCGGAATCCGCCATGGAGACTCGCTGCGCGCGGCATTGCCGGAAACCAAGTGCGTGGGCATCGATCCGGAACCGACGGTCGAGGGCGCCCTTCCTCCCGACACTCGCGTGTTTGCCATGACCAGCGACAGCTTCTTCGAGTTCTACAATCTCGCTGATGTCCTGGGCGCAAGCAATTTCTCGCTGGCCTTTATCGACGGATTGCACCTGTTCGAGCAAGCTCTACTGGATTTCATTCATCTGGAGCGATACGCAAATCGCCAGTCGATCATCATGATTCACGACTCCCTGCCCTTGGACCGCATGACTTCCGACCGGGTGCGCACCACCCACTTCTACAGCGGCGATGTATGGAAGCTGGCCATGTGCCTTAAGGCGCAACGCAAGGATTTGCGACTGACGACAATACGCACCGGCCCGACCGGACTATGTCTAATCAGCCGTCTTGACCCTCATTCCGATGTGCTGGTTCGTAACTTCGATGAGCTGGTGGCAGAGTACGTGGCGCTGGACTTTCGCGATTACCAGGGACGCTCGCAGCAAATGCCGGACACCGTTGAGAATAGCTTTGACGCAGTGCAATCCTGCATCGCCAGCTTGCTGAAGGATGGGTAGTCAAATATCCGAGCAAGTCTTTTGAAGGGGCACACCTTTAGGTGCGCCATTACAAGTCCTTTGTTTTTGGTTTTGTCATCACGAACCGACTTCAGTCGGTGAGGGATCTGCTTTTGGGAGGTGGTTGCAGTACGTCACAAAAACAGAAGTCCCTCAGTGGCTGAAGCCATCGTGATGACAGCCCGCTACGGCACGGCTGAAAGCCGTGCCCTTTCTGGGAGTCTCATCCACCCTTGCGCCAGAAGGCGCCGGTCCAGTCCACCTCATGTATCGGGTCGTTGATTCCGTGCGCCTCGCGGAATTCCGTGACTGCACGTTTGCATTGTGGAAGGACGCCGTAGTCGTCCACAATGACAAACCCTCCCTCGGCGACCTTGTCGTACAGAGCATTCAAGGCATCCATGGTGGATTCGTACATGTCGCCATCCAGGCGTAACAAAGACAACTTGCGAATCGGCGCAGATGGTAACGTATCTTTGAACCAACCCTGCAGGAAGCGAACCTGATCGTCCAACAGGCCGTAGCGGGCGAACAAGTCGCGGACCGTTTCCAGATCGATGGCCAACATGGGATAGCGGGCCGCGGTCAGATCAAGTCCCTCGTCTTCTTTCAGCGTCGGCGCCGGCAGGCCCTCGAAGGAGTCGGCCACCCAAACCGTGCGATCCGGGACCTGATGGGCGGCCAGGAAACCTCTCATGAAGACGACGGCGCCGCCTCGCCAGACGCCGCATTCAATGCAGTCGCCCGGAATGCGGTCGGCCAGGATCGCATCCAGGCAGGATTCGATGTTCTCCAACCTGCGGCGGCCGATCATGGAGTGCTGAAATCCGAGGTTCTGAATCGTGCGGCCGTAGTTAATGCCGACTTCGCGAAGTTTCACGTATTCGTCATACATGGTGGACCGATGGCGGCGGATGTCGAGAAAAATTTCCTGACGAAATTCCTCCTGGCGATCCAGGCAGGCGCGCAGATAAATCAATCGCAGTTCGTTCTCGACATAGAGTTCTTCGAGAATACTTTTCTTGAGAAGGTCCAGGTAGAGCCCGGTAGGAGATTGCATAAGGATGATCTTTTTCGAAAGCGTCGTTCCGCTAACTGGAAATTGCACCTGCACTGGCCACCGCGCGGCTGCCGGGGTCTTCGAATCCGTCTCGTTGTGCGGGAGTCAGAACGCTTGTCGCCAGGGTCACAACCAGGTTTACGCACAGCGCGACAAATCCCACATTCAAGCCGAGAAACGGATCGTGTTTGCTGAATATGAGGGCCATCGCCGTGCCCACTCCCGTCACGATACCGGCGAACACGCCTGCTGTGGTTACACGTTTCCAGCAGAGACCGAATATTACGCCTGGAAAAAACTGTGCGATTCCAGCATAGGCCAGCAGCAGCAAGCCAACCAGCGTGGTAGAGCTGTAAATCGCAAAATATAGAGCAATCCCGGTGATTACCACCACCATGATCTTCGCCAGCTTGGCAACGTCATCGTCCTTCATCGCCGGCCTGAACACCGGACGAAAGAAATTCTTGGCAAACATGGTGGCCGCGCTCAATATCATGACCGCCGCTGGAACCATGGCGGTCAGTGCACCCGCTCCGCCAATCACACCCAGAAACCACGGAGGGAAGGTCTGGCGCACCAGGGTCAACAGCGCCAGGTCGCCATTCTTCAGTTTCGGAAGAACTAGGATCGCCGTGAAGCCCACAAAAAACAGCAGCGGTGTGGTGATGGTGTAGAGGGGCATAATAACCGCATTGCGACGCAGCGTATCGCCGCTCTTTGCCGTAAACACCGAACCGAAGGCATGCGGCCACATGTAGAAGCCTAGCGCGGTGAGTAAGACCGTCGAGATATACCAGGGGTGTCCCATATTGATGGTGCTGCCCGGCATGGTGAGATGCGACGCCTTGGCCTCCACCAGCGCTTTGAACATGGGCCTGATTCCGCCGAAGTAGTGGTAGGGAATTCCGATGCCGATGGTGAAGGCAGCAATCAGCATGAGGATGTCTTTCAAGACGCTGACCCAAGCCACCGCGCGAATACCGCTGGAAAAAACAAATCCCGCGACAATGACGAAGGCCATCAACATCGCCAGCGGACGGCTGACCGCCTGGAAGCTCGCCACCTCGACAATCATGCCCAGCCCGGTAAGCTGCAATTGTAGGTAAGGAATGATGAAGGCCACCCCGACAATTGCCACCAGCGAGGCCAAGGCCTTGCTGCCGTAGCGCTGCTGGAAGAAATCGGACTCGGTGTGCAGAGTGAATTTTCGGCCCGCCTCCCAAATCTCGGGCAAGATGAAAAAGGACACGACATAAGCAAGGGTGATGTAGGCGATGACGTAGAGCGTCGGCCCACCCCGGGAATAGGCCCACCCGCTTGCCCCCAGGAAAGCGAATGTGGTGTAGATCTCCCCTGCCATCAGGAGCCAGACAAAAATCACGCCAAAACCTCGGCCGGCAACGGTCCACTGCTCCAGGTTCATCTGCCGGCGCCGTCCCGCCCAGATGCCGATGATTGCACCCGTCAGGATGATGCCGGAGATCACGGCCATGGCAATCGTGCTGGGTTTCATTCGCCTGCGCCTTTGTTACTACGCCGGTCTTGCAAGCGGTATGCGCCCCACAAACACAGGCTGGTCAGCGGTATCCAGCAGATCAGCCAGAACAGGTTGAAGGGAAGCCCGAAGACCATGGGATAGACGCGGTCCCATAGCGGAACCGAAAAGCAGACAGCGATGAAGGGAACCAACGCGAGGAGTAAAGCCCCAGCAGGGGGTGTTTTCATTCGACTAATGTAGGCTCCGTCGCCGGGGTGGTCAACAGTCGTGTGACTGTCTCCCAAGCGGGTAAAGAGCCAGGGAAAGATCCCAAGGCTTGGCGGTCCGCGCCATTACTGATCGCCGCGGACCGGGGCCTGGAAACTAGCTTTGCCGTTAGGCGTAGTGCGCGGCGTTCTTCTCGATGAATTCCTGCTTGTCGGCCGGGACCTCATCCACGATGAAAATGGAATTGGTCGGGCACACCGGGACGCAGGCGCCACAATCAATGCAGCCCTCGGGGTCCACATACAGTTGGGTCGCGGCTTCAAACTTCTCTTCATCCTTTTTGGGATGGATGCAGTCGGTTGGGCAAGCTTCGACGCAAAGTTCGTCTTTGGTGCAGGTATCGGTAATGATGTAGGCCATGATTGCGATCTCCGATTTTGGTATTGCTGCCACCCTCATCGCGACAGCGTGGCGGTTGTTCCGCCAAAACCAATGTACAAATTCGGCGACCATGAAGGCGGTGACATCAATCACTCGCCTGTTGTGAGCTAGCGCACATGGCATTTTCGACAACTTCAAACTCGTATGACCCGGCGGGGCAGGTCCCTGCTTGGTAACGAATCGTAACCCCAATGCCGCCAGGTGCCGTTTGGCACCCCAGTTGCTATTTACTGAGTAGTTATCCAGCAAAGCCCCCCAACTGGTTGGAAACTCGACCGGTCACGGTACACGCAAGGTAATTTATTCATCCCCATGTGTTAATTCTGGACGGCTCGAAGGCTCAGCTATAATCGGAATCCGGCTTCGCTAACGGAAGGAGCAAGTGCATGGATGTGGTTAGAAAACGAAGAGTTCTGGTCGTTGACGATGAGCATGTGATCGCCGACACTCTGGCCAAGATTCTTGATCTCAATGGCTACGAAGCCTCGGCGGTTTACACCGGGACGGCGGCTGTCGAAAGCGCAAGAGCACTGCAGCCCGACCTCATCATCAGCGACGTGATCATGCCCGACATGGACGGCATCCAGGCTGCTATCCGCATCCGCAGTTTCTTGCCGAACTGCAAGATCCTGCTTTTCTCCGGGCAAGCGGCCACCGCCGACCTGCTGGAAAATGCCCGCGCCCAGGGACACGAGTTCGAAATCCTGGGTAAGCCCGTCCATCCTTCTGATCTGCTGGCAAAATTGAGGGGATAGAGCACTGCCGCAGCACACCCGCACCGAATTCAGCTTTACGGTTGCCGCGCCCTTCGATCAGGTCGCGCCCCTGTTTGGGGCGGACGAGGAGCGCAAGTGGGCCCCGGGATGGGACCCAAAGTTCATCTATCCCGTCCCTGCGCGCGATCAGCAGGGCATGGTCTTCACGGTTCCAAAGGGGCCATTCACCAGCGTGTGGATGAATACCGCATTCGATCTGGCGGCCGGACATATCCAGTATGTGTATCTGTTGAACGACACCATGACGACGCTGATCGACATCCACTTGACTCGGCAGAGCGCGGAGAAGACCGGAGTCACGGTCGTCTATGAACGCACGGCTCTCGTGCCCGAGGCAAACGAGCATGTCGCGCAGTTCGCAAAAGAAGACGCAGGAGCAGGCAAGGAATGGAGCGAGGCCATCAACGGCTACTTCGGCAAACTCCATACGGCTGGGTCGAAGAAACAGAGATAGTGTTCAACAGTGAGGAAAGCTCAAAATAGTAAGTGCCATCCTCAGCGAAGTGAGGTCGCTTACGCGACCGAACGCAGTCGAAGACCTCTATCGCGCGCAGACGATCGGAGCAGGAATAGGGGTCCTTCGACTCGTCGGTCGCCACGGCGACCTCCTCGCTCAGGATGACAGCGGGAGATTGGCGCAAAGCGAACGGCGAATAGCGAATGGCGGCTCTTCTACAGCTCCCGTCGCCCTTCCATCGCTTTCTGCATGGTGACTTCGTCGGCGTACTCGATATCGCTGCCGACGGGCACGCCGGTCGCAATGCGAGTGACCTTCACCGAGGCCGACTTGAACAGTCGCGAAAGATAGGTCGCCGTGGCCTCACCTTCGACGGTGGGATTGGTTGCCACGATCAACTCGTCCACGTCGCCCGCCTCTACTCGCTTCACCAGATTGCTGATGCGCAACTGGTCTGGACCAACGCCATGCAGCGGCGACAGCGCACCGTGCAGCACGTGGTAAACACCGTTGTAGTGGCGCGTCTTCTCGATGGCGGCGATATTGGTCGGCTCCTCGACCACGCAAACCAGCCGCAGATTGCGCGTGGCGCTGGTGCAATAAATGCAGGGGTCCACGTCGGTAATGTTGTTGCAGACCGAGCACAGGCGCAGGCTGGCCTTCACCTCGCGAATGGCGTTGGCCAGCAGCTCGGCGTCTTCGTCGCTGGAGCGCAGGATGTAAAACGCAAAGCGCTGCGCGCTCTTGCCGCCCACACCGGGCAGCTTCTTCAGTTCTTCAATCAGTCGAGCCATGGGCTCGGCAAATCTCGACACCCTGTTCCCCCACTCACATTCCCGGCAGGCCCATGCCGCCGAACATCCCGCCCAGACTGGACTTCAGGGCGTCATCCACCTTACGCGAAGCCTCGTTCACCGCAGCGGTCACCAGGTCCTGCAGCATCTCGATGTCGCCAGATTTCACCACCTCGGGCTCAATCACGACGCTCAGCAATTGCTTCTGACCGGTCATCTTCACCGTCACGCTGCCGCCGCCCGACGACGCTTCGACCGTGACCTGCTGCATTTTCTCTTGCAGCTTTTCCGCCTGCTGCCGTGCCTGCGCCAGCATTTCCTGCCAATTGAATCTACCCATCTGTTACCTCAGGGGCTAAAGCCCAATGTAAAGGCAGCCTTCGATGCAGGCCTAAAGGCCTGCGCTACCCGTTCTAGCCGCGATCTTTGTGGTCGATGACCGTGCGGATCTCGGCGCCAAACTTTTCCTGCATGCGCTGCACGATGGGATCGGCCGCCGCCCGGCTGCGCGCCCCCGCCCCGTTGCGTTGGACGCGGACGCCGCCGGTTTCGCCGCAATCGCCGTGCCCCCGCTCACCATCTTGAATTTCAGCGGCCTGCCGGTGGCTTTATGCAATGCGGCTTGAATCACGCGCTTCGGTTCCGGACCCAGCGCGACGTCGATAAGCACCTGCGACATCGCGACCGTAACGCACACTTCGATGCCGCGCACCGACCACTCAGCCTCTTCCAGGTTGTGCGCCAGCATCTGCTGTCCCGCATCTTCCAGCGCTGCCAACACCGCCGCGCGCGCCGATCCCACCGAAAACTCGCTGCTGCCTGGTTGCTGGCTCGGTTCTGGCTCCAGCGCGACCGCTGTCGCCACACCCGCTTCCATTCCTGGCAATGAGCTGTCTGCCTCTATAGTCGGGATTGATCGGGTGACCGCAACCGGAGTGGTTTGCTCGCTCCGCGATATTCGCTTCAGCTTTCGGTTCACTCTTGCGCTTGCGGTCTGCCTCGAACGGAGAAGGCCGCGTGAATGGCGATGCCGCCGGCGCTCGCGACGACGGAACCTCCGGCTCGCTCATCCCCCGAGATGTGACGCTCGGCCGCGACGCCGGAGCAGCTGCCGGCCGCGCGCTTGCGCCACCCACTCGCGACGACGATCCGGACGGAGCGCTCTTCCCCGCTTCTCCACTGAGCAACTCTTCCAGCGGCAACAGCCGCTGAGCATGCACCAGCTTAAGCAGACCCAACTCCAGATGGAAGCGCTGCTCCTGCTTGTAACCGAGATCGCTGTGCGTACGCAGCATGATCTGCATGAAGCGCGCCAGGTCTTCCTCGCTGAAACGTTCTGCCACTCGGGCCACGCGGGCGCGTTCGTCGGTCGAAATCTGCAGCACCGGCGAATCGCTGCCCGCCACTTTGGCGACCATCACGTTCCGCAGGAAGCGCAACATCTGCCGGGCAAAGTGCTGCGCGCTTTGTCCTTCCACCAGCAGACGGTCGATGGCCCGCAAAACGTCCGCACTGGAATTGCGCGCGACCGCGTCCATCACGTCTTCCAGCACATCCGACGAGACCGTTCCCACCAGGCCGCGCACCACATCGCCGCTCAGCGTAGTGCCGCAGCAAGCGATGGCCTGGTCCATGATGCTGAGCGCGTCGCGCATGGAACCGTCGCCCACCTCGGCCAGCATGGCCAGCGCGTTGTCGTCGTATGCAATGCCTTCCTGTTTGGCAATATCGCGCAGTTGCTGCACGATGTCGTCGAAGCGCACGGCGTGAAAACTGAAGTGCTGGCAGCGTGAGCGGATGGTCTGCGGAATGTCCTCCGGCTGGGTGGTCGCCATCATGAAAACGATGTGGCTGGGCGGCTCTTCCAGGGTCTTCAGCAGCGCATTGAAGGCGGCGTCGGTGATCTGATGCGCCTCGTCGAGAATGTAAATCTTGAAGCGGTCGCGCGCCGGGCGATAACGAGCGGCCTCGCGCAACTCGCGAATCTCATCAATGCCACGGTTGGTGGCCGCGTCAATCTCGATCACGTCCACCGAGTTGCCGGCGCGGATTTCGACGCAGGAATCGCATATCCCGCACGGCTCGGGCACAGGATGGTCTTGCGACTGGCAGTTGAGCGCCATCGCCAAAATGCGCGCGATGGTCGTTTTGCCGATGCCGCGGTGGCCGCTAAAAATGTAGCCGTGGGCGATACGTTTCTGCTCGATGGCATTCTTCAGCGTGCGGGTGACGTGCTCCTGCCCGATCACGTCGGAGAACTTTTGTGGACGGTATTTGCGCGCCAGGACCTGGTAACTCATGGGAGGGGAAAACTAGATTATACAGTCCGGCGAGGACGGAACAGAGCGGCGCGTAATCCGGATTATTCACGAGCATCTGACGCTTTGAAAGGGCTTCAGATGAGTCCGTCCTGCGACTTGCCCCGAGCGGGGTTTTTCCGTACCCTAAAGCCGATGGAAGTACATCTGACTCCCGACCAGGAAGCGCAGCTTGCGCAGATCGCCACCAATGCAGGCACCGACGCAGAGCGATTAGTGAAGGATGCGGTCTTGCGCCTGCTGGAAGAAACTGCTGACTTCCATCCCCCCTCACCTGGAAGTGTGCTGGCCGAAATGCGTGCGTTACGCGCCCGCGTCAAACCTGACCCCGAAGGCTGGACTACGCGCGATTACGTCCACTATGGCCGCCGCTAGATGCCGCTAGTCGTCGATGCTTCCGTTGCCCTCGCATGGGCCCTCCCCGATGAAAGCAGCGCCTATGCCGACTCCGTCTTGGCCGCCGTTGAACGGGACGGCATGCGTGTTCCCGAACTCTGGGCACGTGAGGTTGCCAATGGCCTTGCCGTCGCCTATCTGCGCAAGCGCATCACATCTGCCGATGAGAAGGCCTTTCTGGCGGCCCTCTCACACCTAAGCATTGATGTTCAAGAAGCAGCTTCCGCCTTGACCGTTGTTCGTGATGGAACGGCGGCAGCGATACATTATGGCCTTACAGCTTACGATGCGGCGTACCTCGACCTTGCTTCGCGGGAAAAGCTGACGCTTGCCACTCTCGACACGGCTATGCGCAAGGCTGCCGAACAATCAGCGATCACGATTTTCCGGCAGTAATGGGCCAACCTGGAGGTTCGTCGGCGTTTCGCCCACACGGCCTGCGAGGCCGTTACGCCCTACCCTACCCGCTCGCCCTTCGCGTGAGGATGGGTGCGGTCGTAAACCTCCATCACGTGCTTGACGGTGAGTTGCGTGTAGCGCTGGGTGGTCGAGAGACGCTCGTGGCCAAGCATCTCCTGGATAGCGCGCAGGTCGGCGCCTTCCTCCAGCATGTGGGTGCCGAAGGCGTGACGCAGGGTGTGCGGATGCACGTCGGGTGAGAGTCCGCGCGCCACCGCGATCTGCTTCACAATGCGGCCCACGCTGCGGGTGGTGAGCCGCGATCCCCGCAGGTTGATCAGTAGAGCCCGCTCAGTGGTGCGCTTGGTTTCGCCCAGCACCCGCTGGCGCGCGGGCAAATAAGCCTGCACCGCCGCCTTCGCCGAATCACCGAACGGGACGAACCGTTCCTTGCGGCCCTTGCCTCGCACCAGGATGAGTTCATTGGACCACCGGATGTCGTCAACGTTGATGCCGATGAGTTCCGAGTTGCGAATGCCGCACCCGTAGAGGAGTTCCAGCATCGCCTGATCGCGTTCGGCAAACGCCGAGCACTCGGGCATGGCCGCATCGAGGACGGTGTTGACCTCTTCGATGGTGGGCACGCGCGGCAGTTTCTTCGGCAGCCTCGGCGTGGCCACCAGCGACGCCGGATTCTGCTCGACCTCGCCCTCCTGCGCCAGCCACTTGTACAGCGACCGCAACGCCGCCAGCGCCCGCGCCACCGACGTTTTGCTCAGTCCGCGCTCGTACAGGCTGGACAGATAGCCGCGAATCAGCACGTGGTCGATGTCGCGCCAGCCCTGCGGGCCAACGTAGTCGGCGAACTGGGCCAGGTCGGTGCGATAGGCTTTGATGGTGTGCGGCGAGGCATTGCGCTCCTGCAGCGAACGAAGAAACTGCGCCACAGCTTTTTCGACAATGGTGGTTCCGCGCTTGGTCATTCGCTCTTCCCGGCCCGCTTGCCCCGCGGGTGATGCTGTTTGTACACGCGATTCAGCCGGTCGAGCGCGAGGTGGGTATAAACCTGCGTGGTCGAAATGTCGGCGTGCCCGAGGATGGTCTGCACGGTGCGCAGATCGGCGCCGTTTTCCACCATATGCGTGGCGCAACTGTGGCGCAGCATGTGCGGGCTGGCATGACGCGCTGATTGTGCTGACGCGTCGTTCACTACCTGCCACACGCGCTGGCGCGTGATGGGTCGCGCCCCACGCGCGATAAACAGGACCGGCGACGACTTCGCGGCCGCCAGCACCGGGCGCGCATGCTGCAAATATTGCTGCAGCACTTGCTGCGCAGCAAATCCCAGCGGAACGATGCGCTCCTTGTCGCCTTTGCCGCGCACCAGAACGTATCCCAACTCCAGCTTCAGGTCTTCGAGCTTGAGGTTGATAACCTCCGAGACGCGCAATGCACCGGCGTAGAACACCTCCAGCATGGCCCGATCGCGGGCCGTGAGCGCTTGCGACCGGCGATCATCTTTGGCTCGTGGCGGTCCCTGTAGCACGCTCTCGACCTCATCGGTGGCCAGCGATTTGGGCAAGACCTTCCACTGCCGCGGCGAATCAATGTTGAGCGTGGGATCAACGGTGATGTAGCGGTCGAGCAGCAGATACTTGTAAAAGTGCCGCAGCGCCGAAAGCTTGCGCGCCACACTGCGCCCGTCGACGCCATTGGAGAGCAGTGCGTTGAGGAAGTCGCGCACGTCCTGCCGTCGCGCCTCGCGTGGAGCGCGCTTGCGCTTCAGCAGGAACTCGGAGTACTGGTCGAGATCGGAGCGATAGGCCGACACGCTCAGCGGCGCCAGTCCCTTCTCCACCTTGAGATAGTCGAGGAACGAATTCAGCAGCCGCAGATTGGGATCGGCACTCTGCACGAGATGAGTATGAACGCGCGAAAGCCGCACGGGAATAACGAGCGAGGTACGGGGAGCAAGAAGATTATTCACCACAGAGACACGGAGAACACAGAGAAAACCCAATAGAAACAAGATCCGGTGATCTTTTGTGTTCGGGGTTCAGGACTTCCCGTTTCCGAGCAGTCGCTGCACGCTTCGCAACACCTCCACCGCATTGTGCGGACTGCGCGGATCTTCCTCGTGCTTGAAGAACGCGTAGGTCTCCAGGCCATCGGCGACACATCGGCCGACGCGCTCGACCAGCTTCTTCAGGTCCTCAGCCGAATAGATGGGCTGCCGGAAGCGAAAATAGATGTAGCTGGCGGTGCGGACCTCGGGCGTATTGAGCTTCTCGGTTTCGGCGATGCACAGCGTCGCGTTGCGCTCGTGCAGCGCCTGATAGATCTCATCGCTGAACCATGACGCGTGCCGGAATTCGAATGCGGCCTTGAAATTCGTCGGCAGCAGCGCCAGGAAATCCCTCAGCACGGCCACATCGGCCTTGGCGGTTGGCGGTAACTGAAACAGCACCGGACCAAGTTGCGTCGCCAGCGGTTGCAGCGTGGGAAGGAACCGCTGTATCGCCTCTTCGACGTTTTGCAGCCGGCGAATGTGGGTGATGTACTGGTTGGCTTTCAGCGCGAAGCGAAAATTGGGGCCGACATCCGCCATCCATCCGGTCGCAGCCTTCTCCGACAACTGGCGGCGGAAAGTGTAGTTCACCTCCACCGCGGTGAGCTGCGTCGCGTAGTACTTCAGGAAATTTTTCGACGAAACTTCCTTGGGGTAGAAATCGGGCTTCCAGATGGTGTACGCCCAACCCGAGGTGCCGACGTAAAGCGGAATACTGGGAGCGTCGGGCGACTCTGATGTCTTCTTCAGGGGTTGCGTATCACTCGCCACAGAGTTCCTCACTCGCATCTGCAAGGGTCGTCCGGCCTGCAATGCGATTGGATGATTTTACCGATTGCGACAAATCTTCGGGCCCGAGTTGCGCGACCTCTGCCGTCCCTACGGGACTCGCCTTTCTTATTCGCACCCACCCAGCGCTGAAGCGCTGGGCTATCATCTTCCGTCCCGCAAGCGGGACTGATTTACCGTAATCCAATGTCATTGCCGAACCAGAGCTTCATTAACCAAAGCTTCCCAGTTCACTTTCTCTTCCCTGCCTTCTTCAAGCTGGACGCCTTCGCGCGCACAATCCCATTTTTGCTTAGCGATTCGTTTCTTTCGTTCACTGGTTCGCTTCACGGCTGTTTTCTGCCTCGCCGCAGGCGCTGATGGGCGCCTCAGCGCAGCTTCGGGTTTCGCCGACGAGCCCGCCTGTACCTGCTGTAGCGCTTCCACCGGCGGCATCTTCTGTTTCAACTTCAGCACCGGATCGAACAGGTCGCCATACTGCTTCGCTCGTTTCAATACTTCGTCCGACTCGAACACCAGCAAACTCGGATCGCCCTTCTTCAGGCAACTTTCAACCTCGTTCCACTTCACCGGTGTCGAAACTGTCGGCCGTTCTTTGGCGCGCAACGAGTACACGCACACCGTCGTCTTGTGATCGTCATTCTGGCTCCAATCCACCAGCACTTTGCCAGTGCGGAGCGCCTTCTTCATGTCCGAGACGACCAGGTCCGGATGCTGCCGCTCCAGCAATCGTGCCAGCTCATGAGCAAAAGGCTTGGTCTGGTCGTAAGTAACGGCGGTGTTCAGCGGAACGTAAATTTGCAGACCTTTCGATCCTGAAGTTTTTGCGAAACTCTGCAACTTTAGCTGGGCGAAGATGTCGCGCACCCAGAGCCCGACCTGGCAACATTGCACGATGTTGGCCGGCGGGCCCGGATCGAGATCGAAGACCACGAACGTCGGCCGCATGATGTCACTGGCAAGCGACAGACTTGTATGCAGTTCAAGGTCGGCGAGGTTTGCCGCCCAAACCAGTGTCGCCAGGTCCTGGGCCATGCAGTAGTCCATCCAGCGGTTATTGCCCTCGCTCCACACGCGCGCGGTCTGCACCCACTCGGGGCGATGCTGGGGACAATTCTTCTCGTAAAAAAACTGCCCGCTCACGCCGTTGGGATAGCGCTTCATGGTCAGCGGCCGGTTGCGCAGGTGGGGCAGCAGCACCGGCGCGATGCGCACGTAATAGTCAATCACCTGCCCCTTGGTGAACCCAGCTTCTGGATACAAAACCTTGTCGAGGTTCGACAGCTTCAGGTGCTTTCCTTCGATGTCAACCACGGTCTCTTTGGCCATTGCGTCCTCGCTCGCGCTGCACAGGCTTCAAAGAATGATGCAGGTTGAGCGACCAAGTATGCAACCTGCGTTTCTCTCTGTCGTCCTGAGCGAGCGTAGCGAGTCGACCCCTATAGCTGCAAACAATCACAGCATGGCCGCTGGCACGGCAACAAAGTTGGGATTGTTGGCGCCCAAAGGGGTCCTTCGACTCCTCGCTGCGCTCGTCGCTCAGGATGACAAAACAGCACTGCCTGCCGAAGTACTCCTGCTCGCCTCGGTTTGACTTGCGCGTCCTTATCTGTAACTTTTTAACCTATGCATACGGAAGTCCGCCCCTCTGGAGGCACGATGAACCGCTGGTTTGCCAAATTGACCTGCCTGCTCCTGCTGATAGCGGCTTTGCCGCTGGCAGCGCAGGACCTGTCTTCGTACGAAAAGCGCGTCTCAGTGAAGACCTTGTCCAACGGCTTGACCGTCGTCCTCTGGCGACGCCCCGAGGCCCCGGTATTTTCGTTTTTCACCCTGGTTGACGCCGGTTCGGCACAGGACCCGCTGCACAAGACTGGTCTGGCGCACATGATGGAGCACATGGCCTTCAAGGGCACGCCCGACATCGGCACCAAGGATTACGCCGCTGAGAAGCCTGCGCTGGAAAAGGTGGAGCAGACCTACGCGGCCTACGAAGCCGAGCGCATCAAGCGCATTGGGCAGGACCCGCAGAAGCTGGCCCAATTGAAGGCCGCCTGGGAGCAAGCGGTCAAAGACGCCGAGCAGTACGTGGTGCAAAACCAATTCGGCGAGATTGTGGAGAGCCACGGCGGCGTCGGGGTGAACGCTTTCACCAACTACGACGAAACCGCATACATGTACTCCATGCCATCCAACATGATTGAACTGTGGGCGGCGCTGGAGTCGGACCGGTTGGCGCATCCGGTGATGCGCGAGTTCTACAAGGAGCGCAACGTCGTCATGGAAGAGCGCCGCATGCGCACCGACAGCCAGCCAACGGGACGGCTGGTCGAGCAGTTTCTGGGCACCGCCTTCATGGCGAATCCCTATCACCGGCCGACCATTGGGTACGCGTCCGACCTGCTGGGCTTTTCCGCGACCGACGCGGCAGAATTCTTCAAGCACTATTACGTACCCAGCAACATGGTGATCGGACTGGTCGGCGATCTCGATCCCGCGCAGGTCTTCCCCATCCTGGAAAGATATTTCGGGGGACTTTCCAACCCGCCCAAACCGGAAGAGCCGGTCACCGCAGAAGCGCCGCAGAACTCAGTGCGCGAGGTCACGCTGCACGACCCGGCGCAGCCGTTTTACCTGGAGGGCTACCACCGACCCAGCTATCTTGCGCCGGATGACGCGGTGTACGACGCGATCAGCGACATTCTGTCGAACGGCCGCACCTCGCGCCTGTTTCGCTCGCTGGTTCGCGACAAGAAAATTGCCGCCGTCGCGGCCGGCTTCACCGGCTTTCCGGGAATAAAGTACAGCCACCTGTTTGCGTTCTATGGCGTTCCTCTCCCCGGCCATACCAATGACGAGGTGCAAAAGGCGGTGCACGAGGAGATCGAAAGACTGAAGACGCAGGACGTGACCGACGACGAGTTGCAGATGTTTAAGACCCGCACCAAGGCTGACCTGATTCGCGGGCTTGCCAGCAATGAAGGTCTGGCGCAACAGCTTGCGACCTATCAGACGCGTTACGGCGATTGGCGCGAGCTGTTTCGTTATCTCGACCGCGTGGACAAGGTCAGCAAGGCCGACATCCGGCGCGTGTCGAACCAGGTTTTCGCCGAGACCAACCGCACCGTCGGCGTCATCCAAACGCAAACGGCGAGCAATCAGGCCGGCAGCAAAGGAGCGGAACAGCAATGAGCACCCGCGAGAAATCCCTTCCCTGTTGTCATCCTGAGCGGAGCGCCCGTGCAGTTTTTCTGACCCGCCGTCCTTGCGGGGCGGGCGGGCGCGCAGTCGAACAATCTGCGGTCCTCACGCGGTCCCATTTCCTGCTGGCGCTTCTTTGCTTGCTCTTGACGCTGACCGCTGTAAGTCCCGCGCAGGTCAAGCCCTGGAACCAGATTCAGCCCCCTCCCCTGCCGGCGTTCAAGCCTCAGGAGCCCGTTCGGGTCCAGTTGCCCAACGGCATGGTGATCTTTCTTCAGGAAGACCATGAGTTGCCGCTGATCGAGGCGACCGCGCGCATCCGTGGCGGCTCAATCTCCGAAGCCGCCGAACAAGACTGGACTCACCGATCTGTATGGCGAGGTCTGGCGCACCGGCGGCACCAAGACGAAGACCGGCGATCAGATGGACGACTTCCTGGAGGCGCGCGCCGCCAAGATCGAAACTGATAACCAGGCGGACTCGACCACCATTTCGCTGAACTGCCTGAAGGGCGACTTCGACGCCGTGTTCGAGATGTTTCTCGATCTGCTGCACAACCCCGAGTTCCGTCCCGACAAACTGGAACTGGCGAAGGAGCAGATGTACACGGAAATTTCCCGCCGCAACGACGATGTGGATTCCATCGTGCATCGCGAGAGCCGCATCATCGCGTACGGCAAAGACAATCCTTACGCGCGCGTTCCCGAGTACGCGACGGTGGCCGCGGTGAGCCGCGAGGACCTGCTGAACTGGCACCAGCAGTACGTCTATCCCAACAACATCATCTTCGGCATCACCGGCGACTTCGATCCCAAGGCCATGGAGACACAGCTGCGCCAGGCCTTCGATTCATGGCAGAAGGGGCCTGAGGCCAAGCGGCCCGACATCAAGTTCACGGAGCCAAAGCCGGGCATTTATTTTGTCCGGAAAACCGACGTCAACCAGAGCAGCATCGACATGCTCGATCTGGGCATCGAGCGCAGCAATCCCGACTACTTTGCTGTGACGGTGATGAACGAAATGTTTGGCGGCAGCTTCTCCTCGCGGCTGTTCAATCATCTGCGGTCCGGAAAAGGGCTTGCCTACCACGTGGGAGGAGGAGTGGGTTCCAGCTGGGACCACCCGGGCGTGACCAACGTCCAAATGCAAACCAAGAGCACCAGCACTGTGGAAGGCATTCAGGGACTTGACGAGGAGATCGACGGCCTGCAGAAAAATGCGGCCACGCCCGAAGAGCTAAAGCGCGCCAAGGACGACATCCTGAACTCGTTCATCTTCGAGTTCGACACGCCGGAAAAAATCCTGCGCGAGAAGATGGCATACGAGTTCTATCATTATCCGCTCGATTTTCTGGAGCGCTACCGCAGCGAAGTGGAAAAGGTAACGGCGGAGGACGTCTCGCGGGTGGCGCACAAGTACGTTCACAAAGAGCGCATGGCGGTGCTGGTGGTGGGTAACGACACGGAATTCGACAAGCCCCTCAGCACGCTGGGCCCGGTGCAGGAGCTGGACATCAGCATTCCTCCGCCGCCGGCGAGCCTGATGCAGCAAGGGCCGGGCGGCGCCGAATAGCACAACAACCGAGGCTGGGTGTCCAACCCAGATATTGACACAGCATACATGCGCACATATACTGTGCTTATGAATGTCACTCTCTCCATCGATGAGCAACTGGTCGCTAGGGCCCGAGAGAAAGCCGACGCTTTAGGCAAGAGCCTCAATCAACTCATTCGCGACTACCTGCAGACCCTGGCCGGAGGCGACGATCCGGAGCGCAGTATTGAAGAGCTCGAACGCCTGTCAGGCCGGGGCAACTCTCGCGGTTGGCGCTTCAACCGGAACGAACTTCATGAGCGCTCGTAGCTTCTTCGACACCAACGTCCTGATTTATACGGACGATAAATCTGCATCGGCGAAGCAGCGACGGGCGCTCCACCTGGTCGCGGAGCACCGGCGCGCACGCACTGGGGTCGTATCCCTTCAGGTGCTCCAGGAGTACTTCGTTGCAGTGACCCGGAAGCTACACGTCGATGCGGCAATCGCTCGCCGTAAAGTAGAATTGTGGGCCGAGTTCGATGTTGTCATCCCTGAACTGGCTGACGTCCTGGCCGCCATCGACCTGCACCGTCTCCACGGATTTTCCTTCTGGGATGCCTTGGTGTTGCGAGCTGCGAAACAATCTGGGTGCAGCGTGCTATTGTCGGAGGACATGCAGAATGCGCGCGAGGTGGATGGCGTCCGCATCGTGAACCCGTTCCTACAGGCGGATCACTAAAATAGATTCATGCCCCCTGAGCACCGCATCCCGCCCGGCCAACACCTGCTGATCGACGCCGACGACACGCTCTGGGAGAACAACGTTTACTTCGAGCGGGCAATTGCCAACTTCATCTCGTTTCTGAATCACCATGAGTACACACCCGACCAGGTGCGCCAGGTGCTCTACGACGTGGAGCGCGAAAACATCCGCGCCCACGGTTATGGGCTGCACAGCTTCGCACTGGCCCTGGTCAGATGCTTCGAGCACCTGTCGGTGGAGCCTCTCACGCCGGCGTTGCACGAGACCATCCGCGGCTTTGCCTATGCCATCGCCGAGCACCCCATGGAGATCCTGCCGGAAGTACCCGAGACACTGGCCGATCTCGCCCAACGCCATCATCTGTTGCTGCTGACCAAGGGGAATGTCATCGAGCAGTCGGGTAAGGTTGAGCGCTCCGGGCTGAAGCAACATTTCGCAGCCATCGAAGTCGTGGTAGAGAAGGACGCCGCCAGCTACAACGCGGTGGTCGAGAAGTACGGCTTGCCGCGCCAGAGCACCTGGATGATCGGCAACAGCCCAAGTCCGACATCAATCCTGCGCTGGAAGCCGGACTGCACGCGGTCTTTGTTCCTCACCGCAATACCTGGATGCTGGAGCGCGACGAACTGCGTCCCGAGGCCGGCGATGGCCGCCTGTTGCAGGTGGAGAGCTTCGGCCATTTGCGCGATCATTTTTGAGCGACAGGAATGAAGATTCACCACGGAGGCACAGAGATCACGGAGAAAACTCGAGGCAAACCAAGAACTCCGTGGCCTCTGTGTCTCCGTGGTAAACGATTTTCGACCGAACACAGCGAGGAATGTGCTGTTCTTTGAACTGGCTTTCCGAGGTTCGTCCAACGCTGCCGCCCTATTCTTCATCTAAGTTTCTTGACCCGGATCTCGGCAAATTCTTAATCCGAAATTAAACGACACAACCATGTCTGATGGAAAAATGAACCTGCGCTGGCCTCTGTTGCTGGCCCTTACTATTGTTTTGCTGATGGCTGCGGGGTGCCAGCACGCCGGAGTGCATTCCTCCCTTGCCGCCAATCACTTTGTCGGCGGCTCAAGCAATCCCGTGATGCTGGCTGCTTACCAGCCTTGGTTTGGACGGCCAGGACACATCAACCCCGGTTACTCGTCACAGGACCGCGTGCAGATTGAGAAGCAGATTGATCAAGCCCGGCAACTGGGCATCACCGGCTTCGTGGTGAACTGGTACGGCGCGCACCACGATTTCGAGGACAAGGCGTACACCCTGATGCAGCAGGTGGCGGCGGAGAAGAACTTCAAGGTCGCGCTGATGTACGACGAAGACGACAGCGATCCCGCCAGCGCGACCGACGCGGTCATCGCCGATCTGCAATACGCACACGACCGCTATCTCGGGCCGCAAGCAGTGGTGCCGCGCGATACTTACCTGCGCTACGACGGCCGACCCATGATTTTCATTTTCCCCAAAGCTGGGCACACCGATTGGAACCGTGTGCGCCAGGCGGTCAACTCCTGGGAAGAGCCGCCGCTGCTGATCATCAAAGACATTCGCCCGGAAGTGGCAAATGCGTTCGATGGTTTTTATGCCTGGATCTCGCCCGGCGCGCCGGGCTGGAAGCCCGACGGCAGCAATTGGGGACAGCAGTATCTCGACAACTTCTATCGCACCATGATTGCCGACTATCCCAACAAGATTGTGGTGGGAGCGGCATGGCCGGGCTTCAATGACGCCAAGGCCAGTTGGAGCCAGAACCGCAAAATGAGCTCGCGCTGCGGCAAGACCCTCGACGACACCTTGCGGATGTTTCGGCGTTATTACAACGAGCAGCGCCCGCTTCCCTTCCTCATGATCGAGACCTGGAACGATTACGAGGAGGGCACCGCGATCGAAAACGGCGTGGCATCGTGCAGGTGAGGGGCACCTATGGCAATTCGGCAAATGCTTGAGGTGTCATCCTGAGCGACCCTGAACATCGTGAGGGGGAGTCGAAGGACCTCTATTCCCGCAGGTTCACTGTGCCTCGCCGCGGACGAACAAGTCGGGATTGCTGTGGCTATAGGGGTCCCTCGACTCCTCGCTGCGCTCGTCGCTCGGGATGACACCCAAAATTTAACCCGCTCGTGACTAATCCGTCTGAAGCGCGCCCCGCTACATACCAAAAGGCGAGACTGTCTCCCGCTCAATACACCTCATACCCCGGTGGCGGCGACTGGAAGCCGGGTTTGCGCGCCATCAACAGCAATGCCCCAATGCGCTTGAATTCCCGCAACTCCTCGGCATTGTTGAACCACTTGCCGCTGTACTCCTCCGGCGTCGGAGTCAGGTCTGGCACGCGCACCGCGCGCACATCTTCAAAGGTGTGCGCCTTCAGCAACGTGATGTACTCCTGCTCGGAGCGCGCCTGCACCGGCACCTTCAGCTCATCGACCCAGCGTAGCGAGTAGTGATTGTCCTTGTAAAGATTGATCAGGATAAACAACTCACCATGCGGCGCCATCACGCGGAACAGTTCGGCGAGGGCGCGGTCCTGGTCGGCATAGTAATAAAAACTTTCTACCGACAGCACCTTGTCGAAAAAGTTCTCCTCCCACGGAATCTGCTGGGCAGAGCCGATGACGAACATCAGGTTGTCATACGAGGTCGAGCCGGCGCGCGCGCGGCGAATCATTTCGTCCGACACGTCGAGCCCGATCACCTGTCCGGGCTTGTCGCCTGTGGCGACCGCATCCGCCATCAGGCGGCTGGCCCATCCCGCTCCGCAGCCCAAGTCGAGCACGCGGTCACCAGGCTTAAGTTTCATGTGTGCTAGGGTTTGCTGGGTAATGCTGATGTGATGGTTCTCCATCTCCTCGCCCCGGCCCTGCTCGGCCCACTGGTTAAACTCCTGGCGCAAACGCTCGTCGGCTGCAACGGTTTTCTTGTCGATCATGAAGTCCTCTGGACTTTCAGTATAGACATCGGAGAAGGGCCTTTGGGATTCAGCCCAACTTTTCTGATGACGACCTGGACGGAATTCCCCATGAGATAATTTCGGTTTTCCGGGGCTCGTTCAGCGCCGATAGAGCGCTCGATACGAAGCCATCGAGACTGGAGATTGCGGTGGCCAAGACCGACTACAAATCCGTGGACGAATACCTCGCCTCGCAGCCCAAGGCCGCGCAGGCCGTACTGAAGATCGTGCGGAGCATTATTCGCAAGGCCGTACCGAAGGCCGAAGAAGTGATCTCGTACCAGATTCCGGCGTACAACCTGCACGGCGGCACGGTGATTTATTTCGCCGGGTGGAAGCAGCACTTCTCGCTCTATCCCGTCTCAGACTTTGTGGTCGCGGCGTTCAAAGACGAACTTGCACCCTACAAGGTCGCCAAGGCCACCGTCCGCTTTCCGCTCTCCGAGCCTGTTCCCGTGAGGTTGATCGAGCGCATCGTGAAGTTCCGCGCCAAGGAACTTGCGAAGCCTGAGAAAACGAAAACGGTCACCCGGAAAAAGCGCTAGAGAAGCTCTGATTAAGTCCTGGCCATCCCTCCGGGGCTAAAGCCCCGGCCTCATACTCGGCACTTACGGACGGCCTGAAGGCCGTCCCCTTCAAAGCGGACACACTTAATCAGAGCCTCCCTAGACGTACTGCGAAGGCAGCCTCAACTCGCCGAAACAACCGTGCATCGCGCCTCCGAATTGTTTTTCCGCTGGCTCTGTGTGCTACATTCTCCGGAACGTATGGCTCCAACCTCAGAACCCACGAACGGCTCGGCGCATTCGCCCGAGCTATATTGTCCCAACTGCGCGCGCGAGGTCGACGATCCGCTCACCTGCGGCGACTGCTCGGCGGTGATCTGCCGGGTGTGCGGCACGCCGCTCGAAATGTCCTCAGACCTCGGCATCGGCTGATCCATGGCGCAGCCCAGCACAGCCCAGTCCGCCGTCGCGGCCCAGCATCATCATGGGCCATCGCTGGTGCGCGGCCTGTCGCTGACTGATTCCGTGATGCTGCTGGCCGGCGGCATTATCGGCTCGGGTATCTTTCTCACCGCCGGACCAATTGCTTCCGCCGTGCGCACGCCATTGTTTTTCCTGGGAGTGTGGCTGGCCGGCGGACTAATCTCGCTGCTGGCATGCTTCGCTTTCGCCGAGATGGGAGCGATGTTCCCTGAGGCGGGCGGGCAATATGTCTATTTGCGCGAGGCCTATGGCGAGTTCCCGGCATTCCTCTACGGATGGATGATCTTCACTGTCGGCCAGAGCGGCACCATCGCCGCGCTCGCCGTCGGCTTCGCTGAATACTTCGGATCGGTGCTGCCGTTTGCATCGGCGCATGTTCCCGTCGCCACGATTTTCGGATGGACGCTGACCCGCGGGCACATTGTTTCCATCTGCTCCATTGTTCTGCTGACCGCCATCAATGTGCTCGGACTGAAGCGCGGCTCGGCGCTGATCAACGTGGCGACCTGGGCGAAATTCGCGGCCATCGGGCTGTTCGTCGTGCTCGGACTGGCCGTTGGTCACGGCCATTGGTCGAACTATGCCGTCAGCATTCCGGCCAGCCAGCCGATGTCGCTGGGCGCGATGATCTCGGCAGTCGGCGTCGCGCTGATCGGCGTCTTCTGGGCGTTCGACGGCTGGGTCTACATCACGTGGGTAGCGGGCGAAATCAAGGACCCGCAGCGCGTCCTGCCGCGCGCCATGGTGATGGGCGTGTCTGCTGGTCGGCGTCATCTATCTGGCGGTGAATGCGGTTTATCTTTACGCGATGCCGATCACCGCCGTGGCCAAGGAGGAGACCGTCGCCCACGCCGCCGCGGCCGCGCTACTGGGAGGCAGTGCAGCGCGGTGGCTCAGCGCGGTAATCGCGCTGTCGTGCTTCGGAGCAATGTCGTGCGCCATTCTCAGCAGTGCGCGGGTTTCGTTCGCCATGGCGCGCGACGGCGCATTCTTTCACGCCATGGGGCGCGTGCATCCGCGCTATCGCACGCCGGCCTTCAGCCTGATTTCGCTGAGCGCGTGGGCGGCGGTGCTGGCCCTCAGCGGCAGCTTCGACCAGCTCTACACCTACGTGATGTTCATGATGGTGCTGTCGTACGCCGTGGCGGTGGCGGGGCTGTTCGTGCTGCGGCGCAGGCGGCCCGATCTTCCGCGCCCCTATCGCTGCACCGGCTATCCCTACCTGCCGGCTCTCTATGTGCTGGTAGCGGGAGCGTGGGCGCTGAACTCCGTGTTCACGCGTCCCAAGGAAACGCTGATCGGCATCGCGATTGTTTTTCTCGGCGCACCGTTTTATTTCTTCTGGCGATGGCAATTGAAACGAAGGCCGGAAGAGCTGAAGGAGTTTGAGTAAACGAATCCAAGGACAGTAATTAGAACTCATCTCAGAAATCGTGCTGGATTGTATCACGGCGCGACTTTTGGTCGTGCCGACCGACGCGCAGGAAAGGTCGGGGCTACATGTCCCTCAGAGGCTGAAGCCCAGGTCACCGCTCACCCGCTGCGGCACGGCTGAAGAGTGTGCGTGAAAACCTCTGCCGTCCCTACAGGACTCGGACCCATTTCTCACTTTACCCAGCACTCCGCCTGCGGCTCCGTGCTGGGCTAAGCTCTTTCGCCCCTGCGGGGCTTGCTCTTTGCGCAATTCGCACCACCAAGGCCCCTCAAAATGAGTTCTCACTCACACTCAGAAGCCGTGCCCCGATACAAAACGTTTACGAGATGGCTTCTAATTTGTTTTTATATGATCGTATATGTCACTTTGGGTTGGAGAGGCGCATCATGTCCCGTACTGCTAAACTCTTTCGCAATGGCCGCAGCCAGGCGGTCCGTTTGCCTGCAGATTACCGCTTTCAGGGTTCTGAGGTATATATCCGCCGCACGGCGGCGGGGGATGTCGTCTTGTCACCCAAACCAGAGTCCTGGCAGGATTTTTTCGAGTTGATAAAGACGGTCGATGTGCCTGAGGACTTTCTCTCCGATCGCAAGGATGCGCCACCTCAGACCCGAGATTTGTCCTGACTTGCCGGGTGGCCCACTGACAAGTCATTTGTATTAGGCACGGCCGGGGGCCCCACTCATGCACGGTTCTCGAATGAGTGGAGGCTTTAACTCCGGCGCGCAAAACCTCCGAATTCCATGCTCACCCTCACTGAAGCCGCGGAACAGATTCGCACCCGCCAACTTTCTCCACTGGAGCTCACTCGCGCATGTCTGGCACGCATCGAGCGGCTGAATCCTACCCTGAACGCTTTCATCACCGTCACGGCGGAGCTTGCGCTGGAGCAAGCGCGGCAGGCTGAAACGGAAATCATGGCGGGCCGGTGGCGGGGGCCTCTGCACGGCATTCCGATTGGGCTGAAAGACCTGCTCGATACCGCCGGAGTGCAAACCACGGCAGCCAGCAATCAGTTCCGAGATCGGGTCCCCACGCAAGACGCTGAACTGGTGCGCCAGTTGAAGCAGGCAGGCGCGGTGCTGATGGGCAAGTTGAATCTGCACGAGTTCGCGTTTGGCGGCAGCGGCATCGTGAGCGCGTTTGGGCCGGTGAAGAATCCGTGGGACTTGCAACGCATCACCGGCGGATCTTCGTCAGGTTCGGCAGCGGCAGTTGCGGCGGGGCTTTGCATCGCGGCGATCGGGACCGATACGGCGGGCTCGATTCGCTGTCCCGCGGCGCTCTGCGGGATTGTCGGACATCGCCCCAGCGCAGGTTGGCTGAGTTGCGAAGGAATTATCCCGCTCTCCACATCGTTCGATACGCCGGGGCCGATGACGCGCACGGTACGAGACGCGTCGCTTCTACTGGGCGCGCTGGTGGCCGACGCCGGCGCTTCTGCGCCCAACGATTGGGCCGCACTCGACGATAGCGTGGCCGGACTGCGAGTTGGAGTTGCCCGCAAGGGCTTCTTCGACGACCTGCAGCCAGAGGTCGCCGCCTGCGTGGAGGAGGCCATCGCAGTCATCACGGCAATGGTGATGAAGGTTGACGATGTCGAGCTTGAAGTCGGCGGACACCGCACCATCTTCAACGCCGAGATTTACGAGTATCACGAAGCCATGGTGACGAAACACCCGGAACTCTACCAGCCGCACACCCTGCCCCGAATTCTGAAGTGCGCTGGCATTAGCGCCACCGACTACATTCGCGACTGGCGCAGCTTGCGCGCGGAGCGGAACCGGGCCCAAGAGCTGTTCCAGCAAGTGGACGTGGTCATTACGCCGACGGTTCCGGTAGTGGCGCCGCGAATCTCGGAACTCGAAGCGCTGGGGACCGGTGACCTGCGGCCATTCGAGACCAAATATCTGCTGCGCAATACTGCGCCCTTCAGCGTCCTCTATTGGCCCAGCGTCTCGGTCCCATGCGGATTCCAGCGGGAAGGACTGCCGGTGGGACTGCAAATCTCAGCTAAGCCGGGCGCTGACGCGACCGTGCTGCGACTCGCTCACGCCTACGAGCAGGCGACCCAGTGGCACAAGCGCGCACCGAGCCAGTCCTCAGAGATCCTGCCAGAATAGGGGTTTTTCGCTGCGCTCAGAATGACAGCGAAGAGAGCGGGTCCTTCGTTTCGCTCAGAATTGCAGCATAGACCGGGGATGATCAACGATTCAAGGCATGATCGACCGGTTCCACTATGTCGAACAGGCGCATGTCGACCGCAACCTTCTTGTTCTTGCCCGCGCCCTCGGCAAACTTCTGCGCGGCGTCCAGCATGAAAGCGTTGGCGAAGCGCGCGCCACAGATGACATCGTCGGAGGTGTAAGAGGTGCGCGTCTGGACAATGGTTGAGAAAATCTCGTCGAAAGCGCTGAGCAGCACCAGAAATTCCGATTGCGACCGGCGCATCGACTCCTGCGTTTCGCCATGCAGCGGGCTGGTTTCGTCGATCGGGTGCACCACCGTCCAGGTCAAGGGGAGAAATACAACTTTGTCTCGTTCCAGTGACAGCGTGTAGTACTGCCGGGTATGCACGCCGTTAACCTCCTCGAAGCGGCTGAGCAGCACGATAGCAGAGACCTGGATCAATTCGCTGGAACGCGCATTGGCCACGCGAAACTCGAACGCCGTGGTGTCGCGATAGGGCGCAATAACAGCGTGGCTGCTGAACAGCACCTTCGCCGTGGGCCGTGAAAGCCGCGCGAAGAGAAGTCCGGTAACGATGGCAAATCCCGCCAGTCCGGCCAGCGCCTCAATGGTGACCACGAAATTTACGGCCACGCCTGTGGGCACGATGTTCCCGTAGCCGATGGTAGAGAGCGTCTCCACGCTGAAGAAGAATGCACGCCAGAACGGATGGTTCTCGATACCGGGTGTGGTGGCGGCCAAGGCCGTGGGACCACAAGCAACGTAAGCCAGGGCAAAGAGGGTGTTGGCCAAGGCATACCAGCCCACCACGAGAAGCGCAAAGTGCCACCACTTCATGGTCAGCAGCGCGTGATAGAGGCTGAACGACGACCAGAAGTCCAATCCGCGGCGCTCAACGTTAAAACTCCCATCGCGATTGAGCAGGCGCTGATGACTTTCGCGCGACACAACGGCGCCAAAGCCGAGGTCGCGAAGGTCTTGTTCGTTCAGAGGCTGTGTCGGGCTCGCCATGAAGGTTCGATGCGAAAACAATCGCACCGTTGCAGCAGTATAACGGCATTGCCCCGGTTTCGGCTGGTTTCGGCAAGGGGGCTTTGATATCTTCGAGGCATGGCGATGTCTCCCAGTATCTGCGGAGTCGTGCTGGCGGCCGGCTTTTCCACGCGCATGGGCCGCGACAAGGCACTTCTGCCGTGGCCGCCCGTGGCTGAAGGAACGCCGGCAGCCAACACTTTTCTGGGAGCCACCATCGATCTGCTTCAGCCCGTCACCGACCTGGTCATCGTGGTTGCCGGAAAGAACGCAGCTTCAGTCGGGCCGGTAACCTACGCGCACGGAGCCTTCCTGGTGGTGAATCCAGCTCCCGAGCTGGGCCAGTTCAGCTCTCTGCGGATGGGCGTACGGGAGGTGCTGAATCACGGGCGTGACGCCGCTTTTCTCGCTCTCACCGACCGCCCCCCCGTGCTGCCCTCGACGCTGCGACAACTTCACGACGCTTTTCTGAACGCGGACCCGGAGATATGGGCGGTCGTGCCCGAGGTGCAACGCGGCGCCGAGCGGGTGCACGGGCATCCCATTTTGATCGGCCGGGAGATGATCGAAGCGTTTCTCCGCGCTCCGCTGGATGCAACCGCCCGCGATCTGGAGCACCAGCAGCAACAGCACATCATGTACCTGACCGTCGAAGACGCGCGAGCCATCGCCAACATCGACACCCCCGAGGATTACGAACGCCTGTCGCAATCGGACATGATCTCGTCGGAGACGGAATTTTGAGTTCCGCGGATTGCCCCAGTGCAGCGTTGCAGTTTATTGAGTCTGTGCTTGCGCTGCGGCCGGCCATCGCGGTTTTCGATTGCGACGGAACGCTGTGGAGCGGAGACGCCGGGGCCGACTTCTTCTATTGGGAGATGGAGCGCGGCATCGTCAGCCGCGAAGTTGCCCAGTGGGCGCGGGCACGCTACAAGCAGTACAAAGCCGGCAAGGTGAGTGAAGAAAGAATCTGCGGTGAAATGGTCACCATGAACCATGGTGTCCCTACCAGACTGCTACGTCGGGCGGCGCGAGAGTTTTTCACCGAAGTCGTCACCCCACGGGTGTTTCCTGAGATGCAGGAGTTGACGCGCCGCCTGGCGGCGCAAGGATGCAGCCTGTGGGCGGTTTCCTCAACCAACAACTGGCTGGTGGAATATGGCGCCATCCAATTCGGTATTCCACGCCAGCACGTGCTGGCAGCGTGCGTGAAGGTTGAGGACGGGTGCGCCAGCGATCGCCTCATCCGGGTCCCGACCGATGAACTGAAGGCAGTGGCTATTCGGAAACACATTGGCCAGCCTATCGATGTGGCCGTGGGCAACTCAATCCATGACCAAGCCATGCTGGAGATGGCAAAGTATCCGGTGTGCGTGAATCCCAACGAAGATCTGGAACAGCTTGCGCGAGAGCGCGGATGGCGCGTCTATTGGCCTGCGGGAAGCAAGCCTCACCCCGAGCCACGGGGCTAGCGCTATTGCTGCGGCGCAAAACTATACAGGTTGTTCTCCAGTTCTTCCTCCGGCACCGCAAACAGATCGATCCAGCCCTCCAGGGGCAGCGAGTCCACGGGCAGGAAGTCGCGCCAGATAGAGAAACGCAAACGGATGCGGCTCCCCAGTTGCGCGCGGAGCAGGGCGAAGGGAATGCGGAATTCGAAGACTTCACGCAGCGCCACCTCAACGCCGTTACTGCTCGACTTGCCATTGTCAGAAGAAAAGCTCGCCAGCTTGTGGCGTTCTTCCCCGTTGGTTAGCACCCATTTCTGAATGGTGCTTCCCCGCGCATCCACGGTCAGCCGGTAGGGTTCCATCGGCGACTTGCGGTCGTGCTCGTCGCGGCGAACTTCGAGATTCACAATCAGGCGATAAGCGCCTTCGGGGACGCCGTTTTGAAAGTCCAGACGACCCGACACGGAATCCGCGTCCAGTCCGGCGAAAACGGCGTCGAGCAGAAACTGCCGGCCGTGCATGCGCAGAGCTGCGGTGGTCCGAGGTGTAGCTGGCCGCGCCCATCCATTCGAAGTATCCGCTGACCAGTCCGTCAACCCGGGCGCGCACATAGGCCGTCTGCGGAATGTAGCTGGGGCGCACAACTCCGCTGACAATCGGTGTGTTCAACTCTTCCGGCGGAACTCCTTCGAGGGCGTGGTACACGTTGGAGAGGTGGCGGCGATAGAGTTCGTCGAAGTCGCGATCGTTGGCCGAGTGATGTTCCGGCCCGTACCACCAGTTCCAATCGCTGCCCTCGGCGATCAGCAACTCCTCCCACGCCAGCTGGCGCTGGGTCGCGGAGACTTTTTGCGAGTGGCGCTCGTAATAGTCGCGGGCTTCGGAAAGCAAGTCCCATGCCCGATTATCTTCGGGAGAGCCAATCCAGATGTTGAAATTGGCATTGATCCACGAACCGGGAACCAGCCGCTGCAACGGCCTGAAGTTTTCGGGATTGTGCCGGGCGATGGCCTCGCTGATGGTGACCGCTTCAATTTCCGGGTCACGCTGCACGGCATCGTAGAAGCGACGCAGGAATTCGCGGCCTGACTGCGGGTAGTACTCCCAAGCGTTTTCTCCGTCGAGGATGATCGAAACCACGGGGTCCTTGCCGCGTTCGAGGACCGGTCGCGCCGACGCCCTGATGTTCTCCAGCAAATGATTGGCAGCTTCTTCAGCAGGCATCCCGGAGTACACAAAGCCGATGAGATCGGAAAGGCGATGGTTGCGGAACACCATGTGCATCCGGGCGTCGCCCTTCTCGTAGCGGTAAATGCCGTACAGCCGCTCCGCGGCGTCGGCAGAAAGGTGGCCACCGGCGTCGCGTGCGAAATTGAAATCGAGCGACCGTCCCAGCACGCCTTCATCGGTTGCCATCCACTCGATTCCCTGCCCGGCTGCCAGCATCACCGCCTCTTCCGAGACACTTCCCTCCGAGGGCCAGAGCCCCCTGGGACGCACCCCGAACAGCGCCTGATGAGAATCGAGGGCGCGTTGAATTTGAAGGCTGGCGTCTTCCGGACGTTGAAAATGCCGGGTTGGCAAATTCAGTCCGGGCGCCGATTGCTCGCCCACGTTGGTATCGCACAGCAACGGCAGAATCGGATGATAGTACGGAGTTGCCGAAAGCTCGATTGATCCGCGCTGCGCCGCAGCGGCATAAGCAGGCAGGACCTTGGCGAGAATTTCGCGCTCTCTGGCAATCACCAGTTGCTGGTCGTCGCGGCTGAAGTCCTCGCCCTTCTTGACCAGCGCGGCGATATCAGGCTCGGCCAGGAAGAACTCGTCGAACCAGGCGAGCTGCGAAAGCACCTGGAGATCGGCATAATCGCGCGTGCCAAAGTAGCCCTCCGGCCCTTCCGGGCGCTCGCAGGTTGCGCGATAACGCTCCCACAACTCGCGATAGCGCGGATGGCGCCCAATCATGTTCACCGGGTTTGCCTGGAAAAGATACTGCAAGGCGAAGCGGCGGTCCGACGGTGTCAACTCGTCCGGCGGTTTCGACACCAGATCAAGAAATGGATCGTGCGCGTGGCCCGAGACGTAGTCCTGAATCTGGGCCACCAGCGAAGGAACAAGGTTGAAATTCTGATGGACCTGGGGAAACTCGTCCAGCAGCTTCACCATTCCGTAGTAGTCCTTGAGGGCATGAAGCCGGACCCAGGGAAGGCGATACTCGCCCGTGACCATGTCTTTGTAGAACGGCTGGTGCATGTGCCAGAGAAGCACCAGCCGGATCTTAGGGGAACCGTTATGAGTCATTTATGAAAATTAGCCGACCCAGTGTATCAGGGCGGCGGCAAGCACGGAATACGGGAAAACCCCAGCTGACTGGGTAGAAAATAATCTGATATGAATTCCACCCGTTGAGGCTTCAGTGGGGTTAGCGAAGTCTGTCGTCCCTACGGGACTCGGTCACATTTTGACTTCGACGGCGCGGATAAAGGTGCACCCCGTTTGCGAATTCACCAGCCGCGTTTTTTTGTGAAAGTTTTGCGATTCACGTTATATAGGCTGGCTTATGCTACCAAATGCTAATTAAGGTTTTCGATGGAAAACTTATATTACCCATTGACACCCATTCCGCTCACGTATAAAGAGAGCGAGAGCGAAGTTAACGGCCCGATGCTCCGTAAAATTTCAAATTGAGCCACTACCCCCCATCTCTTCGCTTCCCCCTGCTCTTCGGCTAAACTAGGGGTTTGTGCGTATTCTGACCCGCTACATCCTGAAGGAAGTGGGCTCGCACGCCCTGCTGGGCGTGGGGCTGTTCACCTTCATCATCTTCATGCGGGACCTGGGGCGGCTGCTGGAGTTGATTGTCCGCAACAGCGCTCCGGTGCCCAGTGTTGGCGAGATTTTTCTCTACACCCTGCCGACCACATTCACGCTGACCTTGCCCATGGGAGTGCTGGTGGGCATTCTGGTGGGACTGAGCCGGCTGGCGGCCGACAGCGAAGTTACCGCGATACGTGCCAGCGGCATGGGCGTGGGAATGTTTGTCCGCGCCATCGCGATTTTCGCCATCGGCGCCTGGATGCTGGGCATGGTCAACAACATCTACGTGGCGCCCAGGTCGGCCATCGCCCTAAACGAATTGCAGCACCAGTTGAAGTCGTCGCAAGCCTCCTTTGAAATTCAACCGCACGTTTTCTACGAAGAGTTCAAGAACGTCGTTCTGTATGTGCAGGACTCAATTCCCGTCCATGGGCGGTCGCTGTGGCAGGGCATCTTCCTGGCCGACGTGAGCGACCCGTCGTCTCCGAAGGTCACGCTGGCCAAGCGCGGCGCCCTGTTGAGCGACTCGCCCGACAAGTTGCGCTTGCATCTGGAGGACGGCACCCAGCAGGAAAACGTACCCAAGGCCAAAGACCAGTACTCCATCACGACGTTTGACAGCACTGAGATCCCCATCCAACTGCCCCGCACCGCCGAGCGCGCGCACGAACTGCTTCCCGTCGCCGAATTGGGGTTGCGAGACTTGTTGCGCAACGCACGAGCGGACCGCCGCGCCGCCGTGCCGTTCAAGGACACCGATCCCGGGGACCTGGAATTACGACCTGACCAAAGCGCGCTACTACGAGATCGAATTCCATCGCAGATTTGCGCTTCCGGCGGCGTGCCTGGTGCTGGCGATGGTCGGCATCCCGCTGGGACTATCGGCCCGCAAGGGCGGCAAGAGTACCGGCTTCGTGCTCACCATCCTGCTGGTGTTCGTGTATTACTTCTTCTCGCTGACCGGCGTTTCTCTGGCGCGTCAGGGGAAGATGCCTCCGTGGGAAGGCGTCTGGATGGCCAACATCTTCTTCTTCCTCTGCGGACTGGTGCTGTTATGGCGCGTGGATCGCATGCCGATTGAGATCGGCAACTGGAGCGCGAACTGGAAGGGCATGTGGGAGAAGCTGCAGGAAGTTTGGATGCGCCGGCGTAACCTGCCCACGGGCGCTTATGCAATGCAAGATTCTGCGCCGCACCGCAAACGCTTCAGCGCAAGGTTTCCGCTCATTCTGGACGACATGATCCTGCGCGACTTCGCCTTGTATCTGGGGATGGTGCTGGCGACGTTCCTGATTCTGGCGCTGGTGTTCACCTTCTTCGAATTGCTGACCGACATCGTCCGCAACAAAGTGCCAGTGATTATGCTGGCGGAATACCTGTTGAACCTGAGCCCATCTCTGCTTTACCTGATGGCGCCGGTCGCGGTGCTGCTGGCGGTGCTCATCACCTTCGGGTTGCTGGAGAAATCGAGTGAGCTGACCGCCATGAAGGCCACCGGCATCAGCATCTATCGCGCCGCGCTTCCGGTGATTGTGGTGTGTGCGGTGTTTGCCGGGGCCATGTTCATCTTCGATCAGCTCTACATTCCGCACACCAACAAGGAACAGGAGATCCTGCGCAACCAGATCAAAGGCAAGCCGCCGCAAACCTACCTGCAGGCTGACCGCAAGTGGATTTTCGGCGAGAACAACGACATTTTCTACTACCAGGTCTTCGACCCCGACACCAACCAACTGGGCGGGGTCTCCATCTTCGAGTTCGATCCCAACACCTTCCAGCTCACGCGCCGCATCTACGCCGCCCACGCCCACTGGGACGAGGGGCTGAACAAGTGGATCTTCGCGCAGGGTTGGATACGTATCCTCTCGGGCACCTCCATCCAGGATTACAAAACCTTTGACGTGGCCACCTTCAATGAACTGAAAGAGGACCCAAGCTACTTCAAGAAAGAAGTCAAGCAGTCGTCGGAGATGAATTACGAAGAGCTGCAGCACTACATCTCAGACCTGGAGCAGAGCGGCTTTGCCACCGTGCGGCTGAAGGTGCAGTTGCAGAAGAAACTCGCCTTCCCGCTGATCACTCTGGTAATGGCCATACTGGCCGTTCCCTTCGCAGCGTCGGGCCGGAAGGGCGGAGCATTCGGCAGCGTGGCGGTTGCGGTCGGCATCGCCGTAGTGTATTGGGTGACCGCCGGCCTGTTCGAGGCCATGGGCAATGCCAATCAATTGCCCGCCATGGTGGCGGCCTGGGCGCCCGACTTTATTTTTGCTCTGGCCGGAGGGTATCTTCTGCTGCGAGTGCCGACGTAGCGTAGGAATGAAGGTTCACCACGGAGGCACGGAGATCACGGAGAAAACGGGTGTGGCCGATCATGCGGGCAAGATTCGTTCGTGATGACAACTCAATAAAGCTAAACTCCAATCACCAACATCTAACTCCTATCCACTCATGTTCACGAACCTAAGCCCCCTGTTCCCTTATCTCCGCAAGTACCGGCCGACCTTCTGGATCGGAGCTCTATGCGTGCTGTGCAACAACGGGGTCTGGATTCTTTTTCCGCTGGTCATCCGCCGCGCCATCGACGATCTGAATCTCGGCGTCACCCGCCACAAACTGCTCACCTACTCGGCGCTGCTGCTGGCGATCGCCGGAACCAAAGCCATCTTCCAATTCCTTACCCGCTGGATCCTGATCGGGGTCTCGCGCGAGGTTGAATTCGACCTGCGAAACGATCTGTTCAGCCATCTGGAGCGGCTGTCTTACAGTTTTTATCAGCGCACACGCACCGGCGACATCATGGCCCGCGCCACCAACGATCTGAACGCGGTGCGCATGCTGGCCGGGCCCGGCATCATGTACACCGCCAACACCGTGGTGTTTACCGCGGGCGCGCTGGCGTTCATGCTCAGCATCAGCCCCCGGCTGACGCTTTTCGCCTTCCTGCCGCTGCCCGTGGTCAGCATCGTGGTGCAGTACTTCGGCCGCAAGATCCACGAGCGCTTTGAGCGCATCCAGGCCATGTTCTCCAACATCTCGGCCAAGGCGCAGGAGAATTTTTCCGGAGCGCGGCTGATTCGCGCTTACGTGCAGGAGCAGGCGGAGATCGAGAGCTTCGAACGCGAGAACACCGAATACATCGCGCGCAGTCTGAAGCTGGTGCGCCTGATGGGCATGCTGTGGCCGACGCTGGAAACCCTGCTCGGCGTCGCCATCGTGATCGTGCTGTGGATCGGCGGCCGCGAAGTCCTGCTGCATCGCATTACCGTCGGCAGCTTCGTGGCCTTCAATACCTACATGGTGCAGCTCACCTGGCCGATCATCTCGTTGGGCTGGGTGATTAACATTTTCCAGCGCGGCACTGCGTCCATGGGCCGCATCCAGAACATGCTGGCTGAACAGCCCGAGGTCACCGACGCTGGCGTGCCCGCAACCGGCGCGCCCACCGAGGTCCGCGGCGAGATCGAGTTCCGCAATCTGAGCTTTCACTACGGCCACACCTTGATCGCGGCCGAGCGCGGCATGGGTCGCGTGCACGGCGATGAAGCGGTGCTGAAAAATATCAACCTGCGCGTGCCCGAAGGCACCAGCCTGGCGATCGTCGGACCAACGGGATCGGGGAAGTCCACACTGGTGTCGCTGATTCCGCGCATCTACGATGCGGCCGAAGGCGCGGTGTTGATCGATGGGCGGCCCATCAACGAGTTCCCACTCGAAGTGTTGCGCAAGAACATAGGCTTTGTTCCGCAGGAGACCTTCCTGTTCAGCGACACCATTCGCGAGAACATCGCCTTCGGCGCCGAGCACGCCACCGATGAGGAGATTCGCCGGGCCGCCGAAGCCGCCAATATTGCGGAAGAAATCGAGAGCTTTCCGCAAGGCTACGACACTCTGGTCGGAGAGCGCGGCCTCACCCTTTCCGGCGGCCAGAAACAACGTACCGCCATCGCGCGGGCGTTGATTCGCAGCCCGCGCATCCTGGTGCTCGACGACGCGCTCGCCAGCGTGGACACGCAGACCGAAGATCGCATCCTGAACCACCTGCGCGAGATCATGAAGGGGCGCACCACCATCTTCATCTCGCACCGCGTCTCGACGGTGCGCAACGCCGATCGCATCGCCGTGCTGCACGACGGCGAGATCGTGGAATATGGCACCCACGAAGAGCTGATCGAGCGCAACGGCTACTACACCGAGCTGTACAACAAGCAATTGTTGGAGGAAGAGCTGGAAACGGAGACGGTGTAGCGCGAATCCCACTCATTCGAAAACCGCGACTGAGTGGGGCACCCAGCTTCAGGATGACAGTCTGGAATGTTTAGTCAAGCTTCTGCAACGCTGCTCGAAGTGCATCAATCGCCAGTTGCGCTGCATGTCCCGATGCTGGCGGCACACCCCCCACCGCACTCACCACGTCGGCCTTGCCAATTGCACCGGCTTCCTGCGAAGTCTTCCCGTTCACTAACTCCGTCATCGCCGAGGCACACGCCATGGCGGGGACGCAGCCCTTGGCTCGAAAGCGGACCTCGCTGATCCGTCCCGCGTGCATCTTGATGGCAAGCTCCAGAATGTCGCCGCAGGCCGGATTCTCGACACGCACCTGAGCATCAGCGCCAGCCAACTCTCCGGAGTTGCGAGGGTGCTCGAAATGGTCGAGAAGCTGAGGAGAATACATGGCTGCAGCCTATAGCAGTTTCACATGCTGCCTGGATTATTCATGAACGCGAGGTGTCATCCTGAGCGGAGCGCCCGCCTGACCCGCTTCTTCTACGGTCGGGCGGGCGCGCAGTCGAAGGACCCCTATAGTTGCAGAAAATCACAGTGTGGCCGCCTCGCACAGCAACAAATGTGGGATTGCTGGCGACCATGGGGCTCCTTCGACTCCTCGTTGCGCTCGTCGCTCAGGATGACACTGCAGGAAATTATGTGCACTCATAAATAATGCCGCTAAACGGTGCTCCACCCTCGATACACCAAGTGCAAAACTGCCCTGGTCCCTAGCTTACCGCGCCAAGGGCCTCCTCCGTATAATCGAACAGCCTTGAACACCAATCACAGTCCGCAGCGTGTGGTCTCACTTCAGCCCAGCGCCACCGTCACGCTGCGCGATCTCGGCCTGCTCGACCGCCTGGTTGCCTGCACCAGATACTGCGCCGAGGTCTGCCCCGAAGTGGCCGACGGTTCGCGCCTGATTGTCGCCGACTCCTGGACTGCGCAGACCGAACAGATTCTCGCAGCCCGGCCCGACCTCGTGCTGGCGTCGGTCCCTTACCAACTGGAGGCCGTCGCCGCTATCCTGAAGGCTGGCGTACGATTTCTTGGGCTGGCGCCGCGACGCCTCGCCGACATTTACACCGACATGGCGGCGATCGCGGGCGTGATGGGTGCATCGGAGCGCGGCCAAAGCGTGATCGCCGCTATGCAAAACGAAATTGATGCGGTCCGCGAGCGCACGGCTTCTGCATCCAAGCCAAAGGTCTTTTGCGAGGAATGGGGAAAACCGATTATCGCGTCGCAGCCTTGGGTGGCCGAGCTGGTGGAAGCCGCTGGAGGCAAGTTCATTGTCGCGCCCGGCCAGACGATTACGCCGGCGGAAGTCGAAGCCACGCAGCCCGATGTCATCGTGGCCGCCTGGTGCGGAGCGGGAGATCGCGTCCCCTTGGAGAAAATCGTCGAGCAGCGCGGCTGGGCAGAGCTGCCGGCGGTGCGGCAACGGCGGGTGTACTGTATCAACGATGAACTGCTGAACACCCCGGCAACCAGCCTGCTCGGGGGACTGCACGCCTTGGCGTGGGCCCTGCATCCCAAGCTGTTTCCGAAACCTGCCGGAATTCGCCAGCTTCACGGCGTGTGATATGAATGGAGGACGATGGAGACGAACTATCAGCGCCTCGGCGAGGAACTCACCGTATTGGCCGACGCCGCCAACAGCGTCGAAGACCTGATGAGCATCATCGTGGGCCGGCTGCAGGAGCGGCTGCGTCACTTCGATTGGGTCGGCTTCTACATGATTGAGACTGGGCTGCCGGGCGAAGACCCGGAGCTGGTGCTCGGTCCCTATGTTGGCGCAGACACGCCGCACAAGCGCATTCCGCTCAATCAGGGCATCTGCGGAGCAGCCGCCTCGTCGGGCCAGACCGTCGTAGTGGACGACGTTCAGGCCGATCCGCGATACCTGGCATGCTCCATCGAAACCCGCTCCGAGATAGTCGTGCCCGTGATGGTGAAGGGCAAAGTGGTGGGCGAGCTCGACATCGACAGCCACGCAACTGCCGCCTTCGGTTATGCCGACCGTAAGCTGGTCGAACATTGCGCAACTCTCGTCGGCCGCTACCTGGAGAAGATTTCATGAGGCGCGCGCTTTGATCAAGCAGGTGGTTGCCGCCTTGCTCGTGCGAGGCCAGGAAATTCTGTGCTGCCAGCGGACGGAATATCAGGCGCTGCCGCTGAAATGGGAATTTCCCGGTGGCAAGATCGAGGCCGGCGAAAAGCCTCCCGAGGCCTTAAAGCGCGAGCTTGAGGAAGAGCTGGGCGTCCACGCCGAGATCGGCCGCAAAGTTGCGCAGCTGCAACATACCTACCTGAACGGCAACGCCGTGGAGCTGCATTTTTTTCGGGTTGACAACTATGAGGGCGAGCTGCAGAACCGCATCTTCCGGGAGATCCGCTGGGTAAACCGGTGTGACTTGCCGGCGCTCGATTTCCTCGATGCCGACCGCAGCCTGGTGCAGCAGCTCGCCGCTGGCGAACTGCTTTAGCTTCCGGCCCGCCCAGTAACGAACCACGCGATGGTCAGCCCGATCATGATGATGGTTGTGGCCCATGCGATCAGGTTGAACCATGTGCCATTGACGTGCTTGCCCATCAGCTCGCTCTTGTTTACCAGCAGCAGCATGAAGATGAGCACGAACGGCAGCACAATGCCGTTCACCACCTGCGACAAAATGCTGATCTTCACCAGCGGGATGTTGGGCAGCAGGATCACGCCGCCACCGGCGATGAGCAGCAGCGTGTACAGCCAGTAAAAAACTTTGGCCTCGCTGAACTTATGTCCCACACCCGATTCAAAGCCCAGTCCTTCGCACACCGTGTAGGCCGTTGAGATAGGCAAAATCGAGGCGGCGAAGAGCGAGGCATTGAACAGTCCAGCGGCAAACAGAATATAGGCGTATTCGCCCACCAATGGCCGCAGGGCCTGGGCAGCATCGGCGGCATCGCGGATCTGCCGTACACCGTGGGCATAGAGCGTCGCGGCACACGCCACCACGATGAACCAGGCAACGAGATCGGTGAAGAGACATCCCAGGATCACGTCCCAGCGCGAAGCGCGATACTCGCGCGGAGTGATTCCCTTTTCCACGATCGACGACTGCAGGTAAAACTGCATCCAGGGAGCGATCGTGGTCCCCACTACGGCAATGACCATGTAAATGTATTCCGACTGATGGAACGCGCCCCCGCGCGGCGGCTTGAAGGTGGCGACGAACGCCTCTTTCCAACTCGGACCCGCCAGCACCCCAGCAATGATGTAGGCGAAATAGAAAAACGACGCCGCTAGAAATACCTTCTCCACGCTCTTGTAGGTGCCCTTGACCACCAGCAACCAGACCACGGCAGCCGCAAGTGGCACACTCACGTAGCGCGAGATGTGAAACAGTTCCAGGCTGCTGGCGACTCCGGCGAATTCCGCGACCACGTTGCCGAAGTTGGTGATGACCAGCCCCAGCATCATGAAAAACGTAATCCGCAGGCCATATTCCTCGCGGATGAGATCGCTCAGCCCTTTGCCGGTGGCCGCGCCCATGCGCGCCGACATTTCCTGCACCACCACCAGCGCGATCGTCATGGGGATCATGACCCAAAGCAGAAGGTAGCCGAACTGCGCTCCGGCGGCGGAGTAGGTGTAGATTCCGCCGGCGTCGTTGTCCACGTTCGCGGTGATGAACCCCGGACCGATGACGGCCAGGAACATCAACAGGCGGATTCTCCAGATCTTAAGCCGTCGCGTATCGGACATGACAATGGGAGTTACGGTGAGATAAAGACCACCCAGAATACAGTAGCCAGTAGCCAGTAGCCAGTTGTCAGTTATTTCAGTTCAGAGAATTGCTCAGGCGGTGTCACCAGCAACTAGCAACTGACTACTGGCTACTGGCTAGATTTTCTTGCGCAGCATGTTGATGACGTCGTCAGCCGTGATGACGCCGGTCAACATGCCCTCGTCGTCGATCACAGCCAGGGTGAGCAGGTTGTACTTGTCGAAGAGTTCGGCAACGGTTTTTTCGTCGGCGCCGGGATGCACGGTAGTGAGGTGCCCTGTGCTCAGCATCATCAGCGGCGTGCCGGCGGGCGCCAGCACAATTTTGGCCAGCGGAACCGCGCCCAGCAGCTTGTCCTTGTCGCCGACGATATAGATGGTGCTGATGCTCTCCACCCCGCCCTCGAAGTTGCGCAGCATCTCGATGGCGTCTTCCACCTTGGCATTCGGTCCCAGGGCCATGTAGTCGGTGGTCATGCGGCCGGCCGCCGTATCTTCCTCGAAGTTCATCAACTCGGTGACTTCGGCGCGCTCCTCCGGCTGCATCTCGGTCAGGATTTCTTGCGAGTCATCGGGGTGCATGTCGCCCAGCAGGTCGGCGGCGGCATCGGGATCCATTTCCTCCACGATGTCGGCGGCGCGCTCCGAGTCGAGCGAACTGAGAATCGAAACCTGCATCTTGGGATCGATCTCTTCCAGGGTTTCGGCGGCAACCTCGTCGTTCAGCGTCTCGAAGATGGCCTCGCGCTCGGCGGGAGCAAGATCTTCGACGATGTCGGCGATGTCGGCCGGGTGCAGCTTCGATAGGCGATCGAGGGAAATCTTCAGCTTGACGCGGCGCGCGGGATCAATCTCGATGAGGTCAACAAAATCCCACGGGATCATTCGCGGCGGAATCCTGTCGAGCAGCAAATTCAGCGCCGCTGCCGGGACCACGCCCTTCAGCAGCCGGCGGACCGCTCCCCGCGCACCCACGTCCACCGCGCCGATCTTGAGCACAATGTGGTCGTGCCCATCTTCCTCGTGGATGTCAACGTCATTGACCCGCACCACCTTGCGCCCGTGGACGTCAATGATCTGCTGATCGAGCAGGTCGCGCTCCAGCAGCAGCATGCCTTCACCGCCGCCGAATGGGCTCCACTCCGACGCGGGGGTGGCGATGCGCAACCCGCCATTGATCAGGCTGAGTGATTTGGTGGGCAGCAGACGGTCGCCGTGCCGGGTTTTCACCACGAAGCCCGCAATCTGACTGGAATTTTCCTGCGGCATCATCGTAACTTCGCGCACCTTGCCTGCTCGGGCGCCGGTGTTGTCGATTACCGGCGCGCCAATCAGCTCCGAAAGTGCGAGGGAAGGCATTACAGCCAATATATTCGATGAATTCGGAAATGTTCAGCGAATTCGCACTGGCGACGAAGCGGGGCCACCGCACTGTCGCGCCTGGGCGCGCAAATCCTTACGCCGGCGAGTGTTCGGAAACAAAATTGCCAAATAAGACATCTGCACGACCATCTCGGGAATCCAACAACTTGCCCTGCCGTTTCTGGTGGGAGTTCCCTGCGAGGTCAACTCTTTATGCCCAGTTTTGTTACCGATGTGGAAGAGATACGTAAGCGCGCGGCGCAGAAAATCGAGGACGGCGCGGTAACCAACACCTACCAAGGCGATGTGGAGAACACCATCTCGATTCTGAACGAAGCGCTGGCCACGGAAATTGTTTGCGTGCTGCGCTACATGCACCATTACTTTATGGCCACCGGTGTTCACGCCATGGCGGTGCGCGACGAGTTCAAGGAGCACGCCGATGCCGAACGCGAACACGCCGACAAGATTGCCGAGCGCATCCAGCAACTCGGCGGCAAGCCTGATTTCAACCCGGCTTCGCTGGTGCAACGGTCGGCGTCGCAGTACGCCGAGGGCAAGTCCCTATCGGACATGATCAAGGAAGACCTGATCGCCGAGCGCATCGTGATCGAGGTTTACCAGCAGATGATCCGCCACTTCGCCGACCACGATCCCACCACGCGTGTCATGATTGAGGGAATCCTCAGCGACGAAGAAGAACACGCCAGCGATCTGTCGGACCTGCTCTTTATCACCGATCCCCGCAGCGGCGAAACGGAAGGCGAAGATCCGGGCACACATCCGCTCGACATGCACCACAACGAGCAGTCGCGGCAGCAGCGCGCAGCCCAGCGGACGCAGTCGCGCGAGAGCGGTGGCGACCGGCAGAGTGCGAAGCGACAGAAGAGCTCTCATCATCGCGAGCTCGATGTGCCGGCGACGCCCCGCGAGGGCGGTGGTGTGAAACAGCCCGAACAGCCCAACCTCAGCGGAGGACGTAATCGCGAAGGAGTCGGCAATTTGATCAGCGGCGACAAGACGCTGCTGGACAACCCCGAGCGCAGCAAGCAACCCGGCATGAGCAGTCGCCCGCGTTCGCTGAAAGGAAACAACCGGGACCGCAAGAAGCGTGTGGCGTAACCTGGCCCAAGGTTTCTCTTCTGGCGGCCGGTGAAAATCAGCAAGGCCCTGGTGACCTCGTCCGTCTCCAGCACGGAACAGGGCCTTGCTGTGCCCGCCGCGCAGGCGGCCGCTCTGCGCTGACGGGTTCCCCGGCGCGATTGCCTTTGGTATTTCAGTTTTCAAATAGCGTGTGTCAGGCACAAGGCGCTCGGCCAGCCCGTTTTTGCTTCAGCCGCCGGTCGACGTGTTGACTTTGTCAGCGGCAAAACAAAAAGGCACCGAAAAAAGGTATGCATACCTTGTTTCGGTGCCAACCTCACGCTAGCACATTGACAGGGAAACGAGCAGTGATTTGGAGAAATATTTTTGCAGGCCATTCCCAAAAGGGGACCTGCCTAATTCTCGCGTCGATGGGCTTGTCCTGCGACAACTGACAACTGGCCGAGCCCGGAGCGAGGCAAGTTTCCAGAAAAATATCTACGGCTTGGATTGTTCCCGCTCTACCAGGGATATTCTCTTCACTTGGTTGCGGTCGAATTTCTGCGGGCTACCGCCGACCATTACCACGACCTGCGTCGCATCAACATATTGCATATCGCCGTTGACGACAGTTCCATCTCGAAGCTCGACGGTGTCGTGCGCAGCTGACCCCAGTTCAAACGACACACTGCCTCCTGGCAGTTGATCTGCGGCCACTATCATCGGAAATGTTCCGGAATTGTACCCATCTTTGGTGAAAATCAATGTGTGGCTACCGGGAACCAATTGGGCCGCGATCGGCGTAAATCCCGCATCCTTGCCATCAATACTAAGTTTCGCGCCTGACGGGACGGAATAAACCGTTACCGGGATTGGCTTCGGTGGTGCGGCGCCGGCAAGTTCGGCAGGCAGATGCTGTGGAGTGATCGTAAAGCTGGCCGGCGTGCTCATTGCAATGGCGGTCACCTGCATCTTCACGGTTTCGTTGGGCGAGACATTGGTTACATCAATGTTTCCTTGCCCGACTCTGACCTTTTGCTTGTCGAAAAGGTAAAAGACAAAGCTGGCTTCTGAAATCCGCTTGCCGGACAAGTTGGTCACTGCCAGTTCCATGGTGTAGGTCTGTTGTCCTTGGTAACCGCCGACGTGGTTCATCTTGTTGACCGTGAACTGTAACAAGGGATGCTCGGTGGGCCAGTTTACAGGAGGCGGTGAGTCTTTGGCTTGCAGGAGACCAACCGAAACCAGACAAAGAGCACAGATCAAGACGAAATAGCGCACGACAGCCATTGAGTACACTCCATTACTCCGAAGCACGAGTTGCCGCGGAAAACTCTAGTTCCTGATGTTCTCCAGCAACTGCTCGACCTCGGCCTTCTTGTCTGCGGTCAGCGGCAGCAGCGGCAGGCGCGGGACGCCGCCGAAGCAGCCGTTGTAATCCATGGCATACTTCACGCCGGGAATGCTCAAGCCCGAGACGATGCGCTCGGCGGCTTTGGCGATGCGCTCCTGCTTCTCGCGGGCCAGGGCCGCGTCACCCTCTTTCCACGCCGCGTAAATTTCATAGCACGCAGTCGGAGCGCAATCGGCGAACGCGAGGATCGCGCCCACGGCGCCAGCATCAAGCGACGGATGCAACTTGTGCGCGGCGCCCACCAGCACCTGGAAGCCAACTTCCTTCTTGCGCGTCTTCATCCCACCGACGACGGTGACCGCCGCGGACGACGGTTTCTGCGCGCCCGTTCCGGCCAGCGCGCCCACTGTCACCAAGGCTCCTCCTTCGGCGCTGGCCGACGCAGCGTTCGCGGCAGTCAACATTCTCGCCGTCACCGCAGCAAAAGTCTCCGTCACAGTGGCGCTGCGCTTGATGTGGCGCGTCTGTTCCGCCATCTTCTGCACCTTTTCGATCGAACCCGACGACTCCTTGATGCCAATCAGATTGGGGTGCTCGGCTAGTTCAACCACTACTTCAACAGGGATGTCGTATCCCGTTGCCTGTGGAAAGTTATAGATGACGACCGGCAGCGGCGAGCGGTCGCAAACGAAGCGATAAAAAGCCAGCATGTTCTGCGGATTCGCCATCTGGCCCTTGTAGTAATGCGGGGTGCGCACCATCGCGATGTCGTACCCCAGTTCGGCGGCGTACTCGGTCAGGTGCAACGTCTCGATGGCCGACTCGGCGCCCGTGCCAGCGACCAGGATTTTTTCGTGGGCCGCAGATTCGCGGACGCACTTCAACACTTGGCGGCGCTCTTCGTCGCTCAGCAGGATGGCCTCGCCGGTCGAGCCGAGCACCACGATGCCCACCGCCGGCGTGCGCGAGTAGTGTTCGACATTCTGTTCCAGCTTGCGGAAATAAATTTTGCCGTCAGGATAAAACGGCGTGGTAATGGGAGGAAAGATTCCGTGTAGAAGCATGAGCAAATTATAGAACCACTGACATCAGCGGTTGGCTAAAGTCCGGACTTTCGCTAAACCCAGCAGGCGCTGATCAAGATATGTCCACAGCCAGATGTGAATGTCTATCAATCGCGCAGCGCCTCCCAGTCGGTTGGGCCATTGGCGGGAGAGATGATGTCTCCGAGAATCTTCGCTGTGCCTTTGCCGGAGCCGATCCAGGCGTTTCGATCTACCGGAACGTCCGCCGAAGGGACGACGTCAGCAACCGGCTTCCCGAAGCGGGTTACGCAAATCGGCTGCTTCGTCTTGCGGACCTGCTGCAAAAACGAGAAGCACTTGGCCTTGAATTCAGAGAAATCCACTTCAAGCATATCGTCTACCTAACTAACATCATGGCCATAGTCAATTGTTCGGTCAAATGGCAGTTTCATTCGCCGACTTTGCGAATGTGTGGGGCACCCCGCCGGGCGCCGCCCGTCGCGCATACTTCTTTGCTTTTGCCCGAAGTTCTGTGACAATCTGGCAAGTCCAAAGCGGAGTGCTATGTCGAACTTCTCCAATGCAGCAAAGGATGGCATCGAGGCGAGCAAGAACGTCGCGGTCCTGGTGCGCGAAGTGGTTCTGATCGTGGTGATCGTGTTGGCGGTTTCGAGCCCCGCGCGAGTGGCCAAAATCATGACGTCGCTGGGAGTGACGGAGTGGAGCGTTTTCGGCGTGAAGGGCAACTTCACACAGGCTTCGCAAGCCAGTGACACAGTGCATCAGCTACAGGATACGATCACGCAACTCACGAGCCAGGTGGGAGCGTTACAGTCGAAAACCGGCCTCTCACCCACGGCTCAAAAAGACGTGCAGCAGATCGCGCAAACGCTCGACTCGGCCAAAGTGAACGTAGATGCAGCACAACAACAGATCCAGAATGATGTGGTCCGCCAGCAACAGAAACTGGTGGCTGCAGGATTTGTGGCTCCGAATGAAGGCTGGCTGTACGTGGGCCGGGTTTCCGAGGACAAGACCACCTGGGTTGACGGTCCCAAGAACGTGCGGGAGCTTCCGCCCAATCCCACCCCGCCAATCTCGGTCACCACTACGAACGCCATAGCGCTTCGAGATCCTAATTCAGCTCCGGGCAAGCGGGCGGCTGGGGAGATTGTTGCCGGAGTCGAAGCGAATGTGACCTTGCAGGTGCTGGACACGGACTTCAGCCATGCCAAAGGCGGGGGAAACTTCCTTTGGCTCAAGGTGAAGACGAAGTAACGCGATGTCCGGAAGTCACTTCCCCGCCGCCACCCGTTCGGCGTGCAGGTGCTGCAGCGCGTAAACCTTGGCTTCGCCGCGTTGCAAGGCGGCGATTCCCTCGCAGGCGGCACGCGCGGCCGACAGCGTGGTAATGGTGGGAATGCGGGCGGTCACGGCGGCGCGGCGAATGGCTTTTTCGTCGAACCACGGCTCGACGCCATGCGGCGTATTGATGATCAACTGAATGCGGTCACCCTTGATCAGGTCAACCACGTTGGGCCGGCCTTCCTTGACCTTGTACACGCGCTCGACGCGCAGGCCTGCGTCTTCCAGGACGCGAGCTGTCCCATGCGTGGCGACCACGCTGAATCCAAGCTCGACGAAGCGCCGCCCGAGCTCAGCCATGAAGGGCTTGTCGCGATCGTTGGCGCTGATGAACACCGTCCCTTGCGTCGGCAGCACGTGTCCGGCGGCGATTTGCGCCTTGGCAAAAGCCTCGCCGAAGTTGTCGGCCACGCCCATCACCTCGCCGGTTGATTTCATCTCCGGGCCCAGCACAGTATCCACGCCCGGGAATTTGCCCCACGGGAAGACGGGCGACTTCACAAAATAAAAGTTTCCGGTGTCGAGATCGGTGCCCCGCTCGACGTTCTCCGGCAGAAACTCGCGCAGCTTGCGCCCGGTCATCAGGCGCGCAGCGATCTTCGCCAGCGGGATACCCGTCGCCTTCGACACGTAGGGCACGGTGCGCGAGGCGCGCGGGTTCACCTCGATCACAAACACCTTGTCGCGCTGGATGGCGTATTGCACATTCATCAGGCCAACAACTTTCAGCGCACGCGCCAGGCGGAAGGTGTAATCGCGAATGGTCGCCAATTGCTGCTGTGGGATATCGACCGCCGGCAGCACGCACGACGAGTCGCCGGAGTGGATCCCGGCCTCTTCGATGTGCTGCATGATGCCGCCAATCACCACGTCCTCGCCATCAGAGAGCGCATCCACATCAATCTCGGTGGCCGATTCCAGGAAGTGGTCGATCAGCACCGGACGCTCCTGCGAATATTCGACCGCTTCCTTCATGTAACCGATGAGCGACTCATCGTCGTAGGCCAGCACCATGGCGCGCCCGCCGAGCACGTACGAAGGCCGCACCAGCACCGGATAGCCGATGCGATTCGCGTTGGCGACGGCTTCCTCAACGCTGGCGGCAGTCGCGCCCGGGGGTTGCGGAATGTCCAACTCCTCCAGCAACTTCCCAAAGCGCTTGCGGTCCTCGGCGAGATCGATGCTCTCAGGCGACGTGCCGATGATGGGCACGCCCGCCGCCTTCAGCGGTAGCGCAAGATTAAGCGGCGTCTGTCCGCCGAACTGCACGATCACCCCGACCGGCGCGCCGCCCGCTGCTTCGTGCTCATACACCGCCATTACGTCTTCGTAGGTCAGCGGCTCGAAGTACAGGCGGTCGCTGGTGTCGTAGTCGGTGGAGACGGTCTCGGGATTGCAGTTGATCATGATCGTCTCGAAGCCATCATCGCGCAGCGCGAACGCGGCGTGGCAGCAGCAGTAGTCGAACTCGATTCCCTGCCCGATGCGGTTGGGCCCGCTGCCCAGAATGATGACCTTCTTGCGGTCGGTCGGGGTGGCCTCGTCCTCTTCCTCGTAGGTCGAGTAGAGGTACGGCGTGTAGCTTTCAAACTCCGCGGCGCAAGTGTCCACCCGCTTGAACACCGGGCGAACGTTGTGCTGCGTGCGCAGCTGATAAATTTTCTCGCTGGCGGTCCGGCCGTCTTTCATCTGCAGGGCCTCGCCCAGCCGGGCGTCGGAGAATCCCATGCGCTTGATCTCGCGCAGGCGCTCCGCGTCGATGGGTTCGGTGCCCAGCTTCGCCTGCACATCCGAGATTTCTTTCAGCTGGTGCAGGAACCACGGATCGATGTTGGTCATTTGCGCGATCTCGCGCACGGTCATGCCTTGCGCCAGCGCGTAGCGAATGTACTGCAGCCGCTCCGGATGGGGCGTCACCAGGCGCTTGGTCAAAATGCGCGGCTCGATGTCTTCGGCGGTCGCCTTGCGTCCCGTCTCCAGCGAGCGCACCGCCTTCAGCAGCGCCTGCTTGAAGGTGCGGCCAATGGCCATCACTTCGCCAACCGACTTCATCTGTGGACCGAGCGACTCGTCGGCGCCGGGAAATTTCTCGAACTGCCACTTGGGAATCTTGACCACAACATAATCGAGCGTTGGCTCAAAGCAGGCCGGCGTCTTGCGCGTGATGTCGTTGGTGATTTCGTCAAGCGTGTAACCGACAGCGAGCTTGGCGGCAATCTTCGCAATCGGAAATCCGGTGGCTTTCGACGCCAAAGCCGAAGAGCGCGAGACACGTGGGTTCATCTCGATGACCACCATGCGTCCGTTATGCGGATCAACGCCAAACTGAATGTTCGAGCCGCCGGTCTCGACGCCGATCTCGCGGATGACGGCGATGGCAGCGTCGCGCATGGCCTGGTATTCACGGTCGGTGAGCGTCTGCGCGGGCGCCACGGTGATGGAGTCGCCGGTGTGCGTGCCCATGGGATCGAAGTTCTCGATGGAGCAGATGACGATGACGTTGTCGGCGAGATCGCGCATCAACTCCAGCTCGTATTCCTTCCAGCCCAGCACTGATTCTTCGATCAGCACCTCGTGCACCGGCGAAAGATCGAGACCGCGCGCCAACAGTTCCAGCAGCTCTTCGCGGTTGTAGGCGATGCCGCCGCCGGTGCCGCCCAGCGTGAACGATGGCCGCAGGATGACCGGGAAACCGATCTTGCTGCTGAAGTCGATGCCATCTTTCAGATTGTTGACCAGCGATGATTTGGGCACGTCGAGGCCGATGGCGGTCATCGCATCTTTGAACAGCAGCCGGTCTTCGGCCTTCTTGATGGCGCCAAGCTGTGCGCCGATGAGCTGAACGCCATATTTTTCGAGCACGCCTCCGTCGGCGAGCTCGACCGCGAGGTTTAGAGCGGTCTGTCCACCGACCGTCGGCAGCAGCGCGAAGATGCCGCCTCTTCCGCTGGCGGCCAGCATTTCAGTTTCAATCCGGATGATTTCTTCGAGATAGGTGCGGGTGAGCGGCTCGATGTAGGTGCGGTCGGCCATCTCCGGGTCGGTCATGATGGTGGCCGGATTGGAATTGGCCAGCACCACCTCGTAACCTTCGGACTTGAGCGCCTTGCAGGCCTGCGCGCCGGAGTAGTCGAACTCGGCCGACTGGCCGATGACGATGGGCCCCGAGCCGATGATAAGCACTTTCGCGATGTCGTTGCGGCGTGGCATTACTGGCCCTTCCACTCCTCCATCATCTTCACAAAATCCTTGAACAGGTAGTGCGAGTCGTGCGGACCGGGCGACGCCTCGGGATGGTACTGCACGCTGAACAGCGGCAGCGAGCGATGGCGCAGGCCTTCCAGGGTGTTGTCGTTCAGGTCGATGTGCGTCAGGTCCACTTCGCTTTGCTTCAGCGAATCGGGATCGACCGCGAAGTTGTGGTTGTGCGCCGTGATCTCGATCTTGCCGGTATTCATCTGCTTCACCGGATGATTGCCGCCATGGTGACCAAATCGCAGCTTGTAAGTCTTTCCGCCCAGCGCGATGCCGATCAGCTGATGTCCCAGGCAGATGCCGAAGATGGGCACGCGCCCCATCAAGCTCCGAATGCTCTCCTGCGCGTAGGTCACCGGCTCGGGATCGCCCGGGCCGTTCGACAGGAAGACGCCATCCGGCTTGAGCGCCAGCACATCCTCGGCGCTGGTGGTGGCGGGAACCACGGTCACGCTGCAGCACTCGCCCACCAGGCGGCGCATGATGTTGTGCTTGATGCCGTAATCGTAGGCGACAACATGGTGCTTCGGCGGCCCGTTCTTCACCCCGACCACTTCCGTCGGCTCGTGCGAGCGCACCCCTTCATCCCACTGATACACGTGGCGAGTGGTGACCTCTTTCGCCAGGTCGAGGCCATCCATTTTCGGAATCGAGCGCGCCTTGGCGACGAGCTTGTCGGTGTCGCTCTCCAAAGTGGAGATGACGCCGCGCATCACGCCGTGGGTGCGCAGGTGACGAACCAGCGCGCGCGTGTCGATCTCGCCGAGCACGGGAATCTTGTAGCGCTCCAGATAGCCCTCAGCAACCTCCTGCGACCGCCAGTTGGAGCTGACGCGCGAGAACTCGCGCACGATCAGTCCCTCGATGTAGGGACGCGTGGATTCGTTGTCGTCGGAGTTGGTGCCGTAGTTGCCGATCTCGGGGTTGGTGAGAACTACGATCTGCCCGGCGTAGGAGGGATCGGTAAAGATTTCCTGATAGCCGGTGATGGAGGTGTTAAAAACAACTTCCCCGTAGCATTCGCCTTTTGCGCCGTAGCCTTTGCCGTGGAAGATCCGTCCATCTTCCAACGCAAGGATTGCCTGCATTGCATCTCCGGGGTTTGGATTTTATTGATTTTATCAGGGAATGCGCGACAGCATAAGAGGAACCGCCGGAGAATTTGTTCTGCACACAATTTGAGGCACTAGCGCAATTTGCCCAGCTTGGCCATCGGCCAATATCCAAACACTGCCTTGCCGTAGATGAAGTCCTCATCCACCGGGCCAAAGTCGCGGCTGTCGTTGGAGAGATTACGATGATCGCCCAGCACGAAATAGCAATGCGGCGGCACTACCGTCTCCGGATACGAGCGCACATCTTCGTAAGCGTCAGGCAGGTAGGGCTCGCGAAGGCGATGCCCGTTCACGAACACCACGCCGTCTTCGATCTTCACCCGGTCTCCGGCGACGGCCACCACGCGCTTGATGTAGCTCTTGGCGGTATCGCGAGGATAGCGAAACACCACGACATCGCCCGGCTCGATGGGCTCCAGCTTGTAAACAAACTTGTTGATGAAGACGCGTTCCTGATCGTCGAGCGTAGGCATCATGCTGGTGCCCTCCACCTTGACCGGCTGGTAGAGGAAGATGATGAAGAACGCCGAGACGGCAAGCGAAATCAGCAGGTCGCGCACCCAGCCCGACACCTTCGGCTTTATCCGGTTCGGACTCGGGGGCGGGCCGGCGGCAGACACCGGCGCCGCGGACGAGGGCGCGGGAGACCCAGTGTTGTCTTGGTGCGGCACAGAGTTCATCTTATACGGTTTAGACGGTCCACCGCCGGGATAGTTTCGGTCGCAGGGCGTCCAACGACCTTTGGAGTTGTCATTACGAGCGAAGCGAGGAATCTGCTTTTCGTTGGGTTGGTTCGAGGTTCAGGAGAAAACAGATCCCTCACCGACTAAAGTCAGTTCGTGATGACAAAATGGAGGCCGCGTTAAGCAGTGATCCGGGTAGTTCGGGCCTTCATGCCCGCGTTAAGCAGCGATCTATGAGAACCGGCTTTGGCCAGAAGTTTGCAAATCTTTTCAAGCGGTCATCGCAAAGGGAATTTACTTTTGCGAATCGGTAATCCGCGCAGCGGCTTGGTTCACATCCTCTTCGTCCATGTATTGCAGAGCCGTCCATGGAACGCCCTGCACTACAGGCCCGTCGCCAGTGACAAACTGAAGGTCGGCGGTTTTCGATTTCTCATCAACGTCCACCACGGCCAATACCCCGTTGTGGCCCTCAGCGGTAACGCGGTCATGCTTCCTTGGAATGCGGAGTGCCATGGCGACAGTTTACGCCGTTCGTTCTGGCGTTCAAGAGGCCAGAAATTCAAACTGCACCGCTACCCTTTTAGCCGGTTCGTGATGACAAAATAGAGGTCCAGGACGCGGCGCAGCTAGAGCTGCGCCCCTTCAACCCCTGTTAGTGAGCTTGGAGTTGTCTCATCTTCATCCAGCGTGCCGCTTAGGGGGAAGCCGAGGCGCTTCCACTCGTAGAACCCACCCAGCAGCGGACGCACCGAGCGAATACCGTGCCTGCGTAATTGCAGCGCCACCCGGGCGCTGGTCGCTTCGTTGGGTCAAGTACAGAACAGCACGATCTCCCCATCGCGCGAGATCTCTCCCTGCCGTCCCTCCAGTTCCTCTGGCGAAATCTGCAGAGCGTGAGGCAGAGTCCGGGGATCGGTGAGCCGATCCAGCGGATGCCGCAAGTCAATGATGGTCAGCGGCTCGCCCGATTCCAGCTTGTGTTTCAACTCGTCGGGAGTGATGCGGTCGCCCTTGACCTGCTCGATGAAGCGGCGCCGCTCGTTCCACCGGTAGAACACGTATGCGATCACACCGGCAACGAACAGCATCACAATCGAGCCACCGAAACGCGAGGCGCCGGCAGCAATAAGGTCAAGTTGCTTGCTGAACAGAAAACCAAGTCCGGCAAATGCGCTGGTCCACAGCAGCGCTCCCAGAAAATCGAAGAGCACGAAGCGCGGAAAATCCACTCCCACCATTCCAGAGAGCGTGGGGGCTGCGGTATTGAGGCCGGGAACGAACTTGCAGATGAGCAGGGTCCGCGCGCCGAAGCGCGTGAATGTGGTTTCCGTTCTGCGCACGCACGAGTCGGGCTCAAGGGCGATGCGACACAGCCAGTTCAGCACCACCGCGCCACGACGCTTGCCGAACGAGTACCAGAAAGTATCGGCGCACAAAGAGGCCAATGCCGAAACCAGTATGGCCAGCGCAAGATGCATGCGGCCCTGTCCGGCCAGCGCCCCGGCCGCCAGCAACAGCGGCGCCGCTGGAATCGGCAGCCCTGCCTGCTCGATCAGCACCCACACAAAGAGCAGGGCGTAACCGTAATGAACTACGAATTCGAGGACGTCTTTCATGGGGCCGGGAAGAACACAGACAAAGCGGTTTCGGTTTGGTTGGATGCAGGCTGGCGGGAAAGGTTCCGGGCTGTTAAGTCAGCAAAAGCTTTGAACGGGCACAGCGTCAGGTGCGCCCTTCATTTTTGTCATCACGAACGGCCTTCAGGCCGTGAGGGATCTGCTGTTTCCGCGGCGGTCATTCCAGTGCCAACAAAAGCAGATCCCCCGCTTCGCTCGTAATGACAACTTCTCAGAACCACTTCCGCCCTGTTAGCCCGCGCTGCCCGTCTTGGGGAATCCGGGCAGCTGCAGCATACGGCCTTCCGGCGCATGCCAGTACTCGGCCTCCTGCACTTGTATCTTCAGCAGGATGAGATTGGGATCGTCGAGCCCTTTGGGAAACCACGTGCGGTAGAGAGGACTCCAGAGCTGCTTGGCCTTGACATGATCGCGCACCAGTTCGCAGTGGCCGGCGACCGAGACATAACGCTGGCTGCCGGCATCGGAATACGCAAGATTGACACGATGGTCGGTGCGCACGGCTTCCACCTTCTCGGTGTTGGTGTCGCTGAAAAACCAGATTGCGCCGTCGGCGTCCACGTCCTGGGTCGCCATCGGGCAGCTATGCAAACTGCTATCGCTCCGGATGGTCGTGAGCATGGCAAAATCGATGCCCTTGATCAACTCGTTTAGTTTGGCCACTGGGTCGTAGGTCTGCGCCATGAAGGCTCCTTAGTTAATATTCTAGGATTCTGCTGCCCTGAGGCGGCGCATCGGCTGCATTTTCCGGCAGGCCCCTTGCGCTTTGAAGGGGCGCGGCTTCAGCCGCGCCGCAAGCTCCTCCCCTTACGGTGGCTTCAGCCACTGAGGGACATCGGTGTTTGAGACCCGCCGCGGCGGGCGAATTCTCTCAGGGGCTGAAGCCCACTTCTTAACGAGCTGTAACGGCGCACCTAATGGTGCGCCCCTTCAAAACACTGAAACCAACTCCTCAGACCTGCTCTGCAAAACACTTTTCAAAACAAGCTTTAATCTAGAAGGCGGTTTCAGAATTACTACCCGCCCGTCGCAGCGACAAAATCCGCCGCCACTTCGTCAGGCTTCCAATCGCCTCCAGAATATACCTTGACGACTTTCCCGTCCTTGCCGATCAGCACCGTGCGCAGCCCGTGGACAATCTGCCCATCCTTCTGGTCATAAGCCAGCCCGAAGAAATCTGCGGCCTGGCGAACCTGCTGCGGCGAGCCCGAGGCGAACTCCCAGTGGGCAAAGTTGGGATCGACACGTCCGGCGTAACGCTCGCCGTAGCTGCGCAGGACCGCGGGCTTGTCGTTCTCCGGATCGATACTGATGCTGAGCAGTTGCGCCTGGCTGAATGCCTTCGGGTCCTTCTGCAGTTGCTGCATGACTGCGCCGAAGTTGTTGCTCATCCGCATGCAATACTCCGGGAACGGACAGCGCGTGTAGATAAATGTGAGCAACAGCGGTTTGCCGCGAAGCTGATGGAAGTGGATGGTCTTGCCGCTCTGGTTGACCAGCGTGAAGTCGGGCACCTCGTCGCCGGGTTGCGGAGTGTGCAGCGGTGAAGTTGCTTCGCCGTCCTTCGCTTCGATCCGGGTAAAGGTGATGTCCTGCAATTCGGCATGGTCGCTGAGCACCAGCGTCGCGTGGATGCTGTCTCCCGGCGCAATCGCCTGGAAGATCCCTTCATTGGATTTGCTCACCGTGAACGGCATGGTCATGCCTTTCATCAGGCCGGGAATGTCCTGGTGAGCGATGGTCAACTGGCGGTTGCCGGGATCGACGGCGACCACACGGCCTTCCAACTCATAGCGCTTGGCCGCGGGAGCATGGGAGCAGGCGCTGAGGGCAAGCAACAGAAGTATTGCGGACAGGGTTTTGCCGTAATGGAGATTTGAGCCTGGTGATCGTTTGAACCTACAGAGAAATCCATGTCTGTCATCCTGAGCGACGAGCGCAGCGAGGAGTCGAAGGACCCCTATCGCTGCCAACCATGTCCGACTTGTTGTTGCTTCAGGCGGGCGCATTATGATTTCTTGCAAGTATAGGGGTCCTTCCGACTCCGCGCTCAGGATGACAAACAGAAGCCTCCATGGAGTGTAAGCCCCGCTACTTGCCACCGTAGGCCCGCTACTTCGCCACCGCGTGGAGAACTTCGTAGAAGTCCTTCAGGCCGTTGAAAATGATTTGTATGCCGATGCAGACCAGGATGAACGCCGACAACCGGATAACGATGCCGGTACCCGATGGGCCGAACAGGCGTTCCAGTTTGTCGGAGAAGCGGTAGCACAAGAAAATCGTCAGCCCGATCAGCAAGATCCCAATCACCGCCGCCAGCGCGCTGACGATCAATTGCAGATGGGTTTCCTCATGTATGTTGCTGCCCAGCGTGAGGGCCACCGCGATCGATCCCGGCCCGACCGTCAGCGGCATGGTGAGCGGATAAAAAGCTTGAGACAGGATTCGCGCGCGGCTGGGCGGTGCCTCCACCTGGCTGCTCGTGTCCGCAGCCGAGCGATTCAGAATTTGCCAGCCCGCCACGGTCACTACCAGCCCGCCGCCCACCTGCACCGCTGCCAGGCTGATGCCGAAGAACTCCAGAATGTAGGAGCCAATCGAACAATGAGGCGACCAGCAGCACCATGCCGTTGATGGCGACCCGCATCGCCACGGTGCGGCGAATGCTGGTGTCGTAACCCAGGGTCATTTCCGCAAAGATGGGCGCCATGCCGAGCGGGTTCACGATGGGAAGCAGCGCGGCAAAAACCAGCAGCACGTTTCGTATGACGGCGTACATGCGAGACCCACAGCATAACCTAACCCCATCGCGCGGCGCTTGCCGGGCATTGACCACGCCGCATTTTGCGGGTTGAATGTAACGTTGAATGTAACTACGCGCGGAGTGCGCGTCTGGTCGCACTATGGGAATTCCGCCCCGCACATACGGTGCGCTTCAGGTCAGGCTGCGCGAATCGCTGGTGACGCGCGCCCTGGTCCTGCCCATCCAGCGATTCATCCACATTCAAGGCCTCAGCAGCATCTTGCTGCTGGGCGCGGCCATCATCGCCCTGGTGTGGGCGAACTCGCCGTGGCAGGGGTCGTACCACCACATCTGGGAGCTGGAGCTGACGGTTTCCGGCCTGCGCCTGCCCATCCACATCTGGATCAACGATGCCTTGATGGCCATCTTCTTTTTCCTGGTCGGCATGGAGATCAAGCACGAGATCGTGCATGGTGAGCTGGCCGACATGCGCCGCGCCGCGCTGCCGATTTGCGGTGCCCTGGGCGGCATGATTGTTCCTGCACTTCTCTACTTGGCCTTGAACGTTGGACATGCCGGACAGCACGGCTGGGGCGTCCCCATGGCGACCGACATTGCGTTCTCCCTGGGCGTGCTGGGCATGGTCAAAGGGGTTCCCCAGGACCTGAAAGTTTTTCTGCTGACCCTGGCGATCGCCGACGACATCGGCGCCATTGCGGTAATCGCGATTTTCTACAGCGACTCGCTGCGGGTGCAGTCGCTGGTCATCGGCCTGCTTCTGCTGGCGGTGATTTTCCTGTTGCGCAAGGTCGGCATCACCCAGCCAGTCTTGTATTTCATGCTGGGAGTAGCGTTCTGGGTGGCGATTCTGCGGTCCGGAATTCATGCCACCATCGCAGGCGTCGTGCTGGGGTTTATGGTTCCCACCACCGCAACCTTGTCGCTGCACCAGTTTCAGGAGATCGGTATTGAAATCGTGGAGCGGTTCCGCGCAGCGCTGGCGGAGGGCGACGAGAGGACGGCCAAGAATTTACTGGGCTCCATCGAGCAACTGGTGCAGGGAACGGAATCGCCATCCGAGCTTTTGACTCGCAAGTTGAATGACTGGGTTTCGTTTCTGGTATTGCCTTTGTTCGCGCTGTCCAACGCCGGAGTTACGTTTTCCGGAGGCGCATGGCGCGAGTTGCTGACCAGCCGGATCGCCTGGGGAATTCTGCTTGGGCTCGTCGTGGGAAAGCCGCTGGGGATCATCGGATTCGCCAGGCTGGCGGTGGGCACGCGTCTGGCTCAGCTCCCCACCGGAGTTACCTGGCGCCAACTGAGCGCGGTCGGAATTCTCGCGGGCATCGGTTTCACGGTCTCGATTTTCATCAGCGGGCTGGCGTTCGACGATGCGTCCCATATTCTGGAGGCGAAGACGGCGGTGCTGGTGGCATCCCTGCTGGCGGGAGTACTGGGATATTTCGCCATGCGTCCGCGCGCAGCTTAAGCTGTCGGGTAATGCGGGCCTTCAGGCCCCGTTAGCAGTTGCTATCGCAACACTCGGGTAGCGCGGGCCTTCAGGCCCGCGTTCAGCAGTGATCTATGAGAACCGGCTTTAGCCGGGGAGGTACCCCCTCCACAAACGCCGCGAAGCATCCGCGAAACACGATACAATTTGCATGATCTCAACCGCGTTAGGCTAGTCCCTGCAGCGTATTGCCCACTGGTCTCGCGCCACGTTGCCGGCTTTTCTTTCTGCGGTGCAGCGAAAGGAAAATGTCATGCGTTCCCGATTGCTTACGCTCACGCTGATCGCGGTCCTCACCATGAGCTTCGCGGCCTGTGGCAAGAAAAATCAACCTCAGAACACGGCAGCGCCGGCGAGCGATAATTCCACTGCGGCCCAGCCTAATCAATCGGCGACCGGCAGCCAACCGGCGAGCAGCCAGCCTGCGGCCAGCCAGATGGCGCCGGCCCAGCAGTCCCCGCAGGCACAACAAACGCCGCCAGCGACCGCGCAGCAATCCCCGCAGGAGCAGCCAGCAGCGCCAGCGCCTGCGACGGAGGCGGCGAAACCTACGGAGCCACCGCCGCCTGTGCCCATCGTAATTCCAGCCGGGACCCACATTGTGATCCGCATGGGAACCGGTCTCACGTCGAAGACTGCAAGTGCTGGCGACAGCTTCACCGGCTCTGTGGCGCGGCCGGTAAAAGTTGGCGGAGTGGAAGTGATCCCAGCCGGTGCAGGCGTCAGCGGGAGAGTTGTCAACGTCAAATCGCCGGGCAAATTCAAAGGCGAGGGCGTGTTATCGATCGCACTGACCGCCGTCAACATCGGCGGAGCGACGGTGCCCGTCAAGACTCATACCTACACCCAGGTCGTAAAGGGTAAGGGCAAGCGCACTGCCGTCGCGATCGGAGGCGGAACCGGTGCAGGTGCGTTGATCGGTGGTATCGCCGGCGGCGGTAAGGGCGCGGCGATCGGCGCTCTGGTGGGCGCGGGCGCGGGCACGGCGGGTGCGGGTCTCACCGGCAACCGGGAGGTCGAGATCCCGGCAGAGTCGGCGGTCACCTTCAGACTTGCCCACTCCATCACGGTCAACCCGCCAGCGAGTCCGAATCCGTGACCTTGAAAGTGTCATCCTGAGCGAGGAGGTCGCCGTGGCGACCGACGAGTCGAAGGACCCCTATTGTCATTACTAGGATCGGCTGCACTAGGGTGCTTCGACTCCGCACGACTCCGCTTTTGCGAACTGCGCTCCAGATGATCGATGGAGAACTATCGACCTTGCAATTTCGCGCGCCGCTGGGCCGCCCAGCCTGCTTTGGTGACTTGCCGGCCGCGCCCGATGGCCAGCGCGTCGGCGGGAACGTCTTCGGTGATGCACGATCCCGCGCCGATGTAAGCGCCCTTCCCGATTCGAATGGGCGCTACCAGCGTGGCATCGCTGCCGATGAACGCGCCATCTCCAATCGTGGTGCCGTGCTTGTTCACGCCATCGTAGTTGCAGGTGATGGTGCCGGCACCGACGTTCACGCCCTCGCCAATTTCGGCGTCACCAAGGTACGTGAGATGGTTGGCCTTTGAACCTTTGCCCAGTCGCGTCTTCTTGGTCTCCACGAAGTTGCCAACGTGCGCGCCTTCGCCAATGTCGCTGCCCGGCCGCAGATGCGAGTACGGTCCCAGCTGCGCGCCATTGCGCACCACGGAATCTTCCAGGATGCATCCCGGCCGAATCAGAACGCCGTCGCCGATTTCGCAGTTGGTGATGACGGAGTGCGAGCGAATGCGGCAGTCGGCGCCAATCTTCGTCTTGCCAATCAGCTGCACGAATGGCTCGATCACTGTGTCCTCGCCGATTTCGACGTCGGCATCGATGTCGCACGTCTCGGGACGGAAGATGGTCGTGCCAGCCAGCATCAACTCGCGGGCCTTCTGATCGCGAAGTTTGGCATCCAGTTCGGCCAGTTCAATTCGCGTGTTCACCCCAAGCACCTCACTGGAGTCGCCGGCCCGCAGCCCCAGTACTTTCTCGCCGGCCTTGCCCAGCAGCGTGACCATGTCTGTCAAGTAGTACTCGTGCTGGGCATTGTCGGTCTTGAGCTTGCCGATGTGCGTGTAGAGCGGCTTGGTCGCGAACGCGTATATGCCGGAGTTGATCTCGCGCTGCCCGGCTTCGGCGCCGCGCAGTGATTTCTGTTCGACGATGCGCTCGACTTCGTCGCCCGCCTTGCCCTTGACCTGCTTGCGGAAAATTCGGCCGTATCCCGTGGGGTCAGGTGGCTCGGCGGTGAGTATGGTCATGGCGGCATGGTGTGCGTTGTGAAAATCGCGGACCTGCTTGATGGTCTCCGCCCTGATTAGCGGCACATCGCCCGAGAGCACCAGCACGGTCTCGAAATTCGTCAGCGCGTCGCGCGCTTCCATCATGGCGTGTCCGGTGCCGCGCTGCTCGCGTTGCAGCACGAAGTTGATGCCGGTTGCCGCCAGAGCCTCGCGCACCCGCTCGGCTTCGTATCCGATGATGGCGAAGATGTTCTGCGGAGGAACTACCTTGCTGGCGGCCGCCACAACGTGCGCCAGCAGCGGCCTCCCGGCGATTTCGTGCAGGACCTTGGGGCGGCGCGACTTCAGCCGCGTGCCTTTGCCGGCGGCCAGAATCGCGATAGCGAAGCCCTGCCGTTGTTGAGACTGTTTCTTTGGCATGTCCAAGCATTTCATTTAACCATAGAGGCACGGAGACACAGAGGAAATTCCCATCTGTAAGGCGACATCACAGGCCGGTGGGAACTCGATACTAGCAATCCTCCGTGCTCTCTGTGTCTCTGTGGTGAATCCTCTTCTACCGCTCGCGCTGCAGGGCCGGCACCGGCGATTCGCGCAATTCCATCATCAGCTGCAGCAGGTCGTGGGCGACGCGGTGGGTATCGTGGCGGGCGACCAGGCCTTCGGTGGAATGCATTTCTTCCAGCAGATACTCGCCCAGGATCGGCTTCACCCCGAGCGCCTCGATGGCGTCAACGTCGGTCTCGATTTGCGCCTGCTGCTTCTCGGCGTACTTCTGCGCCAGCGCCGGAGAGGCGGGCGTGCGGTTGACCAGCGCGTAATCGAAGAATTGATGACGCGCGTGTTTGTAGAGCGCGCGAATGTGATCGGAAGCGGTAAGCCCGAGGCTCTCGTTGGCCTGCGTCATCAAGTTGCAGACAAACACCTTGACCGCGCGGCTGTTGGCGATGGCCTTGGAAACGTCGCGCACCAGCAGGTTGGGCGCCAGGCTGGTGAACAGCGAGCCCGGCCCGATGGTAATCAGGTCGGCATTCTCGATGGCCGTCAGCGCCATCGGCAGAGGCTTGGCGTTGGCCGGCGCCATACGCAGCTCGACAATTCGCTTCTGGCTGGCGGTGATGTTGGTTTCTCCGCGCACGAAGGAGCCGTCGTCCATGATGGCGTACAGTTGCGCGTTGCTCGTGGTCGCCGGATAGATATGTCCGCGGGTGGCCAGAATCTCCGACGAGTGTTTCACCGCCTGGCTGAAGTCGCCGGCAATCGCCATCATGGCCGAAAGAAAAAGATTGCCGAAGTTGTGCCCCCCGACGCCCTCGCCGGCCGGGAAGCGGTATTGAAAAAGGCGAGACAGCAGGGCCTCGTCTTCGGAAAGCGCCACAATACAATTGCGCACATCGCCGGGAGCAGGCACGTTCAGCTCTTTGCGCAGCCGCCCGCTGGAACCCCCGTCATCACTGACCGTAACGATGGCGGACAGATCGTCGATGCGCGGCAGCGTGCCGGTAGGCGGAGCTTCTCCCGCAGCGGCGGCGTATTGCTTCAAGCCGTGCAGCAGCGTGGACAGTCCTGTGCCCCCGCCCATGGCGACAACTTTTACGGCCCGCGGCGCCGCGGAGGTGGAGGAATTCTGCATGGCAATCGTCTAAAGAATATACCCAGCTAGAAACGCCACTGGTCCGGCGGAGACGGGGTTCCCGGCGCTGGTATCGGGGTAAAGCAGTTCGGTAAATCGCGGATCGTCGGCCAGGTTTTTGAAGTCGCCATCGTTGCGCGCCTGGTAGCGGTTGGCCGGATTGAGGCGAATCGCCTGCTGCAGGCTATTGATGGCCTCGGGAAAATGGCCGGTCAGGCAGTTCAACGTCGCCATCCCGTACCACACGAAGTCCAGCTTGGGAGCATTCTTGGTCAGCGTTTCAAAATTCTCCCGGGCGGTGACGTAGTCGCCCATGTTCATCAGCGACACGGCGTAATCGAATTGTTCTTCGGGGGTCTTGAAGGTGTTGACCACCCGGCTCATCTGCTGGTTGCAGCTATTCAAGTGGACCAGGGCGCGGTCGGCCAGTTCCGGGCTGGCGCCGTCAACCACTTTCTCGAAGCACGCCTTGGCGCGATCGTACTTGTGGGCTTGCAGGGCCTTCAGGCCGGCCTCGTAATTTTGCACCGCCTGGATAAAACGAGGATCGTCGGTCAACTTCATTGGTTTACTTCCCCGCGAGCGAATTTCCGAGCCTGCAGCCAGCAAACGTGACTCGCTATTGCCCTTGGGCTTAGCGGTAGTTTGCTTACCTTTTTCGGCGGCTTTTTTCTTCATCCGTTGACTTCCTCGGTCGATTCGCGACAGGGAATCGCTCAGCGGGATGCAAACCCCAATCTGACGCAGGCTGATTGTGCTGAGTTATACCCGCAACTTGGGATGGCCGTCAACTCACCAAAGTTTGATGCGCCGGGGCCTCATGAAATCAGTCCGATTTGGCCACCGACTCAAGATCGATGGACTTCCAGTCGCCTTTGATAATCCCGGCGCGAATTTCGGCTGGCGTTTTCTTCAACTTCATCTGCTGATACGCGTAGAAAACTTCCTTCATGCAGATTCCGCAATGCGCTCCGTGCGTGGTCTCGAAGCAGCTATGCAGGCTGCCGTGCCCGATGCGCTCGCAATAGCAGTAACACGGCATCTGGTAAAGCACGCTGGGAATCTTGGCCGCCAGTTCATAACTTTTCACCTGATACGGGTACTGGAACGCCTCACCCCACAGCTGGTCCTTGGGCAGGATGGGCATGGCATCGCCGGCCTGCATTGCATGATCGTGGTAAGCGGGCACCTTATCGCCCTGCGCCAGGCAGACCACCGCCAACACCGAAGTAAGGGCCAGCAACGCGAATTTTTTCATGGGACAGTTCTCTCCAGGGATGGCTAATTCATTCTAGCGGAGCGGTGGAGGTTTGCCCAAATTGCCGCCCCCGTTCAGCTTGACCGTGGCTGGAGACGGGCGCATAATTACGCCGCTCCTATATCAGCGAACCTTGCGCTGTGGCGCCCTGCGGATAGCGCCCCGTCGGGCCCAATTCGAATTCGCCGCCATTGCTCTTGAGGTCGCCAGCCATCCTCTCACGATTTTTTTGAGGTCTTGCTATGACAGATCCAGAACGAAAGAAAATTGGTGACTACGAGATCATCCGCGAACTCGGCCATGGAGGCATGGGCCAGGTCTTCCTGGTGCGCAACCTCATTTCCGACCGCGTCGAGGCCATGAAGATCCTGCTCCCCGACCTGGCCAACCAGGGCGACCTGGCGCCCGCTTCATGCGTGAGATCAAGCTGCTGGCCAGCCTCGATCATCCCAACATTGCGGCGCTGCGGACGGCTTTCTCGGCTGACAATCAGCTCATCATGATCATGGAGTACGTCGAGGGCGATACCCTGGGTCATCGTCTGGAGCGGGGGCCGTTTCCCGCGGCCGAGGCCTTGAACTACGTTGACCAGGTGCTGGCCGCATTGAGCTACGCCCACGCCAACGGCATCATTCATCGCGACATCAAGCCGGCCAACATGATGCTGACGCCTAATCGCGTTCTGAAGCTGATGGACTTCGGCATCGCGCGGTCGGGAAATGATCTCGGGCTTACCGTGACCGGCACAACCCTGGGTTCGCTGGATTACATGTCTCCCGAGCAGGTGCAAGCGCAGCCCACCGATGGGCGCTCGGATTTGTATTCGGTCGGCGTATCGCTCTACGAAATGGTGACTGGCCAGCGGATGTTCAGCGCCACCAGCAGCTTCTCCATTATGGAGGCGCAAATCAAAGAGACCCCTCGTCCGCCCATCGAAGTGCAGCCCTCGTTGCCCAAGTCGCTGAGCGACATGATCATCATGTCGGTTGCCAAGAATCCGGCGGAACGCTTTCAGACGGCTGACGCTTTTCGCAATGCCTTGGCGCAAATCAAAGATTCGTGCGGCTCGCCGGGCATGCCCAAGACGGTTACAGCGCCAGCGACGCCTCGGCCTGCGCAACCGCTGCCGCCCACGCGAGTCGCCGATGCAAGGCAGCCCACGCCGGTAAGCCAACCCGCCGCCACTCCTGTTTATGCGGCTGCGACGCCTACGCCCAGTCCGACACCGCTCCCGCCCAAGGCCGGAGGAAAGCAGCCCTACTGGATTCTGGCAGTGGCGATCATACTTTTGCTGGCGACCCTGGCGGGCGCTCGCGCCTATCGCAGCTACAAGCAGAATGCAGCCACCACCGTTGCTGCCGGATCCATGTCTTCCGGCGGCGGCGTCGTCTGCCACCGCCCCGAGGGGCAACCAAGCCTCAGATCAGCCCATGGCGAAAATTGACATGCCGGTGGTTCCGTCGCAGAGTGCGTCTGGCGCCGACCAGGGTCAGACCACTGCGCCCGACAAACCGAATACTCCGAACGTAAGCACACCGAACGCAAAGAAGACCACAACCCAAGCCAAGCTGAACCCTCCGCCGGTCCTCCTCCGAACAAGGGCCCGGATGCGCAGGCGGCGCAAGCGGCCATGGAACAGCAGAAAAAGCTGCTGGACGAAATGGAGATTGAAAACGATCACCTGGAAAGCCGGGCGGCCGCAGTCGAGAGCAGTCTGGAAGCTCTGGAGGCGCAGATGCATCAGAGCGGTCTGGGATTGCGTGGCGACATGGTCTCGGCGCGCGCCAGCATGCGCAGCGACATGTCGAAGGCCAAGCAGGCCCTGGACGTCTCCGACACCGACCGCGCGCGGCGTTATCTGGACCAGGCCAACGCGGAGATCAGCAAGCTGGAAGGGTTCCTCGGGCGGAGATAACCCAACGGGTTTTCGGTGGTGTCATCCTGAGCGAGGAGCGCAGCGACGAGTCGAAGGATCCCTATAGCCGCAAGAATCCTAACCTCGTCGTTGTGCCCGACGGCCACACTGTAATTTCTCGCAATGATAGGGGTCCTTCGCCTTCGCCTCTCGCTCAGGATGACACCTTCACGAGCCGCCAACTCTGTGACCGGTCTTACACTTCCTGGTGACTTTTCGTTTCGGGGGCGGCGCGACTGTTTCCAGCGCAGCCGCTTCCCCATTGGGTTTGGCCGTGGGCTCAGGACGGGCAGGCGGTTTGCCTGGCCGGTTCAATTTCTCAAACGGGCCAATGTGCCAGATGTCGCGCGCGTATTCCATGATGGTGCGGTCGCTGGAAAACTTGCCGATGCGGGCAACATTCAGGATGGCCTTGCGCCACCAGATTTCTTCCTTGCGATATTCGTCGCTGATGATCTGCTGGGTCGCGACGTAATCGGGAAAATCGGCAATGTGGTAGTAGCGGTCGCCGCGGTGCACCAGCTCGTCGAAGATCCAGCGGAACAGTCCGTGCTCGTTGGGACAGAAGCGGTCCGAGGCCAGCGCGTCCATCACCTCGCGAACGCTGACGTCATTGTCGTAACGATCGCGCGGATTATACGAACCCTTCTTCTGCATCTCCTGAATTTCTTCCGAGCGCAGGCCGAAGATGTAGATGTTCTCCAGGCCAACTTCTTCGGCAATCTCAATGTTGGCGCCGTCGTAGGTCCCGACGGTGAGGGCGCCGTTCATCGCCAGCTTCATGTTGCCGGTGCCGGAGGCTTCCATGCCGGCCATCGAGATCTGCTCGCTCAGGTCGGCGGCGGGCATGATCAGCTGCGCCAGCGAGACGCGATAGTCGGGCATGAAAGCAATCTTGATGCGGTCTTTCACCTTCTCATCATGGTTCACCACGTCGGCGACGCTGTGGATGAGCTTGATGATCTGCTTGGCGGCCCAATATCCGGGAGCGGCCTTGCCCGCAAAAACATAAGTGCGCGGGACCTCCGGCATCTCGCCGCGCTCCACAATACCCAGGTAATCGTGGATGATGCCCATCACGTTCAGCAGTTGCCGCTTGTACTCGTGAATGCGCTTGATCTGCACATCGAACAGCGAGTCCGGGTCCACCACCACGCCGGTCTGGTTCTCGATGGCTGCCGACAGCTTCAGCTTGTTCTGCCGCTTGACCTCTTTGAAGGCGTCGCGGAAATTTGAATCGTCGGCAAACTTTTGCAGCTCACGCAGCCGGTTCAGATCGGTAATCCACTTGCGCTCGTCGAGCGTCTGGCTAATCAAGTCGGTGAGTCCGGGATTGGCTTCCATCAACCAGCGGCGGGGCGCGACGCCATTCGTCTTATTGTTGAACTTATCCGGCCAAATCATTGTAAATTCAGGCACTAACGTCTTCACAATCAGGTTGCTGTGAAGCTTGGAAACGCCATTGACCGAGTGGCATCCCACGATGCACAGGTGTACCATGCGCACCTGCTTTTCGTAGCCTTCCTCAATGATCGACATTCTGCGCAACTTCTCACCGTCGAGGAAGGAATACTGCTGCATCTCGCGCAGGAACTGATGATTGATGTTGAAGATGATCAGCATGTGCCGCGGCAGTACTTTCTCCAGCAACGGCACCGACCATTTTTCCAGCGCCTCGGGCAGCAGGGTGTGATTGGTGTAACCCAGAGTGCGCTGGGTGATGTCCCAGGCGTGGTCCCATTCCAGTTGGTAGTCGTCGAGCAAAACGCGCATCAGCTCGGGGATCGCCAGGCTGGGATGGGTGTCGTTCAACTGGATGGCGATCTTGGAGGGCAGTGAGTCGATGTCTTTGTGCTGCTGCCGGAAACGGCGCAAGATGTCGCCGATGGCGCAGGCGACCAGGAAGTACTCCTGCACCAGGCGCAGTTCCTTGCCACTCATGACCGAGTCGGCGGGATACAGCAGCCGGGAAATATTTTCCGAGGCAATCTTCTGTTCGACGGCGCGAATGTAGTCTCCGCGATTGAAGATCTCGATGTCGAAATCTTCCGAGGCGCGGGCAGTGAAAAGCCGCAACCAGTTCACCGTTTGTCCCAGGTAGCCGACAATGGGCATGTCCGCGGGTGTGCCCACCACGATCTTCGGGTTCAGCCAGCTCTGCTTCAGGTTCTCGTCCGGATCGCTGCCGGTTTCGACCCGGCCATACAGCGGAATGCTGACCGCGTCTTCCGGATGCTCGATTTCAAACGGCGTTCCGCTGGCCTTCCAGCGGTCAGGCTTCTCACGCTGAAAGCCGTTGAAGATCTCCTGCTTGAACATGCCGTATTCGTAGTCGATACCGTAGCCATAGCCGGCCATGCCCAGTGTGGCCAGCGACTCCAGGAAGCACGCTGCCAGCCGGCCCAGGCCTCCGTTGCCCAGTCCGGCGTCGGGCTCGCTGTCCAACACTTCGTCCAGGCTGACGCCCAGACTGGCCAGCACCTCGCGGCAAAGTTCTTCCACCCGCAGGTTCGACAAGTTGTCGGCCAGCGAGCGTCCCATCAGGAATTCCATGGAAAGGTAATAGAGTCTTCTTGGAATCCTTGTGGCGCTGGCGCGACTCGGTCTCCAGCATGCGGTCCACGATGCGGTCGCGAATGGCCAGCGACACCGGCTTCAGATAATCGGATGGCTTCAACTGTGACGTGGGGCGGACCAGGGTGTAACGAACGTGCCGCAGGATGGCTTCGCGCAAAAAATCGGCGGGCTGGCCCTGCGTCAGGAACTCGGGGGATGACATAGAAAATGGCGGCCTGTCTGCTCTCGGTAGCTGGCTCCCGGAGAATGGTCCGTCTGCGTTCTGATCGATTGCGCAGCGGTGCGGTTGTCTTCGGGGAGTACGCAACTGTCGGCAAGGGTCGCCGACACTGTTCCCCGACGATGCCGCCCCACCCAGCGCACTCTCTGCTGTCATTCTAATGCATCATTCTGCCGCCACAACATCAGAGTTTTCCGTGGTGGGCTCGGTGTGACAACCCGCGGCATCCGGAACCAATCCTAATTTGTAATCACTAAACATCAGGCGAAAGGCGGGCTTCCGCGGCGCGGCTTTCTGACCGTGGTGTCGCGGCGGAGGGTGGAACGCGCCACCTCAAGCCCGGCGTGGGAACTCTATTTCGTGGTGGACCGATCGCTGATCAATGCGCCGTTTCTGGCGTAGCTGTCGCGCGGCACCTCGACAAAAACGATGCTCAACCTTTCCGGGTTGACGTTGAGTTCCTCTTGCAGGACATCAGTGATGCGCTTGACCGCTTTGCGCTTTTGATCGGCGCTGCGGCCATGCAGCATGGTGATCTGAACGTGGGGCATAGGACCTCCAGCATGTCCCTGCGGAGTCAGAGACGAAGTACGTCCTGCGCCTCGAGAGAAACTGGACTCCCGGGCCTAGCGCAGGATGGCGTAAACAGTTTACTTCGCCAGTTCGTATCCAGCGAAGAAATAACTGAGCTCGAAACGCGCCGTGTCTTCGGCATCGGAGCCGTGCACCGCGTTCTTCTCAATGCTCGACGCCCACCTCTTGCGGATGGTGCCTTCCTCGGCCTTCGCCGGATCGGTTGCGCCCATCAGCTTGCGGTAGTCGGCGATGGCGTTTTCTTTCTCCAGCGCTATCACGGCAATCGGGCCACTCGACATGAAGTCGGTCAGCGACTCGAAGAACGGCCGGTGAACATGCACGGCGTAGAAGCCTTCGGCCTGCGCCTTGGTGATGTGCAACATCTTCATGCCGACAATGCGGAAATTGCTATGAAGGAGAGTGTTGATGATGTCGCCGGTGGCGCCGCGTTCGAAGGCGTCAGGCTTGACGATGGATAGAGTGCGTTGGAGGGTTTTCATGATTGGAGTGCGTCCTTCGGTTGTTGGATGATCGCTCTTCGCTATTCGCTATTGGCTCTTCGCTTTTTTTCGCTTTTCGCTTTTCGCTTTTCGCTCTTAGCCTTTAGTCTTAAAAAAAATGAATTGTCATCGCGACCGAGCGGAGGAATCTGCGGCTCGTCGGGCTCCTGCGAGCACTTCTGCTGGTGCGCTTCGATTTGCCAGGAGCTAAAAACTAAGAGCTAATAGCCTTCTGGCGAACAGCGAAGAGCGACCTATAGCCCTCTGGCGAAAAGCGAAGAGCGAAAGGCGAAGAGCGAAGAGCGAAGAGCGACCAGCGACCTACCGCTTGGCCGCCATGCCCGTCGCCTGCACCAGCGTCTCGCCGATCTCGGCCGGAGACTTCGCCACGTGAATGCCTGCCGCCTCCATGGCCTTGATCTTTTCCGCGGCAGTTCCCTTCCCGCCGGAGATAATGGCGCCCGCGTGACCCATGCGGCGTCCCGGAGGCGCGGTCTGCCCGGCGATGAAACCCACCACCGGCTTGCGCACGTTCTTCTTGATGAAGTCAGCCGCGGTCTCCTCCGCGGTACCGCCGATTTCGCCGATCATGATAATTGCGTCCGTCTCCGGATCGTCGTTGAACAGGCTGATGGCGTCCACGAAGTTGGTCCCGATGATGGGATCGCCGCCGATACCGATCGCGGTGGATTGCCCGATGCCGCGCGTCGTCAACTGGTACACCGCCTCGTAGGTCAACGTGCCCGAGCGCGAAACGATGCCGACACTGCCTTCCTTGTGAATGGACGCCGGCATGATGCCAATCTTGCAGCGGCCGGGCGAAATAATGCCGGGACAGTTCGGTCCGATCAGGCGCGAGTTCCCCGCCTTCAGGAACTCCCACACCTTCACCATGTCCATGGCGGGAATGCCCTCGGTGATGCAGACGATGAGCGGCACGCGGGCATCGGCGGCTTCCATGATGGCGTCGGCTGCGCCCGGCGGCGGAACAAAGATCACCGTCGCGTTGGCGCCGGTTTTCTCCACCGCGTCGCTTACCGTGTTGAAGATGGGCCAGCCTTCGTGCGTGGTGCCGCCCTTGCCGGGAGTGACGCCGCCGACCACCGTGGTTCCGTACGCAGCGGCATTCTTGGCGTGGAAGGTCCCTTCGCGCCCCGTCAGTCCCTGCACCAGTAATCGCGTTGACTTATCAACCAGAATGCTCATTGGACCCCCTTGGCGGCGGCGACAACTTTCTCGGCCGCGTCTTTCATGGTCTCTGCCACGATGAATTTCAGCCCGCTGTCTTTCAAGGTCTGGCGGCCCTGCTCCACGTTGGTTCCCTCCAGCCGCAACACAATCGGCAACTGGATGTTGGTTTTGCGCGCCGCGCTGACAATGCCGTTGGCCAGCGTGTCCACGCGCAGGATGCCGCCGAAAATATTGATGAGCACCGCTTTCACGTTTTTGTCGCTCAGCAGGATTTCGAACGCATGCGTGACCTGCTCTTCGTTGGCGCCGCCGCCCACGTCGAGGAAATTGGCGGGCATGCCGCCGGCGTACTGAATGATGTCCATGGTCGCCATCGCCAGGCCGGCGCCGTTGACCATGCAGCCCACGCTGCCGTCGAGCTTGATGTAGTTCAGGTTGTACTTGCTGGCTTCAACCTCGAGCGGGTCTTCCTCGCTCAGATCGCGCAGCTCTTTGATGTCGGGATGGCGATAGAGCGCGTTGTCGTCGAAGTTCATCTTGGCGTCGAGCGCGAACAGGCGCCCGTCGGTGGTGGTGATGAAGGGATTGATCTCGACCAGCGAGGCGTCGGTGTCTTCGGCCGCGCGCGCCAGCGCCATCATGAACTTCACCGCGCCGCTGATGTACTTGGCGTCGAGGCCCAGTTTGAAGGCGATCTCGCGCGCCTGAAAAGCTTGCAGCCCGAAGCCAGGGATGATGTGCTCTTTGATGATGGCGTTGGGATCTTTCGCCGCGACCTCTTCGATCTCCATGCCGCCGGCCGCCGAGGCCATGAACACCAGGCGTCCGTTGCCACGGTCGAGTACGATGCCGAGATACAGCTCGCGCGCAATCGGCAGGGTCTCTTCAATCAGCAGCCGCTGAACTTTTTTGCCCTCCGGACCAGTCTGGTGTGTGACCAGTTGCATGCCGAGAATTTTGCCCGCCAACTCGCTGGCTTCTTCCGGTGTCTTGGCAAGCTTGACGCCGCCGCCCTTGCCGCGCCCGCCGGCGTGGATCTGCGCTTTGACGACAACTCCCGTCGCGCCTTCGCGGAACAGGGCCTTGGCCGCAGTGTCAGCTGCTTCGCGGCTTTCAACCATGTGCCCGCGCGGCACCGCCACTCCGTACTTCGAGAGGATGGCTTTTCCCTGGTACTCATGTATTTTCATGTTTGTATGACGACCGCGGCCGAGTGGCGCGCAGCTCAGACCAGACAGGCTGGACTTGATGACTCCTTATGAGGATGGCGAACAATAGGGAACTACTGATTGTAACGGACGGAGAGAGTGGGGAGCAATTAGGAAATCAGCATTCAGCACTCAGCACTCAGCATTCAGCATTCAGCCCTCAGCATTCAGCACTCAGCACTCAGCATTGAGTTGTTTTGTCATCCTGAGCGACGAACGCAGTGAGGAGTCGAAGGACCCCTATTCCTGCGGCAAAACACGGATTCCTGAATTCAAGCTGGATTAAAAATAGAATCGCAGCCACAGAAACAATATCGGAGGAGCGCATTGCTCTTATTTTCGGAACCTTCTGAACAACAAATCAATCGCTTTCTGGCGAGCGCTTCATCAATGGAATTCTCCTACTCCGAACTGGGTGCAACAAATTCCGCGATGCTGCCGCCATTGTTTACGGTAGATCGAAATCGTGTACAGCTTGGTTCCGGCCCGCTTGCGTGGCAGCGAGCGGTCGATGCGATCAGAAAATGGGAGATGTTCGCTTTCCCTTGGATTCGTCTCTGCTGGCCAACAGCTCCGATCGCAGAAGGCTCGAATGTTGCCGTCCTCGCGCATCGCATCGGCGGGTTCTGGCTCAATGGGTGTCGAATTGTCTATTTGATCGACGAGGACGGACCGATAAAGCGTTTTGGATTCGCCTATGGGACGCTCACCGAACATGCGGAATCTGGAGAGGAACGGTTCCTGGTTGAGTGGGACCGCGATACCGATGCGGTCTCTTATGATTTATTGGCATTCTCGCGCCCCAACCAATTTTTATCGCGAGTCGGATACCCGCTGGCGCGCCGCCTCCAGAAGCAATTCGCCGCCGAGTCGAAAGCAGCCATGGTCCGAGCCGTTGCTCGATGATCGCGAGTCCAGTCCCGCGAGGCGGGACGAAAGATGATAGCCCAGCGCTTCAGCGCTGGGTGGGGGAGAAGAAAAAAGTCGAGTCCCTCGGGGACGGCACAAAAGCAGGCCCTTCGATTCGGACTAAGTTCTCCTTGCTGGGGGACAAAGCGAGGATCGAAGGCTTTTCGCAAGGGTAGGGGTCCTTCGACTCCTCGCTGCGCTCGTCGCTCAGGATGACAACAAAAGGCAAGGGGCAGGATGACAACAGAGGAGCGAGGTTCGCTGGCTGAATGCTGACTGCTGACTGCTGAGTGCTGAATGCTGAGTGCTAATGCTAGTTGCTAATTGCTAGTTGCTAATTGCTAGTTGCTTCTTCTTTCCCATGCTCCTCGACGCGCTGCACAAAATCGCCAACCACCGCACGTCCCTCACCCGCGAGGAGGCGCGCGAGGTCATGTCGCAAATCCTGCGCGGCGAGGCCACCGACGCGCAGATCGCGGCGCTGCTGGTCGCGCTCCACATGAAGGGCGAGACGGTGGAGGAGATTGTCGGCTTTGCGCAGGCCATTCGCGCCGAGGCGGCACCGTTGCAGAACGAGGATGGCGAAGCGCTTGACCTGAGCGGCACCGAGCGCGACGCGCTGGTGGACACCTGCGGCACCGGCGGCGACGCCAGCGGCACATTCAACATTTCCACCGCAACAGCGCTGGTGATCGCGGGCGCCGGAGTGCGGGTCGCCAAACACGGCAATCGCAGCATCACCTCCAAGTGCGGCTCGGCCGACGTGATGGAGGCGCTCGGCGTCAACATCAACCTGCCGCCGGCGCGCATTGCCGCCTGCTTGCGCGACACCGGCATTGCATTTTTGTTTGCGCCGGCCATGCATTCGGCCATGAAGTATGTGCAGCCGGCGCGCCGCGAGTTGCGGCTGCGTACGGTGTTTAATCTGCTGGGACCGCTGACCAATCCGGCGCGCGCTTCGGCGCAGGTGGTCGGCGTGTATTCCTCCGAGCTGGTGGAGAAGTTGGCCGAGGCGCTGAGCGAGTTGGGATTGCGCCGCGCGCTGGTCGTCCACGGGCGCGATGGGCTCGACGAGATCACCATCTCCGGCCCCAGCAAAGTTGCCGAAGTTCGCAACTCTCAGGTGCACGTGTACGAAGTAACGCCGGAAGATTTCGGTTTGCAGCGCGCTCCGCTCGACGACATCGCCGGAGGCGATGCGCAGCAAAACGCGGCCATCATCCGCGCCATTCTCGATGGCGAGCGCTCCTGCCGCCGCGATGTGGTTCTGCTGAACGCCGCCGCAGCGCTGGTTGCCGCCGGACATGCTGACCGCATTGCCGACGCCGTGCCCCTGGCGGCGTACGCAATCGATAGCGGCCACGCGCGCCAGCGGCTGCAATTGCTGGTGGAGTTTACAAGGCAGGGGCTAGGGACTAGTGGTTAGTGGTTAGCACGGTTGCGGGATTAGTGCATCCGTCCGCAAGGGTAGTGCGGCGTTTTAGCTGGATTCTTCATGACGAACTCAGGTTTTGAAGGGGCACGGCTTCAGCCGTGCCGTTACCTGTGCATGGAGAGATGGGCTTCAGTGTGTGCGTGAGAACTCGATTGTCAAAGTTGGGGTGGACCAAGAGCGTCGTTCCTACTGCAAATTCAGACCCGAAGGGTCGAAAGAGCTTAGCCCAGCGCTTCAGCGCTGGGTAAAGTGGAAAAATATTTCGAGTCCCGTGGGGACGACAGGGTTCTCACGCACACACTTCAGCCCCTGAGGGAGTTCGCAGTTCGCATCAACGCCGAAGTCGCCCGGGGGCTAAGCCACAATGATGAGAACAGCGGCTGAAGCCGTGCCCCTTCAAGGCTTGCGGTACTGCTCTGGTATTGCGGAATGCCGAACTGCTCCGCCCCTAGCCACTAACCCCTAATCCCTGCCTACCGAATGCGCGCCAGTTCGGTGACGTAGAGCTGGTTGCTGGGAAATTCCTTGGCCAGTCCCGCCAGAAGAGTGCGCGCGGTTTGCGGGTCCTTATCGCGCAACGCCGCCACTGCCAGCAACAATCGCGCGAAGGGCGCAAGGTACCGGCCTTTGTCGGCGGTGAGGCGCAGCCGCTGCAGACCTTCCTGTTTGTCGGTTTCCGCGCCCGTCATGCGCAGCACCCAGCGCACCGGAGCAGGATTGTCTCCCAGCAAATAATTCTCCACGCCGATGGCAAGGTACGCGTCATAACAGGTCGGATCGATGGCCAGCAGTTTTTGCGCGACGGTGCGTCCCGTCTTCATATAGGCCAGACTCGCCAGGTTTCGTTTCTCGATGAGCGCGGCATAGTCGGCGCGCAGCCCGTTGGCCATGATCTGCGAGAACAGGGCGTTCTCGTCATCCGGCTTCTGCGCCAGAATCCTGGTAGCCAACTCATCGCTCTTGGCCAGTTCCTTTTCGAACTCGGCCTTCAGCGCCGGGTCGGCCGTCAGTTTCTTGCGCCCGTCGAATGTCTTGTCATCCAGGAAGAGGTCCGATTGCAGTATGTGCAAGCGATCGAACTCGGAAAATAAATATGCGGCAGCATTGGATGCAGGGCCCATCGGGTCTGCGGGATGAGTTTGCTGGTAGCTGCGGAAAGTGGCATGGGCCGCCACAAAGTCGAGGCTGTACATCTGCCGGAAACCGCGATCGAGCGTCTGCGGGTCTTGGTAATTCGGAGCCGTAGCCGCCTCGGCGCTCAACAGCACCGGCATGAGGACTGCGAAAACTACGCAAATGCAAAATCGCCGAAGCAATGCCAAACCCCACACCTTCCCGTTCAAAGGTTCAGATGAACATAAGAACACGATGATTCACAAATAGATGTCACAAATTGGTCACAAGAAGTGTGATGCTGATTGGCCGTTTCGCGCCAAACTATACTGGCGTCGTGGAAACAGGCGATTCGGCGATTGCCCAGGAAACATGTCCAGAGTGCGGGTTGCGCGTTGCGCGTGGACAGCCAAATTGTGCCGCCCTGCGCGACGTTCTGCTGACGCGCGACTTCGAACGGCCTGCGCAGTATTGGAAATATCATCGCCTGGCTGTGGACGCATATTGCGTGCAGCATTCGCCCTACGTGCACTCAGCAAAATCGCTGGCGGCGCATCTGTGTGGGTTGTGTGTGGCCTTGGAGCACAACCATGATCAAAACGCGATGCGGCGGCTGCAAAAGTGGTTGAGTACGAATCCCAAATTGCCCAAGCCCGCTTTACCCGCCTTTCGCGGGAGCCTGACCATCGCCGACGTCTCCGGCATCGATGACCCTGCGAACTATGGGCGGGCAGTCGAAGCCTGGGCGCGCTCGGCATGGGAAGCTTACTTTGAGCTCCATACCACGGCGCGCGAATGGCTGGCCATGGCCGAGGATTGGTTTGCGGCTCAACGGCATTCGTGAACTCATGCAAGAACCGCGTTGCGGATCCAAACGATGACTGCCTGATCCCGCCAGCCTCATTCCTGAGCCTTTGGCACTCAGGCCATTTGAGTGCCAACCTTGACATCAACCCCTTGTGCTCCCTAGAATAAGAATGCGGAATTGCATCTTGTTTGTCTGTAAATAATTGCAACAACACAGGTTAGCTTCCGCCACGCCTGACTTATGGACGCACCAGCCAATATCGGCAGACGGGAACGCGACATCCTCACCGCCATCGTGGAGTCTTACATCTCCACGGGTGAGCCGGTGGGCTCGCGCACCCTGGCCCGTGCCAATCCGGAGAACCTGAGCGCGGCCTCCATTCGCAACGTGATGGCCGACCTGGCCGACGCTGGCTTTCTGGAGCAGCCGCATACCTCGGCGGGCCGGGTGCCGACCACCAAAGCCTATCGCTTTTACGTGAAGCAGCTGACCGGCGAAGCGCGGCTGTCGCCCGCCGACGAGAACCTGATTCAGGGGAGTCTGCAAGGTTTGCAGGATGTGCCCGAGTTCATGGAGCGCACCTCGCATGTGCTATCGCTGATTTCGCACAGCGTGGGCGTCACCATCAGCTCAGCGCCCGGGCAGTACAACGCGCTTGAGCATGTTTACTTCCAGCGCATGGCCGACAAGAAAGTGCTGGCCGTGGTGGTGATGCGCAATGGCGTGGTGCGCGACCGCGTGCTGCGGCTGAGCCAGGACCTGACGGTGGCCGATCTGGAAGCGGCCGCGGCCTACATTAACCAGAACTTCCGCGGCTGGGAGATGGAGTCGCTGCGCAACGAGATCAGCAAGCGGATCCAGCAGGAGCGCAGCGAATACGATCGCCTGATGCGCTCGGTGGAGCAACTCTACTCGCAGGGCGCGCTGGCCACCGAAGGGCCCGCGCAGGCGGTGTACGTAGAAGGCGCGTCGAACCTGGTGATCACCGAGCAGGATCAGGAGCGGCTGCGCCAGTTGCTGGCCACGCTGGAGGAAAAGCAGCGCATTGTCGATCTACTTTCCGCCTACCTCGACGTACGCCAGGAAGCGGTGCGCGTAGTTGTGGGTCTGGAAGACGCCATGCCGCATCTAAGTAATTTTGTGCTGATTGGAATGCCGGCGCGGGTGGGCGATGAGGTGATGGGCTCGCTGGCGGTGATTGGCCCGACCCGCATGGATTATGAGCACACCATGACGGCGGTGTCGTACATCGCGCGGCTGTTTGACCAACTTTGGAACGAATCGACGTAAAAATACTTATGCAAGCCAAGAAACACAATGGAAGCTCCCACAAGGCGGAGTTGGAACTGGACCACGAACTTCCGCCCGCCGAAGGGGAAGACGATCCTTCTCCGCAGAGCGCCGGCACGGCCGCAACTGAGGAGCAGCAATCGGAGTTGGAGCGGGTGCGCGCCGAACGCGCCGCCTATCTCGATCGCGCCGCGCGCCTTCAGGCCGAGCTGGAAAATTTTCGCAAGCGCAGCGAGAAACAGCAGCAGGAGTTCCGGGAATACGCCATCGCCGACGCGATGAAGGCGTTGCTGCCCATTCTCGACAGCCTGGACCGCGCACTCAACACCAAGGCCGCATCGCGCGAAGATTTTCACGCCGGCATCGAGCTTATCGACAAACAGTTTCATGATGCGCTGGCAAAGTTAGGCGTGCAGCCCGTGCAAGCGCAGGGCGAGCCGTTCGATCCCAATTTGCACCAGGCGATCCAGATGGTTGACACCGACGAAGTAGAAGACAACCACGTGATCGATGAACTGCAGCGCGGTTACAAGTTGAAGGACCGGTTGCTGCGTCCGGCCATGGTGCGCGTGGCTCGCCATCCCAAAGCCGGATAGGCAGGCCTCGAGAGGCTGTGTCGCGACCTCATGTGGGGTTGCTACAGTAGAAGGAAGTACGCAAGAAGCAGCCCCGAAGGGGCGAAAGATCTTAGCCCAGCGCTTTAGCGCTGGGTGAGGTGGAAATGAGACCGAGTCCCGTAGGGACGACACAATTTTCCTGCCCGCTCTTCACCCCTACGAAGGCGTGCGACAACAAAAGGTAAACCGCTCTGGCCACCAACGTAAAACGCGATTACTACGAAGTCTTGGGCGTGGGCCGCACGGCCAACGACCAGGAGATCAAGAGCGCTTATCGCAAGCTCGCTCTGCAACATCATCCCGATCGCAATCCCGACGATCCTGCGTCGGAAGAGCGCTTCAAGGAATGCAGCGAAGCCTACGCGATCCTGGCCGACACTGAGAAGCGCGCTCGCTACGACCGCTTCGGTCACGCCGGAGTTTCCAGCGGCCCGGGCGGCAATGGCGGATTCGACGCCACGGTCTTCAACGACTTCCACGACATCTTCGGCGATCTCTTCGGATTCGGCGAAATGTTCGGCGGCCAGGGCCGCCGTTCGCGCGCACAACGCGGCGCCGATCTGCGCGAGGACCTCAACCTCGAGTTCGAGGAAGCTGTGTTCGGCGTCACCAAGCAAGTGCAGGTGCGGCGGCTGGAAGAATGCGCCCAGTGCAAAGGCAGCGGCGCGGCCCCGGGCAAGGCGCCCATCACGTGCACCGCCTGCGCCGGGCGTGGGCAAGTTCGGTATCAGCAGGGCTTCTTCTCCATATCGCGCACCTGCGGCAGCTGCCAGGGTTCGGGCAAACTGATCGTCGATCCCTGCACGCAATGCAAAGGCCATGGCCGCGTCACGCGCCAGCGCACGGTAACCGTCAAAGTTCCGGCGGGGGTTGAGGAAGGCGCGCGCATGCTGTACTCGGGCGAGGGCGAGGCAGGCGTCTACGGTGGGCCGTCCGGCGACCTCTACGTGGTGCTGCATGCCAGGGAACACGCGTTCTTCGAGCGTGAAGGCAAGCACCTGTATTGCACGGTTCCAATTTCCTTCGCACAGGCGGCGCTGGGCACGGAGATTAGCGTCCCTACCCTCGATGGTGAAAGCTCCGTGAAAATTCCCGAGGGCACGCAACCCGGGACCATCTTCAGGGTGAAGAACAAGGGCGTGCCCGTGCTCAACGGACATGGGCGTGGCGACTTGCACGTCGAGGTCAAAGTGCAGACGCCGTCGAAGCTTACCAAGCGGCAGCGCGAGCTTCTGCAGGAGCTGCAAAGCACGACCTCGGTGGAGAACAAGCCCGTCAGCCGCTCGCTGCTGAACAAGATGAAGGACATGTTTCAGTAGCGGGAGTTCGCTTTTCGCTCTTCGCTCTTCGCTCTTTCGCCTTTCGCGTTTCGCGTTTCGCTCATGAAGTGCCGCCGCTGCGCAGCTTCGCTGTTTGCTAACGGCTCAAAGCTAAGAACTAAAAGCCAGGGGCCGAGACCAAAGCGAAAGGCGAACAGCGAAAAGCGAAAGGCGAATAGCGATTCCCCCATGACCCGACGCCGCTGGATTGCCGACGAGTTCTCCGGAGATCGCGCTGCCCTGACCGGCGCGCACGCCGCGCATCTGTCGCGCACCTTACGTGCACGCGTTGGGCAGCAGTTCGAAGTGGCATGCGGCGAGCAAGTCCGGCGGGCCACCGTCTCCAGCGTTCAAGACGAGCGCGTGGAGTTCACCCTGGGCGAAGAAGTCACAGCTCGCGAAGCGGTCCCGATCACCCTGCTGCTGGCCGTCTTCAAGTTCGATCGCATGGAGTGGGCGATTGAGAAGTGCACCGAACTGAACGTCACCAGCATCGTTCCCGTGATCGCGCGGCGCACCGAAAAGCATCTTGCCCTGGCGGCGGACAAGCGCGTTGAGCGCTGGCGCCGCATCGCTCGCGAGGCGGCCGAGCAGTCACGTCGCATCGCGCCGCCCGTGATCGGCGATCCAGTGAAGCTGCACGATGCGCTTGGTCATCCGGGCTACGATTTTCGCATCGTTCTGTCGGAAGCCGGACCCGAAGCCACGCTCAGCGAAGTGCTGCGCGCACGCGACAGTCTGACCTCGCTGGCGCTCGCCGTCGGTCCCGAAGGCGGCTGGACCGACGGATGAGTTGCAGCTCTTCGAATCGTCGCAATGGCTTGCCGCCTCACTTGGCGATACCATTCTCCGCGCCGAGACCGCCGCGATTGCGGCCGTCGCGGTAGCCAGGGCGGAACTCTAGCAATCAGCAACTAGCAATTAGCAACTAGCAATTAGCATTCGGCCCGTCCGCATCAAGGTCTTCCTTTCGCGTGCTGTCATCCTGAGCGAAGCGCGAGTCCGGCTTGCCGGCCTCGCGCGAGTCGAAGGACCCCTATAGCAACCACGAACACTCGGCGTAGTATAGGGGTGCTTCGACTCGCGATCGCTAAAAACCGGCGAACGCTCGCTCAGCATGACACCTCAATGTTTATTTTCTTGCGTTCCGGACGAAATGTTGTTGTTGCCTTTAGCTGGTTCTTTACTCGCCTCCACTGAATCAAACCGTCTATCCACAAGCCTCAGTTAAACTCTTGGGAGATCGCCATGAAGATTGCCAATGACGTTACGGAGCTGATTGGAAACACTCCGTTGGTGCGCCTCAACAAGATCACGGCCGGCGCCAAGGCCACGGTCGTGGCCAAGCTGGAAAGCCAGAACCCGGCTGGCAGCGTGAAGGACCGCATCGGCGTCAGCATGATCAACGAAGCCGAGCGCGCTGGAAAAATCCATCCCGGCAAAACCGTTCTGATCGAGCCGACCAGCGGCAACACCGGCATCGGATTGGCGTTTGTGGCGGCGGTGAAAGGCTACAAGCTGATTCTTACCATGCCCGACACCATGAGCATCGAGCGCCGCGTGTTGTTGAAGGCCTTTGGCGCTGAGATCGTGCTGACTCCCGGCATCAAGGGCATGAAGGGCGCGATCGCCAAAGCCGACGAGCTGCTCGCCAAAACGCCCAACGGCTACATCCTGCAGCAATTCGACAACCCGGCGAATCCCAAGATCCACCTTGAGACCACCGGCCCGGAAATCTGGAACGATACCGACGGAAAAGTGGACATCCTGATCTCGGGCATCGGCACCGGCGGCACGCTGACCGGCGTCTGCGAGTACATCAAACCGAAGAAGCCGTCGTTCAAGGCGATTGCGGTTGAGCCCGTGGAAAGCCCGGTCCTCTCCGGCGGCCAGCCGAGCCCGCATAAGATTCAGGGCATCGGCGCGGGTTTTGTGCCGAGCATTCTGCGCACCGACTACATTGATGAAGTCATCCAAGTATCGAGTGAGGATGCGTTGGCGATGGCGCGGCGAATGCCCAAGGAAGAAGGCCTGCTGGTCGGCATTTCGTCAGGAGCGGCGGTGGTGGCCGCACTGCGAGTCGCCCAGCGCGACGAGAATGCGGGCAAGCTGATTGTGGTCGTGCTTCCCGACTTTGGTGAGCGCTACCTCAGCAGCCTGCTGTTCGAGCAGCTTCGCAATGAGTCGATGGCCATGGTGGCCGAAGGCGCTTAAAAAATGTTTGCATCCATGCGTGAGGACATCGCCGCTGTCAAGGACCGCGATCCCGCGGCGAAGTCTTCGCTTGAAATCGTGCTGCTGTACTCCGGCCTGCACGCCCTGTGGGGCTTCCGCTTCCACCACTGGCTGTGGATTCATGGCTGGCAATTCCCTGCCCGCCTGCTGTCGCAAGTTGCCCGATTCATCACCGGCATCGAGATCCATCCCGGCGCACAAATTGGCCGGCGCTTCTTCATCGATCACGGCATGGGAGTGGTCATCGGCGAGACCACGAGCGTTGGCGACGATGTCACCTTGTACCAGGGCGTGACCCTGGGCGGCACCGGCAAGGAACACGGTAAGCGGCATCCCACACTTGGCAACAATGTCGTAATTGGCTCAGGCGCGAAAATACTGGGCAACATCACCATCGGCGAAAATTGCCGCATCGGCGCTGGTTCGGTGGTGCTGCGCGATGTGCCCGATAACTCGACCGTGGTGGGCGTGCCTGGGCACATTGTTTTCCGCGAAGGCAAGCGCGTGGTGATCATCGATCCCAAGCAGATCAACGATCCCTTATCGGAAGCGCTATCTGCGGTGGCCAACGAAGTCAAGATACTGAAGGACGAAGTGTGCCGCCTGCAAGGGCGCCAGCCGCCTCCGGCCCCGACCAACGGGACCGACAAGCTGCAACAGGTAATTGAGATGGATTACCAAATCTAGCTGTCAGCCATCAGCCGTCAGCTTTCAGCTTGTCCCCGTTAGTTGGGTGCGGCTATGGTTTGGTGGGCTCTTGGCGCTTAGCTTTTCGCGCTTCGCTGAGCTTCAACTCGCCGGCGGTGCGGACTGCACCAACTCCACGTCAATCGTGATCGAGATGTCGTCGCCTACTGCTGTGGGATTTCCATTCACTCCGAAATCCTTGCGATTGATCTTGGTCGTTGCGGATGCTCCCCTGTGCTGTCTTCCCTTTGAATCCTTCATGGGCGCTGACGGCCCGTCGACATCCAGCACGACCTCCTTGGTGACTCCGTGAATCGTGAGATCGCCGATAACTTTCAGCTTTGCGGCGCCGTTAGCCTCGGCGCGTTTCGACTTGAAGGTGAGAGTCGGGAATTTCGCCACATCGAAAAAGTTGGGACTACGCAGATCGTTGTCGCGCATATCAACTCGCGTGTCGACAGAATTGGCATCGATGGTCACGTCGATCATGGTCTTGTCGAGATTGGCGGGATCGTACGTCACTGTGCCACTCACTTTGGTAAAAGCGCCGCGAACTGTGGATATGCCCAGGTGGCGGACCGAGAACTGCGCGGCCGTATGGTTAGGATCAATCTGCCAAGTGGTTGCCTGGGCGGCCGCGGAAATGACAAAAGCGAACGTAGCGGTGAGGGCGAGAAGTAATCGAGACATCTGCCGAGTATAACAACTCGGCCAACACTGCTACTCCACCCAGTCTGCAATGAAAATGTTGGTTTCGTGCGGGACTTTGCCGTTGCGGTTCGAGGCCCACACTAGTCGCTTCCCGTCGGAGGTGAACATGGGAAAGGCGTCGAAGTCGGGATAGAACGTAATGCGCTGCTGCCCCGTCCCATCGGCATTGATGACGTAGAGATCGAAGTCGCGACCGTTCTTCGGATCGGCCTGGTTAGAGGCGAAGATGATCCGCTTGCCATCAGGATGAAAGAAAGGCGCGAAGTTGGCGGCGCCGTTGTGGGTCACCTGCTGCTTGTGTTTTCCGTCGGCATCCATCACCCAGATTTCGAGATTGCCCGGACGAATCAGCCCCTTCGCGTACAGCGCCTTGTAATCGGCGATCTCCGCCGCGGTTGTGGGATGCTCGGCGCGATAGACAATCTTTTTGCCGTCATAGGACCAGAACGGTCCACCATCGTAGCCCAACTCATGGGTCAGCTGTCTGACGTGGGTGCCGTCGGCGTTCATGGTGTAGATGTCGAGATCGCCATTGCGCGTTGAGGTGAACACGATATGTTTACCGTCGCGTGTAATGGTTGACTCGGCGTTGTATCCGGGCGCGTCACTCAACAGGTGCAGGTCGCTGCCGTCCAGCTTCGCGGTATAGATCTTGTAGCTGTCATAAATCGGCCAAACGTAACCCTTCGAGTAGTCGGGCTTCGGCGGACACTCGGGACTGGCGGCGTGGGTGGAGGAATAGAGTATGCGATCGCCCGAGGGGAAAATGTAGCTGCACGTGGTGCGGCCTTTGCCGGTGCTGACCAGCTTGGGCGTGGCCGGTTTACCGTCGGGCGTGTCCACCGGCATGGTGTAGATCTGGTCGCAGGGCACGCCTTCGCCCTGGTGCTGAAAACTCAACAGGCGATCGTCGGCGGAGAAGTAAGCCTCGGCGTTCTGTCCCCCGAAGGTAAGCTGGCGGACGTTGCGCAGGTGCTTCTCCTCGCCGGGCGAGAGAAGCGATGTGGATTGGGCACTAGAGCTCGGTTGTTGAGAGAATAAAGAAAGTGATGTTGCGACGATCAGCATCGCGAAGGCGCACGCATTCTTGCAATTCGAGAACATCGGCAAAGTACTCCAAACCGGTTACATGCTGTAATCATCATTCCCGGCAGCACACACGGCGAAACCTTCTGCCAAATGTGCGCCCTTGAAGGACTCAGGTTTTTTCGGACTCCTACCCAGCGCCTACGCACCGGGCGAATTTTGTCCCGCCCTCCGGGCCTTGTTCATCGCGCTCCAGTGCACTTTCTCATTCCATTCACGACATGCACGAGTCAAGAAGACTAAGAGCCCTCTGTGCCCTCTGTGTCTCTGTGGTGAAAACCTACTTTCTCTGCTCCAACTTCACGCTGGCGGTAATCGGCTGGCCATCGCGCAGAACTTTCACCTCCACCACTTCGCCCACCTTACTGCGGCGCAGCGCGTCGGTGAAATCGTACAGATTGTGAATCGGCTTGTCGCCGAACTGCACCAGGATGTCTCCGGCCTTGAGTCCTGCCTTGGCTGCCGGCGATCCCGGCCGCACATCGGAGAATCGCACCCCATCCTTCACCTCGCCGAAGTCGGGAATGGAACCGAAGTACGGCCCGTAACCCCCACCGCCTCCGCTCACCGGCTTATCTTCGACCACGGTGATAAAGGCCGGCGGTGATGGCGCATCCGCCAGTTGCAAGGCAACGTCTCCCACCAGCTTCAGCAACTGCGCCGCCGATGGCGCGTTAATCTTGTCCCAGGTATCGGAAGGTTTGTGATAATCCGAGTGCAGTCCCGAGAAGAAGAACAGCACGGGAATTTTTTTGCCCACGAATGAGGTGTGATCGCTGGCCGAATATCCGCCCGCGGAATATTCAATCTTGAAATCCGGTTCCTGCTTCTGCGCCTGCTCCAGAATTGTCTTGAACGTGGAACCGGTGCCCACGCCGCCGATATACACCTTGTTGTCGTTGATGCGGCCGATCATGTCCATGTTCAGCATGGCGACACACTTGTCCAGCGGCAGCGTCGGGTCCTTCACCCACTCCGCCGAACCCAGCAGGCCAAGCTCTTCTCCCGAGAACGACATGAACAGAATGCCGCGGTCAAGCTGCCCCTTCATGCGGTGCCAACAAGCGCGCCAGTTCCAGCACGCCCGCGGTCCCGGACGCGTTGTCATCGGCGCCCGGATGGATTTGCCCGATCTGCGATGGCGCCAGCGAGTTGGAATCGCCGCGCCCCAGGTGATCGTAATGCGCACCGATGATGACGTATTCCGCGGTCTTGCCCGGAAGATATGCGAGCACGTTGTTCACCCGCGCGTGCGTGGCTTCGATATCCACCTTCAGCGACAGTTGCAGCGTTGCAGGAAACGCGAATGAGTCAGGCTTTCCGCTGTGGCCGATCTGCTGTTGAACATCGGTGAGCGACTTGCCGGCCGCCTTGAACCAATTCTCGGCGACGGCGTTCTTCACCTGAAGCAGCATGATGCCAGCGTCCTGCGGGCCGCTGACGCCGCCAAAGCGCATCAGCAGGTCCTCCTCGCCGTCGGCCAGTTTGCCATTGACCAGCACCAGCGCCTTGGCTCCGTGGTTGCGCGCATTGATCGCCTTGGTGACCAGTTGTGAGTGTTGCGTCAAACCGTGCTGGCCGCTTTTCACGCCGAAGATTTCCGGCTCGTAACGCAGCACCATCACGATCTTGTCCTTCACATCCAGTCCAGCGTAGTCGTCGTATCCAAACTCGTCGGCCGTGGCGCCATATCCGGCAAAGACCACCGGAGCGGTCAGCGAACCTGAAGAAGAGAAGCTGACGGGCACGAAATCCTGATTCAATGCCAACGGCTGCTTCTTTCCGCCGTCGTCGACGATGAATTTATTGTCCGCCTTCAACTTCGCGCCGGTAGTCACGGTGAACGGCTGCAAGTATCCGTTGCTGCCCGCAGGCTGAAGTCCGAGGCTGGTGTAACGGTGCTCGATGTACTTCATGGCGCGATCCAAGCCTTTAGTTCCGGCGCCACGTCCCTCCATGTCGGGGGCCGAAAGTGTCTTAATGTCGTTGAGATAACGGGCGGGATCGGCAGATCCAATCGAAGGCGTCGTCGCCGTGGCCAGCAGTGAAAAGGCCAGCACCACGCAAAGCGTGCTGCGACGGATTCGAGATGCGCCCGCTTTCGATAGGAGGGCCCGCGATAAAAGAGAACTTTTTATGCACATGGGGAGCGCCCGAATCGTACTCAGCCGGAGAGAGGCGTGTCAAACGCAGAAGTCCAGTGGAGTTGGCGGCGTGCACCTCGATTGTTCATGATGTCTTCCGCCTTGAAGGCGCACGGCCTTCACATGCTGCTGAAAAACTCAAACGTTTATGCTTTTGAAGGGGTTCACCTTTAGAGCCTGCCCTGAGCCAAGTCGAAGGGTGCGCCATTGTAAACCCTTTAATTTTTGTCATTCCGACGGGCGAACAGGGGTCCCCGACAAGCGCCGCTTTTGCGCTTGTTGGGGTAAAGTTCAGCCCCGAGGAATCTGCGGTTTCTTTCATCGCGACGAGTTTTTCAGCAGCCTACTTCAGCCGTGCCGGTATCTGCTGTTTGTCCCAGTGGCTTTAGCCACGGCCCAATCCAGACAATACCCGGGCTTAAGGTTGAGTTGGACTGTCGCTGAATTTGTGTCATGCTGTGGGACATGAAAAAGAAGAAAGTCGATCCGCTCGCCTATGCGGCCAAGGTACGTAAGGACGCGGAGCGGATGCAAGCCATGAGCGAGGCATTCGGCTCGCACGAAAATTTGGCACCCGAGAAAACCACCCGCAAGTCGGCCCGGAAAAACAAAAAGGCATAATTCATCGCGAGGCTTTTAAGCGCGCAGAGCGCACTCCGTTCTTCGCCGCGCCATTCAGCACCAGATGGCAGACCTCCGCGATATAGTCCTCGCTCAGTTCGTCATGGCGGATCAGAAAGCGCATGTAGATCGCGCCGTAAAGAACGTCGAGTAGCAGATCGAGGTCGAGGTTGCGCGGCAATTCCCCGCGTTCAATTCCACGCCGCAGGGTCTGGTAGGCTTCCTGCCGGCGGGGCCACAGAAAGCGCTCGCGAAACGCCTGGATAAGACCGGGGTCGGACTGGCCGCCCGCAATCACCGCTGACACAATGCGACCGCGCCGCGAATGAAGTATGGCCAGAAACTGGTTCATCTGCAGGCTCATGTCCTTGTAGACCGAGCCGCTGTCGGGAAAGTGCAATTCCTCTTCGGCGCTGGAGGCAAAGGCATCCACCACCAACGCGCCTTTGTCGGTCCACCAGCGATAGACTGTTGCCTTGCCCACGCCGGCGTGGGCCGCGATCGCCTCAATCGAGAGTTCCGCGAACCCGGTATGTTGCAGCAGCCGGCTGGTGCTGCGCAGAATTGCCTGGCGCGCCTGTTCGCTGCGCGGCCGGCCAGGCAGGCGCTTGCCGTTGTTATTTTCAGGCAACCGCTTTTGAGCAGCCGAAGACATTTGCGCCATGGACCAACCATAGCATATATTTGAATCCAATACGTAGCGTATCGAATCGGATTTTTCATGGACCCGGCTGGTACGCTTGTGGACAACCCTGCCCGTCCGGCACCGATTGGAGTCGTACCCCACCAATGTGGATTGTTGCTCTAGCGCTGCGGCGTCCTTACACCTTCGTCGTAATGGCGCTGGTGCTGATCATCCTGACGCCCATCGTCGTGCTGCGCACACCGGTCGATATTTTCCCCGACATCAACATTCCAGTGGTCAGCGTAGTGTGGAATTTCGGCGGCTTTGCCCCCTCGGACATGGCCGATCGCATTGTCAGCAACTCCGAGCGCGGCATCACCATCACGGTCAACGACATCGAGCACATTGAGTCGCAGTCGGTCAACGGCGTGGGTGTGATTAAAATCTTCTTCCGGCCGCAAGCCAACATTCAGACTGCACTGGCCCAGGTGACAGCGATCGTGCAGACCACAGTGCGCGGCCTGCCGCCCGGAACGACGCCGCCGCTGGTCATCTCGTACTCGGCATCGTCCACACCGGTGGTGCAGCTTGGCCTCAGCAGCAAGACGCTGCCGGAACAGCAATTGTTCGACGCCGGGCAGAACTTTCTGCGCAGCCAACTGGCCACGGTGCACGGCGCGGCCATGCCCTATCCCTACGGCGGCAAGATACGCCAGATACAGGTTGATCTCGACCTGCCGCGACTGCAGGCCAACGGGCTTTCTCCCAACGACATCGTCAACGCCATCAACACGCAAAATCTGATCACTCCCAGCGGCACCGCCAAGATTGGGGCGTTGGAATACCAGGTCGAAATGAACAGCAGCCCGCAGACCATCGCGGAGCTGAACGATCTGCCGGTCAAGACGGTGAACGGTTCCACCATTTACATGCGCGATGTGGCCCACATCCGCGACGGTTTTGCGCCGCAAACCAACATCGTGCGCCAGGACGGCGTGCGCGGCACGCTGATGTCGGTCTACAAAATTGGCACCGCGTCCACGCTCAGCATCGTGAGCGCGGTGAAGGGCGTGCTGCCCATTGCCGCGCAGTCGCTGCCCCGCGACATCACCATCAAGCCGCTGTTCGATCAGTCGCTGTTTGTGCGCGCTTCCATCAACGGAGTGTTGAAGGAGGCGGTCATCGCCGCCGCTCTCACCGCGGTCATGATCCTGCTGTTTCTGGGAGACTGGCGGCCCACCATCGTCATCTCGATTTCCATCCCGCTCTCCATTTTTGTTTCCGTGCTTATGTTGAGCGCGCTGGGCGAGACCATCAACATCATGACGCTGGGAGGTCTGGCCCTGGCGGTCGGCATCCTGGTGGACGACGCCACCGTCGAGATCGAAAACATCGAGCGCAACCTTGCCCAGGGCAAGGAGATGAAACAGGCGATCCTGGACGGCGCTTCGCAGATCGCGGTGCCGGCGTTCGTCTCCACGCTGTGCATCTGCATCGTGTTCGTGCCCATGTTCTTCCTCGCCGGCGTTGCCCGCTACCTGTTTGTGCCGCTGGCGGAAGCTGTGGTGTTCGCGATGCTGGCGTCGTACTTCCTTTCGCGCACCCTGATCCCGACGCTGGTCATGTACATCATGCGCGGGCACGAGCATCGCGCCGCTGGGCCCAAGACGATTTTCGGCCGCTATCAGCGCGGGTTCGAGCGCGGCTTCGACAACTTCCGCAACGGCTACTACCAGCTTCTGGAGACTACCCTCGAGCATCGCAAGCTGTTCGCCGCCTGCTTTCTTGCATTCTGCGTGCTCTCGCTCGGCCTGGTCTTCTTTCTCGGCGAAGACTTCTTCCCCAACGTTGACGCCGGCCTGATGCGCCTGCACATGCGCGCCCGTCCCGGCCTGCGCGTGGAAGAGACCGCGCGCCTGGCCGATGAGGTGGAAGCTTATTTGCGGCAGCAGATTCCCAAAGACGAGCTGGTCACCATCCTCGACAATATCGGGCTGCCGTATTCCGGAATCAATCTGTCGTACAGCAACTCCGGGCGTGGTGGGCACCAGCGATGCCGAGATTCTGGTGGGCCTGAATGCCGAGCACCATCACTCGACGGCGGGCTACATCCGGAAATTGCGCGAAGAACTGCCGCGGCAATTTCCCGGCGTGGAGTTCTTCTTTCAGCCAGCCGACATCGTGACCCAGATTCTGAACTTCGGACTGCCGGCGCCAATCGACATTCAGGTCACCGGCGCCGACATGCAGGGCAACTACAGGATTGCGCAACAAATCGCCAATCGCCTGCGTCACGTGAACGGCGCCGCCGACGTGCACGTGCAACAGGTGCTGAGTTTGCCGACGCTGCATCTGCAGATTGACCGCAACAAGACCACGCAAGTGGGAATGAATGCGCGCGACGTGGCGCAGACCGTGCTGGTTTCGTTGAGCGGCAGCTTCCAGACCGCGCCCAACTTCTGGCTGAATCCGAAGAATGGCGTGACCTACCAGGTCGCGGTGCAGGCCCCGCAATACCGCATGACCTCGCTGCAGGACCTGATGAACATGCCGGTCAACGATCCCGGCGTGCCCAACTCGCAGGTGCTGGGCAACCTGGTGCAGTTGACTCCCGTGGCCCGGCCGCTGGTGGTTTCGCATTACAATGTGCAACCGGTAATCGACGTGTATGCCAGCACCCAGGACCGCGACCTCGGGGCGGTGGCCAAGGACACAAGGAAGGTGCTGGAGCCGTTCCTGCGGAATCGGCCGCGGGGCACGCAAATCATCGTTCGCGGGCAGGTGGTGACCATGCAGTCGTCGTTCCTCGGCCTGGGCCTCGGGCTGCTGATGGCGATCTCGCTGGTGTACTTCCTGATTGTGGTGAATTTTCAGTCGTGGCTCGATCCCTTCATCATCATCACCGCGCTGCCGGGAGCGCTGGCCGGCATCTGCTGGATCCTGCTGCTGACCCACACCACTTTGAGTGTGCCGTCGCTGACCGGCGCGGTGATGTGCATGGGCGTAGCCACAGCCAACTCTATTTTGCTGGTTTCGTTTGCGCGCGAGCGCATGAGTGTTGGCATACCCGCAGCGCAAGCCGCGCTGGAGGCGGGCTACACTCGCATTCGGCCGGTTCTGATGACCGCCCTGGCGATGATTATCGGCATGGTGCCGATGTCGCTCGGGCTGGGCGAAGGCGGCGAACAAAACGCGCCGCTGGGACGCGCGGTGATTGGCGGCCTGTTATTCGCCACGGTGGCGACGCTGTTTTTTGTGCCGTCCATCTTTGCCATGATTCACGGCCATCGCGAGGCGAGGCGGGAAAGGCAGAGCAGCAATTAGCAGCTAGCAATTAGCAGTTGGCAGTTAGCAGTTGGCAGTTGGCAGTTGGCAGTTGGCAGTTGGCAGTTGGCAATTAGCAGTTGGCAGTTGGCGTTAGCAGTTGGCAGTTGGCAACTAGCGGTTAGCGGTCAGCACTTAGTAGTTTGGTTTGCAGCAGTGGAAGGAATCGCACAAGAACGAGCCCCGAATGGGGCGAAAGAGCTTAGCCCAGCGCTTTAGCGCTGGGTGGAGCAATAGTAAGTAATAGGTAGAGTCCCGTAGGGACGGTAGAGAATTTGCAGGATGGCTATGCTTCTGATATTTCAGCAGCATTGACCAGACAGTTTGCGGCTAACAATGAGAACATTGAGACCAATTATTTTTGAAGGCATGAGAGCAGTCAGCGTTATCAATTTAGCTGGCTTGGCTGATTACCAAGTGCTAACTGCCAATTATTTCGAAGGGATGAAACCAGCCGGCGCCGGCACTTAGCGGTTTTGACTAATTGCTAATTGCTAGTTGCTAACTGCTACTTACATATGGATTCGCGTTCAACTCAAACCGAAGAACCCGAGCACCACGCGGCTGAAATCACGGCCCCGCCGAAGCTTCCTCCGGCGACTCCGCGCAAGGCGCTGTTCCTGATCGCCGTTGTGCTGCTGTTGCTGGTGGCGGGAGCGGTGGTCGCCATGCTGACCCGCCGTCACGACAGTGATGTTCTGGCGAAGGAAACCGAGCGAGAATCAGTTCCCACCGTGGCCGTGATCCATCCCGCATCGGAGAAGCCCGACGAAGAACTGGTGTTGCCGGGCACGTTGCAGGCGTTCGAGGAATCTCCCATTTACGCCCGCACCAATGGCTATCTGCTGCGCTGGTACAAAGACATTGGCAGCCGCATCAACAAGGGCGAGCTGCTGGCCGACATCGACACTCCGGAAGTGGACCAGGAGTTGAATCAGGCCCGGGCGACGCGCCAGCAGATCGTGGCGCAGATGGACCTGGCCAAAATCAATTCCGACCGATATCTCAGCCTGCGCAAGACCGATTCGGTTTCGCAGCAGGAAGCCGACCAGCAGGCCAGCGGCTATCAACAGGCCAAGGCCAATCTGGACGCGGCCGACGCCAACGTTCGCCGTTTGGAAGAGCTGGAAGCGTTCAAACACGTGTACGCGCCGTTCAGCGGAGTGCTGACCAAGCGCAACGTTGATCCCGGCGCGTTGATCAACGCCGGCGGCACCGGCAAGGAACTGTTCGACATGGCGCGCGTCGATCCCTTGCGCGTGTACGTCAGCGTGCCGCAAAGTTACGCCCCGGCCATCAAGAACGGCATGGAGGCCTGGGTAACGCTGCAGGAGCTGCCCGGGAAAAAGTTTAAGGGCACGGTAGCGCGCACCGCGGAGTCCATCGATCCCAGCACGCGCACCTTGCTGACGGAAGTTGACGTTCCCAACAAAGACGGACACCTGCTGCCCGGCTCCTTCGGTGAAGTTCACTTCAGGCCGGGCATGATCGGCCAGCGAGTCACGCTGCCGGTCAATACCATGCTCTTCCGCCAGGAAGGGCCGCGCGTGGCCGTCGTTGGCAGCGACAACAAAGTGCAACTGCGTCCCATCATCATTGGTCGCGATTACGGCGCGACGCTGGAAATTCTGGGCGGCGTGGATGTCGGCGACCAGGTCGTCATCAATCCCGCCGACTCGCTGGAAGAAGGACAACAGGTCAATATCGCTCCGGCAAACCAGGGAGGCAATCCGTCATGAAGTGGCCGTTGCTGACGGTCAGTGCCGCCGTCAGCGCTTTGCTGGTGGGATGCGCAGTGGGACCGAAATATCAGCGGCCGCAAGTGCAGGCCCCATCGGCGTACAAAACGGAAGGGCCGTGGCGGGTGGCCGCGCCAAAAGATTCGCTGCCCAAAGGCACATGGTGGGAGATTTTCAATGACGCCGAGCTGAACAACTACGAGCAGCAATTGCTGAAGGCGAACCAGTCGCTGGTGGCTGCGCAAGACCGCCTGAACCAGGCGCGCGCGCTGGCACGAGTGGCTTCGGCTGGACTGTTCCCGCAAGCCAGCACCGATCCCAACGCATCGCGCAACCGCTACTCCGGAAAGCGACCAGAAGTTGTCACCATTGGGCGGCCGCTTACCCAGAGCACCTACGAGATTCCTTTTCTGCTCAGTTACGAACCCGACCTCTTTGGAAAATACCGGCGCACCCTGGAAGCCTCGAATGCGACTCTGCAAGCCACAGCAGCGGACATGTACAACGTCAACCTGGTGCTGACCGCCGAACTTGCCGCCGACTACTTCACTTTGCGCGAGCTTGACGCCGAAACTCAGGTCGTGCAGGAATCAGTTGACATTCAGCAGAAGGGATTGCAGTTGGTAGAGAACCGTCATACCGGCGGAGTGGCATCGGGACTCGACCTGGCCCAGCAGCAGACGCTGCTGGATGCGACGGTGGCGCAACTGAGCCTGGTGCAGCAGCAGCGGGCGCAGTACGAACACGCCATCGCGGTGCTGACCGGAAATGCAGCCTCCACCTTCAGCGTGCCAGTGGTCCCGTTGCGCACGACGCCTCCTCCGGTTCCGCTCGGCGTGCCTTCTGACCTGCTGGAACGGCGGCCCGATGTTGCCACCGCCGAACGCAACATGGCATACGAAAATGCCGAGGTTGGAGTTGCCACAGCAGCGTTCTATCCGCAACTCACCCTCACGGGAAGCGCCGGCTTTCAGAGCACCAGCATTACCAACCTGATTAGCGCGCCCAGCGCAATCTGGTCGCTGGGTGGCGACCTGTTGCAGCCCATCTTCGAAGGCGGACGCAATCGCGCCAACCTGGCGGCGGCCAAGGCTGCCTACGAGGAATCTGTCGCCAACTATCGCGAGGCGGTGCTGACCGCATTCCAGCAGGTGGAAGACGGACTGTCGGGACTGAACGCGCTTTCGCAGGCGACGACCAGCCAGAACGCCGCCGTGTCCGACGCGCGCCGCGCGCTGGAAATTGCCAACAACCGCTACGTCGGCGGCGTAACCTCCTACCTCGACGTCATCACCGCACAGTCGGCCTTGCTGACCAACGAGCGCCTGGCGACGCAACTGCTCGGCCAGGAGATGGTGACTTCGGTTTATCTGGTGAAGGCGGTCGGCGGAGGTTGGGATGCTTCGCAAATCCAGAACGAGCAAGTGCGGCCAAAAGCGATCCAGGCAGTGCAGCAGTAGGAGCAGGCAACTAGCAACTAGCAATTAGCAACCAGCAATTAGCCGCTAGCAACTAGCTGTTAGCCGTGTTTGTCATCCCCAGCGAGCACAGCGAGTCGTTTTGTTGGTGTCATCCTGAGCGAGGAGCGTAGCGACGAGTCGAAGGACCCCTATAGCAACCAAAACCTATCCTTGAAATATGCTTCTCACCCGCCCGATCCGCAAAGGAAGCGGGTCGGAAACCCTTTGCGGACTCGTGCTTCGCTCAGGATGACATCCTGCATTTCATGATTCAGCTTACTGTTTGTCGTAGACCGCAACGACCTTTTCGCCCTTCGAATTGGTGGAGGTGACGGTACGGCTTTTGCCGTCTTTCGCCACCACAATTTTGGTGTTGGACGTGACTTTTCCGCCTTTCTTGCTGACGCCCTCCATGGTGTAACCGTTAATCTTCTTGTACGACCGTTCGTCATTATTCGGATCGCCGGTGAGAGGGTAGAACTTGCCGTCGAATTTTCCTGTCCACTCAATGTGGGCAGGCTTACCGTCAGCGGTGGTGGCGTCAATCGTAACTTTCATCTGGTCGCCCGCCATCTCGTAAACGACTGTGTTGTTCTTGATTGCTCCGGCAGGAAACTTCGATTTGGCATCGTTCAGCTTCCAGGTGCCCATATTGACGTCGCTGGCCAGGCATACTGCGGTTGCAATAAAGCAAAGTGCCATGGTGAGTGCAATCGTTCTTGTTTTCATCTTCTCTCCTGAGTGAAAAGTAATTAGTAATTAGTAATTAGTAATTAGCAATTAGCAATTAGCAATCAGCGATTCGTGCTCAGCAACTAGCAGTTATTTGGACCGCAGCCTGGATGGTAATTCTGTGGCTTTTGCTAATCGCTAGTTGCTTCCTTGCTAGTTGCTTCTTCCCTACTTGCCCGGCAAGTAACTCAATTCGGGGTGGAATTGAATGATCTCGCTGGTCTCGCTTTGCACCGAGCGGTCAATTCGATCGACGATGGAATCCGCTTCCGCCTGCCCAAAAGCCTCTTTCAGCATATCGCGGAATGGCTTCACGTCGGGCTTCTCGTCGAAGTCTGCCCAGCTATTGCGTGGCAGCACTAGTACAAACTCGCCCGTGTCGCCGCCGCTGGCCAGTGCGTACCACTCAAAATAGACCGGCCACTTGGTCTTCTGGGCGGCGTCGTAAATTCGGGAAATGGCGCTGCGAAAATCCGACCCTTGGCCATACCGCACATGGAAGGTGAGGATTTCGTCGAACTTGGACGCCGTGCCTGGACTCGGGGGATTGCTAATCTTCGGCATCGCCTCGTAGTACACAACGGTCAGCGACTCTACGAAATTGCCTACCACCTTCTGATATTCCGCCAGGTCGGCCTGGTCGGGAATGGGCGGCTTGTCAAAATCGGACCAGTGTTGATTTACGCGGCCTACAATGTAGGTCCCAGTGTTCGGCCCGGTAAGACTCTCCCACACCAGCAACGGTTGGGGATCGTTCTGTTGCTTGTGCCAGGCCGCCTTCTGTTTGCGCCCGTTCTCATACTGCGCCACCATGCCGTTCTTGGGCTTTTGAAATTCCAGGGCGGCAACGGTCCCTGGCTTGTCCTGCGCAACCACGGAAAATGCGAACAACATCACAGCAAAAGCTGATAGCAGCTTTTTGGTTCTCATCTGTCCTCCAATTTTTTTCACAGTGTTGAAGTTGAATTCGGTAAAAGCGTGCGGGCCCCGTCAATTCGGAACGTCAGCAAACACCTGCGGTACTTTAAGGCTGCTCAACCCTCGGGGAAGCTGTAATTCGCAATTTTGTTTGGTATCGGGATATGCAGGCATCTTACACCGACTACGGCGGCAGGCAACCGAAAATCTCGCTCGCTTCCGATGAAGCTCAGGTCGGTGCTCTATCATGGCGCGTATGCCTAACCTCGCGGATGTGCTGGTAATCGGCCTGGGGGCCGTCGGCAGCGCGGCGCTGTATCAATCGGCCAAGCTGGGTGCGCGCGCGATTGGCATCGATCGCTTCAACCCGCCGCACGATCAGGGCTCCTCGCACGGCGACACTCGTATCACCCGCGAGGCCATCGGCGAGGGCCGCGAGTTCGTGCCCCTGGTGGTGCGCTCCAACCAGATCTGGGAGGAACTGGAGGCCGCGACCGGCCGCAGCTTACTCGTCCGCAACGGCGGACTGGTCCTCGCGTCACCTGAGATGCCCGGCAATCATCACGGATCGACGTCGTTCATTCAAGACACTATCGCCGCAGCAACGGAGTTTGGCATTACGCATGAAGTCTTGACCACCGCCCAGCTGCGCAGCCGCTATCCGCAGTTCCGTTTGCGTGGTGATGAGATCGGATACTTCGAACCGGGCGCGGGATTTCTTCGTCCCGAGGCCTGCATTGAAACCCAGCTCTCGTTGGCGCAGAGGTTGGGTGCCCAGATCCAGACCTCGGAAACCGTCGTCGATTGCAAGCCGATGCCGGATGGCACAGTCGAGGTCACCACCAGCGCCAACGTCTATTCCGCCGCCAAGGTCATCGTGACTGCCGGCCCGTGGATACAGAAGCTGCTCGGCGAAAGTCACGCGGCTTACTTCAAGATCTATCGCCAGGTGATGTACTGGTTTGCGCTGGGCGGGCACGCCGCGCTGTACGCGCCGGAGCGGTTTCCGGTGTTCATCTGGATCGCGGGCAACCGGCCGCGCGACATGATGTACGGCTTCCCCGCGATTGACGGACCCGACGGCGGACTGAAGATTGCCGCCGAACAATATGACGCCACGGTCAATCCCGACGCAGTCCCGCGCGAGGTGAGCGCCGCGGAAATCTCCGCCATGTATGGCGACTACATCGCGCCGCACTTTCCCGACGTGTCGGGCGAATGCCTGCGCACCGCGACGTGCCTGTACACCGTCACTCCCGACGCGAAATTCATCGTCGATCAGTTTCGCGGCCATGAGAATATCGTTTTCGCCTCGGCCTGCTCCGGACACGGCTTCAAACATTCCGCGGCGCTAGGCGAAGCGCTCGCGGCGCAGGCGTTAGAACATCCTTTGCGCCTCGATCTATCGGGATTCGGCGCGCGGCGATTTAGACGTTCTGCGGTTGAGGAGAATTCCAGTGCATCCTAAGATTGTCCAACTCGACGGATTTGAGTTCGTCGGCATTTCCGCTCGGACCAATAATGCCCACGAAGCTGGGCAATACGGCGTCATCCCAGGCTGTGGCAACGCGCGATGCAGGAGCACGTGATCGATCACGTTCCTGACAAAACTGATTCGAATCTTTACGCCGTTTACACCGATTACGCCAGATCGTGTCCTAGGGCATTCAATGCTCCGCTGTATTCGGAAGCGAAGCGCGAAACGCGAATAGCGAATAGCGAATTCCCCTACTGTGGCGGCGGCGTACTCTGCGGCTGCGTCGGCTGGGTCGCTGCAGGCTGCTGGTCGTCGGGCAGCGGCATCAACAGACCACCCGACGGATTTGCCACTTCTGGCGTTGTCTGCTGTTGCGACTGCTGAGGCCGGTGAACCACCGGCGCCTGCTGCTGTTCTTGCGACTGCGGCGGTCGATGCACGAGCGGCGCCTGCTGATTTTGCGGCTGCTGGGTCGCAGGCTGCGCTCCGGCAGGCTGTGCGCCCGGCTGCTGATTGTCGGGCAGGGGCTGCAGCAATCCGTTGCCACTCGACGACGGAGCAGGCGTGGTTGTCTCCGGTTGCGGGGGCGTGGGCGGCGTCGCGGGTTCGACCACGGGCTGATTGTTGCGATAGCGTAGAACCACCGGCCCACCCTGGGCGCGCCGTGCGGCCGAGGCTTCTTCCGTGGCCTTCAGGACGGCGTCATCGCTGTCGCCAGCCACCGCCGCCAGCTTCATGCCCTCCACATCTTTGCGCGTCGCGTAGGCCACGCGCATGCTCGACTGATCGCCTTCGCGGGCTTTGGCGTAATAGTAATCGGCGGTCTCGCGGTCGCCGTCCATCTCCGACAGGTAGCCCATATTGTTCAGGGCGAATGCATTCTTCGGGTCCAGCTTGTAGGCCTGCTCAAAATATTGCCGCGCCAGCTTGTAATCGTTGCGGTTGATGGCGGCCACACCCCGCGTATTGAGGCGCGCAACCTGCGCGCCGGTGTCCTGTTCGCGCGCCATCACGCTTCGCACCTTTTCCGCGTTTTGCGCCGCGATTTCGCTGATGCCTTTACCTCGCCATCCCGGACGCACGGTCACCACGATCGGCGTAGTGGAGTGCTGGTTGGCGGCCTGGGTGTAATACTTGTACGCCTCCTCCAGTTCGCCCTCCTCTTCCTTGGCATAACCCAGATTGTTCAGCGTGAACGGATTGTTTGGCTCCAGTTTCAGTGCCTTCTGCAGCGCCAGGTCGGCTTCAGGAGAGCGCTCTTTCTGGAGCAGGCTCATGGCGTAAACGTTGATGCGATTGATCTGCATCTTGGCGTCGGCCGCATCGCCGGCAATCTTGTCGACCGGCTGGCCCACGGCGGCGCGCTCGGTCGATTTGTACACCACCGCGTCGGACTTCTGGTCCTGGGCGAGTGCGTAATAACGCTGGGCGCGGTCAACCTGGCCTTCCAGCTCGGCGATGTAGCCCAGATTGTTCAGCGTGAAGGGATCGTTGGGATCGATCAGATAGGCTTTGTAGAAAAGGGACTTGGCCTTCTTGTACTCGTGCTTCTCGACCGCCTTCACACCTTCCTGATTCAACTTTTGCACCGGGGTCGGCTTGGTGCGCTTGGGAATGCTGATCCGCACATCACCCGCTGCGGCCGTCGTGATGAGAGCTGCCAGCAGGATTGCCGTACCAATGCAGCGCCGGTGCGTCTTGACAGGGAACATTAGAGCCTCCGGGACGTGAGTTGCCGGCGATCTAAGGCCAGAAAGCGGGCAACCGCCTTGCTTTGGTTAGATGGGATCTAAGGTGTTTTTGTTGGCAGGGGGGCTCGGATTCAGTCGGATTTCTGAATAGCGGCAGTGCGCCCTTGGCGCGGAGATGGACGCCGCCGGTCGAAATTGCATCCTAAACATGCAGAGGGCTGCCGCTTGAGGCATGGCCTCGCGCACAAATCAACAGTTGCGGGTGTTCAGATCATGGAATCAGCGACCTTCAAGACAATATTAGGCGTGCTCGCGCTGGCGCTGCTGCTCGTCGTGGTCGGCGTGGCGCAAGGCGCGGCGCAGGACAACGGAGCCGTCCAGGGAAATGCGGGGCAGGCCTCACAGCCCGCTGGCGTTACAGCCGGAGCGGGGAACGCACAACCGCAGAGCAGTAATTCGACCCCTCCTGCGGCAGCCTCCTCAAAGTCAAAGGCGACTGACCTAGACGACAATCCTTACGATCCGATATTGGAACCGCCCCCGTTGCCGAAAGGCAAGCCGACATTGGTCGGAGGAGTTGCGACCAGCGTGGATCAAGTGCGCTACCGCTTGACCCTTGCTCCCTTTGGCGGAGGCCCGAAGATGAAGCTGTTCCTGGATGAGCGCACCCACATCTTCCGCAATGGCACGGAGACGACCGTGCTGGCCATCCACAAGGGCGATCGCGTGTATGCCGACACCATGCTCGACGGTTCCAAGGTATTTGCCAAGAATGTTCGCGTGGTCACCGAGCCGGGAATCGCCGAGGTGCGGGGACAAGTCATCGCCAGCGATCCGCAGCGGGGAACCATTCGAGTGCAGGACCAGCTGTCTTCGCGGCCGGTCACCTTCAACGTTAACGGCGCCACCAAGTACAGTTCGTTCAAGGGCAATGCGACTTCAGCCGATGTTCGGCCGGGCGCGCTGGTCGATGTGCAGTTTGCTACCGGCCCCGCCCATCACGACATGGCCCAGGAGATTCTGGTTCTGGCCAAGCCAGGCGACGACTACATCTTCTCCGGGACGGTTACCAACCTCGATATGCGTTCTCACACCCTGGCGCTGGAGAATCGCAGCGACGAGGAGACCTATGAACTCCACTTCAATCCTGCCGCGATCGAAGGCACTAACCAGCTGAAGGTGGGGTCAGAGGTGACGGCACACGCCATCTTCGATGGGAAACAATACCGCGCGAATAACCTGCGCATCGAGAAGCCGAACCCAGAAAACAAGGAAGGTGAAGCCAAGGTGCAGTAGGGGAAGAGCAGATCCCTCGCGGGCTGAACTTTACCCCAACAAGCGCAAAAACGGCGCTTGTCGGGGACCCCTGTTCGCCCGCTCGTGATGATAAAAGTAAAGAGCTTAACGGCGCACCTAAAGGTGCGCCCCTTCAAAACATCCGCTGAACCCGACTTTTTCAGCAGCCTGCTAGATTACCGAATAATAAATTCTCTTAAGTAGCCGACGATTCCCCTGTCAATCCAGGGTTTTGTTAGCTAATATGCCGCCATGGGGGGATAAGACCGCCCTTCTATTGCGCCATCGAAGTTTCTGCTACAGGATTGCTGCCATAGTAAGCGGTCACATGGGGGCCTACGCCAGCTCGACCGGCGATGCTTAGTCAGACGTAACCAGCCCGGTTCTCACCAGTTTTTCCGGCCCGTCTCACGTTCTATACAACTCAAATTGCGCCAAGGAGAATGCTTCTATGACAAAGCTTTCAGGGCTCTGGCTTGTGGTCTGCTCTGTGTTGTTCATTCTGGGTGCCATGCCGGCACAAGGACTAGGTCCCGCCGGTGCGCCCCCATCGTGTTCTACGGTGATTACATCCTGTGGATGCGAAATCAAGCATACGGATACCTACACCGTCGCGAACGATCTCAGTGCCAGCCAGACCAACAGGCCTAACTGCATCGAGATAACTGCGGCCAACTCGATCCTCAACGTAAAAGGTTATGCCATCCTCGGATTTGGCAACGGCACCGGGATTGGCATCCTCATCCATCAGAGCGCGACTCATGCGGTCGTAGAAGGCGGCGATGAAGCTGCTGACCCCGCGCCCGACGATGCGGGCACCAAGGGCCAGGATTTTCCTGGCGCCCAGGGGGTGGTTACTCAATGGGACGTTGCCATCGAGGATGATGCCGACGATGCTGTGATCGAACTGTTCAAGAACCTGGGCGGCAGCATATTTCAGCAACACGATGGCAATGCCACCGCGGGCGTGTTTATCAACGGAGGTAACCACGTCGTCGCCGCCGACTTTCTAGCCAGCTATAACGGCAAAGCAGGCGTGATCGTAAAGAACAGCTCAGGCAGCAACATTTTCAATGTAAGCACGATCAGCAATGTGGAGACGGGTATTTGGCTGGAGTCTTCCGACAACAGCACCATTGCCACAGCCTCGGCTGCGGGCAATGGGAAATACGGAATCTGGCTGATGCAATCGTCCGGAAACACGGTGGTTAACGCCAACGGCACGTCGGGTAATGGGGACACCGGAATTCTGATCGGTTGCGGAAATTCTCACTGCACCGGTAATCAACGCAGCGACAATAACCGCATTACCAACTCAGGCGCGCCGGGCAATCAGATGGCCGGCATCGTGATTCAGAAACATAGCGGCAGCAACATCATCACCGTGAATCACAATGACGGCAACCCGCAGAACCAGGACATGGTCGATCTCAATTCCAATTGCGGCACCAACATCTGGTACAACAACACGGGAACGTCGAACCAGAGCTGCATTCATTAAAGGGCGGGGCCGCGAAAATCACTGCCACGCTTAAGATTGTGCGTCCCTATAGCGCTGCCAATCTTTAGGAGTAGCTATAGGGGTCCTTCGACTCCGCATGAGTCCGCCACGGCGGACTCATGCTCCGCTCAGGATGACAACGCTAGTGGCTAGTGTGCTAGTTGCTAGTTTGCTAATGTTCTTCCTACTTCTTCAGTAGAATTCCTGCCAGCATCGCTCCCGCCGCCCCCAGTAGCCATTCGATCCGCCAGAACTGGAGGGCTTGCCATTGCACCAGGGTCTCCGCCTTGTAGAGCAGGCCGAGACTGCATGCGATGACGATGCAGGCGATGCCCAGGAAGAAAAACACCAGGCTGGGTACGGAGACAGAAAAACGCTCGCGCAGCATGGTCAGATCGAAATAGTCGGCGAAGGCCATGGGACGGGAGGGCGCGACCGGGAGCCGGTTGCGCTTACTTCCACAGATGTGACAGAAGCGCGCGCCCGCCGAGTACTCCGCGCCGCAGTCGCGGCAAAAGTGTTCGGCCAGAATTGGCCCCGCGATGCGTGCGGTTTCCGGGTCCGCAGGACGCCAGTATTCCTCCACGCGGGTGCGCGCCGCTCGAAGCATTTTGAGTGGTACTCCTGCCCCTTATATTGCAAGCCGCCAACCAAGCTTCAGACCGGCATAAGCTGAGGTATCTACAGGAGTTGCACTAAGGGAGTTTTGCTTACCTGGGCAGCGCCTAGCGAGGATTTACCTCATCAGGGGAAAGAATTGCGTTCCCAGAGCAGCCGTACGGTCACTTCCGCCTGGGCATTTGGAGCACTTTCCGGGCCGACGGACGGACTTTTCCGCTCTTGTTCCAGTAGTTCAACAGTAGCAAGTCGTTGGAGTTGAACTCAAGCCACTCCGGACGTTTGCTGCCTTGGGTGAAGATATATTCATCCAAGAGTTCGTGGAGACGGATGATACTGATGCCCAAAGCGGCAGCGGCTTCCGCTTCGGAGAAGTGTTCCTTGAGAGGACGGTCAGCATTTGTCATGTGGCGCTTCCAGGGTGCGTTAGGATATTTGTACCTTCTTTTTGCGGCCGGCCATATCAGGTAAACTTCTCAGTAACACCTGTAGATGAAACCTTACCGACTCTACTTTTGGTTCGTAGTCGTGACCCTGTTGGTAACGGCAGGCGCCGCCCTTCACGCTGCATCGCCGTCCACTCCCATGCGTTCCGACAACGACCCGGCCACCCGCAAGGGTTTCGACTACTTCTACAACTTTGAGTACGACAAGGCGATCCGTGAGTTCGAGGCCACCCAGCAGACCCACCCCGACGACCCATTCGCCGTAAATCATGTTCTGGCCGGCGTGATTTTCAGGGAGTTGTACCGCATTGGCGCGCTTGACACCGAGGCTTACGCCGCCGACAGCTTTCTCACCAAGAAGCATCTGGAGCCGCTCGACCCCAAGGTGCACGACCGGGTCACAGAGTTGAGCGGCCAGGCGCTGGCGCTTTCGCAGGCTGTGCTCGACAAAAATCCCGACGACGTTGATGCCTTATTTGCCCGGGGTGTCACGCGAGGCCTTCGCGCCACCTACATGGGCATGGCCGAGAAAACCTGGTTCCCCGCCCTGCGCACCGCGGTAAGCGCGCGCCGCGACCACGAACGCGTGCTGGAACTGGATCCCAAGTACGTCGACGCCAAACTGCTAGTGGGCACTCATCTTTACATTGTGGGCAGCCTGAGTTGGCCGGCCAAGGTGACTGCCTCCATAGTAGGCATCAGCGGCAACAAGCAGAAGGGCCTGACCTATCTGCGCGAAGTGGTGGCGGGTGGCCACAGTGAAGTGGCCAGCGACGGCAAGATTGTCCTGGCCCTGTTTCTTCGCCGTGAGGAGAAATATGACGAGGCCTTGAAGCTCGTCAGCGGAATGACGACCGAATTTCCACGCAACTTCCTGGTGGCCTCGGAGTACGCGCATCTGCTGAATGCCGCCGGACACGGGCAGGAGGCGATTGCCGCCTACCGCAAGGTCCTGGCAGGCTGTCGCAGCAAGGCTTACTCGGAGTGCCGTGCCGAGGTGCCAGCCTATGGATTGGGCGAGGCCCTGCGCGGTCAACGCCAGTACCAGGAAGCTGCCGAGGCTTACGATCTGTCTGCCAGCCAGGGCCATGATCCGGAGCTGCGTCAGAGGGCGACGCTGGCTGCCGGCGAAATGTACGACGTACTGCAGAAGCGCGACGCCGCCCTGGAAAAATATCGCACCGTGATCGCCGAGGACTCCACCTCAGGCGCGGCTGACCTGGCCCGCCACCATATGAAGCAGGCGTATAAGAGCCCCTGAGGCCTTTTGTCATCCTGAACGAGCAGGTCGCCGTGGCAACCGACGAGTCGAAGGATATGTGTTTCTCTTTGCCATCCTGAGCGAAAGGCGATTAGCGAAGAGCGATTAGCGGATTCCGTGATTAATTGGCCCGCTGCCTCTGCCTAACGAGTACGCGGCCGCGATTGCTTTGCCGACATATTCCTTCGCCGCTCGCACCGCTTCCGGCAGAGTTTTTCCGTGTGCCAGTTGGCACGCCAGGGCCGTGGCGAAGGCGCATCCCGTCCCGTGAGTCGAGTGGGACTCAAGGTGCATTCCGGGAAAGACTTCCTCCTTGAACGAACCGGCGCCGGCCTCGTAACTAAGGTAATCGTTGGCCTGCGCGAGGTGGCCACCGGTGATTACCACCGTGCGGGCTCCTAGTTGGCGAAGCTTTTCGGCCATCGCCCGCAAAGCTGGAAGCATCTCGTCCCAGGGAGCGTCAGCCGCGGCGGGCTGAACCCCGGCCAGTATTGCCGCCTCGTCAATATTCGGGGTAATGACATCGGCCAGCGGCAGCAGCCTCTTGATGAGGACCTCTCGCCCCGGCTCGCCCAGCAAAATGGCGCCCGATGACGACCGGAGAACCGGGTCAAGAACGATGTTTGGCAGCCGTCTCTCCGCCAGAAAGTCGGCAACGGCAGCCGCAACGGCCCCGGAGCCGAGCATCCCAACCCGGACGGCGGCAACTTCCAGGTCGTCGGCCAGAGTCTCCAGCGTTCGGGATACCAGTTCGGGATCGACTGGCTCGACGCCGAAGACCCCTTGCGTGGACTGCACGGTCAACGCCGTAATGCAGGTGACGGCGTAGCAATTTTGGGCGGCCGCGGTTTTTATGTCGGCGGTGATTCCCGCCCCCGAAGAAGGATCGTAGCCCGCAATGCTCAAAATGACTGGCGGCCGGCCCATAGGACGACTGTACCGCAATCCCCGCCACGGGTTAATTCTGAATTGTCATTACGAGCGAAGCGAAGAATCTGTTTTTGAAGCGCCGGAGCTCAGAGAGAGAACAAGCAGATCCCTCGCGGGCTGAAGCCCGTTCGTGATGACAACTCAGGAGGGTCGTTCAAGACTAAGCGACTGTCCTCCTCATTGCGTTTCCCCTATAAGTGATTGCAAACAAAAGCTTAATTTAAGTTAACTAGGCTAACAACCCCTGTCGATGCCAATCCATCTCATTTACGAGCGCCTCACGTCAATTAGTGGTCTTTACCGGGCTGTTGAGTCTGCTGTCCAGCCTTCTTGGGGCTAGCACGATTCGCCCCAGAAGGCAAGCCCAGCGGCGACCATCCCCACCTAGGTGGATTGACTCCCACTTCTGGGGGTGGTTAGACTTACAGGATACACAGAACCCCGGAGGACCAAACTTAACGATGAGAGGTGTTTAATGTTACGAGTACTCAGCCAGGTCGCGGTGACCATGGTTTTTGCCACCGCACTAGGCGCGGCACCCGGTAATAGCACACCGGATTCGAAGCAGCAAGGGACCCCAGGACAGATTCAGGACAACGAGAAGCCAGTTAAGGCCCGGAAATCTCAGGTCGGGAAGGCTTCCTGGTACGGGCGCATCTTTCAGCACAAAAAGACTGCCAGCGGCGAGCCGTACGACATGTATCAACTCACAGCGGCGCATCGGACTTTGCCGCTGGGTTCCTGGATCAAGGTTACAAATCTGAGAAATGACCGGTCGGTCGTGGTCCGCATCAACGATCGCGGGCCGATGCCGAAGAACCGCATCCTCGACTTGTCCTACGGCGCGGCCCAAATGCTCGACATGGCCCACGACGGCGTAGATCGAGTCAAACTTGAGGTCCTCGAGACCCCGATGGTAGCGGAGAACATAGGCCAGCAGTAATCGTTCCCGGCATTGTCTTCATACGGTAAAATTGAGCCGATGAACGTCAAAGACCGGCTCATTGTGGCGCTCGATGTCCCGGGCGCCACGCAAGCCCGCCAAATCGTCCAAGCCATCGACGACGCCGCAACCACTTACAAGATCGGAAAACAACTGTTCACGGCCGAGGGGCCGCAGGTCGTCCGCGACCTGGTCGCCTCCGGCCGGAAGGTGTTTCTCGACCTGAAATATCACGACATCCCCAACACCGTCGCCGCGGCGGTGCGTTCGGCCGCCGAACTGGGCGTCAGCATGCTCACCGTGCACGCCTCCGGCGGCAGCAAGATGCTGAAGGCCGCCGTCGAGGCCGCCAGCCAGTCCGCTGCCTAAGCCGATGGTGCTGGCGGTCACGGTGCTGACCAGCCTCTCGGATGCCGACCTGCAGGAAATAGGGATTACGGGAAACGCCTTAACCCAGGTGCTGCGCCTGGGAGCGCTGGCTCGCGCCGCTGGTTGCGGCGGGTTGGTCGCCTCGGCCCAGGAAGCTCGCGCGCTGCGCCAGTCGCTGGGCGAGGGATTTGCTATCGTGACGCCCGGAGTGCGTCCGGCTGGGGCCGATGCCGGAGATCAGGCCCGCGTGGTCACTCCGAAAGACGCCATCGCCGCCGGAGCGACCTATCTGGTGGTTGGCCGGCCAATCATCGAAGCTGCCGATCCGAAAAAAGCCGCGCAGCAAATCGTGGATGAGATTGTAGTGTGTGGGTAGCTGTGCGTGGGATAGACAGAAATCCCTACCGTACGCACAATTGACTGCGTGATTTTGCATCTAGGGTGCACGCCCGCGTCTCTCGATGACGTTGACTCATCGCTTCCAGGTTTCCTCGACGGAAACGGAAAACTCTACTGGAATCTCGTCAGCCTGTAAGAATAGAAGCGATTCCTTTTTTGGCCCGACGCCATTTGGGCCGCCAAGATGATCCGGGTCTAGCCGGCGAACTGGCGTGAGTGTAAGCGTACCTGCGCTCCTGCCTTCCGCGTACTTGAAGTGGAAGCCACCCGCGTCATCGCGAGTCTGTTCGACGAGTCGACCTCCTGACTTCTGGAGTTCATCAATAATGCCTTCGGCCAAAGCAGCCGACAGCACCTGCGTGTCACCCGACCGCATCGCAAAACGCGCTTCAAACATCTTCGTGTAATTAGCGGCACCGTCGCCTGCGGCGGCCCCCTCCCCCGTGCCGAGGTCTGAGATCCATCGGGTACTGGTGAAGGGCTTGATTACAGACTCTGGGCTGTAATCGTTCAGAAACGTGCTCCGCCTCTCTGGAGTCGCATAGACGAGTCGCATGTTCGAGATCAGCACCATAGCGCACATCAAGAGCAGAGCGCCGGTCAGAATGCTAACGATGAAGGTGATAAGCATCCTTGCGCGTTTGCTCATGGGCGTACCTCCCCTCAGAGTGAATTATCCCTTGGCTGGACCCTGCCTGTCGCCTAGTACTTTACACCTCGTCCACTGCGCTGGATTAGCGGGTGCCATCAGCGGTAAGTCCGACTTTGGAACAACGAACGCCGACCTTCAATCCTGCCCGCCCTGATTCGTCACCAGAACCTTACCCCCGCTTTTACGCACGACGATCATTCGTGAGGCCCCGACCAGTTCCTGGTAATGGGGCAGCGCTTTTGCAAACGCCACCAGATAATAGCGCTGCGGTTGCAGCCACAAATCCTTAAACTGCGAGTCGTCGAGAAAGACCTTGGGCGCGCCCGGAGCGCTCGCGCCATATTCCAGGTTCACCCGGCGGTCGCTTAGCAACAGTCCGGCACGGTCTGTGTAGAAAAATACCGAGGCGAACTGGTAGTAAAAACCCTGGGTGATCAGCTCTCCGGGCGGGGATTCCATCAGCGCCGTCGCCAGCGGACGGGACGCGAGATAGGGATCAAACACCACCAGGGCCAGACGCGCAGCCTGAAAAAACAGGACCATCATGAGCGCGACGGCCAGGAACGCTCGCTGGCCCTCCGCCCGGAAGCATCCGATAGCGCCGATCAGAAATGCGATTGCCGCCACGGCCAGCGGAACTCGAAGATAGGCGAACGAGTCGAAGGTGAGGTCGCCCATGTGGCCGAGCGAGAGAGTGTAGGCCCCTGTGTGGTGCAGCGCAGAGGAAATATCTCCGGGCGTGGGGACGTGGCGGACGAGGAACAATATGGTGACCGCCGCTATGGCCGCGCACCCGGTGATCACGGCCAGCACACGCGTACCGCGGCGGACCCAGGCGCCTCCCGCTGCCATCGCCGAGCCCAGCAGCAGCGCCATCGCCGGGTAGGCGGGCATCGAGTAGTACTCCTGGGTGGTCGAGAACGTAAAAAATATCAGCAGAAAGCCGGCCCAGCAAAGCGCCAGCAGCCGTGTCCGCCCGGCACGGTCCAGCGGCTTGTAGGCAAGCTTGGCGACCGCAGGAAAGTACACGCTCCAGGGAAACAGCCACACCAGATGTAACAGCCAGAACCAGAGTCGCGGCACGGTGTTGTAGTCGCGCGGATAGCGCAGGTTCAGAAATCGCAACAGCTGCTCGTTGATGAAGAAGAACCAGAGAAACCCGTGGTATTGGCCGGGACCGCTGTGCATGGTGAAGGCAAAATACGGAGGATTGCGCAGGGTCGCAAGAATGTGCCACGGCGCCGCGATCGCGAGAATAATCAGCGTCCCCAGAAACGGATGCAGGCGCTTCCAGGTACGCCGCGAGAAGAGTTGGCCCGTCACCGACAAATAAATCAGCCCGGCGGCCACGGGAAAAACCACGCCGATCAGGCTTTTCAGCAGCAACCCCACGGCGAGGCTGGCCGCCAGCAGGAACGCCCACAAGCGCGGGCGCGGTTCCTCCTCATCGAGCGCGCGCAGGAAGGCCCACATCGCCAGCGCAATCGTGAACGTCAGCATCACGTCCGGGATCAGAATGCGGGTGAACAGGAACAGTCCCACGCAGGTGGCCATCACCAGTCCGGCATAAAATCCGGCCCGCTTCCCGAACGCCCACGTCCCGAACATCGCAGTCAGCCAGCACACCCCGATGACCGACAGCGCAATGGGAATTCGCGCCACCCAGTCATGCACGCCCAGCAGGCGAAACGAGCTGGCAATCGTCCAGTAGATAAGCGGCGGTTTTTCGATGTAGATAAGTCCGTCAATCCGCGCGGTGACCCAATCGCCGCTGGTAAGCATGCCGCGCGCGATCTGCGCCTGTACCGCATCCACATCGTCCATCAGAGACGGCGGAGAAATAATGCAGCTCAGATAAATAATGGCGGCAACTGCGACCACGATCAGGGGAGAGTACGCAAGCCACTTCGGCTGGGCGGCCTCGGCAGTCTGGTCTCCCAGCTTCTTTTCGGTTGCAATTGGCATTTAAGCTATTTTACCGATGCTGATTCGTCTTCGTGGCCACGTGCGAACGATGGAGTGAGCAACCAGATCGGGCGCACGCCTCTGTTGCCGGGGAGACACAGGGAGGCCGCGGTGGCGTAGTCTGCACATTTCATGCACCCGAGCCACGAATCCGCCATCTTATTTGCTTCATTCGCCTATTGGACGCGGCAGGGCTAAACGAGAGATCGCTATCCAGGCAGAATCACCTTGAAGCAACATCGTGACGGTAGGCCGTCGTCAAGAAACGTGCGACCGACCAGGAGTGCAAGTGTGGGCGAGATAGTGCTCGGCATCACAGCAGATCAACTGGCATTTGTGGCATCGAATAGTGCCCTTGACTTTAGGAGGGGTCTTGCCGGGTTTAACTTCCGGCTTAATAATTATGGCCATCTCTGAGCATACACCCCAGTCTGCTGCCCTGCGTTTGCGCCGGTCGTAGGAACCGTTTTCTTATTGGCTCGTTTCTTGCGTGCTTCCGAAGCAGCGGCGTCGGCCTTCACCCGCACAGCGGCTTCCCTCATGTTGTCAGCGAACTTTTGCTGAGCGCGATCTTCTTCTGCTTTGCTCATACCCCAAGTCTATGCCAAGTGACACACGCCATACCGTCTTCTTAAATATTTCTCGCACTGTGCAATTTTGAACAGAACTAAGTCGCGGGAATGAATAATCTTGCGCCCAAGAATGGGGAGGCCTCTTATGAACGACACGAAAAGGCCGTTCGTCCTCGTTGTAGATGACGAGCCACATATTCGGGAAACCACAGCGATGTTGCTGACGGCGTCAGGATATGGCGTGGTCACCGCAGACAATGGATTCGACGCACTCCTGCAACTGAAAAGGAAGAAACCGGACGTCATCATCTCCGACCTCAACATGCCAAAGATGTCGGGGTTCGAATTCCTTTCTGTTGTACGCCGTCGCTTTCCTGAAATCCCGGTCGTGGCAGTCAGCGGAGCCTACGAGTCTGGCGATTTTGTTCCAGGGGGGTTATCGCCGATGCATTTCATGCCAAGGGCCGGCATAGCGCCGAACACCTCTTGAGCGTTGTCGCCGAATTGATTCAAACCAAGGCGGCTAGCGAGGTCGCGCACCACCGGAAGTCGGCTCCCGTCTGGATACCGAGGAACGGAAAGGATTCCAACGGTGTGCCTTTCATCGTTCTGACGTGCACCGAATGCTTGCGCTCTTTCCCCTTGAGCGTGTTGCGGGAAGACCTGCAGGAAATTCAGGAAACACCCTGTATCTTCTGCGATAATTCGGTGAGATACATCATTGATTTTTCGCTTGCCATTGCCTCCCCAAAGGCAATCGCGGCTCGAAAAAGCGCCTGATTACTGTCACGCACCCCTGATCGGCTCACTTGCCAAGGTGTGCCCTAGCCTATGGGCAATATTGACCAGTAATCTGGCTACCAGGGGCTTGATACTGCAGGAATGACCATCGCAAGCCGGCCCGTTGTTGTTAAGAGAGTGCCAAAAAGCTTTGACCGTAGGCAGGCTCGCAATTTTTACAACGAGGTGCAGCCCCTGTTGAATTCCGACCGGCCTCAGATCGTTTTTGACATGTCGGATACAGAGCATATGGATTCGACGGGGGCTAACGTGTTGCTGCAGTGCCTCCGTGACGCCATGCAGAGCGATGGCGAGGTCAAACTGGCTGGTCTGACGCAGCCCATCTCAATTGTGCTTGAATTGACTCGCATCGGACCGCTTTTCAGCGTCTACGAAACTTTCGTCTACGCAGTAAAGAGCTTCACCGGGTTCCTCCCGAATGTGCCCTTTTATCAGCCTCCGGCGCGCCCGGCGGCGACAATCATCCCACCCGAGACGGTCGTTGCTGACGACAACAGTGATGAGGTTGCGGCCTGAGAGTTAGCCCTCGGCGCATAGGCACGCTCAGAATTATGGAATAGGCCTCGTCTGCCGCACTTCAGGTGGATCACGCCGACTGGAACGCTTGGACGGCCTTGACTTCGTCTTCCTCGATGTCGAACACGGTATAGAGCTTGGTAATTTGCAGCAGATCGTGGACATTCTTGCTGAGGCGCATCAGCTTGAACTGACCGCCTTGATTGCGGACGGAAGTATAGCAACTCATCAACTCGCCCACGCCAGCGCTGTCGATGTGGCGCACATCGGCCAGGTTCAGCAATATGTTCTTGTAGTTTTTACCCATCAGCTCGCGGACCAGGTCACGGACCACATTGGTCCCCTCGCCCAGCCGCAGCTGGCCGATAATGTCGACGATCACAATGTCATTTACAACTCGTGTACTGGTTTTGATGCTCACAGCGCCCGCCTTCAGTTACACAAGAGTTCGCGATGGAGCTCCCGCCGCCGTTCAATTGGGAGCGGCAACCATCCTACACTGCAAGTGAATCCGGGGAAATGGCGAAATAGGTGGATGGCGGGAAAAAAGGGGGAGCACAGCGCTACCAACCGCAGATCCTTCGACTCCGTTCGGTCGCCCAGGCGACCTCTCTCCGCTCAGGATGACAAAAACAAGAGTTTCGGAAACCAGACCCAGCTTTTTGGGTTACGTGAACTTGAACATTGCGACGATTAGGAAAACCGCTTCGGCAGCCGCCAGTCCAATCCAGATTCTGCGCCGGAAGCGGGTGCGGCCCAGATCGCGGGCCAACTGCATTCGCACCGCCCATAGCACCGGATCGCGGGGGACCACTGGAGCCGCGGGCTGCGCGACTTCTTCTGATGCAGGGACTTGTTTCGGCCCGCCCTGCGGCAGCACATCTGGCCGGGGCGCGTCTGGCAGGAAAACCTTTGGAGTGCTGATCAGCGTGGACCAATCCAGAAGCTGAAGACTTGATTCGGCACCGAAAACCGGCACGGGCTGCGAGGTCAGATTCAGCGGTGGAAGTTTCTCCGGCGCCAGCCGGTCGCGAACGCTGGACAGCAGCGTGTCCCACCATCCCCGGCTCAAAGCATCTCCCAGAAGCTCGCCGACATCCACCGGCCGCGATTCCAGTTCCAGCGCGGGCAGTACCTCTGGTGAAATTACGTCGGCCAGATTATTGAAGACCGTGCGATACCACGGCACGATCGACCAGGTCGCCCACCAAGATTCCCACATCCACAGGTTTCGAGGTCAGCTGCAGCGGCGGAAGGCGCTCGGGCGAGAGCCGGTCAACAATGTTGAGCAGAAGCGAACGCCACAAAGATATGGTCAATTCCTGGGGGGGAGAAAAATCCAATTCAGACATCCAGTTTGCCGCCTGCTCCTTAATGTTTCACGCTGGCCGTTGCCGGCTCGGTGTCCTTCACAGTGTAGTCCGACGGGACCTGGAACAACTGCGCCACCGGTTCGCTGCGCGTGATGTTTACCAGCTTCATAGTGCTGTAACCGGAATGGCCGTCATCGCTCTCGGTCAGCACCGTCATCTTCAGCTCAGGAGAGAACCACGTTTCCGTCACCGCCACAATCGGCTTGTCGTTGCCCTGCGATCCTGCATCGATGATCCGCGTGGTCCGCGTACCGGTAGCAGTGACGCCTTCGATGGTCTTGCTGCCTAGCGCTTCGGTCCGGACCTGGATCGGTGAGGTACCGAGGGTGGCTGACATTTGCGAAGTGGTCCCGGCAGGTTTTGCCGCTGCCTGCGCCGGAGCGACGTTTACCGGTGCACCCCCGAGGTTGGCCATTCCCACCGCCGCCGGCCCAACGCCCTTGGCAAAGTGGAAAATCGTCGCCGTCTTGAGCTTCGGGTTGAGGTTGATGATCACCTTCTGAACCGGGTCATTGATGGTAGCGAAGTCAAATTTTTCAGCCCCTGGCTGGGTGGAAGGCGCCTCGCTGTCGGTGCGCAGCCGGCCCTGGCTGTCGCGAAAGACCTTGCCCCGGGTTTCGCGGTGAATATGACTGCCGTTGTCCGAAGTGCGATCGTACAGCGTGACGGTTTCGGCGGAAAATGGTGCGTTGGTCACCGCAGCCGCCGAGGGTGCGTTGGTTACTCCCGTCGCACTGGCAACTGCATGCCGGCTCACCTGAGCACTCGCCATCCCGATTACCAGAAGCAGCAGCCCAGTTAATATCCACAACAGGCGCATATGCCCCCTTTGCTCGTCCCCACACTATGGCCCTGGCCGATCGCCAGTCCTGCTATTGTGTGCCGGATTCAACGGCAATGCAACTGAAAGGGCTTTACCAGTTGCACACTCTGCGAGCACGGAAGTTATACCTGGGTAACACGTGCCCAAAGCGCCCCCGCACTACCCAGGCAGACGTTTCGCCAGTGCTTAGGCCGAACGCCCCGCCGCCGCTCCGGCAGCCGCCGTACGCACCATGTAATGCTGTTCCGGCACCGCGAAGCCGGCAGTCGTAAACGAATCCTTGATCAGCTTGTTGGTATCGAAGTACACCTGCCAGTAGTTCTTATTGTTGCAATATGGACGAACCGCCAGCACCGGACCCGCAAGATTGAAGGTCAGTATCTCAACGTCAGGCGCAGGGGTGGGCAGCACATTCGGAATGCCGGCCAACGCCGTCTTCAGCAGCGCCATCGCCGCGTGCACATCGACCCCGTGTGCCAGTTGCGCAGTCAACTCCACTCTCCGGTAAGCATTCGTGGAAAAGTTCTGGATGACGTCGCCAAAGATCTTCGCATTGCCGATGATGGTGCGGACATTGTCCGGTGTGTCAACCGAACTGGCGAACAGGCCGATCTCGTGCACCGTGCCGGTCACGCCGCCGGCGGTCACAAAATCTCCCACCTTCATCGGCTGCAGGATTACCAGAAAGACTCCCGCGGCAAAGTTCGACAGCAATCCGCTCCACGCCAGGCCGATGGCCACACCGACGGCGGCGATGAGGGCTGCCAGGCTCGTGGTCTGGACGCCGAAGAAGCCCAGGATGGCGACGACCAGAACGATGTTGAGGATGGCGGCCACCGCATTCTGGATATAGCGAATCAGCGTGGGATCGATTTTCTGGCGGCTCATGCCGCGCCCGATCAGACGGATGGCGAAACCGATCAGCCAGCGGCCGACAATCCACAGCGCAAGGGCTTCCAGCACTCGTATGCCAAGCGCGATTAGCGCGGTCCATCCGGCCGACATCAATGCATCAATTTTCGTTTGCATGACTAGATTCCTCCATGGAATGACGTTGCGACGGGTGGCGGCTGCTGGCGGCGATGGTAACACAGGAATTGTTACGATTCGATGAGGAGGGCCGGGTGTCAGGCTGGTGAAGAACTCGCGGTTCGGGTAGTGCGAACATTCAAGTCCGCGATCAGGAGTTTTGGGAAAGCGGACTTCAGCCTCCGAAGTACCTCGCGGTTTGGTAACACCTAACCTCAGGTCCTGAAGAGACTGTGTCGCAACCCATATTGGTTTGAGGCGTGGAAAGCATCACGCAAAATTCAGCCCCGAATGGGGCGAAAGAGTTTAGCCCAGCGTGTACCGGGGCCCCCAAGCCACGCCGCCTTTGCGTGGATTGGGGTGGTTGAGCGCTGGGTCGAGTGGGAAATAAGACAGAGTCCTGTAGGGACGGCAGAGGTTGCTACACAGGGCCTGAAGGCCGGTTCATCGGGGGTGATGACGCGGCGCTGAAAGCGCCGCTCTACCCGGCCTTAGTACTCCGAATCCGCCACGTTGGGCGGTTCGCCTTCGTCGGGCTCGACGGGCAGCTCCTGACGCGGTTCTTCCGCCGGAATCGCTTCCCCGTCCTTCCTTCTCAATCGCACCACGGTAATTTTGGCGAAGCCCTCTTCGAACTTCGGCGGACGCAGCTTGGCCGCCATGCGCTGCATAACGTCTTCCGGTACGTTGCGCTCGCGGCGACGGTTGCGCTCGATGCAAACCTCCGGCGGCACATCGAAGAAGACGGCATGCGCTTCGTAGCCGAAATCATGCGCAAGCTTTATCCAACTGCGGCGCTCGTGGGCCGACAAATTGGTGGCGTCCACGTAGTTCCAGGGCCGCCGCGCCAGCAGGCGCGCGCGCAGCATGGAGCGCAAGGTGGAAAACACCAGGTCCTGGTAGCGCTGTTCGGTGACGTCGTCGAAAAGCAGAATCCGCACCATGTCGCTGGACAGCGGCAGGATATTGTGACGCTTAAACCATGTGCTTTTGCCCGAGCCCGGAAGTCCGATGGAAAGCACAACCGCGCCCTTCGACTTCCTGGTCTCGTGCGGCGCTGGCGGACGAGGCGCAGACACGACGGCTGCGGCTTCGCCAGCCTCCGACGCCTCCTCGGCTTCGCCGGCTTCTCCAGTGAGACCACCCGGGCCCGGCAGGGTCGGTGTCTGTACCGGCTGCGGCGGGCGGCCACCCCGGCCACGTCGTCCGCGGCGGCGATTGCGATCGCGGCGCAACGGCTGCGCCGGCCCCTGGCCTTCGACCGTCGGGGCGCTGGGCTGCGGCTCGTTCGATGTGATCTGGAATTCGGCTTGAGTGTCGGGTTGCTCCGCTGCGAAATCGGGCTGGCGGTCAGCCTCTGCTTCAGCCGCAGCAGGATCAGGAAATTTAGGTTGCAGGGGAGCGGGATTCTCCTGCCCTTGCCCTGGCTTGTCGTCTTGCGGTTTGCGCCGCTTACCGCGGTCGCGCCATCTGCGCATGTTGCACTTGTAACACGCCTGCCTAGCTGGTAGCAATCGCGGGCCTGTCTCCGGCACCCGAGAAGTTGACGTCAAGTAAACAGTGAGCCAGGCCATTGCCTCGCCTTACCCATGATGCTAGGCTCTTCGTTTGGCTCCCTGACGTGGCATTTCGTTGTGGAACCCGCAGTTTTGGATTCATCGCATTTCAACCTGACGTTTTTTTAGCGAGGCAAAATGGCAATCAAAGTAGGAATCAACGGTTTCGGCCGCATCGGCCGCAACATTCTGCGGACCGCGCTCACCGACAAGAACCTGGACTTCGTTGCGGTCAACGACCTCACCGACCCCAAGACGCTGGCCCACCTTCTGAAGTACGACTCCATCCTCGGCAACCTGAAGAATGACATCTCAGCCACCGCCGACTCCATCAGCGTGGACGGCAAGAGTCATTCGCGTGTTTGCCGAAAAAGATCCGGCCAAGCTCGATTGGGCGTCGGTAGGGGCGCAGGTGGTGATCGAGTCCACCGGCAAGTTCACCAAAGCCGAACTGGCCAAGCAACATCTGCGCGGGCCGGTGAAGAAGGTCATCATCACGGCGCCGGCAAGCGGCGAAGACATCACCATCGTGTTGGGGGTCAACGAAGACAAGTACGATGCGGCCAAGCACAACGTGATTTCCAACGCCTCATGCACCACCAACTGCCTGGCGCCCATTGCCAAGGTCATCAACGACAACTTCAAGATCGTGTGCGGCACCATGACCACGATCCACTCCTACACCAACGATCAGGTCATCCTCGACTTTCCGCACAAGGACCTGCGGCGCGCGCGCGCGGCCGCGCTGTCCATGATTCCGACCTCGACCGGCGCCGCCAAAGCGGTCTATCTGGCGATCCCTGACTTGAAGGGCAAGCTCGACGGCTTCGCCATGCGCGTGCCCACGCCCAATGTCTCGGTGGTTGACCTGGTGGTCTTCGTGGAGAAGAAGACCAGCGTGGAAGAGGTGAACAATGCGCTGAAGGCCGCATCAGAGGCGGGCCCGCTGAAGGGCTACCTGGGATACGAGACGGCGGAACTGGTCTCGATCGACTACCGGGGCGATGATCGCTCGTCGATCGTGGATGCGCCCATGACCCGCGTGGTGGCCGGCAACTGTGTGAAGGTGATCTCGTGGTATGACAACGAGTGGGGCTACTCCTGCCGGGTCCGCGATCTGATTCATTACATCGCCGGAAAGGGACTGTGAGAGCAGTAGCTAGCTATCAGCTGTCGGCTGTCAGCCATCAGCTAAACAACCGGGTTGGAGTGCCAGTTACAACATTTCTTAGGAGCTTCTAGGATCCCAATAGGAAGCAACAATTTCAGATTCGTATCGCCTGTGATGTTTTCGCTGACGGCCGATAGCTGAGAGCTGACAGCAAGGGTTTAATTCCATGTCGAAATTATCCATTCGCGATCTTCCGCTGAACAACAAACGCGTTTTCATGCGGGTTGACTTCAATGTCCCGCTCGACGATGGCCGGGTCATGGATGACACCCGCATCCGCGAGACGCTGCCCAGCATTGAGTACGCGCTGCGTCACGGCGCCCGGCTGATTTTGGCCTCCCACCTCGGGCGTCCGAAAGGCAAGCCGAATCCCAAGATGAGCCTGAAGCCGGTGGCCGAGCGGCTGCGCGTCTTGCTCGACGAAGTGTTGCGGCGCGGCGAAAACGTCGGCTTCTCGCCCGACTGCATCGGCGCGCAGGCCGAGGAGATGGCGGAGAAGCTGGAGCGTGGGCAGTCCTTGTTGCTGGAGAACCTGCGCTTTCACCCGGAGGAGGAGGCCAACAATCCGGAATTCGCGCGGCAACTGGGCAAGCTCTGCGACTTCTACGTGAACGATGCGTTCGGTTCGGCGCATCGCGCTCACGCCTCCACCGAGGGCATCACCCATTTTGTGGACAAGAAAGCTGCCGGCCTGCTGATGGAGAAAGAGTTGGAATACCTCGGCAAGGCTTTGTCTCATCCGCAAAAGCCGTTCGTCGCGATTCTGGGTGGAGCGAAGGTCGGCGACAAAATCGGCGTCATCACCCACCTGATGAGCAAGGTGGATACGCTGATCATCGGCGGAGGCATGGCCTATACCTTTCTCAAGGCGCAGGGGCACGAGATCGGCAAATCGATGCTGGAGGCGGACAAGGTGGAATTGGCGGCAAAAATTCTCGCCGACGCCAAGGCGCGCCACGTGAAACTCCTGTTGCCCGTCGATCATGTGGTGGCCGACAAGATGGCCGCTGACGCCCGCATTCAGCAAATTGGCGTGGGCAAGCCGATTCCCGCCGACATGATGGCGCTCGACATCGGACCGGAAAGCGTGGAACTGTTCTCCAACGAGATTGGCCTGGCCCGCACCATCGTGTGGAACGGCCCCATGGGAGTGTTCGAGATCGAGGCCTTCGCCAAGGGAACCAAGAAGATCGCCTTCGCCGTGGCCGACAATGGCGCGGCCGTCTCCATCGTCGGCGGCGGTGACAGCGTGGCTGCGGTCAAGGCAGCCGGAGTCGCGGACAAGATCACGCACATCTCGACCGGCGGCGGCGCATCACTGGAGTTCCTGGAGGGCAAGAAGTTGCCCGGCGTGGAAGCGCTCAGCAACAAGTAACCGACATGCCAGCCAGCCCTCAGGCTCTGCGCGTAACGATGGATGATCGCGTTCTCGTGATCTTCGGCCCCGGCGACATCACACGCGAACAGACTGACGCCATTGTGAACGCGGCCAACTCTTCCCTGCTTGGCGGCGGAGGTGTGGACGGCGCCATCCATCGCGCCGGAGGGCCCGCGATCCTCGACGCTTGCCGGGAAATTGTCGGGCGCATCGGCCGTCTTCCCGCCGGACAGGCTGTCGCAACTCCCGCCGGACGTTTGCCGGCGCGCTACGTCATCCACACCGTGGGGCCGTTCTGGAACGGTGGCACGCGCGGTGAGGCGGAAACGCTTGCCAGTTGCCATCGCGAGTCGATCCGCATCGCCGACGAGCTACAACTGGCATCCATCGCCTTCCCGGCAATTTCAACCGGCGCTTACCGCTATCCGGTGGAAGAGGCCTCGCAAGTCGCAATTACCAGCGCGGCTCAAGTGCTGCAAAACGCCACTCACGTCCGGGAAGTTCGGTTCGTGCTATTTGACTCGGAAACCTTCACTCAGTACGCCCATGCTGCTCGCACGCTGGCCACCAGCTCGTCTCTGAAAGTGGACTAATCCCATGACACGTAAGAAGCTCATCGCCGCCAACTGGAAGATGTACAAAACGCCCGAACAGACCACAGCTTTCTTTGCGGAGTTCCTGCCCATGGTCGCCGGGCACTCACGCGACGAGATCGTCGTTTGCCCGCCATTCGTTGATTTGCACGCCGCGGTGGAAGCCGCCCGCGGATCGAACGTCGCCATCGGCGCGCAGAACGTGCACTGGGCGAAGGAAGGCGCCTTCACCGGCGAAATCTCACCCCTGATGCTGACCGCGATCCCGGTCACGCATGTCATCATCGGGCATTCTGAGCGCCGGCAGTATTTCAACGAGACCGATGACACGGTCAACCGCAAGCTCGAAATCGCGCTGGAGAACGGACTGACGCCCATCGTGTGCGTCGGCGAAGTGCTGGAAGAGCGCGAAGCCGGCCTGACCGAAGACGTGCTGCGCCGCCAGTGTACTCGCGCATTCAACGGCATCTCGGCAAGAAAAGCGGCGAAACTCACAGTCGCCTACGAACCCGTGTGGGCCATCGGCACTGGTAAGACGGCAACGCCGCAGATGGCCACCGACGCGCACATGGTGATCCGCCACGAAGCGGAAGAGGCGTTCGGCAAGGAGTTCGCGCAAGGCTTAAGAATTCTTTACGGCGGCAGCGTAAAGCCGGACAACGCCTCAGCGCTGATGTCGGAAGTTGAGATTGACGGCGCGCTGGTGGGCGGCGCCAGCCTGGATCCCGCCAGCTTTACGAAGATTGTGAAGTATTAGCTACGCCCCCGGGGTCACGTCAGACAGCACTCCCAACACCAGCGGCTGGCCATCGTTAAAGGCGGTTTTTCCGCGGATTGAGAAGACGCGAATTTCAGACCCGAGGCTCAGCCGAAACTCAGTCACAAACTCTTTGCGTCCGGTCCGGGCACGTTTCAACGACGCCAGCAGGCGGTCCCGATCTCCGGAATAAGGCATGACCTCCACAAACTGGGCCAGCGGAATGCATCCCGCCTCCAGCCTAAGCATGGCGGCGGCCTTGGAGGAAAACGAGAGCGTGTCATCCAGCAGGTCCATCTCCCAGGTACCCACCCCGGCCGCACTCTGCAGAAGCATGATCCGCTCCTGGCTAAGCCGAATTTCGTTGGCCAAGGCACGGGTCTTCTGCTGCAGATGCGCTACCTTGCGGCGACGCTGCCGTTCACTGCCGGTGCCCGGATAGTCCTCGGTTGGGTTTACCTCGGAATGCTCTCCACAGATGTTGAAGAAAAGCTTGCGGTCCTTTTCGTGGTCAAAGCCCGCCATCGGGTACGCGCAGAAAAGACCGAAGGAATAAACTTGGCCAAGCTGGTTCCAGATTTGCTCCAGCCGGACTGCAGCTTCGCGCTTTCCGTCGGCCCATAACAATGCCACCATCTCGCCAAACACCGCCACGCCATTGCCATTGGCAGCGCCTGTGACCTGTTCGATTACCCCTGGCATCACCTGCTTGCAGCGGGCCTCGTCGAGCCTGCTCTCCACCAGAAACTGCGCCAGGACCGTCGCCGCATCCAAGGCCACGTAACGGCCTTCGCGAGCGGCCTTCTCGATGTCAATGGCTCGCAGCTTGAGTTCTTCGGCGAGCGCATCGCGGTGGGCCTTTGTAGCCACCACCAGGGCGGTGCCGCCAGCCGCCAACGTCGGGTCGAGGAAACGTGCTATCGACTCCACCAGAAAATCGTCTTTCTCATAGAACTGGACAATGTGTCCCGAGGGTAAAGTTCGCTCTTCCAGGTTGTGCTGGTGTTGCAACACGCGGCTCGACATACTTGCTGGGCCCCCATCGACGGAATGCCGTCGCAACCAAAACCTGCCGATTATACTTCAGAAAAATGGTGGTAAAGCTGTTTGTTTTAGCAGAAAAAATCCGACCACTCGATTTGGATGCAGACTTGGGTATGAGGGTTGGGAGCAGGTCCGGTTTGACTTGCCAGCGCAAACCGCCCCGGACAGCCCATGAATCGGCTGTATTGCGCCACTTCCAACGGGTTCGGTTTCTCCCGCGATGCCATGGTGCGGTGGCGCAGTCACCAACTCCTGCGGTAGCATCCAATAACGTCTGTGAAACCCTGCTTGTGCCTTCCACTTCGTCTGCGACCGTTGCCTACAACTCTGTTCGTTGGGAGCGCAAGATGAATACTAGATTGTTCCTGCTTTACTTTTTGCTGGCGGTCGCGACCGCGTGGGCCCAGACTCCCGCGAGTCCGCCGGCGACATCTACTGGGGAACAAGCGCCATCCGTTGGCAGTACCTCCGGCAGTACCTCGATGACTTCGGTACTGCCCGACCTGGACCGACTGCAGGCCGCTGCCTCGCAGGCCAACCTTGATCTTTCCCACATGCGAATCGACAAATGGAAGGTGGACGCTGATTCCAAGCGGCAAGCCCAGGCCAATGCCGACTCGGTCCAGCGAAACCTTACCTCCGCATTGCCGGGGATGATCAGCGCCGTGCGTTCAGCGCCCCAGGACTTGAGTGCCGAGTTTAAGCTCTATCGCAATCTCAACGCGTTGTACGACGTCTTCGCATCTCTGACGGAAGTCACCGGGGCCTTTGGGCCAAAAAACGACTTTCAGGCCCTGGCACAACAACTGGAGACCATTGATTCCGTGCGGCGCAACCTGGGCGATGCGCTGGAAAGGTTAACTTCCTCGACGCAGTCGGAGCTGGACCAGTTACGAACGCAGGTCCGCACTTACCAACGGGCCGCGGCCGCAGCGCCTCCTGCCAAGAAGGTGGTGGTCGATGACAACCAGCCGACGAAGAAGACTGTGCATAAGAAAAAGCCGCCAGCCCCTAGCAGCGGTTCGCCGTCGCAATCATCCGATCCGAAATCCAAAGACAGCACCGGCGCGGCAACCGCTCCGAAGCCGTAGCTGAGCCGAGATTCGTGGCGGCCATAGGGGTCCTTCGACTCCTCGGTCGCCACGGCGACCTCGTCGCTCAGGATGACAAAACAGTAAGGTGCTTAGCAGCGATTACCTGACCCGAACTTCGCGGGAACATTTGTACCCTGTCTGGGGTCTATCTCATCCAGCCCCGATCCAAAGAACTGGCCGGCTGCGCTTTCTATCGGGGCGAGGCGGTTTGTCTGCGAAACGGGGTGGTAGTGGCGCCGGGATCGTTGCGGGAAGTTGTTGCGGACTCCAATTCTATTTATCATTGAGGTACGCCGTTCATGGCGGGAGCAACAACATTGAGTGACCTCGCAAGTGCGCTGGATGTCCGCACCGCGGAAGCATCGATCGTGGCCGAATTGAAGGCTGGATCGGAAGATGCTTTTTACTGGCTCATCGCGCACTACAACCAGCCGGTTTACAGCCTGGTGTACCGGATTCTGGACGATCCGTCCGACGCCGCCGATACGACCCAGGAAGTGTTCATCAAGGTCTTCCGCGGGATCAAGAATTTCAACGCCGACTCCAGCCTGAAAACCTGGATCTACCGCATTGCGGTGCATGAGGCTTCCAATCATCGCCGCTGGTGGTTCCGGCACAAGGTGCAGGAGCTGTCGATCGAGCCGGCGAGCGGAGACGGAAGCGAGCAGCCTTGCCTGGCAATGAAGGACACGCTGGTGGACGAGGGCAAGTCTCCTCTGCAAAACGTGTATGACGAAGAATTACGGGCCCGGGTGGAATGCGAACTGAAAGCTCTGAACGAGCCGTACCGGACGACGGTGATTTTGCGCGACATTGAAGAACTCTCGTACGAGCAAATCGCCGAGGTGATGGATATCTCGCTGGGGACGGTGAAGTCGCGGCTGGTGCGGGGACGCGATGCGCTGCGCAAACGCATGGAGCGCCACCTGCAGGATTTCGGAATGAACCCCGGCGTGGCGCGCCACAGAAAACAGCGCAAGGATGGTTCCGTGGGTGGGCAGAAGGTTGAGGTCATGCCATGACGTGCTCAATTGCGAAACGTCTCATGTCGTCGTACCTGGACAGTGCCGTAACCCGCAGCCAACTGGCTCAGGTGAATGAACACCTGCAGGGCTGCGAGGAATGCGCCGAGTTCTATTCGTCTGCACAGCGGATTCAGATGCTGGTAGGATCGCTGGGGCGAAAAACCGCCCCGCCCGATTTGACCCTGCGGCTGCGTGTCGCAGCTTCCCAGGCGCTGGCCAACTCCCAACGTTCACGCTGGGAGATGATGCGGGTACGCTGGGAGAACGCTTTCAATGCCACCATGGTTCCGGCCACGGCTGGCGTAGTGACCACTTTGATCGTCTTTGGACTGCTGATCAGTTTCCTCTATCCCACGCAAGTGCGGGCGGCGTCCAACGATGTGCCGACCATGCTTTACACGCCGGCGGAATTGCAATTCACTCCCTTCGAGTTGTCGGGCGTGGCCAACGCGGAGTCACTGATTGTGGAAGCTTACGTCGGGCCCGACGGACGGGTGCAGGATTACCGCATCCTGTCGGCGCCGGAAGACGCCAGCGCCCTTCTGCCCCAACTGAAGAACATGCTGATCTTCACCACGTTTCATCCGGCAACCGCCTTCGGACAGCCGACGGCAAGCCGCGTGGTCCTGTCGTTTTCCAAGGTGCAGGTCAAGGGGTAAGGCAGGCGAGCTTTTTGGGCCAGGCGCCTCCCGGCCGAATCGAGAATATTCGGAGTTACGCACTTGACAGGAAGGGTAGATACGGCTATTATACGTACAGAATACGGGTTAAAGCCGTAATTTAACCAGATTTTGGAGGCCATATGTCCACTAAGGTTACAGTTAACCTGCCTGATGAGACGGTAGACGCGATCAAGAGCATAGCTGAGAAACGTGGCACTACGGTTACAGAGGCTTTGCGGCAAGTAATCGAAGGCCAGCGGTTTCTGCAAGATGAAATGGAAAGTGGGAATAAATTGCTCATCCAGGGTCCGGACCAAAGCGTGCGGCAAGTGGTGTTCAACACTCCACCTAAGCAAAAATAATACAAATGGCAGAGGATTCAACCAAACATTGGGACTTAACCAGCGATCCGAAGGAGGTTGCGGCAGGCGCCGCTCCTGCTGTCGCCTCACCCTATCGGGTGTCGGAGCCTTACGACCCCGACCGAGACCGCGAGGGAACCCGTGGTGATCTTGCCCGCGGCCTCCTTTGGCTGCTTACTTTTGCGATTGGCGGTGTGTTAGTATTCGTCGGATTGGGGCGTCTGGACGGAACCGTGATAACTCAGTCGATTTTTCCTTCGCTGATTGCATTGGCGGGAACTGCCCTTGGATTCTACTTCGGCTCCCAAACCGCGAAGAATTCAGATACCTCCAAACCACCTAACGATCAGCCCTTAGTTTTTGCCCCAGCCATCTCGAGCGGCCCTCGGTCGCCCAATAATGGTCCGGCAGGCGACAACTTGTCCAATGGGTAAGTCTGGGTAAGTCGGACAGCACGTAGAGCGATCCCACATTTGATGAGATGAAAGGTTCGACCCCATGCTTTCAGCCTTGAGCACGAAGACTTTCATCGTCATCGTCGTTCTCGCCGTGCTGATACTCGCCGGTCTGCTCAGAATATTTTTTCGCAAGCTTGGGAAAAATATGCCGAGCAGCGTTTCGTGGCGCCTATATCTGAAGGGTCAGGGTTTGATGTTATTCATGTTTTTGCTGATTGGAGGTGGCTTGGCATCGTTTAGTGCCTATTTCGGGCCGGTACAGGGCAAAGTCTCGAAAGGGGTGCAACTAATCGAATTCGATAAGCTCAATCCGACTGAACATCCTATTTACGAAGAGATCAATGTTGAAAACTATTCAAATATTACTGTGCTCACCAGAACAAACGCACCTCCAAATGGTTCGGCGATGGTTGCGATTTATGCGGACCAGGGGACGGCAGCGGGAGACAAAAGCGCAGTGAAGCGTTTTGACAGTGTCGCGACTTCCTGGTCGCGATGGGATCAACAGAATTCCAGCAAGCGCATCAGTCTTGTCATAACACCGGCTACTGAGCCTAATACGGCTTCAGCGACAGAGGTGCAGATACTGGTCTACCTGTCTCCGCGAGAGAAGTAATTAGGTCGGAGTTGCTCGATTCTCAATAGTCTATCCCCCAGGCTCGCCGCGTACCCCACTCGTTCGCGGTGTTCGGAATGAGTGGGAATCACGACGAACACTTATCCGCTATCCGCCCTAACGGGCTTGCAGGCCCGCCCTGACTTGCTCCCACGGGACCACATCGGAGGGATTTCGTTCATGGCGCGCGATGCGAGAATCGAGCTCGGCACGTTGCGCTTCGGTCAACGAGAGCGCGTCTGCCTCCAGGCTTTCCCACACCGCGTCGAGCAGTTCTACCTTCTCAGCAGCCGACAGACTTTCTATCTGATTTCGCAAATCACTCATCGCCTATAACCCTAGCGCGGTTTCCCCGTCAGGCAAGCACGAGGGTCTCCTTAGGATCCACCGAACGTGTCCGATTTGCGCGTCACAATCTCTGCCCGTAAACTGTAGTAGCTGATTCCCCGCCGAAATCGCATCGGGAGGCTCCTCTGGGCTGTTGTCGCCGTTTGTTTGTCCTGCCGCTGGTGCTGGCCTCGTTCGCCTGCGCTGCATCGGCGCAGTCCAAGGCCACGCTCGACGTGAGTGAGACGCTGTTCAGCGTGATAGCGGCCATGAACGTCTGCGGATACGATCAGGAGCTGCAGTCCTCATCGCCGGTTCGCACGGAAGTTCGGGCCGAACTGCTGGAAGCAAGCAAATTGCCGGCGGCTGCGGCGACCGCCAAGCAAATGTGCCTGTTTTATCGCGACCATCAGCAGGGCGATGGAGCGCACGAGTTGGCGCAGTACATTTCCCTGGCGTTGTACCTGGGGCCGCCTCCAGATTTCGCCCCTAGCGTAAGCGATGCCGACTTGCCTCCGGATTCGGCCTATCTGTTAGGATTTGTGCCCCTGCTCAAGCAGTATTCTGCGGCCGCCAATCTGCATTCCATCTGGCTCAAACACCAGCCTGAATATCTTGCGCTGATCGAACGCTACCACGGGCCGGTCGCGCACATGATCACAGCCACCGACACCTACCTGCGCATGCCGCTCGCCGGATATGCGGGCCGCAGCTTTACCGTGTACATGGAGCCGATGAGCGCACCCGGGCAGGTGAACTCGCGCAATTACCGTCAGGATTATTACTACCTGGTGATCTCTCCCAGCGGAGAGAACATCCACATCGACGCCTTGCGGCATACTTACCTTCATTTCGTGCTCGATCCGCTGATCGCCAAACGGGCGACCGCGCTGGAGCGTCTGAAGCCGGTCCTGGTGGCGGTGCAGAAAGCGCCCATGGCGCAGGACTACAAATACGATCCGGGGCTGCTGGTGGTCGAGTGTTTGATTCGGGCGATCGAAGCCCGGGCTCCGTGGGACCCCAAATTGCCCGATAAGGACCGCCAGGCCATGTTGCAACAGGACGAGTCCGAAGGCTTCATCTTCACCCGCTACTTCTACGATCAGTTGCGCGACTTTGAGAAGGGAAACGCCGGCCTGCAGGACGCCTTCCCCGACTGGATGCACAATATTGATGTGGACGGCGAAAAGAGGCGCGCCAGCCAGATCCAGTTTGCATCGCAAGCCGCGCCGGAGGTGATGCGGGCCGCGAAACCTGCATCTCAACAAAAGGTGGATTTGGCCGAGCGCGAGCTGCTGAGCGGCAATCCGGCAGGCGCACAGAAGCTGGCCGAAGAAGCGCTCAGTGAGAAGGAAGATCCGGCGCGCGCCTATTTCGTGCTGGCCCGGGCGGCCACCATGAGCGGTAACATGCAAGCTGCGCAGGACAACTTTCAAAAGGCGCTGAATGCGACCCACGACCCTCGCATGGCAGCCTGGTGCCACATTTATTTGGGACGCATTCTGGATTTGCAGGAGCAACGGGAAGGCGCGGTCGCGCAATATCAGGCCGCACTCACCGCGGGAGATGCGTCGGCCGACACCAGAAAGGCGGCCGAGCGCGGGCTCAAAGAACCGTACGAGCCGCCCCACGCAAAGCAGGAACCGCAATAGTTTCGTAATAAGGGAGAGCAGCGTTTCTCCCGCAGAAAGGACAAGCACTCATGAGATCGACGTTTGCAATTTTGGCGCTGCTGCTGGCGGCAACCATGGCAGTGGCGCAGACACAGGTGAGGCCGCCCCAGACCCAGCAGAGTCCATATCCGGTCCCGACACCTGGCGCACAGCCTCAGCCGCAGACACAGACACAGACTCCACCTCCGAGCACTCCGCCCCCCGCCGCCAGCGGACACAAGGTGCTGCAGGCGAAGTCGCAGGACGAATTGAAGGCCTACCAGGATGCAATGAGCAAGACTGATCCTGCCCAGATCGATACAGCCGCGGATGCTTTCGCCGCGAAATACCCCAAGAGCGAATTGAAGGCGGCCCTCTTTGTTCGCGCCATGAACCTGTATGCTCAGGCCAACAATTCTGAGAAGATGATTGAATTAGGACGCAAGGCCATCGCGGCGGACCCAACCAACCCGGTCTCGCTGGTGCAGATCGGCTCGGCGTTGGTGGAAGGCACTCGCGACACTGACATGGACCGCGACCAACGGCTTGCCGAGGCTGCCAAAGACTCCCAGGCCGCGATCGACAACATCGACCAGCTGATGGTTCCGGCTGATGCCTCGGCTGAGCGCATTGCGGCCGTGAAAGCCAGCATCTTAACCATGGCCCACGACACGCTGGGCATGGTTGACCTGAACAAGAAAGATGCGGCCGGCGCCGAGCAAGAGTTCCTGAAAGCAGTGGACACCAGCAAGGCGCAGCCGGAGGCGGTAGTATTCTTGCGCTTGTCGGTAGCGCAAGACCAGCTGAAGAAGTACCAGGAAGCGCTCGACTCGGCCAACAAGGCCGTACAGTATGCACCCCCGGGAAGCGCGGCGCAGAATCTGGCCAAGCAGCAGCAGGAAAGACTGAAGACGCTGGTTGCTAGTGGCAGTGGTAGCAGTGGTCCAGGGATTCCAAGCAGCATCGCTCCCGCTGCGCCTGCTTCGAGCGCGCCGGCAGCGCAGCCGGCCCAGACACCGCCGACTCCCGCCCAGACTGCGCCGGCCCAAACGCCCCCGAACCCGCCGCATTGAGACGCAAAGGCCAGGGTGGCCTTCGGGCCACCCGCCTTCTCAGCGGCTCCTTAGGTCAGCGACACCCATGAACCCTAACCCTCGTGACCTTTCAACGCTGGAGAACGCTCTCGGACATCGCTTCGCCAGCCGTGCCCTTCTCGAGCAGGCCCTCACCCACGCCTCCTATGCCCGGGAACGCGAATCGCAAAATGCGGCCGGGGGAACTCCCGCTCCGGCAGTTGATAACGAGCAAATGGAATTCCTCGGCGACGCGGTGCTCGGTTTTGTAATAAGCCGGGAACTTTTTCAGCGTTTTCCCGAATATCAGGAAGGGGAGCTTTCCAAGCTGCGGGCGCACCTGGTAAGCGCGCGCCATCTGCTGCGTCCAGCGCGGGAGTTGGACATTGGACAATACCTCCGCCTGGGCAAGGGCGAGGAACGCAGTGGTGGCCGCAGCAAGGTGGCCCTGCTGGTCGATGCCCTGGAGGCAGTCATTGCCGCCCTGTTTCTGGATGCCGGATTAGAAGTGGCGCATCGTTTCATTCAGCAATCGATTCTTGAACCCGGCTTAGCCGAAGTTCACCAAGGGGGCAGCACCGAGCTGCCGGTGATTGACTACAAGTCAGCGTTGCAGGAAGCGGTGCACGCCAGTGGACGTTCGCAGCCGCGTTATGTGCTGATTAAGGAAGAAGGTCCGGACCATAACAAGGTGTTTACTATGGAAGCGCAGGTCCCGGCCGCTCCTAACGGGGACAAGGCCTTTGCCCGTCGCGCCCAGGGCAACACCAAGAAGCTGGCCGAGCAAAGGGCTGCACGAGAGGCCTGGGATTTTCTACAATCACTAAAGAGAGTTGCTGGGACAGAGGACACCGACACCCCGAGCGATCTCTCGCCATCTTCATGAACGAAGTCCGTACCGAGTTGCCTGTCGAGACCGTGGCCCCGGAGCCGAAAGCTTCCCGGCCGCGACTGCCGGCGCGCGGCCATTCCGGCGGCATGAATTCCCTGCAATCGCTCGCGGTGACGGTGGTGATCGCAGTCTTCGTCATCGCATTCATTGTGCAGGCCTTCCAGATTCCCTCTCCCTCGATGGAGAAAACCCTGCTGGTTGGGGACTACCTGCTGGTGGACAAGGCGCACGACGGGCACTCGGCGTTTTGGCGCTGGCTCATGCCCTATCAGTCAATACGGCGGCAGGACATTATTGTGTTCCGCTATCCGCTGGATCCGCGGCAGCACTTCGTCAAGCGGGTGGTGGCGGTCCCCGGCGACCGCGTCCGGCTTATCGACAAGCACGTGTACGTCGGCGGGGTCCGTCAGGACGATACCTACGCAACATTTCATTGGGAGCAGCGTGATGGGTTCCGCGACAATTTCCCCGACGGCAATCTGCTGGTCCTGGGAATGTCGTCGCCATGGTATCTGCAAATTCGCAAGCTGCTTGACGATGGCGAGTTGATCGTTCCCGAAGGCTCCTACTTCGTTCTGGGAGACAATCGCGACGACAGCTCCGACTCGCGCTATTGGGGATTCGTGCCCGCGGAGAACATTGTTGGCCGTCCGCTTGTGATCTACTGGTCAGTGCTGCGGCCGGCTCCGCCGCCGGCTGGGTCCCGTCTGATAAACTTTCGAGTCTGGCATACGACGTTACTCATATGCTGCAAGAAGTGCGCTGGCACCGCATGCTGCGCAGCGTAGAATAGCGTCTTTGAATTGGCAACTTTAGCTGTGGAAGGACCACGACTCCAGCTGTGTGGTGGCTCTTGCGGAAGAACGCGGGCTTCGCTGTGAGAACGAAAGTTGGAGTTTACAGTTGGAATTTGTTGGCCGCCGATCCAGCCCCGAAGGGGCGAAAGAGCTTAGCCCAGCACGGAGCCGCAGGCGGAGTGCTGGGTAGAGCGGGAAATGACATTGAGTCCCGTAGGGACGCCAGACGTTACGTCGGCGCATACTGGTATTGACCAGTCGAAAAGTAAATCCCTCACCGACTAAAGCCGGTTCGGGATGACAAATAATAAAGGATTCATAATGGCGCACCTGAAGGTGCGCCCCTTCAAGATCTTCTAAGGAAGAGTGCATTTGGCTACGACGAAAAAGATTGTGAAGCCCGCGCCCAACAAAGTTGAGGGCGCAGAAAAATCCGACAAGGCAGACAAGGCGCGGAAGCCGGAAAAACCGAAGGAAACAACTTCGGAATTTATCGCCTCGATCGCCGTGGTGCTGGTGACCGGGCTGTTCATCATCACTTTCGCCCTGCAAGCTTTCACCATTCCATCGAGTTCGATGGAGAACACCCTTCTTATCGGGGACCACTTGTTCGTTGACCGCATGCTGCTGGCTCCAAAGACCAGTTGGATCGGCAAGCTGATTCCCTACCGTGAACCTCGCCACGGCGACATCTTCGTCTTCATTTCGCCGGCCCAGCCGGGCCTCTATCTGGTCAAGCGCGTCATGGGTGTCCCGGGCGACCGCATTCATCTGCAGGATGGGGTGGTATATCGCAACGGCGAGCGCCTGGATGAGCCGTATGTGCATCGCTGCGATCCAAAAATGATCGCTGCGGGTATGTGCACTACTTACAACACATACCGCGACACCTTCCCCAGCGTGCCCCCCGGCGATTACGAGCAGGTAACGCCGGAGTGGCGGCTGACTATGTCCTCACACCTGCAGGGCGGCGACCTGGTGGTACCGCCCGGCAGCTTCTTTGCCATGGGCGACAATCGCGATGTCAGTCTCGATTCCCGCTACTGGGGCTTCGTGCCCCGCGAGAACGTCATTGGGCGGCCCATGTTCATCTACTGGTCGTTCATCACCCCGCGCGACGAGTACGAACGGCAGGGCCTCGCCGACCGCATCCAATGGCTGTTCAACATCCTGTTCCACTTCATTGATCAGACGCGCTGGTCGCGCATGTTCCACGTGGTGCGTTGATGCCGGGCCGCACCGCACGGCGAATGACATGGGCGATTTTGCTGGTCCTTCTGCTGGCGGTGCTGGTACCGCCATTGGTCAATGTGAATCGCTACCGCAAGCGTGTGGCCGAGGCCATCGGCCGCTCCCTGGGGCGCGAGGTCACGGTTTCCCGAATCGCCCTCAGGGCTTTGCCCCGGCCCGGAATCGTGCTGTCAAATTTTGTTGTGGCCGAAAACCCCAGCTACGGCGCCGAGCCCATGCTGCGCGCCGATACGGTCACTGCCTATCTGCGCCTGACCTCGTTGTGGCGCGGCCGGCTGGAGATCGGGACGCTTGACCTGGACAATCCCAGCTTGAATCTGGTCCGCCGTTCCGACGGCCACTGGAACGTGGAGGAACTGGTGGAACGGGCCTCGCAGGTTTCTTCTGCTCCCACCACGCAAGCCCGTCCAGAGGTGCGCCCCCGCTTCCCCTACGTGGAGGCCTCGAGCGGGCGAATTAACTTCAAGCTGGGCCAGGTGAAGAAGGCATTTGCGTTTACCGATGCCGATTTTGCTCTCTGGCTGGAGTCGGAAGAGCAATGGGGCATCCGCCTGGAAGCGCGCCCCATGCGCACCGATGTGGACGCGCATGATACCGGCGTTCTCAAACTGGATGGGCATTTCCAGCGGGCCGCAAGTTTGCGCGACACGCCGCTCGATCTCAAGCTCACCTTCACCGGTGGTCCGCTGGGGCAACTTACCAAACTGGTCTATGGACGCGACCGCGGCTGGCGCGGCAACGTCCAGTCCAATGCCACGTTGTCCGGCACCCCAGCTGCACTGGGAGTCACGCTGGACGCCCAGGTTGACAACTTTCGCCGTTACGACATCGCCTTGGGTGAAGCCCTGCGCTTGCTGGTACATTGCACCGCAACGTACTCGTCACCCGACGACGCATTGCACGAGCTGCAATGCCAATCTCCGGTGGGTGCGGGCGTGCTCGAGGTCCGCGGCAATGCGCAAGGTTGGGCGGGCGATGCCTATGACTTGAGCGTCTCCGCCGGGCGCATTCCGGCGGCGCAAATGGTGGCGTTGGCGCGCCATGCCAAGAAGGACCTGCCCGCCGATCTCACCGCAACCGGCGAGTTCGAGGGAACGTTTTCCGTCCGCAAATCACCAGGAGGCATGCCGGTCTGGCAAGGCGGCGGGCGCACCGATCTGCTGGCGCTGCAATCGGGCGTGTTGAAGCAGGATTTGCAGATTGGGACTATCGAGGTCGCGATTCCGAGCGCGATTGCTGCCGCCAATCCGCGTCCCCGGCGTTCGGCTCCCCGCAAAGTTCCGCCGCCGCCTGCAAACCCTGAACTCCGTCTGGTGGTCAAGCCGTTTCCGCTTCCGCTCGGAGCAATCTCACCCGCAACTGCCAGCGCCGCATTCGATCCGGACCACTACAGCGTCGATCTTAAGGGCGAAGCGGAGCTGGCGCGATTGCTGAACATAGCCAAGGCGCTGGGCGTCGGCACGCCCGGGGTCGGCCTGGCAGGAATCGCCCAGATTGACCTCGATGTCGCCGGCACCTGGGTTGGCTTCGCGCCTCCTGGCACCTCGGGAAACGTGCAGCTGCGCAGCGTGACCGCCGAGCTGCAAGGTGTTGCCGAGCCCTTGCTGATCTCGACGGCGGCTGCAACTCTGGCCAACCAGCAGGTGACCGTCAGTTCGTTCACAGCAGGGTTCGCCAAGGGGCCGGAACTCAGTGGCTCGGCCAGTTTCCCGGTGCATTGCAGCGCTCCTGAAAGCTGTACCGTGCTGTTTGACGTTCGTACCGATGACGCGTCTTTGGCACGGCTGAATGAACTGGTGAACCCCAGCTATCTCAATCGGCCGTGGTATCACTTGCTGGAAATAGGACAGAGGCGCGAAGGTGCGCTGCTGAAGTTGCGCGCCAATGGGCATTTTTCCAGCTCACGCTTCGAGGTGGGATCTGCTGTTGCTAACAATCTGAGCGCGGTCGTGGAGCTCGACGCCGGCAGACTGCGCGTGCGCGAGCTGCGCGCCGACATCGTCGGAGGCCACCACGACGGCGCCTGGACTGCCGATTTCACCGCTTCGCCGCCAACCTACTCAGGGACGGGAAGCATTACGCGTGTGTCGATGGCGCAAGTGGGGACCCTGATGCACGACAATTGGGCCGCCGGAGTAATGGACGCCCAATACAGCCTGTCCATGCGCGGCGTGAACCGTACCAGCCTCCGCGATTCAGCAATCGCCTCAGCCGACTTCACCTGGAACGACGGCTTGTTGCGCCATGTTGTCCTCGAGGGGCGAGGCGCACCACTGGCGTTCTCCAGTTTCACCGGCAAAGTAGTTCTGGCCAACGGAACCTTCACCCTGGCTGACTGCAAGCTGCAATCGGGCGGCGCCAATTATGCCGTCAAGGGTACGGCGCTCTATGACCGTAGGGTGGCCCTTCGATTGGAGCGGGCAGGCGGCCACTCCTACGTGATCTCGGGACCACTGGACAAACCGAGAGTCGAAACTTTGACGGTGCCCTCCGCGGAAGCAGCGCTGCGATAAAGGTGGCGTTTCACAAAGTTTGTTCCAAACTGTCTTGCAGCGCTCAGGGTGGAAGCACGGGCCTTTAGGCCTGTGAAAATCTCGAATCCCAGAAGAGGGCTTTAGCCCCGGTATCGCAAAACGAGGTTCTCGAAATTTATCTCGCCCGCGCGTGCGAGGGATCGGGAGAGTTTGCTGTGTCCACGTCAACGTACACACCAGATCCGGCAGGGAGCGAGGGCGGATAGCAATTGCCGTCGGAGGCGTAAGTCTGCCGGCAGGCCGCAGTCATCTCCGAACGCCGTGGCGATTGCGCGAACTGCCACGCATCGGTAAAGGGCACGCCACTACCGGCGGGACGCGGCGGTGGCTTCGGGAACACGCAACCCGGCGACGGACCGCACTGGTCGTTGCTGACAAAGAAATGGATCTCGCGGCCACCGGAGTTATCACGAATATCGTTGGCCGTCACCACAGAGACGCTGGCCGATTCGCGAAACGCGAATGCCAGAACAGTAGATGCCGGCACGATAGCCTGCGCGCATCACGCCATCTATCCAGGCATGGATGTAGGCGCGCTGTTCCGCCAACATGCGCCCGCCCTGCTCCTGATCGAGAAACAGGATCGAGCCCTTGGGAAAGCCATCTTGTGTGGCCGCCTTCACCGCCGCCGTGGCGTCGCTGCTGCCGACGTTGACCGCATTTCCTGAGGCTTTGAGCTGGAGGTAATCCCGGCCGTTAAACAACAAGAGAAATCCGTAGCCCATCGCTTGAATTGTTTTGCGCTTACCCTGCCAGGGATTGCCGGTCGCGCCCGGCGGGTTGTTCAGCCAATATCCCGTGAACGCAAACGTCTTGCGCAGAGTTGCCATGTTCGCGTCGCCGGGATAATCATTGCGGTCCATTCCGAGGTAGGTTTGCGCTGAAACTGGTAGACAAACTAAGACAAGCACGAACGCTGCAAGACGAGTTGAACGTGTCAGCCTCACAACCTCGAATATCGCACATCTGCTAAGAGGGCTGCTTAACTCACACTCAAAAGTTGTCGCCCTGAGCGACCCCGAACATAGTGAGGGGAGTCGAAGGACCTGCTCTTCTGTTTGTCATCCTGAGCGAGCGTAGCGAGTCGAAGGACCCCTATGGCTGCGAGAAATCCAAGTTCGGACGCCTGGCACAGCAGCAAGTCCGAAATTCCTTGGCGACCATAGGGGTCCTTTCGCTCCTCATGCGGTCGCCAGCGACCGCGCTCGTCACTCAGGGTGACATCCTAAAAGATTACAAGCCTCTAGGACGTCCCAATCAGAACCCCCGTCGCAAACACTAACGCGCCCCCGAATGCCACCTGAATTGCCGCCGACAGTGGCGGAGTATCCATGTAGCGATTGCGAATCCAGGTGATGGCCGCCAGTTCGAACAGCACGACGATGATGGCAATCGTGGTGGCGATTCGGAAATCGTGAATGAGATAGGGCAAGGTGTGGCCGATGCCGCCCAGCGCCGTCATGGCTCCGCACACCAGGCCGCGCAACCACGGAGTGCCGCGCCCGGTCAGGCTGCCATCGTCGGACAGCGCTTCGGCAAAGCCCATGCTGATGCCGGCTCCCAGCGACGCAGCCAGTCCGACGGCGAAGGCGTCCCAAGTGTTCTTGGTGGCAAACGCAGCGGCGAAGACCGGAGCCAGCGTGGACACCGAACCGTCCATCAAGCCGGCCAGTCCCGGTTGGATGATCTGCAACACGAAAAGCCGGCGCTGCGCTTTGGCTTCCTCTTCGCGGACCTCGGGCTTGAGTTCGCTTTTCTCCAACTGCTCGGCCCGTTCGACATGCGTGGCCTCTTCCACGGCCAGATCGTCAAGCAATTGGCGAACACCGGCATCGGCGGCGAGAGTGGCGGCACGCTGATAGAAGCGGCGTGTTTCCACTTCCATGGTGCCCACTTGTTTGCGGATCTGTTCCAGACGCAGCGGCGTGTTCATCCAGATTGGTTTGCGCTGCACGAAGCCGCGAATGTCTTGCCGGCGAATGAGCGGAATATGCTCGCCAAATTTCTGCTGGTAAAGTTCGATCAGGCGGCGGCGATGGCCAATCTCTTCCTGGCGCATCTCTTCAAACACCTGCGCCGTGCCGGGAAAGTTTTCCCGCAGATTTTCGCCGAAGTCGGAGTAGATTCGCTCATCTTCTTCTTCCAGCGAAATGGCCAGCGCCAGAATTTCCTTCTGCGACAAGCTGTTGAAGTCTCGCACGTGCGAAGTACCTCCGCCCCCGATAGTAAATGAGCGGCTGGCAAAGGCAGGTGGGTTTTGTTAGGTGGAAGTCGCAAGGATAGAGTGATGTCCGATTTGGAACCGCAGATCCCTTGTCGGCTGAACAGGCTGCGGAACAACTCTTGGGGAGCTTTTCGGTGGGAGCTTTTCGGTGGGAGCTTTTCGGTGGAGAGCCCCCTGCTTCAGCAGGGGGAGCTGGACTTCAGTCCAGCGAAGAAGGCGACGATTCTTAAATGGGCTTTAGCCCCGGGATTCCTGGATCCCCAGCGCTAAAGCGCACAGCAAACTCTTCCCGGAGCGCTGAAGCGCTACTCCCCCGCATAAATGCGGGGGCTTCCACCAAGAAGCGCGCCGCGCGGGGTTGAGTGGGTAACAAATTCCGCGTCTAGTTCACCGTCACCGTGCGTGCGGTGGTCTGGACAACGTTCACTTCCGTCGCCGGACAGAGATTGCGATACGAACAGAAGCGGCAATGCCGGCCAGGCGTGGGTTCGAAGTTTCCCGCAGCAATATTGGCGGCGGCCTCGCCCACCCGGGCGGCTTCTTTGTCGAGCTGCGTCTCCGAGCGCCGCGACTCGATGGCGCTGCAGTTGGCGAGATTGACGATCACAAGTGAGTCAGCGGCAAAACCCATGCTCTTGGCGGCCAGCGCGTAGATGGAAAGTTGCAGGCTCTCGTCGGCATCGTCCTGGGTCTTCGGCTTTCCGGTCTTGTAATCGACAATGCTGACGCGGTCTCCGTCGATCCGCTCCAGCCGGTCCATTCTTCCTTTCACCAGCGTGCCGCCAATATGGGCACGGAAGAAGCGCTCGTTGTTGAGGATTTCTCCCGCCGGCTTCGCCAGATCGGAGCGCAGAAACTCTCGCAGTTGCTCGCATCCGGCCTTGTCGTAAAGTTCGCGCTGCGCATCCTCATCGATCTTCGCCTTGCCGAACTCGTCGCGAAAGCAGGCGATGACCGCCTCTTCATCCGGGGCATGCCCGGCACGTACGCCATCGAAATAGGCCTTGAGGGCGAGGTGCATCGCCGCACCAAATTGCATCATGGCCGCCGCTTCCTCAGGGATGCACCAGTCGCGACTGAGTTTGAATGCCAGCGGACAGCGTTCGTACTGCTCGATGGCGCTGGCGCTCAACTCGCCCAGAGGCGCGTCGCAGCGCGCGGGAAGTTGCACCCACTGCGCGATCACGGCCTGTGGCTCCGCCGCGGCGTGTAACGTGGGAACGATTTCGTCCGGCGGCAGCACACGACACTCGATTGCGCCCTTCAGCGCCGACTTCCCCGCGTGCACCAGTTCGCGCATGTATTTGGTAGGGGCGGGCTCATTTTTCGCCTTGCTGATCCTTCCGCACAGGTAGAGTTGGTCCTCGGCGCGCGTCATGGCGACGTAAAACAGCCGCCGCTCTTCCTCCTCATGAAGCAGCTTGGGCAGGCTTTCAGGGACTGTTTCTTTGCTGCGCAATTGCTGCGGAAACTCAACCAGGGGTTCCTTGTAGTTGCAAGGAAACGATTGCGAAGCCACGCGCAAAACGAAGACGCAGGGAAACTCCAATCCCTTGGCAGCATGCACAGTCATCAACTGCACAGCGTCTTCGACGGCCGGGCCGCTGAACTCGGTTGGCGCCAGCGCCGCCACCGGATCGCCTTCTCCGCCATCTTCGGCCAGGCATCCACCCGCCTCGCGAAACCACTCGACGTACTCCAGGAACTCGCGCAGCGTTCCCTGCCCCACCAGCGGCTTGGGTTTGCTGCACCATTGTTCGGCCAGTTCCTGAAGGCGCCGCAGCGGAAGCGAGTCCGCAAGTTGAAATACTTGTTGCGCGCTCTTCATCGCCGGGCCCAGCAGGCCGTTGGCGTTGGCCAGATCGTGTCGCGCCTCGCGCACCGATTCCATCACCGCGAAGCCGCCGGGCACCTTCTCCAGCACCGACTCGATGGAAGCCTTCTTGGCCGCAAGGGCCAGCGCGGCGCGAAACTCTTCCGGGTCCACGCTGAACTGGGGAAGCGCCGCCACACGGACAAGCGCAATGGGATCGGAGGACTCCATGATCTGCAAAGCCGACATGGCGTCGCGGACCTCCGGTGTATCGAAAAGATCGACGCCCTGCACGTGCACGGGGATGTCGCGATGACGAAGTTCAGCCAGCACCTCATCGCGATTGAAATGGCTGCGGTACAACACTGCTATGTCGTGGAGGCTCATCGCAGGCCGCTGCCGGCGCATGGCCTCGATGGTGTCGGCTACAAATTTCGCTTCCTGTTGCATTGCCGCTGTGGATAATGGCCCGCACCGGCGATGCCTGCGCCAGCGCCGGGTCTGTTTCCAGACGAGCGCAGCCCAGCGGTTCGCGTGGCCAGCCGCCCTCGTGCAACTCCTTGCTGGCGACGGTGGGGTTGAGCCTGATGGTTTGATAGGCGCAACTCAGGATCGGCGGCGTGGAACGGCGGTTCTTCGACAGGGTGACGCGCTTCACGCGGCCCGCGTCGAAAGTCTTCAGGAACTGGTCGAAGGCCCCGCTGGTGGCGCCGCGGAAACGATAGATTGCCTGGTCGGGATCGCCGACCGCGAATATGTTGGCCTCTTCCCCGCCAAGCAGCTTCACCAGCCGAATCTGGGCAACGTTAGAGTCCTGGAACTCGTCGATCAGAATGAAGCGGGCATATTTCTGGGCGCGTTGCAGCACGGACTGACGGCGGCCCAGCAAATCGACCGCGCGCGTGATGATGTGGCCGAAGGTCCCCAGACCTTCCTGCTTCAGCAGGTCTTCGACATAATGGAATACCCGCGCGATCTCGCGACAGCGGTCGAGCACCTCCGCGTCCAACATCGCGCCGGCGTCTTTCGACTTCCCTACGCGTTGCAGAGGAATTTCACCTCGCTCCAGCCGCACCAGATACGCGTCGTAATCGTCCGGAGTGCGTAACTCGTCATGGCAACTGCGGAAGAATTCCAGCAGATCTTTGAGGAACACCCCCGGATCGGAGGCCTTAATGAAGCGCTTGAGCGGCAAATCTTGAATGCGGCGCCGCAACAGAATCTGCAGGTCTTTGTCATCGAGCAGCTCAAAGTGAATGCTGGCGTCGTGCAACAGTCCGTAGCAATAGGAATGAAAGGTGTGAGGGCGCAGTCCGCTAGCCATCAGCTTGCGCACCGCGGTCTGCCGGTCGAGGTGAGGATAGAGTATCTCGCCCACCTTGCTGATCAGCTGGGCCGCTGCATTGCGAGTGTAGGTGACGGCAAGAATTTCCTTCGGCCTGGCCGCTTCGCTCTCAATGAGGTGGGCGATGCGGCGCGCCAGCACGGTGGTCTTGCCGGTGCCTGCGCCCGCCACCACCAGCATGGGACCATGCACATGCTCAATGGTCCGGCGCTGCTCGTCGGTGGGCTCGAAGTCGAATGGTAGATAATTCTGCACCACGCCCTCAGTATGCGAAGAAAAAGCGAACATGTTATTATGCTTGCTCGGCGGGCGCTTGGCAAGAGAAAGTTAGTAGATTTCCACGCTCGTCACTCAGAAGGAAGAACCAACATGACGAAACGATTTCCGGCGGTCACGCTGTTTCTCTGGCTGGCGATTTTGGCCGTAAGCCCATTCGCACAATCGAAACCCGCGGCCCCGGCGGCCATTGTCGAGCCGCTTGCGCCGGTGGCGTGGATGGTCGGCGGAACCTGGGTCACCGACGTAAAAGATCCCTCCGACGGGACCGTGACTCACGTTGAGAACCGAATTCGCTGGGCGTCAAACCATCAGGCCATCGAGTTCAATACCGATTTCAATAGCAAGCCGCACTATTACGGCTTCTATGCCTACAACCCTGTCGCCAAGGCCATCTCGTTTTACTATACAAATTCTGAGGGTGAGCTGACCATCGGCACGGCGACTCCGGATCCGGATGGCAAGACCTTGGTCCACGAGTTCGACATCATGCATCCGGATGGCAAGACCGGGCACGTCCGCTCCACCGTCGTGCGCGATGGAAACGATGCCTACTGGTTCACCGTCTTCATGCAGAAGGATGGCGAGTGGGCACAGGTGTTCAAGATTCATTACGAGCGGAAGTGAGCCAATTTTGCGCTGCTATACTTGTGTAAGAGGTTTCTGGCGTGCTTGCTATTCGTCTGCCCGAAAAAATTGAAGAGCGGCTCGAGCGTCTTGCCAAGCGAACGGGTCGCACCCCGGCTTATTACGCCAGACAGGCAATCATCCAGCACGTCGAAGATCTTGAAGACGTGCAGATTGCCGACAAACGACTGGAGAGACTCCGTACCGGCAAGACACGGACGCTGCCATTGTCGCGACTTGTTCGGAAGTACGGCAGTGACAGAGAACCCTCGCTATCTAACCGAAGACCACGAAATGGCGCGGGCAAACATTAACGCGATTTGTTGCCGAACAAGCAACATATCCAGCCCGGTCAACGTACTGCAATAGTTCCTTCCGAAGCTAAGACTAGCCACGCTATGTGGAGCATCGAGTTTCTGCCGGAAGCCGCTCGCGATCTCGATAAACTCGACCGGCAGCACACCAACCGAATTCTGAGGTTTCTTCATGAACGAATTGCCAAATTGGACGATCCCAGGGCGATCGGAGCGGCTCTCAAGGGTTCGAAATTCGGAGAATACTGGAAATATCGAGTTGGCGATTATCGCATCATCAGCAAAATCGAAGATGATCGACTGCTAATCCTCATAGTCCGCATAGGTCACCGGAGCGAAGTGTATCGCTAAACCCGTTCTCTTTGGCAGCGTATAATCGTGGTTTGCGCACCTCATTCCCATTACTACAGGAACAAACGTGAGTCATCAGCATGCACACACGCCCGGCCAGCCGCAGGCTGGGCCGCAGCCGCTTCCCGGTGTCAACAGCATCATCGCCGTAGGCTCTGGCAAGGGCGGCGTCGGTAAAACCACACTTGCAGTGAACCTGGCCATCGCGCTGGCGCGCATGGGCCTCAAGGTCGGGCTACTCGACGCCGACGTATACGGCCCCAACGTCCCGCTGATGCTGGGCACCACCATGGCCCCGAGCGTGATCGGTGAAGACCGCATCCTGCCGCCGGAGCGGTACGGCCTGAAGGTGATGTCGGTCGGCTTTCTGAGCCCGGGCGACAAGCCCCTGGTTTGGCGCGGCCCCATGCTGCACTCCATCGTCAAACAGTTCCTCGGCCAGGTTGAGTGGGGACAACTCGACTACCTCGTCGTCGATCTGCCGCCGGGCACCGGCGATGTCGTCATCTCGCTGGTGCAGACCGTGCCGCTGACCGGCGCGGTCGTAGTGACCACGCCGAGCGACGTTGCCTTGCAGGACGCGCGCAAGGCCATCGAGATGTTCAAGCAGGTGAAGGTCGACATCATCGGCATCGTCGAGAACATGAGCTACTTCATCTGCCCGCATTGCCAGCACGAGATCGACATCTTCTCCAAGGGCGGCGGGGCGCGCACCGCGCAGCAGTTCGGGGTACCGTTTCTCGGCAGCATCGAACTCGATCCCGACATCCGCAAGGGCGGCGACAGCGGCCAGCCGGTCGTGCTCGAGGGCGACCAGTCTCCGCATGCCAAGTCGCTGTTCGCGTTCACCCAGCGCGTGATCGAGCGCACCAAAGAATTGCAAGAAGCCGACACCGGCAGCGTGATCGAGATCCAGTAGAAAACGATTCCTGGCCGGATCGTGAGGCAACGATGGCTGATCCTACTCCTCAACAAAAGATCCTCGACACGTGCGAAGCACACTTTGACGCGCACAGCCACGACTGCAGCGGCTTCTTGAAGGCCGTGGCCGGCAGCCTGGGAATCGCGATAACTGGAATGGCGGACGACATCGTGGATGAAATCCAGACTGCGCCCTGGACGCCGCTGCCCGATGGCATTGCGGCAAAGGCCCAGGCCGATCAGGGATTTTTCGTTGTGGGAGGCCTGAAAGATACTCCGCATGGTCACGTCGTCGTGGTGGTGCAGGGACCACTGGCACATGGAAAATATCCGACGGGATACTGGGGCCGCCTGGGCGCAACCGGAATGAAGAACACCACGATCAACTGGGCGTGGAACGCAGCCGATCGCGACAAGGTGAGCTACGCCTTCATGGTGCTCCCTCAGCCTACCGCGTAGCTTTCTCCAGAAGATACATATACGAACGGTAGATCTGTCCCGTGGAGCGGCTCATGCCGATCTCGCAGGTGCGGCTGCTGGAGTAGCACTCGTCCGGCTGACTGGCTTTCACCTCGGCCGCTTCATGCCTGGTGGCCGCCTGGGTCAGCTCAGGAAACAGAAATCCGCGATCGCCGGCGAAGCCGCAACAACCTGCGTCCAGCGGAATTGTGACCTGCTCGCTGCAGGCGTGCGCAACCGCTTCCAGCTTCGCGGTGATGCCCATCTTGGTGACCGAGCATACTGGATGCAAGGCCACGGACTTCGACTTGGTTTTGACCGGCAACTTCGGCAGCAACTGGTCGTGAACGAACTCGATCGCATCCACAAGTGTCATCTGGTCGAAGCGTTGCTGGTTCTCTTCCGTTAGATACGAACGCGCAGTCTTGAATCCGTAGGTGCAGGGACTGGTATCGATCACGATGGGAAGTTTTCCCTGCTCCGACCATTTCCAGAAGCGCTCTATCGCCGCATTGATCATGGTGGAGTGAACGCCGCTGAATCCTTTTGACGAGAAGGGCGTGCCGCAGCAGGTTCCGGCGACGTCCCGCGGAATGTGGAGCGGAACTCCGGCGCGCCGGCCTAACTCTACCGTCAACTCCATCAGGGAGCGGTCCGCGGGTTCGCCAGGCAAGCGTCCCATTACGCGAGAGATGCAGGCGGGAAAGTAAATGGCCTGCGCTCCGGCGCGCTCGGTCTTCGGCACCGGTCCGGCCGCATGAGGAGTGTCGGGCATCCATTCCGCCAGATTGTCTCCGGCGAGGCGTTTCAGGGTCCGAGTCACGCGGCGCATTCCGGCCAATCCAATGACCGCCTGTGCGACATGCCCCAGCCGCAACGCCCAGCGCAGCGCCCACTCCGTTAGCTCGAAATGCGCGGCGATGCGTGCGGCCCACTGCTTTGCAGCAACCGATAAGCGCATCCGGCGAAAGCGTTTGACGAGTTGTCCGGTGTCGATACTCACCGGACACGCGGTGGCGCAAAGCCCGTCGGTAGCGCAGGTGTCGAGCGCCATGTAAGGAAATTCTGCGTCGAGAGCCTCATACAGCTGTTTCGGTCCGATCTCGCCGGCAACAGCGGATGTCATACCCTCAGAACGCTCTGCGCTCTCCTGCAAGCGGGCCATCTCGCGGCGCACCACGATGCGCTGACGCGGCGTCAGCGTCAGCTCGCGGCTGGCACACTTGGGCTCGCAGTAGCCGCACTCGATGCACTTATCGATCTCAGGCTCAACCGCCGGCAGCTGTTTCAAATTGGCGAGGTGCGCGCGCGTGTCGGGATTGACGATCACACCCGGGTTCAGCAGGTTGTACGGGTCCACCAATTCCTTCAGGCGGCACATAACGGCGTAGCCGTCGCTTCCCCATTCGGTCTTAACGAACGGAGCCATGTTTCGCCCGGTCCCGTGCTCAGCCTTGAGGGCGCCGTCATAGCGCCACACCACCAGATCGACTACGTCGTCCATGAAGCGTGCGTACTGGTCAACAACCGCCGGGTTGTTGAAACTCTGGGTGATGACGAAGTGCAGATTTCCATCCTTGGCGTGACCAAAGATTATGGCGTTGTCATACTGATGCTTGCGGAAGAGCCCGGTAAGGTCATGGGCGGCATCAGCCAAAGCTTCGATCGGGAACGCAACATCTTCGATGATGACCGTGGTTCCACTCTTGCGCACCGAACCCACGGATGGAAACATGCCGGCGCGTATTTTCCACAGCAGCGCCTGTTCCGTTGCAACATGCGTGAATCGAGCCGGCTCGTGCAATTGCAGGCCGCCTACCGCGTCCGCAGCAACTTTCTCCAATTCGGCGCGCTCACCCTCGTCCGCTGATTGAAACTCAACTAGCAGGCCGGCAGCACCCTCCGGCAAATTGCGCAGTGAGGGCGGTACTCCGGCCTGGTTCTCAACCGAGCGCAGCGAGGCACGGTCCATGATCTCCAGCGCTTTGGCGCCAGCTTGCCGCAAGGGCACAATCGAATCTGCGGCAGCGTACAAATCCGGGTAGAGCAGCAGTCCGGTGTACTTCACGGGGAGATCGGGAACGGTATTGAGCACCGCCTCGGCGATGAAGGCCAGCGTGCCCTCCGAGCCGATCAGCACATGCTGAAAGATGTCCACCGCCTGCTCAAAGTCGAGAAACGCATTCAGCGAGTAGCCGGTGGTGTTCTTCATCCGGTACTTGTTGCGCACGCGCTCCCGCAAGCCGGGATTGTTTCGCAACTGCGCCTTCAGGGCGAGGATTCCGCGGGCCAGCTCCGGTTCGCGCGCATGAAACTCCTCATCGGCATCGGGCAGCGCCGTATCGATGATGGTCCCTGAAGGCAACATGAACTTCATTGAGTGGAGGGTGTGATAGGCATTCTGCTCGACGCCGCAACACATGCCACTGGAATTGTTGGAGAGTATCCCGCCGAGAGTGCAAGTAGCGATGGACGCGGGATCGGGGCCGATTTTAGCGCCATACGCAATCAACGCCTGATTAGCGCGCGCGCCGATGACGCCGGGCTGCACGCGAATTCTCCTGCCACCGTCCTGCACTCGCAAGTCACGCCAATGGCGCGCCACATCCACCAGCAATCCGTCAGAAATCGATTGCCCCGACAAGCTGGTGCCGGCGGCGCGAAAGGTCATCGGCAGCTGCGTCTGTTGGCTGAAGGCGAATAATGCACGGACCTCATCCAGGCCCTGCGCCTGGATTACGGCCTTCGGGATCAGCCGGTAGAAGCTGGCATCGGAAGCGCAGGCGATCAGGTCGATGGGGCGAATGAGAATGCGCTCGGCGGCAATCGTTCCGGCCAGCGAAGACTTGATTTCGTCAGAGGAAAGTTGCACCGAAGCCAGCACCGATATCGCCATTTCTCTTCCTTACGCTTGTTTGGATAAGCCCATTGCGTTGCCGATCAGGCGGACCAGCGGACCAGAAAAGCTCCGCCATGTTACCTTGCCGAATGTACAGCATGCCGGCAAAGGGGACGCGGAAATGGATCACAAGGAATTGTGACAAATGACCATGGACTCCGCTCGACCCCAAGAAAACGGGGTGGCCCACTACTGCGGCCACCCCTGTTGAGGTTGATACGACTAGTTGTTAGAAGGTAAATACCGGTCCGAACTCGGTGCGCCAATCGATCGACGTGCAGTTTGGCAAGCCGGCGATCTTGGTGGTGCACACATCATGGTTATTGGGAACCGCGTAGCTAGCGTAGTGGCTCTCTTCGAAGCCGAACTGGATCCAGGGATTCATTTTGTAGAACACGGTGATGGCGTTGAGGTTGCTCCTGATGGGCCCACCACCGGCCTCCGCGCTAATGCTCTTGGCAAATCGGAAATCATTGGCATTGGCCGCGTCGATACCGTATTCGTAGTAGGCTTGCCAGCCCGCGTTCCGGCCCTTGGGATCAGCATTGAACCAGCGCGAGATGGGGAAGCCAGCCTGGATGAAGCCGCCGTAACCGCGCACCGCCAGTTGGGGGGCGATGACAGCATGACCGGCGGAATTGGTTCCGAACACCACTGTGGACGAGCCGTCAACCGAAAGGCCGTTCGCCTTGTTGGTCAGACCGGCCGCCTGATTGTAGTTGGACAACAGCTGGCCGGCAAACATGAATCTCAGGTCAGCTCCCATGTAACCGCTGGCCACAACCGTTGCCCAGCGGGTGGGGAGTGATACTGCCACCTGATTGCCGTAACCGTGACTGCTGTTGTCGACGCCGCGGGGGAAAGCCGTTTTGTAAAAGTTTTCCGGTAGCGGGGACGGCGCGTTGGGTACGTTAGAGAATGGCACCGTGGCCTGGCGTCCGCTATAGAAACCGCTCCAGAGGATCTGCGCCGGAACCACGCCCGGAGCTTTGTCGAGCTGGAACTGCAGCACGACTCTGGATTCGATATCGGGCCTGGCATAGTCAGCGCCCTGGCGCTCGCCATAACCCAGTTGGTTGCCGGTTCCGTCGAGGACCGTGCAAGTTGTAGGTGTGTTAAGCGTTTTGATGGTGCAAGTAGTCACGTCAGCCGGGAGATTGCCCTCGGCCGGCGTCATGATTGCGACTTCGGGCGAGAGCTTCCAGTTGCGGTCGCCGCCCAGTTTTTGCACGAAGCCCAGACGCATCTGCGGAGCTCGCTCGTAGGTATTGCCCCAATAGGCGCCAAAGAACGTGGTTTCGAACAGGTTCATCATCGCGCTCGAGCCGTAGATGGTCCAGTCTTGCCCAGCTTCAAAGAACAAGTCGGTGTTGGGAGCGACGGTCCAATCGATTCGCCCGTAGGCCAGACGCAACTGAAATGCGTTGCTGCGAATGGTGGAGATGTTGCGGTTGTCGGAGCGGCTGAAGTTGCCTTCGTAGTCGCCTTCGATTTGGCCGGTTACGACCACATTCTTCGAGGCATCAGGCCACTCGAACCTGAAACCCATGCGGGTCTGCCGTGCCTTGACGTGGAATTCAGCATTGTTGGTCGGCCCGGTATCGCCATTCAGGAAACCTGGGGGAGGAAAATCGTCGCCACGGGGAGAACTGCTGTCATAGGCCGCGGTGGCCTTGATGAAGCCATATGGCGTCATTCTGACCGCGCCCAATTTCAGCGCGCCCGCCAGACCTTCCTTGACCGGCGCGTCAATCGGAAGTACCCGAACCGGCGCGATTGCAGGAATGACGACTGGAGCGGGGGCTTCTTTCGGTGCCGCAGCTTGGCCCGCGCCCGGACTGGTGAGACTGGCATATTGCGTGGGGCCCGATTCGGTATCGACCAGCGAGTGCAAGGTGTCTGCATCCGCAGCGCTCTTCAGCTCTGCCGCTTCCGAGTCATTAACAACGCCTTTGGCCTTCAGCAGAAGCAGCAACTGCTGCATCCCGGCAGAAGCGGGCATGCTGCGCAAGCTGTTGGCTTCGGCTGTGGTCAGGATTCCCTTTTTAACCAGGAGATCGACCAAGGTTGGACTGATAACGGCGGCTGTTCCTATGCTGGCGCCGCTGTTCGTGGGTGCGGCGCTGGTAGCCGCGTTGGTGGGATCCGCTGAGGTTGTGGCATTTGAATCAGCAGCAACTAACGCCACCGGAATCAACAGACACGCAACCGCCAGCAGGCATACTACCGATGACCGGAAACAATCTCGCATCTTCGCCTCCAAGCAAGTAGGCGCAATTCATGACTAGAGGGGAAGCCTGTCGTCATCGGGATTCCTGATCGGTAAATCCCATCTTTGAATTGGGCCTTGGATGGAGACTGTAAGAGACAGCATGGGGAAGGCTGGCGGACATGGCTCACGTCTGAATGTGATATTGGTCACATGGGCGATGTGAGCATGGGCTTCCACCTCGGTGATCGATGAACTCGTAATCCACAGATTCTAAGCTATTTAGCTGAAGTAACAAGCAGTTTACGAGGGTAACATCGACGCCCGTTGCCACTTTGGTGGGAGAATCCGGCCTAGCCCATCGAACGCTCGTTCGAGTTTTTTGGATGGGTGTGAGTTAGGGAGGATGTCCCTGGCAAGATGAGATAGAAATCAGCGCTGGCAGGAGGACCAGGTTCTACAGTCCGAGGTAGGCGCGCCGCACTTCGTCCATGTTGGCAACCTCGCGCGAATCGCCTTCAATCTCCACCCGGCCTTCGGCAAGCACGTAGGTATGATCGCTCAGCGCCAAGGCGAGGTGTACGTTCTGTTCGACCAGCACGATGGTCAGCCCTTGCTTTCTCAACTTTTTCAGCGTGAGGAACAACTGCTGCGCCAGCACCGGCGCCAGACCCAGTGAGAGCTCGTCGATCATGAGAACGACCGGCTCCTGCATTAATCCGCGGCCCATCGCCAACATTTGCTGTTCCCCGCCGGAGAGGGTGGATGAGCGTTGCTTGCGACGTTCCTGCAAGCGTGGAAAAGTATCGTACACGCGCTCCAGGTTTTCCTTCTCCCGCTTGCGGGCGCGGTGCGAATAGGCGCCCATCTCCAGGTTTTCTTCCACCGACATGTCAGGGAAAAGCTGCCGGCCCTCAGGCACCAGAACAAGGCCACGGCTGGCTTTGGCGTGTGGTGACAACCGGGTCACATCTTCGCCGTTCATCAGCACGCGGCCGCCCCAGGCTGGCACGCTGCCCATGATGGTGCGCAACGTGGTTGTCTTGCCCGCACCATTGGCGCCTATGACGGTGGTCATCTTGCCCGCCTGCACCTGCAGCGATATGCCCCACAGCACCTGCACCTCGCCGTACCCAGACTCGAGTTTTTCCACCTGCAGAACGGCATCCATCAGTTCTTGTCCTTCAGTTTTTCCGCGATGTCCGGATCGCCCAGGTACGCCTCAATCACCAGGGGATCGCGCGCGACTTCTTCGGGCTGCCCTTCGGCAAGCTTCTGACCAAAACTTAACACTACCAGCCGGTCAGAAAGGCTCATGATGGCCTGCATCACATGCTCGATCATGAACACCGAGATGCCGCTGTCGCGGATGTCGCGCACAATGCCGATCATGTAAGCGATTTCGGTGGGATTCAATCCAGCCAGCACTTCGTCGAGCAGAAGCAGCTTGGGACGCGCCGCCAGTGCGCGGGCAACCTCCAAACGCTTCTTGCCGGCTATGGTCAGCGAACGCGCCAGCATCTCGGCACTCTTGGAGAGGCCCACGCGTTCCAGGACCTCCAGCGCAACTTTGCGAGCCGGCTTCAGAGGCAGATATTCGTGGCCGAAGCAGGCGCCGACCGTCACGTTTTCCAATACCGTCATGTCCTGCAGCGGCTTCACAATCTGGTGGGTGCGCGCCAGTCCAAGGTGCACCACATCGTTGGGAGGACGACCGGTGATGTCATGGCCCGCAAACTTTATGCTTCCCTTGTCGGGCTTGTACACACCGTTGACAATGTTGAACAGGGTCGTCTTCCCAGCGCCGTTGGGACCTATCAGGCCGAGGATCTCGCGCTCTCCCAGGGTGAAGCTCACATCGGAGACCGCCTGCAGTCCGCCGAAGCGTTTGCTCACGCCGTTGACTTCAAGTAGCGCCGTCATTCGATCACCTTGCGCGAGCGCGGCAGCAGGCGATAGAGCCAGCCGATGAGGCCGCCGGGCGCAAACAATACGACCAGCAGCAGCAGTCCGCCGGCAATCACCAGTTGGAAATTAGATAGCTTGGGCGAGGTTAACAGATAGGAACGCAATTTCTCGTACAAGCCCGCGCCCAAAGCCGCGCCAACCACGGTGCCTTTGCCGCCGAGCATCAGCATCACGATTCCTTCGAGCGAAAGCATGAATTCAAATGCAATCGAAGGATCGATCATGCCGTTCTTGTAGAACATCAGCGCGCCGGCTACAGCCGGAAGAAATGCGGACACGCTGTAAATGATGGCTTTGTATGCGGTGGTGTTCACGCCCAGAACCACGGCCGCATCTTCATCTTCGCGAATGGCAAACAGGCCCAGGCCAAACTTCGAAATCTTGATGCCCAGGCTCAGAATCATCGACAGCGCCATCACGCCGATCACCAGGAAGTAGGTCATCCAAAGGGCGTGACGCGCTCCGCCCAGCTTCTCGTAGGCGCCGAAATCAACGTACATGCCGGTGGACCTGCCCCAGGGATCGAAGTTGGAAACGAAAGATTGCACGGCCATCAGGACGCCGATGGTGGCCAGCGCGAAGTAAGCGCCCCGCAATCGAAGAATGCCCATTCCCAGCGCCAGGGCAAACAGACTGACCACCAGACCGGCAGCCAGCGCGGCCGGAACCAGGTTCCAATTTCGCACCGTGGCCAGATAAAGTCCGACGTAGCCACCCAGCCCGTAAAAGACAATGTGGCCGAAGTTCACATATCCGGTATAGCCGATCATCAGGTTCAGATTACTGGCCAGAATCACAGCAATTGCGACCAGGATGAGGTCTTCGCGCAGGGAAACGTCGTTGGCGTGGAATGGAATGTACGCCATCAGCGCAGCAAAAATCAGGATCAGCCAGAAGACGGGACGCCGCCAGATCATGCCGTCGCCCTCGTGAATATGCCTTTGGGAAAGGCAACCAGCACGACCACAAACAGTCCAAACTCAATCAGCGGGATCCAACTGACGGCGATGAAGGGGGTCACCGCGCCTTCCAGCAAACCCAGCAACACGCCGGCAGCGAGGGCCCCGAGGGGCTTGCCGAGTCCAGCCAGCACGGTCACCACGAAGCTCTTCATCTGGTAGCCGGCGCCCGAAAGAATCGTGAACGGAAACAGCGTGGAGACCAATGCGCCTGAAGACGCGGCCAACGCGATGCCGATTGCAAACGCCAGGGCGAGCACCATGGTCGAGGAGATGCCCATCAGCTCAGCCGCTTCCCGGTTGTCGGCCACGGCGCGGATGGCTTTGCCAGGGCGAGTGCGATACAGAAACAGCTCCAGCGCCAGCGCAATGACCACGGCCGCCGCGGCAGCCGCAATGTGGTTCCCGGTGAAGGTGTAGGCTCCCACGGTGAAGCCGCGCAGCGTGAAGTTCACGTTGTAGGGACTGGTGCTCCAAATCGCGGTGCCGATCCCAATGATCATCATGTTCACGGCGAAAGTGGACAGCAGGCTCGACAACTGCGAACGGCCGATTACCCAGTGCACGGAGATCCAGTAAATAATCAGGCCGAGGAGCAAACCTGCCACCAGGATGGGCAGCAGGAGAAAGTAGGCGTTCACCGGGAAGGCGGCAAACAAAATGTACATGCCAAACATACCCAGCGCGATGACCGAACCATGGGTGAGGTTGATGACATCCATCACTCCCCAGATCAGACTGAGGCCCATAGCGGCCAGCCCATAGACCGAGCCGATGAGCAGACCGTCAATCATGGAAGCCAGGATGCCAGACATTTCTCACCCCTCGCGCCGCTCCGCTTGCTGGAGTGGCGCGCATATTCCGTCAATCACTCTACTGCAAACTTAGTGGATCGGATATACCAGATTGGCGCTCTTGCCGGCCAGCGGCCAAACCACTTGCTTCACCGGCTTGCCTGATTTGTCCTTCTGCCATTGCGCTATCACCATGGCATGGCCTACCTGCAGACCGTGCTGATTGGACTCAGTCGCAAACTTAGTGCGGCCATAAAACGTCGTGATGTCGGTGGCATTCAGCGCCGCCGCCACTTTGGCCGTGTCGGTGCTGCCTGCCTGTTCAATTGCGTGCTGCAGAATCAGACCCGAGGCGTAGCCGCCCGCCGATTCGTAACTTGGAGGTGTGTTGTATTTCGCCGTGTAATCTTTGGCAAACTCAGTGCCACTTGGTCCATATTGCGCCTTGAAAGCTACCTGGGGTTCCCATTGCGAGGGAACCATCACGCCTACGGCCGCCTCGCCCAGTTCGGTCCATTTGTCGCTGTCGGGAGCCACCAACAATGTGATCATCTTCAACGGAACTTTGTGTTCGTAAAGTTGCTTGGCCAAGGTCGAACCATCGGCGTAATGGCCGCCACCCAGCAGTACCGTGGCCTTCGACGCGATCACCTTGTCGATAATGGCGCTGAAGTCGGTGGTGTTCGGGGCATAGGCTTCGCTGAAGGCCACATTGAAACCGAGCTTCTGGGCATACTCTTTCGCGGGATTGACCACCGACACCGAGAACGAGGCGTCTTCATAGACGAACGCAACCGCCGCCTTCGGGTCCTTGGTCTTGAGCGCGTCCAGCACTCCCTTCAGGTATTCCGCTCCGGGTGTGAACATCTGGAAGAGGTAGTGATTGCCCAGCGTATAGGTCTTGCCTTCGGCAGCGCCAGTCGTCAGCATGATCTTTTCATATTGCTCAGTCACGATGGCGGCGGTAGCGGTCAGGCTTGAAGAGTACGGGCTGAACAGAAAGTCGGCTTTGTCTTGCAGGATCAAGCGGGAGTAAAGCTGCTGCACGCGCTTGGGATTGGATTCGTCATCGTAGGTGACGAATTGGATCTTGTAGCTCTTGCCGCCTGCCTTGATGCCTCCAGCGGCGTTCACCTTGTCTCGCCAGAGTTCAAAACCGCGCTTCTGTTCCAGCGAGTCCACATTCATGGCCCCGGTGTTGGAGGCGGTGAACCCGAGGGTAAGGTTCTGGGCAAAACCCGTAGTGACGAAGAGCGCAACAAGCAGACAGACAGGCAGAACGAATCGTTTCACAGTTCACCTTCTCGGAGACATAAATGGGATAGACATAGAGTGGTTGAAAGCGTAAGGCGAGGATTGGGGAACCCCCTATGACAGGAGTCACTTGCAAATGTGATTTTCCTCACAACAGGGGTGGAAACCAAAGCAGTCTCCATCCGGTGGGTGAGGGGATGGTATCCGAACCCCTTCAGGGACGGCACCTGGCCCACACCGGCAACATTTCGGGAACTCTCCGTCCCACATCCCGCAATAATCTGTAGTAAGGGCGGTGCGCAGCACAAAACTTAACAGTTGTGCTACCAGACTTTACCGTCGAAATCGAATGGCGAGTGTTTCAATACGTGACAGAGGAACTGTCAAGGAGGAGTCAAAAGTTTATGAAAACCAAGTTTTGGAGCGTCGCGGTTGCACTGTTAGCGCTGGTGCTGTGTGGCGCGGCCGTAATTTCGCAAGCCCAGCAGAACGATGCAGGAAGGGGCTTCGGGATGGGGCGGTCACGAACATCAGCATATGGGCTGGATGGCCAAACAGCTGAACCTGACCGACGCCCAGAAGCAACAGATCAAGACCATGATGGAGGCACAGCGCGCGACCACGCGTCCGCTGATGCAGCAACTTGCTGAAAACCGCAAGGCCATGCTGACCGCCACGGCGAACGGCGCCTTCGACCAGGCCAAGGTGCAGGCGATTGCCAATCAGCAGTCGCAAGCGATGGCCCAGTTGATGGTGCAGAAGGCCTCCATGCAACACCAGATTTACACCCAGGTGTTGACGGCTGAGCAACGCACCCAGGCCGACCAGTTGCGCGAAAAGCAAATGGCCCGCATTGACCAGCATCTGCAGAAATTCTCGCAGCCGACAACGGAAGCGACCCAGCCACAGTAACGACAAGGTGGATGTCATCCTGAGCGTAGCGCCCGCAAGGAATTTCCGGCCCGCATCCGTTGCGGGTCGGGCGGGCGCGCAGTCGAAGGATCTGCGTTTCTGTCTGTCATCCTGAGCGACCCCGAACATCGTCAGGAGGAGTCGAAGGACCCTTCTTCTTGCGAGAAAACTATGTGGACACCGATCAGTGCATCGGCGCCGCTCCCGCTTTTCCTGGCTTCGGCTTCTTCAGCAGGAACAGGAACGGAATCATGACAAGGAACATCATCGACATGAAGAAAAACGTGTCGTTGTAAGACAGCATTGCCGCCTGCCGTTGCACCATTCCCCACATCGTCTGATAGGCCTGCTGTGTCGCCGTGGCGGCACTGGAGCCCTGATGCATGAACAACGCCTTCATGCTTTCGAACGTTTGCCGGGCGGTACCGCTTTGGGGATACACATGCTCACTCAAGTTGTTGATGTGCCTCTGCTGACTGCGAAACTGCACGGTCTCGACCATGGCGATCCCGATGCTGGCGCCAATGTTTCGCATCAGGTTGAACAGGCTGGTAGCATTTCCCATGCGCTCATTCGGAATCGCGCCATTGGTGATGGTGGTGAGCGGCACAAAGACGAAGCCCAGCGCCGCGCCCTGAATCATCAGCGGCCACCAGAAATTTACTGAAGCCACACTCAAACTGAAGCGCGAGAGCTCCCACATGGCGTAGGCGGAGGCCACCAGGCCAATCCCCAGCAACTTCCGCTGGTCGAATTTGCCAGTCAGGCGTCCCACGATCGGCATAATCAGGAACGACGCGAGGCCGCGCGGCAGGTTGGTGATGCCGGCGTGCGTCGCCGTGTAGCCCAGCAGCACCTGCATCAGCAGCGGCAAAAGCACCGTGCTGCCGTACAGCACAAAGCCAATCAGCGTCATCAGAAATGTGCCGATAGCGAACGAGCGATACTTGAATATCGTGAGATCCAACACGGGATGCTTGGCCTTCAGCTCGCGAATAATCAGCGCCGTCAGTCCGCCCACCGCCAGGATGGAGAGCGTAACGATAAAGCGCGAGCCAAACCAATCGTCTTCTGTGCCCTTGTCGAGCATGATCTGCAAGCTTCCGATGCCGACCGCCAGCAGACCAATTCCCCAATAGTCGATGCCGGTTTTTTCGCGCCTCAGATACGGCGGATCGAAGATGAACAGTTCCGTAAGTATCAGCGCGATGACGCCGATGGGCACGTTGATATAGAAGACCCAGCGCCAACTGTAGTTGTCGGTGAGCCAGCCTCCGGCCACCGGGCCAAGCATGGGCGCCACTACGATGCCGAGGGCCCAGAATGCCATGGCTTGGCCGCGCTTTTCGGGCGGAAACGATTCCAACAGCACTGCCTGAGAGAGCGGCTGCAGTCCGCCGCCGCACGCGCCTTGAATCAGGCGGCACACAATCAGGAACGGCAGTGACGGCGCCAGCCCGCACAGAAATGACGCAACCGTGAATCCGGTCACCGAGAGCATCAGCAGGCGTTTTCTGCCGAAGCGACCGGCCAACCATCCGGTCATGGGAAGAATGATGGCATTGGCGACCAGGTACGAGGTGAGCGTCCAGGTGGCCTCGTCGTTGCTGGCCGACAGGCTGCCCGCAATGTGCGGCAACGAAACGTTGACCACCGTCGTGTCCAGCACCTCCATGAAGGTGCTCGACATGACCGCGATGGCAATCAGCCACGGATTTATGTCCCGATGTTCCCTGTTCCCGAACAGAGCCATTCTCTATGCCGGTCTCATTTTCCCAAGATGATTAGCGAATGTAATAGTTTTGTCATTTCAATCAGAACGTGGCCTGTATCACTGAACCGATATCAGAGGTTCCCTAGCATGAACTCATGGCATCGACATCAAACTCTGTTTGGATTACTCCACATCCTAAAGGGACTCAGGCGCGGGTGCTGTTGAGCTCCGTGTTCGGCCCATACGCGCAAGACGACGAATTCGGCAGCCGTGCAATCAATCCCATGGAGCTGTATCACAACCAGGTCACCCGCGAGCAGGGCAGCTTCTCGCTGCGGATGTTCCATCGCTCCTGGGGACTGATGATGATCCAGAAGAACATCTCGGCGCCCAGCACGCTGCTCGACTTTCCCACTCTCAAAGACTTCCAACGCGAACTGACCTCTTCCGATTACGACATCGTTGGAATTTCTGGAATCATTCCGAACTTCGGTAAGGTGCGCGAAATGTGCCGCCAGGTCCGCCGCCTGTCGCCGCGCTCCATCATCGTCGTGGGCGGACACGTCGCTGCCATTCCCGGACTGGATAGCTTAATTGATGCCGATTACATCATTCGCGGCGAGGGCATCTCATGGATGCGCCGCTATCTTGGCGAAGACAGCGAAGCGCCGATCGTTCATCCGGAGATCGTCTCCGGCTTTGGCTTTCGCATTCTGGGAATGCGCGTTCCCGACAGCAAATGCGATACCGCGGCCACCGTCATTCCTTCGGTGGGATGCCCGCTAGGCTGCAACTTCTGCACCACGTCTTCTTTCTTTGGCGGCAAAGGCAAGAGCATCCACTTCTATGAAACGGGAGACCAGCTCTTCGAAGTCATGCAGAAGATGGAGGGTGCCCTGGGCGTAAATTCCTTCTTCATGATGGACGAGAACTTCCTGTTGAACCGCCCGCGGGCCATGCAACTTCTGGCGCGCATGAAGGACGCCGGTAAAAGTTGGGCGCTTTACGTTTTCTCGTCGGTGAATGCCATCCGCAAATACAGCATGGAAGAACTGGTGCAACTCGGGGTTTCGTGGATTTGGGTCGGACTTGAGTCGCCCAACTCCAGCTACGCCAAGCTGAAGAACTCCGATACCCGAGCGCTGGTGGCGGAACTGCGTCAGCATGGCATCAAAATACTCGGTTCAACCATCGTTGGCCTCGAACACCATACTCCCGAAAACATCCATGCGGAAATCGAATACGCCGTCTCGCACGGCACCGATTTCCATCAGTTCATGCTGTACACGCCGGTACCGGGCACTCCGCTGTTCGCACAGATGCAGCAAGAGGGGCGCATGCTCGACGACGTGGACCTGGCTGACATCCACGGCCAGTACAAGTTCAACTACCAGCATGCGGCCATTTCGCGCGACCAGTCGAAAGAGTTCCTCGATTGGGCCTTCCGGCACGACTTCGAGCGCAACGGTCCCAGTTTGTTTCGCATTTGCGAAACCATCTTCCAGGGATGGAAGCGCTATCACAACCATCCCGACTTGCGCGTGCGGCGGCGCTTCGAACAGGAAGCCCGGAAGTTGCGCACCACCTACAATGCGGCGCTGTGGGCGATGGAAAAGCGGCTCCGCACAACCAATCCGCCGATATCGAAACGAATTCGCGAGCTGCGTTGCGAAGTCGAAGGCGCCTTCGGAACCCTGACTCGTACAGTGCGCAGGGTGGTCGGTCCGGTGTTGCTGTGGACTTCGAAACGCGAAGACCGGCGTCTTGCCAACGGGGTTACCTACGAGCCGGAGACCTTCGTCGAGCGGCGCAACTGGATAGCCGGCAAATTACGGCACACCGCGGACGTGTTAACTATGCATCCGCGTCATAACGAACAGCCGTTGATCGACATCGCCGCCGCGCGCGTTGCGGTGGATAGCCTTAGTGAAGCTACGAGCGGGGATTGATCAGACTGGATCGATCTCACGGGATAGATCATCTCTTGAGCTCTGTCATCCTGAGCAAGCGCAGCGAGTCGAAGGACCCCTATACCTGCAAGAAATCACAGGGTAGCCGCCCGTTACAACAAATCTGGGATTGCTGGCGATCATAGGGATCCTTCGGCTCCTCGCTGCGCTCGTCGCTCAGGATGACAATCCAAGAAATTACCTACGCTCTTGAATAATCATCACCCTAGATCGCCGCGCACACTGCTTTCACTTCGGTGTACATCTCCAATACTTCATGGCCCATCTCGCGGCCCCAGCCTGACTGCTTGTAACCGCCGAAGGGCAGGGCCGCGTCGAATACGTTATAGCAGTTGATCCATACCGTGCCAGCGCGCAGCTTCTCGGCAATACGGTGCGCTTTGCTGATGTCGCGAGTCCACACCGCCGCGGCCAGACCGTACTCGCTCTGATTGGCCTCGGCAATCAGCTTGTCCACGTCGCGGAACGGCATGGCGCAAACCACCGGCCCAAAAATCTCCTCGCGCACAACTTTCATGTCGGGCTTGGTCTTCACCATCACCGTTGGCTCGACAAAGTATCCTGAGCCCGGCCGTTTGTGCCCGCCCACCACGGCTTCTGCGCCTTCGTGCAGCCCGCTCTCCAGATAGCTGCAGACGCGATTCATCTGCTCTTCGGAGACCAGCGGTCCCATCGAGGTTTCAGGGTCGAAGCCATGTCCGAGTTTGATCTTTCTAGCCTGGTCGGCCACGCTGTGCACCACGTGGTCGAAGATGCTCTGCTCAACGTAGAGCCGCGATCCGGCGCAACAGCATTGACCGTGATTGAAGAAGATGGCGCTGGCCGCGCCGGGAATGGCCGCCTTCATGTCGGCGTCGGCAAACACCAGGTTCGGCGACTTGCCACCCAGTTCGAGCGAGACCTTCTTCAGATTGCCGGCCGCCGCCTGCAAAATCAGCTTGCCCACTTCGGTGGAACCGGTGAAAGCGACTTTGTCCACGTCGGGATGCGCCGCCAGCGCAGCTCCGGCGGTTTCGCCGTAACCGGGCACCACGTTCACCACACCGTCTGGAAAACCTGCCTCGGCAATCAACTCGGCCAGCAGCAGCGCGCTCAGCGGTGTTTGCTCTGCCGGCTTTAATACCACGGTGCAACCGGTCGCCAGCGCCGGACCCAGCTTCCACGCCGCCATCAGCAGGGGAAAATTCCACGGGATAATCTGTCCCACCACTCCCACAGGCTCGCGCCGCGTGAATGCCAGATACTTCACGTGCTTCGACCCACTCGAAATTGGAATGGTGTTGCCTTCAATCTTGGTGGCCCATCCCGCCATGTAGTGGAACAGATCGGCCGCCAGTGGCACATCGGCGACGCGCGCCACCGATAGCGGCTTGCCATTGTCGAGACTTTCAAGCTGCGCGAATTGCTCCAGGTGCTCTTCAATCAAATCGCCCAGCTTCCATATCAGGCGGCCACGCTGGGAGGGCGTCATCTCCGGCCAGGGCCCGCTCTCGAAGGCCCGGCGTGCGGCTTTGACCGCGCGATCAATGTCCTCGCGGTCGCCTTCGGCAACCTGCGCCAGGACTTCTCCGGTAGCCGGGTTATAAGTCGGGAAGGTTTTTCCCGAAGCCGCCTCCACCCACTTTCCGTCGATAAACATCTGGCGCGGCCGGCTGACAAATTCCTGAACATGCGTGTGCATCTGTGCTGTGCTTACAGCGGTTGACATAAATGACCTCCTGAGGCTGAGCGCCTCCCCATCTCCGCGCGATAAATGGACAACCGGAATACCCGTGGCGAAGCGGAAGACGTTGAGCCTACATGGCGCAAAAGTTTATCAGAGCTTGGACTTGGGTGCTGCGGATGAGGCGTTTAGCGGCGAAGCGCGTGGAGACCGAGCCGATCCGGTACGGCCTAAGCCGGGCCCCCTGATACACCACGACTCTGCGGAGATCGCTTAACTAAGCGGGACTATCCGCCCCCAACTTGCGCGCGCGCCTGCTCCACCGTGGGAGCAAAGTTGAACAGGCCTTCCACCTTGGTTACTTTCAACGAAGTCAGCAGCCGCTCGTTGGCGCCCACGATGATCAGCTTGCGGCCTGAGTTTTGCCTGGAGATGTGGGCTCCCACCAGGCATCCGATTCCCGCCGAATCAATGTAGGGCATGTCAGAAACGTCGATGATCAGTAGATTGGAGGAGTCGGACCTGACCTCGGTTTGAAGTGGAAAAAAATTACCTAACAACAGTGGGCCGTGGATCCGAAGGACAACATCGGTCCCGTTCGCAACTTTCTCTATCTCCAATGGCTTATCTTGCATAGCGCCTGATTTTATAACAGCGACATATGCGTTCAATGTTAATTTCCGGTTACGGCAGAGATTGCAACCATGCGCCACCAGATGCTAATGCGGGTGGACCCGATCAGGGTTCGACGGAATCTGCGGAGGAGCTGGGGGAGTACTTCGCGGGGGGCTTGAACTTGCATCACGGCTTCGCGAGGGGGCCGGATTTCCGGTTGAAGAGACGCGCGCTTGCGCTGGCGTACCGGAAGCCGGCGCACTCGGATGTTTGGCCGGAACCGGCGGATGAAAGACGTGATGATCTTGTCCCTGATAGCGTTGTGCCGAAAGCGACATCGCTAACAGCAGGATCACCGCAATAATCGAAATCTTAACCGGGCCCGTAGTACTCATAAATCTGAAAAGTAGTGCGCAGCAGTCATGAATTTAAGCCACCGCGACTCCCGCTGTCCACTGTGAAGTGCTGTCTCACCTGCTACTTTCGCGGTATCCCTTTCTCGCTCCTATATCCCTTGGAGGCCGGAGATTTGCGCCTGGTTTTCTCAAACCGATGCTCAAAATTTCGCATGTCAACCCGCTTGCCGTGAAAGCGCACGCCCTCCGCTTCCAGCAGAAAGCGCTGCTCCAGGGCAAATTCACCGGGCATCGCAGATCGGCCGCCCGAGCCCAGAACGCGATGCCAGGGCAGCCCGTCCACTTGCTGCAGAACCCGTCCCACATGGCGGGCACAGCGCGGATAACCGGCGGCGGAGGCGATCGCCCCATAAGTGCTGACCCGTCCCCGCGGAATCTTGCGGATGGCGTCGGAGATGGCGTTCACCAGAGGCGTTTTCGTGGGGCGCGTGAGCATCATCGGTCAAGTTAAGATACACCCATGGCTGATGCAACTCGCGATCCCAAAGCGCGTTTTTCCGACCGCGTGGATGACTACGTAAAGTACCGTCCCCATTATTTGCAAGATGTGGTGCAGGCGGTCGAGCAAGCTTGCGGACTGCGTCCCGAGCACACCATCGCCGACGTTGGCTGCGGCACTGGCCTGCTGGCCAAGATATTTCTGGAGAACGACAATCACGTCGTAGGCGTGGAACCCAATCGCCAGATGCGCATCGGCGGCGAGAATTACCTGGCCGAGTATTCCAACTTCAGCATGGTGGACGGCAGCGCCGAAGCCACCGGTCTGGCTGACGCGAGCGTCGATTTCGTCATAGCCGGGCAGGCTTTCCACTGGTTTCGGCCCGACGATACCCGCGCCGAGTTCGCCCGCATTCTCAAGCCTCAAGGCTGGGTGGTATTGGTGTGGAACGATCGCGATACAACGTCCAAGCCGTTCCTGCGCGCCTATGAAGATTTTGTGTTGCGCCATTCCACCGATTATGAACAGGTCGCGCACAAATACCTGGCCAGCTACGATGCTCTGCAACGCTTCTTTGCTCCCGGCGAAGTGCGGTTGATCGAACAGCACAACCAGCAACAACTGGACTTCGACGGCCTGCGCGGCCGGTTGCTATCGTCGTCGTATGTACCCAAGGCGGGCGAGAAGTATGAGGCGATGATGCGCGAGTTGCCGCATCTGTTTTCGTCCCACGCCGAGAACGGCCAAGTTACGCTCGAGTACGACACCAAGATTTTCTACGGCCAGCTGCGTTAGGGATGCCTGCTTCTATTTCGCGGCCATTGCTTTTACCTGGTCCAGCGCGAGGTTCACTTCCAGAACATTGACCCGCGGCTCACCCAGCAATCCGAACGTCCGCTGTTCGGTATGCTGCTGGATGATTTGTCGCACCTGGTCCTCGCTCAAGCCGCGTTCCCGGGCGATGCGCGGCACCTGAAATTCAGCTCCCGCAAGCGAGACGTTGGGATCCAGACCTGACGCGGAGGTCGTGACCAGATCCACAGGAACCGGCTGGCCAGGATTTTCCGCCTGCAGACGCGCAGTATCAGCCTTCACACGGTCGATCAGCTTCTGGTTGGTCGGACCCAGATTCGATCCGCCAGAGTTTGCGGCGTCGTAGCCATTGCCTGTCCCTGCCGCCGATAACCGCGAGTGCAGGTATCCCGGCCCGACGAAAGCCTGCCCGATGATGTGCGAACCGATGACTTGGCCATTGCGCGAGAGCAGCTGCCCGTTGGCCTTGTCGTGAAACAGCACTTGCGCCAGACCCGTGACCACCAGGGGATAAATAATTCCCAGCAGCACCGTGGTGACAATCGTCATCAGGATTGCAATTTTAAGATTCTGTTTCATAGTTCCTTCCACTGCGAAATACCAAAACCGTTTTCACCACGGAGACACGGAGTGCACGGAGTTTTTCTTGCTTTCATAACGGCGCTTGCATCTCGCAAACCCTCCGAAGTCTACTCAGCGCTGGAGCGCTGGGCTATCTGGTCACCATCCCGCTCGCGGGACTCGATGTTCTCCGCTCAAAACTGACCGCGCACCTGAGTTTCAGCGTAAGCATGTCTCAGAGCCAAATCGCTTCCAAAAACTTCAAGAACCGCCGTGTCCTCCGTGCCTCCGTGGTGAAAATTCTTCATGCCAGTCCGACGCCGGTGATGAGCATGTCAATCAGCTTGATCCCGATAAAGGGCACGACGATCCCGCCCACGCCATAGACCCACAGGTTGCGGCGCAATAATGCTGCCGCGCCCATGGGCCGGTATTTCACGCCACGCAGCGCCAGCGGGATCAGGGCGATGATGATGATGGCGTTGAAAATCACCGCCGACAAAATGGCGGATGCGGGGGTGCGCAGATGCATGATGTTGAGCGCATTCAGCACCGGGAACGTTCCGGCAAACATCGCCGGAATGATGGCGAAGTACTTGGCCACGTCGTTGGCAATGGAAAATGTAGTCAACGAGCCGCGGGTCATCAGCAACTGCTTGCCAATGGCGACCACTTCGATAAGCTTGGTCGGGTTGGAATCCAGGTCAACCATGTTGCCGGCTTCCTTGGCCGCCTGAGTGCCGGTGTTCATGGCGACTCCCACGTCGGCCTGGGCCAGCGCCGGAGCATCGTTGGTTCCGTCGCCGGTCATGGCGACGAGTTTGCCTTCCGCCTGCTCGCGACGAATGAGGTCCATCTTCTCCTTGGGCGTCGCCTCGGCGAGGAAGTCGTCCACACCGGCTTCGCGCGCAATCGCCGCTGCCGTCAGTGGATTGTCGCCGGTGATCATCACCGTCTTGATGCCCATCGCCCGCAACTGATCGAAGCGGTCGCGCATGCCGCCCTTCACGATGTCCTTGAGGTGGATTACCCCGAGGGCGCGGCGTTGTTCGGCGACGACGAGCGGAGTGCCGCCCGAGCGGGCGATCAGTTCGACACTGGCCTGCACTTCGGCCGGCATGGTGACGCCGCTCAGGGCCAGATAGCGTTCGATGGCGTCGGTCGCGCCCTTGCGGATTTGATTGCCGTTCATGTTGACGCCAGACATTCGGGTCTGCGCGGTGAACGGGACGAATTCCATTTCCTGCGACGACAACTCCCGTCCACGCAGGGCATATTTCTCCTTGGCCAGCACCACAATGGAGCGGCCCTCGGGGGTTTCATCCGCGAGCGAGGAAAGCTGCGCGGCATCGGCCATTTCGGCTTCCGTCACCCCCGGAGCCGGAATGAAAGCCGCAGCCTGCCGATTGCCCAACGTGATGGTTCCGGTCTTGTCGAGCAACAATGTGTTCACGTCGCCCGCCGCTTCCACTGCGCGTCCCGACATGGCCAGCACGTTGTGCTGAATAAGCCGGTCCATGCCGGCGATACCGATGGCCGACAGCAAACCGCCAATCGTCGTGGGAATCAAGCAGACCAGCAGCGACACCAGCACGAACACCGTTTGCGGCGAACCGGCGTAGATGGCAAATGGCTGTAGCGTGACTACGGCCAGCAGAAAGATGATGGTCAGGCCGGCCAACAAAATGTTCAACGCAATTTCATTTGGCGTCTTCTGCCGCTCCGCGCCTTCCACCAGGGCGATCATGCGATCCAGAAAGGTTTCGCCGGGGTTCGACGTGACTTTGACTTTGATCTGGTCGGAGAGCACGCGGGTCCCGCCCGTGACCGCCGAGCGATCGCCGCCCGACTCGCGGATGACCGGGGCCGATTCGCCGGTGATGGCAGACTCGTCCACCGAAGCGACGCCCTCGATAATTTCTCCATCCGACGGTATAAGCTCACTGGCTGACACTAAGACTACATCTCCGGCGCGCAGTTTCGAGCTTTGCACCTGCTCGGTGCGGCTACCTTCGACAATGCGATTGGCAATCGTTTCCGAGCGTGCTTTTCTCAGGGTGTCGGCCTGGGCCTTGCCGCGACCTTCGGCCATGGCTTCAGCGAAGTTGGCGAACAGTACGGTAAACCACAGCCACAAGGTGATCTGCAGATTGAACTTGAAATCTGCGCCCCCGCGGAACAGCAATATCGTGGTGATCACGCTGCCAACTTCCACCACGAACATGACCGGGTTGCCCATCATGTGACGCGGATCCAACTTGAGAATGGAATCCAGTATCGCGCGCCGCACGATTTTGCCTTGCCATACAGCTTTCGATTTCGATTTTTCTCTTGCCATATTCGAGGCCTCAGAACGTCTTGCCTGCTGCCATCAGCAGGTGCTCCAGGATTGGTCCCAGGCTAAGCGCCGGGAAAAACGTCAACGCACCCACGATCAGGATCACGCCGATCAGAAGCGCAGTGAACAGCGGTGTGGTGACCGGAAATGTCCCCAGCGACGGCGGAACATATTTCTTCTGCGCCAGATTGCCGGCGATAGCCAGCATGGGAATAATCATCAGGAAGCGCCCGATCAGCATGTCGAAACCAATCGTGGTGTTGTACCAGAGCGTAGTGGCACCCAAGCCGCCAAAAGCCGAGCCATTATTGCCAGCCCCGGAAACAAAGGCATACAACATCTGGCTGAAGCCGTGCGGCCCGGGATTGGTGATCGCGGTGGTGCCAAAACCGTTGACCGAGGAAATGGCGGTGAAAATCAAAATCACCAGCGGGAAGACCAGGGCCACCAGCATCGCCATCTTCACGTCGTAAGCTTCGATTTTCTTGCCCAGATATTCCGGCGTGCGGCCCACCATCAGTCCTGCGATAAAGACTGCCAGCACCACGTAAATCAACATGCCGTACATGCCGGCGCCGACGCCTCCGAAAATGACTTCGCTCAGCATGATGTTGACCAGCGGCACCATTCCGCCCAGGGGCATAAAGGAGTCGTGCCATCCGTTGATGGCGCCGCAGCTGGCATCGGTGGTGACGGTGGCAAATAGCGCGGAGTTGGTGATGCCGAAGCGGACGTCCTTGCCTTCCATGTTGCCGCCCGCCTGGGTCGCCGTGACGCGCTGATTCACGCCGGCCAGCAGCGGATTTCCGCGGGCTTCGGCCCAGTAGGCTACGGTGACGCCCACCAGGAACAGGATCGCCATCGCCGCCCAGACGGCCCATCCATGCCGCTGCGAGTTGGTCATCCGGCCCAGGGTATAAGTCAGCCCCGCACCGATCGTGAAGATGCAGAACAGCTCGAGCAGATTGGAAAAGGGTGTCGGGTTCTCGAACGGATGAGAACTATTAGCATTAAAGAATCCGCCACCATTGGTGCCGAATTCCTTGATGATTTCCTGCGAGGCCACCGGTCCCTGCGCGATAGTCTGCGTGGCGACCGTATCCATTACCGGTTTGCCAACCGCATCCACCGCCGGCTTGCCGTCAGCACCCACATGCTGGACCTGCTGCGGCTCGATCAGGTTGGCAGTGTCGTAAGGCTTCAGGTTCTGCACCACGCCCTGCGAGACCAACACCAGCGCCCCGATAATGCAGAAAGGCAACAGCACCCACAGGCAGGAGCGGACCATGTCTACCCAGAAGTTTCCGATGGTCTGCATCTGGCGGCGCGCGATGCCACGAATAAAGGCAATCGCCAGCGCAATACCAGTCGCTGCCGAAATGAAGTTGTGGTAGGCAAGGCCGGCCATCTGGGTGAAATAGCTCATGGTGGACTCACCCGAGTAGGCCTGCCAGTTGGTGTTGGTGGTAAAAGAAGCCGCCGTGTTGAATGCCAGGTGCTCGGGCGTTACCCCAGCGAACTTCTGTGGATTGAGGGGAAGATGCCCCTGCAACCGCTGCATCAGGTAAAGCAGCAGCATGGACACCGCGCTGAACAACAGCATGGCGAAGGCGTATTCCGTCCAGCGCATCTCGTGATTTTCGTCGACGCCGGTCGTGCGGTAGATCAGCCGCTCGATCGGCCGCAGCACCGGGTCCAGGAAGGTCCGCTCGCGATTGAATACCCGCGTCATGAATACGCCCATGGGCTTGGTGACCGCCAGGATCAGCGCGAGAAAGATGGCGATTTGAATCCACCCGTTGATAGTCATGTCAGAACTTCTCCGGGCGCAACAGCGCGTAGAAGAGGTAAATCATCATCAAAGCGCTGACGATCATCATGATGGTTGATTCGGTGTGCATAGTTCCCCTTTACTTCATGCGCTCGCAGAAGTGGACATAGCCCAGCGACAGGGCGAAGAAAACGATCGTGATTGCGATATAGACAAGATCTTGCATGTTTATCCTCTAAATTTCGCGTCGATTACCATGGGCCCTGTTTGCGGCCGAACCACCAAATCACACCCAGGGTTGCAGTGTCCTGATTGTTGCTGAAAACACCTTGTTGACGAGTGAGAAAGATCGGCACATTCGACCAATCGCGCCGGTATTCATACTTCATGTCAAATCCGTTGGCCAAAGTGAAATCGTAGGTCGCCGTGACCTCCTTCAGCGCCTCGGTAAGCCCGCTGAACAGGCCACCGCGGTCGGAGAGATATTCACCGCGAGCAGCGATGTAAGTCCGGGGCGTGAGCTGATACTTTGTCCAGCCGGCGCCACCCGTAGTGTGTGCCGGAGCCGAAGATTGGCCCGGTCCCGCGTTGGCCCACACGCGCTGAATCACGTAGTCGCCCTCCAGTTGTAACGTCAGCTTCGGCGTAGTCTGCCACGTCACGTAGCTGTCGAAGATGTGCAACTTCCCGTCCGGCGCCGGACTGATCTTCTGGAAGCACAACCCAGGCTGCACCGGGACTGGGCCGCAAGTAGAAACTGGTGTCGCATCAGGGTTTTCCTGGCCGAGGTAGTAATTCACCGTCCAGCTGACATTCTTAGTTGGCGCGAGGACAAAACCAAATAACTCATCCTTGAAGCCATTGGTCGGCTCCACCTGGTTGGTTCCGTTCACGATCCAGTAATTCAAGGTCAGTTTCTTGTCGACCGCGTATTGCGCGCGAACCCCCATGTGATAGAACGGCAGAAAGTCGAACCAGTAGGCGCGCGAATAGTTCATCTGGAACTGGCTGTAGTTGCTCTCCGCTCCCAGCGAGCTTGCCCACTTTCCAAAATCCACGGTGAGGCCGCTTCCGACAGGCACGATGTACGTGCCGTACGCTTGAAAGATGTTGCGGTAGATGTCGGGACGGTGCTCGTTGCTGGGGTTTCCCTGCAAGGTTGCGGTGGCCTGACCGAATTGCAGATCGAGCCGCGCCCCATAGCGACGGCCGGCAGCGACATCGGGAGCACGCTCCAGAACAACCGCCGCCTGGTTCAAGCTGAACGCATTGCTGCTGACGTTGTAAGGGCGCAGCAGATTCACCCGGCCCACCGGGCGGTTGAAGTTCCACGCGTAATATCCGTCAACTGAGACGTTGATGGTCGTGCCCTTCATATAGTCCAGTACACTGCGATCATCCGCCGACAGCACCGCCGTTGTCTGTGACAGCGAGGCAGCTTGTGCAATGCTATCCACCGTGCTGTGAGCCGGATCATCGGCTGAGGAGCCCGCAGACCGCCTTGATGCCGAATTGGTGGACTGCATGTCGTTCATCTGGGCCTTCAACTGCTGGACCTCAACTTCAAGATCCGAAAGATGTTGCTGCAGCTGCTCCATTGTCTTTGCCGATACGGTTACGGTCTCCGCCGATTGGCCTTTGGCTCCCGTCTCCTGCGCCTGGACCGGCACAAAACAGGCCGCAACAACGCCAATCGAGAACACCGCCATAAGTTGCTTAACGCTTCTCTTGCACAAGTGGCCACCTCTTTCGCAACCCCGTGAACCTTACATCGCGGAGTCGCAGAGATGACCGGTTTTTACCGCCAACCAAATGCCGCCAAAACTGGGCTCCGGTGCCTTTCGGCCTTTAGAACATGACCATCAGGGCGCCGGTCATTCGGTTCTCGCTATAACGAAGGTCAGGCGTCCAACCCGACACCACCGACCCCGGTGTGCCCGTGTTGCCGCCAGGAGGCGTGATTCCACCCGGTCCGGAGAAGTAGGGCACGCTGGACGAACGGTGGTTGTATTCCATGCGGAAGGTGACGTACTGGCTCGGCATGTAATCCACCGTGGCGGAAACATCCCACGCCTTGTACGGATCGCCGGGATTCTCCGTGAAGTACGGCGTACCAGAGATCGCGGTGGCGCCGTTGATAGGCGGCAATAGCACCAGGTAGCGGCCGGGATTGTTGATCTCGCCGCCGCCAATGGTCAGCCCATACAGATCTTTGTGGAACCATAGCCGGTTGTAAACCATGTAGCCCAGGAAACTCTGCTTCGGTCCCTTGGCGGAATCACCGGTGCAGCTCACGCCGCCCCCGTGCTCGCATCCCATGTCGCCAGTGAGCGAGAACGCGGCCATGTCGAGGAAGCGCGAAGGATTCTGGTAGTACTTATATTGCAGGCTGTCGTCGGTGTGGTACCGCACCCGATTCGTGACGCCGAGTGCATCCTCACCCAGCATGTACTGATTGCCCAGAATCGAAAGCCGGCTATTGGGCCGCCACAGGATCTGCGCGCCGATGCCCGGCCGGTTATTGAAGCGGCCATAGGCTTGCCATCCGTTCACCAGCCAGGGCTCAATTTTCAGGTGCTCATTGGGGAAAATCTGTACCCTCATACCATTGAAGAACCAGGGCGTGTTCGACGACACGTACGACGGCTGATAAGCCCAGTTGTCGAAGTTGTAATAGCTGAACAAACCCACATACGACATGAAAATGCCGGCCTGAATATTGATCCCGTCCATCACGTTGAGGTGGTAGCCGGCATAAGCCTCGGAAACGTAGCGATAGGCATCGGCAAGCTGCCATTGGCCACGGGCCGGGCTGGCATCGTTGCGTGGGGTGGTCGTGGAATACATGCCGTACTGCGTCATCACTCTGACCTGGACGTTGTCGTAGTGAAAATCGCCGCCGATGCCGAGCTGCGTCACCTGAAATTCGTTTGCCCGGAAGATTTCGCTGGATCCGCCAATGGTGTCATCCTTGGGGTGCCTGAAGTCGTAAACATAGTCCACATCGGCGCGAATTTCCGGGGTGAAGAACTTGGTATCGAGCGGCACTTCTTTGATGCGGCTGTTGCCGTTCAGCCAGCTGAAGTCGCCGAACGCAAACGGCACCGGTTTCTCCGCCTTAGCGGAGCCGGCCTGCTGCGCCAAAGCTGATTCGGCTGGCACGGCGGCGCTCGCGGGAGCGGCTTGATCTCCAATCACGTGGACAGGAGCGGTAGCCTTCGAGCTCACAGGCGCGCCTTGCGGAGCCCGGTTGTTCAACTCCGCCTCCAGTTGCTCAATGCGCCTTTGCATGACATCAAGCTGCTGCTGAATTGCCGGCGGGACCTGCGAATCGGAAGTGCTTCCGCCCGAAGTCGGCGCTGCAGCGCTTGCCTCTGACACTGGCTCGACAATGCTTTGCGCCTTCATCTGCGTTGCTGCACCGACAACAACCATCGCCAGCACCAACGCCGCGATACGGTGGCGATGGCTGGCCAGGAATTCGGCCATCTGCTGTTCCAGATGGATCAGCGTCCTTCGTCCGGCAGCAGAATCGGCGCTCTGTGGCGTAGTTAGCTTGCGAACAACCGGCGCCTTCTTTGAGGGCCGCCGCAGCCCTAAGCATTGGACAAGAAACAGCAGGAAAAATCCCAAACTTACGACGCAAATCAGCAAGAAGACGCTCATGACTTCCTCTCCCCACACTTTTTCGTGTGCGTGGTTACACCGCTAGATTTGAGCACTTCGCCTATAAGACCCTGCTAAAAAGTTCGTAAGTTTTTTATAAAGACCCAAGATGGAAAGCTGGTTATTGATCCGAGGCTGGCGCCTGGCTGAACAGCGCCGGAAAAATTATGCGGAAGGCAGCCTGCCAAGCTCTTGGACGGTAATAGCTTACCCGTGACTTACAAATTCTTTACGCAGGATTTATTCGATCCTTACGGGCCCCGATGTCCAATCGGTTGTGCGCGGAGAGAGCGCCCAAAAGAATATGTCAACCCAGGAAGTTTTCGTTCAGCAATTCGCCCGATTGTTCCAGCACTATCGCGAGGCGTTGTCGCCGGAAGCAGAACAGGAGAGTGCGAGTGCGACTTTGCACGCGATTCCTCCCGACGAACGCCGTCGTCTGGTCGCGGCCGCACGGCTGGCCATTCTCGAACTGGAAACCAACGGTCGCATGGAAGATGACTCGCGTCGCTATTTCGCCAAGCCGGGAGAAGCGGAGTGGGGATGCTGAACCAATTTGTGATGACAGCCCGTCTGTGGGCGCATCCGGGACCTTGGGTAGCGTTATTGCAAGCTTTGAGTCAACAGCTTCGTCGAATCGAGCAGGCTGCCAGGAGTTGGTAAGGGGCTGCCGCAAGGGGCGGCGTCCACATACAAAGCGCCCCGCGACATTCTCGCGGAGCGCAATACATTCCAGACTGGCGGCTGGCTACTTCTTCTTGCCGCCACCGCTGGGCACAACTCGAAGATTGTTGGTGATCTGGAAAGTACCGGGGACCAGTTTGGCGCGAATGCCAGCCGCGTTCTTGTCGGCTTCGCTGTCCACCACGCCTTCCAGGGTGACCCGCCCATTCTTAACAATGATATGAATCGACGGCACGGTCATGTTGGCATACTTAAACAGCGGCCCATAGTTATAGATGCTGCGGTAGACCGCCCGCCGGGTGCGGTCGTCCATTGAACTGGGCGGAAGCACCTCAATGTTGTTGACTACCTTGTCCACACCTTCGATTCGCTTCACGGCGTTCCCAGCATCGGATTTCACGACCGGCTGCAGTACCTGCCCTTCCAGAATGACCGTACGCCCCTCAATGCGAAAAGACAGATTGTCGAAGACGCCATAGTACGGCAGCATAATTAACTCGTGGCGGATTTCCCGGACGAGCCGGTCCTGGCTCTCCGGACTGAGCGCCTCGTTGGCTTGCTGACCTGGCGTCTGGGCCTGTACAGACTGAGCGCTCGACGGCGGCGGCGTCTGTTGCGCTCTTCCGAGAACTCCGAAACTCAGCAGCACCAGGAACACGAAACCCAAAGCCCTGCAGGTCTTATGCATGTCTCCTCCTCATGTGACAGGAAACTCTACTACGAAATATGACGTTCGCCAATTGGCGGCGGCATAGCAGCGGCATATTGGATGCTGGCCAAAGCCGGGCTGTAGCCTGCTTGTTCGGTGCCAAATCTGCGCGCGACTCGGCAAACCGGAGAAGTCCGAGTATGATTTCAACTCGTATGAAGACCAAGTCTATGATGGCGCCGCCCGGCAAGCGCGTCCGGCTGAAGGATTACGACCCAGCTTTCAAAGGCGGCTACGCGTCGCACGCGCATGCTCAATCCAAGCTGAAGGCAAACGTGCAGCGCTTGGCCAAGTACCAGGATTTGCTGTATTCCTCGCACACCTACGCCCTGCTGCTGGTCCTGCAGGCCATGGATGCGGCCGGCAAAGACGGCACCATCAAGCACGTGATGTCGGGGGTCAATCCGGAAGGCTGCGATGTCTTCAGCTTCAAGACGCCGTCTGAGCACGAACTCAGCCACGACTTCCTGTGGAGGAGCAATCGCGAGCTGCCGCAACGCGGCCACATCGGCATCTTCAATCGTTCCTATTACGAAGAGTTGCTGGTAGTACGGGTCCACCCTGAGTTGCTCAAGCACGAACATCTGCCCGGCTTCACCGCGCCCGACAAGAAGTTCTGGCAACATCGCTTCGAGTCGATCAACGACGTTGAGCGGCACTTGGTCCGCAATGGCACGGTGATTCTCAAGTTTTTTCTGCACGTCTCCAAAGAGGAACAGGAGAAGCGGTTCCTGGTGCGCTTGAATGATCCCGGAAAAAACTGGAAATTTTCAGAGGCCGACCTGCACGAGCGGCTGCGCTGGGATGACTACATGAAAGCCTACGAGGACATGATCAATCACACCAGCACCAGGCACGCGCCCTGGTACATCATTCCCGCCGATCACAAATGGTTCACCCATCTGGCCGTCTCCGACATCGTGGTGGATACGCTGAAGAAGATGAACCTGAAATATCCCAAGCCCACCCCCGAACAGCGAGCGCAGATCGAACTGGCGCGGGAGGCCCTGCAGCGAGGCAAGTAGGCGCGTCAATGCCGGTTTGCACGGGTAGTGCGGGCCCTTCAGGCCCGCGTATTAGGGCAGGAAGAAAAATCGCGTTTGGGCACGGCGAACGCGGCGCTGAAGCGCCGCACTACCCCGTGCGGGTGGATACACTAATCCCGGGAACCGCTCTAGCGGCCGCTTAGCACTCTTCGTCCACTGGCTGCCAGTAAGGCGAGCGTGGTTTCTTGGAGACCTTGGTCTCCGCGGTGACGGCCTTGGCCCGATAGCTGAACCGTTCCACAATAGCCTGCTTCATATCCTGCTTTTTCATCTCCCCGAGAAGGTCCGGTGTTATCGCTGGGGCCGAGGTTTCGTCTATCGCAAACCCACTTTTACGTATCATTGCATCTCCTGTCATGTTCGGTTATTAAAGGCTCACACGTTATAAAAAAACTTATGAATGCTGCAAAACTTTCGCGCGCACAGTCAGCACCGGGCAAGCCGCTTCCCGCACAATTTCATAGGCGTTGGGCCACATCAGCCGATCCAGCAATCCCAGCGGTGAACGCACGCCCATCACCAGCAAGTCGGCATCGATTTCGGCCTCGGTTCGCAGAATCGTCGGCACCACTTTGCCCACCTCGACGCGGCAGCAAAGCTGCAAACCTTCAGCCTCTTGTCCAATCAAAGCTGCCAGTTTCCTTTCAATTCCCTGCATGACTTCGGCACGATCGGCGACGCCACTCAGTTCGTCAGGATTCAGCACATGGAGCATCGTCAACTTCGCGTCACGCTCCCGGGCCAGGCTGCCGGCATAGCGCGTGGCACATTGCGAGGCTGGCGTGAAATCAGCTGCCAGCAGGATGTTTCGCGGGGCAAACCCCCGGCCTGGATGATGCAGGTGCGGGCCAACGGTCATCACCGGCGCCGGCGATTGCCGGAAGACGCGTTCGGCCACCGAACCCATCAGGATCTTGCCCAGGCCACTGCGGCCATGCGTGCCGACCACGATCATGTCGGCTTTGTTCTCAAGCGCGCAGTCGAGAATGGATTGCGCCGCCTCCCCTTCCATCAGAAGCAGGTGATAGTCTTCCCCTTCAATGTAGGAATAGGTTTGCCGCAACTCAGACTTCAACTGCAGCAGGTCGCGGCGGGCTGCATCCTTGGCGGCCAGGTAAGCGTCCGGGCCGGCCAGGAGAAAGTTGTCGCTGGGCAAAACGAACACTACAGAGGCCTTGGCATGGTATTCATGGGCCAATTCGAGGCCAAGATTTACCGCAACGGAGGAACAGCGGGAAAAGTCTGTCGCGATGAGCACGTGATGGATGCCCACCCCGACCGGGTTGAGCTGTGCTGTCAACATCTTGCGCGACCATTCTCCCCACGCGGTGGGGTCACTCGATGGAAGCCTCCCGCCCAGACGCGAAGCCACGCCCGCTAACCAACTGGGCGGAGCGATTCCATTCATTCAGCTATCTCTATTTGTAGCGCGTAGCAAACTGGAACGCTGTGACGTGCGTCAACCGGGCAAGTGATGCAGCGCAGTTTTGGGATAGGGCAGTTTATGAGATGTATGAAGGAAAGGCGATCACTTGTGTAATGGGGAGTGGGTGTTGAAAAACGTCGCGGAGATACGCGCTGAAAAATCGTCGCGAAGGATGCCCGATAAACGACGATCTGCTGCGGCTTATAGATAAACTGGTCACCAATTTTGGGTCGGTTTTTAGAAAAGAAGGGACTTTTTCAACAGCCACGGGATTTTTCACCAACTACGGCTTTCCAGCTTGTTCGCGTCGGCTTGCGAACCACCACATAACGGTCACCATGACCCAGATCACCCCGATCCAAGCGGCGGCGATCTCGGCAGCAGCTCGATATTGAGACATCGACCTCTGGTGCCGATTCACCTGTCCAATGAGATACGAAACGGCTCCGACAAGATTCGCTGCAAAGAAGAGTCTGAACAATATAACGGTCAGTGGCGTATACGGCGGCTTCGACCAAAAACGCATAAATCGCTGTGGTTGTAAATTCCACCACGCCGTCATGAAAACTACTGCTGCTGCGAAACCCAGAGTCATCCGGTCAAGCACTGGGTCTTTTTCTTCTCGCTGCTGCCAATCTTTTTGTGCTGCATCTGCCGACGCGGCTCGTTCCGATGCACTGGGCAGCGCATCGCTTCTCACTTCTAAGCGGACAATTGTGTTGCCCCTGTACGAGACCCGAACCGGAAGTCCTTCACGGATCGGCCCGCCATGAGACGCTGAGTTATTGAACCCGGCGGTGACCCCGTAATCCGAGTAGCAAAATGTCTCTGATTGAACCGAGAAGCACTCGTCCTGATGTCCTTCGTATGGCATTGGACGAAAATTGGTGACATAGCCTTCGACTACTGAAAACTGGCCCTGCCGATATGCCGAACGCAATCCCAAATATTCACTGAACGTTGTGGTGAAAACCAGCCCCGACCATAAACAGGCAAATCCGAGCATGAAATAAGCACCGAACCTGCGTAAGAAAGGCCAACGTCTTCGCCGTCCCCACCAAATCATCACGCAGCCACCTATTGCGAAGATCAAGCCGAATGCGGGGAACCACCACTGAAAGCTCTTTTGGGAGAGGTCGAAAACAACTCGATACTGATCGTGAGTCATGACCGTTGCTTGATGGTACTACGCCTCGTTGGCGAAAACAGGCGACAGCGTAAACAATGCCCCGGCAGCGGTCAATGAGTGTAACGGCAATATTACGCCAACAATGCTGGTCCATCGTGGCGAATAGTCTGTACCATTCCTTTATGCAAAAGGGTCTTCTTGTCTGCCTGTTGGTCGGATTGACCACTAGCTCTACCACCGCGCGGCCGCAAGAGCAAGCGACGTTGGAGGTCGTATCGAGCGTTCCAGCTCCAGCGGAAATATTCGGGCGTTCCGGCTGGCAACCGAGCATGGTTGGTTGCGGGTCCGACGAGACAATCACCACCTACTTGCAGTTGCGTCACGAGATCGTGAAGTTTGGGCTCAATGGAGCTGTTTCAGTCCGAATCGACACCGCGCACTTGCTCGGACCGGGAGAAACGCGGGTAGAGTCCTTCGCTCCGGGTCCGAATGGCGAACTCTACGTAATGGCGACCAAGGCGACGCGACCTAAGAACGGGGTTACGTACGTCTCCGGCTATCCCACGCTGTTCCGGTTCGACGCGAACGGTCGGTTTATCATCAGCCGCCGCATGTCCAGGTCCTTGCGCCGAAGATTGCCGTCCTTGACTCAGGAGACTTTCTTCTCTTCGACGCTGGACCGCTCGACAAGGCTCCGCAAGCGACCATGTTTTCTGCCGATGGAGTGGAGATCAAGCGCATCGACCTCTCAGGAACTGCTTTGGACAGGCGAAAGGACAAGAAGGCCAAGGATTCTCCCGATGAAGGATTAGTTCCATCTGTGGCGATGAGTGGCAACAAGGTGTTTATTTCGACGGGCATTGCTGACAACGCCCCGACGATAACAATCGTAGCCGACGACGGAAAAGTCATGGCCTCCTCCTCCCTCAAAGTCCCCACCGATTTCAGCCTGAGTTTTACCCGAATGGAGGGGGAACGCCTCTTTGCAGAACTAGAGTGCAAGCCAAAGGCAGTTTCATGTAGAAGTGGCACCCATTACGCGGAATTTGACACCACTGCCGGTGGTGTACTTGCAATTGAGCACGACCCCGGATCCGTAAGAAGGACTCCCGCCTGTAACACATCGAGCGGCATGAGCTTCCTCAATGGTGCCGATCAAACCTTGGAGGTAATCACCCCAACGGGGCCTAAGCTGCCAATCAAAAAGCACCTGCGATAACCGGCATTACATAAACGACCCTCGCCAGCCGGGTTGTGAGTGAAATGGCGATTTAGCGACAATATCGGGTAGTGTTGGAAGTTTCAAATGCAGACAAGTTTGTCGCCGCGCGTCAGTCAGGGAGCAGTCCCGGGCTTCGCCGACGAGTTCACGGAAGTGCTCGCCCAGGAGTGACAATGGAGTTTCCTACTGTCTCGCAACTGCTCTCGTCGGGCCCGTTCCAATTCTTCGGTTCGCAAAGCCGAGCGCCGTTCATACTGCGCCGGTAGCGGGCTACTTCTAGATAGAGCGGCTTGCGAATCCGGTTCATCACGCCAAGCGGCTGATGCGCGGGTAAGGAATGCCAGGGATTGTAGGACAAGTTCTCGCAGGTCTCCTGATTTTCGACAAATGACTGCTTCTTGATCTCGATTCGTGCGACAGGTACGAACGCAGAATCACTTTCCGACCACTCCACCGTCGTGTCCTCCACCGGCATGTTCTTCCCGGGGACCTGAACTTGAACCATGAAATCGAAGCAGGCATCTCGATCCTTAAGATGCTCGGTCATTTCGTCACGCAGAAAGTTCGGCTGGCTGCGATTGACATCGGCTGCCTTCGCCTCGCTGCAAGGTCTGGCACTGTACTTGACCACGTTTTCCGCTCCCAGCTTGTAGGCGCTCACGCTGTAAAACTGGGTATTGAGGAGGCTGGCCGGCGGCGGCTTCAAGGTTTTCTTCGCCAGCATCATTTCGCGCGGATGATAGTTACTGAAGTTGAACAGCTTGCGCCAATTCTTTTCCGGCAGGTCGGGAGTAAACCCACCTAGAAAATATCCGTAGTTGCTGCCTTCGCCCAGGTACTGGGTGAAGATGAGATACTCCGGCAAGTTGAGGATGAAGAACTGCGTGGCGTTCATCATGACGAAATCCTGGGTCTCGGCGTGAGGCACGCCATCGTCTTCCATCAGCTTGCGGCCCGGAACTCCCATCAGCTTGATCGCCATACCGCGAGCGTCATCGACACCGTCCTTCTGGACCAGTGTGCTACCACTCGAGTAGCGAATCCACGCATCATACTGGCCGGGACTGGCGAAGATGCCCTGCTGGTATTTGGGATCCAGGTTCTCCAAAACGTGGAACGTCGCTTTCACGCAACCGTAGGTCTTGGCGTGCACATCCCGCCGATAGGGTTGGACCGCGTTCGCTGATGTGGAAGTCGGATAAGCAATGGCTGGAGTACCGGGCGGATTTCCCGGCAAAGGCTTCGCGGCCATAGTCTGATGGCTGGCGTTGACCATGGAGAGGGCCGACGCCACGATATGCGCGGTCAGGTAATCCTCGTCAGGCGAAACCACTTCGCCCATTGGGCCGAGCGGCTTGCTGCGCAAAAAGAAGTAGTATCCCAGCACCGCAAGTACCATCAGCCCAATAATGGTACGCGTCCTGCGAGCCTTCACGCCTTCCTCCCGTCCAGTTTATCCGCAGCTACTGACACACGCGCTGTTGTCGAGCCCTTCCTGGGGGTTGTCCCTCGCCAAGATACTGTCCGGCCCGAACCCGTTTGACATCATACACATCCGAAAGCGGAAATAGAGTACCTTTCCAACCCGTTCGAATTTCTTGACCATAAGGGATCGCGATCCAGCTTTTCAGGTAGCGCAGCACCGCTCCCTCATAGGTATGGGCCCACAGTCGGTCCGGACTCTCTTTCATTGTGGGTTTCCAGCGTCAAACAAATTAGCGATGGTAGTTGAGCACTTTACCCGAAATTTCCATCTCGCAGGCGACTAATCGGCCTGTACCGCCCAGGGTGATGAAAGCGGTACGCATATCGGGGCCGCCGAAGCAGATGTTCGAGGGCAACGGCTCAGGGATGCCGTCTACCGTCAACTCGATGAATTCCAGGATTTCGCCTTCAGGTGAAACCACGGTAATACCGCCGGCCTTATCTGGGCGCGGGCCTTCCGGCATCATAGTGGCGACATAGATGTTGCCGCGCTCATCCACCGCCATGGAATCGAGCGTCCCTTGGCCCGGGATTTTGTCGGTCACCATATAAGAGCCGTCCATGCTGTGCGGGTTCGGCTTGATGACGCATGGCTGGTTCGGGTCAAGCTCCCAGCGAACAATCCAGCGGTTGTAGGTTTCCGCCACGTAGAGTTGCGAATTGTCGGGTGATAGGGCAATCCCGTTCGGAGCGGAACGGCCTCCGATCATTAACTGGATACCGCTTCCGTCGCTGTGGGCGTAATAAATCCCCGTGACATCGCGGGTGCCGGTGGTGGGCTGCGATCCGGCGTAGCTTACGTTGGATCTTCCCCAGTCCGTGAACCAAAAGTTTCCGTGCTTGTCGAAGACCAGATCATCGGGGCTGCGAAGCGCATTTCCCTTCGAAGGACCGTAGAGCTCCTCCACACCAGCGCCGTGTGAACGCTGGATGGAACCGCCTTTGTAAGTCGGAGGCGTCACCTGCAATGGAATGAGCAACGAGTAAGGTGTTATGTGGGGGTTCTTACTCAGGTCCATGAAAAGCATACCCCCGTCGTTGCAGATGTACACCGCCTGGTCCGGGCCGATGGCGGCGCCGTTCGGCCCACCGCCCGTGAGTGTCCGCAGGGGTTGTTGGCCATCCTGGAAAACCTGAGTGAGGCACTGTCCCCCGATTTCAACCAGCAGGACACTGCCGCCACACTGATAAACCGGGCCTTCCGGGTACTGCAGCCCTGTAGCAACAACGCGAAACTCCGAGGTGCGCAAGCTCATTTCTGTTCTCCCTGGATCGCAACGGGCAAAGCTTCCGCGGCGCGCAGGCCAGACAAACTAAAAAGTAGTCTACGCTCAGGGAGGACACGGAGGCGATATCACTCATTGACCCTCAATGAGCGCTATGGGGATTTTACGTAAGGTATCGTCAGCCAAATCACTTCTCGGCGAGTTTGAACTGGTTGTGATAGCAGCCATCAGGGCTGAGCAACAACCGCAAAGAGCTTCGGCGTGTCATTCGAGTCAGGTCTATCACTTGCGTCGTTTCGTCGCCGATCCCGTACACCGAGGTCATTCCGCCAGCAATGGTGAGGACGTAAATGCCATCGGGCACTGGCCCAACAACGAATGATCCGGTGCTGTCAGTTAACGTCTGGTATTCAGCATCAGAAAATGCGTTCTTCAGAGTTATCGTTATGCCCGGATACACCGTTTCTTTGGGGCGAGCCAAATCCATGATTTTGTTTCCTGTATCTCCCGGCAGGAACCCGACCAGTAACCCGGCGATTCTTCGAGTTTGGTAGGCGTCGTCTGCCCACTGAAAGTCGAAGTATTGCACCGCCTTTGCATCGGCATGGCTGAGAACCTCGATCCATTCCCGACCAGCTTCAAAGCCACGATGAGAGGCGATCAGGTAGTACCTGCCGACCATTACCCCAGTGATCTGCACCGTACCGTCTTCGCCCGTTACGGCGCTGAACACAGGATCAGCACCTTCGGCTTGAGGAACGACTTTGACGCCGATCCCGGCGATGGGCTTACCTAGATGGGTGACCTTGACTGCGAGGTTGGGCGGCACCTCACGCAATTTCATTGAAGCTAACGAACACGGAAACGCGAATCGTGCGGTCACGATCAGCAAGAAAGACAGTTGTGATATCAGGCGCTTCACGCCTTAAGTTTACGCTTGAGCCACACAGGGTTGCCATAACTGTCGCAATCAGGCCATAGCACTCATTATCTATTCCGCTGCTCGTCTTCTTCCATGCTTCCTCCGACCTAATCGCCGGTTGATCTCTTCTTTGGAGAAGGACTCAGGAACAAAATCACCGAGCCACGCACACACGTCCTCATGATCGGGGTGATTGACATCCGCCATCGCTTCGAGAAGCTCAGCAAATCCTTGCGGTCCTCCGCAGTCTTCGGGCGGACAGCATCGTTCCCCCGCCACACAAATCTGCCGGAAGGATTCATCTCCGAGCAAGACTTCCTCTAGCAGAAGCTCGTGCTGCCAGCCATCGCCGAAATCGTATTCGTACAATAATCTTGCCCCCGCACGGCCGACCAAGTCTCCAAGTATGGCCCGGCTCTCATTCCGAATCGTCGTGCCGGATCCATGTGGCAGATGATTGGAGCCCTTTGCTCTTGGTAAAACGAATCGATGCAGGTGCGAGTTCTCCCACCCCATAACAGTCTGCAAAGTGAGATGGAGGTTCCGGAGGGTCATATCTCGATCAACCAGAATGCGCCTCCAGACAGGCGGGCTGGTCCCCAGCAGCGTTACTTTAATCGCATACACTTCCATTGAACAGGCCAGCGGAGCTAAATCCCTTTCATGCATCTACGTCCATCTTGGCCAAGAAGTCGGCATCAGAACGGATCGCTTCCAGTTTGTCTTCGCGCAGGCCCCGCAGGTCCTCCTCAGTGAGGCGCCCTTCGTGGAGCAGCGTCCCGAACACGAAGGTGAGCTTTGAGGCCCGGTACTCGTATTTGCGATCGATCTCTTTCCGACGTTGCGTCAGGTGGTGCTCCAGCTCCCATAGGTCCGAAGCCTGCTTGATCGCGGCAGCCATCTGCTTGGCTTGCTGGATCACCTCCTGCAATTCCTGGTTCAGAGCATGGTCGAAGGCTTTCCGGGCAATCGCCCGTTCCGACTTGGACCACCTCAGTTCGTCCTCGCTGTGATGGCTGGCCGGGCCGGCAGAAGGGAATGGGATCGTCATGTTCGAATCCTCCGTGCGGGCATTCTAGCTCTTGCCCAGGCATCGTTTCCAGCGATCCCGAAGCGGCGGGCTGCGGACTCGGTTCATGCGGTTTGGCGTCGGCTCCGAGATAAAACAGATCGTTGACCGGATGCCCCAGATTTTGTTTGCAGCCGAGATAGCGTTCCGTCGTCTGCACCGATGCATGGCCCAACAGGAACTGGATCTGCTCCAGCTCGCCACCGCTGCTGTGGCAGAGCTTGGCACAGGTCCTGCGCAAATCATGCGGGGCAATATGCTGCAGTCCCGCCCTCTCACAGCATGTCTTTACCACGTACCAGACCACGTTTTGCGAGACCCCGGTGCCCCATACTTTTCCCGCTCTGCCGACTGCTCGAAAGATCCTGCCCTGCGTGATGCCAGCCTCTGCTGTCCATTCATCAAGCGCGGCTTTGACCCAGACTGGAATCGGTACGGTGCGGATATGGCCGCCCTTGCCGATCAGATCCACGATCGCCCAGTGCCCCTGGCGCATCTGAACCTCGTCTAGCTGAAGACCGACCAGCTCCGATCGGCGCAAGCCGCAACCAAATAGCATGGCCAGCATGGCATAGTCGCGCCTGGCACGGAGGCTGTGCCCAGCGGAATGCTTGAGAACCTCCGAGCATGGCTCGACCGTCAACCAGTTGCCGGAGCGAAACCCGAGCTGCTTCACGCCTTTCACGCGGCTGATTCCGGCAGCCAGTTCCGGGCTCAGCAGGCCGGAGTCAGCGGCTTCATGAGCTAGGCGACGCACGGCTGCGAGTTGCTGATTGATCGTGTTCGCGGCCAAACCGCGGGATTCCAAGTGCATGCGGTAACGCACGACCACGATGCGATTGAAAGCCAGGCGAGGCTCCGAGCAGTACCAAGCCGTAAATTGTTCGATGGCGTACTCGTAAACCCGACGCGAAGCCGGGGAAGTGAGGCTGTTGAGCACCGCCAATTTGGAGTGATCCAGATCTGGCAACCGGAGTACGGTGCGACGATAACTCGGTTTGCATTTCTTCCTGCGCATGGCCGGCGGCCTCCTGTGCCGCAGAATCGGGAGTACGGCACGCGGCGCACGAATTTGCAACTTGGATTTGGGCGGGGGTGGCCTAGGATAGTGAGTGCTATCGCCTGTTCTCAACACCTATGGCGCGTCGTTAGGAATTTCGACTGGGCAGACATCATTGATTCGGGGTCGGCCTTACTCGTCTTGACGACCTCACATCGCTGCGTATCTGGCATCACTGACCGGCGGTCACCGCGTAGGTGACACTTTGCCTGTATCGCGGGGGAAGCTTTCCCGGCCTTTTTCCCCACACTCACTCCTGCCGAGTCCGCGCGGAAAATAAGACCCTCGACCTTCCTCCCCTTCGGTGTTCAGACTGCGCACGTTCTTAAGCTAAGGAGGTCGTCCCATGACCCGCAAGCTCACTCTCCCAGTCCGCATGTTCAGCGTCCTCGCTCTCTTGCTTTCGGCTACGCTGATCGTCACGGCGCAGAACCCTGTGCCTTTCATCAACCAACCTCTCGTCCCGGATGCGATTGCGCCGGGTGCGGCCGCAACGACGCCTTTCCTTACGGTCAACGGAACGGGATTTGTTTCCGGATCCACGGTGAACTGGAATGGCAACCCTCTACCTACCGTGTTGGTGAGCAGCTCCCAGCTAATTGCTCCCATCTTTTACCGAAATATCGTTGCTCCCGGGACGGCTTACATCACCGTTGTCAATCCTGGGCCGGGCGGGGGAACGTCGAATGGAGTCTTCTTTCCCATTCACAATCCGATTGTCACTCTTTCGTTTGCCCGGACTAATTATCAGGTGGGCGCGAATCCCCAGTTCGTAGCAACTGCCGATTTCAATCACGATGGCAGGCTGGACCTGGCTGTCGCTGAGTATGGCTCTGGCTCAGTGTCAACCTTGCTGGGAAATGGTGATGGTACGTTTCAGAGCCCAACCCACTACTATGCTGGTCCTAACGCGCAGGTGCCGATTCTGGGCGACTTCAACGGTGATGGAAACATGGACATCGCCGTGCCGTACTGGGAGTGTTCGGTGGCCGTGCTGCTCGGACGCGGTGACGGCACCTTCCAGCCGGCTGTCAGCTATCCGTCAGGCTGCACGGCGACGGAGGGCGTTACCGCGGACTTCAACCACGACGGCAAGCTCGACTTGGCAATCGCTAACTGGGGTTCGGGTGTTTCCGTCCTGTTGGGCAACGGCGATGGCACGTTCCGGCCCCACGTTGATTACGCGATCGGGAGCGAGCCAACTGGAATTGTCGTCGGTGACTTCAACCGAGACGGCAAGCTTGACCTGGCTACCTCCAACTACGGCTCAAAGAATGTCTCCATTCTGCTCGGTAATGGGGATGGCACCTTCCAGCAGCACACCGACTACTATGCCCACGCCGGTAACAATCTCACCACCGCCGACCTGAACGGAGACGGCCAGCTCGACCTCGCTGTTCCCGACTATGCAAATGGAGTCGTTTCCATCCTGCTGGGGAATGGGGATGGCACCTTTCGTCCGCGTGTGGAATACCCGGGAGCCGTGGGCAGTCTTACGGTCGGGGACGTCAACGGAGACGATAAGCTGGACCTGATTGGCGCAGGCTCAGGATCGAGTAGCGTCGGTATTTTTCTGGGGAATGGCGATGGGACTTTTCAGACGGCCGTGTACTTTCCGGCAGGCGGGGGCCCGTGGCTTCCATTGCCCGCCGACTTCAACGGGGACGGACGCCTGGATATTGCAATCGGCAATTTCAGCGATGGCACCGTCTCTATCCTTTTGGCACACTGAGCCGGAGGGGCCTCAGCGCGGCAGAGGCAAAGATGGCAGAACTCAAGAAGGGACTGAACCCAGTCGTCTTCCATCTAACTGTCGTAACATCGCCATATCACAAGTAACCGGGCTGGCGTAGGATTACTTGTGCTATCGCCTGTTCTCGGAAGTTATCCGGGCTCCGCTAGTCGGTAACTCGACCACTGGCGGCGGCAAGTGCCATATACCGCATGAGTGGAATGTCCTGCCTACCTGTCACAAGTGACAGTTCCAAAACTTACAGGCCACGCTCACAATTCAGCTGACTAGTAGGTGGGAAATCTCGGGTAAGGAGCATTCATGACAGGAAGATCGAAATTATTTCGGATGCCGTTGGTCGTGGCGATAGCTGCTTTCTCGGCTCAACTGGCGGGAGCGCAGCAGGCAAACTGCGGCCCAGGTTCGGCTTGCGCCACTACAACCATTGACGGCAAACAACTGCCACCGCTTCCACAGAAGTTTGAAGGCAAGATCGGGCGCAATGCCGCGCAGTCGACGCCCTACTGGCCGGCCCGCGTGGTGCCGCCCAAAGGCGCTCCCAACGTGCTGCTGATCATGACCGATGACTCCGGCTTCGGCGTCACCAGCACATTCGGCGGCGTGATCCCGACCCCGGCGCTCGACCGGGTTGCGGCGATGGGACTTCGCTACACCAATTTCAATTCCACGGCGCTGTGTTCGCCGACGCGCGCCGCCCTGATTACCGGGCGCAACCATCACTCGGTGGGCTTCGGCGTGATCTCCGAGCAGTCGACCGGCTACCCCGGGCTACAACAGCGTCATTACCCCCGACAAGGCGACCATTGGCCGCATCCTCAGGGACAACGGCTATAGCACTTCCTGGTTCGGCAAGGACCACAACACACCAACGTTTCCGGCAAGCCAGGCCGGACCATTCGACCAGTGGCCAACCGGCATGGGCTTCGATTACTTCTATGGCTTCGTCGGCGGCGACGCCAGCCAGTGGGAGCCGAATCTGTTCCGCGGCACATCGCAGATCTATCCTTACGTCGGCCATCCTGGATGGAACCTGACGACGGCCCAGGCAGATGATGCCATTGAATACATGAAGCGGCTCAACGCCGTTGCTCCAGACAAGCCGTTCTTTATCTATTACGTTCCGGGCGGCACCCACGCACCGCATCATCCCACGCCGGAGTGGATCAAGAAGATCAGCGACATGCACCTGTTCGACAAGGGCTGGGACGATTTGCGCGATCAAATCTTTGCCAACCAGAAGAAGCTGGGCGTGATCCCGCAGGATGCCAAGATGACGCCGTGGCCGCACGACCTGCTCAAGCATTGGGACGAGCTGACGCCCGACGAAAAGAAGATGTTCCTCCGCCAGGTGGACGTGTTTGCCGCCTACGTTGCCTATACCGACTACGAAATTGGCCGGGTGATTCAGGAGGTCGAGGATGAAGGCAAGCTCGACAACACCCTGATCATCTACATCAACGGCGACAACGGCACCAGCTCCGAGGGCACCCTGATCGGCACGCCCAACGAGGTGGCGATGTTCAACCAGAGTTCCGGTGCCGGTCGAGGCCCAACTGAAGTATTTCTACGACGCATGGGGTTCGGACCAGACCTATGCGCACATGGCGGTGCCGTGGGCATGGGCGTTTGACACGCCATTTTCGTGGACCAAACAGATTTCCTCGCACTTTGGCGGCGTACGACAGGGCATGGCCATTGCGTGGCCGGGACACATCACGGACAAGGGCGGTATCCGCAACCAGTTCCATCACATGATTGATATCGTGCCGACGATTCTCGAAGCGACTGGGATTCCCGCACCGCAAACTGTGGACGGCATCACGCAGAAGCCGATTGAGGGCGTCAGCATGATGTACACCTTCGACAAAGCTAATGCCAACGCGCCTTCAACTCATCACACTCAGTATTTCGAGATGATGGGCGACCATGCCATCTACCACGACGGATGGATCGCCAGCACCAAGGTCATGCGGCCACCATGGGTGACCGCGGGACCAGTCAGCCAGGACCCCGCTAGCTTCCCTTATGAACTGTACGATCTCACCAAAGACTGGACGCAATCCGACAACATTGCTGACAAGAACCCGGAGAAGCTGAAGGAGATGTCTGACCTTTTCTGGACGGAGGCGGCGAAGTACCAGGTGCTTCCCCTGGACGCGACGGTGGCAACCCGACTGATTTCGCCCCGACCCAGCCTCAGCGCCGGGCGAACCGTGTTCACCTATTCAGGCGAAATCACGGGCACACCGAACGGTGACGCGCCCAGCATTCTGAATTCGTCGTACAACTTCAAAGCCGAAGTCGAGGTGCCGCAGGGTGGCGGCGAAGGCATGATCGTTACCCAGGGTGGCCGCTTTGGCGGCTACGGCTTCTACGTGTTGCAAGGGCAAACCAGTGTTCACATGGAACCTGGTCGATCTAAAACGCGTGAAGTGGCAGGGACCAGATGTGCTTTCGGCCGGCAAGCACACACTGGAGTTCGACTTCAAATACAGCGGCCTCGGCATGGCCACGCTCGCCTTCAACAATATGAGCGGCATCGGCCGGGGCGGTACCGGCGTTCTGAAGGTGGACGGTAAGCCGGTAGCCACGCAAACCATGGAGCACACACTGCCGCTCATCCTGCAATGGGACGAGAACTTCGATGTGGGCGCCGATACCGGCACTCCAGTGGACGACAAGGACTATCAGGTTCCGTTCACCTTCACCGGTAAGCTCAACAAGCTGACGCTGACGATTGACCGGCCGCAGTTGACGCCGGCCGACATTGAAAAGCTGCAGCAGGCGCAGCGCAACAACCACGCCAGCGAGTAGAAGAAGCTGAAGCTAAAGCAAGCGGCGGAAAGTGCGGCTGACGCACAGTAGCCGGGCATTGCCAACCCACGCGGGCAGCTCTCTCGGGCTGTCCCGTGTGTTCGGATCTTGAGAGACTGCAGTGGCAGACACCGGTATCCTCTTCTACAACCTCAACGGTTTCCATCTGCTGAACCTCAGTATCAGGATCGTCCGTTATGCGGAAACGGGCTTGTACCCCTGCTAAATCTCGGATAGTTGTTGAAATATCCCCATATCGCAAGTAACCCTCTGCCGTCACGATTGCTTGTGATATCGCCTGTTCTCGACAGTTATCTGCGGGCGGCGTACATTTTTGACGATGATCATGAAACGATCCCTCGTTGCGGCTCTGACGCTTGCCGTCTCTCTCTCGACGGTCGGATGCGCAAATCAGCGCCAGTTGTGGGTTCACAGGAGACAATGGCGGGATGAGCATCGAGAACTAACTCGCGTTGCAGGTGCGACTGCTAGAGATTGTGGACATGTCGCTCTCGGTGCGAGTCCTAGTCATGCCAATGAGTGCGCAAGTCAAGCGCTGCGTTCTGGAGAACCGTTCTACGTGGGGTACGACATACAAGGCTTGGACTCGGACTTAATCATCGGACTTGTACAGAACAACGCTGGACAACTGTACAGTGTCAAATTCGACAGCGAAGGTTGGGATACGGGGAAGTGCAGTCGCAGCAGCAGATCGTGGGGCATGTCCTCATCAAGCCCTGCTCATCACACTCTCCCTTC
>CAVOMO010000017.1:0-68047 GCA_963697045.1 uncultured Acidobacteriaceae bacterium
TGTGCGGGCTGTCATCATTACCGTCCAAGATACGGGCGGACGGCCGGATGAAATCTTCCGGCTTCGTGTCGAGGACATCGACTGGGAACACTGGCAGATCTTTAATCGTTGCGGCAAGACGAAGAAGTCGAAGCGGTACTTGCCGGTCAGCGATCGCATGGTCGAAGAGCTGAAACGGCTCGCGGGTGACAGAACCGAAGGGTGGCTCTTCGTGAGCGACTCCAGGTGCGGACATCTGACCACCGTGTCCAAGATGTTTGCGGTCGCCCGCGATCGGGCAGGACTGCCGACCAGCGTGGTGCTGTACTCGGCCCGGCACACCTTCGGCACCGACGTCCTGGAAGGAACGAAGAACCCTGCCGTGACCATGAACGTAATGGGACACACGAGCCCGAAGATGATGATGCGCTACCAGCACCCGGAATACACCCAGGCGGCGCGTCAGGCCATCAACCGGCGGAATGTGCGCAACGGGTTTGGGCCAACTTCTGGGCCAACTCAGGAAGAAGGCGCTCAAGCGAGCGCCTAAGTACTTTGGAATCTGGAGCCGACGATCGGACTTGAACCGATGACCTGTCGATTACGAATCGACTGCTCTACCAACTGAGCTACGTCGGCGGTGCCAGGGACTTTTTGATTTTACTAGAGGTGCGGAGCCGAGTCACTGTTGGCAGGACCAGTTGCCGAACATTTGCGGAACGGCTGCTCTGTGTTCTTCTTTGTGCGAGTTGGTTTCACAAAAAAGCCGCCCCGGAGAGCGGCCCAACAGGTTCCGTTGTCGCGCCAGATTATCTTGTCAGTTTGCGGCGCAGAATGCCAGCCACGCCGAGGATGCCAGAACCTAACAGGATGATGCTGCTCGGCTCAGGGACCGGGGGACCGCAACCGGGGCCACCGCCAAAACAAGGGGTGGTCAACGTGAAGGATTCGGAAGGAATCGAGCCAAGGGTGTTCTCATAGGCTGTGGACGGCCCGCTGTTCTCATCCCAGTAGATCGGGTTGCTAACTGAGCAGCCAGACGTGGAGCAAGCATTGCTCAGGGTTACGAAACCATTGGCTCCCGTGAAATCGGAGTTGCTGACATCGAAGTTAGCCGAATACAGGAAATAACCGAACTGGTTCGTCGAGATGAATTGGTTGGTGACAGCGCCCGAAGTATGGGTGTTGCCCGAGAACGAGGTTGCGCCGAACTGATAATCCACGGAGGTCAGAAGATCGGTGCTCGAGGCATCCCAATAAACGATATTCATCCCGGTGACACTGGTTCCACCTGTCAGCGAATAGGAGTCGCTAACAGAGAAACCGAAGTTGATGGTCCAAGCGTCGGTAGTGCCATTGTAAGGACCGTTGGAATAGAGGGTGTCAGCCATGGCTGGAGCAACAGCTAGCATCAGGCAACATGCCGTGAGCAGTGACAGCGAAGCAATACGCAGTTTCATGGAATTGAACCTCTCTTAGCAATTCAGCTTGCGGCGCAGAACGCCAGCCACGCCGAGGATGCCGGAACCGAGCAGGATGATGCTGCTGGGTTCAGGAGTCGTCCCGCTGCCGCTCGTGCCAGACAGGGTGAACGATTCGGAAGGAATCGAGCCCAGTGTGTTCTCGTATGCCACCGACGGGCAGCCCGAGGAGGTGCAGCCAGCCCCGCTGTTCTCATCCCAGTAAATGGGCTGCGTCACAGAGCAGCCAGAGGTGGTACAGGCGTTCGACAGGGTCACAAACCCAGCGCCGCTCCAAGAAATGCCGGTGAATGAGAAGTCTGCCTGAAAAAGGGAAAACCCAAACGGACTGAATCCTAAGAAGGTATTGGTCACGCCGGTCAGGGTCTGAGTGCTACCCCCAAACGATGTAGATCCAATCTGCATATCTACAGTGGTCAGAATGTCGTTGCTGACCGCATCCCAGTAATTGAAATGCAGGCCCTGGATGCTGGAGTTGTTTGCAACCTGGAACGAGTCACTTACCGAGAAACCAAAGTTGATGGTCCAGGCATCTACCGTGCCGTTAAGCGGACCGTTGTTGTAGAGAGTATCCGCCATAGCTGGAGCAACCGCCAGCATCAGGCAACATACCGTGAGCAGTGACAGCGAGGCGATGCGCAGTTTCATAGAGAAGGCCCCGTCCTGAGCCTAACTTGGCATTGCACTCCCGAAGAAACCTTCATGTCAATGTTATTTTTCTCGACTGCGTCTCACCGACCAAGCTACGTCGGCTAGGCCCGTTATAGTTGCGGGTAACCAAAACGGTAAAGAGATGCAAGCCTCGTTTTTCCACTGTTTTGCGCCGTTTTCCACTTGCGTCTGAAGTTACTTCCGCCGATAATTCAAGAAAGCTCTGGGGCGGTTCTGGCCGAGCCTACATGAATCGATTTTGTCGAGCGGACGTCCTTCGGATCCTGCACATCTCAGCCAGCCAGCTGGCTGGCTGGCAAAAAGCAGGACTCGTCCCCATTTCCGACACATTTACCTTCTTCGATCTGCTTCAGTTCATGAAAGTGCGTGACCTGCGGGCCAAACGTGTGCGTCCGGCAGCCATCCGCGAATCTTTGCAGGCCATGCAAAAGCAGGTGGCCGGCATGGAGAACCCGCTGATCGAAGCCAGCGCGTTCAGTGTTGGCTCGCGCGTGGCCTACCGCCATAAAGGGCACTCGGTGGAACCCATCGCCGGGCAGTTCGTCATGGACTTTGCCAACACGGGGATGGTGGTGTCGTCGGTCAAGGTGCGGCCCATCGCCAGGTTCGATACGGCGAACGATCTTTTCGCCCACGGTGTCACTTTGGAAGAGCATCCCAGCACCCACGACGAAGCCATCCAGACCTATCTGAAGGTGCTGGAGGTGGAACCCGATCACGCCCCGGCCCATATCAATCTGGGCACGCTGTATTACAACCGGCAGGATTTTGTCTCGGCGGAAAAACATTATCGCGAGGCCGTCCAGGCCGATCCGCGTTATGCACTGGCTTACTTCGATCTGGGCAATGTTCTGGACGAGACCGGCCGTATCCCGGATGCGGTTGCGGCGTACACCACTGCGATTCGACTGGCTCCCACCTACGCCGATGCTCACTACAACCTGGCGCTCGCCTACGAACGCCTGAACCAGCCACGCCAGGCGCTTCCCCACTGGCAGACTTACCTGAAGCTCGACAGCGCTGGACCCTGGGCGGTGCACGCCCGCAACCAGGTCGTGCGCATCCTGGAAGCCGACAAGCTGAAGGTTGTGTACAGCCGCGGAAAGTAGCGGTAATTCCTCCCCCCAGGACTTAGACCGCACTTGCGCCGCGTTGAGGGACAGATGCACTCCGCGCTACTGACTACTGACTACTGGCTACTGACTACTGACTACTGACAACAAATTCCAGTAGAATCAACTGTTGCACCCCGATTTCCCCGACGCCCGCCTCTTCGCGGGCCAAGTCAGCTGTCGAACCTGCGGGAACTATGCGTCAACTGAGCCGCCTTCTTCGCTACTTCAAACCGTATTGGCTTCACATGCTGGCGGCGGTGGTGTCCATGGCGCTGGTCGGGCTGCTCGACGCCTTCCGCCTGCTGCTGATCGGGCCGGTTCTCGACCAGGTTTTGAATCCAGCTTCGCAAGCGCGAGCGCTTCCATTGCTGCCCATTCCACTGTTTGGCCATCGCCTGGATCTGCGCTCGTTTGTTCCCGACCAGCTGCATAACGTGTGGTCGGTAGTCGCATTCGCGCTGATTATTTCGACGGTGCTTAAGGGAATCCTCGATTACGGTGGCACCTATTTGGCGAACTATGCGGGATACGGCATGGTCACCGACATGCGCAACGATCTTCATCGTGCCACGCTGCGGCGTTCGGTCGGATTTTTCCAGCGGTACTCCACCGGAACCTTGGTCTCCACAATCGTGAATGACGTGGAACGCGTGCAGTTCGCGATGTCAAGCGTGATGGCTGAGTTTCTACAGCAATTCTTCACTTTTGTCTTTATTGCCCTGGTGGTAGTGGCTCTGGGCCGGCGATTGACATGGGTGTTGTTGATTTTCGTGCCCGTCGTGATCGCTTCAGCCAAGCGGGTTGGACATCGCGTTCGCAGCACCACGCGCAAGGGTCAGGACAAGCTGGCCGAAATCAATAATCTGCTGCAAGAAACCATCACCGGCATTCGCGTGGTGAAGGCCTTCTGCATGGAAGCCTGGGAGATGAGCCGCTTTCGCGAGGCGGCCCGCCGTCTTTTCCGGGCCAACCTCCGCTCTACCAGTGCCTTTGCCATCAATTCGCCCATGATGGACACCTTCGGCGCCATCGCCATCGCCCTCCTGATCTTGCTGGGCCGCGACAGCATCAAGCATGGCTATATAAGTGAAGGTTTCTTCATCGCGTTCATCATCGCCGTTTTCAAGATGTATGAGCCTGTGCGCAAGTTCGGGCAGTTCAACAACAACTTCCAGCAGGCGCTAGGAGCATCAGAGAAAATCTTTAGTTTTCTGGATGCCCAGGACGAAGTCCGCGAAAAACCCGGCGCCATCACGCTCCCGCCCTTCCATCAAGGCATCCGCTTCGAGCATGTGTACTTCACTTACGGGCAGGCCAATGACGATCGCGATGTGCTGCACGACATCAACCTGGAAGTGTCGCCCGGAGAATTAGTGGCGCTGGTCGGCTCCAGCGGCTCAGGCAAGACGACGCTGGTGCATCTGCTGCCGCGCTTCTTTGACGTCACTCGCGGGCGCCTGCTTATCGACGGCTGCGACGTGCGCGATCTGACCGTCGCCTCGTTGCGCTCGCAAATCGCCATCGTCACCCAGGACACCATTCTGTTCAACGATACGGTGCGCAACAACATTGCCTATGGACAGCCTGAAGTTGCCGCTGAGACGGTGGAAGAGGCGGCCCGGGCTGCGCTGGCCCATGATTTCATCATGGCCCTGCCCCAAGGCTATGACTCCGTGATCGGCGAACGCGGCTTGCTGCTGAGCGGCGGTGAACGCCAGCGCATTTCGATTGCGCGCGCCATCCTGAAAAACGCGCCCATCCTTATTCTCGACGAAGCTACCTCCGCGCTCGACGCCGAAAGCGAGTCGCTGGTGCAGGTGGCGCTGCAAAATCTGATTACCGGCCGCACCGTCTTCGTGATTGCGCATCGGCTGTCAACCGTGCGCCGCGCCGATCGCATTCTAGTGCTGGAAAATGGCATGATCATCGACGAAGGTACGCACGAGTATCTTCTGGATCACCCCGGCACCTATCGCCGGTTGTATGATTTGCAGTTCGTCGATGTGGAGACACCCACGGGGTCGGAATGAGCGCCACTATGAACATCCGTTCGATGACTGGCTACTCGCAAGTGAAGATGAACGCGGACGACCAGCTCGCCTTCACCCTCAGCCTGAAGTCGGTGAACCATCGCTTTCTCGATCTGCATCTGCGGCTTCCTGCGGAGATGGACCCGATCGAGATGAAAGTCCGCCGGGTGCTGAAGGACCGCCTGCACCGCGGCCACATCGAGGTGACACTCAGCCTGGAGCGCAGCGGTGGGCTGGCGTTTTCCGTGAACCGCGACCTGGTGGGCGGATACCTTCGCACCTTCCGCGAAGTTGCGGAGGAGTTTGGTGTGAGTGCCGAGCCCGACCTGAACGCGGTGCTCAAAATGCCGGGCGCGTTGAATGCCGCCGACAACGGCGACGCCATGGCCGCGATGGAGAAGCAGGTGACCGCGGCGCTGGAGCAATGCATCGAGCGGCTGAACCTGATGCGCGAGGAGGAGGGCCGGGGCGCGGCCGTCGAGTTGCGCGAGCGCATGAAGCAACTGTCCTCGGCCACCCATGAAGTGGACTCACTGCGCGGTAAGGTGCTGAAGGCCTACCATGAGAAGGTGCACGGGCGCATGCAGGAGTTGCTGGGCGCACATGCCGATCCTGACCGCATCCTGCAAGAGGCGGCCATGCTTGCCGAGCGTAGCGACATTCAGGAAGAGATCGTGCGCATGAAGAATCACATCCAGCATTTCCTGTCGGTGCTCGACGCCGGCGGCGAGGTCGGCAAGAAGCTTGACTTCCTGCTGCAGGAAATGAACCGCGAAGCCAACACCCTGATGTCGAAGACCACCGGCGTGGCGGGCGAAGCGTTGCGCATTACCGGCCTGGGATTGGCCATGAAGTCGGAGATCGAAAAGGCGCGCGAACAGGTGCAGAACTTAGAATGAGCGGCGGCAACATCTTCATCATCTCGGCCCCGTCGGGCTCGGGGAAATCCACGCTCACCAACGAGGTTCGCCGCGTCGTCCCCAATCTGGAATTTTCCATCAGCTATACCACCCGGCCGCCCCGCGGCAGCGAGCAGTCGGGCCGCGAATATTTCTTCGTCTCCCGCGAAGAGTTCGAGCGCATGATCGCCGAGGACGAATTCCTGGAGTATGCCGAGGTCTTCGGCAACTACTACGGGACGGCGAAGCGGTTCCTGCGCGAAGCTACGGCGCGGGGCCACGACTTGCTGCTCGATATTGACGTGCAGGGCGCTGCCCAGGTCAAGCAGAGAGTGCCCGAGGCGGTGAGTATCTTCATTCTGCCGCCCTCGCGCGAAGAGCTGGAACGCCGTTTGCGCCGTCGCGCCGAGGCCGACGACGATCTGCAGCGCAAGCTTCTGGGCGATAGCGCGCGTCCCTTCAATACCGAAGCCATTATTCAGCGCCGCTTGCAGACCGCTTCCCGCGAGATTGAGAATTTCTCCCAGTACGACTATATTTTGGTCAACGATCGGCTGGAGCAGTCGATTGACGTTCTCAAGTCGATTGTGGAGGCTGAGCGGCTGAAGCGTTCGGCGGCCGCCGTGGCCGCAAAGGATGAGGCAATGCTGGCCGTTGCTCACAGCGCTCTGCGTACTCAGATGCTCCAGCAGGTCCAGACCATTCTGGCAACGTTCGATCTTTCCCGTTTGCCCATCGTCACGGAGTGAGCTATGAAACTGGTTGAAGGGTTCGACAGCAATTACCGCTATGTTTTGGTGGCTGCGCGTCGCGCGCGGCAGTTGCAGAATGGTTCGCGTCCTGTGGTAGAGGCGCACTCCCGCAAGCCCTGCCGCATCGCCGAAGAAGAACTCCAGGCCGGCAAAGTGAAATGGGAGATTCCTCCGGTCGCAAAAACGCCGCTGGTGTCGCCCAGCGAGGCCCCAGACCACGCCGCTGGCGATGGCGACGACTAGGGTTTGGGGGCAGCGTTTCCGGGGACGGCACTCCTGCGAATCGCGAAATGCCACGGCGGCATCAGCTAGTCAGGCACACACATGAAAATCGCACTCGGTGTCAGCGGCGGCATCGCAGCCTACAAGGCCGCCGAAATCGTTCGGCTGTTACAGGACCGCGGCCTGCGCGTTCAGGTCGTCATGACGGCTGCCGCCCAGGAGTTCGTGCGCCCGCTCACCTTTGCCGCCCTCTCCGGCGAGAAAGTCATAACCAGCATGTTCGGCTCCGCAGCCGACCAGCCCAACCTCGACTCCGCCGTCGAACACATTTCGGTCGCCCAATCCATCGACGCGCTGCTGGTCGCTCCCGCTACCGCCGATACCATCGCCAAATTCGCGCAGGGCATCGCCAACGATTTCCTCAGCACTCTTTATCTGGCGACCACCGCCCCGGTCATCGTTGCCCCCGCCATGAACGTCAACATGTGGGAGCATCCGGCCACCCGGGCGAATCTGGAAATCCTGCGCCATCGCGGTGTAACCATCGTCGCCCCAGACAGTGGTTATCTGGCCTGCGGCATGATCGGCGCCGGGCGTCTGGCGGAGCCGGAGCAAATTGTCGCGGTCACCCTGGAGCGCCTTGGGGTCGCGCAAGACCTGGCGGGTGAGACTGTGCTCGTCACCGCCGGCCCCACTCACGAGCCCATCGATCCGGTGCGTTATCTGGGCAACCGTTCCAGTGGCAGAATGGGATACGCGCTCGCCGAAGCTGCGCTGCGGCGGGGAGCGAAGGTCGTCCTGGTGAGTGGGCCGACTGCGTTGCAACCGCCCTCGGCGGCGGAAACCATCTTCGTTCAGACGGCGCAACAAATGCGCACCGCGGTGCTCGACCGCTGGGAGCAAGCCAGCTTCATCATCATGGCCGCCGCGGTCGCCGACTACCACGTCAAGAATGTTTCGCCGGAGAAAATCAAGCGCAAAGCTGCGTTGCAGCTGCAACTCGAACCCAATGCCGACATCCTTGCCGACCTCGGCAGCCTGCGCCACGCCACCGGCAAGCGCTCTCCCGTGCTCATCGGCTTCGCCGCCGAAACTGAGGACCTGTTGGAGAACGCGCGCGCCAAGCTGACCAACAAACGGGTGGACGCCATTGTGGTGAACGACGTCAGCCGCAAAGATATCGGCTTCGACAGCGACCGCAACGAAGTGACCATCGTTACATCGACAGACATCATCTGCCGTGCCTGAGGCCGGCAAACTGGAGATTGCGCAGAAAATTCTCGAGGCCGCCCTGCGCATCCGCCAGCAGCAGGGCGCGCCTGTGCCGGCATCAACGGGGTAGAGCGGATCCTCCGACTGCCCTGAGCGCGGGCGAAAAGAGCAGCGTAAGTGAATTGAAAATGGAATTCCCTGCAAAAACAGATAGCAACATGCCGTCGGGATGGCGCCTTTGGCTGCTCATACTTCTGTTTCTTCTTCCGATTCCCTTTAGCCCTTGGTGGCTGGGGATTATCTGCTGGGCACTGTTCGGTATGCTGATGATATCGTTGCTTCGGAAAAAGCCGGATTCAAAGTAGCCCACTGCCGCGGAAAGTCCTTCCTTTGCGACTCGTTCAGCGGTGCCGTAGAATCGCACCATCAACTCCATCACATGACTCTCGACGCCAATACCAAATCCGCACTGCGCGAGCGCCTCAACTTCTATCGCGAACTGGGGGTTGGTCCGCTCTATCGCCGCGACCGCCGTGAGGGAGCTACTCGAGATCACCTCCGAAGAAGCTGCCAGAGTCGAGGCCGCCCTCGAAGCGGTTGATGAAACTGCTTTTGTCGCAACAGCCGACGGCAACCTCGATCGCGCTGCGCTTTTGCAAGTCATCGCCGACGACATCGGCCCCGACTGCCAGCGCTGCAAGCTGGCGAAGCTGGGACGCAAGCAGATTGTCTTCGGCACCGGCGATCCACACGCCGAGCTGATGTTCATTGGCGAAGGCCCGGGCGCCGACGAAGATGCGCAGGGCTTGCCGTTCGTCGGTCGCGCCGGTCAACTGCTCAACAACATGATCGCCGCCATGGGCCTCAAGCGCGAGCAGGTGTACATCGCCAACATCGTGAAATGCCGCCCCCCGGGCAACCGCACGCCCGAGCGCGATGAGTGTGAAACCTGTTCGCCGTTCCTGATGCGGCAGATTAGCGTCATCCGGCCGAAGGTCATCGTGGCGCTGGGCGCGACTGCGGCCAAGAACCTGCTGAGCGTCAACGACTCGATGGCGTCAATGCGTGGCCGGTTCTATGATTTCTCGCCGCCGGGCATCGCCGCTGGATCCGATGGTCCATTGCAATGCAAGCTGGCGGTCACTTACCATCCGGCCTTTCTGTTGCGCGATCCACGCCAGAAGAAGGAAGCCTGGAAAGATTTGCAGATGGTGATGCGCCACCTGGGGCTGCAGCCGCCGCAACGGGCTTCAGAAGGGGATGACGGGCCGCACGGCTGAGTGGGTGGCGGTAAGAGGCGCACTGCCGGTGTCAATAGCTAGTGCTCATACCACTCCGAGTGCGGGGACAATTTATGGCATGATAAGCACTGGGTCACGGTCCAGCGATAAATGCAGTTTGGGCAAACACCTCCCGTGTCAAAGGTGTTCCATACATGGCCGCACTTGCACATCCAGCGGTCACGCGGGCCGGGCCGCCATCCGCACAGTGGGCATCGAATGTGCGGTCCAGATGGGCCACCCGAGTCGGTTGCGACTGCCTCGGGTTGATTATCCACAGCGGTTGAGGACTTGTCCGTGTCTTTTGGATTGTTACCCATCCGTCCGATTATGCGCCAGCTCGGCTTACGATTCGTCCTAAAATAAGTGACCACCCGAAAATTGTTGTCAAAGGTTGACTTTCTAAAATCCCATGCCTCAGTTCTGTGACGTGGCCGTGCCGGTTCCGCTCGACGCCACCTTCACCTATCGGATTGCCGACACCGAGCCCTGCGTCGGCGGCCGCGTCATTGTGCCCTTCCGCGAAAAGCGGCTGTGCGGCATCGTCACCGAACTGCACGACCGCGAACCGAAATTCCAGACCCGGCGCGTCAGCCAGGTGCTCGATTCGGCTCCTGCTCTCACTCCTGAACTCATGCAACTGGGCCGCTGGATCGCCCAGTATTACATTGCACCCATCGGCGAAGTGTTTCGCACCATGCTGCCGCTGTCGGCGGAGTTCCGGCGCGTCGTCGGCTACCACATTACCGACAAGGGAATTGCTGCACTTCATGCTGCATCCACTATCGGCTCCTCGTTGCGCTCGCAGAAGGAACCACAGCACCAGATGCTGGAATACGCCGCATTAAACCGCCTCGCCGATGGCGAAGTGGTGCGCGAAGCGGCGCTTCGTTCAGCCAGCGGAGCATCGCGCGCCGTGCTGCAAGCCATGCTGCGCAAGAAGTGGATCGCCCGCGACGACCTCAGCGATGTCCGCGATGCCACCCGCACCGTTCCGATCGCCACTTTGAAAGATGTCACCGGCAAACTCAACGCCAACCAGCAAAAGATTGTGTCGTACCTGCGCATCCAGGAAAACCAGCGCGCACCGGTGGAAGCGGTTCGTGAATTGGAGGTCCCGCGCACTACACTGCAAACCCTGGTGAAGCGTGGCATGGTTGCGCTCAGCCAGGAAGCCGCCGCCTTTCGCATGTCGGGCATGAAGCCGCGCAAGCTGGAGTTCCTGTTTACGCCGGCGCAGAAAGCGGCGCTCAACACCATCATCACTTCCACCGAGGAGCGGCAGTTCCTGCCCATGCTGCTGCATGGCATTACCGGCTCGGGCAAGACCGCCGTGTACCTGTCGGCGATGCAAGCGGTGCTGGCCAAGGGACGCTCCGCCATTCTGCTGGTCCCCGAAATCGGACTCACCCCCGCCGTTGCTGCCGACCTGCACCAGATTTTCGGCGACGAGGTCGCCATCCTCCACTCCGGCCTCAGTGACGATGAGCGGGCCGAGCAGTGGAAACACATCCGCAATGGCGACTCCCACATTGTGGTAGGCACACGCTCCGCCATTTTTGCCCCAGTGCCCGACCTGGCGCTCATCGTGGTGGATGAGGAACATGACCACTCCTACAAGCAGGAAGAAATGCCCCGCTACCACGCCCGCGACGTGGCCGTGATGCGCGCCAAGATGTGCAACGCCGCCGTGGTGCTGGGTTCGGCCACGCCTTCGCTGGAGACTTACTACAACGCCGTCAACGGCAAGTACCGTTTGCTGGAATTGCCCGAGCGCATCGAGAAGCGGCCGCTGCCCGAGGTCCAGGTCCTCGACATGCGCGAGGAATTCCAGCGTACCCGCAAAGACGAACCGCTCTCGGCCAAACTGGTGGAAGAGATTGGCGAACGGCTGTCGCGCCACGAGCAGGTGATGGTGCTGCTGAACCGGCGCGGCTACTCCTCCTTCGTCCTCTGCCGGGAATGCGGCGAGAGCGTGCAGTGCAAGAACTGCGCCATCTCCATGACCTACCACAAGCGTGAGCATCGCCTGCTGTGTCATTACTGCGGCTACACGCGCACGGCGCCGCGCACCTGCCCCAAATGCGGCAGCGAATTTGTGCAATATCTGGGCACCGGCTCGGAGAAGCTGGAGCACATCCTGCACGGCATGTTTCCGCAGGCGCGCATCGCGAGGCTCGATCGCGACACGGTACATGGCCGCGACGACTTCGAGCGCATGTTGAGCGCGCTGCAGGCCGGCGACATCGATCTGCTGGTGGGCACGCAGATGATCGCCAAGGGTCACGACGTCGCCAACGTCACGCTGGTGGGCGTCGTCGGCTCCGATGCGGCGCTCAGTTTTCCCGACTTCCGTGCTGCCGAGCGCACCTTCCAGTTGCTCACTCAGGTTGCGGGACGCGCCGGGCGAGGCGACACTCCCGGCAAAGTTGTGCTGCAAACATTTTTTCCCGACCACTACGCCATCCAGTTCGCCGCCGCGCACGATTACCACGGCTTCTACGAGAAAGAAATCCGCTTTCGCAGCTGGATGCATTACCCGCCGTTCAACGCCGTCAGCAACGTGGTGGTGCGCAGCAGCAAACTCGACGAGGCGCTGACCTGGTCGGGCATTCTGGGGAAGTGGTTTGAGGCGAGCCGGCTGGCTGGCATACGCGTCATGGGGCCGGCAGCCGCGGTGATCGTGCGGCTGAAGACCGAGTACCGCTATCACTTCCTGTTGAAGTCGGCCAGCCGCGAGCGCATGAATGCCGCATTGCGTTCCATGCTGGCATACGCGGACACGCAGAAGATTCCGCGCAATAATGTGGTGGTGGATGTGGATGCGCTGTCGTTGATTTAGCTGTCAGCTTTCAGCAGCAGGCTGATTTAGAAGATCCCACTCATTCGAAAAGCGCGAATGAGTGGGGCACCCGCCGCCGCGCAGCTACTCTTTCCACGCCCCCAGCGCCCTGCGCACCAGCACCAACTGTCCCAGATGATAGGCGCCGTGGTCGGCGGCCAGCAGCACCTCGCGCAGCAGCGTCTGGCCGTCGCCATGAGGCAACGGCTTGAACAGATCAGTTGATGGGTCCTTGACCAGTTTGCGGAACTCCTCCTGCACCTTCAGGATGGCCTTCACGCTCTCGTCCCACGCCTTGTCGCTCGGGCGGGGCAGCGCTCTTCGGCCAGTAGCCCTCGGGCCATTTTGGCGACTTGTGCTTGGCGTCGCGGCTGAACTCCAGGATGTCCCACAACGCGAGGCGTATGTGTTCGAGCAGTTGCCATGCCGAATGCGGCAGTCCATCGGGCACCTGACCGCGCAGCTTCGCCGGGAAGTCCTTCACCGTCGCCTGCAAGTCCGCGTGGGCTTCGTTCCAGTCAATCAGTTTGGCCAGTTGTTGACGCAGGAGTTTGTCGTGATCCATGGGACCTCGCAGGGAAGAAATCGTTACTGGTGTGTGATGTGGTTCGCGGCCCGGCGGATGGTAATTTCGGTGGAAGATTGGGCCATGCGGCTGCGCTATGATTTCTGGCAGCTATAGGGGTCCTTCGAGTCGTCGGTCGTCACGGCGACCTCCTCGCTCAGGATGACAGAACAGGGGCTAGTGGTCAGTGGTCAGTGGTTAGTGGTTAGTGGTGTCCGGTTAAAAGTCCAATAACCGCAACTGGTTAGGATTTTCGTCTCCTTCGAGAACCGAGTTGTTGAGCAAAAAAGCTTGATTTATGGGCATCTTCTCGAACAACGACACGCTCAAGATTTGCAGCATGGTGTACAGGCTGACGGGCAGATTGAGGCGCTTGCGGACGATGGCGACCAGCAGGTAACTGCACACCGCAATCCAGATTTGCGTTTTGACGGCATTTTCCGAGGTGCCGTAGAAAGCTTTGATTCGCAGATGCTGTTTGATCCATTTGAAGAACAACTCGATTTGCCAGCGTCGCCGGTACAGTTCGGTGATGGTCAGGGCTGGCAAAGTGAAATGGTTGGTCAGAAAGACAAGCCGCTTGCCATGCTGGGCATCCCAGTAACGGATGCGGCGCAGCCGGGCGGGATAGCCCTTGCGGGTGTAGAACCACACCAGGGAGATGGTTTGATCGCACTGCACCCCGCTGCTCTTGTCCACGGGATGCGAAAGCAGCCGACGGAAGCGGAAGTTCTTGCGTGCCCGGGTAACAAAGAACGCCCCCTGCAAGCTCCAGCGATAGAGCCGTTCGAAATCCAGATATCCGCGATCCATGACGTAAAACGCGCCCGCTTCGGGAGTGAGCAGATCGAGAATGTTCACATCGTGGATCTGGGCAGCGGTCACCCGCACAAAGGTAGGAATGGAGCCGCGCAGGTCGAGCAGGGTATGCAGTTTCAGGGCGTTCTGGGTGCTTTTGTAGCGCGCCCAGGGAAACAGGGTCATGCACACATCGATGATGGTCGAATCCAGCGCGTACACGGTGTTGGCCAAATCCAGTCCCAGTTCCTCGTGAACATAGAGCGCCCGCGCTTGCCCGATGAGGATGTGGGCGAAATCCGCATAGATTCGCCAGTCGCGCGCTTCGTTGGCATCGGCCAGGGTGCTGCGCGAGACCGTGCCGCGAATCCCCAAGTGGTACAGCCGACGTTCTTGCGAGCGCAGGCAAGCCACGATGTCGCGCAGGCTCTCGCGGAAGGTCAACTGGGCAAAGGCCATGCAGAGAAAATGGTCCCAACAGGAGAAACTTCGCACCCGGTAGTTGCCAGCATAGCGCTCGACACATTGGCGAAACTCGTGGCGGGGCAAATGCTCCGTCAACTGCGCAAACAGAGATTGTCCGCTGTTCATGGTGCCGCCATTGTGACGGCACAGGCCAACGGTTTGCTCTTTTGCAGTTCAAATCGATCACGAGACTCAACCTGCTTAACTTGCGGTACACCATCGATTTACACAAAACGAATGAATCCTTAACCGGACACTAGTGGTTAGTAGTTAGTAGTTAGTAGCAGCAGATTCCTCGCTTCGCTCATAATGACAATTTTTGGGAAGCAATTCGCGGTTTGTCAGGATGACAAACAGAAAAGTAGGATGAGCCACTAACCACTAATCCCTAGCTCCTAGCCACTAACCCCTAGCCCCTAGCCACTAACCCCTAGCCCCTAGCCCCTAGCCACTAGCCCCTGACCTTCCTTCTTCGGCTTTGTTGCAGAATCTCGGCGGCGCCGGGGTTAACCAGCACGGTGAATCCACTGTGAGCAGGAGGTTGATCGTACTCCACCAGTGCGGCCCGCTCGCCATCGATGCAGCCGCCCAGCAGGCGTCCCAGGCTCAGCAGCGAATGGCTGCCGCAAATCTGGCAGGCGTCACCGGCGCTGTTGCTGATGATCTCGCAGTCGGCGCATAACACCGCTTCCTGCAGAGGCACGGAACTCAGCTCCAGCCCCCACTTGTGGCCGTTGTCCATATAGGTCTCTGATGTAACCCTAGCTGCCGCCGGACAACTGGGGAAGTACCTTTGCGGTGTAGTGAAGCGGAAGAGTAAATGGGCCGAAAGTGGGACCAGGGCGCGGTTTGAGTGCGTTGTATATCTACCGGGGAAGGCAGAAAGCCTTTAGTTTGACAGTTGCGCAACTACGCAACTGTTTGGCTAGCTCGACACCTCTGTCGGCGGCAGCAGATTATGGTTCAGCGCAAACAGTGCCAGCTCCAGGCGGTTGCCAACTCCCAGCTTGTTGAAGATGTTGGTCAGGTGGCGCTTCACGGTTTCCTCGCTGATGCCGAAGCTCACCGCGATGTGCTTGTTGGTGGAACCCTCGGTGATCAGAGTGACCACCTCAAGCTCGCGGGCGGTGAGGCCGAAGGTTTTGCGCGAGGGCGGGGCGGTTTGCGCCGCCAGATCGTGCAGCACCTGCACCAGGTTCTGCACCGGACGTCCCTCCAGCCAGTACTGGCCCTGCATGACGGCGCGAATACAGGCGGAAAGATGTTCTCCGACGGCGTCTTTCAGGACTACACCGCGGGCGCCGAGTTGCAGCGCCTCCAGGATCTGCCGCTTGTCCGCGAGTCCGGTCAAGACGATGGTGCGGGTGGGAGTGGTCTCGTTGGTGAGTTCGCGTAGTGCGTCCATGCCCGGCATCTTGGGCATGGCCAGGTCGAGCAGCAGGATGTCGGGCCGATGAGTGCGCACCATGTCGAGCGCCTCGGCGCCGTCCTTGGCTTCGGCCACGATCCGCATTTGGTTGTCGGCCTGCAGCATGTTGCGCAGACCGATGCGCACCACCGGATGGTCGTCGGCAATCAGGATCTTGATGGGAGTTACAGCCGCCTTCGTCATAGTGTGCGCAGACGATCTCCTACGCCGCCGGTCCCTTGGCCGGAAGCACTTCCGGACCGAGTATCTTCGCGTATTCCTGCTCCACCGCTTTCAGCGCGGCAGCAAGCTCATCCAGAACTGGTTCGGCCCCACTTACGTTTCCCGTTTTCCCCATCGCTTCCAGGCTGGCGCAACAGCGGGTGACGCCGGCCGCTCCCATCACCATGCTGCTGCCCTTCAGATAGTGGGCCCGGTTGCGCAGCTCTTCAGATTGTTTCAGTGTAAATGTATTGCGCAACTGTGCAAGTGTCACCGGGCCTCGGTCAAAAAGTCGCGGCACAGCTCCACCAGCTCCGCCGGCCGGGAGGCTGTCATCTGCCGTAATCGCTCGAATGCATCAGAGGCTATCAGGTTGTCAGTCACCAGCCCTCGTCGCTTCCCACGCAGCGGCGCGTTGCCCCATAGTTAATCCCTTCGGCGCAGTCTCCGTCAAGCGCGGAGGTTTGAAGGGGCGCACCTGTAGGCGCTGCCGTTTGGGTTGCAATCAGCAACTAGGTGGTGAGTTAGAAATTCGTTTACGAATTTGCCGCGGCTTTGAGTGTCGCCTCAGGGCCTAAAGGCCATGTTTTCTTGACCAGCACTTCGGCACTGCTGAAGCCGTGCCCTGATACAAGTCCCAGAATATGCAGCGAACTTCAAGGACGCGGCCGGCCACCAGCAACAGAATGCGGGCCAATTCCTGTGGTGAGGAGTACTCGACCAGGATATTGCCTTTGCGGTTGCGGTAGGTGACGGTGACGGGTACGCCCAGTCTCCGTTGCAACTGGTGCTCGCCTTGCCTGAGGTTTGGGTACAACAGGTGGATCTTCTCGGCCCTTGTGCGAGCGTGGGCCAGCCTGGCAACTGCCTTCTCGATCTGGCGAACCGTAAGCCAACCAGTAGCAATGCGACGGGCCAAGTTCTCAATGTCTTCAGGCGAAGACAACGCCATCAGCGCCTTGGCGTGGCCGAAGCTGAGCTGGCCCTGGTCGAGCATGGCCTGCACGCTGGGCGGCAGCGTCAGCAGGCGCAGAAAGTTGGCCACCGAGGAGCGCGGCTTGCCGGTGCGCTCGGCCATCTGCTCCTGGGTGAGGGCGAACTCGCGCGCCAGCCGCTCGTAGCCGCGGGCCTGCTCCATGCAGGTCACTTCCAGGCGCTGCAGGTTCTCGACGATGGTCATCTCGAGAGCCTGCTGGTTGGAAACCGGGCGCACCACGGCGGCAATGGTCTGATGGCGGAGAGTGCGCACCGCCTCCCAGCGGCGCTCGCCGGCCATGACCTGATAGCGGCCGCCCGCTACCGGACGCACCACGATGGGCTGCAACAGGCCAACCGCCTGGATGGAAGCCGGCCAGGTCGTCGAGCCCGCCGAAAGAGACGGTGCGCGTCTGATAAGGATTGCGGTCGAGACAGTTGAGCGGGATGTGCTGGATCGACTCGCCGGGGAGAAGGTCTGGCGCTGGGGTGGACGCCGGAGCATGAGGCGCTGGCCGTGACGGAAGCAGGGTGTCCAGGCCGCGACCAGGAACTTTGCGCTGGTGTGACATGGGGGTACGTAGCAACTATTGATTAGCGGCGGGCAATTAGCAACTGGCAGTTAGCAGTTAGCAATTAGCAATTAGCAATTAGCAACTAGCTTCACCCAGCGCTAACGCGCTCTTCGTCGCGCAAGCGTACTTAGGTGCGACGGGCCTGCTGCACGCGGACGGGAGGGGCACCTTGCACCGTCCAGTGTTCGCCAAAGTCACTTTTGAATCAATCACTTACTTCAGATCACCCACAATTGACTCGCAGTTGACCCGCAAATCACCGCTGGTGCATTTCCTTTGGAACGGTTCCATCGCACACTCGCCCCGATTTCGAACGCAGGCGGCCCATTTAGGCGCCGCGACTTCGGGACGACAAAAGGAGGCGGTATGGAACGCATGAGATGGATACAAGCGATAACCAAATTGTCTGGCGCGCTGGCGATGACGATCGTGCTTGCGCTGAGCACGGTGGCGCAGGCCCAAACTTACAAAGTCCTGCACAACTTCACCAACGGAAGTGACGGAGCCACCCCCCTTGCAGGGGTCACCATCGATGCCGCGGGAAACCTGTATGGCACGACTTATGTCGGTGGGGGAAGGAGCTTTGGCACGGTATATCGCCTGGTACAGGCAGGGTCCACCTGGAATTTCTACCTGCTTTACGCCTTTCAGGGATGGACGGAAACAAGTCAGGACGGCAGCGACCCCAGCTCCCGAGTCGTGATTGGCCCGGACGGCGCCCTTTATGGCACCACCCACTCCGGGGGCAACGGCTTGCAATGCCGGGAGTTGCATGGGTGCGGCATAGCCTTCAGTCTAAGACCCAAAGCCGGGACACTCACCGGCCCGTGGCAGGAAACTGTGCTTTATCAATTCGGCAACTACGATGGCAACAATCCCGATAACGGCGATGTGGTGTTCGACCGGGCCGGTAACCTGTATGGCACGACCAGGAATGGAGGAGCAGACGGCCTGGGCGCTCTCTACCAGCTAACATCGATTAGCCGTAACTGGACGGAGACGGTCCCGTACAGTTTCCCGGGTACTCCAGATGGCGCCACACCGCTGAGCGGACCCGTCTTCGACCAGGCCGGCAACCTGTATGGCACGACCTCTGCCGGAGGGCTCTATGGTTGGGGTTCGGTGTACCAGTTGAAACCCTCAGGTTCAGGCTGGACGGAGACCACGCTCTACAGCTTCCAGAATGGAATCGATGGAGCAGCACCCACGGGCGGCGTGGTGCTTGATCAGTCAGGCCACCTCTATGGGGCGACTCAAGCCGGGGGAGCTGGCGGCGGCGGAACCGTCTTCGAGCTGACGCTCTTGTCGACTGGCACCTGGGCGCTTAGCAACCTGTACCAATTTCCTACGCCCACCTTGCAAGGATCGGATCGCAGCCTGGCCAGGGACACTGCCGGAAATCTGTATGGCACCACTTCAGGGGACAACATCCATCCCTGGGGATCGGTGTTCAAATTGACACCGTCGTTCGGGGGCTGGGCGTACAGTTCGCTGCACGATTTTACCGGTGGGGCAGATGGCGGAACTCCGTACAGCAGCGTGGTGTTCGACGCCAACGGCAACCTCTACGGTACGGCTTCAGCCGGAGGAGCGTACGGTTTCGGGACCGTCTTCGAGATCACACCGTAACTGAAATGTTTATGCGCGACAGGGCGGGCGGCGGGTGGCGGGTGGGCCACCCGCTCCACAACCCACCGTTCCGTGACCCACATCACAGCCCGGACCTCTCCAATTTTGTACATTTGCTCTTTACCTCTACTTCATATGTCACGCCGACGCAAACAATCCGGCGGATGCGCTGCACACGCTTCTTCCGACGTGCCTGTTTCCGCAAACGTGGCTAATCCCCGGCGGCACCCTCACCCGTTCCGAGCCTCTGCTCGAAATCCCGATCTGTTTGAAAGTTATTTTGGACCGATGCCATGCTTCCCCACAACGCCATGAACACCACTCCGACTGAATTCGAGTTCAACCTATCATCACGCCTGTATCGCGCTTCCACGATCCTAGACGAGCGCATTGGTGATGGCTGGTTGCTTTACGCCCCGGATTTTGTGGGGCTTCCAATTGTGGTAGATGATACTCAGCACAATGTTCTCGATCACTTTGCCGACGGGGCAACTGCTGGACAGGTTGTTGCAACCTGCACCAATAAGTTAAACCTCCCTTTCGAAACTGTACTGGATAGCATCGCATTTCTCGAAGAGAACGGGTTTCTGCGCCCGAACCCTGTCCAACTTCCCTATAGCCCCGCAATGAACACGTCCCCTCCCTCATCGATGTCAATTTGGCTTCACCTGAATGGTGACTGCAACTTGGCATGTTCTTACTGCTTTGTAGAAGAGAAGCAGAGGAAAACAATGGGGGAAGACGTTCAAGATAGAGTCGCGAGCGCCATAGCTTACACCGTAAAACACCGCGGCTTGACGAGCGTGAATCTTAAGTTGGCCGGCGGTGAGCCGACGCTGAACGTCCCTTTGATGGAGCGCGCTCAGGAGAAGGTGGCTGCGCAATTGAGCGGCCTTGACGTTAATTTCATGACTTCAGTTCTTAGCAACGGGACCGCCGTGTCCCCCAGACTAATCGACTTCCTGAAACGTCCCAAGACAAGTATTGGGATTTCTGTTGACGGTTTTGGGGAAGCGCACGATATACATCGCAAGTTCAAAGGGACGAACCGTGGCTCATGGAAGGTGATAGAGGAGAACATTCACAGGCTGCAGGATAGGGATATACACCCCCACATCATGACCACAATTGGGCCGGAGACCCTTAGTACGCTTCCAGAATTGCTTGAGTGGATTTTTGGTCTTCGTCTGACGACTAGAATTAGCGTAGTCCGTAATCCGGATTGCACATGGAATTACTCCCCCATCGAGATGAAGAGGTACGATGATTATTGCAGCCAGCTCGAGGAGTGTTTTGAACGAGCTTTGACCAGGCTTGAAGAGTCATCAATTCCAATCGACCTGGCGAACTCGCTGGCTGTGTGCGAATTATCGTTTGCTTACCCAGCTTTTTCAGGTGTCACCTGCGGCATTGGCCGCGACCACGTAGTAATCACCACCGACGGCTGTATTGCTTCTTGTCCCATGACTGTCCACCAAGGGGGCGTCCCAATGGAGGACGATTTACTATCGGCGTGTAACCATGCCTTCCCCTACTCCCCGGCAACCAGGCACCAAACGGATGGGGAGGATTGTGTAACTTGTCAGTGGTATCCAGTTTGTGTGGGCGGTTGTCCAATCACAAACATGAGAATCAACGGGGCGCCTTTCTCCAAATCCCCGTTCTGCAGATTTTATAAGTACTTTGTCCCGCGATACGTGCGTTTCTTAGGTAGGAAAATTATTCAAAACGACACACTTCATCCCAACAGTGGGCTGTAGCAGCAGCCCAAAACTCGGAAATACCTTCAAAGGAAACCTTGCCATGACTACAAATAAGAACGTAAGTGATGACTACACCATACTGAATGAGATGTCCGAGTCGGTAATCCTTTTGGCCAAGGTGATTGAGCGCGGCGCGCAGTTTACGGTTGTGAAAACTGCTGCAGCGCTCTATACCATTCCGAATGACGGCATAATCAGCGTCAACCGGCTAAAGGGGGAGGACGAAGATCTTTCGGAAATCAGGGTGAAACAAGACGCCAAGATCGTACAAAAGACGCTGGTAAGCGCAGCTCAAATTGCCGGCGTCCGGAATGTAGTTACCCAGCCTGTGGGCGGGTCACAGCTTTGCACCCAATGCTGCACGCAGTGTTGCACGCAGTGCTGTACCCAATGCTGCACCCAGTGCTGCGAACAATGCTGCACGCAGTGCGCCAGTATGATTGACCCAGGAATTGTAGCGATTGGCGCGTCTGGAGCTTTTAGAAGAGCATTGAGATAGAGCGCACTTGTTCCAATTACGATTTGACAACTGAAGCAAAAAGAGGCTGAGCCCGCTGCTCGGCCCCGGTGCCCCAGGTTCTCCCTTCGGTTGGGCTAACCTGGGGTTTATGCAGTCGGTACCCGGACGGGGTGCAGATTGTGTTCAGGCCAGAGATCAAACAAAGGAAATGTGCCATGGCTAAAGCTGGGAACGTAAGCAACGATTACACGCTGCTGAAAGAGATGTCTGAGTCGGTAATTCTTTTCGCCAAGGTAATTGAGCGGAGTGAGCAGTTTACGGTTGCAAAGACCAATGCAGCGCTCTACACCATTCCGAATGACGGCATTACCAGCGTCAGGCGATTAAAGGGGGACGATGACGATATCTCGGAAATTAGAGTCAAACAAGACGCCAAGATCATACAAAAGACGTTAGTGAGCGCAGCGCAGATTGCGGGCTTCCGGACCGTTATAGGCAGTGGGATCGCGGGCGGAAGAAACGTTGCCACGGACTGTGAGTGTACCAACCAATGCTGCGCCAACCAATGCTGCGAGCAATGCTGCCAATGCACCAGTGGCATCAGCTATCAAGTATTTGACCCGGCGGTTGTAGCTCTTGGCGCGTCCGCAGCTTTTAGAAGAGTTTTGGAATAGAGTGCACTTGTCCCAATCGCGATTTGAGAACTGAGGCAAGAAGAGGCTGAGCCTCTCCACTTGCCGGGTGCCCCGCACATTCCCGCGGTCGGAATGTGTGGGAGACATAACGTACCCGAATCGACTCTTCGGTTTCACCAAGTCGCCTTATCTACTCCCACTCATTCGAAAATCACGAATGAGTGGGGCAACCTGCGGCGTGGGTTGTCTGGTGCCGTCCCTGCGGGACTCCGGGTTCCGTATGAACGCTTACCCAGGACTCACGTCCTGGGCTATGGTTGTGCCGCCCTGCGGGCTGGATGGAGGCTGTGCTTTACGCGAAGGGACTCGGGTTTGTTACGAACGCTTACCCAGGACTCACGTCCTGGGCTATGGTTGTGCCGCCCCTGCGGGCTGGATGGAGGCTGTGCTGTACGCGAAGGGACTCGGGTTTGTTACGAACGCTACCCAGGACTTATGTCCTGGGCTATGTTTGTGCCGCCCTGCGGGCTGGTGTCTGGGCAACTCTGGAGGCCGGGGCGAAATGCCATTCTGTTGGAACCCATCTCACAAACCGTTTTGTATTAGGGCACGGCTTCACGGCGCTGCAGAAAAAGTGTCACGCTGAAAAAAAATCGCAGATTCCTAGAGTGTGCTGAACTTCATGCCAACAAGCGCAAAAACGGCGCTCGTTGGAAGCCACCGGTTCGCCCCTCGGAAGTGACAAAATAAGGAGTTCAGTCGGCATGACTAAAGTCGTGCCCTGATACAGCCCAAACGATTTATGGGGCGAGTCCCAGTTCCGCGAATCCATGCTCACTCGTTGTCCCACAATGTGGTATATCCCACAATGTAGGATACTGTCCCGCAACCGCTAGTGGCGCTAGTCGCTGGGCTGGGCGGGTTCTTGCGGCGGCTTGCGGGGATTGGCGACACGCTGCATGATCTCCTGCGCCAGCTGGAGGTAGGCCTCGGCGCCGCGGGCGTGAGGATCGTACAGCAGCGCGGGCTTGCCGTGGCTGGGCGCCTCGGCCAGTCGAATGTTGCGCGGGATTGCGGTCTCGCACATGAGGTCGCCAAAGAAGCCGCGCAGCTCGGAGGCGACCGACTGCGCCAGGTTGGTGCGCTCGTCGAACATGGTGAGCACCACGCCTTCGACCGCCAGGTTGGGGTTGAGGTCGACGCGGATGCGGTCGATGGTGTCGAGCAACTCGGTGACGCCTTCGAGGGCGAAGTACTCGGCCTGCATGGGAATGAGTACGGTGTCGGCGGCGACCAGGGCGTTGAGGGTGAGCAGGTCGAGCGCCGGGGGGCAGTCGATCACGATGAACTGGAACTGCTCGCGCAGGGGTTGGAGGGCGTTGCGCAGGCGGTACTCGCGAAGCTCGAGGGGCACCAGTTCGATGTTGGCGCCAAGCAGGTTCTTGTGCGCGGGGAGCACGCGGAGGTGCTCGAGCTCGGTGGGGAGCGTCGCCTGGTCGGCTGGGACCTCGCCCATGATGACCTGGTAGGTGCTGTGGCGATCGGGGTCGCGGAGGAATCCGAGGCCGCTGGAGGCGTTGGACTGAGGGTCGCAGTCGACCAGCAGCGTGCGGGCGCCGAGCGAGGCGAACGATGCCGCGAGGTTGATGGCGGTCGTGGTCTTGCCGACTCCGCCCTTCTGGTTGGTGACTGCGATCGTGCGTCCCATGGCGTGGCAGGGTGAAGTCCAAGCTTAGAACGTGGGGCGGGGAGTCGGCAATGACGTACGGCCACGCAGGGGAAGTTTTCGTTGGAAAAGCTGTGCAAGACTCGGAAGGGACGGCGGAAGGTGCTGATTAAGCTGGCGGTAGATGGGCTGTGGGTCTGTGGGTAACTGGAAGGGGGCAAAATGTTCCACGTGGAACAATTTTGACCCGGCAACTGTGCCGCTGTTCCCGAACTCTCAGTTGCTGGTTGCAATTGTTCCACGTGGAACAATTGCGAATGCAATCAGCTGGCTAGCACGGCGGCGAAGAACGAATCCGTTGCGTTGTAATCGGCGACCGACACTTCATGGTTCTCTAGTTCTTGCCCACAACCCTTGGCAGTCGGCCAAGCTAACGCGGAAACTGGCAGTTTTTGCTTTTCTTGTGTCATGTAATCGCAATTTTTCCAAATATTTGGAATAGTTTCCCACTCTTACATCGCAATACGTTATTTCTAGCCTACAATTTACCACCTTACGACCCCATGTCGCAACGTGTTCCAGGCTTTTACGCCTCGTTCTTGCGCTCTCCAAGCAGAATGACACGCCGCTCGCTCCGCGGCACCGGCGTTGGTTCCAGCCAGCGCCATGTCTCGCCCAACACTTGCCGTGCTGTTGAAAGTTGTCTCGCCCCGATGAGCAATCCCAACCTTCCGCCCTCGGCGACCAGATTCGCTGCCGTCGGCAAGATCCGCTCGAAGTGCTCGACGGCGCGCAGCGTCACCAGGTCCGCGCTTTTCGCGCACTGCTCGGCCCGGCCAGCAAACACATCCGTGCGGTCCAGTTCCAAGGTCCGCACTACCTCTCGCAAAAAAACAGCCGTCTTGTTGTGCGATTCAATCAGCGTGAGCTCAAGCTCGGGCGCGAACAATTTCATCGGGACCCCGGGGAAGCCCGCTCCCGAGCCGACGTCCACCAGCGTTGAAACCGCAGTGTCCTCGCCGCCTCGGCGAAGCAGAATCCGCGCTGCAAACAGCGACTCCCCGAAGTGGCGGGTTACGATCGTCTCCGGATCGCGGACGGCCGTCAAGTTCACCCGCGCGTTCCAATGCAACAGCAGATCCAGGTACCGTTGCAGCGCCACGAGCAGCTGCGGCGCTGGCGTGTCCCCGCCGGTGAACGGCCCCAGCAACTCGGCGATGCGTGCAGTCTCCATTGCGTAGCTTGCAGCATACGACACCTCGACAATCGCAAGACGACCGCAGTTGCCGCTGAGGTGAAGGACCTGTGCCGCAGGGCGGGAAAGAAGTTTGCCCCCGTCATCGCGTAAGGGGGTGTTTATAGTTGCATAGTTTCGAAACTATTTAACTACATTGCGAGCCACATTTGCGATGCGCCTGCCCGGGGCAGAGCGCAAGATGCCAGGAATGCGAAACTCGAAGAAAAAGTTTGTCATTCCTGAGCGGGGCGCTATCGCGAGGCGATCAAGCGCAATAGAAGAACCCCTATTGGAAGAAAATCCGCGCAGCCGTCCTTCGACTCGTCGGCTCCAGCACGCCAGGAAGCACCCTTCGGCTTCGCGCAGGGCAGGCTACCCGGTGGTTGCCGTGGAGCCCGGTGACACACCGCAAGCGGACCGTGAAATCAAAATCGCCACCCCTCGACTTTGCTCAGGGCAGGCAAAAAAATCCCCACCCAAGCAAAACCGTCTTGGGTGGGGCACTCTCAGGGTGATGGCCTGGACTCCGCGCCGATTTATGGCGCGAAGTAGCCGGAGATGTCGAGGATCAGTTGGGTGAGCCCCGACGCATAAGCATCGACCTTTCCGTTGGTGGTGGGCACGATCGCCATGTTGGAAGAGATGGATCCATCGAGCGCGTTCAGCGTCGAAACCAGTGGTTGGGTGGCGCCGTCCGCCCACAATGTCAGATAGCCCAGCGAGCCTGTCGGCACGACGGCTGCGCCGAAGACATACGCCTGCGCCGTGGCCGGCGGTCCACAAACACTACCCTCCACATTCACTGGAGGATTCAGGGTCCCGCTGAAGGGCTGCCCGCTGCCTACGTGGCGCGTGTCGATGACTCGGCAAGGCGCCACCGTATAGAGCGACAGCCCGCCCGTCCCGGCGAGCGCGAAGTAGCCGTTGATGTCAATGATCAAGTCGGTGTCGTTGCTGGGATAAACCGAAACTTTACCAGCAGTACCGGCAGGCACAATCGCGGCATTGGCGATGATGGTTCCAGGGATGTCGTTCAAAGTCGAAACTGTAGGCCGATTTTCACCCGTAGGCCACACCGTCATATAACCCAGCGGACCATGGGGCACGACCGAGACGTTCAGCGAGTACGCGGTTGCGCTGGACGGAATGTTGCAACTCGTAGCATTGAGTATGGGGAAGTCGCGCTGCTGGTTGCCCGGCAGGTACGGCGGTCCCAAGCCAGGGGGATAGGTACTGTGACGCGTGTCGGCGACCCGACATGGGGTCAGCGGATAGAAAGCCAGCGTGGAATCCGATACCGCCGCGAAGTAGCCGTTGATGTCGAGGATGACATTGGTCGTGTTGGTGACGTAAATATTGACGGCTCCGTTGGTGCCCGCCGGCACAATCGCTGCGCTGGCCTTGATGCGGCCATCGAGGGAATTCAGGGTAGAAACTAAAGGTCGCAGGGTCACGCCCGCGGGCCACATGGTTAAGTAACCCAAACCACCCTGGGGCACAACCGAGACATTGAGCGAGTAGGCCGCTGCGGTTGCCGGAATGTTGCAGCCCCCCTCTTGCGGAATGGGAAAGGTTTGGAAGGTGCCGCCCTGAATCGGCCCGCTGCCACCGTGGTCCGGCCGCGTATCCACCAGCCGGCAGGGAGTAACGGTGACGAATTGATAAGGGACAGGAGGCGCACCTGTGATCTCGAACACCGTTCCGTAACTGACAAAATCTCCGCCGGAGTAGGTGGTGCCATAGAGATTGCCGGCGGCATCGAGAACCAGGCCGGCGACGGGATTGGCTCCGTCCGTGCCGCTAAAGCTGTGCAGCAAGACCAATCCCTGGGCGTTCAATCGAAATACCGTCCCCCCGCCATAGCTGCCGCCAGAGTAGGTGGTGCCGTAGAGATTGCCGGCGCCATCGAGGAGCAGGCCGGCTGCGGGTGCAGCCCCGTCCGTGCCGTTACCGAAACTATGCGCCACGCTCTCCGTCCAGTTCCCACCTCCTGCGGGCATCAACTCGAACACGGTACCGTGGTTGTAAGTGCCGCCGCCGTTGGTGGTGCCGTAGAGATTGCCGGCGCCATCAAAGGTCAGCCCGGCCTGGGGACCGGACCCGTCCGTGCCGGTGCCGAAGTTATGCAACACGTGTTCCGTCCAGGTTCCGCCCGCTGCGGGCGTCAACTCGAACGCCGTTCCGACCCTGGAACTGCCACCTTGGTAGGTTGTGCCGTAGAGATTGCCGGCTGCATCGAAGATCAGCCCGCCGAAGGGATCAGACCCGTCCGCACCGCCGCTGAAACTATACAGAACCTTCTCCGTCCAGGTCCCGCCACCTGCGGGCGTCAACTCGAACACTGTCCCAGCGTCGTTAGGGCCGCCGCCGTTTTTGGTGGTGGCATAGAGATTGCCGGCACCATCGAAGATCAGCTCGCCTTGGGGATTGGAGCCGTCCACGTCGTTGCCGAAGCTCAACAGCACCTTCTCCGTCCAGGTTCCGCCCCCTGCGGGCGTCAACTCGAACACCGTCCCTGCGAAGTTGGTGCCGCCGTTGTAGGTGGTGCCGTAGAGATTGCCAGCGGCATCGAAGATCAGGCCAGCTCGGGGAGAACTCCCATCCGCACCCCCGTGGAAGCTATACAGCACCTTCTCCGTCCAAGTTCCACCCCCTGCGGGCGTCAACTCGAATACCATTCCGGCGCTGGAACTGCCGCCTTGGGAGGTGGTGCCGTAGAGGTTGCCGGCGGCATCGAAGATCAGCAGGGCTTGGGGATGGATCCCGTCCGTGCCGTTAGAGTTGAAGCTATGCAGCACCTTCTCTTCGGCAGCCGCCCCGGTGCTGGTCACAAACAGAATCGCAGCAAAGATGGCCAGGGTCGCCATCAATCCGATGGGAACAGTCTTGCCTCGCATGAGTAGTTCTCCTTCAGTGCCGCAGCTACGGCGCAAGATAGCCGATCTTCAACGAAATTTCCCCAGGGTTCGGTCGAGGTGCCTTGACGCCCCCTTGTTTCGCAGGGTCCGACGCAACAACGAAGTGCAACCAAACACGTTGCCGGAAAAGAAGAAGATTGCCGAATTGACGTGCGAATTGCCGCGCATAATAGCACGGTTCGAGCGACAAACGTAAATCTTTTCTTCGTTACATCAAGGGGGAAGGTAGGCCGCCGAAGAGGCAGGTGAGCCATGACGCTTCCACCTGCCTTTGTGAATCGGGCGACCGCACCGCGATTTCCAGCTACGGCGCGAAGTAACTGGAGATGTCGAGGATCAGTTGCGTGATCCCGGACGCGTAAGCATCGACCTTTCCGTTGGTGCTGGGCACGATCGCCATGTTGGAGGATATGGATCCGTCCAGTGCGTTCAGCGTCGAGACCACAGGCCGGTTGGCGCCGTCGGGCCACAACGTCAGATAACCCAGCGCGCCATGCGGAACCACGCTGGCGTTGAAAACATAGGCCTGCGCCGAGCTGGAGGTTCCACATCCCGCATTCGCCACATCCACCGGCGGACTCAGGGTTCCGCCGAAGGGATTACCGTTTCCTACCTTGCGGGTGTCAATGACTCTACAGGGCTGCACACCGTACAGCGACAGTCCCCCGGTTCCAGCCGGTGCGAAGTAGCCGTTGATGTCGATGATCAAGTCCGTATCGTTGGTCGGATAAACCGAGACGTTGCCATTCGTGCCTGCAACCACAATCGCGGCGTTGGCAATGATCGTTCCGGGAATATCGTTCAAGGTAGAAACCGTAGGCCGAGTTTCACCCGTGGGCCAAACCGTCATGTAAAACAGCGAGCCGTGGGGGACGACCGAGAAGTTCAGCGAGTACGCGGCTGCGTTGGAGGGAACGTTGCAGTTCGTGGCATTCAACATAGGGAAGGCGCGTTCCTGGCTGCCAGTCAGAAACGGCGGTCCCAGGCCTTGTGGAAAGCCGCTCTTGCGGGTGTCGGCCACCCGACATGGCGTCAAAGGATAGAAGGCCAGCGTTGAACCACTGATCGGCGCGAAATAGCTGTTAACATCGACGATCACATTAGTGGTGTCGGTGGCATACATGCTGATGTTGCCGCTGGCGCCCGCCGGCACGATGGCGGCGTTGGCCTTGATGCGACCATCCAGCGAATTCAAGGTAGAAGCCAACGGCCGCGGCTGGTCCTGAGGCCATACCGTCAAGTAGCCCAGAGATCCCTGCGGAACCACCGTGACGTTCATGGAATAGACGGCGGCGGAAGGCAGCGTTGGGCAGGCGCCCGCGCCGGAAATCGGAAAGTTCTGGAAAGTGCCTCCTGGAATCGGGCCGCCACCACCGTGCTCCAGCCGGGTATCGACCGCGCGGCAGGGCTGAGCGAGCGGAACAAACTGGTTAGGAATTGGATTGACGGACAAACTAAAGACGGTACCGCAGCCAGAAGGAGGGTTACACGTGGAGATGCCACCCAGGGATGCTGTCCCGTACAACAGTCCGTTGGCGCCTTGCACCAGCGGGCCTTCGGGCGCATTCCCGTCGGCGCAGCCATTTTCCGAACAAAAGCTGTGGAGTACGGTCAGCGTTCCGGCTCGGGTTATGCGGAAGGCCGTACCGAAGTCGGCCAGCCCTCCCTGGTCGGTTGTCCCATAGAAATTGCCGTCGGCGGCTTGCACTAGTCCGGCGTGCGGTTCGGCGCCGTCCATCCCGGCGAAGTTGTACAGGTTGGTCAGAGTACCGCTCGGGGTTATCCTGAAGACCGTGCCACAGCCTCCGTTGACACAGTTGTTGTTGGCCCCGCCGTTTGAGGTGGTGCCATAGAAGCTTCCGTCGGTGGCCTGTACCAATTCGGCTAGAGGTTGGGCTCCGTCTGGCCCGGTGAAGCTGTGCAGCGTGGTCAGCTCACCACTTGGCGTGACTTTGAAGATGGTGCCACAGCCAGCGGAGTTACACTTGCTAAGGTCTCCTCCTCCTAGGATGGTGGTCCCATAGAAGTTCCCGTCACTGCCTTGGATCAGGCCGCCAAAGGGGACGTCGCCGTCTGGACCGGTGAAGCTGTAAAGCGTGGTCAGCGTGCCGCTTGGAGTGATCTTAAAGACCGTGCCTCGGTTGTTGGCCCCGCCGGCTGCAGTCGTGCCGTAGAAGTTCCCGTCGCTGCCTCGTATCACTCGGCCAATGGAGCCGCCGTCCACGCAGTTGGCTAGGGAGCAGAAGGTGTACAGCGTAGTCAGCGTGCCGCTGGGAGAAAGCCTAAAGAAACTTCCGGGCCCATTGCAGAATCCGAAAGCGTCTCCGGAGAAAGTCGCCCCATGGAAGTTCTGGTCGCTGCAAAAAGTCGTGCCGTAGAGGTTCCCGTCGCCGCCTTGCACTACTGCGCGGGGAGTTTCGCCGTCTGGACCCGAGAAAGTGTAGATCACCTTCAGCGCCCCGCTGGGCGTGACCTTGAAGATCGTCCCACAGCCAGAGGAGTTACACTTGCTTAAGTCCCCTCCCAAGTCAGTTGTCCCGTAGAAGTTCCCGTCGGTCGCCTGCGTAAGAGACGAGTAGGGTTCAAAACCATTGTTTCCGGTAAAGCTCGCCAGCGTAGTGAGGGTTTGTGCAGGCGACGTGATTGCGGTCATGGCACAACACGCAAACACCATGCAGATCAATGTCGGCAGGCTAGGTTTCCGGGTAGCGGGCATGAAATGACCTCCGGTATCGGTTCGCTGATATGCGCTCGAAGGCGCACTTGGCGGGCGCAACTCTCGCAAGCGAATTCTAGAACCCAGCCACTTAAGTTTCAGTGACCCTCATCACGCGGGCGAGGTATGCAAACGCGTGCGGCCTTGTCGTGCCAAGTCGCGGCTGCGTTGGAGGGGATGTTGCAGCTCGTGGCGTTCCGTATGGGGAATTGGCGTTCCTGGCCGGCATTCAAAAACGGCGGTCCCAGACCTCCCGGATAGCTGTTGTCGCGTGTGGGTGAAATCAAAATCGACCCTTCGGCTTCGCTCAGGGCAGGCAAAAAAATCCCCACCCAAGCAAGAGAGGCTTGGGTGGGGCACTCACAGGGGGAGGGCCTGTACTCCGCGCCAATTTACGGTGCGAAGTAGCTGGAGATGTCGAGGATCAGTTGGGTGATTCCCGACGCAAAGGCATCGACCTTGCCGTTGGTGCTGGGCACGATTGCCATGTTGTTGGTGATTGAGCCATCCAGTGCGTTCAGCGTCGAAACCAGCGGCTTCGTTTCGCCGTCGGGCCACAGGGTCAGGTAGCCCAGTGCGCCGCTCGGCACCACCGTCGCATTGAAGACATACGCCTTCGCCGTGGCGGGGGTTAGGCACGGACTGTTCACGACATCCACTGGAGGAGTCAGGTTTCCGGTGAAGGGTTGGCCGTTGCCAACCTGGCGGGTGTCGATGACCCGGCATGGCGCCGACGGGTACAGCGACAGTCCACCCGGACCTGCCGCAGCGAAGTAGCCGTTGATGTCAATGATCAGGTCAGTGTCGTTGCTGGGATAGACCGAGACATCACCGCCAGTACCGGCAGGCACAATTGCGGCATTGGCGATGATGGTTCCGGGGACATCGTTCAAGGTTGAAACCAGGGGCCGGGTCTCGCCCGTGGGCCAGACCGTCAGATAACCCAGTCCGCCGTGGGGCACGACCGAGAAGTTGAGCGAATAGGCCTCAGCGGCGGTAGGGATGTTGCAGCTGGTGGCATTGAGTATGGGGAATTGCCGTTCCGTGTGGCCAGGCAGAAATGGCGCCCCCAGGCCCTGAGGAAAGCTGCTACTGCGCGTGTCGGCCACGCGACAGGGCGTCAACGGATAGAAGGCCAACGTGGAACCCGAGACCGGCGCAAAGTAGCCGTTGATGTCGAGAATCACATTGGTGCTGTTGGTGACGTAAATGCTGACTGCGCCCTGATAGCCGGCGGGCACAATGGCGGCATCAGCCTTGATGCGGCCATCCAGCGAGTTCAGGGTAGCGACCAAGGGCTGGCGTTGGCCGGTCGGCCATATCGTCAGGTAACCCAGTATGCTGGCCGGGACCACGGAAACGTTCAGCGAGTAGGCTGCCGCGGTTGTGGGAATGTGGCAGCCGCCTAATTGCGGAACCGGAAAGTCTTCTGAGCTATTAGCCGGGATCGGTCCGCTGCCGCCGTTTCCCGGCCGCGTGTCCACCAGCCGGCAGGGGGTAACGGGGACAAATTGCAGAGCATTGGGGGGAATTCCACCGAGTACTGAAACCGTAGAGTCGCCCGTGTTGGAGACGTAAACCCGGTCGGTGGCCGGGTTGACCCAAGACTCGACCGGTCCAACGCCGACGGCGATGGTAGTGGTGGCCAGGGTATTTCCGTCAATGGTGGTTACGGAGTTCCCGGCATTGTTGCAGACATAAATCTTGTTGGTGACTGGATTGACCTCAACGTCGAAGGGGGTCTGTCCCACGGCAACCGTGTTGGTAGCCAGGGTGACTCCGTCGATGAGGGTCTCGGTGTTATCGGTGCTGTTGGAGACGTAGGCCTTGTTGGCGACAGGATTGTAGGCCAGCGCACCCGCTCCTTTGCCGGTATTGGCAGTTGAGGTAGCCAGGGTCGCACCGTCGATCTGGGTTACGCTTCCGACGACTTGCGAGTTGTCGCCGGTAGCATCGCAGCTTAAAGTGCTGCCGCATAAATTCAGTACCCAGACCTTATTGGTCGCCGCGTCCGCGAAGATGACCTGGGCCGCAACCCCGACCGTAACCGTGGCCGTAACCGTGTTGGTTGCGCCATCGACAACAGTCACCGTCCCATTGGCAAAGGTTTGGTTGCAGCCAAATTGGGCGCCGCAGTAGTTCGACACATAAATCTTGTTGGTGACTGGATTGACGGCCGCACCTTGGGGGAAATTTCCCACGGTGACCGTGGCCACGACACTGTCGGCATGTCCATCGATCACGTCCATCGTGGTGCCTTGTCCGTTGCCGCTATCGACCACGTAGATTCTGTTGGTCAGGATATTGATGTCTCCGAAGGTGGGGTGCGAGCCGACGGAGATCGTCTTAATAACCGCGTTGGTGGCGCCGTTGATCACCGAAACCGTATTGTCACGCCGATTGGGGACATAAAGCTTGTTGGTCAAGGGATTGATCATCACGAATGTGGGGTGGCCGCCAACCGTGATGGTGGCGTCAACGGTGTTGGTGAGCCCATTGATGACGGTCACCGTTCCGGGGGTTGTGGTTCCGCAGCTCGGGTCGTTGCCGCAATAGTTCACTACGTAGATCTTGTTGGTTGCGGGGTTGGCGGCCAGATAGAAGCCGTCTTGCCCTACCGGAACCGTGGCGATGAGGGTCTGGGCTACCGCAGGCAGGATGGCTGCTGCGAACAGAAATACGAACAGGGAGGCTAAAGTAAAGCCACGAACTCGCATGTGTTTTTCTCTCCACGTTGCTGCCAGGCATTGCCTGTGATGGGAAGCGCCCGGTAACCGCATTCCGCACCTACCCGGCGATTTGCGGCGCATCGTTAGCAGCTTTGGTTGGTCTGTCGTATATTTATCCTCCTCACTGGAAAATCTGGGCAACTGGTATTGCGGGACATTTTGGGACATTCCGGGACATCTCGAGCCATGAATGACTTGGACGACGGGAAAACTCCGAATCGGCGGCTGGACTCCTGGAAGGAGATCGCCTCCTTCTTCCGCCGGGATGAGCGCACGGTCAAGCGCTGGGAGAAGGAACGCGGCCTACCCGTGCACCGGCTCCAAGACAGTCCGACCGGCCGGGTTTACGCCTATTCCGATGAACTCTTGCAATGGATGAAGTCGCCGGTCTCCAGCGAACCAGTTGCCTCGACGACAGAAGCGCCAGAAACCGACCTGGAACCCCTCACCTCGGAGGCTCCCCAGACTCCAGCACCAACTCAGCAGGCTCCAGAGCAGGACGGGTCGAACTGGCGCCGCCGCGCCTCCGACAAAGCCACTCCGGCACGAAGAGGGTGGCCATTAGCAGCTTTGGTGGTGGTGGTTGTCGTGCTCGTTGTCATAGGCGGCTTTTCATATTTCAAGCGAGTATGGGCGCGCTCCGTCCGTACGGATGCCACCGCGGGAAAGTCTCTCGCCCCAAGTCGCGCGACCAATCCTGAAGCGCAAGACTTCTATCTCAAGGGCCGATTTGAGTGGGACAAGCGCACTCCCGAATCTCTGAATAAAGCCGTGGATTACTTCACGCAGGCGATCGTCCACGATCCCAATTACGCACCGGCTTACGTGGGACTGGCCGACTGCTACAACCTGCTGCGCGAGTACAGCGCGATGCCGGCGGAGGAAGCCTATCCCCGCGCCCTGGCGGCCGCCAAAAAAGCGGTCGAGTTGGACGACTCATCCGCCGAAGCGCATACCTCGCTGGCATTCGCGACTTTCTTTGGCAGCTTCGATGCCGCCGGCGCCGAGCGCGAGTTCCGCCGTGCCCTTGCCTTAAACCCGAACGACGCCCGCGCTCATCACTGGTATGCGTCCTTCCTGTATACCGAAGGGCGCTATCCGGAAGCTCTGAGCCAAATCGAAATCGCCCAACAACTCGATCCAGCGTCCAACGCGATCCTGGCCGACAAGGGACTGGTTCTTCTCTACGCCGGTTCAAGAGAGCAGGGAGTCGCATTACTCAAGCAACTGGAAAGCACCGAGCCCGCATTTCCTTCTACCTATCGTTATCTGCAAGACGCTGCCCTCATGGACAAAGACTACCCCGCATACCTGGAGGCAGGGGCCAAAGCGGCGCGATTGCTGCATGACGAAAGGCAGCTCGCCATTGTCAACGCTGAAGAGAAGGGGTTTGCCCGTGGGCAGCGCCAAGGCCTGTTCGAAAGCCTGCTTGAGGAGCGGAAAAAACTCTACGACGAAGGACATCTGCCGGCGTATGACCTGGCCGGAGCCTATGGTCTGTCGGGAAACAAGGCGAAGGCGCTTGAGTATCTGGAGCGCGCCTACGACCATCACGAATCAGGGCTGACGTCGATCCGTAATAATCTCGCCTTCAACGATCTGCACAGCGATCCCGCCTTCCGCAAGTTGGTGGTGCAGGTCGGGCTGCCACCGCTGCCATAAGCAGTCTTGTTTGTCATCACGCGGGCCCGGCTCTCAGCCGTGCGGGTGCCCCACTCATTCCTGGTTTTGGAATGAGTGGGAACGGATTACTTCGATATACGAGTATTCGATTGCATCAGGTTACGGCGCGAAGTAGCTGGAGATGTCGAGGATCAGTTGCGTAAGTCCCGACGCATACGCATCCACCTTGCCGTTGTTGCTGGGCACGATCGCCATGTTGTTGCTGATGGAGCCATCCAGTGCGTTCAGGGTTGAGACCAGCGGTTTCGGGTCGCCGTCGGGCCACAGCGTCAGATAACCTAGCGCGCCTACCGGCACAACCGTCGCGTTGAAGACATACGCCTTCGCCGCCGTCGGCGGTTCGCACGGACTACCTGTGACATTAACCGGAGGATTCAGGGTCCCGTTGAACGGTTGACCGTTGCCAATGTGGCGTGTGTCGATGACACGGCAAGGCGCCGCGGGATACAGTGACAGGCCGCCCGTGCCGGCTGGCGCGAAGTAGCCGTTGATGTCGATGATCAGGTCAGTGTCATTGCTGGGATAGACCGAAACCTCACCACTGCTACCGGCGGGCACAATCGCCGCATTCGCAATAATCGTTCCGGGGACATCGTTCAAAGTTGAAACCACTGGCCGCGTCTGGCCGGTGGGCCAGACCGTCAGATAACCTAGCCCGCCGTGAGGCACGACGGAGAAATTGAGCGAATAGGCTTGGGCACTGGTAGGAATGTTGCAGCTCGTCGCATTCAGGATGGGGAAATCGCGTTCCGTGTGACCGGGCAGGAAGGGTGGCCCCAGTCCCTGGGGATAAGTACTGTTGCGAGTGTCAGCGATCCGGCAAGGCGTCAACGGATAAAACGCCAGCGTGGAACCCGACACTGGCTCGAAGTAGCCGTTGATGTCGAGGACTATGTTGCTGGTGTTGGTGACATACACACTGACGGCCCCGTTCGTTCCTGCTGGCACGATCGCCGCGTCGGCCTTGATGCGGCCATCCAGCGAGTTCAGGGTCGCGACAATCGGCCTGACCTCTCCGGTCGGCCAGATGGTCAAGAAACCCAGCGGGCCTTGCGGTACCACGGAGACATTCAGCGAGTAGGCTGCCGCAGTGGTAGGAATGTTGCAGCCACCCAATTGCGGGATGGTGAAGCTTTGGGAAGTGCCACCCTGAATCGGACCGCCGGTTAACCGCGTGTCAATCAGGCGGCAGGGAGTAGCGGCGACGAATTGCTGCGCTTCAGAAAAGATGGCATCGACCGACAAGGCTTGCGTCATGGTAACTGTGCAGGAAGCAGTACCAACGCAGGCCCCATTCCACCCGCCAAAAATCCATCCCTGTCCGGGAGTGGCGTTCAGCGTCACCGGCGTTCCCTGGGGATAGGTGTGGCTGCAGGTCCCCGGACAGTGTATGAAGCCGTCGTTGCTGGCGACGGTCCCGTTGCCGCTGGTCGAGACCGTGAGCGTTGGTGGCACTTGAAGCTTGAAGACTGTGCCATAATTGTTGGCCCCGCCCACCTTTGTGGTTCCGTAGAAGTTGCCGTCGGCGGCTTGTATCAGCCCGGCGTAAGGGTAAAGGCCGTCAGCACCGGTGAAGACGTGCAGCGTGGTAAGCGTGCCGCTGGGAGTGATTGCGAAGACCGTGCCATAGTCGGTGGCTCCCCCGCCCTGGTAGGTGGTTCCGTAGAAGTTCCCGTCGCTGGCTTGCACCAGCGCGCCGTAAGGAAACCTGCCGTCGGCGCAGCCAGATTGAGAGCAGAAGCTGTAGAGCGTGGTCAACGTGCCGCTGGGAGTCATCTTGAAAACCGTACCTTCCGCGGAGCTTCCACCCGAGGTGGTGGTTCCGTAGAAGTTCCCGTCGCTGGCTTGCAGCAGCGCGCTGGATGGCGAAGCGCCGTCCGTGGCGTTGAAGCTGTGCACCGTGGTCAGCGTGCCGCTAAGGGTGATTTTGAAGACCGTGCCTTCCCGACCGGCTCCGCCCACGGTGGTGGTCCCGTACAAGTTCCCGTCGCTGCCTTGTACCAGCCCGCCAATAGGTTCGCCGCCATCTGCCTGGCTGGTGAAACTGTACAGGACGGTGGCCGAGCCCCCGGGAGTGATTCTGAAGACCGTGCCTACGTTGCTGCTCCCGCCGCCAAAAGTCGTCCCGTAAAAGTTGCCATCGCTCGCCTGTACCAGTGACGGGAACGGGCTGCAGCCGTCGCTCGGGTAATCCGTGAAGTCATGCAGGATGGTCGTCGTGCCACTGGGAGCAACTTTGAAGACCGCGCCGCAGAGGTACGGAGGGTCATTAGCACTGTCAACCCCGTAGAAATTTCCGTCGCGGGCTTGGATGACCCCAGCGTAGGGGCCGCCGCCGTCCGAATACCCGGTTAAATTGTGCAGAACGGTCAGCGCGCCGCTGGATGTGAGCTTGTAAACCGTGCCATAACCGCCGCCGCCTTGTTCGAAGGTGGTGCCGTAATAATTCCCGTCGCTGGCTTGCACCAAGCGGCCCAGGGGGTATGCGCCGTCAGCGCAGTTGTGTTGCGAGCAGAAACTGTAAACCGTGCTTAAAGTTTGTGCAGGCGAGACAATCACCGCTGCGACACAAAACACAAAGACGATGCACGCCATTTTCAATGAGCCAGATTTCTCCATAGCGACTCCTTTACAGCTTAGCCCGGGTACGAGAATCACATCCCTCGAGTGCGCAGTTTCTTGATGGGAGACCCGGAGAAGAGGAGTGCGCCGGGGTCTCCATCAGGAGGAGCGCGCATGAGATTTTCATGAGGTTCCTCCCGGCGGAGGCGAGGGTCTTTGCCGACAACACTACTTAAAATGCAAACCTCCCCGGTTGTCCGTGAACTGCGTCACCGCTTGTGGTGACACTCAGCCGGAAAGGAGCGTTGGATTAGCCTGTGAGTGAATCGTCAGCGCAGGGAAGTCTCGAGGCTTCGTGCTCAGTTCAGCAGGATGGTGCGCCGCTTACGGGCGTGATCCGCCGCCGGGAGTGGCCGCCGGGCTCGCGCTCGGGCTGGGCGTAGGTTCGGACTTCGGAAGCTTGGCTTTGTCGACAGCGTCGGTGGCGAAAAGCATGAAGTGGTCAAAGCTCTCGCTGCGGTGAAAGCGGAGCTTGGCAAAATGCACGTAGAGTTCTGCACTCGTCGGCAGCCACAGGTCCGTATTGCTTCTTTTGAATTGCACTGGACCGTAGCTCACGCTGGTGTGTTCGGCTAGCAGGTGAATCTCGGGAATAGGCCGCACCAGGTCGGTTTCCAGATGAACGATCTGGAGATTGTCGGCCTGGATCCAGGCCCGTCCTTTTAGCCGGACCGGAAAGTTATTTTTATTCACCACGTAGCGCCGCAGCCGGCTGGGCTTTTCTTCAATTTGTTGGAAGTGCACCAGCCATGCCGGTTGCCCCTGCCAATCGCCCAGGCCCTCGCAGCGCATGGAGAAGTCATCGCGGAAAAACGGGTGGAAGGCAATCGCCAGCACTGCCAGGCCGGTGGTTGTAATGTTGTCCGGCATATCCAACTGACCGCCGGAAGAGTCGCGATACTCTTGAATGTTCAACTCGCCGCTGGGGTCGGTGATGGCCACTACGTAATTGAACTGCCGCGTCTCACGATTTCTGGGAGTTCCCTGCGGCGTAAGGTTCTCATGGATCATGTGTTCGATGGCGGAGAACTGGGACAGGCTATCGACCAGCCGCATGGACGGGTTCTCGGTGATTTGTAGAATGTTGGCGGGACACTGCACCCCGGCCGCTACCGATGGCTTCTGGGCATCGATGTCGAGCGGTATGCCTGCCATTCCTTCGAACGGCTCGCTGTCGTCGGTGAGTCCGGGATCGCGAACTGCTATGGTGGCTTGGGCGCCGGCCTGCGATTCGTTTCCTTTGAGCTGGGTAATCAGTTGCCGGACTTGCGTAGCCACCGTGCTCCAAGGCTCTTCGGCGAGATAGGTTGTCAGAGTCTGGATCGCCTCATCGTTCTTATGCAGACCTGCCAGGGCCTGACCCAGGATGAGCCGCGCCTGCACCGCATCGCTGCCCCCTTGATCTACGATCCACTGCGCATTCTCACGGGCTTTCTCAAATTGCTTCAGCCGCAGAGAAGAGGCCGCGAGTACCTTTCGGGCCGTCAGAGACTGCCCTTGGCTGGCGACCACGATCTGTGCCGCTTCCTCAGCATGCACATAATCGCCGCGCTGGAGGTAAATCTGTCCCAGAAGATTTTGTGCTTGTATATTGCCGGGATCAAGTTTGGTCGCTGTGGTCAGGTACGACAATGCGTGTTCCTGGTCTTTTTGCTGCAGCGACAGATATCCCAGCAGGAAGTTGATCGAAGAACTGGAGGGATCAAGGTGATTGGCAGCTTCCAGATGCTTGCGTGCCTCGACAAAATTTGACAGTTCCAGCGCCAGCACACCCTTCTCGGCTTCTTTGCGCACCTTGGATGGAAGCTGGCCTGGGTCTTTCAACTTCAGGTCCACTGCCGAGGGGTCGCGTGTCAATGACACCGTCTCCTTCGCGTCGAAAGAGACATCGGAGATCGCGATCTGCTCGTGCACGGCAAAATATCCCGCGGCGCCCACTTCGAGCAGGTATTTTGATGGCGGAAGATCTAGGAACTTCGCCTCGGCGGCGCTTGTGGTCTGGAAGAAAACCGCTCCCGTCGATTGATTGGTGATCCTGATGAGGGCCTGCTGTTTTAGAGGCTTCTTGTTTTCGTCGAGAATTTTGACGAAGATGACTGCCCCAACTCGCGAGTTGGGAATAGTTCCTGCCATCCCGGGCCCATTCCCCATGGACGTTCCCATGCCTTGGGATGGAGCTTTGGCTTGTTGGGCTTGAGCCCGCGGCCCTGCTGCGATGATGCATGCCAGACACAGTAGCAGCGCACCGCCGAGGCGGAAAACTAAATTACGTCCATGATGTGGATTTACAGCAGCTCGCGAATACAGCCGCCCAGATTTGCAAGTGAACTCGATACTCTTCTTAACTAGCATCACAACGCACACCGAATCATCGCTCTATTTACATGCACCAGTCCCTCATCACAGAATCGGCGAAAGCGACGCATGTGGCCGACTGGCCAAGTCAGGAGGCAACCCAGCCGAGGAGGAGTCAACCTAAGAATACACCTAATAGACCGCTTCCGAAAGTAGCTCTACGGCGCGAAGTAGCTGGAGATGTCGAGGATCAGTTGGGTGATTCCCGACGCATACGCATCGACCTTTCCATTAGTGCTGGGCACGATGGCCATGTTGTTGGTGATCGAGCCATCCAGTGCGTTCAGTGTCGAGACCGTGGGCCGACCGGTGCCGTCGGGCCACAGCGTCAGGTAGCCGAGGTTGCCGGACGGGACCACCGTCGCGTTGAAGACATACGCCTGCGCCGTAGCCGGCGGTCCACAAAAACTTCCGCTCACGTTCACCGGAGGATTGAGGGTCCCGCTGAACGGCTGACCGTTCCCCACGTGGCGTGTGTCGATGACCCGGCAAGGCGCCACCGCATACAGCGACAACCCGCCCGCTCCCGCCGGTGCGAAGTAGCCGTTGATGTCGATAATCAAGTCAGTGTCATTGGACGGATACACCGAAACTTTGCCACTCGCGCCCGCGGGCACAAGCGCCGCGTTGGCGATGATCGTTCCCGGCACATCGTTCAAGGTTGAGACCAGCGGCCGCGTCTGGCCGGTGGGCCAGACCGTCAGATAACCCAGCCCGCCGTGGGGCACGACGGAGAAATTCAGCGAATAGGCCTCGGCGCTGGAAGGAATGTTGCAGCTCGCGGCGTTGAGTATGGGGAATTGCCGTTCCGTGTGGCCAGGCAAAAACGGCGGCCCCAGGCCCTGGGGATAGCTGCTGCTGCGCGTGTCGGCCACCCGACAGGGCGCCAGCGGATAGAAGGCCAGCGTGGACCCCGAGACCGGCGCGAAGTAGCCGTTGATGTCGAGGATCAGGTTGGAGGTATCTGTGACGTAAACGCTCACCGCTCCATTCTCACCCGCGGGCACGATCGCCGCGTCGGCCTTGATGCGGCCATCCAGCGAGTTCAGGGTGGCGACCACAGGTCGTCCTTCCCCCGCGGGCCAGATAGTCAAGTAACCCAGCGTACGTTGCGGCACGACAGAAACATTTAGCGAATACGCGGCCGCGCTCGCCGGAATGTTGCAGCCTCCCTCTTGCGGAATGGGGAAGTTTTGGGAGGTGCCACTTAGGATCGGGCCGCTACCGTTCGGCGGCCGCGTGTCCACCAGACGGCACGGGGTGACAGCGACGAATTGCAGAGGCGATGGAATCGGGTTCACCAGTTGCGAGAGCGTACCGCTGCTGCCGGAATAATTTGTATCGCCCGAGTAGGTAGCGACGATCGCATCCGTCCCCACGGCCAACCCGGTCGTGGTGCAGACCGCAGTACGCGACGAACCCAACGTCACCGCGGTGCAGCCGGAAATCGCGGCGCCGTTGGAGGTGAAGCCCACGGTTCCCGTCGGTGCCGGCGGTCCTGCCGGACTCACCGTCGCGGTCATGGTCACCAGTTCTCCGACCGTGGAAGGATTGGGCGAACTGGTCACTGCGGTCAGGCTTGGCGGGGGAAGCGTGAGACTGTAGACCGTGCCATAGTTGTTGGCCCCGCCAGTGTAGGTTGTTCCGTAGAACTTTCCGTTGACTTGTATCAGCCCGCCATTAGGGTTGACGCCGTCCGTGCCGGCGAAGCTGTGCAACGACATCAGCGCGCCTCCCGGGGTGATTTGGAAGGCCGTGCCATCGCCGTGGGCCCCGCCTTGGACGGTTGTTCCGTAGAAGTTTCCGTCGCTGCCTCGGACCAGTGTGCCGTTGGGATTGAGACCGTCGGTGCGATTGAAGCTATGCAACGTGGTCAGCGCGCCGCCGGGGGTGACTTTGAAGATCACGCCACCACCGTAGGTCCCTCCTCCGGCCCCGCCGTAGAAGTTCCCGTCGCTGGTTTGCAACAGCGCTCCGTTCGGACTGCCGCCGGCCGTGCAATCCCCTTGCGGGCAAAAGGTGTAAATCACACTCGCGGCGCCGCTGGGGGTGATGCGGAAGACCGTGCCATAGCCGTTGCTTCCGCCCAATGGGGAAACCCCGTAGAAGTTGCCATCGCGGCCCTGCAGCAGAGCTCCACTGGGCTGCTTGCCGACGGAAGAAGCAAAATAATACAAAGTATTGAAGGTGCTGCCGTCGGCCGAGATCTGAAACACAGTGCCCAGATTGTTGTCCCCGCCGTTGGAGGTCACTCCATAAAAGTAGCCGTCGCTGCCCGCCACCAGTGGGCCCGGATAGCCGCCTTCTCCGTAGGTGTAATTAAAGAAGTGCAGCGCGGTGAATGTCCCGCTGGGAGTGATTTTGAAGACGGAGCCTATGGAGTGCGCTCCGCCTGAATTGGCCGTGCCGTAGAAGTTCCCGTCGTGGCCTTGCACCAGAGGCGCATAAGGGTGGTAACCTTCAGGGCCAGCGAAGCTGTGCAGCGTAGTGATCGCGCCGGCGGGAGTCATTTTGAAGATCGTGCCTCCGCTGCTGGCGCCTCCCATCAGGGTTGTCCCGTAGAAGTTCCCGTCGCTGGCGAGGATGAGAGATGCCGCAGGATCGGCGCCGTCAGGACAGTTGAGTTGCGGGCAAAAGTTGTAAATCGTGGTCAAGGTCTGGGCAGGCGACACAATCGCCGTCGCGGCGCAAAACCAACAGACGACACAAACCATCTTCCACAAGCTAGATTTCTTCATACTGCCCCCTTTTGGGCTTCGACCGGGTACAAGACTGACAGCCCTCGAGTGCGCAGTTTCTTGATTGGAGACCCGGAGAAGAAGGATGAGCCGGGATTTCCATCATGAGAAGCGGGCGTGAGGGTCTGAATGGAGTTTCCTCCAGTCGGATACGAGCCACTTTGGCGCGCACAAACAACAATAATTAGATAACGGCAAACCGCCCCGTTTGTCGGTGAACTCCGTCACCGATTGGGGTGACTCATTGGGTAAGTAGCATTGGATTGGGCCGTGAGCGAATCGGTCGGCGCAGGGAAGGCCTGAGGTTTCGTGCTCAGTTCAGCAGGATAGTGCGCCGCTTACAGCGTCGCTGCCCCCTTGATCTACGATCCACTGCGCATTCTCAAGGGCTTTCTCAAATTGCTTCAGCCTCAGAGAGGAGCTCGCGAGACTGCTGAAAAACTCGAAAAAGGCAGATTGCTCGCGGGCTGAAGCCCGCTCCTGATGACAAAAATAAAGACCTTAACGGCACACCCTTCGGCAAGCTCAGGGCAGGCTCTAAATGTGCGCCCCTTCAAAACATCCGCTGGAGTCGTCTTTTTCAGCCCTGCTACGGCGCAAAGTAGCTGGAGATGTCCAAGATCAGTTGCGTGATCCCCGACGCGTACGCATCCACCTTGCCGTTGTTGCTGGGCACGATGGCCATGTTGTTGGTGATCGATCCATCCAAGGCGTTTAAGGTTGAGACCGCGGGGCGGCCGGTTCCGTCGGGCCACAGCGTCAGGTATCCCAGACCGCCTGCCGGCACCACCGTCGCGTTGAAGACGTAAGCTTGCGCATTCGACAGCAGTCCACAGGCGCTGTCCACGACATCGACCGGAGGACTCAGAGTTCCGCCGAACGGCGGACCTTGCTGGCGGGTGTCGATGACCCGGCAAGGCGTCACCGCATAGAGCGACAGCCCGCCCGCGCCGGCCGGCGCAAAATAGCCGTTGATATCGATGATCAAGTCGGTGTCGCTGCTGGGATAAACCGACACGTTTCCGCTACTGCCGGCGGGCACAATCGCTGCATTGGCAATGATCGTTCCCGGAATATCGTTCAAAGTTGACACCAGCGGCCGGGGCTGCCCGGTGGGCCAGACAGTCATGTAACCCAGTCCGCCGTGCGGTACCACGGAGAAGTTCAGCGAATAGGCGGCCGCGCTGGTGGGAATGTTGCAGCTTGTGGCATTCAGGATGGGGAAGTCGCGCCCCTGTAGGCCATGCAGATACGGCGCCCCCAAGCCTTGGGGAAAATTACTCTGGCGGGTGTCGGCGATGCGACAGGGCGCAAGAGTATAGAAGGCCAGGGTGGAACCCGAGACCGGCGCAAAGTAGCCGTTGATATCGAGAATCAGGTTGGTGGTATTGGTGACGTAAACGCTGACCGCTCCGTTGGTCCCGGCCGGCACGATGGCAGCGTCGGCCTTGATGCGGCCATCGATTGAGTTCAGCGTGGCCACGCCAGGCTGGCTTCCGCCCGCCGGCCAGATGGTCAAATAGCCTAACGGACCTTGCGGCACTACCGAGACATTCAGCGAGTAGGCAGCCGCCGACGTAGGAATGTGGCATCCACCTTCTTGCGGGATGGGGAAGTTTTGGACCGTGCCGCTCTGAATGGGGCCGCTGCCGCCGTTCTGCGGACGCGTATCCACCAGCCGGCAGGGAGTGACCGCGACGAATTGCAGCGCAGCCGGAGGTATGACCTGGAACACCGTCCCATAGCCATGGGTCCCGCCATACTGGGCCGTGCCGTAGAGATTGCCGGCCACATCGAAGCTCAGGCTAGCCACGGGGCCGTATCCTTCCGGGAGACCGAAGCTATGCAGCACCAGTGCTCCGTGGGCATTAAATCGAAACACCGTCCCGCCGCCGTAAATGCCGCCACTCAGTGTGGTGCCATAGAGATTGCCTGAGCTGTCGGCGACCAGCCCGGCGTAAGGAGTTGAGCCGTCGCTGCCGCTCCCGAAGTTATGCGCCACTTGGTAGGTCCAGCCCCCGCCCCCTGCGGGCGACAACTGGAACATCGTTCCCCCCGAGCCAGCATTGTTGCCGGAGGTGGTGCCGTAGAGATTACCGCCAGCCAATACCAGGCCGGCGTAGGGAGTGTCCCCGTCGGTGCCGCCGCCAAAGTTGTGCAACACCGTCATCGTCCAACTCCCGGCCGCCAACCTGAACACTGTTCCCCCGCTGCCAGTGCCGCCAGTGGAGGTGGTGCCGTAGAGATTGCCGGCGCCATCGAAGGCCACTCCGCCGTAGGGAAAAATTCCAGCCGACAGGCTGCCGAAGTCGTGCAGGTCTCTCTCCGTCCATGTGCCGCCCCCTGCCGGCGACAACTCGAACACCGATCCGCCTTGGGCAGGACCACCCTGTAGTGTCGTACCGTAGAGATTGCCTGCGGCATCGAAGATCAGACCGCTGGTGGGATAAGCCGCGCTGGTCAGGCCGCTGCCGAAGCTATACAGCACCTTCTCACTCCAGGTTCCGCCGCCTGCGGGCGTCAACTCAAACGCCGTACCGTAGCCGTAAGCGCCGCCAATGTAAGTCGTGCCGTAGAGATTGCCTGCGCCATCCAAGATCAGACCAGCCTGGGGATTACCCCCGTCGGCGCCGTTGGTGAAATTATGCAGCACCTTCTCCGTCCAGCCCCCGCCTGCGGCGGGCGTCAACTCGAACACCGTCCCGTCGTTGAAAGTGCCGCCATTGTTGGTGGTGCCGTAAACATTGCCGGCTGCATCCACGACCACGCCAGCCTGGGGAGAAGCCCCATCTGTGCCGTTGTTGTTGAAGTTGTGCAGAACCTTGTCGTGGATTTCAGCCCACGCACTCGTCACCAGCAGTGTCAGGGCAAAAACGGCCAAGGCCGCCTTCAATGCGATGGGAAGTCTCTTGCCTTGCATGAGTAGTACTCCTTTAACGCGCACCTTCCGGTAACCCGGGGCGCATAGTTCTTTGGTGACATCACGTGCCGGTAGGGATTTAGCAAAGCGACAGAGAACGGAAGGTTCTCTGGCAGGAAGGAATTCCCCAAAAGCGTTGGTGAACTTCAATTGACGACGGCCATTCTCACGATACAGGGCCCTATTAATATCATCGAGCGCACGCATCAGTTGGTGATGCCGGTCACCAAGCGTGGGTTTATTTCGCCGCCAAGCTGCTGCACTCGAACACCCGCAACGATGGTAACTTGGCTATCTAGCACCAAGATGGCGTTAATTCTGCCGAAAGTAATTTGCCATCGTGCCGTTATTTGCGAGCCTGTCAGTGGTCTAGACAGTGCACTTTGTAACCACTAGCTTCTGGATTCCTCGGTGAGGGCTTGGTACTCCTGTAGCCGAGGGACCGGGGGAGGCCATACCGCCTCCCTCGCGATCACTGTGCTTACCCCTCCGCCGTCTGCAACAACGGTTACCGCCCAGTACCCGAAGTAACTCGACCTCGATCTATGGCGCGAAGAAGCTGGAAATATCCAGGATCAGTTGGGTTATCCCGGACGCGAACGCATCCACCTTTCCGTCGCTGCTGGGAACGATTGCCATATTCGACGAGATTGATCCGTCCAGCGCATTCAGCGTCGAAACCACCGGCTGGGTGGTGCCGTCGGGCCACAGCGTCAAATACCCAAGGCTGCCTCTCGGAACCACGCTGGCGTTGAAGACATACGCCTGTGCCGTGCTGGGTATGCCACACGGACTATTCGTTACATCGACCGGCGGGCTCAAGGTTCCGCTGAAGGGCTGCCCGCTGCCTATGTGGCGAGTGTCAATGACCCGGCAGGGCGTTACGCTGGAGAGCGACAGTCCGTTAGGCCCCGGCGCGGCGAAGTAGCCATTGATGTCAATCACTACGTCGGTGTCGCTGGTCGGGTAAACCGAGACCTTGCCGCTGTTACCTGCCGTCACGATCGCGGCATTGGCGATGATCTGGCCAGGGATATCATTCAAAGTTGAAACCACCGGCCGGGTCTGACCTGTTGGCCACACCGTCATGTAACCCAGTGGACCGTGCGGCACCACCGAGAAGTTCAGTGAATAGGCGACGGCGCCGCTCGATGGAATGTTGCAGCTCGTGGCATTGAGCACGGGGAACTGGCGTTCCTGGCCGCCGGTCAGGAACGGCGCTCCCAGGCCCGTGGGAAAGTTGCTCTTGCGGGTGTCGGCGACCCGGCACGGTGGCAGCGGATAAAACGCCAGCGTGGAACCTGACGCCGGAGCGAAGTAACCGTTAACGTCGAGGATCACGTTGGTCGTGTTGGTGGCGTAAACGCTGATTTGTCCATTCGTGCCCGCCGGCACGATGGCCGCGTTGGCCTTGATGCGGCCATCCAGCGAGTTCAATGTCGAGACCAGAGGCTTCGCCTGTCCCGCAGGCCATACTGTCAGGTAGCTCAGAGATCCGTTCGGAACCACCGAGACATTCATGGAATAGAGGGCCGCCGACGGCAGACCCGGACAGTTGCCCGCGCCGGAAATCGTGAAGTTCTGGGACGTGCCGCCTTGAATCGGTCCCGTGCCGCCGTTTGCCGGACGGGTATCGACAGCACGACACGGCTGGCTCAGCGGGACAAACTGCTGCCCAGTCGTCTGGGGAGGGCATCCGGAGAATTTCACCGAAGCGATGCGCGTGCTCCAGTCGAAACTCTGAGTGACCGTGTAGTACTCGGTTGTGTACCAGAAGGTACAATTGTCCACCGGATCAATCCGCATGGCGCTGTAGTCGCCCCAGCGGTTGGAGGTGTCTGGCTGCGAACCGGATCCTGCAACCACCGAGAGTTCGCTTTCCAGTGTGCCCAGCGCATCGGCGGGGGTGCGTCCTGCGATAAAGATTGACGGATACATATTGCTGCTGGACTCGCTGTATCCCACCAGCACGTCATTGTTCTGGTCGCGCGCTAGGGAACCCATCCATCGCCAGTTAAAGTCGGGAGCATAGGTGCCCTGTTGCAAGATGGCCAGCGCGGTGGGGTTGACCACGCTCTGGGAGGTTGCAAACTCCATCCAGCGGACGGCGCTCTGCCCACCCGAGGCGGTCACGTCAACGTTTACGAACCAGTGCTGCTTGGGACTTGGAAACGACGGGCCGTCATTGTAGTAGGCGAGACGATACATCAGGCGATCGCCTAGCGAGTCCAAAAGATCGGTAATGCCCTTTTGCGGCACGCAACTTCCGCCGAAATTGCCGTGGCACACCGGATTAAAGCTGGCAATGGATAGCGGTTGGGAATTGTTGTTGCCGGTGACGGCCGAATTTGCAGGAGTTACAAAATCGACGTGGAAGGAGTACACGGACAGATGAGAAGTGTCCGCCAGGCTGAGAAAGAACTCATCCTGACCTGCCGGCGGCGCGGTTGGCGAATCCACATCGCCCGGCAACAAGCTGTAGTCATTTCTGCTGAGCTGGAAGCACTGTTGTTCTGCCGAGGGGTCCCCAAGCAGAAGCTTTGCGCTGTTGTAGGCACAGATTTGGGCGCCGACGAAGCCGCTTTCGTTGATTCCAAAATTGTTGTTGGCCTGGAAATAGCCGGTGGGCCAAACCCCGATTTTGGGGTAATCGGGGAAGCCGTTGCCGGGCACTGAAAACTGATAGACAAAGTAGCTGCCCCTGGCATCAGGAGTTTGGGAAACGGCGATACAAACTGCATACGGAGAGTGGAACACATTCTGGAAAAGCACCCAGCGGTGGGCAACTGCGTCCCACTGCACGACGGGATCGCCGTCGTCGTAGGTGGCGCACAACGATCCGGGAGGAAGGGCCTGCCAAAGGGAGTTGCCGGTGACGGGTCCCAACTCCGCATTACCGGTGTTCTTGTCGAATACCTCCCAGGAGACGTTCACCCACTCGACGACCTGAGTGTCGCCCACCGCCATGTTGGTGTCGGGCGGAGCGTTCGATACTGTGTAATTGGGGAATCCGTTGCCGAGTCCTAAGAAATTGAGACCGATCGAATAATTTGCCGAGCTCCCGGCAGTCTTCTGTTCCACTTGGTCGATAACGGGAGCGGCGGGACGCATTGCAATGCGATGGACCGGGTTGGCCTCGTGGAAGCCATATTTCGGCGTGGTTGGCAGCTTGGCCAAGTCCCTCACGGGCGCCGAAACGCCCCACGCAACGGCATGATTGACCGTGACCTTCGCAGTGTCGTCCTGTGCGGTGAGCGGTACGCTAACGAACAACAAGAGCATGCCCATCGCTAGCGTGGACACGTGGAACATTTTCCTCGTCATCATTTCCGACCTCACTTCAGTACATCGTTTTTTGGTTTGGCTGATTGCGGCAGCGGCACCCGTCCATGAATATCCAGTGGATATCTCATCAGTACCAACGTCATCTCCAATCGGAGCGCTTGCTCCACGATCGAGACGGTCATGGTGTTCTCTACCAGGTGGCTGGGGATGAGGCCATTCAAGCACCCTCTACAGCATCCTGGATGTGACTGTCCTCACGCCATCGCGTGATAGATCTAATCGGCACGGATCCGTCTGTCATCCTGAGCGACGAGGTTGTCCGCCGCGGCGGACGACCGAGGAGTCGAAGGACCCCTATAGCCACCTCGCCCCCCAAGTTCGCGTCCCTCTTCTGGACTCTCACCTATGAAGAGGAATCCTTACGGCCCGGCCTGCAAATCTACGGTGCGAAGTAACTCGAGATGTCCAGGATCAGTTGCGTAAGGCCCGACGCATACGCATCGACGGAGCCGTTGTTGGTGGGCACGATCGCCATGTTGGACGAGATCGAGGTGTCCAGCGCATTCAGCGTCGAGACCAGGGGCTGACTGGATCCGTCCGGCCACAGCGTCAGATAGCCCAGCGCGCCAACGGGCACGACACTGGCGTTGAACACATACGCCTGCGCCAAACTCGAAGATAAGCATCCCGCGTCCACCACATCCACCGGCGGGCTCAGGGCCCCGTTGAAGGGGCCGCTTAGCTGGCGGGTGTCGATGACCCGGCAGGGCTGCACACCGTACAGCGACAGTCCGCCGCTTCCCGCCGCCGCGAAATAGCCATTGATGTCAATGATCACGTCGGTGTCGTTGGTGGGGTAAACCGAGACGTCACCTGTGGTACCCGCAACCACAATTGCGGCGTTGGCGATAATCGTCCCCGGAATGTCGTTCAAGGTGGAGACCACGGGCCGGCTTCCACCCGTCGGCCAGACCGTCATGTAAAACAGCGAGCCGTGTGGTACCACCGAGAAATTCAGCGAGTACGCGGCCGCGCTGGTGGGAATGTTGCAGCTGGTCGCATTCAGTATGGGGAATTGCCGTTCCTGTCCGGCATTCAAAAACGGCGGTCCCAGGCCCTGGGGATAGCTGTTATTGCGCGTGTCGGCGACCCGGCATGGGGTCAGCGGATAAAACGCCAGCGTGGAACCAGATACCGGTGCGAAGTAGCCATTGACGTCTACGATCACATTGGTCGTGGCCGCAGCGTACACGCTGATCTCTCCACTGGTGCCCGCCGGAATGATTGCTGCGTTGGCCTTGATGCGGCCATCCAGCGAGTTCAACGTCGAAGCTAACGGGCGCGGCTGCCCCGCCGGCCAGACCGTCAGGTAGCCCAGCGGTCCGTTGGGAACCACCGACACATTCATGGAGTAGGCGGCTGCCGACGGCAGATCAGGGCAGCTCCCCGCGCTGGAAATGGCGAAGTTCTGGGAGGTACCACCTTGAACCGGCCCGCCGCCGCCGTTCCCCGGACGCGTGTCAACCGCGCGACACGGCTGGGCCAGTGGAACAAACTGCAGTGCGGTGGGAGCAGGAGTGTTAGCAATCACTGAGACCGTGCCGTTGAAGGTATTGCAAGACAGATCGTTGCCGCAGTAGTTCGGAACGTAAACCCGGTTGGTCGTTGGGTTAACAGACAAACCGTAGGGGTCGCCACCGGCGTAAATCGTCGTGCTGGTAAGGGTGGCGCCGTCTAGCACGGTCACCGTCCCATTGAAGGTATTGCAGTTGATATCAGTGCCGCATTCGTTGGCAACGTAGATTTTGTTGGTGGCCGAATTGAGCGCGATAGTGCTGGGGGAAATCCCCGCACCCACGCTGCTGTAGGCAAGGGTCCCGCCGTCAATCACCGACACCGTTCCATTAGGGTAGCCTTGGCAGGAAGCATCACCATAGCAATCGCTGGGAACGTAAATCTTGTTGGTGACTGAATTGGCGGCTATGGCGTACGGGTAAAATCCGCCGATGGCGATCTCGTTGGTGGCAAGGGTGGCCCCGTTAATCACCGTCATGGTGGCGGTGCTTTGACAGTTGCCATCGTCGCCGCAGTTATTGGCCACGTAGATTTTGTTGGTCACCGAGTTGACGGCCAGGGCGAATGGGTACACCCCCACGTTGACGGAAGTGGGGTTATTGGTTGTACCGTCGATGGCGGTCACCGTTCCCTGGCCGTAGGGGAAGGTGCACGTCGTATCGTTGCCGCAAGTGTTTCCCACGTAGATTTTGTTGGTCACAGAGTTGACCACCGGCAGGGCAGGGCCAGCCCCAACGTTAACAGTGGCCGTGACCGTATTGCTCGCCCCGCTAATCACCGACACCGTCCCGCTGAGGGTTTGGCAAGAGGTGTCGGCGCCGCAATAATTCGTCACGTAGATCAGGTTGGTAGCCGGGTTGACCGCGATGCCGTAGGGATCACTCCCCACGGTAACCGTGGCAAGCACGCTATTGCTCGAGCCATCGATCACCGTGACCGTGCCGTCGCCCGCGCAGTTGGTATCGCTGCCGCACTGGTTGGCGACGTAAATCCTGTTGGTCACCGGGTTCACCGCCACCGTCGAGGGATAGTACCCCACGGTGACCGTGGTCGGATTATTGGTCGCTCCGTCAATGACAGTAACGGTCCCTTGACTGTAGGGGTATGAGCAGGTGGGATCGTTGCCGCACTGATTCAGTGCATAGATTTTGTTGGTCGTCGAGTTGACCGCCGAGTTCAGGGACCCTGCGCCGGTTGGCACAGTCGCAATCACCTGCTGCGCGACGAGAGGCAGTGACAAAACCACGAAGCTGAATGCAAGAAACAACACGAGAGGACGGCGGTCCTTATGCATGGCGGATTCTCCAATAAGATTTTCCCGAGATTCGGCCGGGATGTCGCCGGGTGACCCCTGTTTCGAGGGCCTTTCCACGACATCAACCTCTCGACAACAGAACACCTTGCCGAAAGAAAGCAGATTGCCTGACCGATTAGGGTAGCTGCGGCGCATGGTAGCACGGTTACTGCGCCAAACCTAAGGCTTTTTCAGCCCCTCAAGACGTAGCTGGCCTGCGGCGAGATCAATCGTTTTGTATCAGGGCACGACTTCAGCCGTGCCGTCACAGGTTGAGAATGACTTGGGCTTCAGCCCCTGGGGAAGTCTGTGCCTCGTGGGGAAAGGAGGTTGTCATGCTGAGCGCACCGCGATCGCGAAGCGATCAAGCGCCGTTGCTATGCTTCTCGGACGGGATGACAACAACTTATGGCGCGAAGTAGCTCGAGATGTCCAGGATCAGTTGCGTGATCCCCGAGGCATACGCATCGACCATTCCATCGTTGGTGGGCACGATTGCCATGTTGGAGGAGATGGATCCGTCCAATGCGTTCAGCGTCGAAACCACAGGACGGTTGGCGCCGTCGGGCCACAGCGTCAGATAGCCCAGCGCGCCTATCGGAACCACACTGGCGTTGAAGACATACGCCTGCGCGGTGCTGGAGGCTGCACATCCGGCACCCAGCACATCCACCGGAGGATTCAAAGTCCCGGTGAAAGCACCGCCCGCGGTGCGGGTGTCGATGACCCGGCAGGGCTGAACCGGGTAGAGCGACAGGCCGTGCGGGCCGGCAGGGGCGAAGTAGCCGTTGATGTCGATGACTAAATCCGTGTCGCTGGCCGGATAGACCGACACCTTGCCGCTGCTGCCCGCAGTCACAATGGCGGCATTGGCGATGATCTGACCGGGAATGTCGTTCAAGGTGGAAACCGTAGGCCGAGTTTCACCTGTCGGCCAGACCGTCATGTAGCCCAGCGGAGCGTGCGGCACCACGGAGAAGTTGAGCGAGTAAGCCGCTGCGCTGGAAGGAATGTTGCAAGTGGTGGCAGCCAGTATGGGGAAGGCGCGCTCCTGGCCGCCCGACAGGAACGGCGGACCCAAACCCTGGGGGAAATTGTTCATGCGTGTGTCGGCGACCCGACAGGGCGGCAGGGGATAAAAAGCCAGCGTGGAACCTGACACCGGCGCAAAGTAGCCATCCACGTCCAGGATCACATTCGTCGAGTTGGTGGCATACACGCTGATCTGTCCGTTGCCGCCCGCCGGCACGATCGCGGCATTGGCCTTGATCCGCCCATCCAGCGAGTTCAAGGTGGAAGCCAGGGGGCGCGGCTGTCCGGCGGGCCACGCGGTCAGGTAGCCCAGCGGTCCGTCAGGAACCACGGAAACATTCATGGAATAGGCGGCTGCAGACGGCAAAGTTCCACAGTTGCCCGCGCCGGAAATAGCAAAGTTCTGGAAGGTGCCCCCTTGAATGGGTCCGCCCCCACCGTACTGCGGTCGAGTGTCGGCTGCACGGCACGGCGGGCTCAGCGGGACAAATTGCAGAGCGTTGGGAGGAGTGCCATCAATTACCGAGGTGGTATTCCCGTCAATGTTAGGAACGTAAATCCTGTCGGTCGCGGAGTTGAGGGCCAAGCCGTACGGGTGATTGCCGACGCCAATGTTGGCGAAGGCACGAGTCGCTCCATTGATGACCGTCACCGTCCCGCTCAGGCAATTGGGATCGTCGCCACATTGGTTGGAAATGTAGATTTTGTTCGTCGTTGAGTTGACTGCGATGGTGTCGGGATACGGTCCCGCTACGCCAGTGGCAATGCTGCTGGTACCAAGAGTCCCGCCATCGATGACTGTCACCGTCCCGTTGGGGACACCCTGGCACGAAGGATCACCGAAGCATTGGCTGGGAACGTAAATCTTGTTTGTGGCTGAATTGACGGCCAGAGAGTAAGGGTAATATCCGCCGATGGGAACATTGGTGGTGGCGAGGCTCACGCCGTCGATCACCGTCATCGTAGCCGTGCTCGCGCAGTAGGGATCGTTGCCGCATTCGTTGGCGACGTAGATCTTGTTGGTCGAGGTGTTAACGTCGAGGGCGTCGGGAAGGATTTGTACAGTCACAGACGTGGTGTTATTAGTTGCACCGTCGATGACCGTCACCGTCCCCGGAGCACTGGGGACGGCGCAGGTGGGATCGTTACCGCAGGCGTTCGGAACATAGATCTTGTTGGTCACCGGGTTGACCACGGGCGCGTACGGGTTGGCCCCGACGGGCAACGCTGTTAGTGGCGAGGGTTGCTCCGTCAATCACCGTCACGGTTCCACTGTAGGTACTGCAACTGACATCGTTGCCGCAAATGTTGGTGACATAGATCTTGTTGGTCGCCGAGTTCACCGCCAGGCCGTCGGGATTGCTGCCAACGGTGACGGTGCTGGTGGCAAGGGTGACTCCGTCGATGATGGTCACGGTCCCGTTGCCTGCACAGTTCTGAAAGTTAAAGCAATTATTGTTCACTACATAGATCTTGTTGGTCGTCGCGTTCGCGGCCACCAGGACAGGATAGAATCCCACGTTCACAGACTGGGTGTTGTCGGTCGCCCCGTCGATGACGGTGACCGTTCCACTGCCCGAGCAATTGGCCGAGGTGCCGCAGTAGTTCGCCACGTAGATCTTGTTGGTCGCGGAGTTGACCGCTGCACTCTGGGGATTTGAACCAACCGGGACCGTGGCGATCACTTGCTGGGCGAAGACCGGTAGCGCCGGCACGGCGAAGAAGGTGAATGCAAAAAACAATAAGAGCAGCCGATGCTTGGCTTGCATTGGGGTCTCCGAAAGAATTCCTGCGGGATGGGCCAGGGTGTTCCTCACTTTTAGATTTGGGGTCCCATTTGACGAATGAACGCCCTGCAACGAGTAACCTAATTGTAATGAAGTGGTTTACCGAAAAGTTTGCAAATATCCGCGGATGGTAACACGGTTCGATGGCTACGCCAAATCGTTTTGCGGCCCTGAGCCCAAGTACAATTGAAGAATCGGTAAATTCTGACATTTTTTTGCAATGAATGAATTCAAAGCTTCTGTTTGCCTTGGGCCTCTTTTTCTGCCTGACGCCATGGGCCTCACCGCCGCTGGCCTTGCTCGCCGGTCTTATCTTCGGCGCAATCGCCACCCATCCCTATAAAAACGAGTCGCGAAACCTCTCCCGGATTTTGCTGCAGTCCGCCGTTGTGGGACTGGGCTTCGGGATGGACCTGCAACAGGTCTTGCACGCCGGCCGCAGCGGATTTCTCTACACCGCGCTCAGTATCGCCTTCGCTATGCTCGTCGGGACTGTGCTGGGCAGGCTGATCTCGGTTCCGGCCCGGCCCGCGTTCCTCATCTCGACCGGGACCGCAATCTGCGGCGGCAGTGCCATTGCTGCCATCGGTCCCATCACGGGAGCCACCGAAGACGAGATGTCGGTTTCGCTGGGCACGATTTTCGTATTGAATTCTGTCGCGCTGCTTACCTTCCCAACCATCGGTCTGTGGTTGCATCTCTCCCAAACCCAGTTTGGACTGTGGGCGGCCCTGGCAATCCACGACACCAGTTCGGTGGTTGGGGCGGCGGCCAAGTATGGCGCCGTGGCGTTGGCGGTGGGGACCACGGTGAAGCTGACGCGCGCGCTGTGGATTGTGCCCTTGTCGGTGGCAACCGCGGCGGCCAAGGGCAGCAAGACCCGCATCCAATGGCCGTGGTTCATCTTGTTTTTTTGCCTGGCAGCGGTGGCCAACACCTATTTGTTTCCCGGCGCCACGGCGTACAAGTTTCTCAGCAATGCCGGCAAGCTGATGCTGATCATCACGTTGTTTTTGATCGGCGCCAGCCTTTCGCCGGCAACCTTGCGCAAGGTTGGTCCGCGTCCCCTGCTGCAGGGCGTGCTGTTGTGGATCGTGGTGGCGGTGGTGAGCCTGCTGGCGATCCGCGCCGGCTGGATTCGAATTTAGTTTGCAGGAAGGAACTGCTCGCTTGAAACTGTCGGCTAATCGAAAACGATTGATCTCGCTTGCTTCTGTTGCTGCCCTGGTTGCCTTTGTTCTCGCGCCCGCCAGTTGGCGGATCGGCGATCTTCGGCCAATCCACTCCGCACCCTGCGGTGGCGCGTGGCGGCCCTGGCTTGTGCGCGACCTGCGTCCGCGCGAACCTGGAGTACCTCGCCGGGCCCGAACTCCATGGCCGTGGCAGTGGCACCAACGACGAATATCACGCCGCAGAATTCATCGCACAAAAACTCAAGCAGTACGGCATTGCTCCGGCGGCGCAGGATGGGCAGTACATCCAAACCGCGACCTCGGAATCGCGAGTGGCGACCCAGGCGCCGACACTTTCCTTCAGCACGGGAGAGGCCGCAAGCCCGCAAACCATCTCATGGACGCACGGAAAAGAGATGGCTGTGTTTCAGTTGCCGGAGCCGGAGATGCAGGGGCCCCTGCAGAAATTGGACTTGAATCAGACTGCGGCTTTGCCCGGCCCGGTGAGCGATGGTGGCGTAGTTTTGTTGAAGCCGAAACCCGAAACCAGCATGAAAGATTTCCGGGTCATGCTGGCGCCTTATCTGCGCAGCAAGGCCACTATGTTGATCGTATTCGAATTCCCCGCGTTCCAGGCGATGTTCGAGCGGCGGTCAAAGCAGCTACCGGGACCGGTCCAGAGGATCGGCGATGCGCCGCCCGGTCCGGCTGTCATCGTCGCGCGGCCCGAAGCGGCTGAGCAACTGTGGGCAACGCCTGCAGGGACCACCGTCGCCCTGCACGCGCCCATGACACCATGGAAAGCCTCGCACACCTGGAACGTGCTGGGCAAGATTGCCGGCGCCGGCGAGAAAGAACAGGTCGTTCTGCTGAGCGCTCACCTTGACCACCTCGGCGTGGAAGGTGGCATAACCTATCCGGGAGCCGATGATGACGCGTCCGGCACCGTGGCCGTGATGGAGTTGGCACGCGTGTTGGCGGCACGGCCCCAGCTGCAACGCACGGTTGTGTTTGCGTTGTGGGGCAGCGAAGAGGCGGGCATGATTGGATCGCGGTATTTCCTGAAGGACCCGACTTTTCCGCTGAACACCATTGTGGCCAATCTGGAATTCGAGATGATTGCGCGTCCCGATCCGAAGCTGGAACACGACCAGTTATGGCTGACGGGCTGGGAGCGCAGCGATTTGGGCGCGAAGCTCGCCGCACACGGAGCCAAGTTGGTCGCCGACCCGCGTCCCGAGCAAAACTTCTTTTCCCGCTCCGACAACTACCCGATGGCGCAGCAGGGGATTGTGGCGCAGACAGTATCGAGTTTCGGTATGCATCCGGATTATCACCAGCCGACGGACACCCTGGCCAAGGTGGACTGGCAGCACCTGGACAGCGCCATAAGCTCGATGATCGCTCCTGTAATCTGGCTGGCCAACAGCGACTTCCTGCCACGATGGAATGCAGGACAGAAGCCCTGAGCCTTCGCCGAAACGGAACTGTTCCCGAACTGGCTCGTCATGAACTTTCGTAACCCATTCTGAGAGGAAATTAACCCCCCGCTTAGCGCCTCGGGTTGTAGCCTCAAGCTGAGGCAAGACGTCTTTGACCTGCGACAGCTGGTCAGCCTGGAGGTGCGATGGCTGTTGAAATCGAGGTGGCCCAGAAAGAAGCGCAGAGCGACCCGGTCACACAGGTTGAGGACAGCGGAACCGGCAGCCTGGTTCGAGCTGGCACACTGTCGGAAAACCTGGGCCAGCAACCCATAGATCCACCGAACCAACGCCTCAAAGACAGCCGGCTGGCAAGAGGCCTGGGCCTGACATTCGCCGTGCTGATCATCATCCTGTTGGGCACCGATTATCTGACGCTGAATCGCATGCGGCGCATGAACGCAGGGGCGCAAGACATGCTCAAAGAAAGTCTGCTGGAAGTGCAACTGGGACAAAACGCTCTGCGCTACTCCAGTGAAAACAGCCGCATCACTACCGAGATTTTCCTGGTGCAGCAGCCAGAGCTGATTGACGAACTGCTGGCACGCCGGACGGAAAACAGCCGCAAAATCGCCGCTCTCCTGGCGACCCTGGGGCCTCGTTGTCAACCCGGTGAGGAGACGCGGCTGCTGGAAACGGTAAAGGAAACCAGAGATATCTACGTTGACAGCTACCAGCGAGCGATCCATCTGTTGCTGATCGAAAAAAACCGGGACGGTGCCACCGCGGTGATGGTCCAGCAAACCACGCCTGCCCTGTACCGATATCACGCTGCCTGGGACGAGTTCTTGCGCTTCCAGGCCGAACAGGTCAGCGTGGCGACTGATCAGGCTAAGGTGCACGAAGCGACAGCCCAGCGCATTCTGCTGCTTTCCATCCTGATTGCGGGTGGGTTGGCGGGGGGCATCGCTATCTTCGCCACTCGCAGGGTGGGACGAGTGGTGATGTCGCGGACCCGCATGCAGGAAAAGCTCTATGAGCTGAACGCCGAACTCGAGCAGCGTGTGGCGCAGCGTACACAGGAACTGGCGCTCGCCGACCAGCAACTGCGAGGCTCATTGCTGGAACTGCAGGAGCACGCCAGGGAAATGGAAGCCATCAACGAACTGGTGGAACTGCTGCAGTCGTGCCTGACCCTTGAGGAAGCGCGCCAGCAGGCATCTCGCGTGCTGCAGCAGTTCTTCCCCTCCGGGGCGGTGTTGATGCTCAACTCATCGCGCAATCTCCTCGACGTTGTCCTGCGTTGGGGGAGCGCCGCCGTCAAACCAGGTCCCTTCGCTCCGGAAAGCTGTTGGGCTTTGCGCAAAGGATGTGCACACCTGGTGCAACCGGGCCGCGTCAGTATGATATGCGGGCATCTGGATGAGGTTTCCGACTCCTGCCATCTTTGTGTTCCCATGATCGCCCAAGGCGACTCCCTGGGCGTGCTGAGCATCGACGATCCGCGGCTTAGCGATTCTGTTGCCCATCCGCGGCTGCTTCAGCGCACCCGGGAACTGGCAACCACCGTGGCCGAGCAGATGTCGCTGGCCTTCGCCAACCTCACGCTGCGCGAAACCTTGAAATACCAGTCCGTCCGCGATCCTCTGACTGGGTTGTTCAACCGTCGTCACATGGAGGAGTCGCTGGACAGGGAATTGCTCCGCGCCGCCAGAAATGCGAAGCCGGTGACGGTATTGATGATCGACATCGATCGTTTCAAGCAGTTCAACGACACCTTTGGTCACGAAGCGGGCGACATTCTATTGCGCGAACTCGGCTCTATTTTCGCCTCTATAACACGGGGCGGCGACATTGCCTGCCGCTACGGAGGCGAGGAGTTCCTGTTGATTCTGGCCGAGGCCAGTGTGGAAGCCGGCTACGAACGGGCGGTGAAGCTCAAGGAGCAGGTTGCCAGCCTGCAAGTCCGCCATCGCGGAGAGACTCTCCGTCGCATTACCGTTTCGGTCGGAGTGGCCGAATTTCCGCAGCATGGCGCCACTGCTGCACACCTGGTCAAATCAGCCGACGAAGCCCTGTATCGCGCTAAAGCCGAGGGGCGGGACCGCGTGGTGATTGCGGGCGCAGCCAACACGGAGACGCCGTCTGAGTGCGCGAGCAGTTCCAGCTAGGCATTGGCCTGCTCCAACACCTGCGAAAGCTCTTCCCACTCCGCTATCAGCGGGGCCAGGTCAGCGCGGCGCCTGGCCAGCAGGTCGCTCCAGTGCATCGTCTCCTCCGCGCTGACAAACGACTGCAACTCCCGCTCACACTCGGCAATCCCGCTCTCCAGTTGCGCGATCTCCTGCTCGACTTGCTTGCATCGCTCTTCCAGTTGCCTGCGCTTGATCGGGTTCACCCGCTTCTTCGAGGCCGGCTTCCGTTCCTCATAGCCGGGCACGTCTGACAATGTAGGAGCCCAGTTGCCGACTCCATTCGCCGGACCGGCGACCTCCTCCGGCTGGCCGGCCCGCTGCTTGCGCCACAGATAGTCTTCGTAATTGCCGGGGAAAACCTCGACGTGCCCGTTGCCGATTTCGAAGATGCGAGTGGCCAGCTTGTCGATGAAGTAGCGATCGTGGGAGACAAAAACCACCGTACCGTTGTACTTCTCCAGCGACTCCAGAAGCACGTCTTTGGCACGCAGGTCGAGATGGTTGGTAGGCTCGTCGAGCAGCAGGAAATTTGACGGATGCAACAACATGCGGGCCAGCGCGTAGCGGTTGCGCTCACCGCCCGACAGCACCCCGATCGGCTTAAACACGTCATCTTCGGAGAAGAGGAAGCAGCCCAGCACACCACGCAACTCAGTCATCGATTTCTGCCCCGCCACATCGGAAAGATCGTCGAGCATGCGCCGCGTGGGATCGAGTTCTTTGTATTGGTCCTGCGCGAAATAGTCGGGCTCTACATTGTGGCCGAGCTGTAGCGCGCCCGCAGTGAGTGGTTCGATCCCGGCCAGAAGTTTGATCAGCGTCGATTTGCCCGCTCCGTTCACGCCTACCAACGCGATGCGATCTCCGCGCTGAATGGTGAAGTCCACGTCGCGGAAGACCTCTTTGGCGCCATAGCTTTTGGCCACGCCTGCGCACTCGACCACCACCCGGCCGCTGGGATTGGGCTGGGGAAAGCTGAAGTGGATGGTCCTCTCGTCCGGAGGAATCTCGATGCGACTGATTTTCTCGAGTTCCTTGATGCGGCTTTGCACCTGTTTCGCTTTGGTCGCCTGGGCGCGAAAGCGATTGATGAACGCCTCAAGCTGCTCGATGCGGTCACGCTGGTTCTTGTAGGCCGCCACCAGTGAGTCGCGACGCTCCTGCTTTTGCTGCAGGTACTTCTCGTAATTTCCGCTGTAGAACTGCACTCGCTTGTTCCATATTTCGACGATGCGGTTCACCGTCACATCCAGGAAGTAGCGGTCGTGCGAAATGAGAATGTAGGCGAACGGATATTGCAGAAGGTACTGTTCCAGCCAGTTGCGGGTTTCCAGATCGAGATGGTTGGTGGGCTCGTCGAGCAGAAGCAGATTGGGTTTGGCCAGCAGCAGCTTGGCCAGCGCAATGCGCATCTGCCAGCCGCCGGAGAATTCTTCCGTCTGCCGCGTCCAGTCTTCCTTGCGAAAGCCAAGACCGTCGAGCACAGTGCCGACCTGCGAATCGAGGGCATAACCATCGCGCACGCGGAACTCGCCGGTAATGCGCTGATAGCGGTCGGCCACTTGCGCGTACTCGCTGGAAGTATGGTCCAGTTCGCCCATCTTGTGGGCAAGGTCTTCCATCTCCTGTTCCAGCGAGCGCAGGTGGCTGAACACCGACATGCACTCGTCGAACACAGTGCGACCGGAGAGTTGCAGGCCATCCTGCGGCAGATAGCCGAAGGTCATGTTCTTAGCGGGTGTGACGGTGCCGTAGTCGAGTGATTCGAGCCCGCCCAGAATCTTCAGCAGAGTTGATTTGCCGGTGCCGTTGGCGCCCACCAGCCCGACGCGATCGCGTGGCGTGATGAGCCAATCGAGTTCATTGAAGAGAAGCTTGGGACCGAAACGTTTCCCGGCGGAAGAGAGTTGGATCATGGCGAGGCGCTAGTTGCTCTTCTTCTGGCCCCGGAGAATGCGCTCGTCGAATTCTTCTTGCGCCAGCCGCCGCGCTTCCGCATCCGCTGCCAGCACATCGTCCATATCGGCAAAGGCGATTTTCGGCATCCGCTCAAGCACGGACTCGATCACGGCCGCGATTCCCGGGAACGGCAATCTTCCATCCAGGAAAGCCGCGATCGCTTCCTCGTCGGCGGCATTCAACGCACACGGTAATGCCCCGCCCTGCCGCGATGCCTCTCGCGCAAGCCGCAGGCATGGAAATTTCCGCCCCGGGACCTTGGCGAAGTCGAGTTTGCGCAAACAGGTCCAATCCAAGGCACAGTCGTTCGACGAAACCCGTTCTGGATAGGTTAGCGCATATTGGATGGGCATGCGCATATCAGTTGGTCCTAGCTGTGCCAGAACTGAACCATCCACAAACTCAACCATCGAGTGCACCGTGGACTGAGGGTGAATGACCACGTCAATCTGGTCCAACTCCATGCCAAACAACCATCGAGCCTCAATCACTTCGAAACCTTTATTCATCAGTGTTGCGGAATCGATGGTGATGCGCTTGCCCATCTTCCAATTTGGATGCGCCAAAGCCTGTTCCGGCGTCACGCCGCTCATTTTATTTGCAGGAGTCTTCCGGAATGGACCGCCCGATGCCGTCAGCACCAGCCGCTTCACTTCCGCACGTTGGCCCGCACGCAGGCATTGGTGGATCGCGTTGTGCTCGCTATCCACCGGCAGCAGCGCGACGTTTTTTTGCCGGGCCGCCCGCGTCACCAATTCGCCCGCCGCTACAAGTACTTCCTTGTTCGCCAGCGCGATCGTCTTACCCAGCTTTACAGCGGCGTATGTTGCAGGCAGTCCCACCACTCCCACAGCGGCCGAGACTACAATTTCAGCGGCGGGATCGGTCGCCGCACGATCCATCCCTTCCCGCCCAAACAAAAGCTCAGGAAGAGGATCGACGCCTGCCGCTCGCAATCGCTCGCGCAGTTCCTGGATATCTTGCTCGTTGGCAACCGAAACGACTTTGGGGTGATGGCGCGTGGCCTGTTCCGCCGCCAACGCGATATTCGAACCTGCTGCGATTGCCGCGATCGTGAAGCGTCCCGGCAGGGACTCCACTACGTTCAGGCACTGCCGCCCAATTGAACCGGTTGAACCCAGGATGGAAATTGTTTTCAAGCTATCCGTGACCCCGCCATGCCCACCATCCAACATAACACCACACCACGGGAGCGGCAAAGATGAGGCTATCGATGCGATCCAGCATTCCGCCATGCCCTGGAAGAATGGAGCCGGAATCCTTCACGCCGGCGCTACGTTTGTAAGCCGATTCAAATAGGTCGCCCACCTGGCCTGCGATATTCGCAAGCGCCGCCACGATCAGCATGACGGTCAGATCGGTTTGCATCCAGTAGGAAAAGAGCAGCGCCACAAGCAACGCGCCGATCAGGTTTCCTGCCGCGCCTTCCCACGTTTTCTTGGGGCTCAGCAACGGCGCCATTTTCAGGCGGCCGATCGAGCGGCCCACAAAATAAGCGGCCGTATCGCCAGCCCACACCAGGCACAGTGTAAAGAGAACCAATTGCTTGCCCACGCGCACGGTTGCATCCACTCGCACCAGATAACTGAATGGAAGCGAAATGAAAAGCAACGCAGCCGCACTCGCCGCCGTCGACGGAAAAATCTCCGCGATCGGTCGCCGCGTCCCGAGGGCGATTGCGGCAACTCCCGCGACAAAAATCAGCAAGACGCCTTCGACCGATAGATTTAAATCGCCCGCGTAGCGCACCACGTCGAGGCCATAGCCGAGAGAGTGGCGTTCCACTTGCCCAGCCGCCCACTGCGCATACAGCAACAGCAGGCTACAAACCGTGGTCCATCGCCAGTATCCTGGCAAGCCAATCTGCGAGCCCAGCCTGAAAAATTCGTAAAGCGCGGGAACCAAAATCAAAGCCGCGAGCGCCGCCACCAGGTAGGACGGCCCCCACCATACGGCGCCGACGACGATTGGGATGAGCACCAAAGCAGTGAGGAATCGCGCGCCAGTCATGCCGCCCGCCTGCCTGTGGAAACTCTGCGGGCTGGCGCGTTTCGTGTAGCGCCGCCCTTCAGGGCGGCATCCGCGACCAATGTCAGATTAGAACACTTCATCTGGTCCCACGCGATTGTCGTGTCTCCTAGGAAGCCGCGATCATTGATGGAAAAATAAAATTGTTCCATTTCAGCTCGCAGCATGTCCGGATCTCGCGCGAGCGCTGCCCAACCCGCCATATCGCCGTTCACGTTTTTGGTAATCCACCAGGGCTTCCAGCAATCGCTCCCGGGTGAAGTCGGGCCACAACGTTTCGGTGACGTAAATTTCGGCATAGGCAATCTGCCAAAGCAGAAAATTGCTGACTCGCATTTCTCCGCTGGTGCGAATCAGCAAGTCCGGATCGGGAAGGCCCGCGGTGTAAAGGTGATTGGAAATCGTTTGCTCGTCCACTTGAAACGCCGCCTGCCCATTTCGCCGCACCAAATCGAGGATGGAATTAAACGCATCCACAAGCTCGGCCCGCCCGCCATAATTCAGCGCCACCACCAGCCTCATTCCCGTATTTCGCGCCGTCAGCCGCATTCCGTGGTCGATATCTTCTTGAACGGCCTTCGGCAATTGCGAGGAACGGCCGATCACCAGCAAGCGAATGTTATTTTTGTGGATCGCGGGCAATTCGCGCCGCAGATATTGCCGCAGCAATTGCATCAGGAAAGCGACTTCCGCCTGGGGACGGCGCCAGTTCTCCAGCGAAAACGCGTATAAAGTGAGAGCGGGCACTCTCAGCCGCGCGCAGGTTTCGATAATCACGCGCGCCGCTTTCACGCCCGAACGATGCCCCGCCACGCGCGGCAAATGCCGCTTTTCGGCCCAGCGTCCGTTTCCATCCATTATGATTGCTAAATGTTGGGGCATCCGCTTGGGATCGAGCTGTTCGAGCAGGCGCGTTTCCGCCGGCCCGGCGGATTTGAGTAAATCGATATTTTTCACTCGGTTCCACTCGGGGCAACTTCGTTCGGAAAATTAACACAGCAAAGTAAGGCGCGCAACCGCGCGCATCACCGGAAGAGCAAAGCGCCGAGCCCCGCCACATCGCCGGGCCGGAATAACAGGGCATAGAGCACCACCAGAGTGAGCGCGATCATCGCAACGCTGGTGGCCCATGCGAAGAAATTGAATCCCCGGCTGTTTACAAATTCTCCCATCAATTCGCGCCGGTTGATCAGCAGCAACATAAAAATCAATACCACCGGCAGCCAAACTCCATTGGCCACCTGCGACAACACCAGCACTTTAAACAACGGCGCCCGCGGAATCAGGATCAATCCCGCGCCAACCACAATCAATCCCGTGTACAGGCCGTAAAAAATCGGCGCATCCACCATTTTGTGATCGATCCCCGCCTCAAAACCCATTCCTTCGCAAATCACGTGCGCTGTGGAAAGCGGCAAAATCGATGCCGCAAACAGCGAAGCATTCAACAGTCCGAAAGCGAACAAGCTCGCGGCAAAGCGCCCCGCCACCGGCTTTAAGGCTTGTGCCGCCTCCGCGGCATCCGTGATGTGAATGCCCCGGGTGTGCAGCGTGGCCGCTGTACAGATGATGATGAAGAATACGATCACCATGCAACTGATGCTTCCCACCAGCACATCCAGCCGCGCGTGTTTATATTGCTTTGGGCCCACACGCTTTTCCACGAAGCCCGCCTGCAAATAGAAAAATTGCCACGGCGCGATGGTGGTGCCGATCAGAGCAGTCAGCAGAATCAAGTACCCGGAATCGAAATGGGCCGAGGGCAATACGGTTTTTTTCGCGGCGTAGAGCCAATCTGGCTTGGCCAGAAGTGCGGATACGATATACGTCACATAAAACGCGCAGGCCACCAGGAAAATCTTTTCCACTTGCTTATAGCTTCCGCGCACCACCAACAACCACACGATAATCGCTGCCAACGGCACCGAGATATATTTGCTCACCCCAAAAATTTCCATGGAGGCCGCTACGCCTGCAAATTCCGCCACTGTATTTCCCAAGTCCACCACCAGCGCCGCCATCATCACGAAGAAAGTCGAACGGAATCCAAACTCTTCTCGAATCAAGTCGGAAAGCCCCTTCCCCGTCACCACGCCCATCCGCGCGCACATCTCCTCGCTCACGTACAGCGCGATGGTCATCGGAATCAGCGCCCACAACAGCGTGTAACCGTATTGCGCCCCGGCCACGGAATAAATGGCGATTCCGCCGGCATCATTATCCACGTTCGAGGTGATCAGCCCCGGTCCCACCACCGCCAGCAGCAGCGCCACCCGCTTCTGCCAGGGACGCACACGTTTCCGGATTCCCCTGGTGCGGCTGCGCCAGGCCCTCACCAATCCGGTTTCCCCCACCCAGTTCATAACTTGGCGCGCATCCTCTCGACTACGTCATCCACGGCAATGGCGCCAATCGGATGCCCTTCGTCATCCACCACGGCGAGGCTACGAAGATTATATTTATCGAAAATTTCGAACACTTCCTTGTCTTCCACGTTTGGGCCCACCGAAACTTCCGCGGCAATCCCCAGCGTTTTCATTTCATCTTCCGGCCCCGCCAGAAGCAATTTCGCCAATGGAACCGTGCCCGCCAACACGGACTCGCGATTCAGCAGGAAGATAGTGTCGAGCTGTTCCAGCGGGACTTCGTTGAAGCGGATGTAGTCGATCACCTCGCCGCGCGTAGCGTCTTCGGCCACCACCACAAATTCAGTGGTCATCATCCCGCCCGCGCTGTTCTCATCGAATTTCAGCAGTTCCCGCACATCTTGCGCGTCCTCCCGCGGCATTTCCCTCAATACATCCGCGGACATTTCCGGGGTCAACTCCGACAAGATATCAGCCGCTTCGTCCGGCGGCATTTCTTCCAAAATGCCGGCGGCCGTTTCGGTGTCGAGTTTCTCGACGATTTGTGTTTGCAGCCGTTTGTCCAGTTCCGCCAGCGCTTCCGCCGCTGTCTCTTCGTCCAACGAACTGATAATCGATTGCCGTTCGGCGGGCGACAGTTCCTCCATGATGTCCGCGAGATCGGCGGGATGCAGCTTGGCCAGCTTGTTCGACGTCAGACGCAGCTTCACCCGCCGCAGTGGATCGGGTTCGATCAAGTTCACAAATTCCCACAAAATCACGCGCGGAGGCAATTTGTCCTGAATCCGCCGGATCACCGAAGGCGAAACAACTCCTTGCAGCAGCCGCCGCACGGCCCCTGGCAAACCCACATCCACTTGCGTCACCCGCATTTCCACGGTTCCGTTGGTGCGCTGCTCGCTCAAATCCACGTCGTTGATCCGCACCACCTTGCGCCCGCTGGTGTCGATAATCTGCTGGTCCAGCAAGTCCTTTTGCACTGCCAGCCACGCTTCATTGGGGCGGTAAAGTTCGAGCGCTGATTCTTCGGTGTTGAGTTTGATCGTTCCCGGCGCGACAAAGCCGATCTGGTCGTAGCGCGCAATCAACGGCCGGTATTGCCCCCGCCCGAGCAACAACCGCGCCACGCGATTCGGCTGGTCGGCCGGCTCGATGAACATTTCCTTCACCCTCCCCACAAAATTGCCGTAGGAATCGTACGTTCCTGCTCCAAGTATCTCGGTGGCGTGTAACATTGCTCTCTCCCGCGGGGACGAGTGACGAGCCTTAGCGTCCTCCTATCCCCTAAAAACAAAAATGCCCGAGGCCGGCAGATTTCCCGACCACGGGCCAGTAGCTCCCGCAGATTACCCTCGGTCGGCTCTTGCCTCCGCGCCCCTTGGCGGTCCCGTCACGCGGCCGGCGGCCGCGATGGAACCTTTTTCCATCCCCGTCTGGACCTTGCTGCACGGCCCAGACAGGCTGAACTACCGGGTTCCGGGTTTGAAGATGAATAATCCATCGCGATGCGCGCGCTCCGCTGAATGTGCGAATCTCTTGTTAAGGTCATATCAAAACTTTGTCAAGGAAAGACTGAAGTGAATCGCAATTATTTTTGGTTTTGTTACGAGGAGAAGACCATATCGCCCATCCTCTTGCCATTTCGCCGGCATGCTTGGCGATAAATGCTCCAATAATTCGTCGTCAGGTAATCGCCTGGGCCGTAGCCAAGCATTCGCGCCGCCCGGTCGATCGCGCGCCGCGGTCCTTCCAGTTCCACAAAGACTCCCACCGGCGTCTCGTCCAACTCCACCTGCAAGTTTCGCAGCCCCGGCAACCGGTAAAGGCTCCGCCGCTTTTCATAACGAAACGTTGGCCGCAATCCCAGTCCGTTTAAAATAAGCCGCAGTTTTTCAGGATTCGGAATCTCAACTTCGTTTTCTTCCACAACCTTGTAGCGAGATGCCTTTTTCTTCGCAGTTCCAGCGCCAGCCGGCCCTTTGTAGGTCAATATCCCGCGGCCGGTTCCGCTTTGGGCCGCCTGGGCTTCCCGCCACGCCCTATTGGCCACTCCAGCCGCAGCCGCAGCAACCTTCCCGATCGCCGCATCCCGTTTTCAGCCGTATCAAACAACATATTGTGCTCAAACGCAGTTCGCACCCGGGTAGCCCGAAGCCGCGCAAGCTTCCGAATGATTTCGCGTACATCTGCAACCGGCAACTTGATTTCAATCTCGTAATTCTTTCCGTTCTTCATTGCACTGCCTCATCCTTGAACCGATACTAACCGCCCGATGCCACATTGCGCAAAATGGCATTGTGTAGGGGCGCTGTTTGCCGCATCGGGTTGCGCCACACCTTGCTCTCCAGC
>CAVOMO010000018.1:0-59301 GCA_963697045.1 uncultured Acidobacteriaceae bacterium
CACCGCAATCACATCGCGCACGGTTCATCCCTCCTCGGACTACCAGGCTTCCAGCCGACTGGCCCGCCTGGCAGACCGTCGATCACCATTTTGCGGGGCGGTGGTAGCGGCGGTTCTAAGGAGTGATGTGCTTGGTTCTCCGCGTCCGGGTGGCTGCGATAGACCGCGACTTCGATCCCTTCGAGAAATATCTTGGGTTGCGCGTGGTGCATCCGTGAGCGGATCGTCAGGAACACACCAACCCGCGACTGTAAACCCTTTCCCGTTGGTTTGAGCTTGCCTGATGGACGGTCAGTACTCTGATCTGGTGGCCGATTCCCAGCGTCTCATAAACCGAAGCCAGCAAGTTCGATATCTCCCACAGGTTATTCTCAGCCAGCGCCACGATTGACGGTCCCGACCCGCTAAGACAAACGCCCAGCAGGTCCTCATGCTCAAGTTGCAGCGCCTGCTCTAACCCGGGCACAAGTTTCTGCCGAAACGGTTGATGCAAACGATCGCTTAGCGCCTGCTTCAGCAGACGAAAAATCGCCACTCTGTAGCAACTGCAGCAGCAGCGTAATTCTCTGCAAGTTGAAAACGGCGTCGTTTCGCGGAATAAGACTGGGAAGCACCATGCGCGAGTCGGCGGTGGCCAGCGGAATGTCGGGCGTCACAACCACAAAGTTCAGCGACTCCGGCCAGCGAAACGTCGTGGCATAGACTGAGCCATCCGGAAGTTGACAGCTTGCGGTGAGTCCGCCTAACACCGCGGCCGCGGCATTGTCGGGATGGGCCTCGAGAGCGCAGGCGGCATTAATGATCGCCTGCACTGGCAGCGGTCCCGCTAACGCTTCATACAGCCGAAGACCTGCCACCGTAGCAGCCGCACTGCTGCCAAGTCCGGCTCGCATGGGAATGTCACTGTGTACCTCGACGGACAACGATGGCAGGGAATTGCTGTCCTGGCGCGCGAGGAACTTGAACGCGCGCTCGATGTAGTTCTCGCCACAAAGCTCCTGGCCCACAAAACGAAACTCTAACTTGCCACGTCCCGGGATCGTTCTCACGCAAAGGCGCAGATACAACTGCACCGCGACGGCGAGCGTGTCAAAACCTGGCCCCAGGTTCGCAATCGATGCCGGGACCTTGATCTCGAACGGTCCACGGGACGCAACTGGTGCGACACTGAATTTCAATGCTGCGTTCATGCCTGCAACTCCCCCTCTAGCGCATGCTCAACTCGCTGCGACTTGATGATGAAATCGGTGTCCTTGAGCGCGTGGCCAGTCAGAATGGCCACCACCCTGGCGTCGCGATCGATCTTTCCGCGCGCAACCAGCTTGCGCAGCGCGGCGAGTGTAGTGGCCGACGCGGGTTCGCAACCGATGCCGTCGCGCCCAATCATGGCTTTGGCTTCGGCAATTTCTTCGTCAGACACGTCCATGACAAAGCCGTTACTGTGCTGCACCGCGCGCAGTGCCTTCCTCCACGAACGCGGATTGCCGATGCGAATTGCAGTCGCCGCCGTCTCGGGTTGCTCCACCGGCGTGAGCTCAGCAGAACCCGAGCGCCAGAGTTGTGCAAACGGATTGGCTCCTTCCGCCTGCACTACGACCAGGCGCGGAACTTTGTCGAGAAATCCAGCGGTTTGCAGCTCAACAAATGCTTTGCCAAATGCCGAAGTATTTCCGAGATTGCCGCCCGGAACAATGACGTAATCCGGCGCCTCCCAACCCAACTGTTCGAACATTTCAAACATCGCGGTCTTCTGTCCCTCAAGCCGAAATGGATTGATCGAGTTCAGGAAGTAGAGCTCGCGGCAGGACGTGTGCAGCATCCGTTCCAGCGCAAGGTCGAAGCTGCCATCGACCTGCACCACTTCGGCTCCGAAATCGAGGGCCTGCGCCAGCTTGTTTTGCGAGACCTGCCCGGCGGGGAGGTACACCTTGGCGGTGAGCCCGGCGCGTGCCGCATAAGCCGCCAGCGAGGCAGCGGTGTTTCCCGTGGAAGCGCAGCCGACGGCTTTTGCGCCAACATATACCGCCTCGGTCATGCCGGTGGTCATGCCGAGATCTTTGAAGCATGCAGTCGGATTCCAGCCGAGATGCTTGAAGCGCAGATCACGCATGCCACACCATTGCGCGGTTCTGTGGCCTTTCACCAGGGGATTGTTGCCCTCGGCCATGGTTACGATTTCGGAATAGCCGTCGGGCAGGAACTCGCGAAAACGCCACACGCCACTTGCGTCGAGCGGCGCGTACGAACAGCGCCGCTCGAGCCACACGCGCTTGAGGTCGGCAGGAGTCTGAGCGACGGTGTCAATCACCACTTCCAGCAGATCAGCGCACACGGGACAAGACAACGCGCGATCGTGGGGTTGCAGCGTCGCGGCACATTCCTGGTTACTACAACGCAAATGCATCAAGCTAACTCCTGTTTCAGGATGGGCATTCTTACTGGCGATTCCGCCAGGAAATCAAACTTGGCGATCTCGGCAAGCGCCGCCATGATCCGGCTTTCCTTGCATGACTCGAGCGTAACGACAAACGGCAGTTCTGACTTTGCATGGCCCGGCTTCTGAAACACCGCGTCAATATTGATGTGGTACGCGGAAAACACGCCTGCCAGCGCTGCGATGATGCCTGGCCGGTCTCTGACAACAAATCGGACATACTGCGGCATTTCAATGTCGCTGGTCACTTCGCGCAAAATCGCGACTGGGGAGTGGGGCCTTGCTGATCCACATGAGCCATTCGATCTATGCTGCATCGCGTGCAGAAGGTCAGAGACTACGGCGACTGCCGTGGGATTTCCACCCGCTCCGGGGCCTGAGAAGGCGACGTCTCCACCGAACTCTCCGGTGCTCACCACCAAGTTCTGGCTGCCCGAAACCTTTGCCAGCGGCGAATCTTGCGGCACAAGCGAAGGTTCGACTACAGCGTGCGCTTTGGTTCCGTTTATTCTTGCGGTGGAAACCTGCCGTATGGTGCAGCCCAGGTCATGTGCGTACTCGAAGTCGAGGCCCCTGATACTACTGATCGAGCGACACGTCACCTGGTCGGGCCGGAGATCAAGGTTCAGTCCAACGCGCGCCAGAATTGCCAACTTGGCGCCAGCGTCCAGACCATCGATGTCATCGGCGGGATCGGCTTCTGCGAATCCGGCGCGCTGCGCCTCGCCCAGAGCGTCCGCAAACGAGGTACCCTCCTGCTCGATCCTGGTCAGGATGTAATTGCAGGTTCCATTGAGAATGCCGCAGACTCTGGTCAGGCGGTCGCCTGCCAGTCCATCTCGCAAGCCCGCGAGCACAGGAACGCCGCCGGCCACGCACGCCCCAAAACTCAGCGACTGGCCGCGGTCCCACGCCAACTTCATCAGTTCCGATCCAAAGTGTGCGATCAGTTGCTTGTTGGCAGTCACCACAGACTTGTCCGATTGCAGCGCGCGCCGCACCCACTCATGCGCCGGCTCCAGCCCGCCCATCAGTTCCACAACCACATCCACATCAGACGCCAGCACATCTTCGATGTCCTCGGTCCACATCACGTCGGAGGCGATCCAACTCGCTCTCTTGCGCGCTACGCGCCGATTGCAGACATGCGTGAGCTGCAGCGAATACTCGTCACCCCGCGCGTTGAGTAGCCGCGCCACCGCACTGCCGACGGTGCCGAAACCAACCAGTGCAATCTTGCGGTTCGCGTTGGCGAAGTATTCGGGACGTTCAAAGGCGGGAAGTAATGTGGTCATGGTTAGCGGGCCTCCTGACGCGCATTCGCGTGCGCCGCAAAAGCCGCCATCTGCGACCTCGTGGGAACTGAACGTGTTACTGCGCACCGGCCCACCCTCGCCTCTTCAAAGAAGTGTTGGTGAAGCCGCTGCACCGCGCGTGGAACATCCTGTTCTTCCACCACGAAGCTGATGTTGATCTCCGAAGCTCCTTGGGAAATCATGTGCACGTTCACATTCGCGTCGGCAACCGTGCTGAAAACGCTGGCGGCGATACCGGCGCGCCCGCGAATATGTTTGCCCACCAGGCAAATGACGGCCTTTCCATCTTCGACCTCAACCTCTCCCAGCTTCTTCAGGTCATTCACCAGCGCAGCCACGTCGCGCGATGAGTCGAGAGCGACGGAAACGCTTACCTCGGAAGTTGAAACCAGGTCGGCAGCACAACCGTGGCGATCGAATGCCTCGAACAGCGCGCGCAGAAAACCATGTGCCATCAGCATGCGCGGCGACTTCACGTTGATGACTTTCATCCCCGCCTTCGCAGCAATGGCGCGAAACACCGTCCGGCTGCGCGGGGCGCGGGCGCGAATGCAAGTGCCCGGGCTCTCCGGCTGCCGCGAGTTCAGCACATGAACGGGAATGTTCTTTTCGACTGCGGGAATCAGGGTTGCCGGATGCAGCACCTTGGCGCCGAAGAAGGCCAGCTCCGACGCTTCGTCAAATCCGATTACATCGATGCGTTGGGCCCGTGGGCACAGCCGCGGATCGGTGGTCATCATGCCCCCGACATCAGTCCAGATCTCGATGCGGCGGGCATTCAGGGCTGCGCCGATGATGGCAGCCGAAAAGTCGGACCCTCCCCGGCCGAGGGTGGTGGGTACACCCTCGGTGGTGGCTGCGATGAAGCCACCCATCACGGGGACTTGGCTGGCCTGCAAAAGCGGCTTTAAGTGACCGCGCAATCGGTCCGCGGTTCGATCGAAATGAGGGACCGCCCGGGTATGACTGGCGTCGGTAACGATGCACTGACGGGAATCGACCAGCACTGCATTGATACCGCGCGCCGCCAGAGCGGCACTGACGATCCGGCTCGACAGCAACTCACCCACGGCGAGGATGTTGTCGGTGCTGCGAGCAGTCAGTTCGCCCAACGCTGCAATGCCGCGCAGCACGTCCTGGGTGGAATCGAGCAGGGCCTGCACTTCCTGGCGAACGGCGGCTTCGTCGGGTCCTCTAACCAAAGCAGATAGAACAGCGAGGTGCCGCTGGCGAACTTTGCGAAGCAGCTTCAAGGCCTCGGGAAGAGATCCGGAGGCGGCGGCGCTTGACATCGCCAAAAGCGCGTCGGTTACCCCGGCCATCGCACTGACTACGACAATCGGCCGTTCTTCTATGCGGCCCAGCACGATGCTAGCCACCCGGCTGATCGCAGTCTCGTCTTCTACTGACGTCCCACCAAACTTCATTACGATCATGGTCGCTCCCCTCTGCTTGTTTGGCCCAGAAATGCAAAACCCACCAGCCTTTTGGGCGGTGGGTCATTTGATCTAGTCCTTGTGAGTTTCCCTAGGAACTATTGCTGATCTCCCCGCCCGTGCTGATGCGCACACTTGTCCCCGATGTTGTTGTTGTAGTCAGTAGCCGGGATTTCAGGCGAAGGAGTGACATGAGATTCAGATACCCTAGAGCAGTTTTGAAATTGAGTCAATCAAATTTTTGCGTCGCAAACTGTTGGGACAAGGCCGGGCAAACCACTGGCGTACATCCTTACTAGCGCGAGGTCGGGAAACGCGACCCGATAGAGGCGATCGTCGAGGCAGAGGAGCCGATACCCACGCTGGGAGCGTGTATCATCGGCCACGCATCGTTTTGGCCGAACCATTGATTCCCGCCCGCCCGGAGGGGACTCTCGGATTTCCGATCCCCCGATACTTTGCAAATGGGCTTGCGGCCCCCGCGGGCTTGGCGCGGACCTGCAAGCGGATACCTTCCCGCCGCTGGAGGTAGGCGACGATTGCAAACAGGTTGCTGGCGGTGGGATTTCCGTTTGGCCCAAACATCTGGTGCAGGGTCTTCACGTGCAGCTTGGTCCCCTCGGCCAGTTTGGGAAATCCCACGGTGGCATTGATGTAGTCACGCAAGAGCTCCTTACCCAGCGCGACCTCTCCGGCGAGAAGGTTTTCAACGGCGTCACGAACCAGTCCTTTTCGAAAGGCAGCGTCGCGTTTCACTCGCGCCTGTACGGTTTCTCTGAAATCTCGTGTTAGAACCATTCCTCACTCCTCTTCTGGCCGGTATTGCTTCTTTCTCAGCTTGAAGTCTTCCCAATGCGTAATTGCCAATTTGATGTCGTTTTGCTGGCGCTGTTTCGTCCCGCCGCCGAGCAGGACCACGATTCGCTGGCCGTCCTTCCCGAAGTAAATTCGGTACCCAGGCCCGAAATCAATCCTGCACTCGAAAACGCCAGCCCCAACTCCTTTTACACTCGAGAAATTTCCCAGCTCCCAAGCGATAAAGTGCTGTAGTCACTTTTCGAGCCGCCTCTGCGTTCAAGCGGTCGAACCAGTCACGAAACGGACTGCGGTTATCGCGATCCTGGTATTCGCGAACTGCGATCATTATTGTTATGGTAGCATATATATTACCATTGCACAATTTGAATCCCAGGATCGGCATGACCACGAGTGGTGCTGCGTTTTCTCATCTGGTACTCTGCAACATTGCCGATTTTCACTTTCGAATGGAGCACTTCGCCCGATGTCTTACCGATCCTTCCGTGCCTGCTTGTCTCTCCTGATCAGTTTTGCTCTTACCCTCGCCGCCGCCGCAGCCGACAAATCCAAAAAAACGGCAGACGACGCGAACCAGCCGTCCTATGACCAACCTCAGCCGCAGCGGGAGACCCTCGATTACGGCATGTACCAGCGCATCCGCGCCGAAGGCCTCAGCCACTCCCATGTGATGGAGTATGCCTCCGCGCTGGACGACGACATCGGCCCGCGCCTGACCGGTTCGCCGAACCTGAAACATGCCAACGAGTGGACGCGCGATCAGTTCACCGCAATGGGCTGCAGCAATGCGCACCTCGAAGACTGGGGCGAGTTCGGCATGGGATGGCAGCAACTCAATACGTGGGTCCGTATGACCGCGCCCGACACAGCAGTTTTCATCGCCCAGGCGGCCCCATGGTCACCGGCGACGAAGGGCGCGATCAATGCGCCGGCGATCTGGATCGACGTGAAAGAGGCCAAAGATCTCGACCAGTACAAGGGCAAACTGGCCGGAAAGATCGTGCTGTATGGCGCCATGCGAGACGTGCCTCCCGTCGATAAACCGCTCTGGGTCCGACTGGATGACGCCGAACTGAAGAAGCTGACCGAGTATCCGCTGGAGGAGCACGATCGGAATTTCATCGAGGAGTTCATGAAGCGTCTGGAACTGCGCCGCAAGGTTGGACAGTTCCTGGCGGACGAACACGCCTTGGCGGCCATCACGCCAAGCCGCGACGGGCGTAACGGGGGAGGCTCTGGCGGCACCATCTTCGACGACAGTGGCGCCGGCTTTGGCTGGGAGGCGTACAGGCGGGAGCATGCCGATCCACTTCCCGTTGTAGTCATGGCCATCGAGAATTATGGGCGGGTTTACCGGCTGCTGAAAGCGCGCGTACCAGTGACCATCGAAATGACTGTGGACACCAAATTTACCGGCGACCACGAGCACGGGTACGACACCATCGCCGAAATTCCCGGCACCGATCCCAAGCTGAAAGACGAGGTTGTGATGGTGGGTGGGCATCTGGATTCGTGGGCTTCGGCTACCGGTGCGACTGATAATGGCGCAGGCACGGTTGTCGCCATGGAAGTGATGCGAATCCTCAACACGTTGCAGGTGAAGCCCCGCCGCACCATCCGTGTCGCGTTGTGGACTGGTGAAGAAGAAGGCGAGTTCGGTTCCTACGGTTATGTCAAGCAGCACTTCGGATACGTGCCCCTGTCAACCGCTCCCGGCCAACTCAAGCTGCCGGAATGGTTACGCAAGCCCGCCGGCCCGCTACAGCTGAAGCCCGATCAACAGAAGATCTCCGGCTACTTCAACGTGGACAATGGCACGGGAAAGATCCGCGGCGTTTACTTGCAGGAGAATGCCGCCATTGCCCCGATCTTCGCGCAGTGGATTGAGCCGCTTCACGACCTTGGTGTCTCCACGCTGACCTTGCGTAATACCGGAGGCACCGACCACGAAGCCTTTGACGGGGTCGGCATTCCGGGATTCCAGTTCATCCAGGACCCGCTCGATTACGGCTCGCGCACGCACCACTCAAACATGGATACCTATGAACGCCTGCAACCGGGAGACTTGGCGCAGGCAGCCGTGGTGGAAGCCATCTTCGTGTACAACACCGCCATGCGCGACCAGATGTTGCCACGCAAGCCATTGCCGCATCCGGAACTGGATGAGCAGCGCAGGGCGCCGTTGACCAACATCATGCCCGGGGCTGAGGCGGCCGAAAAGGACGCAAAGGAGAAAGCAGACCAGACCCCGCCCAAAGAGTAAGGCGTGCCCGGCATGTCCCCCGCGGTTTGCGGAGACGGCGGGCCAATGTGACAATACCTGCATGAAGAAATTATTTACCACGGCATCAATTCTGCTGGCAGCCGCGGCCGTGCTGCTTGCCAACGCTTGGGGGCAGCAATCTGCTCCGACAAGCACGTCTTCGTCTCCGGCGAAACCGGCTCACACTTCTGCGGCGAAGACCGGGCAAACCGCAACGGTAAAGCCCAAGCCCAAGGTTCTCGTCCTCAAGACGCAGAAAGACAAAATCAGCTATGCGGTCGGGATGAATGTTGGGACCAACCTGAAGAAGCAAGCGGTGGACGTTGACCCGGCGATCCTGGTGCAAGGCTTACAGGACGGCATTTCTGGCAATAAGCCACTGCTGACGGATGAGGAAACTCGCGCCGTACTAATGCAATTGCAGGACGATGTCCGCCAGAAGCAGGCGGCGAAGGCGCAACAAGTCGGAAGCGCCAACAAGACGGAAGGTGACGCATTTCTGGCCGCCAACAAAAACAAAGAGGGTGTGGTTACGTTGCCCAGCGGTCTGCAATACAAGATCCTGAAAGCGGGCACAGGCCCCAAGCCCACAGCCACCGATTCTGTAGTTTGCAACTATCGCGGCACGCTCATTAATGGCACCGAATTTGACAGCTCGTACAAACGCGGTCAACCGGCGACGTTTCCGGTGAGTGGAGTTATTAAAGGCTGGACGGAAGCCCTGCAGTTGATGCCCACGGGATCGAAGTGGCAGCTATTTATTCCCGCCCAACTTGCCTATGCCGAGCGCGGCGCGGGTGCCGACATTGGCCCCAACGCAACCCTGATTTTTGAAATCGAACTGCTTTCGATACAACCGGCCAAGGCCCAGTGACGCAGGCTTAGATCCTGTTTTGTTTAGACATCAACCGACGAAAGCGATGTTCGGGTAGTGCGGCCTTCAGCGCCGCGTCAACAACGCGAGACGGCCGCAAAGAGGTATTAGGATTGCGGAGGCTGTCTCATGGGCGCGAGCGTTAAGTGGGTTACTGTTTCACGAATTCGAAGGTGCAAGGGCGGCCCACGATGCCGAGGCCTTGGTCGCGGGTTCCCGTGCCCCCGGTTTCTTTGAATTGGGCCTTGATGCCGTAGGTGTACTCCTCGCCTTTGTGCGCGAAGACTCCACGGGCGTAGTTCCTTGAAGCTACTATGCCTGTGGCCGACAGTTTGGCAGCGCCGTCCGCCTTGATCTTGCCTTCAATCAGCAGGTAACCGGGATCTCCAGCGGTGCCGTGCTCGCCGCGAAAATTGCCGTCTTGGACCACACTGGGCAACTGTAGAGTGTAACCCTCGGTACTACCTTTTGGAGGACAGGTGACGGTAGTGAGCCACTTGCCGTCGAAGCCCTCTCCCGCGATCAAAGCGGCGGGCAGGAGCACCAGAAGGCAGACCGTCAGAAGCCGCACCGCTCTCCGCGTGACTCTTAAGAACTCTCCCGGACCCTCAGTTGTTTTTGGCATCTTCTCCCCTTGGCGTGGCTTACTTGGTCTTTACATTTCGTTTCGACTGCGCCTTGGCCTGCGCAAGCATTCTGCTCCTGAGTGCGCCGTCTGTCGGTGATGGCTATCACGCAGTCATTGGCTGACCCAGAGCACGCAACTCGCCGTGGAGTACGGCCTTCTAAGGTCGCTGGAGACCAAAACAATATGCCAGCTAAGAAAAAAAGTTCCAGCCGCAAATATGGCAAGGCCGCAGGCAAGACCGTCGAAAGCGCAATGCGCCGCAAGAAAAAGGGTACGCTCAAGTCCGGCCCGGGCGGGAAGGGCGGAGCGGTCAAGAGCCGCAAACAGGCAATCGCGATCGGCCTATCCGAAGCGCGCAAGAAAGGCGCCAAGGTGCCGCAGAAGAAGTCCAGTTAAGCACCGCCAAACCGGTCACAGCAAATGCAGCGCGGAGCGATTTTCGCGCTGCACTTGCTTGAGCGTGCATTGGGCTGGGTCTTTGTCGGGTCGCCATCGCAGAAATTTTGTGCCGTGGCGAAATCTTCCGCCGGTGAAGTGATCGAACTGCACCTCGGCGACTAATTTCGGGGCGAGCGGTTGCCACTCGGTGGAACGTTTGGTGCTCCAGCGACTTGGACCTCCCGGACTCTTGCCGGTGAATCCGGGAGGCTTCACCAGTTTTTGCAATTTTTGGGTTAGCGCCGGACGGTCATGGGCGCTAATCGAAGATGTAAAGCCGACATGATCAAGTTCGCCTTTCTGGTTGTAAAGCCCAAGCAGGAGCGAGCCTACCTGCGGCTTCTTGTCGAGAAAGCGAAAGCCTCCGACCACGCAGTCGGCAGTGCGCAACTTCTTGATCTTCAGCATACCGGTGCGCTCGCCGCTCTGGTAGGGAAGCTCGCGGCGCTTGGCAACCACACCATCGAGTGCAACTCCCATGTGAAACCACTTGCGAGCCGCGGAGAGGTCTTGCGTCACGGGCGACAGCCGGATCATTTTGCTGCCCTTGAAAAATTTCCCGGCGAACTTTTCGAGTGCTTTCCGCCGCTCTTGCAAAGGAAGCTTCACCAGCGAGCGGCCTTGATCATCTACTAGCAAGTCGAAAACGATGAAGACGCACGGCGTCTGTTCACTCAACGTCTTCACCCGGCTGGCCGCGGGGTGGATTCTCATCAGCAGCTGATCGAACGAGAGCCCTCCTTGGAACGGGATCACGATCTCCCCATCCAAAACGAACCTGGTCGCCTTTAGCTTGCCCAGCGCGGCCACCAGTTCAGGAAAGTACCGGCTAAGAGGCTTGCCGGCCTTCGATTGCAGGTCAATTTTCTTCGAATCGCGGAAGGCGAGACAGCGGAATCCATCCCACTTGGGCTCGTATTGCCACTCGCTTCCGGCTGGAAGACTGGTAGCCGGCGCGGCTTCCATCGGCTGATACTTTTTGGAAAGGGGCAGCGTCATATGACAATTTTTGTGTGTCATCCCGAGCAACGAGCGCAGCAAGGAGTCGAGGGGGCCTTATAGCCGGCCGCAAGAAGGGTCAAAATTCTCGCGGGCGCTACGCTCAGGAGGACACGTTCCTGAACTGCTATATAAGATGCATCGCCTCAGAGGGACGCGAAGCCGTTTTCGCGCTAATGCGGGTGTGCGCGAGACCTTGACGGCGGCATCTGGCGTGGGTTTCGTCTTCTAACTAATGTCAAGAAAAATCCGCAAACTCGGCGAAAAGATTTCGCGTTGGGACAATGCAATTTCAGATGGTAAGAGCCCGATTGAGGAGTTACGCTCTCGATCAGGCAATTGAACAGAGCAGTAAAAGTGTGAATGACTTGCTCGCAAATTGGGGATTGGAATTGACTCCGCTATGAACTCCTTGCCGGTAAACCCGAGCGATCTCACCGGGTGGGGATGGCTGCTTTGCGCCGCCGGATGCTGGTCTGTAGCCGTGATCGCAAGGTTTGTCCTGCGCGACTATTTGGGAGATGCGGCGGAGGTCTTAGGTTTTATAGCCACCGCGGCCGGGGTGTTTTGCGCGTTAATCGGAATTGCCCGGCTGATCAACCTGGTTTGAGATGGCGTGCCATCACGGCAACCCATTAACCCACCTGCCAGTTTCTGTATTCGTTCTGCCGCCTGATCGAATGAACAGCATTTGTGCATCTGAAGAAAATTTGACATGGGCCGATTGCCAAAATATCCAGAGCGTGACGCCCTCAGGCCGGGACTATTGAGGTTTTCTTGGGTTAACATCCCAAAGAGGTAGGGCCGCAAGAATGCTGTGTCGCAAATCAACTCGCATCGTCCTGGTGGTGCTGCTAGGGTTAGCGTCTTTGTATTCGCAAGAACCCTCAGCATCGAAGGCAACTCCATCGCAGGATACAACGTTCAAGGCCAGCAGCCGCCTCGTGGTTGTTGATGTTGTGGTCAGCAACGGCAATGGGAATCCCATCCATGATCTAAGGCAGCAGGATTTTACCGTGCTGGAAGACGGCAAGCCGCAAACCATTGTGGGCTTTGATGAGCAGCGTCCCGACGCCGCCGCAAAGTCGGTGGCTGCGGAGCCGCCTCTGCCGGCCAGTGTCTACACCAACTACGTGACGCGTACCGACCCTGGCGCGCTGACGGTCCTGCTCTTCGATGCACTGAATACCGACCGCCAGCACCTGGTTTACGCAAAACGTGAGATGTTGACTTTCCTCAAGAAGCTCCCTCCTGGCAAGAAAGTCGCCTTGTACACGTTGGGGTCGCAACTAAGGATGGCCCAGGGTTTCACCGGGGATTCCGATCAATTGATTGCGGCAGCAGAGCAGATCTCCACAACACCTAATCCGGCGTACACCAATACAAGGGAGCTGTCGGCAACGATCGGTGAGTTGGCGGAAGCAGGCGCCGCAAGGGTTCCGCGAGCTTATCGCAGTCTGGTGCGGTTTTTGGCGGAGACTATCAGAGCAAGGCGGACTTGCGTTCGCGGGGACACCCTCGAGGCCCTGACGCAATTGGCGCGTGCCCTGGCGGTGTTGCCGGGACGCAAAAACCTGATATGGATTTCCGGCGGCTTCCCCTTCGACACAAGCAACGCTCCCCAGTTGCAGAAGGTCGCCACGCTGCTGGCAGCCAACCGCATCGCAGTGTACCCGGTCGATGTGCGCGGCGTAGTGACGATGGCCGCCGACGGCTCTACCCGCGACTCTGAGATCTTCTCCAACCGGACGCAGTCTTATGAAACTATTTCGGGGCAGTTTCAGGAGAATATCGACATCGTGGAGACCTTGAACAGCATGGCCGAGCTAACCGGCGGCCGCGCCTACGTCAACCACAATGATCTGGAGGCGGCCATTGCCGACGGGATGCGGACGGGAGCCAACTATTACAGCCTGTCGTATCATCCTGCGAACCAGAACTGGAACGGCAAGTTTCGCAAGATTATGGTTAAGCCGACCCGATCAGATGTGAAGGTGCTTTACCGCTCCGGCTACTATGCGGTGCCCGATCCCCTCAGTTTGAAGGCGGACCCTGACCGGATGATCGGTCTCGCCATGCAACCGGATGCGCCGATCTCCACCCAACTCATCCTGAAGGCGCACGTCGCGCCGCCGCAGGACCCGGGCCAACCCACGGCGATCGACATCAGCATCGACGCACACGATCTGGTGTTCACCGAAGATGCGGCGAAGCTGAAAACGCCGGTGGCGCAGTTTGTCGCCGTTGCCTACGATAGCAATGGCAAGCAGTCAGACAGCTTCTCGCTGGGGTTTCATCCTGCTCTTTCACAAGCGCAGATGGAGGCGCTGCTGGCATCTGGTCTGCATTTGCATCGGGAATTGTTACTCAAGCCGGGTATCTATCAGCTCAAACTCGGGGTGATGGACCGCACCTCCGGCCGCATCGGAACGCTGGATGTTCCACTAACTATTGAAGCGAAGGTGGCGGCGAAGTAGAGCGGGCCCAGGCATAAAAACGCCGATGCCCACGCTTTTTCTCCATCACGCAACAACGTGCGACGGCATTTTTCTCATCCAACCTTCTGCCGTGGCGCTTGAGAAGGAATTACCGGTCAGCAGTTCCGTGCATCCCGACTTCCCTCCGGAGATGCGGTCGCTCTTCTGTGAGGTTCTGGGTCACCTGAACCGCGTAAACCTGCCTTATGTTGTTGCTGGCGCGTTTGCTTTGCAGCAACACACCGGCATATGGCGCGACACCAAGGACCTCGATCTCTTTCTTCCGGCCGAGGTGGCGGGCGAGGCGCTCCGTCATCTTGAGGAGGAGGGTTTTGAAATTGAGATTAGCGATCCGGTGTGGCTGGCCAAAGCGCACCGCGATGGATTCTACGTTGACTTCATCACGGGCATGAGCAATGCCATCATTACGGTTGACCAATCCTGGATCGATCGCGGCACAGAATCGACGGTCCTCGGCGTGCGAGCGCGGGTGCTGGCTGCTGAAGAGCTGATTGCCTCCAAGCTGTTCGTAAACTTCCGCGAACGCTTCGATGGCGCCGACATAGTCCACGTCATCTATGCCACCAAGGGCCGACTCGACTGGGCGCGCCTCCGCCAGACCGCGGGCGAGCACTGGGAGCTCCTATTGTGGGAGATAATGCTGTTTCACTATGTCTATCCGTTCGCCCAAGCCTATGTTCCACGCGAAGTTTGGGACGACCTGCTCGGCCGACTGCAATCGCAGCTTGAATCGCCTGCCCAGCATGCGCCGTTCCGCGGGAGCCTGATCGACGAAAAAATGTTTGCCATCGACGTGCACGAGTGGGGCTTGGAAAACTTGCTCGAGGTGCAACGCCGGCGACAGCAGCCTAGGATCGAAAGGTCAGCCGGTGTAGTCTCTGCGGATGAGGCCGGAAACGGATGAGAATCGCAGCCATTGCCGACTTGCACTTCAGCCATCAGGGATACGAGCGCTTTCGTGAACAGATGAGCCGCGTGCGCGACGAGGCCGATGTGCTCGTCTTGGCCGGAGACCTCACCAACTTTGGCGAGCCGCAGCAGATGGAATCGCTGATCAACGCGCTGGTGCGCCTGCGCATCGCCACCGTGGCCGTGCTCGGCAATCACGACTACGAAAGCGGACACGCCGGCGATCTGATGAAGATGATGACCGACCAGGGCATCAAAGTACTCGATGGCACCGCCTACGAACGCGACGGCGTCGGCTTCGCAGGTGCAAAGGGATTTGGCGGCGGCTTCGGACGCGGCGCACTTACGGCTTTTGGCGAGCCCGAGGTCAAGGCCTTTGTGCAGGCGGCCATCGATGAGACTCTGAAGCTGGAGCGGGCGCTGTCGCAATTGCGCACGCCCAAGCGGGTTGTGGTGTTGCACTACTCGCCGGTAGTGTCCACCGTTGCCGGCGAGCCGCCAGAGATTTATCCGTACCTGGGCAGTTCGCGTTTGGCAGAGGTCATCGACCGCCATGGAGCGGACATGGTCGTCCACGGCCACGCCCACAGCGGCAGCCCCGAGGGCAAAACCACAGCGGGTTGTCCGGTTTACAACGTGGCTATGGGAATCAATCAGGCAAAGGGTGCGGGCCGGGTTTACCGCATCCTGGAAGTGTGACTAACTGAGATCTCTGCTCTAGCGCGAAGAACAAAGCACATCCTCAAACTCCCAGGTGTCAGAGGCCATCTGCGGCAAGAGGTTGGGTTCAGGGCAGGATAAATCGGGGTGCGGCAATGAAGTAGTGTCCCGTACCTTTTCGGCGAGAGCGTCGGCCTCCAAGGGCTTGCTGAAGTAGTACCCTTGAATTTCGTCGCAATTATGGGCTTGCAGGAAAGCCAGTTGTTCCTCGGTCTCCACGCCTTCAGCGAGTACCTCCAGGTCCAGGCTGTGTCCCATGCTGATCACCGCAGCTACAATCGCCGCGTCGCGCGGGTTGACCGTCATGGCCTCTATGAAAGAACGGTCAATTTTTAACCTGCGAACAGGAAGTGCCTGCAAGTAACTGAGGCTGGAATATCCCGTACCGAAGTCGTCGATTGACAACCGCAGCCCCAGGTTGGCCAGGTTCTGCAACATGGAACGCGAATTCTCGGCGTTCGACAGCAGCACGCTTTCTGTGAGCTCCAGGTCGAGGCATTGTGGGGCGAGGCCCGTTTCGTCGAGTACCCGGCGAACAACCTCCACGAAGCGGTCCTGCCGCAGTTGCAGTGCTGACACGTTTACTGCTACGGGCAGACGTGGAAGACCCAGGTCCTGCCAGTGACGCGCCTGCGCACAAGCCGTTTTGAGCGCCCATTCTCCGATAGGAACGATCAAGCCGGTGTCTTCCGCCACGGGTATGAACTTGTCGGGCGGCACCAGACCCAACTGCGGGTGGCGCCAGCGGAGAAGAGCTTCCATCCCTGTTATTGCTCCGGTGGCGATCTCGACTTGAGGTTGGTAGACGAGAAAGAATTCTCCCCGCTCCAATGCAACTCGCAGGCTATTCTCCAGTGCCAGACGTTCCTCCGCCTTGGCATTCAGCTCGGAGGTGAAGAAGCGAAAATTGTTCCGCCCATTTTCCTTGGCGCAGTACATGGCTACGTCTGCATTCTTGATCAGAGTCTCACTGTCCGTACCATGGTCAGGGAACAGGCTGATGCCGATGCTGCAAGTGACATTCAACACATGGCCCTGAACCTGGAACTCGCCGGCCACCGCCCGCCTGATCCGCTCTGCCGCCGCCGCCGAGTGGGAGACGTGTCCGGGGTTAATCAACGCGAATACAAACTCGTCTCCTCCCACCTTCGCCACCGTGTCCTGCGCGCGGACGAGCTTTTGCAAACGTTCTGCGATCTGCTTCAAAAGCAGGTCGCCGATCGAGTGCCCCAGCGAGTCATTGATGGTCTTGAACTTATCGAGATCGAGCCATAGTACGGCGACGTGCTCTTCGCGCCGGCGGGCGTTGGCCAGCGCCTGGCCCAGGCGGTCTTCGAAAAGGAGACGATTAGGCAGGCCGGTCAAAGCGTCGTGATAGGCCAGGAACTCGATTCGCGCCTCGGCCGCCTTGCGCTCGGTGATGTCCTGCACCGTGCCTTCGAGATAGACATTCGTCCCCTCGCGGTCCGCCATGGCACGCACATTCAACGACGTAGTCCGCCGGCTGCCATCCTTGGTCTTGAACTCAACCTCGAAATTACGCACCTCCTTCTGCGCTATCACCAGTTCGCGCAGTTGGTCACGGCGTTTTAGATCGACGTAAAGCTCGGCGGTAGAATCGACGTGGTTAAGGAAATCTTCAACAGAGTCATAACCAGCCATTCGGGCGAGGGCCGGATTGACTTTGAGAAACTCTCCCTCCGGCGTGGCTTGAAAGATGCCGAGAATCGCGTTCTCGAAAATGCTGCGATACTTCTGTTCGGCTTTATGCAGTGCCTGTTCGGCCAGCTTCCGCTGGGTAATGTCCTGCTTGATGGCAATATAGTGGCTGATTTCACCCGTATTGGAGCGGACGGGCGCAATGGTCATTTCCTCGGTGTAGAGGCTCCCATCCTTCTTGCGATTGATGATCTCCCCGCGCCAGATGTTTCCTGCAGTGATGGTGTTCCACAAGGCCGCATAAAATTCGGCATCTTGCTTACCCGACTTCAATAGGCGGGGATTGTTGCCAATCGCTTCGTCGGCCGCGTACCCCGTCATCTGAGTGAAAGCGGGGTTCACCCTCAGGATTGTGCCTTGGGCGTCGGTAAGCACGATGGTATTTGCAGCTGCTTCTAGCGCAGCAGCCTGCAATAGCAGGAGTTGGTCCGCCGCCTTGCGGCGCTCCGCGGACTCGGCGATCAATTCCCTCTGCGAGCGTTCTACTCGTCGCTGGAAGACGAAACTGAGGGTCACTACGACCGTCGTCACGAACGTGATTGTTACGAAATGTGAGGTCCAGATGGTTATGGCGGGGTGCAGCACATGCATCGCGATTTCAAAGACAAACACAGCGCAGGCAGTGACGACCGCCTTTACCAATAACCTCGCGCATCGATTACTTGGCATCCGCGACTTTCACCCAGCAGACTCGCGCTCGCACAATCGCGTCAGGCCCTTTGTGGCGGGCAGCAGAGTTGGCGCCGATGGTCAGTCGGCAAAACAAGCGGCCGGCTCCGTCTGTCTCAGCGCTTTGCGTAGCGCCGCCAGCAATTCCGGAGTTTTCACCGGTTTTTGCAGGAACGCGACCACGCCATGTTCCAGCGCCAGGGCGCGGTTCGTCTGTGCCGGACGCGCCGTTACCACCACCACCGGCAAGGCCACCGTGCTGGCCAGAGAGCGAAGCCGTTGCAGCACGACAAATCCGTCGCCGCCCGGCAGCCCTAGATCCAGAATCACGGCATCAGGCTTCTCCCGATTGACCACGGTCATGGCCGTCGCGCCGTCGCCAGCAGAGACAATTTCAAAACCGTGCGCGCGCAACTTGATGGCCAGCGCCATCAGGTGCTCCTGGTTGTCCTCGATCACGATGATTTTGTTCCCCTTCTCGCTCATAACTTCCCCCAGTCTTGCCGGTAAGTCCGATCAAACGGCTCAATTCATCGGCCAGCCGTCCGGCGGTCTTCTCCGGGTCGTCGAGGTCCCACGATGAAAAATCCAGCAACTCGTGGGAGACCTCAAACTGTCCCTCCAGCGGCAGCAACTCAATGGAGCTGCCCAGATGTTCTTGAAACCGGACCATCATGGCGCTGGCGCCTTCCGGTTCTACAAAAGCAACCACATGAAATTTTCCTTCCAGCCCGGAAATATTGATGTGAGGCAGGATGGTGTCTTCCCCAGTGTGAATGCAGCCCTGCAAAACTTCGCGGACCGAGCGCAAGTAACGTCCCATGTCCACCGCAGAGCAATTGGGCATGGCCGGTACGGCGATGGTGATTAATGCCAGCTTGCCTAACGCCAGATTCTTACCGGAAATCACCGGCATGATGACCCGGCGCAGGCCGAAGATAGGCAGCGTGAAGTGGAACGTGGTTCTCTCGCCGATGCTGCTGTCGACCCGCAGTTCGCCGCCATGCGCCCGCACCAGTTCACGAGTGATATACAGTCCCAGGCCAAGCCCCCCGGGGTTAGTGTCGGGACCTTCCGAGACCCTGTAAAAGCGCTCGAAGATGCGCTGGATGTGCAGCGGAGGGATGCCCGGCCCATCATCCTGGACGTCAACTCGAATGAAGTCAGGCTCGTCGTTGCTGAAGTGCGTGGTCACCTCGACCGCGCCGCCGTGCCGGCCGTATTTGATGGCATTGTCGATGAGATTTGCCAGCACCTGACCGAGGCGGGCGGGATCGGCGAATGCAGGTGGAAAATTGGCGGGCACGTGATACTGCAAGCTGATCTTTTTTGCCGCCGCCGCAGCCTGAAAAGAGGTACAAACTTGCCCAATCAGATCTTTCAGAATGAGGTATTCGGGGGTGACCGGCAGCCGGTGCCATTCCGAACGGGAAAGGTCCAGCAGGCTGTTTACCATGACGGCAAGCCGGTTGGCTGACTCGAGCACAATGCCCAGATAGGTCCGTTGCTCAGTAGAGACGGTTCCCGCCATTCCTTCCAGCATCAGCGAGGCAAAGTCCACAATGGAGGTAAGCGGAGTGCGCAGCTCGTGCGAGATGTGGGACAGAAAACGGTCCTGCATTCTCGCCCGTTCCTGGCGGCTCTCTTCCAGTTCCTGAGCGGCCCGCTTGCGCTCGGTTATGTCGCGGGTGATGACGGCGAAGGCCTTCAGTCCGGGTTTGGCCTGGTAGATCGTGGTGAACAGGACGGTGCCGCAAAACGAAGTTCCATCCTTGCGGATCAGACCCAGATCTTCTTCCGCGTGGCTGCAGCGCAGCGCTGTGTCAACCAGCCGGGCAAAGATTTCCTCGCCGCTGCCGTCATGGGAGAAGACGGGCAGGATTGAGGTGCCCAGCATTTCCTCTTCCGAATATCCAAAGATCCGTTTGGCCCCCATGTTCCAGCTGATCACGGTGCCGCCTGCATCCACCATGTAGATGGCGTATTCCCGGATGCTCTCGATCAACAAGCGAAAGCGCTGTTCGGTCCGGCTTAGGTTTTCCTGCACCTGCTGAAAGCGGCGCTTGGCATCGGCCTCGGCCAGCGCCCGTGTCACTGCCGCCACCAGCCGTTCCATCCTCTGTTTGACCACGTAATCGGTGGCGCCGCACTTGAGGGTCTCCACCACCACTTCCTCACCCAGGGCCCCGGTCAGAAACAGGAAGGGGGTCTGCGGCGCCATTTTTCGCGCAATCTCCAGCGCTGCATAGCCGTCAAAAGCGGGCAGAGAATAATCGGCCAGGATGATGTCCCAGCTTTCTGCGGAGAGCGCGCTCACAAACTCGCTTCGCGTCTGGGCATAGCCAAGGCGGCAAACCAGGCCTCCTCTGGCCAGCAGGGCCCGAACCAGCTCGCGATCGCCAAGGTTGTCTTCGAGATGAAGGATTTGGATTTTCTTCCCTGCCGATGCCTTACCTTCGTCGCAGCAAACCGGGGCCGGACAGTCCATGGTCATTTCGGGCGCGCCTTACTTGACCTATCGGCCATTTGTCTGCCTGGGATTAACCAAACACGATGGTGTTTTGCAACGTCGATTCTGGGAGAAACTGCCTTCGTTGAAACTTAAGTGCTATGAAAAACTGTTGGTGCACCACCACTAATTTCTAAAATTCCCGCAACTTCAGGGACTCTTCTTCATCTACCGTCACAGCGAGAAGTCCACACTGCGGGGTGAACCCATGCGCAACGTTTCGAAACTAGCCCTATCCTTCCTGCTGCTTTCCGCTTTACTAATTCTGGGCTGGGAAGTCGTGACCGCTTCCTCGTTCCGCTCGTCGTCACCCCAACCCGCTGCCGCGACAACGGCCCAATCGGGCGGTGAAGACAAATCCATTCACCAGTATTTCCTGGGATACGCGGGTGATGTGCTTACGTATCACTACAACTCCTCTCGCCAGGGCGCCAATCTGGCAGAGACAATTCTGACGCCCTCCAATGTCAACTCCACCTCGTTCGGAAAGACGGCCTTCCTCAACGTCGATGGCAAGGTGGATGCGCAGCCTCTCTATGTTTACAAACTGCCGGGCACGCTGCGCATTCAGAACACCCTCTTCGTAGTGACGGAGCACGGCAGCGTTTACAACTTCGATGCCGATGCGGGCACACAGACCTGGAAGGTGTCGGCAATCCCTGCAGGTGAGACCCCAAGCGACAATCACGGTTGCGGCCAGATTTCGCCCGAGATTGGAATCACTGACACGCCGGTGATCGACCGGCAGCGCGGACCGTTCGGCGCCATCTACTTCGTAGCCATGTCCAAGGATTCATCCGGCCATTACCATCAGCGTCTTCACGCCCTCGACCTTAAGACTGGAGCAGAGCTGTTCGGAGGCCCCACGGAGATTACGGCAACCTATCCCGGCACAGGCGACGGCAGCCAGGGCGGCCAGGTCATCTTCGCCCCCGGGCAATTTGCCGAACGCGCCGGCTTGCTGGAGTTCGGCGGGACCATCTACATGGCGTTCACCTCGCATTGCGACCAGCGTCCCTACACGGGATGGGTGATGGCCTACAATTCGCAGACTTTAGCGCAGACATCGGTGATAGACGTCACCCCTAACGGCAATGAGGGAGCTATCTGGATGGCTGGCGCCGGCCTGGCTGCCGATAACCAGGCACTCTATTTCCTCGACGGCAACGGTACCTTCGACACCACCCTGGACAGTAACGGATTTCCCATCAATGGGGACTATGGCAACGCCTTTATGAAGATCTCCACCGGGGGCGGCACCCTCACGGTCCTCGACTACTTCACCATGCACAACACAGTGCAGGAGTCGAACAACGACGAGGATCTCGGCTCTGGCGGAGCCATGATATTGCCCGATCTCATGGACAGCCAGGGTCAAGTGCATCACTTGGCCGTTGGGGCAGGCAAGGACGCTAACATCTACGTGGTAGATCGCGAGAACATGGGAAAATTCAATCCCAATAACGACAGCGCCATTTACCAGGAAATCGTTGGCGCGCTCCCCGGTGGCGTCTGGGCCATGCCCGCCTACTTCAACAACACCGTCTATTACGGTTCGGTGAGCCAACCACTGAAAGGGTTCGGCATTTCGAACGCAAGACTTTCCACTTCTCCTACCAGCCAAACGTCAACCTCGTTCACCTATCCGGGAACCACACCCAGCGTATCCGCTAATGGAACCTCCAACGGAATCGTCTGGGCCATCGAGAACACCAGCCCTGCGGTGCTGCACGCCTACGACGCTACCGACCTTTCGCGCGAGCTGTACAACAGCAACCAGGCCGGATCGCGCGACCAGTTCGGGCCGGGCAACAAATTCATTACTCCTCTGATCGTAAACGGCAAAGTGTTTGTGGGCACGCCGACGGGCGTGGCCGCGTTTGGGCTGTTGCACTAGCGTGGTATTCCGACTCGGCTTAAGCCATCTCGGCTTTTGCCGATTTACCTCTCAGGCTACCTTCGGGTGGACGGGAGGCTCCATGCGCTACATCCTGTGTGCGGCTCTGTTCTGCAGTTTGCTCGTTGCTCAAGACCAGACAGCCTTTGCGCCCCCTCATGACGACGGCACCTTCTACGTCAACGGGATTGACTATCACTTCGTCTCGGGAACCAACTACACCGTGGTTGTGGCAGCCCACTCGATAGCCAATCGCAAGTTTCTGGGCGTGAAGGTACGGATACTGAACAACGGCAGGCATTCAGTGACGGTGCGCCCGGAAGATGTAAGGCTTGAGGACGCGGTGGCAGGCCGCGATGTGGAAGCAGTTCCGGGGCAGGAGTTGGCCAGGAGAATGCGCCATCCCTATAACATGTCGCGTTTCGCCGTAAACGCCGCCGCCGGGCAGGCGCCGGAGGCAGGCGACGATCCGGAAATGACGGACACCCAGCACGGCGAAATTATGCGCGCCATGCAGCAGATGGCCAGTCGTATGGCCAACGCGCCGCCCGTGCTCTCTACCCTGTCAATTACCGAGGCTGACCCAGAATTCGATGCGGGCACCGTGCCGGGAGCCTTTATCTCCGACGAGGTTTCCCACCTGCGCCTGAAGGAAGCCTCCCGGCCTGACGTGCTCCTACAAATGCAGCGGCAGGTTTCTCCCGATTGTGTGGAGCAAACATCGTTCCGGGCCAACACCATTCCGCCGCGCGCTGATCTGGATGGCGTTTTCTACTACCCAATGGGCAAACTGGCGCGTGATCCCGCGGTCTCGAAGAAAGTTGGGAAATCCCGAATGGTGCGCGTGACCGTGCCGGTCGGTGATGAGAGGTTTCAATTCATACTTGGGGTGGAATGACCCGGCGGGCTGCAATGGCAGTCCTGGTGACCACTATAATGGTTCGCACTATGCGTGATCTGTTGGCCTTTTGCGGCGTTATGTTGTGGCTATTGACCGCCCCGATAGCCGGCCAGGGTCAAAGCTCAGCCGCGCCTCAGCAGAGTGTGCCGGTTATCACCTCACAACTACCGGCGAGCGCCGTGGTCGGCCGTAGCTTCAGCTTTCCCTTGGTGGCAAATGGCGGGTCCCCGCCATACTTATGGCATCTGGCCGATGGACACCTCCCTCCAGGTCTTATGCTGCACGCGCACTCTGGAGTGATTTCTGGCGTGCCAACGACTGCGGGCGAGTATCGCTTTACGGTCTCCGTGGCCGACTCCAACGCGCCGCCGTTGCAGGCGCAGCGTGCCATGGTCATCACCGTGATCGCCGGGTTGACCATCGACTGGAAGCAATATCCAAGCGTTCAGGGCGCCAACATTTCCGGGTCCGTCGTGGTTAATAATCAGTCTGGACAGGACCTCGACCTCACTGTGATCATAGTGGCTGTGAACAGCATCGGCAGGGCGACCACATTGGGATATCAACATCTCCCGCTGGGGGCAGGGCAGCCGGAGTTGGTGGTTCCGTTTGGTTCCACTCCCGGTCTTGGCACCTACGTGGTGCACGCCGACGCCGTGGCCCATCATCCCGGCAGCGGATACATTTACCGGGTTCGCAAACAGACGTCGCAGCCATTGTCCGTTGTCCAGCATTAAGGTGGGATAAGGGCGTTTAACCGAGGGCGAAGCGGGGAAATACCTTATCCTAATGCCGCAAAAAATTGCACTTGGTACCCTCTAGCACGAACCAAGCGGGTTACTTTGCGTAAGTTACCGCGGCCGCCTTTGGCAGATGGATTGCTCTAGTATTGGCAGGTCTGGCCTATGCCACTTCGTATGTGGGGAAATAGCGGCTGGCGGGCCAAACAGCTCAGGATGGGCTTGGAGGAACGTAAGCATATGCAAAGCAAATGGTTGTCAGCGTTGCTGGTGATCGCCTGTGTTGCTCTCTTGTCAGGCATTGGATTCGCGGACCCATGTCCGTCGGGAACCTATGCCGATTATCTAGGCCAAGGCTTCTCGTGCGGAATCGACGACAAGACCTTCAGCAATTTCCAGTACTCGTTCAGTTCAAATCCGACCGGATTCGGGATTCCGGCTGGCAGCGTCGCCGTCTCCCCAATCACCACTCCGGGGAACCCGGGGCTTCAGTTTAGCGCTAGCTGGTTGGCGTCGAACTCAAGCGGCATCCTGTCGATGGATTCTCTTTTCCAGTTCACGGTCAACGTTAACCCTGGTGGAAACCTGATCACCGACGTCAGCCTCTCCATCGGCGGCGTAGGGACCAGCGGAACCGGTTCAGTATTCGTTGACGAAACCGTTTGTATTGGAGCCACCTTCCCCGCCTGCACCGGCGGAACAGTCGAAGACCTTTCGGTGTTCAAGGACAGCACCGGCCAGCAGACCTTTGACGAAATCACTTTTGCTGGAGTCTCCGAGGTCGATGTCCAAAAGGACGTATTGATCTCCGCAGGTACGAATGGCAGCGCGAGACTTTCTCTGGTAACCAATCAGTTCTCGGAGGGCACGGTTCCTGAGCCCGCCAGCATCCTGCTCTTCGGCTCTGGTGCATTGGCTCTTGCAGGTGTGTTGCGCCGTAAGGCAAAGCGCTAATTAGTTCCTTCTTGTCCCCCTGGGGCTGTGAAAGCCGGAGCCAAAAGCTCCGGCTTTCTTTTGCATGCGGAGGCCAAGCGCCCAAGGCCAGGTTGCCCGCTAAGGCTGGCAGCTTCGGAGCGGCTCGCCGCTAAATCCACCATCACCAAGAAGCCGCAACATGGGTTTCGTAATCAAGCCACGAATGGACTATGGGTCCCGCCAGAAGAAATTCCAGCAGGCCTTCGACACCCAAGGGCTAGCAGGTTTTGTGGTCACGCATCCGGCGAACCTCCGCTATCTCTGCGGTTACACCGGAAGCAACGGGTTGCTGCTCTTCCTTGGTAATCGATCCGGCTCCGGAACAGCGCGTACGAGGGGCTCCAGCCTCACTGGACGCCGCATTTTCTTCACCGATGGCCGTTATACCGAACAGGCGCGCCACGAAGTGGGTGGCGCGCGGGTGGTCATTTCCAAAGGCCCGCTGCTACCCGACACTGTCAAGCTCATAGGCCTGCAGACCTCAGCTACGATAGGCTTTGAGTCCGACCACACTACGGTCGCCTCGGCCGGGCTGATGCGCAAGTTGGTGTCTAGGGGAATTCATTGGAAGCCGGTGGCCGGCCTCATCATGCAGCAGCGCATGGTTAAGGACCCCGGGGAGTTGCAAATCATCACCGAAGCGGTGAAACTTGGGGCCGCTGTGTACGAGGAAGCGCTGAAAAGCGTTCGCCCCGGGGTCCCGGAGTCGGAAGTTGCGGGAAGGCTGGAATATGCCGCCCGGCAAGGGGGAGCCGATGGCATGTCGTTCGAGACCATCGTCACGGCGGGACCGCGGGCGGCGTTGCCGCATGGGCGTGCTTCCCGTCAAGCCATACCTCGCCGGGGATTCGTGGTGGTTGATTCCGGTGTTATACTTCGGGGCTATTGTTCTGATATGACCCGCACCGTGCACGTAGGCCGGGTCAGCCGGGAAGAGCGCCGGTGGTACGAAGCGGTACTGGAAGCCCAATTAGCGGCGATCGCGGAGGTATTTCCGGGCAAAACAGCAGGCCAAGTGGATCAAGCCGCACGCCGGGTGCTTCGCAGGGCCAAACTTGACCGATACTTTACGCACTCGACAGGGCACGGTGTAGGCTTGGAGATTCACGAGCCACCGCGTTTGGGCAAGGACCAGCCGGAGCTGCTAGAGCCCGGCATGGTGATTACCATCGAGCCCGGAATTTATATCCCAGGCAAGGGCGGCATTCGAATCGAAGACATGGTGGTGGTCACGGACGGGGGATGCCAGGTACTGACCCCGGTAAGCAAGGAACTAGTTGAGATTTAGCCGCCTCAGTCCGAGCGGCGATGATGGCACCTGCGGCCTGGATTGATTGTCTCCCGTTCTACCTTTACAAGCCGGATACGCCAGTCCGGTACGGCTTTGGAAAGAACATCTGTGCCGGATATCTCCTTTTCACCGCCCGACACTGCCACCCGCCCCACCAAGGCTGGTTGGGCAGCCAGCATCTTCTCTCGTCCAGTCGCGTGCATGTTCTTGCTGGCGGCGTTGATTTTTCGAGATTCTCCCCGAGGGCTTCCGGAAGCGGACATCTGGTGGCACCTGCGCAACGCCGATTATCTTTTTCAACACCACTCGTTTCCCCAAGTGGACACGTATTCGTTCGGGGGGGCAGGTTCGCCATGGCTGAACTTTGAATGGCTGTCGGAAATCCCATTTCTGTTGGGTTTCAATGCCTGGGGACTGCGGGGACTTCTGGCAGTTTATTTCGCGCTGTTCACGCTGATCTTTGCCGGTGTTTATTACCGTTCATGCCGTGGCGGCGTTAGTAGCCTGAACGCGACCATTACCACTTTGCTGGCCATTTTGCTGGGAGTGGTGTCCATCGGTCCCCGCATGCTGCTGTTTGGCTGGCTTTGCATGGTGGGGCTGCTGCTGGTGCTGGACCACTTTGAGAGGACCGGGAAAGGTCTTTGGCTCCTGCCGCCGTTGTTTGTCCTTTGGATTAACCTTCACGGCTCCTGGGTCTTTGGCATCGTGGTGCTGGTGCTGACGATTGCCGCTGGCCTGGTGGAAGGGGAGTGGGGCCTGGTGATGGCGCGACGCTGGTCCCGCAGGGAGCTGAAGAAACTTCTGCTGGCGCTGGCCGCCTCCCTGGCCGCGCTCTTCGTCAACCCTTTCGGCTACAGGCTGGTGCGCTACCCATTTGATCTTCTTTTCCGCCAGCAAGCGGTAATGACGCAGATCGAAGAATGGCATTCTGTGGATTTTGGCAGGCTGAGTGGCAAGCTGGCCCTGATCATGATCTTCGCCTTGCTGGCGGCCGCCTTGTTTTCGCGGCAAGAGTGGAAGTTGAGCGAAGTGCTGCTGATGACGTTTGCTGTGTGGGCGGCGTTGTCGCATGTGCGCTTCCTGTTTTTCGCCGGCCTGATCGTGGCGCCCATCCTTGCGCCACGCCTGAAGCTGCTTCCCGCCTACCATCGGGAACGGGACCAGCCTTGGCTCAATGCCTGTATCATGGCAGCCATCGTGGGGGCGATGATATTTTTGTTTCCGTCAGAAGCCTACCTACAGCGGAAAGTGAATGCAGAATTTCCCTCAGCCGCGCTGGAATTCATGCAGCGCGAGCAGGTTAATGGCAGGATCTTGAATGAGTATGAGTGGGGCGGATACATGGAATGGTACACGCCGGAAATGAAGCCTCTGCTTGATACGCGCGCCGACATCTTCATATATAACGGGGTGATTGACGACTATCTGAGAGCCATAGGCAACGATCATTCGTTCCAGATCCTGGACAAATACAAGATTGACTACGTGTTGTTACAGCCGCAACGGCCGCTGATCTACCTTCTGCAGCAATCTCCGGCTTGGCGTCCGATTTACGTTGACAGGGTTGCGGCGCTGTTCGAGCGTGTACCGGGAAGTGATACAACGGCAAAATAGTGACAGGCATAATCGCACCAAGGCTGGGCGACTAATTTAAGATAAAATCCGAAGTCTCTGCCGGCCGAATGGACCACGATGAATCAGAAAGAAATTAAGGAACTGATCGAATTTTTGGTGGAGAAGGACATCGCCGAGTTTGAATTGCAGCGCGGCGATATGAAACTCCTCATCAAGCGGGGCGCGAGTGTCCAGCCGGGGCAGATGGCGCAGGTCGCGCCAGCGATGGCGCCGGGACACTCCGTCGCGGTGGCAGCCGCGCCACCGGCTTCTTCGGTTTCCCCAACCTCAACTACCGACACCGGAGAATCGGCGAGCGGAGCAGCTCCGACGCCATCAACCGCAGCGGCGGAGGCGGACCTGTTTATCCTGAAGTCGCCGATTGTGGGGACCTACTATGAAGCTCCATCGCCCGGCGCGCCTCCTTTCGTCAAAGTAGGTGATACGGTGAACGAAGGCCAGGTGCTGTGCATCATTGAGGCCATGAAGCTGATGAATGAGATTGAGGCCGACGTGTCGGGCGTGATCGTAAAGATGTTTGTTCCCAATGGAAGCCCGGTGGAATACGGAATGCCGCTGTTCGGTATCCGCAAGCAGTGATGCACTTCTAGCGCTTTGGTTCACCACGGAAGGCACGGAGATCACGGAGGGATTGCCGATGCGTTCCAAAGAGATGATCGGATATCTGCTCGTGGGGTTAGGAGCTATCGCGGTCTTATTGGCTTTCGTTTTTCGAAGCCCGATCTTCATATTCATCAATGGACACCGGGGTGAACTCTGGCTAATAGTGCTGGTGGCAGGACTAATTGGTTTTTCCGTCGGAGCTGTAATGATTTTTCGTTCTGTCAATTGATATCTCCACCTCCGTGCTCTCCGTGCCTCCGTGGTGAAAATTAGCAGCTTTTAACGATTCCATTCATGTTTAAGAAGATCCTAATTGCGAATCGAGGGGAAATCGCCCTGCGGGTGATTTGCGCCTGCAAGGAGTTGGGCATCAAGGCAGTCGCCATTTACAGTGAGGCCGACCGTAATTCCCTGCATGTAAAGTTTGCCGACGAAGCCATCTGCATCGGTCCGCCACGTCTGCACGAAAGCTACCTCAACATTCCGGCGGTCATCAGTGCCGCAGAAATCGCCAACGTCGAGGCCATCCATCCCGGCTACGGCTTGCTCAGCGAGAACGCCAACTTCGCCGAGGTTTGCCGCGACTGCGGGATCAAGTTCATCGGCCCGCCCCCCGAAGTCACACGGCTGATGGGCGAAAAGGAAAAGGCGCGTGCCACCATGAAGAGTGAAGGCGTGCCTATCCTGCCGGGATCGGACGGCATCATTGCCTCCGCCGACGAAGCGTTGGAGTGGGCGCGCAGCGTCGGATTTCCCCTGATCGTGAAAGCCTCGGCGGGCGGCGGCGGACGCGGCATGCGCATCATCCGCGGCGAAGACGAATTGCCCAATCTGTTTCACGCCGCGCAATCGGAGGCGGCGGCAGCTTTCGGCAATGGCGACCTCTACATGGAGAGGTTCATCGAGCGGCCCCGCCACATCGAGTTCCAGGTGCTGGCTGACGAGCACGGCAACGTAATGAGCCTGGGTGAGCGCGAGTGCAGCATCCAGCGCCGCCATCAGAAGCTGGTGGAAGAGGCGCCCTCGGTGAAAGTCACTCCCGAGCTGCGCGAGCGTATCGGCGGCATCCTGGTAAAGACCCTCAGCAGCATCGGCTACATGAATGCCGGTACCGTCGAATTTCTGATGGACGAAGATGGCAGCCTCTCGTTCATCGAGATGAATACCAGGATTCAGGTGGAGCATCCGGTCACCGAGATGACCACCGACGTTGATCTGGTGAAGGCGCAGATCCTGATTGCCGCCGGCGAGAAGCTCAGCAGCGTGATCAATTACCCGGTGGCGTTTCGCGGGCACGCCATTGAGTGCCGCATCAATGCCGAGCATCCCGAGCGCTTTACTCCCTCGGCGGGAAAGATCACAGCCTTCAACATTCCCGGCGGCACCGGGGTGAGGGTGGACACCGCGGCCTATGCGGAAGCCGTCATTCCGCCGTACTATGACTCCCTGATTGCCAAGCTGGTAGTGCGGGGTCGCGACCGCGCCGAAGCCATCTCGCGCATGTCGCGAGCGCTGGACATGTTCGTGGTCGAAGGAATTTACACCAGTATTCCCTTGCACCGCCGCATCATGGCTGACCCGGATTTTCGAGCCGGCAACTTCGATACCAAGTTTATGGAGCGCTTCCTCGGCCAAAATAACAAGGAGGCCGCGAAGTAATCATTGTCTTCACCACGGAGGCACAGAGAACACGGAGAAGCGGAAGTAAGAACCGGTAACGGTGTTCACATCTGTGTGTATAGGAGGTGGGCGGAGCACGCCTTTCAGACGTTCATAATTACCGTTGGTTTCTAGATCGCGTTTTAGCCCCTGAGGTATGTCTCAATGGCCTAACCGGCTGATTCCCAATCCTAAGTGCTTCTGATTCCTCCGTGCACTCCGTGCCTCCGTGGTGAAAGCTTCCTTATAATGCACTCACAGATGAAACCGCCCAAGTTGTACGCCATTCTTGACGTTGCCTGCTTTGCGCCGCCGCTGCGCACCACCGCAGCTATCGTGGACTATGCCCGCGAACTGGCGATTGGAGGCGTGACCTGGCTGCAGTATCGCAACAAGGTGGGCCTCACTCGCGAGATGCTGAACCAGGCCCGCGAGCTTCGCCGGGTGCTGGGCAGCGGGGTGACCCTGATCATGAATGATCGCGCCGATATCTGCATCGCTGCCGGTTATGAAGGCGTACACGTCGGACAAGACGACTTGTCCGCAGAAGGCGCGCGCACGGTGGTCGGCCCTGGCCGCATAGTCGGCATCTCCACCCACAACCTCCAGCAATTGCAGGAGGCCGACGCTGGTCCGGCAGACTACATCGCCTACGGTCCGGTGTTTGCTACGCTTTCGAAACGCCGTCCCGATCCGCTGGTCGGCCTGGACGGGCTTCGCGCCGCACGGGCTGCAACCAGCAAGCCCCTGGTGGCTATTGGAGGCATCACGCGGGCCAATGCCCGCTCGGTGATTGAGGCCGGGGCCGACTCGGTGGCCGTTATCTCTGACCTTCTGAGTTCCCCTACCAAAGTTGCTGAAGAATTTTTGCGCCTGTTGGTGTAGATTCTGAGGATTGAAGGGGCGGCTTTGAAAGGGCACGGCTTCAGCCGTGCCGTTATTGGGGCGATAAGGTTCCGGAGTTGTCATTACGAGCGAAGCGAGGAATCTGTTTTTTGTTTGCGCGGGAATGCCAGTCGAGAAAAGCAGATCCCTCACGGCCTAAAGGCCGTTCGTGATGACAAACTCAGTCATGTTACTCGTTGCGCGGGCTGAAGCCCGCTCGGAATGACAAATAAGGCTTATCGGCGCACCTGAAGGTGCGCCCTTTCAATACGAGGTCGCTTGCCAACAGAAACGAAAACAGTATCGCTCGCCAGCGAGGGAAGTGAATGGGTCAAAGGTCTTGGCCTGACCAGTGCCACTACGCTGGTCATGGGCTCCATGATCGGCTCCGGCATCTTCATCGTTTCGGCGGAGATCGCACGACTGGTAGATTCGCCGGCGCTGCTTATCGCTGCATGGCTCGTCACCGGGTTCATGACCATTACTGGCGCGCTCGCCTACGGAGAGTTGGCCGCCATGATGCCCCGCGCCGGTGGCCAGTACGTTTACCTGCGCGAATCGCTGGGCCCGCTGTGGGGATTTCTCTACGGCTGGACGCTGTTCCTCGTCATCCAGACCGGAACGATCGCGGCGGTTGGCGTGGCCTTCGGCAAGTTCCTGGGCGTCTTCTTTCCTTCCATCTCGTCAACTAACTGGATCTGGCACATCGCGCATGTGCCGCCCATCCCCATCGGCCCGATGGTGCTCGGCAACATGGATGTCGGATTGAACACGCAGAACCTGATGGCCGTCCTGATTGTGATCTTCCTTTCCGTGCTGAACATCTTTGGCGTGAAGACCGGCGCGGCGGTGCAGAACGTGTTTACCTTCGCCAAGACCGCGGCGCTGCTGGGACTGATACTGCTGGGAGGCTTCCTGGGACGCAACGCCCAGGCAATCGCCGCCAACTTTGGGCCCAACTTCTGGCACAATGCCGGATGGCATGCATTCCATCCGGTTCAGGTCGGTGTCGGAGGTCCCACCGTGCTGGTGGGTATGATCACGATCATCGCGGTCGCGCAGGTGGGCTCGCTCTTCTCAGCCGACGCCTGGAACAACGTTACGTTCACCGCCGGTGAAGTCCGCAATCCGCAGCGCAACTTGCCGCTGGCGCTGGCTTTGGGGACGGGCGCAGTCATCCTGCTCTACGTGCTGGCCAACTTCGTGTACCTGAGCGTGCTGCCGCTGGCGGCCATTCAACACGCCCCCGAGGAGCGTGTCGCCACCGCCGTGGTACAGCAGATTTTCGGAGCGGGCGGTGCGCAGATCATGGCCTTCGCCATCCTGATCTCAACTTTCGGCTGCAACAATGGACTGATCCTGGCCGGCGCCCGCGTGTATTACGCCATGGCGAAAAATGGGCTGTTCTTCCGCAGCGCGGGAACGCTGCATCCCAAGTACCACACGCCGGCACATTCGCTGGTGATGCAGTGCATCTGGACTTGCATTTTGTGTATTTCGGGCAGCTACGGGCAACTGCTCGACTACATTATTTTTGCGGTACTGGTGTTCTACATCCTGACCATCGCAGGACTGTTTGTGCTGCGGGTGAAGCGTCCCGACGAGCCGCGTCCCTATCGCGCCATTGGATATCCGGTGCTGCCCGCGATGTATATTTTGATGGCTGTGTTTATTGATGTAGTCTTGTTGCGCTATAAGCCGCAATACACGTGGCCGGGTCTGATCATTGTTCTGCTGGGGATTCCCGTGTATTTCCTATGGTCGAAACGCAACCCGCAAGCGGTTTCCGAAGAATAACAAGGCAAACCTGAATGACAAATCTGCTGAAGACCAAGCCTCTTGACGTGCTGATGCGACAGGCGTCTGAAACCGGCGAACACAGTCTGAAACGCGCCCTCGGCCCCGTGAACCTTATTACGTTAGGCATCGGCGCCATTATCGGCGCGGGCATCTTCGTGCTCACCGGTCAAGCCGCGGCGCAATACGCTGGGCCGGCCATCATGCTCTCCTATGTCCTCGCGGGCACGGGTTGCGCCTTTGCCGGACTTTGCTACGCCGAGTTCGCCTCCATGATCCCCATCGCCGGCTCGGCCTACACCTATGGCTACGCGACGCTGGGCGAGATATTCGCCTGGATCATCGGCTGGGACCTCATCCTCGAGTACGCTTTCGGCGCCGCTACCGTCGCCTCGGGCTGGAGCTCGACGCTGGTCGCCTTCCTCCAAGACTACGGCATCAACCTTCCGCCGCAGATCTGTGATGTCCCGGGCGCGAAGTGGTCGATGGTCGATGGCCGCTGGGCGCCAGATTTGACCCTCAGCATGGAGCAGATGACGCGCGCGACCCAGCACACCACAACCGTATTCAATTTCATGGCGTTTTTCGCTATCATCGCCGTCACCACCCTCCTGATCGTCGGCATCAAGGAGTCGGCGAACTTCAACACGACCATCGTCTTCGTGAAGCTGATCGCGGTGATCGTCTTCATCATCGTCGCCGGCATGTATGTGATCAAGCAACCAGAACGTCGCGCACGCGAATTGGGCGGTGTTCCTGCCCAAGAACACCGGTTCTTTCGGCTCGTTCGGATGGTCCGGCGTCTTGCGCGGTGCGGGGGTCGTCTTCTTCGCTTACATCGGGTTCGACGCCGTCTCAACTGCTGCGCAGGAAGCCAAGAATCCGCAGAAGGACATGCCCATCGGCATCCTCGGATCACTCGTCATCTGCACCATACTTTACCTCGTCGTCTCCGGCCTGTTGACCGCGACGGTGCACTACTCGCGCCTGAACATCGGCGCTCCGGTTTCACTGGCCATCCGCGAGACTGGCGTGAAGTGGGGCAGCTACGTGGTGAATGCGGGGGCACTTGCCGGGCTCAGCACGGTCATGCTGGTAATGTTGCTTGGCCAATCGCGCGTCTTCTACTCCATGGCGCACGACGGCCTGCTGTGGAAGTGGGCGGGCGACATCCATCCCAAGTTCCGGACGCCGTGGAAGTCGACCGCCGTTACCGGTATCCTCGTCGCCTTTACCGGCTCGCTGGTACCCATTGGCGACCTCGGCCAGATGGTTTCCATCGGCACGCTGATGGCCTTCATCATCGTCTGCGCCGGCGTCTGGGTGATGCGTCGCAAGCGACCTGACGTGCATCGGCCGTTTAGGACGCCGGGGATGCCCTTCGTACCGTTGTTGGGCATCATCATCTCGCTCGCCTTGATGCTCGGTCTGAACGGCAAGACCTGGATCCGCCTGTTCGTGTGGCTCATCATTGGCTTGGTCATCTACTTCACCTATGGACGCCATCACAGCCTAGTACAAAAGATGGTGCCGGATGAGGTGAAGGCCGGAGGCGACTAGACCCGTAAGCGGGTCATAGACCAAAGCCCTTCCCGCAACCTTGATCCTTCGCTTTACGAGCGGCTTGGGCTTCCTCTGTGACCACATTTTCCGCTATGCCAGATTACCGAACTGTTATATAGTGCTGAACACTTTCGTCTAAGGAAAGAATTTTCCAGCTGTCCCTAACAAAAACCATTACGGGAATGAGCAAAGGCTAACTTTTGTCTTCCCCATAACCGGTGTTTTTTCGGAGGTAAGTTGTGTCTAAAGTGTTGACCGCCGGTCTCTTGACCCTGCTTGGATTGAGCTTGCTGCTCGGCGTGGCCGCTGCGGCGACCAAAGCTCCGTCCGTGACGATTACGTTGAGTCCGAGTGTGCAGAGCCCGCAGATGCTCGGCACCAGCATCCTCTGGACAGCCACCGTGTCGGGAGGGCCCCCGGGTGACACCTACGACTATCAATTCAGCGCCGCGCTACAGGGCCAGAACCAGGTCGTGCGCGACTTCAACACCCCGAATACGTTTACCTGGGTACCGCATACCGTCGAGGGAACGTATGTGGTGACGGTTGTAGTACGGGACATCACCCAGCAGCCGTACACCGTCTTCCCGCCAGTTTCGGTGCAGTATGTGCTCAATCCCTGGGTTACGACCAGTGGAGGCTCTGCCGTACATCCAACGAGCCATCCTTTAGTAGCCCTGTTCAGTGCAGGGCCGTGTACCGCAGGTCACTCGATACGGGTCCGGTTCACGCAAAATGGCGCGCAGGCATCAAGTACGACCAACGCAGTGCCCTGTTCGCAAAGCAGCGCCAACTTCCTGGTGGCGGGTATGTATCCGTCCACGCAGTATCTGATGCACTGGGAAGAATTCGCCCCCGGTTTTCTCACTTCGGGCCCTGACCAGTCGTTCACTACCGGACCCCTGCCAGCGGGTTTTCCGGTGCCGCAAATGACGGTGAAGGTGCCCCCAACCGGGCACGACGCTGCCTTTCCGGTGGTGTTGTTCCATCTGATCCCACCCACGGGCCGCCCATTTGCCTTTCGTCCCATCGCCACCGATCTGGCTGGGAACGTTATTTGGTACTATTCCACGCCGCTGCTGATGAACCGTATGGAGCCAGGGGGAAACTTCTTTTCGCTTAACAACGTAACTCTCGACGAGTTCGACCTCGCCGGCAACAAGACCTTGGAAACCAACCTGGAGATCCTGAACGAACAACTGGTCGCCAAAGGGTATCCGGTGATGACCTCGTTCAACGCCCATGAAGTCCGGCGCACGCCCAATGGCGGCTTCCTCTTGATTGGCGCTCGCGACATCGTGTCTACCACGCTGCAGGGCGGGACGCAGCAGAACCCGGTGGACATCCTGGGGGACATTGTCCTGGTGCTGGACCACAACATGCAGCTAACGTGGGCCTGGGACTCATTTGCCCACCAGGACGTCGGCCGTATCGCCACGCTGGATGACAAGTGTTACCACAACCTTGGAGGAGGCTGCCCAGCCTTCAATCTTGCCTTTCCGGTGTCTAACGATTGGCTGCATTCCAACTCGGTCCAGCTCACTGCCGACGGCAACATCCTGCTTTCCGAGCGCAGTCAGGACTGGGTGCTCAAGATCAACTACAACAACGGCCACGGAGATGGCAGAGTGATTTGGAAGATGGGGCCCTTCGGCGATTTCACGATTACTAATCCGCCCCCACACCCCTGTGGCGATCCCGCCGTTTTTCCCTGGTTCACTCACCAGCATGACGCGGCATTCCAGATTCAAAGCGGCGCCTTGGAGGTGTTTACCGTCTTCGACGACGGCAATCTTCGCGTGCAACAGTGCGGCAGCGGAAACAGCCGGGGCATGGTTATGTATGTTTCGGAATCGCAACACACGGTCCGGTACCAGATTGCCGCCGATCTCGGTGCATATTCGTCGGCGCTGGGTAGCGCGCAGCTGCTGGTTTCTCCTCCCAACAGCGTTTACGCCAGCTTCGGCAATGGCCTCATCACCATCCCAACCAACTCGGCGCAATCTACTGAGGTGGATGTAGTCTCCGGCTCAATCGTTTATGAATTGCAAGCTGGCTGGTGGTCATACCGGACCTATCGCCAGCAGGACCTTTACACACCGACACTGCCATAGGCTTCGTGTCACCCTGAGCGAGGTCGCCGCGGCGACCGAGTCGAACGACTCCTATCGCTTGCAGTGATCACAGTCGGCCTGGCCCGCCATCGCCCGTCCCCGCCAAGGGACGGGCGTTTTTGTTGCGCTGCGCGCCACAAGGCGACACAATGGCTGCTGTGAAGGCCCTGTTCAATCTGAAGGTCCTGTTTTTCGCCTTGCTGACTTTGATCTTCATCGGGGTCGCTGGCTTCCATTTCATCGAAGGCTGGAGATGGTTCGACGGCTTTTACATGGTACTGACCACCATTACCACCATCGGATACGGCGAAATCCATCCGCTCTCGCATGTTGGCCGCATCTTCAACTCGTTCATCATCGTCACCGGCGTTGCCCTGGTGCTGCTGTTCTTCGGGGCCGCGACCCAGGCTTTGCTAGAATTCGAGCTGCAATCGGTATTTGGCAGGAGACGCATGGACCGCGAGATCAGCCGATTGTCGGACCACTACATTATCTGCGGCGCCGGGCGCGTTGGCCGCAGCGTAGCGCGCGAACTGGCGCGCAAGCCGCTGCCCTTTGTGATTGTGGACAGCGATCAGGCCAAGCTGGCCCGCTACTCAGCCAAAGGCTGGCTTACCCTGATGGGCGACGCCACGCAGGAACATGTTCTGCGCGAGCTCCACATCGAGAGCGCCCGCGGACTGGTCGCCGCTACCACCACCGACGCAACCAACATCTACATCATCCTCACGGCCCGCAGCTTGAACCCAGGGCTCAACATCATCGCGCGCGCCAGTGAAGAAAGCGCCGAGCAGCACTTGCTCACCGCCGGCGCCAATCACGTGGTCTCGCCCTACAATTTTGCCGGATACCGTATCGCGCAGACCTTCATGCGCCCGCATGTGGTCGATTTCTTCGACACCGCCATGAGCCAGCACAAGCCGCTGGAGATTGAAGAAGTGCAGGTACAGGCGGGATCGCGGTTCGTTGGCGCAACCCTGGAAGCTTCGCGCATCCGGCAGGAGATGGGCGTTATCGTGCTCGCCATCAAGGGCGAAGACTCGCACATGCGGTTCAATCCGCCGCCCGATGAGGTCATCCACTCCGGCGACCATCTCATCGCCATGGGTGAGCCCGACGGTCTGCGCCGGCTGGAAGACTCGGCCGCGGAGCGCGCATGAAAATCGTCACCGCCGACGAGATGCGCGAGATCGATCGCATCACCAGCGAGCGCTTTGGCGTGCCATCCATCACCCTGATGGAAAATGCCGGCTCCGCAGTAGCGCAATTCATCCTCGAGCAGTATCGCCACGCCAACCGCATCGCCGTAGTTTGCGGCAAGGGCAACAATGGCGGCGATGGATTCGTGGTGGCACGCAAACTGCACCGCGCGGGACGAGTAGTTGAGGTGCTGCTGCTCGCCGCTCCCTCGCAATTGCACGGCGATGCACTCGCCATGTTCGAGCGCCTGCCACTGCGTCCTATCGTGCTGCACAACGCCCAGGAGTTGCAGGCGGAGTGGTCGGCCAATCTGGCTAATTGCGACCTGCTGGTGGACGCCATACTCGGCAGTGGATTTCATCCGCCCGTGAAGGGCTTTTACGCCGACGCTATCGCTGCCATGAACGGCAGCGACAAGCCGGTTGTCGCCGTGGACATTCCCTCGGGTGCCGACTCTGATGCGATGTCGGAGCAGACAGACAAGCACATCGCGCGTGCCGATGCTGTTGTCACTTTTACCGCGCCCCGTCCGGCACACATCTTTAGCAATCTCACACGCGGGCCCATCGTAATTGCACCCATCGGATCACCGTCGGAAGCCATCGTCAGCAAGCTAGGGCTCGAGCTCAGCACGCCGCGCGACTTCGCCTGCTTGCTGGCGCCGCGTCCTGCCGACAGCAACAAAGGCATGTACGGGCACGTTCTGATCGTCGGCGGATCGCTAGGCAAGTCAGGAGCCGCCGCCATGGCAGGGATGGCGGCATTGCGCGCCGGAGCCGGGCTCAGCACCGTCGCCGCACCCACGCGGGTGCTTGCCAGCGTTGCGTCGTTTGCGGCCGAGCTGATGACCGAGCCGCTGGCCGAAACCGAAAGCGGCGGCATCGCACTGGCTGCCGTCGGCCGCTTCCAGAAGCTGGTAAAGGTCATGACCGTCGTTGGCCTCGGTCCGGGCATTGGGCGCGATCCGGAAACCGTGCAGTTCGTCCACCAAGCGGTGCGCCAGACCAAAGTCCCAACGGTCGTCGATGCCGATGGGCTTAACGCCTTCGCCGGCCACGCTGAGGTTCTCGACGGCAGCGTGCGTCCTCTGGTGCTGACGCCGCATCCCGGAGAAATGTCGCGGCTGGCTGGCATCACCGTTAAAGCGGTCCAGGCCGACCGGCTGAACGTCGCGCGCAGTTTCGCGCGCGAACATCACCTCGTGCTTGTACTGAAGGGCAACCGCACCATCATCGCGCTGCCGGATGGAACCGCGTGGGTCAATCCGACCGGCAATCCCGGCATGGCAACCGGCGGCACCGGCGACATCCTCACGGGCATGGCTGCGGGCGTGATGGGACAGATGCCGGACAACATTCCGCTGGCCGCTGTCGCCGCAGTATATCTGCACGGACTGGCCGGGGACGTGGCCGCAGAAACCATGGGCGAACATTCGCTGGTTGCCACCGATCTGCTCGCAGCTCTGCCGGAAGCATTCCGCCGTGCCACGCACGGGGCGAAGGAAAGCGCGACGCGGATTGGTTGAGAGGCGCTAGTCGCTCTTCGCTGTTTGCTGGGTGCCCCATCCTTTCGCCTCTTTTGCGAAAGGGTGGGAAGAAAATCCCATCCTGCTAAAATTGCCCTTCATTCTGCGATGAACGCCCACGAGCACATCACGCACTCGGCCGAGGAGACCGTGGCGCTGGGCCGCAAACTGGCGCCCACGCTGAAGGCGGCGCGCATGGTCATCTTGCGCGGCGACCTCGGCACCGGCAAAACCACTCTGGTGAAGGGCATCGCCGAAGGTCTCAACGCGGCTTCGCAGGACGATGTCACCAGCCCCACGTTCACCCTCATCCACGAGTACCGCGGCCCCGAGGTGAACCTGTTCCACGTCGATCTCTATCGCATCGACACGCCGCGCGAGCTCGACACGCTGGGCCTCGACGAACTCTTCGCCGAGCCCGGCAACCTGGTATTGCTGGAGTGGGGCGAAAAATTTCCCCGCTTCGAGAAGGAGCGCGATGTGGAAATCTGCCTCGAACGTCAAGGCGACCAGGAGCGCAAGATCGTGGTGAAGAGGAAGTAGCGGGTCAGTTGTCAGTAGCCAGTAGTCAGTTGTCAGTTGCGAACGCCAAGAATGATGTGGTTGCTGATTTCGCTGCGACCCCGCAGATCGGTGCCATGCTTCGTTGCTTGAAACTTGAAACTCGAAACTGGCAACTGCTTTTCAAAATCCCATGATGTTATATCCGCAATCCACGTAGATAGTTTCTCCGGTGATGCCGGTGGCCCCGTCGCTGGCGAGGAAGACGGCGGTCGCGGCGACTTCTTTCACGTCCACGTTGCGTTGCAAGGGAGCGCGCTCGGCCTGAGCACCCAGCATGTCGCCGAAGCCCGAGATGCCGCGCGCAGCAAGGGTTTTGATGGGTCCGGCTGAAATCGCGTTGACCCGGACCTTGCTCTTGCCCAGGTCGTAGGCCAGGTAGCGGACGCTGGCCTCCAGCGCGGCTTTGGCCACGCCCATCACGTTGTATCGCGGCACGACCTTTTCCGCGCCGTAATAGGTGAGGGTCATGATGCTGCCACCCTCGGTCATCAGCGGGCGCGCGGCGCGGGCCAACGCCACCAGCGAATAGACGCTAACGTCGAGCGCTACCCGAAAGCCCTCGCGACTGGTGTCGGCGAACTCGCCCTTGAGTTCTTCGGCGGGGGCAAACGCGATGCTGTGTACCAGCGCATCGAGTTTGCCGTAACGTGACTTGAGTTGCTCGAACAGTTGCGCGATCTCTTCGTCGCGGCTGACGTCGCATTGAAAGGCCTGTGAATTGGGCAATGCCGCGATCAGGTCGTCGGCTTCCTGCTTCAGGCGCTCGTTCTGGTAGGTGATGGCCAGTTGCGCCCCGGCCTGCTGCATCTGCTGCGCAATGGCCCAGGCGATGCTGCGTTTATTGGCCACGCCAAACACCACCACGGTGCGGCCCTCTAGACAATTCGACATTCGATGCCGTTCCTCCGCGGGCGATAACGCCAAATGGTTGAGGATATCAGCCAAGAGGCTGGATGTCTCGCATTTGAGACGAGTAGGCCTGCGGCTCAAAAACGCCCTCGCAGCCTCAGATTTTCTACTGCCGCGGCCCGAAATTTCGCTTCACATCGGCTTGACATTCGGAATATACTCGCTTCCGCGCCACAAGCTTCCCACGGGGTCAGGCTCGCCCCTGGGAACCGGAAGGAAGTCCGCGGCCCCCCAAAATTCACCGGCGTCGAAGAGCCAAGTATTGCTGCGTCGAGCACCGTGGGTAAGCTCGCCGGGGCATGACTTCAACGGAGGGCACTATGGCGACCATCCGCGACCTGCTGAGCAATCGCACAATTCACTATGTCCAGCCTGACCAGACTGTCTTTGAGGCTGCCTACTATATGTCGGAGTGCAACGTGGGTGCGGTTCCGGTCCTCGACGGAACCCAACTAGTCGGCATCTTCTCCGAACGTGACCTTATGAAGCGGGTGGTAACGGAAGGGCGCAATCCGCAGTCCACGTATATTGCCGAGGTGATGAGTACTGACCTGCATGCGGTTGCGCCCGGCACTAGCTCTGAAGAGGCCATGTGCCTGATGCAGATGTACGGCATTCGACATCTGCCGGTGTGCGACGGGCCCATGCTGGTCGGCTTTCTCTCCCTGCGCGATCTGCTGTTCTGTCATCTCGACGAGAAATCCGTTGAGGCCGATTCGATGCGCGCTTATATCCAGACCTACTCGAGCTGAGAGTAAGACATAAGGCCGGCTCGGAGGCGGTGCTACACTTGCCTTGTGAACCTGCCCGGCCTGGTCGATCATCTCCGCAAGATCGCCGGACGCGATGCCGTCCTGGACCGTCCCGAAGACCTCATGTTGTACGAGTATGACGCCGGCATTCGCAAGAGCACACCCGGCGCCGTTGTTTTCCCGCAGAATACTGAGCAGGTTTCGCAGATCATGCGGCTGGCAACGGCCGAAAACGTTGCCGTGGTTGCGCGCGGCGCCGGCACCGGACTCAGTGGCGGCTCGATTCCGCAGGAGGGCGGCATCGTGATCGCCTTCTCGCGGATGAACCGCATTCTCGAAGTTGACGTCGAGAACCAGCGGGCGACAGTGCAGCCAGGCGTGGTCAACCTGCAACTCTCCGAGCATGTATCGCACCTGGGGCTGTACTTCGCGCCCGATCCTTCCAGCCAGAAAGCTTGCACGATCGGCGGCAACGTCGCCGAGAACTCGGGCGGCCCGCACACCCTGATGCACGGCGTTACCGTAAACCACGTCACTGGAGTGGAAGTGGTGCTCCCGAGTGGCGATATCGTGCACTTCGGCGGCAAGGCGGCCGAATCTTACGGCTACGACATGACCGGATTTATCGTGGGGTCGGAAGGGACAGTCGGCATCACCACAGCGATTACTGTGAAGTTGCTGCGCAAGCCGGAAAAGATTGCCACCCTGCTCGGCGTCTTCGAGTCAGTGGACGATGCGGCGCTAACCGTTTCTGCCATCACTGCTGCGGGTATTACTCCCGCCGCGCTGGAAATGCTGGATGGATGGACCTTGCGTACCGTGGAAGCGTTTTGCCACGCCGGCTACCCGCTGGATGCGGGCGCGGTCCTGCTGATCGAATTGGAAGGATTGCGCGAAGCGGTGGAAGAGCAGGCGGTCGCGGTGCGAGAGGTCTGTCTCGGTCAGAAGGCGCGCGAGGTGCGGCGTGCCAAGGATGACGACGAGCGCGCCCTGCTGTGGAAGGGGCGCAAGATGGCTTTTGCGGCGCTGGGACGGGTCACGCCGTCGTACTACACCCAGGACGGTGTGGTGCCGCGCAGCCAGATACCCGCGGTGATGCGGCACATCGGGAATGTCGCGACGAAATACGATTTGATTATCGGCAATATCTTCCACGCGGGAGACGGCAATCTTCATCCTCTGATTCTGTTCGACATGCGCGACCCCGCCCAACTTGCGCGTGTACAGTCTGCCAGCCGGGAGATACTGCAATTCTGCATTGACGTGGGCGGCTCCATCACCGGGCGAGCACGGAGTCGGATTGGAGAAGCGCGACTTGATGCCGCTGTTGTTCACCGACGAAGATCTTGACGTAATGATCAGCCTGCGCAGCGCCTTCAACGGGAAGGACATACTGAACCCGCAGAAAATCTTTCCTACGCCGCGCATGTGCCGCGAGATCTCCGGCCCGACCCAGAACCCGGTGCTGATGCAGGAGGGCCTGTGAGTACCGCGACGATGACGGCCCGATTTGCGCCCGACCTCCGTGCCATTTGCGGAGCCGAGCATGTCACCGAAGATCCGGCAAAGCTGCAGGCGTGGAACATTCTGGGCGTAACTCCGGCACTTGCGGTCACGCCCGCTTCGCCCGACGAGATCGCCGCCATTTTGCAATTTGCCAATGAGCACGCCCTGAGCGTGGTTCCCGCCGGAGGATTTACCCAGCAGCAAGTTGGAAATCTGCCATCGCAGATCGACGTTCTGCTTTTCACCACGCGCCTCACCGCCGCCGAACACTACGATGCCGGGGACCTTACCGTTGGCATTGGCGCAGGTTGCACGGTTGCGCAACTGTCTGCGATGGTCGCCAAAGACGGCCTGTTCTTTGCCGGCGATCCGGTGCAGCCGGAGCGGTGCTCCGTTGGCGGACTGCTGGCTACAGGGTTGTGTGGACCGCTTCGTCACGGCTACGGTGGCCTGCGTGATTATTGTATTGGCGTGCGCTTTGTGACTGGCGATGGGCGCAAGGCCAAAGGCGGCGGCCGGGTGGTAAAGAACGTTGCCGGATACGACATGATGAAGCTCTTGATCGGCAGCCAGGGTACGCTTGGAGTCATCACCGGCGCCAGCTTCAAACTGTTTCCCGCACCGCGGCAGACGCGGACCTTCGTCGCTGCTTTTTCCAGTGCTGCCGAGGCGCTTCAGTTCCGATACCAGGTGCTGCGCTCGCCGCTGGATCCCATTTGCCTCGAACTGCTTTCTCCCCAGGCGCACGAACTGCTGGTGCCGGGTTCGCCAGGCGTCAGTGGATGGTCCATTTGCCTTCGGGCGGCCGGCAGCGACGGTGTGCTGGCCCGGTACCGCACTGAGCTGGGGTCTGCCGTCGTTCGCGAAATGGAAGGCGCCAACGAACAGGGGTTCTGGCGGGCGCTGCAAGATTTTTCGCCGATCGCCACCGAGCGGCATCCGCGATCTCTGTTGATCTCGATGACGCTGCCGGTAGCAGACGTGCAGCCGGTCATCAGCAAACTGGCGGCGGTTGCCGAGTCAAACCACTTCTCTTTCGCGGCCATTGGCAGAGTGGGAATTGCGAACCTACTGATCAGCCTGTGGCCGGCTCCGGAAGCCGAAGCTTCGATGGTGGCTTTCGTCAATGTGGTTTCGGCATTGCGCAACCGTTTGCCGCATGACGTCAGCATGGCGGTGCTTCACTGTCCGGCCGAGGCACGGCACCACATCAGCGCCTGGGGGCCGATGCCAACCGACATAGACAGCATGCGTGCGGTGAAAATGGCGCTTGACCCCAAAGACATTCTCAATCGCGGGAGGTTCCTCTTCTGACCGTCATTACTCCAGCGTCGGACCAGCCGGTCTCCAATTTCTCCGCGGGCGAGAAACCCACGTGGGACTTGTACTCGAAGTGCGTTCACTGCGGGCTGTGTCTTGACCAGTGCCCTACTTACCGGGCACTGGGAACGGAGATGGATTCGCCGCGCGGGCGTATTTATCAGATGGTGCTGGTTGACCAGGGACGTCTCGCGCTGGGCGATTCATTCGTCACCCACATTGACCGCTGCCTCGGTTGCCTGAATTGCCAGACGGCTTGCCCATCGGGCGTGCCCTACGGAAGCCTGCTGGAGCGCGCGCGCTCGCAGATCGAAGAGAACTATCCGCGGAGTTGGCTGCAGCGCAAAGTGCGGTCGCATTTCTACGGGAAGGTGCTGCCGTCGTTCAGCAGGCTGGCGCGGCATGCGCGGCTGGTACGCTTCTACCAACGCTCGGGCCTGCAGAGTCTGGCTCGCACCAGCGGATTGCTGAAGATGTTGGGAATGGCTGAACTGGACGCGCTTTCGCCGCGTATTGAGACCGACTTCTCATTTGCCGATCTCGGCCGCGTGTATCCCGCCGAAGGCAAGCAGCGCGGACGGGTGGCGTTACTCATTGGCTGCATCGGCAGTGTGGCGTTCGCGGAATTGAATCGCGCCACCATTCGCGTTCTCACCAGAAATGGTATCGAAGTCCATGTCCCACAGAGTCAGAGTTGTTGCGGCGCACTACACCTGCACGCCGGATACCTGGAGCAATCGCGCGCCATGGCGCGACACAACATCGACGCCATGCTCAGGCCCGAGTTTGATGCCATCGTAACCAATGCCGCCGGCTGTGGCTCGACCATGAAAGAATATGCGGCGCTGTTGGAGCACGATCCCGTGTACGCCGGGAGGGCGCAGCAGTTCGTCGTCAAGGTCCGCGACATCAGCGAGTATCTGGCGCAAGTTGGCCTGGTCGAGCCGGCGCGCAAGCTGAAGGCGCGCGTTACTTATCAAGACCCGTGCCACCTGGCACACGCGCAGGGCATACGCAGCGCGCCCCGGCAGTTGCTGAAGTTTATAGGCGCAGAGGTGGTGGAGTCGCCGCGGGCCGATTCCTGCTGCGGCAGCGCCGGAGTGTACAACGTCGCGCAGAACGAAATCTCGATGAAGATTCTCGACGAGAAGATGGGCTACATCGCCAGCGTCAAACCTGAGATCGTGGTCACCGCGAATGTTGGATGTATGCTGCAGTACGCCGCGGGAATCAAGCGCAGGGGAATGAACGCCCGGGTGGCCCACGTGGTGGAGCTGCTAGACGAGGCGTATTGAAGAAGGGGCGTACCTTCAGGTGCGCCGTTATGAACCTCTTTTCTTGTATCCCGAACCGACTTTAGTCGGGTGGGGAACCTGCTTTTCAACTAACCTCAGTTACTTCCCATTGATCGTAATCGTCGCCAGAATTTCAGCACCGACGCGCGGCTCTTGCGAGCGCGGCGGCAGGCTGCTGTTCAAGGTGGCCAGCAGCAAGGTGTCGCTATTGGTGAAGACCACGATCTGCCAGTGATCGCCGTCGGGATCACGGAAGCGCGATTGCGCGCGCGAGGGGCCGCTCTTCCCGTCATCCGGCCGCCCTTTCATAGACGCGCTCTGCAGAAAGTGCTCCAGGTAGTCGCGCGCATCGAGTCTTGCCACGCCGTTCTCACGCTGGAATGCAGTCACCACCACCGAGGTCTTGCGCGACGGGCTTTCCACCTCCAGATCATCATTGGTCTGGCGCAGCGTCCAGAAGGCCGGGATTCCGATGGTGACGTTGCCTCTTGGCGTGACGTAGCTGCCGCCCTGGAAGAACGTGGGTTTCTTTCGGCTGCCGGTTTTCGAGGATGCAGCACTCCGCGTCGCCGTCTTGGCAGAGCTTTTCTTAACGACACGGCGAGCGGTTAATGAGTTGCGCAATTTCTTAACGGCGCGCTTGGTTTTCTCGGATGTTTTATTTTTTATTTTGCGAGGCAAGATAGTTTCCTGGATCTGGATTGATCTGTAGATGTTGATGCGCGGGCGACACCGTTTGGCGCCGCCCGCTTACGTTGATCAGCCGTGCGCCGTGGCGCCCCCAACTGACTCAGCCGTGCGCCGTCGCGCCCCCGACTGACATCTTTCACCGCTACTTTATTTATCGGCTGCTTTCTCACAACCTTTAGGCTCCCGAGATGGCATCCCGTAACATCGCCGTCAATTCCTCCGCGCCGTCCACCGGCGGCCGGCAGGTAAAATTGGTGCACACAATCGCCACCGACTGATTTGCCTTCAGGGTGGGAAGATTCGGGATGGTCTCCGCCAGCACTGGCGGCAAATTTTGTGCCACAGCTTCGCTGTCGGTCAGGTGGACCACCGACTTGTTGACCGCGAATGGCGCCACTGCGGCCTTCAGAAGTTCCGCCGCCTTCAGGTCTTCGCCGATGACGACTGCCTGCGTATGCGGCCGCGACATCCACGTCGCCGCAATCCCGTAGGTCCCGGCGTAAATGCCGAACTGCTCCGCCATTCCGGCAAAGACCTGGAGTGTGTCATCGGCTTTGTCGCGATACTTCGCATCGTTTGTATAAGCGTACAAGCGCAGCAAGGCAATCGCTGCGCTGGGATTGCCGGCTGGCGTGGGTGCATCCTGAAAGGGCTTGCGCCGCGCCGACAGTGCTCCCAGTTGCAGTTTATCTTCCAGCGTGGCCTCGGTGTCGAAGAAGCCGCCCGAAGTCGCATCGCCAAAACGGCGCACCATCTCATCGGCAATCTGCTGCGCAAATTTGAAATAGCTCATGGCGCCGGTGACTTCATACGCGTCAAGACAAGCCAGCGCGGTGAAGGCGTAATCGTCGAGCAAGCCGCGCACGAAGCGCGCTGCAGCCTGGTCGCCAGAGTAGGCGATGACGTGCGCAAGGCCGCGTTGCCTGTCCCATGCCTCCGATAAAATCCGGTCAAGCGAGCGCAGAGCAAATTTTCGGGCGTCATCCAGGCCAAGGACCTGAGCGGCCTGCAAGTATGCCGAAACGCACATCGCGTTCCAGTTGACATATACAGTCTTATCGACAAAGGGCGTTGGCCGCTGCAGGCGCGCGGCATACAGCTTGGTCTTAGCCGAGGCCAGCAGGTCAAGCGCCTCGACGGCATCAATGCCCATGCCGGAGGCAACTTCCGCCGGCAGCGCGCGTATCCACAACACGTTCTTGGCCGGATTGTGATGCATCTCGCCCGCTTCCTCGATGTCGAAATGCAGCGCGGCCGCCTGGAACTCTTCGTTGCTCAAGACCGCCCTGGCCTCTTCCGTCGTCCAGGTGAAGTAGTCGCCGTCGTCATCCAGATTGATGTCGGCGTCCTGCGAGGCGTAAAAGCCGCCGTGCTCGCGGTCGCTTAGCCACTCGTCCATCCAGCGGACAATGTCGCGGGCCACGTGCGCATAGAAGTCATGGCCGAACACCTGGTAGGCGTGGACGTAATTCTTCAGCAGCTCGGAATTGTCGTAAGACATTTTCTCGAAGTGCGGTACGATCCAGCGCTCGTCCACCGAGTAGCGATGAAACCCGCCGGCCAGCTGATCGTAGACGCCTCCCTGCGCCATCTTCGTGAGCGTCGTTGTGACAACGGTGGCGACGCGTTCCTCGCGAGTGCGTACGTACCAGTCCATCAGCAGATCGAGCGAGGCGGGATGAGGAAACTTCGGTGCGCTGCCAAAGCCTCCGTTCTTTTCGTCAAAGATGGGCAGCGCCGACTGCACCATGATGCCGACCAGCCGCGGCGAAAGCTCGGTCTGCCGCCCGGCATAGCCTTCGGCAGCCGCCAGCATTGCCATAGTTTCGCCAGCGGACTTCAATACCTCGTCAGGGCGCTCGCGGTAGGCGGCGGCAATCGCCTGCAGGATCTTGGTGAAACTGGGACGGCCCCAACGGTCGTCGGGCGGAAAATAGGTTCCGCCGTAAAAAGGGTGGCCATCGGGCGTGAGAAAAACGGTCAGCGGCCAGCCGCCGGTGCCGGAGATGGCTGATACCGCCAGCTGATAGCGGCTGTCCACATCGGGCCGTTCGTCGCGATCGACCTTGACCGCGACAAATTGCTGGTTGATGATCTCAGCGGTGCCGGCGCTCTCGTAGGATTCGCGGTCCATGACGTGGCACCAGTGGCACCACACCGCACCGATGTCGAGCAGGATGGGCTTGTTCTCGCGCCGCGCTTTGGCGAAGGCCTCCTCGCCCCACTCGTGCCATTGGATGGGCTGGTGCATCGCCGAGCGCAGGTACGCCGACGAGGCTTGCGACAGTGAGTTGGTCGCCTCAGACATGAACTTGAGTCTAGCAGGGAAAAGACGAGTGCGGAGTTGAGACAGTTTGACGGAGGCGGCAGTGAAGAGTCAGGAAGCGTTGGCAAAGATCGTAGCGGGAGTAAAGAAATTTCAGTCTGAAGTCTATCCTGCTCAGCGCGATATGTTCGAGAGCCTGAAGGGCCGCCAGCAGCCCATCGCAATGTTCATCACCTGCGCCGATTCCCGGGTGGTGCCTAACCTGTTCACGCAGACCGGCCCGGGCGATTTTTTCATCGAGAGGAATCCAGGCAATCTGGTGCCTCGGTATGGCGACTTCGTAGGCGGCGTTTCGGCGGGCGTCGAATATGCCATGCTGGTGCTGAAGGTGCCTCTGATCGTCGTCTGTGGACATACCGACTGCGGGGTCATGAAGGGACTGCTGCGGGCCGATCAAGTCAACGGCCTGCCCGCGGTGCAGGAATGGATGCGGCACGCGTTCGAGGCCCGGCACCGGGTTACGCGCGATCACAGCGGCATGGCTGAAGCCGAAAAGCTGCGCCTGATTACCGAGTACAACGTGCTGGCGCAGATCGACAACCTGAAGAGCCATCCCAGCGTGCATTCGCGGGTGATCAGCGGAGAGGTGGAGATTCGGGGCTGGGTGTATGACATTGGCGATGGCTCGATTTGGGCGGCTGATCCGGAAAGCGGGAGGTTCGAGAAGATCGGGAAAGAATCTGGTCAGTAGCTCAGCTCTTATTTAGCCACGAAGATGGCCACGCTGTGCGCGCGCACCAGATAGGCATCCTGGGACAATAGCGGAAACTCCAAGCCCTCTTCGGCGATGTCCTGCGGCGAGGGCAGCTCCGTGTCAGCCAGCCGAAACCATTCGTGCTCGCCGATCTGCGGCAGCTCAAACTGCAGGTCGCCGGAGTAGGCGTTGGCAATGAAATGTACATCCTCGCGCGAACCATCATCGTGCAATTGGGTTAATTGCATCGCGACCGTGCGCGACTCGTGTCCCCAGTCGGGCTGCATGCGCTGCACCCCATGCCATGTAATGTGGAATCCGCCTTCGCCATGAAGCTGAAAGCTTTCGCGCCGCAGTAGCGGACAGCGCTTGCGGAAGGCGATCATCAGTTGGAAGAAGCGCAGCAGGTCAGCATGGCTTGCCATCATGCGCCAGTCCAGCCAACTGATTTCATTGTCCTGGCAGTACGCGTTATTGTTGCCCTGTTGGGTGCGCGCAATTTCGTCACCGGCGAGGATCATGGGAACGCCGTGCGAAAACAGCAAAATGGCGGCACAGTTTTTATGCTGACGTGCGCGCAGTTGTTTGACGGCGGCATCGTCGGTGGGGCCTTCGACGCCACAGTTCCAACTGTAGTTGGCGTCGGTGCCGTCCTGATTGTTGTCGCCGTTGGCGAGATTGTGTTTTTCGTTGTACGAAATCAGATCGTTGAGCGTGAAGCCATCGTGGCAGGTCACGTAGTTGATGCTGTGGTACGGTTCGCGGGCGCTGGTTTCGTAGAGGTCGGGGCTACCCAGCAAACGAGTGGCGAGCGCCGAGGTCATGCCGGCGTCGCCCCGCACGAACTTGCGCACTTCGTCGCGATAGATGCCATTCCACTCCGCCCATCGTCCCCACGAAGGCAAGGTACCGACCTGGTAGAGCCCAGCGGCATCCCAGGCCTCGGCGATCAGTTTGGAATTGGCCAGCACCGGATCGTAGGCCAGACTCTCCAGCAGCGGCGGGTTCTTGAGTACGCGACCGTCCATTCCGCGGCCCAGGACAGAGGCCAGATCGAAGCGAAAGCCGTCCACGTGCATTTCCAGGACCCAGTAGCGCAGGCAATCGACTATCAGTTCCCGTACCACAGGATTATTGCAATTCACCGTATTGCCGCACAGGGTGAAATTCGCATACTGGCCGGTCACCGGGTCGAGAATGTAGTAGGTAGAGTTATCAATTCCGCGGAAAGACCAGGTGGGGCCATTCTCATCGCCCTCGGCAGTGTGGTTGAACACCATATCGAGAATGACCTCGATGCCAGCCCGATGCAGGGCGCGTACCAGTTGCTTGAACTCACGAACCTGTTCGCCATCGCCGCGCTTCGACGAGTAGGCGGTGTTGGGCGCAAAAAAAGCTACCGGCTGATAACCCCAAAGATTCAGCAGGCGCTCGCCGGTAAACGGGTTGACGCGATCGGTATCGCATTCCTCAAACTCGCTGACGGGCAGCAACTCGACCGCGGTCACTCCCAGTTTCTTGAGATAGGGAATCTTCTCGATAAGCCCGGCATAGGTGCCGGGATGCGTGACCCCGGAAGAGGAGTGCACCGTGTAAGCTGCGGACGTGGGCTTCGTAGATGATGCTGTCCACCAGGGGAAGGTTGAGCGGCTGGTCGTCTTCCCAGTCGAAATCGTTCTCCTCCACCGCCACACTGTTGCGATGACGACGCTGGCCGGGCAACGAACACTGTCCCCATGCCCCGCGATCGGAGAGCACCCGCGCATACGGGTCGAGTAACACCAGGGCTGGATTAAAGCGATGCACTGTTGGATCGGGATTGGGCTGCATGTCGAAGCGGAAACCGTATTGCATGCCGGCGTCGAGCCCTTCCACGCAGGCGTGCCACACTTGTCCGGTGCGGTTGGAGTGGGGATCGAGCGCAAACTCGACGAAGGGCTGCTCAGCTCCCGGCTGGAACAGAGCCAGCGTGCAAGATGTCGCGTGCTTGGAGAAGATGGCAAAGTTGACGTCGTGGCGCCGCAAGGTCGCGCCCAGGGGAAGCGCGGCTCCGCGGTGCAGGCGATAACCAGCAAGAGAAGTGGCAGAAGATTTCAGCGGCTGGCTCGGAGCAGGCGATTTAGCTGGCATGGCTTGCGACCCACGACGGGCCAAGAGGATGGATAGCAGAAAGCGGGAGGAACAGCAAGGGAAAGCGGCAGAGTTTCCCCGTCCTGGTCGATGGCAGTGGAAAAGTGTATGGAACTACGACGACTGGTGGCCCCCACGGACCGGCGTCGTCTTCCAGATCACGCCGTAGAAAAACGCTATTCCATTTCGGTGGCTGCCGTACCGATGGCGAAATAGGCCTCCACTGCAGTTAGAACGGCCTCCCGATCCAGGCGCGGTTCCTTTTGCTCGTAACGCGCCGACCAGCGAATTTGATTCACAATGTCGCGGGGATAGCACGGCCGCAGCGGTTCCTTCAGTTTGTGTTGAATCAGATCTATCAAGTCATTCACAACGGCGTCGTCATAGTGAAGTTGGGCGTTGTTACAAACTGCGCGGAAGATCTCGTGGAAATGCTGTTCCGAAACAGAATCCACCTTGATCTTGGTCTGAATTCTTCGCAAAAACGCCGCGTCCACCAGCGTTGCCGGATCCAGGTTGGTGGCAAATACCACGAACAGCTCGAACGGGACCTCGACCTTCTTCCCTCCCGCCAACGTGAGGAAATCAATTCCGCGATCGAGCGGAACCACCCACCGATTGAGCAATTCGTCTGGCCGCACTCGCTGGCGTCCGAAATCGTCGATAATCAGGACCCCATTGTTGGCCTTCATCTGCGCCGGAGCCGTATAAAATTTCGTGACCGGGTTAAGTTGCAGCTCCAGCATTTCAATGGTCAGCTCGCCGCCCACCAAGACGCTTGGGCGATTGCAGAGCACCCAACGCGCATCGCTGATCTGCGATACCGGAGTGTTTACCTGGGTGTGAACCAGCGGGTCAAAGACAGAGATAACTTGACCATCGACTTCCACGGCGCAGGGTATCCATATTCGATCGGACGAAAACGCATTTGAAAGTGCCAGGGCGATCGAAGATTTTCCGGTACCGGTTGGTCCATACAAGAAGATTGAAGTACCCGAATTCAACGCGGTCCCCAGCTTATTGAGCGTCTTGGGGCCGAGCACTAGATGGGCGAAGGCGCGGGTTACCTCGGGCAGATGTATTTCCAAATGGCGGACGGTCTGTTGGCGGACCTGCTGCACGTAACTGGTTAGCGAAACCGGAGCCGGGCCTGCATACTGGTTCGATGACAACAATTCCAGGGCCCGTGATCGGCCCGGAGAGGTCATGGCGATCTCAGGAATGTTCCCCGTTATCCCGGTTACCTGGCAAAGGTGCTCTGCCCGCAGCCGCTGAAGCAGTTCCTTAACCACTCCGAAGTTGAGCCGCATCTGCGCCGCCAGCTCCTGAAGCGACATTGGGCCGCCTACATAGAGCACTTTAAGCGCCAGATCTTCCAGGAAAGCCTGGCGGACGCCAACTTCGGCAATCGTTTCTGGTGATGGCGGCGGCACGATCTGAAGTTTGGTTTTGACCGCAGAAGAATGATCCATGGGGTTGACTCCCGGCTGCCACGTAGTGCTGATATGGAATCCCCAATATACCACCATGGATTGCACAGAACGCAGCGATAAGGCTGCTAAAATGTCGTGGATTTGTTCGGAGGTTGCGCCGTGAAGTCTGAAATTTTTACTTCGATTATGGGCTTTGCCGCTCTCGTGGTTATCGGCAGCGGTTTCCTGTACGCCATTTCAGTCCAGGGACCGGGACACACGGTGCAGGACCGCGCTACCGCGGGCCTGATACTGTTCGTAGGCGCCGTCATGGGCATTACCTGGATGCGAAGCCGGAAACGCGTTCGAGCAATGGGCAACCAGGCGCGAATGTTGCGCAAGCGCCTGGACAAAATGCGTTAGTAAGCAAGACGCGAACGTCAACCCACTTTCCAGCATCTCACCGGCTTTCGCTGCCATGCCCAGCCCCTCGTGCTACAGTAGCGTCCAGAGGTGAACCTCAATGTTCCGGAGTACACGATCGATTTCTCTGGCCTATGCGGTTTCGGTTCTGCCTAGCCGTGTATTTGTAGCTTGGGCCATGTCCATTGCACTCTTGGTTTTTTTGAGTGTGCGCCCTCTAGCAGCCCAGGCGGCGGCCGAGTACGGTCACCTCGCGACCGGCAGTAGCGCCGGCGTGACCGCGGCGGGCAACAATGTGGATTCTGCCGTGTCCAATAAGCTGGATGCTGCGGTGTCCAACAAGACGGATTCTACGGCGTCCCCGGACAACAGGCCCTCTTACGTGGTGATTCCCGACAAACATCCTGCAGGAGCGACCGTCGCAGAGACCAATCCCGAGGATACAAACCGGCGCGCGCTTGAACAGCGTGCTGGACTGGATGCAGCAAAGCTCAATTTCAAGTCTGTTCCGGCAAAGGCCGTGGTGCGAATTAATGGCAAGCCGGTAGGGGAGACACCACTTCTGATTTCCCTGGCTCCTGGGACCTACAAAATTGAAATGGAAGGTCCGCGGATGGAGTTTGGGAAGCAACAGCTTACTGTGGGCGCAAAGGACACGCGCGACGTCCAGTTGCGTCTATCGGCGGCACCCCGTTACCCAAACCACATTACGCTGCAATGAGCGCACGTTCCATCTGCTAGACCTGCTTCAAAAGAATTGGGCATCCCGACAACGCATGGGATGCCCATTTGATTTCTGACCTTTCACTTCACCTCTTACACGCCCGGCGGTTTTTCCTGCTTCTTCCGTTCCTCTTCCTGCTTTTTCTGCTCTGGTGTTTGCTGATGCGGAGGCGGCGCAGACGGTTTCGCCGTAGCCGGAGCAGGCGCCGTGTGCTGTGGCTGGGCCGGTGGAGCTGTTTGCGGCCGCGGAGGTGGCTGACTGGGTCTCGTCTCTGGACGACTCGGCGGTTGCGCTGCCGGCGGCCGGTTTGGCGATTGCGTTTTCGGCGGCGTCGATGGCGGACGATTCGTCTGAGGCGGAGGCGTCGGCTTCGCCGGTCCAGGCGGGGGCGTTTGCGGCCGCGAAGGCGGCTGGTTCTGATTTGTCTCGGGCCGATTTGCCGGTGGCGTTGCCGGAGGCCGATTCGGTGATTGCGATTCCGGCGGCCGGTTAGTCTGTGGCGGCGGCGTTGGCCGATTTGTCGGAGGTGGCGTTGCCGGAGGCCGATTCGGTGATTGCGATTCCGGAGGACGGTTCGTCTGCGGTGGCGGCGCCGGACGGCTTGGTGGCTGCGCTACCGGCGGACGATTCTGTTCTGGCGGAGTTGCGGGATGCTGCTGTGGGGCCTGCTGATTAGGCGGGCGGTTCGCCGGCTGGTTGGCCGGTGGAGCAGTGGGCTGTCCCGGGCGTCCAGCATTCGGCTGGTTGGCCGGTGGAGCAGTGGGCTGTCCCGGGCGTCCAGCATTCGGCTGGTTGGCTGGTGGCGCAGCGGGCTGTCCGGGGCGTCCAGGATTCGGCTGGTTGGCCGGTGGCGCAGCGGGCTGTCCGGGGCGGCCCGCGTTTGGCGCGTTTGCGGGATGGCCTGTGGTCGGCGTCGCGGGCTTGCCGGGAGGCGCCACCTTGACCATCGGGTGTGCCGCCGGGGCGCTGGCCGGACGCAAGCTCTGGATCTCGTGCTGGGCCAAAGGCTGTCCGGGATGCGCTGCCATGGCCTGCTGTTGTTTTGCAAACGGCACCGGCGGCGGAGGCGGCGTCCGCTTCGCGACTACTTGTCGATTGGCTACTGCTGCCGGCGGCGCGGTCACATGGTTCGCGGTCGCAGCCTTCGCTCCCAACACGGCCTGCTGCGTGGGAGCCACAGCTACCCTTGCGCTTACGGGCGCCCTGGCGATCTGTTGTGGGGTAACGGCAACCGCCGCGCGCGCGACGGGTTGCGCGCTGGAAAAAGTACGTTGGGGAACCACCGTCACCGCTCCCGGAGCAGTCCGGTTCACGTAGTTCACGGTGGTGATGTTGGTGGTCCGATTATTGATGACGGTGTTGTTGTAGACGTTCGTGATGGTGGTGGTGTTGACCGTGGTATTGCTGACATTCACCTGGTTCATGTAACCACGGCTAACCCGGTACGGTGGCACGTAAACTTCGCGTGGACCCAGAGGGAACCATCCCACATTGCCGCCGAAACCGACGCCGATGCCAACACCGCCGCCACCTCCACCGATGAAGACAACGAGTGCCGGTGCATAGACGGGCCGCACATTCACCGGCCCAGCTACCCAGCCCCAACGTCCGCCGACGGTTACCCAGCGTCCATAGTGGTAAGGTGCATAGCCCCAGGGGGAGTCATCGACCCATGTGTATCCCCAGGGAGCAATCCAGTCCCAGTGGCCGTCGCGATAAGGCGCCCAGCCTGGAGCAACATTGTTCGGATACCAAACATGGCCATAGTCGCGATCATCGCGCCAGCTGCCATTGTCATCCAGGTCTTCGTAACCGACGACATCGTGTGACAGATATTGCGCCGAGCGCGAATTATCGTAGCGATGATCGCGGTCATCGGCCCAGCGGTCGAACTGGTCGGGGCCGCCGAGGTCTTCCACATCAGCGTTTAGCGAATCATTTCCACCAGTGAAGCTGGCTCGTTGTCCGGCGTGTAGCGTGTAGGTCTGACCGTTACCGGTGGCCTGGCCTCCGCCGTCCCGCAAGCTGACGATGGTGGAGGTGCCGTCTTCCGTAGCGTCGAAGCGGTAGTTGCCGGGCTTGGAAACCGTGAACGCCAGGTCCGGTGTATCCACCTCGAAGTTATCGTTCTGGTCGAGGCGGAGCACGCGGAGATTGATCGTACCTGACGAAAGTTGGATCTGTACGGTATTGTCATCCAGGTTCAGGAAGGAGACGCCGGTGTTCTCGCCCAGACGAATCACAGCTGATCCCAGTTGCAATTCAGCGCGTGAGTCTTTGTCGGCCCACAGCCTGTCGCCGGTCGTCATGGGGCGATTGGCCACGGCTTGCACCCAATCGGTTTCGCCGGCGGGCTGGAAGGAAACCGAACCTTCCATGTAGCCGAGCCGAGCGACACGGTCTGGGGGATCATCCTGTTGACCTTGATCTTGAGCCGTGGCTCGTATGGGCAATAATGCGGTGGAGAGTGCCAAGGTGAGCACTGCGCCCCACCAGCCAAACTTCGTAAATTTCGTTGTCATAAGGGATATATCTCCGCAAGCTTTCTTATCGCTGAACTCGTGGTTTCAAACCCGAAAATCCGTGAAATGTCGTAAATCGGGTAATACCAAAACGCTTAGATGCCTGATTTCGTGACGGCAACGAGATGTGGTTGACGAGAATTTAAGTCAGAGTTTGGGGGTACCGCGCGGAACTTTGGTGGTGGGTGCTTAGGCTGGCATCAAGGTGGGATCCGGCCCTCTGGCTTCTTTGAAACTGCCCGCGCAAATCTCTGCAGATCTGATTGTACGCCAATAATTTAGATTGCGGATTCAACTTGCCCTTGACTCGAAGCAATCTCCACGAGTATTGTCGCTGCAATTTATCCATTCTTGCCACGTGCGTTGGGGCCGTGGCAAGGAAGTGACCCCCTTATCTCGGCTTGATCGGGCCTCCTCATTGGGCCCTAATTCAACTCAGGCGAAAGCCCTCTCGGAGGAACACGTGAGGAACCTCTTTCTAATATTCATGGCATGCATGATTTCGGTGCTTGCGTTCGGTCAGTCAGACACACAAGTTCAACCCGCAGATCGTAGCCATATCAGCGCTGAGCCGCCCATGCTCGGCATACACTGGGCCAAAGGTACAAGCGAGGACCAGCAGTTGCTGGCGCCGCGGCGCAGTCCGAACATGACTTACCATGGTGGCGTGATTATGCCCACCGCCAACGCCACCGCGATTTTCTGGGGCACCAGTTGGGCAAACTATACCGGCGACAAGATCAGTGGAATGGATAGCTGGTATCAAGGCTTCAGCAACTCGAATTACGCCAAGACCAGTGACGAATACACCGGCTCGAACGGACAGGTTGGGCCGACGGCCAGCTACGCTGGACACTATGTCGATACCAGCGCTTCCACGGGCGGTAACAACACCAGCGCCATTCTGGCGGAAGTCTGCAAGATGATCACGAATCCCGATCCGTCGGGCAACGGGTACTATCCGGTGTACGTCGACAAGCCTCGCGGCAGTGCGGGTTATTGCGCGTGGCATAGTGTCGGGACCTGTGGCGGCAAGCGGGTACAGTTCGCTTTCTTCTTCAAACTCGATGGTGACGCCGGATGCGATCCCGGCGATACCTCCGGGCTGCACTCCCAGGGACTGGCGGCAATTGCTAACGTAAGCGGACACGAGTTGTCGGAAGCCCGCACGGACCCCGCCAACCCGGGTGCGTGGTATGACTCGAGCGGCCAGGAAAATGGCGACAAATGCGCTTGGACCTTCAATGTCCCCTTGGTTAGTTTCTCCAATGGGACGCGGTGGAAGATTCAGGGGGAATGGTCGAACGCGGCCTACACCGCCGGCACGGGCTATCCCAATCGTAGCGGCCAGAGAGGCTGCCTGGACGGACACTAGAAGCAAACGTAGTGGCAACCCTCAGGTCTCCGTTCCGCGGAGGCCTGATGTTTTTTTGTCCACAAACGGTATGTCATTGTGGTCCAAGCGATCAGGCTCATGCCGGCGCCAGATGCAGAAAGGCAGGCGGAGCTTTCAATTTCCGCCTGCCTAAGTGAATCAACCAGCCGACTGGACCTGACCTCCGGTTACGGCGCGAAGTAGCTGGAGATGTCGAGGATCAGGTTCGTGGTGCCAGAAGCAAAAGCATCGACCTTTCCGTTTGTGGTAGGCACCAGCGCCATGTTGTTGGTAATGGTTCCGTCCAAGGCGTTTAGAGTCGAGACCACGGGCTGGGTGGCGCCATCGGCCCACAACGTCAGAAACCCTAGTGCGCCCTGCGGCACTACCGTGGCGTTCAGCGCATAGGCCTGGGCCGTATTAGGCACGCCACATGGGCTATTGAGCACATCCACGACAAGCGTCCCGCTGAAAGCGCCACCTGACAGGCGCGTGTCCAGCACCCGGCACGGAGTCGCCAAATAGAGCTGCAACGCATTGGGATCTCCCGGGGCCGCGAAGTAGCCGTCGATATCGATGACTAAGTTGGTGGTGCTGCTGGGGTAAACGGAAATATCTCCCCCCGCGCCGGCCCCGACGATCGCCGCGTTAGCTACGATCGTTCCAGTCAGGTCGTTGAGAGTGGAAACCAGCGGCTTTGTCCCCCCCGCGGGCCACACTGTCAGGTAACCCAACGGCCCAGACGGCACCGCCGTGATGTTCAATGAATAGGCTTGGGCGGTACCCGATACGGTACAACCAGAGACGGTATTCATCTGGAAATTTTGTATGGTTCCACCCGCAATGGGGCCACCGCCACCACGTTCCGGCCGCGTGTCGGCTATACGACAGGGGGTCAAGGGGTAGAACGTAAGTGAGCCGGTCTTAGATGGCACGAAATAGCCGTTGACGTCCACTATGACATTCGTTGTATCAGTGGCGAAGACACTGACGGCTCCTCCGCCATTCCCCGCCGTCACGATGGCCGCGTTGGCTTTGATCCGGCCATCCAGCGAATTCAAGGTCGCAACCAGAGGCTGCGACTGTCCGGTGGGCCATACCGTCAGGTAATGCAGTGCGCCGTTCGGTACAACCGAGATATTCAAGGAGTAAGCCCAGGCACCGAGGGGAATACCGCAGGGGCCCTGTGAGATAGGGAAGCTCCGGAACGTGCCCGCTTGAATTGGCGGCCCGCCAAATGTTCCATTGGCATTTCTCGTATCCACCACGCGACAGGGCGGAATGGGAACGAATTGCAGCGCTTGGGCAGCCGGTTCTGCTGGCGCTGAAGTGACTTCGTCCTGCGCAACGACAGACATTGCCGTCACGGCGAGAGCGAACACGAGGAGGAACCTCACAGAACGAGAAATAGTTTGCATTTGTTATCTCCACATTCTTGTTGGGCAGGTGCGGCTTAGCTCGACAGCCCCGTTAAAGCGTCCCGGGCAACGCGTGTGTTTTCACAACCATCTCAGTATGCGTTGCCAGCCAGTCGCCAGCGGTTAATTGTTGGGAGTTACAGCGGGATCTCCTGTCCGTCACTCCGGGTTTGGGTTTTTGTTGCAACGGCCAGATGACCCATTCTAAAGCCATTCTCCGATTTT